>NZ_JAWVNQ010000045.1:0-315 GCF_046591715.1 Neobacillus niacini | reverse complement strand
CTTACCAGCCTAACTGCTTGCACGCACATATCCAACAGTGCGCTTACCCTATCCTCCTGCGTCCCCCCATCACTCAAACGATAAAGAGGTGGTACAGGAATATCAACCTGTTGTCCATCGCCTACGCCTTTCGGCCTCGGCTTAGGTCCCGACTAACCCTGAGAGGACGAGCCTTCCTCAGGAAACCTTAGGCATACGGTGGATGGGATTCTCACCCATCTTTCGCTACTCATACCGGCATTCTCACTTCTAAGCGCTCCACCAGTCCTTACGGTCTAGCTTCAACGCCCTTAGAACGCTCTCCTACCACTGACA
>NZ_JAWVNQ010000044.1:0-423 GCF_046591715.1 Neobacillus niacini | reverse complement strand
AGTTGGGCACTCTAAGGAGACTGCCGGTGACAAACCGGAGGAAGGTGGGGATGACGTCAAATCATCATGCCCCTTATGACCTGGGCTACACACGTGCTACAATGGATGGTACAAAGGGCTGCAAGACCGCGAGGTTTAGCCAATCCCATAAAACCATTCTCAGTTCGGATTGCAGGCTGCAACTCGCCTGCATGAAGCCGGAATCGCTAGTAATCGCGGATCAGCATGCCGCGGTGAATACGTTCCCGGGCCTTGTACACACCGCCCGTCACACCACGAGAGTTTGTAACACCCGAAGTCGGTGGGGTAACCGTAAGGAGCCAGCCGCCTAAGGTGGGACAGATGATTGGGGTGAAGTCGTAACAAGGTAGCCGTATCGGAAGGTGCGGCTGGATCACCTCCTTTCTAAGGATAATGCAGTCC
>NZ_JAWVNQ010000042.1:0-535 GCF_046591715.1 Neobacillus niacini | reverse complement strand
AGGTGCCCGTACCGCAAACCGACACAGGTAGGCGAGGAGAGAATCCTAAGGTGAGCGAGAGAACTCTCGTTAAGGAACTCGGCAAAATGACCCCGTAACTTCGGGAGAAGGGGTGCTTTTTGAGGTGAATAGCCTCGAAGAGCCGCAGTGAATAGGCCCAGGCGACTGTTTAGCAAAAACACAGGTCTCTGCGAAGCCGCAAGGCGAAGTATAGGGGCTGACGCCTGCCCGGTGCTGGAAGGTTAAGAGGAGGGGTTAGCTCACGCGAAGCTCTGAATCGAAGCCCCAGTAAACGGCGGCCGTAACTATAACGGTCCTAAGGTAGCGAAATTCCTTGTCGGGTAAGTTCCGACCCGCACGAAAGGCGTAACGATCTGGGCACTGTCTCAACGAGAGACTCGGTGAAATTATAGTACCTGTGAAGATGCAGGTTACCCGCGACAGGACGGAAAGACCCCGTGGAGCTTTACTGTAGCCTGATATTGAATTTTGGTACAGCTTGTACAGGATAGGTAGGAGCCTGAGAAACCGGAGC
>NZ_JAWVNQ010000041.1:0-570 GCF_046591715.1 Neobacillus niacini | reverse complement strand
TAAGAAGAAAATAACCTTTTAGGTTAAGTTAGAAAGGGCGCACGGTGGATGCCTTGGCACTAGGAGCCGATGAAGGACGGGACTAACACCGATATGCTTCGGGGAGCTGTAAGTAAGCTTTGATCCGGAGATTTCCGAATGGGGGAACCCACTGTTCGTAATGGAACAGTATCTTTACCTGAATACATAGGGTATTGAAGGCAGACCCGGGGAACTGAAACATCTAAGTACCCGGAGGAAGAGAAAGCAAACGCGATTCCCTGAGTAGCGGCGAGCGAAACGGGACATAGCCCAAACCAAGAGGCTTGCCTCTTGGGGTTGTAGGACACTCTACATGGAGTTACAAAGGAACGGGGTAGATGAAGCGGTCTGGAAAGGCCCGTCATAGAAGGTAAAAACCCTGTAGTTGAAACTTCGTTCCCTCCTGAGTGGATCCTGAGTACGGCCGGACACGTGAAATCCGGTCGGAAGCTGGGAGGACCATCTCCCAAGGCTAAATACTCCCTAGTGACCGATAGTGAACCAGTACCGTGAGGGAAAGGTGAAAAGCACCCCGGAAGGGGAGTGAAA
>NZ_JAWVNQ010000040.1:0-635 GCF_046591715.1 Neobacillus niacini | reverse complement strand
ATCGGGGTGGGAGACAGTGTCAGGTGGGCAGTTTGACTGGGGCGGTCGCCTCCTAAAGAGTAACGGAGGCGCCCAAAGGTTCCCTCAGAATGGTTGGAAATCATTCGCAGAGTGTAAAGGCACAAGGGAGCTTGACTGCGAGACCTACAAGTCGAGCAGGGACGAAAGTCGGGCTTAGTGATCCGGTGGTTCCGCATGGAAGGGCCATCGCTCAACGGATAAAAGCTACCCCGGGGATAACAGGCTTATCTCCCCCAAGAGTCCACATCGACGGGGAGGTTTGGCACCTCGATGTCGGCTCATCGCATCCTGGGGCTGTAGTCGGTCCCAAGGGTTGGGCTGTTCGCCCATTAAAGCGGTACGCGAGCTGGGTTCAGAACGTCGTGAGACAGTTCGGTCCCTATCCGTCGTGGGCGCAGGAAATTTGAGAGGAGCTGTCCTTAGTACGAGAGGACCGGGATGGACGCACCGCTGGTGTACCAGTTGTCTTGCCAAAGGCATCGCTGGGTAGCTATGTGCGGACGGGATAAGTGCTGAAAGCATCTAAGCATGAAGCCCCCCTCAAGATGAGATTTCCCATAGCGTCAAGCTAGTAAGAACCCTGAAAGATGATCAGGTTGATAGGTCAGAGGTGG
>NZ_JAWVNQ010000039.1:0-683 GCF_046591715.1 Neobacillus niacini | reverse complement strand
TTAGATTTTTTGTGAAAAGCAAAATAATCTACTATATATGCGGGTGTGGCGGAATTGGCAGACGCACCAGACTTAGGATCTGGCGCCGCAAGGCGTGGGGGTTCGACTCCCTTCACCCGCACCAATTATTAACTATTGAAAACATGTTGATAATCTGTTATGATTATAAATGTCGCTAAAATATGCGGTCGTGGCGGAATGGCAGACGCGCTAGGTTGAGGGCCTAGTGGGGGCAACCCCGTGGAGGTTCAAGTCCTCTCGGCCGCACCAAAAAAGATGTTGACATATCAAATTCGTTTTGATACAATATAAAAGTTGACTTTGAAAGTTTGCGCCCGTAGCTCAATTGGATAGAGTGTCTGACTACGGATCAGAAGGTTATGGGTTCGACTCCTTTCGGGCGCGCCATATTTACGGGAAGTAGCTCAGCTTGGTAGAGCACTTGGTTTGGGACCAAGGGGTCGCAGGTTCGAATCCTGTCTTCCCGACCATTCAAATTTTATATGCGGGTGTAGTTTAGTGGTAAAACCTCAGCCTTCCAAGCTGATGTTGTGAGTTCGATTCTCATCACCCGCTCCAATTAATCTTATTTTTAAATTGCTCCTGCGCCATAGTTTATTCGAAGGTGTGATCCTTCAGCTCGTCGCATGGCAGCAAGAAGTTATTCGATGAAGTAGCTTTGC
>NZ_JAWVNQ010000038.1:0-865 GCF_046591715.1 Neobacillus niacini | reverse complement strand
TTGCGTTCTCGTTTTACATTACTTCTTCTGAAATTATCTAGTTTTGAGGGAATGAAATTATTTCAAAAACCTCTTGAAAAATCTCAAAAAGGCAGTATAATAAATAATGTCTTTGAGAAAAATAGGTCTGGCAATAATGGCGAGAAGGTCACACCCGTTCCCATACCGAACACGGAAGTTAAGCTTCTCAGCGCCGATGGTAGTTGGAACGAAAGTTCCTGTGAGAGTAGGACGTTGCCAGGCTTGTATTGTTCCGCAGTAGCTCAGTGGTAGAGCTATCGGCTGTTAACCGATCGGTCGTAGGTTCGAGTCCTACCTGCGGAGCCATTTTATTAAATAAAATTAGCTATGCTTCCATAGCTCAGTAGGTAGAGCACTTCCATGGTAAGGAAGAGGTCAGCGGTTCGAGCCCGCTTGGAAGCTTTCCTATTTTTAATGATATGGCCCCTTGGTCAAGTGGTTAAGACACCTCCCTTTCACGGAGGTAACACGGGTTCGAATCCCGTAGGGGTCACCACTTATTATTCAACACAGTTTGGTTTTAAAATGGAGGATTAGCTCAGCTGGGAGAGCATCTGCCTTACAAGCAGAGGGTCGGCGGTTCGATCCCGTCATCCTCCACCATAATTTTCTAAACATTCATCACGCCGGGGTAGCTCAATTGGTAGAGCAACTGACTTGTAATCAGTAGGTTGGGGGTTCAAGTCCTCTCGCCGGCACCACTTTTTTTAAAAAGTGGAGGGGTAGCGAAGTGGCTAAACGCGGCGGACTGTAAATCCGCTCCCTCCGGGTTCGGCGGTTCGAATCCGTCCCCCTCCACCACTTATATTTTTATTGAATGTTGGACAAACTAGTTAATGTCCTT
>NZ_JAWVNQ010000036.1:0-1201 GCF_046591715.1 Neobacillus niacini | reverse complement strand
TTTATACATGGAGGATTAGCTCAGCTGGGAGAGCATCTGCCTTACAAGCAGAGGGTCGGCGGTTCGATCCCGTCATCCTCCACCATAGTTTTTTCACGTTAGTGAAAATAACTTTCAAGATTTCACCAAGAAAAACATCTACATTATTTGCCGGGGTAGCTCAATTGGTAGAGCAACTGACTTGTAATCAGTAGGTTGGGGGTTCAAGTCCTCTCGCCGGCACCATGCTTCTTGCTTCGTTGATTTACATCAGTGGAAGCATGCGCGAAATCCCGAAGGGATTTTAAGCATAAAAAACTAGGTAGTTATGTATAAACTAATTGTACGAGCCATTAGCTCAGTTGGTAGAGCATCTGACTTTTAATCAGAGGGTCGAAGGTTCGAGTCCTTCATGGCTCACCATAGTTTTTAGCAGCAAAGTAATTTTTAAATATGCGGGTGTGGCGGAATTGGCAGACGCACCAGACTTAGGATCTGGCGCCGCAAGGCGTGGGGGTTCGACTCCCTTCACCCGCACTTATTTATACTTTTTATTGCAATTTTTACGCGGAAGTAGTTCAGTGGTAGAACACCACCTTGCCAAGGTGGGGGTCGCGGGTTCGAATCCCGTCTTCCGCTCCAAAATTGCCGGGGTGGCGGAACTGGCAGACGCACAGGACTTAAAATCCTGCGGTAGGTGACTACCGTACCGGTTCGATTCCGGTCCTCGGCACCATTTGATTGTTCATAACAACAAGTAAAACAATATTTGCGCCCGTAGCTCAATTGGATAGAGTGTCTGACTACGGATCAGAAGGTTATGGGTTCGACTCCTTTCGGGCGCGCCATTTTTTACGGGAAGTAGCTCAGCTTGGTAGAGCACTTGGTTTGGGACCAAGGGGTCGCAGGTTCGAATCCTGTCTTCCCGACCATTTAATTTTTTTAATTTGGGGCCTTAGCTCAGCTGGGAGAGCGCCTGCTTTGCACGCAGGAGGTCAGCGGTTCGATCCCGCTAGGCTCCACCAAAGTCTTTTACGATAAAATATTAATTAAATAATATGTTGACAATGCAATAGTGCATTTGTTAAGATATTAAAGTCGTCAACAAGACAACATATTGCTCTTTGAAAACTAAACAAACAAGAACGTCAACAAACAATTTTTTTAGCTTTTTATAAAAGCTAAGCCAACGTAACAAATGAGCTATATCAACTTTCTTGGA
>NZ_JAWVNQ010000035.1:0-1398 GCF_046591715.1 Neobacillus niacini | reverse complement strand
TTGGACTTCTGTCAAGAAAGTGGACAATAAAATTTGAGATTATTAAAACCAAAATCCCTACCGCACTACGTTTGGTACGGTAGTAGAAATGGGCAGTCGAAATCATGACTGACCATTTCTACTACCAAATGTCCCCTTTATGAGATTATTTCGGATTTATGTACAAGGTGTTTTCTCTCAAATTGGTTAGGTGAGGAATTCCCTAATGTTGAATGTTTTCGTTTTTCATTATAAAAGCTGCTAATATAATAATTTACTGCCTTAATTGCTTCTGCCCTTGTTTTAATTCGCCTTCGATAAATCAAATCTTTTTTAATTGTGGCATGAAACGACTCGATACAAGCATTATCATAAGGATCGCCTTTTTTACTCATACTGATTTTCATTTCTTTCTCTTTCAAAATATCAATATAATCATGAGAACAATACTGAGACCCACGGTCTGAATGGTGAAGTAATTCCTTGCCAGGCTGTCTTTGACTAATCGCCATATTCAATGCTTCTATAGCTAACTCTTTCCTCATATGGTCTGCTAAACTCCAACCAACTATTTTTCTCGAAAATAAATCCATTACAGATGCCAAATATACCCAACCCTCAATCGTCCAAATATATGTGATATCTGTAACCCAAGCTTGATTAGGTTCTTCTACATTAAATTGACGATTGAGTATATTGGGATAAATAGTTAAATCATGATCTGAGTCTGTTGTAACCACAAACTTTTCTCTTTGTGTAGCGCTTAAACCCATTTCCCTCATGATTCGAGCTACTGTTTTTTGCGATATCATATAGCCCCAATCAATCAAATCGGCATGTACTCTGGGGCTGCCGTAGGTTCCAAAACTCTCATGAAATGACTTGCTAATTTTCTGCTGAATTTCTTTCCGATATTTTTCCTTTTCGGATGGGAGACTTGACTGCATTTTAAGCCATTTATAGTACCCACTCGTTGAAACCTTTAATACTTGGCACATCTTCACTATAGCGTGTTCATTTGAGTGGGCTTCAATAAAGGTATAAACTACGCTTGGTTTTTGGTGAAGATGTGCATGGCCTTTTTTAGAATTTCTATTTCCTCTCTTGCATCTGCCAATTCTTTTTCATGCTGTTTTTTTAATTTCTCAAGCTCGGTAGGTGTAATATAAGTCTCATTAGTCTTCCCAGCATTATTTTTCATCCTATAAGCGGAAACCCAGCCGCTTATCGTCTTAGGTGAAATTTCTAATTCACGTGCAACATCAGATGCTTTTCGTCCTTCCTCAACAATTAATTTCGAAACGTAATCCTTGTACTCTTTATCAAAATGTTTACCCAAAGTGAACACGTCCTTCTATATGATGATTGTATTATAAACTAAATCTCATTTTTACGTGTCCACTTTTAAGACTAACCTCA
>NZ_JAWVNQ010000034.1:0-1440 GCF_046591715.1 Neobacillus niacini | reverse complement strand
GATTAAGTCCGTATAATTGTGTAAAAAGAAAAGGGGTCATTTTTATCCTTCTTGGCTACAATGTTTAACAACCACGATAAACATAGAAAAGAGGAATAAAAATGACCCACTTACAGTTTAGCCTAGATATGGAACTTTTAAAAGACTCAGTAATAAATTCAAATATAGACAACGTTGTTAAATCTGCTGTTGTTCTGGTTTTGAATGAGTACATGGAAAAAGAGAGAAATGATTATTTACACGCTGCTGCATATGAACGCTCTGATGAGCGTCGTGATTACCGAAATGGTTATTATGAACGTGATTTAACGATGAGTATCGGTAAAATAAAGCTTAAGGTTCCAAGAACTCGAAATGGTGAGTTTTCACCTTCAGTTTTTGAAAAATATGCACGTTGTGACCAGGCATTAGTACTCTCTATGCTAGAGATGGTTATCAATGGTGTTTCTACACGCAAAGTTACAAATATTGTGGAACAACTTTGTGGTGAAAGTAAATCAAAATCGTTTGTTTCTTCACTTACTCAGAAACTTGATCCTATTATTAACGAATGGGCCAAACGGCCCTTAAATATAAGGTATTATCCTTTTATTTTCGTAGATGCAATGTATATAAAAGTGCGTGAACATCATCGTGTCGTCTCAAAGGCTGTTTATATAGCCACCGCTATCACTGAAAGCAAAAAACGTGAAATTCTTGGGTTAAGTGTAGATCATGCTGAGAGTTTTGATAGTTGGACTCGCTTTCTCCAACAGCTAAAATCACGTGGGCTTCAATCCCCAAAGCTAGTCATTTCAGATGCTCATCAAGGGCTTCAAAAGGCGATTCAACGTGAATTTATTGGGACTAGCTGGCAAAGGTGTAACGTCCATTTTAAACGTAATATCTTTGAAAAACTTCCAAAAAAGGACTCGGCGGAAATACGAATGATGATTAAGCGTATTTTTGAAGCGGTCACAATTGAGGATATGCGGAATTTTAAAGGTGAACTGATAAGTCAGTTTGGAGATAATCCTAAATACGAACAAGCTCTGAAAATATTAGATGAAGGCTTCGAAGATACCATACAATACATGGAATACCCAGAAGATATCCGTTGTCATATCCGTAGTACGAATTCACTTGAGCGATTAAATCAGGAAGTCCGAAGGAGAGAAAAGGTAATTCGTATTTACCCTAATACACAATCTGCCTTTCGTTTAGTTGGAGCTGTCCTAATGCAATATCAAGAGACCAATTATTCAAAGCAGAAATCTATTAAAAAGTAGTTGTTTAGTTTTCAACGTACTTCCATTTATGGATTATTCCATATCCAGTCAAGGCTATCAAAGGAAAAACCACCTTTGACACCCTTGACTGGATATGGAGATTAAAACCCATGGAAGTAACGCTCGAAAAATGTTAAGGGGATAAGTCGGATGATCATGTATATTTGACATA
>NZ_JAWVNQ010000033.1:0-1500 GCF_046591715.1 Neobacillus niacini | reverse complement strand
AGGGAATGTAAATTATTTTGTGTAAATGATTTATTAATAGTAATTTTGACTACACTTAAACCATAGTGCTCTTACTTACTAGGGGGATAGGGCAATGCTGGGGAGCAACCCGAGCACCTAGTAAGGTTCTGTACAAAAAGGGGAGGTGTTTTCACCTCTCTTTTTCCCTTTTTGGGAGAACACAAGCAATAAACCCTAGGGCGCAGCCCTACTACTAAAACAACAAACTTATACATATTTCCCCAGACGCTCACCAAACATGATTTCAAACTGTTGTCTACATTCTAGCCAACCTGGTATTGCATTAGTCCAAGTGTCAGTTACACCAATCGTGGCCAGATAAACTATCTTTCTAAGAGCATTGTCGGTTGGGTAAGCAGTCTTTGTTTTTGTGACCTTTCTTAGTTGCCTATGGAAGGCTTCAATGGTATTTGTTGTATAGATTAACTTTCTAATTTCAACAGGGTAGGTGAAAAAGGCTGTTAACTCCAACCAGTTAGATTCCCAAGATTTAACCACTGATGGATGTTTTTGGCCCCACTTTTCTTTGAATTCGCTAAAGGCCATTTCAGCCTGTTCCAATGTAAATGCCTTATAAACTTTCTTTAAGTCATCAATTACCTCTTTACGGTTTTTAGAAGGAACATACTTCATATTATTTCGTAGCTGATGAATCACACACAATTGAATATCAGTTTTTGGGAAAGTTGCATTAATGGCATCAGAGAACCCATTAAGCCCGTCTTTACAGGCTATTAGGATGTCTTGGACCCCACGGCTTTTTAATTCCTGGCAAACGTTTAGCCAAAAGCTAGCACTTTCATTTTCGCCAATCCAAATACCTAAAATATCCTTAACACCATCGGTGTTGATACCTAACACCGTATAGGCAGCTTTATTAATAATCCGGTTTTCATGCTTAACTTTAAAGTGAATCGCATCCAAAAACACAATTGGATAAACAGGGTCTAGAAGACGGGACTGCCACTCATAAACCAGCGGTAAAATCTTATCAGTCACCTTACTAACCAACGAAGGGGAAACATTAATTCCGTAGATATCCTTCATGTGTCCTTCAATGTCACGGGTAGACATTCCTTTGGAATAAAGGGCAATAATTTGATCCTCTAGTCCGTTAATAGATGTCTCGTACTTTTTAATAATTTGAGGTTCATATTCACCTTTTCTATCCCTAGGAATCTTAACTACTGTTTCCCCCAGTTTAGATTTAATGGTTTTTTTACTATAACCGTTTCGACTATTTCCTGTGTTATTCCCAATAACATCGTGTTTGGAGTATCCGAGGTGTTCCTCAATCTCGGCCTCAAAAACCTGTTGTAAGGTTTCCTTGAATAGATCTCTAATCATAACTTGAATATCATCGACAGTTTCACATTGCCTGGCTAATTCTCTAATGGTCATATCTCTAAAGTTTTGCATAAACGATCATCTCCTTAATTGGCAAGTATAACCATTTACACAAAATATTAGACGTTCTCT
>NZ_JAWVNQ010000032.1:0-1943 GCF_046591715.1 Neobacillus niacini | reverse complement strand
TCAGATTGTCGAGAAAGGTTACTTTTCTCGACAATTTTTAATTTTGTCTGACTCTCCCCATTTAAAAAATCATAAGATATGTCCCTGCACACTGGCCTGTTGATTTCCGCTCCAGGTGCTTCGCTTTCCGCGGGCGTGCCGGGGAGCCTCCTCGGCGCTTAAGCGCCTGCGGGGTCTCCCCAGCCCCGTACTCCCGCAGGAGTCTTCGCACCTTCCGCTACAATCAACAGGGGAGAATTAACCTGAAGATTGCCACACACCTTTTTCCAATCTAGCTAAGTGCGTGGCAATCTTTTTCATATTTTGGCATGCTGCGGTGAGTAATACTTGCTCACTCGCATTGTGCAATCCCCGTAACCTACAATAGCGAAGCCCATGCAGTTCTTTTGAATCTGCGAAGCTTCGCTCTACTTTTTCTTTTCTAAATTTATAAAGTGTATTACCTGACTTTGAAAGTCGGTTAAGTCGAACCTTCTCCTTATGTTCCTCCCATACATGTCTAGTAACGACTTTTGTTTTATTTTGAGATTTAGTACACTCCGGCAGGAGTGGGCAGTTGGTACACTTTTTAGGGTCTGACTTATATTCCCGATAACCTTCTCTTGAAGTTGTACGATATTGTAGTTCCTGGCCATTTGGACAAACATATAAATCTCGTTCTTTATCATATGTAAATTTCCATTTAGGAAATAATCCTTTAGTGGGTTGAAATCTTCTATGAGCAATAACTCCAAAAATATTACGGTCATTAAGTCCCTTACAAATCGGATTTGTTAAGTAACCTGAATCAAGTGCCACAGCCTCTACTTTAAATCCAAAACGCTCGACCTGACGGTCTAACCTTGATAGATAAGGGACAGAATCATGAACATTTCCTGGTGTTACAAACGCATCAGTTATGATGTTGAACATCATGTCAGTAGTTCGATGATCAAGATAACAAAACATTTCCTGTTTATTCTCTCGAGACATGAACCCACATTCAGGATCAGTCGTGCTTTGGCGTATTTCCTTTTTCTCGTTCACCTCCTCCTTTTCATTTAGAGCTTTTTTCCATGATTTTTCCGATCTTCCTCAATTGCTTTGTTTAAATCTTCTACATATTCGCGTGTTTCAACTTCCACTTCAACTCTAGTGAATTTATGTTTGTTTGCGTTCGCTTTTAGGTGAGTGGAATCTGAAAATAAAACTCTTCCTCCTACCATCTTGTGATGAAGCGCTTGGAATACAATTTCATCAAAAACCTCTTGAAATATGTTTGTATCTTTAAAACGGGTTCGCCGATTCCAACTGATAGTCGAATGATGGGGCACAGGATCGTTTAGCTTTAGTCCTAAGAACCATCGATAAGCAACATTTGTCTGAATTTCGCGTTCTAATTGGCGTTCAGAACGAATGCCAAAAAAATATCCGATAAACATCATCTTAAAAAGTTGAATGGGGTCCGAAGGACGCCCGTTATTTTCAGAGTAAAAAGGACGGACCTTCTCACCAATAAATGAAAAGTCGATATATTTGTCCACCTTCCTTAACAGGTGATCTTGAGGCACTAAATCATCAATAAATACAAATTCCGCTTCATTTTGTATCTCTTTTTTGGGCTTATACATTTAATCCACCGTCCTATTAATATTAATAATATTATACCAAATTAACGCGGTGAATCGTTAAAGTTATTGAGAAATAAAGGCTCTTTCTAATAGATTGGTGCTTTTATCAATATGAAAGCACAGAGTGGATTGGAGCGAAAGGTGCTTGACTCCTGCGGGATGTAGAGGAAAGGTCGAGACCCCACAGACGCGCAGCGTCGAGGAGGCTCGACTTCCTCCCCGCGGAAAGCAAGCACCTGTAGCGGAAAGGAACGGTCCATTTGAATACACAAAACAACATTCTAAATGAAAAGATCAAAATAAAAGGCTGCCGAGAGTTTCTCGACAGCCTGA
>NZ_JAWVNQ010000031.1:0-2181 GCF_046591715.1 Neobacillus niacini | reverse complement strand
AATAAAGTAGGGAAACCTCTCTCAAGGCTTCCCCCTTATCAAACCGTACGTGCCCTACTAAGGCATACGGCTTACCAATATGTTACAACTTCTATCAAGAGAATGCATTCCAGGCATTTTGCATCTTTTGGAGGCGGTGAGGTGTATAATACTCCTCACCTTTTGCTTTTGCACGCTTGATTTTATTCTTGAGGTCACTTTTTGCCTTACTGGACATCTCATTTAGATACTGTTCCTTTGTGTACCCATATGCCTTATTTAAATAAAGCCAGTATGTAGGAATCAGATTAATTTTGAGAAAGAAGGCTTTATTCCAGAGACTTCGCATCTTTTTCTCTTTTCTTTGAGTAGGATGTTTATGAATAAAAGCCACCCTTAACCTTCTTCTTATATAACCATCTAGAGAGGTAAGGGTTCTTCGAACCCATCTTGTAATACAGTGGTTTGTACTACCTAACTTTATATTTTCTTTTATCGCTTTAACAATTGTAAGGTAGTAATTGACTTTCCCTCTGATAATTGGGTTCACACGCTCAATCCACTCTTCTTTACTTAGCGTGAGTGTTTTGCGGGTCTTATCCTTTATCTTAAGTCGAAAATCTTTGATTGAATCTTCTTTAGGAGTTACATGAAAGACAGGCTTTCTATCTTTCTTTCCTCCTCTCCAATGATGGAAGGTAAAGCCTAGGAAATCAAAATCATCTTTCTTAAAGTCAATGATTTTTGTCTTCTCCTTAGAAATTTCTAGTCCAAGTTCATTCAACTTATCCTTAGTGATAGAAGCAGCTTTCTTAATGTCCTCTTTTGATTTTGCAAAGAGCAGAAAGTCGTCTGCATAGCGGACAAAACGAATATTATTCAAGTCCCATTCCCAATCCATTTCATTTAAGTATACATTTGCCAAAAGTGGTGAAATTACACCGCCCTGAGGTGTTCCATAATCCGAGTGAATAAGTTTTCCTTCTTCCATGTGCCCAGCTTTAAGCCATTGTTCAATCAAGCCTAGGACCGTACGGTCCGAAACATACTTCTTAAGAACTCCATTGAGTTTCTTATGGGGTATATTGTCAAAGAATCCTTTTATGTCACAGTCGTAAATATGATTGTACCCCTGTTCAATATTCCAAAGGATTATTTGTAAAGCTCTTTGAACTCCACGATTTGGTCTATAACCTACTGACCAGTTATGAAATAGATTATCTTCAAATTTTGGCTGAAGCACATTCACCACACTTTGTTGGACAATGCGGTCTTCAATTGTTGGAATTCCCAGTGGACGTTTCTTTCCGTTCTTCTTCGGAATGTATACTCTCCTAACTGGCTGAGCTTGATAGGTCTTCAACCTTAATTTTCCTAGAAGTGTCATGATGTTTTCTTCTAGTTTAGCGTCATAGCTTTCTATCGTTTCTCCGTCTATCCCTCCTGCTCCTTTGTTCGCTTTTACTTGTTCGAAGCTTTGGGTTAGTTTTCGGTCGAACAATATTTGTCCATAGACGCTGTGTAGTTTAAATTTCCACTCTTGATTCATTGCATATTCCACGCCTTTCCTTGATGTACATTCAAACGGTTTTACCGCAGTAACATGATTGTTGGCATTACATCTTGTCCATGACTTGGAGCCATAGGTCATTCCCCTTCCGTTCACTTGATGTTCTGGTCATCTAGTTACTTCCGTACTATGAGAATGTCTGACTACTCCACCAGTTCTTCGTCACTTCGGATTACCCTTATAGACTAGAACCCTGCCTGTTCGGTAAGGTGGAGTCCTCACGGGGTCATCGCATTTCCCTTATAAGCATACCCTGCACCATCACGCTATAAGTCACATTTTCCCGTTCTGACTTCTAAAGAAAAATGCCTCCTGAGTGGGCTTCCTCACTTTTCGAAAAGTCGCCAACTTATCTCGCCGCTGTGCTTCACACTTATTGCATTAGGGTCTACATATTCGCCTACGGGTCTCTCGACTTTCCGCATCTCCTTCAGACAACACCTCACGGTGTTGCCCTAGATTAAGCTTCCCAAGCTAGGTCAGTCTCCTTGGGTATGGATTTTCACCATCTGGGATTCAAATTCATTATCTTCTCCAAGTCGTTTCATCGAAATGACGTCTCTTTTCAGATAATGAAAAGAAGAGTGTTGACTGAGTCAACACTCTATGCGACTGCCCGTCGCACAAAAAGA
>NZ_JAWVNQ010000030.1:0-3610 GCF_046591715.1 Neobacillus niacini | reverse complement strand
AGTCTGGTAATAATGGCGAGAAGGTCACACCCGTTCCCATACCGAACACGGAAGTTAAGCTTCTCAGCGCCGATGGTAGTTGGAACGAAAGTTCCTGTGAGAGTAGGACGTTGCCAGGCAAAAAAAAGAACAACCCTTTGAGGGTTGTTCTTTTTTTTAATATGAGTAAAAGGCACTGCTAAGTTCTTAAGAATGTATTATAGCGACTTAGCCAATGAGAAAGGAGAAACATATTATTATGTTCTCCTTTACTAAATTTGGCGTTTAGTATTATAGAACGTCTAATTTAGCAACGATTGTTACAAGGATTTGCAGAAGCGCTTGGATATTCACAGAAACTTGAGTATCTGTTGTAGTAACACAGATGTTTTTAGAACCATGAATAACTGTTTTTTGAGAGTTCTTTTGTTTATTC
Source organism: Neobacillus niacini (assembly GCF_046591715.1). Lineage (GTDB taxonomy): Bacteria > Bacillota > Bacilli > Bacillales > Cytobacillaceae > Neobacillus > Neobacillus niacini_L. Next base: position 3,195 of record NZ_JAWVNQ010000030.1, on the reverse strand, counting down.
TTAAATAATTGTTTAAGATCTTGAACAACAGCTTTACCTTTGTCAGTATCACCGATAGTTATACTAATTACAATAGCTATTGCAACTTGAATAGCGGCCTGTAAAGATAATGCTACTTGCGTATCAGTAGTATGAACTTCAATTCCTTCAGAATCCTTAATGATGATCCACTCAAAAGACTGTTGTTTATTGGATACAAATTGATCTGCTTCTTGCATAACGTCTGCGTCGTTACCTTTAGTATCACATGAATCTAAAGCTTTCCATTTTTTTTCTTGCATTTTATTTTCACCTCTTATTATTTATTTTTATGCGATGTCAATTTTTGCTACTAATGTCAACAATACTTGTAGTAATGCTTGGATGTTAGCTGCAACGTCTGTATCAGTTGTTTTGATATTGATATCTTTGGAATTTTCGATACTAATTTTTTGGAAGTTATTTTGTTCTGATTCGAAATATTGTAGAAGATCTTCCGCAACACTTTGACCTTGGTCTGAATCAAGAATGGTAACACGGAGAACTAATGCGATAGCAAGCTGCAGCGCAATTTGGAGAGAAACAGCTGCTTGAGTATCAGTAGTGTGAACATTGATGTTGCAGGAGTCTTTAATAAAGATTAGTTCCTCAGAATCTTGTTCCATTAGGGAAACTTGGTCTGCATCTTGTAGTACATCTGCATCAATATGATTACTTGAATGATGCTCAGGTGCTTGATAAGTGTGAGCATCTTGGAAAACTGCTGGATCATGATAGACATAAGCAAATTGCGGAGCTTCCTCGTAAGTTTGTTCTGCAACCGGCTTGTCCTCAAAAAACATATCTGAAGATTCATCCTTCCGATACTTTTTATCATTTTTTTCCTTCTTATTGTTGGATGGCATTGTTTTTTACACTCCTTTGTTTAAGTTTTGTTTTCAATATAATATATGGAGTTGTCCAATAATGTGTTTGTGTGTATTTGATTATTTTATTTGTTTTATAAAAAATGAAAAGAACGCCTAATCTAGCGTTCTTTTAGGATAATTTATTTCGAGTCGTCAGCATTTTTTGTTGGATTTTCTTTACTAACGAATGCATCCACTTGCTGGGAAAGATCATTTACTAAATCTTTTATTAATTGTTTCTGTTCTGGTGATAAATTGGTTTTTCCTTTTTCTATATTAATACCATTCTTTCTTAATATATCACTAACAAGTAAATCAATAATTTTACCTGTAAATAATGGGTTTTGATTTGAATCACTCATGATTAATCACTCCTTTAATTTGAAATATCCATTATCAGGATATGCAGTGGGTTCTTAAGATTCCTGCACATTTCGTCCAAAAATAGACAAAAATAATTTAAAAAAGAAAAATATGGTATAATTCGATATTATCTTTATTTGTCTTGACATAAGATGTGTAGAATAACGTGTGGCTGGTGAATTCATTGGGAAAAATTTTCGGAACAAAAAAAGAGGGTTTTGTGTATAGACCGCGGGAGGCAGTCTATGCCATTATTGTTAACGATACAATAGATGAGGTTGTTACGGTTCAAACCCCTGATGGTTATTTTTGGCTTCCTGGTGGTGGAATTGAAGGGAATGAAGATCATTCCGAATGCCTTAGAAGAGAATTATTAGAAGAGACAGGTTTTAGTGCAGAGATTAATCATTTTATTGGGAATGCGAAGCAATTTTTTATTACGTCTGAGAATGAATGTATTGCAAACGAGGGTACCTTTTATTTAGCCCAATTATGTAAAAAGGTGTCTGATCCTCTAGAAGATGACCATTCCCTTAAGTGGATACCAGTGAGGAGTGTGGATGAATTACTGTATCATAAACATCAGGCTTGGGTTGTTAGAGAGGGATTGAGGTTTAATCAGAATTTGAAAGAAGGCTCAATGAATTGAGACTTTTTATCGTTATGATGGGTGGATTTTTAGGAGCTATAACTAGGTATAGCATTGGAGAATGGATCCAGAACGATAATGGATTTCCTCTTGGCACTCTCTCCATTAATCTTTTCGGCTGTTTCTGCCTAAGCTGGTTTTTAACTTTTTTATCTACGTGGAAGATCATTCGTCCAGAATTATCCCTATTTATTGGAACGGGGTTTATCGGTTCATTCACTACATTTTCCACACTTTCAATAGAAACAATTCTCTTATTTTCAAATGGACATATAATAATGGCTGTCTTTTATGTACTAACGAGTATCATTTTCGGATTACTGTTCTCATACATAGGTTTCAGATTGGCACGCATTCGTAGAAAAAAAGGAGAAACAATTTGATTTGGTTAATTGGTCTAGGCGGTTCATTAGGTGCAGCTGTTAGATATTTATTGGGTCTATGGGTGAATACAAAAATGAAATCGGAGCCATTTCCATTGGCTACTTGGTTAATTAATATATCGGGTTCTTTTCTGTTAGGACTACTTGTGAATCTTCGTTTATCGAATGATATTAGTGAATGGTTTTGGTTTCTAGCAGGAGTTGGATTTTGTGGCGCCTATACGACTTTCTCGACTTTTGGTTTTGAAACGCTAAGCTTATTGCAATCCAAGAAAAAAGAATTGGCAGGTATATATGTATTATCGTCATTAATTGCGAGTGTCTTAGCAGCGGCGATTGGTTTTATTATATAAGTTGAACTATATTTGCTCTTAATTATGATTAATATCAGAAAAAGAATGCAAAATAAGAGGGGAAAAACTGATTTTATAGGAGGATTTAGATGTCTAAGAAAAAGTTTACCCCTTCATCAGACGTTGACCAAAAACAATTGCTGAATGATAAAGTTGAAAAAGCTCGCAAAAACAATTTTGAGGATGACCATGTACGCAGAGGAACACCGAATGGTGCTCAAGGAGAATGAAATGAAAATGAGAAGAACTGTTGCAGCCGCAATAGTTCTTTTATTTAGATAGAGTCAAAATTAGAATAGGTCAAATTGGATAATATTACTATTGAACTGAATGGTTTATAGGTGATAATATATAAAAGTTCCCTTCAGAGGAACGGTGAAAAACAGAAAAACATGTTGACATTATTCATGTTATCCTGTTATTATATTTAACGTCACTTTTTAAAATCTAGCAATCTTGTTCTTTGAAAACTAAACAAACAAGAACGTCAACAAACAATTTTTTAGCTTTTTAAAAAAGCTAAGCCAACGTAACAAATGAGCTATATCAACTTTCTTGGA
>NZ_JAWVNQ010000029.1:0-5967 GCF_046591715.1 Neobacillus niacini | reverse complement strand
AGGATTTGTCCTTCATCCTGTGTCTTGAGGACAAATCGTTTGTTTCAGCCAGTAGGATTTGTCCTTCATCCGGGGTCTTGAAGACAAATCGTTTGTCAGCCAGTAGGATTTGTCATTGTTAAAGATATTAAAGGCTGTCGAGATTTTCTCGACAACTGAGACCTTAACAAAGGTCTTTTTTTCTGTGATGTATGTTTTAGCATTTCAATAAAGGTAAAATAAAATTAAATATAGAAATAGTAATGTATCCAATTTTGGGGAGAGATAAATAATGAAATTTATAGTTTATGATAATGCTCATGACTTTGAGAGAAAGATAGAACCAATACTATCGGAAAAGGAGGATGTATTCAGTCTTTTTTGGGGTATACTGCAAGCAATTAAAGCTGGTCATTATGAGAATCCATTTATGGCGACAATTGAGGAGGATGGAAGAGTATTAGCTCTTTTCCAAATGACACCCCCGCATCCATTAAATCTAATTTTTGTTGATGAAACACGTTTAGAAGAAATAATCGATGTTTTTATAGAAAAAATGGTCGAACTTGAAGTTAACTTTCAATCCATCATCAGTTTAAAACCGTGGGCATACAAAGTCGCGGAGAAATGGAAAATCAAAACAAGTAGAACTCATCGACTGCTTATGGATCAGGGTTTGTATCGATTAAATAAGGTAAATGAAAATCTTGAACATAGTCCGGGTACGTGGCGCTATGCAGAAGAAAGTGATTCTTCACTTATCGAGAAGTGGTTCAACTTATTTGAAAGAGATACTGGATTGCCGATTTCGCCAATCGAAGACGTGAAAAAACGTGTTGCCATGTTTTTAAAGGAACGAGAGGTTTTTCTTTGGGAGGATAAAGGTAAGATTGTGTCGATGATGAAGAAGTCACGTCCGACAAAGAAAGGTGTTACGGTTAGTTTTGTTTTTACTCCAAAGGAGGAGCGTAAAAAGGGATATGCTCGGACGCTTGTTACGGCGATTTCAAGAGAACTACTCAAAGACTTCGAGTTTTGTGTTCTATACACAGATATGATGAATCCGACATCGAATAAGATTTATAGGGAAATAGGCTATGAAAGGATTGCGGATTCTATTCATCTTGGTTTTGATAAAGAAGAATGATCTTACTACTTAAACTATTGGGTGTTTTTGTTCAGGATAATGATCGCTGCGGCGGTCATTTTTCCTTTTTGAATTAACGGGGAAGAAAAGTTTAAAAAATATAGTTTGCAAAAAGCACATCTATAAGATGTGTTTTTTTATGTAAAGCATCCTTTACAGTAAAGTTTCCTTTACATTATAATGATATATAGAGAGGAATGATTTCTTAATGAAAAACCGAATGAAACAATTAAGGCAAGAGAATGGAATTTCTCAGGAACAAATGGCAGAAATGTTGGGTGTATCGCGACAGACAATTATTTCGATTGAAAAGGGGCGTTACAATCCTTCGCTGCCTCTCGCTATTCAAATTGCACGTTGTTTTAACACAATTGTGGAAAGAGTTTTTCTTTTAGAAGATGAAGAATAATATTTGCTTTGATAGGAGGGGATTTTCATGCAAATGAGTAGTAAATCAGGGAGAAGGTTTTTCTTAATAAGTGGCTTTATAATCTTAATTAATAGTTTGTTAATAGGTTTTGCCAGTATTTCAACAGGGAAATTCTTTGTTGGACATGAGCTTGTTTTTTTAGGTACGACAATTTTGTCTTTTTGTCTATCATATTTATATCCACAATTTAAAGAAAATGATGAACGGTCAAAAAGAATACGAGAAAGAGGAATGTTTTTTAGTTATTTCTTTATTTTAGGTTATATGGCTATTCTCATGTCACTTTTTCAATTTGAAATCATTGACTTAAATGGATACCAAACAGTAAGTTTGTTAATAACTTTAACAATAATAACTGTTTTTACTTCTTTTATTGTATTGTCAAAACGCCTTTAATGTTTTGTTTCTTATTAAACTAACAGGGTTCTAACTTAAGACTAGCTGCTAAATACTGCAGTCATTTTCTTATTGAACTATAACAGGAAAATCAATATACTAGGCAGAATTTAATAAGAGGTCATTGTTTAGAGAAAAATTATATTTATTTTAGGAGTGTTGGTTATGGTTCATGCAAATGATGTTTTATTGGATCAGTTGTTGGCAAATGCGAATGACCCTAGCTGGTACCTGCCATTTTCTGAATCAATAAAAGGATTGTCTGAGGAACAGGCATTTTGGAAGCCAAACGAGAATAGTAATAGCATTGCTGAAATTGTGCAGCATTTACTTTATTGGAATCAAACATGGCAAACTAGGTATCAAGAATCTCATGTTGATGCTGTCCCTTCCATAGGAAATAATAAAAAAAGCTTTTTAATTCCTGAAAATCAAACATTTGCTATTTAGAAAAGCAACTATTAGAGGTGCTTTTACTTTGGCAAGAGTTATTACATGAAGAAAAAGTCGAGAGTCAAGTTAATGGTTTTTCTGAAAATGTGAAATGGTGGGAAGTTCTTGGAAATGTATCAACTCATAACGCCTATCACATTGGACAGATTATTTATATCCGAAAGTTACAAAATAGCTGGAAAATCGATACAAGAGAAGATGAATAAATAAAAGTTGACCAGCGGCTTCTACTAAAAGATGCTTTAGTTAAGCAAGGCCATCATCACGATGGTCTATTTTTTATCCATGGTAGAAGAGGAATCGATGCGGAAAGGGATGATTACGATGACAAAATTATCGTATAGTGGTTTAAAATATGGGGAAAGTAATGTGGAAGTAAAATTACTGGTGGATATACAAAATGATTGGATTGAGATAACGCATACGAAGGAAGTGTCTCAAGTAATGAATAAATCAACAGGTAAATATATCATAGTAAAACGTAACACCCTGAAATTTGAGGTTGTTTCATAGTACGATGAGATTGTGAAGTATTGGACTTAAAGTAACTCTGGCTTTAATGAAATAAGCGACATTTCAATATTGTCAAATACAGGTCTAGCGCAAAGAAATGGACGGGTTACAGCACCCGTCCTTTTTTGATGGAGTAAACTTGTTAGTTTTTAGTTGATTCTCTTCCTACGAAAAAGAAATAAAAAGCCTGCCATAATGGTGATCGCACCAACAATAATACCTGTTACATTGTTTGTAGCGGTATTCGGTAATGTCCCGCCTGTAGCTCCACCAGCTCCGCCAGTTCCTGCATTACCAGTTGTTCCAGGTAATAAACGGTCGGTGTCAAAAGACCAAGTCGCTTTATCAGGGGCACCAGGAAGTCCCTCACAAGCTAATCCATCTCCCTCACGGTCTAAGCCTTCTACATTGTTTGTTGGACTTCCACCGTTCTGTTCGAAATACGTTTGTGCTTCATTCCAAGTACTAAAATCAGAGCAATTAACACCTGCTGCACTTACACTTTGTAATCCAAATACAAATAATAAGCTAGTTAATAATAATGAAAGTAATCCTTTTTTCATTTGTGATCCTCCTCGGTATTTGATACTCCATCTACAAGGTATACTTTCTTACAATCCCTCCGTGTTTATTCAAGTAAGCTAAAATTTTCCTTTTAATTATCATAGGAAGAATACTCAAATGTAGAGACGAGATAATAAGGGTGTACATAGAGTTGGAGGGATTGTTTTGAGCAGGCTGATAGGGATTTGTTTGATTTTGGCTGGTGTTTTAATGGGGAGTTACCATTTTTTAGAGTGGAAAATGGGGCGTTCTTCTGCACACGAACTTACAAGTGAGGAAATTCAGCAATTCGAACAGGAAGAAAAAGAAGCAGCGAAACAAGAGGTATCGAGTGTTATTACTGAACCTGAAATTCAAAAACAAAAGCCAAGTTCTGAGGTTGATCATAAGCAGGGCGAGAAGGTTGCTTTCTTACTCGTCCCAAAAATAGAGCAAAAGTATTCCGTCTATTGGGGAGCGGATAAAGAAACCTTAAGAAGAGGAGTGGGGATGTATGTCAGTCGATTTACGACAGCCCCTGACGGAGGCGGGCATACTGTCCTCAGCGGTCATCGGGATACGATATTTTATCGATTAAAAGAATTAAAGGAAAGCGAGACATTAAAGCTTGAATATGATGATTCTATTTATACTTATAAGATATCAAAGATATGGATTACCGATGCTGAGGACCAGACCGTGATCGTAGAAAAACAAACACCAACGCTAACCCTAACTACCTGTTATCCCTTTTATTTCGTAGGAAATGCACCAAAGAGATATATAGTACAAGCAGATTTGGTTTATAAACAGAATAAAGACAATAGTTAAAATGATAGAACACACTTTCTTGATGTGTTCTATATTTTTTGTATTATATAAATTTTTTTTTAAGTAAAAGTTCAAAGAATAATTAGTTTGTCCAAACCAAACCAATAAAGTTCGAATTAATAAATAGTACATGAGAGAGGAGATAAAACATTTTTTTATCTAAGAAAGGAAATTTGGTGCATACCTTAATCTAAATTTTAATCTCTACTCTAATAAATTTTTAAAGGAGAGTGCTTTTTTTGGCGGAACAACGCTTAATCATAGGGTTTTACCCACAAGCTTCAAAAGAGGAATGTTTAGAGCTTCATGCAAACCTAGGAGCACAATTTATCCAGTCAATAGACGAGCTTAATGCCCATGTTGTTACGGTTCCTGTAAAATCTCATCAAACTGTTGTGGGCCGATACCGGTCATGCAAATATGTACGCTATATAGAGCTAGACGGTAAATTTCATGCAACTGGTCTTTGTAGAATTATCCCGAATGATCCTAATTTCAATGTACAGTATGGTCTTCCAAAGATTATGGCACCAGAGGCTTGGTGTATCTCGGAACGCTCACGTACAGATGTTGATATTGCCATTTTGGATTCAGGAGTTGATTCAACACACCCTGACTTGGCTGGAAAAGTAACAGTATCCATGAATTTCACTGATTCACCAGACCCTGATCTTTTTGGACATGGAACACATGTTGCTGGCATTGCAGGAGCAGACACCAATAATGGATTATTTGGAGCGGGTATTAGCTTTAATTCATGTGACCTATGGAATTTGAAAGTATTAGGTGATGATGGTACTGGTTTATTCAGCTGGATTGCGAATGGAATCCTTTTTGCTGCAAACAATGGAGCAGATATTATTAATATGAGCTTTGGTAGCACGACTGATTCCAATCTTGTAAGTGATGCTGTCACTTTTGCATTTAATCAAGGATTGGTTCTAGTTGCATCAGCTGGAAATGATAATTCATCTGATCCGAATTTTCCTGCTGCATACCCTGTGGTTATTAGTGTCGCAGCAACAGATGTAAATGACCAAAAAGCAAGTTTTTCAAATTTTGGAGATGGAGTAGATGTTGCAGCTCCAGGAGATAATATATTTTCTACATTACCTACTTTTCCAAATTCACAGGGTGCTTTAAACTTTGGTTCTCTTTCTGGAACTTCTCAGGCTTCTCCACTTGTTGGTGGCCTTGCAGGGTTAATCAAAGCAACATTCCCTTCACTTACAAACGTACAAATCCGTCAAGCGATTGAATCAACTACTGATGATGTTCCGGGCTCTGGAGTTCTATACCAATTTGGAAGAATTAACGCTCTTTCAGCTTTGATTGAGGCTGCTGAATTATAGTATCCTAGAACACTATACTCAAATGAAATAAAAATTGTCGAGAAAAGATACCTTGCTCGACATTCTGACCATCCAGTTGGATGGTCTTTAATTTTAAATAGCTAATGATGAGTTTACTGTCACCCGTGCTATTTTTTATGGTATCTTCTTGAATAGATTCTAAATCCCATGGATTTCTGAATGTTGATTTCACTGTGCATGAAAAATAAAGGGAGAAATTCCCGCTAAATTATGAAATATCCTTATTTCATATAAAATAAGGGGAGCTTTTCCGTTTATACGACAAAATCATTGGATTTTTGTCTAATTTAGAGCAGTTAGTG
>NZ_JAWVNQ010000028.1:0-15827 GCF_046591715.1 Neobacillus niacini | reverse complement strand
GAAGCACAACCTGATTTGGGTTGTGCTTTTTTTTGTCGTCTAAAAGGACAGTGCTGCAAAAAAATCCTTTGATTCCTCAGGATCGGTTTATTAAGGAGTAGAGGGAACCAAAATACCTTTTTTCTTCCCTTAGGTCTTATTATTAATCAATAAGGTAACTAAAACTGCCTTTAAACTCACTCAAACTTAACTTTCTTATGTTTAAGGTAATCAAAAGCCTAGACCTTACCCATCCTCCAACCCTAGAAGCACAACCCGAATTGGGTTTTGCTTCTAGGGTTGTTAAATGAGGAGAATTGAGCCCGTGCGGTCACACCTTTAGAGAAAAGGGTAACAATACTTTGAGAATTGTCCCCTTGCAGCCATAGTTTTAAGAAAAAAGGTAACAATTTTCGGAGAATCGTGCCCGTGATACGCTAGTCTTTAAGAAAACGGTAACGATTAGCCACTATTCGTTACCGTACGGCTGCAATTACAGTGAGAACAGTCACGAATCCAATCAACTCGTGCCCCCCGTACGGCGAACCGCGAACCGCGAGCTGTTGGGAAAGAAAGGATAAGAATAATCCAAACCCATTCCCAAGAAACAAATTTTCTTAAAATCCTAATTCATCAAATACTCATAAATCAAAAACGGCCCTTTATAAAGCGTAATCTCAAGAAATGTTTTAATAAAAGGATAATCCCGATTCGGCATCATTTTCGTTAACTCGCTCCACCACTCCGTTTCATATCTCGCAATCATACTTAAGTTATAAAGTAAGAGGTAATGAACTATCAACTCTGGAAAAATAAATAAATTTTCCTTCTTAAGCGGCAGTACAAACGAACTAGTTTCTAAATTATATTTAACGGGTGATATTCCCGTAAACGTACTCTTGTTGAAATGAAACAAGAGTCCTTCATTTAAAAACTCAATTTGATTTCCTGATTTAGTGGTGAGAAATTCCTTCAAACGATCCTCAGTCATATGATAGTGATCCAGGACTTTTTCTGGTACTGCTAATTGTCCATTCTGAGTATCTATGGGGGTAAAAATGCTTTTTGATTCATGCACCATAAATAAGTCATCCAATTCTGGAATAAGCTCTAACAGCTCTTCCATCGTTATTTTATCCCCTTCTAATTGTTTCATATCGAACATTTTTTCTGACATAAAAGGAAAAAGACCGTTTTTTTGAAATTTTACTTCATCGTGGAAGAACTGATAATTTTGTTTCTTCCTCTTCCTAGTAGATACTCCATGTGCTAAAACAGATGTTGTTTCCGGATAGGCCGGGTCAATTGTTAAAATACATGCTTTTATTAAATGGACAAGACCGTAAAAGAGAAGAATGGGTTTTAGAATAAGCGGCGCATTTTCTGCCTGTTGATAATAAATCTGCCCATGCTCGAGATAATAAAGAAAAGCATAGCAATTTTCATAGCTTTTTTGTTCTGGATTATCAATATTCCACTTTTTATAATGGTTTTTTAAATAGATCTGACAGTGTTCTGCAGAAAAGAAACTTGCATAGCTTTTCCAGCCATTATAGTCTGTTGCCAATGGTAATCACCTTTTTCAGAAAAATTAGACTAAATCGTTCTCCTTGACAGTATTTTGTCCAATTGATAACCTACAATTAAAAAATTTTTTCCTGGAGGCCTAAAAAATGTGGGAGAGTAAATTTGCTAAAGAAGGTTTAACGTTTGACGATGTCTTATTAATTCCTGGTAAATCAGAGGTACTGCCGCGTGATGTAAATCTTCAAGTTGAGTTATCGCCTAAAGTGAAGTTGAACATTCCAATTATTAGTGCAGGAATGGATACTGTAACAGAAGCAGAAATGGCAATTTCAATGGCTCGCCAGGGTGGATTAGGTATTATCCATAAAAATATGACCATTGAGCAGCAGGCTGAACAGGTTGAAAAAGTAAAAAGGTCTGAGAGTGGTGTTATTACCGACCCGTTTTACTTAACCCCAGAGCATCAGGTATACGATGCTGAGCATTTGATGGGCAAATACCGAATTTCAGGAGTACCAATTGTGAATAATCTTGATGAGCAGAAGTTAGTTGGGATTATTACCAATCGTGACTTGCGTTTCATTCAGGATTACTCTTTTAAGATTTCAGATGTAATGACAAAAGAAAATCTTGTAACTGCTCCAGTAGGAACCACATTAAAAGAGGCAGAAAAGATTCTTCAAAAATATAAAATAGAAAAGCTTCCGCTTGTAGACGACCAAGGTGTGCTGAAAGGGTTAATTACGATTAAGGATATTGAAAAGGTAATTGAGTTCCCGAACTCAGCAAAAGATAATCAGGGACGGTTATTGGCGGGTGCAGCCGTCGGGGTAACAAAGGATACCATGCTCCGGATTGAAAAGCTGGTAAAGGCAAATGTTGATGTTATTGTGGTAGATACTGCTCATGGCCACTCAAAGGGTGTTCTTGATATTGTTAAGGAAATAAGAGGACAATATCCGGATTTAACAATTGTTGCGGGAAATGTGGCAACAGGAGAAGCTACAGCCGCGTTGATAGAAGCAGGTGCGGATGTTGTAAAAGTAGGAATTGGACCTGGTTCTATTTGTACAACTCGTGTCGTAGCGGGTGTAGGTGTACCGCAAATTACAGCTGTTTATGATTGTGCAACGGAGGCAAGAAAATATGGCAAGACGATTATTGCAGACGGCGGTATTAAATACTCAGGTGATATCGTAAAGGCACTCGCAGCAGGCGGTCATGCGGTTATGCTGGGCAGCATGCTTGCAGGGGTAACGGAAAGTCCTGGAGAGACAGAAATTTTCCAAGGCCGACGCTTTAAGGTTTATCGTGGTATGGGATCTGTAGCTGCAATGGAAAAGGGTTCAAAGGATCGTTATTTCCAAGAGGATAACAAGAAGTTTGTTCCTGAAGGAATCGAAGGCCGCCTCCCATATAAAGGGCCATTAGCTGAGACAATCTACCAGCTAATTGGGGGCTTACGTTCAGGAATGGGCTATTGTGGAACGAAGGACCTAGAAGAGTTAAGAAATAATGCTCAATTTATTAAAATGACAGGGGCTGGACTTAGAGAAAGCCATCCTCACGATGTTCAGATTACTAAAGAAGCACCGAACTATTCATTATCATAATAAAAAGACAGAGGAGTCAAAAGCTCCTTTGTCTTTTTTTTGTAAAAAGATAGTCCAATCCTCTGTCTATGATTTGAAACTCAGTTATGTTAAAATAACCAAAGTGTATTAAATCGTTGGAGGGTATTATTGTGAACAGACTTTTTTATCGGAAATTTTCCGCCAGTTTCTTGGCAATGATCATGATTTTTAGCCTTTTTGGAGGCATAAATAAAGCAGAGGCAGAAACTGTGGGATTAGATGTTAATGCATCTGGAGCTATATTAGTTGATGCAGATACGGGCATGGTCTTGTACGAGAAGAATTCTGAAACTGCGCTTGGAATTGCGAGTATGACGAAAATGATGACAGAGTACTTACTTTTAGAAGCGGTAAAAGAAGGAAAAGTGAAGTGGGACCAAGAGTATGTTGTTTCTCCTGAACTTTCTAAAATGTCTCATGACAATAGTTTAAGTAATGTCTTTTTGCGTGTGGAAGCAAAGTATAAGGTTGAAGACCTGTATGCAGCTATGGCAATTGAATCTGCTAATGCTGCTACAATGGCCATTGCTGAAATTGTTGGGGGTTCAGAAGCAAAATTTGTAGAAATGATGAATAAAAAGGCAGCTGAGCTTGGTCTTAAAACGTATAAATTTGTTAACTCTTCAGGTTTAAATAATCGTGATGTCCTAAAGCACTTTACTGAAATAGTGGGTGACCCTGATGAGGAAAACATTATGTCGGCAAAGGACGTTGCGGCCTTAGCATCCCATTTATTACATGACTTCCCAGAGGTTCTTAAAACATCCAGTATACCTGAAAAGAAGTTTGCAGAGGGTACGGAAGATGAATTTGTAATGGACAACTGGAATTGGATGTTAGAAGGATACGAAGAACTTGCGGCAGATTACCCAAATTATCAACAATTTGTTTATGAGGGTCTGGATGGTTTAAAAACAGGATCTACTCCTTTTGCAGGTTATAACTTCACTGGAACAGCCATTAGAGATGGGCAGCGGTTTATATCAGTAGTGATGAATACAGCTTCTCAAACTGAACGTTTCAAGGAAACAAGAAAGATTCTTGATTTTGCTTTTAATAACTTTAAAAAAGAAGAAATTATTCCAAAGAATTTTCAAGTTAAAGGTAAAAAGACTTTACCAGTAATCAAGGGTAAGGAGAATCAAGTTAAGATTCATACAAAAGATGCCGTTAATATGGTCGTAAAGAACGGGGAAAAGGATAATTTCAAAACCGTATTAACGCTCGATAAAAAGAAAGTTAATAAACAAGGCGAGCTTACTGCACCTATTAAAAAGGGTGAAAAGGTTGGAACTTTGTCGATTCAGCCTAAAGAGGCTGAAAGTTTAGGGTTCATAACAGAACAAGGACAAAGCAATATTACCGTTGATGTGATTGCAGCAGAAGATGTTGAAAAGGCGAATTGGTTCGTTCTAATGATGAGAGGAGTCGGCGGATTCTTTGGCGATCTTTGGGGAGGCATTTCTTCCACGGTTAAAGGCTGGCTTTAAATAATAGGAAATATATAACAAAAGGATTCTTGTCTTGACAGGAGTCCTTTTTTGTTGCTTTAATGATTTTATGGAAACAATCTAATTCCGAATGAATTAACAATATTTCCTAAATTTATACGTAAATTTTTTGCAATATTTATAAAAGTAGAACTTACAAGGGGGATTTTTCATGAAAACAGGTACAGATCGAGTTAAACGCGGAATGGCCGAAATGCAAAAGGGCGGCGTCATTATGGATGTTGTAAATGCAGAGCAGGCAAGAATTGCTGAAGAGGCTGGTGCGGTTGCGGTCATGGCTCTAGAGCGTGTCCCATCTGACATTCGTGCAGCTGGCGGCGTTGCGAGAATGGCTGACCCTAGAATTATTGAAGAGGTACTCAATGCGGTATCAATCCCTGTAATGGCGAAGGCAAGAATTGGCCATATTGTAGAAGCTCGTGTGCTTGAAGCAATGGGTGTTGACTATATTGACGAGAGTGAAGTATTAACTCCTGCTGATGAAGAGTATCATTTATATAAGGGTGATTTCACTGTTCCATTTGTTTGCGGCTGCCGTGACCTTGGTGAAGCTGCCCGCAGGATTGGTGAAGGAGCGTCTATGCTTCGTACAAAGGGTGAGCCTGGAACAGGTAATATCGTTGAAGCAGTTCGCCATATGCGTAAGGTAAATGGACAAGTTCGTAAAGTAGTAGGAATGAATGAAGATGAGCTTATGACAGAAGCAAAGCTATTAGGAGCCCCATTTGAGCTGCTTCTTGAAATCAAGCGCCTTGGCCGCCTTCCAGTAGTTAACTTTGCAGCAGGCGGTGTTGCAACACCTGCTGATGCAGCATTGATGATGCAGTTAGGTGCAGACGGAGTTTTCGTAGGTTCAGGTATATTTAAATCAGAGAACCCAGCAAAGTTTGCAAAAGCTATTGTAGAAGCTACAACACATTACCAAGACTACAAATTAATTGCTGAGCTTTCTAAAGAACTTGGAGCTCCAATGAAGGGAATTGAAATTTCATCATTGTCTCCTGAAAATCGCATGCAGGAACGTGGCTGGTAATGGTTAAAGTAGGAGTACTTGCCCTGCAGGGAGCTGTTCGTGAACATATTCGCTCTATAGAGGCATGTGGTGCAGAAGGCATCGCTATTAAGAGGGTTGAACAGTTGAAAGAAGTTGACGGCCTGATTCTTCCAGGCGGTGAAAGCACTGCGATGCGCCGATTGATTGATAAGTATGATTTTATGGATGCACTTAAGGAATTTGCTGCAGAAGGTAAACCAATGTTTGGTACTTGTGCAGGCTTAATCCTTCTAGCCAAAAACCTTGTTGGCCATGAGCCTCATATCGGTGTGATGGACATTACAGTCGAACGTAACTCATTTGGCCGCCAAGTGGATAGCTTCGAGGCAGACCTCGCGTTCAAGGATGTGGCGGACAGCTTCCCAGCGGTCTTTATCCGAGCACCGCACATCGTTGAAGCTGGTCCCGAGGTGGAAATCCTTTCAAAGCATAATGACCGTATTGTGGCCGCACGTGAAGGCCAGTTCCTTGGATGTTCATTCCATCCTGAATTAACGGATAATCATGACATTACGGCATACTTTGTTGAAATGGTAAAGGAAGCTAAAGCAAAACAATTGGTATAATTTGATTGCATTTGGTGGATAATTATAGTAAATTTTTAATAACGAAATATTGGTAAAGCAATGAGAGGAATTAGTAGCAGGCAGTTCATTCAAAAGAGAGCCGGTGGCTGGTGTGAATCGGTGTATGAAGCTTGTGAATCCATCCTCGAGCAAGGTATGGAACACCCTATTTGGGTTAGTAAGTACTTTCGGTAAAAACCGTTAAATTTTTTCAAGGTGGACAGACTAATAGCTGTCAACCAGGGTGGTAACGCGGGTAACTCTCGTCCCTGTTTTTGGGACGGGAGTTTTTTGTATTTATTTTAATTTTTAAGGAGTTTGATAAGTATGCTGGATATTAAATTGTTACGAGCAAACTTTGCAGAAGTAAAAGAAAAACTTCAACATCGTGGAGAGGACCTTACAGACCTCGGTAAATTTGAGGATTTAGATCAGCGTAGACGTGATTTAATTGTCGAGGCTGAACAGTTAAAGAGCAAACGTAATGAGGTTTCTCAGCAGGTAGCAGCACTGAAGCGCGAAAAAGCCGATGCTGATCATCTTATTGCAGAAATGCGTGAGGTGGGTGACAGAATTAAAGTATTGGATGAGGAGCTCCGCAGTGTCGAAGAAACACTTGATTTTCTGTTAATGAGTATTCCTAACATTCCTCATGAAAGTGTCCCAATTGGCGAATCAGAGGATGAAAACGTTGAAATTAGAAAATGGGGACATGTCCGCGATTTTGAATTTGAAGCGAAGCCGCACTGGGACGTTGCAGACCACTTAGGAATTCTCGACTTTGAACGCGCGGGCAAAGTTACCGGCAGCCGCTTTGTTTTTTATAAAGGGCTTGGGGCTCGTCTAGAGCGTGCACTTATGAACTTTATGCTTGACCTTCATGTGGATGAGCATGGCTACAAAGAAATTTTACCGCCTTACATGGTTAACCGTGCAAGCATGACAGGTACAGGACAGCTGCCAAAGTTCGAAGAGGATGCTTTTTTAATTGAAAGTGAAGATTACTTCTTAATTCCAACTGCTGAGGTGCCTGTCACCAATCTACATCGTGACGAAATATTAAGCGGTGATGAGCTTCCAATCCGCTTTGCGGCATACAGTGCCTGCTTCCGTTCTGAGGCTGGTTCAGCGGGGCGTGATACACGGGGATTAATTCGCCAGCATCAGTTTAATAAGGTAGAACTTGTGAAGTTTGTTAAACCAGAGGATTCTTATGAAGAGCTTGAGAAACTGACTAGTGATGCCGAGCGTGTTCTTCAATTGCTTGAGCTTCCTTACCGCGTGTTAAGCATGTGTACAGGTGATTTAGGCTTTACGGCCGCCAAGAAGTACGATATTGAGGTCTGGATTCCGAGTTATGGAACATACCGCGAGATTTCTTCTTGCAGTAACTTTGAAGCTTTCCAGGCACGCCGTGCTAATATTCGTTTCCGCCGTGACCTTAAGGCAAAACCGGAGCATGTCCATACCCTAAATGGATCTGGCCTTGCAATTGGAAGAACAGTCGCTGCTATACTAGAGAATTACCAGCAAGAGGATGGCAGTGTGGTCATTCCGAAAGTGCTGCGTCCATATATGGGGAATAAGGATGTCATTGTGCCAGAGAAATAGAAATAAATTAATTTAATATGGTGTTGACAGAGATTGTATGAATGTGATATTCTATCTCTTGTCGATACGGAGGAATACCCAAGTCCGGCTGAAGGGATCGGTCTTGAAAACCGACAGGCGGGTTAAACCGCGCGGGGGTTCGAATCCCTCTTCCTCCGCCATTAATTTTTTAATAATCGCGCATAAAACTGGAGATAAAGTCCGTCCCAAGCAATTGGGCGGATTTTTTTTATGTTCTTTTTCAATAAGGATGTCATGACTTAAAATTGAGTAACCAGCAGGAGTATAATAAACGGAGATTTTCCGGTTAAATGAAAAATGGAGTTAGTATCGGGAGAAATAAGGGGAGGATTTCCGCTTATGCAAAGAAAAATTCCCCATTTTCGCGTCTCCGGGGTAAATAAGCGGAATCTCTCCGTCTATTTCAGCCCTTTTTAATAAAAATTACTCTATAAGCGGATTTCCTCCGTCTATTTATCGTATCCGCTCAACTGCCTACTTGATCCCCCATCAAATAAATGCCGACCCTCTTAATCCAAGATGCTCCATCAATCAAAAAAAAAGACGTATGCCAATGCACACGTCAGTACTTGTATCTTTTATTATGAAAGCACTGATTAGGAAGTTAACCAATATGTGCCTTTGTGATATTTAAAATTTCCTTTAATCGCTCATCCACTTCACGACATACTCTTATTGCATCCTCAGGTCTCTTAACAACATCGGTATTGTCCATATCAATAATCAAGACATCACTAGCATTATAATTCTTGATAACCCAATCGTCATAACCCTTCCAAACTTCAAAGTAATATTCCTTAAGTTCAGGATTAATTTCGAAGCTTCTGCCGCGGGCCATAATACGGTCAATTACCGTATCGAAGGAGCCTTTCAAATAGACCATTAAATCAGGAGCCTTTTTAGGAAGTTCATTTAACTCTTCCATCATATTTTCAACTAAGTCTTCATATATTTTAAATTCAAGTTCAGATATTCTGCCTAGATTTTTGTTAACATAAGCAAAATACCAATCTTCATAAATAGAACGATCTTGAATCGTGTAAATAGGTTCTCTCCAGCTTACGCACTCCTTTACCGTTTTAAAGCGTTTATTTAAGAAAAACAATTGCAATAGAAAAGGGATCCTTCTTGCATCTAATTCTTCAGGTGTTAACTCGTAATAAAGAGGAAGAATTGGATTATCATCTACTGCCTCATAAAAAACTTTACTCTCAATCCCTTGTTTTTGAAAATGTGCATTTAATGTATCAGCTACACTTGTTTTCCCAAGACCAATCATACCACCAATAACGATACTCACTTACATCCCCCAATTCTCATACTGTGTTTGTCGTGCTGCTTTTCTTCAATGAGCTTATAAGTTTTTCAATAATAAATTTTAAATCATCTTCATTTTTCACAAAGTCTAATTCATCACCATTAAAGCGTAGAACAGGAATTTCTGGGTGTGCTTGTTCAAAGCTCGTTATCGTTTGTTCGTAGTCAATGGATAGCTGCTCTAAATATAAGGGACTGATATTTTTCTCTACTTCACGTCCTCTTATTTTAATTCGCTTTAGAAGAGTATCTAAACTCGCATTGAGATAGATAATGACATTGGGCTTTGGCATATCTTCTGTTAGGAGCTGATATATTTTATAGTATTTTTGATATTCATCGGAGTTTAAAGTCCGCTGTGCAAAAATTAAATTCTTTAAGATATTGTAATCTGCTACAACAGCCTTTTCTTTACTTAAGAAGTGGGTATTTATATCCCCTAATTGCTTATACCGATTGCAGAGAAAAAACATTTCCGTTTGGAAACTCCATTCCTCAATATTCTCATAAAACTTCCCCAAAAATGGATTTTCATCAACGATTTCTTTTAATAGTGCAAAATTAAACTGATCTGAAATGGCTTTTGCGAGAGATGTCTTTCCTACACCAATCGGCCCTTCAACGGTTATAAAGGGAGTATACCCCATTTTCTGATCCTCCTTCTCCAACTGCCTGCAATTTCTATGTTTAACCAGCAAAAATACCGGTAGTACTTTTTCAGTGTTCTATAAAGGCACAAATAATATATTATCATAATCTGGCGCAGGAAGGGATATGGAAATTATAGAAGAAGAAATATAAATGTCGATTATATGAAAAAACTGCCGAATCGCGGCAGTTTATGTTAAAAAATACTATTAACTTCTTTTGACCACATTAAAATTTTCAACAATTAACAGCCAATTTTGCGGAAAAGCTAAGCCAAGCTTCCAGTAACTCATTCCTCTAAGGTTTAATTCTTTTACTAAATCAAACTTAGCTTGGATGGAACGAGCATCCTCAAACCAAACTTCGTGCTGCTTACCATCTTCAGCAGTGTACCGGAAGAACGGTGCCTGGGCTTTTGTATCGTACTGAATCGCAACATTGTGTCTGGCTGCAATTTCAATCGCCTGCTGAGGGCTTATTGCCTTTGCTACAGAACCTTGAACAAAAGGCAGTGTCCAATCGTACCCATATAAATTCTGTCCCATCATAATTTTATTTGGCGGCATTTCGGTTATCGCATATTCCAGCACTTTTCGTACTTGATCGATGGGGGATACAGCCATGGCTGGGCCGCCGCTATATCCCCATTCATAGGTCATAATAACGACAAAATCAACTATTTGCCCATGAGCCCGATAATCATGTGCTTCATACCATTCTCCTTGTTGTGTTGCACTAGTTTTCGGTGCTAGTGCCGTTGACAAGAGCCAGCCTTCTCTTTGAAACCGTGCTTTTGCTTTTCGCAAAAATGTATTATAGGCTTCACGGTCTGCCGGACGTAAAAATTCAAAATCAAAATGAATATCTCTAAACCCATACTTCTTTGCAGTGGCAACTATATTATTTAAGAATCTGTCTTGGATGGGAATATCATTAAGTAATATTCGACCCAATTCATTACTAAATTGATCATTTTCTTGGTTCGTTATAACCATCATTAAAACATTTCGGTTAGCGCGCGCAATGGCTGGAAATTGATTTAACAAGGGCTCTTTTAAACCCCCATCGCGAAGTGCTTGAAAGCTGAACGGGGCCAGGTAGGTTAAATAGGGTGCAGCATCTCGTGCGCTTTGTTCTAGGATAGGTGAGACACTAGTGCCTCGAGGTTCGACATAGGCGTTAAATTCACCTCTCCTTTTTGGTCTCTGTGGAATATAAAGACGAAAGCCGACATAGAGCTGTTGGTTTAATGAAATACGATTTACTGAGGCAATTTGTTGATAAGGTACACCTGTTTTTTGACCAATTGACCAAAGACTGTCTCCTGGCTGCACATAATAAAAACCGCCAACGATCGGAATTACCATCGCTTGACCGACGACAAGAGTATTTGGATTAGGGATGTCATTTGCTTCCACAATATCATTAACTGTCGTGTTGTATGCCCTTGCGATAGTCGTTAATGTCTCGTTTCTCTTCACCACATGAATTTGCATATTCTTCCCCTCCTAAGCGACAACGCTACCTCTATTCTATGAGTGAAAGATTTAAATCATGATATAATGGAAAAAATATCAATGTCGTTAAAGAAACATTTGAAGAAAGTATAAGGCGGTAAACTCCATGACAATTGAACAATTTACGGATGAATATTATATGAAAGAAGCCATTAAGGAAGCGAAGAAGGCGGAGGGGTTACTAGAGGTGCCTATTGGAGCCATTATCGTTATGGATGGAAAGATTATTTCCCGAGCACATAATCTGCGTGAAACGAGACAAAGTGCGGTTGCTCATGCAGAGCTGCTGGCAATTGAACAAGCATGTAAAGAGACAGGTTCTTGGCGGCTGGAAAATGCCCATCTATATGTCACCCTTGAGCCATGTGCAATGTGTTCAGGGGCTATTATCCTATCGAGGGTAAAAAGGGTAGTATATGGTGCATCCGACCCAAAAGGAGGATGTGCAGGCACGTTTATGAATCTCCTGCAGGATGAAAGGTTCAATCACCAAAGTGAAGTCACAAGCGGTGTACTTCAAGCAGAGTGCGGCCAGCTGCTAACTGACTTCTTCCGAAGGCTGAGGGAACAAAGGAAAATAGTAAAAAAACAACATTTACAGGAAATTACAATTGATAAAGATTGATTTTTTTATTTAAAGTTAGTATACTAAGAAGGCGTCAGATAAGGCGCCTAAAAATATTATCAACTTTGCCGTGCTAGGCGGGGAGGTAGCGGTGCCCTGTACTCGCAATCCGCTCTAGCGAGGCTGAATCCCTTCCCGAGGCTGGTATCCTGTAGGGTCCGCCTTAAGTAAGTGGTGTTGACACCCGGGTCCTGCGCAATGGGAATCCATGAACCATGTCAGGTCCGGAAGGAAGCAGCATTAAGTGGACGCTCCCATGTGCCGCAGGGTTGCCTGGGTCGAGCTAACTGCTTAAGCAGCGCCTATGGGTGCGAAGTCGACGGAAGGTGCACGGCAAAGTTGATAATAATTTAAAAAAACTCATCTCATTGACGAGATGAGTTTTTTTGTATTCTCTTAGAAAAATTGAAAAAGTGAAATGGGATAAGTTATAATGGATGGGATAGAAATTTTGAAGGGGGCGATGTTTTATGGCTTATCAAGCTTTATATCGTGTTTGGCGTCCTCAGCAATTTATTGATGTAGTAGGACAAGAACATGTAACGAAAACATTGCAAAATGCCCTGCTTCAACAAAAAATTTCCCATGCCTATTTATTTAATGGGCCGCGAGGAACTGGTAAAACAAGTGCTGCAAAAATCTTGGCTAAAGCAGTAAACTGTGAACAAGCACCTGTCTCTGAACCCTGCAATGAATGTGCTGCCTGCAAGGGGATTACAAATGGAACGATATCTGATGTGCTCGAATTTGACGCAGCTTCTAACTCCAGAGTAGAAGAAATGCGGGATGTTCTAGATAAGGTAAAGTTTGCACCGACCTCCGTTCGCTATAAGGTCTATATTATTGATGAAGTGCATATGTTGTCGATTAGTGCTTTTAATGCGCTATTAAAAACGCTGGAAGAGCCGCCGCAGCATGTTATCTTCATATTAGCCACGACTGAGCCGCATAAAATACCTCTAACCATTATTTCCAGGTGCCAGCGATTTGATTTTAGACGGATCACAGCACAATCCATTGTAAATCGAATGAAGTTGATCGTTGAAGAAACAGGAGTTAATTGCGAAGAGGATGCATTAAAAATGATTGCAAGAGCAGCTGAAGGCGGTATGCGTGATGCCCTAAGTCTCCTAGACCAAGCTATTTCCTTTAGCCAGGAAAGAGTAACAGTTGAAGATGCTCTAACGGTAACTGGATCTGTATCCCAAGGATTCTTAAACAAGCTTGCGAGGTCCGTTCTGGAAAAGGATGTAGCCAGCGGTTTAGAAGCCTTAGAGGAATTATTATTTCATGGTAAGGATCCATCAAGATTTATAGAAGATTATATCTTATACTACCGAGATATGCTGTTATATAAAACAGCACCAAATCTTGAAGAGTCACTAGATAGAGTCTTGCTGGATGAGGAGTTCCGTCAAATTGCTGAGTCTGTTTCGTATGACCAGATATATCAGCTCATTGAATTGTTAAATAAAACGCAGCAGGATATGCGATGGACCAATCACCCAAGAATCTTTTTAGAAGTTGCAATCGTTAAGCTGTGTCAAACAGAGGAAAAACAGCATGAACAAATGCCTGCTGGACAAATGTCTCAGCTCCTTGCCAAGATAGAACAGCTTGAGAATGAACTTCATCAATTAAAAGCGAATGGGCCTGCTGTTGTTCAAGAAACAGCTCGTGAGACAGCACAAAAGCCTGCGCAAAGAAGTTCAAGAAAAGGGTTCCAGCCTGCTGTAGGCAGAATAAATGAAGTATTAAAGAGTGCAACAAAAAATGATTTAAATCAAATTAAAAGCAAATGGGCTGAAATGAGAGGACGATTAATGAAATCTCACGCTGCTTTATTGAATGAAGCTGAGCCTGTTGCGGCTTCGGCCAGCGCTTTTATTTTAAAATTCAAGCATGAAATTCATTGTCAAATGGCAATGGATAATAACCGTTTTGTCGAGACAATTACACTTGCTCTTCAAGAACTAACAGGAAATAAGTATCTCGTTCTTGGGGTGCCAGAAGAGCACTGGGTTTCAATTCGGGAAAACTTTTTAAGTATGCAGCACCAAGTTGAAGGAGAATTACTCGATTCTAAACCAGAAGAAGAGCCGCATATTGCGGAGGCCAAAAATTTGTTCGGTGCTGAATTTGTAGAAATAATTGATTAATTAAATGGAGGGTGACTTATTTATGCGTGGTGGAATGGGTAATATGCAAAATATGATGAAGCAAATGCAAAAAATGCAAAAGAAAATGGCAGAGGCACAGGAAGAATTAGGACAACAAAAGATTGAAGGAACAGCTGGCGGAGGTATGGTAACTGTCATTGTAACCGGTCATAAAGAAGTGGTAGACGTTCAAATCAAACCGGAAGCTGTTGATCCGGACGACATCGAAATGCTTCAAGATCTTGTGTTGGCAGCCACAAACGATGCACTAAAGAAGGTTGAAGAGCTCACAAACAATACAATGGGCCAATTTACAAAGGGAATGAATCTTCCATTTTAATTCATAAGATCTGTGTGTATGCGCCTTTCTATAGGCGCATATGCTTTTCTAGGAGAGGAATAATAACAAATGCACTATCCAGAACCAATTTCTAAGTTGATTGACAGTTTCATGAAGCTGCCTGGTATCGGACCCAAAACGGCGGGCCGGTTGGCCTTTTATGTATTGAGTATGAAGGAAGATACTGTGCTGGATTTTGCGAAAGCACTAGTAAATGCCAAAAGAAATTTATCTTATTGTTCTGTATGTGGTCACATTACAGATCAGGACCCATGCTATATATGTGAGGACCAACGCCGGGATAAAAGTATAATTTGTGTTGTTCAAGATCCAAAGGATGTCATTGCAATGGAAAAGATGAAAGAATTTAATGGGAAATATCATGTCCTGCACGGTGCGATTTCACCTATGGATGGAATAGGTCCAGAGGATATTAATATTCCTGACCTCTTAAAGCGTCTTCATGATGAATCTGTACAGGAAGTAATCCTGGCAACCAATCCGAATATCGAGGGAGAAGCGACGGCTATGTATATTTCACGTTTGCTTAAACCATCAGGCATTAAAATTACAAGGATTGCACACGGACTTCCTGTAGGAGGAGACCTAGAATACGCGGACGAAGTTACATTATCTAAGGCTCTCGAGGGAAGAAGAGAAATTTAACTATAATCTAAGGCGCGGCAGGAGCGCTTACAGCTAGACAAGTACCGGGGGAATAACGATGTTTTTTCAACGTAAAGGATGGCTGCGTAAAGAGTTTGATGAGAAACTCTTAACTCAGTTACAGGAGTATAAAGAACATTGGCAAGAGCAAAAACAATTATTAGAAAAAAGTTTTGATCCTTCAGAGGAAGCGATTTGTCAGACAAAAATCGCCCAAGCAAAGTACTTCTTTCTATTAAAGATAGCAAAAGATAGAAATGTAAGCATCAGAAGATGATGATGAAGCTATTCTTATTCAAGGTCTAATTATAACAACTTGTACATATGTTGTTATAAAAAGAGTTGAAGGGGGATAGCTTTTTTGGAACCTATTATAGTCATCTCAATATTAGGCGGGCTTATACTTATTCTTTTGTTTTCCGGGGCACCTTTTAAACCGGCGAGATTTATTGGTCAAGCTGTTGTTAAATTATTAATTGGAGCTCTGCTATTATTCTTTTTAAATACAGCGGGTAATAGTTTTGGTATACATGTCCCTATTAATTTTGCAACATCTGCTGTATCTGGATTTCTTGGAATTCCAGGATTAGTAGCACTGGCTGCCATTCAGAAGTTTATCATCTAATCTAAAAATGACCGCTGAAAACAGCGG
>NZ_JAWVNQ010000027.1:0-24193 GCF_046591715.1 Neobacillus niacini | reverse complement strand
GGCCATTTAATGGCCTCTTTACTAGTATTGCTATAGCCTAACCCAAAATGGTTTTTAGGTTGCAAGTTCTTTTTTCTTAAATAGAAACACACTTAACCATAATAGGATCGCAATGAGAAGGATACTTATTAAACTTGCTGGCAGTGTATCGTCAGGAAGTTCCCCAGTGGTTAGTAAAACACTCGCATAACTAGTTAATTGTGTAGGACTCCACTCTAGTAAGTGCGCAAGTGCGCCGCTGATCATACTTACTACCAGTGCTATAGCTAACGATGTGAATCCGGCCATACCTGGAGACAATAGAGCTGAGCTAAAAAAGACAGTAAGGGTTAATATGATCGTCAACCATAATCCATATAACACAAGTGATTGGAAGAACTCCCCGAAAGCGACCCACTCATATAGCTGACCAGTATAATACCACGTTGACAGGTAGCCGATAAATAACGCAAACCACACTAATAAAAGACTGCCTGCCCATTTTGAGGTAACATATGAAAAATAAGAGACAGGTTTTACTAAAATCATGGCGGCCACTCCACTTTTTCTTTCACCAGCAATTACCCCCATTGTGCCAAGAACAATGATTAACACCCCAAGAGTAGAATATTGGCTTAGGCCCGAAGCTAGGACAGCTCCTGCAGTTGGAGGAGGTATATCAATAACTGCCCCTTCTGGCAGACCGCCAAAGTTTTTTATAATCTCCGGCAAATAATAGCTTGTTAACGGCTCTGATACACCAAGTAAGATAAAGGTAATCGGTACCCAGATCCATTTAAAATTTCTCCACATTTCAAGAATCTCTTTTTGAAAAAGTGTCATCCACTGGCTCATTTTCCCACCACCTTCATAAAAACATCCTCTAGGGTCATACTGCTCAGTTCAAACCGATCTAATGCCCAATCTTTTTCGAAAATCAGCTTTAAAAATTCTTTCCTCGCAAGCTCTATATTCGTAACAAAAACACTAATCCGATTTCCTTCAACTAATATTGATTGAGTTAAAGAATGGTTTCTAATTGTGCTTTCCATCTCCGCAGTTTTTTTACGGAAAATCAAGTCGATTTTTGCCTGCTGGTGGCGCTCACGCAAGGCCCCCATAGTGCCGGACTCAACAATTTCTCCATTATGTAGAAATAATATTTCGTCACAAACTTCCTCAGCATCATTCAGAATGTGCGTAGAGAATAGTATAGTGGTCTCCTTCTTCAATCCTTCAAGAAGCTCGAGTACCTCTCTTCTTCCAAAAGGATCTAATGCAGAAACGGGTTCATCCAGCATCACTAACTGCGGACGGTGAATGATGGCCTGCGCGATTCCTAGCCTTTGTTTCATCCCGCCGGAATATTTACCTATCCGCCTATTTTTCGCGTCACTGATTCCAACTAGTTCAAGCAGCTCCAAGGAACGTTCCTTTGCTTCTTTACTTGTCAATCCTGCAAGTTTTCCCACATATTGAAGAAACTCCAATCCAGACATCCAGTCATAAAAAACCGGAAATTGCGGCAAATAGCCTATTAAATGGCGAATATCTCCATCCTTTTTAGCATCACTGAAAATAATGGATCCTTCAGTCGGTTTCATTAAACCCGAAAGCATCCGCAGTGTTGTCGTTTTACCCGCCCCGTTTGGTCCTAAAAGGGCAATACACTTGCCCTTTTCCAGCTTAAAGTCCAGTCCCTTAATTACTTCATGGCCTTGAAAACTCTTTTTGAGCCCCTTAATTTGGATGAGAGACATTAATCATTTCTCCTTCCAATTACGAAATAGAGAATCGGTCCAATAATATTGACAAATATTATGATAAGCACCCAAAGCAGCTTCGGACCATTGGTCTTTTCAATTCGCGATAGATCCACGAGTGATACAACTAGTAAGATAAGTTGGATAATAAATAACGGTAAAAGCAATCCCCAGTTCAATCCTTCTAATAATTCCATTATTTCTCCCCCTTTGTTTTACCTTTTATAATCTTATGACGTTTGAACTATAAAAACGTTCAAAACCCAGCAAAATTTTATTTTGCTGGGCTAGTTGGTCTTACTATTTAATTACTCTAAAGACTAATGGGAATCGATATTCGTTCCCTTCATAAGCTTTTACAGCAGCAATAATCGTAAATACCAGGGCCATAATCCCCAAAATCCATAAGAGGAAGATTCCTACGATAAGGAACACCAGGATTCCCGATATTACTGAATAGACAGTGTAAGAAATGAAGAAGTTGAAGTATTCTCTTCCATGATAATTGATAAATGACGACTCATCCTTTTTTAATAACCAAATAACAAGTGGACCTATAATCGGGAAAAAAAGACTAACAACATAGAGAATAGCCGCAAGCATTCTTTCTTCGCTTTTTACCATTTTATTTCTCCCCCAAAGGAAAATTTTTTTCTATCTTTCCCTAATACTTACGCTGTTACCATAAAAAGGTTTCGTAATTTTTTAAAAAATCACTACTTTTCTACTACCACTTCAGAAGCACTGTTGATAAAATAGTAAAAATACTATTATCAGTGTGGGGAAAGGTAAAATATGATGAAAATACTTTTAACAAATGCTTATGTCTATCCCATAACATCCGAGCCCATTCAAAATGGGGATGTCTTGGTGGAGAATGGAAAAATAAAAAAAGTAGGAAAAAATCTTCCTGTTGATTCTAATGTCAAAATCATTGACTGTCAAAACCATTACCTCTTACCGGGGTTTATTGATGTTCATACACATTTAGGCTTATATGATGAAGGAACTGGATGGGCAGGGAACGACGCAAACGAGACTGCAGAAGCCATGACACCGCATATTCGTGCCATTGATGGTGTCTATCCATTGGATCCCGCATTTTCCGATGCCGTTAAAAGCGGTATTACAACGGTACACGTCATGCCCGGAAGTGCCAATGTCATTGGCGGAACCACATCAGTCATTAAAACGACGGGAAAAAACGTAAAAAAAATGGTTGTCCAGGAAATCGCTGGTCTAAAGCTAGCGTTGGGTGAAAATCCAAAACGAATTCACAGTCAGGGTAATAATGACTCGATAACAAGAATGGGTATCATGGGGATGCTCAGGGAAGCATTTTATAAAGCAATCCATACGGATACTCCTGAAGATTTAAGAGTAGCTCCACTCGTGATGGCTTTAAAAAGAGAAATTCCAGTTAGAATCCATGCTCACCGTGCTGACGATATTATTACAGCGTTACGACTTGCGGAGGAATTCAACCTAGATTTAAGAATTGAGCATTGTACCGAAGGACATTTGATTGCAAGTGAGTTAACTGGGATCAACTTAAAAGTTTCTGTCGGGCCAACCTTAACCAGAAGATCAAAAATTGAATTGAAAAATAAGACTTGGAAAACCTATCAAGAACTTACGAATCATGGTGTTGAAGTATCAATAACAACCGATCATCCGTATACTCCGATTCAATATTTAAACATATGTGCAGGCATAGCTGTGCGCGAGGGTCTTTCCGAGCAAAAGGCTCTTGAAGGAATCACTATACTGCCTGCAAGAAACCTAAGGGCAGACACTCATTTAGGAAGCATCGATGAAGGAAAAGATGCCGACTTAGTGCTATGGAGTCATCATCCTTTTCATTATTTAGCAAAACCAAAATGGACGATGATTGGCGGTGAAATCGTTTTCTCAGAAGAGTAGAAATATGTTGAAATTTGCCAATAAAAATATACAAAAAAACAACAAAAAACCTATTTATTTTTTTTATTTTTTCTTGTATGATACTCTAAGTGAAACCGATAAAGGCCTAAAAATCTGGGGGGTAAATCACATTATTTTTCATCAACAAAAAAAATGATATAGGGAAGGCAAATGGTGCGCCACCAGTAAATACCTGGTTCTAGTGGGTTCGATTCCCACCCCGAAATTTTTTAGTTTATCTGAATAAAAAATTTCGAGGGTGGGCCGCTTCTTTAGACATGGGATCGGATTGCCCAATGGAGGGAAATTCAATGCTTAAGAAACGAGATCTTCATGACAGCCAGGTATTATTTGAACTTATGTCGCATCCAGATGTCTTCCCTTTTGTGCGTCAAAAATGTGATTCTTATGAAGAATTTATCTTTTTGACAAAGCAAACGATAGAAGCAGAAGAACGCGGTGAATTAATTTCACGGACCATTCTTGATGAATGGGGTAACCCAATTGGTACCATTAACCTTTTTGATATCGAAGAGAATGCTGGATTTTTAGGTACATGGCTTGGTAAGCCATACCACGGAAAGGGTTACAATAGCCCTGCAAAGGACGCCTTTTTTCAAGAGGTTTTTTACAACATGGGCATCGAAACAATTTTTATGAGGATTCGTAAAGTAAATATCAGGTCTATTAAGGCTGCCGAAAAACTTCCATATGTAGTTAAAGCAAATGAAACGAGAAAATCACTTTACGATCAGTTAAATGCAGACGGTGACGTCTACGATTTATATGAAATACCAAAAGACCAATACTCTTTCTACCTGTTGAGAAATGGTACCCCACAGGAGGAACATTCTCATTTACTAGAAGCATAAAAAGCAACCGGCTGCGGGCCGATTGCTTTTTTTCAGGTAAGGGAATATTTTTAATCCGTTACATCTTGTTCCATTGCTGAATTAACTTCACTGATACCCATGTGGAGCAAAAATTCTTCTAGTTCCTCATTCGTTAATGTTTCAAAACGACCATCATGAAAAAATACCTGAGTTTGATTTGGATTAATTCTATTCATGTTAAAACTCATTTTATTTTGCTCCTTTCATAGATGTGTTATATTTATTATCCACAAAAGGAAAACAATTTATGCCAAAAAAAAGAATAGTTCAAAAAGTTGTAAAAGGAAAGACTTATTGTGTTCCCTTCGTTCTTGCTTGATGATAAGCCTTTGAGAGAACGTCCATTCCTCCTGTTACAGGAATAATACATCCGGTTATGAAGTCAGATTTCTCATCAAGTAGAAAGGAAATGACCCTTGATATATCTTCACCCGTCCCTTGGCGTCCAACTGGTACATTTTCACTTAGGACGGAGTCTTCAATATTCCTCTCTTTCCACGGAGAAATGATATCTCCCGGGCAAACCATATTAGCGGTAATACCATAACTCGCTTCCTCAATAGCAATGGTTCTTGTGAGTGATGCGAGCGCTGTTTTTGCTGCACTAAATGCTGATCGATACACCCAGCCAGGAGCTGTTTCCACTCGGTCATACCCCATGGTAATAATTCGTCCCCACTGCTGCTTTCGCATAAATGGAATACTTTCTTTTGATAGATAAAAAACCGCATTTAAATTGCCATTTATTAAATAATTCCACTCATCGTTTGTATACTCCGTCATTTTCTTTCTCTCACGTACATATGGTCCTGCATTATGAATCACAACATCAATCGAGGAATATTCTGATATGACCTGCTCAACCATGTGTCTACAATCTAATGGATTTGCTACATCTCCTTGAATACAAATGACTTTATTTCTGAATTTTTTTTCAAGCTCTTGAGATAAAAGAAAAGCTTCATTACTACTGTTCCGATAATTAATTGCCAGCTGATAACCTTGTTCTGCAAGCTGCCAAGCAGTTTTGACCCCTAAACCAGCTGCGCCTCCAGTAATTAAAGCTGTTTTTTTCTTCATGAGCCATTACCTCACATGAATGTTTTTCTAAACTATATGTTTGATATGCTTGTTATATATGCAAACTTTAGTTGGGAAATTATAACGTTTAAAACTAATGCTGCATAGTATAAGGTATGAATGCCCAGAGAGAGTTTGTAGAAAAGGTGGGGAAAATCATGTTCCCGTGGAATCTATTTCCTTTTAATAAAGACATGAAGAATAAACTTCAGCATATGAAACCAGATGAAATTGACCAATTTATTAAAAGCATAATGGGGAATGTGATGCCATCTCAATCAGGGGGCACCTTTATTCCTCAAAACGGCGTGAATCCGTACCAATCTCAGCCTGCAGAAATGAGTAATCCTTTAAAATCATCGGCCTTTGAGACGCATGATTCTGTATTTGTCAGAATACCAATTAAGGACGAATCATTGCTTAAAAAGCTGCGGATTTATCATACTGCCACTCAGTTAATGGTGGAAAATTTACCTGAAACAGATGCTAAATATTCCATCACGCTCCCGGCAATGGTAAAAAAGAAGGGGTCCAGTGCTAAATACAAAGATGGAATACTCGAAATAAGATTAATCAAGACTTATGACATTCAATATTCGCAAATTGATGTTACAGAAATATAAAAAAAGACAGCAATTCTGCTGTCTTTTCTAATGCCCTTCCATATCCATTCCTTCCATTGAATCTTTTGATTCACTTGGGTCCTCGGGTTCACTAGGTGTCCCGATGACGAATTCTTTCTTTGGCATATTGTGCATGTCTCTTGCGGTTACGTGTGAAATAATATAATAAGTTCCTTCTTGGGCAAACGACTTTTCTAAACGATAGATTCCATCTTCAGCATGCTCAACCTTTATCTTTTCGTGATTTTCGTCCTTCGCACGCCAAATTTCAAATTTCACCTCGTCTGCATCTTCAACAGTCTCTTCTCCCTGTGTTACCTTTGCTTCAAAGATAATTGGTTTATTGATTTCTCCATGCTCCGGGGTAGCTGTAAGCTTTACTTCTACAAATTCGGGAAGTTCCTTTTCAGCCTGATCTTGGTGGTTATTGTTTCCGCATGCGCTGACGACCAGGATTGCTGAAATCAATAAACTTAAGAATACAAATTTTTTCACGGTTAACTCTCCTTTATCAATTTCTCCATTATTCCATTATGGAAATGGATAAGCGATACCTTTGCTTCATTTGAAATGGTCGACTGTGTAATTCTGCTGACAGCAGAATAGTATTTTTCGTATTTGTTCTTCCGTATTCTCGGGTGAGAGTTCTCGTCAAGCAATTCTCTTCTCACTGCTTCTGTTAAGATTTCTTCACTGCTTTTATCACTGGCAATAAGCAAGCGATTGTTCCAAATAGATCGATACTCAGCAAGTAACATATCAAAATCAATCTTTTCTATCGTCAATAACCCCACCTCCATATCTCCTCAATTGCATTGTTACATACTTTCCAATATTATTGCAAAAAATAGATTTTAACAACACCGAGAAAGGAGAAACATATGTCAACACCTTATAAATGTCCTAATTGCAAGACTAACCGCAGCCGTTTTAATATTATTCAACAAGTTGCACAATCAGTGAAGCTTGACCCGCAATCAGGTGAGGTTATGAAAGAATACACTCAAAACGATTTAGAGCCTTTTCACCTTCCTTACAATGGACCTGATTATCGTATCCAATGTGCCTCCTGTGGACTAATTGAGGACGAAAGAACGTTCATTAAATTCGGACAGCAAGCCTGACAGGAAAAACACCTTTAACTTTTGCTAAAGGTGTTTTTTATTTATTTCAAGTTATTCTCTTTTAAGAATGATTCAGAATCTACCTTCCATGAATCCATTGTAGAAAAACGAATTAAATGGATTTCACCTCGAAAATGCTGGCGTCCTCTATTTTTAATAAACCAATCAACTTCTATGGGAACATCCATACTAATTTCCTGTTTCAGGTCTTCTGCCGGTAAAATCGGCATCCGTGTGATTCTAACATTTTCAATTTTCCCTAAGATTGGTTTCCATTTAAGCTTCTGTATGGAGATTAACTGCGAAATATAAGGATCCTGCTGTTTTAGGCCGGCAATAAAAGCCTCAACCGTTTCATATGGAGATGTTCTACTCAAAAAATCTCCCAGCTTCCCTGCAGCCTTTAAAATCATCAACTTATGTGATAGGTCCATTGTATTTGTACGATGTGTTGTACTTCCATAAAAATGGATACAAAAATGCCCTGGAAAGTTATTCTTCAAGGCACCGGCACCATGCGGCATTCCATGCATCGACCCTGCAATCCATTGATCATTTCGTATCACGATGATGGCACGCCGTTTCCAGCTCCATTCTCCTCCGTAAATCTTTTTCATGATTTTTGTATCCTTTGGTGAGAGTGGCTGTACGTCTGCATGATGACTGCCCGCACGCCGTTGAACTTTAAACTTCTTGCCTGTTTCAAGATCCAGAACCGTAAACTTTGAATACCTCGGAAGCACCTCATCGACTTCTTCCCAAGGAAGCATTTCAATGTTGTAGCTAACATTTGATGCAGCTTGTATCCCATGACCATTCAGGAGGAATAGAATAACCATGACAAGAACTATCTTCTTCATCTAATCCCCCTTTACAATGAAAAATAACTACATTAAAAGAGTTACCTGAAGAAGAAATGTTCATTCATATTCTTTTCAACTTTCGAATTCTTTTTCAAGTTTAGCTAGCTTTTTTTCCACTTCATTCCAATCAATATTTTCGCCAATAAACACCAAATTTAAAGGAAAATTCATCTCTTCTTTCATGTATACCGGCATTCCATATGAATATTGAAAGAGATATGGTTTTGATACAGCATCAAACTTTATATAACCTTTAATACGATAGATTCTTTCAGATAATCCCTTCAAGAAATCCTCGAAATCAGCATGACGGATTGGTCCTTGGAATTGAAAGACAAATGTTGTTAAATTTAAAGCTTTTTTTGAAAAATCTGCGCTTGATTGCTTGGCAACTGACGAAAGTGTCAGCTTTCTCAATACATCAATAGACACTTGTGAATAATTGGTTAATAAAGAGCGTGCCGCAGAATTAATTCCTTGTATTTCGAAGATCATTTTTGATTGCTCTGATTCCGACAGTTCATCCATTTTGTTAACTAGAATAAAATCGGCATGTCTAACCTGCTCAAGCAGCAATTGCTGCAGCTGTGGACTCAAAGACCTTCTATCACGCCATCTTAATCCATCGACAGTTGTGATAATTCCTTTGATTGTAAACTGATCAGCAAACAAAGGGGATAGAATAGCATCTAGAACCTCAACCGGGTGGGCGGCGCCCGTGGTCTCAATATATATTACTTCAGGTTTATCATTTAATAATAAGCCTTGCAATTGTGCTTCAAGCTTGTCCTGAATGGAACAACAGATACAGCCTCCCAACAGCTCCTTCAAAGCTACATCTTCGTCCCGAGCTGCTTCTGAATCAATGGAAACCTTTCCTAGTTCATTCATCATCACGGCTGTTTTTCTGCCTAGTTTCCGTTCGTTTTCAAGCAGCCGCTTCAATAGCGTCGTTTTTCCACTTCCTAAAAATCCTGATAAAATATATACCTCAGTGTTAATCATCTTTTGTGTACCTCGTTTTCATCATTTATTCCATTATTATAGCGCAAATTGGGCTATCAACCAGTTAATATCGGCTTATAATAGTAGTAAAAAGAATATTCAGAAAGGATATTTTCTCATGATTTATGAGTATGTCTACCCGAAAAGTCTACTTCATTTTATTAAAAATCCTTCACATGAGTCCTTAAAAGACCTTCTCCTTCACAATACGGGTGAAACAGACTTTCTTGATTTCAAAACCAAATGGACAGAATTTTCTAAAATGGCTAAACACGTGCTTGCAATTGCCAATTCGGGCGGCGGCTGTATTATTGTTGGTGTCAGTCAAAATGACGAGGGTTCCATTTTATTAACTGGACTAACCGAAGATGATTTTTTAGATAAAGCGGATATAGATAATAAACTGGCAAATTTACTGCCGAAATACTTAAAATATCGGACAGAGGATTTCTATTTCGGCGGAGGCGAACAAACTTTAAGCAAAAAGAGGTTTCAGGTTCTTATCATTGAATATGATCCAAAATATGTGCCCTATACCTCTGTTGTACAGCGGAATGAACTTCGTTATGGTGCTATATATGTCCGGCAGGGAACAAAATCACTCGAAGCAACAAATGACAAACTCGTAGAAATTATATTACGTAAGGTACAGTCAGGAGGTTCTGGCGTGAACGAATATACCCTGAAAGAGCACCTTGACCATTTAAAGGAATTATATGATGAGCTAGCTCTGCAAAAAAATAATGACTATAGTCAATTTATCGCAGAGGTGATAGACCGAAAAAAAGATAGAATCCGGCAATTATTAGATATCCTTCCTGATAATTAAGGAGAAAGCGAATGAACTCCTTCACTTTCTCGCCTCTTACTAAATTCCTTGCTCGTCTTCCAACATTTTATTTACATGTTCAGACTTATTATTTTTATTTGTTGACAATAATTCTATTTGTTCTATCGAGGTGATAGGGTTCGTCATTACTGTTAATCCTAAGTCCATTAGTTTTCCTTTTCCTATGTCTGTTTGGACATTTCTCATGGTCTCATTAAGTATCTGAGGTGCTAAAGATAGGAGATTTTCAGCTGATATCTCATTCCATATTTCTTCTTGAAATGCTAGTAACATGGGCGATAATTCTTTTGCATAATCATGATTCATTTTTATTTGCTCTAAATATTGGACAAAATCTTCTCCCTTCACTACCTGTCTTTCCCCGTCCACGTGGCCTTCATTTCCATTTTTCAGCTCGATCCCGTTCGGGGCAAGCATATCAAATATTGTTCCAAATCCCTTTGAATCAAAGGTAACACAATAATCGATTTCTACTTCATATTCCTCTCTTGCCTGTCTTTTCAGGTTTTCTAGGTCCCCTTCGCTGCCATTAAGTGTAAGGCTGATTAATCCATATTCAATTTTATTATTGTGTTTATCATATTTTAAAACCAAAGCTGGTTCTGTTTTGGATGAATCTGCGACTTTACTATTTTCGATAATAAGAAAGGTTTCCACCTTTTTCTCACTTATAAATGAATCCTTTAATTTTTCCAAGAAAGGGATAC
This sequence comes from Neobacillus niacini, assembly GCF_046591715.1. Taxonomy (GTDB): domain Bacteria; phylum Bacillota; class Bacilli; order Bacillales; family Cytobacillaceae; genus Neobacillus; species Neobacillus niacini_L. The sequence goes on along the minus strand of NZ_JAWVNQ010000027.1, from coordinate 13,383 downwards.
TTTTTGTTTCTTCACCCTCCTTTTCCGTACTGTTTTGAAAAAACGACTGTAATGGCCCGAAACCTAAAAAGGACAGAACAATAACGGCAATGATCAACTTTTTCATCTTTAGGTTAACCTCATTCCTTTTTATCTCCATTTTCGGAATACTAAGCAAAGAATATACTTCTACAAAGAAAAAGCCTGAACCAGCTTCTATTGGTTCAGGCTTTCTACTTATTTCATTTCTTCTTGTAAGACTTCAACTGCTTTTTGTAATTGAGTATCATTGTTCTGAATTTGCTCTCTAAGCTTTTCCATCAATTTAAAGGTAGCATCACCTTTTAAAATCCCATCAGCAGGCAGATTATTCGCTGTTTGAAAGCTCTTAACAGCTTCTTGTGTTTTCTCATCGAAGAATCCATCTTCACGTCCTGGATCAAAACCGATTGCTTTTAGCATCTTCTGCGCAGACTCAACCTCAGTTGAGGAACTTGAAAGCTTCAGTTCTTTGTCAGGGTTTATGATTGGTAATGTTGCATATTCAGGGAGTGGAACTTCAAAATCAGGCTTAATTCCCTTTTTATGAATCCAATTCCCATTTGGCGTGAGCCATTTTGCGGTTGTAAATTTAATGTTTGACTTGTCAGGGAAATCCTTAGCCGTTTGAACGGTGCCTTTCCCAAAAGTATTTTCACCAACAAGTTTCACTCCAGCAGATTCACTTACTGCACCCGCAAGTATTTCAGAGGCGCTGGCACTCCCTTTATCAATTAATACAACCAGTGGAAAGTCAGGGTTCCCATCATTTTGTGAAGGATATTCCTCAGTCTTGCCGTTCCGGTCTTCAACTTTTAGTATTAGTTTTCCTTTAGGAACAAACATACTAGAAATACTTATGGCTTCATCTAGTAATCCACCTGGATTTTGACGCAAATCTAAGACTAACCCCTTCATCCCCTGTTTCTGCAGCTCATTTAGCTTTGCAGCAAGGTCCTTCGAGGTATTAGTAGAAAAACTTGTAATTTGAACTTTGGCAATACCATCGCCAACCATCTCACCATAAACGGTTTCAATAGGAATATCATCTCGGATTATCGGTACCTTTACCGGAGCATCTGTTCCAGGCCTTTGGATTGTTAATTCTACCTTCGTTCCTTTTTTTCCGCGAATAATTGTTACAGCTTCAGTCGAGGTCATCCCCTGCAGACTCTTTCCATCCACGGCCGTTATGATATCATTCGGCCTTAATCCTGCTTTTTCAGCTGGTGATCCCTTAATCGGGGACACAATCATTATATGTCCGTCTTTCTCTTGAATTTCTGCACCAATTCCTTGGAAGGAGGAATTAATAGAGGAATGGAATTTTTCTGCTTCCTCCACACTCATATAGTCAGTATATGGATCATCGAGAGCCTTTACCATCCCATCAATAGCTCCATTAATCAGTTTTTTCTGGTCGAGATCCTCAAAATATCCATTCTTAAGGGTGTCATAGGCAGTGTAAAGTTTATCAAATTCTGTCCTTTCGGCACCAACTGTAATAACTTTTTCTTCCCCAAATGATAAGGCAAATGTTGTAATACCGGTAGATAATAATACGAGGAAAAATAAAATTAATATAAAATGAAATTTCTTAATGTTTATATACCCAGATTTCTTTTCTGTTCCCTGCTCTTGTTCCGTATTTTCTTGATTCACATTTTGTTCATCCAAGGATTTCACCACTTTCATTTTCCAAAAAATAATATGTAAAACTTGCCCTTAATGATTAGAATAACATCTTTTATTAAAAAAAACACAAGAAAAGTTATGTATAAAGAAAAAGGGCACATCCATTTGTCAGGCGTGCCATCTGTATAATTAGATTTTCTTTACTTCATTAAAATACTCCTCAAGTGTCCAGTTATTCTCGTACATAATCGTTGCCGCTTTCACTCCAACATAGCGGAAATGCCAAGGCTCATACATATAATTTGTGATGTCCACTTTCTCTTTTGGATATCTTAAAATAAAGCCAAAGAGATGAGCATTTTCCTTTAGCCATTTACCTTCAGGAGTTTTAGCAAAAGCCTCATTTAAATATAATTTATTCGACCTGCTCGAAATATCCATGGCTAATCCAGATTGATGTTCACTCGCACCTGGTATGGCTACTGCCTGTTCAGCCTTTTCGACCCCCACCCGATTTACTTCTGCGTCGTACAGCGATTTTTGCCGGTTATAGGAGCGGTATCCTGATACAGCAATTATTTCGATTCCTTCTTCAGCAGCATTTTCAAACATATTCTCTAGTGCTTCTGCAGCTTCTTTTCTCATTAGGCTTTTTTCGATATCTTCTTCCTTAAAGGAGAACTGCACGTCTGGTTTGACCAGGTCCTCTGGTGTATAGTCTTCCGGCAAGAAAAACTCTTTGTTCACCAAAGCCATGACATTCGTCGAATTTTGAATGACATTTTTTCCATCTACTTCTTTAATTTCATTGAAAAATATGGATTCTAAACTGAGTGGATCCTCTTGTTGAGGTTCATTTTCATTAATTTGAGACTGTTGGTTATTACTAGTGTCATTTCCAGTAAAGGGAAGTTTATTTAATAATGAATCAATTTGACTGCAGCCACTAAAGAGAACTGTCATTGACCCTATTAAAACTATATTTTTCCATATCATAATTCTCTCACCTATCTATCTTTCTTCATCCTTTTTGCACTATATCTATTTTCACCAAAAAAATCAATAAGAAACCTCTTTCAGAACGTGAAAGAGGCAGTTTTACCTATTCTTTTGTCGCAGCTTCTAGTGCCACTTCAATCATATCATTAAATGTTAATTGTCTTTCTTCTGCTGTTGTTTCTTCTCCTGTTAAAATATGATCACTTACAGTTAGAACCGACAAGGCTCTTCTGTTAAATTTAGCTGCCAGCGTATATAATGCTGTTGTTTCCATCTCAATCGCTAGAATCTGATATTTCGCCCATTTTTCAAGGTCGGCGTTGTCATTGTAGAAAGAATCTGCAGTGAAAATATTCCCTACTTTTAAATTAAGCCCTTTTTCAACACCTGCTTCATAGGCCTTTCTTAGCAGATCAAAGTTCGCACAAGGAGCGAAATCAACTCCCCCAAAGGTAAGACGATTCATATTAGAGTCGGTCGAACTAGTCATTGCCAAAATCACATCTCTGACTTTTACATCCTTTTGGATCGCTCCGCAAGTACCAACCCGGATTAAATTTTGGACATTGTAGCTGTTCATTAATTCATTTACATAAATGGAAATAGAAGGAACACCCATACCTGTACCTTGAACAGAAATTCTTTTCCCTTTATAAGTACCAGTAAAGCCAAACATATTTCTTACTTCGTTATAGCATTTAGCATCTTCTAAAAAGGTTTCAGCTATATATTTAGCCCTTAACGGGTCTCCAGGCAATAATACCGTTTCAGCAATTTCATTTTCTTTTGCACCAATATGTACACTCATTATAAAATCCTCCAATCAATTAAAGTGAAGTTCATACCTTCACACTAGTCAATATATCACAACACATTTTAGAATGAAAAACCTTTCATTGAAAACGTCATGATTTTTTCAATTTGTGGGAAGCTATTTTTAGATTATCCAAAGGAGGTTCATAAAATTATGGGAAAAAAGCATAGAGCACAAACAAATCGTCCAAAGAAAAATAACCATCTTCCACCGGAAGCAATTGAGGCCGAACATGCGGCACATGATAAAGAATTTAGTGCATCAGGCGGCAGGAAAAAAAGAGGGTAGTACAACAAGAAGAAAACCTAAGGATGGCTCCTTAGGTTTCTTTTATCTTATTTGAATTCGATTAATAGGCTGCCAGCCGCCAGATTTTAATTGATAATAATGCTGTCCGCCACGGCCTTCATCAATTAAAATGATATCTCCAGTAGCAAGAAATCTCCCCTGATAATTCGATGGAATTCGATCAGTAACATTAAAAAGGCTGAATGTTTTCTCCAGACAAGTTTCATGGTTACCTGCATGAATGAAGGTACGATAAACTTGTTTGTACCCTTTGGATTCTCTGTACTTTGGAGTTTGAAAGATTGTCACATCATATTGAATACTAGTTCTTCTGGTCATCGCCTTGATCATCTTATCCCCTCCAATCATTAAAGTAATCTCATTACTTAATAATTAGAGATAGACAGACAAGAATCCTCCAGAGAAAACTGTCTTTTTTTGTCGATTATTAAGAAAATCTCTGAATTACACTATGAATTTGCTGCTGCAGGTTAGGAATATCTGCATTTGTCACCGTAATTCTGACATTACTCTCGTCCAGCCCTGCAGCTTCTGCAAATAATCCGCCTAGACCACGAGCACGTCTATCAACCTGTAAAAGTAATTCCATTGCACCATTTCCAGATGGTCTAAAAACAACTTCTAACTCATCCAATCTGCCTTGAAATGGTCCAGAGGTTGGTACATATTCAAATTCCTGTACAAAAGGCAAGCGGCCGCGAACTTTGTAGGATGCTTCTTCACAATCGGCCTCACGCAAACGGAATCCAAGACTATCGACAGCGTTAAAGACAGCATTCATTAATTGATTTGGTACAACCTGAATATAGTCTTTATCACCTGGATCTACTGCGTTCTTTATATCTAATCCAGTTGTTACCCAAATTTTAGACCTTCCAATAGAAAGTGGTGTATCTAGTGGAAGCTGGAAGGAAAAAGGAATTTCCTTTCTTTCATTTTTTCCAATTGTAAAGGGGCTTGTAATTCGGAAACGGTCAATTGTAGCTGTAACATTATACTTTTTGTCATCAGATTCTTTTAAGTAGGTAGTGTTTAATGATAAATAAATGTCATCTACCTGCTGTTCTACCTTTCCACCTTTGATTTCTACTACACCGTTTACTGTGTCTCCCGGTGTATATGTATCTCTCTCAAGTTTGGTGTCAACCGTAGCAGATCCTATACCTACACTGGCAAATACTTTGTCAAAAAAAGACATTTTCATTTCCTCCCTATACCTCAAATAATTTTTAGAATATCTGACTTCACTTGTGCGCAGTTCTCATAACAGTCTTCTATTTGTAAAAGCCTGCTAATAATGTACTTTGCTTGATATGATATCTCCAGCTCTTCTTCCCAGCTTCGTTCCTTCTTCTTGTCCGGAAAAGAAAAATTGGAGTAAAGTAAAAACAACAAAAAATGACCAAGACCATAAAAATCTGCTTGGGGATTTACTTCTTTACGCAAGTGGCGTACTCGGGTTCTACCTTTTGAATTCGCATCATTACGTTTTCTTGCAAGCCCTAGATCAATAAGCACTATTTCAGATCCACTCGCAATTACATTCGGGATTCTAATATCTCTATGAATCAACTGCTGTTCATGTAAATAATTGATGTGCTCTAGCAATTGATTAGCAATGGTAAACGCTTGGATTTCTGAGTATTTTTGACCATCTTGGAAGATTAGCTGTTCAAAGTTTTTTCCTTCAATATACTCCATTGTATAAAACGGTATATTTCTGTACGATCCATCTTCGAAAAAACGTGGAAACCCTGGGTGCGTAATCGATTGAAGCAATTCTTTTTCACACTCAAATTCCCTTTTCCCTGACTCCGTAATTCTTTTATGGATGCGTAATGCTTTAAGTACTTTCTTTTGTTTGGATACTTGGTCATAAACTAAGTAACTATTGCCATAACTTCCTGTACCTAAATGGTTCATAATTTCGTATCGTTTTGCAACGATTTCGCCTTGTTGAAATCTGCTTTCCATTAGGTTAGCAGCAAATAATGTCATTCTTTTAAACATAAAAGTAATTAACTGCTAAAGAAGCTGGAAAAGAAACTGCCGCTTTTATGCTTCTTTTTATAATGGTGATGTCCTAGGTGCTTATGTTTGCTGTGATTAATCTTCTTCCAAGCATTACTTGAATGTGAATATTTTTTTTGATGATGAAGTTTACTTCCAAGAATTGATTTTAAAATCTTTTTAAGCATTCATCATTCCTCCTCACCTTCGCTATCCTTAATACGGGAAAGAGCAAGTAAAGTTTCACCCACTAATGAAAAATAGCCAAAAAATATCACAAACAAAAAGCGAGCAGGTTCAAATGCTCGTCTTTCGCTACTACTTATTGAAAAGATGAAATAAGCACCGTGATATTTTACCTATTCATCTTCTACTTCTTCGTCGATAATACTTTTCTCGATGAGATACTCGAAGGTGATATCAGCGATTTCTTCCAATTCTTCTTCCGTAGGAACGTATCCTCTTTTCACCAGCTCATGAAAGAAAAATTCAGCAATCTCTTCCGTATCAATAAATACTTCAATTTCTCTCATAGCATCGCCCCCTTTTTACGAATGTATGATGATTTCTGCACATTCATGCTATTTACTTCTAGAAGAATCGGTAAATATTCCGCAGCTTAAACATAGAGTGCAAAATAAAAGATTAAATATGTCTTTTTTCCTTTGGACAAGCATAGGATGATAAAAAAACCGATTATGAGGTGATTCAAATGTCAAATCTACAAGCGAAATTTGAAGCTATTCTGGATGATGTGAATCAAGAAGATGGAGTAATCATCTCTGCCTTTGAAAAGATAGTAGACCGTATGTTTTTTCTGATCAAATGGGGTGGGATTCCTTTTGTCATTTATTTATTAGCACAAATTTCCCGATGGTAGAAGCTAGACATTGCTTTTACCATCGTCATTTACGATGCTTTTCAATTTCCTTAAAATGACACGCATAACTTGATAATACTCCTGATCGTGGAACATTGTATATAAAATTTTGTAATCATTAAAAATATCTAATAAATTATCGATTAACTGCTTTTTCTCCTTTTTCCGTTCAATTTCTTCAAGTTCTGCTTTTCTTACAATGTTTTTTTGTGTTTTTGATACAGCTACCTGCTGTTTCTCTTCATTATTTACTAAATAAAGGAGCCCAAGTTTTTGAATAAACGTGTCTGCACTTTCAGCGTCTGCTACGAGTGTCATCTCCTCTTCACCCGCTTCCAGCCATTCCCCATCACTAATTCTTGAAAGTTCGTAGATTACATCTTCCCATGCATCTTCTTTGTAGCGCCAAATCTCTGTTCTAAATCCGACAATCTTAAACAAATCTGCTCCATATCCGGCAACTTGAACTAAATCTCCGAAAAAGAATTTATATTCAATATCTATTTGTTCTTGCTCCACCAATTCTCCTTCATATTCTGAAAGAAGCTGAAGTCCGGATTCAACAAAAAGACCATCACTTTTATTCACTTCGTACACATAATTCCCGTCAAGCCACTTGACATCGGTTACTTTTCCAACAGTACCATACATCGTTATCACGACCGTATCACCGACCTTATACTTCGGTATATTCCTTCTTTTCATATCCTCCATCCTCTCAATGATGAGTCGTGAATTTTGATTACAATAGTATATGCACCGAAGGATGTACCCGCGCTCAATGGGGAAAAAGAAAAATCGCCTCTTTTTGCAGAGACGATTTAAGGTTTTGCACAAAACCCAACTTAACTTTCCGATAGCACATATAGCTCCCAGGCCTCATCAAATATAGACATGGACTCTAAGTAATGCCCATTCAATTCCAAGTAGGAACTGAGTTCATGGTAATCTTTAGATATTTTTGGGAAGCCATGGTCTAAAAATGCATCATTTGCAAAAACACTAATTGCATCCGGCGGTTCCGGATGCCGGTATTTCATTAAAAAGTGATAAAAGGATTTAATCATACCTAACGCCTTTCTCTCTTGAGACAAATTTGATTTAACTTTAAGATACTATAACGGATAAAGATTTGATATAATTTTACCAAATAAATTAAGAAACTGAGGTACATACATTGGCAAAGAAAAAATTTCAATACTGGTTAATTCAGGTCTTGTTAGTTTTAACCATCATTTGGGTTTCAACAAAGATTTCATTCTTATTTGAACCAATCGGAATCTTTTTTTCAACCATCTTTTTCCCCATTCTGATTACAGGTTTTCTTTACTTTTTACTTAACCCAGTCGTTAATTTTCTACAGAGGCATAAAGTTCCTAGATTATTAGCCATCATTATCATTTATGTTGTCTTTATACTCCTTTGCGTACTTGCAATTGGAAATTTAATTCCTGCCATCACAAAGCAATTTACAGCCCTAGCAAACGAACTGCCGGTATATGCAGACAAAACGATGCAGTTTATTGACAATGTAATGAAATCATCCGAATTTAAATGGGTCATGGACGAACAAAAGGATCTTCTAGAAACGGTCCAGGAACGGCTGATCGAATTTGCGAATACCCTGCCTAATACGATTACAGGGAGCATAACGAATATCCTTGGAGTGATTACCAATATTGCGATTATTCTCGTCACAGTTCCTTTTTTATTATTCTACATGTTTAAAGATGGACACAGGTTTCCTTCAGCAATCTCAAAATTTCTTCCAAACGCTTACAGAGCGGAAGGCTTGTCCATTCTTAAAGAGACAGGCGACACTCTCTCTGCTTATATCCAAGGCCAAGTTACTGTGGCATTGGCAGTAGGAACGCTGGCATTTATTGGGTATTTGATTATTGATTTACCCTTTGCCCTCGTTATGGCTTTAATCGTAGCATTTACTAACATTATTCCTTATATCGGCCCAATTCTTGGAGGAGCCCCGGCGGTAATTGTAGCTCTATTTGATTCTCCTACGAAAGCATTGTTAGTCGTCGTAGTGATTCTTATTGCACAACAGGTAGAAGGGAATGTATTATCCCCGCTTATTCTCGGAAAAAGTTTGGATACCCATCCAGCAACTATCATTATTATCTTACTAGTTGCCGGAAATCTGGCAGGAGTTTTAGGGATGGTACTGGCAATCCCATTCTATGCCGTCATAAAAACGATTGTCTTAAATCTTGTTAAGTTTTTACGAGCAAGAAAAAACGCCGCCACTCCAATACAAACTGAATAATGAAAGAACCCCTATCGGCTGATAGGGGTTTTGGTGTTTTAGGAAGAAAAATCAAAATAATTTCTCTTCAAAAGCCTCGGTGCGGACATTAAGTCTTTATAGCTGATGCTATTTCCAATTTTCTTTGTATCAATTAAAAATAACTGATCTTCGATTTCTTTCGTAATCACATCTGTTTGATAGACCATCTGACATTCATTGCAAACCACTGCTGGTGTATCTGTAATTTGTATGGCTCTTGTGCCATCAGGAAGCTCCCAATAGACGGTATTCTTACCATTTTCAGCAGCACCTTTGCACCATTCACAAACTAATTCCATATCCATCCCTCTATTCCTTCGATGCAGAGTTCTCATCAGCATCATTTTCTTTAGCAGGTGCCGATTTGTTTTGAAGTGCCTGGAATTTCTTTTCCTTCAACTCATCACGCTTACTGCGTTTATCCTTCAAGGTGGAATGAGCAGGATTTTGATTGTATTCTTTTCGGCGGTTTAATCTTTGTAAGCCCTCAGGGACTAGATTGAAATGCTGGTCATTCATAATTCCGGCAATGCCAACATTTGAGCGTTTTTCTTCCATGTCTGGATAAATTTCTTTAAAATAACCCTCTGCCGTTCCTGGCTTATAATTTTCAGGTTCTGGATAAGAGGTAATGACACCTTCAAAATTCCTGAGGACAACCTTTTCTGCACTTTGTGATATTAGATAATTCGGCTGTAATGAAATCTTGCCCCCGCCTCCAGGTCCATCTAAGACAAAGGTTGGCACTGCATAGCCGCTCGTATGACCACGCAAACCTTCTATAATTTCGAGACCTTTTGAAACCGGCGCCCGGAAATGACCAATTCCTTCGGAAAGATCACATTGATAGATATAATATGGCCGTACACGAATTTTCACCAGATCATGCATAAGCTTTTTCATAATCGGTACACTGTCGTTGATTCCTGCAAGAATGACCGATTGGTTCCCGACTGGAACACCGGAATTCGCAAGCATCTCACATGCCTTCTTCGAGTCTTCGGTAATTTCAATGGATGTATTAAAATGAGTATTCAGCCAAATTGGATGGTATTTTTTTAAGATGTTACATAGGTTTTCGGTAATTCTCTGCGGGAATACCACTGGTGCTCTTGTTCCAATTCGAATAATTTCAACATGGTCTATTTCTCGGAGATTTTTCAAAATATACTCAAGGATATTATCATTGATGAGCAGCCCATCACCGCCAGAAATTAACACATCCCGTACCTGCGGGGTTTCGCGAATATAATGAATCGCGGCATCAAGCTGCTTCTTTGGCACACCCATCCCAATTTGCCCTGAGAATCTTCTTCTTGTACAGTATCGGCAGTACATTGAACACTGGTTGGTGACCAGAAACAGAACGCGGTCTGGGTATCGGTGTGTCAACCCTGGAACAGGTGAATCTTCATCTTCATAAAGTGGATCTTCAAGGTCATATTTAGTTTTATGAATTTCTTTAGAAATGGGAACGGACTGCATTCGAATAGGGCAGCGTGGATCATCAGGATTCATGAGTGATGCATAATAGGGTGTTATATTTAAGGGAATGGTTTTGGTTGAGATTCTTACACCTTCTTCTTCATCAGGAGTTAGGTTAATTACCTTTTTTAAGTCTTCTAGTGTGCGAATGGTATTTGTCAGCTGCCAAAGCCAATCGTTCCATTGCTCTTCTGTTACGTCTTTCCAAAGCTCTATATCTTTCCAATGCCTATCCGGCTTATATAGTGTCTGTTTCATGTTAAATTCCTCCTTACCCTGCTTTACTATGATATTATGCAAGAATTATGCCAATGCGCTTAGTCTGGGTAAGGACGCCATTTTTATATAAATTCATAAAATGTATCATAAAAAAAACGCCGATTTTTCGGCGGTTAGTCTCTGATCTTTTTGAGTTTGTATTGCAGGGTTTGTCTGGGGATTTCTAATAGTTTGGCCGCTTGGTTGATATTGCCGTGTGACATATTTAGTGCTGAATCTATTAGTCGCCTTTCGATTTCCTCGACATTTTTTCTTAATGAAAGATTGTTCTCCTCCATTTCAATGACTGAAGCCTGCTGTTTCATTATGATTGGAAGGTCATCGATTTGAAGGACTTCTTCTTCAGACACGTTCATCATGTACTCAATCGTATGCTTTAGCTCCCTTACATTCCCTGGCCAAAGATGGCCCATAAAGAAACTCTCTACTTTCTTGTCGATTCCAATTATCCTTTTATTTAATTTTTTATTAAAAAAATCAATAAAATAATCAGTAAGAAACAGAATATCCTCTTTTCGCTCTCGAATCGGCAGCAGCGAAAAAGTAAATACATTTAATCGGTAATAAAGGTCAGAGCGAAGCTTTTCTTTTTGAAGTGCCGTATTTGGATGGACATTCATGGCCGCAATCACACGGACATCAACTGAAATATTTTGTGCACTGCCAACTCTTCGTATCATCCCATCCTCTAATACCCTTAGAAGTTTTGCCTGCAGCTCTATCGGCATGGTATGAAGTTCATCGAGAAAGAGTGTACCGCCGTCTGCCAGCTCAAAAAGCCCTTTTCTGTCAACCGCGCCGGTATAGCTTCCTTTTGCCGTACCAAAAAGAATGCTTTCCAGCAGCGTTTCTGGAATAGCTGCACAGTTTTGGGCAATGAACGGCCCATCCCCTCGAAGGGATTCGTGATGAACACCCTGCACAAACAATTCCTTCCCTGTCCCGCTTTCCCCATATACAAGAATTGGAGAGTCTGATTTTGCCAGCTTTCTAGCTTCGTCCTTCAGATTCTGAAATTTGTGATTGACTGTCTTTAAATCATCGAGTGTGTACCTGACGTTTTTCGCTGGCTTCTTCTTGTTGTTTTTATTCACATTCTTTTGGAGGTCTAATAGACTTTCGGATAACTGTTTCATCCGAGTGTAATCTTTGGCAATCTCAACTGCACCGATAATCTGCTTATCAACAAAAATAGGAAGTGTGGTATTAATGGTATCAATTCGTGCCCCATGGATATTTACGTAAACCTGTGTTTGATTATAAATGGGTTTGCCCGTTTTAATCACCCTGAGCAAGGTGCTTGAATTCTCTGTTAAGGAAGGAAACACCTCCAGCAGGTCTTTTCCTTGTACCTCCTTCACATTCATGCCATCATGCCTTGCTGCGACCTCATTATAAAAGATGGTTTTTCCTTCTGTATTGACCACATGGATTCCTTCATCGATGGTTTTCAAAATGGCTGAAAGAACTTCCTGTGTTAATGCTGTTAATTGAACCATTGCTTCACCTCCTTCACTAGGTGCCGAAAATTCGTCACCTAAGGCCAAAATATTAGCAGGATGCCAGATTCTTTACCCATATATTCATATTCTCAAGTTTGTCGTAAATATAACAGTTATTCATTAATCTTCCTCGGTATTTATAGTCAAGCTGATACAAAACAGCATTCATTCCAAACGATAAACTCCTAGCAATGGAGTATGCACAATAAATACCTTGTCTTCTTAACTCACTCTCCAGCTCACGAAGAATGATTTTCATCAGTCCATATTTTCGGTGATCCTTTAAAGTAGCACAGTCAGTTAATTCTGCATTTTTATAAAATGAATTCACTTCAGCTGATGCAGCACTGACAATTTTACTTTGATAATAGAACACGTGATAAATGGTGCCTTCCTTCATCGTCTTTTTCACATATTCAGGGTCATGTAAAGGTGTGGGATAAATCTGAAACACCTCGCGATATAATCGCGAAAGCTCTTCGGCACATGCTTCATCTGCTTTTTTTAATTCATACTCCTTTGGCGGAAAAGGTTTATCCACGGCAGTGTCCAATTGGTGAATGCTGTGAATCATTCCGTCCTCGGTTATCCAATGGTCATTCTTCTTTCGTTCCACACTATAAAACTTTGAAAAAAAGTGAGCATCCGACCCGAGAAAATAGCGGTCCACTATAGCTTCCGGCTGTAAGCCTTTTTCGTATAAGTGTAAAAAATCCTCTGACCGCGCTTTCATTATTAACTTTTCCGCTTGATACTTACTGGCTAACTCCTCGGCTTTTTCTATAAGTAAATTAATATTACCTCGATAATCATCAATGCGAATCCTTTTATTAAAAGGATCTAAGTACACCTCAAGATAAAAATTCCTTTCTTCAATATAAATACTCGAAGCACTTTGATTCATCTCAGACACTCCCTTCGTATCCAAATTATTAAGGATCGATGGTAACTTCCTTAGTTCATAGTTTTTCATAGGGGGTATAAATCTTCTATGAGGACCATTTTCTCTTATCCTCTATCTTTTTGGGATTCATTAACCCTACATGAGGACTATATCCTCTTATAATCTCTCTTTTTGGGCTTCATGAACCCTTCATGAGCACCATTTCCTCTAATATTCTCTCTTTTTGGGCTTCATGAACCTTTCATG
>NZ_JAWVNQ010000026.1:0-26672 GCF_046591715.1 Neobacillus niacini | reverse complement strand
AAGCGAAACTCGTTTTACAATACTTCTTCTGAAATTATCTAGTTTTGAGGGAATGATACCTCAATTTAATAGTCTGGCAATAATGGCGAGAAGGTCACACCCGTTCCCATACCGAACACGGAAGTTAAGCTTCTCAGCGCCGATGGTAGTTGGAACTCAAGTTCCTGTGAGAGTAGGTCGTTGCCAGGCAAGCCCCAATTGGGGCTATTTTTTTTGTCGTAAAATTTAATTCCCTTGGTCAAGCGGTTAAGATAACGCCTTTCACGCTGGAAACAGATGTTGAATCCTCTAAGGTGCATTTGGAAATTTGCGATAACAGATTAATAGATAAGCCTTTTTTTACGCTTAATTAAACTGTAAGTGTAACGGATAAACTCGGAAATGACCCCAAGTTAACCATTTAGACAACTGGATAATTGAGCGTAAAGGACAATTCTTTTTCTATGTAGATAAAGAATTGTGTTTTTAAATGAAAAAATTGCTGAGGATAAATGTACAGCCACTACCTTAAAGGATGAAACGGAAATTAAGAGTAATATGAGTCGACCATTTTGGTCGATTTTTTAATTTTGACGTGAAATAAAAATCAATGGAGGTCCATCACAATATAAACAGTTACTACAGCCACAAATGACGGTTGTAATATCGTATACTGCTGTTGATTTCTTGTACAGAAATACGGTCCACCTTTTGCAGTTATTATTATTTAACTTTGGGAATGGGTACAAAACTGTGAAATAAGAAAAGTGTTTGGTAATAAACTGAAGATTAATGCAAGGGCATTAAATCATGGTTTCTTAACCTTCAAAAGTATTCTGCATCTTTTCATTATAAATCATTGACAATAAATATACATATAATTATTATGGGTATATAGATATGATAATTAAACCAATAAATATTGTCAAAGGGGTGCTTTAAATGGATAAAAATATGGAAAAGAAACATGGGAGAGAACTAGAATTTGTAACTTTTGTTGTGGGTTCTTCTGTTAGTCAATCCTTAATTAATAATTCTGATGCAGCAGCTGTCTTCTCTTACTTGAGTGAACCTGAAAATATCAAAAATATGATTGTGTTTTCCGATATGCAGCTACCGGTATTAACTGGTATTGTAAAGAGTCTAGAGGAAACTTTTCAAACCAGTAAAGATTTCTCACTTGTTGTAGATTCAAATAGACAGACAGTCGGAAAAATGATTAGTTTCATTATGGACTTCTTCGGATATAGTCCTATCCGTCATATTAGTAGTTCCGAAAAAAGATTACGTAATTTTTCAGGTGCCAGATATTTTAAATCCTCTGCCATTTATGAAAAGACACATGAACCAAAGTTACAGTTACAGCTGAAGGTTATTACCAAGCTAGATTAAACACAGTGGATGAAGAATAAAAAGCGCTGAAAAACACACCGTTAGAAACTATGTGAAGCATACTTTAAACACAATGGGCGGTGAGAACCGCTCTGAATAGCGTTACTTTACTAGATAGTATAGGTTGTATTGTAATCGGAGTACATTCTAGGCTTTACTTAATAATCTTTACACAATTACCAGCTGATTGGAGGAAAACAATTTGATTAATTCCGTAGCCGATATCCTATTAAAATTAAAAGAGGAAGAGGAAAAGAAAGTTTCAGAGTTTAGTGAAAAGTATGAAAGTACACTTCACACAACAATAATAGGAGATATGTATGAAGGCATTGCAAAGAGTCTACTCGAAAAAACAATTTTTAAAGGACTAGATTTGAAGGTCGCTTCTGGACAAATTACAAACAAAGATGGAGATTTAAGTCATGAGGTTGATTGTATGATAGTTGTGGGTGATGGAGATCCAATTCCAAATACTGATAAACACATATATCATATATCAGATGTTATAGCTGTCGTAGAAGTTAAGAAAAACTTATATAAGGATGATCTTTTTGACTCATATTTTAAAATGGCAAAACTAAGCCGAATGTTTGATCCTAGAGAAATGAGCAAAACTGAATTTGAATTGTTCCGTGATGCTTTTAGGTCTACAGTGGGATTGGATGTCCCAAAACATGAAGATATTTCTAAATATGATCTTGAGGTACAAATGATTTATCACACGTTACTAGTTGAGACATTAATGCCATTGAGAATCGTATTTGGATTCTATGGATATAGTAGTATGAATAGTCTGCGGCAGGGATTTGTAAAGCTGCTAGATGAGCATATTTCAACAAAAGATAATAAAATAATGGGTTTTAGCCCTAGCAGTTTCCCAAATCAAATATTCACACGTAATAGTTCATTGGTAAAAGCAAACGGAATGCCATATTTTAGCCCTCTTGAAGAGACTGGTTTTTGGGAAGTATATATTAGTTCAACCCATAATCCTTTACTTCATTTTTTAGAGCTATTATGGACAAAATTAAGCTATAAATATGGGATTTCTTCGGACTTCTTTGGGGATGATTTGATGATTGAGGGATTTTTTAAGTATATAAAAGCAAAACCAATAAAAGAAAGTGACTCAATAGGTTGGGAATTTCGGTATGTTGAACTCCCAAAGGATCTGGACACTTCACCTTACTTTAAAGAATGGGAACCTTATGAACTCACACAACATGAATTTTTATTGGTTGATGGACTTTGTAATGGAGAGTCTATAAATACCGAATCAGCCTTTTTTAAAGACTTACTAAAAAAAGCCGGAATCGATGAAGATAGTTTTATAAAGGAATTAAATAATAAACAACTCGTTTTTAAAAATGAAGAAAATAATTTAGTTTTGCTTACTGATGAATGTATTACGGGTCTTAAAAGTGGTAAATATTACGCAGGTGAAAATAAAGATGGAAAAATGCTGCAATGGCTTATAAAGAAAACCTAATGTATATTAATAAATTACTTTTTAAATGTATTAATTATACACAAATCTAGAAGGATCGCAGTGTGATCCTTTTTTTCTACTCCACTCGTGTATGGAGGAGATTTAAACTTGAAACATAAGGTTTTACGCGGTATTAATTGCAGCGTATTAACTTAATAGTGAGAAAGCGGCTTCTAAAAACTTAAAATATAAAAAACACAGGAATAGTACTTGCATGTATGGCCGGACCGAGTTTATCTTAATTTTCGTTTAACTAAATACCATTGTAGGCACCTTTATTGACTGTTCCAAGCGTCCTTTTCCAAATCGACTTTTTCTGTAGATTCGGCAGTTCTATCATCTCTTTTTTTAATTCAAACAGACTGGCAAGGTCCACTAGAGGCAAGTAATGGTTCCCAAGACGTCAAACAAAATATTTCTCCTTTAATACGTAATTTTTTCCATAAATAATTATAACAAAGGGAAAGAGGTGAATGGGAAATATAAAATAAATGAAACAAAAGTATATAAAATGATAATATCCTCCCCTGTTTCAAAATAGTAATGTAGGAGTGAAGTTAGGGGGGGATATATTTATATGAGTAAATATGTAAGGCTGGAAGTAGATATTTGGTATGATGAAGAAGAGAAGATAGTAAAGTTGGCTTCTTCTGATGGAAAAACGTTTATTTCAACCGTGCACTGCAAGGAACTCTATAATTCCAACAGTCGTAGACATGCACATTTATACAACATCTTTAAGAAGTTATTAAAGCAACATAATAAGTGGAACGGAGAGGAATAAATAAAAAAAAGCCCTTTTTTATAAAGGGCTTTTTATGCATCTATAGAAACAAAGGATGGAAGTCGAAGAGTACCAGATTTAGTTATATTTCGATATTTCACATAACATGATATAGGTTCTATAAAGACAAACTTATCATTCTCGTCCTTTTTTGGCATTTGGTAAATTTTCTTTCTCTCTTCTTTGGACATCCCTAGTTCTATAATCCCCGCATATTTACCATCTTCATATGATAAAAGTAAACCAAATTCTCTTTTACGGAATCCTTTTACCATTACATTTGCGTATTGGAAATTAATCACTTTGAGCCAGGAGTATGACCGTTTGCCAATTTCATAAGTGCTGTCCTTCTTCTTTAGGACAATCCCTTCGAGATTTTGCTCTTTAATGAGTTCAAAGAGTGCGGTGCCGTTACTTTCTATGCTCATTACCTTAGATAGGATGGGGGTATTAACTGGTATGATTGCATCTAGGATTTCTTTCCGTTTATAAAGGGGAAGATGGGTTACCTTTTCACCTTTATGGTACAGGACATCAAATACCACGAAGGATACTGGCTCATGCTTCGCCATATATATTACCTTGTCTGAATTGAACATTGAAAATCTGCTCATTACAGCTTCGAAATCTGGTTTGCCAGATGAATCTGTGACTACTACCTCGCCATCCAAAACTGTTCCTTTTGGTATGTCCAGGTTCAAAAGTTCAGGAAACCGGGTGGTAATATCGGTATGATGGCGGGTGTAAAGCTTTTTATCTTTTATATTGGAATAGATGAGGCGGAACCCATCCATTTTGAGTTCTGAAATATAACCATCATGATCGAAAGGTTCATACGATTTTTGGAGTAGCATAGGGCTAATAAACATATTATCACCTCAATCCTATGATACTACGGAATTGGTTCATAGAAATTAGGTGGTTGTTGGAAGGTTTTTATAAGACAAACGGGTAACGTTTGTTAGGGATGAGGTTGCCGCTGCAATCTTTTGCCTGTTCTCAACTAAAGGTCAGGTTAGTTGAAGAAGGATTTTTCACCCCCCTATGGTTTCAGGGCCTTTAACTTTTCGGAAGTCCAGATACTGTTGTTGAGGATGATGATTCATTACCAATTGCAGGAAGTTATTAAAGGCAAGTCCTTTTTTAATATTATTCTGGTAAAATTGGACTAGTCATCATATGGAAATAATTTAGGGGGAGTTACAAATTTGAAAGTAGTTTTAGGATTTTTAAAATTGAGATGGAAGTATGTAATAACAGCAGTGATTGCTCTTAGTATTGGAGCTGCAGCTGGTCCTTCACAAGAGCAAGTTGATAGGGCGAATGCTAAGGTAGATGAATTAAAGAAGCAGCTATCTGCTAAAACAGAAACCATAGGAAGCCTTGAAACAAAAAATAAAGGTTTACAAGCGAAAGTAGATGAAGCAGCTCCATGGTTTAAGATGCAAGATGAGCGGAAACAGAAGGAAGCTGAAGCTAAGGCTGCCGAAGAGAAACGTTTAGCGGAGGAGAAAGCAAAACAAGAAGTAGAGGCAGCAGCTAAGGCAGAAGCGGATGCCAAAGCAGCCGAAGAAGCAAAAGTGAAAAAATCAGAACAGCAAATTACAGCAGATAAAGTGGAGGAAATTATTAAGGATTATTCTTATGTAGTAGATAACGTTTCTTTTATAAATGGTGAAATAAAAGCAACGATTGAGATAGCACCAATGGAACAGTTTTCCGCCAAGGATTTAGCGGTTAATGAATACAGTCAACTATCAGATGAGTTATTAAACCATGAAGGCTGGCAAGTACTAACAGTAACATATCCTGGTGCAGGGACTATTAGTATGAATCGTAACGAAAAGGAAACAAATCAGATTGGTGATTATTTCCCAATCTTGAAAATTGAGGAAAGATTAAAATGATAAACAAGCATCCTTTAAGGGTGCTTGTTTTTTGGCTAACAAAACAAACATAATCGGACCTGTTCTGTACTTTAATGGTATGGATCGTTTACTGACTACTACTTGCGGAATAGCTTGTGAAGAAATGGTCTTTTACTATCGGGTGCTTTAGTTGAATAAGAACATAAAAAACCTTGCCCATACTGAGGCAGGGTTTCCTTTTGTTTATTCATTATTCTTGAACAATGCGTATCCGTCACCCTTTATTCCTAATACCTTTTCCTTTGGTTCTTCAGTTAGTGACTCTTTAGCCTATACAATGCCATTTCTTTTGCAGCCTTTGGAGTACTACCATAACAATTTGAAACAGTTACAATTCCATTGGATGCGAAAGCATTATATGTATTCCCATAATCAAAAACATGATATCTAACTTTTCCACGACGGTAATACCAAAACCAGTCCCAGATATATTCTATTCTCCACAACAAGATGATCACCTCTCCTATCTTCCTAAATATTCGGGTTTATCGAGCTAGTTCCTATCTGAAGTTTTGGACGTTTTGTGGCAAAATAAAAAGCCACTCATCAATGAGCCGCTTTCTCTAGTTTCATAACTAGCTGGGTAATGTCCTCTCCATTTGCAATTACCTTTTCCAGTTCACAAGGATATGGATGTTCTTTTTTTATCCACTTCCAAAATTCATAAGCTACTTCCTCAGGTTGCCTATTCTTTAATGGATAACTTCCCCTCCGTAAAACACTATTTTCGTTTGAGGTGTAGAAAACCTGAATCAAAATGTTCATTTTCTTCATCCTCATACAATTTCTTCAACATTTTATCCATTTCCATTGTCAAATCGTAAAAATGGACTATCCTTTGAATGTCACCAGGTGTATATCCATTTTCCTCAAATTTTTGGATCAGTTTCTTCCACTTTTCGTTCATAGAGATCATCTACCTTTACTTCTAATAAATCTGCAAGTTTATATGCCTTGTCAATCGTTGGATATGTATTACCCGCTATCCAATTCGATAACGTGTTTTTACTTATGTCCAGTTCATTTATTATAAATTCACGCCTATACTTTGATACTTTCAAGAGCTTCCCTATATGTGGCTTTAACATGCTAAACACCTCTGACTATATTATTAGTCAAATAGTTGTAAAAAACTATACCAAATAATTGTGATAAATTAACCTAATATTTTGCATAAATTGGTCTTAGCGGTAATAACATCTAGTAAACAGGCAGAAGGGAGGCGATATAAATGAGTAAAAACAAAGTTATTAAGTCGGTATCATTTAATGTTACCAACGAAAAAGATCTGGCGTATCTAGAAAGGATTCAGAACGTCAATTTTAGTGGCTACGTAAAACGGCTAATTGAGAAGGATATACGGCAGCGTAAGGTAGTAAAAACTGAAGATAAGCATGTACAACAAGCTGATTTTGGTGGACCAGTCATTATCCGAGGATCGGGGCTTTCTCTTAAATCGGTATGACCACCTCTTCTCTTAATAATATCATGAGTAACAAAGTGACACTTTTGACGTTGGCAAATGTCATTACAAATGGAAGGGGGAGGCTGTAAGAATGATAGAAGGGAAGGGGTTAGGTGGAAAGAAAATTCATCGGGTGAATGTGTCTCTTACAAACAAACAGGCTTTTAAATTGAACCGTCTTGCGACCGCCTGCAATATGAAACCAACAACACTGGCTGCTGTACTTATTGAAAAGGGGCTAAACGATGATAGGCTTGTCTCCATGCTGCAAAAGGAACATTGTACCGAAAAAGCCTACCGAGTGGTTCTCATCAATGATAATGGTGAACTGAACTACGTATTGAGCGGAAGAGAGGACATCATATGAGCTGGATTAGCTATATTACCGGTGGTATGACTGTGATATTAGCTTATGCGTTTTATTCGGTAGGAATGGAAGATGAAGAAGAGGAATTAGGTGAAGAAGAAAACAATGTAGTCGTTAATGATTTATCTGGTCGATATGTGACGTTAAGCTGTCAGACGTGCAGGAAGTTGAAGCGACACAAAGAAGTTAAGCTGAACTTGTTTCAGTGTACGAAGTGCAAACGGCATGTTGATATTAGGGATGCTTAATAAAATTTAAGTTATAGGGAGCGAATACAATGCATAGTGAAGATTACAATAAATTTACTAAAACGGAGCTTATTAAGATGATTGAAAATTTAATGGAGCAGATTGAACATTTGGAAGAAAGACATGAGGATTTTGAGGTTCAACTCGAACAATTAAAAGCGGAAAATGAAATTCATATGAGGAGCATTCATGATTATGGACAAAAAGAAAGTGAAGAGGAAATATACAGGCATCTTCCTCATGTGAGACCATTATGGATGAGAAAGGGTTTCGACTATTAAATTTGTCTTTAGAATAAGGGAAAGTAAAACGTTTTTATTATAGGAATGGAAAAAGCCCGTCTCAACTAGGAGAAGGGCTTTTTTAAATTCATAGGGTGGAAACTAATATGACGTTTAATATCAGTTCAAACACCTGCATGAATGTTTTTGTTTTAATATACAAAGAGTATCTTACTGACTATTCTAGAATGTTTTTTAGGATTTTCTTCCATATAAAAGTAAAATGAAATACAATTATTTTTGAATACAATTATTTCAAACAGCATGAAAAACAACAATTAGATTTGCAAGTAAAAGAAAAATATTAAATAAAGAGGTTGTGTGAATATTGGCTGAGTTTAAAGGTTTTGCTGATTTTATGGAGGAATTGAGTAAAAAACTATTGGCTGGTGATATATACGAAAATCCATCACAAAAGAAAAAAGCCTTTTACGATTCTCTCAAAGAAATGCATAATGATTGGAGAAGTAAAAAAACTTGTATGTATCCAGGCTGTACAAATGAAAGCATTCGAAATTCCCATACCATACAGGAAAACGGACCTTTGAAGTTAATTGCTGAAGGGGGAAATAATGATACTGTACTATCCCCTGAGGTACATAATGGGATTTTGGGTCTTAGGGAGAAGAAAATTGCATTATCTTCAGTATTTCCTGGATTTTGTTCTGATCATGAAGATGTTTTTAAGGAATTTGAGAGCAAGAAAAGAATTGAAAACGACATAGATCATTCTCTACAGGTATTTAGGTCAATTTGTAGACATCTTTATATGCTTAAGAATCGTTATAAATATTTTGTTAAGCAAAAAAACGAAAAAGCTCAAAAAAAATTAGATACTGCAAAAAAATTATTAGGTGAGTATAGCTTAATGTCGAGTAAAGTTTCTGATACTGTAAAAAGTGTAAGGGACCAGGATGATGAGACTTTTGAAATAGTAATTGGTGAAATTGAGGGATTTATTAAGGAAGCAGATGAATTATATAATGCAAGCGTTGTCGATTTATTAAATAAGAAGGTAGAGGAACTATATATATTTACTTTTTTAATTTCTGATAAATTGTTTCCTGTTTGCTTGTCGGGTGTAGGAAACTTGATTTCCATAAGAGATGGTGAATCAAGTCCCAAAAACATATCTGTAATAATGAATATCTTACCTCAAGATAAGGATACGAGAATAATGGCAGCAGTACATAAGGATTATGCTTCAGATCTTAATGAGTATCTACAAAATTTTATCAATTCAGACTTAGGTATTATTAATTTAATTGAGAGTTGGATGGTTTATGGTACTGACCATTGGTTTATAAGCCCTTCAATATGGGGGAAAATACCGCCTGAAAGACAAAATAAAATTCTAACCGAATTAGACTCGACAACAAAAGATATCCGACATCATTGTCCGTATTCAATTCTGGATGAAATTAGAACAGAAGCTATCGAGAGAAATGAGCAATTTATTGATGTAGAGAAGAGGAAAATGATCTAATTTACCAGCTAAAAGTATTAGACAAGCGCTCATTTGCATAGCCGTTATGAATGGGTAAGATATCAGAGTTTCGGAAATAATAGCAAATTTATACTCCATGGTAATTTGCATTGTTTTTTTATAAGCCTCTACTGCATTAGCAGTTGAGGCTTATATTTATCGCCTGCCACATGCACTTTTAAAATTTCACCCATATCCCTGTGAGAATAACTATTCAAATTGATTTTTGACCGCATTTTGACCGCGAAACATGTAGAATGATGTATAATCTTATTTTCAATTTAACCTAAAAGAGCCTTTCAATTAGGCGTGCTTAGGTACTATATTGATTCACCTTTCTTCCTATTATTTATTCAAATTAAAGAACGTAAGAAATACGGACTTAAAGGCGCTCGTCGTGCACCTCAGTTCTCAAAGCGTTAATCTTTCAATTTCAAAGGCTCTCAACCATTTTGGTTGGGAGTCTTTTTTATGCTGTTTTATGTTTTGAAATATTTTTTCACAAATTTATCAAATATTTTAAAAAATGATGCTAACGACTTGATTCCTTTGCCCTGTTGAAACCCCGGTTATGGGTCTTATGTGATATAGACGACAATGCTCAAAAAGCTATATGCTTTTACTATAAGTTGTAAGCGGTGCCAATATTTTGGTATACATATGGAAGAACCTGCCTACAATATATCTTTTATAAGAATAACAAGAGGAGGAGAAACTGTGCGAAAATCTTTTAAAACATTTTTCACCCTATTTCTAACATTTGCTCTACTATTTACAGGAATCCCGCTTGCGGGGGCAACTGCGGCTGCGGCTGCGGGAATCAAGGATTTAGTGATCGACCTTAATGTTCCACAGGTTACAAGGGAAGCAAAGGATAAGAAGCTTGATTTAAATGCACTTCATGTATATGAGGATGGCCGCTTTATGCTGGCGTCAGAGAACTTAAAGTGGAAGTCTTCAAATAAAAATGTTGCCTCCGTTTCTAAAGATGGACAGGTAAGCTTATCAGGACACAAGGGTAAAACATTTATCACTGTTAGTGATGGCATTTATAGCGACAGAATTGCTATTCAATATAAAGGAAATCAAGACAACATTCATATTAAAAAAGAAAAAGGTGCACGATATGACCTTATCGGCAAGGCCATCAAGAATATGACCATGGAAGAAAAAGTCGGGCAAATGCTAATGCCTGATTTCAGAACCTGGAAAGGTCAAAATGTAACCGTAATGAATGATGAAATTGCTCACCTGGTAAAGGACTATCATCTTGGCGGGGTAATTTTATTTCGTGAAAATACGGTAACAGCTGATCAAACAACTAAGCTGGTCAGTGCCTATCAGGATGCAGCAGAAAAATATGGCCTGTTAGTTTCGATAGACCAGGAAGGCGGAATTGTAACACGTCTTCAAAGTGGTACAGACTTTCCTGGGAACATGGCGCTTGGAGCGGCACGTTCTGAAGAAGTAGCAGAAAAAGTAGGGAAGGCAATTGGAGAAGAGCTTAATGCCCTTGGGATTAATATGAACTTTGGACCTGTGTTGGATGTAAACAATAATCCAGACAATCCTGTAATCGGAGTTCGTTCATTTAGTGAGGACCCTGAGTTAGTGGCTGACCTTGGAAATGCCTATATTAAAGGGCTGCATGAAAGTGATACTGCGGCAACGGCAAAGCATTTTCCGGGCCATGGAGATACTGCTGTAGATTCTCATATAGGGCTCCAAGAGGTTCCGCATGACATTGACCGCTTAAAGAAGGTGGAACTATATCCGTTCCAGAAGGCGATGGATGCTGGAATAGATGCCATCATGACTGCACATGTAACCTTCCCGAAAATCGATGATACAAAAGCCATCTCTAAAAAGGATGGATCAGAAATTGCTGTACCTGCTACGCTCTCCCATAAAGTGTTAACGGGTCTCATGCGCGATGATATGGGCTTTAATGGGGTAATTGTTACCGATGCAATGAATATGGGTGCCATTTCAGAACATTTTGGTCCAGTAGATGCGGCAATCCGTGCCGTTAAAGCAGGGGCGGATATACTCTTAATGCCAGTTGGAATTGAGTCTGTAGCCAATGGTCTGTATGAAGCTGTTAACTCTGGTGAAATATCAGTAGACAGACTTGAGCAATCAGTAGAGAGAGTTTTAACCTTGAAACTAAATAGAGGCATAGTTAAGGCAGAAGTAGAAACGAGTCTTGATGACAAGGTTGCAAATGCCCTTCAAGTTGTAGGGTCAGCTGAACATAAAGCAATTGAAAAAGAAGCTGCAGAAAAATCCATTACCCTTGTAAAAAATGATGCAGTTCTTCCGCTAAATGTTTCTCCTGATGAAAAGATTGTTGTGGTTGGCGGGTCAAGCTTCTTTATTAACCTTCTTGCAACTGAGGTTCAAAAGCACCATCCAGGTACAGTTTATATCAATGATTCTGATAAACTTACCAGTGCCCAATTAGAACAGGTACAGGGTGCGAAATATATCATTGCGGGCACATACACTTCTAGTGTCAGCGGCAGGGCACAAAACGCCAGCCAAATGGTAATGACAAAGCAACTGATTGAAACAGGAATTCCTGTGATAGCAGTTAGTGCAAGAAATCCTTATGATGTGATGTCTTATGCGGATGTAGATGCTTATCTTGTTCAATATGGTTTTAAACCTGCAAGCTTTGAAGCAGCAGCAAACACCATTTTTGGGAAAAACAACCCGATAGGAAAGCTGCCTGTAACAATATATAACCATGATGGCAGTGTATTGTTTGGTTTTGACCATGGTTTAGGGTACTAAAGAAGGGGGGAGTACACTTTTGAAAAAGCTGTTAACAGGTGTATTGATTCTCGTTCTTTTACTATCAACTGTATCAATAGCGATGGCTAAGAACGATAAAGAGAAAAAGAATAAAAGGTTCCGTTTAGGAATCGAGGTTTTGTTACAGGATCAAATTGATTTAATCAAGGATAAGCGCGTTGGCTTAATCACAAATCCAACTGGGGTGGACCAGAACGTTACCAGCATCGTTGATTTACTTTTCAATAATCCCGGTGTAAACCTGACAGCTCTTTATGGTCCTGAGCATGGTGTACGAGGCAGTGCACAAGCGGGAGAGTATGTTGAACAATACACAGATGAAAAAACAGGGCTTCCTGTTTACAGCCTATATGGGAAGACAAAAAAACCAACACCTGAAATGTTAAGCAATGTAGATGTATTGTTATTTGATATCCAAGATGTGGGGACACGTTTTTACACTTATATTTACACCATGGCACTAGCTATGGAAGCGGCAAAAGAGAACAATATCCCAATCATTGTCCTTGACCGCCCG
Source organism: Neobacillus niacini (assembly GCF_046591715.1). GTDB lineage: Bacteria > Bacillota > Bacilli > Bacillales > Cytobacillaceae > Neobacillus > Neobacillus niacini_L. The sequence goes on along the minus strand of NZ_JAWVNQ010000026.1, from coordinate 13,919 downwards.
AATCCAATCAGCGGGACCAAAGTTGAGGGTCCTGTACTCGAGGAACAGTATTCTTCGTTCATCGGAGAATATCCAATTCCAGTCCGCCACGGGATGACGGTCGGAGAACTAGCAAAGCTTTTCAATAAAGAATTTGGTATTGGGGCTGATTTAACAGTGGTGGAAATGGTAGGCTGGAAACGAAACATGTATTACGATGAGACGCCGCTAGAATGGGTACTGCCATCACCAAACATGCCAACTTTAGAAACAGCTGTAGTGTACCCTGGTGCTGCCCTTATCGAAGGAACCAATGTTTCGGAGGGAAGAGGAACAACCAAGCCATTTGAATTGATTGGGGCACCGTTTATTAATAGCGACAATTTGGCGGCTAAGTTAAACTCTTACAAAATACCTGGTGTCACATTCCGTGCGGCATCGTTTATTCCGACTTTCTCAAAACATGCAAATGTATTAAGCCATGGTATTCAAATTCATATTACAGATCGAAACTCATATAAGCCGTTTGAAACAGGATTATATATCGTTAAAACGATCCATGATATGTATCCAAACGAATTCCAATTTAGAGCACCGAATGCAGCCGGAATTTCCTTCTTTGATAACCTTGTTGGCAATGGATCCATACGTGCTGATATTGAAGCTGGCAAAAGCGTTGAAGAAATGAAAGCATCGTGGCAGGCGGGTTTAGATGAATTTACCAAAGTACGTGAAAAGTATTTATTATACTAATAAGTGAGGGGCCTCCATATTGGGGGCTTCTTTTTTATCCGTACTAATTAATTAAAGTAGAGAAACACAGTTTAAGTCGAAGTTTGTATTTTCAGGGAAATAATCTACTGTTTTTGTTGAAATATGACTTCTAGGCTAGTTAATGGAGCAAATCGCCTGGCGATACAATTGGTATAGTTAGAGCATATCGCCGAGCGATACAGGACATGATTCTTCTTCTAACATGACAAAAATGTCACATTAGATGTTGTTATATCGATGGAAGACGGGCAAATTAGCCAGTATAGTAAGTGGTGAGGAGGGCTGATAAATGGCTAAAATAATACAAACAAAGAATTTATCAAAATCATACGGAAAAACTCAGGTCTTAAAAAATATTGATTTGTCCATAGAGCATGGCGAATTCACTGCCATTATGGGGCCGTCTGGCTCTGGAAAAACGACATTAATGAATACTCTATCAACGATTGATAACTTTAATAGCGGAGACGTTTGGATTGAGGGGAAATCGCTTTTAGATTTGAAGAGGAAAGCATTACGGGAATTCCGCCAAAAGCGGATTGGGTTTATTTTTCAAGACTTTAACCTGCTGGATACATTAACGGTGAAAGAAAATATATTACTCCCTCTATCTCTCCAAAAAACACCTGTACAGGAAATGGAACATCGATTAGCAAAATTGATTGCAGCGTTAAATATAGAATCTATCTTGCATCAGTATCCGTCTGAAATATCCGGCGGTCAGAAACAACGTACAGCTGCAGCACGTGCAATTATTACAAATCCAGCCATTGTGTTTGCGGATGAGCCTACTGGTTCGCTTGATTCAAGGTCTGCCACTCAGCTGTTAGAACAAATTCAATTTCTCAATAAAACATTTAAGACAACGGTGCTAATGATTACTCATGACCCATATGCAGCAAGCCATTGCCAGCGTGTGATCTTTCTCCGCGATGGAAAAATCGTCAATGAAATGTTTAAAGGCGAACTATCGGAAAAGGAATTCTTTGACCGAATCCTTACAATCCAAAGTGCTATGGGAAGTGACCAGCGATGAACTTAGTTGATTTATCGTGGAGGAATATGAAACGGAACTTTCGCTTATATACGATATATTTCATTTCCATGTTTGTCGGGGCTGTGATCTATTTTACTTTTGCAGGTTTAATGTTTAATGAAAATGTAGTAGAAGCCATTCAAAATAAAGAAAACTACAAAACCGTTATTTTCATTGCTTCGATTATTGTCTTTTTGTTTATTGTGTTTTTTATTCTGTATGCTAACTCTTTCTTTATGAAACAGAGAAAGAAAGAATTTGGAATGTATTTGCTTTACGGGATGAAAGAAAGACAGGTCGCTGCCATGGTTTTTTATGAAACTGTATTTTTGAGTGTCATATCCGTAACCAGCGGTATATTAATAGGCGGGTTGCTTTCAAAATTTTTCGGTGCGGTATTAATGAACTTAATGCACTACCATGACGACATTTCCTTTGCCTTTCCGTTGGAGGCAATTCTCTCTACTATATTGTTATTTGCCTTATTAATCGGCATCATTACGGTTCAAAGTTACTTTAACGTCCGCCGTGTCCAGTTAGTTGAATTGTTTCATGCAAAGGAAAAATTAGATAAACCGCTAAAGTTCTCTCTTTTGCTGGCGCTAATGTCAATTATCTTAATTGCGGGATCCTACTATATGATTACTATAGGCGATAAAGCCATTTGGAAGGATTACTTTAAAGAAACATTAATCATTGTAACTCTCGCATTGATTGTCGGTACCTACTTATTTTTCCGGCAGTTTTCAGGGTGGATATTACAAAAACTAAGCCAAAGTAAACAGTACCATTATGGTAATAAAATGTTATGGATCTCTTCGCTCCGATTTTCTATTCGAGGAAACACCATAAATTTTACGTTTAATTCGTTGATTAGTGCAATTGTCATATTTGCAGTGGGTTTTATTGCTGTCGACTATGCGATAAAAGCAGATGTGGTAAAAAAAGAATTTCCAAACCATTTTGCTTTTTCATCGCCGGATGATAAATCCCTAGCTCAAATTGAACAAATCATGAATGACTCGCACCCCATTGTTAGTCATGAAACCATTACGGGAATAAAAACGGAGAAAATACCAGCTAGAAAAGCATTCTATAGCCACCCCGAATATTACACAGAGGAATTCTACCTATTCCCTGAGTCACAATTAAATGCAGTAGTTGATTTGCGTGAAGTTGGTGAAAAGGTAGATGTAGAAGGTAATGAAGCAATTGTTTTATCAAGAGGAATAGATGAACCTATCGAGTATAAACGCCCTCAGCCTGAAATGACTGTATTAAAAGACCAAACCTTTCGTGTAGTTGAAAAAATACGATACCCGTTATTAAGTATCCCAACGAGTCCTGGTGGAGATACCTCTATGCAGCCTTCAGTACTCGTTATATCAAATGAAGCATTTGAAGACTTAAAAGAAAATCGTCCTCTGTATACCTATGAAATTTACCAAATTGAAAATCCGAAAACATCCAATGAAGTATCACGGGAGATTTACGATATTGTTAAGAAGATAGAAGGATCTTATTATTCAGCCTATGTAGATCAGTATTCTCTTAATACCGAATCATCCTCTTTAGTGTTGTTTTCGGTTGCCTTTTTTGGAGTCATTGCCTTGTTTGCTTTAGGGAGTGTGATTTACTTTAAACAGCTCCGTGAGGCGACAGAAGAACGCGAACACTATGCCATTTTACGAAAGATTGGAGTGGGCGACAAAGAAATAAAAAGAGTTATTCAAAAACAATTGCTATTTGTTTTTTTACCGCCGCTAATCCTTGGGCTGGTCCACAGCTGGTACCTTTTATACTACACAGTCATCTTAGTTATTAAAGACTTACCATCCTTAACGGCTATCATTTTTTCAGTAATGGGATTGTATGTGTTAACCTATATCATCTTTTACCTATCATCCACATCTATTTATTACAAAATTATAAGCGAAAAAAACACACGGTGAGTTTTGTTACTCATCGTGTGTTTTTTGCAGTGTTAAATAAGGATCGCTATCAAGCGGGAAGTGAATGGTAAATTGGGTGAATTCTCTTACTTTCGAGGTACAGCTAATATAATGCCCTAACTTGTTACTTAACTGCTGAGCTAAATAAAGACCCATTCCAGTGGATTTGGCATGCGTCCGCCCTGTTTCTCCGGTAAAACCACGATTGAATATCCGTGGAAGGTCTTTTTGGCTTATACCGATTCCGTTGTCCCGAACCAACAGCTGTTTTTCCTTTGATGTATGTATTGCCGATATGATAATCTCACCGTCATGTTCAGTATATTTCAAACTATTGGTCAGCAATTGATTGATAATAAAATGCAGCCATTTAGGGTCACTTTGGACCTCTAAAGTTTCCGCTTTGAAAAGAATGCGGATTTTTTTCGAAAAAAAAGTTTTCGAATGAGCCTTCACAATCTCCTTTGAAATTTTGATAATGTCACATTTTTGAATTTCATAATCCTGGTTAAAACTATCGAGCTTGGCGTAATAGAGTGCTTGGTCAACGTAATTTTCAATCTTTGTAATCTCTTCCCTTATACTATTTGCGTCCATATCGGTTTGCTGCAGTAAGTGCAGCACTGCAATGGGTGTTTTTATCTCATGAAACCAGGAGACAATAAAATCATAATGTTCATTCTGCCTGTCCTGAATCTGATTTATATCGCGGATATGCTGTTTATGTATTTCTTCTATGTACGCTTTAGCAAGTTCACCTTCTAGTGACAAACATTCATAATCTCCACTTTGCATATTTCGGGCTGCACGTACATGCTGCTGATAGCGGAAAACTAAAAATCCGACAAGTACAATTGTAGAAAGAACGAAGGAATAGAAGAAAGTCCCCCAAGTCCAGCTTTCTCTGCTATCGGAAAAAAATACTGCACCATAAATCAGGAAACTAGTAAGGTATAGATAAATATATGGCTTTTCATAAGTCAAATAGCGCAGAAAGGTCATTCAATCACATACCCCATTCCTTTGCGGGTGACGATGAAATCCTCCAAACCAAGTGAAGCAATCTTCCGCCTCATACGGTTCACATTCACGGTCAATGTATTATCATCAATGAATTGTTCTTCGTTCCAGAGTGCCTGCATTAAGTCCTCGCGCGAAAGTATTTTCCCGGCATTTCGCATCATTACTTGTAGAAGGATGAATTCATTCCGGCTTAACTCAGTACTTTGCCCTTTATATTCAATTGTTGAATTGGTTACAATTAATTTCAGCCCCCGATGGAAGAGGGAGCTCTCATCATCCTGGTAAGTGTATTTACGGCGGATAAGCGCACTGACCTTCGCAACAAGGATATCCAAATCAAATGGCTTCTGGATAAAATCATCGCCGCCCATATTAATCGCCATAATAATATCCATATTCTGATTCCGGGAGGAAAGGAAAATAATTGGCACTTTGGATATAGCGCGTATTTGCTGGCACCAATAGAAACCATCAAAGACCGGAAGATTAATATCCAATAGAATGAGGTGTGGATTTGTCTGTTCAAAATCCGTCAGCACCTGGTCGAATTGGGTCACTTCCACCACATCATACTGCCACTTTTTCAAAGTGTCAGCGACAATTCTTCTAATTTTATCATCATCCTCAATCATCATTATTCTATACATGAAATCCCTCATTATAGTAAAAATGGTCACAACATTTATTTTAGCACAATTCTCGACAATCTTTTTTTCACGAAGTTTAATCAATTCTTTATATAACAAAGATTTCAGAAGATTTAATCAAACGATTAGTTAAAGGAGGAAAATCAAATAACTAGGCGAAATTTGTATTTTCAGGGAAATAATAAACTATTTTTGCTGAATTATGTAAAATATACTGAGGGCGAACAGTCATGAAAAGGACCATATCGTTTGGTGATATGCCTTGTAAATCGGATAGAAAATTGTTATATCGCTGCACGATATAGTTGAGCCCAGTATATTGGCTGATATGGAAAGGGAATTACGGCCCTCTTTTTATTGTATCGCTAGGTGATATGGCTCTTGCAATTTTATCTATAACCCTTCATATTTAATATAAAAAAGGTGGTCAGATATGCGAAATGATATTCAACCGTACGAACGCTCTTTTTCTTCTAAGGAAGTGGCCGAGGAAGCCGGGATTGCAACACCTACTGTTCGGAAGTATGGTCAAATATTAGAGAGAAATGGATATGAATTTTTAAAAGAAGGAGACCGGCGTATCTTTGTTCAATCCGACATTGAAGCTCTTATAGCGTTACGTGATAGTGACAAGCCCCTGGACGATACAGCTAAAGATCTTGCGAATCAACAAAAAGAAAGATTAGCAGGATTTAATGAAACAGAGATAGCGGTATCCGATACGTATAACAATTTACCCCAAGACCCCAATCACTTAAAAGAAATATTAGCCTATTTAGCCAATGAACTTGCTGCCACACGTGAAATGAATGTCCAAGTGATAAACGATATGGCAGATCTTAAAACTACAGTTTCCAGGCTAAAGCAGGATCACCACGATTTAAGTTCTAACATTTCAAATTCTGCACAAAAAACGCAAGCTAGGATTGAGAAATTATCTGAACAGGAAAAGATCCATTACGAAACTTTGCTGGAAGAGGAAAAACAAAAGAGCGAATATTTACAAAGAGAATTACAAAACCTCCGGGAAGAAATGAAAAAAGAGTGGCTTTCACAAAATGAATTTAATAAACGTATCGAAAATTCAATACAAAACCCTAAAGATAAGTGGACGTGGCTTTTCTCTATATTCCGAAAATAAAGTATGCCAGGATGCGGGTATGGTCCTTTAGACCCTAATGGTTATTTATCTTTATAAGCTCTCAATCATTCTGGTTGGGGGTTTTTTCTTTGTCAAAATAACATTTCAAAAATTTTTTGTAGACAGAAAGAAAAATGCAATGTATATTATTGAAATATAATACTTTAACGCTTAAAAGCGTTTTAGTGTAAAAGTAAATGATTTGCCTGCAGTTTTAGTAGAATTGTCATGAGCAGCAAAAAGAGACCGGATGGAAGGTGAAAATTCGGGCAATGATAATTTTGAAATACGGCTGCCTTGAACGGGCATGTTTTTTTAAAGAGGGCAGGGAGTAATTTCTGCCAACTAGGGTGGTACCGCGGAGTCCCTTCGTCCCTAAATTCGAAGGGGCTTTTTTGCGTTTATCTATACATCATAGGGGGAGACTTTATGCACAAAGAACAAAAGGTGCTGGCAATTCCACCAGCCGAAGCGGCATTTATTACTTTACTTTTAATGGGGATTGTCGGTTACCTAATTATCGGCATTAAAGTGGTTCCGCAGATTGCAATCATTGCAGGGATTGTCCTGTTGCTGGTATACGGTGCTATTAAGAAAGTAAACTTAATCGAACTTGAAGCAGCTATGGCAGAGGGTGCTAAGTCAGGAATAGCTTCAGTCATGATTTTCTTTTTTATAGGGATGCTAATTAGCAGCTGGATGGCGAGCGGAACCATTCCGACGTTTATCTATATAGCTGTCGAGTTAGTCTCGGGGAAATTTTATTATGCAATCGTGTTTGTAGTCACTTCTATTATTGGCGTAAGTATAGGGAGTTCCTTAACAACAGCTGCAACATTGGGAGTAGCATTTGTTGGAGCAAGTACTGCGCTCGGAATATCGCCTGTTATCACAGCGGGTGCAGTCGTTTCAGGAGCTTTCTTTGGTGATAAAATGTCGCCTTTATCAGATACGACAAACCTGGCTGCCGGCATTGCAGGTGTGGATTTATTTGAACATATAAAAAATATGCTATGGACAACGATACCGGCATTTATATTATCGCTAATTGTTTACCTTGTGATATCGCCGGCAGAAGCAGAACAAAGTATTAAGCAAATGGGAATCCTAAAAGAAGAATTACTAAATCTAAACCTTGTACACTGGTATTCACTTCTGCCATTCTTGATCCTAACTATACTTGCCGCTAAAAAAGTACCTGCAATCGGAACGTTATCCGCTGGAATTCTTTCAGCTCTATTCATTTCTGTTTGGATGAATAGCGGTGTCAGCGTTAAAGGATTGTTTGACTTGCTATATTCCGGTTTCAAGTCTGAAAGTGGACTCCAAGAAGTAGATTCAATGCTGTCACGAGGCGGTATTGAAAGTATGATGTTCAGTATATCCGTGATTTTACTGGCTCTCAGCATGGGAGGACTTCTCTTCAGATTAGGTATTATTCCAGCTCTTATATCGCTTTTACAAGGTGTATTAACACGTGTTTCGCTTTTAATTAGTACAACGGCTGGGCTGGCGGTGGCTATAAATTTTATTATCGGAGAACAATACCTATCCGTCTTATTACCTGGAAATGCCTTTAAAGAAAATTTTAAAAAAGCTGGCTTAGAACCGAAGCATCTTTCAAGGGTGCTCGAGGATGCCGGAACTGTCGTTAATCCTCTTGTCCCATGGAGTGTTTGTGGTGTTTTTCTCGCTTCCGTTCTCGGAGTGCCTGTTGCTGAATATTTTCCGTATGCATTATTTTGCTTATTTTCACCATTACTGACTATAATTTATGGTTTTACAGGTTTTACCCTTCCGAAACACGGAAAAAAATATAGGTTTAAATCTTCTATTCGTTTTCCACAGTTCATAAAGCGCTAATTAATAAAAGACCTCCAGCATTGGCTGGGGGTCTATTTATGATGATAAATTTTGGTTAGGGAGGATTTTTTTCAAACATTTTAATGAGGTGTAAAGTCCTGCTGTCCGGCTCGATCACTATACATAAAAATTGGCAATACAAAACGCTCTGTAGTTTGCATTTCTTAGGACGAAGGGATGAAGAATAGTCTTAAGAGGTGAAAAGCAAGTGACTGTAATTACAACCTTTAAAGAAAAGCGTCGCGATAAACAAATAAAATACGAGCGGTCCGTCCTAAAGGACCTATCGGTGAAAACATTAAAAGAGCGAGTGCAGCAGTATTTTGGTTCTACAAGAATTGCTCAAAGTTTCGTTATGAATACAGGAATTGAAGAGGCTTGTTACGATGTAGCATTAGAAGCATACTTATTAGGGGCTAAATTTAGCAAATTTGGTTATTATGGTGAGAATATAGATGACGTACGTAAACGTTGTTATAGAGAAGAAAAACATTTAATTGATACGCTTTATAATTTTCTCCTATACTGGGGAAATGGTGAAGAGGGAACAATGAGTGAAACCCTTTATTACTCATGTGAGGGCTATATAGATGTATGGTGGAAAGAGGGTTACGAAAAAGGACAAAGGCGCAGGAAACTGCGATTACATTAAATCTTAAGGAGATCTAGCATCAAGGTTAGAGGGAAAGTTCTCTAATCTTGGTGCTTTTCTTTGTTATTACTTCCTGTTCTAAAGAGGTCCCTTGTCCCATATAGTTAAGTGAATAGGGACGAGCGGGAAGGAATGATTTGGGTGTCTAAGAAAAAATTAAAGGTCATTGGTTTTTCTGTTGGTTTGCTTCTTTTATTTCTGATTTTACAATATGATTTTGTCAAAGAGAACACTTGGGGTGATTCTTGGAGTCTTCCTTTATCAGGTAAAATAATATTACTTGACCCTGGACATGGCGGGCCAGATGGTGGAGCTGGAAATTCAAAAGCATTAGAGAAAGACATTGCTTTGGATATTTCATTAAAAGTCAGAGATTATTTGCAGGAACAGGGAGCGTTAGTTGTCATGACCCGCGAGACTGATAAAGACTTGGCTGATAAAGATACAAAAGGATATAGCAGAAGAAAAGTGGAGGACTTAAAAACACGGTTAAAAATGATCAATAACTCAGATAATGATCTCTTTGTCAGCATTCATCTTAATGCAATTCCATCCTCTAGGTGGAGTGGAGCTCAAACCTTTTATGCACCCCATTTCAAGGAAAATGCCAAGGCTGCAAAATTCATTCAGGATGAGCTAATTGTAAATTTAGAAAATACAACAAGAAGAGCCAAACCTATTAATTCTGTGTATATTTTAAAAAATGCTAAAAAGCCTGGGGTTTTGGTAGAGGTAGGCTTCCTTTCAAATCCACATGAAAGGGAACTGTTAAAAAAGGGAGAATACCAGGAAAAGATTGCTGCTTCCATCTATCAAGGTGTAGTCCGCTATTTTACAAATGAGAAAGAAATTAAGATCGAAGATTAAATGGAGGTTTTATACCTTCTTTTTTTTGGAAAGATAAAGGGCAGTGATTCATTTAACTGTTTCTCCTAAAAATTATGGTATACTGAAAACTGGAAACGAATTCATTAGGTGAGGTGTTTGTTTACATGTTAACAGAAGTGAAAGTCCGAGAAGTGTTAGGAAGCTTAAAAGAACCATTTTTACATAAAACATTAGCTGAATTAAATGCGATTGAAGAAATAAAAATTAAAGAAGAAAAAAACCATGTCAGTGTCAAAGTCCAAATTGCAAAAACGGGCACGGCTGAACAATTGCAGCTGCAAACGCAAGTAGTAAATTTACTTAAAGAAGCGGGAGCACAAACAGTAGGAATCAGATTTAGTGAACTGCCGGAAGCGGTCCTGGCAGAACACCGTCAAGCTCAAAGCGAAACAGAGGACAAAGGATTACTTGGTTCGAATAAAACTACCTTTATTGCGATTGCAAGCGGAAAAGGCGGGGTAGGTAAATCAACAGTCTCAGTAAACCTTGCTGTTGCCTTAGCGCGTCTGGGTAAAAAAGTAGGTTTAATTGACGCTGATATCTATGGATTTAGTGTTCCAGATATGATGGGAATAACAAAAAGACCAGTGGTAAGAGGAGAAAAAATCCTTCCAGTCGAGCGCTTTGGGGTTAAAGTCATTTCAATGGGCTTTTTTGTAGAAGATAATTCTCCAATCATTTGGCGTGGTCCAATGTTAGGGAAAATGCTTAATAGCTTCTTTAATGAAGTAGAATGGGGAGAAGTGGACTACTTACTCTTAGACCTGCCTCCAGGAACAGGGGATGTGGCGCTTGATGTTCATTCAATGCTTCCAGCTTGCAAAGAAGTAATCGTAACGACTCCGCATCCAACAGCGGCATTTGTTGCAGCACGTGCTGGAGCAATGGCATTGCGGACGGACCATGAAATCCTTGGTATTATTGAAAATATGGCATACTTTGAAAGTAAGCTGACAGGTGAAAAAGAATATGTGTTCGGAAAAGGCGGCGGTGATAAATTAGCCGAAGACTTAAATTCACAAGTCCTTGGACGCCTGCCTCTTAATCAGCCTGATTGGAATGATGAAGATTTTGCTCCATCAATTTATCAGGAAGATCATCAATTAGGAAAGATTTATTTAGAAATTGCTGAAAAAATGATTGGTCTTTTGAAAAAGTAAAAGGAAAAGCCTCTTCTTGAATTGGAAGAGGCTTTTCCTTTTACTATCTAATCGCAGTCTTATTGTTCTTTTTCCTCACTTTTATCTTCTTCTTTCTTTTGCGTATCTTCAGCTGCTTTTAAAAGTAATTCCTGCATTTTCACCTTGAAAAGAGGGCTTTCGAGTGTTTCAGAGATAACCTTTTGAAGGTGTTCCCGATACTCTTTACTTTTTAGGGCGTCGGCCATTTCCTTCTGGATTTCAGGTTCCTTGAAAACCTCAATCATCATGCCTCTATATTCAGGGTCTTTCATCAGGTCCTTTAAAAGTTTTTCATTCTCGGTTCTCATGCTTTTTGCTATTCCTTGAGCAAATTTCTCGTCACTAAAGGTTTTTTTCCAAAACTCTGTTGCATTTTCTGAAGTAAGGGTTTGCTGAATAGTATCAGCAACAACCTTTTGATCCATTACCAGCTTTTCTTTCATTTTATCGTCGGACATTACATCCTGAATCGCCTTTTTACCATCATCCGTTTTAAGGATGTCTACAACCATCTTTTTTGTTTCTTCATAATCTATCTGTTCACCGCCGCTGGCTTCTGGAGATGCACAACTAGTTAACAATAAAGTGAAGAGCAAGGGGGAGATAAATCTTTTTCCTTTCATTATAAAAGCTCCTTTCACATAAGAGTCCTTAATTTCTAGGATGAAGAAAAGAGTCTTAGATTATGCGTAAGGAAATTGAAAAGATGGATTTTTTATATTTGGATTGGTACAATCAGTATGGAATTTATTAATTTATTATTGGAGGATAATGGTGTGACGAGTCGTATTTGGGTAAGGCTGTTTATGACTACGCTATTGATAGGCGGAATAACAACAGCAATTGCAGGCTTTATTATCAATTGGAATGAATATGTACACTATTTTACTGAGTTTCGATTTATCAATATATTATCCGCCCTTTTTTGGTTTATTTTATGGGGCTTTCTCTATAGTGTTATCAGTCAAATGGGCTTCTTTGCCTATTTAACAGTCCACCGTTTTGGCTTAGGTATTTTTAAATCAGTTTCACTTTGGAATGGAGTACAAGTAGTGATTACTCTATTTGTGTTATTTGATCTTGTTTATTTGCGATATGAGACCTTTGCAAAATCTGGGGACAGTCTTCTGCCATATATTGTCCTTGCAATCCTTTTATTGATTCCAGCTTTGATAACGGCATGGTTTAAAGCCAGACAAACCAATCGAGAGGCATTTATTCCGGCACTCTTTTTTATGATTGTAGTTACGGTAATTGAGTGGTTCCCTGTTTTACGAGTTAATGAACTTAGCTGGGTGTATCTGATGTTGTTCGCCTTATTGGCTTGTAATGCTTATCAATTATTGATTCTTCATAAGTTAAATATGCAATCACAGGAAGTCAGACAGAGAATTGAGAGTAAAGTGTCTCATAATAAGAAAACAAATGCTCGAAAAAAATCAAGCAAAAAACCGTCCCTTTAATAATGGACGGCTTTTTTATTTTATTTAATTTCTTTTGATTCAACTGCTCCATTTGCGATGAGCTCTGATACTGTTACAAGTTTCATGCCTTTGCTTCGCAGGTTATTAAGAATTTGCGGCAAGGCATTTGCTGTCTGTTTAGCAGAATCAGATGCATGAAGGAGAACAATATCTCCTTTATCCGCTTTCTTTACATTTGCAATAATTTGGTTAACACCAGGATTTGTCCAATCCTTCGAATCAACACTCCAATGAACGACTGTGTATCCATACCGTTCGGCGATTTTTAGGGAGCGTTCATCAAAGTGACCTGTAGGCGCACGAAGAAGCTTAATATCTTTAATATTTAACTTTCTAAAAGCCTCTTTTGCTTTTGCTATGTCTTTCCCAATTTTAGCATCTTCTAATTCTGTGTAATCTTCATAGGCATATCCAAGAATTCCAATTTCGAATCCTTCCTTGGCAATCCGGCTGACAATATCCGGATGCCTCTCTGCCCATGAACCTGCCAAAAAGAAAGTCGCGGATTTCACATTTTCCTTTTTCAACGCATCTAGTATGGGCTCTGCCTTTTCATCACCCCAGCCAATATTAAAGGTAAGAGCAATATCCTTTTCGCCGCGATATACGGCTTTTGGTCCATCCTTTGTTGAAAAGACCGGGGATAACGACAGATTACTCATAAATAGAAACAGAGCAGTAAAGAATGCAGCAATCACTACTAAAAGAATTTGTTTTACAGATTTACTATTCAATACATAAAAGAAATTCATTATTACCACCTCGTCCAATGCTGTCCTTGTCTCATACCTATGCTAATTTTTATTTAAATATGATTCCGAAAAAAATAATTATAAATTTTACTTTTTTGGAAAAGACTACTATAACTACATCTTACATAAAGGGTGATTCAATGTTTGGGCTTCTTATAAACGAAAAGGAAGTAAAAGAAATGGAATACCTGATAAAGAGAGAGATGGATGAAATATTATTTGACCTAAAGGATGACCGTATTGATCATATAGTAAAGCGTGCAATGGAAGAGCGGTATAAGATATTATTCACTTTATTTAGAAGAGTGGCATCCCCAAGTGAGTGTTTAAAGTATATGAGACGGGATAATAAAAGCAGGAAGAAGGGTTAGACATTCTTCCTCAAAAAGTTAGAAATTAATTTTAACAATAGCATTGACTTTTTGTTGTTAGGTTGGTATATTAATAAACGTCGCTGCTGACGTAAAAGAAAATAACTTAAAAAAGTTATTGACTTTATGGAGTGGTGATGTTATATTAATAAAGTCGCTTTTAGGCGAATAAATAA
>NZ_JAWVNQ010000025.1:0-31777 GCF_046591715.1 Neobacillus niacini | reverse complement strand
ACTTCTTCTAAAATTATCTAGTTTTGAGGGAATGAAAACCTCAAAAATGTCTGGCAATAATGGCGAGAAGGTCACACCCGTTCCCATACCGAACACGGAAGTTAAGCTTCTCAGCGCCGATGGTAGTTGGGACGAAAGTCCCTGTGAGAGTAGGACGTTGCCAGGCAAACCCTTCGGGGCTATTTTTTTCTCAAAATTTCTTCGGCCCCTTGGTCAAGTGGTTAAGACACCTCCCTTTCACGGAGGTAACACGGGTTCGAATCCCGTAGGGGTCACCAACGTTTTTTCGCGACAGTGACAATAACGTTCCATCAAAATGGAGGATTAGCTCAGCTGGGAGAGCATCTGCCTTACAAGCAGAGGGTCGGCGGTTCGATCCCGTCATCCTCCACCATAAGTTTTTTCGGGTTAGCGAAAGTAGCTTTCCATTATTATAATATTTTTATTGTCGCGGGGTGGAGCAGTCTGGTAGCTCGTCGGGCTCATAACCCGAAGGTCGCAGGTTCAAATCCTGTCCCCGCAACCAATTACATTCTAGGTTTATCTTGTTAAACCTTAAGCTTATAATTTTGGCGGTTGTGGCGAAGTGGTTAACGCACCTGATTGTGGTTCAGGCATTCGTGGGTTCGATTCCCATCAGCCGCCCCATTTCAAAATATTGGGCTATAGCCAAGCGGTAAGGCATCGCACTTTGACTGCGACATGCGTTGGTTCAAATCCAGCTAGCCCAGCCATTTTCTTTTGCGGGTGTAGTTTAGTGGTAAAACCTCAGCCTTCCAAGCTGATGTTGTGAGTTCGATTCTCATCACCCGCTCCATTTTAAGGGCCTATAGCTCAGCTGGTTAGAGCGCACGCCTGATAAGCGTGAGGTCGATGGTTCGAGTCCATTTAGGCCCATAATTATTAAAAAGAGTAATTAGACGTATGAATTTCATACGTCTTTTTTTTATGATTTTTCGGAACTTCATTAACTTTGACATACCAGGCTTAAGCTTATTGGTTGAGGGTAGAGGTTTAGCATCAGATCAAATAAATAGACGGAAAAATTCCGCTTATATAAAAAATAGCACCGAAATTAACCTGGATAGACGGAGAGATTCCGCCTATTGCCCCAAAAAACGTGAAAATAGGGGGTTCTAATTTGAATAAACGGAAAACCTCCGCTTAAATCCTCAGAAATAAGCTCATTTAAGCATTTAACCGGAAAACCTCCGGTTATTTTGCTTTTGCTGGCTGCTAAGGGGAATACCCCAACTTTAAAAATTTTTTCTTAATAATCAAGGGATTAAGGCAAATCGTATCATAAGTAAGTAAGGTTATATTTCTAAAAATAAGGTATTTGTATTCCCTGATAAACAAACTATCGCATCTATGGAGAGTTTTACTTTTTTCCGTCACAGTATAGTGTTCATTACGTTATCCTAGGATTTTCTAGCATGAGTGGTTACAATAAAAAGGGGGGAGGATCTCAATGCTGAATTCCAAACAATCTGCCATAGAAACGATGAAGAAACGCCAATCAATCAGAACATTTGATACCCAAAACATAACAACTGCACATCTACAACTCATTCATGAATACATAAATAATGAAGAAAACTTAATCGGTCCATTTGGAAGTAAAGGAAGTATTAAACTGATTCAAGTAACGAACCATGTAAGCGACAAAGGCATAAAGTTAGGAACCTATGGCTTTATTAAAAATCCACAGGCCTATTTGGTTGGAGTAGCGGAAAATAAAAAATACTCACTTGTGGAATTCGCTTACACCTTTCAAAACTTAGTGATCTTGTTAACAAAATTAGAAATCGGCACCTGTTGGATGGGAGGAACATTCAACCGAAATTCATTTGAACAGGAAGTTAAGCTCGGGGAAGGAGAATTCATACCCTGTATTACCCCAATCGGCTATCCGAATCAGAAACAGCGGGTTTTTGATAAGGCGCTGCGATACGTTGTTAAGGCGGATAATAAAAAGTCCTGGGATAAGTTATTTTTTGATGCAGCTTTTGATGTTCCATTGGATAAACAAAAAGCAGGATTACTTGAAGTGCCAATCGAGATGGTAAGACTTGGACCATCCGCATCTAATAAACAGCCATGGCGGCTTTTATTAACTCAGGATCAAAAGGTTTGTCATTTTTATATTGAGCATACACCAAACTACAGCTCTAAATTAGGATATGATATGCAGCTTTTGGATATGGGAATTGCCATGAGTCAATTTGAGTTAGCCTGTAATGAATTAGAGATTAAAGGAAATTGGAGTGTAGAAAACCCAGAACTTCCTCTCCCAAATGAGCATATGGAGTATATCGTCAGCTGGGAAACCTTATAATTTGAAAGTCAGAATGGAGTAAGTAGAATGCCTGTTATCGAGCATAAGCAGTTTATCAAGGCTCCAATTGGGGTTTGTTTTGATCTTGCCAGGGATGTCGGTGTTCATACTCAAACTACCTTAAAAACAAAAGAAAGGGCAGTTGGGGGTGTAACTAAGGGACTGTTGGAGGAAGGCGACAGTGTCACCTGGGAAGCTGTGCATTTTGGTATTAAGCAACGGTTGACGGCAAAAGTCATATTTATGGAAAAGCCTTATAGTTTTGTGGATGTCATGGTAAAGGGAGCGTTCAAGTCTTTTATCCATATTCACCAGTTTACTGAAGAAGAAGAAGGAACAACCATGATTGATCATTTTCAGTATAAGTCACGTTTCGGTCTTATCGGGGTCTTAATTGATAAATGGTTTTTAGAGAGATACATGAAAAGCTTTATTGCTACGCGTGCAGCAGAATTAAAGGAAATAGCTGAAATAAAAACTAATCAAACGTTTGATTAAATGGATAGGGGCCTTGGTATAAAAGGATTTTTAACGGTTACAGCAGCACTAATCAAACGTTTAATTAAATTTTAGCATTATCGATTATCCCTTTGATAGCTCAACTTTTCTTTTTTCCATATCCATTGCTGAAACTATATATGCAAACCCATTCATTAAAAAGTAAATAACATTCGATTGTACCCGTTCCGTTTCTCCTAAATAAGTATTTAAGATAATAACAACAGAGTATAAAACCACAAAAAATAGGGCGATTTTATTAAAGATGCTCATACAAACAACTCCTTTTTTAGGATACTTATTTTAATCTTATTTACATATAGCTTAACTTATGCAGGACATGAGGTATTTGGGAAGGGTTCAGTATAATTTCACCCTTTCTTTCATTACCATAATAGACAAAATGGATAAAATTTATAAATCGAAATGAGGGGTATGGATGAAAAAGGTACTTATTTTGGGGGCGAGCGGTCTGGTTGGGAGAGCCTTAATCGAGGAATTTAAGGAAGTATATGACCTATACGGTACGTATTCCTCTACACAACCTAAGCTCCCTTCTAATAAACAGTTCCAATTGGAAGTAAGCCAAATCCATGAGATGAAGGAAATCCTGCGTTGTATTAAACCTGAAATCGTCATTTCCTGTCTTAGAGGTGAATTCTCTCAGCAGCTTAAGTTTCATAAAGAGTTGGCTGAGGAACTAATGAATACCTCAAGCAGTCTTTATTTCTTTTCAACGACAAATGTATTTGATGGCGATTTCTCAAAACCTCATATCGAATCGGATCATCCCAATGCAGAATCTGAATATGGGAAGTTTAAAATGGACTGTGAGATTATGCTAAAAGAAGCCCTTAAGGACAGAGCAAAGATTATCCGTATACCAGCGATTTGGGGGAAGGATTCACCAAGATGGAAGATGACCCTGGAAAATATTAAAAATCATAAAGTGATGGACGTTTATAGGAACCTCATGTGTAATAACCTATTAGATGTTCAGCTAGCAAGACAGCTTGCGTTCATTATTGAAAATAAGCTTACAGGTATTTTTCATTTAGGTTCCGTGGATACCATGACGCAGAGCCAATTTTACGAAGATATCTTCGTGAAATTAGGCAGTGACTTGAATTTATTAAATTCAAATGATTACTTAGAAAGCGACAAAACCTATTATTTTGCTATGCAGTCAACCCGTAATGATATACCCAAAACTCTTGAAACCACAAATAAAGAGATTATTTCATACCTATTAGGCTAATGAAAAAAACCTGTATTGAGTACGATCAATAAAGGTTTTTTAACATTCAACACTATTTTCACGGAGTGATAGATAAAACGGTTCGCGGCCGAGCTGCTTTATACCATTGTCGGCAAAACAGGAATATCAAAACCAATTCGACCATGTCACCGCCATAGTACATCACCATTCCTCCCATTTCGGCCTGTTCTCTAGGTACACCAACAGGTGGATGAGCATAAATGTATTTTGATATAATTCCATGGGCTGCTAATGAGAGAATTAACACAACAGCGCGAAATGTGTAGCTACACCGATGGGGTACCGGGTCAATATATAGGATAGATATCGTATAGAGATAACCTGCTAGGAATACATGAACATGTACAACTATATGCAGAAGGAGGTTACTCTGCATCCCTGAATATAGCTCTGTCGTGTACAATACCCATAATCCTCCAATATTAAGGATGGAAGCTGCAACTGGATGGCAGTATATGCTTACAGGAAAACTTTTTAATATTCTTGATAGTCTTCTAGCTGCCCCAACACTTAATGTCCGCATTACAAGTGTCATGGGAGCAGCAAGAACAAATAGGAGCGGAGCAAGCATTCCAAGTAAAAGATGTCCAACCATATGCGCGATGAAGTTTTCATGCGCGAGCTTGGCAATGGGACCCATTAGTGCCATAGAAGCTGAAAGAACTCCAAAGAACAAGGATAAATACCGATAAATTGGCCAGCGTTTATGCCGTCGGTTTGAGACCCATCCAAGTAGTATATAAATTATAACGGCAAGGACAAAAGGGAGGGCCAAAAGCAGGTCACCCGCTAACCCGCTTGCATGATGGACATGGTTATGTTCCATTTAAACAGCCCCTTCCATCCCTTTCGAATCCCGGCCTGTTCGATAAAGAAGGATTAACCCTGCTATCAACATGAGAGCAGCAAGGATATTCCATACCCAGTCGTATGGAGCAATCTCCACATTATACCGAATCTGGTGGATTCGCATTAATTTGTGCTGGATGGTTCCATCGTATAATTGGAACGCACCGCCTCCAAATAGAAAACCTCCAAACCATCTTTTTGGCCACCAGGCATTTCTTCGCCGAAGGTCAGAGACAAGAAATGCTCCTCCTATGGTTGAAAACCAACTAAATGCATGAAAAATCCCGTCCGATACGAGACCAATATCAGGTGAAGACTTATCGTAGAAATGATGCCAATGTAAAATCTGATGGAAAACCGCCTCATCGATAAAAGCAACAAAACCAAGACCAAGTAAGCAGCCCGAAAGTAGATTACGTCCTAAATAATTCAATCGTGAGTCGTGACTAGTTGTCATTGAAGTTCTCTCCCTATTCCACTTTTTTCCTATAAATAGTTTAACCGTTCTGTAATAAATCCAAACGGGAATAGGGATTAAAAGAGATTTGGAGCTTTAATAAAAAAAGCCTGCCCCACATAAGGGACAGGCATCTTTATGTTCTAACTAAACCAAAGTACTAGCAGGCAGGACCTTTTGAAGTACACTTTTTTCCTCATCAGTTAAAGGAACCATCGGCAGACGAACCTCACCCACTTGGACTCCCTGCATATTTAGTGCAGCTTTAACTGGTGTTGGATTTGGCGCCGCAAATAAAGCTTTCATGATCGGAAGAAGTTTCCGATGTGATACAGCAGCTTCCTGAACACGCCCATTTTTGAATTGGTTGATCATTTCCTGCATTTCATTGCCAATAATATGCGAGGCAACCGAAACAACTCCGGCACCGCCAATGGATAGGACCGGTATGGTTAGCCCGTCATCACCGCTGTACAAAGTAAAATCATCTGAAGTCTGGCTGATGATTTCTGCCATTGCATCAAGATTTCCGCTGGCTTCTTTTATCGCTACGATATTACTAATTTCTGAGAGTCTGACAACGGTCTCGACTGACATGTTTACGACACTGCGTCCCGGAATATTATAAAGCATTACTGGTAAGGAAGTGGTTTTGGCAATCGCTTTAAAATGCTGATACATTCCTTCCTGTGAAGGCTTATTATAATAAGGCGCAACGAGCATAATTCCATCCACGCCTGCTTCTTCCGCGAGCTTTGTTAAGCTGATAGAAGCTCTTGTATTATTCGAGCCAGTACCAGCGATAATCGGCACTCTGCCTGCAGCGGTTTCAACTGCCACCTTAAATAATTCAACCTTTTCTTCGGTTGTTAATGTAGGTGATTCTCCAGTTGTGCCTGAAACTACTAATCCATTAGATCCATTTTCTATTAAATAATTAACTAATGTTCTTACTGCGTTAAAATCAACCTCACCATGCTGATCGAATGGTGTCACCATAGCTGTTAACACTTGGCCAAAATTCATCGTATTCACCCTTTATATTATTTTTTTTGAAATATTAGAGGTGGCTAGAGGTCAGTCAAAAGTTAACGCAAAAAAGCAGCAACGAAGACGAAGGCCCGCTGCTGCAGTAGAAACAAAATAAAAAACCGTTCCTTTGCGTAAGATAGCCCTCCATATAGTCTCCTATATGACAGTTCTGTATTTCTTCAATAGCAGAACCAGCGGTCTAGAGAAATGAGATTCTATCCGCTTCGGCAAATTCCCCTTTCACCAATCGTCATAGGACCTCATCATCCTCGGACTGCATACTAATGGTCTTTGCGCCTCTATCCTCACTTCAAAAGGTAATGAAGTAAGAAAATATTTAATTATATGTAATATAACAGAAGATTCACTTTTGTTCAAGAGGGTGCCTGTCACGCAGTTTATGAGAAGAGCTAAGGAAAACAACTGAAGAATTGCAGCTTTTCCTTGTTTCCTTAATAAAGAAGTATACTAAAAAAAGGTTTTTTTCCTTCCTATATAGAAAACATTAACTTGGTTTTTTATAAAGGGAGTGACTTTATGCAAATCTTACTTATTCGTCATGGTCAATCAGAAGCAGATTTACTTAATGTTCATGAGGGAAGTGCTGATTATCCCTTAACGGAGGAAGGGATGTATCAAGCAACAAGGATGGCAAGTAGAGTAATGAAGGAGTTTCCTCCAGAATATATATGGTCAAGTACACAAAAAAGGGCTAGAAAAACTGCCGAAATCCTAGCTGAAAAGATTGGGTGTCCAATTGAATTTTTAGAAGATCTTCGTGAACATGATAATGGAAGCTTAGCAGGTCAATCTAAAGAAGAAGTGCCGTTTCCTTGGGAGTTGCAGCCTCATGAGAAATTTGGTGATTACGGGGAATCTGCTATGGAGTTTCGTGCGAGAGGAGAACATATCTTTGCTTTCATTAAAAAAGAAAGCAAAAGATATAAACGTATATCAATTGTTACACATGGTGGAATGATTTCGAGAATGATTGATAGTTTTCTTGATTTACCTTTTGTGAATAACATTTTTTTCAAGACAGATGATACGGGTATTCATTTATTGGAGTATACGGAAAATGGAAGGGTTATACATTTTTCTAATGACGTAACTCACTTAGAAAAGGAATAACAGACAAAACTCCTAGATATGGAGCATCCCATTCATTAGTGGGATGCTTATATCATTAATAAAATGACGAAACAGTTTTCCTTTTTAACATTACTGCGTATCCACTGTTAAGGCTGATTCATCAGGCCGTTTACCATTTTGCAAGTCAGCAAGTGTTAGCCCAAAGTTCATTTGTAAATGGGGATAATCCTTAAATTGAACCCAGTCACCGCCCCATTCAAAGCCCAAAACCTTTGCTATTTCCACTACCTCGTTCCAATCCGATACTCCATTTTGATTTCCATCATATTGCATATCCCATATGACGTTTCCTTGAGGGGTTTTAATCGCAAAGTCGATAGCCAGCCCAAAGTTATGAAAGGATTCTCCTCCCCGGGCATGCGTGACAATATTTCCTTCCGTTGTCCGGCCTTGTTCATACAGCCGATCCTGATCCTCCGCACTCCGGAAGTCATCAGTAATTAAGACGACGATTCCTTTTGCGGCGGATTCCTGGATTAATTGATTGCTACGTTCCTTTACAAGGGGATGGAGTTCAGTTGGTAAATCTGAAGTATCCATGCTTAATCTATTAAGGTAGTTGATCCCTAAGGGGTTTTTGTATATGAAATAAATGATAAAAACAATAGATAATGTGAGTAATAGTTTCCCTCTCCGTTTACGTTTCCGTTTCAACATCACATTTCCTTTCTGCCTTAAAATCTTTTTACTATATAAGACGAGGAAGATAGGCTCATTGTTTCAATTATATGATTTCCTTCAATTTTTTAGGTAGAAAAAAAGATCCAGGTATACTGGATCTTATCATTGTGAATAGAGATATTATACTTCTACTGAGGAAACCTTTACCGTCCAGTTAAATGGATCTTCCTTCTTGCCAAGCTGGATACCCGTCATTTCATTATAAAGATCCTGAGATAACTGGCCAATCTGATTATCATTGATTACGATCGATTGATCTTTCCAAGTTAGTTCGCCAACTGGTGAAATAACTGCAGCGGTACCTGCCCCGAAGACTTCCTCTAGTTCACCGCGCTTGTGTGCCGCAAATACCTCTTCAATCGATATTTTCTCTTCACGTACAGGAATATTCCAATACTTCAACAATTGAATAACGGAATCACGTGTAACACCCGGCAGGATGCTTCCGTTTAACTTCGGAGTAACGACCTCACCCTTGATTTTGAAGAAGATATTCATACTGCCGACTTCTTCTACATACTTATTCTCTTTCGCATCAAGCCATAGAATTTGGGCATAGCCGCCTGCATCTGCTTTTTCCTGAGCCTTAAGGCTGGCCGCATAATTACCTGCAGTTTTTACATGGCCGACGCCGCCAATGACAGCACGGACAAATTGCTCCTCCACGTATATTTTTACAGGACTCAATTGGCTGCCATAATACGCGCCAGAAGGGGAGAGGATGACTAACAGTTTATATTGATTAGCTGGACGTACACCAAGATAGGGCTCTGTTGAAAAAATAAACGGGCGAATATAAAGCGAAGTTCCTTCCCCGCTAGGCACCCAATCTTTTTCAGTGATAATTAATTGTTTAATACCTTCTAATAAGAATTCCTCATCAATTTGAGGAATACAAAGCCGGTCGCAGGATTCATTGAAACGTCTCATATTCTTCTCGGGACGGAATAATTGGATGGACCCGTCCGGAGTTTTATAGGCTTTCATTCCTTCAAAAATTGCTTGTCCATAGTGAAATACCATCGCGGAAGGATCAAGCGTTAACGGCTCGTAAGGAGTAATTCTCGGATCAAACCACCCTAAGTCACTATGATAGTCCATTGCAAACATGTAATCACTGAAATACCTGCCGAATCCAAGTGAACCCGGATCTGGCTTTGCCTTTAATTGTTCTCTTGGAATAAATGAAATCTCCTGTTTCATGGTTACACCTCATTCTACTTTATGTGTTTTAGTTTTTAACATCTATATTACTTTAAAAATTATCTTTTTGGAATAGTAAAAATACTTTTCTATACTATACCACTATTTAAAAGAAATCAGGTTAATTTTGATTTAGATTTGACAAAGTGGTGACATTTACCGTTGTGAGACCTAAAAAACTTTGTCATATATGACAAATATAACTGGTGAAAAAGTACTCCTTTTTGTAATCTTAATCTCATTACCATACTACTATTTTATTACCGCCTATATAGATTAAGAGAATTTTTAGAAGGAAGAGGATTAAATGAATAAGCCTAAAATTGCATGGATTACAGATACAACTTCTTCTCTTAGCAAAGAGTTTATTAAGCAGCACCACATCCATATCATTCCTCTGCATGTGGTCATTAACGATACATTTTATAAAGAAACCATCGATATTACCGAAGAAGATTTTTATCAGCGCATGAAAAACGAGGAAGGGAAGTTCCAATCCTCTCAGCCAAATATCGGAGACATCGTTGAACTTTATGAAAAGTTAAAAGAAGAATATGATTTTGGAATCGCCATACATGCATCCAGCACATTAACGGGCACCTATCAAACCTCCGTGATGGCAGCGGAAATGGCTGGCTTTAAATTATTTGCGATTGATTCCCATACCGGTTCGTATCCTTTATCGTTCCTTGTAAAAAGAGGGGTAGAGCTAGTTGAAAAGGGACTCGGTATTGACGAGGTTGTATCACAATTAAACGCACTGCGCGAGCACACTCGATTATTCTTGGTTCCATCAAACCTTGACCAGCTTCATAAAAGCGGCAGAGTGTCTGGCAGCCAAAAAATATTAGCTTCGTTATTCAATATTAAACCGATTCTTTCCATTGAGGATGGAGCCGCAAAAATCAAAGATAAAGTCCGGACAGAAAAGAAGGCCCTGGCCTGGCTGGTCAATCATTTAAAGGATGACCTTCAATCAAAAAAGGTGCAGAAAGTAGCCATTGTTCATGCAAATGACAAAGAAAAGGCGGCCGGACTTGAACAACTAATAAATGAAACATTTCCAGACATAGAAACAGAGAAATTAATGCTGATCACCGTTGCTGGTGTGCATACGGGTGTCGGGACACTTGGATTATCATGGGTGAATGAATGATTGGCAAAATAGCAGAAAAAATGGCCGTTTGAATGGATCAAACGGCCTTTTGAATTTCCTCCATGGTGTTAAAACTGCCTATTCATCCTCTGTATAGGCCTCTGTTGTCGTGTCCCTGCAATCCCAGCACTCGCAGCGATTCCTCTCCATGAGACATAGCTCTTTTCCACAAGAAATGCAGACATCCATAATTACTGATTCCCCTTTCCAGTGAAAATGTATATTTATACTATTTTTATTCAAGAGCCATGAAAAGTATTTCAGCTAGTGTTCGACAAATTCCTTAGTTTGAGTGGATATCCGACACGGCTTCCATATTATGTAAACATAACAATTAATTCATTAGAATTGATGAAAAGTAATGTGATATACTAGACATCATTAAGTATTGGGTGCAACAGGAGGATTAACCTAGAATGACAAGAGAAGGGACTTTTACTGGTGTCGATGGAACGAAAATTTTTTATCAGATGATCGAACCATTAACGGCTCCAAAAGCAGCAGTTCTAATCGTCCATGGTCACGGCGACCATGGCGGGGGATTATATAATATAAGTGAAAGCCTGGTTCAAGAAGGATATATCGTTTATACATTTGATTTGCGCGGTCATGGAAGAAGCTCAGGAAAAAGAGGATTTATTAACAGTTGGGATGAGTACCGCGGAGACTTACATGAGTTTCGAAAGCTAGTCTCAAAAAAACAACCTAGATTGCCTTTATATATGATTGGACATAGTATGGGCGGATTAATTGTCCTTGATTATGCGATAGATTTTAGTACAGGCATCGCAGGAATCATTGCAATCGCTCCTGCTGTTTCATATGAAGTGAACAGATTTGAGCGGTTAGGCATCACCGTAATGGGTAAATTGAAGCCGGATTTAAGCATCAAAAAATCCAGACATGTCATGATGAAAAATTCAGCAAATGCTGCCAAATATTATTCAGACTCCCTGCGTCACAATACCATTACACCTGGTTTAGGACGAGGGCTCATCCATGGAATCTCCAGGGTATCCAATCAGGCTCATTTACTAAGAATCCCATTATTATTACAATACGGACTTCGTGATAAAATTACACCGCCAACAAAGCTTGGTTCCTTCTTTAACCAAGTGGCTTCCAAAGATAAACAGATGCTTGAATACCCTACAGCCAAGCATCGGCCATTTGATGGAGCAGGCAAAGAGCAGGTTATCGGAGATATCATTACGTGGCTGGACAGACAGGTAGAGAAAACTCGGAAAAGTAAAGTTAGAGCGGTTTAGCTTTCTTTTACTATGTGGCTCTGATGAGGGCCCGAACCCTTAAAAAAGTAGCGGAAGCGGTCACTCAAGGGGTTGATGAGAGCCCGAAGCCTCAGAATAGTGGCGTGAGCGGTCACTCAAAGTGGCGATGAGAGCCCGAACTCATTAAAAAGTGGGAGAAGTGGTCGCTCAAAAGGTCGATGAGAGCCCGAAGCCTCAGAATAGTGGCGTGAGCGGTCACTCATGGTGGCGATGAGAGCCTGAACTCTTCAAAAAGTGAAAGAAGCGGTCACTCATAGGGTCGATGAGAGCCCGAAACCTCAGAATAGTGGCGTGAGCGGTCGCTCATAGATTCGATGAGAGCCCGAAACCTCAAAAAAGTGGCGGAAGTGGTCGCTCATAGTGGCGATGAGAGCCCGAACTCATCAGAAAGTGGGAGAAGCGGTCACTCATAAGGTCGATGAGAGCCCGAAACCTCATAATAGTGGCGTGAGCGGTCGCTCATAGATTCGATGAGAGCCCGAACTCTTTAAAAAGTGGGAGAAGTGGTCGCTCAAAGTGGCGATGAGAGCCCGAACCCTCAAAAAAGTGGCGTGAGCGGTCACTCATAAGGTCGATGAGAGCCCGAACTCTTATAAAAAGAGAATAAGCGGTCACTCACAGGGCCGTGACACCCCATAAATTCATTAAGAACCGACGCACACAAAAAGATGAGCAGGATAAATAAATCCTGCTCTTTATTTAATTCACCTAATAAACCTTATCCCCATTAAAAATAGAATTCTTCACAATCACATAATCAACAAACTTGATCGCTTCGAGCTTGTTTCCCCCTGCATACGAAATCGATGATTGTAAATCCTGCTCCATTTCAACCAGCGTATCCATCAGTGCACCTTTGTGTTCCACTAACATTTTCTTGCCCTCTACATTTTTCCGTTCACCTTTTTGGTATTCTGAGGCGGAGCCGAAGTACTCTTTAAAGAGCTTGCCATCTCTTTCAATCGTTTCTCCCGGCGATTCCTCATGGCCGGCAAACAAGGAACCGATCATGACCATACATGCCCCGAATCGGATTGATTTCGCAATATCCCCATGGGTGCGGATACCGCCGTCCGCAATGATCGGTTTACTTGCGGCTTTTGCACACCACCTGAGAGCGGCTAATTGCCAGCCTCCCGTTCCAAATCCAGTCTTAATCTTCGTGATACATACCTTTCCTGGGCCAATCCCGACCTTTGTCGCATCTGCACCTGCACGCTCTAATTCTCGAACGGCCTCCGGAGTACCCACATTCCCGGCAATCACAAAGCTCTGAGGCAAATATTGCTTGATATGCTGAATCATCTTAATCACAGCATTGGAATGGCCGTGTGCAATATCAATCGTGATATACTCCGGAGATAGATTCTCATCTGCCACTTCTTGAATAAATCGATATTCTTCCTCCTTGACGCCAACACTAATAGAGGCAAATAACCCCCGCGATTTCATATCTTTAATGAAATCTAAGCGCCTCTCTGGTTCAAAGCGGTGCATGATATAAAAATAACCATTTTCCGCTAAGAAGATCGCAATCTTTTCGTCAATAATGGTCTGCATATTGGCAGGAACCACTGGCAGCTTAAACGTTCTGCCGCCAAAAGACACGGTTGTATCACACTCACTGCGGCTATTCACAACACTTTTTGCAGGAATCAATTGTATATCTTCATAATCAAATACACTATCCATGGTGCTCCTCCTCAGGATAAATTCATCAATGATTTATTGTGTTTGGATTGTATTCTTTTTATTCTTCTTATAAAAATTCCTCCAAGACTCTACATAAAAACAGGGGATAAAGGTAATTGTAAGCATGAACTCATTTTAGGAGGAATTTTATGAAGAAACTGAGAATCCTTTTAACCTGTTTATGCATTTCTGTATTAGCTATAGGCTGTAATATGAAGGAAGAAGGAAGAGAAGGAGACGATCACGGCGAGATTACGAATCGCAATGCAGGGGGTTTAAATATAGGAAATAGTTTAGGGAATCCTAACTTAAACTTAACGAAAGTGAATAATAATGTCCCCCATGTGAATAAAACTGGTTTCCGGGTACTAAATGAAGCGGAAGAGTATGTTGAGAACTTACATGAAGTGAAGAGTGCGACCATCATCGCAAGAAACCATAATGCTTATGCAGCAGTTGAGATGGATGATGACTTCCATGGCGAACTAAGTTCTTTTATTGAGGATCAAATTGCAAACCAAGTAAGGGATGCCGACGCTTCCATTCAAAATGTATATATTTCGAGCAACCAAGACTTTTTCAGACAGATGAATCAATATAAGGGTCAAATTCAAAATGGAAGAAATAGAGAGGAAATGACAAGTGGATTTAATCAAATGGTGCAAAGAGTTTTTACTAATCATGCGAGGTAAAAGCGGTGGCTTGTGAATCAAATATTTCTTTGAATCTAAGAAAGGCTTACTAACAGAATTTGTAGTAAGCTTTTTTACATTTCAATAAATGAAGATGAAAAAATGGAAATTGGAGAAGTTAGTCGTACATAATGGTAATAGTGATAAGGTGATCCATATTAAACATAGAAAAAAGCAGGTGCAGGATGAGTATTGTTTTAGCGTTATTAGCGGCTCTATTTGCTTCGATTACAGCCATTTTAGCAAAAGTCGGGATTGAGAATGTAAATTCGAACCTGGCAACAGCCATTCGGACCATAGTAGTTTTAATCATGGCATTTTTGATAGTGATTATAACGGGACAACTAGATAATATTCCACAGATTTCTGCGAGCGCATTATGGTTTATTCTATTTTCTGGATTAGCAACAGGGTTTTCATGGTTGTTTTTCTTTAAAGCATTGGCTATTGGCGATGTTTCTAAGGTAGTTCCGATTGATAAATCCAGTGTAGTCCTTACTATTATCATCTCCATCCTAGTGTTAGGAGAGCCAGCAGAGCCCCTGGTGTTGTCTGGAGGAGCAATAATTGCGGTGGGAACGTTTATTTTAATTGGGAAGAATGAAGAAAAGAAACGATTTTCAGGTTCGCAGCGGTACATAGTGTATGCGATTCTAGCTGCCATTTTTGCAGCCTTAACTTCAATATTGGCGAAGATTGGAATGGAAGATGTTGATTCCAATCTGGCTACTTTTTTGCGAACCATTGTGATTCTTATCTTTGCATGGGCCATTGTATTTTTTCAAGGGACCCATAAGAAAATGAAGGACATTTCGAAAAAAGGATATCTCTTTTTAATTCTGTCTGGTGTGGCGACTGGGTTATCATGGTTATGCTATTTTGCCGCACTTGCAGTGGGGAAAGTCTCCGTTGTTGCCCCGATTGATAAATTTAGTGTGGTTCTCACGATGGTACTGAGCTTTACGATCTTAAAAGAAAAAGCGGCTAAGCACACGATTATTGGGGGGATTGTGATCACGATAGGGACGATATTGCTTATTTTGTAATAGAAAGTGGAGGGGAGTTTTTCCCTTTTAGTTTACTTTAGCAAGGGTTTATTCCCTTGCTATTTTTGCGTTTAATGGCGAATTTTCCGCCCCCTTATCGATTTCGTTTAGGTATGAGAATTCATAAGAGGAGAATTTCCTGCTAATGTAAATAGGGCAGGCTTAAGAAGGTGAAATAAGCGGAGTTTTTCCGACTAACTGCTTAAAATACGACGAAATCTAAGGATTTGAACAACATAAGCGGAAATACTCCCTTTATTGATAAGGAAATATGGGTATTTCCAAATTTAGCCGGAATTCTTCCGTTTATTTTTTCATACACAGATCGGAAAACCGTTGAGACTCTATTAATTTCATGTATAAAGAATAAAACATGAAATTAAAGGCTGGTCATCATAAAGCATTAAACAGAAATGAAACTTTTACAACCTGTTAACCGTATTGCATTTCATAAGTCATTTTCCCATTAGGAGGTTGAATAATTGGAAAATCGAGCAGATTCAGTTAAAACTCTTGTAACTAAGCTTAGGAGTACTGCTAGTATACCAATTATAAAGAAACTGAGTTTAGATAAATGTGAACGGTTGGCTGAAAAGTTAGGTTCCTTTTCAAGCAGTTGTACAGATTGTCAGCAGCACTTGCTTGAATTGGAGAATAATCTTGTACAAATAAAAGAGAATACAGATAGCTTAGATGATAGTAAGTTGAGGCAATATAAAAAGTGTATCACCCACATCACTTCTCATCTTCTGAAAAAACATAGGCTGGTTCAAGAGGGACACTATCTTGGTCTTTTCATGTCATTGGGGATAAGCGTTGGTGTTGTTTTAGGATTAACTATATTTGATAATCTTGGCTTAGGAATACCCATAGGAATGTGCATAGGGTTAGCAATCGGAGCTGGTATGGATGATGATGCGAAAAAAAAGGGAAAGACATTTTAGTTTCTAAAAAGTCTATGTCTGTTGTTATTATTACACTAGTCCAAGTCTTTTCGCGTTCATCAGAAAAACAGGAGGATATCATTTGAAACCGAAAATTAATATCATTACACTTGCTGTTCATGACCTGAAAAAGTCGATAGCCTTTTATAAAGATGGATTAGGTTTACCAATGGAAGAGTTAGTTGAAGGTGTAGACCATGTTATTTTTGGGTTGGAAGGCGATCTATCATTAGTGCTCTATCTTCGTACAGAGCTTGAAGAGTTCAATCAATCGAATCCACTTGAAAAGTCTTCAAATGTAATTCTTAGCTGTGCGGTTGAAAGTAAGAAAGAGGTTGATTCTATTTTAAAAACTGCCACAGAATATGGTGGAACCATATTACCGAATCAGCCAAAGGATCATGATTGGGGATATTCAGGACACTTTAAAGATCCCGATGGGCATATTTGGGAAATTGTTTATTTTGGTAAAGTGAGTAATGCGTAGCGAACAGTGCCAGGCACTGTTCGCTTCCTTTATGCGATAACACAAGGTACTCCAGCTTTCATAACCATTCCATCAAGTGTATGTTCAATTTCTTTTTCTAACCAAAGGGCCGTTTCAATGAGTTTCTCCAGTTCGATGTTGGTTTGGATTCCCATTTCATGAAACATATTCACCATATCTTCCGTACAAACATTCCCTACGGCTTTTGGTGCAAACGGGCAGCCTCCTAATCCGCCAATTGAAGAGTCAAAATGACGGACTCCAGCCTGGCAGCCAGCTAGAGTATTGGCAAGGCCAAGACCTCTGGTATTATGAAAATGAAGAGCGAGTATAACAGAATCTCCAAAGTGATGATAGAAGGATTCAATGAGCTCCTCGACTTGTTTCGGGTTGGCCATTCCCGTTGTATCAGCTAACGTAATTTCTTTACAGCCAGCTTCAATAAACCTCTCCGCTATAGAAAGGACTCTCTCTTTTGGAACAACCCCATCATAAGGACAGCCAAAAGCCGTTCCGATTACCCCAATCATTTCGATACCAGATTCAACACCCGTGGTAATCACCTTTGAAAGTTCAGCTACGGATTCATCCACGGTTCTTTTAGCATTTTTTAGATTAAAGGTATTACTCGATGCCATTGCCACATTTAAAAAATCCACATTCGATTTTAGTGCACGGTCTAATCCTGATTGGCTAAGGACCAACCCTCCATAAGATACTCCCTCAACCCTTGTAATCTGCGCCATTACTTCTTCGGCATCAGCCATTTGTTTGACAATCTTAGGATTCACGAACGAAACACATTCGATTTTCTTGATTCCTGCAGATGCAAGCTGATTAATTAATTCTACCTTTTGGGCAGTTGGCAGGATTTTCTTTTCATTCTGTAAACCATCACGCGGACCAACTTCACTGATATGTATCATTCAAAAACCCCCCCTGATTTTTTTATTTTTCTAAAAATTATTTACTAAAATTGTATACAATATATAGTTAAATGTAAATATTTTATCAAAAAGTTTCTTTAAAAATTAAAAAATGTATACAAAAAGGGTAAAGTGCAGTCCTGCACTTTACCCTTCTAAACTTTGGATTGATTTAATTTACTGTAATGAACAACCCGATCCCGTCCATGGTATAAGTGGCTGGCCATGATTACTTTGGCTTGCTCTGGGTCGCCATTTTTAATCGCGATAATCAGGCTGTCGTGGTGCTGAATCGAGTGTCTTAAATCCTCTTCGTCGAACCAATAAAATCCCCGGTATAAAACAGGTATAGCTACTAAGGAACTGAGGACATTCTTTACATAACTGCTTTTTGACATCGATACAATGATATCGTGAAATTGACTATTCGACTTTAAGATGGCGTCTGTATTTTTCTTTCCAACTTTAAAGCCATTTTCAATGACACTTTTATAAATGGCATTCGCTTCTTCCAATAGAGGTATTTGCTCACTTTCTCGATTTAAGGCGGCTAAACTAGCGGTATACCCTTCGACAACAGCGCGTAAGTTATAGGCATCAATGACATCATCTAGTGTATAACTTCTGACAGTCACGCCGCGATTCGGTGTATAAATTAAAAGTCCTTCTACTGTTAATCTGCGAATTGCTTCTCTGAGTGGTGTGCGGCTTACGTTAAGCATACTGGCTAATTTTTCTTCTCGGAGTTTCTCTCCTGGAGCTAATACCCCATTCAGGATATCGCCACGGATCTCAGCATACACGTCCATAAATTGTATTCCCCTTTAAGGTAAAAACTTTTTATCTATTAATAAACTACCATAATGATTAAAATATCTACCACCATTATAGCAAACAAATGAAATTTGTATACAATTTTAAAAATAATCAATAACGGATTTGTTGGAATTTTGAGAATTATTGTTGACGTCTATATTGTTAGGCTGTAATATATCAATTAAATAGAAATCGATTTACATAGTATTTTGCATAGATTGTATACAAAACTAGTGAGGTGTCTTATATGAGTGAAACGAATGAAAGGCTGCCATTGCAGGGAATACGTGTATTGGAACTTGGTACACTTTTAGCCGGTCCATTTTCTGGACGTCTTTTAGGAGACTTTGGAGCTGAGGTTATTAAAATCGAGCCGCCTGATAAAGCAGATCCGATGAGACAATGGGGAAAACAAAAGGATGGGCATGGTCTATGGTGGCCAATCCAATCTCGAAATAAAAAATCCGTTACCTTAAATCTCCGGGTAAAAGAAGGACAAGAGATCTTTAAGGAACTGGTGAAAGATGCAGATGTTGTGATTGAGAATTTCCGTCCAGGTACGATGGAAAAGTGGGGTTTATCCTACGAGGAATTATCCGAAATTAATCCAGGAATCATTATGGTGAGAACTTCTGGGTTTGGACAAACCGGCCCATACAAAAGCCGCGCTGGTTTCGGCAGTGTTGGGGAAGCAATGGGCGGTCTGCGTTATGTAACGGGATTCCCTGACCGGGCACCAGCAAGGATTGGTATTTCTATCGGAGATACATTAGCAGCGTTATTCGCTACGATCGGATGTTTAACGGCCTTAAATGAAAGACATACATCCGGCAGAGGCCAAGTGGTGGATACCGCCCTTTATGAGTCGGTCTTTTCGGTAATGGAAAGTATCATTCCAGATTATCTGCTTGCGGATTATGTACGTGAAAGAATGGGGAATATTCTGCCTGGTGTGGCACCATCTAACATCTACAAAACACAGGATGAAACCTACATCGTTATTGGGGCTAATGCGGATGGAGTATTTAAGCGTCTTTGCCAAGCGATGGAGCAGCCGGAGTTGTTTGAAAATCCAAAGTATTCCACTCATCACGCTAGAAGTGACCATATGGCGGAGCTCGACCAACTCATTGAAAATTGGACGAAGACTTTACCAGCAATAGTTTGTTTAGAAATCCTTGAAGCAAACGGAGTTCCAAGCGGACTTATTTATTCGGCCAAAGAAATTCTTGAAGATCCTCAATATAAAGAGAGAGAAATGATCATTAATGTGAAACACGAGGAGTTAGGCGACTTCCCGATGCCTGGAGTGGTTCCGAAATTAAGCCGGACACCAGGTAAGGTAAAGCATGTAGGTGCCATTACGATGGGGCAGCATAATCAAGAGGTATATAGCAATCTATTAGGTTTTGATTCTTCAAAAATTGAGGAATTAACAAGAAATAATATTATCTAATGGGGGAGTACCGTGGGGAAAACATTGTACGAAAAGTTATGGGATTGTCATGTTGTTCATGAAGAAGAAGGGCAGCCAGCTATTCTTTACATTGACTTACATTTGATTCATGAGGTAACAACACCACAGGCATTTGATGGACTTCGTGCAAAGGGCAGAAAAGTAAAGCGTCCAGACAGAACATTAGGGACTCTGGATCATAGCATTCCAACCACATCGAAGTTCCTGCCATTTGAAGATCCTATTGCTAAAAAACAGGTAGATACCCTAGAAGCCAATTGCAAAGAATTTGGTATTACGTTGTATAACTTAAATAGCAATAATCAGGGAATTGTTCACGTCATTGCTCCCGAGCAGGGTGTCACGCAGCCGGGACAAACCATCGTCTGCGGGGACAGCCATACCGCGACCCATGGAGCATTTGGAGCACTTGCTTTTGGGATTGGCACCAGTGAGGTTGAGCATGTCCTTGCCACCCAGACTCTAAAACAATATAAATCTAAAACACTAGCCATCAATATTAATGGGGAATTACCTATTGGAACTGCTGCTAAGGATTTAATTCTAGCGTTAATTGGCCAATATGGACATGACTTTGCCACAGGATATGTCATTGAATATCGAGGTAACGCAATTAAGAAATTATCTATGGAAGAACGTATGACCATCTGTAATATGTCGATTGAAATTGGAGCACGTGCGGGTCTGATTGCACCAGATGAAATTACGTTTTCTTATTTAAAAGATAAGCCGAAAAGTCCAAAAGGTGAGCGTTGGAATAAAGCGTTGTCCTACTGGAAGACATTCTTTTCAGATGAGGATGCAGTCTTTGATTTAACAGTAGAGTTTGACGCTAGTGAGGTTGTTCCGCAAGTGACTTGGGGGACAAATCCAGGGCTTGTTGCTCCTGTAACTGGTGCAGTGCCTTCTCCTAATGACCTGCCAGCAGGAAAACAAAACATGGCAGAGCAGGCGTTAGCATACATGGCGCTCGAACCGGGGACACGAATAACAGATATAGCGATTAATACCGTCTTTATTGGGTCGTGTACAAACAGCCGGATTGAAGACCTGCGCGAGGCTGCAAAAATTGCAAACGGATACAAGGTGAAAAGTGGTGTTCGGGCATTGGTGGTTCCAGGTTCACAAGTAGTTAAAGCTCAAGCTGAGGCAGAAGGGCTGGATCAAATTTTTCTAGAAGCCGGCTTTGAATGGAGAGAGCCGGGATGCAGCATGTGCTTAGGGATGAATACAGATGTTGCGAATCCCGGGGACCGGATTGCATCAACCTCTAACCGTAATTTTGAAGGCCGTCAGGGGAAAGGTGCCAGGACGCATCTCGTTAGTCCAGCAATGGCTGCAGCAGCCGCAATTAATGGTCATTTCACCGATGTTCGAAATTGGAAGCTTAAAGTAGCTAAAGGAGGTGTGATATGGAACCATTAAAGAAATTCACTGGGCTTGTCGCACCATTAGATCGTGAAAATGTAGATACCGATGCGATTGTGCCTAAACAATTTTTAAAGATTATTAATAAGGAAGGCTTTGGTAAATTCTTGTTTTATGATTGGCGGTATTTAGTTGGAGAACAGGATAACCCAGACTTTGTCCTAAATCATCCTAAGTACCGTGGTGCCAGTATCCTTTTAACTAGAAAAAACTTTGGCTGTGGATCTTCGCGGGAACACGCGCCTTGGGCCCTTGCTGACTATGGATTCCGTATTATTATTGCGCCTTTATTTGCGGATATTTTCTATAATAATTGCTTTAAAAATGGGATTCTGCCTATTAAACTTTCGGAAGAAGAGATACAAATTCTTTTTGACAAAGAAAAGGATACTCCGAATTACCAGATATCTGTTAATTTAGAAGAAAAGACAGTTTATGATAACGAAGGCTTTAAAACGTATTTTACATTAGATGATTATCTTAGAGATATGCTGCTAAAGGGTCTTGATGAGATCGGCATGACCATTGAACATGCAGCCAAGATTGAAGCATTTGAAGATAAACATCCGATTTTTTATCAAATTTAGGTTGATTGTAAAGAAGGAGTGAAGGTATGTCTCAATCTTTCGAAGGGTTCGGTGAATCTTCTGGATTTGGAGCAAGACCTGCAATAATTGTTGTCGACTTTATCAATGGATTCACAGATCCTGCATCTCAATTAGGATCGGATTTATCCAGCCAGCTGGAGGCAACGAAAACGTTACTTGACCATGCTAGAAGGAAGGCTGTACCAATAGTGTTTACAACGGTGATCTATGAACCTCATTTTCGTGATGGCGGATCTTTTATTAAAAAGATACCTGCCTTAAAGCTGCTAACAGCTGACAGTGAATGGGTGAAGGTGGATGAGAAGCTAGAGCGTGATGAAAGTTCAGAGCCTCTTATTGTAAAAAAATTTGCCAGCTCTTTCTTTGGAACGCATCTTCACTCCTTTTTAACGAGTGAAAGAGTTGATACCGCTATCATTACAGGCTGTACGACCTCAGGCTGTGTGCGGGCAACTGCAGTGGATGCCCTGCAGTATGGCTACCAGGTAGTGGTACCGGAGGACTGTGTCGGGGACAGGTCGATTGAAGCACACAAAGCAAATTTGTATGATATACAGACTAAATATGGTGATGTAACATCCTTAGAAATGGTAATAGATTATTTGAATCAGTTAACTTAAGGGGGTAACAAAATGTATCGTGTAGCTGTTGATGTTGGGGGAACTTTCACGGATATTGTTCTGCAAAATGAGGAGACTGGCAGTATTTATGTAACAAAAGTACCATCTACCACTTCCGATCAATCGATTGGACTCATGCATGGAATTAAAAAGGTGTGTCAGGAAGTCGGCATTGAACTTTCCCAAATCAAAACGATCATCCATGGTACGACTGTTGCAACGAATGCTGTTCTAGAAGGAAAAGGTGCAAAAGTAGGGTTGTTAACCACAGCTGGATTTGAGCAGGTTCTTCATGTGGCACGTTCTTGGACACCAGCACCAATTAGTGCCTGGATTGGTTTTCTAAAGCCGGAACCGCTGGCAGACCTTGTGAATACGCGCGGGGTGAGAGAGCGAGTAACAGCTTCCGGTGAGGTGCATCATGAGTTAGATGAAGACGATATCAGGGAACAAATCATAGATTTATATAGCCAGGGCATAGAGAGTTTAACCATCAGTTTAATTAACTCCTATTCTAATCCGGTCCACGAAAATCGAATTAAGGAGATTGCTCAGAGTATTAACCCAGACATACCTGTAACCATCTCTTATGATATTTTACCAGAGTTTCGTGAATATGAGAGAACGCTGACGACGGTTATGAATTCCTACGTTCGTCCTCCGATGCAAAGATATTTAACCAATATTGAAGAAAAGGTAAATGCCGAAAAGATGGATAGCCGTGTTAGTATCGTCCGCTCAGATGGCGGATTGATGAGTATTCCTGCCGCTGCCACCCGTCCGGTACATACGATGTTGTCTGGCCCGTCAGGAGGAGTAACAGCTTCTGCCATGATTGGTAATCAAATTGGCCATAAAAATGTGATTTCATTTGATATGGGCGGAACATCAACAGATGTATCCTTAACCTATAACGGAGTGCCAAAGGTTGCCCGCGAAACAAAGGTTGGCGTATTTCCAGTCAAAGCTCCATCGCTAGAGGTTGAAACGGTTGGCGCTGGCGGCGGTTCCATCGCACACGTACCGCCATCTGGGGCACTTCGTGTCGGACCGCAAAGTGCGGGTTCTGAACCTGGACCTGCCTGCTATGGCCGAGGCGGCACAGAACCAACTGTTACGGATGCCAATGTTGTTCTAGGATACTTACCGCCAAGCTTGGTTGGGGGAGAAATGAGCTTAGATGTTGAAGCCTCAAAACAAGCCGTAAGCAAGGTCGCTGATAAATTAGGAATTGATCTATATCGTGCTGCGAAAGGGATCTACGATATTGTTAACGAGAATATGTATGGAGCAATTCGAGTGGTTTCCGTTGAAAAGGGTCATGACCCGCGTCAGTTTGCTTTAGTAGCATTAGGTGGAGCTGGACCGCTCCATGGCAACGCGTTAGGAAATTTATCCGGAACCTTCCCGGTCATTGTGCCTCCGACTCCTGGCGTATTATCAGCACTAGGATTCTTACAATCTGACATAAGAAATGAATACTCTAAGACTTTCATTCGAATTTTGAGTGAACTTGATCAAGAAACACTCGTGGATGAGTTACAGGTTCTTGGCAATGATGCACGTAATTGGCTTCAAGATGAGGGTGTTAGTGCCGACAGACAAATCGTGAACCATGAAGTAGATGTAAGGTACTACCGTCAAGGCCATGAGATTGCGATACAAGTAGACCTTCAAGAGTTAGTAGAGCAAGGATTAACACTTATCAAAAACAAATTTGACGAAATTCATGAAAATATCTATGGATTTAAGATGGATATCGACATTGAGGTTGTCAATTTACGGGCAGTATCTATTGGAAAAGTAGCTTCACCAACCATCCCAGCTAGTGAGCCAAGTAATTCCGATGCCAGTCATGCCGTGATTGATCCTAACCATGAAGCATATTTTGATGGAGAATTTGTAAAAACTCCATTATATGATAGAGATCTGCTTCAACCGAATAATGTGGTGTCTGGACCAGCAATCGTTACACAAAAAGATAGTACCACCTTAGTTTTACCTGGGTTTGCAGCAACCGTTGATAAGTATATGAATCTATTAATCTCTAAGGAGGTATAAACTTATGACCGTGAAAACAAGAGTTGATTCGATAACCGTTGATATCATTGAAAACGCTTTAAAGAATATTAAAGAAGAAATGGATGTTACTCTGTTCCGTTCTGCCATGTCACCAGTTATTCGCGAGCAGCATGACTGCTTTCCGATGATTACAAATCCGGATGGGAAAATGGTCGTTGGGAATTTTGGTTCCCATGTGCCAGAGGTTATTGCTCATTTTCCAGAAGGGGTTCATGAAGGCGATGTAATCTTTTTAAGTGATCCATACAGCTGTGGAGGCTCTATTTCACACGTGAACGATTGGATGGTCATCGTCCCTATATTTCACGACCAGAAAATTGTAGGCTTTGCATCAATGTTTGGTCATGTGATGGATGTCGGCGGACCTGTTCCATCTAGTATGCCTGTTGGAGCAACCACTATTTTTGGTGAAGGCGTCCGTTTTCCTCCGGTAAAATTATACGAACAAGGAAAATTAAACGAAGCGATCATCAAGATTCTTAAAACAAACAGTCGTACGCCAATCGAAAATTATAGTGACTTAATGGGAATTGTGGCTTCGTGCCGTACAGCTGAAAAGCGCGTCAAAGAGGTTTGCGATCGTTTTGGTTCTGATGTGTATCTTGGCGCTTTGGACCATTTATTAGACCGGACAAAGATGATGATGCAGCATTTAATCACCAACTTCTTACCTGAAACACCTGTTTCGTTCGAAGATTATATTGATAGTGATGGATTAGGAAATGGTCCATTCAAGATGAAGCTGACTATCTGGAGAGAAGGAGACCAGGCCTATTTTGACTGGACAGGTACAGACCCACAGGCTCCTGGACCGATTAACTATTACCTAAGTGAGAATATGTTTAAGATGTTTATTGGCGCATTTCTCATCTCGGTGTTCGACCCCGCAATCATGTTTAATGATGGCTTTTATGACAATCTTCATATCGAAACACCGGAAGGAAGTTTATTGCGTCCAAAATACCCTGCGGCATTAGGCTGTCGTACACATGCGTTAAGCCGTTTATTTGATGTTTTAAGCGGTGCACTTTCTCTGAATTCTCCGGAAAGCAGCCCGGCTGCGGGATATGGAACAAGTCCGTATTTCATCTATTCTGGCACAGATGAAAAAAATAGACATTTCCATCTGATGGAGGTTATGTACGGAGGGCTCCCAGGAAGACCAATTGGGGATGGTCTGGACGGACATTCGTGGTGGCCGGCATTCGTAAATATCCCTACAGAATACTTGGAGACCTACTATCCGCTCCGAGTGGAATATTATCGAACAGGTAAAGACTCTGGCGGCGCTGGCTTACACCGCGGCGGAAACTGTAATGAAAAACTATATACGTTCTTATCATCAGGAACTGTATCGATTCATGATGATCGGGCAGCACTGCAGCAATGGGGCATTAATGGCGGTGAACCAGGGTCTTCCTCTTACAAACTGCTGATCAGAAATGGCAGTCAGGAAAAAATTGTCCTAGAGTCCAAAGTGGACCATATTGAGGTAGAAAAAGGAGACCAGCTTTTATTTGTTACCGGCGGAAGCGGCGGCTGGGGAGATCCGTTAGCAAGAGATCCTGAAAAAGTAAGAGTGGATGTTATCCGTCAATTAGCAAGCATCGAGAAGGCAAGAGATTCCTATGGAGTCGTATTGAATCCAGAGACGTTTGAAATCCAACAAGAGCAGACGGAAGCATTGCGTCAGGAAATTCGTAACTCGCGTGGAGAACTGAAAAACTTTGATTATGGAAATAGAGATGAAGTTGTAGCGAATCGTCAAATCTAAAATATTTCGTTAAATCATGTTCAGCCCTTTCTATTAAGAAGGGCTGATTTTTTTGTACGGCTCAATTACAATTGGTAGATAGAAGTTTAATAGGCAGAAAGGGGGAAGGACATTTTGGATGTGAAAAATTTAGAATTAGCGAAACAGCTGCGTCGCGAATTGCATCAGCATCCTGAAGTTTCGAATGAAGAGGTTTGGACAAAACAGCATTTAATTCATTTTCTGAAAAAGCATACGCAGCTTGAAATAGTAGATAAAGGTGCTTGGTTTTATGCGGTATATCGAGCAGGTAAAGATAGGAAGAACATTGCGTTTCGTGCTGACTTTGATGCGCTTCCGATGCCTGAGGTTATTGACATTCCACATGCATCTAAGAATCCAGGGGTATCCCACAAATGCGGACATGATGGGCATGCGGCAAGCTTAGCAGGATTGGCACTGGAAGTCGACCAAAAGGGTACGGACCAAAACATCTTTTTCCTTTTCCAGCATGGTGAGGAAACTGGTGATGGCGCCATCCAATGTGCTCCTTTAATTAAGGAACATAACATTGAAGAAATTTTCGCCTATCATAATATGAGCGGAATGGCTTTTAACTCTATTAATGTCATCGATGGAACCGCTCATTGTGCATCCAAGGGCATGATTATCCACATGGAAGGTTCTCCTGCTCATGCCAGCCAGCCTGAGGATGGAGTGAATCCTTCATTTGCGATCGCTAAGATTATTGATGCCATTCCAGAACTGACCTCTCCAGGGAAAAATAAAGGTCTGGTCCTTTGTACTGTTGTTCACGTAAACATTGGGGAAAGAGCATTTGGGTTAGCAGCGAGTAAAGGTGAGCTTCTTTTAACGATCCGTGCGCTATATGAAGAGGAACTGGATACTCTTCAGAAAAATCTTGAAGATCTTGCAGTTGAGCAGGCGGGAAAATACGGGGTGAAGGTAAGCTTTTCCTACCACGATGAATTTCCGGAAACAGTGAATCACAAAGAAAGTTCGGACAAGATTCGTAGAGTCAGTTGTGAAAAAGGATATCAGTTGGTTGAGATGAAGGAAGCGTTCCGAGCTTCAGAAGATTTCGGGCACTATACGAAGTTGACGAAAGGAGCTATATTCTACATCGGAAACGGTGAAAACTACCCGCATATCCACACCTATGAGTATGACTTCAGGGATGAGATCATTGAAACCGCGGTGGAACTTTTCAAGGGACTTGGAGAAATATGAGGGTATTATATGGCAGGTATGTTAGGTAAATTGAGCCACTGAATATATGTTTTAATGAATCATCCACACTATCAATACTACAGCAACGCATAAACCTCTCTGTCAAAAATAGACAGAGAGGTTATATAAAATCTACTCAAAGAAGCTCTTCCCAAATCCATAAAGGTTTTTGTAGAACAATAGAAGTAAGATTACGGTTAATAGTCTTTGAATTCACGGTCATTTCATTACTAAGCACAATAACCGTAAGGTCCACGTTCTGGAGTCGCACAATATAGTGACGGAAGCCGCTTGGGAATCCACCAGAATGACCTACCGCGTTATGACCCAAAACATCCTGCGTATACCAACCATACCCATATTGATAGGGAAATTTCGAAGCATGGGTTGTTCCCATTAATTTTGTAGTTTCCTCATTTACTAGCAAGTTTTGGCGTAAGGCCTCATCAAAGAGAGCCAAATCTTCGACGGTAGAAATAATATCCCCTGCGGCATATGCTGCGGAATTATGCATGAGCGGTCCAAATTTCCCTTCCACATGTCCCTTTGCTGCCTGGGCTCCTTCTGGAATGGTGAACATGGAATTATGCATACCACTCGGTTTAAAAATATGTTCTTCTATATAGTTTGAATATGGTTTCCCACTTACTTCTTCAATAATGAGTCCCAGCAGGACGTAACCAGTATTACTATAGCTGAAGCTCTCTCCAGGGGTAAACTCCAACTTGTCATTACGTACAATATCAAGAATTTCATCTGGTTCCCATTCTTTACTAAAATCAAATTGATAATCTGGATTAAGGTAATCTGGAATTCCCGAGCTATGACTTAGTAGATGGCCGATTGTGATAGTATCGGCATTTGGAAAGTCAGGGAAATATTTCGCAAGCGGGTCATCAACAGTTAGCAGTTGCTTCTCTGCCAGTTGCATAATTGCAACAGCTGTAAACGACTTTGACAATGAAGCTATCTGATATAAAGTATTTGGGCTATTTTGCACATTAGGGGCAGCCGCTCCGTAACCCTTTTTAAATAGGACTTCTCCGTCCTTGGAGATCAAGACAGTCCCCTGAAATTCTTGATTTGACAAATACTGATCAATTTGTTCTGGAATACTTCCAGAAAGGTTCCCATGACTGTCACGACCGAAGAATAACAATGAGGCACCACCAAAAACTACAAGCGTTAGAACGGAAATTAGGACAATTTTAAAAAACTTTCTCATAAAATTCCAACCCCTCCTCTTCTCAAATAAATTGTTATCTGATAAAAACCTCTCTATTAGGAAGTGTTCATCATAATAGAGTTTTAGGTTGCTATCCCTTTCGAAGACTTTGTCATTTCATAGGTTCTTACAAATGGAAAGCAAAAAATAACAGCTGCAGCTAGCATTTCTATTAAACCGCCTCCTATGAATATCGCAGCTGGACTACTCCATTCCATGGCCCATCCTGCGATAGCTTGTGAAATGGGAACGGAACCAGACATCACAAGGATCATTACACTTATGACCCTGCCAAAAAGTTTTTTCGGAATAATCGAATGGTTTACGCTGGGAGCAATCACATTAACTGCCATTTCATGCATGCCTAATAATGCAAATAAGATGATGATTAGCCATAAATTTTCTGTGAAACCAATCATCAAGATCACGATTCCTTGAAAGAAACAAGTTAACAACGTCATATAGGGTTTAGGTTTCCGTATGCTCCACACAGAAAAGATTAATGCTCCA
This sequence comes from Neobacillus niacini, assembly GCF_046591715.1. GTDB lineage: Bacteria > Bacillota > Bacilli > Bacillales > Cytobacillaceae > Neobacillus > Neobacillus niacini_L. The sequence continues at coordinate 2,286 of NZ_JAWVNQ010000025.1, read as the reverse complement.
ATCGCACTCCCGACTCCAATCGCTGTATTCATTAATCCAAATCCCTTTACACCTAAATTCATTTCTTCTGCTAAAAAGGGAATACTCAATAGGGCAGCACCAACTGCTGCATTTGCAAAAAACGCGAAGATGGCCATCGTTAAGATAATTGGTGTATGTGTAAAATAGTGAAAGCCTTCTTGTACATCTTTTAACATACTTGTTTTTGTATCTTCCTTTTTAAATTCTCCAAATGAGACCTTTGCGAGGAACAAAACGGATAGGATAAAGGTTAAGGCATTGATGAGAATGGCGATCTGCGTATTACCAATCGCTACCAAACCAGCACCGATCATCGGCCCAATGACCGCAGATACATTGCTCGCAATCATCAGTAAGCTCATCGACTGGGTGTATTGTTCCTTTTTAACGATACGTGTTCTGCATGAAATTGCTGCTGGTTCGGCAACGGAATCAACCACTCCAAATATTGCCCCGATTCCATACACCACCCAAACATAAAAATGATCTGTAAAGCTGATTCCTACTAACATAAGGATAAGAAAGGCACGAATGATATTGGAATAAATCATTAAATACTTTGCGTCAAATCTATCGGTAATAATTCCTCCAATTAGGATGAAAATCAATTTTGATATTCCTACGATAAACAAATATGTACCGACAACTAATGGAGAACCTGTTTTTTCAATGAGTAACCAGGATAATCCAATGATGAAGATGGAGTCTCCTAATGAGGTAAACCATGCACTGAACCAATATAGTAAAAAATTCTTATTCTTAAATATTTCAAGATTTCCTTTCAACATCGCTATCCCCATTCTATCCTTTTTGTTTACCTTTTATAGGAATATATTACCATATAATTCTATTAGAACAGTGACTTTTTTTGGATGGAGTGAATAGCTATTAATGGCGGATGGTGCCTGGCACTGTTTGAATGGAAGTTAAGGGCCAGACCGAGAGTGGATGAATAGACGGAAGAATTCCGCTTAATTATTTTTTATCATTAAAAATAGTCCAAATAGACGGAGGATTTCCGACTATTGCCTCAAAAGTTGATAAAATATGAAATTTTGTTGTGCATAAGCGGAAAACCTCCGCTTATCTACCCCGAAATGAGCTCCATTTTAAAATTAACCGGAATATCTCCGCTTATTTTCGCTGGTCACCTAAAGGGCAAGGGTTCTTAATTTAAAAAGCAAACGGTGCCTGGCACTGTTCTCCTTATTAGCGCAGATGTGTGTCGAAATTTGAAGAATATTGTACTATGAAAAAAGTATCTATTTACAATTTTATTGCTAGAATTAAATCGAATAAGCTACTCCACAAGTCCTTATTTGCCGTTTACTTCCTCCGATTAAAAGTCACATTATACCTCTCTATTACATTCATTCATTTTTTCCAAAGTTTAAATTAATCCATTAGATAGGAGAAGAATTTTATGGGATTTGAAGATGAATACCAGACCTTTTTGAATGCTCACTTGCAGGTAAGAACCGGTGAACGGCTGCGGCGTTTACAAGAGGGGCACAATCAGGCGGAAAAATTGTTTTTGCAGCAAGTATGGTGGCCAGTATTTTCACACTTCAAGAATCTTCATCCAGAATATGAAGTCGATGATTTCAAGGATGGGAAAAGGTATTTGGATTTTGCTTATATTCGGCCCGCAATCCGGCTTTGTCTTGAGGTCGACGGGTATGGCCCTCATCTCAAGAACATAAGCAGATGGCAATTTTCAGATAACCTGGAACGTCAAAACCAGTTAGTGATTGACGGATGGACCGTGATCCGTTTTTCTTTTGATCAAGTTAAAGAGAATCCTCGGCGATGCCAGCAAATTGTTCAGCAAGTGATCGGCCGATGGCTGGGTGATGAACTGGACCAAACCTCTCTGTCCTATCTCGAAAAAGAAGTGCTGCGGCTGGCGATTCGAAAAGGAGAAGCTATATCCCCAGTTGAAATCGCGATGTATTTGAAGTTAAGTGACAAGACGGTTAAAAAGGTACTTACTCAACTAGTCTGTGAAAAGTTGCTGATGCCTGCATCGGGGGTCAAGAGGGTTCGCTCTTATCGATTGGGGGATCAGGTTAAGCGCCCAATCTAATAAATAGACGGAAGAATTCCGCTTAAATTGAAAATAGCATTGAATCTAACTGAAATAGACGGAGAGATTCCGTCTATTGACTAAAAAAACGTCAAAATGGGTTATTCTAATTAGAATAACCGGAAATCCTCCCCTTATATGACCAGAAACGAGCTCCATTCCAAATTTAAGCGGAAAAT
>NZ_JAWVNQ010000024.1:0-37332 GCF_046591715.1 Neobacillus niacini | reverse complement strand
TACTTCTTCTGAAATTATCTAGTTTTGAGGGAATGAAATTTTTTAAAAAAACCTCTTGAAAAATGTCGAAAAGACAGTATAATAGTAAATGTCTTTGAAAAAAATAGTCTGGCAATAATGGCGAGAAGGTCACACCCGTTCCCATACCGAACACGGAAGTTAAGCTTCTCAGCGCCGATGGTAGTTGGAACGCAAGTTCCTGTGAGAGTAGGACGTTGCCAGGCTGTACAATATGGAGGATTAGCTCAGCTGGGAGAGCATCTGCCTTACAAGCAGAGGGTCGGCGGTTCGATCCCGTCATCCTCCACCATAATATACTAATATTTATTATGCCGGGGTAGCTCAATTGGTAGAGCAACTGACTTGTAATCAGTAGGTTGGGGGTTCAAGTCCTCTCGCCGGCACCAGAGTTTTTTCGCGATAGCGAAACTAACTTTCCTTGTATGAGCCATTAGCTCAGTTGGTAGAGCATCTGACTTTTAATCAGAGGGTCGAAGGTTCGAGTCCTTCATGGCTCACCATAGTTTTTAAGCAGCAATGCAGCTTTAATATGCGGGTGTGGCGGAATTGGCAGACGCACCAGACTTAGGATCTGGCGCCGCAAGGCGTGGGGGTTCGACTCCCTTCACCCGCACTTATAATAGCAATATCGCAGCATATATGCGGAAGTAGTTCAGTGGTAGAACACCACCTTGCCAAGGTGGGGGTCGCGGGTTCGAATCCCGTCTTCCGCTCCAATGTTGCCGGGGTGGCGGAACTGGCAGACGCACAGGACTTAAAATCCTGCGGTAGGTGACTACCGTACCGGTTCGATTCCGGTCCTCGGCACCAGAGTTTTTTCGCGATAGCGAAAATAACTTTCAATTAAATGCGCCCGTAGCTCAATTGGATAGAGTGTCTGACTACGGATCAGAAGGTTATGGGTTCGACTCCTTTCGGGCGCGCCATATTTTACGGGAAGTAGCTCAGCTTGGTAGAGCACTTGGTTTGGGACCAAGGGGTCGCAGGTTCGAATCCTGTCTTCCCGACCAGTCTTCAATGTTATTAAAATGGGGCCTTAGCTCAGCTGGGAGAGCGCCTGCTTTGCACGCAGGAGGTCAGCGGTTCGATCCCGCTAGGCTCCACCAAAGTTTTTTACGAAGTAAAATAACTTACAACTTTATGTTTTTTGGCGGTGTAGCTCAGCTGGCTAGAGCGTACGGTTCATACCCGTAAGGTCGGGGGTTCGATCCCCTCCGCCGCTACCAAATAATCAATCTTTAAATTGGACCTTTAGCTCAGCTGGTTAGAGCAGACGGCTCATAACCGTCCGGTCGTAGGTTCGAGTCCTACAAGGTCCACCAGTAATTTTATATAATATGGAGGAATACCCAAGTCCGGCTGAAGGGATCGGTCTTGAAAACCGACAGGCGGGTTAAACCGCGCGGGGGTTCGAATCCCTCTTCCTCCGCCATATTATTACTTCAGCACTAGAAATACTTTTTATTGTCGCGGGGTGGAGCAACAAGCGTTACTTCACAGAATAAACTGCGAGTTGTATCAATCGTACTGCTGCTTGAATTGGCTTTCTAAGATTGATACAGTCCATACAAAATATGGGCATGAAGTAAATATCTGATTTTTATTGTCGCGGGGTGGAGCAGTCCGGTAGCTCGTCGGGCTCATAACCCGAAGGTCGCAGGTTCAAATCCTGTCCCCGCAATACGGTCTGGTAGTTCAGTTGGTTAGAATGCCTGCCTGTCACGCAGGAGGTCGCGGGTTCGAGTCCCGTCCAGACCGCCATTTTTTTAAAATGGCAAAATAATGTGGCTCAGTAGCTCAGTCGGTAGAGCAAAGGACTGAAAATCCTTGTGTCGGCGGTTCGATTCCGTCCTGAGCCACCATTTATGTTTTGGTTGTTATTATTATGATGGCGATTGTGGCGAAGTGGTTAACGCATCGGATTGTGGTTCCGACATTCGTGGGTTCGATTCCCATCAGTCGCCCCATCTATTCATTTAACTTTGCGGGTGTAGTTTAGTGGTAAAACCTCAGCCTTCCAAGCTGATGTTGTGAGTTCGATTCTCATCACCCGCTCCAATTTATGGGCCTATAGCTCAGCTGGTTAGAGCGCACGCCTGATAAGCGTGAGGTCGATGGTTCGAGTCCATTTAGGCCCACCAGAATTTCTATAATTTCTATTGTTCCGCAGTAGCTCAGTGGTAGAGCTATCGGCTGTTAACCGATCGGTCGTAGGTTCGAGTCCTACCTGCGGAGCCATTTTTTATGGGGAAGTACTCAAGAGGCTGAAGAGGCGCCCCTGCTAAGGGTGTAGGTCGGGTAACCGGCGCGAGGGTTCAAATCCCTCCTTCTCCGCCATAAAATTTTTGGCCCCTTGGTCAAGTGGTTAAGACACCTCCCTTTCACGGAGGTAACACGGGTTCGAATCCCGTAGGGGTCATACAAAAAAGCTGATGATATATTATCATCAGTTTTTTTGTGCATATTTTTATTTGTTAAGCAGGAGATACCTCAATCTTGAAATACTAATAATTAATCACTCTAGGCGGTAGTGATAAAAACATAGCAGCCAATAGTAAGTGGGTCACAGCACCCCTGGAGTGCCCCAAGATCGTAAGAAAATCATAATTGGGTAACTCCAGCACCCCTGGAGTGCCCCAAGATCGTAAGAAAATCATATTTGGGTAACTCCAGCCCCCCTGGAGTGCCCCAAGATCGTAAGAAAATCATATTTGGGTAACTCCAGCACCCCTGGAGTGCCCCAAGATCGTAAGAAAATCATAGTTGGGTAACTCCAGTACCCCTGGAGTGCCCCAAGATATTAAGAAAATCATAGTTGGGTAACTCCAGCACCCCTGGAGTGCCCCAAGATCGTAAGAAAATCATAGTTGGGTAACTCCAGCCCCCCTGGAGTGCCCCAAGATCGTAAGAAAATCATATTTGGGTAACTCCAGCAGCCCTGGAGTGCCCCAAGATCGTAAGAAAATCATAGTTGGGTAACTCCAGCCCCCCTGGAGTGCCCCAAGATCGTAAGAAAATCATATTTGGGTAACTCCAGCCCCCCTGGAGTGCCCCAAGATCGTAAGAAAATCATATTCGGGTAATTCCAGCCCGCCTGGAGTGCCTCAATCCCATATAAAATCGCAATAGGGTAATTCCAGCCTAAAATATGCTGCTTTAGCAGCTAGAAAAACGCTATCTCCCTGATTACACACTAGAAATTTCCAAATAAATAATTATATCAAAATATTTGTTGTTATATAAGTAAAACAAACATTGTAATCCTCCAAAACGACGATAGCTAGTCTAAGAGATGAGACATCCATTTTTGAAGAAAATTTCTATTCTACTATAATTTTCCCCTTTACCGCATTACCCAGAGAAACGTTGATAACGCTTACATTCACTGGGTTTTCTTTAAATTGCCACTGTTGAAATTATCCCATTTTAAATAATATTTTTTACCCAAAATCACAAAAAAACTTTATATATTTTTGTCGTTAATTGACGGAATTTTTGTTGAATAGTGTCGTATATTGTCAAAAAAGAACGACAAATGACATACTATAAAACTTATTGTCAGAAAAGATAAAAAAGTTTTACAAGGATTATTTCTAATTTGCACTTATAATTAACCCTTGAAATACATTTTCACAAGGATGAGGTTATTAATGGCAGTGAATACTTTATATCCAACAGACTATCAGTTGCATTTATTTCATGAAGGAAACCTTTTTCAAAGTCATCACCTTTTTGGAGCGCACGTTTTTAAACAATCAGACAAAGTCTATACCAGATTTTGTGTTTGGGCTCCAAATGCGAAAGAAGTCAGGCTGGTTGGGAACTTCAATAACTGGGATGGAGAAGGTTACGATTTACATAGGGTAAACAATGAAGGTGTATGGATTATAGTCATTGATCAAGACCTGAATGGTTGCCTCTATAAATATGAAATAACAACAATGCAAAATGAACAGATTTTAAAATCAGATCCATATGCCTTTTATTCTGAATTAAGGCCAAATACAGCTTCAATCGTTTATTCATTGAGAAATTACGATTGGCAGGATAACCATTGGATGCATCGGAAACAGAAAAGGAACTTTTTAACTGAGCCGCAGGTAATTTATGAAGTACATTTTGGATCTTGGAAGAAACATGAAAATGGCGACTTTTTAACATATAGGGAAATGGCAGCAGAACTCATTCCTTATGTGCTTGAACATGGTTTTACACATGTAGAATTATTACCTCTTATTGAACACCCCTATGACGGTTCTTGGGGCTATCAAGGAACTGGATACTTTTCCACAACCTCACGCTATGGCACACCAAAGGACTTCATGTACTTTGTTGACCAATGCCATCAGAATGGCATAGGCGTTATTCTTGATTGGGTGCCTGGTCACTATTGTAAGGATTCACATGGGTTATACCGATTTGACGGGTCACATATCTATTCCTACGAAACAGAGAGTGACAGGGAAAACAAAGTTTGGGGGACAGCAAACTTTGACCTTGGAAAAGGTGAGGTTCAAAGCTTCCTTATCTCTAATGCCTTTTTTTGGATAGATTATTTTCATATTGATGGGTTCAGGATGGACGCTGTTGCCAATATCATTTATTGGCCAAATTCAGACGAAAATAAAGAAAACCCATTTGGAATTGATTTTCTTAAAAAGCTAAATGTAGAAGTTCATGAATACGATCCAACGTTTCTAATGATTGGAGAGGATTCAACTGATTTTCCTAATGTTACCTCGCCTGTCCATTATGGTGGATTAGGCTTCGATTATAAATGGAATATGGGCTGGATGAATGACATGTTAAAGTACATGGAAACTCCGCCTTTTGCACGGGCAAGTGTTCATTCTAAGGTAACTTTTTCACTTCTATATGCCTTTTCAGAAAACTTTATGCTCCCATTTTCACATGATGAAGTAGTCCACGGTAAAAAGTCATTATTAGATAAGATGCCGGGAGATTATTGGGAGAAGTTCGCACAGCTGCGCTTACTTCTAGGATACATGTTTGCCCATCCTGGGAAGAACTTACTGTTTATGGGATTTGAACTGGGGCAGTTTTCAGAATGGAAGGATAAAGAACAATTAGATTGGAATTTGTTAGATTATGAAATGCATCGCAATGTAAATTTCTATGTTAAACAATTAACAAAAATTTATAAACGTTCTAAGGCACTTTATGAGCTTGACTATAAGCATGATGGATTTGAATGGATCGACTGTAATAACTCCAGTCAATCAATCTTTTCCTTTATACGAAAAGGTAAGACGGAGAATGATTATTTAGTCATCATATGCAATTTTACTGGAGTCCATTATCCAGAATATAAAATTGGAGTCCCCGTTCAATGTGAGTTTAGAGAAATATTAAACAGTGACCATCAAGATTTTGGCGGCGCTGGATTTATAAATAAGAAAACAGTAATGGCACAAGAAGAGCCATTTCATGGTAAACCATATTCCGTTAATGTGACGATACCGCCTTTTGGCTTTCAGATCATACGACCGGTGAAAAAACGAAAGGAGAGAAAAGGCAATGGGAAAGAAAAAGTGCGTAGCCATGCTATTGGCAGGAGGGAAAGGAAGCAGACTTAATTCACTAACGAAAGATTTGGCAAAGCCTGCGGTTCCGTTTGGTGGAAAATATCGAATCATTGATTTTACTTTAAGCAATTGTGCAAATTCAGGTATTGATACAGTTGGGGTTTTAACTCAGTATCAGCCGTTACTATTAAACTCTTATATCGGAATTGGAAGTGCATGGGATCTAGACCGTAAAGACGGCGGGGTAACAGTATTGCCGCCTTACGCAGAGACATCTGAAGTCAAATGGTATACCGGAACAGCAAGTGCCATATATCAGAACATTAATTATTTAAAGCAGTATCAGCCTGAATATGTATTAATTCTCTCAGGCGATCATATTTACAAAATGAACTACGAAAGTATGCTGGAATATCACATTGAAAAAAGAGCAGATGCAACTATTTCTTTAATCGAAGTTCCTTGGGCAGAAGCTAGTCGTTTTGGAATTATGAATACGAACGAGGATATGAGAATAACAGAGTTTGAGGAAAAGCCAGCAGAGCCTAAAAATAACTTAGCCTCCATGGGGATTTATATCTTCAGTTGGAATGTCCTAAAAGAATATTTGGAAATGGACGCTAGAAATAGTAAATCCTCCCATGATTTTGGTAAAGACATTATTCCTTCCTTATTAGAAGAAAACAAAAAGCTTTATGCCTATCCATTCAAAGGATATTGGAAGGATGTAGGTACAGTTAAGAGTCTTTGGGAAGCAAATATGGATTTATTAAATGATGAATGTGACTTAGATCTATTTGATCATGATTGGAGAATTTATTCCGTAAATCCTAATCAGCCGCCTCAGTATATTTCTCCAGAGGCCATTGTGAAGGAGTCTCTTATTAATGAGGGATGTACCATTGAAGGGGAAATAGATAATTCTGTTTTATTCCAAGGCGTCAGCGTAGGTAAAGGATCTATCATTAAGGAATCAGTCATCATGCCGGACGCTGTAATTGGAGAAAACGTTAAGATTGAAAAAGCAATTGTACCAAGTGACGTTGTCATTCCAGATGGAACCGTGATACGTTCATTCGATGATGAAATTATTCTAGTTACAGAAGAAATGTTAAGCGGGTTACATCCTGCTTTATAATTTGGTGCTATCTAACACTGGGCGATACCGGTGACGAGTCATAAGCTATTTCTTCGGAAGGCAAAAAGCACGCCTTCTGTCAGCGCTTGTCTTACACTCGTCGCCGGTAAGCGGGCGCCCTGCGCTTATATTTTGGGAGGGGACTTGTATTGAAAAGAAAGCTATTAGGTGTAATTGATGCAACAACGTACCATGATGATTTAGAGGAACTTTTGACTCACCGCTCACTTGCAGCCCTTCCTTTTGCAGGAAGATATCGTATTATTGACTTTGTTCTTTCGAATATGGTTAATTCTGGGATTGAAAGTGTAGCCATCTTTCCGAAAATGATGTATCGGTCGCTAATGGACCACCTTGGTTCAGGAAAGAATTGGGATCTGAACCGCAAACGTGATGGACTTTTCTTTTTTCCAACACCTGTTGTTGATTCAGATATTAATAAAATAGGTTCATTTGAGAACTTTGCTGCAAACTTAGATTTCTTTTACCGCAGCAGACAAGAATATTGTGTTATTACGAATTGTTATACAGTTGTCAATATGAACTTCAAGCCATTGCTTGATTATCATATTCATTCAGGATGTGACATAACGGAAATTTACCATGAAGATGGAAACCCAATGGAAATGTATTTGGTAAAAACATCTTTACTCATTAAACTAATAGAATCAAGAAATGAAACAGGTTATACCTGCATGAAGGATGTTGTATTAGACCCTGAACATTATTACAACATTTGCCGCTATAAATATTCTGGATATGCAGTTATGATCAACTCTATCCAAAATTATTTTTCTACTAGTCTAAATTTATTAAACTCCGATGTTTGGAAACAATTATTTATTAATGAACAGCCAATTTTAACAAAGGTTAAAGATGAGCCGCCAACCCGTTATCTGAAAGGGTCAAGTGTTCAAAATGCCATGATTGCAAATGGCTGCTTAATCAATGGTTCCGTTGAAAATAGTATCATTTCCAGGGGAGTAAAAATTGGTAAAGGAGCAGTTATTAAAAATTGCATCATTATGCAAAAGTGCGTAATTGAAGATAACTGTTACCTGGATTCCGTCATATTAGACAAAGACGTAAAGGTTGAAGAGGGTACCATCTTAACAGGTACCGCCAGAAATCCTTTTGTTGTGCGTAAGGGTACGAAGCAAGGAGCGTTGATGAATTCGTGAAAGTATTATTTGCAGTTTCAGAGTGTGGACCATTTGCAAAATCAGGAGGGCTTGCAGACGTTGCAGGCTCCCTGCCTAAAGAACTTAAGAGTTTAGGTACAGACGTACGGGTTATTCTGCCTAAGTATGGAAGTATTGCAGATGAATTTAAAGCCGATATGAAAAAACGTAAAGAATTTACAGTATCTGTGGGCTGGAGAAATCAATACTGCGGAATTGAGGAGCTTTCATACGAGGGAGTAACCTACTATTTTGTTGATAATGAGTATTATTTTAAACGTGCACAGTTCTATGGTTATTATGATGATGGTGAAAGATTTGCCTACTTCAACCGGGCTGTGCTGGAAGCATTGGCACATTTAGACTTCTATCCTGATGTTCTTCATTGCCATGACTGGCATACAGCGATGATTCCGTTTTTATTAAGAATGGAATATTACAAAAGAAAAGGCTATGGATTGATTCGCACTGTTTTCACGATTCACAATCTGCAGTTTCAGGGCATTTTCCCTAGAGAAACGCTTGGAGACCTGTTTGGTTTAGATTGGGGAGCTTTCCACTCAGAAAATTTAGAGTTTTTTGGCTGTTTAAACTATATGAAGGGTGCTCTTGTTGCTGCTGACGAAATCACTACTGTAAGCCCAACCTATAAACAGGAAATTAAAACTCCGGAATATGGAGAAAAACTTGACGGCTTATTGAAAACAAGAGAAGAAGATTTAGTTGGAATTTTAAACGGTATTGATGATAAATTCTATAATCCAGAAGAAGATGCGTTAATCTATAAAACTTTTACAGCAAATGATCTTGATAATAAAGCAGTGAATAAAAGTGAAATCCAAAAGCATTTTGGACTGCCGCAGAGCCCAAATACACCGCTAATGGTGATGATTACAAGGCTCACTAAACAAAAAGGCTTAGACCTCGTTAAATGCGTTTTAAGGGATATTCTTCATGAAGATATACAAATGATCGTCTTGGGTACTGGGGACTATGACTATGAGGAGTATTTGCGCCATGCTGCAAACACCTATCCAAATAAATTAAAGGTGCACATCGGCTTCAGTGAAGGACTGGCTCACAAGCTGTACGCTGCTGCTGACCTTTTCCTAATGCCATCCCTTTTTGAACCATGCGGACTTGGACAACTTATCGCAATGCGGTACGGTGCGGTGCCAATTGTTCGTGAAACAGGAGGCCTGAATGATACCGTACAATCTTGGAATGAGATAACCAATGAAGGAAACGGGTTTTCTTTTAAAAATTTCAATGCCCATGACATGCTTTATACGATTAGAAGAGCATTACGCTTTTATCATGACCCCGCTTGGGAAGCGATTGTTCAAAAAGCGATGGCAAAGGATAACAGCTGGGCCCAGTCTGCATTTAAGTATAATCAGCTGTATGCAGAGCTGATCGCGAGGAGTGAAACCCATGTTTTCTAATCCAACAGAATTTAAGAATCACTTTCTAAAGAAGGTTAATATGGTTTGCGGAAAGAGCTTTTCAGAAAGCTCTGAGCGGGACCATTATCAAACACTTGGGATTATGATTCGGGAGTTTGTTAGTCACGATTGGATAAAAACGAATGAACGATACCTGGCAGCAAAGGGGAAACAAGTATATTATCTATCGATAGAATATTTGTTAGGAAAGCTGTTACGTCAAAATTTAATCAATCTAGGAATCGAAGAAACGGTAGAAGCGGGTCTGCGGGACCTAGGTATTGATTTAAGTAATTTAGAGGAATTAGAAAGTGATGCAGGCTTAGGAAACGGCGGCTTAGGCAGATTAGCCGCTTGTTTTCTGGATTCCCTTGCCTCGCTGAATCTTCCTGGCCATGGTCATGGAATCCGCTATAAGCATGGTCTTTTTGAACAGAAAATAGTGGATGGATATCAAGTTGAACTTCCAGAACAGTGGCTAAGGAGCGGAAATGTCTGGGAAGTAAGAAAGGCAGATTTGGCTGTGAAAATCCCTTTCTGGGGAAAGGTCGAAGGAAGAACAGAGAATGGCCGTTTAATCTTCCAACATTTGAATGCTGAAACTGTCACAGCTGTTCCGCATGATATGCCGGTTATTGGTTATAATTCAGACACCGTAAATACCCTGCGACTGTGGAATGCAGAACCTTCTCAATTCCCTTTCCATGAGGATATTTTAAAGTATAAACGGGAAACCGAGTCCGTCTCTGAATTCCTCTATCCGGATGATACACATGATGAGGGAAAAATCCTGAGGTTAAAACAGCAATATTTCTTAGTATCAGCAAGTATTCAATCCATCATCAAAACGTATCGGAAACAACATGGAAACTTAAAGGAACTTCATCAGCATGTTTGTATTCATATAAATGATACTCACCCAGTTTTGGCTATTCCTGAACTAATGAGAATTCTTATTGATGAGGAAGGTTTTGATTGGGACCAAGCTTGGTATATTACCAGACATACCATTTCCTATACGAACCATACAACTTTATCAGAAGCGCTGGAAAAATGGCCGATTCGCATTTTTCAGCCGTTATTACCACGCATTTATATGCTTGTTGAAGAAATAAATGAACAATTTTGCGGAGAGTTATGGGACCAATACACTGGGGATTGGGATAGAATTGCCAAGCTTGCAATCATCGCAGACGGTTATGTGAAAATGGCTCACTTAGCAATAGTGGGAAGTTTCAGTGTGAATGGTGTTGCCAAGCTTCATACAGAGATTCTAAAGACACGCGAAATGAATCAATTTTATCAGTTGTTTCCAGAGAAATTCAATAATAAAACAAATGGTATCGCCCACCGCCGCTGGTTATTAAAAGGAAATCCTGACTTATCGGCCTTAATCACCGAATCCATTGGTCCTTCATGGACACATGCACCAAGCGATTTGGTTCAATTACTCAAATATGAAAATGATACTTCCTTCATGGATAAGCTTTTAAAAATTAAGAGAGATAACAAAGAGGTGCTCGCTGGTGTAATCCAAACTCAGAACGGAATTACAGTGGATTCCTCTGCAATCTTTGATGTTCAGGTAAAGCGCCTGCATGCCTATAAGAGGCAGCTGCTAAAGGTTCTGCATATCATGTATCTTTATAATCGAATCAAAGAAGATTCAAGTTTTTCAATGGTACCAAGAGTATTCATTTTTGGAGCAAAGGCATCACCGGGTTATTATTATGCAAAGAAAATTATTAAGCTTATTAATACGGTTGCTGAGAAAGTAAACAATGACCCTGCTATTGGCGATAAGATGAAAGTCGTTTTCCTCGAAAACTACCGCGTTTCGCTTGCAGAAAAAGTTTTTCCAGCTGCTGATTTAAGTGAACAAATTTCAACAGCAAGTAAAGAAGCATCTGGTACTGGGAATATGAAGTTTATGATTAATGGGGCACTGACCGTAGGAACCATGGATGGAGCCAATATTGAGATTCATGAATTGGTGGGAGATGAGAACATCTTTACCTTCGGACTTTCTGCTGATGAAGTACTCCACTATTACCAGCATGGGGGCTATCAATCAATTGAATATTATCATCATGACAGCCGCATTCGTCAAGCAGTTGATCAGCTTGTTAATGGATTTTTCCCTGGCGTCTATAATGAATTTGAACCGATATTTGATTCTTTACTAGAAGAAAATGACCAGTACTTCGTTTTGAAGGATTTTGCCTCCTATGCAGACACACAAAAGAAAATTGGTGAGACCTTTAGGAATCAGCAAGTATGGCAAAAGAAGTGTCTAATTAACATTGCTCACGCAGGATATTTTTCAAGTGATCGGACAATCAAAGAGTATGCCGACCATATTTGGGGAATTAAATCTCTATAAACAAAAAAGGCTTCTGCTGGTAATAGCAGAAGCCCTTTTTGATTTATTAAGAAACAAAGTGGCCAATAAGAAGTCCAATGGCAAGTAAGAATCCAAAGATTGTATTGGTTTGCGCCGTAGCTTTCATTGCTGGAGCCATTTGTATCGGTAAATCTCCAGCAATAAAGCCTTTAATGGCTTTAATTGCTTTAGGAATACTAAGAACAACAATAATTGTCCAAATAGGAGCAACACCTGTGATAATTAGTCCTAATACCCAAAGAAATGAGAATCCAAACAGATATGCCATTAAGGTAACGGCCTTCTTTTTACCAATAAGTATAGCTAATGTTCTTCGTCCATTTTCTTTATCTCCCTCTAAGTCCCTTATGTTATTAGAGAAATTAATAACACCAACCAGAACTAAGATTGGAACTGAGATGAGGACGCTATTTGCAGTAACTGTTCCAGTTTGGATAAAAAATGAGATTAAGATGATAAGCATACCCATAAAGAAACCTGCGAAAACTTCCCCAAATGGTGTATATGCAATCGGAAAAGGTCCGCCTGTATATAAGTAACCAACTGCCATACAAACTAGGCCGAGGACGGCCAGCCACCAGCTAGTACTCATACAAATGTATACCCCGATCAAAAGAGCAATTCCATATAGACTTAATGCAAGCTGCATCACTGTTTTAGGCTTGATTCCATCACGGACAATGGTACCGCCGATTCCGATTGAGTGCTCATTGTCGAGACCGCGTTTGAAATCATAATACTCGTTAAACATATTGGTTGCTGCTTGTATTAATAAACTGGCAATTAACATCGCAAAGAAAAGACCAAAGTGTATTTCCCCAAGTGAAAGTGCTAGAACTGTACCTAACAATACCGGAACAAATGAGGCAGTTAACGTATGTGGACGTGTCATTTGCCACCAAACCTGAAAACCGCGATTAGACTCAACAACAGGCTTTGAAGGTTGCTGTATATTTGGCTGCATTCTCTTCTCTCCCTTTTTATATTTATCTATATCATATATAGCAAGATTCGCTTATAAACTTTCCAACCCTAAGTTTATGCGAATTTAAGGAGGATAGTCAATTATTTTTTATTAGCGGAATTAGTAGATAATTCCTGTCTGATTATTAATAAGAATTTGGAGGGAAAATGAAATAAACGAGTGAAAATCAAAAACAACCCTGTTCGGACTTATTTACGTTATAATAAGGAAGTCAAAGAGGGATAGATAGTGACAAGTATTACTGACTTCTTTACAATGAATGTAGTATCTTTAAATTAGTATTAAAATGAATGGATAACAGTCATTTGGCTGTTTTGGAGGGATTTTTTTGGTTACCATTCAGGAAACGGAATTAAAGGAAAGGGGTCTTTTGGCAGTAAGTACTGCTCAAAAACTAGGAAGGCCCATTCTAATTAGTGAAGTTCACAAAATGGACAGAGTTGACCCAATATCCTTTTTTAATAGTGGAAGAGAACGCTATCTGGGAGAACGGTTCTATTGGAAAGACCCATCGGATGATGTTGTGCTTATTGGTCTTGGCATATCAAAACAAATTCAGTCGGATCAGGCTACTGACCGCTTTTTTCATGTTGAAGAGGAATGGAAGGGATTTTTAAAGGATAGTCTTATCTTTAATCCGTACAAAGAAGATGGAATAGGACCGGTAATGTTCGGGGGATTCTCCTTTGATCCGCATAAACCAAAAACATCGCTTTGGTCTAAATATGCAGATTCTTTGTTCCATATTCCAAAATTTATGTTAACCATGGTTGAAGGACAAACTTTTTTAACGACGAATATTGTTTGTACCCAAAATGATGATTATACACTATTTGAAAAAGTAATACAGGAGCGGGTCCAATTACTCACTTCTTCTAAAGAAGATGTAGTAATAAAACCGGCAGTACTCCTTGAAACGAAAGAAATTTCTCCACAAGAATGGAAACAGAGTGTGAATGATGTGGTAGAGGATCTAAAAGAAGGTTCATTAAAAAAGGTGGTTCTTGCTCGGGAATTAAGGTTATTTTTTGATCAGCCCGTTAAAGCAGAGGTAATACTTAAAAATTTGTATAATCAACAGCGCGATAGCTTTATTTTTGTTTTTGAATCTAATGGAGACTGTTTCATTGGCGCTACACCCGAAAGACTAGTAAAAAAACAAGGAAACAATGTATTTTCTACTTGTCTTGCAGGATCAATTAGACGGGGTAAAACGGAAGAAGAAGACCAGAGGTTAGGGCAAACATTACTCAATGATAATAAAAACCTTATTGAGCATGGATATGTAGTTGAAATGATTAAGGAAGCTTTGGAAGAATCATGCGAGGAAATAATCCTTCCAGATAAGCCGCAATTAATGAAAATTAGGGATATTCAACACCTGTATACCCCAGTCATTGGTAAATGTCAGAAGGATGCTTCATTGCTTTTATTAGTAGAAAGGCTTCATCCAACTCCTGCACTTGGCGGCCTGCCTAAGGAAGAAGCGATCGAGAAAATTAGAGAGGTTGAAGAATTGGATCGTGGATTTTATGCTGCTCCACTTGGGTGGTGTGATTATCAAGGAAACGGTGAATTCTCCGTTTCAATCCGTTCCGGTCTCATTCAAGATAAGGAAGCTTCATTATTTGCAGGCTGTGGTGTCGTTCGTAATTCTGATTCGGAAAGTGAATATTTGGAAACAGGCTTGAAATTCAGACCGATGCTTCGAGCCCTTGGAGGAAATTAATATGGATCATCAAGTTTCATTAACAGCTTATTTAGCTGCCTTTGTTGTAGAGTTAGTACAAACAGGAATAAAAGATGTTGTGGTTAGTCCGGGTTCGAGATCAACTCCAATGGCAATGGTGATGGCTGAACATCCAGATATAAATATTCATATCCACGTAGATGAGCGTTCAGCAGCATTCTTCGCTTTAGGGATCGCAAAAGCTGCTAACAAGCCAGTAGCCATATTATGTACATCGGGTACAGCTGCAGCGAATTATTTTCCGGCTATTATCGAGGCACGGTATTCTCGTGTGCCTTTACTTGTTCTAACTGCTGACCGTCCACATGAGCTTAGAGAAGTGGGAGCTCCGCAAGCCATTGACCAAATTCATTTGTACGGGCAGCATGTAAAATGGTTTGCTGATATGGCATTGCCGGAAAATAGTAATGAAATCATTCGCTATGCCCGAACTGTTGCTGCGCGTGCAGCTGCCATTGCTAGTCAGGCACCTGCTGGCCCTGTCCATCTGAATTTCCCTTTCAGGGAACCGCTAATACCAAAACTAGATGAAGCAATCTTCGAATTGAATGAACGGCCTATGGGCTACGTCCACGTTCGAAATGGGGAATTGACGATTCATGAGGATGAATTTAGGGATATTTCTCATAAGCTGAAGGGTTACAAGAATGGAATAATTGTATGCGGAAACATTGCTGACAATCGTTTTGCTCAAGCTGTCACACAGTTATCGCAAGCCTTGAACTTTCCTGTTTTAGCGGACCCATTGTCCCAGCTGCGAAGTGGACCTCATTCACAAGAAAATATTATTGATACATATGACACTTTCTTACGGAACCCTGATGCTAAGGAATATTTAAAGCCAGATGTCATTCTGCGTTTCGGAGCCATGCCTGTGTCAAAGGCATTAACCATCTTCTTAAAAGAAAATCATCAAGCTGAACAATTTGTTATTGACGGAGCAGGAGGCTGGAGGGATCCGGCAACCCTATCAACGGAAATGATTTTCTGTAATGAAACCATTTTTTGTGAGAAGTTAATAACCTTTACGGATACAAGAGAGTCTTCCGAATTCTTGGGGAAATGGCTGGAAATCAACCAGATTACAAAAGCTAACATGGCTTTAATTAAGGACAGCCCGATGTTAAGCGAGGGTCGACTGTTCTATCAATTACAAGAAATGCTTCCAGAAGATGCTGTATTGTTTGTTGGGAACAGTATGCCAATTAGAGACTTAGATAGTTTCTTTCTTAACAATAATAAATCGATTAAAGTGATGGCTAATAGGGGTGCAAATGGAATTGATGGCACGGTATCTACTGCCCTGGGTGCAGGATTATACTCACAGCCTCTTTACCTTGTTTTAGGAGATTTAACTTTTTTTCATGATTTAAACGGTATGGTTGCTGCGAAGTTATATGACATCGATATCCGAATTATTGTTGTTAACAATAATGGAGGAGGAATTTTCTCATTCCTGCCTCAGGCACAGCACCCAAAGCATTTCGAGCTTTTATTTGGCACTCCTTTAAACCTAGAATTCGAGCATGCGGTATCAATGTTTGGCGGGAACTTTACGAAAGTGAAAGATTGGGATCACCTCCATGAATTATTGCACCAATCTAGTGATGCCAAAGGATTGAATGTCTATGAAGTCGTGACGAACAGAGACAGTAATTTAGAACAACACCGCGAATTTTGGCGTGTTGTTTCCCAGGAAATATCAAATTTTGTCAAAGGTGTTCATTAATGCAGCTGAAAATTAATGATATTGCATATCATGTCGAGACTTGTGGGGAAGGATTCCCATTACTATTATTACACGGCTTCACAGGGGATTCTTCCACTTGGACATCTTTTTGCTCAAGCTGGGGCAGGCACTCTAAATTAATTATTCCTGATATTATTGGTCACGGCAGGTCAGAGTCACCAGAAGATATTCATCGTTATTCTATAGAAGGTGCAGCTTACGACCTGAACTTGCTACTCAACAAGCTGGAAATTGAACAAATAGACCTGCTTGGGTATTCAATGGGAGGGAGACTTGCACTAACCTTTGCACTACTTTATCCGAAAAGGGTAAGAAAACTTATCTTGGAAAGTGCTTCACCGGGCCTCGAGACAGAGGAAGAAAGATCACAGCGCCGTATGAAAGACGGGGAACTTGCAAACTTTATTAATGAACAAGGAATGAAATCCTTTGTTGATTACTGGGAAGACATACCTCTCTTTTCATCGATGAAGTATCTTCCAGAGGCCATTCAAAAAAGTATTAGGAAACAAAGGTTAGCCAATCATCCAAAAGGGCTAGTAAAAAGCTTATTAGGGATGGGAACAGGATCGCAGCCATCATGGTGGGAAAAGTTGTACACAGTAAATTGCGAAGTGCTTCTTCTAACAGGAAGGCTCGATGAAAAGTTCTGCAAAATTGCTGAAAAAATGCAGAAGGAAATGAAAAAGGCGTCATGGATTGTAATTAATGATAGTGGCCATGCAATTCATGTGGAACAAAAAGAAAAGTTTGATACAATAGTAAGTGACTTTTTGTCAATAAGAAACTAAGGAGGAGATTGTTTTGACAGTAGAATGGGTTGCAGGACGTAAATATGAAGAAATTCTCTATGAAACATATAACGGAATCGCTAAGATTACCATTAATCGCCCACATGTACATAATGCATTTACACCTAGAACCGTTATGGAGTTAATTGATGCGTTTGCCTATGCTCGTGATGATTCCAGCGTAGGAGTAATCGTATTAACAGGAGCTGGAGACAAGGCATTTTGTTCGGGTGGAGACCAAAAAGTTCGCGGACATGGCGGCTATGTTGGCGAAGATCAAATTCCACGTTTAAATGTTTTAGACTTACAGCGCTTGATTCGTGTTATTCCAAAACCTGTTATTGCGATGGTAAAGGGTTATGCGATTGGCGGCGGACACGTTTTACACATTGTTTGTGACTTAACCATTGCAGCCGACAATGCTGTTTTTGGACAAACTGGTCCGAATGTAGGAAGTTTTGATGCTGGTTATGGTTCTGGTTATCTTGCAAGGATTGTCGGCCATAAAAAAGCTCGCGAAATTTGGTACCTGTGCCGTCAGTACAATGCACAAGAGGCACTTGATATGGGCTTAGTAAATACAGTTGTACCACTTGAAAGAGTAGAAGAGGAGACCATTCAGTGGTGTAATGAAATTCTTGAGAAAAGCCCAACTGCCCTTCGTTTCTTGAAGGCAGCAATGAATGCAGATACGGACGGATTAGCAGGACTTCAGCAATTTGCTGGTGATGCAACTCTGCTATACTACACAACTGAAGAAGCCAAAGAAGGCCGTGACGCATTTAAAGAAAAGCGTAAACCAGACTTTGGCCAATTCCCGCGCTTCCCTTGATTAAAAAATGATTGAACGCAGCTTGATGGTTTCCATCAGGCTGTTTTTATATCAAAAATCGAAGCGCCTTACCGGAGTCTAGACAGAATAAGAAGGTGAAAAAAATGAATTACGAAACCTTGCCTAACTTTTTGAAAAATCGGGCGTTCCTTACACCGGATCGTGCTGCTGTTTTTTTTAACAATAGAACCGTAACATTTAAGGAATTATATGAGAGCTCCTATCAAATGGCTGGCAGGCTGCAAGCTTTAGGATTGAAAAAGGATCAATATATAGGTGTTTTGCTTAAAAATCACCTTGATACCGTTGTAATTTTATTTGCACTTCAGCTATTAGGGAACAAGACTGTTATATTAAATAATCGCTTAACCACCAAAGAATTAGTCTGGCAGTTAAATGACTCCAAGGCAGCATATTTAATTCTCGAAAATGAATTTCATGGACTAAAGCAAGAAATAGAAATATCTGTAATGACAAAGGATGAATTATATACCGTAAGTCCAATTGAGCCCGAAATACAGAATGAAATTAATTTAGGAGATATCAGTACCATCATGTATACATCAGGTACAACTGGAAATCCAAAAGGTGTCATTCAATCATACGGAAACCATTGGTGGAGCGCTGTCGGATCAGCATTGAATTTAGGATACACAGAAACCGACCGCTGGCTTTGCAGTGTTCCACTTTTTCATATAAGCGGTTTTTCTATTTTAATGAAAAGTGTTATCTATGGAATGCCAGTCATTCTGCATGAATCCTTTGATGCAAACAAAGTAATTGAGGATATAAAATCAGAACGTGTCACGATTATGTCAGTGGTAGGAACTATGCTGTTTAGGATGGTTGAAACGCTTAAAGATGAACGGCTGCCAAATCATTTCCGCTGTGCGCTTTTAGGAGGAGGTCCTGCACCTTTACCGCTGTTAGAGGCGTGTAAGTCAAAAGATATTCCGGTATTTCAATCCTATGGAATGACTGAGACAGCCTCACAGTTCGTCACACTATCACCTGAGTACAGCATCACAAGACTAGGTTCAGCAGGTAAACCATTATTTCCTTCACAGCTTAAAGTTATTTTGGAGGATGGCAGTATCGCAAAGCCAAAACAAGCGGGTGAAATAATGGTTAAAGGCCCTAATGTGACAATGGGCTATTTATACCGTCCAGATGTATTAAAGGAAAAATTTAAGGAAGGCTGGTTTCAGACAGGCGATATTGGCTATTTAGATGAAGAGGGATTTTTATATGTGCTAGATAGACGCTCTGACCTCATTATCTCTGGTGGTGAGAACATATATCCTGCAGAAATTGAATCCGTCCTATTGTCCCATCCTGAGGTAGCAGATGCTGGAGTCACTGGCTTCAAGGATGAAATATGGGGGCAGGTTCCGGCAGCATTTATTGTCAGAAAACAAGGGGCTGAGGTTACGGAGGATGAACTCAGACAATTGTGTTTAGAAAACTTAGCCAAATATAAGGTGCCAAAAACGTTTCATTTTACCGACAAACTTCCGAGGAACGCTGCTAAAAAGCTGATGCGCAGGAAACTGTGTGAATTGGTTTAGGAGGGCAGGAATAGTAAATGGACATTGCACAGATTAAACTTAGCGTTGTCAGTATGCCTTTGAAGTCACCTTTTTACACACACTTAGGAACCGTTACAGAACGTGAAGGGATAATCGTAGAGGTAATCGATTCTGATGGGATTTCAGGCTATGGGGAAGGTGTGGCCTTTTCAACCCCATGGTATACCGAAGAAACGGTTAAAACGAGTTTACATATTTTAAGTGATATTTTAATTCCTTTGCTCAAGAATAACCCTATAGGTCATCCTAAAGACGCAGCCATATTGTTTAGGTCAATTAGGAGGAACAATATGGCTAAGGCTGGGTTAGAAATGGCTATTTGGGATTTGCATGCAAAGAGGAATTCCGAATCCCTTTCTGCCAATATTGGCGGTACCAGGAAAAAGGTTGCTGCTGGTGTGGTAGTTGCAGCTAACTCCCTTAGCAGCTCTATTAAACAAATCGAAAAACACCTCGAAGCAGGATACCAGCGGATAAAGGTTAAAATTAATCCGCAAATGGATTACTCCTTTCTAGCAGGAATACGGCGGCATTATCCTGCACTTCCGATAATGGCTGATGCTAATTCAGCTTATACCTTGAAAGACATGGAGAAGTTAAAAGCACTTGATGACTTTAATCTCATGATGATTGAACAGCCGCTGGCAAGCGATGATATTATTCAGCATTCATTGCTGCAGAGAGAGTTAAAGACACCAGTTTGTTTAGATGAAAGTATTGTCAGCTTTGAAGATGCGAAAAATGCGATTGACCTGGGCAGCTGTAAGATCATAAATATAAAAGCGGGAAGAGTCGGCGGTCTTTACGAAGCAAAAAGAATACATGACTTGTGCCTACTAAAGGGAATAGAAGTATGGTGCGGGGGAATGATCGAATTTGGAGTATCACGTGCCCATAATATTGCACTCGCTTCACTCCCAGGCTTCACAATACCAGGTGATATCTCTGCCTCCAATCGATTTTGGGAAGAAGATATCATAACACCAGAAGTAAAAGTAGAAAATGGCTACGTCGACGTACCAGATACCTTTGGGATCGGATTCGGTATAAATGAAAAAAGATTGAAAGAAACGACACTAATCGAAAAGGTATTTATCTTCGATAAAAAATAAACCAGACAAGAAAATGTCTGGTTTATTGTATCTATATATCCGAAGGTTCAAATGTCTTACAATCAGTTTCATGACTGTTATCAGCCGTTTTCCCTTTATGACTGACAACATAAATACTATCAGCACTGCATTTATTTCCTTTTGCCCAATAAGAGCAGTTGTTCACTTCACATAATACGTCTTGTGCCATTTTGTATCACTCCTTAGCTTGATTGGTAATACATAAATAGCTTTTGATTTTTCCCTGTTCCTCATCCCTGTCAGTAATAGGAACGAATGGAACTAATCATTTAAGGCCTTTTTTAGTGACTCTAAGTTCTGCTCCATTAATGAGAAATAAGTTTCGTTATTCTTAATATTTTCTTTTGTTAAAATCCCTAAATTATGGACAGGCAATGCCCTTGCTCCTATTTCCTCTTGAACAATCTCCCCTAATTTTGATTGGACGTTTTGTTCAAAAAGGATATAATGCAGGCCTTGTTTATCTGCCAGGGTAATAATTTCTTCTAGTTCTCGCTGTGATGGTTCATTGGTTGTGGTTAGACCAGAAATACTGATTTCTTCGATTCCGTATCTTTGCTCCCAATAACTAAATGCAGCATGAGTAACTAAGATATTTCTATGTTTTGCAGCTTGGATGGTACTTTCAAATTTGGAATGTAATTGATCCAATTCATTTGCAAGCTGCTGATAATTTTTTTCAAAAACTTCTTTATTTTGAGGCATTTTTTCAACTAAAGAATCTTTTATGATCGCTGCCATTTCTTTCGAATAGATGGGATCGAGCCAGACATGGGGATTAAAATCCCCATGGCCATCATCCTCATGGACTTCGTGCTCTTCATGTTCTTCAACAGGTTCTAATTGTAAATCTTCAGCTGTTGGTATCATCAAGACATTTTCATTTTTTAATGATTCCTTTGCTTTTTCTACAAAGCCTTCTAGACCTAAACCTATGTAGAAAAATAAGTCTGAATCAGCTAATTTAATCATATCCTTTTGGGATGGTTCAAAGGTATGTTCATCTGCTCCTGGAGGATAGATTGTTTGAATACTAACGAAATCTCCGCCAATGCGCTCCGTAAAATATTGAAGCGGGAAAACAGTAGTATAAATAGTGATTTGGTCTTTTTTCTTTTCTGTAACGTCCTGTTCAGCACTGCAGGCGGTTAGTAACAGTAATGAGATAAGTAATGGTAAAAAGATGGATTTTTTCATATTTGCTCCTTTTAGATAGAATAAACCGGAGTTATTACGATTTATGGTTGAAAATTTTTTTGGGATTCTAATGATTATAAAAGTATAATACGGAACGATTCCGATTTCCTTATGTATCTTACAAAAAAAATACTATAATTGCAAGCATAAAGTTGATACAGCATTTAGTTTTTATGTATCCTTATAGTAACCAAAAAAAAGGTGGGATAATTATGTCATTATTAAATGAAATACTTGATTTTAATCAAAAATTTGTTGAAAGTCGTGAATATGAGAAATATGAAACAACAAAATTTCCGAATAAGAAAACCGTTATTCTTACTTGTATGGATACAAGATTATTGGAATTATTGCCTAAGGCTTTGAACTTAAATAATGGGGATGTAAAGACTATTAAAAATGCTGGGGCACTGGTATCCCATCCATTCGGAAGTATTATGAGAAGTATTCTTATTGCTGTATATCAGCTTCAAGCAGAAGAAGTCCTCGTTATTGCTCACCACGATTGTGGGATGAGTGGATTAAAAGCTGAACCAGTCATAGATAGTATGTTAAGCCGAGGAGTAAAAGAGGAAACCATGGATACTCTTACCTATTCAGGTATCAACATAAAAAAATGGCTTCATGGTTTTGATAATGTCACAGAAAGCGTGGAGCACAGTGTAGAGGTAATAAGAAACCATCCATTAATGCCAGAAGGTGTTCCAGTCCATGGACTAGTTATTGATCCTAAGACAGGAAAACTTGATCTTGTAGTTGATGGATATCAAAATTAGACTTTCTTTTTTTCTGGAACTGGATCCACTCCTCCAGGATGAAAGGGATGACATTTTAAAATCCTTTTTAGTGTAAGCCAGCCGCCCTGTAGTGCACCAAACCGTTGCACTGCTTCTAACCCATAATGGGAACATGTAGGGTAAAAACGGCAGCTTGGCGGTTTAATGGGGGATATCACAACTTGGTAGAATCGTATAATGGAAATAAAAACTTTTTTCAACATAGGGACACTCCCTTTTTTAATTTACTAAAAGATATCATATAAAAGATAAAACGTCTAAATAGTTTATATTTGATAATATTGATGAAAAAACTCGGAATTTATAGTATGATTTTATTTAGACATATAGTAAGGAGTGGGGAAAAATGCCTTCAGTAGAAAGCTTTGATTTAGATCATAATGCTGTAAAAGCACCATACGTTAGACATTGCGGCGTCCATAAGGTTGGAAGTGACGGTGTTGTTAATAAATATGATATTCGTTTCTGCCAGCCAAATAAACAAGCAATGAAGCCTGATGTCATTCATACATTAGAACATCTTCTGGCTTTTAATCTTCGTGCACATGTTGAAAAGTATAATCACTTTGATATTATCGATATTTCTCCAATGGGCTGTCAAACAGGTTATTATTTGGTTGTCAGTGGTGAGCCGACAGTTGATGAAATCATTGACCTTCTAGAAGATACCATGAAGACTGCAGTTGAAATTACGGAGATTCCTGCCGCAAACGAAAGACAATGCGGACAAGCGAAGCTTCATGACCTAGAGGGTGCAAAACGGTTAATGCGTTTTTGGCTGGAGCAAAGTAAAGAAGAGTTAAAACAAGTATTTGCATAGATAAAAAAGAAATTCCTATTCGTGTTGAATAGGAATTTTTTTAGTGCTTTTTGTCTTCTTCATTATCATTAGTGTTATTTAAATATGGATTATCATCGAGCGGATCTACTGTATGTTTAAATGAATAGGCTTTCGATGTTGTAATAACGGCTAGTAATAGCACTACGATAATTATCACAATGCTTACCACAAATATCGTATACATTTTTCTCCCCCCTTGTATTCTTATATTCTAGCATGGTTTTACACTTTTTTAACCAAAAAAAGAAACTGCCTAAGGCAGTTCCTTTTTGCTAATGGCAGTATGTAAGTATCAGTAATTAGTGGATATTCCTTGGATAATAAGTATGGGTACGCTGTTGTCCGTATTCTTCTTGCGCAAATTTCCCTTTTAAGCTTTCAATTAGATAAAGCCCCATTAAATCATATAATTCTTGTTTATCCATCTCTTTAATTAAATGGAGAAGATCCTCATGTGACATTTCTTCTAAGAAGGCGAATGCTAACATATCAATATCTTCTTCATCACCTGTCAGCTTGTCGCGATACATTTGAAATAATTCATCGACTAACCTCATCTCGTTCACCTCCAAAGAATTTTGAAAAATTTTTTCCTTACTTATTCAATTCCCTTAATGATGAAAAATATCCTCTTTCTTAGAAGCAAAAAAATAGTTAAAATGCCGGAGTTCGTTTTCCTAATATTATGACAATTATACAATATTCAGCTCTAAAAAAAGCGTCGAAATATGAAAAAGAATAAATTTTATTTGATTGTGGGAAATTCTTAATAATATTAATAAGGGGATGACATAATGGATGAGCAAAAAAAGACCTATTATATAGATGTTGGGCATGGACAAATATCACAAAGTTCAACAGCTTCAACATGGAGCTTTAAAATTCAAGCCAACGATGAGGAAATCACGCAATTAAGAGAAATATTTGATCAAAACTATTCTACAGAATGGCAAAACTTTTTCAGAGCCCATGTTCCATATGTTCAATATCATCATGACAGGGAAAATGACAACTATGACAATACCATAGAGCAAGTATATGGGATGATTTATAAACTTGGTGATGAGGAAGCGAAACGACATATTGAGTCGATGAATATTTTGCCCGGGTAAAAGTTGACAAAGCGGAAAATCCTTTTAATAGGGATATTCCGCTTTTTTCGATTATAATTAGTGCAAAAAGGGAACCCAAGGGGAGAGACAAGATGAATGAGTTTTATGACAAATTAGGGAATTTGGTTGAGCTTTCTTTTTCTGTTAACGCATTCGATGAGACCGCCAAGCATGTGCTTGTCATTTGCCAGTACCAGGGTAATTGGTATCTAACCAATCATAAGGTCCGCGGCCTCGAATTTCCTGGCGGTAAGGTGGAGGATGGGGAGTCGCTTGAAGAAGCAGCCCGCCGAGAGGTTCATGAAGAAACAGGTGCAACTTTAGGCGAACTTTCACAGATAGCAGAATATAAAGTAAAGGATGGAAAAAATTCATTTGTGAAGGCCGTTTTTTGGGGAAAAATAAAAACGATCTGCCTGACAAATAATTATTACGAAACAAATGGACCTGTTATGGTGGAAGGAGATATCTTACAATTACGGTTTGGAAAAGAGTACAGTTTTATTATGAAGGATGAAGTAATTCCAGCGTGTATAAACTATATTAAACATCAAATCGAAAAAGAATAGCGACAAATTTAAATAAGCCGCTATTCCTTGATAAGTTTTTTCTCTAACAGCTCAACCAGCTGATACATAATCGTGGCTACGACGGCAATCACCAGCAGTGATAAAAAGACGAGTGTGAAATTAAATACTTGGAAGCCATAAATAATCAAGTAACCAAGTCCCCTTGAGGAGACAAGGTATTCACCGACGATAACACCGACCCATGATAATCCTACATTAACCTTTAAAGTAGAGATAATCGTCGGGAAACTTGCCGGCAGAATGGCTTCTTTAAAGCATTGCAAACGTGTCGCCCCAAATGTTTGCAGCACTTTTAAATAGTTAGGGTCAACTTCTTTAAAAGAAGTATAGACGACCAGCGTGGTAATAATGACCGATATAATGGCACCCATCGCAATAATTGAAGGATACCCAGGGCCTAAAGCAACAATTAGTATGGGTCCTAAAGCTACTTTTGGCATAGCATTTAAAATTACCAGATATGGATCAATAATCTTAGAAAACATTGGTGACCACCATAGTAAAGCAGCAAGTAAGGTTCCAAGAAGTGTACCCAGGATAAAACCAAAAATGGTTTCGGTTAAGGTTACACCTAAATTTGAGAGCAATGATCCATCCTGAAATTTTTCTAAAAATAAATTCCAAATCTTAGATGGGGAACTGAATAAAAGGGGGTCAATCCAACGCTTTTGACTGGTGATTTCCCACCCTGCAAAAAAGACAATAAATATAACCAACTGGTAAAATCGAACCCATCTTTTTTCAATCATTAATGAGTGTAAATAATCTTTATGGAGGAGGTTCACCTTATTCTTCCTTTGACTCAAGTGACTCCAGCTCCTTCCATATGGTTTGAAAAATAGTAGAAAAGGTCTCGTGATTCCTTGCATTAAATGGAGACAAACGACGCAGGTCCTCTGGGATTTCAAATACCTTATGAACCCTGCCCGGGCTTGGTGAAAAGAGGACAACCCGATCACTCATGGCAATGGCCTCACCGATATCATGGGTGACCAGAATGGCTGTTTTTCCAAAGGCATCCAGTGTCTTCGATACTAGGTCTTCGAGCTTTAACTTGGTCTGATAATCTAATGCTGAAAAGGGTTCATCCAGCATGAGCAGTTTTGGTTCTGTTGCCAGCGTCCTTACAAGAGCAGCACGCTGCCTCATACCTCCAGAAAGCTGTTTCGGCAGCTGTTTTTCAATGCCGCTTAAACCCATTTGCTTTAACAGGTCTAATGCCGCTGACTTGGTTTTATCATTTAATTTCTCTGATAGCTTTAATCCAAGGAGAATATTTTCCTCAATCGTTTTCCATGGGAAAAGGTAATCCTGTTGAAGCATATAGCCGATTTGGTTCTTTATTCCTGATAGCGGTTTGTTCTCAAGCAATATAGTCCCTTCGACAGGCTTAATCAGCCCGGCAATGATGGACAATAATGTCGTCTTGCCACAGCCGCTGGGGCCGAGGAAGGAAACAAATTCTCCTTCCTCAACTTGCAGGGTAATCTCAGAGAGTGCCGTAGTTGCAGAGGCTTTAGTGAAATAAGTGTGATGAACATTCTTAATGGTTAAAAAACTCATATGGACGGCCTCCCATTTTTAAATTAGTTTAGTCTTCTTTTACCTTTTTAGCGATCTCAGTGTTAACTAGTGTTTTGTGATCGATGACTTCTGGAAGTTCACCAGCTTCGTCCATGATATCCTGAAGATTGTTCCATTCATCTTCATCAAGGATAGGATCAACAGCAAAGGAGCCCTGCTCTTTATAGCGGTCAATTACTGTGGAGATAAGTTCAAGGGCTGTATCTGGGAAATAGGATTGAATAGCCTCAGCAATTTCATCAGAGCTATGTGTTTCAACCCATTGCTGTGCTTTGTAAATGGCTCTAGTAAATTTTTCTACAATATCTTGGTTTTCTTTCATGTAGCTGTCTTTTGTCATGAAGGTTGTATAAGGTACATGCCCTGATTCAGTACCAAAGGAAGCAATGATATGACCTTTTCCTTCCTGTTCGAAGATGCTTGCCTGCGGCTCAAATAATTGAACAAAATCGCCTGTTCCTGAAGCAAAAGCACTTGGGATGTTAGCGAAATCTATATTTTGAATGAGATTTAAATCCTGATGAGGATCAATTCCGTGTTTCTTTAGAACAAATTCACCAACCATCTGCGGCATACCGCCAGTACGCTGACCTAGGAATGTTGAGCCTTTTAATAGATCCCAAGAGAAATTATCAATTTTTTCCCTTGAAACAAGGAAAGTACCGTCTGTTTGTGTTAATTGAGCAAAGTTTATGACTGGATCATTTGAATCTTGGGCGTACACATAAATAGATGTCTCAGAGCCTACTAGGGCAATATCGGCACCGCCTGATAACAATGCAGTCATGGTCTTGTCACCGCCGAAGGCTGTTGAAAGTTCAACATCTAAACCTTCTTCTTCAAAAAATCCTTTTGCGATCGCTACGTATTCAGGTGCATAGAAGATGGAACGGGTAACCTCCACTAATCGGACCTTTTCCATTTTCTCTGTGTCTGTTTTATCGGTTCCGTTACAAGCTGCAATGGAAAACATAAGAATGAAAATTAGAAGTGATGAAAAACCGAATTTAAACCACTTTTTCACACTAAAACCCCCTTTAAGTAAGGCAAAATCTGGGCTGTTGGCCTACCATATCGTATGATAGAGTGAAAAATGTGTGAATGCCTAGTTACATAAAATTTTTTGATGACCAAATAGGAAGGGTGAAATCTAAGGTGAACAAACAAAATGAAAAAATCATCGAGGCAAATCGTTTCCCTTCACCCAATCCTCGTGTGGAATTGTGGGAAATAACCTATCTTTCTAATGGATTGAGAGTAAAAGGGATGCTTGCACAACCAAAATTAAAAGGAAGCTATGACGGATTTTTATACTTGCGGGGAGGCATTAAAAATGTAGGAAAAGTACGACCTGCAAGAATTGCACAGTTTGCTGCAGAGGGTTTCATCGTGTTTGCTCCCTACTATCGAGGCAATCAAGGAGGAGAGGGAAATGAAGATTTTGCAGGCGAGGACAGAGAAGATGCTTTTTCTGCCTTTCTCCTTTTAAAATCATTTCCCGGTGTTCGGTATATCCATATATTTGGATTTTCCCGGGGAGGTGTAATGGCGTTACTGACAGGAATTGAATTTCCTGAAGCAGCGTCCATTGTGACTTGGGGTGGAGTAAGTGACATGTTTTTAACATACGAAGAAAGAAAAGACTTGCGGAAGATGCTAAAAAGGGTCATTGGCGGTACTCCAGGGAAATATCCAGAAAGATATGAGGAACGAACCCCTCTTTATGAGCTTGAGAGAATTGAGGCTCCGGTTCTTATCATCCATGGTGCAAATGATCATAATGTATCTGTGGAGCATGCCTACAGACTTGAACGGAGACTTAAAGGACTTAACAAAAAGGTGGAATGCTGGTATTTTAATGAATTTACTCACTACTTTCCTCCAGTGGTCAATAGAAAAATCGTAAAGGATTTATCTCAGTGGATGAAAAATCAAATCAAAAGATGATAAAATAAAAGTAAGTCCAATACAGAGGAGCGTGTACATATGGGTATGCCCTTTGAGTTAAACACGATGATTGTAACAAAAGGGAGAGAAAAGAGGGTTGAGGAAAATCTTTTCCAATTAGAAAAAGAAGGATATAGGCTATATCCAATTGAGATTCCCATTGATGTCAGAAAGACAATTGAAAGCGACACAAGTGGAACAGCGGTGATTAAAAAGGTAGAATGGCAGGACAGCAAGACAACGTTAACCTATCAATTAATATCACTAAATTCTACAAATTAAAAAATGCCCTTATCGCAATGATAAGGGCATTACTTTTTAGGCAATTGGACCGCCATTTTCTACAATTTCGATGTCAACATTTGTAAACTTTTTGAAGTTTTCATGGAATTTATTTGCTAATTCTTTTGCTTTCGCTTCATATGCCGCTCGATCTGCCCACGTTTTGCTTGGCTGCAGGACTTCATCAGGAACACCTGCGATGTGAAGCGGAATGTTTAGACCAAATATGTCGTCTTTAACTGTTTCCACATTATTTAGTTCCCCTTCAAGTGCTGCTTGAACCATTGCTCTAGTATAGGCAAGTTTCATACGGCTGCCAACTCCGTATTCCCCGCCAGTCCAGCCAGTATTCACAAGAAAGACATTCGCATTGTGCTCAAGAATCTTTTCACCTAGCATTTCGGCATAACGGGTAGCCGGCAAAGGAAGAAATGGTGCACCAAAACATGTTGAAAAGGTTGCTTCAGGTGAGGTAACTCCGCGCTCTGTTCCCGCTAATTTTGATGTGTAACCACTTAAGAAATGATACATGGCTTGCTCTTTTGATAACTTTGAGATTGGAGGCAGTACACCAAATGCGTCTGCCGTTAAAAAGATAATCGTATTCGGGTGGCCAGCAATGCTTGGCTTCACAATATTATCAATTGCTTCTATCGGATAGGCAGCTCGTGTATTTTCTGTTAGAGAAGAATCATCATAATCAGGGATTCTAGATTCAGGATTAAGTACTACGTTTTCAAGTACAGTACCAAAGCGAATGGCATCAAAAATTTGAGGTTCCTTTTCTCTAGACAGGTTAATGGTTTTTGCATAGCAGCCGCCTTCAATATTAAAGACACCAGTTGATGACCAGCCATGTTCATCGTCACCAATTAAGCGGCGTTTAGGATCTGCTGATAGCGTGGTCTTACCTGTTCCTGAAAGACCAAAGAATAGAGCAACATCACCTTCAACACCGACATTAGAAGAACAATGCATGGAGAAAATATTATTCTCAGGTAATAGGTAGTTCATAATGGAAAAAATAGATTTTTTCATTTCACCTGCATACTCTGTTCCGCCAATTAAAATGGTTCGTTTTTCAAATGAGATAATAATAAAGGTTTCAGACTTTGTACCATCCACGACAGGATCTGCTTTGAAATTCGGAGCAGAAATCACACTGAACCCGGCTTTATGTGTTAGTAATTCTTCATCATTTGGGCGAATAAACAATTGATGCGCAAATAAATTATGCCATGCGTATTCATTAACAATTTGAATCGGCAATTGCGTCTTTTTATCCGCTCCTGCAAAACCTTTAAACACAAATATTTCATCTTTTTCTTTTAAGTAATCTAGGACTTTATTGTAAAGGTTGTTAAAAACATTTTCCGAAATGGGCTGGTTTAAAGAACCCCAATCGATTTTATCTTTAATTGAATCTTCCATTACAATAAATTTATCTTGTGGGGATCTTCCAGTATATTTACCTGTAGATACACTAATAGCACCAGTTGAAGTTAATTTTCCTTCGTTCCTTGATAGGATTTTTTCCACCAATTGTGGTACTGATAATTGAATGTGCACATTATTTTCTTCTAACAATTGACTTAGTTCATTTGGGACATGTACGGAATTCATCAGAGAAAACCCTTCCTTTTTTTGTTTTTTAATATTCAATATATTTTACAAATAGTATAACACATTTAATTTAATAGTCTATACTATTTAATGAAATTAGGTTGTATTATTAACTATAATCTAGAAAAAGGAAAAATTCATATATTTGCCCTTAATTTGCTAAAAATTTTATTGACAATGTTCGACATGTTCAAGTATGATTTTACTTTGAACGGATACTCTCTTATCCTGAGCTGGTGGAGGGACAGGCCCTATGAAACCCAGCAACCTGCTTTATGAGAAGACCATGCTATTATAATGGCCATATCTCAAGTGCGAAGGTGCTAATCTGACGCAAGGCTTTGACCTTGAACGATAAGAGTGAAAGGCCCGGAACAACCTTTCCTCATGTGGTAAGGTTTTTTGTTTTGTATAAGACCTTTTATTAAAGTGTTGCTAATAAAAATCCTTTGTTTATTTCATACTAAGGGAATGAGTACCGTATCAATGTCAGTGGTTCAAGAAGTATTCCTGTAACCTTCATTTGAACCTTGATTTATCTCATAATATAGGAGGAATTCAGATGTCAACAAAACGTCGTTTGTTCACTTCTGAATCAGTAACGGAAGGTCATCCAGATAAAATCTGTGACCAAATTTCTGATTCGATTTTAGATGCAATTTTAGCAAAGGATGCAAATGCCCGGGTTGCAGCTGAAACATCAGTTACAACAGGGTTAGTATTAGTTGCAGGGGAAATTACTACATCTACTTACGTTGATATTCCAAAAATCGTTCGTGAAACCATTAAGGGTATTGGTTACAATCGTGCTAAATATGGTTTTGACTCTGAGACTTGTGCTGTTTTAACTTCGATTGACGAACAATCACCAGATATTGCAATGGGTGTTGACCAAGCACTTGAAGCTCGTGAAGGACAAATGACTGATGAACAAATTGAGGCAATTGGAGCAGGAGACCAAGGTTTAATGTTTGGTTTTGCATGTAATGAAACACCTGAACTTATGCCGCTTCCTATTTCATTAGCTCACAAACTAGCACGCCGTCTAACAGAGGTTCGTAAAGAAGATATCCTTCCTTACCTCAGACCTGATGGAAAGACACAAGTAACTGTTGAATATGATGAAAATGACAAACCAGTCCGCATTGACACAATTGTTATTTCAACTCAGCATCACCCAGAAATTACATTAGAGCAAATTCAACGTAATGTTAAAGAATATGTTATTAATCCAGTAGTTCCAAAAGAGCTAATTGATGAAAATACAAAATATTTCATTAACCCAACAGGACGTTTTGTAATTGGCGGACCTCAAGGGGATGCCGGCTTAACAGGACGTAAGATTATTGTAGATACTTATGGTGGTTATGCTCGTCATGGCGGCGGCGCATTTTCTGGTAAAGATCCAACAAAAGTTGACCGTTCAGCAGCATATGCTGCACGTTATGTTGCGAAGAATATTGTTGCAGCAGGTCTTGCTGAAAAGGTTGAGGTTCAGCTTGCCTATGCAATTGGAGTTGCAAAGCCTGTTTCAATTTCAGTAGATACGTTCGGAACTGGAAGCGTGAGTGAAGATATACTAGTTGACCTTGTTAGTGCGAACTTTGATCTTCGCCCAGCTGGAATCATTAATATGTTAAATTTACGTCGCCCAATTTACAAACAAACAGCTGCATATGGTCATTTTGGCCGTACTGATGTTGATCTTCCTTGGGAACGTACAGACAAAGCAGATGCTTTGCGCCAGCAAGCAAATATTTAAGAGGAAAAACGGGAGTTACATTTTAATGTAACTCTCTTTTTGATTATTTCGTCTAAGTTTAGTGCAATGTGTTTAGGTTAAAACTGTTTGTACCTGAATTTTCCTACCATTCACACTGACATTTTTGTATGAATAGTGGTAGGATAAGAGAGTATGTTTTTTAGTTAGCTTATTTAGATTGGAGTAGGTGACGTACATAATGTGTGGTTTTATTGGTTGTGTACACGACAAGGAACAAAACTTTCGTGATGAACAAAAACAACAATTTAAAAATATGAACGATATTATTACCCATCGCGGGCCAGATGATGAGGGCTTTTTCTATGATGATCATATTCAATTCGGTTTTCGCCGCTTAAGTATTATTGATATCGAATGCGGACATCAGCCATTAACGTATGAAAATGAGCGGTATTGGATCATTTTTAACGGTGAGGTTTATAACTACGTAGAACTTCGTGAAGAGCTGCTCAAAGAGGGCTTAGAATTTGCTACAAATTCAGATACAGAAGTCATTATTGCCCTATACAGCCATTTGAAGGAAAAAGCTGTAGAGAAATTGCGTGGTATGTTTGCCTTTACTATTTGGGACAAACAAGAACAAACAATTTTTGGTGCTAGGGACCCATTCGGGATTAAACCATATTTTTATTTTGTCGATGGCGAGAGAACACTCTTTGCCTCTGAGAAAAAGAGTATCCTATTAGCTCTGGAAAATGATGTCCTAGATTATGACTCACTGCAGCACTATTTGACTTATCAGTTTGTTCCTGAGCCAAATACGATGTCTAGAGGTATTTATAAGTTAGAGCCAGGACATTACTTTACGAAGAAGATTGGCTCACCTATGGAAATCAAAAGGTATTGGAAGGCACATTTTAATCCAATACAAAAATCTGAGTCAGATTTTATTAAAGAAATACAAGAAGTGTTAATTGATTCAGTTAAAATGCATATGAGAAGTGATGTTCCGGTTGGTTCTTTCCTTTCAGGCGGAATCGATTCTTCCATTATTGCATCTATTGCAAAGCAATTTCACCCAGCTATTAAGACGTTTTCTGTTGGTTTCGAACAAAATGGCTTTAGTGAAATCGATGTAGCAAAAGAAACAGCTGATAAACTTGGGGTAGAAAATATCAGTTATGTGATTTCACCGCAGGAATACATGAATGAACTGCCGAAAATCCTTTGGCACATGGATGATCCACTTGCAGACCCTGCCGCAATTCCGTTGTACTTTGTGGCACGTGAAGCCAGAAAGCATGTTACGGTTGTTCTATCCGGTGAAGGCGCCGATGAATTGTTTGGCGGCTACAATATTTACAGGGAACCACAGGACTTAGAAGTGTTTAATAAAATCCCGAGAGCAGGAAAAGTTTTGTTAAGAGGGATTGCAAACATGATGCCTGAAGGAATGAAGGGTAAAAGCTTTATTGAACGTGGTGTAACACCTATGGAAGAACGGTACATTGGAAATGCGAAAATGTTCACTGAGCCGGAGAAAAAAGAATTGCTTTCTGTATATCGTGAAGGGTTACATTACACCGATATCACAAAGCCGCTTTATACGGAATCAAAAGGGTATGATCCTGTTGACCGTATGCAGTTCATTGATATTCATACATGGATGCGCGGGGACATTCTTTTAAAAGCCGATAAAATGACAATGGCGCATTCATTAGAGCTTCGTGTTCCATTCTTAGATAAAGTGGTATTTGAAGCAGCATCCAAAATTCCGACAAGCTTGAAAACGGCTAATGGTACAACCAAGTATATCTTGCGTAAAGCTGCAGAAGGCATTGTTCCTGAGCATGTACTAAACCGGAAAAAACTTGGCTTCCCAGTGCCAATTCGCCACTGGCTAAAGAATGAAATGAATGAGTGGGCAAGAACTATTATTCGTGAAAGCAGCACAGATCATTTAATCAATAAATCTTATGTGTTAAACCTTCTTGAAGAACACTGCCAAGGAAAAGCAGATAACAGCCGGAAGATTTGGACGGTTCTTATCTTTATGATTTGGCATCAAGTATATGTAGAAGGAAAATATTCTTTTTCAGGACAAAAAGAACTGCAGACAATGAAACATTAAGTTAAGACGTAAGAAGCACCCATATTAATCTATGGGTGCTTTGTTGTTACAAGAACCAATCAGGTCATAAGTTCAGGGGCGGCGGATGCATCCGATCTGAAAAATAGACGGAGAGATTCCACTTATTTTGTAAAAGGCATCGAAATTAGCAAAAATAGACGGAGAGATTCCGCCTATTGCCAAAAAAAACGTGTAAAAGATAAAGTTTTCTTTGAATAAACGGAAAATCTCCCCTTATTACACCGGAAAATAGCCCCATTCTTCATTTAAGCGGAAAATCTCCATTTATCTTACTTAATACTGATAGAGGCCGAGACATCATAGAGTTTCTTAAATCATTCGTTTCTTATTTTTGCAATGACTTATAATACTGGGCCTTTTCGGCATATTCTGTATAAATTCTGTTCATTTCACTAATGTCATGTTCATTCAATTCCCTAATAACTTTTGCGGGTCTGCCAAATGCTAATGTATTAGGAGGGATTTTTTTACCCTGCGGCACAAGACTGCCTGCACCTATAAACGCTCCCTCACCAATTTCTGCCTGATCTAAAATAATTGAACCCATCCCAATTAAAGCCTTTTTACGAATAATGCAGCTATGTAAGATAACCATGTGTCCAACCGTAACGTCATCCTCTAAAATCAATGGATTATTGGGACTTTGATGCAGGACACAGTTGTCTTGAATATTAACCTTTTTACCAATAACAGTAGGTGCGACATCTCCGCGAATGACGGAGTTAAACCAAACGCTCGATTTCTCACCAATTTCAACATCACCTGTAATCGTGGTAAAATCTGCAATAAATGCAGAATCTGCAATTTTAGGGTCCTTACCTTTGTAGGGATAAATCATTTAAGTCGTCGCTCCTTTTTGACTGGAATACGTATTCAATTTAATATAATACTAAATAGAATATTTTTCTAGGGGGAAAAACTATGTGGAAGTGGGAAGCAGAAGGGGAAGCGAAGGCTGTGATCGTGATGGTTCATGGTGCAATGGAACATCATCGCCGTTACGGCTGGCTCATTGAAATGTGGCGAAGGTCCGGATTTCATGTTATCATGGGCGATCTTCCTGGGCAGGGTATGACAACAAGATCCTTTAGGGGCCATATAGATTCTTTTGAAGAGTATCTAAGTGAAGTGAAAGACTGGATTAAAGCTGCCTATCGTTATGAACTGCCTGTTTTTTTATTAGGGCATAGTATGGGGGGCTTAATAGCGATTCGTCTATTACAGGAAGAAAACTTAAACCTTGCAGGAGTGATTCTCTCGTCACCGTGCTTGGGCTTAACACATATGCCGCCCAAAATTTTAGATTTGCTTTCATATGGAATCAATGTAATTTTCCCATCATTTCGAATGAATTCAGGTATAACAGTGGAAATGGCAACCAAAAATCAAGATGTGATTGAAGCAGATGCAGGTGATACGCTATATATCACAAAAGTCTCGGTCAGGTGGTACCGTGAATTAATAGGGGCTGTGAAAGAGGCATTTCTATCAATTGAAGGTACTAGGGATGTACCGATGCTGGTTATGCAGGCCGGCGATGATAAAATTGTTAATAAAGTTCCTGTTAAGGAGTGGTTTAACCATGCACCTTTATCAGAGAAGAGATATAAAGAATGGCCAAAGCTTTATCATGAAATTTTTAATGAGCCGGAACGGGAAGATATATTTGAATACGCCAAGGATTTTGCCATTAGTCAATTAAAAGCAATCGGTTATATTGTTTAAGAAAGGGAAGATATTCTCCATGATGCCTATCAGACTCATGTCAAAAGTATATCGTCAAATTATACCAGCAGTTCATCAAGAACTAGGATATTGGAGGTCCCGAGCAGAAAGTATTCCTAACGAGGAGCTGAGAACGCAGGCTCTGGCTAGTATTGAACATAAAACCTTTCATTGTGAAGGCGGAGGGATTCTTGCTCTATCCGCGAATGATAAGTATAAAAAAGCAATAAAGTTTATCGTCGCTTATCAGACAATTAGTGATTACTTAGATAATCTTTGTGACAGGAGTACTTCTCTCGATCCTAAGGATTTTGCCGCCCTCCATGAATCGATGCAGGATTCTCTTACATTAGAAAGCGAGCCAAAGAATTATTACCGATTCCGAAAGGATCAGAACGATGGCGGCTATTTAAATGATTTAGCGGCAACCTGCAGATCCGTATTAAAGGAAGTGAAACATCTTCCTTTCATTCAAGAGTATCTTTTGGAGCTTTGCGAATATTACTGTGACTTGCAGATTCACAAACATGTAATTCATGAGGAACGTGTACCACGGCTGGAGAAATGGTTTAGGGACCACCAAGGTAAGCTGCCGGAAATGGAATGGTATGAGTTTTCCGCTTGCTCTGGTTCTACTTTAGGTATATTCTGTCTCATTTCCTATGCAATGAGAGATGATTTTCGTGCGCAGGATGCAGAAAATATTCGGAAGGGATATTTTCCATACATACAAGGACTCCATATCTTATTGGATTATTTTATAGACCAAGAAGAAGATCGAGCAGGCGGAGATTTGAATTTTTGTTTTTATTACGAAAGTCCAGAAACCCTTTTTAAGCGGTTAAAACACTTTGTCAAAGAAGCTGACCGGCATACAGAATTTCTGCCTCATAAAAGATTCCACCAGCTGATCAACCGAGGGTTATTAGGGATATATTTATCGGACGGAAAGGTTCGCAAACAGAAGAATATCCGGAAATTAGCTAGAGGAATCATAAAGACTGGCGGTGTCATCAGCTATTTCTTTTATATCAATGGACTAGCCTATCGTTCCTTCCAGAAATGGATTCCATCACTATTTACAAGACTTTCTTGAAAATAAAACTGAATGTTGATTTCGATGTGTTGGTAAATAAGAGTCAAGTCCTTGATTTTGTGTAAATTTGCTAATCAATGTTTCCAACCGAATTTTGT
>NZ_JAWVNQ010000023.1:0-39812 GCF_046591715.1 Neobacillus niacini | reverse complement strand
GCTGTTTTATAAAAATGGCGGTCCGGACGGGACTCGAACCCGCGACCTCCTGCGTGACAGGCAGGCATTCTAACCAACTGAACTACCGGACCAAACGTGTATTAAATAAGAAACAGGAAATGAGCTAAAATCATCTCCCGTCCCTGATGACCCCTACGGGATTCGAACCCGTGTTACCTCCGTGAAAGGGAGGTGTCTTAACCACTTGACCAAGGGGCCAATAAATTTTATGGCGGAGAAGGAGGGATTTGAACCCTCGCGCCGGTTACCCGACCTACACCCTTAGCAGGGGCGCCTCTTCAGCCTCTTGAGTACTTCCCCATAAAATGGCTCCGCAGGTAGGACTCGAACCTACGACCGATCGGTTAACAGCCGATAGCTCTACCACTGAGCTACTGCGGAATAATATGTTGTCTAACAAGGACAATCACCCTGTCGACTCTTTACATTATAATGACGATGTATTATAAAGTCAATACGATTTTTAAAAGAAAAGTAACTGCATATTTTTTCCTTATTCCTCGCGCAGCTCTTTTACCATTTTCAGCTTACCTCTACACTTTCCACATACATAACGACTGATATTTATCGTACGCTTTCTCTTATATTCTTGGCTGCATTTTGTACATTCATAAAGAAGGACTTTATTGGAGGTGCGTTTTCGGGGTTTATCTAGCAGCGGGCTGCAAAATCTGGGTGCACCTACTTTTTTTAATAGCATTTTAAAATCTTGATCACGATGCTGGTACCCTTTTCCTTCTAAGTGAAGATGGTAATGGCAGAGTTCATGTTTAATAATACCGATTAGTTCATTTAACCCTAGCTGGTCTAAGTATTTTTTATTGATATCGATATTATGGGTCCCTAACAGATATCTGCCGCCTGTTGAACGAAGCCTGCTATTAAAGGAGGCTTTGTGCCTAAAAGGCTTACCAAAGTTTTCAATCGAGACTTTTTCAACTAGCTTTTGTAGTTCTTTATCCTCCATTTGCCTTCCCTCCTTACTTAAAGCGAACGTGACAACCTATTATAGCATATATTGTAGATACCTTTAATGATCTACTTTTCGGGAGGGTTAACTATGCCAACATGGTTCCAAAACCAGATGAAAAGAGCTTTCTACGAGAAGGACCGATACCAAATAAAGCTGTTAAACCAGTGCTGGTTTTTTTACAGAAAGAAATACATTTCATAAAAAAGAGTGCAACTCATTAATCGGGTTGCACTCATTCTTCTACTTAATCTCTTATTTAGACGGCGGCAGCATGGTTAATGCTACTCTGCCCTTATTCATGTCTACAGAGTCCACCCAGACCGTTACCACATCACCAACAGATACAATATCTAAAGGATGTTTCACAAAACGATTACTCAGCTTGGATATGTGAACCAGACCATCCTGCTTAACTCCAATATCTACAAACGCACCAAAATCCACTACATTTCTTACAGTTCCCTGCAGTTCCATTCCTGCACTTAAATCTTCCAGCTTAAGGACATCCTTTTTCAATAGAGGACGCGGCAGGTCATCACGCGGGTCACGTTCCGGTCTTACTAATGCGTCTATAATATCTCTTAATGTTAGTTCTCCAATTGCCAACTCAGCAGATACTGCCTTTATATCTAGTGCAGCTAGTGCATCTTTTAATTCATCACTGCCTAAATCATCTGTGGTAAAGCCTAAATTCGTTAATAACTTTTTCACTTCATCATAGCTTTCGGGATGAATTCCTGTCCGGTCTAACGGCTGCTTTCCGTCTAATACACGTAAGAAGCCTATAGCTTGTTCATATGTTTTAGC
The DNA here is from genome assembly GCF_046591715.1 of Neobacillus niacini. GTDB lineage: Bacteria > Bacillota > Bacilli > Bacillales > Cytobacillaceae > Neobacillus > Neobacillus niacini_L. The sequence continues at coordinate 38,011 of NZ_JAWVNQ010000023.1, read as the reverse complement.
ACCGAGGCGAGGGACTTTCTTTAATTGCACCCTGCTTGTAAACTTTCCTTCTTCTTCTCTTTTCTTCACAATATTATGGGCAGCTGTTTTTGTCAGTCCTGCAACATATTGCAATAAGGAAGCAGAAGCTGTATTCACATTCACCCCTACACGGTTTACGGCTGTTTCCACCACAAAGTGCAGTGATTCCGAAAGGCGCTTTTGGGCTACATCATGTTGATATTGACCTACACCTACAGATTTCGGATCAATCTTTACTAATTCCGCCAGCGGGTCCTGCAATCTTCTGGCAATGGAGACAGCACTTCTCTCTTCAACTTGAAAATCCGGAAACTCTTCTCTTGCAAGATCAGACGCAGAGTATACACTGGCCCCAGCTTCATTCACAATCAGGTAGTAGATTTCTTCATCCATTTCTTTGAGAATATCTGCTACAAATTGTTCAGTTTCTCTAGATGCCGTTCCATTCCCAACTGCCGCCATCTCAACTTTATAATCACGTAGAATGCGAATAAACTTTTCCCTTGCTTCCTTTGTCTTTGATACAGGTGGATGAGGATAGATAACATCAATCTTTAACACCTTGCCTGTTTCATCCACAACTGCAAGCTTACAGCCTGTCCGATAAGCAGGATCTACACCAATGACTACTTTTCCTTTTAACGGCGGCTGCAAAAGTAAGTTTCGGAGATTTTCGGAGAAGATATGAATCGCTTGCTCTTCACCTTTATCTGTTAGTTCTCCTCGAATTTCTCTTTCAATCGAGGGCTGAATCAAGCGCTTATAGCTGTCCTCTATTGCCTCTAAGACAAGCGGCGCACTTTGAGAGTGTTGATTACGGATCCATTTTCTCGATAGGTAGGAAATGATGATATCTGTATTCATCTTAATGGATACCCGTAAGATATCTTCTTTTTCACCGCGGTTTAACGCAAGAGTTCGATGTGGAACGATTTTATTTACCGGTTCCTCATACTCATAGTACATTTCATATACCTTTTTCTCGTCCTTTTCCGCGTCTTTAACCGTCGATTCCACTTTACCTGCCTTAAAGGTTTCGGTACGAATCCATTTCCGTCCTTCCGCATCATCAGAAATCATTTCAGCAATGATATCTTTTGCACCAGCAATCGCATCTTCAACGGAAAGAACATCTTTTTCATCGGATAAAAATTCTTTTGCCTGTTCTTCAATAGAAGTCTTTGGAAAGGTTAATAACCATTCCGCTAAAGGCTCAAGTCCTTTTTCCTTTGCGACCGTTGCCTTTGTACGGCGTTTTTGTTTATATGGCCGATATAGATCTTCCACTTCTTGAAGCTTTTCTGCCTTCGTTATTTTATGTGTAAGTTCATCGGTTAGTTTGCCTTGCTCAGCAATAGTCCGAAGTACTTCTTCTTTCCTTTGCTCAAGGTTTTGTATGTATTGCCAGCTTTCCTGGATATCTCGTATTTGGACTTCATCGAGAGCGCCCGTCATTTCTTTACGGTAGCGGGCAATAAATGGCACAGTATTGCCTTCATTCAATAAAGAAATAACACTTTTCACCTGCTTTTCGGGTATCGTCAATTTAGCCGCTACCTTCCCAAGCAGCTGTTCTTCTTTCACAACTGTATCGTTCACAACACAAACCTCCATTCCTATTACCATATTGTATCAAATTATCCGAATTGATTCATATCCGACCATTTCCCTCTATAAATAAAAAAAGAAGCAAGCTAAATTAGCTTGCCAATGCAGAAACATATATGAGGTCAGAGCATACGTATAAAAAAACGCTCTTTCACAAGAAGAGCGTGCATAAATGCTAAAATTCGATGAGACCAATACTTACTCGCAAGGCTTCATCCACTTTTTCCATCATTTCGTCATCGAGATGGGTTATTTTATCGGTTAACCGCTGTTTATCTATTGTACGAATCTGTTCTAAAAGTATGACTGAATCTCGTTCAAAACCGTAGCGCTTCGCATCAATCTCTACATGAGTGGGAAGCTTCGCCTTTTGAATTTGAGCTGTAATCGCTGCAACAATAACTGTGGGACTAAACCGATTCCCGATGTCGTTTTGAATGACAAGTACAGGACGGACGCCGCCTTGTTCAGAACCAACAACTGGGGATAGGTCCGCGAAATAAACGTCACCACGCTTGACAATCAAGGGATTACCCTCCGCTTACAAGACGTTCAACTGTGTGCTCTGCCTCAAATTCTGCTTGAAATGCTTCCGATGCAATTGATAAATTGATCATAGCCATTTCCATGTATCCACGTCTCATGGATTCGCGAATTTGTCTCTTTTTTCGTTCGCGTAAATACATTTTAGTTGCCTGATAAATAAACTCGCTCCGGTTAACGTTTTCTAATTTTACAAAACCATCTAACTCGGTTAAAAGATGTTGCGGTAATTTTACTAAGATTTCCGTAGTTGCGCCGGATTCAGACACAAACATACACCTCCACCATCACTACACACCATTTTTTCTATCTACCATATTTAATAATACCACTTAATGCCCAACATGCATAGACTAAATATAATACTTCTGTATTATAGGCCAAACAAACTACCTTTTATGCACTAAATTTCCGCATTATCATAAATATGTGCCTTTTTTATAAATAGGCCACTTATTCATGCAGCAGATAGTTTTTTAATACGACAATTTTCCCGCCCTGTTTATAGAGACGAGGGACTCTTGTTGAGATAATACATGGCACTTCGTAATTAATTGTTTCTAGTTTCCGGGCTACTTCATTAACTGAGATAAATTCATCATTTTGTCTCCCTATTAACGTAACCGTTGTCCCTGCTGGTACTTCATGTGGTAATTTTACCATACATTGATCCATACATATCCTGCCAACAATTGGCACTCTTTTTCCTTCTACCAATACTTCCTGCCCTTGGAGGCGGCGAATCCAGCCGTCAGCATAACCAATGGGAATGGTCCCAATCCACTCCTCGTCCTTTGCCTCATAGGTAGCACCATAACTAACTTTGTCTCCCTTTCTGAGTTTTTTGACATGAACCAGCCTCGAACGAAGCGAGAAAGCCTCATTCAAGGGAAAAGGCAGCTCATGTTCAATCTCAGGAGAAGGCGTTAATCCATACATAGCAATCCCAAGACGAATGGCATTAAAATTGGTTTCAGGAAACCGTAAAGCCGCGGCACTATTACTGCAATGTATATACTTTGGCCTTTCTTTTAACACCGATAATAACTCATGGAACATTTCTTTTTGTTTCTCGAAATATGAAAGGTCTACTTCATCAGCTGTTGCAAAATGGGTGTATATACCCTCCATTTCAATCCTATCATCATTTGTTAATATCTGCACAATCGCTTCCAGTTCTTCCTTCGTACGAATACCAATCCTGCCCATTCCCGTATCTAGTTTAATATGAACAGGGAGTACCTTATTTTTTGGAAGATGAGAAAGAGCTGCCTTTACCCATTCTATTTGGAAAACTGTAATCGTGATATTGTATTTGACTGCCAGCGCAGCATCCTCTGGCCGAGTAGCACCCAAGACTAGTATCGGAGCTTCTATTCCCTTATTCCTTAAGGCTATAGCTTCATCCATAAAGGCCACTGCAAGATACGTCGCACCTGCTTTCAGTGCACTCTCTGCCACCTTAAAGTCCCCATGACCATAAGCATTTGCTTTTACCACAGCTATAATCTCTACTTTGGGAGGCAAAAGTTTTTTGACAGATGTAACATTTGCGAGAATATAATCTAAATCAACCTCTGCCCATGTGTCTCTATAAAAATAGCCCTGCTCTGTCATTATTCCACTTCCTAATTACTTAAAGTCACTTTTTAATTTATTTTTACCCTTTTGATTATCAAACTACTGATTTTAAATGTCAAATAAAAAAACAGGCCCTGTATGAGAGCCTGTATCCTTTAATCTTATTTTTCTACATCCCCTTGCACGGTTCTAGCAATTTCGATGAGTTCACTTTCTGTAAGGTCATTGGATGCAATCATGTAGTCTACCCCATCAACAGTCCAAGTAATAGAACCTTCCGAAACGGCGCCGATTGTTATGCCTAAATCAACTAAGTCTCCGTCCACATAAGTAGGTGAGGCTGCAGCTTCTTTCACAGTTACCTTCTCCTGAACTAATGTGAATGACTTTTCACCTTCGTAGGTTAGAACAACTCGTTTTCCATCCTGAAGTTTGACTACTTTTTCATCTACTAACTTCGCACCCATATCAGCAGTCGGGTACTTAACAGTAAAGGCTTCATCCTTACTATCTGCCATTACAGGCAAGTTAAGGTCAGCACGCGTCATATTCTTTTTCATATCAAAGTCGCTGTCATCGAAGCTGGCGTTGAATTTAACCTTTGAAAATTCCACCGTCACAAGTGCATTTCGATCTGGATCCATGACTTTTACCATTGCCGGAGATAAATCTTCTTTGTTTAGTTTAATTTCCTGGATCGGCAGCATACTATTGTTTTGATAACGAGTCTTTGTTTCAAATACATAATGTTCTTTTGTAGCAGAGAATTTCGACTCTTTATCTTCAACGATGTCTTTAATTAATGATTCATATAAGTAGGCTTGGCTGCTGTTTTGCGGCCAATCACTTTGGAATTTGAAACTCTTTTTAAGAGCAGGAGTTAGGACAAAAACGCCTTCTTGATTCCGTAATATCATTTGACTTTGATCTTTTTCTGCATTTTTTAAGTTAACGCGGTAGAACGTTGGATCCTTGTGCCAAATCTCTACGTTATATACCTGTGAGTCAGTTCCCATTTTCAATGTCATTTTTGCGTCTACTTTATAACCGGTCAAATCATTTAGTTTCCCATTTAACTCTTTCACCACATCATCTTTTGACTTTGAGCCGCAGGCGGCTAGCAGAAAGATGACCATTAACCCCGTAACAATCAGCAAAAACCTTTTCTTCAATTCCTTCAACCCCTTCTTGTCTCATTTTCATATGAATATTAAGAAGACTTGTCTCTCCCATTTCCCTATGAATATATGAGACAACCTTTTGGAATATGATAAAAGGATTGGCCTGCTATTGATTAATTTTCTACTTTTCCTCAATGACTACCTGTGCAACAGCATAGTCTCTGCTGTGTGAGATAGAAAGAAATCCATTCGTTTCAGGTTTAATAATACACGGCTTACCAAAAGAATCTGTTTCAATTTCAATATCTAAAAAGGATAACTCTTTACCGATGCCAGTACCAAGAGCCTTCGAGTATGCTTCTTTTGCGGCAAATCTTCCCGCCAAAAATTCAACTTTTCTTCGATCAGGAAGTTGTACGAACGTTTGTTTTTCATTTTCGGTTAATATACGGTCAACCAGCTTTTTTTGTCTAGTCACTATCTCTTCTATTCGAGAAAGTTCAATAATATCAATCCCAATCCCTTTAATCATGCTTTTTTAAGTTCCCTTCTATTTAAATGATCAGATGCATAATAGTACAACATGGTCATATTTTTAGTCTATTATAATTAGTAAAGTATTCTAAAAGGAGGTTGCTATGTTTACGAGAACAGAGAGTTTTCGCGAATTTATCCGTTTTTATCCGATTGTTTCTATTATTATTGCCATCCATTTCCTATTATATCTTTTAACTGCTTTGCCTATTTTTCCAAACTTTTGGTTTGAAGCGACATTCTCAGGTGTAAATCTCTATATTAAAGAAGGCGATTATTGGAGGCTGTTTACCCCCATCTTTATGCATGGCGGCTTTACCCATGTTTTATTTAACAGTTTCTCACTTGTCCTTTTTGGCCCGGCACTTGAAAGGCTTCTTGGGAAAGGTAAATTCCTTCTTGTTTATCTTGTTTCTGGTGTCTTGGCAAATGTCGCTACTTTAATGCTTGAGCCTTTAACTTATGTACATGTTGGGTCTAGCGGGGCAATCTTTGGATTATTCGGCTATTATATAAGTATGATTCTCTTTCGTAAACATATGCTCTCACAGCAAAATTCGCAAATTATCCTTATCATTTGTGCTCTTAGCTTAATTATGACCTTTATCCAGCCCAATATTAATATCACAGCTCATATATTCGGTTTATTAGGCGGTTTTTTACTAGGTGCTATTTTTTATAATAAAAAGAAGGATTGAGCCGCTATTGGTTCAATCCCTTTTTTTTGCCGCCTCTCGAAAACCAAGAGTAAACCATTTTCACATCATTTTGATCCATATCAATGACACGGCCGCCAGCACTGCCGAAGCCTACCTTCACAAATGCTTCCAGCGACCCAAGTGCTTTCCTTTTTTGAAAATAGCTTTCTTTAATTTCTAGACTTTGGATTTTATTTTTCTTGATAAAAACGGTAGATCTTACAATCGTTCGAAACCTGAGATTTAATTGCTGTTCTTCCAGTTTCCACCCTGCATCCTTATACTTCAATATTCCCCAAAAGGTAAACCAGGCTAGAACGATTAACGAAAGAAGTCCCCACATCTTTAAAAAGTAAAATGCAACAGCTGATGCAGGAATAATGATAATCCAGCTCCGAAAAACATAGCGGGGCAGCGCCCTTTTAGGAACGGGGTTGAAACTTGAAGATAAGTGATAATCAGTAAGATACGGCCCCAAAACGTCTTCAATTGTGTTTAATTTTATCAGCGGGAGGAGCAATACCTTCGATCCTTCTTGATTACTTGCAGAACCACCTGCACTTTCAACGAAAACAGACCCATACCCCAGCCATTGACGGACAATATTTTCATTGATTTTTATTGCTTGAATCCGAGTTAACGGAATCGTAATCTGTCTTTTTTCTAATAAACCTTGAGAAATCACCAAATCATGTTCTGTTTTTATGACATTAAAATTTGCATACTTTAGCATGGTTCCAATAAGAGCAATCACCCAGGCAACGACAAAGCCCACAAATACAAGCAGGACAATAATAATCAGATTACTTACCGCCCACTGCCCCACTCCACGAAATATTCTTTCATATGGAATAAGATCATCCAGCTGTGAAAAAAATGCCAATACCGCTGAAATGACCACTCCTACCCCACCCGATGTAAGAGATAGAAGGACTAACTGTGATGGAGTCATTCTATAAACGATTTGACTTGTAACTTCCTGAACTGATTCCATTTCCTCTACAACAGGTTTTTTAGCTGCAGCTACATATTCTTGAATAGAACGTGCTTCTTCTTTAGAGATTGCTGCAAGGACCGCTTCCGCTTCATCCGTCCCGCTTCCCCCGGCAGTTTCAACCTTGACCTTCACCATCCCGCATAGGCGCTGCAGGATTCCTTCTGAAAGATCTAGACTTTGGATTCGCTCTAAGGGAATATACCGCTTTTTACGGACAATAACACCATATTCTATCCGAAGTTCATTTTGCTCCAATCTATAGGTGTAGCGCAGCCATGAGAGAATACTTATCAGAATAATGATAATGAATGCAATAGCAGATATTCCAAGAAGTAGCAGCTTTCCGCCGTCTCCTTCATTCCAAATGAAAAATAATGCAATTAAACTAAAAAAAGCATCCTTTAACCTTTTCCCTATAGTCAGCACAATTACAATTGGATGAAGTCTTTTCGGTTCAAACATCTTCATCCGCCACCCTTGCCAGAGTCGAAATAAAATACCTTAATTCTTCTGCCTCACTCTCTTCTAATGCAGGAATTTCATGCGATGTTGCTGCGGTATTAATAATAACGGAGGCTAATTGATATTTACGTAAAATGGGGCCTTGTACGGTATCAACATGCTGAACGCGGATCATCGGAATTAATGTCCGCTTTACAATAAATATCCCTTCCTGCAGTTCAATTTCCTCATCTCTAACTTCGTATCTCCATCGCCGCCATTTTACTAGCGGCAATAGAAAAATGAATAAATAAGTTGAAATAAGTTCAATTCCTATTAATAAAACTGAAACCCAAAATGGGCCATTAAAGATATGTAATAGAAAAACAGCCACAGCGGCTAAAATCCAGCTAATGACAATCTTTATTACACCTGAAATTCTCCAAACCGTTAACGCTTTTTTTGATATTCGTTTTCGCGGCTCTAGTATCATATTTCCCCTCCCCATGTATACCCCTTACTTTTAAGTATACAGTGTTATCAAGAAGGAAACATCAATGTTATTCAACTTCAAAACTCGACTGATCTATTAGACTAATCCCCTTCCTGCCTTCTAAATCCTTCATCAATTGAAAAAGAGCAGAATCCTTTTGTTTTGCTTCTATCATGCAATGGACCTCAGGAACAGTTCCCTTTATTCTATTAATAAATTCCAAAAACATTTCTGGATTAACAAAGTCAGCATGCGCCCTATATTCTTTCTCAGAACGCGGACTTGATATATGCATTTTGACCGGAAGGGGAGATGTCTTCCAGGTATTAACGATTCTTTCCCAGTCTTCCTGCCACTCCTTCTCCTCATGATTAGCTAAGTGATGGTGATAATCAAACACCATGGGTATTCCTAATTTCTCACAAAGATAAAGCGTCTCTTTGACGGTAAACGTAGTATCATCATTCTCGAGCATAATCATGCTTTGAATAGCAGGCTGGATATATCCCCAATTATGAATAAACTGTTCAAGCGCCTTTTCCTTATCATCGTAACCGCCGCCAACATGCAATACACAACGATGTTCAGTTCCAATTCCCATGCCTTTTAGCAGTTTCTTATGCATTACAAGTGTCTTCAATGCATTAGAGAGGATCTCCTTATTCGGTGTATTCAGCACTACAAAATGATCAGGGTGAAAATCAACTCGCATTGGGTGCAGTTCTAGGTAGTCCCCAATGTTTTTTAATGATGTTTTCAGTGGTTTTATGTAATCCCAATCAAGCAATTCCTCATGATTAGCAAGCGGGATTAGACGGGAGCTTAAACGAAAGAAATAAATTTGATTTCCTGCATTGTGTTTTAATAATCGTAAGCAATTTTCTATATTTGATTCTGCTATCCGCTCTAGCTTTCGAATCGCCGCTTCACGGTCCTTTATCTTTTTAAATTGTGCAAACGTCATGGTTTGAGAAGGTGAAGCATTTTGAAGCTCAACACTCATGGCCACATATCCAAGTTTAACAATCATCTCCAACACTCCTAACAAGTGATTACTCTTAATGTTCCCATTATGCACTCTGTTAAAATAAAAAGAGAGCATCGACTTTTCGTCAATGCTCTCTTGTGTATATCTTGATTATCGGTTAAAGGTTCTAGGTTTTGATTTTCCAGATGTACGCTTTTCACCTGTTCTTGGCTTAGCAGGTGCCTTTTTACGGTCACGGTCGCCGCCGCGTGATGAATTGTAACCTCTATTATCGTCCCTTCTTCTACGGTCACGATCATGAGGCTTTCTGTCTCTCTTAGAGTGAAGCGGCGCTTCTTCTGTTAACTTCACCGGAGTTTGATCTGGTTCCTTTGTTAACATTTTTAGAACAGCTGCAATAACCGTTGACGCATCATTCTCTTCCAATAGCTCTTGAGCAGCTGCTTTATAATATTGAAGGTTATTGGATTCAATTGTTTGAACAATTTTATCAACTACCGCACGTTGTTGACCTTCCAATGCTTCATCTAGTGTTGGAGCCTTCATTCGATCCATCTTACGTTTCGTTGTTCTCTCTAAGATTGAAAGATAGGACTTCTCACGCGGTGTAATAAATGTCATAGCCATTCCTGACTTACCAGCACGACCCGTACGTCCGATACGGTGTACGTAGCTTTCTGGATCTTGTGGGATATCAAAGTTGTATACATGTGTGACACCGGAAATATCCAGACCCCTTGCAGCTACGTCTGTAGCCACTAGGACATCAATCGTTCCTTCTTTGAATTTACGCAGAACTTGAATCCGTTTTGCCTGTGTCAAATCCCCATGAATACCTTCTGCTGTGTAACCTCTTAATGTTAGTGCTTCAGATAATTCATCAACACGGCGCTTTGTCCGTCCAAAAATAATCGCCAATTCAGGTGATTGAATATCAAGCAGTCTCGTTAAAACGTCAAACTTATTCTTCTCCATTACCTCAAGGTAATATTGTTCAATCGCAGGAACTGTCATTTCCTTCGTCTTAACACGAACAATTTGTGGATCTTTCATAAACTTCTCTGCCATTCTTTGAATTGGTCCTGGCATTGTAGCTGAGAAAAGCAAAGTTTGGCGCTCTTCAGGTGTAGCAGCAAGAATAGATTCAATATCTTCAATGAATCCCATATTTAACATTTCATCCGCTTCGTCAAGGATAACAGTATTTACTGTATCAAGACGCATGGTTTTTCTGTTTATATGATCCAATACACGTCCAGGAGTACCTACAATAATATGTGGGAATTTCTTTAATGAGCGGATTTGGCGGCTGATATCCTGACCACCGTAAATGGATAAAACCCGAACTCTTTTCCCTGAGCCAATTTTATAAAGCTCTTCAGAAACCTGAATAGCTAACTCACGAGTTGGCGCGATAACAATCCCTTGGATTGCATCCTTCGTCACATCCACTTTTTCAACTAAAGGAATACCAAATGCAGCCGTTTTACCAGTTCCTGTTTGAGCCTGCCCGATCAAATCCTTATTTTCTAGTCCCAATGGAATTGTTTCTGACTGAATTGGTGTAGCTTCCTCAAATCCCATTTTAAGGACAGCTTGTAACGTGGCCTGACTTAGGCCTAAATCTTCAAACTTTGTCAATGTTTTCATTCTCCTTCATTTATATAAAAATTTAATCTATGTGCTGAATACTTGTGATTCGCATCAAAATGCCGTAATTAGGTAACATCTTAATTTTACCAAAAAAAAGACATCCCTCCAAAGGAGTATGCCCTATTTTACTCGTTCTTTAGACACGTTGCTGATAATCATAACACTTTTAAAGGTTAATTGCAATTAATGCGGTTTAATAATGGGTCCCATATTAGCCATTACGTTCCATCAAAAAGTCGTACACTTGGGAAAATAGGGCCTCTTTTTCCTCACAGTGACAAATATGATGGCTGGAATCCTTGATATACGTAAGCCTTTTTGTTTTAGCATTAATAGTACGATATAAGTATTCAGCACTTTTAGGAGGAACTATTCCGTCACACTCTCCCTGTGCTATCAAGGTTGGCACTTCTACTTGCGGGAGCAGTGGTTTAATATAAGAAACAAGTCTTCGAAATTGTAAGGTCGCTTTTATGGGAGTTGCTTTTATTTTTCTTTTATAGCGCTGAAAAAATTCATTGTTTTCTAAGTTTCCTTTTAAAGAATCAATAATCATCGATTTAATTTCACTTGCCATCTGTTTTGGGTTAAGGTAATAAGCAGCTGCACTAAGTAGTACAAGCTTGTCCACTGGATACTTTGCCGCTAAGAGGCTCGCAATCATACCGCCCATGGAAAATCCTATCACATAAACCTGATCACAGGTTTCAATTAATTTCTTCAATTCATTCTCTGCGTGTTCAATCCACTGTTGATAATGGACATCTTTTAAGGAAAGATTTTCGCCATGACCAGGAAGAGTTGGTACACTGAAAATCCAGTCAGTGTGCTTCGTTAAATACTCAGCAAGAGGCTCTACTTCATACGGTGCTCCCGTAAAGCCGTGAATACATAAACAGCCAATCATATTCTCTCCACCTGCTTTATTTTGAAGATTTATCTTAGTGTTCCATTGAAAGCCCCTTGCAATACAGTTTTATTTTTATATGTTAATCCTTACTATTTTTGCAATGAGGTTACAATTTCTTCTAATTTCATTCCTCTAGAGGCCTTCACTAAGACTAAGGTATTATTATTCACATGCTGCTCTAACGCTTTAATCAGCTCTTTCTTATCTGTAAAAGAAAACACTCTTTGTCTCCCTAGACTAGAACGAGCTCCTGCCGCAATGTGTTCAGCTAATTTTCCAAATGTAAATACAAAATCTATTTTATTTGGATTCAAACCCTCGCCAATTTGCCGATGGTATTGTTCTTCCTCTGGACCTAATTCAAGCATATCACCAAGAACGAGAATGATTCTTTCATAACCCTTAAGGTTTGAAACCAATTCAATTGCCGCCATCATAGAGGTTGGGCTTGCATTATAAGCATCGTTTATAATTTTTTCACCATGACTCCCGACACTGAATTCCATCCGCATATTGGTGAGCTTAACATTTGTTAGACCTTCATTAATTTTATTAAATGGCACATCAAAATATTGTGCAATGATCATTGCTGCAATTGCATTTAATATATTATGAGTTCCTAATACAGGAAGTTCGAAAATTTCCGAGGATTTATTAATCATAAACCGATTACCTTGGTCTAATTGAATGATTTCTGTCGGAAAAAAATCATTTCTATTCGTTCTGCCAAATGTTAGAACATTTATATTTCCCTTATTTTTATTAATTCGTTCCATAAGCAGCGGCTCATCACCATGAAGAACGGCCAATCCACCCTCTTTTAAACCTTGGAGAATTTCCAGCTTCGCTTCTGCAATTCCTTCTCTTGACCCGAGATCAAGAAGATGAGATTCCCCAATATTGGTAATAACAACTGCATCTGGAGAAGCAAGCTTGGTAAGGAATTCTATTTCCCCTCTGCCGCTCATTCCCATTTCCAATACGGCAATTTCCGTATTCTCTTTCAACCCTAAAACAGTAAGAGGCAATCCGATATGATTATTATAATTTCCTTCTGTTTTTTGGACATTATAGGTAGTTGATAAAAGTGATGCAGTCATATCCTTTGTGGTGGTTTTCCCATTACTTCCGGTAATACCTACCACCTTTACAGGTAATTGTCTGCGATATCCTCTAGCTAATTCCTGCAAAGCTACTAAGCAATCTTCAACAACGAGGATTGGCAAATGTGTTGGCGGATTTGGTACATCTTTTTGCCACAATGCGGCTGCAGCACCCTTTTTAAGTGATTCCTCTACAAATTTATGACCATCTGAGTTCTCACCTTTAAAAGGGATAAATAAATTACCAGATTCAATTTTTCTAGAATCAATTGAAACACCGTTAATTTCTATTTCATTAAATGAGGTAATATCGTTATGAATAGGTATCATATCTGATATCTGCTTTAAGCTTCTTTTTATCATCTCAGGCCCTCCAGTTAGTCTGAATTTTAAATAAAGACACGGCACCCTGCCGTGTCAATTTTCTAGAAAGTGTATTTTATGTTTTGTTTTTCTGCATGTCTTTCCTTTGCCAGCGTAACCAACGTTTCAATTAATTGCGGGTATTCGACACCCGTGTGCTTCCATAATAACGGAAACATGCTGAATGGGGTAAAACCTGGCATTGTATTTACTTCATTAATTAATGCCTTACCGTCTTTTGTTAAGAAGAAGTCAGCGCGTACTAGTCCTGAACAATCCAGTGCTTTAAATGCTTGGATGGCCATATTTTTTATTTGTTGATACTCTTCCTCTGATACATCTGCCGGTATAATCAATGCAGTATCTCCATCTTCATATTTCGCTTTATAATCATAAAAGTCCTTCTTTGGAACAATTTCACCGGCTACAGAGCACTTTGGTTCATCATTACCAAGGATACCAACTTCGATTTCACGGGCTATAACACCCTCTTCAATAATCACTTTACGGTCAAATTGAAATGCCTCAACGAATGCAGCTTCAAGCTCTGCTCGGTTTGTACATTTACTTATGCCGACACTTGACCCTAGATTAGCTGGTTTAACAAAGCAAGGGTAGCCGAGTTTCTCTTCTACCATGGTATAGGCGGATTCTTTCGACTTCTCCCATTCTGTTCTAATGAAAGCAACATAATTTACTTGTGCCAACCCCGCTTGGGCAAATACATTTTTCATCATTACCTTATCCATACCCGCTGCAGATGCTAATACACCATTCCCAACATATGGGAGATTTAACAGCTCTAACAATCCTTGTACAGTTCCATCCTCACCATTGGGTCCGTGCAGAAGCGGGAAGATTACATCTAATGGTTCATTTTCATGTTGTTCTCCGCTCTTGAAGATGGATGGTGCTAATGATAATGGAGTTAATTCATTTTCATTTGAAAACTCTAATGCCTTTACGTTTTCAACAGGTGCAGTAAGCTGTGGTCCCTTTATCCACTCACCTTCTACATTTATGTAAATCGGATGTATTTCAAATTTTTCAAGATCAAGTGCTTTAATTACAGCAAGTGCTGTTTGTAATGATACTTTATGTTCAGCAGATTTACCCCCGTATAATAAACCAATTTTTGTTTTCATATTAAGCCTCCATTTTTCGCATTTCACGATTTTATTTTATCACTTTTATTATTTTATGAAACCTACTGCTTGGTTAAAAACTTCCCATATTACTTACACACACAAAAATCTCTCCACCGAAATGGAGAGATTAGATAACGGTAAGCTTCCATTCTTTTGTTTTCTTATCAAAAATAATTTTCGCATGACAGTTCTCACCAGATATTTGTTCATATTCCTCGTACATGTCATCCATTGAAGCAAAGTCCCCTATTACCCATACTGGGATTTCCAGTCTGCTTCGCTGATGGTCAACATCTCGTAAGGATATACAAATCCCTTCCTTAATAAATGGAGTGAGGGATAGGAGAATTTCCTTATTTATTGGAGGATATAAACGTTTTTTCTTGATTCCAAGGATTGACTTTTCAAGTTTTAACTCTCCTAATTTACTCGAAAGAGCTTGACTTAAGAGCTGAAAAAAATCCTTAAAGCTTCGATAATATATTTTATTAAAGAAACCATCATCATGCGCTAAATAAACAAATCGATTACCTAGTTTATTATAAAAGGGAAGTTTTAAGTGCTGCTTATGATGGCCCAAATATAATAATTCGGCTATTTCCTGTCCTGTGAGTTCATTTAATCCTTCTTCTTCAGCAAAGTCAATCCAACAGAAGTCTCCGTAGCCGTATATATCATCATCTGCAAGCTTTTTTATTCTATTTGTAGGACAATACTCAAGCAGCGTATGCATATTAAAATCACCATCATCAAACTGGTGCTTTAATAATAGCAGTGGATTTAAAGTATCGGAAAAAGCAGCAGCAAATTCGGCAAATTCGATACCGTAAGACAGTACATACTGATCATTTTGATTTAGATGGACATAAACGAGATCCCGTATGTCTGGATGATGCTTTTTCAAAGCCAAACTCCTCCGATCAGGAAAAAATAATATCTATGATAAATGAGTTAAAGCATACATTTTAAATACTTTACAAATCTTAACTAATCCTTCATCATTTTATCATTAATAGTCCAAACTGCTTATTTCAATTCTTTTACAATTCTAAAGGTTTTTGTGATACTTTTGAAACAGTTTGCTTGATTCTTTTCCGAATAACACATACTATTTTAAGACTCTTTACTAGTATTTACATATTAGCAGCAAATCATTTTATAACATACATGTATAGAGTGTAGAAACGCACCGTTTGAAAGGAGCGTAAACAATGATAAAAGATATGACTCAGGATGAAATCACTCTTCATATTATAAAATTATTAAAAGAAAACAAAAAGGCTGAATTTATTACCATCCTTGAAGAATTGCAGCCATATGACACCGCAAAAATCTACGAGGACTTACCTGAGAAGCATAAGCTTCGTTTTCTTTTATACTTAAATTTTGATGTTCTTGCAGACTTAATGCAGGAGCTTGAAAAAGAAGAACAACTTGAAGTTTTAAATAAACTGGGGATTGAAAAATCCAGCAAAGTCTTGGATTTAATGGATAATGATGACTTAGCTCTGATGCTGGATGAACTATCTCCGGAGAAGAAAGAGTCACTTCTCTCCGGAATGAATATCGAAGAATCGAAAGCGGTCACTGATATAATGAATTATCCACCCGAAACAGCAGGAAGACTGATGACCAATCGTTTTGTGTGGATTCGCAGTTATTATAGTGTCCGAGAAGCAGTTGATAAGTTAAAAACATTTGCGGAGTTTGCTGAATCGATAAACTACCTGTACGTCGTCGATGAGGACCGGAAGCTGGTTGGTGTTGTTTCTTATCGAGACCTCCTGTTGGCAGACATACATGAGAAAATTAATAATATTATGTACGAACGTGTCATCTCGGTTTCTGTTACCACAGACCAAGAGGTAGCTGCCCGCATGACGGAACGATATGATTTTCTTGCCATTCCCGTCGTGGATGAAAATAATGTGCTTGTTGGGATTGTAACGGTTGATGACATCATTGATGTCGTCATTAAGGAAGCAAATGAAGATATTGAGAAACTATCTGCCTCTGGAAAATCCATCGACTTTGATACAAAGACATTTGTTGCAGCTGCTAGAAGACTTCCTTGGCTTATTTTACTATTATTTATTGGACTTATCTCCGGCAGAATTATTAGCAGCTTTGAGAGTACCCTGCAGCAGGTGGTCGCCATTGCTTTTTTCATGCCTATGATTGCTGGTATGACAGGGAATACTGGAACTCAGTCACTTGCAGTCGTGGTCCGAGGTCTTATTTCACATGATATTGATAAAGGTGTCATAACTCGGTTAGTATTACGGGAACTCGGTGTTGGCGTGACAATTGGGGTAACCTGCGCAATTCTCATTTCAATCATTGCCTATATTTGGCAGGGCAGCTTCATCTTAGGTGCAGTTGTGGGGGTTTCGCTATTTTTCACACTCATAATCGGAACCCTGGCAGGTACCATTATCCCGCTTATACTATTCAGGTTGAATATTGATCCTGCCGTCGCTTCTGGTCCATTAATCACGACAATTAATGACATTTTTTCACTGCTCACCTACTTTGGGATTGCGACGATGTTCCTTAACTATCTTCTGTAAGCACGGGCTAAAATCCGTGCTTTATTTTTTTGAAACATATTCCGTAGCAGGTTCGTCATATTAGTTAATAACTTGTAATTATTTTCCTAAATATATTGTTACTAATTATTATCTTTGTTAGCATATCACTATACAGACAGATTAAATTGGGTGTGGCATATGGACAATTTCACAAAAAAAGTAGATCGCTTTGATTGGACGTTAACATTAATTCTGTTTCTATTTTTCCTCGTCAGCTGTGTGGGAATTTATAGCGCACAAAGTGCTGGACAATACGATGAAAATTTCTTAGTCAAACAAACTTTTTGGTATGTGGTTGGAGCCGCCATTATTTCCATCACAATCCTTTTCGATGGATACCAATATAGGCGGCTTTCATGGTATTTGTATGGATTTGGCCTTCTTTTACTGATTGTTATACTACTGGCTCCAGAAAGTATTGCTCCCATTAGAAACGGAGCAAAGAGCTGGTTTATCACTCCTGTTGGATCCATTCAGCCTTCAGAGTTTGTAAAAACGTTTCTTATCTTAGCGCTTAGCTCAGTCGCAGTCAAACATCAGGAAAAATACCTTGAGAAAACATTTAAAAGAGATTTCTGGTTATTGCTCAAATTGGGAATCACCACATTCGTCCCTATCTTTTTTATTATGAAGCAAAATGATTTAGGCACCTCCCTCGTCTTATTATCCATCTTAGTCGGGTTTATCTTAGTTTCGGGAATCACTTGGAAGATCATATTACCTCTCTTTACTACTGGAGCTTCACTGGGAGCTTTCATTATTTATCTTGTCGTCGTAAGACCGGATGTCCTTGAAAAGTATTTACATGTTCAGCAATATAAATTTAACCGTATTTATGCTTGGCTCGACCCATTTAATCACTCAAGCAGTTCTGGCTATCATCTATTGAAATCCTTAAGCGCTATTGGGTCTGGGCTGATAACAGGTAAAGGCTTCGGAAATCGTGAAGTATACATTCCCGAAGGACATACAGACTTTATATTCAGTGTTATTGGTGAAGAATATGGCTTTGTCGGCGGAAGTATTGTCATTGGACTGTTCTTTCTATTAATTTATCACCTTATAAAAACTGCTTTAGATACGAATGACCCGTTTAATACATATGTGTGTACAGGCATCATTTCCATGCTGACTTTTCATGTTTTTCAAAATGTTGGTATGACCATTCAGGTCCTTCCGATAACAGGTATTCCCTTACCCTTCATAAGCTATGGAGGCAGTTCGTTAATGGGCAATATGTTTGCTATGGGGATTGTTTATAGCATTCGTTTCCACCACCGCAATTACATGTTCACATCAACAAGGTCTTTAAGCAGTTAAATTAAAGAGCAGCGGTTCTCCCGCTGTTTATTATTTCTTTATCTATAAATCTGTTATAAACTATTAAGAGCAAAAGTCATACACAAAAGTGAAGGTGAACTATGAAGGAATTTATATTTTCTGTATTAGAGTTCTTATCAGAGTTAGGGTACTTTGGGATTGCTCTAGGGTTAATGATCGAAGTGATTCCAAGTGAAATAGTCTTAGGCTATGGCGGGTATATGATATCAGAAGGAATCCTTGGCTATCCAGGAGCGGTTATAGCAGGGACAATCGGCGGAACCTTTGCCCAGTTATTTCTTTATTGGGCAGGATATTATGGCGGCCGTCCATTTTTAGAAAAATACGGGAAGTATGTCTTTATTAATAAGAAGCAAATTGACCTATCTGAACTATGGTTTAGAAAATATGGCGTAGGCGTCATTTTCTTCGCTCGATTTATTCCAGTCGTCAGACACGCAATTTCCATTCCTGCAGGTATTGCTAAAATGTCAGCAGCGAAGTTTACCCTCTATACCGTAGCAGCAGTTATTCCTTGGACTATTCTATTCCTTTACTTAGGACATGCGTTAGGGGAGAATTGGTCACATATTAAAGAATATGCAGCACAATATACAATGCCGATTATTATTGGCGCCGTTATTTTAGGTGTCATATATTTCTTAATAAAAAAATACAAAAAAACAACCACTGATTAATTCAGTGGTTGTTTCATGTTTACAGCATCACACTTGTTATCGCAGCGGTTAATAAGCTTACCAGCGTTGCACCGTAAAGCAATTTCAGCCCAAATTTTGCTACTTGATTTCCCTTTGCCTCATTCAGTCCTTTAACTGCACCTGTAATAATTCCAATTGAGGAGAAGTTTGCAAAGGATACAAGAAATACTGAGATAATCCCAACAGTTCTGCTCGATAGAGAATCGGCTATCTCTGCTAAATCCATCATCGCAACAAACTCATTTGATAATAATTTTGTCGCCATTATGGTACCCGCTTCAACCATGTCAATGGCAGGTATTCCCACAATAAAGGCAAGCGGTGAAAACACATATCCTAGAACGGTCTGGAAGCTGACTCCAAATATAGCATCAAATATGTGGTTAATCATACTGATTAATGCTACAAAACCGATTAGCATAGCTCCGACAATAATCGCTACCTTAAATCCATCCATGATATATTCGCCGAGAACTTCGAAGAAGGTTTGTTTTTCTCCCTCTTGAACATCAATAATATCCTCTTCGGCTGAAACTTCATAAGGATTAATAATATTAGCAACCATGAATCCGCCAAATAAGTTTAAAACTAATGCGGTTATTACGTATTTCGGATCAATCATCGTCATATACGCCCCTAATATAGAGGCTGAAACCGTTGACATTGCAGAGGTACAGAGCGTATACAAGCGGTGCTCTGGAATATATGGCAATTGTTTTTTCACAGAGATAAACACCTCTGATTGTCCAAAGACAGCCGAAGCTACTGCATTATATGATTCTAATTTCCCTAGACCATTTACCTTACTTAAGATAATGCCAAGATATCGAATGATAATAGGAAGAACCCGAAAATACTGTGCAATTCCAATTAACACAGAAATAAAGACGATTGGCAGGAGAACATTAATGAAGAATGGTCCTGCACCTTCATTTGCCATTCCTCCAAAAACAAAGTTTATTCCCTCAGCCGCGTAGCTTAAGAGGTGGTCAAACAAACTAGAGACAGCAGAAATAATAACAAATCCAACTTCTGTATTAAGCAGTAAAAAGGCAAAAATGAGCTGTAATACAAGCATGGTAATAAGCGGTTTAACCTTAATTCTTTTCTTATTATTACTGACGAGGTAGGCTAACAAAAAAACGATTAGTATTGCAGCCAAAAAAAGAAGATACTTCATTATAAATCCCTCTCCTACTCAAGATGTTCTATCAATTATGTAAGAAGATAGAAAACACTGTTAATTTCGACATTTATTGACAAATACCGACTGTACCAAAGAATTATAAAAGTACCTATACTTAGTGTCAATCTATATAAGGGAAGTAATAAAATTCAGGTTTTTCACTTTTTTATTATTCCATCTCAACCTATTCTTACTCTTTGAACTAAAAAATCCACCAGATGGTGGATTTTTTAAGAATCTATTTACTTCTCTGTTTTCGCATTTTCGATTACACGTTTCATAGCATGTATCTGTCCTAAGTGCATATTTTCGTGGAAGAGTGCAAAATTTACGAGTTCACCATATGTTTTTTGACCAAGAAAGGGTTCTTTTAACTCCACACTGAGGCTATCGATGGAAATCTCTTTCATTCTTGATAATTGTTCTTTTAACTGACTAGTTAATACGGAGACAGACGGAACATCTCCTTTCCAGTCAGCTGGTTTCGTTCCTCTTGCGAATAATTCCATATAATTCGCCGGCAGGTTACTTGTATTTTTAGGGAACCCAAAAATTAATGTTTCTGCTGTCGTTAAAATATGACCAATATGCCAATGAATGGTGTTATTAAATCCCTCTGGCTGTATGTCAACAAGCCCATCCTCGACACCTTCTACATTCTTAAGAAAGAAACTCCTTGTTAACTCCATATTATTAAACAAAAGTTCACTCATCCTGCTATTCCTCCTCTTACATTTCTTCTGGTGCTTCAATCCCTAGTAATCTTAAGCCTTCCTTTAAAACAACACTTACGGAATAGACAAGTGCTAGGCGAGCCTGCTGCTCGGGACCATCTTCAAGAATTTTCACTTCGCCATAATATTTATTAAAAGCTTGTGCAAGATCCACAATGTATTTCGCAATTTGAGATGGATCAAACTGTTCATAGGCTCTTTTAATAGCGTTAGTAAATTCCGTCAACAAACTTACAACCTTCCACTCCTTTTCCCAGGATGGGGTGTTTGTTTGTTCAAGGTTGCTTATTCCCAAGCCTGATTTCTTTAAGATTGAGCATGCCCTTGCATAAGTATATTGGACATAAGGCCCTGTTTCTCCTTCAAAACGAAGCATTTCTTCTAATGAGAATTCTATATCATTCATTCTATAGTTTTTTAAGTCATGGAACATAACTGCCCCGACTCCCACCTGCTTCGCTACAAATTCCTT
The DNA here is from genome assembly GCF_046591715.1 of Neobacillus niacini. Lineage (GTDB taxonomy): Bacteria > Bacillota > Bacilli > Bacillales > Cytobacillaceae > Neobacillus > Neobacillus niacini_L. Next base: position 16,787 of record NZ_JAWVNQ010000023.1, on the reverse strand, counting down.
GTTTGTAAGGTTTGGATTTTTTTCCTCGATATTCTGTCTAGCCATTGTGATGGATTCTTTTAAGACTTCCTCTAATAAGACGACCTTTCCTTTTCTGGTCGACATTTTCTTTCCATCTTTAAGCATCATCCCAAACGGAATGTGAACCATATTATCACCCCATGAACAGCCCATCTTTTCTAGAACAGCGATTAACTGTTTGAAATGAAGGCTCTGTTCATTACCTACAACATATAATGACAAATCAAAGTCATAGTTTTCTTTACGGTAAAGGGCTGCTGCTAAATCTCGCGTTGCGTAAAGAGTTGCTCCATCGGATTTTTTAATTAAACAAGGTGGTAATCCTTCATGTGTCAGATCCACAACCTGAGCCTGATCAGATTCCACTAGTAATTGTGTGTCCTCTAGGAGTTTGACAATTCGGTCCATTTTATCATTATAGAAAGCTTCACCAGCAAAGGAATCAAATTGGACATTCATTAAATCATATATTCTGGAGAACTCTTTTAAAGACTCGTCGCGGAACCATTGCCAAAGTGCCAAAGCCTCTTCATTACCGTCTTCAAGCTTTTTAAACCAGCTTCTCCCCTGTTCAACAAGTCCATGGTCCTTTTCTGCCTCATCATGGAACTTCACATAAAGTGATAACAATTCCTTAATTGGGTTTTCTTTGACCTTCGCTTCTTCTCCCCACAGCTTATACGCGGTTATTAATTTACCGAACTGGGTGCCCCAGTCACCTATATGGTTAATTCTAATAGGTGTATATCCACATTTTTCTACAATGAATGCCAACGAGTTTCCGATAACCGTTGAACGCAAGTGGCCCATTGAGAATGGTTTTGCAATGTTTGGCGAGGACAGGTCTATCGTTACGTTTCGGTTCTTCCCAATGTCCAAGGCACCGTACTGCTCCTTTTGCTCAATAATTTCGGCAATTACCGTTTCTGCAACCACTTTCTTATTTAAAAAGACATTCAAATAGGCACCGACTACTTCTACTTTCTCAAACATTGGTGATTGAATCCTTACGCTTAACTCTTCTGCAATACTATTGGGTGACTTTCTTTTAACCTTTGCTAATGAAAAACAAGGAAAGGATAAATCACCATGAAGCGCATTTTTCGGCTTTTCAATGAGCATTTCCAGTTCCTCTGCTTGTATTTCGTGTCCTAACGCTTCAAATAAAATATCTGCAAGCTCCTGTTTATATTTCATTTTCTAAGACCTCCAATATCTCTCTTTATTCAGCCTATCTTAATAAAAACAAAAAACTCCCGTCTCTATTATGAAGAGACGAGAGTTAACTCGCGGTACCACTCTACTTGTTCCAAAAGAACCAGCTTTCACTTGTTAACGGAGGCTGCTCCGGTTTGCCCTACTTTCTTCAGACAAACATCTCAAAAGTGCGCTTCATCCTTTGTTTCGTATCAGGCTCCCACCATCCCTGACTCTCTTTGACTTCTCAGAAGGATTACTCTCTTTTTCATTGACTTTTTACGGGCTTTTTTTTAGCTATTATACTGGATAAAAAAGGTTTTATCTAGTCATTGTAGGGTTTTTTTTCAAATTGGTCATCCTAACACTAAAGGAGGGATTATATGGCCAGAAGAAATAAAATCCTTGTCCCTGAAGCTAGGTCTGGATTAGATGCCTTAAAAGCAAGAGTTGTTCAAGCGCAAAATCCCGAGAATGCGAAATTTGAAGCTGCCGAAGAAGTAGGTGTTCCATTAAGGAAAGGCTACAATGGCCAGCTCACTTCACAGCAGGCTGGGAAGGTAGGCGGCAGATTAGGCGGCAGCATGGTTCGGGAACTTGTCAAAATGGCACAGGAAAATATGGCAAAAAAGAGGTAAGTAGCGGGAATTCCCTGCTTACCTTTATGATCCGGTGGATCGATAATGCCTTACGCCAAATTGCCACACCAGAAAACATGGAAGAATAAAGAGACTCCCTGCTATTGGCGTACACATATAAAGCAGTTCACTTCCCGTCGTTTTTCCTAAAATAAACAGCAGCGGCAGATAATTAACGGTCCCAAAAGGAATAACATAAGTGAAGAAACGGGCTGCCCACTTTTGATAAATATTCAACGGATATTGTGCCATCTCCCTGCCGCCATCCGTAAAGATATTCGTGACTTCGAGGCCCTGAACCGTCCAAAAACACATGGTTGCACTAAGCATATAAATGCCCGTAAAGATTAGGACGCCGCTGGTAATCATAAAAAATAGAGTAACAGCTTTTATTAAGCTCCACTCAATGGGTAAATTATTCAACGCCCATATCAGAACAATGGCACTCTGAGCCAGCCTTCCGATCCGGGTAAATTCAAATTTCGACCCTAGGACTTGAAGAAATGTGCTACGAGGCCGTACAAGAACCCGGTCAAAATCTCCTTTAACGATTAAACTTGAAAAAGTATCAAATCCCCGTGCAAAACATTCACTTAACGAAAATGCCATGTGAATTACAGCAAAACAGAGGGCTACTTCGAAGAACTCCCATCCTTTTATTTCGCCGAATCGCTCGAACAAAAAGTAAAGTCCCGCAAATATAGAAAAAGGAATAAAGAATTGTCCAATTGATAGCAGCCAAAACGAGGTTCGATATTGCATTTGTGACTTAAATAAAATGAACAAATACTTAAAATAAAGTTTCATCTCTGATTATCCCCCCTGTACGACCACTCTTTTTAATACACTGTTAAGTGCCAATTTTCCCAGCCAAAGGAGACCTAGAAGATACCCCAATTGAATAAAAACTCCGATTATGGCTTCTCTTTGTGCTATATGTCCTGAATAAACACGAAAAGGAAAATCGGCAGTCCAGCGAAAAGGGAGGACATATGCAATATTCTGCAGCCACTGAGGCATTAGCGGTATAGGAATAATCAGTCCTGCAAAGAATTCTCCTAGCACGCCAAATACTAATAGCGAGCCCATTGGAGATAAGGTAATAAATACAGAAATATATAAAAACATGGAAATGGATACTAATAGCAGCAAGCCTAATAAAAGCGTGATGACAAATAAGAATAAGGTTAAAATATTTGGAGGCAGTGTCATGTTGTAGGGCTTTGGTAAAAAGAAAGCAACGATTAAGATAGGATAACAGCGTAGTAATGCGCTTGAAAGTCTCTGTGCCAGAAGCTTTGCATACCAGAAACCATATAAATCTGTCGGGCGGCAAAGTTCGTAGGCGATATTTCCGCTTGTTATTAGATCAAATAATTCATTATCACGAAACCAAAGCATGACAAAAGCTAGGAAAGCCTGCTGGAGCCATATATAAGTTACTAACTCCTTCAATGAGATTGGCGGTGTTACAGAAGCAAATTCATAGAATGCTGCAAATACCATTATCGATATAAATCCCCAGAAAAATTGTGTAGCAACACCGGCCAAGGCTGCAGATCGATATTGCATACCAATTAAAAGTCTGATTTTAAGTACGGAAGCATATACCTTCATATTTTAAACTCCTTATACAACTGGACGATAATATCCTCTATTGGCTGTGATTCGATGGTAACGTCGATAAGGTCCACTTTATTTGATAGCTGGGTAATAACATTCGAAGTTAATGTCTGATCATTATCGATACTGATTACTGCATGTTCAGAAGACCAGTGGGTAATGGTGGTCCCAGGTATATCAAAACGATTGGTATTTTTATGGTAGTCTGCTGTAATGGTTTTATGGGTTCCAAACCGTTTTCTCAACTCTTCTAATTTCCCATCATAAAGCAAACTTCCCTTACCGATTAATATCACACGGTTTGCTAAGGCCTCGATATCATTCATATCATGGGTTGTCAGGACAACTGTTACGCCTTTTTCCTGATTAATGGTTTTGATAAACTGACGGACTGCTATTTTTGAAACGGCGTCAAGTCCGATTGTTGGTTCATCTAAGAATAAGATTTTGGGGTTATGTATTAATGAAGCAGCAATTTCACAGCGCATTCGCTGGCCTAAACTTAATTGTCTTACTGGAGAGTTTATGATGTCTTTTAAGTCTAGTGTTTCTACTAGCAGATCCAAGGTAGATTTATAGTCTGCTTGCGGGACCTTATAAATATCTTTTAAAAGCTCAAATGAATCAATAACCGGCACATCCCACCAAAGCTGTGAGCGCTGTCCAAAGACCACTCCAATATTTTTCACATAATCAACCCGGTTCTTCCAAGGAGTGTAACCCATGATATCGCATTTTCCCCCATCGGGGACCAAAATGCCGCTCATAATTTTGATTGTGGTCGACTTCCCTGCCCCATTTGGGCCAATGTAACCGACAATTTCACCAGGTTCAATACTGAAAGAAATATCACTTAGGGCATCCACAATACTATGCTCCCGATAAAAGAGTGATTTAGCCCCTTGCAGTAATCCAGTAGACCGCTTTGCTACTTTAAAGGATTTCGAAATGCCTTCTACTTTTATCAACTTTTGTTCCCTCCTTTTTCGTCACAGAGGAAAATAATATCACCCATTTATAATAAGTGTCAAGAATTTTTAGAATTGTTTTCCTTCCATAAAAAAAGGACTGATAGCACGTCATTGCTGCTGCCAGTCCTTTATCACTGAAATATCTCAAAAATTTCTAAGCTCCCTCAGACCGGTTAATTACGCTGGTCAATAACTGATCTGTGGATTTACTAACTTTCTCATCAAAGTAAGGTTCATAGGCTTCGATAGGTGGTTTTTTCGTTGTATACACTGCAAGAATGACTCCTATTAAAGAAATACCTGCCGCTATTAAAAATGGGTTCGTGGCCCCCATGGCTTTCGCAACAACATAACCAATAGAGCCAATTAGGATTCCCGCATAAGCGCCAGCCCGGTTCATTCTCTTCCAATAAAGCCCTAAGAAGACGGCTAAGAAAAACGCTGCTCCGAATCCTCCGTACACATAAACGAAGCCCATTGCCAAAAACCATGGCGGCTTAATCGCACTAATAACAGCTAGGAATCCCATTATAAATATAATCATCCGAAGACGTTTATTAAAATCTTTATCACTGACTTTTTTCGGAAAGATGCCCAGATACACATCATAATATAGAGTAGTACCTGCTGTTAAAAGCATAGAGTTTGCAGTTGAAACGGCCGCTGCACAAAGAGCAACTAAGGTCATGGCACCGACGAGCGGAGGTGCATAATCCTGGATAATCAAAGGAACAATGTAATCTGTTGTTTTTCCAGCTGGTAAACTAGGTAATAAGGCTTTTGCGCCTAGACCGAGGATAATTAATGGGCCCATGATGAACAAAAGAACACCAATTGTTCCCATGATCTGCAAGATTGCTACCTTAATATTTTTTGGTGCCAGCATTCTAGTAACCCAGTGCGGTGATGCTGGTGACCCTAATGAATTCGAAATAAAAATAGAAATGAGTGCGCTTAGACTAAAGGTTCCTAATGGTGATAGAAGAATACCCTCCTCAAGCGGCGGTCCGCCTGCAATTGTAGGGGCAGTTGTTGTAGAAAGTGTATCCACAATATTCTGCAATCCTCCGGTTGCTGCTAATACGGCTCCGCTTCCCAAAACAACCCCGATAACAATAAGGACCGTATTAAGTGAATCCGTTGCGGCAACAGACCAAAACCCTCCAATACTCGTAAAGAGAAGGAACACTAAAAAGGCAAAAATGGCAATCTTATAATCGATTCCAGTAATCGTTTCAAAAACAATTCCGAACCCTACTACCTGTATATGAACTAAAAGGAAATATCCAATCGTCATTAATACGCCAACAATCATTCTTAAAGGGCTGTTTTTCTTAAAAGGCTCGTACCTAAGATGGATAAACTCAGGGAATGTTCTTACAGGAGTTTCGGGCCGTCTTATTTTGTAAGCCACGAGCGGAATTAACGCTCCTCCTAAACACCAGCCTGCAACCCATCCAATGATTGCTGCTACTCCTGAGCTATATAAATAGCCAGGTACTCCTAAAACAGATGCTACACTTACCCATGTAGCAGTGGTTGTGCCAATTCCTAACAGTAATCCCATTCTGTGTCCACCCGTTGTAAAATCAGAGATGGATTCTGTGTTCTTTAAGCTTTTTACACTTGACCAAATCGTAAATAGTAAGTAAAAAGCCAATACAATGAAGTACATCATGAAGTTTCGCCCTCTTTATCACTTATTTATATTTAAAAATTTTCCCTGTAGCTCCCCAGCGTTTCACACCTGATTTTTCAATTTTCACACAAAGGTATGTACCCAATATAAAAGAAAAAATCATCGTGCCAAGCCAAATCATCAGTGCTGTTACCATACTATTCCCCCCTTGAAGATATGAAGATTCTTTATTTTCTAAATATATAAAACTGATTGTAACATACATATTTATTCCGTCAACAGTATTTTTATCCATTTTTATTATTTAAGATATTGATCAAAAACAATGGCCCCATCCAATTAAAGTTGGATAGGGCCATTCACATATGAATATATATTTTTAAATTTTAATTATCTGAGCTAGCTTAAACCCTAAGTAAGCCGCGGAATCCTCTAGCACCATAGTAAGAGTCCGCACCGTTGTGATAGACAAAGACATTCCCGTAGCGATAATCACAAAATAGTGCGCCGCCAAGTTTCCTAATATCCGATGGTGTCTCGATCCAACTCGACGTTTTCATATCAAAATTTTCTAGTTTCTGCAGCGAACGGTATTGCTCTTCCGTTAACATCTCAATACCCATGTCTCTTGCCATATCCATAGCACTGTTTTCTGGTTTATGTTTTTTCCTAGCGTCGAGCGCTTCGCGGTCGTAACATACACTTCTTCGGCCTTTAGGACTTTCTTTTGCACAATCACAATATATGTATTCATCTTTCTCTTCATCATATCCAATGACATCCGGTTCACCGCCAGTGGCTTCCATTTCATTGAGTGACCACAATTTATCAGCATTAGCATCCAGCTTTGCCTGCACATCAACCCATTTGTGTCCTTCATGGCGGTGCATGTGTTTCTCAAATCGATCCTTCAAAATACTTAGTATTTCTTCACGTTGTTCGAGAGATAGTTCTTTTTTACTGCTAGTCTGTGTCATGTTCATTTCCCCTTTCCCAGTACCATTCTATCCTAGTTTAGCCAACTTTTCATTGAATTTAACAAGCATCTCGAAGTCATTTACAAATCAAATTCATTTTAACAAAAAAGACCCAATCCTGAAATTGGATTGGGTCTTGAAAATTTAAGAACACCTTTTACTCAACAGTCACGGATTTAGCGAGGTTACGTGGTTTATCAACATCGCAATCACGGTGCAGTGCAGCGTAATAGGCAAGAATTTGTAATGGTATTACAGAGATAAGTGGTGTTAATAAATCATGTACTTCTGGTATAACGAAGCTGTCTTCGTCCATGTTCAGACCCTTCATAGATATGATGCATGGATTAGCGCCGCGGGCAACAACTTCTTTCACGTTTCCGCGGATGCTTAAGTTTACACTTTCTTGGGTTGCAAGTGCAATGACTGGTGTACCTTCTTCAATTAAAGCAATTGTACCATGCTTTAATTCTCCGCCAGCGAAGCCCTCAGCTTGAATATAAGAAATTTCTTTTAGCTTCAACGCTCCCTCTAAGCCAACATAGTAGTCAATTCCACGTCCAATAAAGAAGGCATTACGGGTTACGGATAAGAATTCTCTTGCAATATGCTCGATGAGTTCTTTTGAATCACAAAGTACCTCAATAGCATTGGCAACTAAACCAAGTTCATGGATTAAATTAAAACCTGGGTCAAGATTGCGGCTTTTAGCTGTAACTTCCGCCAAAATTGCCAAAACAGCTAATTGTGCTGTATATGCCTTTGTAGAAGCAACCGCAATTTCTGGACCAGCATGAAGCAATAATGTATGATCTGCTTCACGAGAAAGAGTGGAGCCAGGAACATTTGTAATTGTTAATGACTGGTATCCCATTTCCTTAATATTAACTAGAACAGCACGGCTATCGGCTGTTTCACCGCTCTGTGATATAAAGACAAACAAAGGTTTTTCAGAGAGAAGCGGCATATTGTAGCCAAACTCACTAGAAATATGAACTTCAACTGGAATCTTTGCCATTTTTTCAATGAATTGCTTCCCAACAAGACCTGCATGATAGGAAGTTCCCGCTGCAATAATATAGATACGGTCAGCGCTGTTCATTGCAGAAATTATCTCAGTATCAATGGTTAATTCACCTTGTTCACTCTGATATGCTTGGATGATTTTGCGCATAACAGCAGGCTGCTCATCAATCTCTTTTAACATATAATGAGGGTAAGTGCCTTTTTCGATGTCGCTTGCATCTAGTTCAGCAATGTATGAAGTACGAGTTACTGTCTCACCATTAAGATTTTGGATTGTTACTTCGTCTTTCATGACAATAACAACTTCTTTGTCCATAAGCTCTACATACTCGTTAGTTACTTGAAGCATTGCCATCGCATCACTTGCAACAACATTGAAATCAGTACCAAGACCAACCAATAATGGGCTTTTATTCTTTGCAACAAAAATAGTCTCACTGTTTTGTTCGTCTAATAAAGCAAGCGCATAGGAGCCATGTAATAGCGAAAGAGTCTTTCGGAAAGCTTCTAAAACTCCCAAGCCATCATGAGTGAACTTTTCAACTAATTGAACAATGACTTCTGTATCTGTTTCACTAACAAAACTTACATCTGCTAAATAGTCCCGCTTTAAAAGGTCATAATTCTCAATTACACCATTATGAACAAGCGTGAAACGTCCAGATGCACTTTGATGCGGGTGGGAATTTGTCATGCTAGGCACTCCATGAGTAGCCCAGCGTGTATGACCAATTCCAATGTTAGCTGAAACATTATAATCAACAATTTCACGCAGATCAGCAATTCGTCCCTTTTCCTTAAAAACTTGAACCCCATTTTCATTCATAACAGCAATACCTGCTGAGTCGTATCCTCTATATTCGAGCTTTTCTAAGCCTTTTAATAAAATTTCTTTCGTATCATTATTTCCAATATATCCAACAATTCCACACATTTTCTTTTCCTCCCTGATATAGGGGGCAAGAACGCTTTGGAGGCCCACCTTGCCCCCTTATCTCTGTTATCACGGAAGGTATCTGTATATACCTTCTCATATACTGCTATGTTTAGTATGCGCATTTTCCTCTCTTTGTGCACCAAGTTGCCCTGGTGTTTTAAAGAAGAAATAAACGGTTGTGCGTTCAACCGGGAGGTATCCGCCGAACATTCGATAAACCTCCTCCTCGTCAACTAACCCACACTGGTTAGTTCAGGCGCTTTAAATTACTTGAAACACTTTTAACAACTATCCTCCTTCCAAGTTATTTTTGCCTTTTAAGAAACAAAGCAAACTAATCTTACCTGAAGAACCCACTATTCGTCAATAAAAATAATAAATGGGAAATTTACTTGTTATTCCCACTTACATAATAAAATATGCATAAGGGCTCTTTATCGTCCCTTATGCATATGCAATAATCTATTCTTTTAATTCCATTTCAGCTTTTACTACAGATACAATTCGGTCTACATAAGCTGCACATAATTCTTCAGTAGACGCCTCAGCCATCACACGGACTAGTGGTTCTGTACCTGATGGACGAACAAGAATACGGCCGTTTCCATTCATTTCAGCCTCCACTTGCTCAATGACAGCTTTTACCTTCTCGTTATCCGTAACATGGTGTTTATCTGTTACACGGACATTAACGAGTTTTTGCGGGAACTTTTTCATATCTGCTGCTAATTCAGATAACTTTTTCTGTGTTGATTTCATAATGTTTACTAATTGGAGCCCTGTTAATAAGCCGTCTCCAGTTGTATTGTAGTCTAAGAAAATGATATGACCAGATTGCTCTCCGCCAAGATTGTAACCATTTTTCTTCATTTCCTCTACTACATAGCGATCTCCAACTGCTGTCGGTACACTTTGAATTCCATAGCCTTCTAAGCCTTTGTAAAATCCAAGATTACTCATTACAGTTGAAACGATTGTACTATGTTTTAGGCGGCCTTGTTCTTTCATATACTTCCCGCAAATAAACATAATTTGATCGCCGTCGACGATGTTGCCCTTTTCATCTATTGCAATTAAACGATCTCCATCACCATCAAAGGAAAGTCCTACGTCAGCACCCTTTTCCTTGACCATTGCTGCTAATGCTTCTGGATGTGTTGACCCCACTCCGGCATTAATATTGAGGCCATTTGGCGAAGCACCCATAACAGATATATCCGCATCTAAATCCGCAAATAGGTGGGTGGCAAGTGAAGAAGTAGCTCCATGAGCACAGTCTAAGGCAATATGTATGCCTGAGAAATCTTCATCGACAGTGTTTTTCAAGTATTGAAGATACTTTTGACCACCCTCAAAATAATCCATAACCTGACCTAGGTCTGCACCAACCGGTCTAGGCAATTGGTCCTCTGACATATCGATTAATTCTTCAATCTCAAGTTCTTGGTCATCAGAAAGCTTAAAGCCGTCCGGGCCAAAGAACTTAATTCCATTGTCTGCAACTGGATTATGTGAAGCGGAAATCATTACACCAGCCTCTGCTCCCAATGCCTTTGTTAAATAAGATACACCAGGAGTAGAGATGACTCCTAAGCGCATTACCTCTGCACCAATAGAAAGTAAACCAGCAACTAATGCTCCTTCCAGCATATGCCCGGAAACACGGGTATCACGACCAATCAGCACTTTTGGTCTATCCTTATCCTTTGTTAATACAAAGCCTCCGAAACGTCCTAACTTAAAAGCTAATTCAGGTGTTAATTCACTATTTGCAACGCCTCGGACGCCATCTGTACCAAAGTATTTTCCCATTTTCAAAATCGCTCCTTATCATGTTAACTGCTGTGTGTTATGCGTTGTCTCTTGTTATCGTAATTTTTGCAGATGACCTGTCAGGTTCCCAATTTACATTCGGCGGCCCATCCACTTGAATGTCCACATTATGTTCACCCTCAGTAAGGCCATTTAGGTCAATGAATATGTTGAAGTCGCTTGGTGCTAGCGGAGTAACGGCAGCGCCTGGTCCAAAGACTAACAAATTTACTAGCCGGCTGCTAGGATCATTGATGACCGCCTCATACTGTTCGGATAACCCTCTAATATTTATGGGAACACCGGAAACCGTTTTTTCCATTTCACTTTTTACCACCACGGTTAACTTTACCGTTTCAGGTGTTACTTTGGTTATCCCGTTTGAGATAATAACCGGTAAAGTCATGGTCGTATTTTCCGTTATTTTGCTTACATCCACTTCGACACGGACATTATCTGTATCTTTTAAAACATCCTCATTACCAGAAATAACCGCTTCCTCGACATCTAACTTCATTGATTCAATTGTAATTCCTTCTTGTGTGGATCCTTTTTCAATGATGTTTATTGGGACAGTTTTTGTATTGCTTTTAATCGGAATCGTTACTTCAACACTTTCCGGCTCAACAATTACATTGAGTTTATTTAATTCCTTATCTAGAACCTGTACCTGTGCCTCTTTTGTCACAGTACCATCCAGTACATCCTTGCCTTCTAGTGCTGCCTTTACATATGTAATTCGATCGATTACATCTTTTGCACCTGTGATTTTAACCTTATTTGGCTTAACGATAGGTTGTCCCGCTGAATAACCCTCTTTTATTAAATCATTATCAAACTCCGCCTCCACCGTAAACTCAGTCGTAACCTTTTCTTGAACCGCTACGGTTATGGAGCTCGGCTTTATGGTAGCTTTTAGTTTATCGGAAAGGCCGCTAACCTCAAATGTTACTTTTTGGCTCCCTATTTTAGCATTGGTTATATCCACAAATACTTCAAAATTTTTTAAAGCCTTCGCAGATTGCACATGGGGCATTGGGCCCTCAATTGTCACATCAACACTATCCGGAATTCCTGTAACCACGAGATTCTCTGTATCATAATAAGCATTTACAGGAATATCAGCTAAGGTCTCTGTGGTATTTTCTCCTGGTACATTAAATTCGTTTGTCTTGCCGCCAGAATTAGGGACTACAGAATAAAGCAGAACTGCCAGTAATATGGCCATTATTTTAATGAACCAGGGATTATCCATGAGTTTATCCATTACTCTTTCCCCTCCAGTTCCAACGAGCTGAAGAAGCCGGTTTTACTTTCGTGCTGGTAACAATTAGATCATGAGAAATTAGTTCCTTGAATCCATCTAATGTTAGATTCCGGTGAAGCTCTCCATTTCTCGTTAGAGAGATATTTCCGGTTTCTTCAGAAACGACTATGGTTATGCTGTCTGTAACCTCACTTATTCCCAAAGCAGCACGATGCCTAGTTCCGAGTTCTTTTGAGATAAAAGGACTTTCAGATAAAGGAAGATAACATGCTGCCGCCGCTATATTATTTTTTTGGATAATGACTGCACCATCATGGAGCGGCGTATTTGGAATAAAAATATTTATGAGTAATTCAGAAGATATTTTTGCATCGAGTGGAATACCCGTTTCAATGTAATCACTCATCCCTGTTTCCCTCTCTATGGAAATCAAGGCACCAATGCGGCGTTTTGCCATATAATCTGTTGCTTTAATAATAGCGTCCACCATTTTCTCTTGTTCCTCATCATCTGGACCACTGCTTCTCGAAAAAAACCGCCCTCTTCCTAACTGCTCAAGGGCTCTCCGAAGCTCCGGCTGAAAGATAATGATTACGGCTAGAAAACCCCAATCAATAGCCTGCTGGGTTAACCAGCTTAACGTATTTAGACCAAAGAACTCACTGACAACTCTAATAAGGAGAATCACGACAATTCCCTTTAATAATTGTACAGCCTTCGTTCCTTTTATAAGGTTTAATAACTTATAAATGACATACGAAACAAGGAGAATATCAACAATACTAGCTAGGTACTTCCATATTGTAAAATCTTCAAAAAACGGCATTGTTTTTCCTCCGTAAATTTGTCTAACTTATAACCAATTTATTATACCATAAATGTTACTTGTACCTATTATTTGTCATTTAAATACTTCTCATTAAAAAAGAAATCACTCAGGACCGAGTGACTTCTTCTATTATTCTTCACTTTCATTAAAGATATCAATAACATCAGCGGCTGTCTTTTTCATATGGTACCAAATCCAATCAAATACTTCATTAACCTCTTCAATTTGGCCCGTTACACGTCCGGCAGACGCTAAATACTGTTCACCATTTATTACCGTTACATCGCCTTGTACTTCACCCTCGATTTTTAACTTTCCGTTTCGAACTATGACATCACCTTTAACGACTTCTCCCTCAGGGACAATCACCGTATCATTTTGTACAACTAAATTTTCTTGTTTAGAAACCGAAAATTCCCGTTCTCCATTCCAAGTTGAAAATACACTTCCCATCATTAAAACCAAAAATAAGGACGCTGCAGCAACGAGAGGATGATTTCTCAGCCATCTTTGCATGCTTATCTTCTTCTTTTCCTTAGGGAGACTTGCCATCACTTTAGCTGTAAAATCAGGTGGTGCCTGCATTCTAGACGTTCCTTTTACAACGGCAATCGTCTTCTTATATTCATTAAACAGTGTCTCACATTCCTTGCAGCCTTTGAGGTGTTCTCTTAAAATCATCTCATTTTCAGGATCTATTTCTTCATCTAAGTACTCATGCATTAATTCAACGATTTCATCATTACACTTCACCGTGTTTCACCTCTTATCACACATAACGTAATTGTTGTCTGAGCGCCTCGCGTCCACGATGGATGCGGGTTTTGACTGTGCCTAACGGCATATCAAGGATTTCACTTATTTCATTTAGCGACAGCTCTTCAATATATTTTAGAACAATAACTGACCTATACTTTTCAGGCAGCTTTAATATTTCCTTTTGAACGGTTTCCTGCAGTTCAAGGCTTTCTAATTCCTTCTCAGGCAAAGGTGAGTCTGAAGAGAGCTGTGAATACATGGTAAGACCGTCTGTTCCAGAAACTTCTGCATCCAGGTAGTAATCTGGCTTCTTTTTTCTGATTCTGTCGATACATAAATTTGTTGCAATTCTAAATAACCATGTAGAAAATTTTAAATCCTGATTAAATGATTTGATATTAACATATGCACGGATAAAGGCTTCCTGTGCAATGTCTTCTGCCTCATGGCGGTTGCCAAGCATTCTGTATCCCAGCTGGAAAATGCTATTACTATAGATTTCAACGATATCGGCAAATGCATCTTGATCGCCTTTTATAACTTGTTTAATTCTTTTTTTTATAAGGGCTTCCATTAATTTATCTCAGCTCCAATGCGGCTATACAATCTTACGAATCAATAGCAAAAAGGTTTCAATATAAATAATATCTTCTTGCCTACTTTTTATATTAACAAAAATTAACTTATTTTGGATATAAGAAGGCTTACTCATTTTCGCCTCGAAATAATAGAGGAGATAGATTCCTTAGTGGTACCGTTTTCGGGTGCTTTCTTATGGTCCATGGATGGGTTTGAGAAGAGACCTGAGCTGAAATAAACGGAGAAATTTCGCTTAATTTATTTTTTTTATTAAAAATGGGTGAAATAGACGGAACGATTCCGCCTATTAACTTGAAATACGTGAAAATGGGGAATAATGCTATGAATAGTCGGAAAATATCCACTTATATAGCCTATAACAAGCTTCAATTTGGATTTATCCGTAAAACATCCGCTTATTTTACTTTTGCGGGTTATTGCATAAAAGAGCTCATATTACTTCACTGCCCATACTTTCATCAAATGTGAATTTTACCATATAAAAAACTGCACCTCAATTGTCAGTATTTGCGTCTGACAAAAGAGATGCAGTAAACAGCTAAGATAGCTGCTGTTTATTGATTATAATAATTTTTCTCCGAATAAGGATCCCATTAGTTCGACTGCTGCTCTAGCCGTTTTGTTCTTCTCATCTAAAATCGGATTAACTTCTACAAATTCAGCAGATGTGATAATCTGCGCCTCTTCGAGCATTTCCATTGCCAGGTGACTTTCACGATAACTAATGCCGCCCATTACTGGAGTTCCTACACCAGGTGCATCATTAGGATCCAATCCATCTAAATCCAAGGACAAGTGAACGCCATCTGTCCTATCTTTTAAATAGGAGATTGTTTCCTCCATGACCTGTGCCATTCCAAGTCTATCGATTTCATGCATTGTATATACTTTAATGCCTTTTTCTTTAATTAAAACTTTTTCACCCTCATCGAGTGCTCTTGCTCCAATAATCACTACATTTTCAGGTTTCAGTTTTGGTGTATAGCCTGCAATATCTGTTAAGGAACGATGGCCAATACCTAAACTGGCAGCTAATGGCATACCATGAATATTCCCAGATGGCGAGGTTTCTGCTGTATTTAAATCACCATGGGCATCATACCAAATAACCCCTAGGTTCTTATAATGCTTAGAGACACCAGCTAAGGTTCCAATGGCGATGCTATGATCTCCTCCCAAAATTAGAGGAAAAGCTCCTGACTGAATGACTTCATCTACTTTCTCTGCTAGCAATGAACTTTTTTCAGCAACCAGATCTAAATTTCTCAAATTAGATTCTTTATCGATTACCACTTCAGGTCTTCCAATTGGAATGTCACCCATATCATGAATTTGATCAAAAAGCGGTTTAAGTCTCTCATTTATACCCGCATACCTGATGGCACTTGGCCCCATATCTACTCCACGTCTCATTTGGCCTAAATCCATCGGCATTCCAATTATTGATAGTCTTCTCATAAGATACCTCCTGTCCCCTCATACCTCTATTTTAACCGCTTTCAAACCAATGACTCAACTCGACAAGTTTATGTATATATATACGGGGGGCAGCGGTAATAATGGTGTTCTTTTGATAGCTTCTGGCTCTACTATTTACTTTTTGTGGATTTCGGGCTGTCATTACCATTATGAGTGGCGCTTAGTACTTCTTGTTGCGGTCTTTGGGTCTTTAATTACCTTCATGAGTGACGCTTTGTACTTCTTGTTTCGGTCTTCGGGCTCTCATTCCCTTTATGAGTGACCGGTAGCACCTCTTGTTGCGTTCTTCGGGCTCTCATTCCCTTTATGAGTGACCGTTCGCTCTTTTTTTTGCAGCCTTCGGGCTTTCATTCCCTTCATGAGTGACCGGTAGCACCTCTTTCTGCGGTCTTTGGGCTCTCATCACCCTTATGAGTGACCGGTAGCACCTCTTTCTGCGGTCTTTGGGCTCTCATCAACCTTATGAGTGACCCTTTGCTCTTCTTTTTGCAGCTTTTGGGCTCTCATCATCTTCATGAGTGACCGTTTGCTCCTCTTTTTACAGCCTTTAGGCCATATCACCCTTATGAGTGACCCTTAGCTCTTCTTTTTGCAGCTTTTGGGCTCTTATCACCTTTATGCGTGACCGCTTTTGTTTTTCTTTCGAGTCTTTGGTCACTTTAGCCAACAGTATTAATTAAAAATAAATTATGCTAAACATAAAAAAGCCTTAAATCGCAATGATTTAAGGCAAGATGTAATATGTAGTGTGATGGTTAATTTGTTGCTTCATAATAACTTTTACTTTCATAAATAACATTGGTGGAGCCTAGCGGGATCGAACCGCTGACCTCCTGCGTGCAAAGCAGGCGCTCTCCCAGCTGAGCTAAGGCCCCATTTGGAGCGGAAGACGGGATTCGAACCCGCGACCCCCACCTTGGCAAGGTGGTGTTCTACCACTGAACTACTTCCGCTTTTCATAGATAAAGACCCTGAGAGATAAATTATCTCTTGGGGTCAATTTGTAAAAATT
>NZ_JAWVNQ010000022.1:0-40166 GCF_046591715.1 Neobacillus niacini | reverse complement strand
AGTTAGTGGGAATTTTTCCGCTTATATATGCTTCTTAAGCAGCATCTACATACATTAGGCGGAAATTCTCCCCCAATTAATTCTAATACCTACACGAAAACAACAATCTTTATATAACTACCAATCTGTCATATTTAGAAGTTAGCTCGTTTTTCAATAAATAAGAAATATAATTTAATAATAATTTATTGATTTACGATAAAAAATGTGTTAAATTTCAAAAAGACACTAATATATGAACTGTGTTTTTTGTGGGAGGCGGAAATTCAATGAAAATACCATTTATTAATCATAATCATTCGGATGAATCTATTCATATTTCACACGATCATATACCAGACCATATCGCCATTATCATGGACGGAAATGGCCGCTGGGCGCAAAAACGGGGAATGCCAAGAGTAGTTGGCCATAAAGAAGGCATATCTACGGTCGTTAAAATTGTTAATGCAGCAGTCAAATGCAAGATAAAGGTTTTGACACTTTATACATTCTCCACTGAAAACTGGAAACGTCCAAAGCCCGAGGTAGACACCATATTGAAACTTCCAAAGCAGTTTCTCCAGATCTATTTGCCAGAGCTTATGGCTAATAATGTTCGTATTAAGACAATAGGCGATACAAGTCATCTCCCGCCTCATACACGGGAGGCTGTACAGTATGCAGTGGAACGTACGCGGGATAATAACGGTCTTCAGCTGAATTTTGCACTCAACTATGGAGGAAGACAAGAGATTTTAAATGCCATGAAAGAAGTATTCGCAGATATAACCGACGCGAAATTATCAATTGATGATGTGGATGAAGATGCGTTTTCAAGTTACTTGTATACAGCAGGTTTGCCAGACCCTGACTTGCTTATCCGTACTGGCGGAGAAAAACGTCTTAGTAATTATTTGCCTTGGCAATTGGCCTATACTGA
This sequence comes from Neobacillus niacini, assembly GCF_046591715.1. Taxonomy (GTDB): domain Bacteria; phylum Bacillota; class Bacilli; order Bacillales; family Cytobacillaceae; genus Neobacillus; species Neobacillus niacini_L. Next base: position 39,244 of record NZ_JAWVNQ010000022.1, on the reverse strand, counting down.
GTTCTGGTTTACAGATGTACTTTGGCCAGATTTCTCCGAGAAGGAATTTATTCAGGCACTTGAGGAATACCGACTAAGAAAGAGACGTTATGGCGGGCTATAAGTTTCTGTTTACAACTTCCAAAAAAGTGATATGTAAATAATCAGATTGGCAGATATAAAAATAAGCGATACCTTAAACACTGGTATCGCTCATTATTGAAAAATCATGGAGTAATTTTCCTTAAGATAAACACTTGTGCAGGAGCTCCGTATGGTGGAGTATTTACGGTAAGCTCATATGTTATTCCATCGACTAGTAAGGTTGAAATTTTATTACTAGTAATGTTCTTTACTATTGCGATCGTTTCTACTTCTAAACCCTCTTTTTGTAATTTTGCTGCTACTGCATCAGTGCACACTTTTGGTTCTTTGTACCATTTATACCAATCCTCTAATTCGACACGAATATTATCACGTCTAAACAAATCTTTTATTTTATCTAACATGAATTTTCTCCTCCATTAAAAGGTATGATTCTTTTCTATATTTCTATTTTACCGTATTTTTTGAAGTGGGGGCTTTCTTTATCATTGTCTTCTATAAACTAATCGCCGCATTAATCTTTCAAGTGGTCCATGGATCTGGAATTTTTCAAAAATAGATGCGATTGTGACAGCCACAACCCAAACTGAGATCGCAATCAATGTGACTCCAGCATTGTTTAATCTGCCACCCAAATCCAATGCTACAGGTGACAATAAGATTACTAATAAGGTCTCATTTAAAACATAAAAGGTGAGTGAGCGTTTTCCTAACGAAGTCAATGAATTTGTTACCCAGCCAGGATTTTTAATCATGTTACCTATAACTCCAAATAAGGCCGCATAGCCTATTCCAGCAGCCATCCCTGTGATAATGTGAACACCTAAAATGGTTCCCGCTGTGAAATAACTAGGTTTCCAAATGATATCAATCATTACTAAAGGAAGAGCTCCAACAATAGAAATAGTCATTCCAATCGCAGCGATTTTTTTTAGCAATTGATGGTGCTGTTGTGAATCAATCAAAAGTCTTTTTCTGCCAGCCCAAATTCCTATCAGTACCGAAGGGAGTACAGGAAAAAGAAAGTGGATGAAAACAGGGATAATCGCGAAGGAAAATAATGCTTCTGTTAATGATTGCAAGTAACGTTCATCCCCCGAAAAATCAGTCCCAAATCCATAGCTTCCCATTTCACTCATAAATGACCCCCACACAAACGGAAGATAGAGAATGAATACCAAAGTGATGATTGTTGTCACTTTGATTAAAACCTTGTTATCAAAGGGTAATAACCGCGAGACCAATAAACCCGCAATACCATAAGCCATTAATATGTCTTCGCCGCCAATCAAGACCGCTAGTACCATTCCGAACAAGATTAGATAGATACATCGTTTCCTAATGGTTTTTAAGGCTTCCTTAATAGAATTTCCTCTTGAGAGTTGTTTTTCATAAATCATGACTAATCCATAGCCAAATAAAACAGCAAACAATGGTCGTGCCCGATTATCGATAAATAGTTCCCCGAAAGTGTTTAAAAAGGTATCTAGAAACGTGATACTTTTCGGTCGGCTCATGATTCCTGGTTCAGCAGCGTATAAATATAATGGTGCGTGAGCAAGTACAATTAATAAGAGCATAAATCCTCTGGCTAAATCTAATGAAAGTGCTCGCTTAGTAGAAGTTTGATTATATTGTTGTGCTGACATCTTACTCTCCTCATCAATGACCTATACTTGTTATTCTACTTGCATTTTAATCTTTTTTAAAAGAAAATTACCAATCCTTATTTTAAAAATCTAAGTAATATTTATCTTCCGAGTTGCCAAGTGTTTTATACGCCGGTTGGCTGATTTTGACATTTCTAGTAATATAGTAGTAAGTGATTAACTTGTGTGAACTTCACACAAATATTCAAACCCCGAGCCACAATACTCGGGGGTGTTACATAAAGGGGCGTAGGAATGAAAAGAAACCTGACCAACCATCCTCAAATCCAATCTGTCTTGGAATTATACCATCAGGAGCAGCATCCTTTTGTAAAAATCCATCGGATGATTGATTTGTTTGAGACCATCATTAAAACACATACCGCCGTAATTATTAGTGATTACTTTCGTTTAAACCATGTTTCAGAAGATATTAAAAGATTACTGGCAGAAGGGTTACGAACACCTTCCCTAGGGTTATGGCAGGTTTTTAACCGTCTCATTATCGAGGATTTGACGATAAATAAACAACTAACCCAAAAGCAATTTCAGCAGATTTCATCCAGTCTAACTGGTGAAACTTTACAAAAGTTCTCCTCATTATATAGTAGGAGAGGGGAAGGTTATTTCTTAACCAATCCCGTTCAAAAGGAAGACCGGACATTTTTAAAGAACCTTTACATACAAGCCAAATATGCTTATAGCGAGAATATGTTTATACCCAATTTCATCCCATATTTTTATCAGTGGGATCAAATGATTAGTCAAAGCATGAAAAGTCCCGCTGGTCCCATTCCTGATATCGTCAACTTCCGAAATAAATATGCACATGGAGCCACACCCGATCAACAAACCTGTGAAAAAGATATTGAAAGATATACACCTGTTTTAGAAAAATTATTAGCTGCAGATTGGCTGACAAGCACAGGTATTGCTGTTTTTCAAAAGAAGGATGGAAAGATTCACCACATTTTTGAAAGTGATCACTTTGCTCCTGAAACAATTAAACACAGGGAAAATGTTAAATTGAATCAGCCCTATTTATATAATGAAAAAGGAGAATTGCTCAATCTTTTTCCAATAATGACATTTAAGGAGCTGCCAATCGAAAACGAGAATGTTCCAACCCTGCTATTTCTTAATGATTTAAAAAAAATAAAGAAAAAGAAGATATCACTATTAAATTATCCCTATGCCTACCATGTATCTGATGACCAGATTTATGAGGATTTCATCTCCATCCTTAATGTCATTGATTGGAAAAAAAGAGATACACACATCTTTTCTGATTATATAGAAGAACTGGTTGAATCCTTTCAAGGAAGAATAGAGGAACAGGAAAAGATCAAGCATTTCATCGATACGAAAACATCAGGATTTTTATTCTTATTTGGAAATCCAGGTATTGGAAAATCTGCTCTCCTCGCAAAAATAATTAAAGACTACAAGTATTCGGCCAATAACGAGAGTAACAAACCCTATACCTTTGTAGAATACTTTATCCGGCGAAATTCCTCCTCCATTGAAAGATTTCTTGATTCTTTGAATCTGCAGTTAGAATCTGCGTTTCTGACGAAAATTCCAATCGGGGGGACGATTGAAGAGAAACATAGCAACCTGCATGACCGCTTGCATCATATTTCACAGCAAAGTAAAAATGGAAAGATTATTATTTGTATAGATGGTTTGGATGAGGGGATCCAAGGTCAGTTGATCTCCTATATCAATACCCAAACCTATCAAAATATCTTATTTATTTATTCGTCTCGGCCTGTCGAGAAAGTGGAACAGCTGTATCAGGTGATTCATCCATTGGATAAACAAAAATTTTCTATCAGTGGACTCAGTACTGAGGAAATTCGGGGGTTGTTATTTAAGGTTACGAATAAGTATGAAATCATCGGTTATCCCGATTACATAAAGACCATTTTGGAAAAATCAAAAGGTAACCCATTGTACTTAAAATTACTTTGTTCGGAAATTGAAATGAACAACCATTCTCTCTATCAAATCGATCAGCTGCCATCTAAGATTGAGGATTTCTATGATGAAATCATGGCGCGGTTTCGAAAAGAACATGGTGGAAATGAAGTGCTGTCCACTGTCTATGTGTTGGCAAAAGCAAAGGATTTTCTTTCCACCAAGCACCTGCAATTCATTACAGGTTTTACAGACATCGTGATTGATGAGGTAATAGCCACTCTTCAAGAAGTACTGATTGAAAACCCGAATGAATCATATAGCTATCAGCTGTTTCATGATAGTTTCCGAGAATATTTAGAGGTAAAAAAGAAGGACAACTTGGTCGAGGCCGAGATACAAATAGTTGAATTTTGTGCGCAATGGAAAAGTCTGAACTATTATAGTGATTCCATCCGTATGTATCCTATGAAATATTACTCTTCTCATTTGGTTTCCTTAGATGACCAGGAGCAATTAGTGAGATTAGCAGCAGATCAAGAGTATATTAAAGCACAATATTTATGGACCAGCCAATATTTATATACCATTCATTTATTCTTAGATGGAATGCAAATCACCACTGACTCTAATGGGAAGATGGATTATGCTGTTCGAATTGCTGAATTACACAATCAGATTACGAGCAATGTATCCTTAATTGTAAATCCAGTCCAATTTTCAGATAGTAAACAAATGGAGAATCTGTTAAAACAGATCACTGCTTATAAAGGGGCAGAGCAATTTATCTTATATATCATTCTCTTACACCAAACCCTTAATCAAGCATTGTTGGGTAAACAGAAAAGGAAAGAATTTTTGCAGATGATCATAGAGCATTTGGATGAGCATACTGATTCAAATGTAATTGGATATAAATGGTGTGACTTTTTTTCGATTTCCTATCTTGTAACGTTACTAGCTCAACTAAAGGATATCGGCTGTAACCTAGATCCCATTTTAATTCGAAGTGATTTACAAAATATAGACAATGAGTATGTGGAATATGAACTAAAGTATTTTAATTTACAGGATCCTATCTACTATTCGATTATTTCCGGTCTTTTTTTAACGCAGCCATATGATCCTGTCGTGAAAAGCTTTGTCACGCTATTATGTCAGCAGCAATTATTTTCAAAAGCTTTAGAGATTGCAGATCAGATACCAACGTTGTCGATTAAGGTATTGTCAAAGGTTGAAGTGGCAAGAGCTTATTATCATTCGGGCAAAAAGGGTGAAGCACTTGATCTGATAAACGAGATATATTCCCTTGTTCCCAAAATTAGAGAGGACGCTCTGAAAGTTCAGGCATTGTGTTCCATTGTGAATGTATTGGTGGAGATGAAGGAGAAAGAAAAAGCTTCATTATGGCTAAAAGAGGCAGAGGAAATTACCGTTACCATCAAGGATACGCGTGAACAATCATTTGCCTGGAGAGAACTGGCTATTTATGAAGGCAAACAGAACAATTTTGACCATGCTCTGGCGATGATTAAAACAAACGTGAAGGATACATGGAATCAAATCATCGCATTATGCTCGCTTATTCTGGATATGAAGGATTCTGGCAAGGATTTTGATGAGGTACTAGCGTTTACTTTTGAAACATTAAAACAGTCCGTTGATTATCGTGATAAGCGGTCATCCATACGCTCGATTGCTGTTACACTCAATAAGCTCGGCCGACATAGAGAGGCGTATGAATGGTTACTAGAGGCGAAGGATCATTGGAATAGTTTGTATATATTACGCAGTATAGGAGTGGAACTCGCGAGACGAAATCTAGTCGGCGAAATGAAGAATTATGTTGATAAACTTACGGATGTGTTCGAGCAGGCGTTAGTGATAGGAACCTTTATTTCTGAAGAAACAAAACCCAACGGCATGAACAAAGCCTTAGAATTATATAAAGAATTTATCAACAGCACTCGAATGAAAAAAATAGGATTGCAGCATCTATCGACTGCTAATGTCCAATCTTCGACGATACAACAAGAACCAAATAACTATACGCAGCAAGATTGTTTGGAGAGAGTGAAGAAGCTGAACGAGCTTACTGATGACTATTTGAAAAGCTTGGGAATCGCGCATGTGGCAACTGATTTTTATAGATTAGGTGATGACCAGAAAACACAAACTCTCATGTCTCAAGCCGTGGAAACGGCCTTAAGGATTGAAAATAGCTACAATCGCTCGTTTGCTGTGAGTGAGGTCGCAAAAGAGTACAGCAAACAAAATGAAATGAACAAAGCACTCGAAATGGTGAAAGACATTGAATATCTTTGGAATGTTACCGCATTAATGAGACAAATTGCGCATAATTTAACCTTGACCCGTCAGTATGAACCTTTATTTACCTTGATCAAGGAACAAAAAGAGAAAAACCTTATCCTTGTCATGGTTGATGAAATGTTAAGAATGGTAAACAAAGAGAATCTGTATCAAGTCATCAATTTTATCCAAAATGACATCATTTCAGAAGTAATCAAAACACATGCCTATGACCAAATCTTGTCGATACTCAAGGACTACAAAGAGGATATATTAGAAGTCCTAATAAAAATCATTCCACAGATTTCTTATAACCGGCTATTAATTTGCAAAAGTATTGTTTTATATGCTTTGTATCTACGGGATTATTCGGGTGAAAGTACTGAATTCGTTGAGCAGAAACTGAAAAATGTAGTGGATGTTATTGATTTATCCGAATTCAGCACATCGACATTCACTTTTAGCTTTAATACAAAAGAAGAATGGCTCAAAACCATTACAGATGAAGATGATCTACTCTTTATCAAAAGCTTAATCAGGCAAGTAGATCGAAAGAAAATTACTAAAGAACAATTTCAGGAAATGGCTGCGGATGTTATAGGCTAAAGAGCTAGGAAGAAGAGAATGTGCTAGGAACCTCCGGATATTTGGGAGGTTCCTGACACTTTATTAGTAACTTATTTAAATATCATCTTTTTGGCATTAGCTATCTAAGAATAACTAGAATAATATTGTGTTGCTGACAATTTTATTGTCTGGTACAATTTTACTATTCTAACGATGATATGATTCTATCTAAATAGAAGCTGTCGCTATTCAAATACTTATATTTATTAGAGTTTGGAGTGTTAATCAATGAGTAATAAAAATGATAAATACCAAAAGTATATCTCAAAAGAGGTTTTTCTTAATTATTCAAATGGGTATGAAGCATTACAGGCTGGGCAATATTTTGCTGCTTCCGTTTGGGCCAGTGTATTTCTAGAGGCGTTTTTGGTGGAGTTAATAAATAAATTAAATATTTCTAAATCACCAGGAAAGGACTTAAATTCTAGGATTAGTATACTTAAAGGTGCACCAGAGAAGGTCAAGGATGATATACATAAGCGTTGTGATGAAATAAGATCGCAAAGAAATCGTTTAGTTCACGACACGGGTCTTGGAAAAATCACGGTGGAACAGGATGCCATAAGTATTTATTCTCATCTAGAGGTAATTTTAGACTGGTATTGTGACCAGGTTCCTCCTCTTGATTCAAACAGAAGTGAATTTGAATCATTGGAAATTAACAGTGAAAATAGAATCCCTGTGTTTCTCAGTACGTTAAATCCTGATAACGAGCGGCAGCGTTTCTTTCTAAATGGATTTAAAGATAAATTGAGGAAAATTGGTATCGAACCCATTCAGTGTGAATTTGGTTATTTATGATTGGAAAGATCCATTAAAGGTGGTTCGAGAAAAGGTCTCTGAATGTAGAGCGATGATTTGTTTAGGACTCGAAAGAAGTAATGCCTATTATATTAAAGACAAAGAAGGGTCTGTAAAAGAAAAAATCGATACTCATCGTAAATATACATCCGGATGGTTACACCTAGAAGCCGGAATGGCAAATGCAATGGGGAAAGAAATTTTCGTCATCTGTCAGAAAGATATATATAGTGATGGCATTTTTGACCGAAGCTGGAATTCCTATCCAGTAATGGAATTCAGACATCTAGAAGAAGATTCAAGAGAATTTATAATGTTTTTTGAATATTTGAAGGCATGGGCAAAGGTAACCAAGGACAGTATCGAGAAAGAAAAATCAAAACAGAAAAATACTAAAAAAGAAGAAGTAACAAGCTAAATTCAAGATTACCGAATGATAAGTGTTAAATATATGAAAATGTAACCCTAACAGGGGTATATTTTTATACAGCTGAATTTTTTATTCATCCAAAATCCATAGATAGGGGCATAGGTGTCTAATCTATGCCTTTTCCTGATTAAATATTTTTTATGCTGCCTTTTGGGATACTAGAAAACTTAATTAGCCCCAGCACAAAAAACACCATACTTAACACCCAAAGAAGTCCCGCCATTCCGAGACGAAATGATATTTCTTCAGAGGCCATTGGATGGTTAACATCAAAACTGATTGCCTTTAATGCTTGACTGACTGCCCAAGAGAAGAATATTAAAAATCCGATAATCCACCCGTAAGCCACTCTAAATGATTTGTGTTTCTTTGAAAAAATCAAAAATAAAACGATTATAAAGGTAATCCCCATTATGATGGAAAACCCGCTTATTAACATTCCCATTGTTTCCTGTTCCATTGGCATTGTTTTATACCGCCTTTTCAAAATTTAATACTCAAGAGCAATTTCTTGAATTTTCGTAAAAACTTCTTATTAGCATTATACCAACAGGAAGAAGGTCCTTGCTAACGATATAGAGATGTAAATTTTATATGCACTTTTACAAGTTTCAATATAGTATAAGAAATAATGAAAAATATGGTAATATAGTAGAAAAGGGGGTAGCCATCATTCAACATCAAACAGAAATAGTCACAAGATATTGTGAATCAGATGCATTAGGCCATATCAATAATGTGAGCTATTTTATTTATCTAGAACAAGCTCGTGTAGAATTTATTTTAGATAATGAAATTGTTCCCAACCTTGAAAATTGGTCGTTTGTTCTAGTTTCCACACATTGTGATTATAAACAGCAAATTTATATAAATGAAAGAATCGTCATTAATACATATTTAAAAGAGATTGGAAGAAGTAGTTTTACTTTGGTACATGAATTTGTCCATAAAGAACGGGGAGATCTCCTTGCATACGGGGAGGCCGTTCTAGTTCATTTCGATTTCGAAAAGCAAAAAAGTTCACCCATCCCTGATGCGATTCGAACCAAAATGGAAAAGTTATTGAGAAGGTAATTTTAATGGATAAACGTAGTAAGTCCCTGAATTAGGGGCTTATTTTTTTGGCAGTTATATCCAATAGATTAGGGATTTAATGGTAAAATAGAAAAGTGTTAAAAATGGAAAAGGATGGTGCTCTCATTGGAAACAATCCAATCAATGTTTAAGCATTTACATTGGGCTAACCAGCGTATTCTTGCTACGTTACAAAAGAGTGAAGAGAACAAAAAGGGTAATCAACTCTTTTCGCATATTCTTCACGCTGAAAATGTTTGGCTTACCCGGTTAAATGGAACAGATAGTTCACATTTATCCATATGGGATGAGGGTAATCTAGAAACATGCGTTGAACTGGTTGACCAAAATAATCAAAACTATACGACTTTCCTTTCCCATTTAAATAATGTGAAACTAGACCAGATCGTCTCATATAAAAATAGCAAAGGTACAGAGTTTCAAAATACAATGAGGGATATTTTAACACATGTTGCTCTTCATGGTCAGTATCATCGAGGTCAAATTAATCAACTGTTAAGAATGGCAGACTCTGAACCTATAGATGTTGATTACATTACATATAGAAGGATTCGAGATTAATAATCAGCTGCCTGCTGATTTCACCAACATCGCTTTTATTATGGGGCTGGGACCATTATTGGTCATAATCTCCCTATTCCATTCGTAAAATTGGTATAAGGATTGTTTTTCCATATCAATGATTTGGATAAGAATTCTTCTAACTGTTACACCTTAGATTAAGAAGGAGGCGTATTTGGTGAAATCAATTGGAATTTTAGGCGTAGGTCAAGCAGGAGGGAATATAGCGGAAATTGCATCAGCCTTGAATTTTCCAACAGCTCTCATTAATACGAATCAACGAGACGGTGTTGTCAATACCCGGGTTGAGAAAAAGTTTTTTGTACCAGGGTACAATGGTGCCGGTCAAGATCGTTCTTTAGGATTACGGGCGCTTCATGAAAACTATAAGGAAATTATTGATTTTGTTAACAGTTCCTTTAAAAACATCAAGCTATTATTAGTGGCTTTTTCAACGGACGGCGGCACAGGTTCTGGGATGAGTCCGATGCTTATTGATCTATTAATTGATCAGCTGCCTGGTATCAAGGTGGGAGCCATAGCGGTTATCCCTGAACGAAATGTATTGGCAGGCAATCGCATTAATACCGCGGAGTGTATCGAGGAACTTTCCAATATAGAAGGCATTTCTTCTGTATTCCTCGTCGACAATGATCAAATGCGTAAATTGAAACCACAATCCAGCAAACACGAAATTTACTTATCTGCTAATCTTCAAGCTGTAGAGGCAATTAATCATCTTCTGAAAATAACGAAGAAGAGTTCATTCTTTGGCAATTTTGATGAAACAGATTTAATGAATATCCTTGGTTCCAGAGGTGTAACCATTATTTCTTCCGCTCCTATAACAGATGCGAAAAATACCTCGGAGGTCTCAAAGAAAGTGCAGGTTTCTTGGGAGAATTCGATTTTCTGCCCTGTCGAGTCACAAGGGGTAATCCGGGCTGGATTAATTTATGAGGGACCAGAGAATATTTCAAAGCTGATTAATGTACCGTCCATCTTTGAAAGGGTAGGGGAACCGCTGCAGTTATTTGAAGGAACGTATATCACAGAATCTGACCCAACCGTTACAACCATCCTTGCCGGTCTATCTTTCCCATCTCGCCGGATGCTCTCAGTAGAAGAATCCATAGAAAAGAATAAAGAACGACTACAGAACCTCGTAAAAAAGGAAAATACTCAAAATTACGAATCTGGAATCAGATGGGCCTCCAACTTAAAACTGATGAAACAAGAAAGAAAACCTGTATCCATCACTTCCAAATTAAATAAGTATCAGAAGTAACGCATTTGTTGATTACCAAAGAGGGAACACACGTGGAACAATCCGTTGTGTTTCCTTTTTTTATATTAATAGACAATTTTACAATTTTAAAAATATAATAAAATAGACTTTTAATAAGGCCTACGATTGGTTTCGAATTATATATGATGGAAAAAGGTCAGTTTTATAGAAAACATGTTATTCGTGCCCGATCAGGCTGGAAGATGGGGAATGCGGTAACAAATAGGATCTATTCATGCCCGATCAGGCTAAAAAAGAGAATAGGCGGTAACGAATAGCATCTATTCGTGCCCATTCAGACTGAAAAAGAGGGTCGAAGGTAACGAATAGGATTTTTTCGTGCCCGTTCAGGCTGAAAACAAAGGAGACTATCATGCAACTATATTTTTATGAAGACAGATTCTATAAGGCAATCCAGAATTATTCCTTAACCGAAGACCAACTACGGTTTACTGGACAGCCTAAAGATTGTATTGAATTATCGAAAGAAGATTCTGACCGTTTTTCAATTTTAGCAATGGAAGAAGACCAACTTGTAACTTTTTTTGATTTACATAAGAATGAAGGGGTAAAACCCTATTCAACCAATCATTATTCCATTCTATTAAGAGCCTTTTCGACTGATTCCCGTAATCAAGGAAGGGGGTATGCGAAACAGGCATTGATGCTTTTGACTGCGTTTGTTAAGCAGAATTTTAGTGGAATAAATGAAATTGTTTTGGCTGTTAACCTAAAAAATGTAGCAGCACAGGGATTATACAAAAAATGTGGATTTGTAGATGAAGGTGTTCGGAAAATGGGGAGTAAAGGTGAGCTTATAATGATGAGTTACCATTTATAATCATCAGGCTTTCTTAGAGTCTATAGGAAATCCATTTTTCGGTTCTTTGGTACATTAGCTATTTCTGGCCTCATGAGCCCTTCATGAAACCGTTTTTCTTGTGGCAATCAGGTATTTGGGCTTCATGAGTCCTTCATGAGAACGATTTTCTTGGGGTAATCAGGTTTTTGGGCTTCATGGGACTTCATGAGACCATTTTTCTTGGGGTAATCAGGTTTTTGGGCATCATGATGCCTTCATGAGACCGTTTTTCTTTGGGTAATCAGGTTTTTGGGCTTCATGAGGCCATCATGAGACCCATTTTTTGGGGGGAATCAGCATTTTGGGCTTCATGGGGACTTCATGAGCCCCGTTTTCTTGGGGTAAACAGCTTTTTGGGCTTCATGTGCCCTTCATGAGACCGTTTTTCTTAGGCAAATCAGTAGTTTAGGCTTCATGTGTCTTTCATAAGACCGGTTTTTACTGATAAGAATAACATACAGGCACCAGCCAAATAATTGTCAGGTGCCTATTTCACGTTCATTCTGTGAAGAACGAAATTACGTCCCCTGGCGTATGTTTTAGTATAGAGAATGTTAAAGGGGGAAGTAAGACTTGTTAGCACTCGGAATTCTTTTTATTATTATTGGTGTTAGTATGATTATCGAACCTTCACTTTTTTGGTTATTAACCGAAAGCTGGAAATCCAATGATGCCACTGAACCTTCCAGGTTATATATTTGGTCTACCGTGTTTGGGGGTATCATGTTTATCATTGTTGGCATCGGTTCAACTATTGTATCTTTCCTTTAATCATTTTCATATCTTGTAAAATTAAGACCTCTAGCCTTATTGGCACAGGGGTCTTGAAATTCTTTAGGGTATTTTCCCTAGTTGAATTATTGAGGGAGAAATGTACCTATCGTACATACTGAAAAATCATAGTCCTTTACTAAAAAGCATACTCATTAATATGAATCCATCCTTAAGGCAGTATACAAATTTCAGCGAAAATCTGACTATGGAGAGGATGTAATGTCAAACTCAAGCAACGATAAACGCAGATATATGCCAGGCATAGATGGACTTAGAGCGGTAGCTGTCTTGGGTGTTATTCTCTACCATCTTAATATCCCTTGGTTTCAGGGCGGATTTTCGGGTGTAACGGTCTTCTTTGTTTTGTCAGGCTACTTGATTACAGACATCCTAATTGATGAATGGCAAAAAAATAATAAGATTGACTTCCTGCGTTTTATGATTCGGCGCTTTCGCAGACTTGCTCCTGCTGTATTAGTGATGATTTTTCTCGTTAGCTTATGGGTGATCGTAACAAACCATCCTTCATTTGAAAAATTACGTTCGGATTTTTTACCATCCATTCTTTACATAACGAATTGGTGGTACATTATTCGTGAAGTTTCTTATTTTGACAGCTTCGGTCACGCTTCACCCTTTACTCATTTATGGTCACTTGCCATTGAGGAGCAGTTTTATCTGCTATGGCCGCTGCTAATGATTCTTGGTTTTACCTTTATTAAAAGAAAAAGGGTTCAGGTTCTGGCTATTCTAATTGGCGTTGTCATTTCTGCTTGGTTAATGGCAATTCTCTATCTGCCGGGGGATGATCCTTCTCGTGTCTATTATGGAAGTGATACAAGAGCTTTTTCTCTTTTGTTAGGGGCCGCACTTGCCTTCGTTTGGCCAAGCCAGCGATTATCAAAAACTGTACCAAGGCATGCTGGATTGGTTCTTGAAATAATAGGAATCACAAGTTTTCTGCTGATTGTCATACTGTTTATGGTCACTTCACAATTTGACTCTTTCCATTATCAGGGAGGTATGCTTTTTTTATCGATTGTGACCATTTTAGTAGTAGCGGCATTAGCTCATCCTGCAAGTCAACTAGCAAAATGGCTTAGTGTTAAGCCGCTCCTTTGGATAGGGGTTCGTTCCTATGGCATTTATTTGTGGCATTATCCGATTATTATCTTAACATCACCGATTGTAAATACAGATGGTTTAATTCTTTGGAGAATAACCTTACAGCTCTTTTTTACTTTGGTCATATCAGAGTTATCTTATCGGTATGTAGAAGTACCGATTCGCCAGGGGAAGTTAACAACATTTTTAAGGGAATTCAAAGGGCTGCCAGTCCATCATAAAAGAATTGTTTTAGCAGGTTGTGCTGCATTACTTGTATCACTCGCAGGGATTGGCACCGTATTTACTGTCAAAACCACAGTCGTGGTCACGCATCAAGAAGCCTTAACAATAGATGCTTTTAAGGCATTAGAATATTACGATGACACAGTAGAAGATATTCCGGTACCAGAGCCTAATAAAAAGACTATTACGGTTATTGGGGATTCCATTCTTCATGATGTCGCTCCATTCTTAAAAATTCATTACCCCGAAGCAACGATTGATTACCGTGTTGGCCGGCAAATGTCAGAAGTGCCTGAGGTGATTAAGGTGCTGAAGGACAGGGGACAATTTGGGGAATATGTGTTTATTCAGCTTGGAACCAATGGACCTTTTGTTAAATCAGATTTAATCAATATCATCAAAAGTCTGGAGGACAAAAAAGTATATTTAGTAAATTGCCGGGTACCACGGGCCTGGGAAACAATTGTAAACGAAACATTAGAAGAAGTCGTGAAAAGCGTACCTCATACCGTACTCGTAGATTGGTATCATGTGAGTGAGGGCCATCCCGAATATTTCGCACAGGATGGTGTTCATTTAACAAAAAAAGGCGGTGAAACATACGCCAACTTATTAGTAGAACAAATCCAGGAGTAAATATATTCCCTAAATATAATCAAAATCACAAAGTAGAACCTCTGATATAAAAATCAGAGGTTCTTTAATGGCTGTGCAAAGAATGTCGATATTTGTATTTTTTTATTTCGATTTATTTCCATTTAGTTGGAAAATATAATAAATACTTCCATTATACGGAATAAAACACGAAAAGAGACAAAGGAGAACTTATGAGGAATCTTGCAGCTTTATTTTCCATGCTCATGCCTGGATTTGGACAACTCTATAATCGACAATTCCTAAAAAGCGTATTCCTTCTCATTGTTGAACATTATGACAATGTATTTGGGAAAATCAATACGGCCATTCATCTTGATTTTAACGGCTTCCACCAAAAAGCGTTAGAAGCAGCCAATTTCCAATACGTTTTGTTTTACCCTGGATTTTATGCCTATACAGTTTGGGATGCTTGGTATTTTGCAAAACCAAATGCAGACAAAACCAAATCTGCCATCCCTTTTTTGATAGGTGGTTTTCTTGGTGAATTTGGTGCCATTTTTTCTAGTCGGTTACCCATTCCCACTCTAACCGTTGGATTACTTATGGTTGTACCGATGTTAACGGGAATGATTCTTCTAAGAAACCAATAAAAAAAGCTTTACCTTTTAGTGTGGTAAAGCAGTTCAACTTAAGAAGATTGGGACAAAGTGGGATCATCTTTGCGATACATTCTTACATAATCTAAATGGCTGACTTCTGTGGGCAAGGTAATTCTTACTGTTGTAGCAACGTTTGGAATACTGTTTATTTCAAATTTCCCATTGTGATTTTGGATGATTTTCTTGCTCACCATAAGCCCCAATCCGGTTCCCTCTGTCTTAGTGGAGTAAAAGGGGGTACCTAATAATGGAAGATGTTCCCTCGAAATTCCCACTCCGTTATCGATGACCGAAATGACGAATTGGGCATCTTGCTGCTCCATTCTAATTTGGATCTTACCACCTTCTGGCATGGCTTCTATGGAATTCTTAATTAGATTGGCAATCACTTGTTTTATTTGGTTTTCTTCACAATGAATCAAAAACCTCTCACCAATAAACTCTGGTATGATTTCAATATTTTTTATGATTGCCTGCGTATTTAACAGGGTAATCACATTTTTTATACTTTTAGAAATATCTGTTAAGGAATATTGAACGATATGTGGTTTAGAAAGAACCATGAACTCGCTCACGATAAAATTGATTCTATTTATTTCATCAATCATAATCTTGGAATAGCGTTCATTCGCTTCGGGATCGGTATTTTCAATCATCATTTGCGTAAATCCCTTTAATGTCGTTAAAGGATTTCTGATTTCATGGGCTACACCAGCAGCGAGTTCTCCCACCAGCGATAATTTCTCAGAATCTCTTAACTTTTTCTCGTGGTTATTCAAATCCTTCATCTGCTCAATCAGTTTTTTATCCAGAAAAGCATTGGATAATAACATAATCAATACGACGATAATAACAGGGACACTGATAAAAGAACTTAAGGTAGTGGAACTTACTGCATAATAGGCAGCCGAAGGCAGTCGGGCTGGCAGATAGTGAAGGTTCGTTCCCCACATTCCAATATAATGCATCCCGGCGGTTCCAATACCCATTAAGATACTGCTTAATACGCGGCAATGAAAATTCATGGATCGATGGTGATTAAAGAAGAAAAGTACCCAGAGTGACCCCATAGCAGCTGTAAAAGCAATCAATACCGAAAAAAGGACGATTGCAGGGTTATAGGTGATGGCGTAGTTTAAATGCATTGCCTCCATACCTAAATAGTGCATACCAACGATTCCGCTGCCCATAAACAGACTTGATAGAAAGAGCCTGCTATAATTCCTTTTCATCATAAAGAAGGCGAGACCCGTACCCGCTATGGAAATCAACAGTGAAAGCAGTACCATCCTGGCATCATACTCACTGTGAGACGGCATATTCATCGCAAACATGCCAACAAAGTGCAGGGTCCAAATCCCAATGCCCATCGCAATCGCACAGCCTAATAACCAAAGATTGTATTTGAAATTTTTAAAAATAATCATTTTCCAGCGGAGATCTAATGCTATGTAGGAAAAAAGTACTCCAACAAAGATGGAAAAAAGGAACCAATAATCGTTATATGAATTAATCATAGTATGCTGCATATTTACACTTCCAAAAAGTTTATCGTGCTACCATGATTCACTTCCAAAACAGTTATTATAACGGAATAATGAAAAATAGGAATTTATGCCTAATGTTTTAGAAGAATGATTAATAAGGGATAGAAAGACAGGAGGGACGTGTGCATGGAACTGCGGCAGTTACGAAATTTTCTTGAAGTGGCAAAACATAAAAGTATCACAAGAGCAGCGGAGCATCTGCATGTTTCACAGCCAGCACTAAGCAAATCGATTATGACTCTCGAAGAAGAGCTGGGCATGATGTTAATCATTCGAAGCAATAAGACAAGTGAAATAACCGATGCTGGTAAAGTGGTATTAGACTACGCGCAGAAAATGACGGTGTTGCTTGATGAGATGACAGATACGTTGAATGACATGACAAACTTGACACGCGGTGAGATTAATGTGGGATTGCCTCCTTTTATTGGCAGTTTATTTTTTCCACGAATCATGGCTAAGTTTCATCATACCTATCCGAATATCGGTTTGAACATTACCGAGTATGGAGGAGCTAGGGTGGTTAAAAGTGTGGAAGAAGGAGAATTTGAACTGGGAGTTGCCGTTCTTCCCATTGATGAAAAGCAGTTTCATGTCTATCCAATTGTAGAAGAAGAAATGAAATTGCTCGTCTACAAAGACCATCAATTAGCATCTAAGACTGAAGTAGATATAAAAGAATTAAAGGATGAAGAATTTATTTTTTATCATGAGGAATTTGCGCTTCATCAAATCATGAGAAATCACATCATCGCTGCTGGCTTTGAGCCGAAAATCTTATTTAAGAGCTCTCAATGGGACTTGATGTCAGAGATGGTGGCCGCAAATCTCGGAATCACGATTTTGCCGCAGTCTATCTGTAATCGAGTATTGAATACAGATATTAGTATCATAAGCCTAAAACAGGAGATTTTATGGAAACTTGCCGTCATCACAAAAAAGGACCGTTATCTCTCCAATGCAGGGAAAACATTTATTGATTTCATTTTAACTGAATCACTATAACTTTTTGTTATGAAACTCATTCTGAATATGTATTTTACGAATAATGAATTTCATCGTACCATTATCCTATTGCAAAAAATAGGCATAAAAGGAGTTTAACGAAGCTCTTTTTGCTATAGGAGAGATTTTACGATGAAATTTATTGTTATTGTCATACAGGTATTGTTCATATATGTATTCTTATTTTTAGGTGCTGCGCTGAAGGAAATAATCCCACTCCCGATTCCAGCATCGATGTTTGGGTTGATCCTCCTTTTTCTCGCACTTTATTTAAAATTTGTAAAGCTGGAATGGGTGGAAAAAGGAGCAAAATGGCTGATGGCTGAGTTATTATTGTTCTTTGTGCCATCAGCAGTTGGTATCGTGAATTATGATGATATCTTAAGTCTGCAGGGAGCCGAAATTGTACTCTTGATTGGTATCAGCACCATAATCGTTTTAGGCATGACGGCACTTGTAGCGGAGAAAATTACCGAAAGCAGAAGGGGGGAGCAGCATTGAAAACGATTTTATTTACACTTCTTACATTTTTCATTTATCGGTTCGCAAAATGGGTATATTCGAAAAAATCCTTACCAATATTTCATTCCCTGCTGCTTGCGCCTATACTATTAATCTTGTTAATTAACATCATGAATGTTTCAGCGAATCAATATTTAGAGGCGACGAAGTGGCTTACGCATTTATTAGGTCCAGCGACCGTTGCATTTGCTGTTCCAATTTATAAGCATTTACCTACGATAAAAAAATATATGGGTACGATTGTCATTAGTGTCACAACAGGTACATTGGCCGCGATTTTTTCTACCTTTACTTTATCGAAGCTGATCCATTTAAAAGCTGATCTTTTAACATCTATCCTTCCGAGATCGATTACGACACCCATCGCGATTGAAGTTTCGAAAGAAATTGGCGGTCTGCCAACGCTTACAACTGTTTTTGTCATTTTAACTGGAGTGATGGGTGGAGTAATGGGACCATCCGTTATCAAGTGGTTATCCATCAAAACGCCCATTGCCAAAGGACTCGCTCTCGGAATGGCAGCACATGGTGCAGGTACCAATAAGGCAATGGAATATGGAGAACAAGAAGCTACATTTTCGTCTCTGGCGATGATATTCGCCGCTTGGATCACACTTCTTTGGGGAGTGCTGCTGCTGCCAGCCTTGATCAATATGAAGCCCATATTTTAAAAGTGAGCAAAAATAGCAAAGCCCTTCTCAAATGAGAAGGGCAGTTTTGTTGAATATAAAAATTTCCAAGATAATTCCATGAACTCTATTAATTATTTTTTTTCAACTTTTACTAATCCTTTACCAATATTATCTTTTTCAAAATACACAAGGACCACATCATCAACCTGTATTGTCACACTCGAATCAATGCTTTCAGCAGAAAAGACAATCTTTGTTCCATCTTCACTCTTTCCGTAGAATTGATTTCCATCAATTTCGGTAATTTTATATTCTACTATTTTGTATTCAGAGGAATCATGGCCTTGATTAATCACTGGGGTAGTAGTTTGGGTTTTTACAATAAACAGTACACTTAATATGGATAACAGTATGGCTAGGATGATGATTCTTTTTCGCATTTTTACTCAACCTCCATTATGTATTTTATGAGAAGAGGGAAGAAATTAAATCCTACTATATTCCTTTAGACTTTCTACCTAGAAAAAAGTGTTTTCTAATATATAACAGTTTTGGTTGGTGAATACATTAAAAAAACACAAAAACACGAATAATTGCATCCGATTTCTATTATAAAATAGATAAAATACGAACAATAATCAAAAAACGTGAAATAATATTCAGTTTTATTGATTATCCTTTCTTTTATTGTTATACTAGTCTTACGAATTAACTATTGTAATATATCTAAAAATTCACTATAATTCTACTTGTTAGAATTTATAGTCTCCGAAGAAGGGAAGAGGATACTTTAATTTTGTTATAGATACATAGAAATTGAAGAGCTCGCATGAAGGTTTCTTTGTAACATGGAACAACGTTCTTATACGAGTGGAGGGGGTACATCTATGAAAATTCTATTAAAAAAGTGGAATCAAATTAGTCTGGTAAAACAAATATCTATTGGTTTATTAATTGGTATTATCCTTGCAGTGGCCATTCCTGAAGTTGCGAAACCAGTTGTCATTTTGGGTTCATTATTCGTTGGTGCACTAAAAGCTATTGCACCCGTTTTGGTACTTTTCCTGGTAATGTCAGCTATTGCACAGCATAAGAGCGGTCAGGAAACAAATATGAAATCAATCATTTCTCTTTATCTTTTAGGTACATTTTTAGCTGGACTCATTGCTGTTATTGTAAGTTTTCTTTTTCCTGTTAGTATCAATCTCACAAAAGGTGTTGAGGATCTAACTGCACCAGGCGGTGTTGTTGAGGTACTCAAAACATTATTGCTGAATGTAGTCGATAACCCAGTTAAAGCCATTGTAAATGCAAATTATATCGGTATTTTGGCTTGGGCGATTGTCCTTGGATTAGCATTAAGAAATGCTCCTGATACTACAAAAACTATGATTACGAATTTTTCAGATGCTGTATCTAAAATGGTTACTTGGGTAATCAAGCTCGCACCATTAGGAATCATGGGGCTTGTGATTGAGTCAATTACAACAAATGGACTTGAGTCACTATTAAGCTATGGAAAACTACTGGTAGTCTTAATTGGATGCATGCTCTTTGTAGCGTTAGTTGTGAATCCACTAATCGTATTCGTGAATGTCCGTCAAAATCCATACCCGCTTGTATTTACTTGCATTAAGGAAAGTGGAATTACTGCATTCTTCACACGAAGCTCAGCAGCCAACATTCCTGTAAATATGAAATTGTGTGAGAAATTAGATCTAGATAAAGATACTTATGCCGTCTCGATTCCATTAGGAGCAACGGTTAATATGGCTGGTGCCGCGGTTACGATTTCTGTTTTAACACTTGCAGCTGTTCATACATTGGGTATCCAAGTGGACATCCCAACAGCCATAATCCTAAGCGTATTATCTGCAGTTTGTGCATGTGGTGCATCAGGTGTTGCCGGCGGCTCACTGTTATTGATTCCACTTGCTTGCAGCTTATTCGGAATTCCAAATGATGTGGCGATGCAGGTAGTTGGAGTAGGTTTTATCATTGGAGTTTTACAAGATTCTTTTGAAACAGCTCTTAACTCTTCAACTGACGTTCTTTTCACTGCCACAGCTGACTATAGAAAGAAGCTTAAAGCAGGAAAAAAGGTCAATATCAAGAAAGTAGCATAACAAACATCCCTCCCGTAAAGACGAGTCTGTGCTTGTCTTTACAGGGGGGATTTTTTTATGGGAAAGACTCTGTGAAGTAGAGAATTATGAGACCCGTTTTCTTCGGCAAATCAGCAGTTTGGGCTTCATGAACCCTTCATGAGACCCGTAATCCACGGTCAATTAGCAGTTTGGGCTTCATGAACCCTTCATGAGACCCGTAATCCACGGTCAATCAGCAGTTTGGGCTTCATGAACCCTTCATGAGACCCGTAATCCACGGTTATTAAGCAGTTTGGGCTTCATGAACCCTTCATGAGACCCGTAATCCACGGTTATTAAGCAGTTTGGGCTTCATGAACCCTTCATGAGACCCGTAATCCACCGTCAATCAGCAGTTTAGGCTTCATGAACCCTTCATGAGGCCCGTTTTCCACGGTCAATCGGCAGTCTGGGCTTCATGAACCCTTCACGAGACCCGTTTACCACGGTAAATCAGCAGTTTGGGCTTCATGAACCCTTCATGAGACCCATAATCCACGGTCAATCAGCAGTCTGGGCTTCATGAACCTTTCATGAGACCCGTACTCCACGGTCAATCAGCAGTTTGGGCTTCATGAACCCAAAAATTTTCATAACACTTTTCACAAGTATATTGATTGACTTTATGAAAAAGTGGGTGTAGAGTGAAAATTGAAATTAATAGGAACGACCACTAGGGGAGCCGATTATGGCTGAGACAAGAGTTATCTTGGACCCTTTGAACCTGATCTAGTTCATACTAGCGTAGGGAAGTGGAGTCTGTGTTTGGATAAATTATTATTCAGCCGCTCCATTCTCTGGGGCGGCTTTTTCGTGTTTGGAATTTCATCGCTCCTCTAGTGTCATCTTATTAAACCATTAAGGAGGAAAAAAATGATGAATTTTTCAGCAGAATTAAGAAAAGAAGCAGATCCAATCTTTCAAGCAATTTTTGAACATCCTTTTGTTCAGGGAATTGCCAATGGGGAATTAAAAAGTGAGCAATTGATTCATTATGTAAAACAAGACTTTGAATATTTGAATTCTTTTATGCGAATCTATGGAATCGCGGTTTCTAAATGTGAAAGTCGTGAAGACATGGAGATGTTTAATAAGCAGATTTCTTTTGTCCTAAACAGTGAGGTCCACCCTCATAATAACTTTTGTCAAGTAGCTGGTGTGCCTTACGAGGAATTACATGGATTTCCATTATCTCCATCAGCCCATCAATATATCCGTCATATGCTAACTGTTGCGCACGAAGGAACATTAGGGGAAATCTTAGCGGTATTATTGCCTTGTCCGTGGACATATTGGGAAATTGGGAAGAAATTATTAAATGATGTAAATCCAGATCACTCACATCCTTTTTACGATTGGATTAGTTTTTATGGTAATATTACCGATTCGATTACCATTAAATTTTGTAATCGCTTGGATGAGTGGGCAAAGGGAGCAAGCGATAAAGAAAAGGAAAAGATGAAGGAACATTTCTTACTCAGTTGTCAGCTTGAATATATGTTTTGGGATATGGCCTATAAACTCGAAGAATGGCCAGTAAGAGTTAAATAGAATTAGAGGAATTCTCTACAAAAGAAACATACGACAAGAGGAGGAACTGTAATGAATTGCATCGATTTAGGATCAATTTTACAAAGAGTAAGAGATGAAAATCCGCTAGTACATAATATTACCAATGTGGTAGTCACCAATTTTACCGCAAATGGACTTTTATCCCTTGGGGCATCACCCGTGATGGCTTATGCCCCTGAAGAGGTAGGTGACATGGTCAGAATATCACGTGCCCTCGTTCTCAACATTGGGACATTAAACAGGGAAGTGGTCGACTCCATGATTTTGGCTGGAAAAAGAGCTAATGATCTTGGAATACCGGTCATATTTGATCCCGTTGGTGCCGGTGCGACTCCCTTCAGAACAGAAATGGCACAAAAAATTATCGGCGAAGTTAAGATTTCTATTCTTCGCGGAAATGCTCCTGAAGTTGCCAATGTGCTCGGGGAGACGTGGGAAATCAAGGGTGTTGATGCTGGTGAACAACAAGGAAATAGCATGGAATTGGCAATAACCGCAGCTCGTAAACTCAATACCATTGTGGTGATTACCGGGAAAGATGATGTGCTGACAGATGGAGAGACGACCTATTTAGTTTCAAATGGACATCCACTGTTAACGAAAGTAACGGGAACTGGCTGCCTGTTAACCTCTGTAATCGGAGCATATGCAGGGGTGGAAAAGAACCTTTTACTCGCAGGATTATCTGCACTGACCTTCTTTGGCATTGCAGCGGAAAAAGCATATGAAAATGCAGGCAATTCTGGCCCAGGAAGTTTCCAAATCGAATTCTTAAATCAACTAGCTCTTGTTTCTCCAGAAGATATCCAAAAATTAGCTTCATTCACACAAGTTTAAGGAGTGAACACCATGAAAAAAGCATTAAGTATTGCCGGTTCAGACAGCGGCGGTGGTGCAGGAATACAGGCTGATTTAAAAACGTTTCAGGAATTAGAGGTATTCGGCATGTCAGCACTGACCGCGGTTACCGCTCAAAATACATTAGGCGTTCAAGCAGTATTTCCGATGACAGCTGAAGCGGTGAGCAAACAAATGCAATCGATTGGCGAAGATATCGGCGCCGACGCCCTAAAAACAGGAATGCTGTTTAATGCAGAAATTATCCAAGCAGTATCAGAGCAAATAAAACACTACAAATGGGAAAATGTTGTGGTCGACCCGGTTATGATCGCAAAAGGTGGAGCATCCTTGCTCCAAATCGAAGCTATATCTGCGATGAAACAATATTTATTACCCCTGGCAATGGTGATAACACCGAATATTCCCGAAGCAGAGGTTTTGACGGGGATGACTATTCGAAGTGATGAAGATAAAAGGGAAGCAGCAAAACGACTTTTTGCTCTTGGTGTAAAGAATATAGTCGTAAAAGGCGGGCATGATGAGGATCAAAATGAATCAGTGGATTTATTGTATGATGGGAACGCGTTTACTACTTTTTCGAGTAGAAGAGTACAGACAAAGAACACCCACGGAACAGGATGTACGTTTTCAGCGGCCATTACAGCAGAACTCGCGAAGGGGTTACCTGTGAATGAGGCGGTTTCAAGGGCAAAGAATTTTATCCAGGCAGCAATTGAAGAACAACTCCAGATTGGTCAAGGACATGGTCCAACCAATCATTGGGCATATCGAAATAGGAAAGACAGGTGAGCATGATGACCATGCGCAATAATGAGAGACTGAGAGATTTATTGAAGGTCTATTTTATTATGGGCAGTCCGAACTGTATGGAAGATCCTGTTCAGGTATTAAAAGATGCCATTGAAGGTGGAATAACTCTTTTCCAATTCCGTGAGAAGGGAGCGGGAGCGTTTACGGGGGATAAAAAGGCTGTTCTCGCCAAAGAACTCCAAAACATTTGTCAAGAGTATCACATTCCTTTCATTGTTAATGATGATATCGAGTTAGCGATTGCCCTCAATGCAGACGGCGTTCATATTGGGCAGGAGGATGAATCTGTCGAGGAAGTTAGAAGGAAGTTGGGGGATAAAATCATTGGTGTCTCTGTACATAGTTATGAGGAGGCCATGGCTGCTTTGGCAGGGGGGGCCGATTATTTTGGGATCGGACCGATTTTTCCTACAGCGACGAAAGAAGATGCAAAACCCTCTAATGGAACAAAGCTTATTGAAGAATTGCGGGATCATGGAGTAAGTATTCCAATTGTTGGTATAGGCGGAATCAGTGCAGCAAATGCTGAAACAGTTATTCAGGCTGGGGCTGATGGTGTTTCGGTGATTACCGCGATTAGCCATGCCACATCAGTTAGAGAGGCTGCTAAAGCTTTGAGAAAAAGTGTCTTCAAAGATGAAAAACTCTTATTTTAGTGCCTTTGGTTAAATTGCGAGGGGGATTTTATGAGAAAAACGCATAAGCTCACGTTGACGGCCATGATTGTCGCAATAGGAACACTCACAAGTAATCTATTATTTATTCCGATTGGTGTTACAAAGGTATTTCCGATTCAGCATTTCTTGAATGTGTTATCTGCGGTAGTTTTAGGTCCGTTTTATGCAGTTGCACAGGCTTTATGTGTTTCCATCCTACGGAATATTATGGGGACGGGTTCGGTATTTGCGTTTCCAGGAAGTATGGTGGGCGCATTGTTGGCTGGACTGCTATTTATGAAAACGAAAAAAATCTATATGGCGTTTACAGGTGAAGTGATTGGAACCGGTATTATTGGGGCAATTCTATGCTATCCGATCGCGACCCTCCTGCTTGGTCAAAAAGCAGCGCTCTTTGGATTTATCCCTTTATTTATTTTTAGCTCGATTGCGGGTGCGTTAATTGGCGCCATCATCCTCTCAATCTTTGTAAAGAATAAAGTCGCCTCGATCCATTTTTAAATTGGAACAAAGTTGTCACTATCTAGATACCACAACTAAAAATATTAGACGTATAATGATAGTGAAGATAAAGTTTTTATTCTTGAGAGGATGAGGCAAATGTTAACGGATTATTCAAGAATCGTAGTTGCATATGACCATTCCGATTTAAGCAAAAAAGCTCTGAAAATGGCCATGAATCTGGCAAAACAAGATAAACAAATTGAAATATTAGTATTAATGGTCCTGCAGCCGGCAAGGCCAATCGTTTACTCCTATGGTTATGCATTTGAATCAATCCAGGAATCGCAGCGTGAAGAAATAAATGCTATCCGTAAAGAAGTTGAGGAAGAATTACAATCACTGCCGAATAAAACCAGATCAGTAGTCGTAGAAGGTAATCCAGGAGTCATGATTGTGGAGTATGTAAAGAAAAATGATTGTGATCTTGTCGTAATGGGGAGCAGAGGATTAAGCGGACTGAAGGAATTATTCCTAGGAAGCGTCAGTCATTATGTTGTACAGAAGGCACCATGTCCAGTGTTTATTGTTAAATAGATAAATAGAATAACCGATGAGGACTAGTCCGTTGTCGGGTACTATATTTTAATTGAAACAAGAATTGACGTATGAATTGGCATACGTCTTTTTCTTATTTTATTACAAAATCATAATTATCCGCTGGGGGGCTATGGTTAAGTATCCGATATCTATTAAATAGAAGGAAAATTTCCACTTATTTAGAAAATAGCGGTGAAATTAACCTCAATAGACGGAGAGATTCCGCCTATTGTCTAAAAAAACGTGAAAACAATCAAGTTTGCTTTGAATAACCGGAAAGCCTCCGCTTATATACCCCGAAACGAGCAGCTTTTTCAATATAACCGGAAAAGCTCCGCTTATTTTTATGCCAATATGCCAACAAAGGTACCTTACAACTCTTTTTCTATAAGCTTATCTTTTTAAGTACCGAAGGAATAAAACCCTCATAGCTTTCAAGGTGAAAATCTGCTTCAATGTTTTGGTTTTGAAAGGCCACAGTTTTAATGCCTAATTTTCTTGCCGGTTGTAAATCCAATTCTCGATCCCCAACAACTAAATCAATTTGATATTTTTCCATTACAAATTCGTATGAAGAAGGGTGGGGTTTCCTGTCAAATCCTTGTTCTTCAACCGAAACTATTTCTTTAAAATAGTGAGTTAAATGATATTTCTCAAGAAGATACATCGTAGATTCCATATCACGGTGGGTCACAATGATATTGTTATCAACAGCTGATAACACTTCCTCTAGATGCTCAAATGGCTTACTGAAATCTTTTGAGTACTTTTTATCAATAAGTTTATATTCTGCGCGTTTATCCATGCCAATCCCATAGTGTTTAAAAGCGGTTAAGGAATCAACCTTCAGCCATTTTAACACCTCTACAGGATCAAGCTCTTGCTGACTTAATTCAATAAACCCTTCAACCAATGCTGGATATGTATCAAAAAGCGTTCCATCAAAATCCCATAATATGTTCAAATGTATCCCTCGTTTCAATTGTTTAATCCATACACTTTCAAAAATATTACTTTATCATGATTTTATTGATAATTCCAATGAACTATCTCTATTAAAATAGATTAAACTGCTTTAAAGATTTATTATTTATGTGTAAGATTGTTAAGTATAGAGAAAATTCAAAATACGAAAAGAAGTTCATAAAGGGAAGTGTACATATAATGCTCAAAATCTGGAATATTGAGAACATCATTGAAGAGACATTAACTAAGCACCAGTTAAACATTAATTATGAAATTAATAATAAATTACCAGTGCCGATGAGTTATAACGTATCTACCAATACGATCAAATTTAATTACCTTCAAGTTAACGGTTATATTAGCAAAATTAGATTGAAAGAGACAGAAGAAAATCTTGTGAAAATCATTCTCTATCATGTACTTGGCTATTACTTGGATTTTAAGAAAAATAAACATGATTTAAAGACTCTTAAGTATGGGGAAGATTATGAAATTGCACAATTAAAAACTCTAATTGAAAAGAATGCTTGGATATTTGGGAGAACATTGGTTCCCGATGTCCTCCTTCAGTCATATGACCAAGTGAGAGAACTAGATAAAGAATTAGTAAATGGTCAGTTAACCAACAATTAATATTTAATAGAGTTATGATTTATTGGAAAATACAAAAATAGAGGGGGTTTTATCGTGAATCAGTTCCCAACGCTAACGAAAATTTCTGAGGACATTTACCAGCTGGTCGTCCGCTATCCATTTGGAATGTATGAAATGAACAGCTTCTTGTTTCAAGGAGACAACGGTTTTACTATTGTGGATACGGGAAGTAAGGCAAAAGAATCGATTGAAATTTGGGAGAAAACAATATCTTCAGGAATCAAAGTTGAGAAATTGGTGTTAACCCATGCGCATCCTGATCATATTGGACTCGCTAAATGGTTTCAAGAAAACTATCATGTTCCTGTCTATCTTTCAAGTTTAGGGTATAAGGAAATTCAGAGGAAACGAAATCATGATAATGGAGATTGGATCCAGAACTTATTTAAGACACATGGCGGCCCTGAAATTTCCCTGAATAAGGTGGATTTAGAAGAAGATGCCTATGAATTTGAACCAGATGGACTTTTTGAGAACCACGAAACTATCAAGCTTGGGAACGAATGGTATGAAACCATTTTGACACCGGGGCATTCTTCGGATCATTTCTGTTTTTATAATCAAAACCAACAGGTAATGATAACAGGAGATCATGTATTAGCCGGTCTTGCTCCCATCATTGGTGTTTGGTCAGAAAGTGATCGTAATCCAATACAAGAAAATTTTGACTCATTGGAAAAATTAAAAGATCATCCTACAAAACTAGCGCTCCCAGGTCATGGGGAACTTATATACAATTTAAATGAGCGGATAGACGAAATGATTACAGGTCACAAACATCGCTTGCAGCAGATCGTAAAATTTGTGGGCAGCGAAGAGAAAACTTCGTGGCAGGTGTGTCAGGAAATATACGGTCCACTGTCTGATACCAAATTTTTTGCTCCATTTTTGGCCACTATTACTCGACTCATTTACCTTGAAAAGAATGGGGATGTACATGGTGAGCTGAGGGATGGGAAATGGTTATTTCGTTCCATTGTCAATGAATGATAAATAATTCGAAATGAATAGCAGTTAATAACAATCTTATGTCAACTGCATTGAAATCCATCTGTGAAACTTGCCCACAGATGGATTTTTTATGGGAAAAATTCATTTGTTAATCCAATGATTCTCCTTAGGTCCAAAGCACTTCCTCAATCTAAAAGGATCTTCAAATCAAAATATAGGCTTTTGTATAAGTAGCAATACCCAGCTAATGTACATATTTTGTTGGGGAAGGTTTTATAAAACAGGGTATTTATCTATTTTTTAGGATGTACTTTCTCATTTGAAGTTGCTGCTGCCCTTGTTAAATATATAGGAGGTATTGAAAATGAATGATTTCCATAGTCAGCTGCAGGGGCTAAACCTTGGAGATTTCCAAGCGACCCAGGCAGTTCCATATGACCAAACCCATTACTATAGTGATCAGGATCGAATTTTCTTAGGTGTTGGTGGTTTTGGCCGTTGTTCCAGCTGTTTTAGCTGCTTTAGCTGTTTTAACTGTTTCAATTGCTTTAGCTGTTTTAACTGCTTTAATTGCGGAGGTCATCGCTGCGGAGGGCATCGCTGCGGCGGACATAATTGCGGAGGCGGACATCGCTGCGGCGGTGGCGGGCATCGTTGTGGCGGCGGTCACCGGTAAGGAGGTCGAAGCGTTTTCGCTTAATAACGAAAACCCAAGCTGCATCTTAAATAGGAGAAGAGCCCCTGCAATTGTAGGGGCTCTTCTCTACAACAATTAACATAAGGGACAAATTAAGATACATAGGATGATAGTGATGATATATAAGAAGCAGCTTAGGCTAAGGAGGAAACCAATGACGAAGATGAACCCTTCTATGCGTCTGAAAGTGAAAAGGGACACGTTTTTTCTCCCTGAACCAAACAGAGGTGTGTTTTTTCGGAACAATGTAAGCTCGTTTCGTATGGAAGGAAGTATGATTGATCAATGGCTTGAAAAGCTGATACCCATGTTTAATGGTGAGTACACCTTGGAGTATTTGACTAACGGTTTGCCGGCAGCTTATCGAGATAGAGTGTTTGAAATTGCAGAAGCACTTTATCAAAATGGGTTTGTTACAGATGTAAGCCAAGATCGTCATCATCAATTGAATGAACAGGTGCTAAAAAAGTATGCTTCTCAAATTGAGTTTGTTAATAATTTGCTTGATTCGGGTGCGTTCCGTTTTCAGAACTATCGTCAAGCGAAAGTGTTAACAGTAGGCTCTGGTCCTTTTTTTGTTTCATTGGTTGCAGCGTTATTGAATTCCGGATTGCCCAAGTTCCACATGCTGATTACAGACAGTGTTCAAACCAATAGACAACGGTTGGTGGAACTTGAGGCACATGCCCGTAAATCAGACGCTGAAGTGGAAATAGATGAGGTCGCACTACAAAAGCAGGGGGAAAGTTCTTGGGAAGAAATAGTAAAACCATTTGATTATATATTATATGTGTCTGAAAAAGGCGATGTGGAGGAACTGCGACTTCTACATAGAGCTTGCAGGGAAGAGAAGAAAGTGTTTCTGCCTGCTATTTGTTTAGATCAGGCGGGTTTAGCGGGACCAATTGTACATCCAGAATCTGAGGCTGACTGGGAGTCTTTATTGCGTCGTATTCACAAGTCTGCTCTTATTAAAGAGCAAATCTCTACTTCTATTTCTTCCACTCCTTTAGCAATGTTGTCAAATGTAATCACTTTTGAACTCTTTAAAAACGTTACCGGTGTGTCTGAAAAGGAACAAAAGAATCAATTCTTTCTTCTTGATCTAGAAACGTTAGAAGGAAACTGGCATTCGTTCTTGCCTCATCCATTCGTGACAGGACAAACATCGGTTAGATTGGTTGAAGATATAAATATTCGACTAACAGAAGAAAGAGAAAGTACAGATCCTGGAAAGTTACTCCTTTCCTTCAGCGGGTTGACATCAAGAGTAACTGGAATTTTTCATCTTTGGGAAGAGCGTGAATTAAAGCAGCTGCCTTTGGCACAGTGTGCAGTTCAGGCAGTGAATCCAATGGCAGATGGACCTGCTGAATTTTTGGGTGAGATTGTCTGTGCAGGTATGACACATAAGGAGGCAAGAAGGGAAGCTGGTTTGTCCGGTATTGAAGCGTATGGATCACAACTAGCCCGTACACTTGACCTGCCTCAAGAAGTGAAGATTGGAGCAGGTGAGACCTTTACAGAAGGGATTTGCCGAGGATTACAAAATTACTTGCACGAGGAATTGATTAAACAAGGCCTTGAACGTGAGTATTCCGTAATCCCGGTTCAGTTAAGTACGATAGAAGATGAGCGCTGTCGCTTTTATTTACAATCACTGCGGACATTGCGGGGAGATCCAATTATAGCCGTTGGCGGGGAAGTGTCTGGATTCCCAGTTGTGTGGATTGGTACCACTGATGGATGGTTTGGCAGTGTCGATTTGAATGTAACAATGGCATTACGAAATGCCTTGCAGCAGGCGATTATCAATGCCCAAAATGAAGAAGCTTTTGATATGGCACGATCCTTGGAGGTTTCGTCCATGATTCTGGATGAAAAAGAGCCGCTAAGCATTGACATACCTGCCTGCGGAGAGGGAATACAACCCGAAAACCTTCAGAAAGCTTTAGAAATCTTGGAAGTGAACGGTAAGCAGTTGTTTGTATATGAACTAGAATTAGAACCAATTTTGAAAGAGGAATTGGCAGGGGTATTTGGGGTATTGGTCCAAGAGGAGGGATTAACGTGAGTGCTGTCATATTGGTAGTAGGAGAAGGGCATCTGGCAGACCACGTGTGTGAAGAACTTTCGTCTCAATACCTGGTATTTCGCCAAACCGATTTGAGTGCCTTCATACCAGTAGGAATTGATTTGGCATTGGTTTTACATGATAACTGGAATCCATCTGTTCATCTTAAAGCAGAAGAGATGTTTCAGCGAACCAATACACCCTGGCTGAGAGGATTTGTTTCTTTCGGAGAGGGGGTAATCGGACCGTTTGTTCGCCCGGGTACAGCTGGGTGTTCGCAATGTGCGGATATGAGGCGTCATATGTCCGGGCACGACCGGAAAGAGATGTGGGAAATACAAAAGAGGTTAGAGTTAACAGGAGCGATGCACCAGGAGGCTTGGGCAGCACGAACGAGTCTTTTACACTTGACGCACCTAGTCGTAGCAGAGCTCCAAAGAATTTTACAGAACAATTTAGACCAATCTGAAGGAAAAGTATGTTTTATCAATCTAAAAACCTTGAAGAGTTCTTATCACAGGTTTCTTCCCGTCGCATTGTGTCAAGTTTGTAGTCAATTACCCGATGATTCAAAAGAAAGGGCTGCAATCACCTTAAAGCAAAGTCCGAAAGTTACGAGCGACAGTTATCGTACCACTTCTTTAGATGACCTAAATAAAGTTCTCGTTAAAGACTATCTGGATGATCGAACTGGGCTTTTGAATGATAAAATGGTTAACCTCGTGCACACATTTGCTGATGTAAGTGTTAATTTGCCTTTGTTCGAGGGGGATGAGCGGACAGCTGGCCGGACGAACTCATTTGCTGTTAGTGAATTAACGGCTATTTTGGAGGGGTTAGAGCGGTACTGTGGACTAGAGCCCCGTGGAAAACGAACGGTGGTCCATGACAGATATAACCATTTGAAACATCAAGCACTCAATCCGCTTCAGGTGGGTGTTCACGCAAAAGAACAATATGAGAGACCCGGTTTTCCATTTTCACCATTTGATCCAGATAACCCGATTGATTGGGTGTGGGGATATTCATTTTTACAAGAGCGGCCTATCTTAGTTCCAGAGTTACTCGCCTATTACAGTTTGGGTGACGGTTCACGAGGATTTGTCTATGAAACTTCTAATGGATGTGCCTTAGGCGGAAGTCTAGAAGAGGCCATTTTATACGGCATTTTAGAAGTAGTGGAACGCGATTCGTTCTTGATGACTTGGTACGCAGAAATGTCCCTTCCGCGTCTAGACCCAGCCACGATTGAAGACCAAGAGCTTCAATTAATGATTGAACGGATGCGTGCAGTTGCAAAATATGATCTATATTTATATAACTCTACCATGGAGCATAGAATTCCAAGTATTTTGGCCATTGCGAAAAACAGAAAGGAAAAAGGAATGAATCTTATCTGTGCAGCAGGTTCTCATATAGATCCTGTTCGAGCAGTGAAAACAGCTGTTCACGAGTTAGCTGGTATGATGCTGTCGTTGGATGAGAAATTAGAGGAAAACCGCGAGGAGTATGTGCGGATGCTGCATGATTCTGACCTAGTGCAGCAAATGGATGATCATGGAATGCTGTATGGTTTGCGTGAAGCAGAGGAGCGCCTCTATTTCTTGCTTGACGATCGTCGTCCATTGCGATCTTTTGAGGAGGAATTCAAGTGGAAGTCAACAAATTTAGATCTTACAGATGACCTAGAGGATATCCTTCGAGAGTTTCGCAGGTTAAATCTCGACGTGATTGTGGTTGACCAGACGACGCCGGAAACGTCACGCAACGGACTGCATTGTGTAAAAGTACTAATTCCGGGGATGCTGCCGATGACATTTGGACATCACCTTACACGCATTACAGGGCTAGAGAGGGTATTTAGGGTTCCAATGGAACTTGGATATGTGAAAGAACCGCTAAAAGCACAGCAGCTTAATCCACATCCTCATCCGTTTCCATAAGCGTATCACTAGGGGGATAAGAGTATGAATCTAGATGAGTTTCTGTACAATTTGCATTTTGATATAGAGAAGGCAAGCATACCCAATTGGGAAGTGGATTGGGAGGATAAACCACTTCCCTATAAACTATACCGTGACTTGCATGCTGTACCTTTATCTTTAGACGTACCACTGACACTAAAAGAACAAAAGCAGCCCGCCAGACCTGACCTATGTAATATGGGTCATTTTCTTTGGTATGTTTATGGTCTTACGCAAATTAGCCAATCTGTTTTTAGCATGGATTCTTCCAGCCATTCAGACCTGATGCAATCGTACAGAAGGTTTGCTCCTTCAGGTGGGGCACTGTATCCAAACGAATTATACGTGTATTTAAAAATCGAGGATTTACCAGTTGGAGTGTACCATTATGATGCTGCACATCATCGCTTAATATTGCTGCGTGAAGGTAATTTTGATTCCTATATTGCCAGGGCTCTTGGCAATCGTTGTGACATTTCTTCATGTTTTGGGACGGTTTTTGTATCGACCATGTTTTGGAAAAACTTTTTTAAATACAATAATTTTGCATGCCGGCTGCAGGGATTGGATGCAGGTGTGTTAATGGGACAGTTGTTGGAGGTATCAAAAGTGTTTGGCTTCGAAACGGGGGTATACTTCCAATTTCTTGATTCCGCTATGAATCATTTACTTGGGCTATCGGAAGAAGAGGAGACCGTCTATTCAGTCATCCCTTTATCGGTTGAACCTACCATATGGACAGCACACGGGAGTGACAGCGAAAGGATCGTTTCTGCAGAAGAGCTGTGCCGAGAATTAACACAGATTCAACCAAATCACTTCGTCCGATCACAGAGGATTAAAGAATATCCGATGTTAATCAAGTTAAATGAAGCGTCCATGCTGGATTCTACAACTTTGTTTCCAATGATACAGCCAGAAGAGAATGGAAATGGTGAGGGTCAAATAGCAGCTCTTCCTTATTTGGGAAGGATGCAGTATGATTTGGGGTCCGTTTGTCGAAGCCGCTTTTCTCCAGATATGGATTTCACATTGGGGAAGGTAAGTCAACTAGAGTTGGCAAATTTGTTACACGAGGCAGCGGAATCCTTTTTATATCGAAATGATTTGGATTCTAGTCATCAAAAGCCCGAGCCACGTGTCACACTTAATCTCTGTTTGTATAATGTTGAAGGAATTGCGAACGGTGCATACCAGTATGACAGCACTGCTCATGCATTACAACTGGTGCAGCTGGGAGATCATCGACTCCTGCTGCAATCTGGGATGTCATTGAATAATGTAAATTTGCTACAAGTACCAATTTGTATCCATGTTAACGGAGTAAAGAATTACTATAAAAACGAACTTGGGTATAGAGGATACCGCATCCAACAAATGGAGGCAGGAATGCTCGTGCAACGATTACTTTTAGCGGCAGGAGCCAGCGGAATGGGTGGACACCCACTCCTCGGATATGACTCGAAACTGTGTGATGAAATTTACAAGTTGAACCAAAAAGGAACCAGCTTAATCCAAATTCCAATCGGTCATTATCGGCATCGCCCTTGGTTATTGGGAGGTTTGCGGTGTTAAAAGCAGTAAAAGGAGGGTAATCAAAAAATTACCCTCCTTTCGTTTGCTCTCCTAGGGAGAATCCCTAGGGCATCAATTATTTAATCCATACCCAGGAGCCAACCCAGGCAATTTTTTTCATTACCACCATTTCCACCATTTCTTTTGCTGGGATGCTGCGATTTGCTGCCGTGTTTCTTCCAGCATCATCTTGCTATTTTCTGTAATCACTTTCTCAGACCGTTCTACATACTTAACTATTTGATTGATCTTATCTTCAAGATAGGCCTCTCGTACGGCTTTCTCCTTCAGAAGTTTGATTAAATCCATATTGATGCGCTCCAAATGTTCCATTCTTTCCAACAAATCATCAAGATCATGATTCTGTATTATTTCTTGATTGGGTGGGTTTGTTTGTAAATTTACTTCTTCTTTCGTGATACTACTTTCATTCTCTTCAGAATTCCATTTCATGACACCTTGTGCGGAAAGCTCCAGCGTCATACCCTCTTGACCCGTGAATTCAATAAATTTACGTAGCGCGCAAACATCCTTCTCAAAATACCCTCTGTGGCCTCTATGATTACGGTGAATCTGATATCCGTGTCCTTCTAATAGAGTGGCATACTTTCGTAATGTATGGCTATCGATGCCAAGCAATTCTTGTACTTGACTTGGTGAAAAAGTTTTCGACAAATCAATACACCTCCGCTATTAGACATTTATATGTAAGTATCCTTGCAAGATATAGCCATTATACCAAGATATTTTTAATAAATTGTCGAACCAGCAGATAGTAAAGAATTTGTAATTAGACTGTTAAATTTCCTTAATAAAACAAATAAAAAAATTTTCTTTCTATTTAATTTTTCGTGATTTATATCACATCGGGAAGGGATGAAATTCAATTACAATAAACCTAAGTTAATAACAATAACAAAGGGGGAAATAAAATGTTTCTTACTTGGTTGATGTGTATCAGTTATTTCATTGGTTCCTATTATATTACCGTGGTTATTTTTGACCGCCTTAAAGAGAAAGATCAAGAAGATTTAGCTCTATTAGATTCTCAATTACAAAACATAGCTGTGAATCATACAAACCCTATGAAACAAGCCGTTTAAATTGCAAAATACTATATTAAAAGCCAAAAGGCATCTGATCTATTCAGGTGCTTTTTGGCTTTTCTCATAGAGATAAGAAAACGTTTTTACTATTACTAACGTATTAACTACCAGGTATGCTATTATTAATAATTGAAATCATGAGAATGGAGAGGTTGACACTTGCAAATACATTCCTTAATTGCCAACAATATTAATAAATTAGATGCCTCCATACCCATAGATCAGTCATTGGGAATTGCAGGGTTATCTGGCTCAGGTAAAACAACTTTTTGCCAAACCATCGGGGAGGAATCTAAGAAGCGTCTTGTTTCCTTATTGCCAAAGGCTGAATATCAATACTTGTTTTCTTCTATTATGGAGACGAACTTTAGTGCAATCAAGATGGAGGACATGCCGTTAGTCCTTTTCCTCGGTAAATCATCAATATCAACTAATCCACGTTCCACGATTGGAACACATACAGGTGTTTTTAAAGAAATACGCGAAACTATTGCGGAAAAATATCATCTTTCTCCAGAAGTTTTTTCTTTTAATAATGCATTAGGCTGGTGTCCAGATTGTAAGGGGCGCGGAACGACCAAGAATGTTGAATGTCCAAAGTGTAAGGGCCAGCGTTACAACCAAGAAGTTGAGCAATATAAGCTTGAATTATTCGGGAAGCACCATAGTATTTCCGACATCAACAACTTAAGTGTTGAATCTATTCTATCATTAGCTGAAGATCTACATCTAAGTGAAGGTAAAATACATATTCTCAAAAATATTGCCAATATGAATATTGGCTACTTATCGTTAAACCGGATTATGGGTACTCTGTCTGGAGGGGAAATTACACGCCTTTATCTGGCAGAATTCATGGCTGCAAGCGAAAATACCGTCATTATTATTGATGAAATTTCTGTGGGCCTTGATCACGAAACATTACTGAAAATATTGGAGCAAATAAGACAATTAGGCTTTAAAAATCAAATCTGGCTGATTGACCATTCTGACACCGTGCTTGATGTGAGTGAACAGCAATTGTTTTTTGGTCCAGGCAGCGGTAAATACGGCGGTAAAATTGTAGAAGAATCTCCGCGGCCACAACCTATTCAATGGGAACGAAATCATTCTGTGCCAACAGAATATTACCAATTTAAAGATCTTTACTTTCGTAATATCCAAATGGCTGAAATTCAGATTCCGAAAAATAGACTTGTCACATTTACGGGTGAGTCCGGCAGTGGTAAATCGACGCTTGTGAATGAATGTATCGCGAAGGATTTTACTAAGCGCTATCCAAAAGACAAATTAGTGATTGTAGGGCAGGATCGTAATCAATCGATTACCAGCCGGTCAACGGTTGCGACTTTTCTTGATATAAAAAGGAAACTAACAAAATATAGTGAGGATATTGATGATATCTTTCAACGCTCGATTGAAGATATTATAGATGAACTGCCGAACGAAGATATCGCTCATAAACGCTTAAGTCTATTAATTAAGCTTGGTCTTGGTTATTTGACATTAGAAAGAAAGACTCAAACTTTATCAACAGGTGAATTTCAATGCGTGCATTTAGTGTCGGAACTATTTGCTAACAGTAGAAATCCTCATACGTTATTTATTTTCGATGAGCCGTCAAAAGGGCTTTCCCAAAACATTTTAAACCAATTTATCGACAGTATCAGGGTCATTCTAGAGGATGAATCTGTCTCTATGATGATGATTGAACACAATGCCTATATGCTCGATAGCTCGGACTATATAGTTGATTTTGGAAAAAGACAGGTAGAACCCGTTCGTCATCTTGATGTGTTAAGTCATGATGATTATTATCGTCAAAAGTCTAGTGAGATTCATGCTGCACCATTGCAAATTTCATCAGCTCTCAATTTGCAAAAGGGCATTAACTACCTAGCTGAAAACCATATTGGTTATTTTAAAAATGCCGAAAATGTTTATAAAGGCGGTATTTTAAAAAGCTTATCCTCAATGGCCCGTTTGATTTATGGTGAGTACGAAACAGACACCATAGCACCTGTTATCGCTATAGACCTTGAAAGACACTTGTTTAGCCAATATAGCTTTCTTTTCGAAATTGGCGGTTTGATTAATCACATCATTGCTTCTCATCCTGCTAATAAAGATACAAGAAGCTTTGATTTTTATCATCAAGATAATCATTGTCCATGCTGTTCGGGCCGACGGGAAATTGAAAAGTTCGATATTGATGTTGTCATCCAGGATAAGACCGTACCTTTCTGGGATGGATTATTACATACAGATGTAATGGAAGTATTAAAATGGTACCAATATCCAAAATTGCAGTTCCTGTTTGATGAGATCAAGAATGAGCTTGGTCAGGATATTAGTAAGAGCTTTAATGAGATGACAGAAGCAGAAAAACACACATTTTTATATGGGTATTGGGATAAATCCTTTTACGATAAAGCAGGCAAGACGCAAAGAACCTGGGAAGGCTTTAATCTCATCATTGGCCGGTATATGTTTATTTCGAAATCCATTATTAAAGAGAAGATGAAGGAATCGAAAGAGATGATTACCTGTCCAATCTGTGAAGGAACCGTACTTAAGCATCGTAAGAAATTAAAATTTGGCGAGAAGGATATTCGTGAGATTATTCATATGCCTCTTAGTCAAGCAATCGAAACAGTAGGGAAGCTGCCAGAACTAGAAAAGCTTAAAGATATTGTTGGTGGAGATATGGTGCTCACCGATGATGTCTCATCACTGCCTCGGGAAACGCAAGTTGCACTGAAGCTGTTTGAATTAGAACTGGCAAGTTTTACAGGCTATGAGGTGGTTTTACAAAATGCCTTGCCATTCTGGGACAAAATTAGAAACAATATCGAAGTGATTAGCAGCAAAAATCTCGTAACCATTTGTGATTTTGCCGATATTACCGAAACCAGAGAAACCATTATAGATAAATATTTCACCAACGGAAAATACAAGAAACTCACATATGTCTACGAGGCATTTGGTTACAAAAAAATTGTTACCCAAATTAATAAAATAAAAGCAGCCAATAAATGTCCATTCTGTAATGGGAAGAAGGTCATCTCCGAGGATAATCTCCATGATGGAGTCCACAAATTATCTGTTCCATGTGTAAGCTGTCATGCGAGCGGGATCAATGACGATGGCCGGAAAGAAATAGTCGAAGGGATCGATGTTCAAACATGGCTCACAGGAACAGTCAGGGATGTTGTTCCCGAAAACTTACTGACTGAAGAAGTGGGTGACATTCCTATTTTCAACCGGATTCGCGAGCTGAATAAACGAGATATGATGGCCGTTTACCAAGCGCTAGAGCAAAATAATTAAAGAATCATGGAAAAACTCATTTGCACTTTGAGGCAAATGAGTTGTTTCCAATGGTTCTGTTAAAACTTAATGTCGATTTCACTGTGCTTGGAAAATAAGCGGAGGA
>NZ_JAWVNQ010000021.1:0-43402 GCF_046591715.1 Neobacillus niacini | reverse complement strand
TGATGTCTTAAGCGACAGTGATATTATCATATCACAACTCTATTATTATTTCAATATAATAATTTAAGTTTTTTTCTTATCGCTTTTAACTTGAAAAGCTGTCGTTAAAAGCAACTTCCTTATAGTAACACCTCAGATTCACTTATGCAACAAAAAGTTTTACTTTTTTTCAAAATAACTTTTCTACATTACCTTTCTCCAGGAAAAGATCTAATCCCTTTAAGCTTTACCTTATGTATCAAAGAAACGAAAACATTATAATAAAGAAAGAATCTACTATATATAATGGAATATATTTTTAAAGGTTTAAAAAGGCTCCACAGGAAATGATAGTTTTTTTTAATAGAGAGGAAGTTTTTATGGTAGCTGAAATCTTTTCCACGCTTTTCAACGTGATCGTACCGCTCTCTTTACCTGTAATAGCAGGAGCATTGTTATACAGGTTTGGGAAGCTGAAGATCAAACCGCTTTTAAACTTTGCGTTATATTACATAACTCCGTTCTTGATTTTCGATACATTAATGGAGGCACGCTTGTCGCGTGAGGATGTTTATTTGACCCTTCTGTATTCTCTGTTAAATCTGATTATGCTTGCGATTGCAGCGAACTTACTAGGGAAGCTGCTCAAACTGCCAGCCAATGATATCGCTGGGTTAACCTTGATTTCCTCCTTCACCAACGCAGTGAACTATGGAATCCCACTTACCTTGCTCGCTTTTGGTCAGCTGGGTCTCGAAAAGGCATCGGTATACATTGTCATGCAGATGGTTATGATGCATACGTTAGGAATCTTTTTTGCAGCACGTTCTCATTTTACAATCAAGAATGCCGTTAAATCAGTGTTTGCTCTGCCGGCTATTTATGCTGTATTGCTTGCCCTGATGTTTCGCACATTTGATGTAATCCTGCCAAGCGGTCTCACTACTGGGGTTTCCATGATTGCTGAAGCCTACCCGCCCATTGTTCTAGCGGTTTTAGGAGCACAGATGGCCAGCGTAAAAACAGAAAGTATCACCAGAAATACCCGGATTACCTTTTGGTCAGGCATGGGCATGAGATTATTAATTGCTCCGCTCATCGCTTTATTGTGTCTTTACCTATTAGATATTGAGGGAATTATGTTCTCCACTCTATTAGTATTATCCTGTATGCCTGTCGCCATTAACGCCGGCATTCTGGCAGAAAAATTTGACGCCTCACCAAAAGTGTTAACCAAAACCATTCTTTGGACTACTCTATTGTCCTTTTTTATATTACCGATTTTGATTGTTTTGGTTAAATAGAGATCAGCTGTCTCGTAAGCGGAGATTTTCCGGTTAAATGGAGAATGGAGCTTCTTTTGGGGAATATAAGGGGAGGTTTTCCGGTTATTCATAGGAAAAGCCCCCGTTTTCACGTTTTTCGAGTATATAAGCGGAATCTCTCCGTCTATATAAGCCTTTTTTAATAAAAATTACGAATTAGGCGGAGTTTCTCCGTCTATTTATCAGTTCAGGCAGCTCGGAGTTCTTATCCTTTACCTGATCCCCTAACCTAAAGAATACTAAAGAAAATTTATAGCGGATTCGGTTGTGATGTGTAAGAAAACCTTAAAAGTATGAAAACGTCGTTTCCAATAATTGAAGTATTTTAATCTAATCCAAAAATTTGTATTAAAATATAAATATGAAACCATAAGATTATACACAAACCACGAATAACAAATGAGGGGGATTTATATGAATTCATTTATCGAAGTAACTGATGAAAAATCAAAAGAAAAAATACTGATAAACACCTTGTTAATAGTGGATGTACGAGGAAATTGCATAACAACAACCAGTGGTGCCACAACGAAACTAGGTTTTACTAATCACAAATACAAAACTCTAGAAACTTATGAAGAAATAATGAAAAAATTAGGCATGAGATAACTTCCCTATTATAACAAAATCCGGCATACAGACCTTAAATGTCTTAGCTGTCTTTATCTTGATACTAAAAATCTATATCTAAACCATTCAAAATGTTGGATTTATTGAAATGGATGAGAAGAACTGAGATATTTCAAAGATAGATACTTTTTAAACGGACAGAGTAATAGTAAAAAAACAATAGCCGCAATCTATAAATATCTCACATATTAAAAAGAAACTCCCTTCATCATTTGAAGAGAGTTTTTTTGATGCAGCTCTAGGGACATTACATCTCC
This sequence comes from Neobacillus niacini, assembly GCF_046591715.1. Classification (GTDB taxonomy): domain Bacteria; phylum Bacillota; class Bacilli; order Bacillales; family Cytobacillaceae; genus Neobacillus; species Neobacillus niacini_L. The sequence continues at coordinate 41,211 of NZ_JAWVNQ010000021.1, read as the reverse complement.
CGTTCTGCCATTTTTTCCTCATATACTTTTTCAGCAATTCTGCGGATGTAGATTTTTATTCCTAATAAACTAAGTGCCCCTATTAACAAGGCGGAAAGGTTCGGAATAAATATCGTCCAAATGATCGAAAGCAAATAAAAAACATAATAACTCCCAATGGAAAGATTGGTTTCCCTTTCTGTAATGATCCCGCTTTTCAAAAATTCCACATTTATGGCCCGTATATATTTTATCGATAGAATTAGAATAACCCCAACCACTCCAATAAAGATAAAAAGATCCTCCGCTATAAATACAGCAATACAAAAAGCGTAAAACATATAATCTAGTCTTGAAATGGCTTGATTGATTGGCGTTTCATCCAAAGCCTGCCCCATCTTATAAAACAATTTAACTTCCTTCATTAGATCAAACTGGTGATTCTCCAAGATTTCTTTTATTTTGTAGTTTAGTACGTTCGACAGGACAAAGAGGATATTAAAGAGTGCTATGTGCAAAATAATCGTATTCCATTTGATGTGAATCATATGACCAAATGTAAGGAATAGAATAATTCCGCAGCACATGATTCCTGCATTCATATTGGAATAGATCCTGACTGCACGGATTCTTTTATTAAAAGATAGGACAATGTAAAACGTACATAAAAAGATAAATAACCCGATTGTTGCTATAAACAATATTATTTTAAAAATATTGGCATCGGTGGTTCGGTGCGGAATGGCTAGGATAAATAGTAATAGGCAGAGATAATAAACAATATGAAGTCTCATCAATAATTTCATTCATTATTTCCTTTATTTTTAATATGGCTGTCATAAAAGTTTTTAAATAGTAATCATTTTTTACAGATGCTCTTTTTCCTTTAAATGATAGATTAACAAGTAAATGGAAATTAACACCTACTAGGTACATATATTAACTAAACCATTTCAATAGATAAATAGGGATAAGTAACTAATTCCCTTTTTATGGATGGTGAATTCCGGGAAAAATATATTGTGATAATTAGTTTTTCTCAGAAATATTATTGCAATATGACTGCCACGTAAGTAAACGAATTAACACCTCCCTGTTCTTTTTCTCAGAAAATTCTATGTTAAGATTATTTTAAAATTAGCAACCAAAGAACATGGAGGGTAAAAGAATGCTTAAGAAAATAATATCTATTTTAGCAGTTGCTGTACTCTCAGTAACTGTAAGTGCTAATGTGTTCGCAGCATCCATTACGGTGCAAAAAGGGGACACCCTTTGGGCTCTATCACGAGCAAATAACACGTCAGTAGAAAATATCCAAAAGTTAAATAAACTTACTTCAGATCTAATTCATCCTGGGGATATCCTAACCGTAGCCCCTGAAACACGTTATACCGTTGTAAAGGGCGACACATTATGGGATATTGCAATGGACCATGATGTAACTGTTTCTCAATTAATGGACTGGAACAAACTATATAGCGATCTCATCCATCCTGGATTGAATCTCGTAATCTTTGAGGGAGTAAAAGATACTACTATTTCATTAAACGAAACACCAGCTCAGCCTGCAGCAGAAACTAAAGCGGAAAGTGCACCTGCAGTTGAAGCTCCTGCACCTACCCAAGCTGAAAGCGCACCTGCAGTCGAAGCAGCAGCACCGGCTCCGGCAGAAGCTGCACCTGCAGCAGAAGCAGCTGCACCAAGCGGTAAGGAAATCATTGTAGAAGCTACAGCTTACACTGCTTCTTGTGAAGGCTGCTCTGGTATAACAGCCACTGGAATTGACCTATTATCAAACCCAAATCAAAAGGTCATCTCGGTTGACCCATCTGTTATTCCACTCGGCAGTAAAGTGTATGTAGAAGGATACGGGGAAGCAATTGCTGGAGATACCGGCGGAGCTATTAAAGGGAATAAAATCGACATCTTTATCCCTTCTAAACAAGATGCAATCAATTTTGGAAGACAACAGGTAAAGGTAACAATTTTAGACTAAATAATATAAAAAACGTGCAGAGCCTGAAGACTCTGCACGTTTTTATTATCTATTTATGGCTTTCCTGCGTGATACTGCATAAAAGGCTGCTCCTAAGACTACTAGACCAACACCCGCTAGTAACAAATTAAAACTATTGGTTGCTGTGTTTGGAAGGCGTCCTGTTTTTGATGTTTCTTTGGTATCTGGTGTTGAGCCATTTTCCGTTACTTTGCCTGGGGCAGTTTCTTGATCTGTTGGATTCTTACCTTCTTCAACAGCTCCATCACCCGGCTCCTCAGGGTTTTGTTCAGGATTTTCTTCTGGGGTTTCACCAGGATTTTCACCAGGTGTTTCTCCTGGGGTTTCGCCAGGATTCTCCTGTACCGCTGCTGTCTTTACAATAGCAGTTCCATAAGCAAAGCGTTCCAAGTCCACACTCAGACCCATGATTTCAATACTATACTCTGTATCTGGTTGAAGATCATTTAAATTGTAGGAAGTACCATTAAAATCGGTTGCGACTTCCTCTCCATCAACAACTATATAGTAGAGGAAATCCCGATAGTCATCCACCGTTACTGGAACCCAGCTAATCTCAATGGAATTCTCACTCACTTTATTAACGGAAATATCAAGATATTCATAATTAACCATAACCCCATTGTCTTCTAGTGCCCGAATTACCATTTGCGCCTCAGAACCTTCACTAAAATCTAATGGATTCTTCATTAGTAAAACATATTGCAGGTTATCTAATGTTAGCAAGCTGGAAATATCCTCAATTTCATTATAGCCGATATTAAGATATTCAAGATTTAAACCAGTTAACGGTTTAATATCTTGGATTTTATTCCCTTGTAAGGACAACATGTTAAGCTTTGTAAAAGCAGATAGAATACTAATATCTTTTAGTTCATTATTATCCAGCAATAAAGCTTCTAGATTTGTTAAAGGTGCTAAACTCGTAAGGTCTGACAATTTATTATTACTAATTGATAATAAGTATAAATTGGTTAATCCAGCGATTGGCTCCAGATTCTGAACCGAATTTGAATCCAAGTGCAATTCCATCAGATTAACCGCTGTCTCTAATCCATCAAGCTCACGAATCCCGCGATCACTTGCTTCTAAGCTTGTTAACATGGTCATATCACTCTCGTAGAGATCACGGGAGTAAAGATGCAGGGCATCACGTACCGCTTCTTTTAGCGCTGCGTCTTTAAACTGAACAACCTCACCCTCTGGTACTGGCGGAGTTGTTAAGTACGTGAACGCGCTGCCCCAAATCGAACCGTCTTGATCAACAGCGTCTACTGTAATCTCATAATCCGTTAACGGGTCAAGATTTGAAAACTCGTATTCTGTCTCGCTAGCTGGAATTTCTGCCACTAGCTCACCATCAAGGTAGAGTTGATAGTTGCTAATGAAGTCCGCGAGTCCAGGGAAAACAAGTTCAATTCCAACCTTCGATTCCGTTGCTTCCTTAATGAGAATTTCATTGCTGTCTAACAGCCATTCTACACTAACACCTGCTGTGATAAGGCTTTTCAACACTTCAGCATCCTTGGAACCTTTGGTGAAATCAAGGCCCTCGTTTCCGTATAGCGTCACACTGGAGAGCTTCGGGAACTCTTTTAAAATCTGAATATCTTCAATTTGATTAAAAGCTAAGAACAGAGTTTCCAGGTTTTTTAACCCACGTAAATCATCTAAACTCGTAATCATATTTTCATCTAAATCTAGAAACACTAGATTTGTCAGGTTTTTAAGTGCTGACAGATTTTCTATTTGATTGCCATAAAGCATCAGGTCAACCAGATTGACTGCGAATTCAAGACCTGTTAAATCATGAATTTCTGAATAGCTTGCGTCAAGGAAAGTTAAGCTTTCCATATCATCGGTATAAATGTCGCGATGATCAATATTCAACTGCCTTTTGATTGCATTTTTTAGGTTGTCATCGTCAAAAACAACTACTTCCCCTTTTGGAACAGGTGATGTAGTGACATCCGCACTCAGTGTTTCTATGGTTCCATCCTTGTAGACATACTCTACTTTTACCTGATAGAACGTTTCAGGCGATAACCCGACAGCACTGTAATACGTCGTGAATGGATCGTCGATAGTTTCAACGAGCTCGTCATTTAGATAAACAAGGTATTTTTCTACTTCCTCGGTATTATACGGCTCATCCCAGCCCATTGTTATTGACTGATCATTTACCGCTTCAATTTTTATGGCTTTTTTTATTGCAAGTTTTTCATCTGGTAACACCATTTCAACAGGGGTTGTTACATAATCCTTCCCACTCTCAATGGTGAACTCCTGAAAAATTTCTTCTTCAGTCGAGTAGTTGTACGTTCCCAAACGATAAGTTCCAATCGGAAGTTCAAGGTCACGGGATTCAGAATCATAGTCTACGAAAAAGCCATCCTCATCCAGGTAACCATAATAACTAATTTCAGCTGTCTCATCGCTAATTCCTTCAACGGAAAAATCTAAAGCCCAAGGGATATTTCCTTGATCCGACACTACTTTGATATTGGTCGTGACGACCTCTACTTCAGCTTCATCGGATGCTGCCAATTTGGTTTGAGTGTCTTCATCTACTTCTTCTGCTGCCTCTGCTGCTTCTCCAACAAAAGTAAGTTCAAATGGAGCACTTACTAGTTTTTCACCTGTTGCTGAGTTTGCAGTAATTTCATATGTATATGCGGCATTCTTTTCAACATTTTGGTCTTCATACGAATACCTTTTAACATCATCTTCTGCTGATTCTTGCAGCGGAACTGGCTCAATATCGAGTATTTCACCATTTTTTATTAATTGATAGTTTGTAAGTTCTTCTTCCTTGTCGTTCACCACTTCCCAAACAATAACAGTGGATTCCTGTTTCTCTGTCACATCTAGTATTTGCAGCCCTGCCGAAGCATAGGTTTTTAAACTAGTAAAAGGGTTAAACAGAGAAAATAGTAATACTAGAACGATAGTCAGATTCGTCCATTTTCGATTATGCAAACTGCTCTCTCCTTACTATAAAGTTATCCTAACCAAGCAATTATATATCGAAAACGTGCCATTTGATATATGATTTTTCAAAATTTTTACATATTTCGCTAAGCTAAATATAATTTTACGATATGTTTACTTTTATTGTTACCGAACTACTGCTGTTGCGTAATTTTCAGGCATAATTCAGCTGCTATTGTTACCTAATTTCTGCTCCTGCACGATTTTCGGGCACAATCCTCACACTATTGTTACCCAATTTCCACTCCTTCCCGAATTTCGGGCACAACCCAACACCCAGCCTGATTTGGATACAAAAAAGCCTGACCCCAATAAGAGGCCAGGCTAATGTTTTGAGGCAGCTGTCCGCCTGAGGTGGACAGTGTCCACGAGCGGTGACAGGCACCGAAACAGATTCTAAACAGCGCAACGGTGACAGCACCGAAGCTGCCTATCTCTTCTTCTCAAGTATCCGAACTTCATACGTTTCCAAAGTAAGGTCCCCGCTCACTTCTTCGCCAGTCACTAGGTCTCGCACTGGTGTTTCAATCACTACCGGCTGTTGTTGTTCGGTGAAGTTCATGATAAAGATGTAATCACTTTCGACACCTTGTCTAGCTTGTACTGAAACTCCCTGTTCGTGTTTCACTTTAAACACGGGTTCAAGTGACAGTTCATTGATTAATTGCTGATAGAAATCCCGGTGGAACTGATCTTCTAAACGGCCGCCGATATAGTAGGCTTTTCCGCCTTGATATTCATTTACTGTTACCGCTGGTGTCCCTTTGTAGAAATCATCTTCATAGGTCGCTTCAACGGAACCTGTTCCAACCTTAATCACCGTTGCATAGTCTTTTAACTCATAAGACTGATTGCGGTACATCACTGAATTCCGGTCAGAAGGATAGTACGTATCAGTTTCTACAGGGTTGATGCCGAAGATTTCTTGCAAATCCTTATGCCAGCCGCCCAGATAGGTTAAATCATGTTCATTGACAATACCGCTGATATACGTTGTGACTAACCTGCCGCCGCCGGCAACAAAGCTCTTCAAACGGGCAATGGTTTCTTCACTCATTAAATAAAGCATCGGGATAATCAATAATTTATATGAACTAAAATCCTGTTCCTTGGTGATGACATCAACAGGAATATCCTGTTCCCAGAAAGTGCGGTAATGCTGTACCAAGGTTTGCGGATAGCGCTTTGTCTCCAAACCGTATCCTTGTGCATCATTTAATGCCCAGTTACTTTCCCAATCATAGAGAATACCCACGTCACTTGGACGGTTCGTTCCAACAATCTCACCCAATTTTTCAAGTGTCTGACCCACTTCTGCCACTTCCTGGAACACACGGTTATCTGTACTATTGTCATGGTCCACAACGGCACCATGGAATTTCTCAGATGACCCGCGGGATTTCCGCCACTGGAAGTAAAGGATGCTGTCCGAGCCATGCGCCACCATTTGCATCGAAGCAAGCTTATGCATGCCTGGTCGTTTCGCTTTATTCACAGGATGCCAGTTCACCATGCTTGGAGTGGATTCCATTAGCAAAAACGGCTGTTGCTTTAAACTGCGGTACAAATCGTCAATAAAACCAACGCGCATCGCCAAATCTGCCGTGCTCTCCCAATCATTATGCCAAGCAGGATAAGCATCCCAGCTGATCACATCCAGGTGCTTCGCAAATTTGCTGTAATCAAGCGCTTGAAATGGGATTAACTCATGTGTGTCTGCCATAAAGTTTGTCGTAATCGGAACATCTGGCGTTAGTTTCCTAATCGGTACAATTTCATTCTCATAGAAATCAATCGTTTGCTCCGTAATAAATCGGCGCCAATCAAGATTTAATCCGTGAACCATGCTTTCTCCAATCGACGAAGGCGATTCAATTTGAGACCAATCTGTGAATGTATGACTCCAGAACGGCCCCCACCATGCATCATTCAGGGATTTTATATCGTTATTGTATTTCTTTTTCAACCAGCTTCTAAAAGCATCTTGGCAAAGATCGCAATGACATTCGCCGCCATACTCATTAGAAATATGCCACATCAATAACGCCGGATGATTGCCATAGCGCTCTGCCAGCAGCGTGTTAATCTTCTGAGTTTTTTCACGGTAAACAGGTGATGTAAAACAGTGATTATGCCGTCCGCCATGCAGCTGCTTCACTCTAGCCACATTCACGCGAAGAACTTCAGGGTATTTGTGAGACATCCAAGCAGGACGAGCCCCGCTTGGTGTCGCCAAAATCACTCGGCCATCAATACTATAGATGTCATCAATCACCTTATCAAGCCATTCAAAGTTGTAGACGCCTTCTTCCGGTTCTAACGCCGCCCATGCAAAAATTCCAACCGAGAACGTATTCGTATGGGACAGCTTCATTAATTTAATATCATCTTCCAAAATATCAGGACGGTCCAGCCATTGGTCCGGATTGTAGTCTCCGCCATGAAGCATAAAGTCTGCTTTTGTCACGTAAGTTTTTTCATGTTTAGACATAATAATCTCCTTTTAAAAACTAAAGATTCCTTCTTAGGGCAAATCCTTTTGTTACCTTTAAAGTTTTGTTTTTAAGGTCTATTGGTTTAGGACAAATCTGATTCCTTCCTCGGGAGATCTGTCTTTTATCAAGGTTCTTAAGGACAAATCTGATTCCTTACTCGGGAGATTCGTCCTTCATTAGGGTTCTTAAGGACAAATCTGATTCCTTCCTTGAGAGATTCGTCCTTCATCAAGGTTCTTAAGGACAAATCTGATTCCTCCCTCGGGAGATTCGTCCTTCATCAGGGTTCTTAAGGACAAATCTGATTCCTCCCTCGGGAGATTCGTCCTTCATCAAGGTTCTTAAGGACAAATCTGATTCCGCACTCGGGAGATTTGTCCTTCATCAAGGTTCTTAAGGACAAATCTTCTTCCGCACTCGGGAGATTCGTCCTTCATTAGGGTTCTTAAGGACAAATCTGATTCCTCCCTCGGGAGATTCGTCCTTCATCAGGGTTCTTAAGGACAAATCTTCTTCCGCACTCGGGAGATTTGTCCTTCATCAAGGTTCTTAAGGACAAATCTGATTCCTTCCTCGGGAGATTCGTCCTTCATCAGGGTTCTCAAGGACAAAATTAACCCTTCGTTCCACCTGCAGTCAATCCAGATACAAATTGCTTTTGTAAAAGCAAGAAGGTAATCGCAATCGGAATACTAATTAAAATCGCACCCGCCGCAAAGGTTGTATAGCTCGCACCCATTACATCATTGACTAATTTATATAATCCAATTGGGAGCGTGAAAGAATCAGGTGTTCTGAGAATAACCGAGGATAAGACGAAATCCCCAAGCGGACCTGTGAATCCGTTCATCGCCACAACCGCTAACATCGGTCTTGATAAAGGCAGGATAATCTGCCAAAAGATCCTTGTGTTGCTTGCGCCGTCAATCTTCGCACTTTCATCCAGGTCCATCGGAATGGAATCCATATAGCCCTTCATGAGATAGGTATTCATCGGAATTTGTCCGCCGATATAAAGAAGGATTAATAACCAATGGCTGTTCATCATTCCTAACAGCTGCGCTAAAACGAATAGTGCAATTAACGCCGCAAATTGCGGGATCATTTGAAGTAACAAAAACAGCATTAATGCATTTTTTCTTCCTTTAAAACGAAAACGCGAAAAGGCATAGGCAGTAAAAGATACCGTAATCATTGTCCCTAGCATGGTAAATAGGCTTATTTTTAAAGAGTTCCAATACCATCTGCCATATTGAAGACTCTCTTTTCCTGCAAATAACTCTTTATAGTGCTCAAGTGTTGGATTTTCCGGGATAATCGAGGTACTGATCAAACTGTTCCCTGGATTAAAGCTTGCCCCTACAGTCCAAAGCAAAGGATAAATAATTAGGACAGTCATAAAAAGCAAAAGGCCATAGGTAAAAAATAGACGGACGAGCCGGTTCGTTTTCATTGTTGTCTGCATTTTTTACGCCCCCTCTTTAAATGAATTTGTACGTCTGAATTGCCATAAGGCGATACCGATTACGAAAATCGATAACAAAATCGTTAAGGCTGCTGCCAGTGAGTATTGACTTGATTGCATCGTCAATTTGTAGATCCACGACACCAGAATATCGGTTCCGCCGGCTGTTGAGCCTGCAACAGCAGGACCGCCGCCATTGAATAGATAAATAATATTAAAGTTGTTAAAGTTAAAGGTAAACTGAGTAATAATGATCGGTGCCATTGCAATTAAAATCATTGGCAGAGTGATGTTTTTAAATTTAGCAAATATGGATGCGCCATCAATTGTAGCAGCTTCATATAAATCCTCAGGAATCGACTGGAGGACACCTGTTGTTACGATGAAAATATATGGGAATCCAAGCCAGCCCTGCATAAGAATAAGTGCTACTCTTGCCCACTTTTCATCGGTCATCCAAGGAATCGGATCCATACCGAAGAATGCTAGAATATCATTGTTAATTGCACCAAAACTATCATTAAATAGTCCAGCGAAAATCAGGATGGTGACAAAGCCAGGTACTGCCCATGGTAAAACCAAAATCGTACGGAAAAATTTCTTAAAGCGCACTTCCTTTTGGTTGACCACAATCGCTAAGAATACACCGAGACCCACTTGAAGCGAGGAAGCAACCAGCGTCCAAATTACCGTCCATGCTAAAACATCAAAGAATGTGGAACGCCAAATATCAACAGTGAAGATTTCAGCAAACGTCTCAAGCCCAACCCAATCCGCCAGGTTTGCTGGTGGCGAATGGTATAAGTCATAATTGGTAAACGCTAACGCGAAACTAAATAGAATAGGAAAGATTACCGCAAAAATTAACAGGAACAATGATGGACCACTAATTAGGTAAGGATATCCTTGGCCAATTAAATTTTGATACTCACTCTTTAATGAAGTAACAGGGAAATTTTCATCTCGCAGTTTCCCATTATTATAAGCATCTTTAAGATTCCAATAATAAATACCTAGTCCAAATGCAGTTACTATTAAAGCAATAATCCCTTCTGCTAGAAGAAAGATGGAGTTATCCCTTGGCACTTGTGTACCGAGGGTAAATAATCCCCAAAACCCCATATTTAAGAGATCCCCAAATGCCACAAAAAACGAAGCTGCCAGGATAAGGAATACGAGACCCTTCACCCATTGCTTATTGTAAAACTGTCCGAGTCCAGGAATGATGGATAACAGCGGGGCTATCGTACGATGCTGCACTTTCTTCACCTCTTTATATAGATGACCATTAAATTGAAGGGTTTAATGGTTCTGCAATTCGAATTCATATAAAAAATATGGTGTCAAACATAATTAGCGTTTGACACCATTATTGATTACTAATTATTTTCCGCTATGTTTTGCTTCAATTTGGCCTTTAATGGTTTCTACCGCTTGGTCTAATGCAGCTTTTGGTTCTGCTTTACCTGTTGCGATTGTTTGTAATGCTGAGTCTGCAGGTGCCCATACTTCATTCATTTGAGGAATATTAGGCATTAGGACAGAGAATTTAGATTGCTCAGCAACTGCTTTTGCTGCTGGACTTTCTGTAACAACTGGATCACTAGCTAAAGATGCTACAGCAGGAACTTCTTGTGTAATCTCATATCGCTTTTTAGAGTTCTCTTCGTTTGAAATGAATTCAACAAACTTTTCAGCCAGCTCCGGATTCTTAGAATAAGAGCTTACGTTGTAGCTTTTTACACCAATGAATGCTGCCATGTTCTTACCGTTAGATAGCTCAGGTAACTTTTGTACACCAAAGTTTACGCCAGCTTTTGTAAATGGCTCGATGTTCCATGGACCAGAAATGATCGCAGCCGCTTTTCCTTCAGTGAATAGTGATTCAATTACATTAATACCTTGTTCACCCACGATACCCGCTGGGAATAAACCTTCTTTATAGAACTTCTGGATATATTTCGCACCTTCAACAGCACCAGCATTGTTGATTCCGATATCTTTTGGATCGTAGCTTCCATCATCTTCTTGACCAAAGATGTAGCCGCCATATCCGCTTAATACGCTGTTCGCGTAGTAAATTTGATCAAATAACGCTAAGAAACCAAACTTTTCGCCATTGGCAACACCTTTAGAATAGTCATACCAACCTTCAAGTGTAGTAGGGAGCTTGTCCTCAGTAATTAGATCCTTATTGTAGAAAAGCATGGTTGTTTCTACTGCCTTTGGCAGACCGTAAACTTTACCTTCTACTTTTTGTGCATCCATTGCTGCTTCTGTATAGATACCTTGAGTAGCATCATCTACATCTAGTTCTTTGATTAATCCTTCTGTAACAGCAGTACCAATCTGGTCACTTGGCATCGTTAGAACGTCTGGGCCTGTACCAGCTGGTCCATCAAGACGCAAGTCTTCAATTTGTTTTGTATATTGTTTTTCTACCATTTTTACCTTTACATTGTTTTCTTGTTCAAATTTGGCGATGGCATCTTTGATTCCTTCACCCTTCATAATATCTTCCCAAACGAGTAACTCATTTGATTTATTGGCCTCATTTTTGTTACCGCTTTCTTTCGTATCATCATCCTGCGGGCCACAAGCTGCTAAAGATAAACTTAAAGCTACACCACTCATAACGCTAAAGTATTTTTTAAACTTTTTCATGGATGTACATCCTCTCAACAGATATTTTGTTGTTCTTTGCCATGCACTTTTTTGAAAGCGTTTCATTAAATCAAATATATCATCACATTAGGAAAATTGTAAACAATTTCTTTACCAAATTCGGTAAATATTTTTACGAAATTATTAACTCTTCAGTAAATCAATTTGTACTCTTTCTAACCACCAGTTCACAGCCAATATATAAGGTTTTGACGAGTTTCCGTTTTTCTACCACTTGTTCAAGCAATAACTGAATAGCATTCTTACATATTTCCCTCATATCAATGTGGAACGTAGTAAGCGGCGGAGCCACATACTTTGCCACACTAATGTTGTTAATGCTGACAATATTCACCCGGTTCGGTATCGCAATACCATGTTCATTTAACGCTTGCAGACAGCCTACAGCTATCGGGTCTGCAGCAATAAAGAATGCCGTTGGCAATTGATCCCCCAGCTGCTTTATAGCCTTCTTCATCAATGAATAGCCCGTATCAACCGAAAATCCCCTGCCATGAAAAACATATTGATCCTTAAGTAACCCTTTTTTCTCCATATACCTGCGAAATACGCGTTCACGCAAATCCATTTCATCCATATCAGTGTTCGGATTATGATACGTACCGCCAATAAAACCAATCTCTGTATGCCCTTTTTCCATTAGGAAATCGACCGTTTTTCTAGTAATTTGCGGCAGATCCGGCCTGACTGAGTCAAAATGATTCGGGTCAGGTGAAGTATCTAGAAAGACTCCATTGGATGTAATACTCCTCAAATATGCGAGCTCTTTGTCTGAAAACGTACCGACAGCAATGAATCCTTCAATCGAATCGGGGATTTGGTGAATACCATCGCTAATTTTGTAGGTAATCATTTCTACATTGAATAGCCTTGCCATTTTTTCTAACTCAATGCGCATTGTTTTGAAATAAACATCCTCTAATTCTTCTATATCTGTTAACCAATATAAAAAGGCAATATTTTTAACGAGGAGCCTCAGTGTTTTCTTGCGGTAATTCAGTTCTTCTGCCACTTCGTAAATTCTTTCGCGCGTTTCATCCGAAACCGAAAGGCTTTGATCATTGTTGAGAACCCGGGAAACCGTAGATGTAGAATAACCCGCCTTTTTGGCTATATCCTTTATTGTGGCCATAACAAAACCTCCATATGATTTCTCATTCATTACTAACTAAAGATTAATGAATTTTAGTAAATTAATTTACTAAAATTCTACTTCATTTTATTTATAGATTCAATAGCCTTTTTGTGGTTGATGGTAATAAGAAGCATTTGTGTGGTCATGTTCACACTGCATTAATAATTTTTAGGAAAAAGCATGGTGAACAGATTGAGGGGAGATGTAGTTTATTTTTTCGCCAACAGCGAGATTTTTTGCTGTCCTTTTTTGTATTAGTTCCCTCTGTATCAACCAAATATCCCCCCTTTTTTTCAATCCCTGCCGCTCCAAATCCATCTAAATAAAAATTTCCATTTTATTTACATAATACGACAAAGATTTCACTATTCAATCTAGTAAAATAGGAGTATATTAGGAAAGATTATATAGCATTTCTGAACATCAACTTATGGACTTTGAAATGCTGGGTGTAAAGGTATGCGGGGGGATTTACATGGAAAATGCGATTCAAGAATCACGGGTAGACATATCAAAGGGAAATTCTTTTAAAAAGTTTAAGAATTGGAAGTTCATTACAGCTGGGGTCATCATTGTAATAGCACTTATTTGTGGCGCATTGAGCTTCTACCAGGCCACTCACTTCAATTCGAAGGTTAAGATTAACGGCATTGAGGTTGGCGGCTTAACTGCAGATAAAGCACTTGAAAAGTTAGAAACAACCGTTTTAAGTAACGTTGTTTATATTGGAGATCAACAAATTATTGATGGAAAAGATACTTCCTTAGGCTTTACTAAAAGTGATCTGCCTGAAGTTAAAAAACTCCTAAAAAATCAGTGGACATTTATTCCTACAGCTGATTCAAAAGAGTTTTCATTAACGCCAAGCGAGCCCGATCCATATCGCACTGGGAGCTTGAAAGAGGAACTAGAACAAAAACTGATTTCCATGAACCAGAATTTAAAAGCTCCTACAGATTCCCAGGTCAAACTGGAACAAGGTCAAATTGTGGTTACAAAAGGTGTAATCGGAGAGCAATATGATGTAGAGGGGTTGCTTGAGGACTTTCAGAGTCAGAAATTTACGAGTGAGATTCATTTAAACCCTGTACTTTTACAGCCGCTTACGGAGGAAAGTACAGAGATTGTAGATCAAAAGAAAAAGCTGGAAGCATTGCTTCAGCATACGGTGGAATATAAGGTACAGGATAAAGTACATTCTTTAAAGGGCAGTGACTTGATTAAGAATGCCTCAGTGACAAAGGATTTGACTGTTACGATAGACCCAGGCATCCTAAAAGAGAAAATCGCTGAAATTAATAACACTCAATCAACGTTAGGCAAAAATTTCTCCTTTAAGACTCATTCAGGGGCCGTGGTATCGGTTAAGGGTCAAGGGTATGGCTGGGCGCTTGATGTCGATAAGGAAGCCGCACTGGTTCAAGCAGCTTTTGAAAAAGGAGAGAAGGCAATCGCCGCTTCTAATATTCGTGGAAATGGCTGGAGCGGTGAGGGCTATGGCTATGAAACGCTGGCAAACAACGGTATTGGCGGTACGTATGCTGAAATATCGATTGCCGAACAGCGAATCTGGCTTTACAGAGATGGACAATTAGTATTAACGACGAATGTGGTCACCGGTAAACATAGTACCGGCGAAGATACTTCACCTGGGGTATGGTATGTTCTCTTTAAACGAACACCTTATACCCTTAAGGGCAGTGCTGTCGGCAAACCGGATTATTCCGTTGAAGTCGATTATTGGGCGCCATTTACGAACAGCGGCCAAGGATTCCACGACGCCGGCTGGAGAACAAATTGGAACAGCAATGCTTATCTCACCCAAGGATCAGGCGGCTGTGTCAACGTTTCTCCAAGTATGATGAAAGCCGTGTATGATAACCTCAGCGTGTATCAACCCGTTGTTGTATATTAGAAAACATCAATCAGGGAATCTAATGATTTCCTGATTTTTTTCTGTAAAAATACCACTATAGAAATGGTGGTTCATTATTAATTCTACAAGCTTGGACTTGGGAATACCTTAATAACAGCAGGTGATGGATGCTGCTTTTTACATTGGAACAAAAAGGGTGAGTACTCTATGTTTTGGAATAGGAATAGTAAGGACCGCCTCTTACCCGTCATTACTAGAGTTAGAAATACGCGAAGCCTATCCTTTAAACTGGTGGTTTCTGCGTTAATGGGATTAATTGCTGCCATATTGCAGAGTGCAGGTGGAATCATCCCTGGGATTGGGATGCTTATCAGCCCTCTTGCCACTGCCCCAATCATCATAAGCATGTTAATCTACCCCGCCTATGGATTATTAAGCTATTTTCTAACTATCTTTCTATTACTGCTCATACAGCCTTCAGAACTTATTGTCTTCCCCTTTACAACAGGTGCCATGGGAATTGGAATCGGCTTGGGATTATTACTTTTTAACAAGGTATGGAAAGTGGTATCCCTTTCAAGTTTATTTCTAACCACAGGGATATGCCTCCTACTCTATATCATTCAATTCCCTATCCTAGGGCCGCTCTTCATGGAAATCAGCATAATCAACATCCTCATGATCTACCTCTTTTCACTGCTCTATTGCTGGATGTGGACCGGGACCGTGGGGACGGTTCTCGCGGTCTTTTTTCCTCGTGACCATAGGTGACCGTGACCAGGTGACCATAGGGACGGTTCCGATGGTCTTTTTTTCTTGGGATGACCATCGGTGGGGTGACCACAGGAACCGTCCCTGTGGTCTTTCCCATGGGTACAAAAGAAATGTGACCAGGAGAACCGTCCCCGCGCCCCCATCGCATTTTTTCGTGAAAAAAGGAGAAAATAGGAAAAAGGCAGTTTGAAAGGGGCTTATTATGAAGGCAGCAGATTTACTTGTTCAGTGCTTAGAAAATGAGGGTGTTGAGTATGTTTTTGGCATTATGGGAAAGGAAACGCTGGATTTGATGGATTCATTGTCTAAATCCAAACAAATTCAGTTTGTGAATGTTCGTCATGAACAAGGAGCCGCTTTTATGGCGGATGTATATGGTCGATTGACAAGAAAACCGGGCATTTGTTTAGCGACATTAGGTCCCGGGGCAGCAAATCTTTTGACCGGTATAGCCAGTGCCACTCTTGATCATTCACCAGTTGTGGCGATTACAGGACAAGCAGGCATAGAGCGGCAGTATCTTGAATCCCACCAATATATAGATATCGTTCGATCCTTCGAACCTGCCACCAAGTGGAGTGTTCAAGTTAAGGACCCAAACACCCTATCTGCCATTATTCGAAAAGCGTTTAGAGTCGCACAAAGTGAAAAGCCGGGCGGTGTTTTAATCGAATTACCTGAGAACCTAGCTTCTCAAATCATTACAACCCAGCCATTACCTGTCACACCTATTCCAAAAAGCATACCTATCACACAAGCAATCGTGAATGCTTTGACGCTAATAAATCAGAGCAAAAAACCAGTTGTCATAGTAGGTAACGGTGTTATAAGGCAGGATGCAGCGGCAGAACTGCTCGAATTTGTCGTGAACCTGCAAGCACCTGTGATCCATAGTTTTATGGCAAAAGGAATTTTACCAAAAAACCATCTGCTAAATTACTTTACCTTTGGTTTTAACAAAGACGATGAAGCACTTCCACTCATAGAGGAAGCTGATTTATTACTTGTGGTAGGTTTTGATTTTGTTGAAAAACTCCCAAAGGACTGGAATAAAAAGAGCATCCCCATTTTACATATTGATCCATTGCCAGCCGAAATGGACGAGCACTACCCTGTTAGAGGAGAATTGGCTGGTGATTTAAAGGAGACGTTCCTGCTCCTAAATAAACTGGATATCCCTGCTAAGCCATGGGTTCCGAACGGGAATTTAAAAGAACGGATTGAGACAGCTTACCAACTTCATTTAGACATAAAAGGAAATCAATCTTTATCGATTGAAAATGTTTTAACGGTTATCGAAGGACTAACAACGGAAAAGACAATCGTCGTTTCAGATGTCGGTGCCCATAAGGTATCCATTGCACGTACCTTTCAGCCAAACCAAGCCGGCACCCTTATTCTCTCCAATGGATTAGCCTCAATGGGAATTGCCCTTCCCGGTGCCATTGGTGCTAAACTAGCCTGCGGTGATGCTCCAGTTATTTGTATTACCGGGGATGGCGGCGCCTTAATGAATATTTCAGAATTAGAGACCGCAAAGCGATTAGGCCTGTCGTTTGTTTTGATTGTTTTAAATAACTCTGGGCTGAAACTAGAAGAACAAATGATGCAAGAAAAGTTCAGTCATAGCTTCGGTACAGACTTTGGAAACCCTGACTTTGTACAGCTGGCAGAAAGCTTTGGTATCAAGGGCTTCAGACCGACTCACTTAAGTGAATTTGAAGAAGTTTTGAAGGCTTCATTAAATCAGACAAATGAAATTACACTGATTGAGGTTATCCAAGATTAGAGGAATGACCGCGGGGACGGTTCTCGCGGTCTTTTTTCACTTTGTTGTTAGATACTAGGCAGTGATGGAATACCTGCCTAGTATCTAGGAGTGACCAGGAGAACCGTCCCCATGGTCACAATTTATTAATTTCGTCGACGAGGGTTTCCAGTGCGTTTCCCTTTTGGGATGCTTTCATGTTCTTTTTGAATTCGTATCTGTTTTTATAGACAGTGTTTACCTGTTCGATGAGTGTTTTTGCAGTCAGTTTTTCTTCTTCCAAGGTATGGGAGTATCCTTTTTCTTGGAAGGCCTTGGCATTTAAAATTTGGTCGCCTCTGCTCTGGTTTAATCCTAATGGAATAATCAGCATGGGGATATTTAAGGCGAGAAATTCAAAGATGGCATTTGAGCCGCCTCTTGTGATCACGATATCTGTCGCTGCTAAGATATCTGATAGTTCGTCATGAACATATTCAAATTGTTTATACCTTGGATGAGAGGATAATCTTTCATCTAGGTTATTTTTCCCGCACAAATGAACAATCTGGTAACTAGCTGTTAGTTGATCTAGTGATTGGCGGACTGCTTCATTTATTTTCTTTGCTCCTAAGCTTCCTCCCATAATCGTTAAAATCGGACTATGGTGATCAAACCCAAGAAACTCTCTTCCCTTTATCGCAGACCCGCTTAATATTTCTTTCCTAATGGGTGAACCAATATCAACTGCCTTATTTTCCGGAAAGAACTTTTTTGTTTCTTCAAAGGAAGTAAATATCCGCGTCGCAAATCTTTGTGAGATTTTATTCGCCAGGCCGGCGTCATGTCACTTTCATGAATATAAATCGGTATTCCTAAGGTTTTTGCACCGATGATGACAGGTACCGAAACAAATCCCCCTTTTGAGAATACTAAATCAGGCTTGATCTTTTTCAGCACCCTTCTCGCTTCAAAGCAGCCTTTTAGGACACGAAATACATCCACGAAATTTTCAAAGTCGATATATCTTCTAAGTTTCCCGCTGTTGATACCGAAGTAAGGAATATTAATTTTTTCAATTAGCTCTTTTTCAATTCCCTTTTTCGAACCGATATAATAGCGGTCCCAATTGTCCAGCTCATTAATCAAGGCAATATTGGGCGTTACATGCCCCGCAGAACCTCCACCGGTAAATACAATTTTTTTCTTTGGCATATATCCTCCTAATTCCTCATAGACCTATTATTCATTATACGTTAAATGAAATTTTCCTACATTTGTATTTGTGCATTGTCACATTTATTCCCTCCTCCTCGTCATGAGTAATGAAAATACCGACGGAGGTTATGTGATGACTAATAAATATGATGTTGTGATTATCGGCGGCGGAGTGGCTGGTTATGTGGCAGCAAATTATTTAGCGAAAACCAATTTATCGATATTAATTTTAGAAAAAGGAAAAAAAGCCGGCGGCAGAGCTCGGACTGATGTGATTCGTCAACAATATTTCAATGTTGGCCCGCATGCTATATATAAGAAAGGAAAAGCCAAAGCCATTCTCGAAGAATTAGATATACAACTAAATGGAGGATCTCCAAAGACCGATGCCATACTCGTTGAAAACAATTTGGAATACCAAGCGCCCTTTTCTCCTATCGGGCTATTGACTACTAGACTATTAAACGTGAAAGAAAGGTTGGAATGGGCCGGTGTTTTGTTAAAAGTTGTGTCAGCGGATACTGAAAAGCTAGCATATCAGACCTTCAAAAATTGGGTCCAGCTAGCAGCCCGTTCAGAAAAGATTCAATCCCTGCTGTATGTATTAGGAAGACTGGCGACGTATTGCCATGCCCCCGAACAGGCAAGTGCAAAAATCATCGTATCACAATTAAAGGCCGTCATGAGCGGTGTACTCTATCTTGATTACGGCTGGCAGACCCTCATCGACCAGCTCCATAATAAAGCGGTGATCTCGGGAATACAAATTCGGACCCATACATCCGTAAAACAAATAGATCTAATTGAACAGGACCATTTTCGATTGGTATTACCCCATAGTGAGGAAATCTTTGCGAAGAATGTGATATGTACAACAGGTCCTAAGGAACTAAATCTCATGTTAGGTGAACATTCTCCCAACTCCCTGAACCACTTTTTAACCAACCTGCAGCCGATAAAGGGTGCCACTCTTGATGTTGCATTAACACAGCTGCCAAATCCTAAAAAATTGTTTGTCCTAGGCTTAACTAATCCGCTCTATTTTTCCGTACATTCACCTATTGCTCGTCTATCAAATCACCACGGGAATGCGGTTCTTCATGTATTTAAATATTATTGTCCAGAAGAACCCATAAATGAAACAAGCGTTAGGACTGAACTTGAACAGTTCTTAGAAAAACTCCAGCCCAGATGGCAAAATTATCTCATCACCAGCCGTTTTATTCCTCAAATAATCGTAAATCAGCGCCTTCCTCAAGTTGGAGAGGAAGAAATGTTACAAGGTATGAAAACGGAAATTCCAGGTTTATACCTTGCGGGCGATTGGGCTTCTCCTGATTCAATTTTGTTAGAAGGAGCAGCGAGCAGCGGAAAACAAGCTGCGGAAGAAATCATTAAAAAAGAAATGGGTTGATAGTGTGCAGATTAGTAATGAGGATTACCAAGAATTTAAACCATTGTTGTTCTCCATTTGTTATCGTATGTTAGGTTCCATCACAGAAGCAGAAGACATTGTCCAAGAAACCTTTTTAAAAGCCTATCAAATAAAGGAGCAAAATCCAGATAACAAGAAAGCCTACCTATGCAAAATGGCGACAAATCGCTGTCTTGACGTATTAAAATCCGCACGGCACAAACGAGAAACTTACACCGGACCTTGGAATCCGGTGCCGTTACTGCTAGAAAAAACAGGTGAATTTGACCCTTCGGATGCTGTGCTGCAGAAAGAAGGATTGAGTATCGCCTATTTACGAATGATGGAGCATTTATCACCAGATGAACGCGCCGTGCTTCTATTAAAAGAGGTATTTACCTTTTCATATAATGAGATTGCTAGCATCATTGAAAAGAAAGAAGAAAACTGCAGGAAAATTTTCAGCCGGGCTAAGCAAAAGATTTCCCTAATCGAAGGGGAAAGCTTACATTATGAAAAAAATAAGTCTTTGGTGGATCACTTTATAAAAGCGTTTCAAGTTCAAAATAGAGACGCCTTATTAGAACTTTTATCCGAAAATGTCACACTTTACTCCGATGGCGGCGGAATCGTTAAGGCTGCTGTCCGGCCAATTGTATCCTCAGCCAATGTTCTCGCCTTCTTATTAGGTATTTTAAAAAATGTCCCTGAAGACTTCTACTTTGAAGTGAAAAATGTAAACGGCCAGCCCGCCATCATCAATCACATAAACGGCTCCATTCAAAGCATCATCAGCTTCTCTATCACAAACGGAAAAATCAACGAAATCTATCTCACCCTAAATCCAGAAAAACTTCCTGGATAGGGGGACCGGGGGGACGGTTCTCCTGGTCTTTTTTTCATTTGGATGGCACCTCGGGGCATCCGCCAAGTAAAAGCCAATGATTGTGACCACGAGAACCGTCCCCATGCCCATCTACCAACTATTACCAAAAAAATGACCGCGAGAACCGTCCCCACGGCATTTTTTCACAGACTGAATTTCGGTAAAAGCGCTTGCATTTTTTGAGAATGCTATTATAATACTTGTATACAAGTATTCTTGTATTATAATAAGAGGGTGAACTTATGATAGAATCAAAGGAATTTTTATATCCCGAAAAGAGTCTTTCGAAGGCTTCTGCTGGTGAACGTGTTGCAAGTGAACTTAGAATGCGTATCATTTCTGGCTCTGTTGAAAGCGGCACCATCCTATCGGAGAATAAACTAGCTGCGGATTTTGCTGTAAGCCGATCACCGATTCGTGAAGCATTAAAAATCCTCGCAGCTGAAAATCTTATTCGCTTAGAAAGAATGGGCGCAGTTGTGATTGGTTTAACCAAAAAAGAAATACAGGAGATCTATGAAGTCCGTCTCCTCATTGAAACATTTGTGTTTGAACGTCTTTTAAAGATGGAAACCACTCAACTATCACGAGAACTGGGTAAAATACTAGAGATGATGAAAGTTGCGATTAGATATCGCGATGCTGACGAATTTGCCCTGCAGGACGTCTTATTCCATGAAACGATTATTCGTTCCATTAACCATTCTCATATGCTGATGATTTGGAATAACCTAAAACCTGTGATGGAATGCTTAATTCTATTATCGATGCGTTTCCGGCTAAAAGAAGAGTACGAAGACTTTACCAGGGTTATTAGAAATCACGAGATTTATATTGAAGCGATCGAATCGAAGGATCGAGGGCTGATGCTCGAATCTCTACATTTAAACTTTGATGATGTACAAGTTCAAGGAACGGTTGATGACCTTTGGTTGTCACAGCAATTGCTGGCAAAAGGGTCTCCGCAAAAAACGGACTAAGCAAAATAGCTTACATCATACAACTAGACATAGAACAGCACGGAGGAATTAAAATGCCATTAATAATTGTAGCGTTAGGAATTATCGCCCTGCTAATTTTGATCATGGGCTTGAAATTAAACACCTTTATTTCATTAATCATCGTATCGTTTGGTGTGGCGTTAGCCCTTGGAATGCCATTAGAAGAAGTAGTTAAAACGATTGAAGCCGGATTAGGAGGAACACTTGGTCACATTGGGTTAATCTTTGGACTTGGTGCCATGCTAGGTAAGTTAATCGCTGATTCCGGCGGTGCCCAGCGAATTGCGATGACGCTTGTAAAAAAATTCGGTGAAAAAAATACGCAATGGGCAGTAGTCGTCGCCTCTTTCATTATCGGTATCGCGTTATTTTTTGAAGTAGGTTTAGTATTATTGATTCCAATTGTCTTTGCGATTTCAAGAGAATTGAAAGTTTCTATTCTTTCACTTGGTATTTCAATGACTGCGGCATTATCGGTCACTCATGGTTTCTTGCCGCCTCACCCAGGGCCAACAACAATTGCTGGTGAACTAGGTGCCGACATTGGTGAAGTATTACTTTATGGTTTTATTGTTGCTGTACCTACCGTGATTCTAGCGGGTCCAGTTTTTACAAAATTTGCGAAAAAGCTTTTACCGGAGTCATTTAAAAAAATGGGCAGCATTGCCTCATTAGGGGAACAAAAGTCATTTAAATTGGAAGATACACCGAGTTTCGGCATTAGTGTTTTCACAGCTTTGCTTCCAGTTATTTTAATGTCGATTGCGACCATTATTACCCTGCTTCAAAAAACATTAGGCTACGAAGATAATACAGTATTAGAAGTGATCCGATTTATCGGTGATGCTGGAACGGCTATGTTGATTTCGCTGTTATTTGCAATTTATTCTATGGGAATTGCTAGAAAGATTCCGATGAAAGATGTTATGGAGTCCTGTACACAAGCCATTCTGCACATTGGAATGATGCTATTAATTATCGGCGGCGGCGGCGCCTTCAAGCAGGTATTAATTAACGGCGGTGTGGGTGACTATGTAGCAGAATTATTTAAAACAACTACGTTATCACCGATTATCCTTGCTTGGATCATCGCAGCCATTTTACGTATTGCATTAGGTTCTGCTACCGTTGCAGCCTTAACAACAGCAGGTTTAATCATTCCTATGTTAGGACAAAGTGATGTTAACCTTGCGCTGGTCGTACTTGCAACAGGTGCAGGAAGTGTTATTGCTTCCCATGTTAACGATGCTGGTTTCTGGATGTTCAAAGAGTATTTTGGGTTGAGCATGAAAGAAACATTTGCAACCTGGACGATGGTTGAAACGATTATTTCCGTAGCGGGACTTGGATTTATTCTATTGTTAAGCTTATTTGTATAAAAATTCCTGCCGTGAAAACCCTCTTTTCGAGAGGGTTTTACGGCGTAATCTTAAATTAGAGGAGCGAAATGAAATGTTACATACAATCGGTGTTATTGGTTTGGGAGTTATGGGCAGTAATATTGCTTTAAATATGGCGAATAAAGGTGAACAAGTGGCGGTCTATAATTATACGAGAGATTTGACTGACAAGCTTGTGGGAAAGCTTGATGGACAGAGCATTACTCCCTACTATGAAATTCAAGATTTTGTTCAGTCATTAGAGACTCCGAGAAAAGTCTTTATGATGGTTACGGCCGGTAAAGCAATTGATTCGGTGATTGCGTCGTTAGTACCACATCTTGAAGAAGGCGACGTCATTATGGATGGCGGTAACTCCCATTACGAAGATAGTGAACGCAGGTATGATGAGTTGAAGTCCAAGGGAATCGGATATATAGGAATTGGGATTTCTGGCGGCGAGGTGGGCGCATTAACTGGACCTTCGATTATGCCAGGCGGTGATAAAGAAGTTTACGAAAAAGCTGCACCCATTCTTACAAAAATAGCAGCTCAAGTGGACAATACCCCTTGCTGTGCGTATATGGGTCCAAAAGGTGCCGGTCACTTCGTGAAAATGGTACACAACGGCATCGAATACGCCGATATGCAGCTCATCGCTGAAGCCTATACCTTCTTACGCGAAAAATTGGAACTGCCTCTTGAAGAAATTGCGGATATCTTTGAAACCTGGAATCAGGGTGAACTGAAAAGTTATTTAATCGAAATTACGGCTGAAATTTTACGAAAAAAGGATGAAATTACAGGCTTACCGCTGATTGACGTGATTTTGGATAAAGCCGGCCAAAAAGGCACTGGTAAATGGACCAGTATCCAAGCGATTGATAACGGCATCCCTGCATCGATTATCACGGAGTCGGTATTTGCACGATACATCTCTGCTTTAAAAGAGGAACGGGTACAGGCACAATCCATTCTTACAGGTCCTAAGAACAAAAAGCAGCAATTGGATAAAAATGAATGGATTGACTACATTCGACAGGCGTTATATATGGGGAAGGTTTGTGCCTACGCACAAGGATTCACTCAATATAAAATGACTTCTGAAGCGTTCGGCTGGGATTTGCCGTTAAAGGATATAGCGCTGATTTTCCGCGGCGGCTGTATCATTCGTGCAGAATTCCTAAACGTTATCAGTGAAGCCTATCAGGAAAACCCAACACTCGAGAATCTATTAATCTCTCCATATTTCTCTGAAAAGGTAATAGATTACCAAATGGGCTTACGAAAAGTAGTATGTGAAGGAATCAATTCTGGTATTTCATTCCCATGTTTAAGTGCTTCCCTCACCTATTTTGACAGCTATCGCAAAGGCAGCTCCAATGCCAGCCTGCTCCAAGCACAACGTGACTACTTCGGTGCACACACCTACGAACGCAACGATCTAACAGGAGTTTTTCATACAAACTGGTAAGCTAAAAGACCAAGGGGACGGTTCTCTTGGTCTTTTTTTCATTTCTGAGAGCATGGCGTATGGGGACGAATGGGGGCACAGGGACCGTTCTGCTGGCAATAAAAGACCGGTAGAACCGTCCCTGTGCCCCCTTTCCCCACGTTCCAAAAAGGATTTTCAGAGGTTTTTAGAGAAATTATGTAGTATCTAATAACAATATTGAGTGTTTGCAGGTGATGCTATGAAGATATCAGTTGAAGAGATAAGCTATGAACAGCCAGAGGAAATCCTGATTCGCTGTCATGATTAAAAGGCATAGGCAAATTCAACCCTGAAGAAACGTATTGATAAAATACAGCTAGCAAGGAAATTGACCGCGAGAACCGTCCCCATGGTCACCTGGTCACCCCCTCGGACACCAAAAAAAGACCAGGAGAACCGTCCCCATGGTCTTTTTGTCTTTTATGCTTCTCCCATTTTAAGTCCTTCGATGTCGTGGGCTTGGACGATGATTTCGAGTTCGTCGACTAGGCGGCACATTAGGTGTTTTTTCAGGTCTTCTGGTAAGGTGTTGTAAAATTTCTTTGTGATTTGCAGGTCGTGTCTTTCATGGTTGTTTGCTCCAGGTGCATCCACACCTAAAACAAGTACTGGTCTTGCTTTATCGGAATGGTTTGTAGTTCCGCGGTGAATGGTTAAGGCTGAACGGACTGAAATATCGCCCATCTTTGGCATTTTCTGCTCAGCTAACCCCTGATAACGGGAATACAAATCCTTAGATGGGAACATTTCGTATTCAAACTCACTGCCATCATCCCACTGCGTTCCAGGGGCAATTTCAAATGGTCCCATATCTGGTTCTACATCGATTGTCGTCAAGTTGAAAGCAAGAGAATTCAATCTTCTTCCTTTAACTGTGTCAACTGGAGCTGGGAAATCACGGTGCCATGGCTGGTTTACAGCACCTGGATTTGGTACGTCAAACCCAATTTCGACAATTTTATACTCAGGTCCAAGCACGGTTTCACAAACTGCCTTCACCCATGGGTGTGTTACGATATCGACGAAGCCGCGGATATTTTCCGGATGGATTTCCACGTAGTGGCGTTTCGGGCCGCGCGGTACTGTACCGCCTTCTCTTTGAAGAGCATCCTTATAAAGCACGTCGATGTCTTCCGCAAGCTGAGCGATCAATTCGCGGTCGTAAGCACCTTTTAAGCCGTGAATTCCAGGACCGTAAAGAGCTCCCATAATTTCAGCAGGTTCGTAAACTACATTTGTTTTTTGAGAATCTTTCGTCATAGTCATGATAAATTCCTCCTATAAAGTAAGTATTTTAATAAAATACGAGATGGCTGATTTAATCGGTTTTCTTCTTTATAAAAACACTTTTCTGATTCATTAGCTGTGCTTGAATAATAACAATCGCTAACAGAAAGGTTCCTCGAATGACAGGCTGCCACCAAGAATCCAGTGTTCCTTGCAGGTTAATGACGTTCAATACCACACCCAAAAGCATGACACCGACAAATGTTCCAAACACTCCGCCGCGTCCGCCTACAAGAAGTGTTCCGCCAATGACGACGGCTGCAATCGCGTCCAACTCCCACATGTTACCTGCAACCGGCTGTGCAGCTCCGCCCAGACGGCCGGCAAGAATAATTCCTGTGAACCCTGCCAATGCACCGCTCAAGGCATAAACCATAATTTTCATTCGGTCGACACGAATTCCCATCAGGCGGGTAGCATCCTCGTTGCCGCCAATCGCATATACATTTCGGCCAAATTTCGTTTGATGAAGAATGAAGGAAGCTAATCCTAAAATGATCACAAAAATCCACACCGGATTTGGAATTCCGATAAATGCTCCATTGCCTAAATCAAGGAAGAACTGTTTTTGTTCCGGAACAACCGAGATGGTCTTTTCCTCTGTAAACGCATAAATAAATCCTCTGACTCCAATCATCATCGCAAGAGTCACAATGAAAGGTTCCATTCTAAGTTTTGCAATAATCCATCCATTGATACAACCTAACAGTGTTGTAATCAAAATCGGTACCAGTACGGCAGCGAAAATACCGTAAGGCGAAAGTGTTGCCGCCATTACGCCGCCAAGTGCAAGCAATGAACCAACCGATAAATCGATGCCTTTCATTAAGATGACAAATGTCATTCCAATCGCGACGATCCCGATCATACTGTTTTGTTTTAAAATATTCATGATATTTAGGCTGGTTAGGAAGTTATCGTATTTAATAGAAGCAAAAATAATCAGCAGCACTAAGGCAAGTAAGGCACCCTGCTTTTGAAAAAATGCTCCAGGATTTCCAATCAGTTTGTTTGTAGGCTGATTCGCTATTGTTTTCAACGGTAAGCACCTCCCTGCTATTTATTTTCTCTTTGAAGGTAAATGGCTCCTACGATAATCACGGCTTTGATTACCAATGAATACGAGTACGGAATGTTGTTCATATTGAAGGTGGCCGTGATGATTCCCATTAGAATCGCACCAAATACCGTTCCCCAAATAAATGGCTTTCCGCCTGTCATTAATGTTCCGCCTACGACAACGGCTGCGATAGCGTCCATTTCGATCAATTCACCGATTCTGGTTGCATCCGCCGCGGCCAGCCTTGCTGTTTCAATCATTCCAGCTAGTGCTGCTAGAGCTGCTGCAGCAATATAAACAATCATTTTGACCTTTTTAACATTTACACCAGCCAGAGCTGCTGCCTTTTCATTGTCACCAATCGCTTCAATATAACGGCCAAACGTCATATAGCGGATGATGATAAACGCCGCAATAGCCACTAAAAACATGAGAATGACCGGGACAGGAATGCTCAAGATCTTCCCTTTTCCAATCCATTCAAAGGCAGGATTAGAAAAAGTAACAAGATAACCGTCCGTCATTACCTGCGCTATTCCTCTGCCAGCGATCATGATCGCCAGGGTTACAACAATGGGCTGTACTCCCAGATAGGAAATAATCGCGCCATTGAATAAGCCAATACATGCACAAATTAAGATGGTGCCTATAATAATCACAAAAATATTATAATCAAGCAGGAAAGTAGAAACGACTGCTCCAATAGCCATTACCGCACCAACAGAAAGGTCAATGCCTCCAGTGGCAATTACCAGTGTCATCCCAATGGCAACAAGTGCCGTGGTGGATACATGCAGGAGGATATTCCATATGGTGGCAGCTGCTAAAAAGTTATCTGTAAAGATACTGTTCAACGAGAAGAGAATCAAAATGACAATCGGCAGCGCAAACGTTTTGACTAGGTCTTTATTAGAAGAAATCCGCGCCTTTTTTGCAAAAGGAGGATTGATTTGTGCTGTTTTTACATTAGACTCTTGCATATTGATCCTCCTCTCTGGTTTCTTCGGAATAATGGTTTTCAACAATGACTTTCATGATATTATCCTGGGTTCGTTCCTTCCCTGTTAACTCACCGATTTTCCTGCCTTCCCTCAAGACCACAATCCGATCAGAGTTGTGAATCAGTTCATCAAATTCAGAAGAAATCAAGAGGATGCTTAAGCCATCGCGGGAAAGGTCACTAATCAGTGAATGAATCTCTGATTTCGCCCCGACATCAATGCCTCGTGTCGGCTCGTCTAGAATAAGCAAACTTGGATTAAGAGCAAGCCACCTTGCCAGTAAAACTTTCTGTTGATTACCGCCGCTCAAATTTTTAATTTTTTGATCGGCACTAGGCGTTTTAATGCCCATTCTCTCGATAAACTCATTAACAACCTGATCTTGTTTCTTTCTTGATACAAAACCAAAGGAAGAAAAGTTTTTAAGATTGGCCAGCGTGATGTTCTCTCTAATCGACATGTTTGGAATAATACCTTCTGCTTTTCGGTCCTCCGTACACATCGCAACACCGGATTTAATCGCATGACCTGGTGATTTGAATTTCATGGATTGTTCTTGATAAGTTAAGCTGCCGCCATCAGGGGAAGTAACACCCGCGATAACCTTCGCTGTTTCCGTCCTTCCAGAACCAAGGAGACCCGCTAAACCAAGAACCTCGCCCTTACGTAATTCAAAACTCACATCCGTAACCCGATTTCCTTGTTTTACATTTTCAAGGGAGATGACAATTTTTTCATTCGATTTGTTTACCACTTCTTTCATCTTGGTCAACTGCGCGGCTTCCGCTTCGCTCTTCCCAATCATCGAAGCAATCAATTGATTTTGCGAAAGTTCACTAATCGGCCATGTTCCCACAAAGGAACCGTCACGCAGAATGGTAATTCGGTCGCAAACCGTATAGATTTCATCGAGCCTGTGACTGACAAAAATGATCGAAACATTGTCTCTTTTTAACTTTTCAATCACCTTGAAAAGGACTTCAACCTCTTTATCATCCAGGGAAGAGGTAGGTTCATCCATGACGACCAGCTTCGCTTTCATGGAAATCGCTCTGGCAATGGAAACCATTTGTTGGAGGGCCGTGCTATAGGTATTAACCGGTTTCCTGACATCAATGGAAATTCCCATATTACTCAGCACTTCACTAGCGTCCTTATGAGCTTTTTTCCAATCAATCGTTCCAAATCTTGTTTTTGGCTCTCGGCCTACAAATATATTTTCTGTAACACTTAAGTAAGGAATGAGACTAACCTCTTGGTAAATGGTACTAATCCCCGCCAATTGGGCATCGATGGGTGTTTTAAAGGCTACCTGCTGTCCATCTAGAGAAATACTTCCTTCATTATGATGATAAACACCTGTCAAAATTTTGATCAGAGTGGATTTACCTGCACCATTTTCACCCATTAAGGCATGAACCTCGCCTTTATTAATCTCTAACTCTACCCCTTTTAACGCTTTTACACCCGGGAATTCCTTTACGATGTTTTCCATTTTAAGCAACAGCTCTGTACCCATTTGCTTCCCCCTTTCCTTTCGCAAGGATCACATGTGCGATCCTTGCGAAATACAGGATGTTGTTAATATGCTTCTTTTACGAAATCTTTCGCATTGGACTTATCAAAAAAGCGGTCCTCGATAATAATCTCTTTTTCTACTTCTTTGCCATCTTCTAGGTCCTTGATTACATCAAATACACTTGGTCCGAAGAATGGAGAACTCTCAACCGTTGCACCCATTTCACCATCAATGATTGCCTGCAGGGCATCTTTTGTTCCATCCACAGAGACAATGATGATATCTTTTCCTGGTACTTTTCCAGCTGCTTTGATGGCATTAATTGCGCCAATCGCCATCTCATCATTATGTGCGTAAACCGCGGTAATCTTATCGCCTTCGGATTGAAGCAGGTTCTCCATAACCTTTTGTCCATTCGCACGTGCGAAGTCACCTGTTTGTGAAGCGATAACCTTCATGTCTGGAGCCTTTTCCTTCAGCCTGTCACCAAATCCTTTTTGACGATCCATTGCTACGGAAGAACCAGAAGTTCCTGTTAATTCAACAATATTTCCTTTACCGCCCATTTCTTCAATCAGCCAATCAGCAGCTTTTTGCCCTTGTTCGATGAAATTAGAACCTAGGAAACTTACATAATCCTTTCCAGCTTCTCCAGCTACTTTTCTATCAACAAGAATGACAGGAATATCTGCCTTTTTAGCCGTTTCTAACGCAGGTGTAAGTCCTTCAAATTCGCGGGGAGCTAGAATAATATAATCGACTCCCTGTGCGACCATATCCTCAACATCAGAGATTTGTTTTGCTGTATCACTTTGCGCATCAGAGTAAACCATCTTAATGCCGCGCTTCTCAGCTTCTTCACGGATACTCTTTGTTTCCGCAATCCTCCATGGATTATTGTTTTCCATCTGAGACCAGCCAACAACCAATTCACCATCATCCCCTGCAGTGTTTGTTGCTGCCCCGCTCGTATCTGACCCGCTCGAACAACCAGCCAAAGCAATCATTGCAGCAGAGAACAACGGAATTAAAAACTTCTTTTTCATTTTGATTTCCTCCTCATTTTCCCTAAATTAATTTTTATAAAATGAATAAGTATAACCAGGTGACTGAATATTTAGTTTTATTAACAACTCATAAACCCTATAACTTTTTGGGTAGTAAATATTATAAAATGAATAACAATTACTGTTTGCGGAATCAACAGCCGATCCGCGGCCTAAAAGCGATAGAATAAACCCTTTTCAACTGTGAATACCCTTACAATTCATTTTAAAGAATATTCTGAATAAATTATGTAAAAAAATTCACCCTCAAAAAGGAGGCAATTACGATAAAAATGCGGTAATACAAGTGTTTTAGGTCATTTATCATGTTCCAATATCTTTCCAACTGGGACATTCCACTCACTATTACCGATTTTTTGTTTCAAACATAAACACTGTAACTAAATGATAAAGTCTCCCCTTAAAAAGGTCAATCCTTTTTATGTAAAAATTTTAAGTTTTTTCTAAATTATTTTAATATATAATTTATAACTCTACTTATACAAAAAACCATAAAAAAAAGTCACCTTTATCACAATAAATTGTAATAAAAGAGACCTTTTGAAACCTGCTTAGGAATAGATAATTCTCATTAAAATGTCCTGATCATAATCCCCAAACCCTTTACCAAATAAGTTAATTCCCCCAACATTCACAGCATCACCTTTAACGCCAACTCTTAACTTAATAAAATGCTGCTGAAAAATATCAATATCCTCTAGTGTGATCGGTGAAACTTTAACATCATCTAAATAGCTGCCAGTATCGTCTACCTTCCAATTCTTTAACAATCCGTACTGGGTATGGTTATCCCGGAGCCACGTCGGGTTTAGTTTCCCTCTTCGATCACCGAAGTCGCCTGGGCATGTCCACGTACATATCTCTACATCATTAATCCAGAGTGTAATATCGGATGGCCAATGATGATCATAGTTTGGCGCCTCTGAGCAAAGCTCCATTGAAAATTGAAGCGACTCGATATTAGCACTGCTGGAAACTGACCTTGGAAAACGATACTCAAGAAAGCCCTGACGCAGCCAGATTAATTGAGCTGAAGTCCGATCTGGATGATAAAATAAGGAAAGATCATCCTCCACTCCTTTTTGGTTGATGATTCCGCATGTAGGTGTAATTTCACAATCAACATAATGCCCAATCGGCATCTCTAATTCATAATAATGTTTTGGGTCATTGTGGCCAATATTCATATTTAGAACCATATGAATATCATCAAAATTTCTTGAGCAAACCTTCATCTTTCCCCGAGTAGCTGACTGTATCTCCGTTTTGATAAGTCCCGAAACTTCTAAAACCTTTATATTAGACGCAATCGTTGAAACAGGGAGCTCTAGCTTTTCAGCGATCTCTAGAATATTTAACTTTTGAAAGTTGAGTAATTTTATAATTGAAATCCGAATATCTGATGCCAAGGCATGTGCTACTTTAATAAGGCGATCAGATTCGTCGATGGTTAACTCTAGCAATTTTTACCCTCCCATCATTTTTTAAATTTTTTTAATATTATACAGTTTTTTATGGTAAAAAACACTGTTTTATTTGTAAACGGTTTCGCGTCATTCCAGAGCTGCTAAAAATTCAGATTGTCGTGTGACTGTTTTTATTGTATAGTAAAAATGCAATCGTTTGCATAGGTGGTTATTGACATTTGTAAGCGATTACTATCTTAAAATAAATAGATTAAGAAGTTTCTATATTATGTTCTGAAAGGAATCTAACTAGTAGATTTTTGGAACCTTGAAGGACATGCTTCTTCTTTTTTTATAATTTGCGCAAACGATTGCACACTAGGGTACTCTAAGAGTAACAGACCTCTTTCGCAATTGACTCCCAGACAACCGCTCTTATCCTTCCCTATCAATAATTTAAAGGGGGTATATCAGTTAATGAAAAAAAGCACAAAAAGGACTTTCTCCGTGATTATGACGGTCGTTATGCTTCTCGGCTTGTGGATTCCTTATCTCCCAAGCCTGGAAGCTTCTGCGGCCGAGGAGACGGCGGAGACATCGGCTTCAACTGAACGCGAGATTCGGTTCACGTACATCCGTGAAGATAAGACATTTGGCGACTGGAATATTTGGACTTGGAATACGGGTGTCGCTGATGGTCAAGTGAATTTTGATTCCTATAACGACAAATATGCCAGCGTTAGTATTCCCGTAAGCTCAGAAACCACCCAAATGGGCTTTGTCCTTCGCAGCACCTATGACTGGAATACAGCACAGAAGGAATTTGGCGACCGATTCATTCCGGTTAATAAGAATGATAGTATTACAAAAGCTTACATTACAAGTGGAGTGGAACAAATCCGTATCGTTCCTGATGGATCCTCCCCTGTTATTGATAAGGGAAATGCGTCGTTCTATTATCGCGATAAACTACTTTTTGCAAACGATGCTATGGACACCATCGAAAAAGTAGAATTAAAATTTGATGGCAAAACAACACCAATGACGTTTGAACCAGAGAATGAGAGATTTGTCGTCACATATAACAACATTCCAAATGGCAAAAACGAATATTCCTACCTTGTGACCAAAAAAGATGGCACAACGGAAGAAGTCAGTGATCCTTACAACACTGTTGACGGAGTTTCTTTTATAGACTTCCAGAAAGCTGATTTGACGGTGACAGGCACCATTCAGCCTGCACTGGTTGACTATAATCAAAATGCCGTTCTCTCTGTTGATGTAGAGGGCTTGACGGATGAACTGAAAGTCAGCAAAATGTTTGCCGACATCTCTTCCCTTGGCGGACCTGAGAAGCTTGAGATTGACCCGGCTCTGAAGGAAATCACCATTGCCGTGGATGACGATATCCCAGCGGGAACGAAAACAATTCCTCTTACTGTGATTGACTCCTATGGAAACTACTATACTAGTTCTACTTCAGTTGAGGTGAAAGCCCGCCAGGCCGTGGGGGAAAGTGACTTTGACTGGGATGAAAGCATCATCTATTTCATGCTGACAGACCGCTTCTTTGATGGCGATGTGTCAAACAACGACCCTTATAACCAGAATTATGATGCCAAAGGCGACCGCGGAACCTACCAGGGCGGAGACTTTAAAGGCATCACTGAAAAATTGGATTACTTGGACGAGCTTGGGGTTAACACCATCTGGATCTCTCCAATTGTCGACAATATTAAGTACGATGCGCGCTATAACAACCCGGAAGGACATTCTTACTATGCTTACCATGGCTACTGGGCAAACAATTTTGGAGAATTGAACCCACACTTTGGCAGTATGGAAGATTTCCATCAACTGATAGACTCCGCCCATGAACGCGGCATCAAAATCATGCTCGACGTGGTAGTAAATCATACGGGTTATGGATTAAAAGAGATAGATGGAACTGTAGCAAATCCGCCGTCAGGCTACCCAACGGACGAAGACCGAGCAGTATTCAGCTCCCTTCTCCGCCAAGGTTCGAATGTTGGAACTGATGAGGTTGTTGGGGAACTCGCAGGCCTTCCTGATTTAAAAACGGAAGATCCAGCTGTAAGAAAAGCAATCATTGACTGGCAGACAGACTGGATTGAAAAGTCTAGAACAGATAAAGGAAATACCATCGACTACTTCCGTGTAGATACTGTAAAACACGTGGAAGATGCTACTCTAATGGCTTTTAAAAATGAACTGACTAAAATCATGCCAGAACACAAAATGATTGGTGAATTCTGGGGCGGCAGTGCCGATAATAAAGGCGGATATCTTGAGTCAGGAATGATGGATTCCCTGCTCGACTTTGGTTTTAAAGACATCGCCCACAATTTCGTTAACGGCAGCCTAAAGGGTGCAAACGATGCCCTGATTGCACGCAATGAAAAAATCGATAATACTGCATCTCTTGGCCAATTCCTAGGAAGCCATGACGAAGATGGGTTCCTGTTCAAGGAAGGAAATGACGAAGGCAAGCTGAAGCTGGCAGCCTCTCTGCAGGCAACAGCCAAGGGTCAGCCGGTTATCTATTACGGCGAAGAGCTTGGCCAAAGCGGCGCGAACAACTATCCACAGTATGACAACCGTTATGACCTTGCCTGGGATCAGGTAGAAAACAATGATGTCCTTGAACACTATACAAAGGTCTTGAACTTTAGAGCTGATCATTCTGAGGTGTTTGCAAAAGGTGAACGCTTGACAATCGGAGGCTCTGACGGCGACAAGTTCCTTGTTTTTGCAAGAAACTACGAAAACGAAGCAGCCTATGTCGGCTTGAACATTGCAGACAGCCCTAAGGAAGTTACTTTTACCCTGGACGCAAAAGACGCAGTGGTGACAGACCATTATTCAAACAAAACTTACAGTGCTTCGGAAAATGGAACCGTTACTTTGACCATCCCTGGAAAAGCTGATGGCGGTACAGTTCTGCTTACCGTTGATGGCGGAAACATTACTGATGCAAAAGCTGCTGACAGTGAAGATGGTGATGGCAGTGTAGAACCAGTTCCTGCAAATCACCTTCGTATCCACTACAACCGTAGTGACGGTAATTATGAAAATTACGGTGCATGGCTGTGGAATGATGTTGCTTCCCCTTCTGCCAACTGGCCGGTTGGAGCGACGATGTTTGAAAAAACAGACATCTACGGTGCTTATATTGATGTGCCGCTTAAAGAAGGCGCGAAAAACATTGGATTCTTGGTTATGGATATAACCAAAGGTGATGCTGGTAAAGACGGCGGAGACAAAGGCTTCACCATTACATCACCAGAAATGAACGAAATCTGGATCAAACAAGGATCCGACACAGTTTACAACTATGAGCCTGTAGATTTGCCGGAAAACACAGTCCGTATCCATTATGTTCGTGACAACAGTGATTATGGAAATTACGGCGCATGGCTCTGGGGTGATGTGGAATCACCATCTGCCAACTGGCCGACAGGTGCAACGCTTTTCTCTGGTACAGACCGCTACGGTGCGTATGTTGACGTGAAGCTTGCACAAGGTGCGAAAAGCCTTGGATTCCTTGTGATGGATGTAACCAAAGGCGATACTGGTAAAGATGCTGGAGACAAGTCCTTCAACCTGCTGGACAAATACAATCATCTATGGATTAAACAAGGTGACAACAATGTCTACATCTCTCCATATTGGGAGCAGGCAACAGGAATCACGAAAGCAGAAGTCATTTCTGAGAATAGTATTCTGCTAGGTTTTACGATGACAGATGGTTTGACACCAGATGGTTTGAAGGAAGCACTGGAAATCAAGGATGCTGACGGCGGAGCAGTATCAATTGAATCTGTTGAAATTACAAGTGCTTCTTCAGCAAAAGTAACAGCTTCCTTCGACCTTGAAAAACTTCCATTATCCGTTACTTATGCAGGCAGAACTGTTTCAGCTACGACGGGCTGGAGAATGCTAGATTCTATGTACGGATACGATAGAAATGACCTGGGTGCGACTTATAAAGACGGCTCTGTAACTCTGAAACTTTGGGCCCCAAGAGCTAGCAAGGTTGTGGCAAACTTCTTTAATAAAGATAATGCAGCGGAGCAAATCGGCACGGTAGAGCTCACAAAGGGTGAAAAAGGAATTTGGTCTATTGAGGTTGATCCGGGCAACTTGGATATAGCTGATTTAAAGGGTTATTTTTACCAATATGAAGTAACCAATGATGGAGTAACCAACAAAGTTCTTGATCCTTATGCCAAGTCAATGGCAGCTTTTACGGTCAATACGAAAGGTGAAGCGGGTCCTGATGGAGATACTGTCGGCAAGGCAGCGATTGTTGACCTGAGTGGCACAGACCCGAAAGGCTTTGATTTTGCAAAAATTAAAGGCTATGAAAAACGCGAAGATGCCATCATCTACGAAGCACATATTCGTGACTTTACTGCGGACCCATCGATCGAAGGGGATTTAAATGCCCGTTGGGGATCCTATAGAGCCTTTATTGATAAACTCGATTATCTGAAGAAAATGGGCGTCACACATGTCCAGCTGCTTCCTGTTATGGCTTGGTATTATGGCGATGAAACGAAAATGGGCCAGCGAGAGCTGAACTACTCCGCTGGAGGAAATGAATACAATTGGGGCTATGACCCTCATAGTTACTTCTCTCCAGACGGTGCTTATTCTCTAGATCCAAGCAATCCTGAGAAGCGCGTGAAAGAGTTGAAAGAATTGATTGATGGTATTCATGATGCTGGGATGGGTGTTGTTCTTGATGTCGTTTACACGCATATGGCAAAAGCAAGCATGTTAAATGATATTGTTCCAAACTACTTTGCTTTCCAAGACGATAAGGGCAACTTCCTTGGCGGCTTCGGAAACAACCTGGCAACTAGCCATAAAATGGCTGAAAAGCTGATGGTCGACTCGGTTAAATACTGGTTTGATGAGTATAAAATCGACGGCATGAGGTTTGACATGATGGGTGATGCTACCTATCCTTCCATCCAAAATGCGTATGATGCCGCAGCTTCCATCAATCCAGATGCCCTGTTCATCGGTGAAGGCTGGAGAACATTTGCCGGTCATATCGGCGAGCCTGAGCTAAAAGGAATGGGCGCGGACCAGGATTGGATGGATAAGACGGATAATGTGGGAGTATTCTCTGATGAAATCCGCAATGAGTTGAAATCTGGCTTCGGTTCAGAAGGCGAGCCACGATTCATTACTGGCGGAGCAAGAAGCATTGATACAATTTTTAATAACATTAAAGGCCAGCCGTCTAACACAGCTGAGGATGATCCTGGCGATATGGTTCAATATATTGAGGCACATGACAACCTGACACTTTATGATGTTATCGCCCAATCAATTAAGAAAGATCCTTCTATTCCGGAAAACAACCTGGAAATCCATAAACGGATCCGGATTGGAAATTCCCTGATTCTGACTTCACAGGGAACCGCCTTCCTCCATGCAGGACAGGAATACGGCCGGACCAAGCAATGGCTCGGTGAAGGGGTGCCTGAGCAGAAATACCATGAACTAAAAGATGAGCAAGGTAAGTCATTTGGATACTTTATTCACGATTCTTATGATTCATCCGATGCCATCAATATGTTTGACTGGCAGAAGGCTGTGAATAAGAAAAAATATCCAATCAATACAGAGACGCGCGAATTTACTCAAGGTTTGATTGAACTAAGGAAATCAACCAACGCTTTCCGTTTAGGCGACCAGCAGCTAGTGAACCAAAATGTGAGTTTGCTTGACCTGCCTGAAATAAAGGATACAGACCTTGTGATTGCGTACAAAGCTGTTTCCACGGACGATACTGGAAGCTATTATGTGTTCGTCAATGCCGATACTGAGACACGCACTTTGACACTTGGAGACGTTAACCTCTCTAAAGGCAAGGTAGTAGTCGACAGCGACGAAGCAGGCAAAACCCCAGTTTCCAAAAAGTCAGGCTTCACACTTAAGAATGGATCACTGACCATTGATCCATTAACAACAATCGTAATCAAAGTGGCCGACAATCCTGGTAAAAGCAAATAGGATAAACCGAACATAAACAAAAGAGACCATGCTTTTTGCATGGTCTCTCTTTGTTGTCCAAGGTTTCCGTGGGAGGGGTGACCGTGGGGACGGTTCTCCTGGTCCTATTTAGTTTAGTAGTGACCACACGAACCCTCCCCATGGTCCCAACCAATGAAAATAAGCATAAGAATATACAATATAGATAGGAGTTGATTTCTTGAGCCAATTCAAACCTGAAAAACTATCGGTAGAGTTCACGAACGGTGTTACCGCCAAGGGGCCAATTATTCAAAGACGTTACACACTAACTCACTCTGATGTAACAGGTGAATTATTTTTAACCATTGGAACTCAGTATGCCTGGGATAAAATCAATCCTGCTATGAGAGATGAAGTATTAGGCGAATGGAGATTTAACGGAAACTCTTTACTTTACTGCGTTTATCTTTATATCGACCAAGGCGAATATAACGAAAATACAGCAGCCAAACGCACCGAAATCTTTAGACGTGAATTACCTCTTGCACTGACAGCCATTCGATATGGCGATAGGCTTCTATTTGATACCTATCCTCTCCTCGATCATGCATCCATAATCGTCACCTTCATGTCCAGCTACCCTCACCTAGCAAAACAAGAGAATTGGGGAACCTTCGAGAAAAGACCATAGGGACGGTTCTGCTGGCAATAAAAGACCGGCAGAACCGTCCCCATGGTCACTTAGTTTTTCAATAGAGTTAGGTGCCCAACGATTTCTTTTGCTTCAAACTTCTCCATCGGCGGCAGTGCTATAACGGTCAATGAACCGGATTTAATTTCGGTTAATCCACTATCATGAATACTGAAAAACCCTTTATTTTCTAACTTCTCAAGCTCAGTTTGTTTGCCCTTTAAAATAATTTTCTTCATGCCTGTCTGTACCCATTCTACAAAGTCTTGGTGTCTATCAGGGAAAGGAGATTGTGGAGAAAGCATGTTAATTGTGCTAAGTGTTGCCGCATGAGCCACTTGGGCAGCTGTTTTCCCCTTCGACATGATTAAATCTTGATTTACAATAAAATATTGAACCAGGTCACGTTTATCCATCTTTATGATCATTCCTTTATTATCGATATCTTTCTATCATACAAGCTATGCTTCTTTTGGAAAACTAACTTAAACCCGGATTTTAGAAACGCCTTAGTCGTAGTTCGATTCTCATCACTTCGCTAGTGACCAAGAGAACCGTCCCCATGTCCCGAAAGCGATGAAGGATTATTTTCTTTAGCTTCATCTGCCTTAATGTTGTAATTACCGTTATTATCCATCTAATTTTTTCTATGATAATATTATTATATTTAATATAATTTTTTTGTAGGATTCAGGTGTTTAAAAACCTCGTTTATAAATGTTTAGCGTCCATTAGTGAATTGTATATGATTGAAGCATAATAACGTGTAATGAAAAGGCATCTCATGCATGTTCTAAAAAGGCAGGTGAAAAAGGTGGATATTGAAAAAATTCATAGTAAAAATGTTTTGTTAATCCGTATTTTATGGGGCTGCTTTATTCTGTGTATGTTGGTCCAAATTTTAAAACATAAAGATCCTCAGTTTATCGGGATGCTTTTCGGAAGCGGGATATTAGTTTGTGGCACCATATCCATTTTCGTTTTGAGAAAACAGTTTATTAAGCAAACCATGTATTTATGTGTACTGGGGATGTCATTTGTTACCTTTGTACTAATTGATTTTGAACCGGTAATCTCTAACTTTTATCTCATTTTTTTAGTCATTTTTATTTTAACTTTATATCATGATTACCGTCCCGTCATTTTTATGAGCATTCTTAGTATTTTTATTGGTGCTTATTTTTATCAACTCGAAGAGCGTCTTAATTATACTTATCGTGATGGTGACTTTTCTTACTTTTTATTTACACTTGCTGTTACCTTTCTCGTAGCCTTCCTGCAAATTCGCTATAGTAGAGCGGTTGAAAGAGATGATCATGCGAAAAAGGAAGAAGTACGAAAGGATAACGAACAACAAATTTTAGCCCTTATCAATTCTATGCCCGATTTAATTTATATACAGGATGGCAGCGGAAAATTTACTGAAATGAATCATTATGCCAAAGCCCTATTTAAATTGGAAAACATTGATTATAAAAATAAACATCTAGACGAACTTTTCTTCCAAAATGAATGGTTTAGAAATTTCCAAAATTGCTTTTCGAACGATGAAATTTCTTGGGAGAAAGGCACTCCTTATCGATTCGATTTGGAGCTGTCGATAGAAAATCAATTCTACGCTATTTTCGATATCATAAAAGTTCCTACTTTCTTTTCAGATGGCAGCCGGAAAAGTTTATTAGTGATTGGCCGCGATATTACAGAACAAAGGAAGGCATATGACCTGGTACTAAGATCAGAAAAGCTTGCAGTCGTTGGTGAGCTTGCTGCGGGTGTTGCCCATGAAATCAGAAACCCTCTCACCTCCATCAAAGGGTTTTTGCAGTTAGCTGAACAAAACCGAGAATATGATCACCAATACGTACAAATCATGTTAAGTGAAATATCGAGAATGGAGTCGATTGTTTCTGAATATCTATCATTGGCAAAACCAAATCAAAACTCACCTAAATCTCCTCATGATATTGTTACTCTCATTAGAAATGTGATTACTCTATTTGAGAGTCAAACAAACTTGAGAAATATTATGATTCACTCAGAATTAAATCATTCTTACCAAATCATGTGTAACCCAAATGAGATTAAACAAGTGTTGATTAATATTTTTCAAAATGCGCTTGAAGCGATTGGAAGTAACGGAGACATTTTTATCAATTTACGGGATGTCCCAGAAGGTGGAGTAGAAATTACCTTTGTTGACAATGGATGCGGAATTGAGAAAGAACGATTACGGAAGATTGGCGAACCCTTCTTTTCAACCAAGGAAAAGGGAACAGGGCTTGGGTTATTAACTTCGAACCGTATTATTGAAAAACATAATGGAACGATTAAGATTAGCAGTGAGGTCAATAAAGGTACAGAAGTCAGAATTACTTTGCCTACAGTCAGCTAAATTACCACACAAACCAATGTTCATCTAAAAAACAGCACCTTTTTGTAAAATGGTGCTGTCGGGCTGTCGAGAAACCTCGACAGCCTTTTTAATAACTTTAACATCGGACCACGTTTTTCTAATATTATTGTCGTACAATCCTCAAGATCCCGGATGAAGGACATATCCTACTGGCGGCGCTTACGATTTGTCCTTAAGACCCCGGATGAAGGACATATC
>NZ_JAWVNQ010000020.1:0-49627 GCF_046591715.1 Neobacillus niacini | reverse complement strand
ATCAAGTGCGGATTGTGCCCGAAGAAGTGCCGGTGTGCGAATTTGGGTAACAATCAAGTGCGGATTGTGCCCGAAGAAGTGAGTGGGTGCGAATTTGGGTAACAAACAAGCGCTGATTGTGCCCGAAGAAGTGAGTGGGAATGAATTTGGGTAACAATCAAGTGCGGATTGTGCCCGAAGAAGTGAGTGGGAATGAATTTGGGTAACAATCAAGCCCGGATTGTGCCCGAAGAAGTGAAGGGTTACAAATTTGGGTAACAATCGCCCCCTCTGAACAACTAAAAAAAGTGTTATTTTTACTATAATAAAAAAGGTTGTGAATACCATGTGTTTAATCTTATTTGCATATAAGGTTCATCCTAAATACAAGCTAATCGTTGCGGCAAATCGAGATGAATTTTACCAAAGGCCGACTGCTCCTGTTCATTTTTGGGAGGATGATCCTGAGATTCTTGCCGGACGGGATTTAGAGAAAATGGGGACTTGGATGGGTGTGACCAAATCAGGAAAGTTTGCAGCTTTGACCAATTACCGTGACCCTAAAGAAGTGACGGAAGGGAAACGCTCTAGAGGGGAATTAGTGGCAGATGCCCTGCAGTACAAAGGCGATATGAAGGAATATATGGAGAGTTTAAGTAGAAATAATAACTGGTATCCTGGATATAACCTGCTGGCAGGGGATGGGGATGAGCTATACTATTATTCCAATGTTGGACAGGAGTTAATAAAACTAAAACCGGGGATCTATGGTGTCAGCAATCATTTACTGAATACAGAGTGGCCAAAAGTACAAGCTGGCAAGGAAGGGCTGGCTGGTTTATTAAATACCTATCATGAGGATTATATTGAGCCGCTGTTAACACTTCTCCAAAAAGCAGACAAGGCTCCAGATGAGATGCTGCCTCAAACGGGCGTCTCGTTAGAATGGGAAAGAATGCTGTCACCGATGTTTATTAAGAGTGAAAATTATGGGACCAGGAGTTCAACGGTTTTATTAATGAATGAAGAAGAAATTCACTACGTGGAGCGAGTTTTCACTTCTAATGAGGTAAATACTCAAGAATACACTATTAAATTGTAATAAAAAAACTAATCAAACGTTTGATT
This sequence comes from Neobacillus niacini, assembly GCF_046591715.1. Taxonomy (GTDB): domain Bacteria; phylum Bacillota; class Bacilli; order Bacillales; family Cytobacillaceae; genus Neobacillus; species Neobacillus niacini_L. The sequence goes on along the minus strand of NZ_JAWVNQ010000020.1, from coordinate 48,520 downwards.
AGATCGGTTGCTAAACTAATCAAACGTTTGATTAAAAATTTTCTGAGTAAAATAAGGGTCCTTTAGGAATCCGTTGTACCTTTATCATTGGACTTTGCGGCCTCCGCATGTTTAACGCCTTTGCTTACATAAGGTTTAGCGCTTTTTGCCTTTTTTGCGCCAGCCTGCCAACGATTCCACCCCTTTTTACCTGTTCCTCTGCCTATTCCACTTTTCGCTTTTGCCTTGGGCATCTAACCACTCCATCATGTTCGAAGAAAGAATTTTTCTAAAATTAGGTCACCTGAGTTTCGTTCCCAAAAAAACCTAAAGCATATTTAATGCCCTCTTCAATTTCGTTTGTATCATAACCTTGTAAATCCTCATGGGTAATCTCCAGAGTTGTTCTTGACAAAGAATAGCCGCTGTCTAAATTAATATCAAGAAGTACCTCAAACCCATTCGCGGTATTCGTAATACTAATAATATCATAATCCAGTATAGGTGCACCTGTTTGGTATTCAAAGGGTTCTAATTCTGACATAACCACACCTCCAACATTACTTCTAGTGTATATTCGAACATAGGTTGTACAAAAGGAGGAACATTTATTTACCCTTCGTCACAAACGATCAAACAAAAAGGGGAAACGAATTGATATTTTGTCTAATGACAGAATGTTCTCAATAGGTATAATTAATATTAACTGAATTTTTACATAATTATAGTAAAAGACTCCAAGTATACCACCAAATAAAAGGAGTGATTTACATGCAGCGGCAAAAGCTATTAATTAATGGAGAACGTTTAAAAGACGAGCTTGAACGATTTGCGAATTTTGGCAGGACTGAAAACAATGGAGTGACCCGGCTTTCGTTATCGGAAGAGGATCGGGCAGCCAGGGATTTTTTTCGAACATGCTGTGAGGAGATTGGCTTAAATGTCAAGGTTGATGATATGGGCTGTATGTATGCCACGCTTGACGGAGTGGAGAATAAGCCTCCGATTTTAATAGGATCCCATTTGGATTCTGTTAAAAAGGGCGGCAGGTTTGACGGAGTATTAGGCGTATTAGCAGGCTTGGAAGTAGTTCGAACACTTGTAGAAAATAATATTAAGCCTCGCGTCCCGATTACGATTGTCAATTTTACAAATGAAGAAGGCGCAAGATTTGAACCTTCGATGATGGCTTCAGGGGTGCTGGCAGGGAAATTTGATAAGAATGTAATGGTGAATAAGAAAGATTCTGCAGGAATTGCCTTTAGTGAAGCACTCAAATGTATTGGGTATGAAGGGGAAGCAGAGAATCGTCTAAAAGAGGGTACTGCTTTCTTGGAATTGCATATTGAACAAGGTCCGATTCTTGAAAAAGAGAACCTTTCAATCGGTGTTGTGGAATGTGTGGTGGGGATGGCCTGCTATGACATAGAAATAACAGGTGAGTCTGACCATGCTGGTACGACACCAATGAGCATGAGAAAGGATGCGCTATTTGCTGCCAATAACGTTATTAACGAAATCCGCAGGGTATTAGGTCCATTAGATGAAGAGCTCGTCTTTACGATTGGCAGGGTGAATGTGTATCCGAGTATCCATACTGTCATTCCGAATAAGGTGATATTTTCCTTGGAGGCCAGACATAAGGATCCGGAGATAGTTCGTACGTTTAAAAACTTTGTTGAAAGTCTTCCAATCTTTGGATTAAATGAGGGCTGTGAGATAAAAACAACAAAGCTTTGGGAGCGGGATACTGTTTGGTTTGATACTGAAATTGTAAATCAATTAGAAAAATCGGCGCAATCACTGGGATATAGTAATAAAAGAATGGTTTCAGGCGCGGGACATGATGCTCAGTTTATTGCCAGCCTTGTGCCTTCAGCGATGCTGTTTGTTCCTAGTTTTAATGGAAAAAGCCATTGTGAAGAAGAACTGACCACGTGGGAAGAATGTGAAAAAGGCGTAAATGTTCTATTAGATACCGTTATGGCTCTATTATCAAAATAAAAAGAAGGAGACATCAGTGACTGTGACTGGTGTCTCCTTTTTTGGTTATTGATTCGATTCCTTGATTATTTCAGCATAGAATTTAATAGCCTGGATAAAATTATCTTTACTAATGTGTTCGTTTGTACCATGCATCCGGTTTAAATCCTCGGAAGTAATCTGCACGGGTAAGAATCGGTAGGTGTTATTGGAGATAGAGTCATAATGCTTGGCATCAGAACCAGCAAACATTAAGTAGGGGGCAATAACAGCCTCGTTATAAACATTCCTGGCAGCCTGCTGAATTGATTTAAATTCCCATCCATTAATGGAGGAGACCTTTGAAGCTTCACTGCCAGAGATTTCGACCTTAATCTCTTCATCTTCAATTGTATCTTCAATAAAGGTTTTGACATCCTCTAAAGAATCACCAGGCATCAGGCGGTGATTAATGATGGCAGCTGCTTTCTCAGGTAAGGCGTTATACTGTTCTCCTGCTTGGAAAATAGTTGGAGCGATCGTGGTTCGTATTAAAGCGGCTGTTGCAGGCTTCTGTAACAAGATTTGTTCAATAATGGGTTCAAAAATGACTTTATTTGCAAATACATATTTCATCGCAAAGCTCATTTCGGGTGCAACATATTCAAATAAGTCTTCGCCAGGACCGCGCAGGTCGCCCTTAAACTGTGTGTCCTCCAGCTTAGCAATCGCACTGGCAATTCTACCGATATTCGTTTTGTCTTTCGGCTGAGAGGAGTGACCACCGCTTCCTTCAATGGACAATTGGGCAGTGGCAGAACCTTTTTCGGAAACTCCAACGACTCCCACAGGCTGGTCAACGCCGGGGACCATATTTTCAACAATCGCTCCGCCCTCATCCAATACAAAGTCGAAAGTAATTCCTCTCTCTTTAAGAGTATTGACAATCGCTAAAGCTCCTTCATCTCCGCCAATTTCTTCATCAAAGCCAAACATCAAATAGATATCTCTAGAGGGCTTGAAGTTATCATTGACTAAAAACTCAACTGCTTCTAGAATTCCTATTACTCCAATTTTGTCATCCAATGTACCGCGTCCCCAAATTTTTCCGTTTTCTACTGTTCCGCTGAAAGGAGAATGTTCCCAGTTTTCTTCTGTTCCTTCTAAAACAGGAACCACATCATAATGACTGGTGAGTCCAATCGGGTTTTTAGTGGAATCTGCTCCTTTCCATTTAAAAATAAGAGCATATTCATTAATTTTTTCAAGCTCTAGGTGTTCGTGAACACCAGGGTAGCTCTCCTCGAGGAATGAAATAAACTTAGTAAATTCTGCAAAGTCAAACTTACTTCGGTCCTGGTAGGAGACGGTTTTAAATGTAATAGCTTGAGACAAGTGATCAACCGCTTTTCCCTCGTCAATCACAATGTCTGTTGGTTTAGGAGACGGTTGTTTAGAATTTACCATAAATGAATTGAAAGCGGTTACAATAATAAATACTAAAACCAGTCCGCCAATGATACGAAGAATTATTTTTCTTTTTTTCATATAAGGCTGCCCTCCATTCTTAATTTAATAATTCAATATTATGAAGGGAAAAACCTTTAATAGAATAGTTGATTTTCTATCCTAATTGGCTATAAAATTTATATCTGCATGAAAAGAAATAGGTCTGTGGAAAATAATTTGATTTTCGAAAACCTGCTAAATCTGATTTCTTGGTAAATTGAGGAACTATTTTAAAAATTCTTTGCAGTTTGGCACAATATTTTGTATATTAATATAGTTCATATTGTAGTTATTTTCTTATTTATCAATAAGTTATTTCAGGAAAATAATATATAATAGATAATTTTTGTAAAATGTGGATGAGCATTCCTTTTTTATATATTCAGCGGAGGGTTTTTATGGAGCGGAAATTACCATTAATAGAAATTATTGCGTTAGGCTTTTTTATGTTTGCCTTATTTTTAGGGGCTGGAAATATAATCTTCCCTCCACTATTGGGACAGCAAGCAGGAGATTCACTATTCACCGCCATAGTTGGATTTCTAGTAACGGGTGTTGGATTGCCGCTATTGGCTGTGTTTACAATCGCTAGATCAGGCGGAGATTTAAATGACTTATCTAACAGAGTGCATCCCACATTTGCGAAGGTTTTTCCAGTTATTATTTATTTAACGATCGGGCCATTCTTCGGAATCCCTCGAACCGGTACAGTAACTTATGAAATTGGTGTTGCCCCTTTTTTATCAGATGAAAGCAATATGGGGTTATTTATTTCAACATTCGTCTTTTTCCTTATCACCTTTTGGCTGGCACTTAATCCAGCAAAGCTAGTGGATCGTGTGGGGAAAGTCCTTACACCATTACTTTTACTATTGATTGTTGTGATCTCTATCAGAGGATTTGCTGCTCCGATTGGCTCTATTGAAGAGGCGATAGGAAAATACAGAGATGGAGCGTTTTTTGGCGGGTTTGTCGAGGGCTATTTAACAATGGACGCGATTGCTGCTCTCGTTTTTGGAGTGGTTGTAATAAATCGCGTGCAGGAAATGGGAATAAAGAGTGAATCTATCATCCGGTCTTATACAATAAAGGCAGGGATAATTGCAGGGCTTGGGTTATCATTTGTCTATATATCTTTATCCTATATTGGAGCTACAAGTGTTAAGGCTATTGGAGTTCAGGAGAATGGCGGTGCTATTCTTTCATCTGTTACTTCACTGTTATTTGGTCCATTCGGATCCATCATTCTTGCGTTGGTTATTACGGGAGCATGTCTAACCACTTCAGTAGGATTGGTTGCTGCATGCTCGGAGTATTTAAGTCAACGGTTTACGAGACTTTCTTATCCTGTGCTCGTTACGATTCTTTGTTTATTTAGTTTTATCATGGCAAATTTAGGATTAAGTCAGTTGATTTCTGTTTCAATTCCTCTCTTAATTAGTATTTATCCGATAGCGATTGTCCTGATTTTATTATCACTGCTGCAATCTTATATTCCGGTTTCAAGGGGAGTTTATATTGGTGCCATCATTGGAGCTGCGTTGATTAGTATTTACGATGGTTTTACCACTGCAGGAATTGAAATTGAATCCATTTCAACAGCTCTCACATTTATTCCACTTTACTCAAATGGATTAGGATGGCTGATTCCAAGCATTTTGGGCGGACTGTTAGGATTGTTATTAAAAAATACAAAGCCTCTTAGCTGAGGGGTGAGGGGCAGGGGGATGGTTCTCCTGTCCTTTTTTTGCATGAAAAGTGAATGAAAAAAGTCCAGGAGAACCGTCCCCATGGTCACATGGTCACCTTTAAGAGGAAGTGATCTGTCCGCCGTTAACGTGAAGGGTTTGCCCGGTCATAAACCGGGAATCGTCTGATGCTAGATAAACATATGCTGGGGCAAGTTCAAACGGCTGACCTTGGCGCTGCATCGGATTACTTGCAAGTGGAACTTGATCGGCAGAGAAGCTGGAGGGAATGAGCGGCGTCCATACCCGTCCCGGTGCAACCGCATTAACTCGGATTCCTTTATCGACTAAATTATTTGCCAATGCCCGTGTAAATCCTACATTCGCAGCTTTTGTCGCAGAATAGTCTATTAATTGGTCATTCCCGTAATAAGCGACGACGGATGCTGTATTAATAATGGAACTGCCTGCCTTTAGGTGTGGCAGCGCAGCCCTGGTAGTGTAAAAGTGGGAGTAAATATTAACCTTAAAGGTATCATCAAACTGCTCATCGGTAATGTCTAGTAAACTTAATTGCTGAAATTGAATGCCAACATGATTGCAGAGAATATCAAGTTTTCCGAAGGTTTGGACCGTTTTTTCGACTATTGCAATACATTGCTGTTTTTCCCTTAAGTCACCAGGCAATAAGAGACAGCGCTGGCCAATTTCTTCAATGCGTGCCCTAGTTCGGTTTGCATCTTCATGCTCATCCAAATAAGAGATGGCAACATCTGCTCCTTCCTTAGCAAAAGCAATTGCCACAGCCGCTCCTATTCCGCTGTCGCCTCCAGTGATAAGTGCAGCCTTCCCTGACAGTTTTCCACTGCCTTTGTAATTCGGATTTTCAATGATGGGCATTGGAACCATCAACTTTTCAACACCAGGCTGGCGAAGCTGCCGCTGCTCCGGAACCGTAAGAGGAATATCTTCATAACGTGTTATTTTACCGTAATGGGGATACATAGGATATTTTTGATTATCTTGTGTCACGGGAACCCTCCTAGAAAACCATTTTGGGTTTACTGTATGATATGTGGGCAAATGCCGTGCATGGTCTAACACATTCCTCCGGAGTTTTGAATAGAGTGAAGGAAAAATGGGGAGGTATTAAAGCTTGTACTTTTATAGATTAAACCGTGAAGTGAAGCTGTTGTTAATCAATCATTCGAATGAAAAAGAAGAGATTCAATATAATTCCAATGCAAAGCCATTGAAGATGCCTAAAATAGGTCCAAGACCGCCGTATTACACGAATCCCAGATATGAACCATATTTCCCTATAATCTAGAAGACTAGGCCTGGCGGCCTAGTCTTCTATCTTTTTTTACTACTTTTTGTCATTTTTAGGGGGACATGCGGATGGTTCCTGTAGCCTTTTTTTGCAGGAATAGTGAATGAAAAAGACCAGGAGAACCGTCCCTCTGGTCCCCTGGTCCACTCGCCTCGGTGACTTAAGCGGAGGTTTTCCAGTTAAGTTGCAGAATGGAGCTCGTTTAGGGATATATAAGGGGAGAATTTCCGGTTATTCAATGCAAAATAGGCTTTTTTTACATTTTTCAAGTCAATAGGCGGAATCTCTCCGTCTATTAAGCCACTTTTTTATGAAAATTAACATTTAAGCGGAATTCTTCCGCATATTGAGCGGGGCACGGGTGGGCGGGACATGGGGACGGTTCTGATGCCCTTTTGTTACAGGAAAAGTGATTGAAAAAAGACCAGGAGAACCGTCCCCCTGGTCCCCCCCCGGCCAGTCCTGCATCACTCCCGAATTAATGCCACACGATATGGGAAAAGGACAGCTTCCATGATTCCTTCTTTTACCGCTGGGTCATTTTCCATCAATTCTCTTGCTTCTTCCTCGGAGTCAACCTCGAGGATGACGATTCCCATTCCCGATGGGTCCATATTCAATGTTCTGCCTGCTAGGATTAGTTTTCCTTCTTGCAGTAATCCTTGAAGTACCTCGAAGTGATGCTGCACAATTCCTTCTTCTCTTTCTGTCCAATTGGCCTCATCGAGTAATGAAGGTATCAGGTTAAGCTTGTATAAAAATTGTAACTTTTCCATGGACGAACTTCCTCCTATAATAAAGGCTTGCAAATACGGTAATGACCTTTATTAGGCAGATAGCCTAAACTTCTATTTAGGTTTTGCATGGCTCCATTTCCAGCTTCCGTTTCTGTTGTCATACTGTAAGCCCCTTCATCGAGGGCTGCTTGTATGGAAAGAAGCTTTAAAGCTTTGGCAATGCCGCGTCCGCGATAGTATGGGCTTACCCCTGTATAATCCGTATACAAGACCCCGGTTTCTTCGGTACTAAACAGTGTGGACACCCCAACAAAGGTATCACCATCCATAGCAATAAATACCCATTTCTCTATGGAACAATCTTCTGGGAGTGCCTCCTTACGCCACACAGGAAAAGCGGGAAGGTCCCCAATCTGGCCTGGGTTGTCTTTGGATGTTTCTACATACAATTCATATAATCTCTTTTCTGACTCTTCACCAGCTATATCAGCTAAGGTAACAAAGGTAATACCAGAATCTATTAATCTATGTACGGTATCTCTTAATTTAGTTGTGTCTAGGTTCTTCAGGTCTAACTTTAACTCAAAAATATGTGCATCCAGTAGAAAACCATGCTTTTGTGCAAAGGGAAGGGATCCTGGAATCCAGTCCTTTATTTCTGAAAGTAAAACGGAAGCTTTCTGACTCGCGGCCCAATTCTCAAGATAAGAAAGAATCAATTCTCCGACACCTTGTCTTTGATAATCTGGGTGAACGCAAAAAGTACTCGCCAGTTCACCAGGATCACTCCACGGAGCTCTCCATGAGGAACCATATCCAATTACTTTCCCATCTGTATTTTCTGCTAACACTCTTATTCTCCCAAAACCTGTCAAGAGGCCAGTCTCATTTAATGCAAGTGTAGATGTTTGTGGGATATGGCGATCTTCTTCTCGAAGAGCTTCAACCGTAAGAGAACCAGGTTCAATAGAATTAAACAGTTGAGCTAAGTGTTTATAATCTTCCGGTACCTGAAGTTCTCGCAGCCTTACTTTAGTAGATGCATTATTATTTACTGCCACTGGCACTTCCTCCAACTTTTTTTGATTAGATTTAATAGTATTCTATTTTTCCCTAATAAAATCCTTCTCTTAACAGAAGCTGGAAATGACAGTTCCTCCGAAAAAATAGTAAAATAGGTATTTTAGGGGGGATTAGCATCATGGCAAAGAAATCACAAATCGAACGGGCGAGGAAAGAGATACGTGAAGGGATAGATGAAACAGCAGCGGCAGCGTATGCCGTTGAAACTAGATATAAAGGATCTACTTTTTCATGGAAATCAGCAAGAATACTAGGTCTCAAAAATATGGTTATGGTCCTTATAGTACTGGCTGTGATCCTTACAGGTGCCTGGGTATTTACAGGGAGTACCTTTAGTAAAGAAAGTACAACCTTCGTAGAACAGGTACAAGATTTGGCTGTTCTAGCAAGTGCTGAGGCACACGTAAAGGTGATTATGGAACAAGAGGATAACAAGTTATTTGGCAAGGATATTCAAGTAGATATTCCAGGCACAAAGCGAGAATTATTACTGGTTGTCCCGGCAACAGTGATTGCGGGCGTTGACCTTAAAGCAGTAACCGCAGACGATGTAAAAATAGATGAAAAGAACAAAGTAATGGAATTGACTCTTCCTCATGCAGATTTCCTTCAAGACCCAGCCATTGTGATGGATCAAGTGAAAACCTTCTCGGATGAAGGATTTTTCCGCAGCGAAACAAAATGGGATGAAGGTTTTAACCTTGCGGCAGAAGCGCAGGATGAGATTCTAGCAGAATCCAAGGCTATTGGACTGCTGCAAACAGCTGAAAAAAATGCCGAGAAAGTCCTAAAAGAATTTTTCGGAAACCTAGGTTATTCAGTAAAAATTTCATTTAAGTAATATATTAACGAAGGCTGTCTTAACGATATGTTAAGATGCCTTTTTTTAAGCCAAGAAATTGGATTATTGTAAAATAATAGAATAAAGTGTAAAATTACACTAAAGTCATATAAGTGATTTTTTAAGGAGGGGTATGTATGGGGAAAAATAAGCTTCAGATGTTTTTGTATTTTGGTGTCATTCCACTAGTTATCTCATTCATCACATTAACCATTACAATAAACAATTTTTTGATTGCGACGATTCTGCCGCTTTTCATTGGCGGGTGCATTGCTGGGGCAGTGGCCAGTAGAACACTAATTAATTCGGATTATAAAAGAGGGCTGCCTCTTATATTCCTTTTTCCGCTGGCATATACCGCTGTTCTTTGGGCTGTATTCATGCTGATAAACGGCGGCTTTTATGGAGCAGATTCTTGGTTAATTTACGGTATTTTACATATTGCTATGGCGCCAATCTTCTTTATAACGATGCTAATGGGTGAGGGGAGGTTGTTTCTATGGGCACCATTAGCCTATGAACTGGCCTTTGTTTCTGCTATTTTCGTATCACTCCTGATCAAAAAGGTGCGCCCTGCTTTTAACAAGAAGCAAGCAGTGACAATTCTTGTGATAATCATTTTGGCAATAGGTACAGGGCATGGTGTTCAGTGGCAGCGAAGTAAGACAGTACTGCCAACATATGGCTTTGAGTATGGCGGCGGCTATTCTTCTACAGATTTAACACCATATGACGTAACAAATCCAGGGAATATTCTGCCTAGACTAGACACTCCTTCTACCTTTACGATAAAAAATCCCGGCGAAATGCCTATATTAGATGGGGCAGAAGCAGCCTATCCTGTCTATTCAGCTTTTGCGAACACAGTCTATGAAAACATTAGTAAAGTAGAAAACGCATGGGATATTGTCAGTTTCACCAATACGATTTATTCCTTTGAACGGCTATTAACCGGTGAAGTGGACATTTACTTTGGTGCAGAACCATCAAAAGAGCAGCTGGAAATGGCTGAAAAGTATGGAAAAGAATTGGTTATGACGCCTATTGGCAAAGAAGCATTTGTGTTTTTTGTTAATCCAGATAATAAAATAGATAGTTTAGATGTTTCTGAGATTCAGAGTATCTATTCTGGGAAAATAAAGAATTGGTCAGAGCTTGGTGGGAAGAATGAAAAGATCATTGCCTTTCAGCGCCCCAAAAATTCAGGGAGCCAAACGCTTCTTGAAAAGATTATGGGAGACAACCCAATCATCGAGCCGTTGAAGGAAGATGTGCCAGAAGGGATGGGCGGTATTATCGAACAGGTGGCTGATTATCGGAATTACGATAATTCAATTGGTTTTTCCTTTCGCTTTTTCGTTACCGGTATGAGGAACAATCCGGGGATAAAACTGCTTGGTATTAATGGAGTAGAGCCCTCTCCTGAGAATATCGCCAGCGGAAAATACCCTTTCACGGCGCACCTTTATGCGATAACAGTAAAGGATAACAATAACACCATGATTGAACCCTTTTTGGAGTGGATGAAAGGAGCTCAAGGACAAGAGATTGTTGGGGAAATTGGTTATATAAAGAATTGAAATGGATTCAAAAACTTATAATTATAAAAAGAGGAACATCTTCACGATAACGAGGGTGTTTCTCTTTTTTTTTATTTTTTAGTAGTTAGAATAAAATTTGTAAAATTATTAAACAAATTATCTAAAAAATATTGCAATTGCAAAAACATATATGCTAGTATACTAGTGTACTGAAAGCGATTTCAGAAAAATTAAATTAAACAGGGGGATAATATGAAAAAACTTACTCTAGTTTTATTGTTTTTATTGGCAAGTATTCTTGCTGTAGGTTGCAGCAGCAGCAGTTCCTCAGAATCTAAAGGAAAAGATGATAAGGTTTATACTTTAAAAATGTCAACACAACAAGCTGAAACATCTCCAATCGTAAAGGGATTCTATGAATTAGCTGATAGATTAGAAGAAAAGTCAGAAGGCAGATTAAAAATGGAAGTATTCCCAAGTGCACAGCTTGGAAGCGATGACGATGTAATTGAACAAGCTGAGCAGGGAGTTAACGTAGCAGTTCTAACTGACGGAAGCCGTATGGGACTTTACGTTAAGGACATGGGTGTAATTGGTGCACCGTATTTAGCAGATAACTATGAAGATGTTTTGAAAATTACGCAAGGCGATACATTTAAAACGTGGGAAAAAGCATTAGCTGATGAGCATGGCATTCGTGTTCTTTCTTTCAACTGGTATGATGGACCAAGACATTTCCTTACAAATGAACCAATTGAAAAGCCGGAAGATCTTAAGGGCCTAAGAATCAGAACACCTGGTTCACCAGTATGGCAGGAATCTGTTAAAGCGATGGGTGCAACTCCAATTGCAATGCCTTGGGGAGATGCCTATTCTGCAGTACAGCAAGGAGCTATTGATGGAGCGGAAGCGCAGCATACATCAACATATCCTTCAAGAATGTATGAAGTTGTAAAGTATGTAAACAAGACAGGTCACTTCCAATTAATCAATGGTATTATCGTTGGTGAAAAATGGTTCAGCACTTTACCAGAAGATTTGCAAACGCTTTTATTAGAAGAAGCAAAAGCAGTAGCAGAAGTTAACGCGAAAGAAATTGCAGCTATGCAGGCAGAGTTAGAAGACAAATTAGTAGCAGAAGGTATGGAAATTGTAGAACCGGATGTAGAAGCATTCAAAAAAGCTGCTGAAAAAGCTTATGACGTCTTAGGATTAACAAAGTTAAAAGATCAAATCCATGAAGAGATGGGCAAGTAAAAGCATTAAAGAGGGGATCTTATGAAAAATTTATATGGGTATTTTTGCAAATTCGAAGAAACGCTTGTAAAAGGTTTTTTGGTCTCTATAACGTTTCTAGTTTTTATATCAGCCATATTTAGAACAATTAAATACCCTTTGAATTGGGCAGTAGATTTATCGATGTTATTATTTGCTTGGGTAGTATTTCTAGGTGCCAATATGGCACTTAGAAATACAGAATTAGTTAATGTTGATCTATTTATTAATAAATTTTCTGCGAAAATCAGAAAAGGTATTTATATCTTTTGGAACATTATCATTATTCTTTTCTTGTTCTTTTTAATATGGCATGGAATCCCCCTAGCGATGGAAAGTACAAGCAGACAATTCCAGACATTGGGAATTAGTTATTCTTGGGCGACCATTAGTGTGCCTGTTGGTGCGTTATTAATGATAATTACTACGTTCATAAAAATATTTAAAGCTCTCAAAAAAGAGAACTGGTAGGGGGAGCGTATGTTACTAGTCTTAGGAGTATTTCTATTTTTCTTGTTTTTTGGAATGCCTGTAGCTTTCGCTATCGGAATCTCAGGTTTAGTCTTTTTCCTGACAACACCAGACGTGCCGTTATCGATTGCGGTGCAAAGAACATTAACTACATCACAATCATGGACCATGCTTGCGATACCTTTGTTTATATTTGCAGGGCATTTAATGAACAGTACTGGTATTACGAAAAGGTTAATTACATTGGCCAATGTCCTGACTGGTCATATGTATGGAAATCTTGCACAAGTAAGTGTTGTGCTTAGTACGTTAATGGGTGGAGTTTCAGGTTCTGCGGTTGCAGACGCTGCCATGCAGTCACGAATACTGGGACCTGATATGATAAAAAGAGGATATAAGCCTGCATATGGTGCAGCAATAAATGGCGTATCATCTTTAATTACAGCAACGATACCTCCAAGTATGGGTTTAATTATCTATGGATCAATCGGTGAGGTTTCGATTGGAAGGCTTTTCGCGGCGGGAATTTTGCCGGGGATTATGATGATGATTGTTCTTATGGCTGCCGTATCTTACACGAGTAGAAAAAATAATTATATGCCGGAGAGAAAAAAGCCGCCTGGCATTAAAGAAGTTCTGCTTGCAGTAAAAGACGGTATTTGGGCATTGATTTTCCCTATCATTCTAATTGTCGGAATCCGATATGGAATATTCACGCCATCTGAATCAGGGGCGTTTGCTGCTGTCTATGCTATCTTTATTGGCGCGGTAGTTTATAAAGAACTAACGTGGAAGAAATTCTTCGAGACGGTTCAAGAAAGTGCTATTGATATTGGTGCAATAATGCTCATCATCTCTGTCTCTGGGATTTTTGGATATGGAATTGTATATGATAACGTAACAAGCGGTCTGTCTGATCTCATTACAGGAATTACAGACAATCAATATATGATGTTTGGTATCGTTATCCTTGTATTAGTTGTAGCGGGAATGTTTGTGGAAACAACGGTTATCACGTTGCTGCTCACACCGATTTTTGTTCCAATTGTTACAAGTGTGGGGATTGACCCAGTTCATTTCGGACTAGTCATGATGACAGTTACAACTTTTGGGATTATTACACCTCCAATGGGAGTTTCATTATTCACAGTTTCACAGATTATGGGCTGCTCGCCTCAAGACACAGTAAAAGAGGCAATACCGTTCTATTTTGCAACAATGCTGGTAGTAGCAATTATGGTATTCTTCCCAGATTTAATATTATTTGTTCCAGATATGATATTTGGTAAATAACGAAAGTTTAAGCAAATGGGTTGAATCGACAAGTAGTCTCTGCCCTAAGGGCACCGGATAAAGCCTGGTGACCTTAGGCAGGGCTATTAGTGGTAAACCTTTGCTTTTTTTTTACCTTAAAGCAGTTCATTTGATTTAATCTCATTTATTTAAGAGGTGTAACCCATGGAAGTAAGAACAATGCAAAGGAATGAAAAAGGTTCGCGGAGAAACTATGTTTATACCTATTTATATAAAAATATAATAGGTTTAAGCCTTCAGCCAGGCAGTGCTCTGTCTGAAAATGAAATAGCTAAACAACTAAATGTGAGCAGAACGCCAGTTAGAGAAGCCATGATTCAATTAGCAAAGCAGGATTTAGTAGAGATTGTTCCACAGATAGGAACATTTGTGTCTTTAATAAATCCAGCATTGGTAGAAGAATCACGTTCGATGAGAGAGACTTTAGAAATTGCTAATATTAAAGAGGCTGCTGAAAAAATATCAGCAGGATACTTGCTGGAATTGGAAACCATGATTAAAAATCAAAAAATCGTTATCGAAGAGGGAAATTATCGAGAATTTTTAACATATGACGATGCGTTTCATGAGCTTATTTTTAAAAGCTTGGGGAAAGAACGAACTTGGCAGGCGATTGATCAAATGAATTCCCAATTTAAAAGAGTAAGAATTCTAAGGTTATTAACAACCCCCACCCAAGACTGGATAGAAATTATGAAAGAGCATGAAGCCTTGTATTCAGCCTTGAGAGAGCGGGATGCCTCTTTAGCTCAGAAATTAATGAAAGAACATTTAATTAAAGCTAAGTTTCATCTTGATGATTTAAAGGCTGTACACCCTGATTTTTTTATTAACTAGTTATGTAGGTTAAGGGTTTCACTGTGCTTCTTGTGTTGAAATGGAGGAATTGGATAATGAATATGACGTTTCGCTGGTATGGCAGGGGTAATGATACAGTTCAACTAGACCAGGTTAAGCAGATTCCTGGTGTTAAAGGAATTGTATGGGCGCTCCATCATAAACCGGTTGGGGAAGCTTGGGGAAAAAATGAGATTAAGTCGGAAGTGGATTATATCAAGTCTTTTGGTTTTCATGCAGAAGTGGTTGAAAGTGTGAATGTGCATGAGGCAATTAAATTAGGAAATCAAGATAGAGAATCTTATATAGAAAACTACAAGCAAACCATCCGAAACTTAGGTGAATTCGGAGTTAAGGTAATTTGCTATAATTTTATGCCAATTTTTGATTGGACACGTTCAGATTTATTCCGAGAACTGCCAGATGGTTCGACTGCACTATTTTATGAAAAAGAGATTGTTGAAAACCGTGACCCAAAGGAACTCATCCAGACGTTTTCATCATATTCGGATATGACGCTGCCTGGGTGGGAGCCTGAAAAAATTGGACGTATTAAAGAGTTATTCGATGCTTATAAGGATATGACAGAAGAGGATTTATGGGAGAACCTTCGTTATTTCTTGGAGGAGATTTTACCTGTAGCGGAAGAAGCAGGCATCAAAATGGCCATTCATCCAGATGATCCACCATGGTCCATTTTCGGCCTGCCGCGGATCATGACGGGAAGAGAAAGCTTAAATAAGCTGCTTTCTATTTCTAATTCTCCATCAAATGGGATAACTTTCTGTACAGGTTCATTAGGATCGAGTCGAAGCAATGATATGGTGGCACTTTCAGCTGAATTTGCCCATAAGTCACCTTTTGCACATATCCGTAATGTGAAAATATTCGATAATGGCGATTTTATAGAGACATCGCATTTAACTTCAGATGGCTCCATTGATATTAAAGGCGTGGTAAAAGAGCTGTCAGCCATCAACTATGATGGGTATGTAAGGCCAGATCATGGGCGCCATATCTGGGGGGAAAAGTGCAGGCCAGGCTACGGTTTGTATGATCGTGCACTAGGTATCATGCACCTTTTAGGTTTATGGGATGCTTTTCAAACTATGAAAAAGGAGAATCATTAAATGTTTCCAATACATGAGAACTTAAATGGAAAAACTGCTGTCATTACTGGAGGGAGTGGAGTGCTTTGTTCAGAAATGGCGCGTGAACTTGCTCGCCAGGGTGTAAATGTAGCAATCATTAACCGTACAGTTGAAAAGGGTGCTGCCGTTGTAAGTGAAATTGAGGCTGCCGGTGGTAAAGCCATTGCGGTAGCTGCTGACGTTCTTGACAGGGCCTCTTTAGAAAATGCAAAGGCAGCTGTTATTGATGCATTTGGCGGTGTTGATATCTTAATTAATGGTGCAGGTGGAAATCATCCGGACGCGATTACAGATGTTGAAACCCATTTAGAGGGTCCAGCTGATAAATCATTCTTTCAACTAGATGAAAATGGATTCTCAAAAGTGTTTGCAACTAATTTTACGGGTACATTTTTAACAAGCCAAGTATTTGGATTAGAACTGCTAAAACAAAAATCGCCGATTATTATCAATATCTCTTCTATGAGCTCGTATTCACCAATGACAAAAGTACCTGCATATAGTGCAGCCAAATCGGCTATTAACAATTTTACCATGTGGATGGCGGTACACTTTGCTGAAACAGGCTTACGCGTGAACGCAATTGCACCAGGTTTCTTCTTAACCACGCAAAACAAGAACCTGCTTTTAAAAGAAGATGGAACGTTTACGTCTAGATCAGAAAAAATCATTTCCAGCACACCGATGAAACGTTTCGGTGAACCAAAAGAGCTTTTAGGTGCACTGTTATGGCTTGTTGACGAAGAATATTCAGGATTCGTCACAGGTATAACTGTTCCTGTAGATGGCGGGTTTATGGCGTATTCAGGCGTATAGATTAGAAGGAGGGATTAGATTATTTTGGCGGAAAATATAATAAAGTTGGATACAACAAGGCCGCTTAAGTTATCTTCAGCTCGAGCTTGGCGAACCTATTTGGGAGGGAAATTAATCGAGGAACTCCATGGGGCAGAGCAGCCAGTGGATAATCATTTCCCTGAAGAATGGATTATGTCGATTGTATCTGCACGAAATGTTGGCCGTGAGCATATAACAGATGAAGGTTTAAGTAAAATAGAACCTTCTGCAGATGTAGCCCTAAAGGACTTAATAAATAGCAGCCCTAAAGAATTATTGGGAAAAAGACATTATGATAAGTTTGGCCAACAAACAGGAGTATTAGTGAAAATTATTGATTCGGCTGAGCGATTGACTGTCCAAGTGCATCCGGACAGGGACAAGGCTCAGGAGCTATTTCAATCAGCGTATGGAAAAACAGAATGTTGGCATATTTTAGGCGGTAGAGTAATCGATGGTGAACCACCCTATGTTTACTTAGGATTTAAGCCTGGTGTAACAAGAGAAGAATGGGAAAGATTGTTCTATGAGCAAGATATCAAAGGGATGCTTGACTGTATGCATAAGTACTATGTTAAATCTGGAGATACTTTCCTAATAGAAGGCGGTACCCCGCATGCGATAGGTTCTGGATGCTTGTTAGTTGAAATTCAAGAGCCAACTGATTATACGATTCGTATCGAAAAAACATCACCGTCTGGTTTTAAAATAGACGAATTCATGTGTCATCAAGGTCTAGGGTTTGAAAAGATGTTTGAATGTTTTAATTACGAAAGTTATACAAGGGAAGAGACTTTAAATAAGTGGCAAATACCACCTTCACTAGTAAATGAAACAAGGGGCAATAAAGAAATTGAATTGATTGGATACAATAACACACCTTATTTTCGGATGACACTTGTTGAAGTAGAGAATGAAATCGAAGTCAAAGGTGATGGAGTTTTTTCAGGATTATATTTCCTTTCCGGTAATGCTGTAGTGACAACAGATGGGGAAAGTCAGCAAGCTAAAAAGGGAAATCAATTTTTTATTCCAGCGGATGTTTCAAAATTTACCATTCAAAATCAAGGTCAAGAAGCAATCAAGGTATTGCGTTTATTTGGACCGAAGGCAGACTAGGATACAAACGAAGGCACCTTACAAAGGTGCCTTTTATTAGAAGGAGGAATAGCAAATGAAAAAGGTAAGATGGGGAATTCTAAGCACTGCAAATATCGCACAAAAATCATTAATTCCAGCATTTGAACGGGCAAATAATGCTGTGGTCGCAGGAATTGCCTCTAGCAGTGGAAAAGCTGAAGAGGTTGCAGCACAGTTTAATATTGAAAAATCATACACTAGTTATGAAGAAATGCTGCAAGACCCAGACATAGACGCAGTGTATATCCCGCTGCCAAATCATTTACATAAAAAGTGGACCATTGAAGCTGCTAAACATGGAAAGCATATTCTTTGTGAAAAGCCAGCGTCACTAACAGCAGAGGAAACAAAGGAAATGGTGGAGTTCTGCCGCGAGAGCAATGTTAAATTTATGGAAGCCTTTATGTACCAATTTCACCCGCAGCATGAAAGAGTCAGAGAAATTATCAAAAGCGGCGAGATTGGAGACGTTAAATTCATGCGATCCAGCTTCTCATTTTCCCTTGCACAGCGAGAAGACACTATCAAACTGGATCCGAATAAGGGCGGAGGAAGTCTCTATGATGTAGGCTGTTACCCGATACATTCCATTCGGAACATATTAGGTGTAGAGCCAATCGAAGTGGATGTTCATGCCAATGTGGATGCAGACTACCAGGTAGATACCGCAGCCTACGGATATATGCAAATGGAAAATGGCGTTACTGCTCAATTTGATTGCAGTTTTGATATGGTTTTTCGAGCAGAGTATGAAGTGATTGGGACAAAGGGTCAAATAAAGGTTCCTAGAGCATTCCGCCCAGACCATTATGGGGGAGAAGGACTGGTTATTGTTCAAACAGGAGCGGTAAAGAGAGAAGAAAGTATATTTGCTGATATTTATAGAGAAGAGGTGGAGCATATCTCACAGGTAATCTTGGATGATAGCGAACCATCTTATACAGGTGAGAATGCAATCCAAAATATGCGTGTCATCGAGGCCTGCTATCAATCTATTAAATCGGGAAATATTATTAAGTTAGTATAACAATTAAACGGCATAATTCCTAAATATTCTTAGGAGTTGTGCTGTTTTTTGTATTATACTAGAAACCAGCTTGTATTAATTACCAATTCAAACATAGTGTTTTACCACTTTAACGAGAAATAGTATTATAGGGAGAGGCTGAATTTTCAGGCAGATTAATGAAAGGGGGAACTGAGCGTGACAACACTACTAGAAATGAAAAATATTTCAATAGAATTTCCAGGTGTAAAAGCGTTAAATGAAGTATCTTTTTCTACAGAAACAGGAACAACTCATGCTCTTATTGGTGCCAACGGTGCTGGTAAATCAACGTTGATGAAAGTTCTCTCGGGAGCCTATAATCATTATACTGGAGAAATATATTTAGATGGCAAAGAGGTTACCATAGGTTCGCCGAAGGATGCACAGGACCTTGGTATTCAAATTGTTTACCAAGAAGTAGATACGGTACTTATTCCCTATCTAACGGTTGGAGAAAACATTATGTTGAATGAAACCGTTAATGATATGGGGAAAAGGCAGTTCGTAAGCTGGAAGCATATACACGAAAAGGCTACAGAAATACTAGCTGGTATTCATGTGAACATCTCATCGAAGACATTGGTAAGTGAATTAACATTAGCCCAAAAGCAAATGGTTCTCATTGCCAGGTCATTAGTAAAGCAATGTAAATTCCTGATTTTGGACGAGCCGACTGCACCGTTAAGTCACTCAGAAACGAGTGAGTTGTTCCGGATTGTCAGGGATTTAAAAAGCAGAAATGTCGGAATTATTTTTATTTCACATCGACTGCCAGAGCTGTTTGAAATCTGTGATGAGATCACCGTCATGAGAAATGGTGAATTTGTTAGTAAGGAAAAGATTGCACAGACTTCTCAAAATAGAGTAGTAGAGTATATGCTCGGTGAGAAATTAGAGGAACAATTCCCTAAATATAATGGGCAGATTGGACAAAATGTCCTCGAGGTTAAGGGACTTTATGACAATGGGATGATTAAGAACTTTACGATGGATGTCAGAGCTGGAGAAATTGTCGGAATTGCTGGACTTGTGGGTGCGGGGAAATCAGAGCTTTGTAAGGCGTTATTTGGTGCCTCAAAAGTTACCGCAGGTGAGATCAACATTCATGGGAAAAAGGTAAGAATAAAAGATCCGAATCAGGCAGTTAAACAGGGTTTGGCCTTTGTTCCAGAGGAAAGAAGAAAAGAAGGGATTTTGGTGCAGGAGACAGTAGCTGCTAACCTCACTGCTGCAAGTCTTGGGAAGTTTTCGAAGTTTTTGAGTTTCCTTGACTTTAAGAGCGAGAAGAAAGCGGCAGTTGAGATGATTCATAGTTTAGGAATCAAGACGCCATCTGAAGAAACTAGGGTACAAAATCTTTCAGGTGGGAATCAGCAAAAAGTAGCGATTGGAAAATGGCTGATTGCAGATGCTGAGGTCTACATATTTGATGAACCCACTAAGGGTGTAGACGTTGGGGCGAAGAAGGATATTTTTGAACTTATTTCTGAACTAGCGAAACGCGGAAAATCAATTATCTATGCATCGTGTGAGTTTTCGGAAATTTTAGGAATTACTGACCGTGTTTATGTTGTTTATGATGGACAGGTGGCCAAAGAACTGGAAACCAATTCAACAAATGAAGAAGAATTATTATTTTATTCAACAGGGGGTAAATAGAATGAGTACAAACCCAGAAATTCAACAAAAAATGCCCTCAAAAAAGGGATTTGAATTATTTGATTTTTTATACAAATACGGTACGATTATAACCATCATAGCGTTAATTGTTATTTTTTCAATTACGAGTCCAGCATTTATGGATGGAGCAAATATCGTTAACATTCTAAGATCTATTTCGATTGTCACCATCATTGCGGTCGGGATTACAATATCCTTGTCGGTGGATGGATTTGATTTATCCGTCGGTTCTACGGTTTCACTAACAAATGCAGTTGTGATTTCAATGTTTGTTTGGTTTTCACAAAATATCTTCGTGGCATTGTTAGCAGCGATTGGTGCCGCACTAGTCGTGGGGGCATTTAACTCGTTTATGATTGTAAAGGTGCGTATTCCAGATATGCTCATGACCTTGGCAACTATGTTTATCATTCAAGGGATTGCTTTGACCTATACAAAAGGCGCTACCGTTTCCCAAAACATGGTCATGCCGGATGGGACGTTCTCAACGGGAATGATTCCAGAAGCCTTTTCAAAAATCGGACAGGTGCCATGGATTATTATTATCATGATTGTAGTGGTTCTTATCGTCCATATTTTTCTGAATTATACAAAACATGGGCGGTATATGTACGTAATTGGCGGGAACAAAGAAGCGGCCAGATTATCCGGTATTCCCGTTAACAAATATAAAATTGCGGCTTATCTCATGTCTGCCACCTTTGCAGCAATTGGTGGTATTGTCCTTGCATCACGCGTTATGACAGCAGAAATAAACTCAGGTGCTCCTTATTTAATGGATGCAGTTGCAGCGGCTTTTATTGGGTCATCCGTGCTGGGTGCGGGCAAGCCAAATGCTTTTGGTACCTTCGTTGGAGCTGTCTTAATTGGGATTCTGCAAAATGGTCTCGTCATGATGTCAGTTCCGTATTACGCAATGGATATCGTCAAGGGAACAGTTCTAGCTCTTGCCTTAGCATTAACATATTATAAAAAGAAATAATTTGGAGGGGTTCATAATGAAGGATTTTACGGTTGAATATTTTACAATGACAGAAGAAGATGCGATCGACTATGCAAAAACCATCAAACTTTTTCCTCTAGATGCAGAATTGACTTGTAAAGAAATTGGTGATGGAAACTTAAACTATGTTTTTAAGATAGAAGATGTAAAAAACAACCAATCTATCATTATTAAGCAGGCTGGTCCGATTGCCCGTATCTCCGACGAATTCAAACTATCGCCTGACCGAAACCGGATTGAAAGTGAGATACTAGGACTTCAATATAAGCTGGCACCTGGATTTGTACCAAAGGTTTACAATTATGACCCTGTAATGAACTGCACGGTAATGGATGATTTATCCGATCATGAGATTATGAGAAGTGCTCTTTTAAAACATAAGAAATTCCCGCTATTTGCGGACCACATTTCTACTTTTCTAGTAAATACCTTATTATTAACTTCTGATGTTGTAGTAGAACATAAAGAGAAGAAAGCCCTAGTGAAGCAATTCATTAACCCAGAGCTTTGTGAAATAACGGAAGACTTGGTTTATACCGAACCGTTTTATGATTGCCCGCGTAACGAAGTATTCGAAGGAACGAAGGAATTTGTCAAAGAAAATATCTGGAATGATAAAAAATTAGTGCTGGAAAGTGCGAAGTTGAAATTTGAGTTTATGACAAATGCTCAGTCGTTGCTTCATGGCGATCTTCACACAGGATCTATTTTTATAAAAGAAGATTCTACTAAAGTAATTGATCCTGAATTCGCTTTTTATGGACCGGCTGGCTATGATATTGGAAATGTGATTGCCAATCTTATTTTTGCTTATGCAAATGGAAAATTTACTATTGAAGACGAAGAAGCAAGAGACGATTATTTAAATTATCTTGTCACAACCATTAAAGATGTTATAAATTTATTTACAGTTAAATTCAACAAAGCCTGGGATGAACATGCAACAGAACGAGTGGCAGGCTATGAAGGATTTAAGGAATATTACTTAGATGCTATTTTAAGAGATACTGCAGCGGTTGCAGGACTTGAGCTTTTACGAAGGATTATTGGGCTTGCGAAGGTGAAGGATTTAACTTCCATTGCAGACGCACAAGCGAGAGTGCTTGCAGAGACCATTTGTTTAACCGCTGGAAAAGCATTTATTCTAAATCGCGAAACCATTAAAACTGGAGCAGACTTTATCAATGTGATTCAATCTGCTGAACTTACATCTGTGAAAGGGGCATAAGCTCGTGCAAAACCCAGTTACTGTGATCCAATCTGTACGACTAGATGATGAGAATGATACATTAGTATTATTAGATCAAACGGTATTACCAAATGAAACGAATTTCCTAGAGCTTAGGGAAATGGAAGATATATGGGATGCAATTTATCAATTAAAGGTACGCGGAGCACCGGCAATCGGAATTGCTGCCGCTTACGGTGCCTATTTGGGAACAAAGAAGTCGACAGCAGAAACCTATGAAGCGCTTTTTGCAGACTTTACGAAGGTGAAGGATTACTTGGCTTCATCACGGCCAACAGCTGTTAACTTGTTCTGGGCATTAAATCGGATGGAGGCTCGATTTAAGCAGGAAGCAGGAAAAAGTGTTGGTGAAGTAAAGGCTGCACTTAAAGAGGAATCCGAGGCAATCCGCCGAGAGGATGAAAAGATTTGTGAAGCAATTGGAGAACATGCTTTGTCCTTACTGGAGCCAGGCTGGGGATTACTGACGCATTGTAATGCGGGAACGATTGCAACGGCTAAGTACGGCACGGCATTAGCTCCAATTTATTTAGGTCAGGAAAAAGGCTATGACTTCAAGGTGTATGCAGATGAAACAAGACCATTGCTTCAAGGCGCACGCTTAACTGCGTGGGAGCTTCAGCAAGCTGGGGTCGATGTTACATTAATTTGTGATAATATGGCTTCCATCGTGATGAAGGAAGGCAAAATTCAGGCAGTCTTAGTTGGCTGTGACCGCGTCGCTGCCAATGGAGATGCAGCCAATAAAATTGGAACTTCAGGTGTGGCGATTCTTGCTAAGCATTACAACATTCCATTTTATGTCTGCGCACCGCTTTCTACAGTCGATTTGGAGTGCCAAACAGGGGATGACATTCATATCGAATTGCGCCATTCTGAGGAAATTACTTCTAAATGGTATGAGAAAACGATGGCACCGGAGGGTGTTCAAACGTATAATCCTGCTTTTGATGTAACGGACCATTCCTTAATTACGGGGATTGTTACAGAGAATGGGATTGCTTATGCGCCGTATACGGAGAGCCTTCCGAAAATGTTTGGAAAATAAAATAATATGGTGAAAGCAGTTTAGGCACAAGAAAAGACGTATGAATTGGCATACGTCTTTTTTTTTAGGTCTAGGAGCATGAGGGTCAGTATTTATCTGATGGCTGGGGAGAGGGTTGAGCACCTAAGATGGAAAATAGACGGACCAATTCCGCTTATTTTAAAAAAAGCATCGATATTAGTCTTTATAGACGGAGGGATTCCGCCTATTACCTCAAAAAACGTGAAAATAGGAGATTTTGCTTTGCATAAGCGGAAAACCTCCTCTTATATCCCCTGAAACGAGCTCCATTTTGCAACTAACCGGAAATTCTCCGCCTATTTTGCTGGGATACTAGATAAAGGGGCAGGTACTAAGCAGAACTCAGTTTTTTCTATTTTCTAACAAATTGACTTACCTTACATAAAATAAGAATATTGATGGTAGCAGGATAATGATAAAGGAGTTCTAAATTATGAAAGATAAGCAAACGTACCTTTCCGACCAGGAAGCGAAGGAAATGATCTGTGAAGTCGGAAGACGAATATATAACCGAAATTATGTAGCAGCCAATGATGGAAATATATCCGTGAAAGTGGGGACTAATGAAATTTGGACAACACCTACCGGAGTGAGTAAAGGCTATATGACGCCTGACATGATGGTTAAGTTGGACCTTTCTGGTAACGTCCTTGCCGGAAATTTGAAACCATCATCCGAGGTCAAAATGCATCTAAGAGTGTACAATGAAAACCCAGAAGTGAACGGAGTTGTTCATGCGCATCCTCCGGTTGCAACCTCCTTTGCAATAGCTGGTATTCCGCTTGATAAACCAGTTTTACCAGAGGCTATTGTGTTGTTAGGGAATGTACCGGTTGCCCCGTATGCTCTACCGGGAACACAAGAAGTACCGGATTCCATTGCCCCATACTGCAGGACACATAATGCCGTCCTTTTGGCCAACCACGGAGCATTGACATGGGGAAGGGATTTAATGGAGGCTCATTTTCGGATGGAATCTCTTGAACATTACGCTACGATCTTAATGTACTCCAATAATGTCTTGAAAAAAGCCAACGAATTAAATGGTTCCGAAATCGCTGATTTAATCAAGATCCGCGAATCGATGGGAATAAAAGCAGGCGGCGTACCTGTAAGGGGGAAAGAAGAAAAGGAAGGCTGAAGTTAGAGAAATCAGTATATAACCCAATCAGTGAAGTTTTAAATCTTAACCAACTTTAATTATCATGAGAATTTCAATAAAAATAGAAAGCCATTTAACAGATCTAAATTGTTAAATGGCTTTTCTAATTATTTTTTAAACAAAGTAACCCGTTAATAAGAGATGCCTTTTTGTTGATTTCTATAAACCTATCCTTATTCTGTTTCAAGACTGGATAGAAATATAATACATTGTACATAAAGTTCTCCTCTCTTCTTTACCAGAACTGCAATTCGATATAAATGAATAGAGTGTCAGTTTGCAAACTCTTTTACCGCTTCAAATAAATACTCCAAATTCCTACCCCCGTGATAACAATATCTTAGATTATTAAGTATATAAGATTTAGAATAATCGAACAAATATAATCGCAAATTAGGAAAAGAAATCAGGGGCCTCTCGCTATAGACTTAAGGTGAGGGGGAAAGAAGATGAACATTTTAAAGAACAAGGATCCATATCAGGTCTATATTTACACCTGTTTCTTATCACAATTATTTTTTACCTTTGTATTTACGGTAAACTTGTTATATCACGTGGAAACGGTTCAACTTAATCCATTGCAGCTGGTGTTAGTCGGGACGGTTTTGGAGGCGACTGTTTTCCTTTTTGAGATCCCAACTGGAATTCTGTCTGACCTAAAAAGCAGAAAGCTATCTGTGATTATTGGCTTTTTCTTAATTGGGATAGGTTTTATCATAGAGGGGATGTTTCCGATTTTCACAGCAGTGATTCTATCTCAAATTATCTGGGGGATTGGGTACACCTTTACGAGTGGCTCTCATCAAGCGTGGATTGCAGATGAGATTGGGGAAGAACGGGCTTCTTCAGCCTATGTCAAAGGGGCCAAGGCAGGTAATCTTGGAAAGGTCCTTGCCATTCCATTGAGTATGCTGGCAGGGTATTATCTGCTCAATTTACCAATTGTCTTAGGCGGTATTGGGCTGGTAGTGCTATCGATTCTTTTAGTTTTCTTTATGAAAGAGGAGAATTTTAAACCAGCAGAAAAGGTGGAGAGAGTTTCGGTCTGGAAGAATATAAAGGAAAACATGAGACAAATTCTTTATTTTTCCAGAGTCAATTCTCTCATGAGAATCCTTTTTCTGATTGCGTTGTTTTTTGGCTTTTATAGCGAGGGCTTTGACCGGCTGTGGATTCCCCACTTAATTGAGCAATCAGGGCTATCAAATCTATCAGACAGTCAGTTAGTGTTATTGATGGGCGGGGTGCAATTCATTGTCGTTCTTTTGACATTTGCAGCGCTCCACTTTATTGATCATAGTTCCATCCACCAGCACCTAAAGCATATTTACGTAGCCCTTTTTATTGGGAGCATTCTCATTATCGGTTCATTAATTGGTTTTGCCTTTACCACATTTGCTGTTGGATTGTTCATTTTCTATATCATCATTCAAATTTCACGAAGCATTATGTATCCGTTAGAGACCGTTTGGCTGAATAAAATGATCCCAGATTCTTCTACGCGTGCTACCTTTTTTTCAGTCAAAGGCCAGGTAGACGCAATCGGACAAATTGGCGGCGGTCCCGTAATAGGTGTGATTGCTTCAAACTTTACGATTAAAATAGCAATAGTGTTTAGTGCGCTTATTTTAATGCCTGTTCTTTTCTTATATAACCACATCGTGAGAAATACGCGAGGGTGAGTATTCTAAGGGCTTACGGTTTTACCTTAATACGTAAAGTTAGCTAAAATGTAAATCAATTGGCACCGCAGTTTTGCGGTGCTTTTTAACTTTTTCTTAGTTTATAGAAAGCTAACGTGAAACCAATTATTACACAAATAAGTCCGCCTAACCCAGTTGTAAATATAGATAGTTCTTCTTTTAAAAAGAACGTACATATACCTAAAAATATTATAATTAACCAGCCTAAGACATTAATCCTGTTAAGTTTCATTCCACCGACTCCAACTGTTTTATTGCAGTGTGTTTACGACTTCTAAAAACTCTTCTTTTGTATATTTCGGTTTACTTCTTTCTGGATTTTCTATTAAAGAAATTTCGTGTGTAATATCGTCATCAGTCCATAAGATTACTCTTTGTAAACCATCCTTTGTTTCGCTGTATGTGGCTACTGTACCATTTTTTAGTTTCACGGTTTCAGTATCTTTAGACTCGTTACTTGGGGTACTAGGGATATGAAATGTGTTTAATGTTATATTCCAATCGCCTTCTTCACTGGCATAAATAAGATAACTTAGAACAATTTTTCCATTTGAATCATAGACTGGTTCGCTTGTGTATCCGAAGTCCACCGTATATGATTCTGATAGCAGCTTAGTAGGAAAAAGCATTTCATCTTTACTATCTGATGGTAAAGTTTCGATAACTTTTTTTATTTCGTCAGGTAATTGTGCGCTTCTATTCTCGAATGATGTTTTACTTGAACACGATGCAAGTAAAAAAATAACTAGTACACTAAACAAAATCTTTTTCATCAACAAATTCCCCCTATGTCACTCTCTCCTTTTATATACGACCCTATTGGATAAAAGTTCCAAAAATGTTTTGGGAATTAAAATTTGCAAAAATAATGTTTCCTTATACCTTCTACTCGGAGAAAAATATATATTCCTTTTCTGTTTCAATAAACAATTCTCTATAGCCAGCCCAATTTTCAGAAGTGCTAAGCTCAATCGCATTGATAATGTTACCTTTAATACAGAAATTAAAGTTTTCCTCCTTACTTATTCTCTTATCAACATAAATTCCTGCTGCGGTAGGATATTCTAAATCATAGCTGTCAAGTGGATGTTCTTTTCTTATATTTAATAGCTTTTCTTTCATTTCATTAGCTCTGGTTGAGATATAGTTAAACGTACTTTTGTTACTCACCTTCAAGAATCTATACTTTGTCATTTCTTTCATTATCCAATAGTCATAAATGTTAGTGGCAAACTCACGATCATATTCATATTTCCATTCTTCAACATCAAAAAGAAATCTTACCCACAATGATATTAACCCATCTAATTCATTTTCGAAATTGTCTTTTGCACCTCTATAAACCCAAAATTGAGGATCGTACTCCTTTCCTGTGAAAGCAATCGTGCTATGTATCATCTTCTTGTTACTGCCTAAAATATATTGAATGATCTCATCTTTTTTATCCTGTAACTCCTTTATGTTTAAAAGGTTCAATACGAATTCACCTCTTTTATACTTCCGTGTTCTATATACGAAATAATTAGATGAAAGGTCTCAAAAAGTTCCAGGCACAACCACAATTATTTAAGGATTCTATTTCGCCGGAGCGCTTCTTTACTACAAATACTAATAATATTTGAAGAAAGTAAGCCGTCCTTGTAAAAAAAAATATAAGGGGAATGCTAGATGATGGTGAGGTGTTTACCATAAGAAACTTTTTTTCACCCCTTTTACTTTGTTAGGAAAGTGACAAAAGGTTTCTCTAGACCCACCCGAAGTCTTTGTTCCATAATAAATAAGGTAGTTTTAATTTGGAGGAACAAAATGGAAGAGCAGGCATATTTGGATTTGAAAAGAGGAGAACGTGGAGCAATTGTTAGTATTATTGCTTATATTTGTTTGTCCTTATTAAAAATAACAGTTGGATATATCGCGGATTCAGAAGCCTTAAAAGCTGATGGTTTTAATAATGCCACAGATATCATTGCCTCGATTGCTGTACTAATAGGTCTTAAACTTTCCCAGCGCCCGCCTGATGATGATCATCCATATGGACATTGGAAGGCGGAAATGGTCGCCTCGATGGTTGCTTCATTTATTATGATGGGAGTAGGATTACAAGTTACATACGTGGCAATTTCAAGTGTATTTAAAGGATTTGAAAAATCCCCCGACTTACTATCTGCATGGACTGGCCTCTTTTGTGCTTTCGTCATGTTTTTTGTGTATCGTTATAATCGGAAATTGGCAGAAGAAATAAACAGCCAATCGGTTATGGCTGCTGCAAAAGATAATCTTTCCGATGCTTGGGTTAGTATTGGTACCTTTGTTGGCATAATCGGGTCCCAATTTGGGCTGCCTTGGCTTGATCCGGTTACAGCGATTATAGTGGGATTAATCATTTGTAAAACTGGATGGGAAATCTTTCGTGAAGCTTCACACCATTTAACGGATGGATTTGATCAAGAGCAATTAGATTCATATAAGACTACTGTTATTAATTGTAACGGTGTTAAAGGAGTTAAGGATATAAAAGCGAGAAATTATGGCAACAACGTTGTCGTCGATGTCATCATACTGGTTAATTCCAATTTGGATTTACATCATGCACATGACATTGCAACGATTGTTGAGGATACATTGATGAAGGAACACAAAGTATATGATGTAATTGTTCATGTTGAGCCGAAATAGATTTGCGTTTAAACTTACAATTTTACCTCTAATTGTCTTACATAAAATGTTTAGATAGCACGTAATAATTGGATATAAGTGTAAAAATGAAATAAAGTTTGTAAAAAAAACTTACTCACTGCTAACGAAGCAGTTTCCTAAAAAAGAATGTCTGCCAATACCATACATTTTCTTCCTTGTCTGAGGACGGCGGGTACTAGCATACTAATGATATATCACAATTATCAGCAAGGGGGAAATCATGAGCAAAACAGAGGAATTAAAAAAGGAATTGCAGGTCTTGACCAGCCGGCGTGATCGAATGCAACAGAACCTTTATGAAGTAGAAAAACGCATTAACGAAATTGTTAATGAATTGAAGAAAAAATAAAAGATTGGCAAGTAAATCCTACATATTAAAAGATAATTCCTATACTGTTATCAGTTATGCTAGTTAGTTTTAATCAAAAGAAAGCAAACAATAATAAATTAAAGTGCTATATTTTAGAAATGGGCTCAGTGTGAACTGAGCCTTATATTTATTAATGTTAGGTTACACTTTCGATTGCATTTTCGGGTTTTGTGATAGGAAACGTGACCCGATAGCGGTTTAGCCCTTTTTTCCCTAAAATGCTCCTTATTTCTATTCCTAGAAGATTCATCCCCTGTCTCTTATAGGAATATGAATCTCCATATAGATTCTTTCATAATCCCAGTGGTGGCAATGTTCATCATAGTATTCAAAGTCATAGGCCTCGTCATCCACTTCATAAGAGGATTGTGGGAACCAGTCTTCTAAAATATATTTCCATGTTCCTTTGATCGCGGAAGCAAACTTCTCCACTTCAACCAAGGGAGTTCTGAACACAGCATATGTAGCTGCTGGTATTTGTAAGGATGTTAGTTCAGCCGGCAGTGCAGTATCGTTGTCTAAATCTACAGCAAATAAATAGATAAATTTATCTTCTGCATCTGAAGGACTTAGATTAATGCAGTACTCTCCATGCTTTTTAGGGGCTAGGTATTGATACAGCATTCTTTCAATAGAACCGTCTGCAAGCCCTTCTTGGTCCCATATTGCCGGTGCATCTCTTGTGTAAGATACATTTTCCATATTAATGGAGAAGGTTTTACCTGCAACAAAGAAGGACGGTCTCTCCACAATCATCGGCTGCATGACGATTCCGCCAGTGTTCTTTTGATGAATAGACAACAAATCCAATTTTTGCGGCAGCGATTTGGGACAATGAATCTTATATAAACTTGGAGGGCTGCCGAAGCATTTTTTAAAAGCTTTTGTAAAACCAGCATGGGTGTCAAATCCATAATCCAAGGCAATTTGAATGATTTTTTTACCATTAACCAATTCATGCAAGGCATATTGCAGCTTTCTCTTTACAACATAGTCCATCAATGTAAACCCAGTATGCTTCTGGAAAACACGATAGAAATGGTAGGGGGAATATCCCGCCAATTTTGCTAAGTGCTCTGGTTCAATTTCTTCTCTTATATGTTCTTCGATATAATCAATCACTTGCTGGAGCAGGAGTAACTGTTGGATATCGCTCACCTCATATCTATTAAGCTTTTTTGATAACAGCATCAAAATATAATTTGTTGAAATTCTCCGAGTTCTACTTCATTATAAGGATAGAGACATTTTTAGGAAATAAGTATATTTAGGATGAAGGAAGTAGATTATGACGGAAGAAAATATAACCCGAATTGATTTGGATGGCAAAGAAATTATATTAATTGGTACCGCTCATGTTTCTAAACTAAGTGTAGAGCAGGTTAAAGAGGTTATTGACAGGGAGCGTCCAGATTCTGTTTGTATTGAATTGGATGACCAACGCTACAAGTCGATTATGGAAGGCAGTAAATGGAGAGAAACAGATATCTTTAAGGTCATTAAAGAAAAGAAGGCTACACTCCTGTTAATGAATCTTGCCATTTCTTCGTTTCAAAATCGATTAGCGAAGCAATTTGATACAAAACCAGGACAGGAAATGATCCAAGGGATTGAATCAGCAAAAGAAATAGGTGCTGAGCTTGTTTTGGCTGATCGTAATATCCAAATTACATTCTCGCGGATTTGGGGGAATGTAAGTGTCTGGGGAAAGGCCCAGCTGCTCACTTCAATTTTCTACAGTATTTTCAATAAAGAATCTATTTCTGAAGAAGAACTAGAGAAAATGAAAACGCAGGATACATTGAATGCCTCGCTTGCTGAAATCTCGGAAGCCTTTCCCAGGTTAAAGAAACCTTTAATTGATGAACGAGATCAATACCTAGCTCAGAAAATTAAAGAAGCACCCGGGAAAAAAGTTGTGGCAGTTCTAGGGGCCGCACACGTTCCAGGAATCACAAAAGAGATTCACAATGAACAGGACTTACAAGCTCTCACAAAAACAAAGCCAAAATCTAAAACACCGCAAATCATCGGATGGGCAATTCCAGTGTTAATTGTTGCAATTATTGCACTAACCTTCTTTCTCAATCCAGCCGCTGGTATGGATCAAGCAATTAGCTGGATTCTCTGGACTGGGATCTCAGCAGCTATTGGTGCTG
Source organism: Neobacillus niacini (assembly GCF_046591715.1). Lineage (GTDB taxonomy): Bacteria > Bacillota > Bacilli > Bacillales > Cytobacillaceae > Neobacillus > Neobacillus niacini_L. The sequence goes on along the minus strand of NZ_JAWVNQ010000020.1, from coordinate 16,682 downwards.
CTGCAGCATTAGGACACCCGCTGGCTATTTTATCAGCCCTATTGGCCGCCCCAATCACGGCCTTACACCCATTGCTGGCAGCAGGGTGGGTATCGGGAATTGTACAAGCTTACATCAAACGCCCAAGTGTCGCTGACTTTGAAACACTATCAGAAGATGTTTTCTCTATTAAGGGCTTTTGGCGAAATAAATTTACAAGGGTCCTTCTGGTTATCATTCTTACCAATATTGGGGGTTCCTTAGGAACCATAATTGGGGGAGCAGATGTAATTCGTCTTTTCTTAAATAATTTTTAAAGTGGTGCCTTCCTTAAGGGAAGGTGCTTTTTTGTATGGTGTAAAATGTTGTCGAACGTTTACAAGGTAATGGGGCTGCCTGCTGAAGTAGAATAGAAGTAATAGACTACGAGAAGGGGTTGAAAATGGTTGAATATTTATCTTATCCGTCATGGTGAAGCAGAGCATAATGTGGATAAAACCGTGATGGCACATACGCATGACTCGCAGCATAATTTAACGGAGCTCGGTCATAAACAAGCAAAGGTAACGGCAGAATTCTTCAAAACAATTGTCACTCCAAAGACTGTTTTGTACAGTTCTCCTTATTTACGTACGATGCAAACGGCTCAAGCCATTCATTCTGCCTTGCCAGAGGGTATTCCTTTTTACGAGAATCCATTAATAAGAGAGTGGGAACTAGGCAATCTTTATGACTTTACCGACCGCACACCTGAGAAGAAGAAGGAATTCAAAGCAGCAGGTCAATTTTATTTTCGCTTTCAGAATGGGGAGTCATTAGCAGATGTGTATTTACGTGCAACGATGTTCATGAATACCGTGGTAGAGCGTGCGAGACAGCAGCAACGCTATGAAAATGTTGTTATTGTCACACATGCAGCCTTTATTCATATGCTGCTAACGTTTTTGATGAATTGGCCGATAGAGGATTTGAAGGATTTTAAACCAGTAGAAAATGCCTCTGTTATAAAAATAAATGAAGTAGATGGAGATTATCTCTACGAGAAAATATTTGTTCCGATTGTTAATTAAAAGGCTAATAAGTGCACCCTCAATGTTCTGATTGGGGGTGTGTTTTTTTATGTTACGTTACTGCAGAATAGTTTTTTTATTTTTTAAAATAGTAAAATTTTACTTTATTGCTGAAAATAGCAATTGGAAACGTTTGCAAGAAAGTTTTAAATAATTTAAATTGACTGAAAAGTATAATTATATTATTATTCTAATAATAGATTTAATCTTTCGTAAAACGAAGGATTAGTAAATTCATCCAAGAAAGAAGGGACTCTTATGTCGCAGATGTTAGCATTAGTCATTTTAGTGGCCATTTTATTTATCGGAGATTTAATTGCAGTACGAACCAAGGCATGGGTACCTTCAATATTCGTTTGCGCGGTCTTATTCCTTTTAGGATATTGGACATTCTTCCCGCAGGATATCGTTGCACTTGCAGGTGTTCCGCCAGTTGTTGCGACGATGATGATGTACTTATTAATTACAAATATGGGAACTTTATTATCGCTACAGGAATTGAAAAAACAGTGGAAAACCATTGTTATTGCCCTTTCAGGAATTTTAGGAATTATCGCTGTTTTATTTGGAATTGGAACATTCATTTTTGGTTATGAGACCATTGTAGTTGCCATTCCTCCTTTGGTGGGCGGTGTCGTATCTGCCTTGATTATGTCAGAGGGAGCGAAGGAAGCAGGTCTTGCTACTTTATCTGTTTTTGCCATTGTTATTTATGTTATGCAAGGTTTTGCTGGATACCCTATCACTTCTATTGTTTTGAAAAAAGAGGGTAAGAGGCTCTTGAAGCAATACCGCAGCGGACAACTTTCAAATGAGGCTGCAGCAGAAATTGCGGCAACAACAGTGGAAGTGAAACCTGAATTAAAGCTCTTTAAAAATATGCCAGAGAAATATAATACAGATTTCTTTAAGTTTTTAAGACTATCATTGGTAGCATACCTTGCCTATCTTACTTCAACTCTAGCAGCACCAATTGTTACGATCAGCCCGTTTGTTCTCTGCTTACTGTTCGGTGTTATCGCAACAAGTGTTGGATTCTTGGAAAAGCAGGTATTACAAAAAGCAAATGGTTTCGGATTTGCCTTGATGGCACTTATGCTCTTTATTTTTGACGGTTTAAAACAGGCGACACCAAGCATGATGCTTGAAATTATTTATCCGCTTGTCGGCACCATTGTTTTAGGGGTCATCGGGATGTATATCTTCTCCTTCATTGCAGGAAAGATTCTAAAGGTGAGCAAGGATATGGCGTTCGCCGTTTCACTGACGGCTTTGTACGGATTCCCAGCCGATTACATTATCACAAATGAAGTCATTAAATCCTTAACAGAGGATGAAAAAGAACGAGAAATACTGACTAGCCATATGCTCCCTCCTATGCTGGTTGGAGGTTTCATCACCGTAACCATGGTATCGGTCGTACTAGCAGGGATCTTTGTAGGATTCTTGTAAGAAAGGGTTTGAGGTAAATGGATACAAAAGTAGAAACAAATCTTGAAATGGTGAAGTCGCGAGTGGAAAGTCATATTGACACCTTGAGTACCTTTACTGCTACACCTGGTCAAGGTACCACTCGGCTAACTTATAGTTCAGAGGACCTGCAGGCTCGTAAGTATATTAAAGAGAAAATGAAGGAATACGGTCTGGATGTTCGTGAGGATGGGTTTGGGAATATTTTTGGAAAGCTTGAAGGAACATTGAAGGATGCGCCGAGCGTCCTGATCGGTTCTCATTTTGATTCTGTCCCCAATGGCGGTTCCTATGATGGTCCTGCGGGAGTAGTGGCAGGACTCGAGGTTGCAGCGCTTTTCACTGAGAATGGAGTAAAACCAAAATATCCGCTGGAAGTAATTGCCTTAGTTGAAGAAGAAGGTGCGCGGTTTGGCGGAGGATTAATGGGATCCCGCGGAATCGTTGGGTTATTAAAGGAAGAAGAATTTAAGAGTTTAATAGATAAAGATGGTATTACCGCAGTAGAAGCAATGAAGAAAATCGGTCTCGACCCTTCACTTCCTAAAAAGAGGGACCCGAAGACAATGAAAGCCTATCTGGAGCTGCACATTGAACAAGGTCCGATTCTTGAAGAAAAGGGGATTCCAATTGGGGTGGTAGAAGCAATTGTTGGTCTAACTCAATTAGAAGTAACCGTCAAGGGTCAGGCAGGGCATGCTGGGACAACGCCAATGGATCGCAGAGCGGATGCATTGGTCACTGCAGCTCAGATGATTGCACAATTCCCCGGGCTTGCCCAAACGGAGGGGGATGGTACGGTTGTCACAACGGGAAGATTGAATGTTTTTCCGAATGGAGCAAATGTCATTCCTGATAAAACAGTGTTTACCGTGGACATCCGTTCAGGTAAAGAAGAGAACGTATTGAATGTCATCCAAAAAGTGAAAGAATTAGCTCGTATCTATAGTGATAAAGGCATAGAGGTCTCTGTTGAACAGCTTCTATATATTCAGCCAAAAGAAATGGATAAGGATATTGTTTCATTACTAAAGAAAAAAACGAGTGAGCTGGATATCCCTAAATGTTCGATTAACAGTGGTGCAGGTCATGACGCGATGGTCTTTTCCGACTTTACGAATGTAGGAATGCTGTTTATTCCGAGTAAGGATGGGTTGAGCCATTGTCCAGAAGAATGGTCCGATTCACGTCATATAGCAAATGCTGTCCAGGTCCTATATGAGGCAGCTAAAAAGTTAACGGAGGCGGAATAGTAATGATTCATGCAAAAATAAAAGAAGCTATTGAAACATATAGTGAAGATCTAACGCAATTACGTCGGCAGCTTCATAGTGAGCCTGAGGTGTCCTGGGAGGAATTCAAAACGACTCAATTTGTCTGTGAGTACCTGGATCAATTAGGAATCAGTTATCGGAAAACAGAACCTACTGGTGTGATTGCGGAAATCAAAGGTGGCCGGCCGGGTAAAACGGTTGCCTTGAGAGGCGACATGGATGCATTACAGGTAGAGGAACTGAATAACGATTTGGAATATGCCTCCAAAGAGAATGGGAAAATGCATGCATGCGGGCACGATGCCCACACGGCTATGCTATTGATTGCGGCTAAAGCACTTAATGAAATAAAGGAAGAATTGCCAGGGAATGTCCGGCTATTGTTCCAGCCGGCAGAAGAAGTAGCAGAAGGAGCAAAAGCGCTAGTAAAACAAGGTGCAATGGACGGTGTAGATAACGTGTTTGGAATCCACATTTGGTCGCAAATGCCGACACACAAAGTATCCTGTACTCCTGGCCCATCCTTTGCATCGGCAGATTTATTTAAAGTTACGTTCAAGGGAAGAGGCGGGCATGGTGCGATACCTCATGCGTGTATTGATGCTGCAATTGTCGCTTCATCTTTCGTCATGAATGTTCAAACCGTAGTATCTCGAACCATTGATGCGCAGCATCCAGCTGTCCTAACGATCGGAAAAATGGTCGTAGGTACAAGGTTTAATGTCATTGCAGAAAATGCAGTTATTGAAGGAACCGTCCGCTGTTTCCACCCTGAAACAAGAGACCATATCGAAACCCAGCTTCAGCATTACGCGGACCAGGTTGCTGCTATGTACGGCGCAACCGCAAAAGTGGAATATATTCGCGGGACCAAAGCGGTCATTAACGATGAATCTAGTGCAAACCTAGTTCAAAAGGTTGCCGGTGAAGCGTTTGGGAATGATGTGATTTATAACGAAAAACCAACCATGGGCGGCGAGGACTTCAGTGAATATCTCGACCACGCACCAGGCAGCTTTGCCCTCGTCGGAAGTGGAAATCCTGACAAAGACACAGAATGGGCCCATCACCACGGCAAATTCAACATCGACGAAGACGCTCTTGCAACAGGAGCCGAACTCTATGCGCAATATGCTTGGGCTTATCTAAATCAATAGTGTGTGGTGCCAATGTGGTGCCTGTCACCGCTCGTGGACACTGTCCACCTCAGGCGGACAGTGTTAGAACCATAAAGAAAAGGATACCGCCAACCGGCGGTATCCTTTTCTTTATGGTTCTATTATTTATTGTTTTTTATGTTAAATTCTTTTTCTTCCCCATAACCAAGCTGAATGACTGCTGTTTTTCTGTAATCCTTTAGCAGCTCTTTTAACTCGTTGTCTCGATCAATCATGAATTCCACTACAGGAAATGCCTGCAGCAGTTGGGTTAAGGATTCTTTTGATGCAGCTGTTTCGTTTGTCGGGAAGGTATGACTAGGGATTACATATTTCACGTCTAATAGATTCTTTACCGCATAGGCAGCTTCCTTCGGTCCCATTGTAAAGTGCCCGGAAGAAGAAAGTATAGCAATTTCCGGCTGATATACATCCTGAATCAGTTTCATATCTGACATTAAGGCGGTGTCGCCAGAATGATAGAGAGTATAATCATTCTTAAAGTCAAACACATATCCCGCTGATTCTCCGGCATATACCGGAGTGCCAGTTGTTTCCCCGTAAGAGGAAGAATGCCGGGCCTGAACCATTGTTACGGTTGCGTCATCAAACGATACCGACCCGCCAATATTAATAGGAAGGACATTTTTGATTCCTTGCTGGAGAAGAATTAATGCCAGTTCGTATTGGGCGACAATCATCGTTTCCGGTTTGTGTTCTAATATCTTTGGCAGCCCGCTTGTATGATCAAAATGACCGTGTGTTAGAAAAACACAGTCGATAGATTGATAGAAACTTGCTGTATCTAACTCTTCAGGAAAACCAGGATTCAAATCGAAAAACGGATCAATTAAATAATTCTTCCCTTCCTTACTTTTCAAAACATACATCGCGTGCCCAAGACGTTGAATCTTCATAAAAACATCCCCTTTAACCATTCAGATAGAAGTCATAAACTATTCTATTTCGTACACTAGTGAATAAGAACTAGAACTCATGCCGCCAATGTTAATCTTTGTTTTCGCCGGTAAACGAACTTTGATAATAATACGCTGCACTCATATAGAAGGATAAGAGGGATGATAACTAAAATATCAGATAGTAAATCTGGCGGTGTGATTAAGATGGCTGTAACAATGAGAACGAAATAGGAGTATTTTCTAATCTTTTGTAATCGGTAGGGATTTAATACTCCAAGACTTGTCAGGAACATAATCACAACAGGAAGCTCAAACAGAAATCCAAATGGCAGTGTCATATGCAGCAGAAACTGAAAATATTTCTCTGTGGTGAAGAAGGTCGTAAACATATCCTCCGACAGGGAGAGAAGGAATTGATAGACGATCGGGAAAATGACAAAATATCCGAAGCTTATTCCTGCGATAAAAAGGAGAAATAACGCCGGAATGTAAGCAAGTGTCACTTTCCTTTCCAGTTCCTTTAATGCTGGACGAACAAACAGCCAGACTTGATAGGCGGCCATAGGGATTGTTCCTGAAATAGAAATAACACAGGATAGCATTAAATACACCCATAAAATATCGCTAGGCCCTAAAATGGCCAATTTCACCTCTAAATCCTGAACAAGCAAATGATATATATCCTCTACATAAACGAAAGCAAGAATGAGTAATACCATAAAGGTTCCGAGTATGATGATTAGTCTTTTTCGTAATTCATCCAAATGACCAATCAAATCCATGTCTTGTTGTTTCGTCAACCTTTTTCCCTCCTTAAAAAAGATGCAAGGACAACCTGCTGCCCGCATCTTTCATTGATCACTTTTTATATCATTTTTTCTTCTTTTTTGGACTGAGACTTATCAGTGGAATCATCTGAGACCAGTTCACGGGTTGATTTTTTAAATTCCTTTAAGGTGGAACCGACAGCACGGCCTAGTTCTGGCAGTTTTGATGGTCCGAATATGATTAGTGCGATCACAAGGACGAGAATTAATCCAGGAATGCCAATATTCTGAAGCATGGAAGAACCTCCTTTACATAGCTTCTTTTGTCTTTTTTCTTATATATCCAAAACTAAAAAGCTTATATTTTGCTTTATTTTTACAAAGATGACAGCGAAAGCTTTCTTCCTCTGCAATTAATTTAATATGAGGCAGAAACATAAGCTTCAAGGCATCTCTAACATGGTTTGAACAAACAAACATGATGAGGATGGCTCCTTCCGAAGTTTTACTTAAAGCTCCCGCCTTGTACGGCAATCAAACAAGAACGGCCGAATGTTTGACCAGGGTATGGATTCCAAGTACTTGGATGCTGTACATCTAAGAATAAGGTTCGTTCATCTGGCGTTAACCAAGGACCTGTTAATTCACTGCCTTTTGGTCCGGAGGCAAATTGGAAAGGTTCCCCGTATTGTTTTCCGTCAGTTGGAATCATGAATACACCACAGTTTTTATAATCAGCATACTGATTCGTTTCAGATGCACCAAAATCTTCTACCACCCAAAGGTTTCCCTTGCTGTCAAAGTGAAGGTTGTCTGGGCAAGTAATCCCGCTTTGCTGTCCGCCGGCAACAAATACTTCAAATTTGAAGGCTTCACTTGCGTGGTCACCATTGGTGGGAACAAATCGAACAATTTGTCCATGGAAATTACCGTGGCCTGTGTTGTTTGTTAATGCTAAGAAAACGGATCCGTCATGAGGGTGGATTTCTACATCTTCTGGGCGATCTAACTTTGTACCGCCAACAGCAATTCCAGCTGCACGAGCATTGGTTAAGACATCGGCTTGGTCAGCAAATTGGCTCTGAAGCTTAGAATTGGCTGCGTAATCAAGTGCAATCCATTTTTGCTGGCTCATGCTCGCAACATATAAAGTTCCGTTTTCTAAGATATCAAAATTGGCTTCTCGATTAGCAGGATTGAATTTCTTTTTGCTAATGAACTTGTAGAAACATGCATCACCTTTATCATCGCCCATATAAACAACCACTCTGCCGTCATTGGTTAAGCCCATTGCGGTATTTTCATGAGCAAAGCGTCCGAGAGCAGTGTGCTTTCGTACAGTTCTCTTTGGATCAAACGGATCAACCTCGACAACCCAGCCGTAATGTTCATCCGTGAAATTTGGCCATCCATAGTCATCGCCATATTCTGTGTTTTCTTCACAAGACAATACGGTATTCCATAAAGTACGTCCGCCGCTGCAATTTCCTAATGAACCAACTACAGTCTTAGCACCGCCGACATACTTGCTTCCGCGTGCAGGACCGGTTAATTCAATCAGGGTATTACCATCGACACGGCGATTATATGTATCATCAACGACAAGCTTCCATCCGTCTTTTTCTTTTTTTACGTGAATGACAGAACCGCCGACAGCTTCCTTTTCCATTTTAAGAAGCTCCGGATAGTTTGCTAGATTCTCCTTATTAAAAGTAGATGGATTGATTCCTAACAATTTCATATAGTTCTCAGGTTCAGGGAACTCATGATTGACCCAAATCAAGCCTTCTTCGGAATTGTTTCCGCCTTTTAAGCTATCAATTGGAAAATAGACAGTAAGGTCAGCGGCATCCCCAAATTTTTCACCCAAAGAGTTAATCTTATCACCATAAGAAGCGATAATTGAGTAGTTGTATCCCTTTGGGAGTACCACATCATTTTCCCAGGTGCGGCTTATGGCTTTGAACGGTGAAGTTAGTGATTTGCCCTTTCCAGACGGCTTTCCATTCATTAAGTGGTTTCCTGTCATAGCGCTTCCTGTTAATGTTCCAATCCCCGATGATGCGGCAACTAAAGCGGCAGTACTGCTTCCAACGTAGGTTAAAAATAAACGGCGATCCATTTTATCATTCTCCCCTTTGATTCGTTTTTGTAACTTTCACTATGATTATAGGCAGTCCTTTTGATAATGTTAATGAAGGGAATGTAAAGATTTGTAAAGAAAAAGTGAATTACTTTAATTATCTGTAAATTTAGGGGAGCACTGACAAAAAGCATGGGTTTAATTACGTAATTTATTAGTTAACTGCATCAATGTGAATTTCTTTTGTAATGTATTTGAATAATAAGAAGAACCGTGAATGGAGGGTAAAAATTATGGAAGGTTTTCACCAGAAACCAAATATTTACGTCGGCGAAATCAGCTTGAAAGTGGAAAATTTAGAAAGGGCGCTAATATTTTATCAAAATATCATGGGGTTTCAGGTTCTTGAACAGTCAGATCGCAGGGCAGCCTTAACAACAGATGGAAAAACAACATTAGTGACCCTTCTGCAGCCGGAAAATGTGATTCCGAAAGAAGGCAGAATGTCAGGACTTTATCACTTTGCAATTTTGCTGCCAAGCCGCGCAGACTTATCTGTCTTTTTGCGTCATTTACTTGGTACGGGTTACCCGCTTGGGGCAGCAGATCACTACGTTAGCGAAGCGCTCTATATTAATGATCCTGATGGAAATGGAATTGAGGTCTACCGGGATCGCCCTTCAAAAGAGTGGACCTGGAAAAATGGCTTGGTAGAAATGGCGACAGAAGAGTTGGATGGGAATGGTATCCTGGCAGAAAGTGACGGAGAATGGAAGGGTCTGCCGGAGGGGACCGTTATGGGCCATATTCACCTTCATGTGGGAGATTTGAAGAAAGCAGAAGAATTTTACACAAAGGGGCTGGGATTTGAGATTGTCAGTCATTATCCTCAAGCCGTATTCTTGTCAACAGGACGATACCACCATCATATTGCCATTAATACATGGCAGGGCGTGGGGGCACCAACTCCGCCGCCAAATAGTGTCGGTCTCAATTGGTATACAGTTGTATTTCCAGATGAGGCATCCAGGGAAGCGGCTCTTCAACAGCTGCAGCAGCTTGGTTCGCAAGTGCAAAAAGAAACAGCGTATTATACAGTAAGTGATCCATCTGGAAATCAGATTAGGATGGTAGTATAAGAATATTTTTAAGTCCTATTCCTTGTGCAGATCAGGGAATAGGGCTTTTTTGTTTTAACTGGAGGGATATGTTTGACCAGAATGTTGTGTTAGGAAAATAAGCGGAGGTTTTCCGGTTATTTTGGGAAACACCTATATTTCCTTTAAATTAAGTGGAGCTTTTCCGCTTATTGTATCCAAATCCTTGGATTTTGGCCTATTTAAAGCTGTTAAACGGAAAAACTCCGCTTAAATCAAGTTCGGAAGCTCCCTCTAGATTCAATAGCCGGAAAATCTCCGCCTATCGACTCTCTACCCTCAACGAATAATACTTGAGTCAATAATTATGTTTGGAAAATTTTCCAGTATTGGTTGTTACTGGGGTGGGGATTGTGATATAGTACATTACAACAGTAATGTACTATGGCGGAAAGGAGGAAAAGGGTTGGTACTAAATATGGACGGAAGCAAGCCGATTTATTTGCAAATCGCCGAATGGCTCGAGAGAGAGATTTTGAACGGAAATTTTGGGCGTGATCAGAAAATTTACTCGCAGTATCAGCTCGCAGAGTTGTTTACGATTAATCCGGCAACCGCCGCGAAAGGCCTAACTCTTTTGGCAGAGGAAAACATTCTTTATAAAAAACGTGGTCTTGGAATGTTTGTGTCGCCGCATGCGAAAGAAATTATCATCAATAAACGGAAAAACCAAACCTTAAAGAAATTGGTTATTGATATTGTAATGGAAGCAGAACGGTTAGCTGTGAGCAAAGAGGAACTCATTCAAATGATAAAGGATGTAAATACGGGGGAGGCAGGGAGATGAATGTTATTGAGTGCAGAGGATTGACAAAAGTCTATGGGAGAACAAAAGCGTTGAATACTCTTTCTTTTACAATGGAAGAAAATAAGATTACGGGTTTAATAGGTCGTAATGGTGCCGGGAAAACCACGCTGTTAAAAATGATTGCCGGTTTCTTGCGGGAGACTTCAGGTGAAATCAAGGTTTTTTCCGAAAAGCCATTTAATAATCTAATGGTCTCAGCTAATCTCATTTATATTCATGATCAAATGAATTTCCCGGCATCTTTAACATTGGAAGAAATACTAAATGCATCAGCAGCTTTTTATGAAAAATGGGATCATGCGCTCGCAAGCCGTCTTTTTGACTATTTTTCCTTTCCATCAGCCTGCTATTACAACGATCTTTCTAAGGGGATGAAAAGTACATTCAATATGATAGTAGGCTTATGTGCGCGATGTGCATTAACCTTGTTTGACGAACCGACTACGGGTATGGATGCAGCCGTCCGCAAAGACTTTTATCGCGCACTGCTTAAAGATTATCTCGCTTATCCCCGCACGATTTTGCTTTCTAGTCATCACTTAGATGAAATGGAGGACTTATTAGAAGATGTCCTCCTGATAAAAGAGGGAAGAGAACTGCTGCATCTTCCGATCGGAGAATTAAAAGAATGGGCCATCGGCATTCAAGGATTATCGGAGAGCGTGAAGGAATGGACGCAAAATAAAGAAGTCATTTATCTTAAGAATATCGGACTAGATCGTACGTTTGCTGTCGTGAGAAATACCCTAACGGACACTGAAAGTCAACAGGCAAAGGCATCGGGGCTTGCGTTAACCCCAGTATCCTCAAGTGATGTGTGTGTATACCTGACAAGTGAAGAAAAGGGGGGAATTGACGATGTCTTTATCAAAGACTAGGTTGCTGGATGTCGTGAAGAAGCAATATTTTTATAAATTTAAGGCTTATAAACAAGTATTTGTCTCACTCATTTTTATCCAGTTATTAGCGGTGTTTTTCTCTTTTAATGGTGTTGGAATGATGGGCTCGAGCAGTGAAAACGTTGAAATCGATATTCAGTTTTATTCTGCTGATATGGTTATTATTTTTACGATCATATGGGCTTTTATTACCGCAATTCTGCTGACAACAACGGCTTATAAAAATGATGATTTTACGTTTGTCTCCAATCGCTTAAGCAGTAATCTATCAAATCTGCTATATTTACTAACCGCAAGTATCATTGGCGGAGTGAGTGCAATGCTATCCACTTCATTCATGAAAATAATTATGTACCTTTATGGCGGCCAGGGGTATATTTCCGCTAGTCCTTCCCTTTCAGAAGTAATAATAGGATACAGTTCAACGATTCTCTACATCTTCCTCTTTTCTGGGCTAGGGTACTTTTTTGGAACGCTTGTACAAATAAGTAAAGTTTTTGCGATCGTCATTCCGGGAGTTTTTATTGGAGCAGGAATCCTTGGTGTGGGTAGTTTGGGTTATGAATGGGTGAAAAGCATCTATCAATTTATATTTACCGAATCTTCTATTTTGGTGTTTGTTCTGAAGGCTCTTATATTAGCAGCATTGCTTTTTTCAGGTTCCATTGCTTTGTCAAATAGAATGGAGGTGCGGTAATGTCTCTTCTTTTTCCTTTTCTTATCATCTTCATTGTCATCATAGCAATAGTAAGGGTAATGAGAAGCAGGGTGATGAGAAAAGTCCTTCTCGGAAGTCGTTTAGGCTGGATGCTTGGCGGATATGTTGCTATACTCCTAATTTGTACAGGTGTGAGCCCTTTGCTTCCTAATAAAGATGTAAACTACAAAACCTTAAATAATAATCAAGAACTAGAAAAAGAAAGCACAGAATTATATGAAGCAGCGATTGAGGGGAATATCGATCAGATAGACAAGAAATTCGTCAGCAAGGAATGGAGTCTCGACTATGGTGAGAAAGAGCTAACCATTGCGACCGTAAACGATGAACTTATTAGTACCCTAGTATTAGTAGAGAGAAAAACTGTGAATGATGGTAAAATAGAAGCTATTCACTACAAAACACGTTCAGGCGTAAATAACATGGAAATAACGGAACTAGAAAAACCAATTCAGATTGATTTAAATGGAAATACATTAACCATAGGGAACCCAGAAAAAGTAAAACTAAAATTCTCCCAATACCAGCAGGCATTCACACTCAACCAATTCACAGGAGAAAAAACCTTCAGACGCTCAACCCATTTCTATGGAGGAACCAGCATCCTATACCTAAAAATACCCAAGGACCTAAAACTAATCGACCACTCCAATTTAAATTATCAATTGGTAGAATAGGTTTAGGATGGTGAGGTTGGTGCCTGTCACCGTCCGTGGACAAATGGCTCATTTTGTCCACGTGGGGTGGACAGTTGTGTTAAACGTGCGAGCGGTATTGTTGTAATGGGATTTTCTCAGAGAGGAGCTGTTCATTTGAATAGTAAATTACACCCTAAACGTATTAAAGAAATGTGTGGAACAGTCTCCTTTAAACGAGGAGATTCTTTTTATAGAGCTGGAAAAGTGCATTTTGATTATTTTAGTCAGGAGCGTTGCGAGGCAAGTGTTAAAGGGACAGAAGACTTCTATGTCACCGTATATATAGAAGAAAGCGGCGATTTACGAACTTCATGCAGTTGTCCGACCCTTGCTTCGGTAAGAACGGACTGTCAGCATATTGCAGCGGTATTGATTGCTATCTATGAACACCAGCACCAAGGAACAACACCTCTTGTGCGAAGTGATGAACATGTTGATTCTTCAACAAAACAGGCGTTGACCACTGGTTTACTCTCTCTTTTCCGTGATCAGCCTAAACGGAAAAGCGGGCATCAGCTTCATTTTGAGAATAGACAAGTCCTTGTGGCGAACTTTCTCTGTAGTCCAGTCAAAATAGGGAAGGGACAGAATCTGTTAGGAATAGAATTGGAAATTGCCCATGTTAAAGTGGCGAATATCCGCCAGTTTTTAGCGAAGGTAGCAGAAGGGAAGGAAAGCGCTGTTTCCGAAGTTTTCACTTTTAATCCAAATGAACATTGCTTTCAAAAAGAGACGGATGATGTCATTCAACATTTATCCCATGTGCTGCAGGATGAAAAAATGTATGTAAGTACGATGGCAAACGACCTTAATAATGTATACAGTCCAGAGCAGTTACTCATACCGCCATCCTCCTGGGAAGTGCTCTTGTCATTATTAGTAAAGATACCATTTGTGAAAGTGGCAAATAAAGGGGAAACGTTTGAGGGGTTGGTACTAACCGAGAAAACCCTCCCGCTAATATTCACCTTTGGACCCTCAAGAGGCAGAGGTTATAACTTAAGGATTAAAGGGTTAGATTATTTAACTATACTCAACCCATATCACTTTGTTCTATATAAGGACAAGTTTATTCGGCTTGAAGAAACAGATTGCAAACGATTAGCAGACTTGAAAGAGATGCTAGAGAATTCGAAAACGAATCAAATAGAAATTCCGCTTGAACAAATGGATGATTTTATTAAAAGTGTGGTCCCTGGTTTAAAGAAACTTGGAGAAGTTGAATTACCTCAAAATTTAACGAACTCCTATCGAACAGTGCCATTAGTTGCGAAACTTTATTTGGATCGCTTGAAAAACCGACTGTTAGCGGGGGTAGAGTTCCATTACAATAATATCGTCATTAACCCGCTGGAAAACAAAGAAATACAGAATGGTCCATTATTAATAAGAGATATAGAAAAGGAAAATCAAATTATTCAACTGATGGAAGAAAGCCAATTTGCTCGTACAGACAGCGGCTATTTCTTGCATAACGAAGAGTTGGAGTATGAGTTTTTGTATCATGTTGTTCCAAAGCTGCAAAAGCTTGTGCAAATTTATGCTACAACAGCAGTCAGGAACCGTATTTTTAAAGAAAATGTGATTCCTAAGATTAGAGTAAAAGTAAAGAAGGAACGGACCAACTGGCTCGAGTTTACATTTGATATGGATAGTATCCCGCAGAAACAGATCAAAGATTTATTATCTGCACTTGAGGAAAAAAGGAAATATTACCGACTGCGGAATGGTGCACTTCTCTCATTGGAAACGAGAGAATTTGAAGAAATTCAACGTTTCTTAAAAGCTGCACCTGTACAGGCAGAAGACCTTGAAGCTGGGTTGAATGTTCCTATAGTTCGGGGGTTAAAACTGTTTGACTCTGTTGAAGACACAGCAACATTTACAATAGAAGAATCGTTCCGGCAGTTTTTAGACACTATTCAGAATCCAAGCAGGATGGCGTTTGAGGTCCCTGAATTAGTTAGGCCGATTTTAAGAGGCTATCAAGTACAGGGATACAAATGGCTGAAAACACTTGCCTCCTTTGGATTTGGAGGAATTCTTGCAGATGATATGGGACTCGGAAAAACACTTCAAAGTATCACCTATATCCTTTCAGAACTTCCGGCCATTCGAAAAAAACAGCTGCCGATTCTGATTGTCTGTCCGGCGTCATTAACCTACAACTGGCTAAGTGAAATGAATAAGTTTGCTAAAGGGGTGAATGCAGTCATACTAGACGGAACTAAAACGGAGCGGACAGCTAAACAAAAACAAGCATCTGAAATAGATGTTGTCATTACTTCATATCCTTTGCTGCGTAAGGATATCGTTTGGTACGAGAAGCAAACCTTTCATACTGTGTTTTTTGACGAGGCTCAGGCATTTAAGAATCCGATTACGCAAACCGCAAGAGCAGTTAAGAAAATACAGGCTGATTATCGTTTTGCGCTGACAGGTACTCCAGTGGAAAATTCTTTGGAGGAGCTATGGTCCATTTTTCATGTGGTATTTCCAGAACTATTTCAAGGTTTGAAGGAATATAGCCATTTAACCAAAAAACAGATCGCGAGAAGAGTTCGCCCATTCTTACTTAGAAGGTTGAAGGAAGATGTTCTGGCAGAGCTTCCTGAGAAAATAGAATCTGTTGACTTCGTTGAGTTATTACCTGAACAAAAGAAACTCTACGGGGCTTATTTGGCAAAACTAAGACATGATACCTTGAAGCATTTGGATAAGGATACCCTTCGTAAAAATAAAATAAAAATTCTCGCAGGATTGACGAGGCTGCGGCAAATCTGTTGTCATCCAGGTTTATTTGTGGAAGGCTACAAGGGCAGTTCAGCGAAATTTGAGCAATTACTTCGTATTATTGAGGAATCAAAGCTTTCGGGTAGAAGAGTGTTGATTTTTTCGCAATTTACAAAAATGCTGCAGCTTATTGGTAAAGAAATGGCTAATGAAGGTATGCCTTTCTTCTATCTTGATGGGCAAACTCCATCAGAAGAGCGGCTGGAACTCACCAATCGCTTTAATGCGGGGGAGCGTGACCTATTTCTTATTTCCCTGAAGGCTGGGGGAACGGGTCTGAATTTAACTGGTGCAGATACGGTGATCCTCTATGATTTATGGTGGAATCCAGCGGTAGAGGAACAAGCGGCAGACCGAGCGCACAGGATGGGGCAAACCAATATCGTGCAAGTCATCAAACTGGTTGCCCGCGGCACGATTGAAGAAAAAATGAATGAACTGCAGGAAAAAAAGAAAGAATTAATTGAGGAAATTATTGATTCAAAAGATAAAGGAAGTTCTTCTCTAACGGAAGAGGATATTCGAGAGATATTAATGATATGAGACAGGTACTGCTTAAAAACTAATCAAACGTTTGATTAAATCAAATCAAAAACTTTTATAAAAAAATTAATCAAACGTTTGATTAAACTGTCCAGCCTGCGTTCATACTTGAATTTGTATTTTGAAAAAAAGTATTGACTCTTTATTGTTATGATAGTAATATAGTAATTCCCGAGAGGGGACATCGAAAAACAGATGTTAGTGAAATAAATGTTTTAGAAAAAGTGTTGACTTTATTATTGAAATAAAGTAAAATAATTTCTGTTGCCAATTACGAAAAGATATTTTAAAAAAGTAATTGACACTCAGCAGCAGGAAATGTTATGATAAATCTTGTTGCTAAAAC
>NZ_JAWVNQ010000019.1:0-50922 GCF_046591715.1 Neobacillus niacini | reverse complement strand
AGTCACGAATGGAATCTATTCGTACCCGTCCAATGACAATTTTTATAAAAGAGGAAACGATATTTTTCAGATAATAAAGGAACTCAGAATAACTAAACAAAAGTGTTCTCCAAACACAAATAAAAAAGTACGAAGTGTTTTTGAATAAATCGTATCTAGACATACACCCAAAAGCAATTACCAACATAAGATATAGCGAGGGTCGCCCTGAAGAAGATAATTCTAAATTTTGTATACAATTACAAAAAATCGGAAAGAATAGATGTATGGAGGTGGTGTGGTTGAGTTCATTAGCACATAATCATTATCAGGAAACATGTGTTATTTGTGAAAATCAAAAACAAAAAGGGATACATCTATATACTTCATTTATATGTACAGACTGCGAGAAAGATCTAATTCAAACCGATACACATGATCCAAAATATAAATACTATCTGAAACAACTAAAAAAAATAACAACACCTGAAATTTTTTCATAAAAAGTCCGCCCGGGCTTTATTTTTTTTGTAAAAGGGGGTAGGTATGGTCATTTTTTGTTAAAATAAATGAGACTCATTTAAGGAGCATACCAATGAACAAACAAACCCGTATTCCTTTATATGAAGCATTAACAGCGCATAAAAATAAAAGTCTAATATCCTTTCATGTGCCTGGACATAAAGCAGGAATGATATTCCCACAGCAGTCTCAAACTATTTTTCAAGAGATTCTAAATATAGATGCAACAGAATTATCAGGCTTAGATGATTTACACGCCCCTCTTGGCGTCATAAAAGAGTCCCAGGAACTCTTAGCAGCCCTTTATCAGGTAAAGGAAAGCTTTTTCTTAGTCAATGGGTCTACCACGGGTAATCTTGCGATGGTCTTGTCTGTTTGCGGGAAAGATGATGTGGTTCTTGTACAGAGAAATTGCCATAAGTCAGTCTTAAATGCTCTAAAATTAGCAAAAGCCCGGCCAGTATTTTTAGAACCTGAGTACAACCATGAGTGGAGGACTGCAACAGGTGTTTCTAGGGATGTTGTCGAAGAGGCAATTGACCTTTATCCTGAAGCGAAAGCAATTGTCCTAACCTACCCGAACTACTATGGAATGGTGTATGATTTAAAAAGTGTTATCGAGCTTTCACATCTTCATAACATACTTGTATTAGTAGATGAGGCACATGGACCTCATTTTATTTTTGGAGATCCCCTTCCGTTGTCAGCAGTCCAGTTAGGAGCAGATTTGGTCGTTCATTCAGCACATAAAACTCTTCCGGCAATGACCATGGGTTCATATTTACATATAAACAGCCATCGGGTTAACAGCGGCATTGTCAGAGATTATTTGCAAATGCTTCAGTCAAGCAGTCCGTCATACGTGATCATGGCTTCACTTGACCTAGCTAGAAATTACTTAGCAACATACCAGCAAAGTGATATGGAATACTTACAAAAAGAAATAGTACGTTTTAAAAAAGAGCTCGCTGCGATTCCGAGCATAAAGGTTTTGGAGTATCCTGATTTACTAGGGGACACATTAAAGGTAACCATTCAGTCATGCTCTAAGCTAAGTGGATTTGAACTTCAAAAAAAGTTAGAAACGCTAGGAATTTTTACAGAGCTGGCAGACCCTTATAATGTGCTGATGATTTTTCCGTTATTGAAGAAAAATCACGAGTACCCGCTGCGAGAGGCAAGCAGGAAGATGACAGAACTTCTTAGAGATTTACCCTATTTTCCTATAAAGGAAGAAGTGGAAAGCAACAAAACTAAAATCTCTGAGTTAGCCATACCATTTGAACAAATGACCACTTATGAAAAGATAGCTGTGGACTTAGGAGCAGCAGCAGGAATGGTAAGTGCGGAGACGATTATTCCTTATCCGCCTGGAATTCCTCTTTTACTAACAGGCGAGCGTATTACAGAGGAAAAAATAAATCAGCTTACCCAGTTACTATATACAGGAGCCAGATTCCAAGGAGGTACGATCTTGGACAGGCAGCAGATTAATATATTTAGGACAGGTTAAGATTTTGGAGGTTTGCAATTAATGAAGAGCGGTTATTTTATCACATTTGAAGGTCCTGACGGTGCAGGAAAAACAACAATCATTAGTATGGTAGCAGAGGAATTAAAAGAAGCTTTACTAACACGGGAACCAGGCGGCATTGATATTGCAGAACAAATAAGAAGCGTGATATTAGATAAAGACAATACTGCGATGGACCCTCGGACGGAGGCATTGCTCTATGCCGCAGCGAGAAGGCAGCATCTGGTGGAAAAGGTTAAGCCGGCAATTGAGAATGGCAAGGTGGTCCTTTGTGACCGTTTTGTCGACAGTTCATTAGCCTATCAAGGGCATGCCCGTGGATTAGGAATTGATGAAGTATTCACAATTAATCAGTTTGCAATTGAAAAAATGATGCCTGACCTGACAATCTATTTTGATATCGAACCAGAAATAGGATTACAGCGGATTAACAAAAATAAAGGACGGGAAGTAAATCGGCTGGATTTAGAAAAACTAGATTTTCATCAGAAAGTCAGAGAAGGTTATCACCTCGTAATGGAAAGGTTTCCGGATAGAATTGTGAAAATCGACGCTTCAGGGGAAGTGAATGATGTCTTTGATAGAACGATGGAAATTTTAAAAGGTAAATTATTCGAACAAAGAGCCTTCTAAGTGAGGCTTTTTTATTTTTAGAGACAATTTTCAATTCCAGCACACTTCGAATATCAATGTGTGAAGGACAAATACCTGTTATAATATAGGAAAGATAACTGAAATAAGGTAAAGGGGTTGGTTGGGATGAAACTTATAATCGCTGTTGTTCAGGATCAGGATAGTAACCGTTTATCAAAGGCGCTGGTTGACAATAATTTTAGAGCAACTAAACTGGCAACAACAGGCGGCTTTTTGAAATCTGGCAATACCACCTTTATGATTGGAACAGAGGATATTCGTGTAGACCGTGCATTGCAAATCATAAAAGAAAATTGTAAATCGCGCGACCAATTAGTGGCGCCTGTTTCGCCTATGGGCGGGAATGCAGATTCCTTTGTACCGTATCCAGTTGAAGTAGAAGTTGGCGGTGCTACTGTATTCGTTCTGCCAATTGAACAATATATGCACTTTTAAAACATAACTATTGGTAAGAGAGTGATAAACTTGGTAAAAACATGGGATCAATTAGAAGAGCTGCAGCCTGCGGTGCTAAAAATGTTAAAGAACAGTTTGTTGAAGAATCGTGTTGCCCATGCCTACTTACTGGAGGGAATCAGAGGGACCGGAAAAAAGGAAATTGCCTTCTTAATCACCAAGGCCTTATTCTGTGATTCTTTAATCGAAGGCTATAAACCTTGTGAGACTTGTCATAACTGCCGGAGGATAAACAGCGGCAATCACCCTGATGTTCATAAGGTTGAGCCTGATGGATTATCAATTAAAAAGCAGCAAATCCAATCTCTCCAGGAGGAGTTCTCTAAAAAAGGGGTAGAATCGTCTAGGAAAGTATATATGATTACAGATGCAGACAAGATGAGTGTGAGTGCAGCAAATAGTTTACTAAAGTTTCTTGAGGAGCCAAACTCACAAACCACCGCCTTTTTATTAACAGAGCAGCTTCAGCAGCTGTTGCCAACCATTCTTTCACGGTGCCAAATTTTATCATTTAAACCATTATCTCCACAATCAATGATTAACCAGTTGATTGAAAATGGCGTCAATCCAATGAAAGCGCCACTATTAGCACAGTTAACGAATAGTCTTGATGAGGCATATGAATTAAATGTTGATGATTGGTTTGCACAAGCTCAAAAAATAGTGTTAAAATTATATGAGGTGTTGAAGAAAAATCCTTTAGAAGCAATGGTAACACTTCAAGGAGATTGGTTCACACACTTTAAAGAGAAAGAACAGATTAATCGTGGTTTAGATCTTTTACTTCTTATTTTTAAGGATTTATTATATATACAATTAGATAAACAGGAGCAAATCGTCTTTAAAGCTGAAAGCGATCGGTTAAGGCAGTATGCTCTTGAAACATCCGGACGGCGGTTATCGGATCAAATGTCGGCTATTCTCGAGGCAAAAAGGAAGCTTGCGGCCAATATGAATCCGCAGCTTATGATGGAAGAGCTTGTGTTAACTTTGCAGGAGGGATCTTCATTTGTATGATGTTGTAGGAGTACGCTTTAAAAAAGCGGGGAAAATCTATTATTTTGATCCAGGAGATCTCTCAATTCAAAAGGATGACTTTGTGATTGTTGAAACGGTACGAGGGGTGGAATATGGCAAGGCCGTCGTTCCTCGCAAACAGGTTGAAGAACATGATGTTGTTCTGCCATTGAAAAAGGTGGTAAGAATTGCAGATCATAAGGATCGAATGATTGTAGAAGAAAATAAACAAGCTGCCCAGGAAGCATATGATGTTTGTAATGAAAAAGTAAATGGACATCAATTAGATATGAAACTAGTGGATGTTGAATATACATTTGATCGAAATAAGGTGATCTTCTATTTTACAGCTGACGGCAGAGTTGATTTTCGTGAGTTAGTAAAAGATTTAGCATCTATTTTTCGGACAAGAATCGAATTGCGCCAGATTGGTGTCAGGGACGAAGCAAAAATGCTCGGAGGAATTGGTCCGTGCGGAAGAATGCTTTGCTGTTCTACGTTTTTAGGAGATTTTGACCCTGTTTCCATTAAGATGGCTAAGGATCAGAATCTTTCATTGAATCCTACTAAAATTTCTGGTTTATGCGGCAGACTTATGTGCTGTTTAAAATATGAAAATGATGAATATGAAGCAGCAAAATCACAGCTGCCTGACTTGGGAGAAATGATTGAAACTCCTCAAGGACGTGGGAAAGTGGTAGGATTAAATATATTGGAGCGGGTACTTCAGGTGGAAATAAAGGACCATGATCGAGTTCTGGAGTATACTTTGGATGAAATCATTAAAGAGGGTGCCTTTTCTATACAATCCACAGATTAAGAGGTGTGCGACGTGGATAAAAAAGAGATATTTGAATCAGTAAGTAATATGGAAACACAAATTGGCCATCTTTACCAGCAACTCGGGGAATTAAAGCAGCATTTAGCCGAAATACTAGAAGAGAATCATTACTTAAAGCTTGAAAACGAACATCTAAGACGCCGTTTAGATGTAACCACGGAAAAAGATAAGAAAGACGAGAAAGTGAAAAAAGGGACAACTTCCCGTGCATCTGCCGGTGATCGAACGTTGGACATCGGTGAAGGCTATGATAACCTTGCTCGTCTTTACCAGGAAGGATTTCATATTTGTAATCTTCATTTTGGAAGCTTGCGTAAGGAAGGCGATTGCTTATTTTGTCTTTCCTTTCTTAATAAGAAATAACGCAGAGGAGGTTGACCCAGGTCAGCCTTATTTTTTTACATATAATTTTGAGGTGGATTGTAGTGGTTATATTAAAAGATGATGAGCGGCTTGATTATTTGCTGGCAGAAAATTTAAGGATTATTCAGAGTCCATCCGTTTTTGCCTTCTCACTTGATGCCGTTTTGCTGGCTCGATTTGCGTACGTCCCTATTCAAAAGGGAAATATTATTGATCTATGCAGTGGAAATGGAGTTATTCCATTGTTTTTAAGTGCACGAACAAAAGGCAGGATTACGGGTGTGGAAATACAAGAGCGCTTGTATGATATGGCCGTAAGAAGTATTGAATATAACAATCTGGGGGAAAGGCTTCAGATGATTCATGGAGATATTAAAGAAGCTCCTAAGCAGCTGGGGCATGGAAAGTTTGATGTTGTTACCTGTAATCCGCCGTATTTTCCAACACCACAAAAAGAAGAAATGAATCCAAATGAACACTTAGCTATTGCTCGTCATGAAATTCTCTGTACGCTAGAGGATGCTGTAAAGGCATCAAGCCAGTTGGTAAGGCAGGGAGGGAAGGCGGCTTTCGTCCATCGTCCGGGAAGATTAATGGATATCATAACAGCAATGCGTAAGTATCGCCTAGAACCAAAGCGGATACAGTTTGTCTATCCAAAGCAAGGAAAAGAGGCAAACACATTATTAATTGAAGGAATTAAAGATGGCAGCCCTGATTTGAAAATACTTCCTCCTTTATTTGTTTATAATGATGAAGGGGAATACACTGCCGAAATCAGGAAGATTCTATATGGAGAAGAGTGAGGGGATAGAGCTAATGTGGCAGCAAAAGAGTTTTGAGAATGAGGAACATAAAGGAATACTTTATCTTGTCCCAACTCCAATCGGCAATCTAGAGGATATGAGTTTTCGTGCAGTAAGGATATTAAAAGAAGCAGACTTGATTGCAGCTGAGGATACTAGAAACACAAGAAAGTTATGTAACTACTTTGAAATCCAAACGCCTGTTGTCAGCTATCATGAACATAACAAAGAAGCGAGCGGTGAGAAACTCATTCATAAGATTAAGGACGGGATGAAAATTGCACTAGTCAGTGATGCAGGGATGCCAGCTATATCAGATCCAGGATATGACCTAGTCCTTGCTGCAATCAGTGAAAAAGTAACGGTAGTTCCTTTACCGGGTGCAAATGCAGCTCTTCCGGCTTTAATTGCATCAGGATTGTCCTGTCAGCCTTTCTATTTTTATGGTTTCTTAAACCGAGGGAAAAAGGAAAAGAAAGCAGAGTTAGAAACCTTAAAAAGACAAACAGGAACGCTCGTTTTTTATGAGTCACCGCATCGCCTCAAAGAAACCTTGACAAGTATGTATAATGTCTTTGGTAACCGTAAAGTCGCAATTTGCCGGGAATTAACTAAAAAGTTTGAGGAGTTTATTCGAGGTACCCTTGAGGAAATTTTAGATTGGGCTAATCAAGATGAAATACGTGGTGAATTTTGTTTAATTATTGAAGGTGCAGATGAAAGTAAAGTAAAGGAAGAAGAAATGAATTGGTGGGAAACCATGTCGATAGAGGAACATGTCAATCACTACATTAGTATTAAAGAGGTTCCCTCAAAAGAAGCGATCAAGCAGACTGCAATTGACAGAGGACTAAGCAAACGGGAAGTGTACCAGGCTTACCATATCAACTAGTATTAAAAAAGCTTCTCCCGAAAAAGGAGAAGCTTTTTGTTTATTATTTTACTAATTCAAATTGGCTTTTGATTTCGTTAACTAACTGCTCTGCGCCTTCACGGCTAAGGATTAGTTTTCCGCCGGCAAGTGCTAAGTTTTCATCAGAAACTTCGCCCGTTACTTGGCAAGTCATATTTGGCTTGTATTTCTTTAAGATAATGCGCTCATCATCAACATAAATTTCTAGGGCATCCTTTTCTGCAATACCAAGTGTTCTTCTTAATTCGATTGGAATAACCACACGGCCTAATTCATCAACTTTACGTACAATACCTGTAGATTTCATTTTACTAGCTCCTCTCATTATTAACCTATTAATTTATTTCTCTATCTCTATCTATTCGTCATTATTCGACATTATTTTTATAAACTAATAATACCAGCCATTCCCATTTCCGTCAATTACTTTTAAATAAAAAGTAATGGCAAATATTATCAGTTTACAAGAATGTTGATATATCAACAAATAATGAATGACTATTCATCTGAAATAGATTTTTAATACTATTGTTGTATTACTATAATTGTTTTTAATGAAATTGTAACATTCGACAAAAAACTACAATATTGACAATTTCACTTATATAATTTTCGACAGGAATCCGTAGTTTTATGGGGGGAGATATTGAAAAAATAAAATTAATCTTTTGTTTATATATGGGTTTATTGCACATTTATTGATTTTTGGGTATATTTTGATGATATAAGAGGGTGAAAAAGGGCTATAATGATTTAGTAGAAAAGTCGATTGACCTATTAGGAGGATATCAAATGCAAGGAAAATTAAAAACTTTTTATCTCACTACTCCGATTTATTATCCAAGTGGAAATTTACATATTGGCCATGCGTACACAACTGTAGCTGGTGACGCTATGGCACGCTATAAAAGGATGCGCGGATTTGATGTTATGTATTTAACAGGAACCGATGAACATGGGCAAAAAATTCAGCGCAATGCAGAGGAAAAGGGGATTTCTCCTCAGCAGTATGTTGATGAAATTGTGGATGGGATTAAGGATTTATGGAAAAAGCTCGATATCTCCTATGATGACTTTATTCGCACAACCGACGAGAGACATAAACAGATTGTCGAAAAGATCTTCG
This sequence comes from Neobacillus niacini, assembly GCF_046591715.1. GTDB lineage: Bacteria > Bacillota > Bacilli > Bacillales > Cytobacillaceae > Neobacillus > Neobacillus niacini_L. The sequence goes on along the minus strand of NZ_JAWVNQ010000019.1, from coordinate 42,711 downwards.
CCAGACTGCTTGAACAGGGGGATATATACCTCGATAAGTATGAGGGCTGGTACTGTACGCCGTGTGAATCTTTTTATACAGATCGCCAGTTAGTTGATGGAAATTGTCCTGATTGCGGCAGAGGGGTAGAAATTGTTAAAGAGGAATCTTACTTTTTCAAAATGAGTAAGTATGTGGATCGTCTATTGCAATACTATGAGGAAAATCCTGAATTTATCCAGCCGGAATCACGTAAAAATGAGATGATTAATAATTTCATAAAGCCAGGCTTAGAGGATTTAGCCGTTTCTAGAACAACCTTTGATTGGGGAGTAAAGGTGCCGGGTGATCCAAAACATGTAATTTATGTATGGATTGATGCCTTATCGAACTACATTACGGCTCTCGGTTATGGGACAGATAATGATAGTAAATACTTGAATTATTGGCCAGCAGATGTCCATCTTGTTGGAAAAGAAATTGTTCGTTTTCATACGATTTATTGGCCGATTATGTTGATGGCGCTTGATCTCCCGCTTCCTAAAAAGGTTTTTGCTCATGGCTGGTTATTAATGAAGGACGGCAAAATGTCCAAATCAAAAGGAAATGTCGTAGATCCTGTCACACTAATTGATCGCTATGGTCTTGATGCACTTCGTTATTACTTATTAAGAGAAGTGCCATTTGGTTCAGATGGTGTCTTTACTCCTGAGGGGTTTGTCGAAAGAATTAACTTTGATCTGGCCAATGACCTTGGTAATCTGTTAAATCGTACAGTGGCAATGATTGAAAAATATTTTGATGGGATTATTCCTGCTTATTCGGATTCAATCGGTGAATTTGATCAAGCACTGCTTCAGGTTAATCGTGAAACAGCAGCTAAATATGAGGAAGCTATGGAAAAAATGGAGTTTTCAGTTGCATTAACATCCATTTGGCAGTTAGTAAGCAGAAGTAATAAATATATAGATGAAACACAGCCATGGACATTGGCGAAGTCTGAGGAGCGCAAAGATGAGCTTGCAAGTGTCATGGCTCATTTAGCTGAATCATTAAGAAGAATAGCTGTTCTTCTTCAGCCTTTCTTAACGTTGACCCCTAATGGAATTTTTCAACAGCTTGGCGTTAATGACGATGAGCTTAAAGCTTGGGAGAGTTTAGAGACTTTTGGGGCGATTCCAAATGGAACAAAGGTTTCGAAAGGAAGTCCTTTATTCCCGCGCCTTGAAATTGCAGAAGAAGTTGAATTTATCCGAGCTAAAATGGGCGGATCAACTCCGAGTGCCGAGGAGAAGCAGGCTGTAAAGGAAGAAGAAAAGCCTGAGACATTGGATGAAATTGCTATAGACGATTTTATGAAAATTGATTTGAGAGTGGCAGAGGTTATTCAGGCGGAGCCTGTTAAAAAGGCAGATAAACTTCTAAAGCTTCAGCTGGATTTAGGCTATGAAAAACGACAAGTAGTGTCTGGTATTGCGCAATATTATAAGCCTGAGGATTTAGTTGGAAGAAAAGTAATTTGTATTACAAACCTAAAGCCAGTGAAGCTGCGTGGTGAATTATCACAAGGAATGATACTGGCAGGTTCAAAGGATGGTTCTTTATCATTAGCGACAGTTGACCAATCACTGCCTAATGGTTCAAAAGTAAAGTAGAAATTCCTAATGGAAATGTTCCACGTGAAACAAATTTCGTGGCATTTCCATTTTTTCTTTATTAGTTCGACAATAAATAATGATGATATTCGATAAAGGGGTTTGGCAAATGCTATTTGATACACATGTCCATTTAAATGCAGAACAATTTGAGGAAGATTTAGAAGAAGTAATCTCAAGGGCACAAGAAGCAGGCGTGTCAACAATGGTTTGCGTAGGTTTTGATCGGCCGACTATAAAAAAGGCTATGGAGCTTGCGGACAGATATGAATTTATCTATGCCTGTGTCGGCTGGCACCCTGTCGATGCTATTGATATGACAGAGGATGACTTAGTATGGATAGAAGAGCTGGCATCTCACCCAAAAGTAGTGGCAATTGGGGAAATGGGATTGGATTATCATTGGGACAAGTCTCCAAAAGACATCCAGAAGGAAGTGTTTAAAAAGCAAATCCGGTTAGCAAAGAGAGTTAAGCTTCCGATTGTGATTCATAATCGTGAAGCAACAGCGGATATTGTAGAAATATTAAAAGAGGAGGATGCGGCTGAAGTTGGAGGAATCATGCATTGCTTCAGCGGGAGCCCTGAAGTTGCATTAGAATGTCTAAAAATGAATTTTCTTATCTCATTAGGAGGACCTGTTACGTTTAAAAATGCCAAAAAGCCCAAAGAAGTGGCAGCGGCTGTTCCGTTAGAAAAACTGCTGATTGAAACGGATTGCCCGTATTTAGCACCGCATCCTTATCGTGGAAAACGCAATGAACCAGGATATGTAAAGCTTGTAGCACAGGAAATTGCGGAGATCAAGGGCATAACTTTCGAGGAAGTGGCAGAGGCAACAACAGCAAATGCAAAAAAATTATTCGACATAAACTGATAGACAAGTTTGTCGAAGTTAATAGAAGCTTGTCCAAATTTTTTGCTATAACTTAAAGTTCTACACGTCTCCTTTTCCTCATAGGATAACCGTGTCGAGAAGTTTTCCTTTGCAAATTTCCCAACTATATGCATAATTAGAAATACGTTCACAACAAATGCAAGGGTTGACAGCCGGCAGCATGTTTCTCAATAATCTCTCCGAGAAAAGGAGGCGTTTTTCATCGTATTCAAAAACATGAAAAACCTGTTTCCAAAGTCTTTGAGTAAGAAGAGGTTGGCAATCACTTTTGCTAGTTTTGTAGTTTTAGCAGCGCTTCTTGGTTTTTCATACTATGAAGGATCTAAGTATACGGTTGCACTGACTCTTAACGGACAGCAAAAAGTAATAAAAACACATGCCAATAAGGTTAAGGATATATTCACTCAGCTGGGTATATCACCAAACTCTAAAGACTACTTGTCACCTCCCGCAGATGCTGAGGTGAAAGACAATTTACATATTGTCTGGAAACAAGCCAAACAGGTTCAAATGGTCCAAGACAACGAGAAAAAAACGATATGGACAACAGCAGGTACGGTTGCTGAGCTCCTAAAAGAGCAAAAAATTGTATTGAACGAACAAGATGAAATCTCACCTAGACCCGAGGAAAATATTAAAAATAAGATGGAAATCAGCATTAAATCAGCTCTTCATCTTACATTAGTTGACGGCGGGATAGAGCAGCAGGTATGGTCCACTTCGGCTACGGTCGCTGACTTTTTAACACAACAGGGAATTAAACTTAATGAATTTGACCGAGTTGAACCGTCATTATCAGAGACATTGAAAAGGGATGGCGTTATAAACGTCATACGCGTAGAAAAAGTCACCGATGTAGTGGAAGAACCAATTCAATTTGCTGTTATCACCAAGAAAGATGAGAGTTTAGAAAAAGGAAAACAAGTAACAATTAATGATGGCAGGCAGGGTCTTATTTCAAGAGAATATGAAGTCATCTTAGAAAACGGTAAAGAGGTTTCAAGAAAATTAATTAGTGAGCAGAGTCTTAGAGAGAAACTCGATAAAGTTGTGGCTGTTGGAACGAAGGATTTAGATATTCAAGTTTCCCGTGGAGCAGAAACTGGAACTGAGTTTTATGTTAATACTACTGCCTATACAGCCTATTGTAATGGCTGTTCAGGGGTAACAGCAACCGGATTTGATTTACGTGCCAATCCAAATGCAAAAGTAATTGCTGTAGATCCCCGCGTGATTCCGCTGGGAACAAAGGTGTATGTAGAAGGCTATGGCTATGCTGTAGCAGCGGATACTGGCGGAGCAATAAAGGGCCATAAGATTGATGTATTCTTTCCAACTAAGGCGGAAGCGTTCCGCTGGGGAGTCAGAAAGGTCAAGATTAAAATATTACAATAAGCTTGCCATTGCAGAGGTTAATCAGCCTCTGCATTTTGCTTTTTCGCTAATATTCTTTATACTTACAACGAATACATTCAAGTATTTACTTCATAATATGAAGGCATTTGTTAATATAGACGATGGACATTACAAAAATGTTTCATTTATTTTTCAATTTTAATTTAGTTTTTTTATCATTCATGTACGGAGGAAATAATGAAGATTAAGGAATTCATTGTGGTGGAAGGAAAGGATGATACCACAGCGATTAAACGAGCAGTTGATGCGGATACCATTGAAACCAATGGGTCGGCGATTAATGAAGATACCCTTGAAAAAATTAAAAGAGCACAAAAATCTAGAGGAGTAATCATCTTTACTGACCCTGACTATCCAGGTGAGAAGATCAGGAAAACAATAGCCGAAAACGTACCGGGCTGTAAGCATGCTTTTATACCGAAGGAAGATGCTATCGCAAAAAATGGAAAAGGCCTCGGTGTTGAACACGCCTCTCTTGAGGTAATAATCAACGCTTTAAGAGACGCACAAATAATGTCAGATGTGATTAAAGAGGAAATTACACAAGAGGATTTAATTACAGCGGGCCTCATTGGAGGAGCCGGTTCCAAAGAGCGAAGAATAAAGTTGGGAAAAATTTTAAAAATTGGTTATACCAATGGTAAACAGCTTTATAAGCGATTGATGATGTTTCAAGTCAGCAGGCAGGAATTTATAGAAGCACTTGGAGTTGTTATACAGGAGGAAAAAAATGAATAAAGACATTGCTACCCCGATTCGAACACGGGCCATCCTAGAAAAATACGGATTTTCATTTAAGAAAAGTTTGGGACAGAACTTTTTAATCGATACAAATATCTTACATAGAATCGTTGACTTTGCAGAAATGGGTGATAACTCAGGGGCAATCGAAATTGGTCCTGGTATCGGGGCTCTTACCGAACAGCTTGCACGCAGCAGTAAAAAAGTGGTTGCGTTTGAAATTGATCAAAGATTACTGCCTATCTTATCGGACACTCTTTCGCCTTATGATAATGTAAAGGTAATCCATAAGGATATACTAGAGGCAGATGTTCAGGAAGTCATAGATGCGGAGTTTACCAATATCGAGGATCTTATGGTTGTCGCCAATCTTCCATACTACGTGACTACACCGATTATTATGAAGCTGCTCGAGGAACAGATTCCTATAAGAGGGATTGTGTGTATGCTTCAAAAGGAGGTCGCTGACCGCATTTCAGCTAGTCCTGGGACAAAGGAATACGGATCGCTTTCAATAGCTGTACAGTACTACACAAAGGCGGAGACTGTTATGATTGTTCCGAAAACGGTCTTCGTCCCGCAGCCAAATGTAGATTCAGCCGTAATCCGGTTAATTAGAAGGGAGAAGCCGGCTGTAACCGTTAAGGATGAAAAGTTCTTCTTTCAAGTCACTCGTGCAAGTTTTGCACAAAGGAGAAAAACAATATTAAATAATTTAACAAGTCAGCTGCACGGTGGGAAAGAGAAGAAGGAAGAAATTATTCGTGCTTTAAATGCTGCTGGAATTGAGCCGACAAGAAGAGGGGAAACTCTTTCTGTTAGTGAATTTGGAAAATTGAGTGATGAATTATATACCTATTTTCAATAGACCTGTTTAGGTCTATTTTTTTTATGCCTGTGTTAATTAGGCTGTTGATTTGCGCTAATTTGAACGGGTCATTCACACTAACTTGTGTAGTTGCATAGCCTATCAAAGAGAAACTTTATTTGGAAGGCCTATAAGCTGGTCTAATTGGAGTGACGGCAGTGGAAATAAAGATGATGGATATTGTCGGCAGACGATCCTATAACTGTGATATTCTATTCCGGGTTATTGATATTCAAATACTAAATGGCCAGAGATTTGCAGTCCTATACGGTGAGGATATTCGTTTAGTGGCAGATGCTCCTTACGAGGATTTAGTGGTGATTAACAAAAATGTAAGGTCTAAGATATTACAAGAATACAAAAACCTGGAAGAACAATCGTTCCGCCTATTTGCACAGGATATTGATTTAATAAAGCAAAGGCAGGATTATGAAGCAACAGGCGGCTATGTACAGCCTGCCAATTATTTTCAAATGCCAGGAAAGGTTCTTCACTTAGATGGAGACCAAGATTACCTGCAAAAGTGCATGACTCTATATGAGAAAATAGGTATTCCTGTTTATGGGATACATTGTAACGAGAAGGAGATGCCAAAGAAAATTGGCGGCTTAATTGATCAATTTCGTCCTGATATTTTAGTCATTACTGGTCATGATGCATATTCAAAGGCAAAGGGGAAGATTTCTGATATTAATGCCTACCGCCACTCAAAGCACTTTGTCCAAACGGTCAGGGAGGCAAGAAAAAAAATTCCTCATTTAGATCAACTTGTTATCTTTGCAGGTGCCTGCCAATCTCACTTTGAATCTTTGATCCATGCAGGTGCAAATTTCGCGAGCTCCCCATCAAGAATTAATATTCATGCATTAGATCCCGTATATATAGTTGCAAAGATAAGTTTTACACCATTTATGGAGAGTATCAATGTTTGGGATGTTTTACGAAACACACTAACAGGAGAGAAAGGTCTAGGGGGCATTGAAACAAAAGGAGTCTTACGAACAGGAATGCCTTATAATCCTGTTCAAGAAGACGAATCATAAGTCCTTATAGAAAAGAAACAGGCTCCTGGAACTTAGTAAACCGGGAAAATCAACTAGCCAAAACTTTTCTAGGACTTATTTTTTTTACTACACATAATCCTCCCTTTTTAAGGCAAACATAATGATTGTTGAAATTTGGGAGAAAAAGTAGAAGAAAAGATATTGACAATCTTTTTGTCGGACTGATATAATTTTATGTTTTTATTTGACAAGGACTATGTCAGTGTGATATACTTTACACAGTGAGGTGGACCGAATGCCAAAAACCTTAGCCGATATCAAAAAGGCTCTTGATTCAAATTTAGGGAAAAGATTGTTGCTCAAGGCAAACGGAGGACGCAGAAAGACAATCGAACGATCCGGCGTATTAGCTGAAACGTACCCTTCGGTTTTTGTAATCGAGTTAGATCAAGAAGAGAATGCTTTTGAACGTGTTTCATACAGCTATGCTGATGTTCTTACAGAAACAGTTCAAATAACCTTCTATGAAGATGCAGCAGGAAACATAGCTTTAAGTTAGTGTTAGAATATAAGGCAATATTTAGGCAGAAAATCAACTGATTTTCTGCCTTTTGCTTTTATTAATGGCTCTTATGTTATTCGTTGTTGATTTTCGTATAGGTTTATGAATATTTAGTCGGAGATTTTCCCCTTATTGTATCTAGAGAAAGCTTACGAAGCAGATATAAGTGGAGATATTCCGGTTATTTGCTTAAAATAAGAAAAAATCCAAGGATTTAGATACAATTAGCGGAAAAACTCCGCTTATTTTTAAAGAAATATGGGTATATTCCAAAATAAACGGAAATCCTCCGCTTATTTTCCAAGCATAGTGATATCAACATTCAGTTTTAACAAAGCCTTTAATAAACTTTAATGAAATAATTTCTAATTAACATACTAATAATGCCGTGAGTGTGAAAAAGGGGTTGTTTAGATGGCAAGAAGAAGAGGTGTTATGTCTACACGATTCAAAGAAGAACTCGCAAAAGAACTTGGATTTTATGATGTCGTCCAAAAAGAGGGCTGGGGCGGCATCCGGGCAAAGGATGCAGGCAATATGGTAAAAAGAGCCGTTGAACTCGCTTCAGAGCAGCTGATGAGAAACAACAGGAATAGATAAAAGAAGCTGTTCACTGTGTTCCAATTTGTTATGCCGCACTTGCTTCTCATTGTTTAAACAAAACAGACACCACGGCAGGCCAGGGGGATGAAAGCCCTCTGGCTTTAAATATTATCGCTTGACTTTTTTCCTATTTGAAGTTTTGTGGTAAAATAGGAAAAAATATATGATCGATATAGAAGTGTAGGTGGGCGTAGTGAAGCTTTTAGTAAAAGCACCAGCCAAAATTAATTTATCCTTGGATGTTTTGCATAAACGTCCTGATGGTTTTCATGAAGTCGAAATGATCATGACGACAATTGATTTGGCGGACCGAGTTGAACTGACATTATTAGAGCAGGATAAAATACATATTCTTTCCCATAACCGCTATGTACCTGATGACCAGCGGAATTTAGCCTTTCAAGCAGCTCAATTGTTAAAGGATCGATATCAAGTAAAAAAAGGTGTGCAGATAACCATTGAGAAAACAATCCCAGTTGCAGCCGGCCTTGCTGGGGGAAGCAGTGATGCGGCAGCAACGCTAAGGGGGCTTAATAAACTGTGGGGCCTTGGATTAACGTTGGACGAGTTAGCCGATCTTGGTTCTGAAATAGGCTCGGACGTATCATTTTGTGTGTATGGCGGCACGGCACTGGCCAAAGGAAGAGGAGAAATGATTACAGATCTCCCAGCTCCGCCGACATGCTGGGTTATTCTAGCAAAACCTTTTATTGGTGTTTCAACCGCAGAAGTTTACCGACGGCTGGATTTAAATGGTACGAAGCACCCAAATATTAAAGAGATGGTTAAAGCCATTGAAAACAATGATTATCAAAGCGTATGCGAGAATGTTGGAAATGTTTTAGAGGATGTAACATTAAAGCTTCATCCAGAGGTAGCACAAATTAAGGAGCAAATGAAGCGTTTTGGTGCGGATGCTGTATTAATGAGTGGAAGCGGTCCAACTGTCTTTGGTATTGTTCAGCACGATTCGAGAATGCATCGGATATATAATGGCCTAAGAGGTTTTTGTGATCAAGTATTTGCGGTTCGAATGCTTGGAGAGCGACATACTCTTGATTAAAAACGGACAATAATGATATCCTATTTATAGAATATTCGTCTTTGGGGGATTGTTATGAAGTTTCGCCGCAGTGAACGATTGATTGATATGACGAGTTATTTACTTGACCATCCGCGCCAGCTTGTGCCGCTCACTTTCTTTAGTGAACGTTACTCTTCTGCTAAATCTTCTATTAGTGAAGACTTAGCAATTGTGAAAGAGACTTTCGAACAAAGAGGTATTGGCACCTTGCAAACGGTTCCTGGTGCAGCGGGTGGAGTTAAATTCTTTGTAAATGTCAGTGATGAAGAAGCAAGACCATTTGTAAATGAATTATGTTCTTTAATTGCACACCCAGACCGTCTTTTGCCAGGGGGATATCTATACTTAACCGATATCCTGGGGGATCCAGCCATCGTACAAAAAGCCGGCCGGATTATTGCTTCTGCTTATGTAAATACAAAGATTGATGTGGTCATGACCGTCGCAACAAAGGGAATTCCCCTTGCATATGCTGTTGCGAGTCAATTGAATACACCGGTTGTAATTGTAAGAAGAGACAGTAAGGTAACGGAAGGACCAACGGTTAGTATCAACTATGTTTCAGGATCGGCAAAGAGAATTCAAACAATGGTGCTCTCTAAGAGAAGCTTGGCAGAAGGGTCAAAGGTATTAGTTGTCGATGACTTTATGAAGGCTGGCGGAACCGTTATGGGAATGATCAGCTTACTAGAGGAATTTAACGCTCAAGTAGCGGGAATAGCTGTTTTGGTGGAAGCTGAAAAAATTGAAGAGCGTCTTGTCGATGAATACAAATCGCTTGTCAAATTAACTGATGTTGATGTGAAGGAAAAAAGGATTCAAGTAACAGAGGGAAACTACTTTAAACAGAAGAACGGAGGAGTACTATGAAAATTGTTCAAACCAATGATGCGCCACAAGCTATTGGACCCTATTCACAAGGGATGATTGTTAACAATCTTTTTTATAGCTCTGGCCAAATTCCGCTGACTCCTCTTGGTGTCATGACTGAAGGCGGCATAAAGGAACAGACACACCAGGTCTTTAAAAATTTAAATGCCGTACTTTCGGCAGCAGGAGCATCTTTTGATACCGTTGTTAAGGCGACCGTCTTTATCAAAAGTATGGATGACTTTGCTTCCGTAAATGAAGTATATGGTGAGTATTTCAGAACGAATAAGCCGGCACGTTCTTGTGTTGAGGTAGCACGTTTACCTAAAGATGCCCTAATTGAAATTGAAGTCATTGCGCTCGTGAAGTAATCACGGGCGTTTTTTTTATATTTTCACTGTGAATACTATTAAAATATCTGACTTTTATAAATGTTCACTATTTTGCCTAAAATATTTTTAAAAAAATTAATATAAAAGAAGGATTTACTAGATTCCCTGTTGAATTAATTACACTAGCTTTTTAACATAAGAAAAGGGTGTGAGCACATGGAAGTAACAGACGTAAGATTACGCCGTGTTAACACGGATGGCCGTATGAGAGCGATTGCATCAATTACATTAGACAATGAGTTCGTTGTTCATGACATCCGCGTTATTGACGGTAATAATGGTTTATTTGTGGCTATGCCGAGTAAACGTACTCCAGATGGAGAATTTCGTGATATTGCGCATCCAATCAACTCTGGTACGCGTGGAAAAATTCAAGAAGCTGTCTTGGCAGAGTACCACCGCTTAGGTGAATTAGAAGTAGAATTTGAAGAAGCCGGAGCTTCCTAGAAAGTAGTATTCAACTAGAGCCTACTACACAAGTAGTGCTCTTTTTTTATTTCCCCTGATACATTCCTCAGGTTTGGCCTCTAATTTTCTCAAAATAACAAATTCGGACACTTTTCTTACATTCCTTGAAATGACTGACTAATTACGTTAATATTTTTAATGGATAAAAAGGTAAATTGGAGGACTTGAACATGCATAATCGTTATGCTGTGATTTTGGCCGCAGGACAAGGTACCCGGATGAAGTCAAAGCTTTATAAAGTGTTACACCCTGTGTGCGGTAAGCCGATGGTTCAACATGTAGTGGACCAAGTGAAAAAGCTTAACATTCAAGAAATGGTTACTGTAATTGGCCATGGTGCTGAAAAGGTAAAAGGACAATTAGGGGAAGAAAGCCATTATGCGCTTCAAGAAGAGCAGCTTGGAACTGCACATGCAGTCATGCAGGCACAAGAAATGCTAAGTGGCAAAGAAGGGATTACCATTGTTGTCTGTGGAGACACTCCTCTAATTAAGGCAGAAACGATGGAGTCATTATTTAAACATCATAGTGAATTACAAGCGAAAGCTACAATTCTAACAGCTAGAATTGATGACCCGGCTGGATACGGGCGAATCATCCGAAATGCAAAGGGTCTTGTAGAAAAAATCGTTGAACATAAAGACGCAACAGATGCAGAGCGAGAAATAAATGAAATTAATACAGGAACATATTGCTTTGATAATGCTGCCTTGTTTGAAGCATTAAAGAATGTTTCAAATGAAAATGTGCAGGGGGAATATTATCTGCCGGATGTCGTAGAGATTCTAAAGAATCAGGGAGAAGTGGTTACCGCATTCCAGACGAATGATTTTGAAGAAACTCTCGGTGTAAACGACAGAGTTGCCTTGGCTGAAGCAGAAAGAATTATGCGGAGCCGAATAAATGAAAGCCATATGCGAAATGGCGTCACCATTATTGATCCTCAGAATACCTACATCGAGGCCGATGTTGTTATTGGACAGGATACAGTTATCCTGCCAGGAACCATACTAAAAGGCAGGACTGTGATCGGAGCGGAATGTCAAATTGGCCCCAATTCTGAAATTGATAATTGCGAAGTTGGCAATGAAACGATAATTCGTCAATCTGCAGCCTATAATAGTAGTATCGGGTCACTCGTAAATATTGGTCCATTTGCTCATATTAGACCAGATTCAGCTATAAGTGATGAAGTGAAAATTGGAAACTTTGTTGAAATTAAAAAGGCTGTATTCGGTAAGGGAAGTAAGGCTTCGCATCTAAGCTATATCGGGGATGCTGAGGTTGGCAGTGATGTAAATATAGGCTGTGGGTCTATAACCGTTAACTATGATGGGAAAAATAAATTCCTAACAAAGATTGAAGATGGAGTCTTTATTGGCTGTAATTCAAATTTAGTTGCTCCTGTAACCATTGGAACAGGTGCTTATGTAGCTGCTGGTTCAACCATAACAAAGGATGTACCCGGGAACGCATTGTCCATTGCGCGTTCACAACAGGTGAACAAAGAAAATTATGTCGATAAACTTAATGTGAAAAAATAGGTAGAATATTGGAGGGCAATATGTCGAATCAATACTTAGATCCAAACTTAAAGGTATTCAGTCTAAATTCAAATCTTCCGTTAGCCAGGGAAATCGCAAAGGTTATCGGTGTAGAATTAGGAAAGAGCTCTGTAACAAGATTTAGTGATGGAGAAATTCAGATTAATATCGAAGAGAGTATCCGAGGCTGTGACGTATATGTCATTCAATCGACAAGCTCGCCTGTTAATGAAAATATTATGGAATTGTTAATTATGATTGATGCTCTTAAAAGGGCGTCTGCGAAGACGATTAATATTGTAATGCCTTACTATGGTTATGCTCGTCAGGACCGCAAAGCACGCGCACGTGAGCCGATTACGGCTAAACTAGTAGCGAATCTGCTTGAAACTGCGGGAGCAACACGTATTATCTGCTTAGACCTGCATGCACCTCAGATACAAGGTTTCTTTGAAATCCCAACAGATCACCTAATGGGCGTTCCAATATTAGCCGATTATTTCCAAAAGAGAAAGTTTGAAGGTGACATTGTCATTGTATCCCCTGACCATGGCGGTGTAACACGGGCAAGGAAATTAGCAGAGCGCCTAAAAGCACCGATTGCCATTATTGATAAACGACGCCCGCGCCCAAATGTGGCTGAGGTTATGAATATAGTTGGTAATATCGAAGGAAAAATAGCGATCTTAATTGATGATATTATTGACACTGCGGGAACGATTACCCTTGCAGCCAATGCATTAGTTGAGAACGGTGCACAGGAAGTATATGCATGTTGTACACACCCAGTATTATCAGGACCGGCGATTGACAGAATTCAAAACTCAAAAATTAAAGAATTAGTCATTACTAATTCTATTGCCCTTCCAGAAGAAAAGAAAACCGATAAAATTATTAATCTTTCTGTTGCGCCGTTACTTGGGGAAGCAATTATTCGTGTTCACGAAGAACAATCTGTAAGTACACTATTTGATTGATCTTCTACACTCCTTTTGCAAATAAAATGTTTAGACCTTCCTGTTTTGGGGAATTTTTATAGAGACAGTTCAGAACAAAACTAGGAAGGTGACTAATACATGAGTACGGTATTACAAGCAAAGGAACGCAAGGAATTGCGAACTTCTGAGTTAAGGAAAATTAGGGAAACAGGAAATATTCCAGCGGTGATCTATGGCAGGAAGGTTGATAGTAAACCGGTATTTGTCAGCTCTGCGGATTTAACAAAGACAATCCGAAGTGTCGGCCGTAATGGAGTGATATCACTAGATATAGACGGCAGTAAGCATGATGTCGTATTAACAGATTATCAAGAGGATTTCATTAAAAAGGAAATCATTCATGTTGATTTCCTTGCTGTTGATAAATCCTCTAAAATTAGCGTAACCGTAAGACTTGTCCTAACGGGTGAAGCGGCTGGAGTTAAAGATGGAGGGGTCCTGCAGCAGCCTGTACATGAACTATCGATTACATCTACTCCAGATGAAATTCCACAGCAAATTGAAGTGGACGTAACGAACCTTCAGGTAGGAGAAACGTTGAAAGTTTCCGATATCCTTTACCAGGGCTCGTTTACGATTAATCATGAAGAGGATGAAGTAATAGCCAGTATCCTACCTCCTAAGCAGGAAGAGGAAATTAACGCGGGTGAGCAGCAAGAAGGCGGCCATCCTGATAACGAAGAAGGCAGAGAGACTGATCCAGTTGGAGAATAGAAAAGCGGAAGCGCCTTGACCAGAGGCGACAGGCATAAGACAAGCGCTGACAGAAGGCGCGGTTTTTGCCTTCCGAAGTGATTGGCTTATGACCCCGAGCCTCTAGGCGCTGGAGCTAGACATTATAATGCAGACGTAACCTCGAAAAGGTTACGTCTTTTGTCGCATTTGTCACAAAAAAGCCGTATTATTAAGTGGGGAGAAAATGGATGCTTAGGAAATTATTTAACAGGTGGACTGGGCCGAAAGAGAGGGAGAAAATGAAATTAATCGTTGGTTTAGGAAACCCTGGAAAACAATATGAAAAAACTAGACATAATATTGGATTTGAAGTTATTGATGAGCTTAGTGACAGTCTGTCCATTCCCTTAAATCAATCAAAATTTAAAGGGCTGTATGGAATGGGATTTCATAAGGGTGAAAAGGTAATATTACTGAAGCCGCTGACATATATGAACCTGTCTGGTGAAGCCATCAGAGGCGTAATGGACTATTATCAAATTGAACTTGAAGATTTAGTCATTATTTATGATGATCTTGATTTGCCTGCAGGAAAAATCAGGCTCCGGCAAAAAGGGAGTGCTGGCGGTCATAATGGGATTAAGTCAACAGTTGCTCATCTGGGAACGCAGGAGTTTAACAGAATCCGCATTGGAATTGATCGGCCAAGAAATGGAATGAAGGTGCCGGATTATGTCCTTGGGCGATTTCAGGAAGATGAATCAGGGTTAGTCAAAGAGGCTGTTCAAAAGAGCGCTGAAGCTTGTAAAACCTGGTTAGAAAAGCCATTTATACAAGTGATGAACGAATTTAATCAGTAAAAAGTTCATGGGATAACCTTTCCATTCATAAAATAAATCAATTCTCTTTTTTCGTAAGGTAATCAATGAATAACTTATCCTTCCAACGTAAATACTATTAACAATAGTAGAATAGGGAGGGTACCTAAGTGGCCATTCATTACCATTGCCGGCATTGCGGTACAAATTTAGGTTCCATTGAACAGTCATCGATTCACAGTGAAGCTCTTGGCCTGCATAAATTAACAGAGCAGGAAAGACAAGAGATGGTCGCTTATGACGTGTCTGGAAATATTCACATTACAGCCATTTGTGAGGATTGTCAGGAGGCATTAGAAAGAAACCCAGATTATCATCAATATGATTTCCTCATTCATTAATCAGCTTTGGAAAGCTCTCCAAAGCATTTTTCTATTTTTTATAAACACTAAAAAGATAAAGTTAATATAGTCAGATTGAAAAAAAGATTCAGGAGAGAGGAGGAACGAGCTTTTGAAAGGCTTAAAATCATTATTTCTAGATCAGGAAGATGTACATTCCATTATATCTGGAGTGCAGGAAGGCTTGAGAGAGCAGCTAATTGCAGGTTTATCGGGTTCATCAAGGACCGTACTCACAGCTGCTATTTATGAGCAGATGAAAAGACCAATCCTCTTTATTACCCATAATCTATTGCAAGCACAAAAACTCTATGATGATATTGTAAATCTATTAAGTGAGGATGAAGTTTTTCTTTTTCCTGCCAATGAATTAATTGCAGCTGAGATGAGTATTGCCAGTCCAGAATTAAAGGCACAAAGAATCGAAGCCTTGAACCATTTGAGCAAAAGGGATAAAGGGATTATTATTGTTCCTGTTGCTGGGCTGAGAAAGGTTATTCCGCCAAAATCTTTGTGGAAAAGGTACCAGCTGTCGTTTAAACTAGGCGATGACCTGGATGTAACCAAGGTAATTAATACTTTAGTTCAGATGGGATATGTTCGGTCTGAAATGGTATCAACACCAGGTGAGTTTAGTATAAGGGGCGGAATTATTGATATTTATCCGCTTACCGTCACGAATCCTATAAGAATTGAATTATTTGATACAGAGATTGATTCTATACGCTACTTCTCTTTAGAAGATCAGCGCTCAATTGAGAAAACAACTGAAGTTTTGATTGGTCCTGCAACAGAGGTTATCCTTGAAGCAGAGGATTATAGCAGGTTAATTGGAAAGCTTGAGGATGGACTGGCTAAAAGTCTTAGGAAACTAAAGGACGATAAAGCTAAGATCCAGCTCTCGCAAAATATTAGTTTTGAGCTAGAACAGCTGAAAAACGGTCACAAACCTGACCAAGTATTTAAATATCTTTCGCTTGCCTATGAAGGTGATAGTAGTTTACTAGACTATCTCCCGCGTAATGGCATGGTATTTATAGATGAAATCAGCCGGGTTCATGAGATGAATGACTCTTTAATTAAAGAAGAGGCGGAGTGGTATACGGCTCTTTTAAGTGAGGGTCAGATTATTCATGATTTAACTATTTCTCATGATGTTCCAAATGTCCTTCATAAAAGGGAATTTCCAATCCTTTATATGAGTTTATTTTTGCGTCATGTTGCCAATACAAGTCCGCAAAATATCATAAATGTTTCTTGTAAACAAATGCAGAACTTTCATGGACAAATGCACCTGCTAAAAGCAGAAGTTGACAGGTGGAAAAAAGGAAATTACTCCATTCTCTTTTTGGGTCCTGATGATGACAGGGTAAAGAAGCTAGAGCGAGTTTTAGAGGATTATGAAATAGAAGCTTCTATTACACGCAGCAATCAGCAGCTTTTACCTGGAAAAGTGCAGATTATGAAGGGAAATCTCCAATCCGGTTTCGAGCTATCTATTCAGAAGATAGCGGTAATTACGGAGGAGGAGCTTTTTACTAAACGTGTCAAAAAGGCCGCCAATAGGCAAAAGCTTTCAAATGCCGAAAGAATAAAGAGTTATTCGGAACTTAAGGTTGGCGATTATGTCGTCCATGTTAATCATGGAATAGGAAAATACTTAGGAATTGAAACGCTTGTTATAAATGGTGTTCATAAGGATTATCTCCACCTTCGCTATCATGGAACAGATAAGCTTTATGTTCCAGTTGAGCAGATAGACCTTGTTCAGAAGTATGTAGCCTCAGAAGGAAAAGAACCGAAGATTTATAAACTTGGCGGCAGTGATTGGAAAAAGGTTAAAAAGAAAGTTCAATCCTCTGTGCAAGATATTGCGGATGATTTAATCAAGTTATATGCTGAGCGCGAGGCCGCAGTTGGTTATGCTTTTTCTCCAGATGGAGACATGCAAAGAGAATTTGAAACGGCTTTTGCCTACCAAGAAACTGAGGATCAGCTGCGCTCCATTCATGAAATTAAGCTGGATATGGAAAGAGCTAGACCAATGGACCGCTTGCTTTGCGGCGATGTAGGCTATGGAAAGACAGAGGTAGCTATTCGTGCTGCATTTAAAGCGATAGCAGACGGCAAGCAGGTTGCCCTCCTTGTACCTACAACCATTTTAGCGCAGCAGCATTATGAGACCATGAGAGAAAGATTCCAAGACTACCCAATCAATATTGGTCTGTTAAGCCGCTTTCGGACGAAAAAGGAACAAACTGAAACCATTAAAGGATTAAAGGCAGGCACAGTCGATGTGGTGATTGGGACACACCGGATTCTTTCAAAGGATATCGTATATCGAGATTTAGGTTTATTAATTATTGATGAAGAGCAAAGATTTGGTGTAACCCATAAAGAAAAGATTAAAAGATTGAAAACAAATATTGACGTTTTAACATTGACAGCTACACCAATTCCGAGAACGCTGCATATGTCAATGCTCGGCGTTCGTGATTTATCTGTTATCGAAACACCGCCGGAAAACCGTTTCCCTGTCCAAACATATGTTATGGAATACAATGGATCGCTTGTCAGAGAGGCGATTGAAAGGGAGCTGGCACGCGACGGACAAGTATATTTTTTATATAACCGTGTAGAGGATATTGAACGCAAGGCAGAGGAGATCACCATGCTTGTTCCAGATGCGCGCGTTACATTTGCACATGGGCAAATGTCAGAAAATGAGTTAGAATCCGTTATGCTCAGCTTTTTAGCAGGAGAGTTTGATGTTTTGGTCAGTACAACCATCATTGAAACGGGTGTAGATATACCGAATGTAAACACGCTGATTGTCTATGATGCCGATAAAATGGGCCTTTCCCAGCTTTACCAGCTCCGCGGCCGTGTCGGCAGGTCAAATCGTGTTGCGTATGCTTATTTCACGCATCGCAAGGATAAAGTGTTAACAGAAGTCGCCGAAAAACGTCTTCAGGCTATTAAGGAATTTACTGAGCTGGGTTCTGGATTTAAAATTGCCATGCGTGACTTATCCATTCGGGGTGCAGGTAATCTACTGGGCGCACAGCAGCATGGATTTATAGATTCTGTCGGTTTTGACCTTTATTCTCAAATGCTGAAAGAAGCAATTGAAGAAAGAAAAGGTGATTTAAAGACCGAGCAAAAAGCGACTGTGGAAATTGATTTAGAAATAGATGCTTATATTCCTGATACCTATATTAAAGATGGTCATCAAAAGATTGAAATGTATAAACGTTTTAGAGGAGTACAAACTTTAGAGGATATTGAGGAACTTCAAGCGGAAATGCTTGACCGTTTTGGAGAATATCCAGAAGAAGTGGATTACCTATTCCAAGTGGCAGAGATGAAGGTTTATGCTCTCTTAGCTGGTGTGGAAATGATCAAGCAGGCTAAACAGGAAGTAACCATTGTTGTGAATGAAAGTGCCAGCAGTACGATTGACGGACAGAAGGTATTTGCAATCAGCAGTAAATATCCGCGAATGATTGGCCTGGGAATGGAAGGACAAAAGCTTAAAATGACGCTGCAGATTAAAGGGCAAGAGACAGCATACTGGCTGAATATAGCATTTGAAATGATAAAAGGTCTCCAATCAGCAAAAAAGGGTCAAAAGAACCCTGTCTAACTTCATAAACATGGGATTATTTTCCTGTTTGTGAAAATATATTGTGAATGTGTATAGAACTTTCCAGATGAAAGATACTAAGTTCAAAGTTGGTGATGATTCCTACAAAAGGAAAAAATGTCATTACCAAGTTAGTAAAATCATCAGATGAAAGTGAGGCAACATTGGATGAAAGCAACTGGAATAGTTCGTCGAATCGATGATTTGGGTCGTGTTGTCATTCCCAAAGAAATACGCAGAACACTGCGTATCCGTGAAGGGGATCCGTTAGAGATCTTTGTAGATCGAGATGGAGAAGTTATTTTAAAGAAATATTCACCAATCAGCGAGTTAAGCGATTTTGCCAAAGAATATGCAGAAGCCCTTTTTGACAGCCTCGGAAATCCGGTATTAATTTGTGATAGAGACAGTTATATTGCGTTAGCAGGAAGTTCAAAGAAAGATTATCTTAATAAAAATATAAGTGATTTAGTGGAAAAGACTATGGAAGACCGTAATTCCGTTCTGGTTACACAACAGGGCGATATTGCATTAGCAGATGGAAATGATGAAACCATCTCATCATATACAATTGGACCGATCATTGCAAATGGCGACCCAATTGGTGCTGTCATTATTTATTCAAAAGAAGGTACACTTGGTGAAGTCGAGAAAAAAGCTGTTGAAACCGCTGCTGGTTTCTTAGCAAGACAAATGGAGTCCTAGGACTAATTGTATACTTACAATAAAGAAGGCAGCGCTTGCTGTCTTTTTTATTTGTCTTGTAAAACCCGTCAACCCCCCCGTTTAACGCGCTTTCGCTATTTATTCTATGATATAATACTTTCTAGTTTAGGCAGTTAGGAGATATCCAATGAAGCCCGTAAATCAATCGAAGGCTCTTTTTAGAGGGGCTTTTATTTTAGCAATTGCAGCACTGATAACAAAAATCCTAAGTGCAGTTTATCGGATTCCATTTCAAAATATTGTTGGCGATGTTGGCTTTTACATATATCAGCAGGTTTACCCGTTTTATGGTCTCGCTATTGTACTTGCGACAACCGGTTTCCCAGTTGTCATCTCGAAACTGATTGCTGAACAAAGGGAAAAAAAGAATCCAGATAATATTAGACGACTTTTGTTCGTCTCCTACATCATCCTGCAAATATTTGGAGCTTTATGTTTTCTAATTCTTTACTTTGGTGCTGGCTTTATCGCAAACTGGATGAATGATGAAAAGCTGGCCATTTTATTACGGGTTGTTTCTATTGTCTTTTTGCTGTTTCCGATTGTTTCTATCTTGAGAGGTTACTACCAGGGAAAAGGAGATATGCTGCCCACCGCACTATCACAGGTTGGCGAACAATTAATAAGAGCCTTTACGATTCTCTTTTTGGCTTATACGCTCACGAAGTTAGGATATTCACTGTATCTGATCGGCGGGGGTGCGATGTTTGGGTCGATTACAGGAATTATGGTATCTGCGGTTATTTTGTTTACATTCCTTTGGATACGTAAAGAATGGAAGATAATTGCTCCAAGTAAGGGGCTGCTTAAGGGATATTATCGAGAGGTCAGAGTTATTTGTAAAACTCTTGTCTTTCAAGGTTTGACCATTTGTATCAGCGGAATGCTGATGATTTTTATCCAGTTGGCAGATGCACTAAATCTCTACTCATTACTGACAGAAACGGGATATGAGATGGAAATGGCAAAGTCGGTGAAAGGCGTATTCGACCGAGGGCAGCCGTTAATTCAATTAGGAACCATTGTTGCAGCTTCGATGTCCTTGTCCCTTGTACCGTTGATTACAAGCGCAAGAATAAAAAAGGATACTTCCTTCTTAGAGGATAAAATTCAGTTGGCGATTAGAGTTAGCATCGTTATTGGAGTCGGAGCTTCTTTAGGTCTTTGGGCTATTATTGAACCAGCCAATATCATGCTTTTTGAGGATAATTCAGGCTCGTCTGTTTTAGGAATATTAAGTTTTGTGATTCTCCTTAGCTCGATTATCACAACAATCATTGCGATCATGCAGGGATTGGGATCACTGCTATTTCCAGCAGGTGCTGTCCTGGCAACTTTCCCTTTAAAATATATCCTTAATGCTTACCTCGTTCCGATCTTTGGAACTTCTGGGGCAGCATATGCAACCATCCTTACTCTGGCCTTGGTTTGTTTCTCTTTATATGTAAAATTCAAAAGGATGCAGTCAACCACGGTGCTGAAGGGCCGCTTCATCGGGACACTACTCACAGCATCATTCATGATGGTGATTCTATTAAAAGGCTGTCTGGCCTTAACCGTTATGATTACAATCCCGGTTGGCACCGAAAGGCTGATGGCAGCCATTCAGGCTTTAGGCTGTTCCTTTTTAGGAGGTTTCCTTTTCTTATTTATTATTATTAGAGGAGGAGTATTTTTAGAAAAGGAACTATCATTATTTCCTTTCGGAAGCAAATTAAGCCTTTTATTACCTAAAAAGAATAGGAGTTAAAAGAATATGGGCAATTCAATTGAAATACTCGGCTTGGGGGCGGGGGATCTTGATCAGCTCCCTTTTGGTGTTTACAAAAAGTTAATGAAGGCAAAACATGTTTATTTAAGAACAAAAGAGCATCCAGTGGTGGAGGATTTAGTTCAGGAAGGACTGACCTTTACATCATTTGACTCTATCTATGAAAAACATGAACAATTTGAGGAAGTATATCAGGAGATTGTCCATACTCTCTTGCAAAAAGTAAAAGAGGAACCGATAATTTACGCTGTGCCTGGTCACCCGCTTGTTGCTGAGCGTACGGTCCAATTACTATTGGAGTATGGTGAGAAGGAGGCTGTAGATATCAAGATAGGCGGCGGCCAAAGCTTTGTAGATGCCCTCTTTCAATCATTAAAAATAGATCCAGTGGATGGGTTTCAACTGCTGGATGGAACCTCACTGCATTCCAGTCAGCTGCAAATTGAACAGCATATGTTTATCAGCCAGGTTTATGATCAGTTTGTTGCTTCCAATGTTAAGCTAACCCTTATGGAAAGACTCCCTGATGATTATGAAGTAGTGATTGTTACAGCTGCCGGCAGTGACGCTGAGCGTATTGAGAAGGTACCTCTCTATGAGCTTGATCGAAAGGTGACCCTTGATAATCTTACCTCTGTTTACGTTCCCCCTGTACAGGATGAACAAATTATGCTGAAAACTTTCTCTAAGCTTAGAGAAATCATTGCCGTATTAAGAGGTCCTAATGGTTGTCCATGGGATAAGGAACAAACACATGAAACCTTGAAAAAATATTTAATTGAAGAGACTTATGAAGTAATTGATGCCATTGATAGCGGGGATATTGATCATTTAATCGAGGAGCTTGGAGATGTTTTGCTTCAAGTGATGCTTCACGCCCAGATAGGGGAAGATGAAGGTTACTTTGCAATCGAAGATGTGATTGAAGGAATCTCGGCGAAAATGATACGCCGACACCCGCATGTGTTTGGAAATAGGAAGGTAGAGAACTCAGACGAAGTCCTTCTAAATTGGCAGGAGATAAAGAAACAAGAGAAAGGTGAGACAGCAGACTCTCTTCTTGATGGGATTTCGATGTCATTGCCCAATTTAATAAGAGCACATGAAATACAGAAGAAAGCTGCGAAGGTCGGCTTTGATTGGCAGGAAATAACACCTGCTTTGGAGAAAGTGAAAGAAGAACTCGAGGAATTCGAGAATGAGGTCAAGACAAACAGCCTTGTTAACGCAAAAAAAGAATTTGGCGACATTCTGTTTGCCTTTGTTAATGTAGCAAGATTTTTGAAAATACATCCTGAAGAGGCATTGTTTGAAACCAACGAAAAGTTTATTAGAAGGTTCCGTTTTATTGAAGAAAAAGTAAAACAAAGTGGAAAGCCGATAGAGGACCATTCTTTAGAGGAACTCGACAGGTTTTGGGATGAAGCCAAATTAAAGGGACTATAGGAATTGGGGGATTATGAAATGAGATTAGATAAGTATCTTAAGGTATCGAGATTAATTAAAAGAAGGACAATGGCGAAAGAAGTATCTGACCAAGGAAGAATACTCCTAAACGGAAAAGAGGCAAAAGCCAGCTCAACAGTTAAGGTTGGAGATGAGCTGACAATCCGTCTTGGACAAAGACTGGTAACAGCAAGAATCGATCAAATCCAGGATACCACCCGAAAAGAAGCCGCAGCTGAAATGTATACGATCATTAAAGATGAAAGAATAGGTGAATTCGAGGTGTAACCATAACAATAAAATGGCTTGTTCTAATTCATTTGCCCCTTACATAAAAATGTACTAAAGGTTGTACAAATGATTGTGAGGGATGAATAATGAGCCAGTATTATGAAACAAACCCTGTCAAAAGCACAGTTCCAGAGCATGATGTCATCATGAGAGGCAGAAAACTCCTCGATATTACAGGTGTTAAACAAGTAGAAAGTTTCGACAATGAGGAATTCTTATTAGAAACCTCCATGGGTTTTTTAGCAATCAAAGGGCAAAATCTTCAAATGAAGAACTTGGATGTGGAAAAAGGAATTGTCTCCATTAAGGGAAAGATATTCGATTTAGTTTACCTAGACGAACAGCATGGGGAGAAAGCTAAAGGGTTCTTTAGTAAGTTATTCCGATGACCCTCTCTACTCAATTCCTTACCATGCTTTCAATGATTGGGATGGGAACGCTGTTTGGTGTAATGTTTGATACCTATCAGCGTTTCTTGGATCGCCCTAATCGGAAGTCTTGGATTGTTTTTTTCAATGACTTGTTGTTTTGGGTCATTCAAGCACTGATTATTTTTTATATCTTATTCCTTGTGAACAATGGAGAATTACGATTCTACATTTTTGTTGCCCTCCTTTGTGGGTTTGCAGCCTATCAAAGTTTGTTTAAAGGCATATACCTTAAACTGCTTGAACTCATAATCAATACGGTAATTGCTATCTACAAATTTATGAGAAAAATGTTTCAACTGCTCATCTATAAACCTGTCGTTGGTCTTATCCAATTGATTATTTCCATTGTCATCCTGCTTGGCAGGGGTCTTTATTCCCTTGTCCAATTTGTTTTGAAGATTTTATGGGTTATTCTTAAGGTTATTTTCGTACCAATTGAAAAGATAATCGTACTTCTATGGAAACTTTTGCCGAAAACTATTAAAAAATCCGTCGAGAAGTTATATAATAAAACGGCAGGAATTTTTATGGAAATCAAGAATTATTTACTAAAGCTAATGAATAAGTGGAAAAAACCAAAAAAATAAGGGGGGAAGGGAAATGAGTTCAGTAGAAGATAAAACAATAGCCAAACTGCAAACCAATTATGTTGAGCAGCAAGAAATCGCAGAAATAGCATCGGCTAGAAAGAAAAAACTGCTTTACAGAAGACTATCCTTGTTCTTAGTTTTCGCGGCCTTGATGTCCTATTTAATGATTACTAGCTTTATTTCCCAGTCCTCAGCATTAGATAAAAAAGTGGCACAAAAGAGACAGCTTGAACAAGAGCTGACTCAGTTAAAAAAGCAGCAGGAAATCCTGAAAGAAGACATCATTAAGTTAAATGATGATGAATACCTTGCTAAGCTTGCTAGAAAAGAATATTTCTTCTCTGAAACTGGCGAAATTATCTTTAATATACCGGAAGATGATAAAGGTAAAAACAACCAATAACAACCTATAACTAGTCTTATTGACACTTATTTTTCCCATTTTGTATAATATAAAGTAGTATGATTTTTTTATTTTCTTAAGGAGGAAAATTCTTTTTATGTCAATCGAAGTAGGCAGCAAGTTACAAGGAAAGGTCACAGGGATTACAAATTTCGGAGCTTTTGTGGAGCTGCCTGATGGCTCAACTGGACTCGTACACATCAGTGAGGTTGCTGATAATTATGTGAAGGATATCAATGACCATCTTAAAGTTGGTGACCAAGTAGAGGTTAAAGTCATTAACGTTGAGAAAGATGGGAAAATTGGACTTTCCATAAAAAAGGCAAAAGATAGACCAGAGGCTCAAGCTAGGTCCCATTCACATTCAAACTCACATTCACAACGCCCTCGTCAGAACAGATCAAATGATCGAAATGCTCCTAGAGTAGAAACATTTGAGTCAAAAATGGCGAAGTTTTTAAAAGATAGTGAGGATCGTTTAACTTCTTTAAAACGTCATACCGAATCTAAACGTGGCGGCCGGGGAGCTAAAAGAGGTTAACTTGTTGCTTATATTAATATAACCAGTGAAAGACAGGTCGAGCGGCTTGTCTTTTTTGTTTTGGGTAGTGTTTTTATTTGTTGTTGATTTTCGTTTAGATTGAGATTGATAGACGGAGAATTTCCGTCTATTGTATCTAGAGGAAGCTTAGGAAGCGGATATAAGCGGAGATATTCCGGCTAACTGCTAAAAATATGACAAAATCCAAGTATTTGGAGACAATAAGCGGAAAAACTCTGCTTATTTTGAAGAAAATGGGGGTATTTCCCAAAATAAACGGAAAGTCTCCGCTTATTTTCCTAAACACAGTGATATCACAATCAGATTTTAAAAAAAAATTATTGACATCTATTTTCTCTCTATGTATTATATAGTTTGTGCCTTAAATACTTGGCGGTGTAGCTCAGCTGGCTAGAGCGTACGGTTCATACCCGTAAGGTCGGGGGTTCGATCCCCTCCGCCGCTATAAAAAAGAAAAGCGGAAGCGCCTTACCTAGCCGCTTCAGCTGGAAATAATGAAAAGAAGTACCGATTCTAATCGGTACTTCTTTTTTTGCGTGAAAAATACTCCGTATTCCGACATCATTCCAATTTGTCAACATTAAATGAATAAATATAGTAGAAACCGTCGAACGAAACTTTGCATATGTTCACTGATTTGACAAAATTTTGAATCTATTAATTTTATAATAGTTTTTAACGAGAATTAATAGAGGAGTGTGAGTTATGGAAAAACTAGAACGGAGTTTACTAGAACCGGTCGGAGAGGTCAACTTTAAATCCTCTAAATGGTCTTGGGACAGCGTCTTGAAAAAATTCCAGTTAAAAGTTGAATCCTTCTTCCTTGTAAAGGGATACCTTTTACTTATAGTGGGTTTCTTATTAGGAAGAGCTTTGATATTATCTACGCTTGCTCCCTTTAGTCTGCCGTTTTTCGCTGCAGTCTTTCTAATAAAAAGAGATCGGTCCCCGCTTGCTTTAGTAGGGCTGGTTGCAGGTGCCGCAACTGTCTCCTTAAAAAATGCCGCTTTTACCTTTATAGTTTCCATCCTTTTTTTAATCATTTACCGAGTCAGTGAAAGATGGATTAAAAACGAGATGAGAATGATTCCATTTTTTGTGGCTATTATTCTGGGGACAGGTAAATTAGCAGAAGCTTTTATCATCTCTAGGCAGCTTGCATTATATGATGCAATGATGGTCGGAGTTCAGGCTAGTCTTGCTTTTATCCTAACGCTTATTTTCTTACAGAGCATCCCGTTATTAATAATGAACAAACGCAGGCAGTTGTTAAAAACAGAAGAAATTGTCTGTTTAATTATTATGCTTGCTTCAATTATGACAGGAACCATTGGCTGGAAAATATACGATCTATCGCTTGAACATATTATGTCACGCTACCTTGTATTAGTATTTTCATTTATTGCAGGAGCGACGGTTGGTTCAACCGTAGGGGTTGTTACTGGTTTAATCTTCAGTCTTGCAAGTGTTTCAAGTTTTTATCATATGAGTTTACTCGCCTTTTCAGGGGTATTAGGCGGTTTGTTAAAGGAAGGGAAAAAGATAGGTGTTGCAATTGGTCTGTTTATCGCGACACTATTAATTGGAATGTATGGTCAGGAAGGGGGCACAGGTTCCTTAACCATTACATTAATGGAATCTGGCGCAGCAATTTTATTGTTCCTTTTAACACCTCAGGTATTTACCTCTAAGCTTGCCAAATATATACCAGGAACACCTGAATATACTACCGAGCAGCAAAAATATATGAGGAAGATGAGGGATGTGACGGCGCAAAGGGTCGCGCAGTTCTCTAACGTCTTCCATGCACTCTCAAAAAGCTTCTCTCAAATGGAAGAAATGCCAAGTGTTGACGAAGAAGGACGTGAAATGGATTTCTTTATGAGCCATGTAACGGAAAAAACCTGTAACACCTGTTTTAAGAAAGAGCAGTGCTGGGCGAAAAACTTTAATACCACTTATGGGTACTTAGAAGAAATTATCCATGAGATGGACCAAAATGATGGTGTTGTATCACCTAAATTATCCCGGGAATGGGATAAGCACTGTACCCGGTCAAAGAGAGTCTATGAAGCGGTCGGCCAAGAGTTAACCTTTTATCAAGCAAATCAGAAGTTGAAGAAACAGGTACAAGAAAGCAGAAAGCTCGTTGCTGACCAACTTCTAGGAGTTTCAGAGGTTATGGATAACTTCGCAAAGGAAATTCAGCGCGAAAGAGAAAACCATCATAAACAAGAGGAACAAATCATGGAGGCTATTCAGAACTTTGGTGTCCATGTTGAACATGTTGAGATTTATAGTCTAGAGTCAGGAAATGTGGACATCGAGATGTCTGTCCCTTTCTGTAATGGACATGGTGAATGTGAGAAGTTAATAGCACCAATGCTTTCGGATATCCTCGGAGAGCAAATTATTGTTAGCTCTGAAGAATGCGCTGCCTATCCAAATGGTTTCTGTCATGTAATATTTCGTTCCTCAAAAGCCTTTACAGTTGAAACCGGAATGGCTCATGCCGCGATGGATGGAGGTTTTGTTTCGGGTGACAGCTATTCAACAATGGAGTTGGGTCTGGGAAAATTTGCAATCGCAATCAGTGATGGAATGGGGAACGGAGAAAGAGCTCATTATGAAAGCAAAGAGACGCTCAAGCTTCTACAAAAAATACTGCAATCTGGTATCGATGAAAGAGTAGCCATTAAGTCGGTAAATTCAATCCTTTCTCTTAGAACTACCGATGAAATTTTCTCAACATTAGATTTAGCCATGATTGATTTGCAGAATGCATCAGCGAAGTTCTTGAAGATTGGATCTACCCCTAGTTTTATCAAAAGGGGAAATAAGGTAATAAAAATCCAGGCTAGTAATCTGCCAATCGGTATACTGGAAGAATTTGAAGTAGATGTGGTGAGCGAGCAGTTAAAGGCTGGAGATTTACTTATTATGATGAGTGATGGAATATTTGAAGGTCCAAAACATGTAGAAAACTACGACTTATGGATGAAACGAAAAATACAAGAATTACAAACAGATGACCCTCAGGAAATATCCGACTTAATATTAGAAGAAGTCATTCGCTCAAGAGATAACTCAATTGGAGATGATATGACCATTGCTGTAGCCAAGATAAAACACAATACGCCTAAATGGGCTAGTATCCCAGTTACAAAGATGAAGAAACAAGCATAATCGATTATTTTAACCTGTTTATCCTTTCATTATGTATAAATCCCCTCCACGCTGTCGAAAATGGAAGTAACTCGAAAAAGTGGAGGGAGAATGAGTATGTATACAGGGAAAATTCGTCAGATTCTTTTAATAACGGACGGCTGTTCAAATCAAGGGGAAGATCCGATTGCGATGGCGGCTCTGGCAAAGGAACAAGGCATATCTGTAAATGTAATTGGTGTGATGGAACAGGATGTAATAGATGAAAAGGGAATGACTGAAATCGAAGGAATCGCCATGTCCGGCGGTGGAGTCAGCCAAATCGTTTATGCTCAAGCACTCTCACAAACGGTTCAAATGGTTACAAGAAAAGCAATGACCCAGACCATTCAGGGGGTTGTAAACAGGGAATTACAGCAAATTCTAGGCCGCTCGCAGACGATAGAAGACCTTCCGCCTGAAAAACGAGGGGAAGTCATGGAAGTAGTTGATGAGCTTGGAGAAACTGTCGAATTAGAAGTGTTGATTCTTGTCGATACAAGTGCAAGTATGAAACACAAGCTTCCTACTGTAAAAGAAGCGCTGCTTGACCTTTCCTTAAGCTTAAATGCACGTACAGGTGATAATCAGTTTGCTGTCTTTGTATTTCCCGGGAAAAAGAATGATGTCGAAAAAATTCTTGATTGGACACCAAAGTTACAATCTTTGACAAGTATCTTCTCCCAGCTTACAACAGGTGGAATTACTCCGACAGGACCTGCTATTCGTACTGCGCTCACTTCATTTAATTCAAAACGTTCGTTAAGGAGTCTTTTGAACGGTGATGATGAATCATTCTTTGAAGAGTCGATGTAGAGTATCACCTGGCACAATAATCACTGGAAAATGGCATTCAAACAAATATACAGTTCTAAAAGAACTCGGATTTGGAGCAAACGGCATTGTCTATCTTGCAAAGTTTAAAAACACGCAAGTAGCGCTAAAGATGAGCGATAACGGGATGTCTATTACCTCTGAGGTAAATGTATTAAGATCGTTTGCGAAGGTCCAAGGGTCAACCCTCGGGCCTTCTTTGCTTGATGTAGATGATTGGAATAGTAATCGAGGACAAATTTCATTCTATGCCATGGAATATATAGAAGGACCTGATTTGCTGACATTTATTCAGAGTAAAGGAAAATCGTGGACCAATGTTCTCTTTCTGCAATTGTTGAATGACTTAAACCAACTGCATGAAAATGGCTGGGTGTTTGGGGATCTAAAACCAGAAAACCTTATTGTGACGGGGCCAACCCCTAAGATAAGATGCATTGATGTCGGCGGAACAACCCAAAAAGGACGTGCCATAAAGGAGTTTACTGAGTTTTATGATAGAGGGTATTGGGGATTAGGAACAAGAAAAGCGGATCCCGCATACGATTTATTTGCTGTGGCTATGATTATAATTAATACCGCTTACCCAAAACGGTTTAATAAAACAACAGGCGGAATTACGCAGCTTAGGGAAGCTGTTCGAAAACAGAAGAGCCTGCTGCCATTAGAAAAAGTCATTGTAAAGGCCCTTCAGGGTCAATATTCTAATGCACTCCAAATGAGGACAGAATTATTAGAGCTGGTGATGAATCATAAAAATATTCAACCCAAGTCTCATTCAACCGTAACCAGTACTGCTGGTATCCAGCAAAAACCAAAGGCAAACCAAACAGGCCAATTTAAGAGCAGACAAACTTATCGTAAGAAAAAGAAAAAAAGCCGCTGGCTCGAAAGTGTCAGTATTACAATCTTCATTGCTCTTTTATACTTATTGTATATTTTTCAAAAACTTATCTAATTTTTGAAACTAATGGTTCAGCATTTCGTATAAAAGGGAAGGAAAAAAAGACCTAATCAATTAGGTCTTTGTTTTTGATACTTTTGTCATAAAAGTGGTAAGCTAGTGATATTCAAGAACTTTTTAAGGAAGAATGCAAAATGTTAGAAGAAAAAGTAGCAGCATTACTAAATCGCCTCTCCTTCCAATTAGAAGATAAAAAATTGGTGGTTGGAGTTTCTGGCGGTCCAGATTCACTGGCATTGCTACACTTCTTGTGGATGCAGAGGGAAAAGAAGAATCTTTCCATTGTTGCAGCTCATGTAGATCATATGTTCCGTGGTCAAGAATCATTTGAAGATGCTTTATTTGTCAAAGATTACTGTGAACAAAAGGAAATACCTTTTGAAATGAAACGAATTAACGTTCCCGAAATCATTGAAAAAACAAAAACAAACTCGCAAGTGGCATCAAGACAAGCAAGGTATGAGTTTTTTGAAGGAATAATGGAAAAATATAATTATGATTATTTAGCACTTGGTCATCATGGAGACGATCAGGTTGAAACAATCTTAATGCGTTTAACCAGGGGGAGCAGAGGTGCTGCGAGAGCAGGGATTCCGTTCACAAGACCTTTTGGGAATGGATATATCATCCGTCCTTTTCTTTCATTAACAAAGGCGGAGCTTACTGAATATTGCCAGAAGCAAAATTTAGAACCAAGGATTGACCCAAGTAATAAAAAAAATATTTATAGCAGGAATCGGTTTCGTAGTGAAGTACTTCCCTTCCTAAAAGCAGAAAATCAAAATGTCCATGAACATTTTCAACGTTTTAGTGAGGATATACAGAACGATGAAATACTTCTTCAGGAATTAACTGTCCAAAGAATGAATAAAGTAATGAAAATGGGAGTTGGAAATAAAATTACCATTGACATTAACATGTTCTTAGAAATGCCAATTCCTTTACAAAGAAGAGGTATTCAACTAATATTAAACTATCTTTACAATGTAATACCAATGTCACTTTCTGCTTTACATATTGATGATGTTCTATCTTTAATTCGACATCAACATCCTTCTGGTACACTGGATTTTCCCGCTGGTTTAAAGGTAATTCGTTCTTATTCACAGCTTTCCTTCCAATTTGAAGTGAAAGCGAGTACACCTTATTCCTTTATTTTACGAGGACCTGGTGAAATTACATTACCTAATGGGGCAAATATTAGACTGGATGTTATTGATGAAAAAGAAAACATTGAAATAAAAGGATATTATGCGCTATTTCCTGCTGACAAGATTGAGCTGCCCATCGAGATTCGAACGAGAAAAAATGGGGACCGCATGAGCCCGAAAGGTATGACTGGAACTAAAAAACTAAAAGATATTTTTATCGATAGTAAAGTTCCAATTCAGGATCGAGATTCATGGCCTGTTATTACTGACAAAAATGGGTGGATTCTATGGCTTCCTGGAATAAAAAAATCTGCTATCGAAGGCATTAATCATTCAACAAGTCAGTATTTACTACTCACATATAATAAGCAATGATCTTCTAGGAGGCACATTTATGATGAATCAGGATATTGAAAAGGTTTTAGTTTCAGAAGAGGAAATTCAAGAAAAAATTAAGGTGTTAGCGGCTGAATTAACGGAGGAATACAAAGATACTGTTCCTCTAGCTATCTGCGTTCTAAAGGGTGCAATGCCATTTATGGCTGATTTGTTAAAACGAATGGATTGTTATCTTGAAATGGATTTTATGGATGTTTCAAGCTATGGATCTGGTCTTGTTTCTTCCGGCGAAGTGAAAATCCTAAAGGATTTAGATACTTCAGTCGAGGGAAGAGACATTTTAATCATTGAGGATATCATCGACAGCGGCTTAACATTAAGCTATCTCGTTGATTTGTTCCGTTACCGCAAGGCGAAATCAATTAAAATTGTTACCCTGCTTGACAAACCAACAGGAAGGAAGAGCGCGATAAAAGCAGATTATGTAGGTTTTATTGTTCCGGATGAATTTGTGGTTGGCTACGGTTTAGATTATCTCGAAAGATACCGAAATCTTCCATATATTGGAGTTCTGAAACCGGAAGTATATAGCGATAATCTTTAAGTGAAACTAAAACAGAGTAATTTAAGAATTGGAATGATTTTCTATGATACTATCTAAAAAAGTTTTTATCGCGGGAGGAGGTAAGAGATGAATCGGATTTTCCGTAATACCATCTTTTATTTATTGATATTTTTAGTCATAATTGGCGTGGTAAGCTTCTTCAATGGCAGCAACGAACCTACGGATAACATTTCGTACAATGAGTTTGTTGCACATTTAGAAAAGAATGAAGTGGATTCATTTTCTATGCAGCCTGAACGTGGTGTATTTGAAGTTCGGGGACAGTTTGAAAAAGAGGTAAAAGACGGTAAGAACTTTTTAACGTATGTACCAAATAGTGAGAAAATTTTAGCGCGAATTGATGAAGCAGGATCTAAAGTAGAAGTAATGCCTGCTAAAGAAACGAGTGGATGGGTAACATTCTTTACCTCCATTATTCCATTTGTGATTATCTTTATTTTATTTTTCTTCTTATTAAACCAAGCACAAGGCGGCGGAAGCCGTGTGATGAACTTTGGTAAGAGTAAAGCCAAGCTATACAATGATGACAAGAAGAAAGCTCGATTTAAAGATGTCGCTGGAGCAGATGAAGAAAAGCAAGAACTAGTCGAAGTGGTAGAATTCCTTAAGGATCCTAGAAAATTTGCAGAACTTGGCGCCCGTATCCCTAAAGGAGTACTTCTTGTGGGTCCTCCAGGTACAGGTAAGACGCTTCTTGCCCGTGCTGTAGCAGGTGAAGCTGGTGTTCCTTTCTTCTCTATTAGTGGTTCTGACTTCGTTGAAATGTTTGTTGGGGTCGGTGCATCCCGTGTTCGTGATTTATTTGAAAATGCAAAGAAAAATGCTCCTTGTATCATTTTCATTGATGAAATTGATGCAGTCGGCCGTCAGCGTGGTGCTGGTCTAGGCGGAGGTCATGATGAGCGTGAACAAACGCTAAACCAATTACTAGTTGAGATGGATGGATTCGGAGCGAATGAAGGAATTATCATTATTGCAGCTACAAACCGTCCAGATATTCTTGACCCGGCATTATTACGTCCAGGGCGTTTTGATCGTCAAATTACCGTTGACCGTCCAGATGTTAATGGCCGTGAAGCAGTCTTAAAGGTACATGCAAAGAATAAGCCATTAGATGAATCTGTAAATTTAAAAAATATTGCTATGCGTACACCAGGTTTTTCTGGTGCGGACCTAGAAAACTTATTAAATGAAGCTGCATTGGTGGCTGCACGTCAGAATAAGAAAAAGGTCGACATGGAAGATATTGACGAGGCAACGGACAGAGTAATCGCCGGTCCTGCTAAGAAGACCCGTGTTATTTCTGAAAAAGAACGCCGAATTGTTGCATTCCATGAAGGTGGACATACGGTAATAGGATTAATTCTAAATGAAGCTGATATGGTTCATAAGGTTACTATCGTCCCTCGCGGCCAAGCTGGCGGATACGCCGTTATGCTTCCTAGGGAAGACCGCTACTTTATGACGAAACCAGAATTACTCGATAAAATTGTAGGTTTATTAGGCGGACGTGTTGCGGAAGAAATCGTTTTTGGTGAAGTAAGTACAGGTGCTCACAATGACTTCCAGCGTGCAACTGGAATTGCCCGCAGAATGGTAACTGAGTTTGGTATGAGTGATAAACTTGGAGTAGGACAATTCGGGCAGGCTTCAGGCGGCCAGGTATTCTTAGGACGTGACATTCATAATGAGCAAAACTATTCTGATGCCATTGCCTTTGAAATCGACCTTGAAATTCAACGTATTCTTAAAGAATGTTATGAAAGAGCGAAAACTATTCTTACTGAGAATCGTGACAAACTCGATTTGATAGCAAAAACTCTTCTTGAGGTTGAAACGCTCAATGCAGAACAAATCGAATATTTAATTAAAAATGGCCGTATGCCGGAATCTGCAGCTGAGTTAGAAGGTTTCACGGCATTAACTAAAAAAACAGATGATGTGAAAGTAACGATAAACAAAAAGAAGGATGAAGATCCTTCAAGCGAGAACGCAGAATCGGAAGAAAAGTAATTTTTCCTAAAAAAGAGTGCTTACAAAAAGCACTCTTTTTTTTCACGTTAAAAAGTAATTATGATATGATGTTTGCAGTGTTACACAAGAACAATCAGAAAAGTGAGTGATTCTTTTGATTTTTGTATTTGACGTAGGTAATACAAATACTGTTTTAGGTGTATATAACGGGGAAGAACTAAAGTATCATTGGCGAGTTGAAACGAACCGAAACCGAACAGAGGATGAATTTGGGATGATTATTAAATCCCTTTTTGATGCATCGGGTCTTTCGTTTTCCCAGATAGATGGAATAATCATTTCTTCTGTTGTCCCGCCAATTATGTTTGCTCTTGAAAGAATGTGTAAAAAATATTTCCATCTAAGTCCATTAGTAGTCGGACCGGGGATAAAAACGGGGCTTAACATAAAGTATGAAAATCCCCGAGAAGTAGGAGCTGACCGAATTGTTAATGCAGTTGCTGCTATTCATGAATATGGAAGCCCATTGATTATTGTTGATTTCGGGACAGCTACAACTTATTGCTATATCAATGAACAACGTCAATATATGGGCGGTGCAATAGCACCTGGAATTGGCATTTCAACCGAAGCGCTTTACTCAAAGGCTGCAAAACTGCCTAGAATTGAAATTGCTCGTCCAGAAGGGGTAATCGGGAAAAATACAGTAGCTGCCATGCAGGCAGGAATTGTCTACGGTTATGTTGGACAAGTTGAGGGAATTGTTAAAAGGATGATTGATCATAGTGATCAAAAACCGACAGTCATTGCGACAGGGGGATTATCTACTCTAATCGCCCAAGAATCTAATATCATTGATATCGTCGATCCGTTTTTAACTTTAAAAGGATTACAGCTAATCTATAAGAGGAATATGGATAACCTAAGAGGGCAATAAGAAGCAACTAGAAAGGAGTTACATAATGAATGATTATTTAGTAAAAGCATTGGCCTATAATGGCCAAATCAGGGCGTATGCGGTACGTACTACGGAGGTAGTATCAGAAGCACAGAAGAGGCATCAAACATGGAGAACAGCCTCTGCCGCTTTAGGGCGCTCCCTGACAGCCGGTGTTATGATGGGTGCAATGTTAAAGGGAGAAGATAAATTAACAATTAAAATTGATGGAGGCGGACCAATCGGTGTCATTTTAGTCGATAGTAATGCCAAGGGAGATGTCCGCGGCTATGTTACAAATCCTCAAGTAGACTTTGAAGCGAATGAGCACGGGAAGTTAGATGTCCGCCGTGCGGTTGGAACAGAAGGTACACTTTCGGTAGTAAAGGATACTGGACTTCGTGATTTCTTTTCAGGGTTAGTTCCCATTGTCTCAGGAGAATTAGGGGAGGATTTTACCTATTACTTTGCCACTTCAGAGCAGGTGCCTTCCTCTGTTGGAGTAGGTGTCCTTGTAAATCCTGATGATAGCATCTTAGCTGCAGGAGGATTTATTTTTCAATTAATGCCAGGTATAAAGGATGAAACGATTACCAAGGTAGAAGAGCGTTTGAAACATATTGCTCCGATATCAACATTAGTAAAACAAGGACTAACACCTGAAGAGATTCTGGAGGAGCTTTTCGGAAAGGAACAAGTGAATGTGTTAGAAACCATGCCCGTTCAATTTAAGTGTGTTTGCTCAAAGAACCGTTTTGCAGATGCTATAGTGGGTCTAGGTAAAGGGGAAATTGAGGATATGATCGTTGAAGATGGACAGGCAGAGGCGCATTGTCACTTTTGTAATGAGAAATATCTCTTCACCAAAGAAGAACTAGAGGAACTAAAGAGCCAAGCGAAATAAAAAGCACGGGGGGAGGAGTTTTTGAGACGAAAAAAGCTATGGATCATTATTGCAGCACTTATATTAATGAACTGTCTAACGATTGTCTTTTTCCTTTCAAAAGTGAAAGAGATTAGCGGGACTGCTGCCAATGAAGAAGCTGTTGCAACCGTGGGGAAAGATAAAATAACAAGACAAGAGTGGCTTAGTGAATTAGAGTCTCGATATGGAAAAGATGTACTTAGGGACATGATTGATCAAAAGGTTATTAAAGAAATGGCTTCTAAGTATAAAATTAAGGTCTCTGAGGAAGATGTAGACCGCGAATATCGAATCCTTCAAACTACATACAGTTCACCAAGTGAAAACAAAGAGATTACAGAAAAAAAGTGGAAAGAGTATATAAGGAATAGTCTTCTTCAAGAAGAAATCTTAACCAGAGATGTTAAGGTTTCTGAAAAAGAAATAAAAGCTTATTATGAATCAAATAAGCATCTTTTCGCCATTCCAACTGCCTACCACCTGTCGCATATTGTTGTGAAATCAAGTGATGAGGCACAGAAGGCGCTAAAGGAACTGTCCCAAGGGTCGAGCTTTTCTGCCCTGGCGATGGAGAGGTCAATTGAGGAATTTTCGGCTAATGAAGGCGGAGACATTGGCTACATTATGGAGGGTGAAGAACGTTATCCTTCTGATTATCTCAATGCAGCAAAAAAGTTGAAAAAGGGTTCCTGGAGTGACCCGATTAAAGTAGAACAAGGCTATGCCATTGTTAAGCTCGAAGGAAAAATAGAAGGGAAAGAGTATTCCTATAAAAATGTTAAACAGCAAATAAAGAGAGAAATTGCCCTCGAACAAATGAAAACATCAGCTCAAACCGAAGCCTTTTGGGAAGAAGCCAAGGTAGAATGGTTTTATGGAAAAGAGGGTGCAAACTAAGAGAAACACAGAAGTCATCTTTCTGTGTTTTTTGTCTATAAATTTAGAACTTTCCCTCAGCAAAATGGTTGACAAAACCGGTAGAAAACTGGTAAATTCATTATAATACCAATAAAAATACTCGGAATAAAGAAAGAGGTGCTCTAATGGTACGTGTAGCAAATTCAATTGCAGAATTAGTTGGCCAAACTCCTATAGTTAAGTTAAACAGATTAGTAGATGAAAACAGTGCAGAGGTTTATTTGAAACTTGAGTATTTCAACCCAGGCAGCAGTGTAAAAGACCGTATTGCTTTGGCGATGATTGAATCAGCGGAAGAGAAGGGTCTAATTAAACCTGGAGTCGATACAATTATTGAACCTACAAGTGGTAACACAGGAATCGGTTTGGCAATGGTTGCAGCAGCTAAAGGCTATAAAGCAATCTTTGTTATGCCTGAAACAATGAGTTTAGAGAGAAGAAACCTTCTTCGTGCCTATGGTGCGGAACTGGTTCTTACTCCTGGTCCTGAGGGCATGAAAGGTGCTATTGCAAAGGCAAATGCACTTGCTGAAGAAAATGGATACTTTGTACCGCAGCAATTCGAAAATGAAGCGAATCCAGAAGTGCATCGTAAAACAACTGGTAAAGAAATTGTAGAACAAATGGATCAACTTGATGCATTTATTTCCGGTATCGGCACTGGCGGAACGATTACAGGTGCAGGTGAAGTGCTTCGTGAGAAATTTCCAAATGTTAAAATTTATGCTGTAGAGCCTACTGATTCACCGGTACTATCCGGCGGTAAGCCTGGACCTCATAAGATCCAGGGAATTGGAGCAGGTTTCGTTCCAGGTGTTTTAAATACAGAAGTTTATGATGAAGTCGTTCAGGTTCAAGCTGAAGAAGCTTTTGCAGCTTCACGCCGTGCAGCAAAAGAAGAAGGAATCCTTGGCGGTATTTCCGCAGGTGCGGCGATTCATGCTGCATTAGAAGTTGCCAAGAAACTTGGAAAAGGTAAAAAAGTACTTGCGATTATTCCTGATAATGGCGAACGCTATTTAAGCACACCTCTATATCAATACGAAGGTTAATAGTGAACAAAAGAGGTTTTAGCAGAATGCTAAGCCTCTTTTTTTTGCTTTAAAAATCATTCTTCTTGTATGATGTAAGAAGTGAAAAAATGAGTGGAGGTTTTTAGGGTGCAGACTTCTGGGAATTACAGTATTAAATGCGGACCATATCACTTAGACTTTAGCAAAAAAACGTATATTATGGGAATTTTAAATATAACCCCTGATTCTTTCTCGGACGGTGGGAAATATAACAATATCGAGCAGGCAATTAGACGTGCCGAGGAAATGGTGAAAAATGGAGCTGATATCATTGATATTGGCGGCGAATCTACACGCCCAGGCTATACGGTTATTAATGAAGAAGAGGAAATTGAGCGAGTTGTTCCCGTTATAGAAGCAATCTCAAAATATGTGAATGCTCCTATTTCAATTGATACGTATAAGGCTGGTGTAGCAGAAAGAGCCATTGAAGCAGGTGCACATATCATTAATGATATTTGGGGTGCAAAGGCAGATAGAAGGATGGCAGATGTTGCTGCAAAATATAATGTCCCTATCATCCTCATGCACAATCGCCATGATCGAAACTACTCTCTATTCATAAGAGATGTATTGAATGACTTGTACGAAAGTATCAGCCTTGTAAAACAAGCAGGTGTACGAGATAACCAGATTATTTTAGACCCGGGAATCGGTTTTGCTAAAGATTTGAAAGAAAACATTATGATGATGCAGCACCTAGATACATTAACGGCTCTTGGCTATCCTGTTCTTTTAGGAACCTCAAAAAAGTCCATGATTGGACAAGCGCTAGACCTTCCTGTTGAAGAAAGGCTGGAAGGAACAGGAGCAACGGTTTGTTATGGAATCCAAAAAGGATGCCAAATAATGCGAATTCATGATGTTAAGGAAATGAGCAGGATGGCAAAAATGATGGATGTCCTAATGGGAAAGGGTGCTAGGCTTGGATAAGATTTATGTAAACAAAATGGAATTCTATGGTTATCATGGTGTTTTTCCTGAGGAGACGAAACTGGGACAGCGTTTTATAGTAGATTTAGTTGTTCTTGTCGATTTAAAAAGGGCTGGCGAAAGCGATGACCTGGAGTATTCCGTTAATTATGGGGAGTTATTTCAGGTATGCAAAGAAATTGTTGAGGGAAAACCGTATAAGCTTGTTGAGGCAGTTGCGGAAAAAATTGCAGAAACTGTATTGGGGCAATTTGCTCTTGTTTCAGAAGCTACAGTAAAGGTAGTCAAACCGGACCCGCCAATACCGGGGCATTATCAGTCTGTGGCAGTTGAAATTACAAGGAGAAGATAAAAATGGGAAAAACAGCATTTATTGCCCTTGGCTCTAACATTGAAAACAGGTATGATTATTTGACGAAAGCCATTGAAAAACTTGCGAAACATCCAAAAATAAAATTGGTAAATACATCCTCTATTTATGAAACAGATCCTGTCGGATATGAGGAGCAAGATTTATTTTTAAATATGGTGATTGAAGTTGATACAGATTGTAGTGCGTTAGAGCTATTAGATTTTTGTTTGAAAGTTGAATTAGAGCTTGGGAGAAAAAGGGAAAGGGTATGGGGTCCTAGAACAGTTGACCTTGACATTCTCCTCTATAACCAAGAAAATATAACATCAGAGAAACTTATCGTTCCGCACCCACGGATGCTAGAGCGGAATTTTGTTTTGATTCCTTTGTCAGAGATTAATCCAGACATCATTATTCCAAATACAGAGAAACCACTTGAAGCATGGATCAAAGAATTACCTAACAAAGAAGGAGTCCGAGTATGGAAGCGGAAAAATGGGGAAGACGTATTCGAGCCTATCGGAAGCTAAAAGGCTATACACAGGAAAGCTTCGCGAAGGAACTTAGTGTATCAGTATCAATAATAGGAGAGATCGAAAGAGGTAATCGCCTGCCTACAGGTGAATTACTAAAAAAAATCGGTCAAACCCTGAATATTACAATAGAAGAATTATCACCAAATGAATAGAGGGGAGGTATTGCATGTTTAAAATCGGCAATATTGAATTGAAGAATCAAGTTGTTTTAGCACCTATGGCTGGTGTATGTAATTCTGCCTTCCGTCTAACGGTTAAAGAGTTCGGTGCTGGTTTAGTTTGTGCGGAAATGGTCAGTGATAAAGGGATCGTTTTAAAAAATGCAAAAACGATGAATATGCTCTATATAGATGAACGTGAAAAACCACTAAGCCTGCAGATATTTGGCGGTGAAAAGAAGACTCTTGTCGAAGCTGCACAATTTGTTGATAAAAACACAAACGCTGATATTATCGATATCAATATGGGGTGCCCAGTTCCAAAAATCACAAAATGTGATGCTGGGGCAAAATGGCTGTTAGACCCAGATAAGATTTATGAAATGGTAACCGCTGTCGTGGAGGCTGTTGAAAAGCCGGTAACGGTAAAAATGCGGATGGGCTGGGATGAAGACCATATTTATGCTGTTAAAAATGCGCAGGCGGTTGAGCGTGCTGGCGGTCAAGCAATTGCTCTTCATGGACGTACACGCGTTCAGATGTATGAAGGAACAGCAAACTGGGATATTATTAAAGAAGTAAAACAGGCTATTAATATTCCGTTAATCGGAAATGGTGATGTCCAGACTCCACAGGATGCAAAAAGAATGCTTGAGGAAACCGGCTGTGATGGAGTGATGATCGGCAGAGCGGCTCTAGGAAACCCATGGATGATTTATAGAACCGTTCAATTCCTTGAAACAGGCAAACTAATGGATGAGCCTTCTGTTCGTGAAAAAATGGATGTATGTATATTACACTTAGATCGTCTCATTGCTTTGAAAAATGAGAATGTAGCGGTAAGAGAAATGCGTAAACATGCAGCTTGGTATTTAAAAGGTGTAAAAGGCAATGCGATAGTAAGAAATGCGGTTAATGAGTGTAATACCCGCGACGAATTGGTTAATCTTTTAAATGGATTAGCTGCAGATGTTGAAGAAAAGGAAAGTCTAGTTACAGTTGGATAAAGTTGACATAGTACTGGTCTTTTTCTATAATATCTTTGTTTAAATACATGACTGCCAGTGAAATACTGGCAGTTTTTATTTATAATGATTTTTTTTGATGTCTGAATTCTCAAGTTTGTGTAAAATAATAAAGTATGTAGATAAAAGTGAATGTGCAAGCTTGGATTCAAGGTTTACATAAAAAGAAAGTAATTGGAGTTGATTGGGTATGAGTCAGGAAGAATTAAATGACCAGCTGCAGGTCAGACGTGATAAAATGAACGCCATGCGTGAAAGAGGTTTAGATCCTTTTGGAAAACGCTATGACCGTTCTCATAATATTAAAGAATTGGTCGAGCAATATGCGGATTTAGAAAAGGAAGATCTTGAAGCGAAAGATGTCTCCGTTACCCTTGCAGGCAGGATTATGACAAAACGAGGTAAAGGTAAAGCGGGATTTGCTAATATCCAAGACCTCACCGGCCAGATCCAGGTATATGTTAGAGTTGATGCAATTGGTGCGGATTCTTATGAAGTGTTTGATTCTTCAGATCTAGGAGATATCATAGGTGTAAAGGGAACACTTTTTAAAACAAAAGTCGGAGAACTTTCTGTAAAAGTCCAAGAGTTTGAGTTTCTGACAAAGGCTCTTCGTCCTCTTCCAGATAAATTTCATGGGCTTAAGGATGTTGAGCAGCGCTATCGTCAGCGTTACCTTGATCTAATTATGAGTCAGGAAAGCCGATCTACATTTATTACACGAAGCAAGATTATTCAATCAATGCGCAGGTACTTAGATAACCATGGCTATTTAGAAGTGGAAACCCCAATGATGCATTCTATTGCTGGAGGTGCATCTGCAAGACCATTTATTACCCACCATAATGCGCTTGATATGGAACTTTATATGCGGATTGCCATTGAATTACACTTAAAGCGTCTAATCGTCGGCGGTCTTGAAAAGGTATATGAAATTGGCCGGGTTTTCCGAAATGAAGGTGTATCTACTCGTCATAATCCTGAGTTTACGATGATAGAGCTATACGAGGCATATGCAGATTACCAAGACATCATGAGCTTGACTGAAAACCTAATTGCTCACATTGCGAAAGAAGTATTAGGAACAACAACTGTCCAATACGGTGAGTATGAAGTTAACCTTGAACCAGAGTGGAAAAGATTACACATGGTTGATGCGATAAAAGAATTTACAGGTGTAGACTTCTGGAAGCAGATGAGTGTAGAGGAAGCCCGGGAACTGGCAAAGGAACATGGTGTAGAAATTACTGAACATATGTTATATGGTCATATTGTTAATGAATTCTTTGAGCAAAAGGTTGAAGAAAAGTTAATCCAGCCAACTTTCATTTATGGTCACCCGGTTGAAATCTCTCCATTAGCGAAGAGGAATGAAGAAGACCCGAGATTTACGGACCGCTTTGAGCTATTTATCGTTGCTCGTGAACATGCTAACGCATTTACCGAATTAAATGATCCAATAGACCAAAGAGAACGTTTTGAAGCGCAATTAAAAGAGAAAGAACAGGGCAATGATGAAGCACATGAAATGGACGAGGACTTTGTAGAGGCCTTGGAATATGGAATGCCTCCTACAGGCGGTTTAGGAATT
The DNA here is from genome assembly GCF_046591715.1 of Neobacillus niacini. Lineage (GTDB taxonomy): Bacteria > Bacillota > Bacilli > Bacillales > Cytobacillaceae > Neobacillus > Neobacillus niacini_L. Next base: position 330 of record NZ_JAWVNQ010000019.1, on the reverse strand, counting down.
GGTATCGACCGTATTGTTATGTTACTAACAAATTCTCCATCTATTCGTGACGTACTACTATTTCCATTAATGCGACATCGTTAATAAAGAAAAGTCAAAAGCACCAGGCAGCTGGTGCTTTGTTGTTTTTTAAATGAGTAGTTTGAAAATTGTTATTTTAGTATATTAGATAAATATCTTAGAAAAGCTATTGCACTGGTTCGATAATGGTGGTATATTAATATCTGTTGTTGCGAAACAAACAACTTTTCAAAAAAAGAAATTAAAAAAGTTATTGACATTAAGTTGATAACTTGGTAAGATGATTAAGTCGCTTTTGAGCGATATAGT
>NZ_JAWVNQ010000018.1:0-60933 GCF_046591715.1 Neobacillus niacini | reverse complement strand
GGATTTCCGTTTATTTTTGAAAATACCCATATTTCCATAAAAATAAGCGGAGGATTTCCGCTTATTGTATCCAAATCCTTGGATTTTGTCTTATTTTTAGCATTTAACCGGAATTTCTCCGCTTATATCTGCTAGGTATGCTTCCTCAAGAAACAATAGACGGAAAATCTCCGCCTATCCATTCTTAAGCCTATACGAAAATCAACAATGAATAACCCAGCCTATTTAATAAATAAATCAAATCCAATTGTAATCAGCCATCCAACACAAAAAGCCACCGAGAGATATGTACCGACATAAAGCAATAATTCCGCCATACTGCCTCCTTCTCTTCTTTAACAATTTCCACAAAGACAATGCCATTATATCAAGGCTTTCTTAAAAATTTGTCGAACGAAGGGATGGTCATCTAATTGTAATTAGACTGTTAACTTTCCTTAATAATAGAAATAGTTTGAATATAAACAGGACCATACTCCCCCGAAAAGGAAAAAATTTACTGCTTATAGCCATGATGAAGAGTGTGCATTTTCCCATATTTCGGTCCTAAAGAATAGGTAACACTTAACTAGACAATGAAATTAATGTTCCGTAGACTAAACACTATATCAATTTTCTACTAAATATTCGGGGGTATGGGTATCTAACCTCCTTATCTACTAAACCAAATATGAGAAGAATGGTAGTAGTATTTTGATAACAGGGAGGAAAAGAGCATGTTAGAATTTGACACAAGTATGGACCATTTAGCTAATATTAAAGTGATTGGAGTTGGCGGGGGAGGCAATAACGCTGTCAACCGCATGATTGAGGATGGAGTTGGCGGAGTTGAGTTTATCGCTGTCAACACAGATGCACAAGCCATCAAACAATCGAGAGCAGCAATCAAGATGCAAATCGGTTCCTCTTTAACCAGGGGTTTAGGAGCAGGAGCAAATCCTGAAATAGGAAGAAAAGCAGTCGAGGAAAGCAAAAATCAAATCGAAGAAGTGTTGTCGGGAGCGGACATGGTTTTCGTGACAGCTGGAATGGGCGGCGGTACTGGAACAGGAGCTGCACCGGCCATCGCTAGAATTGCACGAAAGCTTGGTGCTCTAACAATTGGCGTAGTAACACGTCCATTTAAGTTCGAAGGCTTCAAGCGTGCCAAAAATGCTGAAAGCGGAATCAGCGCTATGAGAGAAGCGGTGGACACGCTCATTATCATTCCTAATGATCGCTTATTGGAAATTGTCGATAAAAAAACACCAATGGTAGAGGCTTTTCGTGAGGCGGATAATGTCCTGCGTCAGGGTGTACAAGGGATTTCCGATTTGATTGCTGTGCCTGGTTTAATTAACCTCGATTTTGCAGACGTTAAAACGGTCATGTCTCATAAAGGAACTGCCTTAATGGGAATTGGGGTTGCAACTGGCAGCAATCGTGCAGCCGAAGCAGCTGAAAAAGCACTAAACAGTCCATTATTGGAGACATCGATCAATGGCGCACATGGTGTCATTATGAATATAACAGGCGGTAATAATTTAAGTTTATTTGAAGTTCAAGAGGCAGCAGAAATAGTGGCTTCCGCATCTAATGAGGAATTAAATATGATTTTTGGCTCGGTGATTAACGAAAATTTAACAGATGAAATTATTGTTACCGTTATCGCGACCGGATTCACTGAGAAAGAAAATCCCGTCCTACATAAACCGGCTAAGGCACCAGAGGAAGAAAAGCGTCTTCCTTATCAGAGAGAACAGCATTATGAATATCGGGAAAGAGAAACACAATACGAACAGCATCAAATAGAACAACAATATGATTATCATCAACCTGAACCTAACAATTATGTTGAAGAGGAACAGCCATACAACCAGCGTCAAGAAGAGCTAGACGACTCCAGTGATAGTGATATACCAACGTTCTTACGTAATCGAAAAAAACGACTTCGTTCCTTTAGATGATTGATACAAGTTACCTAAATATAAACACTTAGGAAGAAAAAAAGGCAGCAATATGGCTGCCTTTTTTTCATCAAACACAAATTGTTTTTTAAAACAAAGAATGTTACAGGAATCGTTCCCATTACCTTCAATTTTCTCACATAAAGGGAACAATTCCGCAAGTATTGTTCCCTTTAACCCTCATTTTCGCCATACAAGGGAACGATTCTACAGGTATCGTTACCATGACACCTCGATTTTGTTGTTTAAGGGAACAATTCTTAAGAATTCTCCTATTTAGCCCTTCTCAATTCGTTTAATAGAAGAACAAAAATTTAAGCCATAGCCAAGCTCTTAAATTTTGTAACTGTCTCTACATATTCTTCTTTACCATCAATCAGTTTATATACTCTAGCCTCATCAAAATGAACCATCTTCCAAGAACGTAATTCACCATCTCGAAATCCTCTAGCCAAGAAATTCTCTAATGATTTCTTGGTAGCTCCTTGATAGTAGCTTTTGCCAATAAAAGTACCTTTAGAAAACTTGTGTACCATATACGTATTAAACATTCGAGTATCCTCCTGTGATGAACAGATTATAAATTTATTAGAATCATTATCAGTGAAAAGGTAATTTAATAGATTTGCAACTTCGCTATGTTGTTTACAAAAGGAATCTTATCACCAATTTTGAATATAGTCTGTGAATATTTTGTGAAACATTTCACGAATTGTGAGGTGATTATTTCCAGTTTTATTTATGATCAGCATTTCGCTAGTAATGGTATAATTTTCTAAATAGAGCTTATTGGAGGGGAATAATGAAAATTGTCATTGCAGGAGGATCTGGTTTCATTGGGCAGAGTTTATCACAATTGCTGCTTACTGAAGGGCACAATGTTGTAATCTTAACAAGGAAGGATAGAAAATCTTCCGAAAAAGTCGAGTATGTAAGGTGGCTTGAAGAAGGTTTTTCCCCTGAAAAAGCAATTAGGAACGCTGATGCATTTATTAACTTGGCTGGGGTGTCCATTAATGATGGAAGATGGACGAAAAGCCACCAGAAGCAAATCTATGAAAGTCGGATGAAAGCAACAGATGAATTGCTTAGAATCATATCTCTGCTTCCTGCTAAACCTTCTGTGCTTGTGAATGCCAGTGCGATTGGGATTTATCCACCATCGAAAATTGCTATTTATACGGAAAATTCATTGGAAACAGCATCTGATTTTTTAGGCGTAACCGTACAGGAGTGGGAAAATAAAGCCAAGCAAGTGGAGAAATATTCTGTCCGTGCCGTTTTTATGAGGTTTGGGGTGGTGCTGGGGAATAAGGAAGGTGCGCTCCCACTCATGGTGATGCCATATCGATTGTTTGTCGGCGGAAAAGTGGGATCAGGTGACCAATGGGTATCTTGGGTGCATGTGAATGATGTAGTCCGTGCCATTCTCTTTGCTATTAAAAACAGTCATTTAAGTGGACCCATCAATGTAACAGCACCAACTCCACTCCTTATGAATGAATTTGGGAAAAGTATTGGCTCCGTTTTACATCGTCCACATTGGCTTCCCGTTCCTCCGTTTGCTATGAAATTGGTGCTGGGTGAAAAAAGTGCCCTAGTGTTAGAAGGGCAGCAGGTTATACCCAAGGTGCTGCAAGAGAATGGGTTTGAATTCAAGTTCCCAACACTTCGTTCGGCTTTAGAAGATTTGCTTTAAAAGTAAAATTACGAATGTATGTTCTTATTTGGTGTTATTTATGCTATACTTAAATGGCAATAGATAAGGTTGCCTTAAAGGTTGGCAAGCTCCCAATAGAAAGGGGGTGCTGCTGTTTGACGATTTTCGAAACGTTTATGATTATGTTTGGTTTTGCTAGTTTAGTCGTAGCCATCCTGACGTTCGGTCAAAAAAAATAATCCACCCGTGAGTTTTGGCGGCTCAGGTGGATTTATTTAATCTCATTAACAGTCAACCCTTTATTGGGGACACTCTATTGCAGGACCTGACATGTTGCACCATGTCGGTCTTTTTATCTTATGTTCATGCTCATATTTATATTATAACGAAAAATAGGAAAAAAGAAACAGAAACAATATCTGAGAAAATGAAGAATATGCCTTTTTAAAATTTTTTTCGATTTTAAAAAATTTCATGCACATTTTTGAACTTCCATCATATAGTAACTTCTGTGAGAATTTTATTGGAAGGAAGAAAAAATATGAATAATGATGTATTGAAGGAATCAACTAAAATCGAAAGCAATGCTTGCGAAAATGGATATAAGGTTATTGAAATCAACGTAACCGATCCATCTGAAAATTCTTTTGCGGTGGTTACTCCTGTGCAATTGAAATAGGAGAGGAATTTAAACAATATTAATATCAATGTAAATCAAAAAACAGAAAAGGAACTTCACGCGTAAGGAAAGTTCCTTTTTACTTTCACTCACTAGTGGTAACCATATTGCCGTTGTTTTACCCTAATAAACTTTTAATATTAAACATATAAAGAGCTAGTTAAGAAGAAAGTGAAGTGAAGGTATTGGCAGTTATTAAGAATATCGGGCGTTATTGTCCTATGAATGATAAAGGATTTATACTCAGTGATGCTAATCAGAACAAGATACAACCTGAGTTTCAAACTGTTATTGAGGAAGTAATTAAAAGCTATCAAATTCATTTAGGAACAAACTTGCATAGTATTTATATACGAGGTTCGATCCCCCGCGGGTTAGGTATATATGGAGTTTCAGACTTAGATACAATAGCCATTACGCAAATGAAACCAAGTGAATTAGACCTGCAATGGACGAAAGAAGTCGAGGGGAGAATAAATGCTCAATTCAGTTGTATAAGTGGAGTGGAATACAGTTTCTATCATATAGAAGAAATCATGGAAACTACTTCGTTCTCAATAATCCCTTTTATGATTAAAACTATCAGTATTTGTGTTTATGGAGAAGATTTATCACCACAGTTACCCGAATACAAAGCAGATACATTTCTTGGAAATGTTCATTTATCTAAACTTAAGGAACAAATAGAACTTGCAAGAGAAGACCTTGTTGATAACGATGATTTGGATGATATCAAAGATTGCTGCGTTTGGATTATGAAAATTATTGTTCGTGCAGGCCTGGCACTTGTGATCGAGGAAGAAAATCTTTATACGAGAGATCTGTTCCCAGCGTATATGGTATTTGCCAAACATTATCCTGAAAAAGCACTAGAGATGAATAAGGCACTTTTATATGCCATTAATCCAATTTCGAACGTTGAGGAGCTTTTATACTATTTAAATGACTTTGGTGAGTGGATGATTACCGAATCAAAAAAATGGCTTCAAGTACATAATCCCAGTAATGCGAAGAACTACATATAAGTTCCCTGCAACCTTGTTCTATAGTGGGTTGCTTTTTTACGTTCATAAACAAGAAATCATTACCAATTTTATCATACTTTTTTCATAAAACACGAACATTTTAATGTTTTTTTAAATTAATATTCACCTTTTTGTTGATTTACCTTTACGAGTTTGTTATATTAACAAAGTAATAATCTTAATAACATATCTCGTATATGCTCAGTAATACGGTCTGAGTGTTTCTACCTGGTTCCCATTAAATGAACTAGACTACGAGTTAAAGTGTATGGGCGGGCCCAGAAATTCATAAACCCTCCATTAAATAATAGAGCATACAATGCTTCATTATTAATTACTTTGACTTCGTAGGTCTAGAAAGCAGGGAATATCCTGCTATTCTAGACTTTTTTCATTTGAACCATTCACGAGGGTAACAAACAACAAGAAAAAGGGGAGAACAAATTCATGAAAAACAAAATGTTTAAAAAAATTGCTTCAGTGGCGGCTATCTCAGCGGTTTTATTGGTGGCAGGTTGTAATTCGAAAGATCAAGACCTAAACGTATCAAAACCAAAGAGCGAGGCAAGACCAATCGTCATTCAAGGTCCCATGCCAATTGAAGCCGAATACTTTGCCGATAAATTAGAGAATGTGAAAATAGAAAAATCAGGAACGTTCGTTTTTTACAAAGGAAAGCTGAACAATTATCCTGTCATCGTTACAAAAACAGGAAAAGGAATGGAAAATGCAGCCGCTGCTACAGCATTGACAATTGAAAAATATAACCCAATCGCGATCATTAACCAAGGTACTTCAGGCGGTCATGACCCAAGTCTGAACGTATTTGATATTGTCTTAGGAAAAACAACGACAAACATTGGTTCATTAAAAACACTAAACAAGGATGAAAACCAAGGAACTGATCCAACTACCTGGATTCCAATGGACTTAATGGCATCTGAAGGAAGCGGCTCGGATGAAAGTGCAAACAGAGTCCGCCATTATGAAGGTGATAAGGATTTACTCGCAGCAGCAAATGCAGTAAAAGACACATACACGAAGGGTAAAGTAGTCGAAGGTACAATTGGTTCAGCAGATTTCTGGAATAGCGAAGTAGACCGAATTAAGTGGATCCATGAGATTTATGGTACCTCTGTAGAAGAAATGGAAGGGGCTTCCGTTGCTCAAATTGCCGATGCATATGATATTCCATTCTTAGGTATACGAATCCTTTCCAATAATAAAACCAACGGCGGTACGTATGATCCAGGTACTGCAGCGGCAAATCAAGAATATGTAATGGAAGTAGTTAAAGAATATATCTCCATGGTGAAAAAAAATAAATAATGACCAAGCATGCGTTTCTACTATTGTAGAAGCGCATTTCTTTATATTTGGATCTGTATTAGCTGAATGATGATTTCCACTATGTTTGAAAATAAATGGAAGAATTCCGGTTAAATTGGTAAATACCCAAATTTACTTATAAATAAGGGGAGGATTTTCGGTTATTTCATTCAAAACTATGGATTTTGTAGTATTTAGAGGGGTTAAGAGGAATATGTCCGCTTATATTAGCACCTTAAGCATCTTCTAGATTGAATAGAAGGAAATTCTCCGCTTATGAATTCACATATCTACGGGATCATCAGCATAACAGAGCTCTAATAAAAAACCTCTACGCCATCTGGTGAAGTGATGATGACGTAGAGGTTATTGAAAAGTTCATAAAAGGTAAGCGTTTACATTATTTGTCAAGAAATAATTCCTTTTCTCAAAAGAATTCCTACAGCATGGGAACGGTTGTAAGCACCAAGTTTTTTGATCGCTGATTTTACATATTGCTTTACTGTCAGTTCACTAATATCCATGGCGGCTGCCATTTCCTTCATGCTTTCTCCCCACGAAATCTTCCTCATGACCTCTAATTCTCGTTTGCTTAGGTTTTGCGATTCTTTACTATCATCAGATTGCTCCATATACTTTCCAACCAAACGCCCATAGTCAGTGAGTGAGGAGAGAGTTTGTTCATCGATGACCGCAGTTTTTGAAAATTCTGTTGTACAAATATAGCCGATCACGACAGAGCCGTAACTGATCGGGACAACCGCGAGAGAATTTACATTCGATGTAAGGATATATTTGCCGCTTGTTTGTTTTAAGAGTTCAATTCCAGTGCAATACTTGGCTCTTCTTTCTACAATCGATGAGTGGATAAAAGGGAGTGTACGGACATTATCTCGAATCTCGTTAATATAGACAATCCCCGTTGAATTTAACAGGATAATTCCTTCGCCAAGATAGCCTAATGGGGAAAATCGAAATAAATAACCATTTCGTACAGGGTAGAGAGACATGTAAACTTCAAGAATCTTAAACAGTTTTTCTTCATGACTTGCTGCATCTTCTAGCTGTACAATCTTTTCCATCAAGGTATGCTGAGACGGCAAATTATCATCTCCTTTTGGGGGATTGGACACCTACAAAATTAGGAATATTCAAATTATACAAAAAATTATAACATTTAGATAGTGCTAATAGGTGCTAATCCCTAAAAGGATTTAAATTTTTTTAAAAAGGAAGGAAGATGACCAATGGCAAATTTAAAACCACAATCTCAACTCTATTTAGAAGCATTTAAGCAAATGCCCCCAATTGCTTCATTAGAACCACAAACCGTCAGAGATATGTTTGCTATGGCACCGCCAGTAGAGGTAGAGCTGGCAGCACTTGCAAAGATTGAAGACAGACTCGTGCCCGTTGATGGTGCTGAAATAAATGTCCGAATCTATACTCCAGAAGGTCAAGGTCCATTTCCAATCTTTGTTTATTATCACGGCGGGGGATGGGTAATTGGTGATATTGCTACTTCCGATGCTAGCTGCAGAATGCTTGCGAACAAAACGGAGAGAATTGTGGTATCCGTAGATTACCGCCTTGCACCAGAGAATAAATTCCCTGTGCCTGTTGAGGATTCGTATGCAGCTTTACAATGGGTTAGTGAAAACGCTGCGGCATTAAATGGAAACGCTTCCAATATTGTTGTAGGCGGGGATAGTGCGGGAGGTAATCTTGCTGCTGCGATGACCTTGAAATCAAGAAGTGAAAACGGACCTGCCATTGCCGGCCAAGTGTTGATTTATCCAGTAACCGCATTAAGCTATGATTCTCAATCCTATCAGGATTTCAAAGAAGGATTTGGTTTAGATCGAGACTTAATGATTTGGTTTGGCAATTATTATATTCGAAATGATGAGGATGCAAAAAATGTTCTTGTTGCACCGATTCTCGAAGAAAACCTGCAGAATCTGCCGCCTGCTTATGTACTAACAGCGGAGTTTGACGTATTACGGGATGAAGGAGAAGCCTATGCCGAGCGGCTAAAGGAAGCTGGAGTGACAGTCGAAACTTCACGCGAGGAAGGATTAATTCACGGCTTCTTTACGAATATGGCAGTCTTCCCTGATGATATCAAAGGCGCAATCGATAAATTCGCTGCATTTTTAACTAAAGTTGACCAAGAGGTAAGCAGAGTCTAATTTTCATAGAAAAAAAATCTGAACCTTAATTTAGGAGGGAATGCTTTTGACATCTACAAAAGAGACTAATTTTGATGCGATCGTGATTGGTGCTGGTTTTTCAGGAATGTATATGCTTTATCGCCTGCGTGAAGCAGGTTTATCAACTCGAGTATATGAGGCAGCAGATGGTGTTGGCGGAACCTGGTATTGGAACCGATATCCTGGGGCACGATGTGACTCTGAGAGTATTTACTATAATTATACGTTTTCCGAAGAACTTTATCGCGAGTGGACTTGGTCTTCACGATATCCCGAGCAGCCCGAAATCTTAAAATATCTTAACTTTGTCGCTGATAAGTTTGAATTGAGACCTGATATTCAGTTTAAGACCCGCGTTAATGCAGCCCAGTATGACGAAGACAACAAGATATGGCAGATTACGCTGAGTGATGGCAGTACTGTTACTGCGAAGTACTTTATCACTGGAGTAGGTTGTCTTTCTGCTTCGAATCTTCCTAAATTTAACGGCTTAGAAAACTTTAAGGGAGAACATTACCATACCGGACATTGGCCACATACAAAGGTTGATTTCACTGGAAAAACTGTGGGAATCATTGGGACTGGTTCAAGCGGCGTGCAAGCAATTCCTGCGATTGCTAAAGAAGCTGCCCACTTAACCGTTTTCCAAAGGACGCCACAGTATAGTGCTCCAGCTAGAAATCACCCATATGATCCTGAGTATATTCGCCAAGCAAAAGAAAATTTCCAAGAAATTAAACGCCAAATGCGTGAATCCACAGGCGGTGCACCTGGTGACATCCCAACCAAGTCAGCGCTTGAGGTAACGCCTGAAGAACGACTAGAGAAATATGAGGAAGCATGGCGAGTTGGCGGTCAAGGGATTTTCACCTCGTACTATGATATTACCGTCAATGAAGAGGCGAACAAAACGGCTTCCGAATTTATCCGTTCGAAGATTCGCGATATCGTTAAAAAGCCTGATGTTGCGGAAAAGCTGATGCCTACTTATTTCTATGGTACAAAGCGGCCAATCATCGATACCGATTACTATGAAACTTACAATCGTGATAATGTATCATTAGTAGATGTTAAGAAGAATCCAATTGTAGAAATCACAGAGAAAGGGCTTCGTACGACTGAAGGCGAGTTTGAGGTGGATGTCCTTGTATTTGCTACCGGTTTTGATGGAATGACTGGACCGTTATTAAAAATGGACATTCGCGGCAAAGACGGAATTTCATTGAAGGAAAAATGGAATGGAGGTGAAAATACCAGAACCTACCTTGGTGTTGCCAATGCCGGATTCCCTAATTTCTTCATGATTACTGGACCTGAAAGTCCATCCGTTTTGAGTAACATGCCTGTTTCCATTGAACAGCATGTAGAGTGGATCTCCGATTGTATCGAATATATGTGTGAAAATAATCTTGAAACCATTGAAGCGAACGTCGAAGCTGAAGAAGCATGGAGCAAGCATTGCGGCGAGGTCGCGGATGCAACGCTGTTTTCAAAGGCTGATTCCTGGTATACTGGTGCGAACATCCCAGGTAAAACTCGCAGATTTTTAATTTACTTAGGCGGTGTCGGAGCCTACCGTCAGAAATGTGCTGAAATCGCGGCCAATGGGTACGAAGGATTCCATTTTGAAAAAGCCCCGGCCCCTGCTCAAAGGTAGTTTGAATTAGAAAAATTGGCGTAATATCTTGAATTACAGGCGTGAATTCCAATGTGAATTCACGCCTAAAGTTTTTTCGGCAAGTAATCCTACGTTACTGCTAGTTCTACCATTCAGATTAGAATTCGTAACATTATTCTGGATACCCTACTAGCAGGAGGGATGGATCTTGGTTATTCGGATATTACTTTTGCTTGTCTTCTTATGTTTTGACTTTTCAGTTCCAATCAAAGCGGAGGTGCCGCTAACTGCTGCATTTATCCGTGACCATCAGCTGTGGCTCAAAAATGGAAAACAAGAAATCCAGCTTACAAAAGGACAATATGTGTATTCACCCAAATGGTCCTATGATGGTCGTTTTATTGCCTACATAGATGGGGATAAACAAGGAGAAAAATCTAACTTATTCATCTATGATACAAAGAAGCAGGAAAACTATCAGCCTTATGTAACCATTCAAACATCGGACTTTAAATGGTCTCCAAATAAGAATCAGTTAGCCTATAATGCCGGCGGGGTTCTGAATGTCACAAAGGAAAAGGATGGCCGTCCGGAGGGCTTTGAGAATGTCTCTTTAGGTGTTAGTGACTTTGAATGGTTTCCAAATGGAAAAGAATTTATCGTATCCTCACAAGCCAATTTACTTCCTACTGGCTGGGGACCCGTACACTTGTTCAGGATTCCTGTGGATGCCAATCTGGATCCTGCCAAGATAAAGCCTTTTTACACTATTCAAACAAATACCTCAGATTTGTTTGCGATTTCAGCAGACTTTTTTAAGTGGAGTTTTGATGGAAAGTGGGTGAGTTTCCTGGCAACTCCAACTGCATCTTGGTCAAACGATAGTAATACATTATGTGTCCTTTCTTCACTAGGAGAACAGTTTCAAGCAATTGGTAAAATGCTGGGCTATAAGGATTGGATGAAATGGGCGCCATCCTCTAACCAACTAGCTTACATCTCAGGAGAAGGCAGATTTTTTGTTGAGAACAAGAAATCCAAGATAGCAGAACTTCCAAGTTCTGCTCAGCAAAAGGAATATACCCCTCGTGGATACGTTGACCTTGATATTGAATGGTTCTCAAAAGACAAGGTAATCGTTTCTCGTGCAAAAGAAAACAAAGAGTGGAAGGAAGGGCCAGTCCCAACGATGTATACAGCCCTTTTTACGATTAATCTTAAATCGGAAGAACAAGAGCAAATCTCCTATCCTAAAAAGAGTGAATTAGATGTGAATCCGCAGGTTGTTGGATCTCATATAACTTGGTTTCGTAAAAAGGACAAGGGTAATAAAGGTGATGTTTGGCAAAAGGAAACTCTAAATAGTGAAGAGTATATTTGGCTTAAGAATGTTGATTCTGCACCTGTTTTTTATCGTAAGAATAAATGAATCTAGAAATGACGTATGATGGGCATACGTCATTTTTTAGATATAATTAGTTTTTTGTGTGATAAGATTTTTAATATACATCAAATATCCTGCTGTAATAATCTTTTACCTTATTTTTAGATTTCTTCTTTATTGAATGTCTTTTTGTGTACAGATTAATTGGAAATGATGATAATATCAGTACAGAACTACATAAGAATAGTAAGCACAAAATACCTATGATCATGTACATTTTAGTAACCTCCTTTTATTATTTGAAATCAGTGTAAATTATGAAACGCGTATCATAGCAAGAAAAAGTTTTTAAGGAGTAATAAATGTGGCAAATATCAAAGATATTGCAAAAATAGCTGGAGTATCGGTTTCAACCGTATCTCGCGTATTGAATAATCATCCATATGTAAGGAAAGAAAAAAAGGAAGCAGTCATAAAGGCAATGGAGGAATACAATTACCAGCGAAATATAAATGCCGTTCATCTAAGCAGAGGCAAAACCTTCCTTATAGGAGTTGTTATCCCTTTTACCAATCATCCTTACTTCGGCTTACTCCTTGAAGGAATTGCGAAGGAAGCTGTAAAAAATAATTACAAGTTGGTTCTTTTTCAAACCAATTATGTAGAAAAACGAGAAATTGAAGCATTAGAGATGTTACAGCATAAGCAAATAGATGCACTTATTATCTGTTCAAGAAGCTGCCGTTGGGATGTTATTGAGGAATTTGTGGAGTATGGGCCGATCATTTTTTGCGAAGATGCGAGAGGCCGTAATGTATCTTCAACATTCATTGACCATTATAAATGCTTTACTAATGCATTAGAGTATCTCTATCATAAAGGACATCAAAAAATTGGCTATTGTGTGGGTAGAAAATCAGGAACCAATAGTAAACAAAGGGAGAAGGCTTACAGAGATTTTTTGCATAAAGCAAACCTGTCATTTGACCCTGATTATATCTTTTATGAAAGTCTTAAATTTGAAGATGGTGTAAAGGTAGTCCAACAATTAATTAGAATGGACAACCCACCCACTGCAATGCTCGTTACAAGTGATATCGTAGCGGCTGGAATGATTACTTACTGCAAGGAAAAAGGAATCTTAATTCCTGATGATCTTGCGATAATGGGATTCGATAACCAACCAATTGCAAAAATCATGCATATCACAACACTTGAAATTCCTTTGGTTGCGATAGGGGAAAACTTATTTCTTCAAGCAATTGGCAACAGCGGTCATTCTCACGAGGAGATAGAAGTGAAATTAATTGAAAGACAAACAGTATAACTGTAACGAGAATAAAATATCCTTTCATAACTCGCCATACTATGGCGGGTTTTCTTTTTACCATTCATTTTAGTTGATGTTAGATAATAGCAATTATTGTCAAAGAATGTTACCATTCTATAAGAATATGTTTTTTTGAAAGGGGATTAAGAATGATTAAAAAGATGGTTTCCCTGGTTGCCTTAGGTGTGGCAATCGGGTGCTTTGCAGGAGAAAAGGGGTATGCAGCAACAAATCCTCCTCAACAGGATATTAATAGAATGCTAACCGAAGCAGCCTTTAAAAAAGGTATACCGCCTGAAATTGTGAAAGCTGTTGCTGTTCAAGAAAGCAGCTGGCGCCAATTCAATGAAAAGGGTGAGCCTTTAGTCATTGATGGCGGGATTGGTATCATGCAGGTTACCCAACCCCACAATTATAATGAGGAATTGTTAAAAAACGACATCAAGTATAACATCGAAAAAGGTGTAGAAATACTTGATAATAAGTTTCGTAATGTTGATGCAATTCTTCCAAAACTGAATGATATGGACCGTGACGTGCTTGAAAACTGGTACTTTGCATTATTGGCATACAATGGCAAGAAACAAGTGAATAGTCCTACGAAGCAAGATGATGGCAGTGTTAACACAGGAGCCTATCAGGAGAAAGTCTATGCGAAAGTAGATTACTATAATAACTTTATGGGAGTTTCTCCACTGCCATTCCCATTTAAACCAGAGGACTTCACGTATACCGGACACCCTGATTTTAATTTGCTATTTAAAAAGATGGAATACGCTGTTCCGGATCACTTATTGCATGAAACAAAGCATAAATTCGAAAAAGATGATATTGTTCTTTCTGCACCAGGTGCACAATTCCGTCGTGTTCCTTCTTCAGTAAAAACGATTGACCCAATAATGAGTTTACCAAAAGGGAAACGTGAAGCTGTCACCATCCTTGATCCAGGGAATCAAGCAGGAGCCCCTCAATATTCATCATTGGTTTACGATGAAACCTACAAATATGATTCAAATACTAAAATGATAGACAGACAATATGTATGGTATAAAGCGGTACTAAATGATGGTAAAACCACTGCTTATACGGCTTCAGGTGAAATGATCCCATTAGGTAAACGTCTGCATGGTTTTGATCGTTTGGAAACAGCAGCTGCTGTTGCTAGAGAAGGCTGGGAATCAGCGGATACCGTTGTGATTGCCTTTGGTTATGATTTTCCAGATGCTCTAGCCGGCACACCGCTTGCGTATCACCTTGATGCACCGCTTTTATTGTCATACTATGATTCATTAAGGGACGCAACGAAAAAAGAGATTAAAAGATTAGGTGCTAAGAATGCTGTCCTGCTTGGAAGTTCAAAACTCATTTTGCCATCTGTTGAGAAAGAATTAAAGGATCTAGGCATTAAAAACATCACTCGTTATGGCGGGAATGATCGATTTGAAACAGCAGCAAAAATAGGACAGCAATTACCGAAAAAGGATACCGCAGTCTTGGCTGTCGGATTCAACTTTCCAGATGCGCTATCCATTGCTTCTTATGCAGCTCAAAATGGCTACCCTATTTATTTAACACGGGAAACTGGGATACCGGATGTAACCGCAACCGAACTAAAAAAATATGAAAATATCATCGTGGTTGGAGATAAACAGCTGCTTCCAGATAGCATCTTATCTAAAGTGTCACCAAAGAAAGTCATCCGATACGGCGGGGCAACTCGTTTTGATACCAACGCGGCCATTGTAAATGGACTTTATAATGGGGTTGACAAGGCTTATCTTGCACGAGGATATGATTTCCCTGATGCCTTAACTGGGGCGGTATTAGCTGCAAAACAAGGTGTACCTATTTTGTTATCCAATGATCAGAATGTTCCACCTTCTATCCGGAGTACTATTTTGAATCAGAAAATTGATTTCTTTGGGTTCCTCGGTGGTCAAGATGTGCTAAATGTTCAAAATGAAATTGGACAAATTGTTCAAGAAATAAAGTATTAAAATTAAAAGGAACTTCTGTAATTGGAAGTTCCTTTTTTCAAACTATTATTTAGTGGGGAGGTATTTCTTTCATGTTATGGGATAAACCAAAGTGTCTCGTATGTAATAAAGAAATTAAGGAAGATGAAATGGTTTATGTCAAAATGCGCTATCCTAAGCGAAAAGGTTTTACAGAAATAAAAGCTTACTTAAGGAATGAAGGTACATTCATCTGTGAAGAATGTTTTCAAAAAAAATAATAGTAGGTGTAGTGGATGTTTAAGAATAACATGACAGAGCTTTTAAAAATTGAATTTCCGATTATCCAAGCTCCTATGGCAGGAGGAGTTACCACCTCAAGTTTAGTCGCTGAGGTTTCAAATTCCGGAGGCCTTGGAATGATCGGAGCTGGTTACATGACCCCAGATCAAATCCGTGATGAGATCAGAGAAATAAAGCAGTTAACATCAAAACCATTTGGCATCAATCTATTTGTTCCGAACGAATTTACCTGTACAGAAAAAGAAATCATAACTGCAAATGAGCACTTACAACCCATGTATAAGCAATTAAGCAGCAGCATGGTAAACCTTAACATACCTTCACCTAATCAGGTATTTGATACTTTCAATGAGCAAATTCAAGTGGTCATCGATGAAAAAGTCCCTGTTTGTTCTTTTACTTTTGGTGTTCCATCCATTGAGATAATCGCTAGGTTAAAGCATCATAACTTGATTCTAATGGGAACGGCAACAACTGTTGAAGAAGCAATTGAAATTGAAAGGTTAGGGATGGATTTGGTTGTTGCCCAAGGCAGTGAAGCGGGTGGCCACCGAGGAAACTTTATGGCTGAAGACGAAAACAGTTTAGTAGGTTTAATGTCATTAATTCCTCAGGTTGTTGATCATGTAAGCATTCCCGTGATTGCCGCAGGAGGAATAATGGATGGACGGGGTCTAATGGCGGCTCTTTGTTTGGGAGCTAAGGGCGTTCAAATGGGTACAGCTTTTCTAACTTGTATCGAAAGTGGAGCACATCATGTACATAAAGAAGCGATTCTTCACGCTAAAGAGGACCAGTTGGTGTTAACAAAAGCATTTTCAGGTAAATCGGCAAGGGGAATACACAATAAGTTTATTTCAGATATGAAGAATCATCAAGATTCTATCCCGAATTTTCCAATTCAAAACACACTCACCCAACCCATTCGAAAGGCTGCTTCTGCTCAAAATAACCCAGAATACATGTCACTCTGGTCGGGTCAAACTCCAAGATTAGCCAAAAATCAAACCGTTGAAATGTTAATGAAAGAGATTATATTGGAAGCAAAATATATTAAAGATATAATAGCGGATAAGTAAATTTGTCGAAGAGCGATTGATCAGTGGGACCAATCGCTTTTTTATATTAATTTCTGTCAAGAGTTATTAATTGTGAAACTTTTATGAACTTGTCCCTTATTCTTAATAACAACATAGGTATCGTGTTAATATGAATATGCTAGGAATCAAGTACTAGTTTTGCGACAAATCGAATATATTTATGACATCATGTTTCAGAAAGAAAGGAGCATAATCTTGAAAAAAATCATTTTTATCTTGTCTTGTATATTAATGATGGTACCTTCATTGGTTAGTGCGCACACTAGCTTATCTTCATCAAACCCATCAGAAGGACAGGTTGTAACAGAGAATCTTGAACAAATTATTCTTACATTTGGTACTTCTATCGAGGAACTAAGCACGATGGATTTGGTTAAGGATGGGAATAAAATTCCTTTAGAAGGAATCAAAGTTGAAAATAAACAATTAAGCGGGACCATAGCAAAACCATTAGAGAATGGCCCTTACATAATCCAATGGACAATTGTTGGAGAAGATGGCCATCCAATAAAAGGCGAAATTAATTTCGTAGTAGAAATGGAACAAAATGTAACTGAAGAGAATCCTGCGACTCCTGAAGAAAGCGAAGGAACGGAAGAGGATGACAGTCAGACAGATCAAGTAGAACAAAATAGTGAAAATCAAGATACAGCATCTGATACAGTTGAAAATGCAGACAATGAAGATGATAAAGACTCATCAACTATGTTAATTACTGTTTTTATTATCTTAATTGTAATTTTTGGAATCGTACTTTTATTATTTACTGGAAAGAAGAAGCGTTAACATAATACATTTGTAATCTACCATCCTGAAAGGAAGACTTAATATAATGAAGAAGACCGCAGCATCACTACTGTTCATGCTAGTTGCAATTTCGCTTTTTGCAGGGATGGCAAGTGCCCACGTAACGGTACTGCCTAAGGAAACCACACAGGGAAGCTATGAAATGTTTACTGTTCGGGTACCATCTGAGAATGATACTGTACCAACAACACAAGTAAAAGTAGAATTTCCATCTGAAGTAAATATCAGCCGCTTTGAGCCAAAGCCTGGCTGGAAATATGAAATTCAGAAAGACGCCTCAGATAAAATTACGAGCGTTACTTGGACGTCAGAAGAGGAAGGGTTAACAGCAACTGAATTCGGTCTTTTTAATATGCAGGGTAAAGTTGCAGACGAGGCAACTGAAATTGTATTCAAAGCTTACCAGACTTACCAGGATGGCAGTGTAGTCGAGTGGACTGGAGCACCGGATTCACAAAAGCCGGCTTCAGTAACAACTGTAAATCCAAAGCCAGCTGACGGATCAGGTGATCACCATGGTGCTTCTGCAAAAGATGACGAAGCAAAAGCGGATGAAACAACTAAAGTAGAAGTAAAGGAAACTTCAAAAACATCAAATGCTCCACTTTATGTATCTATTGCAGCATTAATCGCAGGGTTACTAGCCCTGGTTATTTCACTTAAGAAACGGTAAATAAGCTTGTAAGAAGAAAAGGGCGTATGGTTAGCATACGTCCTTTTTTATTTATATAGGGTTAGGCTCAAATTATCTGTTGGGGAAGATCAGGTTTGATTAGACGCCCGTGTGAATATAAGCGGAATAATTCCGTCTATTTTGAAATTATGTTTAAAAATAGCTGAGATAGACGGAGAGATTCCGGCTATTGATTCAAAAAACGTGAAAAATCTAAAGTTTACTTTGAATAAGCGGAAAACCTCCGCCTATATCCCCCGAAATGAGCTCCAATCTGCAATTAGACGGAATTTCTCCGTTTATTTCACCCCCTGCTGGCTACCAATAACCATCATAATTGGAAGCGATATCCTCCTCAGTCCATAGGTACATTTCCTACCCAGCGTGAATAGAATACCTAGATTAATTTTGAAGGGAATGAGCGATATGTACTATGTTCCTTATACCTACCCATATGCTTATCAAAATCCTTATTATGCTAACGTGCCAATCTATAATTATGGGAGACAGGATTTGTATTGGGGTTACCCGTATGAATTAGACTATGCCAATCGATATCAGTATTGGCAATCTATAAATCAAAGAAATTTTGAAATTAAGGATTACGGTAAACAGCCATTCGTAGTGAATATTGAGGAAGCGACTAAGCAAAACAATACGTTTCGAACAGCTTTATGGACAGGAGGTCACTTCCAAGTCACATTGATGAGTATTAACGTGGGTGAAGACATTGGATTAGAGATGCATCCCGATGTTGATCAATTCCTGCGCATCGAGGATGGGCAAGGAATCGTTCAAATGGGTGATACAAAAGACAATTTAACGTTCAGGGAAAGCGTTTCAGATGATTTTGCCATCATAATTCCTGCAGGGAAATGGCACAATATAACCAATACAGGGGATACTCCACTGAAACTTTATTCCATTTATGCACCGCCTGAACATCCTTTCGGGACGGTTCATAGAACGAAAGCAGACGCGATCGCAGCTGAAGAAAATCACGCTTAACGCGTTCGATTAATACAAATACATTATGTATAAATTGAAGAAGCGTTGTTTTTCATGAAACTGAACGCTTCTTTATTTTTATTTCTCAATGGTTTTGGATATTCTGTTAGTGAAACTTAAGATAAAAGGAAAGAACGATTACGTGTCGAATTATTATGATGGATTCCATTGAAAGTGGAAAAGGAGTGAATAGGTATGACTACGTCAGAAAAAAGTTTACGCATTTGCGACAGAGGACACAAATATTATAAAAGCAGTGATTGTCCAACCTGTCCTACTTGTGAGTTAGAGAGAAAACCTGAAAGTGGATTTCTATCATTGCTTTCAGCACCTGCTAGAAGGGCATTAGAAAGTAATGGTATTACAAGTTTGCAGGAGCTTTCTACTTATAGTGAAAAGGAAATTTTAAAATTTCATGGAATGGGACGTGCGTCCTTACCTAAATTAAGGTCCGCTTTAGAGGAAGAAGGATTGTCTTTAAAGAATAGCAAAGATTAGGTATCTACTTAAGGGAGAGATTTGTATGGAAAATATCATGTTAGAATGGAATGGGGATAGAGTAAGTTATTTTGAGACTGGGGATCGTCAAAATCCAACCATTGTCTGCCTTCACGGTTTAGCTGGAAGCGCTGCTTATAGTTTCTTGGAACTTAGTAAAAAGTTATCCACTCATTTTCATCTCATATTGATCGATCAGCCAGGGCACGGGAAAACCACAGCATTTAGGAATGAAGAAGACTATATATTTTCAAATCTAGCAAAGTGGTATGAAAAGCTATTTGATTCCCTATTGGACAAACCATTTTATATTTTAGGACATTCATGGGGAGCAGATTGTGCCCTGCATTATGCTAAACATTTTCCTGATAGAATTAAGGGTATTATTCTATTAGATGGCGGTTTTACTTTTCCAGAATTTCAAGAGGAAATGACTTTTAATGCAGCCTACGAGGGTTGGAACAATTATCTCGATCATGCTATGTATCATAATTTAGACGAAATTTTTAATGAGTACCGCACCTTCACAAAGCGCTGGAGTACAGACATTGAACAGTCCGTACCAACCATTTTTATAAAGAATGAAAAATATGAGTTAATTGCCTCTAAATTTACAGTATTATCTATCATTAAAGCGTTTTTCGAAGAACCTTTTTCAACTACATATCCTTATATTAAATCGCCTTTATTACTCATTCATGCTGCAGAACCGAAAGAATTAGAGGAGGCACGAAAAATAGGAATCTCTCGATTAAGAAAAGATATTTTAGATTCTACTATTATTTCCTTAAACAATACCGGTCACATGGTCCAATGGGATCAACCAGACGAAGTAAGTTCCGAAATTATGAAATGGGTGAATCATATAAAGGAATAATGTCTTTGTCCATCCAAAAATCCCCCAGAGTGGTTACTTGGGGGATTTTTTTTGAAAGTATTATTCCACGGTAATAACCACTTTACCTCGAGCATGCCCTTGTTCAAAGTATTTAAAAGCATCCGGCACCGGTTTATCAACCTATGCTACTTCAAGAACATCTGACGGACCATATTTATTACACACTATTGCTTTCATAAATGCCCTCCACTGAAAGTATAAACATCAAAAATATATCTCTAAAGTTAAAACACACATAGGTAAAAAGATATTCCAGCTGAAGGACTTTCAATACATGAATCCGTTATAATTTGATACAATTACACTATAAAAATTGGAATAATTAGGAGGATGCCAATATGGTCAATAAAATATCCCTCATACGTTCTAGCAATTTAGCACAAGTGGATTATGCCTATGCAAGTCGAGTTCCGGCGGGTATGGATATTCTATTTCTAGCTGGAGCCTGTCCGCTTACAAAAGAGGGAATCGTACCTGAATCTAGTGATTATGCATTGCAAGCAAACCTTTGTGTGGAGAATTTGAAAGAGGCCTTAAAAGAATGCGGCGCCACATTGGCAGACGTCGTCTATACAAGAGTACTTGTTGCTTCAGAGAATCGATCCGATCTAGTGACCGCCTGGGAAACGATACGAAGAGAATTTGGCGAACATGATGTTCCAAGTACATTATCAGGGGTTACAGTTTTGGGATACAGAAATCAATTGGTAGAAATAGAAGCAGTTGCTGCAGTAGATAAGGAACAATGACATTGAGGAGATCCGATATGCAGGAAATTATCATAACTCCGTTTGACCCTAAGTATGCAGAACAAACCGTTCAAATGTGGAGAGAGAGCAAAGAAAAGGCAATTGGCCAGAAGGAAATTCACAGTTTTGAAAATCACGTAAACTTTTTAACCCATATATTGGTTAAAAACTATCAAATAGATTTAGCGTTAATGGATCAGAAAGTAGTTGGCATGATTGCCTATAATCATACTGAAGTAAGTCAGCTATATATTCATAATGATTACCAAGGAATTGGAATTGGCCAAACCTTACTTGAAAAAGCTAAAACCCATTCCATTGGCAGATTAACACTATATACCTTTGAAGTGAATAAAGCAGCACAAGTATTCTACGAAAAACATGGATTTAAAATTATTAGCAAAGGTCATGAAAATGAAGAAAATTTAGCAGATATTCTTTATGAATGGAATTCCTAATCGTGTTCATTCCGCGATTAGGAATTCCACTATTTTCTAATTATTCTCTATTATTTTCCTATTCCGCCTATTATGGAAACGCTTTTATGTGAAGTGATTCACATGTATAATAAGAGTGTAAGGAGTTCAATAACCGTAACTGGAGGAATCAAGATGCTGACAGAATTATTTCTTGAATTCAAAAACTGGTGGTTTGGCGAATCATTGTACAATGAAGAGATTGAAGAATTTGAACGGATTGAATCCAAGCATACAAGGGTGCACCATGACGAAGATATTTACGAAATGATAAAAGTACATTAAATGATATAGACAATTTTCCAAAGAAGACATCTAGTTTAGAAGTCTTCTCTTTTTATATTTTAGATTGATAAAATTCATAATCTGTTTGATTTTCGGGTGAATAAAGCTCATTTTCCTATGCTATTCTTAATCTACCAGGTACAATCATCCTACATCCTTGGAGGGGTTAAAATGAGCTGCGGTTGTTCATCACATATTCGAGATGGAAAAGACATTGTTGATCATGTTAAGAGTAAAGGAAAAGAAAAATTAGCACCGGCAGTGGTGCATGAGATTCACTGCGAGTGTGGAGAGACTTTTACCTTAGAAACAGTTATCATGAACTGTCCTAAATGTGAAATGACTTATGCCGTAACACCTTGTGGGTCCAGTGATATTCAAAATATCAAACTTGCTGGGATAAGGTACGCGTAAGGAGTAAGGCTGCTGACTGCAGCCTTTTTTATTTTTCTAATCCATTTAAAGAAGAATATAAATATTTCCAAAATTATCAGAATCGATTATAGTGAAAAGTAACTATATATTTTTTACTAAAAAAGTGAATGGTCATTCAAACATTCAGAAGGTTGCAGGTGGATACATATGGAGCAAGTAAACAGAGTAAAGTCAGAAATTTCAAAGGTTATGGTGGGAATGGAGCGGGAGGTTGAGCTTCTTACTATTTCGCTTCTTTTTAATGGACATATATTACTAGAGAGTGTACCAGGGACTGGGAAAACGATGCTGGCTAAGTCATTTGCGAGCAGTATTAATGGAGTCTTCTCAAGAATTCAATTTACCCCAGACGTCCTGCCTAGTGATGTAACCGGTATACAGTTCTTCAATCCTAAGATTCAAGAGTTTGAACTTCGAAGCGGGCCAATTGTAGCTAATATTGTTCTGGCAGATGAAATTAACCGGGCTACGCCAAGGACTCAATCGAGTTTACTTGAAGTAATGGAGGAGAGACAGGTTACAATCGATGGGATTACGGTGAAAGTAGATGATCCTTTTATGGTTATTGCCACCCAAAATCCGGTTGAAGCACAGCAAGGAACATTCTCGCTTCCAGTCGCCCAAATGGATCGTTTCTTTATGAAGCTTACGATGGAATACCCAAGTTTGGAAAGTGAAAAAGAGATATTACAACAAGCACGCGGATTAGGCAGGAGTCATCAAACTCATGCTGTTTTAAGTCATGAAGAAATTAAGAAACTGAAAGAATTGGTTCAGCAGATCAAAATCAATGATACAGTTGAAACTTATTTGCTGCATATCGTAAGACAAACAAGACAGCATCCAGAAATCGATTTGGGTGTTAGTCCACGCGGGGCATTGGCGTTAATGAAGGCAGCACAGGGCCAAGCATTTTTGGAAAATAGAGACTATGTTATTCCGGAAGATATTAAAAAGATGGTTCCCTATGTGCTGGGTCACCGTATCATACTATCGACGGAAGCTTCATTTACAAAGTCACCTGAAAGTGTGCTAAAGGAAGTATTGGAAGCTGTCCCAGTGCCTGTTGAGATGGGATCTTAATCATGGAATGGAGAAAATATAGTGTTGAGAACAAATATCTGCCTATAACAGGAGTGTTTGGGTTCTTTCTGTGTATCACTTCTTTTTTCTACCAATCATGGCTGGTCTTTTTCGTTGGAGTGTTTATTATTCTGCTTCTTTACTTCAATCATCTCTATCTCCAGAAGGTAGGAGAGGGTTTATTTTATAATAATCAGAAGATTAGAGGGAAGTATTTCCCACAAGAAGCGGGGGAATGGTTATTACAATTTAACAATACAGGTGTACCCATTATGAAAGCGCAGCTTACGGTTACTTTCCATGATTCTGTTACTCCTCATGACTCACGTGCTATAAAGAAGGCATCCATGTATGAGGTTACGGTCCCATTTTCTAGCAGCTATCGTCAAAAAACTAGTGTTACCATTCCATTTACTGCTGAAAAAAGAGGAGTCTCCCGGATTCGTAAAATTGAACTAATGATTCCACACTTCTTCGGATTTGGTGAAACCATATTAGAAAAGGAGTTTCATTCCATACAAGAAGCGCTTGTTTATCCGAATACATTAGCTGTGCACAATAAACATACGCTGCTAACTAGTAAGCAGGGCGATTCTCCGGTTTCATATTCTCTTTTTGAAGATACCCTTTCACCAGCTGGAACACGAGAATACCATTATAGTGACTCTTTTAATCGTATTCATTGGAAGGCTAGTGCTCGTAATCAATCCTTACAAACAAAGCTTTATGACAAAGTGACAGAGAATGGCTGGAATATCGCAATCAATATTGGCGACGATCGTTTTATTACTAATAATCTAGAGGAAATTTTAAGCGGGGTCGCAGATTTAGCCTATTTCTATGTCAAACAGAATATCCCTTTTTCCGTTTGTATTAATATCCGGCATGTTGGGAACACACCCTTTTATTACATTATGCCGGGGACGGGCAGGGAGCATTTGCAAAAAGTATTGGAAGCCATTGCACATATAGATGTGCATACATCTGTTTATCCTTTTGAAAAAATGCTTGCCTATTATGACAGCCATTTAGAAACGCAGCCATTCTTCCTGCTTGCTGGTCAATACATTCCTGAAAAAAGGGACTTACTGAAAAAGATTGCTGAAAAAGGATCCAGCATTTACGAACTTATGGTGAATGAACAAAGTGCTTCTATTGTAAAGAAATCATTCTCCCACAAAAGGGGGATACCGTCCTGAAAAACAATGTTTGGTATTTGGTTTATTATAAAACCATTGAAATCATTTTTGGCAGTTTACTTATGGCGCCTTACTATCTATTACAGAAACAAGAAATACCGTTCTTCTTTTATTTTTTGATCGCGATACCAGCTGCCTATCTATTTATTTTCCTAGTATACAAATATCAGGAGAAGAGCAAATTATTATTTTTTATAACACTCTTGCCATATATCGTTAGTGTTGGATTATGGCTAGGGTTTTCGATTGTTTTTGTTCTCCTGCTATCAATGGTGGTTTACTGGCGGATACCGGTTATGAATAATGAAGGAGAAAGTATTCAAACAGGTTTATGGGTATTCCTAACGATCTTCTTCGGCTTCATAACACTCGTTATCTCCAATTTACAGGAATATCCTTTTCAGCAGCACTTGATTATCTGCATCATAGTCCTTCTTGCTTTCATTCTAATAGGTGGATTTATGATGAACTGGTTAACGATGACTGGAAACAAGCTCGAAAAAAGGCGTCTGCTCCGGAACTTCCTATCCATAATGGGGATTATGATTACGATTAGTCTCGTGATTGTGGCCTTGAGGGATGTCCTTAAATGGGTGGTTGTTTCCACCCTCCAATTAGTGGTATTTGCCGCTTCAATCCCTTTGTCTCCCTTGTTTAATTGGGCTGAAAAAGTTGAGCTGACAGGAGAATTGAATCCCTTTGCTCAAAATCAGGACGAACAGACGGAAGGAGAAGGTGAGAATACAAGTTTCATGGAAGAACATTCGTCAGTGGCTTCAAATATCGATTTTAATTTCACTTATTTTTTCATTGTTGTATTTATTATCCTATGTGTATTTTTATTTGTGTTCCTCTATAAGAAATTTCAAGGAAGTACAGAGGATTTAAATCCTGCCGAAAATGGTTATTTTATCTCTACTTTTGATGAAAAAGAAATGAAGAGGAATACAAAAACAAATAAGCAGGGAGAACAGTCTTCCTATCGAGTCCGTAAAGAAATCTATCGACTTGAAAAATTGGCAGAAAAACTTAAGCTTGGCAGAAATTCTTCGGAAACGCTAGGAGAATGGTTTAAAAGAGTAGGAGTCAAAGAGGACACTTTCCTCCAAAACGTCTATGACCGGGTTCGATATGGAAACCAATT
This sequence comes from Neobacillus niacini, assembly GCF_046591715.1. Classification (GTDB taxonomy): domain Bacteria; phylum Bacillota; class Bacilli; order Bacillales; family Cytobacillaceae; genus Neobacillus; species Neobacillus niacini_L. The sequence continues at coordinate 35,136 of NZ_JAWVNQ010000018.1, read as the reverse complement.
TGAATCTGATGAGGAATTTCAATCATTTATAAAAAGTATTGAATCAAAGAAAATAGAGTTAAAGCAGATTCATAAATTGCTCCTACAAGAGGGTAAAATAAAATCAACATCACGTATGAAAAATATTATTAAGGGATTTTCATCTCGGTCAGAAGAACAATAGTTAATTGTTCTTCTGTTTTTTTATGAAATACAATCTTTGTCGAAAAATAAAGTTTTCGACAATACTTTTTTTAGCAGGAATTTACAGTTGTTAATTAGAATTTAAGGAAAAGTTAGAAATGTTTGAATATTAATGAATGAGTATTCATTCATTTTTAACAAAAAAAGATAAAAGGGGGTATCGTATGAACGGTTTTCGGTTATTGCTGGCTGAACTGGCCAAGCTAGGAAGTAAAAAGGGAGTACTATTTTCAGTCATTGGCGTATTGCTCATACCAATTGTGTATGTAGCCATTCTGCTTTCACCTACCTGGTCGCCATACGACAACTTATCCAATTTGCCTGTTGCAGTCGTAAATTTGGATAAGGGTGGTGTGTCAGGAGACGAACCAATCAATGTTGGTGAAGACCTGGTGGCCAGTATGAAAGAGAGTATGTCTCTCGGGTTCAAGTTTGTAAGTTCTGAGGAAGCAGAAAAGGGGATGGATGAACAGGATTACTATATGATGATTGAAATACCAGAAGATTTTTCTGAAAAAATCACAACGGTAATGGATGAAAATCCACAAATCCCTGAACTGCGTTATATCCAAAACGAGGGCTTGAACTTTATGGCTTCCCAAGTTACCAACAGTGCCACCGAAAGAATTCGCGAGCAGCTGGGTAATACCATTACAGAGACGTATGCAAAAAATATTTTTAAACAGTTAGGTGAAATTGCAAGCGGTTTCAAAACAGCGGCTGATGGTTCAGAGCAAATACATACTGGATCCTCAGAACTTCATGACGGAACAAATACCATGCTGGACTCTTTGGTGGAAAAATCACCAGATATTGAGAAGCTGGCTGCGGGTTCTAAGGAGCTTGAAAATGGTTTGCAAGAATTACGAAGCAGTGTAACTGGAAAGCAAGGTGATATTGCTAAGCTGGCTGCAGGTGCAAAAGAACTTGAAAAGGGCTTGCAGGAATTACGAAACAGTGTAACTGGAAAACAAGCCGATATTGCAAAGTTAGCTGCAGGCTCAAAAGAGCTTGAAAAAGGCTTGCAGGAATTACAAAGCAGTGTGACTGGAAAGCAAGGTGATATTGCTAAGTTAGCGGCAGGTTCTAAAGAGGTTGAAAATGGATTGTCTGAATTACTAAGCAGTGTAACTGGAAAACAACCCGATATTGCCAAATTAGCTGAAGGTGCAAAGGCAGCGGACGATGGTGCTGTTGAAATTCTTAGTAATCTAAAAGGCAAAACTGAAGATATTGCTGCTCTTGCTAAAGGATCAAAAGTTCTAGAAAGTGGTACAACACTATTACTGGGGAATCTAACTGCGAAACAAAATGATATTTCTACATTAGCAGCAGGTTCTAAAGAACTTTCAGCTGGCGTAAGTGAGCTTTCAAGCAAAATTTCTGCTGCATCTCCAAGTATTACACAGCTTCATGAAGGTGCAAAGAAGTTGAACGAGAACGGCCCCATTCTACAAGGTGGCAGCTCACAGATTTTAGCAGGCTTACAAAATATTCAAGGCAGTATTTCGAATCAATTGGTACCAGGAAGTCAGCAATTACAGGCTGGTGTAGGAAAGCTTAGCAGCGGTGCACAACAGCTAACTGGACTGTCAGGTCAACTTGCTTCTGGTTTAAGTGCCTATCTTGCACACCCAGTTCTTGCAGCTGACCCACTATTTAACCAATTGGTTGAATTAGCAAAAGGGATTAATGGCGGCATTTCGTCCATGTCACAAAGTATTGATTCTGAGTTAAAACCAGGAATGGATCAATTGGCAAAAGGAATCTATCATGCACAAGATGACCCTGCTAATCCAAAAACATTAAAATTAGGTGTCGATGCACTAGTTGTTGGTCAAACTACGTTAAATTCAAAAATTAAAGATGAATTGGTTCCTGGATTTGGCCAATTGGCAGCAGGAACTACTCAATTAAATGCTTCATGGAATGATATGCTAGTAAAAATTCCTGTAATGGCAGATGGTGCGGCTAAGATTGCTGATGGAAATCAAACAGTAGACACAGGCTGGAGATCACTTACTGCTGGAGCAACTGAATTGAATTCAGGGGCCAGTTTAATCTCAGCTGGGAACCAAAGTGTTAACACTGGCTGGCAAGCATTAACAATGGGTGTCACAGAGCTGCAGGCTGGTACATCCCAAATTGCTGCCGGAAATGCATCCGTTAATACAGGCTGGCAGGAAGTGATTGCTGGTACTGGTAAACTTCATGCCGGTTCCACTCTGGTGAGCGCTGGAAATGCAGACGTGAATACTGGCTGGAAGCAAGTAGTAGATGGTGCTGGTAAACTTCACGCTGGTTCCACTCAAGTAAGCGCCGGAAATGCGACTGTGAATACTGGCTGGAAGCAAGTAGTGGATGGCGCTGGTAAACTTCACGCCGGTTCCACTCAGGTAAGTGCCGGAAATACAACCGTAAACACAGGCTGGCAGCAGGTCGGTGCTGGGGCAGTTAAACTTCATGCTGGATCCACTCAGATAAGTAATGGTACTGATGCGGTTAAAACTGGCTGGGGTGACCTGACAGAGGGAGCAACACAAATCAATGATGGTGTTGGAAAGATTAAGGATGGCAGTAACGAACTCGCAACAAAACTTGGTGATGGTGCTGAAAAAACGGGTGCGATCAACGTAAACGATGACAATATTACCATGTTCTCTTCACCAGTGAAGACCGTTGGAGAAAAAGTGAACGGTTATCAATACTACCGTGATTCAACAGCTCCATATATTATCTCACTTGCTTTGTTTGTAGGGATGTTAATTATGTCATTTTTCGTAGACTTTAAGAAGCCAATAGAGATCCCAGCATCAAAAGTAAGCTGGTTTGCAGGTAAATATATGAAGCTTTCGATTTTTGCGATATCTCAAGCCTTATTGGTTTCGGTATTCTCGTTGATTATCATTGGGCTTCAAGTCACAAACGCGTTCTCATTCATTTTATTTTCGATATTCGTCAGCATGACTTTTATGACGATTATCTTCTTCTTGATCGTGTTTGCTGGTAACATTGGTCGATTTATTGGACTAGCACTTATTGTGGCACAGCTTTCGATTACTGGTGCTAACTTACCAGTTCAAATGCTTCCTGAGCTGTATCGCAATTTAAGTCAATACTTGCCTTTAACTTATACCAATGCAGGCTTTAGAGCCGTAATCTCACTTGATGACATGGGCTATATGTGGGCCAATACCGGCATTCTCTTTGTATATTTCGCCGTTTTTGTTGTTCTTGCACTATGCGTTTTCTTGTTCAGCAGGAAAAATATCGAGGATGTCCGTTAAAAACAGAATAAACAGAAGAACATTGATTTTATATGTTCTTCTGTTTTTTTATTATGGTTACACGATCCAAGCTAGAAGCCATGATAATTCCAACTGAATATCGAAATAGATCCACAGTAAGAAAGCCTTTCCCTAAAATTAATGCCCCGAATAATGTTCCTCGAAGTTGATTAATCCAGTCTTCTTGATACAGCTGGCTGAATTCGATAGCGAAGCTGAATAAAAGACTGAGGAAGATGGCTGTTACCATACGTTTATTCAAAAATAAGAAGCGAAATCCAAAGTAAACCATCATGGCCCAGAGGACATCTCCGGCATTTTCTGCTATAAAGGGGAATATGAGATGACTGAATTTTCTAGATGCGAGTCCTAGTAAAATGGTGATTAAAACAGCTGCAAAATACGTCCTCCTCAAGCGATCTGGTGATTCATAATTAGAAATCATTGGCAACTCCTTTTTTCTTCCGTATAATCTTCATTATACATATTTTTAGAATTTTATTTTACTAATAGAGGTGTTAGTGATGCTGAAAATTGAAGAAATCCAATCTATTGAATCCTGCTTAGATTCACTTTCAGAACTTTTGGTACAGGTGGTGGATGACTGTGCATCCATAGGATTTTTACCGCCTATGAAGCTATCAGATGCGAGGCAGTATTGGCAGAGTGTTATCACACCAGATACTATTTTATTTATAGCAGCACTAAATAATGAAATAGTTGGAACCATTCAACTCCATTTATGCACGAAGCAGAATGGCCATCATCGAGCGGAAATCGCCAAATTGATGACGAGTCCCAATGCTCGACGTAAGGGAGTTGCCCGGACCTTATTGAAGATAGCGGAGGAAAGAGCAAGAGCTGAAGGAAAGTCTCTGCTTATACTTGATACAAGGGAGGGGGACCCATCCAATCTCCTCTATCAATCACTTGGATATATTCAGGCTGGAAAAATACCACACTTTGCCCTTTCAGGAGAGGGAGAATTAGATACTACAGTGATCTATTATAAAATAGTAGATTAATAGAAAGTGGGATTATGATGATCGTAATAGGAATTGATTTATCTGGACCGAGTAATCATAAAGATACCGTTCTGGCCGTCTTTGAAGCACAGGATGGTAAATTAAAGTTTCTCAAGCTAAGGAGAAATATTAGCGACTTAGAAATATTGGAGGAAATCCATCTTCAAAGTCAAAGAGATGAAATGGTTATTGGTATTGATGCCCCTTTATCTTACGAGGATGGCGGCGGAGACAGGCTTGGTGATAAACAGTTGAGACAGTACATTGTTTCACTGGGTATGAAGTCTGGTTCCATCATGACTCCTACCTTTAGTCGTATGGTCTACTTAACATTAAGAGGAATAAAACTTACGAGAGAAATAGAAAATCTCACAAGCCAAAACCCAATATCGCTCGTGGAAGTTCATCCTGGTGCTGTTATCGGATCAAGAATTTCGCAAGAAGACTTAGAATATGTATTGAAGTATAAACAAGAATTTCCAGCAAGAAGTTTTATAAAAAATTGGCTAGAGGACCACCACTTAGCCAATTTACCTTCATTTATAGACGAAGAAAGTCATATGATTGACGCATGTGCAGCAGCATTAGGGGCTTGGCATTGGAAGGATCCATGTTTTAAACCGAAATGGCTGCTCCCTGCAAATCCGCCGTTACATCCTTATGATTATTGTTGTTAATGAGGAATTCAAGGAGGGACTTAAGATGAAATTTTACATTGTTGATGTCTTTGCGGAAAACAAATATGAAGGAAATCAATTGGCAGTTTTCATACCTGATGAGAAGCTTGAACATAATGAAATGCAAAAAATTGCCAGAGAAATAAACTTTTCGGAAACTACCTTTATTATGTCGGGTATACAGAATAATGGTGGATATGATGTTAAGATTTTCTCACCTGATTCCCAATTACCTTTTGCAGGGCATCCAACCCTTGGAACAGCGTATGTTATCAAGAACTTTTTAAGCACTTCAGAAAATAGTGAAATAAAACTTAATCTGCCTGTTGGGCAAATACCAGTGATTTTTGATGATCCATATGCTTGGATGACTCAAAACCAACCTGAATTCGGCGCTATCGTAGAGAATGATAGAATTGCTAGTGTATTACAAATTAATACAGAGGATATCAATCATCATTTTCCGGTTCAAGTGGTATCAACAGGATTACCAAGTGTTATTGTTCCTTTGAATTCTTTAGATGCTATTAGTCGATGCACTATTAATCATCAAGCCTATTTAGAGCTATTGAAGGATATGGGAGATATTAATTTACTAGTTTTTACAACTGAAACTTTAAAACCAGAAAACAATTTAAATGTAAGATTGTTTATGCCAATACCAGGATATTTAGAGGACCCGGCAACAGGAAGTGCGAATGGAAATTTAGCAGCATATTTATTGGAGTATAACTTCTTTAATTCCAACGAAATAAACTACCGTGTTGAACAAGGTGCTTTTATCGGCAGACCATCGCTGTTAAAAATAAATGCTAATAAGACTTCTAATCATTATCTCATCCAAGTTGGCGGGCAAGTGATTGTTGTTTCAGAAGGTAAGTGGTATTAAAAATTAATTGAAGGGATATAGAATATGCAAACATTGCCACAAACACAACCAGTAAAAAAATACATACCCCTTTCCTTTTTAGTTATTTTTCTTGGATATCTAGTTTTTGGATTATCAGAGAATATTAAAGGTCCAGCGATTCCTCAGATGCAAATGGATTATGGTATTGATGAACTGCAGGTTGGATTTCTGCTTGCAATCAATTCCATTGGTTTTTTAATTGCATGCAGCTTTACAGGGGCTTTCTCGACTAAATTCGGTATTAAAGTTACAAGTCTAATCGCTTTTGGGTCAATGGCAGTATCAGGTGTGTTTATTTATTTTTCTAGTAACTTCACTGCTTTTTCAATCTCATATTTTATTATGTACTTAGGAAACGGAATGTTAGAAATTGCGCTTGCGATTTTAGCTGCGAGAATTTTTACGAAAAACACTGGTTTTATGATGAACCTTTCTCATTTCTTTTATGGCCTTAGTTCTACCGCTGCCCCCTTACTAGCAGCAGGCTTAATGGGAGTGACAGTTTTCGGCGGCCGTGAGTTAGGCTGGCAGGGGATGTATTTATTCATGCTTTCTTTATGTATCATTCCCATGATACCAGCATTTTTCAGTACACTTCCTGTTGATCAAACAACAAAACACGAGCGCCTGCCTATAAAGATGTTCTTAAAGGATCGGGTAGCTTGGTTCATTATTCTCATACTTTCGTTTGGAGTGATCGTAGAGCTGTCGATTGCTGGCTGGCTGGTTAACTTTCTTGAGCGATCGTTTCACTGGAGTGGAGCAGCTGCGTCTGGTATGCTATCAATCTTTTTTCTTTGTTTTATGGTAGGAAGGTTACTCCTAGGATTTATCACCGATAAAATAGGATTTATGATTTCTATTATTCTATTTTCTGGTCTTGCTGGAATTACCACCATTTTGGCAACATTATTTGGAGCATCAGGTGTATGGTTATATGCAGCAGCTGGGTTTGGAATTGCTCCTGTTTACCCGACAGTCATGGCGCTGATTGCTAAAAGATATCCTAACGGAATTGACGCTGCCATTACCGTTACAGTGACCATTATGGGGATTGTAGTCGTTATCAGCAATTTATTCTTAGGAGCGTTAATTGAATTTTTTAAAAGATGGTTCACAGGCTTTCTAGGCGCTGAAATGGGACTTATGCGAGGATTTCAGGCAGGGTTTATCTTCATTGGAGTTTGTGGACTGCTGTGCTCTATTTTTAGTATTATTTTGTATCGGTATTTGAAGAAAGTGAATGAAGTGATGTAAACGAGTACTTTAATCAATAACCAGCAGGTGTAAAATAAACGGAGAATTTCCGGTTATATAAAAATGGAGCTCGTTTTAGGGTGATTTAAGGGGAGATTTTCCGGTTATTCACAGAAAACTTTACCTTTTTCGCGTTTTTTGTAGTGATAGGCGGAATTTCTCCGTCTATTTCTGCCCTTTTTAATAATAATTATGAAATAAGCGAAATTTTTCCGTCTATTTATCAGCTAGGCTTCTTAGCCTAATTCACAAACTGATATGTGGGGAACTCTTGTCATAGCCCCTAGACTAATTGTGCACGTAATTCTATCATTATGGAAATTACGGATAGAATAATAGAATAATTGTGCCCATTTTTTCTATTAGAAATCGATTTAAGGTAACAATAAGCAAGTCAAACAGAAAATCCCAAGTGAATTGCATCTTCACTTGGGATTTCTTTTTATAAATATGGACTCTCATGCTTCGCCTTAAGCATATTCCAGCGTCGGTCTACTTCCTTATCAAACAAATCCAGCATATCTTTACTATTTTCATTGAGTAAATGTTTCGTTTTACCCATCAGCTTCAACCATTCAGATACTGCTAATCGCTTATTTTTTTCTTCTGGATTATAGGTAACTGTTGTAATGCCATGCTCCACTTCATAAAGAGGGAAGAAGCAGGAGTTGACAGCAGCTTCAACAATCGTTTGTCCTAATTCATCCTTTGATTTCCAGTTCAATGGGCAGGTGATTAAGATTTTTCCATATACCAAGCCTTCATTGTTCGCATACCATTGTGCTTTTGCGGCTTTCTTTAAGAGGTCGCGGTCAAACGCTTCTGTACCTGTAAACACATATGGGATGTGTGTTGCAGCCATAATTTGAGCAGTGTCCTTATGATGGAATGGCTTTCCATTTTGGAACCCGCCAATGTTGGAAGTACTCGTCATATGTCCCATCGGAGTGGAATAAGAGAGTTGACTTCCTGTATTCATGTACCCTTCATTATCATACTCAAGGATAATCATTTTATGGTTACGTAAAGCCGTGCCAATCGCAGGGCCCATTCCAATATCCATTCCGCCGTCACCGGTAACCATCACAAAAGTAAAGTCATCGCTTAGACCTAGTTCTGCCAGCTCACCGCGTCTTTTTCTTTCATGGAACATTTCTACGAGACCAGAAAGGGTAGCTGAGCCATTTTGGAAAAGGTTATGGATGTAGGTGGCTTTATGAGAGCTATATGGGAAGCCTGTAGTGACCACCATCGCACAACCAGTATGGAACAATGCGACAATATCTCCCTCAATTCCTTTAAAGAACAATTCCAATCCAGAGAAGATGCCGCAGCCTGGGCAGGCACCGTGACCGGACGCAAGGCGTTTTGGTTTCTTCGTTAAACTCCGCATCGGCGGAATTTTCACTTTTAACTCACCCGTTTTCTCATCAGGAGTTACACTGATTAAACCGGTTTTCAAGTCTTCTTTTTTCAATGGATTTAATACACGTTTTGGAGCAGACTCTAGTGTACCTGGATTATGCCCGAAGTAGTCAAATTGTTTATCTACAAAACCTTTCTCACAAGCTTCAAGTGCCAGCTGGAAAAAGTGTTCAGCATCATCCGCATAAAAGTCTTTTCCGCCTAATCCGTAGATGCGGTTGATTACTTTTGTATGTGCATTCCCAACCGTTTGCAAGGCTGCTCTTAATTCGAGAGCCATGTTGCCGCCATGCGCACCGTAAGAGTCTGCACGATCGCCGACAGTAACGGCCTTGATATTTTTTAATGCTTCCGCTAATTGTTTTTGAGGGAAGGGACGAATCATATTTGGAGAAATCACTCCAGCTTTTATACCCTGTGAACGAAGCCGGTCCACCACATCTTTACAAACCTCAGCTGCAGAATTCAACATAAATACTGCTACCTCTGCATCCTCCATACGATATAAATCAAGGATTGGATATTCCCGACCAGTTAATTCAGCATATTCCTTCGAAATTCGCTCGAATACCGCTTCCGCATTGTACATCGCTTCCGATTGTTGATAGCAGTTATTAATGTAATCCGGTTCATTCATATAAGGACCAATGGTAACGGGATTCTCACGATCTAAGGCATGAGGGAAGTCCGCATTAACCTCCCCAATAAACTTTTGAACATCACTTCTATTTTTGATTACCTGTACCCGGCGTTTTTGGTGGGAGGTGAAATAGCCATCAAAAGAAACGATAACAGGCAATCTCACGGCAGGATCTTCTGCTAGTTTAATAGCAAGGATGTTCATATCATAGACAATTTGCGGATCACGGGCCATCAAGATTGGCCAGCCGGTATTTAAACCAAAATATAAATCAGAATGATCTCCATGGATATTCAATGGACCAGAAACAGAGCGGTTCACTAAATTTAATACCATGGGAAACCGGGTTCCGGATTGTACTGGGAGCTGCTCTAACATATAAAGAAATCCATTGGCGCTGGTTGCGTTGAAAACTCGTCCGCCGCCAGTGGAGGCACCGTAACAAATACCAGCAGAACCATGTTCTCCATCTGCAGGAATCAAAACGATATCATGTTCACCCCTAGATTTCATGCCATCAAGGAATTGAGCGACCTCTGTGGATGGCGAAATAGGGAAGTATCCCATAACATGATAATTAATCTGATGGGCAGCAAAGGCCGCCATCTCATTGCCAGATTCAAAGACAAAACTTTGCTCAACTGTTCCTTTTTCAGTTGTGAGCTTTTCCTGATTTATTTCAATGGACATAGAATCCCGTCCTTTCCGTTAGTTTTGAGTGACCAAATCAAATAGATGGGGTACACGGTTTTTGTCCGCATAACCGTCATTATATTCTCTTTCTCCTGAAAGCGCTTCCACCGGACAAGCAGTGACACATTTCAAACAGCCCTTACAGTATTGATAGTCAATTCCTTTAAGAAACATTTGCGGACGTCCTTTTTTGTCTGCTTTTTCTTCCCAAACAAAGCAAAAGTCCGGGCAGGCTGTATCACAAGCAGCACAATTAATACATTTATCTTCGTGAAAATGGGGGAGCATACCGGCACGTGAAATGCTTAAATCCTTTAATATGCTGTTACCTGGATTGATGATCATCCCGCCAATTGCTTGAGTTTCGTAACCAAGAACAGGTACTGGTCTTGTAAAAGGGATAGGTTCCATCTCAGAATCAGGAAGGTAGGTTTTAAATTCTACTTCACTAAATCCTCGGTCAAATGTTCGAATATTTGGTTCAACCAGGTGCGGGTATTTCTTTTCAAATGTACGGCGTATCGTTTGTTTCATTGATTCAGGATCTAGGAAGTCCAATATCCGATAAAGCGCCCCCAGCATCGCCGTGTTTGCTTTTGTTTGTTCTTCTAATGCAATTCCAGTAGCATCAATAATGGCAATGGTTCCGCCCGTAATTTTCATGAGTTTTTTCAGTTCGTCAGGGGATTTTTGTGAGTTTACTAGGATTGTACTGTCTGGATAGATACCACTTGTACAATCGATGGTTTTGAACAGAGCATCATGGAAAATGCCGACAACATGAGGACGTTCTATTGGTGTGGTGTCGCGAATGTTTGTTTCCGGTGCACAGAAACGTATGTGTGCTTTTACAGGGGAGCCTTTTTTCTCTGAACCGTAAGAGGAGAAACCGACTCCATTTAGTCCGTTTCCAACAACGCCATCCTCAGAAAGCATTTTTCCAGCCAGATTCGCTCCTAATCCGCCAATCGATTCAAGACGGATTTCAAAAAAACCTAACTCATTTGTTTTTGGCAATTTTGACAAAAGTATTCCTCCTATCTGTGAAACGGAGTATTAAATAGAATATTATAAATATTCTATAAATTATTTCTATTGTAACAGGACACCAAAACAATTACAACAGATTTTTCTAATGAAAGATATTACCCCATATGGTGCCGGAGTTATCGTTTGAATAGAATCCTATAAGAATATATGTGATATAGTACAGATTGCATTTTGTTATATAACAATTTTTGGGAACAGGTGAGTAAAGAAAAACAAATTAGGGGGGAGTTGTTTCTAGGTCACTTGAGCCCAGATCATACATATACTGTGAAAGAGAAAAGGGAAGTAAGAGGGAATATAGATTTCTCCAAACCTGTTGTGATAGTTGTGTATATAGTAAAAAGTTTATTCGAACAGGAGGGGATGTTTGTGAAGTTTACCATACAATATATACCGTTAAAAAAAATTAAGCCAAATACATCGCTAAAAATTACCGAACATATCAAGAAACTTCAAAGGTTGATGTGGGATTGTATGTTTGTATTGGTTGTTAGGAAAAATCGGAAAGATAACAACTATACCATTATAAGCGGGCAGGATCGCTATGAATCGCTTAAAAAACATACGAAAAGTATTTATGCCCCTTGTATCGTCGATAAGAGTTCTCCTTCTGGAAAATTATCCTGGTACCATCGTTTACGAAGGAAACAACCGCTGGATGATTTTCCATTAATGCCCTCAAGCTGGTCCATCGTACGGTCTTTTTTAAAACAAGAACCTCGATTTAAACAATTGTCACGGTCTCAACAAATCAGAGTTCTTCTATTAGCTGCACATTATAAAAAAACGGTTATTTTTTCCATGAAAATGACCGTAGATGATATTTTGAGAGAACATTAGTAAAAGGGGGTGGAAAGTGCCACCCCCTTTTTAATTTTCCTGAAGGAAAAAATACAAAAACAAATGAACCAGGATCCCTGCGCCAATCATATTGACCCAGTTAATGACGTATTTATTTTCTTTCGGTTGAATAACGCCCATCGCAACAATATTCCAGAATATTTTCGAGTCACGCCATCTTTTCTTCCCGGTTCTTTCTTTTTCACTATTCTTTCGGTTTTCTTTTTTTACCCAAATATATACGATCACAACATCAAGTACAGCGCCAATCGAAACAGCTATCAATACGGTCTCATTTGATATATTAAAGCGTTTTTTCTTTGATTCTTCTTGTCTAGCTTCTACTTTTTTTTCGTGTTTTTCTAATTCTTGTTTAAATGTCGTATCAGGTACTTCAACGCTTGACTTACTAGGCTTAAAGTCTGCCAATGAAACTGCTAGTATCATAGAGATCATTAGCAATAAATATACAGTGAAAAATAAAACAGTTTTATTCGTTGATTTTTTCATCTAATCACCCTGTTTTACAAGTTTAACTGCAATTTTATTTTACCATAATTATCCATAATAGTTAACTGATTCGCTTCTTTTTACGCGGGTTAATTGTCCCATAATAAAAAGCCGATTCTCTAAAAAACTAGAGAGATCGACTATTAATATGGAGGTTAGACTTCTTTTGCTAATTCCTGCAGCCTATTTTTGTCCACAATCTTATAAGAACGTGATTGCTTTTCAATAATCTCTGCGTCGCATAATTGAGCTAGAACATGAAGAAGATGGCGGTAGGAAACACCAAGATATTCACAAACTTCGGTGTGTTTTTCCTTGTAGATATCCTGGTCTGCTGATATAAGGATAAAGGAAGCAAGACGATTAATCAGCGGAAATGCTTGATTCTCTGCATACCTCGATGTAAAGGAAGTCTGCTTTTTACTTAAAAAGATGCATAAATATTTTAAAAAAGTTGCATCACTTAATAGTTTATCTTTACAGGCATGAATGGGTATGGCAAGACAAATTACCTTTGTGGCCGCTTGGATCCCTCTGGAATAACGTTCTTCATTTAATAATTCAATTTCACCCATGAAGATTGGAGGATGCAAAAAATTGAGGAGAGACACATTTCCATTTTTTTGAGTAACGTATAATTTTGCCTTCCCCTCAACGAGATAGAACATATAGTCAGGATAAGTGCCTTCCTTAAAGATAAATTCACCTCGATCAAACTGTACCACTTGGATATATGGGTTAATCGGAAAGGAAAAAAGTGATTGAATAGGGTATTTTTCAATATAGAAACTTCGCATTGGTTCAATTAAAAATTGCATTTCTTCCTCCGTGAAAAAATATGAGATATCTCATATAATTGTATTTGTTTCCATGCTATGATGCAAAGGATATGGAGGGGTCGATCTTGAATAATCAACAAACACTTAAACAGCTAAGTAATCCAAAAAAATTAATAATGAGTAATCAACGGTGGATGTCACTGAATTTCTTTGTATTTTTCTTAACATGGGGAATTTTCTTACCATATTGGACTGGATGGCTCGTGCAGGGTAAAGGACTCAGTGTTACTGAAGCGAGTATCATTATGGGATTTGGATTAGTAGCACGAGGGGCATCATCGCTTTTTGTCTTTCCGCTGGCATCTAAATTTTTGAGCAGTCAAACTGTTATTTTTGTATTGACACTTGGCTCACTTGCTGCTGCAATCCTTCATATACCATCTTCATCCTTTGTTACACTTTTTATTGTTACCTTATTTTTCAGTGCCGTTTTCCCACCTTTGCTTCCAGCACTTGATACAGCAGCAGGGAACTTGGTTCAACAAGGCGACGTTAATTATGGAAGAAGCAGATCATACGGTTCTATTGGGTTTATTGTTTCAGTACTCATCATTAGTATGTTAACAGGGTTTTTCGGGGACTCTGCCATCTTAAGCAGTATGATAATAGGGCTATGTTTCATGTTACTTATGCGTCTTCTTCCGACACCAGCAATATTAGCGGTAAAGCCGACTGTGAAGGATCGCAGGGATTCCCTAACATTTAAAAGTTTATGGCAGGTAAAAAGTTTTCCAATAGTGCTGCTTAGTGTCATTTTACTGCAAGGAGCACATGCATCATATTACAATTATGGCTATATTTATTTGCAGGATTTAGGTGTGAATCAATTTTATATTGGAATCATTATCAATATTGCCGTGATTTTTGAAATTATTTATTTTTTGAAGGCTGATCACATGTTTACCAAATGGAAGCCTTCATCATTACTAATTCTAGCGGCTGCAGGTTCCACTTTACGCTGGGTACTCGTATTCTTGTTCCCGAATGTATGGGTTTTTATGATTTCACAAAGCTTGCATGCACTGTCGTTTGGTGTTGCCCATTATGCTTTTATGGTTTATATCACCAAAAATTTGCCAAAACAGCAAATTCCAAACGCACAAGGAATCTATTCAGCGCTGGCTTTGAGTTTCAGCACCGCTGTGTTAACACTAATTGGAGGCTTTCTATATGAAATCTCTCCAAATCTTTCATTCATAGCTATGATCATCTGCACGGTTCCTGCTATATTGATTTTGGTAACGACAAGGAAGAAGTATCAATATTAACAAAATACTGTTCCGTTTTAGATGCTTTATTTTTAAAAGAAACAAAGAATTGACGTATGAATGGGCATACGTCTTTTTCTTATCTATAGGGCCTAGGGCCAAGAGTGGCCGCAATGATATCTGTTGGGGGGATGAGGTTAAGCTCCTGAGCTGGTAAATAGATGGAGAAATTCCGCTTATCTCATAATTTTTATTAAAAAAGGCTTATATAGACGGAGAAATTCCGTCTATTGGTTCAAAAGACGTGAAAATGTTAAAGTTTTCTTTGGATAACCGGAAAACCTCCGATTATTCCCCGCAAAAAGTGCTCAGTTTTGCATTTAACCGGAAAATCTCCGTTTATTTCCTACAGGATTCTGATGGGCACATGCCATCTTACACAATGAGTGACCTTTTTCAAATGGGTACCTATTCTACCTTTACTTTTATCCGATCCACTGCATTATATCCATAACCATTTCTATTCCAAACCGGTTTCATTGGCTGTGTTCGACCATGAGAGTCACTTGCTCTTGACATGATGGAATACATCCCTTTTTTGGCTGCCACCCAATCATACGTCCAAGAAACCCAGCTGTAATTTGAACTATACTGACTCAGTTTTCCCTCAACCCAAGTATCGCCATGATCCGTACTAATTTCAACTTTGCTAATTTTACCTTTCCCAGTCCAGGCAATACCTTTTATCACATGGGTGCCAGTATTCAACTTAGCCATATCTAACGGTTTTTGAATCGTTGAATTTACATGAATCGTGGTGACCGGATATGCACCATTGTCATTGTCCTGATTTGGATAATATTGATAGTCAATACTTTGAAAGGGGCCGTTAAAGTCAGAAGCTATAACACTTATCTGCTTAATCCATTTAACAGAAGCCATTCCATACCACTGAGGAACAATTAACCTCAAGGGATGACCGTGTTTAAAAGATATTGGTTGATTATTATATTCGTAGGCAATGATCGTATCAGGATGTAAGGCCTTTTCTAGCGGCAAACTCCTTGCATATGAAAAGACTTTGTCTAAGTCCGATCTTTCTCCAAAGTCATATCCTTCTACCACTACTTCTTTGGCTCCTTTTTTTAATCCTGTCACTTCGAGCAGACTACGTAAAGGAACACCTTTCCAGACGCCTAGGCTGATAGCACCCTTTTTCCATTGTTCTCCAAACACCTTGGGTTCAAATAGACTACGCTTATTTCCCGAGCATTCAAGGACGATTTCTACTGTTCTCGACGGTAATTGAAGGATTGTTTGCAATGATACTAGTATGGGGTTCGTAACTAGACCATTTATAGGAAGGAAATAATTTGAATAGGCAAGCTTTGGATAAGAAAAGTGGTTGCGCCTATAAAATAGATGTTTTGGGATACTATCACTCTCCATAAATTGAATGGGTGTTTCTTGATTTTCAGGTTGCAGGCTTCGTGTCACTAAGTAAGGCTTCACAACATGATGTTTTGGATCCTCCATAAATTCCTCCTTATTATCAGAAATAATAATTAATGTATGCTTTATGTGCATGAATTAGGATTCAATACAGATTATGAGAAGATCGTAAAGGCAGCTGTCCCTTGGACAATAATATAAGAAACTATTAAAATAATAATAATAAGTAAATCATCGATAGAGAAAACAGAAATGGAGAGGTCACTTTGAAAAGGTATAAAACATTATTGTTTGATGTAGATGATACTTTATTAGATTTTGGCGCAGCTGAAAAATCAGCATTACAGCTGCTTTTCGAAGAGCAGCATATTACACTCACATCTGAAATGGAAGAGCAATATAAAAAAATCAATCAAAATCTCTGGAGAAGGTTTGAAGCAGGAGAATTGGACCGGGATGAGGTTGTAAACACACGCTTTTCTCTATTATTTAAAGAATATGGAAAAGAAATGGACGGGGAATTACTAGAAAAGAAATACCGGAGATACCTTGAACAAGGTCATCAATTGGTAGCTGGAGCATTTAATCTGATTTCTGAACTTAATCATGATTTTGACTTGTATGTTGTCACGAACGGTGTGTCAAAGACACAGTATAAACGATTACGGGATTCAGGTTTATTTTCATTTTTTAAAGCTATATTTGTATCGGAAGACACAGGTTATCAGAAACCAATGATAGAATATTTTGATTATGTCTTTTCAAGAATTCCTAATTTCAGGGCAGAAGAGGCACTGATTATCGGCGATTCAATAAATGCCGACATTAAAGGAGGAGAGTTGGCTGGGTTGGATACTTGCTGGTTTAATCCAAATTCGAAAGTAAATCATACAACTATTACCCCAACCTATCAAATTCACAATCTTTCAGAGTTAAAACAAATAGTAAGGGTCAAAAATGTAATCTAAGAAAAGTGGGGCCAAGAGCATGGAATTAACCTATGAAATCATATACGATGATAAGATTGAATGTTGCCGGGACTTATGCAATGAACTGATGGCATTCCAAAAGTCTAAAGCTCATATCTATCCTGAAATGTTTGATCAAATGAATTTTGACACCCGGATGGTTCCTTCCGTAAAGAAGGCAATACAGAATTACACGGTAATCGTAAAAGATGGAGAGAAGATTGTCGCCTATGTCTATTCGAATATTTCTCCAAAGGAAGTTTATTCAAATGATTTCGCGACTTTTTTTGATTTATCATCTGTTCGTAAAAAGAATGTAGGATGTCTTTCGCAATTTTATATTAAAGATGAATATAGACAGTTTGGGATTGGTTCTAAACTGTTTAATATGTCAATGGAGTGGCTGAATCAATTCAATGATATCGAGGACTATTTTATCTTTGTCTCAAATGGTAATGATAACGCCCTGGAATTTTACAAGCATAAAGGATTCTCCGTAAGTCATACAATTTTGGATGGATTTATTACTGTGTTACGAAAATAAGGGTCCATTCATCCTAAGCTCACCTAGGATCAAAATCATCTTCTACTTCTCAAGTCTTAGAAAAACTTACTACTTCAGCACCTTCTGATTAATTTATATTTCTACTATACTTGCATTACCTAATATAATGGAGTGAGAAGTATGACTGAATCAATATTATCCCTGATTAGAGAATGGGGGATATGGGGAGTGTTTATTTCCTTATTTATTGAAGGAAGTGCACTTCCCTTTATCGGCTCGTTTATTATGGTTACAGTGGGATTTATTTTAGATTTGACCTGGTTCGAGATGATTTGGATTTCTTTAGCAGGCAGCTTCTTATACGCGATAGGGAGTTGGATACCCTATTTTATTGGCTATAAATTCGGTAGTTCGATAGAAGACAGGTTAAGTAGTACCAAAAAAGAAAAATTAACAAAGGCGAAGAAAGCCTTTAGCAAGAATGGTGTATGGAGTGTTGCCATTTCCAGTCCGCTTCATTTAGGGAATTTTGTTCCTTTTTTAGCGGGGATGTCACATATGAATCTTCGAACCTATACACTGCTTACAATGATAGGAATTGCTCCATCCACTTTTCTATTTCTAAGTATAGGTCATTTTTATCCAGGTGATATTGGTAAAGTTATGAATATCGTCAAGGATTATCAACTAATAATATTTTTTATATTTATCTTCATCACATTGTTTTATCTGGGTATTAAATTAAGGAGTACTCGCCAGCAAAAGAAACAAAACGTGATGAGTTAAATCCATTTACACCTGAAGGGGTGTTTTTTCTTTTACTTTAACGTAGTCTATTGGAAATATATAGGTTAAAACTTCCTAACCAATAAACAATCAATTATAATTTTTATGAATGGAATGTATTAGGAGTGTAAAGATGAAAAGTATTTCGATTTTAGTTGCAGATGATGAAGAAGAAATTGCCCATTTAATTGCGATTCATTTAGAAAAGGAAGGGTATCGTGTTATTAAAGCGTTTGACGGTGAGGAAGCATTAGCAGCAATCCAGACTCAATCGATTGATCTAGTCATTTTGGATATCATGATGCCAAAAATGGATGGTTATGAAGTAACCCGTCATATCCGTGAGCAGCATAATATGCCGATCATATTCTTGAGTGCTAAAACATCTGATTTTGATAAAGTACATGGACTAGTGATCGGAGCAGACGATTACATGACGAAACCCTTCACTCCCATTGAATTGGTTGCCCGTGTAAATGCACAGCTGCGCCGGTTTATGAAATTAAATCAACCGAAAGTGAATCCTATTTCTGGTTTAGAATTTGGCGGATTGGTTATTTCTCCGGAACAAAGGACCGTTACTTTATATGGTGAAAATATTGACCTCACGCCAAAAGAATTTGATATTTTATATTTATTAGCCCGGCAGCCAAAGAAAGTGTTCAGTGTTGAAAACATTTTTCAACAGGTATGGGGTGAAGCATACTATGAAGGAGCTAATACCGTAATGGTCCATATTCGTACACTGCGGAAAAAACTAGAAGAAGATAAACGGAAGAACAAGCTAATTAAGACAGTGTGGGGAGTCGGGTATACATTCAATGGTTAAAATCGTACGAAGTTTCCGGTCAAGAATGGTTCTTATATTTGGCTTAAGTATGATACTGTCTGCAGCCATTACATATATGATTTTTAAAGGGCTGCAATGGTACTACCATAATTGGGTTGATTGGGGCGACCCTTTGGCAGTGCTCCGGCTGTTTATAAGTAGAATAGGTGATATTAATTTCTTTTTAATGTTTTTTATTCCACTTTCTATTCTTTTTTTCTATTTACTTACAAAGCCTTATACTGCGTATTTTAATGAGATTTCAAATGGAATTCACAATCTCGCGCGCGGTGATTTTAAACATCGGATTACAATTCTGTCCAATGATGAATTTACTGATATTGCCCATGATATTAATCTTGCAAGCGAAAAATTAGAAGAAGCCATACGGAGAGGTGATTTTTCGGAAAGCAGTAAGGATCAGTTAGTCGTTAATTTGGCCCATGATTTACGGACACCGCTTACCTCCGTTATCGGTTATTTGGATTTAATCCTAAAGGATAAAGAGTTGACTAAGGGAGAACTCGAACATTATTTAACTATTGCCTATACGAAATCACAGCGATTAGAGCGATTGATTGATGAGTTATTTGAGATAACACGAATGAATTATGGAATGTTACATATTGAGAAAAAACACCTTAATGTAAGTGATCTGCTCAATCAATTAAAGGAAGAAATGTATCCCGTCTTTGAAAGAAATGATTTGACAGCTCGTACCAATATCGAGCCTTCACTAACTATTTTAGGTGATGGAGAACTGTTAGCACGTGTATTTGAAAACCTATTAACCAACGCAAACCGGTATGGTGTTGATGGTCAGTATGTCGATATTAACGGTTTTATTGAGGAAGAAGAAGTGGTTGTTCAAATTGTTAATTATGGTGACAGCATTCCTCCTAATGAAATTCCCCATATTTTTGATATGTTTTATACCGGTGATAAAGCTCGTTCTCATCAAGAGAACAGTACAGGTCTAGGTTTGTTCATAGCAAAGAATATTGTCGAGCAGCACAATGGGACCATTTCGGTAGAAAGCAGTTTAGTTCGGACAGTCTTTGAAGTTCGTTTACCGCACGAGAGTATGGTATTGACTTAATCAAATTGAAAAACTTAAGAAAAATTTAAACTTTACCCCACTTTTTATTTAAATAGTTTTTCCTATTCTAATACCAAGATAGAAATAGGAGGATATTTAAGATGAAAAAGTGGGGATTTTTATTATTGCTTGCCGTAGGCATGGGAATTACGATAGCAGATCGATTAGAAACTTTTAAAGATAGTATTGAAATTAAACATATCGAACCAGATTATAGATTGGATGAAGGTACTCATTTGGTTGGGATTGGAGACGAACTCGTTTATCAAGGAAATTTACTTTTGGTCAACAAGGAGCATCCTGTCCACGAAGAGAGTATTAAATCAGATGTCGTGAATTTAATGGAAAACAAGGAATTAACAGAAGGATATGGACTATTAGATAGTGAAATATATTTATCAGAAGAAGTTGCCTATGAGTTTTCTAAGCTGGTCAATGCTGCAGAAGATGAAGGGGTCCGATATTTTTCTGTTAACAGTGGATTCAGGGATTTTAATGAGCAGAATGTACTTTATCAACAAATGGGTGCAAGCTTAGCTTTACCAGCAGGACATAGTGAACACAATCTAGGGTTATCATTGGATGTAGGATCGACTCAAATGAAAATGAGTGATGCTCCCGAAGGCAAATGGATTGAAAAGAACGCTTGGAAGTACGGTTTTATTTTACGCTATCCAAAAGATAAAACCCATATTACCGGAATTCAATACGAACCATGGCATATCCGCTATGTAGGTCTGCCGCACAGTGCGATCATAGAAGAGAAAGATTTTGCTTTAGAAGAATATATCGACTATCTAAGAAAAGAAAAGAATATATCTGCTATTGTTAATGGACAAGAATATACCATTACTTTTTATCCCATTGAAACTAGTAGTGCCATCAAAGTATCGAAGAATAGTGTGTATGAGATTTCAGGAAATAATATTGATGGAGTTATTGTGACTGAATTGAAATCATAATCAGGTGAGAGTAATTTAGCATATGCGAGAGTAAATTCAGCTTATCCGAGAGTATTCATAGCTTATCCGAGAGTATTCATAGCTTATCCGAGAGTATTCATAGCTTATCCGAGAGTAAACCCGGCTTATCCGAGAGTAAGCTCAGCTTATCCGAGAGTAAACCCAGCTATCCGAGAGTAAATCCAGCTATCCGAGAGTTATCCCAGCTTATCCGAGAGTAATCTCAGCTTATCCGAGAGTAATCTCAGCTTATCCGAGAGAAATCTCAGCTTATCCGAGAGTAATCCCAGCTCATACAAGAAATTCCCAACCACATGTATAAAATATATTTCCACGATGGAAATTTTTATCAATAAAATGGTGCAAAATAGTACTAATATAGTGTAAACATAAATTATACTATTATTACGTTGCAATCATACATAGGGGGATACGATGGAATTTTCTTTGTTATTAGAGTATGGATGGGTTTTACTGATTTTGATTTTATTAGAAGGCTTACTGTCTGCAGATAATGCTTTGGTATTAGCGATTATGGCGAAGCACCTGCCAGAAGACCAGCAAAAAAAGGCGATTAATATTGGGTTGTTATTGGCCTTTATCTTTAGGATTGGTGCCATCTTTATTATTTCGTTTTTGTTTCATGTTTGGTGGATTCAAGCGATTGGGGCAGCGTATTTAATTTTTATCGCATTAAAACATTTACTTAAAAAGGATCACGGCGGGAAAGAAAAAACAGGTAAGAGCTATAGAGCAACTGTCGCTCAAATAGCATTAGCTGATATTGCCTTCGCTGTTGATTCCATTTTAGCAGCAGTCGCTCTGGTCATTGCCTTGCCAGGAACACCAATGGGCGAAATCGGGGGAATGGATGGTGCGCAATTTATTGTCATCCTAATCGGTGCGATCGCTGGATTAATCGTGATTCGATTTGCAGCAGGATTCTTTGTTAAAGTCCTGACACAACGCCCCAGCCTTGAAACAGCAGCAATGTTACTTGTTGGCTGGGTCGGAGTTAAGTTATTGATGCATACCCTTGCACATCCTGCTTTGCACATTATTCCACATGACTTTGTAGAAGGACCGATTTGGAATACAATCTTTTGGTCTGTAATGCTTCTTATTGCTTTAGGCGGCTGGTTCCTATCTGGTAAGAAAAACCAACAGTCAACCTAAATACGTACACCACAGAATGGCTTGGAATAACACCAAGCCATTTTCATTTTGAAAAATTAAGGGAGTGGAAAATCAATGAAAGCGGTAATTGTAACTGGTTTTGGTTCAACCGACGTAATGAAGTATACAGAAATGCCCATACCAAATATAAAAAATAATCAGGTTTTAATAAAAGTGGAAAAGTGCAGTGTTAATTATGCGGATGTTAAATCCCGTTATGGTACTAAGGGAAATCAAACTTTTCCATACATTCCTGGTTTGGACTGTGCCGGAGTTATTGTAGAGATCGGTAAAGAGGTATCAGAGTTTAAGGCAGGTGATAGAGTGATCGCTTTTCCCTCTGCGGGATCGTATGCAGAATACGTGGCAGCAGATACTAATTTAACTTATTTACTTCCTGAGACTATCTCATTTGACGTGGCAGCCGCATGCCCGACGGTTTCCTTTCTTTCATATAAACTTCTTGCAGATATTGCTAGATTACAAGCAGGAGAGAATATATTAATTCATTCTGCTGCTGGAGGGGTTGGACAACGGCGATTCAAATGGCCAAAATATTGGGTGCAAAGAATATCATCGGAACCGTTGGACACCGTGACAAAGTCAAAATCGCTCTAAACGCAGGTGCGGATTATGTTATTTGTTATGAGGAAGAAGAGTTTTCTAAAAAAGTAAATGACCTGACAAATGGCAAAGGGGTCGATGTAGTTTTAGATTCGATTGCAGGGAATACCACTGAAAAAAGTTTATTATGTTTAGCACCATATGGACGTTTGCTCCAATTTGGAAACTCCAGCGGCAAAGCTGGGAACATAAAAACAAGTGACTTACATTCGAGTTGTCGGTCTGTCCTTGGATTCAGCTTAGGTACCACAAGAAAAAATAGACCTGAATCCCTGCGAGATACAGCAGCACAAGTGTTGAAGTATATCAGTGATGGGGCCCTACAAATACATATTGGTCATCAATTTCCATTGAGTCAGGCTGCAAAAGCCCATGAATTAATAGAAAGCAGAAATAGTACCGGTAAAATTCTATTAGATTGTAAAAATG
The DNA here is from genome assembly GCF_046591715.1 of Neobacillus niacini. Lineage (GTDB taxonomy): Bacteria > Bacillota > Bacilli > Bacillales > Cytobacillaceae > Neobacillus > Neobacillus niacini_L. The sequence goes on along the minus strand of NZ_JAWVNQ010000018.1, from coordinate 11,762 downwards.
CATAGAAAGGAGAAAGATATGGAACTTGCTTTCGACCATTTAGTTTGTTTTCATCAAAAACCAGAAAATGCGATACAGCCCCTTGCAGATAAAGGAATTCATGTTGTGCAGGGCGGACGACATGAAGCATGGGGAACCTATAATACTCTTTGTTATTTCGGTTTAAGCTATATTGAATTTTTGGGCATTGAAGTCCTTTCTATTGCTGAGCAGCATGAAGAGAATCGCTTAATTACCCAAATTGTAGAGCAGCTCGGAAAAGAGAAGAGAGAAGGTCCTGCTAAAATAGCAATTCGAACGAATCAGATTCACGAATTAGCAATCAAGCTGAGACAAGCTGGCCTCACTGTTTATGGTCCACTTCCTGGTCAACGGGTCACTGCGTCTGGTGAAGTGATCAGCTGGAAACTTCTTTTTATCGAGGATATCCCCAATCAGCTTTCTTTTCCATTTTTCATCCAATGGAAAAAAAGTGATACTGAAAGACTAACTTCATTAAAGGAACAAGGAATGTTAGGGCTGCATAGCGGCGGCGAAAATTGCCAATTTCATAGTGTTGGATTTGTCGTAAGGGATTTGGATGAAACGATAAAAGCCTGGGGCAACTTTTTAAATCTTACACCAACAAAAGAATTCAGGGATGAAGTCTTAAATGCACGTTGTCAAACATTAGAATTGTCTGGCACCCACCTATTATTTTGCACACCAAATGGAGAAGGACCAGCAGAAAAGGTTTTGCATGAAAGAGGCGAAACTCCCTTTTTAGTGAACATTAGTCAAGATAATGATGGCAGATTTTTTGAATGGTTAAATGGTTATTGGCGCCTCTAATCGCCAGACTATTCTAAATAAAATGATTGACATGAAATTTCAATTGAATTTATAATAATGATAGTTATTTTAAGGAGGTTATCTGTAGACATGTTGAACTAATCCCATTTATGGCCGTTTTTCATACGAACCATTACGCTCTCTGCTGATGAGTGAACGGGATTACTATGTCATTTTACAGATACCTGAACTAGACTGTCTACATGTATTGGGCTTCTTTCTTTTGCTGCTTTACATCGGTAGTTTTGTTTTGTGCTGTTTAACATGCCATATAAATCTAAATTCACAAGTCGCAGAGAAATCTGCGATTTTTATATTTATTGAAAATAAAACGTAAGGAGACGTTTAGATGATCACCACAAAACTAATACTAGTAGAGGGATTACCTGGTTCAGGAAAATCTACAACCGCATCGCTGACAAATGATATATTAAAAGAATGGAATGTCGATACCAAGTTATTTCTCGAGGGAAATGTCGAACATCCTGCCGATTATGAAGGGTGCTCTTACTTTACAAAAACTGAATTCTCCCAGTTATTACAAAATAATAATGATGCTAGGCTAGTTTTAGTCAAACATGCTCTTGAACGCTGTGATGGATTTGTATTACCGCAATATAAGCTGAAAAATGAGCTTGATGAGTCATTGGTGCCTGATACCTTTTGGAGTGACATTTATGATCATGATATCTATGAATTGCCGTTAGAGAAAAACATCGAATTAATAACTGATAAATGGCAAAGATTCGTTAACCAGGCAAGAACAGAAGAACAAACCTATATCTTTGAATGCTGCTTTATTCAAAATCCTGTAACCATCGGTATGATAAAATATGGTGCCCGAGAAGAGGTTGTTATGAACTATGTAAAACAATTAGCTGCTATTATTGAGCCATTGCATCCCGTGTTATTATATGTAGATCAACAAGATCTTTCGTCCTCCTTTAAAAAAGCTGTTCAAGAACGGCCGAAAGAATGGTCTACTGGTTTTATGGATTATTATAATAATCAAGGCTACGGAAAAATAAATGGCGCAGAAGGAATTGAAGGGACCATTTCAGTTTTGGAAGCTAGAAAACAATTAGAGTCATCCATATTTAATGCCTTAAACATGAAAAAATATAAAATTGATAATACCATGTTTGAGTTCGACCCATATAAAAATGAAATTATCGATATATTCAAGAATACGGTAAAAATCTAAGTCTGAAAGTCAGAGTGCATAACGCCTCTGATTTTTTTACTGCAAAAAAACTATTGAGAGTGATTGGTGATCAAAACGATTACACTCTTATCCAAATCAAAGTCCCAGTCGACAAAGATATCAATGACTCTTGTATTTAAGATCCCTTCAAAATGGTTGTTGTTATGCAGTAATCCCTTTTCTAGTGTGCGCTTTGCTAATTTTAGCTGCTCCCGCATCCCTTGTCTGATTAATTGCTTTTCAATTCTCACCAATATTCCGTTTCGAATCACTACTACCAATCGATTCAATTGACAGGCATAAATTTCTTCCGGCTTTTTTTCCGATTCTGAGCTTAAATTTATTATCTCATCAATAAGCTCTGATTTCCCTGTAAACTCCTCATTAATTGGATAGTCAATACTCGTTGAATCTGTACAGATTCCAGTGAACATTGCAGATTTATTATGCAGACTCCAGTCATAATAGAATTCTCTTATTTCCATGCCGGTAACAATCTTTATATAGGCATTGATTTCAGGAATTAGCGTCTGCATCACTAAATCCCTAGTCTGTTGAACGCTTTCATCTTGTTTTTGATTCATTAGCACCTTTTCTGTTGGAGAGAGGAAATTTCGAATATAGAAAACAATAAAGGTTTTACCTAATGAAACATGCACCATTTCTGGACCCTTACCGAAATTCTCTCGGAGGATTTTACTAATGTAGCTGCTTAATTCCGTTGTTTGTTTATTTATTTCTGTTCCCATCCCCGCGTCTCCTTTAACGACTAAGTTTTTATTACTTAGGTTACCCTATTTATTGGAAATAATTAGCATGGTTTGTTTCTCCAAATAAAAATATAATGTTAGTAGGTGAAGGGATAGAAAGCCATTCGCTTTGAGGAGTAGGTTATGTTTTCAAGCATGAGCAACAAAGTTTTGGTAGAAACATATTTTAATGCAGTAAGGCTAAAGTTAGATGAAGATTTTATTATTTTGCTAGAAGAAGAAATTAATCGGAGAGGAATACAATTAGATCAGGTAGAAAGAATGGTATAACCATAGCTCTTTACTAGATGATTTTTAATCCTCTTTTTTAAGTACTAGGTGTTATGTAATAAGGAACAGCGAATGGCTTTTGCTCTTCATTCTTATAAATGAGGTACCTGTTAAATTTTTTGACTACTTATACTATTTTTAAAGTTAGGATATCCTAACTTTTTTCTTTTTGTCTAACAATCTTTATTTTTCTTACTAAAATACTAAATATTTTTGTATAATTTTATATATTAAGAAGGAATTGAAACTCTAGAAAAAACTATGAAAATATGGAGCGCATGCAATGTTAACTATTCGAAATGTAACGATGAAAGATTTACCTGAGCTTGTCATTATTGAACAAATTTGCTTTCCAATCGAAGAAGCTGCAACAGAAGAGGCGTTTCGGCAGCGGGTTCAAAAAATTCCGGATAGCTTTTTTGTAGCGGAAGAATGTGGGGTAATCATTGGTTTAGTAAATGGCCCTGTGATTGAAACTGAATTCATCACAGATGATTTGTTTGATGAGATTAAGGAAAATCCAGCAATTGGCGGGCACCAAACGGTTTTAGGTGTAGCAGTGACTCCCCATTTCCAAACAAGAGGAGTGGCTACAGCATTATTAACACATCTTGAAAATGAAGCTTTATCGAAAAAGCGTGAAAGTATTACCTTAACCTGTAAAGAAGAATTAATTCCTTTCTATGAAAATTTAGGATATGTCAATAGGGGTGTTTCAAAATCGGAGCACGGCGGGGTAACCTGGTACAACATGATTAAAAAATTACAGTAATGTTATTTAAGAACCTGAGCCCAAAAATCCAGGTTCTTTTTTTATACCTATATCATATCTTTGCTCTTAAAGCACAGATATTATTTTAAAAAAATAGCAAGTAGTCTATAGGGTTATTATCTTCACCAGAGGAGAATTATGTTAGAATGGGCTGTAATAACAACGCTTATGACAAGGGAGCATAATGGATGTACGAATTAAAAACAAAAGAAACAGACAATAGTGTCATTGAGTTTATCGAACAAATAGAAAACCCTAAAAAGCGCGAAGATGCATACAAATTATTGGATATTTTCACAGAGACCACTGGGTTTGAAGCGAAAATGTGGGGCCCGAGTATTATTGGTTTTGGATCGTATCATTACAAATATGCTTCTGGCCATGAAGGGGATGCAGCATTAGTCGGCTTCTCACCTAGGAAGGCCAAAATTAGTTTATATTTTGCACCAGGTGAACCAAAGAGGGAAGAAGTGTTAAAACAATTAGGTAAACACACATCAGGGAAAGCATGTGTATACGTAAATAAGCTTGCAGATATTGATGTTGAAGTTTTAAAAGCATTAATTAATGAATCTGTATCCTTTTTACAAAAAATGTATCCTGCCAAATAACGCTTGTGAGTCCCTTATTTGCAATCTGCTGATTACAAAATAACGGACTCTATTTGATTTTTTTGGTTAGGGAAGTAAGCCGGCTATTCCCAATAGTGACAGGACAATTTCAAAGAGGATCAGAATAACAATAATCCATTCAACGAATAGGCCTCGAATCGAATGGCTGATGGTCGAAAACCCATCCATAATGTTGTAAAGGATTTCCGTTTTGCTTTTTAAGATTTTATAGCGATCATTTAATTCGAAGAACTCGAGCATTCTATCATAAAATTCACCCGCTGTACTGCTTGTCCACGTAATATCAGGTTTATCAAGGATCATGATGTAAGCAAGGGTATTATACTCGTGACGAATTATTTTTGCCGTTGTCCTTGCTAGTTCTTTATTTCCAATCCTCAGCTTGCCTTTCTCCAGGCGGTCTATCATGGTTTCAAGTTTATCATTAATATGCCCCAGCTGTTCTTCTGTTTTTTCTAATGCCACTGACTTCGCCAGAACGGTAGATATCAACTCTGGATAGTAGGTTTCGTACTCAGGAACGACCACATACTCATCTGTTAACTCAATGCTTTCCGTTTCCTTTATGTGCAAGCTGTAATCATCGCTATATCTATTTGCTCTTTTGACATCAATATCTGGCTCAAAGGAGTGAAGGTAATTCAATAGAGCGGTGATCTCAATTGGAGTGGTATAATTAATGAAGACAATACTGCCGAAGGAAAAAACCAGTACCATTTGTGTTTCATCTACATCTTTATGTAGAATCGACTTTAATATTTCACCTCTTAAAATCAATGGTTCCTCCCAGGTGAATTTCTTTGGTATCCCACAATGAATGGCGATTTTGTTTAAATCAATCTCATTTGTAATGGCAAAAGCTTTAAAAGTCAAATCTCTCATTTTTCACCACTCTTTTCTTTTTAAATAGTATATGAAACAACACACTAAGTTAATGAAGGAAAAGCAAAAAAGAATAGAGAATAAATGATGAGGGTATGAATAAAGAAGATTTTAAAGGAGAAATGTATGAATACGAATGAATTTGTTTATGTTACGTACATTGCTGCAACACCCCAAAAAGTCTGGGAAGCTTTGACTAGCAGCGAATACACAGAAAAATATTTCTTTGGAAGCAGCATACAATCACATTGGCAGGAAGGATCAGAAATTACGTATTCTCGAAATGGCAAGGTATCTGATTATGGGCAAATCCTGCGATGTGATCCCTATCGAGAACTTTCTTTCACCTGGACCTATGCGGGGGATGGAGTCCAAACTAAGGAGCCTTCTAAAGTTACCTTTCGTTTAATTTCTTTAAATGAAACCGTAAAATTAGTGTTACATCATGAAAATCTTCAGCCTGGTGATTTAGTGGATAAAGAAGATACTTTTGAGGGTTTAAATAATGGCTGGCCAGCGATTTTAAGTAATTTAAAAAGCCTTCTAGAAACCGGAAGAGCTTTGCCTGCTATAACCATTTAATTTCAAAGGATATTATTATGAATTTAATGTAATACTTTCTCCTTAAAGTATAATAATAAAAAGTAAAGGAGAGATGATGATGGATGAATTAAAGGATTATGTTGCGGCAGATTTGACAACAAACTTAGTAAGTGAGATTAAATCTCTTGAAGAAAAATTAAGTGAACAAGCGAATAAAGAGGTTGTAGTGATAGCGTACGAAAAAGAAAAATAAAATACAAAAAAGAGCCGTACTTTACTGACGGCTCTTTCAACTATTTTGCGAATACATGATTTCCAATTGTCTTTACAACTTCGCGAGTTGTAATCCAAGTATCTGTTGCAATTTCTGGATTATAAAAATAAATGCAATCATTTAAATTATCTTGTCGCGTTAGTGCTTCTTCAACAGCACGAATAGATTCATCTGATGCTGAATCATTAATTTCACCATTTTGAACAGGTGAAAAGGCATACGCGTCGCCGACTACTTCATTTATAACTCCTGATACTGTGTCTGGAAATTCGGGTGATTCCACTCTGTTTAACACAACTGTCGCAACAGCTACTTTTCCTTCATACGATTCACCTTTTGCTTCAGCCTCTACTAGTCTCGCAAAAAGGTCTTTTTCTTCATTTGAAATAGAAACCGCTGGTGTTTCTGGTTCCGGCTGTTTTACCTCTTCAAGTTCTTTGGATTCTGGTTCTGCATTAGCTGTTTCTTCCGCTTTTGCTTCTTCTTCTTGAAGTTGCTTTTTATAAAGGTCTGGTTTATATGGAATGAATTCTTTTTCGTCATTGAATTCAATATATTCTTCATTAGTTTCTTTTTTGATTTCATACATGAATGGACCATAAGCATAAGCTTGTCCAATTTCGGCCAGGCTGTCTACATTTACAACTTCATATTCCGTTATCGCTTCAACAGTAGAATTGTGTATACCGATAAATGCAAATGTAGCTACACAAGCTACCGCAACTTTTTTAAAATAAGTGTTTTTCATGTGTGCTACCTCCTGATGTCTGTTTTGTATGATATAACACTAACATGGCCAAGCACTTGGTATACAGAACGATAAGGTTACATTTCTTTATAGTTTGATGAACAACATTACACTAGGGGCAACAATATGACAATATGCCTATAATCCTGTCATAATACAGCCATTTTTACGGTATAGAGGAAAATTTTGCATGAAATATATAGTGAGAAGGGGGATATTACAAAATATTTCTATTATCTAATATTTCGGAAATGAAAATAAATAGGCATTATGATAAGATATACCATATTAGATGAAATATAATGGAGATGGATTTGCATGCTAATATGGAAGCGTAATTTGTGGGTGCTATGGATCGGAGTCTTTTTCACTTCAGCCAGTTTTTCTATGGTTATCCCGTTTTTGCCTATTTTCCTGCTTCAAATTGGTGTGCATGAACACACAGAAGTATGGTCTGGTCTGTTATTTAGTGCTGCATTTTTTGCTGGTGCGATTGCTTCCCCGTTTTGGGGGAGAGTGGCTGATAAATATGGAAGAAAGCCGTTGTTAATTCGGGCAGGATTAGCACTTTTTGTTGTTTATACGTTAACCGCTTTTGTTACAAATCCATATCAATTGCTAGGATTACGCATAATGCAAGGATTACTAAGCGGTTTCATTCCTGGAGCGATTGCTCTAGTAGGAACCAATACTCCAAGCAACAAAGTCGGATATGCACTATCTATGATTTCCTCTGCTTCGGCATCTGGGGGAATTGTTGGTCCATTACTCGGCGGAGGGATCGCTTCATTAGTGGGGAATCGTGTGGCATTTGGCAGTGCAGGGATTTTTGCGCTCATCTCCACGCTGCTAGTCATCTTTTGGGTTACGGAGGAAAACTTCACACCTAGTAAAGACAAAGGCTCAATCATGAATGATTTTAAAATGGCAGCTTCTAATCGTTCGTTGATGCTGGTCCTCGCTTTAACTGCGATCACATCTGGTTCGATTATGACGATTGAACCGGTTCTGCCGTTATATATTGTAGATTTAGGAAGTTCTCATGAACATGCTTCGTTACTGGCAGGAATTGTGTTCTCACTGCCGGGGATTGCTAGTGTCATTTTTGCTCCAATGTGGGGCAGGTGGGCTGACAAGGTCGGCTTCCAGAAAGTCTTATTTATCGGATTAATGGGCGGGGGTATTGGAACCATTGCGCAAATTGTCTTCAGTAATATCTGGGGATTCTCTCTGACCCGGTTCATCTTTGGAATCTTTTTCTGTGCCGTATTTCCAGCACTAAACGGTCTGGTTGTAAGGTCAACTCCAAAAGATTTCCGAGGGCGTGCTTTTGGTTTGCATCAAACTTCCAATCAAATTGGAGGGATGATTGGTCCAATTATCGGAGGGATCCTTGGCGGTATATTCCCTGTCCAAACGGTGTTTGTTGTCACTGGTATTTTACTGTTATCCGCAACAGGTATGGCTTATTGGCATGCAAACGACTTACATCGCGACAGTAAATCTAAAGTTGTTACGGAGAAGTCGCTTTAGGCAGGGTAAAATGTGAGTGTATTTATTCTTTTGGGTGGGGGTTCAAAGCAATGTATGCCATTAGGCAAGAAGTGCCATCGGATTATAGAAATACAGAAGAAGTTATTAAAAGTGCATTTGCAAATGTAGAAATTAGTGATAAAAAAGAACATGAACTAGTGTCTCGTTTGCGGAATTCAAAAGCATTTATTCCGGAATTATCATTAATTGCAGTTCATCAAGAAACACATGAAATACTTGGTCATATACTCCTGTCTAGAATAGAAATTAAAAATGGGCATAGTTCTGTGGGATCTTTGGCTTTGGCTCCTGTTTCCGTTCTGCCTGAATATCAGAATCAAGGAATCGGAAAACTATTAATTGAAAGATCTTTGACAATAGCGAAAAACATCGGCTTCCATTCTGTTGTAGTTCTAGGGCATCCTACGTATTATCCAAAACTCGGTTTTAAACCTTCATCACAATGGGGAATCACACCACCTTTTGACGTAGCAAAAGAATACTTCATGGCGTTAGAGCTTGAAGAAGGTGCTCTTGAGAATGTATATGGTACAGTAGAATACTCCCGTGCTTTTTTTGAGTAACGAAAAAGTGACCAAGGGGACGGTTCTCCTGGTCTTTTGCGACCAGGAGAACCGCCCCCTTGGTATGTTTTTATATTTATATCCCCAGAATTTCACTTAGTCTCTCTTGGTCAAAGCCCAAAACAACCTGTGAACCTTTTTCATCTTCAATAACGGTTGCGGGGGTAGCAGAAGCCCCTAGTTCAACGATTTCATTTAAGTATTGCGGGTTTGCCCTGATGTCTTTTTCTTCAAACTCAACCCCATTATCTTTCAACCATAACTTTTCGGCTGTACATGGACCACAGCTCTCTTGAGTATAGATAACCACTTTTCGCACATTCATTCCTCCTAATTCATTATAGCTTCATATTAAACCATTCATTAGAAAATGTCTCATTTCTAGGATTAATCTCTAGCTTGGTTCATATAATCCGGGACCTGACATACACATACAATAAGGAAGACAAGCAGATCGTTAGAAAAAAACAATGAAAAGGAGATTGGATCAAGGGGATGGAGTTCTTACAAGAAATCATAGCGAATTATGGTTCATTTTTATCATTAGACGCCTTGGGAGATGTATTAACGGATCCTGCGAGCTGGGGAATCATTGGTACCTTAATCATCCTAGAAGGGTTATTATCTGCTGATAATGCTCTAGTCCTGGCTGTTTTGGTTAAGCATTTGCCAGAAGAACAACGAAAGAAAGCACTTTTCTACGGAATCATTGGTGCTTATCTATTTCGCGTTATTGCCATTGGAATAGGGGTTACATTGATTAATATAGGCTGGGTCAAAATCGTTGGAGGTCATTATCTCCTTTGGCTTGTCCTTCAAAACTTCATAAATAAAAAAGATGGGGAAGAAGAGATTCAAACAAAAAAAGTTGGTTTCTGGAGCACTGTCTTAACCGTTGAACTAATGGATATTGCGTTTAGTATTGATAGTGTTATTGCAGCATTTGGTGTTTCCAATCAAGTTTGGGTATTATTTTTAGGAGGTATCTTAGGGATTTTAATGATGCGCGGTGTAGCGCAATTATTCTTAGCTTTAATAGAAAGAATACCTGAGTTTGAAACCACAGCCTTTGTTTTAATCGGAATTATTGGATTGAGAATGATTGCATCAGCCTTTGGGTACCAAATGCAAGAAGTTATTTTCTTTAGTATATTAATTGGAATCTTTATGGGGACATTCCTTGTACATTTCTTAAAAGGCAAGCTTACAACAAAATAATATAGGATTTTTGATGTAAAAAATGACTATCACTATTATTTGATAGTCGTTTTTATTTACCCATCATTAACAAATGTTTTCAAAATTTTTATAATATAGGGTATTATTAAAAAGTCGTTAGATATATATTTCTTGTCTTTTTAGGGGGAAGGTTTATGCGTGAAGAGGGATACATAGAGGTAACAGGCGGCAGAGTTTGGTATCAAAAGTTTAATGGAAATTCAGAAGGGACTCCTGTCATCATTTTACACGGAGGTCCTGGATCATCAAGCTATTCTTTAGAGGGTTTACAGGATCTAAAAGAAGACAGGCCCGTTATTTTATATGATCAATTAGGCTGTGGAAGGTCGGATCGTCCAACTGACACTTCTCTATGGCAGCTTGATCGCTTTGTAGAAGAATTAGCTCAGGTTAGAGAAGCATTACATTTAGATGAAGTACATATTTTAGGGCATTCATGGGGAACAACGCTTGCAGCACAATACTGTTTAACAAAACCTAGCGGGGTTAAAAGTGTTATTTTTTCAAGTCCTTGTTTAAGTGCTCCGCGTTGGGAACAGGACCAGATTGAAAATCTTAAAAAGCTCCCTATAAATGTACAAAATACAATTACAGAATGTGAAGAGAATGGTAATACAGATTCAGAGGAATATAAAGCTTCCATTAAGGAATTTGCCAAGGAATTTGTTTGTCGAGTACAGGAAGAACCAGATCCTGAGTGGGTTAAAAAGGGAGCAGAGTATCGGAATCCACAAATCTATAATATCATGTGGGGTCCATCTGAGTTTAGTGTAAAAGGAAATTTAAAGTTCTTTGATTGTACATCCAGATTGAATGAAATCAGTTGTCCGACACTCTTTACCTGCGGCCGTTATGATGAGGCTACACCGGAATCAACCGAATACTTTAGCAGTCTGGTGCCAAATGGGAAATTACATGTTTATGAGAAAAGTGCCCATATGGCCTACTTTGAAGAAAAAGAAGAGTATTTAAGGGTAGTAGGAGACTTTTTAAAGACGGTTGATTCTAACTGATATAAAAAATAATTCTATCCGCCTTATATTTAAGGCGGTCCTTTTATGGGTACACAAGGCCAACTCTAGTAATAAGGTGTTATTCCAGAAGCCGTACAAGTTGTTCTTATTGGAAAAAATTGTTTATTGCGGAGATAAGAAATTCTTGTTATTATATTTCTTGTCGCTTCTGATTGCGGCAACTACTTCTATTAATTGGTTCCAATAAATTTTGGAAGAAATTAGTATTTGATAAAATAATAGAATCATGTTATTCTATTAATCCAGTCGCTGAACAAGCGATATTGCTCTTTGAAAACTAAACAAACAAGAACGTCAACAAACAATTTTTTAGCTTTTTATAAAAGCTAAGCCAACGTAACAAATGAGCTATATCAACTTTCTTGGAGAGTTTGATCCTGGCTCAGGACGAACGCTGGCGGCGTGCCTAATACATGCAAGTCGAGCGAATCAAGAGGTGCTTGCAT
>NZ_JAWVNQ010000017.1:0-68704 GCF_046591715.1 Neobacillus niacini | reverse complement strand
AATTAAAGCACAACCTGAATAGGGTTGTGTTTTTTTGTGTTGTTTTCAACTCGTGGAGAAAGGTATTCGTACCCGTACGTCGGTGATATTACAGAAAACGGTCACGAATAGTTGTTATTCGTGACCATGAAGCAAAATTTTTTAAGAGAAACGTAACGAATAGCATGTATTCGTGCCCTTAATGCACCAAACTTAAAGGAAAAGGTAACGAATACAGCAAAAAATACATACCCAAGAAAATCTCAAGATAGATCCTCAAAGGCACAAAGGCACAGCAGCCTAAACCATTACTAATTTCCTAAAAACAAATTTAACAGGTTTCACACCCGCGAAATATGGAGAAAATCATTAGTAGCAGTTGTTTGCAACTCCGTAAAATATTCAGTATAATTAAAGTCAAATATAGTCAAAGTCAGAAGGAGGTGCGAAGATGAGGAACATCTCCGATATTATTGAAAAGTATTTAAAGCAAGTGTTAGAAATGAGTGACGAGGAGCATGTTGAAATAAAGCGAAGTGAAATTGCTGATAAATTTCAATGCGTTCCATCACAAATCAATTATGTCATTAATACGCGCTTTACCATCGAACGGGGTTATATCGTTGAAAGTAAACGCGGAGGAGGCGGGTATATCCGGATCATGAAGGTACAGTCTCATGATTTAGTTGACCTGATTGATCATTTACTATCGCTTATTGATAATCGTATAGCACAAACTACTGCAGAAGACGTTATTTATAGACTTGTACATGAGGAGATAATCACAAAACGAGAAGCAAAAATAATGCTAAGTGTTATTGACCGTTCAGTCCTTTATATTGATCTTCCATTCCGAGATGAATTGAGAGCAAGAATGTTAAAAGCGATGTTGACATCATTGAAATATAAATAATATATACCAACTAGAGAGGTGAAATGAAAGATGATTTGCCAGGAATGTAATCAAAGACCTGCTGCACTCCATTTTACAAAAATCATTAACGGTGAAAAAACCGAATTCAATCTTTGTGAAAAATGTGCCCAAGAAAAAGGCGAGATGTTTATGTTTACAGGTGGATCTGGCTTTACTTTTAATAACCTGCTGGCGGGTTTGTTAAATATTGATCCTACTGTGCAAAAGCAAAATCAAAATACATTTCATCAAGAGGAAGTTCTTCAATGCAGTGTATGTTCAATGACATTTCCACAATTTATTAAAGTGGGGCGCTTCGGATGCGCACACTGCTATGAAACTTTTAATGAACAACTGCCGCCAGTATTAAGAAGGCTTCATAGTGGAAACTGGTCTCATAGCGGTAAGATTCCAAAGAGAATTGGCGGGGGAATCCATCTTAAGAAACAGGTGGAAAATCTTAAAAATGAATTAAAAGAGTTAATCCAGCAAGAGGAATTTGAAAAAGCTGCTCAGATTCGAGATGAAATTCGTACACTTGAAAAAGGCTTACCGGGCAGCAGTAAGGGAGGGGATTAACGTGTCGCTTGAACGCTTTATCAATCAAGCAGTCAGCTCGTGGATGAGCGAGGAGGGACCTGATTCAGATATTGTCCTCAGTTCCCGAATCCGTTTAGCCCGAAACTTTGAAAATTTTAAATTTCCAACATTATTTTCACATGAGGAAGCGCAGGCCATTATAGAGAAAATGGAAGAAATTCTGCGAGAATCAACCTTTACAAAGTTTGGGCAAATGGAATTACTAAAAATTGAGGAAATACAGCCTCTACAAAAAAGGGTTTTAGTAGAAAAGCATTTGATTAGCCCTAATTTAGCAGAGGATTCACCTTATGGAGCGGTTTTATTAACCGAAAATGAAGAAGTTAGTATTATGATTAATGAAGAGGATCACATTCGCATTCAATGTTTGTTTCCTGGACTGCAATTAACGGAAGCATTGGAGGCAGCAAATGAAGTAGATGATTGGCTTGAAAGCTATATTCACTTTGGTTTCGATGAAAAACATGGTTATCTAACAAGCTGCCCTACCAATGTAGGAACAGGTCTTCGCGCATCAGTCATGATGCATCTGCCAGGTCTTATGTTGACTCAGCAAATCAATCGTATTATTCCTGCAATTAATCAATTGGGATTAGTGGTAAGAGGAATCTATGGCGAGGGGAGTGAGGCGCTCGGAAATATCTTTCAAATTTCCAATCAAATTACTCTAGGAAAATCTGAAGAAGATATCTGCCGGGATCTAAAGGGTGTTGTCAGTCAGTTAATTTCACAAGAAAGGTCCGCTCGTGAAGCATTACGCAAAACTTCAAACATACAATTAGAAGACAGAGTGTTCCGCTCTTATGGAGTATTATCCAACTGTAGAATTATTGAATCAAAAGAGGCGGCCAAATGCCTATCCGATGTTCGCCTGGGAATTGATATGGGATATATTGATCATTTGCCTAAGAATATATTAAATGAATTAATGATATTAACACAGCCTGGTTTCCTGCAGCAGTATGCAGGCGGTCATCTAAGAGCAAATGAGAGAGATATAAGACGAGCAGCTTTAATTAGAGAACGACTAAAAATGGAGCAGGATAAAAGGTGAGGAGGAATGGAATATGATGTTCGGCCGTTTTACTGAAAGAGCTCAAAAGGTATTAGCTTTAGCACAAGAGGAAGCAATCAGACTTGGACACAACAATATTGGGACTGAACATATCTTATTAGGTTTAGTCCGTGAAGGTGAAGGCATTGCAGCCAAAGCGCTTTATGGGCTTGGATTAGGTTCAGAAAAGATCCAAAAGGAAGTAGAATCGTTAATAGGGAAAGGGCAGGAAGCATCCCAAACAATTCACTATACTCCAAGGGCGAAGAAGGTAATCGAATTATCAATGGATGAAGCCCGAAAGTTAGGACATTCCTATGTTGGAACAGAGCATATTCTCCTCGGTTTGATTCGTGAAGGAGAAGGTGTTGCTGCAAGAGTTCTTAATAATCTTGGAGTAAGCTTAAATAAAGCACGTCAACAGGTATTACAATTACTAGGAAGTAATGAGTCAGGAGGGCACCAGGGAGGAGCATCGGTCAGTGCAAATACCCCGACTCTTGACAGCCTTGCTAGAGATCTAACTGCAATTGCAAGAGAAGGCAGCTTAGATCCTGTTATTGGGAGAAGTAAGGAAATTCAACGGGTTATTGAGGTATTAAGCCGTCGTACGAAAAACAACCCCGTTTTAATTGGGGAGCCAGGTGTGGGTAAAACGGCAATTGCTGAAGGATTGGCACAGCAGATTGTAAATAATGAGGTGCCGGAAATTCTTCGTGATAAGCGGGTTATGACGCTGGATATGGGTACCGTAGTAGCGGGGACCAAATATCGCGGTGAATTTGAGGATCGTTTGAAGAAGGTAATGGATGAAATCCGTCAAGCAGGCAATATCATTCTCTTTATTGATGAGTTACACACATTAATTGGAGCAGGTGGAGCAGAAGGTGCAATTGACGCTTCTAATATCCTAAAACCATCCCTTGCCCGTGGGGAACTGCAATGTATTGGTGCAACTACTCTTGATGAGTATAGAAAATATATAGAAAAAGATGCGGCATTAGAACGACGCTTCCAGCCAATCCGTGTTGATGAACCTACAGCTGAAGAGTCCATTCGTATTTTAGAAGGTCTTCGTGATCGTTATGAAGCCCATCACCGTGTTTCCATTACGGATGAAGCAATTGAAGCAGCAGTAAAATTGTCTGATCGTTATATTTCTGACCGCTTCCTGCCAGATAAAGCGATTGACCTGATTGATGAAGCGGGATCAAAGGTTCGCTTACGTTCTTATACGACTCCGCCAAATCTAAAAGAGCTTGAAGTGAAGCTTGAAGAGGTGCGTAAAGAAAAAGATGCGGCTGTTCAGAGCCAAGAATTTGAGAAGGCTGCGTCTTTACGAGATACAGAACAGCGTCTTCGTGAACAGCTTGAAGAAACTAAGAAAACGTGGAAAGAAAAGCAAGGTAAAGAAAACAGTGAAGTGACTGTAGAAGATATTGCAAGTGTGGTTTCAAGCTGGACTGGAATTCCTGTCTCCAAGCTTGCCCAAACGGAAACAGCTAAGTTGTTAAATTTAGAGGAACTCCTCCATTCACGAGTAATTGGCCAGGAGGAAGCGGTTAAGGCGGTTTCCAAAGCTGTGCGCCGTGCGAGAGCAGGCTTAAAGGATCCGAAACGTCCAATCGGCTCTTTTGTTTTCCTTGGTCCTACTGGTGTGGGAAAAACAGAATTAGCTCGTGCACTTGCTGAAGCAATGTTTGGTGATGAAGATGCCATGATTCGGATTGATATGTCGGAATACATGGAAAAGCATTCAACCTCTCGTTTGGTTGGATCCCCTCCAGGATATGTAGGGTATGAAGAAGGCGGTCAATTAACAGAAAAGGTACGTAGAAAGCCATATTCTGTTATCCTGCTTGATGAAATTGAAAAGGCACATCCAGACGTGTTTAATATATTACTGCAAGTTCTTGAGGATGGCCGTTTAACTGATTCTAAAGGAAGAACGGTGGACTTCCGTAATACAGTTCTGATTATGACTTCTAACGTTGGAGCTGAAGCGCTGAAGCGTAATAAATATGTAGGCTTTAATATTCAAGACGGGGAACAGAACTATAAGGATATGAAGGGCAAAGTAATGGAAGAATTGAAAAAAGCCTTCCGTCCAGAGTTCTTAAACCGTATTGATGAAATCATTGTTTTCCATGCGTTAGAGAAAAAACATCTTGGTGAAATTGTTACTCTATTATCTGATCAGCTTGTGAAAAGATTAAAAGAGCAGCATATTTCTTTAGAGTTAACTGAAGCAGCTAAGGATAAAATATCTATTGAGGGTTATGACCCAGAATACGGTGCCCGCCCATTAAGGAGAGCGATTCAAAAGCATATTGAAGACCGTCTCTCTGAAGAGCTGTTAAAAGGTACAGTACTAACAGGTCAGCATGTTATAATTGATGTGGAAAATGGTGAATTCTTAGTTAAAAGTGCTGAAAAGACGCCTCTAACTAAATAAACCAACAAACTTTTAAGACAACTAAAAGGGGTACACGATACTAGTTTGACCGTGTACCTCTTTTTTCATTTATAGTCAGGAGTAGATTAATATGGCCAAACGAAAAACAAAATTTATGTGTCAGGAGTGCGGATATGAATCTCCCAAGTGGATGGGAAAATGCCCAGGCTGTGGAGAGTGGAATAAAATGGTGGAGGAAGTTGAGATTACAGGCGGGAATCGCCGGGGAGCCTTTGCCCATTCTCAAGGGGGATCGACACTGTTATCTAAACCAACACCTATTACAGCCATAGAAACACTTACTGAACCGAGGATTCTTACAGATTTAAATGAGCTTAACCGCGTATTAGGAGGCGGAGTGGTAAAAGGCTCGCTGGTGCTAATCGGCGGTGATCCTGGTATCGGAAAATCGACTCTGCTTTTACAGGTATCTTCACAGCTTGCGAACAAAGGAAATCAGGTTTTATACATATCTGGAGAGGAATCATTGAGGCAAACAAAGCTGCGAGCTGAAAGACTTGGGATTAAATCCGATAATCTCCTTGTGTACTCTGAAACCAATTTAGATGAAATTAACCGCACGATAGAAAGTACAAACCCAAGCTTTGTCATTATCGATTCAATTCAAACTATTTTTCATCCCGAGGTAACATCTGCACCAGGCAGCGTCTCACAGGTTCGGGAATGTACCTCGGAATTAATGAGAATAGGAAAAACAAAGGGTATTGCGATATTTATTGTTGGTCACGTAACAAAAGAAGGTTCTATTGCTGGGCCAAGGCTGCTTGAGCATATGGTAGATACCGTCCTCTACTTTGAGGGAGAAAGGCACCATACTTACCGGATATTACGGGCAGTAAAGAATCGTTTTGGATCAACCAATGAAATGGGTATTTTTGAAATGAAAGAATTTGGTCTAGATGAAGTAGCAAACCCTTCAGAGATATTCCTAGAAGAGAGATCTCAAGGTGCAGCTGGATCGACAGTGGTCGCTTCAATGGAAGGAACCCGCCCCGTACTTGTTGAAATCCAGGCGCTGATATCTCCGACAAGCTTTGGAAATCCACGAAGAATGGCTACAGGAATTGATCATAATCGGGTTCCATTATTAATGGCAGTCTTAGAAAAGCGGATGGGACTGTTACTTCAAAATCAAGATGCGTACCTTAAGGTTGCAGGGGGAGTCAAACTTGATGAACCAGCTATTGATTTAGCGATTGTTGTAAGTATTGCTTCAAGTTTCCGCGACAAACCTACTAGGCCGACAGATTGTATTATCGGCGAGGTTGGATTAACAGGAGAGGTAAGAAGAGTTTCTAGAATTGAACAGCGTGTACAGGAAGCAGAGAAACTGGGTTTTGAACGGGTCATATTACCTGCCAACAATTTAAGCGGATGGCAAGGTCCGAAAGGTATAGAACTCATCGGTGTGTCTACTGTTGCTGAGGCCTTAAAAGCAGCGTTGGGAGTGTAATAGATGGAGAATCGAAGGCTGGGTGAACAATCCGTAAGTGAAGTTTTACAATTTCTTGCTCCTGGGACACCTTTACGAGAAGGAATTGATAATGTTTTAAGGGCCAATACAGGCGGGTTAATTGTGGTTGGATATAACGAAAAGGTCAAAAGTATTGTGGATGGCGGCTTTCAGATAAATTGTCCTTTTACTCCGAGCTATCTTTATGAGTTAGCCAAAATGGATGGCGCAATCATTCTAAATGAGCAAGGCAATACAATTCTTATCGCGAATGCCCAGCTTGTTCCAGACTCTGATATAACGGCTTCGGAAACAGGCATGAGGCATAGAACAGCTGAGAGAGTAGCCAGACAGACAAAGGCGCTAGTTATTGCCATATCACAAAGAAGGAATGTTATCACTTTATATCAGGGAAATTTCCGGTATGCACTTAAAGACATTTCCGTAATTTTAACGAAGGCAAATCAGGCTATCCAAATGCTAGAAAAGTATAAAGCGGTCCTTGAGCGAAGTATTGCCGGCTTAAGTATTCTGGAGTTTGAAGAATCTGCCACCTATAATGACTTTCTTTTAGTCCTGCATCGTTTTGAAATGGTCCTTAAGATAAAAAATGAACTCATTACCTATTTAAATGAGTTAGGTACAGAGGGCAGGCTTATCCGCCTGCAAATGAATGAGATTTTAACAGATTTAGAAGACGAGACTTCAAATATCATAAAGGATTATTCGTATGACCGGAATGTAAAGGCGAAGGATGTTCTTAAGCGAATGCAGGTATTAACGAGCAATGGAACATTAGATGATACTGCTATCTTGAAATTGCTGGGTTATCAAGGTTATATACCGCTGGATGAAAATAAACATCCGAGAGGATATCGGATCCTCAATAAAATTCCGCGGCTGCCTATTGTTATTATTGAAAATATCATTACAAGCTTTGGTGAGTTTTCAAAGATTATTTCTGCCACTGTAGAAGAATTAGATGATGTGGAGGGAATTGGAGAAATTCGTGCCAAAAAAATCAAAGAAGGTCTAAAACTAATCAAAGAGCGATTATATACGGAACGTCAAATATAGATTTTTTTCCCAATAAACAGCGATTTTCCATCGTTTGACAGAGCTTTTTTCCAGTGCTACCCTATGAAGTGAAAAATATATTTTTTTATTTAAGTCATTTTCAGTTTTAAAACTAACCATTTGCTAAAAATAATCAGTAAACAAAGGTTTCATTTTTGGGAATATGTTTATAATGAGTAGAGGAGGTGAAGGAATGTTAAAACGTATTGTGCAAGCATGTTTTCTCATTACCGGAGGTACGCTTGGAATATTATTAATCCCGCAACTACTAAAATTGATAAAATTTGATGACATTCCAATAATCAGTAACTCATATGCAACGGCTATTATAGGTGCAATTATTTTCTATCTTATTACTTTTTGGGCAGTAGATTATGTACTGGAGTTTATTAAATGGGCAGAAGATTCTCTGGTGAAAATCCCAGTAACTGATGTGATTTTCGGCAGTATCGGATTAATTTTTGGTTTATTAACAGCCTTTTTAATTGGTTTTGCTCTAAATGCCGTTCAAGTACCTATTCTTAACGCTGTCGCTCCTATTTTGCTGACATTATTATTTGGATATCTTGGTTTTCAGGTTGGATTTAAGAAAAGGGATGAGCTATTAAATCTCTTTGGCAGCCGGGGAAAGAAGAAGTCAAGTGAAGAAGAGGCGGAAAAGTCAGAGGGACAATCTTTAAAAATCCTCGATACTAGTGTCATTATTGATGGCCGAGTAGCGGATATTTGTCAAACTGGATTTTTAGAAGGAACGATTGTCATTCCTCGCTTTGTATTAGAGGAATTGCAGCATATTGCTGATTCATCTGATGTGTTAAAGCGAAACCGCGGAAGACGGGGATTGGATATATTAAATCGAATCCAAAAGGAACTTGCCATTAAGGTTGAAATTTACGAAGGTGATTTTGATGAAATCCAAGAAGTAGACTCGAAGCTGGTAAAGTTAGCTAAAATTACGAATGGCATGCTTGTTACGAATGATTTTAATCTTAATAAGGTATGTGAATTACAGAACGTTTCTGTATTAAATATTAATGATTTAGCCAATGCGGTTAAACCAGTTGTCCTGCCTGGTGAAGAGTTATCTGTACAGGTGATAAAGGATGGTAAAGAATATCACCAAGGGGTTGCCTATCTTGATGATGGAACGATGATTGTAGTGGAAGAAGGCAGAGAATATATCGGTAAGAGAATAGATGTTCTGGTTACAAGTGTACTTCAGACATCAGCAGGAAGAATGATATTCGCAAAACCCAAGTTATTGGAAAAGAGTGCACTTGGAAGCTAGATAGAATAGATTGGAGATTTAGTATGACTTACCAAGTCATTATCCCCGCAGCAGGTCAAGGGAAGAGGATGGGCGCAGGGAAGAATAAGCTGTTATTAGAGTTAAATAGTATACCTGTTCTCATTCATTCACTAAAGGTATTTGAAGAAGATGAATTATGTGAAGGTATAATCTTAGCTATACACCCCCAGGATGAAGCAGAATTTCATTCCCTTTTGCAGAAATACGGTGTGAAAAAGGTGCTCGGGTTAATTCCTGGCGGGAAGGAGCGTCAAGATAGCATTTACAATGCGTTGAAGACAGTGAAGAATGACGGAATTATTCTCGTTCATGATGCAGCACGGCCTTTTATTAAGAAGGAACATATTCACCGATTACTAGATACAGCACAAGAAACAGGTGCAGCAATCATTGGAGTGCCGGCAAAAGATACCATGAAAACAGTACGTGATCATAAGGTAATGGCAACTGTCGAAAGGTCTAGCTTGTGGGCTGTTCAAACCCCACAGGCTTTTCGTTTTTCCTTACTGATTAGGGCATATGAACAGGCGGAGAATGATAGCTTTATTGGAACGGATGATTCAAGCTTGGTGGAGCGAATTCCCTATCCGGTTACAATGGTTGAGGGTGATTATGATAATATTAAGCTTACAACGCAGGAAGATTTATATTTTGCTGAAGCAATCATTAAGAAAAGACAAGGGAGTAATTAATCATGTTTCGAATTGGGCAGGGATTTGATGTACATCAGTTAACGGAGGGGCGTCCGCTGATTATTGGCGGTATTACAATTCCGTATGAAAAAGGATTGCTGGGGCACTCGGATGCAGATGTTTTATTGCATACGGTAACGGATGCATGCCTTGGTGCCATTGGAGAAGGAGATATAGGCAGGCATTTTCCAGATACTGATCCTGAATTTAAAGATGCTGATTCTGCTAAGCTTATGGAGCATGTTTGGCAGCTTGTAAAGGATAGAGGATATGAGCTTGTTAATGCAGATTGTACAATCATTGCACAAAAGCCCAAAATGGCTCCTTATATCCAGCAAATGAAAGAGAGAATTGCTGAATTACTTGATGCTTCTCCAGAACAAATCAACGTGAAGGCTACTACGACAGAAAAGCTTGGTTTTACAGGCCGAGGTGAAGGAATCGCATCACAAGCAGTAGTTTTACTAAAAAGGAAATAAATTCTTTATTGCTGAAAAACACAGTGGTAAAATAAATCAGATAAAGAAAATCAACGGTATAGAATTGCCTAGCTCCAGCGCCTAGGGGCTCGGGGTCATAAGCCAATCCGTCAAGAAGGTTAAAGAGCAACCTTCTCGCCGGCTCGTCTTATGCCTGTCGCCCCTGGGCAAGGCGCTTACGCTTTTCGAAGGAGGCATAATGATGTCAAATGAAGTTCGTGTAAGATATGCTCCAAGTCCTACTGGACATTTACATATTGGTAATGCCCGTACGGCACTATTTAATTATCTGTTTGCACGTAATCAGGGCGGTAAATTTATTATCCGGATTGAAGACACAGATAAGAAACGGAATATTGCTGGCGGAGAAGAAAGCCAATTAAAGTACCTGAAATGGCTGGGTATGGATTGGGATGAAAGTGTTGACACCGGCGGTGAATATGGACCTTATCGCCAGTCAGAAAGAAACGATATTTACCAAACCTACTATAATCAATTAGTGGAAAATGGTCATGCTTACAAATGTTATTGTACAGAAGAGGAAATTGAAAGAGAGCGTGAGGAGCAGACAGAAAGAGGCGAAACCCCCCATTATTCTGGAAAATGCCGGCACCTTACAAGCGAGGAACGTGCAAAGTTAGAAAGTGAAGGGCGTGAGCCTAGTATAAGAATGGTTGTACCTGAGGGTAAGACTTTTACATTTGATGATATGGTAAAAGGAAGTGTTTCCTTTGAGTCAGAAGGAATGGGCGATTGGGTTATCATTAAAAAGGATGGAACACCAACTTATAACTTCGCGGTAACCATTGACGATCATTTAATGAAAATAAGCCATGTCCTTCGTGGAGATGATCACATCTCGAACACTCCTAAACAGCTGATGGTTTATGAAGCAATTGGCTGGGAGCCCCCGATTTTTGGACACATGACACTGATTGTGAATGAAAGCAGAAAGAAATTAAGCAAACGCGATGAGTCCATTATTCAATTTATCGAACAGTATGAAGAATTAGGCTATCTGCCAGAAGCCTTGTTTAACTTTATTGCTTTATTAGGCTGGTCTCCAACGGGTGAAGAGGAATTATACTCTAAAGAGGAATTTATTAAGATTTTCGATGCCAGCCGCCTATCGAAATCCCCGGCCTTATTTGATACCAACAAGCTGACTTGGATGAACAATCAATATATGAAGAAGATAGAAGTTGACCGTGTATTGGAGCTTTCCTTGCCGCATCTAGTAAAAGCTGGGGTGTTAAGTGCGAGTTTAACGGATGAAGAACATGAGTGGGCAAAAGGATTAGTTAGTTTGTTACAGGAAAAAATGAGCTTTGGAGCAGAAATTGTTGAGCTCTCGGATATGTTCTTTAAAGAAGAAGCAGAATATGAAGAAGATGCTAAAGAGGTATTACGAGGAGAAACAGTTCCTGAAGTACTTAGGGCATTTTCACAAGAGCTGGAGAAACTAGATCTCTTTAAGGCTGATGGAATTAAGTCAGCAATGAAGGCCGTTCAAAAATCTACTGGCCAAAAGGGGAAAAATCTCTTTATGCCAATCCGTGCAGCTGTT
This sequence comes from Neobacillus niacini, assembly GCF_046591715.1. Taxonomy (GTDB): domain Bacteria; phylum Bacillota; class Bacilli; order Bacillales; family Cytobacillaceae; genus Neobacillus; species Neobacillus niacini_L. The sequence goes on along the minus strand of NZ_JAWVNQ010000017.1, from coordinate 57,105 downwards.
TCAGGGCAAACACATGGTCCAGATTTGCCTCAGGCTATTGAGCTTTTAGGAAAAGCTAAAGTTCTAAATAGAATTCAAAAACTTATTGGTTAACATTTGACCAAATATGTAATATAGTAAAGAATATATATTCTATATAAGTTAAAGTGTTGAAGAGGAAAAGTAGAATATGATGCTTTAAAAGAGAAAACCATCACCGGCTGAAAGTGGTTTAAGCCTCTCATATTTGAACATGCACCTCCGAGTCCCATTTCGAAAGAATGTCTTAAGTAGATTTGGGCGGAACCTTTCCGTTAACAGGTAGAGTGAGGCCAATATAAGCTTGAGGTATAAGCTTAATGGTCTAATCAGAGTGGAACCGCGCCAAAGCGCCTCTGTCGTTATGACAGGGGCGTTTTTTATTTTCTATAAACAAAAGGAACGACAAAGGGAGACAATTTTAGGCGATTGCAAGAGATTACTTAACAATTAAGGGGGAAATGAAAAATGTTCAAAAGGTTGAAGGAGGATATTGAAGTTGTTTTTGAACAAGATCCTGCAGCAAGAAGTTACCTAGAAGTGATCTTGACGTACTCAGGTTTACATGCAATTTGGGCTCACCGTATTGCCCATGCTTTTTTTAAACGGAAATTATACTTTCTTGCAAGGGTAATTTCTCAAATCAGCCGCTTCTTCACAGGTATTGAAATTCATCCTGGTGCAAAAATAGGCAGGAGATTTTTTATTGACCACGGCATGGGGGTCGTAATTGGGGAAACGTGTGAAATTGGTGATAATGTTACGGTGTTTCAAGGTGTGACTCTTGGAGGAACAGGGAAAGAGAAAGGTAAGCGGCATCCAACAATAAAGGACAATGCATTAATTGCAACCGGAGCTAAGGTGCTGGGCTCCATTACCATCGGAGAAAATTCAAAGATTGGTGCAGGATCTGTTGTGTTAAAGGAAGTACCGCCTAATTCAACAGTTGTTGGTGTTCCGGGCAGGGTAGTGATTCAAGACGGAAAGAAAATTACCAGAGATTTAGACCACAGTAACCTTCCTGACCCAATTGCCGATCGAATGAGAGAGATGCAGATTGAACTGAGTGATTTAAGGGAAGAGTTAAGTGAATTGAAAAAAGAAAGGACTAAAGTAAATGGCCATTCAGCTTTATAATACATTAACCCGAAGAAAAGAAGAGTTCATCCCCCTTGAAGAAGGGAAAGTAAAAATGTATGTTTGCGGCCCGACTGTCTATAATTATATTCATATTGGTAATGCACGGCCGGCTATTGTATTCGACACCGTTCGCCGCTATTTTGAGTACCGTGGATATGACATACAGTATGTATCGAATTTTACAGATGTAGATGATAAATTAATCCGTGCTGCTAATCAGCTTGGGGAAGATGTTCCGGCCATCGCAGATCGTTTTATTCAAGCGTATTTTGAAGATGTGACAGCACTAGGCTGCAAAAAAGCGGATATTCATCCGAGGGTAATGGAAAACATGGATATAATCATTGATTTTATTGCAAAGTTAATTGAAAAAGGGTTTGCATATGAATCAGAAGGTGATGTCTATTTCAGAACAAGAAGCTTTAATGAGTACGGTAAACTGTCACATCAATCCATAGATGATCTTCAGATTGGTGCAAGAATTGAAATTGGTGAAAAGAAGCAGGATGAACTGGATTTTGCATTATGGAAAGCTGCAAAAGAAGGCGAAATCTATTGGGATAGCCCTTGGGGAATAGGACGTCCAGGCTGGCATATTGAGTGCTCGGCAATGGCGAAGAAATACCTGGGTGAAACAATTGATATTCACGCTGGGGGACAGGATTTAACTTTCCCGCATCACGAAAATGAGATTGCTCAATCTGAGGCACTTACTGGAAAGACCTTTGCCCGCTACTGGATGCATAACGGATATATCAATATTGACAATGAAAAGATGTCAAAATCGCTTGGGAACTTTGTTCTTGTCCATGATATTATAAAGGCGCATAATCCACAGGTGCTGCGATTTTTTATGCTGTCAGTTCATTATCGCAATCCTATCAACTATAGTGAGGAGTTACTTGAAAGCACAAAGGCTGCCTTTGAACGCTTAACAACCTCTTATCAAAATTTAAAACATCGTAAGGAATCCAGTACGGATTTAACAAATAATAATCAGGAATGGCTAGAGAAAATAGCCGGCCAAAAAGATGAGTTTACTAAAGCGATGGATGATGACTTCAATACGGCTAAAGCGATTTCTGTTATGTTTGACCTTTCAAAGCTGGCTAACTATTATCTTTTGGAAAAGAATACAGCAGTGGAAGTAATTGATGCATTTACGAAACAATTTGAAGAGTTATTTAATGTCTTAGGGTTGACGCTAGAACAAAGTACAGAAATGTTAGATGAAGAAATTGATGCTTTGATAGAGAAGAGAATTCAGGCTAGAAAAGAACGAAATTTTCAGCTTTCTGACCAAATTAGAGATCAATTAAAGGAAATGAATATTATTTTAGAAGATACTCCACAGGGTACAAGATGGAAAAGAGGCTAATTCATGCTTGATTATCAAGAAAAGGTTAACGCTAATCAATTGAACAGTCTTGCACTTGCTTATATGGGTGACGCTGTCTATGAAATTTATGTCAGACGTCACCTCCTGCAAAGCGGGAAGGTAAAGCCAAACAGTCTTCACCGAGAGGGGACAACCTATGTATCCGCAAAGGCTCAGTGCCAGGTGCTGTTTCGAATGATGGATGAAAACCTCCTTACAGAAGAGGAGCTGGCGGTAGTTAAGCGCGGACGAAACGCTAAATCAGGTACTGTGCCAAAAAACACAGACGTCCAAACATATCATTACAGTACGGCATTTGAATCGTTACTAGGATTTTTATATTTATCTGAAAACAAGGAACGACTAGAAGAACTTATCTTAAAATCTTTTGAATATGTGGAAGAAAAGAAAGGAGGAAAAAGCGAGTGAGCGAAAATCAGGACTTTATCGTTGGAAAAAACCCAGTATTAGAAGCATTGAGATCGGAACGAGATATCAATAAAATTTTGATTGCAGAATCCTCCCAGCGAGGTCAAATGCAGTCATTAATTCAATTAGCAAAAGAAGCAAATGTTATTGTTCAATTTGTTCCAAAGAAGAAAATTGACCAGATAACAGATCAAAACCACCAAGGTGTTCTTGCCTACATTGCAGCATACCAGTATGCAGAAATAGATGATTTGTTTCAGGCTGCAGAAAAAAAGAATGAACCTCCATTCTTTTTATTATTAGATGAAATTGAAGATCCGCATAATCTGGGGTCCATTATGCGTACAGCGGATGCAGTAGGAGCACATGGAATAATCATTCCAAAAAGAAGAGCCGTCGGCTTAACGGCAACAGTCGCAAAAGCCTCAACAGGAGCCATCGAGCACATTCCGGTAGTCCGTGTGACCAATATGGCAAGAACCATTGATGAATTAAAGGAACGTGGTATCTGGATTGCCGGCACTGATGCAAGCGGAAAACAAGATTATCGTCAATTTGATGGGACGATGCCGCTGGGGCTTGTAATTGGGAGTGAAGGAAAAGGAATGGGCCGTCTTGTTAGAGATAAATGTGACTTCCTCATTAACCTGCCGATGGCTGGAAAGGTAACATCATTAAATGCTTCTGTTGCAGCAGCATTATTAATGTATGAGGTATACCGCAGGCGGCATCCTCTTGAGGGATAACAATGGATATTCTGCTTGTCGATGGATATAACATCATTGGGGCTTGGCCGGAATTAAGGGCATTAAAGGACCTTGACCTGCCTGCTGCAAGGGACCGTTTAGTAGAAAGAATGGCTGAATACCAAGCATATTCAGGTTATCGTGTGATTGTCGTCTTTGATGCTTATTATGTACAAGGAACGGAGAAGAAGTATCGGAATCATAAGGTTGAGGTTATTTTTACAAAGGAAAATGAAACGGCAGATGAGCGGATTGAGAAATTGGCCATTGCTTTAAACAATCGAAGAACACAAATTCATGTGGCGACTTCGGATTATACAGAGCAATGGGCTATTTTCGGGCAGGGAGCACTAAGGAAATCTGCGCGGGAATTACTTATAGAAATGTCTTCAATCGAAAAGGGAATCGAGAAAAAAGTGAAAAAAATTCAAGAAAAAAGACCGGTCTCAAAAATACCAATTAGCAGTGAAGTGGCAGAAATTTTTGAAAAATGGCGCAGAGGTCAAAAGTAAGCGTTGAATTCAAAAGTCACGGACAGTATAATAATACTATCTATGCTTGTACGGTGGAGGGGGATCTTAAATTGAGCACAGACTTCGGGGAAAAAAGCAACGAGCTATTTTTATCAATGGAAGACGAGGAAATTGTAGATCTAGTGCACCAAGGTAATAGTGAGGCTTTGGATTATTTAATCCACAAATATCGAAATTTTGTACGTGCAAAGGCAAGGTCCTACTTCTTAATCGGTGCAGATAAAGAAGATATTGTTCAAGAGGGTATGATTGGGCTCTATAAAGCAATCCGTGATTTCAGGGAGGACAAGCTTACCTCTTTCAAAGCATTTGCTGAATTGTGTATCACCCGGCAAATAATCACCGCAATTAAAACAGCAACAAGACAAAAGCATATTCCTTTAAATTCTTATGTGTCATTAGATAAACCTATCTATGATGAAGAATCGGACCGGACTTTAATGGATGTCCTATCTGGCGCAAAGGTTCTTGACCCTGAGGAATTAATTATTAATCAGGAAGAATTTGACCACATTGAGGTAAAAATGACAGAATTGTTGAGTGACTTAGAACGTAAGGTACTGGCATTATACCTTGATGGGCAATCCTATCAAGAGATTTCAGAAGAATTGAATCGACATGTTAAATCAATCGACAATGCCCTGCAGCGTGTCAAAAGAAAATTAGAACGGTACTTAGAAATTAGGGAATTTAGTCTCTGATTTTTGAAAACGTTGACATTCAGATGAACAGTGTTACAGATGCGGTTGACAATAATTAGGGGTCATGTTACATTTTTAAGGATATAAAAGATGGATATTGTAGGTGTCGAAATATGAGTAAAAAAGTTATTCTGGCCTGTACTGACTGTGGATCCCGCAATTATACGACCAATGCGAATCCGTTGCAATCAGAACGATTGGAATTAAAAAAATATTGCAAAACTTGCGCCACCCATACGATCCACAAAGAAACAAAGTGATTTTTATTCATACTAGCAATGTTATTCCGATAGTTGGAGGGTTACAGATATGCAACGCTTAAAGAATTTCTTCAGTGATATTTTCCGTGAAATGAGAAAAGTTAGCTGGCCAAAACGCAAGGAACTAACTCGCTATACCATTACTGTTATTACAACGGTTGCTTTTTTTGCAATCTTCTTTGGTGTAATTGATTTAGGAATTTCGGAATTGATTCGAGTTATCCTTGAATAATAAAAGGTATTTCATGGTATAATGGTGAATACTAAAACAAATTCTTGTGTAAAGCCCGTTTAACGGGTTTTTTCATTTGTCTTGGAAAAGCGAAAGCGCTTTGGCGCTTTCAGCTAGACAAACTATGTTTTCTACGAATGTACGGGGAGGGATGGACGTTTAGTCCTCTTGAATGGAAAAGAATTGGTATGTATTACATACTTACTCAGGTTATGAAAATAAGGTTAAAGCAAATCTAGAAAAACGCGTTGAATCAATGGGTATGACCGATAAAATCTTTCGTGTCGTAGTACCGGAGGAAGAAGAGACCGAACTAAAGAACGGCAAAAAGAAAGTAGTGAAGAAAAAGGTATTTCCTGGATATGTACTTGTTGAAATCGTCATGACAGATGATTCCTGGTACGTTGTCCGGAATACTCCAGGTGTAACGGGATTCGTTGGTTCTGCAGGTGCAGGTTCTAAACCAACTCCGCTTCTGCCTGAAGAAGTTGCTGTTATCCTAAAACGCATGGGTGTAGATGAGAAGCGCATTGATGTAAACTATGAAATTGGTGAGACAGTACGAGTTAAAGAAGGTCCATTTATGAACTTTACAGGAACAGTAGAAGAAATGGATAAAGACAAATCCAAACTTAAAGTTCTTGTTAATATGTTTGGCCGGGATACCCCGGTAGAACTAGAATTTACGCAGATAGAGAAGCTATAATTTCAAGAAATATTAATAGTAATTTGAAAAAAACTTGAAATCATATTTAAAAAGTGGTAATATTTCATAGGTCAGTATGTCTCATTGAGAGACAAGACTTTTGCTAAGCTCTTTATCTTTATATAAAGACAGATACCTGAGTGGGAGGGTAAAAACCCTATTACCACATCACGGACTTTAAGGAGGTGTGTCTCGTGGCTAAAAAAGTAATTAAAGTTGTTAAATTACAAATCCCTGCTGGTAAAGCAAATCCTGCACCGCCAGTTGGTCCTGCACTAGGTCAAGCCGGTGTTAATATCATGGGATTCTGTAAGGAATTTAACGCTCGTACAGCAGATCAAGCTGGATTGATCATCCCTGTTGAAATCACGGTTTTTGAAGACCGTTCATTTACATTTATTACGAAAACTCCTCCTGCTGCAGTTCTTTTGAAAGTAGCAGCTGGAATACAGTCTGGTTCTGGTGAACCAAACCGTAATAAGGTAGCAACAGTTAAGCGTAATACAGTACGCGAGATTGCGGAACAGAAAATGCCTGACCTAAACGCAGCAAGCGTTGAAGCAGCAATGCGTATGGTTGAAGGTACTGCTCGCAGCATGGGTATCACAATCGAAGATTAATCCATGTAAACTGTTTTTTGTAATGAAGGGGGTTGCGTTACTTACGCAACCTTTATTCGTGGGAGTTAGTTATTTGAACAACGTTAAAACCACAATCTAGGAGGAAATAAAAATGGCTAAAAAAGGTAAGAAGTATTTAGAAGCTGCTAAGCTTGTTGATAACACAAAAGCTTATCCAGTTACTGAAGCAATCGAACTTGCAAAACAAACAAACTATGCTAAATTTGATGCAACTCTTGAAGTGGCATTCCGTTTAGGTGTTGACCCTAAGAAAGCGGACCAACAAATTCGTGGTGCAGTTGTACTTCCAAACGGAACTGGTAAAACTCAACGCGTTTTAGTTTTCGCTAAGGGTGAAAAAGTGAAAGAAGCAGAAGCTGCTGGTGCAGATTATGTTGGCGATGCAGAATACATCAACAAAATTCAACAAGGTTGGTTTGACTTTGATGTAATCGTAGCAACTCCTGATATGATGGGTGAAGTTGGTAAGCTTGGTCGTACATTAGGACCAAAAGGTTTAATGCCAAACCCTAAAACTGGTACTGTAACATTTGATGTAACTAGAGCTATTAACGAAATTAAAGCAGGTAAAGTTGAATACCGTGTAGATAAAGCTGGAAATATCCACGTACCTATCGGTAAATCATCTTTCGAAAACGAAAAACTTGTTGAGAACTTCCAAACTGTATTCGAAACAATGTTAAAAGTTAAGCCTGCAGCTGCAAAGGGAACTTACATGAAGAACGTAACTGTTACTTCAACTATGGGCCCTGGTGTTAAGGTTGATCCATCAACTGTTAACGCTAAGTAATTTTTTACCAATTGACAATTATAGATACATTTTATATAATCTATTTTGTTGTTTAAATAAAACATTTGTACTGAAGACAGCAGGTGCGAAATATTCGCTTAATTTCCTGCCGAGGTAATGCGATAGAATTGGCTGAAAATCTTCGGCTATTGTATGCACCTCCATGTCTTACTCTTGATGTGGAGGTTTTACTTTGCCTGGTATAAATGTAGAGAATCTACAGGAGGTGTAAAGATGAGCAGCGCAATCCAACAAAAGGTTCAAATCGTTGATGAAATTACAGCTAAGTTAAAAGCCAGTGTTTCAACGATCGTAGTTGACTACCGTGGTCTTACTGTTGCTGAAGTAACTGAACTTCGTAAGCAGCTTCGTGAAGCAGGTGTCGACTTCAAAGTTTACAAAAACTCAATGGCTCGCCGTGCAGCTGATGCTGCTGAACTTTCTGAGTTAAACGCAGCATTAACTGGTCCGAACGCAATCGCGTTCAGCACAGAAGATGTAGTAGCACCTGCAAAAATTCTTAACGACTTTGCTAAAAAGCATGATGCACTAGAAATTAAAGCTGGTGTAATCGAAGGCAATGTAGCAACAGTTGAAGAGGTTAAAGCACTTGCAGAACTTCCATCACGCGAAGGCTTGCTTTCTATGCTACTCAGCGTACTACAAGCTCCAATCCGCAACCTTGCTCTTGCTACAAAAGCAGTTGCAGAACAAAAAGAAGAACAAGGCGCGTAAGTTGATCGAAAAGCGGAAGCTGGACAAACTTATCGCTTAACAAATAACGGAATGAAAACTAAGGAGGAAAATTAAAATGACTAAAGAACAAATCATTGAAGCAGTTAAATCTATGACTGTTTTAGAACTTAACGATCTAGTAAAAGCTATCGAAGAAGAATTCGGCGTAACTGCTGCTGCTCCTGTAGCAATGGTTGGCGGCGCTGCTGGTGCTGCTGTTGAAGAGCAAACTGAATTTGACGTAATCCTTGCTAGCCCTGGAGATCAAAAAATCAAGGTTATCAAAGTTGTACGTGAAATCACTGGTCTTGGTCTTAAAGAAGCAAAAGACCTTGTTGACAACACTCCAAAGCCAGTTAAAGAAGGCGTATCTAAAGAAGAAGCTGAAGAGCTTAAAGCTAAACTTGCTGAAGTTGGAGCAAACGTTGAAGTTAAGTAATAATCTTATAGAAAAGCTCGCTGTATAAGCGGGCTTTTTTTCGATATCTTAAAAGCGGCGGTGCCTAAGGTTTGCTGCTAGATATAAAGATATTTTCCTCAAGTAACCTCGATTATGAACACTCCTCAGGAGGTGAGCTTATTGTCTGAACATTACTATTCTCGTACCCAAAAGGTTGAAAGTGATCCGAAATTTTGGGACTTTACTTTAAGGAATCAGTTGTTTCGTTTTAAAACGGATAACGGAGTATTCTCAAAGAAAGAAGTAGATTATGGTTCCCGCTTATTAATAGAAGCTTTTGCTTTGCCGAATGTTGAGGGTCCTATTTTGGATGTTGGATGCGGATACGGTCCAATAGGCCTTTCGATCGCTAAGAATTTTCAAGATCGCATTGTACATATGATTGATGTAAATGAACGAGCGATTGAGTTAGCGAAGGTTAATGCCAAACAAAACGGTGTGGAGAATGTTGAAATTTATGAAAGTAATACTTTGATAAATGTGAAGCAATCAGACTTTGCTGCTATATTAACAAACCCGCCTATTAGAGCAGGGAAAAAGACAGTTCATGATATTTTTGAACAGAGTCATAAGCATTTGGTCACTCAAGGTGAACTTTGGGTGGTCATACAAAAGAAACAAGGCGCACCATCCGCTATTGAAAAATTAAAAGAACTATTTACCACGGTAGATACTATTGACAAGTCTAAAGGTTATTTTATTATTAAGGCTATAAAATAGTTGACTTGAATTTGTCAACTATGGTAGCATTATAAAATGCCATCATAATATTTACCGAATTATTCCTGAAAATACTTATTTTATAAGTATAAAACATGTTTAAGTCGGAAATGATGACAAAATAATAGTCAAAATGTGAAAATGTGGTTTTTAAGAAATAAAAACCCTTTTTCTTTTTTTGTCTAATGGAGGAACTTCCTTTGTTCCTTTCATAAGACCAAAATATATGCACTACAAAAACGCTTGATTTGAGGGGTGAATCAGTTGACAGGTCAACTAGTTCAGTATGGACGACACCGCCAACGAAGAAGTTACGCACGAATCAGTGAAGTTTTAGAATTACCAAATCTTATTGAAATCCAAACCTCTTCATATCAATGGTTTCTTGATGAGGGTTTGCGTGAAATGTTCCAGGATATTTCACCGATTGAAGACTTTACTGGTAACCTATCACTAGAATTTATTGATTACAGCCTTGGCGAACCTAAGTATTCTGTTGCGGAATCGAAAGAACGAGATGTTACATATTCTGCACCATTGCGTGTTAAAGTACGTCTTGTAAACAAAGAAACAGGCGAAGTAAAAGACCAAGATGTTTTTATGGGTGATTTCCCACTGATGACGGAAACGGGAACGTTTGTCATAAATGGGGCAGAACGTGTAATCGTTTCACAGTTAGTACGTTCACCGAGCGTTTACTTTAGTGGAAAACTCGATAAAAATGGGAAAAAAGGTTTCACAGCTACTGTCATTCCGAACCGAGGCGCTTGGCTTGAATATGAAACGGACGCCAAAGATGTCGTCTATGTCAGGATAGATCGTACTCGGAAACTGCCCGTTACGGTTCTTTTGCGTGCACTTGGGTTCGGATCTGATCAAGAAATCATTGAATTGATCGGAGACAATGAGTATATTCGAAATACTTTAGAAAAGGACAACACTGAGGGAGTAGAAAAAGCGCTTCTAGAAATTTATGAGCGTCTGCGTCCAGGTGAACCTCCAACCGTAGAAAATGCAAAGAGTTTATTGGTTTCAAGATTCTTTGATCCAAAGAGATATGACCTTGCTAACGTAGGTCGATATAAAATAAATAAAAAGCTTCATATTAAAAATCGCTTATTCAATCAGCGTCTTGCGGAATCACTTGTAGATCCTGAAACAGGTGAAATTATCGCAGAAAAGGGAACAGTATTAGATCGACGTAACCTCGATCGAATCATTCCGGCTTTAGAAAAGGATATCAACTTTAAGGGCTTTAATCCTGTTGGCGGTGTAGTAGAAGAAGAAATTATTCTTCAAGGAATTAAAATCTATGCACCAAATGAAGATGGTGAAAAGGTTATTAATGTGTTGGGCAATGCTTATGTTGCAGAGCCGATTAAAAACATTACACCTGCTGATATCATTTCTTCTATCAGTTATTTCTTTAACTTATTGCATGGTGTCGGCGATACGGATGACATCGACCATTTAGGTAACAGACGTCTTCGTTCTGTTGGTGAATTGCTGCAAAACCAGTTCCGGATTGGTTTGTCTCGTATGGAACGTGTTGTACGTGAGAGAATGTCAATTCAAGATACTGCTACAATTACACCACAGCAGTTGATTAACATTCGTCCAGTCATTGCATCAATTAAAGAGTTCTTCGGAAGCTCACAGTTATCGCAATTCATGGATCAAACGAACCCGCTTGCGGAACTAACCCATAAGCGCCGTTTATCTGCATTAGGACCTGGTGGATTAACGCGAGAACGTGCAGGGTTTGAAGTGCGTGACGTTCACTATTCCCACTATGGCCGTATGTGTCCGATTGAAACGCCAGAGGGACCGAACATTGGTTTGATCAACTCACTTTCATCATTTGCAAAAGTAAACCGTTTTGGCTTTATTGAAACTCCTTACCGACGGATTGATCCGGATACAGGGAAAGTTACAGGCCGAATTGATTACTTGACGGCTGATGAAGAAGATAACTATGTTGTAGCACAGGCGAATTCACGCCTTGGCGATGACGGTACATTTATCGATGAGGATGTTGTTGCCCGTTTCCGTGGTGAGAACACGGTAGTAAAACGTGACCGTATCGACTACATGGATGTATCTCCTAAACAGGTAGTTTCTGCAGCAACAGCTTGTATTCCGTTCTTAGAAAATGATGACTCTAACCGTGCGTTGATGGGAGCGAACATGCAGCGTCAAGCAGTTCCGCTATTGCAGCCGGAAGCACCAAGAGTTGGAACAGGAATGGAGTATGTTTCTGGTAAAGACTCAGGAGCAGCGGTTATCTGTAAGCACGAAGGAATTGTTGAGCATGTTGAGGCGCGCGAGGTTTGGGTGCGTCGAATTAATACAGTCGATGGTCAAGAAGTTAAGGGTGACCTTGATAAATATAAAATGCTGAAATTCATTCGTTCCAATCAAGGAACATGCTATAATCAGCGCCCAATTGTTGCAGTGGGTAACCACGTAACAAAAGGTGAGATTCTAGCGGATGGTCCTTCTATGGAATTGGGTGAATTAGCCTTAGGACGTAACGTTTTAGTTGGCTTTGTTAACTGGGATGGTTACAACTATGAAGATGCGATTATCATGAGTGAGCGTCTTGTAAAAGATGATGTTTACACTTCTATTCATATTGAAGAATATGAGTCAGAATCACGTGATACAAAACTTGGACCAGAAGAAATTACTCGTGACATTCCAAATGTCGGGGAAGATGCCCTCAGGAATTTAGATGAGCGTGGAATTATCCGTACTGGTGCTGAAGTTAAAGATGGTGACCTGCTAGTTGGTAAGGTAACTCCTAAGGGTGTTACTGAGCTAACTGCTGAAGAACGCCTATTGCATGCGATCTTCGGAGAAAAAGCTCGTGAAGTTCGTGATACATCACTAAGAGTACCACACGGCGGAGGCGGTATTGTCCTTGACGTGAAGGTCTTTAATCGTGAAGATGGCGATGAATTACCGCCAGGTGTCAACCAGCTGGTTCGTGTATATATTGTTCAGAAGCGTAAGATTCATGAAGGGGATAAAATGGCGGGCCGACATGGTAATAAAGGGGTTATCTCTCGTATATTACCAGAAGAAGACATGCCTTACTTACCAGATGGCACCCCGATTGATATTATGTTGAATCCTTTAGGGGTTCCTTCGCGTATGAACATCGGTCAGGTGCTTGAGCTTCATTTAGGAATGGCAGCAAGAGCTCTTGGAATTCACGTTGCTTCACCGGTATTTGATGGTGCGCGTGAGGAAGATGTTTGGGGAACAATTGAAGAAGCTGGAATGGCGAATGATGCCAAAACAGTATTATATGATGGACGTACGGGTGAACCGTTTGATAATCGTGTGTCAGTAGGTGTCATGTACATGATTAAACTTGCTCACATGGTTGACGATAAGCTTCACGCACGTTCAACTGGACCTTACTCACTTGTTACGCAGCAGCCGCTTGGCGGTAAAGCGCAGTTCGGCGGACAGCGTTTTGGTGAGATGGAAGTTTGGGCGCTTGAAGCATACGGTGCCGCATACACCCTTCAAGAAATTCTGACAGTAAAATCAGATGACGTAGTGGGTCGTGTGAAAACGTATGAAGCAATTGTAAAAGGTGAAAATGTACCGGAACCAGGAGTTCCTGAATCCTTTAAAGTATTAATAAAAGAACTTCAGAGTCTAGGAATGGATGTAAAAATCCTTTCTGGAGATGAAAAAGAAATTGAAATGCGCGATACGGAAGATGATGATGACTTACAGCAAGTCGACACATTAAACATCGTTCCAGATGCAGAAGCATTTGAATCGGAAAAGGTTGGTTCCAAGGAATAACACTTAGCTGAAAGCGCGCTAGACGCGTTTTCAGCTAATGATTGTCTAGATAGAAAGGGAGGTAGGCCCCTTGCTGGATGTAAATAATTTTGAGTATATGAAAATTGGTCTGGCATCACCAGATAAAATCCGTTCATGGTCTTTTGGAGAAGTAAAAAAGCCAGAAACCATTAACTATCGTACATTAAAGCCTGAAAAGGATGGTTTATTCTGTGAGAGGATTTTTGGTCCTACAAAGGATTGGGAATGTCATTGCGGTAAATATAAACGTGTCCGTTACAAAGGTGTAGTCTGTGACCGATGCGGTGTTGAAGTAACACGAGCAAAGGTCCGTCGTGAACGTATGGGTCATATTGAGCTTGCAGCTCCTGTTTCCCATATATGGTACTTTAAAGGAATCCCTAGCCGTATGGGACTAGTTTTAGATATGTCTCCACGTGCTTTAGAAGAAATTATTTATTTTGCTTCATATGTTGTGACGGAATCAGGAGATACAGCTCTTGATAAGAAGCAGCTTTTATCAGAAAAAGAATATCGTGCATACCGTGAAAAGTACGGAAATAAGTTCCAGGCTGCGATGGGTGCAGAAGCGATTAAAAAGCTTCTTTCTGATATCGATTTAAATAAAGAGGTAGACGCATTAAAAGAAGAATTGAAGTCTGCTCAAGGACAGCGCCGTACTCGTGCGATTAAGCGTCTTGAAGTATTGGAAGCATTCCGTAACTCAGGAAATGAACCTTCATGGATGATTCTTGATGTTCTTCCTGTAATTCCGCCAGAACTTCGTCCGATGGTGCAGTTAGATGGTGGAAGGTTCGCTACTTCTGACTTAAATGATTTATATCGCCGTGTAATCAATCGGAATAACCGTTTGAAGCGCTTGTTGGATCTTGGTGCACCTAGCATTATCGTTCAAAACGAGAAGCGGATGCTTCAAGAAGCAGTAGATGCTTTAATTGATAATGGACGCCGCGGACGTCCGGTAACAGGTCCGGGTAACCGTCCATTAAAGTCACTATCTCATATGTTAAAAGGGAAGCAAGGCCGTTTCCGTCAAAACTTACTTGGTAAGCGTGTTGACTATTCTGGCCGTTCCGTTATCGTTGTTGGTCCAAACCTAAAGATGTACCAATGCGGTCTTCCGAAAGAAATGGCTCTTGAGCTATTCAAGCCATTTGTAATGAAGGAACTTGTTGAAAAAGGATTAGCCCATAATATTAAATCTGCAAAGCGTAAGATTGAAAGAGTATCTCCTGAGGTATGGGATGTACTTGAAGATGTTATTCGTGAGCACCCAGTTTTATTAAACCGTGCCCCAACTCTTCATAGACTTGGAATTCAGGCATTTGAACCTACACTTGTTGAAGGAAGAGCGATTCGTCTTCACCCTCTTGTATGTACTGCATACAATGCGGACTTTGATGGTGACCAAATGGCTGTTCACGTTCCACTTTCATCTGAAGCGCAAGCAGAAGCTAGACTATTAATGCTGGCTGCCCAAAACATTTTGAACCCTAAAGATGGTAAGCCTGTTGTTACACCTTCTCAGGATATGGTATTAGGTAACTATTACTTAACTCTTGAAAGAGAAGGCGCTGTCGGAGAGGGTATGATTTTTAAAGATACGAACGAGGCATTAGTTGCTTATCAAAATGGCTATGTTCATCTGCATACACGTGTTGCTGTCCATGCTGGTTCTTTAGGGAATGAAACGTTAACGGAAGAACAAAACAATAAGTTACTTATCACAACTGTTGGTAAACTTATTTTTAATGAAATTCTTCCTAAGTCTTTCCCATATATCAACGAACCAACTAGACAAAACTTAGAAGTTGAAACACCAGCAAAGTATTTTGTTGAAAAAGGTGAAGATGTTAGAGCCAGAATTAAAGAAATGCCGTTAGTAGATCCGTTTAAGAAGAAAATCCTCGGTAATATCATTGCTGAAGTATTTAAGCGATTCAAAATTACTGAAACGTCTAAAATGCTTGACCGGATGAAGGACTTAGGATTTAGATACTCTACCAAAGCAGGTATTACTGTCGGGGTTGCAGATATCGTGGTTTTACCAGAAAAGCAAGAGATTCTAAAAGAAGCTCAAGCTAAAGTTGATAATGTCATGAAACAGTTCCGTCGTGGTTTAATAACAGAAGACGAACGTTATGATCGCGTCATTGCCATTTGGAGTGCTGCAAAGGATACCATTCAAGGAAAACTGATGCAGTCGTTAAATAAAACGAATCCGATTTTCATGATGAGTGATTCCGGAGCCCGTGGTAACGCATCTAACTTTACTCAGCTTGCAGGTATGCGCGGATTGATGGCCAACCCGGCTGGACGTATCATTGAATTACCAATCAAGTCAAGTTTCCGTGAAGGTCTGACAGTATTAGAGTACTTTATTTCTACACACGGTGCGCGTAAAGGTCTTGCCGATACAGCTCTGAAAACGGCAGACTCTGGTTACTTAACACGTCGTCTCGTTGACGTAGCTCAAGATGTAATCGTCCGTGAAGATGATTGTGGAACAGATCGTGGTTTATTAATCCGTTCACTTAAAGATGGTACAGAGGTTATTGAAGGCTTAGACGAACGTTTAATTGGCCGTTATGCGCGTAACGCAATTAGACATCCAGAAACAAAAGAAGTGTTGGTTCCTGAAAATGGACTTATCACTGAAGACCTTGCTGAAACAATCGTTGGTGCAGGAATCGAAGAAGTTAAAATCCGTTCTGCCTTTACATGTAATACCCGTCATGGAGTATGTAAGAAGTGTTATGGCCGTAACTTGGCTACAGGTCAGGAAGTTGAAGTTGGGGAAGCAGTTGGAATCATAGCCGCCCAATCAATTGGTGAACCTGGTACACAGTTAACGATGCGTACCTTCCATACCGGCGGTGTTGCAGGAGACGATATCACACAAGGTTTACCACGTATTCAAGAAATATTTGAAGCACGTAATCCTAAAGGGGTTGCCGTTATTTCTGAAATTGATGGTGTGGTTGTGGGTATTAATGAAGGCCGTGATCGTCAGCATGAAATTATTGTTCAGGGTGAGATTGAAACACGTACTTATAATGCTCCATATACAGCACGCTTGAAAGTTGCTGTTAACGATTCTATAGAACGTGGTCAGGAATTAACAGAAGGTTCAATTGACCCTAAAGAATTAATCAAGGTAAAAGATGTAAATGCTGTTCAGGAATACTTGCTGCGTGAAGTTCAAAAGGTTTACCGTATGCAGGGTGTTGAGATCGGAGATAAACACGTAGAAGTAATGGTTCGCCAAATGATGCGTAAGGTTCGTGTAAGTGATGCAGGGGAAACAGATGTACTGCCAGGTACACTTCTTGATATCCACCAATTCACAGATGCGAATGAAAAGGCATTGCTTAGCGGAAAGTTACCGGCTACAGGACGTCCAGTATTACTTGGTATTACCAAAGCGTCGCTTGAAACAGATTCATTCTTGTCTGCTGCATCTTTCCAAGAAACAACAAGAGTTCTTACAGATGCCGCGATTAAAGGCAAGCGCGATGAATTACTGGGACTAAAAGAAAATGTTATCATCGGTAAACTGGTTCCAGCAGGAACAGGTATGCAAAGATACCGTAAAGCTGAACCAGTATTAAGGGATACTACATCTGAAGAAACAGTAGCTATTGATTAAAAACATAAGGCGGTACTTGCTTTTAAAGCGAGTACCGCATTTTATGGAAAATTTACTCAAAAAAATAATTTTAAGTTTTGTTGACTTCTAATTTAGAAGATGTTACTATATCAAAGGTGCTCCTATTCACCTGATACTTTGGAGGATATGATAAATGTCTTATGAAAAAGTATACCAGGCAACTAAGATAGTTATAGGAACTAAACAAACAGTAAAGGCACTGAAGGATGGAACAGCAATTGAGCTGATCATTGCGGGTGATGCTGAAGCGAAAGTAACAGCTGCGGTAGTGAAACTAGCTCAGGATATGAACATCCCAATTATCTATGTGGACTCGATGAAAAGACTCGGGAAAGCATGTGGAATAGAAGTTGGTGCTTCAACTGTAGCAATTATCTGTTAAAAACTGTTTTTGTAGATAGATGTTCTGCAAGAACTTTGTTTTTGCACAAAAATGAACCACCTGGATGTGTGGACTTACAAATAACGAAGGGAGGAAACAAAACATGCCTACTATTAACCAATTAGTGCGCAAGCCTCGACAAGCAATCACTGAAAAGTCGAAGTCACCTGCGCTAAATAAGGGCTACAACAGCTTCAAAAAATCACAAACAAATGTATCTTCACCACAAAAACGCGGAGTATGTACTCGTGTTGGTACAATGACTCCAAAGAAACCGAACTCAGCGTTACGTAAATATGCACGTGTACGTTTGACAAACGGTATCGAGGTGACAGCTTACATTCCTGGTATCGGCCACAACCTTCAAGAGCACAGTGTTGTTCTTATCCGTGGAGGACGTGTAAAGGACTTACCAGGGGTACGTTATCACATCGTACGTGGTGCTCTTGATACGGCTGGTGTTAACAACCGTATGCAAGGACGTTCTAAATATGGTACTAAGAGACCAAAAGCAGCTAAGAAGTAATAACATTATAAATAGAATGCTTGTTTGAAAGGAGGAAATAATATGCCACGTAAAGGTCCTGTAGCAAAAAGAGACGTGTTACCAGATCCACTTTACAATTCAAAATTAGTTACTCGTCTAATCAACAAAATGATGGTTGACGGTAAAAGAGGTAAATCACAAGAAATTCTTTATTCTGCATTTGAAACAATCCGTGAACGTTCTGGTAAAGAACCAATGGAAGTTTTTGAAGCAGCAATGAAAAATATCATGCCAGTACTTGAGGTAAGAGCTCGCCGTGTAGGTGGAGCAAACTACCAAGTACCAGTTGAGGTACGTCCTGACCGTCGTACAACTCTAGGTCTTCGCTGGTTAGTAAACTATGCGCGTCTTCGCGGTGAAAAGACGATGGAAGAGCGTTTAGCGAACGAAATCATGGATGCAGCTAATAACAGTGGTGCATCTGTTAAGAAGCGTGAAGATACTCACAAAATGGCAGAAGCAAACAAAGCGTTTGCTCACTATCGCTGGTAGAATTACCTTTAACATAAAAACTTTCATACTAGGAAGGAGAAAGACCCATGGCAAGAGAGTTCTCCTTAGAAAACACTCGTAATATCGGCATCATGGCACACATCGATGCCGGTAAAACGACGACCACTGAGCGCGTACTTTATTACACTGGTAAGATTCATAAAATCGGTGAAACACATGAAGGTGCTTCTCAGATGGACTGGATGGAGCAAGAACAAGAACGCGGAATTACAATTACTTCCGCAGCAACAACTGCATCTTGGAAAGGTCATCGCGTAAACATCATCGATACACCAGGACACGTAGACTTCACAGTTGAAGTAGAACGTTCCCTTCGTGTACTTGATGGTGCAGTAGCGGTACTTGATGCACAGTCTGGTGTTGAACCTCAAACTGAAACAGTTTGGCGTCAAGCAACAACTTACGGTGTACCACGTGTAGTATTTGTAAACAAAATGGACAAAATCGGTGCAGACTTCTTGTATTCTGTAAGAACAATACATGACCGCCTGCAAGCGAATGCCCACCCAATTCAGCTGCCAATCGGTGCTGAAGATGAATTTTCTGCAATCATTGACCTTGTTGAAATGAACGCAGTATTCTACGGTAATGACTTAGGTACTGATATTGAAGTACGTGACATTCCTGAAGAACATCTTCCGCTTGCTGAAGAATGGCGTGAAAAGCTAGTTGAAGCAGTAGCAGAATTAGATGAAGAATTAATGGAAAAATACCTTGGCGGTGAAGAAATCACTAAAGAAGAGCTAAAAGCAGCTATTCGTAAAGGTACTGTTAATGTTGAATTCTATCCTGTAATTTGTGGATCAGCATTCAAAAACAAAGGTGTTCAGTTAATGTTAGACGCAGTTATTGATTATCTTCCGTCTCCACTTGATGTACCTGCAATTAAAGGTCATGCAATTGATGATGAAGAAGAAGTTATTGAACGTCATTCAAGTGACGAAGAGCCATTCTCAGCTCTTGCGTTTAAAGTTATGACTGACCCTTACGTTGGTAAATTAACGTTCTTCCGTGTTTACTCTGGTACTTTAGAGTCTGGATCATATGTTCAGAACTCAACTAAAGGCAAGCGTGAACGTATCGGACGTATCCTGCAAATGCACGCAAACAGCCGTCAAGAAATCTCTAAGGTTTTTGCTGGTGACATCGCTGCTGCTGTAGGTCTAAAAGATACTACTACTGGTGATACTTTATGTGATGACAAGAACCTTGTTATCCTAGAGTCTATGCAATTCCCAGAGCCAGTAATCCAACTTTCTGTTGAACCTAAATCTAAAGCTGACCAAGATAAAATGACAACTGCACTACAAAAACTTCAAGAAGAAGATCCAACATTCCGTGCGCATACTGACCAGGAAACTGGACAAGTAATTATCGCTGGTATGGGGGAACTTCACCTTGATATTATTGTTGACCGTATGCGTCGTGAATTTAAGGTTGAAGCAAACGTTGGTGCTCCACAGGTTGCTTACCGTGAAACTTTCCGTGCTTCTGCACAAGTTGAAGGTAAGTTTGCTCGTCAATCTGGTGGACGTGGACAGTATGGACACGTTTGGATTGAGTTTGCACCGAACGAAGAAGGTAAAGGTTTCGAATTTGAAAATGGTATCGTTGGTGGGGTAGTACCACGTGAATACATTCCAGCTGTTCAAGCGGGTCTTGAAGATGCGTTAGAACGCGGAGTACTTGCTGGTTACCCTCTAGTTGATATTAAAGCAAGATTATTTGATGGATCTTACCATGATGTTGACTCATCTGAAATGGCGTTTAAGATTGCTGCTTCAATGGCACTTAAAAACGCGGCGTCAAAATGTAAGCCTGTTATCCTAGAGCCTATGATGAGGGTTGAAGTTGTAATCCCTGAAGAGTACCTAGGAGATATTATGGGCCAAATTACTGCACGTCGTGGACGCGTTGAAGGTATGGAAGCTCGTGGTAATGCACAGGTAGTTCGTGCACAAGTTCCACTTTCAGAAATGTTTGGTTATGCAACTGCACTTCGTTCTAGCACACAAGGTCGTGGAGTATTCTCTATGCACTTTGATCACTATGAAGAAGTACCAAAATCAGTTTCTGAAGAAATTATCAAAAAAAATAAAGGTGAATAATTGATTTTCACCTTTTAATAAAGTATAACTACTTATGTAACAATGGAAACTGTGAAATTGGGACAACCCCAGTTTACAGTTTCCTAAAATATACTTAACTTTCATATATTAAAGGAGGATTATCCTAATGGGTAAAGCTAAATTCGACCGTTCAAAGCCACACGTTAACATTGGTACAATTGGTCACGTTGACCACGGTAAAACAACTTTAACAGCTGCAATCACTTCTGTACTAGCTAAGTCTGGTAAAGCAGAAGCTCGTGCATATGATCAAATTGATGGTGCTCCAGAAGAAAAAGAGCGTGGAATCACAATCTCAACTGCACACGTTGAGTATGAAACTGACAACCGTCACTACGCACACGTTGACTGCCCAGGACACGCTGACTATGTTAAGAACATGATCACTGGTGCAGCTCAAATGGACGGCGGTATCCTAGTTGTTTCTGCAACTGATGGTCCAATGCCACAAACTCGTGAGCACATTCTTCTTTCTCGCCAAGTAGGTGTACCTTACCTTGTTGTATTCATGAACAAGTGTGACATGGTTGATGACGAAGAACTTCTTGAATTAGTAGAAATGGAAATTCGTGACCTATTAAGCGAATACGATTTCCCTGGCGATGACACTCCAGTTATCAAAGGTTCTGCTCTTAAAGCTTTAGAAGGCGACGCAGCATGGGAAGAAAAAATCTTTGAACTTATGGCTGCTGTTGATGAGTGGATTCCACAACCAACTCGTGACACTGATAAGCCTTTCATGATGCCAGTTGAGGATGTATTCTCAATCACAGGTCGTGGAACAGTTGCTACAGGACGTGTTGAGCGTGGTGTAGTAAGAGTTGGTGACGTAGTTGAAATCGTAGGTTTCACTGAAGAACCAAAATCTACTACTGTAACAGGTGTAGAAATGTTCCGTAAGCTTCTTGACTTTGCTGAAGCTGGAGACAACATCGGTGCACTTCTTCGTGGTGTAGCACGTGAAGAAATCGAGCGTGGACAAGTTTTGGCTAAGCCAAAATCAATCACTCCACACACAAAGTTTAAAGCACAAGTTTACGTTTTATCAAAAGAAGAAGGTGGACGTCACACTCCATTCTTCTCAAACTACCGTCCACAATTCTATTTCCGTACTTCTGACATTACTGGTATTTGTAATCTTCCAGAAGGCGTAGAAATGGTTATGCCTGGTGACCACATCGAAATGACTGTTGAGCTTATCGCTCCAGTTGCAATCGAAGAAGGTACTAAGTTCTCTATCCGTGAAGGCGGACGTACTGTAGGTTCAGGTTCAATCACAACTATCACTGAATAATTAAATTCAGTTATATTAGAAAGCAGGGGGATTACGATCCTCCTGCTTTTTTTACGTTCGGAACTTAGATAACTGTCTAGCTGCAGCGCCTAGGGGCTCGGGTCATAAGCCGATCCGGCAAGAAGGTAAAGAACGACCTTCTCGCCGGCTCGTCTTTTGCCTGTCGCCCCTGGTCAAGGCGCTTCCGCTTTTCCGTGTTTCTTCTATATAATAGAACTCATATAATTTTCAGTTAATAAAGCGATATTATAGGTTATTTCTGGAGAATAATATTTTCTATTGTAATTGTATAGACTGGTCGCTATAATAATAAAAGTGTGCTGGACGTAACAAAAAAGAAATTAATAAAATATGTTGCGTTCGCCTAATGTTTTATGTATAATAGACAATGTTGGTCTTTGACTGCGATGATGTGAAAGGTTGCTGACACACCCGGCCGCTTTGCCATGGCGAGTGTGTGGGAAATTTTCACTGAGAATGTCTATTTTTAAAATAGGCGAATAAAGGAGGGAAAATAATGGCAAAACAAAAGATTCGTATCCGTTTAAAAGCTTATGATCACAGAATTCTTGATCAGTCAGCAGAAAAAATCGTTGAAACAGCAAAGCGTTCAGGTGCAGCCGTTTCTGGTCCGATTCCACTACCGACTGAAAAATCAGTGTACACAATCCTACGTGCGGTGCATAAATACAAAGATTCTCGTGAACAGTTCGAAATGAGAACACATAAGCGTCTAATCGACATCGTTAACCCAACTCCACAAACAGTTGATGCGTTAATGCGTTTAGACTTACCATCTGGTGTTGATATCGAAATTAAACTTTAGTAAAAATAAATGAACAAATTCCATAGGAGGTGTGACTTAAATGACCAAAGGAATCTTAGGAAGAAAGATTGGTATGACTCAAGTATTTGCAGAAAACGGCAACTTAATTCCAGTTACTGTAGTTGAAGCAGCTCAAAACGTAGTTCTTCAAAAGAAATCAATCGAAAGCGACGGTTACGAAGCTGTTCAAGTTGGTTTTGAAGATAAGCGTGAAAAGTTAGCTAACAAACCAGAAAAAGGGCATGTTGCTAAAGCAAACACTAATCCTAAGCGCTTCGTTCGCGAATTCCGCGGAGCAGACGTAACAGGATATGAAGTTGGTCAAGAAGTCAAAGTTGATATTTTCGCTGCAGGCGATGTAGTAGATGTTACAGGAATCTCAAAGGGTAAAGGTTTCCAAGGTGTAATCAAGCGCCACGGACAATCACGCGGCCCAATGGCTCACGGTTCACGTTATCACCGTCGTCCAGGTTCAATGGGACCTGTTGCTCCAAACCGCGTATTCAAAGGTAAATTATTACCAGGACGTATGGGTGGAGAACAAATTACTGTTCAAAATCTTGAAATCATTAAGGTAGATGTTGAACGTAACTTACTATTAATTAAAGGTAACGTTCCAGGACCTAAAAAAGGTTTATTAAAGATTAAAAGTGCGGTAAAAGCGTAATATCTTCATAAGAAAGGAGGAGCAAAAGAATGCCTAAAGTTTCATTATTTAACCAAAACGGATCACAAGTTGGTGAAATCGAACTTAATGAATCAGTATTTGGTATCGAGCCTAACCAACACGTGTTATTCGAAGCGATTGTTATGCAAAGAGCTTCTTTACGTCAAGGAACTCATAAAGTAAAAGTTCGTTCTGAAGTACGCGGCGGTGGACGTAAACCATGGCGTCAAAAAGGAACAGGTCGTGCTCGTCAAGGGTCAATCCGTTCTCCACAATGGCGCGGAGGTGGTACTGTATTCGGTCCAACACCACGCAGCTACAGCTACAAATTACCTAAAAAAGTACGTCGCTTAGCGATTAAATCTGCACTTTCTTCTAAAGTTTTAGAAGAAAATGTATTAGTATTAGAAAGCCTAGCTTTCGATGCTCCAAAAACAAAGGATTTCAAAACAGTGTTAGGTGGACTTTCTGTTGAGAAGAAAGCACTTATCGTAACTGCTGACCTTGATGAAAACGTAGCATTATCTGCTCGTAATATTCCTGGTGTAACAGTAGTAACAGCTGATGGAATCAACGTGTTAGACGTTGTAAATCATGACAAGTTGATCATGACTAAAGCAGCGGTTGAAAAAGTAGAGGAGGTGCTTGCATAATGGATGCACGCGATATCATTAAGCGCCCCGTTATCACTGAACGTTCTACTGACCTAATGGCTGAAAAGAAATATACATTTGAAGTTGATGTGAGAGCTAACAAAACTCAAGTTAAAGATGCAATTGTTGAAATCTTTGGCGTAGAAGTTGAAAAAGTTAACATCATGAACTATAAAGGTAAATTCAAGCGCATGGGTAAATTCGGTGGTTACACAAACAAACGTCGTAAAGCAATTGTAAAACTAACTGCTGATAGCAAAGAAATCGAATTCTTTGAAGCATAATAAAAACTAACAAGAAGAGGAGGGAATAAAATGGCGATTAAAAAGTACAAACCTACCTCTAATGGTCGTCGCGGAATGACAGTTTCTGATTTCGCTGAAATCACAACTAGCACTCCAGAAAAATCTCTATTAGCTCCATTAAAGAGAAAAGGCGGCCGTAATAACCAAGGTAAGTTAACTGTTCGTCATCAAGGTGGCGGCCATAAGCGTTCATACCGTATCATTGACTTTAAACGTAACAAAGATGGCATTCCTGGACGCGTTGCCACTATCGAGTACGATCCAAACCGTTCCGCAAACATTGCACTAATCAATTATGTAGATGGTGAAAAGCGTTATATCCTAGCTCCTAAAAACCTAGTAGTAGGTATGGAAGTAATGTCCGGCCCTGAGGCAGATATTAAGGTAGGAAATGCATTACCACTAGCAAATATCCCTGTTGGTACTGTGGTACACAACATTGAATTAAAACCTGGTAAAGGCGGACAATTAGTACGTTCAGCTGGTACATCAGCTCAGGTTCTAGGTAAAGAAGGTAAATACGTATTAGTACGTTTAAATTCTGGTGAAGTTCGAATGATTCTTGCTGAGTGCCGTGCAACAATCGGTCAAGTAGGTAATGAGCAGCACGAACTTATCAACATCGGTAAAGCAGGACGCTCTCGCTGGTTAGGCAAACGCCCAACAGTACGAGGATCTGTAATGAACCCTAACGATCACCCACACGGTGGTGGTGAAGGACGTTCACCAATCGGACGTAAATCACCTATGTCTCCATGGGGTAAACCAACTCTTGGATTCAAAACTCGTAAGAAAAAGAACAAATCCGACAAGTTTATTGTACGTCGTCGTAAAAAATAACGGGGTTGAACTACGGTTCAAAGAACGAGCCGTAGAACAATCACGAAGGGAGGTTCATCCATGGGTCGCAGCCTAAAAAAAGGACCATTTGTTGATGATCATTTAATGGTTAAGATCGAAAAGTTAAATGAAACTGAAGGTAAGCAAGTTGTAAAAACTTGGTCACGTCGTTCTACGATCTTCCCACAATTTATTGGCCACACTATAGCTGTTTATGATGGTCGCAAACATGTGCCTGTATATGTTACTGAAGACATGGTAGGACACAAGCTTGGAGAATTCGCTCCAACACGTGCTTACAAAGGCCATGGTAATGATGATAAGAAAACCAGACGTTAAGAGAGGAGGGCAAAGAAATGCAAGCTAAAGCTGTTGCAAGAACAGTTCGTATTGCTCCTCGTAAAGCACGTTTAGTCGTAGATTTAATTCGAGGAAAGCAAGTTGGTGAAGCGGTGTCGATTTTAAATCACACTCCAAAGTTTGCTTCTCCAATCGTTGAAAAAGTATTAAAATCTGCTATGGCAAATGCCGAGCACAATTATGAAATGGACGTTAATAGCTTGGTAGTAACTCAAGCTTTTGTAGATGAAGGACCAACGTTGAAACGTTTCCGTCCACGCGCAATGGGCCGTGCTAGCCAAATTAACAAGCGCACTAGCCACATCACAATCGTTCTATCAGAAAAGAAGGAGGGATAATCTGTGGGTCAAAAAGTAAATCCAGTCGGTTTGCGTATCGGTATCATCAAAGATTGGGAATCTAAATGGTACGCAGGTAAAGACTTCGCTGATCTTTTACACGAAGACCTTAAAATTCGTGAGTACATCACGAAGCGTTTGAAGGATGCTTCTGTATCTAAAGTTGAAATCGAACGTGCTGCTAACCGTGTGAATGTAACAGTTCATACTGCTAAGCCTGGAATGGTTATCGGTAAAGGCGGTACTGAAGTTGAAGCACTTCGTAAAGCTTTAAATCAATTAACTGGCAAAAGAGTTCACATCAATATCCTTGAAATCAAGAGAGCTGACGTTGATGCGAAACTAGTAGCTGAAAATATTGCTCGTCAATTAGAAAACCGTGTATCTTTCCGTCGTGCACAAAAACAAGCAATCCAACGTGCAATGCGTGCAGGCGCTAAAGGTATTAAAACAATGGTATCAGGTCGTCTAGGCGGTGCAGATATCGCTCGTTCTGAACACTACAGCGAAGGAACTGTTCCACTTCACACACTTCGTGCTGATATTGACTATGCTCATGCTGAAGCAGATACTACTTATGGTAAGCTTGGCATAAAAGTATGGATCTATAAGGGAGAAGTCCTTCCTACTAAGAAGAAATCTGCGGAAGGAGGCAAATAATATGTTATTGCCAAAACGCGTTAAATATCGCCGTCAACACCGTGGAAAAATGCGTGGTAACGCAAAAGGCGGAACTGAAGTAACTTTCGGTGAGTTCGGCTTACAAGCAACTGAAGCATCTTGGATCACAAACCGCCAAATCGAATCTGCCCGTATTGCAATGACTCGTTACATGAAACGTGGCGGTAAAGTTTGGATTAAAATTTTCCCACATAAGCCTTATACTGCAAAACCTCTAGAGGTGCGGATGGGTTCTGGTAAAGGGGCGCCTGAAGGTTGGGTAGCTGTTGTTAAACCAGGAAAAGTTATGTTTGAAATCGCTGGTGTTTCTGAAGAAGTAGCACGTGAAGCACTGCGTCTTGCTATGCACAAACTTCCAGTTAAATGTAAGTTTGTAAAACGTGAAGAAATTGGTGGTGAATCAAATGAGAGCTAATGAAATTAAAGACCTTACCACTGCCGAAATTGAACAAAAAGTTAAATCTTTAAAAGAAGAGCTTTTCAACCTTCGCTTCCAACTAGCGACTGGTCAACTTGAAAATACAGCTCGCATTCGTGAAGTACGTAAAGCGATTGCTCGCATGAAAACTGTGATTCGTGAGAGAGAAATCAGCGTTAACAAGTAATAATTGAGAGGAGGTTCACATAATGAGTGAACGTAATCAACGCAAAGTTTACACTGGACGCGTTGTTTCAGACAAAATGGATAAAACCATTACTGTACTAGTTGAAACTTACAAAAAGCATCCTCTTTACGGTAAACGCGTTAAGTACTCTAAAAAGTTCAAGGCTCATGATGAGCAAAATGAAGCGAAAATCGGCGATATCGTACGTATCATGGAAACTCGTCCGCTTTCAGCTACTAAGCGTTTCCGTTTAGTTGAAGTTACAGAAAAAGCAGTTATTATTTAATTGTTCGGATAAGCATCATTCCGAAGGGAGGTTACACACATGATTCAACAAGAATCACGTTTAAAAGTTGCTGATAACTCTGGTGCTCGTGAGGTACTTACCATTAAAGTTCTTGGTGGTTCTGGCCGCAAAACTGCGGGTATCGGTGATGTTATCGTTTGTACAGTGAAACAAGCAACACCTGGTGGCGTTGTTAAAAAGGGTGACGTTGTTAAAGCCGTAATCGTTCGTACGAAAAGCGGTGCTCGCCGACCTGATGGATCATACATTCGTTTTGATGAAAACGCATGTGTAATTATCAAGGATGATAAGAGCCCACGTGGAACTCGTATCTTCGGACCAGTTGCTCGTGAACTTCGCGATAACAACTTTATGAAAATCGTTTCCTTGGCTCCAGAAGTACTATAATTTAAATTCAATTGCCTTTAAGGAGGTGCTTACGAATGCATGTTAAAAAAGGTGACAAAGTAAGAGTTATCTCCGGTAAGGATAAGGGCAAAACAGGAGTAATCCTAGCAGCCTATCCTAAAGATAGCCGTGTACTAGTAGAAGGTGTAAACATCGTGAAAAAACACTCAAAACCTTCTCAAGTGAATCCACAAGGCGGAATTATGAGCTTTGAGGCACCAATTCATGTATCAAACGTTATGCCTATCGACCCTAAGTCTGGCAACCCAACTCGTGTAGGTTACACAACGGTTGATGGCAAAAAGGTACGCGTAGCAAAATC
This sequence comes from Neobacillus niacini, assembly GCF_046591715.1. Classification (GTDB taxonomy): domain Bacteria; phylum Bacillota; class Bacilli; order Bacillales; family Cytobacillaceae; genus Neobacillus; species Neobacillus niacini_L. The sequence continues at coordinate 28,944 of NZ_JAWVNQ010000017.1, read as the reverse complement.
CGGTGAAGTATTAGATAAATAGTCTAAATTTTAGAAGGGAGGTACTATAAGTGAACCGCCTAAAAGAAAAATTTGTTAAAGAAGTTACACCTGCTCTTATGAGCAAGTTCAACTATAAATCAGTAATGCAAGTTCCTCAACTTGAGAAAATTGTTATTAACATGGGTGTTGGTGACGCAGTAGCAAATGCTAAGGCATTAGATAATGCTGTGGAAGAACTAGCTACTATTACAGGACAAAAGCCTGTAGTAACTCGTGCTAAGAAATCAATTGCAGGCTTCCGTCTTCGTGAAGGTATGCCGATCGGTGCAAAAGTTACACTTCGCGGTGAACGTATGTATCAATTCTTGGATAAATTAGTTTCTGTTTCTTTACCTCGTGTTCGTGACTTCCGTGGTGTTTCTAAGAAATCATTCGATGGTCGCGGTAACTACACATTAGGTGTTAAAGAACAATTAATCTTCCCTGAAATTGATTACGATAAAGTAAGCAAGGTTCGTGGTATGGATATTGTTATCGTAACGACTGCTAACACTGATGAAGAAGCACGCGAACTGTTAACTCAATTTGGAATGCCATTCCAAAAGTAATCGTTAAATAATGGAGGCGAAAACGTGGCTAAAAAGTCAATGATTGCGAAACAAAAGCGCACGCCTAAATATGCAGTACAAGAGTATACACGCTGCGAACGTTGTGGCCGTCCACACTCTGTATACCGTAAATTTAAGCTTTGTCGTATTTGTTTCCGCGAATTAGCGTACAAAGGACAAATTCCTGGTGTTAAAAAAGCTAGCTGGTAAAACCCAAGTCTGGGAAGGAGGTAAAAATAATGGTCATGACAGATCCGATTGCTGATATGCTTACTCGCATTCGTAATGCGAATATGGTGCGTCACGAAAAGTTAGAAGTGCCTGCTTCTAATATCAAGAAGGAAATCGCTGAAATCTTAAAGCGTGAAGGCTTCGTTCGTGATGTAGAATTTATCGAAGACAACAAACAAGGTATTATCCGTATTTTCTTAAAGTACGGTTCAAATAACGAACGTGTTATCACTGGTCTTAAGCGCATAAGCAAGCCTGGACTTAGAGTTTATGCAAAATCTAATGAGGTGCCACGTGTCCTTAATGGTCTTGGTATCGCACTAGTATCAACTTCAAATGGTGTTATAACTGATAAAGAAGCTCGTGCTAAACAAGTGGGCGGAGAAGTATTAGCTTACGTTTGGTAATATAGTTTCTCGAATGAATGGAGGTGCACTAAATGTCTCGCGTAGGAAAAAAACCTATTGAAATCCCTGCAGGAGTTACGGTTACATTAAATAACAATACCGTTACTGTTAAAGGACCAAAAGGCGAACTTACTCGCTCTTTTAATCCAGATATCGAAATTAAAATCGAAGAAAACCTAGTAACAATCACACGTCCATCTGATGTGAAAGAACATCGCGCATTGCACGGTACTACTCGTGCGTTAATCGCGAACATGGTTGAAGGTGTTTCTAAGGGCTTCGAAAGAAGATTAGAATTAATCGGGGTTGGATACCGTGCTCAGAAGCAAGGTAACAAGCTTGTATTGAACGTTGGATATTCTCACCCAGTTGAGATCGAACCAGAAAGCGGCCTTGAAGTAGAAGTACCTGCTAACACAAAGATTACGATCAAAGGTACTGACAAGGAACGTGTTGGTGCATTAGCAGCAAATATCCGCCAAGTTCGTCCTCCAGAGCCGTACAAAGGCAAAGGAATTCGTTACGAAGGTGAATTTGTTCGTCGTAAAGAAGGTAAAACTGGTAAGTAATGCCGCATAGGTAAACGAAAGGAGTGACGTAAATGATTACGAAGCTTGACAAAAATGCTAGTCGCAAGAAGAGACATGCTCGTGTTCGTGCGAAACTTAGCGGTACTGCAGCTCGTCCACGTTTAAACGTGTTTCGTTCTAATAAGCATATTTATGCTCAATTAATCGATGATATGAGTGGAGTAACTTTAGCAAGTGCTTCTACTATTGAAAAAGATTTTAACCTTGAATCTACAAGCAATGTTGAAGCTGCTAAGTTGGTCGGAGAATTAGTCGCTAAACGTGCGGTAGAAAAAGGAATCACTGCAGTTGTATTTGACCGTGGAGGATACCTTTACCATGGACGTATTCAAGCGTTAGCAGATGCTGCACGTGAAAACGGCCTACAATTTTAATAGACAAAGGAGGGACACATATAATGATACGTCGTATTGATCCAAACAAACTTGAACTAGAAGAACGCGTTGTAACGGTAAACCGTGTAGCGAAAGTTGTTAAGGGTGGCCGTCGTTTTCGCTTCTCTGCTCTAGTAGTAGTTGGTGATAAAAACGGTCATGTAGGTTTCGGTACTGGTAAAGCTCAAGAAGTACCAGATGCGATTCGTAAAGCAATCGAAGATGCGAAGAAGAACTTAATCGAAGTACCAATGGTTGGAACTACAGTTCCTCACCAAGTAATTGGACGATTTGGTGCTGGAGAAATTCTTCTAAAGCCTGCTTCTGAAGGTACAGGAGTTATTGCTGGTGGTCCAGTCCGTGCTGTTCTTGAATTAGGCGGGGTAGGAGATATCCTTTCTAAATCCCTAGGAACTAACACTCCAATTAATATGGTACGTGCAACGATTGATGGTTTAAAACAATTAAAGCGTGCTGAAGACGTAGCAAAGTTACGTGGTAAATCAGTAGAAGAACTGCTAGGATAAGGAGGGAAATCAAATGGCAAACAAACTATTAATTACCCTCAACAAGAGCGTTATTGGTCGCCCTGGTGACCAACGCGCGACAGTTACTGCTCTAGGTTTACGTAAATTAAATCAAACAGTTGAGCACCAAGATAATGCTGCTATTCGCGGTATGATTACAAAAGTTGCTCACCTTGTAACAGTTAAAGAACAATAATTAATTGTTTTCTTTCATAAGGAGGTGCCAATATGAAACTTCATGAACTAAAGCCTGCTGAAGGTTCTCGTAAAGAACGTAAACGTTTAGGACGCGGTATCGGTTCTGGTCAAGGTAAGACTGCTGGTAAAGGTCATAAAGGTCAAAATGCTCGTTCCGGCGGTGGTGTCCGTCTAGGTTTCGAGGGTGGTCAAACACCTTTATTCCGTCGTTTGCCAAAACGTGGTTTTACTAATATCAGCCGTAAAGAATTCGCAATTGTAAACCTTGATGTTCTTAATCAGTTTGAAGAGGGTACAGAAGTTACTCCAGAACTTCTAATTGAAACTGGTGTTGTTAAGAACGAAAAAGCAGGAATTAAGATTCTTGCAAAAGGGAACGTAGAGAAAAAACTTACTGTAAAAGCTCATAAATTCTCCTCTACCGCCAAAGAAGCAATTGAAGCTGTAGGTGGAACTACTGAGGTGATCTAATGTTCCGTACAATCTCCAATTTTATGCGCGTGGCTGAAATTAGAAGAAAGATAATCTTTACTCTTTTAATGTTAATCGTATTTCGACTAGGCAGTTTTATTCCTGTTCCTAATGTAAATGCTGAAATTTTGGCAGCACAAGATAAATTAAGTGTATTTGGGATCTTAAATACCTTTGGCGGTGGAGCGTTGCAAAACTTCTCCATTCTTGCTATGGGTATTATGCCTTACATCACTGCTTCCATTATTATTCAGCTTTTACAAATGGATGTAGTTCCGAAATTTACGGAATGGTCAAAGCAGGGAGATGCTGGACGTCGGAAATTAGCTCAGTTTACTCGATATTTCACAATTGTCCTTGGCTTTATTCAAGCCCTGGGTATGTCCTACGGGTTTAATAGTATGGCGAGCGGGCAATTGATTCAGAATCCTGGAGTTGGTACTTACTTATTAATTGCAGTAGTTTTAACTGCTGGTACTGCATTTCTGATGTGGTTAGGTGAGCAAATTACCGAGAAGGGTGTTGGAAATGGTATTTCCATCATTATCTTTGCAGGTATCGTTGCTAGTATCCCTAATACCGTTAATCAGATCTATGTACAGCAGTTTGAAAATGCTGGTGAGCAGCTATTCCTGCGTATCGTTACGGTTTTATTGATTGTTTTAGCAGTCATTGCAATCGTTGTGGGAACAGTGTTCATCCAACAAGCGATAAGAAAAATACCAATTCAATATGCAAAACAACGTTCAATCAATGGGCGTAACGCAGGTGCCGGGCAATCTACTCATATGCCGTTAAAAGTAAATGCAGCAGGTGTTATCCCTGTTATCTTTGCAGTTTCCTTTATTGTAACTCCAAGAACAATTGCTTCCTTCTTTCCAACGAATGATGTAACTCTTTGGATTACAAGGGTATTTGATTATTCCCATCCAATCGGAATGACTTTATATGCTGCACTGATTATCGCTTTCACGTATTTTTATGCTTTTATTCAAGTTAATCCTGAGCAGGCAGCTGAGAACTTGCAAAAGCAAAGCGGCTATATTCCAGGAATTAGACCAGGTAAAAGTACACAGGAATACTTAACACGCGTATTATACCGTTTAACCTTTGTTGGCGCGCTCTTCCTAACGGTGATTTCGATACTGCCAATTGTCTTTATCGAAATCGGTAATTTACCGCAATCCGCTCAAATTGGTGGAACAAGTCTTCTAATCGTTGTCGGTGTTGCACTTGATACGATGAAACAGCTTGAAGCGCAGCTAGTTAAACGTCATTATAAAGGCTTTATTAAATAATAGGTTTTGGGGACTTAAGTTCCCTGAAACCATAAATAGCACGAGGGGGAACACGTGTGAATTTAGTATTAATGGGGCTTCCGGGTGCCGGAAAAGGTACTCAAGCCGAACAAATCGTCGAACAATACGGCATCCCTCATATCTCTACAGGAGATATGTTCCGTGCAGCGATGAAAGAAGGAACAGAACTAGGTTTAGAAGCTAAGTCTTTCATGGACAAAGGCGCACTTGTTCCTGATGAAGTAACAATCGGCATTGTTCGTGAACGGTTAAGTAAAGATGACTGTAAAAATGGTTTTTTACTTGATGGCTTTCCTAGAACGGTACCTCAAGCAGAAGCATTGGAAAGTCTATTATCTGATCTGGAAAAAAAGATTGATTATGTAATCAATATAAATGTTGATAAAAGTATTTTAATGGATCGTTTGACTGGCCGTCGTATTTGTAAAGAATGCGGATCAACGTATCATTTAGTATTTAATCCTCCGACGAAAGAAGGAGTATGCGATAAATGTGGTGGAGAACTCTACCAACGTGCTGATGATAATGCTGAAACTGTTCAAAATAGATTAGACGTTAATATCAAACAACAAGAACCATTGCTTACTTTCTATGAAACAAAAGGTTACCTTCGTACAATTGATGGACAGCAGGACATTAATAAAGTATTTGCTGATATCAAGCAATTACTTAGGGACTTACGTTAATGGCCATTAGTTTAATCGTAGGTCGACTCTCGAACATCTCTTCAATAAACTTCAAAAGTATGTGGATGTAAATGGCTTTTCTATTGTACTGAGTATGTAGGACCGAGAGTTGGGCAAGACTTACATGTGGAAATTATTATTCCATTTAATGTAGTATTTACTTGCGGACAGAAGAAGAACATTATGTTAATATTAAAAGGTTGCTATTTGTTTTGTACGAAAGAAAAGTGTTTGCTTTACATTTTCGAATGTAATAGATGAAATGAGAAGGGAGACGAATTAATGGCCAAAGATGATGTAATTGAAATTGAAGGTAAAGTATTAGAAACTTTGCCAAATGCAATGTTTAAGGTAGAATTAGAAAATGGTCATACCGTGCTAGCTCATGTTTCTGGTAAAATCCGAATGCACTTCATTCGCATCCTTCCGGGTGACAAAGTTACTGTCGAGCTTTCTCCATATGACTTAACACGCGGAAGAATTACTTACCGCTTTAAATAATTGCTTGCACTCCGTATTACTAAGGAGGTTAGGATAATGAAAGTAAGACCATCTGTTAAACCGATCTGCGAAAAGTGCAAAGTTATCCGTAGACGCGGTAAAGTCATGGTTATCTGTGAAAACCCTAAACATAAACAAAAACAAGGTTAATCTTGAAGGAGGTGCGCTCATTTATGGCACGTATTGCTGGTGTAGATATTCCACGTGAAAAACGTGTAGTTATCTCTTTAACTTACATTTATGGTATTGGTAAAAATACTGCACAAAAAGTATTAGCTGAAGCTGGTGTTTCTGAAGATACTCGAGTGCGTGATTTAACTGAAGACGAACTAAACAAAATCCGTGAGATCATCGACAAATTAAAAGTTGAAGGTGACCTTCGCCGTGAAATTTCTCTTAACATTAAGCGTTTAATGGAGATTGGCTGCTACCGCGGATTACGTCATCGTCGTGGTTTACCGGTTCGTGGACAAAACACGAAAAACAACGCTCGTACACGCAAAGGTCCTCGTAAGACTGTTGCGAACAAGAAGAAGTAATCGGCAAAGGAGGTTATTTAAATGGCACGTAAAACTAATACACGTAAACGTCGTGTTAAAAAGAATATTGAATCAGGTATTGCACATATCCGTTCAACATTTAACAATACAATCGTAACAATTACTGATGTTCATGGTAATGCTATTTCTTGGTCTAGTGCTGGTGCGCTTGGATTTAGAGGTTCTCGTAAATCTACACCATTCGCTGCTCAAATGGCTGCTGAAACTGCTGCTAAGACATCAATTGAACACGGTATGAAAACTCTAGAAGTTACAGTTAAAGGACCAGGTGCTGGTCGTGAGGCTGCTATTCGTGCGCTGCAAGCTGCAGGTCTTGAAGTAACTGCAATTAAAGACGTTACTCCAGTTCCTCATAACGGATGCCGTCCACCAAAACGCCGTCGTGTTTAATTTTTCTGTATAGAATTTGTATCATGCGTCTATAATGGGATATGATACTTAAATTATGTAGTTCATACAGAAGATTTATTCCAGTTGTTGTGCACAAAACGGGAACGTATACATGGGGGAATTTCGATTAGGTAATTCACTAGTCGAGGTTTCGACGTTTTGAAGGAGGGTTATTTGATGATCGAAATAGAAAAACCAAAAATCGAAACGGTTGAGATCAACGATGATGCCAAGTACGGAAAGTTCGTCGTAGAACCACTTGAGCGTGGATATGGTACCACTTTGGGTAACTCCTTACGTCGTATCCTATTATCTTCACTCCCAGGTGCCGCTGTTACATCGATTCAGGTCGATGGGGTACTTCATGAGTTCTCAACAATTGAAGGCGTCGTAGAGGATGTAACATCCATCATTTTAAACATTAAAAAATTAGCTTTAAAAATCTACTCTGATGAAGAGAAAACTCTTGAGATTGATGTTCAAGGTGAAGGCCCAGTTAAAGCTGCAAACATTACACACGATAGTGATGTTGAAATTTTAAATCCAGACCTTCATATTGCTACATTAGCTTCAAGTGGACATCTTCGCATGCGATTAACAGCTAAGCGTGGTCGTGGATACACTCCTGCTGAGCAAAATAAGCGTGAAGATCAGCCAATTGGTGTTATTCCAATTGATTCTATCTTTACACCAGTTTCTCGTGTGTCATATCAGATAGAAAATACTCGTGTGGGTCAAATGACAAACTATGATAAGCTAACGCTTGATGTTTGGACAGATGGAAGCACAGGGCCAAAGGAAGCTATAGCTCTTGGTTCGAAAATTTTAACCGAGCATTTAAATATCTTTGTTGGTTTAACTGATGAAGCTCAAAATGCTGAGATTATGATCGAAAAAGAAGAGGATCAGAAAGAAAAAGTCCTTGAAATGACGATCGAAGAACTTGATTTATCAGTTCGTTCATATAACTGCTTAAAGCGTGCTGGAATCAACACTGTTCAGGAATTAGCTAATAAGACTGAAGAAGATATGATGAAAGTTCGTAACTTAGGCCGTAAATCACTTGAAGAAGTGAAGGCTAAACTAGAAGAGCTTGGGTTAGGCTTACGTAAAGACGATTAACATCATCTCTATTTTTAACTAATCCGTTTAATGACTTCAACAAAGGAGGGAACCCTTCATGGCATACAGAAAGTTAGGACGCACAAGTGCACAGCGTAAAGCTATGCTACGTGATTTAACTACAGATTTAATTATCAATGAGCGCATTGAAACAACAGAAACTCGCGCGAAGGAACTTCGTGGTACTGTTGAGAAAATGATCACTTTAGGTAAACGTGGTGACTTACATGCTCGTCGTCAAGCTGCTTCTTACGTTCGTAATGAAGTTGCTGATGCTGAAAAAGGTACAGATGCACTACAAAAACTTTTCACTGATATCGCTCCACGCTACTCAGAGCGTCAAGGTGGATACACTCGTATTATGAAACTTGGACCACGCCGCGGCGATGGTGCACCAATGGTAATTATCGAGTTAGTTTAATAACGAAAACAGACAACAAGGGCGCTGGACAGTTTAGTTACAAACTTGTTCTTGAGCCCTTTTTCTGTATAAAATCTAATAATTTACGAACCAAGCCAAAAAGAGTGTTATGATGAGCGTGACCTTGATATTTCAAGGATATAAAGGAAGATTGTACTTTCCTTTGAAGGATAACTGAATTTCTCTTATCTTTTTCACGTCTCGTCTAGCTCATGCACCTCCTCCAATTTCTTTTTAGAAATCCCGTTTACGCGCGGCAGATTAATTCGCTAGCTGCCCTGGGGTGAGGTGCAGGCTTTTTTTGTATTTACAAGCTTAGCCTTAGCAATGTTAGTATAGATGAGACGAGAGGAGTGGATTGGGATGAGAAAGACTGTAGTAGCGTTAAAGAATGTTTCTTTTCAATATGAAAATCAAAACAGCTACGCGCTTAAGGATATAAGCTTTGACATATTTGAAGGAGAATGGTTAGCAATTGTTGGTCATAATGGTTCAGGGAAATCTACGACGGCAAAGCTATTGAATGGATTACAATTCCCTCAAGAGGGGATGATTTCGGTCTGTGGGATTGAATTAAATGAAGAATCCATTTGGGACATTAGAAAGAAACTAGGGATGGTTTTTCAGAACCCTGATAATCAGTTTGTGGGTACGACTGTTCAGGATGATGTGGCTTTTGGTTTAGAAAACCATGGAATCCCAAGGGATGATATGATCTTTAGAGTAGAGGACTCGTTAAAAAAGGTTAAAATGGATCAATTTCTTAATCAAGAGCCGCACCATCTGTCTGGAGGACAAAAGCAGCGTGTTGCAATTGCTAGTGTGCTTGCTTTGCGGCCATCAATCATTATACTAGACGAAGCCACTTCAATGCTCGATCCGAAAGGACGAGGTGAAGTTTTAGAGACTGTACGTACATTGAAGAATGAGCAGTCTCTTACTGTCATCTCCATCACTCATGATTTAGAAGAAGCAGCAAAAGCCGATAGAATTATTGTGATGAACCAAGGGGAGGTTTACCGTGAGGGTACGCCTGAGGAAATATTCTCAATGGATGATGAATTGGTTCATTTAGGTCTTGATATACCTTTTTCAATTAAAATGAGTAATGCTTTTCGTCAAAGAGGAATTGATTTATCAAAGCACTATTTATCGGAAGAAGAGTTGGTGAATGAGCTATGGACATTTCGCTCCAAAATATAGAGTATCGTTATCAAGCAAACACGCCTTTTGAACGTTTGGCTATTAAAGATGTGTCTATTAACATCCCAACAGGAACATACATGGCGTTAATAGGTCATACGGGTTCGGGGAAATCTACTGTATTACAGCATTTAAATGCGCTTCTTTTACCTACAGAGGGCTCTGTAATCATTGGCACCCATGAAATTAAAGCAAAGCAAAAAAATAAGAATTTAAGACAGATCAGACAAAAGGTAGGAATTGTTTTTCAGTTTCCTGAGCACCAGCTATTTGAGGAAACTGTCGAAAAGGATATTATTTTCGGACCTATGAATTTCGGTATTTCTGAAAATGTTGCCAAAGAGAGGGCAAGGCTTGCTTTAAAGCAAGTAGGACTAGGTGAGGAAATTTTAGTAAAATCACCATTTGATTTATCAGGCGGACAAATGCGCCGTGTTGCCATTGCTGGAGTTTTAGCAATGGAACCTGATTGTCTTGTTTTAGATGAGCCTACAGCAGGTCTAGATCCTCGAGGACGAAAAGAAATTATGGATATGTTCTACTCACTCCACAAACAAAGAAATTTGTCTACCATATTAGTAACGCATAGTATGGAGGATGCAGCAAGATACGCTGATCAAATTGTGATTATGCAAGAAGGACAAGTTGTAAAACAAGGAACACCTGTTGAAATATTCTCCTCCGTTACTGAACTGCTAGAAATGGGATTAGATGTACCGGAAGTAGTGCGTTTTCAACGAAGTCTAGAAGAAAAGCTGGGGCTCGAGTTAGAGAAAACTTACCTTTCCATTGAGGAGTTATCAACGGCAGTTGCCAGAGTGTTAAGAGGTGCACCGGTATGATGGAAAAAATGATCATTGGGAGATATGTTCCCGCAGATAGTTTGGTTCATCGCCTGGATCCTAGGTCTAAGCTCATTATTGTTTTCTTATTTGTATGTATTATCTTCCTTGCAAATAATTTCTTAACTTATGTTCTTATTGGAATTTATACTTTTTTAATGCTTGCTCTATCTCGTATTCCTATCCGGTTCCTATATGCAGGTTTAAAACCTGTACTCTGGTTAGTACTATTTACGTTGCTGCTCCAGGTTTTTTTCACAAAAGAAGGCACTCTCTTATATGAGCTGGGTCCGATTAAGATATATGAGGAAGGTGTCAGACAGGGTATCTTTATTTCAATGAGGTTTTTCTTCTTAATATTAATGACCAGTCTGCTCACCCTAACAACAACACCTATCGAAATAACCGATGGGTTAGAAACGCTATTACACCCATTAAAAAAGGTCCGGTTCCCTGTACATGAAATGGCCTTAATGATGTCGATTTCCCTGCGTTTTATACCCACATTGATGCAGGAAACGGATAAAATTATGAAAGCTCAAATTGCACGCGGAGTGGAGTTTTCAAGCGGACCTGTTAAAGAAAGAATCAAAGCAGTTATTCCTTTACTTATTCCCCTATTCGTTAGTTCTTTTAAGCGTGCTGAGGAGCTTGCGATTGCGATGGAAGCGAGAGGCTACCGCGGCGGCGAGGGCAGGACAAAATATCGTCTCTTAAGCTGGAATAAGTCTGATACACTGCAGCTTTTAATTCTGGTAATCTTAACAATATTATTAATCTTATTTCGATCATAATGGAGCTAAGTGATGATACGCTATAAATGTATTATTTCATATGATGGTTCTGGATTCTCTGGATATCAAGTTCAGCCAAAGAAACGAACCGTACAAAGTGTAATAGAAGCTGTATTAACCAAAATGCATAAGGGCAGCCCTGTCAAAATCTCAGCCTCTGGAAGAACAGATGCCGGGGTCCATGCAAAAGGGCAGGTCATACATTTTGATTCCCATTTGCCGCTTCCTGAAGAAAAATGGGAGCTGGCCTTAAACTCCATGCTGCCTGAGGACATTTCTGTGTTGTCGGTTGAAAGAGCTGACCCTGCCTTTCACGCTCGATTTGATGCAAAGGGGAAGGAATATCGTTATTATTTGGATCTATCACCAAAAAGGGACCCTTTCCAAAGGCATTATGCCTATCATCATCCCTATCCTTTAAATATTGAAGCTATGAGAGAAGCAACTGTATATTTATTAGGAACACATGATTTTTCTAGTTTTTGTTCAGCCCGTACAGAGGTAGAGGATAAGGTCAGAACAATTGAAACCATTGAGATTCTGCAGGACGAATATCGTATAAGCTTCACTTTCATCGGAAATGGGTTTTTATATAATATGGTGAGAATTTTAGTAGGAACACTGTTAGAGGTTGGCACTGGGAACCGGCAGCCAGAGGAGATGGTGGAGATTCTCGGGAAAAAAGACCGCCGCTTTGCTGGAAAAACCGCACCAGGACAAGGTTTGTATCTTTGGCAGGTATTTTATTAAATAAAAGTTTCTTAACAACACAACCTGGTGTAACATTTTCTTGACTTTTAGCTCTAAAGAACTTATTATATTATATGGTTGTGTTTTTAATCCCACGATAAAGCCCCGGAAAGTCTTCATCGTGATTGAAAATATATGAACTTAAAACTTGACGCACAATGGTCTTACCGTTTATTCCCGGAACAGAATGAACGATAACGGCTTATGATGGTGCGAAAAATAATCTTTATGGATTTAATTTAGGAGGGAAATTCATGCGTACAACGTTTATGGCTAACGCCAACAATATCGAGCGTAAATGGTACGTGATTGATGCTGAAGGCAAAACTCTTGGTCGTCTTGCTTCTGAAGTAGCTTCAATCTTACGTGGTAAAAATAAACCAACTTTTACACCACATGTTGACACTGGTGATAATGTTATCATTCTTAACGCTTCTAAAGTTGAATTAACTGGTAAGAAATTAACTGACAAAATCTACTACCGTCACACTATGCACCCAGGTGGTTTAAAGACTAGAACTGCTCTTGAAATGCGTACAAACTATGCTGAGAAAATGATCGAGCTTGCTGTTAAAGGTATGCTTCCAAAGAATTCTCTTGGCCGTCAACAGTTCAAAAAATTACACGTATATGCTGGCGCAGAACATCCGCACCAAGCACAAAAACCTGAAGTTTACGAACTTCGCGGTTAATAAAGAGGGAGGGAAAAAACTATGGCACAAGTTCAATATATTGGTACTGGTCGTCGTAAGAGCTCTGTCGCACGCGTGCGCTTAGTTCCAGGTACAGGTAAAATCACAATTAACGGACGTGACATCGAAGAATATATCCCATTTGCAGCTTTACGTATGGTTGTTAACCAACCATTAGTAGCTACTGAAACAACAGGCAGCTACGATGTTCTTGTAAACGTAAGCGGCGGTGGATACACTGGTCAAGCTGGCGCAATCCGCCACGGTATTGCTCGCGCATTACTTCAAGCTGACCCTGAATTCCGTCCAACATTAAAGCGTGCAGGTCTATTAACTCGTGACCCACGTATGAAAGAACGTAAGAAATACGGACTTAAAGGCGCTCGTCGTGCACCTCAGTTCTCAAAGCGTTAATTATCAGCACTTCAAAGGCTCTCAACCATTTTGGTTGGGGGTCTTTTTTGTGCCAGAAAAGGGTTTGTGACCACATTTTGACCACTAAAATTTTTTGACCACAAATCATAGCTCGATATACCGTTGGAACTTTGTAGCTGTCTGTTCTTTTAGAGTATTTGTGACGTGTGTATAAATGTTCATCGTCATCTTAACGTCAGTATGACCTAATCGTTCCTGAACTTCTTTTATACTTGCACCCGCTTCGAATAAAAGTGAAGCATGAGTATGACGTAACCCATGAATTGTTATGGGATGTAGATTGTGTTTTTTAATAACTATATTCAGCTTTTCATTTGGATAAGCCAAGCGAATTGGAGTGCCATCTTCACGAGTAAATGCTATGTTTCCATTATCAATGGTATTCTTGATAGCCATGTTCGCTTCCCTTTGCCTTATACGCCACTTCTTAAGTAAAGATAGGGTTTTAGGGTCTAGGCTAATTAATCGTTTTGATTCCTTAGTTTTTGGAGTTTGTATGATAAACTTCCCTTTGTTATAAAATAGTGTCTTCCATAAGCGTAAGGACCCAGCCTCAAAGTCAATATCTTCCCATGTTAGTGCTAATAGTTCACCCTTACGAGCCCCTGTATAAATAAGAAGGTGAAATAGAACATAATCGCGGTAAGATAATTCATTTTTTGTTAATTCTAAGAAATGTTTTATCTCTTCCTTCGTCCAATAGTTACGCTTATCCACCTCTGAATGCTCACTAAGTAGCTCATTTGGCTGTTTTGGAATACTTACATGTTCCATTGGGTTCTTTGTAATTAAGTCCATTTTAAGGGCGTATTTAAATACTTGGTTTGCTTGAATCTTGATGTCGTTAACAGAAGCGATGTTTGTTGCAATTTCATTTATCATTCTTTGACAATATGCTTTTGTTATGTCTTTAATTTTTAATTTCCCAAAGCGTGGCAGGATATGTGATTTAAATTTGGATTCTATTGTTGCTATGGTACTCGTTTTAATGGTTTGGGAGTGGTTTGTAAACCATTCTTCAAATATATCTTGATAAGTAAAGTTATTATTGTTAATCAATAAGCCATTTACTAATTCCTGTTCTAGCTTGGCTGCCGCGGTTTGTGCCTCCTTCTTAGTTTTAAACCCTCTACGAGTGGTTGTTTGCCTTTTCCCTGTTTGTGGGTTAATACCAGTATCCATCTTAAATAACCATAATTGACCTTGCTTTGTTGAGTATTTTTGAAATGATGCCATAATTCCACCTCATTATTAGTTTAGATTATTGCATAATAATTACATGTTACTTTGATTCCGAAAATCTCGGTAAAATTGTTCTTTAATTTCTATAGTGGTTAAATGTTTTATTTTTGTGGTGATTTCGTTAACCATTTTTTCAATGATATTTTTACTAGTAGAAGGATTCTCATTACAAAGATCATCTAATGCTTTCATTTTATTTCTTCTATCATTTGACCTTACAGCATCATTGCACTGTATAGAGCAATAAGTTCGATCGGACCGAGTAGGTCTAAAGTAAGCTTTACAGGATGATCTTGAACAAATTTGTAATCCTGCTCCTTTAACTAAGCCTTCAGCTGTTATTGTATAAATTAAACCGTAGAGGGAATTAGCGAAGGTCCCCATTTCAAAACCGCTGTAGTCATCGTTAGAAGTTATCCTAGTTTGGTTGTAAAGAATAATACAATCCAGATTTGCTGCTATTTTGGTATGTATCTTATTCTTTTCAGCGGTGGTTATAGTATCCAGATTCTTTATATACTTATGCCATATATCGAGATAGCCTATTAAATCATGATAATGTTTAATAGCTTTCTGGATAAGGAATAATGGCTCCCGTTTTCTGCCTCGCTTCGATCGGAATAAATCTATGAATTGTAGCCCCTTACGTTCTTCAAATGATACTTGTTCGAAATATTTCACTTTATCCAGACCTAAAAGCCCCCAAGTTTTTACAAATGATAATACATCCTTAGCGCTAGATGGATTTAAATTTGCCATTGCTACATGAGCAGAATCTAATTGGTTTTCCATTCTTGTGCGTGGAGTCTTACTAATACCCTTATAACTTAATGGCTCATAATAGTGGACCTCGGTTAATGTGTTTTTTGAACTCTGCTCTTCAATAAATGTTATCCCGTCCTCGTCAACAAAATCATAATCAAAATGTGGCTTTCTAAATAATTGTTCTTGGTTGTTAATAATAAAACCCAAAATTCACCCTCCTAAAATCACTATTTAGTCACGAGGAAAACGTGACTAGTTGTTGTTAAACTTAAGTTACAACATTGAGAACAACAAATCAAGTAGCAATGTAGTTTTTTAATTAAAGGAGGAAGCATGTTGAAGAGAACTGAAAACATGGAAATTCGTAATCTTATTAAAACGATAGGATATGCACAGTGGGAAGTAGGAGAATTATTAGGATTTGGAGAGAGTCCGTTTTCCAGACTGCTTCGAAAAGAATTGAAGCCTGAGCAAAAGAACTTATTGATAAAAAGAATTAATGAAATTGGGGTGCGAAAATGATCCTATCATTAGAACTGCCTAAAGGTTTTTTGTTGATAAGTCGGGAGGAATTAAAGGAAACCATGATTGAAGTCATGGAACAATATCAACATGAATTTTTGGAAGATGAAATATGGACTATTAAGGAGACTGCTGGATTTTTAAAAGTCAGTGTACCGACAGTGCGTTCCATGATAGTGAATAAAGAAATTCCGTACTTTCAAAAAGGGCAAATAATTCGGTTGAATCGTTCACAGGTAGTGGAATGGATGAAAACCAATCAAAACGTTAAATGAATATGGCTGCAATTATGAAGATTATTTCTTATAAGGAGTGAGATAGCTATTGACCAGTATTATATCGGTGATCCCTCAATATTTAAGGACAAAAGAATGAGTTATAAAGAAAAGTTGGTATATACAGCATTATGCTCATTTAGAAACTATGAAACAAATGCTTGCTATCCTTCTTTGCCGAAACTAACCGAAATGACAAGAATCTCAAAAAAAAGCGTTATTGCAGCTATTGACAACCTTAGTGCAGCTGGATATATAGAAAAAACAGCTAGGAAGAAAAAGGATGGCGGTAATACCTCCAACCTTTATTTATTAGTCAAATTTATAGCCACATCTTGTATAGAAGAAATACAAGGGGGTGTGAATATTACTACCAAGGATAGTGTAGATGAGAAACCAAGGGGTGTGAAGGAGAGCGCCCCTAACAATAATACCTCTAATAATAATAATTTAATAAGTAGTGGTAGTTTCAGTTCTGATGATAAAAAGGTGATACTCAGTTTTTATTCGCAAAATTTTGGACCCCTTACTCCGTATATTAAGGAGCAATTGGAACAATGGTTGGATAATGTAGGACAGGATCTGGTAATAGCAGCAATGAAACGTGCTCTTGTTAATCAGAAGCCCTGGAACTACGCAGAAGGTATTATGAGAAATTGGTTAGGTAACAATTTGCTTACTTTAGACAAAATAGAAACAGCAGAAAAACAGTTTCAATTGAAAAGACAAAATAAGAATGGGGATAAACAACATGAAAAAAGTAACAGAAATAGTATTGCAAGATCAGGAGAATTTGATAACTATAAACAGCGACTTGAGCAGACAAAAAAAAATAAACCGCATTTCATTAAATAAGTGCTCAAAATGTAATGATACAGGTTGGATTTTATATTCTAAAGAAGTGAATGGAAGGGGCTATCAATTTGGTCGAGAATGTGAATGTGTACCTACTCTGAGATTAGAACAGCGTTATAAAAATGCAATGATACCTATAGAATTTACAGAGTGTAGATTTGATAATTACGAAAGAAGAGCGGGAATACAGAATAAAATGTTTACGAACATGAACCAATATATAAAAGAATTTAATAAATTAGATGGCAACTGTAATAGCTTTGGTTTTATAGCTACTTTTGGTGAACAACAATTAAAGGAATTATCACACACTGACCGTTCTGAAGCGTTATCCAACCATAATTCATATGGATTGGGAAAGACACATTTACAAGCCGCGGCAGCTACAGTTCTTATGAATAAAGGTTATAGTGTATGGATGGTCAGTGATACGACTTTAATGAACACTCTCGCTAAAGCAAAAGCACTGAATGATAATGGTGAAACTTTTAATCGTGAATTTAGTAAGGCAATCCAGGTCGATTTCCTTATTTGGGATGATTTGGGTAAAACTAAATACTCTGAGACCAAAGAAGAATTGTATTACAACATAATAAACGAACGATATAAGGCAAAAAAACCAATTATATTTAGTAGTAATGAAGATTCCAATACTTTACGAAGCAAGATTGGTTTTGCGGCGGGTAGTCGATTATTAGGAATGAGTAAGCGATTTTTAATCGAATGCGAAGGAGATGATTATCGAATCAAATAAAATATTTGGATTTTATGAGAATGGAATGGGGTGTGTTAAATAGTGGATTCTACCATGGTCCTAAGCGACAAGCAGAAAAAATTCGTAGAAATATACTTTGAGCTTAACAACGGCACAAAAGCGGCTATAATGGCTGGATATGGGGAAAAGGGTGCCCATGCGGAAGCTTCCAGGCAGTTGAAAAATGTTAAAGTTAGGGGATATTTGGAAGAACTTCAAAAGGAACGTCGGGTGCGCATTCAGAACCGCCTTGCAACGATTGCAGAGAAAGCAGTAGAAATGTTGTTTGATCTTGCAGTGAATGGTGAATCCGAAAATGTACGTTTAAGTGCCATCAAGGATATTCTTGATCGCAGCGGTTATAAGGCAACTGATAAAATAGAACAAAAGAATGAACATAGTGGAAAAATAACTTTTGGATTCATAGACCCTGCTGCGGTAGATTCTTGAATTTTTGTTATAACGATATAAAGAGGAGGGAATAACAGTCATAATTATTGTTATTCTCTCTATTTTTTTAGCAATAATTATTGTAGCTAAAGTCCTATGCCGTGATACAATTATAGTTGGAAAATAAAAGGGAGAAACGATATAGCGTTCCACAACCTTAGTTTGATAAATGGGGAATAGGATATGCAAATATATCCCCTGCTATTCAGGGATTTGCGATTAAATTGTGTAATTATTAAGTAAAATAGCAATAAATATATTTATCAATTTACATTATTTGTATCCACATTATAAGGAGTGATAACATGTTAGGATTGCAGTTGCGCAAAGAGTTTAGAGGAAGGATTCTTAAGGGGACCGCAATTGATTTTAAAGATGAGATACAAAGTAGTCGAATAGAAGAGTTTTTAGATATTACATATCCTTCAAATGACCTACTAAAAATGCTGGAATCCGTCAATCAAGAAGAATCTCGTCCTGTGGTATTGTTAGGAGAACGCGGACAAGGTAAGTCGCACTTACTTACTACATTGTTCCACGCATTTGAGCATCCAGCAGAAGTAAGGCAGTGGCTGGATCGGTGGGCTACACGCCTGGCACGGCCTGAAATCAGAAATATAAATTTGAGAGATGGTATGTTTGTCGTAGCCGAAAGCCTACAGCGTCAAAATTATAAGTACCTATGGGACATCCTACTTGATTATCACCCGCATGGGACATTTATAAGAGGAAAATGGGAAGGACAGGGAGATCGGAAGACAGATGTTCTTGGCTATGATTTAGTCGTGGAAATGCTTGAAAAACAGCCCACTGCTATAATATTTGATGAGTTCCAGACATGGTACGACTCTTTAACAAATACAAAACAATTCCCGTGGCGGCAATGGGCTTTTAATTTTATTCAAATTCTATCCGAAATCGCAAAAGATCGCCCTGACTTGCTTGTGTTGGTAGTTTCTGTACGTAATGGACAAACAGATGCCTACCAGCAAATTCATCGTGTGAATCCTACTTTAATCGATTTTAAAGGTCATTACGTGAAACGAGACCGGAAACGACTATTATTACACCGGTTGTTTGAAAATAGGATGCACATTAGTGAGCAAGATGTTATTCAGCTAATTAATGTACATATGAAGGAGTTCTTCCGTTTACAACAGATACCGGAGTCAGAGCAGGAAGCAATGACTGAAGACTTTATTGAAACATGGCCATTCAGCCCACAGTTGCTTCATTTGTTGGAAGATCAAATTTTAATTTCCACAGATGCGCAGGAAACACGCGATTTAATTAAAATTCTTGCAAACCTGTTCAAACAACAGGTGGATTCACCATGTATCATTACACCTGCATCATTTTCTATTGAGAATGAACGTGGTGGCATTACAGCTTTAATTGATTCGGTTTCAAATGAATATCACAAAGAGCTACGTGACCGTGCACAGCGAAATTTGGAAGCCGTACGGGAAGCTGTCAAGGATAGGGAGCAGATTCCACATGTCGAGCGAATTATTAGCGCTCTTTGGCTGCGCTCTCTTGCAATGGATAAGCTGTCCGGCGCTGAACGTAATACCTTACTGTCTGATATTACTCAAGAAAGATCGCTTGATGGAAACACGTTCCTTCTGGAAATGAACCTCATTGTTAGCAACAGCTTTAACATACATGAAATTGGTGAAAAACTGCTGTTTAAGCAAGAAGAAAACCCACAGGCAAAGCTCCTAGCCTTTGCCCGAAATGATAAGGTATTTAATGACGGTTCTGATAAGGCAAGATTGGCAAAGGAAATTGCCTATGTGCTCAGTGGACCGGGAGAATTAGCAGCGAAATATCGTGTCATTGTACTGCAACGGGATTGGCAGATTGACCCTTGGAAGGACCTTAATGAGACAGAGCATCCAGGCAGATGGGACAACCGTATTCCTGTCGTTGTGGTGCCAGAATATACGGACCGAATGGAGGAAGTTTTAGGAAAGTGGCTCAGTAAGCACATTACCGTGAAAAGAAACACCGTTCGTTTCCTTCTTCCAAAGGTGGGAACATATAATTTATACAGAAATACTGAACTTCTGCTACTAGCACGGGCTGCCTTGAAAGCAGATGAATGGAAGCAAGGGGAACCGGAGTACAGACCATTAGCAAAGCAGTATCAAGACAAGCTACGTGCACAACTGGAGGTGCTGTTTGATCGATTTGCTGTACTGGATGAATGGAATTTCAGCACCCCGGAAGACTGTTTATTTAACATTGAAGCTCATCAAGCAAAAGGCAGTGCAATATTGGATGCGGTTCAGGACGTGGTTCGTAATTCCCTGTTTGAACCGGAAGAATTTCAAGAACTGGTGAGACAGAAAGCTCAAAGAAACGAATCTATAGATAGGTTATTAAGCGAACTTCAGGAGCCGCGTGCTGGGGGAAATCCTTGCATACCGTGGATTGGAGAAGCGGAAATAAAGGACAAACTACTCCGTTTATGCGCCAAAGGCCTAATTGCCATTAATGTACGGGATATGAACACCCTAACACAGTTGGCTGGGGAAACCGAGGAGCAAACATGGAATCGAATTAAAGGGCAACTTGGGACAGGTAACCACTTGAAGGAAACATATCTTTCTCTTCCTTCTCCAGTCCCAACCACCTCACAGGTAGATTCAAAAGGTGGCACACAACCACCTCACCTGCCTATCGGGGGAAATACGCCTACTTGGGGTGGAGAAGGACAAGGGGCAGGAATAACACCTCAACAGCCAGGGAGCGGACAACAAAGTGGAGAAAGCCCGATTCCTACAAATTTATTCGGTGGTGACACTAGAACACCAAGTATAAAAAGTTATAGTGCGCCGGCCACCTCTTCACTAAACCTTATGGGGAAGACAGAAAGCTGGGGAATTAATTCCGGCTCCACCCTTCGCAATGTAATCTTTAAGGTAGACAAGATGACGGGGGCCCAAATTCAGAAGCTATTGCAAAATCTACCAGATGGTTTGACATATGAATTGAACTTGGATAAGGAGGATTAATAATGATTTCGGTAGATACTCTACAAGAAATTATCGCAGCTCCCGACCAGGGTGCTTGGGACCATATCACGAGTTATCTATATAATTTATACTCCGCTCCGTTTGCGGAATCAGTTGTACATGAGATCTTGCACCGGGAAAAGCATATGAGTTATTTGGAAACTTTGTTAGCCGGCTCTAGTTGGAACCTATGGGATAGCTTTGAGAGTATTGTCCCGAAAACAAGTGACCAGCTTATTGAACACTGGAATCAAAAAGCGAATGGTAAGGCAATTTTCATTATTGACGGTTTGTCTCTGCGTGAATTACCTTTCATACTGGAAGGTGCAGCACAGCGGGGGTACCGCATCCATCAATCGCGCATTACAGCTTCTAGTCTACCAAGTGAGACGACTTTTTTTGCCAAGAGCCTGGGATTCCCCCAACGATCCGCACTGGAAAACAACCAAGCAGGCACACGCCACTTATTTCCAAGTGCAAAAACTGATTGTTTGGATTTACCATGGAGCGACTGCATCTCCCGCATTACACCGGACTCAAATTGGGTGCTGTGGCATGCTTGGTTTGACAAGTGGATTCATGAATATAGTGCACCTGGAAAAGGTTTGCGCCAATTGATTACTAAGAGTGAAGTGGAGTTTTCCTCTGATAGTTTTTGGGGGCTAGTCGACAAGCTTGCGCAAGGTAGACAAGTCTACATTACTAGTGACCACGGTTATGCTGCTACCGGTGATTTTTATAATGTAACAGACAAACAAGCTAACTATTTAAAAGAAACCTATAAAAGCCAGCGATATGCAAAGGCGGATTTAAGAAAGGCTGGATGGATGCCTCCTATTGATATTGCGCTTACTTCGGAGCATGGCTCTTATTCATATGTACTTGGCCGACGGAAATGGCGCAGCGGTGGTGGTTATCCAACACTCGCTCATGGAGGTATGTCACTTATGGAGACACTTGTGCCGTTTTTAGAAATATCGAAATAATAAGGAGAAGACTATGGCAAAAGCAAAAACAAAAAAGCAAATTATTGACGAGAGAATAACGAAAGCGGTCGGGGCAGGAAAAGAGGTTAGCTTTGAGACTGTCGATTTTTCTGACCAAAATCGTCCCAAAACTGTGTTGGAAGTAGACTTTCCTATTCTTCCGGTAAACCAGGTAGCTGCTATAGAAGGTAACGCAGGTAAACCTATTTATCAAATGTCGAAATGGTGGGCCCGCCGCCGCTCCAGCGTATTCCGTTCGATGTTATTAGCTGGTGCTATGAAAGCACCAGAAGACCCGATTGAGGCAGCAAAAAGTGTTTGGGATGTTTACTATGCTAATCATCAAAAGAAAGGTACATTCAGCCATTTGAAAGTGGCAGACGTGTTTATGGGTGGTGGTACAACGTTAGTAGAGGGAACCCGTCTTGGCATGCAAATGTATGGAAATGATTTGAACCCTGTTGCTTGGTTAGTTGTAAAAAATGAAATGACTGCTGTGGACATTAGCGAGGTTAAACAAGCTTTTAACCATATCGAACAAGAGCTAAAACCGCAAATCATGCCGTACTATTCATGTAATTGTCCGCGGGGACATAAGGGGAAATGGTTAAAATTCTCTGATACTACCGCTCCATCGAAGCCTTATTACGACGAACCTGCTTTTATTAAGCCTTCAGAGAAACAACTAAAAGACTTTGAACATTCCATTCGCACATTTGAGGGGTGGTCAGCCTGGTATCAACATCATGATTACCATTTTGAGGTTATGCCAGAGGACTTTAATCCATTTATACTCACAGCAGAAGAAAAAGCATATTATCGTTATTGGGGACCAGAGATTATTTATACTTTCTGGGCGAAACATGGTCCTTGTATCTCTTCAGACTGTAATCACAGAACGCCCTTACTCTCGACACCTCAGATTGCTAACAAAGAATTGTCTGTAAAGACATGGACTGATTATCATTGCAAGCATTGTGGGGAATTGTTTGATGTCGAAACGCAGGAAGCAAGAATCGCCCCAGCTGTTCCCTTCGTTGTCGCGGAAAGTGAAAAGCCTTATGCCCTAGTAAACAGGGAACAAAGTTTTGCTTGTCCATCCTGTCATCAAACTACCAGTATTAGGATATTTGAAAATATTAAGCCTAAGAATAAAAAGATTCAACTTTCTTTATTTGTTCACCCAGACTGGATGAAAGGCAGCAACCTTTCAAAAGGGGGAACTGTTACAAGTATTATTGAGGATACAGCACAGTGGAACAAAGATCGTTCCAATACTCTCCGCTATATCGAAGTTAGAGGAACTGTTCCGGAAACAATTACATGCCCAGAGACACGAACGACATTCAGTTCCAATCAGGGCAATATACCAAAGCGCTCAACCTTTACCTGTCAATCTGATACTTGCGGTAGGGAGCAGGATGTTCTAGCTTCAATACGTGAGACAGGAGAAACTGGCCCAGTCTCCATGTATGTACAGCAATGTTACTGCCCGGAGTGTGACCTAAACAATGAGGTTTACGGAGGTCGATTCTTTGCAAAGCCTAATATCGATCAGTTCAATGCAGCAAATATAGAGTGGGATGCAAGAAGTAAGGGGGATTTGCAGTTATACTGGCCTAAAAGTGAATTACCGTATGGGTTTATGACTCATAAACTGAACGGCGGTATCCCGAATCATGGCTTTACTCATTGGTGGAAAATGTTTAATGCAAAGCAACTACTTATTCACACACAGCTTTTAAAGCTAATTGAAGAAATTCCTTCTTCTGTTGATATCAAGGATATGCTTATGGGAATGTTCCAACAATATTTGCGGAATCAGAATATGTTTTGTTTTTGGAATCCCCAACGGGATACACCAGAACCTATGTTTAGTAATAATAATTACCATCCTAAGTCGACGGTTGTAGAAAACAATGTATTTGGAGGAATGGGTAGAGGTAATTTAGTGTCTAGCTTTGAAGCAACAATTAAAGGTCTAGAGTGGGCTGCTAATCCTTTTGAATTGGTTTCTAAAGACTACCTAAGTACACAACAGGAGGAATTAGCAAAAGAGATTTCAGGTAAGAGCCATAAAGTATACCCAAATGATCCAGTAATGCCAGCAAAGAGGATTGATAATGGCTCATCTACTGATCTAGAAAAAATTGATACTGAATCACTTGACTTGGTTATAACAGACCCACCATTTGGTGGATTGCTTCATTACTCCGAATTAGCTGACTTTTTTTACGTTTGGCTGCGTTTAGGATTAAAAGGACGCTATGAGGACAAGTTTTCATCTGAATATACTTTAAAGTCTCTAGAGGCTGTTTCAAATTCTGCTAGACACCCAGAGGACCCAGATGGGTTTTACAGAAGGTTACTAACTCAAGTATGGAAAGAATCCTACAGGATGCTTAAGCCAGGTGGAATCCTTTCTTTCACATTCCATCACAGTGCAGATGAACCTTGGATAGATGTTTTAGAGAGTCTCTTTGAAGCCGGTTTTTACTTGGAAGCAACCTATCCTATCCGCAGTGATGAGACGAAAGGTGAGTCTGGACAGTTTGGTTCAAGAACAATTGAATATGATATTATCCATGTCTGTAGAAAACGAACGGAAGAGCCACAATCTATCAGCTGGGCAAGGCTGCGTAAAAGAATGCTGCGTGATATTCGTCAACTTGAGGAAATTTTGGCAAATCATGTTGCATCCGGCTTGAGTGAATCCGATGCACAGGTTATTCGGAAGGGGAAGGCTTTAGAATACTTCTCAAAGCACTATGGAAAAGTGTACGTAGAGGAGGGACGTCAATTCACAGTTAAAGAAGCTTTAATAGGAATTAACCAAATTATTAATCATGAGAAAGATAGTACTGTTGAACCACCTCCTGTTGAGGCAGAAGTAATGACTGACCTCTTCCTTCGTATTTTTACAAAGACTGTCTCTGTTCCTCGTAACGAAATGCAAAACTACCTACGTGGAACAGGAACTTCAGCCAGTGACTTTGAAGTAAAGAACTGGTGCTATGAGAGTAATAAAACATTTTATATGGTAGATCCTCTTTCATTCTCAAGAGAATGGAAAGGAAAGCAACGTAAGGGGTTGTCGTATGATTTAGATCAAACATTATTTTTTATTGGGGCATGTTTTAAAAATAGCAATATTAATGTACATGATACATTATCGAATCCTAGTTTTAGTTTGCATCCAGCTGTAGTCCCTTTGCTAGGCTGGTTCACTCGAAATGGTGGAACCTCAGAGATTGTCCAGGCTGCAATTACAGCGTTTCAACTGTGTGCTTCTTGGCAATCCAAGAATGTAACAAAACAACAGAAGCAACTTGAGCTATTCGGTATGGACGAGGAGGAGTAACAATGGCTTCGATTATTTCAGTGGACACATGGAAACGTAGTGGAATCTCTCTGCTGTGGGATCCAGCTGAAGTGGGGGAAATTGTGATGTTAGATGATATTGTCAGCATAAGACAGTATATGCATTTATATCAGACCGAATGGCCGGAGGATTTGCCCTCCCTTTACGGAGATGTACTTGTTGTGGCCGGACTCGACACAGTCATGGATTTGTTAGCGCCTGATGACTTAGTGTATTGGTTTGAATCAAAATTGTACCCGTCTCTTTTGTCGTTTCAAAGTATGTACGAAGGGCAGTGTGCGCTCATCTTTTGGTTACCGGATTCACAAAAACGCATCGAATTGAAGACAGACGGTATTTTCTATTGGAAGTGTATCGGTACATATCAAGGAGAGGAAATTCCGTTAAGCACTTGTCTTTGGAATGGTGCGGCAATAAATGCTCAATTGATAACCAAAAATTCAAAAGTGTTCGATGTAAAGGATAAAGGGTGTATAGGAATCTTCCACCGTAGAATCTCGTAGGTAGGTGAGAGAATGGACATTACAATTGGTCAACGTGTCTATCATGAAGAACATGGGGAAGGTGTTATTATCAGCCTCCCCAACAATGGATTTGTACCAGTATTCTTTAGCGCTGGTGAGCGTCGTGTGTCGCTTAATTCATTGTCGTCAGTACTCAGCCGTTCCGAAACGATCATCAGGCAAATACAGTCAGGGGAGGACAGGGCAAAGCGGTCATGGCTAGCTTATCAGGCATATAAACTACCGCTTCTGGACAATGCTGCCGCATTAACATCGGCACGAATTGATCTACTACCGCACCAAGTGGTACTGACCCATCGGATTGCAACTGATTCTCCGCGACGCTTCCTCATTGCTGATGAAGTAGGTTTGGGGAAGACAATAGAAACAGCACTGATTTTACGAGAACTAGCAAGTCGAGGGGAGTTGCAACGCGCGTTGATGATTGTTCCGGCGGGCTTAGTAAACAACTGGCACCGGGAGCTAAATGAAGTTTTTAACTTAGATTTTGAGGTGTTTGGCAGTGAAGGAGACGTAACGGACCGCCGTTCTAATGCCTTCGCCAAGCATAACCGCCTGATTGCTAGTGTAGACACCTTGAAAAGGAAACCACGCCTGAAGAAACTGAAAGAAGCGCCAATCTGGGACTTGGTTGTATTCGATGAAGCACATCATTTAACAGCTTACCGCAGCGGTGGAAAGGTAAAAAAGACGGAGAACTATAAGTTAGCTGAAGTCATGCGGGATATTTCTCGAGATTTGATTTTGCTGTCAGCCACACCACACCAAGGTGATAACTTCCGGTTTTGGATGCTTGTGCAGCTTTTGAACCCAGGATTGTTCCGAAATGTAGATGAGATGCTTATGCACCGGCATAGACTCAATGAAATAGTGTTTCGTCGGACAAAAGCAGATGCCTGCCGACCGGATGGTACTGCCTTGTTTGCCCGAAGATCTGTTCAAACAGAATCCTTTATCATGTCGGATTTAGAGCGGGAGTTTTATGGTGAACTAATTGATTATTTAGCAGACGGGTTTGCACTAGCAAAACGGCAGGGAAACAAAGGACATGCACTCGGATTTGTTATGACTATTTTTCAAAAAATTGCTGCCTCTAGTTTTGCTGCAGTTAGGCGAACACTTCGACGTCGCCTTCTCGCATTGACTGTACAAGAAGGCTTATTACATGACAGTAATCTTGACATTGAGGCTCGAGAACAAACCTTCGCGGAGGCTCGGCAAATGATTCGAGAGGAATATGGGCTAGGGGATGACCGGATGTCAGACATAGAAGTTGACCATATTCTTGCTGAATATAAACGAAAGATAGCTAGGAAAATGGACGAAGAAGAAGCACGGGCAGTTTCGAATGAAGGTGCGAGTGAGACGGACTTAAGTACTGCTGAAGATATGGTAATCGGTTCGGTTGCCATCGCTTTGCCGGAGGAACGATTTCGCATTCTTCGGCTCCTACAAGCCTTCCCATACGGGCAAGAGACCAAGGTGCAAAAATTGTTGCACGCGTTAGGAGTGTTGTGGGGTAACAATCCGAATGAGAAAATAGTCATTTTTGCCACTTATTTAGGTACTGTAGAAATGCTAGCAGAGGAAATAGAAAGGGATTATCCAGGTCAAGGGGTGACGGTGCTAAAAGGTGGTGATCATGGAGCGAAAGTCGCCTCGGAGAAACGCTTCCGGCGTGCAGATGGCCCAAAGGTGCTCATCTCCACTGCAGCTGGTCGTGAAGGGATTAACCTCCAATTTTCGCGAGTCCTATTTAATTTTGACTTACCTTGGAACCCAATGGATGTTGAGCAGCGTATTGGGCGAATTCACCGTTATGGCCAGAAGCATACAGCACAAGTTTATAATCTTGTACTCTCTGATACGATTGAGGGGAAAATCTACTTGCTGTTGGATGAAAAGCTAAAAGAGATTGCTCGAACACTTGGCAAAGTCGATGAGTTTGGGAATGTGGCGGAGGACCTACAGTCCCAAATTCTTGGACAGTTGTCTGAGCGACTAAACTATGAATCACTCTACAAAAATGCTTTAGAAGATCCAGAATTGAAAAGGACTAAGTATGAGCTTGAAGTAGCGCTTTCCAATTCTTTAGAGGCACGGAAAGCAGTTACAGAACTATTCCAAGACCTAGATCGCTTTAGTTTGGATGAGTATGCCCCATTTACAAATGTAGGGTCTGATTTGCAACAGCTTGAGACGTTTTTAGAGGAAGCAGTTCTGCAGGATGGAGGGAAATTTAAGAAGCGAGGAGAAAATCTCCTCGAAATTCAAACATCCGTTTCACCTCCTATGTTATTTACAACCGAAAGAGAAGTTTCCTTGGCTAATGAGCAAATTGATTTATTAGGATTAGACCACCCTTTTATTCAGGATTATCTACAAAAATATCAGAATTTGCCTCCGGCAGAGCTAGGTATTAGCGTGAAGAGTATGGATGGACCAGCAGGTGTGCTCTCTCTATGGCATGTTGAGGTGCAAGGAGAAAAACGGGAAACAAAATCACAGGTCCTGGCCTTATCTACTGATTCCAAGGGAAGTCGAATTCCACAATGGGAGCGTAATCCGAAATCTCTTTTTTTCTTGCCCTCATCACGTATAGATAGTGATTTGGATAATACATACTTACTACATGAAGTTCTCGAACCTATGTTACACCGAGAACTTCTATATCGGGGTATTCTTAGTGAAGAGCAGGATTATAAAGCAGATCTAATTGGATTTATTGAAGTTATTCCATCATGATTATTCAATTCTCCGATTAGAAAATTTTCTGATTTTTAAATTATAAGTTCCAAGGACCTTTAACCAGATTGGTTGAGGGTCTTTTTATTTAAAATTGCTGAATAAGTGAACATCAAAGGATTACAAAGTAGGGTGTTCTACAATGAAAAGATTCATTATTTTTTATTACTCTTGTGCATTTTAGGTATAAAAATAAATGTTTTTAAAAAAATGTTGACGGATATACATATCATTTGTTATATTATTATTTGTTGCTGAGGTGGCGAAGTTAATTTTAATAAATTATTAATCTCTCTTTCGCTAATTAAAGTGATATGTTGT
>NZ_JAWVNQ010000016.1:0-77940 GCF_046591715.1 Neobacillus niacini | reverse complement strand
TGTTACCCAAATCCGTACCCACTCACTTCTTCGGGCACAATCCGCACTTGATTGTTACCCAAATTCATTCCCACTCACTTCTTCGGGCACAATCAGCGCTTGTTTGTTACCCAAATCCGTACCCCGGTACTTCTTCGGGCACAATAGACCCTCGCGCTTCCACACACTGCATGGATACATTATTTACCTTCTATTCTATAGTATTCCCTCCACTGATTGAAGCAAAAGAAAGGACACTCCCCTCTTGGGAATGCCCTTTATCGTTATTTCTTCTTCGCATGTTTCCGCATATCAAAAGCAACTGCAACGATAATGATCGCGCCTTTTACAATGAACTGAATGTATGGACTTACACCTAGGAAAGCTAAACCGTAGTTGATGACTTGGAAGATTAGAACCCCTGTTATTACTCCAGGAACTGTTCCAATCCCGCCAGATAGAGATACACCGCCGACCACGCAGGCTGCGATGGCATCTAACTCGTACATATTACCGGTGTTGTTGGTGGCACTTCCCACACGTCCAGCCTCTAAAGTACCTGAGAATCCGTACAGGAGACCGGCAATCATATAAATGATAATAATGTTTTTGGCAACATTAACGCCGGAAACCTTTGCTGCTTCCGCATTTCCGCCGATTGCATACATATTCTTACCAAGCTGTGTTTTATTCCAAAGCACCCAAATAATGATTGAAAACGCAATTGCATATAAAATCAGGAATGGAAATTCATATTGACCTATTTTTATTCCCTTTTGCGCGAAGGTGGTAAAGCTTTCACTTAATCCTCCGATTGGCTGCGCACCATATGGCGGACGGTCAAAGTAGATTGAAGTGACTCCGTATACACCAATCATCATCCCTAGAGTTGCGATAAAAGGCGGTACGTGAAACTTAGATACAATAAAACCATTTAAGGTACCAAACAGTCCCGTTACAGCCATTGCAATTAAAATCGGAATAAACAATGGTAATTCTGGAAGGTTTGGATACATTTTATACGCATAATCACCTGCTTGGAGCAAAGATGCTGAGACAACTGCTGCCAGCCCGACCATTCGTCCTGCTGATAAGTCGGTTCCGCCTAGAATCAAGATACCCGCTATACCAAGGGCAATAATGATCCTTGAAGAGGACTGACTTAGGATGTTAATTAAGTTAGTCATGGACAAGAAGTCAGGAGATGCAATGACAATTCCAATTACTAATAGTATTAAAAATACATAAATTACATTATCAAACAGCCATTTTACAACATTCGACTTTTTTGTGGCTTGAGTATTCATTTTGCTTCTCCTCCTAATACAACGCTGCCAGACGCATTATTTCTTCTTGCGTGGTTGTCTTTGTGTCTACGATTCCGGCTGCTCTTCCATTACTCATTACTAAAATTCTGTCTGTAACACCAAGAAGTTCAGGCATTTCTGAAGAAATCATGATAATCCCTTTTCCTTCAGCTGCTAATTCATTAATTAACTGGTAAATTTCAAACTTTGCACCAACGTCGATTCCCCTTGTCGGTTCATCCAACAACAGGATTTCCGGCTTTGTAAGCAGCCAGCGGCCGATGATTACCTTCTGCTGGTTACCGCCGGAAAGACTTCCGATTGGCGTTTTTTGTGATGGCGTTTTGACTTTCATTGAATCAATTACCCATTTTGTATCATCATGGACTTTGCTTTCTGATAGAAACAACCCTTTTTGATACGAGGGCAGGTTCGCAATAATCGAGTTAAAGCTAATGCTGAGCTGTGGATAAATCCCCGTCGTTCGTCTTTCTTCCGTCACGAGTGCAAATCCATTTTTAATCGCATGCTGCGGAGAATTATTCTTAACGACTTTTCCATTTAGCTCAATACTGCCTGATTTGATTCCTCTGATGCCAAACAGCGCCTCCATCACCTCTGTACGTTTGGAGCCGACAAGACCAGCGACACCTAGGATTTCTCCTTTTCTCAACTCAAAGTTAATATTCGAGAAGGACCCTTCTGTTTCAGCAGTTAAATCCTTTACCTTTAGAATTACGTCTCCAGGTTGATTAATCTTTTCAGGAAACCGCTGTGATAAGTCGCGGCCAACCATGAGCTTAATGATTTCGTCGGTTGTTAAGTCCTTCGCACTTTTCGTTGCAATATACTGACCGTCACGCATGATAGTCACTTCGTCAGAGATTTTCAAAATTTCTTCCATTTTGTGTGAAATATAGATAATCGCTACGTTATCACTCTGCAGCTTTCGAATAATCGTAAATAAATGATTTACTTCTTTTTCAGTAAGAGAGGAAGTTGGTTCATCCATCACGATGAGTTTTGAATGATACGAAACAGCCTTTGCAATTTCCACCATCTGCATCTCTGAGACCGACAAGCTTGCTACTTTGCTTCGCGGGTCAATATTGATATCTAGACTTTTAAAAATAGCTGCGGTATCCTCATACATCTTTTTCTCATCAATAAAGATCCCTTTTTTCGGATATCTTCCCAGCCAAATATTATCCATTACATTTTGCTGACGGACCTGGTTCAGTTCCTGGTGGACCATTGAAACTCCGTTTTCAAGGGCTTGCTTGGAGTTTGCGAATGATACCTCTTTACCATCTAACAGGATTTTCCCTTCATCCATGGAATAGATGCCGAATAAGCATTTCATTAAGGTTGATTTTCCAGCACCATTCTCACCCATTAAGGCATGTACGGACCCAGCCTTCACTTTCAGGGATACATTATTTAAAGCAATGACGCCTGGAAATCTTTTTGTTAAATTAATCATTTCAAGTAAATTGTTCGAACTTGCCTCTGACATGCTTAAACCTCCTTGCCTAACCAGTTAACTTGGAATTTTTTATTAATATTGTGATTTCAACAGTCCTGTTTCATGATGTACTTGAAACATAACCCCGAACGAAGGAAAAGAATGATGGATCCTTTTCCTTTGTTCGAGGAGCGCCATAGAGGCTGCCCCCGGACTAGGCGCTCACACATAAATTCTTATTTATACGCGTCTTTTCCAACTTGAATATTGTCTTTTGTAATCTCAATGTAAGGAACACGCACGGCTTTAGCATCGTCTAGTTTCCATTCTGTTCCGTCTAATACGTCCTTACCGTTTGCTGCATTTGCGGCTAGCTGAACAGTAGCTGCACCTTGGTTCTTCGCGTCATTTAAGATTGATCCAACCATTTTTCCTTTTTCAATCATTTCAAGTGCTTCTGGAATCGCGTCTACACCAACAACCGGCATATACTTATCACCTGAGAAGTATCCTGCCTTTTCAAGGGAAGCAATTGCACCTAAAGCCATACCGTCGTTATTAGCAATGACAAATTCAATATTTTCGTTGTATTTCGCAATCCAAGCATCCATTTTTTCGGTTGCCTTCATGGCATCCCACATACCTGTATCCAGCGCTAGTTCATCCACCTGGATTCCTTTTTCCTTCAAGGTATCAACAACGAACTTCGTACGAGCTTCTGCGTCTGGATGCCCTGGTTCACCTTTTAATAAAACATACTGAAGCTTTCCGTCACCATTTTTATCCCATTTATCTTTATTAGCTTCCCAAGCCTTCGCGATTAGTTCGCCTTGAAGCACGCCTGATTCTGATGAAGTCGTTCCGACATAGTAAGCTTTTTCATAGCCTTTTAATACACTTGCATCCGGCTCTTTGTTAAAGAAGATAACCGAAATATCCTTCACCTTTGCTTTATCAATTATTGTTTGTGCAGCTTTAGGATCTACTAGGTTGATAGCGAGTGATTTTGCACCTTTTGCGATAAGGGTGTCTACTTGTTCAACCTGCTTGGCTTGGTCATTTTGCGAGTCATTCAGCATTAAGTTCACTTTACCGTCTGCTGCAGTTTCCATTGCCCGGCGAACATAAGACATGAAGTTATCATCAAATTTATAAATGGTTGCACCCACTGCTGGCAGGTCGCTGTCCTTGCCCTTATTGGATTCTGTAGAATTTGCATCTGAACTGCCGCAGCCAGTTGCTAATAGAATGCTAGAGGCAACTGTTAAAGATAGAATTAACCCTTTTTTCTTTTTAATCATGTCATCCTTCTCCTTTTGCTTTTTGATTAAAGGCTCCGGTAACTTCACTTACCTTTACCTCACTGAAAGCCCTTACACATATGGTAACACCGGAGGTTTTCGGTCAATAGTTCTAACCTATAGCACAAATTTGCGATTTCCTAGATTATTTTGTACACGCAAAAAGACCGACTCAATCTTGAATCGGTCTTTTTCACTATTATTCTATTAACCTGCTGTTTCCCTGCGGAATTCAGACGGAGATAAGCCTGTCTGTTTTTTAAAGACACGGCTAAAATAATTCGGGTCCTTATAGCCGACAGAATAGCATATTTCCTTTAAGCTCTTTGATGCATCCACCATTTCAAGCTTTGCCTGCTTGATTCTTACTTCAGTGACGTAATCGATGAAGGTCATCCCAAACCGGTCTTTAAACAATTTACTTAAATAAAATGGGCTTAACTCCACATACTCTGCTACCTGTTCCAGCGTAATAGAATCAGCATAATGGTTTTCAATATACTCCTTTGCTTTATGCAGCATTCCCTTTGCATGACTGTTTCTCCACAGCTGAACATGCTTCACAACTGAAAGTAAATGGGCTTTTCCTTGTTCTAGAATGGTGTTTGTGTCATCTATTTCGTCAAACCCTAATGACCCTTCGAAATGAATCCCTAAGTCGTGCATCATTCGTGAAAGAAGGATAAACAATTCATCGAACGATTTTTTCACAACTGCTGCTTTTAATCCTTTGTTACCATTCAGTTTAGTTACAAACGAATCAAAGATAAACATCACTTGATTCAGGTCACCCTGCCGGACACCTTCCAGCAATTTTTTTTCAATTTCAAGCAAATCTGATAGAGAAGGCATCTCTGCTGCGCCTTGTTTACTGCTAAATAAATATTTTCGGTTTGTTGTTTTTAATAGGTGCTCCAGCGCCACTACCGCTTCATGGTAAGATTTGTTCAGCTCATGACCTTGGCTATATGGGAGTCCTACCCCAATTCTTAGGTCGGCATTCATTTGTTTCTTTGAAAAAGAGCTTAATAGACTTTCAATGGTCTGCTGTGCACTTGTTTTAAAGTGAGCTTTTTCCAGCAGCTGCTGACTAAGGAATAAAACAGGAACTTGAGAAGCTGTCATCGGTCCTATCATCACTTCTTCCTTTTTCACGATGGTTCTCAAGACTTCCTTAAGCCATAAATAAAAGTCTTGTTTTATTTGTACGTCAAGTTCCCCCTTTACCTTGGGCAGGAGGGAGCACAGCATTATATATCCAGAGTTCATTTCCACCCCTAACAGTTGACTCCATTCATCAAAGGAAATATCTTGGACCTGGTTCATTATCAAGGAAGATACCCACTCTTTCTGGGCAATGGAAACAGCACGGTCAAGGTTTTCCACCAAGCTTTGCTTTTCTCTCATCGACTTTTTCTCTTCATGTATTTCTGTTGAAACACGCTGTAAACTCTCAAGAATATCTTGTTTTCTACTAGGTTTTAAGATGTATTCCTTTACACCTTGCTGCATAACTTCTTTGGCATATTCAAATGTATTAAAGGCTGAAACCATAATGAAGCGAATCCCATGATTCCTTTTTTTGATCTCCTTTACAGCTTGGACACCATCGATTCCGGGCATTTTAATATCCATAAAAATGATATCAGGCTTGAGCTCTTCAGCCATTTCAATGGCCTTTCTTCCATTAGGTGCTTCCCCCATTACCATTACGTCTAGAGAAGAGCTGTTTATGATCTTCGTCAATGCTTTTCGTTCCAGAACCTCATCATCCACAATTAGAACTTTCAACAAGCTCACTTCCTCCTTTTCCAACGCTTGGAATGGTCAGTCTAAACGTTGTCCCTTCACGTAACTCTGATTGAATTTCAATGATATCTTTTTGATTGTAAAAAAGCTGAAGTCTGCGAATGACATTTTTTACACCGATGCCGGTTGAATGTCCTTTTGACTTTTCTTTTTCATATCCTTCTTCCACTTCTGTTCCGCTTACAAGTTTAAGCAATCTATTTTGGGTAGTTTCATCCATTCCATCGCCATTATCTTTGATCTCCACATTAATTCTGTCATTGCATTTGTATATATGAAGCATGATTTCAGCATTTTCCTCATACGATTCAACACCATGTATAAAGGCATTTTCGATTAATGGCTGAAGGGTTAGACTAGGAATTTCAATGTCTAAACATTCCTCATCTATTTCCGTTATGAATTGAATCCGGTCGCCAAATCTAGTTTGTTGAATAAAAAAGTACTCCTTCACAATATTGACCTCATCCCTTAGAGTGGCGGCTTTATTCAAATCACCGCCAAGGTTATAGCGCAGCAGTGCTGCAACGGATTCAATTAATCGAGACGTATGTTCTGCATCCTCTAGATAAGCCATCTTTGAAACCGTATTCAAAGTATTGAACAGAAAATGTGGATTAATTTGATTTTGAAGACTTCTAAGCTCTAATTCTTTCAGAAGCTTATCAAGCTCTGATTTCTGTTTAATCTCGGTTACCAATTGCCTTAGATTTGACCGCATTTCGTTAAAGGTTTGTGTTAAAGGCCTTAATTCATCCTTGGTCGTGATCTTGATATCTTCACCAGAGAGATTACCTTTTGATATTTGCCGTGCCGCCTCAGATAGAAGTGTAATGGGTTTTGTAATACCTCCTGACACCCACAGAGCGATTAAGGTGCTAAGAAAAAAGGCAGACGAGAACAGAGAAAAAGACAATAATTTATAATAATGATTTTGTCTTTCCATTTGATCATAGAAATTTTGATAATCTGTCAGCTTATTATTTAAGAGTGCAAGCGTACTTTCTTGCAGGAATCCTGCTATTTTCATTGCTTCATTGAGATGATTCGAATATTCATTAATATTGTCTTTATGAAAAGCTTCAATGGTTGCGTCACATTCCTCTAAAAAGCTATTGATCATATTTTGATAATTAATAACCGCTGAATCACTTGACTGCATTTCTTTATTAAATAGCCACTGGTCATGCTGCAGCTTTGATTTTTCAAGATTATAGTCTTTTAAATAGGAGGTTTCCTTATCTAACAAATACCCTTTCAGGTTTTCCGTAATGACAGTGGTCCTTTGAGAGATATCATTTAACATGAGAAACCGTTCAAAACTATCATCATATTCATTGATAAGGGTTTCACTGCTTTGATAAAATAGAACGCCAACAGACGTTAACAGCACAACAAGGACTATAAAATAGAGTAATAGTTTGGAACGAATTCGAAATAACATGATCAGCCTTCCTCCCCTATGAGCTGTTTCATTTCAGGTAAATCTTCTTCTCTCATGATCCGGGTATTCGTATGAATAACAGGAGGAACCTTCTTGCCTTCGATTAAATCGATCATCATTATTACCGCCTTGTAGCCCATTTCAAAAGGTTCTTGGACTACAGTTGCCTTAATGTTGCCCTTTTTAATATATTTTAGTGTTTCAGGCAGTGTATCAAATCCAATAATATAAACTTCATTCTTTTCCCTAAACTTATCGACTACTTGGGCAATGCCTATTGCATCTAGGGCACTTGTTCCATAGAACGCAGTGACTTCAGGGTAATCCTCCAGTATTTGATATGCCTTTTCAGCGGCTCGAACCCGGCTGATTTCAGATTCTTCCACCGTAATGATTTTGATTCCGTGTTCATTTGCCACTGCGTCACGAAAACCTTGTACACGCTGCTGCTGATGATTCGCATAGAAACTTCCGGTAATGATGGCTACATTCGCCTGACCATTCGTATCCTCAGTTAAAGCCTTACCTGCCAAAAAACCAGAATAATAATTGTCTGTTCCAATATAAGCCATCCGGTTACTATTGGCCGCATCTGTATCAATCGTTATCACAGGAATTTTTTCTACCACTCTATTAATTAATGGGGTAAATGGCTCATCACTTAAGCCCTGCGTAATAATCCCATCGACTTTAGAGGCCAAAGACATTTCAATCGTTTTTAAATGTTCATCGATGTTCGCCTGCTTCGGTCCGGCATATTCTAATAAAACACCATGTTCCACCGCAGCCTTCTGTGCTCCTTCTTCAACAAGCCGCCAGTAGTCATTGTCTAACTCCTCCGGAACCAGCACAAAATGATAATTAAACGTTTCCATCGTTTTCCCCTCTGCAGGCAAATCATGACTGACAACCTTGTAACCATAAAAAATCGAAAAGGCACAACTCACAAGAAAACACAAAATCCCCACACCATATGCTGCCTTCGTCAATCTGCTCATAAAACAACTCCATTGTTATCAGACTAGATAAAAAATATTATACGGAATAGCCCAAAATTCGACAATGCTAAATGGTGCCTGTCACCATAAAAACACAAATGTCCACCTGAGGTGGACATTTGTGTTTTTATATTGATTTTAAGAGCTGCTGTCTCGTATGATGAGCTGGGTGGAGATGGTTATTTTTTTTGCGATTTTCCGTCCTTCGATTCTTTCTGCCAGGGTGTTGACGGCTGTTTCTCCCATCAGCTCGGTAAAGACTTTTACAGTGCTTAATGATGGAAAGACGTATTTGGAGATGCTGATGTCGTTGACACCAATGATGTTAACCCTGCCTGGAACTGGAATTCCTTCTTCTAATAGAGCCCTGAGTGCTCCCACTGCAAGCGAATCACTAGCTGCAAAAAAAGCAGTCGGCAGGTTTTCCCCATGCTCTTTTATTGCCTTTTTCATCAGAGAGTGACCATCACTCACGGAGAATGACCCTATATACATATACGCCTCATTCAAGAGCTGTTTCTCATTTAGATAAGACTTGAAGGTAGCCTCTCTTTGGTCCTCAATCAGCGAAGCTTGATCTTTGAAAACTTCGCTTCCGCCGATATAACCTATTTTCTCATGTCCATGATCCAGATAATGGTCGATAACTTTCTTTGTGGCTTTTTCAAAATCAATCACAATCGAATCGAACTGTTCTTCATCAGGAGAGGTATCCACAAAAACAATATTATTGGTGATTGAAACTAAATCCGTAATTTGTTTTTCGCTAAACTTTCCGATTGCAATAAGTCCTTGAATTTCATCCTTTTTTAGACTCTCATAGTTATCTTGAAAATATTTAGCTACAGATAAGCCCGATTGTCGGGATTGATTTTCAACCCCAAGCCGAATCGACATATAATATAAATCTTCTAATTCTTCCTTTTCCGTATACCACTGCAAAAGGGCAATTTTTCCGGTATCTGCTTTTCTAGCTGGTTTCTTTTTATAAGAGAGCTGCTCCGCAATCTCAAAGATTCTCTTTTTTGTTTCATCACCGACAGATAAAGAACTATCATAATTTAATACTCGGGATACTGTTGCGATGGAAACTCCGGCTAATTCTGCAATATCCTTTATTGTAGCCATTTATCAAACTCCTATTGTATTAGAAAAAAAGCGATATTTCGTTTGTGCACGATATACATCCTCCGGTATTAACACGATGCTTGGAAAATCTGGCTGATTAATCGCGTCAGGCAGACCTTGCGTTTCTAAACATACACCTAAGTAGTTCCTTGCTCTAACACCAGATATTGAAAAAGGACCTTCTAATTGATTCGATGTATAAAGAACTACGCATGGCTGATCTGTTGTCACCATTAACGTCCTGCCGCTCTCTTTTTCACTTAACACCACTGTATTTTCTCCCTTTTTAGTAAAAGTGAGCGGGTGGTCATAACCATTTCCAGCAAGCACATTTTGTGGATAGTCAGATTTCATTCCCGACATTAATAAACGGCCATGTCTAAAATCAAAAGGTGTGTTTGTTACATCTACCAGTCTTCCAGTAGGAATCAAATCTGAACCCAGCTCTAAAAAGCGGTCGCTTTCTAATTGTAGAATGTGCTCAGAACAATCTCTTTTAATATTGCCGCTTAAGTTAAAATAGGAATGATTCGTTAGATTAACGATTGTCTTTTTATCTGTTACCGCTTCATAGCTAATGGTCAGCTCATTTTGATTATTTAAAAGGTAGAGTATGGTGGTATCCAAATTTCCAGGATAGCCTTCTTCTCCATCCTTGCTTCGATAGAAAAATTTAATCCCTGCCTCATTCTCGTTTTCAATGGTTTCGGTCTTCCAAATAACATTGTGAAATCCCTGTTTACCGCCATGTAAATGGTTAGGACCTTCATTCGGTGTCAATTGGTACACTTCTCCATCTAACTCAAACTCTGCTTTATTAATTCTTCCAGCCACTCTGCCGACAGCAGAGCCAAAATAAGGGGACAAATCAATGTAATCCTCCAAATTTTCAAACCCCAGCACTACATTTTCAATCTTCCCCTTCTTGTCAGGGACCATTATTTTCGTAATAATACACCCGTAATTAAGGCATGACACCGACATTCCTGCATCGTTCACAAGGGTATACTCCATTACGGACTCGTCATGTAGACGTCCGAATTCTTTTTTTATTATTTTCATCCATTCCACTCCATTACTTGCTTTAAAGTTATAAACACTTGTGTCAACACATGCTGTCAGCACTTAACCTTAGGATAAAGACATGATAAAACGCTTGAACCCTGCTTTTCCTTCTTCGTTTCGCTTATAAACCCCGGCATCTTCTAATCCTTTTAAAAATTTCTTACCAGTCTCTTCTCTTACAATTGATTCAACGGTTGATGGTGAAGCTATAGATTGATATTGTTCTTTTAAACCTTTTGCCCAATCCAGATGATAATTAGCAACAGTTTGGGTTTCTCCGAGAATGAACTTTTCAACTTCTCTAAGCTCATCCTTCAAGCGCGCTGGTAAAACGGCTAAGCCCATTACCTCGATGAGACCAATGTTTTCTTTCTTAATATGATGAACGTCCTGGTGAGGGTGAAAAATTCCAAGGGGATGTTCCTCACTCGTCCTATTATTTCGCAGAACTAAATCTAATTCATATAAATCATTTTTCTTCCGTGCAATTGGAGTAATCGTATTATGCGGGGTATCGCCCGTGTTCGCACGAATTTCTACTGATTCGTCACTGTAATTTCTCCATGTGGATAGAATATGTTCTCCCGCCTCCACGAGGTGTCCAATTTCCTTGGATCGTAATCGGATCACAGACATAGGCCAATTCACTACGGAACCCTGGATATCTGGGAACCTATCTAACTCAAAGTTCCAATCATCTTCTGCTTTTGCCATTGCAAAGTCATAATGCCCGCCCTGATAATGGTCGTGTGACAAAATCGAACCACCGACAATCGGCAAATCAGCATTAGATCCAACAAAATAATGAGGAAACTGCTCGACAAAGCTTAAAAGACGCTTCAGGGCATCTGCAGTAATCTTCATATCCCTGTGTTCCTCTGATAAGACAATACAATGTTCATTATAATAAACATATGGAGAATACTGCAGGAACCAATTCTCCCCTTGAAGATTCATCCTAATCATGCGGTGATTAGAGCGTGCCGGGTGACCAATTCTCCCTGCATATCCTTCATTCTCAACACAAAGCAGGCATTTCGGATAGTCATTCTTTTTAGCAGCAAGTTCACGCTCGATACTTTTTGGGTCTTTTTCTGGTTTCGATAGATTTATGGTAATATCCAGTTCACCGTATTTCGTGTCTACCTTGTATTCAATATTATTTCGAATCCGCTTCATCTGAATATAGTTACTATTTTTACTTAATTCATAAAAATACTCTGTCGCCTCTATTGGATTTTGGTTATATTTTTCGTAAAACAGCTGATTTACGGTTGATGGGCGAGCCATAAAGCAATTCATGATTTTACTAGTAAAAATCTCTTTTTCATCAAAAATATCTTCAATGATTCCCTGTTCACATGCGTATTCAGCCAATTGTTCAAGCAAATCTGGAGTATCTAACTGAGTCTCTGTGCCACATTCCTTAAACTCCCCTAAATGCAGAAGAGAAAGAATTTGATTGCGGGCATAGATTTCATCACTTGGCTCCATTAAATTACTAGCGATGGCTTGATTGATTAATTGTTGGATTAATTGATAAATCATTCCACTCACCTCTCATATCCATTTGGATGATGCTGGTGCCAATTCCAAGCATCGCTGATGATTTGGTGTATCGATGTTCTAGTTGGATTCCACCCAAGGACGCTTTTGGCTTTTTCTGACGAGGCAATTAACGTACTAGGGTCACCAGAACGGCGTTCACCGATTTGAACTGGAATATCAATACCCGTTACTTCTTTTGCTGTCTCGATTATTTCATTCACCGAAAATCCCTGACTGCTGCCAAGATTAAACACATTACTTTCTCCGCCATTTTGTAGATATTTAAGAGCAAGAAGATGTGCATCAATTAAGTCTTCTACATGGATATAATCACGAACACAAGTCCCGTCCTTAGTGTCATAATCCTGCCCAAAAACGGTAACAGCCGGTCTTTTTCCTAAAGCAGCTTCTAAAACTACGGGAATTAAATGTGTTTCAGGGTTATGATCTTCTCCAATTTCCCCGCCGCTTCTTGCCGATGCGACGTTAAAATACCGTAATGAAACGTATTTAAGATCAAACGCCTTTTCACACCAAGCGATCATTTTTTCCATGGTAAGCTTGGTTTCACCATAGGTGTTCGTTGGCAGAGTTTCCGCCTCTTCCGTAATCGGCACAACCTTCTGTTCTCCATAAACCGCAGCCGTCGAAGAGAAAATGATGTGCTTCACATTAAATTCCTTCATCATTTCAAGGACAATTTGTGTACCAAATACATTGTTGTCATAGTACTTTAAAGGCTCACTCATCGATTCGCCAACAAGGGAATTGGCAGCGAAATGCAAGATGGCTTCAATGTTTTCTTTTTCAAAGACAGAACGCATAAACTCGCGGCTGCGGATATCACCCTCATAGAAATGTGCATTTGGATGAATGGCATCACGATGGCCCGTTTGCAGATTATCGATGACCACAACTTGTGACCCTTGATCAATTAGCTGGTATACGGCATGAGAGCCAACATAACCAGCTCCGCCTAAAACAAGAATACTCATTCAAATTCCCCCATCTGAATCTCTTTTGCGCCATCACCGATGCTGGCTGCATAGAAATGTGCTGGGTATCCAATTTTGTCTTGATACGCTGCACCAACATTGGCGATAAAATTATCAACCTGTTCATCCTCTACGATTGCAATCGCACAGCCCCCGAATCCAGCTCCTGTCATCCGGGCACCAAGTACGCCAGGCTGTTTCCAGGCAGCTTCCACTAAGCTGTCTAATTCTATCCCAGTTACTTCATAATCATCTCTGAGCGAAATATGCGATTGATTCATTAACTGTCCGAACGCCTCAAGGTTCCCAGCCTTTAATTCTTCCAGTGCCTTAAGGGTTCTAACATTCTCATACACAGCATGCTTTGCACGCTTTCGGACTGTTTCGTCGGTTATTAACGTTTGGTTCTCATCAAACTCTGCTTCCGTCAGCTGTCCAAGTGCTTGGATTGACAGTTTTTGCTGGAGCTGTGCTAATGCTTGTTCACATTCTCCGCGGCGCTCATTGTATTTGGAATCTGCCAGCTCTCTTCGCTTGTTGGTATTCATGATTAAAATTTTGTACCCAAGAAGCTTGATTGGTGCGTACTGAAAGTTTAATGTCTGGCAATCAAGCAGGATCCCAGCATCCTTTTTTCCCATTCCAATCGCAAACTGGTCCATTATGCCGCTGTTGACACCGATGAACTCATTTTCAACTCTTTTACCAATCTGAATCATATCGAGCCGCGGAATCCCCAATTTAAATAATCCGTCTACAAGCACTCCAGTTAAGAGTTCAATAGATGCGGAAGATGAAAGACCTGCTCCATTTGGGATATTGCCTTCAATAACACACTCAAAGCCTTGCGGAATATCGAAACCTGCTTCCTTAATATAACGAATCATCCCTTTTGGGTAATTCGCCCAATGGTGCTCTTTATCATACTCTAATTGAGTTAAATCAAATTCAATAATGCCTTTGTCCGGAAAGTTTACTGAATAAAGACGGACAAGATTGTCCTCTCTTTTTCCTGCGGCAGCATACGTTCCATATGTGATGGCACAAGGAAATACATGACCGCCGTTGTAATCTGTATGTTCACCTATTAGATTAATTCTCCCTGGAGCAAAGAATGCCTGCTCAGGCTGGGCCTCAAATAGTTCTCTGAAAGTAGCTGTTAATTTTGTGTTGTTCATTGATTGTCCCTCCAACTTAACTTGCCTATAGGTTTATTTTAATCCTCCTAGTAAAAATAAACAATAATTTTTACTAAAATTTTTACTAAACTTTTCACTGCTGCATGTATTTCCTTTTATTACGGCTGAGAAAAAAGAAAGAGCCTGTAGTATCAGGCTCTTAGCTAGCTTTATGTAATCACGGTTAGATTGCTCTGTTGTGAATACATCTATTCGAAAAATGAAGAAATAAACACTTTCTATAGGGTCAAATTCTTTTTATGTAGAGACCTTGATTCCATCCTCTGTTTCCAGCATCTTAATGAATAGCGGTCTTTCGCTTCCATGGGGTGTGTCTGGGTAGTGTGTGCATAGGTAAAGTTGTCCGTTTAAGTCACGGAATAGACTGGAATGTCCAGCATTGGTGTCCAGTAACAATTCTTGATCGTGTACCCAATCACCTTCAATTTCCGCTGTTTTTGACCTGGCAACAGCGACTGTATATCCTCCCAATCCATTATCGCTATAACCAGGAACAGAGTAACTGGACCATAACATAACAAGCTCTCCATTTTTCGCTTGATACATAAATGGGGCATCTGTTAGATAACCGTTTTTTTCAATCCGTGGATCACCAAAGTGACGAATCCACGGCATTTCAGCTGCATTAAGAATGTCTACTGGATTACCAAGAGACCTCTTTAAATCTTGTGACAAGCGAATTGCTTTGATTCTGCCCTCATATATTTGCGTCCATTCATGGCAAAATATCATCCAGCGTTGTCCATGCTTGTCCTCATAAAACGTGCCATCCAAGCATTCCCAATCTTTTGGAGTAACTGGCCCATTACTATGCGGGACATATGGCCC
This sequence comes from Neobacillus niacini, assembly GCF_046591715.1. Classification (GTDB taxonomy): domain Bacteria; phylum Bacillota; class Bacilli; order Bacillales; family Cytobacillaceae; genus Neobacillus; species Neobacillus niacini_L. The sequence goes on along the minus strand of NZ_JAWVNQ010000016.1, from coordinate 62,874 downwards.
TCCAGGATGATCCGAAACCAATATGCCTGTACCCCGATGTTCGCCTATTCCTCCCTTAAAAGAAGCAAACATATAATACCGACCGTCAATTTTAAATACTTCTGGTGCCCAATAGTGCCTCACACCCCAAAAACCTTTTGGCGGTTGAAATGCGACATACGGACCTTCCCAGTCTTCAAGATTATCTCCGACGTATACTTCAAATATGGGATCTTGGTCACCACATCCATCAGCAAATGTAGTTCCAAACAGGTAATACTTTTGCTCCTGATGAGAAGTATAGATAAACGGATCCCGAACATGAATCATATCGGTTTTTACGTTTTTTACCTTACGAAATCCTGTCTGCATTCAAATTATCCTTTTCTTGTTATTAGTTTGTAAACTTAAACGTTGTGATAGAATGATACACTTCATCCTTCTCTAAAATAGCAGATGGAAATTGAGGATGATTAAGTGAATCTGGCAGACCTTGTGTCTCTAAACATAATCCAAGGTATTTCTTTGATTTTACTCCTCGAATAGAAAAGTTATCTTCTAATTGTGTCCCTGCATATAGTACTACCGCAGGCTGATTTGTTTCAATAATCAGTCCCCGTCCACTTTCTTCATCAAACAAATGGATTTCTTTATTGTTATTGTCATTTAAAAGAAACGGATGATCGTAGCCTTTTCCTGCAAGGACATTTTGGGGATCATTCGATACTGTTCCATCTATGAGTCTACGTCCTGCCCTGAAATCAAATGCGGTATTCTCTACAGACAAAATCTTCCCTGTTGGAATGAGTTCTTCATCCAATTCAAGGAATTGATCACTCTTTAGAGTGAGTGTATGGTTCAAAGTGTCCCTCTTTAAATTTCCGCTTAAATTAAAATAAGCATGGTTCGTAACATTGACTACTGTTTTTTTATCACTAACTCCTTCATAAGATAGCTGGAGTTCATTTTGATTGTTTAAAGTATAGGTTACCTTCATTTTTAAGTTACCCGGGTACCCTTCTTCTCCATCCTTACTTAGATAGTGGAAGACAAGGCTTGTAGCTTCCTCTTCTTCGACGACTTCAGTATCCCAGATTACCTTATCAAATCCTTCTAAACCTCCGTGCAGATGATTGCCATTATTATTTTTTGCTAAATGGTAGTTCACACCATCTAATTCAAATTCGGCATTTGCAATTCTACCGGCATGCCTGCCTATTATGGCACCAAAATAGGGTGAATATTTTTGATACTCACTTAGCGTATCAAAGCCTAAAACAACATTTTCAACGATTCCTTCCCGGTCTGGTACTAGTATCTTTGTAATGATACACCCGTAATCAATTGTTGTTACTTCCATGCCGTTCTTATTAATCATCGTATAGGATGTGACAACCTTCCCGTCAAACTCAGCAAATTGCTCTTTTACTATTTTCATGGTCATTTCTCCATTCTTATTAAGAAATTTGGGTGAATCTAAAAAATATCCCTCTTAAAAAAACGTTGAACAGTTCCGTTCAAACGATTTCTAAGAAGGAGGTAACAATCTTTAAAATTTTACATTGTTAGAGTGCCACATATCATTAATTTCCTTTATTTTCGACAACTCGCACTTTGGTTCTCTGTTATAAGATAATAAACCATTTATTTCTTGTTCTACATCTGTTAATTGCGTATAGCAGTAGCCATGTAATGCTTTTGAGGCATATACGGCTTCCATTACTCTCTGATAGTCCTCAATAAATTCTTCGGCATTTTTAACGGATGTGTACCCCCAGCCGCTATCTTCTCCAACCTTGAATCCAATACCGCCAAACTCTGTTAATAAAATTGGTTCCCCTTGGTGCTCGAAGCCATCGGCATAAATACCCCGGAGTGCTGGTTTTGAATGAAGCAGGTTTTCTTTTGTTGAAAGTGATTCTTTATATTCTTCATATTTAGCTTTTTCATCTGAATTGCCATGATTATAATTGTGAATTGCACAAATATCTGTCACTGTCAGTTCCCATCCGTCATTCGAAATCACTAAGCGGGTGGTATCAAGGGAATGAATTAGATAATACATGGCTAACGAATGGTGCTGCTGTTGTTTATTCCCTTTTATATTAGGCACTCCCCAGCTCTCGTTAACCGGAACCCAAGCGATTACGGATGGATGATTGTAATCTCGTTCAATAATCTCAATCCATTCTCTAGTTAATCTTGCAGCTGCATCCTCACTGTATGATGGAAATGCCGCACATTCCCCCCATACTAGGAATCCTAACTGATCTGCCCAATAAAGGAACCTAGGGTCTTCAACCTTTTGATGTTTTCGGCAGCCGTTAAAGCCCATTTCTTTTGTTAGTTCTATGTCCCGCTTCAAATCTTCATCAGTTGGAGCTGTTAATAAACCTTCTGGCCAATAACCTTGGTCAAGAACTAATTTTTGATAGTATGGTTTGTTATTTAAATAAACCATTCCGTTCTCAATGTGAACTTTCCTCATTCCAAAATAGGAGTCAACCTCGTCCAAGGTCACTTCATCCTCTTTTAAACTTACTTTAATATCAAATAAATTGGGATTTTCCGGAGACCAATTCCAGCCAATATGATGGAAGGAAGTTCGGAAAATTTGCCGATTGTAAAGATTAATCGAACGCTTATTGTAAGATTCAAATACTTCGATTGTATCCTTTACAACCCTTTCTCCCTTGAAACTAATTTCAACGTCTACTTTCTTATTAAGATAGTCACCTATAACATCAAACTCGACAATAATATCTCCGTGGTCAATATCTGGAGTTAATCTTAATTTAGAAATACTTGTTGAACTTACTGGTTCTAACCAAACTGTCTGCCAAATACCTGTTGTGCGTGTATACCAGATGGCATCGGACTTCTCTACCCAGAACTGCTTTCCTCTAGGTATGGTCTCATCTGTTGAAGGGTCCTCAACCCTTACGACCAGCGTCTCGTTCCCCCAAACCAAATGATCGGTAACATCCATTGAGAAGGAAACATTTCCGCCTTCATGGTACCCAACGTACTGTCCATTAACATAGACCCATGCCCGATAATCAACCGCTCCGAAATGAAGAATGACTCTTTGGTCCTTCCATTGTGTTGGAACAGTAAATTCACGGCGGTACCAGACATGATCATGGAAGCTAGGATCATTAATCCCGCTTAACTTGGTTTGGTAGGCAAAGGGAACATTGATTTTTTGATTAAAGGCACTTTCCGTTTGAAACCATTTTTCCTTAACACCCGTATTTTCATCATCAAAAGCAAAGTCCCATTCACCGTTCAAATTTAACCATTCTTTTCTTACTAATTGTGGTCTTGGATATTCTGGTCTGAAATTCATGTTCGTCTCTCCTTACGTCTATTCTGATACCAAAACAAGATAGACCTTGAAAGTTTGTTTTGGAACTATTAAATGACCCCTAATTCTTTAGGTTTCATAATCCATATTATCTAAAGCGATTTTTATTGGTTTGTTTTTAGCCAAAGCAATAACAGCAGCTACGAGACTTAAAGTCAAACTAATGAAATCTGTTAAGAAATAAAATGCTGCAGCTAATACAATCCAATAAATCGGAAGCTTGTATTGAAGTGTATTATCCTTCACAAGCCGCTTAACAAAAATGATATTCAAGCCAGCAATGACAATAAATAAGAGCCCATAAATGACAGCAAAGCTATAGAGGCTATCAAACAAGGACTGAACGCCCTTTTGTTCTAGAAGTGATAAATTTTCTACATTTGCTCCCTGTTTTTTTAGAGTAACCGAGTAAAAGAATACTGTTATGGCACCCGTTATTAATTGCCAGCTGCTCGCCGCATAAATGATTTTCCGTTCAAAAGACCTGTTCATTTCATTCACTCCTCAAGATGGAACATGCCGGTTGGACTCTTAAATCCCTATCCTTTTACACCCGACGATAAAGACATTGACTGCATAAAGTACTTTTGGGCAAACAAGTACAGAAGGAAAGTAGGAATCAACGCAATTAATGCTCCTGCCGTTCCAATACCAGGGTAGGTTAAGTATTGCCCTTGAAGGAGCTGCAGCCCTGGAGTTATTGGAAGTTTCTCAATATCATTAAGAACAATGGACGGCCATAGGAAATCATTCCATGCCCCCGTAAAACTAAACAAGGCTACAACCGTTAATACCGGCTTAATGAGCGGCAGGATAATCAAGTAAAAGATTTGAAACTCATTTGCGCCATCGATTCTAGCAGATTCATCAAACGTTTTTGGTATCCCTAAAACAAACTGGCGAACAAGGAAAATATTAAAAACTCCCGCAGCTCCAGGAACAATAACAGCGAGTAGATTGTTTACCCAGCCTAATTGATCCATGATACTGTATAAGGGAATTAAGTTCACAACACCTGGAAACATCATAGATGCAAGCAAAATTCCAAATAGGAAGTCACGGCCCTTGAATTCTAAACGTGTGTAGCCATAGGATGCTAAGGCAACCACTATTAATACTAAAACCGTGTGGCTGACTGCAATAATCAATGAGTTGATAAACCATTTAATCACCGGACTAGAGGCATTATTAAACAGCAATTCAGTATAATTGTTTATAGTCCAATGAATTGGCAAAAAGCTTACACCTGCTGCTACAATTTCTTCTTCTGATTTAAAAGAAGTGAAGACTCCCCATAAAATCGGGAAAATCCATATTATGGCCATTATTAACAAAAATACAAATGCAACAATCTTTGTTGTTTTATTTTCTTTCATCTACACTCACCTCTAATCCTTATCCCTTAATAGGTAAAATTGAATGGCAGAGACTATCATGATGCAAACCCCAAGCATGACAGCCATGGCAGATGACATACCTGCAATTGAAATTCCTGAACTAAATGCGTTCTGCTGAATATACATAAGAAGCACTTTTGTAGAATCACTTGGACCCCCGCCAGTTAACATTAAAGGCTGTCCATATACGTTGAACTGTGCGATCGTCGTCATTACGGTTGTGAATAGGATTTGATATTTAATACTTGGAAGCGTGATTCTAAAAAATTTACTAAATACCCCAGCTCCATCTAACTCTGCTGCCTCTATTAAATCCTTCGGCACTCCATTTAATGCTGCTAAATAAATAACCATATTTCCCCCTATTGTCCACCATACTGTAACAATGACAAGGGAAATCCATGCATGCGGCTGATTATCCAGCATATTCGTAGAGATTCCCAAATAATTTTCAAGCGGTCCATAGGATACACTCAAAAGGAATTGCCAAATGATCATGACCGCTGAAATCGCAAATAAAGATGGTAAATAAAATAGCGATTGAAAAATTCGATTCATTCTTGGCTTTGCGGCTAACGCTGTTGAAATTAATAATGGGACAATAATACAAAAGGGAACGGATATTAGCACAAAAATAAACGTATTGCCTAATCCATTATAAAACTGAGTATAAAAACTGGAATCTTGATTAAAAAGCATGGTTTGGTAATTTTCCAAACCAACAAATTCAGGGGAAGAAAACAAGTCCCATTTTGTAAAGGATATGTAAATACCAAAAACAGATGGAATGAGGAAAAACAGAATAAATAAAAGTAGATGTGGTCCTACGAATAATAGGGGCCATAGATTTAGGAAGCTCCGTTTTTTCCCTGTATGATTTTCACTAAGCGGTTTTTCAACCATGGTTGCCATTTGCTTTCACCTCATTTTTAAAGAAGAAAAGGAGGAATAAATTCCTCCCCCATCTTATTGATTCATTTTGTCATTTACTGTTTGCTGAATCTTCTTCAGCTGCTCTTTTGTATCAACCTTACCTTGGATGATATCCCATGCAGCTGTGTCCACTTCACCGAAGATGTAAGAACTTCCTGGATCCGTGATAATCGTAACAGCTTGACGTGCCTCAGGAGTTTTCAATAGGAATGATTGCGGCATTTTTGTATATTCTTCATTTTCAAGCATTCCTAATGAAGTTGGGTTTGAACCTGATTTAACCCATTCTAAAGTATTGCCTTGAAGCCATTCAACGAAAGCTACAATACCCTTGATTTTATCCTCCGAACGCTCTTTGCTCTTAAACATTGCAAATTGGTCAGCACCGCTTCCTTGGATTACATTTGCAGCATCCCATTGTGGAGTAAATGTCTCTGCCCATTCGAAGTCAGTAATTTTGCTCATTTGTGATAGCATCCAAGTGCCTTCAGGTAAGAAGATTACCTTACCGTTATTGAACAACTTATTCATATCTTCGCCTTTTTTGTTCATATAACCAGCATCATGCAGCTTCTTGAATTGTTCAAATGTTTTTACAGCCGTTTCGTTATCAATGGTCGGTTTCCCATCCTCAGAGAATTTGCCGCCCATTTGTAAATATAGATTATTAAAGTTCTGCATTGGCCATGTGAAACCGTAAGCGTAAACACCGTCTGGTTTTGCAGCAGCCCCTGCTTTTTCAATTTCTTCGTACGTGATAATGTTATCATCAGCTGCACCTGGTACGTATTTGTCAACTAAATCTTTATTGTAATACATTACCCAGCTGCCCATTGTAGCAGGTAAACCATATTGACTGCCTTCAACGGTTCCAACTTTCCAAGCTTCTTCAATATAATTCTCGCCCTTAACTTCTGTACCCTCAATGTATTTATCCCAAGGCTCCAACATACCTTGTGAATGGTAAGTTGATACAGCTTCAGAAGCTATAAGTGCAATATCAGGAACACCTTTACCAGAACGAGTAACAGTGGCTAGTTTATTACCAAGTACGTCACCCTTCATAGCTACAATTTTCACCTTATAATCTGGATTAGTTGCATTGTACTGGTCAATATTTTTTTGAATAAGGTCAGCATCAGGACCGGTTGTACTGCTCCACAATAAGATTTCTTTATTACCCTTATCACCAGAAGCGTTTTCATTGCCCTCGTCTTTCCCGCCGCATGCACTTAATAACAAGGCTGCAATGATTGATAGAACGATTAGTAAATTATACTTTTTCAATTTATTTTCCCCCTAACATAATTTTTTGTTCTGTGTATGTTGGACCATCAATTTTCAACTTGCCATTTTCGAAGTATAACCGATCCATATTCATTAGCCTGTCCCCGCTTGGATCATCGGGATAGGTGTGTGTATGGTAGACGGTATATAATGTTTTTCCATCAAGACCAGTTGTTACACTATTGTGCCCTGGTCCTGAAATACCATTCGATAAATCCTTTGATAAAATGGGATTTTCATTCGCTTTTTTAAAAGGACCCATAGGATTGTCAGCTATAGCATATCCTACCCCATAATCTGAGCTGGCGTAGAAGTTGGAAGAATACATAAGGTAGTATTTACTCTCATGTTTCAATACGAAAGGGCCTTCATTCCATTGATAGTCTCCATTCAAACCTTCCCATTCCTGATCGGGCTCAAGCAGCAGCTGTGGTTGGCCAATCAAAGACGTTAGTTCATTATTCATTTTTTGAACGAATATCTGACTCACATGATACCCGTCAATAATATTTTCGGAGCAGTCCTTAACATAATAGAAATAAGAGGTTCCATCGTCTTCAAAGAATATGTGTCCGTCAATGTAAGATCCAGATTGTTTGATGATTTCAGTGCTGACATCCTTAAAAGGTCCCAAAGGTTCTTGACTAACAGCTACTGAAATTTGTAAATGACCTTCCTTGTTACGCGCACTGTAAGTCATATAATACTGGCCGTTGTGCTTAACTACTTCAGGAGCCCAGAAATCACCTGTTGCCCACTGATCTGTCTGCTGTTCAATATCGTAAACCAGTCCTTTTTCTTCCCAGTCCACCATGTTATCCGACTGCCAGGCTCTAAATCCTATTGTTGCAGCGGAAGTAGCATACATAAAGTATTGATCGCCATCCTTTAACACGAATGGGTCTCCTATATTCGTCATTCCACCGATAGGGTTTGTATAAGTGATTGATTTTTCTTCCTTCATTGAAATGAATAGCACCCCAATCCCTGCCAAAAGTATAGTAAAAACAAATGCTATAAGGATTTTTGTTTTTTTCGTGCCCTTTTCTAACAAGACCTCATCCCCTAATGCCATTTTGTTATTTGGTATCTCCTCCTAATTTTGGCAGTTTCCAACCCTTCAACTCACTTGTTCGCGCTTTCACTGAAATTTTTTAACACAATATGAATATATATCCAAAAATTTTTACTGTCAACGATTATTAATTAATTTAATTAATTAATGTTTTGTGTCTTTACTCTTGTGGGCATTTTAATGATATTATGATTGTAACTAATCTATAAATTTGAAAAAGTAACGGAGTGTGTGGATGATGAACGTTACCAAGACTGGCAGTTTTGAAAGAATGAAGTCACTAAATCAGTCAACGGTTTTAAATATGATACGTCTTAAAGAACCTATATCAAGAGCCGAAATAGCAAAACAAACTAACTTAACCCCGCCGACAGTAGGTTCCTTAGTCAGTGAATTGATAGATAAAAACTTACTCAAAGAAGAACAATCCACTATCTCAAAATCAGGCGGCAGAAAGCCTATCATGCTCCGAATAAATTATTCTGCTCATTATATTATCGGCGTATATGCTGCATCAGAGGTTGTTCGTGTCGTATTAACTACTATGGACGGAAAGATTATTGAGAATTATGTAAAGGATATCCAAGACCTCCCTACTAAAACTGAATTTATGCATCTGCTTATTGAGAGTATCGATTGGATATTAAAGAAAACGGATGTCCAAAAAGACTTAATTCTTGGAATCGGCTTTGCTATGCACGGATTGGTTGATTCAGAACAAGGTTTGGCTATTTTTTCTCCTCACTTACAACTTGATAATATACCAATCAAAGAATGTTTAGAAAAAGAATTCGATATTCCCGTTATTGTAGAAAATGATGTTCGTGCCTTGGCTTTAGCAGAAAGCTGGTTTGGGCAAGGACAAAATGTATCCGATTTTATTTGTATTAGTGTTGGACGGGGAATTGGTTCCGGTATCTTTATCAAAAATGAAATCTACAAAAGCTCCTTTCATTCAGCAGGTGAAATCGGACACACGATTGTAGATGTGAATGGGCCTAAATGTCAGTGTGGAAATCATGGTTGTTTAGAAGCCTACTCTTCTGAATCGGCTATTATCGATAAAGTCAAAAAGGAACTTAAAAACCAACCCAACACATTTAATCTCCAATGGTTGAAGGATAGCAAAAATGATCTTAATATCAAGGAGTTATTTAGAGCGGCCAGCGAAGGAGAGCCTTTAGTTGTATCAATCTTGGAAACGAGCGGCGAATCGCTTGGATTAGCTACAGCCAATATGGTAAACATTCTTAAGCCATCAAAAATCATATTAGAAGGAAGCATTTTCGAAGAAGGCGATTTTGTTTTAACACCGCTCATAAAAATGATAGAGAAATATAATTTTAATAATTCGAATGAGGAAATACAGATTGTTTGTTCACAATTAGGGAAAACAGGCATGGTTTTAGGAGCTGTTACTTTAGTACTAAGGAAATTGTTTAGCACAGAAGGCTAGGAGTATATATATAAAAAGAGGCTCCTAAAAAGTCTGTTTATCGGACCTTTTTAGACAGCCTCTTTTTTTATCTTTTAATTAACTCACTTCTAATGATTGATACTGTGATTGATGCAGTTTCCAATAGAAACCTTTTTGATTGATCAATTCGTTATGAGAACCTTCCTCGATAATTCTGCCTTTATCGATCACAAGGATCCGGTTTGCATTTTGGATGGTGGAAAGACGATGTGCAATAATAAAAGATGTTCTTCCTGCTAACAACGTTTCCAGCCCTTTTTGCAAAGCAATCTCCGTTTCTGTATCGATGGATGATGTGGCCTCATCAAGAATTAAGATCTTGGGATCTGCTAAAAGCGCTCTTGCAAAAGAAATCAGCTGTCTCTGCCCAGTAGAAAGTCTTGTGCCTCTTTCATTCACCTCTGTCTTATACCCCTCAGCCAAGCTCGAAATAAATGGATGAGCCTGCACAGCTTTGGCTGCTTCAATGACTTCTTCATCTGTCGCATCAAGCCGGCCATAACGGATATTATCCATAATCGTACCTGAGAAAATAAATGGGTCCTGAAGCATAACACCCATCTGCTTTCTAAGAGAGGCTATGGTTACAGATTGAATATCCACTCCATCTATTTCAATTTTGCCGCTAGTAACATCATAAAAACGGCTAAGAAGACTGACGATTGTGGTCTTTCCTGATCCCGTAGCTCCAACTAGGGCAATAGTTTCACCGGGATTTACATTTAGATTTATGTTTTTAAGGATTTTCTCCCCATCTTCATATCCAAACGTGACATCTTTAAACTCTACTTTCCCCTTTATTAAAGGCAGCTCTGACGCAATCGGGAGATCTTTGACGGTCGGTTTTTCATCAATCATTTCAAATATTCTCTCTAAATAGGCCGTGGCATTAATGATTGCATTATAAAAATTCCCTATATTCGCTATTGGCGCCCAGAACATTCCAATATACCCAACAAAGGCAACCAAAGCACCAACAGTTACTCCATCACCAAGGAGAGAGATTCCGACAACATAAATGAGTGAGGTGGTAAGGATTGAGATATTTTCAATTGAAGGCCATAGCAGGAACTGAATCCTCACTGCCCTCATCCATGATGTTCTATAACTATCAGATACTTCACTAAATATCCGTTTATTTTCTTCTTCTCTTGTAAAAGACTGTGTCACTTTAATGCCATTAATACTTTCATGTATATATGCATTCATGTTCGACTGCTTGTTACTTAAAATCTGCCACGCCTTCCGCTGGGCATTTTTAATAAGCAGAATCACACCTGCAAGGATTGGAAACCCAATCATTGCCATAAGCGTTAATTTTACGTCAATCGCTAACATAAACCCTAGAATCACGAGCAGACTGAAAAGGTCAGTAATCAGATTGATTAATCCATTCGATAGTAAATCACTCAGGGAGTTTACGTAGTTTACCACCCTAACCAAAATCTTCCCATGAGGTCTGCTGTCATAGAAGGTGAAGGATAACTTTTGTAAATGAGTAAACAAGTCTTCCCGAATCTGGAGAATAACACTTTGCCCTATTTGGGACATCATTCTGATTTTATATCTCATACAGATCCCAGTGATGATAATGGCAAATAAATAAATACCTGCAAGAACCATCAAGCCTGCTGCATCCTTGTCTGGGATTTTATCATCAATGGCCTTACTAATTAGATACGGTCCGATTAAACTTGCCCCGCTTGCAATTAACATGATCAATACAGTGGAGAAGATCTTTTTCTTGTAAGGCTTTAAATAAACCATCAGCCTCTTAAGCTGAATAAAACTAAATGGTGATTCCAGCTCTTCATCCACATCAAATTTATTGCGCGCCATTGAGATAATTCACCTCCTTTTGGTCATGCACTCCATCAAAGTTTCCAACTTGATTTCTAAACACTTTAAAGTAACTTCCTTTTTTGGCAAGCAGTTCTTTATGATTTCCTCTTTCAATGATTCTGCCATTTTCCATGACAAGTATTAAATCAGCATCTTTTACGGAAGAAATACGATGCGCAATTATAAAACAGGTCTTATCCTTAAGAAATGATTTTAAGGTCTTTTGGATGCGCATCTCTGTTTCCATATCCAACGCTGATGTTGTATCGTCCAAAATTAAGATCGATGGATTTTTTAATATTGCACGCGCTAAAGCAATCCGCTGCCGCTGTCCTCCGGAAAGACCTACTCCCCGTTCTCCAATAATCGTATCGTATCCTTCTGGCAGCTTGGCAATAAAGTCATCTGCTTCTGCCATTTTGGCAGCAGTTTGAACGTCCTGAAAGGAGGCATTTGGGTTTCCATACGCGATGTTTCCTTCAATCGTATCTGAGAATAGAAATATATCCTGCATTACGGCTGCCATACTATTTCTCAATTTATGAATATCCCAATCTTTCACATTAAGTCCATCTAATCTTACTTCTCCTTTGGAAACGTCATAAAACCTGCTCAGAAGATTTACAAGTGTCGATTTACCAGCACCAGTAGGCCCAATAATGCCCACTGTTTGCCCCTGCCTAATCTTGAAGCTTATATCATTCAATACCTGTTCGTCACCATAGCTAAACGATACTTGTTCAAATTCCACAACACCTTTGAAATTTTTAATATTGTACCTTTTGGTTTCATTCTTAATTTCTGGATTTGTATTCAGTAATTCCTCTACTTTTTCTGCTGAGGCTACAAATCTTTGAACATCATTAATCAACCATCCAGCCATTCGCATTGGATTATTTAAAGCCCAAATTAATGAATTGAACATGACCAGCTCACCCATTGTCAGAGACTGATTAATGACCATGTATCCACCAACGACAATCATGACTACTGTTAATACTCCTGCAAGTGAATCGAGAATTGGTAAATACTTTTCCCAGACTCTTGAAGACGCAAGATTCTTCTCCTTAAAGGCTTCATTTTCTTTTGAAAACTTTTCAATTTCGTACCCTTCCTTCGCAAAGGCCTTTACAACACGATTGCCGCTAATATTTTCCTGTACAACTGAATTTAATCTTGCAAATTGTCCCCTAATGGCTGAAAAAGTTGGTTTAACTGTAAAGGATAAACGCACAGCAAAAAAGCCAATAATCGGAGTAACCGCAAGCATTGCTAGTGCTAACGGCGGATGGATATAGAACATAAATCCAATAGCAAAGATCAGGATTGTCATATTCTCAAATATCATATAAATGGTCCACGCGGTAAAATGCCTGACCGCTTCCAAATCCCCCGTCATTCGCGCCATAATGTCTCCTGTTTTTGTCTGATCGAAAAACCTAAAATCTAACTGGTTAAGCCGGTCGTATAATTTTTCCCTAATGGTGAAAATGACACTTTGGGAAACTCGTTCGAACATAATCTGATAATTATAGCGGATAATCGTTTTAAACACGGTTATACCAATCATCGAACCTAAGAAAATCCATAATCGTTCATGCTCTTGACCATAAATAACCTTATCAACGATTCTCCCAGCAAAATAGGGGTTAAGCATATTTAAAACAGAAACCATTAATGCAAGAAAAAGGCCGCTAAATAACCTTATCCGAAAGTTCCTAATATACCCCCAAACCCAGCGCATGCTTTGCATCACTTCATCCCTCCCCGATGCTTAAAACATAAATACATACTATTATCGGAACTCCTGCTATATGTATTTATTTTTAACTTTAGGTCTCTTACCCTAGTAAAAAAATAAAACATTCATAAAAAGAAGGGCATCCTCCTAATAGGAAGACCCCCTTCTTTTTAATGTATTGAATAAATTTTACATTTCTCATAGAATTTAGATTTCCCAATTTCGAGCAATCTCGCTGCTTCGAGTTTATTACCATTCGTAATGGATAGAGCCTGTAACATTGCTTGTTTTTCCACCTGTGCCAGTGTTTCTTTTAGGGGCTGAACAGGCATGTCTTGGTCACTTACCAATCCGTTCACGTTTGACTTGCCAGGAATACTTATGGTCTCATCATCTCGCAGATACAATGGAAGGTGCGAAATTTCTATTGTATCCCCGTCTAAGACATTGATAGACCTTTCTAGAACATTTTCGAGTTCACGAATATTCCCTTGCCACTTATGTTGATTGAATCTCTCTACCACTTCACTTGAAAGCTTGATTCCTTTCCGATAAAATTCTCTTTCCAGCTTTTTTAATAGATTATTGGATATTAACTCGATATCGCCTATCCGCTTTCTTAGCGGCGGAATTTCAATTTTAATTACATTTAACCGGTAATATAAATCTTGACGGAAGGTCCCTTCTTCCACCATTTTCTCTAAATTCCGATGTGTAGCAGCAATAATCCGCACATCTACAGGAATAGATTTTTGACCGCCGACAGGCAGTATCTCCCTCTCCTGTAAGACTCTTAAAAGCTTGCCCTGCATGACGAGCGGCATGTCACCGATTTCATCAAGAAAAATAGTTCCATGATCAGCAATCTGAAATTGTCCTTTCTTTCCTCCCTTTTTAGCACCTGTAAAGGCACCCTCATCGTATCCAAATAATTCAGATTCAAGTAAATGCTCCGGAATCGATGCGCAGTTTATTGGAACAAATGGAAATGTTGAGCGTGTACTGTTGTTGTGAATAGCAGAAGCGAACAATTCCTTACCCGTCCCTGACTCTCCTAATAAAAGAACTGCAGATTGACTGGCCGAAACCCTTTCTGCTAACCTTTTGACACCCGTAAATGAAGGACTTTCACCCACTAGATGCTTAAAGTAATATTTGCTTTTAACGTTTTTCTCAGCTTTAGTTTTATAATAGTTTACTTCTTCAACGAGATGCTGGATTTTATTTTTGTATAACAGCCAATCCTCGGGATTACGAAACATAACGGTTCCCACTGCCCCTACTAATTCACCGTCAATCATAAGAGGATAGCGATTTGCAATCATATCACTGCCGTTGATGGGCTGAAGGGCGGCAAGCTCTTTTTGTCCGGTTTTCGCAACGATATGCATCCTAGAGTTCTCAATTACATCTTGAACAGGCTTTCCGATAGATTCTTCTACCGATGTGCCAAGAAACTCACAATAAGCAGAATTGATATAAAGAATAATGCCATCTCGGTCGACAACGACAATACGTTCTCCTGCAAGATTAATAATTTCTTCAATCCAATGATGCGGGATTTTCCCCGTTCCTAGTTTCATATCTTTTCACCCTGATAAGTTTTTGTTTATGTTCATTATATCAAAGAGGCTTGGTTAATCATCTATAATAAAAGAATCCTGTCCGGTAGAGCCGGGCAGGATTTCTTTCTTATTGGACAGTATAACCGCCATCAAGAATAACGGCTTGCCCTGTGATTCCTCTAGCCTTTTCACTGGCCAAGAAAGCAGCATAATCGGCAATTTCAGAAACAGCCAACAGCCTTTTTTGCGGTACAAGCGTGAGGAGTACGTCATCGATTACACGGTCTAGACTGACATTCCGAGTGACAGCCAAGTCTTTAAGCTGGTTTCTTACAAGCGGTGTATCCACATAGCCTGGACATAGGGCATTTACAGTAATTCCATGCTGTGCTCCCTCTAATGCAGCAACCTTTGTTAAACCAATGACTCCGTGCTTCGCACTATTATAGGCTGCTTTGCCTGCAAATCCAATCACACCGTTAATCGAAGCCATATTAATGACTCTTCCAAAGCCCTGCTGCTTCATGATCGGGAATACATGTTTAATCCCGATAAACGGAGCAGTGAGCATTACTTTTATTAGGAACTCAAATTTTTCAGTAGGGAATTCCTCGATAGGAGATACATATTGAAGTCCCGCATTATTTACTAAAATATCAATGCTGCCAAATCTGCTATGTGCTGCTTCTAAAGCATTCTTGAATGCTTCCTCATCCGTTACATCACAAGGAGCCGAAAAAGCTTCATACCCTTCTAGCTGCAGTTCTTCTGCAACCATGTCACTTTTTTCTTTATTTAAATCAGAGATAACTACCTTTGCTCCCTCTTGTGCAAAGGTCTTAGCGATTTCTAAACCTATTCCACTTGCAGAGCCAGTTATAAACGCTGTTTTTCCTGCTAACATGTTCATCCTCCTAAGAATATTGATTTAATACTCTATGCTCTAGTACTCTCTTTTAGACAAGTCCTAAGAAAGTATAGACAGCAATAATGAAGAATACAGCGACTGTTTTAATAATCGTAATCGCAAAAATATCACGGTAAGATTGTTTATGCGTCAAGCCTGTTACCGCTAAAAGGGTAATAACCGCACCATTGTGCGGAAGTGTATCCATACCGCCTGATGCCATGGCCACAACACGGTGCATAACTTCTGGCGGAATATTCGCTGCTGCAATAGCCTTATTGTATTGATCTGCCATCGCACCTAACGCAATTCCCATACCGCCTGATGCCGAACCTGTCACTCCTGCAAGAGTACTTGTTGTAACAGCTCCATTTACAAGCGGATTTGTGAATGTAGTAGAAATTCCATCGCTGATTTTTGCAAAACCAGGAAGTGCTGCAATAACTCCGCCAAATCCATACTCAGCACCGGTATTCATGGTAGCTAATAAGGAACCGCCAATACTTTGGTTAATCCCTTCTTTGAATTTATTTGATACTCGTTTCCAATCATATAAAAGAGAAGAAAGGATACCGACGACTAATGCCATTTCAATCGCCCAGATGGCAGCACTTGCTGAAACGTCGATTGTGTATGGCAAACCGATTGCTTCAAAATCAAAACCATTTGGATACCATTTCGGGATAAACGTAATAAAAAGTTTATTGGTAACACCTACTAGAATTAGCGGGACAAATGCAAGGATTTGTCTTAAAACAGATTGATTGGATGTTAAGTCAGGCACCACTTCATCCTTTTCAACTAACATTTCCTTTTCTAAAGCCGCTGCATTCTCAGCCCCGAAGCCATAATATCCTTCTCCGGCTTTTTCTGCCTTTTTCCTTCTCATTTCCAGGTACCATAATCCAAGGCTTAAAACAAAAATGGCCCCGATGATTCCTAGAATTGGTGCTGCATAAATGTCCGTCTTAAAGAAAGCAATTGGAATAACGTTTTGAATCTGCGGCGTTCCTGGTAGTGCATCCATGGTGAACGTAAATGCACCAAGTGCAATGGTACCAGGAATAAGTCTTTTAGGAATATTCGCTTCTCTAAACATTTGAGCGGCAAACGGATAGATTGCGAATACTGCTACGAATAAGCTGACTCCACTATAAGTTAAGATTGCTCCTAACAATACAATGGTTAACATGGCACGTTTAGCACCTAAAATACGAACGATAGTCTTCGCGATGGATTCTGCAATCCCAGACATTTCAACGACCTTACCGAAGATTGCTCCTAGTAAGAAAACTGGAAAGTAGGACTTAATGAATCCAACCATTTTTTCCATAAACACACCAGAGAAAAACGGCAAAACTTGACTCGGATCAATAAATAAAACAGCTAAAATGGCACATAATGGAGCGAATAAAATAACTGAAAAACCACGATAGGCGGCGAACATAAGCAGTCCTAACGCCAGAAGAATAACAATCAAATCCATTTAAATCCCCCTAATTCATTATTTTGCAAGCTTCAAACAAAATACCCCTTTGGTAAGCGCTTGCATTTAGTACCTACGCCTTATTTAATGCAAGTTCTATGCCAATAGTATTTAAATTCAAAATAATAGTAATATTCTTTACTATTATACTAGTTTACTATTAAATAATTTGTTTTCAATCTTTCGTGGTTTTTCCGTAAATACGGAATACTAGTGATTATTGATTCCGCTATTCCGGAATTTTTCCGCGTTTGCGGAATTGAATGCCTCTTTAGGAGGGCACTTCTAATGTAGCGCCTGGTCCAATTAATTATATGGGCTCTCATTGGGCTTATGAGTGACCACTTCCTCTCTTTATTTAAGCTTATGGGCTCTCATCGGGCTTATGAGTGACCGCATCCTCTCTTTATTTAAGCTTACGGGCTCTCATCGGGCTTATGAGTGACCGCTTCTGACCTTTTTATCAGCTTACGGGCTCTCATCACGCTCATGAGTGACCTCATTCTCCCTTTTTATAAGCTTCCGGGCTCTCATCACGCTCATGAGTGACCGCATCCTCTCTTTATTTAAGTTTCCGGGCTCTCATCACGCTCATGAGTGACCGCATTCTCCCTTTATTTAAGTTTACGGGCTCTCATCGGTCTCATGAGTGACCGCTTCTGACCTTTTTATCAGCTTACGGGCTCTCATCACGCTCATGAGTGACCACTTCCGTCCTTTTTATCAGCTTACGGGCTCTCATCAATCATAAAAAAAAGAGCACCTTCCCATTCAGGAAGCTGCTCCTCTGTTATCTTAACTAACCAATGGTAATATAATTTCAACCGTAGTCCCTTGCTGCGCTATACTTTGATAGGTAATACTTCCATGGTGTTGTTTAATAATCTTATTACAAATCATTAGTCCAAGTCCGGTTCCTTTTTCTTTTAAACTATAAAAAGGTTCACCTAAACGCGGCAGAAGCTCTTCTGGTATTCCACAGCCTTCATCCACAACCGTAAGTACACATTCACGTTCTTCCCCTTTTTGAAGATTAATATGAATGTTTCCTCCTTCAGGCATTGACTCTATTGCATTCTTCAGCACATTCAGGAATACCTGTTTTAACTGGTTTTTCTCTCCCGTAATAAAAAATGGTGATTCCTCCACACTTAGATTGAATTGAATATTTTCCAAATGTGCCTGCGGGGAAAGCAGTTCAAGAGTATTCTCTACCAGTTCTCTTAAATTCGTCCGATGAAGCTGAACAGCCTGTGGTTTCCCAAGCGTAAGCATTTCACTGGTTATCGTTTCAATACGTGCTAGTTCGCTTAGGAGCAAGTCATTTATTTCATCTGCTCCATTTTCCCATTTATAAAGTTGTACAAATCCCTTGATAGTTGTAAGGGGATTGCGAATTTCATGAGCAACTCCTGCAGCTAACTCACCAACAATCGATAGTTTCTCTGATTGCAAAAGAATTTCTTCTGCTTGTTTACGCTCAGATATATCTCGGCTGATGATAACTATATGCTCAATATCTTCATAGTCGCCCTTTACTGGCACACACCGAGACTCAAATTCAATCCAATGACCACTATTGTGGTGAAGACGAAATTCTATTAATTTCGATTCTTTAGTTTCAAACATCCTGTCTATCGTACTTTGAAATAATTTAACATCATCAGGATGAATAAACCTGCATAACTTTACATCCTCCAATTCACAGCATTTATATCCTAAAACCACTTCATGCGAAGGAGAAAAATAAGTGAGGGAATGTTCTTTGTCCATCACCATAATAAGGTCAGAAGTATTTTCGGCGATAAGCCTGTATTTGGATTCACTCTCTTCAACCATTCTATACATATCGGACAATGTATTGTTAAGTCTATGCAGTTTAACATATGACTCGATTAATAAGAACCCTAAAATAACGCCTAATATCACAAACAGAATATATTGGATATGAAAAAATGGCTGATCTCTAAACACATTAAAGAATATTGGTACAGTAATAATATAAATGAGGATATACGAACATGATAAAATAATAGATTTCAATAATGGTGAATATTTTTTAACCAAATAATAGATGATGGTAAACCCAATCATCATGGCAGTCCAGCCGCTAATAGCCGTGTCCCAATGACCGCCGGAGAACAATCTTGCAATCAGGCCAAAGGCCCCGGTTATAATCCCAGCTAGCGGACCTATATAGGAAAAAATCAGTATAACTGGTGCATATCGTATATCATAGGTATAACCCTGCTCATGTATTGATAGCATGATAAGGATGACTGAAACTATTCCTCCATAAACACCTATCCAAATACGAGCATGTTTGATGGGTTTATGATTAAAAAACGAGCGGATAACTAGAGGAGTACTAACCAAAAGCGAGAAAATTGAAAGATTTATAATATAATCTAATAAAAACAATGAACTCCCACCTAAAAAAATCATAGTTTTATTTAATATAATAAACTAGAAATTTATCTAATACCATATGTAATATTTTTATTTAGTTGGGAGTTATAACCAAAAAAGAAGTACCAAAGACCCGAGATCCTTGGTACTTCCTTCCTTTTATTGAACATCCTTCGATACTGCTGGATGATCTTTTTCAAAGAAAATAATTAATGCTGGCAGTAAGATTCCTCGGATAAGGAATGTATCTAATAAAATACCAACAGCAACGATAAAACCAAAAACGAACAATAATTGGATTGGCTGGGTCATCAATACGGCAAATGTAGCAGCAAGAATAATGCCGGCTGAAGAGATCACACCGCCAGTGGTTGATACGGCAATTTCCACAGCTTTCTTCACAGGATGTTTTTTTCTTTCTTCCATAAATCTTGAGATTAAAATGATATTGTAATCAATACCAAGTGCAACTAAAAAGACAAATGAATAGAGCGGAACACGATTACTGATAGTGTCGATATCAAAGAATAAATTACTTAAAAACATCCCTAACCCTACGGCCGCAAGGAAAGAAATTAATATCGTACCCATCATATAAATCGGCATTTTAAATGATTTTGTCAATACAATTAACATCGCAAAAATCAAAACAGATTCAAGCAAAACAATCACGATAAGATCTCTGTCATTTGTTGCACGATCATCCACTTTCTTAGCCGTTTCGCCTGCAAAGTGAAGTTCTCCTTCAAGATTACTTTCTGCTAACAGCTTATCAGCATTGTCTCTCATCTTTTCCAGAGCATCCATGGTCTCCACTGCATACGGGCTTTCCTTGAACGTGAGACTATATTGGACTACCTTTTGGTCTGATGTCGTACCATTTGGACGGACGTTTGAGACCAGCTCTTGGCCGCTAAGAGTTTCGAGTAATGCTGCCTGCTGTTCAGGGGTAATCTCTTCTTCCGCTTCAACCAATACAGTTGTTTCAGCGAGGTCACCTTTTTCAAACTTTTCTTCTAATATTTCATAGCCCTGCCTTGAAGGCATATCCTTCGGAAACGACTTCATTGTATCGAACTCATACTTTAAATTAAACATGTTAAGGGCAGATACTAATAGGATGACTCCAATTGCAGAGGCTGAAACCACTGGTTTCTTTACGACAAATTTTCCAATTCTACTCCATATAGAACTAGATTTAACACTTTCCTCGCCCACCTTTGGAATCTTAGGCCAAAATGATTTTCTTCCAAATAAAGTAAACAGGGCTGGAACAAGAGTAATCGAAGCAAGCATAATAACAAACATTGCCGCTGCGAAAACAGGTGCAAAGTTACGATAATCGCCAAACTGTGCAAAGAACAAGACAAGCATTGCGGCTAAGACAGTACCTCCTGAGAAGAAAACAGGTGTCCCTGTTTCTCTCATAGCTTGTTTCATCGCCTCAAATTTGCTATCGAATTTCTTCAACTCCTCACGGTAGCGTGAGAAGACAAATAGCGAATAATCTATAACTGCTGCAAACAGCAGAATCGTCATAATGGAAAAAGTTTGATTACTAATCAATAATCCTGCCTTTCCCATCAAACCAAGTACCTGATTCACAACCTGATAGACAAATGCTGCAGCAAACAGCGGAATCAATGCTAACAATGGAGAACGGTATATAACGATTAATAAGACTAAGATTAAACCTACCGTTGAAAATAATAAAACTAAATCAGCACGCGAAAAGAGATTTAGGGAATCCACTGCGATTCCTGCTGGACCGGTTGAGTAAATGCTTAGTTCTGTATTTTCCTTTACAATCTTCTCAATTTTCTCAAGTGACGTTCTTATTTCCTTTGATTCTAAAGATGATTCGAACGTTATTGGAAGAATCAGCGTACTTTGATCTTTTGAGAAGAAATTTGCAGTCGCCTGAGGCGGCATATTCGTTAATGGAACATATTCCTTTATTCCTTCTACTTGCTCAATATTTTCAAATAATGGGGTTAGGTCGGATAATTCTATGTTTTTGCCGTCTGATTGAAAGACTAATATTGCTGGTATCCCTTCATTACTTTCAAAATAGGTATCCACCTTATTTTGGGCAATAATAGACTTTGCATCTGCCGGAATACTGTCAATACTTGATACCTCGTATTCTTTCGCACTTGGGGCAAGAACTGACAACAATATCGTCACCAATAGCCAGATTCCAAGCGTTATCCACATACCCTTTTTTGAGGTAACTCGATCGGTTATAGGTCGTAAGAATGAATTCATACATTTTGAGCTCCTTTATAAGAATCTAAGTAACACTAATGTAACTTTTAATAAAAAAATAAATGACACATTAACAACTTCATTATCTTTCAAAGTTACACCTGTGTCAATTATCAAGTCGTGAATATTCCATGACCAATGATTTCCTTTATTGATTTAAGCCATTCGTCATGTGGAATTCCAAAATGGTTGGGAATAGCAACAGTTTGAAGGATAAGGCCAATAATAAGACTATCCGGAATATGGGACTTCAGTTTCCCCTCTTCCTTTCCTTTCAGGATAAAACTTTGTAAATACTTGTACATTTCTAATGGAAGCTTTTCCAGCTTTTCTTTATTTACATTTGAATCTGCGAGCCTTGCAATGACATGTAAAGCTGCCTTGATTAGGTGCTGTATTTCTGTTTTCTTAAAAATCAAATCCATCAAAAAATCGAATTGCTTGTCAAAGCCTTCAAGTTCTTCGATCGCTTTTAATTCATGGAGGAACTCTTCCATCTCGTAAATCATAAAGTCCGTTATGAGTTCTTCTTTATTTTCATAGTATTTATATAAGGCTGCCCTTGATACATCCATCCGATCAGCTAATAGGCTGAAGGTAAAGCCGTCATAACCATTTTCTAAAAGAAGCTGCTTTGCTTCATGGAATAACTCTACCGTATTAAATTTCCGCTCGCGTGCCAACACTTCACCCCCGATTTACTATCTGAGAATAGTATAACATAATGGCAAAAGTTTTTAGTAAAGTCCATTAGGATCCCTATTTACCTCAGGTATTTTTTTGTTATAATTAGAGTGAGTAATCACTCATTTTGGAGAGGGTTGATCAAAATGGCATCAACAATAGTTATTAATGAAGTGA
Organism: Neobacillus niacini; assembly: GCF_046591715.1. Taxonomy (GTDB): domain Bacteria; phylum Bacillota; class Bacilli; order Bacillales; family Cytobacillaceae; genus Neobacillus; species Neobacillus niacini_L. The sequence continues at coordinate 40,280 of NZ_JAWVNQ010000016.1, read as the reverse complement.
GCAAAAGCTTTGGAAAAAAGGAAGTTCTCCATCAGATTAATTTAGCAGTGGGTTCAGGAGAAATCTTTGGGTTAATCGGTCCATCGGGTTCCGGCAAAACAACATTAGTAAAGATTATCGTGGGTATGGATCCGCCAAACCAAGGCAGCGTCCAGGTATTGAATACTGCAGTTCCTGATTTAAAGCTTTTACAGAGAATTGGGTATATGGCTCAAGCGGATGCGTTATATTCCGATTTAACAGGGGAAGAAAACCTTGCTTTCTTTGCATCACTTTTTAAGCTTAAAAAAGAAGAGCAAAAAAAGCGGATTGCTTATGCAGCAGATTTAGTTAACTTGAGGGATGATCTGAAAAAGAAGGTCCAGAATTATTCTGGAGGGATGAAGCGCCGGTTGTCTCTGGCCGTTGCCTTGATACAGGATCCCGAAATCCTTATTTTAGATGAGCCGACAGTTGGTATAGACCCAGAGTTAAGACAATCCATTTGGAATGAGCTGTATCGCTTAAAAGATAAAGGAAAAACAATCTTGGTGACAACTCACGTCATGGATGAAGCTGAAAAATGTGACAGGCTTGCTATGGTACGCGATGGTGAAATCATCACAAGCGGTTCTCCTGCAGAATTGAAGCAACAGTATGATATCACAAGCTTAGAAGAGGTATTTTTAAAGGCTGGAGGGAAGCAGCTATGAGTATAATCGCTATGGTTAAGAGAATATTTCGCCAAATGCTCCGTGATAAACGTGCTTTAGCTTTAATGATGGTGGCACCATTATTGATTCTCACACTCCTAAACTATCTCCTTGCTGGAAATACTGTCGACCCCAGACTTGGTGTGATGAATACAGATGACACGCTAGTTGAAAGATTAAAAGATAGTGACATTACTGTTCTTGCGGTTGATGAAAACTCAATCGATATCTTATTAGATAAAGATTTAGATGGAATTCTTGAAATGGGTGGAGAAGAAGTTTCATTAACTCTTACAAATGATCAGCCTAATGCGGCAAAGGCCTTACAAATAAAGGTGCAGCAGGCGATTGCAGCAGAGAAGGCTAAAGAACAATCTTTGAATTTTTCCACATTCATGAAAGATATTCAGAGTAAACTGCCAGAGAATCCACTAAAAATGGATATCGTCAAAACACCTGAACTAAAAACATCCTATATATATGGAAATAAAGACACCATCTTTTTTGATCAATTAAGTCCTATCCTTGTTGGATTCTTTGTCTTCTTCTTTGTGTTCTTAATTTCTGGGATTGCGTTATTACGTGAACGAACCACTGGCACCCTTGAACGCTTGCTGGCAACACCTATTCAAAGAAGGGATATTGTCTTTGGCTACTTACTCGGGTATGGACTATTTGCAGTCGTACAAACCATTATTGTAATTTCGTATGCGGTTAAAGTGTTAGATATTACACTCGCAGGTTCGTTCTGGCATGTGGCTGTCATTAATTTAACCCTTGCATTAGTGGCGCTGTCACTTGGTATTCTTCTTTCAGCTTTTGCTAATTCAGAGTTCCAAATGATGCAATTTATACCGATTGCCATCATCCCACAGGTCTTTTTTGCAGGTATTTTCCCATTTGAGTCGATGGCTGGATGGATGCAGGTACTAGCAAAATGCATGCCGATGTATTATGGGGGAAATGCCTTAGTAGAAGTTATGTATAAAGGGGCAGGATTTAATGCAATCAGTGACGAACTTTTGGTGCTGCTCGGCTTTGCTCTTGTCTTCATTGTTTTAAATATAGTAGCATTGAAGAAATATAGGAAAATATGATGTGCCTGATTTTGTTGTGAAAAGAAGGAGTTAACAATGACTGAAGAAGAATTAATGCTGCAGCAATTATTTGATGAAGATACATTAACGGAAAAGCAAAAGAAAATCATTGTCGCTGCAATTGAAACCTTTTCTGAAAAAGGATATGCTGCTTCCTCGACGAGCGAGATTGCAAAAAAAGCAGGGGTTGCCGAAGGAACCATCTTTCGGCATTACAAAACGAAAAAGGAATTGCTGGTTTCCATTGTTGCCCCGCTAATGACAAAATTTATTGCTCCTTTAGTGGTAAAGGATTTTAATAAAGTGCTTGAACGGGAGTACGAAACCGTCGAAGACTTTTTGAGAGCCACCATTGAGAATAGAAGAGATCTTCTCATCCGGATGCTGCCTGTCGTGAAAATTATGTTGCAAGAAATTCCCTTCCAGCCGGAATTACGTGAACAATTTTTCGAGCTTGTTGTGGAAACGATTTTTGAGCGGGTTGAAAAAGTAATTGTAGGCTATCAAGAAAAAGGGCTGCTCATTGATATGCCTCCAAAAACAATAGCACGGTTAACGATTACCAATATTCTTGGCTTTTTGGTTTCCCGTTATATCCTTTTTCCTCATTTGGACTGGGACGATGAGCTTGAAATTGATAGAACCATTCATTTTATTATGCATGGTCTTGGAAAAAAGGAATAGTTTTTAACCCCCTTCTGGTGGAATCGGCCATTGAAGGGGGTTTCTTTTTAGATGATATATTGTTTGTATTTTTCAAAATCATTGCTGTTACATTCGAGCGATAACAGAGTTCCGTTATATTCATATCTTGTGGAGAGCACATTGGCATTTTCATTAAGATAGGAGATTAATCGCCCATGATCAAAAGGAATAAGCATTTCACAATGGATAGGAGTTTTAAAAATCTGCTGGTTAATCTTTTCAACTAGTTCATTCAAACCTAGGTTTTGTTTGGCAGAAAGATAGACTCTATTGCCCCTGACTGCTGGATATTCCGCATCCGCCAAATCAGCCTTATTAAAGGCATAGATTGTCGGGATATTCTCAATTCCCATTTCTTTTAGTGTTTGATTAGTTACTTCTATCTGTTTTTGAAAATTTGAGCTTGAATAATCAACAACATGAATCAGTACATCGGCAGCTGCTGCTTCTTCGAGGGTGGACCGAAAGGCTTTCACTAGATGATGTGGAAGCTTATCTACAAAACCGACGGTATCAGATAGCAAAAATGGCTGGCAATTAGGAAGTTTTATTTTTCTAACTGAAGTATCAAGTGTTGCAAATAACATGTCTTTCTCAAACACCTGTTTATGATCGGAATGATTACTTTTCTTTAAGAGGGCGTTTAAAATGGTTGATTTCCCTGCATTTGTGTAACCTACTAAGGAAACGAGCGGAATCCCACTTTTCTTTCGCGAATTCCTCAAAGTTTCCCTTTTTGTAATCATTCCATCTAATTCCTTCTTTAAAGCTGTAATCTTTTCTTCAATCTTCCTGCGGTCGAGCTCTAACTTTGTTTCACCAGATCCTCTGTTTATTAAGCCCACGCCGCCGCCCTGCCGGCCTAGGGATTCACGTTGACCAGCGATACGAGGAAGCATGTATTGAAGGTTTGCCATTTCAACCTGGGCTTGAGCCTCATTTGTTTTGGCACGCTCTGCAAATATATCCAGAATCAACATCGTCCGATCTATCACTTTGCTATTGAGTTCTTTCTCAAGATTACGAATTTGCGAACCTGTTAATTCATCGTTAAAGATGACAACCTCAGCATCCAGCTGTTGAATGAGCTGAGTCGCTTCGTTTATCTTCCCTGTTCCGATATAATGAGCTTTATGAAATTTACTTAAGCTTTGGGTCAGCTCGCCAACAACTTCTAAATGACAGGCTCTTGCCAGGTTCTTCAATTCTTGCATGGAATAATGAAAGTCGTGTTGATGATTAATATTAACTCCGACTACTATCGCCTTTTCTCTCATCTTTTCTTCCTCCATTCCTTTTTGGGAAAAATAAAAAACACAGACTGCCCGCCTGTGCTTACGTAAATGGAAAAGACAATGCAAAGAGACCCGATAATTCCTTATCTGGCTTTGCTTTGGACTCCTGCTCCAAAAATACCCATACTAGTTAAGTAGAGATATATTTCGTATTCATCATTATTTTTAAAGACAGCAAAAAAGAGGGCAGACTTAGCCCCCTCTTTTTTACTTACCGTAAAATAAAGGTACCCTTAAAAATAAGGCAGACCAATCCCATTTACTCCGCACGCACTGGCAGAGCTTGAACGTTATTTAGTTAACGGTTCAAATCTTGGAATCTGAATCTGCGATACTTCATCTGGAAAACCTCCATTTCTTATAACTACATTCATCATAACACCAAAATTACTGGTAAACAATTACAATAATCACACAAATTACGACAATTTATCCCTTTAATAAAAACTCATTTCCGTCTTCATCACTGAACTGTACAAAGGTTCCCCATTGCATCGTATTGGGTTCTCCGTTGAAAGTCACTCCATTTGTTTTCATGTTTTCATATGTTTCCAGAACATTATCACAAGCAAACACAATCGATGCCATTCTGTTTTCATGGCCCTGCATCATTGATTTAGGATAAATAACCAGGTGTGATTCTGCATTTTGTGGACCTACCTCCAGCCAATGTGCATTAGGTCCCATTGGAAACTCTGCTTTTACTTCAAAGCCCACTACGTTTGTCCAAAAATCCTTTGCTTTCTGCTGATCCTCCACATAAACTGCTACAGTTGCGATATTTGTAATCATTAAAATAGCCTCCTTTTTCTTCACTTCCAAAATCATAACAAGCTACTCCCAATGCATCAGGGCTAGTTAATCAAACGTTTGATTAGTTTAGCAGCCGATCTAATCAAACGTTTGATTAGTATTTTAACCCAAAAAAACTGGATAGTCATCAAGACTATCCAGTAAATCCCAAAGTGTCCATACCACACGGACAGTGTCCACGTGTGGTGCCTGTCACCGGTGTTAAAACCGGTTTTAACTTCACCCTACGCTTCAACAATATTTGGCTGTTGGTATACTTCTTTATCAAATTCGCCTGTTGCTTTACTTGTTAGGACTCCAGATGTGATGGCTCCACTTACGTTTAGAGCTGTACGTCCCATGTCAATTAGTGGTTCTACGGAGATTAATAGACCCACGATGGCAATTGGAAGGTTCATAACAGATAATACGATTAGCGCTGCAAATGTCGCACCACCACCAACACCTGCTACTCCAAATGAGCTAATAGCTACTACAAGAATCAATGAAAGAATAAATCCTGGGCTAAGTGGATCAATACCTGCTGCTGGTGCAACCATAACTGCGAGCATCGCTGGGTATACCCCGGCACAACCGTTTTGACCAATTGTTAGTCCAAATGAACCTGCAAAGTTTGCAATACCTTCAGAAACTCCAAGGTCTTTTGTTTGCGTCTTAATCGTTAACGGCAGTGTTCCTGCACTTGAACGAGAAGTAAAGGCAAATGTTAGAGTTGGTAAAGCTTTTTTCACAAAGTTTACTGGGTTAATTTTTGCAATTGTTAATAACAATAAATGAACAATAAATACAAGAATAAGTGCTACATAAGATGCGATAACAAACTTACCTAATTTTACAATCGCGTCATAGTTACTTGTTGCTGCAACCTTTGTAATAATTGCTAAAATACCATATGGCGTTAAACGAAGGATTAATGTAACAACTCTCATCGTTACTGAATATAGAGAATCAATAATTTTCGCGAAAAGTTCAGCATGTTCTGGCTCTTTACGCTTTACTCCAAGGTAAGCTATTCCGATAAAAGCTGCAAAGATTACAACAGCAATCGTTGAAGTAGCACGAGCACCTGTTAAATCCGCGAATGGATTAGCTGGGAAAAACTCAAGAATTTGCTGCGGAATGGTCATCGATTCTACCGTAACAACTCTTTCTTCTAACGCTGCATTACGAGCTGCTTCTGCTTCACCTTCAGTTAGTTCGATACCATCAAGACCAAAGCTTAAAGATGTACCAATGCCAATTGCCGCAGAAATAGCAGTTGTTCCAAGTAATATACCTATTACAAGGATACTGATCTTACCGATATTCTTTGTTAATTTTAATTTTGTAAAAGCTCCTACGATGGAAATGAATACAAGCGGCATTACAACCATTTGTAGTAACTTAACGTAACCTGAACCGACAATATTAAACCAAGCAATTGATTCCGTTGTAACCTCAGAATCTGTACCGTAAATTAAATGAATAATAAAACCAAAAATAATACCTAAACCTAAACCAGTGAATACACGTTTTGAGAATGATACATGTTTCTTTGCCATGATGCGTAAACCGAACATGAGTAAAAGCAATACTGCAACATTCACAATAATTAGAAATGCATTCATCGCGTTCCCCCCCTTAAATTATATATATTTTTTTGTTTTGCAATTTAGTCTATGAAAATATTATTATATTTATTCCTATCAGTCAAGTCGGAATAATATGTTTTTGTATTCTAATAATTTGTATAAATTTCTCACTTTGATGAATACTACCTGCTAACACTCAAAACAGAAGGAGATCGAAATATGGATTTTAATTCTTACTGGTATCTGGGACTGGGTATCTTAAGTATTCTTCTGTTAATTTATGTCTGCATAAAAACAAGAAGCAGCAGGAATCTATTGCTTTTTGTCACCATGGTCGGGCTGGGTTATATCATAGAAGCAGTGATATATAACTTTGCTCATAGTTACCACTATTATCCCAAACTTATTAAGCACGATTCCTTTTATGATAGTAATATGGGGGCAATCGCCTCAAATGCATTAACACTGCCGGCTATTGCAACGCATATTGCAGCCCTTAGAAAGAATTGGACTACAATATTCCTTTTAATTGGTCTTATTGCAGGAATTGAATGGACATTTCTGAAGCTAAATATCTATTCTCATAATTGGTGGAAGATTGGTTTCACATCTCTTGGGCTGCTTGTCTACTTCCCGTTAGCAAAAGTGTTCCATCAGCTGTTATCGAATCCATTAAATGGGTTCCTGCATTCATTATTGCTGTTTTTAATTGTTGGTCCCTTCTCTGGATCTTTTCATATTATTCCTATTATGTTTTTGTCCAATAGATATTATGAACTTGGTTGGTTTGCCCATCATTCCCAAGATACCACTGCTTTTAGTGCCATCTTTTATTTAAGTGCCAGCCTTTTCTATATATGGATTGCCAAACGTCATTGGAAGTTAAGATGGTTAAAATATGTGTTAACGTCCCTTTTGATATATTGTGTGAACATTCTCCTGCAAAAAGCAGGCATCCTCCACAGCCTGGTCTGGTGGGACCTATGGTATTACGTCATACTATCAGTAATATTATTGAAATTAACACTCTTTTTTAGCAAGATACTTTCAAATGGCCCGCCACCCAAAAAAGCCTGACCCTAAATATTAGGATCAGGCTTTTTTGGGTGGCTGCTGTCCGCCTCAGGTGGACAGTGTCCACGAGCGGTGCCTGTCACCAAGGTGTCACCTTGGTGACAGGCACCAGCACATTGACACCAGCACTATTATCGCCACATTCCCAGTATTAACCCCATGATGGTGAAGGTTATTACGTGATAGCCGGCGTTGATTAGGTATAGTTTTAATGATTTTCTTTCAAATAGGTAGGTGATTCCCATTGCAGCTGCTACCCAGAAGAGTCCTGCCATGAGTCCCGCAGACGCTCCAAAGATGGCGTCTCTTTCAGGACCTAGAAACATGACGAGTATGAAGGAAATGATGAAGGATAATACAAAGGAACCTCCAAATATCATTGCCATATTGCTATTCCTTAATTTTTCTTCCGTAAACCCGTTTTCTTCCATCCATGGTTTTGCAAATAATACTGAATACCAAAGTCCTCCAATTACGAAAGCGGATAATGCGGCGGTTAATACTGCCAAATAATTAATTGAATCCATTGCCTGTTGAAAATCCACTTGCTTTCCCCCACTCGAATACAGATATCTTACACCCATTATAGGCAGGTATTTCCAGTATATTCAAGGTAAATAAGGGATGGATACTAATTTAGTGTAATGATCCCTGTATTCCATTACCATTCGTTCTTGATAGTTTGAAGTTTATAAGACAATGGTGAAAACTTGGTGAAAGTCTGGCTTCGATATAAATTAATTTTTTAAAAAAGTATTTATACCAATCTTTTACCTTTTGAATTATGATAGTGGATGTTAGATGTTACTATTACAAGATTGAGAGGCCAGCTTATGTGGAAGAACAGAAATGTTTGGATTATTTTAACGGGGGAATTTATTGCCGGCCTTGGTTTATGGCTTGGGATTATCGGAAACCTAGAATTCATGCAAGAAAAAATACCTTCGGATTTCTTAAAATCTCTTCTAATGGCTGCAGGCCTTCTGGCAGGAATTGCCGTTGGACCGTATGCAGGCAGAATCACTGACCAGATCAGTAAGAAAACCGTCATGTTATGGTCGGGAGTATTACGAACAATCAGTGTCATATTTATGCTAATCGCAATTGCAACTGGTTCAGTATGGTGGATGCTTGTCTTTTTTGTTTCAATTCAAATTTCTGCTGCCTTCTATTTTCCGGCACTGCAAGCAACGATTCCACTAATTGTTAAAGATAAGGATCTGCTTCAATTAAATGGGGTACATATGAATGTATCCACTCTTTCCCGGATTGTTGGTACAGCGCTCGGGGGGATTCTCTTGGTACTCCTACCCTTATCGATGCTCTATATCGGTTCTCTCGCTGCCTACCTGGGATTACTCATTTTAACTTGGTTCCTAGACTTTGAGGAAAATAATGTGCCTTCTTCAACAAAGAAAAAGACCAATGAAAAAACTAGTTTTAAAGATGTATTACCTGTTATTAAGGGTCTTCCAATTGTTTTCATGACTCTATTGATGACACTCGTCCCGTTATTGTTTCTAGGCGGGTTCAACCTTTTGGTGATTAACATTAGTGAACTCCAGGATAGTACCGCCATCAAAGGCTGGATATATGCAGCTGAAGGCGTTTCCTTTATGATCGGTGCTCTCTTCATTAAAAAGATCAGTGACAAACTATCTTCTAACACCATTTTATTTAGCAGTTCCATACTCGTCGGTCTGTCTCAGCTTCTGCTTTACTTTGCAGATGTAACACTTATAACCATTGGAGCTTTTCTGGTTTTTGGTTTTTCTGTTGGCTGCTTCTATCCAACAGCATCAACCATTTTCCAAACCAAGGTACCAAAGGATTTCCACGGAAGATTCTTCTCATTCCGAAATATGCTTGATAGGATTGGCTTCCAAATCGTACTGCTTTTAACTGGATTCTTCCTAGATTTTATTGGTCTACAGCAAATGTGTGTCCTATATGGCGGCCTGACCATTCTCATCACGATCATCTTTTATTTAAAAAATAATCAGCTTCAGCCTGTAAAACAGGGAAATTAAATGATGAAGGCACCATCCTATATGGATGATGCCTTTTGTTATTTCTTGATACTGGCTTTTCGGAAGCCTTGATAAATATCTATGGCAGCGAATAATAGAACAGTAAAAATTGAACCCCAGATAAACCAGTTTCCAACATCACCAGTTATACTAAATAGGTCAGCCATATAGGTAACAAAGGCTGGGTTAAATAATTGATTGTTGCTAATGATGATAATAAATACAACAGAGGAGAAACCTTGCATGACCGTATTAAGAGCTGCAATCCTCTTAGTCCATTGACCTTTCATCAATTTATACAGATCTAAGGCAATCTCCAGCCCAATAACAGCAACCACCAATGGCCAATAGGACAACAGAACCTCCTGATTGAATGTTGGCATTACAAATTCGAGACCATTACTTCCTTTTTCATAGACTCCTACAAGACTAGAGGCATTAAAATAAACACTTGCCCAGATTGCCGTCCATAGTAGGCCAAGAAATACCTCAACCTTTGAAATAGCCTTTTCCTTTGGAATATAAGGAATATTATTTAAATCATCTGGCGTCCACTCCTTAAAACAAGCCGTTAAAGGTGTCTGACTTTTCTTATGATCTGTTCGCTCTATAATCGAAAACACGACCGTTAACCAGAAAAACACTTGAATACACGTGCTCAGGATTTTCCAAATCCCTAATCCTATTACGTCTAATAAGACATTTAAAACAGCTTCCTCTCCAGAATAGGAAACTATCGTATTCGCTATCAATGAAATCAGGGAAATGACTGCAGCAATGGGGAGAATTATTTTTAGCAGATTGATATAGACATCATAATAACGCGGGCCAATTAAATGCATGGGACGATCCAGGTACCCGCTCGCAAGGATTGCCGGATTTCCCATTTTTTCAAGGACAAGCTTTACATCTTCCTCGGTATAATCATCCGGTAGCATATCCTCTATTGTAGAACGCAGCTCAAGGGCAATATCCTCTCGGCTTTTTTCTGGCAGCCTGCGGGTAACCTCTTGAATATATAAATCAATCATTCTCATCACTTTCATCTCCTTTTAATAATAAGGATAGTTCTTGGGAAGTTTTTTCCCATTCTTTCTTTAATTGCTGAAAAATCTCATTGCCATATTCCGTTAACACATAATATCTTCGCGGTCTGCTTTCCGTTGTATCCCAGCTGCTTGTAACTAACTCTTGCTTTTCCAGCCGGCGGAGCAGCGGATATAGTGTACTCTGCTCAATTGATATTCCACATTGTTCTAATAATTGGACAAGAGAATAACCATATTGCGGTGTCCGCAGCTGACTTAACACCGCCAATGTCAAGGTCCCTCGTCTTAACTCTGTTGTTAATGAGTTTAATAAAGTACTCATCTTGCCACCTCCTTTGTTCATGCTGTACGTCATACACTATACTTTATACTATGCATCATACACTATTGTGGTTCACATAACAATTCAATTTCAATAATATTTTCCAAAAATTAGTTTTAAGGCATATTTTTAAATAAGGCGAATATAAACAATATGGAATGCTTATTGAAGGAGGGGGTTGTTATGCACCTAGATGTAGTGGAGAATCTAACTGCAACGAGGAAGAAGTTGTTACATGAGATCTCTGGTTTAAGTGATGAAAAACTGAATAAAAAGCTTGACGAGGACACATGGAGTCTTGCCCAGGTTTGCCACCATTTGTACCTTTCGGAAAGTGTTTTCACCCAAGCCATCATTTATGGGCTTAGTAAGAGTAATGGGAGAAAGGCAGAGCCTGTACCCGTTCAGCTGGCAGCCGACCGCTCCCAGAAGGCTAAAGCTCCAGAAATAGTGGCACCTGGCGACGATCACCTGGATTATCAGCAGATCAAAGAGCTCTTAAATAAATCAAGAAACCTATTTTTAGAGTTTTATAATCAGCTAGAAGATAAGTCAATCTTGGCCGAAAAATCAACCAAGCACCCAATCTTCGGTTATATGCCGTTAGACCAATGGGTCGAACTAATCTATCTCCATGAAGAACGGCATATCAAGCAAATTAAAGAAATTAAATCCCAATTATAAAGCGAAAAGAGCTGACCATTGTCAGCTCTTCTTCACTGTCCACCCCAGGCGTACAATTGTACATTAGCGGTGCCTGTCACCATCACTTTTTCACCATCACTTGTCATCATTACTCTTATAAATAAAGTAATCAAAGTCGGCGTGCAGGTTTTGTCCGGATGTGTCTTGGCATTGCATGCCGACGAATGCACCTGTGAAGAAGCCGCCGCCTTGGATATAGTCGTCAGATAGTTTATGTGATTGGAATTTCACTGGGACCTTCAGCCATTTTGTTCCATCAAAGGAATAAGAGTATTGGTAGACTTCATTTCTTACTTCCACTCGCAGGTAAACGTACTCCACCTCACTCGGGACCAATATTTCCTCTCCTTGAAGGGGCTGGTTAAAGGTGAAGTTATCACAGGTTACTAGTTCAAGGATCCTGCCTTTTTCTTCATTCCATGAAATCTGGCACGATGTCCAGTTTTGTGTATTGTAGTAATTTACTAGACCCGCAGATTGCTGAAAGGAAGATGGGTTAAAGGCCACTTTTGTTTCTGCTGTAAAGGTAAAATGCTGCCAGCGTCTAGCAACGAAGGCCTGAGTAAATTTTGATGTTAAGGATTCCTTTCCATACAGCCTTAAGTGTCCAGGATTATCTTTCAAGGAAACAACATTTTCTCCTAATGGAATCCTTAAGTTTTGAAAATGGAGGTTAAGCGTTTCGGAATCGAAATCATCTTTCTCTGGAAAATCTCTATCCCACTTAACTTCTTCTATATTTGGACCTACAATTTCAAGGGAAGGCTGATTACTGCCCACTACATAGGGCCAATCATTTTTCCACTCTAATCGCTGAATGGCTGTTTCTCTTCCGAGCGGACAATAGCCGCGTGGGTCTAATAAAGGCTGACCCTCTCTTGATAATGGACGGCCTGTCAAATGCACTAAGAACCATTCATCTGTGTGCGTGTGTACGATGGACGCATGTCCTGCTTTTTGGAGTGGATTTCTAGGTGCATGAAAGGAAGTAATCAGCGGGTTCTCTGGATGGACTTCATAAGGACCTCTCAGCTCCTTCGACCGGGCAATTGTGGCCTGGTGATCATACTTCGTTCCGCCTTCTGCTGTTAATAAATAATAATAGCCATTTATTTTATAAAGGTGAGGGGCTTCTGTTAGTTTAATGTCCGTTCCCTTAAAGATCACTTCTCTATTCCCTATTAGCTTTTGTTGTTCTACACTATATTCCTGTAAGGCTATTCCATAAAAATTATGATGGTTTACGCGCTGGTCCCAAATCATATTCACCAAATATTTCTTTCCGTCTTCATCATGGAATAAAGATGGATCAAAGCCTGAACTATTTAAATAGATAGGGTCTGACCATTCGCCATCGATTGTTTCGCACGTTGTCAGGTAATTATGGCAATCCTTCCATTGCCCTTCGACCACTTTCACATCTGTATAAATAAGCCAAAATTGTCCGTCATGATAGGAAAGGGCAGGTGCCCATACACCGCCCGAATCCGGATTACCCATCATATTTAATTGGCTTACCCGATTTAAAGGTCTAGCACTTAATCTCCAATTTTTCAAATCCTTGGAATGGTAAATCCCTACACCAGGAAACCACTCAAATGTAGATACAGCAATATAATAATCTTCCCCGACACGGCAAATACTTGGATCGGGATTAAAACCTGTTAAAATTGGATTTCGAATGACAGCCATTTTCCCACTCCCTTTATCTATAAAATTAATAAGGTCCTCTAATATATTGTTTTACCTGTTCTTCATAGAAAACTTGCAGTTTATCTTTCTCCTCTTCGGAAAAAGGTTTAGTGGTTAATGCTTCAAGGTTTCCGGTAATCTGGCTGGTATTTTTAAAGCCAGGAATAATACAGGTTACTTCTTTTTGGTCGAGAATCCAGCGAAGTGCAGCACTTGCCATCGATGGTCTTCCGTCTGCCATCCACCTTACCTGATTTGATAATTCCACACCTTTTTTGAATCCAAGTCCGGCAAAGGTCTCGCCCACATTAAACGCTTCCCCATTTTCGTTAAATGAGCGATGATCGTCTTCTTCAAATACATGGTCCAGTGTATATTTGCCAGTAAGCAAACCGCTTGCCAGCGGCAATCTTACTAGAATTCCTACACCGCTTTCATAGGCTTTAGGGAAGAGAACCTCTAATGGCTTCTGACGGAATAGATTAAAAATTACCTGCAGGCTTTTTACATTTGGATTTTCCAGGCAAATCAAACCTTCTTCAACGCTTTCCACACTAACGCCATAGTGACGGATTTTGCCTTCTTGCTGCAGCCGGTTGAGCACATCAAATACCTGGCCATCCTTTAGAATTTCGGTTGCCGGGCAATGAATCTGATACAAATCAATTGCTTCACGGCCCAGCCGGCGCAGACTGTCTTCACAATAAGAGGAGACGGCCTCGTAAGAATAATTATCTGGTGAAAAAATATCACCCTTACGGCAAAACTTTGTCGCAATATAAATTTGATCTTCCCTGCCTTTTGTTGCTTTTGCTAATAACTCTTCACTATGGCCATCTCCATAGACATCAGCGGTATCGAAAAAATTTACACCTTGGTCAATCGCATATTCCAGTGCTTTTAGGGACTCACTGTCACTTGTTTTCCCCCAGGAACCGCCAATCGCCCACGTTCCAAAACTTACCTCACTAAGCATCAACCCTGTATTTCCTAGTTCACGATAATTCAAATTCCAGCCTCCTTCGTGATTACACCCACCATATGTTCTCCATAAAATATTAATTTGTATTCAATTCTCTTTGCCTTTCTTCAATACGTTTAAAGCTATACAAACCGCCAAACATCAAGGTCCATGCAACGGAAACCATACTGAAAAATATGATTAATCCCGGCTGGTAAAAACTCAAGAATACGATTGCCCCTACAGCTCCCAGCATCAATAATGTCATATGAATATTTAGGATTCCCAAAAAACACGCATTTTTTAGATAGTCCATTATTTTTAAATCATAGTGAACATAGACCGGAATAATAAACAGCATCGTGATGATATAAAGACTTGAAATAATTAGTAAAGGTGCAAACAATGCTGCATGAAGGGTTCCCTCTATCGTTCTCAAAAAGAGAAAATCAAGAATGAGAAAAGCTCCGATTAGAATGAGACATAACCCCAGCTTATTAGATTTCTTAAATTCCTGTTTGTAAACGGTAAGGAACGTCCTCCAAATTGGGATCTCCGTTTCTTTCATCTGCCATTTTCGTACGATTGTAAACAGTGCGATGGTTGCAGGCGTGATACCAAAGATAACGAAACCTAAAATGGTAAAGAGGAACCATAATAGATTGACATAGGCTAGCAGCATGACCCACTCGCATACCGTAAATAGTTTCCCCATTGTTTTTTGCAAAGTCTAATCACCCTTCCCTAGCCTTTCACTGAACCCGAGGCAATTCCTTCGACAATACGGTTACTCAATATTAAGAAGGCCAGTAATATTGGGAGAATACTAATGACAAGTGTTGCCCCAATCGCACCCCAATCGGTTGTATACTGCCCAATAAAATTCTGAATTCCAACGGTGAGTGTTTTAAAGGAATCAGAGCTGATAAACGTATTCACAAATACAAATTCATTCCAGTTATAAATCATATTAATAATGGCTGCTGTGGCCATTACGGGAGCCGTCATCGGCAGTGTAATTTTGAAAAAGATATGATGAATACTTGCACCATCTATTACAGCTGCTTCTTCAACCTCACGCGGAAGTGTCTCATAGAAACCTAACAGGATCATAATTGTTATCGGAAGATTAAAGGCGGTGTAAGACAAAATGACCGATAGCGGATTATCAATTAAGTTTATTTTTGTAAAAGTACTGAAAAGTGGAATCAGCGTAGAATGGACTGGTATCATTAACCCTACCATAAATAATCCCAATACAAGCTTAGCGCCTCTCCAATGCATTCTAGTAATCGCGAAGGTCACCATACTAGCTAACACAACGGTTAAGATAACGGCTGCGATTGTATAAGTCACACTGTTAAAAAAGTAAAGGCTAATATTTCCCTCCGTCCAAACCTTTGCATAGTTCTCCCATTTAGGATTTTGCGGCAGCGCAAAAGGAGACATATTGAATACTTCCTGATTGTTTTTCAGTGAAAAAAGAAATAACCAGATGATCGGAAATAGTTGAAAAATAGCCACAATAATAAGGAATAAATACATAATCCCATAGGCAATCCTGTTCACAAGAGACTTCCCGCCAAACGCGGTCTTTACAAGCATCGGTGATTCTGTTGCTTTTACCGTGTCCATCATAATCCCCCTTTCTATTAATAGATATCGTTATTGGTTACCGTAAGTTTGCGGATGATGTAGGTTACAACCAGACAGATGATTAGAAGGAAGAACCCAATCGCACTTGCATATCCAAAGTCAAATCCCTTAAAAGCTTTTTGGTACATATATGAAGCCATAACCTCACTAGCACCATTTGGTCCCCCGCCTGTCATGACATAGATCAAATCAAAGTATTTTAGTGATCCTACCACAGCTAGAACAATCGTTACTTTAATCACATTCATGATTAATGGCAGCTTTATCTTGAGTGCGATTTGCACATGAGAAGCACCATCGATCCTCGCTGCCTCAATTAACGATTCAGGAATGTTTTTAAGTGCAGCATAATAAATCAAAATATAGAAGCCAGCATATTGCCAGATGATCGGAACAATGATGGCGTAGAGTGCTAAGTTCGCATCTGCGAGCCATGCTGGCGGGTTTTCGACTCCAAGAAGAGTGAGAATGGTATTTAAAATTCCATTTGTCGGATGATAAATTTTTAACCAAAGCTGTGCAATCGCAACGGAAGCAAGCAGCATTGGGATTAAGTAAATTTTTCTTAATAAATCTGCGCCCTTAATTTTACCGGCAAGAATGATTGAAATGAACAAATAACCGATCAAACTAACTGCTGAAAATAATGCTAGCAAAAATGAGTGAAGTGCACTTTTCCAAAAAACAGGATCATTAATGAGGTTAGAATAATTTTTTAAACCAATAAATTCCATTTCCTCAATCCCGTTCCATTTCATTAAGCCAAAATAACCTGTTTGTACAATGGGGACGTATATCAAGGCAAGTACTAAAAAGAGGGCAGGTGCAATGTAAAGGGCAATTACTTTTTTATTAGACATGACTTTATTCATCTTGTTTCAACTCCTTTCAAAAGAAAAGGACATACCCACTTTGATTAAGATATGTCCCTTTTTCCTGAGTACCTAGATTATTTTCCTTCATCCGCCTCAAGTGCTTCTTCATGCTGCTTAGCGTAATCCTCTGGTTTCACTTCATTGCCAAATAATGATTGAATAAGATTTAAGTGTGTCTCCGCAACAGATGCACTCATTTGAACATCTGCAAATAATGTTAGATTGCTCGCTTTATTTAATTCTGTTAATACATCAATATATAAATCTGGCAGATCAACCTTTTCTGTATCTACCTTTGTTGCCGGTATTACACCTGCTTTTTCTACCGATTGCTCGCCCCATTTTTCAACAAAGAACTTAACAAAATCTTTTGCTTCGTCTTTCACCTTTGAATTTTCAGCCACGAACAACCCTACACCAGGTCCGCCAACCCAGCTGTCAATATTCCCTTTTCCACCTTCAACAGTAGGGAATTTAAAGAAGCCAACACTATCACGGAACTCTTTTGGAATTTCTTCGTTCGTTGTGAAGTTAGGCAATTCCCATGTTCCCATTAGGTACATCGCAGCTTTGCCATTTAAGAATTCAGATTTTCCTTCATCGTTTGAAAGTCCGTTAAAACCTTTATTGAATCCGTTTGCATTTACAAGCTTTTGAATTTCCTCAGCAGCAGCAATAAGTGCTGGGTCCTCAAAGGAACCTGAACGGTCAATCGCTTTGTTTAAGACATCTGAACCACCGAAGCGATCGGCTAAGTACATATACCATAGCGAACCTGTCCATCGGTCCTTGTTACCAAGTGCGATTGGAGCCACTCCTTTACTAGCCAGTGTTTTGACAACCTCTGTGAAATCACTATAGGTTTCAGGTACTTCAAGATTATACTCTTCGAAAATTTGTTTATTGTAATAAATTGGAGCAATGTTCAATTCTAGCGGTAAACCATATGTTTTTCCGTCTAGAGCGTAAGCTTCAGTTGTGCCGCTGACGAATGAATCCTTCAAACCGTCATTCAAAACATCATCCAATTCCGCAAACAATTTTCCTTTAACAAAAGGTGTCATATATCCGGCTGCCCAAGTAAAACCAACATCTGGCAGTTCATTTGAGGAAGACAATACTTTAATCTTGTTTTTGTATTGTTCGTTTTCTAATACTTCAACTTCAACCTTTACACCCTTGTTTTTTTCTTCGTATTGTTTAATGATGTCAGTTACAATTAAGTTTTGCTGTTTAGAGCTTCCTGCCGGCCAAAGGTGCATGAATTTAATCGTTTTCTTGGAATCACTTTCACTCCCAGCTTTGTCAGTTCCGCTGCAGGCAGCAAGTGCAGCTGTCAGAAGCAGTACTAGTACGAGCATAAGTGTATGCGCTTTCTTAAACATTTTCTAACCCCCCAATAGATTTATCTCTTACATGTAAAATACTAACATCATTGAAAAATCGCGGTAAGGTAACCGCGATTGGGGAAAATTCCACTATTTTTAGATTGTAGCTTCATCTAGTTCTGATAGCTTCCTATACTTGCTTGGGGTTATACCCTCGTAATCTTTAAAGATCTTAATGAAATATTTAGCTGTTTGATACCCTGCCTGTTGGGCAATTTCTTCAATTGGAACATTAGTGGTTAACAATAGATTTTTTGCTATTTGCAGCCTATTCCTTGTTACATATTCACTAAATGTCAGTTTTGTCTGCTCTTTAAAAAGCACACTGAGGTAACTAGCATTTAAATGAACCGCCTCTGCGACTTCTCTCAATGTAATGGGTTTTGTTACATGATCATTCACATAAGCAATGGCATCTTTTATAGCCGAATTTGACTGTCTCCCAGATGCTTCAAGATTTAATAGTTTTTTATCTGCCACCTTTTCCAAATGATCAGCTCTCTCCATACTAGCTTCAGCCTCTAGCGCCTTTTCTACGGCTTCAATCAACTTTTGCTTGCTTAAAGGTTTAAGGAGATAATTGATGACCCCTAAACGAATTGCTTCTTGGGCATATTCAAAATCAGGGTACCCAGAAATAATGATTACAACGGGTTTATAACCTTTTTCCTTTATTCCCTTTAATAGGTTTAAGCCATTCATTTCCGGCATGCAAATGTCAGTAATCAATAAATGAATTTTGGATTGGCTAAATAACTCATTCGCCTCTTGTCCGTCTGCTGCACTAAGAATTTGATATTTGCCCTCAGACCATTTCTCTAACGTTTTTGTCAATCCACGTCTGGTTGTCTGCTCATCATCGACTATCAGAATTGTTTTTCTGTCCATCCTAAAGCCTCTCCCTTGCCCGGAATTTGAAATACTACACACGTTCCACAGCCTATTTCACTGTTTAGATAAAGGCCTTTCAAGGTGATGTCTTCATAATAGAGTCTGAGCCTTTTATTTACATTCGTAAGAGCCATTCCCATCCCTTTAAAGGAGGAAACATTATTATTTTTAATTGCATCATTTAATTTTTTTAGTGTTTCACTTTCGATCCCCGGGCCATTATCATTCACCATTATTTCGATATTTGATGAGTTGTCCACTTTCTCCGCAATGATTGAAACACAGCCTTGTATTCTATGATTTTCAATTCCGTGTAGAATTGCATTCTCAACCAGCGGCTGAATTATCAGTTTAGGAATTTTTACATGCTTGAGTCCTTCTGGTACGGAGATTTCCCATATTAACCGGTCGCCCAGTCTCATCTTCATTAGCTGTAAATAACGTTCGATATGTTCTAATTCATCTTGAAGTGTTACCCACTCTTCATTCTCGCTGTTTTCAATCGTATAGCGGAACAGCTCCGACATCGCGATAACAATCTCTGCCAGCTCCTCCTCTCCTTTGTCTTCTAATGACCAGTAGAGTGCATTTAAAGTATTATAAAGAAAATGCGGGTCAATTTGCGCCTGAAGCGCTTTTAACTCTGTCCTGCTGCGGAGAAGCTCTTTTTCATAAACTTCTTGTATTAAATGGTTAGTATTTTCGACCATTTTATTATAAGTTTTATTTAATTCAATAAATTCTTTTGAAGAATAGCTTTGTGGATTCGGCTTTAACTCATCCATCTTCGCATTTTTCATCGTCTTCGTGAGTTTTTTTATAGGTCTAGTAATTGCAGTTGAGAGGATTATAGCAGAAACCGAAAACAGGATGAATCCAATCAATCCCGAAAAAAGAATGGCCGACCTTAGTGGTGATACTCTTTCACTCAAAAAACTTATTGGTTTTAAGATCACAAGGGTCCAGCCCGTAACCTTAGATGTCTCTTTTATGATCATATAATCCTTGTTATTTATCCTGACAGTTTCACTGCTGCTCGACAGAACCTTCTGAATATTTATGCCGTAATCAGAAGTGATTGGAGTCTGGTCAGAATTCAGCAGCATCATATAATCCTTTTCGCCATTAACGAGAGTGTTTTCTTTTACCTCAAAGTATTTATTTGAGATTCTCACAACCAGGTAGCCGCCATTCGAAAACCAGCGGTCCATAAGACTAACACGTCTTATCGCATAGGAGTAATCTTTATTTTTAGGATCTTTTCCCACCCAAACTAATCTTCCTTTTTCCCGATTAGCGACATTTATGAATTTCTCATTAATAACATTGGACAATTTTTTATTGTCAAAAGGATAGATTCGATTACCGCTTGTCGTGTATAGTTCAAAGGCGGAAATCCCATCAGAATAGGCCTGAAAATTATTAATGACTCTAATCAGTGTTTGTTTGCCCTCAAAATTAAGACTGCTTCCCTCATACATTTCAAGCAGCAATTGCTGAATATTACTATTTGTCACCAGTTGATTTGACAGAGTATCAATTTGTTTATAAAGCGTTTCCATTCTTCCGTTTGCTTCTACGGCCGTTTGCTGAACCTGTTTCTCAGCATGACTTCTCATCATTTTCCCAGCCTGAATGTACACAATGACCGATACGATAGACAGTACCAGCATCATAACGATTAAAAAAACCGCTAAAATCTGATTCCGTAACGTATTCATTTTTACTAATTTTGATTTGATGATGGTAATCACCCATTCTGTAAAACAGAGTTATGTAATTCCTATTCTATCAAACTACTATTATACTTGGCATTTATCTTTTTTATTTATATGAAAAAAGCGGTGTTCATTTCTACACCGCTTACCTTATTATGCTTTCACCATTGCCTCTGCTAGAATACGCGCCCCAAGGTCAAGAACGGATGTGTTAAAGGTCATTTTAGGATGGTGTAAACCGGGCAAAAGATCGGCACCAACACCAATCATGGATGCTTTCAAATCTGGATTCTTAATGGTGTAGAAATGAAAATCATCACTGCCGGATGTTATAACCGGTGATGCAAGCACCTCACGTCCCGTAATCGCAACAATGGCATCTTGTGCAATCGTCTCTGCCTCTTTTGATACCTCAGCACCTGGTGTGAAATCACTCCACTTCCATTCAATATCAACACCGTAAAGGGTTTTTAAGCTGTTAAGGCCATGCTCAATTTTGTCCTTCAGGCTGCCTAGGACTTCATTTTTTTGAGCACGCACATCGATACCAAATTCAGCTGTACCTGGGATAATATTTAAGCTCTCTCCGCCAGCAATCACTTTCGTAAGTTTGGCAGAGTAGGATTCGAAGGGTGACAGGTAGATCGATTTTATGAACTGATGGAGTCCAACAATCACATCCAGGGCATTGTTGCCTTGGTGCGGTCTTGCCCCATGTGCATCTGATCCGATAATTTTCCCTTCTAAAAAGATTGCAGCACCGTGATGGATTGAAGGAGATACTTTACCTAATGGAAGTTCTTCAACCGGGCGCAGGTGTACCCCGAATAAGTGGCTCACCTTATCGATGGCCCCTCTTTCAATCATTGCCAGTGACCCGTTTCCTTTTTCTTCAGCAGGCTGAAAAATAAAACGAAGCTTTTTCGTCAGGGTTCTATCTTTGGTATAAAGAAGGGCACCTAATACCATAGAAATAATCGCATCATGACCACAGCTGTGGTTCCCCTGCCATACTCCGTCCACTTCCTGCCATAAAGCATCCATTTCCGCTCGGGCAGCTATTACCTCATCGCCTTCCCCAATTTCTGCAATAACCCCAGTCACATCAGGAAAAGTACGGTATGTAACACCCAGTTCTTCTAAAATACCAGCAATGGTTTGGGTTGTCCGAAACTCCTTCCAGCTCACCTCTGGGTTTCGATGAAAATCAAGAAACCAGTCCAAAATCTGTTTTTCATAAACTACATTCAATGTAAAGCACCCCTATCCCCTAAAAACTATTATTCAAATAGTACAACAACAAAGCCTATCCTTACAATGATTTTTAAAAAGGCAGGCAGTTATAAAAAGGTGACAGGCACCGAAGTACCTGTCACTCAGCAGTTAGCCTAATTTTCTTTTCGAATCCATTTGTTTTGGTGCATCTTCCCATGCATCAAGGTTATTTAAGCCCTCGATATTGGTTGAGTAGAATACTGGGTTCTTCCCCTCGGCCTTTTGTTTTTTATAATCTGCAAGTGCTGCATAGGCAAACTTCCCTAATAACGCGATGGCAATCAGATTTATAATCGCCATTAAAGCCATAAATAAATCTGCAAGATTCCAAACAAAGCTCAATTCCGCGATTGCACCGAACGCTACCATTCCGACCACTAATGCACGGAAGATGTTTAGGAACACTTTATTATTCTTAATAAATTCAATATTCGATTCAGCATAATAGTAATTCCCTACAATTGAACTGAAGGCAAATAAAAATACGATGAATGCAAGGAAAGTTCCTGCCCAAGACCCTAATGAACCTTCAAGCGCATTTTGGGTCAGAACAATTCCGTTCGCTTCCTCTGATGTATAGAGACCTGATAAAAGAATGATAAATGCCGTTGAGCTGCAAATCACGAGCGTGTCCACAAATACGCTAAGCGACTGAACGAGCCCTTGTTTAACAGGGTGGCTGACGTCTGCCGCTGCAGCAGCATTTGGTGCACTACCCATTCCAGCCTCGTTTGAGAACAAGCCGCGTTTGATCCCGTTCATCATCGCGGCACCAAGAGCCCCGCCTGCTACTTCATTAAAACCAAAAGCACTGTTAAAAATCAATGCAATAACACCAGGTATTTCAGTAAAATTCGTTACTATAATATAAAGAGCGATTAATACATACGCCCCTGCCATAATTGGAACCATCCATTCAGACACTTTGGCTACTCTTTTAATACCGCCAAAAATAATGACTGCTGTAATCACAGCAAGTATAACTGCAACGATTGTCTTATCGATTCCAAAGGAATTATTTAATGAACTTGTTATGGTATTCGCTTGAACAGAGTTAAAAGCTAGACCAAAAGTGATGGAGATTAATACTGCGAATGTAACGCCCATCCAGCGAGCTTTTAATGCCTTTTCCATATAGTAAGCTGGTCCGCCTCGGAAGGTATCGCCCTCTTTTACTTTATAGATCTGCGCAAGGGTACTTTCCACAAAGGCAGAAGCTGATCCGATTAATGCGATAAGCCACATCCAAAAAACGGCTCCTGGACCACCTGTTGTAATCGCTATCGCGACACCCGCAAGATTTCCTGTCCCTACTCGAGATGCGGTACTGATACAAAATGCTTGAAACGACGAAACTCCCTTTTTACCAGAAGTTGCACCTTCACCCATTAACCGAAACATTTCCCCAATCATTCGAAATTGGACAAACTTTGTACGGAATGTAAAATACAGACCCAGGCCAACCAGCATGATAATTAAAACATATGACCAAAGTAATGTATTTGCTCCATTCATAAAATTCTCTATCAACTTCATATAAAAATTCCCTCCCTAAACCATAAATTTCTCTCCACCCAAAGATTTAATTTAGCAAAAACTCATAAAATTGACAATGTATGATCCTTCCAAATCCATTAGGCTGGTTGTTTACTAGATTACAGACGGCTTATGGAGTGCCGTTTTTACTTATTTACAAAAATTTAATGTCCTTCTATTTTTAAAACCAAAAATCTAGATGGATCTAGTGATTCCCTTTTGGACAAATTTGTTTCGAGCATGTCCGTTTCTTGGTGCACAAGAATAATTTTTATTCCATAAAATAATATTAAGAATTGTAGGAGTAATTATCTCTAGAAAGGAAAGATGTGGTGTCTTAAATGAAAAATTATCAAGTTTTTGATTATTCGTTTCAAAATCTTCGTGAAAAAAGCATGTCGTTTGAAGAGGTATTCGCAAACATTGTAAAGTTCATGAACATAGCGCCAAGTGGAAATTATCGGTTAATGGTTGGTACGGACTCACAGGTTCATAAAAGACATACCATTTTTATTACGGGTATTGTAATCCAAAATGAGGGTAAAGGTGCTTGGGCTTGCATCCGGAAGATTGTGATTCCTAGAAAAATGACGCAGCTCCATGAGAGGATTTCCTTTGAACTTTCATTAACAGAGGACATTGTTGCATTGTTTACAGAGGAAAGAAAAGACCGTTTAATCAATATTGTCCTTCCCTTTATTTATCAAGGAGCAACATTTACGATGGAAGGTCATATTGATATCGGAGCCGGAAAAAGAAACAAAACGAGGGAATTTGTAAAAGAAATGGTATCGCGCATGGAATCCATGGGTGTGGAGCCTAAAATAAAGCCAAACGCCTTTGTTGCCTCTAGCTATGCCAATCGCTACACAAAATAGGGACCTGAGCCATATTGCGTTCACCAAAAAACGCACTAGGGCTCAGGTCTCTACTTGTATTATGGCAATTCTGGCTTCGTGAAAATCGGCGGTTCTCCTCCCAAGGTTTTAAGAAAAGCTAATAAATCTGCCTTCTCTTGGTCACTTAAGCCAAGTGGACTCATAAATTTTTGCATAAAAAAGCTCTTATTAGGGTGGTCATCCCCGCCGCGGTCGTAATAATCAATGACCTCTTCTAGAGTAGCAAGACTGCCGTCACGCATATATGGTGCAGTATGGGTTATTCCATATAAACCAGGTGTCCGAATTCTGCCTAGATCTTCTTCCTGATTGGTTACAGCCTGCCGGCCTTTATCATCCGTATCGAGCCCAATATTGTAGAAATTGTTATCAGATAGATTGGGTCCATTATGACAGGTAACACAAAAAGCTTTTCCTGTGAACAATCGAAGGCCGCTGGCTTCTTGTTTTGATAAAGCTTTTGTATCCCCTTTTAGGAACTTGTCGTAAAGGGTATCTTTTACAACAATTTGCCTTTGGAAAGCCGCAAGGGCCTTTGCAATATTTTGTTCTGTGACACCTTCGTTAAAGGCTGCTTGGAAAAGTTCTTGATAGCCTTTTATGGCTGATAATTCTTGAATCAAATCATCAAGCTGCTGATTCATCTCGTCTGGATTTTGAATAGGACCCAGCGCTTGTTCTTCTAGAGAGGCTGCACGGCCATCCCAAAAATTCGACGTGTAATAACCGGAATTAATAACCGTCGGGGAGTTCCTTGCTCCATTGCCGCCCGTATATTTATCAAAGGTTGGTTTGCTGTCTCCATAACCCGCTTTCGGATCATGACAAGTGGCACAGCTAACCTGATTATTACCCGAAAGCCGCGGATCAAAAAATAACGCCTGCCCAAGTTCTAGTACTTCCGGTTTCATTGGATTATCCTCTGGAACGGGTACATCTCCAAGAGGCACCAACGTCGTATGATTACGAAGGCTTTCTAGAAGCTCCTCTAGATTTATTTCACTTGCCTGCGCTGTCTCCTGTTTCTCTAATGGCAGATTAGTTGGAGCTATTACCTTATCCTTCTCTCCACATGCCGACAATCCAAGACAAAAAAATAACATTAAAATGGTGCCCTTCACTATTCTTTTCATAATTAAAGTGCTCCTCTGTTTATATATCTTATCACCATTATAAAATTGGTTTTATTAAAAATGAGCACTCGAATGTGAAGAAATCAGCAAACAATTGCAGACATAACAAAACAACTGTCCGCCTGAGGCGGACAGTGTCCACGAGCGGTGCCTGTCACCACAAAAGTGGTGACAGGCACCCAAAAGCTATCATTTGAGGATATCGAAGATGATTTTGGCATGGTCGGTGTTGTCGATTTGCCCTCTAAAGCGTTCGCTTCCTGGACCGTACGCATAAACATTTACGTCTTCTCCTGTGTGTCCTCTTGTTGTCCAGCCTGTATAGGATCGGGTATTGATGATTTCTTCTATTGCATCATCAATGTTTTTGACTTTCTGGGTCCTGGCTGCTCTTTCTACTAATTTTATTTCGTTTCTGGTTAAAGGAATGTCTATATATTTCGCTAAGGTACCTTTAACATCTGCCCCCTTAGCTATTTTTACCGCGATATAATCCGGCGTCCGCTTCACGGCTTTAATCACGGAACTAAACCAGTTATATTGGCCCCCGGCACCGATCGTGTATCCCCCTGTTGAATGGTCAGCTGTGGCAATTACTAATGTGTGTCCATCATTTTTAGCAAAGTCTATGGCCGCTTTAAATGCCTTCTCGAAGTCTTCCATTTCACTCATTGCACCTACTATGTCATTGTCATGTGCTGCCCAATCGATTTGACTGCCTTCAATCATTAGAAAAAAACCATTTTCATTCTTATTTAGTCTGTCAATCGCTGAAACTGCCATTTCTGCCAGGGAAGGGACGCCCTTTGGCCGATCAATCATTTTCGGAAGACCACTCTTAGCAAATAGTCCTATCACTTGGTTACTTTCGTCTCGTTTCAACTCCTCCACGTTTCTTACATAGCTGTAGCCGTCTTTAACAAACTCTTCTACCAGGTTCCTATCCTGACGAATAAACCACTCTGACCCCCCGCCTAACAAAACGTCTATTTTATGGGATCCATTTACTAAATCTTGATAATAATCATCCGCTATTGCACTCATGCTTTTTCTCTGTGCTACATGGGCACCAAATGCTGCTGGAGTCCCATGGGTAATCGGCGCCGTCGCAACCAGTCCTGTACCCTTCCCTTTTTCTTTAGCAGCTTCAATGACAGATTTCAATTTAGAGTGATCATTTCCAATGCCAATTGCACCATTATAGGTTTTAACACCCGTAGCCATTGCAGTTGCTGAGGCTGCAGAATCGGTTACATTATGCCTTGGGTCATTGGGAAAAGTCGTCTGCTGGCCAACGAGGTATGGGCCAAATTCGGTTGCTTCTAATTCCTTGGTGGCTGGATTGTCTTTAAAATAACGATATCCGGATGTGTAGGAAACCCCCATACCATCACCAATTAAGAAAATAATATTTTTTATTTCACCACTTGTATTCACGTTACCCGTTGCTTCACCAGTCTCTTCATTACCTAATAATAAGAGTGAGATGAAGACAGTCATTAATACTGTCCATTTACCTAAAGAGTACATGCATCATTCCCCCTTAAAGTGGTATTTCCAAATGTATTTATTATTGTTGAAGTATGAAAATATTATCCATTTTTTTCAATTCCTCCAGCAAACCGTTTCCCTCCATAACAAAATTCAAACAACCAGGCGGATTAAAAATAACTATTTGACATTTGCAAAAACAACAGGTATATTAATATAACAAATTAGTTATCTGAATTTTTACAAAACATAGAAAAATTTGGAATTACCTAGGGGGTTACACCATGGAAAAACGTCAACAATGGGGATCAAGATATGGCTTTATTATGGCAGCAGTTGGTTCCGCAGTTGGTTTAGGAAATATCTGGAGGTTTCCAGCAGTAGCATATGAAAACGGCGGGGGAGCATTTTTCTTACCTTATCTGTTCGCCATTTTAACAGCTGGAATTCCCATTTTAATTATGGAGTTCACGATTGGACATAAATATAGAGGCTCTGCACCACTTTCTCTTTTTCGTTTTAATAAAAAAGCTGAATGGCTTGGCTGGTGGCAGTTATTAATCTCCTTTGTCATCTGTACGTATTATGCCGTTATCGTAGCTTGGGCGATAAAATATACAATTTATTCGTTTGGTACACAATGGGGATCAGACCCTGGCAGCTTCTTATTCGGTGACGTCTTAAAAATTGCCGAAAAACCTGGGCAAATCGGAGGATTAGTTCCTGGCATAGTAATACCATTGCTCTTCATATGGGCAGTTGCTATTTTCGTCCTTTATCGTGGTGTTTCAAAGGGAATTGAAAAACTAAATAAGATATTCCTTCCTACTTTAGTAGTTATGTTTCTAATTATCGTTATTCGCGCTTTAACATTAGATGGCGCAGTACAAGGTTTAGACGCCTTTTTTAAACCAAATTGGAGTATGATTTTAGATGGTAAGGTCTGGATTGCAGCTTATGGGCAAATTTTCTTCTCACTATCGATTGGATTTGCAATCATGCTGACGTATTCTAGCTATCTTCCAAAAAAATCTGATATCAATAATAATGCATTCATTACAGCTTTCGCTAATTCAGGGTTTGAATTACTAGCTGGAATTGGGGTATTTGCAGCACTTGGGTTTATGGCTAATCAACAAGGGGTAGCAGTTGATGAAGTAGTCAGCAGCGGAATTGGCCTTGCATTTGTTGTCTTCCCAAGCATCATTAATGAATTTCCAGGAATGAACGGATTCTTTGGAGTATTGTTCTTCTTATCTCTTGTTTTTGCTGGAATGACCTCATTGATTTCAATTGTAGAAACGTTTGTAGCTGGTATTCAAGAGAAATTTAATGTCTCTCGTACAAAAGCAGTACTAACAAGTGGTTTCGCAGCAACAATCATTTCATTGCTATTTGCAACAAATGGAGGATTATACTTCCTTGATGTCGTAGATTATTTCATCAATAACTTTGGTGTAGTAACTGCCGGATTAGTAGAAGTAGTATTAATTGCATGGTTCTTCAAAGGACTTGGGGGCTTACAATCCCATACAAATGCCATCTCTGACCTTCGTGTTGGAGGCTGGTGGAAAATTTGCTTAAGTGTTGTTACACCAATTGTTCTAGGGTATATGATGTTTGACAACATCCGTCAAAATCTAAAGGAAAATTATGAAGGCTATCCTACCGAACTAATCATGTATGCAGGATTACTTGTAGTAGTGGTAACGATAGCAGGTGGAATTCTCCTATCACGTAAAGGATGGAAATCCAATGTAAAAGATGATCTAAACAAGGAGGTTGCTTAACATGTCAGCAAGTGCACTCACAATGATGATTGTCGGAATGGTCATACTCTGGGGAGGTTTAGCAGCCAGCATATACAACATGGTTAGAGTAGCAAAGAAATCATCCTAACAAAAAGGATTGGGCGAATAACAATGCCCAATCCTTTTTTTCTATGAACCTTTCTAGATTTCGACTATGATCATAAATATATAGATAGTCGAAATTATCTATTAACATTGGAAAAATTGTTATATGCTAAATCTGTTCTCTTTGGAATAATTAGAGGAGGTTTATTATGGATAGAGAAACAATACTAGATCTTTTTAACCAGCATTTACGAATTGGAATAATTGACCCCCATTCTCGCATCGAGAAAACCGAAACGGTAGTTAGAATGATTTCTTTATCGAAGGAACCGGGGTTTATTTCCTACTCAAAAATAGATGGAAATAATGCCGATACTGTTATAGACGAACAAATTACTTACTTTAAAGGATTAAAACAGCAATTTGAGTGGAAGGTTTTTGATTACGACCAGCCTTTAGATTTAAAAGAACGATTGCAAAGTAAAGGGTTTACCCTTGAAGAGCCTGAGGCTCTGATGATTTCTGACCTATCTGAAACTAATCAGCTGCTTAATCCCCGTATTCTTCCAGAAGTAAAAAGACTAACAACTGAACAGGAAATATGGGACATTATTAAACTAGAGGAAGAAGTTTGGAATGATGATTATCAAGATTTAGGTCAGCGGCTTGTTCGAGATTTCAGTGACCCTTCCGCCCGCCTTTCCCTTTACGGAGCCTATGAAGATGGGAAAATAGTCAGTGCAGCCTGGATGTACCTTCATGAAGGCACACCATTTGCAAGCCTATGGGGAGGCTCCACCCTGGCAGATTATCGAAAAAAAGGCTATTACTCTTCACTTCTAGCAATTCGTGCCCGTGAGGCGGACCAAAATGGTTATCCATTACTTCTTGTCGATGCCAGCCAAATGAGCAGGCCCATTCTTGAGAAGCATGGATTCCACTGTTATGGATATTCAACACCCTGTATGTCACCAAAGTATGTTTAATTTGAACTCTTATCACTTTACAGTTTTAGGCCCTATTGTTGATTTTCGTGCCGGTTGAGTGTGATAGGCGGAGAATTTCCGTCTATTGTATCTAGATGATGATTTTGAGGCAAAATAAGCGGAGATATTCCTGTTAACTGCTTTAAATAAGACAAAATCGAAGGATTTGGGTGCAATAAGCGGAAAAACTCCGCTTATTATAAAGGAAATATAGGTATTTCCCAAAATAAGCGGAAAAGTTCCGCTTATTTTCTAAACACACGAACATTCAGCATTAACACAGCCTAGTTTCAAAAAAACAAGCCTGGTTCATAGTGGAACCAGGCTTTGCTCATCCTTACTATTCAAATATTGCATTGGATAGAAGCCTAAACAAGTAGTCGGTGTGGTCTCGGAAACCTGCCTCTAAACCAATTAGCGTGACGTCTTTATCTTCCTCTTTTACGATTACGGCTTGACCTTTGGCTGGCAATTTATCAGTTCTCCAATGGCCTGCAACAAAGAAGTCATCTGAATTAGCTAAAGTGGCAGCAACTTCATCATTTCCAGTATTCGTATACCAAGCTGGACGGTAAACAAAGCCGATATCGTCCTGTTCATAGCCTGCAGTTAATCCCGTACCTTCATAATTTACCTTCACAATACCATTACTGTTTGACCCGCCGGTATTAATTACGTTATTGGTCAAACCAAGTGTTTTAGTTGCTCTGGATGCACCGGCACCTATAGCAATGTATTTTCCGCCATTATCAACAAAACTTGTTACATTGCTCTTAAAAGTTGAAAATTGGTCAGCAGTTTGGAACCCGAATTCTTTGTTTGCAGCAGATAGATTGGTAGAAATTAAACTTTCAGACCCACTGTAAACAAATACATCAAAGCCCTCTAAACCATTCACTGCTACATCCACAGGTGTCACCTCTGAAACAGCAAATCCAAGTCTCTTCAGTGCAAGCTTTGTCCCGCTGTGAGACTGAACTTTCCCCATACCGCCATCCTTCAGAATGGCTACCTGCAAGCTGGATACTTCACTTACATCCTCCGGCACTGATGCTGCTGATTCAATCTGCAAACCAGATTCTTTCACAGCAGCTGATATTTTATTCGCATCAGCTTTTGTATAAAAGTTCCCCTCTGCATCACGTGAAATAGCCACTCCCTGATTGAGCAAGGTATTTACCAATTCCACACTCTTTACAGAACTGTTTGGAATCACATATGGACCTTTACCGGTAACAGAACCTTGAAGGGTCACCTGATTCACCTGTTTTGCTGTAACGTTTACAGGACTGTATGTCTCAAGTGCTTCAAAGCCCCAAAGCTCCGGCAGACTCCATGCGGAAATATCATACATAGCTGGAGTATCGTTTGAGATATCTTCTCCATCCCATAGCATTGTGTTGGCTAAACCTGCCTTGGCTTGGTCCATCTGAACAAGATAGGTTCCCTTCGGATAGGATTTGCCATCAACCGTAAATGCCTTCGCTGCTTCTGTCACCTCAATATCATTCTTAAGTAAATGGCTGACAGCCTTTTTTGTTACGGTAGGATCTTTTTCATCCACTGGCAAAATATAAGCATTCGGGAAGAATCCTTCCTTATGGGTAGGGTGATCAAAGTTAATGCCGCGTTTAAACATTTCAATTTGATCTTTAATCATATCTTGTTTATTTTCAGTAGCAAAATTCAAGGCACCCATAATCGCATTATACATCCAGCGTACCCCATCCAAGTCATTTGTTGGAGCTTCTAACGTATGACCGTAAGCGCCATGGTACATTGCATACATTGGTGTGAAAATTGGCGGATAATCATCCCAGCCAGCTGCGTCATCACGCTGTGGTACGTATACACCCTCCATACTTTTATATAAACTGCCTGTAAAACTGGCCTTGTCATCCATAATTTCTGCTTCCATTGCCTTTGCCTGTTCTACTGCCCATTTATTATAAAGGTCATACTCATAGTTAGGATTATGAGGAGGTGTACATGGTTCAATTAATCCCTGCAGGTTAGGTCCATAACTCTTCACATAACCATGGGTATCAAGGAATACCATCGGATTCCACTCTTTGATTAATTCTACCGTTTCTTGGGTTTCAGGCTGAGACTGAGTGATAAAGTCACGATTCAAATCAATGCCTTCCCCGTTAAAGCGCGTAGCATCTATACGGCCATCAGGATTTTGCACAACGTTAAATATAAGAATATTATTCTCTAAAATATTTTTCGTCTCTGCATCATCTTGTGTTGCAAAGCGTTCGATTAACTGGATAACAGCGTCACTTCCCACGAACTCGGTACCATGAATCGAGCCATTAATCATAATCGGCACTTTAAAATCAGGATTATTACTAATCCAATCTTGAGCCTTTCCAGGATTCTTGAACATTTGTTTTCTTAGGGATTGGAATTTTCCAAACTTACCTTGTGTAGATGGATCGGCAATGGTAACAACATAAAGAGGATGACCATCAGCAGATGTCCCGCGCACTTCTACTTTTACACGATTGGATTGTTTTTCAATCGCTGCTAGTTTAGCCCCTACTTGTGAGAATTTCAGAAAGTCATAGTTTTCACTATTAAACTTGCTAGCATCTTGCTCTTCATATACATTTACATTTGTCCATTTCGGCCCTTCTGCAAACCCTGTAGAAAAGGGAACAGCACTTAGCAAACTAACTGCTAATAGGCCGGCAATTTTTTTCTTCTTCATAAAACAGCCCCCACAACCATATGTATTTTTATTAACAATTATGTATTTTTATAACATAAAGTTATTTTAATATTGCTGGAAACAAATTACTATCCAACCATTTTCCTGAAAAAGTAAATAAATACTGCCCGCCATAGGAATAAAGTTATACATTACACCATGACCATTAACTGTCCAATATTAAAAAAGTTCCTAGAGATTTTTCTCTAGGAACTTTTGATTCTAGTTATTTAAGTCTGCAGTTTTTGCAAACTTTGATGGTTTGGTTGTTTTCTGTTTTGCACGGATATAATAACTTAATCCTTGTCCTGCCGCACAAAGGACATGTCCCGCGGCCTCTCGACGGCAGATAGTTAATCGTTTTCCCTCTGTTCCTCTTCGCCATATTCAATCCATCCTATCCATAATTATTCTTGTCTCTTTATCTAATGATGGACTGGCATAAAGATTGATAGGCATTTAATTGTTTTTTGAACGAAATATTACATACATTCTAATTCCACTTTTACAGTTGTTCCTTTTCCTTCTTGACTGTCTATTTTCAATGTCCCATTGTGTTCTTGAATGATTTTATTGCTTACTGTTAATCCCAGCCCGATTCCCTTGTCTTTTGTTGTATAAAATGGAGTTCCCAAATACTTTAAGAGCTCTTTATCAATCCCAGGACCTTCATCCTTAAAAGAAATAACCACTCGTTTATTCTTTAGTTTCCGCAGATTAATCGATACATTCCCTCCATGCGGCATTGATTCAATGGCATTTTTCAACACATTTACAAAGACTTGTTTAAGTTGATTTGGAGAGCATAGTAGTTCAAGCTTTTCTTCTTTAGGATATTTAAATGTAAATTGGACATTATCCAGCATGGCTTGTGGACGTAAAACATTAATGGTACTCTCTATGATTGAAATTAAATTTCCCTGCTCAAATTGAATAGCCTGAGGTTTGGCCAATGACATAAACTCATTAACAATCATATCTATACGATCTAACTCATCTGAGATAATAGATAAGTATTCCTTTTGTTTATCAGAAGTAGTTGACGATTTCAATAGTTTTGAAAACCCCTTCAGTGAAGTTAAGGGATTTCTGATTTCATGCGCAACACCTGCAGCTAATTGACCAATAATCGATAGACGGTCTAGATTACGAAGTGCCTTATCATTTTCAATTCGTTCAGTGATATTTCGGCCAACCGTAACATAAGAGTCAATCTCCATATTCTCATTGTAGACTGGCGAAACCGTTGTCTCTGAATAAAAAGCTTTATTATCCTTTGTTTTCAATTTTAGTTTTAATAGCTGAGGTTCTCCCGAATCATGAAGTATTTTCGACATCCCCATTAATGGCTCATGTTCCTCTTTTAGAATCACATTTAGCACATGCTCGCCTATCAGCTCTTCTGTAGAAAAACCTAATACCCTTTCATGCGATGGAGAAGCATAGATAATCCTCTTATCCTTTGAATAAACCTTAATTAAATCTGAAGCGTTTTCAGTAATCAATTTATATAACTCACGCGTTCTTTTTAATTCTCTTTCCATATTTAGTTCTTTAGTGACATCACGAAATATAGCAATTGTCCCAATAATCACTCCCGTACGTGTTCGGAATGGTGAATAAGAAACAGCAATGTCAAGGAGGTGCCCATTCTTGTGGTGAAATTGGGTAATCAGATTAGGGAAGTCCTGTCCTTCCTTAACTTTCGACATAACCTCACTTAGGAAATCTGGATTAGGAAACTCATCAAACTTTCTTCCCATTAGTTCATCTTCGGTATACCCAAAAATCTTTGTATACATCTGGTTAATTCGAATAAACCGATTCTCTATATCAATAATACAAATTCCATCTACCGTACATCTAAGAAATAAGTCCAGCAGCTCCTCCGAACTATACAAATTTTCCGTATCAGTACCGTAAAAAATCGGGTAACATTTCGCCATAACAATCTCTCCAAACAGATCATAATCCTTTAATACTATTTTACAGAATTGTGAGACAAATGAAAGATTTTTTTGAAAAACGGTTACATCGGTGACATTACTTCGATGACATTACTTCGGTGACAGGCACCACTCGTGGACACTGTCCACCTCAGGCGGACAGTTAAAATGATTTTATTTGGATTTTGTTCATACATAGTGGACTTCCATTTGTTCATATAATGGTCAGGTGGAGGTGGGGTTATGCTGAAAAAGCGAGTGCTGGCTGTGGCGCTGTTTGGTCTTTTTCTTGTTTTAGCTGGGTGCGGCGGTCCTGTTCAGGATGACATTTTGAATTATATAAATGAGGAGATGAAGACTGCGCAGGAGCTCGAGGATAAAGCTGTTGCTGCTTATGAAGGTGTTGCCGGGGCCAATTATAAGGATGATCAAACGATGTACGATGCCTTGGTCAACGTGGTATTACCCAATTACACTGATTTAATTACTGAACTTGAGAATGTATCGATTGAAACAGATGAATTGAAAGAGATTCATGACATTTACCTTTCTGGTGCTAATCTTCAATTAAGCGCCTTTGAGAAAATTATTGAAGCTCTTGAAAAACAAGATTCTAGTTTGGTTGATGAAGCCAACCAGCTTCTAGAAGAAGGCCGCCTGCAAATTGAAGACTATAATGATAAACTCGACGAACTAGCAAAAGAAAATAACGTGGAAATCGAAAAAAAATAAAGAAAAGAGGCTGATTCAATAGAGATTACAACTGTAATCCTAACGATCAGCCTCTTCTAGGTTTTATCCTTTTACATAATAAAGATCGTGACTTGTTTCAATAATGTAGTCAGGTTTTTCAGAACCCGCGGCGCGCTTCGCTTTATGACCGGCGATATGCTCTGGGCTCTTCTCCCAATTCTTCCAATCCTCTTCAGATTCCCATTGAACCATAACCATAACTTCCTCTTCGCCGCGGCGAACCTTCTTAACCAAAATCTGTCTCCCAATATAACCAGGACGCTGTGCCAAGAGGCCGCCTCTGTTTGAAAAGTTCTCGACAACTTGGCCACTAAACCCTTCTTTTACAGTAATTCTTCTAACTTGATAAAACATACAATTTCCTCCTTATAAAGAAAGCCAGGAATGAACCCTGGCCTGTGCTTTTATAGTGCTTCTTCGATTTCTTCCGCCATAAGCTTAACAGACTTTAATCCGCCGCCGCTTAAGTACCAAGTATCTGGATTTAAGTATATGATTTTATTTTCTTTGAAGGCTGTTGTCTTTTTAACCAGTTCATTTTCAATCACTTTCTCTGCACCCGCTTCGCCGCCTACAGCAGAGTTACGGTCGATGACAAACAATACGTCTGGATTTGTTTCCATAATGTATTCCATGGTAATGCTTTGGCCATGTGTGGATACTTCAATTTTCTCATCCGCTGCATCAAAACCATATACGTCATGGATGATACCAAAACGAGAGCTTGGACCATACGCACTCACTTTTCCTTCATTCGCTAAGACGATTAACCCCTTTTTACCATTTTCAGAAGCCTTTTTATTCGTCTCCTCAACTGTTGAGTTGATTTCCTCTAATGCACTAGCTACTTCTTCTTTCTTGTCAAAAATTTCACCTACAAGCTCCATGTTTTTCTCAAAGGTCTCCATGTATTTTGCATAATCTAGTTCTACATAAACTGTCGGAGCAATCTCTGCAAACTGTTCATATAATTCTGCCTGACGTCCACTGATAAAAATGACATCCGGCTGCATAGCATGAATCGCTTCAAAATCAGGCTCTTTTAAGCTTCCGACATTCGTATATCCTTCACCTGCATATTTCTCTAAGTACGATGGGACTGCTGTTTGCGGAACACCAGTTACCTCCACACCTAATTCATCCAATGTGTCTAAAATTCCAAAGTCAAAAACAACTACTTTCTTTGGATTCTTTTCAAGAACAGCTTCCCCATATTTATGTTCGATCGTCAGCTTCTCTGCTGCCGCCGTTTTTGCTTCGGTTGATTCAGGTTTGCTTTCTTCCTTAGCTTCCTTAGATCCACACGCTGCTAATAATAAAAACATTGAAACCATTAAAACTAAAAAACTCCACTTTTTCATCTTAAACTCTCTCCTTTTTTATGAGCTAAAATATACGCAAATTCTGCAGCCATCCATTTTTTGAATGGGAATATCCATATCGTAAATCTCTTTCAATGCGGCTGATTCGATAATCTCTTCTGTCGGCCCATCTTTTACTACCTTGCCATCCTTCATCGCTACAATCCGATCAGAGTAAACGGACGCAAAGTTAATATCATGCAGCACGATGACAACGGTTTTTCCAAGTTCATCAACCAGCCGGCGCAGTATTTTCATAATTTGAACAGAATGCTTCATATCTAAATTATTCAATGGTTCATCAAGCAAAATGTACTCTGTATCCTGTGCAATTACCATTGCGATGAACGCCCGCTGCCTCTGACCGCCTGATAACTCATCTAAGAAGTTATCCTGCATATCGGTCAGGTGCATATATTCAAGCGATTGATCAACAATCTTTTCATCCTCTTCAGTTAATCGGCCCTTCGAATAAGGAAAGCGTCCGAATGACACCAGCTCACGAATCGTCAAGCGCACATTCATGTAATTGGACTGTTTTAAGATTGACACCTTCTTGGCAAAGTCATTAGACTTCATCTTTTTTACATCGGATTTGTCAATTAGCACTTCACCTGTATCCGAATCAAGAAGGCGGCTTACCATTGATAATAACGTCGATTTACCGGCTCCATTCGGTCCAATAAAGCTCGTGATTTTCCGCGGCTGAATATCTACGGTTACATCCTCAACGACCGACTTTTTACCATATAACTTTGACAAGGCTCGGACTTGTATCATGCAGCTTTCCTCTCCTTTAGCAGTAAATAGATGAAGTACACTCCACCGATAAAGTTAATAATGACACTTAATGTGGTTGAGAAAGTAAAGACTCTTTCCACCACCCATTGCCCGCCAACAAGGGCAATGATACTCATGAGAATCGCACCTGATATCAGGACGGTGTGTTTGTAGGTATTAAAAAATTGATAAGACAAATTGGCAACAATTAAGCCAAAAAAGGTAATCGGTCCGACTAAGCCAGTCGAGATTGATATGAAGACTGCAACAATCACGAGCATTTGTTTGACAATCGAATCATATGGAACCCCTAAATTAATGGCTGTATCACGTCCTAAGGACAGGACGTCTAGATACTTTAAATACCTCCACGCATAAATCATAACTAGACAGACAATCGCAATGGCCAGCCAGACTAAGTCTGAATTAACATTATTAAAACTCGCAAACATGCGGTCTTGTACAATCTGAAATTCGTTTGGATCAATCAATACTTGAAAAAAGGTAGAAATACTTGAGAAAAATGTACCGACAATGATTCCTACAAGTAGTAAAAAGTAGATCGGCTGACTGCCCTTTTTAAATAGAAACTTATATAAAAGGAGTGCAAAAATGATCATTGCGACCACTGAGATTATAAAATTCACTTGCTTATTAACGATCATCATGTGGCCGGAGCCTAAAAAGAAGATGATCAATGTTTGCAGAAGCATATAAAGTGAATCCAGCCCCATGATGCTTGGTGTTAAGATTCTATTATGTGTAATGGTTTGAAAAACAACGGTAGCATAAGCAATCGTGACACCTGTCAAAACCATTGCCAGCACTTTTATCATTCGTTTTGGCAGGGCGTAACCAAAGCTGCCGTTTAAGTCATGAAATAAATAAATGGCGCAGACTCCCGCAGCGATCAATGCGAGGATAATCAATTTTATTAAGTTACGCATAAGCCTTCCTCCGGAACAGTAAGAATAAGAAAATTCCGCTTCCGATTACCCCAACCATGAGACTGATCGAAATCTCATAGGGATAAATGAGCACCCGGCCCAATATATCGCAAATCAGAAGGAAAATGGCTCCAAGGAGTGCGGTATGCGGCAATGTTTTTTGCAAATGGTCGCCTTTAAAAATCGAAACGATATTCGGAATAATCAGCCCTAAGAATGGAATGATTCCTACCGTCAAAACAACCGTGGTTGTCACTAGAGCAACCAGCACCAAACCGATATTTACGACCCGGCGGTAGGCAAGCCCTAGATTTTTTGAAAAATCCTCACCCATCCCAGCTACTGTAAAGCGGTTAGCATAGAAATAGGCAATGATTAAGATCGGAAGACTTATGTAAAGGAGTTCATACCTGCCCTTCATAATCATGGAAAAATCACCCTGAAGCCAGGCTGACATATTTTGAATGACGTCAGCACGATAAGCGAAAAAGGTTGTTACAGAGGACAGAATATTTCCAAACATTAACCCGACAAGCGGGATGAAAATAGCATCTTTAAACTTAATTCGGTCTAGAATTTGCATAAATAAGAAAGTACCAGCAAGAGCGAAAAGGAAGGCTACTGCCATTTTTTCGAGCATGGTTGCATTTGCAAACAATAGCATAGAAACAAGGATCCCAAGCCGGGTAGCGTCTAAAGTTCCCGCCGTCGTTGGCGAGACAAATTTGTTTCGGCTGAGCTGCTGCATTATCAAACCCGCAATACTCATCCCCGCTCCTGCTAAGAGAATTGCTACAAGTCTTGGCAGCCGGCTGATGAGGAATATCTGGGTCTCCTCAGATTGCACATCTAACAAATCCATTGGTGATATACTGCTGACCCCTACAAACAAGGAAACAGCAGATAGGAGTATTAATCCTAGTAGTAAATATCTTTTCTTCATCATGGCAGTCCCCAACATTTCTATTATTCTTTCATTCTCAATCTAATTGAGAATCTTTATCAACTAGAAACAAAAAATAATGACATTGAAAATCATTATCAACGCCTTATACCTTTGATTATAAACAGTTAAAATTTTCAAGTCAACACGTTAGTGAGAACTATTTTCACTGATTTCTGAATATTTTATGACATAAAGATGATGTTAACGTCGTAAATCTTCAATAAGATGCCTTTAAATCTCGTTACTTTAAAGGGATAAAACATTTTAGGAGGAGAAATCCCTTTCAATGGGGAATTAGTAACTTATAGGTAATAAGTAGTAGATTATCTGCTGCCCTATATGCAAGAATCCTAGATAGTTAGAAAAGGAGCTCCTTACATGAAAAATCATCATCCTAAAAAAATTACAATGGTAAGCCTCCTATTAATCTTTCCCATCTACTATGCTTCTATTTCGCCGATCACAACGAGCGCCGAATATAAGTCGGATATTCACATAGATCGGAGTGTAGTTGTCTATCAAAAGGAGACCTTTATGAAAGAAAGCATACAATTATCCGTTCCTGTAGTAATGCAATTTCCTGAACTTCCCCGCGGCTGTGAAGTAACCAGCCTGGCCATGTTATTAAACTTTGCAGGAGTCTCTGTTGACAAGCTGACTCTTGCAGATGAAATTCCAAAGGTTCCCTATCACAGTAATGGCGTTTATGGGAATCCTCACCAAGGTTTTGTAGGTAATATGTATACCTATAATGAACCAGGCTTAGGAGTTTATCATGAAGTCATAGAAACCCTGGCAAATGAGTACCTGCCAAACCAAATAGATAATATAACGGGAGAACCTTTTTCTGCTGTGCAAAAAAAGCTAAATGAGGGAAAACCGGTTTGGGTAATTGTCAGCAGTACTTTTGCCTTTGTACCTGAGGATCAATGGGAAACTTGGAATACGAGCCAAGGTGAAATTAAAATTACTCGAAGATTACATTCTGTTCTAGTCACAGGCTATGATGAAAACAACGTATATTTTAATGATCCTTTTTATCCTGACCAGAATAATTCAGCCAAAATCCAAGACTTTGTCACTAGCTGGACCCAATTCGGAAGCCAGGCTATATCGTATTG
>NZ_JAWVNQ010000015.1:0-80627 GCF_046591715.1 Neobacillus niacini | reverse complement strand
GAAACTCGCCATTGGCGAGTTTCTTTTATTGATTAATTTTGAGGTTGATAGAATACCAAGTAAAAGTGGTTGATAGAATACCAAGCAAGAGTAGAATAAGCGGAGCTTTTCCGTTTAAATAAAAAATGGTGCTCGTTTCGGTGTAAATAAGGGGAGTTTTTCCGCTTATGCAGTGAAAAATCTCTCATTTTCATGATTTTCAATGCAATAGGCGGAAATCCTTCGTCTATTTAAGCCTTTTTTATTTATAAATACAAAATAGGCGGAATTTCTCCGCCTATTCATCAGCTTAGGTGCTGCCCCAATCCACTTACCGATAAACTAGATGAGGGAATTAGTAACAACCTTCCTGCTTTTATATTTTCAATTCAACAAGCGGCCGTGTATATTTTTTGATCATATAACTTCCAAGCACTATACAAACAATGAAGGAAAATACAATTAAAAATAGATAATTTTCAGAGATAGCATTTGGTAAAATATATTGAATGGACTTAATAATAAACCCATGGAATAAATAAACATAAAGTGTTCTTTCACCTATTTTTGTTATTCGGTATTGATTCGATGGGATTAATGGCAAGAAGCTGAACACAACAATTAAAGTTAATACATACTGCAATGCTCGAAGCAATCCATCCGTCAGCTGCATTCCTCCCATGTTCTCAAACGATGTGTCCCCCAACAGCCATGGAACAGCATTTTCAGGAAAACTTAATCCGAAGAATAAAAACGTAGTGGTGATAATGACTACGCCAGTTGGAATCGCATACTTTGCCCCGATGATTCGTTTTAAATGGTCCCCATTTAATAAGAAGCCTAACAAAAAATATGGAAAGAAAACAAACGTCCGAGAGATACTTAAAAAACTTCCTGCATTTTCAACATAGCCAATCGCTATGCCCACTATTACCGCAACCAACAAACCGGTCCATTTGAACCTCGCAAATACATACAGCAGTAAATTCCAAAAGAATAAACTTAGTAAAAACCACAATGACCAATGGGGCTGGAACAGATCAAATTCAAGTGTTTTTTCCTTCCCCACTAAAAAATAAACCACTGAATAGATAATCTGAAAAATAAAATAGGGAATCAAAATCTTTTGAACTGATTTTAGTAAATACCCTTTTTTCCTATAACCTTTGGCAAAATACCCGGAAATGAGAATAAAAGCTGGCATATGAAATAAAAAAATAACACTATATAAAGTAAATAAAACCTTATCTTGATCTTTATAAGGGCTAATCATATGTCCAAACACAACAAGAAAAATTAATATAAATTTTGCATTATCGAAATACTTACTTCTATTTGTAGTCGAAGCCATCCTATCCCTCCAAAACAAAAAGATATTGTAGTAAAATATTAATGTTTTGTATTTACACTATTTTACCTTAGTAATGTTACAGAGGGATTGTATATAAGTTACGTTCTGTGTCGCTGAAATTACAATTTCAAAATAATAATCGCAATGTCCTATGTAGATTGAACTATTGGCATTAATTCTATAACCAACTTTTAGGACCTGATGATAAAAATCACATACACTATAAAAAATCCGTGATAGTATTCAGTTTAAGTTATACAATCTTAAACAATGAAACGGGGTTATAAATTGAATTTTCCACAATTAAAAATTGCACATATCACGCCGAAGGTTCCAGTATTTCAAGGAGGAATGGGTGTTGGTATTTCATTAAGCAAACTGGCATCTGCTGTTGCTAATGCTGGTGGAGTTGGAATTATCTCGGGTACTGGTATTACAACGGATGAATTGCGTGAGCATATTAGAAGAGCAAAAAGTCTTGTAAAAGATGCCGGATATATTGGCGTCAATGTCTTGTTTGCAATGAATGATTTTGCAGAAAAAATGAAGGCTGCTCTTGAAGAGAAAGTGGATTTTATTATTTCTGGTGCAGGTATTTCTAGGGATATGTATGCTTGGGGAAGACAGGCTGGCATACCCGTTATTTCTATTGTTTCTTCAGCCAAATTAGCAAGAATTTCAGAAAGGCTCGGGGCTGCAGCGGTAGTGGTTGAAGGCTTTGAAGCTGGCGGACATCTTGGAACAGACAGACCTGTGTTTGATATACTGCCAGAGGTAGTGGAAGCAGTGTCAATTCCCGTCCTAGCTGCTGGCGGGATTATGACGGGTGAGGATATCGCCAAAGCCCTATCAATGGGGGCATCTGGGGTTCAAATGGGAACAAGATTTGTAGCAAGTGAAGAATGTGACGCCCCACTCGCATTTAAACAGAAATATGTTGAGGCCAAAAAAGAAGATACATTGTTAGTCAAAACCACTGTCGGTTTACATGGCAGAGTAATTTCAAATAACTTTTCTAAATTAATCAGCGGTACTGACAAGTTAAAAATTGCCAAATGCCATGATTGTTTAAAAAATTGTTCTTATCGCTTTTGCACGCTCGATTCCTTACTCGTTTCTGTTTCAGGGGACGTGGAAAATGGTCTGGTTTTCGCAGGTGCCAGAGTAGATGAAATTAAGGAAATTCTCCCGGTCCAGCAAATCATGGACAATCTGAAAACGGAATATCAAAATGCTATGCAACAATAAATTAACCTAAAAAAAAAAGAGACAACCGCCTATTTTTAAAGGTTGTCTCTGCTTACTTAAGGTAAACTTTTTATTTTATTCATGATGGAGGTTCTTGGTTTAGCTTCTGGAATAATTTCAGGATAACCAATGCCCAATACACCAACAAGATCATAATCTTTAGGAACTTCTAATATTTCCTGGTTCTTTGCAGTGATACCAATCGAAGACCAAAATGTTCCTACCCCTTCTGCCCAGGCTGCTAAATTAAAGTTTTGAATAAAACAAGCTGTCGCCAATGCGTTTTCCTCTTTTTCAACCGCTGAGGCGCCATGTTTAGATACTACCGCAATAAGAAAAGGCGCATTTCCAAAATTCGTCTTATGGTTTAGTTTTGCCCTCGTATCAGAACCGATGAAATATACTTCCCATGGTTGTGTCATTCGATGATTTGGTGCCATTTTTGCAGCTTCTAACCATTTGTATATCAAATCAATCTGAACAGCATCGGATTTGAACTTTTTAATATTACGACGGCTTTTAATGACATCAAGAATATCCAATGTATCCCCTCCTAATCTAATCGGAAAATCCACAATAATCTATCATATGTTCCATTTTGTATAAATATTAATACCCCTTAAAGATTCCGAGTTTTATCACTCACTAATTCCATTTACCTGAATAATATGTAGGCGAGGAGGCGGATATAATGAATAATTATCACTATGGACCAATTGGCAATCCAGGCTATCATGGTCAAGAAATCAATGATTACCGAAATATTATGAATACTTGTCAGCGATATATGAATTATCATGTGGTTGGTCAAATGAATGATGGTACCCAAATGAATGGTATTCTGCAGGACATGGATGATGAAGGAGTTACAATGCTTGTTCCTGAAGATGTAGATGACGACTCCGATGACATGAGATTCGGGGGCTATGGCGGATACGGCAGACGCAGATTTCGCCGTTTTAGAAGACGCCGCTTTCCATATAGTGTGTTTGTATTTCCATTTTTCTTTCCGTTCCCATATTACTATTAATGTAGAAGAAGCTCGCCATTCCGGCGAGCTTCTTATTAGTATTCTTTTGTTCCTTCTATTTGATAATTTGGCTGTATTTCTTCTGCTCCAATACTGAACAAACCTTTCCTGAATCCAAGAATAATGAAAAAGAGTGCCTGTACAAAGAATAATATCCCCCATCCTTGTGGAGGTATAAATGTTGTTAATTGGGATAAGTTTGTTGCATCCCCGGCAGCATGCGGTTGCATTAAACTTATGATGAAAATATCATATCCCGTACTTACAGATTCTACTAAAATGATAGAGGCAATTAATAATACAAGGTTATGAATAACCTTTTGGCTCCCTTTAATAAGCAGCGCTAGAAAAATAACACCAAAGGATGCCAGCCAGAATAAACCGAAGGGATTTCGAACCCATAAGATGAAATTGATTACGATTAAAGCTAATAGCATATCAATTAAAAGTGTATGCCTTTTCTTTTTGATTAACCAAAATGATATATATGCTACAAATGATGAAAACAAGTAGCCTGCT
Organism: Neobacillus niacini; assembly: GCF_046591715.1. Lineage (GTDB taxonomy): Bacteria > Bacillota > Bacilli > Bacillales > Cytobacillaceae > Neobacillus > Neobacillus niacini_L. The sequence goes on along the minus strand of NZ_JAWVNQ010000015.1, from coordinate 76,500 downwards.
GCACAGGTGATAAAGTCAATAATCCACATTGATTTTGTACCATGTGTTACTCCATCACCATTCATATACAATGAAATGGATTCAACATTTCCCCCAAATAGAGCGATAAACGCATGGCCTGATTCATGAATTACCGTATTAATCAATCTAATATAATCACCTATTATCGGTATGTTTATTAAAACGAATGCCAACCCTAAGAAGAGGAAAAATTTAATACTTAGCTTTTCTTTTAAATATTCCAATCTAATTTCCCCTCTCTACTATTCTTCCTTTTGATTATCATCTTAACATTTTTCTTTATATTCTGAAAATTATTTACTCTATAAACGACTTACTATTAATTGACAAAAAGCCATTGAATTCGACAAACCAACAACCTACATGTTATATTTAAGTTGTTGATATTCACTGTAGTAATTATTTTTTAGGAGGAATGAATTTGATAGAGTTTAAAGATATAGTAAAAAAATATAGAAATAAAACGATCATTAAGCCTTTCTCTATTGATATCGAGGCAGGTCAATTAGTTGTTTTTATCGGCCCGAGCGGCTGCGGTAAAACGACTTTACTAAAAATGATTAATAAGTTAATTCAGCCGTCAGCAGGAAAAATACTTGTAAACGGTAAGGATATTTCCGACATAGATGCCATTGAGCTAAGAAGAAATATTGGCTATGTCATTCAAAATACTGGTCTCTTCCCTCACATGTCAATCAGAGAAAATTTAGAACTTATCCCTAAATTAAAAGGTGAAGACACAGAGAAAATTTCTAAGAAAACAGAAGAACTTCTCCATGTAGTCGGATTAAATCCCCGTGAATTCTTAGATCGTTTTCCAAAGGAATTAAGCGGCGGACAGCAGCAAAGAGTCGGGGTTGCAAGAGCCTTTTCAACAGATTCAGATATTATTTTAATGGACGAGCCCTTCAGTGCCTTGGATCCAGTTACAAGAAACTCGCTGCAGGATGAACTTGTTCAAATGCAAAAAGAACTAAACAAAACGATTATTTTTGTCACCCATGATATGGACGAAGCCATAAAAATTGCCGATAAAATTTGTATATTAAAAGACGGCAATATTCTCCAGTATGACACCCCTGAAAATATTCTCAAGAACCCAGCCAATGAATTTGTCGAAGGTTTTATCGGAAAACGACGTGTTTGGAATAACCCAGAATTATTAATGGCAGAGGATATTATGATTCCTAACCCTGTAAAGATTACTACAAAGCGGACTGTATTACAGGCTATTGAGATAATGAAGTCTAATAAGGTCGACAGCTTATTGGTAACCGACAAAAATAATATTCTAATAGGATTGGTGACTTTAAAAGGAATTCAACTATTAAATCGGAATTCAGAGATTGATAGTGTTATGGAAAAAAATGTACTAGCTGTTTCTGAAGATCATAACTTAATTTCCATTTTGGCAACAATGAATGAACATAAAATTGGGTATGTCCCTGTCATCAATCATTCTAAACAGTTAACGGGGCTTATTACGAGAAGCAGTATTTTATCGGCATTGAGCAGCCAACTAATTGATTTGGAGGTGGCCTTTTAATGGGTGATTTTTATAACTATTTAAATACAAACTATGAACAGATTATTAATTTGTTAGGTCAACATATTTATTTGAGTATTATTTCCGTGCTCGCTGCGGTTATTATTGGGATACCATTAGGAATTTTGATTTCCCGGCAGCCAAAGCTGTCAAAGCCGATTATTGGAACGACAAACGTCATACAGGCAATACCAAGTTTGGCTTTACTCGGTTTCTTAATTCCCTTCATTGGAATTGGCAGTGCACCTGCCATTGTAATGGTTGTCCTTTATTCCCTTCTTCCAATTGTAAAGAATACCTATACAGGATTAACAAATATTGATCCTGACATTCTGGAAGCCGCCAAAGGTATCGGTCTGACCAAGAGCCAAACAATGAAAAAGGTTCAGCTGCCGTTAGCTTTTCCGATGATTATGGCGGGTATCAGAATTTCTGCGGTAACAGCAGTCGGATTGATGACAATCGCAGCATTCGTTGGTGCAGGAGGACTTGGTTATCTTGTATTTTCTGGTGTGCAAACCGTTGACAATTACATGATTCTTGCAGGTGCAATTCCTGCCTGTATCCTAGCCCTCTTAATCGACTATATTGTCGGTAAACTTGAAACATCATTTTCCTACAGTAATAAACAAAAATCAGCATCTAAAACCAGTAAAAAAGTAAAGCGTTTTGTAATCGCCTTTACTAGTGTATTCGTAATAGCTGCTGGTGCCTTTACTGTATATTCAAAGGCAAATGCCGCAGATAAAATTGTCGTTGGTTCAAAGAATTTCACTGAACAACTGATTCTAGGGAATATGCTGGCTGATATTATTGAAAGTAAGACGGATATCGAAGTAGAAAGAAAAATGAACCTAGGCGGATCACAAGTTGCCTTTAGTGCGATAAAAACTGGTAATGTTGATATGTATGTCGAATATACAGGGACTGGACTTGTCAATATTCTCAATCAGAGCCCAGAGAGTGATCCTGATAAAGTTTATAACTATGTAAAAAAGGAATTCAAGGAGAAGTTTAATATCGACATGTTAAAACCGCTTGGATTCAATAACACTTATGCCTTAGCTGTACGTCAAGATACCGCTGGTCAATATAATTTAAACACCATATCCGATCTTGCAAAAGTAAGTGAAGGGATGATTATGGGTCCGACAATTGAATTTCCAAATCGGGAAGATGGGTTAATCGGTCTTTCCAAGACCTATAATTTGAAATTTAAAGATGTAAATGCCATAGATGGAGGATTACGCTATACTGCGATTGATAATCATAAAAGTGATGTCATCGATGCCTTTTCTACTGATGGATTAATTGAGGAATTTGGATTAAAGGTATTAGAAGATGATAAAAACTTCTTCCCTCCATATTATGCTGTGCCAATTGTCAAAGAAGAGACATTAAAAGAGCATCCTGAACTTAAAGAAGTACTAAATTCACTTGCCGGAATATTAACAGATGACAAAATGCGCAAGTTAAATTACAAAGTTGACAGTCTGAAGGAATCACCAGCAAAAGTAGCAAAAGAGTTTTTAATAGAGGAAGGTTTAATTTAATAATAGAAGAAAGCCGGTGCATGCCGGCTTTTTTTAGTCTTCCATAAAATGAACCACTCTCTCATAGGTTTCATCATCACCAATAATGAGAAGAACGTCTCCTTCTAGAATCAATGCGTATGGTCCTGGAGATATGATCAATTCTCCCTTTCTCTTCATCCCAATTACTGTCCCTCCTGTGTTTTGCCAAAATTTCACTTCAGAAATCGTCTTACCAATATGTACACAACCAGGAATAACCTCTACCTCAATAGGCGCTAACGGATTGGTATGCCGCAGTTTTGTCGAATAATCCATAATTTTTCTAACAGTCTCCGAAAGCTGCTCATCGATTTTGTCTCTCTCCATAAAGAGGCTATTTATTTCTTTTTCAAGGTCCTTGATACTCGCTAAATTCGAAAAACGATGAATATATTTATAGGCATTCTCCCTAGAAGAAATAACAATCCCGCTGCCTTTTGTTGAATGAACAATTTCCACATCTTCTAATATTTTTATCGCTCTTCTTACAGTTTCAGGAGAAACTTTATACTCACTAGCCAATGTTGATCTTCCGTGAATCCTTTCCCCTACTTTGAATTTACCATCGTAAATTCGATTCGCTAAATCAATCGCAATCCGTTCATAAGTTGGTATTTGTGCCCTTTGCATATATTCCTCCACGAAACTAAGTGAATTTTACTTTATTCATTCACTATACTCTAAAAAAACGGTTGATGCGAATTCGATTTGACGAACGAAAATCAAATTTTGAAGTTTTTGGGTGAGATTGAGTTATCGCGGGCATAATCATAGTAAAGTGTATTCTACCTGAGGTGAAAATAATGAATCGTAAGCTTGTACTGTTGCTCAGTCTTGTCTATGTAGCTTTTATGGCCTATTTATTTTTTCATTATCGGTCTACTGAGGAATCTTTTAAATCGACTGTTGCCATCGGCGGTATGGTTTGCGGGGCTGTTCCACTCCTCTTAGCCCTATTTACAAAGCTCCATTTTAATTTGCCTATTGTTATTTCCTATTTACTTTTCTTGGTCGGTTCACAATATTTCGGATCCATTAAAGGCTGGTACGGTCTTGGCTGGTGGGACACGTTCATGCATTTTCTAAGCGGCGCTATTCTTGCGTTTGCTGGAATCGCTTTATATGAAAGATTGGTTCATCGAGATGCAGAAGTGGAAATCTCTCCTTGGATTATCTTCCTTTTCACCTTATCCTTTGCTGCATTTGGCGGCGTCTTATGGGAAATATATGAATTTAGCTCTGACCAATTATTAAATATGACGTTACAAGGCGGAGGAAATGACGATACCATGATAGATTTAATCTCAGATACTGGCGGCGGGCTGATCATTGCACTTTGGGCTGGATTCAGGACGAAGATAAAGGTAAAGAACAAACAGGAATATCCTCAATTAACATAAAAAATGCTTCTTGCAGATTGAATAAAAAAGCAGTCTAAAAAAGTGAATTTTAGACTGCTTTCTCAACTTATACAGGTACAGCGGCAAAAAACTCGTCGTAAAGTGCTTGAACGGCTCTTTTTTCGTCGACTTCTTTTACACCAAACATCATACTTACTTCAGAGGAGCCTTGGTTAATCATTTCAATATTAACCTCAGCATTAGCTAACGCTTTAGATGCTCGAGCCATAGTTCCGACATTCCGGCGCATTCCCTCTCCTACGACCATAATCAGCGACAGACTGTGCTCAATTTTCACCTCATCAGAGTGTAACTCAGACTCGATTCTCCAGGCAATTTCATTTTCCATATCGGGATCAAGCTGCGCTTCTCTTAATATAACTGATACATCATCAATTCCAGATGGAGTGTGTTCATAGGAAAGCCCATATTCTTCTAAAATACTTAAAAGCCTGCGTCCAAAACCAATTTCTCTATTCATTAAGTATTTGCTGACGTAAATGCTGCAGAACCCTTTATCACTCGCAATCCCTACAACAGGTCCATTCGTATTATCACGCGAATAAACAATTCTTGTCCCAGGAGCACTTGGATTGTTCGTATTTTTTATTTGAACCGGGATCCCTGCACGGAAAGCAGGCACTAGTGCTTCGTCATGCAAAACTGAAAATCCAGCATAAGATAACTCCCGCATTTCTCGGTACGTTAACTCTTTAATTTCTTTAGGACTATCAACAAGGTTTGGATTAACTGAAAATACTGCATCTACATCCGTAAAATTTTCATATAAAGTTGCTTTAATACCATTGGCTAAAATGGAACCTGTAATATCGGAGCCGCTACGGGAAAAAGTAAATACTTCGCCGCTTTTACTATAGCCAAAAAATCCTGGGAATATAATGATTCCCGGAACTTCACGAAGTGCAAATAAATTCTCATAAGACTCATGTAAAACCTGTGCATTTCCAGGCTCATCACTTACAAAAAGTCCTGCTTTTCCTGGGTTCACATATGTAGCCTCTACACCTTGTTCTCTAAAGTAAGCAGCCACTAATTTAGCGTGATTATCCTCTCCGCTTGCTTTTACTAAATCCATAAACCGATCCGGCTTACTTCTGTCTCCATTTAGTCTCTCTGATAAATCGTGATGAATTTCACTAATTATATCATTCGGGAGAGCTAACTCTGCTGCAATGGAGGAATATCTTGACATAACGGCATTAAACTTATCCTGTGGGTTATTCTCTTGCAGACATTGTTCAGCACACTCTATCAACAAGTCCGTTACCTTCTCATCCTCAGGAAATCTCTTTCCTGGAGCAGACACAACCACGACTTTCCGCTCAGGATCAGACATGACAATCTGAAAAACCTTTTCGATTTGTTTTCCTGACGCTAATGAGGATCCTCCAAACTTTACAACCTTCATCACAACATCACCTATCCCAAAAAAGTATAATCTTAATTTTACTGCTATTCAGAAAATAATCAAGTGTTTTTTTCTCCCTTAAAAAGACATTTGTATTTCTAGGGAGGACAATATAAAAAAACAGTGAATTATTTGGAATAATTCACCGTTTCATTATTTCGATAAAGTGTGAAAGGATTTTAGCCGTAAGTCCCCAAATAACCTTCTCCTCATATAGGTAAAAGTACTCATCTAATGACCTTGTCCGCCAATTATAATTCTCACCGCCCACAATTAAATCAAAAGGAAAGTTTTCTTCAGGCTCCACCTTGAAATTAATATGATATATGTCTGGAGCATTTTCAATAAAATAGGTTAACGGTACCGTGAAAATCTCTCCTACTTCTGCAGGATTGGGCTGGATTTTTTCAGGGCTTTCAATCATCCCTGCGTAGGGATATATCATCATACCAAAAGGGGTTATCATGAAATCAAGTGGAAATACCTCGGATATATTTTCACTGCTTATGCCTAATTCCTCCATTGTTTCACGGATTGCGGCACTTTTTTCATCCATATCCTGAGGGTCAATCCTCCCTCCAGGGAAACAAATTTCTCCAGGCTGTCTTCTAAGCTGCAAGGAACGAATCTCAAACAGGACATGTATTTCATCCCCTATTTGAATGAGCGGCACCATAACCGCATATTTAGAAAATTTCTCGCCTCCTAAGATGTCAGGTGTATGGTTTTTTAATTTCAGTCGAACAGATTCAAAGTTCATGATTTTCACCTCCAATTGTAGTGTCTTTATTTAATACTATCACGTACTAACAAATAAATGCTTATCTTATGATTATTCCTCATGAAAAAACAACCCAATATTCTATAATTGGATTGTTCCGAATAATTTACTCCTTATTTTTCCACCCAAGAAAACATATAATCTGGATCCTCAATCTCACTTGCCTTCTTAACTACTTTAAGCGGGTGAAAGGTATCAATCATTACAGCAAGTTCAAGAGTTTCTTTCTTCCCAATACTCGCTTCTGTCTTTCCAGGATGAGGACCATGCGGAATACCACTTGGATGCAGCGTAATCGACTCAAGTTGTACCCCTTTGCGGCTCATGAAATTACCTTTTACATAATAAAGTAATTCATCACTATTCACATTACTATGGTAATAAGGAGCAGGTATTGCTTCAGGATGGTAGTCAAACAACCTAGGCACAAAGGAACATACAACAAAGTTATTTCCCTCAAAGGTTTGATGAACAGGCGGCGGCTGGTGGATTCTACCCGTGATCGGTTCAAAATCTTCTACATTAAAAGCCCATGGGTACAAGTATCCATCCCAGCCAACAACATCAAGCGGATGATGTCCCAATATGTGAGAATGAAGGAATCCCCGCGATTTCGTAATAACCTCAAACTCTCCCTTTTGATCATAGGACTCTAGTTTCTCCGGACCTCGAAAATCACGTTCGCAAAATGGACTATGCTCGAGCATTTGTCCATATTCATTTCGATATCTTCTAGGTGTTGTGATCTGACTAAAAGATTCTATAAACAACAGTTTTGTTTCTTCCTGCTTATTTGGAATCATTCGATAAATGGTTCCAATTGGTATTAATAGATAATCGCCAGGCCTGTAAGAAATTGTTCCAAACATTGTTTCAAGCTTGCCCGATCCGTAGTGAACAAACAGCATTTCATCTCCGTCACCATTGCGGTAATAGCTCTTCATAGGCTCATTCACCGAAGCCGTACCAATTAATAAATCCTGATTTCCTAGTATATACTCCCGTGCTGAAAGAGCATCTCCTTTTCTAGCAGTTTTATTTGTTAGAAAAAGGCGGTGCTTTAAAGAACCCTGCTCCTCATATTCTGGCAAATAACTGCTGACAAACTCCGACCTTAGTACTTCTGTTGGCATATAATGATGGTACAGTATTGATTGTGTCCCCGAGAAACCTCTTGTACCCATTACTTGTTCACGATAAAGACTGCCATCGTCCTTTTTAAACATGGTATGGCGTTTATGAGGAATCCTTCCCATTTGCCGGTAATACATACATTCACCTCGTTTCAATCATTTACAATTGAATTCTTTAACACACCAAGTTTATCAATCTCCAATTCAACCACGTCATCGGGCTCAAGCCAGCGATGTACCTCCGTACCCAGTTCAAGGATACACCCTGTCCCAACTGTACCAGAACCTAGCATTTCTCCTGGATAGAGCGTAACCCCAGCAGATGCCCTCTCAATCATTTCTCCGAATGAATAATAAATATCCTTCATATTCCCTTCAGAAAGAAGGATTCCATTAACCTTGGCTTTCATAGATAGGTCAAAGCCTTTACCTGCTCTCAGGTTCTCTAGCTCATCCTTGGTGATAATCCAAGGTCCAATAGAAGTACCAAAATCCTTTCCCTTTGCTGGACCTAATCCTACCTTCATTTCTTGTCTTTGGAGGTCCCGCGCACTCCAGTCATTAAGGATACAATAACCAAAAATATAATCCTCCGCTTCATCAGACTTGATATTTCTTCCCTCTTTCCCAATGATACAGGCAACCTCAAGCTCATAATCAAGCCAATTACATTCAATAGGCTTTTCGATTTGGTCTTCTGGTCCTTTTATCGCCAGGTGGTTAGAGAAATAAAAAACGGGTATCTCGTACCACTCCGGAATCATTTTCAGGCCTCTATTCTCTCTTGCAGATTTCACATGCTGTTCAAAAGCATAAAAATCACGAAAACTTTTTGGTGCAGGAAGCGGCGCTGCCAGCCTAACCTCATCCAATGGATAGACTCCTTTATTTCCTAAAGTAAGTGATAAGAGCTTTTCTGCTTCTTTTAAATTTTTTCCATTATGCTCAATAAAATCTATTAGGTTTTCCGGCAGAATCCCGTTCGTTGCTTCCGATATATCTACAACTAGGGCAGATTCTATCAATAATCCGGCCCGTAAAGTTTCATCTCTTTTCTTAAAGGTTACGAATCTCATAAAAGTCACCTTTTTCTATTTCCTAATAATATCAAACGTTTTCCCTAATGGATTGGTATAAGTATGACCTGCCATTCTGCCAATAGGCTGAAGTTTTTCTGTATCAATCCGTCCTTTATGAACTAAACTATCCTCGACATGAATATTCAAAACCTTACCAATTACAAGACTGCCAGCACCTGCCTGGTCACCAAAATCCAACACCTGATAAAGCTCGCATTCTAAATGCACGAGAGATTCTTTTATACGCGGCACCTTCACGCTAACACTAGGCTCTTTTGTTAATCCTGTTACTTGCAGTTCATCTATTTCAGGAGCAAATTCCACTGCGCAATCATTCATCTGCTTCGCCATGCTTTCGCTGACGATGTTGATCACAAATTGCTTTGTATTTTCAATATTTACAAGTGTATCCTTCTTTGCTCCATCACTTCCCCTTCTCATCGGTGAAAAACAGATCAGCATTGGGTCAGCGCATATCGCGGTAAAGAAACTAAAGGGTGCAGCATTGGCAATTCCGTTTTCATCTATGGTTGACACAAAGGCAATCGGACGAGGCAGTATCGAACCAATTAGCAGTTTATAGGCGTCTCTCCATTCAAGCGTGTCTGGTGACACTTCCATGAAACCTACACCTCTTTTCTATTAAACTTTTTAAAAGGGAGAAGTCCCCTCTCCCTTTTATCCTATTCTTTATTTATAAATTTCCTCTACGAGCCTGTTCTCTTTCGATTGATTCAAATAACGCTTTGAAGTTGCCTTCACCAAAACCTCTCGCACCCTTACGCTGGATTATTTCCACAAATAACGTAGGTCTATCGACTATCGGCTTAGTGAAAATCTGAAGCAGATAGCCCTCATCATCGCGGTCGACTAGAATATTTAATTCACGAAGCTTCTCTATTTCTTCATCAATTTTGCCAATGCGCTGTCCTAAATCCTCGTAATACGTACTTGGTGTATTTAAAAATTCAACCCCATTTTTTTTCAGAGTAGCAACAGTCGAAACAATATCCTCTGTTAGTATCGCAAGATGTTGGACACCAGGACCATTATAGAATTCTAAATACTCTTGAATCTGTGATTTGCGTTTCCCTTCTGCTGGTTCATTAATCGGGAACTTAATTCTGCCGCCATTATGCATGACCTTCGACATTAACGCAGAATACTCGGTTGTAATATCTTTATCTGTGAAATGTTTCATCTCTACAAATCCCATTACCTTGGCATAATATTCAACCCATTCTTCCATTCGTTCAACGTTACCTACAACATGGTCAATACCAATTAATCCAGCATCTTCTATTGGAAGGTAGACGGAATAGGGATCAAAACCCGGCATAAAAACACCTTGATAATTCTTGCGTTCTACTAACGTATGGATGGTGTCTCCATATGTACCGAGAACGGCCTTTTTAATAGTTCCCTTTTCATCCTTCAACTCAAATGGAGGAATAAGAGCAATCCCACCACGCTCAACAGCAGCGTTATAAGCCATATCAACATCATCTACTAAGAGGGCAACATCCTTAACTCCGTCACCATGCTTTTTTACAAACTGAGCTACTCTGGTATCTTCTTTATAAGAACCAGTGAGAACAAGACGAATATTTCTTTGCTGAAGAACATAAGAAATGGTTTCACGATTACCCGTTTCAAGACCGGAATAGGCTACTGGTTTAAATCCAAAGGCCGTACTGAAAAAGTGGCAGGCTTGCTTTGCATTCGCGGTGTAAATTTCGATATAGTCCACATCCCGTACAGGGAAAAAATCGTTAGCAAGTTCACTGGCTTTTAATCGTTTATCCTTCATTTATATTCCTCCTATTATCTTTTAATTAATAATATTCAGAATATATATTAAGTGATACTAACGTGTCCCATCAAGAGCGGCCGGTAAAGCAATAACGCTTTTTAGCAGTAAAGGTTCGTACAGAAATAAAAAAGAAACAGTCCTTTAAAAGGTCTGTTTCTCAATAATTTTTAGGACAAAACTGCACGGTCACTATGCATTTGTACGCCGCGAATTCTTTTAAATTCCTCTAATAATCCTTCAATGGTTAAATTTTTCTTATGTTCCGCATCTACTTCCAAAATGATTTGGCCTTTATCCATCATAATCAGCCGATTACCAAGATCAATTGCTTGCTGCATATTATGGGTAACCATTAAGGTAGTAAGCTGATACTTTGCAACAATTTCACGTGTTAAGTTGGTTATTAATTCAGCCCTTGATGGATCAAGCGCTGCAGTATGTTCATCCAGCAGTAAAATGGATGGTTCCGTAAATGTTGCCATTAATAATGACAGTGCCTGGCGTTCCCCGCCTGACAATAATCCAACCTTGGCACTTAGTCGATTTTCTAAGCCTAAATGCAAGGATTCCAATACCTCTCGAAAATAATCACGTCTTTTTTTTGTGACTCCTCTTCTTAAGGTTCTTGTTTTATTTCGCGAATAGGCCATCGCCAGATTTTCTTCTATCGTCATACTCGGAGCTGTTCCAGCCATTGGATCCTGGAAAACCCGGCCAATCATTTTTGAACGTTTATATTCTGACATCGTGGTTACATTCTTACCGGCGATCTGGATATCACCAATATCAGGTATCAACACACCTGAAATTATATTCATTAACGTTGATTTACCAGCACCATTACTGCCAATAACCGTTACAAAATCACCTGGATTCAACGTTAAATTAACATGATCGATGGCAATTTTTTCGTCAGGAGTACCTTCATTAAATATTTTATGAATCTGATTTAATTGCAGCATGGTTTTCACCCTTTCGCTCAGCCGATGCTTGTAAAATGTTCAGCTTTTCTTGTCTTCTTTTGGCTTTACGCTTTTTCTCTTTAGAGTGTTCCAATAATTTAGGTGCAGTTAAGGCAATGATAACAATTAGTGCGGTGATAACCTTCATATCACCCGGATCTAGGAACTCGACTCTTAACGCAAGAGTAACAACAATACGGTAGATGATGGCTCCTCCAATAACTGCAAGTGTCGCCCTTGCAATCGACTTGGTACCAAACAAGGCTTCACCAATGATTACAGAAGCTAAACCAATAACAATCATACCAATTCCCATACCCACATCTGCAAAACCGCCTTGCTGGGCAATTAGAGCACCTGAAAAAGCCACAAGTGCATTTGATAATCCAAGTCCCAAAATGGTAAGGAGATTTGTATTTGCTGAGAAACTGCGAATCATCTGTTTATTGTTACCTGTCGCTCTTACAGCAAGACCAATTTCAGTTTGTAAAAATAAATCCGTAAGCCATTTAATGACAAACGTAACGATAATCATAAAAATTAAAATTCCCCATGTACCTGGAAGACTATCTCCCAGACCTATCATCGTTAGAAGACTATTGAAGAAGGAATCTATCCCCAGTCCTTCAAAAAACGTTTCAATTTTTGTAAAAGATGTTTCTGTGTTTAAAAGTGGAATATTTGATCTTCCCATGATTCTAAGATTAATAGAATAAAGAGCAATCATCATTAAGATACCCGACAGTAAATTATTAATTTTCCCAAAAGTATGAAGCAGCCCGGTCATGCATCCTGCTGCAAATCCTGCAAATAACGCTAATATAGTCGCTAAAAACGGATTAACACCACCAGCTATTAACACCGCAGATAGTGCTGCACCTGTAACAAAACTCCCATCTACCGTTAAATCCGGAAAATCCAGAATACGAAAGGAAAGATAGACGCCCAGTGCCATAATCGCGTAGATGATACCTGCTTCAAATGATCCAAATATGGCTGTAAACATTGAGATCATCCTTTCTTTAAGCTTTGGTTTCCATTTATTGAAACCTTATTCAGTAGTCAAGGAGTCAACCAGATTGGCGGCTGACTCCTTATTTTTCATTAACCTTTATTATTCACCTTCGTAAAACTCGCCAAGGTCTTTCCATTCTTCTTTTACCTCAAGCCCCTGCGCCTTGGCAGCTTCTTTGTTAATCATCAGCGTTAAACTGCTTGGTAATTCGACTGGTATTTCAGAAGCCTTTTTATTCCCGCTCAATATTTCAGCAGCCATTAAACCAGATTGATATCCAAGATCAAAGTAGTCAAATCCACTCGCGGCCACTGCACCTTTCTTCATTGAATCAAGTTCCCCCACAAACAATGGAATCTTTTTGCTGTTTGCAACAGAAATAACTGACTCAAGAGCAGAAACAACTGTATTATCTGTAGGAATATAGATTGCGTCAACGCGGCCAACTAATGATTCAGCAGCCTGTTTAACTTCAGCAGAGGTAGACACAGAAACTTCTACAAGCTTAGCACCTTTTCCTTCAGCTAGTTTCTTCACTTCTTCTACTTGAACTACAGAGTTTTGTTCACCAGAATTATAGATGACACCAATTTCCTTGGCTTTTACCTCATCGGTAATAAAATTAATTGTTTTAGCCGTTCCTTCTGGATGATTATCTGTAGTACCGGTAATATTATCACCAGGCTGGTCAAATGCTTTGACTAGTCCTGCACCAACTGGATCTGTAACAGACGTGAAGATAATTGGAATTTCCTTCGTTGCATTCAATGCAGCTGTAGCGCTTGGCGTTGCATTAGCAAAAATTAAATCTACTTTATCTCCAACAAAGTTGTCTGCGATTGTTTGAACGTTATTCATATCCGCTTGTGCATTTTGCTCATCATACTCTACTTTAATGCCTTTCTCTTCTAATGCCTTTTTAAACCCTTCTGTTGCAGCATCTAAAGACGGATGAACCGCAAATTGGCTAATTCCAACTTTAAGGACCTTTTCCCCTTCTTTTTCCGTTCCACTTGTCGATTCCTTACTACCGCACCCAGCAAGCATCATCATCCCAGCTAAAGCGAAGGAAATTGCTTTTACACGCTTTTTCATTCTTCATCCCCCTAAACCTCATTTTTTAATTTTCTAAAAATTTATTATATTATAAAAGTTATTCTAGTATTTTTATACCCTAAAAGTCAATAGAATTACCTAAAATTATTTTTCTGCTTTAAAGCGACAAATTTCTTAAGACCTTTTACTTATATTTTTCTCCATAAAAAAGAAGCTCCCAAGTATTCGAGAGCTTCTTTAACATTATCTATTTATTTTATCTGGACCATTCTTGTGTACGAGCTAATAATAGATCAATTTCAATCTTTTTTAATTTACTTGTGATTTTCTCAGATGTTAGATTGGCCGTAGACTCTAGTAACTTATCAATATCAATCATAGTTGTTTTCATATCTAACCTCCACAGTTTATTTAACAAAGTATTCGAACCCTATTGGACATTTGCGGGGGTCAAAAAAAAGATAGCCATAAAGACCTAGAACTAAGCAGTGGTTGTCCGTGGGGGTATGATATAATTCACTATTTATTCACAATTTGTAGATTAAAATGTTATTTGAAATTAAACATGTGGTTGGGGGACCACTTGTTTATTTAATTTAACTAGGGGGGATAGATATGTACCAATCAATCGCCTGGTACGTAACATTATTTCTCGTTTTCCTGCTTGCTTTAGCCTTTGCTTTTGTTTACGGGGAATCGAGAAGATTAAGAGAATATGGACACATACAAGAAAAAGGCTACAAAATTCGTAAGTTTTATTTTCTCGGGCTGCTTGCACTAATGGGGTTTGCATCAGCTATGTCACTTAGCAAGCTTCCATACCATAATCAACATGCTGCCGCTAAAGAACATGCAAAGGTTGTAGAGGTGTCCGGACTGCAATATGCTTGGGAATTCAGTGATGAGGACTTTACCGTCGGGGAAGAAATTCAATTTCAGGTAACCAGTAAAGATGTAACCCACGGATTCGGTATTTATAACCCTGAACTAGAATTAATTGCTCAAACCCAAGCGATGCCAGAATACACGAATACACTCACAATTACGTTTGACAAACCAGGTACATATAAAATTCTATGCTTGGAATATTGTAGTGTTGGACATCATGTGATGATGAAAGAAATTATTGTTAAACCAAAGGGAGGAAATAACCATGGACACTAAAGTTCGTATGATTTCCAATAAAGGTGTTGCTTTAGCATTAATGGTTACCTCTGTTGTTTTAGTATTAATGATGATTTTTGGCGTCATGATGTTACTAAATCAGGGAAATGTAATAAAGATATCACCACAATTTTTCTATAAAATTATGACTATACATGGAACAGGGATGATTGGAATTGCGGCTTTAGGAGGCAGTGCCGTTATGTGGTACTTCCTTTCAAAACATATTTTCCTAAATTCAAAAGTGTTTTACACTAATCTAGGACTGTCTTTAATTGGCGTTGTCATGATTCTTACTGCTATTTTTGGTTTTAATTTCTCAGATGGCTGGACCTTCCTTTTCCCGCTTCCTGCATATTCAGCAAATCTATATGGTAAACTGGGTGCGCTTCTTTTCTTATTTGGGATGCTGGCATTGGGTATTGGATATTTAGTCATGTACTTTTACTTAGCTGGCAGATTAACAAAGGAATATGGCGGATTGCATAAGACTCTTGGCTGGGATTATATATTCGGGGGAAAAAAGGGTTATGGTCCTCCTGCTGCTGCAGTAGCGGCAACAATGGTCATTATCACGAATTCAATTGCCATCCTTTGCGGTGCTTATGTTCTTGTTGCTTCCATTTTAAATATTATTAATCCTGCTATCACTATTGATCCAATGCTTGCTAAGCATTTAACCTATGCATTTGGACACATTTTTGCAAATTGTACTATTTATATGGCCGTTATCGCTGTATATGAAATTCTATCAAAGTATACGGGTCGTCCATGGAAATCAAACAAGGCTTTTCTAATTGCCTGGAATTGTTCTACACTCTTTACATTAATGATTTACACACACCACCTGCTGATGGATTTTGCTGTACCTAAATGGATGTTAATTGTTGGTCAAGTCTTTTCCTATGCAAATGGTCTTCCTGTAATGGTGGTCACAGCATATGGTGCCTTAATGATTGTTTTTCGGTCAGCCATTAAATGGGATTTCGCATCAAGCATGATGTTTTTGGCGATGTTTGGCTGGGTTGCCGGTGCAGTCCCTGCAATTATTGACTCGACCATTGTCGTCAATCATGTTATGCACAACACAAAATGGGTGCCAGGGCATTTCCACACGTATATGGGGATGGGCGTCATTGCGATGATTTTCGGTTTTATGTATTATTTTAATAATACCGAAGGAACTCAAAAACAAAATAGTTATGATAAATTTGCAATCTTCACCTATTTTATTTTCTTTACCGGGTTAGCAGGTTCATTTCTATATGCAGGAAAAATCAGTGCACCGCGCAGATGGGCCGAGCATTTACCACAATGGATTGCATCGGACCAAGCAGGAGCTCTTTGCGGAATCTTTATTATTGGTGCTGCTATTATCTTTACCATTCGCTTTATTGTTGGAATAAAAGCTACTGGGAGAAAAACAACAGCTAAAACGCTAAAAAACGCATCCTAAATCGGGCCAGGACGTTTTTATTATAACCAATTTGTACAAACTAATCCTAATGGAGGTGTTTGTACAGCATGAAAATGAAGATTGCGGTAAGTTTATCAATCTTTTCAATATTATTAGCATGCTCTTGGTTCCTGCAGCTGAAGCTGCAAAATCATCGGACTTCTGAAGTAACAAACACGCAATCACATATTAATAATATGAATGCAGTTCCGATGAATAATGATTACAATGTCATAAATGCAAATAGAAACACCGGTTTACCTGATTTGCAATGGAATTTTTTTGAACCCTTCAAACCAAGGGAATATGTCCGGATTATTAATACTAACTAAACAGAAAAAAGTGTTCCAAGCTATAATTGGAACACTTTTTTGTTATTACTCTTCAGCAGGCTTAGCTGCTGCTTTTTTATTATAAACTTTTAAGTCATCTCTAACACTTTTATCCCAAAGGGCTGTTCCTGAATTATAGGCTGCCCTGTTAATTAAATGACCAGAAATAGGGGAAGTCATAAATAGGAAGATAATACCTAAGATTAGTCTTGTATTAAAATGTCCTTCTAATTCATAAAAGTATAAAAAAGTTCCTAATAGAATCGACATTACCCCTAATGTAGCTGCTTTCGAGGCGGCATGGTTTCTCGTATAAACATCAGGGAGTCTAATCACCCCAATAGTAGCAATCAGGCAAAACAATGATCCGACCAAGATAAAAAATCCAATGAGAAAATCAATGATTACGCTCACGCTCGATAATAACCCCCTTTTCTAAATACTTAGCAAACGCCACAGTCCCGATAAAGGCAAGAATACCAATTAACAGGATGATTTCGAGAAAAGCATGAGAGTTTAAAACAATTGAAATCAACGCAGTAATAGCTACAAGATTCACACCAATGGCATCTAATGCGATAACCCGGTCAGCAACGCTCGGTCCTTTTATAACCCGATAGATCAATCCAAGCATCGAAATCGAGCAGAATAACAAAGCTAATCGAATAATAATCTCAATCATTACCTGCTCACCTCCAATATTGCCTTTTCAAAGGAATTCTTAATACTGTTAATCTCATCTTCTACCTCCCCAATATTCATCGCATGAATAAAAAGGGTTTTATTGTCCTCGGAAACATCAATGACTAATGTACCCGGTGTCAAGGTAATTAAACTTGATAGAAGTGTAATTTGCCAATCCTTTGTTAGCGCTGTGTCCATCGCAAAAATTGCCGGTCTCATATCTAATTTAGGTTTTAATACCACTTTGACAATTGCTATGTTGGACAAGATAAGTTCTCTAATAAAAATAAAGATCAGCTTTAGGAAGGACCATAATCTAAATAGATAAAATCGGCTCCCAAATGAACGTCTAAGTACAAATATAATTAGGAGTCCAAAGATATAGCCTTTTAGAAAACTAATGGGATCATAGGAAACCTTAATAAACATCCATAAAAAGGCTAGCACCACATTCAATAAAATTTGAAATGCCAAATCTTTCACTCCTTTAAGACAGCATCAATATAGATAGCAGGATCTATTAAGGTATCTGCTGCCTGAGTAATGTAAGGCAATATGGATTCAGAACCAATCCCGTAAAGAGCAGATATCACAACCAAAATAACCGGAGCGATAAGCAATCGTCTAACAGGTGCTTCTTCTTCTCCTTGGTAAGTGCGGTCCTTTCCCCAAAAGCCGTTAATAAAAATCTTCATTACCGAAAATAGAACGAGTAAACTGGACATTAAGGTAATGAATGCACCTATATAGTGTTCTCCCTCAAATCCGCCTTGAACAATAAGTAGTTTTCCAACAAATCCACTCAATGGCGGAATACCCGCAAGTGCCAAAGCAGCAATAAAAAATGTCCAGCCAAGCCCAGGATAACGGCTAATCATCCCGCTTATATTTCTTAAATTACTAGTTCCCGTAATGGAAATGATAATTCCTAATAGTAGAAATAAAGCAGCTTTAATAATCATATCGTGTATCAAATAGTAAACAGCACCTGTTATCGAAGCCGTGTTCAGGAGTGATATCCCGTATAAAATAACACCTACAGCGACGATGATATTATAAATGATGATGTTCTTGATATCCCAGTAAGCAATTGCACCAATAACACCTAACACAATGGACAGAATCGCTAGTACGGAAAGAAGACCAAAGGTGTCCATATCATGATAAAAGAAAAGCGTATACGTTCTAGTAATCGAATAAACTCCTACCTTGGTTAATAAAGCACCAAAAAGAGCTAATACAGGTGCAGGCGGTGCATAATACGATCCAGGCATCCAAAAATAGAGTGGAAAAATCGCTCCTTTTAAACCAAAAACAATTAAGAACAAGACAGCAATAACACTTAATATCCCTGGCATCCCACTTCCACTGATTTCATTAATCCGCGATGAAATATGCGCCATATTTAATGTGCCGACAACGGAATATAAGTAGGCAACTGCTATCACAAATAAAGCTGAAGAAATGACATTAACTAGTAAATATTTAATGGATTCTCGCAGTTGTATCTTTGTTCCTCCAAGAACTAACAAAACATAGGAAGACATAAGCATTACTTCAAAAAACACAAATAGGTTAAAGATATCCCCTGTTGTAAACGCACCGTTTACTCCAACTAATAAGAAGTTAAAAACAGCATAATAGTAATGTTTCTCACGTTCTTCTCCAATCGATCTAAAGGAGTAAATCAAACATACAAACGCTAGTAAACTAGTCGTTAGTACTAAAAGTGCTGAAAGCATGTCCGATACTAAAGTAATTCCAAATGGTGCCTCCCAGCTGCTTACATTAAGGGACTGGATTCCATCACTCCGTACTTTTTGGACAATAAACCAAGCAGCCACAATTGTACCGATAGAAGAAACTGTTGCAAATACTCGTTGAGCCTTGATATTTTTGTTTAGAAAAATTAATATTACCCCGGTGAATAAGGGGATTAATATTGGTAAAATGATTAAGTTAGTCATCTTTCTCTGTTCCCCTCATTTCTTCTACATTATCTGTTCCCAGCTCTTGATAAGATCGATAAGCCACTACTAAGAAAAATGCGGTCACACCAAAGCTGATTACAATCGCAGTTAATATTAACGCTTGAGGCAAGGGATCTGTATAGCTTCCCTCATTTCCCCCTAGAATTGGCGCAGCTCCTCTTTTAAGTCCGCCCATAGTAAGAATCAGCAGATGCGCACCATGACTTAAAAGGCCTGTACCAACAATAATACGTAATAGACTCTTTGAAAGCATTAAATAAGTGGCGGTCATAAAAAGAATTCCAATTACAAATGCCATTAAAATTTCCATTATTCATCCTCCCCTATCGTGCGAATAATGGTCATCGTAACTCCTACAACAACAAAGTAAACTCCTAAATCAAAAATCGTTGCGGTATGCAGTGATAATTCACCAAGAACCGGCAGTTGAACATCTCCGAATGCATGCGTTAAAAATGGAACATCAAAGATAAGCGAACCCGCACTTGTTCCAATTGCAAATAGCAGCCCTATTGCCGTGAGAATTCGGTAATTAATTGGCAACATTTCTTCAACTGTTTTGATGTCATAGGTAATTAATAAGAGAACAATTGCACCTGCAGTCATTAAGCCGCCGATGAATCCTCCGCCGGGATAATAATGGCCCGCTGTAAAAATATAGACTGAGTAGAGAACAATAAAGAAAAGAAGAACTTTTATCGCTGTTTCAAGTATGATATTGTTTGTTTTTCTCATCCTTCTTTCCTCCTGTCCAATCTTAATTTAATCATGCCAAATATTCCTAACGATGCAATAGCCAATACTGTTATCTCGAATAGAGTATCAAAACCGCGGAAATCAACAAGAATGACGTTAACCATGTTTTTGCCGGCAGCCTCTGTATAGGTATTCTCCACGTAATATTTGGAAATAGAATCAAAGAGTTTACTGCTATGAGCAGAAAGGGCGATTAAGGTTACAATTGCTCCAACTCCAATAGAAATGAGAGCATTAATTAATCTAAATCTCATCCTAGTCTCAAACTTTCTTAATTTCGGTAAATGATAGAAACAAACCAAGAACAACGCAACTGAAATGGTTTCAATAACAAGCTGAGTTAAAGCCAAATCTGGTGCTCTAAATAAAACATAAAATAAAGACACCGTATACCCAACAGCCCCAAGCAAGATAATAGACGTCATTCTAGATTTAGCAAATAGAATACAAATCGATCCCAAAACTACAAGAATGGCTAAGGCTACTTCATATACTCCAATGGAGGAAACATTGCTTGTACTAAGCGTAAAGGCATTCTTTCCAAAGAGAGCAGCTGCAAGAACGACTATGAAGAAAGCAAATATATAAACGAGATACGACCTAATCGAACCGGTCATATACGTATTTGTTACCTTATACGAAAATGATTGTAAACCTTCTAATACGGTGTCATACAATCGATTTAGAGCTAGCTTATCTGGTATAACCTGATAGATTTTTTTCCATCTGGAATGCGTTTTAAAAAGAGCTAATCCTAAAATAATTACGCCAATTGTCATATACAATTCAATTGTTGGACCATGCCAGAAGGAAATGTGAACCATAAATTCTTCGCCAGTACCTAACAGGCTCGGAAGAATTGAACCCATAGCTGGAGAAATCAGGCTGTCCGATAAAAGGTTTGGGAAAAAACCGAAAACAATCACAAGTGAAACTAAGATAACCGGAGAAATCAGCAATCCAATTGGAGCCTCATGCGGCTTTTTATCAAGCTTTTCTGGCTGATATTTACCAGTGAATGTTTTAAAAACAAGAATCATGCTATAAACAAAAGTAAAAATGCTGGCAATCCAAGCTAGTACTGGAAATAAAACACCCCAGGTTTGCAAATTAAATATATCCATTTCGGTGACATGAACCATTGCAGTAAAGAACATTTCTTTACTTAAGAAACCATTAAAAGGGGGAAGTCCCGCCATCGAGAATGCGCCAATAATAGAAATAGTAAATGTGATTGGCATAAAATGCATTAACCCGCCAAGTTTCCGTATATCCCTTGTTCCTGTTTCATGATCAACTATTCCAGCAGCCATGAATAAGCTTCCTTTAAAGGTTGCATGGTTAATTAAGTGGAAAACAGCTGCTGTGACAGCTACTGTAAAAATGTTTTCATCTAAAAATTTATAATGATGTGCCGCTGCCCCAACGCCAAGCAGGGACATAATTAATCCTAGCTGGCTGACGGTTGAAAAGGCTAAAATCGCTTTTAAGTCCGTTTGCTTTACCGCAAATATAGAACCCCAAATAAGTGTTAATAATCCGCCCCCCGCAACAAGCCAGAACCAAAGAATATGTTCTCCAAACACAGGAGTAAAACGCGCGACCAAATATATGCCTGCTTTCACCATTGTCGCGGAATGTAAGTAAGCACTTACTGGCGTAGGAGCTTCCATTGCATCCGGAAGCCAAATATAAAATGGAAATTGTGCTGATTTCGTAAATGCACCAAGTAAAATACAAAGTAATGCAGGCACAAATAATGTATGATCAAAAATCTCATTTGCTTGAGACACCATTTCTGTAATGCTAAACGTTCCAGTCATGATGTAAAGAAGGATGATTCCTCCCAGCATAGAAAGTCCGCCAAATACCGTAATCAGCATCGACTTTTGGGCACCATAGCGGGATTTTTCTCTTTCGTACCAATAACCGATTAAAAGAAAAGAAGAAAAGCTGGTTAACTCCCAAAATGCATACATCACAATTAAGTTGTCCGATAAAACAACTCCGAGCATGGCACCCATAAAGAGCAGTAAATATACATAAAAGTTGTTGAGCTTTTCCTTATTCTTTGCTAAATAATAAATGGAATATAGAACAACCAATGCCCCAATCCCTGTAATGAGCAATGAAAAAAGAAGTCCAAGTCCGTCAACTCTTGCTGTAAAGTTGATTCCTAAAGACGGAATCCAGTTAATATTCCCACTAAATGATTTCCCTCTCATGGTTTCAGGTAAGAAGGTAATAAAATAGACGAATAATAAAATAGGTAACGGCAGCACAAACCATCCTGTATGTACTCGACGAAATATTCTGTAAAATATTGGGATAAAAATGGATAGGATTAATGGTGCTACAATCGCCAGGTGTAGAAAAGACAAAACAAAACCTCCTTAATTCTGAAATATCAACCCAACTGGGCTGCAGGTAAACTTATATAACAACTTACTTATTACATCACTATCATTCCACCTCACGCTTCTTTTCATTTATTTTTACATTCAATTTTTGGAAATAAAAAAGAAGCCTGTCTCTAAGGGACATAGATATCCCTTTGTGACAGGCTCCTCCAAAAATCGTTTATATATATACATAATGGTAACATGACTTTATAGCCCATTCAATAGTTTTTTATTAAAAACAAAGACAACCATGAAGTTCGTCCAAGCCTTCTAACATGTTAATTCATAAATTGTAGTAGCTAATGTTGGAGGTGGAGATGGAATGGGTCAAAAAGGTGGAAACAATACATTTGCATTAATTGTTGTTTTGTTTATTCTTTTAATAATTGTCGGTTCTGCTTTTGTAGGCGGCGGCTTTTAAATTTCAGTTTATCAAAAAAATGCTTCTGTGCTTAGACGCTGAAGCATTTTTTAAATAAATTGTTGTATCTTCAGTTAAACTATCTGTATGATAGTAACATTACGAAAATATTGGAGGCATCAATGCTTACTTTTAACGAAAAATTAGCCATTATCGAATCTTTCCCAGAACTAGAGCGAAAAGACGTTTCACTTAAACGTGTTAATTTCCAGCTGCCTAACAGTGCATCTGACAAAAAAAACGTAGTTTATCATCTACACCCAAATGGAAACGGATTTGTTTATGCCGGAAACCTGTCTTCATATCAGACCGATGATAAAGGAATGGTCAACATCCGTGACTTTTCTGGTGATGAAATAAAGAAACTAGTTAAAGAGTCCATTGAATCCTTATTGCCCATTGAAAAATCACTTGCAGAAGAAGCTATTATCGGAAATCAAATTGAAGAGCGCTGGGTGAACAAGGAAAAAGATCATCTGATCGTAATCAATGAGAATGATACCTGGAATATTTACTTTGGATTAAATCTTGAAGAAAGCTTCGATACATATGGTGAAGCGGAAGAATTTTTAACTGAGGAAGGGTTCCATAAAGTTTAATACATATTTAAGTTCAAGCTGTGCTTAAGCACAGCTTTTTTTAGTCATGCCTAGTATTTTGAAGTTCTGTATCTATCCAGTCATCTAAACGAATGATGCTTTGTCTTGCACGATCATAATCAATACTTCGATAATGGTGCATTCCCCCTTCTTCTTCGTCTTTCTCGTCCGCCCATTTTACAATTTGCTGCAGCGGAGTTCGAACAATATCGTTTGATGGTAGGAATGAATCAGTATGAAACAGTATTGCTAAAGCCGTGGTTTTGGCCTTCACTGGATTTTCACCGAGACGTATTAATAATTTGTGCGCCCTCTCCGCCCCTTTTATCGGATGAATGTCATTTTGTTTATATAGATCATAATCCCATTTCCCATTTTTATACCAGGTGTAGTGCCCCATATCATGTAAGAGACCTGCCTTTGCCGCAATATCAATATCCTGATGATATTCTTTGCTCAAGTGAAATGCATGATAGGCCACTGCAATTGCATGTGCAACGCCAGATCGATTCAAGTATTTTTGTGCAATATGATGTTCAAATATGTTAATTAACTTTACATCTCTCATATCAATCTCCTCCACACTTGCGTCATGCAATTTTTTTACTATTCATTATATTATAAACATAATAACAAGGCTACATATTTATTCACATAACTTAATAAAAATAGGAGCTTCCATTGTTAATGAAAGCTCCTTTTTATCTTGTATTCATTTGTTATTCATTTGCAGTTTCACTTTGATTTATTCCTTCAGTTTCACTCGGAACTTCTGTATTCTTTACATTTTCAGATTCATTGGTATCTTCATTGTTTTTTTCTTCTTCATTATCTTCATTAGCTCCTTTTTTCACCTTTGGAGCTAAATATTCGTAGTCATTTGGATCTATCGGGGTAAATCCTGCTGGTTGGTAAAAACGTAAAAGGTCTTTATAAACAATTTCATCTGAAATTTTAAGCTCAGTCGCGGCTTTTTCAGCAATTTCCTTGCATGCCTCTGTACCTTCGAGTAACTCCCCTGTTACGTTACTGTAGCATTTCCCTTTTACTTGAACGGTTTCAGGTGAAACGTAATCACCATTTCTAAATAAAGCCCAATTACGGTGGTCCTTAGACAATAAATCAGAACCAAGTTCCAAATAATCTTTTGTATTAATACCTAATAGGTGAAGTATGGTGGAACGGACATCCGCCTGACCGCCATATTGCTTCTGAATTCCACCTTTTACCCCAGGAACATGAATAAATAAAGGGACACGCTGCAAGCTGGTATTTAGTGTTGGCGTAATTTCGTCGACCCCGAGCACCTTTGCCATTGCTTCATTGTGGTTTTCAGAAATACCGTAATGGTCTCCATACATCACAATCACTGTATTATCGTATAAACCTGAAGCTTTTAAATCAGTAAAGAACTGTTCAATTGCTTCATCCATATAGTGTGCTGCTTGAAAGTATTGATCGACCACTTTATCTCCCGTCTCACCAGCAGGGAACTCTGTATCCTCTGGGTCCATTTCAAATGGGAAATGATTAGAAAGGGTTAAAAACTTTGTATAAAACGGCTGTGGTAAACTCTTCAATAAAGGCATTGATTCGGTAAAGAATGGTTTATCCTTTAAACCGTAGTTTTTTGTATGTTCATCAGTCATATTGTAATACTCGGCATCAAAAAATTGATCATATCCTAAAGCTTTGTACATGACATTTCGGTTCCAAAACGTTTTGTAGTTTCCATGAAACGAAGCGGAATAATAACCATTCCCCTTAAGAATAGCAGGCATTGCATGGTAGGTGTTCTGTGCTTTATTTACGAAAACAGCACCCTGAGCCATTGGATATAATCCATTCTCCATCAGAAATTCTGCGTCAGAGGTTTTACCTTGACCGGTTTGATGAAAGAAGTTTTCGAAATAGAATGCTTCATTCCCGTGAACTAGGGAATTTAAGAACGGTGTTACTTCCTGCCCGTCCGGCATTTTATAATCGATGGCAAAGCTTTGAAGTGATTCCATCGCAATATATATGACATTCATTCCTTTTGCTTTACCAAAATACTCAGGATTTGGTGCAGCAAAATTAGCTTTTCGATAGTTCTCAACATCAGTAATATCACTGCTGTCAGCTAATGCCCGCTGCCCCGAAGATTTGATGTTTTGAACGACGTCATAAATAGTAAAGTTATAGGCACCTAAATATTTTACTAAGTAATTCCTATCAAATGAGCGGCTTAATAGCTGTGGACGATCTTTTTCTGCTAATCCAAGATTAAATAAAAACACCGTGACAGCAAACAATAAAACCACTTTAAATGACTTTCGATTCTCTACTGTGACCTTCTTAAATACAGTGAATGACAATAATATCAAAATAAAGAAATCTAAGAAATATAAGAAATCAAATGGTGACATTAGTGAAAGAGCACTGTCTCCTAATTGTCCTGCATTTGTTTTGGTCGACATTAGTACTGGAACTGTAATAAAATCGCTAAAGAATCTGTAATATGCAATATTGGCGTACAGTAAGAACGACAATATAAAATTAGTAATAATAATAACTAATTTCATGCGCTTTTTGAACAGCAAAGCTAAACCAAAAAAGAATAGCGCTGAACTTAATGGGTTTATAAACAAGAGGAATTTTTGCAGGTTATTATCAATTCCAAGAGTAAATTCAATTTGGTATGCAGCGTACGTTTTTAGCCAGAATAAAACAACGGCAATTGCAAAGAAAGCAATGGATCCATTATTTTTTAGTTCAGGCAGTCTCATCTTTTTCATTTTTTAATTCTCCTCTCACTTACCAGTAACGTCGGTAAACGAACCTCAATAACTATAACATATATTCATAAAAATAAAAACAAAACCATTTCCATTAATAACCAATTTATTTCGTCAATTTTCACTAAATTTTGCTAGAAAACTAACATTCTATTATGCTTGGTCAATTTCCTGGGATAAATCGAAATCCAGCTTTTTGCATTAATATCTGCTTTGGGCCTCTTTTATATAAGACGAAACGAAGCACATTAAGTTTCAATTTATTTTAGCAATCTTTTTCTAAGTAATCATAAACAAGAAATTTAGAGCATGCAATATGATATAAGTCTTATCTTTTACAGAATATAAAACATGCTATTCTTTTAGAACCATTTATAATAGAAGAAAACGGTTTCAAACATGACGAATGAAAACTTAAATGAAGGTAAAAATAAGATGACCATTAAATGAGGAGTGAAAATATGAATGTAAACCGAATTAAACAAATACTCTCGTCTTCTGCAGATATTGAAGTCAAATATAACGGAGCTTCTGTCTGGATTGATCAATTAAATGAGGATGGAAGATCAGCAACTGTTCACCTTAGGGGACCTCTTGAAGAGCGGACTACTGTTGAAATTGGGGAACTAGTTGAAGAATAAAAATTACCTCCACCTTACATCAAAAGGTGGAGGTTTTTCATGCCTATATCATATCTTCATTTTCCTTATCCATATCTCTAGGCTGAGGCTTAATTTGTTGATCAAAGCCTTTTTTTAGAACATCCTTTGTATTTGTACCTACATCAATTGTGGTATCTGACTTTGGAAGCTGGCTTAATTCCTTTCCTCTTGGCATTTTCTTCACCCCTTATAATTAAAATGTTCAAGGGGAATAAAAATTAATCAAATTGTTTGATGGCGTGGGTTGCTAAAATTTGGATAGTCATGTCATCCATTGGCGGATTGTGAAGTCCTGCCCGTACATCACGGTAATAACGCTGCAATGGATTTTTTAATGACAGACTTCTTGCCCCTACCAATCTCATCGCCAAATCCACTACAGCGATGGCATTATTGGTAACATTTAATTTTGCTGCTCCAAGAACCGGCCCCATTTTCCCTCTGCCGTACTCGTCAGAATCATCCCATTGTTTCGCAGCAGAATGTAAGAAATACTCTGATTCCATCAACTTTAATTCCATTTCCCCTATTTTTTGCCTTACATTCGGCAGGTTAATAATTGTCCCTTCTACACTATTAGGAGAATATTCCAAAGCAAATGAAATTGCATATTTCTTTGCCGCTTTGGCTATACCAAGATAACAAGCTGGGATATGCAGCAGCCAGCCGCTTGGTTTCTTACCCTCAATTCCAAGTGTCTCAACAAAAAACTTATCAGGTACGGTTACATTCTGTAGGACTAAATCATGACTTCCCGTCCCTCTTAAAGCAATACTATCCCAAGTTTCTTCAATAAAAATTCCATTTTCAGACCTAGGAATAAGGAAGTTTCCTACATCATTTGTATCTTTTATTGTTGCACTAACTATGAAATAATCCAAAACGGGTGCCATTGTTGTAAACGTTTTCCTGCCGTTTATTATCCAGTTATCCCCTTCTTTATAAACCGTGGTTTCAGGTTTTCCTCCACGGGTTGGGCTTCCTGTTTTAGGCTCAGTAGCAGCACTATTGATTAATGAACCATTCTTTACATCCTCACAGATTTTTTTAAAAATACTTTCATCCCAAGAATTCTTTTCTGTAAGGTTTTTGATAATCCCCATATGCCAGCCGATTGATAGCGCTGTAGCACCATCCCCTTCAGCAATTTTCTCTTGAAAACGAAGCATGTCGAATAAAGAAATCTCTCTTCCCCCATATTTTTTTGGAACCGTTAATGAGGTATAACCGCTATCTTTAAGATCCTGTATATTCTCAAAAGGAAAACTCCCCTCAATATCTACTTGATGAGCCCTTGCCAAAAAACGCTCAGAAAGTTCTTTCATAAACTCATATTGCTGACTAAATGTATCTAAATGTAGAAAATTCATAATCTGCCTCCTGCCCGTTTGCCATCATTTTCTTGGCTGAATTAATATGATAATACACGATAGAGGACATATTTTCCATTTTCAATAAAAAACTTACTATATTCGTAGATTTGTGCCATAGCTCACTGTTAGATTAAAAAAATTGTTCTATAATACAATAAGAAAATTTTACCAAAATGTGTAATTGTACAAAAATATCGGTTTTATAGCTTCTTAATGGAAATACTACACGTATTGGAAATGAAGGAGGACCTAAAAATGTCTCAAGGTGCAAAACAATTATATCTTCAAACTACAAGCCTTGTTGCCGGTTTTATGGTCTGGGTGCTTATTTCATCACTCATGCCATATATTCAAGCAGATATTAAGCTATCATCAACGCAAATATCCTTGGCCACAGCCGTACCTGTAATCCTTGGGTCGATACTTAGAGTTCCAATTGGATATTGGACAAATCGGTTTGGTGCTAGAACCATTTTTACTATTAGTTTTCTTATATTATTACTTCCTATTGGGATTCTTAGTATAGCAAACTCACTATTCATGCTGATTTTGGGTGGTTTAGTGCTCGGTATCGGCGGCGCTGTTTTTTCAATCGGTGTTACTTCACTGCCTAAATATTATCCTAAAGAAAAACATGGTTTTATTAATGGAATTTATGGTGCTGGGAATATTGGAACAGCACTTACATCTTTCGCCTCACCTGTTCTGGCGAATGCATTTGGATGGAGAACCACCATACAAATTTTCCTTATTGTTGTTTTAGTCTTTGCAGTTTTGAATTTTCTTTTTGGTGATAAAGAGGAAAAAAGGGTTAATAACCCCTTGTCAAATCAAATAAAAGAGGTATATAAAAATGAAAAGCTTTGGTTTCTGAGTTTATTTTACTTCATTACTTTCGGGTCATTTGTTGCCTTCACCATCTATTTGCCTTCCTTTTTAGTCAACCATTTTGATTTAGATAAGGTGGATGCCGGATTACGCACTGCTGGTTTTATCGCATTGGCAACTGTTTTCAGACCTATTGGCGGCTGGCTGGGAGATAAATTGAACCCATTTTTTATTTTAATGGGTGTGTTCACTGGACTAACTTTTGCCGGCTTTCTATTGGCTTTTACTCCATCTTTACCGATATATTCATTTGGCTGTTTGTTCGTGGCAATCTGTGCAGGACTTGGAAATGGTACCATATTTAAATTAGTACCATTATATTTTTCAAAACAGGCAGGCATAGTAAATGGTATTGTTTCAGCGATGGGCGGACTAGGAGGCTTTTTCCCGCCAATCATTCTGACTATCCTCTTTAATTGGACTGGACACTATGCAATCGGTTTTATGTCACTATCAGAATTTTCGTTAGCAAGTTCGATATTAGTTGTCTGGCTTTATTTTCGTGAGAAGCAGGATATTTCCGCTAAAATTGTCAATCATGCCACAGATGGAATAACGGTTACCGATAAAACTGGAATTATCCAAAGTGTGAATCCCGCTTTTACTAAGATTACAGGTTATACTATGGATGAAGTAATTGGAAAAACTCCGAGTGTCCTCCAATCAGGAGAACATGATAATGACTTCTATAAAAAGATGTGGGAAAGTTTGATCAATACAGGCTACTGGGAAGGCTTTATCTGGAACAAACGAAAAAACCAAGAAATCTATCGAGAATGGCTAACGATTACTGCCATTAAAGATGACAGCGGGGAAACCAAGAATTATGTTGGTATGTTCCATGAAGTTGATGACCAAAAGAAATAAGGCCCTCTATGGAGGGTCTTTTTGTTCGTAAAATTGCCTTTGCCGAACAAAATATTACAACTTTTTGTCTTTTACCTTGAGTTCACAGTTCCTTCACTATTTTTGTGACGTACGTCACAAAAATCATGTTACCATGTGATTTATAGTGATAACACAAACATTATCCACGTAGAAAAAAATAATGTGGATTTAAGGGAGAGATATAAATGGCACGAATAAATTATTGGAATCCTGAGGATGAAAAGTTTTGGAAGTCAGAAGGAAAAAAACATGCTCAACGAAACCTATGGATCTCTGTTCCATCTTTAATGCTTGCGTTTATTGTTTGGCAGATTTGGTCAGTCGTTGCAATTCGACTAAATGATATTGGCTTCTCTTTTACAGATGAACAATTATTCACATTAGCGGCAATTCCAGGACTTGTCGGCGCAACCCTTCGATTTGTTTATACCTTTGCAGTCGGTTCCATTGGCGGTAAGAACTGGACAGTCATTTCAACCGGAATCTTAGCCATTCCCGCAATTGGTATTGGATTTGCAGTACAAAATCCTGATACACCTTTTTCGATTATGTTACTGCTGGCAGCGCTTTGTGGTCTTGGTGGAGGAAACTTCTCTTCGTCTTCGGCAAATATCAGCTTTTTCTTCCCGAAAAAAGAAAAAGGAACAGCTTTGGGTATTAATGGTGGTTTAGGAAACATGGGTGTATCCGTTGTACAGTTTGTTACACCATTAATCGTGACAACTGGAGCTTTCGCTTTTGCTGGTAAAGGTCAAGTATTAGAAAATGGCCAACAAATATGGTTACAAAATGCAGCATTTATCTGGGTCATTCCAATTATATTCATGACATTACTTGCCTACTTTAAAATGGATAACGTACCCGGTGCAAAACAATCTGTTGCAGATCAGTTTGTGATCGTAAAACGTAAACATACTTGGATTATGACTGTACTATATATTGCAACATTCGGTTCATTTATTGGTTATTCAGCGGCATTCCCGCTTCTATTAAAATCGCAGTTCCCTGAATATATATCACTTGCCTTCTTAGGTGCTTTGGTTGCTGCTGCAGCTAGACCTGTTGGCGGATGGCTGGCTGATAAATTCGGCGGAGCTAGAGTTACCGCTTATGTATTTGTGGTTATGGCAATTGGTGCATTCGGTGTTATATACTTCCTAAATCTTAATCAGTTTGCTGGTTTCTTGGGTTCATTCCTTGTTTTATTCCTTGCATCTGGAATTGGCTCTGGATCAACTTTCCAAATGATCCCAACAATTTTTATTCCTAAAGAAGCCGCGCCGGTTATTGGGTTTTCAGCAGCATTTGCAGCCTATGGATCCTTCCTCATTCCAAAGCTTTTTGGCTGGTCCATTGATACAACAGGTTCTTATGTAACAGCATTCTATTTCTTTATTGGGTTTTATGTAATTGCTTTTACACTTAACTACTTCTATTATCAAAGAAAAACAACAGATGTTAAGCAATTGGTTAAGCAAGCCGGGTAACTACCTGGCTTGTTTTTTTTATTTATCGAAAAAGGATCTAGACTTTGGACAAACCCTTATGAGTGTCCGTATCTTTTCTTATTAATTACTAATTGGCCCTCATCCCTGTTATGAGTGACCGCATCTTCCCTTTTATTAGGATTACAGGCTCTCATCCCTGCTATGAGCGACCGCATCTTCCCTTTTATTAAGATTACGGGCTCTCATTGCTTTTATGAGTGACCGCACCTTAGGATTACGGGCTCTCATCCCTGTTATGAGCGACCGTCTCTTCCCTTTTATTAGGATTACGGGCTCTCATCCCTCTTATGAGCGACCGCATCTTCCCTTTTATTAAGATTACGGGCTCTCATCCCTCTTATGAGTGACCGTCTCTTCCCTTTTATTAAGATAACGGGCTCTCATCCCTCTTATGAGTGACCGCATACTCCCGTTTATTAGGATTGCGGGCTCTCATCCCTCTTATGAGCGACCGCATACTCCCGTTTATTAGGATTGCGGGCTCTCATCCCTCTTATGAGCGACCGCATCTTCCCTATAATTAGGATTACGGGCTCTCACCACTCTTATGAGTGACCGCATCTTCCCTTTTATTTAGATTACGGGCTCTCATCCCTGTTATGAGTGACCGCATCTACCCTCTTATTAGGTTTAAAGGCTCTCACCCCTCTTATGCGACCACTTCCCAACTTAAGTGACCTGCTCTCATACTAAAAGAGCACTATAGGAAAGTATCTAAAAAAGCACGGAAGTCTATATTCCGTGCTTTCTACTTATATTCGGGAAATTGCTACTGCACATGCTTTATATTCTGCGGTTCCTGATATTGGGTCGTATTCATTTAGTGTTAGAACATTCGTTGGTGTTTCACTCCAATGGAAGCTCATGAACACTAGGCCAGGGACGACCATTTCTGTAATTTTTGCTTTAACGGTCAGCTCTCCTCTTCGGGAACGGACTTGAACGAATTCACCGTCAGAAACCCCCAAAGCTTGTGCATCAACCGGATGAATATCCACGGTTTCTTCTGTTTGCTTCACTTTCACGCCAGGTGCATAGTAACGAGTTTGTGAATGTGTATTATAGGACTCATACCGTCTGCCGGTCGTTAATGTAAACGGATACTCTTCATCAGGAAGTTCCAATGGCTCTGTGAAATCTACCGGAACGAATGGTGATTTTTTCACAACAGATTCCTGATTATGAAACCTCTCATGCATAATAAAAGTGCCAGGGTGATCCTCTGTTGGGCATGGATAATGGATACTATATTCTTTTTCAAGTCTTTCGTAAGAAATACCACCATACATCTCCCAGGCTACTTTTCTAACTTCATTCCAAATTTCTTCACTGCTTGAGTAGTTCATCGGATAGCCCATTAACGTTGACAGTTCACACAGAATGACCCAATCTTCTTTTACATTGATCCCTGGTTCTACGGCTTTCCGAACCCTTTGTATTCTCCGGTCTGTATTCGTGTAGGTTCCATCAACCTCTCCCCACGAGCAAGCCGGAAGGACCACATCTGCCATTTTTGCTGTCTCTGTCAGGAAGATATCCTGTACAATTAGCAAATCTAGCTTTTCCATTAGCTTTTTCGTATGGTTCATATGAACATCGGCAAGCAAAGGATTCTCCCCTATGATATAAAGTGCTTTTAACTCACCATTTTCGAGCCGATCAAAGGTCCTTGTTTGAGTGTCGCCTGCATGGGGATTTAACGTAACATTCCATTCCTTCTCATAACGTGCGCGGTATTCATCATTAACTAAACTCATCGCTCCTGCTAACTGGTTTGGCAGGCAGCCCATATCTCCTGCACCTTGAACATTGTTTTGCCCTCTTAATGGCATAATGCCTGTTCCCTCTCTGCCAATATTACCTGTTAACAAAGCGAGATTTGCTATATCGAATACATTATTAACACCACAATGGTGTTCTGTGATTCCCAGCGTATAAGCAATCATTGACCCGCTCGAACCTGCGTACTCCCTTGCTGTCGTTACAATATCCTCTGCACTCAACCCAGTAATGGATGCTGCATATTCAGGCGTGTACATCTCGACATGCTTTTTTAATGACTCAAAATCAATTGTAAATTGCTGTATAAACGCTTCGTTGTATAGATTTTCCTTAATAATAACTCGAAGGAAGGCATTAATCAGAGCAATATCGGTACCGACTTTAATTTGCAGGTGACGGTGTGCAAATTTAACCATGTCAATTTTTCTTGGATCAATCACGATGACTTTAAGGCCATTTTTAATTGCTTTCTTAATTCGGTTTGCGATAATCGGATGTGCTTCTGTTGTATTTGAACCCATCAATAAGAGAACCTCTGCTCTATCAAAATCCTCTAACGTATTCGTTGGGAAACCGCTTCCAAAAACAGTTGCCAGACCGGCAACACTTGGTGCGTGTCACGTGCGGTTGCAGCCATCTATATTATTACTGCCAATCACTGTCCTCATAAATTTTTGTGTAATGTAATTGGACTCATTGGTTGTTCTTGCGCAGGCAAACATCGAGATTGCATTAGGTCCAAAGGTATCTTTTATCGAGGATAGTTGATCTGCAATAAAACGATAGGCCTCATCCCATGTGGCTTCTACTAATTGTCCAGCTTTCCGAATAAGCGGATTAATCAATCTGTTGTTCGAATGAACGTATTCATAGGCAAAGGCGCCTTTCACACACGTTTGACCTTTATTCACCGGTGCATCTTTATCACCGCGTATTTTCATTATTCGATTATCTTTGACTTCTAACACTAAGCCGCAGCCTGTGCCGCAATAACCGCAAATCGTCTTTACAAAATTTGCTTCCCCCACAATTTCCCCTCCTAATTCAAATATTAATACTTATATAAACATATTAATCTATTTATCCTAAAAGTAGCTTTGTTTTTTATAAAAATTATTGTCTAATTTTTGAAGAGAATGAAAAAAAAACGGAAGAAAGTATCTTCCGTTTCATCATGCAGGTTTTGCAGGCAAAAGAATATTAAAAGTTGTTCCTTTATTCGGCTCACTCTCAACAAACACTTTTCCATTGTGATTTTCAATAATTTTAAAGCTGACCATCAATCCAAGTCCGTTCCCGTTTTTCTTTGTCGTATAGAATGGTTCACCGAGTTGCTTTAATTTCTCTTTTGGAATCCCCACTCCAGTGTCCTGAATGGATATTTGGACTTGTGTATTATTGATTGTCGTTTTTACATGCAATTCCCCGCCATTTGGCATCGCTTCTATCCCGTTTTTAATAAAGTTTAAAAACACCTGCTTTAAGCGGTTCTCGTCACATTCAATTTGGATAATTTCATGAGGACAATCAAATGTAAGTTTAACATGCTTCTTTCTTGCTTCAAATTCTAAAAGAGAGACCACATTTTTTATGACAGGAACCACGTTCTTTTCTTCTAATTCTACCATTTTAGGTTTTGCCAAGACCATAAAGTCCTCCACAATGGTATTAACACGCTCAATCTCATCTAAAATAATATTCATAAATTCCAAGCGTTCAGGATCCTGCTCATCTAGTGTTAGGAACTCTGCATATCCCTTCATGGAAGTAAGCGGGTTTCGAATCTCATGTGCCACACCTGCTGCTAATTGACCAACCGCAGCTAGCTTATCTTGACGATGGAGTGCCTCTTCCGTTTTCTTACGCTCTGTTATATCATTTCGAATTGCAACATATTGATATGGCTTTCCATTGTCATTTAAGAAAGGAACGATTGTTGTATCTACCCAATAGTAGGTTCCATCTTTGGCTTTATTTCTTATTTCACCTTTCCAAACCTTGCCTTCACCAATCGTTTTCCATAAATCTTTAAAGAATAATTTTGAATGATATCCTGAATTTAAGATAGCATGGTCTTTTCCAATAATCTCTTCTCGGCTATATTTGGAAATCTCACAGAATTTATCATTTACACTTGTAATGATCCCTCTGGCGTCCGTAAAGGCAACAATTGTTGATTGGTCGAGTGCAAATCGAATATCACTGTTATCCTTTACGGATTCCCTTAAATGTTCTTCTGCTCTTTTCCTATCGGTAATATCGGTACGAATCGCCACATATTGATATGGCTTTCCTTTGTCATTTAAGAAAGGAACGATTGTCGTATCCACCCAATACAGAGTACCATCCTTTGCCCTGTTACAAAGCTCGCCCTTCCATACAGCTCCTTGACCAATTGTCCTCCAGAGATCTTTAAAGAATTCTTTCGAATGGAAACCAGAATTTAAGATCTTATGGTCCTCTCCAAGCAATTCCTCCCGGCTGTACTTCGATATTTCACAGAATTTATCGTTTACACTTGTAATTTTCCCTTTTTCATCTGTAATTGCAATGATCGAGGATTGATCCAGGGCAAATGTAATATCCTTTGTTTCCTTTATCGATTCCAAAAGTGCTTTCTCCGCGTTTTTCCGGTTGGTGATGTCAGACCGAATGGCAATATATTGAACCGGTTTTCCCTTTTTATCCAGGAAAGGTACTATCGTTGTATCTACCCAATAGAACGAACCATCCTTTGCTTTATTTCTAATTTCACCCCGCCACGTCTTTCCAGCTTGAATCGAAGTCCACAAATCCTGAAAGAATTCCTTAGAATGATAACCTGAATTCAACATCCGATGGTTTTTCCCGATAATTTCTTCCTTTTTGTACTTTGAGATTTCTTCAAATTTATCATTTACATACACAATTGTACCTAGAGGATCTGTGATGGCAACGATCGTTGAAGCATCTAACGCAGCTTTGATATCATTAAGGCTGGTGTCTGTTTCAGCCAGCTGCTTACTAATTAATGTACTAGAGGCAATTAACCCGCTTACTATTAAAACCGTTACAAATAATACCAAATAAATTAAAAATGTCTCTTGATTAAAGATATCCTTCAGTGGATTATTGGTTGAAATAATCGTTGAGGCTCTTTTTAAAAGTAAATGACCTTCTACAATGGCCCCTGAAAGAATTAAGGCACTAATTGGCTTTAACCAAGTTTGATTTCCTTTTGAGTATGTTTTAGAAGCGAAAAGAATCCATAAGGAAAATAAAAAAGACCCGAATATTAATAATCCCGAAAACACAAATAGCGGCACATTATATTCGAAGGTTAAGTTCATTGCATAAATACTAATAATATGAATAGCAAAAACTGCTGATGTTAAAAATAAACTCCCAAAAATCAAATGCAGGGTACGAACTTCCTTACCAAATAAAGGGATAAAAGCCATTCCTGAAAAGGCAATCCCTAAAATAATAGACAAAATCGTCAGCGGTATTTGGTAACTAGAAAAACGAGTAATATCTGCTGCAATTAACCCCATGAAATTCATGACCCATATCCCTACTCCCATGGATAACGAACCGCCAAGGTATAACAGCCTTTTATTCTTGGAATTTTTTATTAGCGTAAACATATCTAACCCAGTATATGAAGCCATTATGGTTAACCCTATAGCAATAACCATTAAAAATGGATGGAATTCGCTAGAAACATTATCCACTTACAGCATTCCTCCTTTTGAACTATCTCCCCTATTCTGATTGTAATGTAAACAAATACGGTAGGGAAGTGTTTTTGTCACAAAATTGTCGAATTTAGATTTAAATATTTTTACCAACATACATAGGAATTAGAAACTTACACACAATATGGATACAGGATAAATGTATCATTTTTCAAAAAAATTAAATTATTTATCAAAAAGGACTACACAAATTTTATTTTTTTGATTATACTGTACTACAACAGGTTAACGAATAATAAACTGTATTAAAAAAGGGGGATATTTTAAATGTTAGTAAATCCAGTTGAGTTTTTCCGCACATTGCCCAAAAAGGAATGTCCAGAATGCGGGCAGCACATGGAAGAACAAGCAGAAAGCTACTTAATGGAATGTGATCGTTGTTTAGCAAAAAGAGAAGAATAAAAAGAACAAATTTTTTTGTACCATCTGTACTACAACAAACTAAACACTAATAAACTGTATTAAAAAAGAGGAGGTATACTTATGTTAATGAGTCCAGTTGAATTTTTCCGCAATTTACCGAAAAAGGAATGTCCAGAATGCGGACAGCACATGGAGGAACAAGCAGAAAGCTACTTAATGGAGTGCGACCGCTGTTTAGCAAATAAAAACGAATAGACGAGGCATTCTCCCCTATGAAGGGGAGTTTTTTTGTGTTCTAAATTAAGGAAAGAATAAACACATTCCTGATAGCAAAAGCTTAGTAAAGGAGGTGTTTGTGTGGCAAAGAAAAATACAACATCCAATAAGAAGCAAACATCCATTCAAGGAGGAGTATACCCTTCACAGAAGTATGTTCCAGGTGACTCAGTTGACGAACATAAGGATATTGAGGATGCAACGATTATGTTGGCTGGTGATGAAATTCGCCAACAAAATGAAAATCTATAAAAGAGGATGGTAAATTGGATATGGATATGGTTGATATTTCGAGTGCCAAGCCAGGAGATGAGGTGTTTGTGATTTATCGTAATCCACATGTACCAACTGTTGCTAATATAAAAGCTGCTGAGATTGTTGCTCACCCAAAAGATCCAAATGCACTTGCCTTATTCTTAAATGAAACTTTTCATGTAATTGAAGACGATGACGCTCTTTTTCCCACTTCTGAATCTGCACAAAGAGCATTCGAAGGTCATTTCTTTGATTTTGGAGAAGAATAAAGACTGTCATTGATTTTGACAGTCTTTTTGAATCATTTCTTCATTATATTTTTGGAAGCTCTCTTATTTCTGATGCCATTTCATTTCCACACATTGGGCAGAGTAAATCGTCTGTTACAAACTCTTTCCGCATCCAGCCAATACAGGCATCATCCATACAAGAATAGATTTCAGTATCCAGCATAACTACTTCTACTTCTTCATCCTTAGCCCTTTTACCATAAAAAATGGGAACCGCCTCCTTTTTTTATAGTATGTACCAAAAATGTCCTTTTCATTTCTAAAAAAACAATCTTTACCATAAGTAAAATAAGGAAGGAAAAACAAAATGAAAACTAACGAAAAAAACCTAACCGTAGTTGGAACGGATATTGATGAGGTAAAGAGATTAAATGGCCAATCAGGTTTAAGCTATAACCAAGTGAAACAGCTGCTTGTTGAAAAATATGCAAATAATATACAGCCTTCCAAATAGGAAGGCTGTATTTTTATTGTTCATTATAGTTGATGATAATCTCATCATCATGCCTTTTTGAGAGTAATTTACTCTTCTTCCGATTTTCTTTTGATTGAAAGATAATATCAAAATCATAATCATCTGGATAAAGTTCTTTACGAGAGATATAAAGTGTAATTCTTTTGTGGTTAACAGCGATTTTTTCCCCTTTTACTTGAATTAGATAATTACCTTGTTGATCAGGACCGCTATAAACAATTCCGAACTCATTAGTTGGTGAGATTTTTACATTATCTCCTTGGGAGAATTCTGGAATCTTTTCATCGTGGATCACAAGTTTCTTTCTATTTTTGTATTTATTTACAATTATTTGTTTTTCTAATTCTTTCTGTTTCCAACTATCCATTTCTTTATTCGCATAGTTTTTAATTTCTTTATAGGTTACTTGATGGGCTCTTTCAATAATTTTCGGATGAATACCAAGTTTTAAGGCGATTGCAAATGCCTGACTCTCTCCACCTCGGCCAATATTTAAACGGTAGGTTGGGCTGAGGGTTTCAATGTCAAATTCCATGGAGCCATTTACAAATCCTGGATGTTCTTCTGCAAACTCCTTTATTTCACTATAGTGGGTTGTAGCTAACAGCATTGCACCTTTATTAAACAGCTGCTCTAATATCGCAGTTGCAAGCCCCATCCCTTCTCCTGGGTCTGTTCCAGAACCAAGCTCATCTAGAAGCACCAAACTATGGTCATTGGTTTCCTTTAGGATTTCAATGATGTTTACAATCCGCGAGCTGAATGTACTTAAATTGTCTGTGATACTTTGACCATCACCAATATCCACTAGAATCTGCTGAAAAATACTTAGGCTGCTTCCTTCAGAAGCCGGAATATGAAGGCCACACTGTACCATTAACGTCAACAAACCTACCGTTTTAATACTGACTGTTTTTCCACCCGTATTTGGACCTGTTATGACTAGCGCTCTTTGGCCATTCTTCAATTCTAATGATAACGGAACTGCTTTATCACCAAGTAAAGGGTGCTTTGCCTGAATTAACTTTATTTCCTGCTCATCATTAACCATAACTTTTACACCATTAATAGACCTGCTA
Organism: Neobacillus niacini; assembly: GCF_046591715.1. Lineage (GTDB taxonomy): Bacteria > Bacillota > Bacilli > Bacillales > Cytobacillaceae > Neobacillus > Neobacillus niacini_L. Next base: position 36,533 of record NZ_JAWVNQ010000015.1, on the reverse strand, counting down.
TACTTCGCCTTCGCAAATAAAAAGTCATAATGAACCATCGTTTCGATGGCTAATACAATTTGCTGCTCTTTCTCTTCAACCAATCCGGTCAAATACGACAATACCTTCTGGACCTCAATGTCTTCATCAGCTGCAAGCCACGTTAATTGTTCTTGAAAATGTGCAATTTCCTCTGGTTCAATAAATAAGGTTGACCCTGAAGCAGATGTATCCAAAACAGAACCCTTGATTTTATTTCTGTATTCCTTCTTAACAGGAATGACATATCTTCCATCTCTTTGACTGACAACGTTCTCTTGTAGATACGTTTTATATTTATTGGATCGGATTAGCTGCATCGTTTTTTCTTTCAGACGCTCTTCATGAATGGCAAGCTGTTTTCTAATTTTTAATAACTCTTTTGAAGCATAATCATCCACTCTTCCATTTCGAATACAGCGATTAATCTCACTTGCAAGTTCCGGCAATTCTTCAATTACCTCCACATAAGAGGTTACTCTTTTAGCATAGTAAGCTTTATCCTTCATAAACCTGCGCATTTTCCCACAGCAATCTAGGAAATCATACAGTTTGGATAATTGATCGGGACGGAGTGCTGTACCTTTGTTTAATTTAGCTAAAATTAGTTCCATCCCCCCTAGTCCATGAACAGGTACACTCGAGCTCTTTTTGAGTATTTCGACTGCTTCAGAAACTTCATCAAGCCATGCTTCAATCTGCCTCAAATGTGTGGAAGGGGCAAGATTATAGATTTTTTCTTTTCCTTCATTCGTCAATGCGAATTCTGCTATTCTTTCTTTAATTTCTTGTACTTCCAAAACTTTAAATGTATGAGTATTCAATGTTTTTCCCTCCATAAATATAAAAATAGCCGCAATGAACAATGTCATTGCGGCTACGCTAAATAAAACGAGTATTTGCTCGCTTTGTATACATATTTAATCCATAAAAAAACTGCCTGCTCAAATGCACACAGCAACACGGAGAAAAAATGTATGCTTGGTCTGCCCATTGTTCTTAACTTCATTCCAAGACGCACTTAAATAGACCTGTATTCAATCGTAAATTTGAACAAGGCTAAAATGGAATGAAAATATCCAATTGATTGGATTAGTTAAGAACGACACCTAACATACAACATACTCCCTTTTTAAGAAAATATTGATTCTTTTAAAGAATACAATAACAAAAACCTTTTGTCAAAGATATCCACACCTTTTAGTATATCCAAAACGTCACAAATGTTTAACACATTTGACCTTATTTCGACTATTTCTTTGCTTGATTAACACTTATTATTAAAGTAGGTCAAATTATTATAGGTGGGATATATGACTACTGATACCCAAACAGAGAGTCCACTAACCAATGAATTAACTGCACTCTTACAGTCTGCAGGAAGAATCATCGAAATAAAAAAAGGATCTTTCCTTTTTCAAGAAGGACAGCCTGCTTCAGAAATGTTCCTTATACTATCTGGAAGAATCCAAATATCGAAAATGAACGCAGAAGGTGAAGAATTGTATTTACGCCTATGCTCCAGGCAGACAATCGTGGGGGAGCTTACTCTTTTTACCGAGGACCCAAGATATATTTTCAATGCAAGAGTAATAGAAGATGGCCAAGTGGCCGGTATTCAATTAGAAATGCTAGAGAAAGCGTTATTTCAAAATAGTAATTTAGGCTATCAGTTTATTAAATGGATGAATGATCATATCAGGAGAACCATGACTAAATTTCGAGATTTAGTCTTATATGGAAAAAAGGGTGCACTATATTCTACTTTAATTCGGTTATCCAATAGCTACGGCTTACAAAAAGCGGACGGGATTCATATTACTGTTCCTATTTCTACTCAGGATCTAGCTCATTTTTGTGGAACTGCTAGAGAAATTATCAGCCGAATCCTAACGGACTTGAAAAAAAAACATATTATCACAATCGACCATAAGAAAATCATTATTCATAATCTGGATTATTTAAAGTTAGAAAATGACTGCGAGAACTGTCCAGTTTCCCATTGTACGATTGATTAAAACTTGTAACCCAATACTTTCGGTTTTGTTCACGAAATATCCACATCTTTTTGCGAAAAACTTCTTTATCTTTATGTCAGGGGGAAGAAAAAATGAAAAAAATCTATCTAATATGTAGTTTGGCAGTGTTCCTATTGATTACAGCTGGGATCTCTTATTTTCTTATTCGGGATGCAAGTTCCAAAGTACCAGCTAACATTACCCTAGTTAACCAAAATGGGGATTCCTATCAATTTGGTGATGAGAAGAAATTGAAACTTGTCGAATTTATTTATACTAATTGTCCAGATATTTGCCCCACTACTACGCAAAAGATGGTTCAATTACAAGGTGATTTAGAAAAAAGCAACGTTTTCGGTAAAGAAATTGAATTTATTACGATTACGATAGACCCTTACCGTGACACACCTGAAGTCTTACAGAAATATATGAATGCCTTTGATATTCAAAATTCAGATGATTGGATTTTCTTGACTGGTGATCAGAAAAATATCAAAGATGACCAAAGAAAGATTAGGGAAGTAGCAGAATCACTTCAATTCCAATACAAAGACCCTGGTAACGGACAATATGTTCATACCTCGTTTACCTATTTAATCGATGAGAACAATAAATTCATTTCTAAATTCCCAATGGGAGAAGGATTTGATATGAAAGAAGTCTACGAGAAGATCATGGATGAAATATAATAATTGCATAAAAAAAGCGGTTAGTCCCTTGGATTAATCGCTTTTTAATACCTATTTAATTCACGGATGAAGGAAATTTTTTTATTTGCTGCAGAGATAATAGGTAGTTAGACTTTGGTTTTGTTAAACTTGCTTTTATTCCGGCCTGTTTTAACTTGTTAACGAGTTCAGTAAGTTGCTTTTTCGACATACTTCTCACCTACTTTATTCCTTCAGTACTTCATTACAATAATTCTACAACAAAAATATGAATAAAGTGTGAAAACGGCGAAAAAAAATTAGAAAAATTTTCTGCATTATGTTTTATTTTCTACTATTAAATCCTCTCATTCAACAAAGAATTCGCTCTTACTTTAATTTAATGGTATAATTAGTAGATATTTTGCTGTTGGAGGATAAATATAAATGATAACTGTAAGTAACGTTAGTTTAAGATATGGTGACCGTAAATTATTTGAAGATGTCAACATTAAATTTACGCCTGGAAATTGCTATGGTCTAATTGGTGCAAATGGCGCTGGAAAGTCAACATTTCTAAAAATCCTATCCGGTGAAATCGAATCTCAAACCGGAACAGTTCAACTTGGTCCAAACGAACGGATGGCTGTTTTAAAACAGAACCACTTTGAATATGAGGAACAGGAAGTTTTAAAGACTGTCATTATGGGTCACGCTAGACTTTATCAAGTAATGCAGGAAAAAGATGCTATTTATATGAAGGAAAACTTCACGGATGAAGATGGCATGAAAGCTGCTGAGCTGGAAGGTGAATTTGCAGAACTTAACGGCTGGGAAGCAGAGCCAGAAGCATCGATTCTTTTAAAAGGTCTCGGTATTGGTGAGGACCTGCATTACAAAAAAATGGCAGAACTAACAGGTTCAGAAAAAGTAAAGGTTCTTCTTGCACAGGCTCTTTTTGGCAGACCTGATGTGTTACTTTTGGACGAGCCGACGAACCATTTAGATATTAAGGCGATTCAATGGTTAGAAGAGTTCTTAATAAACTTTGAAAATACAGTGATTGTCGTATCCCACGATCGACATTTCTTAAATAAAGTTTGTACTCATATTGCAGATTTAGACTTTGGGAAAATCCAAATTTATGTAGGCAACTATGATTTTTGGTATGAATCAAGTCAATTAGCTACAAGAATGGCTTCAGATGCAAACAAAAAGAAAGAAGAGAAAATTAAGGAGCTTCAAGCGTTTATTGCTCGATTTAGTGCGAATGCCTCTAAGTCAAAGCAGGCTACTTCCCGTAAGAAGTTATTAGATAAAATTACGCTCGACGACATTCGTCCATCCTCTCGCCGATATCCATTTGTAGGATTTACACCTGAACGTGAAATCGGCAATGATTTACTGAGAGTTGAAGGTTTATCGAAAACTATTGATGGGGTTAAGGTCCTGGATAATATCAGCTTTTTCATGAATAAGGGTGATAAAATCGCGCTAGTCGGAACAAACGAAGTAGCGAAAACTACCCTTTTCAAAATACTTATGGGTGAAATGGAAGCTGACAGCGGCACTTATAAATGGGGTATAACCACTTCCCAAGCTTATTTCCCTAAGGATAACTCCGAGTATTTTGAAAACAGCGAATTAAATCTTGTTGATTGGCTTCGTCAGTTCTCTCCTAAAGATGAAAGTGAAAGCTTTTTAAGGGGATTCTTAGGAAGAATGCTGTTTTCTGGTGAAGAAGTACTTAAGAAAGCAAGTGTTCTATCAGGAGGAGAAAAGGTTCGTTGTATGCTGTCAAAGATGATGCTAAACGGGGCGAACGTTTTACTTCTTGATGAGCCGACAAACCATCTTGATTTGGAATCGATTACGGCATTAAACAATGGTTTAATAAACTTTAAAGGGTCTCTACTCTTTTCTTCACATGACCATCAGTTTATTCAGACCATCGCAAATCGAATTTTCGAAATAACTCCAAATGGTTTGGTTGATAAGCAAATGACGTACGATGAGTATCTAGAAAACAGTGAAATTCAAAAGCAAGTTGCAGAAATGTACAATAATTAATTAAAGCGGGCCGCTAAGTGCCCGCTTTCTTTATTAGTCTCTTTTTTGTTTCCTGCGCGAAGATGAAGCTTCTCTTGTACCGGTTTCTGTTGTTGTTGTTCCCTGGCCTTCAACTTGCGGTGAAGCCAGACCAATAGTGGAAGGATCCTTTTTACGCTTTCCCATTGTAACACCTCCTTTTTTAGTTTTTGAAGATTATCGAGACTTATACAGAATAATTCACAGGAATTTAGGCATGATAATTTACTAAGGAGGTGTTTTGTATGGCAAGAATTGGCGTAGAAGAATCACTAACAGATGTTCTTGAAGCTTTAAGGGAAAAAGGACATGATGTCGTGCAGCTTAGACAAGAATCAGATGCACAAAATTGCGATTGCTGTGTTGTTACAGGGTTGGATTCTAATGTAATGGGTATGCAGGATACCTTTACAAAAGGCTCTGTCATTGAAGCTAACGGAATGACCGCAGATGAAGTGTGCCAGCAGGTAGAAAGCAGACTCCAGTAAAATGGTCAGTCTACATAAAATGTGAATTATTACTTAAACTGCCACCGAGGCAGTTTTTTTTAATGCTAACTACTTTAACCAAGAATATTCTTTCGTTATAATGATAGAAAACACTTTGATAGTTTTTCGGAGATGACAACATATATGAAGAAGTTATTTCTTGTCGGTCTTACCTTTGTCTTAATCTGCCTGCCGGCATGTTCACCTAAGGAATTATCCCAAACCAAACCAGTAGAATTGACTATTTCTGCTGCTGCCAGTCTTAATGAATCCTTAATAGAAATAAAGGAGACCTTCGAAAAAGAAAACAAAAAGATAAAAATTTTGTATAACACCGGCGGCTCAGGAGCATTGAAACAACAAATTCTTCAAGGTGCACCCGTTGATCTCTTCCTATCTGCATCACATGACCATTTTAATGAATTAATTCAAGCAGGTTTAATCGATGAACAAAAACAGATTGAACTCTTAGGTAACCAGCTTGTGTTAATTACTAATAAAGAGAATCCTGCTCCACTAAATGGATTTTCAGATTTGACAAATAACAAAATTAAAAAAATTGCTATTGGTATTCCAGAATCTGTTCCAGCGGGTAAATACGCAAAACAGACACTCCAGAATGCTGGGATTTGGGAGCAAATACAACCTCAAGTAATACAGACAAAGGATGTCCGCCAAGTACTCACTTATGTAGAAACAGGGAACGTTGATGCAGGTATCGTTTATATGACAGATGTAAAAGTATCTGATAAAGTAAATGTTACAGCCGTTGCAGATGCTAAATCTCACGATAGTATTATTTATCCCGCAGGCATAATAAAATCCACACTCAATAAAAAAGAAGCTGAAATCTTCCTCGACTACTTACAAAGTAATACCGCAAAAGAAACTTTTGAAAAATTTGGCTTTATAGTATTGGATTGATAATTATGTTCACATATGAATTTTGGCACCCCCTTAGATTCTCACTAGAAGTTGCATTCATTTCCGTTATTATTGTTAGTTTTTTTGGCATTCTCATTGCGAGACTATTGTATAACAAGAAATTCAAAGGTAAAATGCTGCTTGAAACATTTCTAATGCTGCCTATCGTTTTACCTCCAACAGTCATAGGTTTTTTACTGATTTACTTCTTTGGCAGAAACAGCCCAATCGGTGCTTTTATCGAGGAGTTTTTCCATCATTCCATCATGTTTACACCTTGGGCTGCGATAATCGCTTCTACCACTGTTGCTTTTCCACTTATGTATCAATCAGTAAAACTCGGATTTCAATCAATCGATAAGGATATAGAAGATGCCGCAAAAGTGGATGGCGGAAGCAGAAGAAAAGTGTTTTTATTGGTATCCCTGCCGTTGACACTTCCTGCTATAATCTCTGGGCTGATTATGAGTTTTGCACGTGCTCTGGGTGAATTCGGAGCAACGTTAATGTTTGCAGGGAATATCCCTGGAAAAACACAAACAGCTCCGACAGCGATCTATGTTGCGATGGAGTCCGGAAACATGAAGTTAGCATGGTCTTTCGTTCTGTCACTGGTTCTTATTTCTTTTCTTATGCTTCTGCTTTCGAATATCATGCAAAAAAGGCCATGAAGAGTACATCTCTCCATGGCTTTTTACTTTATTGGCGTCTCACCCATTTTTTTCTTACCCCAAGGAAAACTCCTATAAAGGCTAAGATAATCATTCCATAAATAATATTGATACTGCTCTCTTCGCTGGCTTGCAGCTTTTCCTCTTTCACCTTTACTTTAACCTGTTTAGGTTTTTTCTCTTCAAGTTGAATAGATTGAATGACTTCTCCTTCATTTACAACCTCAAGAACACCTGGTTCCGTCAGCCTTTCTTTTGAGCCATTAATATGCTCTGTAATCACAATATCACTTTTTGCGTAATATTCTTTTTCTTTCATTTTAAATAACTCATCTTGGTTAATAACACGATGGCGAAAATTACTTAAACCATATTCTATCAGTCTTTTAGTATCTTGATACGTATCCTTGCTTTTATCCCCTTTTAAAACGATAGCAGTCAGCTTAATATTTCCATTTTCTGCAGTTGTTGCTAATGTATGTTTTGATTCATCTACAAAGCCAGTTTTTCCACCTGTAATCCCTTCAACAGGTATCTCCCCTTTTAGAAGACGATGGTGGGTCAATATTGTTGTTTCCCAAGATTCTCCATTCCACGGAAGCTCTTTTGTTCCAAATATCTCGTTGAAGATTGGGTTGCTTTTTGCATAATTTGTTATTAAGGCTAAGTCTTTTGCGGTTGTATAATGATTTTCATCAAATAATCCATTTGGATTAGTAAAATTTGTATTGCTTACACCGATTTTCTCTGATAAATACTTATTTAAATGATCAGCAAACTGTTCAACACTGCCATCTAAATGCTCAGCAATTGCCACAGCTGCGTCATTACCTGAGTTAATTAACATTCCTTGAATAAGCTTTTTCAAAGGTACCTGCTCACCTTCTACTAAAAAAACCCTTGTTCCCTCTTCCTGTACCGCTCTAGGACTTATTGTAACAACATCATCAATGTTACCATTTTCCAATGCATAAATGGCTGTTGAAATCTTCGTCAAACTTGCAGGGTATAATCTTTCATCACTATTTTTGTGATATAAAATGGCACCTGTTTCTGAATCTACTAGCACTGCGGCTTCACTTTTTATATCAAAATGCTGGTTTTCTGCAGCATAGCTAGTTGTTTGATTCGATAAGATAAGAAATAATAGCATAAAAAACGATCCAAGCTTTGACAATTTGCAACCATCCTTACTTTTTATTTACCCATCTGATTTTATCAAAATATCAATGAATGTAAATATTTATTGTCCATTGTTATTCAAAAGAAAGGTTATTCATTTGATTTTGAAATAATCGTAATAAAAATGGCTCAGCCAAAGCCAAGCCATTATCCTACCTTTTGTTCTTAGAAAATAATAATGTTATTTGTGTCATTGTTAATGGTAACGAGAACGTTGACTTTCTTCTATACCCCAAGTATTTGGGCATCCATTTGTTTGGGTATTCTTCTTTAGTTTCTCTTGTTCCATGAAATTGGTTTCGCTCGTTTCCATGGAGGTAAATTTGCGCTGCAATTTTTTCACTAACAAATGCATATTTAGAGACTCTCCCACCCAATTTAAAGAAGGTAAACCCGTTATCATGGAGAAATGGAAGCATATCATCACTTACTTGATAGAAGACAGGTGTGTACCCGTAGGTGTCAGATTGTTCTTGAAATTCCTCTATTGCATTGGATAAATCCTCTCGTTCGCCTATTGGATCCCCAAGAATCACTAATTTATCTGCATACTGTTGAAAAGGAATTAAAACATTTCTCTTCTTGTTCCAATAAATATATTTATCACCCAGCAATAAAAAATGAGGCACACTTTTTTCATGATAAGTCTTCAAATGTACTAGTATCTCTTCTTTTTGACACAAAGAATCTTCAAATTTCCAATTTTTCGGCTTGCTAATTACATACCCTGCATAAAGGATAAGTGATGCAATGAAAAGCCCAATTATGGCGCTCTCGAATAAATCCGTTGAATCTTCAATGACATAAGGTAATAATTTTGATGGTATAGATATTTTTGAGGTTGGCAGATTGGAATAGCCGATGACCAAATACATGGATATGATCACCGTAATAATCAAAATATCAACGGTGGTTTTTCCCCACGTAAGAACATAGCTTTCCCGATAAAATTGTCCTTTTGACATTCTTAGCAATAATGCAACACTTATCAGGAAAATAGCTTCCTCATAATCAATTCCTTTAAAGATAGAAAATACAGCTGCAAAAATTAACACAAGCATGGTTAAATGATAGGTTCTTTTCACGCTGTATTCGATTCCTCGAGATAACCCTAAGAGCAGGAAGCCAGCAGCCACAGAAAGCTGATGAGAAATATTAATGATAGGAAAAGACAGAATTTCTTGAGCAATTCTCAGTCTATCCATTATACCTGGTACACTTGCAGATAACAGCAATATTAAGCCTGAAAGAAAAACGAGTATGGTAACGATAATGTGACTAATATTTTGCAAAATTGCAGCAGGAATATTATTCCATGACATGTTCCATTTTTCCCAGTAACGTTTAATAAAGAGAGCTGTACTGACTAAGAATGGGACAAAATAATATCCAATCCTGTAGAATAAAAGGATAACTAGAACTTTTTCTTCCGCAACATGTAAATACTGCATTCCCCAAATAAAGACGATATCAAAGGAACCTAGACCGCCTGGAATCATACTAATAATACCTGCACAAGCCGCCACGACATAAACTGGAAATAACTGATTAAAAGTAACAGGAATATCCATAATCCATGTTAAGAAACAAATACCGCCAAAAATAGAAACCCATTCTAATAGTGAAATTAAAAAAAGCTTCACCCCTGCCGACAAGGTGATTAATGACTGCTTGTCTCTTTTACTTTTAACAATATGAATCCCGAAAAATACTGGCAGGTATAATGATATCCCTAAAACAGCAAAAAATAGCCATGACGTATCCAAAAAAATGGGATGACCGCTAAATTTAAAAGCTACAATAATAGAAAGAAATGACATGCCTGTCATATAAAAAAAAGAAACCGCCGCAATTCCGCCCACTAATCTGCGCTTATCCCTTTCAAACGTATGGTAGAAATAGGTTCTTAACATTGCCCCTATTAAACCGCCGAACCCAAAAAGGTTAGAGTAAGTATTCACAATTAAAGCTTGTTCAAGGACTTCTTTTCTCTTTGTCCTTATTCCTAGTATTTCTATTAAGGCTACATCGTAGAGGAGCATGGGCAGCACTGCAGCAAACATCACAATAAGAATTAAAATTAAAGTACCCGGCCGCAATTGTGCAATTTCTGTTTGAAGTAATTCCAAATCTAAATTTCCAATAAACTTATTCAATTCAAGTAGAGCAAAAACTAATAATAGTAAGGGAAAGAGGAATTTCACAACTGTAAGTATTTTTCTTTTTTTCATAGTGTTTGCTTACCACCTGTACTTTCATTCCTGCCTTAAACTATAAACCTTTCAATTGGAAAATCAAAGAAATTAGCACTTCTCTAATGTATATGTACATGCTTTAGAAAAAAATTATAAAAAAGAGACAAGTTTTCCTCCCTTATCTGCATAAACATGAAATAGGACAAATTATTGAGGGGGTTCATAATGAAATTCTTAGTATTAAAGAAAGATACACTTGTTTTTATTTTAGTAACAGCGTTTTTACTTGTAACAATTTCAGCGTGGTTTTTGTTAAAAGCAGGTGATACAGCAGTCTTCAATCAAACTGCTGCTGGAGAGGTCAGAGAAATCCATATGGTTACAGTAGAATATAACAGTAAGACAAAAGATGGAAAGGAAATAGAAGTTTATCGTTGGGACCCAGGGACAATCAATGTCGAAACTGGTGAGAAGGTAAACTTATATATTAGTGGAATTAATGGTGAGGAGCACCCGTTCTATATTGAAGGTACAGACATTAAAGGTACCGTCAAAAAAGGAGAAGAAACAATGGTTCCACTTCAGATTGATAAAAAAGGTACGTATCGGTTGATTTGTGAAGTTCACGGAGACCGAGATCATAATGGTCCAATGATTGCTGATATAATTGTCGATTAAAAGCGGGAGATTTCTATCTCCTGCTTTTTTAATTGTTCCTGGCATCTGTTTCAGTGAGTTTACACTATAAACATGTTGATATTGTTGATTTTTTCTTATATAACAGTTTTGTTTTTCCGAAAAATAATTATAGTACAGATAACCAAATCAGCATCTCCCCATTACAACTGTCAGCTGCCTCAAACCTTAATAAATCAATAAAAAAATAAGGTTCACAATATGTTAACAATATGCGTGACTTCATTCACAAAAAATCTGTTACACTTTAGTTAAGAAATAACAGCAACACTGTTATATTAAACTTCTTATAAACTTACGAGGTGAATTAATAATGGAACAATGGAAAGGTTTTACTAAAGGCGTATGGACTAAAGAAGTAAACGTTCGTGATTTCATTTTAAAAAACTATAATCAATATGAAGGTGATGACAGCTTTTTAGCTGGTGCCACAGATGCAACAAATAAGCTTTGGGAACAAGTTATGGAATTAACAAAGCAGGAACGTGAAAAAGGCGGAGTTCTTGATATGGATACTGAAACGGTATCCACTATTACTTCCCATACTCCTGGATACCTAAATGAAGAGTTAGAAAAAGTTGTTGGTGTTCAAACTGACAAACCTTTTAATCGTTCTATGCAGCCTTTCGGTGGAATTCGGATGGCAAAAGCAGCATTAGAATCTTATGGGTACGAACTGAACCCGGAAATCGAAAGATTCTTTACAGAGTTCCGTAAAACTCACAACCAAGGTGTATTCGATGCTTATACAGATGAAATGATGTTAGCTCGTAAAGCAGCAATCATTACAGGACTTCCTGACGCTTACGGCCGCGGACGCATTATCGGTGACTACCGACGTGTAGCACTATATGGAGCAGATTTCTTAATCGCGGAAAAACAAAAGGATCAAAAAAATACGAGCAAGGTAATGACAGAAGACAATATGCGCCTTCGCGAAGAGCTCGCAGAGCAAATTCGCGCCTTAAAAGAACTAAAAGAAATGGCCTCAAGTCACGGTTTTGATATTTCGCTGCCAGCAACAACTGCACAAGAAGCCTTCCAATGGTTATATTTTGGCTATTTAGCTGCTATTAAAGAGCAAAACGGTGCTGCCATGAGTCTAGGACGCGTATCTACTTTCCTTGATATTTATATTGAAAGAGACCTGCAAAATGGGACTTTAACTGAAGTTGAAGCACAGGAAATCGTTGACCACTTTGTGATGAAGCTTCGTCTAGTTAAATTTAGTCGTACACCTGATTATAATGAATTATTTAGCGGCGACCCAACATGGGTAACCGAGTCAATTGGCGGTATGGCATCTGACGGTCGTTCACTTGTGACAAAGAACTCTTTCCGTTTCCTGCACACACTAGATAACTTAGGGCCAGCTCCAGAACCAAACTTAACAGTACTATGGTCACCTCAGCTGCCTGAAAACTTTAAAATGTATTGTGCTAAAATGTCAATTAAAACAAGCTCTATCCAGTATGAAAACGATGATATCATGCGTCCAGAGTATGGTGATGATTACGGAATTGCCTGCTGTGTATCCGCAATGGAAATTGGTAAACAAATGCAGTTCTTCGGTGCTCGTGCAAACCTTGCAAAAGCCCTTCTCTACTCCATTAATGGCGGTGTAGATGAAAAATTAAAAATTCAAGTTGGTCCACAGTATCAGCCAATTACTAGTGACGTATTGAATTACGATGAAGTTATGCAAAAGTTTGATCAAATGATGGAATGGCTGGCAGATCTATATATCAACACCTTGAATGTTATACACTATATGCATGATAAATATAGCTATGAAAGAATTGAAATGGCTCTTCATGACTCTCAAATCTTACGTACCATGGCAACAGGTATCGCCGGATTGAGTGTTGTAGCTGACTCATTGAGTGCCATTAAATATGCTGAAGTGAAAGTTATCCGTGATGAAAAAGGCTTGGCAGTCGACTTCGAAACAACTGGCGATTATCCTAAATACGGAAACAACGACGACCGTGTAGATAGTATTGCAGTTGAAATTGTAGAAGCATTTATGAAGAAATTACGTAAGCACAAAACCTACCGTAATTCCGTTCACACTATGTCTATCTTGACGATTACATCGAACGTTGTTTATGGTAAGAAGACTGGTAACACACCTGATGGACGTCGTACTGGTGAACCATTCGCACCTGGAGCAAATCCAATGCATGGCCGTGACACAAAAGGTACACTTGCTTCCCTGTCATCTGTAGCTAAATTACCATACAGCTCAGCAATGGATGGAATTTCTAATACTTTCTCCATCGTTCCTAAAGCATTAGGTAAAGAAGAAGAAAGTCAAGTCCGTAATTTAGTGTCAATCTTAGACGGATATGCTATTAAATCTGGACACCATCTGAATGTTAACGTATTTAATAAAGAAACCTTAATGGATGCAATGGAACATCCAGAATTATATCCACAATTAACCATTCGTGTATCTGGTTATGCGGTTAACTTCATTAAATTAACAAAGGAACAGCAGCTAGACGTGATCAACCGTACTTTCCACGAATCATTGTAAAACAATACTGTGGAGCTCCTGACTTAGGAGCTCCTGCTTTAAAAAATAAAGGGGGATCATCATCATGATCGGAAATATTCATTCTATAGAAACATTAGGAACAGTAGACGGGCCAGGGATACGATATGTAGTATTTACACAAGGCTGTCTATTGCGCTGTCAATTTTGCCATAACGCTGATACATGGGAAATCGGCAGCGGCAAACAGATGACCGTTTCCGAAATCATGGATGATCTCATGTCCTACCTCCCTTTCATTCAATCTTCCGGCGGGGGCATTACAGTCAGCGGTGGTGAACCATTGCTGCAAGTACCGTTTCTTATTGAATTATTTAAGGAATGTAAGAAAAAAGGGATTCATACGACTATTGATTCTTCAGGAGGCTGTTTCTCACACTCTAAATTATTTATAGAACAACTTGAAGAGTTATTAAAGTACACGGACTTGATTTTACTCGATTTAAAACATATAAATCGCAAAAAACATATTCAATTAACCGGTATGGCAAATGATCATATTCTTGAATTTGCTAAATTTTTATCTGACCGTAAAGTACCTGTCTGGGTTCGCCACGTTCTCGTCCCTACAGTATCGGATGATCCAGAAGATCTTCAAAAGCTTGGAGAATTTATCGGTATATTAGAAAATGTACAAAAAATAGAAATCCTTCCTTATCATAAGCTCGGTGTTTATAAATGGGAAGCTCTTGGACTTGAATATCCATTAAATCATGTCGAACCGCCATCTGAAGAAAAAGTGGATTTCGCCTATAAAATGATCACAGCACACTGGAAAAAACAGTAACAAAACAAAAAGTAGTATGCTGCTCTAAAGTGGAGCAGCATTTTTCGATTATTCGTTTAAATTGATTCTTTACCCTTTCTAGGGTTATACTCAATTCAAACAGCAGTAAAAAGCGAGGTGATAATTTTTGTACCAATTGCTCATTGATTTTACAGATACTAATGCATTGGAAGCACTTTATTTAAGTCTATACTTCGGTGTCATGATCAAATTACTTTGGGCATGGAATGTGGAATTTTGTTTTATGGGAACCATAAGCGAAACTGCACATACAGAAATTAATTACCCATTTTTTTTTTATAACAAGAAATGCTTCCTAAATATAAATATCATTCTAATCCGTATTATTAAATATATTCGTAGAAAAGAAAGTTCCCGAGATGATAAAGAAGACCCTATTTCCTCCTCCCAGCTTCAAAGAATAACAATCTAAATATTCTAGGAGGAAATATGAGAAATAAAACTTCATTATCAATATTATTATTAACGTTAACCACAATCTTACTTTCAGCATGTTCTCGTGCCGACGGAAAAGGGGATGGATTTTTCCATACGTATTTTGTTGAACCATTTATCGTATCCATCCATTTTATTGCTGAGTTTTTCAATGGTAACTATGGGTTATCTATTATTCTTGTTACCCTAATCATCAGACTTGCCTTAATGCCCTTTATGTTAAAGCAATACAAAAATCAGATGGACATGAAAGAGAAGATGGATGTCCTTAAGCCAGAAATGGAAGTTATCCAACAAAAGTTAAAAGAAGAAACTGACCCTAAAAAGAAACAAGAGTTACAGCAGGAAATGATGGGTCTTTATCAAAAGCATGGTGTAAATCCTTTAAATATGGGCTGTTTGCCGATACTCATACAAATGCCGATCCTGACAGGCTTTTATTATGCAATTCGTGGTTCTGAAGAGATTGCAACTCATAAATTCCTATGGTTTAGTCTCGGTCATCCTGATATTTCATTACCCTGATTGCAGGTGTAATTTATTATTTACAATTTAAAGTGTCGCAATCTACTATGCCTGCCGCCCAGCAGCAGCAAATGAAATTCATGGGTCTCTTGTCTCCTATTATGATTGTTATGTTCTCATTCAGTTCTCCTGCGGCACTCCCTCTTTATTGGGCAGTGGGCGGTATGTTCTTAATTCTGCAAACATGGTTAAGCAGAAAAGTTTACCAAAAAGCTAAAAAAACAGAATTACAAGCAAGTACAAATCAATAGATACGTAAAAAGAAGCATTGGATTCCAATGCTTCTTTTCTTATGGAATTGTTAAACACTTAATTTTGCTTCTAAATGTTTTTTTACAATTGCCCATTCATCGTTGAGGATACTGAAAAATACCGTATCACGAACATATCCACTTGATATTTTTCGATCTTTCCTTAGTGTTCCTTCTTTTATAGCTCCAATTCTCTGGATTGCCTTTTGAGAACGGAGGTTACGAGAATCCGTTTTAAGCTGAACACGTCTAAAGTTCCAGCTTTCAAAAGCGTGTTGAAGGAGCAGGTACTTACATTCCGTGTTTATTCTTGTTCTCCAAGAACTTGGGTGATACCAAGTCGATCCAATTTCAAGACTTTTGTTTTCAGGTGAGATATCGAGGAATCGTGTACTGCCAATAATTTGGCCTTCTTGATTAACAACCGTAAAGGTGTATTCGCTGCCCTTTTCTCTCTTCTGGATAGCTGAAACTATCATCTGCTCCATTTCAGCTTTACTTCTTACGGTAGTAGCCATATATGTCCAGATCTCGTCCGGTTTAGCAGCTTCCCACAGTCCGTCGATATGGTCGATGTTGATGGGCAGTAATTTAACGGTTTCACCTTTTAACTCAAAAAGCTCATTCCACAACTTCATTCTCTATTCCCCCATAGATTAATTAAAAAAAGACTGCAGGCTTGGCCTATCAGTCTACATTTTGAAAATATTCTTTATAAAATCCGCCAACTTTACCGGTATTGTCAATAATGTAATAAAACTCTTCCGTTTCATTTTTAACATCATAGATCTTTCCGGCCGTTAATGCATGATTAACAATATATTTTTTTGCATCCGTATGTACACATTTTACTTGTTTAACTGTTTCACGATTACGCCAGGTTAAATGAATCATTCTAAGCACCGTTCCTTTCTGTTCATCACTATTCCTTAGTATAATCATTTGGAACCATGTAGTGCAACTATATTTCATTCATGTCTTATGAAATATTATTATGTTTTTAATATGACAAATTTGTGAATTGGGTTCTCAAATGATAATAAAACGATTACAATATTAAAAACTGAATATTCAATCCATTTTCCAAGGGAGGCATTCTAAAGTTGAAAATTATGAGTAACGAACAATTGGTTGTTTCGTATCGGGATGCGGTTAAGTCTGGGAAAGAAAAAGAATGGATAAAGATTTTAAAGGATGAAATAAAACGACGTGGATTAAGGCCATTTAAAAATCGATAGTTTATGCCAGGCTGAATGAAGAACCGCCGAATACTTTCGGCGGTTTTATATGTATAAAAATAAAAGGCCGGATCAGCCAGCCTAAAATTTTGACATTATAAGATATGACCTTCAATAACTTCTTTCTTTTTTACAAAAAGCTTATCAATCTCTTCCATTACCTTTATACTGGCTTGGTTAGCATCGTCAGCATAAATATCAATAAACTTTCCATCGTATTCAAGTGTGGCATGATCATAACGTGGATCATAATAATGTTCTAGTAAAATACCAATCATCGTTTGATGATCTTTATGTTCTAAAGATTGAATCAGTGTCATTCTAATATCATGGTCTTTTATTCTTTTTAGAATTTTTTCAATTCCAATTGAAATTTGCTCATGATACCAAGGCTCATTGTGATAAGGTAATACATATTCATTTACAAGCTGAATAACCCTTTGCTCTAAAGAAGTATGGATATAGATATTAATCCCCTTCATTTTCTTCTCCATTAACTCATCTGGTTGAACGGCCTTCCCAATCCGTTTGCTTTCTGCTTCCATAACAAAATAAGAGGAACCTTGCAGCTCTTTTAATTCTTTGTATAAAAGGGAATCAAAAGTCTTTTGATTATTTCCCTCTCCAAGCCCAATTGTGCCAAAGATAGACCCTCGATGGGCAGCCATTTCTTCAAGATCAAGTACTGGATATCCAAGAGACTTCATCTTCTTCAAAACTTCTGTTTTTCCCACTCCAGTAAGTCCATGTAATACTACTGCTTTTTCTGGAAACATCGTCGGAATTTGCTTAAGAATATATTGTCTATAAGCCTTATAGCCGCCAGTTAAACGCATTGCATGAATACCTGCAAAGTCTAAGAAAGTTACGACCGCTTTACTTCTCATTCCCCCGCGCCAACAATGGATAATTAACTCTTCCCCATTCTGCATGGCTGTTTTAATTCGCTTTAGAAGCGATGGGATTTTAGGTGAAACCAATTCCATTGCTCTCCATTTAGCTGCAGCTTGTCCTTCGTGTTTATAAATGGTCCCAATTTCTTCACGCTCATCGTTCGTAAATAAAGGAATATTGATTGCTTCTGGAATTGAACCATCCTTAAACTCAATCGGTGCACGAATATCAATGATGATGGGATTCTTGATCGTTTGTAATTCCTCGACAGTTATTTCCTTCATTTTATATTAACGCCTCTTTCTTTCTACTTCATTATTATAAAATATGCTAAAACAAACAAAACTTCCAAGATTGGAAGTTTGAAATCAAAATAAAGGGACATCCCTAATAAATGGTTAAATGACAAAGAAGTTCAGTAAAAGTATAGACTTATTATATAAGAGATATACTGAGGTATCAAGAAGACATTACTGCCAATTGTGCAGGGGGGAGTAAGTTTACCTGAAGGGTATGCCAGTTAATTTTTCAATCGAATCACAAAATCGTTTCCAATCTGGCGGGAAACATTCAATTCCTTCACTCTCATAAACCTTTTGTTTTGTACTCACCCTTATACTCCAATACTTCCCATCTAGAATAATTCCTTTTTCTTTTCGATAAGATGTTTCCCATTCCAAGATGTTAAGTGAATAAATTTCTCGTTTAAATTCCTCCATGTCCCCAAATCTTTTATTCCCTAGATTGGTAAATGGAAGGATATAGTCTTTGTTTCTCCATTCAAAGACAGTAAAAGTATTCCTCAAAAAATCAACGTGAACTTTATAGGAGATTCCTGAATAACCATCAATACCTGCGATTAATGAGCTGATTGTCTCCTTCACCCTCATACATCCTCATCCTAACGTACCAAACTTATTCTTCTAACCAAAATTATAGTAAATAATCTATAGCGATGCTGTAACAAATGGCACTAGACCAAAAAAATCCACTCATAATGAGTAGATTTTTTCTCCTATCTGATGTTTTTTGCAGGTTTAAGAACTGACATAAAGTTTTCTAACCCGTTTAAATCATCCTTATATAATAAATCTACAATCTTACTTCCGACAATCACTCCATCACAATGGGCTGTTAATTCATGGATTTGTTTTTCATTTGAAATTCCAAATCCAGCGACTACCGGAATAGGACTAATTTCTTTTACATTCTTTAAAAATTCTATCACTTCTTGATCAAATTCGTTTCTCGTTCCCGTTATTCCTTTTACGGTAACACTATATAAAAATCCATTGCCGCGATTAGATATTTCTTTGATTCGTTCCTTTGGTGATGTTAACGTTACAAGTCGGATTAATTCAATTCCGAAATCTTCTAATTCACCTGTAATAAGGTCCTCTTCTTCAATCGGAAGATCTGGAATGATACAGCCGTCAACACCGGCATTCGCAATATCTTGTGCAAATGTTGAAATCCCATATGAATAGATAGGATTTAAGTACGTCATAAGGACGATAGGAATGGACACTACATCCCTTGCCTTTCTAAGTTCTTTAATAATTCCCTTTAGTGTGGTTCCATTTTGGAGTGCCCTTATGCCTGCTTGCTGGATGGTCGGACCGTCTGCAACAGGATCAGAAAAAGGTACGCCAATTTCAATGAGTGTAGCACCGAATTTTTCTAAAGTAATAAGTCGATCTGTCAAGTTGTTCAGTCCACCATCACCAGCCATAATATAGGGGATAAAAGCCTTCCGATTCTGATCTTTTAACGACTTGAATGATTGTTCAATTCTATTCATTATAACCTCTCCCTTTCTAACCTTTCTTTAACAGCTGTTACGTCCTTATCCCCGCGGCCGGACAAGCAAACAACGATATTCTCTGTTTCCTTCATTTCAGCAGCAAGTTTAACACTAAAGGCGATGGCATGAGCACTTTCAAGTGCAGGGATGATTCCTTCCAGCTTTGAGAGAAGCTGAAATGCATCCAGTGCTTCTTTGTCTGTAATTGAACGATATTCTGCTCTGCCACTGTCTTTTAAGTAACTATGTTCAGGTCCAACTCCTGGATAATCCAGCCCAGCTGAAACAGAATGCGCTTCAATAATTTGTCCTTCCTCATCTTGCAGTAAATACATTAATGCACCATGCAGGACTCCTGGTTTTCCTTTTGTCAGTGATGCAGCATGGTAAGCTGTATCAATCCCTTGTCCCGCTGCTTCAACTCCAAATAGACTAACTTCTTTATCCTCAATAAACGGATGGAACATTCCAGCAGCATTACTTCCCCCGCCGATGCATGCAACCACTGCTTCTGGAAGCTTTCCTTGCAGTACTAAAAACTGCTGCTTCGTTTCCTTGCCAATAACACTTTGAAAATCTCTAACCATAACTGGAAATGGATGCGGCCCCATTACTGAACCTAAAAGATAGTGGGTGTCATCTACATGCTCAACCCAGTAGCGTAAAGCTTCATTTACTGCGTCTTTTAAGGTAGCGCTGCCAGAGGTAACACTAACAACCTTAGCTCCAAGCAGCTCCATGCGAAAAACATTCAACGCCTGTCTTTTGATGTCTTCTTCTCCCATAAAAATAATACATTCTAGATTTAATAAGGCGCATACAGTTGCCGTCGCCACCCCATGCTGACCTGCACCCGTTTCAGCAACAATTTTTCTTTTACCCATTCTGATAGCTAAAAGTGCCTGACCGATTGCATTGTTAATCTTATGGGCACCCGTATGATTCAGATCCTCCCGTTTAAGATAGATTTGTGCACCGCCAGCATATTTTGTAAGATTTTTTGCAAAGTAAAGCGGAGTTTCTCTCCCAACATATTCCGATAAATATCCATCTATTTCTGCTTGAAAGGCTGGGTCCTCCTTTGCAATTTTATAAGCTTCATCCAGCTCAAGAACCGCTTTCATCAATGTTTCTGGTACAAATCTTCCGCCATAAATTCCAAATTGCCCTTTATCATTCGGCAGTGTATATGAATTCATCTTTTATTCCTCCTGTATGGCTCCTCTTTGCCTTAATTATGAATGTTTGAATTTTGTCTAAATCCTTTTTTCCGTCACTTTCAACACCGCTGCTGACATCGACCATATATGGATGAATCAGCTTAATTGCTTCTTCCACATTTTCTGCATGTAACCCGCCCGCAAGAATCACTTTTTTATCTTGAAAATCCTTTGAAGAGACAATGTTCCAATCAAAGGAAAGGCCATTTCCACCTCTGTATTTCCCTTTAGGGCCGTCAATCAAAACATATTCACATTTGAAATCCTTACCAGAATGAATGCTCTGTTTATCATGAATACTTATCGCTTTTATAACCGGGTATGAAAGCGAATCACTAATGGCTTGCGTTTCATCGCCATGTAACTGTACATGAGTAAGACCCACGCTTGATGCAATTTCCTCTATCCTATCTATTGACTCATTCACAAAAACACCAACCTTTAATACCTCTTTTGGTAAATGGCCAATAATCTCCTTTGCCTTAATTTCAGTAATTCTGCGCTTGCTTTTTGCAAAAACAAAGCCTAGTGCATCAGCGCCATAGTCAACAGCTGCCATTGCAGTAGTAAGGTCTGTAATGCCACAAATTTTCACCTTCATATTTTAATCCCGCCAATTAATGGTAATCTGAAGTCTTGAAAGGATTTAGCTAAATCCGGACTCTTCATTAATGCTTCACCAACCAAAATTCCATTCGCACCAGCATTTCTAACTCTCTCCACATCTTCCTTGTGGTGGATTCCACTTTCACTAATTAGAAAGGCTCCAGCATCTTTTATTGGTTTTGCCAAAGTCTCTGTAACTTCAAGTGAGACGTTAAAAGTCTTTAGGTCACGATTATTAACGCCAATAAGTTGTGCGCCAATTTTCAGTGCTTTTTCCAATTCATCTTGATTATGAACCTCGACTAACACCTCTAGATTCAAATTCATTGCATACTGATACAAGTGTGCCAGCTTGTTCTCGTCTAGTGCTGCAACAATTAACAGGATAATATCCGCACCATACGCTCTTGCCTGGTCAATTTGAATTGAATCAATAATAAAATCCTTACAAAGGATGGGTAAATCAACTGCCTCCCTAACAGCCCTTAAATCAGAAAATGAGCCTTTAAAGAATGTTGAATCCGTTAGTACTGAAACAGCAGATGCCCCTGCCTTTTCATATTTACTTGCTTGATTTTCAGGTTCCACTCCATTGTTAATCATTCCTTTAGACGGAGAAGCCCTTTTAAATTCGGAGATGACCGATATTTCAACACTATTCTGCAATTTTTGGATAAAGGATCTCTTTGGCCTCGCTTCTACTTCTATTAAATCTCCATCACGCAGGTTTAGTACCTCTTTTTGTTTTTCCTTAATAATACGATCTAATATGGTTTCCACTTATATCGCCTCTCTTTGAGCTTTAGCTGTCAATTCAATTATTTTCTGTAATTTTTCGTATGCTGCTCCAGAATCAATAACATCTCTAGCGATATTGATTCCCTCAACAATATTGGCAGCTTTTCCACTTGTATATATTCCTAACCCTGCATTTAATAGAACTGTATCTCGAGGTGCTCCTCTTTCCCCTGTTAGGACCTTCTTGAGAATAACTGCATTTTCCTTTGCATCTCCGCCCCTGATTGCGCTGTTATCATATTGCGGAAGCCCTGCTTCCTCCGGTACAAAAGTTTGAGTAGTAATAACACCGTCCTCTAATAAAGTAAGATAGTTCTCACCCTGCAGCGACGCCTCATCCATAGACCCTGCACCATTGATGACTACTGCACGTTTACGGCCTAGGTTTTGCAGAACTTCTGCAAACACCGGTAATAAATCTTTCCGATAAACACCAAGTACTTGATAGTCCAAGTCAATAGGATTGGTAAGGGGTCCGATAAAATTGAAAACAGTTGGAATTCTCAGTTGTCTTCGTACAGTCATGATCTTTTTTAATTTAGGATGTACATGCGGTGCAAATAAGAAGGCAATCCCAATTTCATCGAGAATCTCTTCTGTTCGTTCCACTGGTAAATTTAAATTCACCCCTAAATACTCAAGTACGTCGGCACTTCCAGTTTTGCTTGAAATGCTTCGGTTTCCATGTTTTGCAACAGGGATACCTGCACCTGCAATTACAAAGGCTGAAGTGGTACTTATATTAAAACTAGAAGAACCATCCCCTCCGGTACCACAATTATCAATTACATTTGGAAATTTCTTTCGGAAAGGAAGTGTGTTCTCCTTAAGACCTTTGACAATACCGGTAATTTCTTCCACTGTTTCACCTTTTGACTTCAAACCCATTAAAAAGGCTGCAATTTCACTTTCAGAAACTTCTTCACCTAATAGCAGGTCCATAGCCTCCTTCATTTGTGGTTCTGTAAAGGATCCACCTTCAGCTAATTGGAGTAGAAAATTCTTCATTTTTCATCTTCCCTTCTATCTGAGTTAAAAAGTTTTTGAGCAATTGCTTTCCAGATGGTGTTCCAATTGATTCAGGATGAAACTGCAGCCCGAATACTGGGTAATATCGATGTCTTATCGCCATTACTTCTTGGTCATCCATAGATTGTGCAACACATTCTAAATCTGAAGACAGAGTATCTTTATCGACCACCAAAGAATGATAACGCATTACCTCTAATGGTGATGGTAAATAGGAAAAAATCCCGAAGCCATTATGTGTGATTTGTGATGTTTTTCCGTGTTTGATGAAGGATGCTCTTTTAATTTCACTGCCAAAGGCAGCCCCGATTGCCTGATGTCCTAAACAAATCCCTAGGATAGGAAATTCTTGATATAATTTTTGAATGACCTCAATACATATTCCTGCTTCTTCCGGCTTTCCAGGACCTGGGGACAGGATGATAGCTTTCGGATTCATTTCCCTTATTTGCTCTATAGTCAGTTGATTATTTCTAATAACAGAAACGGTTTCTCCTAATTCTCCTAAGTATTGATAAAGATTGAATGTAAAGGAGTCGAAATTATCAATAAGTAATATCATTGTTCTCCCTCCAAAAAGGCTTTTAATTTATTTATCGTTTCCTCGTATTCTGACTCTGGATCTGAGTCATGTACAATTCCTGCTCCCGCCTGTATATAAGCTGTTCCATCCTTTAATATCATCGTACGAATAGCTAAGGCAAAATCAATATTACCGTTGGCGGATAAATAGCCAATTGCACCGGAATAAAGTCCTCGTTTGGATTTCTCTAATTGATTAATAATCTCCATTGCTCTAATCTTCGGTGCTCCGGAAACTGTCCCTGCAGGCAGGCAGGAAGCTAGTGCATCAAGATTGCTATGGTCTTTTGTTAATGTTCCGCTGACTTCTGAAACAAGATGGATGACATGACGGAACTTTTCAACCTGCATATACTTATCGACCGTTACAGATCCAAATTCACAAACCCTGCCTAAATCATTTCTTCCGAGGTCAACGAGCATCTTATGCTCCGCCAATTCCTTTTCATCACTCTTCAATTCTTTTTCAATCCGCTCATCGTCCTCCGTTGTTTTTCCTCTTCTTTTTGTACCTGCAATTGGATTGGCATACACCTGTCGACCTCTAGTCTTAATAAGGCTTTCTGGAGAAGAACCAATTACCGTATAATCGTCGAAATCAAGATAAAACATATATGGTGTAGGGTTATTTGCACGATGTTTACGATATAGTGATAACGGCGAGCCTTGGAAAGTTGACTTCATTCGTCTAGAGAGAACTACCTGAAAAATATCACCTGCTTTTATATGTTCTTTAGCAATTTCAACATTCTCAATAAACTCTTCTTTTGAGGTTTCCGACTGAAAGCCAGTAAATTGAAATGGTTTGTCATCCTGAAAAAGGGCAGGCTGTTTAAGCTCCTCCAGTCTCTGTTCTATTCTTTTTTCAAGTAAATCTTTATCATAATCATCCGTAAGCGATATTCCACAAATGGTAATTTTCTCTTCTAAATGATCAAAAACAATTACTTCTTCATAAAACATTAAATGAACATCCGGCATTTGCAGGCCATTAGGATACTCCTCGCCAATCACTTCATATTGACGGATGATATCATAACCAACATATCCCATTGCCCCGCCTATAAACGGAAAAGGGTTATCTTCTACCTTGGGCAGCAAGTTCTTAATCAATTCAAGAGGATTTCCTTGTAAAACTTTTCTTTTGCCATCTCGATAATGTATTTCATTCTTGTCACCTGTGGAAATGAGTTCAAAAGCAGGATCAGATCCAATGAATGAGTACCGCCCTGAGTCATTGTATTTATGTGAACTTTCTAATAAGAATTTTTTGTCTCCGCTAATTTTCTGCAGTATAGAGATAGGAGTGAATGTATCTCCTTTTAATTCCTTTAGAAAAAAGGTATTTTTCGTTTTCATTTGCTTTACATCCCTTCTTAAGAAAATAAAAAAAATCGTCCTCTATATGCATAATTAAAAAATTATGCATATAGAGGACGATTCTAAGTCGTGGTGCCACCTCCTTTTGAAGCTGGTACTTAAACAGCTTCCTCTTTCGAGTACAGTACCTCTTAAGGTCCGATACCCTATCCTTTTAACGGCGGAACTCCGTGCTGCCCTACTTTAGGTTCAAGCAGCCTCTCACAAGTCCATTCCACAAATCCATTCTTACCGGGCTCGCACCATCCCCGGCTCTCTGAAAAAAGAATGAAATAAGTGTACTACTCTTGTTCAACGATTTTATTTATTATAAAAAAACAAAAAGGGCCCCCCATCCAAAAAGGACGGGAAACCCGTGGTGCCACCTTCATTAGCCAAAAATCAGCTCACTTTACCGATATCGAAGCGTTTAACTGCTTTAATATCTGCCTCTTGTAACGATGAGGATTTCGCCAAAGCCTACTGACCCTATAGGAGGTTCGGTTTGGAGGCTCCGAAGTCCATTCACTTAAACGTCTACACTGATTTGCACCACCCATCAGCTCTCTTAAAGAATCCGTAAAAGTTACTACTCTTCATCAATGCCCTTCGTATTGATTTTTATAATAAACTAAATGTAATGCTCATGTCAACATCAATTATTAGAAAATTCAATTTTAAAATAACCATTTTTATTCCATTTAAAGGATAGCTATTTAATAGTTATTTTGAAATGAAGATGTCAATATTAACAATAGCACATCATTATGAAGGCGGGATAGAAGAAAAATGGATCATATTGAACAATTATGCCCAAGTTCTAAGGCTGTGAAAAATAAATCCTCCTCAGCCGGAAAAAAGAAAAAATCGGGTGAAGTATCAAAACAAAAATGGGCAATACTCTCCCTTTCATCCATTCCGTTAGTAATGACATTAGGGAATTCTATGTTAATACCCGTACTGCCCTCAATGGAAAAAAAATTATCGATATCTTCGTTTCAAACAAGTATGGTTATTACCGTTTATTCGATTGTAGCCATTTTCTTAATACCCGTCGCTGGCTACCTATCTGACCATATAGGCAGAAAAAAGGTGATCATACCTAGTCTCATCATAGCTGGAATTGGAGGTTTACTATCCGGGTGGGCAGCTTGGAAATTGGACAATGCCTATTGGTTAATTTTAGTAGGCCGGGCCCTTCAAGGGGTAGGAGCAGCAGGCGCTGCCCCAATTGTTCTGCCTTTAGTGGGTGACATGTTCAAAAATGACGATGATGTCAGCAGCTGTTTAGGGTTAATTGAAACAGCCAATACGTTTGGGAAGGTTCTCAGCCCAATTTTAGGGGCTGTTTTAGCAGGATTTATCTGGTTTTTACCATTCTTTTCATTCCCAGTGTTTTGCACAATCTCTGTTATTATGGTTATGCTTTTAGTGAAATGCCCAGAGCCGGCTAAACCGGTTCCATTTAAACAATTCTTTACAAATATAAAGAAAACCTTCACTGAAAAAGGCAAGTGGTTATACGCAATCTTTTTCATTGGCGGAATCCTGATGTTAGTGCTTTTTGGGATATTATTTTACCTATCTGAAATCTTTGAAACAAAGTATGGGATCAAAGATGTTAAAAAAGGTCTATTTTTAGCTTTACCGCTTGGAGCACTTTGTTTATCTTCCTTTATTGCAGGTAAGACAATCAAAAAGAATAAAGTTCTGATGAAATGGCTGACCTTTGGAGGAATAATTGCAGCAGCTTTATCTATATTAGCTCTCTGGTTTTCGATAAAGCTCTGGTTTATGATAAGTATGTTTTTAATTGCCGGGGTTGGGATTGGGATTGGTCTCCCTTGTTTGGATGCCTTAATTACGGAAGGTATTGAGAAGGAAGAGCGAGGTACAATCTCCTCCATCTACAGTTCAATGAGATTTATCGGAGTAGCAGCCGGCCCTCCGATTATTGCTTTGTTAATGAAACTAGCTACTTACTGGATTTTCATAACTCTTAGCGGACTCAGCATCCTCGCGGCATTAGTAGCTTTAATCGCGATAAAACCACACGCAAAAAGTTAAAATAAAGCGCTGGGGCTCCCCAGCGCTTTGATTATTTTATGTGTGAGGCTTTTCTTTTTTAGCCTTTTTGTTATTTGAAGTCAATTCGCTGGCAAACTCAGAGCTGGTTAAACTTTTTGCTGTTTGAAGACCAGATTTTGTCTTAATGTTCCGTTTTGTCACATTCTCACCACCCACAATAAGATGGCTTTAATTTGTCCAAATGGAGCAAAATATATGATACCTGATAGCAGGTTTCAATCTAATAAGGACTTAACCAATCAGAGTCTCGATTGATGCATATATGACATTTTTCAATTGTTTCTTTAAATGTGTAAAAGGTATGACCACAATCCTTGCAAGATTTATGAGTGATATTTTTTTTGTTTTTACTTTTTCTTTTAATGTCAGGTACAATCTCTATCGCATTTTCCGGGCAAACATCCGTACAAGACGTACAATCTACACATTTTTCATGGTCAATCAAAAGCTGTGTGCCTTCAATATGAAATAGGTTTTCAGGACAGAGTGAAAAGCAAACCTGACATAGAGTACATTTGTCTTCGCTTATTTTAACAGAGTAAAATTGATAGTCCGGATAATACTTAGTTAATTTCCAATCATCTTTCTCCATCTTCCATGCAGCAGGAGCCATGTTTTTTGCGAGCTGTTTTCCCTCTTTTTGAAGTGAACTAAATAAAGCTCTTCTTGATAGCATTTCACCCAAGACTTTTTCGGTAACAATAATAGGACTTTCACCAAGCAATTCTAATATATTATTTGACTTCGTTAACGCAGTTTCCCATTCTTTATTTAGTGGCTTTTGTGTTTGGATCGATGATAATCCTCTTATTTTATAAATGAGCAATTCTTTAATAGTTGGCACATATTCCGTATTATAAACCAGGCTACCGTTATCAAATGTACGATTATTTACTAAACCTTCTATTGCAGATAACGGGCAGACAATTACACACTCACCACACAATGTACAATTATTTGAATCGATTATCAGTTGATTTCCCTTTACACTTAAGGCTTCATGCTCACATATTTCAAGGCAATATTCGCAAGTCGACTTTCGGTTTCGCTTTCTGACACAACTAGAAGATACAATGATTTCTTCATGCAGGCTCTCCAGCCATTTTATGAGAACTGACATCTTTCCACCTACTCATTTGACTCAAGTCCTTATACAAGCGCAGCGTCACGATGAGGCGTAATGACAATGTTTGGTTTAGTAATATTCGGACTTGGCATGCCTTTGATTTGTTTAATGTTTCCGTATTTTTTCCGTAATTCCTCTATAGGTCCAAATTCAATTGCGCCTAGCGGACATGTTGAGACACAAACAGGGTCTTCTCCTTTTTCTTGAAGATCAATACAGAAATTACATTTGTTTGATTTGAAGGTTTCTTTGTTATACTGCGGTCCGCCATACGGGCAGGCACTGACACAAACTTGCGCCCCTGCACAAATTTCTTGGTCAATCGTTACAACTCCATCTTGCTCCCGTTTTACGATCGCACCTGTGGGACAGTTTTTAAGGCAGGCCGGCTGTTCACAATGATTACAAGCAATCGAGAAATAATACGACTTAATATTATGTACAATCCCGCCATTAGGCTGCTGTATATACGAACCTTCTTCTTTAGTATAAACCCTGCGGAAATTAATCCCTGTTTCAGTATTATTCTTATCTTTACAAGCCACACTGCAAGCTTTACAGCCTTGACAAATACTTTGGTTAATATAGAACCCTATTTGACCCAAAATAGTCACTCCCTATACTATTTTTCACTTTATCAGTTTAGTTGTGAAATTCTTCACAAATAATAAAGCAAGTTTTCACGCCTTTTCTCTATGACTCCTTATAGTTCAATTTTACTTTATTGTTATTAAATAAATATTAAATTTAACATCGTTCACATTTAATTCATAAAAGTCATCCATATTTTGATAACAATTTATTGTCGAAAAACCTCTTTTATTTCTAGTTTGACTCGAAATATGTATATAATAAAAAAGAAAATATAATTGGCAAAGGATGATTCCATTGAATATTACTGGTCATACAGTTGAGAAAATTATAGATCCATTTGGTTTATTAAGCGGTGACCGCTATGAATTTTTTCTTGAACTTGATATAGACGAAGAGGATGAACTCTTTTCAGATAAAGGAATTGGAGTAAGAGTACTTTTTGTAGTAGATGACAATGGACCAAAAATCTCTAACTATCATCTATATGAAAGAGGAACGGAAAAGGTTTTAGACTTTGAGCTAGAAGAAGATGAAGAACTATTAGTATTTAATTATTGTAAAGAGAATATTGTTTCATAAGAAAAAGCAGAGGAATACTCCCCCTGCTTTTCTTATGTTTACATAAAGTTTTTACTATGATTATGAATGACTTGCAGTTCTTTTGTCGTTAGACTCATTTCACTTTTGCATATTGGACAGAGGGGCACTTCAGTGCTCTTAAAATTGTCACGTATCCAGCATTTACAATTCTCTGAATTACATTTCCAAATTTTAGTTTCTTCAAGCTTTACTTCTTCATCATTTCTTCTACCAAACGCCAAAATGATCACCCCTTGTACTTTTTGCAAACCAAAAACCTTTTTATAAAGATAAAAAGGTGATGCCTTATCATTGCACCACCTTTTTATTTTTCATTTAAGCCTTAACTACGTTTGCAGCTTGTGGTCCACGAGCACCTTCGACGATTTCGAAAGAAACTGCTTGACCTTCTTCTAAAGTTTTAAAGCCTTCTGTTTGGATAGCAGAGAAATGTACGAATACATCTTGACCTCCATCTGCTTCAATGAATCCAAAACCTTTTTCTGCATTAAACCATTTTACTTTACCGTTGTTCATGAATAGTACCCCCAAAGATTTGTTCACTTTAAGTTTATAACCATTTAAAAAATCAAAAAGCCGCAATGCACTCTCCGGGCAATAGACATCACCCACATTTCGTGCAGTTACGACTACTTTAAACCAATAAATATTTACACGAACTTAAAAGCGTACCTTAATCATATCCTTAATTGCTCTAAAAGTCAATTAATTTTATAGTATAGCATACTAACAAGCTACTATAAATAAATAATAATTAATTATTTTTTCCAAAATCTCCTTTTAAAAAGGTATCCATTAAATTTATCATAAACTTTTGAATATCAGCTTCCATACCAATATAATCCAAGGTTTGAGGCGGTTCTTTATCTGGTTTTGGGCGAAAGTCAGCAATACTTTTTCCTTTTGCATTTCCAAATTCCTCCACCCTTACCCTTCTCGGAATATACCTGACAATCTCAGGGTTTGTTAACGCCATCAATGGAACTACATCATGTAACGGAGCTCCTTTAATACCTGGTACATTTTTTTGATAGGCCTTGAAGTAAAAATCAAAAGCAGGTTTAAGTAACGGTCTAAAGGATGTAGGGCTGTTTTTATCAAGAATATCAATTACCTCCGGTGTAATAATAGCCTTATTGGTAATGTTTAATGGATATATATGGACGTTATGTGCTTTCTCTAATACTATTCTTGCTGCAATAGGATCCGAGAAAAAGTTTGCTTCTGCTTCAGCTGTAATATTACCAGGAACTAAAAAGGCACCGCCCATAATATAAAAAGCATTCACATCCTTTAATGCACCATTTCCATATAAGATAAACATGAGTGCTAACTCCGTCAATCTTCCAACATTGACAATGAACAGGTTGCCTTTATATTGATTAATGATTTCAAGAATTTTGTTAAAATCATAAACCTTTGTATATTTAAAAGTATCGGGCGGTTTAATTGGACCGAGTCCCTCTGGACCATGTATTTCAGGATAAAATTGTACAGGTTCTCCAGACAATGGACCTGCTGCTCCAGCAATAATGGGTATATCTTCTCTTTTAGCTAAATGTAGTAAATAGGCGGTATTTTCTAACGATTGCTCTTTCGGTGTGTTTCCATATCCACTGACAATCCCGACAATATTTATATCAGGATTTAATAATGCATACATGATGGCAAAAGAGTCATCAATTCCAGGATCTGCAAACAAAAGCACATTATAAGCCATTGCCTCTCCCCCGTACATCTCCAAATTTTTATTCTTCCATAAGAATATGCCAGTAATTGGATTCAAAGTACTATCCTCTATAATACTAATTACTCAAAAAAGAACCGACTCGAATTCATCGAATCGGTTTTTAATCTTATGCTTCCTTTTTTACTTTTGGTGCTGCTTTTTTCCTCGGTGCCGCAGGCTTTTTGGCTATTGTCTCCTTCTTTGCTGGTGTTTCTTTCTTCACAGCTGTTTCCTTTAATGCAGGTTCTTTTCTTGCAGTACTTGCAGTCCCTGCACTTCTTGGCTTGGTTCTATCAATGGATGCCTGCAGAGCGGCCATTAAATCGGTCACATTTGAAGGTGTTTCTTTTGCTGTAGGTGTTACCGTTTCCTGACCAGAACGTTTTGCTTCGATTAATTCCAGCAATGCTGTTCGATATTCGTCTGTATATTTTTCAGGCTCAAATTCTGAAGTTAATTGGTCTATTAGCATAATTGCTGTATCTAATTCTTTATCTGTTACTTTATCGTCAGCGGGAACATTGGGAACATCAGATGCACGCCTGACCTCATCAGGAAAATGAATGGTTTCCATTACTAGTGTATTATCATATACACGAATAACGGCCATTTGTTCTTTGGAACGAATAATGATTTTTGCAATTCCCACTTTTTGTGATTCTTGAAGAGCTTTTCGCAGTAATGAGTAGGCTTTACCTCCACCTTCATTCGGTGACATATAATAACTTCGGTCAAAATATATTGGGTCTATTTCTTCCATCTTAACGAAATCAATTATTTCTACGGCCTTCTCCTCATTTTCCTTTCGGAGCTTTTCAAGGTCCTCATGGTCAAGCACGACAAATTTTCCTTTTGTATATTCGTATGCTTTAACGATGTCCTCTGGCTTTACTTCTTCTTCACATACAGTGCATATTTTCTCATATTTAATCGGAGCATGGCATTTGTTATGCAGGGTCCGAAGTTTAATGTCTTTATCTTCAGTAGCCGTATGAAGCTTAATAGGTATATTCACCAGCCCAAAACTAATGCTGCCTTTCCACATCGTATGCATTCGCGTCATTCTCCAATCTTTTTGTTATTAGGTTTGCTTTACTATGCCCACACCATTCCTAAAAACAATTGGAAAAGGATGAATCCATATCGTTTGTAACAAAATAAAGAAAAAGAAAGGAAATCACACCAATGAAACCGATGCTGCCAACACTAACCTTTGACCTAAGCATTCAACCTGATTGGCTGTACGAGGTTAAGTATGATGGGTTTCGTGCTATTTTGAATTGGGATAAAAGCGGAATCACCTTAACTAGCAGAAATGATAAGCCTTTAATGTCACAGTTCCCAGAAATAAAAGAATTCCTTGAATCTCATTCTAAAATTTTTCAACCTTTCCTTCCCCTTCGTCTTGATGGTGAGCTAGTTTTTCTAGAAAGTCCTTATAAGGCAAATTTTTCGACGATACAGGTTCGCGGCAGATTAAAAGCAGCTAAAAAAATAGCCGAACAAGCAGCTAAATCGCCTTGTCGCTTAATGGTCTTCGATATCCTTGTATTAGCAGGAAAAGCTATGCATTCGAAGCCGTTTGAAAAACGGAAGCATGAGCTGTATAACTTATTCAATCAACTTAATCTACCCATAGAAGCAGATCCATATAGTGATCGATTAATTCAGCTTGTAGAGGCACGTACTGATTTTAATCAGTTATGGGAAAACGTTGTATTACAGGATGGGGAAGGAATTATTGCTAAACATAAAAACAGTCTATGGGAAGAGGGAAAAAGGTCGTTACAGTGGTTAAAGTACAAGAATTGGAAATACGTCTCCTGTTTTATTACAGCTTTCGAAAAGGCAAATGGGTACTTTTATGTTGGCGTCTATAGAGAGGGACAACTTCATGGGATAGGCCAAGTTTTATTTGGTTTTAAACCGGATGAGAAGTCAGCACTTCAAAGTACAATCAAACAGAATATGGTTCAGGAAGACAGTCAGTTTATCTATGTTGACCCGGCTATTTGTCTGGAGGTAAAGTATCTGGAACTTTATGATAACCAGCTCCGCGAGCCTCATTTTCATGAATTCCGGTTTGATTTAAAGCCAAATGAATGTACATATGAACAATTTATTTTTAAACAAAAAAACTTACCAGAAGATCTGGATATCACTCATCCAGATAAGCCTTTATGGAAGAATCATGATATACAAAAGGCGGACTTTATTCTGTACCTGCGAGAAATTTCTCCTTATATGCTGCCTTTTTTAAAGGATAGGATTTTGACCGTTATTCGTTATCCTCATGGAATGTTTGGTGAGCCATTTTATCAAAAGAATTGTCCAGATTATGCACCAGATTTTGTACAGACACATCAGGACGAGGGAATTGACTATATTGTTTGTAACAATGTAAAAACATTAATTTGGCTGGGTAATCAATTAGCGATTGAATACCATATCCCCTTTCAGACCATTCATAGTAAAGGAGCCAGTGAAATTGTCTTTGACTTAGATCCTCCTTCAAAGGAAGAATTTCACTTGGCAGTAAAAGCAGCGTTGCTTATTAAAGAGATCCTAGATCAATTAAACCTAATTGGATTTGTAAAGACATCGGGAAATAAAGGATTGCAAATATATTTACCACTTCCTGAGGATGTATTTTCCTTTGAAGATACACGTCTTTTCACGAGTTTCGTTGCTGAATATTTGATTTCAAAGGACCCTGATTCATTTACCACCGAACGTATGAAAAAAAATCGCGGAAACCGGCTTTACGTTGATTACGTCCAGCATAGTGAAGGGAAAACAATTGTAGCCCCCTATTCGATGCGAGGAAATGAACATGCCGGGGTTGCAACACCGCTTTATTGGGAAGAAGTGACAGACAAACTGAATCCTGTCCACTTTACAATGGAAACTGCTTTGAATCGTATACGAAAACAAGGCGACCCGTTTAAAAATTACTTTCAGACAAAATCGATCCAGGCTTTTGAGCCTGTATTAGAGGTATTAAAAGCTAAGAAATAATACATTATAGTGACCGTTTCGTAGTTTTGAATTACGCTTCGGTCACTATGCCTCTTTTTTAGTTACCGTTCTCTTGCTTCGAATCTGGTTTCGGTCACTATAGACCTCTTATAGGTACCCTTCTCTTGGTTGGAAAACGGTTTCGGTCACTATGAGCCTGTTATAGTTACCGTGTTCTTGGTTCGAAACCGGTTTCGGTCACTATGAGCCTCTTATAGTTACTCTACTCTTGCTTCGAATCTGGTTTCGGTCACTATAGACCTCTTTTAGTTACCGTTCTCTTGTAATTATTCTTATTTCGGTATCTATAATTTTCTCCATAAATCAGCATTGACCTAATTCATTCTCTACGTACTCTTCGGCCACTCTTGGCTGTATGCACAGACCAAAAAGGTCACATAAAATTTCTATGTGACCTTAACTATTTTATAATCCAGCATTCCTCAAATACGCTTGTGCTTCGCCCTGAAGTTTCTCGTAGGTTTCCTGTTCAGCAAAATCTTCCTTCGACTTAACTTTAAACGTTTTCAGCCCCAAATCCACCTCTGCCCTTGCCTGGAATAAGTAAGTTGCATTTCCGATTAAATCAATAAAGTAATCCTCATCGTTTTCGTGAACAACACATTGCACTTTACCGCCATTATTATAGACATGGATAACTTCTTCTACTTTATTTAACCCTTGTAGACAGGTGACTAATGACGATGCTGACATTGCCGTCCCGCAGGCATTTGTAAAGCCCACTCCGCGTTCAAAAGTATTTACATAAATGTTCCCTTCATCCAAAGATTTAACAAAGCTGACATTTACTCCATCAGGGAATAATTCATTTGGATTATTCACATATTCGCTAATCTGCTTCTGAATATCAGATTGTAAATGCGCACTTTCCACAATCGATATTAAATGCGGATTCGGCACCGCCAGCGCTGAAAATGTTAACTCCTGTGACAGTTGTGGAATTTTTTGATTTATTAAGTTGGGTTCATTAAGATTTAACGGCAAATCCCCTAGACGGAATGAAACAGGTGAAATCTCTACTTGATATGTAGTCACAGCAGGATAGATCTCTGGTTGTTTACTAACCTTTAAATCCGCCTTCATGGTTTCAATAACCGCTTCACTTAACCCTTTCATTTCACAAATATACCTAGCTACCAGCCGAAGGCCATTTCCACACATTGATGCCTCTGATCCATCACTGTTAAAGACCCTCATTCTTCCGTCAGCATGCTCACTGTTCATAATAAAAAGAATACCATCTGCCCCTAAATCCGAAGTTCGATTACATAACAAACTAGCAAGTTCTGCTCTTTCTGCTTCTGAGAAGGAATAGGGATTGTTTATTTCATCTATTAGAAGAAAATCATTTCCTGAACCATGCCCTTTAATTAACTCAATTAACACGACAAAAACCTCCGCAATTTTGATACCTAATTCTATCAAATATTAAGTAAGATTAACACTGTCTTACCTCTCAATAAAGTATTCATTTACCAAAAATGACATCCTTAATAGCTTGTCCTTTTCCGATAAGTTTTCTGAAAGTGACAAAACGGGCGTATTAGGTTCCGGAAAACGATCACTCCATTCAAAAGGCATCCACCCCCGTCGCAGTCGCCCAACCTGCTCCCTTGATGGATTATAAACACATTCATCCATATAATATGCTGCTCCTTCTACTGTGCCAATAAAACGACCATTCTCATCCATCATTTCTTTCTTACTCTTGAACCAAGATAACTTTTCTTTTTCATAGCAGCCTACAAACTTCATATTTTGATCATAAACCTCAATGACTAATGTCTTTAATTGCTTTATTTTATAAAACCCAACAGCCTGTTCATGTTGATTATATAACGCATATAGAATTGGTTTTCTGAATGGAAAGTGTCCCTTTTGCCTATATTTCTTAATCATACCTGCTTGATGTCCATTAGGAAAATAGAGATGCACGCAGGGCTGCTGGTGATTCATGAATACAACAACAAGATTCTTGGTTTGAAATATATGCTGATAATCGTTTAGGTTTTGAGTCATTTTTCTCTCAATGGAAATAGATTGTTTTATTCTAAAAAGATAGAGTTGAAAATTAATAAAACTATAGACAACAAAAGGTATCGTTAATAACATAATCTCATTGTCCTGAAAATAATAAAGGTTTCCAAGACTTATTAAAATTGCTGGAACAAGCGCTGCTATGCTCCCATTTAAGGTAATATTGGCACTGCCGCGGTAAAATTCATAAATTTTCATCCTGAAAACTCCTTATCTGTCCCTGTTATATTTAGTCTATTAAACTGGGGCAAAAAAAATGATAGGAGTTTTTACGTTAATTTAGTAGA
>NZ_JAWVNQ010000014.1:0-80734 GCF_046591715.1 Neobacillus niacini | reverse complement strand
TGTATTATTTTTTAAAAATGTGTATATATATTATTTGTTTATGCATATAATATAATGGTGCACAAATAGTATTATTTTTACTGTCGCGGGGTGGAGCAGTCCGGTAGCTCGTCGGGCTCATAACCCGAAGGTCGCAGGTTCAAATCCTGTCCCCGCAATCTAAGTTATTTTCAAGGGAAGCCCTTTGAAAATACTTCGGTCTGGTAGTTCAGTTGGTTAGAATGCCTGCCTGTCACGCAGGAGGTCGCGGGTTCGAGTCCCGTCCAGACCGCCATTTATACTTTTAAAAATACGAAACGATGTTTCGTTTTTTTTATGCATTTTTGCTTAAATGGCGAAAATTAGGTAAAATACATAATGAATGGACATCCTTAGGACCTATCCTAAGGTTTTTTTTTACAAAAATAAGGTAGAATGAAGATAGCAGCATGCTATTGTTTCATAAAAGGTGATTATATGAATCAATATGAAAAAATGACACAAGATCCCAGCGAAACCTTCGGGCTTGCATCTCGACTTGCAGAGTTATTGAAGCCAGGCGATGTAATCTGCTTAGAGGGTGATCTGGGCGCCGGGAAAACCACCTTTACTAAAGGCTTAGCTAAAGGCTTAGATATACAGAGAACCGTTAATAGCCCGACCTTTACAATAATAAAAGAGTATAAAGGCAGGCTGCCCTTGTATCATATGGATGTATATCGGGTCGCTGATTCTTATGAAGATTTGGGCTTTGATGAATACTTTGAAGGCGATGGTGTAACCGTTGTTGAGTGGGCACATTTAATTGAAGAACAATTGCCAGTTGAATTTTTAACAATTTATTTGTATCACGAGGGTCCTGAAGAGAGAAAAATTAAGTTTGTTCCAAAAGGAAAAAGATATGAGCAATTATGTAAGGAGATATTTCTAAATGACCATTCTAGCGATTGATACTTCTAATTATCCATTAGGAGTTGCGCTTATTGAAGATAATCAGGTGCTTGGTGAATATATTACCAACCTAAAAAAGAATCATTCGGTTCGAATTATGCCCGCTATTCAGACGCTGATGACGGATTGTGATAGAGTTCCGGCACAGTTAACCAAAATTGTGGTTGCGAAGGGTCCTGGCTCCTATACGGGAGTTCGTATTGGCGTAACTATCGCCAAAACAATGGCTTGGTCTTTAAAAATTCCCTTAGTGGGAATATCTAGTCTTGAAATCATCGCTGCGGGGGCAGGGAGATACTTTAATGGATATGTATCGCCTCTCTTCGATGCAAGAAGAGGACAAATCTATACAGGGTTATATGAATATCAAAGCGGGGAGCTAACGGCCGTTAGAGACGATCGCCTAGTCATGTCAGCAGATTGGGCTGCCTCATTAAAAGAGCTAAAGAAACCAATTTTATTTGCGGGCAACGATATATCCCTTCATCAAGCTGTGATATCAGAAACCTTGGGCTCGCAAGCAGCATTTGCTGCCATTACGGAGCATAATCCCCGCCCTTCGGAGCTTGCCTTATTAGGAGATAAGAAACAGGGAGATGATATTCATTACTTTGTTCCTAATTATATCCGTTTGGCTGAGGCAGAGGCGAAGTGGCTAGAGGCAAATGGGCAAATTTTAAAAGGATAGGATTAGAGAAAAATGGTAGATTCTTATGTTTTTCGTTATATGAAGGAAGAAGATATCGATCAAATTTTAGAGGTTGAACATGCCTCTTTTGCTACACCCTGGAGCAGAGATGCTTTTTTTAATGAAATTAATAACAATAAATTTGCCGTTTATATTGTATTGGAAGAAGACCTAAAAATTATTGGTTACGTTGGTGCCTGGGTTGTCATTGATGAAGCTCATGTAACAAATGTGGCTGTCCTTCCTGAATATAGAGGCAGAAAACTTGGGGAAGCATTGCTTCGTAAAATGATGAAACTTGCTAAGGATATGGGTGCTAGAAGCATGACTCTTGAGGTACGCGTAACGAACCATGTAGCACAATCTCTTTACCGTAAGTTAGGTTTTCAAAATGGCGGCATTCGGAAAAATTATTATTCAGATAATCAAGAAGATGCCCTAGTAATGTGGGTGAATTTATGAAAAAAGATCAGTGGATTATGGGTATTGAAACAAGCTGTGATGAAACAGCTGTTGCCATAATAAAAAATGGCAGAGAAATTGCTTCGAATGTGGTTGCCTCCCAAATTGAAAGTCATAAGCGGTTTGGCGGAGTGGTTCCTGAGATTGCTTCCCGTCATCATGTTGAACAAATTACGATTATTATTGAAGAGGCCTTAAAGGAAGCGAATCTAACATTACCAGACTTAGATGCAATTGCGGTAACCGAGGGACCAGGTTTAGTGGGAGCCTTATTAATTGGTGTAAATGCAGCCAAAGCCCTAGCATTTGCGCATAACATCCCACTTGTTCCCGTTCATCATATTGCTGGCCATATATATGCAAACCGGCTTGTGACAGAGTTACATTTTCCTCTCCTCTCCTTAGTGGTTTCTGGCGGCCATACAGAATTAGTTTATATGAAAAAACAGGGCCACTTTGAGGTCATTGGTGAAACAAGAGATGACGCTGCAGGCGAGGCTTATGATAAAGTTGCAAGAACGTTGAAACTGCCGTATCCCGGAGGACCGCATATCGACAAACTTGCTCAAGAAGGCAGTGACACACTTAATTTGCCTAGAGCGTGGTTAGAAGAGGGATCGTATGATTTCAGCTTTAGCGGACTAAAATCAGCCGTTATCAATACAGTCCATAATGCAGAACAACGGGGTGAAGTTATCGCTCCAGAGGACCTTGCTGCAAGCTTTCAGGAAAGTGTTGTTGAGGTACTTGTGAAGAAGACAGTAAAAGCAACCGCTGAGTACAAGGTGAAGCAAGTTCTGCTGGCTGGTGGAGTTGCTGCGAATAAAGGGCTTAGAAAGGCACTTGAGGAGGCCTTTTCTGAAAAAAAGGATATTGATCTAGTTATACCGCCTTTAAACTTGTGTACAGATAATGCTGCAATGATTGCAGCTGCAGGAAGTATCATGTTTGAAAAAGGAATCACAGCCGACCTTTCTTTAAATGCAAATCCAGGATTAGAAATAGATTTATACAATTAGAGTCCTTCTGAATAAGAAGGGCTTTTTTTTGTTTTTGAGGGTTCTACTACTGGTTTCTTTATGGAATTGTTACCGAAAAAATAGAGGCTAGGGATTTGGAGGAACAATCTTGGGTTGATTGTGACCGAAAAAGGGAAGGCGAAGGAATTTGGGGAACAATCACGGGTTGATTGTGACCGAAAAAGCGAAGACGAAGGAAATTGGGTAACAAACATAGGTTGATTGTGACCGAAAAAAGCGAAGGCGAAGGAATTTGGGTAACAATCCTGGGTTGATTGTGACCGAAAAAGATGAATCGAACGTATTTGGGTAACAATCACGGTTGGATTGTTACCCAAAAAGCTGTGGAGATAAAACTTCGGTCACAATAATGGTGCTAACAAGATATTGTACACTTTCTTAAGTGTATAAAACGCATTTTTTGTGGATAACTTTCTTTCGAAAAATTGCGCTTACATGAATAATGTGGGTAACTTACTAGTTTTGTGTGGACAATGTGGATAAGTAGTGGTTTTTCTGTGGATAGTGTGGAAAAGTGGGAATAAGGTTGCAGTACTAAGATTTAATATGTGAATAAAGTTGTGGAAAAGGGATCTTGATTAAAAAATTTAACGGTTTTTAACGAATTGTGTCGATTAATAAGTGAAAATGTAGAGCTGCCTTCATAGGGGAAATATTAAAATCAGTGAATATAGTAGATAAAAGAGGATTCACAAAAAAGGGGGATTTGTATGAAAAGTAAATTCTTAGCATGGATGTTTATGGCCCTATTTTTATGTTTAGCTGGCTGCAGCTTAGATATTAATATTTCAACCGACGATAAAAAGCCAGTAGTGACTGATGATGAAAGTGATCAAGAGCAGGAAGAAAACAAACAATACGAAAATGAAGTCTTTAAAGAAGTTACCGTATCAACATCAAACGGTGAGACAACTGTAAAGGGGAAGGCAAGGGTTTTTGAAGGTGTATTTCAATATGCCGTACTTTCTGGAACTGAAGTTTTACAAGAAAACCATTATCAAACAGACGGTGCCCCAGCATGGGGAAGTTTTGAAATTACTGTTGATAAAGAGCTTATGACAAGGGAGTCTGTTTCAATGGAGTTATTCGTTTATTCAGCAAAGGATGGTTCTAAAACAGATGTCTTAACCATTCCATTAAAATAAAGAAGGGGCTTGGATATTCGTTATCCAAGCCCCTTCTATTTATTCCGCCAGCTCAGCCCATTCTTCCATTAACATCTCGAGCTCAGTTTTTGCTTTTTCATTCATTAAATTGATTTCAAGAACCTTTTCGTGGTCCTGGAATATCTCAGGCTCACAAAGCTTTTCCTCGTACTCCTGGATGACTGTCTCCAGCTCTTCAATCCGTAATTCTATTTCTTCTAGTTTTCTTTTACGCTGACGCTCAAGCTTTTTACTTTCTTTATCCTGTTGATAGCTATTTCGTTCTTGAACTTCCACTTGGGCTTGTTTCTTTGTGCTGCTGGCAATTTCTAAAGCTTTTAGCTCCTCTTCCTCGAGCTTTTTCTCTAAATAATAGTCATAATCACCAAGATATTCGGTACTACCATTTGCGCT
Source organism: Neobacillus niacini (assembly GCF_046591715.1). Classification (GTDB taxonomy): domain Bacteria; phylum Bacillota; class Bacilli; order Bacillales; family Cytobacillaceae; genus Neobacillus; species Neobacillus niacini_L. The sequence goes on along the minus strand of NZ_JAWVNQ010000014.1, from coordinate 76,055 downwards.
TTGCTCCAATACCTTGGTTGCAATTCTGTTAATAAAGTAGCGGTCGTGTGATACAAAGAGAATTGTACCTGGGTAGTCGACTAATGCATTCTCGAGAACTTCTTTACTATCTAAGTCAAGATGGTTCGTAGGCTCGTCCAAGATTAGAACATTTGCCTTTTCTAGCATTAATTTTGCTAATGCAAGTCGTGCCTTTTCCCCGCCGCTTAACGTAGAAACAATTTTTAATACGTCGTCCCCGGAAAACAAAAAATTACCTAAGACCGTTCGTATTTCTTTCTCGCTTTTTAACGGCCATTCATCCCAGAGCTCATTTAGAACCCGCTTATTCGAGGTTAATTCGGCCTGCTCCTGATCGTAGTAACCAACGGCCAGGTTTGCACCGTATTGAATGCTGCCATCTAGTGCAGGAAGTTTTTTAATGATTGTTTTTAAGAGAGTAGATTTCCCGATTCCATTCGGCCCAACTAAGGCAATACTTTCCCCGCGAAAGGCACGGAAGGAAATTTTCTCAGATATTTTTTGGTCATCATAGCCGACTGCCAGGGAATCTACTAAAAGGACATCATTCCCCGTTTGTTTTTCTATTTCAAAAGAGAAGGTGGCAGACTTCTCGTCACCTAATGGCCGGTCCATTAAGTCCATTTTCTCCAATTTTTTTCGACGGCTTTGAGCACGCTTGGTTGTCGATGCCCGTGCTAAGTTACGCTGAATAAAATCTTGAAGGTCCGCAACCTCCTGCTGCTGCTTTTCATATAACTTTAGATCACGTTCATAATTAGCCGCTTTTTGATCTAGATAAGAGCTATAGTTTCCAATAAACTTTTGAATTTGTTTCCGTGAAACTTCATAAACCTGTGTGACTACTTTATCCAAGAAGTAGCGGTCATGGGAAACAATTAAAATTGCTCCATCATACCCTTGTAAGTATTGCTCCAGCCACGTAAGTGTGTCGATATCAAGATGGTTTGTAGGTTCATCCAAAATTAATATATCGGGCTTTGTTAAAAGGAGTTTCCCTAGTGCCAGGCGCGTCTTCTGACCACCGCTTAAGCTTGAAATCATCAAAGAGTTATTATGAAAATTCAAACCATGGAGGATAGAGCGAATATCTGCTTCGTACTGATACCCTCCCTGTTCTTTAAATCTCACTTGCAATTCATCATATTCTTTTAAAATTCGATCATAGCGGACACTATCCTCTATAGCAGAAGGATCCGACATCGAAACCTCTAGCTGTCGAAGTGTTTTTTCCATACTTCTAAGGGAGTCGAAAACGGTTAACATTTCATCCCAGATCGACAAATTTGATTCTAATCCGGTATTCTGAGCTAAATAACCAATGCTTACTCCCTTTGGTTTAATAATTTCCCCGCCATCATGGGAAAGGTGGCCGGCGATAATTTTCAATAATGTCGATTTTCCTGCACCGTTTCGGCCAACAAGTGCTACGCGGTCCCGCGTTTGTAATTCTAGTTTTATATTCGATAAAATTTGGTCTGCACCATAGTATTTTGATAGTTGATTCACTTGTAATAAAATCATTGTTTTTCACCTCAATTACTAAATTAAGTGTACCTTATTCCAACAATGACAGCAATAAAGTGTACTAGTTATGGGGAAAATAAGAGAATCTTGAAAGAAAAAAATGTAAATTTCTTTATGCATTCGCTCAAAGTTTCACAGACAAATTCAAAAAAATAGTGTATTATTTTGTGGGAGGATTATATTTATGTCTGAATTTACTCATTTTAACGAAGAAGGAAGAGCGAAAATGGTGGATGTTAGCGATAAGCCAGAAACGGCCCGTACGGCACTTGCTCATTCCAGTATTACGGTTAGTCGAGATATTTATGAAAAAATTACAAATAATGAAATGAAAAAAGGCGATGTGCTTGCTGTGGCTCAAGTAGCTGCGGTAATGGGGGCGAAGAAGACTTGGGATTTGATCCCCATGTGTCACCCTATTCCTTTAACAGGAGTAAATATATCCTTCTCATGGGAAAAGGAACATGATACCGCATATACATTAAATATTGCTGCTGCTGTGAAAACAAAAGGAAATACAGGTGTTGAAATGGAAGCGTTAACAGCTGCGTCAACATGTGCATTAACGGTTTATGATATGTGTAAAGCAGTAGATAAGGGTATGGTTATAGGAAAAACATATTTGGTTGAAAAGACGGGCGGAAAAAACGGAGATTTCCATAGGACAGTACCAGTTAAATAGATGTTTAACCAATTTATAGGGGGTGGGAGAATATGAGTAATGAAACGATGAAAATACCGCAAGCGACAGCAAAACGGCTGCCCTTATATTATCGATTTTTAAAGAATCTGCATTCTTCCGGAAAACAGAGGGTATCCTCTGCAGAATTAAGTGAGGCAGTGAAAGTCGATTCGGCAACCATTCGCCGGGATTTCTCTTATTTTGGCGCCCTGGGGAAAAAGGGATATGGCTATAATGTCAATTATTTATTAACGTTCTTTCGGAAAACACTAGACCAAGATGAATTAACAAAGGTAGCCCTAATTGGTGTAGGTAATCTTGGTACAGCCTTTTTAAATTATAATTTCTTAAAAAATAATAATACAAAAATTGAATGTGCGTTTGATGTGGATCCAAACAAGATGGGAACTACGATTCGAGATGTACCAGTGTTTCATATGGATGAGCTGGAAGAGGTTCTAAGCAATGATAATATTCATGTAGCCATTCTAACCGTACCTGCTCCAGTGGCACAGATGATTACAGATCGACTTGTAAATTCCAATATTAAGGCAATCCTGAATTTTACTCCTGCCAGATTAAATGTACCGCCATCGATTCGCGTTCACCATATTGACTTGGCCGTTGAATTACAATCACTTATTTACTTCCTAAAGCACTACCCCACAGAAGAAATAGAAGAATAAGAGTAAAGACCTTTTCGCAGACAACGTGAAAGGGTCTTTTTTGTCGAATGAAAAATGCGGATGGAAACTTTACTTGCGTAACAGTGTTATGTTACATTGTTCTTATGAAAGGGGTTTTCATGATGAGTGAGGATTTAATTTCGAAGAAGGATTTGTTAGATGCAGCCGGAATATCATATGGTCAGTTGTATAGGTGGAAACGAAAAGACCTTATTCCTGAGGATTGGTTTATCAGAAAATCAACCTTCACAGGACAAGAGACCTTTTTTCCGAAAGTGAAAATTTTAGAACGAATCAATAAAATTCAAATGATGAAAGAAAACCTTTCACTAGATGAATTAGCTGATATGTTTTCACCGAATATTGCTGATTTGCAGCTGGAGAAAGATGAGTTAGTAGAGCGTAACATTGTTTCAGTTTCGGTGCTTAATTACTATTTGGAGATAGAACAAGGCGGACCAATGTTTAATTTTTCACGAATCCTAGAAGTGTATGTTTTAGAAAAACTGCTTCAGTCAGGTGAGGTTAATTTGGATGAAGGAAAAATGCTGTTAGAAGTTTTACTAGACAATAAGTCATTAATTAAGCAAAAGAATGCTGAATTGGTCATCACAAGAAAATTAGGTGTTTCTTCTTGTCTTTTACTCATTAACGTGGAGAACTTCCAGTTTGACCGGAACACAAAATTAGTCACCCAGTTATCACTAATGGCTTGTATGGAAGAGATTAAATCAAAATTATTATAAAGGAGAATCAAAATGGAGACGAAAAAAAGGGGAGACTTGCTCATAAATGGCTTTGGCTCATCAAATGGGGGATCCTTTCAAAGTGTTAGTATAAATGGGAAAGGAACCATTACGGGTGAGGTGGAATGCTCGGATTTAGATTGTAACGGATCAGGGTTCATAACAGGGAGCGTTATTGCGGGTCAGGCACGGATTAATGGACATGGCAAGATTAATGGCGACATGGAGAGTCAAATTCTAACGGTTGATGGAACGGCGGGAGTGACAGGGAATCTGAGTGTAAAGAAACTGAAGGTTTCAGGCAAAGCGAATGTCGGAGGTAAAATTAAAAGTGATGAAATAATGATAAAAGGACGCTTAACGGTGGGTGAAGATTGTGAGGCGGAAAGATTTAGGGCGGAATCAAAATTTTCGATCGGCGGCTTGTTGAATGCTGATTTAGTAGATATCACTATTTTTGCTGATTGTAACGCAAAGGAAATAGGCGGTCAAACCATTCTAATCAAGCAAAAAAATTCTCTGCTGGGTTTCTTTAAACCTTTTGTTCGAACCCAATTGAAAACGGAATGCATTGAAGGAGATAAGATTGAGATTGCAAACACCAAGGCCGGTATTGTCCGTGGTAATCAAGTCGTTATTGGGGCTAATTGTGAAATCGAGGTTGTAGAATATTCTGGCGAATTTACGATGGATAAGAATTCGATCGTTAAGGATATCAGAAAGATTTAATTGAGGGGTGAAGGGAAATGGAAAAAGGTCAAAACCTAACGATTAACGGCTCCGGAAACTACTCCGGCGGGCATTATAACAAAGTCAGCATTAGGGGAGATGCCACACTTGTTTCTGATGTAGAATGTACTGCTTTTAATATCTTCGGAACGAGTGAAGCATTGGAGAATGTTAAAACAAAGTCTGTAAAGGTCCTTGGTGAGGCAGAAGTAAAGGGAAATTTGGAGTCAGAGGAAATGCTGGTAATGGGGACATTAGCAGTCGGAGGCAGTGCTGCTTTAAAGAAAATGAAAATACTCGGAACACTTGATGTTGGTGACAATTTAACAGGAGATGAAGCAAATATTAAGGGAACAATCTCTGTAGGCGGGGACGTTGAATATGAGACCTTTGATTCTTCAGGCGGCTTTGAAATTAAAGGTTTGCTGAATGCAGATAAAATTAACATATCGTTACGATTCGGGCAGAGTTTTGCAGAGGAAATTGGCGGCGGGTTCATCACAGTTAAGAAAAAAAGTAATTCCTTCCTGCCGTTTGTAAAAGAGTCGGGGATGCTTACAGCCAAGGTGATTGAAGGCGATATTATCTACCTTGAGAATACAAAAGCAGAAATGGTTCGCGGCAAAACCGTGAATATTGGAGCAGGCTGCCAAATTGAAAGTGTTGAATATTCGAATGAACTGAAACAGGATAAAAATTCAACAATAAAAACAAAGACAAAGCTTTGATGGGACGTCTTTAATCAATGGACGAATTGGATGTGGCGGTAAAAAAAGTAATGTATGCCCTCTTATAGCGACCGTGGCACTGCATATTAGATTGAACGGTAACCAAAGAGCTCTTATAGTGACCATGGCACCTGCAATAGTTGATTGAACGGTAACTATAGAGGTCTTATAGTGACCATGGCACCTGCATATTAGATTGAACGGTAACTATAGAGGTCTTATAGTGACCATGACACCTGCATATTAGATTGAACGGTAACTATAGAGCCCTAATAGTGACCATGGCACCAGCATATTTGATTGTATGGTAACTATAGAGCCCATATAGCGACCATAGCACCTGCATATTAGATTGAACGGTAACTATAGAGCCCTTATAGTGACCATGGCACCTGCATAGTTGATTGAACGGTAACTATAGAGCCCTTATAGTGACCATGGCACCTGCATAGTTGATTGAACGGTAACTATAGAGCCCTTATAGTGACCATGGCACCAGCATAGTTGATTGAACGGTAACTATAGAGCTCTTATATTGACCCTAGCACCTGCATAGTTGATTGAACGGTAACTATAGAGCCCATATAGTGACCATGGCACCTTCAATTTTGTTTGTAAGGTCACTATAAAAACTACATTGAAACCTTTTTCAACACTATAAAAGGTCTCTTCGCATTTGTGGAAGAGACCTTTTGGCTTAACTTTATTTTTTTAAGCTTTTCTTATATCTGTTGTAAAAGAATATGATTCTTATACCGGAACCGAAGTCAAAGGTGGCGAGGATAACAAGCAGATAGCTGAAAAAACCCCAGCCGTTTTGTGCGACATCCTCAACAGCAAAATAGGTAAACAAACAGCCGAGTATGATATAAATAATTCCGGAAAACATGGGTGAACGTTTCATAAAAAGCCTCCGATAAAGTTTTGAATTTGTTCTGCCTTACGCATTAATTCTTCAATCTCTTCTCTATAAACAGACTGAATAACAACAACTAATGTGTTCATGGCAACATGGGCAAAAATTGGTACAAGAATCTGTTTCGTTTTTACATAGAGAAAGGCAAAAGTAAAGCCCATCGCTGAATAAAGCAGAATATGCTGAGGCTCCATATGAGCCAATGCGAAGATGACTGAACTGATTAAAGCTGATAAGAAAAAGTTAAAATGTTTATGAAGAGTACCGAAAATAATCTTCCGAAAGACAATCTCCTCTAATATTGGTCCAATAACTGAACTGACTATAATGGCCAGCGGAAATGATTCAATAATATTAAGAATTTGCTGTGTGTTTTCAGATCCCATTTCAACGCCGATAAGCCTCTCAATATTAGCTGCTAGGGATTGGGAAAACATAGCCAGGAAGACACCAAATACGGCCCAAACAGCAGAATAGGTAAAGGAACTGCCTCTTTCATTCAGCACGGGTTTCTTCATTTCCGTTCGTAATAGGAAAAGAATAATAACGAGTGCGAGGGTAAAGCTGAAAATTAGCCAATAGGGAACCACCAGCCCTTGATTTATCCCTAAGTATCCAAAGATAAACATCAGCCCAGGAATTCCAATTAAGCTTGATAACTGCATTGCTATATAGACAATTAATATTATCCAATATTCCCTTTTCAAATTTTATATCTCCTTTTGAGAAACCTTCTTGTTATTTTAACCTATAGTTCATTCTACTAATAATAGGAGGGTTGTTTCAATTTTAATGTTTATTTTTAAAAACGAAGTATATTCCTGCGTGTAAATCACATACTTGTAAGGTTGCAAAAAATAACAAAAAATATCGCTTCATACTTGCAAATTTTTTTTGCATTGATTATTATAATAATTGTGTTAGCACTCATGTTAAGAGAGTGCTAATAAGTCAGAATTACATATTTATTTGAGGAGGTTGTTTGATTTGTTAAGACCACTAGGTGATCGTATTGTCATTGAGCTTGTTGAATCAGAAGAAAAAACTGCAAGCGGTATCGTTTTACCGGACTCAGCTAAGGAAAAGCCTCAAGAAGGAAAAGTTGTTGCCGTAGGTACTGGTCGTGTACTTGAGAATGGCGAACGTGTTGCTCTTGAAGTTTCTGTAGGCGATCGTATTATCTTCTCAAAATACTCTGGTACAGAAGTTAAGTTCGAAGGAACTGAATATTTAATTTTACGTGAAAACGATATCCTTGCTGTTGTTGGGCAATAAATAGAAAAGCGGAAGCGCCTTGAACAGGGGCGATAGGCATAAGGCGAGCCGGCGGGAAGGTTGCTCTTTAACCTTTCTGACGGATTGGCTTATGACCCCGAGCCCCTAGGCGCTGGAGCTGGACAGTTATCTAAATTAATATAACAATATTAGTCTAAAAAATACGAGGAGGTTTTTTGAACATGGCTAAAGAAATTAAGTTTAGTGAAGATGCACGCCGCGCGATGCTACGTGGTGTTGATGCGTTAGCAGATACAGTAAAAGTAACTCTTGGACCTAAAGGACGTAACGTAGTTCTAGAGAAGAAATTTGGTTCACCGCTTATTACTAATGACGGTGTAACAATCGCGAAAGAAATCGAATTAGAAGATGCATTTGAAAATATGGGTGCGAAGCTAGTTGCTGAAGTTGCTAGCAAAACAAACGATGTTGCTGGTGACGGTACAACAACTGCTACTGTTCTTGCTCAAGCGATGATTCGTGAAGGCTTAAAGAACGTAACAGCTGGTGCTAACCCAATGGGTATCCGTAAAGGAATTGAAAAAGCTGTTGCTGCAGCGGTTGAAGGATTAAAAGCAATCTCTAAACCAATCGAAGGCAAAGAGTCTATTGCACAAGTTGCTGCTATTTCTTCTGATGATAGAGAAGTAGGTCAATTAATTGCTGAAGCAATGGAGCGCGTTGGTAACGACGGTGTTATCACAATCGAAGAATCAAAAGGTTTCACAACTGAATTAGATGTTGTGGAAGGTATGCAATTTGACCGTGGATATACATCTGCATACATGGTAACAAACACAGACAAAATGGAAGCTGTCCTAGAAAATCCATATGTCTTAATTACTGACAAGAAAATCTCAAGCATCCAGGAAATCCTTCCTGTTCTTGAGCAAGTTGTTCAACAAAGCAAGCCATTATTATTGATTGCTGAAGATATCGAAGGTGAAGCACTTTCTACTTTAGTATTGAACAAACTTCGCGGAACATTCAATGCAGTTGCTGTTAAAGCTCCTGGATTTGGTGACCGTCGTAAGGCAATGCTAGAAGATATCGCTGCTTTAACTGGCGGTGAAGTAATCACTGAAGAGCTAGGCCGTGAATTGAAAACTGCTACAATCGCATCTTTAGGACGTGCTTCTAAGATCGTTGTAACGAAAGAAAATACTACAATCGTTGAAGGTGCAGGAGATACTGCTGCTATTCAATCACGTGTAAACCAAATCCGTGTTCAATTAGAAGAAACTACTTCTGAATTTGACCGTGAAAAATTACAAGAGCGCTTAGCTAAATTAGCTGGCGGTGTGGCAGTAATCAAAGTTGGTGCTGCGACTGAAACTGAATTAAAAGAACGCAAACTTCGTATCGAAGATGCTTTAAACGCAACTCGTGCAGCTGTTGAAGAAGGTATCGTATCCGGTGGTGGTGTTGCCCTTCTTAACGTATACAACAAAGTTGCTGAAATCCAAGCTGAAGGCGACGTACAAACTGGTGTAAACATCGTATTACGTGCGATTGAAGAGCCAGTACGCACAATCGCTCACAATGCAGGTCTTGAAGGTTCAGTTATCGTTGACCGCTTAAAGCGCGAAGAAGTTGGAACTGGCTTCAACGCTGCAAGCGGTGAGTGGGTAAACATGATCGACGCTGGTATCGTTGACCCAACTAAGGTTACACGTTCAGCACTTCAAAACGCTGCATCCGTAGCGGCTATGTTCTTAACAACTGAAGCAGTTGTTGCTGACAAGCCAGAACCAGCTGGTCAAGGCGGAATGCCTGACATGAGCGGTATGGGCGGAATGGGCGGCATGATGTAATAAGGGGTTAAAAACCTTGTTATATTAACGTTTTAGGTTGGTTTGGTTAATATTTGTGTGCGGAGTTGTGTGCATTACACACACAACCAAACATGACAGAAGAAAAACTTACAATTAGAGAAGGTCTTCCATTAGTTTATCAAACTTATGGGAGGCCTTTTTTCTTTGTTGAAGAAGGTTATAGAAGAGTGTCCCATTAAGTTATGATTATGGGACACTCTTTTATTTACAGCTTTCTTTGAATATAGTCTTAACTGGAAGTTAATATATGTTAATTATCATGTATTTTACACTAATAGCAAAAAAAATTAGAATTGAGGAAACAGTTCGATTTTTCACTTTAGTTGAATAACGCTAGACTTTGGCTAAAAGGAGTTGATTAATGAACTACCCAATAAATATCAAGTAAGAAGAAAGGTGAATAAGCATGACAACCATGAAAGAAGTTGCCAAGGAAGCAGGGGTGTCCATAATAACCGTCTCCAGGGTTTTAAATTCACCTGAGCTGGTTAAACCTGTGACAAGAAAAAAGGTCGAAGAAGTGATGGGAAAATTAAATTTTCAAACCAATCAGGCAGCCAAAGCGTTAGTCAATAATCAGACTAGAGTGATCCATTTATTTATCCCACAAAATATTTCAATGAATAATCCATTTGCTATGCATTTTATTTCTGGAATCAGTGATGTATTGAGTTCAAGATATTATTCATTTCTTGTTCGCCGGGAATGGGATTTCCCTTATAAATGTGATGGAATTATTGGAATGGGAATCAGCACAAATGAAGAGGAACTGATAAAAGAAAAGTTCAATGTTCCTTTTGTACTATTTGGACACACACAATTAGATGAATTTGAGTGGGTTGAAGTAGACAATTTTCAAGGGGCGTATGACATGACGGACTATCTCATTAGTTTGGGTCATAAAGAAATTGGGTTCATCTTGATCAATGAAAACAGGAGATTTGCGTTTGATCGATTGAATGGATATAAAAAGGCCCTAGTAGATCATGGCATTCCGGTGAATCCGGATTTAATCCAATACGCTGCAAATGAAGAAAATGATGGATATATCAAGTCTTTAGAGCTTTTAAGCCGCAAAAACATATCGGCTTTATTTTGTACAAGCGATGAGCTTGCATTAGGGGCTATAAGGGCAGCCAGAATATTGGGGAAAAAAATACCTCAAGATATTTCGATTGCTGGATTTGATGGTCTCGGATATGAGAACCTCACAGACCCAAAAATCACAACCATGCATCAGCCTGTTTATGAAGCAGCTAAAACTTTAGCTAATGTACTTGTGGATCGGATTGAAAATCCTCATACAAACAGGGTAACGAAAATGATATCCCCAATTATACGGGTAAATCAATCTGTATCAATGAACCAGTTGGCATAACCAACAGGATGCGTGTTAAACCATTTTTTTAAATTAAAAAATGATAACGTTATCATTCCATTAACATTTTATAAATCATTTAAGTCGGAGGGGTAAAAATGAAAAAAGTGTTTGGTTTGTTAGTAAGTGCTTGCTTGTTGGCTTCTGCTACAGCTTGTTCCGGAGGTTCTCAGAGCACAAGTGGTGGAGAATCAAAGGAAATTTCTATGTGGGCCTATGAGCCTGAATCGAAACAGAATAGAGCCAAATTGGAAGATCTGACGGAAAAATTTGAGCAAGAAAATGATGTGGATGTAAAAATAACTTTCATTCCTAAAGATAACTTTAATACGAAATTAAACAGTTCGATTGCTGCGGGAAAAAATCCGGACGTTGCATATCTTGATCAACCTTTATTGGCACAGTTCGCCAAGGATGGAGTTCTTTTAAACATTGATAAATATGCGAATGGAGAAAATGGGATTAATAAAGATGAATTTTTCCAAGGGGCATTTGAAACAGCCCAGTATGATGGAAAATTATATGGACTTCCAATGAATCAAACGACCGTAGCCTTATTTTACAACAAAGATTTGATGCCAGAGCCGCCAAAAACATGGGATGAGTGGGTTGAAAAATCAAAGGCTATTTATAAAAAGAATGAAATAGCTGCATTCGAGGGACTAGGGACAGGTGGATGGGCCGCTTGGTTATTCCCTGCATTGGTTCACGGAGCAGGCGGCACCATGGTAAATGAAGATGCAACTGCAGCAGCATTCGGTGAAAAAGCTGGTGTGGAATCCCTGGAGTTAATGAATGAGCTTAAGAATTATTCTGATAAGTCAGTAGTAGAGAGTCAAAATGCATTCGGCAATGGGTTAGTGGCAACGAAAATCAGTGGCGCATGGGAAATTGGCGGATTTGAAACTAACTTCCCTAATCTGAACTTTGGTGTGGCTTTAATCCCTTCCAAAGATGGAAAGTCTTACTCCAATATTGGCGGTGAAAACCTAGTAGTCTTTAAAAATAGTGAAAATGGTGAGGATTCTTATGAGTTAATCCGTTATTTAACCAATGAAGAAAATGCTTTGACGATTTCAGATATAACAGGCAATTTCCCTGTACGCAAGTCAGCTGCTGATAACCCTAAATTTTCAGAGAATGAACATCTAAGTGTTTTCTTGAAGCAATTGGAAACATCTGTAGCAAGACCAGCGATTACAAACTGGCTGAAGATTAATGATGAAGTGATTGGCAAAGCGATTGACGAAGTTCTTGTAAGCGGAAAATCAGCGGAAGATACACTGAAGACAGCACAAGGAAAAGCCAACAATCTGATCAAATCAGGTAAATAAACGGCATATGGGAAGTAACGGTTCCACTTTACTTCCCTTTTATTAAATGAAAGTAGGTGAAACGATGAAACGATTTGTGCAAAAAGAATGGTTTATGGGTTATTTGTTTATTCTTCCATTGTTAATTTATTTTTTAATTTTTCAACTTGCTCCAATGTTAATCTCCTTTTTTGTGAGTTTTACAGATTGGAATATGCGCAGCACCCCAGAATGGGTTGGGTTGACGAATTATAAAAATTTACTGACCGATTCAGAGAAGTATCCGGACTTTTGGCCGTCTCTTTGGATTACAGTCAAATACATTCTTTATAGTTTGCCTGCTGGCATTTTTGTCTCACTTGTCGTTGCCTCTCTTTTAAATGCAAATGTGAAGGGGGAAGGATTTTTTAAAACGGCTTATTATATACCAAACGTAACAGCTGGAGTTGCGGTAGCCGCGATGTGGGTTTATTTGCTTGATCCGAAACTCGGACTAATTAATCAACTCTTCCAAACAGATCATACATGGCTAGCTGATGTTAAAACAGTTTTACCTACACTTGCCGTTATGAGTATCTGGGGAGGTCTCGGATATAACGTATTAATTCTCATATCAGCAATGAAAAACATACCCGAAGAATTATATGAGGCAGCAAAAATAGATGGTGCCAACATCTGGCAGAGATTTGTCAACATTACCATCCCAACGATTCAGCCTACCATCTTCTTTCTCGTAACAACAGGCTTAATTGCGAGTTTCCAAGTATTTGATCAGATGTATTTGATGACCGGTGGTGGTCCAAACGGCGCCACGACCACCTTTTTATTGAGTTTATATAACCATGCATTTAGATATTATGAAATGGGTACAGCCAGTGCGATGAGTTATATTTTGCTGATTATTATCTTACTGATTACATGGGTCAATTTTAAATTTTTCCCTCAGCGGAATGATATGTAGGTGATGAAAAATGAGCGAAACCAAGTTGAATAAACAATTAAATATAACAAAACCACTGAAGTTAAAGCCCGTGTTTAGAAAGGTGAGTCCTGACAGAATTCTCCTTTATGGGTTTCTAATTTTAATCGCCGTCATTCTTTTAGGGCCCTTTATTTGGTTGGTCTCTGCTTCTTTTAAAGAAAGTAAAGACATTTTTTCCACCACTTTTACTTTATTCCCGCAAAGGGAAGACGGTAGTATTTATTTTTCATTTGAAAATTATACCGGTGCCATCGAATACCTGCAATTCGGGTCACTGTTCGTCAACACCTTAATCGTATCTGTTGTCACGACCATCATCAATTTATTTTTTAATAGTTTAGCAGGTTACAGTTTTGCCAGACTGAAATTCAAAGGACGAGATTTGATCTTTAAGTTAATGCTGACATCAATGATGGTTCCTGGGACTGTACTACTTGTGCCCAATATGATCATTATTAACAAGCTTGGATTATACGACAGCCTGGGGGCGCTGATGGTTCCGTTCCTGATGAGTGTCTATAATATTTTTCTAATGAGACAGCACTTCTTGAGCCTTCCAAGAGAATTAGAAGAGTCTGCTATTATCGATGGTGCCGGTTGGTTCACAGTTTTTTGGAAAATTGCGATGCCGCTTGCTAAACCGATTTGTGTTGTATTGGGGATCTTCACATTTATGTGGAACTACAATAACTTTTTATGGCCGCTTGTGGTCATCAATTCACCAGAAAACTACACACTGGCTTTAGGCCTAGGAGCGTTAATTAGCGCTAGCAATACGAGTGCTGAAAATTACCCGTTAATGATTGCGGGTGCAGTGGTAGTATCACTTCCACTAATTATTATTTTCGCATTATTCCAAAAGCATATTATGAAGGGAATTAATGTTGGTGGTGTAAAAGGATAGCGAAAATTTCATTCGGAAGGAAGTAGTATATGACCATTAAGTCAAATTCATTATTTTCCTCTTATGAAAATGCTATGAATAACAACAGTTTAAACCCAACATTTGAGCTAAGAGAGGTAAATAGTCAACGTATTCCTTTTCAAAATGGAATTCCTTACCCTTCTTTTGAACCTCAGGATCGACTGATTTTTTCGCTGGAAGGGAAATGGAAAAAGAAACGATTTAAGGCAGATCATGATTGGACAATGCTAAAGCGGGATAAGAAATGGATACAAAGTACTCAGCTCGATTTCAATGGAGTGGCGAGGGCTGATTATGATGATAGTAGTTGGGGGAGTCACAACATTCCCTTGCCTGAAAACAATCTTACCGGAAAAGAACAAACACATGCAGCGGAAACCTATGAAGATGGTGTCTGGTATCGAAAAAAGGTGTTTTTAGAAACTGAATGGGAAAACAAGGTGGTTACGCTGAAGTGTCTTGGTCTCTCATACATAGGAGACTTTTGGATCAATGGACAGTATGTTGGCTATCACGAAGGCGGGTATACTCCTTTTGCCTTTGATGTGACGGAATATCTAAGAGTGGGGGATAACACGTTTGCGATTCGAGTGGATAACCCACCTTGGAAAACGCGGTATGATACGATTCCAGCTGTTGACAACGATTTTTTTAACTATACAGGAATCATCCAAGACATCTATCTGGAGGGCACAACAGGTTTTCAAGTCGTTAGAGCCGATGTGGTACCGGAGAACATAAACGGTAAAGTGAAGATTTCCGTCGTAATTGAAAATCGAACGAGTCAGGCTCAACACGTTTTCTTAAAAAATCAGCTTTTTGAGACAGATTTTCTTTCAAACAAATGGCTCGAGCAACCGGAAGCTAAAAGTATATGTGCGAACAAAGCCGCATGCCATGGCTTATATGAAATAAATCTGGACCTCTTACCGAACGAAACACGGGTTGTGAAGTTTAATGTTCATGTCTATAACCCAAAACTGTGGAGTATACGAAAGCCTCATTTATATGTTTTAGGAGTTTCTTTAGAAACGAAGGGCAAATTGATTGATACCTTTTTTACGCAGTTTGGCATCCGGACCATTTCGACGAAAAAGGCTCAAATCTTGTTAAATGAGGTACCTGTATTTCTCGCAGGTGTGGCCAGACATGAAGAATGGCCAGAGTTTGGCCGGACCGCTTCATGGGATCGTATTAAGATTGATTTTCAGCTCATAAACAATCTCCATGTCAATATGGTTCGTACCGCACATTACCCCAACCATATTTATACATTTATTCTGTTAGACCGCCTTGGACTGACTGCGATGAGTGAAATACCTTTATGGCAATTTGAAACCAAGCACTATGAGATTCAGGAAAAAAGAAAAATCTCTTACCAAATGTGGAGAGAAATGATTTTTTCCAACTATAACAGACCTTCGATTATGATGTGGAGTACTCAAAATGAATCAAAAGATGTCAAGCTTCGGAAAAAGTATAATGAAACATTAGTCAATGAGGTTCGAAACAACTATAACGACCACCGCTTAATCACTCAAAGTGCAGCTGCTGATCAGCCTGGATTTGAGGATGAGTCAATAGAACCGTTAGATGTAGCAGGATGGACGATGTATTTTGGAATTTTTCATGGAAGCACTCCTTATGAGGGAACAAGGAATTTTATTGAAAAGGCCCATCAGAAATGGCCTGATAAACCGATTTTAAATACAGAGTATGGAATCTGGAGCAATGCGGATGGAAGCAACCTGGAAAAACAGGTGGATATTTATCAGAAAGTTCAGTTAGCTCTTCTTGAAAAGGCGACGGTAAGTCCTGAAGGGTTGATGAATGTGCATGGCTATGTCGCAGGAATGGATTACTGGACAGCCTTTGATTGGTACGTTAACCATAATCAGTTTTACCAGACAATGGGGCTGTGCCATATGGACCGGAAAACGAAAAAGCCATTATTCTATGAATTCGTGAAAGACCATAAGCGATTAATGGAAAAAACAAATGGTATGGCAACGAAATTTCCAATTACCATGGAAGCCCGAGAATAGAACTATAACATTACAAAAGGAGTCATAACATGATTGAAGTGAAAGATGGAGTTTTTTATAAAGAAGGAAAACCTTTTGTGTTTATATCAGCTGATTATCCCTATTACCGGGATCATCCTTCCAACTGGGAAAATCGGCTGGATACGTTAAAAGCAGGAGGAATCGATGTGGTGACCTTTTATGTCCCATGGAGGCACCATCACCTGCAGCTAGATGGTGAAGTAGTAATTGACTTTATAGGAGATACACAGGGAAATCGAAATGTACGATTATTTCTTGAACTGATTCAGCAAAAGAACATGTACGCAGTAGTAAAGCCGGGGCCTTTTATTCATGCAGAAACTGATTTTGGCGGTCTGCCGGATTTTGTGGAAGGCGGCAAAGTATATGAAGCGATGCTTGACAATCAAGACAACGAACGGGAATGGCATAAAGTACTGCCCGCTCCATTTGACCCCAAATTCGAAAAGGCTGTATGTGATTGGTTTAAAGCAGTGGATGATGAAGTCATTCACCCTTACACCTATCCGGAGGGTCCAGTCATTGCCTTGCAAATATTAAATGAAGGTCTTTATTCCGATGGGCAGCATAGTGTTTTAGCTTACGACTACTCAAAAAGTGGCCTGAACTATCATTTTACTAGATTAGAAGAAAAGTACGGTTCAATTGAGAACTATAATACGTTATTTAAAACCACCTATTTGTCTTTTCAGGAAATCCCGATTCCAAGGAAATTTGATTTACATGAAAAGAAAGATAAAAGTGAGCTGAATCCTTATCTCGAATGGTCTGAAACTCAAAATCAATTTCTTGGAGAGCTATACAAACGGTGGGGAAATGCGGTTGATACCAAATTGCCGGTCTTTAATAACATCAATCCACCTTTAGATGAAACAAAAGGGTTTGATTTTTGGTTGACAAGGGTGGTACCTGAGCATTGGAATGTCCATTACGGATTTACCAACTGGATTGGGGTTGTGTCCCATGATGAGACAGCGTTTTTAAGATATCTGTTATTAGTAAAACGCAGCCGCGGTATTAACCTGGAAGAAAACTGGGGCTTTTCCAAGCTCTATGACTGGCGGTACAAATACCACCATATTCCGTTTTACCAAACTGTCCTCGCAATGGCGTTAGGCGCAACAGGTTTCAATGTTTATACAGGGGTGTCCACAAGCGAATGGGATGAAGGGCTGGACAGTATGCAGGCAAAACCTTACCCTGATTGTTCTCCGATATCAGAAACTGGAGAAACGGGTGAAAAATACGAAGCATTAAAACTACTAATTAACTATCTCAAAGAAAATGAAGAATGTTTAATGCTTGGAAAACGGACAAATGAAGCGACGTGGGGATTGTATAACCCCTATAACTACTTGGCTTCTTATGGAAATGAAAATAAAGATTATCACCTTTTAGGCGAGAAGGCGCCAAAGAGTGGATTCCATGGACTTGAATCCTTTATGCAAACGATGCTTCATGACCAGCGTGAGTTCGGTATGGTCAATCTAGAAACAACTAGTCTAAAGGATTTACTAATGGAACGGCATTTAGTTGTCCTGGGGAGCTTCTTTATGCATGAAGGTGTTCAGCAGAAACTCATTTCCTATGTGGAACAGGGTGGAAAGCTATTCTACTTTGGAGAGCTTCCTAAATATAACGAGTACTTCGCTGAGTGTTCTATCTTAAGTAAACTTATTCAGTCTACCGATCGTTTCTTTACACGGACAATCAACAAAGGCAAGGTAATTTATTATCCTGAGAATCCATTTACTTCAGGCGGAATTTCGAAGACTTTCAGCCACCTGCTATTGAATGAAGCCGGTCCATCCCGTTTATCTTCAAAGGATGCCTATACGTTTTTGTATGAGCATGGAAACCAAAAGGTGGTATTCATCTTAAGTACGTCTCAATTTGAAAAAGAACATGAGGTTATGGTGGACGGTGAACTTCTGAAAGTTACAATGCCAGCAAAAGGATGCTCGATTGTAACCCTGGACGGTAGAAAAATTAAGTCGTGTCTGGTAAAAGGCATCAACGATTACGACCAGTCATCTGTTATCCCAACGGTCATGTACAAAGATGACATGATTAAGGGAGAGGCATCATCCGATATGTTTTATTCAGGAATTAAGGAATTTATTTAATTAAGAAAAGAAGAGAAAAGTGAAGTTGAGTTAAAAAGGAAGCAGTATTACCTCTTGTTTTCCTGATTGGAGTATAAAATGGAAGGTTTGTATATGTAGAACAAACTTCCTGTTTTTTTGAATGGTAACGTTAACATTGTTAGAAGGCAAATAGGACTATAAATAATGATGAGTATGGCAAAATATTAATCTTGCAAAAGGAGGGCATTATATAATGATAGGAAGAATACTGAATCCAGTGGTTGTGATGTGCCTTTTGATTGGTTTGTTACCATTTACCGGAATGAATACACAAACAGTTAAAGCAAAGCAAGATTCTGTTCAGGTATGGCTGACAACTGCGAATCAAAGCAAATTGCTTAGTCGGGAACCCGATCTGAATTTTGAGACTAATAGCGCACCAAATGAAACCACCATTAATGTAAACGAAAAGATTCAATATCAGAAAATGAAAGGTTTCGGTGCCAGCATGACCGATTCGTCCGCCTGGCTGATAGAAAATAAATTAACTACCAGCCAGCGGGATAATCTCATGAAAGGTTTATTTGACCATGAGAAAGGAATTGGGATCAGTTATGTCCGCCTGCCAATGGGAGCTACTGATTTTTCACTAGATAACTATACTTATAATGATCTGCCGGAAGGACAAACAGATCCTGAAATGAATAATTTTTCAATCAAATATGCTCGAAGCTATATCATTCCAGCGCTTCAAAAAGCAAAGGCAATCAATCCAGAATTGAAGATCATGGGGACTCCTTGGAGCGCGCCGGCATGGATGAAGACAACAGGTACACTAAATAAAGGAAAATTAAAAGAAGATGCTTACCAGGCATACGCCCTCTATTTTAAGAAATTTATAGAAGCTTATGAAAAAGAAGGGCTGCCAATTGACGCGATTACCGTCCAGAATGAACCTCATCACGAAACACCAGGCTACCCGAGTATGAGGATGGAAGCGTCAGAACAAGCAAACTTTATTAAAAATCATCTTGGCCCTGTCTTTGAAGAAAACAACGTCGATACAAAAATTATCGCCTGGGATCATAACTGGGATGAATATGACTATCCAATCGAGGTATTAAACGATCCTGAAGCGAAAAAGTATATTGCAGGGTCTGCTTTTCACGGTTACGCAGGTAATGTGCAAAATCAACAGTACGTAAAAGATGCCCATCCGGAAAAAGATATTTACTTTACAGAGAGTTCAGGAGGCGAATGGGCTACTGATTTTGGCGGGAATCTTCAATGGGACCTGCAGAATCTAATCATCGGGGCGACAAGAAATTGGGCAAAGACTGTATTAAAATGGAATATTGCCCTCGATGAGTCTTTTGGACCAACGAATGGTGGATGCTCCAATTGCCGTGGAATTGTTACCATTGATCAGGAGACAGGCAAAGTAACGAAAAATGTAGAGTATTATGCGTTTGGGCACGCAAGTAAATTCGTCATGCCAGGTGCCCACCGGATTGCCTCTAACACATTTGGTGATGGCAATATTGAAAATGTAGCTTTCAAGAACCCAGACGGATCGAAAGTGCTGATTGCGCTGAATTCTTCAAAGAAAATGAAGGACTTTAAAGTCCGCTCCGGAAAAAATTCGTTCTCCTACACGCTGCCGGCTGGGGCTGCTGCTACCTTTGTCTGGTCGAAACAACAAGCTGGAGAAAAGTTAACAAGTCCTTATAGTAAAATCGAAGCCGAGGATTACCACAAAATGTTTGGCGTTCAAACGGAAATCACCACAGATGCAGGCGGCGGGAAATATGTAGGGAAAACGGATGATAATGATTATCTGCTTTTCAAAAATGTTGAATTTGTTGATGGTACAGTAAGCTTAGATGCCAGGGTATCTGCAGAAGGAAACGGGAAAGTTGAATTTCGGACAGGAAGCAAAGATGGAACCTTAATTGGAAGTTTAAACGTTTCCAATACTGGCGGGCAGCAATCATGGAAGACTAAATCAACTGAAATAACTGGTGCTAGTGGTGTTCAAGATGTGTATGTAGTGTTTAAAGGATCGGTAAATTTAAACTGGTTCCAGTTCTCAAAGCGTTTTTGGGTGGATTCATTCAATTATTTATCAGATAACGGAGATTTTGAACAAGGAAATTTAACAAACTGGTCTGGCTGGAATCCAGAAGGACAGCCAAGTGCCCAAAAAATCGATACAGATGGGCCTCGAGGAAAATATAAACTAACGCATTGGTCTGGCAATGATTATATGCAAACCACTTACAGAACTGTACAAGTTCCGAACGGTACTTATCAAGCCTCTATTTGGGTCCGGAAAGATACCGGAAATAAGGTTAGGCTTGAAGTAAAGAAATATGGAGGAACTGACTTATTTGCGAATGCCGGAATTGAAGGGATTGGAGATTGGAAGAAAATTACCATCGATGGAATTCGTGTAACAAATGGGCAAGTTGAGATTGGGATTTTTTCCGACAGTCCAGCTGGTAAATGGGCAGCATTCGATGATGTTGAGCTTCATCCCATGACTACCGTTGCGTCTGGTACATCAAAAGGAGAGAATTCTCCGTCTGTTCCAGTCGATCTAGTCTCAACATCGAAGGAAGTGGCCTCGATTGACTTAAGTTGGAAGGGTACAGAGGATGTAGATGGCTATGTCATTTATCGATCAGTAAAAACGAATGGAGTTACAGATGTTTTTAGTGAGAGAACAATTGTTGACAGTAATGCATTAAGTTATGCCGACAAAGGGTTACAAGGCGGCGTAAACTACTGTTACAGGGTGTCTGCTTTTAATGAATCAGGCGAATCTGCGGCAGGAGAACCGGTATGCGCGATAACCGTTAATGGTCAGGATTCCGAAAGCCCGGCAGCACCAACGGGGGTGAGAGCTATGCCTGGAATTGAAAAGATAACGTTATATTGGAATCACAATGTAGAAAAAGACTTTTTACAGTACAACATTTATCAGGATGGAGTGCTGATTGGATCCATTGATCCGGTTACGACCACAACGTACACAATTGAAAATATTCCTAGTGGTAAAACCTATCAATTTGAAGTTACAGCAGTAGATATGGCAGGAAATGAATCGCCTTTAAGTGATGGAGTAAATGTTAGTCCAATTCCCCAAGGAACTCCTGTTAAGTTTCTTAATTCCGGATTTGAAGTAGGAACATTGGAAGGCTGGAGTGAGTGGCATCCTGATGGGCAGGAAATGGCAAATTTCGTTGATACAGATTTCCCGCATGAAGGTGGTGAATACAAGTTAACCCATTGGCAATCAACGGATTATAAACAAACAACCTATCGTACATTGCAAGTACCAAATGGAACATACCGATTAACCGTTTGGGCTAGAACGGGCGGTGGACAGAACACTTTCAGGCTGGAAGTCGGAGACTATGGCGGCGAAGATAAGTACGCAGATATGCGTTCCGCAGAAGGAGGAAGATGGATGCCATTTACTATTGATCCGATCACAGTGACGAATGGACAATTAAAAATCGGCGTTTATTCAGACGCAAAGGCTGGCAATTGGGCTGCGATTGACGATTTTGAATTAGTCACATATGAACCGGTAAGTATGGACTAATGGAGGGATTCTATTTCTGATTTCTCTTTTTTGGACAGAATTCACTTTTTGTGAATCTGTCCCTTTATTTAGTTTTAATTTGCTTGCTATTTGGTTATTAATTTTATTTTGATTTTTTCTGTCCATTGACATTTTTGTACTTCAAAACCGAACACGTTCCATTTAGCGAGTAAGCTTTTTTGTGTGGGGATTTGTGTGCTATTGGATTTTGCCATATTTAAATGTATTTAATTGAAACGTAATAAAACGTTGAGTTTAAAGGATTTTTAAAACCCTATTTTGAGCTGTTATATCACAAAATGAATGGGCGGCATGATGTAATAGCCGCTTTACCCCTTGATATATAAGGGATTTTAAGTAAGATCCTAACGGTTACAAAAATTAAGAGATAATTGACGGGGCTTCCCATAAGTTGAGCAAACTTTTGGGAAGCCTTTTTCTGTTGCGTACGATAGAATCATTCTGTTTTTAGGTTTCTTTTTATGTCTTGCGTCTTGTGAAGATACACATATCATTAATTTCAAATTATTATTTAAAGAGTTAAAACAAGTCGTCGAAAAAGAACTTAATTTCAAAAGTGGAACAGCTGCCCTCCTTCCCTTCCAGGAACGATTCAAAGAGTCGATTTTGGTCAAAATTCCTCACGTCTACACTGATTTATCTGCTTCTCATGTATTAGTTATGGATGGGCAGAAGGAACCAAATTTAGTAAAGTCGAAAAATTGATAAATATAGGATTTAGTTCAAATGAACTAGCTAAAAGCATAATTGAAGTATTTCTTTCTCAATAATTAGAGGTTTCTCATGGGTAATACAAACCTTGTGGGAAGCCTCTTTTTTTATTTCTTAGATATTATGAAGATAAACATTTTACATTGAAGGAATCCTCTTTCTATTGATTGATACAAATGATTATTATTAACCACCTAAACTTAAAACCAATAAGAATTCCACCTTATTAAAAGAGAAACCAATCATAAAAACAGCTATGGGAATAGTTCAAAATTACTAAATAGGATATTTTGGATGCTCTGGAAAAAATTGTTGAATTATGAATAAATATACCCTAAAATGAGGGTCATGGAATTTAAGGTTATAGATTAAGAGAAAATTCCTATACAAATAAGAGATGAAACTGTTCGAGTTCTTTCACGGCATTCTTAAGGGGGAACTAAGTTTATCAAACAAAGTATAGGATTCGAGAGGAAGCTAAGAAATCATTTTTAGAGTACATTGAGTTCCTCTATAATTCCAATTAAATCCATTCAGCATTAGCATACTTTACACTAACTATTAAAGCCAATGCTTATGCTATTTTCATAACATATGATGAAAATTATCATTTAATTAATCTGTATTGAAGGTGTAAGTAGTTGATTGAAAAAGTAAAAAGTATAAGGTTAAGGAAGAAATATCCTTGTGTGATGCAGCATGATGCTGCTGATTGTGCGGCAGCAGTTTTAGCAACAATATGTAAGCACTACAAAAAGGAATTATCCATAATGAGAATTCGTGAAGTAATTGGGACAGATGCATATGGAACGACAGTTTATGGATTGGTTAATGGCATTCAGGAATTAGGATTTAATGCGAAGGCAGTTAAGATATTAATTGAAAATGTAGTGGATAAATATACGTTACCTGCTATTGCTCATGTTGTGACGGAAGAGGGTTTATCTCACTTTGTTGTGATAAATAAAGTAACAGAGGATAACTTGATTATATCAGACCCTGCCAAAGGTGTTTTTACACAATCAAAGGAAGAATTTCAAAAGATTTTTTCAGGAGTATTGATTTTATTAGTTCCTACCAGCCAATTTGAACAATTAGACTACCAAAAGGCAACAATGCTTAGCGTTTTTAAGTCGTTAATTTTCCCACAGAAAAAATTATTGGCTGTTGTTATTTTGAGTTCTTTTGCCTTAACTGTACTTGGAATTATTTCTAGTTTATTTGCAAAGGTTTTATTTGATGAGATTATTCCCTATCAATTGAAAAATTCTCTATTCATGTATTCAATTGTATTCGGAATTATTAGCTTGGTACAAATATTTCTTTCAGCCTTTAGGCAGCATGTTTTATTATTTCTATCGAGAAAAATTGATATTCCAATTTTGTTAGGGTATTACAATCACATCCTGAAATTGCCATATAACTTTTTTTCTACAAGGAAAGTTGGAGATATCTTAACTCGCTTTCAGGATGCAATGACTATTAAGGATATTTTTTCTCAAGTATCAATTTCATTGGTATTAGATATTGTTGTAGCCTCTATTACAGGAATTGTCCTTTGGAATATAAATAGTCGACTTTTTGGGATTATATTGTTGATGGTAGCTTTTAATATTGTGTTGATTTATTTATTTAAAAAGCGCTATAAAACATTAAATTATGAGCAAATGACAGCTTCTTCTATGATGAATTCACAGTTGATAGAGTCTATTAAAAATATTGAAAGTGTAAAATCACATCATGATGAAGAACAGCAAATCGATCAGTTGGAAAATAAATTTATGAAAGTATTGAAGTTAGGTTATAAAGAAGGAGTGCTTAGTAATATTCAAGGAACAATCTCTTCAGGAGCAGGATCGATAGGAAATTTAGTTTTTATGGCACTTGGAGCACTAGCGATTATGGATGGAAAAATGAGTATAGGTGATTTGATTGTATTTCAAACACTAAGTGGATATTTTGTTGAACCAGTGCAAAACCTAGTTTCCTTACAACTAACCTTCCAAGAAGCACAAATTGCAATTCAACGTCTTAGTGAAATGATGGAAGTTGAGACGGAACAAGCGACCGATAAGAAATTATTAGCGCAACTTGATTTCCAAGGAGATATAAGTTTTCAAAATGTTACTTTTCGCTATGGCTCAAGGCCGCCAGTGCTAACTAATTTTCGGGTGAAGATTCCAGCAGGAAAGAAGGTTGCCATAGTAGGTGAAAGCGGCGCAGGAAAATCTACCTTAGCAAAATTATTATTGAAGTTTTATGAGGTAGAAGAAGGAAAAATAACTATTGATAATTATGATGTAAAAGATATTGATCCTTACCATTTGAGACAACAAATTGGCTACGTACCACAAAATGTAGAGTTATTTAGTGGAAGAGTGATTGATAATATCAAATTAGGTTGTCCAGAAGCCACTTATGAACAGGTAATTTCTGCTTGCCGCCGTGCAGGATGTGATGACTTTATTCAAAAAATCCCTGGTCGCTATTATGGTTTTATTGAAGAAGGCGGCGGGAACTTATCAGGTGGTGAGAGACAAAGGATAGCCATTGCTCGTGCCCTTCTACAAAAAAGACAGCTTTATATTTTTGATGAATCAACTAGCAGTCTTGATTCATTTAGTGAGCAGTTTATTCAAAATATGATGATTGAAAAAACAAGGGGAATTACAACTATCATCATCGCTCACCGTTTATCTACTATTATACACTGTGATGAAATTATCTTTATGGAGCAGGGACAAGTCATTGAGCAAGGTAGTCATGAAGAGTTAATCGCATTGAATGGAAAATATAAGCAGATGATAGATTTCCAATATGGAAATATAACGTTGGAAAAGAGAAAAAAAAGATTAGAAGAAACAGAGGAGGAAATGGTTTATGTCTAAACTACAAGTATTGGAAAATAAAAAACTTAAGCTTGTTAATGTCTTTACAAAGGAATTGCGCGGCATTCAAATTGAGGATGTGGAGAAAGAAATAAAAAAGTTTATTAATTTTCTTGAGATTTCTCAAATTCAAACAAGAGGACCGTTGATTACAAAAAAAGCAGGAACAACAGTGCATGATAATGGTGATATTACAATTGACTATGACATCATGGTACAGACAATGAAAAAAATGCCCAACAATGGAAGTTTTAGATTTCATGAGACTATATCTGTTGAAAATTGTGTTTACATTCACTTTGAAGGAACGAATGATGAATTGAACTACGCTCATAATAAATTAAATCTCCATTTGTGGGAAAATGATTTAGTAGAGTCTGGAGATGAGTATATGGTTCATTTATCACTTAATAATAATTGGCTTGAGGTCGATATATTTAAACCCGTGGAGCGATAAATAATGAAATTGTATAACAAGGAAGAGTTAAAAGAAAGCCGAATATTTTTTGATCAACATCCACCGAAATATTTATTTTTTCTTAATTGGTTTCTTGTCATGTTATTGGTTGTTTCACTTTTTGGTGCAAATTTTATAACAAAAAATTACATAGTAAAAGCACAAGGTACAATTGAAGCAGATGATAAGCGTTATGTAACCCCGGTTGCCAACGGAAATATTGCTGAAATCCATAAGCAAGAAGGGGCGCAAGTAAGAAAAGGTGATAAACTTCTTACTCTATCAGTAGGAATAGAAGGTGTACAAGAGGATGAGATTCAAAAACAAATAAATGATTTGGAAGCGAAGAAAGAAGTATACGAAAAATATGAAAAATCATTAATAGAAAAAACAAATTACCTAAAAAACAATGGTGATGAGCAAGCCTATTACGGAAAAGTTGCTTACTACCTAGAACAACTGCATGGAGAAGAAACGGAATCTGAGCATACATCTGAAACAATTAATCAAAAGCGATCAGAATTAGTTAAGTTAAAAGAAGAATTAGAAATAATTCAACATGAGAATCAAGAAAAATATCAAAAAGATTTAGCACGAAAGCAATCTCAATTAAAAAAGCTGCAAAAGGAATTACAAGAGTTGCAGGATAAAGAGACGAATGATGGAATCCTAGTAACTGAAAAAGAAGTAAAGGAGTCAGAAATCGATTCACTTCTTATTGAAATAGAAAATATGAAAGAAACTAGTGATGAACAATTACAATCTGAATTAGATGCAAAGAAATCAGAATTAAAAGGATTAGAGCAAGAAATAAAAGATTTAGAGAGGCAGGGAGAATCAGCACCGGTAAGTAACTCAACGTATAACCAATTAATAAGTGAGTTAGGGACAGAAAGAATCCAAACCAATGATAAAATCACAGAGCTTGAAAGTCAGCGAAATGTGAATAGTGCTAATAGCAATACTCTAACGATTACTGCTAACAAAGATGGTTACTTACACTACCTTGTACCAATAAAAACAGGGGTTGGTTTACAGTCTTTCCAACCAGTCGCACAAATAGCTAATGATAAAGAGGCTGAGTTAATTGTAGAAAGTTACATCCCAGCACAAGATGTTAGTAAAATGAATGTAAATGATCCTGTCAAGGTAGCTATTGCAGGGGTTAATCAAACAAAATTTGGAATGTTAAAGGGAAATGTAAAAGAAATAAGTAATGGTACGATTATTCAACAAGGAGAAAATAATTCGAAAGTAATGCTGTATCAAGTAACTGTTGCTTTAAAAACAAAGGAATTACAAAGTGATAAAGAAATAATCAAAGCAAGAGCTTCGATGCCAGTTGTTGCAAATATTGTTTATGACCATGAATCATACTTAGAATGGTTATTGGAACAATTGAATTTTACTAAATAATTTAGTGAGGTGTATGATATGAGAAGTTATTATTTACAGGGACGAGAACCTCCCTGTGTACAAAAAGAGTTCTAGAGGTTAACAACTAATATATCAAAGGAGATGTATAACATGCAATTAGTAATGCCAGGTAGTTATGTAGAAATGCGTGAAGATGAAATGATGTATTTGGATGGTGGAATTTCAACAAAAGATAAGGCAGCAATTATTGCAATAGCTATCGCTGGTGGAGTTGCTTTAACAGTTGCAATAGCTTATGGTCAGATTGCTCTCGGTGCTAGGATTATGGGGTGGACAATGAAGCAGTTTGTAAGAAAACTTGGTGCTGCAGGAGTTGCAACAGTTGTAGCAGGGTCCTTGGGAGTTTCGTATACAGCAACACTAGCAGTTGTAAAATTTTTAGTGTAGTTGATAGATAATATGAAAAATAAACATAGATTTGTAATGAATATCATTTTAGTAATAACATATATCATTGTTTCTAGTTTTGTATTAGTTCTATACGCTATTAAAGATGCTTTGTCGGAAGTTTATATGGCTTTTATTCCTCTAGCTATTTCTGCCATAGTTTGTATTATATTGAATAGAATTAGTAAAAATGAAGATGCTAGAACGGAATAGTATTCGGGAAATGGTCTGAATATTTAATTTTTAATAGAAATGCTAACGAAGTCCAATAAAACGAAGTAAATGAGGTTTTCCATTAGTTCTTTGAACTTTTGGGAAGCCTCTTTTTTCATTCCCTTTGAATTTGTTGATTAGTTATTAGCAAAAATTTTGATTAAACATGTTAAAAAACTTTTAGGCTGGAGATATAACTTAATTTTAAGTAATAAAACTGTTATGATTATTTAATTAGTAAGTTATACCTATGCAGCTAACTATATGATGATCAACTCATTAAGAAAGGTGGGCAGCTAAATGGTGTCGAAACGACATAAGGACATCGTGTTGTCTTTAATGAAGGAGAAAGAACCTGTTACAGCCGAATGGATAGCAAAAGAACTTGGTGTGAGTGACAGAACCATTCGCACGGAGATCAAAGAACTTCAATCACAATCCACTTCGTTAGGAATCATGATTGAATCGGTTCGGGGAAAAGGATATCTATTATATATAAAGGATTATCAAGTGTTTGAGCAGGAGTTTATTTCTAATGCGAATGATGCAGCAAATGAAAATCAATCTGATTTTTCCGAGCAGGAAATTCGGGTTTTGTATATGTTAAAACGATTTTTATTAGAAAAGGAACCAATAAAATTAGAAAGTCTTGAAGAAGAGCTATTTGTCTCCAAGCCCAAGCTTCAGAACGACTTAAAAGTTGTCCGTGAATTATTGGAGAGTTATCATTTAAAGCTAGTTTCCAGACCGCATCATGGTACCCAGGTAGAAGGCGATGAATATATGAAGCGGCTGTGTTTTTCAAATTATATTTTACGGCGAAATAGCAGCTTAAACATTGACAGTAATTCCTTTTACCTTTTGGATCAAAATCTGTTTGTAAAGATAAAAGAAACAATCATAAAAAAGGTGAATGAATATAAGATTGAGGTATCAGACATTGCACTTGAAAATTTGGCAACCCATATCACTATTGGATGCAAGAGAATTGAAACAGGATTTGTCATAGAAGACCTTGAACAAGATTTAATAGAGAAATATCCATTTGAAAAAATAGTGGCCAATGAAATTGTAAAAGAGGTAGAGGATTTTACGGGTTTGGAGTTTCCAAAATCCGAGATTGATTATATTATTGTTCACTTGTTGGGGACCAAATTAATTCATAAGAATACGTTGAATGAATTTAGTAAATTCGATGAACTAGGCACCATCATTCATTGCATGCTGCAGAGATTAAAAACCGAATTAAATTGGGATTTTCAAGATGACTCTGAATTCATTCAAGCTTTGACTTTGCACATTCGGCCTGCAATGAACAGGTTACGCTATAACATGAACATTCGAAATCCATTATTAGACGAAATTAAACGAAAATATCCTAGTGCCTTTGAGGGGGCTGCTATTGCGAGCAGATGTATCGGCGAATATTTGGAGATAGAGGTAGGAGAACACGAAATTGCTTATATTGCCTTACATATCGGTGTGGCATTAGAAAGAATGAAGACAAGGCAGAAAAAAGCAAAACGGGTACTTGTAGTATGTGCATCTGGAGTGGGGAGTGCCAAGCTATTGTTTTATCGTTTACGAAATGAATTTAAAGATGAAATTGATATTGCGGCCACAACTAATTATTACCAGTTAAAAGAATACGATCTATCATCTATTGATTTTATTGTTAGTACAATCCCCATTAAAGAAGAAATAGGCGTTCCAGTACTAGTCGTAAATACCTTTTTAGGAGAAGGAGATATTGCTAATATTCGGAAGGGAGTATCGTCTGAAATAGAGTGTGAAGGGCATAGCTATTTAGATCTATCCAGAGTTTTTATTCATAAAGACTTTGAGGATAAAGAAAGTGTTATCACTTTTATGTGTAATGAATTATACAAACAAAAACTGGTCTCCAAAGATTATGTGAATTTGGTGCTAGAAAGGGAGGCGGTCGCTCCAACCAGCTTTGGAAATCTTGTGGCCATCCCTCATCCGCTTACACCAGAAACAGAGGAAACGTTTTGGACCGTGTGCACATTAAAGAGGCCAATCGAATGGACAGACAAACATAGGGTTCAATTTATTTGCTTATTGAACATAAGAAAAGAACCTGAGGGTGATCTGGACAGGATGTATCAAAGGCTCATTGCACTAGTCGAAAACAGTACAACGATCCAAAAAGTAATAAAGAGTGAATCAGCTGAAGAAATAATAAAGATATTAGATGAAGCTTAACTCTTGCCATAGAAGAAAGAGGGAATTCCAAAAAGGAATTTCCCTTTTTTAGTTTGGGGATATTATCTAAGGATAATGAATATACAGGACATAAACTTTATTATTATTCTTTCATTATATTTCCGTTACTTACGGAAAAATCCTTTCTGTAAAATTAAACGCTTTCAACATAAACTATAAACATAAAGAGATTAAAGCACTCTTAAAAAAGTTGCTAATTAGCTGATAGATTAATTAATGCTTTGTTTTTCAAAATAACTTTTATGGATAATGGAGGAATATATCGATGAATATTTTATTATGTTGTGCAGCTGGTATGAGTACAAGTTTGTTGGTAACCAAAATGGAAAAAGCAGCTCAAGAACAAGGGTTAGAAGGAAAAATTTGGGCGGTTCCAGCAAATGCAATCAATCTACACATTGACCAGGCTGATGTGCTTCTTTTAGGGCCGCAAGTTAGATTCCTGCTTCCAAAAATGAAAGGCTTAGGTGAAGAAAAGGGAATTCCAGTGGATGCGATCAATCCAATCCACTACGGTACTTGTAATGGTCCAGAAGTTCTAAAAACAGCAATAAATCTAGTAAATAACAAATAATAAAAGGGAGAAATAGAAAATGGGGAAATTCAACAGCATTCTAGAAGAGAAGGTCATGCCTGTTGCTGCCAAGATTGGTGGACAAAGACACTTATTGGCTCTTCGTGATGGTCTTATTGCGACAATGCCATTCATTGTCATTGGTTCATTATTCTTGATCGTAGCTAACTTTCCAATTCCAGGTTATGCAGACTTTATGGCTTCTATTTTTGGTCCAACATGGGCTGCTAAATTAAGTTATCCAGTAGATGCAACTTTCAACATCATGTCAATTATTGCAGCATTCGCGGTTGCATACCGCTTAGCAGAAAGCTATAAGCTTGACGCGATGAGCGCCGGTACTATTTCGGTTGCTGCTTTCTTATTAACAACACCATTTAGTTTCACGTTTACTCCAGCTGAAGCTGACGCAGTAATGGTAACTGGTGCTATTTCAAAAGCTTACTTAAGCAGTAAAGGTTTGTTTGTAGCGTTATTTTTTGCAATATTATCAACTGAAATTTATCGTTTTATCGTTAAAAAAGATATTGTTATTAAAATGCCAGCAGGGGTGCCGCCAAGTGTTGGTAAATCATTTGCTGCATTAATTCCAGGATTCGCTGTCCTTCTTGTAGTTTGGGTCTTGCGTCTATTTGTTGAAATGACTCCATATGAAAGTATTAACAACCTAGTTACCACCCTTTTAGGTGACCCGTTGAAATTGGTTGGTCTTACTCTAGGAGGAACAATTGTTGCTGAATTCTTTGTAACGATTCTATGGTCTACTGGATTACATGGGACAAACATCGTTAAGAGTGTTATGGAACCAATTTGGTTTGGTGCCATGGGTGACAATATGACAGCATATCAAGCTGGTGAACCTCTGCCGCACATTGTCACACAACAATTCTGGGATAACTTCGTTCACATTGGTGGAACGGGTGTCACATTTGGATTAGTTCTTTCAATGGTATTGTTTGCTAGATCTCAACAAATGAAAAGTCTAAGTCGTTTGGCATTGGGGCCTAGTATCTTTAACATTAACGAGCCATTAATCTTTGGTATGCCGATCGTGTTAAACCCAATCATGATCATTCCATTCGTCGTTACTTCACTCGTTACCGTAATTGTCACTTTCATTGCGATGGATATGGGATTGGTAGCCAAACCAGTAGGTATTGCAGTACCTTGGACCATGCCGCCAATTATCTCAGGATATCTTGCTAGTGGCGGAGCTATTTCGGGTGCAGTCATGAATATTGTTAACATTCTAATTTCATTTGTAATTTATCTTCCATTCTTCAAGATTTATGACAATGCGAAGAAGAAAGAAGAAGATGCAATGAATGCAGGTGAAACGAAAGAAAATATCGCGTAAGAAATTAATCGGGCATTAGGTTGCTAGTGCCTGACTCTTATCTTTTAAAAGCATACTAGTACAACCAAAATTTCGCATTATATTCTGGAAAGAGAGCTTTCCTTTCCTAGTAATCAAATGAAAGGCTGTTAATCATCATGAATCAATTAATCATGAATAAAGAAGAACTTTATAATCACGCATTTCAATTAATCCTTCATGCTGGAAATGCAAGAAGCTTTGCGATGGAAGCAATGCAGGCTGCTAAAGAAGGGAATTTTGATGAAGCAGAAGCAAAACTTACCGAAGCAGACGAGGCATTTAATGAAGCACATCATGTTCAAACTGAGTTAATCCAAAAGGAAGCAGGCGGAGCGAAATTCGAACTTCCTCTTATTATGATTCATGCACAAGACCATTTGATGACATCAATGACTCTTAAAGATATGGCGAGAGAAATCATTGATTTGCATAAACTGATCAAAGGCCTAATAAAAAAGTGACAATGATTATTTAAACGCCCAACTTATTTTGGGCTTTTTCTATTTATACGATATCTTGAAATGATATAAAAGAACGTAATTACCCTAGAATATTTTAAACATAATAGAAAGGAAATGAACTTTAATGAAAAAAACATTCCCTGATAATTTTTTATGGGGCGGAGCCACAGCTGCAAACCAATATGAAGGCGGGTACAATGAAGGCGGAAGAGGACTTGCAACAAGCGACTTTATAACAAATGGCACTGCAGACCGCCCAAGAAAGATTACGATCAAATTAAAAGATGGGACAAAAACAATGGTAAACCGAAGGCCTACTGGGGATCCAAAAATTGATACCATACCAGAAGGCGCATATGGTTATATAGATGAGAATGTCTATTATCCAAGCCATAATGCAGTTGATTTTTACAACCATTACAAAGAAGATATTTCTCTCTATGGAGAAATGGGTTTCAAGTGTTTCCGGTTATCTCTTAGTTGGTCTCGTATTTTCCCAAAAGGTGGAATTGAAGGGGAACAACCAAATGAAGAGGGGTTGAAATTTTACGAAGATGTTTTTAAAGAGTGTAAAAAGTATAATATCGAACCATTAGTCACTCTTTATCATTTTGAAACTCCTGCGTATTTGGCAGAGAATTTCAATGGCTGGGGCGGTCGTGAGACGATTGATTGTTTTTTACGAATGTGTAAAGAAGTATTTACCAGATATAAAGATCTAGTAAAGTATTGGATCACCATTAACGAAATTAATGTATTAAATGGTTACGCATTTATGGGAACTAGGGAGGCTAATGCGCAGGTACGTTATCAAGCAAAGCATCATATGTTTGTTGCGAGTGCCCTTGCTAATAAGCTTTGTCACGAGATTATTCCTGATGCAAAGATTGGCTGTATGGTTGCATTAAGCTGCATTTATCCGAAAGATTGTAAACCGGAAAATATATTTGGAGCTTTGGATTATCGAAGAGGAGCTTTGATTTATTCTGATGTCATGATGAGGGGTTACTATCCATCTTATGCTGATCGCTTTTTTGAAGAGATGGGGGTCACCATACAAAAGGAACCAGGGGATGACGATGTTATCAAGGCGTATCCTTCGGATTATTTAGCATTCAGTTATTACCGCAGCAGTGTATACCATACTGAAATCGTACAGAATACTGATACAGGCGGACAAATGGGAGATGTAAATCCATTCGTAGAAAAAACAGAGTGGGGTTGGGCGATTGACCCTATTGGGCTTAGATACACCTTGTCTGAACTTTATGACCGATATCAAAAACCTCTCTTTATTGTTGAAAACGGAATGGGAACCATTGATAAAGCGGATGAGAATGGATATGTGGAGGATGATTATCGAATCCAATATTTCCGGGATCACATTGCAGAAATGAAAAAGGCCGTTACTTTAGACGGTGTTGACTTAATGGGCTATACACCATGGGGCTGCATTGATTTGGTTTCAGCAGGAACTGGAGAAATGAAAAAACGATATGGCTTTATTTATGTAGATATGGACGACGAAGGAAATGGAACATTAAAAAGAACAAAGAAAAAATCATTTGATTGGTATAAGAAAGTGATTGCAACGAATGGAGAAGACCTTAGCTTTTAGATTTAGAACCTTTTACAAAATGAAATTCCTAACAAAGCGGATGTTTAAAGAAGCTTCTCATAAGTAGAGTAAACTTGTGAGAAGCTTCTTTTTTCGTATCTTATGTTACAATGAAGCTGTATTTTAAATCAATACAATCATATTAGTGGATTAATGAGAGTGAGGGGCAGAAAAGAATGTACTCTGGTCTAGCATATTTTGTTACCATTTTTGTCATTGTAATATCCGTATTTACTACACTATATATCAAGAATGAACTAGAACGATTGATACGAGAAAAAAATGTGCTCCCATTTCATATATGTAATGTCATTATTATCTTAATGGTTTCTATGCTGGCACATGCTGTCATGACGATTTATATCATTGGGAATGAATTCAACTGGTTTCCACAATTAATTATTCTCATGTCCATGATCTTACCGATTTATTTTTTGGGACACATTGCATTTGAAAAATATAAATCAATTTATCGCAAATATATACCAACGGAGAACAGGAAAGTGGTTGTCCTTAACGAAAAGTATTTAAAAAAGAAAAAACTGCCTTCAAAATTCAAAGATTATAATTCTTTTTCTAAGGAATAGGAAAAAAGGAAAAACAACAACCAACATTTTTCGATATTTCCTCGACAATAATTTTTAATAAAAAAAAGATAATAGCTTGGTATAAAAGGGTTTACCGTCCTTTTAACCAAACGATTAGTTAGTATTCAAATTGCTGCTTTATGCCTGAATATGCAATTTGTTAGTTTCTATTGTCAGTTTTAATGCTAAATCCTCACACCTCCCATTTTTATTCGACAATTAATTCTGTCGTATACAGCCCAAAGTTCGTTTGTTAAAAAGGTTTGTCTGCTATTTAATCAAACGTTTAATTAGTTAATTTGGTTTTAACCAAACGTTTGATTAGAAATGGTTTATATACTGCCAAGTCTGTGTTTTAATCTCATTAGTTAGGCAAAATTTGTCGAGAAGTAGACCAGTAAAAAAGGTGGTAACAAAGGATCACAGGGGACGGTTTTCGTGGAATGAACTAGCTCCATTATGAAAAATAACACCCCCCCATGGCTTACGAAGTGATTTATGATACTATAATGACATATGAATTTGTAATGTTATGAGGTTTGAGACGATGAGTACAATACTAGATATAGCTAAGCTTGCAGGTGTGGCGAAAAGTACAGTTTCTCGATATTTAAATGGCGGCTCTGTTGGAGAAGCGACAAAGAAGAAAATTGAACAGGCCATCAAAGAAACTGGGTATTCTCCGAATCCTTTTGCGCAGAGTTTAAAAGCGAAGAAAACAAATATTATTGGCACAATTGTCCCGCGGCTTGATTCCTATGCTTCTTCACAAACATTAATTGGCATTGATGAACAATTAAAGAAAATGAATTATCAAATGCTGATTTCCAATACAAGTCAAAACTTGGAACGAGAGATTGAAAGCATTTATAGCTTCGCCAATCAAAAAATGGCAGGGATTATTTTGCTTGCTACTGAAATCACAGACCTGCATATTGAGGCATTTAAAACCCTCAAGGTTCCAGTACTGTTAATTGGACAAGAGCATGAAGACTTTCATAGCTTGATTCACGATGATTTTCATGCTGGTTTTGCGATGGGACGGTATGTCCTTAAAAAAGGATATCGAAAAATTGCCTATCTAGGCGTAACAGAACGGGATATTTCAGTAGGTGTAAAAAGAAAGCAGGGGTTTAAAAAAGCAATACAGGAAGCAGACGATTGTGATGTTCGCTTCTATGAGACACTATTCAACATTCCAGCTGCACAAGCTAGTGCAAAGCAAATTATCCATGAATTCCAACCTGAAATCTTTGTTTGTGCAACGGATAATATCGCTCTTGGCGTCTTGAAGGCATCGTATTCAGAGGGAATTGCCATACCGCAGAACTTAGCACTTACAGGTTTTGGAGGTTATGATGTGACGGGAATTATTCATCCCGGCATAACAACAGCGAAGTTCTTTTACAAAGAAGCGGGAGAAACAGCTGCAAGACATATTGTTGAGTTAGTCAATGAATTGCCTGTTGAAAAATTAACTGTTTCTAAATTTGAAATTATTGAGCGAGAAAGCGTTGACAATCTCTTTAACACTCCCCTATAATAAAAACAACGAAACCGGTTCCAATTAAGAGGACCTATCTACTTGGTAACAAGTGGACTTGGTTTCTCTTACAATATTTTTTTAGCTTTTGATGGAACCGGTTCCTATAGTGGGAGTTAATTATTTTTTTGCTCTTTTATGGAACCGGTTCCGAAAATTAGATAAATGGAGAGGGAGATTAGGATGGATCATAAAAAAATAGCTCGGGAAGTATTAGATGCCATAGGCGGTCAGGGAAACCTATCAGCTGCAGCACATTGCGCCACACGCTTACGGCTTGTTTTACATGATGAATCAATCGTTGATCAAACAGCTTTGGACAACATGGATGTCGTGAAAGGGACCTTTTCAACAGGAGGTCAGTTTCAAATTATTTTAGGATCTGGGACTGTGAATGTGGTTTATAAACACCTAGCAGAGATGTCAGGTCAAACAGAAATGTCAACGAGTGATGTAAAAGACGCAGCGACGAAGAAATTAAATCCAATTCAGCAATTCGTCAAAATGCTGTCAGACATTTTTGTTCCAATTATTCCAGCGATTGTAGCTGGCGGTTTATTAATGGGGATAAACAATGTCTTAACTGCCCCTGACTTGTTTATTGAAGGAAAGTCCTTGGTGGATGCAAATCCAGAAATGGCAGATTTAGCAGCACTTATTAATACCTTTGCAAATGCTGCCTTTGTCTTCTTACCGATATTAATTGGTTTTTCGGCAACGAAGCGGTTTGGAGGAAATCCTTTCCTTGGGGCTACTCTTGGAATGCTGATGGTTCATCCTGATTTATTGAATGGGTACGGTTATGGTGCAGCAGTACTGTCTAATGAAGTCCCAGTTTGGAATCTATTTGGTTTAGAAATAGAAAAGGTAGGCTATCAAGGAACCGTATTACCTGTGCTTGCCGCGTCTTATATTCTAGCAAAAATTGAAACTTCATTACGTAAGGTTGTTCCATCGGCTTTAGACAACCTATTAACGCCGCTATTTTCTATCTTTATTACAGGGGTTTTAACGTTTACCTTGGTAGGGCCGCTGACACGCTCAGCTGGTAATCTATTAACAGATGGGATTGTCTGGTTATATGACACAACAGGCGTCATTGGCGGGATCATATTCGGCTTATTGTATGCACCAATTGTAATTACAGGTATGCATCATAGCTTTATTGCAGTAGAAACACAGTTGCTAGCAGATATCGTAAAGACTGGTGGATCATTTATCTTTGTCATTGCTGCGATGTCAAACATTGCTCAAGGAGGAGCGACTCTTGCGGTTCTAAAGACAACGAAAAATGCCAAAATAAAAGGAACGGCTTCCGCAGCTGGGATCTCTGCATTACTTGGGATAACTGAACCAGCGATGTTTGGGGTTAATTTAAAATTACGCTATCCATTTATCGGTGCCATTATTGGTTCGGCCGTTGGATCTGGATTTGTTACTTTGTTCAAGGTTAAAGCGACTGCACTAGGGGCAGCGGGAATACCAGGAATTATCTCAATTCGTCCAGATACCATTATTTCTTATATTATTGGTATGGCCATCGCGTTTGCTGCAGCATTTATTGTTACGATTATTTTAGCGAAAAGAGAAGAGAAAAAAGCAGGTAAACAAACATCTGATCAAGCAGCAGCATAATAAAATTGGAAAGGAGAATCCCGTGATTCTCCTTTGTGTATTAGGAGTGAACAGCATGGAATGGACAAAAGAGCAGCGATATAGAACCATGGATGAGGTTTCTAAAGAGGAAATAGAGGCGTTGGCCAAACAAGTAAATCGATGTCCATGGCGTCAGTCTTTTCATATACAGCCGGTGACAGGATTGTTAAACGACCCAAATGGATTTAGTTATTTTAATGGTGAATATCATTTATTCTATCAATGGTTTCCGCTGGGACCGGTTCATGGGTTGAAACATTGGTATCATACGAAGTCTAAAGACTTGGTTCTCTGGGAAAATGTAGGGATGGCTATTAAGCCATCGAATGAGTTTGATTGTCATGGGGTGTATTCCGGTAGCGGAATTGAGCACGATGGGAAATTATACTTCATGTATACGGGCAATACGCGTGATGATGAATGGGTTCGGCATCCCTTCCAATGTTTGGCTGTTATGAGCCCAGATGGCAGTATTGTCAAAATGGAAGAGCCTGTGATTAAAGAGGTTCCAAGAGGTTATACTGATCATTTTCGCGATCCAAAGGTTTGGAAAAATGGAGACCACTTCTATGCAGTGATCGGTGCTCAAAGAGAAAATGAGACTGGAAGTGTCGTCTTATATCGCTCTTGGGATTTAAAAGATTGGCAGTTTGCAGGTGAAGTGAAGACGGGGTTAGATGAAGGTTTCGGTTATATGTGGGAATGTCCGGATTACTTTGAACTGGATGGACAAGGCATATTCCTATTCTCCCCGCAAGGGTTAAAAGCGGAAGGTGACAGCTATCAAAATATTTATCAATCAGGTTATGTAGTTGGAAGTCCAATAGATTTAGAAGAAATCGAATTAAAGCATGGACCATTTCATGAGCTAGATCATGGTTTTGATTTTTATGCACCGCAAACAACGGTGGATCATCTGAACCGCCGAATCTTAGTCGGATGGATGGGATTGCCGGAAATTGACTATCCTACGGATAAACATGGTTGGGCACACTGTCTTACCATTCCTCGTGAGTTAACAGTAAAAGAGGGAAAACTTGTTCAGCATCCAGTCGCTGAGCTGACATTGCTGCGTGGAGAAAAGGTAGAAACGAGTCAAAAAGTTGAGAATGAGAGTATTTGTTTGGATAATTTTGAGGGTGACGTGTATGAGCTTCAAGCTGAGTTCTCTGAAAGTACGGCTGAGGAGTTTGGTTTGGAACTTCGGGTTGGAGAAAATGAGAAGACCGTAATTAAATATGATGCTGTTGCGAAAAAGGTTGTGTTTGACCGGACTGAGACAGGTCAATCCTTCGGTGAGGAGTATGGTACAGTTCGAAAATGTAAATTGGAAGCTGAAGAGATTTCATTTCGAATCTTTGTTGATGTTTCCTCTGTTGAAGTGTTTGTAAATGATGGAGAGGAAGTATTTACTGGAAGGATTTTTCCTGGTGAAAATAGTAATGGAATATCTGTATTTGCACGTGGTGGACATACGAATGTGAAGGCTGTTAAATGGGATCTCAAATAATCTTTTAGACGTACTGGAGGTGACAGAATGGGAAAGTTATTTTCGATTGGTGAAGTGTTAATTGATTTTATTCCTCTTCAAAAAGGGGTTGCCTTAAAGGATGTCATTGCATTTGAGAGAGCTCCAGGGGGAGCGCCGGCAAATGTGGCAGCGGCTGTTGCCATATATGGGCAGGAGGCAGTGATGATTTCTAAATTAGGGAACGACGCGTTTGGCGACTTTTTAGTCGAAAAGCTCGTCCAGGCCGGCGTCAAGACAGATAAAATATACCGGACTAATGACGCGAACACGGCATTAGCTTTTGTCTCATTAAAAGAAAACGGGGAACGTGATTTCTCATTTTACCGTAATCCTTCTGCTGATTTACTTCTCAGTGAGGAGGAAATCGAGGAAACATGGTTCCAGGCAGGGGATATACTCCACTTTTGCTCGGTTGATCTAGTGGAAAGCCCTATGAAACAGGCTCATAAAAAAGCCATTGCCGCTGTTTCAGATGCAGATGGCTTGGTCAGCTTTGACCCAAATGTACGGCTGCCGCTTTGGAAAGATCCAAATGACTGTCGTAAGGCAATTCTTGAATTTTTACCTTTTGCAGATATTGTAAAGGTTTCGGATGAAGAGCTTGAATTTATTACGGGTATAAAGAACGAGTCAGAGGCATTACAATCCTTATTCATTGGAAACGTGAAGGCAGTTGTCTACACAAAGGGAGCTGCCGGAGCGGATTTGATATTAAACGAGCAAAAGTTTGAATCGAGCGGATACTCTGTTGAACCAATCGACACAACTGGAGCAGGTGATGCGTTCATTGGCGGATTTTTATATAAACTGCTAGAATTGAATGCCAATCCGGATAACATTGAGAATGTGCTGCGAGACCACCACACATCAATTCTTCAATTTGCCAATGCCAGCGGCGCTCTTACCACAACAGGAAAAGGAGCGATTTCCGCATTGCCGACAAACGAGGAAGTTATGGAACTTATAAGGGACCGCAAGTGACCGCGGGGACGGTTCTTGTGGACTTATTCTGGATTTATTGAAATAATTTAATAGACTTAAATCTAGTTATCAATAATAAAGTATTAAGTAAATCAAGTGAGGATTCCATTAGTTCTTTGAACTTTGGAATCCTTTTTTTAATGTCTTTTAACACATGGAGAAGATAATATTCGAGGTTAATAAAAAACGACTGGGTCTTCTGGCGTTGTTTTTTATAAATTATGGTGGACGTCCGGTACAAAATAACCAATTTCTTCTTTTTTATAGAATAATAAAAAAATAGCTTTTATAATAAATAGGAAAATAGAGGTAAATGGGAATAGGGTGACCATGGGGACGGTTCTTTTGGCAACACTAGCTATATTTGTGACCATGAGAACCGTCCCCCTGCCCCCGAAACAAAGTCGTAAAAGAGCAGGTGATGTTGTGAGTATTAATGTGAATTTGGCTGCTTCGCAGGCAAATAAGATCAACAATTATTCTTCTAAATTACTTGAAGTTAAAAATTCCTTAAATAGGGTTAAAGGAAATCTAAATAATGGCTGGAACGCACAAGAAATGATCTACATAAATCAAACGATTGATAGCATTAATCGGGAAGTGGCTGCACTTTCTTCTAGGCTAGATTCAATCGGAACGGATATTCTCTCAGGTGCTCAGCAAATTCAGCGTCAAGAAGAAGCTGAGGAAAGAAGAAAGGCAGAGGCAGAAACGAAGGCAAAAGCTGAAGCAGAGAAAAAGGCAAAGGCTATGGGTAACTAAATTAGCAGGGTAATAGGAGGTGCACTACATTGCCGCCAATAAAAATTCAAACAGAATATGTAAAACAGACTGGTGCCAGTATTGGTCCTATGTCACAAAAGGTTTCAGAGGTTAGTAACGGCCTCAGCGCTCTTAGGTATTCGATTGATCATAAAATCATGAATCGTGGGAATTTACATTCAAGATTCAATTCGGCTATCACGTCAGCTAATCAATTAGAAATGCGGATTAGAGACTTAGATCGGTTTATTATCCAATCTATGGATCGGTATTGCCAAACTGAGACGGAGTTAACAAAAAAATCGGAATCTGCTATAACCCCAGAATCGAAGAAATCAACCATCGCCAGTATATTGAATGTCTTCAATTATATCAATGGAAAGCTTAGTATTGGGGATGCAGCCCTAGTTGGGACACAGCTCTTTACTATTGCGCTTAGCGCTGGGATTTCCCGGAGGCTAAACATTCATTACATAGGCGGAAAACCAAAGTTTTGGAAGAAAATTAAAGGTGATTATAAATTTTCAGTAGGGGCTCATTCTTCCTGGAAAAGCAGAGGAAGAGGAAGATATGGCTCTAAACTGGCACGTGCTATCTATAATTTTTCAAAATCAAACCCAACCAATCCGGTCTTAAAACAACTTCATAAGGTCGTAGCTTCTTATGATAATCCCTCAGCTCTATTAAAGCATGCGGCTGGTTTTCCGAAAAATGTAAATCAGTTAAAGGCGGATACCTTATCTGGTACATTCCATAAACGAATAACTACCGGTACAAAGGAAATTGCTGAGCATGTAATTGATGCAAAGGGATGGACTAAGGCGGCAAGGAAAGTCCCTGTGGCCGGTATGGTCATTTCAGTTGCTGCCAACGCAGCAGAAATTTGGGATCCAGACAATGCGGATAAGACCCGTGGAGAAAGACTGGGACGAACATTCGCCGGCATAACAAGCGATTTAGCCGCAATCGGGGCAGGGGCTAAGCTCGGTGCAATGATTGGCAGTGTGGGAGGCCCGGCTGGAATCGTAGTCGGTGGTGCCGTTGGTGCCTTAGTTGGCGGAGTCGGAAGTATTGTCTTTGAAGACAAGATTAAAGATGTTGGCGAAAAGCTTGGAGGAGCAGTTGAAAAAGGGATAAAGGATATAGGTGAGGGGATTACGAACACCTTTAAGTCCGTTGGAAGCTGGTTTAACTAGGCAAATCTCATAATAAAGGATTAGGAAAACATGACTTTAGAAACATTAGAACTTATTGAAGAATTACTAATCTATTATCTAGGTGTTCAAGTTATTTTCAGTATCCTAGTATTCTTACTGGGCAGTATTATGCTTGATATTTATGAAGCAGGTGTTTATGAACAACCAAAAAATGTATTTCAAAAAACGTTTACGTTTGTGATTAATGCTTTATTTGGTATAGGACCATATCTAAACAAGAAATTTATAAAGTATCCTTTTTTTAAAAGGAAGTTCTTTATGTTGATTTCGATTGTTATCCAACTTTTTGCTTCTGTTATTGTCTATTATATAGTGAAGGCTCTTCTCCGGGCGATTTTTCTATAACCGCGCCATATTTGAAATTATGATAAAAAAACAGGTGCTAAAATGATAAAAGGATTGTGAAATAATGGATTATATTATGACGTGTACATCAGCAGAGCTAGCACTTTTAGTAACATTAAGCGGGTATCCTGGTGTAGCAAAGGGTATTGCTGAGGCTTCTATTGGAGAAAAGGGTCCAAAAGAATGGGAAGCGATTATGGAGGTAACTACTCAACAGTTGATCCTAAAACAGCTTTGGGATGACGAAAGAGAGTTAAAGGGAGAAATCCCATTAAAGGATGAAATCCAGCATTTTATTCAGCAATATGTCACATCGAAGTGGATGATCCGCTGCTCCAATAAAGGGCAATCGAACATTCTAATGATTCACCATATTGAAAAGGATACCTGGATGACCCATATCATTGATCGAGACATCATCCACGAATTTGCGTATATCAAAGGTGTTGATATTCCAAATATAATCCGAAACTATTATTCATTTTCGGAAGAGGGTATTGAAACAACTAGGTTGTTCCATCTCTCCGATCAGGCATTTGATTTGCTAAGTGATTATCAAAATGCGGGAAAAGTAAGGAAAATAAGCAGTTTTTCACCTGAAGAAGAACAGAGCTTTCAACTGTTTCTTGCTGACCTAGAATCTCAAGGCTGGTCCCTTTATAATATTTCCATGTTTTATCAACCAAGTATTGAAAGAGACCCGAGTCTCGAAAATATTGTTTTCTTCCTTCCTTCTGCAAAAGGAATATGGGTTGTAGAATATACAGACCATCCGGCTGTACCAGTAAAAGTTGCCTTGAAAACGTTTGAGCAGTGGTGTGATTTGTTAGAGAGTGTGGGGTTTGAAGCAACAGGTGTGAAATAGATTATATAGAAAATCCATATGAGAATTCTCATGTGGATTTTTTTGTAATGAAAAAATCCCTTCTGTGGTTCTTTCTTCATATGTGTTTTTTAAAAAAGTTGTAGGA
The DNA here is from genome assembly GCF_046591715.1 of Neobacillus niacini. GTDB lineage: Bacteria > Bacillota > Bacilli > Bacillales > Cytobacillaceae > Neobacillus > Neobacillus niacini_L. Next base: position 32,564 of record NZ_JAWVNQ010000014.1, on the reverse strand, counting down.
AGAATAGTCTAGACCGGCTTTGTACCAGTCGTTGTGCAGGTGAGAGTGGATTTTGTCAAATTGTGTCTAAAGTATGACGGACCAAATTGAAAATTACTTTATAATACAAATATAGGAAATTTGTTTTCTAAAGGGCTAATTTAGCTTTGAAATAGGGAGAGAATTGTTTTGATAGTAACGCTGTTTGATAGAGGCAGAGCATTTAATCTTGTTTTACCTGAGAAAATCACGGGGAGATATATTCTCACCAGTGTTGATAGAGATGGTAATACGATTGATTTAATGGCAGTTGAAGCAGAATACGGTAAATGGTATGTAAAATCAAATAAATATGCTTATCTGAAAGGCACTGCTGGTGAAAAAGTAGGAAAAGTCCCAGTAGAGCCTTTTATGACGTATACAATCTATCGTGATCAAGATTCGTCGGCACTAATGTATGTGGAACCTGCAAGTGAAGGACGAATCGAATTTACGCGGCATATGGTTTCAGCAAACAGTATTAAAGTTGGACGGGGTAAGGATAATGATATTTGCTTCACTGAAAAATTAGTGTCCAGTTCCCACTGTACCATTGAATATGATGGGAATGGTCAAGCTGTAATCCGGGACCTTAACAGTTCAAATGGCACATATGTCAATGGTGAAAGAATAAATGAAAAAATGCTCTCAATTGGTGATGTGATTTCCATCATGGGCTTACGAATTATTTATAATGGACGTTTACTCTCGTTAAATAATCCTCATCAATTGGTGTTTTTAAATCGAACTGCCTTTAAACCCTTTATTGTCGATCAGCCAATTGTCCAAGAGGATGAGGGTCTCGATGATTTCTTTAGGGAAGAAGAACAGGAAGATTTGTTTTTTCGTTCACCGAGGTTTAAACGGGATATTGAACGTAAGACAATTAAAATTGATCCGCCGCCGCAGCAAAATAATTCTGATGAAACTCCATTAATGCTGATGCTTGGTCCGTCGATTACGATGGGAATGGCGTCTTTGTTTACCGGAATATTTGCGGTCCAAAATGTGATGCGTACAAATGGGGATATTATGTATGCCATGCCTACGCTTATCATGTCATTAAGCATGATGATTGGGATGATTCTATGGCCAATCCTAACAAAGAGGCATGAGAAGAAAAAGCGGATAGAGCAGGAGAAAATACGCCAGGAGAAATATAGTAAGTACATAGAAGAGATGAAACAAGTCGTGGCAGACGAATGCCAGTATCAGAGTGAGATTCTGCATGAAAATCATATTCCCCTTTACCTTTGTTTAAAAAGGATCCGCAATCGTGAACGTAATTTATGGGAACGGACAATAGGACAAAATGATTTTCTTAAAATTAGAGTTGGTTTAGGTGACCTGCCATTAGATGCAGAAATCAAATATCCAGAGAAGAAATTTACACTTCTGGATGACAACCTCCAAGATGAATTGTACCAGTGGGTAGAATCTCCTCAAATCCTAAAACAGGTGCCTGTCACCCTGTCGCTTATAGAAGAGCGGATTAGCGGGATTATTGGGAAACGGGATTTAGTTGTTGAGTTTGCGAAAGGAATTATTTTTCAATTAGCGGCTTTACATAGTTACGATGAATTAAAATTAGTGTTTATCTACGATAAGGAAGAACAAGACTGTTGGAAGTTCATCAAGTGGCTGCCGCATGTTTGGGATGAAGGCAAGAATGTCCGCTTTATTGCCTCCGATGCGAATGAATTAAAGGAGCTTTCTGCTTATCTTGAAAAGGAAATCACCCATCGAGCCAGCCTGGCCGACAGTAATGAAGCAGACATCAAGCAGCATTATGTTGTTTTCTCGATGAGCAAAGAGTTAGCAGGAAAGGCTGAAATGGTGAATTTACTTTTAAAAGAAAAGAAAGAGATTGGCGCAAGCTTAATTACCTTATATGACAGTTTGGAGATGCTTCCGAAGGAATGTACCAATGTTGTTGAATTAAATGACAAAATCAGCAAAATCTTCGATAAAGACGATATCTCAGGAAAATATCAAAACTTTGCTGCCGATATCTTCCTGCAGCAGGACGCAGAACCCATAGCCGTAGAGCTGGCAAATATCCAGCTGGCTTCTTCTGTGAAAGCTTACACACTTCCAGATATGATCACCTTTTTAGAAATGTTTGGCGTTGGAAAGGTAGAGCATTTAAATGCGCCGACGCGGTGGAAGGAAAATAATCCGGCACAGAGTATTGAAACAGAGATCGGCGTAAACCAGTCAGGGGAACACTTTAAGCTGGATCTCCATGAAAAATATCATGGCCCGCATGGTTTGATTGCAGGTATGACGGGTTCCGGTAAGAGTGAGTTTATTATGACGTTCATCTTATCGTTAGCCGTAAACTACCACCCAGATGAAGTTGCATTTATATTAATCGATTATAAGGGCGGGGGAATGGCAAATGCCTTCTTGAACCTGCCGCACCTAGCTGGGACGATTACCAACCTGGACGGGGCAGCAGTTAAACGCTCATTAATTAGTATTCAAAGTGAGTTAAAGCGGCGCCAGGCAATTTTCAGTGAAACAAGTAAGGCTTTAAATGAAAGCAATATTGATATTTATAAGTACCAAAAGTTGTACCGCGAAGGTGCGGTAAGAGAGCCATTACAGCATTTATTCATGATTTCCGATGAGTTTGCTGAATTAAAAACACAGCAGCCGGAATTTATGGATCAGCTTGTCAGTGCCGCAAGGATTGGACGCAGTTTGGGTGTCCATTTAATATTAGCGACCCAAAAGCCTTCCGGGGTTGTTGATGACCAAATTTGGAGTAACAGTAAATTCCGTATAAGTCTTAAGGTGCAGGAAAAGGCGGACAGTATGGAAGTCATTAAACGACCGGATGCAGCTGCATTAAAACAGACAGGACGTTTCTACTTACAGGTCGGATATAATGAACTGTTTGAACTTGGCCAATCTGCCTGGGCAGGAGCCCCTTATTATCCTGCAGATAAGGTAGAACGGACAAAAGATGATGGAATTACGGTTATTGATAATTTAGGGCGCGTGATGAAATCAGCAAGAATTGATAAGCGGAAGGATAGTGGTGAAAAAACAACTAGTCAAATTGATGAAGTCACCAACTATCTAGCAAATCTAGCAAAACAAGAAAATATTAAAGTGAAACAGCTTTGGTTAGATCCGATCCCAGCAAATATTTATTTAGATGAATTAAAAGAGAAGTATGATGACAATGACTCACAGGTGTTTGATCTTAATCCTGTTATCGGGGAGTATGACGACCCAGCCAATCAACGTCAGGCACAGTTAAGGCTGCCAATCACCCGAGAGGGAAATACCGTTGTATATGGTGTAGCAGGAAGCGGAAAAACAACATTCTTGACCACGCTTATCTACTCCATGATGGAGGAACACACACCTGAAGAGGTAAATCTTTATTTACTAGACTTTGGGTCTGAAACGTTAAGCTGGTTTCGTGAGTCCCCGCACGTTGGCGATGTACTGTTGTCACATGAAGGAGAAAAAATTGATAATCTCTTTAAAATGTTGAATGGTGAAATTGCAGCAAGAAAAAAGCAATTCGCAAATTATGGAGGAGACTTCAAAACTTTCAATCAGCTCTCTAGCGATAGAGCACCTTCAATTGTACTGATGATTCACAATTACTCTGCTTTTTCAGAGATGTATGAACAACATGAGGAAGCTATTTCCTTTTTGACTCGTGAAGGAACGAAATATGGAATCTATTTTGTCGTGACAGCGTTAAATACGGGCGCGATTCGATATAGGCTTCTGCAGAACTTTAAGCAAATGTATGTCCTGCAGCTTAATGATACAACTGAATATTCCGGTGTGTTAGGGAATGTTGATGGTGTTTATCCATCGAAAAATAAGGGCCGGGGAATATTCAAAACAGAAAATGTGTACGAATTCCAGGTGGCACAAATTTCAAAAGAAGCACATGATTTGTACAGCTTTGTAACAGGTTATTGCCGTAAGTCTCAGCAAACATGGAACAAAAATTCAGCTAAGCGAATTCCAATTCTTCCAGATAAGGTAGATATCCATTATCTACAGGATGAAATCCGCTTTAATAAAACCAGCAAAATTCCGATTGGAGTCGAGAAGGACTCACTGAAAGTCTATTCTTATGACTTTACTGCTTCAGAGGTCAGTCTCGTAACGTCGCTTACGGGTGATGAATGCTCTAGTTTCATGCAGGGACTTGCAGAAGTGTTTGTGCAAAAAGACAAGAGAGAAGTAATTGTTCTCGATGCTCCTGGCAGCTTTGTAAATTCAAGCGGCAGTACCTATCAATATGTAACTGAAACAAAACACTTAGAAGAGAAGATTGTGTATTTATTTACGATCTTAGTGTACCGCAACAACACTACGAAGGACGCTATAGAACAAGGAAAAGAAGCACCGGTGTTTGAAAATATCACCTGTATCATCCATTCTTTCACGGAATTGAATGCACAGCTCTCTGAGGACGGGAAAGATAAATTGAAGGTCTTTTTAGAGCGAGTAAATGGACTAAACGTAAGTATTATCTTCTCCGATCCTATCGACAAACTAAGCTCATACACGTACGAACCTTGGTTCCAAAAACAAATAGCGCTGAGCGAGGGTATATGGGTAGGAAATGGTATTGCTGAACAGTACACGCTAAAAATAAATAAAATTACCAATGATATGTATGGTGAACTTAATGAGGACTTCGGTTATGCAGTGAACAAAGGAAAGGTAAAACTAGTAAAACTTTTGACCACTGCAGCTAGTGATGAGGAGGCGGTGCAATATGCATAAGATTTTGACAGAGGTTTATAACCCGGCTTCAAACACCACTTATGATGTATTTATACCGCTGAAAAGTCCTGTATATGAAGTGGTCTATCTCTTGACACATACAATCTCTGACCTTTCGCAAGGACAATACAAGGCAGCAGAGCAAAGTGTTCTATGTGACCGAATAAATGGAAATATATTTGATATCAACAGGACCATAGAAGAACTTGGTTTGAAAAATGGATTCAAGCTGATGTTACTCTGACGGGGTGTACTCATCTCAAATTTCCGCTAAAGGAAGGTGCACAATGAAAATAACAAAGAAGGTACGATCCATCCTTCTTCCATTCGTTCTATTAATAGGAGTGACGGGCTGTATGAAAGAGAATTCTTCAGAGAATGGAATACTGACATATTTAGAAGAAACCTATAATGAAACCTTTGAAGTGGAAACCTTCAAGGAAGGCAGCACTATTTTTAAGAGCATGTACGGTGCCGATAAGGTGATTGTTCATCCGAAGGGTAAGCCTGAACATGTCTTTGTAGCAGGTGAAGACAGAGACCATGAAGGGGAATATTACGATAACTATGTGTTGTCTAAATGGTCGAATGAACTCACAGAAAAGCTAAAACCTGAAATTAGCAATCTTCTGCCCGAGGACGCTGAGTATAGAGTTTTGTTATTTGTAGAGGACGGAAAATATGATAGTTCCATGAAGGATATGTCTGTCGATGATTATCTAACAAATGTAAACAATGAAGTAAGTATTGAGTTAAAGGCAGCCATAAAAAGTGCAGGGAAGCCAAATGTAACGGATTATAATGAGTCGATTTATCAGCTGTTACAGGTAGTAAAACAAATGAATGTGAAATCAAGCCGCGTTTCAGTAGGATTTGTTGACAGCAGCGTGGATATTTCCGACTATATTCGAACCTCAAGTGTAAACAATACACCTTGGTCAAATTTGGATGCGAAGGTTTACGCAGCCATTATGGTTGATAAACGATTTGCGATAGCTGATTCAAGTCAAATAGCAAACTATTATAAAGAGTTTAAGGAGTGATTTCATGTCACTTTCTAACTTAAATGAAGAAGAGAAAAATGTTTTAATCCAGCTATCCTATTTTGACTTACCAGGAGATTTAACTGGCTTGAGTGTGAAGGAAATATGGGAAGAAGCAATGCTAGTTCCAAACAACGGCGGAGAGGCAAGAAGAATCAGGCTCGAGGAATATTTTACTTCTGATTCCTACCAAAACTCAAGGCTTGCTGAGGTTACACTCCAGGGGTATCAGAACAACAATCCAATGATGGGCGGAGAGTCGGAATCAGGATTTGTTGGTTATGCATGGGGTGACAAAACCGGTAATAAAGCAGCGGTTTATCGAGGCAGTGAAGACCCGACTAATTGGAACCATTTGAAAACAGATTGGGGATCTAATGTATCCGCTGGGATTGGTAACGAAATTAAGCAGCAAAAGGAAGCCAATCATTTTTATGAGGAATTTGTAAAGAGTGCAGCGGGAGAAAGGTTAATCGTCGGTCATTCAAAGGGCGGCAACTTAGCTTCATATGTTTTTGTAAATAACTTAACCGAAAACCCTAAAGGCTATGTGGTCAACGGCGCTCCATTGTTTTGGCCGAGTTTAACACAGGAACAACAAGAAGCATTAAAAAGTAATAGATTTGATTTTATTGTCTATGAAGGTGATTTTGTACATGACCTGGGCTATGCACCGTATGTGGATAAGACAGTAGCAATTAATAAAGATGACTATGATGATCCGTTTTATCCACATTATGAAACGAGTGTAGACTTCGTTAATGGTTCATTTGCAAAGTCTCAAGATGGATCAATCCATCTATCAAATAATATTAATACAGAGGTTATTAAGTTTACGATTGTTTACGGCGTAAATGAAGTGAGAGAAGCCTATAAGGCGGCAGCAGCCATGACAAACGGAGCATTAATGGTTATCCATGCTGCTTGGAAAGGGATACAGGAAAGAGCCGCACTTGTTATTGATTCTTGTATAACGTTTGTCGAAGGCTTGAGGGACGTTAGTGTTAATGCAATCAGCCATTTGAGGAATTTCTTTGATTCCGTTCTTAATTTTACGAGAATTTCACTTAATAGAAGAGTTGGTGCTGCCGGCGGCGCAAGCTTCCCTGTCGAGCCTTATTTGCATGTGAATCTGCAGCGGTTAACCTATTATGCCGAAAGGTTACAGGCGATAAAACGAAAAACAAACAGTTTAAATGGCAGGATTGATGATCTATATTTTGAAGCAGGATTTTTTGGGCTGGATAACGTGTTGAAAGCAGACCTTTTAACGACGTTTAACGGTACAATCAATCAAAATATTACCTACTTGAATACAGTGAAAGGTCTGCTTTTGGCAACCGAGTCCATTTTAGCGAATAAAGCGCGGGGTGTTCAGTAATGGGTCGGGGGAAATAAATGGATAAGAATGTTAAAGGTAAGGTTACTAGTATAATTGCTGAAATCAATGAGATTGCTAGAGAGTTAGAAGATATTTCTCATGGTCTTGGCCGGGAGTTTAAAGGAATTGGCTCAGTGAAGAGTGCACAAAGCCTGCAGCAAGCGGCAAATAAGTACCGGAAAGTGTCAAATGAATTAAGGAAAATCTAGTGAATTCAAAATAGACCGCACTTTAAAGGAGGTGAAAAAAATGGCAAGAGCAATTACAGTGGATCCATCAAAGCTAGACACTGCTGCAGCGAAGATTGATCAGCAATCAGCTGATTACGAGCGTGTTTATAAAGCCCTTTTCAACGAGGTTGAAGGGATGCAGGCAGCTTGGCAAGGTGCTGATAACTTAGCATATGTCAACCAAATTAAAGGATTTATGGATGATTTCAATCAAATGACGAGTTTGATGAAGCAATACTCTGAGTTCTTAAAAGTAAGTGCCCGTACTTATCGTGAAACTCAAAATGAAATCATTAATGCAGCGAAACGTTTAACAAACTAATAGAATATTAAGGAATGTGAGGTGGTACCGATGGCAGTAGAAGGAATCAAAATATCTCTAAATGAGGTTAGCAGCACAGCCAATCAAATCCGTAATTTAAACCAGCAATTAACAGGCAGATTGGATGAAATGAAGAGAGAAATGAATGCTTTAGCAAATACATGGAATAGTGATGCATCGAATACGATTAGAAATAATTTCAATGCACTTACACCAAAGTTTGATAACTTCCGTGAAATTGTGGACAGCTATGCGAAGTTTTTAGATCAAACTGTAAATGCCTATAACTCTACAGAATCAGCGATCAACTCGAACGCAAGTGCATTTAAATAAGCCTCTTGGTTGTATAGTTCCTAACTCTCTTTTTTTAAAAAAGGAGGGTTAGGAACCACAACATTTCTAAGTGCTAGTGATAACGGGTATTATTGAAACCCTAAAGATGGAGACGATAACATGAAAACCGATTTGGAGACTCTATTTAGAGAGACACTCACGAAAGAACAGCTGATGACTCATTTAATGAACATTATTGAAAGTTTAACGGAGTTAGAGAAAAGAAGCGTAGACATAGAAAATATTTTGCTGGATAAGAAACATATTTTTCTTGATCACTTTTCAAATAGATTAGTATTTATGTGCTCTCCCATAAAAGATAATGTCTTTGAAAAGGTATCAATGAAGGAATTTATTAAAGAGCTAATTGCCTCAACTTCCTATGATGAGAAGGACGATTTGCATTTTTTTATTAAACTTCATAATTTCCTTGCAGGTAAAGAAGAGTTCCAGCTTCAGAAGTTTAAAGAAAAATTGAAGGAGTTCTCAACTGGAATCAGCGAGCGAAATATAACAGATACGGAACACAACTCCAATTTTTACAGTCCCGGAATCATCACGCGTGCTTTGGCACTCGGGGATGAGGGAACGACGGTTTTAGGAACACTTCATGAGCTGGATGATTATGAAGAAGGTACTACAGCATTAGGGATCGATAATGAAAGTCTGCTAAGACCCTACCTAATAGAGGCAGAAACAGGTGTGAAGATTGTTATAAACAAAGAAATATTTAAAATCGGGAGAGATCCAAAACAAGTAGATTATACTGCATCCAGTAAAGTAGTGGGGCGGATTCATGCTGAATTGATAACAGCAGATGGCGAATATTTTTTAATTGATAAGCATTCAAGAAATGGCAGCTATCTTAACGGAGTGAAACTGTCAGCTAATGAAAGGGCAAAAATTAAACACGAAGATATCATCAAGCTGGCAAATCAAGAATTTGTTTTCAAGGTATTTTAAAAGGGGGGGCAGCGAATGGCATTCTTAACAGCGCACCATACGGATGTTGGCATTAAAAAGAAAACCAATCAAGATGCCTTGTTACTCAAGACTGCTAAAACTCCAAAAGGTCCAGTCGGTCTCTTCATCGTCTGTGATGGGATGGGTGGTTTGTCACACGGTGAGCTGGCCAGTGCGACGGTCATTAGAGGGATGGCAGATTGGTTCGATGGAGAAATGCCCAGACTTTCACGCTCGGAAAACATCGAGGAAGAGATTTATTCAGAAGTAGAGAAGTGCATAAAACAATTGAATGAGAAAATCCTTCACTACGGTGAAACCTCTAAAGTGAAATTAGGGACAACCCTGACAGCACTTTTGATCGTTCACAATAAATATTTTATTGCACAAATCGGCGATAGCAGGGCATATAGCATTTCCAGATCAATTAAACAGCTGACAAATGATCAAACATTAGTAGCTCGGGAAGTAGCCCGTGGGAATATAAGTGAAGAACAGGCGAAGGTTGACCCGCGTAGAAATGTGCTGCTGCAATGTGTCGGAGCAACTAAAGAAATTGAAGTTGATTTTTCAACAGGTGTTGTCAATAAAAACACGGTATTTATGTTATGTTCGGATGGGTTCTACCATCAGATCACAGAAGAAGAGTTAGCTCTGACTCTTAAACCCGAAACGGTAAAGAATGAGCAGGAAATGATGGGGAAAGTTGTTCAGTTAGTTGAGTTAGTAAAGGCTAGGAATGAAACAGATAATATAACAGTTTTAGCAGCAAAAGTTTTGTAAGCAGCGGGGGCGTTTTACTTGATTGAAATTGGAGCGGTAATCGATGAAAGATATGAAATATTAAAGGAAATTGGCCGCGGCGGAATGAGTATCGTGTATTTGGCAATGGATAACAGGCTGAATAAATCGTTAGTGGTAAAGGATATTCGAAAACGCGGTTCTAGTAATAACGAACTTCTGATTAACAGCTTGATTGTTGAGGCCAATATGCTCAAGGTTCTTGACCATGGAGCATTGCCCAAAATCTACGATATTATCGAATCGGAGGGCGATATCTATGTGGTCATGGACTATATTGAAGGGGAGTCTCTTAAAGAGAAGCTGAAACGAGATAAGACGATTTCAGCAACTCAGGTAATTGACTGGGCAAGACAGCTGAGCGGAGTTTTAGAGTATTTACATACAAGAAAACCGTATCCAATTATTTATCGGGATATGAAACCGGATAATATTATGCTTACCCCTGAAGGGAAAATAAAGCTGATTGACTTTGGTATCGCAAGGGAATTTAAGAGTGAGAGTTCTACAGATACAACTAATTTAGGAACAAAATCCTATGCAGCACCCGAGCAAATGTCAGGCAAACAGACTGACGCGCGCACGGATATTTATAGCTTAGGGGTTACCTTGTATCACCTTGTCACCGGTAAGAGTCTAAATGAACCGCCATTTGAGCTTAAACCAATTCGTCAGTGGGATCCAACCCTTCCAGAAGGTCTCGAACATATTATTATCAAAGCTACACAGTCGGAACCCGCAAACCGCTATCAAAGCTGCAGTGAGCTATCCTACGATCTTGATAATATAAACAAACTGACTGCTGGGTATAAAAAGAAGCTGAAGAAGAAATTCTCAATCTTTTTCATTCCGGTAATCCTGTGTCTAGCCTTTACAACCATAACGCTCCTTGGATATAAGGGTGTGAAAAATACCCAGTTCCAGGATTATATGAGTCTAATCAATGACAGCTCGGTTTATGTAATGGACGGAGAGGAAAAGAAAGCCATTGAGATATTAGAAAAGGCGATTACGAGTGTAGATAAGCGCCGGGCAGAGGCATACATCAATTTACTAGATTTATATAGCAATCGAAATGAGAGTGATACGGGATTAGCGAAGATAGAAGCTTATATCGAGGATGAGTACGGTGATATCCATGAGAATGATGAAATCCGTTTTAAGATGGGGATGACGTACTTCGATATCAAACGCAACTACTCAGAGGCATTAAAGCATTTTAATCAAGTCGACCCAGAAGAAATCCCAGACGCAAAGTATTACGAAGCCTTAGCGACAACAATGATTTCGATGAATATTGACTATGAAAAGTTTTCCGAGAATCTGTTTGAATTTGAAAAATATAATGACACTCTTCCAAATGAACGTAAGAAAATAGATAACTATAATTCCTTAGCGAATATTTACATCTCGTATAAAGGACAAATTTCCGATGCTAATACAAAAGCTATAGAAATAATAGAAAAAGCCTATGAAGTTCTCCGTTTAGTAGAAAATGAGAACTTATTGCTGAGGTATGAATTGGATTTTGAACAAAAATTGGCACAAGCCTTTTATAGCAGAGGAGTTAATTCAAAAGACAAAGAGACTGCCAAAGAAGATTATGAACAGGCAATCCATCACTATCAGAACCTTTTAGATTTAAATGCGGAGAATGAAGAAGAAATTCTAGTCAAAATAGGTGTGATTTATCAGGAAATGGGTGACACAGCCGTTGCTGTTAAGCAATTCCAAGACGCAATTAAAAACGCGCCAAAGAGTATCGATGCCTATGTTAAACTTGGAAATCTATTATTAGATATCGAACAAAGTAAGGAAGAGGGCATCCGAAACTATCATGATGCGAAGCTTGTATATGATGAAGTAAATGCGCTGGATGGAGCAGGAGAGGATGAAGCTTTTAAGAAATTAAAAAGGAGGTTCGATAACCTGAGTATTAACTAGAAAGGAGACGGGAAATGGAGTACCAGATCATGCTTTACGGAGGAATGGCAGGTGCTGTGATTACCCTGATTATCTCAATTATTCTCTACATTAAAATGGGGATTGCGCAAGTGATTGAGGACTTAACAGGTGTAAGCCTGCGGAGGAGATTACAGAGTAAGAAAAAAGCACGGGTTGATTCAAATGAAAAGCGCATGACAAAAGAAATTATGTTGAAAAAGCAGTATGCCGGGGAGGCTTTTGCTAGTCAAGAAACAGAACTTATGAGCAGTGGTGTTCTTGAAACCGCCTTGCTTGATGATGGAAATATTGAAGAAACCACTTTGTTAACAGCAGACTTCGATGAAACTACGGTTCTATCTGAAAGCGAAGAAGAAACCTCATTATTACTAGAAGATGATTATTTCAAAAAAGAAGTCGATGTGATCGTTGTTCATACCACCACGGTCATCTAAGGGGAGTTTAATAGAATGGCAGATCGAATAGCTAGAAGGTACAAAAGTAACAAGAAGGTCATTTGGACATTAAGTATTATCCTTTTGCTCATTTCAGTGTTTGTATTTAGTACAAATGTCTTTTCGTTGGACGGAGCTAAGCGTTATATCGTGTTCAATGAAGACAAATGGGATATGGAGTCGCTTAATCAGCCAGACTGGATAACAAATAAAGATAGTATAACCTTTAAGGTAGATTTAAAGGAAGACTTTGAGAATAACAGTCAGGGTGAAGGTGTTTCGGGAGCGGAAGCACCATTTACGGTTAAAGCTGATTATCTAGGCAGTAAAATTACATCAGCCAGAATTGAAGAAATAAAGGATTCTGAGTCCGTATTTTTGGGAGAGTATTTAGTTACCATCCCATTACAGCCGGATAGCCCAGAGGGCAGCTTGCGTGTACAAGTGAATTTTGCTGAGGAAAATTCGTGGAACATCCCAGCATCAACGAATACCTTTTCGATATATCGAGATGCCGTTAAACCTGTAGTGGATGTATCTACGTGGTTTGAAAATGGCAGATTTGAAGACGGAGAGTTTACAAATAGGCCCGTCTGGATGAGTATTAAAGTAAGTGATAGCAATTTTATTCCTGGTGAGGATACCATTTCAATTTTAAAAGATGGGATTGCTTACGAACCTTTACAAGCACCCGTCTGGAAAAATAATGAAACGTACCTTGCCTTTGAGCATACTGGATTCTATGAAGTGAGTATTGCTGCTAGAGATAAAGCAGGAAATAAGAGTGATCCAAAAAAAGTAACTTTTGGGATCGTGAAACAAGGTCCTAGATTAACGATAAAAGATAAAAATGACAGTGGTTTTTATAAACAGGTGGAGCTGAACGTTGAAAGTGACATTTTCATTTATGATGCCACGGCGAACATTGAGAAAAGTGTCAATGGTGAAAAGACAACCGAAGTGAAAAGCTTTGAGAAAAAAGGTAAGAATGCTGTCCTTTCTCTTATGGAAGATGGTGAATACAAGGTAAGTGTCACCGTAAAAGACCGGCAAAATCTTGATCCAGGACATCAGTTAGGAGTTACAAGTTTTACGATTGATCAAACAGCACCGAGCCTTGCTATTAACGGTGTTAACGATCAAGGTGAATACAAGGAATCCAAAGAAGCTGAGATTAGTGTGAACGATGCGAATATCGATGAAAATAAAACCGAGCTTAAGGTAACAAGAGGAAACCAAGTCATAACTTATAAAGGGAAAGATGCTTATAAAAAACATTCCTTTACTGACGAAGGTGTGTATGTACTTGAGTTGAGCGCCACCGATAAAGCAGGTAATGCAGCGGCTAAAAAAGTGACGTTTATTATTGATAAGTCTGCCCCATCTCTGGATATCACGGGAGTAAAGGGAGGAGAAATTTACAACTCAGATAAAAATAAAAAAGAAGTAACAGTATCAGTTGAGGATTTAACGCTTGATTTAACGCAAACTTCTTTAAAAGTAGAGAAAGATGGAGCTGCTTATTCTGAAAGTATCCAGTTAAATCGCTTAACAGTTGAAAAGGCAGCGGCGAAACATACCTTTACGGCTGAGGGAAAATATAAGATTACCCTCACTTCCACTGATAAGCTTGGACAAGCTGCACCAGCAAAATCAGTATCGTTTACGATTGATAATACCAATCCGAAAAGTGTTGTTACCCTTGATGGTACAGTTATAACCGAAGATGAGATAGTAGTGGATGGCGAGAAAACAGTAAAAGTAACGGTAACTGATCAACATCATGAGTATTACAAAGTAAGTATAAAGAAAAATGGAGAAGAGTTTAAGATTGACCCATTCATTCAAGATGGTGAGAATGTTTCTACAAAACATTTATTGAAAGAAGATGGAGTCTATGAAATATCAGTAGAATCTAAAGATAAAGCTGGAAATGAAAGTATCCTAACCAAAACGATTACGATTGATACAGGAAAGCCGGATATTCATTTTAAAGGAGTTATACATCAAGAGCATTACAATAGTGAAAGTGTGGATGTAGCTGTCATTGTCAATGATTTCACATTTGATAAAAAGAAAACAACTCTTGAAATGACTAGAACAAATGGTGACAAAGTCACCGAGCTTAAACCAGGCAGCTGGAACATCTATGATTACTTAAAGTGGCTTTATAAAGGTGAAATGAACCTTTCTTTCGAGGAGGAAGGCGATTATCGAATTAAAGTAACTGCAGAAGATAGATTTGGAAAATCAAGTTCTAAAACAATAGAGTTTACCATTGATCGAACAGCTCCAAAGGTTGATATCAGTGGAATTAGCAAAGGTGCTTTTGTTAAAAGCGGTGAGGTGGTTATCGGAGTTAACGAATACTACTACGAAACCAATCACGTAACCGTTACAGTTCAAAAGGGTGACAGTAAAAAGGAAGAAAGCTTTAAGAATACGGGTGAAACATCGGAGCTCGTACTGCCATTTACCGAAGATGGAGATTATCAGATTAAAGTAAGTGCAGAAGATAAGGCTGGAAACAAAGCCTTAGTTGAAGCAAGCGACTTGGAGTTATCGTTTACAGTCGATAGTGTCAAACCTGTCATCAGTATCATCGACGAGAAAACAAAAGAAGAGGTAAAGAACCATTCATACGACACGGAAACGAAACCCGTTTCCATTGTGGTAAATGAACACAATTTTGCTAATAACAAGGTTCAGTATGAGGTAATAGAAAAAAATACCGTTACAAACGAAAGCAAAAGTGTATGGATTGGGGATTGGCGGAACGCCGCTGAAGTATCAAGCCTTACCTACAATTTTAAGGATGACTATGAGTACTTCATCAAGGTGATCTCAGAAGATGCTGCGGGGAATAAAGCAGACGAAAAATCCGTGACTTTTACTATTGATAGTATTAATCCGGTTGCAGCCAGTGACGGTATTGAGAATGATAAGAATTACCAGAGTACGAAAGCGTCATTTTGGGTAAAAGATACCAACATCGACATTGCGAATACAAAGCTTAACGTATTAAAGGACGGGGTGCCTTTTCACATAGGTGATATGGCGCTAAGTTATCCAACAGAAGGTGCACTAAGCTATACGTTTAAAGAAGAAGGAAATTATACAGTGACATTGGAAACCACTGATAAGGCGGAGCGAAAAAGCGTCCTTGGACCAATAAGTTTTATTATTGATTCTACCAAGCCTGTTGTAAAAGTAGAGGGAGTTGACGAGCACTCCTTTAATCCAGTGAACAAAAACGTCACGGTATCTGTAAATGAGAAGAATTTTTCCACAAATAAAGTTGAATTGGCAGTAACAAAAGATAACAAGAAGTATGAATTGGGGCAGTTTATTACGAATCAAAAGCCGCTTTCTACAATTAGCCATAACTTTACACAAGATGGGTTATATTCAATCCTTGTTAAATCGACAGATAAGGCTGGTAATGGACCAGTCACGGTAAACCGCACTTTTACAATAGATAAAACGAAACCAGCTATCGACATTACGGGTGTCAATCAAGATGCATATTACAATGAAGATAAGCGGGTTAATGTCGCAATCCGTGATGTTAATTTAGACATTAACAAAATAACCGTGACAAGAGATGGTGCCCGCTATAATATGGGAGCATTCTCACTCAGCCAAACACAGGCATCCTTGGTTCACAATTTTAGTGGAGAAGGAAAGTACCATATCTTAGTAGAAGCTGTTGATAAAGCTGGAAATAGCTTCTCCGAGCAGATGAGTTTTACAATTGATAAAACGAAACCGGTCATCACCCCTAAATTTAAAGGACAAACAAGAGTTATTAAGGACGGGGAATATATTAATGAAATTTTCACACCGGAATTTGCCTTAGAACAGAGTGATGATTCCATTGTTTCCGTTACTTTAAATGGTGAGAATGCAGGGAGAACGGCTCTAACTGCATCAAAGGAAATGGCTTATCACTATAACGTGTTAGCACGAGATAAAGCAGGAAATGAAACGACATTAGAAATTAGGTTTACCGTGGATACGACAAAACCGGCTTTATCGATCTCGGGAATCCTTGATGGATACTTTAATGAAAATGTAGCTCCAGTCGTTACCTATTCTGATGTTCATTTAGATCCAAATAGAACATCTGTAACATTAAATGGTGCTCCTTACAAAAACGGTACAAAACTAGAATTGGAAAAAGACTATGTTTTAAAAGCAACCGTAACAGATTTAGCCAACAATGTAAGTTCAAGAACAATTGTCTTTACGATTGATAAAACGTCACCAGTTATCAAGTTTAAAGAACCTATTTCCAATATGTACTTTAATAAGGATCTAATACCAGAAATGTTGATCGAGGATTTGAACGAATATGACATTATTGCTTTGACTTTGGATGGGAAGGAATATAATCTTGGCGATCCGATTACATCTGATGGAAAACATGTTTTATTCTTTGAGGTAAAGGATAAGGCGGGGAATATCAAGCAATTAAGTGTTGAATTTATTATTGATAAAAAGGCTCCAAAGGTAATTTACGAAGGTATTAAGCAAAATGAGCAATATTATGAGGCTGTTAAAGCCGAAATTCGCCTTGATAATCCAGCAGATTCAATCAAATCCATTTTGGTAAATGGCAAGCTGCATAACTTTGATGAGTCAGCCGATGAGAACGGTATTGCCGTGTTTACAACTACTTTCTCAGAAATTGATTCGTATAAAGTGGAAGTAACAGCGGTGGATGAAGCGGGAAATGAAACGACTGCCGTCATCCCATTTGAAATTATTGAGAAAACAGCTTTAGTGAAGTTTTATGAAAATAAACCATTGTTTGCAGGCTCATT
The DNA here is from genome assembly GCF_046591715.1 of Neobacillus niacini. Lineage (GTDB taxonomy): Bacteria > Bacillota > Bacilli > Bacillales > Cytobacillaceae > Neobacillus > Neobacillus niacini_L. The sequence goes on along the minus strand of NZ_JAWVNQ010000014.1, from coordinate 15,478 downwards.
AATTGGGCTATTCGGAGTAATGGGACTAGGAATTACTGTTTTGGTTAGAAGAAAGAAAACCGTTCAAGTTGAGGAATAGAGTTCAAAGAGGGCTGTAAATGATGAGAATATCATTTGCAGCCTTTTTCTGTATACTGGAGGAAAAATATGCGCGTTAGATATGAAACATTCGCGGTACTCTTCCGTCTAATATTTATTGGAATTTTTTGTATTGCGTGATTTTTTACAGGAAATCTACAGAAAAAACGAGAATATAAAGATATAATGTCATTAAGACGCTAGAGGAGGATGTTACATGGCCCGTGAACAAATGAACCCGACCATAGAAAAGATTCTAATAAATATAGAAAAGGTTATGATTGGAAAAAGGAATGTAGCTGAACTTAGCCTGATCGCTTTACTGGCTGAAGGTCATGTGCTGCTAGAGGATGTACCTGGTGTGGGGAAGACGATGATGGTTCGTGCACTGGCGAAGTCCGTTAATGCTAACTTCCGGAGAATCCAGTTTACACCTGACCTGTTACCTTCAGATGTGACTGGAATTTCAATTTATAATCCAAAGGAGATGGAATTTGAATTTCGTCCAGGACCGTTGATGGGGAATATTATCCTTGCAGATGAAATTAACCGTACCTCTCCTAAAACCCAGTCTGCTTTACTAGAAGGGATGGAGGAGGCAAGTGTAACGATTGATGGAGTTACACATCGATTGCATAAACCTTTCTTTGTTATGGCCACTCAAAATCCAATAGAATATGAAGGTACTTATCCATTGCCGGAAGCTCAGCTGGACCGCTTTTTATTGAAGATGAAAATGGGCTATCCTGATGTAGATGAAGAAATAGAAGTTCTTAACCGGGCACAAAAGGTTCCGCCAATTGAAGAACTATATCCTGTCATTGACCTTGATGGATTAATAGCTTTGCAGAAGGAAATAAAAGAGGTTTACGTGGATGAGACAATCAAACGGTATATCGTGGATATTGTTAATCAGACTAGACGCTTCTCAGGGGTTTATCTTGGGGCTAGTCCAAGGGGCTCAATCGCTTTAATGAAAGCGGCACAAGCCTATGCCTTCATGTATGGCCGTGACTTTTGTCTTCCGGACGATATTCAATATTTAGCACCATATGTTTTGTCGCATCGAATTATTTTAAAATCAGAAGCTAAGTTTGAGGGAATAACGGCAGAAGAAATCGTCAACCGAGTGATTGCAAGAATTCCGGTTCCTGTCCAAAGGCTTGTGAAGTAATGATGAAAAAGCTGTGGAATCCATTCAAAAAAGTATGGAGATTTGTCGTCTTACTATTTTTGATACTGCTTACGTTTTCCTATGCTATGTTTCAAGGAGGGTTTGTAAGCTGGTTTTTATTTTATAGTTTTTTGCCTTTTGGCATCTATTGTGTTGCCCTGTCATTTTATTCTCTAAATGAGCTGGAGATTACGCGTGAGATACCAAAAACAGACTATAATGCGGGTGAATCTTTAACGGTTACTGTAACTGTGAAGAGAAACTCAATCTTCCCTATCTTCTATTTGCTGATTGAAGATAAATTAAGTGACGCACTTTTTCATCGAGAGCAGAATAAGAAAGCACGGGCGCTACTATTACCTGGATTTAGGAAGGAATTTTCCTACGAATATCTGATTGATGAACTGCCGCGTGGTGAACATATATTTGACAGCTTTATTGTTCGAACCGGTGACATTCTTGGTTTAGTAGAAAAAGAGAAGGTTCATTCTATAGAGAGTAAAGTTATCGTCTATCCAGCTTATACGGAATTGGTTTACCGGCCATTTGAGACACATTTCGATCAAGGAATGACTGCCTCAAGAGAACGAGTCCAGCGTGATACTACACTAGCTATTGGAGTAAGGGATTACCAGCCTGGTGACCGCTTCTCATGGATAAACTGGAAAGCCTCAGCCAAACGTAACGAAATCATGACAAAGGAATTTGAGCAGCGCCAATCACATGATGTGTTTATTGTAATGGATTGTTTTTTGGATAAGCACTTTGAGGGGATTGTTTCCTTTACAGCATCGTTATTACGAGCCGTTCTAAAAAAGGGAGCACAAACAGGTCTCTTAACGATTAGCGGAGAGAGAGCATCCTTTCCTATTAGGGGAGGGGAAGATCAACTGCATCAGCTCTTTTATCATCTGGCTAGGATAGAGGCAAAAAGTTCTTCCTCGTTTGAGAAGGTGTTAGAGACAGAAGGTATGTTTGTCCAGCAAACAGTGTCCTTCTTACTAGTTACCGCAAAGTTAACAAAGCCTTTAATTGAAAAGGCAGGCTTTCTAGGACAAAGAAAGGGAAAGATTACTCTTTTTTTGATAAAAGGAGAAAAAGAGGCTCCTACTGAAAGTGAAAGATCACTTATCGCTCTTGCAAATGCTAGAAATGTCAGAGTCCTTATGGTTCATGAAGGTGAATTTGCTTCAGCCTTTTCGGAGGTGAAAGTACGATGAAACGAAGTTTTCAATCTTTTCTTGTTCATTTATTGGGGTTTTTGCTTTTATGGGAATGGCTTCGTCCGGTGGAACAATTAACCAAAACGGACCATATTGAAATGTTTGTTATTTTTATTCTTCTTTCATTTGTTCTATCCTTTTTAAGGCTAAAGTGGATTTGGCAAGTAATAGTAAAGCTTTGGTTTATCCTCTTTTCTGTTAATCTATCTCATTATGAAACAGGATTCTTTCAATTAGGCTGGTTGTCTTCCTTTTTTAGTGATTTGGCAACTAATTTTAGCATGATTTTTGCTTTAAATTGGCTGGGGTTAACAAATGAATTTCGAACCCTTTTGTTTTTTATATTGCTTTGGTTAATGGTTTATTTAGTGAATTATTGGCTATTGAACCGAAAAAGGATTTTTATATTCTTCTTCATGACCCTTATTTACATAACGGTTTTGGATACTTTTACGCTTTATAGTGCGAAAATAGCGATTATTCGAACCGTTGTTGTGGGATTTGCTGTCATGGGAATGTTAACTTACTATAGAATCTTGGTGAAGGAAGAAGTTAGGACAAATTCAATTTTGACTCGAAAATGGATGAGACCATTAGTATTAATGATTGCCTTTAGTGTTATCCTTGGGATTGTTGCTCCAAAGTTCGAACCAATTTGGCCAGACCCCGTTCCTTATCTTCAGGCAGCTGGTAATAAAGACGGAGAGAATCCAAATGGAAAAGGTGTTTCTAAAGTTGGATACGGTACAGATGATACTAAATTAGGCGGACCTTTTATTGGGGATGACAGTACCGTGTTTAAAGCAGAGGCGAAGCAAAAGAATTATTGGAAGGTCGAAACAAAGGATCATTATACAGGAAAAGGCTGGATTCCTTCTAGCTCAACTACTATTCAAATAGGCGGGGATGAGTTAATACCTGTCAGCCCTATTCCATCAGTGGTAAAAACCAGGGAGGAATCTGCAAGATTATTCTTATTTATGGATTATGAACACCTTATTTATCCTGCAGGTATCCAAAGAGCTCAATTTGAACGCAGCTATACTATGGAGATTGATGCAACCATGGAAAAGATTTCGATCTTTGGTTTTAATTCAAAACCAATTGCTCCGGATGCTTATGCTGTCGAGTATAAAATTCCACAATATGAAGCAAGTGATTTAAGAAAGACGAGTGTTGTTGACCCAGCGCTAATTGATGCTGATTTCCTTGCTCAATATACACAGCTGCCTGAGAATCTTCCTGATAGAGTCAAAGAATTAGCGGAGAGCATTACAGAGGGAAAAACAAACTGGTTCGATAAAGCAAAAGCGATTGAGCAGCATTTTAGTGGAGCTGATTTCCGTTATGATCAAAAGAATGTAGCTGTACCCGAGGAAAATGATGATTATGTAGATCAATTCTTATTTGATACCAAAACAGGATATTGTGATAATTTTTCAACCTCAATGGCGGTTCTGCTTCGAACAATTGGTATTCCTACCCGATGGGTGAAAGGATATACCGGTGGAGAGTTTCTAGAATATAGTGAAGGTGATACTTCGAAATCCATCTATGAAATCACCAATAATAATGCACATTCGTGGGTAGAAGTTTATTTTCCAAATCAAGGCTGGGTTCCTTTTGAACCAACGAAGAGCTTTACCAATAATGTCTCGATTAATTATACAAATCCAGACGGTACACCTGCTGCTGAGGAAACAACAGCACAGCCGGCCCCAAAACCGCAGCAGAACCTAGAAGAAGATAGCACAAGTACAACGGGTGAGAATCAATCCTTTTCATTCGATGGTATTTGGCTAAGCGTTAAAATATTTTTTAATAATCACTGGAAAATGATCTTGCTCTTATTTGCAATGGCTGCTGCCTCAGGCGGTCTATTATATCGATTACGGGGAAAGTGGATTCCGTATTTATACTTGCTTCAGTTCAGATTCAGGAGGAAGGATGAAAATATCGGCAAGGCTTACCTCATCCTGTTAGAGCAGCTAGAGCGATACGGACTAAAACGTAATAATGGTCAAACACTTAGAAGTTATGCCAAGTATATTGATAACTTCTTTGCTTCAAGGGAGATGTCAAAGCTGACCGATCGGTATGAGGAATATCTTTATCATCAGAAACTCCCAGAAGGAAGCTGGAAGGATTCGCGTGAATTGTGGGAAAATTTAATTAAAAAGACAATTGCTTGACCGGTAAAACAACCTATTGATACAATAAGGCATAAATTTTTATATGATTTTCCCTTCATATATCCTCGAAGATTGGTTCGAGAGTCTCTACCGGGTCACCGTAATGACCTGACTATGAAGGCAGAAATTTATGCTATAGCAATTGCTAGAAAGCTAGAATTCTGCCTTCCTGGTTTATATGGAGGGGGAATTCTAGTTTTTTTTTTGTAATAAAAGTAAATACTAACCTTATTATTTTAAGAAGAGGTGGCCGTGGTGACAAATACAGATTTGGTTGTTGTTTTAGATTTTGGAAGCCAGTATAACCAGTTAATTACCCGCAGGATTCGCGAGTTTGGTGTCTACAGTGAACTTCATCCTCATACAATTACCGCTGAGGAAATTAAAAAAATGAATCCAAAGGGAATCATTTTTTCAGGCGGGCCGAATAGTGTATATGATGAAGAATCATTTCGCTGCGATGAGGAAATTTTTGAATTAGGTCTGCCGATCTTAGGCATTTGCTATGGAATGCAGTTAATGACTGTTCATTTTCAAGGAAAAGTTGAAAAGGCGAAAAACCGTGAATATGGAAAGGCAGTATTGAACGTGCAAAATCAAACAAAGCTTTTCCATGATATGCCGAATGAGCAAGTGGTTTGGATGAGCCATGGAGATTTGGTTGTCGAAGCACCAGCAGGTTTTACGGTCGACGGTACGAACCCATCTTGTCCTATTTCGGCAATGAGTAATGAGGAACGAAAATTATACGCTGTTCAATTTCACCCAGAAGTTCGTCACTCCGTTTATGGAAACGAGCTGCTTAAGAACTTTGTTTTTAATGTGTGCGAGTGTAAAGGCGATTGGTCGATGGGTAACTTCATTGAAGTGGAAATGGCAAAGATTCGTGAGCAGGTTGGAGATAAGAAAGTACTTTGTGCCCTTAGCGGCGGAGTAGACTCTTCTGTTGTTGCTGTACTTATCCATAAAGCAATCGGAGACCAGCTGACCTGTATTTTTGTGGACCATGGACTTCTTCGTAAAAATGAAGCAGAAAGCGTCATGAAGACCTTTGCAGATGGCTTCCATATGAATGTTATCAAAGTGGACGCTAAAGACCGTTTCCTGTCTAAACTTGAAGGTGTCTCAGACCCTGAGAAAAAGCGGAAAATCATCGGCAATGAATTCATTTATGTATTCGATGATGAAGCAACAAAGCTCGAGGGTATTGAATTCTTAGCACAAGGAACGCTTTATACCGATATTATTGAAAGTGGAACTGCCACAGCACAAACGATTAAATCGCATCATAATGTAGGCGGTCTGCCTGAGGATATGCAATTTAAATTAATAGAACCATTAAATACCCTTTTTAAAGATGAGGTCCGTGCCCTTGGTACGGAACTTGGAATTCCAGATGACATCGTTTGGAGACAGCCATTCCCTGGACCAGGTCTTGGAATTCGTGTCTTAGGAGCAATTTCTGAAGATAAACTCGAAATTGTCCGCGAGTCAGATTGGATTCTCCGTGAAGAGATAAAGAAGGCTGGACTGGATCGTGAAATATGGCAATACTTTACGGTACTCCCTGATATTCGCAGTGTTGGTGTAATGGGCGATGCCAGAACATATGATTATACAATCGGGATCCGTGCTGTCACTTCTATCGATGGGATGACTTCTGACTGGGCTCGGATTCCATGGGATGTGCTCGAAGTGATATCGACGCGGATTGTGAATGAAGTTCCTCATGTTAACCGGGTGGTCTATGACATTACAAGTAAGCCGCCTGCAACCATTGAATGGGAATAAATATTGGATAATAGTTCTAAAAGCGAACGTTTTTAAATATAATTTTAAAAACGTTCGCTTTTTGTATTTACAAAGAGAAAGTTCCTTGGTAATATAAAGGGGAAGTAAATAATTTGTCGATTTATCTCGTATAATCTTGGGAATAGGGCCCAAAAGTTTCTACCGAGCCACCGTAAATGGCTTGACTACGAGGCAGTGTTATGAAAAGAGGTTGTTCCTCTATTTATTTACACTAGCCCCAAGTCAAGCGTTCCGGTAGATATCGGAACGTTTTTTGTTTTATAAAAGAAAGATTTATAGGGGGAAAAGTAAATGCAAAAATATTTTATGTTTAAAGAATTGGGGACGAATTATCGCCGTGAGATTATTGGCGGCATGACTACCTTCTTGGCAATGGCCTATATATTAGTGGTAAACCCGCTTACGCTGACACTATCAAGTGTACCGGACTTACCAGATGCACTTAGAATGGATTATGGAGCAGTATTTGTGGCAACAGCTTTAGCTGCGGCAATCGGGTCCCTTATTATGGGGTTACTCGGAAAGTACCCGCTTGCTTTGGCACCAGGTATGGGATTAAATGCCTTCTTCGCTTATACGGTAGTACTAGGCAGCGGTATTCCATGGCAGCATGCGTTAGGTGCAGTATTCATTTCAGGTGTATTTTTCTTCTTATTAACACTTACAGGATTACGCGAGAAGTTAATTAATGCGATTCCAATTGAGTTAAAACATGCGGTTGGGGCAGGTATTGGTTTATATATTACCTTCATTGGATTGCAAAGTGCGGGTATTGTAGTAAATAATGATGCGACACTTGTTGGATTAGGTGATTTAACAGCTGGACCGACGTTGCTTGCTATTTTTGGAATTATTGTTACGGTTATTTTGATGACTAGAGGATTTAATGGAGCAGTTTTTGTCGGAATGATTATTACGGTTATCGTCGGAATGATTCTTAACTTGATTGACACTCCTGATAAAATTGTTGATACCGTTCCAAGTATAGCACCTACCTTTGGAGCTGCGTTTTCTTCTTTAACTGATAGTTCGTTCTACTCAATGGCAATGCTCGGAATTATCTTGACTATATTGTTTGTTGATTTCTTTGATAATGCAGGGACACTAGTAGCGGTTGCGAATCAAGCTGGAATGATCAAAGACAATAAATTACCACGTGCAGGCAGAGCTTTAATTGCTGACTCAGTGGCAACAACTGTGGGTGCAGTCCTTGGTACTTCAACAACAACATCTTATATCGAGTCATCTGCCGGGGTAGCGGCGGGTGCAAGGACAGGATTTGCTTCACTTGTTACAGCAGCATTGTTTATTCTATCATTATTTTTCTTCCCGTTACTGTCAGTAGTTACAGCGGCAGTAACAGCACCAGCTTTAATCATTGTTGGGGCTTTAATGGTGGGTTCTTTAGGAAAAATCGAATGGACGAAATTTGAAGTGGCAGTACCAGCCTTCCTTACTATGATTGCGATGCCTTTGACATATAGCATTGCAACAGGTATTGCTGTTGGATTTATCTTTTACCCAATTACGATGATCGTTAAAGGCAAAATGAAAGATGTTCATCCAATTATGTATTTCTTCTTCGTCATTTTCGTTCTATATTTCATTTTCTTACAATAGTAATGCAAAAAAAGTCTGTGATCATCACAGGCTTTTTTTTTTTGCTGTGAAACTTTTCACAAAATATTTCTATTTTCCATAAAAATAGATAAAAATTCCCATTTTCTGCTGTATGATAGAGGTATATAAGGAAATTGTTGGGAGTGTTGAAAATGGACATTTTAAATGTTCAAGGACTGAAAAAAAGCTTTGGAAAGATGGAAGCAGTGAAGGGTGTGTCCTTTGCGGTTAAGAAAGGCGAGTCTTTTAGTTTGCTTGGTCCTAATGGTGCGGGGAAGTCGACCACGATCAATATGATCACCGGTTTATATCCACCTGCCTCAGGAAGTATCCAAATTGCAGGTGTGGATGTTGTCAAACATCCAAAACAAGCCCAAAAGTCGATTGGTGTTGTCCCTCAGGAAATCGCACTTTATGAGACATTATCAGCAAGAGAAAATTTGAAATTTTGGGGGAGGATGTATGATTTATCCGGCAAAGCCCTTGAAAAAGCTGTGGATGAAGTCCTTGAAATCATTGGACTGTCGGACCGTGCTAAGGATAAAGTCAATACTTTTTCTGGCGGAATGAAGCGAAGGGTAAATATTGGTGCAGCCATTTTACATAAACCAGAAGTATTAATCATGGATGAACCAACGGTCGGAATTGATCCACAGTCAAGAAACCATATCCTAAACACAGTAAAATCCTTAAATCAAAATGGGATGACTATTATTTATACTAGTCACTATATGGAAGAAGTGGAATACCTTTGTGAACGGATTGGGATCATTGACCATGGGGAGTTAATTGCTTGCGGCACCCTGCGAGAATTGAGGGAGACCATCGGTGACCGTTCAAGAATAAACATTTCTCTAGAAAATGAAAGGCCATTTCATATAGAAGCTGCTAGTTTAATAGATAATCTCGTTTTGAAAGAAGATGTTGTGATGAAGGATCGTTTACTTACCGTTTTTCATAAAGAACCGCAATCGATTCTAAGCGAATTAATCCAGTTAATTACAAAAAACGGAACGAAGGTTACTTCGGTGGAAATTGTTGAACCCAACCTGGAAAGTGTCTTTTTGCATTTAACTGGACGAAGTTTAAGAGATTAGGGGGGATACCGATGACTTACTGGTGGCTGGCATGGAAAGATTTACTGATGATTGTTCGTGATAAACAGGCTTTATTAACGTTAATTGCGATGCCTCTCTTGTTAATTGCTATTTTAGGGTCTGCATTTGGCGATATGATGGATGGGGATCAAGATGTAACGATTGAAAAATTCTCATTAGGAATTGTTAATTTAGACCAGGGACAGTTAGGCGGAGTACTATCAGAACAGGTTTTTAAAAAGGAACTAGCTGACCAAATAAAGGTTGTGTATTTTCAAGAAGATGATATGTATCAGAATATAAAAGACCATAAACTTGATGTAGGAATTGTTATTGATGAGAACTTTACTGCTTCCTTGATGGCGGGAGAACAAGCGCGTGCAAAGCTAATATCAGTCCCTGACCCTGGTATTAAAACGACCATCGTCTCAAGTGTAATCGAGCAGTTTACACAAACGATACCAATTCAGGCAATGTCGGCAAATATGGCACTGCCTGTGCAAGGTAATGCCCTCTCAGAAGAATCCGCCCAAGTATTACTCAATGAAAAATCAATTAATTCAGGTTCCAATCCAGTTAGTTCTTTTCAGTACTATGCAGCTGCGATGGGGGTAATGTTCCTGCTAATGACTGTCGTTCAGGGCGTTTCAGCATTGATTCTTGAAAAAGAGCAAGAGGTATATAAACGCTTGCTGATATCAAATCTAACCTACATAAATTATTTAACTGGAAAAATGATTGGTTTAATTGTTATAGCTTTACTGCAGGCATTTGTCATTATTATTGGTACAAAGCTTATATTTGGGGTTGATTGGGGTGGTTCTATCGCTGGTGTTGTATTAATGACATTTGCCTTTGTTATAAGTGCTTGTGGCTTAGGTGTATTGGCAGGCTCTTTTATCAAAACAGAGAAAGCCTTTAACGCGGCAGGAATGTTAGGGACGCAAATCCTTGCTGCCTTAGGCGGAAGCATGGTGCCCCTGTATATATTTCCGGATTGGTTAGTATCTGTTTCTAAAATATTGCCGAATGGTCTCGCACTACAAAGTTATTTGGATTTAATGTCTGGATCGCCTTTTAGAGAAATAATACCTGCAGTATTAAGTTCGATTGGATTAGGGCTATTGTTTTTTGCAATAGGATTATTCCGCCTTTCAATGGAAAGGAGGGGTAAGTATGCGTAGGGTCTGGGCAATAGCATGGCCTCATATAAAGGAACTTTTTAAATCACCTGGAGCTGTTATCATGATGTTTATTCTTCCGGGTTTATTCGGCTGGATTTTTGGTGGGATTTCAATGGAGTCACAGCAAACAAAACCAGTGGTAGACGTTGTAATGAATGACGAAGAAAATAGTACTGAAATCTTTAATGTATTGAAAAAGAATGAACATTACCGGTGGAATAAAGAAACATTACAAAAAGCAAAAGCTCATGTAAAAGAGGAGGATACAGTCGCTGCAATTGTCATTCCAGCCAATATCCAGGGGGAAATTGAAAAAGGGCAGCCTGTGTTTGATGTGATTCTTCGCAGCAGGACAGAAAATTACATTGCTTTAGAGCCGCATTTGCAAGGTGCTGCGAACTTAATTTTTACCTCTTATCGGACCATGGAGGGAAGTGATTCCCTTCGTATGACGGAATTATTGGAGGCAGCCGCATCGAGTAAGGGAGTGGCCATTGAACAGCAAACGGTCCAAAAGGATCAAAATAGTACAGTAGAAGTCAATTTAATGTTTGTTGGTTTTGCTATTATGTTTATGATGTTTGGTCTTTCTGGTGCTGCCTCGACAATTCTAGATGAAAGAATCGGCGGAACTTGGGGGCGGCTGATGGTAACCCCCGCAAGCAGGCTGCAGATTAGTTTAGGATATTTAATTGCATATTTTGTTATGGGCTGGATCCAGTTTGCAGTGTTAATGGCTGCCATGACCCTGCTATTTGACACCGCTTGGGGAAAATTAACCTATATGATCCCATTTGCTTCATTAGTGATACTATGTGTAGTTGGCTTTGGTCTTATGATTGCTGGGATTGTAAAGACAAAACAGCAAGCAGGTGCCATTGGGGCAGTGCTAATAGTGAGCACCTGTATGCTTGGAGGAGTTTATTGGCCAATTGACCTTGTTCCAGAGTTTATGCAAAAAATTTCTTTAGCTGTTCCCCAAAGCTGGGCCATGTCAGGTTTTAAGGAAATTATCAGCGGCAGTCTTCATTCTGCTGCACTCATAAAGGATACACTAGCGTTATTCGGGTTTACGGTGGTTTTCTTTGTAATAGCATTGAGAGGAATTACGTATAAATAATGGTTGTCGAATATTGTCGTTGACATCTTGTTTTGACTCTTATAACATGGGATACAAAGATAAATTGGACGAAAAGGGGGAAGGGTCATGGTGAAGCTGTTGATTGATAAAGTGTTAAATAACAATGTTCTAATAGCTGAACACCCTTCCTATGAAGAAGTAGTTTTGATCGGAAAAGGAATTGGTTTCAGTCGCAAACATGGAGATTTTATTGAAACCGATTCCGTTGAAAAACTATTTGTGCTTAAAAATGAAAAGGAACAACAAAATTATATTAAATTACTTCCTTTTATTGATAATGAATTATTAGAAGTGATTATATCTGCTATTGGTCTGATTAAGCAAAGAACAAATACCCATTTAGATGAACATATTCATGTAGCGTTAACAGACCATCTAATGTTTGCGATTTCTAGAGCAAGAAACGGACTGGAAATAAGTAATCCGTTTCTGGTTGAAACGAAAACGCTTTATCGTCATGAATATGAAATTGCTACTGAGGTTGTACAGCTAATCAATGAAAAGACAGGAGCTAACCTGCCTATTGGAGAAGTTGGTTTTATTGCTCTCCATATTCATAGTGCAATGACTAAAAAGAACCTATCTGATGTAAATCAACATTCCCAGTTAGTCAGCAGGCTGGTAAAAATGGTTGAAGAGCAGTTTGAAATTGATATAGATAAAGAAAGCATCGACTATATGAGGCTTGTGCGTCACCTTCGTTTCACGATTGAAAGAGTCGTGAAAGGGGAAAAAGTAGAGGAACCAGAAAAAATAAATTCCCTATTGAAACAAGAATATCCAGTATGCTATAATCTTTCATGGAAGCTCATTAAAGTGATGCAACAAACATTGAAATTAAAGGTATTTGATGCAGAAGCGGTGTACTTAACCATGCATTTGCAAAGAATACAGAAAAAATTTAAATAGCATTTATTTTTTACGTGTTACTGATTCGATCAGGCATGAGTGAAAAGTATTAATTGAACTAAAGGTTTTTGGGTAATCTATACCCGTAGCCTTATTCAATTGAACTTTTACTCATGCCTTTTTTGTGTTTTTGTGGTAAATGAAAACGCTTAATGAGCGATATTAAAAAGTTGGAGGTAGATTTTATGTTTAAAAAAGCTTTTGGCGTCTTACAAAAAGTCGGTAAAGCATTGATGCTGCCGGTTGCTCTTTTACCTGCAGCAGGTATTTTGCTTGCTTTGGGAGCAGCGCTTAGAAACCCAGCGCTTTTAGAGTTAGCTCCTTTTCTGGATAATAGCACGGTTGATATGATTGCTGCTGTTATGCAAAAAGCTGGAGATATCATCTTTGGTAACCTCCCGCTGCTATTTGCGGTTGGTGTTGCTGTTGGTTTAGCAGGGGGAGAAGGTACGGCTGGTCTAGCGGCGATTATTGGTTACTTAATCATGAATGTAACGATGGGTACCGTCCTTGGTATTTCAGCGGAAGATGTAAATGGTCTAAGTTACGCGAATGTTTTAGGAATTCCGACACTGCAAACTGGAGTATTTGGCGGTATTATTGTCGGTATACTAGCAGCAGCAATGTACAATAAGTTTTTTGAAATCGAATTACCATCTTATTTAGGGTTCTTCGCTGGAAAACGCTTTGTTCCAATTATTACGGCAGCTTCTGCTCTTGTTTTAGGGTTGTTGATGATTTTCATTTGGCCGCCAATTCAAAATGGTCTAAACGCATTCTCGCAAAACATGGTTCACGCAAACTTAACGATTTCTGCTTTTATCTTTGGAGTAATTGAACGTTCATTAATTCCTTTTGGATTACACCATATTTTCTATTCTCCTTTCTGGTATGAATTTGGAGAATACGCGACAAAAGCAGGAGAGGTAGTTCGTGGAGATCAACGTATTTTCATGGCACAAATCACAGATAATGTACAAAACTTAACAGCTGGAACATTCATGACAGGTAAATTCCCGTTTATGATGTTTGGACTTCCAGCAGCAGCGTTAGCGATTTATCATGAAGCAAAACCTGAAAAGAAAGTTTTTGTAGGAGGTTTAATGGCTTCAGCTGCTCTTACATCATTCTTGACAGGTATTACAGAACCAATTGAATTCTCATTCTTATTCGTAGCACCAGTACTATTTGGTATTCATGCGATTTTTGCTGGTTTCTCGTTTATGGTTATGCACATGTTAGATGTAAAAATCGGGATGACTTTCTCTGGTGGATTAATTGACTATATTCTATTTGGATTAATCAACCCGCAAACGAATGCATGGATTGTTATTCCTGTAGGTCTTGTATTTGCAGTTGTTTATTACTTTGGTTTCCGTTTTGCGATTCGTACCTTTAATCTAAAAACTCCAGGACGTGAGCTTGAGGAAGAAGAAAATCAAGCGCCAACTGGTAAAGCTGGTTCAGGTGACTTAGCTTCTAATATTTTAGAGGCGATGGGCGGTAGAGATAATATTGCACATTTGGATGCATGTATTACACGTCTTCGTGTTTCTGTTAATGATATTAAAGATGTAGATAAAGACCAGCTTAAAAGGCTTGGTGCTGCGGGTGTACTTGAAGTAGGAAACAACATCCAAGCAATCTTTGGGCCTCGTTCCGAAACCATTAAAGGACAAATGAAAGATATTATGGCTGGTAAAAAACCTCGGACAGCAGTCAAAGCACCAGAAAAAGGTGTGGAACAGCAGATTGAGGAAATTAATCCAGATGCACTTCAAAATGCACGCGGTACAGAAGATCAAGGATTTATGGCACCTCTGAAGGGTGAGTTAAAACCAATTACAGAAGTTCCAGACCAAGTGTTTGCTGGAAAAATGATGGGAGACGGCTTTGCGATTGTCCCAGCAGAAGGCACTGTTGTATCACCTGTAAACGGAAAAATTGTTAACCTATTCCCAACCAAGCATGCAATTGGGATTCTATCTGATACAGGTAGAGAAATCTTGATCCATGTTGGAATTGACACGGTTAACTTAAAGGGACAAGGATTTGAAACATTAGTATCCGAGAATGACATTGTTGAACAAGGTCAGCCGTTACTAAAAGTTGATCTAGATTATATTAAAGAACATGCTACATCCATCATTACACCAGTTGTCTTCACGAATTTGGCAGAAGGCGAAAAGGTAGTAATTGAAAAGCCAGGTAATGTTGATTTAAAACAGTCAGGTATTATTAAAATTACCAAATAAGAAAAAAAGAAAGCCGGTACTCTTAGCTGAGTGCCGGCCTTTTTGTTTTTTTGGTACAAGGGGAAGTGCGGTGGTTGCTCAAAGGGGAGTTGAGAGCTTGTGAGCTTGGGGAAAGTGAGGGGGTGGTCTCTTATAGGGGAGCTGAGAGCCTGTGAGCTTAAAAAAGTGAGGGAGTGGTCACTCATAGAGCTGATGAGAACCTGTGAGCTTATATAAATTGAAGGAGAGGTCACTCATAGGGAAGATGAGAGCCCGTGAGCTTATAAAAAGTGAGGGAGTGGTCACTCATGGAGATGAGAGCCCGTGAGCTTATATAAATTGAAGGAGCGGTCGCTCATAGGAGAGATGAGAGCCCGTGAGCTTATATAAATTGAAGGAGCGGTCACTCATAGGAGAGATGAGAGCCCATGAGCTTATATAAATTGAAGGAGCGGTCACTCATAGGAGAGATGAGAGCCCATGAGCTTATATAAATTGAAGGAGCGGTCACTCATAGGGGAGATGAGAGCCCGTGAGCTTATATAAATTGAAAGAGCGATCACTCATAAGAAAAGAAAGCCTGCTTTCTATATTTATATTGAAGTAAAAAAGTGAAGGTAAATTAATTTAAATATATTGTTGACGGTTAGATGGTAATGGTGTTATTATATTTTAGCGGTCGTTAATAACGAGTTAACAACACGCAAGCGTTAAAAACTTTTTAAAAAAGAGTTGACGCAAAGTAAATCAAATGATATAGTAATAGAGTTGCTTCTGAGCGAAGTTGTTCACGAAGTAAAAGATGTAATATTGC
>NZ_JAWVNQ010000013.1:0-87586 GCF_046591715.1 Neobacillus niacini | reverse complement strand
AAATCCTTGAATTTTGTCTTATTTTAAGCAGTTAACCGCAATTTCTCCGCTTATATCTGCCTCAAAGCTTAATCTAGATTCAATAGACGGAAATCTTCCGCCTATTGAATACTCTTAACCCGTACGAAAGCCAACAACGAAGAAATCATCATCCCCTAAATAGCCGCTGGAAATAGAATCAGGCTTTTCTTTATCACTGCTTTGATTTAAAATTTTAGGATAGATAAAAAAATAGACGGAGAGGAGCAGCTTGAATATGAATGAGACTATCAAACAAAAATTAACACTGCTGCCTGATCAGCCTGGCTGCTACTTAATGAAGGACCGTCAGGGAACGATCATTTACGTAGGAAAAGCAAAGATCCTGAAGAATCGAGTTCGGTCTTATTTTACCGGTTCACATGACGGAAAAACATTCCGGCTTGTTAATGAGATTGAGGATTTTGAATACATTGTCACCTCATCCAATATAGAAGCATTGCTGCTTGAATTAAATTTAATTAAGAAATATGACCCGAAATATAACGTCATGCTGAAGGATGATAAAACCTATCCGTTTATTAAACTAACAGCAGAAAGACATCCGAAACTAATCATTACGAGGAAAGTAAAAAAAGATAAAGGCAAGTACTTTGGTCCTTATCCGAACGTCATGGCCGCCAATGAAACCAAAAAACTGCTAGACCGAATTTACCCATTGCGAAAATGCTCAACTCTGCCTGACAGGGTTTGCTTGTACTATCACTTAGGGCAGTGCCTGGCACCATGTGTAAATGAGGTGCATGAAGAGCAATACAAGCAAATGACTGATGAAATTACTCGTTTCCTTAATGGTGGATATAAAGAAATTAAAAAAGATTTAACAGAAAAAATGACCTCAGCATCTGAGGAATTGGATTTTGAGCGGGCTAAGGAATTCCGTGACAAGATCATTCATATCGAAACAATCATGGAAAAGCAGAAAATCACGATGACCGATTTTACCGATCGTGATGTGTTTGGCTATGCCGTTGATAAAGGCTGGATGTGCGTGCAGGTTTTCTTCGTACGCCAAGGAAAATTAATTGAACGTGATGTTTCCATGTTTCCGATTTACAATGAGCCAGAAGAAGAGATTCTCACTTTCCTCGGTCAATTTTACGAAAAATCAAATCACTTTAAGCCAAAGGAAATTCTAATTCAAGATGAAATTGACCTAAACATTGCGGAACAGCTTCTTCAAGTAAAAGTGCTAAAGCCGCAGCGTGGCCAGAAAAAAGACCTTATTAAAATGGCAATCAAAAATGCAAAAATAGCGTTGAATGAGAAATTTTCACTGATTGAAAAGGATGAGGAAAGAACCATCAAAGCGGTGGAGAATCTCGGGGAACTTATGGGCATTTATACCCCGCATAGAATTGAGTCTTTCGATAATTCGAATATTCAAGGGACGGACCCGGTTTCGGCCATGGTTGTTTTTATCGACGGGAAGCCGAATAAGCGTGAATATCGAAAATATAAGATTAAGTCCGTTAAAGGCCCTGATGATTATGAATCAATGCGTGAAGTAACTAGAAGGAGATATTCAAGAGCTCTAAAAGAAGAGCTGCCGCTTCCGGACTTGATTATTATTGATGGCGGAAAAGGACATGTGGAAGCAGTCAGAGACGTGCTGGAGAATGAGCTTGGCTTAGATATTCCGCTGGCTGGTCTAGTGAAGGATGATAAGCACAAAACCTCCAATTTGTTATATGGTAATCCGCTTGAAGTCATCCCGCTCGGCAGGAACAGCCAGGAATTTTATTTATTACAACGAATTCAAGATGAGGTTCACCGATTTGCGATTACTTTCCATCGTCAAACCCGCGGTAAGAGCGCATTTCAATCGATGCTCGATGACATTCCAGGTGTCGGTGAAAAACGGAAAAAGCAATTGTTAAAGGAATTTGGTTCCGTTAAGAAAATGAAAGAAGCAAGCTTTGAAGAGTTTAGAGCGCTTGGGATTCCTGCTCCTGTCGTGGAGGAATTAATGAAAAAACTTCAATCCTAGTGATTGTCAGAATAATGGCACTATGCTATAATGAGTGAAAATTATATTACTATCACTTTTTAATACTAAAGTGAAGGTAGAGGTGCGAGCTTCAAGAGTAATGATTCTGAGGAGGATGAGCTTCAGTGAAGAATCATGAAAGGGGATGTTCGCCGAAGTGAAGAAAGTCTCATTTCTTTCTTTGCTGGTCCTGTATTGAATAAATGCCGGATTGTCAAGATGTCATGTCTTGGAGAGCTATCTTACATTGTAGACGCAGAATTTTTTTGTGTATGTTAAGCAATGAGATGCCCTCTCATTGCTTTTTTTATTTTTTGCGGGGAAACTATAATGATAGCTAAACCTATAACTGAAAGCAGGGGAAACGATGGGTTTAATTGTTCAAAAGTTTGGCGGTACTTCAGTAGGAAGTGTAGAAAGAATACTAAATGTAGCAGAACGGATAAAAGCCGAATGTGCTCAGGGAAATCAAGTTGTAGTGGTGGTTTCTGCAATGGGAAAATCAACCGATCAGCTGGTGAATTTAGCAAAAGAAATCTCAGGTCAGCCTAATAAACGGGATATGGATATGCTGTTAAGCACTGGAGAACAGGTGACGATAGCCCTATTATCAATGGCGCTGAATGAGCAGAAGCTGCCGGCTGTATCGTTTACAGGATGGCAGGCTGGAATTGTTACGGAGCCTGTTCATGGAAATGCCCGTATTACAACAATTAACACAGAAGCTGTAAAGAACCAGCTAAACGAAGGGAAAGTAGTTATTGTTGCGGGATTCCAGGGGATTACCGGAAATGGGGAAATTACCACTCTTGGAAGAGGCGGGTCAGATACGACTGCGGTGGCACTTGCAGCAGCCTTAAAAGCAGATAAGTGTGATATTTATACAGATGTAACCGGAGTTTATACGACGGACCCTAGATATGTAAAGAGTGCACGTAAATTGAAATCAGTATCTTATGATGAAATGCTGGAGCTTGCCAATTTAGGAGCAGGTGTCCTGCACCCAAGAGCAGTAGAGTTTGCGAAAAACTATCAGGTAACACTTGAAGTGCGTTCAAGTTTGGAGAGAGTAGAAGGAACACTGATTGAGGAGGAAGCATCAATGGAACAAAACCTTGTAGTCCGTGGAGTGGCGTTTGAAGATGAAATAACAAAGGTGAGCGTGCTGGGACTTGCCAATTCGTTAACCAGCTTATCAACGATCTTTACAACATTAGCGGAGAATCATTTAAACGTTGATATAATCGTTCAAAGTACAACAGAAGCAAAAACAGCAAATCTTGCATTCTCGATTAAAACGGATGACCTAATGGAAACATTAAATGTTCTTGAAAATAACAAGGATGTCTTGAATTATGAGCAGCTCGATGCTGAAAATAAACTGGCCAAAGTTTCAATCGTGGGTTCGGGGATGATTTCAAACCCGGGTGTCGCAGCGAAAATGTTTGAAGTACTGGCTGCCAATCAGATTCAAATTAAAATGGTCAGCACCTCAGAAATAAAAGTATCAGCCGTAGTAGAAGAAACAAATATGCTGAAAGCAGTAGAAGTCCTGCACCAAGCATTTGGTCTCTCTACAGAGAACGAATAATATGAAAAAGCATTCATCGGGCAGTCGATGAATGCTTTTTGCTAAATACTAAAGTGTGTCTTTTCGATCCCATTTGACGGTGAATTGGACTTTGTTTGCTTTTTTTACTGGGTGTTCGAAGGTTTCAGCGATAACTTGTTTTTGGTGTTGGATTTGCTCTGCAAGGAAGCCTGCTTCGATTTGGAAGTAGTGTTCTGCTTTTGATTTAACTCGGGAGACGATGAGCGGGCTGACAAGTTCAAATTCAATCTCATCTTTTCGCTCTTTTTTAACCTCGAGATGTCCCCATGAGGCTCTTGAAAAAAATTCAATGATATCATCAAGAGTGTTTAAAGGGTGCTTACGCGCCAAGCTTTTCCCGGCCCAATAAAGAATCTCAGGAGTGTCTTTGCCTAAAATTTCGGGCAAGATGACCTCTCTGATCAGCTCATAACCAAATAGTGAGATATTTCTTGATTCATCCGATTGTAAAGTAAGTTCAACCGCAGTACTTTCATTCATAATAGGATCCCCTCTTTCTACCATTCTATTATATACAAAACACTCTTTAAGTAAGAACACTTTTTATAGAATATGGTGTGAAGCGTTAGAGTGGTGAAGGATTGTTATTTTGCAATATAATAGCCTATCTTTCATCATAATTTATGGTTCCCAATTATCAAGCTGAACTGCAAATAAAATTTAACTATTTATTGTAATTCTTTTGGATTTAATAGTAGATCATTCCATTTACAAGGATATAAACTTATAATTTATTATAATATCAATATATTTTAAAAATTTTATTTTTATCCCACTTTTGTGTATACGTTTTCTTGACGCTAATACCTGATGGGAGTAAAATGGACATGTCACATATTTGTCACAGTGATGCTAAGTTAAAATCTATTTAAATGAAATAGTTAAAAAAAGGCTTAACATCATGTTAAAAATTCAAGGGGGGTTAATTATGGCGGGGAATCGAGAGTTTTTGAATCGAAGATTGCATTCATTACTGGGAGTAATTCCAATCGGAGTATTCCTAATGCAGCATCTAGTAGTCAATCATTTTGCTACAGGAGGGGCTGAGTCCTTTAACAAGGCTGCGGATTTTATGGGGAACCTTCCTTTTAGAATTGTCCTAGAAACTGTAATTATTTATTTACCAATTTTATTTCATGCAATCTATGGGCTTTATATTGCATTTACTGCAAAAAACAATGCTGGAAAATATGGATTTTTCAGAAACTGGATGTTCGTTTTGCAGCGTGTATCTGGTGTCATTACGTTAATCTTTATTACATGGCACGTATGGCAAACACGCGTTGCAGCAGCATTTGGTGCTCATGTTAACTTTGACATGATGGCTGATATCTTCTCTTCACCATTCATGCTTGTATTCTATTTTGTTGGTGTGATTTCAACTATTTTCCACTTTGCGAACGGTTTGTGGTCATTCTTGGTTAGCTGGGGTATTACAGTTTCACCTCGTTCTCAAGTAATTTCTACATATTTTACAATCGGCGTTTTTGTCGTTTTATCCATTGTAGGAATTAGAACGATTTTAGCTTTTGTTTAAAAAATTAACTTCATACACTGTGTTGAAAAATATCGGATTTTTGGATTAAGGGAGTGAGTCACAATGAGTAAGGGTAAGGTGATCATAGTCGGCGGCGGACTTGCCGGCTTAATGGCAACCATCAAAGTTGCAGAAACAGGAACACCAGTAGAATTATTTTCACTTGTTCCGGTTAAACGTTCCCACTCTGTTTGTGCCCAGGGCGGTATGAACGGAGCAGTAAATACAAAAGGAGAAGGCGATTCTCCATGGATTCACTTTGATGATACCGTTTATGGCGGTGACTTCTTAGCTAACCAGCCGCCCGTTAAGGCGATGTGTGAAGCAGCACCTGGAATTATCCACTTAATGGACCGGATGGGTGTTATGTTTAACCGTACACCAGAAGGACTTTTAGACTTCCGCCGTTTCGGAGGTACTCAGCATTCAAGAACTGCATTTGCTGGTGCGACTACAGGACAGCAGCTGCTATATGCACTAGACGAGCAGGTTCGCCGTCATGAAGTAGCAGGATTAGTTACAAAGTACGAAGGATGGGAATTCTTAGGCGCGGTAGTAGATGACGATGGAGTCTGCCGAGGAATTGTTGCTCAAAACCTCACATCTATGGAAATTAAATCCTTTAGCGGGGATGCAGTGATCATGGCAACCGGAGGCCCTGGAATCATCTTCGGTAAAACAACGAACTCTGTTATTAATACAGGTTCTGCTGCATCAATCGTTTACCAGCAGGGTGCTTATTACGCAAATGGTGAAATGATTCAAATTCACCCAACTGCAATCCCTGGTGACGATAAGCTTCGTTTAATGAGTGAATCAGCTCGTGGTGAAGGCGGACGTGTTTGGACATATAAGGATGGAAAACCATGGTACTTCCTTGAGGAAAAATATCCTGCATACGGAAATCTAGTACCGCGTGATATTGCAACACGTGAAATTTTCTCAGTCTGTGTCGATCAGAAGCTGGGAATTAACGGTGAAAACATGGTTTACCTGGATCTTTCACATAAGGATCCAAAAGAATTAGACATTAAACTTGGCGGAATCATTGAAATCTATGAAAAATTCATGGGTGATGATCCTCGTAAAGTTCCAATGAAAATTTTCCCTGCCGTGCACTATTCAATGGGCGGATTATGGGTTGATTATGACCAAATGACAAATATTCCTGGTCTTTTCGCTGCTGGTGAGTGTGATTATTCACAACACGGTGCTAACCGATTAGGTGCGAATTCATTACTTTCTGCTATTTACGGCGGAATGGTCGTTGGACCAAATGCTGTTAGATATATCAATGGACTTGAAAAGAGTTCAGATGCCATCTCATCTACATTGTTTGATCGTCATGTGAAAGAACAAGAAGAGAAGTGGGCGTCCATTATGTCTCTAAATGGTACGGAAAATGCGTACGTTCTTCATAAAGAGCTTGGCGAGTGGATGACGGATAATGTGACAGTTGTACGTCACAATGACAGACTATTAAAGACAGATGAAAAGATTCAAGAGTTATTAGAACGTTATAAAAATATCAACATTCAAGATACAAGCAAATGGAGCAATCAGGGAGCGACCTTTACGCGTCAATTACAAAACATGCTTCAGTTGGCACGCGTAATCACAATCGGTGCTTACAATCGTAATGAAAGCCGCGGCGCGCATTACAAGCCTGAGTTCCCGAACCGTGATGATGAAAACTTCTTAAAGACTACCATGGCAAAATTTGTTGATGGCTCATCTGCACCAGCTTTCCACTACGAGGAAATTGACGTTTCTTTAATCAAGCCTCGTGAACGCAACTATGCAAAAAAGAAAGGGGAGTAGGAACACATGTCTGAAAATAAAACAGTAAAATTTATTGTTACACGCCAAGATAGCCCTGATTCTGCTCCTTACCAAGAGGAGTTTGAATTAGCGTATCGTCCAAATATGAACGTCATTTCTGCTTTAATGGAAATTCGCAGAAACCCTGTTAATACAAAAGGACAAGCTACTACCCCAATTACTTGGGATAGTAACTGCCTTGAAGAAGTATGCGGCGCCTGTTCAATGGTGATTAACGGAAAGCCCCGTCAATCTTGTTCGGCGCTTGTTGACCAATTAGAGCAGCCAATCCACCTAGAGCCAATGAGAACATTCCCAGTTGTCCGTGACCTTCAGGTTGACCGCAGCAGAATGTTCGATGCGTTGAAGAAAGTAAAAGCTTGGATTCCAATCGATGGAACTTACGATTTAGGACCTGGTCCTCGTATGCCAGAGAAAAAGCGTCAATGGGCGTATGAGCTTTCAAAATGTATGACTTGCGGTGTTTGTCTTGAGGCTTGTCCAAATGTAAACAGCAATTCAAGCTTTATCGGACCTCAGCCGCTTTCACAGGTACGTCTATTCAATGCACATCCAACCGGTGAAATGAATAGAGCGGAACGCTTAGAAGCAATAATGGGTGATGGCGGACTTGCTAACTGTGGTAACTCACAGAACTGTGTTCAGTCATGTCCAAAAGGAATTCCATTAACAACTTCTATTGCGGCTCTAAACCGTGATACAACCATTCAAGCATTCAGAAACTTCTTCGGAAGCGACCAGGTGTAAGGTATATCTAGCCCGATCTAATTACTGATTCTTAAAACCTTCTTTTCTATTAAGGAAAAGAAGGTTTTTCTATTCCTGCATAGGACTTTTGAACACCCTTTTGGTATACTAATAGTAAGAATCTGTAAAGTACGGAAAAAGGATGGTATATGAGGGTGAAGAAGCTTCCGTTAATAATGATTTTGGCAGGATTAATTGTCATTGGAGTTGGAGTCTGGCAAATACTGGAGACGAAATTTCAGACTGATGCGTCGTTAAAAGAAGCGAAAAGAATTGTAGCAAAGGCCGAATCAACCTATGATGAGGAAGAACCTTTTAAAAACCCACAAAAAATCGATCCCCCAAAATTTGGTGACACAGCAGGATTATTAACAATACCTAGGATTAATGCCGAATTGGCGATTGTGGAAGGAACAGACCCCAATGATTTAAAAAAGGGAGTCGGGCATTATAAAGGTTCCTATTTTCCAGGTGAGAACGGTCAGATTGTTTTATCGGGCCATCGTGATACGGTGTTCAGGCGATTAGGCGAATTGGAGCCTGGAGATGTTTTTGAGGTACATATGCCAAATGGTAAATTTAAATATGAATTAACCAGCACCAAGATTGTTGATGCAGATGACCGAACGATTATTACTCTGCAAAACACACAGGAAGAATTAATTGTTATTACCTGTTATCCGTTCCGTTTTGTCGGAAATGCGCCCGAGCGGTATATCATTTATGCCAAACCAATATAAGTCCTTTTCCACAGGGACTTTTTTTTATAAAGATTTTTTCACAAAATTATTCTCCTTAAAGTATTTATAGTCACTCTAAATGTGTCCCTCACATAAGATATCGTGACTAAATATATACCCACCCCACGGTTCATAACTGGCGAAGGCAAGGAGGGTCACAATACTTGAAGGAGAATGAATATACTCACAAGCCGTTACTCACCAAACGTGAAAGAGAAGTATTCGAACTCTTAGTACAGGATAAAACTACTAAGGAAATCGCTGGTGAATTATTTATAAGCGAGAAGACGGTTCGAAATCATATTTCCAATGCTATGCAAAAGCTTGGTGTTAA
Source organism: Neobacillus niacini (assembly GCF_046591715.1). GTDB lineage: Bacteria > Bacillota > Bacilli > Bacillales > Cytobacillaceae > Neobacillus > Neobacillus niacini_L. The sequence goes on along the minus strand of NZ_JAWVNQ010000013.1, from coordinate 78,745 downwards.
GGGGCGTTCACAAGCAGTTGTAGAGCTCCTTCGTATGGGAGAGCTAGAACTTTAATCATGACCGGACTCCTGCGGGAGGCCGGTTCATGTTTTTTATTGGAAAAAACCTACTTAGGTTTACATATAAATCAACCTCTTTTGCAGAAGAGCCAGTTCTTGCTTGAAATTTTGACGAAAAAAGTAGAAAATAAGAGCAGATTAATAGTGCTGATTCTTTTTGAAACATGGAAAAGGTACGCCTCGTATAGGAGTGTTATAGATGACGGTCGAAAATTCACAAAAGGTTAGCGATGAAATTGTTGCAAGGATCGAAAAGGAATTGCGTTATATTTCAGGAATTATTAAGCAAAAAGGCAGAGAAATGTTAAGTCATTATAAAATAACCCCGCCGCAATTTGTAGCACTGCAGTGGCTTTTTGAAGATGGCGACATGACCATAGGAGAGCTGTCTACTAAAATGTATTTGGCTTTCAGTACGACTACAGACCTTGTGGACCGCATGGAAAAGAATCAACTGGTTGTCCGTGTAAAGGATCCTAAGGATCGCCGTGTTGTTCGAATTCACCTGCTTGAAGAGGGCGAAAGAATAATAGATGAAGTAATAAAGAAACGACAGGCTTATTTAGATGAAGTTCTAGCCAATTTCTCCTCAGAGGAAATTCTACAGCTTCAAAACAATTTAATGAAACTGCATCAAGATATGCGTTAAAAAAAGAGGCGAAAATGGTGAAACAACCAATTGGTGTCATAGATTCCGGAGTTGGCGGATTAACGGTTGCGAAAGAGATCATGAGACAGCTTCCGAATGAAAAGATTATTTACTTGGGAGATACTGCGAGGTGCCCCTACGGCCCTAGACCCCTAAAGGAAGTCAAAAGATTTACCTGGGAACTGACAACGTTTTTGTTAGAAAAAAATATAAAAATGCTCGTCATTGCCTGCAACACCGCAACCGCTGCGGTTCTTGATGAAATTAGAAATGAATTAAGAATTCCAGTACTCGGAGTCATCTATCCTGGAGCACGAGCTGCGATCAAGAAGACAAAGAACTATCGAGTAGGGATTATAGGGACAGAAGGCACCATTAAAAGCGGTGCATATGAGAAAGCTTTAAAAGCACTCAACAGCCGTTTATATGTAACAGGACAAGCATGCCCAAAATTTGTTCCACTTGTTGAAAGCGGAGAATATGACGGGGATATTGCCGAGAGAATCGTCGTCGAAGCACTAAAGCCGCTTCAAAATCAAAATTTAGATACCCTGATCCTTGGCTGCACCCATTACCCGTTACTTGAACCACTAATTCAAAAAGTAATGGGCGAAAGTGTAAGGGTTATTAGTTCTGGCGATGAAACGGCACGGGAAATTAGTGCGATTCTTCAATATAATGGATTCCTCGAAACAGATGAGAGTATGCCGGAACACGAATTTTACACAACAGGTTCAAAGTATATTTTTTCAAAAATAGCCTCTCAGTGGCTGGGAGTACCGATTGAGAATGTTAAAAAGATTAAATTATAATTAAGCTCCTTTTTCAGGGAGCTTAATTTTTTTTTTAAAAAATCAGAGAATGTCCTAATTTTCTTTTCCAAAGACGGTCTAATTAGTTTAATAGGCTCGTATACATGATAGTACAAACTGTCTTAGGAGGGAAAAAATATGTCAAAAAATAAAGTGAAACCCCTAGTTACAGCTGTTTTTGCTTCGACGCTTCTATTATCGGGGTGCGGTTTGTTCGGGAAAGAAGTGCAGAAAAAAGTTGATCCGCCAAAGCAGGTAACAGTAAACGAACCAAACCCAACTAAGGAAACCACTGGAAAGAGCGAAGAAGTCGAAGGTGCCATGAAAACAGAGTTATACTTAATTAACAAAGATGGGCTCGTGGTGCCGCAAACATTAACACTGCCTAAAACAACCTCTGTCGCTAAGCAAGCTTTAGAATACTTAGTTGCGAATGGCCCAGTTACAGACATGCTTCCAAATGATTTCCGTGCGGTTATACCTGAAGAAACACAAGTATCTGTGAACATTAAAGATGGCGTCGCGGTAGTTGACTTCTCGAAAGAGTTCAAGAACTACCAGCCAGAGGATGAAAGGAAAATCCTCGAATCCATCACATGGACACTAACGCAATTTGACACAATTGAGAAAGTTAAGCTTCAGATGAATGGACATGAATTAACGGAGATGCCTGTTAATGGCACACCAATCAGCGAAAATTTATCCAGAGCAACTGGAATTAACATTGATACTGCCGGTGTCATTGATATTACAAACACCAAGCCGGTAACCGTTTATTATATTGGCGGTGAAGAAGATTCATACTATTATGTACCTGTTACCAAGAGGGTAAATAATAGCGAGAAAAATAATATTGTTGCGATCGTAAATGAATTGGTAAAAGGACCAAATGCAAAGTCTAATCTTGCTTCTGAGTTTATGCCTGATGTGGAGCTTTTAGAGGCGCCAAAGGTAGAAGATGGAAAAGTTACGTTGAACTTTAATGAGTCCATATATGGAAGCTTTGAAGAAAAAATTGTTTCACAGCATTTGCTAAACGCTCTTGTACTATCTTTGACAGAGCAAAAGGGTATTGAAAGTGTTGCTGTTACAGTAGATGGCAAGGCTGAATTGGTAAATGATAAAGGTGAAAAATTATCCGAGCCTGTTACACGTCCAGAAAAAGTCAACACAGGTAGTTTCTAAAAAATAATTTTTGATATACTATATAGTGATAATCGCAAGAGGTTGCCTTTAGGCTTCCTCTTCTTTATTTGATTTTTAAAGAATGCCTGAAATAGGTGGGAGAATTAATCTCACCAACAAGGAGGAAATAGTTGTGCGTGTTGATGGTAGAGAACGACTTCAATTAAGACCCATACATATTGAAACAGGTTATTTAATGCATCCTGAAGGCTCCGTCCTTATTTCTGTAGGGAATACCAAGGTCATTTGCACGGCGAGCATTGAGGAGAGAGTACCGCCTTTTATGAGAGGTGAGGGCAAAGGCTGGATTACCGCTGAATATTCTATGCTGCCGCGGGCAACGGAAACAAGAAATATTCGCGAATCTTCAAAAGGAAAAGTGACCGGAAGAACAATGGAAATCCAGCGTTTAATCGGACGAGCCCTAAGAGCGGTCGTGGACTTATCTTCATTGGGCGAAAGAACTGTTTGGATCGATTGTGATGTCATTCAAGCAGATGGCGGAACAAGAACCGCTTCCATTACTGGAGCCTTTGTCGCAATGGCTATTGCCCTTCATCGGCTGGGTGAAAAAAAGAATATGAAGTTCCCGATTACAGATTACTTGGCCGCTACAAGTGTTGGGATTTTAAAAAATAACGAAACGGTTTTGGATTTGAATTATGCAGAGGATTCCAAAGCACTAGTTGATATGAATATCGTAATGACAGGAAATGGAGAATTCGTAGAATTACAGGGAACGGGTGAAGAATCCACCTTCTCCTATCAGCAGCTTCAAGATCTGCTGGGTGCGGCGCAAGAAGGGCTGATGGAGCTGTTTGAACAACAAAAAGCAGCATTAGGAGAAGAAATTACGGCAAAAATTGAAGCAAGACGAAAAAAATAAGGGGAATTGAAGATGAAGGAAGTTATTATTGCCACCAAAAATCCAGGCAAGGCAAAAGAATTTGAACATATTTTTGCTCCAAGAGGGATTGCAGTCAAGACACTCCTCGATTACCCTGAAATCGAGGATATAGAAGAAACCGGGAACAGTTTCGAAGAAAACGCCAAGTTAAAAGCAGAAGGTGTTTCGAAAATTTTTAATAAAATGGTGATTGGCGATGATTCCGGTTTAATCGTAGACGCGTTAGAAGGAAGACCAGGTATTTATTCAGCACGGTATGCTGGTGAGCCAAAGGATGATCAGAAGAATCTAGAAAAAGTACTTGATGAATTAAAGGGAGTATCTGAAGAGGACCGTACCGCAAGATTTTATTGTGCTCTTGCTGTGGCTGTGCCTGGTAAAGAAACCATCACAGTGTCTGGGACCTGTGAAGGGCGGATTCTCGAGGAACAAAGAGGTATAAATGGCTTTGGCTATGACCCTGTCTTTTATGTGCCAGACAAAAGCCGAGCGATGGCAGAACTATCCTCGGACGAAAAGAATAAAATAAGTCATCGGGCCAATGCACTGAGAAAGCTCGAGAGTATCTTAGATTCTATCGTGGAAAGAGCAGAATAATCTATGAGCAAAGTTCTTGTTGTTAGTGACAGCCATGGTTTAACGAGGGAGCTCGAGATCTTAAGGGAACGCCATGTACATGAAGTAGATTTGATGATTCATTGCGGGGACTCTCAATTGATGTCTGACAATAAAGCGATAAGCGGGTATTTAACTGTTATGGGAAATTGTGACTTTGGCGGCTATCCATTAGAAACCACAACACAGATAGCTGGCAGGAAGTTTTTTATTACCCATGGTCACAAATATTCAGTAAAGACATCGTTAATGAACTTAAAATACAAGGCAGAAGAAAGTGGTGCAGATATTGTCTGTTTCGGCCACTCTCATGTATTGGGAGCAGAAGTTATTGGCAGCACCCTGTTTTTGAACCCTGGGAGCATTCGCATGCCTAGGGAGCGGTTTGAAAAAACATATGTGATCTTGAATTTGCTGGATGAAAAAATCAAAATGTCCGTTTTTGATATTAGTGGACAGGAACTTAAGGATTTGGCGTTTGAGTTTAATTTACCGAGGAAATAGTGGGGAGTTTTTCCCCTCTTATGAGGTACAGCTTACCTGGAGTTACCTGAATGCGTTTTTTGGTAGTGTTTCGGTCACTCCAGGCAAGCTGGAATGCCCTAAATGTGTATTCTGGGAGGTTTTCGGTCATTCCGAGCAAGCTGGAGTAACCCAAATGTGTATTCTGAGGTGGCTTCGGTCACTCCAGGCAAGCTGGAATGCCCTAAATACGAATTTTGAGAGGACTACGGTCACTCCGGGCAAGCTGGAATGCCCCAAAAGCGTATTCTAAGAGGACTACGGTCACTCCAGGCAAGCTGGAATGTCCCAAATGGGTAATCCGAGAGCTCTAAGGTCACTCCAGGAAAGCTGAAATACCCTAAATACATTTTCCGATAGCCTTTGGGTCAATCTAGGCTAATGAAAAAAGGTAATTTTCTGCATGAAAAAGCTTTTTAAAAAACAATTATAAAATTTTCTTCAAATAGTGTTGACTTTTAGATATATCCTTTATATAATAAATCTTGTCTTTGAAATACAAATACGTCCCAGTAGCTCAGCCGGATAGAGCATACGCCTTCTAAGCGTACGGTCGGGAGTTCGAATCTCTCCTGGGACGCCATTTAACTACATACCAAAACTTATTACTCACCTTTAGAAGGTGAGTTTTTTTGTTTTTATATTGGATTAGAAATAGTATTGTGCCCGAAACCAGTCCGGCGGCAAAAATACGGTAACAATTCGCCCGTGATTGTGCCCGAAACCAGGCCAGCGGCAAAAATTCGGTAACAATCCCTCCATGATTGTGCCCGAAACCAGGCCAGCGGCAAAAATTCGGTAACAATCCCTTCATGATTGTGCCCGAAACCAGGCCAGCGGTAATAATTCGGTAACAATCCGCCCGTGATTGTACCCGAAACCAGGCCAGCGGCAAAACTTCGGTAACAATCCGCCCATGATAGTGCCCGAAACCAGGTCGGCGGCAAAAGTTCGGTAACAATCCCTCCATGATAGTGCCCAAACCCAGGCTAACAGCAATAGTTCGGTAACAATCCGCCCGTGATTATGCCCGAAAACATGCCAACACCAAAAATTCGGTAACAATCCACCCCTGATTGTGCCCAAAAACAGCCACCACCAAAAATTCAGTAACAATCCCCCACAATACCCCCACCCAAAAACAACTATTTTGGTTTTTAAATGATTCATGTTACACTATTTTCCATATAGAAGTAAGGGACGGATACATATGAAAAAACGGGAACGAGCGAAACGAAGAGACAATATTATATTCCTTCCCGGACTCGAAAAGAGATTAACGGATAAGGGCCTTGAGAGCCTGCAGAATAAAAGGTATCAAGAAGCCATCACGCTGCTCGAAGAGGCGAGAGAGCATGACCCAGAGAATAGTGATATTTTAATAGGCCTGGTGCTGGCATATTTTGAAGCAGGAGCTTATATAAAAGCCAAAGAACTCGCAAACGAAATGCTGCTAAAAGGAATCGGCGACTACTTTCATATGGTAGACCTTTACCTAACCGTCTTAATTCAGCTCCACGAGTACCAGGAAATTGTCTCGACGATTGAAGCCTTATTTGATGAAAAAGAGATTCCGCCAGACAGGCATGATCATTTCTTGACCATCCTCCAATTTAGCAAAAGAATGGCTGATCACGACAATCAACAGGAGCCGATAGAAGAACCGGAACCAAAAAGACCAAAAGAGCTCAATCTGTCATCACAAAGCCTAAATGAGCAAATGCTCACAATTTCCAATCTGGCAGAAAAGAATATTCGCCCCTATATGGACGAAATAACAGAATATCTTAACGCAGACACTGGACACCCTTTTCTCAAAACCATGCTATTAAACCTATTAAAAGAACAGGAATATGATAAGAAAATTATGGTTAAAAAGTTTAGTGAGGATATAAGTGTGGTACCTACTGAACTTCCGGACGTCCAATCGCAGCCAAGAGTGAAGGAAATAGAAGCTTTGCTAGAAAAAAGATTAGAACATAGTGATCCCTATCTTTTGGAAAATATTAAAGGAATGGTAGAACGGATTTTCTTCATCAGCTATCCATTTGAGTTCACACCACAAGAGACTTCAGCATGGGCCGCTGCTTTCCACTTATTAGTGCTAAATTATCTAGGCATGGATGCTGATTTAAGTGATATATCAGATGAATACGAGATTACAACAGAAATGATAGAGCAGGCACTTATGAAAATCAGAGAATTAGAAGAAATTTCTTATCCCAATATATAGATAACTCTGTTGAAAGAAAAAAATCCTGTGTTATAATGTAAGGGTTGCATTGTGTAAAAACTATCTTTTACATAAAAAAAGAGGATGAAATCTTTATCCTGTTAATTTTGTTACGAATGAAATGATAATAGATTGTTGGAGGGAAAAATAGTATGACAGTAAAATGGGAAAAGTTAGAAGGCAATACTGGCGTCCTTACTGTTGAAGTAAGCGCAGAAAAAGTAAACGAAGGCTTAACAGCAGCTTTTAATAAAGTTGTAAAGCAAGTAAACGTACCTGGCTTCCGTAAAGGAAAAATGCCTCGTCCAATGTTTGAAAAGCGTTTCGGTGTAGAATCTCTATATCAAGATGCATTAGATATTCTTCTTCCAGAAGCTTACGGAAATGCAATTGACGAAGCAGGTATCGAGCCAATCGACCGTCCTGATATCGATATCGAGCAAATGGAAAAAGGTAAAGAGCTTATCTTCAAAGCGACTGTACAAGTAAAGCCTGAAGTAACATTAGGCGAGTACAAAGGGTTAGAAGTAGAAGAGTTAGACACAACTGTAACAGACGAAGATGTAACAAAAGAATTAGAAACTCTTCAAAACCGTCAAGCTGAGCTTGTAGTGAAAGAAGAAGGAACTGCTGAACTTGGTGATACAGTTGTTCTTGATTTTGAAGGATTCGTTGATGGCGAAGCATTCGAAGGCGGAAAAGCTGAAAATCATTCACTTGAATTAGGTTCTGGCTCATTCATCCCAGGATTTGAAGAGCAGTTAGTAGGAGTAGCTGCTGGCGAATCTAAAGACGTTGAAGTAACTTTCCCTGAAGAGTACCATGCAGCTGAACTTGCAGGTAAGCCAGCAGTATTCAAAGTTACTGTTCACGAAATCAAAGGTAAAGAACTTCCAGCATTAGATGACGAGTTTGCGAAAGATGTCGATGATGAAGTTGAAACATTAGACGCATTAAAAGAAAAAATCAGAACTCGTTTAGAAGACAGCAAGAAGCACGAAGCTGAGCACAACCTGCGTGATTCTTTAGTTGAAAAAGCGGCTGAAAATGCACAAGTTGAGATTCCAGAAGTAATGGTTACAAACGAAGTAAACCGTATGCTTCAAGAATTTGAACAACGTCTGCAAATGCAAGGCATGAACCTTGAGCTTTACTTCCAATTCTCAGGTCAAGATGAAAATGCTTTACGTGAGCAAATGAAAGAAGAAGCAGTAACTCGCGTTCGTGTTGCTTTAACTCTTGAAGCAATTGCAAAAGCAGAAAACATTGAAGCTACTGATGAAGATGTAAATGCTGAGCTTGAAAAAATGGCTGGCATGTACAACATGACTGTTGAGAACATTAAGGCAGCACTTGGCGGCGTTGATGGAATCAAAGGCGATCTTCAAAAGCAAAAAGCTGTTGAATTCTTAATCGAAAACAAAAAATAATCCAATTGTCAAAACATGGCACGATTTTATCGTGCCTGTTTTTATACATTTTTTCAATTACATATTATAATAAGGACAGGGAAACCTTTTTAACAAGCAGCAGGAAAAACAGAATTACATATCGAATTAATTAAAACCAGCCATATAGAGATTTAATTTATTAAAATGTGGTTATGCTTAATGGGTACATAGGAATTATTTAAAGGGTGTCCAAACAAAAATTCGGCTCTATAAAAAACATAGTTGAAAAGCTTTTTATTACCTGTCCTTCAGGTCCATGTGTTACAATGCAATACATACCACTGAATAGTTTCGAAAAAAACGGATTTTTGTTTGTGTTACGCAACTTTAAATATTGTTATAACACGTTCTCAAGGGGTGAAAGAATTGTTTAAATTTAATGATGAAAAAGGCCAATTAAAGTGTTCATTCTGTGGGAAAACACAAGACCAAGTTCGTAAATTGGTCGCCGGACCAGGTGTCTATATATGTGACGAGTGTATCGAGCTTTGCACAGAAATCGTGGAAGAAGAGCTTGGAACTGAAGAGGAAGTAGAATTTAAAGACGTTCCTAAGCCAAAAGAAATTTGTGAGATCCTTGATGAGTATGTCATTGGGCAGGATCAAGCAAAGAAATCGCTTTCGGTTGCAGTTTACAATCATTACAAGCGTATCAATTCTAACAGTAAGATTGATGATGTTGAGCTTTCTAAGAGTAACATCTGTATGATTGGACCAACTGGCAGTGGTAAAACACTATTAGCGCAAACATTGGCACGTATTCTGAATGTACCGTTCGCGATTGCGGATGCAACGTCTCTAACGGAAGCTGGTTATGTTGGGGAAGACGTTGAAAATATTCTTTTAAAATTGATTCAAGCTGCTGATTATGATGTGGAAAAGGCTGAAAAGGGTATCATTTATATCGATGAAATTGATAAAATTGCCCGTAAATCAGAAAACCCTTCTATTACAAGAGATGTGTCTGGTGAAGGTGTACAGCAGGCATTATTAAAAATTCTTGAAGGTACAGTTGCAAGCGTTCCTCCTCAAGGCGGACGTAAACATCCACACCAAGAATTTATCCAAATCGATACCACTAATATTTTATTTATTTGCGGTGGAGCATTTGATGGAATCGAACCGATTATTAAGCGCCGTTTAGGTCAAAAGGTAATTGGATTTGGTTCTGATGTGAAGCAGCAGCAGGACATTACTCAGAAAGAACTTCTTTCTAAAGTATTACCTGAAGATTTACTACGCTTTGGATTAATTCCTGAATTCATCGGCCGTCTTCCTGTTATTGCAAGTCTTGAGCAGTTAGATGAGTCAGCATTAATTGAAATCTTAACAAAGCCAAAAAATGCGCTAGTTAAGCAATATCAAAAAATGCTTGAAATCGATGAAGTAGAATTGGAATTCGAGGAAGGCGCGCTTAACGAGATTGCGAAGAAAGCAATTGAACGTAAGACAGGTGCCCGCGGATTACGTTCTATTATTGAAGGAATCATGCTGGATGTGATGTTTGATTTACCTTCTCGTGATGATATTCAAAAGTGTATCATTACAAAGGAAACGGTAATCGACAACAGCCTTCCAAAGCTTGTATTAGAGGACGGAACCGTTGTAGCAGAAGAGAAATCTGCTTAAATAATTGAAACAAAAGCGGAGATAATTCAAAAATGAGTTATCTCTGCTTTTTTTTCTGCGCCAAAAAAAAACGACAGATTACTGTCGTTTTCAAAAGGAAAAATACTTAGCTTCTTTCTCTAGCCCTCTGTGTATCTCGAATATTCTTTTGCACGGTAATCGCTGCAAATAAACTTAGAACAAATGACATACCATAAAACCCTTTTTCACTTAAGTCGATACTGCCAGCGTTATATAATCCAATTCCCATTAAGGCAATAGAGACAATAAGTGCAAACCAACTGATGCCATAATAAATATTTGTAACCGGTATGCCCTCATCTTTATCTCTTACAGCTTTTTGTAAAGAAACAGCTGCATAAAGTCCGAATACTAAAACAGCAAAATAATAACCTTTTTCGTTCAATTGCATTGCGGCATTAAACAAGCCGATGAAATACGCCGTAACACCTACTAAAAGTGCTGCCCAGGAAGCCCCTATGAAAGCGGGAGTAGGTTCACCCTCTTTTCTTTCTACTTTCATTTTTCTTGGTTCATTTTGTTTGCCTTTATCTAATAAAACCTCATTTTCATTAGACATAAATTATTCGCCCCCAACTTCTTTTTTCTCATAAAAATGGAGCACAGATAAGGAAGTGCTCCACATATGTCTATTATATAGAATTTTCTTACAAATAATAGATGCTTTTTCCTTAATTTCCAATTAGAATTTCCAGTCCCTCAAATTGCATAGTCATTTTTATGAAAAATATACCTTCCATTGTAAACAGTTTCTTACAATTAGTGGTTTATTCCAACTATATGCAGGAAATACTTATTAATATCTATTGAGTATACTTGTAGCAGGAGGGAAAAGTATGAGTTGGACGGGGATTGCCTTATTTATACAGCTGTTTTTTGGGATTATAATCGGGCTGTATTTCTGGAATTTGCTAAGGAACCAGCGGACACAAAAGGTTTCCATTGATCGGGAATCCCGTAAGGAAATGGAACAGCTTCGAAAGATGAGATCAATTTCATTAACAGAACCATTAGCTGAAAAAGTACGCCCTACAAGCTTTGAAGATATTGTTGGACAAGAAGATGGCATAAAGTCACTAAAAGCAGCATTATGTGGCCCAAATCCGCAGCATGTTATTATATACGGACCGCCAGGGGTAGGGAAAACAGCTGCTGCTCGATTAGTTTTAGAAGAAGCGAAAAAAGTTCAAAAATCACCATTCAAACAAAACTCAGTTTTCATTGAATTAGACGCGACAACAGCTCGGTTTGATGAAAGAGGTATTGCCGATCCTTTGATTGGGTCTGTTCATGATCCGATTTATCAAGGTGCAGGTGCGATGGGCCAGGCGGGAATTCCCCAGCCGAAGCAAGGCGCGGTAACAAACGCACATGGCGGGGTATTGTTTATTGATGAAATTGGCGAACTGCATCCGATACAGATGAACAAGTTATTAAAAGTGCTAGAGGATCGGAAGGTTTTTCTTGAAAGTGCTTATTATCATGAAGAAAATACACAAATTCCTACACATATTCATGATATTTTTAAAAATGGACTGCCGGCCGACTTCCGCTTAATTGGTGCCACAACAAGGACGCCTAGTGAAATACCGCCTGCGATTCGCTCACGCTGTATGGAAGTGTTTTTCAGAGATTTAACACAAGAAGAAATCGTTCAAGTTGGAAAAAAAGCAGCTGAAAAAGTGAAATTGGATATTAGTGAAACAGGATTAGAGATATTATCTACATACGCAAGAAATGGCCGTGAAGCCGTTAATATGATTCAAATTTCAGCAGGACTTGCGATAACCGATGATCGTAATTTTATCAAAGAAGAAGATTTGGAATGGGTTGCTCATTCTAGTCAGCTGTCACCTAGAATGGAAAGAAAAATTAATGACGATTCCAGGGTCGGACTTGTAAATGGACTAGCAGTGTATGGTCCGAATACAGGGGCACTCCTAGAAATCGAAGTTACAGTAATCCCGGCGAAGGACAAAGGAACTATAAACATTACCGGAATCGTTGATGAGGAAAGCATTGGCGGGCAGGGGAAATCCATCCGCCGTAAGAGTATGGCTCGCGGATCCATCGAAAATGTGATTACCGTCCTGCGGTCAATGGGTGTTCCCGCTGGTGATTATGATATCCATGTTAATTTCCCAGGCGGAGTTCCGATTGACGGGCCGTCAGCGGGAATTGCGATGGCAACGGGCATTTATTCTGCCATCTACAAAACCCCGATTGATAACAAAGTGGCGATGACAGGGGAAATAAGCATTCATGGAAATGTGAAGCCAATTGGCGGTGTATATCCTAAGGTAAAGGCCGCTCAAAAAGCGGGAGCAACCACCGTTATTATCCCAGAAGAAAATATGCAATCGATTTTAAATGAAATCAAAGGCATTCGGATTGTTCCTGTTACCCATTTAAGTGAAGTTTTTGACATCGCACTGGTCAATAACCAGCCAATTAGTCAGGTTATCCCTGCTTCCATTGAGCTTTCGAAAAAGGAATCAATTTAACGATAACACTTCGGTTGTCATGACCGAAGTGTTTTTTATGAAAGAAATCATCTTAGTTGGGGAAAATTAATAACATATTGACAAACATATTTTTATTACTTTCGTATTATTAGACACATATTTGCAAATGAGATAGAATTGTACAAAGACTCTTTTTACGCTTATTTAGCGGGAATAGAATGATTTATGCATGTGGAGGTGCACTTTAATGGCGAAAGATAGAGAATTGATCGTCCCCCTCCTGCCGCTTCGAGGGTTGCTTGTATATCCGACTATGGTCCTTCATTTAGATGTTGGCCGTGAAAGATCGGTGGAAGCTCTCGAAAAAGCGATGGTAGATGACCACTTAATTTTTTTAACCACCCAAAAGGATATTGCAATAGATGATCCCTCTGAGGAGGATTTATACCAAATAGGGACATTAACGAAGGTTAAACAAATGTTAAAGCTCCCAAATGGCACGATCAGGGTATTGGTTGAGGGGCTGAACAGAGCAAGAATTGAATCCTTTCATGATGAGGAAGAATATTATGCTGTCAGCATTGTGACATATGACGAGTCTACAACAAAGGATGTTGAAGACCAGGCATTAATGAGAACAATGCTTGAGTATTTCGAGCAATACATAAAGTTATCTAAAAAAATCTCAGCTGAAACGTATGCCTCAGTAGTAGATATCGAGGAACCTGGAAGAATGGCAGACATCATTGCGTCCCATTTGCCAATCAAGCTGAAGGAAAAGCAAGAAATCCTTGAAACGATTGATGTAAAAGAACGTATGAACATGGTGATTCATACGATTCAAAATGAAAAAGAGGTACTGAATCTAGAGAAAAAGATTGGGCAGCGTGTCAAACGTTCCATGGAAAGAACGCAAAAGGAATATTACCTGCGTGAGCAAATGAAGGCCATCCAGAAGGAATTAGGCGATAAAGAAGGTAAAACCGGAGAAATCGCTGAACTAACGGAGAAAATAAAAAATGCAGGCATGCCTGAACATGTAGAGCAGACGGCATTCAAAGAACTTGACCGCTATGAAAAAGTGCCATCAAGCTCTGCAGAAAGTGCAGTAATACGAAACTATATCGAATGGTTAATTACGATTCCATGGTCGAAGACGACTAATGATGATATTGATATTCATCGTGCGGAAAAAATTCTTAATCAGGACCACTTTGGACTTGAAAAAGTAAAGGAACGTGTCTTGGAGTTTTTATCCGTTCAGAAATTGACCAATTCCTTAAAAGGACCTATTTTATGTCTTGCCGGCCCTCCAGGAGTAGGGAAAACAAGCTTAGCCCGCTCGATTGCTAACTCGTTAAATCGTAATTTTGTCCGTGTCTCTCTAGGCGGGGTGCGGGATGAGTCAGAAATCCGCGGCCACCGGAGAACATATGTCGGTGCGATGCCTGGCCGGATTATTCAAGGAATGAAAAAAGCGGGCACCATCAATCCTGTCTTTTTATTAGATGAGATTGATAAAATGTCCAGCGACTTCCGCGGAGATCCATCTTCTGCCATGCTTGAGGTATTAGATCCTGAGCAAAACCATAATTTCAGCGATCATTACATTGAAGAGACATATGATCTATCCAAAGTCATGTTTATTGCAACCGCGAATAACCTGTCAACGATTCCAGGACCGCTGTTAGATCGAATGGAAATTATCACGATTGCTGGTTACACGGAAATCGAAAAAGTTCATATCACAAGAGATCATTTGCTGCCGAAGCAAATTAAAGAAAATGGACTGACAAAAGGTATCCTTCAAGTTCGCGATGATGCAATTCTTAAGGTAGTCAGATATTATACCCGTGAAGCAGGAGTCCGGAGCCTGGAACGGCAAATGGCGACAATCTGCCGTAAGACCGCTAAAATCGTGGTCTCAGGTGAGAAAAAGCGCGTAATCGTAACGGAAAAGAATGTAGAGGAATTCCTAGGGAAGCCAAAGTTCCGTTATGGCCAAGCGGAGACCGAGGATCAAGTCGGGGTTGCGACCGGTCTGGCGTATACAACTGTCGGCGGAGATACACTGCAAATCGAAGTATCACTATCTCCGGGTAAAGGCAGACTTGTGTTAACAGGAAAACTCGGGGACGTTATGAAGGAATCGGCGCAGGCGGCCTTTAGTTATATCCGCTCTAAAGCCGGTGAGCTAGGAATCGAAGAAGATTTCCATGAAAAATATGATGTTCACATCCATGTTCCTGAAGGAGCTGTACCGAAGGATGGCCCGTCTGCCGGAATCACGATGGCAACCGCTCTTGTTTCCGCACTGACGGGCAGAGCGATACGCCGTGAGGTCGGGATGACAGGAGAAATTACCCTTCGAGGCCGAGTGCTTCCAATTGGCGGATTAAAAGAAAAAACACTCAGTGCTCATCGAGCTGGATTAACAAAGGTTATCCTTCCTAAAGATAATGAAATGGATATCGATGACATTCCGGAAAGTGTAAGAAATGAAATAGAGTTTGTGCTTGTTTCGCATGTCGACGAAGTTCTGCGGCATGCTCTAGTAGAAGGTGGATTGCAATGAAAGTAGTTAGTTCCGATATCGTCATCAGTGCCGTAAGGCCAGCGCAGTACCCGGAAACAGACTTGCCAGAATTTGCATTAGCAGGACGCTCGAATGTGGGGAAGTCTTCGTTTATCAATAAAATGCTTAACCGAAAAGGCTTGGCGAGAATTTCTTCCAAGCCGGGTAAAACACAAACACTGAACTTTTACCTGATTAATGAAATTCTTCATTTTGTCGATGTCCCTGGTTATGGATATGCCAAGGTTTCCAAGTCAGAGCGGGCTGCCTGGGGAAAAATGATTGAAACGTATTTTACAACTCGTGAGCAATTAAGAGCGGTCGTTTTGATTGTTGACCTGCGGCACCCGCCGACACAGGATGATATTATGATGTATGGTTTCCTAAAACATTATGGTATCCCTTGTATTGTCATTGCGACAAAGGCAGATAAGATTCCAAGAGGAAAGTGGCAGAAGTACTTAAAAGTCACGAAAGAAACGCTCGATTTAGATGAGAATGACCAGATTGTTCTGTTCTCATCTGAAACGGGTGAAGGTAAAGATAAGGCTTGGTCTATTTTACAGAGTTATATGTAAGAAGTGACCGTTAAAAGAGAAAAACTCGCCTATTTGGCGAGTTTTTTTATTTGGATCATATAACCGATGTCTTCCATTAATCGGTAACCAGCAAGAGAAAAATAAGCGGAGATTTTCCTCTATTTGCTGAATGGAGCTCGTTTCAGGGGTATATAAGAGGAGAATTTCCGGTTATGCAGCGCAAAATCTACCTATTTCGAATTTTTCGAGCAAATAGGCGGAATACCTCCGTTTATTTAAGCTATTTTAATCATAATTTTCAATTTAAGTGGAAATCTTCCGTCTATTTGTCCTCTCGGGTGCTTAACCCAATTCCAGCAGAACCCTTCACAACAGCTGCCTGATATTTATTTTTTCTTCCGAAAAAGAAAGTAAATTCCTACCAATATAATAATTGCAGGCCAGAATTTCCATACAAAACTCAGGCCATTTTGAAGTAATCCAAGATATTCTGCAACTTTGTCGTAAAATAATAGCAATAATGCCAATACTAAAAAGAGGAAGGCTTGAAATAAGCCATTACTTGTTTTTTGGAAACGAAGAAAGAATCCAATGGATATAAACAATACAAGCATGCCGATGGTGTTATTAGGCCAAAATAGAATTTTTCCGGCAAAATGATAATGCAGACCAAAGCCTGCGATGATCACTCCTGGTAATATCGCTTCATAGTCCTTTGCAGAATATCCCTGACCTAAAAAAGCAACACCAACAATAATAAGAAGTGTTGGCCATGAATACAATGTTTGTAGAGCCGTAAATCCAGACTGCTGCAAGAATAGATAGGCACCAAAGCCTATGAGGATGATTCCAGGGAAAATGCGCTGATTCTTCATTTTAACACCACTTCCAGTAAGGTATACTTGAATAACTTTCTTTTTTTTGTTACTGTACATAAGATGACATTTTTATTTATTACTTAATTTTTCTATATATTAATTCGCTTTTATATTAACATATACTGTCGTTTTCTGTTCACATTTTTCGGGTAAATGTTGAAAAAACCCGTGTTATAATCAGACTAGTTAATAATGTAAAAGTAGTTCTTGTATTACTTATTGGGGGTGTTGTAACAAATGCATATTGTAGTGATCGGTTTAAACTATAAAACTGCCCCTGTCGAAATCCGTGAGCGGTTGACATTTAACGAATCCGACCTTGGGGATGCGATCAAAAAATTAAATACCAAGAAGAGCATCCTAGAAAATATAATCGTATCCACTTGCAATCGTACTGAAATCTATGCGGTTGTGGATCAGTTGCATACTGGCCGCTATTATATTAAAGAATTTTTATCTGAATGGTTCGGAATTGAACAATCTGAGTTTTCACCTTTTCTATTTGTTTATGAGGAAGATGGTGCGATTGAACATTTATTCAAGGTGGCATGCGGTCTTCATTCAATGGTTTTAGGGGAAACTCAAATTTTAGGGCAGGTTCGTACGAGCTTTATGTTGGCTCAGGAGCAAGGAACAACGGGGACAGTTTTCAATCATCTATTTAAACAGGCGATTACGCTTGCAAAGCGTGGACATGCTGAAACCGATATTGGGGCGAATGCAGTCTCTGTCAGCTATGCAGCCGTTGAACTAGCAAAGAAAATCTTTGGTTCACTTGAGAATAAGCATGTTCTTATTTTTGGTGCAGGCAAAATGGGTGAGCTTGCGGCCCAGAATCTTCATGGTAATGGTGTTAGAAAAGTTACCGTGATTAATCGAACGTATGAAAAAGCGAAGGTTCTTGCAAACCGATTTGCCGGCGAGGCAAAAACGCTTGAAAACCTGCAAAACTCATTGGTTGATGCAGATATCCTAATCAGCTCTACAGGTGCAAAGGACTTTGTCATTACGAAATCAATGATGGAAAAAGTTGAGAAAAAGCGCAAAGGTAAGCCATTGTTTATGGTTGATATTGCTGTTCCTCGTGACTTAGATCCAAGAATTGCTGAGCTTGATAGTGTATTTTTATATGATATCGATGACTTAGAGGGCATTGTTGAGGCGAACCTTCAGGAGCGGAAGAAAGCTGCTCAAGTTATCATGCTTATGATTGAAAAGGAAATTGTTGATTTTAAACAGTGGCTTGGACTATTAGGTGTGGTTCCTGTTATCTCTGCTCTAAGAGATAAGGCGATTGCGATTCAAGCTGAAACAATGGAAAGTATCGAACGCAAGCTGCCACATTTATCAGACCGTGATAGAAAAGTCTTAAATAAACATACAAAGAGTATTATCAACCAGCTATTAAAAGATCCTATCTTACAAGCAAAAGAATTGGCTGCTCGTCCAGATGCTGATGAGGCATTGGAGTTATTTATGAAAATATTTAGGATTGAAGAGCTCGTTGAAAAACAAACGAAAGCAGCCGAAACCAAAGATGTCATGGTTCATGTACCGCAGGCTTCCTTTCAGTCATAAGAGGTACTGATTATGTTTGACTTCCATATGACGCGGCTGCATGAATTGACAGTAGTCCTATATGCCTTCAGTGTGTTGTTATATTTTTTTGATTTTCTACACCATAACCGGAAGGCAAACCGTATCGCCTTCTGGTTACTTGCGTTTGTATGGGTCCTGCAAACGATTTTCTTAACCTCCTATATGTTCAAAACAGGGAGGTTTCCAGTGTTAACAATCTTTGAGGGCTTATATTTTTATGCCTGGGTATTGGTCACACTGTCGCTTGGAATCAACCGGCTGCTTAAGGTTGATTTCATCGTCTTTTTTACAAATATACTTGGTTTTATTGTTATCGCGATTCATACGTTTGCACCAATTAAATATGATTCGCATGTCATAAGCAATCAGCTTATGTCTGAACTTTTGCTTATACATATTACAATGGCCATTCTCTCTTACGGGGCATTCTCCTTGTCGTTTGTCTTATCACTTCTATACCTCATACAATATGATTTATTGAAAAGGAAGAAGTGGGGCACAAGACTTTTAAGAATAGCAGATTTAAGCAAACTGGAACGATTCTCTTATATCTTAGTAGTAATCGGAGTTCCAATGCTGTTATTAAGTTTAATCCTTGGCTTGCAATGGGCCTTTTTAAAGGTACCTGGAATGCCTTGGTACGATATGAAAATAATTGGTTCTTTTCTTTTGTTAACCGGGTACAGTATCTATTTGTACCTGCGTATTGTCAGGAACATGTCCGGCAGACAATTAGCCCTTTGGAACACCGGGTCTTTCTTAGTCGTATTAGTTAACTTTTTCTTCTTTGGGCAATTATCATCATTTCATTTTTGGTACTCATAATAGGAGGCAGTCATGAGAAAAATTATCGTAGGTTCTAGACGCAGCAAATTGGCACTAACACAAACAAACTGGGTGATTGAACAGCTTAAGAAGCTCGGAGGACCTTTTGAATTTGAAGTAAAAGAAATCGTGACAAAAGGGGATAAGATTCAAGATGTTACCCTTTCAAAGGTCGGCGGAAAAGGTTTGTTTGTGAAGGAAATTGAGCAAGCCATGCTGGATAAAGAGATTGATATGGCCGTACATAGTATGAAGGACATGCCAGCGATTCTCCCAGAGGGACTTACAATCGGCTGTATTCCTTTCCGTGAGGACCACCGTGATGCGTTGATTTCTAGAGGCCATGTTAAATTAAAGGATTTAAAGCCAGGAGCGATTATCGGGACGAGCAGTCTTCGCCGAAGCGCTCAGATTTTAGCAGAGCGCCCGGATTTAGAAATTAAATGGATTCGCGGAAATGTTGATACGAGATTACAAAAGCTCCAAGATGAAGAATATGATGCTATTATCCTTGCTGCAGCGGGACTATCTCGTCTAGGCTGGACATCAGACACGGTAACGGAATTTATCGATGCAGACATTTGTGTACCTGCTGTTGGTCAAGGTGCATTATCGATTGAATGCCGTGAAGATGATAAAGAACTGCTTGAACTGTTTGAAAAATTCACTTGTAAAAATACAGAAAGAGCCGTTATCGCAGAGCGTGCTTTCCTTCATAAAATGGAAGGCGGCTGTCAGGTTCCAATCGCAGGATTCGCCACTGCTGATGATAATGATGAAATCGTCCTGACTGTTTTAGTAGGTTCTCCAGAAGGTCAAGAAATCTTTAAAGAGCAACTAAGAGGAAGTAATCCAGAAGAGCTTGGAATTCAAGCAGCGGATCTATTAATACAAAAGGGAGCTAAGGACCTGATTGATCGGGTGAAACGGGAGCTCGAAGGTCAATGATAAAACCCTTAGGTTTGTTAGACAAAAAGGTCCTTGTTCCCCGCGGAGCAGGCCAGGCAAAATCCTTTTCACAACTTGTCGAAAAGTATGGAGGGATTTCAATTGAAATCCCTCTTATTGCATTTCGTCCGACTGAGCCCACAGACCAGCTTCAAACTGCAATAAATGAGATCGATACATACGATTGGGTTGTGTTTACAAGCAATGTCACTGTGGAAACTTTCTTCTCCTTTTATAAAAAAAATGACGCAAAACACTTTCCGAAAATTGCTGTGATT
Organism: Neobacillus niacini; assembly: GCF_046591715.1. GTDB lineage: Bacteria > Bacillota > Bacilli > Bacillales > Cytobacillaceae > Neobacillus > Neobacillus niacini_L. Next base: position 58,554 of record NZ_JAWVNQ010000013.1, on the reverse strand, counting down.
GGCAAAAAAACAGAAGAAGTCCTGCAGGAAAAAGGCTTTACAGCAGAGTTCGTACCCTCTGCCTACGTGACCGAGATATTTACAGAAGAATTTTTACCAATGGTTCCTAGGGGATCAAAAGTGCTGATTCCTAAAGGCAACCTTGCCCGTGAATATATCTCAAATTCTCTCAGCAGTCATGGTGTCATTGTCGATGAAATCGTAATTTACGAAACATACATGCCAGAGGATAGTAAAGAGAAATTAGCAAAAGTACTAACTGAGGGAGAAATTGATATCCTGATGTTCACAAGCCCCTCCACAGTCAATCATTTCGTGAGCGTCGTGAAAGAACATCAACTAGAGAAACATATAGAAAAATGTGTGATAAGCTGTATAGGACCAGTAACCGAGAAAAGACTCCGGGAACAAGGATTACCAGTCCACGTCTCACCGAAAGAATACACCGTAAAAGAAATGGTAAAGAGTACGATAGAATACTTGGAAAAGTAATTTTTTTCTAAGTGGAGAAAAGTCTGTGCAAGAAAACTCGGTGATTGGAACGGAAGGCACGAAGACTCCTGCAGGAGTACGGCGCTGGTGAGACCCCGCAGGCGCTTTGGCGCCGAGGAGGCTCGCCGCAACGCCTGCGGAAAGCGAAGTGCCTTCGTTTCAATCAACAGACTATGATTACACAGCAACCTAAAAAACATTTGGGGGTAAAAAAGAAATGGAACTACAATTTTCACGTCATCGCCGATTACGTTCAAGCAAAAACATGCGCGCACTAGTAAGAGAAAACCACCTACGACCAGAAGACTTCATCTATCCGCTATTCATTTACGAAGGCGAAAACATCCGCAGAGAAGTGTCTTCTATGCCAGGTGTATTCCAAGTATCTATGGACAACCTAAAAGCGGAAATGGATGATATCGTTGCACATGGAATTAAATCCGTTTTATTATTCGGAATTCCAGCGACAAAAGACGAATGCGGCACCCAAGCATTCCACGACCACGGTATTATTCAAGTGGCTACGCGTTACATAAAAGAACATTACCCAGAAATGATTGTAGTAGCCGATACCTGCTTATGCGAATATACAAGCCATGGCCACTGCGGAATGGTCGAAGGCGATAAAATCTTAAACGACCCATCTTTAGAACTTCTTGTAAAAACAGCGATCGCTCAAGCTGAAGCAGGTGCTGACATTATTGCTCCATCAAATATGATGGACGGCTTTGTGGCAGCCATTCGTGCCGGATTAGACGAAGCTGGCTTTAAGGAAATTCCAATTATGTCATATGCGGTTAAATATGCTTCTGCGTTCTACGGACCTTTCCGTGAGGCTGCTGAAGGCGCTCCACAATTCGGAGACCGCAAAACCTATCAAATGGACCCTGCGAACCGAATGGAAGCATTCAGAGAAGCAGAATCCGATGTAGCAGAAGGGGCAGACTTCCTAATCGTAAAACCGGGTATGCCTTACCTTGATATCGTTCGTGATGTTAAAAATAACTACAATCTTCCTGTTGTTGCTTATAACGTAAGCGGTGAATATTCGATGATTAAAGCAGCTGCTGCAAACGGCTGGATTGACGAGAAACAAACAGTTATGGAAATGTTAATCGCCTTCAAACGTGCAGGTGCAGACCTCATTATTACCTATGCTGCTAAAGATGCATGCCGCTGGTTAAAAGAAGACCAATAATTACAACTCGAAAAGAGGAACTCAAAAATGCGCTCATATTCAAAATCAGTAGAAGCATTTAAAGAAGCTCAAGATTTAATGCCTGGCGGTGTGAACAGCCCGGTACGTGCGTTTAAATCGGTCAATATGGATCCGATTTTCATGGAAAGAGGAAAAGGCTCTAAAATCTATGATATCGATGGCAACGAGTATATTGATTATGTCTTATCCTGGGGACCGCTTATCCTTGGCCATACAAATGACAGAGTCGTTGAGGGAATTAAAAAGGTAGCAGAGCTTGGTACTAGCTACGGTGCACCGACTTTAATGGAAAATGAACTGGCTAAGCTTGTCATCGAACGAGTGCCATCGATTGAAGTGGTAAGGATGGTTTCATCTGGAACAGAAGCGACGATGAGTGCGCTTCGTTTAGCTCGCGGCTACACAGGCCGTAACAAGATTTTGAAATTTGAAGGCTGCTACCATGGACACGGTGATTCCTTATTAATTAAAGCAGGTTCTGGTGTGGCTACACTTGGCTTGCCAGACAGCCCAGGCGTACCAGAAGGCGTTGCCAGCAACACGATTACCGTTGCTTACAATGACCTAGAAGGTGTAAAATACGCTTTTGAACAGTTCGGTGATGATATTGCATGTATTATCGTTGAACCGGTTGCCGGCAATATGGGACTTGTACCACCGCTTCCAGGATTCTTAGAGGGTCTGCGCGAGATTACATCCGAAAAGGGAGCATTGCTGATTTTTGATGAAGTTATGACAGGCTTCCGAGTTGGCTACAATTGCGCACAAGGCTATTTCAATGTGACTCCGGATATTACCTGCCTTGGAAAAGTTATCGGCGGAGGACTGCCAGTTGGTGCATACGGCGGGAAAGCTGAAATCATGCGTCAAATCGCTCCTGCAGGACCGATTTATCAAGCAGGAACACTTTCCGGTAACCCACTTGCAATGACTGCTGGGTTCGAGACTTTGAGTCAATTAACACCAGAGCATTATGAAGAATTCAAACGTAAAGGCGACTTACTTGAAAAAGGAATTGTCGCTGCGGCTGAAAAGTATGATATACCTGTTACCTTCAACCGTGCTGGTTCTATGATTGGTTTCTTCTTTACGAATGAAAAGGTCATTAACTATGAAACAGCAAAAACTTCTAACCTAGAGTACTTTGCTAAATACTATCGTGAAATGGCTGACCAAGGAGTATTCCTGCCGCCATCTCAATTCGAAGGATTGTTCTTATCAACAGCTCATACCGATGAGGACATCGAAAAGACGATTAAAGCTGTGGAAATTGCTTTTTCTAAACTAAAATAATACCTTTTTTCAGGCACTCACCTTTTTAATAGGTGAGTGTTTTTTATGAATTTGTGCAATATTTGGCAGATGAAATTTCGCACTAAGTACCCAAGCGGTAAATAGACGGAGAAATTCCGACTAATTGATAATTCCTATAAAAAATAGCCCATATAGGCGGAGGGATTCCGCCTATTACCAAAAAAAACACGTAAATGTGAGATATTTCATTGTTTAAGCGGAAACCCTCCGCTTATTCACCCCGAAACTTGCTCTCTTTTGCATTTAACCGGAAAATCTCCGCCTATTCTACACTTTCCCGGTTAGCGAAACCTCCACCGGATTCATCATCAAAAAACCCCCAATATCGTAAACTTTTTCCCATCCCTAGGCTTTTTTATCATATTTAAAAGCTTTGGTTCATATTGTGTAAGTGACATAGTGATTTTCGAGGAAAGGAAACGAAAGGAGGAGTCGCTTTGTCTCAAGAGAATCAATCGTGCCTGCGATTTTCCTTGGAGGAGTCTTTGTGGTTTAGAAAGGGACAGGAAGTAGCTGAACTTGTGTCGATTTCTCTAGACCCAGATATTACCATCCAGGAAAACGATCAGTACGTAACCATACGTGGTTCGCTGGAATTAACAGGCGAATATAGAAATGACGATAGTAATGCAAATGAGGAAGATAATGCCCCTAACTTAAAGTATGTTGAAAGAGTAGATCCACAGGAGGAAGGCATTTGTGAATTTTCACATCGTTTTCCCGTAGATATTACCATTCCAAACAATCGAATTCAAAGCATTTATGATATCGATGTGATTGTGGAGTCTTTTGACTATTCAATTCCGGAGCGCAGCTGTCTAAAACTATCCGCAGAACTGACCATCAGCGGCTTGTATGATTCCAATCAGCAAGAAGAAGAAGTGGAGAAAGAGGAAGAATATGAAGTTCTTCATCGTTATCAGGTAGAAGTTCCTAGAAACGAGGAACCAGAAGAAGAGAATACATTTGAGGATACGTTCTTGTTTGAGGCTGAAGCAAGAAAACAGCAAGAAGAGGAAAAGGTCGAAGCTTTTCCAAAGTTCCCAACCTTTACGTATGAAGAGCCTGAGGAAATCTTGTTTGAAGAAGAGATTGAAGTAGAGCCTCAGCGTCCTTTAGTTTTTGAGCATGCCAGAAGTGAGGCAAGTGAGCCAGTTCAGGAGATAGAGGAAGTCGTTGACGAAGCTCCTGCGGAACCTGTACCAGAAGAAGTTGAAGCTCCAGCAGAACCAAAAGAACCAGTTATGGAAGAGAGTTCATCCTCTCCAGAAGCACCGCCAAAACAGGCGAAGAAGAAGAACAGCAAGAAGAAAACGATGACACTGACGGAGTTCTTTGCCCGTAAGGAAGACTCTTCAGATCAAGCTAGATTAAAAGTGTGTATTGTTCAAAAGGGCGATACGCTTGATAGTCTTGCCGACCGTTATGATGTGTCTGTACCAAATCTGCTGCGCTACAATAATCTTGAACTCAATCAGGATGTGTTTGAGGGCCAAGTATTATATGTACCAGTAGCTTTTGCAAAAAAATAATTCTCCAATTATTAGGTGAGCGGGTTTTGTAACCTGCTCACATCCTTTTAAGGACTTTCCATGAGCGAAAGGCAGTTGAAGTTTGATGAGTGATTCAAATCTCCTGGAGCCACTTATACCCATTTTAAGAAACTATCAAGTAACGCCGCATTTCATTGAAGAACACGGGAATATATTGAAAGTCTATTCCAATAAAGGGACATTTGCGTTGAAGAAAATCGTTCCGACGACGGGGACAGATTTTATTCGCCATGTTCATCTTCTTTATCAAAAGGGCTTTAATCGGATTGTACCCATTTATCCGACAATGGACGGAAGATATGCAGTCCTTTATAATAAAGCTCTTTATTATTTAATGCCTTGGATGTCCAATGAAGTAAAGGAAGACCGGAATCATAAACACCAGCAGCTGTTTCGTGAATTAGCCAGACTCCACACCTTATCGGCAAAGGAAATCAATGTGAATAAGGAAGAACGTGAAGAACATTATGATAAAACCATTGCACTCCTCGATAAAAATCAGGAGTTTCTCGATGGGTTTATTGATGATTGTGAAAAAAAGACCTACATGTCTCCCTTTGAATTATTGTACTGCTTGTACTATAACGAAATAAGCCAGGCACTTCGATTTTCAAAAACAAAATTCGAAGAATGGTATGAAAAGACCAAGGAAGATGAAAAAGCACGAATGGTGATTACCCATGGGAAATTATCATCCGAACATTTCTTATATGACGATAGGGGTTACGGATATTTTATTAACTTTGAAAATGCCCGTTACGGCTCACCGATTCATGATCTCTTGCCATACCTGTCACGGACTTTTAATACGCAGCCAACACGGAATGATGAGGCGATTGACTGGGTATATCATTATTATAAGTTCTTTCCGTTTAAGACCGATGAAAAGCTTCTTTTCTTTAGTTATTTAGCATATCCCATTCCTATCATCCAGGTGGCCGAACGATATTATAAAAAAGAACAGCCAAAAAATGAGCTGAAATTTGTGCGGATGCTGCAGCGGAAGTACTGGCATCTAAAGAACTCAGAATATGTTGTGATGAGAATGACAGAAATTGATGAACAAAACAGGCAGGCAAAAGAAGGAGCCCAGCAGCAGTAAGAATTGCTAATTGGGCTCTTAAACAATTTCAAAATAAATGGATACGGCAATGGCAATAAAAATACTTAATAATAAGACATCAAAGACAGTGGGAATAAACAACGTCCGGATTAATTGAAAAATCGTAAACGGCAAGATCAATTGCTCGCATACTCTCCTCGTGGTTCGATACCAGGGAGTATAGGAGTATTTGGTGATGAACTTCCTCCGCTTCATAACATCCTTCCTCCTCAAAAAAGCCATTTCTTTTATGTATATTCTACACATAGCCTAAACTCCCCAATAATTGAACACTTTTTTATAAATCCCCCTGCAATAAAAAATATTATTGAATATTCCTAGGATAAATGGAATAATTAAAAAGTCATAGAAAACTGAGAGTTTTATGGAAATTATTATTTTTACATAACGGGTTGCATAAAGGGGTCAATAATTAATGTATTGGTTTATTCTACTATTTCCACTCTTGATTTATCCTTGGGGACCGCTTACATACTATACTTTTCCAAAGGTATTCTACTTGGATGTATTTGTCTTATGTACATGGCTCTATATTATCCTAAAGAAAAAATATTGGACTACTGGTCTGCCAAAATCATCCTTGAAGGTAGAGTATATTGTCCTAGCGTTCATGTGCTTGGTCGGTATTTCTACATTGTTCTCAGTAAATAGAGTAACATCGTTTTATGGAACAGATACAAGGTTTGAAGGGTTGGTATCGTTCTTTTCGTATTGCAGTGTTTTCCTCTTTTCATACCGGTTAATGGATGGAAAGAAACTTGATAAAGTAATTCCAGGGATGGTAATCATTTCTGTGTTTGTATCCTTTTATGGAATCTTACAACATTATTTATTAGACTTTTTCCCGCGGAATGCCTTAACCTTCAATACAACTAGAAGTTATGGATTTTTTGACAATGCCAATTTCTTTGGGGCCTATTTAGTTTTAATGATGATGCTGGCCATCACGCTTTATGTTAAATCGAAGGAAAGTAAATTGATTACAGTTGGTTATTTTTTCGCAAGCTGTATCGCTTTTGTTGCTTTAATTTTTTCACAAACACGAAGCGGCTGGATTGGCGTTTTCTGTGGAATTGTATTTTTAACGGTTTTTGTCATAGCAAAAAGAAAATATCTTTGGAAAAAGTGGACAGCTTTACTTCTTACTCTTGGGCTTCTGTTTGTAGCAATCGATGCATTGGAGGGCGGCTCTATCACGAGCAGACTAACATCGCTATTCTCTGATTCGTATAAGATTGCATCCAATCAAAGTACGGGGAAAGAAGGTTCCAGCAGGTTCTATATTTGGAAAGAGACATTACCACTTGTGAAGGATTATTTCTGGGTAGGCTCTGGACCCGATACGCTAGAGTATGTATTTCCGGGCACAGAAGAGGAAAGGAAAAAGTACCTTGGAAATCCTCATATCTTAGTAGATAAAGCGCATAATGAATATTTACAGATTGCCGTTACATTAGGGGTTCCAGCACTTTTAACGTATTTACTTTTATTGTTTGTTGTTATCAGAAAAGCCTTTCAAGCAGTTAAATATGCAGATGGAACAGAGAAACTCATCTTATACGGGTTACTTTCAACGATTATTGGATATCTGGTACAAGCATTCTTTAATATCAGTACCGTTCCAGTCGCTCCATTTTTCTGGGCGATCCTGGGTATAACATTGGCACGATCAAGCAATGTACTAAAAAAATCACTCCAGCAAAATCAGACGGACGATATACTAGAGAATAATAACCAAATTGCCTAATTCTTTAGTATGTTTAAAAACAAAAAAATTTGGATATCATTATTGACGTCTAGAACACTTTTTGGGTAGTATAATAACATAATTAAAAACTAAGCATTGACAGGGAAGAGTACGATTTAATTTGCTTTTAGAGAGGGAAGCCATTAGCTGAAAGGCTCCTATGCAGACAATCAGAAGGTCGCCCTTGAGCTTCTTCTGCGAACGGAGAAATCCTACTAGTTGAAGACGGATCAAATCCGTTATCTATTTAAGCGCCAATCAGTTTATTTTTGATTGGAAAAAAGGTGGTACCGCGAAGCAAACTCCATTCGTCCTTTTATGACGAATGGGGTTTTTTGTTTGTAAAAAGAGAGAAATAAGGAGATGGTCAAATGGAAACAAAAGAAATTACCATGCCGACGAAGTATGATCCACAGTCGATTGAGCAAGGACGCTATGAGTGGTGGTTAAAAGGAAAGTTTTTTGAAGCACAGAACGATGAAGGGAAAAATCCATATACCATCGTTATCCCGCCGCCAAACGTAACCGGTAAGCTTCATCTAGGGCATGCTTGGGATACAACTTTACAGGATATCGTTACACGTATGAAACGGATGCAGGGCTACGATGTTCTTTGGCTCCCAGGAATGGATCATGCCGGTATTGCAACGCAAGCGAAAGTTGAAGAAAAACTTCGCAGCGAAGGGAAAAGCCGTTATGATTTAGGACGCGAACAGTTTGTTGAGGAAACATGGAAGTGGAAGGAAGAATACGCTTCTCATATCCGTCAGCAGTGGGCAAAATTAGGTTTAGGATTAGATTACAGCCGTGAGCGTTTCACATTAGATGAAGGTTTATCAGATGCTGTAAAAGAGGTTTTTGTTACTCTTTATAAAAAAGGCCTAATCTATAGAGGCGAGTACATCATAAACTGGGATCCTTCAACTAAGACAGCATTATCAGACATCGAAGTTATTTATAAAGATGTTCAGGGTGCTTTCTATCATATGAAATATCCTTTAGCAGATGGTTCTGGACATATTGAGGTAGCAACTACTCGTCCAGAAACGATGCTAGGAGATACAGCAGTAGCAGTTCATCCAGAAGATGAGCGTTATAAGCACTTAATTGGTAAAACGGTTATTCTTCCAATCGTTGGCCGTGAGATCCCGATTGTTGGCGATGATTATGTTGATATGGAATTTGGTTCTGGGGCAGTGAAAATTACTCCAGCACACGATCCGAATGACTTCGAACTAGGAAATCGTCACAACTTAGAACGAATTCTTGTTATGAACGAAGACGGCACTATGAATGACAAAGCTGGAAAATACAAAGGTATGGACCGCTTTGAATGCCGTAAGCAAATTGTTAAAGACCTTCAAGAGCAGGGCGTTCTATTCAAAATTGAAGAGCACTTACACTCTGTTGGTCATTCCGAGCGCAGCGGCGCAGTAGTTGAGCCTTATCTATCAACACAATGGTTCGTTAAAATGCAGCCACTTGCAGATGAAGCCATCGCCCTGCAAAATAAAGAAAACAAAGTTAACTTTGTTCCAGAGCGCTTTGAAAAAACTTACCTGCGATGGATGGAAAATATCCGTGACTGGTGTATATCTAGACAGCTTTGGTGGGGTCACCGAATTCCTGCCTGGTACCATAAAGAAACAGGTGAAGTATTTGTTGGACATGAAGCTCCAGCAGACATTGAAAATTGGGAGCAGGATAAAGACGTATTGGATACTTGGTTCAGTTCTGCATTATGGCCTTTCTCCACAATGGGTTGGCCAAATGTTGAAGCAGAGGATTTCAAACGATTCTTCCCAACTGATGTACTTGTAACTGGTTATGACATTATCTTCTTCTGGGTATCTCGGATGATATTCCAAAGCTTAGAATTTACAGGAGAACGACCATTTAAAGATGTTCTCATCCACGGTTTAGTTCGCGATGAACAAGGCCGAAAAATGAGTAAATCCCTTGGAAACGGTGTGGATCCAATGGATGTTATCGCAAAATATGGTGCCGATTCCTTACGTTACTTCCTTTCAACTGGAAGCTCTCCTGGCCAGGATTTACGCTTCAGCTTTGAGAAAGTTGAATCAACTTGGAACTTTGCTAATAAAATTTGGAATGCCTCTCGTTTTGCATTAATGAATATGGATGGCATGACTTATGAGGAAATTGATTTTAGCGGTGAGAAATCTGTTGCAGATAAATGGATTCTAACTCAATTAAACGAAACCATTGAAACCGTAACAAAGCTTTCTGAGCGTTATGAATTCGGAGAAGCGGGCCGTGCATTATACAACTTTATCTGGGATGATTTCTGTGATTGGTATATTGAAATGGCAAAGCTTCCATTATATGGTGAGAATGAAGCGGCAAAGAAAACGACTCGTTCGATTCTAGCACATGTTCTTGACCAGACAATGCGCTTGTTACATCCATTCATGCCATTCATTACCGAGGAAATCTGGCAGAACCTTCCACACAGCGGAGAATCGATTACAACCGCAAAGTGGCCAGAGGTAAACCCAGCATATTCTGATGAGCAAGCGTCTCAAGAAATGAAGATGCTAATGGAAATGATTCGTTCTGTACGAAACATTCGTGCTGAAGTTAATACACCAATGAGTAAGAAGATAAAAATGCTTGTAAAGGCGAAGGATGATTCCATTCTTGCAGCGATCGAAAAGAATTCTGCCTATATTGAAAAATTCTGTAATCCAGAAGAACTACAAATGGGAATCAATCTTGAAACTCCAGAAAAGGCAATGACAGCTGTGATTTCAGGGTTGGAAATCATTCTTCCTCTAGAAGGATTGATTAATATTGAAGAGGAAATAGCCCGACTTCAAAAGGAATACGATAAGTTTACAAAAGAAGTGGAAAGAGTTGAAAAGAAACTTAGCAATGAAGGCTTTATGAAAAAGGCACCAGAAAGCGTTGTTGCCGAAGAACGTGCCAAAGAAAAAGATTATCGTGAAAAGAGAGCGCTAATAGAGGCTCGTTTAAATGAATTAAAAGGTTTATAATAAGTACATTAAGACGAGTCCTGTTTTAGGATTCGTCTTCTTTTAGAATATTCAATAGGGGTGTCATGGATGTTTACAACTTATAGCGAAGCCCTTGACTGGATTCACGGAAGACTAAGGCTTGGGATCAAACCAGGTCTTTCGCGAATGGAATGGATGATGGAGAAACTAGGCCATCCCGAACGGAAAATGAAAACTGTCCATATAGGCGGTACAAATGGTAAAGGATCAACAGTGACATATCTGCGCTGTATTCTCGAAGCTGCAGGCTATTCCGTTGGTACGTTTACCTCACCATATATCGAACAATTCAATGAGCGGATTTCTGTTAATGGAAAGCCAATCACTGACGAAGAAATCCTTGAGTTAACCAATGTTATCCGTCCGCTTGCGGATGAACTAGAAAACACAGAGCTAGGCGGTCCAACCGAGTTTGAAGTCATCACAGCGATGTCTTTTTATTATTTTGCCAATGTAAATCAGGTAGATATTGTCCTATATGAAGTGGGTTTGGGTGGAAGGTTTGATTCCACGAATATTATTCAACCAATCGCTTCAATCATAACGAACATTGGGCTGGATCATACCAATATTTTAGGACATTCCTATGAGGAAATTGCATTTGAAAAAGCAGGGATTATTAAAGAAGGTACTCCTGTTTTCACTGCTGTGAAAAACAAAAATGCTCTTAAAGTAATAGAAGAACAGGCTGGAAAAAATCATGCAGCACTCTACAAGTTGAATCAGGAGTTCTCTATTTCCTCGCACAGTCCACAAGCAAGTGGTGAGTTATTTTCAATAAAATCCGGCAATCAATTAATAGAACAATTGGAAATCAGCATGATTGGCAAACATCAAACAGAAAATGCTACATTAGCAGTTATGGCTGTTCAGTCTATCAATGAACACGAAGAATTCACAATCTCGGAGGACGCCATAAGATCAGGCTTAAAAAAAGCCTATTGGCCAGGAAGGTTTGAAATCTTATCACATCAACCACTAGTGATCATTGACGGCGCACATAATGACGAGGGAATTTCTGCACTTGTTAATGAACTTTCAAATCGCTATTCTAACTATTCTATTCATATTGTATTTGCAGCATTAAAGGATAAAAAGCTAGACCAAATGATTGCTCAGTTGGATAGTGTTGCAGATGAAATCTCTTTTGTATCATTTGATTTTCCACGTGCGGCAGAAGCCAGTGATTTATATTCACTAAGTCATTCGAAATATAAAAGGATCGGCGGGAATTGGGATAAGCATCTTGCCAATTGTATCCAAAATTTGAAGCCAGAAAACGTGCTAGTCGTTACAGGCTCTTTGTATTTCATCTCTGAGGCTAAACCTTACTTATGTGAATTTTTGAAAAACAATACAATATCACTATGACAAGTAAACGTATTTTTGATAGAATTAAAGACATCTTGATTTCAAAATAATGCGAGTGGGGAGGGGAGTTAATTGGCAGTTCAACCAAAGACAAAAAAAGCAATCTTTCTTGTTTGGTTATTGTTGGTTCCAGCAGGAATGTGGTTTACCTATCAAACTTTCCCTCCTCACATAACAGGGCAATGGTTTGATTTATTAGCATTTTTGATATTAACTTCAGTGGTAGCCTTTATGCCAATGGTGATCAATAATACTCCAATCTTCTTAATTCAATGGGTCTCCCTTGCAACATTTTTAAGCTTTGGATTATTTGTTGAAATGGTATTTGCCCAGGTTGCTGTGATCGTGTTATTACTAAGACTGCGGCTTCAAAAGGAACAATATTTCCGCATACCACTGAATTTGGTCATGTTTTTCCTAGTTTCCTTAGTAAGCGGTGTCGTTTACTATTCACTAGGGGGAGAAACAGGCCCCAGCTTAATCAATGACCCTAACTCTATCTGGCTAGCAGCTGTATATGCAGTAGTGAATTACCTTTTAAATCAGGTTATTATTTCCTTTTATTTATATGTTATTTATAAGAGTAAGGAATCCTACTTTGGAAAGGATTTCATGGTTGAAACCATTACTACATTTCTAACCTTGCCACTAGGCTTTGTACTATATATGTTTTATAACCAACAAGGGTTGTTAGCCTTGTTATTAGTGGCCGTTCCATTTGCAAGTTTGTCAATCATTTTCAAGCTTTATTACACCACTGAAAAAATTAACGAATATTTACAAAATGCAGCTGAAATCGGTCATCAAATGGCAGAACGGCTTGAGGTGAATGGTGTCATTGACCTTTTTATCCAAAAGTTGAGTGAAATGCTCCCGGTGGACTATGCTTATATTTCTGAAGTTGTAAGCGAGGATGAGCTTCAAGTAATCCGTAGAATTAATGATGGTTCAGGGGCAAACAGTGAAATGTTTAGGATTAAGCAAAATGTGGGTATAAGCGGTTATGTTTGGAAAAAACAAAAAAGCTGCTTATATCATTCCAAAAAAGAATGGATCAAGTATACGGAAGGGCATATTCCTGAGGAGGCTGAAAGTTTATTAGCCGTTCCAATTGTAAGGAATAAAAAGGTGATTGGGGTATTAGTACTCGCTTCTAAGCAAAAAAGAGCATACGAAAAATCCCAATTGATGATTGTCGATATTCTTTGTTCCTACTTTGCCGTAGCCATTGATAATGCCAAGCATTATGAATTAACAAAGACACAAAGCGAACGCTGTGCACTAACAAAATTATATAATTATCGATACTTTGAAAAAATATTAACAGAGGAATTTAATAAATTATTTCAATTTGAACGTAAGGTTTTATCCTTAATAATCCTTGACATTGATCATTTTAAATCAGTCAATGACACATACGGACACCAAAGCGGGAACGAAATTCTTTGCGAGCTGGCATCGCGCTTATGTAACCTTATAGGTTCACGTGGAACAGTTGCAAGGTACGGCGGAGAGGAATTCGTTGTTCTCCTGCCTGAGGCCAAGAAGGAAGAAGCCTTTCAAATGGCCGAAATGATTCGACAAGCAATTGCCAACTGGCCATTTACCATCCAGCAATCATTAGACCTTAAGCAGCATCAAGTGAAGATTACAGCTTCTATTGGGGTTGCTACTGCACCTGAGGATGCGGAAGAGCCGTTGGCGTTGGTGCGGCATGCGGATAGAGCGCTTTATGTTGGGGCTAAGAGAGCAGGAAGGAATAGGGTTGCAGAGTATTCCTCATGTTAGAAATTAAATACATTAAATAAGACAAATTAAAGGGGACCCAAGTTAGCTAAAAAACTTGGGTCCCCTTTTGATATTATTAGGTTATGGTAAAATAGATTCTTATTTGTAGTTTACATTATCTACTACTGTTTCAATAGTTGGCTCGTCAAAGGTATTACCACATATTGTATCACTATTAGCAGGTAATGTATGATTTAAATTAGCTCTAGTTCCATCATCATAAATTACTGAGCCTGTAATATATCGAACTCCTGTATTCGTGAAAGCATTTGATTTTGGAACTCTTAAATTGCCTTGAATATATAGATTACCGAAATTTTCTAAACTGTTAGAAACATCTAAATCTCCCTTTATACAAACAGAATAATTTGAGCCAATTGACATTTTATTCGTGACAGTTACACCATCTCTAACATATACTTTTTGTGCCTTAGTACTTTGTAATTCAAACTTTCCATCAATATACAGATTTCCTCCAACAAATAAATCAAGGTTAATATAAGGATTTCCACCGTTTGGACCTGTCAATTGACCGTCAACAGTCATATCACCTAATGATTCTATTGTTGAATTAGTTATCATTTGCACATTACTTTGGAAATGAACTTCACTGCCGAGTATTTGTATATTCGTCATATTATTACTTGTATTAGGAAATACAAGAGGACCTTTTGAAATAATTTTAACATTTGACATATTGTTATACGAAGTTGGAGTTCCACCATTTTGAACTTCCTCACAATGGGTTATTCCCGGTGGAAGAGAACTGCAATTCGGTGTAATACTATTAAATGAAGGTGAAAGAGGGTTAAGGTCAATACCCATTTCCCCCTCTAAGACGGTATCTTTTCCACTTTCCGTACCCTTAAGCTTAAAATTAATTGTTATCTTTTCCTCAACAACATTGGGTGTAGTAGAAAAGTCTAGATTAGTAATTGAAATCGGAGATGTTGAAAAATCTCCGGCAATTGGATTAAATGCTGAGGTGTCAGGAAATTCTGATTCCTTAGGAAATTCAGAGAGAAATCTAGTTTCAATTTGGGATGCAATGGTTGTAATATTAGCAGGTGTAAAATTACTTGTTGGTGTTAAACCCCTATCCGCTAATATAGTTTCAAAAATACCCTGAATCGCAGTTTGATAATAGGTTACTCCCATTTCCGCTATAGATACAGACTGTGATTTCTTCTCCACCACTTCATTTTGTTTTATACTGCCAGATGCAAGACCAATGTAGGAAAGAGATACAACTGTAAAAATTGTAATGATTAGTAAAACAGTAATTAATGCGTACCCCTGTTCATTCTTAACCACCATAATTGGCATCCCCTTTATATCGATAGAGTTTTGTTTCGATTGTTACTTTATTTGTAGAATCATTTTTATCATAAGCAGTTATTTCTAAGAGTGCATCATTTAAATGTGGATCTATTGGATTACCAATACCATTTGTTAAATTATAATAAATGCAAACATTAGGATTGCTGCTATACTCCTCTGTATACTCTGAATCATCTTGTTTCGTAACTTTAGCTGTTATTTTACATTGATCACTTGAGTTTACTAACTCGTATTCTTTAGCAGTTTGATGAATCTTTGTCAGTTGGCTAATAACAATATTCGCTTCTTGAATTAATGAATTTTTCGAGATTGCTTTTTGTGAAAAGTTATAACCTTGGAAAAAGACACTCCAGATGGTAACACCGATAAAGGAGAGGATGACAAGGGTAACTAAAACTTCCACAAGTGTTAAACCGCGTTCATCAAATTTCAAATCATCATCTCCTATCTTCTGATATATCCATAAGTTTCTGATACGGTATTTCCTTTATCATTCAATAATTGAACAATAATTAAATGAACACTATATGCATTCGAATTTTTTCTTGGATTTTTACTGATGGTAATGTTTACATCATAGTTATCCTTAGTAGTTTTAAAAATATAATCAGAACCACTTGGATTAGGATCGAAATGCGTGTAATATTCCTTGTCTCCAATATTATTTGGAGTAAAACCTGATCCTTGGTTATTTTTAGTAAGAAAGCCCTTTACTTTAATAGATTCCTGCCAATCAACAAGTAAATTCTTTGCAGTATTTATGGCTTGGGTCTTATCTTCGTTTTGCCTGTTCATTAACCCCATTTGAGGAAAAAAATTCATAAAAGATATAAGTAAAATGGATAGTATAGCGATTGAGATGATAACCTCAATAAGAGTTACCCCTTTTTCATTATTAATTAATTTCATTTAGTCAATTCCACCTATAAAGAAATTTAATATGATTTACTAGTTTACTAGTTACATTTTAACAGATACATTAGACAAAAAATAACAAATTTCAGTATTTATGACCTATAAATGTTTTCCAGCGTCTTTTAATCTATTTAAAAGTATTATACAATATTTAGTAGACGATTTTTGTCTAATTATAGAAAAAATCAACAAAAAAGTATAGTTTTTGGACTAAATTGTAATTTTATAGCAGTTACCTAATTTAGAAGGGGAATGAAGTGATGCAGTTTATATTATGGGCCTTTGGGGCTATGTTAGTTTCTATGTTAGTGATTTCGTTTCTGCCATTGGGTTATACCTTTAAAGGGAAGGCACTTGTAACAGTTACAGGGTTTATTCTGGCACTAGGGGGACTTATGACAAGGTCAATTGTCCCGTTGGAAGTAACCTTTTTGCTTTTGTTAGTACTTTCCCTTTTTGCTGCATACTTTATGAACTCCCGTTTAGGAACAGTTATTAATAGAGAAGTAGCATTACCATTGGACGATTTGGATGAACAAGATTTGTTCTCCACAAATAATCATAAAGAGAATAGTGTTGAATTAGAAATGCTAGATATATCAGAAATTGAATTGGCTCCTCATCCTAACTCTTTAGCGAATAGAGTAGACCCAACTTATCTTGAGGATAGCTTACCTGTTAAACCTTCTTTAACACTCTCAAAAGATAATAACCATGAAGATTCCAATGAAGAAATAGACTTTCTACAATTTCGAGATGATAGCTTGGATCCAATTGAAGAAGTTGAAAATGATCAACTTGTTGGTGATGGATATCTTTCTGAAATTGAAAATATGCTTCTAGAAGATTCGGATAAAGATCTAGAGTCTGAGAAAGATGGCTGGCTCGATGAACTCGAGGAACTTGAACCATTAGAGTTCAATGAAAAACAAGATAATGACATTCCTGCTTTTGACGAACTAGAGTTGGAATTGTTAATGGCTGAAAAAGAAGTCGCAGCAGATCTAGAAGAAATAAAGGAACCTAAAGAAAAAATATTAGAATTGCAGAAATAGACCAAGTGCAAAAGGGTGGGTATATATGAGTAAGTATCAACCATTAATAAAATTATTTACAGTTCTTTTCTTGAGTACAGCATTTATTTTTAGTTTTTCCCACTTTGGTACACAAGCATTTGGAAAAATAGGAAATAATGATGGGTTGTTCTCTGAAGGTACTGCTGTTGGTTCAGTAAACCTTTCAGGGAAGACAGAAAACGAGGCCATTGCACTTCTAGAAGAAAGACAAGTTGAATGGGTGAAAAACGCGAAAATTGAACTTCAATACAGTGAGAAAATTGTACCATTTGACATGAATTTATTTTATTTTGATGCTACACAAACAGTATTAAACATAAAGGATGGTCAGAAAAATACGGCGAGCATAAGCATCGACCTGTTACAGGTTGAGGAACAAATTAATACTCTTTTTCCTGAAATCGATAGTAAACAACTTGAGCTGACGAAGCTGACCGAGAATTTAACAAATACAATAGCTCAATTTGAAGACGGCACATTCTCATTTCATCTAAATAAAGATTACTTACTTGTTAAAGGCAGTGAAAATGTAATTAGCGAGGTCATTGTGGATTTAGAAAATGTTTCTGCAGAACTAGCCAATGTGATAAATAATAATCCTCAGATTACTATTGCAGAAGAATCTACCTTCTCATTCCTTGAATTTGCGAAACAACAGAAGATTGAAACATCATCTGCACTAAATATCGTTGCAACAGGTATTTACCAAGCAGTTCTGCCTACAAACCTTAAAATAAGTGAAAGAAATATCAGTAAGGCTTTACCACAATATGCTGTATTAGGATTCGAAGCAATGGTTAACGCTGCTAAAGGTATTGATTTGGTGATAGAAAATCCAAATAAAGTACCGTATACCCTGCAACTTGAATTAGCAAATGGTGATCTTAAAGTTATTTTGAAGGGTGACAAGTTTCTTTACAAATATGAGATTAGCAAAAAAGATGAACAAGTATTAAAACCGAAAACAATTGTCCAATACAGTCCGCTCGTTCTTCCAGGACAAACAAAGGTAGAATCAGTGGGAGCAGATGGGAAGATTGTTAAAGTTTATCGCAATATTTACCAAGGCAGCCAGCTGTTAACTAGTGAATTAATATCGGAAGACTATTATCCTCCTGTATATCGTGTTGAAATTATCGGACTCTCTGGTACACAACAAGGCACAAACACAACTGGAGGGACAACTAGTAATGGAACTACAGATTCAAATGGAACTCAAACGCCGTCAGCATCAGACACAGACAAACAGGATTCCAAAAATGATGACCTTTGGGGGAAAAAGAATGAAGCAGAAAAATAATGTAAGATGTGATATAGAATGAAACAAACTCGAAAACGTCTTGGTGACTTATTAATAGAAGAGGGCTTAATTACCGCTGCACAATTACAAACTGCCTTAGAAGAAAAAGCACCTAATCAGAAAATTGGTGACGTGCTTTTACAAAGAGGCTATATTACAGACCAGCAGTTAGCGGAGGTATTAGAGTTTCAACTGGGTATACCGCATGTTAATTTATATAACTATCCTTTTGACGCCAATCTTTTTTCGTTAATATCAAAGGAAACGGCTCGAAGAAATTTGATAGTACCATTGAAAAAAGAAGGTAATAAGCTTTATGTAGCCATGGTAGACCCGATGGACTTTATTGTGATTGATGACCTGCGGCTTTCTACGGGTTTCCATATTGAAACAGTTATTGGTACAAAAGATGATATCATCAGGGCGATTAACAAATATTACAACTCAGATGATGATTTAGAAGAACTGTTTGATGAGCTAACACCAGGTGACCGTGGAGAAGATAATGATGTCACGAACCAGGATTCACCGATTGTAAGACTTGTTAATCAAATTCTTACGAATGCAGTTGTTCAAAAGGCTAGTGATATTCATATCGACCCACAGGAAACTAAGGTAGTGGTCCGCTATCGTGTGGATGGTGTCTTAAGGGTAGACCGTGTTTTACCACGCCATATGCTAAGTGTACTTACAGCTAGAATTAAAATAATGGCGAATCTTGATATTACAGAGCATCGAATTCCTCAGGATGGAAGGATTAAATTAAATCTTGAGTTTCATCCTATCGACCTAAGAATTTCAACTCTGCCTACTGTATACGGTGAAAAAATCGTAATGCGGATATTAGATATGGGTGCAGCCTTAAATGATTTGAATAAAATTGGCTTTAATGCACTAAACCTCAAACGTTTTTCCGAGATGATTGAACAGCCAACCGGAATTGTTCTTATTACTGGTCCGACTGGTTCAGGTAAATCCTCAACACTGTATGCAGCCTTAAATAAGCTTAACAGTGAACAAGTCAACATTATAACGATTGAGGATCCTGTAGAGTATCAGATGGAAGGAATCAATCAAATACAGGTAAACACCAATGTTGGAATGACGTTTGCCGCCGGACTTCGTTCCATTCTTCGACAAGATCCTAACATCATTATGGTCGGAGAAATACGGGATAAAGAAACGGCTGAAATTGCAGTCCGTGCATCGTTGACTGGGCATTTAGTTTTAAGCACATTACACACAAATGATTCCCTAGGAACAATTACTAGACTAATCGACATGGGGGTTGAACCATTTTTGCTGGCCTCCTCATTAAGTGGTATCGTAGCGCAGCGTCTAGTTCGGAAGGTTTGTCGTGACTGTGTTGAAGTGCAGGAACCAACGAAACGGGAAGTTGAGATTTTTGCAAGACGGGGAATGAAGATTGATAAAATTTCTCGTGGAAAAGGCTGTTCCTCATGTAATATGACCGGCTATAAAGGAAGAATTGCACTCCACGAAGTGCTGGTGCTCAATGATGATATGCGCAGGGTAATTATGAATGATGATTCTTTCCATAAGTTAAAGGATCATGCAAATAAAAATAAAACGATCTTTTTGATAGACGACGGTCTTTTAAAAGTAAAGCAAGGTCTTACTACAACTGAAGAAGTATTACGTGTAGCTATTTTGGAGTAGGAGTAAAAATATGAGAGAGAAAATTGATAATATACTAAGGGCGGCTCTCGAATTTAAAGCGTCCGATATTCATTTAACGGTTGGGGTACCTCCCATTTTGCGTATTAATGGCGACCTAAGACGTTACGGTAAGGAAATATTACTTCCTGATGATACAGAAGAAATGGCGAGGTTAACAATCCCAGAGGAAATGTGGGATACCTTTAAGGAAAAGGGAGAACTGGATTATTCATATGGGATTCCAGGTGTTTCCCGTTTCCGTGTCAATGCGTATCATCAGCGGAAAAGTGTTTCACTGGCCTTGAGGGTAGTAGCTTCGAAAACACCGACGATTGAAGATTTGGATTTACCTGATATCGTTGCGAAACTTGTTGAAAAACCGCAGGGACTTATTCTAGTAACAGGTCCAACAGGAAGTGGTAAATCTACTACGCTGGCTTCCATGATAGACTATGTCAATAGAACGATGCGGAAACATATCGTAACTCTTGAAGATCCAATTGAATACCTTCATAAGCATGGAAATTCAATCATTGATCAGCGGGAAGTTGGATTTGATACGAAGTCCTATGCGAACGGCTTAAAGGGAGCACTTCGTCAGGACCCGGACATTATCTTGGTGGGTGAGATGCGAGACCTAGAAACAATTGGTATTGCGATAACCGCTGCAGAAACAGGTCACCTTGTTCTCGGAACGCTTCATACCTCTAGTGCACCGGCAACGATAAACAGGATTATTGACGTATTTCCGCCTGCCCAGCAGCCGCAAATACGGGTTCAGTTGGCTTCCGTTTTAGTTGGGGTAATTTCACAACGTTTATTCCCAACTTCAGATAAAAAGGGGCGTAAAGCAGCAACGGAGATAATGGTGAACACACCAGCTATCGCAAACTTGATTAGAAGTGAAAAAATACATCAAATCCAAAGTACTATGCAAACATCCCGTGCCCATGGAATGCACACGCTTGAAATGAGTATTAGGGATTTAATTGATCGAAATCTTATCCAAAAAGAATCTGCTATAAAATACCTACAAGAAAAGATGATGAGTGATGACTAGGTATAAATATTCAGGTCGAGATCGACGAGGGAAGCGTCAAGGGACGATTACTGCAGCAACAAGACGGGAAGCAATGGTTAAACTAAAGGAAGACGGAGTAAGGGTTGTTGATATAACGGAAGTTCCGGAGACGTTAATGACAATGGAGATTTCCTTAGGTAACCCTGTTAAGCTACAGGATTTTGTTATATATCTAAGACAATTTGCCACCTTACTCAAAGCTGGTGTTACCATTGTTGATGCAACGGGTATACTGGCGGCACAAACTGAGAGTAAGGCATTAAAAAAGGCATTGTTGTTAGCCGAGCAAGATTTACGTGAAGGTATTCCCTATTCTGAAGCTGTGTCAAAGCATAAGAAGATCTTTAATCCAATGTTTATTAATATGGTCAAGGCCGGAGAAGTCAGCGGGAATATGGACGAGACGCTTGAACGCTTAGCAGAACATTTTGAAAAACAGCACTATACAATTCAAAAAATAAAATCAGCTCTAACCTATCCAATTGTTGTTGGGATCTTAGCGATAGCTGTGGTAATTTTCTTACTTATCGCTGTTGTTCCCACTTTTGTGACTATGTTTGATGACCTTGGAGGGGAGTTGCCAACCATCACTAAGGTTGTTTTAGCTGCAAGTGAGTTTGTTCAATCATCCTGGTGGTTAATAATGATTTTAATAATTGGTTTAGTAGCACTAATTTCATTCTTAAATAAGAATAAAAAAACTAAATACTATATGGATTATTTTTTATTAAAAATGCCGGTATTTGGTAATCTTCTTAAAAAGGCTGCTCTAGCCCGAATGATGAGGACACTGAGTTCATTATTTTCTAGTTCAGTACCTATTCTTCAAGCGATGGCCATTGTTGAGAAAGTAGTAGAAAATGAAGTACTTGCAAAAGTAATTAAAGAATCTAGATCAAATCTTGAAAAAGGCCGATCCATGGCAGAACCAATGAAAGACCATTGGGCATTTCCTCCACTAGTCACACAAATGATTAGTATTGGGGAAGATACTGGAGCATTAGATTCAATGTTGTCGAAAATTGCTGAGTTCTATGAAAAAGAAGTTGATACAGGTACAGATCAATTAAAATCATTAATCGAACCTTTGATGATTGTCTTTTTAGCTGCATTAGTCGGGACTATTGTAGCGTCAATAATGGTGCCTCAGTTCAGCATGTTCGAGCAATTCCAACAAATTAACCAGTAGATTACAAAAATATTAGTTTTTTTGCGTTTATGTGACAAAATACCATTAATTTCTCTTTTACATGTTTGTAAATTAATGTATAATACAAGAGACAATATTACTAGGTTCATAGAACCATAAAGGAGAGGGAAACATGTTTCAAAAGTTAAAAAACAAAATGAAAGATCAACGCGGTTTAACTTTGATTGAATTATTAGCTGTAATTGTTATCTTAGCGATTATTGCTGCAATTGCTATTCCATCGATTATGGGGTTAATTGACAATTCAAAGAAAGATGCACACGTTGCAAATGCCCAACAAATGATTAATTCTGCAAAAATGGCTATTACAGCTGATAGGTCTCTACAACCACTTCCTAGTCAAAAAATTGTTATTAATTTGGAATACCTAGAAGAAAAGGGATATCTAGAAGAAATTAAAGATCCTGATGGAGCTCGTAACACCTATAAAAGGGCATCTGC
Source organism: Neobacillus niacini (assembly GCF_046591715.1). Taxonomy (GTDB): domain Bacteria; phylum Bacillota; class Bacilli; order Bacillales; family Cytobacillaceae; genus Neobacillus; species Neobacillus niacini_L. The sequence continues at coordinate 35,865 of NZ_JAWVNQ010000013.1, read as the reverse complement.
ATCTGCGGCAACAGCTAGTGCGGCCCCAACTACAAATACCGATTCGTATGTAATAATTACGAATACAAATAATACTCTTTCTTATGAAGTCGAACTATATAGTACTAAGTCTTCTAGGGGAGTAAGGGCTTCCGGCGGTGGTCCTGTTGGTGAGGATTTATTGAACCGTGATAATGTAAGATAGAATGATTTCTACTTACTTAATCACTTTAGGGTTAGTTTTTGGGTCTTTCTTTAATGTAGTAGGACTTAGAGTTCCATTAAAAAGGTCCATTGTTGCTCCACGATCAGCATGTCCTAAATGTGGGCACCAATTAAAACCATATGAACTAATACCACTATTTTCATATTTGATACAAAAAGGGAAATGCCGCGGCTGTCAGTCGCGGATTTCTCCTATATATCCTATTTTTGAGTTGCTGACAGGTATCCTGTTTGCAACAGCACCACTTGTTATCGGATGGTCCGGAGAATTAGTAGTTGCACTATCGCTCATTTCGATGTTTATGATAATCATCGTTTCAGATATTCACTATATGATCATCCCTGATAAGATTTTAATCTGGTTTGCAGGGATTTTTTTATTGGAACGGATTTTTTGGCCCTTATCCCCTTGGTGGGACAGCCTGCTGGGTGCTGTTACAGGTTTCACTCTCCTTTTGGTCATTGCCCTCATTAGTAAGGGCGGCATGGGCATGGGCGACGTAAAACTTTATGCCTTATTAGGATTTGTACTTGGCTTTAAACTAGTCTTGCTATCTTTTTTCTTATCAACATTATTTGGAGCCGTGATCGGCGGGTTTGCTCTTATTTTCAAAATTGTCAAAAGAAAGCAGCCGATACCGTTCGGTCCATTCATTGCAGCCGGGACATTGACGGCTTATTATTGGGGATCGGATTTGATTGATTTATACTTACAGTTTCTTAATCAAGGATTTTAAGTAAGGGGTTTTAGACATGGCATTTTCCCTTTTTTCTTCAAAAAACAGAATAATAAATTTCGTCATTAATGACCACTCGATTCGTTTTATTGAATTAAAACAATCGAATCCCCCTGCTGCACAAAGATGGAGCGAACGCTTTTTACTTCCAGGCATTATTGTGGACGGTAAAATTGTTGATTTTGAGGCACTCTCTAACATTCTTGAGGAATGCATCGAGGAGTGGAAAATTAAAAGACGTTCAATCCGCTTCATCGTCCCAGACTCACTTGTGATTATTCGAAAAGTCTCCATTCCAGCAGATATTCAGGAAGACGAAATCAAAGGATATCTCTATCTGGAACTTGGATCTAGTATACATTTACCATTTGAGGAACCGGTATTTGATTATTATCAACTTGGAAGTAATGGTAAAACAAAAGACCTATTATTATTTGCAGCTCCAGAACCGGTTGTGATGGAGTATGCTGAATTATTTTCAAGCCTAAAACTCAATCCGATTGCAGCTGATATTTCACCGTTATCATTGTACCGTCTATATGAGCAGTTAGAACGCGCTAGTGATAGTGAGGTCGTATTTACAGTTCAATTTGATTTAACCGGTGTCAATTTATGCATTTTTGAAGATACTGTACCACTTGTCATGCGACATTTCTCCTTGCCGTTTAATATCGAGGATTGGGAAATTAGACAGGATTTTGGCATGATCGATTGCAAATATAAAGGCGATTCGGAAGAACTGGTTATCCAGTTTGAAGAAATTTTTAAAGAGATTAATAAACTGCACGATTTTTACCGCTATACACTTAGTAATGAAAAAAGAGATATTACCAAGTATTTATTAGACGGTGACCACCCAATGGTAAGTGCCATTCATGCAGAAATGATTGATAGAATGGAAGTTCCTGTCGAAAGAATTACACTTGAGACTGAAATAAAAGGTAAAACAGAAAACTTACCATCAAATTTATTACTATCCTTAGGTCTTGCTTTAAAAGAGGTGCAATAATGTTAGTAGATATTAACCTGCTGCCCCAAAAGGAACGTGGAAAAAAGGGACTTATTGTTATCATATCAATTTTTTCGGCTATTTTTTTAATGGTTGGAGGCTATTACCTCTTGCAAATCCAGTCAGCCAAGACAGATATTGCAAACCTCGAAAATCAAATTGAAACAACCAAAAAAATTGTAGAAGCGGAACAGACTAATGCACAGCAGAGTGAATCTAACATGTCTGTTACTGTGCTGAAAAATGCGGTGGAATGGGCCAAGTCATATCCTATTCAAACAGTACCGGTGATGCAGTATCTTACATCCTTATTACCTGAGCGAGGCTTTATTCAAAGTTTTAGCTATACTGAGGCAGGTACTGTTTCAATTTCTGTGCAATTTGATAGTGGCAGGGAGGCAGCCTACTTCTTAGATACTTTAAATGAATCAGAATGGATTGACGAAGTGAGTCTTAGTTCTTTAAGTACTCAACAGGTGAATGTGGGGACCGATGAAACAACTTCACAGACTGCTACAGCTAATAATCTAGTTGTTTCTCAGGATCCAAACAACCCTAATAATATTATCATTTCAACTAAACCCGATTCAAATGACTCAAATAGCGAATCGAAAAGTACTGTTACCATACCAACTAATAAGTATGTACCAAGATATATTGGACAATTCGGAATTACTTTTAACAAAGAAGTGATCAAGGAAATTTTGAACAAAGGTCAAGATAAAGGCAATGAGGAAGGAGTGACACCATCATGAAGCTTCGACTTTCAAAAAATGAAAAGCTTACTTTGTTGATTGGCACTCTTTTAATTGTCTTAACTTTTGTCATTGCTCAATTCCTATTGCTTAAACCTTTAAAGTCGGACCTAGAAGTTAAAGAGCAGTCACTTAAATCAGAGCAGCAATTATTAGAAACCATTACGCAAAAGAGAATGGATGATACGGCCAAGGTAGTAGAGGATACAAGAGAACTCCAAAAAAGGGTTCCTGTCACACCGCTTCAAGAGCAGGTCATCCTAGATTTAGAACGAGCTGAAAACGTATCGAATAGTAATATTAGTTCAATAGGCTTTTCTGTCGGTGCTGACGTTGCAACTGCTAGTGCCGAAACACCACAAGAGGGGGCTGCTGAAACTCAAGAGGGTACAACTGAAACTACAGAGACAGCTAGCGCAGAAGCTGCCAACCAACAACCTGCTGCTCCAGCTGTAAGTGGGGTAAAAAAGATTACCATGAGTTTAAGTGTAGAATCCCCAAGCTATGAACATTTGGAAAAGTTTATCAGCACGCTTGAATCGTTAAACAGGATTGTAGTTGTTGAAAACATCAGCTATTCTGGCGGCCAAGAGGTAACCAGCTTAAGTCAAGGTACGGATAATCAGAAATTAACCTATAGTCTTTCAGTGTCTGCTTATTACCTGCCGACGCTTGAAGACTTACTTGCTGATCTGCCAAAAATTGATGCACCTGCACCAGCAAATAAGAAAAATCCATTGAGTACCTTTGCTGATGGAAATTAACTTAGATATCATGAAGATAGTGAAATCCCTGCAAAAAGATCAACAAGGGTATAGCCTGGTAGAATTGCTTGCAGTTATTGTCATATTAGGTATTATCTCTGCGGTTGGTATTATCTCAATGACTAAAGTAATAGCCATGACAAAAGATCAAGCTTTTGTCGGAAATGCGATTACTTTAAAGAATGCAGCCCACCTACTTTTGAAGGACGAAGAAATACAAGGTATCCCATATGCGGATATATCCTATGAGAAATTGCTTCAGTTAAATTATCTAGACAAAATCAGAGATCCTTATACAGGTAATTTTATTCCTGAAGATGATAAGACTTATATCAGAATTACTGATAAAAAAATAACTGGTGTTTGTTTTTATGGGGAGACTCGTAACCTTTGTACCAAGGATGGAGTGGTGGATCCCATACCGTTTGACGAACTTTCAGTAGACTTGATCAAACCAAACCCAGAGCCAACCGAATAAAAAATTTGGCGAAAGCATTGTATAACAAGACGACAAAAGTCTTGTTATTTTTTTTTGTCTTTATGATAGGATGGTAGAAATTGCTATTGGTAGAGGAAGGAGTACAAGTTCGTGGACAAGCCGAATACTGGCAATACCATCAAAATAAAACTAAATGGAGAAACCCAAACTTTCTCAGAAGAACCTATTAAGAAGGAACAAGAATCTAGCAAAGATTCTTTTACTAAAGTGATAACCATCAATGAGGATCAAAGCGGCCAGGAAGGATACCTAGAAACTGCCGCCGCCAAGGAATCGATTGATGAAAGCTTTGATTGGATTATCCCTGAATCCTCAGATCAAGACATCAAGGAATATAAAGTTATCAGCAGCCAGAAACCGAAAAAAGGTGGGAAACAGAAGTCTTTTTCTCTCTCAACTTTTTCAATGAAGAAGAATGGCGGCGTATTCAAATCCATTTTGGTAACTGCGGCTTTTGCTATCTTGATTGGGACAAGCTTTGGGGTCCTAATGCTTAAGCTAGTTATTTCTGAAAATAGTAAACCAGCCGTAACGGAATCTATAGTCCAAAATAATGGATCGAATAAAGGGGCAGAAGCAGCCGGAGGCAAGAGCAGCTCAATTGTTCTAGGTGCACAAACTGCATTTATTGTTCAAGGCGGTGCATTCTCATCCAAAGATGCAGCATCACAAGCAGCAAACGAGGCAAAAGGTAAAGGTGCTCCTGCTCAAACACTGACCATGGATAAAAGAGAATTTATGTTTTTGGGTGTCGCAGACTCCATTGAAACAGCCAAACAAATGGAAAGTCATTATGAAGCTAATGGCTTCGATGATGTCCTTCCAAAACAAATCCCAGTTGCTGAAAAAACAGTTTCAGACATTAGTGAAAGTGAAAAGGTTTTTTTAGAATCTGCCCCAGCTATCTATCAAAAGCTCTCTAAAGTCACTTCAAATGCTATTGTTTCTGGCAGTATATCAGCAGAAGCTGGTAAAGAAGTCAGTGGTGTAGAAGGTCAATTGAAACAATCAGCAGACCTAAAAAATGAAAAGGTAAAGAATCTAAACAGTGAATTATCCAGTGCGCTTGAAAAAGTCAAAGCCTTTCAAGACAAAAAGAATGTAGACAGTTTGATCGAGGCACAGCAGCATTTATTAAACTTTTTAAGTAGTTATTATTCACTATAGTCGACAAAAGCTGATATTTTCCGGGAAATTATCCTTATAAAGTAAGCCTGTCTAATTCAGACAGGCTTTTTCTGCTTAAAACTAAATATTCTGAACCCAACGATTTATAGATATAAATTGTATAATCTGACAAATTTCTTCGAACTTTAGTAATATAAAAATTGTTTGCTTCTATAAACTCTGATAGGATTAACATGTATCTCCCTAATTGATGCAAAAGGTAAGGTGATTGTATGCAGAACCTCATTTTAGCCTCTTCTTCTCCACGGCGAAAAGAACTTCTAGAAAACCTCCGATTAACATTCACAATCTCTAGCAGTGAAGTAGATGAAAGCTTTGATCCAACGCTTTCTCCTGAGGATGTAGTAATGGATCTTGCCGAGCGAAAAGCACAGGTTATATTCAATGAAAATCCAAATGCTTTTGTTATTGGTTCCGACACGATTGTCGTTCTTGACGGACAGGTGTTAGGAAAGCCGACTGACGAAAGAGAAGCAAAAAAAATGTTAACAATGCTCTCTGGAAAAAGGCATGATGTTTACACTGGTGTATCCATTTTGTCTCCAAATGGAACAGTACGTTTTTATGAAAGAACAGAAGTTTGGTTTTGGGAGTTAACTGACGAGGAAATCAATTTCTATGTACAAAGTGGTGAACCGCTTGATAAAGCAGGTGCATATGGTATTCAGCAACTGGGAAGCATGCTTGTCAAAAAAATTAATGGAGACTATTATGCGGTTGTCGGCCTGCCTGTCTCAAAGACCTATCGTGAATTAAAAAGGCTAGGCTACCAGTTGTCGTGACAACACTGTAGTTCATTAACTCCCTACTTAAAGGGAGGAAAGAGAATGTCAACCAATTCATTAATGATCCGTGATTTCCCTCAAGATGAAAGACCGAGAGAACGATTTATTCAGAATGGTCCTGAAAGTTTATCCAACCATGAACTCATTGCGATCTTGCTTAGAACGGGTACAAAGGATGAAAGTGTCCTGCAGTTATCCAACAGACTGCTTACAAACTTTGAAGGGTTACGGCTGTTAAAAGCAGCAACCTTAGAAGAAATGACAGAAATTAAGGGTATCGGTCAAGCAAAAGCGATACAAATCCTCGCTGCCGTTGAAATTGGCAGAAGGATTGCCAACTTAAATTATACAGATCGCTATGTGATACGCTCACCTGAAGATGGTGCCAACTATGTGATGAATGACATGCGCTTTCTCACACAAGAGCACTTTGTTTGCCTTTACTTAAATACAAAAAATCAAGTGCTTCATAAGCAAACTATATTTATTGGGAGCTTAAATGCCTCCATAGTACATCCACGTGAGGTATACCGTGAAGCATTAAAGCGATCCGCTGCTTCGATAATAGCCATTCATAATCATCCTTCAGGATCTCCAGACCCAAGCAGGGAAGATATAGATGTGACAAAAAGGCTGGTGGAGTGCGGGAAACTCATAGGCATCGAGCTTTTGGATCATTTGATCATTGGCGAAAATAAATTTGTCTCTCTCAAGGAAAAAGGATATTTATAATACTATGATTTTTTTTGTCGTTGGGATATAATAATGTTTATGATTTTTTAGGACATCTTACGTGTTAACTATATAAATTTTACTAGAAAAATACATGATTAGAAGGTATTTTCACTTACCTTTAGCTATTTTCGTATCAGAAAGGGAGATACAACTATGTTTGGAATTGGGACAAGAGACCTTGGGATTGACTTGGGGACCGCAAATACCCTCGTTTATGTAAAAGGTAAAGGAATTGTATTAAGAGAGCCGTCTGTTGTGGCGATGCAGACAGACACGAAGTCGATTGTGGCGGTTGGTAATGATGCAAAGAACATGATTGGCCGTACACCAGGAAATGTTGTCGCAATGCGACCGATGAAGGATGGTGTCATAGCAGACTTTGAAACAACTGCAGCGATGATGAAACACCATATCCGTCTAGCCATTAAAAGCAAGAGCATTCTCTCTGGTAAGCCATATGTCATGGTTTGTGTACCATCAGGGATCACAGCGGTTGAGGAACGTGCTGTCATTGATGCAACACGTCAAGCAGGTGCAAAAGACGCCTATACCATTGAAGAGCCGTTTGCTGCTGCAATTGGTGCAAACTTGCCTGTATGGGAGCCAACGGGAAGTATGGTCGTCGATATTGGCGGAGGAACAACAGAAGTTGCGATTATTTCATTAGGCGGTATCGTTACGAGCCAATCAATTCGTGTGGCTGGGGATGAAATGGACGATGCGATCGTTACTTATATCCGTAAACATTATAACCTCATGATTGGGGAACGTACGGCGGAAGCCATTAAGATGGAAGTTGGTTCTGCTGGCGATCCTGAGGGAATTGAAAATATGGAAATCCGCGGACGTGATTTATTAACAGGATTACCAAAAACAATCGAGATCACTGCACAGGAAATTGGTGTTGCTTTAAAGGATACAGTTTATGCGATTGTTGAGGCTGTTAAAAATACTTTAGAAAAAACACCGCCAGAACTTGCTGCCGATATTATGGACCGAGGCATTGTCTTAACAGGCGGAGGAGCACTGTTAAGAAACCTGGACAAGGTAATTAGTGAAGAAACTAACATGCCTGTACTTATTGCCGAAAATCCATTAGATTGTGTAGCTATCGGTACAGGAAAAGCACTAGACCATATTCAACTATTCAAAAACAAAGCAAAAGAATCAAGGTAATAATAATAAAGATTGTGTTAAAAACTTATTGTTGGTGGAACGGAAGGCACGAAGACTCCTGCGGGAGGACGGGACAGGGGAGACCCCACAGGCGCTAAAGCGCCGAGGAGGCTCCCCGAACCGCCCTAAGGTCCGCGAAGTGCCTGGAGTGGAATCCAACATACACGTTTTTAAATACAGACATAAAAATAGAGGTGTATAATCATGCCACAGTTCTTTTTGAATAAACGACTGATCGTTTTGCTGGTAAGCATTATTGTTCTCGTGGCATTGATTGGGTTTTCGTTAAGGGAGAGAAGTAAACTATCCTGGCCGGAGCAGTTCTTAAAGGATACTGCCGGCCTTGTTCAATCCCTGGTTTCAAAGCCTGCTCATCTAGTGGCAGGTTTCTTTGAAAATCTCCAGGACTTGCAAAATACATATGAAGAGAATAAAGAATTAAAGTCACGGCTGGAGAAACTTGTTAGCCTTGAAGCACAGGTTCATGAGCTTGAAAAGGACAATAACGAGCTGCGTGATATTCTCGGTGAAGAAGAAACCCTGAGAGATTTTAAACCATTACAGGCAACCGTAATCGGTAGAAACCCTGATCGTTGGCATGAAATGATTATTATCAATAAAGGTAAAACAAATGGAATTAAGAAAAATATGGCCGTTGTCACTTCCCATGGTCTGATTGGGAAGGTAAAAACCGTCAATCAATTTAGTTCCACCGTCCAATTGCTCAGTGCAATGGATCCAAAAAATCGGATTTCGGCAATCGTTCAAGGCGAGACAAATGTCTTTGGATTGGTTGAAGGCTACGATAAAGAGAAAAAAGCATTGTTAATCAAAGCGATCCCTTCAGGGGTGGAAATTAAAAAAGGGCAGAATGTCATCACCTCCGGTTTAGGCGGAGTCTTTCCTCAGGGCTTACAAATTGGGAAAGTCATTGATGTGAAGCCAGACCAATATGGATTGAATCAAACAGCCTTAGTCGAACCAGGCGCGGATTTTTATGATTTAGAAAATATTATCGTGATTACACGGACAATGGCTCAGCCTAATGAAGCAGATATGGGCGAAAGCGAAGGGAAGGAGGAGGACCTGTGAAGAAATTCCTACTTCCTCTTTTGTTTCTCTTCCTTTTTTTATTAGAGAGCATTTTTGTCCAATACATTCCGCCAGAGATCTTCGGACATAACTACATTTTGGCTCCGCATTTTCTATTCGCAGGGATATTATTTTTGGCCATTTATGCAGGTAGAAAATATGGAATCATTTATGCGGCCATATTTGGATTGTTGTTTGATATTGTCTGGATTGAGATTGTTGGTATTTATTTCTTTCTTTTTCCTTTTATTACGTACCTTATTTCAAAGATTATGCATGTGCTGCAGACCAATATTTTTGTCGCGTTCCTAGCTTCGATCGTGGGGATTGCCTTGCTTGAATTAGGAGTGTATGAAATGGACTTTTTAATCCATATCACCACTCTTGAATTTATGAGCTTTATTAAGATGCGTTTTTACCCTTCCCTCATTCTAAATGCAATCTTCCTCTTGATTGCCGCCTACCCGCTAAAACGTCATTTTGAACGTTTCGCGGATAGCTTGCGAGACGAATGATTTTTGTCTTTCTTTTTAAAAAAAGGAGAATACAGAAGGCGTGTCGAATTGTATAATAGATGTGTGTCTTTGACTAGAAAACGTGTCTAATTATCTGGCACGATGTGTTTCTTAATATTTGAGGTGAGTTTTCTCCATGAAAAAGCGGCAAAACGTTACGATAAAAGGTACGAAGGATGGAATTGTCCTTCATCTTGATGATAGCTGTTCCTATTATGAGCTGAAAAAAGAGCTCGATGAAAAACTATCAGAAAATCAAAGAACTCAGGCTGAGAGTCAATTAACACCTGTTAAAGTCGATGTCGGCAACAGGTATTTGACTGACACTCAGCTAGAAGAAATAAAAGAGCTGATCCGTCAGAAAAAGAATTTAGTGGTTGATAAAATTGAATCAAATGTCGTCACCCGAGCAGAAGTAGATAAGCTGAAAGCGGAAAACGAAGTCGTTACCGTTGCTCGTATTATTCGGTCTGGACAAGTATTGGAGGTTCCTGGGGACCTGCTGCTGATTGGCGATGTGAATCCTGGCGGAACCGTGATAGCAGGCGGCAATATTTTTATCATGGGTTCATTAAAAGGGATCGCCCACGCAGGTGTGTTTGGTAATCATCAAGCGGTTATTGCCGCTTCTAGCATGCAGCCATCACAGCTGAGGATTAGTGATTGTCTAAATCGTGCACCTGATAAAGCTCAAAACAATGAAAAACGTGAAATGGAATGTGCGTACATCGACGATAACCATCAAATCATCGTAGATAGATTGCAAGTTTTAATAAATTTAAGGCCTAATTTAACGCGATTAGAAGGGGGACATTAATGTGGGAGAGGCAATAGTAATTACATCCGGTAAGGGCGGCGTTGGAAAAACCACGACTTCTGCTAATATAGGTACAGCTTTGGCCCTTCAAGGAAAAAAAGTTTGTTTAGTAGATACAGATATTGGCCTTCGAAATTTAGATGTCGTAATGGGGCTCGAAAATCGAATTATCTATGATCTTGTAGATGTAGTAGAAGGTAGATGTAAAATCCATCAGGCACTCGTTAAAGATAAGAGATTCGAAGATTTATTGTATTTGCTGCCTGCAGCGCAAACTGTTGATAAATCGGCGGTTAAGCCAGAACAGATGCATAAATTAATTACTGAACTAAAGCAAGATTATGACTATATTGTTATCGATTGTCCTGCCGGAATAGAACAAGGCTTCCAAAACGCGATTGCCGGGGCAGATCGTGCAATCGTTGTCACTACTCCTGAAGTATCAGCTGTCCGTGATGCCGACAGAATTATTGGTCTGCTTGAGAAGTCAAAAACCGTGGAATCACCGAAATTGGTGATTAACCGAATTCGCAATCATATGATGAAAAGCGGCGATATGCTCGATGTAGATGAAATCACTACACATTTATCCATCGAGCTAATCGGAATCGTTGCAGATGATGAGGAAGTCATCAAAGCCTCCAACCACGGCGAACCAATTGCCTTGAATCCTAATAGTAAAGCGTCTATCGCTTACCGAAATATCGCAAGACGTATTCTAGGGGAATCTATTCCTTTGCAGCCGCTAGAAGAAGCGAATAAAAGCGTATTTGGAAAAATTAAGAAGTTCTTTGGTGTAAGATAAAAATTTAGCCTGTTCACTTTCAAAGTGGACAGGCTTATTATTTATTTTCTGCAATTAATTTTCAAGTAATTGAACAGTGAGTGCAGCTCGATTATATCGGGGTATTCCTCTTGGAGCAAACACATCAGCTACAAATATTCCAATCGAATCTCCAGCATACAAGTAAGCTTGAATATTTATTCCCGTGACGGTGCTGATCCCTTTTGCGTCAAAGACAGAACCTATTAATGGGTCGGAACCATCAGGCAGACGATTTATGTTGAACACCGCCGATTGGTCTTCTTCCAAAATAACAGAAACATCTGCTGTAATTTGATAGACACCTGACTTGTAAACGGTAATGGAATTCGCTGCGATATCTGGTCTAGTATTTTGGTAAGGCCCTGCTATGGTAAAATCTATATGGTTCCCAGTCCGAAGTGGAATAATTGTATCATCAGGGGTGTCTTGTTTATATAAAGACCCATAGGTAAATGGCTTCACGTTTTTGGTTCTCATATTTTTCACCTTGGTAAATAGACAATATCAAATGCCTAATTCTTCACAGTTAATGGTTTGAGGATATGATACACCTCGAGAAATGGAGTAGACCTTTGCATGCTTTGAAGACAATTCTTTTATTAGAAATTCTACCTGAGGTGTCAGTTCAAGAGTGCCGCATGTATAAAAATCTAATGACACATACCTTTCTTCCGGCCAGGTATGAATAGATAGATGAGAAGTAGATAAAACCAGTACCCCCGTTACGCCTTGTGGCTGAAATTGGTGGAAGTAAGAGTATAAAATCTCCATATCTGCATCAAGAGCGGCTTTGATACACATTTCTTCTAGGAATTTGATGTCATTTAAATGAGTAGAATTGCACTCAAAAGCGTCAATGATAATATGCTTTCCTTCTTTTGACAAAGTCTCATCATTCCCCTCCGTTTTCTTTTATGGTATGGGATTTATGGGATAATAAATTGTACGGTTGTCCATGTTTTTTAGAATTCGTAAGAAAAGGGGCTCTACTCGTTGAACAGGTCAATAAGAGTAGAGTTTTTTTGACCTTACCTGCGCAGTTCCTGTTTATAAATTTCGTGTAATTTAAGGTTTGACAAAGTATTCATATGTGAATTTTCCCGAACTGACCGATACTTAGATGAAAAGGCAAATAAGCTGGATAGGTCTTCTGGCAAAGTTTGATGGTCTACCTTTACTTTTTTGTTTTGCAAATGCAGCTTTTTCTTTGATGCCAGATGAAATCCCCAATCCCCGAACGAAGGAACATCTGCATGGTAACTCCTGATATTCATGCCAGTTCCTTTAAGGGATAATCCGATGCTCCAGTAAACAAACGGTGCATACTCTGGTGAATGTGATTGACAGACTAGAATGCCATCTTCTGTTAGCAGATTGGATAATTGCTTGAAAAACTCTACCGTATACAATCGGCTCAATATCTCATCTCCTGGATCTGGCAAGTCCACAATAATGACATCATAAGGTTCATTTTGTTCTTTTTGAAAAACCTGAATATCTTTTTGATGAACAGCTACTCTCTTATCATGCAGTGCTCTTCCGTTTAAGGAAGATACTTTAGATATATTACGGGCTATGTGGATCATTAATGGATCGAGATCTACTAGGTCAATATGCTTTACATCAGGGTATTTAAGAACTTCACGAATGGCGAATCCATCCCCGCCGCCGGCAATTAGCACACGATCCCTTTTTGGAGCAATGGAAAGGGCCGGGTGAACCAGAGCCTCATGATAGATTTGTTCATCTAAAGAACTAAACTGAAGCTGCTTGTCTAAATACAGTCGCACATCTTTGGTCTCTAGCACCAATACAGAATCTCCCTTAGTACTGCCTTTGTATAGGACTGTGTGGGAATTGGAGAGGAGATGATGAAGTTCCTGGTCCTGGACTTTATTTGGAAGGAGAGCAGATAGGCGTAAGGAACTCAATGAGTTGACAACAGCTTGTTTTCTGAAGGACTTTACCTGCTGCGAAAAAGTAAACCATGATTTTAGATTTTTCGGAAGTGAACGGTTTTTGACATCACATTTTTTCCCTTCATCCCAAATTAGCTGATTTTTCCCGGCAAGATGAAATCCGCAATCTCCAAACCAAGGAACATTAGCATGATAGTTAAGAGTATGAAGCGAAGCGCTTTGCATTGTTTTATCAATACACCAGAAGGCTGACGGAGTATCTTCAGGCGAAGCAGACTGTGAAACTAATATACCGTCATGTGTCAGGAGTTTGGATAATTTTCTATAAAGTTCCTTCGTATACATTTTGCTTATTTCTTTTGTGTCTGGTCGTGGAAGATTAACGATGATCACATCAAATGATTCTTGTTCTGTTATATAGAAGTCATGTATGCTGCTTCGGATGATTTGAACTCGGTTATCTAATAGAGACCCTCCGTTAAGTTTAGAAATTTCAGGTGTTTTCTGGGCAGCTAAAAGGGTTTCAGCAGACAGGGGTACTACACCAACATGGCAGACATCACGATATTTGAGAACTTCGCGCAATGCCAGTCCGCATTCATCACCGATAATCAATACACGTTCATGATTATCTGACAGGAACATGGCCGGATGAACAAGAGCCTCGTAATAAATCCGTTCGTCCATGCTATTCCAAACCAGTTGATTATTCCAATATAAACGTATATTCTTCGTTTCTAGCAACAGCACGTCCTGATATGGACTCTTCCCCTCAAAAAGAATAGTGTGAGGACCCTTTAATAATTGCTCTAACTCAATTAAATCGTAAACATCACCACGAAAGGTGTTATGGTTTTGACTTGTAGACAATCTAATTCACCTCGATTAATTAAGTAACTTACAGCCATTATATGGAGAAGGACAAAAAAGGTGTGGCTTATCCACTAATAACATGGAAGTTTCATATAATGGCAAATGCACATTTTCAGGTTACTGGGTGTTTTAATAGGAAAATTCATTTGTGTAAGCGGATTTTGATAGTTTGGTTCTTAGTCCCCAACCTAAAAAAACGAACAAGAGTCATACTCTGTGAGACAACCTCATAAACTTGTACAAAAAGCTGTCTAAAGGTTGGTGGGAAAAATGCGGTCTACTCCTGAAGAAATACGGCGACGAATCGCAAAGAGAAAAAAAGAGAAGGGGTCATCGGGAATTGGTACTGAAAGAGAAATAAACTGGCCAGGGGACGATGAAAAATATGGTTTTAACAATTATTCTTCTTACGACCCAGGCAAGGATGACGTCATTCATCCACTATTTAAAAAAGAAGTATTCATCTTCAAAATCTTGGCATCTGCACTATTATTTCTTGTAATTGCGATTATGTTCCGTGAAAACAGTGCCACCTTTGCTCCAGCAAAGGAATTTGTAATGAAAACAATGGAGCAGGATTTTAAATTTGCAACAGTATCAAAATGGTATGAAGATCAATTTGGTAAACCATTAGCACTATTGCCTTTTTCGGAGGAAGGAAAAGAAGAAGGGAAAAACGTAGTGGAGAAAGACCAGGATATACCAGTTTTCTCAGGAAAAGTCCTCGAAAACTTTGAAAAAAATGGACAGGGCATCATGATTGAAACATCAAAAGGTGCTGCCGTTGAAGCAATGAAAGAAGGGAATGTTATGTTTGCGGGTGTAAAGGAAGATACGGGGAAAACCGTTATCATCCAGCACGCAGATCAGACACAGTCCACCTACGGTAATCTCGATGAAATTAAGGTCAGCTTATATGAATTTATTGAAACAGAAACTGTTGTTGGTACTGCCTCGGAATCAGCTGGAGAAGATAAAACAAAGGGCACCTATTATTTTTCCATCAAGAAGGGCGATGATTTCATCGATCCGATACAGGTGATTCGCTTTGAATAAAGTCATACATTTATTACAACACGTATATATCCATCCTTTGTTATGGATTGTCATCGCGATATCAATTGCTACAGCACATTTCCGCGAGCTCTGCCTGTTAATCGCCATCATTTTTGTTCATGAAATGGGGCATGCTGCTGCAGCTTCTTTTTTTTCATGGAGAATCAAAAAAATCACCCTCCTCCCCTTTGGAGGGGTGGCTGAAATGGAGGAACACGGGAACCGGCCTTTAAAGGAAGAAGCAATTGTTGTCCTTGCCGGCCCTATTCAGCACATTTGGATGGTAGCGCTGGCGTACGGACTTTTTTCCTTTGATTTGGTTTCGCAGGAAATGTTTCTACTATTCTTAAATTTCAATATCATGATTTTTATCTTCAATATGTTTCCGGTTTGGCCGCTCGATGGCGGGAAACTGATATTCATGCTCCTTTCCTTAAAAAAATCATTTCCCATAGCCCACCGGTTAACATTAATCATTTCTTTTTTCAGTGTAGGAATCTTTTCGGTTATAACGTTCCTCGCTGCACCACAGCAAATTAATGTCTGGATTATTGTAGGCTTTTTATTATTCTCGCTCTATCACGAGTGGAAACAGCGCCGTTACATTTTTATGAGGTTTTTACTCGAGCGCTATTATGGTAAAAAGAGTGATCTGCAAGCTTTAAAACCCATCCAGGCAAACGAACAGGACCTGCTGATCGACGTATTGGAAAAATTCCAGCGGGGCTGCAAGCACCCGATCATTGTTGAAAGTGATGGCAAAGAAAAAGGCATGTTGGATGAAAACGAACTGCTGCATGCTTATTTTACGGAAAAACGATTAACGGATAAAATCAGCGACCTTCTCTTTTCTTACTAAAAGGGTATAATAAAAACAATTAGTAAAAAAAGTGAGGAAGTCTGATTGGAAAAATTAATTGTTAACGCAGTTTCAAGAGAAAAGAGATTTGCTATTGTCCGCGAGAATACAGTTGAAGAGATTATATTTGACCGGCCAGAGCAGCGATCTTTGGTCGGTAATATTTATTATGGGACTGTAACCAAAGTCCTTCCGGGAATGAATGCTGCTTTTATTGATATCGGAGAAGAGAAAAATGCTTATTTACATAGAGATGTCCTCGCTTCTTATATACTATCGCCAGAGCGAAGTATCGATAAGGAGAAGAAAAGTGTAACCTCTTTTGTTCACCAAGGGCAAAGGTTAATTGTTCAAGTCGATAAGGATGCAGCCGGTACAAAAGGGGCAAGAGTGACCGGGATTATCGAAATAATGGGGGACAACCTTACTTACATGCCCCAAGGCCGCTATGTCGCAGTTTCCAAAAAAATAATGGATGAAAAGGAAAACCTTCGTAAATTAGGCATGAAACTAAAAAGTGAAGATGAAGGAGTCATTTTTCGAACATCAAGTGCCAGAGCTTCTAAAGAGGAAATGGAGAATGAACTTAGCAGCTTACGAAGACAGTATACTGAGCTGCTGGACAAAGTTTCATCGCTTAAAAAACCTGGAATACTTTTTCAAAAGGATACATTTACACAAATGGTTTTTGATTCAGTGAATGAAATGACCTCTGGTGAAATAATTATTGATGATCTTTCCTTAAAGAAAGTAATTCAATCAAAAAATCCAAACTTAACAGTTACCTATTATAATGGGAAAGAAAACATATTCTCACACCATCGAATCGATCATGAAATTGACAAGGCCCTTAAACGAGAGGTTTGGCTCGACAACGGAGCCTATTTGATCTTTGATGAAACAGAAGCACTAACGATCATCGATGTTAATACAGGAAAGTTCTCTGGCAAGCATGATTATCAGGATACGGTGGTAAAAACCAATACCTTAGCAGCTGTTGAAATTGCTCGCCAGCTTAAGCTCCGTGATATTGGCGGGATTGTCCTTATTGACTTCATCGACATGAAAAATGAAAAGGACAGGCGTTATATCCAGGATACAATAGAAAAAGAATTCAAAAAGGACAAAACAAGAACCAAAATCATCGGTTTCACAGCACTTGGAGTCCTTCAGCTAACAAGGAAGAAAACAAAGGTCTCACTTTCAGAAGCCCTTCAGGAAAAATGTCCGGTATGCGAGGGGACAGGCAGAATATTAAGTGCAGAGACGATAGCATTCCGCTTAGAACGGGAATTACTGGAACACCGGAATTCAGATTATGAAGCCGTATTAGTTGAAACCACACAAGCAGTAAAAGATGAAATTGCTCCGCATCTGGAAATGTTGGAAGAATGGCTGAAATTTAAAGTATATTTTTCGATTCAATCAATTGCAGCTCATTACTATATGATCAAACATTTTGGGAATCATGACGAAATAGCGCAAAAAGCTGGAGAACCTTATTGACACTTTTGCCTATACCATGTTAGAATTATCGATGTTATGTTTGTAGCACCCGTGCTACAACCGCACATGACAGGTATTAAGTTGGATGCTTTTGCATTTGCGCCTGTATATGGCGAGTCTGAGTTTATAAGGAGGTGCAGTTATGTACGCAATTATCGAAACTGGTGGTAAGCAAATCAAAGTAGAAGCTGGTCAAGCTATCTACATCGAGAAGCTTAACGCAGAAGCAGGCGAAACAGTTACATTTGATAAGGTTCTTTTCGTTGGCGGTGAAAATGTAAAAGTAGGAAGCCCAGTCGTTGCTGGAGCTACTGTTACAGCTAAAGTTGAAAAACAAGGTCGCGCTAAGAAGATCATCGTTTTCAAATACAAAGCGAAGAAAAACAACCGTAAAAAGCAAGGTCATCGTCAGCCATACACTAAAGTTGTGATTGAAGCAATCAACGCGTAAGGTGTTGAGCAATCGATGATTAATATTACGATTAATCGTATTGAATCCGAATTCATTCATTCTTTTATAATAAGTGGTCATGCATTTTTCGCTGATCGGGGACAGGATATCGTCTGTGCAGGCGCATCCGCAGTTGCCATCGGCGCAATCAACGCTGTGCACGCCTTAACGGGTGTCACACCTGAGATTGAACAGGGAGACGGCTTTCTCCGCTGTGTTGTTCCAGATAAACTTCCGGAAGACATAAATGAGAAAGTGCAGCTTCTTCTAGAAGGTATGATTATATCATTACAAAGTATTGAAGAAGAATACGGAAAGCACATAAAAATTACCTTCAAAAAGTAGGAGGTGGAATACATGTTATTAAAATTAGATCTTCAGTTGTTTGCATCTAAAAAGGGAGTAGGTTCTACAAAGAACGGACGTGACTCTATCGCGAAGCGCCTTGGTGCTAAGCGTGCAGATGGTCAATTCGTAACTGGTGGTTCAATCCTTTACCGTCAACGCGGTACAAAGATTTACCCAGGTGAAAACGTAGGCCGTGGCGGTGACGACACTCTATTTGCGAAAATCGACGGCGTTGTGAAATTCGAACGTTTAGGTCGTGACCGTAAAAAAGTGAGCGTATATCCAACAGCTCAAGAAGCGTAAGCTTTCTATGAAAACTCTAACCTGATTGGTTAGAGTTTTCTTTTTTCATTCATTAGGAAATAATATCCAGTAACAAACTCCAATTTGACCTCCTATGAATCGCCTCATAATACCTCAAATGGAAAACATTCACTCGAAAAGTGCTTACTCATGTGAACTTTTTTGATATACTAACATCAAATAGTTTTTAGAGACCCTGCTAGGAGTGCGATTATGGACAAAGAATGGGATATTGTTGAAGTGCTTCGGCACTCACGGCATGATTGGCTGAATAGGCTGCAGTTAATCAAAGGCAACTTGGACTTAAATAGAATTGACCGGGCAAAAGCATATATAAATGAAATTGTAATTGAAGCACAGCATGAATCGAAGCTGTCGAATTTTCGTTTGCCGAAATTTGCCTCCTTGCTTTTGAAATCAAATTGGGAAAAGCATGTATTTCTGCTCGAATATGAGGTTCTAAACGATTTAGAAGCAGTAGAGATTAATGATGACCTTCTTTCAAATTGGACAAAATCCTTTTTTATTTGCTTAGATCAGGCAATTGAAGCCTTTCAAGAAAATCATTTATCAATAACAATTCAACCGCAATCAGATGGAGTTCGTTTCTTTTTTGATTTTAGCGGAATAATAATAAAAAAAGAACTGATTGAACAATTCCTATCAACATCTGAACTGGATGTGATGGTAAAGGAATTATCAGAAAGCGAACTTGAGTTAGAGTTCTTTATGCCAAAGGTATAACGGCATTTTAAGTTCGCCATCAGTCAAATCAGGAGGATTCACATGTTTGTTGATCAAACGAAGATATACGTAAAAGGCGGAGACGGCGGTAATGGAATGGTCGCGTTTCGCCGTGAAAAATATGTTCCAAACGGAGGACCTGCCGGTGGAGACGGCGGTAAAGGTGCCGACGTCGTTTTTGAAGTAAATGAAGGCTTGCGTACACTAATGGATTTCCGTTATCAACGCCATTGGAAAGCCCCTCGTGGTGAGCATGGCATGTCTAAAAATCAGCATGGAAAAAATGCTAAAGATATGATTGTTAAGGTACCGCCAGGAACAGTTGTTATGGATGCAGAAACAAAAGAAGTCATTGCCGACCTTGTAGAAAATGGCCAGCGTGCCGTGATTGCTAAAGGCGGACGTGGCGGCAGAGGAAATTCTCGTTTCGCGACTCCTACAAATCCTGCACCAGAGCTTGCTGAGAATGGTGAACCAGGGCAGGAGCGAGATGTCGTTCTTGAATTAAAGCTGCTTGCAGACGTTGGATTAGTCGGCTTCCCAAGTGTAGGGAAATCAACTTTACTTTCTGTTGTTTCATCAGCCAAACCAAAGATTGCTGCGTATCATTTTACAACGATTGTTCCTAACCTAGGGATGGTTGAAACTGAGGATAATAGAAGTTTTGTTATGGCAGATCTTCCAGGTCTGATTGAAGGTGCGAGTGAAGGTGTCGGACTTGGCCATCAATTTTTACGTCATATTGAACGAACTCGAGTAATTGTTCATGTTATTGATATGTCAGCGATGGAAGGCCGTGATCCTTATGAGGATTATCTAACCATCAATAAGGAACTAGAAGAATACAATCTTCGCTTAACAGAGCGTCCTCAGATTATTGTAGCCAATAAAATGGACATGCCGGAAGCGGAAGAAAATTTGCAAAAGTTTAAAGAGCGGCTTGAAGAGGACTTCCCAATTTTCCCGATTTCTGCACTTTCAAGAAAAGGCTTGAGAGAGCTGTTATTTGCGATTGCAGACAAAGTCGAACAAACACCTGAATTTCCTCTTGATCATGAAGAAGAAGAAACAGGTATTAATCGAGTTCTTTATAAGCATGAGGCGGACCCAGATGCCTTCTATATAACGAGAGAACCAGATGGATCATTTGTGATCTCAGGGGAAAAGGTTGAAAAACTGTTCAAGATGACCAATTTCCAAACAGAAGAATCGATTCGCCGTTTTGCAAGACAGCTTCGTGGTCTAGGGGTAGACGAAGCTTTAAGGAAAAAAGGCGCCAAAGATGGGGATACAGTTAAATTATTAGAATTTGAATTTGAATTTATCGAATAGGTAATTAATGTTTTTGGGGGATTTTTAGCTGAAGCGCCCTGGTATGGGCGCTTACGCTTTTCGGTCAGGTGGGGTATAGAGATGAAAAATGAAAAATTTGATAAGAAATTTTATTTAATAAGAGAAGACGTCTTGCCTGAAGCTATGAAAAAAACACTTGATGTAAAAGAAATGCTTGAGAGAGGGAAGGCAGAATCGATATGGGATGCTGTTCAGCAAGTAGACTTAAGCAGAAGTGCCTATTATAAATACAGGGATACTGTATTTCCATTTTCAACAGTGGTAAAGGAACGTTTAGTAACACTCTTTTTCCATCTCGAAGATCGATCAGGAACATTGTCCAAGCTTCTTGGTGTAGTGGCTGCTTCTGGCTGCAATGTGTTGACGATTCATCAAACGATCCCGCTGCAAGGAAGAGCAAACGTTACACTTTCGTTGAATACCACCGATATTTCTACAGATATTGACGAGCTGCTCTCTGAATTACGAAAGCTGGAATTTGTTGAAAAAGTAGAAGTCCTTGGAACAGGCGCCTAATGGCTCATTTTACAGCAGAGAGAGATTTTTTGTTAGGGAGTGTGTGAAATCATGAAAATTGGTTTTTTAGGACCAAAAGCAACATTCACTGAATTAGCAGTGAAAAAAGTGTTTCCTGGATTTGAACTTGAACCGTATCGGACGATTCCAGAATCTATGGATGCGGTTGTCAGTGAAAAGGTAGAACTGGCGGTTGTTCCCGTTGAAAATACTCTTGAAGGAACAGTAAATATCACATTAGATTACCTTACCCACGTGGTTCATTTACCAATTGTTGGTGAAATTACGATTCCGATTAAGCAGTATTTGATGGTTCACCCTAATAATGCCGAAAATTGGCAGAATGTTCAGAAGGTGTACAGTCACTCTCATGCGATTGCCCAATGCCATAAATTTTTACATACGAAGTTACATGGGATTCCATTTGAAAGTGTCAGTTCCACTGCCGCAGCAGCTAAGATGATCATGGACCATCCTGAAATGAATGTGGCCGCTATTGCCAATGAATTGGCTGCTGAAGAATACGGCTTAACCATAGTCCAACATGATATTCACGATTTTGATCATAACCATACCCGCTTTTTCGTTTTATCAGAAAAGGGGCTGGATTTTGAGGGTCTGAGCGGCTCATCACATTATAAAACAACCTTGATGGTTACACTGCCAACCGACAAAGCTGGAACACTGCATATGGTCCTTTCTGCCTTCGCTTGGCGGAAAATAAACTTGTCAAAAATTGAATCAAGACCGATGAAAACAGGAATCGGCAATTATTTTTTCATTATTGATTTGGAAATGAAGCTGGATGAGGTCCTGATTCCAGGCGCAATGGCCGAGCTCGAAGCGTTGGGGTGCGGCGTTACATTGCTGGGGAGTTATCCTTCTAAAATGGTAAAATAAGCGAAAAAGTACCGGGGGCGATCCGGTACTTTTTTTTCGTGTGTGCTAGTTGGTAGGGATTCGCCTGCGATGGGGGGGATTAATTGTTACCGAAATCTTGGGTGTTTTATAGTTTGGGGCAGAATGGGGAGGTGATTGTGCCCGAAATCCCGGGTGTCCGAGCTTATTGGTCACAATGGAGCCGTGATTGTGCCCGAACTCCCGGGTGCACAAGCTCCTCGGTCACAATGGAACCATGATTGTGCCCGAACTCCCGGGTGTCGGAGCTCCTCGGTCACAATGGAGCTGTAATTGTGCCCGAAATCCCGGGTGTCGGAGCTCCTCGGTCACAATGGAGCTGTAATTGTGCCCGAAATCCCGGGTGCCCGGGCATTTCGGTCACAATGGAGCCATGATTGTACCCGAAATCCCGGGTGCCCTAGCTCCTCGGTCACAAAGGAGCCATGATTGTACCCGAAATCCCGGGTGCCCTAGCTCCTCGGTCACAATGGAGCCATGATTGTACCCGAAATCCCGGGTGCCCTAGCTGATTGGTCACAAAGGAGCCATGATTGTGCCCGAAATCCCGGGTGCCCGAGCCTTTTGGTCACAATGGAGCCATGATTGTGCCCGAAATCCCGGGTGTCCAAGCTTTTCGGTCACAATGGAGCCATGACCGTGCCCGAAATCCCGAGTATCCAAGCTCTTCGGTAACAATAGCCCACCCAAGATTGGTAATCAAAAAAGCCCCCCTATGCAAATTTTCTGCACAGGAGGGATACTCAATTAATATTCAATTAAAAAGCCAGCATCCTTCAAAGCAGCTTCCGCTTTGTCCAGTGTCTGCACATTGGACGCAGCGATGGTATGGAGATGGATGCCTCCAGTTAACTCTGATAACAATGATGCCTTAGTTGTTTGTATATTCTCCATAAACTGTTTAACCTCTTGGCGATTAGATACCATAATTGATGCTGTTAAATCTCCGTAGACAGCATGTTCAATTTTGACATCCTTCACTAAGACTCCATGGTCAACAAGCAAATTTAGTTCTGTCATTGTGTCTTCTGGTAAATGTCTGCAGGCGATGGTCCGTTCGAATGTTGGGACGCCTGTGTTTTGCTTAAAATACAGATAGCCTTGGCTTGTTGCGATAATCGGCTCGTCCTTTGCTTTTAAAAGCGTGATATCCCCGACAATTACCTGTCTGCTTACATTTGTCCGCGTAGCTAACTCACTTCCTGTCAGCGGCACGGGGCTGTCCTTAAGCAGCTGTAAAATGAAAGCTCTCCTTTCATCGCCTAATATTTTCTTTTGCTCAGCCATAATAACCTCCTCGAAAATCCTGCTTCTCTATTCTAGCATAATTTCTATAACTTAAATTTCGTAACGATATCTACAATAGTTTCCCCAAGCTTTACGACATTTTCCCTCTTGGTTGAATTTCCGAAAGAAATTCGGATAAATTCCTTTGCCTCTTGTGGGTTCAATCCTAAAGCTTGTGTCACTTTTGCTGGGGACTGCATGCCAATTTGACAGGCACTTCCTGTTGAAATGGCGAAACCATAACGATTACACTCTAACATCATCCATTGTCCCTCAATCCCGGAAATCCGTAAACCAATGATTGAAGGTAACTGGGAACTAGAATCTGCCTGATGGATTTGGACAAATTCCTTAATAGGCTCGACCGACTTAAAAAAAGCAGCGCGAAGCTCTGAATATCTAGCATGATTTTTATCCAATTCCCCTTGTATTTTTTGAGCAGCTGCCGTCATCGCGGCAATCCCCGGGACATTCAAGGTTCCTGGTCTAAAGCCTCTTTCATGGGATCCACCAGGGAAAAACGGTCTCCAGGAAATGGAAGGGTCTACATAAACACCGCCAACCCCTTTGGGACCATAAATTTTATGACCAGAAAATGAAAAACTGCTGACAAGCTGAGCAATATTTCTCAAATGTATTTTACCAAAAGATTGAACAAAATCGCTGTGAAAATGGATGTCATTGTGCCGGCAAATTCGTGTGATATCTTCGATGTGTTGAATGGTACCAATCTCCGAATTAACATGCTGTATGGTTACCAACACAGTTTCAGGAGTAATGCTCTCCTCTAATTCCTTTACATCAATGAGACCAGAAGAATTAAGGGGTAGAAAGGTAATTCTGTATCCATCTAACCGGTTGAGAACACCATGGATAGAAGAGTGCTCAGCCAGCCCGGCAATGATATGATTTCCAGGCTTCTTCGGTGATGATAGAAGCGCTTCAATCCCTAAAAAGTTCCCCTCTGACCCGCCACTTGTAAAGTACAGTCCATTTTTATTAATGCCTAAAAGATTTGCAAGCTCTTCACGGCAATTCTCTAGTAGGTCCTGCGACTGCCCGCCGATATCATGGAGAGAGCTGGAATTTCCAAAAAACTCAGTTGAAGCCTGTACAAACACCTCTGCAGCTTCAGGATCTAACGGAGTGGTAGCGGCGAAATCAAAATATATCATAGTAATCTCCTATACTAGTATTTTATTTTAGATAACTGTCTAGCTTCATGTGCCACCTTGCTGTGTCTGTTGCCGATAGGCAGGCGCTTTTAGGCTCTGTTGTTGATTTTCGTTTAGCCTTGAGAATTAATAGGCGGAGATTTTCCGGCTATTGTATCTAGAGTAAGCTTACGAAGCAGATATAAGCGGAGAAATTCCGGTTAACTGCTTAAAATAAGCCAAAATCAAAGGATTTGGATACAATAAGCGGAAAAA
This sequence comes from Neobacillus niacini, assembly GCF_046591715.1. Lineage (GTDB taxonomy): Bacteria > Bacillota > Bacilli > Bacillales > Cytobacillaceae > Neobacillus > Neobacillus niacini_L. The sequence continues at coordinate 11,200 of NZ_JAWVNQ010000013.1, read as the reverse complement.
CTCCGCTTGTTTTCAGGGAAATAAGGGTATTTCCCAAAATAGCCGGAAAAACTCCGCTTATTTTCCAACCACCAAGCGCACTATAAGAGCACTATAGCAGAACACTCTATAAAAATATTTCTTGTATTTAGTTTAATTCTATGTAAATATAGATGTCAAGACCCTGTTAATCCAGGAGGCATTGTGATGACAAATGATGATGTTTTAATTTTAGGAAGTGGGATTGCTGCGCTGCAGTTAGCCTCGCTTTTAAATAAGGAATTAAATGTGAGGATACTCACAAAGGGAAAAGTTAGAAGTGCTAATTCTTATCTGGCTCAAGGCGGTATTGCTGCGGCGATTGGTGACGGTGACCATCCTGATAAGCATATTGCTGATACACTTGAAGCGGGAAGATACCACAATAATCAAGAAGCTGTCGAACAAATTATTCATGCTGCACCTGGGTTGATTAAGTTCATTTCTGAGCAAGGTTCTGTTTTTGATAAGAATCAAAATGGGGAATTGCTTTTAGGAATGGAGGGAGCGCACAGCGAAAAGCGCATTGTTCATGGCGGCGGTGACGCGACAGGTAAAAATATGGTTGAGTTCCTTAACAGCACTCTGAAAGGAAATGTCACCATTGAGGAAAACGTGTTTGCTTATGAATTACTTCTGGATTCAAATCAAACCTGCATTGGTGTTAAAGCCAAGGATCCAGACGGAAAAATTAAGCATTACTCTAGCTCGCATACAATTCTCGCAACAGGCGGCTGCGGCCAATTGTTCACCTATACATCAAATGCCCCAACCGTTACAGGAGACGGAATCGCGATGGCCTATCGCGCTGGAGCTGAGGTTGCTGATATGGAATTCATTCAATTCCATCCGACCCTTTTATACCTAAATGGCGAAACAAAGGGGTTAATTTCAGAAGCCGTTCGCGGTGAAGGAGCCATCCTCGTTACCGATGATGGTACGCCGATTATGGAAGGTGTGCATCACCTAAAAGACCTTGCACCGAGGCATATTGTATCGCAGAAAATCTATGAATATCTTAAAAATGGCTTCAAGGTATATTTAGATATTAGTAATATAGAAAACTTTACGGAACGTTTTCCTTCGATTACATCGATTTGCGAGGAAAATGGACTTCAGGTATCTGAGGGAAGAATTCCAGTGGCACCCGGCAGTCATTTTTTAATGGGCGGCGTTAAAACAGATTTAGTTGGACGAACTTCAATAAATGGATTGTATGCGATTGGCGAAGCCGCATGCACAGGTTTGCACGGAGCTAATCGACTTGCAAGTAATTCTTTATTAGAAGGTTTATATATGGGAGAAAAGCTTTCCAAATGGCTAAATGAGGCAGCAAATATAGAAATCCATGGGAATGTACACACTGCTCCTTTTATTCCAAAAGTAAAGGAAATCCTGCCAGACTTCCAGCAAATACAGGATTATATGATGGAGCGTGTCGGCATCGTCCGGGATGCTGTTACTCTTCAAAAACAAAAAGCTTGGTTAGATAGTTTTAATGTCAAGCAAATTCGGAATCTTGATGCTTATTCTGCTGAAGAGTTGACAAAGATCTTCATGCTGATTACCGCAAAGTTAATCACAGATGCTGCTTTGGAGCGCTCAGAGAGCCGTGGCGGTCATTATCGAAGCGATTTCCCGGCGGAAGATAATCATTTTTGGTTAAACAAGACCATTACTCATAAAAATACCCATGAAATGGAGAGTAACCATGAATACATTGAAACTGCGCTCGCTACTTGAGCAATTTTTTATTGAAGATATTGGGGAACAGGATATTACATCTGATTTAATTTTTGCTGATGAAACTGAAGGGGAAATTGTTTTTCTTTCAAAGGATAATGGAGTATTCTGCGGAGAAGAAATTATCAAAACAGGATTTAAACTTTTAAATAACGATATTAAAACTAAGGTTTTTGTAAAGGATGGCCAGAACATTGAATACGGGCAAAAGCTTGCAACAGCCTCCGGAAAAATATCTGATCTGCTGAAAGGGGAAAGAGTGGTTCTTAACTTAATCCAAAGAATGAGTGGAATTGCCACGCTCACCCGGGAAGCTGTTTCAACACTTGACAGTGGCCATACCAAAATTTGTGACACCCGTAAAACGACACCAGGTTTAAGGATGCTGGAAAAGTATGCCGTCACCAAAGGAGGAGGCTACAACCACCGCTTCGGCCTCTACGACGGAATTATGATTAAGGATAACCATATTTCATTTGCGGGATCCATTACACATGCAGTTGAAACAGTGCGTGCAAAGGCAGGACACATGGTGAAGGTAGAAGTCGAAGTTGAAACAGAAGAACAAGTGAAAGAAGCGGTCAGTGCTGGTGCCGATGTGATTATGTTTGATAATCGGACTCCTGAGGAAATTAAAGAACTGATTAAATTAGTTCCATCAGGATTCGTAACGGAAGCATCAGGGGGCATTCAATTGTCCAATTTAGCTGGCTATCGTGATACAGGGGTTGACTATATTTCACTTGGATTCTTAACACATTCATATAAAGCACTTGATATCAGCGTTAAAGTTCTTTGGAGCAAAGGGGAGGAACAAAGATGAGTATTTTAGCGGCCATGCAAAAGAATAAAATGATTCCTGAAAAATATAAGCAGATGTCGAAGGAAGAGTTAGAAGCTAGAGTAATTGAAGTAAAAAACAAATTAGGCTCTAAACTGTTTATTCCTGGACATCATTATCAGAAGGATGAAGTGGTTCAGTTTGCGGATGCAACAGGTGATTCCCTGCAGCTTGCTCAGTTATCAGCTGACAATAAAGACGCTGAATATATAGTTTTCTGCGGCGTGCATTTTATGGCAGAAACGGCAGATATTCTAACAAATGATAATCAAAAGGTGATTCTCCCAGATATGCGGGCAGGCTGCTCGATGGCAGATATGGCAGACTTTGATCAGACCGAAAAAGCTTGGGAAATCCTCCAGGGGCTCTTTGGTGATACTATTCTTCCATTAACATATGTTAATTCTACCGCTGCCATTAAATCATTTGTGGGTGCCAATGGCGGTGCGTGCGTTACCTCTTCAAATGCAGAGACAATGGTGAAGTGGGCGTTCACCCAAAAGGAACGAATTTTATTTTTACCAGATCAGCATTTGGGCCGGAATACAGCTGCAGATTTAGGTGTTGGCTTAGATGAGATGGCTGTTTGGAATCCGATTACGCATTCACTTGAATATGAAGGTGATACTTCTAAAATAAAAGTCATCCTTTGGAAAGGTCACTGCTCTGTTCATGAGAATTTTACGGTTGGGAATGTCCATGATACACGCAGCAAATACCCTGACATGAAGATCATTGTGCATCCTGAGTGCCGCCGTGAGGTCGTTGAAATTTCTGACCTGGCAGGCTCCACAAGCTATATTATCAATGCGATTGAAAAAGCAGAGCCGGGTTCTGAGTGGGCAATTGGGACCGAGATGAATCTCGTTAATCGGTTAATAAAAAATCACCCAGATAAAAAGATTATGTCATTAAACCCGCAGATGTGTCCTTGCCTAACGATGAACCGAATTGATCTGCACCATTTAGTTTGGAGTTTGGATACATTAGAAGATACAAATAATATTATTAAGGTTAGTTCTGAAATCGCGGAAAATGCGAAACTAGCACTTGAACGGATGTTACAAAACGCATAATGATAAGGTAGATGCAATTTTCGCAAATTGCATCTATTTTTATTTTTGAGAGGTTGATTCATATTCTTGCGAAAAAAAGCATAAGTTTTTCTGAAGAATGTTAGCACTTTGCCTATCATCACATAGAATATATGGACTTATGCATAGGAGGGAAATCAGAGTGAAGATCCATATCGTACAGAAAGGGGATACTCTTTGGAAAATCGCCAAGAAGTACGGCGTGAATTTTGAAGAGCTGAAAAAGATGAATTCACAGCTCAGCAACCCTGATATGATTATGCCCGGTATGAAAATAAAAGTCCCAACAACAGGTGGAAATATTAAAAAAGAAGCGCCTATGGGAACAAAGCCGGGGGCCACAATCAACTTAGGCGCCAAAAAAGAAATGCCGATTGCTGAGCAACCGATTACCAAAGAGAAACCAAAAGAAATGCCGATTAAAACCGCTCCAAAAAAGGAGGTTCCAATAAAGGAAGCACCTATTAAAGAGGCTCCGAAAAAAGAAGCTCCAATGAAAGTAGTACCAGTGCCAGTACCTGTTCCAGTACCAGCTAAAGAAAAACCTGTAAAAGAAATTCCAATTAAAGAAGCACCAGTTAAAACACCAGTGAAAACACCAGTTAAAACACCAGTCAAAACGCCAATTATCGAAACACCAAAAACACCATATACTCCAAAAATGCCCCTGCAAATCATCCCAGAAATCGATATTAACAACTATTATATGAATAACATGACCAATATGGAGGTAAAACAGCCTGTATTACCGCCAAAACCAGCGAACATACTCCCTGAAATAAAAGAACCGGCAAAAGAAATGCCAGTTATGCCTGTACAAGAAGCTCCAATGGAAAATCAGCTTCCTGTGCAGCAGCAAATGCCGCAAGATTTCTGTGAACCAATGACACCAATTCTGCCTGGGTCTGGATATTGTCCGCCGCCGCCAAAATGGTGCCCGCCGCCGCCTTGTCCGCCAGCAGGATTCATACCATTTCCGCAAGTTCAAGGAGCAGCAATGCACCATATGCATCATATGATGCCTCATCAAGCAGGACCAATGCCAGGTGTTATGGGTGCACAATTTATGCCGCATGGATATGATGATGAATCTTCATCCTTTATGCCGCAATTACCAATGACAAACCCAATGGGCGGTCAAATGCCGATGGGCGGTCAAATGCCGATGGGCGGTCAAATGCCAATGGGCGGCCAAATGCCGATGGGCGGCCAAATGCCGATGGGCGGTCAAATGCCAATGGGCGGTCAAATGCCGATGGGCGGCCAGATGCCGATGGGCGGTCAAATGCCAATGGGCGGCCAGATGCCGATGGGCGGCCAAATGCCAATGGGCGGCCAGATGCCAATGGGCGGTCAAATGCCGATGGGAAGCCAGATGCCTGGAATGGACCAAATGCCGATGGGTGATCAAATGATGGGAGGATTCGATCAATTCCCAGCAGATGATCAAATGCCTTCATTTGATGAAAGTTCCGATATCCCAGTAGGTTCACAAGCAGCTGCAGGTCAAGGCTGGTTTGACCCTCAAACACAAGGGATGCCAGGAATGGGAGGACCGATGGGTCAAGGCTTCGGCCAGCCAGGAATGGGAGGACCGATGGGTCAAGGCTTCGGCCAGCCAGGAATGGGAGGACCGATGGGACCAGGTTTCGGCCAGCCAGGAATGGGAGGACCGATGGGACCAGGATTCGGCCAGCCAGGAATGGGAGGACCGATGGGTCAAGGCTTCGGCCAGCCAGGAATGGGAGGACCGATGGGTCAAGGCTTCGGCCAGCCAGGAATGGGAGGCCCAATGGGACCAGATTTCGGCCAGCCAGGAATGGGAGCACCATATGGACAAATGCCTTACGGTTACCCGCAAATGGGGCCGGCACCACAAGTAATGGGAGCTCAAGATTTTGAATCACCAGATATGGGCATGCCTTTTGCCGGCGGTCAAATGCCAGCAATGCAGCAGCAATTTCCCGCTCAAGGGGGATTACCGATGGGGGCAGGCGGTGATTGCGGATGTGGTGGACCAAAACCACTTCCAATGCCGCAGCAGCAATTTGTTCCGCCGACACCTCCAATATACAGTGCACCATATACTGGACCGACAAATGTAGCGCAGCCTCCGTACATGAATCCTTATGGAATGGGACCTATGGATGGAATGATGCGATACGAAGATGAAAGCAATGAGTATGACTTTTAAACAAAAAGGAGACGATGATTATTTCATTCGTCTCCTCTCTTATTTACGCTCCCAATTTAAAGAGTCAATCATAGAAATGGTGCCATATCGAAAAAGTGTAATTTTAATAAAAACAGAAAAAAATACCTATATGTTAAAAGGTTTTCATACAAATAAACGCCTACGGCTCCAAGAGGCTTTTACCTCGACGCTAAGAAGCGAAGGTTTTGAAAAAACTTATTTGTTCGTCCATCCCGAAATCAAGGATCCCTTATTTTTTGAGGGAACTTACTTTGGGTGTATGGAATACATTTCACCCAATAAAACGCCGTTTTCATTTCAATCTCAAAAAAACCGGCAGGAGGGGCTTGAACTACTAGAGCAATTCCATAAGGTGACATCATCCTTCGAATCACGTTATCGAACGATAATCCCTAAAGGAATTATTATTGAAAAATGGAAAGATCGGGGCGCAGCTTTTGCTTCCAATCTATCCACAATAAAATACTTTATTAATGAACAGATTTTAGCTGATATGCTTGATTGGGCAAATTGGTCACTAAGCGGGATGGAAAAGGACCGCAGCCTGTTTATCAATGAACCTTTTTGTATTCTTCATGGAGATGTAGCCCACCATAATTTCTTACGTGATTCAAAAGGTTCTTTACACCTTATTGATTTTGATTTAATTAGTATTGGCCCGGCTTTACTTGATTATTTACAATACGCGAACCGAATTCTGCCCAGCCTGGATTGGTCTTTTGAACGGCTTTCTCTTTATCCGCAATTTCAAAGCTTGTTGAACGAGAAAGCATTTCTGTACGCACTTGCTTTCCCTGCAGATATTTTCCGTGAATGGAATCGGCTCATCAGGGAAGGCTCTTATCGAGACCAGCATAAGTATAATCAAATGATGAATTTAAGTGTTGGTCAGTACTACTCACGTAAAAAATTTATTGATACTTTAAAAAAGCTGGCAAAATAGAGTTATGGTCGATTATGGCAGAATGAAACCCCCTCTAAATTCACAAGCTAACCATGAGCATATTCTCTATGCTCACGCATCGTAGAGGGGGTTTTTCGTTTGAACGTGAAACAGTGGATGATTCCTCTGTCCGCCCTGCTAGCTGTTGGGCTGTCAGGCTGTGCAAATGATGACCGTGCTGCAATGGATAAAGACAACAAAAATATGGGGCAGCCAGTAGGATACTATTCAGATGAAAATCATAAAAATGGTTCCAATGGAATGCCTGGGGATAATGATGGTCCTTTCACTGAATTCATGGATCATAATCTTGGAATTGAAAACCAAGCAAATAATGAAGAGAAGAGAAAGCAGTTACGAAATACTGATGAAAACGGAAATCCGCCTAACCCGACAAAACCGCTCGCAAACCATGACCATAATTTCTTCCAACGAGATAATCAATTTAGTACCAGTGATGTGAATTATCATGGTCATTTGAATCAGAGAGCTGGAAATACGGGAATGAAGACAACGAAACCCGAAAATCAGGACCGTATAACAGAAAGAATTAAAAGCAAGGTTTCTGACATTGAAAATGTTAGGGAAATCCGCTCCGTTCTTTATGGTAATTCTGTAATGGTTTCCGTTAAATTAAATAATAACAAGCGAGCTGAAGAAACAAAAAGAGCTATCCGAGATGCTGTTAAGCCTATGGCCAACGGCAGACCAGTTCAAGTTATTATTGATGATGGCGCACTTGGTCGTGATGGGAACAGAAACAATGATTCTCAGCGGTTAGAACCTAATAGCCGTAAATAATTACTTGAGGCAAAGCCAAAAAATGGCTTTGTCTCTTTTTGATTTTTTGGAAAAAGGATAAAAAGGCAAAAAAAGGCTAAACTAGTAGTGAAAAAGAATTAGATCTCTACTAATAAGAGGTGATTATGCATGAGGTTCAATTGGATTACACAGTATCGGCTTGGTTTAGCCTTTGTTGCGGTTGTGCTCTTCATGTCCATCGGAAAGCTGCCAGGAATGATGTTAACTGGCTCTGCCGTGAAAATGACAAACCATCAAGATCAGGAAATATCGGAACCTCAAGCATTGACCATTATTCTGGAAAGAGTCTATCTTGATGGAGAAATAAGTGAGGAAGTAATCCTTGATTCCTACTGGTCCATAGAAAACTTTTGGGCCAAATATGACCAATGGCAGTTAGTGGAGATGGATGAAACCACCATGGTTTTTCGTAAGCAAATGGATGATATTTCACCACTGCTAAAAGCAAATGGTTATTTTGGTATTACCGATGATGGTGTGTTAACGATTTTTAATGGCCGTCCAGACCGATCACGAATCATTCAATCCTTTTTTCAGATAGATATCAAAAAACTTGAGAGCAGAAAACAAGAAGAGCTTATTCAAGGAATTCCGATTAAAACAAAAGACCGGTATGTAGAGGTATTAGAGACCTTTAAACCTTATTCGAAGCAAGAATAGTTGATATGACTGAATGCGCGAGTGGTCATGAAGACCATTTTCGTGTTACCTAAGATATTTTGGACCTCATGAAGGAATCATGTGGTCCATTTTTGTATTTTTTGAAAGGATTTGGGCTTCATGGGTGCCTCATGAGGCTCATTTTCGTATGCCCGGAAAGAATTTGGGCTTCATAGGAGCTTCATGAGGCTCAGTTTCGCATGTCCAGCAAGAAATTGGGCTTCATGAATGCCTCATGAGGCTCATTTTTGCATGTCCAGAAAGAAATTGGGCTTCATGAATGCCTTATGAGGCTCATTTTCGTATGTGCAGAAAGAAATTGGGCTTCATGAATGCCTCATAAGGCTCATTTTTGCATGTCCAGAAAGAAATTGGGCTTCATGAATGCCTCATGAGGCTCATTTTCGTATGCCCAGAAAGAAAATGGGCTTCATGAATGCCTCATGAGGCTCATTTTCATATGTCCAGAAAGAAATTGGGCTTCATGAATGCTTCATGAGGCTCATTTTTGTATGCCCAAGAAGAATTCGGGCTCCATGAAACTAATTTTCTCATCCTAAAGTTGTAGATAAAGTTCAAGCTTTTTTCTGAGGGAGGAATTTCCAAAATCCTTTAAGCTAAAGACATCAAGTTAAACACTTAAAGGAGCGATAAATAATGAAAAATAAAGTGGTTATGATTACAGGTGCATCAAAAGGTTTAGGAAGAGCATTAACACTTCGCTTTGCGAAGGAAGGGGCACGACTTGCTATTTGTGCCAGGTCATCAAAAGGGTTAGAAAAAGTGAAAAGTGAAGCTGAAGCATTGGGAGCTGAGGTTCTCGCAGTGACAGCAGATATTTCACTAACTCGAGATGTAGAGCGGTTTGTCGCGATGACAGAGGAAGCATTTGGTCAAATTGATGTTCTCATAAACAACGCTTCGATTCTCGGACCAAGTCCAATGCCGCTGTTGCTTGACTATCCAGAAGAAGATTTTGCAGAAGTCCTCCGGGTAAACTCCATTTCGCCATTCCTCGTAACGAGAAGGGTTATACCAGGAATGCTGCAGCGCAATCAAGGCTCGATCATCAATGTTACTTCTGAAGCGGGCCATGTTGGATATGCTGGCTGGGGGGCATATGGAATTTCTAAATTTGCAGTTGAAGGGTTAACGGAAACCTGGGCAGATGAGCTTAGCGAAACAAACGTCCGGGTAAACATGGTCGACCCAGGGGAAATGGATACAGAAATGCACCAATTAGCTGTTCCAGACTGTGATTATCCATTAGCGAAGCCTGAAGACGTCGTCAATGTGTTCGTGTATTTAGCTTCCGATAAGTCAGTGGGAACTACAGGACAGCGGTTTGAGGCACAAGAGTTTACAGGGGAGGGATTATAATGGCAGCAACAGCCTTTGATTTCTATTTACCTTCAGAGTTAAATGCTTCTCATCCACCTGAAAGACGAGGGTTGAGAAGAGATCATGTGAAAATGATGGTGCTGGATAAGAAAACGGGCCATGTCAGCCATGACCGATTTTTCAGGCTCGCTGATTATCTTAAGCCGGGTGACCTGGTGGTGATGAACAACAGTAGAACGGTACCCGCTATTCTAAAAGCGGGATTGTTTAGAAATACAGTAATGATTCATTCAGAAGTTGAAATTCGCCTGGCAAGACGCCGTGATGAAGAGATTTGGGATGTGTTAATTGTGACTGATGAGGTGCATGTAGGCGACATCCTCCATTTTACACAAGACCTCACAGCTGTTGTTATCGATATGAAAGAAAAGTCGCCATTAAAAACAATCCTTTTCTCTAAAAAAGGAACCGACCTTTTTAATAGCATTTATGCAATCGGGGAACCGGTCCGATATGAATATATCGAGAACGAATGGGGGCTGGATTATTATCAAACTGTGTTTGCCAGCCATCCCGGCTCTGTTGAAATGCCCTCTGCCGGAAGAGCCTTTAGCTGGGAGCTGTTATTCAACCTGCAGAAGAAGGGAATAGAGCTTGATTTTATTCAGCTTCATACCGGACTAAGCTATCTATTAGATGATGATTATGAACCATCTCCAGCTGATAATTTCGAAGAATATCATCTATCAGAAAAAACGATTGAAAAGATACACAATACAAAGGCAGCTGGCGGCAGGGTTATTGCAGTTGGGACAACAGTGGTGAGGGCACTAGAGAGTGCAGGAGTCACTGGCGAGTTACATGGTGTGACCAATCTTTATATAGATCAAAACTTCCCGCTGAGGATGGTTGATGGAATTATTACAGGTTTCCACGAACCTAAAGCAAGTCATCTGGATATGCTGACGGCATTCGTTCCACAGGATTTATTATGGAGTGCCTATGAAGAAGCGATTGATCAGCAATACTTGTGGCACGAATTTGGGGATATGAATTTAATTTTATAAAGGGGAAATAACAATGCGCTTTCACCATTTCGCGGTTGAAGTAAAAGACTTGGAGGCTTCAACCGCTTTCTATCAAAAGTATCTGGGGCTCAATGTAGAAGAGCGATTGCAATTCAACAAAGAAACAATTGCTTTTTTGGTAAAAGATGATTTCAGAATTGAACTCATTTCAGGCGGGCACGAGGCTGTTTCACAAGGTGTACACATCTGTTTACAGGTTGACAATGTGCAGGAGATAATCGGGAGTTTTACCGAAAATGGTATTTCAGCATTAGAAGGTCCATATAAGCTTAATAACGGCTGGGAAACTGTTTTCTTTGAAGGCCCTGATAACGAGGTAATTGAATTTTTGCAGATTAGGGAAAAAGCTGAGTTTCAAATTTAGATGTTTCGGTACTATCTTTGGCAGCGTGGCGGGTCGGGGGATATGGTTATGTAGCAGAGCTTTCGATAGAA
>NZ_JAWVNQ010000012.1:0-113504 GCF_046591715.1 Neobacillus niacini | reverse complement strand
AAAAAGAGAAGAAGTGGTCACTCATAAGAGCAATGAGAGCCCGAAACATCATAAAAAGAGAAGAAGTGGTCACTCATAAGAGAGCTGAGAGCCCGAAACCTCATAAAAAGAGTTGCTGCGGTCACTCATAAGAGAGCTGAGAGCCCGAAACCTCATAAAAAGAGAAGAAGCAGTCACTCATAAGAGCGATGAAAGCCCGAAACCTTATTAAAAGAGAAGAAGCGGTCACTCATAAAAGCGATGAGAGCCCGAAACATCATAAAAAGAGAAGAGGCGGTCACTCATAAAAGCGATGAGAGCCCGAAACCTCATAAAAAAAGAAGAAGCGGTCACTCATAAGAGAGCTGAGAGCCCGAACCTTTATAAAAAGAGAAGAAGCGGTCACTCATAAGAGAGCTGAGAGCCCGAAACCTTATAAAAAGAGAGAAGCGGTCACTCATAAGAGAGCTGAGAGCCCGAAACCTTATAAAAAGAGAAGAAGCGGTCACTCATAAGAGAGCTGAGAGCCCGAAACCTTATAAAAAGAGAAGAAGCGGTCACTCATAAGAGAGCTGAGAGCCCGAACCCTTATAAAAAGAGAAGAAGCGGTCACTCATAAGAGCAATGAGAGCCCGAAACATCATAAAAAGGGAAGAAGTGGTCACTCAGAATAGACCAGTATATTTTCCAATATAGAATCTATCGATAACAAATAGAAAAGTTTACCATAAAAACCTGTTGAAAATATTTCCAGTATCTATATAGTAGATACTAGAATAAATAAATAGATTCCACGGGGGTATATGAGTGAAGAAAAAGGTATGGATTTGGTCAGCAGCTATTGTAGGGATACTTGCTATTGCAAGCACGGGTACATATTTATACGCAAAAACAGGTACACAATCAGTAAGTATAGATGAGGGTGTCATGAGTATTAGTGTACAAAAGGTTAGTGAACAAGAATTAATAGAATCAATCCTTGTAACGGGTAAAATTGTCCCGGAAAGTGAGCAAAAGGTCTTTTTAGAACCTGAAAAAGGGGTAATCACTGAATTTAAAGTAACAGAAAATCAAGTAGTTAAAGCGGGTGACCCGCTAGTAATCTATGATTCTTCAAAAATAGATAGCGAATTAAAAAGAGCTGTCCGTGAGAAAGAACTGCTGCAAAGCAGAGGGAAAACAGAGCAAAATCAAATTACCGATCTCAACAAGCGGCTTCAAGAAGCTAAAAAGAAACCAGCAGCACAAGCTGCAGAAAGCACTGAGGCTGCACAAGAGCTTGTTTCACAAGAGGACATTAACCAGCTTTCGAATGAAAAAATCCAACAAGAAATGCAATATGAAAGTACAAAGGCTGAAATTACATCTGCTGAAGACCGAATAAAAGAGTTGAATGCACAAAAAAGTGAAATGACGATTGTAAGTAAAATGGATGGAATCATTGTAAAAGTAAATCAAAATGTAGCAAATACAGAAGCAGGAGCAGCAGAACCTGTCATCCACATCATTTCAAGTCAACCGTATAAAGTTATTGGGTCGATGAGTGAATTCGATACAGTAAAGATTAAGGAAGGACAACCAGTTATTATCCGTCCAAAAGTATTTAAAGATCGTGAATGGAAGGGTAGTGTTGAATCTGTTTCGCAATTCCCAAATGCTGATGGCGGCGGTGGTGAAGGATTCGAAGGCGGCGGAGCTGGTAATGTAACCATGTATCCTTTTAAGGTTACGATTACTGATGATACTTCCGAATTACGTCAAGGCTTCCATGTTTCCTTAGAAATAAAAGCTGGTGATGCAGCCAAAAAAGTGGCTATCCCACATCCTGCTCTTATCGATGAAGCCGGAACTAAGATCGTTTATGTTCTAAAAGATGGAATATTAGAAAGACGTGAGGTTCAAACTGGCGTTATGAATGATGCTTTTATTGAAGTTACATCAGGAATTACACCGGGAGAACTTGTGGTCCTTACACCAACAGAAGAAATGCATGATGGAATGGAAGTGACATCATATGATGAAGTTGAATGATATTACAAAAGTGTACGGCAAGGGTTCATTAGAGGTTCCGGTGCTGCATGGCATTGATTTACATATAGAAGAGGGCGAGTTTGTTGCGATTATGGGTCCATCTGGATCTGGTAAATCTACACTGATGAATATCATTGGCTTTTTAGATTACCCTTCCTCTGGTACATATGAATTAAATGGTCAGCAAATCGCCGCAGCAAAAGAGAGCACCTTAGCTAAGCTAAGAAATGAACATGTCGGTTTTGTTTTTCAACAATTCTTCATGTTTCCTAGAGACAACGCGATTAAGAATGTTGCTTCCCCGCTTGTATATGCTGGAATTTCTAGGCGTGAAAGAACAGCAAGAGCAAAAGTCCTGCTAGAAAAAGTAGGGTTAGGTGACAGGATGAAGCATTTACCTAATCAATTATCTGGCGGTCAGAAGCAGCGTGTTGCCATCGCTAGAGCTCTTGTTAATAATCCTACGATTCTCTTAGCCGATGAACCCACAGGTGCACTTGATTCACATACAAGTGAGCAAATAATGAAGCTATTCACACAGCTTAATGAAGAAGGAAAAACGGTTATCATTGTTACCCATGAAGAAGAAATTGCAGCCTATGCAAAGAGAGTAATCACAATAAAAGATGGCCAGATTACCGAAGACCGGAGGGTGTCTTCATGAATATATGGGATAGCTTTAAAATTGCGCTTTCGTCCATCTGGAATCATAAAATAAGGTCTACTCTCACGATGCTGGGAATTATCATTGGTGTAGCCGCCGTTATTATTATCGTAGCAATTGGACAAGGTACGAAGAAGCAAATGACAGATGAATTGTTTAGTACAGATAAGAATGCGATTGATATTTATTATGAATATATCCCGCCTGAAGATGAATCAGAAATGTTTTGGGAGGAACCTGAATTAACCTCTGAAGATGTTCAGACACTTGCTGCGGTTCCAGGTGTAAAGGCAGTGGTTGCAACGAATCAAGGCTGGGGAATGATGACACATGATGATGAACAGAGTGAAATGCAAATTACCGGTGTTGGTGCGGAATTCTTTACGGCCAGGGATATTCAGGTAGTAGAAGGACGTGCTCTCTATGCCGCAGATAATGATGGTTTGAACCGGGTAGTGTTGATTGATACTGTAGCAAGGGAAAAATTCTTTAAGGAATCCGAAAACCCAATCGGGGAGATTATTGACCTTAATGATAATCCATACAAAGTGGTGGGGGTGTATGAATCACCAGTACCTGAGCAATTTCGTAATCCGGAAACCGGTGAGATGCTAATGCCGCGCACTGTCATCTCCATGATGTTCGGTAACCGAGAAATTGAACAATTACAGGTAATAGCAAGTGATCCTGAAAACATTTCCGAAACAGGCAGGCTCGCAGCCGAAACGTTAACAGCTGAAAAGGGTCTTGAAAACGGCATGTATTCAACAAATGACTTCGAAGATTATGAAAGAGAACTAAACACAATGATTTCGTTACTAACACTGCTTATTGGAAGTATTGCAGGTATTTCCCTCTTAGTGGGCGGAATTGGTGTCATGAACATCATGCTAGTGTCTGTAACAGAGAGGACAAGAGAAATTGGCCTCCGGAAAGCGATTGGTGCAACACGAAGCAAAATTCTCCTCCAGTTTCTAATTGAGTCCATCACATTAACTTCACTAGGAGGTTTAATTGGAATCGGGCTGGCAGCAATAGGGAGTATCCTTGTTTCGGAGTTTTCGCCAATTACAGCTTCCGTTAGTCCGTTAATTGTTCTTATAGGTGTTAGTTTTTCAGCATTCATCGGGATTATCTTTGGATTACTTCCTGCAAACAAGGCGTCTAAACTGAGTCCGATTGAGGCATTAAGGTACGAGTAGGATAAAAAAGTTTATGAAGATATAAAAACCCCCAAACAAAAAGTTTGGGGGACAGACTGTCGAGAAAGGGAATTTTTTTCTCTGAGTCTATCCTCCAGATTTTTTAGGTAAATATTATACATGCCATTTGAGGACATATCGTTTGTCCAGCTAGTAGGATTTGTCCTTCATCCGGGGTCTTAAGGACAAATCGTTTGTCCAACCGATAGGATTTGTCCTTCATCCGGGGTCTTAAGGACAAATCGTTTGTCCAACCGGTAGGATTTGTCCTTCATCCGGGGTCTTGAGGACAAATCGTTTGTCCAGCTAGTAGGATTTGTCCTTCATCCGGGGTCTTGAGGACAAATCGTTTGTCCAGCCAGAAGGATTTGTCCTTCATCCGGGATCTTGGTGACAAATCGTAAGCGCTGGCAGAAGGATTTGTCCTTGTTAAAGATATTAAAGGCTTTCAAGATTTTCTCTACAGCCTGCCCCCCAAACTAAAAGTTTGGGGGATATTTGTATTAATCAATCCTCTCATATTGTAGATTGAGGATAAAACTTGCTAGACCCTCAAGTGAGTTCGTTAACAATAGGAAATAAATGCATTTTTAACAACATTTAAAACTTGGTTGGTGGATTGATGGTACAAGTTGTGGTATAATGAGTTTAAATTTTTCGGAATGAATAGGAAGGAAGATTTTGATGAAGCCGCTGCAAAATGACAGTGTTATACCACTTTACCATCAACTGAAGGAAAGATTAAAACATTCTATTGAACAAGGGGAATGGCAGCCAGGAGATCAAATACCCTCTGAGAATCAATTAGTGAATGAATATAATGTCAGTAGAAATACGGCAAAAAAAGCAATTGAAGAATTGGTCCAGGATGGACTGCTCTACCGTAAACAAGGGAAGGGCACATTTGTTGCAAAGCCAAGGCTGCAGCAGTCATTAATGGGTTTATATAGTTTTAGCAAAGTTTTTAAGGAAAAAGGATTGACCCCTAAGGATATCCTAATTGAAATAAGAGAAGTTAGACCGACTCAAGAGATTATCCAAGAGCTTCAAATTTCGGATGATGAAACGGTCATTGAAATGAAGCGCCTGCGCTGTGTGGAAGATGATCCCTATATACTAGAGTCCTCCTTTTTTCCAAAAAGCGTTATACCAGATATGTCTATGTTGAATAAAGTGGGACAAATCTCTCTTTATGATTTTCTTGAACAGGAATTAAATATCATTATAAAAAGAGCCATCGAGGCATTCGAACCTGTTTTAATTAAATCAGATGAAAGTGAGTACCTCGAGACAGAAGAAGGGAGACCGGCTCTGCTATTAGAAAGAACAGCTTATGACACAAACGGAGTACCGGTAGAATTTTGTCGTTCTATTGTTCGTGGTGACCGCTGTCGTTTTTACACTGAACTAACTTAAACTGATATTGGAATTTACCTGGAATGAATTTTCTAAAAATTTAAATTGTTGGGTTGACCCTACAAGTTGAAGTGTTATAATGAAATTACAAAGCAGATGAGCTCATAGCAAAATAACTATGAGCTTTTCTTTCACTACAACTTGTACCATCAACCCATCTACTCAGAGTTTGTTGATAAATAATATAAATCGAGGTGCAGGGAATGAAAAGGGCCATTGGTATTGATATTGGCGGTACAAAAATTGCAGCAGGAATCATTACAGAGAATGGGGAATTGCAAAAACGTACTGAAGTCAAAAGTGATCCTTCTGATAGAGAAAAAATGTTTTCTAGAGTGGCAGAAGCAGTGGAACTACTTTTAGAAGATTCAACTCTTTCGATAACGGACGTGACAGGGATCGGTGTTGGAGTCCCTGGCAAGGTAGACCGGGATAACGGAATTGCAGTTTTCCAAAACAACTTACCTTGGGAGCAGTTCCCAGTTGCACGCCGTCTTCGGGAGGCGTTCGGAATTGAGAAAATAGTAATTGATAATGATGTCTATACGGCCGCGTTTGCGGAATGGAAGGCTGCCGGCGGAAACAGAGAGGAAACATTTGTCTATGTAACGATTAGCACGGGCATATCCTGTGCTATCATCCACCGCGGGTCCTTTTTTAGGGGGGCGGGATTTGCCGGGGAAATTGGCTTGATTCCTATTTTCTCAAAGAAAAATGCGCCCCAATTTGAGAGGCTGGAAAATGCAGCTGCCGGACCTGCTATTGCCAAAAAGGCAGAAGAACTTCTGAGTGTGGAGCTTTCCACTAAGGATGTTTTTGAACGTTATCTAGCAGGGGAACCCGAGGTTCAGTCAATTATTGAAGAGGTGACAGATAGTTTGGCCCAGGGGCTCTACACGATTTCTAGTTTACTAGACCCGCACAAAATTGTATTTGGCGGCAGCGTAATTGCCAATAACCCTTTCCTGCTTGAAATAATGAAAGAAAAACTTAAAACCTATCAAATCTCTGAACAACATCATGTATTAGATCAAATGACCATAACTGCCATTAAGCAGGATAATGGCGTGATTGGTGCGGGATTAAAGGTATATGAAAATATCTAAACATTATATAAGGAGTGTAAGTGAATGTTTACTTTAGGTAAGGAGAAATTAGTTCTCCTAGGAGCAGAGATTACAACGGCAGAAATCCAACAGCAGCCCCAGTTGTGGGCGGAGACTTTTAGTTTGTACAGAGAGAAACGGGAGGCCATAACATCATTTTTGAAGAATATTAAAGAAAAGCATAATCGTGTTCGTGTGATATTTACTGGTGCAGGTACTTCAGCATATGTGGGTGACACCGTTACACCTTATTTGAAGGGTAAAGTCGATGAATGGCAATGGGATTTAGAGAGTGTGCCGACAACATCCATTGTTTCAAACCCGTACCAATTTTTGAAAGCTGAAATTCCTACCTTACTTGTTTCCTTTGCCAGAAGCGGAAATAGTCCGGAAAGCGTGGCAGCTGTTGAGCTCGCCCAGCAAATCGTAAACAATCTTTACCAAATTACGATAACCTGCTCAAAGGATGGAAAGCTTGCACAGCAGGCAGCAGGCGATGACGGAAACCTTCTATTATTAATGCCAGAAAAGTCAAATGATCAAGGCTTTGCCATGACTGGGAGCTACACCTGTATGACGTTAATTGCACTGCTCATTTTTGATACGTTATCTGATGGGGAAAAAGATGAAATTGTGAAAACAATCTCTCGTTTGGGTGAAAGTGTGATTCAAAGAGAAGAATTAATTGAAAAGCTGATTTCCGTTGATTTTGATCGAATTATTTATCTTGGTTCCGGAGGCTTTGAGGGATTGGCAAGAGAGGCTCAATTGAAGGTGCTGGAATTAACAGCTGGAAAAATGGCCACTGCTTTTGATTCATCTCTTGGGTTCCGTCACGGCCCGAAGTCCTTTGTAAATGAAAACGCAGTCATTTTTTGCTTTGTTTCCAACCAGCCTTATACCCGGCAATACGATCTGGATATGTTAAATGAATTAAAGCAGGACCAGATTGCCCGCAGGGTTTGTGCCATCGTCGTGGAAGGGGATAATAATTATTCGGGTGACACCTTCTCATTCGACAACGAAGGAAGAAACATACCGGATGCTTATTTGTCCTTGCCTTATGTAATGGTTGGTCAAACGATTTCCTTACTTTCTGCCATTAAAGTCGGGAATAAACCCGATACACCATCACCAAGCGGCACAGTCAATCGTGTAGTAAAAGGCGTTACCATTCATGAATACAAGGAATTAGGGAGCCAAGCACGGATGCCTTTATGAGTGAGTTAGGCTGCCTTCCCCTTGTGAATACAGAGGTGAAGAAATGAATTGTTATGTATATGCCGATAAGTTTTTTCTTCATGACGGTGTGTATGGACCTGGTTTCTTAGAAGTAAAAGATGGAAAATTTGCTGCTTTTTCTGAAGTACATCCCAATGAATCGGCAAATGTAATTGATTTCAGCGGATATTGGATTGCACCTGGATTAGTTGACACTCATATCCATGGATTCAAAAATCATGATGTCATGGACAATAACATTCAGGGCTTGAATGCCATTTCAGAGGGGCTGCTTTCTTCGGGTGTGACATCGTTTTTACCGACTACGTTAACCTCATCTACTGAGACGCTGACTAAAGTGGTCAAGATGATTGGAGAAAATTACTTAAAAGTTACTGGTGCAAAGATAAAAGGAATCTTTTTAGAAGGTCCTTTCTTTACCGAAAAACATAAAGGGGCACAAAACAAGGACTACTTTTGTGACCCTTCCATTGAATTGTTAGAAAACTGGCAGAATCAATCTGGGCATTTTATAAAAAAAATTGCAATTGCACCTGAAAGGAAGGGAGCGGCAGAATTTATCGGCCATGCTGTGAACAACGGAGTCGCAGTTGCCTTGGCTCACAGCGACGCTCCTTATGAGGTGGCAAAGCAAGCGGTAGAAAAGGGTGCCTCTATTTTTGTACATACTTTCAATGGCATGAGCGGGCTGCACCATCGTGAACCTGGTATGGCGGGAGCTGCTATGAGTCTGCCAAATGTGTTTGCCGAAGTTATTTGTGATGGTCACCATGTTCATCCTGCTGCTGCTAACATTCTAATGAATGCACGGGGCAGGAAGGCAACACTCCTTGTTACCGATTGTATGATGGCAGGCGGTATGCCGGAAGGACGTTATCAGCTGGGAGAATTTCCGGTTGTGGTGAAGGAAGGGGCCGCCACTTTGGAAAGCGGCAGCTTAGCGGGCAGTATTTTGCAATTAATTGATGCAGTTAAAAATGTCGTCAATTGGGGAATTGCAACCCCAGAAGAAGCGATATATATGGCAAGCACAGCACCGGCAAAAAGTATTCAGCAAGATGGGGAATGTGGGAGGATTGCTGCAGGACTTGCAGCAGATTTTATTGTATTGACGCCACAGTTGGAATTAATGGCAACGTATCTTGATGGTAATTGCAGGTACCAAGCTAAAAACTTTAAGGGGAAAGAGGTATTCCAATGATCTTAACTGTCACAATGAACCCATCTGTTGATATTTCCTACCCAATTCCTGATTTCAAACTCGATGATGTCAACCGTGTCGAAGGGGCTCGTAAAACAGCAGGCGGTAAAGGATTAAATGTAGCCAGGGTCATCAAGCAAATGGGAGAAGGAGTTGTGACGACTGGCGTACTGGGCGGTACGATTGGGGACTTTATTATTCAGGAACTTTCGAAAGACAGGATTGAAAATTACTTTTTGAAAATTAGTCAAGAATCCAGAAACTGTGTTGCTATTCTCCACGACAGCAAGCAGACGGAAATTTTAGAATCGGGCCCAACCCTGACAGCTGAAGACGTGGCCGCCTTCCTTAGAAAATATGAAAGTCTGCTAACCGATGTTTCCTTAGTGACAATCTCGGGCAGTTTGCCCAAGGGATTACCGCCAGGCTTTTACCGGGAGTTGGTTGAACGGAGTCATGTGCGGGGAATTCCGATTGTCGTTGATACTTCGGGTGAATCATTGCGACAGGTTTTGGTAAATGAGGTTAAACCATTTGCGATTAAGCCCAACATCACGGAGCTATCTCAGCTTCTGGGCATCAATGTGGAACCTGGAATAGAAAGTCTCAGCCAGGCACTTTCAAACGAGTATTTTCAGGGCGTTGAATGGATTGTTGTATCGATGGGGTGCTCCGGTGCCTTTGTGAAGAATGGGCAGGACTTTTACCAGGTAACCATACCGAAAATTAATGTGGTGAACCCTGTCGGCTCCGGTGACGCCACTGTGGCCGGATTCGCAGTTGCAGTTAAGCATAGGCAGTCTGTTCAGGCTGTGTTAAAAACGGCAATGACGACAGGGATACTAAATGCGATGGAAGACGTAACAGGTTATATTAATACAGCAAATTTTGAATCTATATTCAACCAAGTCAAAGTAAAAAAAATAGACTTATAGAGGTGAAGAATGATGTTAAGACTTACAGATAGCAAACTAGCAGCACTGGAACGATTATCAGATGAAAATGGAATTATTGGAGCATTAGCAATTGATCAACGTGGTTCGTTAAAGAAAATGATTGCATCCGGAGGTGCTGCCCCGATTGGGGACGAGGGGATTGTCCGCTTCAAAGAACTAGTTTCTGAGGAATTGACACCATATGCCACTTCTATTCTATTAGATCCGGAGTATGGGCTGCCTGCAGCAAAAGTCCGCCATTCGGATGCCGGGCTGTTAGTTGCCTATGAAAAAACTGGTTATGACGCCAATACTGTGGGGCGTTTGCCTGATTTATTAGAAGAATGGTCGGTAAGACGCTTGAAGGAAGCAGGAGCAGACGCGGTGAAATTTTTACTCTATTACGATGTAGATGAAGATGAAAAAATCAATGACTTTAAGCATGTGTATATGGAGCGGGTTGGGTCAGAGTGTGCGGCAGAGGACATTCCATTTTTCCTTGAGATTGTTAGTTACGATGCCAAAAACGAAGATGTAAAAAGTTTAGAGTATGCAAAAGTGAAACCACATAAAGTGATTGAGGCAATGAGAGAGTTTTCGAAGCCGCAGTATCAGGTAGACGTATTAAAAGTCGAGGTCCCGGTTGATATGAATTTTGTCGAAGGGTACACAAATGATGAAGCGGCCTATACAAAGGAAGCCGCAGCTGGATATTTTAAGGAACAAAGCAATGCAACCCACCTGCCATTTATCTTCTTAAGTGCAGGCGTAAGTGCAGAATTATTCCAAGAGACATTAAGATTTGCCAAGGAATCTGGTTCCACCTTTAACGGTGTTTTATGCGGCCGTGCCACTTGGAAGAACGGTGTTTCACCATTTGCGGAAATTGGTGAAGAAGCTGGACGCGCTTGGCTTAAGGATACAGGCAGAAAAAACATTCAAGAACTAAATGCTGTTCTAAAACAAACCGCTAGTTCATGGCATGAGAAAATAGCAAAAAGCCAGGAAACGGATGTTTTACAGCCAAAATAAAAAGAAGGGATGGTATTTGCTAACGCATAGGTACCATCCCTAATCTTATGATAATTCACCAATTAATTCAAATAGTTTGAGTTCGTTAACTTCGGTAATGATTTCTCTTGTATTATTTTTATCAAATTTTTTTAATAGGCTGCTGATTTGCTTTTTAATCGTCTCTAATTCAACGGCCCTGATTTCTGCAATTTCTTTACGTTTAAGACCGCTGCAAAGGAGTTTCAATACCTCAAGCTCAGATTGAGTCAGGTTTGCAACGATTTTAAAAAAATGGGTTAATTGATCTTCGGATTTTTTTATTCGAGCAAATTCCTGCCTGATTTTCTGTGCAATGATTGGCCGGATCGGTGACTGATTGTTACTAGCAGAATAAATCGCTTCAATAATTTCTTCCTTTGGTGCTGATTTCATTAAGTAATCAACAATCCCCGTTTGGAAAGCTGCAAAAACAATATTATTATCCTGATGAACGGTCAACATAATGATTTTCGTATCGGGTAAAATTTTATGAATTTCGGAAGCTGCCTTAATTCCTGCCATCTGACTTTCCATTTCAATATCCATTAATATAATATCTGGTTTTTTAACCGCCGCAAAAGCAATGGCCTCGTAGCCGCTTTTAGCAGTGGCAGCTAAAGAAAGGCTGTCCACACCATTTATTATTCGTTCCAGCCGTCTGCGATGGGCCTCCATGTCGTCAGCTATTAATATATGTATCTTTTCCAAATGAATACCTCCCAAAAATAAGGCAAAGGGGTGGTATATTTTATCCCCTCTTTGCCAGTGGCAATAGAATATTAAATTGAGTAAACTTACCTAATTCACTTGTCACTTCAATTTTCCCGCCATGGGCTGTTATCACCTTATGGCAAAATGATAAACCAATTCCCCAGTTGGTGATGCTTGGTTTCGTCGAGAAAAAGGGGGTAAATATTTCATCTACATTTTCGGGTGCAATCCCTGGACCGTTATCCCTAATCGTAATCGTTCCCCATTGATCAACCTGGTTTAACATAACTGAAATTCTTCCACCTTTACTTCCGAGTGCTTCAACTGAATTATTTAGGATATTATAGACCGCCTCGTGGGTATGGTCTTCATCAATATATACAATAATGCTTGAAGGTGGTTTTTCAAATTGGAACTCCACATGAGTCAGCATAGAATTAAAACGCTTAATGGCCTTTTCGATTGGCTGCTCGATTGGAACAGCCTTGATATTTAACGTGATATGCTTAAGCTTCTCATTAGCTTGGTTAATACTTTGAAACGAATGTTCACACGACTCGGTAATTAATTTCAAGCTATATAATGCATCCTCATCATCAGAAAATCTTTCCTGTAAATATTCAGCCTCTGAACGAATCGCCAATAGATGGTTTTTAATGGCATGCGTAAATGCTCTAACCCCCATAGAGGCGGTATCAATCTTTTTCTTCGTAATAATATTGCTGGTTGAATAACGTGCTTCATTCGTTTTGTATTTGTAAATATTGTAGAGCATAATACCGATAGCAGCGATGGCTAGAAACGGAAAAAAACGATATTCCATTAAAAATAAATTAATCGGCGGCTGGACGTAATTAACAAAACTTTCACTAAAGGTGGTTTTGACAAAGTTGGAAGGAGCCCAGTAAAAAACAAATAACTGTAAAAACGTGATTGGCAGTAAGCTAATCATCATATAAAGTGTATGGTCACGAATGGACCTTAGTTTGTAATAACGTATGTAATGAAAGACAAATAGGACAAAGCTAAGAATAAGATAGGCATAATTTATTGTCTGGAAAACAATATCTCCTATTCTGCTGAATTGTTGGTATTGCTTTGTGAGTATCTCCGTTTCAGAGGATAAGTTCTGAAGGTAGAGGTTGATACTAGGGTCATAAAATAGAAACTGAACCATTCCAACCAAACCCAGCGCAAGGTAAACATAGCGCAATCTTGTTCTATTTGTGAAATTGCTGGTAAATGAAATCGAAAAACTTAAAAAGGAAAAATAGAAGAGGGTAATTCCTAAATTCAAGAGCCGAATTAACGAATGAGTATCAAAGTTCCCTAAAACTAGTCGGCTCCAGGTGCCAGGACCAAGATCAATAAATTGGTTCACAATACTATAATAGTAATTAAATTTTGATAGATAGAGGGTGAAAGAAATATACGCCATTATCCATCCAATCGTTAGAGCACATAAAAAGAAAACCGACCTGCTGCTAAGGTTTTTATAGATAAAAAAGATTAAAAATACCATGAAAACAAGGCAGAGAAAAATCATGTTAGTCACTCCTGGTTAGAAAAAAGGGGAAAGAAATTTTCTACTTATTCTTAAAAATGAAAACCTTTACACTAAGTATATAACAAACTACTAAAAAAAATAAGGGGGCTACAAAGTATGAAAAAAGGAATTAGTTTACTAGCACTATTGATTCTATTTCTTGGAATTTTAGCTGGCTGTGCAAACGGCGGGTCTGAAAAAGGAAATGCAGAGCCGAAAGAGAAAAAAGATTCGAATGAAAAAGTAAGCTTGAAAATGGCAGTTTTTCCTGCAGATGAAGAAGTCTTTAAAAAAGGTTATGAAAATTTTAAAAAGGATTACCCAAATATTGAGATCACTTTTGAAACTTTTCCTCAGCAGCAATATTATGAAAAAATCCGTATGCAGCTTTCAGGCGGTGAAGGGTATGATCTTTTTACTGGGCAATTAGACAATATGGTTGATACTGGAATTGTAGCTCCACTAGATCAGCACATAAAGGACAGTGGAATGGATGTTTCAGGGTATGGTTCCATGTATGACACTTATAAATATGAAGGAAAAGTAATGAGCCTTCCTTATCGTAAATCCAACTGGATGCTTTATTATAACAAGACACTTTTTGATGAAAAGGGTGTCGAGTATCCAAGTGATGATATGACATGGGATGATTTCCGTGAATTAGCAAAGAAAATGACAAGCGGCAGTGGTGAAAGTAAAGTGTATGGTGCATATTTACAACAATGGCCGCAAACATGGTATATGAGTGCAGTTCAAAATGGTTCCTCCGTTATTGATAAGGATTTAACACCATTTAAAGAAGCATTAGAAGTAAGGGTGAATCTTGAAAAAGACGGTTCCATTATGAATTGGTCTGAACAGGTAACAACTGGTGCACACTATAATGCGGCCTTCCAAAAAGGGAATATTGCGATGAATATCATTGGAGACTGGCATGTTGCTCAGCTTCGTCAAGGGGAAAAAGAAGGGAAGCTTAAGTTTGATTGGGATGTAGTACCTATTCCACATCCAGAAGGTGTAGCAAAGAATACATCACTAGCATTACCAGTTACGATTATGATGAACAAAAATACAAAGCATGCAGATGAAGCATTTGAATTCCTTAAGTATATGTCAGGGAAAGAAGGAGCCAAGCTTCTTGCTTCTGAGGGCTATTTAACAGGTTATATGGATAAGGAAGTAGAAGCAGCTTATCTTGGGGACGGCACACAAAAGCCAGAGAACCTGCACTATTTCCTAGAAACAAAAGAATACCCAGAATATCCAATGCTTCCTGGAGTAAAGAATATTGTCGTAGAACAAATCTTTAAGCAAGAAGGAGAGCTTGCCTTGCTGGGTCAGAAATCAGTGGATGACGCAATTAAGGAAATAACCAAGCGTGTGAAAGGCGAATGGGCTAGTAAGTACGGAGAATAGTAATAAAGAAAAGTGAGGTACTGCGCTAGTTATCAAAACAGCAGTACCCCTTTTTTTAAGAAAGGATGTAAATTAGCATGAAAACTGGTAACAAAGTAAAGTCAAAAACGATTAGGCGAAATCGATTCATCGCATATACCTTTCTTCTACCCAATATCATTGGCTTCCTATTATTTATTCTAATTCCTGTAATTGCTTCCTTTTTTATGAGTTTTACCTCATGGAATGGGTTTGGAGTAGTAGAGTTTATTGGATTAGACAACTATAAACAATTATTAAAAGATGAGAATTTTAAAATTTCATTTTTTAATAGTATTCTTTTCATGGTAATTTCTGTCCCTATTACTCTATTCCTTTCCATGTTAATTGCTGTGGTCTTAAATCAGGGAATACGCTTTGTTAAGGTCTTTCGGACAGCAGTTTTCCTTCCATATGTTACAGCTACGATTGCTGTTGCAGCAGTATGGCAGCTCATTTTTAACCCTACGATGGGACCCGTTAATGGGGTATTAATGAACTTAGGGATTGATCAGCCGCCAGGCTGGCTATCGTCACCGGCCTGGGCTTTAATTTCCGTTTCTATCGTTTATATTTGGCATTCTGTCGGCTATTATATGGTTTTATTTTTAGCTGGGCTCCAGAATATACCAGATTATCTTTATGAAGCAGCTGAATTGGACGGTGCAGGACCCATTTCAAAATTTTTCAATATCACAGTGCCAATGTTATCCCCAGTTCTATTCTTTACGACAATTATTGGTGTCATTAACTCGTTTAAAGTATTTGATTTAATATATGTCCTGACCGGTGGAGGACCTGGCAGATCCACCCATGTGCTTGTATACGACATTTATAATACAGCATTCAAGCAATTTGAGTATGGATATGCTTCAGCGATGGCTTATGTATTGTTCCTGCTCATTCTTGTTATATCTATCATTCAATTTAGAGGACAGAAAAAATGGGTGAATTATTAATGGGAAACAAAGAGAAAGGACGAGGGAAGTTATGAATCTTGCCACGGAAGCATCCGTATACACCGCTGAAGTTAAAAAAAGAAAAAAAATATCTATCGGAAAAATAGTAAAGTATCTTGTTATTATTTTTGTTTCAATAGCAATGATTTTGCCATTTGTTTGGATGTTATCTGCGTCGTTAAAAGCGGAGACAGAAATATTTGGGTTCCCTATTAAATGGATTCCAGAAACCTTCCGCTGGGAAAATTACAAAAACGTTTGGACAACCGTTCCGTTTCATCTTTATTACTTGAATACGTTAAAGATTGCAGTTATTACTACTATTTTAGTAATTATCAATAGTTCCCTTGCAGGCTATGCGTTTGCGAAAATTAATTTCCCTGAAAGCAATAAATTATTCTTTATTTATGTAGCTACGATGATGATTCCGTATCAGGTTATGATGATTCCTCAATTTATGCTGATGAGTAAGCTGGGGCTGGTGAACTCTCATTGGTCACTTATTATTCTAGGGATGTTTAATCCATTTGGGGTTTTCTTATTCCGGCAGTTTTTCTTATCGATCCCGGATGAATTATTAGAAGCAGCTAGAATTGATGGTTTGACTGAGTTTGGCATTTATTGGAGGATTATTATGCCATTGTCTAAACCGGCCATTGCAACACTGGTTATTTTCTCATTCATGCATTCATGGAATGACTTTTTAGGGCCATTAATCTATCTAACTTCTGATCATTTGTATACATTACAACTGGGTATCCAGCATTTTATTACTGAATATAACACGGAATATTCTCTTTTAATGGCAGCAGCTGTATCCGCGGTTATACCAACAATCATTGTTTACTTCTTAGCTCAGGATCATTTTATAAAAGGTGTTGCCAATACAGGAATTAAATGATGAAGGAGAAAGAACATGGAGAGACAACAAAGGCCAAATCTAATCTATATTTTTGCAGATCAATGGCGCCGTCAGGCTGTTGGTTATGAGGGAGAAGATCAGGTAATTACGCCGAATATTGATACCTTCGCCAAAGAAGGTGTAATCTTTTCAAATGCCGTAACCTGCTCTCCTTTATGTTCTCCGCACCGGGCTTCCTTGCTTACCGGCAGGTACCCAAGCAGCACCGGAGTTTATACGAACTGTAAGGTGGGGGCAGATGTTATGTTAAGCCCCGATGAAATCGGAATTGGAGACGTCCTGGCGGAAAATGGCTATCAAACAGGATATATCGGAAAGTGGCATTTGGATTTGCCGGAATTAAATGTAGCGGAGCAGCCGGAATCCGGTGCAAAGGGGTGGGACGCGTATACACCTCCCGGACCGAAACGCCACGGTTTCCAATATTGGTATTCCTACGGGGCTTGGGATGAGCATCTCTCGCCGCATTATTGGCAGGATAGCCCGGAAAAAATTAAAGTAAATCAATGGTCTGTCGAACATGAGACTGATAAAGCTATCAACTTTATTCAGAACCGAAAAAATGAGCAGCCCTTTGCATTATTTTTATCATGGAATCCGCCGCATAGTCCATTTGATCAAGTACCGGAAAAATATAAGAGACTTTATAACCGGGAGCATATAACCCTCCGGGAAAATGTCTCGTATTCCCGCTTCTTTGTTCATACAGGGGAAGAGGTGGACGGGGGCATAGATGAATTAAAGGATAATCAATTAAATTACTTTGCTGCTATATCAGGTATCGATGATCAATTCGGGAGAATTTTACAATTAATAAAAACAGAAAAGCTCGAGGAGAACACGATTGTTGTTTTGACTTCGGATCATGGCGAAATGATGGGCTCTCACGGTTTAATGGCGAAGCATGTATGGTTTGAAGAATCGATTGGTGTCCCATTTTGTATTCGCTGGCCGAATGTGATTCCAAAAATAAAGACAGATCTCTTACTTAATACCGTTGATATTATGCCGACTTTGCTAAGTTTTCTAGGATTAGAAATTCCTAGAAGTGTTGAGGGAAATGATTTAAGTGACTTCATCGTTAAACACCAACATGGAGGACCGAAGGAAGCGTTTATTAGCGCATATCCGGGAAGAAAGGAAGCAATTGAAGCGTTTCGAAGTGCCGGACTGGATAATCGGCAATTTGGCTGGAGAGCGATTCGGACAGACGAATTCACCTATGTGATTCACCATGGTTATTCTCCTGAAGATGAAAGTATTCGCTTATTATACGATTTGAAACAAGATAAATATCAATTGCATCCAGAGAAAATACAAAATCCATTCAAACATCGGATTGCAGAGGATCTTGAAAGAAGGCTGCATAACTGGCTGAAAGATATGAAAGACCCATTTTATTACAAATTGGAGGAGCATTGCCAATGACCTTATTTGTTGAAGAAGTCCACAAAGAAAAAATAAAAAATATTGAACGTTTTACGAAGTCACCCGCAGTCGACCGTGCTTTTGTTGAAAATGCCATTAAGCATGTTCTGGCCAAAATTGATCAAAGCTTAGATGGATTCACAGACAAGTTTCCTGATTCCAATAGTGTAGGTCTTGTATATCCCTCCATTGAAAATGTAGAATGGACGACAAGCTTTTGGACGGGGATGCTCTGGCTTGCCTATGAATACACAGGGGATGAAAAATATAGGAAAGTTGCAGAGAAGCAGATTCAAAGTTTTAAAGAACGTCTAGAACAACGAATAGAGGTTGACCACCATGACTTAGGCTTCTTATATTCATTAAGCTGTGTCAGCGCATATAAGCTTACCGGTAATGAAGAAGCCAAGGATATCGCAGTGAAGGCAGCTGATTTGTTAATCACCCGCTATTACGATAAAGCAGGTATTATTCAGGCATGGGGCAATCTAAATGATCCAAAAGAGCGGGGAAGAATGATTATTGACTGCAACATGAACCTTCCGCTCCTCTACTGGGCATCAGAAGTGACTGGAAAACCACTTTATCGAAAAATTGCCGAGACTCACATCAAACAGGCAGCGAAATACATTGTCAGACACGATGCCTCCACTTTCCATACGTATTACATGGATCCTGAGACAGGTGAACCGTTGTACGGCAATACTCACCAAGGATTTTCAGATGACTCCTGCTGGGCCCGTGGGCAGGCATGGGGGATCTATGGTTTCCCACTCAGCTACAATTACACAGGAGATTGGAGTTTAGTAGAGTTAGCAAAAAAACTTACAAACTATTATTTGAACCGTTTACCGGAAGATGAGATTTGCTACTGGGATTTAATTTTTACAGAAGGTGATGAAGAACGGGACAGCTCTGCCGCTGCGATCACGGTATGCGGGCTGCTTGAGATGGTCAAATATTTACCATTAACGGATCCAGAAAAAGAAATCTATGAAAATGCTTCATTAAAGATGGTGCAGTCCTTATATGAAAACTATCGTACCGATATTGATAGTGAAGCAAACGGAATCCTTAAGCATGCTGTATACTACAAAGCCGGCGGACGCGGTGTGGATGAAAGCTGTATCTGGGGCGATTACTATTATTTTGAGGCATTAATTCGACTTGTTAAGGATTGGAAAATGTACTGGTAAGATATTCGGATATGGAAATGTCGAAGAGTGATCGGCGTTTCTTATCCAAATAGAATTTGAAAGGGGAATGATGAAATGAATGGGAAGCTATATCGAACAATGGAGTTTATCATGAATGCCTTTATATTGAATTTATTATGGCTGGTGATATGCCTTCCGATTCTGACTATTTTTCCGGCGACAACCGCTTTGTTTGCTGTAGTTCGACAGTGGCAGAAGGAAAAGGATATTAAAATCTTTTCTGCTTTTTTCCGCCATTTAAAGGCTAACTTTAGACAAAGCTTTATACTTGGCATTTTATGGATCTTTTTTACCTTTTTGCTTATCGGAGACTTTATCATCACTAATCAAATGCAATCGAACCTAAAATACGTACTATTTGCGTTTTTCTTCCTTTTAAGTATTGTTTATCTGTTTGCATCCATTACGATATTCCCAATCATCGTTCATTACCGAGTGTCTTGGAAAGACGCCATCAAGAATGCCATGCTGCTTTCAATAGGATATCCTCAATTTGTGTTTCTTTCCCTGTGCATTATTGCTGGTACAGTGGTGATCATCCTTTATTTTCCAGCGGCTTCAATGATAGCTTTTAGTGTTGCTGCCTATCTGATTTATGCCCTGGTATCAAAGGCGTTTCAAAAGGATAAAAAAGTTCAAACCAAATTCCAAACAGTTGCTGAGTAATTTTTGTGCTAAACGCCCGGGAAGTGTGAAACAGAAAAGTTTCCACTTCCCGGGCGCATAGAGATGCTCTTGATACACAAAAAATTAAATAGGATGGTGTATTTATGGGAAAAAATCTCAAGAGAATTATGGCGACATCCTTGACTCTAACTACTTTCTTAACAGTTCCGGCACTAGATTTCAATAACAACTCCGTTCAAGCCTCTGAAACGCCGGCAGAAACTTCCACCATGGCAAATACCGCTGATACTTTAACCGAACTAAATCAATTAAAGGAGAACTTTACTACATATCTAGCTGGTACTAAAAGCTTAAATTCTGACCCATTGCTAGCTAGTAAAATCAATACTATCCACAATAATGCCAGTACAAGACTCGGAGAGTTCCTTCCAAGTGAAGAAAGGGGACAAGGTCTGTTCAAAGATGTCAGACTTGGCCAAGATCCAAAAAATCTAGCCAACTCCTATTTATATTTATACCAAATGGCGCTAGCTGCCAAGACTTATAAAGATCCTAGCCAAGGTGGTAATAATTTTTACAAAAATGAACAAGTAATCAATAAAGTTATTGAAGGGTTGGATTGGCTGTATGCCAATTATTTTGCCGATCAAGAACAGGGGTACTACGGGAACTGGTATGAATGGGAAATAGGTGCACCGAATCATATTTCGAAAATCCTGCTTTTATTAGAGGATGAGATAAAAATTCAGAAACCGGGGCTGATTGAGAATTATGTTCAGTCGATGGATTTATACTTGAGAAACGGAAAAGACGGGGATATTGATTTAACCGCCCGTCAACATACAGGTGCAAACCTTGCCGATATCGCCACCAATCGAATTATCCAAGGGGCAGTTACAGGGGACGGGCAGCGGGTATCAAAGGCAGTGGCCAATATCCTGACGGTTTTCCAAACAATTGACCCTGATCATATTGTAAATGGGAATACGGATGGATTTTATGAGGATGGCTCCTTTATTCAGCACCACCGGGTTGCCTATACCGGTTCCTACGGAAAAGTACTCATCAATCGAATTATCCAAACAATGAAAATTCTGGACGATAGTTCATACAATCCGAAAGAAATATTGGTTCCAACCGTCAAGAATTGGTTATATCAAGGGTTCTCTCCCGTGATTTTTGAAGGATATATGATGGAAATTGTCAAAGGCCGGGCAGTTTCAAGAACAGGAACCGGGTATCAGGATGTTAATAGTATTGTAGAAGCGATGGTAGATTTAACGAACTACTTGAATGAAGAAGATAGTCAGAAGTTAAAATCCCACATCAAATATATTGCTCAAACTACGAAAGGAACTATTAATACGGGATCCTTCACTTCTAATTTAGCTGTTGTACAGTACAATAACCTGATCGCGGATTCTAATGTTGAGGCTAAGAATGCGATTGCGAACGAAAATCATTATGCCTTTAATTTAATGGATAAAACGGTCCATTTAAGAGACTCCTATGCATTTGCATTTGCAAGAAGCTCTGACCGTATCAGCAAATATGAGTATATGAGCGGCGAAAACTTAATGCCGTGGTTCCAAGGGGATGGCGCCTATTACTTATACTTATCCGGAAGGGATCAAACGAAATCATTTGGTGCCCATTATTTTGCGGCAATGGATCCTTATAAGCTTCCGGGCACAACTGTACCTATAGAGGATAGAAAAACGATTCCCGAGCTTTATGGCGGAAAGCTTTTCTATGAAAATACCAATCATCCATTAAATTTCTTTGCATCCTCTGTATCGCAAAATGATTATGTTTATTTCCCGGTAGGTACGAATACGTATTCCGGCGGGGTAAAGCTGGGGAAATATGGGGTAACAGGGATTCAGCTAGGAGATGAGATTGGCTATCGAGATAAACAGAAAGGATTACTGCCTGAAGACTTTGTCGTTTATAAAAATGCCGATGCGAATAAATCAGCATTTATGTTTGATGATGAAATTGTCTTACTCGGATCTGGAATCAAGGATCAGCTGGGTCGTGAGGTTATTTCCACAATCGATAACCGGATGTTTGACACGAGCGAAACCAGTTCTATTACCGGCGCAACCTATGATAATAACAAATTATTCAATCCTGTAAATGGACAATACGAGTTAAAATGGCTGAATTTTAAAACCGATGATGACACAAGCAAAGTAGGATATTACTTCCCGGAGGCCGCAAGCATTAATGTTTCAACCAACACGGTGACGGAAAGTCTAAAAAAAATCCGTATTCCAAACCCTGACACTATGACTACAAAGAACTTCTTTACATTAGGACTGGAGCATGGAACCAATCCGCAAAATGCGAAATATGCATATGTGATTTTGCCTAATTTCAATGATGAGGAAACGGAGCGATACGCGAAAAATCCTGGGGTGAGGATCTTGTCTAATTCGGAAGATGTGCATGCAGTTGAGCATGTAAGTCTCGGGTTGAAAGGGTTCAATTTCTTTGGTGGCAATAAGAAAAGTGTGAGTAATGTGACATCCTATAATCCGGCATCGATTCTTGTGAAAAAAGACGGAGATATCGTGACGATTGCTGTTTCCGACCCGACCTTCAGCCTTGATAAAATGAAGCTGGAGGTGGAACTGCCACGGCCTGCAGTAGTAGAAGCGAGCAAGGGTGTTAAGGCTTCCGTATCCAGTAAAAAGACACTAATTCATATCGACTCCAAGAATTCTTATGGGAAGAGCTTTGAAATCAAGTTAAAAGTTAACGAGTAACACTAGCCAAAAATGCGGTGGAGTGGATAGCACTGGTATACTCCACTGCTTAATTGGTGCATAAAGAGTAGAGGCTGATGCCAAGATTTAACATTCATAGGTATGTAAGACATGCTTTAAACAGTAAGGAGAGGATCATTTTGGGAGTAAGTATGTATCTTAACTGTAGGAAATTACTTGCGTGTTTCTTGTCACTTTTGCTTATTTTATCCATGGTACCGCCCGCAACTGCATCCACTCCAGAAGACACAAGCGGAAAAGTACATGTATATACTTCATTTGAATCATCAGCAAATGTAAAAGATCAAGACCTATATTCTAGTGGAACCGTTACTATTACTGGTGATATAGGTGGAAACTGGGGAGGATATAATTCAGAAGGTGTAAATAACTTCTATCGAATGGAACAAGCCCCTGGCAGGGAGGATTATAGTTTAAAATTCGTTACGACAGCTAATGCAACGAAGCATCTTAACATTGGCAGATCTAATTTAGGAGCTTCAGGTATTACTGGTAAACTTGTTTTCGAAGCTTCTGTCTATTTGAATGATAGAAACCTAGAGAGAAGATTCCAACTAAGAAGTTTAAATACACCAGATAGTACCGCAACAACGAATAAAGATGTAATAATATTCGCAACGAACGGAAACATACTGGATGTTAACCGTAATGTGATAGGACAGTATCAACCAAATACATGGCAAAACTTTAAAATTTTTATAGATAATTCAACCAAAGTACTAACCTACTTTGTTAATGGGCAATATTTAGCTGCGGCTAACATTACAGAAGATTGGTCAAATGTTAGGACTCTTTATGTTTATCAATTTAAAAGCACGAACAATGTTCCAGGGGAAATGTACGTTGATGATATTATGCTATCTGATTTTTTACCTGTAACAGGTGTGTCGGCAGACTCAGGTTCTCTAGAAATAACAGAGACATTAAGTAAACAGCTCAATGTAAGTGTACTTCCTATGGGTGCTTCTGACACACGCCTTCAATTTTCAAGCAGTGATGAAAATGTTGTAACCGTTACCAACGGTGGGCTGGTTACCGGCATAAATGAAGGCGCAGCAAAAGTTACTGTTACTTCAGTTGAAGGTAATTTTTCAGAAGTAATACAGGTTAAAGTAAATGCGTACGTACCTCTAGAATCAATCAATTTACCAGAGCGCATAACATTGCCAGCAACAACGAGCGTACAACTGGAGCCTCAATTTATGCCATCTAACGCAACGAAAAAGGATCTTATATGGCGAAGCAGTGACGATTCAATCGCAAGTGTTACGAAAGATGGATTTGTTGTTGCAGGGGAAAAATTAGGAGAAGTGAGAATTTACGCGACATCTGTAGAAAACAATGAATTAGAAAATAGTACAATTATTGAAGTTATCCCAAATATTCCTGTAACGAATATCCATCTAGTTACACCAGTTCAAGTTCATAAATATGACAAGATACAGCTTGAATACAAAATTGAACCTGAAGAGGCATCCAATCAAAATGTTATTTGGGCTTCTGACCATCCAGATATTATTTCAGTGGATCAACAAGGAATGATCACCGGTATTAAAGAAGGAACAGCACGTCTTACAGTTAAAACGGAAGATGGTGGTTTCGAGGCACATGCTGATATCGAAGTTTTACCTCCAAATGTAAAGTCTATCGAACTGCCAAAAGAGGTAATCGTTTATACAAACGATACAGTAACACTAAGTCCGAGGTTTATACCTCACGATGCCTCAACCAATGTTTCATGGAAGAGTGATGACGAAAATATTGCTGCAATTACGGCTGGAGGAGTAATTACCGGAGTAAGGACTGGAGCAACAACAGTAAGAGCTGTTACAGAAGATGGCAAGTTAGAAGCTGCTGCAACCGTAGTGGTTAAAAATCAGGATGCAGCAGATGAATATGATGTCATACGAAAGCGCTGGGCAGAGTCACAAGTAGGTAATGAATCATTAGATTATAATAATGTTACGGTTAAACAGAGGAATCAATCTTTAACAGACAGTGCCTTAAAATATTGGAAAGATTTAAATATAAATAATGATAAAGAATATCTATGGAGTGACCTAAAACCTTCTCTTAGCGATTCTGCCATTTTAAATGAAAATTACACAAGACTAAGAGTTTTGGCACAAGCTTTTGCAAATAAAGGGTCATCCCTGTACCACAATATGCTTTTAAAGGATGATATTCTAGGAGCTTTGGAATGGTTAACAGAAAATCATTATACAAATGACGGAAGTATCTACGGTAATTGGTGGAATTGGGAAATAGGAATTCCTACTAGGTTAACTGATATATTAATTTTGATGTATGATTATACCCCTTCAGAACAAATTGTGGAAAATGTGTTAAGTATGGACCACTATGTTGGTGATATCAGATCAGAAGAGTTCCGTCATGTAGGAGCAAACCGTTCAGATATCATGCTTGCTCAAATAAAAATAGGTGTATTAGAAAAGAGCAATCATAGACTTCTAAATGCTCGAGATGGTTTAACGCCGCTTTTTGCTTACACGACATCGGGTGATGGTTTTTATGAGGATGGTTCGTTTATCCAGCATAATACCATTGCATATACGGGAAGTTATGGTGAGGTTCTTATTCAAGGACTAGGTAATATATTATTCTTATTAAATGGTACTGCCTTTGAACCAGTAGATCCTAGTATTGAAAATGTATATCGATGGATTGAAGAGGCTTATGCTCCTATCTTATATAAAGGTCAAGTACTTGATATGACAAGGGGAAGAGCAATTGTAAGGGAGAATATGGATGCGTACTATTCTGCTAGAAATATATTAATTGGTATCTCACGAATAGCAGTAAACGCTCCTCGGGAAAAAGCACTATATCTAAAAGGATTAGTGAAAAATCATTTCACATATCAGCTGCAACGAGGGCTGAATTATTATGATTTACCTTTAGACCTAGCGTCTATAGTACAAGAATGGGCGAAAGATGCATCTATTACACCTGTTACTGAAACACCTAGTCATTTCTCGTTTAATTCTATGGCGCGAACAGTTCATAGAGGGTATGACTATCTATTCGGAATTAGTAAAAGTTCGAAAAGGATTGCGACATACGAGTTAACGAATGGTCAAAATCCAAAAGGCTGGTACACGGGAGATGGTATGACTTATCTATACACCAATGACCTTGGCCAATATACAGATAATTTCTGGGCTACAGTCAATTGGCACCGATTACCAGGTACAACCGTTGTACAACGGGAACGATTCTCTAGTGAGTATCAACATGGTGACGCTGAAACCACACCTGAAAACTCATATGCTGGCGGGTCAAAACTCGGAGATATAGGTATTGCAGGTATGAACTTAAAGCAAATTGGTACTGCCATGAGTGCAAATAAATCATGGTTTATGTTTAAAGATGTAATTGTGGCATTAGGTTCTGGAATAAATAGTACTGATCATAAACCTGTAGAAACAATCGTAGAACAACGGAAGCTATTAAAAGATAATTCAAATGAATTAACGATTGATGGTGAACTTAAAACTGGAATGTTTTCAGAGGAAACAATAGAAAATCCTCACTGGATCCATTTAGAAGGAAATGCAGTAAATTCGGGAATTGGCTACGTATTTTTAGATGACCAGCCAATGAAAATAGAGCGGGCAGAACAAGAAGGACGATGGTCAGATATAACTGTTAACATGCCTCAGACAGAATTAGTAAAAGAAAACTATGTGACGATGTCGTTTGATCATGGCACAAATCCAACAAATGCAAATTATGAGTATGTGCTGCTGCCAAATGCTACAAAAGAGAGCACAGAGAAGTTTGCAGCTAAACCAAGTATTCAAATCTTAGAAAACTCAACTGACGTCCATGCTGTAAGGGACAAACAGGCAAAAATAACAGGGCTTAATTTTTGGAAGGATGAACCAGTTCAAGTTTCCTGGAACGAAGATGATAGAAAAAGAAGTATTACATCAAATCAGAAGGCGTCCGTTATCACTCGAGAAATGAACGGTGTCATGGAAATAGCTGTCTCAGATCCAACACTTGAGAATAACGGTACAATTGAAATCGAAATGGATAACGAAACTGATTATCTTGATTTGATTCAAAAAGATAGTGAAGTGGAAATCCTTCAGTTATCACCAACACTCAAGATAAGAACGAATGTTGCTCATTCATTTGGTAAGACTTTCACTATTTCTTTACAAATAGAACATGAAGCAGGAGAGCCAGGCGAAGGTGGCGAGGATGGAGGAGACACAGAAAAGCCAGGTAAAGGGAACAACAAACCAGGTAAAGGGCACAACAAACCAGGTAAAGGTGACAAAAAAACAGGTAAGGATAACAAAAAAAACGGTAAAGGAAAAGATAAACCAGATAAAGGTGATAAGGTTAAGATTCAACAAAGCCATACTGCAGACAGTGAATTACCAGATACAGCATAATACCTGTATATATGGTTGGAGGAACCTGACAGAAAAGATTATCCCTCAGATGAAATTTCTGAGGGATTTTTTTATTTTATTTTTAGTTTACTAGTTATAAAGCTCATGCTTACGTGTATTATTAATATACATACTAGCGAACGTAAGTTGAGGTAATGTATACATGATTAAGACGGTATTAATTAATGAAGATACGTGTTATTCAGTGGCTGAGCAAAAGGCAAGAGAGTATTTTCACTCGCTTTACCAGCAAGTTACGCAAAAAAACTATGTTCCAACGATAACAAGAGATATACAATCTTGGAAGCACAACCATATTCGGCATTATTCACTATTCTCTTTTTTTTCTCGAGATAAGAGAAATGCAGATCCCCGTGATTATCACAATTATATTAAATATCTTGATTACACAGGTAAACTAGACAATTACCTGGATCGGAGCATATCTTATATTTTTATGCGTGATTTGGGTAAAGCGCTGGATTCAAAAGAGACACAGGCTAGAATTAAGAGTGTTGTTAACAGTTTAAAAAACAATCTTACGAATCCAAAGGAAATTCGTGAAAATAAGAATGAGATTCTCTCTATGGCCTGGCTGTACAGGTGGGGCCAGCAGGAATCGATTGAACCTGCCATCATCTGGATGATAGACAAGCTTAAGACTGTATCCAGCCATCTTCCAGAGGGGATGGACGCTAATCATGCTCAGCGAAAACTTATTAAAATTATAGCTGGAGTCGTAATGCATGAGATGGAAGAAATGGACGATAAAACTCCCTTAGAGGAACGTGCTCGGAGACTTGATCGAGCCATAAGGCTAGGTTATTCATATGGTTTGACCTATCCATATATTGATGACCTTCTTGACTCAAAAGTCTTATCAGAGAAGGAGAAAAATCAATACTCTAACTTGATACGCACCACTCTTACCACTGGAACAGTACCAAAATTAGGAGGAGAGTGGAGTGATAAAACAATAGCTTTAATTACGTTTATTCATGCGGAGCTCAAAGAGGGGTTTGAATATATTAAGGCACAACAGCATCCAGAGACTCTTAAGTCCTTTTTTGAACAATCATATGTATTTTTTCATTCGCAGGAAGTGGACCGGCAAAAGGACTTATCATACGAAAATTATACAAATGAAGAACTTTATATTCCGGTTATTCTAAAATCATCTTCTTCACGATTAATTGCACGTTCCGTTATTAATGCCGCTGAAGATGAGGGCTTTGATAATCGAACCTTCTATTATGGTATATACAACCAGCTCGCAGATGATTTTGCTGATATGTTTGATGATTTGAAGGCTGGTGCTGTGACACCTTATACCTATTATCTGACCTATCACGATAAACGGGAGGATCTAATTAATCCGTTTGAATTATACTGGACAGTCATTTCTAATTTAATTCACAGTGTCTATCACTCAGATAAAAAGGCATGTGAGGTCATTTTAGACCGCGCCATAAATGGATTAAAGAGATTCAAAGAACGAATAGGCGCAGATAAATACAATGAAGTGATGCAGCTCTTTTCTTCAGGAAATCCCAAATTCAATTGCCTAATTCAAAAGATGGCAGCTAAGGCAGACGACGTGGATTTCTTTGATAAACTCCTGCGTGACCATATGATAACCAACCTGAAAATTGAACGAAATGAGCAAGAAGAATTCTCGGATTTAATCGAAAATGTTCGTAACCAGATTAATCATCTTTTACCAATTCCTAAAGATGAGACACTTAATGGTCCAATCGTTGAAGCAGCAAACTATAGCTTAGAGGGAGACGGGAAAAGGTTAAGGCCGATTATTACATGGATTATGGGAATTAGGGAATACGGTTTAGAACAGCCGGCCATTGTACCGCTAATCAGATCATTGGAATACATGCATACAGCTTCACTGATTTTTGATGATCTGCCTTCACAGGATAATGCTGTTATTCGGCGTGGACGCCCGACCCTTCATATGGTTTATGATAGCGCCATAGCGGAATTAACAGGGCTCTATCTAACACAGAAGGCAATAGAGGAGCAGGCATCATTAGACCGGTTTAATCCGAAAACCGTGCTAAGCTTGATACAATATTCTTCTAGATTGACGGAAGAAATGTGTAAAGGGCAGGCAATGGATTTGAATTCCAAAGGGAAACTGTTAACTGTAGAAGACTTAACTGCGATGTGCTTTTATAAAACGGGGCTGGGCTTCGAGGCGTCCCTCATTATGCCTGCGATTCTTGCGGAAGCTAAAGTTACTGAGCTATCAGCTTTGAAAAAATTCGCCTATCATGCTGGTATTGCCTTTCAAATTAAAGATGATTTACTTGATGTGGAAGGAAGTTTAGACATGCTCGGCAAGCTGACAGGGAAAGATGAAGAGAACAACAATTCAACATTTGTTTCAATTCTAGGGTCTGATGGTGCCAAAAAAGCGATGTGGGATCACTATTGTTGTGCAATCGAAACACTGCAGGAGATTCCAAGAAACACCACTTTCCTAAAGCATTTATTGAACTTTATGGTGCACCGTGAATATTAACTATAAAAGGGATACCAAAAAGCAAGGTAATAACCTAAGGGTTGTTGCCTTTTTTTGTTATATCAAAATCCAAAAATTTACACCTCCCCTAAATAAAATTAATGAATATTTTCACTTTTTGTAATACAATAAATTCTTGCGAGGAGGATTATGATGAAATTATTAAAAATCACAGTAGACCATTTTAAACCATATTGGAGAAAGCTTTTGCTTGCTTTGTTTTTTTCTTTAGTGGGTGGAGCTTTTACCATTTTGCCCCCTATTCTAGCAGGAAAACTGGTGGATGAGGTAATAGGCGGCCGAGAAATGACATTCTTACTTTTACTTGTAGGGGGTGTTCTCATTGCCTACCTGGGGAAGTCGCTTTTTGAGACATTGCAGGAGTATGTGCAAGTGAAAATTGGCTTAGATGTAATTACCGATATGCAGATACGAGCTTTCAAAAAGCTGCACCGTACACCGATGTCTTTTTTTACAATGACACCAAGAGGAGATATGTTATATCGGTTAACGCATGATGTAGAGTCCGTTCAAAACTTGAATAACACGGTGGTACCCCGTATATTACAGCAAGTAATCGGTGCGGTTGCTGCATTTTCAGCTGTTTTCGCTTTATACTGGCCAGCCGCGATTGTCATGTTTGTTGTATTCGCTATTTACATATTTCCATCCTTTAAACTTGGTAAAACAATGAGGAAAATGAGCGCCGTACAGAGAGATATGAGCGCAGATATGTATCAGCATTTGCAAGAAAGTATTGAAAGCACCAGGCTTGTCAGGACATTTCAGACACAGAAAAAGGAAATTGAAACCCAGAGAAAAAAGCAGACAGAGTGGAAGAACTACTCGATTCGTGCAGCCTTAATTGGAAAGGTCAATTGGCGGCTTGGAAATTTATTTAATATTGCAACTCCCGGTGTTGTAATGTTAATCGGAGGCTTTTCCATCTGGAAAGGTGACCTGACCATTGGAACACTGATTGCATGTCTTAACTTTATTCCAATCATGTTTTTACCAGTACGGTCATTGGCTGAAAATGCATTAACGATTCAACAGGCTATACCAGCATTACAAAGAATCTATGAATATTTTGATCTGCCGGAAGAACATGAAGAAAATCTGCCTTCCTTTGGTGAAGTAGAAGGAAAGATTGATTTAGATAATATTTGGTTTACCTATCCAAATGGCGATAAAAAAATACTTAAAGGTGTTTCGCTTTCGATGGAACCAGGAAATCACATTGGGATTGTTGGTACTAGCGGCGGAGGGAAGAGTACACTTATACAAATTCTTCTCGGATTATATGAACCTGAAAAAGGGAAAGTCCTAATTGATGGAAAGAACCTATTCTCCTACAACCGAAATAGTTTTAGACAGCAGGTAGGCGTTGTGTCTCAGGAAACGTTTCTATTAAATAGTACACTCCGCAATAATCTTTTATATGGAAAAAAGGAAGCCACTCAAAAAGAATTGGATCAAGCAGTCGAAGCTGCGGGATTAACACAATTAATTGAATCCTTGGAAGATAAGTATGAAACAGTGGTCGGTGAACGAGGATTAAAACTGTCCGGCGGACAGCGGCAAAGGGTGGCACTTGCTAGAGCTATTCTGCGCCAGCCGCCCGTGTTAATT
Organism: Neobacillus niacini; assembly: GCF_046591715.1. Taxonomy (GTDB): domain Bacteria; phylum Bacillota; class Bacilli; order Bacillales; family Cytobacillaceae; genus Neobacillus; species Neobacillus niacini_L. Next base: position 82,441 of record NZ_JAWVNQ010000012.1, on the reverse strand, counting down.
TTTGATGAAGCTACATCTTCCTTGGATGGTGAAACGGAGGAAAAGGTCCAGGAATCACTTGAACAATTAATTCCAGGAAGAACAACGATTACGATTGCCCACCGGCTTGTTACAGTTAGGAATGCCGATAAAATCCTGCTCTTAGACCAAGGGATGGTGGCGGAGCAAGGTACGCATGAGGAACTGCTCACTTTAAGAGGGCAGTATTACGAATTATACAAAGCTCAATATAGTGAGTTAGAAAAGGAGATGATTGGATGAGTGTAAATACCGTCTCCCAGCCGCAAAAGAACCGGGATGGCCGCCGAGTTCTGTCGTTTTTACGGCCATATAAAAAGTGGGTTATTGCCGACTCAGTCGTTATTGCCATAAGCCAAGTTTTTTCGGCATTAATCCCAACGCTAGCACTAAGCTGGCTTGTAGATACCATCATTCCTAATGAAAACCACTCCTGGCTGTGGGGATTAATGTGGTTATTAATCTTTTCTGCCATCTTTGATCTAGTCATGATGGTCATTGATGAATATTTTTGTCATCAGACAGCAAAGACCGTAACCAATTGGCAAAAGCTGCGCCTGTTCAGTCACCTGCAGGTGCTCCCTTATTCTTTCTATCATAACAATTCATCCGGCGAACTATTGGCAAGAGTTTCAGATGATCCTGATACCCTGCATAATTTTCTTGCTTGGGAAGGTTCGACCTTCATGGCAAGCGTTCAGGGGGTAATCATATATAGTCTAGTGCTGCTTTGGATTCATCCGTATTTAATGATTACAAGTGTGGTGCTGGGAATTATCTTTTATTGGACTTCTAATTATGTCGGTATCAGGACTAGAGCGGCATCGGCGGACGCACGGCAGGAGGCTTCCCGATATCTTGAAAGACTGAGAGAATCCGTTACGGGAATTCATTTGTCACGGGTTATGGGTGTTTCTGAAAATGAGGTTGAAAGTGTCATTGCGATTAGGAACTCATTTGTACAACATTCTATTAAAGAACTAAAGGCAAGAATGCAATCCGTAGTAGTCATTGCCAGCTATAATGGGTTTGCCCTAGGTGTTGTCTACTTAATTAGTACTTTATTAATTTGGAACGACAATTTAACAAGTGGACAAATGCTTACTGCTGGAGGATTAGTCACAATTGCCGCAAATGAAATGCAAAGATTGCTTCGTAACTGGCTGTCTGTAAGAAGAACGGGACCAGCGCTGGATCGCTCAGATATCCTGCTCTCTCATCAGCCTGCGGAAGCTGAAATAAAAGAAGGCATTCAAGGAGAAAGAGCAAGCGGCAGTATTCGCCTTAAAGACGTTACGTTTGCCTATCCAGGAAAAGAGGAAAATGTATTATCAGGTGTCACTTTTACAATTCAAGCGGGTGAGAAAGTAGCCTTAGTTGGACCTAGCGGTTCAGGAAAATCTACCATCGTCGATTTGCTGTTTAGATTTTATGAAACCAAAAATGGCCAAATTGAAGTCGATGGCAGGAATATTACCGAATGGGATACAGCTTGGCTGCGTTCACAAATGGCGATTGTAACTCAGGATGTCCAATTAAGGAATGGTTCATTGGCCGATAATCTGCGAATCGGAAAACCAGATGCTGCGGATGAGGAGTTACTTAAAGCCTTGCAGGATAGTGGTCTCGAAGAATTGGTTGAAAGTCTGCCGGAGGGATTGAATACAATGGTCGGAGAACGAGGCAGCCTTCTTTCAGGAGGACAGAAGCAGCGATTATCGCTGGCAAGAGCAATCATTAAAGATGCTCCAATCCTCATTCTTGATGAAGCGAGTTCAGCTCTCGATCCGATTACTGAAACGAAAATCAATGAGTCAGTCCTAAAAACAGGCAGGAAGCAGACTATCTTAATTATTTCCCACCGACTATCTACGGTTCTCTCGGCCGACAAGATTATTGTTCTAGAGAATGGAAGTATTGTCGAACAGGGCGGACACGCAGATTTGCTGGGAAATAACAATGGTGTCTATGCAAGATTGTTTGGAAGAGAAGCGGAAATTGGAGAAGAAACAATAGGCCATTCAGTGTAAGATAATCCAGTCATTAAAAAGAGTCTTTCCTTCAGTAGAAAGACTCTTTTTATTTTAGTATTTTTGGTAAAATTACCCCAAATATTTATCAGCATAGCTATGGTAATATCTTAGTTAAGGTAGTTTAGTAAGAGAAGGGGTGGAATATATGAAGAAGGGAAAAATAGAATCCATTCTCGAAAAAGAATTAGTCATTGCACTTGGCTGTACGGAACCTGTTGCGATTGCATTGGCTGCAGCAACTGCAAAAAGCTATGTTAAAGGGGAAATAGAAGAGATCGTATTAAAGGCAAGTGGAAATATAATCAAAAATGCTAAATCTGTTGGGATTCCAGGCATGGAATCCAGTGGTCTTGACTTCGCTGCAGCACTTGGAGCAGCTGCAGGAGATCCAACGAAACAACTCGAAGTACTGGATGGACTTACTTTTTACGATGAGCAGGCTGCGTTAAAACTAATCGAGAAAGGTAAAGTATCATCTGTTCAAGCCGATACACCGAAGAGACTTTATATTGAAGTGAATTTGAAAACCGATCAACATGCTTCTAAAGTAGTTATTTCAGATAATCATAGCAATATCACATTAATTGAGGTTGACGGTCAGGTTGTGTACACAGGTGGATGTGAAAATATTGGTATCCAAACAGACGAAGAAGAATTGGTAACACTCAGTATTGATGAAATTGTTGAATGGGTTCAGAGTGTTGAAATAAGCTCTTTATCAATTGTAAAAAAGAGTATTGAATTAAATAGAGTAATTGGGAAAGAAGGTCTTTCTGGAGATTATGGATTAAGTGTAGGAAAGACGATAAAAGAGAATGTAAAAAAAGGAATTCTGTCAGATGATATCGCCACTGCGGCAATGTCATTAGCTGCTGCCGGTTCAGATGCTAGAATGGCAGGTTCGACACTCCCAGTAATGGCTAACACTGGAAGCGGTAATCAAGGAATAGCCGTAACTCTTCCCGTTGTGGCAGTTGCAGAAAAACTAAGGGTTTCAGAGGAAGAAATGATTCGAGCTGTTGCACTCAGCCATCTAATTACTATTCATATCAAATCAAAATTTGGACGTTTATCGGCACTGTGCGGTGTAACTGCGGCTGGAATGGGTGCAAGTGGAGCCATTGTATATTTACTTGGAGGTAATCTGCAGCAAATTAAAGCTGCGATTCAAAATACCATCGGTAATGTTTCTGGAATGATTTGTGATGGGGCCAAGGCAGGCTGTGCAATGAAAGTATCCACATGTTCAAATGTTGCGGTTCAATCAGCATTATTAGCACTCAACAATCAAGAAATAAAATCTACTGATGGGTTTATCCATGATGACGTGGAAAAAAGTATTGAAAGCTTCTGTAAGCTTGGAAATGAAGGAACTAGGCATACAGACGAACTAATTTTAAAACTAATGATGGAAAAGTAATCCTTATATTATTGGTATATGTGCACATACTATCTTTGAAAAATATAAGGAGGTGCCACATATGCCTAAAGCTAAACAATATGTTGATCAAAGTATGTCATCGGTACAAAGTACGGTTGATTCATTACAGCAAGCACTCAGTAACGCTGAAAAACCTGATAACAAAAACAAAATTCAACAAGCTATCAATTCGCTTCAGTCTGTACAGGAACAATTATCAGGATATCAAGATTAATAAGCTCAGTGCCTGACATTCGGATGTCAGGCACTGTTTTTTTACTAAAATTTGGGCTTCATCCATAATTTCGATAAATCAACATAGCCGAAATGTTTAATCTCGACGTTCATCAAATTAATGGAAAATGGTATTTGCCGTTTAGAATAATAGAGTGGAATACAAAGGGAATTTTCTATTAGGTACTTTTCTATTTTCAAATGATGGCCAATCCACTGTTCAAAGGGCAATTCATCGTAAGCTCGAATACATTTCTGCAGATAAGTATCACTTTGTGTTAATTTTCGAAGTGGTGAAAGGTTATTTTTTATAAAATTAAAATAAGAAAAGCTTTGGTTCAGCTCAAAAATCTCCCCATGAATAAATATATCTGCATCTGCTTTTAGGTGATCATGATACAGGGCATCATGAAATGAAACTTCTTCTATTTCTATATCAATTCCAGCATTCTCAAGGATTGTCATTAACCAATAGGAAACATCCTTTGCATATCCTGTGTATCGCATGCGAATCGGCTTTGTGAGAGCAGGCTTTGATAGTTTAGGCATTGAATATGGCTTTGAATGACCTATTAAACAACCAGAATTGTTTTCTGAAATAAGTGGATGTATATTAGAAATTTGTGGGCGATTTTCGTCGATCAGCATATGAATGTAATCCCTAACTTCACTTCTAGCTATATCCGATTGGCGAAATGGATTCATTACGACAATACCAAAGCCAGAATCACTTTCGACCTCGAACGTGCCCACCTCCTTTGACTCATGGGCACCGTAATAGACATTTCCAAACTCTCTGGAAACCTGAATAAATTCAACAGTATCTAATAGTGGACGCTCTCCATAATAATGTTTAAATGCATGTAAAATCGTTTTCTCTTCCGAATTTTCCCCCATAAAGAAACTGCCTGTTCCAAGGACGTGTCCGCTTATTTCTTTATAAATACTAGCAGACATCATACTCAAGAGCGGTAGAATATAGGTACAGCCATTCGGAAATTCCAGCTCAACCACAAGTGAAGCGGGAGAGGTTATTTTTGTAATGGGTTTCCAAAGTTCAGCATAAATCACATCCTGCTTCATTCGTATAAAAGATTGGACAACGTCCTCTGCTTTTAGGATGGAACCATCATGAAAGGCTACATCTTTTCTTAAATACAAAGTCAATTTGGTGTTAGTTAGTTCCCAGCTGTGCGCAATCTCAGGGGTAATTGTGTTATCCTCCTGCAATACTGCAACTCGGTTATAAATGTTTGCTACAAGATTTGCACTATGTACATCTGCAGCCTTTAAGGGATGAAACGTTAAGAAAGGGTAAAATCGAGGAATCACCAGCCGGTCCTGCCCCTCTTGATGAAAACCAAACTTGGATTGAAATTTCGTCATTAATCGCTGTTTCGTTTCAGTCGACCAGTCAAACAATAATAATTTACTTACTTGTTCAATAGAATAGCTCTCTAATTGGGAGAGAAAATACTTTTCATAGTTTGATTCTACATCCTTTATCCATTGTAAATGCGAATCGTTTCCTCTTCCTCGGCCAGCCCGAAATGTCAGCCATCCTTCCTCCTGCCATTGACTTAGTTTGCGCCGGGTTTGCTTAGTGCTAAGATTCAAAGACTCAGCCAGCTCCACTACTTTAACATTACCAGATGAGGTTGAATTCCAAAGGGTTAATAAATAATGGTCCAAAAATCTCATTCCTTTAAAAGTAGACATTTTTTTGAAAATTGGTCATTTTTAAACTGTTACGTCTAGTTTACTATAAGAAGTATGAAAGGTGTTGAAAAATATGGCATGGAAAGACTATCCTCAAAATATTAAAGTTCGACTGATTACCTCATTTTTTAACCGAGCAATCGCAAGCTCCGTAATGCCGTTTATGGCTTTATTCTTTGCACAGCATAAGGGTGCAGTTTGGGCAGGTATTTTCTTAGCGATTACGGTTATTATCAGTTTTTTTATTAACTTTATCGGCGGCTATATTTCAGACCGCTTCCCAAGGAAGAAAATAATTATCTTATCGTCAACTTCCAGTGCGCTTATGTTCCTGCTTATGACAATAAGTTTACTGCCTGATGAAAAATGGATTGTATTATTTGCAATCAGTTATGTCATTTTCACCATAACTAGCTCTCTTGGACGTCCTGCTGTGCACGCAATCATTATTGACTCGACAACACCGGAAAACCGAAAGAGTGTGTATGCTCTTGATTATTGGCTGGTTAATTTAGCGATGGCAATTGGAGCAGCATTAGGCGGACTGCTATATGTGAATCATCAACTAGAACTATTTATTGCATTAACCATCGTTTCCACTAGCTTACCGATTGCCTATGGCATCTGGTTACAGGATACTCGTGTAAAGCTGCTAGAGAAGAAACATGAAAATATTTTTATGGATCTTATCCAGAACTACAAAGTCGCCTTCCAGGATAAACCATTTGTGATGGCTGTTAGTGGGTCCATGTTTATTTTTGCAGCCGAATTCTCTTTAAATAGTTACATAGGTGTTCGATTAGCAGAGGAATTCAAGTCTGTTTTTGTAGGAAATTTTGAAGTAGCTGGAGTAAGGATGCTTAGTTTTCTAAATATCGAAAATATGCTGATGGTTGTGGCCCTGACCTTCTTTGTTACGAAAATAACGGATAAGTTTTCTCCGCGGAAGATGCTGCTCGTCGGGCTTCTGTTCTATAGTGCAGGATATACCATTGTAACATCAGCAAATATCTGGTATGTCTTGGTATTATTCAACGCCATTGCGACAATTGGTGAGCTAATTTATTCACCAATCGCCAATGCTGAAAAAGCCAATATGATGCCAGAGGATAAGCGCGGCTCCTATTCTGCTTTTTCTAATTTAGGCTTCAGTGGTGCCGATTTAATTGCTCGTGGTGCCATCGTATTGGGTGCATTTTTAGTGCCAACAATGATGTCTGTTTTCCTTGGAATGATTTTAATGGCCGGGTCATTCCTGCTCTATAGTGGACTTTTTGTGGTAAATAAAATCAGAGTTCAAAAGAACATGTCAATGTAAATGAGGGGGCCCTATAGTGCTAAAAGTCGAGATTAGAAGACCTAGAATCGAAGAAACTGAAGAACTTAACCAATTTTTTAGGACGGTCATTACCGATACCTTTAAAAGGGAAGGATTAGCGGAGTTAATCGAAGATTGTGAAGCTGAAATTGACAGTAAGAACAAGTATCTAAAAATGGATTTTGAGAGCAGCGGACAAAAAAGATATTTTTTAATAGCATTGGCACAAAACAAAATTATTGGAACAATAGCATATGGGATGGCAAATGAACTGATTCAAAAGTGCACCAATGGAGAACTGGGGAATATGGTTGAAATCGGAACGGTATACGTACACCCAGATTATCAAAGACAGGGTGTGGGGAATACACTGTTAGCTGAGATGTACCAAACATTACAAGCTAGGGGAATTCAAGCATTCTGTCTGGACAGCGGCTACAAAACTGCTCAACGTATTTGGAAAAAGAAATTCGGAGAACCTGAGTATTTCATGAAGGATTACTGGGGGCAGGGGCAAGATCATATGATATGGAAACAACCAGTTCGGGGAGTCTATTAATATAGGCTCCTTTTATTATTCTATTATTTCTGTTGTACTTTGTAACATTATAGTGTTATAATGTGGTAGTATGATAATACGTTAACGTACTAAAGTAAAATATTAATATAAAAAGGGGTACATACAAATGAAAAAATTCGCCACTTTGTTTCTTATAGTAACAGCACTACTCGTGGTTTTTACTGGATGCTCAAATTCGGCTAGTAAGGAGGAAGACAAGCTTGTCATCGGAATTGATGATAAATTTGCACCAATGGGATTCCGTGATGAGGATAACAATATCGTTGGGTTCGACATCGATTACGCTAAAGCAGCAGCGGAAAAGATGGGGAAAGAAGTAACTTTCCAGCCAATCGACTGGAAAACAAAAGAAGCAGAGCTTGCCAGCGGAAGAATTGACCTTATTTGGAACGGATACACTATTACAGATGAACGGAAAGAAAAAGTCCTTTTCACAAAACCTTATTTAAAAAATGCACAGGTAATCGTGACGCTTGCTGATTCAAAGGTTACGAAGCTTGATGATTTAGAAGGTAAAGTAGTTGGACTGCAATCATTATCATCCGCTTCTGATGCCCTAAACGCATCACCGGTTAAAGAAAAAATTAAGACAGTAACGGAATTTGCCGATAATGTACAAGCCCTGACAGACTTAAAAAGCGGCCGTTTGGATGCAGTCGTCATTGATGAAATAGTTATCAATTACTACATGACAAAAGAGGCAGATACATTTAATGTCCTAGAAGAATCTCTTGCTCCAGAGGAGTATGGGATTGGTGTGAAAAAAGGAAATGAAGAGTTACTAGAAAAGCTTCAGAAGTCACTTGATGAAATGAATGAAGACGGAACAGCTCGAGACATCTCGAAAAAGTGGTTTGGCGAAGATAAGGTATTAAAGTAAGAATGAATATAAGGCAAAACAGGATTTCCTAATGGGAACCCTGTTTTGTTTTTGGAGGAATTAACATGTCTTTTGAATATTTCACTTCCATTCTTGTCCCTATGCTGGAAGGGGCACAAATGACGATTCTATTGTTTTTCATTGCCATTATTGTCTCTGTCCCACTTGGATTCCTGCTGACACTTGCTGTCAAAAGCAGCTTAAAGCCAGTATCATTACTTGCGCAGGGCTATATTTACGTAATGAGAGGTACACCGCTATTACTACAATTACTATTGATCTGCTTCGGCCTGCCAATGCTGCCGGTGGTCGGTGAATATTTAGTGTTAGACCGATTCGTGGCGGCATGTCTGGGGTTTATATTAAACTATGCAGCCTATTTTGCTGAGATTTTCAGGGGCGGTCTTTTGGCTATTGATAAAGGACAATATGAGGCATCAAAGGTCCTTGGGTTAAGTAAATGGCAGACCACAACAAAGATTATATTACCGCAAATGTTCCGGGTTACCCTCCCAGCCATTGCAAATGAATCCGTAACACTTGTTAAAGACACAGCACTGCTATATGCTGTTGCAGTACCGGAGCTGCTTCACTACGCGCAGACTGCGGTAAATCGTGACTTTACCATTGTTCCATTTTTCATTGCGGGAATCATTTATCTTGTTATGACACTTGTATTAACATTTATTTTTAAAGGAATCGAACGAAGATACAAATTTGAATAAGAAGGATTGGTAACTGTGGCAATCATTGAAATATCCAACCTGAAGAAATCGTACGGCAAGCTGGATGTACTTAAACAGATAACATTTGATGTGAATAAAAATGATGTAGTAGCAGTAATCGGACCATCTGGATCAGGGAAAAGCACCATGCTCCGCAGTTTGGTTCACTTGGAAGAAATAAATGCAGGAAGCATTACCATTGCAGGTGATTCGTTTGTTAAGGATGGAGTCTATACAAAGCCGCAGGAAATTAAGAAGATTACCTCTAAAATGGGAATGGTCTTTCAGCATTTTAATTTATTCCCGCACCTGACGGTAAAGGAAAATTTAGAACTGCCTCCTAAATTGGTAAAGAACGAGTCTATTGCATCCATTAGGCAGAGGAGTACGGAACTTTTAAGGAAGATTGGTCTGACAGACAGAGCTGATGCCTATCCTGCGAGCCTATCAGGCGGTCAAAAACAAAGGGTGGCAATTGCGAGGGCGCTAATGATGAACCCTGAGATTCTATTATTTGATGAACCTACTTCTGCATTGGATCCTGAATTGACGGGAGAGGTGCTCGAGGTCATTAAGGCGCTGGCACATGAGCAGATGACGATGATCGTAGTTACGCATGAAATGGGCTTTGCAAGAGAAGTGGCAAACAGGGTTATTTTCATGGATAACGGTGAAATTATTGAATCAGGGCATCCTAATGAATTGTTTACAAATCCAAAGAATGAACGGACAAAAGCCTTCTTAAGCAGGAGCTTAAAATAATATGAATGCAAAAAGGATACAGCCATGAAGAGCTGTATCCTTTTTTTAAATTGCGAATATTAACTTCCATATTCTCCGTTATCATGGCTTATCTGCCAATGGATACCGAATTTATCGGTAACCTGCCCATAGAGTTTAGCCCAGAAGGTTTCTTGGAGCTCCATTGTAACAGTGCCGCCTTCTTTTAATTGATCATACCAAGATTGGATATCATCTAAATTTGTACTTACTAACGCCATTGTCACGTTGTTGCCTTCGATAAATGGTGCTCCTGGGAAATTGTCTGAGAACATAACGGTACTGCCATCGATATTCAGCCGGGTGTGCATAATCAAATTTTTTGCTTCCTCTGGCATTGGGTAATCAGGATGCTGCGGCTGATCACCAAAGGTCATAATTTGTGGTGCTTCCGTTTTAAATACCTTCGCATAAAATTCTACAGCTTGACGGGTGTTACCATTAAAAACAAGATACGCATTTATTGGCATTTTCTTCACTCCTCATAAATGGTTATGTACAACTTTCATTCTATCCGATTAATTCGATATTAGTCTGGTTTTATCCTTTTTTATCACAAAGAATTTAAGCTAAAATAGTCCAAAGCCTGATTGATAACATCAAAATCATATATTTTTTTCTCGAGACAAAACTGGATCACCAAATCGAAGGTATCGCTGTCTGATAGAGAGTAGCCAGCGGAACTTACTAGAGTATCTGTTTCTTTTTTTGTGAGTTCAAGTGCCAGCGCTAGGGTGACAACAGTGTTTTTCCCCGGCTTATATTCGGAGTTAGAGCGTATTTTTGAAAAATGCCTGCGGTCGATTCCAGCGCGTTTGTAAATAAATGAGTCACTGACGTTTTTTTTATCAATAAAACGAAACAATGTTTGGTTAAAGGCTGGCTGCCGTTTTGATACAATAAAGTCTTCTATTTCAGTACTTTGAAGCTCTTCAGATTTCTGAAAGCTTATGGATTCAAACATCTGAAGTTTCAAGTGATTTTCTATATATGCCTGTAATTCTAGTAAAAGCCCCTTATCAATCATACCCTAACCCCCGAAAATGTCGCTTATCAGGCGACCAAATAATATATGAACCCATCTATTATTATAATATAAACGTTTTTGAAAGGATGATAGAGATGAACAAGAATCTAACAGAAATTATTTTTCTCTTAGACCGAAGCGGCTCAATGGGCGGCCTGGAAGGTGATACGATTGGCGGGTTTAATGCTTTTATTGAAAAACAAAGGGAATTAGAAGGTAAAACGTTGGTCACAGCTGTTCTATTTGATGATCACTATGAAATCGTTTGGAATGGTGTTGAGGCTTATAAAGTGAAGCTTACCGAGGAAAAATATTTTGTTAGAGGCTGTACGGCTCTTTTGGATGCGGTAGGAAAAACTATACTGGATGTTGGTTACCGATTTTCAAAAACAAATGAAGAGAATCGTCCAGGGAAGGTTATATTTGTTATCACAACAGATGGTTATGAGAATGCAAGCAAGGAATTCACCTATGAAAAGGTGAAAGAGTTAATCAAACACCAGCAGGAGAAATATAGCTGGGAGTTCATCTTTCTAGGAGCAAACATTGATGCCGAGATGGAAGCGAACAGTCTTGGAATTGATATCGAGAATGCATATAGCTTTGAGGCTTCTGAAACTGGAGTTGAATGCATGTATAAGATGGTCAGTGAGGCAGTTACAGAAAAAAGATGCCTTTAATGAAACTATACAGAAATTGTCTTTCTGGAAAATTTGTATTCAGTATTATTTTTTGGAATAATAATGGAGTCTAGCAGGATTTTTTAGAAAGAAGGTATGATTTATGCCATACAGAGTGAAAGATACAATGATTTCGGAAAATGAAATTAAAAAAAGAGTGAAAGAATTAGCACAAGAAATTGAACATGATTTAAAGAATGAGCCAATCATGTTAATCGTTGTACTAAAAGGATCTTTTGTTTTCGCAGCAGATTTAATTCGTGAAATGAAGGGAAATATAAACGTCGATTTCATTTCAGTTTCAAGTTATAGTGACCAGACGGAAACAACCGGAAAAGTAAAACTATTAAAGGACCTTGATGAGGACATTACGAATAAAAATGTTGTAGTGGTTGAAGATATTATAGACAGCGGATTAACACTGCATTTTCTGAAAGACCATTTGAATATGCATAAACCGAAGCAAATAAAAATTTGCACACTTTTAGACAAGCCTGAAAGAAGAAGAGTGGACTTGCCAGTGGATTATGTGGGCTTTGTAATTCCTGATGAATTCATTGTCGGTTATGGAATCGATTATGCGCAAAAGTATAGAAATTTACCTTATATTGCGACTGTAGAAGAGTATTAGTTTTCTCAACTTATAGGAGGTTGTATGCTTTGTCTGCCAATATTTTCAAAGGAAAGAAAGATGAAGAAAAAAATAACCTTGAAGAAATACTAGAACATTCAATTGAAGTAGAAGAAGATCTCATGAGGACTTACCTTATTACAGCAGAACGGATTCACGATGATGATGAATTAAAGGACCGGCTGGAAAACTTTGCAGAAGGCAATGCAAAAAGGACAAAACAGCTTTTAGATGAATTAAAAGAAAATAAAGAAAAGTAATAGGAAGCTGTGTGGATTAAGAAATCCGCACAGCTTTTCATATTTCTAATGGGAAGTGATACATACTAGTAAGAAAGGAGTGTGTTCAGATTGAAAAAAGGTTATCTGATTATTGGAATCATTGTGGCTGTTATTGTTCTAATAGCTGCTATGCTGATACCGAGCTATAACAACTTTGTTACCCTCGAAGAAAATGTAGACCAATCTTATGCTCAAATTGAAAATCAACTTCAAAGAAGACTTGATTTAATACCAAACCTTGTGAATACCGTAAAAGGCTATGCTTCTCATGAAAAAGAAGTGATTGCATCTATTTCAGATGCACGAGCAAGGTTAGCAGGAGCGGATACCGTTGAAGAGGAGGCAACTGCAAATGCTGAATTAACAGGTGCTTTGAGCAGATTACTGGTAGTAGTAGAGAACTATCCCAATCTAAAAGCAGATCAACAGTTCACTCAATTAATGGATGAGCTGTCGGGAACTGAAAATAGAATTTCAGTTGCACGGAAGGATTATAATGACCAGGTTGCAGTTTATAACAAAAGAATTAAACGGTTTCCTGGATCGCTGATTGCAGGAATGACTGGTTTTGATGAAAAGGAATATTTCACAGCTGATCCTAAAGCGGCAGAGGCTCCAGAGGTTGACTTTGGAGGAAATGGCGAATGAAACCGAAATTGGTTTCAAGTTTTCTTCTTTTCTTTTTTTTCCTATTTCAAGGCGGAGCATTTGCTCAAACTATCAAAATGCCTGCTCCAATTGGCGATATTTATGTCCAAGACTTTGCTAAAGTTTTAACGGAGGAAGAAGCAGCGGAAATAAGAAGTATAGGAAGAAGCATTGAAGACCAGACCACTGCACAAATATCGGTCTTAACGGTGGAAACCATTGGCGAGCACAGCATGGAGGAGTTTTCAAATGAAGCCTTCCGGCAATATGGGATTGGCAATGAAAAAGAAGACAATGGGGTTTTGCTTGTCATTGCTGTAAGTGATCGTTTAATTAGAATCGAAGTAGGATATGGATTGGAAGGAAGAATCCCGGACGGAAAAGCAGGGCGGATTCTTGATCAAAATGCCATTCCATATCTTCAAAATGGAAAGCCAAACATGGCGGTACTTGAAACGTATAAGGTACTTGCGAATGAAGTTTTAGCGGAATATGGCCAAGAAGGCGGGGTGTCTTCTCCCGAAAGGCAAACCGAACCGCTGCCTGCAGCTAGAGAAGGCGGTGGAATTCCTGCATGGCTGTTGATTCTTATAGTCGTTGTGGTGGTATTCCTTGATTTTAAATTTTTTGGCGGAACACTCACCTATCTTCTGTTATCGATCATCTCTCTCGGAAGGGGAGGCGGCGGAGGCGGAGGTTTCAGAGGCGGGGGCGGCGGTTCTTCGGGCGGCGGTGGTGCAGGCAGAGGGTGGTAATAGAAAATAGCCTATAGTGATTCATATCATGCAAAACTCCGAAAAAGTATGCTTTAATAAGGTGAAGGAATATGTGGGGAGGTATAGTACATGAATAAAAACGAAATACCTTCTATTAGCAGTAGGAAATCACCTTTCATCTCTGTCTCTATTTTAATAAAAGATTTGAAGTCACTGTTGAAGGCTGGTGTTTTGGCAGCGAATGTCCTGCCTGTCTTTTCAGGGTTCTGGTTAGCTCTTCATTTTACGAATAAATCTTTTCTTGATTACTGGGAATTATTCTTGCTGACAATGATTGGAAGTACTTTGGTAATGGGTGGAGCACTTATCCTTAATAATTGGTATGATGTTGATATTGATACCATCATGGAAAGAACGAAAAGCCGTCCAACCGTAACCGGGAATATTCCGTTAAATGTCGTGTTAACGATGGGTATTGTTTTTACTGTACTAGGGTTTATCTTTTTAATTTTCACCACACTTGAAGCCGCCATTTATGGATTGGTGGGGTGGTTTACGTATGTGTTTTTGTATACCATGTGGTCTAAACGGAGATATACGTTTAATACTGTTATTGGAAGTGTTTCTGGAGCGGTTACTCCATTAATTGGATGGACAGTGATTGAGTCCAGTTTGCATATCATTCCATTGATGTTATTTCTGATTTTATTTATTTTTCAAATGCCGCATACCTTTGCGATTGCGATGAAGAAATGTAAAGAATATAGTGCGGCTGGGGTAGCGATGCTGCCTGTGGTACGCGGGTTTGCTGTTACAAAAGTTCAAATAGTGGTCTATGTAGCCTGTTTACTGCCATTACCATTTTTTTTAGCACCGCTTGGCACACCTTTTTTTGTGCTTGCTACTCTATTTAATGTGGGCTGGTTAGGAGTCGCAATCAGTGGATTTTTTACCAAAAACGATTTAAAGTGGGCACACGTGAACTTCCTCTATTCTGTAAATTATATAACGATCCTATTTTTATTAATGGTTTTTGTTACGATATAGCGAGTAAAAAAAACTGTCCTTTTTAGCTGCACACTTTAGCAGCTGGAAAGGACAGTTTTTTTTATAAAAATTTCTTTGCCCGTGATTCAGTTCACTACATTGAGAATCAGTCGCAATTATTATAAAGGTAAGAACAAATTAAGGGGGTTGATTTACCGATGGCAGCTACAAAGGTAACTAATAAAGGCAAGAAAGAAGAGCACGAAGCACCGCTAAAAGGAACCTGGATTTCCGTAACAGTGGTTGGAGTAGTGATTGTTGCTACGTATATAGTTCTATACGGTCTTTACATGGCCAGGATATAAGGGGGGATAAAGATGAAAATGCATCTTGACGAAAAAATATGGCTTACCATCAGCTTTGGTATCATAATGGGCTTTATGTTAATCACAGGCTACCAAGCCTTTGCACTAGAAATGGGACCACCAAGTAATATGGAAACGATTGATCCACAAAAGGTTGATCAAACGGCACCATTCGATAACCCAGGAGTTAAAGAAGTTGGTGACAATGAATATGAAGTGGTTATGACGCTGCAAGCATTCGGATTTACTCCAAATAACATTGAAATTCCTGCAGGGGCAAAAGTTACATTTATTATGACTTCAAAGGATGTTGTCCACGGATTTGAAGTAGCAGGAACAAATTTAAATGCAATGGTTATGCCAGGACATATTCAAAAAATCACACAAACATTTGATAAGCCAGGAAGTTATTTAGTTATCTGTAATGAATATTGTGGTGCGGGTCACCAAGTAATGAGTACTACGATTACGGTTAAATAAGGGGTGATAGTTGATGAAAATGGAAGCAGATTTAAAAGTTGGTTTTAAAGATAAAGCAAATAAAATGCTGGGATATCACCCAGAGGATGCAAAATTATCGAAATCATATATAGCAGTAGCATTTATCGCATTATTAGTTGGCGGGTTTTTAGGATTATTACAAGGTTTAAATCGGGCAGGTTTGTTAGATTTACCAACTTGGTTTAATTATTATCAAGTATTGACTGCACATGGACTATTACTAATCCTTGTGTTAACAGCATTCTTTACCATTGGATACTTTTATGCAACACTTTCACATAATTTAGGGGGGCTTCTTCCTAAGGTAAGGAAGCTCGCATGGGTTGGATTCTTCGTTAAGCTTGTCGGATTTGTATTAGCTGTTATACCGATCTTAATGAATGAAGCATCAGTTATGTACACTTTCTATCCGCCGATGGCTGCACATCCTGTATTTTATATCGGATTAGCATTAATTGTAGTTGGTGTTTGGTTATGCTGTATTGGAGCATTTATCCAAGTAGCAAATTGGAGAAAAAATCATAAAGGTCAGCATGTTCCGATTCTATCTTACTTTGCAACTGGTGTATTCGTTCTATTATTCTTCGCTCTAATGTTCGTAGCAGTTGAAGTACTATTTATGATTATTCCATGGGTATTTGGCTGGGTTGAAACCATCAATGTTATGGTAGCACGTACACTGTTCTGGGCTTTCGGTCACACTTTGGTTAATATCTGGTATCTAACTGCTGTATCTGCATGGTACGTAGTTGTTCCAAAAATTATCGGCGGTAAGCGCTGGAGTGATATGTTAACACGTGTGGTTATCATTGCTTTAGTTATTATGAATATCACTGGTGGATTCCATCACCAAATTATTGACCCAGGTATTAATGAAGTCGTTAAATTCATGCACGTATTTATGAGTCTAGCAATTGGATTCCCATCACTCATGACAGCATTTGCACTATTTGCAGTATTTGAGCGTACAGCACGAAGAAAAGGCGGAAAAGGCTTAATCGGCTGGTGGAAGAAAATGCCTTGGGGAGATGTTCGCTTCCTGGCTCCATTTATTGCGATGGTTGCTTTCATTCCAGCAGGCGCTGGCGGTATTGCACAAAGCACAAACCAATTAGACCAAGTGGTTCATAATACAATGTGGATCGTTGGACATTTTCACTTAACATTAGGTATGTCAGTCGTTATGACTTTCTTTGGAATCAGTTATTGGTTAGTTCCTTTTATTTCAAACCGAGTATTAACACCGCAAATCAACCGATTAGGTGTGATTCAAACCTGGATTTGGACAGCTGGTATGGTCTGTATGTCTGGTGCTATGCACTATGTAGGACTGCTTGGTTCACCAAGAAGAACTTCTTATACTACTTATGGCGATCATGCAACTGCATTGGGATGGGACCCATACTTAATGTTGTTAGCAGTTGGCGGTACGTTGTTAATTGTTGGTGTTATTCTTCAAGTGTATGCAGTATTCAATATGATGTTCTTTGCACCAAAAGGTGAAACTGAATTCCCTATTGCAGAGGAAGAAGATAACGCAACAAAAACTCCATATATCACAGAACGCTGGGGATTATGGATTGTTATCATGTTAATCGTTGTAGCAATGGCATATGTAATTCCGTTAACAGAATTTATCGTAAATGCACCTCCAGGATCACCACCGTTCAAAACGTGGTAATTTGACAAAGAAAGAGATAGCCATAAGAACTGGGCTATCTCTTTCTGCTTAAAAAAGAAAAGAGTTGGAAGTGATCACTATGATCAATAATAGGTATACGAAAATCTCGTTGTTTCTAGTTATAATTTTTGGCATTGGACTGTTTTATTTCGGAACAGATGGATTCACTGCCTTTACGGCCGAAACTGCCAGAGTGCAGAAGCTGAAAGATGATAAACCTAAATTCCCTGATGTTACGCTTGAAGACAGCATGGGAAGAAAATATTCAATCTCTGAATTTGAAGATAAATATGTATTTATTACATTTCTCTATACATCCTGCACCACTGTTTGTCCTGAATTAGAATATAATATGAAGCAAGTTTACGATAAACTGCCGAGCGGCGTTAAAGGAGAAGAAATTGTCTTTTTAAGCATAAGTTTTGATCCTGAAAGAGATACCCCCGCAGTTTTAAACAAATACAAAGACTTCTTTAAAAGTGATGGCGAGACCTGGCGGATGGCTAGAATACCGGACCAGAGGGAGTTAGATTCATTATTAAAATCGTTCGGTGTCATCGTGATCCCAGATGATAACGGGAATTATGCCCATAATTCCGCTTTTTATTTAGTGGATAAAAAAGGCAGACTACTGGATGTCATGGACTATAAAAAAATTGACGAAGCTGCAGAGAAAGTTGTTAACTTCTTAGAAGATAGAGGGGAGGAGTAAGCTGTGAATCAATCATTTTATGGGCTCTTGTTATTTATTTTCTTAGCTGCTCCTCCTGTTGCAAATTTTATGGAATCCTTAATGGTCATTCATATGCATATGCAAATGCCAATGCTGGTCATTGCGGGGATGTTAATGGCACGTTTTTTCCAAAAAAGATTTCCTCACTTTTTTGAAAAGTGGAACAGCAATGGAGTTCCGGGAATTACTTTATTTGTTATCCTCATGGTATACTGGATGTTGCCTCGGACAATGGATGAAGCACTAACATCCCCTATCGTTGAAGGGTTTAAGTTTATCAGTCTGCCATTCTTAGCTGGAATCTCATTAAGAGACAGTTGGAAAAAACTCAATCCCTTCGGAAAAAATTCAATTGTTATTAGTTTTACTGTTCTGTTTATCAGTTTAGGATGGTTATATATATGGTCACCAGTACAATTATGTAATAACTATCTAGTAATTGAGCAGGTAACGCTTGGATGGGCTTTTTTACTGACTGCCATTGGGATGGTTGTTTATCTAGGCTATAACTTTTTTATTGACCCTTCCGCATATGAATGAGGAGGCAGGCAGGAGAGAATAAATGAAAGAATCAAAATACGATGAAGTGCTGAATATCGAAACAGAAGGAAATCAAAAGGGATATAACAAGTCCTTCCATTATCACAGATACGAGCCAACCCCTTACAGTGCACTTGAACGATTATTTAGTGAATATGAATTAACCAGCAATGACCATATCGTTGATTTTGGCTGCGGTAAAGGCCGGCTCAATTTCTTTATTCACAACAAATTTCATGCATCCGTTACTGGAGTGGAGATGAACGAAAAGCTATATCAAGAGGTAGAGAAGAACAAAACAAATTATTTAGTAAAAGCTAAGAATAAAGGTGAAATTCAATTTCATTGCTGTTTAGCAGAAAAATATGAAATTAATCCTCTTGATAATCGTTTTTATTTTTTTAACCCATTTAGTATCCCGATCTTTTGGAAAATCATTAATAATATTTTAGCTTCGGTAGAAAAATTCAAACGGGAAGTGGACGTAATTTTATATTATCCATCCGAGGATTATATCTACTATTTAGAAAACCACACATTATTTGAATCAATAAAAGAAGTTCCTATTCCTGGTTTATATGAGAATAATGCCAATGAGCGGTTTTTGGTATATCGCTTGGCCTATTAAACAGCCCTCGATGTCAATGGACAAACGAGGGCTATTTAGTGAGGATTTGTTTTTTATCTATTAAATTAACTATTGCCTTTTCAATGTCTTTATCTTGGCGCTTTCGAATCCAGGTTTCAGGAATGGTTTTATAGGCACATTTACTGCTTTTTAAATAATTATAGATAATCTGAGCTTCGTCAATTTCTTCTCTATCAAGTTCTTTTATGAACCTAATTGATGTATTCTGGAAACAAGAAATCATAAGCGAAGCTAGCTGTTCTATGGATGTGCCATCATCAAACTTTTTGCTGAAAAGGATTTTATTGCGTTTAATAAGAAAAAGTTTGAAGGTTTGCTCATTAAGAGATTCTATTACAGCTACATTCCTGCTTTTTTCAGTGAATTCAATGACTTTTTCCTTTTTCAGTAAGAAGGTAATAGCCTCAATTTTGTCTCTATATTTTGCGGCAGCTTCGAAATCGAAATTCTTAGAAGCATCATCCATTCGCTGCTTCAATTCCTCTAAAATACCCTTATTCTCACCAGACAATAATGCCGCGATATTGTCGAGGATCGAATGATATTCTGCAATGGCAGGACCCCCGCAGCAGATGCCCATACATAATCCTAAGGAATAATTTAAACAGGGAGAACTTTTTTGGGAGTTTGTGCAAAGGATCTTATAGAATTCCTTTATCCCCATAATGGCTTGTTGTACTCTAGCTCTACTTGGATAAGGGCCAAAATATAGCCTGCCGTCCTGTTCCATACGATTATTTGTTATCTCAATGGTACGTATCTTTTTATTCCGGTCAATGACAATATAAGAGTAAGACTGAGGACTTTTCATCATTTTATTAAATAGAGGTTTTATTTCTCTAATTAATTTACATTCCAGCATGAAGGCCTCGAATTCTGTATCTGTAAGAATAAAATCAAAATCCGTAATATTGCTGACCATCTTTATGATTTTCTGTGGATGAGCTTTTGAATGTTGAAAGTAGGATTGAACTCTTCGTTTCAGATTTTTTGCTTTACCCACGTAAATAATAGTGCCATGGTAATCCTTCATTATATAGACTCCAGGGGTGGCGGGAAGACTTTTTACCTTTTCTTTTAATAAAATAATACTCTCCCCTTTCCCCATTTTTCTTCATTTTAACATAAAAAAATACCCAGATTGGGTAAAACAATCTGGTAAAAGGACTCTATGACGGTGATTTCGTGTAAAGGATAAGGAGAAGTATTAACATGACAATGTCTAATCGCGCCCTGAAAGCAAATTCTAAAATTCCAAGGCTTAGGATAGGAAGTTTTGTAAGTATGACGGCCGCAATCATGATTCCAATTAACGGGATCACTGCATTTTTGACACTGCGATTCAGTAAAATGAGAATTCCGCAAATAATCTCTAGAAAGGCGGTCACATACAACATGATATCTGGGTAAGGCAGACCTAAAGAGATAAACATTTCTGCTAGTTCTGTACTAAATAATTTCATTACACCTGACGTAACAAAGACAAATGCAACAGCATACCGGATTAAACTAGACGTTGACATTGAGAGATTCATGTCCATTCCTCCTTTACTAAGAATGTATTCAGAAAATATTGGACATACCCTTTAAGGGAAGAAAAATTTTAAAAAATTTGGGTTAAATATAACCATAAAAGCAGAAAATATAAATGCCCAAAAGGGGAGGAGAGGCTCAAGATATGAGCTTCTCCTCTCTTCGTGTAAAGGGGTAATATGACATTTATCATGCCTGTCACATGACAGCTATATCTACAAAACAATGTTTTACTAGAGCTATACTTTGAATAACAGGCCTTATTAACACAGCCAACAAATTAAAGGAAGGGATTAGTTATGATCGAACAAAACCAAAAGAATTTACGAAAACAAGTTGCCCCCTATGAAAAATCAAATTTACGAGCAAGCATTTGGCAGATTATTAATACCCTGGTACCATTCTGTCTGCTGTGGGTACTTGCTTATCAAAGCCTGCATATATCCTACCTGCTTACATTAGGCATCTCTGTTTTGGCAGCTGGATTCTTAGTTAGAACTTTCATCATTTTTCATGATTGCTGTCATCATTCTTTCTTTAAGAATCGGAAAGCCAATATGATTCTCGGAACAATCACTGGAATATTAACAGTTTTTCCGTATCACCAATGGCAGCATGATCATTCTGTACACCATGCAACAAGCAGTAACTTGGATAAGCGGGGAACAGGAGACATCTGGGTTTTGACGGTGGAAGAATACTTAGCTGCTTCTATCTGGGAACGATTGAAATACAGGCTATATCGTAATCCATTGATTATGTTTGGATTAGGACCGATTTATGTCTTTTTACTAAAAAACCGCTTTAATCGAAAAGGCGCACGCATGAACGAACGTATCAATACTTATATAACTAATGCCGGGATTGTAGCAGTAACTGCCATTCTTTGTTTAACACTTGGCTGGGAGCAATTCCTCTTGGTACAAGCTCCTATCTTTTTGATTTCAGGAACACTGGGAATATGGCTTTTTTATGTGCAGCATACCTTTGAGGATTCATACTTTGAGGAAGATAAACACTGGGAATATGTGAAAGCTGCAGTGGAAGGCAGTTCCTTTTATAAGCTTCCAAAGGTCCTGCAATGGTTAACGGGTAATATTGGCTACCATCATGTCCACCACCTAAGCCCAAGAGTACCAAATTATAAGCTCGAAGAGGTACATAATAATACACTGCCGTTACAAAACGTACCGACCGTAACTTTAGCGACAAGTTTAAGTTCGCTCAAATTCAGACTATGGGATGAGCATGCGAAAAAATTTGTAGGCTTTAAGGAAATAAAGGTCTTATTAAAAAACCAGAAAAAGTTTTTGAGACCGGAGAAGGTGTAAAACGACAAGCCCAGTATAGGGCTTGTCGTTCATTATGTTCTAAAATAGGGTTTTACTAGAATACATAGTAGTAAATGAAGAGAAAGGGTAATTGTGGTAATATTGAGGTAATGAAGTATTAAATGCTGAAAATGAGGTTTTTTCATGATAAAAAGGTATATGACATTCCAGAAAAACAGCGGTATATCACCATATATTTGGACAATTCTTTGCATATTGCCGTTTTATTTTATTTTCCAAACAGCCTCACCTATTAAGATCATTGTCGGTATTATTCTGACCGTACTATTTTTTATCTTCTATCGTATTGCATTCATCTCTAAAGGCTGGCCCGTTTATCTTTGGACGTTTATTTTAATTGGTATCTCTATCACCTCAACGAGCCTTTTTAGCTATGTGTATTTCTCTTTTTTTCTCTCTTATTTTATCGGAAATATAAAAGAGCGCATTACTTTTCTAACTCTGTATTTTATACATTTGATAAGTACTTCCGCTTCCATTAACTTCAACATTGTGCAGCAGGATGAATTATTTCTTAAGCAGCTGCCATTTGTTATCATCATTTGGATTAGCGTTATATTGCTTCCGTTTAATATTCATAACAAGAAGGAAATGGGACAGTTGGAGGAGAAGCTAGAGGATGCCAACAAAAGGATTTCAGAGCTAGTAAAGCTGGAGGAGCGTCAAAGGATTGCCCGCGACCTGCATGACACATTAGGTCAGAAGCTTTCACTCATTGGATTAAAAAGTGATTTAGCAAGAAGGTTAATCACGAAAGACCCTGAGCAGGCACGACATGAATTAAAAGACGTGCAGCAAACGGCACGGACAGCGTTAAGTGAAGTAAGAAAAATGGTGTCTTCCATGAGGGGAATCCGCTTAAAGGATGAGATTGTCCGAGTAAAACAAATATTGAAAGCAGCCGAAATAAACTTTGAAGGAAACCAAGACTTTTCATTAAAAAATGTACCTCTTTTAACCGAGAATATCCTTAGCATGTGTATAAAAGAGGCAGTAAATAATGTAGTCAAACATAGTGGTGCCACCTCCTGTTCAATTTCAATCGAGCAATCATGGAAGGAAATGGTCTTGACTATCCATGATAATGGTGTGTTTAACCGTGAAGGAGAGAAGGAGTCGAGAGGAAGCGGTCTTTTAGGAATGAAAGAACGCCTGGAATTTATTAATGGCAGCTTAGAGCTTCTAACAGAAAAAGGTACAACTTTAGTAATTAGAGTGCCTAATGACGTAAAGCCATCAATTAAAGAGGAGGCGTAAAAATGATTAGAATTGTAATTGCAGAAGACCAGCAAATGCTATTGGGCGCCTTCGGTTCACTTCTAAATTTAGAAGATGATATGGAAGTGGTTGGAAAGGCTTCAAATGGGGAAGAAGCGGTAGCTTTAGTAAAGAAGCATCATCCTGATATCTGTATAATGGACATTGAAATGCCAGGGAAAACAGGGCTTGAAGCGGCAGAAGAAATAAAAGGGTTGGATTGTAAAGTAATCATCTTAACAACCTTTGCGCGAACAGGATATTTTCAACGTGCACTTAAAGCTGGGGTAAGAGGATACTTGTTAAAGGATAGTCCAAGTGAAGAGCTGGCAAGCTCCATTCGTCGTGTCATGGATGGAAAACGGATTTACGCCCCGGAGCTTATGGATGATGTATATTCTGAAGAAAATCCGCTGACAGATCGTGAAAAAGAAGTATTGGAACTTGTTGCTGACGGCAAAAACACACAAGAAATCGCAGAACAGCTCAGCATCAAAACAGGAACCGTCCGCAACTACATCTCAACCATCCTCGACAAACTAGACGTCAAAAACCGAATCGAGGCCATCAAACAATCCAAAGAAAAAGGCTGGTTCAAATAAGGTGCCACATGGTGACAGGCACCGCTCGTGGACACTTTCCACCCCATATGGACACTTGATTAGAAAATGTTGAAACAGGAAAGTGATCCTGTTTCTTTTTGTTGGGTTCCTCGTGTTATAATTAGACTGAATTTTATGATTAGTTAAATAATAAGGGAGTGAGCTTAGGATGAGTTTAACTTCACATGATACAGAAACAAGGGGTAAGAATACGTATAGTTTTGATGAATTTGTTTCTAGTCGTGAGAATTCGGATTGGTATCGTGATGAACCGTTTTTACAGAAGGCTGTGAGGAAATATACTGGAGCTCAGTTTGATCAGATTCATGAGGAAATGCTTAAGTTTTCTCCTAGAGTGTCTTTAAAATGGAATTCATTAGCTGAACGGAATGCGAGACCAGAAGCTCGTCCTTATATGCTTCATTATGATGCTTTTAATCATCGAATTGACCGTATTGTCCGGCCCTACGAAGTACATCAGTTAGAGACTGAAGTTTTCGGCGAAGGGCTGCTTTCGAGTAGGATGCTTCCTTGGGAAAGCTTTGTGAAAAGAATGTTAACGCACCAAATAGGTGAAGGCGGAGTAACCTGTCCATTAACCTGCACCCATGGATTGATTGCCCTCCTAGAACAATTTCCGAATAATGAAATACCTGAACTTCAGGATATCTTGCTACATACAAAAGAAGGAATTGATGGGGAATTTGCCATAGGAGCCCAGTTTATGACGGAAATTCAAGGCGGTTCAGACCTCCCTGCCAATGTTCTTGAAGCCGTACCGGACGGTAAAAACTATCGACTATATGGAAATAAGTTTTTCTGCTCGGCGGCCCATGCAGATTATGCTGTTGTTACAGCAAAAATAACGGGGACAAACAAGGTATCAACATTTATCGTTCCAGCATGGCTTCCCGGTGATAAGGTGAAGGAAAAACGTAATGGTTACCAAATTAATCGGATAAAGTGGAAACTGGGTACAGCTGAATTGCCAACTGCAGAAATTCACTATAATGGTGCCCTTGCTTATCCTATTGGACCTAAGGACAAAGGAATCGCTGTAGCGGTAGGAATTGTTCTAACACTGTCCAGGCTCGAAATTGGAATTGCCTGCGCAGGGTTTATGCTGCGGGCATCTAGAGAGGCTAACCTCTATGGAGACTTCCGAACTGTCTTTGGCAAAAAGGTAAAGGAGTATCCGCTCGCTGCAAGTAAGCTGAGAAAAATTGAAAACGCTGCCAATAGGACCGCGGCAGGTGCATTTAAAATTTATGACCTCTTCTTACGGTTAGAGAAGCCTTTAAATCCTGGCATTCATTCAGATTATCCTATCGAAGTTCGAAAGCAGCTGTTTAATTTGCGGGAACTGGTTTTACTTCAAAAAATCTGTGCGACTAATGAGGGAGCGGAAGTCCTTCGTGAGGCAATTTCAGTATTTGCAGGTCACGGGGTAATGGAGGAGTTTTCTGCATTACCTAGAATTTTCCGTGATGTGGTTGTCAATGAACAATGGGAGGGCCCGCGTAATCTGCTTCTTACTCAAATTTATCGCGACATTCAAAGAGTTTGTGACTGGTATTCCCCATCTGATTTTGTTGGCAATGTTTTAAAAGGGGCACACCATGAAACAATTGAGCAATTCTCTAGTCAGCTCAAGGCACTGCTCCAAAGGCCGGTACTAGGAGAAGTAAGCGAAGATTCACTTAAAGCGGCTAGTGAATGGGATACTTTTTGCGATTCCTTCTTTAAAGCCTATCAAGAAGTGGCATTAGCTGAAATAGAATAAAAAATTAAAGCCAGTCATTTGTCATTCGGACAAATACTGGCTTTAATTTTTTATGAAAAATAGGCAAACTAGGTATTGACCTTAACGTTGCGTAAAGGTGTATCGTGATTTATGAGGAGATGATCACATGGAATATACAATACAGAAACTCGCTAGTCTAGCAGGTGTCAGCACCCGAACACTTAGATATTATGATGAAATTGGAATTCT
Organism: Neobacillus niacini; assembly: GCF_046591715.1. Taxonomy (GTDB): domain Bacteria; phylum Bacillota; class Bacilli; order Bacillales; family Cytobacillaceae; genus Neobacillus; species Neobacillus niacini_L. The sequence continues at coordinate 56,558 of NZ_JAWVNQ010000012.1, read as the reverse complement.
TAAGCCGGCAAGAATCAATTCATCTGGATATCGAATTTATGGCCAAGAAGAGATAAATACTCTGCAGCAAATCTTGTTTTATCGAGAATTAGGAGTGGGCTTAGACAGCATAAAGGAAATTGTAACAGCACCAGCCTTTGATGGGGCAAAAGCCCTGCGGGAGCATCGTAAAAAACTCCTCAAAAAAAGAGAACAACTGGATTTACTCATTGCAAATGTCGATAAAACAATAGCAAATAGTGAAGGGAGAATAATCATGTCAAATAGAGAAAAATTTGAAGGATTCAAGAAAAAGATGATTGAAGATAACGAGAAAAAGTATGGCAAGGAAATCCGTGAAAAATATGGGGAGGAAACAGTTGAGGCTTCTAATGCAAAAGTCATGAACATGACACAGGAGCAGTATGAAGAAGTAACGGCACTAGCTGAAGAGATTCACACTACATTAGCTGAAGCTTTCAAAACCGGAGACCCCGCCGGTGAATTAGCACAAAAAGCAGCCCAGCTCCACAAGGACTGGCTGACCTATTATTGGAAGAGCTACAGCAAAGAAGCTCATGCAGGTCTAGCTCAAATGTATGTGGATGATGAAAGGTTTACAGCTTATTATGATAAAGAACAACCAGGTACAGCACAGTTTTTAAGGGATGCAATTCTTATTTTCACTGGTCAAAAGAATTAATAGAAAAAATTCACTCAGCGGCCAGCTGGGTGAATTTTTTTGTCTTACCTTTTTCCAACATATTCCCATGACAAATTTTGTCGATTGTATATCAATTATGACAGAAATTTGTCATAATTGATAAAAATAGTTAACACTACCTTCGTAGTGTTAATCCTCGGAAGAGCCAGTACTAAGTAGTATTTACTAAAAATGAAAACTAGGAATATATTCCTAAGCTAAAGAGCGATTGGACTTCTATTGTGTATGTATAGTTGAAGGAGGATAAAATTGTTGGACAATAAAGAAAAAATTAATATCCTATTAGTTGATGACCGGCCTGAGAACTTACTAGCTTTAGAAGCAATCATCGAGCATGATGATTTCAATTTGATTAAAGCCACCTCTGGTGAAGAAGCATTGAAATGTTTATTGAAACATGACTTCGCTGCGATATTACTGGATGTTCAGATGCCGGGAATAGACGGTTTTGCGACGGCTAAAATCATAAAAGCACGTGAAAAGACAAAAAATATTCCCATTTTATTTATTACCGCTAATTATATGGATTCAGAACATATCTTCACGGGTTATTCTGTTGGGGCCATTGATTATATTCTAAAGCCTTTTGATCCTACCATTTTAAAAGCAAAAGTAGAAGGTTTTGCAAACTTATATAAATTAAATAAACAATTAATCCATCAGGCAGATAGATTAAGAGAGAAAACGAAGGAAATAGAAGATGCCAACTTGGAGCTTTCAAAAGCGGCCGCAGAACTAAGTGTTTCAGAGGCCCTCGCCACTGTAATTAGTGAGACATCTATAGATACCATGGTGGTAATCGACGAACATGGTATGGTCTTAAAAGTGAACCCTGCTGTGGAAAAAATGTTTAACTACATAGAGGATGAATTAGTAAATCAACCCTTAACTGTTTTGTTTTCCAATGAAAAAGCTAAGTTATCGATCGAAAATATTTTGAAAACAATTAAAAACGTAAATCATTTATTGGGCTACGAGAATTTATATGAGGTTACGGCTTCCCGAAAAGATGGAACCACCTTTCCAGTTGAAATTCAAATAGGAAAAAGATATGTCCAGAATCGAAGTTTGATAGCCTTTACAATAAGAGATATTACAAAAAAGAAACAGGATCAAGAAAAAATCACCCACATGGCCTTTCATGACAGTTTAACGAACCTGCCTAATCGCCGGCGATTTAATGAGCAGCTTGCAATAAAACTAAATGAAGCTAGGCAATCGTATCAACCGCTTGTGATCATGTATATTGATATGGACCGTTTTAAATATATAAATGACTCTCTTGGCCATATGATGGGGGACCGACTGCTGCAGGAAATTGCCAATAGACTGTCTGAACGTGTCCGTAAAACAGACCTTGTAGCCAGAGTGGGAGGGGACGAATTTACGATTCTTCTTCCTGGCACAGACCGGGAAAATGCACTAGAAATTGCAGAGGGAATATTCAAGGCCTTTAAAAGTCCATTTAACATTGATAATTATGAGTTATTCCTTACCGCCTGTATTGGCATAAGTACCTTCCCTTATGACGGAGAAGACTCTCAAGTTTTGCTTCGGAATGCGGATGCTGCCCTTTATCGGGCCAAAGAACAAGGGAAAAACCAGTATAAAGTTTTTCACACCGGAATGAATATCCAGTCTTATCGAACCTTTATTATGCAAAATGACTTAAGAAAAGCAATCGAACGAGAAGAATTAACCCTTGTATATCAGCCGAAGGTTGAAATCGATTCTGGGAAAGTAAAAAGTGCGGAGGCATTATTACGATGGAATCATCCAAACTGGGGAATGATATCGCCTGCTGAATTTATTCCATTAGCGGAAGAAACCGGACAAATTGTTGAAATTGGCAGCTGGGTGCTTAGGCAAGCATGTGAGCAAAGCAAAGCATGGAAGGCTGCAGGCTTTATGCCTGTTCCCATATCGGTGAACTTCTCAGCACAACAATTTCTACAAAAGGATTTAATGGAAAATACCAAGCGAATTTTAAGAGAGACAGATGTAAGTCCCGAACTAATAGAGGTTGAAATTACGGAGTCTATGCTCCTGGGTAATGGCGAAATTATTACTAGAACGTTAAATCAGTTAAGAAAAATGGGAATGAAAATCAGTATTGATGACTTTGGAACGGGTTATTCTTCGCTAAGTTACCTAAACCGCCTCCCGTTAGATACATTAAAGATAGACCGAACTTTTATCCAAGAAATCTCCGAGTCTTCTAAAAGTAAATCACTTATTTCTGCTATTATATCGTTAGCTCATGGATTAAATATGAAAGTAGTAGCAGAAGGGGTGGAAACAGAGGAGCAGCTGAAATTTCTTAAACTTCATCAATGTCAGGAAGCGCAAGGATATTTATTTAGCCCTCCGGTCCTGCCAAAGGATTTTGAAGGTTTTTTAACACATCATCAAAAGGAAACAAACCTGCGAAAAGGAATTATCTACTTAGATAATAAAGTAATAAGGCCAAAAGGTGGAGAGAAGACTGCAGCGGCAGCAGTCAATAATCCAGAAGGCGGACCAAGCCAGCAAATCCTTGTTGCTGCACTTGAGCGGACCAAAAAGATTTATTCCATCTCATCAAGGGAAATGGATGTTTTTAAGTTTTTGGTGAATGGATTAAGTAATAAAGAGATCTCTGATGAACTATTCATTAGTGAACATACAGTTAAAAATCATATTACCCGGATTTTCCAAAAACTTGCTGTCAGTGATCGCCTGCAGGCAATGGCGAAAGTCTATCAAGCTTGTATTGAAGAAGGAGATCATCTCCGAGCCTAGGAGGGGAAAATTAAAAGTAGGGAGTACCTCATGAAAATCAAAACTAAATTATTACTAGGGCTCAGCGCCAAACCTCTTATCATCATTCTGCTTATTATAACTGGCTTCGTTGAAATGAATAGTTTAACCAAACTGAATGAGACTACCCAGAATAATTACCAATTATCTCTATTGGCAGAGCGGCTTCACACAGATGTTAAGAAAGAAGCGATAAGCCTAAGAAATATTGTCATATTTTCAGACGATAAACTAATCGAAAAGGAATTGGATACCTTACAGAAAATCCAGGATTCCATCGGTCGAAACATTGTAGAGATGGAAACAAAAGTGAATTCTAAAGAGCAAAAAATATTGGTCGGTAAATTAAATGCAACGAACGCAAAGTTTAATGCTTACGCATCGGATGTAACAAGTTTACTTGCACAGGGAAAAAAGGCTGAAGCGATTACCCTCATAAAAAATAGCAGCACTACTATTCACAATGAATTTCTCACTATAGTGACTGAAATGGGCATCCAATTTGAAACAAACATGGTGTCATCATTTAGTAAGGTCACAACAGATTTTAAACAACAAATATGGTTACTCAGTCTTATTTCTTTATTAAGTGTCTTACTGGTAACTTCATTTGTCTTCCGTACGGTTTGGTCCTTTGCTTTCAGATTAAGTAAAGTATCCGATGTAATGAAAAAAATCGCGAATGGCAGTGTAAAGCTGACTGAAAAGGTTGAAGTTCTAGGCATGGATGAAATTGATGAAATTGCTGACTCTTTTAATAGAATGACTGCTACTTTAAGTGAGCATAGAGCAAAGGAACAAAATCTGCTATGGGTTAAAACCAATAGTGCAGACGTCATTACAAGTATAAGTGGTACCCATAATTTAAAATCGCTGTCACAAACATTTCTTTCAAAGGTTGTTCCATTACTCGATTCAAGTCATGCAGTGATGTATGTGAAAGATAGTAAAAATCAAAACAGTGAAACACTCTTTACTCTACTAGCCTCCTATGCTTTTAGAGAAGATGAAAATCATCCTGAAAGTATTCTCCCAGGAGATGGGCTTATTGGACAGGCTATTCAAGAAAAGAGAACAATCGCCTTAACTGATGTACCGTCGAATTATATAAGGGTTAGGTCAGGATTAGGTGAAGCAGGACCGAGCAGTATAGCAATCATCCCTGTCATTTTTGAAGGAGATGTACTAGCAGTTATAGAATTTGCTTCCTTCCAATCATTTAGTGCAAACCACCATGCTTTATTAGCTGAAATAATTGACAGCTTTGGAATCATCCTCGATAGTGTGTTTGGAAGAATTAAATTAGCTCAAGTATTGGAAGAAACACAGGTGCTAATGGAAGAGGTTCAAGCACAATCAGAGGAATTACAATCGCAGCAGGAGGAACTGAGGATAACAAATGAAGAGCTGGAGGAACAAACCCAGGCCCTTCGTAACTCGGAAGAAATCCTTCAGTCACAGCAGGAAGAATTGGAAGAGACGAATGCGGAATTACTTGAAAAGGCAAAGATTCTTGAAGAACAAAATAAAATGTTTGAACAGACCAATCGGGAAGTGGAAAATGCCCGTGTTAAACTTGAAGAAAAAGCAAAGCAGCTGGCATTAAACTCAAAATATAAATCTGAGTTTTTAGCAAACATGTCCCATGAGCTCCGTACCCCTTTAAATAGTTTATTAATACTATCTAAATTGCTTGCTGATAATCAAACAGGAAATTTATCAGGAAAACAAGTGAAATATGCAGAAACAATTTATTCTTCTGGCAGTGACCTATTAACGTTAATTAACGACATATTAGACCTTGCAAAAATTGAATCTGGTAAAATGGAAGTCATTTCAGGTAAGGTTTTTCTAAACGATTTAGCAGATTTCGCTGAAAGCAGGTTCCGGCCTATTGCTAATGAAAAGAACCTCACGTTTAAGATATCCTTGGAAGAAAACCTTCCACCATATATCTATAATGATGAACAAAGATTACAGCAAATCTTGAAAAATTTACTGGCCAATGCCTTTAAGTTTACGCATCAAGGAGAAGTAAGGCTTGTAATACGAAGTGAGTCAGATTCGTCTGTTGCTTTTTCTGTTATCGATACAGGAATAGGGATACCACAAGATAAGCAGGAATTAATTTTTCAAGCATTCCAGCAAGCTGACGGGACAACAAGTAGAAAATATGGCGGGACTGGTTTAGGCTTGTCCATCTCGAGAGAGTGTGCCGAGTTAATAAATGGTGAGATTACAGTTTGCAGTGAAGAGAATAAGGGGAGTGAATTTACTTTATATGTTAGAGAGATAGGGAATGGAGGCAGTGATTCGGGGCAGGCTATGATCGCCCTTGATGAGGCAGCCGTTTCAAATGAAACATTTGAGGATGAACAAAATGATTATACTCCTATTTCTCAATTGTCAGAGCAGATACAAATCTTTGAGCCAAAAAGGAATATCATGAAATTATTAATTGTCGACGAGGATCTAAAACAACGTACAAGTTTAATGGAACTAATTGGTGAAAAGGACGTTATTATTAAAGCTGTTTCAACTGCATCAGAAGCATTTGATGTATTAAAGGTTAATCATTTTGATTGTATGATTCTAGATTTAGGTATTGGGGAAACCAATGGCTTTGAATTACTCGAAAACATAAAAGTGAATGAACAATTTGAAAGCTTACATGTTCTTATCTACACAGGACGTCATTTAACCAAAAAGGAGGAAACCTTCCTAAATAGATATGTTCATTCGATTATTATTAAGGATACTCATTCCCCGCAGCGACTAAAAGATGAACTTGATCTATTGTTAAGTGGAAGAGAAGAACATAACCTGATAAATGAAGAATTAGACCTTAGTATGAATGCTAATCATACAGGACTAGAAGGAAAAAAAATACTCTTAGTAGACGACGATGTCCGGAATGTATATGCATTAATGAGCTTCTTAGAACAATATAATATGGAAATCACATTTGCTGAAAACGGCAGGGAAAGCCTCGAAGTTTTAGAAGGAAATTCAGATTTCGACTTGATCTTAATGGATATCATGATGCCAGAAATGGATGGATATGAAGCGATAAAGAGGATAAGAGGAATTTCACTCTACCATAACTTGCCTATCATTGCCTTAACAGCAAAAGCGATGAAGGAAGATCGACAGAAATGTCTAGAAGCAGGTGCTTCCGATTATATTGTGAAACCATTTGACCCGGATCAGTTGATTTCATTGATTCGAGTGTGGCTTTATCAAAAAAATGAAAAATGAATGTCTAAGGGTTGAGGGACAAAATGGATAACTATCAACAAGGCGCTGATGTACATCTTGAAAAGCTGGAAATACAACTATTATTACAAGGGTTATATTCTTGGTGTGGATATGATTTTAGGAATTATGCTTATAATTCTATTAGAAGGAGAATCTGGCACCGGGTACATGCAGAAAAGCTAACAAGTATTACAGGACTATTAGATAAAGTCCTGCATGATTCATCTTGTTTGCAAAGATTAATCGCAGATTTCTCCATTAATGTTACGGAAATGTTTCGAGACCCAGCGTTTTTTCTAAGATTTAGAGAACAGGTGGTACCGCTATTACGTACCTATCCGTCTATAAGAATTTGGCATGCAGGCTGCTCTACAGGTGAAGAGGTTTATTCGATGGCGATGCTTCTACATGAGGAGGGTCTGTATGAAAAGACAAAAATTTATGCAACGGATATCAATGCAGATGTACTAAAAACGGCAAAAGAAGGGCTTTTTCCTATTGAAAATATGAAAAAGTATACAAGCAATTATATAAATGCCGGCGGTATAAAGGCATTCTCTGATTATTATCAGGTTACCAAAAATGGGGTGAAATTTCATTCTTATCTCACCCAAAATGTTGTCTTTGCTCAGCATAACTTAGTCACAGACCATTCATTTAATGAGTTCCATGTTATCCTCTGCAGAAATGTACTTATTTACTTTAATAAAGATTTGCAAGATAAGGTGCATGAACTGTTTTATGAAAGCTTGGGAATGTTCGGTGTATTAGGTCTAGGTGATAAAGAAACGATTACCTTTACTAAAAAGGCAGGTTCCTACGAGCCAATAAGCAAAACTCATAAGTTATATAAAAAAATTAAATAGTGATTGTGTATACTTTTTAGGCCATTACGGCCTATTTTTTTTGCTTGCTTTTCATTTCCTATATAGGAAGGTATTCCTGATTTCATGGATATAAGAAATAGGGAAGGATTGGTGATATATTGTATCGCTGTCCTTGTTGCATACTGAGTGTAAGAAACATTAGGAAAGTGAAACAAATACATAGGAAATCAACAAGAACAATTTTCTTATCATAATTTTCAGGAATGGGGAATAAATAGTGGCAGTATTGAACATGGTAAAGAGTCCTTCTGTTGATTCAGAGAACCCGAACTTCTTATCACTAATCGATCATCATCCAGATACAATTTATGCAATGGACCTAAGTGGGAATATTTTGAGTTGTAATAATAATATAGAAGGTATACTTGGTTATACATCAAGTGAGATTCATGGTCCATTTCATAGAGTAATAAGAAAAGATAATTTGAATAAAGTGGTGAAACATTTTGAAAAGGCGGTTGCGGGCAAAGTCCAAAATTATTGTTGTATTACCATACATAAAGAAGGGCATTTTGTAGACCTGCAGATTACCAATATTCCGATGTTCTCAAATGGAAAGATTGCAGGAGTATACGGAATTGCAAAGGATATAACGAAAATAAAACTTACTGAGGCAAGGTTAAAGGAGAATGAAATACAATTTCATCATATTTTTAATAGTCTCGAGGTTGTTGTTTGGTCCTGGGATATTCGGCAGCATAAATTACTTTACGTATCAAAAGCAGTTGAAACTATTTCCGGTATGAACGCCAAAGATTTTAAAAAGGGTTTTCGAAATTGGAAGGAACTGATTCATCCTGAAGATATGGAAGAGTTTAAGAGGAACCAAACTGAGCTTAGAAAAGGGGTTCCTTGTCAATATCAGTACAGGATTACGGATGTCTTAGGGAAGGTAAAATGGGTGGAAGCAAGGACGTTCCCGGTCTTAAATCCTGAAGGGGAATTGGTAAGGTTAGATGGTTTAATAACTGACATAAGTAAACAGAAGCTAGAGGATGAAAAAATAAATTTTTACGCTTATCACGATTATTTAACTGGATTACCGAATAGACGCAAGTTCGAGGCAGAATTGGAAAAAGTAATCTTTGAAAAACAAGCAAATGCAGAAGAATTTGCTTTACTATATTTAGACTTGGACCGCTTTAAGTTTGTTAATGATACATTAGGTCATATGGTAGGGGATGAGCTCCTTAAGAGAGTTTCAACTAGATTAAGTAAGCATCTTAGATCCAAAGACCATTTATCAAGACTCGGCGGGGATGAATTTGCAATCATTCTCAGTCAACTCAGTGATTCGAATGAATCTATTACAATAGCCTCAAACATAATAGAAGACATAGAAAGATATTTTAAGGTGAATGAGTATGACCTGCACATTACAACCAGTATAGGAATTGGCATCTATCCCCAAGATGGTCAAACTGTTTCTGATTTACTAGCAAATACAGATGTAGCACTTTACCGTGCGAAAGCAATGGGAAAGAACAATTTACAATTGTACACACCATCTATGAATATTGAGTCTTATAAAAAATTTATTTTGGAAAATGATCTGCGAAGCGCTGATTTTGATAAGGAATTCATGCTCCAATATCAGCCTAAGGTCGATCCTAATACAAGGCAAACTGTAGGTGCAGAAGCTCTAATTCGCTGGAATCATCCTGAATGGGGGATGTTGAGCCCAGCTGAATTTATTCCTCTAGCAGAAGAAACAAATATTATATTTGAATTAGGGGATTGGGTAGTATCTACCGTTTGTAAGCAGATTAATCAGTGGAAAATGGAGGGGAAACCAATTATTCCCGTGTCCATTAATATTAGCCCGAAACGTTTCTTAAAGGATGACTTAGTTACAAAATTAGTAAAGATCCTTGATGAGACCAATGTAGAGACCAAATGGCTGGAGTTCGAAATCACGGAGACCTCTATCATTCAAAATGAGGAAAAATCTTTGGCAATCATAAAGTTATTGAAAGAAATAGGAATTACGATTTCTTTAGATGACTTCGGTACAGGGTATTCTTCGATTAGTTACTTGAAAAAGTTTAAAGTCGAATACTTGAAAATTGATCGTTCGTTTATTAATGGCATTAAATCCTGTTCAGATGACGAGGCCATCGTTAAGTCCATTCTGCATTTAGCACATGATTTAAATATGAAGGTAGTGGCTGAAGGAGTAGAAACTCAAGAACAGCTCGCTTTTTTGGTACAACATCAATGTGATGTAATTCAAGGTTATTTGTTTAGCAAACCTTTGGATGTGGAAAGCTTTACGGAACTACTCTCAGACAGTCAACAGCATATTGTAAAGAAAATTGACAAGCATAATAAAATTCAAGAAAAAAGAGAGTTTTTTAGAATCGATATACCCAAACCAATCCAGGCAAAAATGATTATTAGTCAAATCAGTGGAGTTCCAATCCTTTTAGGAGATACCTGTGTGGTAATTGAAAATATCGGAATTGGAGGTTTGCGGTTTTCAACAAAACTACAGCTTCCTGTATTAAAAAATCTAAAAATAACAATTGAAACAAATGCTTTTCATCAGCCATTAAGAGTAGAAGGTCAAATTTTATGGAAAGAAGAACTTGATACAAATCGGTATCAGTATGGATTAGAATTTAATCTGAATGAGGATGACAGAGCTTGGCTTAATGCTGAGATAAGTGGATTGAAAATATAATTGATTATGAGAGGGTTTAGTTTAATGGTTGAAAAACTTGATTTAGAGATGTTAAATAGGCTCGACTTGTTCTTTCAGTTGTTTAATAATATGACTGATTTAGTATATTTGACCAAAGTAAATAGTAATAAAACGTTTAGCTACGTTCTTTTAAATAAACCAGCTAAAGACCTTTATGGATTAACAAATGAATCCTTTGGCAAGCCGATAGAAGAGGTTTTGCCGAGGAATGCTTATCAAATTATCAAGAGAAAATACGAAGAGGTAATGAAAAAGAGAAAACCAATTGTATATGAAGACCATGTCAGCGTCCCCAGTCTATCCCCTAAAGGTTCCAAACTGATTGAGACCATTTATTGGGAATCTACAATCACTCCGGTGTTCAATCCAGAGGGTGAATGTACTCATTTGTTAGCCATCGTCCGTAATCTAACAGAACAGAAACAGAAAGAAAACGAAATAAAAAGAATCAATGAACGCTTTGAACTCGTTTGGAATAGTGTTGCTGATGTCATGTTTATATTTGATAAGAATGAAAATATTGTATCGGTTAATAAAGCCTTTGAAAAATTATTAGGCTGGACACAAGAAGAAATAATAAAGGATAAGTTTTTGAGTATTATACCTGAAGATGGTAAAGCAGAACTTAGAACTATCATTGAAAGAGTAAAACTAGGCGAGACAGTGGCTGCACAAGAGGTAAAGCGAATTACAAAAAGTGGGGAAATGATGTTTTTTCTTGGCTCATTTTCGCCTCTATATGATCAGAACGGTGATTGGGATGGAGGGGTTGTGGCATATAAAGACATCACGGAAAGAAAGAAATATGAAGATATGTTAAAAGAGTTAGCTCTTCATGACCCATTAACTGGTCTTCCTAATAGAACATACTTTTCACAATGTCTAAAAACAGAGATGGAAAAAGCAAAAGATTCGAAACTGTTGCTTTCATTATCTGTACTTGATATCGACCACTTTAAAGAAATTAATGATACTTATGGCCATGACATTGGGGATGAGCTGTTAAAGGAATTTGCCATACGCGTTAAAAAAGCGATTAGAAAAAATGATTTTCTTGCAAGAATAGGAGGAGATGAATTTGTCATTCTCATACCCGAACTTACAGAAAAGACAACGGTTATTGAAATAGCTGAGAGAATCCAGCAATGTCTAAGTGATGAGTGGAGTATTGCTGATAAAAAACTAAAAATTTCTGCAAGTATTGGCATAGCATTTTACAGCCAATTAGATATAGAAGAAAAAACTCTATTTAAAAATGCTGATACTGCGCTATATGAAGTAAAGAAAATGGGGAGAAATAATTACCAAATATATAATGATTAAAAAACCGGCTAATATTAAATTGGCCGGTTTCTATTAATTAAAAAGGGTAACAAGATAATATTTTGTAATCGCGAGATACTCTCTTAGATATGATTTTGGAATCGCGACTAGAGGTGTTTCTGCGGGAAGCCCTTGTAAGTTCAATCCTTGGTCCTTAGCAATTAACTTTGCACGGTAAAGATGAAAGTCATTCGTTACTGCTAGACCAGTTTCGAGATGGTCCGGAATCAGTTTCTTTGAAAACCGGATATTTTCAACTGTATCTGTTGACCTATCTTCTAGTATTATTCTATTACTAGAAATTCCATGTGCAAGTAAGCCCGCTTTAATCGCTTCTGCCTCTGAAATATCTTCTCCTGGTCCTTGTCCTCCTGATGCAATCGCAATGGTTTCTTTATTGTTTTTCATATAGTCAGCAGCAGCATCTATCCGATATTGAAGGGACAGTGAAGGTATTTCACCTTTTACTCGTGCTCCTAGAATAATGAGATAGTCAGCATCCAACGGTACTTTAATAGTCGTGTGGTCTCTAATCAAAGAATGTAAGAAAGCGAAGTATAGAATCATACTGAGAGTAAGCACACCTAGAACCATAAAAAATTTGTTTCTTTTCCTCATCAAATCCATCCCTCTATGTAAAATCTTTCTATTTTTTATTCTACCATAATCAAATTATCCTTCCCTATGTATGTTAAATTACTGGGAATTTTTTTATAATCCCTTGGCATACTAAACGAGACAAAGAGTAAAGGAGTTTGGCATATGAATTTTTATCCCTATGAAGAAGATTCACTGCTATTTTCAAAGAAGTCAGCACGAAACGTTTTTATCGTGTTAGTGATTGTTTTCTTTTCAGTTTATATTGGGTCAGAACAATTTGGATATTTTGATATGGCTTTGTACGGATATTTATGGGCAACTATTTTGTGCTTTGTGCTCTTAACAATCAGAATTACCTCTTGGACCCTTAGGCCGCCCACTAGAAGGCTATGGAAACAAGGAATTAAAATGATGTTTAGCAGAAAGGGACTCGCATTTGTGTTTAAGACTTTGTATTCCAATATTGGAGAGCAAAGGTTTATTAGAAATCGTTCTGTTTACCGCTGGGCACAGCATATGTTCATTTCTTGGGGAGTTATATTCTCTTTCGCGATTACCTTTTCCCTTGTCCTAAATTGGCTCCATTTTGAGTTGGTAGAACCTAAAACCTATGCAGCAGTGGTATTCGGAATCCCGCTATTTCGTATGGGAGTTGACTCTCCGCTGGCCATTGCTATTTACCACGGCTTAAACTGGACAGGAATTGCAGTCATAATTGGCTGCGGTATGGCATTATATCGAAGAGTTACAGATGAGAAAAAGCTTGTGGAGCAATCTAAAGAATATGATTTCTTTCCACTTTTTCTACTAATAGCAATCTCAATAACTGGCTCCTTATTAACTGTGTCTGCATTGTGGATGGAGGGGGCATTCTACTTAGGAATTGCACTTAGTCACCAAGTAACCGTCATTGTATTTCTTTTATATTTTCCTTTCAGCAAGTTCTGGCATCTGCCGCTCAGGTTCCTCGCTGTAATGGTTCCGATGTACCACGCAATGGGAGAACAGAAGCAATGTGCTAGATGTGGTATAGAATATGCGACGGCCACACAAATCAAGGATGTACAATTGGCTTTAGAAAAAAGACACTTGTCTGTTCCAATTGATCATACTACCCTGCATTTTTCAGATCTATGCTCACAATGCCGCAGGGTTAGTCACAGGCTGGGTGCTTACGGGGCAGCCGTTCATTTCCGAAAGGCGAACCTTGTGTTAGAAAGCAATCAGAAAAATGGACTTCAATTGAAGAAGGGAGGAGATCAATAAATGGGTCATGCACAAAATAAAGATTACGCACAAAAAGATTATGATGCGATACTGCGAGACGGTGAAGAGCTGATTTCTACGCATTGCTGTTTCTGCGGGATGCAGTGCGGGATGAACATTCGCGTCAACAAAGAGGATAAATCAGTCCTTGGTGTTGAGCCTAGATATGATTTTCCAATGAATGGGGGAAGGCTTTGTCCGAAGGGAGTAAGTGCTTACCGGCAGGCAGAGCATGTGGAACGGCTCAAGCACCCGCTGATTCGGAAAAATGGCAAGCTTGAACAAGCTACATGGGATGAAGCAATGGATTTAATTGTATCGAAAATCCAAGAAATCCAAGGCAAGTATGGAAAAGATGCTTTTGGAATTTATAGCGGCTCTTCCATGACAAACGAAAAATGCTATTTAATGGGTAAATTTGCACGGATTGGACTTGGAACAAAGAACATTGATTACAATGGACGCTATTGTATGTCATCGGCATCTGTCGGCTTTAATCAAAGTATCGGAATTGATCGAGGCTCAACTAATCCTTGGTCAGACATCAAGTTTGCAGACGTTTTGTTGATTGCCGGATCGAATACGGCTGAATGCCACCCGCTATCGATGCCTTATATTTGGGGAGCAAGAGATCGAGGAGCCAAATTAATAGTTGTCGATCCTAGACAGACAAAAACAGCACTCGTTGCAGATGTTCATCTAGATATAAGGCCGGGAACAGATGTAGCGATCGCGAATGGGCTCTTGCATGTCATGATTGAAGAGGACTTAGTTGACCATGACTTTATTCAAAACCATACAACTGGTTATGAAGAATTAAAGGAACTTGTAAAGAAATACACACCAGCATATGTTTCTGAAATAACGGGGGTTGCTGTTGACAAAATCATAACGGCAGCAAGATTGTTCGGTCAGGCTAAAACCGGGATGACCATGTTCGCCCGTGGTGTTGAGCAGCATGCAACAGGTACAGATTCCGTTTCAAACTATGTAAATCTGTGTTTAGTAACTGGAAAAATGGGGAAAAAGGGCTCTGGTGTTGCAACCTTTACAGGTCAGGGAAATGGCCAAGGCGGAAGGGAGCATGGTCAAAAAACAGATCAGCTGCCAGGGTTCAGAAAAATTACCGATCCAAAAGCCCGTGAATATATCGCCGGCGTGTGGGGAGTTGATGAATCAGAAATTCCAGGTCCAGGCTTATCAGCTTTTGAGATGCTGCAGGCACTAGGAAAAGAAATTAAAGGTCTATTACTGGTATGCAGCAATCCAATCGTTTCCTCTCCTACTGTTGGGGATGTTGGTGAGTACCTGAAGAGTTTGGACTTTTTTGTTTGTATGGATTTCTTTTTATCAGAATCAGCAGAGCAGGCAGATGTTGTTCTTCCGTCAACGGTTTGGGTAGAAGACAATGGAACCATGACGAATGTGGAAGGCCGGGTACTGCGAGTAAAAGGTATTGACCGTACACCTGGTGAAACAAAACGGGATTGGAAGATTATTTGTGAGATTGCCGAACGACTCGGCAGGGGACAATATTTTCAATTTAATTCACCGGAGGATATCTTTAACGAGCTGCGGGTAGCAAGTAAAGGCGGGACAGCAGATTATTACGGAATTACCTATGAAAAACTTGATAAAATGCAGGGAGTATTTTGGCCATGCCCAACAGAGGAATCAGAGGGGCTGCCTAGACTATTTGAGGATTTGAAGTTTAATTTCCCTGATGGAAAAGCTAGAATCTTAGCCTTTGAACATAAAGGTCCGAATGAGAAGACAAGCAAAGAATACCCTATTATCTTATCAACCGGCCGGGTTGTTTTTCACTATTTAAGTGGAAATCAAACGCGCAGGATCGAAGCACTTCGTAATTTTTGCCCTGATCCATATGTGGAAATTCACCCAAACTTAGCAAAAAAATATAACATCGAACATGGAGATCCAGTAAAGGTATCAAGCCCAAGGGGCAGTATCGAACTCCCAGCCAGAGTAACAAAAATTACGAGAGAGGACATGGTGTTTGTTCCCTATCATTGGGGTAAATCCTTGGCAATCAATCATTTGACAAACCCGGCACTGGAACCAAAATCAAAAATACCTGAATTCAAGGTCTGTGCAGTCAAAATAGAAAAGATTGCCTCAGGGGCAGGTGAAAAACATGGCTAAGGTTCTATACATTGATTACGAAAGATGTATTGCCTGCCGGGCATGTGTCATTGGATGTGAGGAATGCAGCGGACATGATCATTTATCAAGAATGTTTGTGGACGAGTTAAATCCAGGCGAAACGGTTGCAGCCTCACCAACCCCTTGTATGCATTGTGTAACGCCAGCATGTGCGGAATCTTGTCCGGTACAAGCAATTTCGATTGCAGATGATGGAACGGTATTATCCGCATCTATGGAAAAATGCATTGGCTGTAAAAATTGTACGTATGCTTGTCCTTTTGGAATTCCAAGAGTTGATGATGTCAAAAAGGTCATGTATAAGTGTGATATGTGTTATGACCGTACATCTAAGGGGAGACCGCCAATGTGTGCAAGTGTTTGTCCGACGGATACAATTCGTTTTGTGGATGAACACGAAATTAAATCAGAACCACCTAAAGAAGTTCAGTTTAAGTGGGATTTCGGCGGCACAGTCATTGAAACCAGGACTGTTATTGGAATGCCGGATACCGAAACAAACAGATATGGATTTAGAGAAGGCGATGGTGTTCAATCATGAAGAAAATAGAGGGATTTCTTCGTAAGTTGTCTTTTAATATCAGAAGAGATAAAGAATTAGAATTAAATAGAAGAGGATTTATTGCTTCTTCCTTATCGCTAATGGGCATATTATTTGTAAGTTCAACCCCTTTAATGGCATTATCGAAAAATCGTGAAGTAGAAGCTCATGAATCAGAGATGTTTATCGTGAATGAAGACGATATTGCTGTGGGGCAGAGTTTTTCTTTCTCCTATCCTGAAGAAAATGATTCTGCTATCTTGGTGAGAATCTCTGAAAAGGAATATAGGGCGTATAACAGCAAATGTACTCATTTAATGTGTCCGGTTTATTGGGAGAAGGATACAGGAAAGTTAACCTGCCCATGTCATAATGGCTTCTTTAATGTAGAAGATGGGTCTGTTCTTGCAGGCCCGCCCCCAAGGGCGCTGCCGTCTATTAAGTTGAAATTTAAAGGTAAAAAAATCTACGCGGTTGGAATTACTCAGGCTCAGCACTAGGAGGGAATTCAATGAAAATGGCATGGTGGATTTTTATGAGTCTCTTGACCGTGCAAATTATCCTTATTCAATACATGGTAGAGGAATATTTAGCGGGTCATTACACAAACCTTCTATATTATGTATTGGCATTAGGATTTATGTTTATCTTGACACTTATCACATATCTCTTCTTTAGAAGAGTGGATAAAGTGATGGATCACTAAAGGAGGCTTTAGAAAAATGCACATTAATGATGAAAAAATAACTTCTGTCGTCAAAGATTTCTTCCATAAAATTCATGCAGATGATCTGATGAGCAAATTTTTTAAGGATCATGATCAGGAAAGAATTCAGCATCACCCACAGACATTTTTAGAGCATGGATTGGGTGAAGGCAGATATAGTAATGAACAGATTGCAAATGCCCATAAAGATATTCCAATCAACGATGAGCATTTTGAAGCGATGGTTAGTAATTTTATCACAACACTAGATGACCATGGATTTAGTAGTGAGGACAAACAGAAAATACAGGGGATTTTGCAAGGATATAAAGGAGATATTCTAGGAAAGTGAAAGGGTGGTGCCCCTTATATTGGGACACCACCCTTTCTTTATGCGATTGAATCTTGAACTTTATCTGCTAATTCGTTGTATTTATCAAAGAGTAAGGTACCTCTTTTGTAGATAGAAGGTTCATAATCATTTTCTTTTGGAGCTAAAATTGGCAGCTGGGCAATGAGATTCGTTCCTAGTTTAGATGCTAGCTGCTCTGAACCGCCTTTACCAAACAGATAATACTTTTGCTCGAGATCTGGCGGCTGAAAATAAGCCATATTCTCGACAATACCTAAGATATTATGGTTATTGTTTGCCGCCATCTTCCCCGCTCTTTCTGCGACATGTGAAGCAGTTGGATGCGGTGTAGTGACAACAATTTGATTAGAACTTGGAATCAGGCGGTTCACGTCCATCGCAACATCACCTGTCCCAGGCGGCATATCGATTATGCAGTAATCCAAAGGTCCCCATATCACTTCATTTATAAATTGATTAATGACCTTCCCGAGCATAGGTCCCCGCCAAACAACAGGGTCATTATTCTTGACGATAAATCCCATCGACATAATTTTAACTCCATGCGATTCCACGGGAATAATTTTATTATTCATCGATTTCGGACCAAAACTAATATTCATCATGTTAGGTATACTGCTTCCATATATATCAAAATCAATTAAGCCTACTGCTTTTCCCTGTCTGGCTAAGGATACGGCAAGATTAGCTGAAACAGTTGATTTTCCAACTCCGCCTTTACCTGAAATCACTGAAATGACTTTTCCAGATAACATTTAATCACCTCTTGGTTTATAGACAATTTTTCATAGAGCTTTGGAGATACTGTATCCAAGGCTCCCAATTTTTTATCATATAGGCAGGTTCACCGTTTGAAAGATACCCTAAAAAACTCTTAGAATCATCGACTATCACATCATTCCCTTCTCGTATACGAGAGATTAAGTCATGAATGATGATATATTCCTCTAACAATAACTCGCTTGAATATACAAGCTTCACTCCGTTTTGGCTTATGTAGACATCGCCAAGTGATCTGTCAGAGTTATCAAGATAGATTTCGTAATGGGTGTCCTTTCTCTTTTTTAGAAAAGGTAAGTCGTATTTGGCAAAATCAACTTCTTTATGAAAGGTTAATGTTGTAATTAGCAATATCGGTACCTCCTTATCTTTCTCTAACAGTATTTACCATTAGGCCTAATAAAAAACATCATTCTGAAGGAATTGGAAATATGCGTAAGGACTGCATAATATTTGCATATTAATACAGCAGATAATGTAAGCGTTTACAAATATACTACTAAAAAAATTCAATAAAAACTGAAAATTAAGCCATTATTTCCTTGAATAATTATTACATCGTATGTATAATGATTCATTATAAAAGGAAACGCAGGAGTGAACGAGATGAGAGCAGCGATTATTGGAGGGACTGGGTATGGAGCAATTGAATTGATCCGATTAATTCAAAACCACCCTCATTTAGAGGTTGGCACGGTGGTTTCAAACTCGCAGGCAGGTTCCGATTTTAGTGACAGTTATCCACATCTGTCTAACATAGTTAATCAAACACTTGAAAAATTTGATGCAAAAAAGATAAGCAGGGAAAATGAAATTGTATTTCTAGCAACGCCTTCGGGTGTTAGCAGCTCATTAGCTCCGCAGCTTGTAGATACGGGGATAAAAGTAATCGACCTTTCAGGAGATTTCCGGTTAAGGTCACAAAATGAATATGAAACTTGGTATAAGCACCCTGCGCCAGATGAGCAATATTTAAGCAGGGCAGTTTATGGATTGAGTGAGATTTATGAAGAAGAAATTAGAGGTGCAAGTCTCATTGCTAACCCGGGCTGCTACCCAACTGCGACGAGCCTCGGTTTGCTGCCCATTTTGAAATCAAATCTTGCTGACTTAAAATCTATCATTATTGATGCAAAGTCAGGGGTATCGGGTGCTGGCAGAGGTCTTTCATTAACAGCCCATTACGCTGAAATAAATGAAAATCTAAAAGCTTATAAGCTTGGAGCACATCAACATATTCCGGAAATTGAACAAGTCCTAAAAGATGAAACAGGCAGGATGGTAACGATTTCGTTTACAACACATTTGATTCCGATGACTAGAGGAATTATGATAACCGCCTATGTGAATTTATTGGGGAAAACATCAACGAATGAAGTGAATGAATTGTATAAACAGTTTTATGAAAATCATCCTTTTGTAAGGGTTCGGCCGGTCGGTGCTTATCCTTCTACAAAAGAGGTAAGCGGAAGCAACTACTGCGATATAGGCTTGCATGTTGACCCGCGAACCAATCGACTTACAATCATTTCAGTCATTGATAATTTAGTTAAAGGTGCCGCAGGGCAGGCGATACAAAATGCAAACATAATGAACAATTGGGATGTCAGGACGGGACTTAATAGCATACCAATGTATCCTTGATAGTTTACGAGTTACCTAGAATAAGGGGGAAATTAAATTGATGCCAGCCATATCAAATAAAGAGATTGTTGTTTTAGAAGAAGGAAGTGTCACTTTGCCGCAGGGGTTCACGGCTGGAGGCATGCATTGCGGGATTAAAAGAAAACGCCTTGATCTTGGTTATATTGTATCGGAAGTTCCAGCAACAGTTGCTGGCGTGTATACAACAAATATTTTTCAAGCAGCTCCCCTTTTGGTGACTCAAGAGAGTATCGCAAAAGAAAATAAGATTCAAGCTATCATCGTCAATTCTGGAAATGCAAATGCCTGCACAGGGGAACAGGGTATGTTAGATGCGTATGAAATGCAAAAAGGGTTTGCAAGTGAGCTTGGCATTGAAAAGCACCTTGTTGCTGTTACATCCACTGGGGTAATTGGTGAACTTTTACCGATGGAAAAAGTAAAAACGGGTATTAATCAGATCCTGCAGTCTAAATATGCAACTGAAGAAAATTTTAAAAATGCAATCTTAACCACAGATACTTGCATGAAGCAGATTGCTGTTCAAATAAAAATTGATGGAAAAACAATTTCAATAGGCGGCGCGGCCAAGGGATCAGGTATGATTCACCCAAATATGGCAACCATGCTTGGTTTTATCACAACCGACGCCAATATTGCTCATGAGGATTTACATGCAGCGTTAAAAGATATAACGAATCAAACCTTCAACATGATTACAGTCGATGGAGATACAAGTACAAATGATATGGTGCTGGTCTTGGCAAACGGGTTAGCAGGAAATGATGTGCTGACAAAAGACCATCCGGACTGGGAGTTATTCAAATCAGGTTTAAAGCTGGTAAGTGAAGAGCTTGCTAAAAAGATTGCAAGAGACGGTGAAGGAGCCACTAAGCTTGTTGAAGTTCAAGTAAACGGCGCATATAGCCACGAAGCAGCTAGAGCTGTAGGAAAATCGATTATCTCATCTAATCTTGTAAAAACAGCTATTTATGGTACTGATCCTAACTGGGGAAGAATTGTTACCGCGATTGGATATTCTGGAATACCGGTGGAACCTAATGCATTGAAAGTAGCGATTGGTCCATACAAAGTATTCGAAAATGGTTTACCTAGTCCGATTGTTGAAGAAGAAGTAAAAGAGTACTTAGAAATGGAAACCGTAAAAATTATCGTTGAACTAAACCAAGGTAATGAAAGTGCAACGGCATGGGGCTGCGATTTAACCTACGATTATGTAAAAATCAACGCATCCTACCGCACGTAATGGAGGGATAAAGATGAACTTTATAGTCATTAAGTGTGGCGGAAGTGTGTTAGAAAATCTGCCAAAGTCCTTTTATGAAGATGTCATATCCCTTCATCAAAAAGGTGAATGTATACCGATCATCGTCCACGGCGGCGGTCCGCTTATTAACAAGTTATTGAAAAGCTTAAACGTAGAAACCACCTTTGTAAATGGTTTAAGAGTAACCAATCACGAGGTATTGGATATCGTAGAAATGGTTCTTAGTGGAACGGTAAATAAACAGGTAGTACGGAACATCATTGAGGCAGGCGGCAGTTCATTTGGTGTCAGCGGAGTGGATGGACGTTTGTTAAAAGCCATTCCAACACCAGATGAAAGCTTAGGGTTTGTAGGCGAAGTCGTTGAAGTGAATACAGAAGCAATAGTCAGTATTGTCGAGCAAGGTCATATTCCTGTCGTTTCACCCATCGGGATTGATGAAAATGGGCAGAGATACAATATAAATGGCGATGTTGCAGCCAGTGCAGTAGCGAAGGCGCTGGGAGCAAATCTTTGCTTTATCTCTGACATACCAGGAATTCTAGTTGAGCAAAATGGTGAAAAGTTCAAATTAGATAAGGTTACAAAAGAAAAAGTGGAGGAATTGATTGACGACAATACCATTTATGGCGGGATGATTCCGAAGGTAAAAGCTGCGATTGATGGATTAGTTCATAAAATACCGATGGTGGGTATTATTGATGGTTTTGAGAAAAATAGCTTGGTAGAATATGTGAACGGTAAAAATATTGGAACAAAAATTGTTTTAGAAGAGGAGATAGCCTAATGACCATTAAAACTTCCGTCTCCCCAAATTCGCCAGTAATGGCTACGTATAGCCGCTTTCCTATTACATTGGTAAAGGGGAAGGGAAGCTATGTATGGGATGATCAAGGAAAAAAATACTTAGATTTTACATCGGGAATTGCCACTTGTAACTTGGGCCATGTGCCTGATGTGGTAAAAGAAAAAATTGAGAATCAGCTTCAAGATCTGTGGCACTGCTCAAATCTATATAACATTCCCAACCAAGAGGAGCTGGCTGCTCTTCTTACAGCCAATAGCTGTGGAGACCAAGTTTTCTTTTGCAACAGTGGAGCGGAAGCGAATGAGGCTGCCATAAAGCTGGCAAGAAGATATGCACAGAAGGTGAAAGGAACAGGTTCTTTCGGAGTCATTACCTTTCAGCAATCCTTTCATGGCAGAACATTAGCAACATTATCTGCAACAGGACAGGAAAAAATCCAACAGGGATTTGCTCCGCTAGTGAAAGGTTTTAGTTATCTGCCGTTTAATGATATTGCTGCACTTGATCAGTTAAAAACGCTTCAGCCAGCAGCGATTTTACTGGAGCTTGTCCAGGGTGAAGGTGGAGTCATTCCAGCCAATCACGACTGGGTAAAGAAAATTGCTGAGATCTGTGAAGAGAAAGACATCCTTTTGATGGTCGACGAAATTCAAACTGGATTTGGCCGGACCGGCACACTGTTTGCTTATGAACAATACGGTATAGAACCGGATGTCATCAGTGTAGCAAAAGGGCTTGGTTCAGGTTTCCCAATTGGAGCTATTATTGCAAAAGAGAAGGCTGCAAAAGCGTTCGAACCTGGTACCCACGGAAGTACCTTTGGCGGCAATCCATTAGCAACAGCTGCTGGAGTGGCGACTGTGTCTCACATCATTGAGAGTAATCTATTGGAGCATGTTAATGAAATTTCACTGTACTTTGATGAAGTGTTATCTGTATTTAAAGAAAAGTACACTTTTATAGAAGGTATTAGAGGAAAAGGTCTCCTAAAAGGGATCGTTGCCGGAAGTAAGGCTCCTCAAATTGTTCAAAAGGCAATTGAAAATAAACTGTTGATTCTAACAGCTGGACCAAATGTTGTTAGACTGCTTCCGCCATTAACGGCATCTAAAGAAGAAGTGAACGAATTTATAGAAGCGTTGGAAAAAACATTCCAAAGTATAGAGAAAGGCGAGTGAGTGTTTTGGAACAGGGATATCTTACTTTGGAAACAGGAGAAGTTTTTGAAGGAATACTAATAGGTGCGAACAAAGACTCAATCGGTGAAGTAGTTTTTAATACAAGTATGACTGGCTATCAGGAAATCATTACAGATCCTTCCTATGCAGGTCAGTTAATCACTTTCTGTTATCCGATAATTGGTAACTATGGAATTAATGCAATGGACGATGAATGCATCTCACCTTCCTTAGCAGGGGTGGTTATTGGAGATTTATGTGAAACACCAAGCCATTATCAATCAATTAATAAATTTTCAGAAAAATTAATGCAGGCTGGCGTTCCCGGCATTGCAGGTGTAGATACAAGGCTATTAGTCAAAACGATTCGAAGCCGCGGGACGGTAAAAGGATATTTAAGTAAATCTAAGCAGGAAACTTTTACAGAAGTCAAAACCATACCATTTTGGGTGGAGAACGTTTCAACGAAAAAAATGCAATATTTCAAAAATGAAGGACCTCATGTTGTCCTTATTGATTATGGATATAAAAAGTCGATCTTGAATGCGCTGCTTGATGAAAATTGTTCCGTTACCATCGTCCCTTTTAATACCTCTTTTGATAAAATCAAAGCCTTAAAGCCAGATGGAGTGTTACTAAGTAACGGACCTGGAGATCCAATGGCACTGAAACAATGGTTTCCGGAAATAAAAAAAATTACACAGCACTTTCCAACTCTAGGTATCTGTTTAGGTCATCAGTTAATTGCCCTTGCCTTTGGTGCAAAAACGGAAAAACTTGCCTACGGCCATCGAGGCGGCAATCATCCAGTAAAGGAACTAGCAACAGGTAAGGTTAAAATTACTGCTCAAAATCATGGCTATGTTGTGGTTGATGAAAGTATTGATGCACAGGTATTTCAAGTCACATACCGTAACGTTAATGATAAATCGATTGAAGGGTTAAAGCACCGACGCTTTCCGATTCAAACCGTTCAATTTCACCCGGAAGCACATCCAGGACCAAGTGACACCCAATACATTCTAGAAGATTTTGTTTATCAGATAAATTCCGTGGGAGATAAGCGTTATGCCATTAAATAAAAATCTAAAAAAAGTATTAGTAATTGGCTCAGGTCCGATCGTCATCGGCCAGGCAGCAGAATTTGATTATGCTGGAACACAAGCCTGTATCGCACTCAAAGAAGAGGGGATACAGGTGGTTTTAATCAATAATAATCCTGCAACGATTATGACGGATGAAACAGTTGCCGATAAAGTATATATCGAACCATTAGATGTAGAAACCATTGAAAGAATTATTCAAAAAGAAAAGCCTGATGGTGTTATTGGAACATTAGGCGGTCAAACGGGTTTGAACCTAACAGTTGAACTCTTTGAAAAAGGTATTCTTGATAAATACAATGTAGCGCTGTTAGGAACCTCAGTAGAATCGATAAAAAATGGCGAGGACCGTGATCGATTCCGCAGTTTAATGATAAAAATTGATGAACCAATTCCAGAATCTGCGATTATTCATACGTACGAAGAAGGAGTATCGTTTGTTAATGAAATAGGTTTCCCTGTTATCATCAGGCCGGCCTATACATTAGGCGGACACGGCGGCGGCTTTGCCCATAATGCGGAGGAGCTAGAGAACGTTCTAAAAAAGGGTTTAGCAGCCAGCCCGATTCATCAAGTTCTAGTTGAAAGAAGTATTAAAGGCTGGAAGGAAATTGAATATGAAGTGATAAGGGATGCAAATGATACATGTATCATCGTTTGTAATATGGAAAATATGGATCCCGTAGGTGTTCATACAGGTGATTCCATCGTTGTCGCCCCGTCCCAAACCTTAACCGATGTTCAATACCAAATGCTGCGTGATTCTTCTTTAAAAGTAATTAGAGAATTAGAGATTATCGGCGGCTGTAATATTCAATTTGCTCTTAACCCAGTATCTAATCAGTACTGCATCATCGAGGTAAATCCAAGGGTAAGCCGTTCTTCTGCATTAGCTTCAAAGGCAACAGGTTATCCAATTGCCCGTACAGCAGCGAAATGTGCAGTTGGTTATCATTTAGATGAGATTGTGAACCCAATAACAGGTAACACCTTCGCTTCTTTTGAACCAGCAATTGATTATATCGTTGTGAAACTTCCACGTTTCCCATTTGATAAATTTCCGGAGGCTGACCGTACTTTAGGAACACAAATGAAAGCGACCGGAGAAGTAATGGCTATTGATCGTACCTTTGAAGGTGCACTAAATAAAGCAATTCGTTCAATGGAGTTAAATCTATTCGGGCTTTGCCTCGAATCAAATAAAATGGTAGATTCTGAGGTCTTATTTGAAAAACTTGAAAGACCTAATGACCAAAGATTATTTATGTTAGCAGAAGCATTCAGAAGGGGTATTTCCCTAGAGGAA
This sequence comes from Neobacillus niacini, assembly GCF_046591715.1. Taxonomy (GTDB): domain Bacteria; phylum Bacillota; class Bacilli; order Bacillales; family Cytobacillaceae; genus Neobacillus; species Neobacillus niacini_L. Next base: position 31,107 of record NZ_JAWVNQ010000012.1, on the reverse strand, counting down.
ATAAAGCAGATTACGGAGATTGATTCGTGGTTTTTAAACAAAATCAGTTCAATCGTAGAATTAGAAGTGGAATTAGCTTCTTATTCTTGGAATGATGTACCACTTTCTTTATTAAAAATAGCGAAACGTCATAACATCTCCGATAAGTTACTTTCGCAAATATACAGCATAGATGAAAAGCAAGTAAGAAGTAGATGGAAAGAACTAAATTGGAAACCGGGATACAAGATGGTTGATACGTGTTCAGCAGAATTTGATGCGGTTACCCCTTACTATTACTCCACATGGCTTGGAGCAGATGAGGTGGAGGAAACAAACAGTAAGAAAATTCTTGTTCTTGGTTCTGGCCCGATACGAATTGGCCAAGGAATTGAATTCGATTATTGCTCTGTCCATGCTGCAAAAGCGATTAAGAAGATGGGCTATGAGGCAGTCGTTATTAACAATAACCCTGAAACAGTCAGTACCGATTACTCTGTAGCTGACCGACTTTATTTTGAACCATTAACGGCTGAAGATGTTCTATTCGTTATTGAAAAAGAGAAAGTTGAAGGTGTGTTAATTCAGTTCGGCGGGCAAACGGCTATTAATTTGGCTCATGACCTTAAAGAAGAGGGTGTAAGGATTTTAGGCACAACAGTAGAAAATGTCGATCGGTTTGAAGATCGTAAAGAATTTTATCAGCTGCTTGAAAGTCTAAACATCCCTCACATTGTAGGAGAGACCGTTTCACATAAAGAGGAATTGCTGAGCGCTGCAGCAAAATTGGGTTATCCAGTATTAGTAAGACCGTCGTACGTCATCGGCGGACAATCGATGTTTACGATCTTCTCAGAAGAAGAATTAATCTATTATATCAAGCAGCTTGAGGAAAACTCTGCTCAGGAAAAAATGTGGCCATTATTAGTAGATCGATATATTCCTGGTTTAGAATGTGAAGTTGATGTTATTAGTGACGCAAAGAATGTAATTGTTCCAGGAATCTTTGAACATATCGAAAGAGCCGGCGTCCATTCTGGAGATAGTATAAGTGTTTTCCCGCCTATCTCATTAGCACAGGAGATAAAAGAAACGTTAATTGATTATGCAGAAAAAATTGCTAAATCGGCCCCGATTGTCGGGATTATGAATATTCAATTTGTGGTTTATAAAAATCAAGTGTTAGTGCTGGAGGTAAATCCACGTTCGTCACGTACAGTACCAATTATGAGCAAGGTGACAGGCGTCCCAATGATTGAGTGGGCTGTAATGGCTCAATTAGGAATTTCGTTGGATGCTCTATCAAATGAAACGGGTTTATTAACAGAGCCTAATTACTATTCAGTTAAGGCACCAATTTTTTCAAGAAGCAAATTAAAGGGAGTCGACCACGTACTTGGGCCGGAAATGAAATCAACAGGTGAAGTGCTGGGGTTAGGGGCGACTTTCCATGAAGCACTTGAAAAGGCATTCCCAGCGGCTGGCGGTGAAACAGAGAACTATTTATTCTGTTCAATATCCGATCGTGAAAAAACAGCAAGCCTTCCTATTTTGCAGCAATTTGTGAATGAGGGCTGCAAGTTAATTGCGACAGAAGGAACAGCTCGATTCCTGCAGGAACAAGGCTTAAACATTGAAAAGGTAATGAAAGATAACGAAGATGTGAATGATCTTTTCAAAAACAATACAATCCAAGCAGTCATTAATATACCAAATCAAGGAAGAAATAAAATGAAGTTTGGTTTTTACATTCGTGAACAAGCGACCCGCTACAATGTGCCGGTATTTACACATCTTGATACGGTTGAAGCAATGGTCAGCCTCAAGGCTCAATCCATTACCCAATCAGAGGTACGAACAGTAACGGAATATTACAATATAAAAGAGAGCGGTGTAGAGCATGTCAAATGTGATTAAATGGAATACAAAGGGTGTGCCGCAGCAGCCACAATTTAAAGGCAAGGATTTTTTATCCTTGTCCGATTTTCATACTGATGAGATACTTTATCTTTTAGAGGAAGCTAAGGAACTGAAAAGCCTTCAAAAACAAGGAAAACCACATCCTTATTTGAGCGGAAAGGTTCTAGGGATGATATTTGAAAAATCTTCTACTCGTACTAGAGTTTCCTTTGAGGTAGGGATGCTCCAATTAGGGGGGCATGCATTATTCTTAAGTTCAAGGGATATCCAGATTGGCAGAGGAGAAAGTATCTCAGATACCGCAAAGGTTTTATCCAGATATATTGATTGTATGATGATTCGAACATTTTCACACGAAACCGTAAAAGAGCTTGCTGAGCATGCAACTGTTCCGGTTATAAATGGCTTAACTGATTTGCATCATCCGACTCAAGTAATGGCGGACTTATTAACGATCGAAGAGCACAAAGGAAAACTGGCTGGTTTAAAAATGTGCTACTTAGGTGATGGAAACAACAACATGGCTCATTCCTTAATGGAAGGTGCAGCAAAAGTTGGAATGCACATAAGCATTGCCAGCCCTCCTGGTTATTTGCCAGATGGAAAGATTACAGAAAAGGCGATTGAAACTGGAAAATTAACAGGAAGCAAAATTACCATCACACATAATCCAGTAGATGCCATTAAAGAGGCGGATATTGTTGTCACAGATGTTTGGACCAGTATGGGGCAAGAAGCTGAAACCGAAAAGAGATTGAAGGATCTAGCTGACTATCAAGTAAACACTGAATTATGCCAGCATGCTAAACAAGATTATATTTTCTTACATTGCCTGCCAGCTCACCGCGGGGAAGAGGTAACTGCCGAAATCATTGATGGTCCGCATTCAGTAGTGTTCGATGAAGCAGAGAATAGACTTCATGCTCAAAAAGCAATTTTAAAACTTTTACTAGAATAGTAGATTTTATTTTGAGTATTATGTATAATAATTCTATTGATTGAATATTAATTCATATAGATACGAGGAGAATACAAATGGCAAAGGAAAAAATCGTTTTAGCATATTCAGGTGGATTAGATACTTCGGTTTCCGTGAAATGGATTCAAGAGAAATACGGCTATGATGTCATTGCATTAGGTCTTGATGTTGGCGAGGGCAAAGATCTAGAGGCAATTAAACAAAAGGCATTGAATGTAGGGGCTGTAAAAGCTTATATGATTGATGCGAAAGAATTATTAGCAAAAGAATATATTTTGCCGGCTTTAAAGGCGAATTGTTTATATGAAGGAAAATACCCGTTATCATCTGCGCTTTCACGTCCATTAATTTCAAAATTATTAGTAGAAGTAGCAGAGAAAGAAGGAGCAGCAGCTGTTGCTCATGGATGTACAGGGAAAGGAAATGACCAGGTTCGCTTTGAAGTCTCCATTCAAGCGTTAAATCCAAGCCTTAAGGTGGTTGCGCCTGTTCGTGAGTGGGGAATGACGCGTGATGAAGAAATTAAGTATGCTGAAGAAAATGGTATTCCAATTCCAGTAGATTTAGACAATCCATTCTCGATTGATGCGAATATCTGGGGACGTGCTTGTGAGGCTGGTGTTCTGGAAGATCCTTGGGCAGAGGCTCCCGAGGCAGCATTTGACTGGACGGCTCCAATTGAGTTAACACCAGATCAAGCGGAATATCTTGAAATTGAATTTGAGCAAGGTGTTCCTGTTGCGCTTAATGGCGAAAAGCTCCCACTAGTGAAATTAATTGAAACTTTGAACGAGCTTGGCGGCAAGCATGGTGTCGGCCGAATTGACCATATTGAAAATCGTTTAGTAGGTATCAAATCTAGAGAAGTATATGAAAATCCGGCAGCTTTAATATTAATTAACGCTCATAAGGAATTAGAATTTTTAACATTGCCGCGTGAAGTAACTCAGTTCAAGACACAGGTTGAACAACAAATGGCTAAAATTATTTATGAAGGACTTTGGTATTCACCTTTAAAAGCAGCGCTTGATGCATTTATTGATGAAACGCAAAAGGTGGTTTCTGGCACAATTCGCGTGAAGCTGCTTAAAGGCACCCATACTGTAGTTGGCCGTAAGTCACCATACAGCCTTTATAATGAAGAGTTGGCAACTTATTCAAAAGGTGATGCTTTTGATCATAATGCTGCTGTAGGATTCATCAAAATCTGGGGACTGCCGACAAAGGTTTACTCAGAAGTAAATAATAAAGAAAAGATAATGAAATAATTAGGTGCCCTCGGAAACCATTTCGAGGGCAGCCTTCTTTAAGGTTGAGGAGGAGCTATTGATGTCCAAATTATGGGGCGGGAGATTTACAAAAGAAACAAACAAACTTGTCGAAGAGTTTACAGCTTCGATTTCATTTGATCAAAAGCTTGCTAAAGAGGATATTGCCGGCAGCTTAGCACATGTTCAAATGTTAGGTGAATGTGGGATTATTCCGCTTGAAGATGCGGATAAAATTAAAGAAGGTCTTCTTGAAATCAAAACAATGGTTGATCAAAACGAAGTTGAGTTTTTGGTTGAAGATGAAGATATTCATATGAATATTGAGAAATTATTGATTGAAAAAATCGGTCCTGTCGGAGGTAAGCTTCATACTGGGCGCAGCCGTAATGATCAGGTTGCAACGGATATGCACCTTTATTTGCGAACAAAGACAACGGAACTAATCAAATTGCTTGAAGATGTTCAAGGAGCACTGCTTGTGCAGGCAAAAGAGAATATTCACACATTAATCCCGGGTTACACTCATCTCCAGCGTGCACAGCCGGTCTCATTTGCCCATCATTTAATGGCTTATTTTTGGATGTTTGAAAGAGATAAGGAGAGATTGATTGACAGCTTAAAGCGTGTTAATTGGCTGCCACTTGGTGCAGGCGCATTAGCAGGAACAACTTTTCCTATCAAACGTGAACGTGTGGCAGAATTGCTTGGCTTTGAGACCATCTATCCAAACAGCATGGATGCAGTTAGTGACAGGGATTTTATTTTAGAATTCCTCTCGATTGGATCTATTATCATGACTCATATTTCAAGATTATCTGAGGAGCTTGTGATTTGGTCAAGCCAAGAATTTCAATTTGTTGAGCTTGATGATTCTTTTTGCACTGGATCCAGCATCATGCCGCAAAAGAAGAACCCAGATGTTCCCGAGTTATTAAGAGGAAAGACTGGTCGTACGTATGGTAATTTGATTGGCTTGCTGACTGTCCTTAAAGGGCTGCCTCTTGCATACAATAAGGATTTACAAGAGGATAAAGAAGGAATGTTTGACACAGTGGAAACACTGGAAGGTTCCCTTATGCTGTTAGCACCAATGATTGAAAGTATGACAGTAAACAAAGATATTATGCGAAAAGCGATTAATAATGACTTTTCAAACGCGACTGATATTGCTGACTATTTGGTTAGAAAAGGTCTGCCATTTAGAGAAGCACATGAAGTTATCGGGAAGATTGTTTTATATTCGATTCAGCAGCAAAAGTTCCTGCTAGATTTAAGCTTTGAAGAATACCAAGAGTTTAGTTCATTATTTGAAGAAGATATTTATGAAGTTTTATCACCGGAGCACGTTGTTGCTGTTCGAAATAGCTTTGGCGGCACATCACCTGAACAAGTTGAACAACAAATTAAGCTTGCTGAAAGTAAACTAGGCAAATAATCGAAAGCCACCTTAGGGTGGCTTTCGTCGTTTAATCTCTAATCCTAATTGGATGAGAGCCCGGGAAGAGCTAAATGAGATGAGAGCGGTCACTCATAGGGTTGATGAGAGCCTGAGAAGAGCTAAAAGAGAGAAGAGCGGTCACTCATAGGGTTGCTGAGAGCCTGAGAAGAGCTAAAAGAGATGTGAGCGGTCACTCATAGGGTGGATGAGAGCCCGAGAAGAGCAAAAGAGAGAAGAGCGGTCACTCATAGGATTGATGAGAGCCCGAGAAGAGCAAAAAGAGAGAAGAGTGGTCACTCAAAGTGTGGATGAGAGCCCGAGAAGATCTAAAAGAGATGAGAGCGGTCACTCATAGGGTTGATGAGAGCCCGAGAAGAGCTAAAAGAGAGAAGATCCGTCACTCATAGGATTGATGAGAGCCCGAGAAGAGCTAAAAGAGAAAAGAGCGGTCACTCAAAGTGTGGATGAGAGCCCGAGAATAACGAAAAGAAGGAAACTGGTCACTTTTAATGCGAAGCTGCTTTTTATTTGTATTACTATCGAAAATATTAGATAATTTCCTCATATGATTTTTTTTATGAGGAGGAAGACAATGAAACTTCGTGTATCCGTTGTCCAGTATCACCTGCATAGTATTCAATCTTTCGAGGAATTTGCCGCACAATGCGAGCATTATATAAAAACTGCTGAGGAATTTGGTGCCGAGTTCGTCCTTTTTCCTGAGTTCTTCACCACACAGCTTCTATCGATTGGAAATGGCAAAGGGCAGAGCCTGACAATCAATGACCTGCCTGGCTTTACGGAGCAATACAAAGAATTATTTCAGAACTTTGCGAAACAAACTAACATGCATATTATCGCCGGTACACATGTGATTGAAAAGGGCGGTAAGCTTTATAACACTGCACATTTATTTTATCCAGATGGAAGAATTGGAGAGCAGGCCAAGCTCCATATTACTCCTACAGAAGTGAACGAATGGAATATGGAAAAAGGCGACAGCTTTCAAATTTTTGAAACAGATAAGGGGAAGATTGCGCTCCTTACCTGCTATGACATTGAGTTCCCTGAAATTGTCCGAATGGCGAAAGCTAAAGGCGCTGATGTAATATTCTGTCCTTCATGTACCGACGACCGTCACGGCTTCCATCGTGTACGCTACACCAGCCATGCACGAGCAGTTGAAAACCAGGTTTATGTTGTATTAACCGGAACAGTTGGTGCCCTGCCAACCGTCGATTTCATGCGTGCGAATTTCGGCCAGGCAGTAATCATAACACCAAATGACATTCCGTTCCCGCCAAAAGGTATTCTGGTGGAGGGGGAATTGAACAACGATATGGTGGTTACAGCTGATCTTGATTTAGATTTATTATATGAAGTCAGAGAAAGAGGATCGGTAACGACATGGCGTGACCGCAGAACAGATTTATATCCGGATTGGGAAAAATAAAAATCGAAAGGTGGAGAAGCTTTGTATTATAGTGAATTCTTTGTTTTTGACCAAGAAAAGCCCGTTCCAGTGGTTATTCGCAATTATACGCAGGAAGATTTTGAGCAGCTCATTCAAATTCAATCTGAATGCTTCCCGCCACCGTTTCCACCAGAACTATGGTGGAATAAAGAGCAATTATCTAATCATGTGAAGCTTTTTCCTGAGGGGGCAATTTGTATTGAAGTGAATGGTACATTGGCAGGTTCCCTTACTGGTCTTTGTGTCGATTTTGATCCCAGCCATATGGAACATTCATGGGAAGAAATAACAGACCATGGGTATATTAAGAACCATGATTCAAGTGGTAATACCCTTTATATTGTGGACATTTCTGTACGCCCAAGATACCGAAAGCTTGGTTTAGGAAAACTGATGATGCAGGCCATGTATCATGTTGTCGTTGAAAAGAAACTAGTTCGTTTACTTGGCGGCGGCAGAATGCCTGGGTATCATAAAGCAGCTGATACTATGACACCACAGCAGTATTTAAACAAAGTCCTTAAAGGGGATTTAAAAGACCCTGTTATATCATTTTTGCTTCGGTGCGGAAGAGTGCCAATTGGGATCGTTGAAAATTACCTCGAAGATGAAGAATCATGTGATTTTGCAGCATTAATGGAATGGAAAAATCCATTTATAAAAAAGCAGGGAGAGATTTAACTTATGGAATATAAACGCATTACTAGCATTACAGACCCAAACTTTAAAAAACTTCATGACTTAATGAAAGAAATTTTTCCGCCAGAGGAAGTATTAGAGTATGAATTATGGAAAGAACCGCTAGAAGACCCGGGCATTCGTGTATTTGTCGCTGTTAATGGTGAGGAAGCAGTGGGGGCAACGGAGTACCGTTACTACCCGAATTGGAATATTGCAATGACCGATTTCACGATTATTAGCAGGCCAGGTCTTGGCTTAGGCAGGTTCTTAGCACAGAATCGTTTGAAGGATTTGAAGCAGCTTGCAGCTGAAAATGATAAAGAGCTGTTTGGCATGTTTGCTGAAATATATGATCCTTATCGTGTTGGTCACGAGTTTGGCGGTGTGAAGGTAATGGATCCATATGTGCGTCGTGAGGTTCTTTCCCATTTGGGTTATAAGCGTATTGATTTGGATTATGTACATCCATCTTGGGAGAATAATGGTGAGGGAGTTAAAGGACTCGACTTTTGCTTTATGCCGTTAGACGAGAAAATAGATTCAATTTCTGCATCCCTTGTGGCTGATTTTCTAACCGACTATTACTCCATTCTCTCAAATAAGCCGCAGGAATGGCTTGATATGATTGAACAAATCAAGAGTAAGGAAACCTTGTCCTTACTGCCGCTTTAACGTGATTTTATTAGAGAAGCAGGATGACCTGCTTCTCTTTTTTCTGCAATTTTTAAAAGGGTTTATTTTCTGCGTTTATTTGTAACGCGCTGGTTGGCTGCATTTGCTCGTGCCATTGCCTCGAGATCGGCATGGTCAGCAAATTCTGCGGAATACTCCACATCATTTCCATCAGATTTCATGTTTTTTGGAACCTGAGGAAGTGAAGCTTTGTTCTTATCACGAGTTTTATGTCCCTGCGCACGACCCATTACAAAAACCCCTTTCAATTTTAGCAATAAGGAACCTAGAAAAGTTCCCTTTACTAGCATTCACAATTAGAAAGGGGTCCATTAATGGAAAAATATTAAAGTTTGGTCTTACTGTCGTTAAAGCCGCCTGCTCGGTCAGCCATTTTAAAATCACGCTGATATAAAACTTCTTGTGTACTAGTTAAACTGTATTTCCCTTTGCCCATATCTTTTTTCTTTTTTCCACCCATTTTACTCATTCCTTTCAACATTATTGTTAATCGTTATAAAGCTATGGAAAAAATTAAGCACATTCTCCATTTTTACCTTTTAAGGAAGGAATGATACTCAAAGTTTTAAAAAATATGGTAAAGTAGGTGTGAGGTGAACAATGTGGCAATTATTACGAAAATCACCACTCAGCAAAAAAATAAGGATCGCTTTAATATTTTTATGGACTATGGAAAAGGTGAGGAATATGCCTTTAGCGTTGATAGCGACGTACTTATTCGCTTTCATTTAAGAAAAGGGCTGGAGATTGATGATCTTTCTATAATAGAAATACAGTACCAAGATGACATCCGTAAGGCCTATAATCTAGCGGTTAATTATTTGGCAAGAAGAATGAGGTCTGAAAAAGAGATAAGAGATTATCTTGTAAAAAAGGAAGTTGAAGAGCCTGCAATCAATGAAGTTCTGCATAAATTGGCTGCCCAAAGATATATAAATGATGAGGAATATGCTTTTTCCTATGTTAGGACTCAAATCAATACGACAGACAAAGGTCCAGACTTAGTTCGTATGGAGTTAAAGGAAAGAGGTATCAGTGAGTCAATTATTAAACAGTCTTTGGCACAGTATTCAAATGACGAACAGATTGAAAAAGCTATAAAAATTACCGAGAAATTATTTAAAAAGAGTACCAGGGAATCGGGACGAATTGTTAAACAAAAGGCCGAGCAACTACTAGTAAGGAGGGGCTATCCCTACGATATAATTCAACTTGCACTAAATGAGGCAGATACGGATAAGGAACAAGATGAGGAACTAGATGCCATTAGATACCAAGGCGAAAAAGTACATCGTAAGTATAGTAAGTACAGTGGCTTGGATTACAGCCTTAAAATGAAGCAGGCCCTTTTCCGCAAAGGATTTTCAATGGAATTAATCGAAAAGTACTTAGAAGAAATTGAAAATCATGACGGGTATTCGTCATGATTTTTTACTTTCAATAATAATCTCATCCTGATTGATATGCTCAATGATTAGCTGTGCTACTTCTTTAGGTGTTCGGAAGCGGGAGGCATCACTTACATGACTGCTTCCTACCCAAAAAGGAGTATCCATTCCCCCCATATATACAGCTTTAATTTTAACCGGAGTATTCTCATATTCTTTCTGGAGACTTTCTGTAAATCCACGGACTGCAAATTTGCTGGCAGCATACACCGCTTCATTCACTTTTCCTCTCAATCCTGCAGTAGAGATAATATTCATCAAGAGACCCTCTTTTTGATCCTGCAGAATTGGCAAGACAGCCCTCGTCATTAGAATCGTTCCGAGGACATTTGTGTTAAGCATGTCCATTATTTCATTCTCACTAATGTTTACAAAAGGTCCGAAATGTCCAACTCCGGCATTGTTAACTAGGCCGCTGACTCTGTAGGTACTGCATACTTCTGTCATTTTACTGAAGACAGACTTTTCATCGCTAACATTAAGTTCAAGAAAATCTGCGGCACCGCCAGCTTCTTCAATTACTGATTTCACGGCCGAAAGTTTTTCTGCAGTTCTACCAGCTAACAAAATGTGATAACCCTTCGCTGATAAGATTAATGCTAATTCCTTACCTAATCCCGAACCGGCTCCAGTTATAATGATGGTTTTCATTAAAATCCTCCTTCAGCCTTTATTATTTGCCTGAAAATAACTATACTAAAATAAGAGGAAAAACGAAAATGGGAGTGAACAACGTGCAGCAGGAGAAACGATATAGTACGATGACAGAGCATGAATTGAAGCAAGAAATTGCCCAGTTACTAGAAAAGGGGAGAAAAGCAGAACAAATGGGAATGGTCAGTGAATATGCTGTCCTAGAAAGAAAGGCAGCAATGGCTAGGGCCTATTTATTAGATCCTTCTGCTTTTAAACCGGGTGAAATATATGAACTTGAGGGTGACCCGGGTGAATATTTTAAAATTGACTATATGAATGGTGTATTTGCATGGGGATACCGTTTAAAGGGTGATGGTAAAGAGGAAGCTCTTCCAATTTCGATGTTAAAATGGTTAAAATAATAAACAAACCAGAGACAGGTCTCTGGTTTGTTTACTGTTTTAGCGGCAGGAATTCATCCTGATTTAAAAATACTCAGGTGTATCATTCTCGCGCTCACCAGAAGCCCGCATGCGCTCCTGTGGATGGGTATTAATCGTGCCATCGGCTCTTTTTGAAGCATATTCTGCTTTTGCTCTTGGCTCTCCCTCTAGCTTGTTATTGTTCTGATTAGGGAAATTTCTTTCTTTATTTCTCACCATGTAGGTACCTCCATCAAAGGGAATGAGAAACCGTGAAAAGCAAAGTGTTGTCACACCAGTGCTTACCACGTGATAATAGTATTCGAATTTTAGCTTTAGGTTATGTTATAAGAAATTGGCAATGAGGTGAAGGTATGAACGATTACCATGAAAGATTAGCAAAGCTTTTGTTAGAAAAAAACGAGATGCTTTCCTACAATCAAGCACGAACCTGGGTTGAATTAATGTGGGAGGACTTCGAAACCACTGCTGCAAAAGCAGGAAGAGACTACCTTGGCAGTGAAATGACCGAAAGAATTGTAAAACAATGGATTGATAACTATGGCGGGAGATTACATGATTTTGTTGCCAAAAATCCAAAATATAGGGATTTCCTGATTCAAGATAAGACTAAACTAAATTAAGAAAAAGGCGAGCGACTTGTAGAGTCGCCCGCCTTTTATATTTGTCTAGCTACAGCGCCTAGGGCTGTAGCTTTTTATTTAACTTGGGATAATACTCAGTTTTTTTCGTAACTTCTGTTCGCTGAACACCCAGCCGGTATAGGAACTAATTGGATTTAACTCGAGATCCAACTGTACGACAGCAACAAATGGATAATGTCCATTGCTTCGATACCTTAAATCAATGAATCGCACTTCATAATGATCATCATACTCATCTAATTCCCACCGATACACAGGAGAAAAGGATAGAAAAGCTGAAAGATTTTTATCTTCTTTAGCAGCTTCAAGTACTGGTGTTTTGGGTACGGGTACCCGCTTAAAACGATCTAGAATTTCAATGTTTGTGCCCACTGCGCTGCCAACAAAGAACTCATTTTCATTTATTACTGCAACTCTCCAAAGATGGAATTTCATAGTTGGAGATAAAATAATATCTGTGGCGTCTGGTATTAATTTCTTAACCTCTGATTTAACCTTTCCTTGAGCATAAAATCTCAGGAGGTAATATCCGATTAAGACAATAAACATCGTTAAAAATGTATACCCGGGATCTGCTCCAAAAACCCATATAATAATGGCTACTATATGAATTCCAAAGATAATAGGATCAAAGGTATTAATGACTCCAAGTGCAACCCATTTGGATGTGAAAGGTCTAAGCGCTTGTGTACCATAAGCATTGAAGATGTCCACAAACACGTGAATAAAAACAGCAGCAAACGTCCAACCCCAAAGGTGAAGAAGATTGGCATTAGGAAAAAAGGGATAAATCACTGCTATAAGGATAAGAGGCCATAAAAATACAGCTGGAATAGAGTGAGTGACCCCTCGATGATTACGGATATAAATGGCATTATTTCTTAATTTTAATACGGTATCAATATCAGGTATTTGTGAACCGGCAATTGTCGCAATTAATACGCTTGTTGCTGTTACAGAGCTGCCAGCTACAACTGGGTCAAGAGTCGCAAGACCTCCGAGAGCAATTCCCATTACAACATGAGTTCCAGTATCCAAAAGGAAAATTCCTCCTTTAATAAAGTGTTGTCAAAAACATCAATATGGCTTATCGTTAAAAAATGCTTATTATTATATTCCCTTAATTCTTTTTGTTTAACTAACCTGGAGGCATTTTAGTAATGGTAAACGAGTTGAAAAATATAGAAAAAATCTCAATAGAAAATTTTCAAGATGATTTAATCTCCTGGTTTAAGGCCGAACAACGCGAATTGCCATGGAGAAAAGACCAAGATCCATACAAAGTATGGGTTTCAGAAATCATGCTGCAGCAAACAAGAGTCGATACGGTTATTCCTTATTTTAATCGATTTATCGAATGGTTTCCAACGATAAAAGACCTTGCTGATGCAAATGATGAAAAAGTTCTTAAAGCCTGGGAAGGACTAGGTTATTATTCACGTGTAAGAAATTTACATTCTGCAGTAAAGGAAGTAAATGAGAAATATGGCGGCCAAGTACCCGATACCCCAAAAGAAATTTCAAACCTTAAGGGAGTTGGTCCATACACGGCAGGTGCAATCTTAAGTATTGCTTATGGAGTACCAGAACCCGCAGTGGATGGTAACGTGATGAGGGTACTATCAAGAATCCTGTCAATCTGGGAGGATATTGCCAAGCCTTCAACAAGAAAGGTATTTGAAAAGGCTGTCAGGCAGCTCATCTCCCATGATGACCCTTCTGCCTTTAACCAAGCATTAATGGAACTTGGTGCATTAATCTGCACCCCAACATCACCATCTTGTTTACTTTGCCCAGTTCGGGAGCATTGCCAAGGGTTTCATGAGGGTGTAGAGTCAGAACTTCCTATTAAGACGAAAAAAAACGCTCAAAAAAATGTTGAACTGGCAGCCATTATCGTGAAAGATGAAAATGGAAGGCTATTAATCCATAAGCGTCCAGAAACCGGACTTTTGGCAAATTTATGGGAGTTTCCAAACGTTGAAATTAATCAACACTTTCTTATGGGCAAGAGCCAGATTACTGATCTTTTCAAGGAATCCTTTGATATGAATATTATGCTTGAAAAAAGCATTGGTCAAATAGAACACGTTTTTTCCCATTTAATTTGGAATATCCGTGTCTATACAGGTTCCATAAGTTCGGACTTCCCAGAAGATAATGAGTGGAAATTTATCACATTAACACAGATGGAAGACTATGCATTCCCTGTTTCTTTCCAAAAAATGCTTAAGTTGTATAAAGACACTATCTAAAAAGAACGCCTCAGAGGCGTTCTTTCTTAATTAATCATAACTTGTTTTTGTACCATGTGTATAATCTGCTTCTTGACGCTTTATCCCGCCGCGATTTTCGATCTCTTCAATAATTTCACGATGAATAGTTACGCCTTCGCTATTTAAATAAGGAGCAATTTGCTGTAAGGAGTGGTGAAAGAAGGCAAGCTCGCTGTCCTTCCAATCCGTTTTAGAGACCATAGAAAGTTCTGTCATATCTCGTCCTACATACATAGTCTTCTTCCTTTCTCATCTGTTTATTAGCCTTATGTTTTGTAATCAATTGTCATCTATGCATGGAAAGGCTAAAATGATTACAAAACATAATTAGAAGGGAATTTGAGTACATGACACAAAAAGTAGCACTTATAACAGGCAGCAGCAGGGGTATTGGAAAGGCTACAGCCTTAAGACTAGCACAAGAAGGATATGACATTGTGATCAACTATGCAAGAAGTAAAAGCTCTGCTCTTAAAGTAGCTGAAGAAATTGAGGCACTTGGCAGAAAGGTATTAGTAGTAAAAGCAAATGTCGGTGATGTAAGTAAAATTAAGGCTATGTTTCAACAAATAGATGAAGAATTCGGAAGGCTGGATATCTTTGTTAATAATGCAGCCTCTGGGGTTCAGCGTCCAATTATGGAACTAGAAGAAAATCACTGGGATTGGACATTAAATATTAACAGTAAGGCATTGTTATTTTGTGCACAGGAAGCAGCGAAGTTAATGGAGAAAAATGGCGGCGGCAAGATTGTCAGCATAAGTTCATTAGGATCTATCCGTTATTTAGAAAATTACACGGTGGTAGGAGTTTCAAAGGCCGCTTTAGAAGCTTTAACAAGATATTTAGCAGTAGAGTTAGCACCTAAGAATATTGTAGTAAATGCTGTTTCTGGCGGAGCGGTCGATACAGAAGCGTTAACTCATTTTCCAAACCGAGAAGAGCTCCTTCAGGAAGCAAGAGAGAAAACTCCAGCAGGACGAATGGTGGAAATAGAGGACATGGTAAACTGCGTTATGTTCCTATTGGCTGATGAATCGAGTATGATTCGAGGCCAAACTATTATTGTCGACGGCGGAATTTCTTTATTGGTGTAGGTTTTAATTTTTTTATAATTTTTTTGGATAGTCTTTTCACCTCCGGGGTATCTTAATTTTTGTGGAGGTGATTAACATGGCAAACTTCAATCAACAACCTAACAAAACTTCTGCTGGAACTAACATCCAAGAGGTTAGACAACAAAATGCTCAATCTCAAGGACAAGGTTCAGCTGGTCAATTTGGAACTGAGTTCGCTAGCCAAACAGATGCTGCAGAAGTAAGAAGACAAAATCAACAATCTCAAAGCGGTCAAGGTTCAGCTGGGCAATTCGGACAAGAATTCGCCAGCCAAACAGATGCTGCTGAAGTAAGAAAACAAAACCAGCAATCTCAAGCGAATAAAGGCCAAGGAAACTCTGGTCAATTCGGTCAAAGCTAAGAATAAGTAAGCAGAAGGCACTCTCTAATCGAAAGAGTGCCTTCTTTATGTTTCCAAAAAATAGAGGATTGGCTAGCTATAACGCCAAGGTGCTTCCGCTTTTCGTTAAATCGACAAAAGTTCTATTTTGTCTACATAACTAGTCAAAGGATTAATCTATTTATTAAAGAATACATATTAGGAAGAAATTATAAGGCGGTGTGGGTAATGGATCATTTTAACCGTTTAGTATCTGAACAGATGATGACAATGGAAAAGTTACTATACCTTCAAGGTGAGCTTGAGCGGTGCCAGGAAATTGAAGAACAGCTGCAGACCCTGCAAAATGAAACGGAGCTGGAGAGTGTCCAATTTGATATTAATCAAATGAAAAAAGAGTTAAAAGAGATTCAGGAAATCTTTGAAAGACAAACGGAGGAAGTGATTCAATCCTATCGTGAAACTGATTTAGAGCCTTCAATATAGGTGAAAATCAAAAAAAGTTGAAAAATATGCAAATTTTTTGGGAAGAGTCATTGAAATCAATGGCTCTTTTGTTTTAAATTCCTTACTCAACCGTTATAATAATAAGAAATAGTAAATAAACTTTGTTACCATTTGTCGTTTAATTGCAGGAAGTAGGTTGCAAAGCGTTTAGGAAGGAAGAAGGGGAGAATCATGGGCGTACCCATCGAAGGTGAACCAATACAAATACATAGCTATAAACACAATGGGCACATCCATCGCGTCTGGGAAGAAACGACCGTTTTAAAGGGATCGCAAAATCTGGTTATTGGCGGGAATGATCGCACAATTGTAACGGAGTCAGATGGAAGAACGTGGATTACAAGAGAACCAGCAATTTGTTATTTTCATTCACAATATTGGTTTAACATTATTGGAATGATTCGTGAGGATGGTATTTATTACTATTGTAATCTTAGCTCACCATTTATATTTGATGGTGAAGCGGTTAAATATATTGATTATGATCTTGATATAAAAGTATTCCCTGATATGACGTTTAATTTATTAGATGAAGACGAGTATGAACGCCACCGTCGTGAGATGAAATATCCTGAAGTGATTGACCAAATCCTAAAAAGAAATGTCGATAAGCTCATTCAATGGATTCGTCAAAGGAAGGGACCATTTGCACCAGATTTTATTGATATCTGGTATGAGCGATATTTAACGTACAGACGTTAATGGAAAATGTTTTAAAACCTAGGAAAGATGATGAAGATACCTACAACACCCTTGGTAGTTGCCTTCATCATCTTTCCTGTGTTGGCGGACTTCAGCATGAAATGGTTGTTATTTTTCACAAGGAAGGGGAGCTATCTTGAGCAGCGTACGCAGATACCTTCAATTCGTTAAACCCTATCGAATCCAAATTATAGGGACAATTCTTATCGGCGTTATTAAATTTGCCATTCCGCTTTTGATCCCAATGCTCATTAAATATGTAGTAGATGATATTATTGGGGCTGGCGGATTAACGAATGATGAGAAAATAAATAAACTACTGATCATTATGGGTGTTATGATTGTTGTTTTTGTTGTATTAAGGCCGCCTATTGAATATTACCGCCAATATTTTGCCCAATGGACTTCAAGCAAAATTTTATATGATATACGGGATAGGATGTATACACATATCCAAAAACTCAGCTTTAAGTATTATGCCAATACACGTTCAGGTGAAGTTATTTCAAGAGTCATTAATGATGTGGAGCAGACAAAGACATTCGTAATTACGGGTCTAATGAACTTATGGCTTGATATCGCAACGATTATCATTGCAATTATTATTATGTTTTATATGAATGTGAGTCTTACTTTTGTATCAATATTGCTATTCCCGCTTTATGCAATCTCGATTAAGTACTTCTTTGGCAACCTTCGTAAACTTACTCGTTCCAGGTCACAAGCACTGGCTGAGGTCCAAAGTTATTTGCATGAACGGGTGCAAGGAATGCCTGTAATTAAAAGCTTTGCGATTGAAGAGTTTGAACAAAAGCAGTTTGATAAGCAAAATAAGAACTTCTTGGATAAGGCTTTAGAGCACACGAGCTGGAATGCGAAGGCATTTGCTGCAGTGAATACCATTACCGATATTGCGCCGCTCTTGGTAATTGGCTACTCAGCTTACTTGGTCATCCAGGGGAGTTTGACGCTCGGGACCATGATTGCATTCTTTGCGTATATTGATAAATTGTACAACCCGTTAAGAAGGCTTGTGAACTCTTCCACAACCCTTACCCAGTCATTCGCCTCAATGGACAGAGTATTTGAGTTCTTAGATGTAAAATATGATATTGTTGATGCTCCCAATGCGGTCGAGTGCAAAGAGGTAAAAGGGGACATTACTTTTGATCATGTTCAATTTAACTACAATGAGTCAGAGGAAATGATTCTGAAAAACATCAACCTTAAGGTAGAAAAAGGTGAGACGATTGCTCTTGTGGGGATGAGCGGCGGAGGAAAGTCAACACTTGTCAGCCTGATCCCGCGTTTCTATGATGTTACAGAGGGGAAAATTCTCTTAGATGGAGTAGATATCCGTCATTTCAATGTTCAATCCTTGCGAGACAAAATTGGCGTAGTTTTTCAGGACAATATTCTATTCAGTGATTCAGTGAAGAACAATATTCTATTAGGAAAACCTGGTGCAAGTGATGAAGAAGTTTATCAAGCTGCCAAAGCGGCCAATGCACATGATTTTATTGAGAATTTAGCAAATGGTTATGATACAAAGGTTGGCGAAAGAGGCGTAAAGCTTTCAGGCGGTCAAAAGCAAAGAGTTGCCATCGCCCGCGTATTTTTAAGAAATCCGCCGATTTTGATATTAGATGAGGCAACTTCAGCACTTGATTTAGAAAGTGAACATCTCATCCAAGAAGCACTTGATGAACTGGCAAAGGATCGGACAACCTTTGTTGTCGCCCACCGTTTATCCACGATTACCCACGCTGATAGAATTGTCTTAATCGAACACGGACAAATTGTCGAAGTGGGCAAACATGAAGAATTAATGGCGAAACAAGGACATTATTATAAGTTATTTCAAGTGCAGCAGCTCGAACAGCATAAAGAAAAAACTCCTCTCCAATCTTAGAAAAGAGCAAAATGAAAAGACGTATGGCATACGTCTTTTTTTTTATTGTGTAGGACCTATTTGTAGGAATGGGAGCCCTTGTATTCACAGAGAAGAGGGAGCGGTCACTCATAAGGCGGATGAGAGCCCAAGAATGGCAAAAAGCAGAAAGAGTGGTCACTCATAAGCCCGATGAGAGCCCGAGAACAGAAAAACTTACCAGAAACAACTGGTAAGTTACTTAATTTATTCAATTTCCTTCTGTTCAATGGATACTTCATTATGATGAAATGAATGAAAGCTTGTTATCAGGGTATCTAGATGTTCAACCTGTTCCCCGTACTCAATGATTGAAGAAATAATCTGCATGGTATGATATAAATGCGGGTCATCTTGGTCGCTGAATAGCTTTTGATGGGCCAAGAACAAATCAAATAATTCCTTTTTATTGATACAATTACCGGCCTCATTGTCCAAGGGTGTAGGAACTTTTCCAATATACCGGAGCATTAACTGCTCATGATGGTAAATAACACTGTCGAGCTGTTCCTTTATGGACTGTTGGAAGTTTTCTGGAAGATGAAGCATCTCATTTTCAAATCGATGAAGTTTCTTTAAAGTATCAAGAGCCCTTTTGGCAGCAGATGTCATTTGCCTGAAAATCACAAGTTTTCTCGATTTCTCTAAACTAGTCTTTTTGAAATAACTTCTTTCTTCTTTATACATTAAATAAAACTGGCTTATTTTCATTAAATGATCTTTTAATTTTTCAATATCGGCTTTCAACAAATTGTGGTCAAAGTCATGCCGCGTACTTAATCTTATCCAGCGGATAATTTCTTCTGTTGTCCCTGAAATTCTAAGATAAAGCTTATTTTCATATTTTGGCGGCAGGAAAACAAGGTTGACGATAAAGGCAGAAAATACCCCGATCATAATCGTGGAGAAACGAATTCCTGCGAACGGGATAAAGTCAGTACCGGGAGTTTCCATAATCGAAATTAAAGTAACGAGGGAAAGACCTATTGTATTTTCAATTTTTAATTTAAGATTGATAATAATCACAATCACAGCAGCCAAACCAATGATGATAATGTGATTTCCTAGTAGAAGAACAAAAACGACTGCAAGAATTGCACCAATTAAATTCCCTTGTATTTGTTCTACAATCGTTAAATATGAACGATAAATCGTTGGCTGAATCGCAAAGATTGCAGCAATACCTGCTAATACAGGAGAGGGAGAGTGCAGCAGCTGTGCTAAGTAAAGGGATAAGACAATTGCAATTCCCGTTTTAAAAATGCGGGCACCTAACTTCATTCCTAATGGTTTCCTTTCAGCTTTAATGATTAGTTTTAATTTACTTCATAATGAACATTTACGTACTATACATGGATTCATACATTTAATCAAGAGATATTGTATGAATTTAATCACCCAATCGTTAAATATATTTTCCAATACGCAAAAAAGAACGTCCGGCTTAAAAGCGGACGTTCTTTATTTCATTACTCTGTAGAAACAGCTGGGTCAGCTTGTTCTTTTACTGGAACAATTTGAATAAAATGATCTTCTGGATTAGAGAGAAGTGCTCTAAGCTGATTGGCTTCTTCTGTCTGACCATCATTTGTAAGGACCTCTGTATATTTACCAAGAAGCTCTTTAACATCTTTCATCCCATTTTCGGTTAAGCTCATGACTGAAACCTTAGCACCTTTTGCAATCCTTCTCATGATTGCTTGGGCTGTTAAACCGGCCTCTGGCTGTTGGCGGACATAAACCACTCCGCCAGTCATACCGGCACAAATCCACGGACCTGGATCTCCTAAAACTAATCCCCGGCCATTCGTCATATATTCAAATGCAAATCCTTTAATGTTTGCGTTGGCACCAATGTTTCCAGCTTCTTTTTCAGGAATTGGCTGTTTCACAAAACCGCCGATAATTAAATCTGCACCGGATAGACGAATTCCTGCACGAGCGTCAGCGTTACCTTGGGCTACTAATAGACCTTTTTGGGCGCCATATCCAAAACCTTTTCCGACAGAACCATTATAATAGTTACCATTTTTTCCTCTTGATTTAAGGATAAAGATATTGCCGCCAAATGAAGTTTTTCCAACACCATCTTGACCGCCGCCATTAACAGTGATCTCAATTCCGCCGCTATTATATGCTCCTAAGCCGTTTCCAGGAATCGAACCATTTTTATATTTAAGCTGCACAGGAGGGAGCTCGTGGTATGAACCATCAAGTCTTCCGCGCACACGGTGACAGGAAACTCTGCTTCCTAAGACACGCTGTTCAGAGGTTACAGAATCAAATTCACGAGAAGAATGTAATTGATCTACGCTTGCGTCTAAATACTCTGCACCCACTGCCACTTGCATTTGGACTTCTTGGAAAGACTCTGTTTCTTTTGTTTTTGAGAATTGGCTGATTTCAAGCGGTTTTAATAAATAGGATAGGTTAAGCTGATTCTTTCCTTTAACCTGCTCTAATAAATCAGAACGTCCCACTGCATCCTGTAGGTTTGTAATTCCTACAGAAGCGGCCAAAGCCTTTAATTCATTTCCAAAGGATGAGAAAAGGTTCATTATTCCATTTACAGCCAGGTCAAGCTGGCGTGGTACGAATCTGCGCAGACCATGTTCCTTTGCCTGGACCTCAGACTCAATTTGGGTTGCGATTCCAACGTGACAGGTATCTAAATGACATCCTCGGCAAGTGGTACAGCCGATTGCCAGCATCGAAAGTGTTCCAAAGCCCACTCGGTTTGCGCCAAGGAGCATAACTTTCATGACGTCCATAGCACTCTTCATTCCGCCATCTGCCCAAATTTCTACTTTATTACGCAGGCCGCTTTCAACGAGGGCATTATGGGCTGCCTTCACGCCGATTTCAACAGGAAGTCCTACATGCTGCAGTGCATGGATTCTGGCAGCACCAGTACCACCGTCAAAACCGCTTAAAGTGATAATATCTGCGCCGGCTTTCGCAATCCCAACCGCAATGGTGCCGATATTGGGTACAACAGGTACCTTTACAGAAATTCTCGCTTGGTCATTCCCCGTTTTTAGTTCTAGAATCATTTGTGCCAGGTCTTCAATAGAATAAATATCATGGTTGTTTGATGGTGAAATTAAGTCAGAACCAAGTGTAGCATTACGTGCTGCTGCAACCTTGGCGGTAACCTTAGAACCAGGTAAGTGTCCGCCTTCACCAGGCTTCGCACCCTGACCAATTTTAATTTCTAATAGGTTAGAAGAGTTTAACAGTTCAGCATTAACTCCAAAACGTCCAGAGGCAATTTGCTGTCCCCTTGTTTTTGGATACTTTCCAAGCATATCCTTTATTTCGCCGCCTTCACCATTTAAACTTACCATGTTTAGGCGGTCAGCACCTTCAGCATAGGCTCTAAAGGCAATCTCATTTTGTGATCCAAACGACATGGAAGAGATAATAAACGGCAAATCGTGCTCGCCGACTGTAATATTAACGTCAGTTGGAGAAATAACTTGATTGCTCTTTTTTAGTTGAACTAAATGACGAATGGTTGTTGGATTTTGCTCTTCCTGCTCACTTATTTTATCCCGGTAAGCACTATAGTCTCCAGTTGCCGCCACTTCCCCAATAGCCTTCCAAATACGAGGGAAGAGGTGAAAGGTTTTCCCAACTCTTTCCTTCTCATTATGATAATCCCGAGCTCTGTTAAAAGCATCATTCTTCATGGCTTCATAATTATTCTCAATCTCATCAGAGCCAAAGAAGTTAACGATATTTAATACCTTTGCAATATCCTCATGCAGCCCAATACTTGAGAACAGTCTGCCGTAGCCGCGTAATTCGTGAATACCAATCGTTGAAATGACTTTTTCAAGACCCTTTGATAAAGCACTATAAAGATTAATTAAAGGTTGATTGGATTCATCCAGGACGGTCATGAACATGTAATAAGGGCTGATTAAATCTGCACCGAGCCCAAAAACAGTGACGATGTCATGCAGTGAACGAATGGCTGCAGAACGCAGTACGATTGAACAATTTCTTCTTAATTCTGCTTTAACCAATGCCTGGTCAATTGCTGATGTTACTAAATGCGGGTCAATCCAATAAAAATCTTCTTGATGTGCATTTGCATCATCGAGGATAAGCAGACTCTTGCCAGAATCAACAGCGTGAACAGCTTCTTTCGATAATCTGATTAAAGCAGCATCAATACTCTCATCTTTTCGGAAAGTGGCTGGAATAAATGCAGCCAGCTTTTCTTTCTGGAAATGCTGAATGACTTGGTCAAAGCTAGGCTGACCAATAGATTCTGAACAGTTATAACCTGCTTTACCCTCTAAAAGAAGGGGAGTGGTTAATTCTAGAACGGTATCTATTTTTTCATTTTTAAATAAATCAGGACGTTTTCCAATAATTACTCGTGTAGAAAAATGCTCTGTTTCACGGTCGCGGTCAATCGCCGGATTCGTAACAACGGCTACACTTTCTTTAAAATAATCAGCAAGGTTTTTACGCTCAGGGTTTAGAGCTGCAAGCGGGGCATCATGACCAAGTGAACGAATTGGTTCTACCCCTTTTTCAGCCATTTGCTCGATTAATTGAATATGGTCTCTTTCCCAGCCGAAGGCCTTATATTGGCCGTTATGGATTTTGTCCGGATAATTCATGGTAATGGTCTTTTCTAAAACCGGTGTTTGTAGTCGAACTCTTAAATCTTGTAAACTTAAACGTTTTGAAAAAGTGTTATATACTTCTTTTTGAAATTGGTCATGCTCGTAAACTTCTAATTTACTATTCAGCCATTTGAAGCCGACTTTTTCACCAGGAGCTAAAGGTTTGGGATCATTTACAAACTCACTGGATGGAATGATTCCTGGTTCAGATGAAAATAAGTAGGATGTCTCCGTTTCCAGCATCCAAAGCGGGCGAAGACCAAGTGCATCCACACTAAATACAGCTTCATTACCAAATCTTGAAATAATGCCAGCTGGACCTTGGGCAAAGTGTCCCCATGCTTCACGCATATACGTATATAAGTCTTGTAAATCCTCAGAGTAAGCTTTCATTTCATTTATTATCGGCGGGAATAAGAGATCGATTGCCTCGAATAATGTATATCCGTCACGGCAAATTAATGTTTCCATAGTGCGGCTTAAATCTTGTGAGTCACTGCCATCTTTAACGAGGGGAACACCAATCATTCTTGCTTCGTCTCGAAGCTTTGCAATCGTATTTATTTCTCCGTTATGTCCTAAGACGCTAAAAGGCTGGACCCGGAAGAAACTAGATAATGTATTAGTTGAATAGCGGTTATGGCCAAGTGTGACGGTTGAGGAAACAATAGGGCTGGCTAAATCCAAATAATAGCGAGGAAGAATATCCCCAGCACCCATTACTTTATATACAGCATGGTTTTGGCTTAGCGAGGCAACATGAACATGTTCATTGGTTTCTAGATCAATGATTGCTTCAAATAGAACCTTGGTTAAATCCTGACCGGACTTTTCTGATAGACATGCGAATTGCCAGAAAACGGGATTTTCTTGAATGGCGATTGGACCTAGGGCATTTGAGTCGGTAACTTGGTTTGTTTCATAGATGATTTTTAGTTCGTAGTTTTTTAGTTTTTGAAGTAAATCTTGTTTAGTAGAGTCCCAGTCAGCTTTTTGGCTGATAAAGACATGACCAACAGCAAAGCTATCTGAGTCAGCCAGTGAGGGATCTACATTTGCATATTGTAACTTTTCCTTCCATAGAGCCTTTGGAATATCAATATGAACTCCAACACCATCGCCTTCGCCGTTAATAAAACCAGCACGATGATTCATCGTAACAAGGGCATCTATGCAATCAAAAATGTTCTTTCTTGTAGGCTGCTTGTTTTTTTCAAGACAAGCTACAATTCCGCATGCATCATGTTCATGCTTATGGAAATCTTTAAAAAGGGAAGGGTTCCATCTTTCTGTCATATAAATTGGCTTCAGCATAAATTTCCTCTAAAGCCTCTTCACCTCCTATTAGCTTATATGTGAGAATTGTTGACAAAAAATTTCGGGCACAACAAAACAGATTGTGTGAAAATAATATATCATACGAATTTTCAGAAATCAAATAAATATGCAGGATTGTGGATAGAAAAATAAGGGAATGGTGACTAAATTAATATAATGAAAGTTATAATGTAAACGTTTTCAAAGTAAAAAATAAAAAAAGAGAGTGAATATCACTCTCGATAAATGAATAAAAAATGTATATTTATTCTTCTGCAAGTATAGAAAATGCATTATTCACAGCATGAAGTGTTGCTTCGATGTCCTCTTCTGTATGTGCAATGGTCAAGAACCAAGCTTCATACTTAGAAGGAGCGAGGTTTATACCTTGTTGCAGCATTAACTTGAAGAACCTGCCAAACATCTCACTGTCTGTATTTTCGGCCTGCTCATAGTTTTCAATTTTTTCATTTGAAAAATAAACAGTAAAAGCACCCTTTAACCGATTGATGGTAATTTGAATACCGTGCTCTTTTGCAGCTTCATGTATTCCATCTTCCAACATGGCCCCTAAGCGATCAAGGTAGTCGTAGACACCTTCTTGCTTCAATACTTCGAGACAGGCGATTCCAGACAGAATAGAAGCTGGATTTCCTGCCATTGTTCCGGCTTGATAAGCAGGGCCAAGCGGAGCTACACTTTCCATAATTTCCTTGCGCCCGCCATAGGCTCCAATTGGCAGACCCCCGCCAATAATTTTCCCGAGTGCTGTTAAATCTGGCTGAATCCCTAATAAATCCTGGGCACCGCCATACATAAAGCGGAAAGCGGTAATAACTTCATCATAGATGACAAGTGCACCTTTTGCATGAGTTAGGTCATTTACCTGCTGTAAGAATCCAGGCTTTGGCTCAACGATTCCAAAGTTCCCAACAATCGGTTCTACTAGGACCGCGGCAATTTGGTCTCCCCATTTTTCTAATGCTTCTTTAAATGGCTCGATATCATTAAAAGGGACCGTTATGACTTCTTGTGCAATACTCTTTGGAACACCAGCAGAATCAGGGGTTCCAAGCGTAGAAGGTCCGGACCCGGCAGCAACGAGAACAAGATCAGAGTGACCATGATAACATCCGGCAAACTTGATAATTTTATCTCTGCCCGTATAGGCACGAGCCACACGAATTGTTGTCATGACTGCTTCTGTCCCTGAGTTTACAAACCGAACCTTTTCTAAGTAAGGCATGGCGTCCTTCAGCATTTTTGCAAACTTTACCTCATGCGGGGTTGGAGTGCCATAAAGAACACCGGTCTCCGCCGCCTTTCTAATTGCTTCGGTAATATGAGGATGAGCATGACCTGTGATAATTGGACCGTATGCAGCAAGGTAATCGATGTATTGATTGCCATCAACATCCCAAAAATAGGCACCCTGGGCACGTTCCATTACTACTGGGGCACCGCCCCCTACGGCTTTGTAAGAGCGGGAGGGACTATTTACCCCGCCGACGATATGTTCTAGCGCTTCATTATGTATACGTTCAGAATTAGTAAATTGCATTCCTTTACCTCCTTGAATGGCTTCCTTCCTATAATAGCACTTTTTTCATTCACTATTATTTGTTTTACTTTTTAAAATTTTCCTGTTAATTCAGCTTTAATGAGGAATGTTGATATTTTATCGTCCAAGCCTGCATAGTTATAGATTAATTGAGGTCAAGTTGAGGTGGCTGCCGATGTTCTATTTCTTACTGCCAATTGTTATCTTCTGTATCTTTATGAGTATAAGAACATTGTTTATTCCGAACACAATAAAAGGAAAGTTCGTATCCATTGAAAATGCACTTTTTTTAGGGTCGATCTATCTAACAGTTATTCTTGGGTTTGGGCTCATCTATTTGTTGTTTGAATTAAAGGGAGTATCATTGCTAGTCGAAACAAATACTGAAAAAAACTATAACTTGTTCGAAACAAGCTTTTACTTTAGTGCGATGACACTGTTTTCCGTAGGAAATGGAGATGTGATTCCTCATGGACTGGGCAGGATGGTGGCAGTTATCGAAGCATTAATCGGCTATACACTGCCTGCAGCGTTTGTGGCACGTGCTTTAATGGACAGAGAGGTTAAAGAAATTAAATAGTTGTATTGTTGGCCATGTTTGGTTAGGCTTATGGAAGAGAATATATTCCATGAGGTGAGTATGTATGGCGATTGAGCTAGGAAAGAAAGCTCCAGATTTTGAACTATTAGCTAGTAATGGCGAAAAAGTAAAACTTGCAGATTTCAAAGATAAAAATGTTGTATTATATTTTTACCCAAAGGATATGACTCCCGGCTGTACGACACAAGCATGTGATTTCAGGGATTTTCACGGGAATTTTTCTGAGCTGGAAACAGTTATTATTGGAGTAAGCCCCGATCCAATAGAAAAGCATGAAAAATTTATCAATAAATACAATTTGCCTTTCATACTCTTATTTGATGAAGATCATCGTGTTTCTGAGCTGTATGAGGTTTGGAAGTTAAAGAAGAATTTCGGAAAAGAGTATATGGGAATTGAAAGGTCAACATTTGTCATTGATAATGA
This sequence comes from Neobacillus niacini, assembly GCF_046591715.1. Taxonomy (GTDB): domain Bacteria; phylum Bacillota; class Bacilli; order Bacillales; family Cytobacillaceae; genus Neobacillus; species Neobacillus niacini_L. Next base: position 4,080 of record NZ_JAWVNQ010000012.1, on the reverse strand, counting down.
TGGAAAAATAGTAAAGGAATGGCGAAAAGTTAAAGTAAAAGGACATGTGGAAGAAGCACTGCAGTTTATAAAAGAGAATCTAACCTAATAACAACAAGAAGCGGGGAAAACTCCCTCGCTTCTTTTATTATTGCTCCTGTGTCTGATAACCGAAACTAGCTGATATTTCTTTGCTGATTTCAATCATATATTGAGATAGTTCATTATGTTCATTTTGAGGAATATTCTCAGAAAATCCTACAACGGTTACGGATCCCAGAAGTCTTTTCTTATAGTTTAATACCGGAATGGAAACGGATGAAACCGATGGGACCAATGGTTCCCTTGCGAAGGCAATTTTCTTTTCTCTGATTGTTTTACATTCGTCGTCAAGCAAACCTGCCTTTTCTGGAGGTATTTGCAGAAGTTCTTTTTCTTTCCACTCACGAATGTTATGTTCATCCATAAAGGCTAAAAACACTTTACCCGATGCTGATCGTATAGGAAGTAAGGTTCCTATTTGAGCCCCAATATTAATCCCCCGATTTATATTCAACTCTTTAACAATCATTGGACCACTTTGAGTCCAGCTGGAAAACATAACTGTACTCGAAAATTTCTCGTTAATTTCCTGAAGGAAAGGTGTAATCCGGTCGATAACATTTTCTTGATCAACAGCAGCCATTCCATATTCTATTAACTTGCTCCCCAATACAAATTCGCCCGTATCCTTATAGCGATACAGAATACCTAATTGTGTGAAAGTGTTCAAATATTTATAAAGATTACTTTTTGTAATTTGCGTTAATTCTTGGATCTCCGAAAACTTTAATGGCTTGCCCTGCTTTGCGATCGATTCAATAATTCCCATACCTACTTCTAATGATTGAATAGTTGTTCCTTTTTTTATAACATCCATGTTGAACCTCCTATAACCTTAATCCCTATATTACCATAGCAGAATTATAAACAAATATAGTGAAGTTCTTGAACATGGAAAATTTAATGGATATAGTTGCAGCAGGTCTTTTGTGTTCTTTTTATGTTTCCTCTATAAAGAAACAGCCCCTGCTAAAGTTCAATCATTTCCAAATACCGATGCAGTTATCCGAGTATAATCTAAATTTTAGGATTAAAAAGGAAATGGAAAATGGAATTTGGCATTATTATTTTTAGCCTATTTTCGTTAGAAAAGGCATTTGTCCAATGCAAACAACTGTAGATTGAATATCATTTTATTAGGGCATACCTCCTCAGATAAAACTTGTTGGGTCGATTATCGACCCTTTTTTTATTTTATAAATATCTTTGGGTATGTACATATATTAGAATTAAGGAAATGAACTTTAAAGGGGGAACGAAGATGAAGATTTATACAAAAACTGGTGATAAGGGCACGACATCTTTAATCTATGGGCAAAGAGTCGCAAAAAATGACTTGAGGGTAGAAGCGTACGGTACATGCGATGAAACCAATTCACTCATTGGGCTGGCATTAAGTTATTTAAACGGTGAATCTTTTCAAAAGAAAGAATTAATAGAGAATCTGTATCATAAAATACAAACAAATCTGTTTCATGTCGGTGCAGAGCTTGCTACACCAAAGGGTAAGGAAGTTAAGTGGTCACTAAATCCTAGTGATATTGAAGAAATGGAAAAAAATATTGATGAGTTAAATGAATCACTTCCGGTCCTGACGAATTTTATTTTGCCTGGAGGGCATTCAGCCGGAGCTGCTTTCCATGTTGCTCGTACCACAGCTAGAAGAGCAGAAAGGTGTGCCGTTTCTTTGGGGGAAGAAGTAAATCCACTGGTTTTAGCCTATTTAAACAGGCTATCTGACCTGCTGTTTGTTACAGCACGATTTGTAAATTATGTCCTAGGTGTTAAGGAACAAACTTTACACAATGAAAAAAAGTAAACATTTGCTTTATTATGATATTACAATATTGACAAAAGTATTAATTCCTTAGTAAACTAATTATAACAATTATAATTTAAGAATATTTTTGGAATAGAGGTGCATGGCGATGAATCAGTTAAAAGAAGCATTGGAAACTTTAAAGGAAACCGGAGTACGGATTACTCCACAACGTCATGCGATACTTGAATATTTAATAAACTCGATGTCACATCCTACTGCAGATGATATTTATAAAGCCCTAGAGGGAAAATTCCCTAATATGAGTGTGGCAACAGTTTACAATAATTTACGAGTATTTCGTGAAGTAGGTTTAGTCAAAGAATTAACATACGGTGATGCATCAGCGCGTTTTGATTTTGTAACATCACATCACTACCATGTAATTTGTGAAAACTGCGGGAAAATAGTGGACTTTCATTACCCAGGGTTAGATGAAGTGGAACAACTTGCTTCGCATGTCACGGGGTTTAAAGTTAACAACCATCGCATGGAAGTTTACGGAACATGTCCTGAGTGTACAAGTAAAGAAGTGCATTAATAAAGCAAAAAGCCGATTAAGAAATCGGCTTTTTATTTTTTGATTTTTTATTATAAGATTCATCAAACTCTTTGCCCTCAAGGTTTGGATCCAGTGTTAGAGTTTCCCGGCAATGCATACATATATCCACTTTTCCGAGCATTTTCGTGTGTTTACCACAGCTTGGACATGTTACTTGTATCGTTTTAGTCGATAACAAGCCAATCCAAAAATAAACAACTGTGCTTGCAATAATAAATAAAAGTCCTATAAGCATAAAAATGGTCATGATAAGTGGAGAGTTCCGAAAGTAAATTCCACCGTACATTACAATAAAGCCAATAAAGATTAAAGATAAAGCAAAACTACGGATTTTATTTATTTTACTAGAATATTTAGCCATAAATTCTCCCTCCTAGACAAACTATACCATATTTACATCTTGTGAAAAAATGTTATGTTAAAGTATGTCGAAATTTGTCTTCTTAATAAGAAGGAGATTTATTATTACTGTCGAACATATAGTTTATCGAAAAATATGGAGGAATGATGAATGAAAGACATTCTTCGGCCCATTTATCAGGAACGGGCTAGTCAATCCAATACACTTGGAGTTTTGATGATAGAAAAAAGACATAAATCAAGTCATACCACAGACACCTTTGATGTAATACTTTTAATTGTTGTTAAAGAGGGAGAACAGCCATTATTAATAAAGCATTATACTTATAATGATATGAAGGCGGCTATGCATATCGTTACTGAGAGCCAATTAAATGATTGGCTTCTACTAGGTACAAATCGCAAAATATTTGAATGGCTCCAAAATGCAAAGATATTGTTTGACCGGAATGAATATATTGCAAATTTAAAAACAGAATTACGTGAGTTTCCTTTTAATGGCCGTAAAGTAAAAATGGGTTTAGAATTTGCAAAGCTGATTAGACGGTATATAGATGGGAAGGCACTCTTTGAAAACAAACAATATTTAGACGCATATAATTATGTTGTTCATTCATTACATCATCTAGCGAGACTTGCTGTAATTGAAAATGGTCTTCATCCAGAATTAACGGTTTGGCAGCAGGTAAAGCAAATTGAACCGGAGATCGTAAAATTATACGAAGAGCTTGTTAATAGTGAAGAGGCAATCGAAAAAAGGCTGGAGTTATTATTTTTAGCTAGTGAGTTTATGATACATTCTCGAACTAAAGTAGGTTGTGCTCATCTTATTGAAGTTTTAAGTATGAAGGAGTATTGGACCTTCAATGAGATTCAGAATGAGAAAGAGTTGATTCCTTATTCTGTAGATTTGGCTGTTCTCATCGAGTTCCTAATTGAAAAGGGATTAATAGATGTTGTTAGTCTCGATACAAAGGGACATGGGATATTCCATAGATGTTATCAAGTGAGTGAAAAATTATCTTAAAAATTAATAAAACCTATTGACCTTTTTTGAGATACTTGTTATATTAATAACCGTCGCTGCGAACGAATGACTTAATTCGCAACTGGCGGTTATGTTTTTTTGAAAATAATATTGACACTATAAAATGAGATGTGTTATATTATGAAAGTCGCTTACGAGCGAAGTTATTAATTGCTCTTTGAAAACTAAACGAACAAGAACGTCAACAAACAATTTTTATAGCTTTTTTAT
>NZ_JAWVNQ010000011.1:0-131175 GCF_046591715.1 Neobacillus niacini | reverse complement strand
TGGTGCCTGTCACCATCTTTTTTTTGTCTATTTCTTCTTGATAATGGAAAACCTAGCAATGGATATAATTTTTAGAAAGGAGTGATTTTTCTTGGAATCAACCTTGAAGGTTGGGGACATGGCCCCTGATTTTTCATTACCTGCAACCACAAAAGACCCCCTTTCACTTTCAGAGTATCGAGGAAAGATGAATCTGTGTGTTGCCTTTTATGGAATGGATTTTACTCCCGGCTGAATTAAGGAAATCGCCTCTTGGAAAGAGGACTACAAAAGATTTGAGCAGTTAGGTGCTGAGGTGATAGGAATCAGTGCGGACCATATTCATTCACACCGAGTTTTTGCTGCCAGTATGGGGACATTGCCTTATCCTTTAGCTTCCGATTGGAAAAGGCAGACAATCAAAGATTATAAAGTGTTTAATGAAAAAGGAGAAGTCGCCATCCGCTCCGTCTTTGTTATCAATAAAGATGGAATCATCACCTATATCAACACTTCTTTTAAGGCAGATAGGAAAGAAGATTATGAAGCAGTATTTTCAGAGCTTGAAAAGTTAACTGCACAATAAACAAAAACATCTCCCGATTATTCGAGAGATGTTTTTCATTTATATGGCTCAACATCCAGCAGAGTGTCTAAACCAACCATTTCAATATTCCTTTTTTGCAATTCCTCAATCATCATCGGCAGAGCTTTTAGTGTTTCGCTCTGCTCTAGGGTGGTATGCATCAAGATGATATCGCCGTTTCTAACATTTTCCACTACATTTTTCACAATATTACTAGCTTCCTTTTGTGACCAATCAAGTGTGTCAATGGACCATAGAACAATTGAATACCCTGCTTCTTTGGATATGGAAACGACTTGATCATCGGTTTCCCCAAATGGCGGTCTAATCATTGCCGGCTTTTTTCCTATAATTAATTCAATCGCTGCTTCTGTTTTTTCAATTTCAGCTCGTAATTCACCATTCCCTATTTGCGTCAAATCAATATGATTATAGGTATGATTTAGAACCAAGTGTCCATTTTCAAATGCCTTCTTAACAACCTCAGGGTATTTCTTTACATTATTACCAACAAAAAAGAAATTTCCAATAACATCATATTCCTCTAAAATATCGATGACAGCTGAAGTAACTTCTGAATCAGGTCCATCATCGAAGGTGAGCGCAACCATTTTCTTATTTGGACCATTTACAAAGACATTATCATGTCCCTTAGAGAAATGAACAATTTGCTCACGCCACTTGAGCATCCTCTCCCAAGCTGTTGGGGATAGTTGATTTGACTTTCCTTTAATCTCTAAATAATAATTCTCTTTTTCTAGATTCGTTTTCTTTTGATTAAAAACTGATATATGATCGACTACCTTACTCTCTTTTGAAATGATAAATTTCAGCTGGATATGCTCATTTACTTGGTAAATATAAATATTATCGTCTTTAAACTCCGTTTGTTGAACAGGATCCCCAAAGGACTTTTTAATCCACTCAAAGGTAATCGTCTGCAAATCCGCCGAATAAGAGCGAACGTCAAAAATCTGTCCATTTTCATTATAACCAAAGGTAATACCTAATTTTTCATAGACAGCATAATAACCAGACCCTGCAGTATCAACCTTGTCTGGTTCGCCCCATTGCGATTTTACTTGATCTATTGTACTATCTAGTGCACTAAACTCACATTCTTCCACTAAACCCAATTTTGCTTTTTCGTTTATTTCATTGAGCAGTAACTCCACTGAATCCATTTCTTTTTCCGTTAATTCCGTCTGTTTTTGCGGCATATCATTTTTTTGAGTAATACTTTTATTTTCTGATTCGCAGGCAGCTAGGAAAAATAGAGAAAAAATCATTACAAGAATCGCTCTTAAAATCATGATCCCCCCCTCCCTTATGTCATATTAGACTGCTATACTTTCATAAGTGTTACACAAAATACAGTTTAAAAACCCCCTGTGAGAAACAGGGGGTTCTTGCAGTGAGGTCCAATCTTTTTCTCCGGCTGCTGTGGGTCCATTTGAATGCTATTAATGTACAAGCTTTAAACCAACAACAGAGAAAATAATACCTAATATACAAAGAGTCCGAATCCAGCTCTTCGATTCCTTAAAGAAAACGATACCGACAATTGCTGCACCTACCGTCCCAATCCCCGTCCAGACGGCATAGGCCGTTGATAACGGTATCGTTTCCATTGCCTGAATGAGCAGCTGAAAACTCATAATAAATCCACCTATAAGTATGAGGTAATTAATAAAGTTACCTTTATCGGCGGTTCTTTTTAACCCGATCACGCCAACAACCTCAAAACATCCGCCTAAAATAAGCATCATCCAATCCATTAAAGATCACTCTCCTTATTTGTTAGCTTCAAGCCAATGATACAAGCTAATAGAATTAAAATTAGGAGAATTCTTAATGGACTCACGGAGCCATTTTCAAAAATAACCTCAACAATCACCGTTCCTATGGTACCAATCCCAGCAAATACAGCGTATACCGTTCCAACCGGAATCACCTTTGTGGCCCTAATTATTAAATCAAAACTTAATAAAATGGCAATCAGAACAACGAGCCATGGAACTTCTTCATATTTAAACCCGCTCGCCCAGACCACTTCGAGAAACCCTGCAAGAACAACGTACAACCATCCTCTTGATTCACTGGCTGCACTTGTATTTGTCATCATTTTTGATTCATTCATCGAATAATAATTCCTCTCTTTCTTTACCTTGCTCCATCTTATCAAATTATCATTTGCATATCACTTCATATGAAAGTATGATGCTTATTGAAGTCATTTATTGGAATGGAGTCGTACATAATGAACCCAAAGCAAGATGGTTTAAAACCATTTATTTCCCTTATTTTATCTGCCAATATCCCAAAGCTTGCACTTGGCATCGGATTAACAGCAAGCCTTATTACAACGCTTGCGGGCCTCCTTGTTCCTGTTTTAACCAAAAACCTCGTGGATGGTTTCTCGGTATCCTCCCTAAGTGTTCCGCTTATGATCGGAATTGGAGCCGCATTTATTTTCCAAGCGGTCATAAGCGGGGTATCGATATATTTGCTAAGCTTTGTCGGCCAGAAAATTGTCGCCAGGCTCCGTGAAAAGATGTGGGTAAAATTAATACGGCTGCCCGTCAGTTATTTTGATAAACAATCCAGTGGTGAAACTGTCAGCCGCGTTATCAGTGATACGAGTATTGTCCGTGATTTAATTTCAAATCACTTTCCACAATTTATTACAGGTATCATTTCAATTATCGGCGCGATAACAATCCTCCTGATTATGGATTGGAAAATGACCTTGCTAATGTTAATATCTGTTCCGCTTACCTTTATTATTATGATGCCTCTTGGCAGAAAGATGGCTAAAATCTCACGCGGCCTGCAGGATGAAACGGCAGCCTTTACTGGGCACATTCAACAAACATTAAGTGAAATCCGATTGATGAAAGCCTCTACGGCAGAAAAGCATGAAGAAGCAAAAGGGTTATCAGGAATTGATAAATTACTAGGCTTTGGTTTAAAGGAAGCACGGATCACAGCTTTAATCGCTCCTATTATGTATCTTGTGGTCATGATTGTCATCGTGATGATTATTGGATATGGAGGCATGCGAGTGGCAAATGGAACGATGTCCACTGGTTCACTTGTTGCATTCTTACTATATCTATTTCAGATTATTTTTCCCATTACAAGTTTTGCAATGTTCTTTACACAACTGCAAAAAGCAAAGGGAGCGACCGAACGGATCATTGATATTTTAAACCTCCCTCTCGAAGAGGGCCAAAAAGGAATGGAATTAGACATTGGTCATAAACCGATTCACGTTCGGAATGTTTCTTTCTCCTATAGTGAGGAGGAACCTGTTCTCAAAGATGTTTCATTTGATGCACATCCTGGGGAAATGATTGCATTTGCTGGTCCAAGCGGCGGCGGAAAAACAACCATGTTCGGCTTGCTTGAACGCTTTTACGAGCCGTCCTCAGGTCAAATTTTGGTTGGCGAAATCCCCATCACAGAATTATCTGCTGCAGCCTGGCGCAGTCAAATTGGTTATGTTTCACAGGAAAGTGCCATGATGGCGGGAACAATCCGTGAGAATTTATGTTACGGACTTCCCAATGATGAAACCATTACTGATGAACGACTCTGGGAAGTTTGTGAAATGGCGTATGCAAGTGAATTTATCAAATCCTTCCCTGAAGCTTTAGATACAGAGGTTGGTGAACGCGGGGTAAAACTTTCTGGCGGGCAAAGGCAGCGCATTGCCATCGCGCGCGCCTTTTTACGTGACCCTAAGATATTAATGATGGACGAAGCAACAGCTAGTTTAGACAGCCAATCAGAAGGAATTGTTCAAGAGGCATTATCGCGATTAATGGTAGGCCGTACTACCTTTGTTATTGCTCATCGGTTATCAACCATCGTAGATGCGGAAAAGATTGTTTTCATTGAAAAAGGGAAAGTAACGGGAATCGGCACCCACCAAGAATTAATACAATCCCATGATTTATACCGTGAATTTGCAGAGCAACAATTAACCAATCAGGAAGATCATAAAAAAGGTGCATTAAGCTAAGCTTAACGCACCTTTTCATATCAAGCCTGGGGCTGTTTCTCTGCCACTACGAGGTTTGTTCCCTCTTCTTTTATTTTAAAAAGAGGAACAATTAGCAGCGCACCCAGCAAAAAGAATATCCCTGATAAAGTGTAGACACCTGATAACGTCATTGGAACTTTTATTATTCCTGCCACAGACATGCCCACCACCATCGTTCCCATAAACAATGGATTAAGCACGCCATTCACCCGCCCAATGAAGTTTTCTTCGGTATATTTTAGAATAATCGTGTTAATTCCAATATGAATGCACGGGAAGAAAATGCCGTTTAATACTTGTAAAATAAGCGTCAATACAACGGAGGTAGACCAGCCGACCCCAATGGTAAAAACCATACTTGCAAAGATTCCAAGTGCCAAGAGCTTTTGCGGAGAGATTTTCTTGGAAAAAGCCATAACAATTCCGCCGCCAAGTAACATCCCGGCACCATTTGCCATTAATAGCCACTGAAGAAATTCCTTTGGCATATGTAATTTCTCCATCGTAACAAATATGGCTAGAGGTGATATCAGACCTACAGCTAAACCACAAACGGTAAACACACCGCCCATTGATTTTAAGATCTTTTTGGAAAGAACATAGCGGAAACCATCTGCCAGCTCTTTTTTAAAATTATTCTCACCAATTGTTTTTTCCTTTTCGATATCACGGGGAAGCCCCATTAATACCAGCCCAGAAAGCAGGAACATGGCTCCCATTACACCGATTGAAACGTATATTCCATATCTTTGATAAACGAGGGTTCCAATAACAGGACCGATTACCATGAAAACTGCCATCAGAGATTGGAACATCGCCATAACAGACTGCAATTGCTCACCAGGTACATGATGCTTTAAAAGTTTCATGGCCGATGGCATGGAAAATTGTGATAATATGGCAGAAACAAGTGTTGCTAGGAATATTGCCTGCCATGATCCGTAAATTAGCGCTAATAATACCAACCCAATGGATACTGCTGATAACATATCGCACCACACCATTGTTAGTTTGGGCTTCCAACGATCTGCAAAGGTTCCGCCAATAAATGAAAAGATAAAAATCGGCGCAAATTCAACAACAGAAATTAAGGAAACATAAACGGGATTATTATTGGTAATATCCGTAACATAAAGCAGAATGGCAAAGTTTCTGATCCAAATACCCAACTGCAGTAAAAAGTTTGAAGACATAATGGCTAAAACAATACGATTGCTAAAAATACTTCCTGCAGTCGGACCCGTTTGATTAGACCCTGACCTTTCTTGATTATTAACCTCCATCTTATTCCTCCCCAAGAATGTTATAAAGTTATTTTTGCCAAAATTCTGCATAATCATATCATATTGGAAAATTTATTTCAGCGGAATACCAAGGTTTCAGAAAATTAATATTTATTTCTCTACTATTAGTTGATAGAATTGTAGATGTTTTGATAAGTTTAAGAGAGAAGAGTATTTAGAGGTGTTTTTTATGAATAAGATTTCTATTGCTGGTTTACTTCATCCAATTGTTTTACTATTGGTGGTTTTGTTTATAAAAATTTATGCCTTACAGGTTGTTGTTTTTGAGAATACGTCGTTTTTTCATGTTCTAGTTGTAGAGTTTCCCATGTGGGCTCTTATGTTATCCATCCTTATGATCTTTTTTAAAAAACGAACCTGGCTGGCCATTTGGCTGTATAACTTATTCTTATCACTTTTGTTTATTGTCGTTGTTTATTATACCCGCTATTTCTCAACCGTTCCATCTTATTATGACGTCAAACAAATTTATCAATCTAACTCAGTTGGGGGAACCGTCGCCCTCCTTGGAAGTCCTTATGACTTTTTATTTTTCTTAGATGTTGTCTTGGTCCTTCCGCTCATTTGGTATTACAAGAAGAACACAACATCCTTTGTCTCAGCCAAGAAGTTTGCCATCGGCTTTGGCTGTTTGGGACTAATCATGACTGTAATCGCTTTTCGCTATCCCTTAATCGATGTTTCCTATTTTGCTAAAAAACATGGCTATATTCAATCACAATTCGTGCAGGCTTATGAAAACAGTATTGGAACAGCTTTTGCCAGTCAAGAACATCTGTCTGAAAAAGAGCTGGAAAAATTAAAAGGCAATACTTTTGTACCTGCTAAAGAACACGACACCTATGGGATTGCCAAAGGCCGTCATGTTTTTATTATCCAAATCGAGTCTTTGCAGGAATTCACCATCAATCAAAGAATTAATGGACAGGAAGTCACGCCAAATTTAAATGCTCTTTTAAAAGAAAGTGCTTATTTTGATAATGTGTATCAGCAAATTGGAGCTGGTAATACATCAGATGCAGAATGGCTCATGCATACTTCCTTATATCCCGAGGGCATGGACCCTACGGTTAATACCCTTGAAGGGACTGAGATTCCATCCCTCGCATGGACGCTAAAGAAGAATGGTTATGGTGCTGCAACCTACCATGCAGATGATATTACCTATTGGAGCCGCGATAAATTATATCCAGCATTGGGATTTGATTATGTCTACACAAGTAATGAGATTCCAAATGAAAAGGAGATAGGCTTTGGACCTGGAGATGAAGTGTTGTTTAACTTTGTAGAAGAACAGCTTCCAAAACAGTTAAAGACACACGATTTGATGTATTCCAATATTATTACACTTACAAGTCATACCCCATTTGAAATGCCAGAGGAGTATGAGTATCTAGACTTGCCGGAAAATTATCAAGATACCTATGTGGGCAACTACTTTCAATCTGTCCGCTATATGGATGAACAAATCGGAGTCTTCATTAAACAGTTAAAGAAGCTAGGTATCTATGATGAATCAATCATTTTAATTTACGGCGATCACTCCGGCCTGCATGGTGCACCCGTTACTGATGAAGATAAAATCCTATTAAAAGAAGTGCTGGGTCATGAATACAATATGCAGGATCGTTTTATTGTCCCCGTATTCTTTACAGTTCCCGGCCTCTTTACAGGTGAAACCTTTTCCCATCTAGGCGGCCAGATTGACCTGATGCCGACTCTATTAAACTTACTGGGTATTGAACATGAATCACAAATGATTGGACACAATCTTTTTCACTATAAAAAGAACCTTCTGGGAATGAGATATTACCTGCCAGGCGGATCGTTTATCAGCGATAAAACCTTTTACAGTGCGCCAAGTGCAAAAAATCCTGCTTCCATCTATGATCGAAAAACAATGAAGAAGACGAAGAATACCAATCGGCTTCAAGAAAGAATAGATAACACATTATCCATCATGCAATACTCTGATTATATCCGCAAAGAACAAACAGAAGAATAAAGATAGACCTGCGTGCAGTTTAAGTCACGCAGGTCTTTTTCTTATTCAACCTCTTTAACTACTTTCCTCATCGGCGGTACTTCTAAATACGTGACAAAACGCCATATCCATTCTAAAGGTCCGTATTGGAAATATCGCAGCCAAATAACACTAAAAATCAATTGGATTACGTAGACCGTTAAACATAGTATGAAGGATTGAAGATAGGTAACCCTTTCAAATAAATGGAAAACATATCCAGCAAGATAGATAAAGACTGTTTGAGTTATATAGTTTGTCAGCGCCATCCTCCCGTAGCTCTTCAATGTGGATAACAGCTTCTCCATAAACGGTATTTCCAGCAGTAAAATCAGGACTCCGACATAGAAGGCAGAAACTAGCGGACCAATCATTATGCCGATACTTAAAAACGTGTAGGTCGTTTCATCTACCCCATTATAAAAACCAAACGGATAAGCTGGGGCATGTTGATATTGGTAAATAAGCGCGGCGATGCTTACGATTGTTAGAATAGCGGTAACGATCATCACCTTTTTAATCTTTTCTGCCAAACCTTCAAAGATTCGATATTGACCAGCTGTTATTCCTAGCAGCATCAACGGCACCACCATGAACAGTTTAAATGCCATCATACTCATTGCTATTAGAAGCAGTAAACTTATACCGAGGTTAATTTCTTTTTTCACTTTATAAAATGGGAGTAAAAGCAGCCCCGTAACTGCATAAACACTTAACGCTTCACCAGGATGGAACTTCACATGGACCCAGCCTAAAATAAATAGGGCCGCGATTCTTCTTAAAAACAAAACATAGCCATTTTTCCCTTTTGAGTTTGCTCGTGAAATAAATAGATAAAAGCCAACACCGAACAAAAATGAGAATAGTGTATAAAACCTGCCCTCAACAAATAAAAATAGAAACCGCTGATAAATAGCATCCCCTGAACCAGGTTCAGGGACTTTAACTGCTAAGAGCGGCAGGATATTCACAAGAATAATTCCTAATAATGCAAAACCCCGTAAATAATCGAGTATAGCTATTCGTTTATGACCTTCCGTCGGCTTCATTGCAAGGTTCCTCCCCCCCCTTATATCGGAATAAACATATGTATAAGGAAAACTAGAAAAAACACCATTGCGGCAGTCAGATGCAACCTTCGTCTAAATCCAGAAGACTTTTTATGGCGCAAATAACCTGCAGATAATGTAAGAAGCAGGATTGTTATGGCTAAATAGCCGCTGATTAATTTCAAATTACCAAACCCAACAATGGGTGCAATTTCATATAAATTGATCACAGCATGACCAATAATGATAGTCGTCGCTGTAACTGCTATTGTAATATGCCATTTCATCATGGCTCTTGAGAATTTGGCGAGACGAATCTTTACCTGTCTTACCGTTGATTTTCGAATAACTAGAAATATGAAGTACATATTGATATTAACTAAAAACAGAATCATTGCCATTTGTGCCAGAAACTGAGCAAGAATTACCAAATTGCTGTCATGCGGACGAAAAAACCATATATAAATACACGAAATTACAATTAAAATACTATTTACTGCAATCCAGAGTTTATGAGGCAAGCTTTTCCCTCCTTTATATATTGCTAATATTTAATTAAGCTCAATCCCTCATTACTTTTTGGAAATCGATAATGCCATTTTTAAGACAGTATGGTATGACATCGTTCTCGACTCGGCGATCGTTCAAATGATAACCTACTTGATTACACATAATATCATGTTCACCTATTAGATTTTGTGCTTCATTCATCAGCTCAGGTGTAAAATTACTAACTCCTACAAACTTAACTAAACCTTTATCTAGTAAATATTTAAAAGCTTGCATCGCCAAGATTTCTATATATCATTTTCAAATCCCCCCATTACCACCTTTCATTCTACTATACCTAAAAAAAGAAAATACCTATAACAGGTACTTTCTAATATCTACAATTATAAATTTGAATTTATGAGAGAAAGAATTCTTCGTAATTCGGTGACAGGCACCTGACCGGGGGCTGACGTTCTTTTGGCAGCTCCAAAAGTCAGAGCAGATCCAAATATTTCACCGGCTAATCGGCTGATAATACCCTTCCCTGCCATAGACATGGTAATAATCGGTGTTATTGCGTACTGTTCATTCATCGTATTGGTTGCATCTAATAAAGTCAGGACATCCGTTGGGCTTTCGGGCATTACGGCAATTTTCGGAAGGTCTCCGCCTAGGTCCTGCGCTTTTCGTAAACGATTAATAATTTCTTCCTTATCCGGTGTTTTATCAAAATCATGATTTGATATAATGACATACACCTCGTGGTCATGTGCCGCGGAAATCAGATTCTTTATCTCTGTTTCATCATTGAACAGTTCAATATCAACAATGTCAATCTGTCCGCTCTCTGCCATTACCTTATTTAATTCAAAGTAGTATTGTGTGCTAATTTCTTTTTCTCCGCCTTCTTTTCTACTGCGAAATGTGAAAATTAGCGGTGTATTATCCAGGATGGCACGAATTTCACTCAGTGCTTCTTTTACTTTTTCCAAATCCTCAACATGATCAAAAAAGTCAACACGCCATTCTACTAGATCCAAATCAGCTGTTGCAAGAAACTCTGCCTCCTCTGTTAATGCAGCTAACGTGCTGCCTACCATCGGAACACAGATCTTTGGAGCTCCTTCCCCAATGCTGATCTCCTTTACCGTAACAATTCTCTTCATTTTCTCACTCCACTCAGAAACCACTCATTTGGTTTCATGCAATTCCCAAGATAATTTCAGGGTTTTTACAATGCTATCTGCTAATTCATCCATACTTTGATTATTTATTTCAATTGTTGAGTGATAGTTATTTTTATATATTTCTTTTCTTCTATAGAATAGCTCTTCTATTTCATCAATAGACTTACCTTGCAGAACAGGACGGCTGTCAATAATTGAACTTAACCGATTTTTCCAAGCATCCCAGGTTATATCCAAGTAAAATACGATACTAGATGAAAGGCATACCTTCCGAATTTCTTCCTGAAGAAATGCACCGCCTCCTACAGAGATAATCTTTAATTTATAGTGGCATAGATTCTGAATTAACTCTTTTTCCTTTTCTCGAAAAGCTTTCTCACCAATTTCAGCAAATATTTGCGGTATTGGCATGTTATACTCTTTTTCAATTTCTTCATCAATATCAATAAAATCTCGATAAAGTTTTTTAGCAACCAGCTTCCCTATAGTCGTTTTTCCAGCACCCATAAACCCAATAAAAACAATATTCTTTTCTCTTAATGACAAGTGTTCTCATCTCCCACGGACAAATAATATTGATACCATTATAAGCTTTCTAATCCATAAAACCAATCATGGTTAATTTTAAGGATTAATTGGGAAAATAAGATTTATTCAGTGACTCGGAAAGCTAGGAGAATCTATAGGTATGCCTTTTAAAAAATTGTTATACTACCTAACAAAACTTCGTAACAGAATCTTTTTTCCACTTTTTACGCTATACGTTCTATTTGCCGCTTACATTGTTTTATATATTGAGCCACAAACCTTTGAGTCCTATCTTACTGCAATCTATTGGGTTCTAACCACACTTGCAACAGTCGGTTTTGGAGACTATGCACCAGTTACCCCGGCTGGTAAGGCCTTTACCATAATTCTCTATGTTACAGGTATAGGCCTGGTCAGTGTATTCATTGGAAAAATGTTAAAAGTCGTTACTCTATTCGATAAACTTAAAGTGGGTGGAAAGATGAAATATACGGGTAAAAACCATATCATCCTAATCGGTTGGAGCGAAAAATCACAGCTAGCCATCAAGGAAATTCTAAAATCAGATAAATCCATTGATATAGTCATCATTGATGAACTAGAAAATGCACCTATGGTGGAGAAACAGCTGTATTATGTCCGCGGTGACGCAACCGATGAAGATACACTTTATCAAGCAAACTTACCCGAAGCAAAAGGCGTTATTATCTTTGCCGATCAAATTACGCAGGATAATTTCGCAACAAGGGACCCGCTTCTTGTTGATGGTAAAACATTGCTCATTGCCACAGCCATTACCTCGATGGAGGAGAAATTAAATAAACCAATCCATGTAACGGCTGAAGTTATCTATCAAAAGCATATCCGTTTATTTCAGAGAGTGAAGGTGGATGAATTTATTCCAACACAGGAAATGATCTCTCATGCCGCGGTTCGTTCATTATTTTCACACGGTGTTACCAATATGTATTCAGAGCTAATGAGCAGTCAGTATGAAGAGTCCATGTATGAAATATCGAAACAGGACGATTGGAGAACCTATCGAGATGCCTTTAGGGATTTGCTCAATAAAGGAGCAACACTTGTTGCAGACCGCGGAGATCTTCATATTAATCAAAAACTCGACGAGCCCATTCCGGAGGATGCCCAGCTTTTTGTTATTTGCGATAAAGAGACATTAACGAAAATAAATCCAGACTATAAGCCAGCCAAATAAAATAGGTCCTATCTAGAGAAAGGACCTGTTTTATTTGGCTTTAACCTAACTTTATTTTATCTGCAGGCTCTTCTAGTTTCATATGCTCGAGTTCGAGTCTCATTCTTTCTGTTTCAATTAAATAATTCTGATGTTTTAATTTTTCTAGTTCGAGTTCGCCTTGAATCATTTTATATTTCAATTTATTCTGCTTTTGAAAATGTGCCGTCAAAATAGCAATGATTGGAATCGAGAAAACCATAATAACTGCAATTGTCCCGGTCATACTATTCCCTCCTCTTCTGGTACAAGAATATACTTATCCTCTAGATAAATAATACCAAATTCTAGAAATAGTTTGTACAGAATTATCAAAAAATAAAAGTGTAATAAAGGCTATTCTACGCTTTTTATTTGTTTCTTAGGTTTGTTCAACAAATGCTTAACGGAATATACAGGATGATACAGCAGCATCCATGGTCCTGAATATCGCATAATCGTTTTCATTTTTTGCCGATATTTTGGTTTATAACAGTGTACATTACAATTAGAGCAGGCGCTTTTTTCTTCCCCAAACCGACAGAGTGAAAGTCTCATATGTGCATAGGTTTTTAAATTCTGACATTCCTTGCATAGTTCATCCGTATGGTGATGCTTCCTGCGGCAGTACAGCTTAATCATCTTCCCAACCATTTCTTTTTCCTTTTGAATGTTTGGACCGGTATTTAATTGCCTCGTCATTGAACGTAAACCCCCTTTAACAAGATCAGATCTACACCCCAACTGCGTTCTTACTTAGAAGATATCACAGAATGTCTTCATGAAAATCATTAAACTTTAACAATTTCCTAACAAGTGAATTTTCATCTCTTTCTAAAAAAACTTTCTCTTTGACAAAAGCCTGTATACCTATATATGATAGTAAGCAGTGCAAAAAGGTTTACACTATACTTAAGTGAATAATCTAGATTAGAAAGGTGGCTTACTATGACAGGAGATCAACGAAAAAAAATTACCATGTTGATGATTAACATGTTTATAGCGATTGGAAGTTTTGGTATCATCATTCCCATTTTACCAGCGTATTTGGAGTCGATTAATCAAGGCGGAACTGCCGCAGGACTATTCATAGCCATCTTTGCCGGGGCGCAGTTCATTTTCTCTCCGATTGCCGGTAAATGGACTGACCAATATGGTCGAAGGAAAATGATTATTTACGGACTAGCTGGTCTTACCCTCTCGATGTTCATTTTTTACTTCTCTAATTCAATCTGGGTACTATATGCCTCTCGTGCGGTTGGCGGAATCGGATGTGCAATGCTGGTCCCAGCTATTTTTGCCTATATAGCAGACATTACAACTATGGAGCAAAGAGCCAAAGGAAACAGCTTAGTTTCAGCAGCGATGTCTCTAGGGATTGTTGTGGGTCCTGGGATTGGTGGATTCTTTGCAGGATTCGGCTTAAAATTTCCTATTTTAGTGTCAGCACTCGTGTCTCTTGTTTCTGTCTTATTTTCCATTATTCTTTTAAAAGAGAGCAAAACAGCCACTAAAGAAGAAAGTGCAGAAATGCATCCAGATGAGTCTATGGTGCGCAAAATAGTAAGATCTGTGAAAATGCCTTATTTCATTCCACTTATCATTACACTTGTGATGAGTTTTGGACTAATTGCCTACGAATCAGTTATCGGTTTATACCTTGATAATCAGTTTCAGTCATCCGCGAAAGATATCGCCATTATGGTGACAGCAACTGGAGTTGTCAGTGTAATTGTTCAGCTCTTTGTTGTCGATCGAATTGTGAATCGGTACGGAGAACGCACTGTGTTAAATGTCTTTATTGCTGTTGCCGCAGCTGGATTTCTTTTTTCACTGTTCGCCACAAGCTATGCTATATTCTTTGTCATTTCACTATTTATTTTCTTATCAACCTCTATTCTGCGCCCTGTGTTGAATACTTTGATATCCAAACTTGCGGGTAACGAACAAGGATTTGCAATGGGAATGAATAATGCTTATATGAGTATTGGTAATGTAATAGGACCTACACTTGCAGGGTTACTTTATGATGTTAAGATTACCTATCCATTCGTATTAGGATTCGTATTATTAGTCATAACACTATTCATAACCTTTACATGGCAAAGACGTTCACTGAAAACAAAAGCAGTTATATAAAACAAGAAAAGACTGATGCAGCATAAACCGCATCAGTCTTTTTTTCATTTAATTAGCTCTTTTATATTGATACATTTTCCACTGATAATGAATAAAGCAGCCAATGCAAAACCCGAGGATTGCTACAAATGCAGCTGCCGCCACCATAATGGTGAACACATACCCCGCAATATTCCAGCCAAGCAGAAAACTTATGAACCCGCCTGCCAAACAGAATACAGCGATTTTTTGATTAAATTGCTGCTGCTC
The DNA here is from genome assembly GCF_046591715.1 of Neobacillus niacini. Taxonomy (GTDB): domain Bacteria; phylum Bacillota; class Bacilli; order Bacillales; family Cytobacillaceae; genus Neobacillus; species Neobacillus niacini_L. The sequence goes on along the minus strand of NZ_JAWVNQ010000011.1, from coordinate 116,357 downwards.
CCAGTCCTCTGGGATATACTCTTCTGGCTTTTTCTTTAGAAAAAACTTTGCAATATTCATGATGGGATTATATTTAAAGACAATTCCGGATAGTCCAGCAAGTAACGGGATTATTAAGAACCATCCCTCAGCGAAAATCAGCGTTAATACGGCACTGATTACAATCACCCATTGGTTTGTTTTTACAAGTGGTCTTGGTATCGAACGTACTTTATCGGACAAACAAAACCCACCTTTCTCATTGGAATTATTGGTGTTTATCTTTTAGTTTACCTTCTTTATGGAGTTTTGTATAGCTTTGTTTTTTTAAAGGTAGACCCATTTTATTTTAAAATGTAAGATGGAAGTAAGGGCTTTTACAAGGAGTTGGCGTTTTTGTGAAAATCAAAAAAATCCTCAATAATAATGCAGCAGTGGTGTCCGACAACAATGAAGAAAAAATAGCAATCGGTGCTGGCATTGCTTTTCAAAAACGGAAAAATGATGTCATTAATCCAAGCAAAATTGAAAAGCTATTTGTAATGAAGGAAAACGAAAAATTCCAACAGCTCCTTCAGCAAATACCCGAAGAACACTTCTCTATTTCCGAAGATATCATCTCTTATGCAGAGGAATGTCTGGGATTAAAGTTAAACGAGCATATCCACATTGGCCTTACCGACCACTTGTCCTTTGCTATTGAAAGGGCAACTGAAGGAATTCATCTTAAAAATAAGCTCTTTGATGAAATTAAAATCCTCTACAAGAAAGAATTTGATATCGGTATGTGGGCGATCAGACATATTGAAAATAGGACAAACGTTAAAATGCCTATAGATGAAGCAGCCTATATTGCCTTGCATATCCATACATCAAAGCCCCAAAGCGGCGATATGAAACAAACATTAAGGCAGACTGCCATCATTGGTGAAATGATTCAGACTATTAAAGATTCCCTTCATATATCAATAGAAGAAGATGACCTTTCTTATCAGCGGTTAATGACCCATCTAAGATATACTCTATCAAGAATCCACGATGAATCAGAACCAATCATGGATGATGAAATGCTCGCCATGCTTAAGAAAAAATTTGCTGATTCCTATAAAATTTCACAGAAGGTAGCCACTCTTCTCAAAGCTGACTATAGTATTAGTCTTCCTGAACAAGAACTCGGTTATATTACCATTCATATAGAAAGAATTAGAAATCGGTAAATGAAAAAAACCGCTGGGATCATATATCCCGGCGGTTTTTCCATTACAAGCTCATTACTTTTCCTTACGGATTTTCATGATTTCATCAGCTACGAATTGAACATTGGTTCCAACAATGACTTGGATGCTGTTTTTACCAACAATATTAATTCCTGGTACACCAGTAGATTTTATTTTCTTCTGATCCACAGCATCCATATCTTTCACTTCTAAGCGTAAACGTGTGACGCAATTGTCCACAGAAGTTACGTTGGCATCTCCACCTAAACCTTCATAAATCTTAGCAGCCATTACAGCGAATTTATTTCCTGCTGCCTGACCTTCTGATGCTTCTTCATTAACTTCATCTTCTTCCCGGCCTGGTGTGTTTAAGTTGAATTTTGTAATGATAAATCGGAATAAGAAATAGTAGATAACCGCAAATACTAGACCTTGTAAAAGGAGCATATATGGCTGATTTGCAATTGGAATTTTTAAGCTTAACACAAAGTCAACCAATCCTGCACTAAAGCCAAATCCTGCTGTCCATTGGAAGGCCGCTGCAACTGCTAATGAAATACCTGTTAATACAGCATGTGTTACATAAAGTGCAGGAGCTGCGAACATAAACGCAAATTCAAGTGGTTCTGTAACCCCAGTAAAGAACGAAGCTACACCTGCAGCAAGCATTAAGGCAGCCACTGTTTTTTTCTTTGAAGATTTAGCAGTATGGTACATGGCTAATGCAGCTGCTGGTAAACCGAACATCATAACTGGGAAGAACCCAGCCTGATACCTGCCGGTAATACCCTGTTCACCCTTACTAGCCCAGAAATTGCCGATATCATTAATTCCGGCCACATCAAACCAGAATACGGAATTTAAGGCATGGTGCAGACCAATTGGAATTAATAAACGGTTGAAGAAACCATAAATCCCTGCACCGATTGCACCTAAATCACTAATCCCTTTACCAAAAGAAACGAGTCCGGAGAAAACGACCGGCCAAACAAAAAACATCACTAATGATACAGCTAACATTGCAACTGATGTCATAATAGGAACAAGTCGTTTTCCACTAAAGAAGGATAATGCATCCGGTAATTTAACATGACTGAAACGATTGTACATAATTGCGGCAATAATACCGGAAAGAATCCCTGTAAATTGTGTTCCAATTTTTCCAAAGGCAGCGTTAACTGCTTCTGGATCAACTCCTTGAAGCATAGCCACCGAGTTTGTTGATAACACGGTAGTAATAACCAGATAAGCAACCAATCCGCTAAGTGCTGCTGAACCATCTTTGTCTTTTGACATACCCAGTGCAACACCGACAGCAAAGAGAATTGCCATATTATCAATAATCGAACCGCCTGCTTTTATTAAGAAGGCCGCTACAGGACTATCAGCACCCCAGCCAGTAGGATCAATCCAATACCCGATTCCCATTAATATTGCTGCTGCAGGCAAAACGGCAACAGGCAGCATTAAGGAACGGCCTAGTCTTTGAAGATATTTCATCATTTTTTATTCCTCCTATCTTTTTATAAAAAACTAAAGATTGGACTCAAATCTCACTTTTATTAGGATTAATACCTTTCATCTCCAGCCTAAAACAGCTGCAAAAAAATAAAAATAAGGGCTTTATCACTTGAAACTACTAATTATTAAACCTTTTTAGCAAATTAAAGTCCTCATGAGTCACCAATAAACCAGCACAATGGATCATTCAAAGCTAGTTGAAGTCTATCACCCCCTTTACTAATAGGATATCCATCAGGAGCTTGAGATTATTACAGTTTTTCCTTGAATAGCATCTATTTCTTCAGTTAAAGTTAACTTCCTAGTTTCTGTCTGAATATTCGTAATCACAATAGGTGTTACCGTAGATTTTGCATGTGTTTTTATATAATCCCAATCAACCTCGATCAGCAGCTGGCCAACGGAAACCTTTTCTCCCTCATTGACGACTGTTTTAAAGCCCTTTCCATTAAGAGCAACTGTTTCTAACCCAGCATGTATAAGGATTTCTGATCCATCCTCTGCTCGAATACCAATAGCATGTTTTGTTGCAGCAATGAGAATGATCTTTCCGTCAACAGGCGCATGAATATTACCACCGGTTGGCATGACAGCAATCCCCTCCCCCATCATCTTTTGGCTGAATACAGGGTCCGGAACTTCTTCCAATGGAATAATGGCTCCATTAAGCGGTGCAAGAATTTGCAGCTTTGATTTCTTAAAAAAACTAAATACCATACAAACTGCTCCTTTCAGAAAGAATAAAAAAAGGCATGGGGGTACAATAAAAGGGCATAACACCTTTTTATTTACCACCATGCCTGATACGTGTCAGTAACATGTGATCACTATTATTATTTAAAACAATCATATCATATTACCTATAAAAAACAAGTGTAAGCGGTGACATTTTTTTATGATATTTGTTAAAAGCTTTCCTGTCAGTTTTCACAATTGTGTATTTTATCTAAATTTAACTATTATTTTAAAAAAACTTTCTTTTCTCTTTTATTCATCTAAGATTACCGTTATATCAGTATTAACAACGATATTAATCATATTTACCAAAAATAGTTTTTGACAATTGAAAACAATCGAAAGTATTATAATATAATATAAAGGGAGGTAGAATTATGTCGAATTATAATAGGCAGAAAATTGTGGATAGTGTCCCTCAGAAAGGTTTCTTCGGACATCCAAAAGGACTATTCACTCTGTTCTTCACAGAATTCTGGGAGCGTTTCTCTTATTACGGAATGAGAGCCATCCTAGTCTACTATATGTACTATGAGGTTTCAAAAGGCGGATTAGGACTCGATGAAAACCTTGCGCTTTCCATCATGTCCATTTATGGATCGCTTGTTTATATGTCGGGGATCATCGGCGGATGGTTAGCTGACAGGATATTCGGAACATCTAAAGCAGTGTTTTACGGTGGAATCCTGATCATGTTTGGACATATAGTTCTTGCAGTGCCTGGAAGCGTGGCAATGTTCTTTGTGTCCATGGTATTGATTGTTCTTGGTACAGGGATGCTTAAACCAAACGTATCAACTGTCGTTGGTGAAATGTATAGTGAAACTGACGACCGTCGTGATGCAGGTTTTACAATCTTCTATATGGGGATTAATGCGGGTGCCTTCTTAGCACCATTAATCGTCGGAAGTGTGATGGATTATAGTTTCCACTTAGGCTTTGGTATTGCAGCTGTCGGAATGTTTGTAGGTCTAGTGATGTTCGTTTTAACAAAGAAGAAAAACCTTGGACTTGCTGGTACCACAGTTCCAAACCCTCTTTCTAAAACCGAAAAGAAAAAGACTTTTACATTCATTGGATTAGGTATAGTCGTACTTGCAGTTTTATGTGCTGTATTAATCCCTATGGGCGTTCTTACATTTGCTAGCTTTATCAACATTGTTACATTCTTAGGTATTATTATTCCAACTATCTATTTCGTTGTAATGTACCGCAGCCCTAAAACAACAAAGGTTGAACGTTCACGTATTATTGCTTATATTCCGATATTTATTGCAGCAGTTATGTTCTGGTCTATCCAAGAGCAAGGCTCAACAATCCTTGCAAGTTATGCAGATAAACGTACTCAATTAGATTGGATGGGAATTACTATTTCTCCTGCATGGTTCCAATCTTTAAATCCGTTATTTATTATCATTTTTGCTCCAATTTTTGCGGGATTATGGGTTAAATTAGGACAACGTCAACCAACAATACCACAAAAATTCTCATTATCCTTATTGTTTGCTGGTTTATCGTTCATAGTAATCCTTATCCCAGCATACCTTAGCGGTACGGATTCATTGGTTAGTCCAATGTGGCTCGTTCTAAGTTATTTAATTGTTGTATTTGGTGAATTGTGTATGTCACCTGTAGGTTTATCCGCAACGACAAAATTAGCTCCTGCTGCATTCTCAGCACAAACAATGAGTTTATGGTTCCTAGCAAGCGCAGCAGCTCAAGCTCTTAATGCACAAATTGTTAAGTTTTATTCACCTGCGAATGAAATGGCGTACTTTGGCGTTATCGGCGGTGCAGCTATTGTTTTAAGTATCATTCTATTTGCATTAGCTCCGAAAATTCAGGGTCTAATGCAAGGTATTCGATAATTTCACTAAAGCAGTATCCCAACATAAATGGGATACTGCTTTTTTATTTTATTGCTTATTTCCAATAAATCGTGTAAGATTTAGTCGTACACGATTTAATTTTAATTAATAACTCTAACAATCCCTTTTTAGGAGGAAATGACAATGAAAACAGTATATGATTTTACAGTAAAAACGACAAATGGCCAGGAAAAGTCTCTAAAGGATTACGAAGGTAAGCCATTATTAATTGTTAATACTGCCAGCAAATGTGGATTGACTCCCCAATTTAAAGGTCTTCAAGAGTTATATGATAAATATAAAGAACAAGGTTTAGAAATTTTAGGATTCCCATGTGATCAATTCAATAATCAAGAATTTGATAATATTGAAGAAACCACTGAGTTTTGTCAATTAAATTACGGTGTTACCTTTCCAATGTTTGCAAAGATTGATGTAAACGGTGATAACACAGAACCTTTATTTTCTTTCTTAAAAGAACAGAAAAAAGGGATCCTTTCCAAAAATATTAAATGGAATTTCACTAAATTTCTTGTTGACCAGAACGGGCAGGTTGTAGAACGCTATGCACCAACAACGGAACCGCTGAAAGTGGAAGATGACTTACTAAAAATACTTTCTTAATCAGGTGGTTTGAATGGAAGACTTTATGACGTTAAATAAACAATTATGCTTCGCAATCTATGAAACAGCCGGAGAATTTACTAAGCTATATACGAGTGTTCTTCAGCCCTTTGGATTAACCTATCCGCAATATTTAGTATTATTGGCTTTATGGGAAAACGACGGAGTGACAGTAAAGGAACTCGGAGAAAAGTTGAACTTGGGAACCGGCACCCTAACACCAATGGCTTCACGAATGGAAGCAAATGGCTGGCTAAGGAAAGAACGGTCTAAAGAGGATGAAAGAAAAGTATTTATCTATTTAGAAGATAAGGCCCGTATAGAAAAGGCTGACATTACTAGTAAGGTTGCAGAAGTTATTCAATCCTGCCAGATTGAACTTGAGGAATATGAACAGTTAATGAAGCAGTTGCATACCTTGCAGGATAAAATCAAAATACGTAAATTATAATTAATCTATACGTTAAAAGCTGTCCATTACACTTGGACAGCTTTTTTTACTCATTTACTTTTTTAGGTCTTATCATACCCTGCACATTTCAGGGAAATAGTAACAATATTAAGCAGAAGGAGGCTATCAAATGATTTATGGAAATAATAACAGCAATAATATGCTGCCGCTTACGAATGTAGATAATAAGGAAATCAATGATGTAAAATTAAATGAAGATCAATACGAGGTTTATGTAAACGGGGACTTCGTTGGACGAAAGACACTGAAAACCCAGGGTGAGAATCTGACTGATATTGACGACTTTTTACGAAATCAAGGTTTCAGTAACTTTACCTCATCTGTTGACGGTGACCATTATAAGATTCAAGCTGATCAACAGAGCAATGATTTATCCAATGCTTTGTCAGTTTACTTTAATAATCGATAAATGAAACCTTTTAATCTAAGAGAGCCTTTCTTAATGAAAGACTCTCTTTCCTAGGATGATAAAATAAATGCCATGAAAGACTTATCTTCCTTAAAGTTCCAATCAATAAAGATATCTCTGACAGATTTATTAAATATGTCTTCAAATCTGCCATATCGGTGAAAGTAACTTTTCTCCAATTCATCTTTCGTGAATTTTAGTTCATTTTCAAATCCATTATCTATTAATGCTTTTTCTATTTGAATAAGAATACCCCTTCTTTCAATAAGAAAGATGGATGGGGAAATGGCGCTAGTAATTATTTTTTCAGGTACTTTTTCTACCATTAAACTAATCCTGCTTACTTCATGTTCTAATCTTTGGATATCAACATCGGAATTCATCTTCTGACCTGCTTCTGTATCTAAAACAAATATAAGAGTACCCGAGTTATTTGGAAAATTCCAATCATGATAGTATTCTTCTACTCCAATATTAAAGGTAATTTGTATTATTCCTTTAATTTCATCCAGCAGATGTGTAATAATTACGTTTCTTGCATGATCGACGTACTTGCTCTGTCCCTGTTGTAAAAGAATATCCTCCATAGGTGATAAAAAACCACTTATATACGTGACCAGATAGTTTTGGGATATTGTAGTTTGGCAGTTCCGCGGACCCCTGCCAAAGTTTTTTCTTAGTAATTTGCTTATGTAGCTGCTAATATATTCTTCCTTTTTGAGGTCATTCATTAACATTAACTCCTTCGTTTCCTTATTGGAAAGTAGCCGATATATCCAATTAGTATGTACGAAAGAACGTATTGTTAAAATATAGACGCAAAAAAACACATTGTATTTTAGGAATTCCTTCTTTACAACATGTTTTTTTATACTATTTCATAGTGTATAATTTGTTAAAAATAAAAATTAGATAATGTCTATTATTTTTATAATCCCACATTAAAAACATATCCTCAATTAACCGGCTGAAGAGAAGTTCAAATTGCCCTTTGTTACTCCAATATCCTTTTTTTATCTCCCAAGCCTGATGCATTAATAATTCAAAGTTCCCTTTTTCATAAACTAATTTCTCCAGCGGCAAAAGTACTTCTTTCGATTCAATTGCACATATATTTTGCGTAAACTTTACAATCTTTAAACTTCCAGGTTTTTTATGGTAACTCGACCCAACATTCTCTATTAAGCTAAAAAGGCTGCCTTCAAGACTGCTTTCTATATTCTCCTTATAATCTGATTGAGAATGTTCCAGCAGAAGAATTCCTGTGTTTTGGTCATAATTCCAGTCATGATAAAAGGAATCAAATGCTATTCCCAAAACTTTTGACACTACCAATAAGTATTCTTCCGTTACCGCATTGGTGATGGAACAACGGAAATTCACTGCCAATTCTAACTTGTCCTGTTTTAATAACACTTCCTCAGCAGGGGTAATAAAATTTCGCATGTACACATAAAACCGATTTCCTTTTAAAATAACATTACAGGCCTCTGGCCCTTTTCCAAACCTGCGTTTGACCAATTTACTAAATGTACTGCTTAGATAGGCCAAATTCTCATGATTAGATTTAATAACAAATTCCCCCTCTTTTCCCAAACAATAAAAATAGCCTAACTTCAAGAAGAAGTTAGGCCACGGTTCAGACGACTATATATTTATAGTTTCTTCCATTTACCACACAGTTTACAAGTATATTATTATGTAAAAAATAAATTCAAAACTAATGACAGCAAGACATTAGATATTAATATCTTACCATTGTTTTCCCTATACTGCAATTGTTTATGTGGAAATAGGCAATATTACTTCAATACAAGTCCCTTCTGTATTACTATTTATATTAATTTTCCCACGATGTTCTTCAATGATTTCATTGCTTACTTGCATCCCAAGCCCCATACCATGTTCCTTCGTTGTAAAAAATGGCTCATTAATCCGTTCTAATATCTCAGGCGGGATCCCGCTGCCTTGGTCAATAATCCGTATATGAACACTTTCATTTAATTGAATCCCTTCTACTATCAGCTTCCCTCCATCCTTCATTGCTTCGATTGCATTTTTAATATAGTTTATAAATACCTGTTTCATTTGATTCTCGTCTCCAACGACTGTTACCTCTAATGCATGGAAGTTTTTTATCACTTCAATATTTTTTAAAAGCGTCTGCGACTCCATCAAAGTCAGAACCTTTTCTAATAGTGAACGTATATCCAATTTTATATAATTAATTTTAGATGGCCTTGCCAGAACCATTAGTTCTTTGAGAATCATTTCCACTCGGTTGATCTCTGATTCCACAATATTAAAGTAAGTCTTCTCGCCTTTATGTTCTCCCATTAGCAGCTGCATGAAGCCCTTTATTGCCGTTATCGGATTACGAATTTCATGTGCAATCCCAGCAGCTAACTGACCTGCGGCTGTTTGTTTTTCGGCAAGTAATTGTCTTTCCCTCTTAATTAATGTGATATCTTTCAACACCACATAATTCCCTACCACTTCATTATTAAAAAGGATTGGAAATGCAGTTACATTAACATCAATTGCATTTTCAGGTCTAATACTGATTTTAGAATCAAAATTCACAAGATGGTCGCGTTCTTTTTCAATAAAAAATGTTTTGGTTTCACTTAAAGCAGATGAAATGAAGATATCACACAATTTCATCTGCTTAAGTTCATCCTTCGAGCATTGCAAAAGCTCTTCACAGACTTCATTGACATAAATCAGCTGACCAGACATGTTTACTATAAAGAATGGATCAGTGTCTTTTGAAAGTACTGAGAAATCTTTATCTACATTCACATCGACATATATTTCAAGCAAGAAGTTTAATCGTTTCAGTTCGTCCTTATCCATGTATACTACCTTCCCTCCCATTTTTGATAATAAAAAAAGCCAAAATAAGCGTAGTGATCCCTACGGCTTATTTTGGCTTAAAGTTCTAGCATCTGCATATCTAGAAAATCATTACCGATTAATAATGAATAAATCTTAATATTGAACTTGAGGTTAAATGGCAGATCAGAGCATATATCCCTATATCCACCTTCATTATATACTATTTTAACCAAATTTTCAAATAATAAGGACTTATTATTTATTGCAGCAAAGTTCCTTTGAAACATAAACACTCAAATATAGGAAACACTACTGTTAGTCTCTTCCAAAAAGGAGAAGGAAGTATGTTTAATCTTTTTAAAAACAAGAATTCAGATAGAGATAATTTAGAACAGCATTTAGCAAAATCCGATGATTTTAAATGCATCGAATATACTAATAATAAAACAAACATTTCCTTTACCCTTAAATTCCTTGCTACCCTTGTTGATGAGAAAACCATCCAAGAAAGTGTCCTTCCCTATTTATTAGAAGAAAACTTCAAACAAATCGAAGATGTTAAACAAATTATTCCACTTGCTGATGTACAAGTTTCTGAGGACATCTCACTAATAGAACAAAAGCTCTTTAATGGTTCTATTCTTTTGAACGTCAATGGAAAGGAAAATAAGTTTTGTTTCTTGGGAGCCAAGAAAGAAATCGGACGTAATGTAAGTTTGCCAGAGGTTGAATTCAGTGTAATCGGACCTAAGGAATCTTTTGTTGAATCCATTGACCAGAATTTAAACCTTATCCGAAAAAGAATTCCTGTTAAAGAATTAATCATGGAAAAGTTAACGGTTGGGTCGCTTTCTAAGACGAAAATAGCCATCCTTTACATCGATGGTATTACGAATCCTGAAAATATAAATACAGTCAGGCAGCGGATTAAAGATATAGAATTTGATGAAATCACTGACAGCTCTTATATTGTACAAATTATTTCTGATAATCAAAATTCTCCTTTTCCACAGCTATTGGATACAGAACGGCCAGACCGAATTTCTGCCATTCTTGCTGAAGGCAAAGTTGCGATTTTTGTAGATGGATCTCCTCATGCTTTAATCGGACCTACTACACTTGTTGAGTTTTTCAGCTCATTTGAGGATTATTATTTGAACTGGATTCTATCCTCCTTTTTCCGTCTGATTCGATTGTTTGCTGTTTTGTTCTCAGTTTTGGTTACACCAGTATATGTGGCAACACTTAGCTATCATTATGAATTAATCCCGCAAGACTTAATGGGTACCTTAGTAGCTTCCCGAAGGGCCATACCATTTCCTCCTATCCTGGAAGCATTATTTCTTGAGTTAACCATTGAACTGTTACGTGAGGCTGGGGCTAGATTGCCGACAAAGGTTGGTCAGACTATCGGTATCGTAGGCGGGATTGTAATTGGAACGGCAAGTGTTGAGGCAGGCCTGACGAGTAACATCCTTTTAATTTTCATTGCCTTGGCAGCCCTTGCATCCTTTACGACACCTGTTTATAGGATAGGCAATACAATCCGCTTGCTTCGATTTCCTTTTTTACTATTTGCCGAGTTATGGGGTTTACTAGGAATAGTGGTATGCTTTTGTTTTTTATTGACCCATCTTCTTCGTCTAACTTCATTAGGCAGACCATATTTAGAGCCTTTGTATCCGCCAAGATGGACAGACTTTAAAGATGCTTTAATACGGCTGTCATTTGACAAACTAAGAAAGCGCCCCTTCCTGCTTGAAACAGAGCAGCCAAATAAATTTCATAGAAAGCCTGCAAAAAGCAAGAAAGATATCGAAGAATAGAGGTTCCGCTCATGAATTCAAATGTTCCAGAAAAGAGAAAAATATCTCCTTTCCTCCTATTTTTCCTTATACATTCCATGCAGGTAGGAGTTGGGATTCTAGGATTCCAAAGAATTATTGCTGAATCCGCAGGATATGATGCCTGGATGTCCATTATCTTAACAGGGTTAATGGTTCATATCATTTTATGGATGATGTTTAAAATGTTAAAGATAGCAGACGGGGATTTGACTTCTATTCATACCTTTGTTTTTGGAAAAAAAGTTGGAAAGATTCTTAGTTCGATTTTTATTCTATACTTTTGTTTATTTAGCGTAACGGTTTTGCGGAGTTATATAGAGATTGTTCAAGTCTGGATGTTTCCAGAGCTAGAAACTTTTTGGTTTGCATTTGCCTTTCTATTATTAGTGATTTATATAACATATGGCGGCTTTAGAACAGTAACAGGAATCGCCTTTTTCTCAGTAATCTTACCTTTTTACATCGCTTTGTTGTTTGTTATTATCATTCCGTATTCAGACTATACGAATTTGCTGCCCATTTTTGATCATTCGGTTAAGGAGCTTCTCCTCGCCAGTCGTGATATGTCATTTACTGTTATAGGATTTGAAACCTTATTATTTTATTACCCTTTTATCCAAAAGCCAGAAAAAAGTGAAAAGTGGGCTCATTTCGGTGCATTATTTACCACCCTTTTTTACACCTATCTAGCTGTTCTTGCTTATGGATATTTTTCAGAGGCACAATTGCAAAAAAATGTGTGGCCAACCTTAGCGATGTGGAAAGTGATTACATTGCCATTCGTTGAGCGTTTTGAATATATTGGCATCGCGAATTGGAGTTTAGTCATATTACCGAATATATGTATTTGCGTATGGTGTGCAAGTCGATTAACGAAACAGCTTACTTCCATTCGCCAGAAAACTTCTGTTCCTTTCATTGCAATTCTATGTTTAATCGCCACCAGTTTGATCTCAACAAGGGAACAAATTAACATTCTGACAGATACCACAGCAAAGGTAGGTTTTTACTTCAATATCATATACGTTCCGTTATTGTTTTGCGGTACGTTAATAGCAAAGAAGGTGAGAAATCGTGGGACACCTATGTAAGCTAATAGCATCTGTATTCATCGTCTTCAGTTTGACCGGCTGTGTAAAAAAAGAGATATTGGATGACATTAGCCTAATCGAAGGAATTGGCTTTGACTATATTGATGAAAAAAACATCCTTGGCACAGTAGTCATTCCGGTTTACTTACCTGATGAAGCACCTAGAAACAACATCTATTCAGCAAAAGCAGAAATAAAGAAATCAATTCTTCAGGATATCCAGCAGCAAACCGCAGATCCAATTGTTACTGGAAGCCTTTCTGTCGTCTTATTTAGTAAGAAGTTAACTGAAAAAGTGGGGATTCTACCACTGGTTGACCCTTTTCAAAGGGATCCAGGAGTTGGGTCAGGTCTCTATTTAGCAGTGGTTGACGGAGAAACAAAGGAACTACTGGGCGGACAATATGGGGTAAGAGGGAATGCTACTTACATCTCTAAGTTAATGGAACATAACATCAAGCATGAGGATTTGCCAAAAACAAATCTACAGCTGTTTCTGGCCGATTTTTATCAGGAAGGGAAAACTCCCTATATACCGCAGCTAAAGAAAATCGGAAAGGATAAAATGAAAATCAATGGGATATCCCTGCTCAAATACGGAAAAATAGTTGATTTCATACCATCGGAAGAAATGTTTTTTTTCAAGCTGCTAGTTGACAAATACAGTGAAGGTCTACATAAGGTCGAAATAGAGAGCGGCGGCGAAGCAGCAGTCAGAAGCATACATTCTTCCCACAAATATACTTTGACAAAAAGAGAACCAACTGAAATCACCATAGAAATCGAAGTGGACGGAATCATTAATGAGTTTACCGGCCAAGAACTTACACCAAAAAAGATTCATGAATTACAACAGCAATTCAGAGAGGATATTCAGAAAGAATGCCTTAAGTTGATACAACGTTTTAAAGATAAAGAAATAGATCCGGTAGGATTCGGTCACTTTGTAAAAACACAGACCAGGAATTTTGATGTCAAGAAATGGAGAGAAAATCACTACAAAGACCTTGTAGTAAAAATTAAGACAGATGTCAAAATTTCAGAATCTGGTGTTATTGAATAAAGAAAAAGCAAGTAGACTTGTCAAATGTGAGACTAAGTCTACTTGCTTCTCTTTAACTCTAGCTATTAAAAAAACGATCCAGTAAATATGATATCCATTTAGTTTGGGGATGATTTCGGATATTTTGGAGTAATCCCTTAATAATTGCCCTGCTAAATGTTAATTCATGTAACTGCTCTTTTAATAATACCAAAGTTTCCTTTTCTACTGACTCTTCCATTTCTTTTATTTCTTGATCAATTAGTTTTTGAATCTGTTCTTTTGTTAAATCCTCTAATGCCGGCTCTTCCAACACCTCAATAAGGCCTTTTGAAATAAATGGAACGGTAGAATTTCTAGCAAGCAGATTTGTTTTTTCTACCAGTGATTTTGATAATAAATCCAAATCTAATGGTATGTTATAGAACAAAAACAGCTGAGAATACATACTCATAAAGCCTTTGATGCAAAACACTAAGTCATATTTTATCTCTTTTACTCTATCTTCTCTATACAAAATCTCTACCATCGAAAGAATACTTTTATCCATTAGTCTCTCATAGTAACGCATTTTTACGATGAAATCTTCATTAAATGAACGAGATTGCTCTTTGATTAGTATTTTCCCAAAATCAGAATGCTTTTGAAATGAATTAAATACCGCATAATAAAATTGATAGAGAAGATTTTCCTCATCTTTTGCACTTCTGACTAGATAGTCAACTTCCGAAGTGAATTGAATCATAAAGTGATCGATTATCTCTATTATTAATTCATCTTTTGACTTAAAAGACAGATAAAAAGCACCTTTTGAAATGCCGCAATGTTCTGTGATCTGCTGTACAGATGTGGCTTCAAACCCCTGCTTCGCAAAGAGTTCGATCGCCTTTTCCATGATTAATTGTTTTTTCATCTTCTATTGTTCACTCCTAGGTTCAATCATTGACAGATGACCGGTTAGTCAGTATTATAAGTAAATGGGTTCGATAAGTCAATTAAGGGTAGGTGTAAGTGTGAAAGGTTTAGTTAACTTTGTTCTAGGAAACAAATTAGCAGTATGGTTACTTACCATCATTATTACGGTATCTGGTATATATTCAGGTACTAAAATGAATATGGAGACTATACCAAATATTTCAATTCCATACTTAATGGTAATGGACGTATATCCCGGAGCAACTCCAGAGCAGGTAATGGAGGATGTCTCCAAGCCTTTAGAGAAAGCAATAGAAAACCTCAAGGGTGTAAAATCGGTTTATTCCAATTCCAATGCTAACATGTCTAGTATTCAAGTTGAATATGAATACGGTGAAGATATGGACGAAGCAAATCGTGCATTAAAATCCGCATTAGAGGCCGTCAAGCTGCCAGAGAATGCACAAGAACCAATTATTACTGCAATCAGCATGAATATGATGCCGGTTGTTGCACTTAGTGTAAGCAGTACAAAAGAGGATATCGTTGAATTAACTTCAACTGTTGAGGATGTTATCCTCCCGAAAATCGAGAAAATTGATGGAGTTGCCTCTGCAACCATAACAGGTCAACATATAGAAGAAGTTCAGCTAACGTATAACGATGCAAAAATGGCTGAATATGGTTTAAAAGAAGATACTGTTAAGCAAATGATTCAAGCAAGTGACCTAGCGGTTTCATTAGGTCTCTATGAATTTGAAGAAGGCGAGCAGGCTGTAGCAATAGATGGAAAGTTCATGACCGCAGATGAATTAAAGGAAATGCTGATTCCTGTAACGCCATCACAAACACAGCCTTTGCCATTTGTGAAGCTTAGCGATATCGCTGAAATAGAAGTAATTGGTAAAGTACAATCGATTTCACGAACAAATGGTGAAGATGCGATTGCGATTCAAATCGTTAAAGGTCAAGAAGCGAACACTGTCGACGTTGTCAACAGTGTGAAAGATTTAATCAAGGAACAAAAAGAAAAAATTGATGGTCTGGTAGTTGAAGTTTCTCTCGACCAAGGCGAACCCATTGAAGAATCTGTTAAAACAATGGTGGAAAAAGCATTATTTGGCGGTTTAATCGCTGTATTAATCATACTTTTATTCCTTCGTGATTTTAAATCAACAATTATCTCGATCGTGTCGATTCCAGTTTCAATTTTCATGGCATTAATGATTTTAAACTGGATGGAAATCACGCTTAATATTATGACTCTTGGTGCCATTACAGTTGCAATCGGCCGGGTTATCGATGATTCGATTGTAGTAGTTGAAAATATTTATCGTCGTCTTCATTTAAAAGAAGAAAAACTATCAGGGCGTGCGCTTGTCCGTGAAGCGACCATTGAAATGTTCAAACCTATTCTGTCATCAACCTTAGTAACAGTTGCAGTATTTGCACCTCTGATCTTTGTCGGCGGTATGGTCGGTGAGTTATTCATGCCGTTCGCTCTAACCATGACATTTGCACTCGGCGCTTCTTTGGTTGTTGCGATTACCATCGTACCTGCATTGAGTCACTTCTTATTTAAGAAAAAGTTATATAGTGAGAAAACAGAAAGCAGTCATAAAGAAGTTGGCAAGCTAGCGAACTGGTACAAAGGCATCCTTAGATGGACTCTGAACCATAAAGTCATTACTTCTGCCATTGCTGTTGTTTTATTAGTCGGCAGTTTGGCATTAACCCCAATAATCGGGTTCAGCTTCATGGGCAGTGAAGAAGAAAAAGTTATGTACTTAACATACACACCAAAAGCTGGTGAGTTAAAAGATGAAACCTTAAAGAACGTAGAAGCTGTAGAAGAAGAAATGTTAAAACGTGAAGATATTGATATCGTTCAGATATCTATCACTGAAAGCGGCGATCCGATGGCTGCCATGATGGGCGGCGGCGGAGATGGTGCGTTAATGTACCTTATTTTCGATCCAGAAATGGAAAATTTCCCGGAAGTTCGTGAAGAAATTGAAGAATATGTGTTCAACATTGGTCAATCGGGGGAGTGGAAAAGCCAAAACTTCACTTCTATGTCAATGTCAACAAATGAGGTCAGCTACACGTTCTACAGTGAAGATTTAGATAAACTAAATGAAGCTGTAAAAATGGTAGAAGACGTTTTGAGTAAAAATGACGGCTTAGAAGATGTTTCTTCAAGCGCTGAGGAAGCATACGTTGAATATACATTCAAAGTGGAACAAGATGAATTGCTGCAGTATGGTTTAACAACGGGTCAAATTGTTATGATGTTAAACCCAGCAAAAACCCAAGATGTATTAACAACGGTTGAAAAAGACGGTAACGAATTAGAAGTGATCGTTCAGCAGGAACAAACTGCACAGCCAAAATCAATTGACGATCTATTAGCAGCACAAGTTCCGACAGCACTTGGAACCACAATGCCTCTTTCTGAACTAGTAACAGTGGAAAAAGGTACAACACTAAATACCCTTGCTCGCAGCAAAGGTGAATACTATGCAACGGTTTCAGGGACTATCCTTGATAAGGATATTTCAAAAGCAACAGCTGAAGTAGATAAGGAAATTGATAAATTAGATTTACCGAAGGGTGTTACCATTGGTGTAGCAGGTGTTCAGGCAGATATGACCGAGACATTCACACAGCTTGGTATGGCTATGCTTGCAGCAATTGCAATTGTATACTTTATCCTTGTTGTTACCTTCCGTGAAGGTGTTGCACCGTTTGCGATCCTATTCTCATTACCATTCGCAGTGATTGGTTCGTTTGTTGGTTTATTAATAGCAGACGAAACCATTTCTGTATCCGTCATGATGGGATTATTAATGTTAATTGGTATTGTTGTAACGAATGCGATCGTACTCGTCGACCGAATTATTCACATGGAACGTGATGGTTTGACGATGCGTGAAGCAGTACTAGAAGCGGGAGCAACACGTCTCCGTCCAATTCTAATGACAGCTATCGCTACCATCGGTGCGTTAATTCCATTAGCCATTGGCTCAGGCGGCGGCGGGTTAATATCAAAAGGTCTTGGGATAACCGTAATCGGCGGTTTAGCAAGTTCAACATTATTAACACTCATTGTTGTTCCAATTGTTTATGAAGTATTATCGAAGATTTTTAAGAAGAATCGTAAAGATATTATTGAGGACTAATCTTAAAAACCTGAAAGTGACAAGTCACTTTCAGGTTTTTTTAGTTCCAAACAAACAACGCAACAATCAGCACACAATACTCATGTAACAATAATTTATATTACTTCAAGCTTATCTTTGCCTGGTAAATCTGGCATTAGGGCATGAGGTTCAGCTTGATACCAATAACTTACGGATGCAATATCGTCCTGTAGTGGCAGATATCTCCCCTTCGACCTCCAGCCTAAAGCCTGAATTGTAACTTTTAGATCTTCTTCAAATCGAATTGGATCCATAATATGCCATCTATACATACCAAATCTTTGCTGTGAACGGTATAATCCATCCGGTTGTGTAACCTGAGGCAAACCTAGAAATGCAGTAGAATATGATCCATACTGACCTTGTGGATGTTCAAAATTCCAAGCCCCTCCGAAATAATCCTCTGTTCCTGTGCCAACTATGGTAGGGTATTCATCACCATCAAGATAAAATTTAATCTCCCCTTCTCCCCACCAGCCATTATTGTTTACTTGCCACGCTAGATAGGTACCTACATAATGACCTTGACCTTTAACTCCATCTAGGATTGTATACACCTCTTTATATTTCAATGGATTTTCCCTTCTCCATTGCGCATGGAAATAGGCCGCATTGTCTGGAACTTCTGTTAACGTATAATCAATTTGGTAATATAAAATAGCATCACCTTCACCAATGTTCTCTATTACTATTTTTGCTGACTTTCTAAATGGCATCTCCCAATAACTGTTAAATCCTCCAGCAGGATTCACAACGATTGGCAGCGAATTCACATTGACCCTTTCACCCCATCCGTTACAGAAGAAATCCCCCATCGGAACATTAACAGATGGATTTTGTTCACCGTCCCAGTAAATTTTAATGATAAGCGTCCTAAAACTTTCTTTTCCAGTAGTCATCCACATATGTTGAATGGCGCCAGAATCATGAATGTCCGCAATGGTAAATTGGCTTTGTGCTTTAATTAATACAGACGGTGAAACCTTCCAGCCAATTCCTAATTCTCTAGCACATTCTTTACCCGTACCCTCCGCAGCCATTCCCCCCTTGCCTTTTTCACCTGTGAAATTTTCAGCACTGATAGATCTACTTTTCGCTGAAGATAGCAAAGAAATGTTATGTAATCCCATTCCTAACCCATTAAATTTTTCCAATTTATTCACTCCTTCTTCAGGGCTCTTTGAATACATTATAGAATCGTTTCGAATAAATTGTCTTTAGCCTATATTTACAACTTTTTAACAATAATTGCTTTTTCTATTTAACAACTATTGTTTTTACTCTATGATTTCGGTTTAATAAAAGAAGAATACTCATATAATTAAGAAAGTTTAATTTTATTATTTTAAATCTTTTTTTAACACAAATTGAAAGGGTTTAACTAATAATATGGAAATTAAAAATCTTACCCCTTACATTCGAGTAGCGATGGACAGCAGAGTAGAATCTAATTTTTATATTAATAGAGTCATTTTTGATCATGAGATTATTTATTTAAAAGAGGGAGAATTATTAGCTATAATTGGCGAGGAGTCTTATCATTGCATTCCAGGTGACATCATTTTCTTAAGACCAAAGCAAAGCCACATAATAAAAGCAATAAATAAATTACCTATTCATCAACCCCATATTCATTTTGATTTTTATTATCAAGATGATAGTCCAGATGTAAAGGTATCTTTCAATCAATTAAATGAACAGTCTGCTGAAGAAATGTCCTGGTTTCGTGATGATATTACACGTTATTATCCTACTCAAATCCCAGCTGTCATAAGGATGAAAAATCCAATTATCGTTGAGAATATATTATTTGAAATGATAAAAGAATTCGATCAAAAGCTGCCTTTCTTTGAACTAAATATCCAAGGGCTTTTTTCACAATTATGGAGTCATTTGTATCGGGAATTACATTATCAAAACAACATTCAAATACAAAAATATTGGGATGACCTGCAAAAGGTAAAAGCCTATTTATCCCACCACATCGACCGGGAAGTCAATCTCAAGGAACTAGAAAAAATAACTAACATAAGTAAATACCACTTACTAAGACTTTTTAAAGAAACCTACAGAGTGACTCCAATTAGGTATCAATTACAGTTAAGAATTGAAAAAGCAAAAGAAATGATTCAATATTCTGATGTACCCATTAATGAGGTCGCATCACAATTTGGTTTTAAATCCATACATACTTTCAGCCGATCCTTCAAGAATATAGAGGGAGTATCCCCAACATTTTATAGGAAAAAAAATAGCATCCACTAGTTAAAAATGAACGATTACAAAGAATTAGTAAAGGCATCCGAATTACAGCATTCGAATGCCTTTTGTCTACAATCTGAAGTGCTAATCTATGTAGTGCAATCCCAACAATACAACCTTTTCTCTCAATTCCTATATTTTAAAGCTAATCCTTTTAAGAAATTTCTAGCATATTTATCTAGGCACTGTTTATAATTCTTATGTCCTTCTTTCCTTAACATTGCGCCTAATTCACCTTTTGTTACTGTAATTCCAGCCTTTTCAAATATATCAAGCATCTCTTCACTTGTTAATGCCAGCGCTATCTTCACTTTCTTTAACAGCATATTGTTGACATTTTCTCTAGTCTTTGATGGCTCTGGATGATCAGCCTGTCCAGGCTTTGGTTCTTGTTTTCCTCTTTTAAACGTAATAAAACCATTCAAAAATGACTCTAACATTCTGTTCGTACATTTTATGTGGTCTTCATCCTCGATCAACTCACCAGCATAGTCATATTCGTCCTCATAGCCATCTTTTGGCTTTGTCAGGATTTTAAGCACATCATCTTTTGTTATATCAATACCGCCAAGTTTAAAGATCTCTGCCATATCTGTATCTTTTATATCCAATGCATACCGTAATCGAATTAATATATCATTATTTTCCATTTTCAATATCCTCCATTGTCCTTGCTATTACCCTAGCACAAGTATATCCGTTTCATTCATTAGACAGTCATTTTCCAGCTAGATAAAGCTAACCAGTTCTCTTGCTCTTCATAATCTGGGATGATTTTACCCACAAGCCGCCAAAAGGAGCGATCATGATTCAGGTGAACCATATGACACATTTCGTGTACCACTACATAGTCGATTACCTGCTGTGGTGCCATCGCCAGTCTCCAATTGAAGGTTAACCGCTGCTTGGAATCACAGGTTCCCCAGTTGGTCTTGTTATCAGTGATAGTGATAGATCGTGGTTTTAATTTAAAGTTACTTTGATAGATTCGAATACTCTTACTAACTAACATTTTGCACTGCTGATAGTAAAATCGTTTTAACGCCTGTTTTATTTTTTCATCTTCAAGCTGTTTCACAACTATATGTAACTTTCCATCTTCAAATACTGCAAAGTCTTGTTGGATATTTATATCTTGAGAAACCTGAATGGGATATTCCTTTCCTAGATAAAGAAAGATTTCTCCATGTTCATAGACCTTTATCTTTGGACCATTCATTCTATCCTGCATTTCATGTAACTTCTCCTGAATCCAATCCCATTTTTCCTCCACCGCTCGAATCACCAGTTCATCTGATATCCCTTTCGGAACGTGAACCTCAATATATCCATTACGATCTATATGAATACTCATAGATGTACGCTTTTTATACCTGATCTCAAAACTTATCGTTTGATCTAAATATGTATGAAACATCCTATCACCTCGGGACCATGGGGACGGTTCTCCTGGTCATAAATTTCAAAAAAAATAAGAGTAGAAGTAATCATTCTACTCTAAAACAATAATGAGTGTAAACAAGAGTACACTTATACTTTTATATAAACCTATATATCAACAATTTCAGTGCTATTGTTTGTAATTCACCAACGAGTTTTATTTGTTAAGACCGACGATAGGCCAGAAGAAAAATGCAAATAGAAGTGTAAGTCCTGACATAAGAATCGTAATCAGCACGCCAAAGTTCCAGAAATTGCGAGATGAGAAGCTGCCCAACTGATACACGAGCATGCTGCCACTCGATTGTGTTGGGAAAAAGTAGCCATTAGAGCAAGCAACGAGGGTGATCATCCCAATCCATTGTGTGTTGTGCGGACTGGTCTGTGCGAACAAGAGTGCAAGAGGCATGAGAGATGCGACCATTGCTGTGTTGTTCGTGAAGCCGATACGAATAACCGTGAAGATGACGAGCATAAAGACCGCTACACTGAACGCAGTCATATTATTTAAGTTTGGCGGCATCATGGTGAACAGCCAGTCCACAACCCCATTTATCCTTAAACCGTCTGCGATTGCAAATCCTGCCGCAAACATAAATATTACACCCCAATCAATTTTGGTCACGGCTTCTTTCCATGAAATAAGACGGAAAAAAAACAAAGCACAAGCAGCAGCAAGTGCACTTATAGCCGGCGTCATACCATGCCAATCAGAGGTCATCCACAAGCCGGCAAGTAGCAAAGCTATTAAAAGTAACTTTTTTTCTGAATCTTTCATCGCCCCAAGCTGCTTCATTTCTGATTTAAAATAAGGAATTAGTTCTTCAGCGTTGTCCCCGCTTGGAACCTTGAAACGTACAACAAGTACACCCCACAGTAAAATAAGTGTTAGTAAACTAATAGGTGCCATCATGAGCAGCCACTGTAGATAGCTCCACTCAAAGTTAAGCATGGATTGAAATAAACCTGCTGCATAGATTGCACCTCCAGATCCCGTTATCACACTCGTCGAGCTGATATATGGAACGAAAACGATAAGCAGATATAGTGCTGGTGCGAATCCTTTTGTACTACGATCCTTGAGTGTCGTTACCAGCCCTGCAGCAATCGGCAGAAGCATGGAAAGGCGACTGAATGCATTAGTCATAAAAAAAGTTAACATAAACCCAAATAACATAAGCATAAAAAGTAGTTGTCTCAGATTTCCGCGGGCCGTCATAAGCATGTAATACGCAATCCGCTTGTCGAGACCATGTCCTGTAAGCGCTGCACTAAAAATGAGCATAGAAAATACAAGCCACACTTCTTTCTGACCGAGGGAAAGAGCAGCTTGATCGAATGTGAGTGCACCAGAGGTACTTAATAGTAATACGACGAGCAAACTCGTGAGCGTAGCGGGGATAACCATCGTGAACCAGAGGATAATTGCAAGCGTAAGAACAGCGAGTACCCTCCATCCATTAGGATTAAGTCCTGCAAGAGACGAAGACGCTGGCAACGTCATCGTCCATACAAACGAACCCGCTGCTAGCGCCGTCATAACCCAAGCTGTATATAGCCGCCAATTGGCATTGCTTCTCACTTATTACCTACACAGTACGGGAGTATTTCATCCTTAAATGAAACTTCCGAGAATCTATAAAAGTTTTCTGTAAGCATTTGTGTTTTGTCTTCACCAAGCACTGGAGTCACAAGGTTCATGAACTTTTTCTTAAGTGCTTCATCTGTCATTGGGTTCTCTAAGGAACCAGTTGCATGGTCGATTTTCACATCAAATTGGCGGCCGTCGTTCGTGTAAAGCACCGCATATGCTTTTTCTTCAGACATGTTCTCGTCTACAATCGTCTTGATTTTAGGACGGAATGAGAGCAGGTCTTCTGAGTTTACCCGGTCGTCTGAATATTGCGTTTCACCTGCATCACCGTCGATAAACGCTGCAGAACAAGTGTGGAAAATCGAGAACTTTCCTTCAAGCCCTGTTGCAGGAGATGGCTTACTTGTTAGTTCCGCAACATATGGGTTAACTGTGATTTGAATTGCTTCGACCTCTTCTGGTTTCGCATATTGGCGAAGTTCGATACATGCATCTATAGCTGGGTGAAGAACGATGCCGCAAGCATAAGGCTTGAATGCATTTTTAAGCGTTTCCCAATTCTCTCCCCAGTTAATGTTCACTTCATCCAAATTGTACTCAGGAGCAGTAACAGCTGCGAACCCGCGCTTAGCTTCAAGCACTTGAACAGAGCTCGTGAAGCCGCGCTTTGCGAGCATGGCTGCGAATAAACCGTTTTGTGCTGCTTTGCCCGGATGGAACGGTTTTGTCATTGTACCGAACATTTCACGAAGACCAAATGCTTGTGTACCAGCAATGCCAAGAGCATATACCATTTGTTCTTCGTCCAAATCAAGAAGAATACCTGCAGCTACCGCAGAGCCAAACACCCCTGCTGAGCTTGTGATATGCCAACCCAAATCATAGTGCGATGGGCATACTGCATTCGCAATGCGGAGTTCTGTTTCTACACCAAGCACGAATGCCCGAATCATATCCTTTTCATTGTACCCGTTGACTTCACCAAGAGCGAATACAACTGGAGCAACTGGTCCCGAAGGGTGATGAATCGTATCCAAGTGAGTATCATCAAAGTCAAAAATATGGGAAGACATCCCGTTGATGAATGTGGCATGAAGTAAGTCAGCACGCTCATTTCGGCCAAGTATTTGAACTTGACCCGCACTTTCAACTGCAGAAGCTACACTAAGAGCCATATCAACGGATTCGTGATTAGACGCGCCGATCGCTACGCCGAGCCAGTTATACATCGAACGGATTCCATGTTCACGTACATTCTGTGGAATATCATCGTAAGTTGTGTTTATGATGTTTCGAGCAAGTTCTTTTGTTAATCCAGTTTGAACGGTTTGTACTGTTTGAACGGTCATTAAAAATCCCCCTAAAAATTTATTTAACGCCTGAAATTATAAATATCTAGTGTTGATGCACCCGCTTTCAAATCTGCGATAATTTTTTCCTCATACGCTTCACGTTCTTCGCCAGCTTTTACGATCTCTTCTGCTTTTTCAGCAGGAAGTACGATACAACCGTCACCATCCCCATAGAGCAGATCGCCAGGGTGTATTTGAATGCCTTCAATACGAATCGGCTCGTTAATACGTCCGAACGCATTGAAATCTTTACCTGTACCACGAATACAAAGTCCGCGAGAGAACACAGGAAAATTCATCTTAATCATTTGATCACGGTCACGCACCATACCGTCGATGACAAGCGCTTGAATGCCTCGCATATGTGCCGCAACGGCCATGATTTCTCCCCAGTAGCCATGTTCATACTTACCATTTACGTCAACAACGAGAATTGTACCTGGTTCTGCTTCATAAATGGCCCGATGCAGCCATAAATTATCACTTGGAGGAGATTGAACCGTTGTAACACGTCCACAAATTTTGTACTCCGGTGAAATTGGTTTAATCGCTGATGGAAGTGCACCAATTTTACCGCCTGCTTCATGCAGGGTCGCGGAAGACAGTGCCGATGCTCTTTTAATTACTTCGTCAGAAATACGCATAAAATTAACTCCTTAATATCCTGTTTTCGTCTGAAGTTTATGATAACCGTTGCGTTCGCGAGCTTCTCTTAAGGAATACCCTTTGTCAATTTCAGCACGAATTCTATCTTCAGCATCCTCAATTTCCGTCGCAATCTCAAATACCTTATCTTCAAGCTCTTGCGGTATTACAACTACTCCGTCTGCATCACCCAAGATGATGTCTCCTTCTACAACTCGAATCCCCCCTAAAGTAACGGGTACATTAATTCCTTCAACTTGTACGCGGTCTTTTCCCGTTCTCATATAATTGCTAAGTCCGAAAATCGGATAATTTAGCTCCAAACTCCGATCAGTATCTCGATTCACACCGTTGATTACAGTGCCCGCAATACCCCTCATGCTTGAAAAAGTTGTTAAGATGTCTCCCCATACCGTAGCATCAAGTCGTCCCTCGTTATCGATTACTACCACTTGCCCTGATTCAACATCGTCGATATAATCGCCGACTGTTCCTTTAACTGTTCCAACTGGACCGTACTTCACGGTAAATGCACGCCCGAGTGTTTTAAAGTTTAGTGATAGGGGTCTAATTCCGAAGCATTGGCAAGGTACCCCGAGTTTATCCATTGCATCAGAAATCCCCGAAGTGTTGAAACGCTCGAATCGTTTTAACTTGGTGTCCATTATTTATTACCTCCCTCAAGCATGGTTTCATAATTTTTACCCATAACCTCTGTAATTGCTTTCCCTGCTTTAATATCCTTAATCATTGCCTGTTCTTTAGAATAAATCTGCTCCGCTTTAGTAATTACTTCATCTGCATGCTTAGAAGGAATGAACACCACTCCACTCATGTCTGCAATCACATAGTCTTTAGGACTAACCGTCACAGTTTCCACCTGTACTTCTTCATTAAAAGAATGCTCTACTATACGATTTCGAGCCGTACGGGCAACTGTTCCCTTAGACCATACTGGAAGCTCCACTTCCCGGCATTCATCAGCATCACGACAAGCTCCATCGATGATGATTCCGCGAATGCCTTTCTCCTTAGATGCAAAAGATAAAATTCCACCCCAAGCTCCGCAATCTAAGCGACCTTGATTATCAACAACTACAACATCTAAATCATTTGCAGCTTCCACTGCACTTGTACCTAAATGACGGTGACTGATAGCATCCGGTTTCTTAGGTATAAGCTTTACCGTTACCGTACGTCCAACAACGCGTCCGCAATCCCATACTTTCTTTAAACCGATCACTGATCCCGGAAGATTCAAAGCATCTAATGCATCGGAAACTGCACAACTGTCGAGTTTCTCCAAACGCATAATGCGATAGCGATCTTGCTCTTCACTCATAATAAAACAGTCCTCCAAGCTCTAATTAATTCTCCAAGCTCTAAATCATTAATGTCTTTAGTGGTATACCATTACTGACAATATTACACACAAAATAAAATCGTGTCAACATTAAGAATAATTAGAAAAATAGATACATATAAAAAAGAAAATCCTTATAAATCAGTAATACTCCACCTTTGCAATAGGTTTTTTTAATTGAAATTTAATAGATTAATATAGAAAAAACGCCTTGACTACGGTATACCATTAGCGTTATATTAGGAGATAAATAAAAGCGTTTACATAGATAAATTTTTCAGACTGGGAGATGGATATATGATTGATGCAGTATTTACAGGACTTTCACAAGTTCTCAGTTTTGGGTCGTTGATGTGGATAGTCGTCGGAGTCCTGACTGGGATGACTATTGCGATTATCCCTGGGATAGGATCCGTAAGCATGTTAGGTATTATGTTGCCGTTTACATTTGTTATGGAGCCGTATTCAGCTTTTGCATTAATGATTGGGTTTCTCGCTGCTGGTGTAACAAGTGACTCAATACCGGCAATTCTACTCGGAATTCCAGGTTCAGCAAGCTCCCAAGCAACTGTACTCGACGGATTTTCTATGACAAAGAAAGGACAAGGTGCTCGAGCCTTGGGTGCATCATTTTTCTCATCAATGATTGGCGGGATTTTCGGTGCATTGATATTGTCGTTGTCAATACCAGTCATTCGACCAATTGTACTTTTGTTCGGGGCCCCAGAGTTCCTTCTCATGTCCTTATGGGGGGTGAGTATGGTTGCTACTCTAACAGGAAAATCTCTATACAAAGGTCTCTTCGTTGGTGGTCTCGGGTTGTTAATTGGCACGATTGGTACAGATCCGAACTTAGGTTTTCAAAGATGGACATTCGGTAATTCCTATTTCTTAAATGGAATCTCTTTAACACTTGCCGGTATTGGCTTGTTTGCGATTCCAGAGCTCATCAGTCTCGTCGTAGGCAGAGGTACTGTTTCTGAGGCTCCTGTGGAGAAAAAATTACTCAAAGGTCAATTACAGGGATTTAAAGATGCTATAAGAAATTGGCGCCTCGTTTTCCTATCTTCTGGTCTGGGTACGATTATAGGTGCTATTCCTGGAATTGGAAGTGCCGCAGTAGACTGGATTGCATATGGGGTTACCGTCCAGTCATCGAAAGATAAGAGTCAATTTGGCAAAGGAGATGTACGCGGAATTATAGGTGTTGATGCAGCAAACAATGCCGTTTACGGCGGCAGTTTGATTCCAACTATAGGTTTCGGGATTCCAGGCAGTACGTCGATGGCCTTTTTGCTTGTCGTTATGTTATCACACGGAGTTCAAGTCGGTTCAGTTATGCTTTCTGATGTCAACAACGTTTCCCTCGTGTACTTTCTTGTTTGGGGGTTAGGGATTGCGAATATCTTAGGAGCTGCAATTTGCTTCTTTGGTGCCGGTTTTCTCGTTAAAGTTACCTATACCCCTTTCTACTACTTGTCAGCAGTGCTCATTCCAGTTATGTTCTTGGCTTCTTACTATACAAACAAGAGTATGTTAGATATTTATATCGTAATAATTTTGGCAGTCATCGGTTATACATTCAAGCAACTCAGCTGGCCGCGTGCACCATTCTTAATCGGTATAGTGCTAAGTAAATCAATTGAATCAAACTTAAACGTGAGCATGAGTATTTTTGGGTTTTCATGGCTCACACGTCCAATAAGTCTTGTCCTAATCGCATTAATTGTTATCGGAATTATCTTTTCAATTCTTTCGAACCGTCAGAAAACGGATCCACATATTGATGGTGAAGATAAACCGCAGGAACAACCTCCGAAAAGTATCGGTTGGCGTATTAAGCACAATGGCACATGGTTCACCCTCATTATGATCGCTGTAACGGTATGGTTCGCCGTCCCAACGATCTCATGGCCGGATCAAGCAGCACGTTATCCGACCCTTATATTAGCTTTAATGTTCTTAGTTCTTCTCGGCCAATTATTGACTGAATTATTTGGGAAACAAAGAAACGCAGGGATGCATTTCGACTTGCCTCCTGACGTGCTTGAATCACCGAATCTCTTTAGGCAGCGTGTATTCGGCATCTTTGCCTGGATATTCGGGCTCGCATTAGCTGCTTATTTATTTGGCCTTCTATATGTACTTCCAATATTTACACTCGTGTATCTGCTTGTGGTTGGAAAAATCCGTTGGTGGAAATCCATTATTTTTGCAGTGTGCATGGCAGCGTTGTTTTTAGGATTCCAAGAAATGACTGAAATGTTTGTTGAACAAGGTGCTATATTTTCATGGTTTCAGTAGTTCCCAATTACAATATCTATGAAAAGTATTAAAACCAACAAAATTAATAGAAAAAATATCAAAAGACACAGAAAAAGAGAATGGGGATAGTTATGACTAGACAACGTTTATATGTACCAGGAGTAGAGCATAAAGCTCCGATTCCAATGGGAATCAAAATCGGCAGCATGGTGTTTTCTTCAGCGATTTCAGGTAAAGACCCTAAAACCGGGAAGCTCCCATCAGATGTGAAGGACGAAGTAAAGTTTGTGTTCGAACATATTAAGACACTAGTAGAAGATGCAGGCGGTACAACGGATGATATTGCGAAATTCACAGTAAATTTAACAGACAACTCGCTGCGGGAACTTGTGAATGAAGAATGGATGAAGATGTTCCCAAATGAGAATGATCGCCCTGTTCGCCACATCACACTGTACGAACCTAATAACAGCGCACATATTCAAATTGAGTTTATCGCAGTGCTTAGCTAATTTAATAAGAGATTAATAGAGTAAGGCGCATGAAAATATTCATGCGCCTTTCACTTGTATCTAGCCCTCCTATCCAATAAGAAGCAGAGTGGAATTGACAACCCCATCTTTCGCAAGGTTATCCCATCCCACCAGCAAGCTTAGTTTCAGCTCCCCGTCCCGGCTTTCTCCTCCAGATCCTCCATACGAAATCTAAAGATACTGATATACTCCTTATCAACTATAAATCGCCGCTACAACGCCTTGTAAGGGACTTTCACCCATTATAGCAAAGCGCTGCCAAACGCAAAAAACCGAGGTGTCCGCTGACCCTCGGTTTTGTTTGCGCTTGGCAGTAATGGACGAAGAATCGTTAAACGTGCAATTCTTCCTCCATTACTGCCAATAGTTTTCCTTATTCCCTCTTAATTGGTTCTATCATCACCAATATTAATAGAACTTTACTATATGATGTCCCAATTAATCACTTATCCATTTCGAATCAACTTGCAATTCTAAAATCGCATTTTTGTATGCGCGGCGAACATGATATTTCGCAAGAGATTCAGCCAAATCAGAATCACCTTCCACAATTGCATTTACAATCATTTTGTGCTCCTGCAAGTTTTGTTCAGGACGTCCATCAGAAGAAAGAGATGTAGACATAAATAAACCAATATGTGTCTGAAGCATATTCATTATGTTTAACAGATAGACGTTGTGCGCCCCTTTTGCAATCGTCAAGTGGAACTCGGTATTGATTTTAGAAAGTTGAATAATCTCTTTCTTTTCAATAGCATACTCTGCTTCCTTTAAATAGTTTTGAAGTTGTTTAATCGCTTCCTTATCTTGCTTCTCTGCAATCAATTTAGCCCCAAGGCCCTCTAGCACCTCTCGGATCTGATACAACTGCTCTACTCTCGAAAGAGACATAGAGGCCACCACGACAGTTTTATGCGGATCCAGTTTAATAAGCCCTAAACTTTCAAGCTGACGGAACGCTTCTCGAACAGGGGTACGGCTTAAGCCAAGCCGCTCGGAGATGGAACGTTCTGAAAGTGACTGTCCGGTCTCAAGCTCCCCATTTTTGATTGCATGAAAAATATACTCAATTACTTGATCACGTTTAATTTCCTTTTCTTCTTTCATCGCTTCAACGCCCTTATGTAAAATATATATAAGCGAGCAATGGAATACCAATTGCCCGCTTATGCGCCTGCCGTGTGCAGATAGAAAATTATGATTATAAAGCCATAAAACTATTTACTCTATTTAAATTATACAATTTCTTCGCATTTCCTTCAAAAATCTTTTTCTTA
This sequence comes from Neobacillus niacini, assembly GCF_046591715.1. Lineage (GTDB taxonomy): Bacteria > Bacillota > Bacilli > Bacillales > Cytobacillaceae > Neobacillus > Neobacillus niacini_L. The sequence continues at coordinate 85,865 of NZ_JAWVNQ010000011.1, read as the reverse complement.
TCTTCCTCCGTCAAGAAATCAATACTTTCAACAACCGGCTTCAAATCGTCCATCCAAAGCCCTGTCTTAGGATCCTTAGCGGATGCAGTACCCGGTTTCTCTGTACCGAAGAGGACGTTGTCCGGCCCGATAACTTTGAAGAGAAGTTCAAGGGATTCTTTCGAATAGTTGCATGTTTCAAAGTACAATTTCTTTAAGTCTGTATCAAAATCACTTTCGTTCTTACGTATACGCCAAGCACGGAAACGTCCCACTTGGTAAGGAATAGCGCCTCCACTATGGCCTACAATAATCTTTAGCTTAGGAAATTTCTCGAATACTTTGTTGTCAAGAAGAGACATAATCGCAATGCTTTCTTCATTGATAAAGTGCAGCGTATACGATACACGCGGAGAACAGCAGCTCGCTGAGTGTATAAGAGCTGGAACATCAAGCTCCACCATTTTCTCATATAACGGGTACCAGTACTCATCTCCCAGCCCTGGCGCTTGTGGATGTCCTCCTTCCATTGGATCCGGATTAATCAGAAGCCCCACCATCCCAAGCTCTTTCACAGCACGTTCAAGCTCTGGCAAACAATTCTCAATTGGTTCACCTGGAACTTGAGGTAATCCTGCAACACCAGCGAAACGATCAGGATGCAATTTTACTTGACGCGCAATGATATCGTTTACATAAGATGTCCACTTGTGAACAATTGTCCCCGGTCCAATTGAATGCATCATTTGATAAGGACGCGGTGAGATTAATTGGAGATCTGTACCCACTTCATCAAGAAGCGCAATATGTTTTTGAAGAGAAGTTTCAAGGAGGTCATCACTTAACTTCGGCGGGTTTTGAATCGGATAACCCCGGCTCGCGATTAATTTCGATTGGTAAAGATATACTTCTGCCGGAGCAGACGTATGACCATGACTATCAATAATCATTTTTTCATCCATCCTTTATATGTTTGATAAAATCATTTTACAAGTTACTGGTATACCACTTAATGTAATATTATCAAACTATTCTGACGAAGTCAAGCTGAATCGTTAGTTCTTTACTGATTCTGAGAAAAAAGATTTTTCAACGATAAACATTGATAATTAAGGTTTTTTAGGATATTTTTCATATATTAAAGATATATGAATCTATTATAAAAAGACCTTGACGGACCTTTATCTCTTTGTTAGATTTAAATTAGTGGTATACAATTTTAGCATACATCTATTAAAATCAGATTGGAGGGATAATATGGCACGGATTATTCAAGGAATCGGAATGTCGCACAGTCCAATGATGGCTATGGAAGGTCAAGATTGGCCTGTTTGGGTAGGAAATGACGAAAATCATAACGGACTCTTCGATGAAACAGGAAAACATGTATCCTATGAAGAATTAGCGAAGCAAAGAAATAATGCATTTGCCCATCTTGCAACACCCGAAAAACTTCTTGAAAATTACAATGAGATGAACGTTTACTTCGAAAAGTTAAAGGCGGAAGTTCAAAAAGCAAACCCTGATTTGATCGTTATTATTGCAAATGACCATCCAGGAGAGTTTCTTCAGGATTCAAACATCCCTGCTTTGGCGATTTATCAGGGAGAGCACTTAATCAGTGTAGATGAGCGCAGACGTCTTGAGCTTACGAACAAGCGCCCAGTGCTGGATCCAAGCACAGATAAATTCCAACGGGCCAGCGAATTGAAGTGGATGGATAAAAACAACTACTGGCCAAGTAACTCGAAAGTTGCAGGACAGTTGATAGAGTCTTTGATGGAACAGCACTTCGATTGTGGCTTGCTTCGCGAGCAGCCAGACCCAACAAGGCATGGTCATGGACATGGATACGGGATGGTTATTACGAAATTATTGGATCCAGATCAACAAATTCCAATTATTCCGGTATATCTGAACATCCGGCCGCCGAATGTGCTGACATCATCTCGTACATACGACATTGGCCGTGCACTTCGTAAGGCGATTGAAGATATTCCAGAAGACTTCACAGTTTCAATTATTTGCTCCGGCGGGTTGAGTCACTTCGTAACGGACGAATACATCGACCGAAAAGTGTTGAATGCAATAAGGAATCGTTCAGAGAACGAACTCCGGACACTGCCGCCACATCGCTTAAAAGCAGGTAGCGGTGAAATTCGCAACTGGGTTTCACTAGCAGCGTGCTGCGAACATTTGCAATGGGATTGGGATCACTACATTCCCGTTTACCGTACGCCGGCAGGCACTGGAATCGGGATTGGATACCTCTCTATGAAATTGAAATAGTTTAATAGTAAAAGCCCTTAAATAATCCAAATGGATTAATTAAGGGCTTTTCTATTTCTACTTAGAGTAATAACTTATCATGTTGGTAATTCCTCTTAATACATAGAAGCAACTATGACTCTAGGTTTTAAAGAAACTACCATTCCAAAGTTACCGAAAAAGTATCTTTGGAATGGACTATTTTTAAATGCGGTGATTATTCCGCTACAATCTCGTTCACAGCATCAACTATACTTTTATCTGTACTAAGCATCTCTTGTACGAATTCATTTACAGTATCGCCCGTCAATGGATAGAAGTTAATGCCTTGAGCTTCAACTTCAGCAAGAAATTCGGGATCTTTAACGGTTTTCGCATAAGCTTCCTTGATAATATCAACAAGCTTTGGATCCATTCCCGGCGGGCCAACGAATGGTACCCCAAGCCCTGGACCTGACACCAAATTAAACATCTTTAATTCATCTCCTGATAATACCTCAGAGATATTTGGTACACCTTCCTTAATGTATCCCCCTGTCGTTGCAAGCAGGTTATATTTCCCACTATCGATGTCTTTTGGATCAATTGGAGAGTGCGCAATGAATGCACCTTGAATTTCATCGCGTTCCATAGCAAGGATGACGTCACCCGAACCGCCGTAGCCAGTTACAGCTTGTACTGATGGAGCCACGGACTTATTTAGCAAATATGGGCCAACATATGGTGCAGACGTTTTGCTCCATGCACCAAATGCAAGGCTTTCTTTCGGCGCTTTCTTCAAATCTTCCAATGTTTTAATTTTGCTCGCTTTTGTTGTGATAAGAATTTCTGCACCCGAGCCTGATGAACCGAACCATTCTAACTCATCAACCTTGTATTTTACTGTATCATTCCCTGTAATTGCGTTACTAATCCAACTTGTACGTCCTGGTGTTGCAAGCGTATAGCCATCCGGTTTTGAATTTAAATAAAGCTGATTGGCCGCAGTGATACCGCCTCCACCTGGAAGGTTTTGAATGACCACATTGGGCTTTCCAGGCAAATATTTCACAATATGTTTTGCCAAAATTCGTGATTCAAGGTCAGTACCACCTCCTGGATTGTAACCAACAAGAATAGTTAGTTTCTTCCCTTCGTAATAGTCTGCATATTTATCTGATGCTGACTTTGAATCAGAGGAATCAGAGGAATCAGTAGAGGTAGATGTGGATGAACCCCCTCCACAGGCTGTAAGCGTAATCAAAACAATAAAAACAAAAATACTTAACATGAATGCCTTTCTTTTCATACAAGATTTCTCCCCTTCACTAAAAATTGGTTTTGTAAGCACTTACTGGTATACCACTAAACAAACTTTAATACTAATTGAAAATAAAGTCAATAGAAAATATTTAGTATTTTCAGTTAATTATTAGGTTACCCAGCACTTTCAGCATAAAATAAAGAGAAAAGTGGTATACAAATTTACTAAATTATGGCATTGCTAGTCCAAAAAAACTTAGATTAAAAAAGATGATCCCCTGTTAAAATCAGGGATCATCTACTTATAATAAAGGATTAAGCTTTAACTTCTGTTTTCTCCCAAATCTGATCAATCAGACCTTCATAAAAGTCCTGATCAGCTGGCAAAACACCGGATGTCGCATTTAAATATCTGAAACGCTCTCCGTCGTTATGGCGGATGATTGGTTCACCATTCCGAAGCTTACGTGCTGAATTCATCAATAGTCTTCTCATTTGAATAATAGCAATATCGCTCGTCCCTAAAATTTCACGAGTACGATCTGGAATTCCTCTCGTACTTTCAAGAACGGCAGAGTCTTGAGCAGCTACCCCGGTTATCCCTGTAAAATTAGCCCCAGAAGCTTGGAGTTCACGATTTATCAAATAATCATTCTCCATGTTTTGCACAGGTATGAAGGAACCTTGTTTGACTTGCGCATGTATGAGACCACCAGATCGAATAGCTGTCCGTTCGAATGCATTGATTGGACGGTCTGTACGCCAAGAAATGGCAAAAGACATGCAATTTTCATCATCAATCGGCACCCATGCCTGGCACTGGGTAGTCGCATCATCATTGCGCGGGATAAAGGTCCAGTTTGGTGTAACGAACTGGGATGCTCTCCAGTATACTTTTCCTTCACCAGCATTTCGACCAGCTCCAATAGCGAGACCATAATCAGTTGGGATTGCTTTAATTTCTGGTGCCTTTTGATGCTTGATTGTATTCTTTACTTCACTGTCATTACTTAGTAGACGGCCGGCACCACCTTGATGAAGGAATGAAAGATGGCTAGAATCCATATTCGCTTCAATCCCTTGGACATAGTTGCATTTCTGATGCCATTTTGTGACGATACGATGACCGTCAGGAACTAAACCAAATATAAACTCTGGCAGCTCTGGCATCTTTGACTTATCACCCATGTAAGTCCAAATAATTCCGCCCCATTCTTTACACGGATACGTTTTAATACAGGCAGCTTTCATCAATTTGCTTCCTGGCGGCTCTGATGGAATATCTGTGCAATTACCATCTTTATCGAATTTCCAACCATGAAATGCACAACGGATTCCATCTTCTTCATTTCGTCCAAAATATAACGATGCCGCTCGATGAGGGCAATATTCTTCAGCAAGCACTATGTTTCCGCTCGTCATCCGAAGCGCAACCAAATACTCACCTAGTAGTTTTACTTTCACTGGCGGGCAATCCTCATGCGGAAGCTCGTCTGCATGCAGCGCTGGAATCCAATAGCTGCGGAACAAATCCCCCATCGGTGTGCCCGGACCAGTACGAGTTAACAATTCATTATCTTCATGTTTCAACATGTCTAAAACCCCTTTCGAAAATAAGTTAATTTTCTTACAATTCTTAATTATCATGCTATCATGTCTAAAAACATATGACAAATATCTGTTTACTATTATTAGTATATGTTTTTCATATATGATAATATCGGAATATAAGAATATTGGAGGCAAGAGACATGGATATAAGACAGTTAAAGTATTTTGTAACAATCGTTCAAGAAGGTCAAATTACACGTGCCGCAAAGAAACTGAACATGGCTCAACCGCCGCTAAGCCAACAACTACTTCAAATGGAGGATGAATTAGGAGTCACCCTGCTTGAACGCAACGGACGAAACATTAATTTAACAGAAGCCGGCAAATCCCTCTACACTCGGGCCCTAGAAATATTGGATTTACTTGATATTACAGTGACTGAAATTAAAGAATCTAAAGAAGGATTACGTGGGAACTTATCCATCGGAACACTGCGCTCTTATGCTTATTTATCCCTTTCGAAACAGCTATATGACTTTCATCAGTTGTACCCAAAATTAACTTATAAAGTACTAGAAGGCGATCCATCGCAATTAATCAACTATTTACAGGATAGAAGAATTGAATTTGCTATCACCCGGGCTCCCGTCCCCAGTGATATGAGCTTCCATTCCGCTTTATTACATAAAGAAAAGTATCTGTTCATCGTTCCAAAACAATGGGAGCAATACCAATCCAGAACAACGATTACTATGAAGGAAATTGCAAATATCCCACTGCTGCTAAATCATCGAAGCAAAGGTGTTGGCTCATTTGAAGCGATTACGGAAGAGTGTCAAAAACATGGATTCTATCCAAACATCATATGCGAATGTCAAGATTTCACGGTATTATTTTCTCTTCTCTCTGCTGGGTTGGGAGCAACGATTCAACCTAAGTCCACATCACTTTTATTTCAACAACACGTACATATCATGGAAATTACAGATATTTCGATAACGGGGGAAATCATACTCATTTGGCCAAAGGGACGTATACTCTCGAAAGCTGCGATGACCTTCATAGAAATGCTAAAATCTAATGCGAGAATTGAATAAAAGGATTATTAATAAAACTACAAATCATATTTGAAAAAAATCAGAAGAGTTAACCAAACAAGGTAAGGATAACTACAATAGATGTTTATAAAATTAAAAAAGGCATTGTTTAAATCAATGCCTAACCTAATTAATTCTACATTATTTCCTATAAGTCTACTTTTTTTCTAAAGAGTTTCATTAATTAAACGTTTGATTAAAAACAGGTCGGGCTCTTTTTTTAAAGCAATTCCCAGCTAATTTCCCATGCAATAATTGTCGAGGAAATAATGACATCTTTATTAAGAGATCGATTATTTTCTCTATAAAAACCAAAATGTCACATTCTTTCCTATGATCTGACTGATTATGATATTAATCAAACGTTTGATTAGTTTTATAATAAACTCAATTATATCAATGGTTGTAACGATAAAACTCGATAGTATTTTACCGAAATTTGACACTAGTACCTTAATTTTCTATACTCCTCCGTTCAGCTTCCTTACGCTTTTCCTTAATACAAATAACTCCAATCAAGCCAATCATAGAGAAAATCACTGGGGTAAAGAAACCGTAAAAGTATCCATTACCAAAACTTCCTGATGACTCTTGAAAATAATCCAATATTATTCCGAAAATACTTGGCAAGAGAACCGCGCTCAAGAATCCACCCGTATTCGCAAATCCAGAGACAACGCCAGAGTCTTTAATTGAAAATGATTGGCGAACAATTGCAAAGGTTAAGGCACTTGCTCCATATCCAAAGCCAATGATAAAGAATAGCATAGTGAGCATAAATAATGGAGGAATCCCCCTAAAAAATAGAAATGCCGTCCAACACAATAAAGCCGTGATATGAACGCCGATATATGGCAGTTTAATATTTTCCAGCCTGCTTGAAAGCCAACTCATCAGCGGCGCACCCATCAGTGCCCCAATCATCCCAATCATGATGAGTTGACTCGTTTCCGAACGTGTCATTTCATACATATTCATCCCATAAGGCACAGCCCATGAACCAATAAACCCGACATACGCACCCACGATTCCAAAGTGACATAGAAATAAAGCCCAGGCCTGCCGGTTCGAAAAGATTCTACGAAGTGTAACCATTGTTTTTTCACGGTGAATCTTATTTTTTACTACTGGCTGGGCATAAAGCTGTTTTGGTTTTTTTATTAGGATCATATAAAGTAGAATCCCACATAGACACAATAACATTCCCACTGAGAAAAATGCCGGCCTCCAGCCTAGTAAATCAATCCATGCAGCGAACGGAACGGTTGCCATGAGAAATCCAAGACTTCCGGCCATTCCAGCGAAACCTATTAAGCGAACAAATTCCTTTACTTTAAACCACTGACCTAAAATAAGTACCATATTAACCCAAATTGTCGCGTCCCCTGTTCCCGTTAATATTCTGGCAAAAAATAAGACAATTTCATGTGTCCCGACACTATAAATAATAGTACCCAAACCCGTTAGGATTGCCCCGACTATAAGAAAAAAATTAGGTCCAAACCGATCTGCCATAACCCCCATCGGAATTTGTAATCCTGTATACACAAAAAATTGAATACTTGTCAGTAATCCAATCGTTGACGCTGTTACACTAAAATCCCTCATTACTTGGTCGGTGATCAAACCAGGCGCAGTCCGCTGGCTTGACATCAATAAATATGTAAATAGAACAGAAGCAAATACAATCCATCTAAACCTGCTATTTTGTTTGTCCATGATCTCTACTCCTGTTTGCTTTTTACTCTTATATATATGGATTTCTCGTAAGTGTAGAAACACTGTTTTTAAAAAGACAAAAAGGCAGCATCTCCTTGGGAGAAAAACTGCCTTTTCCTATAGTAATAGTCGACGAGGATAAATAATCAAGCCTGAAATAAATCGGAGGACAGATAACGTTCTCCTGTGTCTGGGGCTAAACAAAGGACTCTAGCCGAAGATGGAAGTTTCTTCGCTGTCTCAACAGCAAAATAAGCGGACGATGCTCCTGAGGCTCCGACAAAGATTCCTTCCTCAGCAGCAAGCCGGCGTGCTGTCACTTGGGCATCTTCATCCTTAATTAGCAAGATTTCATCAAAAATAGAAGTATTCAAAATGGCTGGCACAAAACCTGGTCCCGTTCCAGGGATTTTATGCGGCCCAGGCTCTCCGCCCGATAACACAGGGGAACCATATGGTTCTACTACATAAATTTTCAAATTGGGAATATGCTTCTTCAGCTCTTCCCCTACCCCCGTGACTGTACCGCCTGTTCCTGCTGTCAACACAAGAGCGTCCAATTTACCTTCAAAGGCTTCTAGAATCTCAACAGCTGTCGTTTCACGATGAGCATCAGCATTTGCAGAATTCTCAAATTGCATCGGAATAAAACTATCAGGAATAGATTCAGCCAAACGATTTGCTTTCTCAATCGCACCTTGCATGCGCAAATTTGCTGGAGTTAAGTGGACCTCCGCCCCGTATGCCTTTAAAATTTTCACACGCTCTAACGTCGCATTATCAGGCATCGTAATAATACATCGATACCCTTTTACTGCACATACCATGGCTATTCCAATACCAGTATTACCTGAAGTCGGCTCAATTACCGTACTCTTCCCTGGAATTAATTTCCCCTCATGTTCTGCACGTTCAATCATACTGATGGAGGCACGATCTTTTACACTTCCCCCAGGGTTAAAAGATTCCAGTTTTATATACACTTCCCCGCCAGCTGGGTCAGGTAATTTATTTAATTTCACAATCGGAGTTTTTCCGATTAAATCAAGAATTGAGCTATAAAGTTTCAATACCCTCTCGCCTTTCTAAATAAATTCAATAACCCCCCCATAGTTCACCTAAATGGAGGAATATATCTATCATTATGCACTTAGTTTAAGCATTTTTCCAGAGGGCAGAGGGTGGCGGGACAAGGGGACGGTTCTCATGGTCATACAATAACTGGAAATACAAAATACCTAAAGAACCGTCCCCATGGTCACCCATTAGATCGTGTAAATTGCCTTTTTGAAAATACTTCCATCAATAATGCATTTTTTTCCCTCAAATTTATGATTTAATTCTTTTCCTTCAATAATGGTTTTCGTAATTTGTACTAATATTTGTCTGTTTGTTAATTCAACAAGATAGTAAGAGGACAAATCGTTAAATGAATCTGCTACTTGTAATACGCCCGGCTGTACAATAAAATCAATAAATTCTTGTACCAAATTTAACTTTTTCCTTCTGATTAAAGGGTAAATCACTTTTGCATTGGGATATTTATCTTTAACAACTGCATCATATTTGGAACGAAATTTCCCGCCTTTTTGATAAATTGCTATATCAATATTTTCTTTGATTACTATTGTAGTGGTGCTTTCTTGAGTATTAATTAAGGAATCTACACTCACATCAAATAAATTAGCAATACATTGTAAGTTATTCACATCTGGAATTCCTCTGTCATTTTCCCATTTTGTGATGGCCTGCCTGGAAACAAATAATTTTTCTGCCAACTCTTCCTGTGATAGTCCTGACCTCTTTCGATATTCTTTTATCTTTTCACCTAATGTCAATTCAATTCCCCCTTGCGTCTTTCTATGAATTTTATATCATTTATTTCCTTAACATCCAAGATATTGCTGTTTACATGTATGATACGTTGCGTAGCAAACTTAAATAAGCCGTTATTACACTCGGGTCCTATCATAGGTGGCACTTGGAAGAGTATATTAGGAAAACAATGATTTACTTTCAACAATGGTAATAAATTACCAAGAACGGAATCTGTTAAATTTACAAAAGCTTTACAAAACATCCACTTAATATTTACATACAGCGTTTATTCTTTACATGTCGCAAAGAAATTTCTAAACGAAGATCCTGGAGGTAGAAAAATGACGATAAAAAGAACAACAATGCTAGGATTATTGTTGCTATTCTTAATAGCCATTTTATCAGCATGTGGAAACAGTAATGATGAAGGAGCAGAATCATCAAATGAAGGTTCGGCTGCCGTTTCCGTTTCGGGATCTACATCAGTAGGACCTTTAGCAGAAAAAATTGCAGAAAATTTTAAAGAGACTAGCAATGTAAAAGTTGAGATAAATCAAATTGGATCATCGGCAGGAATAACCAATGCCATAAGCGGAGTATCAGAAATCGGAATGTCGTCACGCGATTTAAAAGAAGAAGAAAAATCAAGCGGGCTAGTCGAGACAATCATTGCGTATGATGGAATTGTTGTTGTGACACATCCCAGCAACAAAGTGAAAAACCTAACCATGGAACAAGTAAAGGCTGTTTTTACCGGTGAAGTTACCAATTGGAAAGAGCTAGGAGGCAGAGACATGGAAATCGTCGTTGTTTCTCGAGAAGATGGCTCTGGGTCACGAGACGCCTTTCAAGAAATAGTCGGGTATTCTTCAGGTGAATTAGTAAGAAGTGCAATCATTGCGAGTGGTAACGGAAATATAAAAACAACAGTTGCAACGAACAAGCATGCAGTTGGTTTTATTTCATTCGAATATATTGATTCCTCTATTTCAACTATAGATATAAATGGAGTAGAGGCTACAGCGGAGAATGTTTTGCAGCAAAAATACAGCCTGTCCCGTCCATTTTTATTTGTACACAAAGAGGATCGAATTACTAATGCCGGAAAGCAGTATATTGAGTATATTTTGAGCCCAGACGGACAAGCCATTGTTGCTGAAACAGGAGCAATCCCAATAAACTAATTCCCTATATTGACAATAGGCAAAAAAGAGACTCATGGAGGAATGCGTATGCCGCTGCAGCTAGAAGAGAAAAAGAATTCAAATAATAATAGGAAGTACATGTTAGAGAAGCTGTCATCCAGATTATTTCAGTTTTGTGCTCTACTTTCCGTTATCAGTTTATTGTTAATCGTTGGATTTGTTTTTTATAAAGGATCACTTCCATTTGTAGTGGATGGATACAGCTTTTTTGACTTTCTTTTTGGAGTAGATTGGGTCCCTAGTGAAGAGAAATTTGGCATTTTGCCCATGATTGTAGCTTCTATTTACGCGACAATTGGTGCACTAGTGATTGGAGTGCCAATTGGTTTGTTTACAGCTATTTTCCTAGCTGAAATCGCGCCAAAAAGAGTAGCAAAGTTTATTTCACCCGCTGTACAGCTGTTGGCTGGAATTCCGTCGGTTTTATATGGCGTATTTGGACTTGCACTAATCGTTCCTTTTTTACAAAATCAATTAAATCTAGTAAAAGGACAAAGCTTAATTGCGGTTATCCTAGTTTTGGCCATTATGATGCTGCCAACCATTGTAACGGTTGCTGAAACAGCAATCCGCGCTGTCCCAAAAACATATCGTGAAGGATCATTAGCACTTGGTGCTTCTGAAATTGAGACAATCTTTAAGGTTGTAGTCCCGGCAGCTAAGTCGGGGATTATGGCCGCAATTGTTTTAGGACTAGGCAGAGCAATCGGTGAAACAATGGCAGTTATCTTAGTAGCAGGTAATAGTCTAATTCTGCCAACAAGCCTTACAGACAGCGTCCGGCCATTAACCACAAATATTGCATTAGAAATGGGTTACGCATTCGGAACTCACCAAGAGATGTTATTCGCTACAGGTATTGTTTTATTCTCGTTTATTTTAATTTTAAATTTTGTATTAGCAAAGATCAGTGCGAAGGGTGGTCAGTAAGTTGAGAAAGCATAAAGATAAATTGTATCGCGGACTTCTTTGGGGCTCGGCTTTCTTAACCGTTGCCGTACTTGTCATGATTGTTGGCTATATCTTTTTCAAAGGTTATCGTTTAATAAGCTTTGATTTTATCTTTGGAGACTATTCTCCTGCCGGCGGCGGTGGAATTTGGCCGATGATCATCACGACCATTTATACAATTGTCATCTCGTTACTCATCGCAACTCCTATTGGTATTTTTGCCGCTGTATATCTGCAAGAGTATGCAAAACAAGGCCGTCTGGTAAACATTATTCGCTTTGCAACGGAAAGTTTAACAGGGATTCCATCCATTATTTATGGATTATTCGGGGCAGTGTTCTTTGTGACAACATTAAAAATGGGTATGTCCATTATTGCTGCTTCCTTAACGTTAACCATTATCGTATTACCTGTCATTATCCGAACTACAGAGGAATCACTTAAAACGGTCCCACACTCATATCGAGAAGGTTCACTAGCATTGGGAACAACAAAGCTGCAAACTTTATATAAAGTTATTCTGCCAAGTGCGATGCCTGGTATTTTATCTGGAATTATTTTGTCGATAGGAAGAATTGTCGGTGAGTCTGCTGCTATTTTTCTAACAGCTGGTACGGTTGCCGCAATGCCTTCAAGTATCTTCTCATCGGCACGAACATTAACGGTTCATTCCTTTTTAGTAACACAGGAATCAGGTGATATTGAATTAGCATCAGCAGTGGGAATTGTCTTAATAGTGATTATCCTAATATTGAATCTATCGGCAACGTTTATTTCAAAAAAATTAAACAAAGCAGATTATTAAATAAGGGGCTGACTACATGACTGCAAAAGATATTAAATTAAGAATGAATAATTCAACACTGATGCAGGAACCAACGAAAGAAGTAAAAATAAGTGTTAGAGATCTTGATTTGTTTTATGGCGAAAAGCAGGCACTTCACTCCATATCACTTGATATCCATGAAAATGAGGTTACAGCTCTAATCGGCCCATCTGGATGTGGTAAATCAACTTTCCTCAGAACATTAAACAGAATGAATGATTTGATTGATGGCGTCAAAATTACCGGCAATATTATGATTGATCAGGAAGATATATACAAAACCACTGATGTGATAAAATTAAGAACCAAAGTAGGAATGGTGTTTCAGAAGGCAAACCTATTTCCTATGAGTATTTATGATAATGTGGCATATGGTCCAAGAATGCAAGGAATTAAAAATAAAAAAGAGCTAAATGAAATTGTTGAAAGCAGCCTGCGTGGTGCGGCCATTTGGGATGAAGTAAAGGACCGTTTAAAAACTTCAGCACTTGGTCTTTCTGGCGGTCAACAACAGCGGATTTGTATCGCACGTGCCATTGCAATGAAACCGGATATTATCCTAATGGATGAACCTACCTCTGCACTGGATCCTATCTCTACACTAAAGGTAGAGGAATTGATTGAAAAAATGAAGAAGGATTATACCATTGTCATTGTTACCCATAATATGCAGCAAGCAGCGAGAATCTCCGATAAAACAGCCTTTTTCCTAAGTGGAGAAGTCGTTGAATATGATGAAACAAGTAAAATCTTTTCAATGCCGCGCGACCAAAGAACTGAAGATTATATTACTGGCAGATTCGGTTAATATTAGGAGGGTATTATCATGATGGTGGTTCGTGAAAACTTTGATAATAAATTGGAAGAACTCCAAGCAAAAATGAAAACAATGTCCGACTTAGCGGTTTCCTCAATTGAAAAAGCCTTTGAAGCCTTTAAATCAAAAGATGTGGAATTGGCCTTAAAAGTAATCGATGAAGATGAGGCTGTGGATGATTTAGAAATTGAAATTAATCAGTTCATTATTTGGCTTATGGCAAAGGAACAGCCTGTTGCCAGGGACTTACGGAGAATCATCGGTGTTTTAAAAATCAGTTCGGAAATAGAGCGAATTGCAGATTTCGGTGTTAATATAGCAAAATCGACTATTAGAAGCGGGAACATCAATTCTTTAGTGGATATATCTAATCTTGAGAAAATGAAGGATATCTCCATTACGATGCTTCAAAAGGGTTTAGATTCTTTCATTACTGGTGATATGAAACTTGCCAAAGAAGTTGGCGAATTAGATGACGAGGTTGATCGCTTTAGTGACGAAACCTACAAATCCATCACCAGTTATTTAAAAGAACACCCTGAAGAAACAGATCAATTGGTACAATTATTATTGATTAATCGGTACCTCGAAAGAACTGCTGACCATATTACAAACATTGCCGAAAGTGCAGCCTATTTAATCAAAGGCCAAATGTATGATTTGAATGCATAAGGACATGGGAAGGACATGGGGACGGTTCTCTTGGTCCCACTTTCACATAGTTAGACTTTCTTACTCAAAAAAATCCCTCAAACTATTAGTTTGAGGGATTTCTGTAACTTTTAATAAATTCCTACCGCATCAAATCCAGCATTCGCTGCAGCCACTTCCACGCTGCCTTCACCATAAAGGTCAATGGCAGACTGAACAACTGCCTCCCTGGCGTCACTGAAATCAGAATTTGAAGTTAAATATACCGTTAAGGCACGATAATAAATTTGCCCTAATTTTTCTCTGCCAATTTCTTGAGCAATTAAGTATGCAGCATGGTTTGTAATCGAGGAGTTAACATGAACTCCGCCGCCATCAACAGAAGTTGGCATGTTATAGAACTCGTCCATATGGTCCGGATATACACCGCCATTTGTACTATACGCCCTTCTTTGCTCGTTGCTGACGATTACACTGTTTGGATTACTTAAGCTGCGCAATACCGTTACACCTTCAGCTTTAGCAGCTGGTGCCATAATATCCTCGCCCATTTCCCAATCACTGTCATCAACTAGTGCACCAAAGACGTCAGCAAACGATTCGTTTAATGCTCCAGATTGATTGCGATATACTAAATTCGCCGAATGAGTAATGACACCATGTGTCATTTCGTGGGCAGCAACGTCAAGACCAGCTGATAGAGAAGTCATAAATATACCGTCTCCATCACCATAGGTCATCCAACGCCCATTCCAAGAAGCATTGTTATAGTTTGTACCATAGTGAACTTTGGAGATGATTGCCATTCCTTCCCCATCGAGAGAATTACGCCCATGTTCATTTAAGAAATACTCATATACCTTTTCGGAATTATAGTGGGCATCAACAAGCGCTCGGTCATAATCGCCGATAAATGCCGCAGAATTACCCACATATAGAGTATCATTACTGGATGTGTTATCGTTTTTAGCATCGTATGTTTCGATGCCGCCGAGATTCTCATGAGAGTAGTCAGCTAAAGCAAACTTCGTTCCAGAATTTGGTTCTTTCACTTGAGTAATATGTAATTCCCTGTGCTCCCCGTGTACACCTTTTCCAACACCTTTTTGTGACTTACCTTCATTTGCATGCATTAAGCCATTATACTGATCGATTACTTTACCTGTATTTGCATCCACAAACACAAACCAGTTTCCTGGCTCCTCACCCATGAAGTTAACATTAACTTTATAGGCAGTATAATGTTCTCCTTCAAAAGGAAGGACAACTAGCTCAGTAGAGGGCTCATATGTCAGCTCTTCAGGAGCATTGACAGAGGATAATGCCGACTTTAGTGCCGCATCACTACTTAAAGAAACAGTCGTATCCACTGGATCTTCAGCTATATTTTGATTTATTCTTCCATTAACAGATACAACTTCATTATTCTTATTAAAATGGACAACAACCTCGGACCCTTCTACGCTCACTCCATTTACTGCCTGGTTATAGCGAACATGAGTCATACCAAGTTTATCTTTTTGGATATTCTTAACCTTTAAATTCTTATCTGGATTTTTAATACCGGTTTTACCTTCATTTTTCTTCAAATAATTTAACGCATTGGAAGATGAACTTGAAGAGAACTTCTCTGCAAATTTCTCTTTCACAAATAAAGGTACGCTTGCTTTCTCATTCCACACCTTAGAGGCTTGTACACTGCTTTGTGCCTTCGAATCAGCCGGCTGTGCAAATACGCTACTAACGGGAATAGAACCTGCCAGCATGGCTGACGACAGTGCTACAGGTAAAATAAATTTTTTCTTCATCATTCAACGACCTCCTATTATTTTCCATAGAGCTATTATAGTTTAATAGGATTAAAATAACATGAATAATTAGAATTATTTTAATATTTTAATAAATAAATAGAATAAGTATAATTAACCTCTAACTATAGGTATAATATACCAACTTATGAATTTATTGGTATAAAACCAACAAAAAAGAACCCTCAAACTCTTAGTCCGAGGGAGCATAATTTTTATATCTAAATCATAAAAAATTACTCTCGTTCAAATGACCATCTTACTTCATTTGATGTTAAACCATCTCCGAATGCAAGATGATAATCTTTGTCTTCTAAAGCGTCATAAACAATTTTCATCGTAACAGTTTCATTTGGCTGAATTTCTTGAACTTCGTCAGTAATATGTACAGCAATAGCGTAAACTGCTTCATCAGATAAAGGTATTATTCTACCATCACTATAAAGAATTGAAGACGTTTCAATTGCTTTGTCAGAAACATTTTTAAAATGAATAGTCGCTTCAATCAGTGTTCCATAACTTGATGTTTTTCCTTCGATTGAATCGATAAAATTTACACTTTCAGGAGTAACTTCATAACTTCCAATAGTAGATTCAATTAATCCTGTTTCGCCAATCTTAAGGACAGCTGTATCACTATCTTCGCTTATAGTTTCTTTTTGATCATTAGAACTTGTTTCGTTTTGGTCATTAGAACGTGTTTCATTGTTATTACTGCAAGCAGTTACAGCAAAAATTAAAACCATCAATAATAGTAAAAAAACTTTTTTCGCCATTAATTGCACCTCCATTAACTGTCTACTATAAATCACAAATTCGAAGTAATCAAGGGATTAGGTTATAAATTGCAATGCTCTATAAACAAAGGGACCAAATTCCTATATGAATTTTGGCCCCTTAAAAAATTATTTCAAAATCGGCTTCACAATGAATTACTTTAATGACATTTTAAATTCTAAAAAGTATTCGTTATATTTCCCCAGCAGCTCAAGACCTAGATTTTCATATACCTCTAAGTTTGCCCGGCTTTCTTCACGCGGGTAAAACCGTTCATCGTTTACTACTTCATCATCTAATAGTTCCCACGCTGCTTTATTTGGAATCGCATATCCTACATAATCCGTGTTTTGTGCAGCTACCTCTCTATCCAGCATAAAATTAATAAACTGGTGGGCTCCTTCCACATTCTTTGAAGTGGCAGGAATAACCATGTTATCAAACCATAAGTTTGAGCCTTCTTGTGGTACTGCGTAATTCAGCTCTTCGTTCTCAAACATCATATCTGCTGCCTGCCCTGAGAAGGTTACGGCTACTGTAGCTTCATTATTAATCATTAGGGGTGTAATTTCATCTCCAATGATTGCTTTTACATTGCCGTTAAGTTGTATTAATTTTTTTAATGCTTCTTGTAGTTCTTTTTCATCACGTGAATTTAACGAATATCCTAAGCTATTTAAGCCCATACCGATGACTTCACGGGCTCCATCTACTAGGAATACTTTATTTTTTAGTGCCGGATCCCATAAATCGTCCCACGAATCAAAAGTGATATCTTCCGGAATTTCATTAGGATTATAAACTACCCCGACCGTTCCCCAAAAGTAAGGAATGGAGTATTTGTTTTTCGGGTCGAACGGCAAATCTAAAAAGTAAGGATCGATATTTTGCAAGTTTGGAAGTTTCGAATGATCAATTTCTATTAACAAATCTTCTTTTATCATAGTTTCTATTGTATATTCGGATGGGACAACAACATCATAAGATGTGCCCCCTTGTCTAATTTTCGTCAACATTGCTTCATTGGAATCGTATGTTTCATAAATAACAGTAATCCCTGTTTCTTCTTCAAACTGGTCGATTAGCGTTGGGTCAATGTATTCTCCCCAATTGAAAACAACTAAAGTGTCCTTCCCTCCGGCAGAGCTTCCTGCTTCAAGTTTTGCCGCAGCAAACGAAAGGAGGCCGCATGTTATAACGATTGCTAACATGATTTGAATTAAAGATTTCATTTAATCGAGCCCTCCGTTTTTTTCGAACGCATCGTAATGAAGTAATACATAACGACAATACCGACTGTCACGATAAACACCAGCCCTGAGATAGCATTAACGGTTAAAGTAATACCTGCGCGTGCCATCGAATAGATCTCAACAGACAATGTACTAAATCCGTTACCAGTAACAAAAAACGTAACAGCAAAGTCATCTAACGAATAGGTTATCGCCATAAAAAAACCAGCTAAAATCCCCGGTTTAATATATGGAACAATAACACGTGTTAAGACATCACGTCGACTTGCTCCTAAATCAAGTGCTGCATCAATTAAGTTCGTATTCATTTCCAAGATTTTAGGCAGAACCATTAATACAACGATTGGAATACTGAAGGCAATATGTGAAATCAATACGGAAAGAAAGCCAAGTTTAACTCCAATCATTGTGAATAAAATTAAGAAGCTTGCCCCAATCACAACATCTGGGCTGACAATTAAAATATTATTCAATGATAATACGATGTTACGTATTTTGTAATTTCTTAATGAAACTATACCGACTGCTCCAAGAGTTCCGATGATGGTTGCTATTAACGCTGACAACAATGCAACAATTACGGTATTGATTAAGATAACGAGCAGGCGATGATCATCAAATACAGCTTGATAATGTTCGAGTGTAAAACCTTCAAACGCACCCATTGAACCGCCGCTATTAAATGAATAAAAAATCAAGTAGAAGATCGGTGCATATAAAATAACAAACACGATAGCTAAATATACTTTAGCTGTAGTCGTTAAATTAGATCGCATTTATGCTCGACCTCCTTTTTTCTTTGTGCGAGTAAACACCATGATGATAAACATAATTAAAATTAAAAACACAGCAATGGTTGAACCCATTCCCCAGTTTTGAGCGACTAAAAACTGCTGTTCTATCGCTGTACCAAGTGTAATTACCTTGTTCCCTGCAATTAGGCGCGTAATCATGAAGAGGGAAAGTGCAGGGATGAACGTTACTTGAATCCCTGATTTTACTCCTTCAATCGTTAAAGGAAAAATGACTCGCCGGAACGTTGTAAGCGGTGAAGCACCTAAGTCACGAGCTGCGTAAATTAATGACGGATTCATTTTATCTAACGCGTTGAAAATAGGGATAATCATAAACGGGATAAAAATATACACCGCAACAAACACAAAACTAAAATCGGTAAATAAGATTTGCGTCGGGTCGAAGCCCAACAATTCTATAATGGCATTAACCGGCCCGTATAAACCAAAAATCCCGATAAAGGAATACGTCTTTAATAATAAATTTATCCATGAAGGAATGATAATGAGCATGAGCCATAAATGCTTATGCTTTGTTTTCGTCAAAAGATAAGCAGTTGGATAAGAGATGATCAGTGTAAAAAACGTAATGATTAATGCATACCAGAAGCTCGTCAGCGTCATCGTTAAGTATGCAGATGTAAAAAAGTTTTTATAGTTTACTAGCGTAAAATCTCCGTTTAAATCGAGCATCGAATAATACAACACGAGCCCAATCGGTGCAATAACGAAGAGCGCAATCCATAGTGTATATGGGACGAACGCTGGTTTTGACTTAAACTTCATTACTATACGCCTCTATGCGTGCGTCAAATTCTTCTTCCGTTTCGTTTAGACGCATAATATGAATCGCTTCAGGGTCGAAATCAAGACCTACTTGTGCACCTACTTCAGCCTTTTTCAATGAGTGTACAAGCCACTCATTTCCTTCCTTATCATATGTTGATAACTCGTAATGTACGCCGCGGAATAGCTGCGTATCGACGCGAACATCAATTTTACCTGCCGCTTTTGATGTAATCTGAAGGTCTTCTGGACGAATGACAACATCGATTTTTTCGTTTGGCTTCATACCGCCGTCGACACAGTCAAATACCTTTCCAGCAAATTGAACTTTATAGTCTTCTAGCATGACACCGGCAACAATGTTTGACTCCCCAATGAAGTCTGCCACGAAGCGATTAATTGGCTCATCATAAATATCAACAGGCGTACCAGATTGCTGTATAATCCCTTCGTTTAAAACGAAAATTTCATCACTCATCGCTAATGCTTCCTCTTGGTCGTGCGTTACAAATATAAATGTTTTGCCCAGACGCTGTTGAAGCTCGCGCAGTTCATATTGCATTTCTGTACGCAGTTTTAAATCAAGTGCTGATAATGGTTCATCAAGTAAAATTACTTCTGGGTCATTAATGATTGCACGTGCAATCGCAACCCGTTGACGCTGACCGCCTGACATTTCTGTAATTTCACGGTTTTCATACCCAGCTAAGTTTACGAACTTTAACGCTTCTGCTACGCGCGTTTTAATTTCAGATTCTTTTACTTTTTTAATCCGTAAACCAAATGCTACGTTCTCAAATACGTTTAAGTGTGGAAATAGAGCATAGTCTTGGAATACGGTGTTTACTTGACGCTCGTTTGCAGGTACATCGTTAACACACTTTCCGTTAATGTATATATCCCCGGTTGTCGGTTTTTCAAAGCCTGCAATAATACGTAAAATCGTCGTTTTCCCGCAGCCTGAAGGGCCAAGTAATGTGTAGAATTTTCCCCGTTCCAGTTCAAAGCTTACATCTTGTAAAACCTTCGTCTGACTGTTGTAAGATTTTGTTACGTTATCAAAACGGATAATAATATCGTTTTCCATGGAAGCCTCCTATGAATTAAGAATAAATAGAATCTACTAAAATAGTGGTTTACTTTTTTATAATTGTGACAAACAAAGTCGCCTTATCGAACTTTTTTACTATAAAGAAACAAATCGATTAACCATGCAGGGTATCGAATTGAGTTTAGTCATAGAAACACTAAAAATCAACCATTTTTTCTTGCTTTACAGCACTAAAAACCCCTTCAATTCATTTTTACACAAAAAAAACCCGTTTTTTCGGGTTTTTTACCATTATCTGCCTTCCCTGCCTTGAATGGAGATGCTTCAACTGTTCCCATTCCCTCAAAGATTCTTTGACTCAAAGTGATCAAGCAATTCCCGCACTTGATCTGTTGATTTTGTATTCATTAATTGATTTCTTAATTCACTTGCCCCCGGGAAACCTTTAACATATATTTTAAAGAAGCGATGCAGTGCAGTGATGGAACGCGGCACTTCCACTGAAAATTTATCTTGAAGATCTAACTGCAGTCTTAGAAGATCAAGGTATTCCTGAGTGCTATGCTCTTTGGGCTCTTTTTCAAAGGCAAATGGATTTTTAAAAATGCCCCGTCCAATCATAACCCCATCAACACCGTATTGATTCGCCAGCACAAGACCGGTTTGACGGTCAGGGATATCCCCATTAATCGTCAATAGTGTCTCAGGTGCCACCTGGTCACGGAGCTTCTTAATTTCCGGTATCAACTCCCAATGAGCATCCACTTTGCTCATTTCGTTCCGTGTACGAAGATGAATGGAGAGATTTACAATGTCTTGTTTCAAGATGTGTGTAAGCCAGTCCTGCCATTCGTCTATTTCCGCGAAACCAAGTCTTGTCTTCACACTAACAGGCAATCCCCCTGCCTTTGCTGCTTGTATTAATTCTGCTGCAACATCCGGACGGCGAATAAGGCCGCTTCCCTTCCCGTTCTGCGTCACATTCGGTACAGGACACCCCATATTAATATCTATACCCCGAAAGCCCAGCTCCGCCATACCCATACTCATTTGTCTAAAGTATTCAGGCTTATCCCCCCATATATGGGCCACAATCGGCTGTTCATCTTCTGTAAATGTCAACCGGCCGC
This sequence comes from Neobacillus niacini, assembly GCF_046591715.1. GTDB lineage: Bacteria > Bacillota > Bacilli > Bacillales > Cytobacillaceae > Neobacillus > Neobacillus niacini_L. The sequence goes on along the minus strand of NZ_JAWVNQ010000011.1, from coordinate 64,142 downwards.
GAACACTCTGCTTCCCATCAGGGTGACAATAACTATCCGAGTTGGTAAACTCTGTAAAAAATACATCAGGCCTGCCTGCTTTACTCACTACATGACGAAAAACAACATCCGTCACATCTTCCATTGGGGCAAGTATAAAAAAAGGCCTTGGTAGATCACGCCAAAAATTATCTTTCATTTTAAACTCAAATCCTCTCACTATCGATACAACTCCAACAACGCGACCGCTTCACAATGTGTTGTCTGTGGAAACATGTCAACCGGTTGAACTTCCACTGTTTTATAGCCCCCATCTTCAAGAATCCGTAAATCACGTGCCAGTGTGGCTGGGTTACAGGATACATAGACTACTTTTTTCGGTTTCATGTCAATGATGGTTTGCAAGAAGACCTCATCACAGCCTTTCCGCGGCGGGTCTACCACTAGAACATCAGCAGAATTTCCCTCTTTATACCACTCGGGAATCACAATTTCTGCTTCCCCCGCTTCAAACTCTACATTTGTTATTCCATTTAACTCTGCATTCCGTTTCGCATCTTCAATCGCTTCTGGTACAACTTCCACGCCGAAGACCTTTTTTGCCCTTTGTGCTAAAAACAGTGAAATCGTTCCAATTCCACAATAGGCGTCGATAACGGACTCTTCCCCACTGAGCCCTGCATACTCAAGTGCCTTATCATAAAGAACCTTGGTTTGAACAGGATTCACCTGATAAAAAGATAAAGCAGAGATGGCAAATTTCACATCACCTATCTTGTCATAAATCACTTCATTACCCCAAAGAACGGTTGTTTTTTCACCAAGGATGACATTTGTACGTTTTGAATTAACGTTATGCACGATCGACTTAACTTTTGGAAGGCGTCCAACAATTTCTTCAACTAGTTTGTCTTTGTTTGGAATATCCGTGGTTCTGGTAATAAGCACTACCATCAGCTCACCCGTTTGTTGTCCATAACGAGCCATGATATGGCGAAGAACACCTTTATGGTATTCTTCTTGATATGCTGATATCCCTAAATCACTGCATATTTCCTTAACTGTTTGAACTGCCTCATTAATCTCAGGCAGCTGTATCAGACTCTCATCAGTATCAACAATTTCATGACTTCTAGGCTTGAAAAATCCAGCAATCAGCTTCCCATCTTTTTCACCAACTGGAACCTGTGCTTTATTTCGGTAATGCCATGGGTTGTCCATCCCTAGAATAGGGTGGACAGTCACATCCTCTAGTTTACCAATCCGGGCAAGCACTTGCTTAACTTGGTTTTCCTTATACTTCAACTGCCCGGTATAAGTGATATGCTCCAGCTGACAGCCGCCATATTTATGAAGCTCACTATTAGGTACGTCCACACGGTATGGACTTTTCTCATAAATTTCTATCAATCGTCCGAAACCGTACCCTTTATTAACTTTTATTACTTTAACCTGTGCTTTTTCACCTGGCAGCCCATTTGGAATGAACAATGGATAGCCTTCCACCTTCGCTACCCCTGCTCCGTCATGCGTTAAATCTTCAAATACCACATCTATATAATCATTTTTTTTAACCGGTATTGTTTTTTTCATTTCTTACTTCCTTTACTCCGATTTGACTAGCAAGATTGTATCATAAACCCAATCTAATTGCGAAATCAGCCATAAATTGATGCTATACCCTTTTACATCGCGAAAAATGTCGGAGCATTTTAATTTAACAACATAACAATAGTGTTTATAATTAAAACATCTCGGAAGGAGGTGATTACGATAAAGAAGGTAAAAATTCTTCCCATCTCATTGCTCCTTGCCTTCATTTTCTTTACCGTTTTTCTTCATCAGTCTAAGATCATTACTCATCTGCAGCATGAACATAAAGCGGTTCTAACCATTGACGATTGGAGTACGAAATCATCATCCGACGATGAAGGTAAACATCTATACCATCTTTACTTTATTGGAGTACTTGCCTTAATTACTCAGATCGTAGTCACCCTTTACAGAACTCCTCCTAGAATATACACCAAGAATCTTATCTTCCTTTTACCCGTTTTTCATCAGTCGAATTACGTTATCTCCTCCTCTCATTTGATAAGTTAAAACTTACAAAAAGGGAGGAAAATTAAATGTGGATTCGCTTCTTAATGATTGGGGTATTTTCATTAACTGCAGCAGGAATGCTTACGTATCAAGGCATAGAAATTTACCATGCTTTTATGGATTTCTTTAAGAATAAATAAAGATTAATAGTGAATCCCGCGGGTTTTAGAATTTATCCGCGGGATTTCTTGTTTATTTCACGATCAAAAAGAAAGACACCCCTTTAAAGGGTGCCCTACTTTCCTATTCAGCCTTCATCTGTACCACTTTCTCTTTCACTTCTTCAATATTTCTCATTTTGTTATCCCAGCATTTTTGGCTTAAGTCTACTGGATATTCCTCAGGATTCATCGTCCGCTTATATTCATCCCAAAGAGCAGCAAGATTCTGCTTTACGTATTCGCGCGATTCTTCCAGACATGGCATTTCATAGACAAGCTCACCATTCGAAAAAATCACTTCATGAAGCTCTTTTGCCGTAAAGTTTGTAACAATTTTATTCATATACGTATGCGTTGGGTGGAACATTTTCAGGCGCTTCTCCGGCAATATTTCATCCTCGAGGGCAATGTAGTCGCCTTCTGCATGGTTATTTTTATTATTGATAATGCGGTAAATTTTCTTAATCCCCGGAGTTGTTACTTTTACTGGATTAGAAGAGATTTTAATTGTATCTTCCATTTTACCGTTCTCGTCCTCTATCGAAACAATCTTGTAGACAGCCCCTAGTGCCGCCTGCTCATAAGCCGTAATCAGCTTTGTTCCAATTCCCCAGCTGTCAATCTTTGCACCCTGAGCTTTTAGGTTAAGAATCGTGTACTCGTCAAGGTCACTTGAAGCAAATATTTTAGTCTCCTTGAATCCTGCTTCATCAAGCATTTTTCTGGCTTCCTTTGAGAGATAGGCTAGGTCACCGCTGTCTAAGCGGATTCCTACGAAATTGATAGAATCACCCATCTCCTCAGCGACCTTTATTGCATTCGGAACACCCAAACGCAGGGTATCGTATGTATCAACCAAAAAGACGCAATCCTTATGAGACTCGGCATATTTTTTGAATGCCATATATTCGTCCTTGTAGGCCTGGACCATCGAGTGTGCATGTGTACCAGAAACAGGAATTTGAAATAATTTACCCGCCCTGACATTACTTGTTCCATCAAAGCCGGCTAAATAAGCTGCCCGCGTCCCCCAAATAGCCGCATCCATCTCCTGGGCCCTTCGAGTACCAAACTCCATGGCAATCTCACTTCCGAGAACCTGCTTAATACGAGAAGCCTTTGTCGCAATTAATGTTTGATAATTGATGATGTTTAAAAGTGCCGTTTCAATCAATTGAGCTTCACAAAGCGGGGCATCCACGCTCAAAATCGGCTCATTGCCAAAAACAAGCTCTCCCTCTTTCATACAGCGAATGGTACCTGTAAAGCGCAAGTTCCTTAAGTATTCTAAAAAGTCATCCTCGTAGCCCACTTCATTTTTTAAATACTCCAAATCATCTTCTGAAAAGCGGAAGCCCTTAATAAACTGAATGACTTTTTCCAAACCGGCAAATACCGCATATCCATTTCCAAAAGGGAGCTTACGGAAGAACAATTCAAATACTGCACGTTTTTTATGTCTGCCGTCTCTCCAATACGTTTCTACCATATTAATTTGGTATAGATCTGTATGCAGAGCTAAGCTATCGTCCTGATAAATGTTTTTCATCCTAACCCTCCGAACCACTACTTTTTCAACATATTAAACAATATTACCATTATAAAATCTATTTAACCAGCGCTCCAAGCGTTTGCTCAAAATGGCCCAAAGCCCATTCATGTCCCTTTTGGTTAAAGGAAGCGACTGCCTCCTTGTAGATAACAATTTTAAAGCCCTTATTATACGCGTCTACCGCCGTATGAAGAACACATATATCTGTGCAGACCCCAACAAGGTGCACCTCTGTAACTCCCCGTTCCCGCAGCTTAATTTCAAGATCTGTACCGGCAAAAGCAGAATATCTTGTTTTATCCATAAAATAAACATTTCCAAGTTCTTTATTTTCCTCATACAGGTTTTGAAGTCCGCCAAACAAATGTCTTCCTGAAGTTCCACGAATGTTATGCGGCGGGAATAGTTTTGTTTCTGGATGATAGGTATCTCCCGTATCATGAACATCGATGGCAAAAACAACAAAATCATCGTGATCTATAAACTCACGTGTTAATTGAACAATTTTTTCTTCAATCGCCTGACCCGGCTCACCACAAGTCAATGCACCGGCATCCGCAACAAAGTCGTAAGTATAATCAATATTAATAAGTGCCCTTTTTTCCATTTCACTGCCTCCTCTTTCCTCTTATTCTTATTCTTATTACTATTCTGTACCAAAATCTTTTTTCCTCTAAACAAAAAAGCCCGCTCCACAATGGAACGCGGCTTTTTCAGCTATATCTTTGTCCTGGTACCCAGTCAGTTGGTTTATCCAGTGGACGAATATCATCAAGTGGTACAAATACCTCTAAATGCCTGTACAAGTTTGCAAACTCAGCGGGCAGCAATCCACCGAATTCACCATCAAGATTCAATTGAACCTTTTCATTCGAATGAACTTTAATCCGGCTTGCCTTTGCATAAATAACATTAGGGTCATTCACATGTTCACCGCGGATCGCTAATGTTGCAACGCGGACAAACTCCGCTAAATTAATCTTTTTCAATATCAGTAATGAAAACATTCCATCATTAATCGATGAATCTGGAGCAATCTTTTCAAAGCCGCCAATTGAATTCGTCAGCCCAACAAGGAATAACATTGCTTCCCCTTCAAAAAGCTTGCCATCATACTCAATACTTATATCTGATGCTTTAATAGAAGGGAGCATTTCCATCCCTTTTAAATAATAGGCGAGCTGCCCCAGCATCGTTTTCAGTTTGCTTGGAACTTCGTATGTAAGCTCTGTGATTCTGCCGCCGCCCGCAATATTAATAAAATACCGGTCATTAATCCGGCCAATATCCACAGGAATCCGTTCACCTTTTGTGATAATATCGACAGCTGCCCCGATATCTCTTGGAATATGGAGGGCTCTTGCAAAATCATTTGTTGTACCGGATGGGATAATTCCAAGCTTCGGTCTGTATTCCTGCTCTGCTAAGCCATTAACCACTTCATTTATGGTGCCGTCACCACCTGCAGCAATGACAACATCATATTTTCGTTCCACTGCAATCCGAGCAGCTGCTGTTGCATCCCCCGCACCTGTCGTAGCATGGCAGGAGGCCTCATACCCGGCAGCCTCAAGCTTCTCTAGTATCTCCGCCAAATGACGCTTAAGGATTTCTCTTCCTGAAGTGGGATTATATATTAATCGTGCTCGTTTCATCATTCATCATCCTATTTTATGAAATCAAATAAATGGCATCTGATGGATCTCTTCTATATTCTACCAATTTACTCCTTGGCTTACAATTATTAACCCAAGCAACAAATATTATTCTATCCATAACTCTGCCGTCTACTATCATACCTTTTTTTTATTTTTTTGCAAAAAATAAGATGAGAACTAATTACGGTTTAAACTAACATAATTTGTATTCGTAATGGTTACTTGGTACTTTCCCTCACCAGACTGATGAACAGCATCTACACGATCACCTTGATTTGGGTCACCTTTTTTGGTTATATTCCATGCGCCCTCTGCACCTTCAACTCCATATACATTAACTGCTTCAATATTTAAATTGCTATTCTCTCGAGCCTTTACATCTAATTCTGAGGCGCCGTCAATACTCCAATTATTCTCAAGTCCTCTCGGGTTTAAGCTTAGGCTCGCTCCGGTACTAATGACCTCAAGCTCCACACCCTTTGGAATAAGAATGGTTGAAGCTACTTGCGGGCGGCTATAAAATGGGCCCACCTCGTTCGGAAGTGTCTTAACATTTACAAACAGAGTATCTCCCTTTTTGTTTGCATACACATATTCATCTGAGCTTTTTATGAGCTTTTCCCTTTTTGCAGTCTCAGTCCGGTACGTCCCAAACATCGACAACTCTTTTTCATCAGTAGCTTCAACTGTTGTTTGATAGGATGCCGTTCTAAGGACAACTCGTTTTATACTATCATCGATTTGGTAGGTGAAGTTTGGAAGCTCAAAGGAACGTTCTTCCCTGGCAGCGAGCTCTTCCACCTTCCCCATAACACCGGTTGCACTAAGAGTCGCAAACAATATTCCAATGGTACCAAGCAAACCTACAAAGAGAATACTGACAAAATCATATTTTAAAATAGGCTTCTCCTGCTTTGAGAAAAACAAATAGAGAAGAATTTCAATCCCAAGAACGATTAATAGAATCGGCCACCATGAGCTCATCACATGAACAAGATCTAAACCCATAAACCGTGAAAGAAAAAGGAAGAGGCCGAGAAAAACAAGCGATGCCCCCATTGAAAACGTACCCACACGCCATGTTCTCATATCTCCTGCTCCTTTCTTTTTCTAATAAGAAAACCAATTCCAACACCTATTAAAAGGACCCCCGTTAGTGTATTCTGCCATCTTTTCATGATTTTCCTTCCTCCCTTTTTTGCTTGCTGCCAGATAACAGCTTTATTCCTCCGCCAATTAACAAGACACAGACAAGACCCGTTTGCAAATAGCTTTGTATCCAATACATTAAATCAATATTAATCAAATCGGAGATCATTGGTGAAAAGACAGGAAGTACCACGTTCATTAATAGGTAGTAAAGCCCCATTACAACTAATCCAATCCCAACCCATTTCTGGTGATTAATTAAATATGAAATAATCGGAACATCTTCAATCTCTTCTTCACCGTATCTGGATAGCTTTTGCATAGCGTCAAAAAAGCTGTAAAACCAGATTATTGGTATTAAGAACAGGAAGATTCCAAGACGTAAAACATCTAAAATATAGATTGAGAACAAGAAGGCTGCCATTAACTGAATTCCGCGTTTTTGTAAACCTAGATACAAGTGGCCTGCACCTGGAAAAATCGAGAGGAAGGTTGCAATTGATTTACTTTTCTTCCCATCATCTCTCAGTGTTTCAAAGTCCTCAAAAATCGTCTGGTCAACAAGCTCCTCACCACGCTGTTTTTTATTCAACTGCTGGACAGAGTCAAAAAATCCATACACCCAGATAATTGGCAAGCCCGCTAAAAATACGAGAAACTCAGAACGGCTGCTTAGGGCCGTTACAAAAATCACCATGACTCCAAGTCCTAAAAAGGCACCTAACAAAGTCAGTCCCCGGTTCATCAGCCCCAACTGAAAATGACCGAGGCCAGGCACGAACGACAGCACAATGGTATAGAACCTTTCTGATTCCTGTGTAGCCTGTGACGGGGGCTCATCAGGATTAGCTGCTCGTACTGCTTTCTTTTGTTTGGAAATTTGTACCCCCAAGTCAATAAAACTAACTAAATATATGAAGATCCCCACCATAAAGCATAGTAAAGCCACTTCACCATTGTTGGAAAATAACGCAATGACCGTTATGAATGCTAAACCCACAACAGACAATAAATAAAGTACTCCTCGAATCATGTTACCGAAATAAATATGGCCGAGGCCTGGGAATAGCGCTAGTGTTAACGCCTTCGTTGAGCTTTTCATTTTTTATTTGCCTCCTTTTTCTCCAAAGAATCCATCCATGCAAATGTTTTATCAATTACGCCTTCTGTGACACTTGGCTTTTTTTCCTTTAAATGCTGCGTAGCCTCTACTGCACTTGCATAGGTGGCAAGTGATTGAAACACACCCGAAAAGGTAAGCAATAGAGTTGCAGCAGCTGCAATGATATAGTGAAACGCTGCCTGTTGATAGAATGCCTTTTTCACTTTTACAGGCTGTTTTATCACTGACGGTTTTTCGATGAACTCTTTTTGTTTTGAAACACCTGCCATCACCAGGTCTGTAAAGCTGTTCTCGTTTGAAAGAACTGGAAGTGATGATTCATGTTCTGTAACAGCTTGTAAATAATGTTCCAGACATTGGTCACATGTATATAAATGACTTTCTAGTTCCTCACGGGTCTTAAAGCTTACTTCGTTTTTAACATAGCTCAACCACTCATCATAAGTGTAATGCTTCATGAAAAATCGTCCTCCTTCCAATTCTTTTTCATCCAAACACGCGCCCTGTATAGCTTTGTTTCAATTGTCTTCACCTGTACATTCTGTTCTTCCGCCAATTGCTGATAGCTTTTTTCCGCTATATAGAAACCGTATATAACATCTCGATAATTCTCAGGAAGCTCATCAAGTCTTTTTCTAACGAGCCTTTGCCTTTCATTAACGATTAGTTCTTTCTCAACACCATCCTTTGGAGTGCCTAGTGCCTGCTGCTCCAATGCCTCCACTACTTCTTCTTTTCGTCGTGCTTGCTTCCTTTTTATATCGATTGCATGATTAACAGCTATTCTGGTCATCCAAGTTTTAAATCCTTGATTTTCATATTGGGAGAGAGAGGAATATATTTTCATAAATACTTCCTGGGCCGCATCTTCTGCTTCCTTTTGGTCGCGCAGTACTGCAAAGAGTGTCCGGAACACGTCATTACGGTACTTCTCAACTAAAAGCCTGAAGGCATGGTCACTGCCTTCTATTACTTTTTGTATTAATGCTGAATCACTAATCGCTCTCTCCCCCTTTCTATCTGACCTTCACCTTATTAGACGAGATGATCGTTACAAACCCCTACACATTTTTTAAAAGTTTTTTTATAATCACTAAAATATCAGCAAAAAAAACGTGCGGAATATTCGCACGTTTCGGCCAATCTAGTCTTTCTCCTATTGGTGGAGCCTTAATATACACACATTACATTGATGAGGAATATTGTAAGGCTCATGGTCTGATAGGGAAACTTTTAAATCTTGAAGTGCATGTTCTCTTACTTTCTCCTCTAATCCTGCAAGCCAGGAGACAGATTCCATTCTCTCAATCCATTTTTCCTTTGAAAAGGTAACCGAATAATTAAGTCTATAAAAATCACTTAACTCAAAACCATTTTTATGCCATTCATCAAACCACTCTATAGGGAAGCCGTTTATTCTCTGCTTAGATTCTGCTTTGGCTCCAGCAGGTTTTAATCCGCCGCTTACGTATTTAGATAAGACTTCGAATGTCTTCTCAACCTCTTCAGAACCAGTAAGAAAGCCAGAATCTATAACTATTAATGTACCTTTTTCTTTTAAAATTCGTTTTATTTCTAGAATGGCCTTTTCACGGTCAAACCAGTGCCAGGCACGCATGACGGTTACGATATCGAACTCAGACTCTTGTAATCCAGTACTCTCAGAACATGCTTCTATATAAGGAATGCTATAGTTTTTTGACCTATTTAATTCAATGGCATACTGCAGTAATTCTTTTGATGGGTCTATGCCAATAACTTCAGCTTTTCTCATTGACATTTTCCTTGTTAAGGCACCTGTCCCACAGCCAATATCCGCTACTTTTTTCCCATCAAAAAAAACACCTCGGATGTACAAGCTGTCCATTAAACTTACGGGAATATCTTCTCGTGTCTTCGCATAACTTTTAGCAACTTGACCAAAATTTATATGCTCCATGTCTGTCGCCCCTTTAATATTTCCTATTACAGGAATTATTAAAATGATACCATTGATTTATGGTAAAATGCTATTGATGTAGAAGATAATCTGACAAAGGAATGATGATATGCTCTGGTTGCTGCTCCTATCCTCCTATTTGATTGGAAGCATTCCGACTGCACTGATTGTGGGCAAGCTGTTATTTGGGGTTGATATTCGCGACCATGGAAGCAAAAATCCTGGTGCAACGAATACATTAAGGGTTCTTGGAAAAGGTTCTGCCATTTTCGTCGTACTTGTCGATATTGGTAAAGGAGCACTTGCTGCTTATCTTCCCTTGTACTTCAACCTGGATGCTGAACCGCTTTATTTTGGTCTGATGGCGGTAGTAGGACATTGCTATCCCATTTTTGCCGGTTTCCGTGGTGGAAAAGCGATTGCTACAACGGCCGGAACATTAGCAGTAGCAAACCTGCCGCTGGGTGTAATTGCTTACGCTGCCTTCTTTTTAGTCATCTTTTTAACAAAGTACGTATTTTTTGGCTCCATCTCTGTAGGACTTAGCTTGCTGATTTACTCTTATTTTTCACCTAATATTGAATTTGAACTTATCTTTTTACTTTTTACTTTATTTTTGATTTATCTTCACCGTTCTAATATACGGAACCTTATTCTAGGAATTGAACCCAAAATCAATGACAAGAACCTAATTAACGACCGAATTCCACCAAAGAATAACGGTGTGAAAATGTAAAAAATCCCTGGCTGAAAACGCCAGGGTTTTATTTTTACAATATGGCTGTCATTATGCTGTTGGCAACTGTTTGCCAAATGGATGAATCAGTCTGATAAGATGTCCCAAGACGTTTATATAATGCCATTTGCTTTTCTTGGAAATCCGGAGCTTCCTTATCAGGCAGTTCTGCACGTCCCTTTTCTACAAGAGCCTGCATTTGGGGTGCACGCGGTCCCCAAACTCCCACTTCATTTCCTTCTTGGTCAATGAAAATAAAAATTGGAATCGCTCTTGATGTACCATTCGTTAAATATTGGTCCATTAACTCAAGATTTTGATCCCTTAGTACAAAACGCACCTCGATATTGGCTGCTTCGGCCACTCTAAGCAAAACCGGGTTATTGAGCATGGCGTCCCCACACCAATCCTCCGTAAGGACAATGGCTCGCAGCTTTTTTGATTGTAGTGCTTCAAGCTTTCTTTTGTCCTCTTCCTTTAACTCGAAGCGTTCATAAATGGAGACCATCTCTTCTTTATTGCGGGTCATTACATCAATGTACTGATTTTTTGTTAATCCCTTTTGAAACCAAGAATCTAATTCCAATATAAACACTCCCTTCAACTTATTATTATCATAATCCTTTCAATCTTTACTTACAAACAAATGGATTATCCCTTTCTTGCTATTATTGTACAAGTATATTTTCCTATTTTAATAAAGTAATAAATTAACATTGGAAAAAGGATTTATAAGTTGATAGAATATTTTATATATGGGGAATATTATTTTAATTTATTTCTACAATAGGAGGAAAATCTATGTCCAATGAAACACTTCAGCTAGTATCTATTGGAATTTACATCGCGATGATGCTTTTTATCGGCTGGTATTCCTATCGAAAAACTAGCAATCTTACGGATTATATGCTTGGAGGAAGGTCTTTAGGACCTGCTGTAACCGCCTTAAGTGCTGGGGCTGCAGATATGAGCGGCTGGCTGTTAATGGGCTTACCTGGAGGGATTTATGTAACCGGTTTAGCTGATGCCTGGATTGCCATTGGTTTAACCATTGGCGCTTATCTCAACTGGTTATTGGTTGCACCGCGGCTGCGATCTTATACACAGGTTGCCAATGATTCAATTACGATTCCAAGTTACCTGGAAAACCGTTTTAAAGATAACACGAAGCTCTTGAGGATTGTATCTGGTATCGTTATCCTTATTTTCTTTACTTTCTATGTTTCATCTGGAATGGTTTCCGGAGCAGTCTTTTTTGAAAGCTCCTTTGGTACAAGCTATCATACAGGTCTTTATATTGTTGGCGGTGTTGTGGTCGCCTACACTTTATTTGGAGGCTTCTTAGCAGTAAGTTATACCGATTTTATCCAAGGGTTAATGATGCTGATTGCTCTTTTACTTGTTCCAGCAATAGGAATCTTCAGCACAGGTGGCCCTTCAGAAACATTTGAAACGATTCGTGCTATCGACCCTGCTAAACTTGATTTATTAAAAGGAACAACCTTTTTAGGAATTATATCTGCAATGGCATGGGGACTCGGCTATTTTGGTCAGCCTCACATCATTGTCCGCTTTATGGCGATTAAGACGATTAAAGAAACAAAGAGTGCGCGAAGAATTGGGATGGGCTGGATGATTATAACTCTTATCGGGACAATTTTCACAGGATTAATAGGGATTGCTTATTTTGAGAAAAATCCTCAACATGTATTAGAAAATCCTGAAGCCGTATTTATAGAATTGAGCCAGATATTATTCCACCCGCTATTTGCAGGTTTTGCGCTGGCTGCGATTCTTGCGGCTATTATGAGTACAATTTCTTCACAATTAATCGTAACATCAAGTGCATTGGTTGAGGATTTATACAAAGTGGTAATGAATAAAGAAGCAAAGGATAAACAGCTTGTGTTCTTAGGAAGAATGGCTGTACTTCTTGTCGCTGTCGTTGCGACTCTTCTTGCTTTCAAGCAAAACAGTACGATATTGGACCTTGTCGCCTACGCATGGGCAGGGTTTGGGGCTGCCTTCGGACCGGTTATTCTGCTAAGCCTATTCTGGAAAAAGATGACCCATTGGGGAGCACTTTTTGGGATGATTGTTGGTGCTGTCACCGTTATTGTTTGGAAAAATGTTGGTCTTGGCGACACTCTATACGAGATTGTTCCAGGGTTTGCGCTTAACCTGCTCGTCGCAGTTCTTGTAAGTTTTATTACTTACAAGAAAAATGAAGTGATTGAAAAAGAGTTTGATGAAAGTGTCCGCTTATTAAAACAAGAATAGGTTTTAGAGAAAATGTCCATATTTATATGGGCATTTTCTACTTAAAAGTCTGTACAAATAGCCCATCTCCTTGCAGCCATTCTGCAATAAATACATCTTTATAATCCGTAATTTGTTGAGTAATTAATTGTGATTTTAGCCACGATTCATCGAAGCCCAAATCAAAAATTTCATCCCATAATACTTCACCATCTCTTATTAAGGTGACAGGTACAAAAACTACTTTGGAAGGCATATTGAAATCTTCCTGAGTCGTTTTTTGATACTTTGACTTTTTTAATATGCTAATTGACCCGTTCGCTTCTAAGTAGCAAAAGGCTACCTCACGCATAGAAAAGGTTTCACTTTGCCTGAGTAAACTTTGAAGTTGGTTAATATTCATCCTATTTTTCCGTAATGCTTCTCGATCTACAATTCCATTTTTGATTAGCGCGGAAGGTTTTCCTTCAACCACTCCCCTGAATGAAAGAAATTTTTGACTTAGGATTTCAACAACAAATAACAATCCTCCCCAAATGGTCATCGAATAAAGAATATAAAATACTCCTATTTTATGATCATATAAAGCATTTCCTAATAATTCACCCAATACAATCGCAGCGATAAACGTAAAAGGTGAAATTTGGCTAATGATTTTCCTCCCAACAACCTTCACAATAATAAACAAGAAAAAAAAGCCTACGATGAGTTCAATTGTTAAGTACATAATTTTCATTTGTTACAAACTCCATTCAACTTACTTTGACTTCTTTCTCTAGTATTAGCAAAAACCAGGCAAAACCATCACTAATCAAACGTTTGATTAAATTAAGATTCCCCCCTATCATTAAAGGTTTTTACTCCTAAAAACGGTAGAATCTTGTCGTTTAACTAAACGTTTGATTAGTTTCGCCTTACCACCTTTAAATATAGGCTTGATGGCTCTTATACAGCAAAATAAATGTCGATTTATATCCTAATAATTATAGAACAGCACTTCCTACCTGAAATCAAGTTAGGTTTCGACAAGCTTCACCAGCAGAACTGTTAATCAAACGTTTGATTAACATGATAATAAATCCTTGTATATATAGGTTTTCCTTGAAAAAAGGGTAGAAAAAAGTCTACTAATCAAACGATTGATTAATTTTACCTAATGCCTATATATATAAAGGTTTTTCCCGGGAAATCTAAAAAAAGAATGTCGAAGATCTATTCGACAAAAAAACTGGCAGAGAAATCTGCCAGTTTAGTGTTTTTATCGTTTCGTTAATTCCTGCTGTAATAATTGATTAACCATTTGTGGATTTGCCTGTCCCTTTGTTGCTTTCATTAGCTGGCCAACAAGGAATCCCACTGCCTTATTTTTACCATTTTTAAAGTCCTCAATCGATTGTGGATTCGCATCGAGTACCTCAGAAATAATTTTAAGGAGTGTCCCTTCATCAGAAATTTGTACAAGCCCTTTTTCCTTAACAATTGCTTCTGCATCGCCGCCGTTTTCAATCAACTCTTTAAAAACAGTCTTTGCGATTTTGGAAGAAATGGTTCCATTCTCGATTAGCTTAATCATACTAGCTAAGCCTTCAGGTGTTAAAGCGATTTGATGAAGTTCTTTCCCCTCAGCATTGAGGTAAGCAGAAACATCTCCCATGATCCAGTTCGATGCCAATTTTGCCTCTGCACCGGCTGCTACGGTTCCTTCAAAGAAATCTGCCATTTCTTTTGTTACTGTTAATACCTTGGCATCATACACCGGTAAACCTAGTTCATCTATATAACGCTTTTGCCGCTGGTCCGGAAGTTCAGGAATTTCAGCAGCAATTCGGGCTTTCCATTCCTCATCAATATAGATATCCAGCAAATCTGGTTCTGGGAAGTATCGATAATCATCCGATCCTTCTTTTACACGCATTAGAAGGGTAGCACCTGTTGCTTCATCAAAACGACGAGTTTCTTGGTCAATTGTCCCGCCACTTGTAACAACCTCACGCTGACGCTTTTCCTCAAATTCCAAGCCTTTACGGACGAAGTTAAAAGAGTTTAGGTTCTTTAATTCAGTCTTCGTTCCAAACTCTTCTTGTCCAACTGGACGAATGGAAATATTGGCGTCACAACGTAATGAACCTTCTTCCATTTTACAGTCAGAAACACCTGTATATTGGATGATGGATTTTAATTTTTCAAGATAGGCGTAAGCTTCATCTGGCGTACGGATATCTGGTTCAGAAACAATTTCTACTAGCGGCGTTCCCTGCCGGTTATAATCCACTAATGAATAGCCATTACCATGACTCAGTTTTCCTGCATCCTCTTCTAAATGGATCCTTGTGATTCCAATACGTTTTGTGTAGCCATTTACCTCAATTTCAATCCAGCCATGCTCGCCAATCGGCTTATCAAATTGGGAAATCTGATAGGCTTTTGGATTATCTGGATAAAAGTAGTTCTTTCGGTCAAATTTCGTATGTGTGGCTACCTGACAATTCAAGGCCATTGCCGCCTTCATTCCAAATTCCACAGCTTTTTTATTTAGGACCGGCAGCACCCCAGGATATCCTAAGTCAATGACACTGGTATTTGTATTTGGTTCTGCCCCAAAATGGTTTGGGCTGGCCGAAAAGATTTTCGAATCCGTCTTTAACTCTACATGGACTTCAAGTCCAATCACCGTTTCAAATTCCATTGTTTTCACCCCCTATATACCTGGCTTTTGTTTATGATAATCTGTTGAGCTTTCAAACACATGCGCCACACGGAAAATAGTCTCTTCATCGAAATGCTTACCGATAATTTGCAATCCAAGCGGCATGCCATTATCAAATCCACATGGGACAGAAATTGCGGGCACACCTGCCAGATTGACGGGAATCGTCAGAATATCGTTTACGTACATCGTTAAAGGATCATCAATATTTTCGCCGACTTTAAACGCCTTCGTTGGTGTAGTTGGACCAATGATAACATCATACTTTTCAAAAACATCTTCAAAGTCCTTCTTAATTAACGTACGGACCTGCTGTGCTTTTTTGTAATAGGCATCGTAATATCCTGAACTTAATGCAAAGGTACCGAGCATAATTCTGCGTTTTACCTCATCTCCAAAGCCTTCAGATCTAGAATTCTTATACAATTCAAGTAAATTATCCGCATTCGGAGTTCTATAACCATAGCGAACGCCATCAAATCGAGCTAGATTGGCAGACGCTTCAGAAGAAGAAAGTAAATAATAGGCAGCTAAAGCATATTTAGAATGTGGCAGGGATACTTCTTCCCATGTGGCTCCTTCTTTCTCAAGCACTTTTAAGGCCTCTAGTACCGACTGACGAACACTTTCATCTACGCCCTCACCAAGGTATTCCTTAGGTACGGCAATCCGGAGCCCTTTAACATCTCCTGTTAACGCAGAGACGAAATTAGGTACATCCACATTCGCTGATGTTGAATCCATTGAATCTAACCCAGATATTGCCTGCAGGAGGTATGCATTATCTTCAACTGTTCTAGTAATCGGTCCGATTTGGTCAAGGGACGAAGCAAATGCAACCAATCCGAAACGTGATACACGGCCATAAGTTGGTTTTAACCCTACTACTCCGCAAAAGGCTGCTGGCTGCCGGATGGATCCCCCTGTATCTGAACCTAAAGAAAATAGAACTTCGCCAGAAGCGACCGCAGCCGCAGAGCCGCCTGATGAACCGCCAGGTACTCTCTCAAGGTCCCATGGATTACGTGTTACTTGATAATGGGAATTCTCGTTTGAGGAACCCATCGCAAATTCATCCATGTTTAATTTTCCAATCGTTACGGTTTCCTGCTCCTTCAGTTTTTGAACAACCGTTGCATCATAGATAGGATTAAAGTTCTCTAGTATTTTACTAGCACAGGTAGTCCGAAGCCCTTTGGTGACAATATTGTCTTTGATCCCAATCGGCATCCCAAATAATAGGTTCCCAGAGGAGTTGGCCGAAAGCATATCATCTAAAGAATTCGCCCGTTGTCTTGCCCTTTCCTCATCTAATGTTAGAAATGCCTGTACCTGGTTGTCGACTTGAGCAATTCTTTTATACGATTCTTCAATAAGATCACTGACTTTTATTTCTTTTTTATGTAAAAGTTCATGGAGATCTGCCATTTTGTAATCAAATAAACTCACTATCTTTCCTCCCTTGTCTAGCGCAAGCAGCCTAAAACGCTTCTTCTTTACTCCCCAATGATTGCCGGAACCTTAATTTGTCCATCTTGATGTTCGGGTGCATTTTTTAAGACTTCCTCACGCGGTAATCCTGTTTGCTTGATATCCTCACGAAAGACATTTTTCATATCAAGCACATGATAAGTTGGTTCAATGTTCTCTGTATCTAATTCATTTAACTGTTCCGCAAATGTTATAATTGCATCTAACTGCTTGGTGAACTTTTCCGCCTCTTCTTCTGTTATCGCTAATCTAGCCAAGTTTGCTACATGCTTTACTTGCTCATTTGAGATCCGTGTCATTTTATTCCCCCCAATCCCTTGTGTCATAATCAATTTATTATTGATGATACCAAACTTTTCCGCTTCACCGCAATGATTCCTCTACTAGTATCGGCAAAAGAAGTACATTTTAGATTGGTAGGCAAAAAAAAAGGAGCATTTGCTCCTGTCTCACCGTTAATATTCCTTATGTTGTGCTGCGGACTCCTGAGCCCACATTATCAATTTCGTTCTCTCAAAATAACGCTTTTGCTCAATCATTACATACGGAAGCATTTCCCCCTCAAAAGAACCTGTTGTTTCAAGCATTCTCTTTTCTTCCGCGATAATCTTGAGCAGTTCCTTTTCAGTTATTCCTAATAGCTTGGCGGCCTCTTTGCTATCTAAAAATATAGTATCCTTCATATCAATTTTTTCACTAATTGGGCTGCTTACAGGAGTTGATTTGGAAGAGATAAGAGAACCTCCCGCAATAATCCCTGCTGATAATATAATTGAAGAAATCAACATCGTTTTATTCGAGACCATTTGCATCCCCCATTATGTATGATTATTGTTGTGGAATAACTTCGCCATTACCATTTAAAGCTCTAACCTTCGGATGGAAGCCTACCCCTGCATAATATCGCTTATTTCCATCTTTAATTATTTTTGCTTCCTTGTATTCTTCGCTATCTTGATCAGCTATTTCAATAACAGTGATATTCTCATTCTTGACTTCCCCAAACACAACATAAATATCTTTAAGAACCTTACCTTTGTCATCATACTTGGTGTAATTCTCATGATAAATGGAATAGGTTTCGCTCCTTGCATGTTCCCACCCATTCGGACCTTCATTTTTCCATCCTTCTTCATCGTTTCCCTCAAAGAATGAAACTCCCAGCACCGGGTCTTTAATATCTTTAACGTCTTCCCCTTCTGCCTTGGTGGAGTATAACACGATTGTTATCCCATCACTTTTCGTTTTGTATAAAACTTCTTGTACGTCAAATGGGATTGTTTCTGCAATCGCTTTTTCAAGGGTTGGATATTTGCATCCTGCAAGAGTTAGCATTAGAACCAATACAATAAAGAGTAATATACATTTTCTCATAATTCTCCTCCTAAGATATAGGTCAGATGTTAGCAATCTAGTAATCTCTAGTAAAAAGTACAATACAAAATAAAACGACTTCCTACCTGACCACTTTTCTTTCGTTCCCATTATGAGTTTATCTATCTTGTTACTCTCCTCCTTTTGATCAATAACTTGAATGGTAATCTCCTTATTAGTATAATATTCTAATTTTCTACTAAATTCCAGTTATACCCAAATATAGGTCTAAATACCTCCTCCCATTGAACCTTGTTGAATGACAAAAGGCAGCAGTCACAATAGACTGCTGCCTTCTTGCCTTATCGTTTAAAAAGTTTCGCAAAAAGTCCTTTGCTTTTTTGGGGTTCAGTCAGGCTGAGTTCTTTCTTCGAAATGTAAATATCTTCTTTGTCAACTGCATCGTCCATCGCAAGCAATAAGCCCACATCTGTATCATGTTCTTTGTTGGTTACGATTTTATGCTCGACCTTGTGTTTGGCTGCTAATTTTACATATTTAGATAGGACCGAATAATCCATATTTCCGTTCAATAATAGATTTACCTGGGGATTTTTCTTCATTTCCTTTTCCACTTGAGGATAAATCTCAGCTTCTGCCACTTGGCTTTTCTTTAGGACCAGAATAATCCGTTCCCGCAGGGTACCTAAATATTTCCGCCTTTCATCTGGCTTCGTTTCCAAAGGGCCGTGTATTCCCTGTTGAAGAACTTCCTCCACGTTCGGCTTTTTCAAACAAATCATCTCCATTAAAAGGGCTATTATTATGTATGATAATACCCTAAAAAAGGTTCATTTCCAAAAATGTGCTGGTATTTGGGGGTGTTTGCTGTTATTTGAGAGTGTTTTCCGTTATACGAGAGTATATTTTGCTATCCGAGAGTGTTCTCTGCCATCCGAGAGTGTTCTCTGCCATCCGAGAGTGTTCTCTGCCATCCGAGAGTATTTTCCGCCATCCGAGAGTATTCTCCGCCATCCGAGAGTAAATTCTGCTATCCGAGAGTATTTTCCTACTATCCGAGAGTGTCCTCCGCTATCCGAGAGTAAATTCTGCTATCCGAGAGTAAATCCTCACATCCGAGAGTGTTCTCCGCCATCCGAGAGTAAATTCTGCTATCCGCAAGTATTCTTGGCCATCCGCAAGTATTCCTCGCCATCCGCAAGTAAAATGCCCCAGCCCCAGCCCCCCAAAACAAATATATCCCCCTCTCAATAAGAAGAAGGGGGATATGACCTAAAAATTTATTTTGTAAATTGCTCTTCCTCAGTAGATCCTTTCAACGCAGTTGTAGAGGAGGTTCCGCCAGTGATGACCATGGATACTTGGTCAAAGTAGCCTGTTCCTACTTCACGTTGATGTCTTGTTGCTGTGTAGCCGTATTGCTCGCTGTCGAACTCAGCCTGCTGTAACTCGGAGTATGCAGCCATGCCGCGCTCTTTGTATCCGCGGGCAAGCTCAAACATGCTGTGGTTCAAGGCATGGAAGCCGGCAAGTGTAACGAATTGGAACTTGTATCCCATTTTTCCAAGCTCTTGCTGGAATTTTGCAATCGTATCTTGGTCTAGTTTCTTCTTCCAGTTGAAGGATGGTGAACAGTTGTAAGCAAGCAATTTACCTGGGAACTTCTCATGAATTGCTTCAGCAAAACGTCTTGCTTCCTCAAGGTTTGGCTCAGATGTTTCACACCAGATTAGATCTGCATATGGTGCATAAGCTAAACCGCGGGCAATCGCCTGGTCAAGTCCTGCTTTTGTACGGAAAAATCCTTCAGCCGTCCGTTCTCCTGTAATGAATGGTGCATCGTTCATATCAATATCACTCGTAATCAAGTCAGCAGCATTAGCATCCGTACGTGCCACCAGTACCGTTGGAACCCCCATAACATCAGCGGCCAAACGAGCAGCAATTAAGTTGCGAACCGCAGTTTGTGTTGGCAATAAAACCTTCCCGCCTAAATGACCACACTTTTTCTCAGAGGAAAGCTGATCTTCAAAGTGAACTCCAGCAGCGCCTGCTTCAATCATACCCTTCATCAATTCAAAACAGTTTAACTGTCCGCCGAAGCCTGCCTCAGCATCGGCAACAATTGGAACAAACCAGTCTATAGAATTATCTCCCTCAGAATGAGTGATTTGATCTGCACGTTGGAGGGCTTGGTTAATACGTTTTACCACGCTCGGCACACTGTTTGCAGGATATAAACTTTGATCCGGATACATATGCCCAGATAGATTCGCATCGGCTGCAACCTGCCAGCCGCTTAAGTAAATGGCTTTTAATCCAGCTTTGACCTGCTGAACTGCTTGATTCCCTGTTAATGCTCCCAGTGCATTAATGTATTCTTCTTCATTCATCTCTTTCCAAAGCTTTTCTGCTCCACGTCTAGCTAACGTATGCTCAATGTCAAGGGAACCGCGAAGCTTGATTACATCTTCAGCAGTATACGGTCTCGTAATTCCATTCCAGCGCTTATCCATTTCCCAGCTTTCTTGTAATTCCTTCGCTCTTTGATTTGTCATTTTATATTCCTCCTATTAATCTATTAAATTTTTTATAAAAGTTTATACCCAGGTAAGGTTAAAAACTCTACAAACTCATCATTTAGGATTAAGCTGTCAAACAGCTCAACGGCTTCAGTGAAACGTCCATTTTCATAGGCATGAGCGCCAATTTCACACTTTATTTTCTCTAGTTCTTCCACTTTAAATTGCTCATACATTTCGACAGTTATTTTTCTGCCACCTTTGAGTACACCTTTTGGATGGCGGATCCACTGCCAAACCTGCGCCCGTGAGATTTCAGCTGTTGCCGCATCCTCCATTAAGTTATGAATAGGTGCAGCTCCTCTTCCTGATAACCACGAAGCAATATATTGAATACCGACATTGATATTAACCCGTACACCTTCTTCAGTAATTTCTCCTGTTGGTGTCTCGAGCAAATCGCTGGCCGTGATATTAATCTTTTGCTGCTTGTTAGTATGAATCTGATTAGCCACCGGCATTTCGCGGTCAAACACATCTAGGGCAACCGGTACAAGACCCGGATGTGCTACCCATGTACCATCATGTCCATCGTACGCCTCACGTTCTTTATCAGCACGAACCTTCGCAAATGCTTTTTCATTAGCCTCTGGATTATCACGAACCGGTATTTGCGCAGCCATCCCTCCAATAGCAGGGGCTTTCCGGCGATGACAAGTTTGAATCGTAAGCAAGGAATAAGAACGCATAAATGGTACAGTCATAGTTACCTGTGATCGATCCGGCAGAATAACATTTTCATGGTTACGCAGTTTTTTAAGATAGCTAAAAATATAATCCCATCTTCCACAGTTCAAACCTGCTGAATGATCTCTTAATTCAAATAGAATTTCATTCATTTCAAATGCTGCCATAATGGTTTCAATCAAGACGGTTGCTTTAATCGTCCCTTGTGCGAGAGCTAGCTTTTCTTGAGCAAAAATAAAGACATCATTCCAAAGCCGTGCTTCTAAATGGCTTTCAAGCTTTGGCAGGTAAAAATAAGGACCAGTACGTTTGGCTAGTAAATTTTTTACATTATGGAAAAAGTACATTCCAAAATCAAAGAAGCTCGCAGAAATAGGCTTGCCATTCAGCAGTACATGTTTCTCTTCCAAATGGAGTCCACGCGGTCTTACAAATAAGACTGCTGTTTCCTCTTTCAGTACATATCTTTTTCCATTTTGATTTTCATAGGAAATCGTCCGATTTACTGCGTCTCTTAGATTGATTTGTCCCTCGACGATATTCTCCCAGGTTGGAGAAGTGGCATCTTCAAAATCAGCCATAAAAACCTTTGCACCTGAATTTAGTGCGTTGATAACCATTTTTCGGTCTGTTGGTCCGGTAATTTCAACACGGCGATCTTGAAGGTCTTTCGGCAATGGAGCAATAGTCCAATCCCCATTACGAATATGCTTTGTTTCAGGAAGGAAATCTGGGAGATACCCGTTATTCAATTCCTCTTGGCGTTTTTGCCTGTACTGTAACAGTTGTATGCGCCTTGTTCCAAAATTTTGTTCCAGTTCCTCAATAAATCTTAGTGCCTCTGTTGCTAAAACCTCATTGTATCCAGCTTTAAGGACACCCACCACTTCAATTCCTGTTGTTTGCGTCGACATGAACGTAATCACCTCTTTGTTATAATACAGTGTATATCCATGTGTTGTATTATATAACACGTTTTTTGAAAATGGAACTAGTTTTCTGAAAATTTTATAAAAATAGTTAAAATAATCCATTAGCCCTATTTTTTTATAAAAAAGAGACTGTTGAAATCTCATCTCAACAGTCTCTTTCATTACATTAATCCTTCATATCGCTCTTTCGCTAAGATATACATGGCACTTCCCCATCCTAATGGGGTATTTGAATTATAGTCTGCTGATTTAGCATAGTACAGTTCCGGCAGGCTGCCATCATGCAGCATTACATTTTCTGTTTGCTTTATATATTCACTTGCCTTCTTTACATTTCCGAATTCCAAATGACAAAGTGCCAGCCAAGGCAGCCCAAAGGTCCACTCCGCCTCCGTACCATAATAAAATGGAAAATCATGATGCCTTCCTTCATGTTCAACCGTGGAATAATAGGAATCACCCTTGTAGCGGATAACCCCACGTTCACGTAATAATTGAGATTCAATTTGGTCAACCACCACTCTTGCCTCTTCCCCCAACAATACGCCATATGGAAAGATCAAACTCAATTGTGCCAAATCAAATGGCCGGTCGCTGCTTTCATTTGGGTATAGATTACTCAGGGTCTGCCTGCCTTTTGTAATCCAGTCTCCCGGTACAAACACTAGATCTCTTACGGCCTCAAGACCTGCCACACATGCCCCGACAGAACTTGAATGGACTTCCCTCCATTCTTCCCACATCCCATTATCTGCGTCTTCCCAATACTGTACACAGCCTAAATAGCCAACCAGTTTTTGTACAATTTCATGATCCTTTTCATCTCTTATTATCTTTTTACCTCGCTTACAGCCCGTTCCAATCCCCCATAAAATGGCTCCAATTGCGTCATGCTGAGCATGTCCCCACGGTGTATTGATTTCCTTTACATCAGTGGCAGAGTATCTAGAGTGAATGTATTCCCACTGCTCTCTTGGCCTTTGAACATTATGAATATCCAGTTTCCATTCGTAATCTCTAAATAAGTCCAATATCCGATGATAGGTCATTTCGTAAATTTGATTATCCTTTTCCAAATAAGGCAGAGACATATAAAAAGAATCCCGTAACCATACATAATGATAGTCCTTTGACGAAGAAGCTAAATACAATCCATGCGGCAGTCGTAATTGATCTAAAATTTGATAGCTATGAAATATTCTCTCATTCATCCTTTTAACCTCGATTACTTTTTACCTTCCTTTTTAGCCTGTTTTAAGCCTTTTTATACAATGGCTGTGTTAATAGGACCTGTTGATTTGCGCTCCAGGCACTTCGCTTTCCGCAGGCGTTGCGGGGAGCCTCCTCGGCGCTTAAGCGCCTGTGGGGTCTCCCCTGCTCCGTACTCCTGCAGGAGTCTTCGTGCCTTCCGCGCAAATCAACAGGGTGCACTATCAACAATTAGCTTTAACACAGCCTATACAATAAAAAGAAGTGTATAAACTATGAAAAAGTTGTCTATGCTTACTACTATAAAAATAGATTAGGAGAGTGGGGAACATGAATATTTTGATAGAAGGGGGAATTTGCAATGAGTGTGGATGAGTTAAATAAAATTATTGCGGTTAAAAGGATGGATTTAGAGGAGTGCGAACATGAACTCAATAATCGATATTATCCTTCAATAGTAAGAATTGCGATGATGAATTATATTATGAATTTACAAGAACAATTAGAGGAGTACGATAACGATCCTATAAATTTGTAAAAAGAAATGACGTGTAGATTCACACGTCATTTCTTTTGTTATGCAATAGCCGTAAAAAGTCAGCTTCCCGATCAGGACTTTTCAAGAATTCCTCACTGACAATGGCTGATAATATTTCTCTTTTTCTAGAGGGCTCTTTCACTTCTTGCAGGATTCGCTGCCTGGCCGAAAATAGGAATTCAACATAATCTTCAAACTGTTCATCAAACTGGCTCTCTAGCTGCTCTTTAATTTTCCCAGCCAATGTTGGGCTAGCTCCGCCCGTTGAGACACTAATGCTTAATCGTCCTCGCTGAAAGTGAGATGGAACATGAAAATCCGATCCATCCGGATCATCGGCCATGTTAACAAGCTGCTGTTCACTTGCTGCCTCTTTAATCGTCTGATTTACGACATTGTCATTCGTTGCAGCAAAAATTAAAAATGCACCCTCCAAGTCCTCTTTTGAAAATGACTTTACTCGCCACCTTATTAAGCCGATGCTTGCAAGCCGTTTAAGTTCATCTGTAGCAATGGGACTAATCACCGTGATAAGCGCCCCTGTTCCAAGCAGTCTGGTTACTTTTCGCTCTGCAACCCTGCCCCCGCCTATGACTACTGCCTTTTTCCCATCGAGTCTTACTATAATCGGGTAGTTCGAATTCAAACTTACTCCCTCCCTTCTTCAGGCTTTTCCGAACTGAATTAAGTATTCTACTAAAGCTTCTTTTGTGGGAGAATCAGGCATTCCATTTATCACTAAGCCCGCAGCTTCAACTGCCTCTTTTGACCGCTGACCCATGCAAACTACTTGTACATCTTTTAAAAGAGCAGACACTTCTATACCGCATTCCTCAAGCCCTGTAATGAATACCTCAACAGATGCCGCGCTCGGAAAGACCATTGTATTTATGTCCGCTTCCTCAAGCATACGTTGAAAAATGGGGAGAAACTGCTCATCTAGAACTTTTTTACTTGTCACTAGAAAGTCAGCATATTCATATTCTCCTTTATCTCCGACAACCAGCAAGCGCCCTTCCTGCGGCATATCTTTGGTTAGTCCAGCGATAAAACCGCGCTCTCTTAAGGCATTAATAGATTTACTGGACTCCCCAAAAAACTCAGCTTGAATTTTACGAATATCGATTCCCTTTTCAATAACTGCTTTAAAAAATTCATCAACGCTTTCAGGTGATGTGAACAAAATTTTATCGTAGTCACTAACACTATCTAATTCAACGGGCAGATTGATCTTTTTCCATTTTGGAAACTCTATGACGTCTGCACCTTTTTCCATCATTTCCTTTGCTATCCCACTAACACTTTCACCGGTACGCGCAAGTAATATTTGACGGCCGTACAAGGGCATTTTTTCAAACCAGCTGATTTTTTCACGAAGGGAAATAACCTCTCCGACAAGAATAATCGACGGGTTGCTAAACCCAGATTCTAGTACCTTTGCTGAAATATCTGTCAGCGTACCTAGTAAGGTCTTCTGCCGGCCGAATGTTCCCCACTGAATTAAAATTACTGGCGTGGCCGCTGGTTTGCCATAGGCAATCAGATTCTCACAAATATATGGAAGATTAGCAACACCCATGTAAAAAGCAATCGTATCAACGCCGCGGACAAGGCCTTCCCAATCAAGCATCGGCTTGCCATCTACTGATTTATCATGTGCCGTTACGACTGCAAATGATTCTGCATGCTCACGGTGAGTAACAGGAATTCCCGCATAGAGGGGGGCTGCAATCCCCGATGAAATGCCAGGAACAATTTCAAAAGGAATTTGATGCTGAGCAAGGGCTGCCGCTTCTTCGCCAACTCGTCCAAAAACACCAGGATCGCCGCCCTTTAATCGGACTACGACTTTACCTTCCAGTGCCTTTTCCACTAAAAGGTCGTTGATATTCTCTTGGCGTAAAATATGGCGGTCAGGTAATTTTCCACAATAGATCAGCTCGCAATCATTAGAGGCAAACTCCAATAGCTTAGGATTCGCAAGCCGGTCATATAAAATGACTTCAGCCTGCTGAATTGCCTCCATTCCCTTAATAGTGATTAAACGAACATCCCCTGGCCCTGCTCCTACTAAAAATACTTTTCCAGTTTTCATCCTGCAGCCATCCTTCCAAACTCTTTATATAATAATATAAACGTTATCTCCTTCTACTTCCACCCGATAAGTCTTTACCTGTCCTTCATCCGGTGCCTGAACTTTTCCGTCTGCTAACGAGATTTTCCAATCATAGACCGGGCAGAAAACAAACTCACCGCTTACTAGACCTTCGGTTAAAACACCGCCTTTTGGATGCGGACTACGGTTTTCTACTGCAAAAACCTTACCGTTTGTAACCTTAAATAAGGCTAGTTCATGATCATCTACTTTCACAGAATATCCAGTTCTTACTGGGAGATCAGAATAATTCGCAACTACTTTCCGAGTTTTTGTTACTATCATTTATAATCACTCTCCTGCCTTAACAGTGTGTACTGCATAATATTTATCTTTTATGTTTTCACTTTCAATCGCTTCATGCCAAGGTTCAATGTACTTCTTCAACGTTTTATCCATACGCTCATTTAATTCTTTTCTTGTTTCTTTGTTTGCAAGGACCTCTTTTACATGCTCTAGGCCAACTCGTTCTATCCACTTGGAGGTACGCTCCAAATAATTAGCTGTTTCACGGTAGTATTGCAGGTAGGCTCCAGTCATTTCCATGACTTCCGCTTCTGTTTTTACCGTAGCCAATAAGTCACCCGCACGAAGGTCGACACCACCGTTACCAGCCACATAAATTTCCCAGCCTCCATCAATTCCAACAAAGCCAATATCTTTAATTCCAGCCTCTGAGCAGTTTCTTGGGCAGGCTGACACACCCATTTTCACTTTATGCGGTGTATCCAGTCGTTCAAATTTTTTCTCAAGCTCAATTCCCAGTGCCATGGAATCCTGCGTTCCATAGCGGCAGAATTGCGCTCCAACGCAAGTTTTGACCGTACGAAGAGTTTTCCCATATGCATAACCTGATGGCATATCAAGCTCTTCCCACATGCTTGGCAGGTCTTCCTTTTTCACTCCGAACAAGCCAATCCGCTGTCCGCCGGTTAATTTCACTAATGGAACATCATACTTTTCGGCCACTTCAGCAATCTTTTTCAAGTCAGCTGCTGTTGTCACGCCGCCATACATTCTTGGTACCACTGAATATGTTCCATCCTTTTGAATATTCGCATGCATTTTTTCGTTCACTAGACGTGAATCACGGTCATCCTTGTAGTCATCCATGTGAATCATGCCAAGGTAATAGTTAATAGCCGGGCGGCATTTCGTACAGCCTTCATCATTATTCCATTCTAGAACGTTCATGACCTCTTTAACACTTGTTAAGCCCTTTGCTTTAATTTCAGCAACTAATTCTTCGCGGCTAATGGTTGTACAGCCGCAAATGCTTGTTTTCTGTGCAGCACCTGCATCAAATTGATCACCAAGGGTATAAGCAAGAATATCATTCACCATTGGTTTACAGCGTCCGCAAGATCGCCCTGCATTGGTACAATGACTTACTTGGTCAAGAGTGGTCAGACCTTGTGTCTTAATCGCTTCAACAATTGCACCCTTCGTAACTCCGTTGCATCCGCAAACCAATTCATCATTTGGCATCGAAGCAATGTCTCCGCTTCCTCCCTCAGCACTACATTGAGATTCAAATATGGATACCCCAGTAATATCCTCTTTTTTGGTCAGCATTCGGAAAAGTCTCGTACTATCTTTTGTGTCACCATAGAGTACAATTCCAACAATCCTGTTATTGCGCACTAGTGCCCTTTTATAGATACCTTCATACTCGTTGTAGACCATAATCGATTTAGTAGTACCATCTTCAAAGATTTCACCTGCTGAGTAAAGGTCCACTCCTGCAACCTTTAGTTGAGTTCCAGTAACTGAGCCTTCATATGGTGCAGCTTCTTTTCCACAAATTCTTTCCGCCAGAACTTTACCTTGTTCGTACAATGGCGCAACCAAGCCATACACAATTTCTCTATGCTCGGCACATTCTCCGACAGCATAGACATTCGGCGCACTGGTTTCCATAAAGTCATTCACAACAATCCCGCGATTTACATAAATTCCGCTTTCTTTAGCGACACTCGTATTCGACTTTATTCCAATAGCCATTACAACAAGATCGGCTCTCGCAAAGGATCCATCTTTAAAACGGAGTCCAGCCACCCTCTCATCGCCGATAATTTCAACTGTTTCCTTCTCCATCAAAAATCTCATGCCTTGAGATTCGAGCTCTGCTTTTAGTAAAGAAGAAGCAATGGGGTCGAGCTGACGTTCCATTAGGCTCGGCATAAGGTGGACAACTTCTACCTTCATCCCCAGGTTTAGTAATCCTCTTGCTGCTTCAAGACCAAGAAGTCCGCCGCCGATAACTACGGCCTTTTTATAGTGATTCGCTGAATTGATCATCATTTCACAATCTTTTATATCACGAAATCCAGTTACACCAATTTTGTCACTGCCTGGAATGGGCAGAATAAAAGAATTAGAGCCTGTTGCAATAATTAGTTCATCATACTCTACTACACGACCCTGGTCAGAATGTACAAGCTTCTTTTGAGTATCAATCTTGGTTATGGCATCCCCTGTATATAATTGAATATTATTTTCTATATACCAATCTAGCGGGTTGATGATAATATCTTCAAAGCTTGTTTCACCTTGAAGGATATTCGATAATTTAATACGATTGTAGTTTGGATGTGGCTCTTGTCCAAAAATAGTAATTTCAAATTGGTCTGGTGCAAGTTTAAGAATTTCCTCAATGGTCCTAACTCCCGCCATGCCGTTCCCAATCATTACTAGTTTTTTCATGTGGATACGCTCCTTTATAGTGGATTATCTATGAATTTATGTTAATTATGTTTTTCTCTATAAATACATAGTAAACCCCTATGATGTGAAATATTGTGAAGTTTGTCACAAACGAAGTGTTGTTTGTGAATGATTTCACATTTTTGTCATAAAGCGGTCCTGACCGAGGGTAGAGGGATTATTGTTTTGGACTATTTTCAGGGGGTTATGGACTTTATTGAAGAAGTTTTGGACTATGTCTAGTCGGTTTTGGATCATTTCACTACCTTTTGTACTTTTTTTAATAGGGTTTGGACGTTTAGATATTTTTTTTCAAAAACAAACCCCTTCTCCAACCGAGAAGGGGCAGCAAAAAAATATTAATACATCTCAGATGTAGTCTTAGCTTGCATGTGAAGCAATAAATAGTCAGGTCCGCCTGCTTTGGAGTCCGTTCCAGACATGTTGAAGCCGCCAAATGGCTGGTAACCAACAATGGCGCCCGTACATGAGCGGTTGAAGTACAAGTTACCCACATGGAAATCTTCACGAGCTTGTTCAAGGTGCTCACGATTTGTCGTGATCACGGCACCTGTTAAACCGTACTCAGTATTATTAGCAATTTCAATCGCCTCAGTGAAGTTCTTCGCTTTTGTGAAACCAACCACTGGTCCGAAGATTTCTTCCTGCATAATACGCGCATCAGGAGCAAGGTCTGCAAAAACAGTCGGTTGAATGAAGTAGCCTTTTGAATTGTCTCCTTCACCGCCAGTCATTAGCTTACCTTCTTGCTTGCCGATTTCTACATATTCCATGATTTTCTTGAAAGCATTGTTGTCATTAACTGGGCCCATAAATGTTCCTTGCTCAGTTGGGTCACCTACTGTTAATTCCTTCGTTAATTCAACCACACGGTTTAATACTGTATCATAAACATCCTCAACAATTACCGCACGTGAGCATGCTGAACATTTTTGACCTGAGAATCCAAATGCGCCAGCAACGATTGACTGTGCTGCAAGCTCCAAGTCTGCTTCAGAGTCAACGACAATTGTATCTTTACCGCCCATTTCAGCAATTAGACGCTTCATCCAAACTTGACCTGGATTCACTTTAGAAGAACGTTCGAAAATTCGAAGACCAACATCACGCGAACCTGTGAAGCTGATGAAACGAGTATCTTTATGGTCTACTAAGTAGTCACCCACTTCAGCACCGCTTCCTGGTACAAAGTTTAAGACCCCTTTAGGAAGACCTGCTTCTTCCATTACTTCAACGAATTTCGCAGCTACTACTGGAGTTGTAGAAGCTGGTTTAAGCAGCACAGTATTTCCTGAAACGATTGCTGCTACAGTTGTACCAGCCATAATCGCTAATGGGAAGTTCCAAGGTGAAATGATAATTCCCACACCTAGTGGAATGTAGTTATAACGGTTAAACTCGTTTGGACGGCTGTTTACTGGAACGCCATCTTTAAGTGCCAGCATTTGGCGTCCATAATATTCAAGAAAGTCAATCGCTTCCGCAGTATCTGCATCCGCCTCTTTCCATGGTTTACCTGCCTCCTTGGTTAAAAGCGCAGAAAATTCATGCTTACGGCGGCGAATAATCGTCGCAGCCTTAAATAAAACATCCGCACGCACTTCAGCTTTTACCTTTTTCCAAGTTTTGAATGCTTCAACCGCTGCCTGAATAGCTTGTTCTGCAAGGTCTCTGCTAGCCTTGGATACGCTGCCAATTACTTCTTTATGATTAGATGGATTATATGAAACGATTTTATCTTCAGTTGTTATTTTTTCGCCGCCGATAACAAGCGGGTAATCTTTGCCCAGGTAGCTCTCAACAGTCTTTAAACCGTTTAAATAGTCCTGACGATTCTCTTCATTTGTAAAGTCTGTGAATGGTTCATGCTTATAAGGTTGTACCATGTCTAAAACCTCCTATGTAATAAAAACTTCACATCCTTGTACATTCTAACATGTTTCTTTTACCTGTATCAACGGATAGCTGTAAAGGCATATTTATGCAAAAAAAAAGACCTGGCACTTAAGCCAGGTTAATAAATATGCACAAACGGTTCAGCCTCATTTGCCTTTCGGACAATCAGAGCCTCAGGTCCGTCAACAGATGTCACACTTACCGAGACAGATATATAATTTGGAAAATGCTCGAGGACAAGACCTGTTACATATTGAGTAAACCCAATGGCCTCTGACTTTCCATAGAACTGGATAGGAATTGTAATATCTAAATCAGTAAATTGATCACCGATATAAAAGGCACGGCCAATAACTCCGTTGAAGTTTGGAAAATACTCCTCAACATCCTGCTTAAAGTTTAAAAACGCTGTTACATCATCACGATGAGCTTCTTGAGCTTCGGTTGATGGAAATAAGAAATACTTTTCAGAAACAGGCTCCCACGCATTAATAGTTGAGCTTCCTTTATCAACATTGGCATAGGTGAAGAATGTTCCAGGTACAACAGAAGATCTGCTTTGCTGCTCGAATAGCGCAATGGTAATCGGAACATCCTTCAAATTCTTCATTGCCCTGAGACGTTTTAGGACTTCTTCAGCTATCTTTTTCCCTTCTCGTTCCATTTCGGCAAATTCAATCTCCCTCTCAAAGTAAGGCTCACCAATGGCTGTTCGGTAATAATGAACAGAATTTAGTGCAAGTCCGATCACAACCCCGCCCAATTTAACTGTATCGTTTTCACCTTTGATGAGGTAATCATGTTCCAAAATATGAGCCAAATAAATGGGACTTTGATTATTTCCTTCTTTAAAATCTGCTCCGTCAGCCATTAGCGGGTTTAAGCCGATATTTTCATCTGCTTCTAAACCCTCTTCCTTTAGCTGAGCCTCTGTAAATTTGCGATTCAACCACAGCCTGACATTATTTCTTTTTAATTCCTGTCCTTCACGGAATAGATAGTTCTTCGGGTCAAATTGGTGCTGAGCAATTCTCATCAAGCCAGTTTCAAATTCATTAATGTCATATCTAGTATTAATATTTCCAACTATTAGTCCACGCGCTTCCCCAGGTTCGAACGGTAATATCGTCCGATAATAGTTATCTGAAATATTATATTTCGGAATAATTGCCTTCTCTTCCGCCTCTTCCTTTGTTTTCACAACATTCTCCTGCTTTTGAAAGTTTGGTGCACATCCACTGAGCAGAATGACAAGGGAAAGAGCGAGCAATGAGAGTTTTCTCACATCGAACACCTCTTATTTATTTAATTCTGCCAAGAGCTTCTCCTCGTCCCAAACTTCAATTCCCAGCTCCTCGGCCTTAGTAAGCTTTGAACCCGCATCCTCCCCAGCAATAACGAGGTGCGTTTTCTTTGAGACACTTCCTGAAACATTCCCTCCAAGAGCCTCGATCTTTTCCTTCGCTTCATTTCTAGAGAGCTGTTCTAGTTTACCAGTTAGAACGACCGTTTTTCCAGCAAAAATACTATCTGATTCTTCAGCTGAAATTGGTTTCGCTCCTTTGTATTCCATATTTACTCCGGCTTCTGTTAATTCCTTCAGCAGAGCTCGTGCTTCTTCTTGTTCGAAAAAGGCAGCAATTGAATCTGCCATTTTATCTCCAATTTCATTAATCCCAAGTAGGTCTTCCTTTGTTGCAGCTGCTAGTTTGTCCATACTATCAAAGCTCTGGGCAAGTGTTTTCGCTGCTTTTGCACCAACATGTCGAATACCAAGTCCGAATAAAAGCTTTTCTAATGAATTAGCTTTAGATGCTTCAATTGCTTTCAACAGATTTGTAACTGACTTTTCACCCATTCTTTCTAAGGCTATCAGCTGATCATAGGTTAATTTATAAATATCCGCGACATCCGAGATTAATTTTTCAGCAAAAAGCTGGCTGATTACCTTTTCACCCAGTCCGTCAATGTTCATAGCATCCCGGGATACAAAATGGATAAGCCCTTCGCGAATTTGCGCCGGACACTTCGGATTAATACAGCGTAACGCAACTTCCCCTTCCAAACGGACCAGCTCGCTTTCGCATTCTGGACAATGTGTTGGCATTTGGAAATCACGTTCATCACCGGTCCGTAAATCTGCTAGGACATTTACTACTTCAGGAATAATATCTCCAGCTTTTTTAACAACTACCTGGTCGCCAATCTTTATATCTTTCTCTCGAATCAAGTCTTCATTATGCAAAGATGCACGCTGAACCGTTGTGCCAGCGACCTTAACCGGCTTTAAAATGGCAGTTGGAGTGACAACGCCTGTCCTCCCTACGCTTAATTCAATATCTAAAAGAGTTGTAACAACTTCTTCAGCAGGGAATTTATAGGCAATTGCCCAGCGCGGGCTTTTCGCTGTTGTTCCGAGCTTATTCTGGTGTTCATAGGAATCTACCTTAATAACAATTCCATCGATTTCATATGGTAAATTCGGTCGTTTATCAACCCAGCCAGTTACATATTCAATGACCTCATCAATCGCAGAACACTTTCTTCGCTCTTTGTTTGTTTTGAAACCAAGATGGTCTAAGTAGTCAAGTCCTTCACTATGAGATGCCGCGAAGCTTTCACCACCGCCGCCAATTCCATATAAAAAAACATCAAGGTTGCGCTTGGCAGCTATTTTCGGGTCGAGCTGCCTTAATGAACCTGCTGCTGCATTACGCGGGTTTGCTGCTAACTCTTCACCACGTTCGGCTTTTGCCTTATTTAGCGCTTCAAATGAGCTCTTCGGCATATATGCTTCACCGCGGACTTCTAATGTTTGTGGTTCGCGTAAGCGGAGGGGGATTGATTTGATTGTCTTTAGGTTTGCCGTAATATCCTCGCCAATGGTGCCGTCTCCTCTTGTTGCTCCTTGAATAAATAACCCATCTTCATAACGCAAAGAAACAGCAAGACCATCAATTTTTAATTCACAAACATAACTAAAATCGTCTCCTACCGCTTGGCGGATCCGGCGGTCAAAGTCTTTTAAATCCTGTTCATTAAAAGCATTACCTAAGCTTAGCATCGGTGTCGTGTGCTCTACCTTCTCAAAAAAGTCCAATACTTTACCGCCGACACGGACAGACGGTGAATCTGGTGTTTTTAATTCCGGAAAGGTGTCTTCCAATTCGAGCAGTTCCTGCATTAAACGGTCATACTCCGCATCGGGTACAGTAGGGTTATCCAGCACATAGTATTCATAACCATATTGATTTAATAGGCTTCTAAGTTCATTGATCTTTAATTCCGCTGTTTGAAGGTCCATATATCCAGCCCTTTCATTGTGAAATTATACGAGAATAGCCCCATGCTAGGGGCAATTTTTTTCTCGTTTTTAAGCTCCTGGTTGTGCTGACACTTTTCTTTTATACCTTTTTTGTAATGGGAGCAAATTTAGCCAGCAGCCGCTTGATTCCAGTTGGGCTTGGGAAAGCAATATCCAGCTCTGTTCCTTCGCCTTCTCCTTTAACACTTACCACTGTTCCAATTCCCCATTTACCATGTTCAGCTTTATCGCCGACCTTCCAGCCGACCGTATCCCCGCCAGTAGCAGAAGTTAATGGTCTCATGACTGGTTTTCTAGTTACCGGTGTTCCAAAAGAGGTTCCAGTTGTTCCAGTACTACGCCCTCCAAATGAAGTTCCAGTTGTTCCAGAAGTACGGTTTCCAAAAGAAGTCCCTCTTGTTCCAAAAGGAGCTCGTTTCTCTTCTTTTTCCACTCCTTCTAAGAGGTCTTCCGGAATTTCATTGATGAACCGGGAGGCTGGATTCATATTAGTGCGCCCAAACAGCGTTCTCATCTGAGCATTGGTCAGGAAAAGAGTCTGCTCTGCACGGGTAATACCTACGTATGCCAAGCGGCGTTCTTCTTCCATTTCTGCTTCTTCCATTAAGGAGCGGCTGTGAGGGAATACCCCTTCTTCCAATCCAATTAAAAAGACGACAGGAAATTCTAATCCCTTAGCAGAGTGCAGGGTCATAAGGGTAATAGAATCTGCCTTCTCCCCATCTTCATCTAACGAATCAATATCAGCCACTAATGCTAGGTCAGTTAAGAAAGCGACCAGGCTCTTATCTTCATTCACTTCTTCAAAGTTCTTCGTAACAGATAATAATTCGTCCAAGTTCTCAAGTCTGCTTTGGGCTTCGATAGACTTCTCAGCCTTTAGCATTTCACGGTAACCAGACTTTTCTAAAATATCCTCAACAAGTTCGGTTACAGATAGAAACTCTTGCATTTGTGTATAGTTTTTAATTAAATCCCTGAATTCCCTTGCTCCCTTAGTGATTTTCGGACTTAAACCTAATAATTCCACCGAATCAAGAGCTTGGAAAATAGATATATCATGCATAGCAGCAAAGTCAGCCATCTTATCGACGGAGCTTGAGCCGATTCCGCGTTTCGGTACGTTAATAATACGCTGTAAGCTGATGTCATCATCAGGGTTAGAAATAAGCCTCAAATAAGCAAGCATGTCCTTGATTTCTTTTCTATCATAGAACTTTGTTCCGCCGACTATGCTGTATTCGAGATTTGATTTTAACAGAACTTCCTCCATTACACGGGACTGAGCGTTCGTCCGGTAAAGGATGGCCACGTCAGAAAGCTTGTACTTACCTTCGCGTGTTAGTTC
Organism: Neobacillus niacini; assembly: GCF_046591715.1. Classification (GTDB taxonomy): domain Bacteria; phylum Bacillota; class Bacilli; order Bacillales; family Cytobacillaceae; genus Neobacillus; species Neobacillus niacini_L. The sequence goes on along the minus strand of NZ_JAWVNQ010000011.1, from coordinate 28,551 downwards.
TTTAATTTTTCCAGCAACAAACTGTGCCTCACCTTGCTCACTATCGGCTCTGTAGTAAACAATTTTGTTACCTTCAGGGTTTTCCGTCCAAAGATTCTTGGCCTTCCGGGTAACATTGTTTTCGATGACCTTATTTGCTGCTAAGAGAATTCTTTTTGTCGAGCGATAGTTTTGCTCTAAGAGAATGACCTTAGCATCGGGATAGTCCTTTTCAAACGAGAGGATATTGGCAATATCTGCCCCTCTCCAGCGGTAGATTGACTGGTCGGAATCACCTACAACGCAAAGGTTTTTAAAACGATTGGCAAGAAATTTCACCAGCATATACTGCGCCCTGTTGGTATCCTGATACTCATCCACATGAATGTATTGAAATTTCCGCTGATAATATTCAAGAACTTCTGGTACACGCTGAAACAGCTGGATCGTCATCATAATCAAGTCATCGAAATCGAGGGCCTGATTCTTCCGTAACCGTTTTTGATATTCTGTATAAACATCGCTGACAGTCTGTTCAAAATACCCCCCAGCGGTTTTTGCATACTCTTCCGGGTCAATTAGTTCATTTTTTGCAGAGCTGATTGCTCCTAAAATTGCCCGCGGGTCGTATTTTTTCGGATCGAGGTTTTTATCCTTAAGAATTCCTTTTACCACTGATTGCTGGTCACCAGTGTCTAAAATGGTAAAATTCCTGCTATAACCCATCCGGTCAATGTCCCTGCGCAGTATTCTTACACACATAGAGTGGAAAGTAGATATCCAAATTTCTTCGGCTGCGCCGCCCATCATTTTCCCAATCCGCTCTCTCATTTCACGGGCTGCTTTATTTGTAAAGGTAATCGCTAAAATATTATAAGGATTTACACGTTTTTCCACGATTAAATAGGCAATACGGTGAGTTAGTACTCTTGTTTTTCCACTGCCTGCACCTGCCATGAGTAATAGCGGACCGTCCGTTGCTTTTACTGCACTTTGTTGTTCTGGGTTTAACCCATTTAAAAGCTTTTCTGATAAGTATTGCAATTCCTTCACCACCATACCAAACATTTGTTCTTATTTTAACTCTTTCTATTCAATTAAGCAAATTTTCACCTTACACTTTTTACTGTTGCTATCGCTTCTTCAAAATGGTCATAAATAGCGTTTCCGACTACTATTACATCTGCATGCTGCGCCATTTCTCCAGCTTGTTCAACACTCGAAATTCCCCCGCCATAAAAGAGAACCGTTTTATCAAGGGCTTTCTTCACCTCAGATACTACTTGTACATCCCCATATATACCGCTGTATTCAAGGTAAAAAATAGGCAGATTAAACATTTTTTCAGCCATCATGGCATACGCCTTTACTTCTTCGGTTGAGGCATTTGTTACGGCTGATGTCAGTTTAGCTGCTTTGCATTCTTCATTCAATATGCAGTAGCCTTCCATAACAATCTCTTCCCAATCCATAATTTCACCAAATTCTTTTACTGCCTGATGGTGAAGACCGGTTATCCACTTTGTATCATTGCTATTTAAAATAGTTGGAATAAAATAAAGGTCAAAGCCAGGGGTAACTATATCAATGCTTGAAACTTCGAGGACACAAGGAACAGTATAGCGGCGAATTCGTGCCATCAGGTCAAGAACCTTTTCCAGGGTTACCCCATCCGTTCCGCCAACAATCACAGCATCTGTTCCAGATTCGCATATTTTCTCTAACTTTTCATCTGATATCTCTTTATTTGGGTCGAGCTTAAACACATGGCGCCACTCGCGAAAATCATACATCCCAAGATCCTCCCATTCTTCCTACATTACACCATTATAGCATTAGCACAATGTATTAAAAAAGAAAACACTAATTTCAATTATAGAAAATCTATCCAAAATAAAAAGCTCTGGCCAATAGGCGCTGGAGCAAGTAAAAAACCGAAGAGAGTCTCTTCGGCTTTGTTTATTTTCCTTCAGTTGTTTCTTCCGCTTTGATTCGCTCTAATACCATTTCATAGGTATCATTCCCAAAATTCAAACAGCGTTTCACTCTTGAAATCGTAGCTGTGCTTGCACCAGTTTCTGTCTCAATTTTATGATAGGTATTTCCCTCACGAAGCATTCTGGCTACATCCAACCGCTGCGCTAACGATTGAATCTCATTAATCGTACATAAATCATCAAAAAAACGATAGCATTCTTCAAGGTCCTTCAAGGAAAGTACAGCTTGAAATAATTGATCCAGCTCTTTTCCGCGTAGTTTATTAATTTGCATATTGTTTACTCCTCTAATTAAATAAAGTATTATTCTGCATTAAAATGAAACACTTGATTGCAGGCCTGGATTCGTTGGAACCACATTGACCCAAGTCTTTCCATGAACAAACGGAACTACTTCACCATTTCTTATTGGCAGAATGAGACCGTTTATATTTTTCCATTCCACATTTATTACCTTACCCTTTTGGAACAAGTAACCTGATCCGCCTGATTCTAAATCTATTTCTTTACGGCCAATACTATCAATTACCTGATGCGACGCCTCGATAACGAAAAGATTATCCACTAATAGCGGTTCTTTTGTCTCATAATCAACGGTTAGTTCACCGTTCGTGTAGCGCTTGTATCTTTCATCACCTGGATCGTATTCGTATTCCGAATTAAATATACCACTAGGTGAATACGAAATCATAACCGATACTGCTTCATCCCCTGTTACCGTTTTACTCTCATCCTCTGTCAAAAAGGTAAATTCCGGCGGAGACTGCTCCATTGAGTATTTCTTTTCCTTCGCACCCTTTATAATATTATCATACGTAATATAGGAATTATGGGGTGCGACCCTGAAGTCTGCCCTTTTAAACAAAGTACCATCATAAACCATACCATTCAGGTTATCGACATATTCTTTTTCGAGCATTTTTTTTGCCTCTTCACTATAGCCGTGCGCAATAAATAAAGCGTTAAGGCCCTTTGCTAAATCGATGTAATAGTCCCTCGCACTTCGAACTGGTCCAACATTCTTTGGCTTTTCACTTTGGAAAACAGCTAGAAAGCGGGTAACATCACCCTCAGCCAGAATTTCATACACTACATCCGCTTCGTTCAAACCGGATTGAGGTCTCGCATCAGGGTGGTTATTTACCATAACTGCCACTGCTCTGCCATCAGTCTTAGTATCCGAACCGACACCAGTTAATGGATAGTGATAAGGTAATTCCTTTACTACCTCTTCCTGCACTACTTCTTCAACTTCTTTTACTGGCTCCTTTGGTCCATTCGCCTTCTCTTTATTGCTGCAACCAGAGAGCAGTAAAAGAGCTGCTGTTATTGCAACAGCCCATTTTTTCATCTTTTTAAAACACTCCTATCCCTTTTAAAGAAAGTAAGGTTTCTGTCGATTTTATCCAATTAAATCCTTTTATATTTTAACGCATTATCGACGGAAAGAGTACAGTTTTATTCATAACATCATACATCCCCTGCTGGGTAATCCGAATATAGGGTAAATGAGTAGCTGAAAAGAATAACAAACTGTAAACAGGGTCTGAGAAGGAATACCCGCGTTCTTTTAATTCCACAAGTAATTTCTTTTCCTCATCTATTAATTCCTTTATCGGGAGATTGGACATTATTCCATTAAGTCTTAATGGCACCTCACATACAACCTGCTCTTGTTCAACCATGACAATGCCGCCGCCTAATTCCTTCATCCTGTCGAAGGCAGCCAGCATATCACGTTTATTTTTCCCGATTAGGATAATGTCTCCTGTATTGGAAAATGAGCTTGCGAGTGCAGAAAGATTGGTTGCAAATCCCTTTAGCAGCGTATTAATCCTCCACTTTCCATTTCGGTCGAGCAGAGTAAAGAAACATTCATCATGGTCGGTTGATAACTCTTCACAGGAAGCATCAATCGCGATGGAATATGGTTTTGTAATAACTGAATTCTCCATTTTGATTCCAAAAGGCATAGAAAATTGCAGATCGTCAACACTTAAGTTCCAAGCAAGTTCCATTGGCTTAAGTCCATACTCATCCCAATTTACAGAGTGGTAAGCATCCACCACTTGCCCTTCACGTTTTACCCATTTCCCTTTAGCCAGGACAGAATGCGGGGTCGGGTTTTCGATACTCGATAAGAAGTTAATATTGGCTACCCGGCCAGTTGCGATATTTCCATGCAGATGGTCAATATTGTAATAACGGGCAATATTCACCGTAGCCATATTATAGGCATCAACAACCGGTACACCTTTTTCAATTGCAATTCGAATCATCTGGTCGTTAATTCCCTGTTCATAAAAAGTGGATGTGGAACCATCTGTGTTAAACATTAATCGGTCATAGGCTTGTATTCCTAATCGTTTCATATCATCAAGTAAATCTGGCAGGTCAGGACGAATGGAAGAGTATCTCAATGAGACCATATACCCCTGCATCAGGCGATTAAACACTTCCTCGCCGGTCATGGCTTCATGGTCACTATCTGCACCTAACAGCATCAATTTCGCTAATGTTTTCTCCGATGCACCCGGAAAATGACCTTCAATTTTTTTATTCAGCCTTTTGGTCTCTTGAATCCAATGCAGCATCATATCATCGCCGTCTAATAATTTAGGCCAGCCAGTCAGTTCGCCGCCTTGAAGCACTGCATCATGCTCTAACCAAGACTTGATATTACTATGTGAAAATACATCTTCTTCATTTAAAATCTCAGTTTGTGGATCAAACCGGCACCACCAGTACATGGTCGTTGGTATGGAGCGTAAGTCCTTTAATAATGAAAACGCTTCCTTTTTCTTCAAATTCATAATCAAAGACATGTTGTCGTTAATGATGGTTGTTGTTCCGAACTGAGATGCATAGGCCGCTAAAGTATGGGGATTATATAATTGAAAAGGATGGGCATGCGGCTCGATATACCCAGGAACAAGAATCTCATTTGTACAGTCAATGATTTCACAGTTTTCCACTTTTGCCGGCAAATTCTCGCCAACATATACAATCCGATCTTCATATATCCAAATATTCGCCCGCATCCATTGGCGAAATGTTTGATTTAAATATAAGGCATTTTTTAATAAAATGGTTGGTGAAGTTTTTCCATCTAAAACGGATACATGCATGCGTAAATGTTTATTCTTCCATCGATAACGTTGTTCCAGCAAACGAAACCCCTCCCTTTCTTAGAAGCTATCTATCTATTATAAAGTATTGATTTATCAATAAAGAAAGCCCTTACAAAATGGTTTTATACTTATACTAACATATTTTACTGTTTAACGCATTAAAGAATTGGATATTGACTGTAAAAATATTGTGAAGGAGTGAACAAAAATGAACGTTACAAAAAATATTGGAATTTTGAACGCATTAGTTAGGATAACGCTTGGGCTTACCATTCTTTCTTGGAGTACAGCTAAAATGGTGAAGTTTCCTTGGAGAGACTCTTATTTGTTTATCGCTATTTGTGGAGCAATGAAGGTGGCTGAGGGTATTGTACGTTTTTGCCCGGTAACCGCCTTATTTGAAAGATATCAGGAAATGGAACAGCCAAAACCGCTTGCCCTTGGCGACGGCTCGAACGATATGGATGCTGAAGAAGTTCTGCCGTACAATCCTTCTTAAAATTGCAAAGAATTTTGGCTGGAACGCTATTCGTGCCCTTCTACACGTATTTTTGAGGATTGTGGTAACGAATAGCCGCTATTCGTGCCCCTCTCCTCGTATCTTTGATGATTGCGGTAACGAATAGTCGTTATTCGTGCCCTTCCCCTCGTATTTTTGAGAATTGCGGTAACGAATAGTCGTTATTCGTGATTTTATACCGATATTTTTACCCAACATCGGTAATGATTGCGCATCAAAACAAAAATCGGGCTGAACCATTATGGTCAGCCCTTGAAAGGAAGGTAATCTCTAATGTTCTGGGAATATCTATTAGATATGTCGTTCGTGTTAATCAGCTTAATCGGCGGTATTGTGGCACTTTTATATGTTTTTATCAGACGCTCTAACAAAAGACGCGCCCGATAGCCTTCGAACCGATATCCTTTCGATAGAAGACACCGTCACAATTTAATTTTTCTAGCTCTTGGTAAACCGTAACTTGCGCTTCCTTTAAGCTTTCGGCTTTAGCTCCTACTAAGAGAACCCTGCCGCCGTCCGTAACAAATTCACCCAGCTGGTTTTTATTGGTTCCTGCATGAAAAGTGTACACTTCCTTTGAAATGTCTGCTAGTCCAGTAAGGACCGCACCTTTTTCATATTGCTCTGGGTATCCTTTGGAGGCGACAACCACTCCGATCATTGATTGTTCGTCCCAAACCAATTCAGGAGTACGTCCGTCTAAAACATCTAAAATGGTCTGAACTAAGTCAGATTTTAACCTTGGTAAAATTACTTGTGTTTCCGGGTCTCCAAAGCGGGCATTAAACTCAATAACCTTTGGACCGGCTTCGCTGGCAATCAAACCAGCATAAAGAATACCACAAAAGCTTCTTCCCTCTTGAACCATAGCTTTCGCTGCTGGCTTAAGAATGGTTTCAATGGCGGTTTCAACAGTTCCCTTTGCAATATGAGGAACTGGAGAATAAGCACCCATTCCGCCCGTATTTGGACCGTTATCACCGTCATAGGCACGTTTATGGTCTTGAGCGATTTCCAGCGGTATTACCATTTCCCCATTCACAAATGCCATTAAGGAAAATTCCTCACCGCTTAGAAACTCTTCAATTACCACTCGGGCTGAAGCTTCACCAAATTTTTGACCAACCAGCATTTCTTCGATACTCTGTAAGGCTTCTTCCATCGTTAAGGCAACCGTAACGCCTTTTCCAGCTGCTAAGCCATCTGCTTTAATGACAATAGGAGCACCTTTTTCTTCAATATATTGCTTTGCTTCTTCAAAGTTAGTGAATACCGCATAATCAGCAGTAGGGATCTCATACTTTCTCATGATCTCCTTCGCAAACGATTTGCTTCCTTCTATTTCGGCTGCCAATCTGCGGGGGCCAAATACCGCTAGACCTTCTGCTTCAAATTTATCCGCTAACCCTTCAAGCAAGGGAACTTCTGGACCGATAATCGTTAAACCAATACCCTGTTCTTTTGCGAATTGGATCAGCTGGTTATGATTACTTTCGTCAATCAAAACACGTTCTGCCACGTCTTCCATTCCGTAATTACCTGGAGCTGCATATACCTTTTCAACCAGCGTGCTTTCACTTACCTTTCGGCACAGCGCATGTTCTCTTCCGCCTCGGCCAATAATTAGAACCTTCACACATCTCACCTCATTTTAGTGTTTAAAATGTCTAACTCCGGTAAACACCATTGCAATTCCATATTCATCTGCTTTTTTGATTGAATCCTCATCGCGAATAGAACCGCCTGGTTGAATAATAGCCGTAATTCCCGCTTTCGCTGCAGCTTCTACTGTATCATCCATTGGGAAGAAAGCATCAGAGGCGAGTGCAGCTCCTGCAGCTTTTTCACCTGCTTGTTTTAAAGCAATTTCAGCAGCGCCAACTCTGTTCATTTGCCCTGCACCTATTCCAATTGTCATATCCTCTTTTGCTACAACGATGGCATTCGATTTCACATGTTTAACTACTTTCCAGCCAAGCTTTAGCGCTTCCCATTCCTCTTCAGTCGGCTGTCTTTTCGTAGCTACTTTAATCTCAGCATTTTCTAACGTAAATGTGTCCTGCTCCTGTGCAAGCAGTCCGCCTTCAATGGTAGTCAGCTTCATCTCAGGTTTCTTAGCTCCTGTAAATGGAACCGTTAATAAACGCAGGTTCTTTTTCGCTTTTAAGATTGATAATGCTTCTTCAGTAAAGGAAGGAGCAATAATGATTTCTAAGAAAATTCCATAGAGTTTGCCAGCTGTTTCTGCATCCACTTCGCTGTTAAAGGCAATGATTCCGCCGAAAATTGAAACAGGATCCGCAGCAAACGCCTTTTCAAAGGCACTGAAACTATTGGCACCTGTACCGATACCACAAGGATTCATATGCTTTACAGCAACCGCAGCAGGCTCGGTGAATTCTTTCACAATCTGCAGCGCAGCATCAGCATCATTAATATTATTATAAGAAAGCTCTTTTCCATGAAGCTGCTCACCATTAGCAATGGAGAATGTAGAACCTAGTGGTTTTTTATAAAAAGCAGCTTTTTGATGCGGGTTTTCCCCGTATCTTAGCGACTGCTTCAGTTCATATGTAACCGTCAATGTTTCAGGTGTTTCTTCCTGGGCAAGTTCTGTCATGTATTCAGCAATAAGTGCATCATACGCGGCAGTGTGGCGGAAAACCTTTGCGCCTAGTTTTCTGCGTGTTTCAAGCGTCGTTTTACCCTCTGCTTTTAATTCCTCAATGACCTTGTTATAGTCAGCCGGGTCAACCACCACTGTTACATATTGATGATTTTTTGCTGAAGCACGCAGCATCGTTGGACCGCCGATATCAATATTTTCAATCGCATCCTCGGTTGTAACATCTGGCTTTGCAATGGTTTGTTGGAATGGATAAAGATTCACACAAACAATTTGGATCGGATCAATGCTATGCTCATCCAGCTGCTTTTGATGCTGTTCATTATCATGCTTTGCGAGTAAGCCGCCATGAATGAACGGGTTTAACGTTTTTACACGTCCTTCTAATATTTCTGGAAAACCGGTTACTTCGCTTACTCCTAGGACAGGAATTCCTTCTTCATGGAGTGCTTTTTTTGTTCCGCCTGTTGAAATAATTTCAAAACCTAAGCTGACTAATTCTTTAGCAAAATCAGTAATACCATTTTTATCAGAAACACTAATAAGTGCGCGCTTTTTTGTCACTTCTAACTTCCCCTCTCGTTAACAGCATTTGCAGGATGGATGGATAAAGCTTATGCTCAATTCTTTGGATTTTCTGCTGAAGGCTTTCTCGGGTTTCCTTTTTACTTAATCGGATACGTTCCTGGACAATGATTGGCCCTGTGTCCATTCCTTCATCAACATAATGGATGGTTACACCGCTCCACTCAGCCTTTGCAGCTAAAGCCTGACCAATGGCATCTTTACCAGGAAAAGCTGGAAGAAGCGAAGGATGGATATTAACAATACGTCCAGCATATTCTCCGAGCAAAGTGGGACCAATCAGCCTCATATAACCGGCGAGAACGATAAACTCGACACCATAGCTGGTTAATTTCTCTAAGATCGCCTTTTCATACGCTTCTTTAGAGCTATAATCCTTTGGGCTAAATGCAAAGGTTGGGATATGAGCGGCATCCGCACGCCTTACCGCGTAGGCTTCCGGCTTGTCACAGACAAGGAGTGCAATGTCCGCTTTTAGTTCTCCCGATTTCACTACATCAATAATCGCTTGAAAATTGCTTCCGTTTCCTGATGCAAAAACAGCAATCTTTCTCATCGGCGGCCTCCGATAGTAATCCCTTCTTCTTGTGTTACAACACCGATTTCATAAGCAGTTTCTCCGCACTGTTTGAAATGATCCAACACATCTGGAGCAATTTCCTTATCCACTGCTATCACCATGCCAATACCCATATTAAAGATATTATACATTTCCTGTTGGTCGATTTGTCCAACCGTCGTGATTAAATTAAAAATCGGCGGGATCTCCCAACTCTTTTCATATATAGCTGCTCCAAGTCCATTAGGAAGCATCCGAGGGATATTTTCAATAAAACCGCCGCCGGTAATATGAGCCATTCCCTTTAAATTGAATTTTTTCAATGCTGATAGTACAGGCTTTACATAGATTTTTGTTGGTTTTAACAACTCTTCACCAAGAGTTGTACCCAGCTCATCCACATATTCAGTTAGTGCCCAATTGTTAAAAACCCTTCTTACGAGCGAATAACCATTGCTGTGGATTCCACTTGAAGCTAACCCTATTAACACATCACCAGCCTGAATATTTTCCCCTGTAATCAGTTGGCTTTTTTCACAAGCGCCGACTGTAAATCCAGCTAAATCATACTCATTTTCACTATATAATCCAGGCATTTCAGCCGTCTCTCCGCCAATTAAGGCACATCCTGCCTGCTCACAGCCTGCAGCGATGCCCTTAACAATCGCTTCAATCTTTTCAGGCTTTGCTTTCCCAGTAGCAATATAGTCTAAAAAGAACAAAGGCTCTGCGCCTTGAACAACGATATCATTGACACACATTGCAACTGCGTCAATACCAATAGTGTCATGCTGATCCATCCAAAATGCAATCATCAACTTGGTGCCCACTCCGTCTGTTCCCGAGACAAGAACAGGCTCCTTAAGGTTAAGTGCTGACAGGTCGAACATTCCGCCGAATCCGCCAAGGCTTCCCAGCACACCTGCCCGGGCTGTTTTTTGCACATGCTTTTTCATTCTTTCAACAGCCTCATAACCTGCTTCGATGTTTACCCCTGCTTCTTTATAAGCGTTCGCCATGATGGTCCCTCCTATTTTTGATAATAATATTGGAGTGTGTCTGGATAAATTTCTGTTGGATAATTACCTGTAAAGCAGCCGAGGCAAAAACCTTCTGTTCCCTCTGTATTGACAATCGCTCCTACCATTCCCTCTTTACTTAGGAATGTTAGTGAATCTGCGCCAATCAGTTCTCTAATCTCTTCAACTGATTTATCTGAGGCTATTAGTTCTTCCTTCGACGATGTATCAATCCCGTAAAAACAAGGATTTTTTATTGGAGGAGAACTGATGACAACGTGTACCTCTGTTGCTCCTGCCTCTTTTAACAGATTTACAATTCTTCTGCTCGTTGTCCCGCGAACGATTGAGTCATCGACCATCACGACACGTTTTCCTTCAACCACACCACGAACAGCAGATAATTTCATCTTTACTCCCTGTTCCCGCAACGATTGTGTTGGCTGAATAAAGGTCCTGCCAACGTATTTATTTTTAATTAATCCCATTTCATAGGGAATACCCGAAGCTTCTGCATAGCCAATCGCTGCAGAAATACTAGAATCTGGAACACCAGTAACTACGTCCGCTTCAATTGGTGCTTCTGCCGCCAATCTTTTCCCCATGTTCTTACGGGCTGTGTGTACATTTATACCTTGGATATTACTATCCGGTCTTGAAAAATAAACATATTCCATCGTACAGATAGACTTTGTCGAATTGAAGGCGAACTGTTCAGAGGAGATACCATCTTTGTTAATAACTACTAATTCCCCTGGTCTAATATCTCGAATATATTCGGCTCCAATGACATCAAAAGCACAAGTTTCGGAAGCGACCACATAAGCATCTCCTAAACATGCCAACGACAAAGGTCTTAACCCATTGGGATCTAGCGCAACCATTAGTTCATTCTCTGTTAGGATTAAATAGGCATAAGCTCCTTTTAACATGGAAAGTGCATTTTTTACCTGATCTTTAATATCAGAAAATCCACTTCTTCTAATTAAATGGGCTAAAACTTCTGTGTCAGAGCTTGTTTGAAAAATACTGCCTTGTGTTTCAAGCTGGTGCTTTAAGTAATTGGCATTGACTAGGTTCCCATTATGAGCGAGGGCAAGACTTCCAGTTTGAGAATGGAACAAGAGGGGCTGGACATTTTCATATCCACCGCCTCCTGCCGTTGCGTAACGAACATGCCCAATGGCAGAGGTTCCCTTTAATTTTTCCATCACGTCGGCTGTGAAAATCTCTGAAACTAGTCCTTCACCTTTCACAACTCTAAGCTTATCTCCGTCGGATACCACAATACCAGTACCCTCTTGACCGCGGTGCTGCAGACTATGAAGTCCATAATAGGTTAACTGTGCAGAATCTGGGTGCCCCCAGACACCAAAGACTCCGCACTCTTCATTTAATCCCTTGATTTCAGCAAGCATGGGATAGCTCCTTTCCAGGCATCCTTCAATTCATTCACTGAAGCTTCTAAAATCGTGTTATTTTCTGCATTTACCTTTAATACAGCTGTATCATTTACTTCGCCAATAAGTTTGGCGGCTACTAAACTTTCAAACTCTGCTTGATGTTCTTTTTTCACAGTTAATAGGAAACGGGATTGAGTTTCGCTAAACAGTGCTGTTACCGGGTTACCCTCGATATTGATTGTTGCTCCAAGCTGTTCTTGGCCAAAAAGACTCTCAGCAACCGCTGCACCTAGACCACCTTCAGAAAGGTCATGTGCCGATTGAACCACTCCTGCACGAATAGCAGATAACACTTGATTCTGTCTTTCTTTTTCTAGTTGAATATTAAGTTCCGGAGCTTTACCGAAAATCCGTCCGTTTTGCAGTTTCTGTAACTCACTGCCTCCAAACTCAGGCTTTGTTTCTCCAACTAAGTAAATAAGGTTGCCGCTATTTTTAAAGTTTTGAGTCGTAATATGATCAATATCTGTAACTAAGCCAACCATTCCAATGACTGGTGTTGGGTAAATCGCTGTTCCACTTGTTTCGTTATATAAAGAGACATTACCGCCAATAACAGGAGTGTCAAGAACTCGGCAAGCCTCGCTGATTCCATCTGCTGATTTTTCAATCTGCCAGAACACTTCTGGCTTTTCTGGATTTCCAAAATTGAGATTGTCAGTAATGGCTAACGGCTCCGCACCAGAGCAGACAATATTTCGTGCTGCCTCTGCAACTGCAATTGCACCGCCGACTTCAGGATCTAAATAGACATAGCGTGAGTTACAATCAGTCGTCATCGCTAATGCCTTACGGGTTCCGCGGATTCTGACAACAGAAGCGTCAGATCCAGGTGCCACGACTGTATTCGTACGCACCATATAATCGTACTGATTATAAACCCATTCCTTGCTTGCGATTGTAGGCTGGCTAAGGATTTGTTTCAATGTTTCTTTCAAATCTTCAACCTGCGGTACTTCCACTTTTAAACTTTGGAATTCTTGATAGTAACTTGGTTCTTTAGATGGCTTATGATAAACAGGTGCATCCTCAGCTAAAGCATCTACTGGAACATCTGCCACGATTTCGCCATGGTGCACAAGACGCAGCTTTTTATCATCTGTTACAGTCCCAATCGCAACGGCTTCAAGATCATACTTTGTGAATAGATCTTTGATTTCCTGCTCTCTTCCCTTTGTAACAACAATCAGCATACGCTCTTGTGATTCCGAAAGCATCATTTCATATGCAGTCATACCTGTTTCACGCTGTGGCACAAGGTCTAAATTCATTTCAATACCCATTCCAGCCTTACTTGCCATTTCTGCTGAAGAACTTGTTAATCCCGCAGCACCCATATCCTGAATGCCGACAAGGGCGTCTGATTGAATCAACTCAAGGCAGGCCTCTAGTAGAAGCTTTTCCATGAATGGGTCACCCACTTGGACCGCTGGGCGATTTTCATCGGACTGTTCTGTTAATTCTTCAGAAGCAAAGGTCGCACCGTGAATTCCGTCACGGCCTGTTTTCGCTCCAACATACATCACTGTATTGCCAACACCTTGTGCAAGACCTTTTTTAATATCTTTATGATCAATTAGACCAACACACATGGCATTTACTAATGGATTTCCTTCATAACATGGTTCAAACTGAATCTCACCGCCAACTGTCGGGATTCCGATACAGTTTCCGTAGCCAGCAATTCCGGCAACGACTTCTTTGAAAAGGTAACGAACTCTTGCAGACTCATCAAGTTCACCGAAACGCAGTGAATTTAATAGAGCAATTGGACGTGCACCCATTGAAAATATATCACGGATAATCCCGCCGACACCTGTTGCCGCCCCTTGGTATGGCTCGATGGCTGATGGGTGGTTATGGCTTTCAATCTTAAACACAACTGCTTGATTATCACCGATATCGACAATTCCTGCTCCCTCCCCAGGACCTTGCAGAACACGCTCACCTGTCGTTGGGAATTTTCTTAGCACTGGTTTAGAGTTTTTATAGCTGCAATGCTCTGACCACATTACCGAGAAAAGGCCTGTTTCGGTGTAATTCGGCGTCCGGCCTAGAATATTTTCAACAAGCGTAAATTCTTCATCGGATAAGCCCATTTGCTGATAAAGTTTCTCTGTCTTTACTTGATCTGGTCTTGGTTCATGCTTTAACAACATTTGCTTCCCTCCAGCTTCTTACAATCGATTGAAATAATTTCAGTCCATCTGCGCCGCCTAATAACTCATCTACGGCTCTTTCAGGGTGGGGCATCATACCGAGGACATTCCCTTTTTCATTGATAATTCCTGCGATATCTTCTAAACTTCCGTTTGGGTTATCTTGGTAAGTAAAAACGATTTGGTTATTTTCTTTTAGCTTTGACAGCGTTGCTTCGTCACAATAGTAGTTTCCTTCACCATGAGCTACAGGGACTGTGATGGTCTCACCTTCACTGTAGGCTTGAGAAAACATAGTCTGATTGTTCACTACCTTTAATTCAACAGGTTTACAGATAAATGAGAGGCTTTCATTACGTCTCATGGCTCCTGGCAGTAATCCTGCCTCTAGTAAAATTTGAAATCCATTGCAGACACCAAGAATCGGTTTCCCTGCTTCTGCAGCTTTTACGACTGCTTGCATAACCTTACTAAAACGGGCAATCGCTCCTGAACGTAAGTAATCGCCGTATGAAAAACCGCCAGGAAGTAAGATTCCATCAAACTCATCTAAGCTCTCTGTATCATGCCAAACATATTCAACCTGCTCACCAAGTTCATCCTTTATCGCATGGTACATATCGACGTCACAGTTAGACCCCGGAAAAACGATGACTGCAAACTTCACTGAGGAACACACTCCTCTACTTCATAACGGTAGTCTTCAATGACTGTATTGGCTAATAGCTTGCTGCAAATTTCATTGATTACTTCATCAAGGTCACGGTCTGACTTTTCAATAGTAAGCTCCATATATTTACCGATTCGAACGTCGGATACCTCTGGATAATTTAATGAGTGAAGTGAATGAGTAACTGCCTTACCTTGTGGATCTAATACACTTTCTCTTAACGTTACATAAACCTTTACCTTAAACATGCTGTTTTCCCCCTAATCTAGCCAAAATGGTTTCATATGCTTCTGTTAAACTGCCAAGGTCACGACGGAATACATCCTTATCGAGCTTTTCATTTGTCTTTTTGTCCCAAAGTCTGCAAGTGTCTGGTGAAATCTCATCTGCTAACAGAATGATGCCATTTGCATCTTTACCAAACTCAAGTTTGAAGTCTATAAGATTAATTCCCAATTCGTTAAAAAAGCTTGATAAAACTGTATTGATTTTTAGTGCATTTTCTTTAAGAATGGTTAGTTCTTCGTTTGTTGCCAGGTTCAATTCGTGAATATGATCTGTAGTTAGTAATGGGTCTCCGAGGTCATCATTTTTCAAATAAAACTCTACGAGCGGTTTTGTTAATTCTTTACCTTCTTCGATTCCTAATCGCTTTGAAAGGCTTCCAGCAGCGATATTGCGAACAACAACCTCAAGCGGTATGATTTCTACCCTTTTAACCAGCTGCTCAGTTTCAGAAATTCTTTCAATGAAATGCGACTCAATTC
The DNA here is from genome assembly GCF_046591715.1 of Neobacillus niacini. Lineage (GTDB taxonomy): Bacteria > Bacillota > Bacilli > Bacillales > Cytobacillaceae > Neobacillus > Neobacillus niacini_L. The sequence goes on along the minus strand of NZ_JAWVNQ010000011.1, from coordinate 13,076 downwards.
CCTGTTCCTTAAGCTTTAAAAATAGCAAACTAGTAATTTCGTTATTCAAACGGCCCTTGCCAGTAATATCCGCTTTCTTTTGGCCGTTGAAAGCTGTGGCCGAATCCTTATATTCAATTAAAACAATCTGTTCATCATGTGTTCTAAAAATTCGCTTCGCTTTTCCTTCATATAGTAGTTCTTTCATAAAGGATGCCTCCTAATTCGCAATATTGGGAATCTTGAAAATGAAAGAGGTCGCCGCCCTTAAGTAATGAGTGACCATTTACTCTTTCTTTGGGTCATTTTGGGGTCTCATTGCTTCAATGAGTGACCCCTTTTTCTTTTTTGATTAGGTTTTGGTCACTCATCGCCTTCATGAGCGACCACTTTCTATTTTTTCTATGGTTCTCGGGCTCTCATCGCTTTCATGAGTGACCGATCCACTCTTTTTTGCCTGTTCTCGGGCTCTCATCGCCCTCATGAGTGACCGATCCACTCTTTCTTGCATGTTCTCAGGCTCTCATCGCCCCATTAATCACCTAAATATATCTGGGTCCAATCTTTTTTAGTCGTTCAATCCTAAACGTTCAAAAATAGTATCAACATGCTGCAGGTGGTAGTTGTAATCGAAACAGTCTGCAATTTCTTCAGCTGAAAGCAAGCTGGTAATCTTCGGTTCACCTTCTACCAAGCTGCGGAAAGGAACTTGATTTTCCCAAGATTCCGCTGTTTTAGGCTGAACTGTATCATATGCCTCTTCACGTGATAACCCTTTGTCGATCAATGCTAAAAGGACTCGCTGAGAATAAATCAAACCTAGCGTCCGGTCCATGTTGCGTTTCATATTTTCCGGATACACCGTTAGGTTTTTAATGATGTTTCCAAAGCGGTTTAACATGTAATTCAAAGCAATCGTTGCATCTGGTAATATAATGCGCTCTGCAGAAGAGTGAGAAATATCGCGCTCATGCCATAGTGGAACATTTTCATAAGCTGTCATCATATATCCGCGAATTACACGGGCTAAACCAGTCATATTTTCAGACCCGATTGGGTTACGTTTATGCGGCATTGCAGAGGACCCTTTTTGCCCTTTTGCAAAAAACTCTTCTACTTCCCGCGTTTCACTCTTTTGCAATCCGCGGACTTCAACCGCGAACTTTTCTATCGAAGTCGCAATCAATGCAAGGGTGGACATATAGTGTGCGTGACGGTCGCGCTGTAATGTTTGAGTGGAGATTGGTGCCGGCTGGGTTCCCAGTTTCTCACACACATATTGTTCAACAAACGGGTTGATATTTGCGTATGTTCCAACTGCACCAGAAATTTTCCCGAACTCAACACCAGCAGCTGCCTGATTAAAACGTTCCAAATTACGTTTCATTTCTTCATACCAAAGAGCAAGCTTTAAACCGAATGTTGTCGGTTCAGCATGGACACCGTGTGTACGCCCCATCATAACCGTAAATTTATGTTGTTTTGCTTTGTTCTTTAGGATATCAATAAAGTTTTCAAGGTCCTTCTTGATAATTTCATTAGCCTGTTTTAAAAGGTAAGAAAGGGCAGTATCTACTACATCCGTTGACGTTAAACCGTAATGCACCCATTTACGCTCTTCCCCTAACGTCTCTGATACGGCGCGGGTAAAGGCCACTACATCATGTCTTGTTTCTTCTTCTATTTCTTTAATCCGTTCAATATCGAAGGATGCATTTTCACGAAGCTTCTTTACGTCCTCTTTCGGAATTTCACCTAACTCAGCCCATGCTTCACACGCAAGGATTTCAACCTCCAGCCAAGCTTTAAAACGGTTTTCCTCTGTCCAAATTGCACCCATTTCAGGTCTTGTATAACGATCAATCATCTTTTGGCCTCCAAACTTTTTTCTTCCCAAATCGAACTTTCACAAACTTCTTTCATGGCTGTCTCAACAGAATCGCAAAGTATGGTTACATGCCCCATTTTTCTTTTAAACTTTGCCTCTTTCTTACCATAAAAATGAACTTTCCAATCTGGAACCTTTGTTAATTTATCTAACACGTTTTGAACATGCTCTCCTAATATATTAACCATCACCGCTGGCTTTAATAGCTCTGTTTTACCTAGGGGAAGGTTACATACCGCCCTCATATGCTGTTCGAATTGTGACGTTTCACATGCCTCAATCGTATAATGCCCAGAATTATGCGGTCTAGGAGCGAGTTCATTTATGTATATCTTATCCCCCGCTGTTAAAAACATTTCAACCGCCAGTGTACCAACTAGCTCAAATGCATTTGCAAGCTGAATCGCAGATTGAACAGCTTTCTCCTCCGCTTCTCTACTAACCCGTGCCGGAACAATGGTTTGATGGAGAATATTATCTTGATGAATGTTTTCTCCAACCGGGAATACGGCTGTTTCACCATTTGAATTTCTTGTGATAATGACGGAAATTTCTTTTGTAAAAGAAATCCATTTCTCCAAAATACATTGTCCGTTTTGAAGAAGGACTTTAGCCTCTTCGATATCTTGGCTGCTTTTAAGGACAACCTGCCCTTTGCCGTCATAGCCGCCACGTGCTGTTTTCAATACCACTGGATACCCAAGTTGTTCGCAATGTTCATAAAGGTCATTGAGCGAATTAATTACTGCATATGGTGCCACTTGGACACCTGCGTCCGCAATTGCCGCTTTTTCTTTCACACGATCCTGCGTGATTTCAAGCAGCCGCTTCCCCTGAGGTACATAAGCTTGATTACAAAGCCACTCAAGTGCTGCAGCATCAATATTCTCGAATTCGTAGGTAATGACATCGCTGACTTCAGCAAGTTTCCTGATCGCTTCTAAGTCATCATAGTTCCCAATTACCTTCAAGTCTGCTACCTGCCCGCACGGTGAATCCTCTACTGGGTCAAGGACTGCGATTCGGTAACCCATTTCTCTAGCGGAAAGAGCCATCATCCTTCCGAGCTGGCCGCCGCCAATAATTCCAATGGTTTGTCCTGGTAAGATTGTTGTATTAGACAAGTTCATCACTACTTTCTATTACCGTCACTTTTGACTGTAAGCGGACTTGTTCAAGTCTTTCTTGCACTTTTGCATCATTTATCGATACAATTTGGGCTGCCAATAATCCTGCATTGGTTGCCCCTGCTTTTCCGATTGCCACAGTCGCCACCGGTACGCCTGCCGGCATCTGGACGATAGACAATAGTGAGTCCATTCCATTTAATGCCTTCGATTGAACAGGAACTCCGATTACGGGCAATGTCGTTTTTGCAGCAACCATACCTGGCAGATGAGCGGCACCTCCTGCACCTGCAATGATTACCTTAATGCCTCTTACTCTAGCATTCTCGGCAAATTCAAACATTAAATCAGGAGTGCGGTGTGCTGAAACCACCTTTTTCTCATAAGGAATCTCTAATGTGTCAAGGATTTCACAGGTGTGCTTCATCGTTTCCCAGTCTGATTTACTTCCCATTATTACTGCTACGATCGGATTCATGTTCTCTCCCCTTTGCCTTGGTGCTTACGCTTTTTCTTACTCTTCCAATATAAAAAGCCCTAAACAGATACTTTCCCAATTTCAAGAAATGAGAGAAAGCAGTCTGTCCGGGCTGATATCGGCACAGTAAATACCTGGAAACAAGTTACCTTTCCGGTATTTCCACTTCCCCTCATAGTCCAATCATTTAAGGTAATTGGGTAGATACTTATGGGCCATATTCCCATTATTATACGAGGGTGTTACGTTATATAATTTTTTTGACACCTTTATATTACAATTTAAGAGGCAAATGGTCAATAAAAACGAACGATTTTATTTTTTCATTTTCTAACGTTCGCTTTTACTCCGCACTAACAGCATCAAATACAATCTGCCTTCCAACAGGTTTGTAGGTAGTTTCCTTTCCATTAACTACCTCCTGAAAGATTGGTTTCTCCGTACGGCGAACAGGAACATACCCCTGTTTTTTCATCCGTTCCAAACAAGCTTCGATACTTTCATTTTCTTGTACCTCAAATTGCATTTTCCTTTTACTCATGAAAATAACTTCCCTCTTTTCACAGATTTCACCCAAAATCCGCCGTGTATTGCCTTTGGTTCATAAGAGATGATGAATGCCTTTGGATCCAAATTTTTTATCGTCTCATATAATTTAAGCTCAAACTTTCTTGGAGTTAATATTTGAAGCGCCATTCTATCACCTTCCAGCCCATGTGCGGCCCAATCGGTCACCCCAAAACCCTTCTCTCTTAATACTTTAGGAAGGTTTTTATCATATTCCTTTGTAATTACATTTACAGTGATATAGCCCAAAGCAAGCTTTTCTTCAATTTTCATTCCTACAATAACACCGATCCCATATCCCACGGCGTAAGCAATAAGGTTTTGAATTTCATTAAGATTATTAAGAACAAGTCCAAGTCCTAAAACATAAATTACAACCTCTATCATACTTAAGAAGGCTGCCAAATATCTCTGACCTTTTAAAGTTAAAATCATTCTTATCGTAAAAAAGGAAACATACACAATATTAATTATCAGAATGATTGCAACCATCATAAAACTATTTTCTAACAATTTATTCCCTCCCTTTTCGAATCCATGCCATATTAAATGTTGTATTAGTTAGTGTAACCCTTTTTATATAATTTTTCATTAAATAATAAAAAGACCTGCCATTTGACAGGTCTCACGCTAGGATTATCTTACTAAGGAGAGTGAATTTGCAGAAATCCCTTTTGTCCGTTCAAGGATAGCGGTTAGTATGTCCTTCCAAATTTGTTCATCATCACTTAAAAAATGACCTGCTCCCGAAATAAAGTGAGTGTGGCAATTCGGAATTAGAGAAGCGGCTTTTTTCATTTCCTCTACTGGCGCCATCCTATCCTCTTCACCATGCCATATATCTATTGTGACAGTAATATCTTTAAAGGAAAAATCCCAAGGCTTTGATAATAGTACAGGTTCCTTAACGCACTCATCCACTGATACACGAAAGGCTTCACCCATATGCATCATCAGGCCTTTTAACTGTTCATCTGTTTGTAAAAACTGACGATCCCACTCATGTAAATGCTTGTTTCCCTTTTTGGTTTGCTCCATAAACTTTTCTGGCTGCTCTGTTAGCATCTTTTTCGTAGATCGATAGCTTGCTCTTACAAGCCAAGGTGCTTTTCTAGCAAGAAAAAAAGCTATTTTATTGGCCATCATCGTTCCTTTAGGAGACTTACCGTTTTCAAATGGGGTCGTGCTGGCTACTAATGCTGCTGAATAGAGTCTTGGTGCAAGCTTATAGGCACAGGCAGCAGCAAACGCCCCGCCGCCAGAAACACCAATGATTGAGAACTTGTCAATTTTCAAATAGTCTGCCGCTTCGTTTACATCTTCTGCCCAATCAAGCAGCGTTCGATTTGGTTTCGGGTCAGAAAGTCCAAACCCTGGCCGGTCCATTGATATCAACCTTATTCCTAATGCTTTTGAGATTTCATCATCTTCAAGAAATAGTAGCCGTGAACCCGGAGTACCATGAAAAAACATAACTGGATGCCCCTGTTTGTCTCCATATTCAATCACAGCTAACTTCCTGCCATCTGACAGTGGAACTAGACATTCTCTCATCAATATATCCTCCATTAGTTAATAATAGTTAATATTTCAAATAACTTAACTATATTCCAAAAAAAATTACTTCTTATGAGCTTCTACTGCGATATGGTAGAGCTTTTCATGGATGTCTAACAGTTTTTCCAGGTCTTCCTTTGGCAACTTTGCATAATACTTTTCAATGATAAACTGCTGATTCTTATCTACCATTTGATTATAGTAATGACCTTTTTCACCAAGCTGTACTATAATTTCACGTCGGTTATCAGGATTTATCTCTCTTTTTACATATTCCTGCTTTTCAAGTTTTGAAATAAGCTGGCTTGCTGCGCTGGCTGTAATCGATAAAAAGTGTGCTACTTCATTAACGGTCCGATTGTTTACTCTTAGCAGCTCCAGAATCACTTGCTGTTTTGTTGATAGCTCTGCAAATTCTTCTGTTACTAACTTTTTATAATCCTCTAAAAATAGTGAACTTAAGGCATTTGAATAATCTAAAATTTTACTGCATATGATTTCTAAATCTTTTTCCATTCACTTCCACCTCTTTACACCTTCATTATAAGTCTTTATAAACATTTAAGCAAACTTAAATATAATACAATGAAAAAACTAGGCTGAATATCCAGCCTAGTCTTTAAATCAACGTTTTTTTCAAGTTCCTTAAATAGGTTTGGCGAATGAAGAAGAAATAGATGATTTGTGCAATACAAAAGCCTGCAAGGACGACCATCATTTCTTTTGCGATTGACATCTCGAAAAGACTTTGCAAAGCCATAAAGGCAAAGACACTATGAATGACCGCTACGATGATCGGAACAAAGAAAAGCAATACAAGCTGCTGCGTAACAATCTTGTTAAGCTCTCCGTCTGTTAATCCCACTTTCTTTATTGTTAAATATAAACGGCGGTCATATTCTAAGTCTGCATACAACCTGAAATATAAGAAACTGCCGGCGGCAATAAAAAAGACAGCACCGATAAGCAATGCCACGAACAGTGTCATCCGGTACATGCTCATTTGTTTATGATACAAGGTACCGCTAACCGTCAGCGCGTATTCTTTTGGATCAACCTCTTCACTGTCGTTAGGAGCAAACTCAACTCCTTCTATATCTTTTGTTAAATGAGAAGCGATTCCTGTTGTTTTTTCTTGCTCTTTCGTGTAAAAGCCTGTAAATGTATCCAGGCTTACCTCTCGGAGACTTTGATACATACTATCACTAACAACAAGGCCTTCACTAAATAAGATTTGATAAGGAAAAACAACGTGTTCTGTCGCTTTATTTTGTCTAAGCTTGATGTTATCCTGCTTTAACGTATAGGTATAGGAATCTAAGGTCTCCATTGAAGAAGTACGGATTGCTAATGCCTCCGACCCAGTTGGTTCCTTTTCGGTAAAAGAATAACCCGCCATTTCTGACGACTTTTTATAATCAGAAAAGGCAATGACCGGCATCTTTTCATGTGCATATTTATCTGATGAATCCTTTATTTCAACATATTTAATAGGGATTGATAGTGTAGAGTAATCTATGCTTTTCTCTATTAAATCCTGTTTGATGTCTTGTATATTTTTCTCGTGGATGGGTTCATCACCTTTTGCTAGATAACTTATTGATGCTGGGTAATTCGTTTCAAACTGCTTATTCAGCACTTTCATCGATGCTAATGTTCCCACCGCACAAAATGCGACTGTAGAGACAATGGTGACCATAAAGAACATCCGGGCATTATCTTTTAAACGATAAGCTAGACTAGAAAAGGTAATAATATTTGTTCTTTTCCAAAACAGCAAGCGGTTCTTTTGAAGAAGTTTTGTAAGGTACACTGAAAGCTGGGTATAAAAGAAATAGGTTCCGACAATGATCATCCCAATTACAGGCAGAATTCGATATAACATCGTTTCCATGGTGGTTGTTGCAGCCAGGTAATACCCTGTAAGTAATAGCACCGCAGAAATAAAAGATAAAATCTTAGAAACCTTTGGCTCCTTCTTTGGCTTTTCCCCTGCCTTAAATAAATCGATTAATTTATTCACTCGAACCATCGTTGTAGTTAGAACAGAAATACATAAGAATAAAATTAAAAAGGCTCCAATCGTCCACCCCAGCGCTTTACCTGGTAAATAAAATGGGAGTGACTCAATTCCAATGATTCTCGAGCCAATCATCAAAAACAATTTGCCTGTGATGATTCCTGCACCTATCCCTGTCATAATGGCACTAATACCAATCAGCATGTTTTCTAGGAAGACCATAGTGTTCAATTGGCTTCTTGTCATCCCATGCATCAGTAATACCCCAAATTCCCGCTTTCTTGATTTCAAAAAGGTGCTGACAGAATAAAGGACAAACAAAAATGAGAAAACATACATAATCACTTCCGCTGCCGTCATTAATTGAATCGCAATTTTAGCTGTTACACCTTTATCAATATCAGGATTAAAGATAAACAGTGCATAAACAAAGAAAATCATTACAGAAAATGCGCTGCTTAGAAAATAGGCTGCATAGGTTCGCTTATTGCGGATCACATTTTTAAAGGCGAACTGTCGAAAGGTCATGACTGTTACCTCCTAACAGTGCCAGCATATCAATGATTTTTTGGAAAAATGCCTGGCGGTTCTCTCCCCGGTATATCTCGTTATACAATTGTCCATCTTTTATGAAGATAACACGGTCACAGTAGCTTGCCGCAACAGCATCATGAGTCACCATTAGAGCCGTAGCTCCATCTTCTTTGTTAATCGTCGAAATGGTTTCCATGACATCCTTTGCCGATTTGGAATCTAGGTTACCAGTCGGTTCATCTGCTAAGATAAGGGACGGCTGATGGATAATCGCCCGAGCAATTGCCGTTCTTTGCATCTGTCCACCGGAAATTTCATATGTGCGTTTCTTTAAAATCGAATCAATTCCGAGTTTTTTAGCGACCTCACTCAGCCTTTTATCCATCTCACTCACCTTCACACCGTCCAGCGTGAGTGGAAGGACAATATTTTCCTCCACCGTCAGAGTATCTAGTAAATTAAAATGTTGGAAGACAAACCCAAGTTCATGTCTGCGAAAAAGAGCTGTTTCCTTTCGATTTAATTGATGTGGATTTTTCCCGTTGATTAATACCTCACCAGAACTCGGCTGATCGATGGTGGAAATTAAATTTAACAGGGTCGTTTTTCCACTCCCTGATGGACCCATAATACCGACAAATTCACCTTTTTCGATGGAAAAATTAATATTATCCAGGGCTTTATGTGCCATTTTACCCTCATATATCTTTGCTAATTGTTTTACAGTTAAGATTGACAAGACCTTCACTCTCCGTTCTTTATTTCATGTCTTTATTCTAGCTTGTAAAGGACTGATCTAACCATTTCCTTAACTTACAGTTAGCTTACAAGATTGTAAGGTAGCTTTTCTTTAAAAAATAATCCGGATCGTGGTCCCTTTGGTTACTGTGGACTCGACCTCTACTTTATGACCTAGGTTATCGCATATCTGTTTTACTAAAAAGAGCCCCATTCCAGTTGACTCTTGAAAATTACGGCCATTTTCACCTGTAAAATAGGGGTCAAAGACACGAGGGAGGTCACTCTTAGGAATACCGACTCCCTCATCTTCAATTTCTAATACAACGTTCGAATTCTTTTTAAAGCCTCTAAAGAAAATTTTCTGATTGTCTCCTGTTGTATACCGAACTCCATTTGTCACAATCTGTGTAATCGCAAAACTCAGCCATTTTTCATCGGAGGCAATTATCAAACTCGGGTCCACATCTACGGAAGGAAAAACACGGTTTCGGATAAATAAACGTTTTTGACTGGATGTAACCGAGCGTACCACCTTTTCTAGCTGGAGCATTTCCACATAGAAGTCATGTTCAAATTCATCTAATCGGGCTGTATATAACACCATATCCAGCCCTTTTTTCATACGGTCAAGTTCATCCCCTATTGCCGTGAAGCGTGGTTCATCTTCATCCTGTATCATCAAATGAATAACAGATAAGGGAGTTTTCATTTGATGTACCCATTGATTAATGAACTGAATATGATTCTTCAATTTATTCTGATAATGATGCAGCCCGTTTTGATATTGACGGTATTGGCTTTTCAATAATAGTTTTAGACTTTCTGCTAATGGCGCCCTAGAACCAGGCTCAAAAATTTCATCCATAGAAGTGTCCGGCTCTTCTAGGAGCTTATAGAAGGTTCGATGTGTTAGATACCGATATATCATATAACCAATGAAAAGACAGCCGCTGAGAATAGCTGCATAAAGACCAATCGAAAAATCCCGGTATCCATCCAGCCAAAATACAAATAAGATAAGAACTAATTGAGTTATATAGATAATGATTAGAGGAATATGTTCCTTTAAGAAAAGTTTCAAGAGTGCAGCCCCCAATTAGGTGAAAAACGATATCCTTGTCCACGTATCGTTAGCAAAGCATCCTCAATCTTTAACTCCAAAAGCTTTTTTCTTACGCGTGTAATGTAAACGTTTAATGTATTGTCATCAACAAAAACTTGATCATCCCATATTTTTTCTAACAGACGATCACGGCTTACGACTCTCTCAGACCTCCTCATTAGCTCTTCCAAGATCTTGCCCTCTGTATGGCTGATTTCAATTTTTTGACTTTGATAGCTTAACGTTAATCTTTCGATATCTAATCTTAATCCCTCGACCTCGATCAATCGACCACTTTCGGAACTAGCAAACTCCCCGTATGCACGACGCAGCTGGCTATTAATTTTGGCAACCGCTATATCGTAATCAAATGGCTTTGTAATATAATCATCACCACCATTTTCAAGAGCCATCACCTGATCCATCTTTCCTTCTCTTGCAGAAATAAAAATAATCGGACAGGTGGACACCTTACGGATCTGCCTGCACCAATAATAACCGTCAAATTTAGGTAAATTAACATCAAGTAAGACTAGGTGCGGGGAGTATCTTTCAAATTGCTCCAAAACCGTATCAAACTGATTAACGGGCTGGGTATCGAAGCCAAACTTATGTAAATGTTCATCTAGCAGCGTTACAAGTTGTTTGTCATCCTCAACAATAAAAATTTTAAACATATTTTTCTCCTTATATTGGGAATTATAAGATTTAAAGATATTAGGCAGGTGACTTACTAATGAAAAAGATACTTCTACTGATTTTAATAGGACTATTCACCTTCCCAGTTGGTGCATCAGCACAACCTAAGGAAAACCTAAAAGCAGCTTTTGTGAGAAACGATGATTTATGGTTAAAAATAAGGGATAAGGAAATAGAAATTACTGATAAAGGTTATATACGCTATCCCAAATGGTCATTCGATGGAAACTGGGTTGCTTATTTGAAAGGAGCCAAGGAAGGAGATAGAATGGACCTCTGGCTCTATAACATTAAGAGCAAAAGACAGTTTATGGTTAAAGAAAATGTAAGCAATAATTTTCAATGGTCACCGAGTGAAAATAAAATTGGTTTTCAGGATGTAAAGAATTTATTTATATTAGATACCAGCCAATTAGGCTTATTCACCCCTATAACCAAAAGTGTAGAAAATTTTTCTTGGCTGCCCACTGGCCGGGGTTTACTTCTTTCCAGAAAGAAAAATACAAATCTTAATTCAGATATTATTTTATCAAAAGTTATCTTAAGAAAAAATGAAAAGCCTAATATTAACCATTTCTATACAATTAAGATAGCTAAAAATGAAATCTTAGCCTCAACAAGTGAATTTAAATGGTCTAATGATAAGAAGTGGATAAGCTTTTTATTAATTCCTACCGCCTCATTGTCGGCTGATGGGAATACTCTATGTGTTTTATCTGCAAATGGAAAAACATTTCGAATGACAGATGAAATGCTAAATGAATCTTCCTGGTTCCAATGGGCTCCATATAATAGTCTTATTGGATATATAAGTGGTGTTGGCCGAGAAGCAACAATTAATAAAAGAATGCAGGTTTTAAATCTCCCATCCATGAAAACTGTCTTGTATACACCAAGGGGGTTTGTAGACCGTGATTTTGCCTGGCAAAATAATCGAACACTCATTGTTTCTCGTTCAAAAGAAAATGGATCAGAGGACTTGGAACAGAGAGTATTGCCAAGTCTCTATAGGATAAGCCTTTCAGGTAACAAACAAACCCCGCTCACTGTTCTTTCAGGAAAGGATGGCGACTTTAGACCACAAGTCGTCAGGAATAACCTATTTTGGATTAGAAGCGATAGAAAAAATGCGGATGTAATGGTTTCTCCAACTTATCATATGAAAGAAACACTTTGGATTAAGGATATTAGTTTGGGGAGTTCGTATTATGAAAAATGGAGCTGGGATGAAGTCTTTAGTTTGTATACAGGGCGCTAAATTTTGAAAGGGCCAAGCAGAATATACTGCTAGGCCCTTTCTCCATATACTATTCTTCAATAAAGGTATTGGTTAGCACACCTAAATTCTCAACTTCAACAGTTACCACGTCACCTGGCTTTAAATAAACTCTTTTTTCCCGTGGATAACCAATGATAACACCCTCTGGAGTTCCAGTAAGAATGATATCACCAGGTGTAAGCGTCATATGCTGCGAAATATAGCTGATGATGTCATCTACATAAAAAATCATATCCGAGGTATTGGAATCTTGCCGTTTTTCACCGTTCACATACGTTTTTAATTGTAAATTGTTAGGGTTGGAAATTTCATCTGCTGTTACAAGATATGGACCTATAGGGTTAAAATCATCACATGTTTTTCCTAGTAACCATTGATGTGTCTTTTTCTGAAGATCACGTGCTGATAAATCATTAGCGGTACAATACCCAAATACATAATCTAATGCATTTTTTTTACTTACATACTTCGCTTCTTTGCCAATGACTACCCCTAATTCAACTTCGTAATCCAGCCTTTGTGTCACTTTTGGCACAGCAATCTCACATTTATGTCCCGTTAACGTATTGTTATATTTGCTAAATAATATTGGTACCACCGGATAGGGAGACTTTGTTTCATCTGCATGTTTCCGATAATTTAATCCTACACAAATAATTTTATTTGGCTCTGTGACACATGGTCCCCACTCAATCTCTTCTTCAGCTTTTATATAATTTGGGTTGTTCTCTAATGGCAAATTTGCAATATAGTTCTGTAGTACAAAAATCGCTTCAATCCCGCCAGCGATTACTTCCATAATATTTGTATGTACGTGATCATTAGGATTTTCTTTTAATGCCTCTTCTAGATCTATGATGCCCTTTTCGATTTTAACACCTAATGCATCTTTGTCTTCTTTTCTAATTGTTATTAGTTTCATTGAATCATAGTCCTCCTTGTAGTCAACTGGGCTTGTTAACTTTTGTTTTCTATACTCAACACTTTTAATCCTTCTTTTTCCTTTAATAAATTAAAGTGTTTTCTTTTTTTGTTGAGAAACGTTACCATTTTTTCTTCAGAACAACACAAAAAAACACAACCTTTATCAGGTTGTGTTTCATTT
>NZ_JAWVNQ010000010.1:0-151292 GCF_046591715.1 Neobacillus niacini | reverse complement strand
TTTGGATACGATAAGCGGAAAAGCTCCGCTTATTATAAAGGAAATATGGGTATTTCCCCAAATAAACGGAAATGTTCCGCTTATTTTCAAAAATAGAATTCTTACCATTCAAACTCCCAAAAATAAAAAACCTCAGCTAGAAAATTGAATCTAGCTAAGGTTTTTTCTATGTCTTACACGTGCTTTTCAAGCACTCCTGCTAATGCATCTTTAGGCTGGAAGCCGACTACTTTGTCAACTACTTCGCCATTTTTGAAAACTAGAAGTGTTGGGATACTCATAACGCCGTATTTCGCAGCTGTTTCTTGGTTATCGTCAACATCAAGCTTTACGATTTTTACTTTGTCGCCCATTTCTGAATCAAGTTCTTCAAGAACTGGAGCGATCATTTTACAAGGTCCACACCATGGTGCCCAGAAATCTGCAAGGACAAGGCCAGAGCCTGTTTCAGCAGAGAAATTTGCATCTGTTACGTTTGAAATAGCCATTTGTTTTTGCCTCCTAATAAATACTAATTACTATCGAAAGTATAGCATTGTTTAAATCATCATGCTAATAATCTGTCTCGGATAATTTTCCCTAAAATATTTTTCATATTCCGCTTATTATATGTAATAAGGCGAACAGCTCTACACTGCTCGCCTATATATAGATTGTCTAGCTTCGGCTCCTAGAAACTCAAGAAACTTCAACTCCCACAAAAGAAGCAAAGAGCGCTTCTTTGTGCGAGCCTTCAGTTTTTTCGTTTCTGGGCAGTCGCCTCCGCATTTCATATTATGAGTGAACCTTTAAATTTTTAAACTCTTCTGTTAAAAGTGGCACCACTTCAAATAAGTCACCAACAATTCCGTAATCTGCTACTTTAAAGATATTTGCTTCTGGATCTTTGTTGATCGCTACAATTACCTTAGAGTTAGACATACCTGCTAGGTGCTGAATGGCTCCAGAAATACCGCAGGCGATATAAAGGTCTGGAGTTACAACTTTACCAGTTTGTCCAATTTGTAAGGAGTAGTCACAATAGTCAGCGTCACAAGCTCCACGGGAAGCCCCAACTGCACCGCCTAATACATTTGCTAATTCTTTAAGCGGTTCAAAGCCATCCGCACTCTTAACACCGCGGCCGCCAGAGATAACAACTTTCGCTTCACTTAAATCTACGCCTTCACTTGCTTTTCTTACTACTTCTTTAATAATCGCACGAAGGTCTTTAATTTCAACAGATAGAGAAGCAACCTCACCTGCTCTGCTCTCATCCTTCTCAAGAGGTGCAATATTGTTAGGGCGTACTGTTGCAAAAATCAGCCCGTCTGTAACGATTTTCTTTTCAAATGCCTTACCAGAATAGATCGGTCTAGTAAAGACAACATTTCCGCCTGCAACTTCAACAGCCGTTGCATCGGACACTAAGCCAGATGCAAGCTTAGCAGCAATTCTTGGTGATAGGTCTTTTCCAAGAGAAGTATGACCTAACACTAATCCCTCTGGGCTTTCCTTATCAATTACTGCAAGTAAGCCTTGAGCAAAGCCATCAGAAGTATACTGATTTAACTTCTCATCTTCTACCACAACCACACGGTCCGCACCATATTGGATTAACTCTGCTCCTAAAGCGCTAACATTTGCTCCAAGTAAAACACCAACTACTTCTCCGCCCTCAGCTACTGTTTTTGCAGCAGCAATTGCTTCGAATGAGACATTACGTAATGAACCGTCACGCGTTTCCCCTAATACTAATACTTTTCTAGTCATTCCTTTACCCTCCTGCGAATCATTTTTGTCTTATCAGAATCTTCATTCTGAAGGTTTACGTGCAACTAAGTACGATTAAACTACTTTTGCTTCTGTATGAAGAAGTTGAACAAGTTCTTTTACCTGATCATTTAATTCTCCAGATAAGACTTTCCCAGCTTCTTTTTTAGGCGGTAAGTAAATTTCAATAGTTTTTGTTTTTGCTTCTACATCGTCTTCTTCTAAATCTAGATCGTCTAATTCTAATTCTTCTAACGGCTTCTTCTTCGCCTTCATAATTCCTGGCAATGATGGGTAACGCGGCTCATTTAAACCTTGCTGTGCAGTTACTAATAACGGAAGGCTCGTTTCGATTACTTCAGAGTCACCTTCTACGTCACGTGTAACGGTTACAGTTGTTCCATCAATTTCAAGCTTTGTAATTGTCGTAACATATGGAATGTTAAGCAATTCTGCAACACGTGGTGCTACCTGACCAGAGCCGCCGTCAATCGCTACGTTTCCACCGATAATTAGGTCTGCCTCTTTATCTTTTAGGTATTCAGCGATAATTTTTGATGTAGTGAATTGATCGCCATTTTCTACATCATCTTCAGTATTAATTAGAACTGCTTTGTCAGCTCCCATAGCAAGCGCTGTGCGCAATTGCTTTTCAGCTTCTTCTGTTCCTACTGAGATAACGGTTACCTCACCGCCATTAGCATCGCGGACTTGAATCGCCTCTTCCACTGCATATTCATCGTAAGGATTGATGATAAATTCGGCACCATCCTCATTGATTTTTCCACCAGAGATGGTAATCTTCTCTTCAGTATCAAACGTTCTTTTCAAAAGTACATAAATGTTCATGATTTCCCTCCTATAATGCAAACATTTTTTCTGTTTCAAAGATTAAGAAAACTTATATTAAAAAAATATTTTGATGATCTTCTATCATTTGCAGATAAAAGTTACTCACCCTTTAAACTCAGGCTCGCGTTTTTCAATAAATGCCTGAATTCCTTCTTGTGCGTCACTCGAAACAAATATTTCCCCAAACAGTTCTGCCTCTTTTTTAGAGCCTTCGTAAAACTCTTCATTTTTTGCATAGTTTAATAATTGAATGGTTGCCTTCAGTGAACCTGTACTTTTCTTAGCAATCTTCCCTGCTAATTTAAGTGCTTGTTCTAAGACTTCATTTTCTGGATAAGCATGGTTCGCTAAGCCAAATTGAACCGCTTCCAATCCTGTGATCGGCTCAGAGGTAAACAGCATTTCTGCCGCTCGTGCAACGCCTACATATTTAGGAAGCCGCTGTGTTCCGGCAAATCCAGGGATTAATCCAAGCTGCAGTTCTGGAAGACCCAGCTTCGTTTTTTCACCGACTAATCGGATGTGACAAGCCATTGCGAGCTCTAAGCCGCCGCCTAAGGCCGCGCCATGAATTGCGGCAATGATTGGTTTAGGGAATTTCTCCATACGGTCAAACAAAACTTGACCATATGTACCAAGATCCGCAAAACCTTCCGAAGAAGTAACCGTGGTGAATTCCTTAATATCAGCACCTGCTGAAAAGAAACGGCCTTCCCCATGAATGACAATCACCTTGATATCGCCATTAGGTTCAATTTCGTCTAGAACACTAGACAGCTCCCTAAGTAATCCTTGCGAGAGGGCATTTGCTGGTGGACGCCCAATGGTAATTGTCGCGATCTTGTCTTGATAAGACCATTTTAAGTTTTCCATAGAATCCCTCCTCCTCTGCACTCGAAAATTAATGATACCCGCAGCCTCGAATCAACAGCTGATGGACCGGTTTAGCAAGTGCAACTAAATCATATTTCTCCTCATTCAAAACCCAGGTTGTAACAGTCTCATCAATCGTGCCAAAAACCATCTGCCTGGCAAGACGAACATCGAGGTCACTAGAAAACTCTCCCGTTTCTATTCCTTCTATGATGATTTTATCAATCACTTTTAAATAGCCTTTTAGAACATTGTTTATTTTTAAACGCAATTCTTTATTTGACTGTCGTAATTCTAGCTGAGTTACGATTGCCATGTGATGATCATCAGACAGGTTTTTGAAATGAGCTTCTACCATCATTAATAACTTCTCCACCGCTGTCTCTTTTCCTGCTATCATTTCATCTATTTTTTCAATAAAGCTTCCCATTTTTTCTTCAAAGAGTGAGATGAGAATGTCTTCTTTGTTTTTAAAATAAAGATAAATCGTGCCATCTGCGACACCTGCCTGCTTGGCAATCTTAGAAACCTGCGCCTGATGATAACCAACTTCTGCAATGGCAATGACCGCTGCATCAATGATTTGCATATATTTTGGTTTGTTCCGTTTCATTGGTTCTCCCTCCTCTTGAAGAAAGTTTTTAAAAAATAAAAAAATATGAATGAATCATCATTCATATTTTTATAATAGATTTTAGTTGTATTTCTGTCAAGAAGTACAAATATATTTTTATCTTACTTTACTGCCCGTATATAAGACAAGCACTATTATGCAAAAAAAAGAAGTGCAATGAATGCTCGAAATCAGGCATGTTTTTTGTTTTCTTCCTCTATTTTCTTCATTTCTTCTTCTACGAGTGTTCTTCTTAAAATCTTGCCTACGGCTGTTTTCGGCAGCTCTTCTCTAAATTCATATAATCTCGGTGCCTTATAGGCCGCTAAATATTTTCTAGCATATTGATTCAAGTCATCCGAGGTAATCTCTGAACCTTCTTTTAACACAACATATGCTTTAACGGTTTCACCACGATATGGATCTGGTATTCCTGCCGCAACCGCTTCTAAAACATCCGGGTGCTCATACAAGACTTCCTCAATTTCTCTTGGATAGATATTAAAACCTCCGGCAATAATCATATCCTTCTTCCTATCAACTACATAAAAATATCCATTATCATCCATATAACCAAGGTCGCCAGTGTATAACCATCCATCCTTAAGCGTTTCATCTGTAGCGTCCGGGCGATTCCAATAGCCCTTCATTACCTGAGGTCCCTTGATAATGATTTCACCGATTTCACCTACTGGCATCAATTCACCGTCGTCCATTGAAACAATCCTAACTTCCGTATTCGGCCAAGGGACGCCAATACTGCCCTTTACCCGCGTGCGGTCCCATAAGAAGTTGGAGTGAGTCACCGGTGAAGATTCAGTCAATCCATATCCTTCTACCAGCTTGCCGCCTGTTACCTCTTCAAATTTCTCCTGAACCTCAACTGGGAGCGGTGCAGAACCGCTAATACAGGAATCTATAGATGATAAGTCATATTTCTTTAGGTCAGGGTGATTCAATAAACCAATATAAATAGTCGGGGCCCCTGGAAATAAGGTTGGGCGCTGTTTCTGAATCGTTTTCAATGTGGTCAGGGCATCGAACTTCGGTAAAATAATCATCTTATTGCCTTGCATTATGGTTAAGATTAAGATGGTTGTCATTCCGTACACATGGAAAAATGGAACAATGCCTAAAACTGATTCTTCACCTGGTTTACATTTGTAGAGCCAGGCCTTACACATAGAAGAATTAGCTACTAGATTCTTATGAGTTAACATAACTCCTTTAGGAGAACCAGTGGTACCTCCTGTATATTGAAGCAGGGCAATGTCTTCCTCAAAATCAAAGTCATATTCTAAAAGTTTATTAGGCTTAATTTTTACAATTTCTTTAAATAAGTGAGTATTGCCTTCATGTTTTACATTCACGACAATACCATATTGTTTCTTTTGGATAAAAGGATAGACTAGGTTTTTTGGAAATGGCAGGTAATCTTTGATAGCGGTTAC
Source organism: Neobacillus niacini (assembly GCF_046591715.1). Taxonomy (GTDB): domain Bacteria; phylum Bacillota; class Bacilli; order Bacillales; family Cytobacillaceae; genus Neobacillus; species Neobacillus niacini_L. The sequence goes on along the minus strand of NZ_JAWVNQ010000010.1, from coordinate 145,751 downwards.
AATAATATGCTGCAAATCAGTTTGCGGCATCACCTTAGAAGCGCGAGGATAAAGAATGTCGAGTGTGATGATCGCTTTAGCTCCGGAGTCCTTCATCTGGTATTCGAGTTCTCGTTCTGTATATAACGGATTGGTTTGAACCACAATCCCGCCAGCCATTAATATTCCAAAATAACTTATGACTGATTGCGGTGTATTGGCAAGCATAATGGCAACTCTGTCACCTTTTTCAATACCGAGTTGCTGAAGATAGCTGGCAAACGACAGGGATTCATGGTACAGCTCTTTATAGGTCATCTCCTTCCCCATAAAATGGATGGCGATTTTTTCTGGATAATTTTTTGCTGCATCTACCAAAAACTGCTGAACAGGTTCATTTTGAAATTCCAGTTCTGCAGGAATTTCCTCAGGGTAAAGCTTAAGCCAAGGTTTTGAATCATACATAGTAACCCTCCTTTTTATACGATTGTAATTTTTTCCACTTCCCTTTTATTATAATATAGTCAGACTCTTTAAACAATTAGAATAGCAATATATGTTTACTATTTCACGATAAAAAAATCAGCGTTGTAAAGGGTGGCAGCATCTTTTGAATGCTGTCACCCTAACTTTTTTAAACAACTGCAGGCTTTCCAGTAGCCAGCGGGTTTTTTACTCTTCCAAATTCTGAAGCATGAGGCCGGTCATCGCCATCGCCATATCCATATTCAATCATCCGGTTCCGGTTGAGGCAAAGTTTTTTAAAGGATGGTCTCAGCAGATCAAACAGCTCAAATCGTTCTTTCAGTTCAGGGAACTGCGCCTGATAAGATAGAATTGTCTCTCTTAGCATGTTCCAGAAAACCGTTTCATCCAGCTCCCTGCTCCGATGAAGAATGTCTGCAAGATAGCGGAAGTGGCATACAAACAATCCGGTAAAGATAAATTGACAGAGTCCTTCCGGAGCCTCGCTTCTCAGCACATTTTTTAACTCTGCTGAGATGTTTTCCAGCTCGGACAGCGGCTGATCACTGATGTTCACATCATCCACAAAATCTTTAACGGCAAGACGGTGCGGTTTGCTGTCCTTTAAAATGACAACCGTATTCTGACCATGCGGCGAAAAAACGGTCCCATATTGATATAAGTAGTGCAGAAGCGGCGGAAGCAGTACATCAAATAGCTGTTTTGTCCACTCTTCTGTGTTGAGTCCTGACTTTTTGGCAAGTTCAAGCGCATAGGATTTTCCATCCTCCCCAACATATAAAAGCGCAGCAAGGGTTATCGCCTGTTCTCCCTCGTCTAGAAACGAATAAATACTTTCTCTCCAGATGACACCAAGCATCTCAAGGAATTGATATGGAGCCCCTTGCAGCTTTGTATAATCTGGATGGGCGTAGTTTATGCTTGCTATTTCCCCAGGAAGTACAACTCTGCATGTATCACGCAAGAATGAATCACGATCCCTGATTCCCTGAATATGCTGCGTGATTTCTGGTGCAAGCACCACTCGCTCAGACGGCAGGCCGCGATAAACGAGTGTATTCAAAATGCTCATCGGAAGCTTTACATGATATTTCATCTTATCCTCCATGTTCACGAACGTTCTGATGGATTGCTGTGGCAGGTACGCATCCTCTCCTTTTCCAAGATAAACGATGCGTTTTTTAAACAGCTCTTCTGAAAAAAGCGGTACCAGGACATGATTCCACTGCCATTCATGAACAGGCATGAAGAAATAGTCCTCAGGCTGAATACCTTCCTCATGCAGAACCTTCTGAAACGTTACCCAAAGGGAATCACCCAGCTCGCTTTTCAGTAAATCTTCATAATCTACTTCAGCAATTGAATGAAAGCTCCCCTTCTCTTTTGAAACAGCTATCCAGTCAAGCTTTACCTCCTTCTTCTGTTCCGGCGCATACTGGAGGTAATCCGTATAAGAAAATCCGATTCTTCCCTTGTTATATGTAATCCATGGATGACCGGTCATTTCCCCTTCAAGCTCGGCATAATCGATTTCAAGGAGGGAGTCAGTCCGCTGATTTTCCTGGCTGGCCATGATATGGGCATCTGCAAGCAGCGTCCGTTTATATTCTTCTATCAGATAAGCGGCAGTAAATGGTTTGATGCCGATTTCCTTTTGCAGCTCAAGCAGAAAGGCAACCGCGCTTTTAGCACTGGCCCATTCACCGCCATTTTTTATCTGAATGGAGTCAGGGTCTATCCAGTAGCTGTCCATAAGCCGTTCTTCCGCCTGGAATCTGTACATCGTCCCGCCGTTTAATGTAAGGTGATAAAGACCATCCGTTTTCTCTGCTGAAATCATGTCTTCATATAAAAACTCTGCAATCATTTTGGCAAGCAGCCGTTTGTTTGCTATTTCCCAGTGCCTTTTTTTCACGTTCGTTTCCAATTCATTCACTCTCCTATACGGTTTGTTTCTTTCGGGCAAAATGCTGGATCCCAAAGTGCTGAAAGACATTTTTTTCCGGTATCTCAAAAATCGTTTTCCCGGCAATCGAATTTATGATGACGGCATTCCGATAAGCGCCTAGCCCCAGATCAGGCGCTCCTACCCCATGGGTATGAAGCTCGCCGTTTTGAATAAACACCTTGTGCTTATCTCTTGTCTCATGCATTACAGCCTGATAGTTTCTCGAAATAACAGGGCGTCCCGCTTCGTCCCATTTCATCAAATGAGCCAGGCTGCTGAATGCTGTAGGCCAGAGGGTTTTGTATCCTGTTGCAGCGATAACGGTATCTGTTGCAACCTTAAACGATTCACCCTCCTCCCAGTGATAACAGTCGAGTTCCATACCGCCGCCATATTCAGAGATATCTTTAACGGCCGTTTTGGCAAGAAGCTGTACGTCCGGCTTTTGTCCGGCGATCGTTCTTTCATATAAAAGATCGTAAATGTCTGCAATTGTATCTGCGCTTATTCCCTTATAAAGAGGATCCTGTTTCGACACAACTTCATCCTTAAGGCTTTGAGGCAAGCGGTAAAAATAATCCGTGTAATCAGGTGAAAAATGTTCAAGCCCGAGTTTGGAATATTCCATCGGAAAGAAACCGTCTGTTCGTGTCAGCCAATTCAGCTTAAAGCCCGCAGTGACCTGCTCTTTTAAAAGCTCAAGGAAAACCTCTGCTGCACTTTGACCTGAGCCGATTACTGTGACAGTCTCCCCTAGTGCTTCATTCCTTCTTTGCAAAAACTCAGAAGAATGATAGAGATTCCGGCTGCCTGCCGCCGTCCATTCCGGTAGATTCGGGGCACTTCCCATTCCTAGAACCACGTGCTTCGCGTAATAAGTCTCCACACGTCCTGTCAAAACATCTTCTACACTCACTTCATAGCCATCTGCATGCTCAGCTGCATCAATGACTCTTTTGCTGAATCGGCATGATGACAGCTGCTTGGAGACCCATTGAAGGTAATGGTTATATTCTCTGCGGGGTATATGGAACGATTCCAGAAAATAGAAATGGTACAGCCGTTTCTGGTGATGCAAATAATTCAAGAAGCTGTATTTGCTCGCCGGATTCACCATTGTAACGGCATCCGCCATAAAAGGAACCTGAAGAGTCGTTCCTTCGATTAATAATCCTTCATGCCAGGCAAACTCCGGTTTTTGATCAAAAAACAAAGCGTCCATTTCGCCTGTTTCATCTATAAGGGCAGCCATCCCCAAATTAAACGGGCCAAGCCCTACACCAATTACGTCATATACCACTTGTAAGCCTCCTTTCAAAATCTTCTCTTGTGCAGATCAAAAACAGGGCTTGTTTATCAGGAAGGTTAAGCTCCTTTTGCGGAACAAATCCGCACTTTTTAAATACGTGAATCATTTTAGCGTTGCGGCTGTCAGGTTCCGCAACAATCCTCGCTGTCCTGCTGTCAGAAAACATCTGCTTCATGATGCTCTGAAGCATAGGCTCTGCCAAGCCTTTTCCTAAATAAGAGGGGTCTCCAATCAGCAAATGAACCCCCTGATCAAATGGTTCTGCATCATAATAGCAGCCGATGATATCGTCTTTTGCCCAATATGTTTCCCAGTAGCTCATCTCTTCCCCGTTCATCATGCCGATCCATAAGGTTTGATGACTGTCTGTAATTAAACCCTTTAAGTGCTTTGCATACTGGCTGAACGGAAAGTTCTGATGCCAAAAAGGTATGACGTGCGGCTCATGGTGCCACTGATGAAGCATGACAGCATCCTTCTCAAAATCAACCTTGCGGAACGTAATCACTGCGTTTGTTTCTTGTTGAATCATAATGAAGCTACGGCCTCCTCTTTTAACAGTGGATTTGGAACATCCACATACACAGACTGAGTTTCAAGTGGACCTACAAGCTCATCTAAGTCGTGGAATCTTGTCATGAGATTGGCCTTGCATGGCAGTTTCTCGCATTCCAGGAAGCTTTTTATAAGCTGAGAAGGATGTCCTGCTGGAACAGAATAGGCTTCCATTTCTTCCCTAATGATCTTAAGCAGCAGGCGTTCGTCTGCCAGTCCAGCCGTCCCAAACGCATTCACAATACCGAACAAATGATTGAAAAAGAAATAGTATCGCAGGCGCTCATCTGCTACTGCATCTGAACAGAAGGTTTCGCTTTTCTGTCCCGCTCCAGGAAAAATTGACTTAAGTACGCTCTTCTTTGATTCACAGAAGTAAAAACCTTGATTATCACGATAAAAGAATCGCTCAGGATATCCGTTATTCAACTGAACAATGCTATTTTGCTGATGAGCCTCAAGTGCGATCCCCTTCTCATAATAAAGCCAGAGTATCGGTTTTAGGGAAATCTCCAAGTAACGCTTTAGCCAGTCCGAACTGATTTCGCTTGTGCTACGGTTTTCTTTGTCTGCTATGCCGCGGATTATGCTTGAAAGTCTTGATGTTCCTCTTTTCAGACCATCTTGGCATAAAGAAACGATGGCCGTTGTTTGATCCGCATTTTCCTGATAAAACGGGTTATCGCGAAGGATGACTTCAAACCCGGATTCTTTCCTGTCCTCCAGCTTCAAGGTGAGAAACGCCGGATCGTGAACAAACCTAAACTGCGGAAACTCATCTGAAATTTCCTTACCGAGGCCGGCCTCCATCAGTTCCTTTACCTCTGCGCCGCGTTCTAGTTCCTTCATTAAATTTGCCCGCACTGAATTCGTAATTTTAATGTTCAATGAAAACTTCAGCATAAACGGCACATCAGGATGAAATACGGTTCTCAGTGAGGAGGTGGCAAAGTAGGAACGCCCATGCTGTCCAAGGTCCTCAATAGTTCCCGCTCCTGCAAGACTCTTAATCTCATGATCTTGAAGGACATATTTTGCCTGCCACGGATGCAGCGGAAGCAGCGCGTCCCCATCCTCTTTTGCATACTTGTTTTTAAAGTCATTTGTTATTTCTGGATCATCAAGGACCATTTGCTTGATCTGCTGAATGGCTGATTGCGGAAGCAGGGATTTAGAATAAACAAGGTCGGCAGGAACTCGGAAATAATGCAGCGGAAAAGAGCCTTTTAATTCAGGTGAATAGGATTTGATTTCCTCTTCATTCATCCCTTCCCTGCTTTTTGGCGCAGGATGAAGAAGGTGTCCAAATAAAAGTGACTGCTCTGCTGCAAGGAAATCAAAGTCTGTGCCATACAGCTCGTCTTCATCACCAAATCGGTTTTCAATAAATGCTGCCATAAGCGTGCAGCTCTGGGATATTCGGTTAAGCAGCTCATTCTTTTTTTCATCCGGCTGGCCAGCATTCAAGTCTATTAACGTAACATCGATGCAGTCTATGAAATTCAGTTTTTCAGAACCCATATAAACTGCTGGTCCAACTAAGTGGCGTCCGGTTTCTGAATAATAAGTTAAAGGTACGTATAAATCAGATTTTTTTTTAAGCGAAAGCTTCATCCATTTGCCAAAATGGGCATGTTTAAGCTCTGGTGGAACATCCTCTGTTAAAAAGCCTTTTCCCGTCTCACGGATATAACAATTTAAATAGCTTTGAAGTGTAGCATGCTCTGCGCGTTTTCTAGCTTCTTCCCTGTTCATTCTGAAGCCTCCTACATTCATCTTTTCCAATTTCTTTTATTCTCTGAATCAGTTTTGACAGATCCTCTGCTTCTGCGAGAGGATTTAATAGTGTAAATTTCAGGCAAGCATGTCCTTTTACCTTTGTACGGGCAATGACCGCTTCTCCATTTGCAAGCAACCTGTCTCGAATTCGGTAGTTTAGAAGATTGATGGCGTCCTCTTTAAGCCTGCCGTCCCCTGTGTACCTGAAAACAACCGTGCTCAGCTCAGGTTTATGCATAACCGTAAATGAACTGTCATTTTTAAGCATTTTATAGGCATCCTTTGCGAGGGAAAGGGTGCGGCCGATGATTTCTGACCAGTCGCTCCTACTTATCAGCTGAAAGGATAGGAAGGGTTTTAACGCGTCAAATCTTCTTGTTGTCTGCAGGGATTTTCCTACAAGATTCGGTACCTCTTCTTCATCATCTTCCTCTGGGTTAAGGTAATCTGCGTGCCGCTTCATATAAGAAAACGAGCTGCTGTCACTAACCAGAAACGCCCCGCAGCTGATTGGATGGTAAAACATTTTGTGAAAATCAACGGTGACGGAGTCCGCCTTATCAATGCCTTTCAGTTTGTGTTTGTGCTGATCTGACATCATGAGGCCTCCCCCATACGCCGCATCCACATGGAACCAAAGATCGTATTGCTTAGCGGCCTGACTCATTTTTTCTAGGGGATCGATGGCTCCAAAATCGGTTGTGCCTGCTGTGGCGATTAGAGCAAAAGGAATTTTCCCTTCTTTTTTAAGCTGCATCAGCTTTTCTTCTAAATCGTTCATACACATCCTGTGGGCAGCATCTGTTTTTACAGGAATGACGGCTTCTTCTCCAAGCCCTAAAACAGAGGCTGCCTGTTGTACGGAAAAATGGGCTGCATCCGAGCAGAGGATTTTGAGAAGATGGTATTCTACAGGGAGACCCTGCTTCTTAACATCCCAGTCCCAAAGCTTTAAAGCTGCACGCTCTCTTGCAAGAAGAAGCCCCATTAAATTGGATTGTGTTCCTCCACTCGTCATTACCCCGTCGCCTTCATAAAGACCGAAAAGGGTGCAAAGTCCATCCATGACCATCTGCTCCACCATGGTTGCAGCGCCGCTTTGGTCCCAGGAGTCCATGGAAAGATTCAATCCTGAAATCAGCACTTCAGCTGCTAAACCAGGCAGCATCGGCGGACAGTGTAAATGTGCAGCACATAACGGATGATGGACAGAGACGGCATGGTCAGCAACCGAAGATGAAATCTTGTGAAAAACATCCCTGGGACTGCCGGCAGTTTCAGGGATGAACTCAGGAAAATGAGTTTCAAGTCCTTCCTTAACAAGCTGAGGAGAAGCACCGCTGAATGGAGCATTTGTAAGAAGTGCTGATTTCAGCGTTTCCATCGCCTGGTTCATTACATGTTGATAGCTTTCCATGCTGCCTTGTGAATTTGTGAGAAAAAAAGCATCGATTTTTGTTTTTACACTGGCCGTCATTTTCTTCCCCTCCTAAACGAAACTTGGCATAATCGCTTTTTCCGCTGCCCTCGCCGCTTCGAAGAACAGATCACACACCGTTTCAAGCTGCTCTTTTGTGATAATCAGCGGAGGCAGGAATCTAACGGTACTTCCGTGGCGGCCGCCAAGCTCCAAAATCAGCCCTCGTTTAAAGCATTCCTGCTGAATTTTCTTAGCCAGCTGCGGATTTACAGGATAACTTCCGAGTGCGTCTGCAGGAGCAGTTTTGTCGACGATTTCGGCTCCAACCATAAGACCTAAACCTCGGACGTCACCAATGGATTGGATATCTTGTTTCATTTCCTTTAAGCGCAGCATGAGGAAATCTCCAAGCAGAGCTGCCTGCTCGTCAAGTTTTTCCCTCTTAATAAACTTCATTGTTACCGTACCTGCTGCAATGGCCAACTGGTTGCCGCGGAAGGTTCCTGAATGTGCGCCAGGCTCCCACTGGTCTAAATCTTTGTGATAAACAACGACTGCAAGAGGGAGAGTACCTCCAATTGCTTTTGATAAAACAACCGCATCAGGAGTAATGCCGGCATGTTCAAATGCAAACATTTTTCCCGTGCGCCCGAATCCTGTCTGCACTTCATCTACAATTAGTGGAATCTGCTGTTCAGTAGTAATCCTGCGGATTTGCTTCACCCATTCATCAGGTGCAGGTATGGCACCTCCCTCACCCTGAACAACTTCCATGACCATTCCTGCAGGCTTAACAATCCCTGATTCCGGATCCTTCAAGGTCCGTTCAATAAATGTCGATCCGACTGCTGCTCCTTCTTCTCCCCCAATGCCAAACGGACAGCGGTATGCATATGGAAAAGGAAGAAAGTGAACATCAGACATCAGATTCGGAATTTTCGTCTTCGGACCAAGATTCCCCATGAGGCTGAGGGATCCATTAGTCATTCCGTGGTATCCGCCTTGAAACGAAAGCATTCCGCCCCTGCCAGTTGCCGTTTTCACAAGCTTCATTGCTGCTTCAATCGCATCTGAACCAGATGGGCCGCAAAATTGAATTTTCGCATTTTCTGCAAATGAGGCAGGCAGTGCATCAAACAATTCTTCCACAAACTCCTCTTTCATTGGAGTCGTAAGATCAAGTGTGTGAAGCGGGCGTTTCCCTTTGATTACATTTTCTATTGCTTCAATCACAACAGGATGGTTATGGCCAAGTGCAAGTGTGCCTGCTCCTGCCAGACAGTCTATGTACGTTTTGTTCTCCACGTCTTTTACATAAATCCCTTCTGCCTCACTGATGGCAATCGGGATTCTGCGCGGATAAGATCTTGCATTCGATTCCCTTTTGTTTTGACTATTTAGGTAGAATTCATTTGTCAGCATATATAATCACCTTTCTATTCGAGAATAATTCTCATTCTCAATTAAAAATAAAAAACGGTCTCTTAGCATCGTTTTTAAAGTTCCGGCCAGTTCAATCATGGCTGAATCTGCACTTTTTACCTGGCCGATCATATTTGGAAAACTGTGAACGAGCTGACTGTAATGCAGATGCTTCACATGAATCCCTTCGTTTTTTAGTTTTTCTGCATATTGGAATCCTTCATCTCTTAACGGATCATATTCTGCCGTTACCAAAAGCAATGGCGGCACTTCTTTATGACTATTGGCATTCAGAGGAGAAGCAAATGGATGGCTTCCCTGTCTCGCATCGGTTACGTAATGGTTCCAAAACCACTCCATTTTTTCTTTTGTCAGATTAAATGCATACCCAGATTGATAGGAATCCGTTTCAAATTGATGACGAAGTACAGGCGTAATTAGGACTTGAAGTTGAAAAGGACAGCTTCCGAGTTCCTTCATCCAGAGGACTGCCGCAGCTGCAAGATTCGCTCCAGACGATTCACCTCCAATCGCCATCTGTGCAGGATTTCCGTTCCAGTGCCGGACATTTTGCAGCGCCCATTGTGCCACAACCATGACATCCTGCAGTGCAGCCGGAAACGGATGTTCAGGAGCAAGCCTGTAACCTGCTGAAATCACGAGACACTCCGCATTCTTTGCAAAATACGTGCATAATGAGTCCGCACTGTCTAAATCTCCAAAGACCCATCCCCCTGCATGCATGAATAGAAAAACCGGCAGCTCTTCGGCTCCTGCCGGCTGATAAATCCTGACAGGGATATTCCCTTCACCAACGTAGACATTATGGGTTTTAATGCCGTCTGACTCAAAAGGTTTGAAAAATGTTCTTGCTTCTTTATAAAAAAATCGCGACTGTTCAGGCGTCAGTTCCTCCAATGGCGGATGCTTAAGTTCCATCATTTTTTCCCTGATACGTCCAAGCAAGTCTGATAGATCCTGATCAATTGGATGGTTCCTTTTCACATGGCGCTCCTGCTTTCCAAAAAGTGTCCTCTTCCAGTTTAGGCTCTTTCCTAAATTCAACATCTTTCGTCATTAAATAGCGGTAAAAACGATTTCTGTCACCTATTATTAAAGCTGCTTTCTTATGGGGCATCGTGATAGTGCCAAATCTTTCTCCGCCAATTCTCTTTAAAATCGGAATGACAATTCGGTTTCTTACATCAGGCTCACCTATGATGCGTCCACACTCATATTTTTTCATAAGAAAGGCCGTCATGGCTCTTATGAGCATAAGCCCATCGTCTTTATTTAAGAATTCTCTTGGCCCGATTAGAAGATGCATACCAAGATCACCACTCTTTGCTTCGTAATAGTCTTTTATGGGATCTTGAAAAATGCTGTACGCCATCAGGTAAGCTACAGGGAGATCATCTACATAAACCAGAAAAACCCGTTTATTTTTTGCGTGAAGCGTCCGGTCCAAATAGCAGACAAACCGTTCTCTACTCACGTTCAGCTTCCAAAAAGGGGCAACGTGCGGAAGCTGCATCCAAGTATGCAGGATATCTATATCTTTTCCAGTCACATGTCTGAATGATATGAATCTATGATATTCCCTGTCTTGCAAAATTGCTTCAAAATCTTCATCTCTCTTTATATTGATCAGCTCCTGACTGTCAGAACATTGATTACATGAAAATATTAATTGAAAATGATTATCATTGTCAACGAAAATTCAGAAAATTAGTTCTTCCTGCCCAATCACGGTTTTTGGGGACGATCTTTGGTAGAAAATTATCACTATTTTTACCCATAAAAAAAGAAAACAGCAATTACGCTGTTTCCTGTCTAAAGTGATACGATGATTTTCTTGTTAAAAAAACAACATGTACCCCAAACCAATCAGTAAGAATAAGGCGCATAAACCAAAAAGTACTTTGGCTAATGTCTCCACTTTTTTTCTCCCCTTACGATATTCCCGCACCTATTACATAGGATAAACCGACTGACAAAATCATTGCAATAAGTCCAACAGCGCGATTATCATTTTTTATTTCTTCATCAATGTTAAATTTAGGTGTTAAGAATTCAAAGATAAAATACCCAACCAGTAATAGAACAAAGCCAAACACTCCCCAGCTGATCATTGTAACCAATGAATCATTTTGTTCAATTGAAAAGCGGAAAATGTTGGCAATGCCAAATATTTTTCCTCCGGTTGCCATCGCTACAGCGATATTGCCCTTTTGAATTTCTTCCCAATTTTTATATTTCGTTACTAATTCAAAAATGGCTAAAAAGACAATCACACATAGCACAACGACGCTATAATTGGCTGCACTTTGAATATACACGTTATCCCAAAACTGGTTCATTCCCTATTCTCCCCAGATATTATTTAAATTCGACCACGGTAACACCAGAGCCGCCCTCACCAGCTTCTCCAAAGCGAATTTTCTTAACAGAACGGTGATTTCGTAAATATTCCTGGACTCCTTGTCTTAATGCACCCGTGCCTTTCCCGTGAATAATGGATACACGAGGATAATTTGATAATAACGCATCATCAATATATTTTTCCACTCTTAAGAGTGCTGCTTCATATCTTTCACCGCGCAAATCTAACTCGAGCTTTACATCAGCATCTCTGCCTTGAACAATTGCCATCGGTCTTGTTTCAACCGGCTTTGGTGTGCTGATGTACTCTAAATCCTTTTCTTTTACCTTCATTTTCAGGATTCCGATTTGTACCTGCCATTCGTTATCACTCACTTTCTCAAGGAGCGTGCCTTTTTGGCCGAATGTCAGAACTTTCACTTCATCTCCGGGTGTGAAAGTATGTTTCTTTGTTTTCTGACTAATTTGTTTAGAGGATTTCTTAACTTCTGGTGCAGCTTCTTCAAGGCGCCGCTTTGCATCAATTAATTCATGTTCCTTAACATCAGCTTGTTTTTCTATCCTCAGTTTACGAAGATCACGAATGACCTTTTCTGCCTCACTCTTTGCCTCTTCGAGAATTTCACCAGCCTGCTCTGCTGCTTTTTCAAGCATAGAGTCCTTATTCTCGTAAAATTCAATCATTTGCTTTTGCATATCCTGATGGAGCTTTTCTGCCTGTCTTAAGAAGTCACGTGCTTCCTGCTGTTCAATTTCAGCCTGCCGCTTACTGTTTTCGAGGGAGGCAATCATCTTATCGATTTGATTGGTATCTTCACTTACATGTGATTTTGCCCTTTGTATTACCGTATCGCTTAAACCTAAACGCTTTGAAATTTCAAACGCGTTGCTTCGCCCTGGTACACCTAGTAGCAGCTTGTAGGTAGGGCTAAGGGTTTCGACGTCAAATTCAACACTGGCATTGAGAACACCTTCACGGTTATAGCCATAGGCCTTCAACTCTGGATAATGCGTCGTTGCAATGACTCGTGCCCCTCGATTGTGTACCTCATCTAAGATTGAAATTGCAAGCGCAGCGCCTTCCTGCGGGTCTGTACCTGCACCAAGCTCATCGAAAAGAACTAACGAATTAAAATCAACGTTCTTCAAAATATCCACGATATTAACCATGTGCGATGAAAACGTACTTAAGCTTTGTTCAATCGATTGTTCATCGCCAATATCAGCGTAAATGGCATCAAAGACCGCAAGCTCTGAGCCATCATAGGCTGGAACCTGCAAGCCTGCCTGCGCCATTAGTGAACATAATCCCAGGGTTTTTAAGGTAACGGTCTTCCCCCCCGTATTTGGTCCGGTAATAACAATCGTCGTATAATCCTTGCCAAGCAAAATATCGTTGGCAACTACTTCATCTATCGGGATTAACGGGTGTCTGGCCTTATATAGGGCGATACGCCCTTCATTATTCATTAGCGGCATGCTTGCCTTCATCTTACGCCCATATCTTGCCTTTGCAAAAATAAAATCAAGATTGGCCAGTATCTCAACAATCACTTGCAGCTCTGACTCAAATTCAGCAGTCTTAGCAGAAAGCTCCGTTAAAATTCTTTCAATTTCAAGCTGCTCCTTTACTCTAATATCCTGAAGTTGATTGTTTAATTGGACGATGACTTGCGGCTCAATAAAAAGCGTTTGACCAGAGGAACTCTGATCATGGATGATTCCACCGTAGTGACCCCGATACTCTTGTTTAACAGGGATAACAAAGCGATCATTCCGTATCGTGATAAGTGTATCTGATAACATCTTTGCAGCATTGGAAGAGCGAATCATACTTTCTAATTTTGCACGAACACGCGCTTCATTCGAGCGAAGCTGGTGTCTTAGTGTACGAAGCAGATCACTTGCACTATCAAGGACTTCGCCGCTCTCGTCAATTGCATGTCTAATCGACTCTTCTAGGTCAACTAAAGGAATAATCGAGCCAACCTGCTCCAAAAGAATCGGAATCTCTGTTCTTTCTTCAGCAATATCCTCAATGAATCGCTTCATTTGTCTGCTGGCACGGATTGTACTTGCCACTTGTATCAATTCATGGGAACTAAGGACCCCGCCAATAACGGAGCGCTTAATATGAGCCCGGATATCATGAATACCTGATAACGGGACATTTCCTTTTATTCGTATAACGGTTGTGCCCTCATCTGTTTCCGCTTGAAGCTTTACTACTTCATCAAAATCAGTAGAGGGGACCAATCTTTTTAATTTATCTATTCCAAGTGAAGACGCTGCATGCTCAATAAGCTGGTCTCTCACTTTGGTAAATTCCAATACTTTTAAGGTTCTTTCTTGCATGGAGATAGCCTCCTTATCCTCGATTATGCAAAAATTCTAGTAAGTCATTTGGTTCAAGTGCGTTAATTACTGATGATTTTTTAATCCAGCCCTTTTTTGCATGTGAAACGCCTACTTTCATATGTGCAAGCGTCTCCTTTTTATGGGCGTCTGTATTAATAAATAGTTTCACTCCTGCATCCTGTGCCTGCCTTAAATATTCAGCCTTTAAATCTAGGCGATTTGGATTCGCATTCAATTCTAAAGCGGTATTTGTTTCTTTTGCTAACTCAATCAGCATAGGGATATCCACATCATAGCCTTCACGACGGCCAATTTTTCTGCCAGTAGGATGAGCAATGAGGTCGACATGGGCATTTTTTAATGCAGTACTCAGGCGTTCCATTATTTTTTCCCGTGGCTGTGAAAAAGCTGAGTGTATGGACGCAATGACAAAATCCATTTCAGCCAGCAGGTCGTCCTCATAATCCAGCGTCCCATCAGGTAAAATATCCATCTCAACACCAGATAGGATGAGAATATCATCATATTTCTCATTTAACTTCTTTATTTCTTCTTTTTGCTGCAATAACCGCTCTCGTGTCAGTCCGTTTGCCACCTTTAAATACTGGGAGTGATCCGTAATAGCCATGTACTTATAACCCATTTCACGGCAGGCCTCTACCATTTCCTCAATCGAATGCGCTCCGTCACTCCAGGTTGAGTGCATGTGAAGGTCGCCCTTTATATCACTTAGTTCTATTAATTCTTCATGAATGGTGTAATCCTCAACTTCTTTTCCATCTTCTCGTATTTCAGGCGGAATAAATGGCAGGTCAAAATGTTTGAAAAACTCTTCCTCTGAAGAAAAAGTAAGGATTTCACCTGTCTCTACATTTTCCACACCATACTCGCTGATTTTCTCCCCACGCTCTTTTGCAAGCTGTCTCATTCGGACATTATGGTCCTTTGAACCTGTAAAATGATGGAGAGTGGTAACAAATTCCTCTGGTTTCACAATTCGAAAATCAACCGATACATCATAATCGAACCCAAACACTAGCGACACTTTAGTATCACCGGCACCGATAATTTCTTTAATATTCGATAACTCAAGAAGGAACTGTTTCACTTTTTCTGGCTGCTCGCTCGAAATAATAAAATCTAAATCTTTAACAGTTTCTCGCACTCTCCGCAAGCTTCCAGCCCGGGAGTATCGATGAATCTCTGGAAGTTCAGCAAGCTTCGCTTCAATCTGCTCAGCAATTGGCAGCATGTAGGCGAGAGGAAGTCTGTCCGGGCGTGATCCTACATTGGCAATTGCACTGAGGATTTTCTCTTCTGTCTTCTTTCCGAATCCAGCAAGGTTTTGGACCTTTCCAGCTTTACAGGCTTCTTCCAAGGTTGTAACATCTTCGATTCCCAGCTCTTTGTGGAGCTTAGCAATCTTTTTCCCGCCAAGCCCTGGTAATTGCAATAACGGAATTAATCCCTTAGGAACCTCTTCCTTTAGTTCCGTCAATACTGTAGAAGTGCCTTCATTTATGTATTCCTCAATAACCGCTGCAGTCCCTTTGCCAATACCTGATAACTTCGTAAAATCCTCGATATCAGATAAACTGCGATCATCAAATTCTAGTGCTGACGCGGCTTTTCGAAAGGCTGATACCTTGAAGGGATTTTCACCTTTCAGCTCCATGTATACCGCAATTGTTTCTAATAAGCGAATTAAATCCTTTTTATTTACCATCATTCTTTCCACCCACCTTGCCATTATTTTAACCTTTTAATAGAAAAACTTCTCTCTTAGGAGAGAAGTATGTCGTTCTCTCCTGAGAGAGAGGAAAATCATTCTCTCCTAGAGAGAAGTTAAGGCAGCAGTATATTCAATCCACATACTTTTTATTTGCTGCGATAGGAATGGTGTATGATTTACAATCAAGTTCGCCATAATGGAATCATCCAAAGGTTTTTGCAGAAATTCCATTGGTACTAATGCAGCAATATATAATAAAATAAAGATAATTAAATAGACTTCAGCAAAACCAAGGATGCCGCCTGCCCACACATTTAACTGTTTAAGAATTGGCAGATGGGCAATAAAGTCAAGCATAGATCCAATTATTTGCAGCAGAATCTTTACCGCAAAGAATATAATGACAAACGCAATGGCACGGTAAAAGGCTTCCTCTATATTACCTTCTTCACTTAATAGTTTTAGAGGGGATGTTGTACCAAGATTCGGATAGGGAACCCATAGCGTCAGCCTAGGTGCCAAATCATCATAGTATAAATTTGCCACTATGTATGCAATAATAAAACCTGTTAAATGGACTAACTGCAAAATGAAGCCTCTTTTTAA
Source organism: Neobacillus niacini (assembly GCF_046591715.1). Lineage (GTDB taxonomy): Bacteria > Bacillota > Bacilli > Bacillales > Cytobacillaceae > Neobacillus > Neobacillus niacini_L. The sequence goes on along the minus strand of NZ_JAWVNQ010000010.1, from coordinate 129,775 downwards.
ACCGATAAAAAAGCCGAAAACTAATAATAAAATAATTGCTAAATCTAACATGACTTATTCAGTCCTTTTCCTTTGTAATTCAGATTGCAGCCGCTCTACTTGTTCCTTCATTAAAATAAATTCATTGACAGCATTTAATGCTGTTAATACGGCCAGCTTACTTACATCTAGAGATGGATTCCTAGAACCAATTTCGCGCATCTTTTTGTCAACTAATGAAGCGACATGTCGAACATGACTTTGAGTTTCAGTCCCTAAAATAACGTATTGCTGTCCGTATATATCAACGGTGGTTCTGGTTTTTTCTGTATTTGACAAGTTACTGCCTCCATTCGATTCGAAGAAATCCCTATTTTATAATATAACACGAACGTATATGTGTCGAAAAGAGAAACAGATTAAACTGGTGTTTTTTTACTTTTTATAGAAAATTGTCGAGGAGTGTTTTGGGAGTGGGAAATGTTGTGTTAAATCTAAGTTTGTCGGAAATTAATAAAATGAAAAGCTATTATGATGGGAAATTACTAGATAAAACTCCTCCTGGCAGCGTGTTTGCCGCAAAGACTGCAGGCTCTACAATCACTGCCTATAAATCAGGCAAAGTCCTATTTCAGGGAAATGGGAGTGAAGCTGAGGCCAGCAGGTGGGGTGAAGCTGCTGTAAAAGCTCCAGCGAAAACTTCAGCAAAATCTAAAGTCCCTAAAGGAGACCTACCAGATGGTATTGGGCAATTGTCTGTTATTGGCTCCGATGAAGTCGGTACCGGTGACTTTTTTGGACCTATTACGGTTGTTGCTGCTTACGTTAGGAAGGAAGATATTCCGTTATTAAAGGAATTAGGTGTCCGTGATTCAAAGGATTTGAATGATGAAAAAATCATTTCGATTGCGAAGATCATCAAGGATGTTGTTCCATTTAGCCTGATGACCCTAAAAAATGAAAAATATAATCAGCTGCAGCAGTCTGGTATGTCCCAGGGGAAAATGAAAGCAATCCTGCATAATCAAGCGATCTTAAATGTGATGGAAAAAATTGCGCCGGTTAAACCTGAAGCTATTCTGATTGACCAATTCGTTCAGGGAAGCACCTATTTTCAGCATGTTAAAAATCAAAAAGCGGTTGCGAAGGAAAATGTGTATTTTAGCACGAAGGCAGAGGGGATCCATCTCGCCGTGGCAGCAGCATCCATCCTCGCCCGGTATGCATTTGTTCAGTATATTGACAAGCTTAGTGAGTCTGCAGGGTTTAAGATTCCTAAAGGCGCAGGAGCCCAGGTAGATGAAGCCGCAGCAAAGCTGATTCTGAAAAAAGGGCAGGAGGTACTGCCAAAGTTTGTGAAATTGCATTTTGCTAATACGGAGAAGGCTATGAAGTTGGTTGGTAAAAAAAGAGGTTAATGTTAAATTTGGATGCGAACTGTTTATGAGGCTGTTTTTTTTTGAATCTCTGGTATTTTGGTCCCCATGAGCCGCTCATGTGGCCACTTTTCTTGAAATCTCTATTATTTTGAGCTTCATGACCCGCTCATGTGGCCACTTTTTTGAAATCTCTATTATTTTGGGCTTCATGAACCGCTCATGTGGCCACTTTTGTTGAAATCTCTATTATTTTGAGGTTCATGACCCGCTCATGTGGCCACACTTTTTGAAATCTATATTATTTTGGGCTTCATGAGCCGCTCATGTGGCCACACTTTTTGAAATCTCTAGTATTTTGGGCTTCATGAACCGTAAGATAAAAAAATGACCTAGTGAATTAATCACCAGGTCATTTTTTCTATCTGCTATTACCCTCTCAATACCGCTCCAGCCTGATTCTTCAAGGCGTCAAGTACTTGAGTATGAACTTTAGTAACTTCTTCATCAGTTAATGTGCGCTCTGGATCCATGTATTTCAAGGAGTATGCAATGGATTTTTTGCCTTCTTCCATGCGTTCGCCTTCGTATAGGTCGAAGACGCTAACTTCTTTTAGAAGCTTGCCGCCTGCTGTTTGGATAATATCCTTTAATACTCCTGCAACAGTTTCTTTATCCACTACAAGCGCGATGTCTCTTGTAATCGATGGGAAACGTGGAATTCCAGTGTATCTTAGCGGTGCTGTCGCCTCTTCAAGAATAGCCTTTAATGATAACTCAAACACATAGGTATCTTTTAGATCCAGCTCTTTTTGCATAGTTGGGTGTACTTGACCGACAAAACCAATTCTTTCACCGTTCAAGTGAATCTCTGCCGTACGTCCTGGGTGCATGTTATCCACTTTTGCCTGAACATACGTCACACTATCCGTCAGGCCAAGTTTGGCAAACAATCCTTCTAATATACCTTTTAATACATAGAAGTCAACGGCCTTTTTCTCACCCTGCCAAGAATGGCTGTGCCACAGACCTGTAATCGCACCAGCTAAATGCTCCTGCTCTTCAGGTAACACTTCATTTCCATTTGCTAAGAACACAGCACCTGTTTCATAAACAGCGAGGCTGTCGTTTTGGCGGGCACTGTTATATTTTAATACTTCTAAAAGCTGAGGCATGATGCTTAAGCGAAGGATACTGCGGTCCTCACTCATTGGCATAGCCAGACGAATGAAGTCGCGTTTTTCAAGGGCAAATTGTGCCGCTTTTTCCTCACTAGTTAACGAATACGTCACAGCTTGATACAAGCCGGCACCTTCTAAATATTGGCGGACAATCCGGCGCTTTTCTTGATAGTCCGATAATTTACCTGGTGTAGCAGAACCGATAGGTAATGTCTTTGGAATGTTATCATAGCCGTACAGTCGCGCAACTTCTTCAATTAAGTCTTCCTCAATTTTAATGTCGCCGCGGCGTGTCGGTGCTGTAACAGTAATCGTTTCGTCTTCGCTGGTTACCGCAAATTGAAGACGTTTGAAAATAGCCTCAACCTCGGCTACAGTCAAGTTTGTACCGATGACAGTATTTATTTTTTCCAAAGTAATTGAAACCACTGCAGGTTCAACTGTTAGTGTATCAACCTCTGAAGCACCTTCTAATACTTCGCCGCCAGCGTATTTTGCTATGAGATAGGCAGCACGTTCACCTGCAGCTCGTACGCGGTTTGGATCAACACCTTTTTCGAAACGAGCACTTGCTTCACTTCTTAAACCATGGTCCTTCGATGCTTTTCTTACAGTTCCTCCTGTAAAATAAGCCGCTTCTAATAATACGGTAGTTGTATCAGAAGTAACCTCTGAATTAGCTCCACCCATGACACCCGCTAATGCAACTGGTTCTGTACCATTGGTAATCACTAAATGGTCAGTGGTTAAGGTACGTTCTACATCGTCTAGTGTTGTGAATTTCTCACCATCATGTGCACGGCGGACAAGAATTTCTTTTGAACCTAAGCGATCATAATCAAATGCATGAAGCGGCTGGCCATATTCTAATAAAATGTAGTTGGTGATATCCACCACATTGTTATGCGGACGAATTCCTGCAGACATAAGTCTTGTTTGCATCCATAGCGGCGCTGGTCCGATTTTTACATTTTTAATTACTTTTGCAGCATATAAAGGATTATCCTCATTTGCTTCTACTTTTACAGTTATTAAGTTCGCTGCCTTCTCATTCACTGGCTGAAGGTCGATTTCAGGAAGCTTTACATCTCTCCCTAGAATGGCAGCTACTTCATAAGCCACACCCAGCATGCTTAAGCAATCGGCACGGTTTGGCGTCAGGCCAAGCTCAAGAACTTCATCATTACGGTTTAATAAGGCGATGGCGTCTGCTCCCACCTCTGCATCCTGCGGGAAAACAAAGATTCCTTCAGAGTACTCCTTTGGTACAATCTTCGCTTCCATACCAAGCTCGGTTAGGGAACAAATCATACCATTTGATTCTTCACCGCGAAGCTTCGCCTTCTTGATTTTAAAATTACCTGGTAAAACCGCTCCAACTGTAGCAACCGCAACTTTTTGGCCTTGTGCAACGTTAGGTGCTCCGCAAATTATCTGAACAGGTTCGCCTTGACCGATATCAACCTGACATTTACTTAATTTATCTGCGTTTGGATGCTGTACACGTTCAACAACATGACCAACGACTACTCCTGTGATGCCTTCGTTAAGGACGTCTACACCCTCAACCTCAATCCCGCTTTTTGTAATTTTTTCAGCTAACTCATCAGCTGTTACTCCGGATAAATCTACATAATCCTGGAGCCATTTATATGAAACGAACATATCGTGTTCCTCCTTTTTTATATCTATCTGCAGCGCCTAGGGGCTCGGGTCATAAGCCAATCCGTCAAGATGGTTAAAAACCAACCATCTCGCCGGCTAGACTTATGCCTGTCGCACCTGTGCAAGGCGCTTCCGCTTTTAATGTTATTCGTGTTTTGCAAATTGCTTTAAGAAACGTACATCGTTGGTGTAGAAATGACGAATATCATCAATACCGTATTTCAACATTGCGATCCGCTCTGGACCCATTCCGAATGCAAATCCTGTGTATTTTTTAGAATCATAGCCAGCCATTTCAAGTACGTTAGGGTGGACCATACCTGCTCCAAGAATTTCAATCCAGCCTGTTTTCTTACAAACATTACAGCCGTGTCCACCACAGATCATACAAGAAATATCCATTTCTACGGATGGTTCTGTGAATGGGAAGAAACTTGGGCGTAATCGGATTTCACGATCTTCACCGAACATTTTCTTTGCAAAAACTTCTAAAGTTCCTTTAAGGTCACTCATACGGATATTCTCGCCGACAACCAGACCTTCGATTTGCATGAACTGGTGAGAGTGTGTCGCATCATCATTGTCACGGCGGTACACTTTACCTGGGCAGATAATTTTGATTGGACCTTTACCCTCATTCTTTTCCATTGTTCTCGCCTGAACAGGGGATGTATGTGTACGCAGTAATATCTCATCTGTAATATAGAAGGAATCCTGCATATCGCGTGCCGGATGACCCTTTGGTAAGTTTAATGCTTCGAAGTTATAGTAATCCTGCTCCACTTCAGGACCTTCTGCCACCTGATAACCCATACCAATAAATAAATCTTCAATTTCTTCGATGATTCTTGTTAATGGGTGGTGGTTTCCAACCTTAACCGGTCTTCCTGGAAGGGTAACATCGATTGATTCAGAAGCTAACTTTTCTAATACTGCCGCTTCTTCTAATTCCTTCTGTTTTGCTTCTAAAACGGTAGCAATGGCTTCACGAACTTCATTTGCAAGTGCTCCCATAATTGGGCGCTCCTCTGCTGAAAGTTTCCCCATCCCACGCAATACTTCCGTAATAGGACCTTTTTTTCCTAGATAGGCTACGCGGATGTCATTCAATTCTTTTAAGCTTGAAGACTGTTCAATTTTTTGAATAGCTTCTTGCTGCAATTCTTTTAATCGTTCTTGCATCGTATTTCCTCCTTTTTAATGTGCAAATTGGGGTGATTTCTTTCTCGAAAAACAAAAAAACCCCATCCCTGGAAAGGGACGAGGTTTATAGTCGCGGTACCACCCTTGTAAACACGGTATGTATAAAAACATTGTGTTCGCTTCATTGGGATAACGGCATAAGCCGGTGCATCTTTACATTTCATTGAAATGGTCCCGATGCCAACTCAGGAGGTGAACTTCTCCTATCATTTCCATAAAAGTGCTTTCAGTCACGGCACTTTCTCCCTAAATGGTCTGTGATATGATACTTTTCTCCGTCATCGTTTTTTGATTATTTACAATGTAAATTATTATATAATACTTTACTTGATGATTCAAACACTAGTATCGTCATTTTTTTAAAAAATATAACAAAATTCCCGTTGCCACTGCCACATTAAGTGATTCGCTTTTGCCATAGATGGGAATATACAGGTTTGCTGTCGTTTTTTCTAACAGCTCTTTGTTAACCCCGCTGCCCTCGTTTCCGACAAGCAACGCAAAGGATTGCTCTGTTGAAGTATCAGTATATGCAGCAGCTCCTTCGAGTGCTGTACCGTAAACTGAAATATTTTTGGATTTCAGTTGATTGATCCACTCATCCAGATCACCTCTTATGATGGGGAGATGAAAATGGCTGCCTTGTGCCGAACGAAGGACCTTTGAATTGTAAACATCGACGCTTCCTTTTCCGACGACTACTGCATCAATGCCAGCTGCGTCGGCTGTTCGAATCATGGTGCCTAGATTACCTGGATCTTGTACGGCATCGATTAACAGGTAGGTCTTGGCATCTGGGACTTCTAGCTGAACCTGACGGCAAACGGCATAGATTCCTTGCGGTGCCTCGGTGTCAGTTAATGAATCGGATATCTCTTCGGTTACAATGGTAACCGGTATTTCACCGGAATCTAAGCGCGGCGGTACTCCTGTCTTATCGGAAACAATAATTTCAATAACACTTTCACTATGTCTTAACGCTTCTTCGACTAAATGAAAGCCTTCTACTAAAAAGGTTCCGGATTTATCTCGTTCCTTTTTCGTTAAGAGTTTCTTCCATTGTTTTACCTTTGGATTTTGCATGGATTCAATATGCTTCAAGTTTGTGGTGCTCCTTCAGTGTTTTTTCTCATTATATCCCAAAAAAAATACATAATAAAACCAAATATAGAAATCATATTAAAGAAATACAGGATGAAAAAGGAGTGTATTCGTATGAATCTAAATTTACGTAATGCTATTATCCACAATGTTACTGGTAACTCACAAGCAGAATTAGAAGATACAATTGTTGATGCAATTCAAAATGGTGAAGAAAAAATGCTTCCAGGCTTAGGTGTATTGTTTGAAGTGATTTGGAAAAATTCTTCTGAGGAAGAAAAGAGAGAAATGCTGGCTACACTTGAGAGCGGGTTAAAGTAAGTTTGCTGCTGCCGATTTTTACTCGGCAGCTATTTTTTTGCTAATTCGCTAGGGTTTTCTACTATCCGCCAGTATTTTCAGCCATCCGCCAGTCTTTCTCGCTATCCGCCAGTATTTACTCGCCATCGGCCAGTATTTCTCGCCATCCGCCAGTATATCCTCTCATCCTCCAGTATTCCACCAAAAAAGTCCCCGACATAATATCGAGGACGAGCAAAACAAATTTTATTCGTAAGTAATTTTATCAACAGTTTCACGGTCTAGGCGTTTAATCACTTCGACCATTAACTTAACGGCATTTTCATAGTCATCACGATGCAGCATGGCCGCATGTGTATGGATATAACGTGTCGCAATGGTTATGGCAATGGATGGAACTCCTGAATGAGCCGTATGGATAGGTCCGGCATCTGTCCCTCCTCCAGGAATTACATCGAATTGGTAAGGAATATTCAATTCTTCCGCCACGCTAATGATAAAATCACGTAACCCTTTATGTGCCACCAGGGTTGCGTCGTAAAGAATAATTTGTGGGCCTTTACCCATTTTGCTCATGGCTTCTTTTTCAGAAATACCAGGTGTATCTCCTGCAATACCAACATCAACCGCAAAACCGATATCAGGGTTAATTTTCTCAGCAGATGTTTTGGCACCGCGTGAGCCGATTTCTTCCTGAGTGGTTCCTAGACCATAAACCTCATTTGGATGGTCGACACCTTTTAATTGCTTCAATACATCAATTGCAATGGCGCAGCCAATCCGATTATCCCAAGCTTTAGCCAAAAGCAGTTTTTCATTATTCATCACAGTAAATTCAAAATATGGAACGGCCATATCGCCTGGGAGCACTCCCCATTCAAGAGCTTCCTCACGGCTTGATGCCCCAATATCAATAAACATATCTTTAATTTCTACTGGTTTTTTACGAGCTTCTGCCGGTAAAATATGTGGAGGCTTGGACCCAATCACACCAATGATATTGCCTTTTTTTGTAACAATCGTTACGCGCTGTGCCAGCATTACCTGTGACCACCAGCCGCCAACTGTTTGAAAACGAAGGAAGCCTTTATCATCAATTTGGGTTATCATAAAACCAACTTCGTCTAAGTGGCCGGCCACAATAACTTTTGGACCGCCTTCTTTTCCAACCTTCTTAGCAATTAAACTGCCAAGTCCATCTGTAGTTACTTCATCCGCATATGGTGCTATGTATTTTGTCATGACTTCGCGAACTTCCCTCTCGTTGCCGGGAATTCCGTTGGCGTCGGTTAAATCCTTTAACATCGTTAAAGTTTCATCTAATTTAGCCATTGTATCGCCCCCTTCTATGTATGCTCAAATTTATTATACAGAAAATAATGAATCTGTTCAGCTAATAGTTATTCTGCTGTCTTTGATAATTTACTTCATTTTTCGTAAAATATGCCTTTTCCATTTCTTCATAGCTTACGCCGAGCAGCGTCCCCAGCTGCAAATAAGATTCAAGCAGCGCATTGAAATCAAGGTTGCTTTTACTGTTTTTAAAAGATGTTATTTTTTCATAAATGAAAAGAAATTGTTCTGATACTGTTAGAGCAGTGGGTTCAGTTTGAATAGAGTACTGAAGCGTTTCAAACCCGCATTCAATGCCAAGTGACAGGATAAAATGAATTCCGTCTACATATTCCTCGAGTACCACACTCTTTTCCGATGATGGCTTCACACTCCAAAACTTGAAACACCGGGTTTCATTCGCTAATTCTCCAAGTTCCACAAGTAAAGCGAGGACTTTTCTGTCAAATAAATCTTCCTTCTGTAAATCATGCTTTTCTTCAATATGCTGATCGAGCGCTTGCTGCATTTGAAATAATTTTTCTAGCTGCATTTTATTAATCACTCCTTCTCGCAAATTATATCAAAGTGTAGAAAGAATGAAACTTTTCTGATCCACATTCGTATTGTAGGTAAAAGGACTAGGAGGCAAATCCATGGTATTGCTGCTGCGATTACTATTAGTAGTCTTGTTCATCTTCATTCTTTATGTAACCATTAAATATCTTCTAAAACCTACTCGTAAATTAGAAGCAGCACGAAAACACAAACGCTTCTTATTAATAGACAAAGAAGAGGTCATCAAGAATTTTCGACTCACCTATCATGGTGCTGTGTTTACGGGAGAAAAATACCTAGGGGCAGGCAGAGACTCAATAGATGTTGTATCCATTACCATCTGGCCGGAACAAACCTCATCCATTAAGGGTATGACCAAGGAAGACTTTTATTTTATTGAAAGAAAAATTCACGAAAAATATCCAGTTGCTCAAATTAATTGGAAAAGTCCCATAGATGAATTTCTGCAACAAAAATAGCCGCCTTTATCCAGCGGCTTTTCCTTTTGTTCCTTTAAAAAATACGTTCCATTTAATGACGTTTTGTCTTTCTCTTAAGAGATATACAAGAATCGTTAAACCGAGAAGAGTCAATAAGATAAAAGAAGGAGTAAAAGTGCTGATGTATTCACCAAAAATGGTACAGAAAAATGCAATCGGAATATTGGTTAGGAAGGAAGCTTTCAGGTAATCTTTAAATTTAGGTTTTCTTTGCTTCAAACAAAAGCTTAAAAGATGGTAATGCACAAATGGAATTAGTCTTAAAATGGCAATTTGACTGACGGTGAGGTTTCGATATTCACCGAACCACCGATTTTTTATTTTCATGATTCTTTCCTGTGTTTTTGGCATTTTATCAATAAATACATAGAAAAAGATACTTACGCCCATTAAACCAATCACCGAAAAAATAGTCCCCCACAGCGTTCCAAACAAAACGCCTCCAGCAATGATGACAACTGATACGGGAATAAATAAGAACGATCTTAGCAGATGGAATAATATGAATGCCAATGGAGCAAGAATTCCGCCGGCTTCCACCATGATTAACAACAAAGATAAGTCCTCATTCATATCAGAAAGCCCCCCAGGTGTTAATCTAACTTGTAATCCAGCTCCAGCGCCTAGCCCCTCGGGGTCAAATAACCTTCGGCAATAAAAGTCAAAAGGCGGACTTTTTTTGCCGAAGGTTATTTGCCTGTCGGGGCTGAACCAGGCGCTTCCGCTTTTTGTTCTAATTTAGCATATAGATTAGGCCATGCTGTTATGTCTATAAACTATAAAAATAGCCTAAAAGAATGATTTCTGCGACAGCTAGTAAGGGAAAACCCAGTTTAAAAGACATGTGCTTTGTTTTATGCCTAAAAAACTGCATTCCTGCCGTGGTTCCAACTGCACCCCCAAGGATAGCCACCAGCCACAACGTTTTTTCACTAACCCGATATTGATGTTTGATGGCACGATTCTTATCCACTTTCATTACAACCAAACCAATAAGATTCATTATTATATATATCCCTAAAATGGTATTCATTTCCCTATCTCCCTTATAGAAAAAGCCATCCTCATTGAAGAGAATGGCTTTTATTATAAATTACTTAGATTGTTGTTGTTTTGCAACGTTTGCTAATTCAGTAAATGCTGCAGCATCGCTTACTGCTAATTCAGCAAGCATTTTGCGGTTTACTTCGATACCAGCAAGCTTTAAGCCATGCATTAAACGGCTGTAAGAAAGACCGTTCATACGAGCTGCTGCGTTGATACGAGTAATCCAAAGTTTGCGGAAGTCGCGCTTCTTTTGGCGACGGTCGCGGAATGCATACATTAAAGATTTCATAACCTGTTGGTTAGCTACTTTATATAATGTATGTTTTGAACCATAATAACCTTTTGCTAATTTAATAACTTTTTTACGACGCTTACGCGTTACAGTACCGCCTTTTACACGTGGCATGTAATTTCCCTCCTATATAAATCGATCGCTCGAGTTTACTTGATGTTTGTTAATAAGAAACGGATACGTTTGAAATCGCCTTTAGATACGATAGACGCTTTGCGAAGCTTACGCTTAGCCTTTGTAGATTTGTTTGCAAATAAGTGGCTAGTATAAGCGTGTGAACGCTTCAGTTTACCAGAACCAGTTTTCTTGAAACGCTTTGCAGCGCCACGGTGAGTTTTCATTTTTGGCATTGGGATAGTCCTCCTTATTACTTTTCAGTTTTAGGTGCTAGAACGAGGAACATGCTTCGTCCATCCATCTTTGGATGAGACTCAATTGTTGCCACTTCTTTACACTCTGTAGCAAAACGGTCTAACACGCGTTGACCGATTTCTTTATGGGTAATCGCCCGGCCCTTAAAGCGGATAGAAGCTTTTACCTTGTCGCCTTTTTCCAAAAACTTAATTGCATTGCGAAGCTTTGTATTAAAGTCATGCTCATCAATTGTTGGGCTGAGACGAACTTCTTTTGTCGTAATGATTTTTTGATTCTTACGAGCTTCTTTTTCTTTCTTTTGCTGCTCGAATTTAAATTTGCCATAATCCATAATTCGGGCTACCGGAGGCTTCGCATTTGGTGCAACTAGTACCAAATCAAGATTCACTCGTCCGGCAATCTCCAGCGCTTCAAATTTGGTTTTAATCCCTAATTGTTCGCCGTTCTGATCAATTAGACGAACTTCACGAGCGCGAATTCCCTCATTTAACAACATGTCTTTGCTAATAATTAGCCACCTCCAAGGTTTTCACGAATACAACATCCGGGTCAAGAACATCTGACTATTGCTGCATCGGCAAGTACTGAACAACTTTAGATTCTTTGTTTAAGCAAATAAAAAAGTGCGGATGAATACACCCACACTTTACGAAACAAAAGTAATAAACTAAAAAGTTCACGTAAAACCTGCCAACTGCTTATAATGCGTCAATCAGGTGAGAAGCGGGTGCTTCTTCTTTTCCCAAAACTAGTATTCAATTTTCCTTAGTTACTATAACATAAGCAAAGACGTGATGTCAAACATGCATTTCTTATGACAACGAAATTCATTTTATCAAGAAACCAAAAATTATTCAATAGAAAAATTTTCTTTTTTGCTGTGCTCTATACTAGACTGTTGATTTCCACTCCAGGCACTTCGCTTTCCGCAGGCGGTTCGGGAAGCCTCCTCGACGCTAAAGCGTCTGCGGGGTCTCCCCTGTCCCGTCCTCCTGCAGGAGTCTTCGTGCCTTCCGCTCCAATCAACAGGTGCTAAACACAAAAATTATTTCAATACTGCTCTTTTTGAATGGTTATCCCCTTTTCACTTCTTCCTTTAGTGATTCAAGGTATTGTGCGAATGGGATTGTTTCTGATTTTTGTTCACCGTATTTGCGGACGTTTACAGCATTTTCTTCTACTTCTTTGTCGCCGACAACGAGCATATATGGAATTTTTTGCATTTGGGCTTCACGGATTTTGTAGCCGATTTTCTCATTTCGGCCGTCTAATTCAACGCGGAAGCCTTCATTTTGCAATTGTTCCTGTACCTGTTTAGCAAAATCATAGTGTGCCTCTGGTGAAACAGGAATCACTTGTACCTGAACAGGAGCTAACCAAGTTGGGAAGGCACCTTTATATTCTTCAATTAAGAAGGCAACAAAGCGTTCCATTGTTGATACCACTCCGCGGTGGATTACGACTGGGCGGTGCTGCTTGCCGTCTTCGCCAACATAAGTAAGATCAAATCTTTCAGGCAGTAAGAAATCTAACTGAACTGTAGAAAGAGTTTCCTCTTTACCTAAAGCTGTTTTTACTTGAACATCAAGTTTAGGACCGTAGAAGGCAGCTTCACCCTCTGCTTCATAATAATCAAGACCAAGGTCATCCATCGCTTCCTTCAGCATGCCTTGCGCTTTTTCCCACATCGCATCATCATCAAAATACTTTTCAGTATCTTGAGGATCGCGGTAGGAAAGACGGAAGGAATAGTCATTAATGTTAAAGTCTTTATAAACTGCTAAAACAAGATTAACAACTCGTTTAAATTCGTCTTTAATTTGGTCCGGACGAACAAAAATATGAGCATCATTTAAAGTCATTCCCCGAACACGCTGAAGTCCTGATAAAGCTCCTGACATTTCGTAACGGTGCATTGTTCCGAGTTCAGCTATCCGAATAGGCAGTTCACGGTAGCTGTGAATTGCATTTTTGTAAACCATCATATGATGCGGGCAGTTCATTGGACGAAGAACCAATTGCTCGTTATCCATATCCATTACCGGGAACATATCCTCCTGGTAATGATCCCAGTGACCGGATGTTTTGTATAAATCCACGCTTCCCATAATTGGAGTATAGACATGGTTATAACCGAGACGCTGTTCTTTATCAACAATGTACCGTTCAACAACCCGGCGGATTGTTGCACCTTTTGGAAGCCATAACGGCAAACCTTGACCCACTAATTGTGAACTTGTAAACAGGTTCAATTCTTTACCAATCTTGCGGTGATCCCGCTCTTTCGCTTCTTCTAATAAACGAAGATGCTCTTTTAAATCTTCTTTCTTGAAGAACGCAGTTCCGTAAATACGCTGCAGCATTTTGTTCTTGCTGTCTCCACGCCAGTAAGCTCCGGCAATGCTCAACAATTTAAATTCTTTTATTTTCCCTGTTGAAGGTACATGAACACCACGGCAAAGGTCAGCGAAATCACCTTGCTCATAAATTGTCACAGTCTCATCATCAGGAATAGCTTCAATTAATTCAAGCTTGTATGGGTCACCTTCAGCTTTAAAGTGCTGAATCGCATCCGCACGACTTACTTCTTTACGAACGATTTCAATATTTTCATTAACGATTTTAGCCATTTCTTTTTCAATCTTCGGAAGGTCTTCTGGAGTAATCGATTCTTCAAGGTCGATATCATAATAAAAACCGCCCTCGATAACTGGACCAACACCAAGGTTTACTTCTTTTCCGTACAGCCTTTTAATCGCTTGTGCCATTAAGTGAGCTGTACTATGACGCAAAATTTCTAAAGCTTCCTTTGACTCAGGTACAACGATTTCTATTGAACCGTCTTCTTCAATCGGACGGCGAAGATCAAATAATTGACCATTCCATTTCCCGGCAATGGCTTTTTTCTTCAGTCCCGGGGAGATGGAAGCGGCAATATCTTCCGTTGTTGTTCCACGAGAGAACTCCTTCACTGCTCCATCTGGAAACGAAATCTTAACAACGTCTGACATGGTAACTCCTCCTTTTAATAATGAGCGCCTTTTACTAAAGGCTGCTTTTTAAAACTGTGTTAAACTAGGCTGTTGATTTCACTGTGTTGAAAAAATAAGCGGAGAAATTCCGGCTAAATTGAAAAATGGCCCTATTTCATTGAAAATAAGCGGAGTTTTTCCGGTTATCTTATCCAAATCATTGAATTTTGGCCTTTTTAGGGCAGTTAACCGGAATATCTCCGCTTATAACTGCTCCAAAAGCTTCCTCTACATACATTAGCCGGAAATGCTCCGCCTATTAATTCCATACCAAATCAACTATGAAAACTAACAGACCTAAAAATAAAAAAACCCGTCCCTAAGAATAGGGACGAGTTTGTTAAACACGTGGTTCCACCCAGATTTTCATTTTTAAAATTAACTTAAAAATGACTTTAGGACAGGGTAACGGGCTGTTTCCCGTCAGTCGATTACTCACTTCTTTAGAAGCGTTCACCGCTGAAGTTTAAAGGTGGTAAGCATTCAATCCGTGCTAGGAGGCTTTCAGCCTGCGTCCTCCCTCTCTGGTAACCGTGAAAAAATACTGTTGTCCTTATCATTACTTTTGTACTTGATATATTAACTATGTACGTTATTATAATGATTCTATTTTGAAAAATCAATACACCAAGCACACAATTTCCACGATATTTTTCAAGCACCGGTTTCATTTGCACTGTTTTCCTGTTGAAGCCATTCCATTGCAACCCGTAATCCCTTGAATGGCTTGATTGTAACTCTTTCTTCAAAAATGTTTTTAATGGTCCTGACAAGAGGCTCCTCTGGATTTTTCGTATAGAGCAGTATGTTTCTAGGTGCAATTGATAATAAAGGTGCAATCGAAGCAGAATCTACATAGACTGGATGATTAAACAGAAGCTTCCTGTCTATCATCCTTATCAGCTCTCCTCTTTTTATCTCTTTAAATTTGTCATCATAAAATGTAACTTCCTCATCGAAAAGAAGATGCAGCGTGTCCATTTTTGGCTCTCGTCCGGTTAAGAATTCCCTTAATGTTTGGATAAACATCTGATATTCCTGTTCCATTTTATATTCATCGATCGATATTTCCACATAGCTCTCCAATACTTTTAAATATGGACGCAATCGAAATTTAAGAAAGGAATCGAACGAAAAAGAAACATGTTCCTGAAAGATTTCCTCCACCGCTTCTCTAATGTTTGATTCTTCTCCATTTTCCTTAATTAATACAGACAGGTCTTCACGCTGGCCTTCTAGAACAGAATAAATAATCTCCATGATATGCTGCTGTTCTTCAGGGTCCTCGAAAAAATATTGATCCTGTAAAATAGCTCTAAACCAATCATCACGCTTAATTTTCACAATGAAATTGTAAAACGCATGTTTAACCTTTTCTAGATTTACCTTTCTTTCCGACACCTTTACTATATATCGATCTTCTAAAAGAAGAATATCTTGATCATTTGGATTAAATCGTAAGCACTTCAGCAAGTGCTCATAAAACCTCTTCGCATCCATCCTGCTTCGGAAGATGATTTCAGCCAACCAAATCCCCCCTCTCACCCATACTCTGTTTTACTATTTATATGGGGGACTTGGCCAAAATAGAAGTTAAGACATCCGAGTTACACCTATATTGTTAAAAAAAATAAAAGGATTACCGAATTGATCTCGGTAATCCTAAATATATTCCCATTAATCGCGCCGATTAGGTCCTTCAACCAGTACCGGTTCACTTAAACTTCGGATTCTTTCCATGATTCTACGTGCTTTCATCTTTTCCTCTTCACCACGTTGACTGTAAGTTAAATGGTGCTCAAGGCCTTGAAAATCAAAATTTGAAGAAAAGAAAGTTGGAAGCTTTTCAAGCATTCTGAATTGGAGGATTGGTCCTAATACTTCATCCCGTGTCCAGCTAGAAACGGCTTCCGCACCAATATCATCAAGCATAAGGATTTGTTCTTTTTTAAGAGCTTCGATTTTTTCATTTAAGGAATTATCACCAATGGCACTTTTCATTTCGCGCAGAAGCTCTGGCACGTAAACAATCATGGATGAGATTTGCTTTTTAGCAAGCTCGTTAGCAATGGCTCCTAACAAATAGGATTTCCCCACTCCAAACTTTCCATAGAGATATAGACCCTTTGGCTTTAGACCTGCTTCGTAATTCATTAAAAAGGTTGCTGCCTTGTCTCCTGCATCTAACCGGCCCTCGTCACCTTCAAAGTCCTCAAACGTCGCTTCTAATATGTCTCTAGGGACATATAGACTTTTAATCAGCTTTTGATTTTTCTTTTGTTCATCAAAAACCACTTTTCGCGGGCACCGCTTATATACGACATCTATCGTATTTCGCACCAGTACCAAGTCTGGATGATACCCTTTCATGAAGTTAATACAGCCCTCTAAACTCTCGCAACGATTACATTCTTTGCTTTGCTGTGTATACTCATAAAGCTTACTCATGCTTTTTTCAACGGCTGTTTGATTAAGCTCATTTTGGTGTTCTGTTAAAAAGGCATGAATATCCGGGTGATTAAGAACCTGCTTCCGCTGCTCTTCATAGCGTTTCTGAAAGTTTTCATTTGAGGCTAAACGCTTTAGTGTCCGATTAATTTTTTCCATTACTTTCACCCCCTATTTACGAAAGGCTTTTAGCTTTTCTTCTATTGCCCGTTTTCTTGCTTCAAGTTCTGTGTTATTTTCTTTTGCCGGCTCTTTCACACTTTCTTTTCCGCTTTCGTCAAACCAATCAGGTAATACTTCGGTCCGAATCGGTTTTTGTTTCGTAGATTTCCCTGTCTTTTTACTATCTTTGAAGCTTCGTTCTTCTTTTCTTGCCGCCTCCATTGCTTCCTTAACGGTCTTAATTTTCAGCCGAGCCCAATGGCTTGCAATCGATTCAACAAAGTTCTTTGTAAATTTCATATCTGTTTTTCGTAAGGTTACCTCGATCAATACATTCACAACACCAGGCGGAAGTTTGTATTTTATCATAACTTCCTCTAATATTTTTAAATTTGAAACAGAAGGCTCAACCCCTCCAGAGAGTTCTTTAAAAATGACAATCGGCGGTGTGGTTTCATAATATCGGATTAATCTTTCTTCCTGCGTTTTCGGTTCTGTTAATTGGACCTGATGAACAGCAGGCTGTGTTCTATTAATTAAACTCGGAAGTTGGTCATAGTTTTCAAATTGATACCAATCTCGTGCGCCTTTTCTTAGGTCCTCGATATCAATTTCGTCCTTTTCATTAATAGCCCCTAAAATAAAGTTTTTCATCTCAATAGGGCTGATCCCATATAGAAAGGCAAGATTACTAATTACCTCTTTTACTTTTTTGGTGAGTGACTTCTGAGGGACCAGGGATTCATTCAGACCCGCCATTAACAAATCAAAGTCAAACGAACTGGTATCAATTTGAATCGGTTTTTGATCGTGCCTGCCAATAAATGTTTGAGAAGGCTCCGCCTCCAAATCCTCAGCATGCTCCTGCATATACTGAAGACTGCCAGGCGCCGCGGAAGCAAACACATCCTGAAACGCCCTAGTTACCTCCGTATAATCCTCATCCAATGGCTTTTGCTGATCACTAAAAAACCGTTTTAACCTTAGAAAATGGGTTTTCCCAATTTTACGATATAAATAAATATTTAACATTCCGTCTAGAAAGAACTGCTCTGGATTTAACGGTGGATGAAGTTCATAAATAAAGGACCGTCCACTTTCATCACTTTTCACATAGGTTTTTAATAAGCCAATTCCTTCAAGGTTCAACCTTGCTTCGTATATATCCTTTAAATTGACACTTAACAAATTCATCAATAAATGATGGGTGGAGGATTCTGACCACAGTCTATTCTCTTCAAGCTCAGCCCAGAGTGTCATATATAAGCTTAAACATGTTGAACCGATTAAGGGCTGATACAAAAAAGTCAACACTTTGCGATCATATTCATGCAGCAATCCATTTGACGTAACAAGATAACGGTCAATCGGAATTAATTCCTGCCAATGCTGCGCCATTTCATTCACCCTTTATAAAAAGTAATAAAGAGCCAAAGACCTCTTTAGCTCCTTAGGATTTCTCCTTGTTTATCAATTCCTTTAATTCTTGAATAAAAACGTTTATGTCTTTAAATTGACGGTATACAGATGCAAAGCGCACATAGGCCACTTCATCCACATGTGCAAGCCTGTCCATCACCATTTCGCCAATCAATTCACTCTTAATTTCTGAGATTCCCTGACTGCGCAGTTCCTTTTCTACCCCTTGAGTGATATCCTCTAATTCTTTTAAAGCAACGGGGCGTTTTTCACAAGCTTTAATCAAGCCGCGTAAAATTTTATCACGGCTGAATTCTTCCCTTGTACCTTCCTTTTTGACGACAATAAGTGGAATTTCTTCGATTTTCTCAAAGGTCGTAAAACGATATCCACATTCCTCACACTCTCGCCTTCTTCGGGTTGCGCGACCCTCATCTACCGGCCGGGAATCAAGCACACGTGTACCATAATTTTGACATGAAGGGCACTTCATTTGATCAACTCCCAAATCATTCACTACATAAGTATAATATCTATTATTTATCTTATTAGAAAGAAAACGGTAACACAAGAAGTATTATGAGCTTTTTCCAATTCTAACAAGAGTATGTAATTTGTTCATTTTCTCGTAGTAAGAAATGAGCCTTTTTCTCAAAATAGGATACAGGCCAATTGGTGAAAACTTTTCGGAGGAGATATTAAAGTCTACAGCCGTTTCCATACCTCTAACCGTTACCACTGTTACGATTAGAAAACAAGGGATCGGTTTATTGATTTCTACAGCAATTTCACCATGATCCTTTGAAACTGTCACGACCCTGCAATCTGCATCCTGCCTAAATAGCTCTTCAACTGAATTAAACATCTGGTTAAAAGAGGCTTTATAATAATGAGTGTTAAGTGAGCTATCTTTCTGATGATCAGATGTTTCAATTTGTTTGCTAAAACGAATAAAAAAATTGCGAATAAAAGACATATGTACCCTCCAAAAAATATACTTTTTCTCTTAGTTTACATTACTTTAGAGAAAAAATAAAAAGAGGTGTACTAAAATACACCTCTCACTGTTAATATTTTATAAAATTAAAGAGCTTTTGCCTGTTTTACATGAACAGGACCCATACCACGTGGAATTTCAATATTTTCACGTGTTTGTGCATTCAAGCTTTGAGCAATATAATCCGCTGCAACATTTGGATCTAAATCGCCGCATGTATACACATCGATACTTGCATAGCCGTGCTCAGGGAAGCTGTGGATCGTTAAGTGCGATTCAGAAATAATTACAACACCGCTTACGCCTTGTGGTGCAAATTTATGAAATGCTACCTCACGAATTTCCGCACCAGATTTAAGAGCTGCTTCGACAAAAGTTTGTTCAATAAAATTCATATCATTCAATTTTTCAAAGTCGCATCCCCATAATTCAGAGATCACGTGACGTCCCATTGTTTCCATATTCATTTTTCCCCCTCTAAACATTTTCGTTTCATTCTTGAAATCCTTATA
This sequence comes from Neobacillus niacini, assembly GCF_046591715.1. Classification (GTDB taxonomy): domain Bacteria; phylum Bacillota; class Bacilli; order Bacillales; family Cytobacillaceae; genus Neobacillus; species Neobacillus niacini_L. Next base: position 110,296 of record NZ_JAWVNQ010000010.1, on the reverse strand, counting down.
TTGACGGTACTCAAGTAATTACCACGGGGGAAAGTTAGTCCAGAGAGGTCCTAACCCTTTAAGTAATTAATCGCTACCTAATTTCAAGAAGTTCACGATGACTAGTATACTAAGTTTATATTTTTTTTGCAACCTATCAATCTAAATTTTTTTACAACTTTTTAGTAACTCTGTCTAAAGGGCTTATCTCCTCAAAAAAAAAAACCAAATTTCAAACTATCATATGCAGGAATAATCGAAAAAGCTACAAAAAAAATGCTGTCAACTGACAGCATTTTTATGTTTAACCGACCTTTACTGAATTTGAATTTGCCATTAGGTGTGCGACATATAAAGTAAGATCAACAACACGGGAAGAATAGCCCCATTCGTTATCATACCAAGCCAGCACTTTCACTTTTCTTGTACCCATGACCATTGTGGATAATCCATCAATGATGGCCGAGTATGGATTTGTATTAAAATCAACCGATACAAGCGGTTCCATCGTAAAGTCTATGATACCTTTTAATGGTCCATTTTTTGCTTCTAAAAAGGCCTGATTGATATCATCCACTGTAACATCTTCTTTCAAATCTACTACTAAATCTACTAGTGAAACATTTGGTGTAGGCACGCGAAGTGACATTCCATGCAGCTTCCCTTTTAGCTGAGGTAATACAAGCGATAACGCTTTAGCCGCTCCAGTAGTAGTTGGAATGATGGATTGTCCACATGCTCTAGCTCTCCGTAAATCTTTATGCGGGTTATCAATGTTCCGCTGATCATTTGTATAGGAATGAATTGTCGTCATCAAACCATTTTCAATTCCAAACTTTTCATCGAGCACCTTCGCAACCGGCGCTAAACAGTTTGTTGTACATGATGCGTTTGAAATCACATCATGTTGAGTGATATCAAGCTTATCTTCGTTTACTCCCATCACAACTGTAATATCCTCGTCCTTACCAGGCGCAGTAATGATGACCTTTTTTGCTCCGGCATCCAGGTGCAGACTGGCCTTGTCACGTGAGTTGAATTTTCCGGTCGCTTCAATAACCACATCAATATTTAACTCTTTCCATGGAAGCTGCTCTGGATTTCGATTGTTTAATAGCTTCACTCTCTTACCATTAACAATTAACTCTTCGTCTAATGCTATGATATCCCCTTGAAATGGTCCATGAACCGTATCATATTTCACTAAATGAGCTAATGTTTCTGCTGGATAGCTCGCATTTATAGCAATAATATCAAGCGTATTTTCAAGGATCGCCTTTCTAAAAACCATCCTTCCAATTCTCCCAAAACCATTAATTGCAATTCTCGCCTTCATTGTACGGCCCCTTCCGTATTATGTTATACTTATTAACTTATTTGATGTAATTAGTATAACATATTTATTTTAATATGTGATATATAAAGTGCGGATTTTTTAAAATGTTTTATCATATAGCTCATTTGTAATAAAACATCCATGTTTTTTGGCAGGGAATTAGGATAAAATTTAAGCTAAGAAGGGAAGTGGACAATGTTTAAAAAGACTCGGCCTATACCGCTTGAATTAGTTATTTTGCGAATTATGAGCGACAGAAAAAATTTGTCTGATAAAGAAAAACTGCAGCTTTCAAATTTAGAAAAGGGTTATGAAGGCGAAGTGATGTTTGACTCATTAATACAAGACTTAGATACCTTGGTGATTAATGATTTACTGCTTGAAATGGGAGACACACTATTCCAGATTGATACTTTAATTATCTTTAACGAAAGAGTCTACCTTATTGATGTGAAATATTATGAAGGAGAATATTGTTATGACGCCGGCATCTTCAAAACTATAACCGGTATTGAGAGGAAGGATCCTATGCTTCAGTTGAATAGATGCCATTCCTCACTTCGACAATTACTCCAAAAATATGGATTTAATTATCCCATTGATGCGTTTCTTGTTTTTGTTAACCCCGACTTTACCTTATTTCAGCCAACACAAAACCCACAAATCATCTTACCTACACAAGTTAATTCCTTTATTAAAAAACTAAATAAGAAGGTGTCCAAACTTAATGACAAGCATGAAAAGTTAGCTGACCTTTTGGTTACTCTACATAAAACGGAAAATCCTTATGTACGGCTGCCCGCCTATAGTTATGAAATGCTGCAGAAGGGAATGAAATGCGGAGCCTGCCGGTCTTTTGCGGTTTCTGTCTCTCGAACAATAATAACTTGTGAGAGTTGCGGTTGTGAGGAACGAGTGGAAGCAGCGGTACTACGGAGTGTTGAGGAGCTGGGGATATTGTTTCCTGGTATCCGAATAACGACTAATCTTGTTCATGATTGGTGTAAGGTGATTGCATCAACTAAAACTATTAGGAGGATTCTTAAGAAGAACTTTAAGGCAATTGGAAAGACTAAAGAAAGCTATTATGAATAGGTGGTTATAAGGTAACTTCGGTAACAATCTCATGATTGTTACCCAAGTTTGTTTTTGTATTCTCTTTCGGGCACAATCCCGGCTTGATTGTTACCGAAACTCCGCTCTCGACTCTCTTTCGGGCACAATCCCTGCTTGATTGTTACCGAAACTCCATTCTGGCTTCTCCCTCGGGCACAATCCCAGCTCGATTGTTACCGAAACTCCACTCCGGCCTCTTCTTCGGGCACAATCCCGGCTTGATTGTTACCGAAACTCCACTCCGGCTTCTCCTTCGGGCACAATCCCAGCTCGATTGTTACCGAAACTCCACTCCGGCTTCTCCTTCGGGCACAATCCCAGCTCGATTGTTACCGAACCTCCATTCTGGCTTCTCCTTCGGGCACAATCCCAGCTTGATTGTTACCGAAAGTCCATTCTGGCTTCTCCTTCGGGCACAATCCCAGCTCGATTGTTACCGAACCTCCACTCCGGCTTCTCTTTCGGGCACAATCCCGGCTTGATTGTTACCGAAAGTCCACTCTAGCTTCTCTTTCGGGCACAATCCCAGCTTGATTGTTACCGAAACTCCATTCTGGCTTCTCCTTCGGGCACAATCCCAGCTCGATTGTTACCGAATCTCCACTCCGGCCTCTCTTTCGGGTACAATCCCAGCTCGATTGTTACCGAATCTCCACTCCGGCCTCTCTTTCGGGCACAATCCCAGCTCGATTGTTACCGAAACTCCATTCTGGCTTCTCCTTCGGGCACAATCCCGGCTCGATTGTTACCGAACCTCTGCTCCTGCTTCTCCTCCGGGCACAATCCCAGCTCGATTGTTACCGAAACTCCACTCTGGCTTCTACTTCGGGCACAATCCCACAGCTTGATTGTTACCGAAACTCCATTCCTGCTTCTCTATCGGGCACAATCACGCTTTTTCTATTAATAATTACAAAAAAAAGAAGGGCTAACCCCTTCTCCGCGTAAAGTGTATCATTAAATTGTAATCCCCCACCCCTGTAAAATCCCAATTAGCTGATTTTGGGATTCTGCAATCGTGCCATTGTTGTTAATAACGGCGTCGGCTAATGGTATTTTATCTGAAAGGGGCATTTGTGATTTTATTCTTGCTTCTGCTTCTTCCACTGATAGATCGTTACGTTCCATCAGTCTTTTCAGCTGGATGTCTCTATCGACATAGACAAGGATCGTTTTTTCGACCATGTGTGTGAGTTTACTTTCAAACAGCAGCGGAATATCGAGGATAATCACTGGTTCCCCTCTTAATTTAGCTGCTTCTACTTGATGATTCATCCTTCTTCTTACTTCAGGATGGACGATGCCATTTAAGAGCTGTCGTTTTTCAGCGTTGTGAAAAATAATCGAACCCAGCTTCTGCCGGTCAATCTCTCCGCCAGGCTGGACAATCTCATCTCCGAATTCGGCAATGATCTTTAGATAAGCGGGTTCACCTTTATCCACAGCAAGGCGGGCTTCTACGTCTGCATCAATGACAGGAATGGTCAATTCTTTTAACATATTTGAAACTGTACTTTTTCCACTGGCTATTCCGCCTGTTAATCCGATTACTAGTGACATCCTCTTTTCCTTTCCAAGCTCATAATTTCAAAATACCAATAATAATTAATAAAATCCCTGGTAAAAAGGCAAACTTTTGGACCAAATTAATTTTGTGAAATAAAGCACCGCTTTTTATTCCTAACAGCAGGAATAAGGAACTCATAACCGCAACACTTAGTGCTAAATAAAAGGGGGAGAATCCAAGCATCGCTGCTCCAATTCCAGCACCAAAGGCGTCAATGGATAAGGCAAAGCCCAGCATAAATGCTTCGATTCCAGTAATCGTACCAGAACGGTCAAAGTCTGCTGACATTGGTTTTTTCAAAATATTTATGGCAATCCCTAACGAGCGGATTTCAAAATTAATGATCAGCTTTTCATGTTCGAGCACATCTGAATCCTTTTCTTTTTCCGGCCTGAAGAATTGATATAATACCCATGCCCCTAGAGCGATTAATATAAAACCGCCAAGGCTTGCTGTGATAGCAGGGGAGAGGATATTTTCCAGGGCATGACCGATTGACACAGCAATCATTAACGAAATGGCCGAACAGGTTGCAATAATGAGCAATGATTTAAGCGGCAGTACCATTTTTCTTAGTCCATACGTAAACCCTACGCTAAAGCTATCAAGACTGAGAGCAAAAGCCAGCAGGAGAAGTGAGAACAATTGAAACATGATGTCTAGGGCTCCTTCCGTCAATCACTACGATAGTATATGGGCGGAGCCTATCCTTTGTTATTAAATTGTTCTTTCACTTCTTTTTGCTTATAGCTTTTGACAGCTTGGACAATAATGCGTTCCACGGCCGCCTACGGTTGTTTTTTCAAGCGGGGTTCCACATTTTTTACATTCTTCCCCTTTTCGGCCGTAGGCATATAATTCAAGCTGGAACATCCCAATTTCCCCTTGAGAGTTCACATAGGAGCGAATGGTACTTCCACCTTTTTTCACTGCTTCCTCCAAGGTCTTAATAATTTCCTGATGCAAAGATGTTAATTCAGCGTCACTCAAAGAATTAGCCAGCCTTTCAGGATGAATCCCAGACCGAAAAAGAGCTTCATCAACATAGATGTTGCCTAGTCCGACAAAGAGTTTTTGATCTAAGAGGGCAGGCTTCAGCTTCCTGGTTGTCTTTTTCAGCTTTTCAGCTAAGTAATCCTTTGTGAACTCTTCTGAAAACGGCTCTGGGCCGAGGTCAATCAGCGGGGGTCTTTGAAATTCCTCCCCTTTTTTATAAAGGTGCATCGTTCCAAATTTACGAACATCACGGTACCGTAATTCACTGCCATCGGTAAAGTGAAAGATTACATGAGTATGTTTATCGTACGGCTCTTCCTTTGGATACAGACCGTACTTTCCCTCCATCCTTAAATGGGAAACGAGTGCGAAGGTATTGGTATAAATGATTAGAAACTTTCCTCTTCTGCCGACGTCCTCTATGGTTTCACCCTTAAGAGCGTCACTAAATTGTTCAACCTCAACGGGATTCTTAATTATTTTTGGCCAATGAACACTTATATTCTCAATTTGTTTATTCGAAACAAGTTTCTTTAATGTTTTTCTTACGGTTTCGACTTCTGGAAGCTCCGGCATACCGTCCTCCTTATTGTTGTCCAGCTGCAGCGCCTTAGGGATCAGTTTCTGCCCCACAACAGGGCGCATCCGCTTTCCTATTTCGCATCAAACCACGTTGGACCATATGAATAGTCCACCTTAAGCGGCACTTTTAATTCGAGTGCATTTTCCATAACCGAAGGAACTAATTTCTTCAGCGTTTCGATTTCCTCTTCTGGTGCTTCAAAAATGAGTTCATCGTGCACCTGGAGAAGCAGTCTTGTTTTTAAGCGATAGTCTTTTAAGGCATCGGCCATATCAATCATCGCTTTTTTGATAATGTCGGCTGCACTTCCCTGAATTGGTGTATTCATTGCTGTTCGCTCGGCAAAGCTTCTGATGTTAAAATTCCGATGTGTAATCTCTGGAATATATCTTCGTCTTTGCAGAAGGGTAGAGACATAGCCTTTTTGTTTAGCAGAATGAATGATATCGTCCATATACTCTTTTACTCCCGGATAACTGGTAAGATAGCGGTCAATAAACAAACCTGCTTCTTTTCGGGTAATTCCGAGGCTCTGTGAAAGACCATAATCACTGATTCCATAGACAATACCAAAGTTAACCGCCTTTGCCTGTCTTCTCATATTAGAGGTTACTTCATCGGCACTAACATGGAATACATCCATCGCTGTTTTTGTGTGAATATCCAGGTCATCCTTAAAGGCTTGAATCAGTTTTTCATCTCCGGCAATATCAGCCAAAACCCTAAGCTCGATTTGTGAATAATCAGCAGCAAAAATAATCCATCCTGGCTCAGAAGGCACAAAAGCTTGGCGAATTTTTCTTCCTTCCTCTAATCGAATCGGAATGTTCTGCAGGTTCGGATCAATCGAGCTTAATCTGCCTGTAGCTGTTAAAGTTTGTTGATAGCGTGTATGAACTTTGCCCGTTTTTGGATTAATCACCTTTAATAGACCTTCGATATAGGTGGACTGAAGCTTGCCTAACTGTCTGTAATGCAGAATATAGTCAATAATTTCATGATCATTTGCTAATTTCTCTAAAACATCTGCTGATGTGGAATATCCTGTTTTTGTTTTCTTAAAAGCTGGCAGGTTTAATTTTTCAAATAAAATCACACCCAATTGCTTGGTTGAGTTAATATTGAACTTTTCTCCGGCTAACTCATAGATTTTTCCTTCGATTTCAATTAGCCTGTCATAAATTTCGCCGCCCATCCTTTGCAGGCGTTCCTTGTCCACCTTTATGCCGCAGGATTCCATATCTGCTAAGATGAGCGATAATGGCATTTCCAGATCTGTAAACAATTCATATTGTTCATTTGTTTTTAATTCATCTTCTAGTTTTTCCTTTAAATCAAACATAGCCAAGCTTTTTCGAACTAGGTGCTCAGCTGTGAGTGCTGCTTCAGGTATTTTCCGCTTTGCCCCTTTGCCATAAAAAGACTCATCTGATTGGAGTTGAACCCCATACTTTTTGGCAATCGTTGAGAGGTCATCAATAGTTTCGGAAGGATTAATAATATATGAAGCCATTAAGGTATCAAAGTGAACCCCTTTTAAATGGATATCATATCTTCTTAAAGAAACCTCTGACCGCTTTGCATCATAGACAGTTTTCTTTTTTGTCTCATCTTCTGCCCATTTTTTTAAACTCTCGGATTTGACTGCCAGCTCCGTTGGGAAATAATAATTACCCTTTTCATTAACAAGTGAGAAACCGATAATATCGGCATAGTGATAGTTATCTTCGAGCATTTCAACATAAAAATAATTGTCGTCAGTAAACATATCATCGGTGATTACATCAGGCGTCACAAACTCGATATCTTCAAGTTCAAGCTGTTCATTACTCGATGTATCTCCACCCAGCTTTTCCAATAGCGAATGAAAGCCAAGATCTTTATATAAAGCTACAAGCTTTTCTCGTTCAAAGCCCTCGTAAAACGCATGTTCCACAGATACTTCTATAGGGGCCTGGCGTTCAATCGTGGCCAACTCTTTGCTCATTTTTGCTTGGTCTTTAAATTCTTCAAGCTTTTCTTTCAACTTATTTCCCGTTACTTGATCAATCGATTCTAATAATTTCTCTAACGATGAGAATTCCTTGAGCAGTTTAATTGCTGTCTTTTCCCCGACACCTGGCACTCCTGGGATATTATCGGAAGGGTCGCCCATTAACCCCTTCATATCGATAATTTGCTCAGGTACTAAGCCATACTTTTCCATCACGTGCTGAGGTGTGTACTCCTCGATATCCGTAATTCCTTTTCGGGTAATACCTACCGTTGTATGCGGAGAGGAAAGCTGCGTTAAATCCTTATCTCCTGAAATGACCTTCACTTCATAGCCTTCTTTTTCCGCATTTAATGAGAGAGTACCTATAATATCATCGGCCTCATAATTTTCAAGCTCATAGCGTTTTATCCCGTATACATCCAGCAGCTCACGAATATATGGGAATTGTTCGGATAATTCTGGAGGTGTTTTTTGTCTGCCTCCCTTATATTCACCAAAAGTCTTATGCCTGAATGTTGTTTTTCCTGCATCAAAAGCTACAAGTATATGGGTTGGCTTTTCGTCTTCCATAATCTTGTTAAGCATCATGGTAAATCCATATACAGCATTGGTGTGTATGCCTTTGTCGTTATTTAAGAGGGGCAGTGCAAAGAACGCACGGTAAGCAATACTATTCCCATCTATTAATACTAACTTCTTCTTATCCATTCATTTACCCCTTTCAGGTTAATTCATATATTTATGTAATTCGATGATAAACTCACTGCCTTCTCCTGGAGCGCTTTTCACGCTGATGTTTCCATGATGCGCTTCGACTAAATGTTTAACAATCGCTAATCCAAGGCCCGTCCCGCCAGAATCCCTGCTTCTTGCGCGGTCCACACGATAAAACCGTTCGAAGATACGAGGGATTTCCTCTTGTTTTATTCCAACACCTGTATCTTTTATATGTACTTTTACTTTTTTTTCGTAATCAAATAGGGTTACGGTCACAGAGCCTCTTGGCGGAGTATAAAGAATTGCATTGCTAATAATATTGATAAATACCTGCTTTAAGCGGTCATGGTCTCCTTGTATATATAATTCTTCCCTATTAAACTCAAGTTCTAGACGAATATCTTTTGATTTTGCTCTTTTATTCAGCATGGTTATGACTTCTTTTATGAGCTCATAAAGGTCAAACCCCTGTATGTTCAGCTTAAATTCCTGCTGCTCAATCTTTGAAAAATCGAGCAGATCCTGGATAAGTGACTGCATTCGATTGCTTTCTTTATTAATAATCGATAAAAATGCTTCAAGTGTATCTTGATTATGCATCGCACCATCAATCAACGTTTCCGAAAAGCCCTTAATGGAGGTAACAGGTGTTTTCAATTCATGAGAAACATTCGCAACAAAATCCTTTCTCATTTGTTCAAGCTTTTTAATTTCCGTAATGTCATGGAAAACCAAAAGAACACCTTTCCAAGCATTATTAATCCCGATAATCGGAATTCCATAAACATCAAAGTATCTTCTCTCGATCCTCAATGGAAGAAGGAGATGTTTCCTTACTTTTTGTTCTGTACGGAAAACTTCCGCTATCACAGAACAGATTTCATCCTGCTGTATGACTTCATAATATAATTTGTTCAGGTAATTCTCTGTTTTCACATGAAAGATTTCTACGTATCCCTTATTTACTAAATTGATAAAACCCCTGCTATCAATTAATAATAGTCCCGCACCCATATTTTCAATCAAGGCACTTAAACGATCTTGCTGTATTTCTTGAGCTTTACTCATTTCTTGTAGGTTTTGGGCCAATATGTTTATGGAAGAGGTTAACTTACTCGTTTCATTTAATTCGTTACTTTCGATCCTTGCGCGATAATTGCTATTGGCCAACTCAATAGCAACATTCGTTGCTGCTTCTATAGGCTTCATGTATCTCGCTGTTATCCTATAGCCAATATATATAAAGACAATCAGCACAATCACAACACTAATGGATAGAATCCACCAAATTTGACTGTAAGCTTTTTTAAGCTCACTCGTTTTTGTGATGACGAACAGGTAGCCTTCTTCCTCACCAGCATGTAAAATAGGCTTCCATGAGTAATGCAGGTCATAATCTTTATGCTCAACCAGCTTCGTTTCATTAGTTGGTTTTTCTTTTATCACTTCATTAATATTTTCTTTTAATCCGTTAATATTGGATGTCGCCGTTTGACCGCTGTCAAAAAGGAGTACTCCTTTGGTATCTGTAATGGCAAGTCTGACATTGAGGATTTTACTTATTTTCATAACTTCCTCTTGGTCTATTGCCTGTACACCGCCATTATTTTCAATATACATACTTAAGAGATTGCTTTCTTTATTTAAGCGTTCATTATATGTATCCAGGTAGTTACTTTTAAAAAGCTGGCCTAACAAAATTTCCAGACCAATTAAGCCAATAATGATTAGCGTTATTAGGGCAATTAGAAGTTTTGTGTGGAATTTGTTCATTCTAACTTCGGCTCCTCAAGTTTATAGCCTAGACCTCGTACGGTTTTAATGTAAACTGGTTTCTTCGTATCCTGTTCAATTTTTTCACGCAGATGTGATATATGAACATCTACAATACGAGTATCGCCAGCAAATTCATAATTCCATACAGCGCTTAATAATTGATCCCGCGTTAATACCCGATTTTTGTTTTGAGCTAAATAATGCAGCAGTTCGTATTCCTTTAACGTTAGTTCTAATTGCTGATTATTAAAATAAGCTTCATACTTGTCAGGGAAGATTTGAAGGTTGCCAATAATAATCGTCGAGCCATCGCTTTGCTCTACTTCAAAACTATTAGGCTGCATTTGAGCTCTTCTAAGAATTGCCTTTACCCTGGCAACCACTTCTCTTGGACTAAATGGCTTGATCATATAATCATCAGCACCCAGCTCGAGGCCTAGTATTTTATCAAACTCATCATCCTTTGCTGTTAACATAAGAATAGGAGTCATGATCTTCTGCTGACGGAGCTCTTTGCATACTTCGATTCCGTCCATGTTCGGAAGCATCAAATCTAATACGATAATATCTGGTGCCATGCTTTCAGCTAATTGTTTGCCCGTTAATCCATCCATTGCGGTGATAACCTCATAACCCGCCTGTTCCAAATTATATTGAAGCAATGTTACGATTGACTGTTCATCGTCTACAACCAGTACCTTATTCTTCATAAATACCTCCGAAAGTTATCTAGTTTTCCCACCTCACTCCATTATAATATAGAAATAAAAAGAATACCCACTATCTACCTTGAGACAAAAAAAAGAGGAATGTAGATGACATTCCTTGTTTGTGTTAGAAATTATCGAGGACTCCTGCATGCATGCCCTCTAAGCGAAAAGGAGGACAAACAGTAAGTTTTCCATTTATGACGACTTCGTCTTTTTCATTTGTTCCAACTACCGTCATCATCACTGTATGTTCATCCTGGTTAACTCCGACAATTTCTAATAGTAAGTGGACTGTGCCGTAATGATAAACTGGCTTGGGAAAGTGAATTTCCTGGCTGATGATATGACTGCCTGGTCCTGGTAAGTACTTAGAAACAGCCGAGGTAATCATTCCAGTCAGCATAATGCTTGGAACAACCGGTTTTTTATGGGGTGTCTGGGATGCGTAATCGTGCTGAATATAGAGAGGATTGGCATCATCCGTTAAACCTAAATAAAGAAGTATGTCTTTATCTTCAACTGTTTCTGTTAATGCTAGTTTCTCTCCGACTGAGATTTCTTTCATTTCTCTGCCTAGTTTTCTTTTTTTCCCTAAAAGCATGCTGTACGCTCCTTTGTAAACGTTTTCATTTATAGTGAGAAAAAATTCGGGGAAAAGTTTCCCCCGAATTTGTCTAGTTTACACTAAAACTTTCATAACATTTTGAACTGATTCAACCGACTTATCTAACGCAGCCTTTTCTTCAGCAGTTAGATCAAGTTCGATTATTTTTTCAATTCCGTTCGCACCAAGGATAGTTGGAACTCCAAGATAGATACCTTCGTAACCGAATTCTCCTTCTAAATAAGCAATAGCAGGAAGAACACGGCGCTGGTCTTTTAGGATGGCTTCACACATTTCAACAAGTGATGCTGCTGGTGCATAATAAGCACTGCCATTTCCTAAAAGGTTAACGATTTCGCCTCCGCCTTTTCTGGTACGCTCGACAATCGCTTCAATGCGATCTTTAGGAAGTAACGTTTCCAATGGAATTCCGCCAGCATAAGAATACCGTACAAGCGGTACCATATCATCTCCGTGGCCGCCTAAAACAAATCCGGTAATGTCTTTTACAGAAAGATTTAATTCCTGTGCGACAAATGTACGGAAACGAGCTGTATCAAGTACACCAGACTGGCCAATAACACGATTCTTAGGGAATCCAGATGTTTTGAAAACGGTATAAGTCATGGCGTCAACTGGGTTTGTTAATACAAGAATTGTACAATTAGGAGAGTACTTCACAATTTGCTCTGTTACACTCTTCATTACTTTTTGGTTTGTCTGAACTAAATCATCACGGCTCATTCCTGGTTTACGGGCAATACCTGCCGTAATCACAACGATATCTGAATCACGAGTGTCTTCGTAATTAGATGTACCAGTGATATTCGCATCAAACCCCTGAACAGGACTTGCTTCAAGCATATCTAAAGCTTTTCCTTTTGTAGGGTTTTCCATTTGAGGGATATCAACTAAAACGACATCGCCTAATTCTTTTTGCGCCAGTAAGAACGCAGTGGTAGCACCAGTGAAACCTCCGCCAATTACGGAAACCTTTTTACGCTTTAAAGACATATTAAACTCTCCCCTTTGAAAGTATTATTGTCGATAGTCGAAAGGGCTGTTTTAAAAACAGCCCTGATTATCCTTGTAGATTTTAGCCTCTAGGTGCGTAATGCCTTTTTTATTATTCCATGTTCTTAATTAATTCATCTGCAAATTCAGATGTTTTAACTTCTGTTGCCCCGTCCATAAGACGCGCGAAGTCATAAGTTACTACTTTAGAAGCAATTGTTTTTTCTACTGATTTAATAACCATATTAGCTGCTTCATTCCAGCCTAAGTGCTCAAGCAGCAATACCCCTGAAAGGATAACAGATGAAGGATTTACTTTATCAAGTCCTGCATATTTAGGTGCAGTACCATGTGTTGCTTCAAAAATAGCGTGTCCTGTTTCATAGTTGATGTTTGCTCCTGGAGCGATACCAATTCCGCCGACTTGTGCTGCAAGTGCATCAGAAATGAAGTCTCCATTTAAGTTCATTGTTGCAACAACATCAAACTCACGTGGACGAGTAAGAATTTGCTGTAAGAAGATATCAGCAATTGCATCCTTTACGATAATCTTTCCTGCTGCTTCTGCATCTGCCTGCGCTTTATTTGCAGCGTCAGTTCCATCTTCAGCTTTAATGCGGTCATATTGGTTCCAAGTAAATACTTTATCGCCGAATTCCTTTTCAGCAAGCTCATAACCCCAGTTTTTGAACGCGCCTTCTGTGAATTTCATAATATTTCCTTTGTGAACAAGTGTTACAGATTTACGGCCTTCTTTAATTGCATAATTAATTGCCGCACGTACTAGACGAGATGTTCCTTCTTCAGAAATAGGTTTAATACCGATACCTGAAGTTTCTGGGAATCTGATTTTGTTAACACCCATTTCGTTTTGTAGGAAATCAATTACCTTCTTAACTGCTTCCGTGCCTTTTTCATATTCAATACCTGCATAAATATCTTCTGTGTTTTCACGGAAAATAACCATGTCTGTATCTTGCGGACGCTTAACTGGAGAAGGAACACCTTCAAACCATCTTACTGGACGCAAGCAAACAAATAAATCTAACTCTTGACGAAGTGCAACGTTCAATGAACGAATTCCGCCGCCAACAGGAGTAGTAAGAGGGCCTTTAATTGCGATTAAATATTCGTTGATTAAATCAAGAGTTTCTTTTGGAAGCCATTCTCCCGTTTGGTTAAATGCCTTTTCTCCCGCTAAAACTTCTTTCCAAACTAATTGGCGCTCGCCTTTATAAGCTTTTTCTACTGCTGCGTTTAATACTCGCTCAGAAGCTGCCCAGATATCTGGTCCAATACCATCACCTTCGATGAATGGGATAATTGGATTGTTAGGTACGTTTAATACTCCGTTTGTTACTGTAATTTTTTCGCCTTGCATAGTTGTTCTCCTCCTATTATGTACGATGGTATTTCTCAATTGCGTGGTGGTAATAAAGTTGAATCCAAGGTTAAAGATTTGCAATCTTTAACCTTTTCATACAATCTTATTAGAACAATTTTTCGGGTAAAAGTAAAATGATATTACCCTCTTTGGTTAATTGGAACATATGTCTGCATGCCAGGACCTGTATACTCAGCACGTGGACGAATTAGACGGTTATTATCATACTGCTCTAGTATGTGTGCAAGCCATCCGGAAACTCTGCTTACTGCAAAGATAGGTGTAAATAAATCATGGTCAATGCCTAAGCTGTGGTACATAGACGCTGAATAGAAATCAACGTTTGGCGGTAATTTCTTTTCGCCAGTCACGATGCTTTCGATTTTTTCAGACATTTCATACCAATGTGGTTCACCTGTTAACTCTGTTAACTTTTTAGACATTGCTCTTAGATGCTTAGCACGAGGATCACCTTGACGATAAACGCGGTGGCCAAATCCCATGATTTTTTCTTTCTTCTCAAGTTTTCCGCGAACATATGGCTCAACATTTTCAATTGTACCAATTTCTTTTAGCATTTTCATTACTGCTTCGTTTGCACCACCGTGCAGAGGTCCTTTAAGCGCTCCAATTGCAGCAGTTACACCAGAATAAACATCTGATAAAGTCGCCACACAAACTCTTGCTGTAAAGGTAGATGCATTAAGCTCATGATCTGCATGTAAAACAAGTGCTTTATCTAACGCTTTTACTGCAATCTCGTCAGGCTCACTCCCAGTCAGCATATAAAGGAAGTTAGCAGCGAAACTTAAATCGGTTCGAGGAGCAATCGGTTCAAGACCTTTTCTAACGCGTGCAAAAGTTGTTACAATCGCAGGCATCTTTGCTTGAAGTCGAATTGCCTTTTGATAGTTTGACTCAGAATCCATTAAGTCTGCATCTTCATCATAAAGCCCTAATAATGAAACAGCTGAACGGAGCGCAGCCATTGGATGGACCTTATCAATAGGATACATCTTAAAATGCTCAATCACTTCTTGTGGAAGTGCAGCATTCTCAGAAAGCTGCTTTTGTAATTCTGCTAATTCAGGCGCAGTTGGCAGCCTGCGGTGCCATAGTAAATAAATCACTTCTTCAAAGCTGGCATTTTCAGCTAAGTCATCAATATCATACCCAACATACGTTAACGTATCATCAATGATTGAGCTGATAGAAGACGTTGTTGCCACTACCCCTTCAAGACCACGTGTTACTGTCATAGAAAATCTCTCCTTCTCATTCTAATTTCCCCACTACCCATTACCCATTTGTAAAAAGAAGTATTTTATCAGCTAAAACCAGCTATCGGCCACAGCTATGTTGAAAGAAAATTCTTCATTTCAAACATTATCTAAGAATGAATATGCGCGCCTCTTTTTAACAAATGACTAGACCTGAGCGCTTGCTCGGGATTGGTCCAACAAGTAAAGTAACTTTTCTTTTGTAAAAAAGTTATATTACAAGTAATCTAGCATATTTATGTGACTTATGTAAAAAAGGATGCGCTTTCAAGTCCTATTATAAACAATTATCAGATTTTTGTGAACGAAAAGGAGCTGAAAAGTTCAAAAAAATATTATTTTACAAAATAGCTAACTAAAAAAATCAATTATTTTCATAGCTGTATAAGCTATTCCAGCACCGATCAGAGGTCCTACTGCTACGCCTTTGAAAATTGAAACTGATAAAATTGTACCCAAAACTAATGCTGTTGTAATATGAGGGTCATGCTCCAGCAAAGAAACTCCACCTTTTGCTAACAGTGCGACAATCATACCAGAAATAAGAGCTACCCATGCAAGAGGTGATTTAAAAGCACTAGATAAATCTTTAAAACCTATTTCTCCAGATGCAATTGGTGCTAACACGGCAATGGTAATAACAGTGACTCCCCAATTAATTCCTTTACTCTGTATAAAGGCAAAGGTTTTTGAATCCAGACCCCCTAATTTTAATACGATTAATACAATAATGGCAATCAGCAATGAGTTGTTTTTTACAATAAGTCCAATAAGCAATAACAGTAACAAAAACAATAATGACTGATTAAACATACACTCATCCTTTCTATTTTAGATGGAAAATCATGCAGCATTGTCCAAAAAATGTTAAACTAGAGCTGACTGTATAACAGTAAAGGAGGCATGTTATTGGAGAAAAAGTACTTATATCGAACGTTACGATTCTTATTGGTCATCACCATCGTTGTCCTCGCATTTATATCATTTTATTATTTGTCAAAAGTGACCTATCCATTTCTAATTGCCTTAGTAATTGCATTTTTTATTAATCCAATTGTTAACATTTTTGAAAAAAAGCTTCGCATACCTAGAGGCCTGGCAGTTTTTGTAGCATTAATCAGTATTTTCGCCTTTTGTGCCGGCTTGATTACTCTATTAGTAGCTGAAATCGTCTCGGGAGCAAACTACCTGGCCAGAGTGGTTCCAGAGCATTTGGATACCTTAATAAGCTACATTGAGAAA
This sequence comes from Neobacillus niacini, assembly GCF_046591715.1. GTDB lineage: Bacteria > Bacillota > Bacilli > Bacillales > Cytobacillaceae > Neobacillus > Neobacillus niacini_L. Next base: position 93,996 of record NZ_JAWVNQ010000010.1, on the reverse strand, counting down.
TTTATTACTGCTCAAATAATACCACTTTATAATCAATTAACTAGTATGTTTAATCAATTAGAAGACGGGCAGCAAAATACAATCATAACGAATATAGAGAATGTAGGAACGACCATTGGAAGTACTGTTGGAAGTTTCCTCCAAAATTTATTTGGCAACATTCCGATGATTTTATCATGGTTCCCAAATGCCGCAACTGTTTTAATCTTTTCCTTCCTAGCAACCTTCTTTATTAGTAAGGATTGGGAGAGATTATCTCGAATTGGCAGTAAGGTCTTACCTGAAAAGGCTAAATCAAGTGGTAAAACGGTTTTTATCGATTTGCAGAAAGCATTATTTGGCTTTCTTAAGGCTCAATTGACCCTCATCTCCATAACAACTGTCATTATATTAATCGGTCTCTTAGTCCTGCGGGTTGATTATGCGATTACCATCGCTTTGATAACGGGTATTGTTGATATTATTCCCTACCTGGGTACCGGGGCTGTTTTTGTACCATGGATTATTTATGAGGTTATTACAGGAGAAATGGGTCTTGCGATTGGTTTAGGTGTTCTTTATTTGCTTGTTATTGTTCAAAGACAAATTATGGAGCCCAAAATTCTTTCCTCCAATATTGGATTAGATCCTCTAGCCACGTTAATCGCTTTGTTTGTCGGCTTTAAATTGATCGGGTTCTTAGGGTTGATTGTCGGGCCTGTTACCTTGGTTATCTTAAGCACCCTATACCGGGCAAATGTATTTCACGACCTATGGGCATTTATTAAAGGAAAAGAGGGGCAATAAAAAAGTCAACTTCGATTGTGAAGTTGACTTTTTTTATTTAATAATTTTTATATTTCCTCTTTCAATTCTCTTACGTAAAGCATTGATCATTAAAAATTTAAAGGGCTTCCTAGTTGGAGGAAACAACAAAAAGAATCCGAAAATATCAGTAATAAACCCTGGTGTTAACAACAGGGTGCCGCCAATCAAAATACAAATGCCGTCTAGGAGCGAATCACCAGGAATTTGTCCGTAGGATAGCTGCTCCTGAACTCTTTTGATTGTCTGCAGGCCTTCTCTCTTTGCTAAATAAGCTCCGATAACACCTGTTAAAATTATAAAAGCAATCGTTGGAAAAAAACCAATCGTTTTACCTGATAACAACAGAACTCCAATATCTATTGCGGGTAATACTATAATTAATAGGGCCAAATAGCGCATTTTCTTTACTCCTTTAAACCAGCTTGTTTACATTATACAACGGAATTAGGAAAACATGCTGAAATATAGAAAAAGGAACGGTTTGCAAACAATATTGGTTAGGCTCCGCTATAATCGAATGTTGATTTCACTGTGTTTGAAAAAATAACCGGAGAATTTCCGTCTAAATTGTGAAATACCCATATTTCCTTAATTATAAAGGGAAGTTTTCCGCTTATATTAACAAAATCTCTAAATTTTGTCTTATTTAGAGCAGTTAACCGGAATATCTCCGCTTATTTCCACTACTTAAGCTTACCTTTTATACATTAGACGGAAATTCTCCGCTTATGAATTCTCATTCTACGCAAAAGTCGATACGAGTAATCGGAAATGGTTTGATACCCAATCCGAAGAAAAGCAAATAGCAAGGGCAGAAACCCTTGCTATTTTTTATCTTTTAAAGGACACTCGCATGCCCGTTATAGATTACACCTCGAGCAGCGTCAACTGTAATTTCTTGACCCTCTCTAAATAGTTCTAATGCATTTTCTACTCCTACGATTACTGGAATTCCAAGGTTAAGCCCTACAACGGCTGCATGGCTGGTTAACCCGCCTTCCTGTGTAATCAAAGCAGCACATTTTTCAATGGCCGGCATCATATCACGATCTGAACCCAGTGTAATTAAAATCGAACCTGGCTTAACTTTTTCAAGAGCCTCTTTTGCATTATTGGCAATAACAACTTTGCCAAAAGCAGATTTGCGCCCGATTCCCTGTGCTCTCGTAATAACATCCCCAACAACATGTATCTTCATCAGGTTGGTTGTGCCAGCTTCACCAACTGGAACACCAGCTGTAATCACAACTAAGTCACCATGTTTGACAATACCGCTATTCACACTTTCTTCAACAGCGCTATCCAGCATTTCGTCAGTAGAACTGCAGATTCTTCCTAACTGAGGATATACACCCCATACAAGTGCTAAACGACGGAAAACCTGCTCGTTTGCTGTAACAGCCACGATTGGAGCCTTTGTACGGTATTTTGAAATCATTCTAGCGGTATGTCCGCTTTCAGTTGGTGTAATAATAGCATTCACATCAAGATTTAATGCAGTATGTGCAACGGACTGGCCAATAGCATCAGTAAGATTGTGTTCTGAATCTTTACTGCGGGCAGATAAGATTTCTTTGTGATCTAATGCTTGTTCGGCTCTTGATGCAATATTGTGCATCGTTTGTACCGCTTCAACTGGGTATACACCCGCTGCCGTCTCACCAGATAGCATAATTGCATCCGTGCCATCAAAAATTGCATTCGCTACATCACTTGCTTCTGCACGTGTCGGACGCGGATTACGCTGCATCGAATCAAGCATTTGTGTAGCCGTAATAACAGGTTTCCCTTGTGTATTACATTTCTTGATTAGCATTTTTTGTACTAGTGGTACTTCCTCCGCTGGGATTTCTACACCTAAATCTCCACGAGCGACCATTAAACCATCAGAAACCTCAAGAATTTCATCAATATTATCGACGCCTTCTTGATTTTCAATCTTAGGAATAATATGGATGTGCGTTGCCTGTTTTTCTTCTAGCAGCTGACGGATTTCTAGTACGTCGCTCGCACGGCGTACAAAGGAAGCAGCAATGAAATCAACACCCTGCTCAATTCCGAAAATGATATCATTCGTATCTTTTTCCGTAATACCCGGAAGCTTTACTGATACGCCTGGAACGTTAACGCCTTTTTTGTTCTTTAATGTTCCGCTGTTAAGAATTTTTGTTTGAATTTCGTTTTGCTGTTTATCAATATTTAGAACTTCTAATCCAATTAGACCGTCATCTAGTAATATTTTTGATCCTACATGAACGTCTTCTACTAATCCTGGGTATGTAACGGAAAACTTTTCAGTAGTACCTTCTACTTCTGTCATTGAAATGGTAATATTATCCCCTGATTTAAGTTCAATTGCACCGTTAACCATATTATTTGTACGGATTTCTGGACCTTTTGTATCCAAAAGAATCGCAACGGTCTTACCCGTTAATTTAGATGCTTCGCGGATATTTTGAATTCTCTGTCCGTGCTCCTGGAAATCACCATGGGAAAAATTCAAGCGGGCTACATTCATTCCTGCTTCTATCAATTGAGTTAATTTTTCTACACTTTCACTTGCAGGGCCAATCGTACATACGATTTTTGTTTTACGCAACATCTTTGTTTCCTCCTAAATTAAAAAGCACAGGGCGCACGTTCACCGGCGGCTAACGTATGACGAGCCGGTGGCGCCCAGAGCAAGATTATGATATTAGATACAGATTAAATTGATAATTCTTTAGAAAGGTTGAACAGGTCTACATCCAGCGTGTGCTTTCTTTCTAATGCTTCAATGATATCGTAATCAACAAGGCTGTTCTTTTCCATGCCTACAGCACGCCCGCCTTTGCCTTCAATTAATAATTCTACTGCTCTAGCTCCTAAACGGCTTGCAAGCACTCTATCAGCTGCAGTGGGAGAACCTCCGCGTTGAATATGTCCTAGTACAGAAACTCTAGTGTCCAGGTTCGCTGCTTCTTTTAGCTGCTTTGCAAAATCATTACCAGTGCACACACCTTCTGCCACAATAATGATACTATGCTTTTTCCCACGTTCCTGACCTTTTCTGAGCCTGTCAGCAATCTCATTCATGTCGTATTTTTCCTCAGGAATAAGGATGGTTTCTGCTCCTCCAGCTAGTCCAGCATATAAAGCAATATCACCTGCATCCCGGCCCATTACCTCAATGACAAAAGTTCTTTCATGAGATGTAGCGGTGTCGCGGATTTTATCCAGAGCATCAATAACTGTATTTAATGCAGTATCAAAACCAATTGTTACTTCGGTTCCAGGGATATCATTATCAATTGTACCTGGTACACCGACACATGGATAACCTTGTTCCGTTAGAGCCCTCGCACCGCGATAAGAACCATCTCCGCCAATGACAACAAGCCCTTCAATCCCATGTGCTTTTAACTGTTCAATCCCTTTTTGCTGTCCCTCAGGTGTTTTAAATTCAGGGCAGCGTGCAGTATGCAGCATCGTACCTCCACGGTGAATAATATCACCCACAGATCCAAGCTCAAGTTTTTTAATATTACCAGAAATTAATCCAGTATATCCTCCATAAATCCCATAAACTTCTACGTTATGGAAAATGGCTTTTCGGACAACAGCCCTTATTGCGGGATTCATTCCTGGTGAGTCTCCACCGCTTGTAAGAACGCCAATTTTTTTCATTTATACCACCTCATGTGATTTTTCTAAAATCGTATGTATATATTAATGTGAGTTTTGAGTATGCAGTACTGCATTTATTATTTACATAAACGCAGGGAATATTTATAAAATACCATTAAAGAGACACCTATAACAACTCAATCACATTAGTAAATTTAATAGACGGAATAGTATGTAAACTGGAAACGCTTAACCACAAATTGGAAACGTCATCATTTACACAAAATGGCTAAATTATGACATAAATGTGAAATGGTATAAAAACCCAGCAATAAAAAAACGTGCTCCGAAAGCACGTTTTAGATACTAATATAATCCTTTAAAAAAGAATATTCACCGATTGTTCTAAATCGATTATAGCGGTCAGCAACAAGTTCCTCTTTTGAGAGTTCTAAAAGTTCCTTAAGTGACTTCTTTAAGAACAAGTCTATTGCTTCTGCCTGCCCCTTGACATCCTTATGAGCACCACCCTTGATTTCTGGAATGATATCATCAATAATGCCAAGTTCCTTTAAATCTGGTGCTGTAATTTTCATGGACTCTGCCGCCTTTTTGGCAAGAGAAGAATCCTTCCATAAAATCGCAGCAGCACCTTCTGGTGAGATAACGGAGTATGTTGAATTTTCAAGCATATACATACGGTTTCCAACTCCTAGTGCAAGCGCACCGCCACTTCCGCCTTCACCGATAACAATACAAATAACTGGCACATTAAGACCCGCCATTTCAAACAAGTTACGAGCAATGGCCTCACTTTGTCCCCGTTCTTCTGCCGCTTTACCTGGATACGCACCTTTTGTATCAATAAAGCAAATAATCGGGCGATTGAATTTATCTGCCTGCTTCATTAAGCGAAGAGCTTTTCTATACCCTTCAGGGTGGGGCATTCCAAAGTTCCTGCGAATATTTTCTTTTGTATCTTTTCCTCTTTGATGGCCAATGACCGTGACTGGCAGTCCTCCAAATTTCGCAACCCCGCCTACAATCGCTTCATCGTCACCAAATGCTCTGTCTCCATGACATTCAAAGAATCCGTCAAAAAGGTGAGAAATATAATCTAAAGTCGTTGGCCTATTTGGATGTCTCGCAATTTGGACACGATCCCATGGCTTGATGTTGTCATATATATCTTTTTCAAGTTTTTCAAGGCGCAGTTCTAATTTTTCTATCTCGGAAGATAAATCAACATCTGCGCTTTTTGTAAACTCTTTTAGTTCAGCAATTTTATTTCTTAGCTGCACGACCGGGCGTTCAAATTCTAATTCTCCTACCATTCGAGTTCGCCTCCTGGTTGATGAATTTCAAGTAAGTTTGTGATTTTTTCGACTAAATCAGTGCGAGAAATGATAGCGTCAAGCTGGCCATGCTTCAATAGAAACTCAGCTGTTTGAAAATCCTCAGGCAGTTCCTCACGAATCGATTGCTCGATTACTCTTCGTCCGGCAAAACCGATCAAAGCACCTGGTTCTGCAAAGTTATAATCACCTAAAGAAGCGAAGCTTGCTGAAACACCACCCGTTGTCGGGTGAGTCATAATCGAAATAATTAACCCTCCATTATCGCTAAATCTTTTTAATGCAACGCTTGTTTTAGCCATTTGCATTAAGCTAAGGACTCCTTCTTGCATTCTGGCGCCGCCAGAGGCTGTAAAAATAATAAACGGAATGGATAGTTCATCCGCTTTCTCAATTGCACGGGTTATTTTTTCGCCTACAACGGACCCCATGCTTCCCATTCTAAATGTAGAATCCATAATGGCCAGGGCAATCTTATTTCCATTAACGCTTCCACAGCCAGTTACAACGGCTTCATTAATCTTTGTTTTTAGACGGTCTTTTTCTACCTTTTCCAGATAATCAGGGAAGTTCAATGGGTTATCAGACACCATGTTTTCATTGATTTCCTCAAAGCTGCCTTCATCTAAAAAGCTGACTATACGCTCTTTCGCATTCATAGAAAAGTGAAAATCACAATGCAAACAAACTTTTAAATTCTTATTCAGCTCTTTCGTATACATAATGGTTTTACAAGAAGGACATTTTGTCATAATCCCTTCAGGTACATCACTTTTCGCAGCCTCGGTAGGAATCGTTGCATATTTTTTCTTTTTATTCGTATTTTTTGTAAAAAGTTCTTTAAGCAATTTGTCCAAACCTCCCTCGTTGGAAAAAATCAAGCCAATTGGCAAGTTTTTATCATCTTACATAGAAGTCTTACCTTAAATAATGCCAATTCAAACCTGCCCTTAATAAATTGGTCAGACCACTTCAACATTAAAAATGCCCATATCAAATAGGGCTTGATTGCTTGTCTATCACTATAAAGGAAAAATACTTCAAATTCTGTTAGTATTTGTCGGCTAAGATAGACAAATTTCTTAACTGCCGGTATGCAGATAATGTCTTTTCCTCATCCTTTTCAATCAAAGCTTCTATTAACGTAAAATAACTGTTCCTATTATACTCCACTTTTCTTACATTCAAAGAATTATAATAATCCTTTAGTATCAGCCAAATCCTGGAGAATAGATAATTGTCAGCCATTTCAATCAGCTCATAAAAGAATCGATCATCATTAAATTTTTCATCTTCAATCAAATTTTTGAGAGCAGCTAACCTGTCTTCATCCGCTCTGTTCAGAACCAATCGAAGAAAATCCATTTCTATAAGGTTCTTTGTTTCAATCACATCTAATTTGGCTTTCTCATCTTGGAGAATAAAGGTCCCTAGCAGCTGTACCAGCTGGTTTCCCCGAAAATCTCTAATGAACGTCCCTTCGCCCCGCCTGGTTTCGATTAGCCCAAGCAATTCTAATGCTCTTAAAGCTTCCCGAACGGAAGAGCGCCCGACATTCAGGCGCTCAGACAATTCACGTTCAGATGGTATTTTATCTCCAGATTTCAAATTGTCGCTCGAGATCATTTCTCTTAGCTGTCTAACAATTTCTAAGTAAACTTTATTATTCGTCACTTACTTATCACTCACTTTTACCGATAATAGCGAGCCTCATAGTTTTTTCTTTTACATCTTCAGGGTCAACCTTAATCCGGGCAACACCCGTTTCCATTGCAGCCTTTGCAACTGCCGCAGCGACAGCTGGTGCAACTCTCGCGTCAAAAGGTGCAGGGATGACATAATCTTCAGACAGCTCTGATTCACTTATTAAACTGGCAATTGCCTCAACAGCTGCCACTTTCATTTCCTCGTTTATGTGGGTCGCACGAACATCAAGGGCGCCGCGGAAAATTCCTGGGAAAGCTAGTACATTATTTACTTGATTCGGGAAATCTGATCTGCCAGTTCCAACCACTCTAGCTCCAGCTTCTTTTGCCTCCTCAGGCATGATTTCTGGATTTGGGTTTGCCATGGCAAAGATAACGGAATCTTTATTCATGGAAGCAACCATTTCCTTTGTTAAAGCACCTGCAACGGAAACACCGATAAATACATCGGCGCCTTTTATTACATCCTCAAGACTGCCAGTAAGATTTTCACGATTTGTGAATTTAGCTACCTCTGCCTTGACATCATTCATTCCTGTCGGACGCCCTTCATAAATGGCACCCTTTGTATCACACATAATGATATCCCTTACACCGTAGCTGTGTAATAATTTTATAATAGCAATTCCAGCCGCTCCAGCTCCATTAGCAACAACTTTAATTTCAGTTATCTTCTTGCCAATCAGCTTTAATGCATTGACTAGACCTGCAGCTGTAACAATTGCTGTCCCATGTTGATCATCATGGAAAACAGGAATATTCGCTTCTTTTTTCAATCTTTCTTCAATTACAAAGCAATTTGGCGCAGCAATATCTTCAAGATTCACGCCGCCAAATGTTGGTTCAAGCAGTTTAACCGTTTCAATAATTTTTTCGACATCAGTTGTGTTCAGGCAGATTGGGAAGGCATCCACGCCAGCAAAGCTTTTGAATAATACTGCTTTCCCTTCCATTACTGGAAGTGCAGCTTCTGGACCAATATTTCCAAGTCCAAGGACTGCTGTTCCATCTGTAACGACAGCAACCATATTGCCCTTCATTGTGTATTCGTAAACACTTTCTGGTTTGTCATAGATGTCTTTACACGGTTCAGCAACCCCTGGTGAATACGCTAAACTTAAATCCTTCGCATTTCTAACAGGTACTTTTGATTTTGACTCAAGCTTTCCTTTGTTAATTCGATGCATGTGTAATGCTTCTTCCCGTAATGTCAAGATAATGTCACCCCTTAAATTAGTACAAAAAGAAATCGATAATTAGAATAAATGCTAGTCTGTTTTTTAGTGGTCAGACCACACCCATTTCAATACCACTATATCATATCTTAAAAAGTTGTAAAGAATTATTCTTTCAAAACAACATTATTATTACCTAAAAATTCACACAATATATTTAATAAGGTACTGCTGGGTTCAACCATAAATTCATTCCCCAGCCTAATCGTCTTTTTACTTGTCTCATAGTGTAACACTACTTTTGTTTTACCTGTATTGCCCTTAAATAATTGTTTTAAGTGATGTAATGATTGTTCGTCCTGTTTTCCCTCAACGATCTTAAGATAAAGAATAGATTCATGCTTTTCCCTGGTACTTAACCACGTTTCGATTTCAGAAACTTGCTGAATAATAAATTGAAGCTTCCCATCTCGTTCCTCGACTTTCCCTTCCATTACTACAAATTTCCCATGGTCCAGCAAATGGGAGTATTTTTTATAGACAATTGGAAAGGCGACAGCTTCCATTTCACCGCTGGAATCACTAACATTTAAAAAGGCCATTGAATCGCCTTTTTTAGTCCGGATTTTTCTTTCTGAAACAATATAGACACCAGCAGCTGCCCGTTTATGTGCCAGAGACAATTCAAATAGTACAAAAGCTCCAGCCTGTTTTAGTCTTTTTTCAAAAACGGATACAGGGTGGTCCGAAAGATAGAAACCAAGTGCTTCTTTTTCGAAAGCAAGCTTATCCTCTAGTCTAATAGGATCAACTTGGACGTACTTTGGCTTAAGTTGAAATTCTTCCAGAAACAGCTCTACTTGACTTGACTCATCCACCTTAAATATTTGAGCATGCTCTAGCGCAACATCCAAACTTGCTAGCAGAACAGCACGGTCTTCCTTAAATTCATCAAAGCTCCCAGAATGAACGAGTACCTCCAGCGTTTTTCGATTGATTGCTTTTGGTGAAACCCTTGTACAAAAATCAAACAGATCCTCAAACTTTTTACTTTTCCTCGCTTGAAAGATTTCTCTTAATGCTTGCGCACCCACACTTTTAATGGCAGCAAGGCTGTATCTTATACCAGACTTCTCAACTTGAAAGGAAAATCCACTGTAGTTAATGGAAGGAGGCAGGATCTCTATATCCTTTTGTTTCGTTTCCATGACATATTGGGCTATTTTTGTTTCATTCCCAATTGCAGATGTGAGCAGCCCAGCCATAAAATAGAGAGGATAATTTGCTTTTAAATAAGCAAGCTGGTAAGCAATCATACTATAAGCAACTGCATGGCTTCTATTAAAGCCATAATTGGCAAAACGAACAATTAAGTCATAAATTTCATTTGCAAGTGTGCGTTCATACCCCTTCTTAAGAGCACCTTGGACAAAATGATTACGCTCCCGGTCCAATACCTCTTTCTGCTTTTTCCCTACTGCTCTGCGCAGAAGGTCTGCTTCCCCAAGAGAAAAACCAGCCATGGTTGAGGCGATTTGCATGATTTGTTCCTGGTATACAATGACTCCATATGTATTTTCCAGTATAGGCTCCAAATCTTTGTGTGGGTACTCTACATTTTGTCTTCCATGTTTCCGATCAATAAATAGCGGGATATTTTCCATTGGGCCAGGTCGATACAGAGCATTCACGGCAACAATATCTTCAAACCGTGAAGGTTGTAAGCGCATTAAAACCTTTCTCATTCCCTCCGATTCGAGCTGAAAAATGCCGGTTGTCTCTCCCCTTGCTAATAAGTCGAATGTTTTTTCATCATTTAATGGGATGGTTTTAATATCTACTTTTCTTCCCGTTTTCTTATGGATAGAAGATACAATCGATTCGAGCAGTGTTAAATTCCTTAGGCCCAGAAAGTCCATTTTCAGTAAGCCTATTTCTTCAAGATGCTCCATAGAATACTGCGTTAAATAAACCTGGTTATGACCTTGCTGAATAGGAATTAACTCAATCAGCTGCTTCTGGCTGATAATCACTCCGGCAGCATGCGTAGAGGTGTGACGCGGCAGCCCTTCCAGCTTTAGGGCGGTTTCGAATAGCTTTCGATTTACAGAACTTTCGTCAACAAAAGCTCTTAAATGCTGTGATTCTTTATAGGCTTCGCTTAGAGTAATTCCCAATCGCCCTGGAATACGTCTGGATAGCTGCTCTAGTTCCTTTGTATTTAATCCAAAAGACCTGCCAACATCTCTTATAGCTGCTTTAGCTGCCAGTGTTCCAAAGGTTACAATTTGAGCTACGTGTAACTCTCCATATTTCTTTGCAACATATTCTATTACCTCATCCCGGCGGTGGTCAGGAAAGTCAATATCAATATCCGGCATCGATATCCGCTCAGGATTTAAGAATCTCTCAAAAAGTAAATGATGAGCCAGCGGGTCAACATCAGTAATATACAAAACATACGCAACTAGTGAACCTGCAGCAGATCCCCTGCCTGGACCTGTTAAAATCCCATTCTCCCGTGCATATCTCATAAAGTCCCAAACAATTAAAAAGTAGTTGCTAAATTTCATTGAGTTAATGACCGATAACTCATACGACAAACGCTCAAAGTGTTCTTTTGATGGTGATGGAAAGCGCTCCTTTAACCCCTTTTGACAAAGCATTTCTAAATATTTCTCTGCAGGCTGGCCATCTGTTGTGGGAAATTCAGGTATATAGGTTTTGTTCAATTCAATATCAATCATACACCTTTTGGCAATACTGATACTGTTTTCTAAAGCCTCCGGTATTTCAGAAAATACTTCGACCATTTCCTGTGCTGTTTTTAAGTAAAATTGATTACTCTCTAATCTTTCTCTATGCTCATCCTGAAGTTTATCACCATTTCTTATGGCCAATAAACATTCATGTGCAAACATATCCTCTTCCTCAAGATAATGAACTCTATTCGTTGCTACCAATCCGACATTACACTCATCGGCAATCCTTTGAATTTTATCCGTTACCATAACTTCCTGCTCTAATTGATGATTTTGGACAGAAAGGTAAAAAGACTCTCTTCCAAAGATGAACTGGAGTTTTTTTATGATTTCTAGTGCCTGCTCTTGTTGACTCTTTAAAAGGTTTTGTTCTATCTCTCCTTCTAACCCTGGGGTAATGGCAATCAGTCCTTGTGCGTAATGCTTCAACCATTTAAAAGGGATGCCATTTGCTGCTTTCGTCTGGACCGCACTTGAGATTTTCAATAGATTTTTAAATCCCTTTTCATTTTCAGCAAGTAAAACCAATGGATACGATTGATCCTCTTCCATCTCACTTTCTACATCTACGGTCAGCCCAATAATCGGCTGTATATTATTTTTTATACAAAGCTTATAAAATTCAATGGTTCCATACATAACATTTCTGTCCGTTAATGCAATTGCACGGAATCCTTTTTTCTTTGCGTTATCAATCAATTCATGAACCGAGGCTGTGCTTGTTAATAAGCTGTAAGCACTATATACATGAAGGTGAATAAAAGACATTTTTGTCACCTCTTCCAATTAATCTCTTATATTTATTATAGAGCCAAATATAAAAAAAGGAAAATATGTTCTTATTTTAATAATCATAATCAAGTCTGTTTGTCCATATAAATGTAATAAGTTATATATAAGGGCGGTTTTAGTTATGAAAGAAATCGGTTTTTTTCCTACTTTTATTGAAAGCTATTTTATTGCTTTAGGCGTTATTCTAGGCGGTTCATTAATTGGGGGAATCGCGGCCTTTCTAACTGGACAACCACCGCTTACAGCTGTTTACAGGCTGTCTACAGACTTAAGAATCTGGGCCATTGTTGCTGCGATTGGCGGGACATTCGATGCTGTGTACACCTTTGAGAGGGGGTTATTTAATGCAGAAACCAGGGATATTTTTAAGCAGCTTCTCATTATCCTTTCTGCATTAGGCGGCGCTCAGACAGGTGCCTTGATTATTAATTGGCTGACACAGGAGTATATATCGTGAGAATTCCTCCCTATTATCGCAAACCTGCATGGCAGCGTTTCTTTTCTGGAATGGTCATTGGCGGCGCAATCAGCTGGTGTATTTTCATTTATATTTATGGTGTATGGCAGGAGAAGCATACGGCATTAATTGATAAACAAAGTGAGGAAATCGTTGATCTAAAGGAAGAAAAAAAAATCTGGCAGGAAGAGTATAAAGAGATGAATAAACGGACGATTGAGCAGTTAACCATTCAGAAAATTAATATAAAAATAACGAATTGGGAAAAGTACAAACTGGATATGCTGAGTGTTTCAGAAATTGAAGATTCGGTAAAAGATGATATAAGTATGATGATTGCAAAAGACATCGATACAGTCTATAAAAGCAAGGAATTAATAAAAAAAATCATTCATAATAAACCTGTTAAAATAAATGACAAAAGATATAAGCTTCAAGTCAAGGAAATGGTTATTTTCACTACCTTGTCCATTCAGCTTGAAATCGAATTTGAACAGTAAAGGAAATCGGCCTGGGAAAACGGCCGATTCTTTCTTTTATGGCTGATAGTTGTCACACACTTCGCTAAGTTCTTTCATTACCTGATCCACTTCATCCCATGAATAAATCGAGGCACCTGAGGCCAGCGGATGCCCTCCGCCTTTAAACTTTCTGGCGACCCCGTTGATTACCGGCCCCTTTGAACGCAGGCGGACTCTGATTTGATCTTCTTCTTCTATGAAAAAGACCCATGCTTTAATTCCTTTTACATCTCCTAATGTTCCTACAAGTAAAGATGCCTCTGATGGCACTGCATTATATTCCGCCAGCAGTTCTTTTGTAAGAAGAACTGAAGCAACTCCGTTATGCTGCATCTCAAAATTTTGCAGGATGTAGCCGTTTAGTTTAATAATGTTTAGGTCACGCTCGTACATTTTGTCAAAAAGTTCGGTACGAGAAAAATTATAATGAATCAGTTCCCCAGCGTAAGCAAAGGTTTTATCCGTCGTGCTTGGAAATAAGAATCTTCCTGTATCTCCAACAATCCCTCCAAATAATAGCCTCGCTGCTTCATCATTTAATTTTAAGCCTCGGTCTTTACCATATAGATAGAATTCATAAATCATCTCACTGCATGAACTTGCAGTGGTATCAACCCACAATAAATCACCGTAAGGATCCTCATTTGGGTGATGATCTATTTTTATTAGTTTATCACCTAATGAATATCTTCTATCACAAATTCGTTCTTCATTAGCCGTGTCACAAACAATCACCAATGCTCCTCTATACACTTCATCTTCAATGGAATCTAGACGGCGCATAAAGTGAAGCGACCTTTCCTCTTTTCCAACTGCAAACACCTTTTTATTTGGATAAGAAGCTTTTAAAATTTCAACTAATCCGCATTGTGATCCATAAGCATCTGGATCTGGACGGACGTGGCGATGGACGATAATGGTTTCATATTGTTCAATCATTTCTAAGATTTTTTCATTCAATATAATCACCTCTATATTGTTTTTAAGGGAAGCAAGGGTAGAATTTTTGTAAAATAATATGTACAATAAACAAGAGAATTTTAGACTTGGAGGTAATTTAATGTCTGTTCTAGTTTTTCTAATTGTCGTTCTATTTGCTTTCTATTTATTCTATAAAACAAAATACTTTAGAAGCAGCCGTCCAGTTGAGAAGAAATGGTTAGCTGCCAAATCTAATATTGCACTTGGGCTGTTTGTAGGACTATTCGGGCTCAACCATGTTTTTTTCATTTCGCAAACCACGGTTACCACAATTGTTTCTATCATTTTTATTGTATATGGAGCCGTGTTTACCTGGGTAGGAATTAAGAAATATAAACATTACCTGCCGTTTGCTGCTGAAGAAGCTAGAAGTTATAATGCGCAATAATGATTAGAGCCGCTCCCCCTTTGGCAGCGGCTTTTTTTTTTATGTTCTATCAATCAATTGACACATCATCATGGCTTTTCCCACTAGTATTCCATCATTAAAGACCTCAACATCAACCTTTCCAAATTTCCGGCCAACTTCGAGTACTTTCGGATAGATTTCGATTACACTCTCCATTTGAACCGGCTTAAGAAAGTAAATGGTCATGTTTTCAACAACAAGATCTCCTTTTTTATAACTGCGCAGTACACGATTCGCTGCCTCTGTTACGATTGTCGTGAAAACACCGTAGGAAATGGTCCCTAGATGGTTTGTCATTTGCGGTGTCACTTCACTGGTGTATACTTCTTCTCCTTTTGCTCTGCCGCGCATTAATACCATTTGGTTGGTGACAATATCATCAAGCGTTTCACCCACCTGCGGCTGCCGCTGGTTCATTTGCAGTGCCTTTAATACATCCTGCCTGCTGATAATTCCTTCAAGACGATTACTATCATCCACAACAGGAAGGACTTCTATCCCTTCCCAGACCATCATATGGGCAGTGGAAGCAACACTTGTCTTTCCGGAAACAGTCATCGGCTGCTTTGTCATAATTTTATCAATGGAAGTCTCTGCATCCTGCCCCATAACGTCTTTTGCTGTAACCATTCCTTGAATCTTCATGTTTTGGTCCACAACAGGATAGCGGCTGTGGGTGGTTTGATGATTCAAGCTATGCCATACAGCAACTTTATCAGAGGTCTTCAGGAAAAAAGTATCTGAAAGCGGAGTTAGGATATCCTCAACTAGAATAATTTCCTTTTTTATTAACTGGTCATAGATTGCCCGGTTGATCATCGTTGCCACTGTAAAGGTATCATAGCTCGTCGATATGATAGGCATTTCAAGATGATCTGCTAATCTTTTGATATGGTCCTCGGTATCAAATCCGCCGGTAATTAATACAGCTGCACCAGCCTTTAATGCAAGCTCCTGTGCTTGGGTGCGGTTCCCTACGATTAATAGGTTATCTGGACCCGTATAGCGCATCATCGCCTCTAGTTTCATTGCACCGATCACAAATTTATTTAGTGTTTTATGCAATCCAGTCTTCCCGCCTAAAACCTGACCTTCCACAATATTGACAACTTCAGCAAAGGTGAGCTTTTCAATATTCTCTTTTTTCTTTCGTTCTATCCTAATCGTACCAACTCGCTCAATAGTACTAACATACCCTTTATTTTCGGCTTCCTTAATCGCTCTATAAGCTGTACCTTCACTTACTGTCATCGCCTTGGCGATTTGTCGTACAGATATTTTTTCCCCTACTGGAAGTTCATCAATATATTGTAAAATCTGTTCATGCTTTGTAGCCAAGACCTTCACCCTCTTCTATAACCCTTTAATAAAAAATTAGTCGATATATTATTTATACCATTATTTCGAAGAATAAACCAACGCAAAAGGGAGCCGTTACGATGGGCTCCCTTTTTGCAAGGCGGTGATCAATAATAAGACCGTGATTTTTTGCTGATTCGGTGCTGTTGGCGTTTTTTTACTGCTTTTGCTGGACTGTATAACATGGCGGTCAGATTACCTGCAATGACAATTAAAGCAAAGGCAAGCCAAGAAATTGTAAAAATCCCTTCAAGCCCTTCTGCAAATAACGAAAGCCTCGGAACAGCAAAATAGAGCATGAAACCACAAAGCAAAAGGCAAAGTAAATATCGGTTTTTTTTCAATCCTTTTGTCTCCCTTCCGAAAACATACTGCTTGTTTAACTTTATGCACAAAAGGGATAAAAAAGTATTATAATTCTATAAATTCTCCAGGCTCAAGCACTCTTCCATTCTTGCCTTCAAGCATTTCTATAAATCCCTTTGGATCCTGCTTAATTGGCGGAAACGTATTGTAATGGATTGGAACAATTGTTTTAGCGCCTAATAATTTTGCTGCATAGGCTGCGTCTTCTGGACCCATTGTGAAATTATCACCGATTGGCAAGAATGCTAAATCAATCGGATGCCTTTCTCCAATCAGCTTCATATCTGAAAATAATGCTGTATCTCCTGCATGATAAATGGTCTTGCCTTCTGCCATAAAAAGTATTCCTGCTGGCATACCGCAATAAATGATTTCATTATTTTCCGTTGTATAACTAGACCCATGAAAAGCTTGTGTTAATTTGACCTTTCCAAAATCAAATTGACGTGCGCCGCCGATATGCATGCCATGAGTTTTGACTCCTTGAAAACTTAGGAAAGTAGAAAGCTCATGATTGGCAATAACGAGAGCATTATTCTTTTTAGCCAGCTCCACAGTATCTCCAACATGGTCATTGTGACCATGTGTTAATAGAATCACATCTGGATTTACATCCTCTATTTGCAGGTCGGTTAATTGATTGCCATTTATAAACGGATCAATGATTATTTTTGTTCCATTGACTTCGATTTGAACAACTGAATGCCCATGATATGATACTTTCATTTACCCATCTCCTTAAAAAAATTGTACTAGTATGTACTTCCATAAAAAAACTAAAATTCCTCCTCATTTATATCCATAAGCTGATTGTTTTAGCACATCCTATTGATAGATTGTTTACACAAGGATTTAAAATTGATACGCTCTTGTTGGAATGTTTATTTTAGGAGGAGAAAAAATGAATCAACGATTACAAAAACTTCAAGCATGGATGAAGGAAAATGGTATTGAAGTAAGCTTTATCACCTCTTCTGAAAATGTGTTTTATTTAAGCGGATTTTTCTCAAACCCTCACGAGCGTTTACTTGCCTTAGCTGTCTTTCAAGAAGAAGAGCCATTTCTTGTCTGCCCTGGGATGGAAGTAAATGACGTAAAGAGTTCTGGCTGGAATCAGGAAATTCTCGGTTATAGTGATATCGATAATCCGTGGGAATTAGTACATAAATCAATCAATAAAAGACTAAGTGCTGTGAAGAAAGTCGGGATTGAAAAGGAGCATATGAATGTAGAACGTTATGAACATTTGTCGGCTTTATTCCCTGCGGCAGCGTTTGTTTCTGCTGAAGAAAAATTAAGAAAGCTGCGCATGATTAAAGATTCCAAAGAATTAAAAATTATCGAAGAGGCTTGTGCCTTAGCTGACTATGCCATTGAAGTGGGCTGCAGTGAAATCAAAGAAGGCAGAACAGAATTAGATGTCCTAAACGCGGTTGAATATGCACTTAAGAAAAAAGGTGTAACAGAAATGTCATTTTCAACCATGGTTCTTACAGGTGCAAATGCGGCCTCCCCTCATGGGAATCCTGGTCAAACAAAAATCCAAAAGGGCGATTTAGTCTTGTTTGATTTAGGTGTAGTAGTAGACCGTTATTGCTCTGATATTACAAGGACCGTTGCCTATGGTGATATTAATGATAAACAGAAAGATATCTATGATACGGTACTTAAAGCACAATTAGCGGCTATAGAGGCAAGTAAACCTGGTGCAACGGCAGCAGAGGTTGACTTAACTGCACGAAGAATCATTTCTGAGGCAGGCTATGGGGAGTACTTCCCGCATCGGCTTGGACATGGATTAGGGATAAGTGTTCACGAGTATCCTTCCATGACAGAAACCAATCCACTGGTAATTGAAGAAGGCATGGTTTATACCATTGAACCAGGTATTTATGTACCTAACATAGCAGGTGTACGTATTGAGGATGATATCTTCATCACCGCCGATCATGCAAAGGTCTTAACCAACTTCCCTAAAGAATTGCAAATCATAAAGTAGCCATTCTAGATTTTTTTACCATTGAAGTATTGGGGAATTTGCAGTAATATACTTATACAAGCTGCGTTGCTCGTAGTGATAATAAAGTTTTAACCTTTAAGCTGTAAAAGGGAGTTTTACTATCAAAGCTGAAATGACAAGCCTCTGTCTATACGACATGGAGGACAAGCAAAGAAGGCTTTTGCGAACACCCACTTTGAGGAGTGGTGGTTTAAAACTTTCTTATATGAGGTACGGCAAATGCGGCTCTACATTTTACATTTAACGGCCAGCTTCGTTCTGAAGCTGGCTTTATTTATTTACATAAGAAAAGGAATATATCTCTTCCTCAGATTGTCGAGGAAGGGTATTTTTTTTTGAGTCTTAACTAAATATTGTACATGCCATTTAAGGACAAGACGTTTGTCCAATCGGTAGGGATTTGTCCTTCATCCGGGGGCTTGAGGACAAATCGTTTGGCCAGCCAAGGAGGATCTGTCCTTCATCTGGGGCCTTAAGGACAAATCGTTCGGCCAACCGGTAGGATTTGTCCTTCATCCGGGGGCTTGAGGACAAATCGTTTGGCCAGCCGGTAGGATTTGTCCTTCATCCGGGGCCTTAAGGACAAATCGTTTGGCCAGCCAGTAGGATTTGTCCTTCATCCGGGGCCTTAAGGACAAATCGTTTGGCCAGCCAGTAGGATTTGTCCTTCATCCGGGGGCTTAAGGACAAATCGTTTGGACAGCCAGTAGGATTTGTCCTTCATCCGGGGCCTTAAGGACAAATCGTTTGGCCAACCGGTAGGATTTGTCCTTCATCCGGGGCCTTAAGGACAAATCGTTTGGCCAGCCAGTAGGATTTGTCCTTCATCCGGGGGCTTGAGGACAAATAGTTTGGCCAGCCAGTAGGATTTGTCCTTCATCCGGGGCCTTAAGGACAAATCGTTTGGCCAGCCAGTAGGATTTGTCCTTCATCCGGGGCCTTAAGGACAAATCGTTTGTCCAGCCAGTAGTAGAATTTGTACTTGTTAAAGATATTAAAAGCTGTCGAGATTTTCTCGACAGCCTGAGGAAGAGAATTTATCTCTCCCTTTTCTAAAATATTAAAGTTGTCCTAGTAAAGTTCTTGTATCTGAATAGTGAAGACCATGTGCTTCTGCCACGGCTTCGTATGTGACAAAGCCGCCAAGGGTATTAATACCTTTTAGCAGCGCTTCATTTTCAAGGCATGCTTGCCTGTAACCCTTATTTGCAATTTGGAGTGCATATGGTACGGTAACGTTGGTTAAACCAATAGTTGAAGTTCTTGGAACAGCCCCAGGCATATTTGCAACTGCATAATGGACAACTCCATGCTTAATGTAGGTAGGGTTATCATGTGTTGTAATTCGATCAGTTGTTTCAAAGATACCACCCTGATCAATTGCAATATCTACTACCACACTGCCTGGTGTCATAGATTGAATCATTGCTTCAGAAACTAACTTAGGAGCTTTTGCACCTGGGATTAGAACGGCACCAATCACTAAGTCAGATTCTTTTACAGCTTCAGCGATATTATATGGATTGGACATTAGCGTTGTAACGTCAGAACCAAAGATATCATCTAGTTGACGAAGACGGTCTGGATTAAGGTCGATAATGGTAACCTTCGCTCCAAGCCCAATTGCCATTTTAGCCGCATTCGTTCCGGCAACTCCACCGCCAATAATCGTTACTGTTCCTCTTTGAACACCTGGAATGCCAGATAAGAGAATTCCTTTTCCACCATGAACTTTTTCAAGGAATTGAGCACCAATTTGCGCAGCCATTCTTCCGGCTACTTCACTCATTGGGGTTAATAAAGGCAATGAGTTATTTGGTAACTGAACTGTCTCATATGCTATTCCAATTACTTTATTATCAATTAATGCCTTTGTCAGCTCTGGCTCCGGAGCTAAATGTAAGTATGTAAATAGAATTAATCCTTCACGAAAATATTGATATTCACTTGGCAGTGGTTCTTTAACCTTCATTACCATTTCCATTGACCAAGCTTCTGATGCTGTTTCTACTATTTTTGCACCCGCCGCTAAATAATCCTCATCTGTAAAAGCCGAACCTAGCCCAGCTCCTTTTTCTATATAAACCTCATGACCAGATTTCGAAAGGTTTAAGACCCCAGCTGGTGTCATCGCAACACGATTTTCATTATTTTTTATCTCTCTTGGAACGCCGATCCGCATGTACTTACCCCCAAATAATATTATCTAGCTAGCAAAAGAACCATAACGATTTTAATATAACCAATACTATAAGTAAAGCTTTAAATGAAAGCACTTTCATTTTACCAAAAAAATCTAAAAATCCCAACCTTTTATTCAATACATATTTTTATGATACCAAAATAAGAGCTCTGCGAAAGCAAAGCTCTTTTTATGAATTAATATTTTAATACCACGGGTAATACGGATATCCATAATATGGGTATGGATATGGCGGGTACGGATAATAAAAAGGTCTTGGACTTAGTGCTGCGCCTAGCGCTAATCCGCCTAAGAACGGTAATCCAAATCCAAATCCGAATCCAAACCTGCGGCGGCCAAACCCGCCAAAACCAAATCCTGGTCTGCCGAATCCAAATCCAAACCTTTGGTCATTAGGGTTAATTGCCCCCATATAATTAGGCATTTCTTGCATGTTCGTATTCCTCCTCATTTATATTACATACACATTAAAAGAATATGCATGTTTAAAATGAGATTCTTGGGTAAATGCCCCGCCAAAAGAAATTTAATAGACGTTTACATAGAAAAACTCGCCTGTTGGCGAGCTTTAAATCCCTATTCCGTTGTGCTTTGTACTGTATTATCATTATTCGCTTCAAATTCCTGACCAATAAAGCCACTGTTATAGGAGTCCATGATTTGCTCGCTTACCTCATTTGTCCCATTTTCATCAAACTCAAAGGTAAATTTATTGGGGTCCTGTCTCACGATAATTTATTCTCCTTTCCCTAGATAGTTACTCCTTTATTTTTCGAAAAATTGAAACATTTATCCCTAGAAAATATTGTATAATTTAGGTGAGGAGGGGATTTACATGGGAGATTCTTATGACCATATTTTGGTCGCTATTGACGGCTCAAAGGAATCAGAGTGGGCACTGGAAAAATCGATTGAAATCGCTAAAAGGAATAACTCCAAACTATTATTAGCACATGTTATCGACACCAGGTCATTTTTGTTAATTGATTCATATGATCCAGAAATTGCTGATCGGGCAAACAAACTTGCAATAGACATGCTGGAGAAATACCAAACCCAAGCAATCGATTCAGGCATTTCTCATGTTCAATTTGAAATTGAATACGGCTCTCCTAAAGTTAAAATCCCAAAAGAATTAGCTAAAAAGCACAATATTGACTTAATTGTTTGCGGAGCTACCGGCATGAATGCAGTGGAGAGGTTCCTGATTGGCAGTGTGTCTGAACATATTACCCGTTATTCCCCATGTGATGTCCTCATTGTCCGTTCGCAAAAATAAAACCGTGAATGCTCTCTGGATGTGTTGTAAAATAGAAGAATAACTCGTCTTGGAGGCTATCACATGAAAGAATATTTTTCTTTTGACCATCGGCTTGGCATTTCGGTTCCCAATATAGATATGGAATGGGCACTCTATAGCGATGAAACACAACAAGCTATTCTGTTTCATTGGGAAAAAATTCGTGGGTCCATTCCTGATCGAATCGCTGAACTTGAAAATATAATTAATTATAAACAAGCACAACTATCTAACGAAAATGATTTTAAAGTATCATGTAAATTAAACAGTGAAATAGCTGAGCTTGCTTCCATCATTAATGATTTATGGCTTTGGTACAGAGCCAATCAGACCGTTTCAGAGAAAATGCATAATTAATTAATAAGAAAAAGAGAAATGCACCTGTACCTGGACAATTAAAGAGCTCCCATAGCGGGAGCTCTTTAGCTATATATCTTTTTTTATTTCTCGAACTACATGGCCAATCTCTGGAAGGATTAACTTATTCATCGCAAGTTTCACTGCTCCTGTAGAGCCTGGGGTCGAAAAGACGGCCTTATCCTTAACCACACCCGCTATCGCACGTGAAAGAATAGCGGCTGACCCGATGTCCTCTTGGTAGCTTAACATCCTAAACAATTCTCCAAATCCAACGATTTCTTTTTCTAATAATCCCTGAACCGTTTCAATTGTCACATCACGTTTAGCAATCCCCGTACCGCCATTTGTCAGGATAACATCGATATCTTCCCGTTCACACCCATTTACAATGGCCTCTTTTATTGGTTCTGCTTCATCCTTCACAATTACATAATCAACAATAGCATGCCCAGCCTCAGTGAGCATCTCCATCATAACCCTGCCACTTTTATCTGTATCCTTATTCCTTGTATCACTTACTGTAATCACTTTACAATTTACAATCTTCGGGGCTATCTGTTTGTGTTCGGCAATACTCATCTCATATTTCCTCTTTCTGATTTAAATATCTCAGTTTGTAATAGTTATGGGCGAATTCCGTAACTTTTCTTGTTAATTGATAATTTGCCCCTGCACCAATGGCCATACTTACGATAGGTATTCCCTGAATGAGCCGTTTACGGAAGATTGTAATTACCATTGCTTTTAGTAATTGTGCAATAGGCTGCTCCAGCCAGGTAACATCTGAGATTTCTTCACTTCCTTCGTAAAAATAATGGTCTTCACTTGTGCTCATTTCACTTCTTAAGCTCGACCAGCCCTCTTTTTGCAGACGAGCTGGCAGCGTTGCTGTATGAAAGACCTTTAACGAACTCATCATCTCATATGGTGTATTTACCTCAAAACCATAGGTCATAGCAATAAGCTGTACCACCCTTAAATTAATAACGGCCATTGCCGGAATGTCTGTACCTAATAGCAGCGGTCCTCCCGTTCCTGCCAAACCTCCCTGTGCAAAGGAGTATAGCCGGTGCCTTGCAATTTGCTGCATAGCTATATACTCTAACTGATCAATATCCAATCTTCTTAAATCTTCAATTTGATGCAAATCCTTATTAAACACACGGCCGGAAGATAGGATTCTTTCCTTAGCATCCATTTGTATCTGAGAGCCTTGAATCATGCCGTGCAGATGGAATAACCAGGTATCAATAACAGAAAAAAACTGGCGTTGAACATTATCAGGTAATAAAGAAAAAGAACGCTCTAAATATTTTTCATACGTAAGCTGAAGGTCATTAGCGTCGTAATTCAATAATTGCTGTTCCCACGCTCTTATTTCATTCAATACCTCAATTTCCCGTTCGGTTAATGGCATAGGCAATCCCTCTCCACTTTCTTTATATTTCCTTTCCTCCCAGTATATCACAAAGAAATATTCTAAAAAAACGCCAAAAGGCAAACCGTCATATTTGGACAGTCTGCCTTTAGAGTTAAAAGTTTATTGTGCTAAACGTACAACGTCGCGTGCAATCATTACTTCTTCATTTGTAGGAATAACGATAACTTTTACAGGTGAGTGTGGATAGTTAATAAACCTTTCCTCACCTCTTACCTTATTTAAAGCAGGATCCCAATAAACACCCATAAACTCAAGACCCTTTAATACCTTTTCACGGACTGCATCACTGTTTTCACCGATACCAGCTGTAAATATAATCGCGTCCACTCCATACATACGTGATGCATAGGAACCGATATATTTATGGATACGATTTGCAAAAACATCTAAAGCAAGCTGAGCACGTTCATTTCCATTACGAGCTTCAATTTCAATATCTCGCAGATCACTTGAGAAACCTGATACCCCTAACATTCCGCTTTCTTTGTTTAGAACGTCAAGTACTTCTTCTGCTGTTTTATTTGTTTTTTCCATGATAAATGGAATTAACGCAGGGTCAATATTCCCTGAACGAGTTCCCATTGTAACACCCGCAAGCGGCGTAAAGCCCATAGATGTGTCAATGGATTTTCCGCCTTCGATAGCAGCAATACTTGCCCCATTTCCTAAGTGACAAGAAAGCAAGCGAAGCTGTTCAACTGGACGGCCTAATAATTCAGCTGCACGCTGAGAAACATATTTATGGCTCGTACCATGGAAGCCATATTTACGAATACCATATTTTTCATAGTACTCATATGGAAGGCTGTATAAGTATGAACTTTCTGGCATTGTTTGATGGAAAGCCGTGTCGAATACAGCTACTGCTGGTACGTTAGGGAGTACAGCCTGGAAAGCCTTAATTCCTGTAGCGTTAGCAGGATTGTGCAATGGAGCTAATTCTGATAATGCTTCAATCTTATTAAGAACTTCTTCTGTAATAAGGGCAGAATCACCAAATTCTTCTCCGCCATGAACCACACGGTGACCAATTCCTTCAATTTCATTTAAAGATTGAATAATCCCTAATGTGGTTAATTTGTCTAGAAGCATTTTTACCGCTACTTCATGATCTGGAATGTCCGTTGTTTCTGTAACCTTTTCTCCATTAACAGAAATAGTGAAAATAGAATCATTTAAGCCAATACGTTCAATAATTCCTTTGGTGATGACATCTTCTTTAGGCATCTCAAATAATTGAAACTTTAAAGATGAACTGCCCGCATTAATTGCAATTATTTTAGACATTACATTTACCGCTCCTTTTATAAAAACAACATCGGTCTAGAAAGTCCTTTTTTTAGTACAAGGTTATTTTGCTCAAACTGACATTGTTTATTGCTCTCAATACCTCATTTAATCACTGTATATATTACATTTCAAGGAGTAAATTGGATGGAAACGGTTACCGGCTAAATGTAAATGTATTCACATAATTCCAATTGTTCTTAAACTAAAAAAACGATAAAACCGTGACAAAAACCGGCTTTATCGTTTATTTTCTTCAAACCATTTATTAATATTTTTCAATATCTTATCCATTTCCACTGCATTAGATAAGCTTGGCAAATTGACGAGTAAAGCCTGTTTGGGTGCGACAATTCCTTCGCCCTTCTTTTGAAGAACTAGAATACTTTTTGCAGCATTTTTATTATTAAACATGCTGACTGGCAGTTGAAGTACACCTTGAACAATGACTTCCTTTTTAAAGAATTCGCGAAGCTGCTGCGATTGCTCACTTTCAAAAAGACCATTTGGAATAATTAAAAATATATATCCTAATGGCGCAGTATGGGTTACACTTTGCTCGATAAATAAATGATGTGCATAGGAGTGTCCCTCTGGTGCTTTTAATTGGTAATCTTGAGCACGGACATCATTGGGATAATACCCCACTGGTAAATCCGCTATCACTGCATCGACAGGATCAATAAATAAAGGTTCTAGACTATCCTGATTAAACAGTTCAATTGGATGTTCTTGTAAATTGGCATTAACATAGGCAAGCTTTATTAACAAGTCATCAATATCAATACCGATGGATTGTACATTTTTCTGCAATTGATTTAGAACGGTTGATACTAAATTACCAGTACCGATTGCAGGGTCTAATAATCGGAAGGTTGGCTGTTTCATAAACTTATCGACAAGATAGCTAATTAACATGCCTACGCTATCCGGGGTCATTTGGTGATTAGGCTGAACATTTTCTTTCATTCCTTTTAAGATCACGAGCTGAAAGGCTTTTCGGATTTCTTCTTTTGAAAAATTGTCTAAATTAATTTCATTGTATTGTTTCTCAAGTCTTTTTACGGTTATTTCACTTACTTCTTCCTGAAGTACAGAACCATGAAATAAATTTTCACCTGTTTCGGCTAATGCTTCTAGATATGTACATGATAGTTCTTCCTGTAAAACGAGAGCTGTTTCATTGAATAATGTAAAAAGCTCTTCCACTGGAGAAATTTTCATACTTTACACCTCCTGCAATCAATAAAAAGGCCTCATCCTTTGACGAGGCCTTTTGTCATCAAAAATTACTTTGCGTTTCTAGCTGCTTCAAGAGCTGCTTCATAATTCGGGTGATTTGTTGCCTCACTAACATATTCTACATAGGTAACAGTATCACTAGAATCTACAACAAATACAGCACGAGCTAATAATCTTAGTTCTTGAATTACAACCCCATATGCTTCTCCAAAAGAAAGGTCACGGTGGTCTGACAGAGTTTGAACATTTTCAATGCCGTTTGCTCCACACCAGCGTTTTTGTGCAAATGGTAGGTCTACGCTGACAGTTAGGACTTTAACATCACCTAAGCTATTTGCTTCTTCATTAAAACGACGGGTTTCTGCATCACACACGCCAGTATCTAAAGAAGGAACAGCACTGATTAAACGGACCTGACCTTTAGTATTTTCTAGTGTCACAGGTGATAAATCATTTGCCAATACGCTAAAATTAGGAGCTTTGTCTCCTACCTTCACTTCGTTGCCTAGCAATGTTACTGGGTTCCCCTTAAAAGTTACGTTTGCCATTTAAACATCCTCCTTTTAGTACGAACAAATGGAAATAATCTTCACATTCATTTCAATTATGTACAGTGTAAATATATCTTTTCAGAATTTTTTTTGCAATGATTTAGGCTCCTTGATTCACGAAAAAAGTTAATCTCCCGAAATGATTGGGAAGATTAACTTTTTAACCTATATATCAAATTGTTGTTTAGGAGCCTCATTTTGTTTCGATTGTCCTGAATTTTGCCCCGATCCCTGCTGCTCATTTTTCTTTGAGAACATTTGCTGAATCTTATCCACTGCTTGAGGGGCTAATTCTAAAATCTTTTCATAAAGATGAGTACTTTCATCAAGGTGAAGCATTTTTACTCCTTGAGAATTGACAATTAAAAATGCAATGGGAGTAATGGAGACTCCGCCGCCGCTACCGCCTCCAAATGGAAGCTTTTGCTGCCCTTGACCTTGACCTTGATCTTGACCTTTTGATTGTGAGCCGCCATCAAGTTTAAATTCACTGCCTCCTGCAGCAAATCCAAAACCTACCTTTGAAACAGTGAGAATAACACTTCCGTCTGGAGTTTCAACAGGATCACCAATAATGGTATTTACGTCAATCATTTCTTTTAAGCTTTCCATTGCAGTTGTCATTAAACCTTGAATTGGATGTTCAGACATGGCTGTTTCCTCCTCTTTTACACGGTTTTAGTTTTTTCCTTCGAATATGCTGTATTCATTTTGAGATTTGGGCGTCCGCCCTTCCAGAATTTAATTAGTTTTAATCCTGCTAAAATAGCATACCCGATACGAAACTGAAAAATACATGTAATCCGGGTTTGGATAATCGCCAGTTGAAAATGGGGGGTAACGGATAAAACTGGCATTTCCTTCAGTCTCAAAAAGTTACTGAGCATGCCCACAACACTTCCTTTGAGTGTCCAAAGTGCGCCCGTAATTATGCCGGTATGTGCAGCATCACCTACACCGACTAAGGAATGCCATTCAAACTGCTTAATGGTGATTTTCTTCAAGAATTTACTTACAATAACTTGCATGTTCACAACTTGCTGGATGATTTCTTTTGCATTTGCCAATTTGGTCATAACATCATCCTTTTCAATCTGTTGTACCTTAGTTGAAGATTCACTTTCATCTGAATCTCCCATACTTGTATTCCCCTTTACAACAATACTCGGTGAGTTATCATCAATTTTTATTAGAGGGACATTTATCTTATATTTGATTAATCCGAACCAAAGTCTAAGCACTATACTCAATTCATCATTATCATTATGGTGATAAAAATTAAGATGAATAGTCAGCTTTGAAAAAATAATTAATAGAAATAATAAAATAATAGCGGTGAGAGCTATATACAGCCAGAACAATTTTTTTCACTCCCTTCAGCCCTTTAGTATCACCTGAAGATGGAAAAATAAACCCGCTAACAGTTGTTAGCGGGCTCAAAAAATTATCGTTCTACATGTATCACCGAGGTGTCTGTAAAGAGGTCATGAAGTCCTTGTTTTTTAGGCAAGAATGCAACAATGATATATCCTATTACCACCGTTGCTGAGATAAACCGGCCAATCCATTCGCGGAAAAGAATGGTTCCCCATGATAAATGATCATTCTTTAAATCAATTACTTTAATTCCAAATACCATCTTTCCAAGAGTCTGATTGAAATACTTTGTCATTAATACGAAGTACAAATAAAATATGACTGCTGAAGCGATTGAGATTGGGGCAAACAAATTAAATTCAGTTAATGGAATCTCTAGGGCTCGAAATAGCGGATTAAGTATTAAGCGCTCTATACTTCCTACAACAATCAAATCTAGCAGGTAAGCCCAGAATCGCATCCAAAACCCAGCAAAACGATAAGAGAGAAGCTCAGGTTTGTGAGCAGTCTCCATAGGTACATTTTGATTTTCATCTTGTTCTGATTGAGTTATGCTTTCTTGAATATCATTTTCCATTACAGTTCCCCCCTATTCTGCATACAAATACATTAGGCGTGGAGAATTGGGTCTTGATAAAATATCCATAAGTCCATCCATCTCACTATCAGCACCAATAAATTTTTGAACCTTAAAATTTAACAACGAACCAAAGCCCATTGCATCCGTATAGCGGACAACCTTTGCATCCTTTAGCTTCTCTTGTTCCATCATTTGCTCAATTACATCATCTAAGTATCCAAAACCATCAATTAAGTTCAGTTCCTTCGCCTGTCTGCCATCATAAATTCTTCCATCTGCAATCTTCTTCACTTGATCAGGGGACATATTTCTTCCTTCTGAAATGACCTTTACAAAGCCCTCATAGGAATT
This sequence comes from Neobacillus niacini, assembly GCF_046591715.1. Taxonomy (GTDB): domain Bacteria; phylum Bacillota; class Bacilli; order Bacillales; family Cytobacillaceae; genus Neobacillus; species Neobacillus niacini_L. The sequence continues at coordinate 64,988 of NZ_JAWVNQ010000010.1, read as the reverse complement.
GTTAATCATATTCTGGAGAATTTGGCGTTCTTCCTCTGTCATTTCTCTAGTAGGACTCATAATATCTTTGAATTGGCCGCTTTTAATGGTCACAAAATCAACGCCATACTTTTCAGCTAAACCTGCATAATTGATTCCTTGCATGATTACCCCTAGAGACCCGGTAAGCGTCTCTTCACTTGCATAAATCTTTTTTGCAGGAGCCGCAATATAATAACCGCCTGAAGCCGCCATTGAACCCATTGAGACATACACCGGTTTCTTCGTTTCTTTTTGAATTTCAACTAATTTATCGTGAATTTCAGCACTTTCAACGACTCCGCCGCCTGGAGAGTTAACCTTTAAAATAATTCCTTTAACACTACCATCATCTTTTATGTAATCTAGTTTTTTCATAAATCCTTGATGATTATAGCCTGCAGCTTGAAATAAGGACTCAGCATCATTTGTGTCTTGAATGACGCCATCTACGTCAAGAACTGCTATCTTTTTCATCTCATTTCCTTCTTGAATTATTTCCTCCGTAAAAGGAAGTTCACTTGCAGCTAACAACTCGCCTATATCTGTTTCAACACCTTTAAAAGCAAATGCAGATAAAAAATTAATCATGACTGATACGAAAAATAACGCAGCGGCAATTCCCAGTGCTGCCCAACGTTTCCCATTCATGTTCAGAATTCCTCCTCGTATAAAATATTTTTCTTACATAATTTAATATTGTTTCAAGATAATGCTAAAATAAATTTAGACTATCTTAGTTTAACAAAAATAAAAAGTTTAATGGGCTATTTTTACAAATTAACAACCAAAATATGGAGGATACTATGGGACATAGACGTAATATTTACTTTTATCATCATTTAGATCATTCAATGTTAGAACAAGTCGGTAATTTAAATGAATCCGCAAAGCAGTTTGATTTAACGATTGTAAGTGACCACCGCGATGCGAATATTATTGCAAGCATTGGTGATGACGGTACTTTCTTACAGGCTGTAAGGAAAACTGGGTTTCGTGATGATGTACTTTATTGCGGGATCACAACCAAGGATAGTTTGAGTATGTATTGTGATTTCAAAATTAATGAATCCTCAAAAATGGTGGAGGCTGTTTCTCAGCTTGAAACGATATCCAATGAGGATTTAAAGGTACGACGCTATCCAATTATCGAAGTGATGGTCGATGGTCAAGGAATATTTCCATGTCTCAATGAATTTAGTATTCGCTCCTCCATCATTAAAACACTGGAATTAGATGTTTTTATTGATGAACTCCATTTTGAAACCTTTCGTGGAGATGGTTTAATTGTTGCAACACCAACAGGAAGTACAGCTTACAATAAATCCGTTAATGGCGCAGTAGTGGATCCGTTAATTCCATGCATGCAAGTGAGTGAGGTAGCGTCTATCAATAATAATAAGTATCGTACCCTTGGCTCTCCTTTTGTTATAGGGGGAAATCGAGCTCTAACACTGAAAATCATCTCCGAAGGCAATGAGCATCCTACCATGGGCTTAGATAACGAGGCATTAAGCATTCGCCATGTAGATAAAATTCAAATTAGACTTAGTGATAAAAAGATTAAAACACTTAAGTTAAAAAACAATTCCTTCTGGGAAAAAGTTAAAAGGACTTTTTTATAAGATTTCGTTAAAGCTGAATGCTGATTTCACTGTGTAGGCGGAGGTTATATGTTTTATTTAGCAAATAGACGGAGGTTTTCCGTTTATTCTGGTAAATACCCATATTTCGTTAAAAATAAGCGGAGGTTTTCCACTTATTCTATCCAAAACCTTGAATTTTGCCTTATTTAGAGCAGATAGCCGGAATATCTCCGCTTATACCTGCATATTAAGCATCCTCTACAAACATTAGCCGGAAATTCTCCGCCTATTAATTCTCAAACCGTGCACAAAAATCGACATTGAATAGTAAAAGGGCTGTCGGAAAATTCGACAGCCCTCTTTTTCGTTCTCATTGTTTAATCGATTGCATTTCTTGCTGCCTTAGTTCAATTCGGCGAATCTTACCTGAAGTTGTTTTTGGCAATTCCGACAGGTACTCTATTTTTCTTGGATATTTATAAGGTGCCGTGAGTGTTTTAACATGCTCCTGAAGATTTTTTGTCAACTCAGGGTCATTGGCATCAACATCATCTTTTAACACAACAAACGCCTTTACAATAAAGCCGCGAATCTCATCTGGGCTTGCAACGACAGCACATTCTTTTACGAATGGATGTTTTACAAGCGCATCCTCTACTTCAAAAGGTCCAATGGTGTAGCCGGAGCTAATAATAATATCGTCTCCGCGTCCTTCAAACCAAAAGTAACCGTCCTCGTCTTTCTTTGCCTTATCACCCGTAATATAATAGTCACCACGGAATTGCATGGCCGTTCTCTCAGGATCTTTATAATAGTTTTTAAATAAAGCTGGTGTATCGATATGGACAGCAATATCTCCAACTTCGCCAACTTGGCAAATTTCGCCTTCTTCATTAATAATTTCTACCCTGTTGCCTGGAGTTGGTTTCCCCATTGATCCGGATCTCAACTCCATTCCTTTTGTTACACCGACTAATAGGGTATTTTCTGTTTGGCCATACCCATCACGGACATCCACATTAAAGTGCCTTCTAAACGTTTCAATAACCTCGCGATTAAGCGGTTCACCCGCAGAAACAGCACTGTGCAGATTTGGTAATTTGAAATCACCCAGATTCTCGACCTTAGCCATGATTCGATATTCCGTAGGAGTACAGCATAGGACATTAACGGAATATTTCTCTAAAAGGCTTAAATATTTCTGCGGTTCAAACTTACCGTTATATACAAGCCCTGTCCCACCTGAACCTAGAACGGATAAAAATGGACTCCAAATCCACTTTTGCCAGCCTGGCGCAGCGGTTGCCCAAACTGTATCACCTTCTTCAATACAAAGCCATTTTGGCGCAGCCGTTTTTAGATGCGCATATGCCCATCCATGGGTATGAACGACCCCTTTTGGGTTACCCGTTGTTCCTGATGTATACGATAGGAAGGCCATGTCGTCACGAAGTGTATCAGCAAATTCAAAATCTTGTGATGCTGAATTCATTTCTTCCTCTAAATAAATCCAGCCCTCTTCTTTTTCACCAACCGAAAACTTTACTAGGTGCTGTGCACTTGAGATGTTTTTAAATTGATCGACATACGGATAATAGCTAATAACTGCTTTTACATCGCCATGTGTAACCCGATATTGAAGGTCTTTTTCACGGAGCATCTCTGAACTTGGAATGACAACCAGTCCAGCCTTCAAAGCTGCCAAATAAACAATATAGGCTTCGATAAGTCTAGGGATTATAACTAACACAACATCCCCTTTTTTTAGACCATTTTGTGTGAAAACATTTCCCGCTTGATTTACTCTTTTCAATAACTCTTCATATGTAACCTGTTTCGTTTCCCCTAATTCATTTTCCCACTTTAACGCTAACCTTTTTGGGTCCTTGGCAAATCGTTCAACTTCCGACACAAGATTATACTTTTCTGGAGCAATTAATTCTTCGCGGTTCATGCTTCTCCCCCTCACCTATAATAAAAGCTTCATCACCATTTCTATTATACAAAATTATTTTAAAATTTTAAATTGTTATTCTAATTTACGATATACAAAAAAGAGAGTGGGAAGAATCCCACTCTCTGTAGCCATCTTATTTATTTGTTATCGTGAAAATCCGCCGCCTAATTGAGACTCAGCCATAGCGACTAAACGCTTAGTGATTTCACCACCAACAGAACCGTTAGCACGTGAAGTAGTGTCTGCACCAAGATTTACGCCAAATTCAGAAGCAATTTCGTATTTCATTTGTTGAAGAGCTTGCTCTACACCAGGTACAAGTAATTGATTTGAGTTGTTGTTACTAGCCATGTGATATCACCTCCTTGTGAGTATAGAATGTGTAGAATCACATGGCTGTATTCTTTTTTTTAATTGGTAATTGTTCACAAATATTTCACATTTTTCATGAAGCTGTTCATAGGGTGTTGATTGGAACTCCAGGCACTTCGCTTTCCGCAGGCGTTGCGGCGAGCCTCCTCGGTGCTAAAGCGCCTGTGGGGTCTCACCTGCTCCGTACTCCTGCAGGACTTTGAATTACCTCCTCGAATCCGCCCACGCACGAAGGAAATGCGTTAGCATTTTCGAGGAGTCTTCGTGCCTTCCGTTCCAATCAACGTGCTAATATTAAATTTTCTGTATCATAATTTATTTAAAATAAATCCTCAAATTCTGATACTTGTTGCTTGCTGTCTGGTTTGATGGTTAGTGTTTCTGTTTTTTGTACGGCTTCTTGGATTAGGGTGTCGTAGTCATAGAAGCTTTCGTAGTGCATGACTTTTTCTCTTTTTGGTTTTGTTTTTGGCGAGGACGGGACGAATATTGTACAGCAATCCTCAAAGGGTCTAATTGAGATATCATAGGTATCAATATCTTTGGCAATTTTTATAATATCATTTTTATCCATGGTCAACAGCGGCCTTAGAATTGGGGTATTTGTTACCTCGTTAATGGCATACATGCTTTCCAATGTTTGACTGGCAACCTGACCAAGGTTATCTCCAGTAATGATCGCTAGACCTTCCTGTTTTTTTCTAATTTCATCCGTAATCCTCAGCATGAACCTTCTTGTTGTGGTCATCGAGTAATTTTCAGGAATTTGTTCTTTTATGGTTTGTTGAATAGAAGTGAAAGGGACAATATGAAGTTTCATTGACCCAAATATTTCAGCTAGTTTTTTTGCAAGATCGACCACTTTCTCCTTGGATCTTTCACTTGTATACGGGGGACTGAAAAAATGGACAGCCTCAATTTCTACCCCTCGTTTCATGGTCAAATAACCTGCAACTGGACTATCAATTCCTCCTGACAGCATCAACATTGCTTTGCCGCTGGAGCCAACTGGGAGTCCGCCGGCGCCTAATATAGTCTCACAAGACATGTAGACAGCCTCAGCAAGTACTTCAATTTTCAAATTAATATCGGGATTTTTCACATCAACCTTTATACCCGGTATATTTTGAAGAATATGCCCGCCAAATGTATGATTGATACCGGCTGTGTCGAGCTCAAACGATTTATCAGATCGTTTAGGAGAAATTTTAAAGGTTTGTCCTTCCTTGTACAGGCTTTTTACTAAGGAAAGTGCTGCGTCTTTCATCTGTTCAAGGTCTTTTTCCGCCCTTACAGCCGGACTAAGGGATTGAATACCAAAGATATTTTTTAATGATTCGATTATTTGTTGAACATTTTCACCATTGACAAGGACATACATCCTGTCACGCTCAGCCCGGATTTTTATATTCGGAAAGGGAGCCAAGGCAATTCGGACACTCTTTCTTAACTTGTCTACAAATTTCTTCCGATTTCTGCCTTTGGTGGAAATTTCACCATAGCGAATCAGTATACGATCATAATTCATATTAACTCATAACCTTTCTTAGTTGTTTTGCAGCTTCTTCAATTGCCACAATGACCTTATTTGCCTCATCCACCGTATTATCATAGGACAAGCTGATTCTAAACGCACTGTCGGCCAAATCGTCTGGAACTCCCATTGCTAAGAGTGTTTGACTTGGCAATTGTTTCTTAGAAGAACAGGCACTTGTTGTCGATAAATAAATTCCCTTTTGCTCTAACGTATGGATTAAAACTTCCGCTTTAACCCCCTTGATTGAAAAGTTTAAAATATGGGGTGCAGCATGTTCAAGCGGCGTATTAATGGTAAGTCCGTCGATTTTGCTTAGACCTTTTCTCAAAAGTGATTGAACACCTTTCATTCTTTCTAATCCCGATAAGCTGTTTTCTGTGGTCATCCTTAAAGCCTTCGCCATTGCTACTGCACCTGCTACATTTTCCGTACCACTTCTAACTTTCCATTCCTGGTTTCCGCCCGAAAGAAGAGGATCCAGTCTAACACCCTCTCTAATAAAGAGTGCACCAGTGCCCTTCAACCCATGAAACTTATGTGCTGAAAATGAACATAAATCCACATGATTTTCCAATAGGTTTAGGGGAACTTTACCAACAGCTTGTACAGCATCTACATGAAATAATATGTTTGGATATTGACTCAATAGGCCGCCAATCTCTGAAATCGGCTGTATGGTTCCGACCTCGTTATTAACGTGCATAACCGAAACCAATATTGTATTTTTTTGAATAGACGCCTTTACATCCTCTACATTCACTCTTCCATGCTGGTCAGCCGGCAAATAGGTAATGTCAAAACCCAACTTTCCCAGCTGTTCCATTGCACCTCGGACTGAGGGGTGCTCAACACTAGACAAAATCAAGTGTCTGCCTCTATTTTTATTTAAAATTGCACTCCCTTTAATTGCCAGGTTATTACTTTCTGTACCACCAGAGGTAAAGTAAATTTCAGATGTTTTAACACCCAGGAGATTTGCAATTTGTGTACGTGCTTGTGTAAGAAGTTTCTCAGCTTGAACCCCTAATCCATGAAGGGAAGATGGATTGCCAAAAAAATCACTTGAAACCTTTACAAAAGAATCTAACACTTCTTTATATGGCTTTGTAGTCGCACTATTATCAAAATAAATCATAACTTTAACACCTCACCTTTGCAGGACTAAATCTTACCACAAACTTATTCAATTGAAAAAGGTTTGTGTTTATTAAAAAACCGATTCACCATAATTGGATGAATCGGTTTTGTACGTTATACATTACTTGCCTGCTGTAGCTTTAATTTTCTTTAATGCCCCTGGGTCAATAGATTCAAGGGAGGCTGCTGCCTGCTCTAAGGCTTCCTGGTACTCAAACTGTCTAAATGCCTGTTCTGCATCATTTAGTCCTTTGGCAACCGATGGATATTGACTTCGGTATCTGTTTCCATATTGAATTGCTTTTTCAGCAAGCACAACATTTTCAATCAATTCGAATGTCGTATTAGACAATTTATCAACTGTTAAAACCGCAATTTCTAAATATTGATTTAGTGCTGAAACGTTAAGCGGCTTTTCTTGAAGCTGCTGCCTTACATTTTGAATACTCTCATTGGTATCTTCATATAAGTACTGATAATCTTCTGGTAACCCAGGAATATTACTTTTGGAAACCAAGCGAATTGTTTCGCCTACTTTCTTGGTCAGGTCCTTAAGCGTTTCTCTCGCTTCGAACTCATCTTTTCTAAGGGCTTGAAGCTTGAGTCCGAAATTTTCCTGTTCATCCTGAATCAGTTCAATCTGAATTTTTATTTCCTTCATTTCTTCGCAGAGTATCGTTAATGCCGTTTCATTCATATTTAATTTTTCCATCAGGATCTCGTAATGTTTTGTAACAGAGGCAAGCTGTTTTTCCAAGTGCCTTTGAATGTCAAAATCACCGTCAGTTAGATGATAGCTTTCTTGAACATGCTTTACTTCATTCGAAAGATGATCATGTTCTTCAAGCACAGTACTTAAAAGGCCGCTCATACCTTTTTGGTTTTGGACAATAAAGTGCTTGGCATTCACTTCTTTTTCCAATAAGTCAAAGAGTATGTCAATTCGTTCCTTCACTTCACTAATACCTTCTAGTGCATTATCTATTTTCGTTTCCTCAATAAAGACTAGATACTCAGCCAATTTCTCATTTAGACTATCAATTTCCGTTTCTAACTGAATATGACCTAAGTAATAACCTTTTTCAGTCATCTCTCTATATCCTTCGAGAATATCAGTTAACTGGGATGGAATAAGTGAATGACACTCAATTAAAAGCTGAGGAATTAATTCCATATTTTTTTTGACGTTTGCTAGCTGCTCATGAATAGAAAGGACAAGTTCACGCGCCTCGAGGTAGTTGCCATTCTCAGTTTTCTCATCAAATTCATGAAATTTTTTCGTTACGTCATCCAATTCCGCTTCTAAGTATTTTTCCGATTTTCCAAAACTATGTCGATGAGCAAGGAGTGTTTTTTTCGTCTCCCGATATAATTCCTTCAGCTGCTCAATTTCAGTTCTGTTCTTTTCTTCACTGCCAACAAGCTCATGAAGTTCCTCAACAATTTTGTTAATCTCATTTTCTGTTGATTGTAATTTATGATTGATTTCCTGTTGGACACCTTTCGCTTTATTAAATCTGTAGCGGTCAATATACTCTTCAGCGTCAAATAACATTTCTTCCAAATCAGGAAGTTTAACAGTTACGATATCATCCCATTGATTACGCCAGCCCTCGAACAACTCTTCAGTTTGTCCAGTCATATTCAATTGCTTTACCTTTGACATTTCATCCATTATTGGCCGGTTAAACAAATCAATTTTCCAGGCTTCTAACCTATCCATCTCTTTAAAATACTTTTTCTTTATAAAATATCCCAATACAAATAAGGCCAGTAGCAGGATGATAAATCCAATAAAATATTTCACGTTCAAGCCTCCTGTTTCAAACACTTCATTTAACTAGCTAATCAAAATTTTCGAATCTATAAAAAATAATAAATATATGATAAGTTCAATGCCTCTATGATACCATGTATACGACATTTTTTGACTATTAATTTCAATTTTTTTTGCAAAAGTAATTTTAATTTACTAATATATGACAAATTCCTATTTATGAAAATTGCTCTTCCCCTATCTCCCCAAAATAAAAAGCACTTGCCGGAAGGAATTTGTTTTCCCAGCGAGTGCTTAGCAAATAAAGAGTAGAACTTTTTCTAGTCAATTACAATATAGCCTCTTTCTTTTCAATCATTTTTGTTCCCAGGGTGTTCTCAATCCAATTATTGATTTCCTTTAAATACTTTTGTTCAAAGAACCTTTCATTTGGAAAAATATAAAGCACTTCTCGTAAATAATGAGCATTAATAAAAGGCATCATAAGTAAACCCTTATATTGGATAATTAGATAGGCAATGGAATGCGGCCTGAACTCTTTCCTTTCAAATCCTTTTTCAAAGATTTTTTGGAAGTAATACTTTTCCTTTAGGGCATAGGTAGACATAATTTCTCTAACTACCTGAGAATCCATCGACAATTCACGGTATACGAAGCTAGTAAGTTCAATATTTTCACACTGAAAGTGAAGCAATTCAGCTGAAATCTTTTTTAAGCAGTCTTTTACGCCAACATCCAGTAAAGAGAACTTTTCTTCCATTATTCCGAGATATTTCTCGAAAAAGTAAGTGAAGCAATATTCTAATAAGCCAAGCTTATTCTCAAAATGGTAGGCAATCGTTGCCGAGTTTACTCTTGCTTCTTTGGCAATGTCACGAATTGAGGTCCCAGCATATCCATTTGAATTAAAAAGCGAAATCGCAGCTTTCACTATTTCTTCCTTAGAATCCTTTTTCATCGTACACCTCCTGTGACTCTTTGTCCTTTATATAACAATTCTTTTTATGTGGGTTGATTCCTTTATAAATTTATCGACAAAGTATGCTCTTTTTCTTGACAGTTTGATAAAATAATTGAGAAATGAATAAAGAAAGGAGTGAAAAAACATGTTTAATGTCGAAATGTACAAAGGGAGCCGCCAAGAAAATTATGAATTGGTAAAAAAACAATTAGCGGCTCTTCTCCATGGCGAGAAAAATCAAATTGCTAATCTTAGCAATACCTCTGCTTTATTAAACCAATTTCTTGATCGTATAAACTGGGTAGGCTTCTATTTAATGGATGAAAACAATGAATTAGTTCTCGGCCCTTTCCAAGGTCTTCCTGCATGTGTTCGCATCCCGCTTGGTAAAGGAGTATGCGGTACTTCCGCAAAAACAAGAGAAACCGTCCGGGTAGCAGATGTTCATCAATTCCCTGGACATATTGCCTGCGATGCTGCCTCTAATTCTGAAATTGTCATTCCTCTTATTAAAGACGGTCAATTACTAGGTGTTTTAGATATTGATTCGCCAGAGAAGAACCGTTTTGATGAATTGGACCAAGAGAAATTAGAAGAATTAACAGCCATTCTTGTTGAACATTTGTAACTAAAAAACTCGCCGAATAGGCGAGTTTTTATATTCTCTCTAGTGCCTGCTCAATATCTTCCTTTAAATCCTCCCATGCTTCCAATCCCACAGACAGCCGGAGTAAAGTGTCCTCAATTCCCATTTTTCTTCGTTCATTTTCAGGAACAACAGCATGCGTCATTGTTGCAGGGTGCTGTATCAACGTCTCTGCATCCCCCAAGCTTACCGCAATTTTAATTAATTTTAACTGATTCATAAATAATTGAGCTGTCTGCTTTGTTCCATTAATTGAAAATGAAATTAATCCACCGGGCTTTTTCATCTGTTTATGCATGATTGAATTATCTTCTACAAAGTCACTATTACCAGGAAAGTAGATGGTTTCAACCTTTGGATGACTTCGCAGGAACTCAACAAGCCTGTTTGCATTTTCACAGTGACGATCCATCCTAACAGGCAATGTTTTTAATCCCCTTAGTAACAGCCATGCATCAAATGGAGAAATAATACCGCCCATATCTTTTTGAGTGGTTCTTGATACAGTTTGAATAAATTCACTGTTTCCAATGACAATTCCAGCAATGACATCACCATGTCCGCAAATATATTTTGTTGCACTATGAAGAACTATATCGCAGCCAAGGCTGATAGGTGTCTGTAAATAAGGACTGCAAAAAGTATTATCCACTACAACAGGAATGCCGCGTTGTTTTGCGATTGCTGCCACTAATTCTAAATCAACCAGTTTCATTGTTGGATTAATTGGGGTTTCAATATATATACAGGCTGTATTTGGCCGGATGTCCTCCTCCAGCATTTCTCGTGAAGACATGTCAGAAAAGTCATGACTAATGTTATATTTCCCTTCTAATAATTGCAGCAAACCGAACGTACAGCCATATATACCTCTTGAACACAAGATATGGTCCCCGGTCTTGGTTAAAGCCGTCAATACAGCAGATACAGCTGCCATTCCTGATGAAAAAGCCAGGGCTGCTTCACCTTGTTCAAGCTTTGCCATCCTTTCTTCGAGGATTTTTACTGTCGGATTTCCAAGCCGGGAATAAACGAATCCTCCTTCTTCTCCGGCAAACCTTCTTTCTCCTTGCTCTGCACTTTCAAAAGTATAAGTAGAAGTTTGATACAAGGGAGGTACTAAACTATCAAGATGCTCCCCTGAATGATAACCAGCGTGAATGGCTTCTGTTTCAAAGCGAAGATTTTTATTTTCCATGTGATATCCTCCTAATTGAAAACGCTTTCTTTTCATCCGTTTCTATATACTATTCAAAGAGTGAAATGATTTTCCTGAAATTAACTTGACACATTAATGAATAAAATTATATAATATCCTTTGTGTAAAATAACTGCAGCCTATGTGAACACGTGAATGGATTCATTTTGTTCCTCATAAGTCATTTTCACTTATGATGGTGTATCTTGTAACCCTCTGCTGCTAGGGCGAAGGTGCATGAAAACAAAATGGCTATCATTGATGTTTCATAACGGTTTTTATTTTACCAAAATAAAAACACTAAGGAGGAGTCATTCATGGCTCGTTATACTGGCTCTAGCTGGAAAATTTCTCGTCGTCTTGGTATCTCACTAAGCGGCACAGGTAAAGAATTAGAAAAGCGTCCTTACGCTCCAGGACAACACGGTCCTAACCAACGTAAGAAGCTTTCTGAATACGGATTACAATTACAAGAAAAGCAAAAACTTCGTCATATGTATGGAGTAACTGAGCGTCAATTCCGTAATCTATTTGACAAAGCTGGCAAATTAGGCGGGGTTCACGGTGAAAACTTCATGATCTTGCTTGAATCACGTCTTGACAACGTAGTTTACCGTTTAGGTTTAGCTCGTACTCGTCGTGCAGCTCGTCAATTAGTTAACCACGGTCACATCTTGGTTGATGGTTCTCGCGTAGATATCCCATCATACCGTTTAGTTCCTGGTCAAACAATCAGCCTTCGTGAAAAATCACGTAACCTTGTTGCTGTTAAAGAAGCAGTTGAAGTTAACAACTTCGTACCTGACTACTTAACATTTGATGCAGACAAGCTTGAAGGTACTTTCACTCGCTTACCAGAGCGTTCTGAATTACCAGCTGAAATCAACGAAACTCTTATCGTCGAGTTCTACTCACGTTAATTTTTTCAAGGAAGAACCGTGCCAGCAGTGGCACGGTTTTTTTATTTGTTTTTTATCCATTTGATTGCTCTTGAATATAAGAACGCCAGTAAAACATATAGTGCGACAACAACAGCTGCAGTCCAAATTCGTTCCTGTATCACCCCATCGGCGAACAGTACGGGACCTAGTCCAAAGAATGTTACGAGTACCAGGAGAATGATAAAAAATGCATGAATCAGAAACTTCACAGAATCTCCCCCTTTTTCTCTTCTTTATAATATATGTCGTTGTAATTGGTGCGTTGTTACATAGTGTGTAATATTCTAATGAATGCTAGGTTGTTGTGACGGGCTCTTATGACCTTCTTGAGTGACCAGGCAGCCTGTTTTTTTATTGTTCCGGCTCTCAGGGGCGCTTTGAGTGACCGACAGACCTCTTTTTTCATCGTTACGGGCTCTCAGGATCTCCTTGAGTGACCGACCGACCTCTTTTTTTATCATGACGGGCTCTCAGGACCTCCTTGAGCGACCGACAGACCTCTTTTTTCATCATGACGGGCTCTCATGAACTCTTTGAGTGACCGGCAGACCTCTTTTTTCATCATTACGGGCTCTCAGGATCTCCTTGAGTGACCGACCGACCTCTTTTTTTATCATGACGGGCTCTCAGGACCTCCTTGAGCGACCGACAGACCTCTTTTTTCATCATTACGGGCTCTCAGGATCTCCTTGAGTGACCGGCAGACCTCTTTTTTCATCATGACGGGCTCTCAGGATCTCCGTGAGCGACCGACAGATCTCATTTTTCATCATAACGGTCACTCAGGACCTCCTTGAGTGACCGGCAGACCTCTTTTTTCATCGCGACGGGCTCTCAGGACCTCCTTGAGTGACCATCCAGCCAGCTTTTTCATCATGATGAGAACTCATCGAACCAGCAACTACGTCAACTAGTAAGAAAACCGACCTCATGACACAAATGAGACCGGTTTTCTTATATTAGTATTTAATTAAAGAGTATTTCTTTTTCCCTCTTCTAATAATCGTAAATTGACCTTCGATTCGGTCAGTGTCCTTTAGCACATAGGTTGTATCTGTAATACGTTCGCCGTTCACTGTAACTGCACCATTTGTGATGTCTTCACGAGCTTGACGCTTGGATGGGGAAATCTTCGCCGCCACTAATAAGTCAACTAAGTTCCCTTCTGTATCAGCAGCATTAAAAGATGGTACATCTTTGAAACCTTGCTGTATTTCCGAAGCAGAAAGACTTCGAACGTCTCCGCTGAATAAAGCTTCGGTAATTTTAATCGCCTGCTGCAATGATTCTTCTCCGTGAATAAGACGAGTCATTTCCTCAGCTAATGCCTTTTGTGCCTTACGTAAATGCGGTTCTTCTTGAACAGATGTTTCAAGGGCTTCAATTTCTTCATGAGACAAGAAAGTAAAGTATTTCAAGTATTTAACAACATCTGCATCCGCTGCGTTAATCCAGAATTGGTAGAATTCATAAGGTGTCGTTTTCTTCGCATCAAGCCAAACCGCTCCACCTTCTGTTTTCCCAAATTTTGTACCGTCCGCTTTGGTTACAAGCGGAATCGTTAAACCATATGCCTTTGAACCTTCCGGCTGCATTTTCCGGATAAGTTCAAGTCCGGAAGTAATATTGCCCCATTGGTCACTTCCCCCTACTTGTAATTTACAATTGAAATTTTCGTAAAGGTGATTGAAGTCCATAGCCTGCAAAATCGTGTAAGTAAATTCGGTAAACGAGATCCCTGATTCTAGCCGTGAAGCGATTGTATCCTTTGCCAGCATGTAATTGACGCCAATGTGCTTACCGATGTCACGTAAGAACGTAACAATATCCATGGAACCTGCCCAATCATAGTTATTTACCATGACAGCACCATTTTCACCATCAAAGTTAAAAATGGCTGCTAACTGCTTTTGAATCCCTCTTACATTTTCCTGTACAGCCTCTAAGGTTTGCAGGTTACGTTCCTCACTTTTTCCACTTGGATCTCCAATAAGTCCTGTCGCACCACCTACTAAAACAATCGGACGATGGCCATGCTGCTGAAATCTTCTTAGTGTTAAAAACGGTACTAAGTGACCAATATGCAAACTGTCTGCTGTCGGATCTGCACCACAGTATAACGAGATACTTTCCTTACTAATTAAATCCTTAAGGCTCTCTTCATCTGTCTGCTGGTAGATGAGGCCGCGCCATTGTAAATCTTGTAATAAATCCATTTCATTTTCCCTCCATATTCTTAAAAAGTACAACAAAAAGCGCCCCTGCAAAAATGCAGGGACGCATATACGCGCGGTACCACCCGGCTTGAGGAATGAATCCTCCAACTCATAAAAATTAACGGTTTAGACCGTTCCCCGCTACTATATTAGTTCACGGAGAAAGCTCTGGGACGTAATTCACTCTTCTATTTGTGTCAGCTTTCACCAGCCGCTGACTCTCTAAAAACAGGGATAGAAGACCTACAATAGATTCCCTTCATAGCTTGTTTATTAAATTAATAACTTATAGAATTTTTACCATAATTTATTTCCGCTGTCAAACAAGAACTGGTAATATCAGAAAAATGTAGAAGTTTGTCATTTTTACAATCGTCATTATGCTATAATATATGTGATTTTAAAAGAGGTGATTCTATGAATGATAATTTTCAAGCGTGGATCAAGAAAATAAAGTCCATAACCAACTTGTTTACTCATAAAAGAACAGTAAAAAGTGCACGAATAACGTACCAGGTCTTTTGGAACCTTTTACTGCTGTTAATGACAGTCGTGATTCTTGGAGGAGCATTTGCAGGTGGTGTGGGAGCAGGATACTTTGCCTCGCTTGTAAAGGACGAACCTGTCCGGTCTTATGACAGTATGAAGAAAGACATTTATAATTATACAGAAACATCGGACTTATACTTTTCTGACAATGTCTATCTTGGAAAGCTGCGTACAGATCTCGAACGGGAAGAAGTGAAAATTGACCAGGTTTCAGATTACTTGGTTAAAGCAGTAATTGCAACAGAAGACGAGTATTTTTATAAACACAAAGGAGTTGTGCCAAAAGCAGTCTTTCGTGCACTTTTCCAAGAAGTAACAAACTCTGCTGTACAATCCGGCGGCAGTACCTTAACACAGCAGTTAATTAAAAACCAAATCTTAACGAACGAAGTCTCATTCTCTAGAAAAGCAAATGAAATTTTGCTCGCCCTTCGTCTAGAAAAATTCTTCAGCAAAAAAGAAATACTTGAAGCCTACTTAAACGTTTCTACATTCGGCAGAAACTCATCCGGTAAGAATATCGGCGGTGTTCAGGCTGCGGCAAATGGAATCTTCGGAAAGAATGCCAGCGAATTAACCCTGCCACAAGCTGCCTTTATTGCAGGTTTGCCGCAAAGTCCCTTTGGGTATACCCCTTTTACAAGAGAGGGTACTGTGAAAAACAATTTAGAACCTGGGCTTACCCGAATGAAAACCGTTCTAAAAAGAATGTATGATGGCGGTCATATTGATGAAAAGCAATATGCTGAAGCCTCCTCTTACGATATTACAAAGGATTTTATTCCAGCAGGCGACAATCCGCTCGAAAAATATCCATATTTATCTTTTGAAATTGAAAAGCGGGCAGTTGAAGTACTAACCGTGGCATTGGCGAAAGATGAAGGCTATGAAGAAAAAGATTTAAAGGAAGATGAAAATCTTTTTTATCAATTCCAAACAATAGCCAAGCAAAACTTAAAACAAAATGGATACGAAATTCACACAACTATTAATAAAGATATATATGATGCCTTCCAAGTAGTAAAGAATAACTACCCTAACTACGGACCTGATAAACCTGAAGAAAAACAGGATCCAGAAACTGGGGAAACAATTACAGTCATGGAGCCGGTTGAAGTCGGTGCTATGCTAATCGAGAATAAAACTGGAAAAATTATCAGTTTTGTTGGCGGTCGAGACCATAATAAACAGGAGCTTAATCATGCGACCAGCGCTATCCGTCAAAATGGGTCGACCATGAAGCCCTTACTGGTTTATGCACCAGCCATTGAATTGGGGAAAGCCTCACCAGGCACACCTTTACCGGATGTAGCTTTAAGGCTCGAACCTACCATTTCAAGACCTTGGCCGAACAACTATGACAAGAGATACAGCGGAATTACCTCAGCCAGACATGCATTAAAAAGATCTTACAACGTACCTGCGGTTAAACTTTACAAAGATATTATTGACCAGCAGCCTGCGAAATATCTTGAAAAAATGGGCTTTACTTCCCTAAGAAGTGAGGATTATACCAACCTTGCGACCTCAATTGGGTCAATGAAAAATGGGGTAACGGTTGAAGAAAACACCAATGCGTTTAGTACCTTTGCAAATGAAGGTAAATTTATTGATGCCTATATGATTGAAAAAATTGTTGATAAAAACGGTAAAACAATCTATCAGCATGAAGTGAAGCCTGTCGATGTATTTAAGCCGCAGACGGCATTTTTAACTGTCGATATGATGCGTGATGTAATTAAATCAGGCGGTACAGCAGCTGGTATCAATAGTAAATTGAAGTTTAGAGCAGATTGGGCAGGTAAAACTGGAACAGGACACGAGTTCTATGATGCTTGGTTTGTAGCAACCAATCCTAGTGTAACATTCGGAATCTGGACAGGCTACGATACGCCTAAATCACTAAAAACCGGCGGCATGTCTTACTCCCAGAGAACCAACAACTTGTGGGCTGAATTAATAAATGCCGCATATGATATTAAGCCAGAATTAATTAATCCAAATGTACAATTTACTGTACCAGCTGGAATTGTAAAGCGGTCGTTTTGCGCAGTTTCAGGTTTACTGCCTTCTGATGCCTGTTCAAAGGCAGGTTTAGTGTCAAGTGATTACTTTAATGCTGAGAATGTACCAACAAAGCGGGATGATAGCTTAATTGCAGGAAACTACGTGCAAATTGGCGACAAGAAGTATCTTGCATTAGATTCAACACCGGCTGAATTTTCACAGCAGGGAGTAATCTTAAATCCTGACTTTATAGCCCGCATGGTTGGTAAGAATTTCAGCAATCCAAGCCAGCTAATTCCTAAGACGGATCGATGGAGTAAGATCCTGGTTCCTAATGATAAAATTGTAGATAATGGAAAACGCCCGGACGGTGTAACCCTGTCATTATCAGGGAACAATTTAATCTGGTCAGCACCAGGTGACAATGATATTGTTGGATACCGCGTCTATCAAAATGGAAAAAAGGTTGCCAGTATCAAGAATGGTTCAAGTCTTTCCTTTTCAGCCTCTAACGGTTCATACCAGGTAACTGCTGTGGATATCGCAGGGAAGGAATCCGCGCCATCTAATAAAGTGGATATTGGGGTAACGGTAACACCTGAAGAATAATTTTAAAGGAGCTTGGAATTTTCCAAGCTCCTTATTTTTTGGATTCACTTTTTTTGTTACTTTTAATAGGATATAGCGCTTTTTCAAGAGTAAGTAAATTTTTTTCCGTTATTTCCGCTTTTCTCGGGATTGGTTTATACATATCTTCCGGGTCATCCCATTCGAACGGCAGACTGACTGGAGCTTTTGACTGCCACTCATCAATCCAGTTCTGCGGCAAACTTCCATAACAGTTTGAGTTTTCAATCATTTCCATCCATAGAAGTGCCCAAGCCCTCGGAACAACCCTCCAAATATCATAGCCTCCGCCGCCGACTGCAATCCATCTGCCGCCGCAATATTGATGGGCAATTTCATGTGCAAGCTTTGGAATTTCACGATAGATTTTCATGGTCGCTGATAAATGGGTTAAAGGGTCATAATAATGGGAGTCAGCCCCATTTTGAGTCAGGATGACATCCGGTTTAAAGAACTCGGCAACTTCCTTAAGCGACTCGGTATAGGCATGGAGCCATGATTCATCCTCTGTAAATGCATCTACTGGAATATTAAAGGAATAACCATACCCCTTTCCTTGACCCCTCTCATTTACATTACCAGTACCTGGGAAGAGATATCTTCCTGTTTCATGTATGGATAATGAGCAGACATCAGGATCATCGTAAAAAGACCACTGTACACCGTCTCCATGATGTGCATCAGTATCAACATATAGAACTCTAGCATTATACTTATTTTGCAGATATTTAATCGCTACTGAACTATCATTATAAATACAGAATCCAGAAGCTTTTCCTCGAAAGCCATGATGCAAGCCTCCTCCTAAGTGAAGGGCATGGGCTGCCTGTCCTGTCATGACTTGATCGACAGCCGTAAGGGTTCCTCCCACTAATAAAGCGCTCGCTTCATGCATATTAGGAAATATCGGGGTATCTTCCGTTCCTATTCCATAGTTCTCAGCGACATGCTGTGGAAGTTGTCCCTGTCCTGCCATTTTTACAGCATCAATATAACTTGGATCATGAACAAGGGCAAGTTCTTCGTCTGTTGCCATTCTTGGAGGAACGATTTGATGATGTTCCAGGGCATTTAATTTATGTAATAAATCTACTGTTAGTTTAAGTCGAAATTGATTAAAAGGATGGTTACTGCTGAACTTATAATTTAGCAGTTCTTCTGAAAATACAAAGGAACATGTATCGGTCATAAAGATACACCTGGCAGGTTAGGCCATAACACGTCATGCCCTGATTGTTTTAAATCCTGGATAAGAGCGGTCGGATTCATGGTTTGTAATCGAATGACAAGTATTTTGAATTGGTCATCCTTTTTATCAGGGTAAACAAGGACACTCAAAATGTTTGCTTTTCTCTGCTTTATAATACTCGTAATCTCACTTAATTTTCCTGCAAGATTAGGAACCCGAATCTCAATTTGAGAACCAGGCTGATGGGCGCCTGTCAACTCAACCAATGTTCGGAGCAAATCTGTCTCCGTCACAATTCCTACTAATTTCCGGTCGTTTGTAATTGGCAGGCAGCCAATTTTATGCTCATAAAAGAGTGCTGCAATTTCCTCTACAAAATCAAGCGGATGACCAGTGATAACGTCTTTTTTCATAATGGTGTCAACAGGTTTTTGAAGGTCCTCTACATGTTCGTCAGCACGGAAAATAGATGGAGCAGCATCGCGGATATCTGACAAAGTTACTATTCCTACAACTTGTTGTTCTTTATTTATTACAGGTATATGCCTTATTTTCTTCGCTTCCATTAATCTCATCGTTTCAGCAATTGAAACAGCCGGTGTAACCGTAACAATCTCCGTTTTCATGATTTCTTCCACAATCATCCAAAAGCCCCCCTTAACCTAAAATTGCGTATTAATACATAAAACGATTCATAAACCGAAGCCGGTCAAACCTTTGAACTGTCTCCATATCGACCCTTTTTCCAATTCTTGCCATAAGGCAATTTGCAGGGTGAGAACAAATCTCCGGGTCATCCGTTGCATACCACTCCAGGCCGCCGGCATTCATCATTTTCTCCATGATTTTCCGGTACTCCCAAACATTTAATCCTGTTCCCTTTAAATCCCAATGCCAATAATATTCCGTCGTAATTATTAAGTAATCCTCCATGGCATCATCCATCATAGAAACGGTGAGGAGATTCTTTCCTACCGCGCATCCCCTAAATTGAGGAATTACCTCAATAGCACCTAATTCAATCAGGTTATCCATTTTGTCTTCCGACCATCTTTCGAGAGGATCTGGAAAAAGGTAGGTCACATATCCAACAATGGTATGGTGATGCCTCGCAATAATTATTCTGCCTTCTTCAAGCTGGGCAATCCCAACCAGCGCTGTATGCTGCTGCTCTGGAGGACGAAAAGCAGTAAGATGTTCGTGAAATTCATAACCCGCCAGTTTATCCGGGGAAATTGGACCTTCAATAATTAAGCTTCCATGGGGAGTTTTTAATTCTTTTGCATTATACGTTTTTCTGTGTTCCATCCCTACACCACCTGAAAAATCATTCGCATATCTGATTCTATTATACATAATTTCTATCACTTTTTAGCCTCTTCCCACAATTTTCTGTCTAATTAGAAAACTATGTGACAATCTTCTGATATCGATAAAACTTTTTTAAAATTGAGAATAATTACTTTTTGTACTATAATTATCTCATACTAGCATAAGGGGGAAATGGAATGAAAGTGGAAAAGCTGCCAGTGATGCAGGGAGAGCATAACCTAGCAAATTATGATGAGAAGTATAAGAATTTCAGTTGGGAAGAAACGGAAAAGGAATTCTCCTGGCATGAAACAGGACTTGTAAACATGGCATATGAGGCGATTGACCGCCATGTAGAAACTTTCCGAAAAAATAAGGTAGCCCTTTATTATCGCGATCATAACAGAAATGAAAAGTATACTTTCAAAGAAATGAAAGAGCTTTCAAATAAAGCTGGTAATGTCCTAAAAGCATACGGTGATGTAGAAAAAGGAGACCGGGTATTTATTTTTATGCCAAGGTCACCAGAACTATATTTTACTGTTTTAGGAGCAATTAAGCTGGGAGCAATTGTCGGCCCGTTATTTGAGGCTTTCATGGAGGGCGCAGTAAGGGATCGCCTGCAGGATAGCGAAGCGAAAGTGCTGGTTACCACTCCTGAATTGTTAGACCGCGTACCTGTCGATGAACTGCCAGCATTAAAACACATTTTCCTAGTCGGACAAGATATTGAAGAAAATGGACCTTACCTCGACTTTCTGAAAAAATTTGAAAGTGCTAGCAATCAGCTGCGAATTGAGTGGGTAGATCGTACAGATGGTCTCATTCTTCACTATACTTCAGGTTCCACAGGCAAGCCAAAAGGGGTATTGCATGTACATAATGCAATGATCCAGCAATATCAAACTGCCAAATGGGTTCTAGACTTGAAAGAAGAGGATGTATATTGGTGTACAGCAGACCCAGGCTGGGTTACAGGGACCTCATATGGTATTTTCGGTCCATGGCTGACAGGAACATCTAACTTAATCGTTGGCGGCCGGTTCAGCCCTGATACATGGTACAAAATGATTGAGGACTTCGGTGTCAGCGTTTGGTATAGTGCTCCAACCGCATTCCGGATGTTAATGGGCGCTGGTGATGAGATCGTTAAAAAATACAATTTAAGCAGTCTGCGCCATGTTTTAAGTGTTGGAGAGCCATTAAACCCTGAGGTAGTAAAATGGGGCGTGAAGGTCTTTAACAAGAGAATTCATGATAACTGGTGGATGACAGAAACCGGTGCACAGCTTATTAGTAACTACCCTTGTATGGAAATCAAACCTGGTTCAATGGGTAAACCTATTCCAGGTGTTGTGGCTGCGATTGTAGATGACCAAGGCAATGAACTTCCACCTTACCGCATGGGGAATCTGGCTATTAAGAAAGGCTGGCCATCCATGATGCACACCATTTGGAATAACCCTGAAAAATATGACTCTTACTTTATGCCAACTGGATGGTATTTCTCTGGTGATTCCGCCTATATGGATGAGGATGGATATTTCTGGTTCCAAGGGCGTGTAGATGATGTAATCATGACCTCTGGGGAGCGCGTTGGTCCATTTGAAGTGGAAAGCAAACTTGTTGAGCATCCAGCAATTGCTGAAGCTGGAGTAATTGGGAAGCCAGACCCTGTCCGCGGCGAAATTATTAAAGCTTTTATTGCCCTAAGAGACGGCTATGTTGCTTCAGATGAGCTTAAAGAAGAAATTAGGCTTTTTGTTAAAAAAGGACTTGCAGCACATGCTGCACCAAGGGAAATTGATTTCCGGGATAAGCTTCCGAAAACAAGAAGCGGTAAAATTATGAGACGTGTCTTAAAAGCGTGGGAACTTAACCTGCCAACAGGCGACCTCTCTACGATGGAAGATTAAAAAAGAAGGAAGCGCCAAAACAAATGGCGCTTCCTTTCTTCATTTTATTTAGTCGATTGGCGGTGCTCTATGCGATGTGGAAGAACTACAGTTTGCTCTTCTACCTCTTCTTTATTCATTAATTTAGTGAGTAAACGCATAGCCACAGCTCCGATATCGTACAAAGGCTGAACGATTGTTGTCAGTTGCGGGCGAACCATTAACGAAAGTCTGGTATTATCTGATGTGATAACTTCAAAGTCTTCAGGAATTTTATAACCTTTATCCTCAGCACCATGAACGACACCAAGTGCCATTTCATCTGAACCAACAAGTATGGCTGTTGGTCTATTAGGAGCTTCTAATAATTTATCGAATGCTTCTAAGCCTGAGTCATAGGTGTAGTCACCTTCTACAATCAGTGACTCGTTGTAATCTAGACCAGCTTCCGCGAGGGCCCGTTGATATCCCTTTAGTTTTTTATGGATATTCCTTGGCTCCTGTAATGGTCCAACTACAAATGCAATATTTTTATGACCTTTGTCAATAAACTCCTTCACAGAGTCATAAACAGCTTGCTCATAATCTATATTTACAGAAGGAATCTGCTCAGACTCTTCGATAGATCCAGCTAAAACAATAGGTACTGGCGACTTTGAAAATTCCTCTACATGATCTCCAGTGATATTTCCACTCATAAATACAATTCCATCAACTTGTTTACCTAACATGGTGTTTAATAGGTGCAATTCTTTTTCTTTGTTTTGGTCGGAATTGCTTAAAATAATATTGTATTTATACATGGTTGCGATATCTTCGATTCCACGGGCTAGTTCAGCAAAGAAAATATTCGAAATATCGGGAATGACTACCCCGACAGTGGTGGTCTTTTTACTAGCTAATCCCCTTGCTACAGCATTAGGACGATAACCAAGTCGATCGATGACTTCTAAAACTTTTTTTCTAGTAACAGGTTTTACATTTGGATTTCCATTGACTACACGTGAAACTGTTGCCATTGAAACATTTGCTTCACGAGCAACATCATAAATTGTAATATTCACGTTTTAACACTCTCCTTAGACACGATGCGTATTTTTCTTTATTTTACAGCATTTTTCACTAATTTAGTCATTGTGATAAAATATACAAACTTTTATATGTATTTAATCATACGACAAGTCCAAACAAGTCGCAATGATATTTGTTCTCATTTTCACTTATTTTCATTATTTTTGTAGTGGCTGTGTTAAACTAGGCTGTTGATTTGCGCTCCAGGCGCTATGCTTTCCGCGGGCTCGCCCGTAAGCCTCCTCGCAGCTTCGCTACTGCGGGGTCTTACGGTGCTCGTCATCCCGCAGGAGTCAAGCGCCTTCCGCTCCAATCAACAGGTTCTAAAATCAACAGTATCCTTTAACACAGCCTTAATAAAAAGACCCAATGCAACGCTGCAGAGGGTCTTTGTTATTTCATTAAATTCTAACTAGGTTAGATGCGAGCAGTTCGTTATAGAAGGTATTAAACTGATCTAGGTTCATTTGCTGTTGTGCATCAGATAGTGCCACTGCTGGGTCTGGATGAACCTCAGCCATAACACCATCCGCTCCAATAGCAAGCGCTGCTTTAGCAGCTGGAAGCAGTAAATCTCTTCGACCAGTTGAATGAGTAACATCCACCATAACAGGTAAATGTGTTTCTTGCTTAAGAATTGGAACTGCAGAAATATCAAGCGTATTTCTAGTTGCCCGTTCGTAGGTACGAATACCACGTTCGCAAAGAATGATTTGGCCATTTCCTTGAGCCATAATGTATTCTGCAGCATTAATAAATTCCTCGATAGTTGCAGAAATACCTCGTTTTAAAAGAACCGGCTTATTCACTGCACCTGCCGCTTTTAATAATTCAAAGTTTTGCATGTTACGGGCGCCAATTTGGATTACATCAATATAATCAATTGCCATTTCAATATCAGCAGGGTTTACAATTTCACTAATAACAGCCATGTCATACTCATCAGCCACACGCTTTAGAATTTTTAAGCCTTCCACTCCCAGCCCTTGGAAATCATAAGGAGATGTCCTAGGCTTATACGCACCGCCGCGAAGCAGTTTTAAGCCTTTTTCTTTCATTGCTTTTGCAACTGTTGCAACTTGTTCATAAGACTCAACTGCACACGGACCAAAAACAAAATGCTGCTTTCCATCCCCGACGGTTTCACCTTTTAAATTCACAATTGTATTTTCAGGCTTCTTTTTTCTAGAGACAAGAAGTGCCTTTTGATGGTCATCTTTTTGCAAGCCTAGTCCAGCCTTAAAAATTTCCTTGAATAAATGATCAATTGTTGCATTATCAAAAGGGCCATCATTATGCTCTTTAATTAAATCAAGCATTTTTCTTTCACGGACAGGATCGTATTTGTAAACTCCTTGTGTTTCTTTCGCTTTCCCAATCTCTTGGACGAGTTGAGCTCTTTCATTAATTAATTTCAATAATTCTAAGTTCAGATCATCGACACGTGTCCTTAATAGTTCCAAATTATTTTTGCTCATATTTTGTCCCCGTCCTTTCATAGCATGACAGATTATCACAAAGATCTATTCTAACTACTGTCTGCTAGCTCCCTTATTAATAAATTTTTTAATAATTCAATAATTAGGCTTAATTATAGCTGAAAAGATTTGCTTTGTCACGTATTTTTCTTTAATGATTAAACGCTTTTAAGCACTAAAGCAAAATGCTGTATAATAAGTCATTCTATGCTGAGGTAATGATTTAATGCCTATTTATTTTCACTAATTGCAGTTGTTAAGGCACGATTTGTGATCTTCCAGTGAGAAGCATTCCATACTGCTGAACCACTCTCAATCAACAGCGCTTGTGGAGATTCATGTTTAATTTCGAATTTCTCAGCAATTTCATTCGATAAAGGGCGTGCTTCTTGTACTGCTAAATAATAGGCTGGTACGCCTTGATTCGACTCTGCGTATTTTTCATATTCCTGAAAAGCCGCATGACTGATCGGACATGTTAAGCTATGTTTCAAGATAAAAAATTTGTCTTCCTTCTTTAATAATTCTTCAAATTGTTCTAAAGTATCGATTTTTTTCAACATATTCTATCCTCCAAAATATAAACGGTGAAGCCATTCTATCACTTCACCGTTTTTGATACAAATAATTAGATTAGTTATCACAAACTCTTAATGTGTTACTTTATATTCTTCCTCTTCTAACGCCTTTTTTGCTTCTTCTAATTTTTTTCTTATTGCCAATTCATCTACCGGAGTTTCCTGTTTTGGGCTTTTTAATTCTCCAATAGAAATGTAGTGACCTTCTTCTTCTACATCCTCTTGTGATGATTTTGTTTTTTTAACGAGTTGAACTGTTTTTTCCTTTAGGGTTTCTGCTTGGTTGTTAAGGGTGCTCCTGAGGTCTTTACCTGTTTTAGGAGCTAAGAAAATGGCTGCTGCGGCACCCACTAATCCGCCAATCAGTGCTCCCAATAAAAAACTGCTTGAAGAGTCTTCGCTTTTGTTTTGATTTAGTTCTCTGCTTTCATAATCCTTACCCATAATGGATTCCTCCCTTATATAAAATAAATACTACCTAGATCTAATTCTTTTAATTTCTTCGGTTCTGGGTTCTTCTTTTTCTTTTTTCTTAGCGTTCCATTTGTCCTTTAGTTCTAGGAAAACGTTCGTCCATTGGACAATTTGGGAGACTTTTTCTTTGTTTTCTTCTACTTGTATCTCAAACGAATCTGTTAAGTTTTTTAACGAACCATTGAATTTATTTACGGTTGTGCCAACTTCTTTTACTGCAGTTACAACACTGTTTAGACTCTTTGTCTTCTCTCCAATATCATCTGCAAGAGCATTAGTCTTTTGTAAGAGTTCAGTGGTTTCTTGTGTGACACCATCCAACTGTTTTTCTAATCCAATTAGCGTTTTTGAAACACTTCCCAGCGTTTCCTGCAGTGATTTTAAGGTTTTTGCTGCGTAAATAACTAGCACTAAAAAGGCAATTGCTATCAATGCGACGCTTAAGTATAAAATAATTTCCATTGGTCTTTACCTCCGCATATATACCATTATGTATTACCTATCTATCGCGGTGTTAAACGTAGAAAGGTATCTTATACTACTTCAAGATAATTGTCTCATTTTCCTGCATAGGAATCCAATACCTTTTCCCCTTAAGTAGAATTTTTATCACTTTCTAGATGAATCGGTTACAATAAATATGTATTATAACTTTTTTTGTTGGAGGAATGTAATCACATGAAAGACCCGCGTATTGAAAAACTAGCAAAAAATTTAATTAACTACTCAGTTGAACTTAAAAAAGGTGAAAAAGTTTTAATTGAAAACTTTGGTCTTCAGCGCGAGCTTGTTACAGCACTTGTGAAAGAAGCCTATCTTGCAGGCGGCTACCCATTCGTACTTCTTAAGGATCAGCAAGTAGATCGTGCCCTACTTCTTGGTGCACAGGAAGAGCAATTTAATATGATCGCTGATTTTGAAGCAAATGTAATGGGCAAAATGGACGCATACATAGGTCTTCGTTCTGGCGATAACATTAACGAACATGCAGATGTGCCTGACGATAAAATTAAGATTCATGGAAATACAATTGGTAAAAAGGTTCACCGCGACATCCGTGTACCAAAAACAAAATGGGTTGTTCTTCGCTATCCAACATCAAACATGGCTCAATTAGCAAAAATGAGTACGGAAGCCTTTGAAGACTTTTATTTTGATGTTTGTAATTTGGATTATGGGAAAATGGATAAAGCGATGGACAGTCTTGTACAATTGATGAACCGTACAGATAAAGTCCGCCTCACAGGCCCAGGTACAGACCTTAGCTTCTCCATTAAAGATATACCGGCAATTAAGTGTGCCGGCCTTGCAAATATTCCTGATGGTGAGGTTTATACGGCACCTGTTCGTGATTCAGTAAATGGAGTTATTACATATAATACCCCTTCACCTTACCAAGGATTTACTTTTGAAAATGTAAAACTTACTTTTAAGGATGGAAAAATTGTCGAGGCTGTTGCAAATGATACAGAGCGAATCAATAAAATATTTGATACAGATGAAGGCGCACGCTACGTTGGGGAGTTTGCTATTGGTGTAAACCCATTCATCTTAAATCCGATGCAAGATATATTATTTGATGAAAAAATCGCTGGCAGCTTCCACTTAACTCCAGGTCAATGCTATGATGAAGCCTTTAACGGGAACCATTCCAATATTCACTGGGATATGGTTAACATTCAGCGTCCGGAATATGGCGGGGGAGAAATCTATTTCGATGATGTATTAATTCGCAAAGATGGACTTTTCGTGATTCCTGAACTTGAGGGTTTAAATCCTGAAAACCTAAAATAAAACTAAAAAAGGATGTCCGTTTCACTACGGGCATCCTTTTTTATTATAGGGTAAGCTGATTTTCATAGGATTCCTGGAATTTTTGAATATCTCCCGCACCCATAAAAATGATTACACTATTTTGATGTTTTCCTAACAGAGAAGTATTTTCTTCTGACAATATTTCTGCACCTTCAATTTTTGATTGCAGGTCATTGATTGTCAGTTTTCCATGGTTTTCTCGTGCAGAGCCAAAAATTTCACATAGATACGTCTTATCGGCCAGCCTCAAGCTTTTTGCAAAATCTTCTAGAAATGCTTGAGTTCTGGAAAAGGTGTGCGGCTGAAATACAGCTACAATTTCCCTGTCTGGATATTTTTGATTGGCCGCATCAATGGTAGCTTTGATTTCTGTCGGATGATGGGCATAATCGTCAATCAAAATTTGTGATCCAATTCGTTTTTCTGTAAATCTTCGTTTAACTCCCTGGAAGGAGCTCAATTGTTCCTTCACAATGGAAGCATCAATTTCTTCATAGTGGCATACCCCAATGACAGCAAGCGCATTTAAAACACTATGCTCACCGAAAGTAGGGATCGTAAATGTATCATAGAAGGTGTTGCGAATAAATACATCAAAGGTAGTTCCACTGGTACTTTTCACAAGATTCTTGGCTTGGTAATCATTTTCCTCATCAAACCCATAGAACAATACCGGGACCTTTGCCTGAATCTTTTGAAGCTGTTCATCATCCCCGTATGCAAATATCCCTTTCTTCACCTGAACGGCCATTTCCTGGAATGCTGAAAAAACATCATCAATATTCGCAAAATAATCCGGGTGATCGAAATCTATATTTGTCATGATTGCATAATCTGGAAAATAGGACAAAAAGTGTCTTCTATATTCACAGGCTTCGAAAACAAAATATTTAGATTCTGCCTCGCCCTTGCCTGTACCGTCACCAATTAAGAATGAAGTCGGCTTTGCCCCCTTAATGACATGGGCAAGCAATCCAGTGGTAGACGTTTTACCGTGTGCACCTGTTACAGCCACACTAGTAAAATTTTGCATAAAATCGCCTAAAAATCGGTGGTAGCGAACAATTGGCAGTCCGAGCTTCATGGCTTCCTGAATTTCCTCATGTGTATCAGGAAACGCATTACCAGCAATAATAGTCATCCCCGGTTTTATGTTTTCCTTTTGAAAGGGGAGAATCTTTATTCCTGATTCCTCAAGGGCCAGTTGAGTAAAAAAGCGCTTTTCGACATCGGAGCCTTGCACATCGAAATTCATATCATGGAGAACTTGTGCTAATGCACTCATTCCTGACCCCTTTATACCTACAAAATGGTAAATAGTCATATAAAGAACCTCCAACCAACGTCTATCTGTAAAACAGTATATGACATCTATCTTGAAATGCTAATAACGAAAAGCGGAAGCGCCTAGGCGCTCCTCGGAAAAGTTCTCACTTTTCCTTCGTGCGATGTCTAACCAACGAAGCATCCCTTTGTGCAGCTAGACATCAAAATACTTTAGTCTGCTAACGAATAGAATCAATATATAATCACATTTAAGTATTATACCATTGTTCTTCAATAAAAACTATTTGATACCTAAGTCACACATTATTTTTTTACGATTAATTTATTGTACCAGTATCTTGCAATGACTCCAAGTCTGATTCGGTTATCAATACCTCTCGCGGCTTACTTCCGTTAGCACTAGTGATAAAACCGTTCGATTCAAGCATATCCATTAGTCTGGCCGCACGATTATAACCTATTTTAAATCTCCTTTGTAAA
The DNA here is from genome assembly GCF_046591715.1 of Neobacillus niacini. Taxonomy (GTDB): domain Bacteria; phylum Bacillota; class Bacilli; order Bacillales; family Cytobacillaceae; genus Neobacillus; species Neobacillus niacini_L. Next base: position 35,881 of record NZ_JAWVNQ010000010.1, on the reverse strand, counting down.
CTTGATGTTGAGGCCAGCCCCTGTTCAATAATAAATTCACAAGCTTCATAAAAGAGTTCATCTTCTTCTTCTGTAATCTGTGCCTTTTTTAATAGTTCCTCTTGTTCAAACAAGTATTCAGGTTCACGCTGCTCTCTTACATGCCCGACCACAAGGTCAATTTCTTCATCTGATACAAAGGTCCCCTGCAGACGAACAGGCTTTGATGAGCCATTTTCTAAAAAGAGCATATCTCCCCGGCCAAGTAATTTCTCAGCCCCGCTTATATCAATAATCGTTCGCGAATCTACCTGTGAAGAGACAGAAAAGGCGATCCGCGTTGGGATGTTCGCTTTAATTAACCCTGTAATAACATCCACTGAAGGTCTTTGTGTAGCCACAATCAAATGAATTCCACATGCTCTTGCTTTTTGAGCAATCCTGCAAATCGCTTCCTCAACATCCGCAGGGGACATCATCATTAAATCAGCTAATTCATCAATGATGATCACAATAAACGGAAGTTTATCACTGTATTGTTTATTCTTTATGGCAAGCTCATTAAATCGATTAATATCGCGGACTCCAGTATGAGCAAATAACTCATAACGCCTTTCCATTTCATCGACAGCCCATTTCAAGGATGCAGTAGCTGCCTTTACATCCGTTATGACCGGACTGACTAGATGGGGAATTCGGTTGTATGGAGCTAGTTCTACCATCTTAGGATCAATCAATAATAGCTTTAAATCTTCTGGACTTGCTTTATACAATAAACTTACTAGGATAGTATTAATACAGACACTCTTTCCCGAACCAGTTGCTCCAGCAATTAAACCATGGGGCATTTTCTTTAGATCGGTAACGATTGGTTTCCCGGAAATATCCAGCCCTAGTATGGCTGTTAATGGGGAGACCGACTCATTAAAGACTGAACTTTGTATGATTTCGTTGATGAACACTGGCCTTGATTTCTGGTTTGGCACCTCAATGCCTATAGTATGTTTACCTGGAATCGGTGCTTCAATCCGTATATCCCTGGCAGCAAGGCTTAGTTTAATATCATCACTTAGATTGGTAATCTTGTTAACTTTGACTCCTGGCTCTGGCTGCACCTCAAACCGAGTTACCGCTGGTCCTTGCGTTACATTCACAACACTTGCACCAACATTGAAATTTTGCAGTGTTTGGTTTAAAAGTTCTTCTTGGTATAATAACCATTCCGTATCGTCTTCCACAATAACTGGCGGATTTAGCAGGTCCATCTTAGGGAATTCATAAATATTCGTCTCATTTTGCAATGGCTGTTCCTTTAACAGCACCTCTATAATAGGCTCCACCTTAGCGGGTTCCGATTCATCGGGCTGGTCCACTGGGAATGCTTCTCCAATATTTGAGGGTTCCACTTTGACAACTGCTACATTGGAGGGTTCCATTTCTAAGGGAGTTTCTTCCCTTGTCTTTTCCGGCTCTAATTTCTCAGCAGGTAATGTTCTTCTCCTTTTGCTTTCTTCCCACTTTAACTTATCTTGCTTCAGCATCATGACATTGAAAGGAAGGTGGGATCTTTTTGGTCTATGCACCTCAGCAATTTCTGGCGGCGTTTCCTCCACCTTACTCTCTATTACCGGAACTTCTTCCAGTGACTCAACTTTTTCAAATGTTTGAGCTTCTTCCAGTGTCTTAACTTCTTCAATTGTCTGAGCTTCTTCCAATGTCTCAACTTCTTCAATTATCTGAGCTTCTTCCAGTGTCTCAACTTCTTCAATTGTCTGAGCTTCTTCCAGTGTCTCAACTTCTTTAATTGTTTGAGCTTCTTCCAGTGTCTCAACTTCTTTAATTGTCTGAACTTCTTCCAGTGTCTCAACTTCTTTAATTGTCTGAGCTTCTTCCAGTGTCTCAACTTCTTTAATTGTCTGAACTACTTCAATCGTCTCTATCTCATCAGTTAGGGCTGCTGCTGTTTCAGAAGCAGATAGTTCCATTTCAGGGAATGGCTCTTTCTCTAACACAGTAGTATTGGAATCAAGATGTTCCTCATTTTCTTCAGCAAAAAAATGGCTCAATTCATGTTCAACTACATTTACAGCGACTTTCTTCGGTCTCGTAAACCCAAAGATGGGCGAAGGGATTTCTGTCAGCTGGAACGGTTTTTTATTAACAGGCGGTGTATAAGTTTTAGCTTCAGTATGCATCTTAGCTTCAGTATGCATCTTAGTTTCAGGCAACTTTTTAGTTTCAGCTGCCTTCCTTGCTTCTGATACTCTTCTGTCGCTGCTTCTTTTCTCTGTTCTGCTTTTGTCTATTCCGCTTTTTTCTGTACTTCGTTCTAACCTGTTTTTACGGGGTGCATTTTCGGATCTTGCCATTGTGACATCTTGCTTTAATTTGAAGTGAAGCTGTCCTTTAGGATACTGATAAGAAATCTTTGTATCTAAATGGTTCCCCCCTTCAATTATCCTATGAGGCAATGAACGTAAGTGCTGCTTGTTATGTATGTCATATTCAGCATATTCATCTTGATTGTCCTTTATAAACCTTTGAAAAAAGTTTTGGATCCAGCTCAAAACTATCACTCTTTCTACTATTTCTATCACTCTATTTTAACAGTTATTATTATTTTTTCGACAGAAAATCTTAGAATAAGAAAAAAAGACCACTTACCGTGATCCTTTTCCATCCATATTTCGTGTTTTACCTAAGATAAAAATCGGTTCTAGTTCCCCATCCTCATATAAAAAGGACAACGCAGTTATCGGTACGCGTCCATTAGCAAAGAAACTCATGGCCATTTGTGCTAAGACATCATACCCTGTATTGTTTTTTATATCAGCGATAATTAAGACGTCCTGATGAGGAACAGCGAGGACCATTGTCCCTGTCACTTTTCGCTTCATATCATTTAGAAAGCCTTTATTTAGTATCCTGCTTGCGTCATATCCATCGTTTGAATTAAGAAAATAAAAAGTATTGCCTGCTACTTGATCCTCTTTCAAGGCCGTCTTTAGCGACCTGACATTAAATAAAGCAATTTCTTTAATCCGGCTTGCCTGCCATCCCTCTTTTTCCATAATTCGAGAATCGATTAATCGGTAAGTAGTCCCCATGTCATAGGCATAATAAATTTTCGTTTCAGCGGTATGTTCCTCTGTTAGGAATGGAACACCTTCCTCTGCTTCAGCAGGGAAAGATGTTGAGCGAATGACTGGAAATATCTTTTTCTCATGGTCCGTTAATTGGACTGTGTCCGTCATGGCCTTTAGACCTTCTTCCACATAATAAACAACCTCATCAATTGCCTTTTCCTTCTCTATATGCCACTTAGCAACAATCCCTCCCAGCGAAATGGTTATCCCTTTTCCAAGGGCTTTATTTTCAATCCGCAGCTGATCCTTTTCTCGATCATAATGAATTAACCGATCATCGGCGTTTAATCGCGATTCTAACTCTCTTTTCATTTTAATACTATCCATTTTCATTTTTATCCCTCCAGCTTCCCACCCATTGTACATTAAAAATCCTCCATCTCAAAAGAAATGGAGGATGAATGCTATATTATTTAAGACCATTAATAAATCCTTCAATTTCCTCTTGTGTTTTCCTATCTTTACTTACAAAACGGCCAAGCTCTTCACCTTTTTCAAAAGCGATAAAACTTGGGATTCCATATACATCTAACTGTTGGCATAACTCAATAAACTGATCACGGTCAACATGGATAAAAGTAAAATCACTATATTTTGATTCAATTTCAGGGAGAATTGGTTCAATTATCCGGCAATCAGGACACCAGCCTGCAGAGAACATAAAAATCGTTTTCCCTTCAGCACGGAGCTGCTCAAATTGCTCCATCGATTCTAAATTTTTCACAAATAACTCCTCCTAGTTTCCTTCATTTTCTACTGATTTTACAATTTGTGTCATAACAGCAGCTTCATTTTTCATACTGCTTGTTTTAATCAATGTTGTAATTTTTGTTCCGCCAATCCCAATCGTCATTTCATTCATATCTTCTTCACGTTTCTTTATGATTAGATAGCCAAACTGATTACTATTTTTAAATTGTTCATTTATCTCAAGGTCTTTATTTTGTGCAACTGTTGATTCATATACTACATCACTAACTTTATTTTCTTGTGGATTATTAAAAAGAATATATTGTTTTGACCCATTTTTCAAAAGGATATTATTCGGAGATTCTTCTTCGATTTCATATCCAAAGGGCAAATAAAAATTGATATCCTCACTCTTTTTATTTGTCTCTTTCGCCTTCTCATTTAGTGCTTCTTTCACTGCTTTTATCGTTTCTTTACTTTCTGTTTCGAAATTTGACTTTCCACATGCAGCAAGGAAGATAACAGATAAGGTTATAATCAATATGGCATTAAAGAATTTCAGCTTTCTTCGCCTCCTATACGACAATGTCCTACCACTATCATACATTCCATAATATTCAAAAGACAAGTCTTTTGTCGATAATTGTTGTCGAAATAAGAGGTATTTTCTATATTTTGTATAGTTTTCTATTTTTTCAAAGCCTTTTGATAGTAGAATTGCCCCACTAAGAGCTTCATGATATGCGAAAACATTTCTCTGCGATCAATTATTCCATTCGTAAAGATACCAACAGCACCTTCGTTCTTTCTGACATTTTCCTTTTTTGCATAGTCATCCATAACAGGTCCAAGTTCTTCTCCTGCTCTTAATCTTTCTGCTATTTCACTTGGCAGAAGAAATCTTGCCCCGCCTGCAATAATTGGCTCATTATCCTCAGATGCTAGTGCACCCCAATTACATAATAATAGGCCATGCGTTGATTCCTGCACCCCGCCCTCAAGACCGATACCAATTTCACCATTTTCCATTTTCAATGCACCAAGAGCCCGATTGATTGCTCCTTGAATGGTCTCTTCGTCCGAAAAGGGTTGTTCACTAACGCCTGAAGAGATATCTAAAGAAAGAAACTGTGCTTCTTGGTCTTGAAATGCATTTTTTACTGCAGCCACTTTGGCGGGATTATTTGATCCAATGATGATTTTCATTCCACTCTCTCCATTTCCATATAAAAAGAAGGCATAGCAATGCCTCCTTAGGTAGTTATTAACTATTTGCCTTTATGGTATCTACTGTCGTTTGGTCACAAGACTTTACAAGTTTTACAATGAGTTCTTTTGCTGCAGCATAATCATCGATATGAATCATGGATGCATGTGTATGAATGTAACGTGAACAAATACCGATTACACCACTTGGAACTCCTTCGCCCGATTGATGGACCCGGCCTGCGTCGGTACCTCCTTGTGAAACAAAGTATTGATATGGGATTTTGTTTGTTTCTGCTGTATCGAGAATGAATTCTCTCATTCCTCGATGCGTTACCATGGATCTGTCTAGAATACGCAGGAGTGCTCCCTTTCCTAATTGACCAAATTCTGATTTACTTCCCGACATATCGTTAGCCGGGCTTGCATCTAATGCAAAAAAGATATCTGGATTGATCATATTGGCAGCTGTTTGGGCACCGCGAAGCCCTACTTCCTCTTGAACAGTTGCCCCAGAATATAGAATATTTGGCAAGGTTTCACTTTTTACTTCTTGAAGCAGTTCAATTGCCAGTCCACAGCCATAACGATTGTCCCATGCTTTCGCAAGAATCTTTTTTTCGTTTGCCATAGGGGTAAAAGGACAAATAGGCAGGATCGCCTGACCTGGCCTAATTCCGATTCTTTCTGCATCCTCCCGGTCGTCAGCACCGATATCAATTAACATATTTTTCATTTCCATCGGTTTATTCCGTTTCGCTTCATCTAGCAGATGGGGCGGAATGGAGCCTACGACACCTATAACAGGTCCATTATTTGTCATGACCTGAACACGCTGAGCTAATAAGACTTGGCTCCACCAGCCTCCTAGTGGTTGAAACCTAAGCATTCCATTATCCGTAATAGCAGTTACCATGAAACCAACTTCGTCCATGTGGCCAGCTACCATGATCGTTGGACCATTTTCACTGCCTTTTTTCACTCCAAAAATACTGCCTAATTTATCTTGGACAATTTCATCTGCGTATTGAGATAACTGCTCTCTCATAAAATTTCTAACTAAATGTTCATTACCTGGAGCACCCGGAAGTTCTGTTAAGGTTTTAAACAAATTTAATGTTTGTTCATTCAAAATAATCTTCCCCCTTAATGTGTAATAAATATATGTATGTTTTAATATTACTGAACTTCTTGCTCCCTTTCCAACAATAAATTTGTCAGAAGGATTTATTATGTTCTGCCTGTTAAATGAGATATACTGGAAACAAGAGCAATTTGAAATCTTGGAGGTGCCGTATGAACTGGAAGTCATTTATCCTCGGTGCTGCTGTTGGAGTAATCAGCGGCTATGCAGTTAAGGAAATTATTTCTCAAAAAACATATGTTTCACCTGAAAAAGTTTTGGAGAATGTGAAAAGGCAATTTAACCAAAATGGTCCGATAAGCGGTTCATGGATACATATGGTAACAGAGCCTTTTGAAAAGCATCAGATCAAGTATCAAGTCTATAAGGGCGGAATCTCAAAAAGTCAGAATGGGGTAAACGAACAGTTTGAATTCATTGCAGACGCATCGACCGGAACACTTCTAGATGTTAAAGCTTCCACTTGAGCCAATATTTTAATAACTAGCCGTATCCATTAGGGTACGGCTAGTTTGACCTTATTTTACACGCTTTATGCTGTCTCTGATTTGCCCATCCATTCCCCATTTTACTGCACGATAGAAAGCATCATGGTAAAAAGTAAACCATACATCCTTATCCTTTACCCAGGCGCCCCATTTCTCTTTTGCAGCAATAGAATCCATTGGATAATCATCATAGGCCATGACCCATAATGAATTCTTATGGGCATGTGTAGGCATTAAATCTGCCATATGGATAGCTGCTTCACATTCATCCTCAATAAGCAGGATTGAATGTCCATTGCTATGCCCGCCAGTATGATACATACTGATAGACCCTAAGCTCCACTTTTCCTCAAAAGTAATTACTTGTGATTGAATTGCCTCCCAGTTTTCCTTCCAATATGTACTTTTTGAGCGAATATTAGGGTTCCTCATTTCATCCCATTCAATACTTGAAGTAATGATCTTGGCTTTAGGAAATGTGGATTTATATTGTCCATCTTCTAACTTTGTTAGCCCGCCAACATGATCATTATGCATATGAGTCATTAAAACATAATCAATATCCATTGTATCTAACCCTAATTTTTTTAAAGAGCCTTCTACATCAGATTCTTTTGTCACACCAAAATTTCTAAGCTGCTTTTCCGATAGTTTTCCCTTTCCAAGTCCTGCTTCTAATAAGATATTTTTCCCATCCATTTGAATTAGTATTGGATCGGTAGGAAGTTCTATTTGGTTATTTTCATTTGGCGGATATCTTTTTGCCCATAATGGTTTGGGAACAACACCAAACATTGCGCCCCCATCTAAGTTTGTCACACCACCCGAAAGCCACGTTAGTACCACTCTGCCAATTTTTAACGACTCCATATCCTGCCCCCTTTAAGCTGTTATTTATATCTTACCATATGCAAAAAGGACAGTCTTTTGAATAGACTGTCCTTTTTGTTAGTTCTGATACTTAACTTCACAGCGGTAAATTCTGTTTCCCATTTCTGAGAACTTTTCTTCATATTCTGTCATGATATTTCCTTCAAAATCACTTTTATGAAGATCCAAGCTGAGGAAGGTTAATAATAAACCATATTCAGAAAAACTCTTTAAAGAGTATTCAAACAAACCTTGGTTATCGGTTTTAAAATGGATTTCACCCTTATCTACCAAGATATCTTCATAAAGCTTCAAGAAATCCTTATAGGTTAATCGTCTCTTTTCGTGACGGGTTTTTGGCCATGGATCTGAAAAATTCAAATAGACTCTGTCAACATCATTTTTTTCAAAATACTTATTTAAATCATTCGCATTGACATTCAGCAGTCTTAAATTTGGTAAATCTTCCTCGATTAATCGGTCTAATGCTGCCACGATAACGGAATCATAAATTTCGATTCCCATATAGTTAATGTCCGGATGTGCCTTAGCCATTTCAGTAATAAATCGGCCTTTACCAGTTCCTACCTCAATATGAAGAGGCTGATCATTTTTAAAAACTTCGTTCCACTTACCCTTATAGTTTTCTGGGTCTGCAACAATATACTGAGGATGTGCCTCTATATATTCTCTTGCCCATGGTTTATTTCTTAGTCTCATTGTGCCACTCCTATATCCTAAATTGTTTTTATTATTGGTAATAATGGGGTAACTCATTAATGTATAAACAAAAAAAGAATTCACAACCTAACTGTGAATTCTTTTTTATTTTCACTTGAAAGGGTGTACCAACATGCCATTAAGTCATCAGGACCAAGTTTCATTACTAAAAGATATATTGAATAATCATCAAACCGATTGCTGTGGTTCTGTTTCCGAATGTGAACAACTGGAACGATTAGTGAAATCTCTGATGGTTAACACACAAATTGATCAAAATGTTAAAAGCATTTTACAGGAAGTGTATGATTACAGTCAATATGGCGCCCAAACGGCAGACCTAGACGAACATATTCTTTCTAATCAAGGTAATCTTTCTCAATGGGTGTCAAATATTGACTCCTATTCTTGATTACAAAAGGTCCTCTAAAAAAGTAATCCATTTATCCATTTCCTGCAGTCTGTTTTTGTTTTTGTAAAATTGGATCGAAGATAGAGTTTGAAGTGCCACATACCATTTCATTCTAAGCTTCAAGTTTTCAGTTAATGTTTTTCCATACATGGATAACCAGCTGTCCCAATGATTTTCTGGTATATACAAATAAAGCAGCATCCCCAAGTCAATTGCAGGGTCTGCGATCATCGCACCATCCCAGTCAATTAAATACAACTGGTTGTCTTCTGTAAGCAGCCAGTTGTTATGATTGACATCACCATGACAAACTACCTTCTCCTCACATAAGACATTTGGTATATCGTTTAAGAGAAAACTTAATGTTTCTTTTACAACAGGCAGTGATAACACTTCTTCATCCAAAAGCTCCACAACAGAATGAAAAATCATTTCTGGCTGCAGGGGCTGTTTTTCAAGCCTGCTCAGCATTCCTACCATCGGTTCAGAGCGGTGAATCTTCCTAAGCATCCTCGCAACATTTTCATGATTCATGTCATGAGGCTTTAATTCACGTCCAGGCAGCCACTGCTGTGCTGTAATCACATCTCCGTTTTCCAATCGTTTTGTCCAAACAAGCTTTGGGACGATTCCTTCTGCAGATAGTACTGCCAGAAAAGGAGAGGAATTGCGTTTTAGAAAAAGCCTTTGGTCTTTATAGCTGGCATAAAAGGCCTCTCCCGTTGCACCCCCTGCAGGGACTATCTCCCATTCTTGTCCTAATATATGTTCCAAAATTGTTCACCTTCAATGTATGCCGTTCTCAAATGGGTATTAACACCCATTTAGTAGTTATATAAGAAAAATTTTATAATCTATTTTTTAAAAAAATAAAAAAAGCTATTGGACAATAACACACAATAGCCATCTTACTAAATTTTATCTCCAATTAGCTTTGGTCGTCAAGTACAACCGAGGAAACTATTTTTTTGCTAAAATGGTTAAACTAACAGATTCCACCACTATTTCTTTCCCAGAAACCACTTGTTTGGAGGAAATTTCCACCCTTTTATCATCAACGATAACACTCCAATGTCCATCAGGAATCGGGATGGTTTGTTTACTCCTTAAAGGATTAATCAATAACATCACCTCACGGAAATCTTGATTATTATTTTGAATGTGATATCCAATGAGTGGAATCGGCAGCGGCAAGACCTGCAGCCGCTCCTTAATTTCATCCCCTGTTCTTAATCGGAAGCATGGGAACTGTTTTCTTATTTTTATTAATCCTTTAATATAATTTACATTATCTGAGTAATGATGCTTTCGATTCCAATCGAGCTGATTAATATGGTCCGGAGATTTGTAACTGTTTCCATCTCCCCGCTTGGTACGAAAGAACTCCTGACCACTATGAAGAAAAGGGATACCTTGAGACAATATTACCAGACCTGTGGCCAGCCTATGATACTTAATATGGAGAACTTCATCCATATCAGGCAGGCAGGAAAGCAGTTTATCCCACATTGTATGATTATCATGACATTCTGCATAGTTCACAGATTGTGAAGGATTTGTCAGAAGCCTTTCTTTATCTATACCAATACTCCCAGCTATGACCTCTTTTGCATCCTCATAATAATGCTCATTACCAAGTACATAACCTTTATCATACAAATTGAATGTATTCCCTTTTATTGAATCCCGAAACTTATCATTAAATTGAGCAATGCCAGGCAGCTTTGATTGATTACGAAGGATAGCCTTTTTGTCAATCGGAAGAGGTGTATTCAAATTCCAGCCCTCTCCAATAATCAGGGTGCCCTCCTGAATATTGTCACATAACTTTCTAACTTCTCTCATTGTATCAATATCTAAAATCCCCATTAGGTCAAAACGAAAGCCATCAATATGATATTCCTCCATCCAAAAGCGGATGGAATCCAGAATGAACTTTCTTACCATTTTTCTCTCTGAGGCAATATCATTTCCGACTCCTGTTCCATTTGATGGAAAACCAAGTTCATTATGTCGAAAGTAATAACCGGGTACTACTTTTTCAAATGAGGAAGTTTCTCTGATATAGACATGATTATATACCACATCCATGATGACCCTTATTCCTTGACTATGAATACCATCAATCATTTGTTTAAGCTCAATAATTCTAGCATATGGGTCAGAAGGATTTGTCGAATAGGAGCCTTCTGGAACATTAAAGTGAACGGGGTTATATCCCCAGTTATAGTCTTTATCAGGCTCTAATTCATTCACTCCAGCGTAATCATTGAATGGCAGGAATTCAATATGAGTAATGCCTAATTCCTTAACATAGGAGAGAGCTGTAGGCTCACCGTTTTTCCCTTTCGTATTTAACTCTGCTGCACCTAAATATAGACCTTTGTGTTTCACGCCGCTATTGGGATGAATCGTGAAATCCCTGATATGAGTTTCATATATGATTGCATCTACTGGACTTTCAAATGGTGGCAGTAATGGTTTCTCCCTGTAGGTTTTCTCTAATTTAACAATAACCCCAAGCTCCCCATTTGCTGTAACACTAACAGCATATGGATCAACCGCTTCCCGCCATTCTTGGTTTACAAGGATTAAAAAGGTATATTGATAGAGATCTAAATCAGATAAAACAACTGCTGACCAAACACCTTTATCCTCACGTCTCATTTTGATGATCTCCGAGAAGGTGCTGTTTGGCTTACGTAATTTCAATTTAACTTGGATAGCAGTGGGTGCCCATAGTTTAAATTGGGTTTGCTGGTCCTTGATACTAACACCAAGGTCATCACCATCATAGAAAAAACGGTCATCAAATCGAGCAGTCCGGATGACTGCACCAATTTGAAGATCGGTTTTTCCGCCATGTTCATCGATAATCCAATAAGGATGGCCTAAAGAAATTTCCTCACTCAGCTGACAAATATATTTATTAAAATTTTCTATTTGTTGTTTTTTTAATATTTGCAAGGTTGTAACATTGTGCGATTCATCTAAAATTGAGAATGTGGAAGACAATCCATGGTGGTAGGTAAGTGGAAGAAGTATCGTAATGATATCCATCTCATCTAAATAGGCTAGGTAATTACGGTCATTGGAATTCATTCGAGTCCCTCTCTTTCAGATCTGTTTCCCTCAATACTTCACACCCTCGTTAAAACCTTAAGAGATTTTGTTTGCACTTGAATATTTAGGGGGGTAAACCCAATGTCCTCTCCATCAGCATGGACATATAGCGAGGATGAAGAATGAATGGTAACGACACGTCCCTTGAATGTTTTTACTTCTTTAAAATGGATATGCTTCCCCCAGAATACACTAATAAAAACCAATAATAACTTTAACTTTGATAAATGATGTACGACTGTAATATCCAGGAGACCATCGTCTAGAAGAGCATCTGGAGCAATCATCATTCCTCCCCCGTAATAGGGTTGATTGGAAACAGTTACAAACCATGTTTGTTCAAGTATATGCCTGTTGCCGTCAATTGATAAATCAATTGTGGTGCATTTATAAGAAAAGAGTTTTTTTAGTAAAAAGTACACATAAACTAACCTGCCTAAAGATAGTTTATTGAGCCAAGCTTTAGTTCTTGAGTGGTTCACTTCATAAGAAACTAACGCATCAAAACCTGCCCCCATATTATTAATAAAATAATGCTCAGTTTGATCCTTCTTTGTGATTTTCCCGATATCTTTGAGAGGCACTTCCTCATTCCATTGAGTTAAAATCACATTTAATGCTTCTAGTGGATTTGCGGGAATTTGAAATCCTCTTCCGAAATCATTTCCGGAACCTCCAGGTATAAATCCCAATGTGATATGGTTATATCCTGCAATCCCATTCATGACTTCGCTTATTGTTCCATCACCGCCAACAGCAATAATGACCTTTTGCTGATTATTCTCCTCTGCAATTTGTTCAGCTAATTTGGTTGCATGACCATGATATTCTGTGAAGAAGGCCAAATAAGGAATCTTATCATCCAGTAGTTTTGTTTCAACTTTTCCCCATACTCTCAAACAGAAGCCATTTCTAGCTTTTGGATTGATAATAAAATAGATTTGTTTCATACAACCAACCTTTACCTCATAAATTTATCTGTTATTCTAATAGGTATAATGTCTTGGGCTCGTATTTTGGTGTCTGATCAAGATGTGTTTGGTATAGAACGATCTCACTTATATTAAATAGGAGCGGTTCAGGCTGAAGCTCCCCCCACAAATCTAAGAGCTTTTTCTGAAAGGATTGATCTCCTTTCCACCTTCGCGCAAGGGTAATATGAGGTTTAAACGGTCTAGTTTCTAGTTTAAAACCTGCTTCAGTACAGGCAGTAAATACTTTTTCTCTAACGCTATCAAGCTCACTGCTGACCTTTGTGTTCAGCCAAAAAATACGGGGTGATTCTTCTTTTCCAAAAATTCCGAGCTTGTTCATTTCTAAGTGAAATCCTTTCGTCCCGCGTAACGCTGTATTAACCTTATCGACTGCATTAGACAGTTTTTCAGCCGGTGCATTTCCAAGGAAAGCCAGGGTAATATGCAAGTCCTCATGATGAACCCAGGTGCTAAAAGGGAGGACTTCTTTTAACTGACCGCATTTTTCTTTTATAATTAATTTTATTTCATCTGGTATTTTAACGGCAAAGAAAAAATGTGTTTGCTGCATTATACTTATCATTCCTTTTCCTATTTTAGACTATTTTTAACAACATGTATGTAAATTATCGCTACACGAAAAAGAAAACGTGCACTAGTCTGTGCACGCTCTCATTTTAGATTAATTTATCAACAAGAAGACCACATTGTTTTTCAATTTCCCTTTCAAATAAACCTTGCAATTTTCGAGTGATTGGTCCAGGTACTCCTCTACCCATTTTCTTTCCATTCACTTCAATAATCGGCATAACTTCAGATGTTGTACTGGAGAGGAATACTTCCTCTGCATCGTTTAATTCAGTCAATGAAAATGTCCGTTCCTCAACAGGAATATTATTTGCTAGGCACAGGTCCAAAATAACGTCTTTTGTTATTCCTTTTAAAATTAGGTTGTTTGATTCATGTGTTATCACCGTACCATTTTTTACGATAAAGATATTTGATGAACTGCCTTCTGTAACATCATTCCCGCGATGCTGAATGGCTTCGAAACAGCCCGCCTCACTGGCTTTTTGTTTTGCTAATAGATTTCCAAGTAAATTTAAGCTCTTAATATCACAGCGAAGCCAGCGAATATCCTCTGTCAAAATTGCCTTTACTCCAGATTTCAGACTTTCCAGCGGTCTTACTCCTTTAATAGTATAAGCAACAAGTGTCGGTACTACATTTCCAGTTGGAAACACATGATTTCGAGGAGCAATCCCCCTTGTTACCTGCATATAAATATTTCCTGTTTCAAGATTGTTTTTTATAAGAAGTTCCTTTAACATTTCTGATAATTGCACACTCGTAAATGGGATAGAAATTCCTATGCTCTCAGCACTTTTCACAAATCGCCTTAGATGTTCATCTAGTGTAAACATTTTTCCATTATAGATACGAATTACTTCGTACACACCATCGCCAAACTGATATCCACGATCTTCTACATCAACCTTGGCTTTTGAACGCTCAATTATTTCTCCATTTAAAAAAACAAATTCCATATTTATTCCCCCTTTTTGATTACTGCTATTTTGCTAACTCATAGATTGCCTGTGCATAGATAGCCGTGGCTTTTAATAAGTCATTGATTTCAATAAATTCATCTTTTTGATGAGCAATGTCTGGTCTTCCTGGGAATAACGGTCCAAATGCTACTCCTGATTTTAATGAGCGAGCGTATGTACCGCCGCCAGATTGACGAGAGTATGAAAGTTTCCCAGGATTGATTGTCAATTCACCTGAAACTTCATCTGAATAAGCGACACCAAGACTCTCTCCTCCGGTCTTTTCTCTTCTCTGCTTCTTCCAACCAAAAGGTATTATTAGCTTTTCAAATATTCTATCAATATTCCCTGTAAAAACGAAATAATTTCCATTAAAGAAAATATTTCTTGTCCGACTATAAATTAACAAAAAATTCAATTAATTTGTCATAAACCTAACATTTACACCCATAGACTATAGTAAGAATCAAGAAAGGGAGGAGAAAAGCCGAACAATAATTGTTAAGAAAAGATGTTTTTTATGTAAATTATTTGCTAATGGTAGAAATTTTCAGAAATTATGGGTACAATATATGTAAGTCATCAAGGTATCCACTGCAACTATCTATTAATAAAGGAGTTGTCTGCGGAAAAGAAAATTACATACTAATCACAGAGGCTGTCGGTAGAGGGATAGACACTAGGTTTTAAATAAGGATAGGGAGTGGTTTTTTGAAACCTTCGACTAACCGGATGTTAAACCGCATCAAATGCATCTACATGTTTATTCGTAATAAAGGCACAGTCACGACGCAAGAACTTGTAGAGGAATTTGGTATCACTCCTCGCACCATTCAACGAGATTTAAATGTCTTAGCCTATAATGACTTGGTAATTAGCCCAAGCCGCGGAAAATGGACAACAACACAAAAGAAGGTAAAAATGTCTTCGTAATATATGAATAAACAATAAAAGCAACTAAGCACGCGAATCTTTCGTGTGCTTAGTTGCTTTTATTTATAAAATAAGGTTGAATATCTATTATATTATGATATATTAGTATAATACTTTAGTGCTTAAAAGCGTTTGTGTAAGAGAGTGATATTCTAATCAACAAAGGCAGGTCCAACATGGAAAATAATCATCAAGAGTTAAAAAAAGGATTGCTGCCAAGACATGTTCAGTTTATTGCATTAGCTGGCATGATTGGTACAGGGATTTTTAAAGGCAGTTCCGATACATTAAGCATTGCA
This sequence comes from Neobacillus niacini, assembly GCF_046591715.1. GTDB lineage: Bacteria > Bacillota > Bacilli > Bacillales > Cytobacillaceae > Neobacillus > Neobacillus niacini_L. The sequence goes on along the minus strand of NZ_JAWVNQ010000010.1, from coordinate 20,347 downwards.
GGACCAAGTGTAATCTTCACCTACCTCATCGGTGGACTATTGCTCTTCATTGTAATGGCTGCATTAGGTGAAATGGCCATTGCATTCCCTAATCACAATGTACAATTGCTTCTTTATAGAGCATTTGGATTTAAACTTTCTTTTATTACCGGCTGGCTTTATTGGATTAACTGGACCATTGTTATTACCGTAGAATTGTTAGCAGCGGGTAGTTTTCTGCAGTTCTGGTTTCCTTCTATTCCTTTATGGCTTCTTAGCCTGCTCTGTGCAGTTGTCATTATAGCCATTAATTCATTCCCGGTAAAATATTATGGAGAACTTGAGTTTTGGTTTGCAGGAATAAAAATAGCGGCATTAGTTGCTTTTATCCTTTTAGGTGCTCTAATTATTTTTGGTATTTTTCCTAGTAATATTGAAGAACCCCTGGCAAACTATACCGCACATGGCGGATTTTTCCCACATGGAGTGAGCGGGATGCTTAGTGCCTTTTTAGTTGTTATGTTCTCCTATGGCGGTGCGGAGTTAGTTGGGGTTGCTGTAACTGAGACAAAGGACGCTGAGCGAGTTATGCCAAGTATCATCAAGGGTGCAGTATGGCGGGTTATTATCTTTTATATTTTTCCTATTTTAATTATTTGCGGGATTATGCCTTGGAATCAAGTTACTGGTCAAGACAGTCCATTTGTTCAAGTGTTTAACATAACCGGGCTGCCCGGTGCGGCACATGTGATGAACTTTATTCTATTAACGGCTGTCCTATCAGCGGCCAACTCTGGGATCTATGCAACTTCGAGAACACTCTTTTCAATGGCCAAAAGCGGAGTAGCTCCTAATAGATTTATGATAACCTCTAAAAATGGTATTCCGGTTATTGGGCTTTTAATTACATCTCTTTGTTTACTTGTTGGTGTTTTCTTAGCTTATATTAGTCCAAGCGATGTCATCAGCTACCTCATGACCATTCCCGGTTTCACCATTATGATGGTATGGATTGGGATTTGTGCCGCCCACCTGAAGCTAAGACCGCAGTATAAGGTTTTGCCTTCTTTTAATGTACGATGGTTTCCATTCACAACCATCATTGCGATTATTGCGTTATGCTTAATTTTTATTGGTTTTATTTTTTCTCCAAATAATCTGATTGGCTCAACTGTTTCCCTAATCATAATCGGGACGCTGGTAGTTCTGTCATTTATAACTAAAAAGAAGTGATATCCAAAACGGATATCACTTTTTTTATTCATCCTCCTTAAAAAGCTCATAGAGAAATCTGTTTCTATTTTCTAAAAAGTATTTTGTAATAGTATAGTGGTCTGTGTCTTCATAGTTTATTTTTGAAATTTGTCCATGGTCAAAACTATAAATATCTGCTTCTGGGTACCCCAATAAAATGGGTGAATGCGTGGCAATTATGAACTGGGCGTCACCTTGCTTTTCTAGGTCATGAATAATTTTTAAGAGGGTTAATTGCCTGGCAGGAGATAAAGCAGCCTCAGGCTCGTCTAACAGATAAATAGCTTCCCCATTAAACCGATTTAAAAATAATGATAAAAATGATTCACCATGCGATTGCTGCAACAACGATTTTCCACCATAATCCTTAAATCCATTTTCATCTACTTCATCAATATGGGTGGCAAAATGATAAAACGATTCCGCACGTAAAAAGAATCCATTTGTTACTTTTGGCATCCAAGAGAGTCTAATATACTCACTAAGGTCTGAATCCGTTTCATAGACATCATACGAATTATTTCTCCCGCCGCCGGCAGTATTAAAATCACATTTATCCGCTATCGCTTCTAATAAAGTTGATTTACCTGAACCATTTTCGCCTACAAAAAAAGTGACATTTCGTTCAAATCTCATTTCATCGAGACTTGCTATTGAAGGGATAGAAAATGGATAATGGCTATAGGCAGGTACATCTTCCTTTAAAAAAGTAACTCTTTTTAAGAACATCGTTCTCTCCTCTTCACTAAAATTATTTCCTTTGAATACCATTTTACACCATCTGCATAAAAAAGCAGCCTTACTTTTTCGTAAGGCTGCTGCGAACTCTCTTCTTGGCAAGTATGCGACTTATTAACGCGATAAGTAATAGGGTCATTTATTGCACAATATTTTTGCCATAAAAAATTTCATCCATCTCTAGCTTTATTCTCTCGGTAATTTCAATTAGTTCTTCTGGATGTAAGGTTTCTTTTTTATAGCCAAATAAGTAGTTGTTTAAATCAAATTCCCGAAGCTTACATTTTGTATGAAAGATATTTTCTTGATAAACATTTACGTCAATCATGTCGAATAATTCGCCAACATCCTCAGGAATATAATTTTGGATTGAGCTAATTTCATGATCGATAAATAATTTATATCCATCCTTATCCCGTGTAAAACCGCGGACACGGTAATCAATCGTCATAACGTCTGTTTCAAACGAACGAATAAGATAATGAAGCGCCTTTAGCGGTGAAATTTCGCCGCAGGTTGATACATCGATATCAGCCCTGAATGTACTAATTCCTTCATCAGGGTGGTATTCAGGATATGTATGAACCGTAATATGACTCTTATCTAACTGCATGACAACTGATTCAGGCAGAGGTCCTGGAGATTCCTCAAAATGTTCGGAAGGGGCATTTTCAACAGGGCCCTCTGAAACAAGAAGAGTAACACTTGCACCAGCTGGTTCAAAATCCTGGCTTGCTACATTTAATACATGTGCGCCAATAATATCCGAAACATTGGTTAAGATCTTTTGCAATCTTTCAGCACTATATTGCTCATCAATATACTTTAAATATGCCTCACGTTCTTCTCTTGAACGTGTATAACAGATATCGTACATGTTGAAGCTTAACGATTTGGTCAAGTTATTAAAACCATGGAGTTCAATGGTCTCTTTGTGTGAAAGTTTCATCATGCTTCCCCCTTTTTGATTTTCGGGAACGTGGGACAGTGTAGTAAATATTTTTAGATTACCCATTTTCATAAATAGTTACTTATTTTTTAAAAAGGACTTCCAAATTTGTTATTTATAATAATTCTAATTTAATATTTACTTTTAATTAATATATGTTATAATAAAAACAGATATGAAATTAGGAGGAATAAATCATGACTCAAACAATGACATTAGAACAAGTAATGAACCAACAACTTGCAAACTGGAATGTACTTTACACAAAACTACACCGTTTCCACTGGTATGTGAAAGGTCCACACTTCTTCACCTTACATGAAAAATTTGAAGAACTGTACGAAGAAGCGGCTGCCACAATCGATGAATTGGCTGAACGATTATTAATTACAGGTGGAAAGCCAGTTTCAACATTAAAAGAATATATCCAATATGCCACGATTGAAGAAAGTACTGAGAATTTAACAGCTGAAGAAATGGTACAAACCATTATTAATGATTTCTCGCTGATTGTTTCAGAATTGAACTCAGGTAAAGAGGCAGCCGAACATGAGAATGATGAAGTTACGAGTGATATGTTCACAGAATTAATAGAAAAACTAAGTAAGCATAATTGGATGTTAACATCCTTCCTTCAAGCATAAAAACAGGACAAGGCCATATGCCTTGTCCTATTTTTATTTTTTGCAGGAATTTCTATATTATTCCAGAATATAGTAGTGAATACATAATGAAATGAGGTTTAGAAATATGCTTTCATTTAAGAAGCCAGATGTTGATCAATTTTTTAAAACATTTAATATCCACGACTTTGCTGTCAGCCATGATGAATCACAGCTTATTCTTAGTACGAATTTAAGTGGAAAATATAATTTATGGGCAATGGATTTACCAAATATATTCCCCTATCCGCTTACCTTTAATGATCAAATCAGTTATGGGATAGAATTCGACAAACAAGGCCGGTTTGTTATTGCAGGCTTTGATAAAGACGGAGACGAGAACGCACAACTTTACGCCTTTCCTCCTAAAGGAGGGGAACTAAAACCGATTAGATTGGCAGAAGGGCATAGACACACATATCCCTTTTTATCTGAAGATGGAAAACGACTTTATTATACTTCTACTAAAGATGATTCGACCTTCTTAAAAGGTTATTGCTACAATCTAGAAACAGAAGAAGAGGCTGTTGTCATACATGGAGATGACGCTGCGACATATCTACTCACTGCCAGCCCCGAAGAAAAAAGTTATTTATATTTAAAACACTTTGCAAATACCAATACGCTTGCATATGTAAAAACTATTAACGAAGAGATCTTATTAACACCAAAAACAGATGAACAGCATACCGTATCTGCTGCTGACTTTGTGTCAGAAGAAGAGCTTTTTCTAATCACAAATTACAGCGAAGATTTGTCCTACTTAGCTAAGTTCAACCTTACTACTAAAAAATTTACAAAGGTGCTTCAACTAGAGGGAGAAGATCTTAATGAATTAAAGATTGACAGGGAACGAAATATCCTCTATTTTGTCAGTTCCAAGGGTGTATCAGACAAGCTTTACAGCTATGATTTTACCCATCAAACATTAACGGAACTCGAAACACCTGCAAGTATTGTTGAAAAGCTGCATATTTCAAAAGAAGGTAACTTATATCTTTTAACACGCTCAGCTACTCGTCCAGCAAATATTTTCAAAAAGTCACATTCTCAGTCTGAGTGGACAGCACTAACAAACTATGGGGTTCCAGGAGTACCTGAAGAGGAATTAGTTGAGCCTGAGATATTAACGTACCCTTCTTTTGATGGACTTGAAATTGAAGCATTACTTTTTAAAGCGAAGGAAGATACAACTAATGGCCATGTGATTCTTTGGCCGCATGGTGGACCTCAAGCCGCAGAACGGAAAGAATTCCGCTCGCTATTCCAATTTTTAGTGAATAGAGGATATAGTATTTTTGCTCCGAACTTCCGTGGATCTTCAGGTTATGGTTTGAAGTTTATGAAGATGGTAGAAGGTGATTGGGGTCATGGTCCTCGTTTAGATAATATTGAGGGTTTAGAATTCTTAATTAAAAATGGCTATGCTGATCGTGAAAAAATCCTTCTTATGGGCGGAAGCTACGGCGGGTACATGGCGTTATTACTTCATGGACGTCATGCCGATTATTTTAAGGCGGTTGTTGATATTTTCGGACCAAGTGATCTTTTCTCCTTTATTAACTCCGTTCCAGAACATTGGAAACCGGTCATGAATCAGTGGGTTGGTGACCCGGTGAAAGACCGTGAGAAATTAATCGAATATTCCCCTATTACGTACCTAGAGAACATGGTTAAACCTATGTTAGTGATCCAAGGGGCTATGGACCCCCGGGTAATTAAGGCAGAATCAGATCAAATCGTTGATGCTCTGCAAAAAAATGGTGTGAATGTGAAATACATGGTATTTGAAGATGAGGGGCACGGATTTACGAAGAAAGAGAATGAAATAAAGGTCTACCGTGCAGTCTTAGATTTCTTTAATCAATATATCTAAATAAAAAATCGCATGCGGTCTTATCCACATGCGATTTTTCCTATTGTACTTGATAATTTTTTAACAGTTCTACTTCTTCATCTGTTAATTCCCGATATTCTCCAAGTTCAAGTGTTTCGTCTAATGGCAATGGTCCCATGGATATCCGTTTTAAGTAAACGACCTTTTTTCCTACAGACTCAAACATTCTTTTCACTTGGTGAAACTTTCCCTCGGTTATCGTTAATTCAATATCAGAGCGAATGCCAGATTTTAAAATTTTCAGCTCGCCTGGTTTTGTTTCGTACCCATCATCAAGGGTTACTCCCTTCGCAAAAGCCTTTACATCTTCACCACTGACTTCCTGGTCTATCACAGCAAAGTATGTCTTGGGAACATGTTTTTTAGGTGATAACAGCCTGTGTGCTAATTGGCCATCATTTGTAATTAACAGCAGCCCTTCCGTATCTTTATCCAATCTTCCGACCGGAAATGGCTCATAAACCTGGTCTTCAAGTTCCAGTAAGTCGATTACGGTTTCCCCTACACTGTCCTCTGTTGCCGACAAAACTCCTTGGGGTTTATTCATCATTAAATAAATAAATTCTTTATATTCAATAACTTCACCATTTAGCGTAACAGTTTGTTTATTGGTATCAACATGCTGCTTTGCATCTTTTACGATCACATCATCAATTTTGACTGCACCGCTTTTTAAAAGCTGCTTTACTTCTTTACGACTGCCATAGCCAAGATTAGCCAGCATCTTATCAATTCTCAAAATAATCCTCCTCTCTTAAAGCGTTTAATTCGTTATTTTTAATTTCCGTTTTATTCGGTCAACCCTATCACCAAATAGTCTGTTTACAAGCCCAGATTTTAAACCTAAATAAAAATAGACTGCCGCTCCAATGGCTGCACAAACAAAAATAATGATGAGCGACTGAAACTTAGAGGCTGGAGTTAGAAATAACAGGAGCAGTTGATATACCAAAAACGTACCTGCCCACATAAGACTAGCAAAAATGATAATTAACAAACTCCTTCTCCAAACAAATAAGAAAGGGTATTTTGCATAACTTTTTATAACAAATAATTGAATCAATATGGCTCCGATGTATCCAAGTGCTGTTGCGTATACCGCGCCTTTTGTTTCAAACATGGTAATAAGAGAAATATTTAGCGATAATTTAATTAGTAATCCAACTAACAAGCTTAATACGGTCCATCGTTGTTCATTGATTCCCTGCAGAATGGAACTCGTTACTAAAAATAAAGAAAATAGAATTCCAACAGGAGCATAGGCTCTTAGTACTTCAAATCCAATTGGCTTATACTCGTAAAATACAGTATAGATAGGCTCTGCTAAAAGGGAAAGCCCGATTGCTGCAGGCAGTGTTAAGAACAATAACACTTGAAAGGTCTGATTTAGCTGCTGTTTTAACCCTTTTCGATCTTTATCTACAAAAGCCTTGGTGATACTTGGAACAAGAGCCAGCGAGAACCCTGTTGCAAGAGAAACAGGGATAATAACGATTTTATGTGATTCAAAATTTAGAATAGAAAATGCTGCATCAGCTGCCTTGAAGCTGTGGCCGATTTCCTGCATTGCCCGTGTAAAGGTAACTTGATCGATGGCTTGAAATAATGGGTTGGCAATCCCAACAAACACAAAAGGAGCTGCATAGACAATGATTTCCTTATAAATTTCTGTTAACGAAACCTGTACTTCCCCTCTATCCTGCTGGAGCAGCTGGTCTAAATGTGGTTTCCGTTTATACCAATACCAGAATAATACAACGAGGCTCCCAATCGCCCCTACAAAAGCTGCAAAGGTGGCGACACTTACAGCTGTTACGATACTTCCATTTAAGAAGTTAATAACAATATAGGCACCTGCAAGTGTAAACGTAATCCGGACAATTTGTTCCACAACTTGAGAAACCGCTGAAGGTCCCATCGACTGATGTCCTTGAAAAAAACCTCTAATTAAACTCATAAACGGTATCACAATCAAAGCAAAACTTACTGCACGGATAACCGTAATAATATCTTTTGCTCTTGATCCGACATCCTCTTTTTTTGTAATGATCATGTCAGCAATAAGCGGTGCTGAAAGATATAGGATTAAAAACGAAGCAATACCTGTCAAAAGCATCATAACTAGTCCAGATTTAAATAACCTTCGGCCAACAGCGTATTCTTCTAGTGCATTATACTTAGAAATGAATTTAGAAACCGCAAGCGGTACTCCGGCCGTGGCAATACTTATAAAGATCGTGTAAGGTATGTATGAATATTGATACAATGCAGTTCCTTCTGAACCTACAATTTGATAAAAGGGTATAACATATAATAAGCCAAGAATCTTGGATATGATGGTACCCAATGTTAAAATAAATGTTCCTCTTATAAGCTTAGACGACATAAATTAAGAATCCCTTCCTAGTGAAGAAATAGATTGTGCGCATGTGAGCAAAGTTCCTATCGGCTATTTTTGCACACTATTAGTAGTTTACAACTCTTTTGGCTGCGATGCTACTAACAGCATAGTTAATTTTCATAAAAATAAATGTCTTTTCGTTTTCTTTTCTATACGAATGTTTATAATGGATTAATGCGCAGGTATTAAATTTAATTGAAAATACATAAAGTTGGTGGACGTATGATATACGATGTTGTTGTTATTGGGGGCGGCCCTTCAGGTTTAATGGCTGGAATTGCTGCCGGCGAGAAGGGATTAAAAGTCCTTTTAATTGATAAAGGAGATAAGCTGGGCAGGAAGCTGGCCATTTCTGGAGGCGGGCGCTGTAATGTTACTAACCGCCTACCCGTCGAGGAAATTATTAGGCACTTGCCAGGTAACGGGAAATTTTTATACAGTGCCTTTTCTATTTTTAGTAATGAAGATATTATTAAGTTTTTTGAAAAGCTGGGAATTGAATTAAAGGAAGAGGACCACGGCCGGATGTTCCCTGTCTCCAATAAAGCACAATCTGTCGTAGATGCTTTATTAGATCAATTAGAGAAGCTCAAGGTGAAGGTATACACGAACAGCCCTGTGGCCGATATTCATTACCAAGATGGACATGTATCCTCCGTGAAGCTAAAAAACGGCACAGAAATACAAACAAAATCTGTGGTCATCGCGGTTGGCGGTAAATCTGTTCCTCATACAGGTTCAACTGGAGACGGTTACGCATGGGCGAAAAAAGCCGGGCATACAATTACAGAACTGTTTCCAACTGAGGTGCCTGTCACCTCAAATGAGCCTTTTATAAAAAACAAATCACTGCAAGGCCTATCATTAAGAGACATTGAGCTTAGTGTGTTGAATCCAAAAGGAAAAGCTCTCATAACTCACAGGATGGATATGATTTTTACCCATTTTGGTCTTAGCGGCCCAGCAGTTCTTCGCTGCAGTCAATTTGTCGTAAAAGCGATGAAAAAGTGGAAATTAACTGAAGTTACCATGAGTTTAGATGTGATTCCAGATAAAAAGGAAGAGGCGTTTTTTCAAGAAATTGTGAAGTTAGTAAAAAGCGAGCCAAAAAGGAGTATAAAAAACACCTTAAAAGGACTTGTTCCTGAACGATATCTTTTGTTTCTGTTAGAACAAAATGATATTGATCCTGCCGAACAGGGTGCCACAATCTCAAATGATAAGATTCGTACCTTTGTGAAAAGCTGCAAGCAATTCTTAATAAAGGTAAATGGTACTCTGCCGCTCGAGAAAGCATTCGTAACCGGCGGTGGTGTTTCTGTTAAAGAAATTGAACCACAGACAATGGCATCGAAGTTGATGGATGGTCTCTACTTCTGCGGGGAAATTCTTGATGTCCATGGGTATACCGGCGGATACAATATAACCTCAGCATTAGTTACAGGCCGGCTTGCCGGGACGAATGCAGCTATTTCTGCAAAGAAATCATATCAGGCCTGATTATTTTATCAGGCCTTGTAAATAATCATCGCTGAAAAACAATAGATCTGTTCTTCCTCTTCATCCTCTGTTATCGCAGCCACATTATACTTTATATCCATTAACTGCTTTTCATCTATTCCTTTTAAAAAGCGGTTCATTTCCTTCTCTAGATCTTTTTCATGCTCACGGTCAAACAACTTTACTTGGATCATCTGAATCTTCCTTTCCTTTTTCTATCATTTATTCCCAATTTTTCAGAATTTTAAAATAAATAAATCGAAATTGGATTTTCACCTAAATTAGTGCCCCCTATTCTTTTCGGTCACAATCCCGCCTTGATTGTTACCCAAATTGATCAAAAAAAACGATCCCTCATAGGAATCGTTTATTCTGTCTCTCCTGGCCATGCGAGCATGCCGCCAATCATATTACGGACTTTATAGCCTTGTTCTTGCAAATAGTAGCATACATTCCCGCTTCGAGCGCTGGAACGGCAGATAAAAATATATTCTTTATCTTTGTCAAAATAGTCAAGGTTAGCAGGAATCTCTCCCATGCGAATATGCTTTGCACCTGGAATCATTCCTTGTGCAACCTCATCGTCCTCTCTTACATCAACGAGCTCAAGTTTCTCGTTTTCTTCGAGCTTTTTCTTTAATTCTTCTGGCGTAATAGTTTGAATTTCTTCCATTTTTCCCACCCCTATATTAGGTTTCCCCCTGTCTAAACAGGGGGATTCTCCATTAGTTTGCTACGATATTAACAAGTTTACCAGGAACGGTGATTACTTTGCGAATGGTTTTCCCTTCGATTTGTTCCTTCACTCGATCGTCTTCCATCGCAATACCTTCTAAAGCTTCTTTACTAGCATCTGTCGGCACCTTAAGCTTTGTTTTCACTTTACCATTAACTTGAATGACAATTTCAACTTCATCATCCACTAATTTGGCTTCATCATAAGCAGGCCAAGTTTCATATGAAATCGTGCCGCTGTGGCCAAGCTTTTCCCAAAGTTCTTCCGCCACATGCGGTGCAACTGGGGCAAGCATTTTCACGAAGCCTTCCATGTAGTGCTTTGGAAGAACAGTTGATTTATAGGCTTCATTTATAAACACCATCATTTGTGAAATCGCCGTATTAAATCTCAAGCCCTCATAATCCTCGGTTACCTTTTTCACGGTTTGGTGGTATACCTTTTCTAAAATAGAAGCATCTTCATTCTCTTGAATTTTTGGATTTAATTTTCCATTTTCTTCCACCATTAAACGCCAAATTCGATCAAGGAAACGGCGGGATCCATCCAGACCATTCGTAGACCAAGCAATTGAAGCATCAAGTGGTCCCATGAACATTTCATATAAACGAAGTGTATCAGCACCATGACTGTCTACAATATCATCAGGATTTACTACATTTCCTTTTGACTTACTCATTTTCTCATTGTTCTCACCTAGAATCATCCCTTGATTGAAAAGCTTTTGGAATGGTTCTTTAGTTGAGACTACACCAATATCATAAAGGACTTTATGCCAGAAACGAGCATATAGTAAGTGTAGAACAGCATGTTCTGCTCCGCCAATGTAAACATCTACAGGAAGCCAGTGCTCCAATTTTTCTTTGGAAGCAAGTGCCTGATCATTTTTCGGATCAATATATCGTAAATAATACCAGCAGCTGCCTGCCCATTGCGGCATTGTATTTGTTTCACGACGTCCTTTCTTACCGGTTTCTGGGTCCACGACATTTACCCAATCCTCAATCACAGCAAGCGGTGATTCTCCAGTTCCAGAAGGCTTGATATTGGTTGTTTTCGGTAAGGTTAATGGCAGCTGATCTTCAGGAACTGCTGTCATTGTGCCATCTTCCCAATGGATAATTGGAATCGGCTCACCCCAATAACGCTGGCGGCTAAACAGCCAATCACGTAAACGGAAGGTTACCTTCTTCGTTCCAATTCCCTTCTCTTCAAGCCAAGAAATCATTTTTGTTATTGCTTCTTCTTTATTAAGACCATTTAAGAAATCTGAGTTAATGTGTTCTCCATCACCTGTATAAGCTTCACTTTCAATACTTCCTCCTGCTACCACTGCCTTAATAGGAAGATCAAATTGTTTCGCAAATTCATAGTCGCGCTCATCATGTGCAGGTACTGCCATGATTGCACCAGTTCCGTAGCTTACCAATACATAATCGGCAATCCAAATTGGCATTTTCTCACCATTAGCTGGATTAATCGCATACGCACCGGTAAATACTCCTGTCTTTTCTTTCGCTAAATCCGTACGCTCCAAATCGCTCTTAGTTTTAACTTTGTCTAAATAAGCGTCTACTGCTGAACGCTGCTCTTGAGTTGTAATCTTATCAACAAAAGAATGTTCAGGAGCAAGCACGGCATACGTAGCACCAAACAAAGTATCTGGACGAGTTGTAAAAACAGTAAAGGTTTCATCATGACCTTCGATGTTAAAGGTTACTTCAGCACCCTCAGAACGGCCGATCCAGTTACGCTGCATTTCTTTCAAGCTCTCTGGCCAGTCAAGTTCCTCTAAGTCTTCAAGCAAACGGTCGCCATAAGCTGTGATTTTTAACATCCACTGCTTCATTGGACGGCGTTCAACCGGATGCCCTCCGCGTTCACTCTTCCCATCAATAACTTCTTCGTTAGCTAATACGGTTCCAAGTGCCGGGCACCAGTTAACCGCTACTTCATCAATATAAGCAAGACCCTTTTCCCATAGCTTTAAGAAAATCCATTGCGTCCATTTATAGTATTCTGGATCAGTTGTATTTACTTCTCGATCCCAGTCATAGGAAAATCCTAATGATTTAATCTGTCTGCGGAAGGTGTTAATATTTTTCTCTGTGAACTCGGCAGGATCGTTTCCAGTATCCAACGCATATTGCTCAGCCGGTAAACCAAAAGCATCCCATCCCATTGGATGTAATACGTTGTATCCCTGCATTCTCTTTAACCGTGAAAGAATATCCGTAGCGGTATAACCTTCAGGGTGTCCAACATGCAGTCCTGCTCCTGATGGATAAGGGAACATATCTAATGCGTAGAATTTTGGTTTATCAAATTCTTCACTTGTTTTAAATGTTTTTTCTTCTTCCCATTTCTTTTGCCACTTTTTCTCGATATGCTGATGATCGAAACTCATAGTGTTTCCTCCTAAAAAAAATTAAAAAAACCCCTCATCCCAAAAGGGACGAGAGGATTGTCTATGTATCTTCCCGCGGTACCACCCACATTAGTGTTGTAAAACACTCGCTTCATTCATCCTTAACGCGGAATACGGCAAACATTACTGTTACTTCATGTTTGCAACTCATAGGCGAGTTCATGATGTACCCGGTTGACTTCCACCAGCCGTCAACTCTCTATTATACGGGAATAATTCACTACTACTCCTACTCACAGTCATTCAATATAAAAAGTATTACGGTTATTGTATTAAATTTCCCTGCAGTATGCAAGTAACATTCACCTAAATCAGTTTGACCAAATAAATATTTTTTAAACATAACAAAACCGGCTTCCTTAATAAGAAGCCGGATCTTTGCATTACGAAAGTTTTACGCTGAATTTCTTTTCTGTCTGCAGGATGCGGTCATAGGCTAATGTCGTAATAATTGCTATGATGAATAATCCAATTAAAACGTAGAATAATGCAGACATACTGTATATGTCAACCAGAAGTCCCCCTAATAATGGACCAATCATTCTTCCTCCTGTAGCCGTACTATTAACAATCCCTTGATAAAACCCTTCGCGTCCCTTCGGAGCCAAGTCAAAGGCGATAGTTGGAACAGCTGGCCAAATAAACATCTCACCAATAGTTAAAATAATCATCGCAACTAAGAAACCTGAAAATGCACTTGCGTTTCCTGCAATAAGGAAAGAAATAGTAAAAATTCCAATGCCGATAAGAATTTGAACTTTTAAGGAAGCTGTCATATGTTTTAGTAATCCATTTAGAAGAGGCTGACCAAGGACGATGATCGCTCCGTTAACTGACCATAACAAACTGTATTGTGTTAATGAGATATTTATTTCCTGTGTATAGGCAGCAATCGTTGTCTGCCATTGAACGTATGCCACCCAGCAGAGTAAATAACCGATGCATAGAATTAATATCGCATACAAATTTTTTCTGCCTGTTTCAGATACAGGCTCGTTACTTTCATTCTCTTGTACAGCTGGTTTACTAGAGATTCCTTTATAACCAAACACTGCAATAAGCATAAAGATTACATACATAATTGTATTGGCTAGGAAAATATATTCGAAAGAATAGTCAGCTACGATACCGCCAAGTGCAGCTCCTATTGCCACTCCAAGATTCTGGGCCACATAAATAGCATTAAAGGCTTTACGTCCGCCTTCTTTCCAGACTGAGCCCGCCATCGCATACATGGAAGGGAAAATGATCCCTGTTCCAAAACCGATAATAATTTGAAAAATAATGTATGCTGGCCAGCCATGCCAGAAGGTCAATCCTACTAGAGCAGAAAGCGTAATACTAATTCCTAAAATAATTGATTTATAGCCGCCTAGTTTATCAAATAGACTGCCGCCGTACAGATTTCCAATCACGCTTGCAGCTGAGTTGAGCATTAAGACAACACCTGCAATGGATAGAGATTTTCCTAAATGCTCGTGAATATAGATGGTATTTAAAGGCCATAAAAAAGAAGAGCCTGTTACATTCACTGCCATCCCAATAATTAAAAGCCATAAGGCACGCGGCATGAAAAACGCCCCTTTATCATTCGTTAGTTACCTGTTCCAAAAGATATTGTAGTCCCATTCACAATTTCAAGCAATCCTTTTCCAAATTGTTGTAATAATAAAAAAAAGCCCTGAAACAGGACCTTTAGAATTCAATTTATCTTTTTTTCTTTTTCGCTAAATCTGCAGCTGTATTCTTATTTTTGACTGGTGCTTTTTCTACCGTAATTTGCACATGGACATGTGTGTCATCCACATGATTTACATCTGTGACCTTCCCTTTTCGACCTTTAATGGTAAGCTGATCACCAACTGCCGGGACATTTCCAAGCAGCTGATTTAGAAGTTCGATTCTGTTTTCAAAAAAATGAACGACATACATGATCCTCACCTATTTCATATTGGATTCTTCCTTATAAAATATTTGTTTTTTACCCATTTTAGACCAATAGCAGGAAAGTTTAATTGACAGCAATACAGGATTTGGTCACAATAATAACAAGAAAACACTGCCTCCTAAGGAGAAACAGTGTTTTCTTCAATTTTCATTTATGGACTCTTTCCTTACACTTCTTAATCCTTCTTAGCGGGACGATTAAGAATGTTATTGAAAGGGTCTATTTTTTTACTGCTGGCACTACTGACTGCTGTGCAGGGAAGTAGCTGTTTACCGCGTGATCCTTTTTCTTTTCGTTTACAGTTTCTGCTTGGACCGCACTCTTTACTTTTTCAATTTCAGCATTAAGCTCTTCGATGCTGACACCCTTTTTTACTAGCTCTTCTGTTGCAAGGCGAATAGCATTGTTCGATTGGACAACTGATTCTCTTAAGGAATCCATAGAACCTTGCGGATTGTGGAAGCCTGAAGAGTTTTCTGCAGCAATAATATCCCAGAACCATTGACCTTTACGTACATATTCTTGTGCCTGCTTAATCTTGTCCTGGCTGACTCCAGTAGTAAGCATCTTATTAATATAATAGTGCGCTGTTGTTGAAATATCCTGTGCTTCATGTAATGCACTTACGTTTGCATCCTGGATTTCGATAACGCGATCCTTTAATTTGTCTAAATCTCGATCCCCATGACATTGTCCGCATGAAGTATCCATTGTCTTAAGCGGTGATGTCCAATAGTGAGACGTGATTTTTCTCTTTCCATCTACACGTTCATACGGCATGTGACAGTCTGCACAGGAAACATTTGCCTTACCATGTGTACCGCTGGCATGTGTTTCATATTCAGGGTGCTGTGCTTTTAACATTGGGGCACCAGAAATATTGTGAACCCAATCCTTTTCAAAACCATTTTCTTTAGCAATGGTATCATAGTATTTATACATATCTTCTGGTTTAAAGCCTTCATTCCATGGGAAAGTAACTTCACTATTACTTGCGGCAAAATGGTACTCCACGTGGCACTGGCCGCAAACATAGCTGCGCATATCGTTTTTAGTCGGGTTGGAAGTATCTATACCTTGTGCCTCTAAAGCCTTGTAGAAGCTGGGACGTGTAACGCGTAAATCCATGGTTTCGGGGTCATGGCAGTCAGAACATCCAATTGGTGAGTGTCCCATTGCTTCCCCTTTTGGCCAAATGTCTGAATTAAAATTCGCTCCCCAATACTCGTCACCCATTTCCTCAATCATTTGAGGTACAGCTGTTGATTTACATGTATAACAAGAACCAACCGACTTATCGGTAATTCGTTTTACATCCCTTACATCATCCAAAGCATATACGTGACCGCGGTCCTCATTATATTCAGTGGCAAATCCATAACCGTTAAAAAGTACTGGAAGCAAAGGTTCTTTATCAGGATCATATTTACTGCGTTTTACAGAACCATTGTATTTGGTGTCTTCCATTTTTTCATTTTTCATATAGCTATTATATTGAAGTGGAAATAACTCTTTAAAGGCCTCATTGCTTATTTCGTCTTTAGAAAGGCCTGTCGTACCCTTAGCTTCCTTAGCACTTGCAGTCTTTTCACTTGCACCGTCAGTAGAATTGCTGCATCCAGTAATGATGAGAACAAGTACTAGTAGAAGGAGGGTTGCCCCATAACGGAACCTATTCATGCTTAAAATCCTCCCTTATTCTTTAATAGCTCACCGGATTTCGGCGGCTGATGGTAACTATCATCTTTAAAATCACTTCCATGCGGTACCGTTTGGTGACATGACATACAGTTTTCCTTTGCATCATGTGAGACATTATCAATTGTGCTCTTATGACAATCTGCACAGTTTTGATTGATAACTCTTAATGTTCGTGTTGTCGCATAGATTCTGTCTGGAATATCTTCGGTACCTAGTGTGTTATAGAAAATATGTGTCATCCCTGCGCGGCCTTTGAAAAATAACTTTCCAACCTCACTTTCATGCGGTAAATGACAGTCGTTACACTGCAATTCTGCATGAGTCGAATCCACAAATGATGTATACACCGACTTCATCGTGTGACAGTTTTGACAAAATCCTGGTGAATCCAAGTAAGCCATTGTTTTTACTGTCCCGAATGAAAAGAGTACGCCAGCTATAAGAGCACCTAGTATCAATACCCTTTTATCTACTGCCAGCAATTTTTTTAACCCTCTTTTAAACATTCTTTCACCTCCCATAATTTAAACTTTCTCTCTAATTTATTGAATAAAGTACTGGAGTACTTTATTGCCAAAAGGAAATGGTTTTACCTGCCTATATCTTTGGGCGATTTCGATTAATTAAGAAAACGAATGCACCTGCAGCTAGTAAACCTGCTCCACTAACTGCTGCAATGGAAAGGATCCTAGGATTTTTTTTATTTTCATTATTATTGAGTGGTTGTTGTTCTTGTTTTTCAATCATCTCAACAGTTGGTGTTGTCTCTGTCCTCTCATATGTCAGGGTAAAGTTTTTTTCCTCTCCAGCCTTGATTCCTTGGAAGTAATAGGAATGGACACCTTCTTCATCACCATGAGTGTTTTTCTCCTCGGGGGCTGGATTTAGAACGAACTTTTCTGCACGTAAAGGTTCAATGAACGAAACATTGAATAAACCAATATCGGTAAAGGACTTAAATGGGTATGACAAGGATTTTCTTTCTTTATCAACCTTTAAGGTATCTGTATAAAATTCAACAACAAATTTATAAACATCATTTGGTTGAATTTCTTCACTCGTTGTCCAAGAAATCGTACCTTTTTCTTGATCTAGTATGTACTCTATTTCATAAACCTTTGATAAGTCGCTAGAGTAATCAGCAACATATCCAATTCGGAAGTTCTTGTCATTCAATGGCAGCGGGATCTCAATTTGCCCTTTTTGCGGCTGGTCTGTTTGATTACGCATGGTTCCTTGATAGCCAATTAGTAATGGCGGGTGTTCTTTTTCCTTATCATTTGGATGGAAAGCAAATTCAGGCATTACTTTTATTGAAAGTTCCTCCATATTTAAAATGAGTTGATTATCTTCTGCTGAGATGGCTGCAGGGTTAAACAGCAGCAGTATACAGAGGAGAAAATTTATGTTAATGAATACCTTTTTCATATTTTTACTTCCCTTCTATTTGTGAATAAATTGTGAATTGGTTCACAATATTTCTTAAAAAAATTTTCCAATGCGGAAATTCTTACTTTATTTATCGCAAATTAGCTAAACTCATTCTGTGACCAAAATCACAAAAACATATTGAGTTATTTCTAATTTGTGAACTGGAATTTTACCTTATATTCATGGTGTATTTAGGATTTTTTATATAAAAAACCTTCGACTTTCGTCGAAGGCCAAATCCTTTATTATGATGATTGATTTTTCTCTTGGTGAAATTTTGATTTTACTGGCTGACCGCCAGATTTTTCGTATTTCTTTTTTGCTTGTTTTACTAGGTCCACATCTTGACCTAGCTCGAGATCTTGGTTATTGCTTCCATTTCTTGTTTTTTGTTCTGGATTATTTTTTTTAGATCGTTTTTTCAAGTCAGGTTACCTCCGGTATAAGTCTGCCCTTCTAATATCATGGTATTTTGTAGCTGCTGTATTTGTAATCTCATACGATGGAGTTGATCCCGCTGCTGTGAATTCGCACTATGGGCCATTTTTGCAATATCCTGATAGGTTTGTTCAAGATCCTGTAAGGCCTTGGTATAGTCATCATTGTTGTAATGCTCTTGAAGGCTGCTTGTTTCAAACTGTTCTTTCGCATAACGAATTGTATCCTCACACTGCTGCATTAATGCGTCCATTGAAGCACGTGTAGCCATCTAAGGACCCCCTTCTTTTTGGTGACACCAGAACCTTGAAGCTTAGGGCTTCATTTCTTATTTTGTTCTCTCTGACTTTTCCTATTACAACTTACGATTGATAATTACTGGCAATAAGAAAAGCAGAGGTGCTGGGAGAACAAGATACAATTATTACAAATGGATATGCCCCACTTTTCATGTTAAAATGTAAGTTATGTTAAAAATATAAAGGAGGTTTCTGAATTGACTCAGACCAACCCTTTTCCATATGCTTCAGACGATAAACGTTATCATACATGGAATTATCATCTTCGCCAGCAATTTGGCCATAAAGTTTTCAAGGTTGCATTAGATGGCGGCTTTGATTGTCCGAACCGTGATGGTACAGTTGCTCATGGCGGTTGTACGTTTTGCAGTGCTGCGGGTTCCGGCGATTTTGCCGGTGACCGTACTGAGAGCCTGGAAACACAATTTCTTGAAATTAAGGAAAAAATGCATACAAAATGGAAAGATGGCAAGTACATGGCCTACTTTCAGGCCTATACCAATACGCACGCACCAGTTGAGGTTCTCCGCGAAAAATTCGAGAGTGTTCTCAAGCAGGAGGGTGTTGTTGGATTATCGATTGCTACTCGTCCAGATTGTCTCCCGGACGATGTTGTTGAATACCTAGCTGAATTAAACCAGAGAACGTATCTATGGGTGGAGCTTGGCTTGCAGACGGTTCATGAACGGACAGCCTTATTAATCAATCGTGCTCATGATTTCCAATGTTATGTTGAAGGTGTAAATAAACTTAGAAAACATGGCATCCGTATTTGCTCACACATTATCAATGGATTACCGCTTGAATCGTATGACATGATGATGGAAACAGCAAGAGAAGTGGCTAAGCTGGATGTCCAAGGTATTAAAATTCATTTGCTTCACTTATTAAAGGGAACACCTATGGTGAAACAATACGAAAAAGGAATGCTTGAGTTTCTTTCTCAAGAAGACTATGTCAATTTAGTATGTGACCAATTAGAAATTTTACCTCCGGAAATGATTGTGCATCGGATTACAGGTGATGGCCCCATTGATTTAATGGTTGGACCGATGTGGAGTGTGAATAAGTGGGAAGTACTTAACTCTATAGATGCAGAGTTAAAAGCGAGAAACAGCTATCAGGGAAAATATTATCAAGAGAGCACCGTGAGGAATTAATTATGAAGCTTGACCGAATCCTTCCTTTCGCAAAGAAATTACTTGAAAAAGCTATTCCTTCTGGTGCAGTTGCTGTAGATGCTACTTTGGGTAATGGCCATGATGCACTATTTATCGCCGAACTTGTTGGTCCAAGCGGAAAAGTGTACGGATTTGATGTCCAGGAAGAGGCCATTCGTAACAGTCGGGAAAGACTTGAGAAACAGGGTCTAGCTAACCGGGTAACCTTCTTTCACGCTGGCCACGAACAGCTTTATAAGCTTATTCCTGACGAGCATCATGGTAAGGTAAGTGCTGCGATTTTTAACTTAGGATATTTGCCTGGCAGTGACAAATCTATCGTTACAAAACCAGAGACCACGATATCTGCAATACAACAATTACTTGAAATCATGGTACCAGAAGGAATTATTATCCTTGTGATTTACCATGGCCACGATGAGGGTGCAGTTGAGCGTGATGCCTTATTGACATATTGCCAGGAAATTGATCAGAAGAAGGCACATGTCCTTGTGTATCAGTTTATTAACCAACAAAATAATCCTCCCTTCATTGTTGCAATTGAAAAAAGATAAACCAGGATGCCTGGTTTATCTTTTTTTATGCTTGCTTTTTTTCGGATAGGCTTGAGTCTGCATAAGCGGAGATTTTCCGTCTATTTTATCTTGAGGAAGCTTTCAGAGCAGATATAAGCGGAGGAATTCCGGTAAACTGCTTCAAATAAGACAAAATCCAAGGATTTAGATGCAATAAGCGAAAAATCTCCGCTTATTTATCAGGAAATATGGGTATTTTCGAAAATAAACGGAAAAACTCCACTTATTTA
>NZ_JAWVNQ010000009.1:0-169540 GCF_046591715.1 Neobacillus niacini | reverse complement strand
GAAACTCGCCAATGGCGAGTTTCTTTTATACCAATAATGATGCCAACTATACTTGTTACCCTAAAAATCCAAATAAAGAGCTGACAAGATTCTTCTTTTTTCTGTTTTTCCCCTGATTTAGGACAAGCGGTTCTTCAGGTAAGGCAGACTTCTTTAACTCAAAAAGCTGCGATTCCAGTGTTTCTACTTGTTTCAGTAAACCGCTCACTTGACCTTGCAGTTCTTCTATTTCGCGCCGGTGCTGCAGCAGCTGATACGAGGCGACTGAATCTGCCTTTGAGTTTACCTTTGCTTCTATTTCACTAACAATTGTATACAATCTTTCTAGTTCTGCATTTGTTTCAGGAGATGCTTTTACTGTCCCTTTACGAGACTTTTTCTCTTGGATAGGTGCTATTTCTTGAAGCAGGGTTCCATTCTGTATTTGTGTTTGAATATTTCTTAATAGATCAATATCCTCATTATTAAAATGGTAATGCCCGCGTTCATTCCTCTCCATTGGCAGTTCAAGCTGTTTTACCCATCGTTGAATGGTACTTGCTGATACCCCTAATAATTTGGCTACTTCGCTTGTGTTCATAATCATTCCCCCAACTAGAAAAATTTGACCAAAGCAGCAAGCGTCATGACATTTACTCCCAGAACTTCCACCATTTCTTTTCCTTTGCAGCGGCTACATCACGGAAGCTTGTTAATAAATCTTGAAAAGCAGCTTCTCTTTGAGTAATTTCCCGCAGGATGTGATCGCGTTCCTTCACGCGCTCTTGACGATCATATTCAATCGCTTCCGATAAACTACTAATCTCTGTATTGGTAATATCAACATAGTGAGCGAGTTCCTCAGTCGATTCAGATAATTGCTTCGATAATGTATAAATTTCCTCTGAAGTTTCATGTGAGGCATTGACAATACTTTTTGATAAATAATGAAGCCTTTCCGTAGTCTGTTCAGCAGATTTTTCAATGTGTTCCGAAAGCTCCTCAAGTTCGGCTTTTGTAGAAGCAGAGGATTTATAGATAGAATCAGAAATAGACTTCACTGTATAGAAAGTACCTTTTGAGATTTCCTTTTTTACTTCTTCTACAACCTCTTTTCGGAGAACACTTCGGATTTCATCTTTTACCTCACTTAAGAATGTTTGTTTATAAGTATCCATAGCATCGAAGAATTGATCTGCATTTTGAATGGCAATTTCCTCATTTGTTACTTCTGGTATGGTTTCTGAGACCATTGGCAAAGAAGAGGAAGACTGCTCAGAAATTTCTTCTTCTTCAATTAGGTCGACATCTTCAGGATCTTCTCCTATAGGTTCACCCTTATTTTGTAACGATTGTATGATCATCGCAGTAGTTAATTTGTTATCGTACATTTGTTTAATATCCAAAAGTAAATCAAGTTCTACTTGCGAATAAATTCTTGCTCCTTGTCTTGTCCTAGGAATATCCAGGTATTCCTCAAGTTCCTTTTCCCATTTTCTTAAGGTAGCTGGTTTTACATTTATTTTTTTGGAAACTTCCTTTAAGGTGAAAGTTCGCATAATGTTCAAATCCTTTCTATCCAATTTACGGTAAAACATCTTTGGATAGTAAATTCTATATGGCGCACCCTATTTTCCTGCAGGCTGACAAAAGCTATCAAAACAAGACGGATACCACGAAATACCAACAAATTTATGCAAAAAAAACTGTGCAATTCGCACAGTTTTTGTTAGCTTAGGTGATCCCCAATTTTTTTAATCCATTATAAATGCCCGAATCACTTACTGAAGTGGTTTTATGTTTGGCATACTGAAAGAGGTCAGGATGAGCATTTCCCATCGCAAATCCTTCCCCGACACTCTGGAGCATCTCCTTATCATTCAATCCATCGCCGAAAGCAATGGCATTTTCCCTCTCAATTCCCAGATGGTTCAAGATATGTTGAATCCCAATCCCTTTATTGACATTATCTCTAATCACATCATAGCAATGCCGCATACCTTCAAGGTTTACTTGGGATAAATGGACTTGGTTTTCCTGTTCATATAGTGCTGTATCGTCAGGGTCTAAATTGATTAAAGTCATTCCCAGTACCTCATATTCATTTGATAACGAAAGAGCATCATTATTATGTAGGTGAAACTTCTTTATAAACTCTTTTACACATTCTACTTCTAAATTAGTGAATATATTTTGGTCCTTCGTATATAAGACAAGGTCATGGTGATTCCTTTTCGCTGTCTCTATGAACATATTTACGATTTCTTTATCCATCGGCTCTTGGAATAGGTCTTTACCTTGGTAAATGGCAAATGCACCATTGTACCCAAGTAAGGAATGGATGTTTAACTGTTGAGCAAGTTCTCTAAGTTCATGTAAAGGTCTGCCTGTAGCTAAAAAAACCTCTATGCCTTTTTCCTGAGCCTTAGCTATTGCATTAATTGTTGTGTCTTCAATGGAGTCATCAGGTTTAATGATCGTGCCATCAATATCTAGAAATAAAACCTTGTACTTAGACATTTACTGTCTCCTTTTATCGATATATTTTGTTTAGTTTAACATTAATAACTTGAGATAAAAATATTCCCAGTAAGAAATAATATTCTTAGAAGACATTAATGAAAGGAAGGTATGATTATGTATAGGGCAATACTGTTCATTATTTTTTTGCTTACCCTGCCAGGAAATGTATTTGCAGAGCAAAGCATTCCAATTCTTATCTACCATTCAATCGATGAATATAACGGAAAAGGATCAAAGGAATTATTTGTAACGCCAGAGAATTTTGAAAAGCAAATGCTGTATTTGAAAAAACAAGGATATACTTTATTAACGTTTGAAAATTGGCAGCATAGCAACAGTTATAGAAAACCTATCTTTATCACGTTTGATGATGGTTACAAAAATAATAAAAATGCATTTAATATCCTTCAAAAACTAAAGGATGACAAATTTCAACCAACAGCAACCTTTTTTGTCATTTCTGATTTTATCGGCCATTCCAATCGTTTAGATCAAGAGGAATTAAAATGGATGTCAGAATCTGGAGTGATTTCTGTTCAGTCTCACACTGCGACGCATCCTGATTTAACAAAATTAGTTGATCTTCAAGATGAATTACTAGAATCAAAAGGAAAAATTGAAAAAATTACAGGAAAACCAGTCATTGCATTAGCCTATCCATTTGGAAACTTTAATGAACATGTAGTTGCGGAAACAAAAAAGTATTATTCATTTGGTTTGACAACAACTCCAGAAATCTTTACCAAAAAGGGTTTTAAAAATGAGCTCTTTTATTTGCCGCGAATTTATATTAAGTATTCAACCACGCTCGAGGAGTTCGCGCGCTTAATTAAATGATAATAAATCCCATTTACCTTTAATGAAGAGATTAAAACAATCAAAATAACGATAAAACATGAGCAATCAATAGAAAAATCATTGTTTTTTAATGAAATTGAAGATTAAGCAGTAAATTTAATTAAATATCACTCTTTACAAGTAATCAGGTTGAAGATAAAATTAGCGTCATAATCAACATGAATTTAATATATTCGGCCAAAACCCATTTTATGGGTACGGAGGAACCACTTTATTGGGGTTAATTCTACAAATGTAGAAGGGATGAGAACTCTTTCGCCATCCTACCCGTCAGCTAACTTCGTCGGCTAAAGCGAAGGAGGTCATGGACCGCCAAGTATAGGGGGGCTTTTTTTGTTTTAATGAACATTTAAGCAGCTTGACTACTACTGTTGGTCTTTTATTTATGCCTATTTTTAGGGAACGGTGAGGAATATGACATTAAAAGATTATTTAACAAAACTAAAGATTGGTTTGCCAAAAACAATGGTCCATCTGGATAAACAGGTATATGAGGCAGGAAGTGTCATCAATGGAACCATTGAGATAACAGGCGGGCTTTTAAAAAATAAAATAAAAAGATATGATATCGATTTAGTAGGGATTGATTCACAGGCAGTTGTAGAAGAAACATTTAATAGTCATTCCGTTTTCTGTTCTCTTGAGTGCTGTCCTAATCAGAAGGGGAAAATTACATTCTTAATTAATGTTCCAGAAGATATTCACAGTAATCAAAGCACCTTTCAATATTCTTTATTGATTAATATTGATTTAGGAAATGCAAATAATATAACGCAAAGTGTCCCGGTCATGATTGAGGCGGTTTCCTAATCTGTATCTATTAAACTAGTTTTTTATGTAAATCGGAATATTTTCCTATTTATTGATATGGGTTTGTAAACAGCTAGAAATTAGGCTGTAAATAATCTCAGCTATAATAAAGATAATATAAGACTTTATTAGGGCGGGTGCAGTTATGGAAGACACATTGGTAAAATCCTATTTACAAAAATCCCTTGAAGAGTGGAAAGATGATATTTCGGTCGTACTAACAGAGATTGATAAAGAATATGAAGAAGTAGCACAAGAATTAAAGGTTTACTCATACAAGTATGGAATTACTAAGCAAGTTATCCAATCAACGGTGAATGAGGAACTTATTGAAAATATTCGCCAAAGATATCATAAACCATTTGAAGAAAGTTATAATCAACTAAAAGAATATATTAAAGATTTAGAAGAAAAACAAAGGGTATTTCATATGTTTGTTCAAAAAATTGATGAGGTAAATCGTAAGGAATCAGCAAAGAATACAATTTCATCATAAAGGATATTAGCCTGGTCCATTGGATCAGGCTTTTTTGTTTGCAAGTGAAAAATCTCTGCATATAGTAATTACTAAGACCTTTTATGGAGAGGTGCTGAAGTATGATTACTATAAGAATCGGCAGCAAATGCTACAGGCTGCCGGATAATCTTGAGGAATATTTTGAACAATTTCGATCTCAAGTTATCGGCAATCATCAGGAGTTTAACTCCCCATACGGTGAAAAACCGATAATTTATGCGGATTGGACAGCAAGTGGAAGATTGTATCGCCCCATTGAACAAAAGGTAACAGAGGTATTTGGTCCATATATGGCTAATACACATACAGAATCAAATATCACAAGTCTGATGATGACCGGAATCTACAATCAATCAAGAAAAATAATTAAGAAACATGTAAATGCCAATGATAACGACGCTGTCATTCTTGATGGTTTTGGGATGACATCGGTCCTAAATAAGTTACAGAGAATATTGGGGGTTAGAGTCCCGGAACAATGGAAAGAAAACATTAGGCTTCGAGAGAAGGAAAGGCCAGTCGTTTTCTTGACACATATGGAGCATCATTCTAACCAAACCTCATGGCTAGAAACATTAGCAGATGTTGAAATTATTAGACCCGACTCACAAGGTTTAGTAGATATAAGCCATCTGGAACAACTTCTTTCCAATTATCAAGACAGATCATATAAAATTGGTTCTTTTACAGCGTGCTCGAATGTTACAGGCATACAAACACCTTATCATCAATTGGCAAAAATCATGCATAAGCATGGAGGACTATGCTTTGTAGATTTTGCTGCATCTGCACCCTATGTGCTAATGGATATGCATCCAAAAGACCCAATGGAAAAATTAGACGCTATTTTTTTTTCACCCCATAAATTCTTGGGAGGGCCTGGAACGAGCGGTGTCTTAATTTTTGATAAAAGATTGTATTCTAATAAAGTCCCGGATCATCCTGGAGGGGGGACGGTTACGTGGACAAATCCTTGGGGCGGACATCAGTATATAGATGATATTGAACACCGGGAGGATGGAGGAACGCCAGGAATCCTTCAAGCTATTCGTACCGCTTTATGTATCAAATTAAAGGAACAAATGGGTGTTGAACAAATCTTAGCAAGGGAAAAAGAACAGCTTGAACTGCTGCTATCTGGGCTGAATAATATACCGAATCTTAAGGTCTTGGAGGCCCATCAAAAAAATCGGATAGGCATTGTTTCATTTACGATGAGTGATATTCATTACAATCTAATTGTCCGTTTACTTAATGACCGTTTTGGATTTCAGGTTCGCGGCGGGTGCTCTTGTGCTGGAACATATGGTCATTACTTATTAAAAATCGACAAAAATAAATCGAAGGAAATTGCTGAGCAAATTGATCAGGGAGATTTGTCTATGAAACCAGGGTGGGTACGATTTTCACTGCATCCGATTATGACCAATGCGGAGATTTTATTATTTGTAGAGGCTATGAAAGAAATATCCAGGAACATTCAGGATTGGAAAAAGGATTATGTTTATGACCCTGCCACAAATGATTATTTTTTTAACCAACACATTCGAAATGATATGGCGCATTTGTTTGAACTTCCAGGGCATTAACCACCTTATTAGCAGGCAACGCTTCCTATATCCCGACATATGTTAATAAAAAAAGGTGGGATAACATGATTCATATTGTGAAGCGCGGCGATACACTCTACCAAATATCTTTGGATTATCGAGTCAGCCTCGCTAGTCTATATGCAGCCAATCCCGGAGTTAATTATCAGCAGCTATATATTGGGCAAAAACTTCAAATCCCTGGTCTGCCAGATCCAAATACAATACCTTTTTCGATACACATTTCAATTGGGAAAAGGAGACTTTCATTATATCGGGATGGAAAGCTGGAGAAGATTTATCCAATTGCTGTAGGGAAAATGCTTACAGCAACACCGACAGGCGATTTTGTGATTGTTAACCGGCAGATGAATCCAGGCGGACCATTTGGTGTTATGTGGCTTTCACTATCTAAACAAGGCTATGGGATTCATGGGACCAATGACCCGAGCTCGATAGGGAAAGCTGTATCAGCGGGATGTGTTAGAATGCATAACCGAGATGTCCTGCAGCTTGCCGAAAGGGTTCCCAACGGCACAAGAGTAACAATCAGGCCAACATAATAAATGATTAGGGTCGGGCCCCGGCCCTATTCTCTATTGTGTAAATTGAAACCAATACATTGCAGTACATATAAAGGAATGTTAGCAAAATGTTGGAATGAAATGGGGTGTAAATCAAATACTACCGTTAAGACTGTTTAATGAAATGGGATATGCGTATGAAAAATCCAAAAAATAATAAGGTACCCTTTATTATCTTGTTCCTAATTCATACAATTCTTCTTGGCTCGGCTTTTTATAAATATAAGAAGAAAAAGCATTTATTTACTCTTTTAATGGCAAATATCGGGTTAGCGTATTTATTGGAGTTTTTTGTATTAAATCTTTTTAAAGCATATAAATATAAACCTAGAGTATTGAAAAATAACTTTTTTGATAATATTTTTGGTGCTATTTTATCACAGGCTATTTTTGTCCCATTTACTGCTGTATTCATAACTGCTTTCAAATTAGGCGGGGGATGGAAAGTACTGGGCGGTGTTTATTTTACCCTAGTAGAAATCTTATTTTTGCGGTTAAAAGTATATAAACATTACTGGTGGAAGACCGTGTATACCTTAGTTTTGATTCCTATATACTTCTATATCAGTGATTTGTGGAATTTCTTTTTAAGTAAGAGAAATCACCTCATTCGTTTTATTTCACTCTTTTTAATGATCATGGTGACAGAAGCCAATTTATTATTTCTCTTTGCATCTTCGCGAAAAATTCGGTTCGGGTTTGGCAGGTATCATTCTTGGACAGAGCATTTTATCGTCGTCCCTATTTATGCCATTTCCATATCCTTTTTTTCAACTTTGTCCTTCTTGAAAGAGAATAATTGGAGTGCCAAACGAAGGGTCTTGGTAATGTACATTGGGTTAGACTTCATTTTTAAGAAACTAAGGATTGCGAAAGAAAGATTTCATATTGCTGATTATTATCTTATACGCATTTTAATGATATTTCTATATGGAAAATATCGAGATTGGGTGTATGGAGAATGCAAAAGTGTAAAGTTAAATGATTTTCAGGATGAAAAAGTAACCCAAATGGTGAGTAATCAAAAATAGGCATAAAAAAAACGCCTTCAAGGCGCTAATTTCGTATTGAAATCACTATGTAATCATGATAAAATAAATTTTGGTCTTGAGATATCATTTTAAAAAGAATAAAATATCCCTAATAATATAATAACATATCAAAAGTATGGTTGTCAAATATTTTTAGGGAGCAAATTTTGTCTGGAGAGTGGTCAAATGAGTGAAACCCTGAATAGTGATTTACAATTGGAGCAGGAACGAGTCAGGAGTGTTATTAAGGAAATAGATAAGAAAAAGCAAAAACTCCAGCAAAATACCGGAGGAGTTGGTGCGGATGTGCTTGAGCTGCGAAAGACTTTCTGGGAAGATGTAACGGTTAATATGGATGAGCCGGATGATGTGATCGAAACGGCAGCCAGCATAAAACAACAAGCAGAATTATTGTCAGAACGGGAACGCACATATAAACAAATGGATAAACAGCTTCGAATCTTAGACCGTTTAACATATTCCCCTTATTTTGGACGGATTGATTTCTTGGAAACAGGGGAGAAGAGTGTTGACCATGTATATCTTGGAATTGCATCGCTAATGGACGAGAAGGATGAGGAATTTTTAATTTATGATTGGCGTGCACCTATTTCCAGCCTTTATTATGATTTTGCCCCAGGTCCTGCTTCTTATTTGACGTTGGAAGGAAAAATTGAAGGGGAGATGAATTTAAAGAGGCAATTTATTATCCGGGCTTCCAATATAAAAGCCATGTTTGATACGGGAGTAACGATTGGTGATGAAATGCTTCAAGAAGTTCTTGGAAATAACGCAAATGCACAAATGAAAAGTATTGTTGCCACTATTCAGCGAGAGCAAAATTTAATTATTCGCAACGAGAAGAGTAAACTTCTCATAGTCCAAGGGGTAGCTGGCAGTGGAAAAACTTCTGCTGCTCTTCAACGAGTTGCTTATTTGCTTTACCGGTACCGTGAAACCTTAAAGTCAGAGAATATTATGCTATTTTCACCGAACCCGTTATTTACCTCATACGTATCGACGGTCCTTCCTGAATTAGGGGAAGAGAACATGGAGCAGGCGACATTTATGGAATACTTAAATAATCGAATCGGGAATCAATTTGAAGTTGAAGACCCTTTTGACCAGATGGAATTTTTGCTTAACAAGGAAGGGCATGAGGATTATCAAACTAGAGTTCAAGGAATCCGATTTAAATCAAGCCTAGAATTTAAACAAATTATTGATCAGTATGTAAATGGTTTATCAAGAGGAGGACTGCTTTTTAAGGATCTAAGTTTCCGAGGTGAGGTTGTATTTGCCAAAGAATCAATATATGATTACTTTTATTCATTAGATGATAGCTTTACCATTCCTAATAGACTGGAGATGGTAAAGGATTGGTTATTAAGAGAGTTAAAGAGAAGAGTCAAACAGGAACGGTCAAAAAGCTGGGTTGAGGAAGAAATTCAATATCTTGAAAAAGAGGACTATTTAGAGGTATATCAGGAACTTCAGGAAAAAGAACGTTTTACCGATAAGAGTTTTGATGATTTTGATCAAGAACAAAAGTTTCTCGCTGACAGGTTCGTGAAACAAAAATTCAAACCTTTATTCAATCGAGTAAAAAGGCTGGATTTCATTGATATGCAGGGGTTGTATAGTCAGTTGTTTAAAAGGGAGTCTGATCATAAAGAAGTCCTGCTTGCTAACTGGACACAGATTGGGCTCGAGACGATTGAACAGCTATCAAACTCTAAGATTGCATATGAGGATGCAACTCCTTTTGTTTATTTACAGGATTTATTAAAAGGCAGGAAATCAACAACAGGGATACGACATATTTTTATTGACGAAGCACAGGACTATTCACCGTTTCAATTTGCTTTAATAGAACGGCTTTTCCCATATAGTAAAATGACACTTCTTGGTGACTTTAATCAAGCCATCTTCTCAGGAGCAACAGGTTCGCCTACTGTTATCTCAGATTATGAAGAGCTAGGGGAAGACATAGAGAAGATCATTTTGACAAAAACATACCGTTCCACTAAGGAAATTGTAGATTTCACCAGCTCTTTGATTGAAGGTGGAGAAAATATTGAACCCTTTAATCGACATGGTGAAAAACCAACCATAAAAAAAGCTGAGCCTAAACTCTTAAATATGGTCATTAAAGATAAAATAAATGAGTTTTTAAATGAAGGTCATAGGACCATTGCAGTTATTTGCAGAACAGCTGCAGAGAGTAAAAGAGTATACAACGCAATTAAGGGTGAGGTTCCTGTACATTTGATTGAGAAGGCTACAATCTCTTATGAAAAAGGGATTTTAGTGATACCTTCTTATTTAGCTAAAGGAATCGAATTTGATGCCGTCATACTATATGACAGTTCACAATATGCCAGTGAAAGCGAGAGGAAATTATTCTATACGGTGTGTACCCGTGCGATGCACAGGCTTCATATGTTTATTACGAATGGCAAAAGCCCATTAATGAAGGATGTTGACCAGACATTATACAAGGAAGAATAATAAACAAAAAAACAGCGTCCCGAAGTTGGACGCTGTTTTAGTTATTTTGCCATTGCTTTTGAACCTGTTCATAAGCCAGACGATATATTTCTTCTTCTGAAGTATTAGGATTGGTCAATACATTTGTTAAATAGCTTTTTCCTTCAAATGTTACTAGTACATGAACTTGGACCATAATATCACCTTTCTCATTTAAAATTGAATGCATTATAGAATCATTGATATAATACATTTACGTTTTATTAGGAGGATTACCATGCCGCTCTATTTTGAAGATATAACAAAAGAAACGCTTTATATTGCGCTTGAAATCATCAATTCAAATTCACATTATAATATGGTTGAAAATGAGCGTCCCCAAAGGAAGCTTGCAGAAATTGAAGAGGAGTTCCTGAACCCTGCCACTAAGAGTCTATTTATTAAGCTGGACGATACTTATATCGGGGTGATGGATTACCTAATGGAAAATCCAAAAGATCAATGTCCGTGGCTTGGTCTTCTAATGATTCATGGCGATTACCAAGGATATGGATTTGGAACACAGGCATATGCCCTTTATGAAAGTGAAATGCGCAAAAGAGGTTTATTCCGGTCGCGAATTGGTGTTATTAAAGAAAATGTAAAGGCGATGCATTTTTGGGAATCATTGGGTTTTCTGTATATTAAAACAGCTTTGAGTGAAAATGGCAAGGAAATTTTTGTTTATGAAAAAAACTTCCCGAAGGAAGCCTAAACCTCAAGCAGCAGAAATTCCTCGGCAAATCTTTGAACCTGAAGTTTGTCTATTGTATTCTTCCTTAATGCAGATTCTGCCATAACTAAATGGGCTTGGATGGAAGGTATTCTTTTTAATTCTCTAATAGATACATCACCATTCAGTAATTGAATGGCTTTTTCTTGGATGTCTTGACTCTTAGAAGAATGATACAGGAGAAAAGCGATACAGGTAACTTTATCCACAATCAACACTCCTTTTAACAAGAATCGAACATTTCTTAATGAATTCGACTGATGCTGGGGAAAATCCTGCAAAAATTCTGAATAATATCTAAGAGATTGCAGGAAAATTTGTTGAATATTGCTTATTTGACAGGAGTTTAATATAATATTGAAGGGATATAAGAAACAAAGATACTGGAAAATAGCTTCCCGTCCCTTGTGACGGGAGGATTTTTATTTTTACCTAAGAGTTGGAGGTTGTAAAGAATGAAACAAGCCCTAATTAAGGATTTGTACAGAAATACAGAAAGTTACATAGACCAAAGTGTAGAGTTATCTGGATGGATTCGCACGATTCGGGATTCTAAAACCTTTGGTTTTATTGAATTGAATGATGGAAGCTTTTTTAAGGGTGTTCAAATCGTATTTGATGAGCAATTGGAGAACTTCAAAGAAATCGCAAAGCTTCCAATAAGTTCATCTATTAAAGTTGAAGGAGATTTCATACATACGCCAGCAGCAAAACAGCCGTTCGAAATCAAAGCAACGAGTATTTCTGTTGAAGGACTTTCCAATAGCGATTACCCTTTACAAAAGAAAAAACATTCCTTTGAATATTTAAGAACAATCGCTCACTTAAGACCCCGTACTAATACTTTTTCAGCTGTTTTTCGTATTAGGTCTTTAGCTTCTTATGCGATTCACAAATTCTTCCAAGATAAAGGATTTGTATATGTTCACTCACCAATTATCACAGGCAGCGATACAGAAGGTGCAGGTGAAATGTTCCGTGTTACCACTTTGGATATCGATAACCCGCCTAAAAATGAAGAGGGCAAAACGGATCTCACAAAGGATTTCTTTAATAAAGAAACAAACCTGACTGTAAGCGGCCAATTATCCGCAGAGGCTTTTGCATTGGCATTCCGAAATGTATATACATTTGGGCCTACATTTAGAGCTGAGAACTCAAATACCGCAAGGCATGCAGCAGAATTCTGGATGATTGAACCTGAACTTGCGTTTGCTGAGCTTCCAGATATCATGGACCTCGCTGAAGAAATGGTTAAGTATGTAATCGGTTATGTTCTTGAACAAGCCCCTGAAGAAATGAACTTCTTTAACAGCTTTATTGAAAAAGGCCTTCTAGAACGCCTTAACAATGCTCATACATCAAGTTTTGGCCGTGTGACGTATACAGAAGCAATTAATATTTTGATGGAGTCCGGCGAAACCTTTGCATACCCAGTTGAATGGGGACTTGACCTGCAGACAGAACATGAGCGCTATT
Source organism: Neobacillus niacini (assembly GCF_046591715.1). Classification (GTDB taxonomy): domain Bacteria; phylum Bacillota; class Bacilli; order Bacillales; family Cytobacillaceae; genus Neobacillus; species Neobacillus niacini_L. The sequence continues at coordinate 156,908 of NZ_JAWVNQ010000009.1, read as the reverse complement.
TATGCGAAAAGGTATTCAAAAAGCCTGTATTTGTTACGGATTATCCAAAGGAAATCAAAGCGTTCTATATGAGATTGAATGAAGATAACAAAACAGTTGCGGCCACTGATTTACTTGTACCTGGAATCGGAGAGTTAATTGGAGGCAGCCAGCGTGAAGAGCGCGAAGATATTCTTTCAGGAAAAATTAATGAACTGGGTATGAATGATGAGGATTACTGGTGGTACCTTGAATTGAGGAAATATGGAGGTACAAAACACTCAGGCTACGGTCTTGGTTTTGAACGCTTAATCATGTACCTAACTGGTATGTCAAACATTCGTGACGTCATACCATTCCCAAGAACAACAGGAAATGCAGAGTTTTAAACAGAAAAGCGGAAGCGCTCGGGCGCAACAATAACATAATTAAAAGAAGACCAATCCACTTGGGTTGGTCTTTTCCATTAATCATTTATTGACTTTGAAATTCTTCCTCGAAGTAAAATGTACCGGGATGCTCCTTGACAATGTATGAATATCTTTTCATATTTTTTACATATTGCCATTTTAAGATGGTAACTTCCTCGCCCGTGTCTTTTAATTTAACCGTTTGTCCGCTATTGAATCTGTTATTAGAGTTTCTCAATTCAACACCCCTTTTTTCATCAAATTTAATTATAACATACTTTTTGTTTCATCGCTGTTACTAGGAAATGAAGCTCTTTCAAAGACATGCAAATAAGTGCAAACAATACTTCCAGAGAGGTGGTTCCCTTTCATTTAATTTTTCATTGTGTTACACTAATTAAAAAGTGAGGTGTCATTTTGTCAACTTATAAAGCGAAAAAGAGTAACCTCAAAGCCCTTTTATCTAAAAACAGCATGGATCTTGAAGGTCTGGAAAAGAACACACAAATACCTTTAGAACAGCTGAACGGCTATATGTCAAGGAAAGTGATGAATCTAAGTACAGCCATGACGATTTCCAAAGAATTAAATTGCCAAATTGAAGATTTATATGACTGGGAAGAAGAAAAGAAAGCTTAAGCTCTAAATTGTGTCACTAGGGGAATTCTCCTAGTGGCATTTTTAATAACTTGACCATTCAATAAGGTGATTATTCAAGTTAAAGGTGGAAGACTCAGACAAGAACTTGCTTAATTCTTCTTTCTCTGGTATGATTATGAAGAATTATTTTTGTTCGGTAGTAAAGGGAAGAATAGTTATAGCTTTTCGCCTGGATCTTTAAAGAGCAAGAATAGTAATACAATGTGTGGATAACACACTAGGAGGCAACAAAAATGGAAAACGGTAAAGTAAAATGGTTTAATGCAGAAAAAGGTTTCGGATTCATCGAACGCGAAGGTGGAGAAGATGTATTCGTACACTTTTCAGCAATCCAAGGCGAAGGCTTTAAAACTCTTGAAGAAGGTCAATCTGTAACTTTCAACGTAGAGCAAGGCGCTCGTGGACCTCAAGCAGCTAACGTAAACAAAGCTTAATCACATAGTATGTGAAAAAACAGACCATTAATGGTCTGTTTTTTTTGTGCTTTAGTTATTAATGTACTTTTCAAAAACAAAGCCAAAGTCTTTTACGTTATACTGCTTTTTGCTTTCCTCGAGCCACTGAAAGGCAGCTTGATTCAGCATTTTGAATTGAACCACTAGATTGTTATCTGTGCTATTAACACGTCCTAATGTTGTAGAGGCAATATCTAGGCTATCCTTAGCAAATCGTAGAGACATTTCATTATCATGTGTCAGTTCTGAAATCTTTATCAGAGCCTTGTATAAGTCTTTTACTTCTTCGATGTGTTTTTTATGGACATCTATCGAAAATTGCTGGGAGCCAATTTTAAATTTTATTTCAACATCAAGGTCAACCGTGCCAGCAGTTTCAAGCTTCACATCGGATATTTTATTTGTTGCGTAACTATATCGATGCAGCATCCGTTTTTTACTGGCAGCACTTGTTCCATCTAGATGAATAAGGGCATTATTGGTAAAACAATATTCATCCGATTTTGATTTAATTAAAAAGTAAATCCTTTCATTATCTTCATGCATAACATAATCATCGGAATCAACTTTATCATAATTTTCTGGTTTAATGACAGAACCAACATCACTTAAACCTAAAATATCCGCAGCTACTTTTCCAAACATACAATCAACCCCGCTCCAAGAAATTTTGTTGCCATTCAACTATACGAACAAGTTCTATAGAAGTTTCATGTTTTTTGAACGACAAAACAATTTATGCACCATTTTTTTGTCTTATGCTTTTAAATGTAAATTACAAATAATTCAGACGTTTGGTATAATAAAAAAATGCATCCATGTAATCGTCAATTTTCATTGGAGGGTAATGAATTTATAAAGGGGAATATAAGTAATGCGACCGATATTGTTAGGTATTTTAGCTGCCTTCTTTTTTGCCTTTACGTTTATCATCAACCGATCAATGGAGTTAGATGGGGGAAGCTGGATATGGAGTGCTTCCCTGCGTTACTTTTTTATGATCCCTCCGCTATTACTGCTTGTTTACGCCAGGAAAAATCTTAAGCCCTTAATAGCCGAGATGAAAAACAATCCCTTTGCATGGTTCCTATGGAGTTTTGTAGGCTTTGGATTATTCTACGGACCGATTTGTTTCGCTGCTGCCTACGCACCTGGCTGGTTAATCGCTTCTACCTGGCAAATTACTATTATCTCGGGATCTTTATTAGCTCCGCTTTTTTTTGAGACGGTTTTGACTAAAAATGGACCTATTAAAGTAAAGGGTAAAATACCATATAAAGGGATGACAATGTCATTAGTAATCTTGCTTGGTATTATCTTAATGCAATTGGAACATGCAAGTTCTCTTAATCAAATTGAAGTTTTATTAGGAGTGGTGCCCGTCATTGTCGCTTCATTTGCTTATCCTTTAGGAAATAGAAAGATGATGGATTTGTGCGAGGGACGTCTGGATGTATTTCAACGCGTATTAGGAATGACACTTGCAAGTATGCCATTATGGATTGTACTAGCAGTGTATGGCTTGTTTACGGCGGGCCCGCCTAGCAGCGGACAAAGTATTCAATCAGGGCTTGTAGCTATAACTTCTGGTGTCATTGCCACCATTTTATTTTTCCAGGCAACGGACTTAGTAAGAGGGAATATGCAAAAACTTGGGAATGTAGAAGCAACACAGTCCATGGAGGTTCTTTTTGCTTTAATAGGGGAACTCATCCTGTTGAAAGCGGCCTTTCCATCTGCACTATCATGGACGGGAATGTTTTTGGTTATGGCGGGTATGATGCTTCACAGCTATGTGTCGCATAAAGGTGATATCTCTGATCGGAAAAAAGTGAGTGCATAATGGATTAAGAGCCTAATCAGTTTGGTGATTAGGCTCGAAAATATATTAACTTGAAAGATAGGGTGTAAGTTTATCGATTGTCTCCTGCACGAGTTTGGCATTTTTGATATACATTGCTTTAGATGCCTCGTCTTCTGTACCCAAAGAAAATATTTCTAAATCCGCCTGTACTTTTTTCAATGTTGCCAATAATAAAGGTCTTTCTGAAGGAGACGGGACTTGCATTTTGTCATCATAAATATCAACTGTTAGTTCTCCGTAGGAATCCACTTGACCGATAAATACATTTTCTAATGTAAGCTCAAGCTTTGCTAATTCAGTAAGCAGCCAGCCTCTGCTTTTTCCAGCAGATCTTAGCGCCTCATCCACTATTTGGCCATCCATAATGATGGTTTGTGGTTCTTTTTCATCTGCTACCTTCAATTGAATGTCTTTGGGAGTTAAAGGACGATGCTCTTTTTTCAATAGTGCACTAAGCGTGCCTCTTGGCTCGAGTACAGCGAATTCAACATCTGCCACACGATAGATGTCTTTCTGACGGAGAAGGGCGGATAATTCATCAATAGTGTACTTTTCTTTCTTTAAATTATCCTCTAATACCTTGCCATCCTTAATAAGGACTGTTCCTCTCCCATCCACTAAATTTCGAACGGTTTTGCTTTTTAAGGCTAAGTAGTCTACTAACAAGGTAATTAAGCTGAAAATTGCGATTGAAAGCAGCCCTTGAATGATGCTATTTTCTAACCCGGTTATCGCTTCTCCCGCAATACTGCCAATTGTAATCCCAGAAATATATTCAAAGAAAGACAGCTCGGATATTTGCTTTTTCCCAAGAATCTTTGTCATGAAAAATAAAGCAGCTAAAAAAATAAAGGAACGTATGACAGTGTCAATCCATTCAGGCACACTTATTCACCTCTAAGTCTCAACTTTTATACTGTGGCTCGAGCTTTTCAAGTTCCAAAACACGAGTTTGTAAATCTTTTTTAACTGAACACATTGTAAGCATCGTTTCATGAAAAATATTTCTTGCATCTGGGTCTAAGGAATTGAGAGCAAGGGAGGATAATTGTGCTTCAATTCCTTTCATATTGGCTAGGCATTGCTTAACGTTTGCAGCAACCGTCATAATCCTGCTCCTTTCTCTGACACGATGAGGAAAAGAGTTGGCACTAGGCCAACCCTTAAATCTTTATTATTGATTATATTGAGGCTCTTCAGCTAGAATTTCCTGAAGACGTGGTTCAAGACTATCTAAAATGGACTGAGTTTTCTGTGCTGCATCCTGATAGAGCTTTTTTGCATTTTGATTATCTGTGGCTAAAGCAAAGGTTTCAAAACTAGCTTGGGCACTCTTTAACCCAGCTAAAGCTTGTTTAACTTGTGTACCAACCGTCATAGTTTAGAGCCTTCTTCCATCTAAAATTATATTACATGCAGTATTATGTGGAATTTTTCATAATTTATGTGAAGTTGGAGTTTACGACGTTAAAAAATAAGACTTTTCATCTCCAGTGGATGCAGTGCATGTGTTTTATCTACAAAGATAAATCCATCGTAGCGGCTGCTCATGACGGATGGAACATAGTTTCCATATTGCTCATATTCTGGCCGGTAAACAACACCAATGGCACGGTGACCAATTGTCTTACTGAATTCTTCACGATTACGCTCGTTAAACAGGACGTATTGATTAATGGCGCCAGCTTGATGCATGAGGTTTTCCCAGCTTCCCCTCTGGGCAGAAGGTACATTGGTAACACGGAAATCTACTCCCCATTCTGTTGATGCGATCACTGTACCGCTGTTAGTTCCGAAGCCAACAATGTACACATCCTCAGGGTAATTCTGTTCTCTAATTAACTGACCAACATTGACCATTCCTGCATCTTTCATATCGGTTGCCCTGGCATCCCCGACATGCGTATTGTGTTCCCAAATAATGACTTTTGCACCTTCACCATAAAATTTCATTACTGCATTCAATGCTTCAACCATGTGTATATCTCTCACATTCCAAGATCTTGAATCACTGGTAACCATTGTCCTGTAATACTCTTCAGCATTAACCGTAACGAGTGCATTAACCTCCATGTTTAGGCTGCTTTCTTCGTCATCATCATATTTCCACTTATTTTTTTGAATAGTTGAAAGAAGCGCAAGCGCTTCTTTCATGCAGTCGTCTGATAAATACCCTGCGGAAACTGCATACGATTCATTATTTCGATTAAAGGGTTCAAAGCAATTGAATGCATTTCGGGCCTGTTTAAGCCCTGTATTACCTGTGCGTTCCAAGTATTTAATGATTTCATCCATACTTTCCCATAGACTATAGACGTCTAAACCATAAAATCCGACTTTGCTTTTTCGCTTAGTTTGTTGATTGAAATTTTGCAGCCAACTGATTAATTCAATGATTTCTTCGTTAGCCCACATCCATGTTGGCCAACGATTAAAGCTGCTAAGAACATCCTCAGCATTAATAGTGTGGGAACCAATGTTTTTGATGTACCGATTGATGGATTGGCAGGATGGCCAGTCTCCTTCTACTGCAATAACGGAAAATCCTTTTTCTTTGATTAATCTTTTAGTAAGTTCAGCTCGTATTGAATAAAATTCTGAAGTTCCATGGGAAGATTCACCAAGTAGTACATATTTTGCATCACCGATTGCCTCAATTAGCGGATCTAGATCATCAACGGATTCAAAGGGTTTCGCATATTTTTTTATGGAATCAAACATTAGCTGACATCCTTTCTAGACAAGGTCTTACTGCTAATCTTCCCTAAAGGGTCAGCCGAATAACAAAAAAAATCCCAAGTTCTAAAAAACTGCAGTACAACCCTAATGTTGTCCATTTGCCGATATCTCTATATCCCAGACGTATAATAAATTATTCCAGCTTTAGGATAACCATATAATCTAATAATTTAGAAAAGTTCACTAATCCGTCACAACAGTGTGTTTTAGGAAGGAATTAGAGGTGATATACTATAAGTGTAAAGAAGATATAAGTTAACTTCTTAGGAGACTCAACCATCCGTGTTCGTTCCGTTTGTGAACGAGTAGTAAAGGTTTTCCCTTTGCATTATATTTGGAGGGTGGAGCGATGTAAATTGTATTGGAAAGGTGTAAAACAAGCAAAACTTCTTTTTAGTGAAGGAGGTAACATCTATTCAAATAGGGATCATTAGTTATTGTGATTTGGGAGTAAAGAACCATTTACCTGTCTATGTAAACTGTACGCAGATAAATATCTCAAACCAAAAACGAACTTTCTTAAAATTATTATGGAAGCTTCCATTCGTGAAGAAACCTAAAGTAATGAAGAAAAGAAAGTATCAACACAATAACTAAAAACAAATAGTTATGTAAGCTATTTGGTCTATAAATTTGAAATAGGTGCTCACCTAAAAAGCGGGAAGTAGTAAGCAGATAATGAAATATGATAAATGTAGAATCTTTATCATAATATTATTATCTAACCCTTTAACCAAACAAATCTTACATTGCCAAGAAGCTAATCCAAATATTAGGATAAATGAGTCATTTGATTAATCGAAATGTGTTTCTTTTAAGGAATTTGAATTCCATTAACTTTCATGTGAATTAATTCCTTCAACGGAACAACACTCATCGGCTAAACCCTTAATCTTCCATTAGATCGTTAAATGACTAAACGGAAGATAAAAGACCTATTGGCTGATGTTATGGTTGGGTCCCCTAAGAGGTTAATATCCTAAGAAGCTGTCTCAAACGAGGCGGCTTCTTTATTTTGTTTTTTAAGACGATTAACTGAAACATAAATCTTTATCCTTAAGGATTACAGAGAAATTTGGGAAATAAAATGCATAAAAATTCAAAAAACTATTAATTAACTGATATAATTGAATTATAAGTTTAAGACGAAAGGGGCAAGATAATGTCAGGAATTCCAAATGTCAATCTTAATGAACAACAGAAAGTACTTATGGAGAAAGTTCAACACAAAGGGCTAACCACTAGAAAAATCATTCAAAGAATTATGCTCATTACAATCGGGGCAGCTTTAATGGCCGTCGGATTGGAAATTTTTCTCGTTCCCAATCATGTTATTGATGGAGGCATTGTAGGAATTTCGATTATGCTTTCTTATTTGACTGGTTGGAAACTCGGAATTTTTATCTTTTTTCTAAATATCCCATTTTTCTTTATAGGATATAAACAAATAGGAAAAACCTTCGCATTATCCACTCTTTATGGTATCATCATTCTTTCAATTGGCACTACACTTCTTCATCCGGTTCCTGCTTTTACACAGGATATATTACTTGCAACCGTATTTGGGGGAATCGTCCTTGGTATCGGGGTAGGAATGGTTATCCGTTATGGGGGATCTTTGGATGGAACAGAGATTCTCGCTATTCTTTTTAACAAAAAGCTTCCATTTTCTGTCGGAGAAATTATCATGTTTTTTAATTTATTTATTCTTGGAAGCGCTGGCTTTGTCTTTTCATGGGATCGCGCTATGTACTCACTTATCGCTTATTTTGTTGCTTATAAAACCATCGATATTACCATCACGGGTCTTGATGAATCCAAATCGGTTTGGATTATTAGTGACAATTCAAAAGAAATTGGTGAGGCCATTATGAACCGCCTTGGTCGTGGTGTAACATATATCCACGGAGAGGGTGCATACTCTGGTGATGACAAAAAGGTCATTTTCTGTGTTATCAACCGTCTAGAAGAAGCAAAGTTAAAGGAAATTGTTACTGAAAGCGATGAAAATGCATTCCTTGCGGTAGCCGATATCGCTGAAGTCCGCGGGGGCAGGTTTAAAAAACGAGATATACATTAGAAAAAACTGCCATTTGGCGGTTTTTTTTGTGGTATTTTCGATATTAAAGTGATATCATAATGATAGTAAGGAAAACGTATGCAGGGGGAGTGAATGGATTTGAAAGAAAAAGAAATGTTCAAAATGAACGGGTTAATTGGTGTTATTCTTTTCCTATTATTTGGTGTATTGACTGTTTTAAGTTTCAGGCAATTTATTCTGTCAGAAAACTTCATAATGATTGTTGCTGCTTTAGTATCTTTAACCTTAACAGTACTGGTTCTTTCAGGGATTACCATAATCCAGCCAAATCAAGCAAAGGTGTTTACACTTTTTGGCAGTTATCTAGGTGTTATTAAACAAGAGGGCTTTTGGTTTTCAGCTCCGTTAACCGTTAGAAAGAATGTTTCACTAAGAGTAATAAATTTTAACAGTGATAAATTAAAAGTAAATGATTTGGAAGGCAATCCAATTGAAATTGCTGCTGTAGTCGTTTATAAGGTATTCGACTCCGCAAAAGCGGTTTTCGATGTTGAAGATTATAAGGAATTCGTTCATACTCAAAGTGAAACGGGTCTGCGTCATATTGCAAGTCAATATCCATACGATAATTTAAATAACGATTACGAAATCTCTTTACGACAGCATTCAGATGAAGTTGCTGAAGAATTAACGAAAGACCTTCAGGGAAGGCTGCAACTGGCAGGTGTGGAAATAATTGAAGCGAGAATCATGCATCTAGCTTATTCTAGTGAAATTGCTCATGCGATGCTGCAAAGACAACAGGCAAGGGCTGTGTTAGCTGCTAGGAAAGTAATTGTAGAAGGAGCCGTTTCAATGGTTAAATCTGCCATTGACCAACTTAGTACAGAAGGAATTGTAGACCTGGATGAAGAAAAGAAAGCACAAATGGTAAACAATTTAATGGTAGCTTTAGTCTCAGAAAAGGGTAATCAGCCGATTATCAATACAGGCAGTATCTATTAAGGTTGTGATGTAATGGCTGAGAAGAAAAGGTTTTTACTGCGCATTGATCAAGAAATTTATGATGCACTTGAGCGATGGGCAGAGGATGAATTCCGAAGTGTAAATGCACAAATAGAATTGCTTATTAAAAAAAGTTTAAGGGATTCAGGCAGACTAAAAAAAAATAAAGGTAAAGGCAGCAAAGAGTAATAATGCATTAGAAGTGCAATTTCTCCCGGGGGGCCAGCATGTTATCGATAACTCGCTTTTTGTCGTATGTTGAAAAAATGACGTTGTCGGAATCTCGCTTTTTGTCGTTGTATGCGCTTACCTAGGAAATAATAAGAGATTTATTTGTTTATTTCCCGAAAGAGATGTTAGTCATCAGTACTAACATCTCTTTTTTATGCTTAAGTTTAAAACAACAACTCGAATACCTCATTTAATTCATGAGCCCTTTTTTCATCTTGCTCTTCTTTTGCATAATTTATCTCTTGAGGAAGTATTTCATTTAAAAAGTTAATCTCCTTTTGGCTTAGCTGTCTAACAAACTCTCCTTCAGAGGTAAATTTTCCTTCAGACAATTTACGGTACACTTGTTTCCCTTCAGAATGCTGATCACTGTAATTAGATAATATTTCACGCAAATAACCCAATGTTTTATCCATCTCACTCACCCATCCTTTCTCATTTTATCTTTTGACGAAAGCAGAATATTAATACCTGTCCTATAATGAGATTCACTTTAAAGCAAATGGTACAGACTATAGGTAGAAGCATACCATGGATGGAGTGTTTAAAAAGGGGGGCTCTGCTTGTTAAACCATTTGGTTAAAGCAGTACCAAATTTATTTACCATTGGGAACTTATTATCTGGAGTTTTTTCAATCACCTTTAATATGAATGGATATGTACAAATGGCTGCCTTGTTTATATTTTTATCAGCGTTATTTGATTTTTTTGATGGACGCTTAGCACGAAGACTCAAGGTAAATAGTGAGTTTGGAGTTGAACTGGATTCATTAGCAGATATTGTAAGTCTTGGAGTAGCACCTGCACTATTATTTTACTCGTTAGAACCAACATCCTTATTAACAACCATTGCATTTATGCTATTCCCAACGATGGGTGCTTTACGTTTAGCAAAATTTAATGTTAAGCCAACCAGAGGTTACTTTATGGGGCTGCCAATTACGGCAGCTGGCCTGTTAATGGCTTTAATGGGAATCTTTCTATACAGTAACGCATTCATAACAATTTTATTATCTCTTCTAATGGTCAGCCCAATAAGAATTATGAAGTTATAACAAAAATGATTGCGGTCGATTATGTAAACAAATAACATTTCACCAGTTGTTTCCCAAACATATTCTCTCTTTAAATGTAAAGATTAAGCTAATGGAAGGGTTATTTCACTTTCCATTCTCATGTCAGTTAAAGGAGTGCTTTGGATGAGAAATAGGATTATGCCGTACTTGAATATGTTTGGTAAGAAACGAAAGACGAGGGGGACCATGTGGGCATCTCTCGTTGGAATTGGAATCAGTGCCGCCGTTTTTGCTCTAACAAGAGGGAAACGGAAATCTACTATTGCAGCGCCTTTCCAAGATATAGTCCAAAGTTTTACACCCAAATCTAACTTTAATAATATGAGCAACATAGCACTTGCAGAATTTTCAGAGGAGTTATTAGCAAGTGCCCTAAAAAATGATAAAAATCGATAGAAAAAAAGCCCGCATATTTCATGCGGGCTTTTTCAAAGTGGCGGGAAGGGGACCCTTTTGGGTTGATATTCAATGCCCTCAGAGGAATATAGCTTAATAACCAAAAGATTCCCAATTGTTCTAGCTTGGATTAAAATGGGTTGATTGTACATATTCCTAAATTCAAAATCGGGACCATACCAGCTTACGGTTGCATCTCGTCCTGGCGGAATATAGGGGACATGCCGGCTGTGAGAAAATCGCTGAACAATTTTTAATCCTGCGCTATCGACTGCGTTAAATAATGTCGATGATACCTGACATATGCCTCCGCCGATGTCTTCGGCATATTCACCTCTGACAATCACTTTAGCCTTTTCATATCCCTTCTCTGTGGTCCTTTTGCCTACAACAGAATTAAAAGAAAACGTTTCACCAGGAAAAACGACATGATTATTAATAGCTTCGACTGCCAATTGTATATTAGTTGATCGCTTTTTATTCCTGGGATTAAAAGAAGTAATATAGCGGCCAATTCGAATACTGCGTATATCTGAAAGTAATTCACTGTCTACCTTAGGATAAACAGGGTACATAGGTACCTCAAAACCTGCAGTGTTCTGTTCGAAAAAAAAGGAATAAAAGCTCTCTGTAAACGCCCGCCGATTGATGCCGAGACCAGCCTTCTCAGGAATAATATTACCATGTGAATCCAACTTGGCATTTTCAGGCCGCACTGATAACTGCTTTTCTAATTTGTCTAATAGTTGAGTATGTTTTTTGATATCTAAAATTAAAAAGTTTGGATTTCCTACAGCGTAATCTTCTCTATTGATAGTAGAAATAGGTTTTCCTTCTCTTGTTATTTCGACACCAGCTTGGGGTGTTATTTGTTGAATCATAAATAAAAAAGTAAATAACCAAGTAAGACTCATATAACACAAACCTCCCTCATGATAATTTGAGGCAAAATTTATGTTTTTATGTAAGAAATTAACACGAAAAATTAGAGATCATTCAAATGACTCTGGCACTCTTTTTTTCTGTTTGGTTGAAAAAAGTGTAGAATAATAGTATATAATCAAGTAATAAGACGAAAATTGCAAAGTGCTAGCAGTATGCTATATATATGATAGGAGTGTTTCCCTTGGCTGAAAACGGAAGAATACAATTAAATGTTAGGATTACAAAAGAAACCTCTGACAAATTGGATGAAATTGTAGAATATTATCAAGAAAACCTTAAGTTAGGCAGAGTATATAAAGGTGATGTTCTAACCGATATCATAGAAAAATCATATGAATTAATGAAAAAGCAAAAAATGGGTATAAAGAGATATTAATTCATTATTTTTTTAGAATATTTAGAAATAAATTTGAATATTTAATGTTTGGAGGTATAATAGTAATGGTGGAATACCAACTGGTTAGTATGTGCGAGGGGGTGGGATGAATGGAATTTTTATATTCTGCTAAAGTAAAAGAGTTACAGACAAAGCTGACAAACTTCATGGAAGAATACGTATATCCGAATGAAAAAGTATTTGAGCAGCAACTAAACGAGCAGGAAAACCGCTGGAATGCTGTCCCTCAGATAATGGAGAATCTAAAGGAAAGAGCAAAAGATGCTGGTCTTTGGAACTTATTTCTGCCAGATAGTGAATATGGAGCAGGGTTAACAAACTTAGAATATGCTCCGCTTTGTGAAATTATGGGCCGCTCTATGATTGGTCCTGAAGTGTTTAACTGTAGTGCACCAGATACTGGTAATATGGAAGTAATTGTTCGCTATGGGAAAGACGAGCATAAGGAAAAGTGGCTGAAACCCTTACTAGCAGGAGAAATTCGTTCTTGCTTTTCTATGACAGAACCTGGAGTTGCTTCTTCCGATGCAACAAATATAGAGGCAAGCATTGTCAAAGATGGTGATGAGTATGTCATTAATGGACGTAAATGGTGGTCCTCTGGTGCTGGAGATCCTAGATGTAAAATAGCGATTGTAATGGGAAAAACTGATTTTAATGCTAATCGTCATGAACAGCAGTCTATGATTCTCGTTCCTCTGGATACACCAGGAGTGACAATTGAGAGGATGCTTCCTGTTTTTGGCTATGATCATGCTCCACATGGACATGCTGAGATTTCTTATGAAAATGTAAGGGTTCCGGCTGAAAATATTCTCTGGGGTGAGGGGAAAGGTTTTGCAATTGCTCAAGGACGATTAGGACCTGGGAGAATTCATCACTGTATGAGATTAATTGGTGCAGCCGAGCGAGCACTTGAACTTTTATGTAAGCGCGTTCAAGAGCGTGAAGCTTTTGGCAGACCGCTTTCAAGTCAAGGTGTTATTAAAGAGTGGATTGCCGACTCTAGGATTGAAATTGAACAAGCCAGGTTATTGACGCTAAAGGCAGCATATATGATGGACACGGTAGGAAATAAAGGAGCAAAAACAGAGATTGCTATGATTAAAGTGGTGGCACCTAACATGGCATTACGTGTAATAGACAGAGCGATTCAAGCATTTGGTGGTGCAGGTGTATCAGATGATTTCCCACTGGCTGCTATGTGGGCGAACTCTAGAACACTGCGTCTGGCAGATGGTCCTGATGAGGTGCACCGTTCTCAGATAGCAAAGCTTGAATTAAAAAAATATCAATAAAAAGGTTTTATATGCAAACGAATGTATCTTTAGGATAGAGTGATAATGATAGCGAAAAGAGTAGAGGCGGTGCCGTACCTTGAAATTGAATGGAAAAATTGCCATTATAACCGGTGGTGGTTCCGGGATTGGGCGCTCTTCGGCCATACGCTTTGCGAAAGAAGGAGCTAAGGTGACTGTTTGTGACCTAGATTCCCGAAACGGTGAAGAAACTGTCAGCCTGATTCGTGAATCCGGCGGTGAGGCCATTTTTATCAAGAGTGATGTGAAGGATTCCAACCAGGTAAAGGATCTTATTAACACTACAACGAATACGTTTGGCGGCTTGCATATTTTGGTCAACAATGCTGGAATTGGCCACAGAGAGGTAAGAAGTGTCGATCTCTCAGAGGAAGAATGGGATCAGGTGATTGATATCAATTTAAAGGGTGTATTCTTAGGAATTAAATACGCTGTTCCTGAAATGAAAAAATCAGGCGGCGGTGCGATCATCAATACTTCTAGTTTGCTAGGCTTGAAGGGAAAAAAATATCAAGCAGCATATAATGCCTCCAAAGCTGGAGTAGTGCTCTTAACACAAAATGCTGCACTTGAGTATGGGAAGTACAATATCCGCGTGAATGCCGTTGCACCAGGAGTTATTGATACAAAAATTATCGATGTCTGGAAACAGGATGAGAGAAGATGGCCGTTTATATCAAAGGCTAATGCTCTTGGCAGAATAGGTTCTCCTGAAGAGGTGGCAAATGCTATTTTCTTCTTAGCATCAGACGAAGCATCATTTATTACAGGTGCAACACTGTCAGTGGATGGCGGCGGACTTACTTTTTAAACTAAATTGATAATTTTGGAGGGAAACAAATGGCTGAAAAGAAACTAGGAATGGCAAAATATCCTGACTCAATTTCATCATCAATCTCAACTCCTGAAAAAAGTCTAGTAGAAATACTTCAAGAGACAACCGCAAAATATCCTGAAAATAATGCTCTATCCTTTTTTGGAAGAAAGATTACCTATCAGCAATTACTTGGACTTTCTCAAGGATTTACTTCTGCTCTTCAGAAAAATCAAGTTCAAAAGGGTGACCGCGTGGCGCTCATGCTGCCGAATTGCCCGCAATATGTAATTTCTTATTATGGTACGCTGGGTGCAGGTGCTATTGTAACTCAAGTTAATCCCATGAGTGTTGAAAGAGAACTTGAATATATACTTAATGACTCTGGAGCTGAAACCATTGTTGTAATGGATGCTTTTTATCCAAGAGTTAAAAGCGTTCAATCACGAACAAACTTAAAAAATATTATTGTTGTCAGCTTGCAGCCATCTGGACAAGACTTTACTCCAGACCGTAATTTTGAACAGTATTTAGCATCAGGAAACGGCAAAGTGACTCCTGTAACAATCGAAATAGAGCATGATATCGCAGTTCTTCAATATACGGGCGGGACAACAGGCCGGTCGAAGGGAGCTATGTTGACACATCGAAACGTCGTGGCAAATGTTCTGCAATCGTATGAATTTTTTAAACACGAATTTGAATTAGGAAGAGAACGATATTTAACAGTTATACCTCTTTTTCATGTTTTTGGAATGACAGCCTGTATGAACTTAACAATTTTTACAGGCGGGGAATCGATTATGCTGCCGCGTTTTGATTTAGAGGAAGTTTTAAATACAATTAAGCATGAACAGCCTACTACATTCCCAGGGGTTCCGACCATGTATGTGGCCATTACTAATCATCCTCATGCTGAAGAGTTCGGTTTGAATAGTATAAAAACTTGCAATAGCGGAAGTGCGCCTATGCCAGTAGAACTTCTCCGTGAATTTGAAAGAAAAACAGGGGCAAAGATATTGGAAGGCTATGGATTATCTGAAGCATCGCCAACCACACATTGCAACCCTCCCTTTGCAGAGCGTAAACCGGGTAGCGTAGGAATTGGCATGCCGTCTACTGAATATAAAATAGTAGACGTTGCGAGTGGGACAGAAGAGGTGCCAGTTGGTACACTAGGTGAAGTAATTATTAAAGGACCGCAGATAATGAAGGGATATTGGAACATGCCCGAAGAAACAGCCAATACTTTAAGAGATGGATGGCTCTATACGGGGGATATAGCCAAAGTTGATGAAGATGGTTATTTATACATCGTTGACCGTAAAAAAGATTTAATTATTGCAAGCGGTTTCAATATTTATCCTCGAGATATTGAAGAAGTGCTATATGAACATCCATCGGTTCAAGAAGCAGTTGTAATTGGTGTTCCTGATGTTTACCGTGGTGAAGATGTAAAAGCTTTTGTCGTCTTGAAATCTGGCAAAACACTAACTGAAGAAGAAGTTATTCAATATTGTAAACAAAATATGGCATCGTACAAAGTTCCAAGAATTGTTGAATTTCGTGAGCAACTGCCTAAGACACAAGTCGGTAAAATTCTCCGTCGTGCACTAAGAGAGGAATCAGTTAAGAACTAGAAGGATAACAATTCTCTGAATTGTCTCTGATTGTTGCGAAAAAGATTATGATATAATTTCACTAGAACTATTACAGATTGCGAGGACATAAGTGGTGAAAGATAAAATAACAGAAAATAGTATCCGTTTGTTTGAGAAAAGGGGATTTAAGGAAACCTCAATACAGGACATTGTGGATTCTATAGGTGTAACAAAAGGGACCTTTTATTATTATTTTTCTAGTAAAGAAGAACTTTTAATGGACATTAATCTTGGATACATTAATTGCTTACTAGAGAAACAAAAAGAAATATTAGCCGATAATAATAGCTGCAAGGAGAAACTGTTCGAGATTGTTTACATGCTGATCAATAACATTAAAGACCAAGGATCGGCTGCCAAAATCTTCTTTAGAGAAATGAAAAATCTAAATGAAGAAAGACTAGCCTTAATTGTACCTAAACGGGACGAATTCCGTTTAAATGTTGAAAAGATACTGAACGAAGGAATAGAAAAGGGAGAGTTCCGAGCAGACTTAAATGCGCATATTGTTACCTTTGGTATTCTAGGTGCAGCCAATTGGAGCTATCAGTGGTTTGATCCAAGTGGAGTAAATACTGATCGCGAAGTTGCTGAGATTTTTGTTGAAATGATATTAGAGGGTATTCAAACAAATTAATTAAAATTAAAGGAGAGTTTTGTCCGGCAGCTAAACTCTCCTTTCGTTTATTGCCTGCTATCCAGTCAGTAAGTATGTACAGAAGAGACTGAATTTTTTGAAAGTAAGGAGGTACTCTATGCCTAACCAAATGAGTAAAGATACTATTCCAGTCCGAAAAGGGGAGGAATTAAATTTAGCTGTGTTGGAACCATTTTTACGCAGCCATATTGAAAAACTGCCAAATAGCCCCCTCGAACTTCTACAATTTTCCGCAGGACACTCTAATTTAACTTATCAAATAAAAATAGGTGAATGGGAAGCGGTTTTGCGACGGCCTCCTTTAGGACCCGTTGCACCTAAAGCACACGATATGGAAAGAGAATATAAAATTATCTCTGAACTTCATCCGGTCTTCTCAGTCACCCCTAAACCAATCTTGTTTTCTAAGCAGGAGGAGATTGTGGGCAGTCCATTTTTTATCATGGAGCGGAAAAACGGGATTGTTGTTGACACTTCTTTTCCGGAGGGGATTTTGGTAACGAAAGAGCTTTGCCAACGATTGTCAGAGGTGATGGTCAATAAATTAGTTGAGCTTCACGGTATTGATTATACTGAGACAGGACTAGGGGGAATTAGTAAACCTGTGGGTTTTACTGAAAGACAGGTTCATAGCTGGATTGGCCGTTATGAAAGAGTGAAAACGACCGAAGTTCCTGCATTTGAAACATTGAAAAAATGGCTTGCAGGCAGTATTCCGGTACAACCAGCCTCAACTGTTATTCATTATGACTATAAATTTAATAATGCAATGTTTAATGAAGAATTATCGGAAATGGCGGGGCTTTTTGATTGGGAAATGACCACTGTCGGTGATCCGCTTGCAGACCTGGGTGTGGCCATGAGCTATTGGAATCAAGCCGATGACCCAGAAGATTTAAAAAAGGGGCTGGGAATGGCGCCTGTAACAGTAAATGATGGTTTCTTTACAAGGAAACAATTTATTGAGCTTTATGCGAAGAAGAGCGGCAGGGACGTATCCAATATGAACTTCTATCTGACCTTTGCCTACTTTAAACTAGCAGTCATTTGCCAGCAAATTTACTATCGTTATAAAAAAGGACAAACCAATGATCTCCGATTTGCTAATTTCAATCAAAAAGCAAAAATGCTGATTGATCATGCTGCTAGGGTGGCTTCTGGGGAGCTGTAGATTTACTAGCGGCGGATAGCGCGAGATTACTAGCGGAAAACGAGGGTTACTAGCGGATAAGCAGAGATTACTAGCGGATAGCGTGAGTTTACTAGCGGATAGCGGAAGTTACTAGCGGATAGCGGAAAGTACTAGCGGATAGCGGAATTTACTAGCGGATAGCGGAAATTACTAGCGGATAGCGTGAGTTTACTAGCGGATAGCGTGAGTTTACTAGCGGATAGCGGAAATTACTAGCGGATAGCGGAGAATACTAGCGGATAGCGGAAATTACTAGCGGATAAGCGGAAATTACTAGCGGATAGCGTGAGTTTACTAGCGGATAGCGTGAGTTTACTAGCGGATAGCGGAAATTACTAGCGGATAGCGGAAATTACTAGCGGATAGCGGAGAATACTAGCGGATAAGCGGAGTTTACTAGCGGATAGCCAGTATCCAAGGGAGGAATTTGATTGAAAAGTAATGATTTAATAGTTGAAAAGCTGGGACCGATTTTGTCTTTAACCTTAAACCGTCCAGAGACGTTGAATGCATTTAGTCCAGACATGATTCTTGGTTTGAAAGCTGCACTTCATGAGGCAAAGAATGATCTTGATGTACAGGTAATTGTACTGTCTGGTGCTGGCCGCGCATTTAGCGCTGGCGGCGATGTGAAAACAATGGGGCAGGCAGATGGGAATCAAATCTATGAACATATAGGAAAATTAAATGAGCTTATTCTATTAATGAAGGACATAGAAAAACCAATTATCGCTTCTGTACACGGATTTGCTGCAGGCGCAGGTTTCAATTTAGCGTTAGCGTGTGACATGATTGTTGCAGCTGAGGATAGTAAGTTTGCCCTTAGCTTCTCGAAAGTAGGGCTCGTATCTGATGGCGGTGGATCTTATTTCCTTCCGAAACTCATTGGACCTCACCTGGCTAAGCAGTTCTTCTTTAGTGCTGAACCGATTCCTGCCAAGCGTCTCTATCAACTAGGCGTGATTAATGGCCTGTTCTCAGTCGATAGACTTCAAGAGGAAACTACGAAAATAGCACTTAATTTAGCACAGGGACCAGGAAAAGCATTTGGCAAACAAAAGAAATTAATTGACCATTCTTTTAATTCAACTCTTGAAGAAATACTTGAGGAAGAGCGGCTTACCCAAGTATTGATGGTTCAAACAGAAGACCATAAGGAAGGCGTGGCGGCCTTTAAAGAAAAAAGAAATCCTGTATATAAAGGCAGGTAGAAAGGACGTTATTACATGAGAGCAGTGCAATTCCAAGAATTTGGCGGACCTGAAGTTTTAAAATTAGTTGAAATAGAAAGGCCTATTCCAACAGGGCGTGAGGTACTAATTGAAATAAAGGCAATAGGTGTAAATTATGCTGATACAGCAAGAAGAGAAGGGCAATATGTTGTTAAAACGACCCTTCCATTTATTCCAGGAGCAGAAATTGCTGGAGTGGTTACAGCTGTTGGTGATAAGGTAACTGGGGCTAAGCCGGGGATGAGGGTCGTAACATTAATCGAATCAGGAGGATATTCAGAATTTGCGATAGCAGATGAACGATCACTGATTCCAATTCCTGAGACATTAGACTTCAAGAAGGCAGCTGCTTTACCTCTTCAAGGGTTAAGTGCCTATCATGTACTAAAAACGATGGGACGTTTGGAAAAAGGTGAAAGTGTTCTCGTTCATGCAGCTGCTGGGGGTGTTGGAACTCTATCTGTCCAATTGGCTAAGCTGTTTGGTGCAGGAAAAATTATTGCAACCGCAAGCTCATCTGAAAAATTGGAACTAGCCCGTCAAATGGGTGCAGATGTCCTAATAAACTATACGGAGTCAAACTGGGTAGAACAGGTACTTGAAGCAACCGGCGGCAAAGGAGTAGATGTTGCTCTAGAAATGGTCGGGGGCGATGTTTTCACTAACACATTAAAATGTCTTGCCACTTTTGGACGTCTTGTTGTATTTGGTGCAGCCAGTGGAGAGCAGAGTAAAATGTACCCTGCTTCGCTGATGGCAAGAAATCAATCAGTTATTGGATTTTTCCTGCCTCAGATTATGAGAAAACCAGAGCTGCTTCAGCCAAGTTTAGAAGAATTACTAACACATCTCGCAGAAGGCAAACTGAAACTTACAATTGGCGGTGTGTACCCGTTAGAGGATGCTGCAAATGTACATGTGTTATTACAATCAAGAAAAACGACAGGTAAGTTAATTTTAGAACCATAAATCTTTCACAATAGCAGTGTTCCTGAGGTCTGGCAATCCAGGCCTCTTTTTCATGGCTATATTAACAAACTATGAACAAATTATTAAATAGCAGGGAAGTTTTTGCGTTATAGTTGATAACAGATAGAAATCGTATAAACTGAAGAATAGAAGAGATTTTTGCTGGGAGTTGAATGATTTTGAAAATACTCGTGATTGAAGATAATACAAGTGTGTGTTCAATGATAGAGATGTTTTTTGCAAAAGAAGGAATTGAAGGTACGTTTGTCAATGATGGTCTTGAAGGATACAGCACATTTAAAAGCGGAACTTGGGATGCTTTGATTGTGGATTGGATGCTTCCTGGCATGGACGGAGTCACTATTTGCAGGAAAATTAGAGAGGAAAAATATACGGTCCCGATTATTATGCTGACTGCTAAGGATACAGAGTCAGATCAAGTGCTGGGGCTTGAAATGGGTGCCGATGATTACGTGACCAAGCCCTTTAGTCCGCTTACTCTAATGGCGAGAATCAAGGCAGTCACGCGAAGATATCAAACACAAGTGAGTGCTCAAACAGAGGATTTCCTGCAGACAGAACATTTTAAAATTAGCAAAAATACTCGTGAAGTGCTTGTGGACGAAGTGCCAATTACAAATCTTACGCCAAAAGAGTTCGATCTCTTATATTATATGGTAGAACATCCTCGTCAGGTTTTTTCAAGAGAACAGCTGCTTGAACGGGTGTGGGGATATCAATTTTACGGTGATGAACGGACGGTAGATGTTCACATAAAGAGGCTGCGGAAAAAAGTAGAAACGACATCACAGCCATTCTTCCACACTGTATGGGGAGTAGGTTATAAGTTTGATGAGTCGACTCAAACAGATAAGAATTAAATATTTCTCACAACAATTTATCAGCCACATCAGTATCATTATTGTTGCTTTCCTTGTGTTAAGTCTATTGTTTGCTCATTATGTCGGAAATTTGGTATATGAGGAAAAAGCGGACGAATTAATTTCTTATGGAAAAGCCATCATTTCTGATATTGAACAGAACCCGATGGCGACGGATCAAATCATCTCTCAATATAGTAATTCGTTACGTTCAAGGAAGATTAGCTTCAGCATGTTTGACCAAGAGGCAAATCTTTATGCTGTCGGACGAAGTGGGCCTGCCATTGAGTTGAAGCCTTCAGAGTGGGGAAAGATTACAAAGGGTCAAACGATTATTGTCCAAAGTGATTATAAACGATTTGATCAGGATGGTGTAACCTTTGTAGTTTTACCCTATATAGATAATCGCGACAGGTTTGTGGGAGGAATCTTATTAACTTCCCCAATCAGCGGGTCCAGTGCGATGATCCGCCAAGTGAATCAATTTCTAATTTATACCATCCTCATTGCCTTAGGTGTTTCGTTTTTACTGAGCTGGCTGCTTTCAAAAATCCATGTAAACCGGATTAAACGGCTTCGTGAAGCAACTTCGCTTGTGTCGGCCGGAGATTATCATGTACACGTACCGTCTTCTAATTTTGATGAAATTGGTGAGTTAGCAAATGATTTTAACCATATGGTAAAAAAGTTGAATCATTCAATGGAAGAAATTGACGCTCTTGAAAATCGCAGACGTCAATTTATGGCCGATGTTTCTCATGAAATGCGGACAC
The DNA here is from genome assembly GCF_046591715.1 of Neobacillus niacini. GTDB lineage: Bacteria > Bacillota > Bacilli > Bacillales > Cytobacillaceae > Neobacillus > Neobacillus niacini_L. The sequence goes on along the minus strand of NZ_JAWVNQ010000009.1, from coordinate 135,211 downwards.
CGCTAACCACGATAAGCGGCGTGATAGAGGGCTTGAAAAATGACATGATTCCAGAAGAGGATAGGGAACGTGGAATCAACTTAGTCAGCCAGGAAGCAAAGCGGCTCATGCGTCTTGTCAATGAAAACCTTGATTATGAAAAAATCCGTTCAAATCAAATACAGTTATTTAAGGAAGATATCCAGTTATTAGAGCTATTAGAAATTATTCAAGAGCAGTTAGCTGTACAAGCTGATGAGAAAAATGTAGAAATTATTGTTGAAGCTGATGAAGAGGTAATGGTCAATGCCGACTATGACCGACTTGTCCAAATATTAATTAATATCACCAAGAATAGTATTCAATTTACCTCAGATGGTACGATTTGGCTTCGGGCTAGAAAAGAGAATCAGGCTACGATTATTGAAGTTGAGGATACTGGTATTGGTATTGACCCTAGTGAAGTCGAAAATATTTGGAGACGCTTTTACAAAGCAGATCTTTCTAGAACAAGTAATCCGTATGGGGCATTTGGGCTGGGTTTATCGATCGTTAAGCAGCTGGTTCTTCTTCATAATGGCGAAATAGATGTACAAAGTGAAAAAGGCAAAGGGACAAAATTTACCATTACATTTAAACAGTAAACAGCAGGATGATTCCTGCTGTTTTTTTTTTGTCTAAAATATCCGACTTTTTTCTTAATAATTTCCAAATCCCGTTATAGTTTGTTAACAATTTTTTCATATTTTTTGGCTAAATTATAAATATGATAACTCAAAATTTAGTGTAAAGGAGAAGAATAGCTATGAATTACAAAGATGAATATGAAAAAGAAAATGAGAATAATTTTCAAAATACATCGAACGGTAACTCAGATTCTTATCATACGGAACCAGTAGAAACAGAACCATTGTCACAACATGATGAAGAATCTGCACTCCCAAAGTACGAGCCATTACAAAAAGCAGAGAATATGGAAGAGGAGAAAATTATTGAAGAATTAGAAACGGAACAACCGGGTAACCGCATTGAGTTTAAAAACAGTACAAAGAAAAAGAAGAGGAAGGTAAAAGGTTTTGTCTCAATGGTAGCAGCAGGTGTCGTGGGATCTGTTCTGACCATAACTGTGCTGCCATACACCAATTACTTGGATAACTTTTACCAAGCTGATGAAAAACAAACCCTCGGCATTACGCAGCAAAATCCAGAAGTGAATACCGTAACAGCACAGCCAACATCTTCAAAGTCTTCCTCTTCGATTGCCGACACAGTTGAGCAGCTATCCAAAACGATTGTTGGAATTGTTAACTACCAGCAGCGACAAAGCCGCGGATTTTATGGAAGCAGTTCCTCTCAAAATGTTGAAAATGGTACAGGCTCAGGTGTTATTTTTCAAAAGAAGAATGATACGGCCTACATTGTAACCAATAACCATGTTGTAGAAGGAGCTACTAAACTAGAAGTATCGTTATATAACGGTGAAAAGGTAAGTGCAGAGATTGTTGGAACCGATGCCTTAACGGATTTAGCAGTTTTGAAAATTGATAGTAAACACGTTGAAGCTATTGCGCAGTTTGGTGATTCATCTACACTAAGACCTGGTGACCAGGTTTATGCAATCGGTAACCCGCTTGGACTTGATTTTGCAAGAACGGTAACCGAAGGAATTGTAAGTGCAATCAATAGAAGTATTGCGGTTTCTACGTCTGCAGGAAATTGGGAAACGAATGTTATTCAAACAGACGCAGCGATTAATCCTGGAAATAGCGGCGGTGCGTTAATTAACCCGGAAGGATTAGTAATCGGAATCAACAGCTTGAAAATTTCTGAAAGCGGCGTAGAGGGGTTAGGCTTTGCGATTCCAAGTAATGACCTTATTCCAATCGTGAATGAATTAATTGAAAATGGAAAAGTTGAGAGACCATATCTTGGTGTGGGACTCGCTGATTTAACAGAAGTTCCGCAATTATATTGGGAGAACCTTCCTGATAGTGTCAAGGATGGGGTCATGATTACCGCGGTTGAACCAAACTCTGCAGCAGCCATTGGCGGTTTAGAGGCACAGGATGTAATTGTCTCCATGAATGGTAAAAAGATTGCAAACTCCTCAGAGTTAAGAAAAAATTTGTATTCGGATGTAAAAATTGGCGATGAAGTTAAATTTGAAGTATATCGTGACGGTAAGCTTATCACTGTAAACGTTAAGCTGGCGAAATAACCTAAGGGAGCAAACAATCGAATGGTTTTTATCAAACAAAGTAAAAAATTAGTTTTACTTATAGGAGTACTCATACTCGCAATAGGTGTTTTTCTAAGCTTAGCGCTGCCAAAGGATAAAGCTATTGCAAAAATAAACGGTGATTCCATCAGTAAGGATGAATTATATGATGTGATGGTGAAGCAATTCGGAGCAGCAACTGTGGAACAATTAATAGCCGATAAAATTGTTGCTTCTGAAGCTAAAAAAGAAAAGATTACAATTACTAACGAAGACTTAGATAAGGAAGTAGATAAATTAAAGGAATCATATGGCGGCGAGGAAGTTTTTAACCAAGTGCTGGCTTCAAATAACACCACGGTCGATGTACTTAAAGAGGATCTGAAAAACTATTTGACGATGCGTAAATTAATTGAACCACAAATTAATATTACCGATGAAGAGTTAAAAACTTATTTTGATGAAAACAAAGATTCACTTGGAGAAGCAGAGCAAGTAAAAGCAAGCCATATTTTAGTTGAGGATGAAGCAACGGCTAAGGAGGTAAAACAAAAGCTAGCGGAAGGAGCAGATTTTGGAGAGTTAGCGAAGGAATATTCTACAGATGAAGGCTCGAAAGAAAATGGCGGAGAACTTGGATTCTTTCCAAAAGGAACCATGGTCACAGAATTTGAAGATGCAGCATTTTCTCTTCCTAAAGGTGAAATTAGTGATCCAGTAAAATCTGATTATGGGTATCATATTATTAAGGTTGAAGAGAAAAAGGAAGCAAAAGAGGCAAACTTTGATGATAGTAAGGCCAAAATAAAAGAAACATTAATCGATCAAAAACTGGAATCAGAATACACTATTTGGCTTGAAGAAAAGAAAAAAGATTACGATATAGAAAATAGTCTGGAAAGTGTTGTTGGTTAACCCTTCTTTAAGAGGTGAATTTGATGAATCAGGTCGGTAGATATGCAGCTAGTGAACAAGTAGATGGGCTTGAACTGATGAAAATGGTCATGGAAATGCCTGAAAAAGACAAAATGCTTATGTGGTCTCAAGGGTATATCGATCTTGTGGTCGATAAAATGCCTGAATATGCTCGTGATATTCTAGAGGATAGAATGAAAAAATGGGAGGATACCAAGGCATATTATCTTGATCAGATTGAAGCGATCCTTAGTGATGAGGAATTTAAGAAACAGGCAAAGGGCGAACGGAAGGAGTTTGCTCTTTTTGTCATGGAGCACTACCGCGAGCTCCAGTCCTTATTGTTTGCTGCTTATGATGGAAAAATTACCGAAGAAGACGTTAGGAAATTTGTGTACAGAAAACGGTTTGGCGGAAGGAAAAAGTATTTGCATTAAGGTTGGGGAGTGGTGGAATTTGGTAGGCAGATAAACAAAGAAGGTATGCAGGAAAAATGGAATTTATGCAGGTAAAAGAATAAATTCCGCAGGTAGAGGAATCATTTTGGCAGGTAAGAGGATTTCCTATAAAAAAAGGTATCAAAAAAGCACATCTCATTTCTGATCCCCGCTGAATTTTGGGCGGATTATCCCATATTTAGGGAAAAATTACCTGAGCCAGGCGGCAGCCTGGCTGTTTTAAGGTCCTAGTTTGGAGTGGAGAGTTTGTTAGGCAGATAAACAAAGGAGATATGCAGGTAAAATGGAATTTATGCAGGTAAAAGAATAAAATCTGCAGGTGTAGAAACCATTTTGGCAGGTAAGATGATTTCCTATAAAAAAGGTATCAAAAAAGCACATATCACTTCTGATCCGCGCTGAATTTTGGGCGCAATATACCATATATAGGGAAAAATTACCTGAGCCAGGCGGTAGCCTGGCTGTTTTAAGGTCCTAGTTTGGAGTGGGGAGTTTGTTAGGCAGATAAACAAAGGAGATATGCAGGTAAAATGGAATTTATGCAGGTAAAAGATTAAAATCCGCAGATAGAGAAATCATTTTGGCAGGTAAGATGATTTCCTATAAAAAAGGTATCAAAAAAGCACATTTCATTTCTGATCCGCGCTGAATTTTGGGCGCATTATTCCATATATAGGGAAAAATTACCTAAGCCAGGCGGCAGCCTGGCTGTTTTAAGTTTCAGGTTTGGAGTGGGGAGTTTGTTAGGCAGATAAACTAAGGAAATATGCAGGTAAAATGGAATTTATGCAGGTAAAAGAATAAAATCTGCAGGTGTAAAAACCATTTTGGCAGGTAAGATGATTTCCTATAAAAAAGGTATCAAAAAAGCACATATCACTTCTGATCCGCGCTGAATTTTGGGCACAATATACCATATATAGGGAAAAATTACCTGAGCCAGGCGGTAGCCTGGCTATTTCAGCTTCTAGGCTGGAGTATGGATTTTTGTTAGGCAGATAAACAAAAAAGAAATGCAGGTAAAATGAAATCTATGCAGGTAAAGGAACAAAATCCGCAGGTAGAGGATTCATTTTGGCAGGTAAGAGTTTATCAAGGGATTTCAGTACACTCTCGCAATATTAACTAAAACCCATGTTGACATCCCAGGGAAAAAATTAAACCTTTTGATTAGTCAGAAAAAATAGGCTTGCAATGATAGATGAAAATAATTACAATAAAGTTATCTAAAGTTGAAACGGAGGTGTAAAGAGATGGTTCGTTCTATTTTTGTACGTGTGCAATGGCTTGAAGCGCTTTATTTGTGTCGTGCAATTTTTCATGATGTAGTTTTCAAAGGGGGTAGTCTGTCCTTTTTTCAAAATTACAAAATGAATATAGAATGATAACACATCTCTTTACCCATTAATAAAATAGGGGAAAAGAGGGTGCCTTTTGAGCACTCTTTTTTCATGCCAATTTTTAGGTGCGGGTATATACAGATGCCTGCATTTTTTATGTAAAGAGAGTGTTCAATAAAGGAGAATGAACATGATCGTATGTAGTGTTAATCATATTGCAAAATCATTTGGCGGAAATATTATTTTTGAAGATTTATCTTTTGAAGTTCACGAAGGTAATCGAGTAGGCCTGGTTGGACGAAACGGCTGCGGTAAAACAACATTGTTAAAGCTTCTTGCAAACCAAGAATCAATTGATAGTGGAGCCATTCATTGGAGAAAGGGTTTGAGAATAGGTTACCTTGCCCAAATCCCTGAGTATAAGGACTTAACCGTGAAAGAAGTATTGAAAACGTCGTTTGAGCAATTGGCAGAAACTGAAACAAAACTACAACAATTAGAGTTAGAAATGGGGAAAGAGTTGACCCCTGAATCTTTACAAAGGCTTATGGATCAATACGGAAAACTTCAAGATGATTTCATTCTAAGCGGCGGTTATGAAATGGATGCACAAATGGACATGGTTTCCCATGGTTTAAATATAATTGAGCTTTTAGATAAACCATTTTCGCTCTTAAGCGGCGGTGAAAAGACGAAGGTGGGGTTAGCGTTAAGTTTATTAAAGAAACCTGAATTGCTTTTATTAGATGAACCTACTAACCATCTAGATTTAATGGCGATTGAGTGGCTGGGAACATTCCTTAAGGATTACTCAGGGACAATTATTCTCATTTCCCATGACCGCTACTTTTTAGATGAAGTCGTGACGAAGATTCTTGATATGGAGGACGGAGAAATTGAGCTCTATCATACAAGCTTTAGCGGGTATGTAAAAGAAAAAGAAGAGAGATTACTACGGGAGTTCCAGGAATATCAGGAGCAGCAGCGTAAAATCAAAAAAATGAAAGAAGCAATTAAACGTCTTCGTGAATGGGCGAATCGGGCCAATCCGCCAAGTGCTGCCCTTCATAAACGCGCAACGAATATGCAACGGGCATTAGACCGGATGGAGAAACTTGACCGTCCCAAGCTTGACGTAAAGAAAATGGCAATCGATTTCGAAGCCAATGACCGGAGCGGTAAAGATGTTATCAAATTAGAAGATGTCTCAAAAAGATTTGGCAGTAAAACTCTGTTTGAAAAAGTAAATATGCTTGTTCAGTATAAGGATCGGACTGCCATTGTCGGTGAAAACGGAACAGGAAAATCTACGCTGTTAAAAATGATCCTTGGTGAATGCGATATTGACCAAGGAACCGTTAAGGTTGGCAGTAATGTAAAAATCGGTTATTTATCTCAACATGTATTCCAAACCATTGGAGAGGAAAAGGTAATTGACGTTTTCCGTTCGGAAGTAAGTGTTAACGAAGGGGAAGCACGTCACATTTTAGCACGGTTTTTGTTTTACGGACCTGCCGTTTTCCGCAAGGTGAATCAATTAAGCGGCGGAGAAAGAATGCGATTACGTCTAGCACAGCTAATGTATCAGGATATTAATCTTCTAGTGCTTGATGAACCGACTAACCACCTTGATATTGATTCCTGTGATGTGTTAGAGGACGCACTAGAACAATTTAATGGAACGATATTGGCTGTTTCTCATGACCGTTACTTTCTCAATAAATTGTTTAAAAAGGTATATTGGCTAAAGGACGGAAATGTCTACTTCTTTAATGGCAACTATGACTGGGCAAAAGGAAAGTTAAATGCATTAAAGGTTCCCGAGCCAGCAGCACCTGAAAAAATAACACCAATTAAGAAAGATAAGCCTCCTAAAACAGCAGTTCCCAATAAGGCGGAGGAGATTGAGCGAAAGCTTGAGGAGTTAGAAAATCTAATTTACACCTTGAAAAAGGGAATGGAATCAGCAATCGATTTGGAATTGCTGCAAAAACAATACACTGAATTAGAGCAGCTTGAAATGGAAAGAGAACATTTATATAAACAACTGGATGAAGTCGTTTAAGTTTACCATCAATCCCCAAGAGAACTCCTCTCTTGGGGATTTTTTTGTTAGCGTTTATAATGAAAAAGAAGGAAAAAGGAGGAATAATATGGTTTATCTTGCAGATGATTCCCGTTATGAAACAATGAAATACAATAGAAGCGGACGGTCTGGTTTACAATTGCCGGCCATATCATTAGGACTATGGCATAATTTTGGCGGTGTTGATACATATGAGAATGGCCGTTTAATGCTTAGAAGAGCATTTGATTTGGGGATTACTCACTTTGACCTTGCAAACAACTACGGGCCGCCGCCCGGTTCTGCAGAAATAATGTTTGGGAAAATGCTAAAAAGTGATTTTGCACCATACCGAGATGAAATGATTATTTCAACGAAGGCAGGCTATACAATGTGGCGAGGACCGTATGGGGACTGGGGTTCAAGAAAATATCTGATCTCTAGCTTAGATCAAAGCTTACATCGATTGGGTCTAGATTATGTTGATATTTTTTATTCTCACCGTCCAGACCCTAATACTCCGCTGGAAGAAACGATGGGTGCACTAGACTCCATTGTACGTCAGGGGAAGGCTTTATATGTTGGTGTTTCAAACTATAGTGCTGAACAAACACAGGAAGCGGTAAAAATCTTAAATAGATTAGGAACTCCACTTGTGATCCATCAACCAAGATATTCCATGCTTAATCGCTGGATAGAGGGTGGGTTACAGGATGTATTACAAGAAAATGGAGTAGGCACGATTGCATTTTGTCCGCTGGCTCAGGGGTTGTTAACGAATAAATATTTAAACGGAATCCCAAATGATTCCCGAGCGGCAGGAACATCAGGCTTTTTAAGTAAAGACCAATTTACAGAAGATATAGTAAATAAGGTGAGAAAGCTGAATGAGGCAGCGGCTGAGCGCGGACAAAATTTAGCGCAGATGGCACTTGCCTGGGTTCTAAGGGAAGGCAGGGTAACATCCGCATTGATTGGTGCAAGCAGGGTCAGTCAGATAGAGGAGAATGTAGCTGCTTTGAAAAATCTTACCTTCTCATCTGAAGAATTGAATAGAATTGAGGATATATTAAAAAGTTAAAACGGTCATTGTTTGTTCTACCAGCCTGCTGGTGAAGAATATGAAAATATTTATTATATCTATTAATTCGAATGGAGCCGCTTTTCCCGGCTCTATTTTTCTGCTTTTCGAAAGGTCTAGTAATCATTATAATTAAATTTATTAAAATATAAGGTTGGTCCGAAATGAAAAGTTTTTCTTTGAAACAAATCATTCTTCTCCTTACCGTTACCTTAATGGGTGTAATATGGTCCGTTATATTTCATCAGCCGCTGGTAATTGGGTTTTTACCAGGTTTTCTTATTCTAGTCTATCTTTCAAAACAGGTAAAGCAGAGTGCCAAACAAATCCTCCTGATAAGTATGCGCGGTGTATATAAGACTAGGATTGTTATTTTTATTTTATTCTTAGTTAGTTTTTTACTCCCATCCTGGTATCTATCAGGAACGATTGAACAAATGGTGGACATCGCACTTTATTTAATTAATCCACATTTTTTCTATTGTTTAACATTTATCTCAGCAATGGTCTTTTCTATGCTGCTTGGAACAACGGTTGGAACTCTAAGTGCCATTGGCATTCCAATATTGGGGACAGCTGTAATACTAAATCTAGAGCCCGAGATTGTAGCAGGAGCATTGGTATCAGGCGCGTTTGTCGGGGACAGAACCTCACCCTTTTCGAGTGCTCATCAACTACTCGCACATACAATCGAATTGCCTGTAAAAAAACAATGGAATGCGATGTTACCAACTACAATCCTCGCTGTAGGACTGTCTATTCTTTTTTATGGGAGTTTCGATTTCTTTTCAGAAGAAACAGGAAGTCAGCTAGAGCCCCTGCAATTGAGTGAGCTATCTTTAATAAAGTTTATTCCGCCAATCCTTTTACTTCTATTAGTTCTGTTACGAGTAAGTATTGTTTATGCTTTTCTAGCAAGTATTATTTCTGCTGCCATTCTATCGTTGTTTGAAGGTATTAAGTTATTAGATATTATTCTAGCTTTTTGGAATGGAATTGAAGGTCTCGGCGGGGGTTTTCTTCATATGTCCGAACTATTGCTTTTTCTTGCATTAGCAGGAGCCTATAATGGTTTATTGGAGGAATTGAACGTCATTCAGCCTTATCTAGATAAATGGCTGCAAAATTCAACTACACTCACAGGAGACACGTTTAAAACATTGCTTGCGACTTTATTCATCAGTTTTATCGCCGCTAATCAAACGCTGCCGATTATCCTGACGGGGAGGTCTTTCTTACCTCATTGGTCCAGTAAATACACAAAAGAAGAATTGGCGAGAGTAATGGGAGATACAACGATGCTTTTTCCAGGGATGGTACCTTGGAGTGTGTTGGCGATTATGTGCAGTACCATCGTGGGTATTCCAATTTTGGAGTATCTGCCCTATGCTTTATTTCTATGGCTTTTACCCTTCCTAACATTAGTAGTTTCCTTTTTCAAACATGTCCGAAAATTAAAAAGGGTGACAGCTGCTTAACGTAATATGCCTTTTGGATAAGAATGAACTCCCTTGTATCCACATATAAGTGGTTATATAGATTTTTTGGACAAGGGATGGGAATCATGCTTAAAAAATTGGGTGTTATCGGATTTGGAAGTACGATGATAGGTGTTGGCGTAAACGGATTTATATTGCCCTTCCATCTTATGAATGGCGGGATGTTTGGAATCAGTATTTTATTCAACTATTTATGGCATTTTAGTATTGGATTGACTTTTGTTGTATTGAATATACCCGTTTACTTGCTGGCGTATAAGTCTGATTTAAACTATTTCACTTATGGATTGATTGGGGCATTTTTCTCAGGTTTCATGATTGAACTGTTAGTGCCTTTAAGAAATGTATTTCATTTACCCATTATTAGTTCGGTGATCATCGGAGGTCTAATCGTCGGAATCGGAGTTGGGACGATGTTAAGAAATCAGATAAGTCCTGGCGGGATGGATCTTTTAGCTTTACTGTTTGCAAAATGGACAAAGGTAAATGTAGGGATCATTGCTTTCGCGATGGACACTGTTATTATTATCTCGAGCTTGCTGCTGCTTGGGGAGCCAAGATTATTATATTCCTTATTAATTGTTTCAATTGTTGGGCTGCTGGCGACAATCATCACCTCGGTGGACATTATGAAAAATAAAGATGATTTAGTAAAATAGGATTATTATCATTGAATAGAGGTTACGAGATTGAAGTTAGTAAATGATATTATAAAAGAAAATTTGAAGATTCTGTTTGTAGGCTTTAATCCAAGTATTCGTTCAAGTGAAACGGGGCATCATTTTGCGAACCCTAACAACCGGTTTTGGCGTATCTTGCGTGATGCCGGTCTGACTCCAAGGAAATTTGATGCTTCTGAAGATGGCAAGCTATTAGATTTGGGAATGGGGATAACTAATATTGTCGCGAGACCCACGAAAGCTGCTGATGAAATAACAAAGGAAGAATACAAAGAGGGCAAAGAAATCCTAAGGAAAAAAATCGAGCAGCTTAATCCGGAGGTAGTCTGTTTCGTAGGAAAGGGAGTATATCAGGAGTACAGCGGCATGAAAAAAGTTCCCTGGGGGAGACAGGAGAAACCAGTCGTCCCGGGAACCATTGATTTTGTCGCCCCATCATCCAGCGGACTAGTAAGAATGAAAGTGGAAGAAATCGTAGAAATTTACCTTGGACTTACGGATATAAAAGAGTGATAGCATGAATACTCTTAAAAAACTCGATGGAATTATATGTCCCCGCCCGAGTTTATTTTTCGAACTTGTTCCGATAATGTGCAAGAGTCAGCAACGGAAAAATATATCGATAGCTATGATAATGGATATAAAATGCACCGGCCATTCCTTGGCCTTTCGGATACGAAGTGGTCCAATCTTCTTTGTCTAGGTTCTTCAACAAGTAAGTTATACCCTTCTGAATTTCAGCAGTGGGTTTTTCTGCGACACAAATTAATGTATCCAGTGCCCAAGCGGTATGTGTTAAGGTGCTGGCTCCCAGCGGTTTAAAGGTTCCATTACTGTCACTATAACAGGATTCACCCCAGCCGCCATCGGCATTTTGAATACCCTGCAGCCATTGTATTGCTTTTTGAATAGAAGTATCACGAGCAGAAACCCCAACACCTGCTAATCCTGTCACCGCCCCCCAGGTGCCATAAATATAACAGATACCCCATCTGCCATACCAAGAACCATCCTGCTCTTGATAATTTAGCAGCCACTTAACCCCAGCTTTAATACTTTGATGGTCTCTGGATAAATTGGTATAGTTCCCAAAAAACTCAAGTGTACGGCCGGTGATATCTGCACATGATGGATCAGTTAGAATAAACTGTGCCTTCTCAATAGGCAGAAATTCAAAGAGCTTGGTATCAGTGTTTTTTTCAAAAGCAGCCCAGCCGCCGTCATCGTTTTGCATGGAAAGTAACCAATTTATTCCTAGGCTCCATGCGTCTGAAGTATTCATTCTAGAAATGGCTCTTAAAGATGATGTTGTATCATCGACATCTGGATTGATGGTATTAATATCTGAAAATCCCCAGCCTCCTGGCAAACTGTTAGAATTATGAATCACCCAATCTCCGAATTTGTCATGCTGCCGGCTTAATAAATATTGATTCGCTTTCAAAACCATTGAATCTTCTATTGAAAGTCCTGCTTCTTGCAGCGCGTATCCAATTAATGACGTATTCCACATATTAGCTGTAGTGTATTGCATATGCGGCAGTCCATTAATCGTCGTTCTCATCGCTTTAATCCCATCAATAGCTGAGGTTATTACAGGGTCGGTTTTCTTATAACCCAGAGCGAGGAGGGCGAAGATCATTAAAAAGGTAGAGCTGTAATAGCTGTAAAACGTACCATCTGATTCTATGTGGTCGAGCATATATTTTTCTGCCCGCTGCAGTGCTAGTTCATGAAGCTGCTTTGGCAGTCCAATTAAATTCTTTATCCCTTTTTCAATAAATGAAAATATGGAACGATATTCCTCCGACCGTACCCAAGTATCAGAATCAGCACGTTCTCTCCGTAAGTCAGATAGGTCTGGACTTTTTTTCGTTGTTAACGTAAATTTCTTATCAGTCAGAATTAGCAAGGGTGTCAGATTCGCTCTGCCGTATACAGAAAAGGAATAAAAATTGATTGGAAAATTCAGTGGTAATAGAATTAACTCTAGCGGAAGAGGGGAGAAGGATGGCCATTTCATTTGCCCTGTTAAAGACAACATTACTTTCGTAAACATATTAACTTCATCCAAACCGCCCTTAGATAAAATGAATTTTTTTGCTGCCGAAAGCACTTTATCATTGCCTTTCACGTAACCGGAGTATAAAAGTGCGTAATAAGATTCTACAGTAGCAGTTAGATTACCTTTCTTTTCATCATAGAAAAGCTTCCAGGAACCGTTCTTTTCTTGTCTATTAATAATCCTCTCAGTAAGACCCTTTATTAATTCTTCATCATTTATTTCCAATGTCCGTAATAAAATGATCATATAGGCATCTGTCGATAACCCAGTTTCAAAAGGATATCGCCATGAGCCATCGGGAGATTGGTCCCTTCTCAATATCTCAATCAGCCAGTTAATACCAGTCGTCGTATTAATCAATCCAACGTTCAGTCCTCTCCCAATTGATTATTCTCAACTATACATATTCAGCAAGTAGACAGAGAATTCTCAAGGGAGGTTATGATTATTTTTTTTATCAGTAGCAGGGATAAAACGCCGATTAAAATCATTAAGGATGAATTAAAAGGAAAAATGAAAAAGGATCAGGGAATCCTTGACTCCAAGAACCTGCCAAAAGAGGAACAGGATCTTTTAGAAAGGATAGAAAAGAAAACACGTGAAAGAAATGTAAATAATGTGACAAGGACTAACGCCTATTTTGAAATTTATCAAAAATATCCCGAAATCCATTGGGCATTTTTAGGACATATGGTATCTAGAAATGGCGGCTGGAACATGACGGATTTAAAGGGTGATTTCCTCACGCGGCTTCTTACCAAAAAAGAGAGGAATGACTTTTTCGCATTTATAGAAAGAGGAAATTGGCTGATTTTTCAAGACGCTTATCCACAATTATTACTATATAGTGAAAGCATTAAGAAAAAGAAATCATTATTTTATCTGCTCCCTTATATGAACATATCCACCTTTATGGAGAGTATTTGGAATTATTTTTGGAGAAAATCGGACTCCTATGTCTTAACAATTGCTCTGGTTATTAATGAACAAAACTATTTAGAGAAAAGGGTAATACAAAACCCTATCTATCAAAAGGGTGTCCTGAACACCATCGAGTTTAAGCTTCAGGATGTACTTTCATTTAATCATATTTTGTTTCCCTACCGAAAGAATAGCCTTGCGGGGCAAACAGTCCATCAGTTTCAATCATTACACGAGCGTATCCTTTTAGGAAAAAGGTTATACGCCGTTCTTTTTCAAAGTAAGGAATTATTGAATCATTTTGTTCAATGGGCAAATGAACACCGCCATACTGGGTCTAGAAAAGATTATTGGCCGCATATTTTTAATAATGTGAATGAAGGGATTCCGGGAATTCCCTATCAGCTTCGCTTAAATGCCTGCAAACTGAGATGGGGTGCAAGAAAAATCTATAGTCCAGATTTAAGTTCTGCATGGAAAAATGTTCAACACCAAGAAGCGGAAAAGGGAGATTGGTTTAGTGATTGGAAGATTGCTGACTATCTCTCGGAGCAAAATGAAACACAAATCATTGGGGAGATTGAAGATGAATACTGTAAAACGCTTGAAAGGCTTGAACTTACCGCCTTGGCCAAAAAAGTCATCACCATTTTTAATTAAGGAATATGGACCCGTAATCATATTAACGATCTTGCTTGGTACTTCCTTAGATCTGTACTTTGTTGGCAAGAAAATGTACATGTTCCCAATCAGGCCATTTCCTGAGGTATTGTCATTTAACATTGCCTTTACCTTTGTAGGATTACCCATTCTTGTGCTGGTTTTCCTCATGATGATGAAAAAGGTAACAAAATGGGGGAAGGTTGGAATTATTTTATTTCTAAGCTTACTAATGCCTATAGGTGAAAGGTTTGCTGAACTATTTGGTTTGTTTGAGCATTCTGTTGACTGGAAGCATATCTATAGCTTTTTTGGCTACCTCATATTCTTTTCAATTATTTTTTTGTTTTATCAATTAACAAATAAAGACCATTAAAAAAGCCAAGACCTCAGGTCTTGGCTTCTTGTAATGCCGCTACCAACGACACTACGTACCCCTTCCGTCCGTACAGTGGTTAAGTGTCCCGCAACAAGCGAATGTTCGGAAGGGGTACTGTTATAATACCACATTTCCTGAGGTTTTAAACCAAGAAACTTTCTTTTCTGCTTTGGAAAGTGTATGATAAAAATGAATTTTTTACATAAAAGGAGATGTTAGTTATGGCAAAAAAGGGACACATTCAAATGCAAAACGGGGAAAAAATCGAATTTGAATTATATCCAAACGAAGCACCTGGTACAGTTGCCAACTTTGAAAAGTTAGCAAAAGAAGGTTTTTACAACGGTTTAAATTTCCACCGTGTTATTCCTGGCTTTGTAAGCCAAGGCGGGTGCCCAAATGGAACTGGTACAGGTGGTCCAGGGTATACAATCAAATGTGAAACACAAGGCAATCCACATACACATGTACCTGGTGCGCTTTCAATGGCACATGCTGGTAAAGATACAGGCGGCAGCCAATTCTTTATCGTACATGAGTCTCAGCCGCATCTAAATGGTGTTCACACTGTTTTCGGTAAAGTGACTTCTGGCCTTGAAGCAGCGAAAGCAATGCGTAATGGCGATGTTATGGAAAAAGTGGAAGTATACGACGAATAGGAATTACGTAAGGAGCCGAGCAATTGGGCTCTTTTTTTCGTGCAATTAAACGCAAGAATGAATCCAAACTCTCAGGGCAAATTAATTTAAAATCAACTGCCAACATATTTACTTGGGAGGTTTTTTAATGAAACGAATGGCTTTAATCATTATCTCATTTCTACTATTGTTCATCCAAACACCGGTGTCAGCAGAAAAAAATAATGATAAGCAGCTTAAAGCAGCGATTATTATTGATGATTTTGGCGGCGGAACAGGAGGAGTCAGAGATTTTCTAGAAGGGGACATCCCCATTACCGCTGCAGTAATGCCTTTTACAGAACATTCAAGAAAGCATGCAGAATGGGCCCATAAAAACGGGATCGAGGTCATTGTTCATTTACCTATGCAGCCAAAAAAAGGAAAGCGCTCATGGCTTGGTCCAAAACCCATTACGGTCGATCTTTCACCAAAAGAAGTGAAACAGAGGGTAAAGGAAGCATTAAAATCTGTTCCCCATGCAGTCGGGTTGAACAACCATATGGGTTCTCTGGCGGTCGAGGACGAGGATATCGTTAGAGCAATCGTAGAAGTTGCTAAGGAGAAAAGATTGTATATAATCGATAGCGGTACAAGCCCTAAATCTAAGTTTCCAGAGATTACAAAGGAAATGAATGTACCGCTTCTAAAAAGAGATGTCTTCCTGGATGATATATCCTCCTCAAGCCATGTGAGAAAACAAATGAGAAGATTGGCAAAAATCACTGAATTTACTGGCAGCGGCATTGCCATTGGACATGTTGGGGTAACTGGTAAAATATGCTCTGTTGGGATATTTCAATCAATGGAAGAATTTAAACAACGCAACATTAAAATAGTCCCTGCGTCAAAGCTATTTTCCACACAATTAACAGAACAATATTTAATACCTTAAGGCAAGGCGACTGCGGGTTGCCTTGTTTTATGGTAAAATACCTGACAGACAATGCAATAGAAAAAGGCTGTAAGGGAGAAGAAATTTACTATGAAACTTGTTTCTTGGAACGTCAACGGGCTGAGGGCCTGTGTAAATAAAGGATTCTTAGATTACTTTAAAGAGGTTAATGCTGATATCTTTTGTGTGCAGGAGACAAAATTGCAGGAAGGTCAAATCGCACTTGAACTTGAGGGTTATCACCAATACTGGAATTACGCTGTTAAAAAGGGCTATTCAGGTACAGCAGTTTTTACAAAAAGTGAACCAATCTCAGTTTCTTATGGTTTAGGAAATGAGGATACACAAGATGAAGGCCGAATTCTAACGTTGGAATATGAGGGTTTTTATCTTGTTAATGTATATACACCGAATTCTCAAAGAGATTTAGCGAGACTAGACTACCGATTAGAATGGGAGGATCGAGTTTTCTCGCATTTAAAAGAATTAGACCAGAGTAAGCCAGTGGTGTTATGTGGAGATTTAAATGTTGCTCATCGGGAGATTGATTTAAGAAATCCAAAATCCAATTCAGGGAATTCTGGCTTCACGGAAGAAGAACGCGGAAAGATGACGACACTTCTACAGTCAGGATTTGTAGATAGCTTTCGTCATTTTTATCCGGACAAAGAAGGGTCTTATACATGGTGGTCATACATGGCTAAGGTTCGAGAACGGAATATTGGGTGGCGGATTGATTATTTTATTGTCTCGGAAAAACTTCGTGGCTCCTTAGTTTCTGCAGATATTCACTGTGAGATAATGGGGAGTGATCATTGCCCTGTAGTGCTGGAACTGAAAATTTAATCTAAAATAAGTTTTACTTATAACAAATCATAAAAACCTCGTAATTTTAATTATTACCTGAATACTATAAATTAAAGTTAAGAGGTGATGAAAGTGAATATTAAAAAAGATGTTCAACAGCAATTTGGAAAAAATGCGACTTCATACGTTTCCAGCCCTATTCATAAGGATGGTAAAGACCTAGTGAAGCTGTTAGATATGACTGAAATAACTGGACACGAAATTCTTCTTGATATAGCCACAGGCGGAGGGCATACGGCGAATGCATTTGCACCATTGGTTAAAAAGGTAACGGCAGTCGATCTTACGGCAGAAATGCTTGAAGCGGCTGAGAAATTCATTAAAGGCAATGGTCATCAAAATGTTGAATTTGTTCAAGGTGATGCTGAACAGCTGCCATTTTCGGATGAGTCATTTGATATTGTTACTTGTAGAATAGCGCCGCATCATTTCCCTCAAGTGGATTCATTCATAAAGGAAGTACATCGAGTATTAAAGCCAAAAGGACAATTTCTACTTGATGATAATGTAGTCCCAGAGAAGGATGAATTTGATCAATTCTATAATACAATTGAGAAGTTACGCGATTATAGTCATTTTCGTGCTTGGAAAAAATCCGAATGGATTCAAATGATTGAGGAAAGTGGTATGGAAGTATATGAATGGCACCGATTTGAGAAGTCTTTTCAGTTTGAATCATGGTGTGCAAATATGAAGCTGACGGAACAAGAAAGGAATCATTTAACTCAACTTATTATAAAATCATCTAAAGAAATTCAAGAAAAATTTAGAATTTTGATTGAAAATGATAAAGTAATTTCTTTTGTTGGAGAAGCTATAGTTCTAAAGGCGGTAAAAAGATAAGTAAAAACCCATCGTATAAAAGAGGAGCATCTCTTTTATACGATGGGTTTTTAAAATTCAAAAGGACTGTGCAGGTCATTTATCGCTGTTCCAAATACATCAAATTCAGGTGATTTCTCAACAGTATTTACGTTTTCTTCCTGATTTTCTTGATTTGGAGGAATTCTGTCAGTTTCTTTTTTCATGTAATAACTCAAGGTTACATCAGCTCCTTTTTTGGGGGATGATTCATATTGTATTTTTTCCCATTATAAAGGTTCTAAACCATTTTATTTTTAATTTGGTTTAAATCTGTATTGGATTTAAAGGCTTCGACCCGCTAATTTAGTATTATTTTTCACTTACAAAAAAATCTTTAAAATTTGGTGTTGATTTTTGTCGTAATTCGTTGTAAGATTATCAATGTCGCCGCTGTGATGTGGCGAAGTTAGCAACTTAGTTTTCTAGTTAGTATATGTAGTGCTTAATTAATGCGGGTGTGGCGGAATTGGCAGACGCACCAGACTTAGGATCTGGCGCCGCAAGGCGTGGGGGTTCGACTCCCTTCACCCGCACCAAGTTATTTTCGATAGAAAATAACCAAAAAGAAAACATTGCGGAAGTAGTTCAGTGGTAGAACACCACCTTGCCAAGGTGGGGGTCGCGGGTTCGAATCCCGTCTTCCGCTCCAATGTTGCCGGGGTGGCGGAACTGGCAGACGCACAGGACTTAAAATCCTGCGGTAGGTGACTACCGTACCGGTTCGATTCCGGTCCTCGGCACCAGAGTTTTTTTCTTTAAAAGCGAAAATAAACTATCAATTATATGCGCCCGTAGCTCAATTGGATAGAGTGTCTGACTACGGATCAGAAGGTTATGGGTTCGACTCCTTTCGGGCGCGCCATATTTTTACGGGAAGTAGCTCAGCTTGGTAGAGCACTTGGTTTGGGACCAAGGGGTCGCAGGTTCGAATCCTGTCTTCCCGACCATGTTTTAAAAAATTTTGGGGCCTTAGCTCAGCTGGGAGAGCGCCTGCTTTGCACGCAGGAGGTCAGCGGTTCGATCCCGCTAGGCTCCACCAAGATTTGCTTAGCAAAATAACTTGCAATTTTATGATTTTTGGCGGTGTAGCTCAGCTGGCTAGAGCGTACGGTTCATACCCGTAAGGTCGGGGGTTCGATCCCCTCCGCCGCTACCAAGTATTTTTACTTAGGAAAAAATACCAAAGTTTTTTGCGAAGTAATTTTTACTGCGGAGGAATACCCAAGTCCGGCTGAAGGGATCGGTCTTGAAAACCGACAGGCGGGTTAAACCGCGCGGGGGTTCGAATCCCTCTTCCTCCGCCATAATTTTTAAGAATCATTCTTTCTTGTGGAGGGGTAGCGAAGTGGCTAAACGCGGCGGACTGTAAATCCGCTCCCTCAGGGTTCGGCGGTTCGAATCCGTCCCCCTCCACCATTTGTTTCTTCATGGTAGTCAAAATAACCATTATAGGGGTATAGTTTAAAGGTAGAACGAAGGTCTCCAAAACCTTTGGTGTGGGTTCGATTCCTACTACCCCTGCCAAATGCCGGTGTGGCGGAATTGGCAGACGCGCACGACTCAAAATCGTGTTCCGCAAGGAGTGTCGGTTCGACCCCGACCACCGGTATCATTACGATTAAATGAAAACACCCAAAAATGTTGTCTAATCAACAATTTTGGGTGTTTTTTTATATTTATTAAAAAAGTAGAATAAAACTCTTCTAGACACTTAATTTTTCTTGTTTTCTTAGGACGTTCTTATACGCCATATTAGCGGAAGAAAGTACCACAAGACCCAATAAGCTCACGCTGAAAAAGAACCCAATTCCAGATAAATAAGTAACAGCAAAGTAAACCGCAGCAAAACCAGAAATGATAAAAAGGCTTGGGACCGGGTTGGAAATTGTAATAAGAAGTGCATTTTTAAAATGGACTCCCAATGGTTGATCCACTTCAACATAGGAAGCCATTGTATAACAAATGATGAGAAAGTAAATACAACTCATAATAATGCTGGAATAAAAAAGAAGTGAGGTCATGTTATTGGTTGTTGATTGTAAAAAGCTGGAATTTATAAATAAGATATAACCAATTGCTGCTATTATTAATCCTAGCTTATTACTATTAATGAATTCCTTTTTATAATAATGCCAAAAAGTCTGAAAGACCGGCGGATGATTTTTTCGGATAAACTGTCTTAATGTTGCTAACATCGCGATTGTTGCAGGAAAAAATCCAAAAAGGACGAATCCGCTAAAAGTAAATAGAATCCAGAGCAGATTAATATAAGCTAGTCTAGTGAACCAATCACAAAAGGTATAAACTGCATTCGAAAATGAGCCTAATTGCATGAAATTCCCTCCTTATCCATAAATATATCACGCATCATAGATGTAATTTTCTATTTTTTCAAAGGAAGTAAAAATTTTGTTTAAAAGGTAAAAAAAGTTCATCTTTAGTTTAAAAATAGTAAAAATTTTCTCAATAATGTAAAAATTCAATATTGTTGGAAGCGTTTCCATTCCCTATACTAAAGCTACAATAAAGATTAAGGGGTGAAAATGATGAATGGCGAAGTGAAGGTTGAAACAAAGGTTGTCCAAACTCCAAATAGTAAAGCACGCAAAAGGGCAAAAAAAGGATCTCCTTTTATTGGCTGGAGGGAAAATCTAGCAGGGTATGCATTTATTGGACCAATGTTTATTGGAACTTCAATATTGGTATTATTTCCTATTCTATCTTCATTTATATTAAGTTTTACCGACTGGAACTTTGTTGCAGGTTATGAAAATGCTAAATTTGTAGGGTTTGAAAATTTCTCGAAATTACTTACTAATGCTTTATTCCTTAAAGGATTACTAAATAATATTATCTTAATTTTAGCCATACCGATTACGTTAATTTTTTCGCTTGGTTTAGCGGTAATCATTAACAAATATGTTTATTTGAAAGATTTGTTTAAAGTCATCTATTTTATGCCGTTTATTTCAAGTGTCGTTGCAGTTGCAGTCGTTTTCCAAGTGCTATTTCATCCAACGAAGGGACCTATTAACCAATTACTGTTGAGGCTTGGGGTTGAAAATCCTCCTGGTTGGATAGCAGACGTCACCTATGCATTACCATCGGTTATGTTAATTATGGTTTGGACTGGAATCGGCTTTAATTTAATCATTTACTTGGCGGGCTTGCAGAATATACCGAAGGAATTGTATGAAGCAGCACAAATTGATGGTGCTTCTGCTTGGTCGCAATTTACGAAAATTACGATTCCCTTAGTGTCACCAACAACTTTCTTATTGTTTGTTACAGGTGTTATTTCAAGTTTTAAAGTGTTTGATTTAATCATCGTACTAACGAACGGCGGGCCGGCAAATTCGACGATCACACCGGTTGTTTATTTGTATCAGCAGGCATTTATTGAATTAAAAACAGGCTATGCTTCTGCTATTTCACTGGTTATGTTTGTGATTATTTTGTTCATTACTTATATTCAATTTATTGGTCAGAAAAAATGGGTGAATTATTAATAGAAAGGAGCAGGATAGATGGCAGCAAGACTAGATTTAAGAAAAGTAATCATGACCGTTATTATGGTTCTTATTGGCATTGCCTTTCTCATGCCATTTTTGTGGATGATCTCTGCTTCCTTTAAAGTGGAAGAGGATGTGTTAGCGTTTCCAATTCAATGGATACCAGAACACTGGAATGCAGTTGAAAATTATAAAGAGGTTTGGACAGGTTCTATGCCATTCCTTCTATTATATTGGAACTCTATCAAGGTAACGGTTCTTACAACTTTGATTTCATGTACGATATCATGTTTAGCAGCGTATGGATTTGCCAAAATTAATTTTAAAGGAAGAGATTTCATCTTTCTTATCGTATTGGCCACTTTCATGATTCCACCACAAACGTTGTTAGTGACACAATTTCTATTATATCGATGGATCGGTCTTTATGATACGCATACAGGTCTCATTCTATTAAATAGTTTCAGTGTATTTGGAACGTTTATGCTGCGGCAATTCTATCTTGGAATTAGTAATGAAATTATAGAATCAGCGAGAATGGATGGTGCAGGTCATTTTAGAATTTTTACATCAATTGCTTTACCCTTGGTAAGACCTGCAATCGCAACCTATGCAATATTACGTTTTATCTGGACCTGGAATGATTTCCAAAACCCTTTAATCTTTTTAAGATCAAAAGAATTATATACGATTCAACTCGGAGTCCAGAGTTTTTCGGATCAACATGGGAGCGTTTACTCGTTAATGATGGCAGCATCTGTCTCCGCCATTTTACCTTTACTGATTATCTTCATAATCGGACAGAAAAACGTTATTGAAGGTATCCAACTTGGAGGAGTGAAAGGTTAAAAGGGTATTTACTCTCAAAATCTTTGAGAGAGTTAATATATAAACTATAAATAAGGGGGAGAGTATTGATGATAAAAAAATGGGGTTCATTGTTACTAGTTGGACTTTTTGCAATGTTTCTATTAGTTGCCTGTTCCGGAAACGATGAGGCTTCATCAGGTAAAGGTAAATCAGATTCATCTGATGAAGAAATTACATTAAAATTTGTCCATTGGATTAATGAGGATGTTGGAAAATGGGAAAGTGTCATTGCAAAATATGAAGCAGAGAATCCAGGAATAAAAGTGGAATCCATCCCGCTTGTAGAAAACATGAACTCACAGGATTACTTCAAACAGTTGGATTTAATGGCCTCTGCGGGTGATGAAATGGATTTGATAATGTTCAGCAACCCTCAAGATTTAGCAAAAAGAATTGATGCAGGACTAGTTGAACCAGTCACTTCATTTGTTGAAGCAGAAGGCATTGATATCAATGAAGTATACAATAATAGTTATCCAGCTTTTAATGATGAATACTATGGCTTACCGATGAAAAATGTCACGATGCTTGTAATGCTAAATAAAGCACATCTTGATGAAGCTGGCTTAGAAATTCCAACTGAGTGGACATGGGATGACTATACGGAATACGCTAAAAAGCTAAAAACAGATAAACACTATGGTTCTTATTTACACACTTGGCATAACTTCCATTCTGTTTTAAAAGTAATGAGTAAAGATAAAGACAATATGATATTAAACGAGGATGGTACATCTAATGCAGATGATCCTATGTTACGCGCTTCACTAGAATTACGAAATCAATTAGAAAATGTGGATAAATCATCTGTTCCTTTCACTGAAATATTATCGCAAAAAATGGACTATCGTCAGCAATTCTTTAGTCAATCCGCATCAATGGTTCCTACTGGCAGTTTTATGATTACAGAATGGGGTCAATTTACACCAGAATTCGAAATCGCTTGGGCACCATGGCCAAAAAATAATGCAAGTGATGAAGCACTTACACAGATGGGTGGGGATTTAATTTCCATTGCCAAAAGCTCAAAACATAAGCAAGAGGCATATGATTTCATGCGTTGGTTGTCAACAGAAGGAATTGTAGAACAAGGAATTTGGACGCCGTCATGGAAGGAAGCAGATATGAACAAAGTACTAGAAACAGTGATAAATGGAACTGCAAAACCAGAAGCAGTTCATATGGAATCATTGAAAAATGCACTTACCTCAGTTAAGCCTACTGAAGTAATTGCACCACCTTCATATATTAATGAAGCATACACAGAATTTGGTGCAGAGGTGGAATTATATCTCCTTGGTGAACAGGACCTTGGTAAAACGATGAAAAACATCGAAGAAAAAATACAAGCGGTAGTAGATGCAAATAAGTAATAATAATAATTAGAATATTCATGTTATAATAGGGAGAAAACAATGTTTCTCCCTTTTTCTATTTCCTTAATTTTCGAAGTGGTGATCATCATGATATTTTTATGGAAAAAAATGACTCAAATGTCACTCAGAATGAGATTAATCATATCAGTCATTCTTTGTATTTTGTTACCCTGGGTTAGTACCTATATCGTCTCAAACTATTTTACAAAGGATGTATTAGAACAACGAGCAGCAACACAATCAGAAGATGATTTAAGGATGATTGAATTAGGAATAAAAAGTATTTTCGATGATATTATGTACACCTCTAATTATATACAATTTGATACAAACATGAATCAGTTACTAAAATCGCATAAATTAATTAAAGCAGATTCGCTCAAAGTGGAACAAGAAGTAGCGCTTAATTATAGTAAAATATCGAATGAATTGTCTGGAATTACTGATTTATTAATGCCTCTATATATTACCATCTTGTTTAAAAATGACTTGTTCTATACCAATTATTCTCAGATTGATTTTAATCCCCTGCAATTCAAAGAAAAACCATGGTTTGAAAAATTGGACAACTTAAACTTTTACCAAACCTATTGGCTGGGTGCCCACCGTACCTATATTCATTCTGAGAGAGAGACATACCCCTATCTGATTACCATTGGAAGAAGAATTCAAAGTGCGAATTCCTCAAGTTCCTATTTAATTATTAGTTTAAAAGAAAATGAGATTAAGAAGCTTTTTAGTCAATTTCAAAGTGACAAGAGAGCAAAGTTTTATTTGACTAATAACACTGGTGAAATCTATTCAAGCCTGGATTCAGAAGAGATAGGAACAAAATTAGCTTATAACGTGATAAATACAGATTATCAAATTGTGGACTATCAAAAAGAAAAGCATTTAATGGTATCCTATCCAGTGTCCTATTCGAATTGGAGATTGGTCAGCCTTGTACCCTATAAGGACACCATTGGTTCTATCAATATGGTAACGAGGACAACTATTTTAATTCAAGGTGGTTTTTTAGTTCTATTTTTAATCGGTTTGATCATGCTAGTTCGGGAATTTACGAAACCGATTACAAGATTACACCAAGTAACAAAGGCAATAAAACACGGAGACATAACCGCTAGAATACCTTTAACGGGCACTAATGACGTTGCACAATTAGGTCATACCTTCAATCATATGCTGGATACCATCGAGGAAATGATTGAACAGATAAAAGTTAAGGAAGAAGCAAAACGCAATGCGGAATTAGAGATGCTTCAAGCACAGATTAACCCACATTTTTTATTTAATGTATTAAATGCTATTCGCTTGAAAATTAAAATGGAGGGAAGCACGGAAAGTGCATCGCTAATTTATTCTTTATCAGCTCTCCTCCGAATGACGATCAATCGCAATAATGCTTTTATTCCTTTAGATGAGGAGTTAACAATTGTGAAGCATTATGTAGATTTGATGAATTTTCGGCACCAACATGATGTCGAATTGGAAATTAGTGTGAGTGAATCTGCTTCAAGTTTTCAAGTACCAAGGTTTTTCCTGCAGCCTATTATTGAAAACGCAATCATTCATGGCAGTTATAAAAATAGAAGAGTAACCATTAAGATTATGGCAAAAGAACATATGGAGACTTACATGGAATTAATCATCTTGGACAATGGAAAAGGCATGGATCTAATCACATTGGAACGTTTGAAGAAGAAAGTTTTTCAACCAATTAGTAATGATTATGCTAAAAGTAAACAATCCTTTAATGGAATTGGAGTGCAAAATGTCTTTCAAAGGATGAAATTGATTTATGGAGAAGCATTTCAAATGAGAATAGACAGTACAGAAGGGAAAGGGACCACTTTAATATTTCATATTCCATTAGATAAGGGTGAACAGGATGTATGATGTAGTGTTAGTAGATGATGATGTGATCGTTATTGAGTTTTTGAAGAAAGTTATTCCATGGAATGACTATGGATTTCAAGTTGCTGCTCACTTTCAAGATAGCAGTGATGCTTATCGCTACCTGCTCGATAACCCTTTTGATGTATTAATTACGGATATTGGAATGCCAAAACTAAATGGAATTGAATTAATCGGTAAACTGAAAGAAGCTTCCATCCATTCCTATAATGTTATTCTTTCTTGCCATGATGAGTTTACGTTTGCACAACAAGCAATCAAATTAGACGCTTATGATTATATTTTAAAAGAATCGATGGAAGAAAGTATTATCATTGATTTGCTAGAGAGATTGAAGGAAAAGATAGACCAAGAACGATATTCTAGTAATCAACACGCAAAAGTCACCAAGTTTTTAGAAATGACGACTAGAAATGAAGACGTGGTCAAGGCACAAAGATACGTTCAAACCCATCTTAGTGAAAAGATTTCCTTAACAGATGTTGCTGAACACTTACATTTAAATTCCAGTTATTTCAGCAGAATGTACAAAAAAGAAACTGGCGAAGGTTTTGTTGAATACGTGACAAGACTCAAAATGGAAAAAGCAATTGAATTGCTGGATCATTCGATAAAGTCAGTAGAACAGATAGCTTATGAATTGGGCTTTGATAGTAAAAGTTACTTCCTAAAAACATTTAAAAAGTTTTATGGGTTATCCCCAAAATCATATAAATTTAAAGATAAAGCAGGCTTAAAGAATGCTCACTTAAACAATACTTTCAAACAAGCGGGTCAATAGTGGATATGAATATAGCGGATAGGCTTCTGCTCCTGCCCTTTCATATGGACACTAATATGGAGCAGATTCCTATTTTACTCAAAGAAAGTTCTAGTTAAAAAAAAATTTGCTGCTCATGTATTAAGTACTTTGGTTGAACAGAATTTGAGATTATTTATCAATCACTTGAATCATAATTTTTGTGACATAATGCTCCTTATGATTCATAACAACTGAATCATAGATATACTCTTCAAACACATAGTCTCCTATCGTTACATTTAACCTCTCCATCTCTAAAAAAAGCCGGTTATATGTGTGATGGATTGTTTTCTCATCGCCAATGTGGTATCCAATGATAAAATCACCCTTAACCGTTTTAAGATATGGATGTCCTTCTTTAGGATGAGGTTGTTCAATGTATAAAAAGCTGTAATTGGTGTATTCACCTTTTAATACTTGCTCGCGTTTCGTGATAACACCTATGGGATATCCAGTATCAAGCTGTGATTCACTCAATTCATTTAGAAAATCTGAAACGACCTCTACAAATTCCTCTTCCGTTATATTTTCAATGTTTCTACTTAAATAAAGTGTTGCTTCTGGAAATTGTTCAAGTGTAACTTGATGAAAATCAATGTCTGACGCTTTTTCTATTAATGCTATTTGAGCCTCGATAAATTTTTCCTTCATCTCAATTTCCTGACGCTTTTTCACGATTTCTTCTTTTTTTTGATACATTAAGGACAAATAACTTTCAGGAGATTTATTTTGCATGTAGAGTTGAATATCGTTAAGCGACATATCAAGATCTTTTAATAAATCGATAACAAAAAACAGCTCTATTTGGTGAATTGAATAATAGCGGTACCCTTTTTCACTTTTCAATACCGGAGACAACAGACCAATTTGATCGTAAAAAATAAGAGTCTGTTTGTTTACTTTGCAAAGCTTCGCAAATTCTCCTGTAGTTAAATATTTTCCATTCTTTTTATTCATTTTTTACAGCAACTCCCTTGACTATATAGTAACTATATACACTAGGATAGAAATTGTAAAATAAATGAAAACAACAGGATCATATTGTTAAGGAGAATGAAGAACATGAAGTCTCAAAAAGTCACGTTAGGTTTATTATTAATGAATTTATTCATAGCCTTTTTGGGGATTGGTCTTGTAATTCCGGTTTTACCAACGCTGATGAATGAATTAGGCATAACTGGAACAACAATTGGTTATTTAACAGCAGCTTTCGCCATTGCTCAATTGATTGTTTCACCATTTGCAGGGAAAGCTGCTGATAAATTCGGCAGGAAAATTATGATTGTCATTGGCTTATTTATTTTCGGAATTTCAGAATTTTTATTTGGAATCGGCAAAGAAATTGAAATGTTATTTTTCTCTCGTATTTTAGGTGGTATTAGTGCAGCATTCATCATGCCAGCGGTTACAGCTTATATTGCCGATATTACAGATTTAGATACTCGTCCAAAAGCACTCGGATATATGTCAGCTGCTATTAGTACAGGATTTATCATAGGTCCAGGTATAGGTGGATTCTTAGCTGAATTTGGAACACGTATACCATTTCTGTTCGCAGGAGCACTTGGTACAACAGCAGCTATTCTTTCGATCTTTCTATTATCTGAGCCCAATCGTCCAGAGGAAATTAATGAACATATCACAGAAACCAAGAATGGCTTTAAACGTGTGTTTGCACCAAAATATTTCCTTCCCTTTATTTTAATTTTTATTGCCTCATTTGGTTTAGCGGCATTTGAATCATTCTTTAGTCTATTTGTGGACCATAAATTTCAATTTAAACCATCGGATATTGCGATTGTTATCACAGGTGGTGCCATTTTTGGTGCGGTGTCACAAGTACTATTATTTGATCGGCTTACACGAATTTGGGGTGAAATAAAACTGATTCGCTACAGCTTAATAATTTCAGCTGTTTTAGTCTTTTTAATGACGGTTGTTCATTCTTATTTCGCTATTTTACTCGTTACATTTATTGTTTTTGTAGGTTTCGATTTATTCCGTCCAGCAGTTACCTCATATCTTTCAAACATCGCTGGGAATGAACAAGGTTTTGTTGGAGGCATGAACTCAATGTTTACCAGTTTAGCGAATATCAGCGGACCCATTCTAGGGGGGATCTTATTTGATATCGATATCGACTACCCATACTACTTTGCGACTATCATATTATTTCTGGGAATTGTTATAACTTTGTTCTGGAAGAAGCACTCATATCGTTCTACGATCAAAGTAAAGGCTAGTGCAGCTAATTAATCAGATTAAAAAATGTACTCATTACCCCAATTGGATCTTATACAGTATTGTGTACCTTAGCCTTTAAGCTGTTTCATTTAGGTCCTATTTAGGGTATTATTAACTTTATAATATTTATATTACATGTACCTAGGGGGTTATAAATGTTAGGAATTCTGCTTGCTGGTATTGCCCCTGGTTTAGCTTTATTGAGTTTTTTTTATTTAAAAGATAAGTATGAACCAGAACCAGTATCGATGGTATTAAACACGTTTTTTTCTGGTGCATTGATCATCATTCCAATTGCGTTTATTGAATATGTTCTTAAAGTTGAAAATATTGTTCATTATGATTCCATTTATGCTATTTTTTCTTCGGGGTTAATAGAGGAATTTTTTAAATGGTCGATTTTATTTTTCTGAGTATATAAGAGTGCGGAATTTGATGAGCCGTTTGATGGAATTGTCTATGGTACCTCTATATCTTTGGGGTTTGCAACAGCCGAAAATATATTGTATTTATTGAATAATGGAATGGAATATGCTTTAACACGCGCTTTACTGCCAGTATCAAGCCATGCCTTGTTTGGCGTTATTATGGGGTATTATTTGGGAAAAGCGAAGTTTACAAAAGAATCGAAATGGCCTTTATTCTTTTTATCTTTATTGTTTCCAGCCTTATTACATGGGATATTTAATTTCTTATTGTTGAATCAAGGAACATGGCTTGCGATGTCTCCTTATATGATGTTCTTGTGGTGGTTTGGCTTGAAGAAAGTGCAATTAGCAGAAGTTTCAAGTTATCATCATTTCCGAATGAATCCCAGGGTTAGCACAGGAATCAATCTAAAGTCTGGAAAGAAATTAATCCTTCCTA
This sequence comes from Neobacillus niacini, assembly GCF_046591715.1. Classification (GTDB taxonomy): domain Bacteria; phylum Bacillota; class Bacilli; order Bacillales; family Cytobacillaceae; genus Neobacillus; species Neobacillus niacini_L. The sequence continues at coordinate 106,060 of NZ_JAWVNQ010000009.1, read as the reverse complement.
TTAGTAGATAGTTGGATTACTTTAAGAATGTTTAATAATTTAGAGGAAAGTCCAAAGACGTGTATAGGCTTAAGTCTATACACGTTTATTATGTTATAGAAAATATATTAGTATATACTTGAATAGTAACTTTTTGATGAAAGGTAGATTATTATGAAGAAATTCCCTATTACAATTCCGATTATGATTATCGTAGTGGTTATAGCGATGTGGATGCTAGAAAAGGACTACTCGGAACTAGACATTATGACGAGAATCATGATTTCTGCAGGGGCAGGCATTTTCTCAGGACTCATTTCGTTCTTTTTGTTTAGGTTTGACAAAAATGCTCATAAATAACTATTCACGCTCATGATTGTTCGGTATGAGAAAAAAGAGTTTCTCTTAAAAGAAAAACTCTTTTTTTGTAAGAATATTCTATATGGTCAATGATTGGATTTTTATAAGGAGTAGGGAGAATTAACTTCGGTTTCCCTGCCGATTTTTCTAGTTGATTGTTTATAGGTAATAATTGCATTATGTAAACTAAGAGAGAGTTCGATTAGTAATAAAATGATAACTACCCAGACACCCACCTTTAGGATTGTTTCAATAACAATCGAACCTATAAATAAATGAGTTTGGAAAAGTGATGTAAAGGTATAAAACATGGCAAAAGTAAACACTCTGCTCCATTGAGTCACATCATAAATGAAGATTGCCTGCGTGAATCCATAGTGTTTAATCCGGTTAAAAAGCCTGCTGAGTTCCATAATTTCAACCGCAATGAAAATAATAAAGGCTGCCCGCCATATCCATCTTATGATATCAATGCTAATGATACCCGTGACTAGACAAGCAATCCCAGAAATGGATAACGCCCCATGTAAAATACAATTTGTATTGTTCCAATCCTTTTCGAGCGACCAAGAATGTTTGAAGTATCTAGAGAAAATAAAGAAAACACAAACCAAATAAAAACAAAATCCGATGATGAGCAAAGATAAATTAAAGATATCCGAAATTTCTTTGAAAACAGTATTTAGTAAAAGCACAATTGATTGTGTGCTTACAGTAGTCAGCAGAAGAATGCCGTGGACATTTTGATAGGATTTTGTCCGTGAAATTTCTATAAACGCTCTTACGCTTATCGCAATATAAATAATCCAAAGAATAATATTAATGAAAGCAATAATGACTGGAATAAACCCCCAGTTGGAAAATTGTTTATAAAATAGAATGCCGCTAATTGAAGTGCCAGCAACCCATGTCCCAATCCCGAAGCGGTTGATCACATTGGAATAATGGATATCTTTAAATTTTCCATCCAAACTGGCTATGAAAAATGACGAAATAAATGAAAACCATAGGGATAAGTTAATAATACATAGAATTTTTCCGAAAATGTGTTGGAAGAACTGGATGCCAAAATAGTTTAATAGAACACCTTGTACAACAATCCCAATGGCCATAACAATCGCCATGGCTGACGTTCTTATATATACTTTTTTAATAGTGAAAAATACAAAAATACAAACAATGAAGAAAATCAAAATCAATAAATAGGCCAAATTTATCACCAGAATGTTTTAGATATTTCCTAGTATATCATCAATATATTTAGAGGTCTCCACATATGTTCCGACATGATAGTTCATTATTTAACATTTATAATGGTAATCGAATCTAATAAAAAATCGCTAGGAAATTTATAATATTATGTTACGGAGGGCAAATAGTTGAAGAAAAAAACTAAAACAAGCAATAAACAAATAAAATATTTTGAGGAAGATTCTGACGATAACTTTTATTACGTAGCAGGATATACGGATGGTGGTGCACCCTATGGATTGACCCGGGAAGAAATCATTTCTCAAAATTTAAGATTTAGGGCTGCGTTAAATAAGGATGCCCATAAAGCTGCGGAACTCATTCATATCGCAATTGCTGATATTGCCGAGAAGTTGACTGGACAAAAAAAGGAAGAAAATATCCGTGAAACGCTGGAACATTTATTTCGAGAAGAAAATAATCGTCTAAGCTACCAAAATGCAATTGTTGCAGATGTTTTAGGAGAAGTAGTAGGAGTTGTGATTACCTATCCTGGAGCGGATGCCTCTCGATTAGACGAACCTTTAATAAAACGTTTAAGAGAGAAAAGAAAGAATGAAGTGATAGTCTTCGACAAGGAGGCAGACGAAGGGGATTTTTATATTGACACTGTGTGTGTTGATAATCGGTATAGAGGCTATGGAATCGGAACGATGCTTCTAAAAGAAGCAGAAAAACTAGCAATTCAAAAGGGCTATTCAAGAATCTCTCTAAATGTTGCCGAGGACAATCCATATGCAAAGAAGCTTTACGTGCAGCTTGGCTATAAGGAAGATAAAGTTATCAAAATTAATGAACATCTGTATGGTTACATGGTGAAGATCCATTAAATTGAAGAGTTGCGGTCACTCATAGAGTGGATGAGAGCATGAGTACGGCGAAAAGAAGAGATGGCGGTCACTCATAGATGCCAAGTAGACCATTTATTGAAGTGGTTGCTCAATCCAGAGCTTTATAAAAGTTTATAAAGGAGGAAAAAACATGATGACAATAAAAAATATCTACTGTATTGGAAGAAATTATGCATCACATGCAAAGGAATTGAATAATGCGGTTCCCACCTCTCCATTCTTATTTTCAAAGCCAACACATGCAGTCGTTGAAGCAAATGGTCAAGAGGTGATTTTGCCGGGAGATAGAGGGCCTGTGCACTATGAGACGGAGCTTGTCATTCATATTGGTCAAGAGTATAAAAAAGGGATTTCTGTCGACGAAATTGTTGATAAAATGGCACTAGGGATTGATTTTACTTTAAGAGATGTTCAAAGCTATTTAAAAGAACAGCGGTATCCATGGTTATTAGCAAAAGGTTTTCCTAATTCAGCGCTACTTTCAAAATTTATTGAATTTCCCGGTGAAGCTGCATGTAAAAATACAAATTTCTCCTTGCTGAAAAATGGGAAGCAGGTTCAAATCGGTAATATCACAAATTTACTTTTTGACTTACAAACAATCATTGACTTCTCAGCAAAACATTTTGGATTGGGTAAAGGGGACATCATATTTACAGGAACTCCAGAAGGCGTTGGTCCTATTCTAGATGGTGACACTCTTTCATTAATATGGGGCGAGGAAACCCTTGGACAAAGTAGTGTAAGACTAGTATAAACCCTAGTTAATTTATTGGTTTATATTTTTATCCAGAAGATTGTAAAAGCCATTAATACTTGTCGTAAAGTAAACATTTATTAGTGGTCTTTTATTATACAAAATAGAGTCATGAAGGGAGTGTTTATATGAGATTGATCTCGATTTGTCCAAGTAACACAGAATTAGCAGCTTACTTAGGGTTAACGTCTTCGCTCGTAGGGGTGGATGATTATTCGGATTGGCCGGAAGATATTCAAATATTGCCAAAACTTGGCCCCGATTTACATATTGATATGGACAAAGTTGAAGAATTACAACCTGATTTAGTATTAGCTTCTCTCTCTGTTCCTGGTATGGAACGAAATATAGAAGAGTTAAAGAAAAGAAACATACCGTATGTCATTGTCCCTAATCCTAGGACATTAACAGAGGTAGGAGAATGTTTATTATTCGTTGGAGAAGTGACCAATACGTCTGACAGAGCAAACCAATTATTTAAAAAATACAATGATATACTGGAAAACTACCAATCACTATCAAAGCAAGTAAAAAAGCCAGCAACAATCTATTGGGAATGGTGGGCAAAACCTATATTTTCTCCTGGAGCTGGCAATTGGTTAACCGAAATTAGTAAACTTGCAGGTGGACGAAATGTATTTGATAACAAAATCGAAGCCAGTGTTCAAACGGATTGGGAAGAAATCGTTCACCTAAATCCTGATGTCATTTGTGTTATTTGGGTAGGGGTAAGGAAAGAAAAGGTAAACCCTAAGGTCATACTAAGGCGCCCTAGAGTTGAAAAGATAGAGGCAATCCAAAATAATCAATTGTATACATTGGATGAGCCGCTATTTTGCAGGCCATCCCCTAGATTATTACAAGGTTTATTTAAGATTGCAAGCATCCTTCATCCTGCTATTTACCCGCAATATAACGAAAATATAGATCCATTATTAGATGAGATGGGTTTATAAAATGACACCATGAGAAATGAGGACTGCTTGATGGTAAAGCTTTTAGCTTTTGATATTGATAATACGTTGGCTGGCATTAATCAGCCAATACTAAGTGAAACCGTAGACTATTTACAGAGCTTTGAAAATAGAGGAGTGAAAATTGCGTTTGTTTCTGGCAAACCAGCTATCTATATTTCAGGAATGGTAAGGCAAATAGGTTTGGAGGAACCCATTGTTATTGGAGAGAATGGACTGAACATTTACTACAGCTGTCATGTTCCACCGAAAGAAATTATTGATGGGGAAGTGGAACAAATCACACGGGAGATATTATTTAGTCTTAAAGAAAAAATTGCTGAGGCAATGGGTGAACAAGTTTGGTTTCAACCAAATGCAGTTAGTGTAACAGCGTTTCCAAAAGCATTTGATATAATGCCAAAGCTTCAAGAAATAGTCCATTCTCTTTTTGATCAAGAACAGGTGAGAGAGTATTTGGTGTTCTATCAGCATAGTGACTCTATTGATATCGCTCCAAAAAATGTAAGTAAAGGTAGTGCTATGAAAACATTGCTTAAAAAAGAGGGTTGGACTGCTCAGGATGTTATTGCCATTGGGGATGGAGAAAATGATATTCCAATGTTTGAGAATGCAGGTTACACTGTAGGAGTTAATTTCAAGGGTGAATATCCTGTTGACGTCAATGTAACATCAATCCAGGAAGCAATGAGAGAAATCGAGTTCAGAATCTCAAAATGATTAAAGCACGTACTCGAATAAAAAAGGCTGTTTCAAAAGATCGTAAATAGTTACGACTTTTAAACAGCCTTTTTATGTTTATTCTGTTTAGATTCATACTGTTGCTATGGAAGGGTTTAACTAAGTTGTATGTATTCAATTTGAGAAATATTTTTGATTATCGGTGTTGATCCACTAGGATCTGATTACCATCAGGATCTTCAATGATAAAATGTGCAGGTCCTTCTGTTGATTCATCTGCTTCTGAAAGCATTGTTATGCCTTTTTCTTTTAACTGCTTTTGTAAATCGCGAATGTCCGTGAAAGACTCAAGATTTTCGGCATTTTCGTTCCATCCTGGATTAAAAGTCAGGATGTTTTTTTCAAACATACCTTGGAATAGTCCAATGATACAATTTTCATTCTTCATGATCAGCCAATTTTGATTGATATCCCCTCCGAAAACCTGAAATCCAAGGTTTTCGTAAAAAGACTTCGATAAATGAATATCTTTTACATTTAAACTTACAGAAAATGCACCTAGTTTCATAATTTCCCCTCCCTATCATTTGTGGTTGGTAATTCAATACAGCTTCAATTATAAATGAGTTAGTAGAGATAAACAATATTTACCATTAAAGCATAGAAATGAGGTCTATTACTTAGAAATAATGAAATAATTCATAAAAGTTCAAAAAATTGTAATATTTCAGATGATAGTAACCTTTCTACTTTTTGTATAATAAAAATATAAGAAAGGTGGAGAAACAAATGAGAAAACGTAATATAAGCTTTAAGAAATTAGTGGACGATAATAAGCAGGAATTAAAAAGTGATGTAAAAGCAATGGAAAGAATCGAGGCGAAAATTGATAAAAAATATTCAAAAAGATAATAATTTCATATATAGCAGGTAGAAAGAGCAGCCCTAATAGAAATAGCTGCTCTTTTATCATGTTTATTTGAAGCATTATTTTGGTGGAATTGATATACTTAATATAAATGACCAGCAGTGGAGATGTTCATCAATATGAATTTTATTACCAAACTTTTCACTAAAGAAAAAAAATTAAAAGTTGGCTTCTGTGAAAAAAACCTAAATCGGTTTTTACCTGAACAGCTTCAGACTGAATACAGTGCGTTCTTAGGTAAAAAAAATATTGAATATAAAGAATACCAATGTCAAAGTCGTTGTGAGGAATGCAAAATATCACCTTACTCGATTGTAAATGGTGAATTTATTGCGGCTGAAGACTCAGCACAATTATTAGATAAACTAAAACACCTTGAACTTAATAAAAAGTAGTTTACAACTAGTTAGCAGGGTGTTATACTATTTCATGTAATATTTGTTGGGCAGCATAAATGCGGGTGTAGTTTAGTGGTAAAACCTCAGCCTTCCAAGCTGATGTTGTGAGTTCGATTCTCATCACCCGCTCCAATTCATCTAAATGGGCCTATAGCTCAGCTGGTTAGAGCGCACGCCTGATAAGCGTGAGGTCGATGGTTCGAGTCCATTTAGGCCCACTATATTATTTTAATACTGATACATAAACCGAACTTTAAATAGTTCGGTTTTTTTGCGTTTATGGGGAAAAGATATGAAAAAGCCCTAAAGGGGGATCGATATATGCCTGAGCTTCCAGAGATGGAAAATTACCGAAGACTATTAAATCAAAAAATAGCAGGTCAAACGATCACACAGGTTCAAATCAACCGAGAGAAATCGATTAATGTGAACCCAGCTCTTTTCATTAACAGTGTTGTCAATCAAAGAGTCATGACAGTCAATCGAAGAGGAAAGCACTTATTATTTCATTTAGAAAATGGTCATGTCCTCCTGCTGCATTTAATGCTTGGGGGCTGGATGTATTTTGGGACAGAGGATGACAAACCAAAAAGAACCATACAGGTTCGACTGTCGTTTGGAAGTAATCATCTATATTTTATAGGATTGCGACTTGGCTATTTGCATTTATACAGTGAACAAGATGTGCAGAAGGAATTATCCTCATTAGGTCCTGAGCCGTTAGATCCTCAGTTTACCTCACAGGTTTTTTTTAACCTTCTGAATGACAGACGTGGGAAAATAAAAACAAAGCTCCTTGATCAGGAGTTTATTGCAGGAATTGGAAATTGTTACTCTGATGAAATTTGTTACCATGCTGGCATTAAGACAAAACGGGGTATAGAAGATATTGCTGAGTCTGAGCGAAACCAATTATACCAATCGATGCAGCATGTACTTCTCGATGCATTAAAACATGGAGGATACATGGAAAATCCCTTCTCTATAGGGGACCAATTAACAGGGGGTTATAATAATCTATGCCTTGTTTATGACCGAGAGGGAGAGAAATGTAAAAGGTGCGGGGGCACGATAGTGAAAGAAATGATTTCGTCTCGTAAAACCTTCTTCTGTCCCAATTGTCAAAAATAGCAAGAATCCTATCTTTTCCTGGTAGGATTCTTTTTTTTGATAATTTGTCAAAAATATATTGAACAAATTGTTCCTTAAATTGTATAAATGTAATATACTATATATAAATAAGTATAGCACATTTAAATTATTTTCAATAAATATAACATAATTAAGCTGAAAAGGGGGTCAATGTGATTAAACTGACGAAACGCCAAGATGAAATATTAAGGATTGTGAAGGAAAGCGGACCAATCACGGGTCAGCAAATTGCCGAGAAGCTTTCCTTAACAAGAGCAGCGTTAAGGCCAGACTTAGCTATCTTAACAATGGCTGGTAATTTGGATGCCAGACCTCGAGTTGGTTATTTTTATAATAATAATCATGAGGTAAAGCATCAGGCTGAAAAATTCCTTAACAAAAAGGTGGCAGATTATAAAGCTCATCCAATCGTAGTGGAAAAATCTACATCTGTATATGATGCAATTGTGCAGCTTTTTTTAGAAGATGTTGGGACGCTTTATGCAGTTGATAGCAGCGGTTATCTAGCCGGCGTCATTTCTAGGAAAGATTTATTGAGAACAGCCATCGGCAATAAAGATTTGCAGGAATTGCCCTGCAGCGTCATTATGACAAGAATGCCTAACATTATCACCATTACACCGGAGGAAACAATGTTAGAAGCGGCAAAAAAAATGATTACCAATCACATTGACTCCTTGCCTGTAGTGAAAGAAATTAATCCGGGAAACCATACATATTTACTTGTCGGTCGGATTACAAAAACAACCATCACAAAAGCATACCTAGAGATAATGGAGCAAAATTCCGTATAAAGGGGAGTGGCAGTAATTTTGGCAGAGAAGGAAGTAGTTTATGTGGTTTCGGATTCTGTTGGAGAGACAGCAGAGTTTGTTGTCAAAGCGGTAGCAACGCAATTCAATGGTGGCAATGTCGAGATTCGACGTAATTCCTATGTGGAGGACCTCGAGGACATTGAGGATGTTATTATGCTGGCGAGTAGAGGGAAATCTATCATTGCCTATACGATTGTTATTCCGGTATTAAAGGAATATTTAGATCGACGAGCGGCTGAAGAAAATATTATAGCGGTAGATTTGCTGAGTCCATTAATGAATGCATTCACTAATAGTTTTAATAAGAAACCACATCATCAACCAGGATTAATGAGAAAACTAGATGAAGAGTATTTTAGAAAAATAGAAGCAATAGAATTTGCTGTTAAATATGATGATGGGCGGGATCCCCGAGGAATACTCAAGGCAGATATTGTCTTAATAGGTGTTTCTAGGACCTCAAAGACACCCTTATCCATGTACTTAGCACATAAACGATTTAAGGTTGCAAATGTTCCATTAGTTCCGGAAGTTCCAGCACCAGACGAATTATTCGAGATTCCTAGAAAGAACTGTATCGGATTAATTATATCTCCTAATAAACTAAACGAAATTCGGGTTGAGAGACTAAAAGCATTGGGGCTGGGTTCAAAAGCAAGTTATGCAAGCTTCGAAAGAATTCTTGATGAACTGGATTATGCTGAAAAAATAATGAAAAGAGTAGGCTGTCCTATTATCAATGTTTCAAATAAAGCAATAGAAGAAACAGCAGGATTAATTTTAGAAGTGTTGAAAAAAGAGAGGAGCTTTTGATAATGGATAAATTCGTGTACTTGTTTCATGAAGGAAATGGAAATATGAAGGAAACACTCGGAGGAAAAGGAGCAAATCTAGCAGAAATGACGAGAATCGGCCTGCCGGTTCCTTATGGCTTTACCATTTCGACACAAGCCTGTAATGCTTATTATGATGCAGGAAAAACAATTCCATCACTCGTTGAAAGTCAGGTATTAGGTGCTCTTGCAGCATTAGAAGAAAAAATGGGGAAAAAACTTGGTAATGCAAATAATCCACTACTTGTTTCTGTTCGTTCAGGCTCTGTTTTCTCAATGCCTGGAATGATGGATACGGTCTTAAATCTGGGCATGAATGATGAGACGGTCGTTGGGATGGGGAAATTAACCAACAATCCTCGTTTTGCCTATGATTCTTACCGTCGTTTTATTCAAATGTTTAGTAATGTTGTTCTTGATATTAACACGTATTATTTTGAACAATTATTAGAAGAAACACGTGAGGAAAAGGGATATAGCTCAGACCCAGAAATGACAGCAGAGGACTGGAAAGAAGTTATCGAAGGTTATAAAGGGATTGTAAAAAAACATACAAGAAAGGATTTCCCTCAGGACCCGAAAGAGCAGTTATTTCTTGCTATTAATGCAGTATTTGATTCTTGGAATAATCAGCGTGCTATAGTCTACCGCCGTTTAAACAAAATTCCGGACCACCTTGGAACAGCTGTCAATATTCAGAGTATGGTGTTCGGTAATATGGGGAATGATTCGGGAACTGGTGTTGCCTTTACCAGAAATCCATCAACGGGTGAGCATATCCTTTACGGTGAGTATTTAATCAATGCTCAGGGGGAGGATGTGGTTGCAGGAATTCGTACTCCACAGCCTATTCAAACTCTAAAAGATGAGATGCCTGCTGTTTATAAGCAATTTTCAGAAACATGTAAGCGTTTGGAGCAGCATTATAAAGAAATGCAGGATATTGAATTCACGGTAGAACGGGGTCAATTGTTTATCCTTCAAACCCGTCATGGTAAGCGGACAGCTCAAGCAGCTATACGAATTGCGGTTGAAATGGTTGAAGAGGGAATAATAGATAAAAAGACTGCCTTGCTGCGTGTCGATCCAGATCAATTAAATCAGCTGCTTCACCGCAGAATTGACGATAAATATGAACGCACTTTATTGGCAAAAGGTCTGCCGGCATCACCAGGTGCTGCAACGGGTCAGGTTGTTTTCGATGCAGATGAAGCAGAGGAATTAGGAAATGCCGGTAAAAAAGTGATACTTGTCCGTCCAGAAACAACACCTGATGATATTCACGGTATTGTGGCTGCGCAAGCAATTGTAACAAGCCGCGGCGGAATGACAAGTCACGCTGCTGTTGTCGCACGGGGAATGGGAAAGGCATGTATCTGCGGATGTGATGCTCTAAAAATTGATATAAAGGCAAAACAATTTAAAGTTGACGAGAAGGTTATCAACTATGGCGATGTCATCACAATTGATGGTTCAACAGGAGAAATCATGCTGGGAGAAATTCCAATGATTGAACCTGAGCTGTCAGATGAATTTCAGCTATTGCTTGCTTGGGCAGACCAAGAACGAAAAATAGCTGTTCGTGCAAATGCTGACAATCCTGAAGATGCACAAAAAGCATTTGAATTTGGTGCCGGCGGGATTGGCTTGTGCCGAACAGAGCATATGTTTATGGACTTGAAACGTATTCCAATTGTTCAAAAAATGATTCTAGCTGAAACCTACAGTGAACGTAAGGACGCACTGGCTGAATTGCTGCCAATGCAGCAAGGCGACTTTGAAGGAATCTTTGAGGCGATGCAGGGATACCCGGTTACCATTCGCTTATTAGATCCGCCGCTGCATGAATTCTTACCTGATAAGGAAGAACTGTTAGTTGAAGTGACGAAGCTGCAAATTCTTAACCCTTCTTCTCCTGAACTGAAGAAGAAAGAGGTATTATTGAAAAAGGTTCGCCAATTAGATGAATACAACCCAATGCTTGGACACCGCGGGTGCCGTCTCGGAATGGTTTATCCAGAAATTTATGAAATGCAGGCCAAGGCAATTTTTTATGCTGCAGCTAAGCTTGCTGACAAAGGGATGGACGTTCAGCCTGAAATTATGATTCCGCTTGTTGGTCATGTTAATGAATTGAAACAAATGCGCCAGCTTGTGATCGATGCTGCTGTAAAGGTGCAGGAAGAAACAGGAAAGCAATTTGAATATACGATTGGAACGATGATTGAAATTCCACGTGCGGCGATTACAGCTGACCAAATTGCCGAAGAAGCAGATTTCTTTTCTTTTGGTACAAATGATTTAACACAAACTACATTCGGCTATAGCCGTGATGATGCGGAAGGAAAATTCCTTCAGAACTATATTGAAAACAAGGTGCTGGCTGAAAATCCATTTGCTGTCCTTGATCAAGACGGTGTCGGTAAGTTAGTCGAAATGGGTGTAAGACTTGGCCGTGAAACAAAACCAACGTTAAAAACGGGGATTTGTGGTGAACACGGCGGCGAGAAATCATCTATTGATTTCTGCTACAAAACTGGACTTGATTATGTAAGCTGCTCTCCTTACCGTGTGCCGTTAGCTAGATTAGCCGCTGCACAAGCAACAATTCGTCATGACTCTAATAAAAAGGAAGTTTATACAACAGCTTAATACTAGAAGAAAAAGCATATCCACATGAGAATGGATATGCTTTTTCTGTTTTTTTTTACGATTTACGGAATAATTTCAAAGACTGAGCCTTGGTAAAAATCCGTCACCTTCATAGAACCATAAACCCCTAAAAAAAGTTTGGTCTGGTCGAGATTACTTCCCAAACTAACATAATAAGCTGATTGTGAACCAAAATCATAATTAGTGTTAATTATACTATAATCATTTTGTTTTCCATTTTGTCTAACTCTAGTATAGGCTAATGCTCCTCTAACCATAGATTGAGAATCTTTCCGAGCAACATCGGTAAACACAACGCTTCCGGTTAATGCTGGAATACTATTCCCCATATAAGCTTGCACCCCTGTAATCGCCGTTCCACTAAACTTATCGGGGCGCGGGTCGTTATGGAAATAACTGGTTAAAGGGTGAAGGCGTTTTCCTGAAGTTTTTATTGCCTCATTGTAAAAAACGATGGTTTTCTCATCTATATTTGGATTTGAGCTGCAGCCTTTCATCATTGAGGTTGGAATAGTACCTTCCCACCCCCGCCAGCCAAGGTTAATTAAACCTTTCTGTTCAGTCACAGAATTCAACATATAAGATTGAATAAGCTGCGTAACGGGAATGGGTTTATAATTATCGAATGTAAAAATGGCCTCTTCTAAATCCTGTCCGACATTTCCCACATATTTGGTAAACTGATGATAAAACCTTTGGTACGTAATGCCTGGGATATTTCGGACCCCTTTAACGATGACCGTTAGTGTTTCCTGAATATGTACAGGAAGTTCGTGAAAACGTGTGACTACAGGTGGATTAGTGATAAATGTATTTACAGTTACATCAATTTCAACGATTTTACCAGCTATCTCCATGTCATCCTGACTTAAATTAAATGGATCATATCCTGATCCGCCATCTCCGGTTGTTAATACAAGTTTCCCGGTTTCAGGGGAAAAGTTTAAGCTATTGACACCATTATGATTCATAAATGGTCTTCTCATGTTAAGCAATGTTCGTCGTTTTTGAGGCTGGCCATTTGAATGTACAATCCATTCCTCGACTGTATCGATATGGTCATAGTGAGTTTCTCTATTCGTCCATTTTAGATTTAATGTTTGAGGGTTACATGGGTTTGGCATAAAGTCTTCGGCAAGGGCACCTGGACCTTGTGATCCAGCAACCGAGTAATGAAGATAAAACAAACCGTTATAATTAAATTGGGGATGAAATGCCAGACCTAACAATCCCCTTTCATCATAACCACCAGATGCACCTAGTTTTATGATTTGCGGGCGAATATCTAAAAAAGTCCTTACGCTTGTGTTTCCTATGTAGAAGATCTCACCTAACTGAGTTGCAATGAACAATCTTTCCGTGGTGTCACCAGGCAGTATTGCTGTTTTGATAATAGTGGGTAAATTTATTTTACTTACAACGGGCAGCAAACGAACTTCAACCATTTAACATTTCACCCCTTGCATTTTTCCTATAAGATTATGACAAAAACTTTTCTATTAGTACCAAATATGGATTGAGGAGACTCTTTTTTAGAGATTAACGACTGGATATTTGTAAATACTAAAAAAAACTCTAGTAAAGGGGATTAATAATGGGGGCCATTGAACGAAACGGATTCCGCTTTGTACCAGAATACAGTGTCAGTCACCAAAATGGGGCTATTCATGTATATAACAAAGATCGTTTAATAGAAGAAATCAAATTTGAATTTTCGGGTGACTTTCCTGAATTAGACCAAATAGAGGATTTAGTGGATCAATACTGCGTCCGCCGTCAAATTTAGAAACCGAATAATCGTTCGGTTTCTTGTTTTTTGTTATACTTATATTACCAAATATTTCATGAGGAGGGGTCAAGTTGAGTAAATTAGCAGCCATATACCCTCAAGCGATTGAACATACGAAGAATAAAGTTTTGGAAGATATGAATCACTATTTAGAGATAAAAGAAAGTCTGCCTTCTTTTGAGCAATATCTGAGTGATCGCGGGCATTACCTAGAGCAAATCTGGATCAATGTCTGGCTAAATAAAGTCACTAATGATGTCTCGAAGAATGAGAAAAAAGATTTTTTGCGGGAAAAAGGGTTCGAGGTGCAAGGAGTAGACCGCAAGCTGATTAATAAACTCTTCCGAGATGAGATGAGAGAATACCAGCCTTTTCATGTATTGGAATGGGCAAGGGAAACCTTTCTTGAAAATGAAGAGGAATGGGAAGAAAGATTTCACCAAGCAAAGGCTGATTTTATAAAAAGACAAGAAACCGCTCGGCTAGAGGAAGTCCGACAGCATATTCGCACAATGATAGAAGAGACTGCGGGTGATTTGCTTGAAGAGAATTACGCTCAGGTTTATCTTTATGTAAGGCACTTTACAGCAAAGCAATTAGCTGCAGACATTAAGAACAACGTAAAATTTAAAAATGTTGATACGTTTGCATTAGAAGAGAAATTAGAGGATGAAGGTCATTTTAACCCTGAATCATACACAACCGTTGCAAAATTTTTTGAGGAACTGACAGGAGATATTCATAAAACCGTCAACTGGGGGAGAAGTTTGTATGAGTACCAAACCTATTTTTTTGTTTACGAAAGCTTAATCTCCGATTATCTATCAGAACTAATTCCGGAAAAGGTATTAGAGAATATTCCTGAAGAAATTAAAGAACAGTTTTACAAAATCTTTGGTGAAAGACTTTCAGCATCTTTCATAAAAGGCAGTCTGACACAGCTCATATATGAGGTGGAAGATTATATTATTGAAGATATTCAAGAGGAATACCTTTCAGATTTGTTAAAAATTGCTGAGCTGCCATTCGAACTTACACTCCATCAGCAAATTTTTGAAAAGGACTATGCTGATAGAGAAAAGAAAAAAGCAGAGGAAGAGGCAGAATTACAGCGTAAAAGAGAAGAAGAAGAAAGAATGATGGAGGATATTTTCGGACAGGAATACAATCCATCGTTTGGAAGGCGTGTTCGGTATGTCCTGCATATCGGTGAAACCAACACCGGCAAAACACACCATGCACTTGAGCAAATGAAGGAAGCGAACAGCGGCTTATATCTTGCTCCCCTTCGGCTATTAGCGCTGGAGGTTTATGATAAGTTGAATGCAGAGGGAACACCCTGCTCGTTAAAAACAGGAGAAGAAGAAAAAATCGTTCCGGGCGCGGGGCATTTTTCATGTACAGTAGAGATGTTTCATGAAAAAGAAACCTATGATGTCGTCGTCATTGATGAAGCACAAATGATTACAGACAAAGATCGTGGTTTTTCATGGTATAAGGCGATAACAAAAGCAAATGCAAGAGAAGTACATATTATCGGGAGCAGAAACTCGAAACCGATGCTCTTGCAGCTGTTAGGAGAGTCGGATATCGTCATCCACGAGTACAGCCGTGATACTCCTCTAGAAGTGGAATCAAAGGAATTCCACATTAAACATGTGAAAAAAGGGGATGCGTTGATTTGTTTTTCAAGAAGACGAGTGCTTGAAACAGCATCCAGGCTCCAAAGTGACGGGCATTCTGTAAGTATGATTTACGGCAGTATGCCGCCAGAAACTAGGAAAAAACAAATTGAGCAATTTAACAGCGGAAAAACAAAGGTAATTGTAGCGACAGATGCAATTGGGATGGGCTTGAATTTGCCGATTCGCCGGATTGTGTTCTTAGAGAATGAAAAATTTGATGGTACGAGAAGACGGCTGTTAACATCTCAAGAAGTGAAGCAAATTGCTGGACGTGCCGGCCGGAAGGGCATCTATGATGTCGGGAAGGTTGCTTTCACAAAAGACATTAGGATGATGAAGAAATTACTTATTCAAGAGGATGAGCCTGTTCATACCTTTGCGATTGCTCCAACTAATTCGGTATTTGAGCGGTTCCAGCGTTATTACCGTGATTTAGGAACATTCTTTGAGTTGTGGGGGAAATTTAAAAGCCCGCCAGGTACAAAGAAAGCATCACTAACTGAGGAGCGTACTTTATACAACCTGATTGCTGGAACGGAAATTGAAGCCAGACTGCCTTTAATGGACCTTTATGGATTTTTACATCTGCCATTTTCAAAAAATGAGCCTGCTTTAACAAGGCAATGGGAAGATACGATGTATGCTATTATCCAGGGAACCCCTCTTCCGGAACCGCCCTTTAAGGAACGAAGCTTGGAGGATCTCGAGTTAGCTTATAAAGCGCTTGGATTGCACCTGCTCTTTCTGTATCGGTTGGGAGAGCGAACAGAGGCAATTTATTGGGAGCGGCTTCGTGAGGAAATGAGTGACAAGGTTCAAGATAAATTAAAAACAGATATCAAAAAGTTCGTGAAAAAATGCAAAAACTGTGGAAAAAACCTTCCTTGGGACCATTCGTTTCCCACCTGTGATGCCTGCCATAGTGCTAAATATAGAAGAACTCGATATACGGAGGATTTTTGACAGGTTCCTTTTTCAATTGTTTTCAACTGTAAAAGTCACTAGAAATGACGTATGAATAACATACGTCATTTTCTTTGCTGTTGGGGATATGGTTAAGCAGCCGATTTGATTAATAGATGGAACGTTATTATTTTGCACATTAAATACTTACTCTCAAGAGTAAAAAAATTACGTTTAAAAGAAAAAGGTGTTGCGTTTTAGAGTAAGTTAAATTACTATATAAAGTAAGGAGGTGAAAATAATGGAAAATATAAGATTAAATGTTCCGTTATTGCGAAGGAGGGTGCCTAACCTTACAAGTGCAGCGCGTGAGGTAGGATTAAGGCCGGCAACTGTATCAAATTTGTGTACAGGGAAGATTCCGGTGGGACGTTCTGAAGTTCGCACGATTGTAGCTTTAGCGGAATTAGCTCAATGTAGTCTAGATGAATTGATTTTAAGAGGGGAGCATATAGAGATGATTGAGACAAAAATTAAAACATTAGATTTGTTTGCGCCGATTGTTAAGGGGGGGACTATTGGTCTTGTTGCCCGGCCGGGAATGGGTCAGTTGGTTGTATTGGCTGAGTTATTTTATCGCTTTAAAAAAGAAGGATATGCAACCGTACTATTAAAACCAGAGAACGATCATCCGGAGTTAGCGGAAATTCTTGAGGATACTGAGATTGTAGCTGATAGCATTGAAAAAGCTTTTACTGAAATGTCTGTAGTGGGGAAAAATAAAGAGATTATTTTTGTTAGTGATCGTTCACATGTATTAACAGGTGAAATCTTTGAGCTTCAGGAGAAATTACAGGAAGTGGATATCAAGACCGTTACAACTTTCTTATTAGATTTAAAGGGTGCTTCAGTAGATGAAGACCTTCCGTATGGTCCGCTTGAAACATTATGGCAATTTGATATGGATTTAGCAGCAAGACATCGTTTTCCAGCAGTAAACCCAATCTATTCCACTTCCTCTGTGCTGGAAGGTGCACACCTAGACCCAAACCACTTGAATATCCAACAAAAAGCCCAAAAACTATTACGCCGTTATCGAGAATTACGTTCGCTTGTCAATGTAAAAGGAATTAACGGAATTCCAGCATCTGAAATCGAAACGTTCCATCGCGGAGAACGGTTAGAAGCCTATTTAACACAGCCTTTCTATGTCGCTGAAGCGTTTACTGGTATTAAAGGTAAGGAAGTAAGTATCAAGGATACCTTAAATGACGTAAAGAAAATTTTAGACGGGGTCGTTGATTCCAGGGATATTTCAACATTTAATTTCATCGGGACGATTAATTAATAGAACCATATAAAATATTAATTATTTTTGTATTAACCAACACAAAAAAATAGGAGCAAATTGTTTAGACTAATCTCTTGTTGGCATGAACCTAAAAACGATATTTGCTCTACAGCAACCCCTAAAAAAACCAAAACCTCCAAAATTGGAGGTTTTGGTTTTTTTTAGAAACATTTTTGTTTTTCATTCTCTTTAAATATGTTTCCACATTTTACATACTACAATATCAACAGTCAGTCGTTTAATAGTGTATTTTTTTTTGCTAATTCATATTGAGCTGCTGTTTTTTCCTTCCTTGCATTATAGCATCTTCATACTCATTTCTTCTGTTCTTCGGTCATGTAGATGCCTTTCCCTTAATCAATCGGGTATATGACTAATAATATTTCAAAATATGTTGGAAAAAATCCAACTGTTTATTGTATTGGGTGGTAGGTATACTTAAATAAACTTGTGTAGTATCTAGGTTTATTCGATGAATAACATAGTTGTATTTTTTGAAATTCTAACTTTTTCAATTTTTGTTTAAATCTGACAGTAATCATAAAATCAAAGCGCAAGATCTTGCTTTTAGAAGAAATAAATTATTAATGAAAGGATGAATGGACAGATAATGAATAATAGATTGATTATTGGAATGGACGGCGGAGGGACAAAAACGAGAGTCATGGTCAAAGAACGACCAGATGGAGAAATACTATTTGACCAAAACTTTGGGATGTCAAATTATAATAACATCGGAGTAGAAGGACTTAGACCAGTATTTCTCGAAATTTATGAAGCGTTAGTCTCTTGTTTTCAAGAGCGAATGCAAGATGCGATTCTCGTACTAGGTTCTGCAGGTGTCGATAGACCGAAGGATGTTGAAATCTATCTGACTGCATTAAAGGAAAGCGGATTCACTTGCCGACAAGTAGTAGTGAATGATGCAGAAATTGCCCTTGTTGGTGGCAATGGAGACCGAAAAGATGCTTTAATGATTGCTGGAACAGGTTCCATTGTTGTGGGAATTGACTCACAAGGAAGTATCGTACGTTCTGGTGGATGGGGCGGATTGATAAGTGATGAAGGAAGCGGTTTCCAAATTGGTCGTCATGCGATTGCAGCTGTTATGCAAGAATACGACAAAGTTATTGCATCTACATCCTTTACTGAAAAGTTGTTGGCTCATTTTCAGTTGACTTCTCCAGAAGAATTTATCGATTTATTATATTTGGAAGATACACTGCCAGTTGACAAGGTAGCTTCCTGTACGCCAATCATTCTAGAAGCATGGGCAAAAGGAGACGAACCTGCACGTACGATTGTTGATGCAGAACTAGAGAAATTAGTTCGTTTAGTCGTGGGAATCAGTAGACAAATGGAGTCAGAAAAATTCCGTCTCTCTGTTGCAGGCAGTTTGTTGACGAAATCAACAGATTATTTCGTTACGTTAAAAGAGAAGTTACGTGTGGTTTTACCACAAGTAGAGATTTCTACACCACTTTATGATCCAGTATTCGGTGCCATCATTATTGGTGCGCAATACAAGTAAATCCAAATTTAGAACAGTAAGGAATGACGATTTAACATGCGTGAAATAGGAATTAGTGTGTATCCCAACTTTTATCCTTTAGATCAAATCAGAGTTTATTTGGAAAAGGCCAAATCGTTTGGTTTTAAAAAAGTATTTGTTTCACTGATTTTAAATAATCATGGTTTTGAAGGTGCTCAGGAGGTAAGTGCGAACACTTGGAATGACATACTGAGTTACTGCAAAGAACTTGGTATGACTGTATCAGCTGATATGAATGATGAAGTTTTCAACGAGTTGGGTTGTACATTGAACGATCTTACAGCGTTAAAAAAGATGGGAATCACAAAACTCCGTATTGATGGAGGTTTTACGAGCGAAGAAGTTGCACTACTTTCAAAAAATCAGCAGGGGATTCAAATAGAAGTAAATGCTTCGATGTCTTCCTCTGATAACAAGAATGGCAATGCTTTATGTGAATGTCGTGATTTTTTAGAAACGATAGAAAAAGATGGGAATATTGGTCAACTAACGGCCTGTCACAATTTTTTCCCGCTGCCAGATACAGCATTGTCTCTTGAGGACATTCGTCCAATTAACGACTTGTTTGCCTCATTCGGTGTGCCGGTCGGTGGGTTTGTTGCATCGCAACTTTCGCCAAAAGATTTGCACCACTTAGGTCATGGGGTTTGTACGATTGAAAAACACCGCTTTTTGCCTTGTCATATTGCTATGTCAGAGTTGTTTGCAAATGGTTTTGACGATGTGCTAATTGGTGACTCGTTTGCGGATCTTTCAGAGCTTGCTGAAATGGCAAGATGTTACCAACAAGATTATTTAGAGATTCCAGTTGTATATAATCCGTTTGTTCTTCAAAATACAAAAATGAAAATTCAAGAGTCCATCCTGATTTCAAGAGTTGATCAGCCTGCCAATCTCATTCGGGCGACTGATACGAGAGGAATGGAAGTGCCTCCTTGTTATTGTGCACCAAGAGGAAAGTATACAATCTCTGTTTTAAATAATAGAAGTGCGCAATATGAAGGGGAAATACAAATCTCATTGAAAGATTTAGGACAATCAGTTGAGCATAATGTCATTGGATTTGTTCATCCTTTTGCTAAGGATTTATTGCCTTATCTTTTAGCAGGCAAAAGTAAATTTCGATTAGTAGAATATAAGTAAAAAATTTTTATTGTTGAAAACAAGGTTATAAAACGTGAATGAAACAGGAGGTGATTGAATGGTCAAAAGCGCCATTATTCTTGCGGCTGGCAATGGGAATAAAATGTTTCCTTTCAACGCGGTTCGCTCTAAAACAACAATAAAAATCGCTGGGAAGCCATTAATTCGCTATAACATTGAATCTGTTGTGGCAATGGGAATAAAAGAAATTGTTGTTGTCGTTAATGAAGAACATCAAAGAGAAATAGAAAATCTATTATCAGATATTGAAAACGTTACATTTGTAACTGATCAGACAAAATTAGGAAGCGCAGAAAGTCTGGTAAAAGGAGCTGAGAAACTCTCAGATACGAAGGACTTTATCGTTCTCTATGGGGATACCATCGTTGAACGAAAGGATTTAGAGAACTTAGTGAATTCTAGTAAACCTGCTGTGTTGTTGAAATATTTAGAGGAATCCTCAAGAAACTGGATTGGTGCGAAGATTGAGAATGGCTTCGTTCAGTCGATTGGTGCCCACTATCGCGGGAACAGCATTACCCATCAATTTGCAGGCTTTCACTTTGACGATACACTTCTAGATTTCGTGAAAAGAACTCCCGATTATTTTCCAGATGTAAAAGTAGGTGTAGGTGTTCCAAAAGAGAGATATATTGAAGCTGGACTTCTGAAATCGCTTGATAAAGTAAAATTGAAAGCGATAGAATGTAGTGGATATTTCTTTGATATTGACAAGCCTTGGCATATGTTAGAAGCGAACCAATTTATGGTGGATCATTTTTGTCATGCACTACAAGAGAACATTCTCGCAGAAGGTGCGACGATTTCAGCAAATGCAACCATTCATGGCCATGTAAAACTGGGCAGGAACTCCTCAATTGGTGATCGAGTTGTCATTCACGGTAACCTGATTGTGGGTGACAATACAATCATTGATAATGGAGCCATTTTTAATGGCAATGCTGTGATTGGTGATCATACAAAAATAAGTAATTACTGCATCATTTACGATGGAGTATCGATAGGATCGAATTGTATTTTTGACCATTGTGCAGAGTTCCTTGGTGGAATGGTGATGGATAAGGTATATCTTTACCACTATGGCGAGTTTTATGGTGCAATTGGCAGCCATACGGATATCGGAGCAGCAACCGTTTGCGGAACATTACGCTTTGATGACGGAGAAACGGAGCACGTTGTGAATGGACGAAAAGAAGTACCATTACATTTTTCAAATGCTGCATATCTTGGCGACTATTGCAGAACGGGTGTAAATACAATTATTATGCCTGGTTGTAAAATAGGTGCTTATAGTGTTCTCGGAGCTGGTGCAATCATCGATAAAGATATCGAAAAAAATAGTCTTGTTTTCGTGAAACAAGATCTAATTATAAAAAAATGGAGCGAAAAGAAGTACGGGTGGTAACAAATCAATAAAAGGGGGATAGTTATCATGGAGAAATATTATCAATATGTGACAGCAAATCTCGAAAAGCTGTATACGACACAGTTTGAAAAAATGGATGAAGCAGCGACCTCCATTTTTAAAGCCCTTCAAAATGGAGGTCGCTTTCTTGTTACAGGTTCAGGTCACTCCCATATGTTTGCAGAAGAATTTTACGTAAGAGCGGGTGGATTTGCAATAGTCTCACCTATTTTGCCTAGCGAGTTTTTTTTACACGATCATCCTTTAAAAAGTACTGTGATTGAACGCTTAGAAGCCTATGCAAAAGTTATCTTTGATTTATATAAAATCAACTCAAAGGATGTTCTTGTCATTGCTTCTAATTCAGGAAGAAATGGAATGTCTGTAGAACTTGCAAAAATGGCACAGGAATGTGGTACAAAGGTCATTGCTTTTACAAATCCGAACCATCCTGCAGGCTCCAAATCAAGACATAGCAGTGGAAAATATCTATTTGACTTCAGTGATGTTGTTATTGATAGTTGTACTGGACCTGGGGATGCTGCATTTTATGTAGAAGAAGCAAACACAGGTATGGGGGCAACGTCTACTATGGCGGGAGCTTTTGTTGCTCAAACCATTTCTATTTTGTTAGCAAAAAAATACCACCAAGCTGGACTGAAACCGCCAGTGTTTAGGAGTTCTAACGTTGATGGCGGAGATGAATGGAATAAAGAACTTTTTAATAAGTATTATGGTGTTTAATTTAGCACGGATAGGTAACTAGAAAATTGAGTCTAAGTTTAATGAGAAAAGCGTTCCCAGATCATAGGAACGCTTTTTTGTGGTTGATACAGGAGTTTTACCATGTACTGGACATAGAGGAAGCTTTAAGGGAACTTTAAGTATTACTTAACATGTACGTATTAAATCCGAAATTTTTAAACGTTTGGAACCATGATAAGATTCATTCGGGGTTTGTTTCATATTGCTAAATATGTTGGAAAAAATCAAACTGTTAAATGGATTTGGCGGGAAGTAAACTTAAACCAACTAGAAGAGTATCTAGAGTGTTGGGGTGATATATGCGAAGAGATTTAATTTTACAATATTTGTATCAAAAAGGCAAAACACTTACATCGCATGAAATTGAATCAGAATTTGCCATTTCAAATCGGACATTACGAAATGAATTAAAAGAATTAAACGTTATTGGAGAAGAATCTGGATTTGTTATTCAGAAAAAACGTGGGGAAGGATATTTACTTCATGTAGTAAATCAAGAAATGGTTCAATCGTATATCGAAGAAATTAAGGGAACTTTAGCTCCGGATTTACCCCGTGTTCGTGTAATCAATATCATAATGCTCCTGCTCCAAACGACTGAGTTTCAAACTATTGATATGTTCGCTGATAGCCTAATGATCAGCAGATCGACAGTTCTTAGCGACATGGTTGAAGTTGAAAAGCAGGTTAGGATTTTTGATTTAAAAGTAGAAGCAAAATCACGTTACGGTGTTCGTATACTAGGTGACGAAACAAATTTTAGAAGGGCGTTTTCCTATTTCTTGAGTCAAAAAGAAACAGGATTGTTAAAAAAATCTACTTATCTAAATTTTGAAAAAGCGTTTCCAATCGAAGAAGTTAGAACTGTTTTGAGCGAAGAGGTACAAATCAATCATTTGAAATTAAGTTATTTTGCCCTTGAGAACATTTTAATGCATATTCAAATACTCTCGTTTCGAGTAACTCAACACAATTTTATATTGCCTAATCAAGAAAAGAAGTTAGATGTTTCCCTTATTAAGCCATCTTATATGAAGATAGCCAAGAGAATTTGTAACGTTCTTTCTGAACTATATCATGTTGTACTACCAGAGAGTGAAATGATCTATCTTGCTGCACATATAAGTGGTAAATCTAGTGTGGATGAGATTGAGGAACAAGAAAAGAATGATTTGGAACAAAAACTAAAACATTGTTTTGAAAAATTAGATCAAACTTTCTTGACACAGTTTACGGGTGATCAACAACTTTTGGATATGCTTTTGATGCATATGTATCCTTTGATAAGAAGAATATATTTCAACCTAAAGCTTACAAATCCATTGATTGATGACGTATACAGTAGATATTCTGACGTCTTTATGATTGCTTTAAAATTTTCTGAAATGATAAAGGAAATATGGGGATTCGAACTATCTAGTGATGAAATGGGATACATTACCATGCATTTTGCAGCTCATATGGAAAGAGAGAAGCAAAAACAATTAAGTTCCTATAAGAAAATTCTACTATCGTACGGATCAGGAGCAGGATCGGCTGATTTACTTAAAATGAAACTCGAAACACTTTTCCAAGGTGCAACCATTAACGTCGTTCTATACAGTGAACTTCAATCGGTTCATCTAGGAGAATATGATTTATTAGTTTCATCCCATCCGTTTCGTTTTGACAATATTTCAATTCCTTATATTCAAGTAGCACCAATACTAACTGAGACGGATATACAGAGAATTCTTCGTACGCTTACTAGGTATCCAGCAAGTAGAGTTAAGGAAAATGCACCAACACTCTTATCTCTGTTTCATTCAGAAATGTTTTATATAGAAGATACTAGAGAGTCTTTTGACTACAAAGCTTACATTAAAGAAAAAGCGAAAAGCGTTGTTGAATTGCGTTTTGCAACACCTGACTTTCCTGATTTGGTTGTCGAACGGGAAGAAAAAATATCGACGATTCTCCAAAATGGGATAGCAGTACCACATGCATTAAAAATGGTTGCTATACAAGATTCGATAAGTGTGGTGATATTTAAAAATCCAACAACTTATGATGGAAAAGTAGTACAAATACTTTTTTTAATAAATCTACGTGCGGGAGACTTGTTTTTACACAAGGAGTTAAGTCGATTGGTTTTACATTTAATGGAGCATCCCGAAGCGAAACAGAGAATTCTGAAGTCAACTAACTTCAATGATTTTCAATACGAGGTTTCTAAAATATTATTCTGCTAGACTTACAAGATTCTGCAATTATATGAAAGGGGTTGATAGTAAAAGGGAAATGAAGGGTTTAGATTGTATGGTTAAATCTCTGAGTTAGAAAATGGATTCGAATATATGATATAGGAGGAAGATTAATGAAAAGAAGTAAATTGCGTTTTGGTAAACCTGTTACGACTGCTGTTTTAGCTGCTTCAATCGTTGCTAGTAATTTTAGTGGTGTTGTTGTTAAAGCTGCTCCTACTATTTCAACTCAATCTTTTACTGTAGCTCCTGTTTCAACTGGCACAAGTATTTATATGAACACTACACATATTACTCATGCAAAACCTACTGGTTTAGATACAACAAAGCCAGTAAAATGGACAACTTCTGATCCATATGTTGCATATGTTGATATGGTTGGCAACGAAAAAGGTGATTATAGCGGAAAGATTTTAGGTGTGACTGGTGGTACGGCAAAAATCACTGGTACCGGAGTGGATACAACTGGTGCTGCAAAAACTGTAGAGATTACTGTTACTGTAGCAGAAGCACAAGCTGATACTAATCTTGAAAAATTAGTTTACTACTATAATGCTGGAGACAATAGGATACCAGCTTCCCTTTTTACATCGACTTGGAAAACAACTAATATTCCTTCGGCTCCAGCAGGAAAGAAATTCCCATCAAAGAGCTATGTAGGATATGTTGAAGGAGAAGACGGTGTAAAATGGTTAATTTCAAAAGACACTTTAATCAAGTCAAATGATAAAATCATCCTGGGTGATGAGAGAAAGCATGGAATAATTAATGGTATCGTATCTGATGCAATTACACTTTACGACCCTAACTTATCTTCGGCTGATCAAATTCAGTATTTGCAAGGTGGAAGATATATTCCACAAACTGGTGAATCTTCAGGTTCTGGTACTAATAATGCTGGTAATACTGCAACATTTAACGCAAAAGAAGTGATTACCAACATCATGCCTGATGGTAATAATGGACTTTGGATTCTTGGCGAAAAAGGAAACGCAACTCACATTGTGAGAAAGCAAATGTCCTTACAAAGTAAAGCATTACTTCAAACAGAAATTTCTAGAAACTATACAGACAGATTCGGATTCCAATCTGGTAATATGAGATTCAATTCTCAAGAGGATATGATTAAAGCGCTTATGACTGCAGATAAAGATGCAGGAAGAGGAAACTATGATACAGACAATGATGGTCTATGGACGACAATGTATGCTTCTGGTGAAATCTGGAGATACAACTACATGAAAAATACATTTGGCCCAAATGATGAAAGAACAAAGGATGCAAAAGCATCTGCTATTCGTGCAGTTGAATCAATCGTAACGCTTGGTTATGTATCTGGTACGCAATTAAAAGTTACTTCTCAATACAATGTAAACGACTATGTGTATGTTGTTAACTCTTATGGTGGAAACGTAAAAACTATCGCTGAAGCAAAAGCATGGCTTGCTGCTAACGAAGGAAAGCCAGTATTCGTAGATGAGAAGGGTAAATATACATTGACTGACACTGGAAATCCTGCCTCAGCTGGTTTCTTTGCTCGTTCGTACAAAGTAGACACAAGTAACAATGGCGCAACACTTCCAGAAGCTAAAACATGGGATAATGCATGGATTAAGAAGAAGGCAGGACAAGCTGTAGATATTAATGGGAAAACGGTTTACTATAATGTCCCTGGATCTTTCAAAAGTGGAGTTCAAACCGATCTTAAAGCCTATGACACAGTTGCCGTACCTCCACGTTTAACAGAAATTTTTGCAAACCAAAACGAAGGTTTTGATGCTGATTCACAAGATTTAGACTCAGATAAAGTTTTTTACAAAGCAACAACATCTACAGATGAATTAGTAGGTCATTATTTTACATTAGACCTAGCATATAAAGCATTCAAAGAAGATGATCCAGAACTAGCAGCGCTTATCAAAAATGATATGATTAACCACACAAATGCACTAGTTCTAAACAACTATTTCCAATTGACGGTTAATGGTGAGAACCCAGCTGAATCTCGTTTTGCTAGTGGTTCTGTTCCTGGAAATGGATTAAACGGTCCGAATGCTCCAACTAGATGGGCAAATATGAACCCTGAATACCTTGATGGTAATAAGGATGCATGGGGAAGAGACGCTGACTATGAAGACGGTCCATTAAATGCGCAATTACTATTACAAGCACTTGTAGTTGCTAGAGATTTGGGTACGTATACCCCTGAAGAAAAAGCAATCCTTGAAGATCAAGGTATTGACGTAATTGAACCACTTGATTTTGCAAACGAATACAAAGTAATGAATGGCGTAAAAGCGTCAGAAAAGGCTAATGAACACAATGATTTTGAAGTAAGATATCCAAAAACATATAATTCAAAATCGATGCTTGATATGACATTACAATATCTTGCAAGATACTTTGGTATTGCTGCCCATAACGGTGATGATATCGGAGTAAGTGGTGTAACTCATGAATCATACATGAACTATTCGGATGAAGAAGAAGAAGCACTAGCATACTACACATTATCTCACCATGCTGATCAGTTTAACGGTGACGAAATCTTAGAAGGCATGAACCAATGGTGGACAAACGAAAAGAGAGAGAAAAACCCATTCATGACAACTTTCTATGCGGCTTCTCTTGGTGCATTGAAAGCTAAAGGTATTGATATCGGAAACGCACAAGTTGACCTTGCAGGTTCAGATTGGTATATGTCACGTATACCTAACAATTTCATGAACTTTGATGTATTATCAGCAAACAGAAATGACGTAACACACGTAGCACCAAATCTTATGGTTGACCAATTAATTCCTCGTGATGAAGTAATGATGTCCAAGTACAACACAAACATTTTTGGAACGATGGATAGAAGAACGATTGACTCTGGTAATAGTTTAACAATGGAATCTTCAACTGTCATTTCAATGCCTTACTGGATCACTCAAAACCCTGAAGATGCTGCTTATGTAAAAGATTTAGGATCAAAAGTTACTGCACCAGTTAATAATGGTACAGAAAGCCTTGAATACCCAACTAAACTAGCATCTATGAATCCGCATGCTAAATATAATGCAGACACACATACATTTACCATTAACGTAGGTGACTCTGTAAAGCTTGATGCTAAAACAACGGGATATATTAAGAATGTGTCTTGGGCAACGAATGCTTGGGATCAAGCAGGATATATCAATGGATTACCTACACAAATCAATGCTGAATCAGATGTATTTCAAGTTATTGACCTAAGAAATATAGCAACATACGGTGATGAAGGAAACGTAAGACCAACGGATTTAAGTGTAAATGGCGAGTACTATGGTGCGTATGCAACTGGTTTAAAACCGGGAACAGCTACCGTTACGGCGTATGTTATTGATGGATTCTTTAGATCGCCTGCTAAAATAACCTACACAATCAATGTTGTTGATCCTAAGAAATCAGCAAAGCCAATTGCGCCTACTAAGCTTGACAAGAATTCTTTTGCCTATCCAACATGGTTGAAAAATGCAATGGCTGATTCGAAATTAAATACAGATGGAAACAAATTTGTAAAAATTAGTTATGAATCATCTTCACCAGACGATGTAGCTGTTGATAGTGAAACTGGAGAAGTTACGTATAAAACAGATAAGCAAGCTTTCATCACTGCTACTGTTGTATACTCTGCAATGACAATTGATGGAGAGCCTAGATTTGAAAACGATAGCCACGTGATGACTTTTGTAACACCTGTTTCTAAGAATTCGCATCGTTAATATTTTAAAAGGATCTTGGTAAAAAGGGAAATTCTTGATTTACCAAGATCCTAATCCTTATAGGAGTGATAATTCAATGAAAAGTAATTTTTTTGAAGAGAAATTTTTACCGATTGCTTCGAAAATAGGTAATCAAAGACATTTGCTTGCCTTACGTGACGGTATTATGTTTGCAATGCCTCTTATGATCATTGGTTCGTTTTTCATTATCGCAGCTTGGTTAGAAGCAGAATGGTATCAAAACTTCATGGCTAAAACCTTTGGTGACAATTGGAATGCTTTTGGAGACATCGTTTATAACGGTACAATGGGTATCATCGCATTAATTGCTGTATTTGGTGTAGCATTTTCACTAGCAGGCAGTTATAAAGTCGATGGAAAGAATATTGACGGTGTTCCAGCTGGTGTTTTAGCATTAGCAGGATATTTACTTGTTAACATTATGAGCACTTTCACGGTTGATGAAGAAAGCGTTTCCGCTTGGTCACCTGATATTTTTAGTGCACAGTATTTGTTTGTTGGATTAATTGTTGCCATTATTACCGCAGAAATTTATCGTTTCTTCTTACAAAAGAAGATGGTCATTACTTTACCAGATACTGTACCACCAACCGTTTCACGTTCCTTTACAGCCCTTATTCCTGGTTTGGTTATTATTATATTCTTCTTATTTATTAGATTTATATTTGCGCAAACCAGTTGGGAAACTTTCGCAACTTTTATACAGGTCGTTGTCACACAACCATTTACGATCTTAGGTTCAACCTACATTGGTACGCTTATCGCAAGTTTAATGGAACATCTCTTATGGAGCTTTGGAATCCATGGTTCATCCATCATCACTTCTGTTATGGAACCTATTTGGATTACAAATGCAGATGCAAACTTAGCAGCAGTAAAAGAGGGTGCAAAGACACTGCCGCATATCATTACGTATACATTCTATGAGAATGGTATTTGGATGGGTGGATCAGGTGCTACGTTACCAGTTGCTATCTATATGATGTTTTTAGCAAAATCAAAACTTCTTAAGAAAGTTGGACGTTTGGCGATTGGACCTTCCATTTTTAATGTCAACGAACCAATTATGTTTGGAGTTCCGGTTGTCTTAAACCCATTCTTAATGATTCCTTTCATGCTGGCACCAGTAGCAGTATTAACCGTTACTTATTTTGGTACGTCAATGGGGATTTTTCCACAAACGACTGGTACGATTATCCCGTGGACAACACCATATTTCATCAGTGGTTATCTAATGACTGGCGGTAAAATTATGGGTGTAGTCATGCAATTGGTTGCTTTTGCAGTTGCCTCTGCAATTTGGTTTCCATTCATTAAGATGTGGGATAAGAAAAACTTAGAAATGGAGAAAGCTAATAATATTATAGATTCCAAAGGAAATCTTAATTTTTAGCGAATACTTACTATGGACATGAAAAAGAAAATATTTACTCAGATTCGATTAAAAAGAATAGCTGCTT
This sequence comes from Neobacillus niacini, assembly GCF_046591715.1. Classification (GTDB taxonomy): domain Bacteria; phylum Bacillota; class Bacilli; order Bacillales; family Cytobacillaceae; genus Neobacillus; species Neobacillus niacini_L. Next base: position 76,321 of record NZ_JAWVNQ010000009.1, on the reverse strand, counting down.
TTGCCATAGATGCGGTGATTGTATCAATCCTACTTTCAATTGTTTATCGAATAACAGGTTTTGCAAATTTTCCTGGAGTCGTAACAAAGATGATTGAAATTCAAAAAACAATGAGTGAAGCAGCTAGTCAAGATGCTACTGTACAGGTAATGGCTCTTTTTAATGAAGCCTTTCTCCAATCGCTTCTTATCTGGTTTTGTTATGATGTCTTAACAACCTTATTATTAAGAGGTTCTACCATTGGGAAGATGATTTTTCAATTGAAACTAACACACATCAATATCAAAAAAGGTAAGCTTGCTTATGGATTATTAGTGATTGTTAGAAGTTTCTTTAAATTTTTATCGATGTTTCTTTTTCAGGGCCTTCCATTTTTGATATCCGTTATAAGCCAATTTGCTAATCCAAACTCATTAGCTGCACACGATCGATTAGCTCGATTAGTCGTAGTCAATAAGAACGACGTTACTAGCTTAGAATAGAAGGGGAAAAAATAATGAATATTTTACTTTGTTGTGCTGCCGGCATGTCTACAAGTCTAATCGTTACAAAGATGGAAAAAGCTGCTGTGTCAAAAGGGATTTCAGCACATATTTGGGCAGTTTCTGAATCTGTTGTTCGATCAGAAGTCGAAGAGGCGGATGTGTTATTGTTAGGACCACAAGTACGTTTTCTTTTGAACGAAATGAAAAACATCTGTGGGGAGAAAAACATTCCAGTTGAAGTTATTGATATGATGAATTATGGCATGTGTGATGGTGAAGCTATTCTCGAGTCAGCTATAAAACTAATAGAAAATAAGTAGTATACAAATCGAAAGAGAGTCTCTTCTTATGCCTTTTGAAAGCAAATGACTTTGAGTTCAAAAGGCATTTGGATGACATGAAAAAAACATGATAATATAAAAAATTTTAAGTTTGAAAATTTTATAGAATACAAGAATACCCAAAGGGGTTTTTAATATAGAAAATTTGTGGCCATAAGGCTACAGAGTTTCAAAATTTCTCTTGAAAGAGGAAGGAGGTCAGTTTTATGGTAAAACATGAAACAGAAATTTTTACCTTGATTTTACATGGTGGAAATGGTCGAAGTGCAGCAATGGAAGCCATTCATGCTGCAAAAGAACAGAATATGGATTTAGCACGCGAAAAATTAAAGGAAGCAGGTGATTCTTTAAATAAGGCACATCATATTCAAACATCGCTCATTCAATCTGAGATAGGTGGAACACCAACAGAAATTTCACTTTTAATGATTCATGCCCAAGATCACTTGATGAATGCGATGACCGTAAAGGACTTGGCAAAAGAGTTCGTTGACATGTATGAAAGGGGCCACAAGTAATGTCAAAAAAATTTAAAGTTGTGACAATTGGTGGGGGCTCTAGTTATACGCCGGAACTAGTTGAAGGCATTATTAAGCGTTATGAAAAAATACCAGTTACAGAACTTTGGCTTGTTGATGTTGAAGCAGGTCGCGAAAAATTAGAAACAGTTGGTGCGCTAGCAAAGCGTATGGTTAAAAAAGCTGGGGTTCCAATTGAGATTCACCTTTCGTATGATCGTCGTGAGGCTTTGAAAGATGCTGATTTCGTAACGACACAACTTCGTGTTGGACAATTGGCTGCACGTGCACTTGATGAAAGAATTCCATTAAAATATGGTGTAATCGGGCAAGAAACCAATGGTGCAGGTGGTTTGTTTAAAGCGCTCCGAACGATTCCAGTAATTTTAGATATTTGTAAGGAAGTTGAAGAGCTTTGTCCAAATGCATGGGTACTTAACTTTACAAATCCTGCAGGTATGGTGACAGAGGCAGTATTAAGATATTCAAATATTAAGAAATTTATTGGCCTTTGTAATATTCCGATTGGAATGGAAATGGGCATAGCAAAACTTTTAAACGTGGATCACTCACGAGTTCGAATTGATTTTGCAGGTCTTAATCATATGGTTTTTGGCTTAGAAGTTTATCTAGATGGAGTTAGTGTAAAAGATAAAGTTCTTGGAATGATCATGGATCCTGCCAATGCAAGTTTTGTAAAAAATATTGACGCCGAGGAATGGGCACCTGAATTCCTTAAAGGTATCAACGTCATCCCATGCTCATACCATCATTACTACTACAAAACATCTGAAATGCTGACAAGAGAATTGAAAGAATTTGAATCTAATGAAACGCGTGCAGAAGTCGTACAACGGATTGAAGCATCTCTATTTGAAAAATATAAAGATGAGACACTAGACGTAAAACCACCTGAGTTAGAAAAACGTGGTGGAGCATACTACTCCGATGCGGCTTGTCGTTTAATCTCATCTATTTACAATGATACCCGAGATATTCAACCATTGAATACAATGAACAAAGGGGCAATTTCAGACCTGCCATATAACGCTGCTGTTGAAGTTAGCTGTGTCATTACGAAGGATGGTCCAGTTCCATTAACGATGGGAGAATTACCAGTTCCAGTTCGAGGATTGATACAAACGATTAAATCTTTTGAACAGATGGCAATTGAGGCCGCGGTAGAAGGAAGTCGTGAAAAGGCAATCGTTGCATTGACGATCAATCCGCTTGTTGCAAACGATAAAGTGGCTATAGCGATTGTAGACGAAATGCTAGAAGCACACAAAGCATATTTACCAAGGTTTTTTAAAAAAATTAACAAATTTAATGTGTAAGTAAGTATTGCTAATATAATATATACAAGTGGCATTTTAGAATCACAATTAACATAACGTCAAAAAAGCGTCAACGTCCAAAAGGAGATTGACGCTTTTTGTTACTTAGCGAAATGTTCATTTCAATAGCTTTGAAACGGAATAGGAAAAGAAGTTAAGGGTAAAATATGTAAAACTTTCCGATTTTGAAGAAACGAGGTACCTTTAATGAAAGCCGACCAATCACTAGACAAAAACGAGAAGTCGCTGCAGGAAATACTATTCCATAGTTCAGACTTCAAATCGAGCGATTTCGTGGCTGGCGACAGACATTTTCGGCTTTTTTATTTAGATACAATGATTGATCTTACCGTGGTGCAAGATCATATTATCCGCAATTTGCTTCGTAATACACACATCAGTGTACGTGATGCAGTGTCCATTTTAGATTATAAAGAGACGGATCTTCTTTCGGACGTGCCGAAAGCGCTGGTCGAAGGTAAGACAGTGGTTCAAATTGAAGGCGAGGCGAAGTTCTATTTGCTTGGAACGGAGCTTAACAAAGAACGCGCAGTAAATATTCCAGTTAACGAACGTGTTATGCGCGGTTCCAACCAAGCATTGATTGAAAATCTAGATACGAATCTCAATTTGATGCGCAAACTGATTGCGACGCCAGATCTTGTGGTAAAGTTTTATCAACTTGGTGTTAGGTCGAAAACAAAAGTGGCCGTACTTTACCTACGTTCTCTTGCCAACGAAGTTGTCTTAAAGGAGTTTGATCGCAGGCTAAAAGACATTGACATCGATTATGTTGAAGCGCCAGGTTTTCTAAAAGAGTTGATTGAAGAAAAGAAATTCTCAATATTTCCGAAAATACTCGTAACCGAAAGACCTGACCGGGTAAGATCATACTTGATGGAGGGGAAAATCGCGATTTTGACCGATGGTTCGCCAAATTCCCTGCTCGTACCTGTTTCGTTTTGGGCATTCTTCCAAACCCCAGATGATTACCAAATCGGTTGGTTCTACGGAAGCACCCTGCGTTTTCTTCGAATCTTATGCTTTATTATTGCGATATGTTTACCCGGAGCTTACGTGGCCCTTGTCACCTTCGATCCAAGGATTGTGCCGTTTGAAATCTCGCTGACGCTGCAAAGCTCCATGCAATTCATTGCGATGCCAGCCATCCTTGAATCAATATCTATGTTGGCCATACTCGAAATTTTGCGAGAAGCAGCAGTTCGTCTTGCAAGTCCGATTTCCCAGACAATCGGTGTTGTCGGCGGTATTGTCATTGGTACCGTAGTCGTTGAGGCCAATCTGATCTCCAATATGATGGTTGTCATAGTGGCGCTAACGGCCATTGCTTCTTTTATTATTCCTTCCTACGAAATGAGTAACGCCGCAAGGTTACTGACGTACCCGTTCATCGTCATGGCCGCGTTCTTCGGACTCATCGGATTGGAGATGGCATTTCTTATCGTACTAACGCATTTGGCGCGTATGAACACGATGGGAATTCCATACTTTTATTCAGGGTTAAGCGGTAAAACGATCCAGGATACGATTTTCAGAGGACCGATCAGAACCTTGAAAAATCGCTCGAAGGAAAGCTTGGCACAAGATGAGAGGAGAATAGGAGCTCCAAAAGGGAGGATAGAATGAAACACTTGAATATGATATCGATACGTCAGCTCATTTGTCTTGTTATTCTGACACAAGTCGGCGTTCGTGTGTTATCAATTCCTTACTATGAATCCCGCAACTCGGGCTATGACTCATGGATGTCCATATTACTTGGGGGGGTTATCGCTCAAGCGGTCATCCTAGTCATTTATCAACTTGGAAAACGTTATGAGGATCGGCCGTTGCCCCAGTACCTATCCACAATCATTGGAAAGCCGTTAGGGTCGGTCCTGAACCTTTTGTTTGCGGTGTATTTCGTGGAATCGAGTCTAATGGTCGTGGTCTCATATTCCGATGTTCTCAGCCGATGGGTGTTATTTGAGACCCCTTGGTTAGTCTTAATCGGGCTATCGCTCGCTATCGCCGCGTATATCGCTTCCTCTTCGCTCAGGTCAATAGCTACTATTACGGAGACAATATTGTTAATGTTTCTGATGTCCGCTCTGATTATAATCATTAGTGGAATGGGGAAAGGGGACTTTCGCCATTTACTGCCTATTGGAACTCACGGGTTCGGTTCAATTTTAAAGGATACTCTCCCTGCTTTTTGGGCGTATGCGGGATATGAACTTCTCCTATACGTTTTCCCATTCGTAACGTGCCATAAGAAGAAGGATATCCTAATTGCAATATCACTCGCCAATGGATTCACTACCTTTTTTTACGTGTTGATATCGGTCATTGTGACCTATAACTTTAGCGAGAGTCAAATAAACTTCATTCAAGAGCCCATGATGTATATTCTCAGAAAATTCAGGTGGCCAGTCGTTCAAAGTCTCGATATTCTATTTTTGACGCTTTGGCTGTCCGTGACTACCGTAACTGTTTATGTTTATTTATTTTTGTCTGCCCGTTATCTTGCGTTTGTCCGTGGCAAAGAAATCTGCAAGCATTCTCTTTTAGTTTGGATGTTGGCAATCGTTTGCTTTGTGATAGGATTCTGGGGCTCTGACCGGTATTGGATTTTTCGCTTTTCCACCTTTCATAATACAAATACTGTCATTATCGTAGCCATTGTACCGACAATTCTTCTTATTGTTTCTTTGGTAAGGAAAAGAGAGGTGGGAGGATGAAAAAAGCCTCTATGGTCATCTTTATATTACTGCTGTTAACGGGTTGTTGGGATCAAATGCAGCTACGTGATCTCAAATTGGTAGATATGGCAAGTATTGATTTGGACGAGGAGAGTGGGAACATCGTCCTCCAGTATATCGTCACAAGCCTCAACGGTGCCGGTCAAGGAGGGGGGAAGTCGAGCTCGGAGATTACGGAGCTCAAAGGACCTAGTTTAGTCGAAGCGGTCTATGAAAGTGAAAACGTCGGTCGGGGTCCTTTTTTAGGTGTGAACACAAGAATCTATGCGATAAGCAAAAGTTTCGCATCGCATGATCCTATTTCAAAGCTAAATTTTATACTAACGGCCCCCTATTCGGCGATTAACTCTCCCGTAGTCGTAGTTGACGGGAACATATCAAAGAATCTTAAAATGACTGTAAAAAATAAAAAAGAGTTTACCAATCAGCTGTACGAATTTGTTTCGTCTTTAGAAAAGAACGGAATTATGTCAAACGTTTCTTTGATGAAATTTATTCAATCAAAAAAAGACCCTTTGGAAGATCTTGCTTTGCCGTTGTTGAAACAATCAAATTCAGATTTAGAATTAAACGGCGCTCTTTTATTTCGTCAAGGGACGAATACTGGGGAGAAACTCGACAAGGAACAAGTTCGATTGGTCATGTTACTGCTTGGTAGAGACCAAGGGAAGCAAAGGTTGACAGGTCATATGTCTGAAAACGAAGAGGGAAGGATTTACTCGGTGTACGTCAAGAAATCAGATTCAAAAATCACTGTCCACCCTGAAAAAAACGGAATGCCCAAAGTCAATGTAAAAGTCCGATTGAAATTGATTGTGTTCGAAGCTGGCGAGCAGGTTCAATGGCTTAATGCTGAACAAACTAAACGGTTGGAAAAACAACTTAGCAAACATCTGGAAGATCAGGCAGCGGAAACAATCGAGACCTTACAAAAAGCTAATTGTGATCTTCTAGGTATTGGAAAGCAATTAAAGGCTTACCATCCAAACATTTGGAAGTCTTTAAAATGGCGCAAAGACTATCCTCGATTGTCGATCAAACCGAATTTTGATGTAAAGATCCTTAACCCGGATACTGAATAGCTCGATGGGCGCGTAATCAGATTGGGGAACGCGTCCTATGAATAATCCATAATATTTATTTACTGAGAAATTCCTTGCATAACAAATGTGTATGACGGAGATTAAAAATCAAGTGTAAAATGTTTTCATGGATCATAATGAGCATCAGATCAGCTGAAGTCGAGGTGATAGAATGAATTTTGAACAAATGGAGTATATTGTCAATGTTGCAAATGAGATGTCCATTACAAAAGCAGCAGAAAAATTATTTATTTCACCTTCAGGGATGAGTCAATCCATAACACAGCTAGAAAATGAGCTTGGAATAAAAATCTTTAACCGAGCAAAACAAGGAGTTACTCCTACTTTTGAAGGTAAAATCGTTATTTCCAAAGCAGTGGCTATACTTAAGACCATGAAAGAACTAAATAAAGAAATTTATGATTATAAAAACAGTAATCAAACTCATTTAAAAATGATTACAGCGCCAACCTTTTCATTTGCAATACAAGAAACAATGGTTAAGTTCAATTCAAGAAATCGAGATATTACATTTGAATTTGTAGAGCAAAACCCTACAGATATTATTCAGAATTTCAACAAAGAAAACTATGACTTCGCTTTAATACATACATCTATAAATGAATTAAAAAAAGAAAAAAATATTTGTTTTGAACATATTCATGAGGGGCATATTTGTATAGCGGTTGGTAAAAATTCACCTTATTACTCTTTTGAATATGTAACTCTTAGTGATTTAGAGAATTCAAAATTTGTTCTATATCATTCATCGGATTATAAAAAGGTATTAAAATTAATTAAATTGAATCCCAATCAAGTTTTAATTAGATCAAACAGCAGCAGCCTTCTTTTCGAATTGGTAAAAGAAAGTCAAGCGGTTTTATTTTTGCATGATTTTTCTCTTAACCATAGTCCCATGGTTAAAAATGGAGAAATAAAAATCATTCCTATAAGAGAAGAAAATTATTTTCCCATTGATTTTTGGCTTATTTATTTAGAAACAAAAGGTTTAACAAAAGTAGCGAAGGAATTTATTGATGACTTCATTAAAAACCTAAGACAGCCTGAGTTCTTGCCGCCAAGCTAGAACTCAGGCTGTTTTATTTTCTCATTAGTTTAAATACTATAATAAGTTAATATAGTTAAAAGCAAAGAGGTAATGATAATGGCAATAAGCGGACGTATTGCTTTGGTACGTAATTCTTTTAAGCTAATATTTAATCCTAATCCGGTCATAGACATCGTTAAAATAAATGATGTCAAAGTTGCAATATCAGTCATAATTGAGTCTGATACTAAAACCTCAGAACCCATGATATAGGTCCCCACAAAGCTCATGACGATAAAACCAATTAAAAACCAAGGAAACTCGAATTTTGCATCACCCTCCATTTTTCCATTCTTTTTCATCCAAAACATTAGGATAAAACAAAGCGGAATTAATAGAAATACTCGTGAAAGTTTAGCCAGTAATGCGTGAGCAAGAGCATCCTGCCCTGCTGGAACGGCCGCTAATGCAACATGACCTATTTCATGAAGGCTAATTCCAACCCAGGTACCGTAGTCTATAGAACTTATAGGCAATAAAGGAAATAATAACGTATAGATAATTGAAAAAACTGTGCCTACTAATGCAATGATCCCCACGCCCATAGCCGTATCTTCATCTTTTGCTTTTATAATTGGCGATACGGCTGCGATGGCAGCAGCTCCACAAATACCAGTGCCAACACTTAGTAATAGAGAAAGATTTAAATCTGCTTTAAGCAATTTTGCAATCAACATAAGAACAACAATCGAAAAAATAATGGTTACGGCTCCTTTAAGCAAAAGTGGAAAGCCCTCGTGAAATATTACAATCATATTCAGCTTTAATCCATAAAGTATGATTGCAAATCTTAAAAGTTTTTTTGCTGAAAATTGAATGCCAGTACGTAATCTTTCTGGATATCCAAAAACCTGTCTATAAATAATAGCAAGTAAAATGGCACAAGCGAGTGGTCCAATGCGATTTAGACCAGGTATTGCTGCCAAAAAAAAGCCAGACAGGGCTATGATAAACGTAAAACCTATTCCATATACCAGAGATACATTTAGCTTCTTTTTTGCTTTTTTTTCATTATTAGGACTGGGCAATAGTATTGCTTTTTGTTCCAATGGTTTTCATCCCCTCGATTGCTTTATGTATAATTATCGTAAAGAATGATTTACAATAAGTAAAATTAATGATTATTATAATGATAATAAGTAAAAACGATATAAGAAGGTGAACGTATGGATCAACTATTATCTGTGTTTATTTCTGTAGCTGATAAAAGAAACTTTTCCAGAGCTGCCGAAGAGCTACATATGACACAGCCTGCCGTAAGCCAGCAAATTCAACTATTAGAAAAATATATCGGTGCAAAACTACTTCTACGAACAAACAAAAGTGTGAAGCTCACGAAGGCAGGTGAAATTGTCTATTTACATGCAAGAGAAATAACAGGTTTATATAAACGAATGTCTGTGTTAGTCAGTGAGTTAAATAACGAGCCAACAGGACAATTAAAAATTGGTGCCAGTTATACTTTTGGTGAATATGTTTTACCACATATTCTTGCAAAACTGAAGAATCTATTCCCGAATATCGTTCCTTCGGTTCAGATAGGAAACACAAGAGATATTGCTAAAGCAATCATAAGCCATGAGATTGATGTAGGGATTGTTGAAGGTGACATATCTCATAGCAACATATATATTAAAACAGTTTCCACAGACCAAATGTATATCATGGCAGGTGGTAAATTTCCAATTTATTATAATAAGGAGGTTACACGAAGACAGGTAGAACAAGAGAATTGGATTGTCCGTGAAGAAGGCTCTGGAACAAGAGATGCAACAGAAAAATTATTTCAATCTTTGCAAATACGTCCCACTAGGTTAATGGAGTTCGGCAGCACACAACTAATTAAAGAAGCAGTCGAAGCGGGCCTGGGTATTAGTTATTTATCAGAACTTACTGTTAAAAAAGAAAGACTGCTTGGTACTATTCAATTATTAAATGTAAAAGGAACACCGATAAAAAGGAATTTTTCAGTTATCACAGAATCTGTTGAATTGCATACGAAATCTATGAACTTATTTATTGAGTTAATAGAAAATTATTTAAAGAATCAATTATAGCAAAAATGTAAAGAGACAAAGCCTATTTTACTTGGGCTTTGTCATTTTATTTAGAAGTGAATGTAGAGAGTCATGGAAGCAGCCACCTTACTTTTGTATATTAGCAATTGTTATATACAAATTAAAATCTTTAATTTTATTTAATTATTATTTATGAGTATACTCAATGTAGTAATATTTAAAATATTCACAATAGTAAGCGTAAATAACGCTTCTAAGTGAGGAAAAGGGGTGGAAATCTTGATGAGTAATAATTTATACGAAAATCTGAAAAAAAGCGCAAGTAATTTCCCAGAAAGTACCGCTTATATCTATAGTGATAAAAGTGTTACTTATAGGGAACTAAATCAGCAGGTAGATCAATTAGCCGCTGGTTTATCTGCCCAAGGAATAGGGAAGGGAGATGGAGTGGCACTTTTATTAGGAAATAGCCCTGAATTTCTCATTGCCTACTACGGCATTTTACGACTAGGTGCATTTGTTGTACCGATTAATCCTTTGTTTTCTCAAGGGGAGATCAGCTACATATTAGATAATAGTCAAGCCAAAGCGGTCATTGCTCACGTATCAGTAGAGCCGAAGTTGTCAGAAGTAAAGAAACAATTGGAAAATCTAAAGTTTGTCATTTATACCGGAGCTGAGAATCAGGAATGGACATGGGAGCATCTCATGGAATCAAGCCTGAATGTTTGTGGAAGCCCTTACATTGATCAAGAAGACCTAGCAGTCATTCTGTACACGTCAGGAACCACCGGGAAACCAAAGGGTGCGATGTTATCACATCGAAACTTAGTATCGAATGCAGACTCTATTTCAACGTTACTTGAACTCGATGAAAATGACCGTGTAGTAGCTGTCCTGCCAATGTTTCATGTTTTCTGTATGACAGTTTGTTTGAATGCACCAATTGCTTGCGGAGCAACAGTCCTGATCCAGCCTAAATTCAGCCCTGTCGATGTGGTCTACACCATTCGAGAAAGAAAGGCAACCGTGTTTGCAGGAGTACCTACGATGTACAGTTTTATCAATCATTTACCTGAAGCGATTGCGGAGGATTTCCAATCTATTCGCAGTTGTATCTCTGGAGGTGCCTCGATTCCAGTCGAGCTGCTGCATAAATTTGAAAACAAGTTTAACGTTTCAATCTTAGAAGGATATGGACTTTCGGAAACTGCGCCTCTCGTTGCGATTAATCCATTAAAAGGAACTCGCAAACCAGGTTCTATCGGCCTGAGTATACCAGCTGTCTATAGCAAAGTGGTAGATGAGTTCGGTACAGAATTGCCAAGAGGTGAAGTCGGAGAGTTAGTTGTTCAAGGGCCAAATATAATGAAGGGATATTTGGGGATGCCGGAAGCTACAGCTGTTGCTTTTAAGGACGGGTGGTTTTACACCGGTGATCTCGCAACAATGGATGAAGAAGGTTACATCTACATTGTTGACCGCAAGAAGGACATGATTATTGTGGGCGGTTACAATGTATATCCCCGTGAAGTAGAGGAAGTCCTGTATCAGCATCCTGCCGTTGTCGAGGCGGCCGTAGTTGGAGTTCCTGATGGAGAATACGGAGAAAGCGTAAAAGCCTACGTCGTAGTCAAGGATGAGCAGATTACAATGAATGAAATTATCCAATTTTGTAAGGAAAGACTGGTGAAGTACAAGCTTCCTAAACAAGTGGAGTTTTTTAAAGAGCTGCCTAAAAACTCGACAGGTAAGATTTTGCGCAGAGAGTTAAGAGAATTGACTGAAGTAAAGTAAGAAAAAAACAAAATTATTATAGGGGGAATACTTATGTCAACTATTTTAAAGGAAAAAGTCAAAGGGCCAGTAGCTTGGAAAGGCACTGACCTGGCTAAAGATGAATCATGGGTTTATTATTTGTCAAAAAAAACGATTGCTTCACTGGATAACGCTTTAGCACATGTTAAACAAAAGGGTTTAAAAGCACCTGATTTTAACAAGGAGGACTTCCCGATTTCAGACATCTTAGAGGAAATCGATTACTTTGTTGAAGAGCTGGAGAATGGGAGAGGATTTCTATTAGTTCGCGGATTACCAATTGAAAGGTATACAGATGAAGAAGCCAGCATCATTTACTGGGGTCTCGGCCTTCATATGGGCACTCCAGTATCGCAAAACGCTAATGGTGATCTTTTAGGGCACGTTAGGGATCAAGGTCTTAGCTTGGAAAATTCAAATGTACGCGGTTACCAAACGAAACTGCATCTTCCTTTTCACGCGGATGGATCTGACGTTGTCGGATTGTTAAGCCTGCGAAAGGGGAAATCAGGTGGCTACAGCAGTATCATCAGCTCGATGACTGTTTATAATGAAATTCTGGAGAAGAACCCCGAATATTTAGGAATTCTCTGTCGTCCATTTAACTTTGATCGTCGTGGAGAGGAAGCGCCAGGAGAATCTCCAGTATTTACATCACCAATCTTTAGTTATTATGATGGAAAACTGAGCTGCCGATATGTGCGTTTATTTATTGAATCAGCCCAAGCGAAAACAGGTATCCAGTTATCGAAAGTTGAAATTGAAGCATTAGACTTACTGGATTCCCTCCTTCATGATGAAAAGTTACATTACAATATGATGCTTGAGCCAGGTGATATGCAATTCGTTAATAATTATACAATTCTTCATTCACGTACTCAATATGAAGACTATGAAGAACTGGATCGAAAACGTCATTTATTAAGATTGTGGCTCACGATGCCAAATGGCCGGGAAATTTCCCCGGATTTCGCGATGTTTATTGATGAGAATACGGGAAAACCGGGTCGCGGTGGTGTACCTGCTCGTAATAAAACAGCTGGTGGTATTGTAGAAACTTTGAAGTAAATTTGCTTCATCTTTTCGTTTGAAACCAGTAGGAAAAAGTGAGGATATATATATGTCAAGCACTCCAAAGTATTCTTGGATTATATTATTATTTCTAGTTCTTTCCGGTATGATCAACCAAGTAGATAAAATTATCATTGGTTTGGTTTCCATTCCTTTAATGAAAGAGTTACATTTAAGTCCTTCTCAATGGGGAATTGTAGGAAGTTCATTCTTTTGGTTCTTTACCTTCTCCTCCATCATTCTTGGAGGTATGGCCGATTCCAAAAACACAAAAAAAATGTTATCGTGGATTTCCTTGATCTGGTTGATTGTTCAATTTGCAACTCCTTTTGTTTCCAGTTTATCTCTGCTTGTGCTAACAAGAATGATTTTGGGAGCAGGTGAAGGTCCAGCGCCTGCTCTATCTACGGCAATCATAGGAAAATGGTTCCCGAAACATAGACACGGAATTGGTTTTGGTGCTGTTCTCTTAGGAACGACTGGGGGATCAGCGATAGCTTCGCCATTATTAATCTACTTGATTGAACAATATGGATGGAAATCTGCATTTATTGCCATGGGTATTCTTGGGCTGATTGTGTTAGTTTTATGGCAGATTTTCGGTAAAGAAAGTCCAAAAGAAATCGGGCTGTCTGACATTCATCATAAGGAGAAACAGTCGTCTAGTCTCCCTAAGGTTTCATGGCGCCAGTTTTTCCCACATCTTTTATCTAGAAATTTTATTTTGACCGTTTTGTGCGGTGGGTGTGCTTATTGGTTATTGTCCGTTCAAGCAGTATGGTTTCCAGCTTACTTTACCAAAATTCAACAGTTTGATGGTCAAACATTGAAACTAGCCGTGTCTTTACCTTTTCTTTTTGCAGCATTTTGCCAATTTGGATTTGCTATGCTTTCAGATCGGCTTTATCGTAAAACAGGAGATATTCGCAAAGCTCGAATTAATCTTGCTGGTTTTATGATGGTGTTATCCGCTATATGTATATATTTAGCAAATACCGTAACTTCAACATCTATGTCCATAATATTCTTTACCCTTGCACCTGGTTTTGCGTATATTATTCTTTCACTCGCGCCTGCAATATTGATGGAGTTTTTCTCTCCTCAAAACATTGGAAAGGCACAAGGGGCGTTCATTGCTCTTGCAAGTATTGCAAGTATTATTGCTCCACTCGTATTTGGAAATCTTATTCAAAATGCAGCGACTGAAGCTATTGGCTATGGTTTAGCGTTCCAAACCTCTTCTTTGGGGATGCTTATAATCGGATTATTGTTTTGGATTGGTGTTCGTCCCGTAATGCAAAGTAATTCAATGATAGAAGCAGAAAAGCCAGTGAGTGTTTAAAAAGTATACAACTATAGTTAATCAGAATAATAGTGTACGAATTTAATAAGGGAGGCTATATTATGTCAATTATTTTAAATGAAAAAATCGAAGGCCGTTCAGCATGGAAAGGTAGTGAACTTGCTAAAGATGAATCATGGATTTATTATTTGTCCGAGAACACCATTTATACTCTTGAGAAGGCAGTATTACATGTTCAACAAAAGGGATTAAAAGCACCAGATTTTAATAAGGAGGATTTCCCGATTCCTGAACTCGCTGACGAAATCACATACTTTGTTGAGGAACTGGAGAATGGAAGAGGGTTTCTTTTAATTCGTGGATTACCAATGGACCAGTTTACTGACGAAGAAGCAAGCATTATTTACTGGGGTCTCGGACTCCACTTGGGATTACCGATAATCCAAAGCAAAACTGGGGAACTCTTAGGGCATATCAAAAACGTAGGAAAAGACTTTAATGATAATACAAAAGTACGTGGTTACCAAACAAATGTACATCTTGATTATCACACAGATCTCGCTGATGTGGTCGGATTACTATGTCTTAAGAGAGCGAAATCTGGCGGTTTAAGCAGTATCGCAAGTGCGATGTCGATCTATAATGAAATTCTCGAGAAGCACCCAGAGTACCTTGAGATTCTCTATCGTCCTTTTGCCCATGATCTTCGCGGGGAAGAAACACCAGGTCAATCTCCAGTAGTTCAATCACCGATCTTTAGCTATTACGATGGTAAGTTAAGCTGCAGATATATTCGCCAATATGTCCAATCAGCACAAACGAAAACAGGGATACCTTTGTCGGAAGAGGAAATCGAAGCTTTTGATTTTATTGATTCCCTCACTCATGATGAAAACTTCCATATTGATATGATGATGGAACCGGGTGATATGCAATTCGTTAATAATTATACTGTTTTTCATTCACGGACACATTTTGAAGATTACGAAGAAGATGACAAAAAACGCCATCTATTAAGATTATGGCTCATGATGCCAAATGGTCGTAAAATTGCTCCAGATTTCGAGTTTTATATCGGAGGGGTACCTGTAGAAAGATAAAAAGCTGGTGGTAGTAATAAACACCATTATTTCTTATATCAAGTGAGATGGTGATTTTATTCAACGAAATTTGGTGAATAAAATCACCATTTTATGGCTTTAAATGCCAAATGGCCAGAATAAAAGGTTAGGATATAGACGATTAAATTTTTAAAATTAATTGAAGTTAGGATGATGCTCCTTGGTAAGTTTAGATCCGCAAGCAGAAAAATATTTACAAGCATTTAATCAGATGCCGCCTATTCATAAAATGGATCCTAAGACTGTTAGGGATTTACTTTCGAAAGCACCGCGCACTACTGTAAAATTAGAACCTCTATCAAAGGTAGAGGATTTGATGCTACCAGTAAGCCAGGATGAAGAAATCAAATGTCGGGTATACATACCAGAAGGGCAAGGTCCCTTTCCACTATTTATATACTTCCATGGTGGGGGATGGGTTCTCGGAGACATTGAATCTACGGATGCTAGCTGTCGAATGATCGCTAATAAAACGGATAGTATTGTTGTGTCCGTAAACTATCGTCTTGCACCAGAGTATAAGTTTCCTACTGCAGTCGAAGACGCGTATGAGGCTTTGGAATGGGTGTATGAAAAAGGGTCTTCCTTTAATGGAGATGTATCTAGATTGGCAGTCGGCGGGGATAGCGTAGGTGGAAATCTAGCAACAGTAGTTACGATGATGGCGAGAGACAGAAAAGGTCCCGACATCGCTGCACAGGTCTTACTTTATCCGCCGACAAACCTTGAGTTTAATACGGAATCCCATAAAACATTTGCAAAGGGATTTGGATTGGATAGAGAACAGCTGATTTGGTTCCGTGACCATTATATAAGGAATGAAGATGACAGGAGTAATGAGTACGCTTCCCCTTTGGTCGCGGTAAATTTAAGTGGCCTCCCGCCAGCATTAGTAATCACAGCGGAAAATGATGTGCTGCGGGATGAAGGAAGGGCCTATGCTGATCGTTTGAGAAGATTTGGTGTGCAGGTTGAATATGCATGTGAACCCGGTATGGTCCACGGCTATTTTGGGCACATGGCTATTTTCTCAAAGAACATTGAAACAACTGTTTCTAAGATAAACGAATTTTTACGTAGAGTAGAATATTAGATAAAATTCTAAAAGAAACGAGCCTCACGAGGTAATGAGGCTCGTTTTCTATATTTTATCTGTTTCATAGATAATTAATTGGAACTTTATGAAACAGATAATAGTAACAACCAAGTTTATTAGAAATAAACGGTATTTCCAATGCCGCCAGTTACCGGAATAACATCGCCAGTAATCGATGCCGCCAAAGGTGAAGCCAAGAAGGTAACGACATAAGCAATTTCCTCTGAGGTTATCAAGCGGCCGAGGGAATTCAGTGATTCTACCTGGCGTATCGCTTCCTCATTCGTGACCCGGCCTCTAAACGTTTCCGTATCGACTATCCCTGGGTAAACAGCATTAACGTTAATTCCGTGCTTTCCTAATTCCAATGAGGCGGATTTTGTCATATGGACAACAGATGCATTACGCGGACCGGAACTAAAATAATTGCCCCCAATTCTGGCAGCTAGACCACTTATATTTATTATACGGCCCCATTTATTTTCTATCATATAAGGTGCAACAGCTCGGATACAGCGAAAATAACCCATGTACTTTTCTTCAAAATCTTTCAAAATGAGTTCATCTTTTATACTATTAAAATCCTCTGGCTCCTGGCCGCCAACGCGGGCTCCGCTGTTGATTAATATATCAATGCTCCCCATTGCTGCTGCTGATTGTTCAACTAGATTTAGGATAGAGTTAGGATCAGTAGTATCTGCCACAATCGGATAGATATTTCGCTTTGTTTCATGTGCCAATTCCTCTGCAGCGATCTTTAGAGTGGTTTCATTTCTTGAACAAATTGTACAATCTACACCTTCAAGAGCCAATTGGCGGGCAATAGCTTTACCAATACCACGGCTGCCTCCAACAATAAGTGCCTTTTTTCCGGATAACTTTAAGTCCATAGTTCAGCCTCCTGTTTTGATTCACGAGTAATAGTCTAGTCGAAAGTAATTTTTTTGAATATTAATTCATTTCTATTTTGATTCTACCTTTTAATAATAATTATATAAAAT
This sequence comes from Neobacillus niacini, assembly GCF_046591715.1. Taxonomy (GTDB): domain Bacteria; phylum Bacillota; class Bacilli; order Bacillales; family Cytobacillaceae; genus Neobacillus; species Neobacillus niacini_L. The sequence goes on along the minus strand of NZ_JAWVNQ010000009.1, from coordinate 59,260 downwards.
TAAAGATTTTAATTTGTAATTAAGTTTTACTAATATAATAGAATGTTTTAATTTTCCATTGTATACGGGTGCAACACTCTTGTATATTAGTGAAGTTTATATGCAAGTTAAAATCTTTAATTTTATTTAACTGAAAATTATGAATATAATTAGTGTAATGACTATTAACACAGTCACAATGTTATTAAAGCGATTCTATGTAAATAAAGGGGGAACATCGTTCACTAGTATTAATTGTATCAAGAAGATTTGTAAAAGCGGGGGAGTCACTCTTTTAGTAGGAAACAGCCCGAACATTGTCTACTAAAGATAAGATTGTATTAGAAAACGAAGGAGGAGTATAGGTGCCGACCATTTTAAAGGAGAAAATTCAAGGACCAGCAGCATGGAAAGGTAATGATCTAGCTAAAGATGAATCATGGGTTTATTATTTGTCTGAGAAAACGATTGCTTCTCTTGAAAGCGCTTTATATTTTGTTAAACAAAAAGGTTTAAAAGCACCAGATTTTAACAAGGAGGACTTCCCAATTCCTGAACTCTCCGACGTAATCGCTTACTTTATTGATGAGTTGGAAAATGGTAAAGGATTTCTGTTAATTCGTGGATTACCAATGGAAAGGTATACGGACGAAGAAGCAAGCATTATTTACTGGGGTCTCGGAGTACATATGGGCATTCCGGTAGCGCAAAACGCAAAAGGTGATCTTTTAGGGCATGTCGCTGACCAAGGTCTAAATATAAATGATTCCAATGTCCGTGGTTACCAAACGAATGCACATCTTCCCTTTCACCCAGATGGATCTGACGTAGTCGGATTACTAAGTCTCAGGAAGGCTAAATCAGGTGGATTTAGTAGTATTGTAAGTTCGATGGCAGTTTATAATGAAATTCTCGAGAAGTACCCGGAGTACCTTGAAATTCTCTATCGTCCATACTCCTTGGATCGTCGTGGTGAAGAAGCACCAGGAGAATCTCCAGTATATTCCTCACCAGTCTTTAGCTATTACAACGGTATATTGAGCTGCAGATATAATCGCGGTTATGTAGAATCAGCACAAGCCAAAACAGGCATCCATTTGTCAAAGGAAGAAAGAGATGCATATGACTTAATGGATTCTCTCCTTCATGATGAAAACATGCATATTGATATGATGATGGAACCTGGTGATATGCAATTCGTCAATAATTATACTGTTCTTCATTCACGTACTGTATATGAAGATTATGAAGAACCTGAACGCAAACGTCATTTATTAAGATTGTGGCTCACAATGCCAAATGGGCGGGAAATTGCGCCAGATTTCGCTATGTTTATTGATGAGAAAACAGGTAAAGCGGGTCGCGGCGGTATTCCTGTACGTGAAAAAACAGCTGGCGCAATTAGAAACATGAGGTAATGGTTTAAATAAATAGTAGGAGTCTAAACAAAGAAGATTCACCTTTAAAAACCTTTTTAAAAGAAAACGAATTGGTTCTTGTGATGGGAGTGCCTCTTAGATTTTACGAAAGATTTTCCTATAATAGTAGAAACGAAGGGGAGAATTTTACATTGAAAACACCAAAATATTCTTGGATTTTATTATTAATTCTAGTTGCTTCCGGAATGGTTAACCAAGTTGATAAAATTATCATTGGTTTAGTTTCCGTTCCCTTAATGAAAGAGTTACAGTTAAGTCCTTCACAATGGGGTGTTGTTGGAAGCTCATTTTTTTGGTTCTTTACCATATCCTCTTTAATTATTGGGGGCATGGCCGATTCCAAAAACACGAAAAAAATGTTTACTTGGATCATGTTTATATGGTTGGCTGTTCAATTTACCACACCTTTTGTTTCCAGTCTGTCTTTATTAATGTTTTCAAGAATGATCTTGGGAGCAGGAGAAGGTCCAGCAATTGCTATTTCAACTTCTTTAATAGGAAAATGGTTCCCTAAACACAGACATGGTATAGGCTTTGGCGCTGTTCTCTTTGGAGCAACAATTGGGCCAGCAATTGCTTCACCATTATTAATCTCCTTGATCAGTGAAAATGGATGGAGATCTGCTTTTATCGCAATGGGGATTGTTGGACTTATTGTTACTGTTTTATGGATGATTTTCGGAAAAGAAAGCCCAAAAGAAATCGGGTTGCCTACATTTGAACAAGAGGATAAGAATTCTTTCATCTCTTCTAAGGTTTCTTGGCGTCAATTTCTTCCGCATCTTTTTTCTAAAAATTTTATTTTTACCGTTTTGTGTGCAGGCTGTGCCTATTGGTTATTATCTGTTCAAGCGGTTTGGTTTCCAGCATACTTTACCAAAATCCAACATTTTGATGGCAAACTATTAAAAATGGCAGTGTCTTTACCTTTTCTCTTCGCTGCCATTTGCCAAATTGGATTTGCCTTGATATCAGATCAGCTTTATCGTAAAACAGGAGATATTCGAAAAGCACGAGTAAATCTTGCAGGTATTTCAATGGTCCTATCAGCTATTTGTTTATATCTTGGAAGTGTTGTGAATTCAAGTGCTATCTCCATCTTGTTCTTCATCCTTGCTCCAGGTTTTGCGATTGTTATTCTATCACTCGCACCTGCCATGTTAATGGACTTCTTTTCTACTAAAAACATTGGAAAAGCACAAGGTACGTATGTTGCTCTTTCTAGTTCAACAAGTATTATTGCACCAGTTATATTTGGGAATTTTATCGAAAATTCAGGAACTGAAGCAATTGGATATGGTTATGGATTCCTAGTAACTTCATTGGTTATGTTTGTTTTCGGATTATTGTTTTGGGTCATGGTACGACCTGCTAAGCAAACTGACACAACCATAAAAGCAGAAGAAACATTGATAGTTTAATAATCATGATTTAATCGAGGTGGGAAGGAAATATGTGTAGAAATAATAAGGCAGTTGATGGAATGGATTGTTGTGTAGATTGCAATGAAGAATTAGCCATTATGGAACGAAATCGCAGTAAGTGCTGGAATTGTCTGGATAAGATATCCGAAACTTATGCTGATGATCATATTGAAGAGGAAGATGGAATAAAATCGATTGTATAGGAATTCCCGAGAATCTGATCCTGGCGTTGGTAGAAAAATGAACAAAGGACTTAATAATAATACTAATAGATTCCTATAAAAAGAGAAGCACTAAGTCCTATTTGGACGAAGTTGCTTCTCTTTTATTGTTTTAACTTTTAATGATTTCAGATTTCAGATAATGAATATATTTGTTGGCAAAAGTGGATAAATGTTTATTTTCTGATCGAACTAAACCTAAAGAAATATTAACAGTGCTATGATTCACCAAATCTACTGGAATAATATCTCCATTGATAACGGAAGGATAATTTTTCATTACGAAATCAGGAGCAAATGTAATGGCCAAGTTTTCATTGATGGCTTGTAGAACGCCGGCCATATTATTTGATGTAAATAGGATTTTTAATGGCTTATATTTTTTGAAAAAGTCTTTGACAAAATATTGCATTAATTCACCTTTATAAGTGACGAGAGTTTGATCAAGTATATCATTTGGTGTAACGGTACCAAGAAATGCTAATGGGGAATGCTTAGAAACATATACTTTCTGCTTCCCTTCAATGAATGCTTCAAAAGCTATTCCTTCCATGTTTATGCTCAAATCACTTGAATATGTAATCAGTCCGAAATCAATCTTATGCTGCCTGATATCTTCAATTACAGCATTTCCACTTTTTTCTGTGACCTCTAGATTTATGTGAGGATAATCATGTCTAAAAGCAGCTATTGCTTTTACGAGAAAAGTCATTAAACCGGGTAAAGAAGAAATTTTTAGATCCCCCACTTCTGTGGAATTTATTAAGTTGGCTGTCTCTTTTATTTCTTCAAGTTTTTTTTGTACTTCATAGGCTAGTTTTAGAATGATTCTGCCTTCGTCGGTTGGGACAGCACCATGTCCCCGTGACCGTTTAAGAATTTTAATCCCTAGCTCCTTTTCAAAGTTGGTTATGGACTGGCTGATTGTGGATTGAGTTACATGTAGATTCTGTGCCGCAATAGACAGAGAATTGTATTTAGCAACTTCAACGATATATAGTAATTGCTCAATATTCATTGCTGTACCCCTTTTAAATATTAGTATTACTTATTTACATATTAAAATCTTTAATTTTATTTCATTATAATTTATTAGTACAATCAATATCAATAAGATTTTTAAAATCTTTGAATATTCTTAATTAGGGGGAAATGTAAAATGTCATTAGCACAATTGTTTAATTTAAACGGACAGACAGCAATCGTTACCGGAGGCGGCAGCGGACTAGGGCGTGTAATGGCACTGGCTTTAGCAGAGGCAGGTGCAAATGTTGTAGTTTGTTCTCGTAGGTTAGAAGTTTGTGAAGAAGTTGTAAAAGAAATAGAGACATTAGGAAAACAAGCACTAGCTCTAGCGGTTGATGTAACAAATCCTGAATCTGTCGTTCATGGCTTGGAGAAAGCTGTTTCTCATTTCGGAAAAATCGAAATTTTAGTCAATAGCAGCGGAACAGTTTTTGAAACGCCTGCTACTGAAATGCCTTTAAAACAATGGCAAGCTATGCTTGATACAAATGTGACTGGTACATTCTTGATGTGTCAAGCTGTAGGAAAACATATGATTGAAAACTCATACGGAAAAATCATTAACATTTCTTCTAGTATCGGTTTTAAAGGCGTTGATCCAGAAGCTGTCGATTCTGTAGGGTATACAACAAGTAAGGGTGCCGTTATGACTTTGACGAAGGATCTAGCAGTTAAGTGGGGGCGCCATGGAGTGTATGTAAATTCTATCGCTCCAGGAGTTTTCACTACTGGAATGAATAACCCAGAGATACCGGGAACACTTGTACACAAAGCAGGTCCTTTCATTGCTTCCCAAGTTCCAATTAGAAGGTTAGGCAGTGACAATGATTTAGTAGGTGCTCTCCTATACTTTGCTTCAGCAGCATCTAATTATTGTACCGGACAAATATTGGTACTTGATGGGGGCCTAGGGGCTAAGTAATTTTCATCCAGATAACTGGTTGTGTAAATTAATCAAACTTAATTGCACGTTAAAAATGTTAATTTTACTTAGCTGAAAATTAAAAATATACTGAGATTATAAATTCGAAAAAGTTAATTAGCTGACTGTTGTAAGCGTTAACAGTATGCGAATTTAAAAACATATAATGGAAGAGGGAATATTAGTGAGTAATGTAAAAAATGTACAAGCAGCAGTAGCATACCATGCAGGAAATGTTAATGTAGATGAATTGCCTTGGGTTCCTTATTTCGGAGATGCGAAATTTAAATTGCTTAAAGCCAATCCTGTGACAGGACAGAATATTACCTTATTATATGTACCTGCGAAAATGCAGCTTCCGGCCCATTTTCATCCTGGACAAGTCATTGTTTATACTGTTCAAGGATCTTGGAGATATCTCGAGGAGTCTTGGATTTCCAAACCTGGCGACATGGTTTTTGAACCTGCCGGCTCCACACATACACCTACAGCTGTAGGGGATGAAGACGTTATTACCTTCAATATTGTGGAAGGAACATTAGATTATTTGGGTGAGAATGGAGAAATTATTGCACGAGATAATTGGGAATCATTCCTGAAAAGATACCTTGACTATTGCGAGGCTGAAGGTATTGAACCAGTTGATGTGACTGCGTTTTAATAAATAAATCGGTAATAAAAAGAGAAGCCCAGAGTCTAAGTGACGAAGAGGCTTCTCTTTTTTTATGCGAAAGTCTTATTAATTTCAGGAATTTAGAAAAATTGATAGTTTTCACTATCTGTATATTAGAAATACTTACTTATTTATTAAAATGTTTAATTTTATTTAATTTATACTAATGAGTATAATCAGTAATATAATTATATTTATAAATTTTTGAATTTTCAAAACACAAAGGGGCTGAAAACATATGCCAACAGAAACAGTTTTGATTACAGGCGCTACTAAAGGGATCGGTTTGGGATTTGCAAAAGTTTTTGCAGACCAGCACTATAACTTGGTATTAGTTGCCAGGGACGCAACGTTGTTGAAACAACAAGGTGAAATTTTACAAAAGGATTATGGAGTTCAAGTAAATACTTTTACCGGTGATTTAAGCAGCCATGCAACAGTAGAGAACTTGCATCGGTACTTGATAAACGAAGGAATCAACATCGATATTTTGATTAATAATGCAGGGGCTGGCGGATTAGGGTTGATGACGGAATTGGATATAAAGAAAGAATTAGAATGCCTGCAGCTCAACATGATTTCACTAACGTATTTAACCAAACTTATAGCGGGTGAAATGGTTAAACGAAAGCAAGGTAAAATTTTAAATGTGGCTTCAACGGCGGCCTTTCAGCCAACTCCAGGGATGTCGATGTATGGGGCAAGCAAATCGTACGTCTTAACCTTTTCAGAAGCGATTGCGGAAGAACTAAAAGGAACTGGAGTGCAGGTTAGTGTATTATGTCCCCCTTCAACCAAAACGCCGCTCACGGAAGGATTGGCCGCAACTGGAACAAAAATTTTCATTAAGAACTTGATGGACCCAGAAGCAGTAGCGAAGTGCGGCTTTACAGGGTTAATGAAGAATAAAACAGTGATCATTCCAGGCTTTAAAAATAAACTTATGGCTAAATCAGTGGGACTGCTGCCAAGGAAGTGGGTAACCATCTATACCCGAAAGATGATCGAAAAAAAAGTATAAATAGCGGTTTAATTCCCATCCCTTGAAAAGGTGGGGGTTTTTACAGCTATCTTCGGAATGAGCAATCGCTCGCTCAACATACGCGGAAGTAATAGGAAGCACAAAATATATTAAAAGAGGAGTCTAACAATGAACTTTTTATTATCAGAAGAACACCAGATGATGCAAAAAATGGTGCGCGAGTTTGCACTGAACGAATGTGAGCCTACTGCCGCACAGCGCGATGAAGAAGAATACTTTGATATCAAGATTTGGCGAAAGATGGCAGAACTTGGATTATGCGGAATGCCTTGGCCGGAGGAATACGGTGGTGCCGGTGCCGATTATATGAGTTATGTGATCACGGTGGAAGAACTTTCCCGGGTGGATGCTTCCATAGGGACTACTCTTGCTGCCCATTCATCGTTAGCTGGATGGCCGGTTTTCAAGTTCGGAACGGAGGCACAAAAACAAAAATATTTGCGAGCCATGGCAGAGGGAAAAAGCATGGGTGCGTATTGCTTGACAGAACCTGGATCTGGATCTGATTCAAGTGGAATGAGAACTTCTGCGGTAATGAAAGGCGATGAGTGGATTTTGAACGGTTCGAAGATTTTTATTACCAACGGTGGTTTTGCGGATATCTATATTGTCTTTGCCCAGACCAAACCGGAACTAAAGCATAAGGGGATTACCGCTTTTATTGTAGAAAAGGACTTCCCAGGATTTTCTGTAGGAAAGAAGGAGAAAAAGATGGGCATTCGCTCTTCCGCAACGACAGAAGTGATTTTTGAGGACTGCCGAGTGCCAAAGGACAATCTCTTGGGACAAGTAGGTGAAGGGTTTAAGATTGCTATGATGACCCTTGATGGTGGTCGGAATGGAGTAGCTGCCCAAGCGGTGGGAATTGCTCAGGGAGCGTTTGATAAAGCTGTCGAATATGCGAAGAATCGTGTCCAATTTGGAAAACCCATTAGCGCGCTTCAAGCTATACAATTCAAACTAGCCGATATGGCTACAAAAATAGAAGCCTCTCGTTTATTGACATATCAAGCTGCCTGGCGAGAGGACCAAGGTATCCCTTATGGACATCAATCCGCAATGTCCAAATTGTTAGCCGGAGACACTGCAATGGAAGTTACGCTTGAGGCTATTCAAATATTTGGGGGATATGGCTACACAAGAGAATACCCGGTAGAACGGTATATGAGAGATGCAAAAATCACCCAAATCTATGAAGGAACACAAGAAATTCAGCGCCTTGTTATAGCTGGAAATCTGTTGAAAGAATAGAGAAATCAAAATTTAAGCAACGTAAGAGGCAACTATTTTAAAGAGGTGGAAAGTCTTGTCAAATGTGAAAGATTTACTTGGACTTGAGTTAGAACCTTACAGCATGACAGTGGAAAAAGGGAAAATAAAAGAATTAGCCATCGCAATCGGTGATGATAACCCGATTTACTACAGCTTAGAGGCAGCCAAGAATGCTGGTTATGATGGCATTCCAGTTCCGCTTACCTTTTTGCAAGTCATTGAATACCATGGCGGATATGGCTTTCAGGAAAAAATGGAAATATTGAAATTAAACCCAGTTAAAATTTTGCACGGTGAACAAGAGTATGAATATCTTGGTGATATTTATGCCGGGGATGAGCTTCATGTTATGAGTAAGATTGTACGGGCAGATACCAAAATTGGTTCTTCTGGAGGAATGGATTTCATTACAGAAGAAACTAGATTTACCAATCAAAGAGGTGAATTAGTGGCTATTGCTAGAATTACATTAATTCACCGTCATTAAATAGCAGCTGATGAGAGGGGCGCAATGCATGTATTATGAAGATTTACAAGTGGGAGCTTCATTCCCGGTTCTGAAAAATGATTCAATTACACGAATTCAGCTCGTAAGATTTGCCGGAGCATCCGGGGATTTTAACCCACTGCATACCGTGGAAGAGGTTGGGGAGCAAGCAGGCACAGGTATTATCGCTCACGGAATGTTAATCATGGGGATGTTATCCCAAGGAGTTACATCATGGATACCACGAAAAAATATTAAGAGAATACAAGTACGTTTTAGAAAAATGACACATCCCGGAGAAACTATCGAAATTGTTGGCAGAGTGATAGAGAAAAAAGCTGACAACCTCGTGGTGGGTGAAGTACTGGCGAAAAACTGTGATGGCGATGTAAAAGTTTCAGGGATTTTTGAAGCGAAATTTCCTTCAACGAATTAGTTGAGAAATCGTATTTTCCTTGCTACGTGTTTAAATTAAGACCGAAAATCCTTTTTCGGTTCTATACTGCCATAAAAATATTACATCAGAAGGGGATACGAAAACATGAACATTTTAGTATTGATGAAACAAACGATCGATCCGGAGCAAAAAATTTCGTTCCGATACGGCACCGTTAGTGAAGAAGGGGTAACCTTCATCATCAATCCTTACGATGAATATGCAATCGAAGAAGCACTACAATTGCGGTCATTGCACGGTGGGGAAGTAACGGTTATCACGGTAGGACCGGAACGTGAAGAAAATGGACTGCGAACGGCGCTTGCGATGGGTGCGGATAAAGCGATTATCGTTAATAGCGAGGATTTAAATCTTGATGAATACAGTACAGTCAAAATTCTTGAGTCCATTATTAAAAATCGGGAATTTGACATCATATTAGCCGGTAATGTGGGAGTTGATTATGGCAGTGGACAAATTGGTCCACGCCTTGCAGAGGAACTCAATATTCCACAAGTGACGACGATCACGAAGCTTGCGATTGTTGGAAACGAAGCGGTGATCGAGCGGGACGTTGAAGGAGATAAAGAGGTTGTCTTGGTATCTCTTCCAGTATTGGTCACAGCGCAACAGGGATTAAATGAGCCGCGTTATCCTTCCTTACCTGGCATCATGAAAGCGAAGAAAAAGCCAATTGAGCGGATTGACATTGATGATTTACATATCGAAGACGTTCTAGAAGTAAAGACAATAACTACCGAGACATTTTTTGCGCCGAAAAAAGGAGCAGGACGTATCTTGGATGGTGACATCAAAGCTCAAGTTTCTGAACTGGCTGAACTTCTTCGCAGTGAAGCGAAGGCTATCTAACACACAGGAGGAGAACTAATATGAGAAAAGTACTCGTGGTGACGGAAGCTAAAGCTGGCAGCCTAAGAGGTGTTTCATTGGAGTCGTTGACAGCAGCGCAGCGCATTGCAGAAGGCGGAGAAATAATAGCTGTGGCTTTCGGCAGTGATGCTGCTCATTATGCAAATGTTATAGGGAAACATGGGGCAAATAAAGTATATATTGTAGACAACCAAGAACTCGATGTGTATACAACGGATGCATATTCTCAAAGTTTGAGACAGGTTATTAATGAAGTTGAACCAGAAGCTATTTTAATGCCACATACATCAATCGGGAAAGATCTTGCACCGCGTATTGCAGCGCGGTTGGGGCTTGGACTCATATCTGACGTTATTGATGTTCAGGTGGAAGAAGATGACGTTATCTTTACACGTCCTGTTTTTTCCGGAAAAGCGTTTGAGAAAAAGAAAGTAGTATCTGGCATCCCATTTGCAACTATACGTCCAAATAACATCCCGGTGGAAGAAATCAGTGGAACAATTGAGATTGTCCATTTTTATGCTGAAATCAAAGAATTACGGACGATTGTTAAAGAAGTAGTGCGAAAAACAACAGGTGGGGTAGATTTATCAGAAGCTAAAGTTGTTATCTCCGGCGGACGAGGGGTTAAATCCCCTGAAGGCTTCAAGATGCTACAGGAATTGGCTGAGGTCCTAGGTGGTGCTGTTGGTGCTTCCCGTGGTGCATGTGATGCTGAATACTGCGATTATTCACTGCAAATCGGACAAACGGGAAAGGTTGTCACCCCAGATTTCTACATTGCCTGTGGAATTTCAGGTGCCATTCAGCATTTAGCCGGGATGTCTAACTCAAAAGTTATCGTGGCGATTAACAAAGATCCGGAAGCCCCAATCTTTCAAATAGCCGACTACGGTATTGTGGGTGATTTGTTTGAGGTGGTTCCTTTACTAGCGGAAGAGTTCAAAAATGTACTAGTAAACTCTTAAATAAAATTAAATTGGAAAGGAACTTGTACATGTTTAAAAAGGTTCTTATTGCAAATCGAGGAGAAATTGCAGTTCGTGTAATTAGGGCGTGTAAGGAAATGGGGATATCTACTGTTGCGGTTTTTTCTGAAGCAGACCGAGAAGCCTTGCATGTGCAAATGGCGGACGAAGCATTTTGTATAGGACCGTCGGCTTCTTCGGAAAGCTATTTAAAAATTGCAAATATAATTAGCGTTGCCCAATTAACGAATGCGGAAGCAATCCACCCTGGTTATGGTTTTCTAGCAGAAAATGGTGCTTTTGCTGAAATTTGCTCGGATTATGACATTGCATTTATTGGTCCAGAAGCAGAAGCCATCAAAAAAATGGGGGATAAAGCGGTCGCAAGAGATACGATGAGAAGTGTTGGAGTACCTACCGTTCCTGGAACGGATGGTCTAATTGAAGATCTTGTAGAAGCTGTTAGGATAGCGAAGGAAATTGGATTCCCTGTCATTGTTAAGGCGACAGCTGGCGGCGGGGGAAAGGGAATGAGAGTAGCAGAGGATGAAGAGGAATTACTCAAAGCCATCGGTCAATCTCAAAAAGAAGCAGAAACGGCATTTGGAAACGCAGGTGTGTATTTAGAGAAATACATTGAGGAACCACGCCATGTGGAAATTCAAATTATGGGAGACATGCTCGGTAATGTTATTTATTTAGGGGAACGAGACTGTTCCATTCAAAGACGCCATCAAAAACTGGTAGAAGAAGCACCGTCACCAGCACTTGAAGAAGAAATTCGTAGACAGATGGGTGCAACAGCAATTGCCGCTGCAAAAGCGGTTAACTATCATGGAGCGGGGACTGTTGAGTTTTTATTAGATAAAAACGGTCAATTCTATTTCATGGAAATGAATACCCGAATTCAGGTGGAGCACCCTGTTACAGAAATGGTTACTGGCATTGACTTAATCAAAGAGCAAATCTTGGTGGCAGCAGGCTACCCGCTAACTTATAGACAGGAAGATATTAAAATCAATGGCTGGGCAATTGAATGCCGTATCAATGCAGAAAACCCGGCAAAGAATTTTATGCCTTCTCCAGGGAGAGTTGAAATGTATCTTCCTCCTGGGGGATATGGTGTACGAGTTGATAGTGCACTCTACCCTGGATGCGAAATTTCTCCTTATTATGATTCGATGGCAGCAAAAGTAATCGTTTGGGGGAAAAACCGTGAAGAGGCGATTATGCGCATGAAGAGGGCACTTGATGAAACTGTTATTAGTGGAATCCATACTACTATTCCATTCCATCAAAAACTTTTCGAACATGAGAGTTTTGTAAAAGGACAGTTTAATACAAAATTTATTGAAACAAATACATTTCCGATAGAAGTGTAATTCATCAAGTTGATTAAGGAGAGATAGAGATGTTTAAAATTCAGGAAATAAGAGAAATTATTAGACTAATCGATGATTCGACAGTAGACTGCTTAGAACTTGAAAAGGGAGATACTCGAATTTTCGTTAGAAGAAATTCAATGCTGAATCCTTCTGTTATACAAGATAATAAATCTATTAATCAGGTATTTCCTGCTGTTTTGGATGCACCTGTTCTTGTAGCAGCAACCAAGGCGAATGAAATCTCCGAAGCGTCAATTCAAGCGGCAGTGACGAAGGAAACTACTGAGAAAGAAGAAATAACTTCGAAAAACATTGGAACTGAAACCCTATTAAAAATTGTTTCCCCTATGGTTGGGACGTTTTACATGGCGCCAGGAGTTGATGCGGCTCCCTATGTGAAAATTGGGGATAAGGTTGAAAAATCAACAGTTGTCTGTATCGTGGAAGCCATGAAATTGTTTAACGAAATTGAAGCAGAAATGAATGGAGAAATCGTTGAAGTACTCGTCGAGAATGGTCAGCTCGTAGAATACGGCCAACCTCTTTTCTTAGTGAAGCAGACATCGTAACATAATTCGAACAGAGGAGGTGGAAATTTCCAATGAGCACAGTTTATGAGAAGATTTACGACCTATGGGATAGGAAAAGTAAGATCATGCTTGGCGGTGGTGACGAGCGAATTGATACCCAGCATAATCGAGGAAAACAAACTGCAAGGGAACGAATTGACCTATTGCTGGACGAAGATTCCTTTGTGGAATTAAATGCTTTTATCAAACACCGTGCAACCAACTTCGGCATGGATAAATTGGAAAGTCCAGGGGAAGGAGTTGTGACGGGTTATGGGAAAATTCATGGTCGTCTAGTTTACGTATTTGCTCAGGATTTTACCGTTTTTGGCGGAGCACTAGGAGAAATGCATGCGTCTAAAATTTGCAAAATTATGGATTTAGCTGCGAAAAATGGGGCACCCATTATTGGTTTAAATGATTCAGGCGGTGCAAGGATACAAGAAGGCGTTGTTTCTTTAGACGGATACGGTCAAATTTTTTATCGAAACGCCATCTATTCTGGTGTTATTCCACAAATATCAGTGATCATGGGTCCTTGTGCGGGTGGGGCAGTTTATTCTCCAGCCATTACTGATTTTGTGTTCATGGTGGAAGATACCAGTCAAATGTTTATTACAGGTCCAAAGGTCATTGAAACGGTTACCGGTGAGAAAATCTCCGTGGAGAATCTTGGCGGTGCAAAGGTTCATTCTTCTATTAGTGGCTGTGCCCATTTTACTGGTGATTCCGAACAAGCAGTCTTAGAAGAAGTTAGAAAATTGATTTCCTTTATGCCTCAAAACAATACGGTAAATCCTCAGTCTTTGGAATGCATGAAAGAAGATGATTGGCGGGAAGATTTGCTGGATCTAGTGCCTCTCAATGCAACGAAGGTATATGATATTCGCAAGGTATTAGAACAAGTATTAGATCAAGGTGATTTTATGGAAGTTCAAAAGGACTATGCGAAAAATATCGTGGTTGGTTTTGGGAGAATTAATGGGAATAGTGTAGGAGTGGTTGCCAATCAGCCTAAAGTAATGGCTGGCGGTCTAGATATCAATTCCTCGGACAAGACTTCCAGATTCATTCGATTTTGTGACTCTTTTAACATCCCAATCATAACTTTTGAAGACGTTACAGGTTTTTTCCCTGGAGTCAATCAAGAGCACGGAGGTATTATTCGTCATGGTGCAAAAATTCTCTACGCCTATTCAGAAGCAACAGTTCCAAAAATTACCGTCATTTTAAGAAAAGCATTTGGTGGGGCATATGTCGCTATGAATTCAAAAGCAATTGGTGCGGACCTTGTATTTGCTTGGCCTAATGCGGAAATTGCCGTAATGGGAGCGGAAGGAGCAGCAAATATTATCTTTGCTAAAGAAATAAATCAAAGCAGTGATCCTGCAGCAACCCGTTCGGAAAAAATTGAAGTATATCGAAATATGTTTGCGAATCCTTATGTTGCGGCTTCTCATGGAATGGTGGATGACGTAATCGACCCAAGAGATACAAGAAAAGTTCTGAAACAGTCTTTGGAGATGCTTAGAACTAAAAAAGAAGAAAGACCGAAAAAAAAACATGGGAATATTCCACTGTAGGATGCGTTCGAATAAATAGGAGGATAAAAAATGGAAAACGACTTTTATGATATGTGGAAAAATTATTATTCAAAGTATAGTAATCTGTTAGATGCTCAAGTAACGAAGGAATTTCCAACTCAAACGATCAGCCAGATATTGGAAATGAATCTTCTATTCAAACAAATGTTGAATGAAACAACGGAACGTTACTATGAATTTGCAAATCTACCATCAAGAAATGACCTTGCACATGTTTCCTCTCAGATTGTCAATGTAGATGCGAAAGTGGATGATCTAGAAGAATTTATACAAGAATCCAAGGATAATCAAAGAGATACAGTAGAAGTGCAACGTGAAATAACAAATTTGAAAAAGGATATGAAGAGTCTTGATACAAAACTGAATCAAATCTTAACTTTATTAAATACGCCGAAAGTTACGAATACAAAAGGATCTGTGTAGCTGGTACAGTAAAAAAGCGAATTGAAAGAGGCTTTATTTTATCAATTAAAATATGGTAAGGAGTGGTGTTGTGAATAATCATTTGACAAAAGAATACGAAAACTTTATCAAAATGGTACCTGAGGAGTATCAACAAATGTATAGACGTCTAAAAAGCGTAACTCAAGTGTTATTGAAGGATGCCGAACCAGAGGTCGGACCAACTCCGAAAGAGGTCATTTGGACTCGGAATAAAACTAAGCTATACCGCTATATTTCAGAACAACCAAAAAAACATAAAACTCCGCTCCTCTTGATTTATGCACTGATTAATAAGCCCTATATCATGGATTTGACAAAGGGTGGCAGTTTAGTTGAATATCTGGTGAATCGAGGCTTTGACGTCTATCTTCTTGAATGGGGTACACCTGGCATTGAAGATAAAAATATGAAATTAGACGATTATATTATGGACTACATCCCACGGGCGGTTCGTAAAGTTTTGCGAAAATCAAGTGCGGATACAGTGTCCATTCTTGGATATTGCATGGGTGGTACAATTACTTCAATATTTGCTGCTTTGCACCCTGAATTGCCCATTCGTAACCTTGTCTTTATGACAACTCCGTTTGATTTTGAAGATTCAGGCCTTTATGGTGCTATGCTGGATGAGCAACATTTTGATATTGATAAAGTGGTGCAAACATACGGTAATATACCACCTGAAATGATTGACATTGGAAACAAACTACTTAAGCCGATGGCAAACATTTATGGCCCTTATGTTAGTCTTTTTGATCGTGCTGAGAATGAAAGTTTTGTAAAGAGCTTTAAACTTCTGCAAAAATGGTTAAACGACGGCATTCCATTTCCAGGTGAATCCTATCGTCAGTGGATTCGTGATTTTTATCAAAAAAACAAGCTGATTAAAGGGGAACTCGAAATTCGTGGACGTCAGGTTAAATTAGAGGAAATCACTGCTAATGTCCTCAACTTATCGGGTGAAATTGACAACATTGCTCCACCGCATCAAGTAGAAGCATTAATGAATCGAATATCCAGTAAAGACAAACAATATATAAATTTACCAGTTGGGCATACGTCTATTGCTTTCGGAAGTAAAGCTTCACAAATCACCTATCCAACGATTGGTGATTGGTTAGAAGAGAGATCAAACTAGTCATAAAATCTGCCAAATGAGAAGACCTGTATTCACAATTGGAACAGTTTTTAAAAGCTAAAATTTATTAGTTTAAAAGTATAATATTGAAACCTCACAGACCCCGGAATAAATGTTAGCGCCTGCTAAACAAAACAGGAGGTCTGTAAGGGATTTCTATTTTACTTATCTTGCCAAAGTTTTAAGTTGTCACCATGTAAAAACAATACAAGAGTCGGTTTAGGTATAGGTGGGAATTAGGTTGATTTTTTTTAACTACATTGTTAATCTCTCAATATTTTGCCTTTTTGTAATTATGCCTCTCGTTATCCGTTCATTTATTAATCATAAGTCAATAAACAAAGTGCGAATTTTGGTCGGTGTTTATGCAGGGATGTTTACGATTATCCTAGTATTGGTATCTATAAAGCAACAAGGGTTTGCATATGATCTTCGATATGCAACCGTCGTGCTTGTATCTGCCTATCTTGGGCCAATGGCGGGAATAATTACCGGGGGAATTGCATTGTTGGCAAGACTATTTGTAGGTGGTCAGTGGTACCAAGCCTTTATTGGATTTACAATTGTCATGGCTAGTTTTTCTGCTTTACAGCTATTTATATCTCAATTTACTCCAATAAAAAAAGTTTTCTATCTATTTGGGACATTTGTGAGTATGTATGTTTTATATGTATCTATCTTTCACATTATTAATGATAATCTACTCTTTCATCTTCAGTATTTACTTTTTATGGTAATAGGGGTAGTGATTGGTGCCTTACTAATTGAGTCATATGTCAAACTGCATCAATTAAATAATCAATTGTCATACATGTATAAGAAAGTAGAGGAAAGTGAATCAAATTATCGACTGATCGCTGAGAATACAGTAGACCTAATATCTGTTATGGATAAAGAATTTGTTCTTTGTTACATCTCTCCATCCCATAAATATATTTTAGGGTACGAAGAATCGGAGCTGACAGGGGTCGAATTATCTGCGTTAATTCATCCTGATGATGTTTGTAAGATAAAAAATAGATATGATGGGATGTTTGAGATTAAACAATCACAATTGATTGAACTCCGTTTAAAACACAAAAATGGGGATTGGCTAGTAATTGAATCCCGTTTTATGCCTGTAACGGGTGAAGAGGGTTCCATTGAACATTTCGTCAAAATTAGCCGAGATATTACTGAACGTAAAAAATCAGAAGACATTCTTTTGCAATCTGAAAAGTTATCCGTTGTCGGTGAATTAGCAGCTGGAATTGCACATGAAATCAGAAATCCACTTACAACCATAAAGGGGTTTGTTCAACTTTACAAGAATGATAATAACTCTACTAAGTATACTGAATTGCTCTTAAGTGAACTGGATAGAATTGAAACGATTACGAGCGAACTTCTTTCTTTGGGAAAACCACAGGCAGTTGAACTAATCCGTATGAATGTAAAAGAACTAATTGAAAATACGCTTGATATACTTACTCCTCAGTTCATTATGAATGATATCCAATTTCATCTGATTGTTGAAGAAACGCCTTTTTATATAACTTGTGAGAAGAACCAATTAAAGCAGGTGTTTATTAATTTAATTAAGAACGCTATTGAAGCAATGAAAGGAGGAGGTGAAATTTACATCAATATAAGAAAAGGCAAAGATGATAAGTGTATTATTTCATTTCAAGATCAAGGCTGCGGTATACCTGAAGAGCTTCTTCCACGGTTAGGTGAGCCATTTTACACATTAAAAGAAAAGGGAACCGGACTCGGATTAATGATCTGTCATAAGATTATAAAACAGCACAATGGCAGTATTACCTATGCAAGTAAAGTGAACGAGGGAACTTTAATTGAGATTACATTACCATCGGCAAGTTAAATGTGTCCTAATAGGAGGAATTGAAATGACTGTAGTTAAAAAAATTGAAAAAAATGGTTCATTTATAGAGCAATTATGGAATCAAGCGATTCAAAATATAGATGATTGGGATGAAGGAGAGAATTTTCGAGAGGTCGTTCTTCTTCAATCTTCAAAACGATTAACTGAAAATGTGAAACAAAATCAATCAAATGTAAGCGAACTCCTAAACCAAATTACAAAAGAACTCTTTGAATTGGAAGAAATGTCTCGGGAACAATTATTGACATCAACTACTGGCTTGCACAATCTAACCCTATTAAATTCATTTGAGGAAATTAATAATCAAGTGGATCAAATTAAAAATCTCTCATCAGAGCTACTTGCAAGTCCTTTAAATAATCTATTAAAAAGTAATTATTCTGAAACTATTATTAATACACTATATAATTATACAGAATATAGTCGAAATTATCGAAATTTGTATGTTAACAATATTAAAGAAACATTTTCTATTATCCAAAACAATCAAAAAACATTCCGTAATTTGTTAACAAATCCAATAAAGGATGTATTCTTTCCTTTAAATAAATATATGCTTTCAAATGAATAAATTAATAACAAAAATTGTGAGAGGGTGAGATTATGTGGGTATGTAACACACATATGAAACAAGCACTGCCAGCTTTAGATGCTCCCCATGTTAGCAAAGTTTGGTATCAAATTAAGTGTTCCCTATGTGAAAATTTTGCGATTGCAAAAGTTTATTATCATTACCAAACTTACTATTTTTCAAAACAACCCATGTATTCTATGTCAAAAACTTCCTCGGAAAAATTAGGTGAATAAAAGTGAAGTGTCAAGTATAACCGCGGACAAAACCGCTATTTTTTTAGTAAAGTGGGGGCTAGTGAATGCAACATGTATACTTAGTTGAGGCACTCAGAACTCCTATAGGGAGTTTCGGTGGTGCATTAAAGGATATAGGTGCTGTACAACTTGCAACGAATGTAGTAAAGGCCGTGTGGCAACGATCTGGTCTTTCGGCTGAATGTTTTGATGAGGTCGTATTAGGTAATGTACTAAAATCAGGACTCAAAGGAAACCCAGCAAGACAAGCAGCAATCCATTCTGGGTTACCTGTGTCTGTTCCGGCCATTACCATTGATAAACAATGTGCTTCGGGATTGCGCGCGATTACATTAGCCTATCACCAAATTCTTGCAGGAGAATCAAATGTTGTAATTGCAGGGGGCACAGAAAGTATGAGTAATGTTCCGCATTTGGTGATGAATGCAAGGTGGGGACAGAAATTAGGAGATTTACAGACTGTGGATGCACTCTTTCATGATGGACTTCACTGTGCAATAGAAGGGTACCATATGGGGATTACAGCTGAAAATTTAGTGGAACGCTATCATATTTCCCGAGAGGAACAAGATGTTTTTGCCTTAGGGAGCCAGCAAAAAGCTATTAAAGCAAAAGAACAAGGTAAATTCGAAAAGGAAATTATTCCTGTTGCTATTAAAAGCAAGCATGGTTCCACTTTATTTACAGAAGATGAGAATATAAAAAATACTAATCTTGAGAAGTTACTAACTCTGAAACCAGCTTTTAAAGAGAATGGGACGGTGACAGCTGGAAATGCTTCGTCATTAAACGATGGGGCAGCTGCAGTCATTGTTGCTTCTGAACAAGCTGTAAGGGAATACGATTTAAAACCACTTGCCATAATTCGTTCCGTTGCAAGTGCTGCTGTTTCCCCTTCTATCATGGGTATTGGACCAGTCCCCGCAACACAAAAAGCGTTAACGAGAGCAAATCTTACAATCCAGGATATCGAATTGGCAGAGCTAAATGAAGCATTTGCAGCACAAGTGCTGGCAGTAAATAAGGAATTGGGTTTGCCAGAGGAGATTATTAATGTTAATGGAGGAGCGATAGCATTAGGTCACCCAATCGGATGTTCTGGTGCACGGATTGTTGTTAGCCTAGTTCATGAATTAAGACGTCAAAAGAAACAAATTGGATTAGCATCCTTATGTGTTGGCGGTGGACAAGGCGTTTCAATCATCATTGAAGCAGTTTAATATAGCATGGAAGCTTAATGGGTAATGAGCATCGAACTTTAGTTTTAGGGTTTGATGCTTTTTTTAATTTTTTGTAACAAAATCATCTTATTGCAAATTATTCAGTTTGTTATTAGTGAGATGAACACAGAAAACCCGAATAACAGAATATTTATCAATATATTTCTAAAATATACATTTTTATGTAATGATAATAATAATGGAAAAATACTTCGGTAGAAAGTGAAGTGTAATGCATGCAGCTATCATTAAAGGTAAGCGGACCGGGTGCGGATATGGTCTCGTACCTAATCGCGAAGAACCCAGATAATCCTTATGAACGGGATGAGAAAGGTTTCAAGGTCCGACTGGTATATCCAATTTTCACAAAAGAAGAAGTGCAATTTATACTCTATGTAAAGCCTGACCCGATCGATTTAGTGCGAAACTCTTCAGATTTATTTGATATTACCCATTACATAAATGACCGTGAATTCGCTGTCAGCAGTCTTTTTATCACCACCATCCGCAAGGCTTTAGGTACCGCTTTAAATGGAAAGCCAGATGAGGAGTATTTGCCGTGGGTGGACCATCCATTTGATATGGAGCTCTCATTTGGCCCAGTGGCAACTGAATTGCAGGATCAGGAAATTACGGATTTGTTTGAACCCATGGGATACAAAGTGGAAATAGAGCGTGGAGTTAGTACCATGCGACAAAAAAGCTCAGCCAGATTTGTGACGATATCTGGGAATCAAACTGTTCAGAATGCTTTAAAGCATGTTTCCATTCTTATTCCGGTCATTGATAATTATAAGCATTATTTTTTAGATGAAAGGGAAGTTGAAAAGCTGGATCGATACGGAGAAGGCTGGCTGGAAAACCATCCATTAAAACAAATGATAGTAAAAAGAGCACTCCGGTTTAATCCGTTAATTTCTCAATCAAGATTTTATGAAAAGAAACAACAAAATCGAAGCCAAGATGAAAGTCCGAGAGTTCGCTTGAATGATCTTCGATATGAAGCCATCTTAAATTTAATTAAATCGCTTCCGTACAAGGAATCAATAGTAGACCTTGGCGCTGGGGAAGGCCGGCTCTCTGTGCAATTAGGTTTTGTTGAAGGTGTAAAAGAAATTCTATCAATTGAGCCTTCTAACAAATCTCGAATCCGGGCGATTGAGCGCTTTAGTGAGGTGAAGGTCAAAGAAGGGTATGTAGCACCAAAATCTTTACCAGGTTCACTATACTATTTTGACAGCCGTTTGCAAAATAAAGATGTAATCGTTTTATGTGAAGTCATTGAGCATATTGAGGAAAACAGGCTCCAGAAAATATTTGATACCATTCTGAATGAATATCGTCCCAAGACATTAATTGTGACGACACCAAACCAGGAATATAATGTGATTTATGAAATGGAAGATGAAATGCGCCATGATGACCATCGTTTTGAATGGACAAGAGCGGAATTTGTTCAAAATGTTGAAGCATGGGCACAAAAGTACCCTTATCAAGTAAGCCAAAAAGGAATAGGGGAAGAGCATCCAGCTTACGGTCATCCCACTCAAATGGCAATCTTTAGAAGGGAGGAGGAATAATGACAACGATACACATCCCGCACGGAGGGATTGTCCTGCTTGTTGGACCCTCTAATTCCGGAAAAACAACTTTACTAAATCAATTAATCCAAGAAGATCAAATACTGTCATCTGAAGTGGTCAGCTCTGATCAATTCCGTGTTCTAGTCAGCGATACTGAATTTATTTCCTGGAACGGCCGTCCAAAAGACGAAAGTGAAGCACTATTTCATGAATACCAGCAAATATCTAGTGCTGCGTTTGAAACTATGGATTATGTAATTGCTAAACGGTGCCAGCTCAATAAAGTAACATTTATTGATGCAACTCATTTACGTGAGGAAGAACATGATAAATACCTGCAAATGGGAAAGAAATATCACATCCCTGTCATTGCCATGGTCTTGAATATATCTGAAACGGAATTACTGCGACGGGATAGTGAACGAGCTTTCCCTCGGGGCAGAAACCGCATCAAACAGCAGTATCAACATTTTAAAAATATGCTTCGCTTCATAAAAAAGAAAGTTTATCGACGTGTCTATATGCTTGGTGAAGACGAGCTTCAAATACTCAACATAGAACGTTTAGAAAACCCGCTAATTATTGATGTTGGAAACGGCATCGATTTTATCGGGGATATACATGGCTGCTATGATGAATTCATGGAGATTTTATCGAAATTGGGATATCAGGAAAATGAAGAGGGCTTTTACCTTCATCCTGATGGGAGGAAAATCCTCTCCCTTGGTGACGTACTGAGCCGGGGGCCAAAATCAATTGAAACACTGCAATTTTTTCAGAAGCATGTAAAAGCTGGACATGCCTATATGATTGACAGCAACCACGGGTGGAAAATTGCCCGCTGGCTCGATGGGAAAAATGTAGAGCTGGCTCATGGTGATGAAAATGTGGCCGCTGAATTTGAGGAATACGAACGTAAAAATGGCAGTGAAGCTGCAGAAAAGTTAAAGGGGCAGATAAAAGAGTTGCTTTTAGAAGCAAAGTCACATTATATTGTTCGGAAAAATGGGGTTAATGCAGTTGTAGCCGCCCATGCAGGTATAAAGGATCATTATATCGGAAAACAGTCAACGCGTATTTCTGATTTTTGCCGGTATGGGGATAGTGAGGGTTTGGATGAAAACGGGAAGCCGATTCGAAAGGATTGGTCCATTTCTCATAAATCAAGCGAACTCATTATTTGGGGGCACGACCCAAAGCCACAGCCGTTACTATTAAACAACACTTTGAATATTGACCAGGGTGTTGTGTTCGGCGGCAGTCTTACCGCTTATCGATATCCAGAAAAACAATTTATCTCTGTTAAAGCAAAGCAGGATTATGCGGATGTTCCTGACAATCCATTAAAGGAATGGGAACTAAAGAGACTGTCACCTCCGAATATCATGAAATTTTTAGAAGGTTATTCCGTGTTAACAGAGCATTATGGCGAAATTATGATTTATGATGATGGCGTTAAACCAGCGCTGGATGATTTATCTCATTATACTCTGCACCTTGAGGACATCATTTATCTTCCGCCAACGATGAGTCCAACACCCAAACCGTCTCGATTAGAAGGATACCTTGAGCACCCAACGGAAGCATTCGAATACTATCAAGCCAACGGTGTTGAAACTATGGTCGTCGAAAAGAAACATATGGGCAGCAGAGGTATATTATTTTTATTTAAAAATAAAGAAGTGGCCAAGGAGTATGTTGGAAGAGAAACATTAGGAACGATCTATACCCGGACAGGAAGGGCATTTTTTCAAAAAGAATTGCAAGAACAAGTAGTCATCAGCTTGAATGAGGATTTAGTGAAAAATGGTTATTTTGAAAGGTACAACACCGACTTTGTGCTCCTTGATGCTGAGATTCTGCCGTGGAACCTAAAGGCGAAAGATCTGATTTTGAACCAATATGCACATGTTGGGGAAATGGCATTGCTTGACCGAACGAGGTTGAAGGATTCATTAGACCAGGCGATTGGCAGCGGCAAAGATGTGCTGAACTGGGTTAAGGAAGTGGATTTAGGAATCAATAATGCTAAAGTCTTTAATGAAGTATACCAGAAATACTGTTGGGAAACAGAAGGCCTGGAAGGAATTCAAATTGCTCCTTTTCATACACTGGCTCACAGTTCGGAAACATATTTTGACAAGCCGCATACTTGGCATATGGAGAAAAATAAAGAATTCAGCGCGATATCCCGTTTGTTTTTGGAAACAGAATACCGTGTGGTAAACAATGAAGCAACCATGAAAGAGGCGATTGAATGGTGGGAGGAAATGACTGAGGATGGTCATGAAGGATTTGTGGTTAAACCTGAATTCTATATTACCTGCCATAAAGGGAAACTGCTGCAGCCTGCGATAAAAGTGAGGGGCCGAAAATATTTGCATATCATCTATGGAATGGATTATCTGCATCCTGACAATTTATCTCGATTAAAGAAACGTAATGCAGGTAGGAAACAGCGAAATGCATTAAAGGAATTTTCCCTTGGCGTGGAGAGTATTAATCGATTTGTTAAGAGAGAATCATTGGAACGTGTTCATGAATGTGTATTAGGGATACTGGCTTTAGAAGCAGAACCCATCGATCCACGGTTATAGTCAGGACAGTCGAACTGGATTATTCCGGTTCGTTTTTTTAGTTAAAGTGCAATAGTACAAGTAAATACACCATATGATGTAGGTAAAGGGGTGTGAGAGTATGGGTGTACATGTGGTGAGTGCGGGAGAAAGTTTGTGGGCAATTTCCAATAAATATGGAGTATCCTTGCAGACCATTGTTGAGCTAAATGGTCTTCCTTCTACTAGTTCTCTCGTACCAGGTCTCGCCTTGTACTTTCCGGACAATCAATTGCCGATCCGCTCCTATAAAATAAAACCAGGGGATCAATTTTGGGAGATAGCTCAAAGATTTAACACTGATATCCCATCAATCGTAAATGCTAATCCTGGAGTTGACCCGAACCAGCTTATTATTGGTCAAATTATCAACATACCCTCACCTGTTAAATTAAAAATATCGACATTGGGATTTCTCGTTCCATCTGGCGGGAATGCGATTCTGTCCATTTTAGATTCACTTGCCGGACAATTAACTTATTTAGCCGTTGTGGCCTATTCCTTTACACAAGAAGGATATGCCTATAATGAGATTGAGGATTCAGCAATTGTCGCACGGTGTAAGCAGTTAAACATTACACCATTACTGATGATCCGTAATTTCACGGGAGTTGATTTTAGTGCGGAGTTAGCCGGACATGTGTTATCAAACCCAACCTATCGCAGAAACTTGGTCCAGAGTATTGTCAATTTAACAAGACAAAGAGGTTTTGGCGGGGTTTCTATCGACTTCGAATTTATTCCACCGCTTCAGCGAAATGCGTTTAATCTGTTTTTAAGAGAATTAAAGAATCAATTGGGAGAATTGATTCTCCATGTAAATGTACATGCGAAAACGGCAGATATACCTACTAATCGGATTATTGGGGCCTATGATTATGCTGTAATCGGGAGCATAGCGGATATTGTTGCGGTGATGACGATTGATTATGGGTATCCGGGCGGTCCGCCGGATCCAATTGCACCGTTATGGTGGATGGATCAGGTTATTCAATATTCCATTACCCAAATCAATCCTCGTAAACTGCAAATTGCACTGCCGCTTTATGGCTATGACAAGGTAGTCGGTACGAACGTTACCCATGCCATGTCTGTTTTGGCAGCCCAAAACCAAGCCATTTCAACAGGATCTCCCATACTATTCGATCAGC
This sequence comes from Neobacillus niacini, assembly GCF_046591715.1. Taxonomy (GTDB): domain Bacteria; phylum Bacillota; class Bacilli; order Bacillales; family Cytobacillaceae; genus Neobacillus; species Neobacillus niacini_L. The sequence continues at coordinate 34,058 of NZ_JAWVNQ010000009.1, read as the reverse complement.
ACGCCATGTCCCCTTGGTATCGGCATTATCGGACAGGGGTAGAACAGATTGTTTGGTTTGAGGATATTCGGAGTTTCATAGAAAAATATGGGTTGATGGATATTTATAGCTTATTGGGTACGACTTTTTGGCAGATAAGCTTAGCAGCACCGCAGAATTGGGCTTATTTGAGTAAAAATATTGATGTTCTGAAATAAGGTCATATACATCAAACATTTTTTTCTAATACCAAAAGGTTGTCTCTAATTGAGGCAACCTTTTGTGTATTTGTTTTAATATATGTGGTTAGTCCAGTGGACAGCCAAGTTCATTAAAGCCCTCAAACAAATCCTTTAAATCCTCAACTTCCTGAGCATTAGTTGGATCAATTCCTTGAACCAAGTTTATTACATCTGTAGTAGACAGCGGGTAGTCTACATCTGGATGTGCCGAATTTAACAGTGCTGCAACAGCATGTCTTGCCAAGGCTTCAATGCCACCGCCGCCAAGGTTCACAGCCTGTAATAGCGTAATATTTGGATCGAAAAAGTTTACATTAAAAGTGGCGTCAAAGTCATCTAGTGGTTCAAAGCCAGTTGGAATCCAGCTATCTAAATGTTGCGGCTGGCGCCAAAATCCTGGTGTACATCCTTCAAAAAGTCCCAAAAAAATCTCTCCTTTGTTTTTTTTATTAATTCCATATATTCATATTCAAGGCAAGTGCATGTGGACTAGGTATCTGACACCTTATTTTAATAAAATTGTAAACTAGATAGAAACACCTTAATTGGGATAGAGTACAAGAATATTTAATATTTTAAAATAAAATGAAAGATAGGAAACTGCAAATTATTATATAAGGGGACTAACATATGAGTGTTTCAATTGGCAAATGGACAAAGTACAAATTAATGTCCAAAGAAAAAAAGCTTTCTGAATTCCTTCCAAAAACACAGTTTTTTTCTGAAGAATCACTTTGGACGATGTTAGAGCAATTTGGTTGTATTATGATTAAACCGTGTTTTGGGTATCGTGGTAAAGGAATTATTCAACTATCAGTGTTAGAGGAAGATAGAATTGAAGTTCACTATGAATTTAAGAAGTTGACTTTTAATGGGAAAAGTGAAACTTACGAGTACCTAATGAAACACTTCTTATCAAAAAAAGGGCGCTATATTGTTCAGAAAAGAATTCCTTTGGCGACAATCGATAATTGTCCCTTTGATATTCGAGTAATGGTACAGCGAAAAAGGAAATCCTTAGAATGGCGTGTAACGGGAAAGCTGGCGAAAGTAGCTGCAAAGGGTTTCTTTATCACAAATGCGGCAAGGAAAGTTTTGTCTGTGAAGGAAGCTATCGATAAATCAACTGTTAATGAATTTGACTCAATAAATATATTAGAGAAACTTGACCAGGCTGCCATGTTAACAGCTCAACATTTAGGATCTTATTATAAGACAACGCGTGTTTTTGGGCTGGATATGGGCATAGATGAAAAAGGAGATATTTGGATTATTGAAGCAAATCTAACTCCTTCATTATCGATGTTTAAATTATTAAATGATGGCTCTTATGAAACCATTAAATCGTATAAAACAGGCTGAAAAATGGCTGAGTTTACTTTCTGCCCATACCTTTTAATGTTCATTGAATATAAATTATGGTAAAGGTCCTAATTACCTATTTATGTTAGGAGGTGGTGGCATGAGGATGGAAACCGTTGGGGTACTGCTATCTAAAAGGGAATGGAGTAAGCTGCTCCGCAATAAAAACAATAACAATGATTTATGGCAAATTTATGCCAGGAAGGGAACAGAGTTAAACCTAACTATTCAATTCTTTACACTTAATGATCTGTCTCTCGAAAGTTTAAAAACTAAAGCAATCGAATTTGAAAATAATTCAATCATAAAAAAGAATACAATCGACATCCCCTCCATTATTTATAATCCAACCATGTTTTATAAAAAAAAGAATATCAAAAAGTTAAGGGAACTTTCTAACCATCCCAAATTTCAAGTCCTTAATGAGCACCATATAATTAAGAAAAAGGATTTATGCGCCCTAATCGATTCTTATTCTGATATAAAAATAGATGATGAAGAAAACGACACAAATAATAGTCACTTTACTTTTTATGTACTAGGTCAAAAAAAATTAAATAATAAATGGAAATCCCCGATTATGTATGCAAAAGATTCTAACCAAACATTATACAGCCTAGAGGAAGCCTCAACTTTAATAAAAGTCCATAAATATGATGAAAGCATTCAAGATGTATTAACGAAGCTTAGCCAGAAGGTTTTAGATATCATTCAATATTATTACCCTGGAATTTTCGAGATTGGTATTGTGTTTTCATTAAATGAAAATGGTCATTATTCCTTAAGATCAACATGCTCCATTAATACAATTGTTAAAGATGTTTTCGAGTGGAATGCTAAAATGTGTGGAAAAATATGTAAATTTCCATTCGAGGTTGCTAAGAAAATACTACAAGAAAAGAATTCACAGGATGAAATGAGTAATGAATTTAGTCTTGCTTATCCATCAAGATCAAATTCAAAGTTTGAAGATAACACGATACTTTCAAATGAGGAAAGTATTAATCTATGGATTAAAATTAAGGAGTTTCAGGACGAGGAAATGTGTCTGAAATTACCAATGCTTCGATCAGAATTAATCACCAATAACCCATTCACCCTCCAGTTTGGTATAAAGGACCAAAAATGTAAAATGGACATCACGGGAGGAGATGTTCGCTTAAATACAAATTCATTTACCAACCCTGCTGAAGTACTAATATCAGATTCTCTTCTAAAAAAGATGCATATCCCAATCGATCTTATCTATCAATTAAAAATAACGAAGGATAAAGCAATAATTGGCCCATCCATTGGCCTTGTGCTGGGGGAAAAAAATCAACTGTATAATCCAACATATATGGAGAAATACTCTGACCGTCTTAGAGAATATGAGAAATTTGGAGGCTTAATTATTGCATTTTCCACGCGTTCTATCGACTGGGAGGATAAGATCGCATATGGCATGCTGTATGACCCAAATCAGAAAAAGTGGAGATATGATTCTACACCAATTCCGGCTGCATTATACCGGAGAAATTTTCATCAGAATCTTGATAGAATCAACCAGCTGATTGAAATGACAAATAAGAATTTATTTAATTCCCATTTCTTTAAAAAATCTGACCTAATTTTATTAAAGGATGAAAAGGAAATTCGTGACCATGTCCCCGCCACACATCTTCTGAAAAAAATGGACGATTTATTTGAGTTTATTGAGGATCAGGAACGGATTATATTAAAGCCTGTAAGTCTTTCACGCGGGCGAGGAATTTTTACGCTTGAAAAAAACAAAAAACCTGCTGAAGGGTTTATCCTTTACGAGCATCAAAGTGAGTTCCTTATACGACATCTAATACCAGATACCAAAGCGTTAGAGGAATTGTTACTGAAGTTAAATTTAATAAATAAGCAATATTTGTATCAAACCTATATTCCGCTTCTAAAAATAAATAATCGCCCATTAGATGTAAGAGTGGTTATGCAAAAATATGATCTAAATAGCTGGAAATGCTCTGGTATCGAATGCAGGGTAGCCGGTGAAAATGAGGTGTTAACCAATATTGCAAGAGGCGGAGAAGCAATGACCTTAGAAGAAGTAGTAGTTGGTTCGGGAATTAATCGATCATACGATAGGATCTATGAAAGTATTATTAATCTGTGTCAGAGGTTCTGTAATTTAATTGATAGAAAAGACGAACACTATGCAGAATTTGGTCTAGATATTGGTCTTGATCAAGAGGGATATCCATGGATTATCGAGGCAAATATTTTTCCGAGCTTTAAAGGCTTCAAAGAAATGGACTATGAAATGTATTTGAAAATACGTTATCAACCTATCTTCTATGCTGTTCATTTACAGGGATTTAACGTAAGTGAGAGGGAGGTGGGGAACTCACATGAACCATATTTTAAAAACAATTTCTACTCCTAACCCAACCATATCTCTTCCATTAAATGTTTTAGAAAAATTACTACTTGGTGACAGAGAGTCGATCACCATAAGTTTTGGGGCAATAAAGGAAACTGTTGCCTTAATGCATCATGATAATCTAGAACAATGTATTTATTTATCCGATGCGATCTACAATAAATGTTTTCTCCCTAAATTTATCGATGTGTATGAGATTGCTTTTGTTAATGAAATCTTAATAATTGGTCCAGTTATTGGTATGTTAATACGCGGTAAGGTAGACGAATTGACGAAACAAAGAATTAAGATTTATAAAAATTATTTAATTGATTATAAGCATCTAAATGGTCTCATCCTCCTTTTTACTTTAGATGGAATAGATGAGAAAAATAAGCTGATTAATGGTTATGCATTTAATCCAAAAGAGCATGAGTGGGAGGAGGGGATCTATCCATTTCCTTCTGTTGTATTTCTAAGAAAGCCCATAAAAGAATCCATCCGGAAGAAGTTATACGGTTTAATTGGTACTAATTTCTTTAACTCACATGTGTTTAATAAATGGGAAATGTGGGAATGGCTTTCAGGTCATGAACAAATAAGGAAATATCTTCCTGAAACGGTTCTCGGTGAAAATATTGATAATATCAAAAGATTACTAGATGCTCATCAAGAAACGTTTATTAAACCGAGGGCAGGGATGCAGGGTTCTGGAATATATCAGCTTTCAAAGGTTGATCAGGAGTTTATTCTAACCTACAGAGTAAAAGACAAAAATATAATTACAGTGTTTGAAAACTGGGAAGGTGTGGAATATTACCTGACGTCTGAAATAAACCTGCAAAACTATATCGTTCAACAGCGTATAAGATTATTGACCAAAGAAAATAGAGTGATGGATGTTCGGGTAATAGTTGGAAAAAATCACAATGGCGATTGGATTGTCCCTGGGATGGTCACAAAGTTTGGTGAAAAGGATAGCATTGTAAGTAATATTTCAAGCGGAGGATCAGCTCAAAAAGTATGGAAATCTCTTTGTGAAATTTTTCAGAATGATTTTAAAAAGGCCTTTAAAAAGTATATGGAAATCGAGAAGCTGGCTCTTACAAGCTGTAAAGTATTAGAGAGCAAAGGTTTACATCTAGGATATATAGGAATTGATATTGGCATGGATGAAAACCATAATCTTTGGCTGATTGAGATTAATAATCGGAGTCCTGATATGACCATTGCCTTAGATGCTGATGATTACCAGCTCTATTATAAGATTAAATCTTCGCCCTTACATTATGCGAAATGGTTATCGGGTTTTGGAGGTGAAAAACGGGATGGTTTATGAAATAGCATCTAATAATTTATCTAGTAACACCATTTCAATCCCTTTGACAATAGCTGGGTCTTTAGGAATCGAAAGTAAGAAAACCATTACCTTATCATTTGGAAAAAGAAGGATACCTGTTACCATATCCTTGTTACAACCAACCGATATGAATAATATTCTAATCTCCGAGGATATAATTTCAAAGCTTCTAATAGACACGAGAGTAAAGTATGAACTCGCATTTTCAAACGATGAATTAATTTTAGGACCAGTAATTGGTTTATTATTGGGGAAATCGGAACAAAGATTGGAAAAGTATTTAAATAATTATTTAATTTATACAATGTTATACGAACAAATTCATGGTGTATTATTCGTCTTTTGTGAAGAGCGAATTGATTTTATAAATGAGGAAATTACAGGATATGTATACGACCCTTTCGTACCTGAGCAATGGAGAAAATGTGTACTCCCTTTTCCAGGTGCGATTTTCAGAAGAGTAGAGCTCTCCCAAAAAACATTAAAGGGTCTTAGGGAAATAATGGGTGAGAGCTTTTTTAATGCCCAGTATTTTGATAAATGGCAATTTTGGAAATGGCTATCGCCCTATGAAGAGCTGAAAGAACATCTGGCCGAAACCACCAATAAAGTGACTTTAGTGAATGTAGATACTTTTATAGAAAAATATAATGGTGTTTATTTAAAACTTAAAGATGGATCAAGAGGTAAGGGGATTTATTATATAGAAAAAGTGGATGGTCAATACGTCATTATGAAAAATTATCAAAATGACATTACAAAATTAACAGAAGAGCAGATGGTCCATTTCCTGACAAAGCATTCTTTATATTTATTGCAGCAGCCCATCAGGCTTCATACCTATGAGGGTCGAAAGGTAGACTATAGGGTCATGCTCCAAAAAAATGAAACTGGACATTGGCAATGTACCGGTATTATTGCAAGATTTGGAAATACAAACGCTATATCCTCAAATTTTAAAGCTAATGGCTTTGCGTTGGAAGGAACTTCTGCATTAAAGACACAGTTTGGATATGACGAACTTACCGCATTTAAAAAATACCAGGAAATCATCAGAATTTGTACAGATATGGCATGTAAAGTGGATGAAATCGCAGGAGCTTATGCTGATTTAGGGATTGATGTTGGAATTGATGAATACGATAAAATTTGGGTTATTGAAATGAATAAGAGACCAGACCATGATTTTCCGTTAATTATTAAAGACCGTAAAATGTATTACTTAGTTAAATCAAATCCTATATTATATGCAAAATATCTTGCTATGGGAGGAAGAACTTCATCGTTTATTTATTAATTAACACAAAAACAGGCTTTAATATTAAAGTCTGTTTTTGTGTTAATTAATAATACGTTCTTATGTTTATGTTGAATCATTCTCTATATGAAACTCTTTTGTTGTAAATTGTTTATAGTTTTTTACTTTTCCTATGATTTGACTTTTTTGTCTTAATAATCTGTTTGACCGTTTAAATGTATGGAAATTTCTGTTGCTTTTTCGGATATAAACATAGTTATACCTGCTAGTTGTATAAATTCTAATATTCTTTCTAATACACATACCTACAAACGCACTGTCTGTCCCTGAGCCTCGTTTAGAAGGGAACTTTATATTTGGGTAAATTTCTTTCCTGAAGATTAATGTCCCTCCTTTTAAAGAACTTTTCCCGGCCTTATTCTCAGTACCAAGCCTGCGAATAGTTAATAGTTTCTTTTCTTCAAAATACATAAAGGATTTTCCCTTGCCAACCAGCTGTGCATTTGTCGTATTAAATATTCTCATAGCTTCTGTTAGATAGTAGGGAGAATAGTAATCATCGTCATCAAACTTAGCTACAATATCAAATTTTGCTTTTTCAATTCCAAAATTTAAGCAATTTCCTAGTGTTTTCTCCTGTGGAAGTTGGTATACTGTCACATTTTTATAGCCTGCGGCTTTTTCCTGCCATTTTGAAAGTTCCATTTTGTCATTATTTAATATAATAATTAATTCTTTTTCCTCCCACGTTTGTCTCGAAAAGTTTTCAAATATATTATTCATCATGCTATCACGAATGGTACATGCGATTAATGTCACCATTATAAACCCTCCCTTCACACTCCTTTATTAATATATGAGTCAAGCAGTGAAAGTGCTATATAAAGACTAACCATTTAATAAAATGGTCAGAAATCTAGAGATTATATAAGAATATACCCTGCCAATTTATTATTGTGATGAATAGTATATAAAGAAATCAATTGCGGATTTCTTATTTGAAAATGAATAAAGTAACCGTTCTAATATGTGAGTAAAGGGGTGACAAAATGATTCCTAATTATGATTTTTCATTAACACCAAACAGCAATATGGTAATATGCTGTTTGGCAACCGGTAAGAACCATGTGACCGCACTAGAAATAATGAAGCCTACAGTGGAGTATTATGGAAAGCTCCATGGGATTGATACTTTGTTTTATAATAAAAAACTTCTTCCAAATGAAATGGCTAAAAAACATAAAATATTTTTGCTTTATAACCTATTAAAATATTATGAAATTGTCATGTGGATGGATTCGGATGCAATTATCGTCGATCCAAGAGATGATATCCGAAATGAATTAACAACTAATCATGTTGTTTATATGACAAGTTACCATAGAAGAAAACCACTATTTCCAAATTCAGGGGTAATTGTGGTGAAGCGTGACCCAAAAACAATTGAAATATTAGAGGCTGTTTGGAGACACAAAAAGAAACGAAGAGATGAGTGGTGGGATCAACAAGCCTTCTTAAAGCTGCTCGGTTTTAGGAATCAAAATATAAGAATTTTAGCTTATAAAGGTCCAACAAAATATACTCCACTAATAGGAAGTTTACATGTTAAATGGAATAGCAGGCCTAATCGATTTGATGTCGCCAAAAAACCAATTATTGTTCATCACTGTGGATTAAAGTGGTGGAAAAGGCTGCGAAGAATGAGGAAAAGCTATCATGAATTTTTGAGAAATATCGAAAAATATAAAACTCATGTTTTTACGGCTAAAAGTAATCCAGAAACCTATTAATAGGTGGTGAATTAAAAATGAATAGAGGGATAACGATAAATAAGAACAAGACACGTAAGAGGAAAAGAATTAAAAGAGCAAAGAAAAACTTCACAAAAAGCCTAAACAGAGTAGATGCTTTGAAAGAAGAATATGTTGAAAAAGGTCTAGATAAAATGGAGAATACCTTCGTTCTGTACCGCATTATTGGTAATGATCTTTATCCTAGGCATCAAAAAGGACAAACTCTTAGCAATCTTCAATTTATTTTGGAAAATGAACCGAATTTGGAGAATTGCGAGAAAAGATGGATTATTAATCGAATATTTGATAAAGATCTAGAGCAGGCGATTATTGAAATGTTAAGAAGGCACCAACAGGAATTTATTCATATCCCATTTCTTAATGAAGAGTACAAAAAGATTGAGTTAGATACGAGTTTCCTCCCTACCCCTAACTTCTTAGAGAGTAAGGAATATGCTAGAATGGAGCAGCAAAGAAGAAAAAGGATAATAGCTGCCATCATTAGGAACAAAAATAAATACGTAATGAACGTAAACGGTGCTCGAAATACTGCATTACGTGATGGAAAATTTAGAGCCAAATGGGTATTACCCTGGGATGGTAATTGTTTTGTCACTCAAATGGCTTGGAAGCAAATTTGTTCTGATGTCATTGCTAGGCCATATTTAAAGTATTTTGCAGTTCCCATGACTAGGGTTTTAGAGAATAAACAACTATTAGCGGATACCTTTATTCCTGTACCAGTAGAAGAGCCACAATTAATTTTTAGACTGGACGCTAATGAGGAATTTAATGAAAACTTTTGGTATGGTCGACGAGATAAAGTTGAGTTATTGTGGCGTCTTGGAATTTCAGGGAAGTGGGATTATTGGAAAGATGATTTCTGGGACAGTAAACGATTACCTTTTTCCAAAGAAACAGGTCAACATGGACAGGCAGGATGGGTAGCGCGTTTGTTTTCGGGTATGACATCACTTGAAAAAAATTCAAAACAAAGAAATATTACACGATTTGAAGCGATTATAAAGACCATTCAGTATTTGGATGAAGAAGTATTAAAACATTCAAGTGAATCTGACAATCAAATTTATACGATGCTTAAAAAAAAAAATAAAATAAACACTCAGTTCGAAATAACAGGAGACCATTCTTCTGACAATGTGAAACAAACCCTTTTGGAACAATTAGATCAGGTTGATAATTATTTTGAGACGGTTAAAATTGATAGGAATAATAATCCAGTTAATGTGGAAGTTGCCTTTGCTATTTCGCTTAAGAGCAAGCGGTCATCCCGAAATTGGACAAGGGTTCAGAACAATTTAGCTAGAACACTAAGATCCATTTTAAACAATACGGACCAAAATTTTAAAATAGTAATTGCAGGTCATGAGAAACCAAATATTGAGGAAATGGAGAATATTCGTGTTACATGGCTCCCCGTGCGGTACCCCCCTCCAAAATACATTAGTAAATTTAGCAGTGACAAGTTTCGAAAACGTAGAGTCATTGGGGCGTATTTACGGAAAATTGGGTTCTCAGGATACTTTATGCCTCTAGATGCAGATGATTGGGTTCATTATCGTTTTGTTGAATTTATCAGGTCTCATCCCATAAAAGACGCTTTTGTAATGAACACTGGATGTATGGCGAATTTTAAAAACAAACAGGTATGGTTAAGGGATGGTTTTTACTTTAGCTGTGGAAGCAGTGCAGTATTTTATTTTCGAAATAATGATTTCCCTCTTACATCTAGGAAGGCAGATGTGATAAAAACTAAATTTAAATGGGTAATTTTGGCTCACGGTAAGGTTACAAAATATCTAAAAAATAAAAACTATTTACTGGTGAATTTCCCATTCGTCACTTGGGTTGTTGCACATGGAGACAATAATACAATCATAAAAAGAAAACTGAAAAGAACAATATCTGCAAATAGTTATAATGCAATTCCTGAAAGACTTGAGAATTGGTTTTATCAATATTTTAAAATATGGAAACGTAAGTCAAATTAAACTTTTAGATTATCAATGACTTAATAGAAGGTAAGCCTTTTACAATGCTTACCTTTTTTAGTTATTAAAAGAAATTCAAAAAAAAGTTTACTCATAAAGAACTTCCTTGGCCCCATTTTGAGAGATTTAGATATTTATAGTATTCATGATTATATCTAGTTTTTGAATTCCAGGGCTTATTTGGCCCTGTAAAATGGATGATGGACGGGTTATCGATCTTAAATTGGTTCCAATATCCTGTAGCATAATTCCAAGTATAATCGAGTTTAAGACAATTTCGATGAAGAATAGCATTTAACGCATCTTGATCCATTAATTTTAACTTTTGTGGATTATTTTCAATAAATTGAATGACTTGATTTGGTATATTATTTTCCCTCCATTTCTTTAAATTTATTAGTAAGACACCTGCATTAAAATAAATTGAAGTCCTAGGTATTGATAATACTTTTTTCCTTTTCTTGTACTTGTCCTCAACAGCTGCAAGGTAATAGTTATCAATATTTACTTCCCACAGTTTTGATATATCATCTCTTAGAATAAGATCACAATCAAGGTATATGGCCTTCGTTACATCATTACCTAAGATATTCGGGATAATCACTCGATAATAAGTTTCTATGCTGATATAACCAAGATTCTCGTTTACTTTAAAGGATGTAAATAGATCATTATCAACCATAATAAAATTAAGCTTAATATTAAACCTTGTAACAACTTTCTGTAATTCACTCTTATTTTCATTGGAGATATTTCCATCAATAACATAAATATGAATATCTATATCCTTGTTTACATTCTCTAGTAACGAAGTTAACATTACCCCTAAATGCTTTGCATAATTATTATTGGATGCTGTCACAATGTGCATGTTGCTAGTCACCTCAATTCATTTTGTTATATATATTGTATGGCATATATTTTTATAGGTTTGTACATCTGTTATAAAAAATAGAGATGTAATTATTTTATCCATACCTGACATTGGTTGTTCCGATTTAAGCTTAGAATTATATACTGTTTAGTAAAGAAAATAAGAAGGTGATTCTTTGAAAAACATTGCTCTCTTTGATACATCAATTGGCAGTGATAATCTTGGTGATCAGATTATAATGGAAGCTGTCGAAGGGATTATACTAGATCTATTCCCAAATGATTACCTCATCAAATTTCCAACCCACGATGTCATTTCTAATCCTTCCTATAAACTGATTAAAACATGCAATAATAAATTTGTAGGTGGAACAAATTTATTAACCTCAGATATGAAATCTTATAAACTCTGGAAAATTGATATTAATGATGTTAAGCATATAAAAGAAGTAATATTATTGGGAGTTGGCTGGTTAAAGTACCAAGGAAAACCAAATCAATATACTGCAAATATTTATAAACAACTGCTTTCAAAAAGGCATTTACACTCCGTTCGTGATTCGTATACAGAAAAACAACTTAAGTCTATTGGCATTCAAAATGTTATCAATACTTCATGTCCAACAATGTGGGGATTGACGCCAGAGTTTTGCAAGCAAATTCCAACGAAAAAGGCTAGTAAGGTACTATTTACTTTAAGTGAATGGAAAAAGGAAGTTGAACAGGATAAGAAATTAATCAATATGTTAGAACGAAATTATAGTGAAGTTTATTTTTGGTCACAAGGTATTTATGATTTTCAATATCTGCAAACAATTGGGTGTAATAAGGTAAAAATCATATCACCATCAATTTTAGCTTTTGACCAATTTCTTTTAAACAATGAAGTTGACTATATTGGAACTCGTTTACATGGCGGGATTAGAGCTTTAAAATGCAAAAAAAGATCACTTGTTTTAGCCGTTGACAATAGAGCTGTAGAAATATCAAAAGATACCAATCTTGCAGTAAGTAACAGATATGATTTTCCTTCCATAGAAAATTGGATAAATGATGAAAAGCCAATTACCATTCATCTGCCAATAGAGAAAATATTAGAATGGAAAGCTCAGTTTAATATGGCTGAAAGCACGTAATGAACCGTGCTTTATTTTTTTGTCATTTTTCACGCTCTACAAAGTGTCATTAATCATAAAACTAGTCATATGCCGTTTCCATGTTCCTTTACCAAGCATGTAATAATACACAGACTTTCTAGGTTCCTAAGAACACGGGGGTAAAACCAATGGTTTTTATAAGATATCAAGAGAATCAAGACACAATCCTTATTCCCATGAAACTGTTAGAACAATATAAAATCGGATCTCAGAGAATTATCTTGAAAATTGGAGGATACTCTAAAGAGCTGGCAGTGAAAGTTCATGACGAATTGCCTGATAACACAATAGGAGTTCCACAAATGTCCAATGAACTCACGATACCAGAGGATATACCTTATGAACTAGTCATGAACGGGCGAGTACTATCATTGGGTCCAGTTATTGCTTTGGTTGCCTACTTAAACCCTAGTGAATTAACCCCTAAGAGATTAGAAAGCCTAAAAGGCCGTTTTTCCGAGTATCTAAGTATTAAGGGGATTATTTATGTTTGTGCTTCAAGAGGAATAAATATCGAAAAGAAACACATTGAAGGGTATTATTATCATCCACAAGGTGACACTGCAGCCACTCGGTGGATTTATGGTGCTTTTCCTTATCCTGATGTAGTTTATAAACGGCATCCCATTGATACCGTAAGATATAATGACTTAATTTCACAAATTGGTGACAGGGTGATTAACTCTTACTATTTTTGTAAGGGGGAACTGCCGGAATATGCTTCAAGGAATGAAGTCATAAAAGAACTATTTCCTGAAACGGAGAAGTTAACAGGTTTAGAACAGCTTAGTCAGATGTTAAGAAAGCATCCGACAGTTTATTTAAAACCTCCTAAAGGCGAAGGAGGAAGAGGGATCTTTAATGTAACCATGGATGCAGAGGGGAATTATGTTTTTGTTAATCATAATAATCTAAAAACAATGATGAGTGAACCTGCTGATTTAAATCAGTTTTTAGAGAAGTTTATCCATCGGCAGTATATTATCCAACAAGGTGTATCCACCACAATAGGGGATAAAAATGTAGACTTTAGAGTATATATGCAAAAAAATGGGTTGAAACAGTGGGAATGTCAAGGCATGATTGGCAGAGTCGCCAAGAAAGACAAGATTGTAACCAATTTAAAATATACAGACAAACTATTAATGGGTATTGAAGCCATTAAGTTATTGTTTGGAGTCGGCCATTACGAAGCGATGCAAATTCAATCAAAAGTCTATGATAACTGTATGAAAGTAGGTATGGAATTAGATAAATGTGTAGGGAATTACGGGGACGTAGCAATTGATTGTATTGTTGATCGAAATTATCATGTATGGATTCTAGAAATTAATAAAAGATACGGCTATGATAGCCTGGCAAAAGTGAAGAATTATCATTTAAGGAAACGCTTATTCGTCACACCCTTTCGTTATGCGAAAGCTTTAGCCGGATTTTAGTGAAAAAGGAGACTAGGAATATGAACGCTCCGACACTTGGTATATTAGTAGATGGGTTGATTTATAGTGGAATTAAAGCTAATGTGTCCTACTTTGAACAAATAAGTTTTTATGAAGAGGCCTGTATGCAATTTGGGCTTCATCCTTGCTTTTTTCGATTAAAAGATATATCCCTCGAGAATAATCAAATGAATGCGTTAGTAAGAGGGAATAAGGGAAAATATGAAGTGAAAACAATCAACATACCTAAAGTCATTCACAATCGCGGCCTTTTTTTTAAGAGTGAATCGAGGTTAAAACTAAAGAAATTACAGGAATCTGGTGTTATTATTTTTAATGATTGGAACCGTTATGGAAAATGGGACGTTCATACAATCCTGCTGAGAAATAAAGAATTACAGCCCCACTTACCTGAAACGAAACGGGCAAGTTCGGGAAATTTCATACAAATGATGGAGAAGCATAAAGAATTAATCATTAAGCCGAATAGTGGAAGTCTAGGCGGCGGTGTTGTGATGGTTGAAAAAAAGGATCGTGAGCTTTGGGAAGTTTGTTACAACCAGAAGAGAGAGGTGTTTGCTGCAGAATGGCCAGAAATCATACGAAAGAAGGTTTTAAATAAGCATTACATTATTCAGGAAAGAATTCCTCTTGCTGAATTTCATGGCAGCCCTTTTGATTTACGAGTTTCTGTCCAAAAAAATGGAGCAGGAGAATGGCAGGTAACAGGTATGGTTGGAAAGGTTGCTAAGATAGGAAACTATGTGACTAACGTTGCAAAAGGCGGCACCTGCAGGTCACTTGCGGAATTAGTAAACGAATTTTCTGATTGGGATCTTAAGGACGTCTCGCAATCTATTGAGAACTTTTCGATTAAAGCTGTAACGGAATTAAATAAGTATTACCCTAACCTAGCAGATGTTGGGCTGGATATTGGATTAACACCTGAAGGCTTTCCTATGTTTATTGAATGTAATGGCCGTGACCTAAGAATTACGTTCGGAAAGGCTAACATGCATGATGTTTGGAAAGCAACCTATATCACACCAATTAGTTATGCGCGGTATCTTTTTGATTCCAAGATTAATGAGGAGTAAATGTATGAAAACTCTCAAACTGGCAGAAATTGTTGACTTGATAAATGGCAAAATAGTTCAAGGAAATCCTGAATGTGAGATCAATAAAGTTGCAAAGATGATAAAAAACATTGGTGAAAATTCTATTTACTTTCATCTGAATAAAAAAAGTATTAATACTGACTCTTTACAGGGAAAAACGAGGTATATCATTGTAACGGAAGATATTGGGATTCTTAAAATAGTTGATCAATCGGCATCGGTAATAATGGTTGATGATGGGAAGAAGGCATACTACCAGTTTATCGATTATTACCGTAACCTTTATTCGATTCCGGTAATCGGCGTAACAGGAACATGTGGGAAAACAACCACAAAGGATATGATTAGGCATATTTTAAAACCATACTTACAAGTTCATTCCACATTGCTTAGTCAAAATGGTCTTCATTTAAACTTGCACTATTTAATGGGAATTAATGAAAAAACAGAAGCTGCCGTCTTTGAAATGGGGGTCGCTTACCCTGGAAATATTAAATCCAGCGGAAGATATTTTAAACCAACCATCGGGATTATTACCAATATCGGTGAAGCCCATCTAGAGGGATGTAAAACATTAGAGAAATATATAAGAGCCAAGGGAGAAATGTTAGAAGTTCTGCCTGAAAATGGAACATTAATTATAAATGCTGATAATACAAATATAAAAAGATTACCAATACATTCTTTTAATGGATGTGTACTTTCATTTGGCCAGGATCAAGACGCAGATTTTAGAGCAGCTAATATTCAATATGAAGATGACAGGATGGTATATACCTTACAGGTTCGTGATTCACAATATGAAGCAGTGATTCCAGGCTATGGCGAACACAATGTTTATAACAGTCTTGCCGCTATCGCAGCAGCAAGCTTACTAGATATCCCCATTCAATCTGCAATCGATAGATTGAAGACGTTTAAAACCATGGAGCGTCATGCTAAACTCTATAACTCAGAAGGAATTACCGTTATTGACGATACATGGAGCTGCAATCCGAGCTCCGTTGTGTCAGGATTAGAAGTTCTTAAGAAAATATCGAATGGGAAAAAAGAGGTTCTTGTTCTTGGGAAAATGCAGCGTCTTGGATCACAATTAAAGAATCAACACCTCAAATTAGGGGAAACCATCATGGCTTACGGAGGAGTAGATGAATTAATAACTGTTGGTCCCCAAGCAAAGTTAACTGGAGATAAAGCAATAAGCTTAGGATTGGATCCCAAAAAAGTTCACTCCGTTGTAAATGCCGATCAATTAGAATCCAAACTAGCTGAAATTGGTATGGAGGATAAGGTTGTCCTATTTAAGATGTCACTTGGTAAAATGGAGCCTGCTTACCGGAGGGTTGTAGAAAAATATCGATTTTCATAGTATCGTTCATTCATTTTGATTACTTCATAGGGATGTGATGAATTTGCAAGGTATCGGTATGCTTCACTACCGGAAAAATCCTGCAGATGTAAAAAAGGCGTATCCCTTTGCAGCCGTTGCGAAAATGGAAGGGATGCACTTTTTTTACTTTTCATTTAAAAATGTGGACTTTGATAACATGAAGATAAATGGCTGGATGTATGAGGAAGGAAAGTGGATTCAGAAACAAGTTGATTTTCCTGCAGTAGTGATAAACAGCTGCAACCCAAAAACGGAAAACCAGAGATTGATATTAAAAAAGATAAAAAAATATGCAATGGTAACGAGCTTTCCTGTAGGTAACAAAATGAAAGTATATAAAAAAGTGAAAAAAGCAAAAGTATTCGCCTCTTATCTCATCCCCTCCGCAGCTCTTCACAATTCAGAAGAAATTATAACATTTTTAATAAATCAGCCCAGAGCTGTTGTGAAGCCTTTTTCAGGAAATCATGGGAAAAAGGTGTTCTTTATCGAAAAAACAGAGGAACATTATAAAGTAACAGAAGGATTCACGATTCTGTATTTGGATGAAGAAGAATTGATTTCCTTCTTTCGGCCAATTATTACAGCACAAAAGTTCCTGCTGCAGCCTTTCATTGAATGTAAAACAAAAAATGGTCTTACGTATGATTTTAGATTACACGTTCAAAAAAATGGTGAAGGGAAATGGGAAATTACATTAATTTATCCTCGAATAAGTGGAAATGCGAAAATGATCAGTAATATTAGCAGCGGCGGTTACCGGGGAGAATTAGCTTCCTTTTTAGAAGATGAATTTGACGAAAATGCGGCAAAGGTTAAGGACATTCTAGAGGACTTTGCTCTATCCTTTCCTGCTCATTTTGACACCTTGTATGAACACTCGTTTGATGAACTTGGAATAGACGTAGGTATTGATCCTGACCATAAAATTTGGTTATTTGAAGTGAATTGGAGACCTGGTTCAAAAAACAGGGAATTTGAAGTTGCCAAACGCCTTATCCCTTATTGCAAATATTTGTTAAGTGAAAATAGTAAACAATAATATGATGCCAGATTGTTTTAGAATAAGTTGTTCAGGGAATGATAGCTGATAAAAAAACAATTTGGAAGTGGAATCAATTGAACCTCATGCACAAAAGTGTTATTAGAATTTTATTATTTTTAATTTTGGCGGTATTGTTACCGCCTTCTACATATTCATATGCGAATGTATCTCATCAATTATTAAAAGAAGAGATTAATAAGCTATTACAGGAAGAGCCGCTTTTGAATGGCGGTCTTGCAGGCATTAGTGTCCGTTCTGCAAAAACAGGGGAAATAATATATGAGCACAATGGTGAGACCCGTTTAAGGCCAGCCTCCAATATGAAGCTCCTCACCTCAGCCGCTGCCTTATCGGTCTTAGGAGAGGAGCATCGATTTAAGACTGAAATTCGGATTGACGGAAAGAGAGACGGGAAAATCTTAAAAGGGAATCTGTATATAAAAGGATTTGGTGATCCGACACTGTTAAAAAAAGATTTAACTCGCATGGCTAAGAATATTGCCGATTCCGGCGGTATCAAAAAAATTGAGGGTGACCTGATAGCTGACGACAGCTGGTTCGACGATGTTCGCTTATCTCCAGACTTAATTTGGAGCGATGAGTACGCGTATTACGGGTCACAAATTTCCGCCCTCACACTTTCGCCTGATAAAGATTTTGATTCAGGTACTATTCTGGTCAATGTATCTCCTGGATCGAAAATAGGAGATCCAGCAATTATTAAACTCTCACACAAAACAAAAGATGTAAAAATTATAAATGAGGCAGCTACTATATCTCCTGATGGAGAAACAGATCTAATAATCGACCGACAACATGGTTCAAATACGATCGTTGTTGAAGGATTTCTACCATTGGGAACAAAACCTAATAAAGAATGGGTCGCAATTTGGGAGCCGACAAAATACGTCTTATCACTCTTTAAGAAAGAACTAGAAAAACAGGGAATCAAGCTTACGGGAACTGCTAAATTAGGGGAAACACCGAGAGAGGCAAAAACCCTTATAAACAGGCCATCTATTCCTTTATCTGAACTTTTAATTCCTTTTATGAAGCTAAGTAATAACGGCCATGCGGAAATCCTCGTTAAGGAAATGGGGAAAGTAAGAAAAGGTGAGGGTAGCTGGGAAATAGGGTTGAAAGTGATAAATGACGAACTGCCTAGATTAGGGGTTAATACAGATACTGTAGTGATTAGAGATGGTTCAGGAATTTCTCATGTAGACTTAATTCCGGCCAATGAAATTTCGAAACTTCTATTTAATGTCCAAAAAGAAAAATGGTTTCCAACATTCTTGAATGCCTTACCAGTTGCTGGTGAACGCGACAGAATGGCGGGTGGCACATTGAGAAATAGATTGGAATCCTTAAACGTTAAAGCAAAAACAGGTACGATCTCAACTGTAACCTCCTTATCCGGTTATGTTGAAACGAAAAAAGGAGAAACACGCATTTTTTCAATTTTATTAAATAACCTGGTTGATGAAGAAAAGGGAAAAGAAGTTGAGGATAAAATTGTAGAAATTATTGCAAGTCACTAAAATAGGAAAACAGACTTGCTATTGTCTGTTTTCCTATTTTAATGCATTTTTTAAGTCATCTATAGCTTTCATGACTTTTTGATTATTTTCAACTGTGTTCCGATTATTTCTCGCATGAAGCAATACAGGCCGAACGGATTCAACAGAACGTCCAAATTCTTTCATCCACTCATACCGAGGAACCATCCAGGTGTGAAAGTGGTGGGTTGTATCTTCGTTGTAAAAATAGTAAACATAGTCAATTCCCAGTACTTTTCGCTGCGCTTTTCGAATTATTGTCATCAGATTTATGTAATCATTTCTTTCTTCTTCGGTAAGCTCATCCAAACATTTAATATGCCTTTTTGAAGCGAGGATGACCAGCCCTTCAATGGGATAGGCAACGTCCTGATGGGCATGGAAATGCTCAGATTCAATGATTATGCCGCCATCCGGCTCAATCAACCCGCTAGTCAAAGCACAGCTTAGGCATTCAACTTCTACCGTTTTTCCATTTGATAATGTTATGGTTCTCATCTGATTCCCCCTCGGAGAGTATCCTGAATTATCTTACAACATTCACCGAAAAAAGAATAGCCTAAACAGCTGATGCAGACACTAACACTAAAAAAGCGGTGGGATACGATGATTTTTGGTTGTCATGTGAGTATTAGAAATGGCTACATAGGAGCGGCAAAAAGTGCGGCTTTATACGGGGCAAGGGCATTTCAGTATTTCCCTAAGAACCCGCGAAGCCTATCGATAAAGGATTTTGACCGAATTGATGCTGCAAGCTGTAAAGAGTTTTGCCAAGAGCACAATATAATTTCTGTTGCGCATACACCATACTCAACAAGTTTGACTCCTTCTGGGGAGAAAAAAGATTTAACCATTGCATCATTACTAAATGATTTAGAAATAGCGGATTCATGCGGATCAGTTGGTGTAGTTGTTCATTACGGCAGTCAAATTAGCAAAAGTGATCCACTCGCTAGTTATCATTTAATGCTCGAAATGCTCAATTCGGTCCTCGGCCAATGGGATGGCGATAGTTTGCTTTTAATCGAAAATAATGCTGGAACAAAAGGCGCTCTTGGAACCACCTTTGAAGAACTAGTTCAGATCCGAAACCTAGCAGATCATCCTGAGAAAATAGGGTTTTGTCTAGATACTTGTCATATGTTTGCTAGTGGACTTTGGAATGGTGAAAATACCAAAGAATTTTTCTCTAAAGGAAAGGAATTAAACTACTTTGAACATCTGAAAATGATTCACCTAAACAATTCAAAATATGAGTCAGGGTCAAAAAAGGATCGTCATGCTAATATTTTTGAAAACGGAATTATTAAAGAAGAGTCTCTGAAGGAAATTGTTACCTCACCGATTATAAAGGATATACCATTGGTGCTAGAAACTCCCGATGATGAGGGGATTAGCCATAAAGATGAAATTATGATGCTCTATAAAAAATGGGGATAGTGAATTATTCACAAAAAATATATAATAAGAGGAAATAATTAAAATGGCAGGGGTTAGGATGAAACAAGTGAAAAAAGGACCAATACTATCCGAACGATTTGAGGTGGCCTTTAATCAAGTCCATGATGCAATGAAGGATATTGTCAAAATTAATGATGATAGATTTGTAGTATTAGTAAAGGTTGGAGCTAAGAAATATCAAATTATTGAAACATTTAAAAAAGATCTTGAACAATATGCAAAGCTGCGTAACGCTATTGTCCATGAAAAAATGGAAGTAGGCTACTATATTGCGGAACCGAATGCAAAGGTTGTAGAGCATATAGAAAAAATTGCCCATGTATTTAACCGTCCTAATTACGCTTTGACGATTGCGACCAGGAATGTTATTTATTTTGATTATAACGATAGTATTCTCAAGGTAACAGAGGCAATTCGTCAGTTTAACTATTCGAAGTTTCCGATATACAAGAATAAAGAGTTTGTGGGCTTATTGACGGCAGGGGCGATTGTTAAATGGATGGCTCAGAATATGGTGAGGAGTTCTATAAACCTAGAAGATACACATATTTCAGATATTATGAAATACGAAAAGGAGCATCCTATCGATTTTGTTGGAAAGAGCACGAATATTTTCGATGTAGAAACCATATTCGAAAAATCACATAAAGTAAAAAAGAAATTAGAGGCTGTAATCATTACTGAAAATGGTAAAAAGGACGAGACCCCTTTGGGCATCATTACTCCATGGGATTTGATTGAGATTGATTATACCATTGATTAAATGAAGGAGCGTACCAAAATAGGTATGCTCCTTGTTTATTGAATTTTCTTTGAGCACCTAGAAAAAATGGTCCTGCATTTTTTCCTATAGCAAGGGCGCTCTTCTTGTCCTTATGGCATATCATCAAAATCAAATTCGCTTAACTGATCCATATGGCTGGCAATCATCGCGATGATGGTGCTGGCTTCTTCTTTACTGAAAATAAAGTGTGATTCGTCTTTGATTAATTCATCATCGGTTGTCCATATCCGATTAATTCGTTTCAGCACACCATCACCTGTCTCTGGTACAACCCCAAATTGATATGTTACTTCGACTTCATCCTCATGTTTAAAGGCCGTTACCTCAGGTGTGTTCCATTCCACATCAATTTCTTCAAAAATATCATCTTCATTTACTTGCTCAGCCTCATAATACTCTACACCATCATCATCGGCCATTTCATAACAGTCTTCATCGTCAACATACACTTCATCTGATGTAAGATAGACGCCGTCATCTGTATAATGATCATCATCGTTCATATAATCATGAAGGCTTGCATGAACCTCATCGATTATATCTTCTATGTCCGAAAGGATGACTTTAGCTGTATGCCCACTGTCAACATCAAAGGTATCGATGTAAAATTCTTCGTTCTGAGGATCAAAGAACAATGTGCAAAAATAGTCTCTATCGATTTCTTCTGTATTCACATCTTCTGTTTCTACAAAAAATTCGATCCTCGGATGTTTGGCAGCTCTCTCAATGGACATTTGACCAACCTGATCATACTCTTCACATATAGATTCTAGGTGATCCTGAAGTTCGCCGCAAACTCTGTCAAACCATTCTAACGACATTAACATCCCATCCTTTCTAGGTAATCGAGGTTATTATCTCCAACAAGATATGTTTAATCCATGCATTATTGTAAATCTATGGGTATTTTGTCATAAGGTTGTCCAATAAAAAAATTCTCCAAGAAAAACTAACTGGAGAATTATGGTCCTTACTTATACTCGAGTTCAAATTGTTCGATTCGTTCTCTTACAAAATCAGGAACAGGACAGGGTTCCATGGTTTGGTGATTTACACTTACATAAATGACCTCTGCTAGGAGAACAGGCTCGATTTCATCTTCTCTCGTAATCATAAACTTCATTGTCATGCTTTTGTTTCCGACTCTTTCCATTCTGCACCAAATGGTGAGCCAATCATGTAAGAATGCGGGCCGTTTATAATCGATTGTCGACTTTGCAAGAACGAAATCAAACTCCTCATCATGATGAAGAAACTGCTGGAAATACTCTGTGACGGCAACATCTATATATGTTAAGTAATGTGAGTTAAAAACAATCTTTTGACCATCAATTTCCGAATAACGCACCTTTAATCGATGTGAGAAACGATAATCTACCATTCGAGGCTCCTTTCTTTATTTGACTAAAGCTTTTTCCTCGGCGACCTCTTTTACTTTTTCAACAAATTTCACTACTGTCTTATCACCTGCAAACCATAAAAATAATTTAAAAATTGTCTTAAGTGGTTTATTTGAAGTTGTGTACTTGAAGTGTGTTTGATGATCATTTAATTTTGTTAACTCATAGCCAGCTGTGATTTCAAAATAATTAGCTAAGTTAAATCCGACCTTCATTTTCTTAAATTCAGGTGTGTCCTGATATTCTAATGTTTCGACATCATACTCCATAATCCGTTTGCCTTCTTTATACTTCTGACGATAGATACTGCCTATACCTTCTTCTGTCACCTTCACCGGTGTATTCTCAACAACCTGCGGCATAATTTTTTGCATATTTTCTAAAGTACCATCAAATAATGCCCAAATTACTTCAATAGGAGCATCTATTTCTATTTCTTTTGTCCATTCTTTCATTTGAGAACACCTCTTATATATATTATTTTGAATTTTTCGAAAAAATAACAGGTTCATTTTTAATATTCTATCTTTAGTGTGAAAATCCTTTCTTGTAGCAAACTCTTATATGTCCAAAGGTTGTTAGAAAAGTGGGGAAATTGTTTCTAAGTTATCCCATTTGATATATAGTAACAATATTGCAAGTATTTTATGAAGGGAATGAATCAAATTTGGGTACATCATTAGGAGGTTCAATGGATAACCCAGGGACATTATCTCGGTCCAAACGATTATGGGTTGCTGTTGTATTGGGTTCATTAGCAGCTTTTGCCCCCTTGTCCATTGATATGTATCTGCCAGCCTTACCTATTTTAGCAGATTACTTTCAAACCAGTGCATCCTCTATACAATTAAGCTTAACCTTTTTTTTAATAGGATTATCATTGGGGCAGTTGTTTGCAGGTCCGATTAGTGATATTCGCGGGAGGAAAAAACCACTTTTACTTGGGTTAACTATTTATTTTGTCGTTTCGCTATTATGTGTATTTAGTCCTTCCATTTGGACATTTATTCTGCTGCGTTTTATTCAAGGGCTGGCTGGTGCTGCTGGCATTGTCATCTCAAGGGCGATTGTCCGCGATTTATATTCGGGAACGGAATTGACCAAATTCTTTGCGCTCCTTTCTTTAGTAAATGGGGCTGCCCCCATTTTAGCTCCAATAGCTGGTGCTCAGCTTCTTAGGTTTGTTCCATGGCAAGGTGTTTTTATTGTCTTAGGGTTTATAGGTTTTATTATGTTCATAGCCGTCTTTTTAGGTCTATCGGAAACACTTCCAGTAGAAAAACGTTTACGCGGCGGGATTAAAAACACCTTTCTGACATTTCGTAATCTTTTCGTTGACCGCAGTTTCATGGGATTTGCAATTTCTCAAGGACTTATTTCTGGTACAATGTTTGCATACATATCTGGCTCTCCCTTTGTGGTCCAAAACATTTACGGTGCTTCTCCACAAGTTTTCAGTCTTATTTTTGCTATCAATGGGCTCGGTATCATGATTGCCAGCCAAACTACGGGTAGATTAGCAGGGAAAGTACAGGAGGTAAAACTATTAATCTTTGGATTAGGTATGTCCTTTTTTGGAAGTATCTCCTTATTCCTTCTTATACTTCTCCAAGCAAAATTATGGGTGATATTAATACCATTATTATTTGTGGTATCTAGTGTTGGGGTCGTAAATACTGCAGGATTCTCACTTGCCATGCAAAAACAAGGTAAAAATGCAGGCAGTGCCTCTGCGCTTCTTGGTGTTCTTTCATATGTATTTGGTGGTTTAACCTCCCCTTTAGTTGGAATTGGAGGCGGGGAAACAGCTATCCCAATGAGCCTCGTCATTGTTATCGCCTCATGTGGTGCAGTTCTATCCTATGTCTTTCTAGTATTTAGAAAGACAAGCAAATATGATATTTAATTGATTGTTCCCCTGCCAGTGTCGGCAGGGGATATTTATTTGAGTAAAAGTTTTTATAAATTGAAACTCTTGCTGTAAAATATCGTCTAAAAATCGAATGGAAATTACATAATTAGGAGGTCACTATGAACAAAGGGGAAAAAAGGAAGAGGAGAAGTTATTGGCTCACTGCTTTTTTGATAGTGCTTGCATTACTGTTTGCAGGGTGTAAAGAGAACCAATCTAAAGAGACTGCTGGAACAAATAAAAGTGTTAGTAAGCCGCAAGAATCTAAATTTATCCCGACAGAATACGAATCTTCCGTGAATGTTAATGTGGAGGACAAGATGCTGACAGGTGCTCTTAAAGTAAAAGCTGTCAACCAAACAGGGAAAAATCAGGATAAAATTTATTTTCATGTATATCCGAACCAATTTAGAGAAGGTGTAGATTTATTAGGTGGATTTTGGCGTCAAATCATTGATGGAAATTCTGAACCTGGAACGATGGAAGTGTCCGACGTTCAGGTAAATGGAAATAAGGGGAATTTTAAAATTTCAGATACTATCCTTGAAATACAATTGGATCAATGGAAAAAGGGTGAAGTTATTAATCTTGAAATGAATTTCACTATGAAGGTTCCGAAAAATAATGGTCGTTTTGCTTATGATGACAATGCGATATGGCTGGGAAATTGGCTTCCTATTCAAGCGGTATATGATAAGAGAGGCTGGGTAACAGATCCCTATTATTCAATGGGAGACCCGTTTTATAGTCAAATTGGTAACTATACGGTCGAGGTAAACGTACCGGGAGCATATCAGATTGCAAGTACCGGTAAGGAAGAAGAAGCAACTAAGGAACAAGATGGAACCCTGAGCTATTCTACTACAATTGGTAATGTACGTGACTTTGCAATGGTGATTATGGATGAAAACTACCAAAAGTTTTCAGACCGAGTCGGTGAGACAACTGTTAATACTTGGTACCTAGCAAGTGATAGCCATGAGGCAGCAAAGCAAAACCATGAAGCAGGGATAAAATCATTAGCTTATTTTAGTAAAGTTTATGGGCCATACCCTTATCCGGAATATGATATCGTTCGAACTGGTATGTTTACAGCGATGGAATTCCCAGGATTAATTTATCTTCCTAAAAACATCCTAGAGACGAATGAAACAGAGGTTAGCTCGGTGGTTCACGAAACAGCACATCAATGGTGGTATGGAATGGTTGGAAATGACGAAGTGAAGGAGCCATGGCTTGATGAGGCTCTGGCAACCTATGCTTCTACAAGATTTATGTTAGAGGAATTTCCAGAGCGCAGTGCTATGAATATTGAAATGAGAAAGGAAATGACTGCAGGAACCGAGAGGGATGAAAAAAAGGGGATATTTATCGGGAGTCCTGTCGATAAATTTACCAGTATCGGTTCCTATTCACAGCTTGTTTACCAAAAAGGCGCATTGATGTTGGAAAATCTTGAAAAAGAAATAGGAAAAGAGAAAATGGATAAATTACTTCAGACTTATTTTAAAGAATATCAGTATAAAAATGCTTCTAGCAGCGACTTCATTTCTGTATTTAGAAAAGAACTTGGTCCAGAAGCGAAGGAATACCTTGAGGGCTGGCTAACGGGTAAAGAACCTGAATTTAAACAATAATGAGATGAAAATGCCGCCGAAATCCCGGTGGCTTTTTAACAATTGCAGGCATGATTGAGCAGTTTTTAACCATTGCTGTGATACTATAAGAAGGAAATGAACAAGAAGAGGTGTGAAGATGAAAATTGAAGTATGGTCTGATTATGTTTGTCCGTTTTGTTATATAGGAAAACGTCGTTTAGAGGAGGCGCTTGCTCAATTTCCACATAGAGACAGTGTTGAAATAGAATTCAAAAGCTTTGAGCTAGATCCTAACTCTCCTGAATATAGTGGCAAAAGTATTCATGAAACTTTAGCATCAAAATATGGGATGAGTATTGAACAAGCAAAGCAAGCCAACCAAAATGTTGGTCAGCAAGCGGCTGCAATCGGCCTGACGTTTAATTTTGATGAAATGAAGCCCACAAATACGTTTAATGCCCACCGCTTGGCAAAGTTTGCTAAATCTGAAGGAAAAGAAGCAGTATTAACTGAAAAACTGCTGTATGCATATTTTACTGAATCTAAGAATATAGGTGACCTAGAAACGTTAGCTGAGATTGCCAAAGATTCAGGACTAAATCGTGAAGAGTCATTGAAGGTTCTTCAAGATGAAAAAGCATTTGCAAATGATGTTAGAATTGATCAATCAATTGCAGCGCAGTACCAAATTACAGGTGTACCGTTTTTTATTCTTAATCAAAAATATGCTATCTCCGGTGCCCAGCCAACTTCAACTTTTGCAGGAGCACTTCAAAAGGTATGGGATGAAGAAAATCCAGCCCCAGTTCTGCAGGACTTGTCTACTGTAAGTGCAGAAGATGCAAGCTGTGTAGATGGAAACTGTATTATCCCAGAGAAAAAAGAATAGACATTAGGCAAAGACTGCATCTTTCTGGTGCAGTTTTTTTAGATGTAATATAAAGGACTACTTGGCAATTCACTCTCTTATTATAGGGATTTGCATAAGTTATTCCCGCAATGAAATAATACTGATAAACAAATAAGGAGCTAACAACATGAACGTATTGGTAGTTGGAGCTAATGGCCAGGTTGGTAAACTGCTGGTCAATCAACTTAGAGACAGTAAAGAACATACAGTTAAAGCGATGGTTAGAAGGGAAGAACAAGCTGAGGCTTTTAAAAAAATGAATTTAGAAGTAGCAGTAGCTTGTTTGGAACAAAGTGTCGAAGATATAGCTCAGGCCGCAAGAGGCTGCAATGCGATTGTATTCACTGCGGGGTCGGGTGCGCATACCGGTTATGATAAAACGCTTCTTATCGATTTAGATGGTGCTGTAAAAACAATCGAAGCAGCAGAAATAGTTGGGATTAAACGCTTTATCATGGTTAGTGCCATTCAAGCTCATAGAAGAGAGAATTGGCATGAAAGTATGCTTCCTTATTATGCGGCAAAATACTATGCTGACAAAATGCTCGAACAAAGTGAATTAACATATACCATTATACGTCCTGGCGGGCTTTTGAGTGAGCCAGGTACGGGCATGATTATGGCAGCGGAGGATATACCAAGTGGGAGGATACCGCGTGAAGATGTTGCAGCAACGATTATTCATTCTCTAACAGAAGAAAATACCTACTACCAGTCTTTTGATCTCGTTTCCGGGGAAGTAGCCATTAGTGAAGCATTAAAACTCCTTTAACAAACAGTAAATAATGATCGTTTCTTTGAATATATCGATGGTAAGCATTTGAAATTCAAATGCTTTTTTTCGTTGAATTTGGTTTTAATTTTTCCTTCTAAAAATATAGTAAGTAGAAGTAGATGTCCCATTTGAAACTTTTATGATTACAAATCGTATATGAATAATAGCAATTTACTATTAGGTGGAGGGTATTATGGATATATGGATTAGAGAATTCATTGGACAGTATGGGTATTGGGGAGTGTTTCTCCTTATTGCACTTGAAAATATATTCCCGCCCATTCCGTCCGAAGTAATTCTTACCTTTGGCGGGTATATGACAGCTCATACCAATCTTACACTTCCAGGAGTTATTACTGTCTCTACATTAGGTTCTGTGTTTGGAGCGGTTATCCTTTACCAACTCGGAGCAATAGTAAACGTAAATAAATTAGAAGCAATAATTGAGCGATGTGGGCGATATCTCCGAATAACAGTGGGGGATCTATATCGAGCAGATACTTGGTTTGATAAATATGGGATATGGACAGTCTTTTTCTGCCGGTTCATTCCCCTCATCCGAAGTTTGATTTCAATCCCTGCAGGAATGGCAAAGATGAATTTTTGGTTGTTCATAAGCTTCACAACTTTGGGTACTATTATTTGGAATACTTTATTAATTAATCTAGGTGCTAGTGTAGGAGAAAATTGGGAAGTTATTGTGGAAAGAATCGATCATTTTTCTAATTATTTTATTTTGTTTTTTGCCATTCTCCTAATTGTCTACATTGGATGGCATAGAAAAAGAAGAAGATACTAGAATAAACTGCGGGTAAATCTAAATTGACTAAGTATATTTTATGTCGGATGAGAGGGTTTTTGCCATGAATATTACGTCTATTTTATTAGGCTTTTTATTGGTTTTGAATATCATGTTGGCCCTCATTGTCATTTTTCAAGAAAGAAGAGACGTTGGTTCTACATGGGCCTGGCTGTTAGTACTATTTTTCATTCCGATTTTGGGATTTTTAATGTATCTATTATTGGGGCAAAATTTAAGTCGAAAACGGCTTTTCCATTGGGATGATCTTAAAAAGACAGGTTTTGAAAAAGCGTTAGAGACACAATTGACCAAATTTCGTTTAAATCAATTCTATTACCGGAATGATGTAACAAGGAATAATCATGATTTGATATACATGCATATGATTAACAATCAAGCTATCTTGACAGAAGATAATAGTGTTGAAATTTTTACGGATGGTAAAGAAAAATTTGATCAGTTATTTAAAGATATTAAAAAAGCCAGGAATTATATTCATATCCAATATTACATTATTAAAAATGATCATTTAGGAAAAAAACTGATTGAAGCTTTAACTGCAAAAGCAAGGCAGGGCGTCAAGGTGCGGATCCTTTATGATGAATTAGGTTCGCGAAGCTTGCCGAAGAGATCATTTAGAGAATTTCGGAAAGCTGGAGGTCAAGTCGAAGTCTTCTTCCCATCTAAATTTCGATTCATTAATCTAAGAATGAATTATCGCAATCACCGGAAGCTGGTAATTATTGATGGGAAAATTGGTTATGTAGGCGGCTTTAACGTTGGAGATGAATATCTAGGACTAAATAAAAAATTTGGTTATTGGCGGGATACCCATTTACGGATTCAAGGTACTGCGGTGTATGCTCTTCAGACCCGTTTCATCCTGGATTGGAATCAAGCCTCAGATGATCAAGATGTGGACTATGTTCCTAATCTGTATCCCGAAGATGTAGCTCATGGGAAAATCGGAATTCAAATCGTAACAAGTGGTCCTGATTCAGAGTTCCAACAAATTAAAAATGGCTATATAAAAATGATTATGTCCGCCAAAAAGTCAATATACATCCAAACACCATATTTTATTCCTGATTCCAGTTTGTTGGATGTCCTTAGAATTGCCTGTTTATCTGGAGTTGAAGTCAATATTATGATTCCAGATAAACCTGATCATTTATTTGTGTATTGGGCAACTCTTTCGCATGTAAGTGAATTATTAAAAGTTGGCGCAAAGGTATATATTTATCGGAACGGCTTTATCCATGCAAAAATGCTGGTGGTCGATGAAGAAATTTCATCTGTAGGGACAGCGAATATTGACTATCGAAGCTTTAAACTTAATTTCGAAGTAAATGCTTTTTTATATGATGAAGGTGTGTCTAGAAAACTAACCGAAACGTTTAAAGAAGATATAAAGGTATCGATGCTGTTAACGTATGAGGGATATCAAAAACGTTCCTTGGAGGTACGACTTAAAGAATCGGTATCTAGATTACTTTCACCGATTTTATAAGTGTGGAAATGTTCAGTTTTTCTGCGAAAAAGGTGTGGACGATCGAGCATGGCAGGTTTCATCGGCGTCATCCCCATTCGCATTGATAAAGTTAAATTAGCCTATCCCGTATGGGGCAGGCTATTTTTTATTTCTGAACTCATGTCTTTTATTAGTTGTATTTTGGGAAATAGTATTAATAAATGTAACTTGGAGGCTTTGCGGAATATGGAGGAAATAACCTTAGGTTTGGTTCTTGGAATCGGGATAGGATTAATCATTGGTACTATTGTTATCTATGCTTCCTATATTCGTAAATTCTCAAGAAATTATAATCAATATCAATTAAATGAGCAGTATTATAAATCTCTCTATGAACAAAATCCTGATGCTGTGATTATTTTTGATACGGAGGGAAAGTTTATCAGCGCAAACAAAGCTGTGTCAGCATATGGGTTTAGTCAAGATGAGTTACTTCAAAAACCCTTTGCAGAATTTCTTCTGCCTCAAGATTTGGACAGAGTAATGGGTCATTTTAGCCAAGCACTAGATGGTAAGGCAACAGCCTATGAATGTTCTATTTTCGATAAAGAGGGGTTTCAAAGAGATATTGGTGTAACAAATATACCTATTTATGTGAACGAGAAAATTACTGGTGTCTATACAATTATAAAAGATATTACGGAGCATAAGAAAGCTCAAATAGATTTAGTTGAAGCCGAAGCCAAATATAGAAGCCTAATAGAAAACTCTTTAGTAGGAGTTTATATTATTCAAGATGGAAAAATTGTTTATGTTAACCCAAGGCTATGTGAAATGTCAGGTTATCGTTTTGATGAGTTATACGGTATGGGGATTAACGAATTTATTTTTCATGAAGATCTGCACCTTGTTAATGAAAATATCCAAAAACGTGTTAAGAATGAATTGGGTTCGGTTACATACGAATATCGCGCAGTACGTAAGGATAAAAGTGTTTTAACAGTGGAATTGTTTGGTTCAAAAATAAACTATAATGGCCGGGACGCTATCATTGGGACCCTAATCGATATAACGGAAAGGAAAAATAACGAAAAAATGATTAAGCACATGGCCTATCATGATCAATTAACAGATTTGCCTAATAGATATTTGTTACGTGAGAAACTAAATGAAACTGTTAATTTTTCAAAACAAAATAATCAGAGATTTGCGTTGCTGTTTATGGATTTGGATCGTTTTAAGGCCATAAATGATACGATGGGTCATGAAATAGGGGATAAAGTTTTAGTTGAATTTGCAGAAAGATTAAAAGGTTGTGTTAATCCAAATGATATTATTTCAAGGTACGGCGGGGACGAATTTTCGATTCTACTTCCTAATTCGAACGAACAAAGAGCGGGTGAGGTAGCAGAGCAAATTATCTCAAGTTTGTCTGTTCCTTTTATCTTCTATCATCATGAATTTATGGTTACACCAAGTATAGGAATTACAGTTTTCCCTAATCATGGAGAAAGCTTTGGAACACTGATCAAAAATGCAGATTTAGCGATGTATCATGCAAAAAGCTTAGGCAAGAATAATTTCCAATTCTTTAATGATGAGTTAAATAAAAAAGCTCAGTATGAATTGGAATTGGAAGTAAGCCTGCGAAAAGCACTTGAACAAGATCAATTGGAATTATATTATCAGCCGCAATTTAATATAAGAAATAATGAGCTTTGTGGAGCCGAAGCTCTTATGAGGTGGAGACACCCTGAGAAAGGCATTATTCCACCAGCAGCCTTTATACCTATAGCGGAGGAGACCGGGTTGATTATTCCGATGGGAGAATGGGCGATTCGTACAGCATGCATGGAAAATAAAAAATGGCAAAAGGCTGGTTATCCACCTATTACGGTTTCTGTAAATATCTCAGCTAAACAATTCTTTCTTTCAAAATTGGTTGAAATCGTACAATCAGCTTTAGCTGATGCAGAATTAGAACCAAAATATTTAGAACTAGAGATTACAGAAAGTATTACCATGAATGTAGAAGAATCCATATCCACTCTTTTAGAATTAAAGAAAATTGGCGTTAAGATTAGTATTGATGATTTTGGTACGGGGTATAGTTCCTTAAATTACCTGAAAAGGCTGCCAATCGATAAATTGAAAATAGATCAATCTTTTATTCAAGAATGTCCTAGTGACATAAACAGTAATACTCTTGTCCGGACCATAATTGTAATGGCGCATCTATTAAAACTTCAAATAAAAGCTGAGGGTGTTGAAACACAAGAACAAATCTCCTTTCTTTTAGAACAAGGGTGCCAAGAGGCACAAGGGTATTTTTTCAGCAAACCATTACCTGTGAGTGAATTTGAAACGAAGTTTATGGAAAAACGCTTGGAGAATAAGACTTAGGGACTAAGGACCCATGGGATGGTAAATAGACGGAAAAATTCCGATTAATTATTAATTATGATTAAAATCAGCTTAAACAGGTGGAGAGATTCCGCTTATTGGGTTCGAAAAACGTGATAATGGGGGAGTTTGCTATTCATAAGCGGAAAAACTCCCCTTAATTAGCCCGAAACGAGCTTCATTCAGTAACTAACCGGAAAAACTCCGTTTATTTTTTACCTCTTTAGTCTCTTAAGCACGTTATCCTCAAATTCAGCTTTATCTATGTCTAATCCAATTACTTCATTTCTAAAGGACTTAAAACGTCCATTCTCCACTTCAAGTGTAAAATAGCCTCTCGGACTGGTTAGGTTAATATCTCCGATAATATTTTTCCTTCTGGCAGGATCAAACAAATTAACTAAATTAGGATTACTGGGATGTGGTTTAAACCGACAGCCTTGTTCCACACAAATTCTCACAATATTACGTACCTTTGGATGAGCAATGCTTTCAACCTGTTTAATAACTTCTTCGTTCGCCATAGGATGTGATTCTCCTTTCCATTCCTTCAACAGTATGTGAGAATGAAGAAAAATATTCATAACGATAAAAGTAATGTATTAGTCTATGTTCTTCTTCTTTAAAAAGAATAGGTTACAGGTTTAATTATATAAAATCTTACAAAAATGTAAGGTAAGTGTAAGGAAAAGAAATTTAGAAATCATTATGATTGTCATATACTCCTTTTAGCAGAAGTTCAAGGGGGGAGTATATGAATGAGAAATTATTTAGATTAATAAATGATGTAGGGAAAGAACATACATTTATTAATCCTGTATTTGTATTTGTTGCGGAATATACAGTGATTTTCTTAGCATTAGCGATTATTATTTTCTGGTTTACTAGATTGAAGCAGAATCGGATTATGATTATTTGCGGTTCGATCACATTTGTTATAGCTGAGATAGCTGGGAAATTAGCAGGAACATTTCATTCCAATAGTCAGCCTTTTGCTGAATTGTCTAATGTAAATCAGTTAATAGAAAAAGCTGTGGATAACTCATTTCCAAGTGACCATAC
Source organism: Neobacillus niacini (assembly GCF_046591715.1). Taxonomy (GTDB): domain Bacteria; phylum Bacillota; class Bacilli; order Bacillales; family Cytobacillaceae; genus Neobacillus; species Neobacillus niacini_L. Next base: position 504 of record NZ_JAWVNQ010000009.1, on the reverse strand, counting down.
TATTTTGTTTTTTTCATTTTGTACGACATTCTTGTTATTTAGAGGTGGTAAAGGGTTAATCTGGGTGCTTCTTGCATTTCTAGTTGGTATATCTCGTATTGGGGCAGGAGTTCATTATCCAGCTGATATCGTGGCAGGGGCATTTATTAGCATCGTTTCAGCGGTTCTAGTATTTCGCATTGTTCCTAATATGAGAGTGACTCAAAAATTGCTTGGGATGTATGAAAAAGGTGAATCTTCAATTCTGTCGTATAAGAAAGACAACTATCATGGATAATTATTTAAATAAAAGTAACCTGCTTAATCCATCAATTAAGCAGGTTTTTATGTACACGGGTTAAAAGAAATTGGAAGGTTTTACATATTGCAGTGTTTCATATGGGGTGTTATTATAAGAAAGTTCCTTCGCGGAGTGGTTAACAACATTATGAAATGAAAAAATATGTTGACTATTTTGAAGTGAACGTGGTAAGATATTTCTTGTCGCTAAAAAGTGACTGACTA
>NZ_JAWVNQ010000008.1:0-182118 GCF_046591715.1 Neobacillus niacini | reverse complement strand
ATTTGGGTAACTCCAGTGTGTCTAGAGTGCCCAAAGTGCTTTGTTGAAAGCTCAGAGAATACCTCTCTATAGGAGGCATACAAAAAAAGACCGACATAAATAATTGTCGGTCTTTCTTTGTATTACAGATTATTTGTTTACCAACTTATTTTTAACTTCTTGGATTAATTGGGAGCTATGTTTAACCTTCCCAAATGCTCTTTCAAATACTTTTAGTGCCATCTCATGATAATCCGGACCATCCATTGTGTTTACACAGTCAGAGACCATCGTAACGTCGTAATCACGGCAAGAAGCATCAATGGATGTTGCAAGGCAGCAGCTGTTTGTGTTGACCCCGGTGATCCAAAGAGTTGTAATGTTGTTGGCCTTCAAAACAAATTCCAAATCTGTTGCAACAAAGCAGTCGTAACGTTTCTTTGTATCTACGAGAATATCTCTTTCATCCCAAAGTTCTGGAATTACTTGTACACCAGGCATTCCTGCGATATTATGGCTTCCAACGTTTTTTCGAGTAGCATTAGGATCCTTTGATCTTTCCTGCCATGCTGGATTTGAGAGGATTTCTGATTCTGATCGATATTGTGTTAATAAATGGATAATTGGAATTTTTAGTTCACGGCATTGGTTAAAAAAGATCTCGTTATCATTAATTACTTGCGTGCATACAGCATCTGGTAATGGCATGGTCGCCACAGCAGGATCTAAATGTCCTCGATGTAAATCGATTGCAATAACTGCGATACTCATAAAAAATTCCTCCATCTCTTTAGGTTTAATTAATTAAAACAGTGTCTGATTTTTTGTTACCTGTTTGCAGTCTTGTAACAGGTGCTCCAATTCCTGGCTCCCCAACAATTTTCCTATTTTCGACAACAATATTTCCCCGTACAATCGTTGTTACTGGCATTCCAGTAATCTGAATCCCATCGTAAGGTGACCATCCTGCTTTTGATATGATTTCTTCATTTTTTATCATCCATTTCCGGGATAGATCTAACAGCGCCAAATCTGCATCTGCTCCCACAACAATACAGCCTTTTCGCGGGTACAAACCGAGTACCTTAGCAGGCATTTCAGAGAATAATTGGACCACTCGTTGTAAGGTTATTTTTCCTTCGTGTACCAAATTCAACATCATCGGTAATGTGGTTTCAACACCAGGAAGTCCAAAATTACAATCCCAAATTGTGCCTGTTAATTTTTGCTCCGCTGTAGATGGGGCATGGTCAGTAGATAATAATTGAATACTTCCATCATTAATGAGTTCTAACAAACGGTTGTTCTGTCCTTTTGCTCTTGCCGGCGGAGTGAATTTGGCAAAAGGTCCTTTTTCCTTAACGGTTTCCTCGTCTAAGAAAAGATATTGCGGGCAAACTTCTGCATAGATTTTTGCACCTTCTGCTTGCTCCCGCTTAATTAAATCAATAACAAAGGAATGACTGATATGTGCAATGGTAGCAGTAACTCCCGTCATTCGAGCCATAAGGGCAACATTCGCAACAGCAATATCCTCTGCAGTTTCAGACCGCCATTCAGAAACAATTTCATTGTCACAGCGATGTGCATTTTTAAGGCGCTGTTCATTTCCTTCTGTAATCGCATCGTCCTCACAATGGACAAGGACACGTCCGTCAAAGGAAGCAATTTCTTGGAAAGCGCGGAATAGTTGGTCATTATTTAGGGTTGGTATTCCGTGTGTTGTACAAGTGAAGATTTTAAATAGTACAACACCACTTTCCCATAATGCACGCAGATTTCCCAAATCTTCAGGAAAAACGTGTGCGGTCAAACCGAAATCAACAAGGGAACGTGCACTAACATGCTTTATCTTCTTTTCATAATCTTCTACGGACCTGACTGGAACAGCATGTGTATGTTCTATTACTGTTGTAATGCCGCCCATAGCCGCTGCTTGTGTACCGTGGATAAAATCCTCCCGGCTTGTTTCGCCTGGGTCCATAAAATGGACGTGTTGATCTACCATTCCTGGTACAAGATGAAGCCCGGCGGCGTCTATCGTCTGTTTTGCATTTCTAAGGGGAGTTTCACTAATTGCTGCAATCTTACCATCTTTGATGGAGATAGACCCTTTATAACTATTAGTTGAAGTTACAATCTCCGCGTTGATAATTTCTAAATCAAACACCTTATCCCAACCTTTCATAAATCATCTTGTTAAAAAATATATCAACACTTTTCCGTATTTTATATATGGCAGACATACAAATTTCTGGTAAATCCTTTGTGTTCTGAATACAAAAAAAGGTATTCAAATAGGGTGGATATGAAATATAATCATGAATATACTAAAAATTCAATCAATTAATAGTTTAATAGATTGGGAGGAGGTTTTTTATGATAACCATCCAGGATATTTTAAGAGCAAGTGCTTTTGATCATAGTGAGGTGGTAGCTGGAAAAAAAGGTTTGTCGAGAGAAGTCAAAATGATAACTGTAGCTGAGGTGCCAGATGCGGCAAACTGGCTCCGCGGTGGTGAGTTGGTTTGTACCACAGCTTTTTTTATTGGGAATAAGGTAGAGCATGAAAAGGAATGGATTGAAAGTTTAATTAAGAATGGTGCAGCAGCCTTAGCAATCAAAACTAGCCGTTTCCTTGGTGTCATGCCTAAGGAGATGATTAATGTGGCTAACCATTATGATTTTCCAATCATTAGCCTGCCTCATGAAATAACCTGGCCAATTGTTATTGAATCATTTATGGACTTTTTCATGAATGAACGGATGAAAATTATGCAATTAGTGGAAGATGTTCAAAACAGTTTAATTAATCTGGTTTTAGAGAACCGGTCGATTCAAACGATTGTTAATAAAATTGCAAATCTAGCAGGGAACCCGATTATTCTTGAAGATGCAAGATTACAAACCATTGCAATTGGAAATATTGACTCGGAAGAAACAAATACCTGTAAGGCTGTTATAGACCATCGTGTTTCTTCACTATTTAAAAACAAAGTATTACAATCCCCATTTTATAAAGACATACAAAAGGGGGGGAAGAATGAAAAAATTGAAATGACTGTAAGGTTAGAGGATGAGCCTCAAATATTGAATATTATGATTCCGATTTTTTCTAATCAAAGTTTGTATGGGTTTATTTCTCTTCTTGAATGTCATAAGCCTCATACACCAATGGATTTAATTATATTAGAAAATTCTACAACAGCATTGGCACTTCAATTGATGCAACAATACTTATATGAACAGACCTCTAACAAAAAGACGATAGCCCTCATCGAAGATATTATCCACGGCAGAATTCATACACAAATCGTATTTGAATATGATTTCCTGAATATTAATTGGTCTAACCCAATGGCAGCTATTCTTATAGAATTCATGGAATCAAAAAAAGAGAATAATAACAATATTTGGGACCGCTCAGAGGAGATGATTGCAGGGATTATCAAAAATGGCCTGAACAAGCACTTTGGACAAGTAATCATTGGTAATAACGGTTCTTTATACTCAGTATTAGTATCCTTTTCACCTAAGCAGATTAAGAAAGTAACCCCGCTTTTAAGGGAGGAAATCGGAAAAGCACTTGCTGAGTTGGAAAATCATTATGGGAAAGGTAAATTTCGTGTCGGTATTGGCGGTGTTTATGACAAGCTTGATAAGGTAGGAAGAAGTTATAAGGAAGCTAACAGTGCCCTTACCATATTAAAAAAGTTTGAGAGAAAAGGATCAGTCCTGTTTTTTGAAGATGTAGGAATCCATCGCATCCTATCAATGGTTAGTGATTCTGAAGAGATTCGTGATTTTTGTTATGATTTCCTATCAGAGTTAATAAGGCATGACCAAGAGAATGGAAACGTCCTGCTCGATACATTTCATACCTTCCTGTTATGTGACTGCAGTATAAAAGAAACAGCGGACAAGCTTTTCCTTCATCCTAATACAGTGGCCTATAGAATAAAAAAAGTAAAACAAATCATAAAGCACGATTTAACATCACCTGAATTCAAGCTGGCATATTTATTTGCCATGGAGTCATATCAAATATTGAAAAATTGATTACTTTGTTCCTGAGACACAATGGCAAAAGCCTATCTTTGTATCTTAACCATATATTCAACGAATCTAAAAGTTGCTATATTTTTACTTAAAAAACTGGAGGATTCAAATGGTTATAGATGCTCATCACCATATTATCCCAAAATGTGTTGTCGACTCCATTCGTAAAGGAGACCCGAGATTCGAAGCAGAAATACAGGTAAAAGATCAACAAGAATGGATTGTCCATCGTCAAGGATACGCATATCCCCTTTTTGACAAGTTTTATGATATTAAGGCAAAACAACAGGATTTAGAGAATGCAAATTTGGATGCAGTTGTGCTTTCACCAGCACCGCCAATGTTTTATTACTGGAAAGATGCAGAAACAGGTGCCGATTTAGCAAGAATCATCAATGATGGGACAGCGGAAATGATTGGACAGAATAGTCAAGTGTTTCAAGGTATGGCAACCGTCTCGATGCAAGATCCACTTGCAGCAGTAAAAGAGCTTGAACGAGTTAGAAGTTTATATAATATTCGAGCTGTTGAGATCGGAACCTCCATTGAAGGTGTAAACCTGGATGCACCAGAATTCACTCCCTTTTTTGAGGCTTGTGATTCATTAGGGTTTACCTTGTTTCTTCATCCTTATTATGTCGGCGATAAATCAGGTTTATCAAACTACTATTTTACAAATTTAATAGGTAATCCATTGGATACGGCAAAAGCTGCTGGAAGTCTTATTTTTGGCGGAGTTTTAGATCGTTTTCCAAATTTGAAAGTTATGCTTGCACACGGCGGTGGATATTTCCCTTATCAAATTGGCCGATTTAATAAGGGATTTCAGGAACGGAAGGAAAGCAGAACGTGTAAGGAGGAACCATCATCCTATCTAAATCGATTTTATTTTGATACCCTTACCTTCCACCCTCAGGCACTTGAGTTTCTGGTCAAGCTTGCTGGTGCAGATCATGTTGTGCTGGGAAGCGACTATCCTTTTGATATGGGAACTTTAAAGCCTATGGATTTGGTTACCAGCTGTGACTTTTCAAATGATGTGATTGAGAAAATAACTGACAAAAGCATACGATCCTTATTTATATAAGTTCAGGAGAAAGGAGGATGTACAAATGAAGGTTGCCTCAATTCAAGTAAAAGCCAATGATTTAAAGGATTACGAACGAGCATGGGAACATCTTCATCAGATGGTAGTTAATGCGGCCAACAATCATGATTTAATTCTAGTGCCGGAATGTGCATTTCCTGCATACTTCCTTCATCCAGATGAAGGTTGTATTGATGACATTGTCATTAATAATGGAGATTTATATTTAAATACTTTAAAAGAAATTGCTAGAAACAAAGAGGTATATATAGCTTATGGCTGCTTAGAGAAATCAGGGGAGGATATTTATAATAGTGCCATCCTGATTGATCCGAGCGGTGAGGAAATAGTGAAAAAGAGAAAATCCTTCCTGTGGCATTTTGATCAGGAGTGGTTTACAGCAGGTGAGGATGTAGCAGTTGCTGATACAGATTTTGGCAGAGTCGCATTAGTAGTATGCGCCGATGCAAGAATGCCGGAAATTGTAAGACTTGCTGCATTAGAAGGCGCTCAATTGATCATTGATTTGGCTAATTTAACTGCCACTGGACCAGATATTACAGCCTTACAAAATGCTCAGAGTGCATATATGCTATCCGTTCGAGCAATGGAAAACCAAGTGTGGCTTGCTGTCTCCGATAAATGGGGTGTGGAGTCCGGGAGTATTACATATGCAGGCCGCTCAGGGGTATTTGCACCTGACGGGTCCATTGTCTATCAGGCAAGTTCACACCAGGATGAGGTGGTTTCCGTTGAAATACCAACGGATGAAAATGGGAAAATCAAACATCCTGCAATTTCTGCTCCTATTAAGCGGCGTTCGGAATTATATACCGCACTTACACAAGAAAATAACTCTTTGCCTGTGTCTGAGGTGATGAGGGAGAGAGTCATCCCTGAGGATATTACTCCTTATATCACTACTGCTTCCGGGGAATTTAGAGATGCAAAAGAATATCTTCAAATGGTCAAAAGATTGGTGAATCATGGAAGCAGTATTATTTGTATGCCTCCGGCAGCCATACAGATTGCTGATTATGTAGATAGAATTACCCCTTTTCTTCCAGAGAGCGTGGTTCTCATAGGAACAGTAAAAGAAGAAAATAAAGGCATGACTAGTTATTTAATTACGCAAAAAGGGATAGAAGAAACCTATTTTACCCTGCATCATGAAGCGTCATTATCAGAGTTCACTACGCCAGTATTCCAAACCAAGTGGGGAAGAATCGGAATCATGCACGGAGATGAGGCTATACTTCCAGAATGGCCAAGGACAATGATGGTTTTGGGAGCAGACTGTATCATTTGGCCAAATGACCTCGCTGAATCCCGTGCCAGCAATATTGGCAGAACCCGGGCAGCGGAAAGCCGGATCTTCATAGTATCTGCTAGTTCGTGTGATCAAGGTGTAAGTCAGGTTATTGATCCAAATGGAGTTGTGACGGCATCAACCTTAAAGACTGAAAGACTTCATGCATGCGGTTCATTTGCTCCCTTTACCTTAAGCCGAATAAAAGATGTTGTCCCAGGGACAAATGTGTTTAGAAACCGCAGGCCTCATTTTTATGGAGGTTTAGTGAAATGAAAAGAATTGGATTATTCATAAACGGTCAAAGTGTCCCTTCAGAGACGGGAAAGTATTTTCAAGTGCTTAATCCCGCTACAAAGGAAGTTGTAGCCGAGGTAGCTGAGGGAAATGAAGATGACGTAAATAAAGCTGTGTCAGCAGCGGCTGCTGCCTTTAATCAAACAGAATGGGCTGTAAACAAGGACTTACGGTATCGAGTGTTAAATCGATTAGCCGCAATTTTGCGAGAATCTCTTCCAGAGTTAGTAGAATTGGAAAGTATGATGACAGGCAGACCGATTAGGGAGATGAAGGCGCAGCTCAGCCGATTACCAGAATGGTATGAGTATTTTGCGAGTGTTGCAAAAACTCTAGAGGATGCCGTGCCTCCGTTTGGAGGAGAATTTGTAAATTATACTAACCGAATACCATTAGGAGTAGTGGCCCTCGTCACTCCTTGGAATCATCCGCTTTTAATTCTGACCAAAAAACTAGCTCCCGCACTTGCTGCGGGAAATGCAGTAGTGGTAAAGCCATCTGAAAATACACCTGTTACGACTTATTTCCTAGCGGAATTAGCACAGGAAGCAGGTGTACCTGCTGGGATTTTGAATGTAGTTCAAGGTTATGGGGCAGTTGTAGGAAAAGCATTAACATCGCATCCTTCAATAGAAAAGGTAGATATAACAGGCGGTACAGAAACAGGACGTCATGTGGCTGCAGCAGCAGGTTACAACTTATCCAAGGTATCTGCTGAGCTTGGAGGGAAAGCTTCTGTCCTTGTGCTTCCGGACGCAAACCTGGAAGAAGCAGTAAATGGTTCCGCTTTTGCAGCTTTTATTGCCGCAGGGCAAACCTGTGTACAGGGTTCAAGAATTTTGGTGCATGAATCCATGTACGAAGATTTTATAGACAAATTCATTGCTAAAGCAAAGAAGCTGTTAATGGGTGATCCGAAGAAATTTGATACAGATATTGGTCCTGTTATTTCAGAAAAACAATATAAACAGATTCTCTCTTATATTCAAATTGGGCAGGAAGAAGGTGCTGTTCTAGCCTTCGGCGGGACTGCTCCTGAACAGGATGAACTAGCTAATGGATATTTTATTACTCCTGCCATTTTTACACAGGTTACTAATTCTATGCGGATAGCACAGGAGGAAATCTTTGGTCCTGTTACATGTGTAATGAAATATAGCAGCATGGAAGAATTAATTTCAATTGCCAATGGAACAGAAATGGGACTTGCTATGTCAATCTGGACTAATAATGTGCGTGATGCACACTGGCTGGCAAACAGGCTAGAAGCTGGTATCGTCTGGATTAACGACCATCATAGAATTGATCCATCTTCACCATGGGGAGGCTTCAAAAATAGTGGAATAGGATTGGAAAATAGTATTCAATGTTACAAAGATTATACAAAAACAAGAAATGTAATCGTAAACATAAGCCGACAGCACTTTGATTGGTTCGATGGGACAACTCAAGAAAAAAGATATAGTTAAAAATTAAAAGTTCGCTGGTTAAGAACAATTCCTTCATTCCTATTATTTTGTCCACTGTTGTTTTATTAGATTAAAAATATTTAGAAGGTGGGATATAGATGAGTCATATAGTTGAAATCAAAGATGGCATGAGAATTGAATGGGATGTACCTATTACTATGGATGATGGTTTAGTGCTTCGAGCGGATGTGTATCGCCCCATTGATGATGGACAATACCCAGTGGTTCTAAGTTATGGACCATATGCTAAAGGGCTGCCATTTCAAGAAGCTTATCCTCGACAATGGAATTTAATGACAAAGGAACACCCAGATGTTGAGAAGGGATCAACAAACAAATATCAAACCTGGGAGGCAGTTGATCCTGAAAAGTGGGTGCCGCATGGATATGTATGTGTTCGTGTAGACTCAAGAGGTGCAGGCCGCTCACCTGGGTACATGGATCCTTTCTCTAAGCGGGAGACTCAGGATTATTATGAATGTATTGAGTGGGCAGGCGTGCAAGAGTGGAGTAATGGAAAAGTTGGATTGAATGGAATTTCTTACTACGCAATGAATCAGTGGCAAGTAGCAGCACTGCAGCCGCCGCACCTAGCAGCGATGATCCCTTGGGAAGGTTCTGCTGATTGGTATCGTGATGCTACTCATCATGGTGGAATTATGTCGACCTTCTGGGCTACATGGCTTCCACAAATCCTTACTGTTCAACATGGCGTTGGAAACAGAGGCAGTATAAATCCAAATACTGGGGAATATGCAGCGGGTCCTGAAACGCTGTCTGATGAAGAATTAGCAGCAAACCGTACTGATCTCGATTCTGATATTCTGTCTCATCCGTTAGCAAATGATGATTATTACAAAGAAAGGGAAGTGGACTGGTCAAAGGTCACTGTTCCAATTCTTTCTGCTGCAAACTGGGGCGGAATTGGTCTTCACTTGCGCGGTAATATTGAAGGATACAAGCAGGCTGCTTCAACACAGAAGTGGTTGGAAGTTCATGGTCTTGAACATTGGACTCATTTTTATACGGACTACGGTGTTAACTTACAAAGAAAGTTCTTTGACTACTTCCTAAAGGGGGAAGATAACGGCTGGTCATCTCAGGCACCTATTCAATTGAATGTTCGCGGAGTAAATGAATTTACTGAAAGAGCAGAACATGAATGGCCGTTTGAGCGAACACAATGGAAAAAGCTATATCTTGACCCAGCTAATACTGGATTCGGAGCAGAGCCAATAAAGTCTGATGGTAAAATCGAATACGAACCATTAAAAGAAGAAGTAACGTTTTTAAGTGAACCATACTCTGAAGAAACAGAAATAACAGGGCCCTTAGCTGCTAAACTATTTATCTCTTCTACTACTACTGATGCTGATTTGTTCCTTACAGTCAGGCTTTTTGATCCAGAAGGGAATGAAATCCTTTACAGTGGAGCTATGGATCCAAGGACACCGATTTCACAAGGCTGGTTACGAGCTTCACACAGAAAGCTAGATGTTGAAAGAACTACATTCTATCAACCTTACCATACCCATGATGAGATTCAGCCTTTAACACCAAACGAGGTTTATGAACTAGATATTGAGATTTGGCCGACCTCGATAGTCATCCCGCCAGGTTATCAACTAGGATTAACCATTGGCGGTAAAGACTATAAAAATACGGATGAGGGTGTCCGGTTTCATACCAAGTTTATGACAGGTTCCGGAGCATACTGGCATGACGATATTCGTGACCGCCCTGAAGATGTCTTTGGCGGAAAGGTAACCATCTACTCTGGAGGAGATAAAAACAGCTGCCTTTTAGTCCCTATAATTCCAAAGAAATAAAGTAATAAATAAGGTGGAAGGCTTGTAGAAAATGCAAGGTCGTCTACAAGCTTTTACACTTATTCTATTACTCTTTGAAGTTCAAAAAAGTATCTTAAATCTTTCAGAAATATATGTCAGAAGTCCTAACGTTTTGTGGTCGGAATACAAAAAGTAAGACTAAAATTTGTGTTGTATTCTGAATAATTTAAATATTAACTATGATACTATTATCTAAAATAAATACACAATAGAGGTGATAAATCGAATAGATAAGGTGTATGCAGCCTCGAGCAAGAAGTTTATATGCGGCTTGTAGACTAGGAACAAGATGGGTGGGTGCAAAAATGGAAAATTCTATTGTCACTGTAGAACAACAAACGGGCTCTAATAGGGTAAAGGCACTGCTTAAATGGATAGATAAGATCCTTGAAAGTTTTGAAAGAATTGTGATTGCATTTGGATTATTAATGTTGACCATTGTTGTTGTCGGAACCGTAATATCCAGGTATTTTTTTAATTATTCACCTGACTGGTCTGATGAATTACCGCGTTTCATCGTCATTTGGGTAACCTTTATTGGAATGAGCTATTGTGTTAGAAAAGGTGAACATGTAGTTATCGATATGTTATTCAATAAATTACAAGGAAAAATTAAGAAGTACTTTTCAGTGATCATTCTCTTATTATGCTTTTTGACCTTTATTTATCTAACTTATATCGGATATTTTATGACCGTTAAAATCTTTGAAACGAAACAGATGTCCGTCACTCTAGGAATACCCATGGGATATGTATATTTGGCCGTCCCAGTTGGATGTCTACTAACAGCAAAGAATTTTCTTCACATCATTATAAAAAATATTACATCAAAGGGTGTTTTCATGAGTTTAAACGGGAGGGTTGATTAATGGTCGCTACTCTTTTTCCCTTAGCCGTTTTCTTTTTAATGATTGGTGTCCCCGTATTTCTTGCGATATTAATTCCAAGTTTTCTAGTATTGAATATGTACTTTCCTCAAATGCAGGCAGATATTCTCCTGCAGCAGATGGTAGGAGGAATTAATAGTTTTTCAATCTTGTCAATTCCATTTTTTATTTTAGCAGCTGATATCATTTCTCAAGGACAGATTGGGAAAAAGCTTGTTAATTTAGCGAATACACTCGTAGGGCATATTACTGGCGGGCTTGCAATTGCAACGATTGTAACCTGTTTGTTTTTTGGAGCCATTTCTGGTGCTGGTTCTGCGGCAGTAGTAGCGATTGGCGGAATTGTCTATCCAGTTCTTGTTGAAAAAGGATACAAGAAAGGTTTTATTATCGGTTTGATTTTGGCTTCTAGCAGTCTGGCAATGTTGATACCGCCGAGTATTGCGATGATTTTGTATTCTACGGTTGCACCCCAAGCCTCAGTAGGTGATTTATTTGCAGGCGGTATTATACTAGGAACGCTTACAGGCTTTGCGTTTATGGTTTACAGCTATATTTATGCAAAAAAACATAATATCCCAAAAGAGAAATTTGTAGGATATAAAAATATTGGAAAAGCATTTCATGAAGCTGGCTGGGCATTAGGGCTGCCAATTGTTATCTTATCGGGTATATATTTAGGATTGACAACGATTACAGAAGCGGCTGCAATTGCTGTTGCCTATGCTATTTTCGTAGAAATGATTGTCTATAAAGGAACAAAATTAAAAGATTTATGGGAAGTAACAAGTAAATCAGGTTTGGTTATTACGATGCTTCTAGTTTTAATTGCGGCCGGAAAAGCGATTTCCTATGTAATGACCATTGCAGGACTGCCTGCTATAATTACCGACCTTTTTGGAGACTTTTCGGCCATTATTGTGTTGGCAATCATTACGGTAATATTTTTAATTGCAGGTATGTTTATTGACCCAAACTCTGCCGTAATCATTTTAGTACCATTGATAACCCCTGTTGCTTTTGCTCTAGGAATTGATCCAGTACATTTAGGTTTAATCATTACCCTTAATTTAACGATTGGAATGATTACACCACCTTTTGGACTTAATATTTTCATTGCCCAAGGTGCATTCAAAATTCCGTATGCACAAATTATTCCGGGGCTTATTCCGTTCATTATTATCAGCATTGCTGTTCTCCTCTTAGTAACTTATGTCCCAGATTTGATTATGTGGTTTCCGGAAATGATGAAAGCCAATGGTTAAACAATAATATATGGGGGTTGGGATTATGAAAAAAATGAAATTCTTGTTTTATGTCATGTTGGTAATGAGCTTTGTGATAGCAGGATGTTCATCTTCTTCAAATTCAACAAGTGGTAACAAAGATGAAGGAGGTAACAGTAAATCCTCAAGTATTACCATTAAATTCGGACATTCCTCTGCACCAAACAGTGCCCGTGATTTAGGTGCCCAAAAATTTAAAGAAGTGGTGGAAGCTGAAACCGATGGTCAAGTAAAGGTGGAAATCTATCCGGCTTCACAGCTTGGAAATCCTACAGAGATAGTACAAGGGGTCCAGATGGGGAATATCGAAATGGTCATTTCCCCAACATCATTTATGGGCGGGTTTCAACCGTTAATCACCCTACTTGATATCCCGTTCTTAATGCCAAAAGAAAAAGAAAAATTATTGAGCCTTCAGGACAGTGATGCAATGCGTCAATTATTGGATCAAACAGAAAGCGTAGGCATTAAGGCATTAGGTATTTGGCATACTGGTTATAAACAATTTACTGGTCCCAAAGCATTAAATACCCCAGAAGCCTTTAAAGGATTAAAGTTTAGAGCAATGCCATCACCAGTTATATTTGAACAGTTTAAGACATTAGGTGCTTCCCCAACTGACCTCCCGTTTGCGGAAACCTATAATGCACTGCAAACTGGCACCATAAATGGACAAGAAAATCCACTAGATACAACCTATGATATGAAGCTGCATGAAGTCCAAGAAGTAACGACACTGACAGACCATGGTGTTCTTGACCAATTAATCTTAGTTAATAAGACTTTTTACGATGGTCTAGATCAAAGCATTAAAGATGCTATGCAAAAAGGATTTGAGGCAGGTCGTAATGTAACAGTAGAGAAAACCTATGAAAATATCGAAAACGTTCGTAAAACAATGGAAGCTTCCGGAATGAAGTTTGTAGAAATTAGTGATGACGAAAGAAAAGTATTTGTTGAAGAAATGCAGGCAGTTAGAGATTTCTATGTAAAAGAATTTGGTGATGAGGGTAAAAAATTATTAGAGGCGATTGAAAAAGCAATAGAATAGAACCTTGCAGAATAATATTACCCTAAAGAAGACCGACAAGTAACTGTCGGTCTTCTGTTTTGTTGTGATAAGGTGTCATATTACAATTTATGGGTGTCAAAAGTAAGCAGAATATAAAAAGTATGTCGCTCTTTTATTGACATGAGATAAGAATATATGATATTTAAATAATGTCGGTATTAGCACTCCTTGGGTGAGAGTGCTAATCGAAGGAAAATCCAATTAACAATTTGAGTAAGGAGAGGTTTCTATGGCAAAAAAGCAGTTTAAAGCTGAGTCTAAAAGGCTGTTAGAAATGATGATTAACTCAATTTATACACACCGCGAGGTATTTTTACGAGAGTTAATCTCAAATGCCAGCGATGCGATTGATAAAATTTACTACAAAGCATTAACAGATGATTCATTAAGCTTCGACAAAGACAGCTACTTCATTAAAGTAATTCCTGACAAAGAAAATAGAACATTAAAAATTATTGATACCGGGATTGGGATGACGAAGGATGAGCTTGAGACCAACCTTGGTACGATTGCAAAAAGCGGATCTTTAGCATTTAAAAAAGAAACTGAACTAAAAGATGGCTATGATATTATTGGTCAGTTTGGTGTTGGTTTCTACGCTGCTTTCATGGTAGCGGATGTTGTGACGGTTATTAGTAAAGCATTAGGCAGCGATGAGGCTTACAAGTGGGAATCTACCGGCGCAGAAGGGTATTCAATTGAGACAGTTGAGAAGGATTCTGTTGGAACTGAAATTATCCTTAAAGTGAAAGAAAATACGGAAGATGAGAATTATGATGAGTTCTTAGAAGAGTATCGTTTAAAGTCTATTATTAAAAAGTACTCTGACTTTATCCGTTACCCAATTAAAATGGATGTGTCCAGCTCAAGACCAAAAGAGGGCAGCGAAAACGAGTTCGAGGAATATGTAGAAGAACAAGTTATTAATAGCATGGTTCCAATTTGGAAAAAGAATAAAAGTGAACTAACGGACGAAGATTATGCGAACTTCTACGCTGAAAAACGTTACGGTTTCGATAAGCCGATTAAACATATTCATATTAGTGTAGACGGGACAATCCGCTATAATGCGATATTATATATCCCGGAAAAAACGCCATATGACTTCTACTCAAAAGAATTTGAAAAAGGCTTGGAGCTGTATTCAAACGGCGTTTTAATTATGGACAAGTGTGCCGACCTGCTTCCAGATCATTTTAGCTTTGTAAAAGGAATGGTCGACTCTGAGGACTTATCTTTAAATATTTCTCGTGAGATGCTGCAGCATGACCGCCAGCTAAAGCTAATCTCCAAAAATATTAACAAAAAGATTAAGAGCGAGCTGCAAAGCCTTTTAAATAATGAGCGCGAAAAATATGAAGAATTCTATAAATCCTTTGGCCGTCAATTAAAATACGGCGTCTATAACGAATTCGGAGCAAACAAAGAAGTATTGCAGGACCTGATCATGTTCTACTCTTCAAAAGAGAAGAAGCTGGTTACACTAGATGAATACGTTTCAAGAATGCCTGAAGACCAAAAGTACATTTACTATGCTTCCGGTGAATCGATTGAAAGAATCGACAAATTGCCACAAGCAGAGTTCGTCTCTGAAAAAGGCTATGAAATTCTATACTTCACTGAGGATATCGATGAATTTGCAATCAAAATGCTCATGACTTACAAGGAGAAAGAATTTAAATCTATCTCCAGCGGCGACCTCGGAATTGAAGGAGAAGAAAACAAGAGCGATTCCGAAACAGAAGAGAAGGTATACAAGGAAATCTTTGACTACATGAAAGGTATCTTAGCAGATAAAGTAAAGGATGTCAGAGTTTCAAAACGCTTAAAGTCTCACCCTGTCTGCTTGGCAACCGAGGGGGATATCTCTATCGAAATGGAGAAAATCTTAGCGGCTATGCCTGATAATCAAAATATCAAAGCCGATAAGGTACTTGAAATCAATAAAAATCATGAAGTGTTCCAATCTTTAAAAGAAGCCTTTGAAAATGATAAAGAAAAGCTCGATCTGTACACGAAGTTATTATACAACCAAGCCTTGCTGATTGAGGGACTTCCTATCCAGGACCCAGTGGAATTTACGAATGATATCTGTAAGATAATGGTATAAGCGATAAAGAAGCCATCCAAATTCTGGATGGCTTTTTGTATACTTTAAACTCCCTTATATGCTTTACGGTAGATTTCAGCTAATTCAGTTACTAAGGGCAGTTTAGGATTAGCAGTAGTACATTGGTCTTCAAATGCTTTATCTGCAAGATAATCGACCTTACTTTCGAAAGCTTCTGCATCAACATTATTTGCCTCGATACTCATCGGAATTTCAAGCTCGTTTGCAAGGCGAATGATTGCTTGAACTAGGCTTTCAACTCCTTCTTCTGTTGTATTTGCAGGGAGTCCAAGCGTTCTTGCAATTTCCGCATAACGCTTATCTGCCACAAAGTGAGCATATTTCGGAAATGCTGTAAACTTATTCGGTTTTGCTGCATTATAGCGAATGACATGCGGCAGCAATATGGTATTTGCTCGTCCGTGAGCAATATGGAATTCTGATCCAAGCTTGTGGGCAAGGCTATGGTTAATACCTAGGAATGCATTTGCAAAGGCCATCCCCGCAATCGTTGAAGCATTATGCACCTTTTCACGAGCTAATTCGTCACTGCCATTTCGATAGGCTCTAGGCAGATATTCGAATACAAGCTGGATTGCTTTCATTGCAAGTCCATCGGTATAATCATTAGCCATACAGGATACATAAGCCTCAATCGCGTGAGTTAATACGTCCATTCCAGTATCTGCTGTGATATGCTTAGGAACACTCATAACAAACTGTGGATCAATAATGGCTACGTCTGGTGTTAATTCATAATCAGCGAGCGGATATTTCAAATTTGCTTCTTTATCAGTAATAACCGAAAACGATGTTACTTCTGAACCTGTTCCTGAAGTTGTTGGAATCGCGACAAACTGAGCTTTTTCACCTAACTTAGGATATTTTACGATTCGTTTTCGGATATCTAGGAATTTTTGTTTCAGGCCAAAGAAATCTGCTTCTGGATTCTCATAGAATAGCCACATCCCTTTTGCAGCATCCATTGCTGAACCGCCGCCAAGGGCAATAATTACATCTGGCTGGAATTTCGCCATCATTTCGGTACCCTTCATAACAGTTTCAATGGATGGATCGGGTTCTACCTCTGAGAAAATTTCACAGTGAACATAATCAGGACGTTTCCTTAAATAATAAAGGACTTTATCTACATAGCCTAATTTCACCATACCAGGATCCGTTACAATGAAAGCTTTAGAGATTTTCGGCATTTTCGCTAAATATTGAGTTGAATTTTTCTCGAAATAAATTTTAGAAGGTACTTTAAACCATTGCATATTAACATTCCTTTGTGCCACTTTTTTAATATTGATTAAGTGAATCGCACCAACGTTCGTAGAAACAGAGTTTCCTCCGTAGGAACCACACCCAAGTGTAAGTGAGGGCATATAAGCATTGTAAATATCACCGATCGCCCCCTGTGATGAAGGGGCATTGACTATGATTCTTCCAGCTTTCATCCGATAGCCATACTGCTTAATTACATTTTGGTCCTGAGAATGAATGACTGCAGAATGTCCTAAACCGCCAAACTCTAGCATTTCTTCTGCTCTTTTTAAACCTTCTTCAAGATTGCCTGCCTTGTAACAAGCTAGGACAGGACTTAATTTTTCTCTTGAAAGCGGGTATCCTGGTCCGACACCATCTAATTCTGCTACGAGGATTTTTGTGTTTTCAGGAACGGTTACTCCTGCCAAATCGGCAATTTTACTTGCAGCCATTCCAACAATATTCGGGTTAACAGCGCATGATTTTTCATTAATCACTAATTTTTCAACTTTTGCCTTTTCTTCTTCATTCAAAAAGTAACAATTGTTCGAAATCATCTCATTTTTTACTTCTGAATAAATTTCTTGATCAATAATCACTGCCTGTTCTGATGCACATATCATTCCGTTGTCAAACGTCTTTGATAAAATTAAGTCGTTTACAGCCTGATGAATGTTGGCTGATTTCTCTATATAGCAAGGAACATTTCCAGGTCCTACACCGAGCGCAGGTTTACCAGAGCTATAAGCAGATTTGACCATTCCTGCACCGCCAGTTGCAAGAATCATTGATACCTTTGTGTGATTCATGAGTGTCTGTGTAGCCTCAATGGATGGTGTTTCTATCCATTGGATACAATTCTTTGGAGCACCTGCCTTAACAGCTGCATCCCTAAGAATTCTTGCCGCCTCACTGCTGCATTTTTGTGCAGACGGATGGAAGGCAAAAACAATTGGATTTCTCGTTTTTATGGATATAAGGGCTTTAAACATCGTTGTAGATGTTGGATTAGTTACAGGTGTCACACCTGCGATCACACCAATTGGTTCAGCAATTTCAATTATTCCATCATGTTCGTTTTCGCTAATGATCCCGACGGTTTTATCATATTTGATATTATGATAGACATATTCTGTCGCAAACATATTTTTTATAATTTTATCTTCATAAACACCGCGTTTGGTTTCCTCAACTGCGAGTTTTGCAAGCTGCATATGCTGATCAAGACCAGCTAAGGCCATTTCCTTTACAATCATATCAATCATTTCTTGATCAAAGCTGCGGAATTCTTCTAACGCTTTTAGGCCATTTTCCACCAAGCTATCAACCATTGTCGCGACACTGTGTAATTCCTTATCCATTCTTTCTGCTACTTTCATTGTAATTCCTCCTATTACCTAAAAACTTTGTGAAATATTTCACAAGTGTGATTAAAAAAATAACAGCCAACCAATTGATCGGACCCTGCCGACACTCACTCACAAACCGGATTGCGCGGTATTTTTTCAAAGGAGATATCCGTTAGGACCTTTGAATATTTTTTTACAAGAATGACATAATTTACTGTCCAAATATAACTTGGGATGCTTTCATTATCTTTAAACATCATAGCTTCGAATTCATCACCAACAGTTTCTTCGAAAGTTTCTTGAGTATACGTTTCAGAATCTGTTGAAAAGGATTTCCATTCACATACCATCATGTCATATCACTCCTTATGCCTTTTATAAATAAATCATAACAGAGTTTTTTGAATAAAGTTTGTGAAATATTGAACAAACTTTGAAATCTTAACCATTTTACCAAAAATGGTCCTTTATACCTAAAAGGTGTATCCGAATGAAAAAATAACAGCCCAGGAAGGGGCTGTTATTTTTCTTGCTTTTCTTTATCAAACCATAGCAGTTCTTGATCTTCTTCATCACCATTATAGTTGATTAGAATCTCATCGCCCGCTTTAATGTCTTTGTATGCATAAAAGTCAAACGTATGATTTGGAAAATTTATCTCATACGTAGCATTTGGCTGATAGGAGTGGTTGAATAACATTCCATAACCCAAAAGTAGGCATGTATGGTTGATTCCATATTCAAATGCATAATCAGCTAGTAAAGTTTTTTCAATATGTTCATGCTCGGCATTCGGATAAGCGATCACGGGAGCTTCATGAATCAGTTCACCCTTACTTATATCTCTAGTTGCGAATACCCCTCTATTGAACTCTCCATCACTAAGTTTTGATGTTTTTATTTCTATCATGTTCGTCACCTACATTTACTTTCTATGAAATCAGTCGTCCATTTAGTTTGACAGGTAATGGCCTCGAAAGCAACCGTTTTTGGTTAACTCGCATGATAGTATGTCTAATATGCATGAAAATTAATCAGAATGTACCGTTATATGTTCAAATTGTGATACCTTAAACAAGCCTTTGTCTGTTAGTTTTAGTTCGGGGATGACAGGCAGAGCTAAAAAGGAAAGGGTCAAAAAGGGATTAAACTGACCGTTAGCAGAAAGCTCTTCAAGAGCAATATGAAGACTGTTAAGACTCGCATATACTTCCCGGTATGGGCGGTCAGACATTAAACCTGCAATTGGCAATTCTAATGAGGCTAGAACTTGACCTTCTTTAATGACAACCAGTCCGCCCTGCATTTCTTTAATACTATTTGCTGCTAAAACCATATCACTGTCATTGGTTCCAGCAATAATGAGATTATGGGAATCATGGGCAATCGTAGTGGCAATCGCACCATATTTTAAGCCTAGGCCTTTGACAATTCCTAAACCAATTTGCTTCGTCAGATGATGGCGCTCAATGACGGCAAGCTTCAGGTAATCAGCAGCAGTAGAGGGTTGGAAGAGTCCTTGGTCACAGATATCCACTTCTTCCACGACATGCCGTGTGATAAGACTGTTTGGAATAATTTCGATGATATTGGCTTTATTAGAGGGCAGGTAAATGTTTAAGTTAGTTTCCGTGATATCATCAAAATGGACTGACTTTTTCAAACCATGATTATGATCGTTACTGCAATCAATCACCAATTTGCCATTCTCTACAACGGCATTTCCATCTTTATAAACATGAGATATTCTAATACTTTCAAGGTCATCAACCAGTGAAAAATCAGCTTTGTACCCTGCAGCAATCGCTCCCTTATCTAAAAGCCCAAAACATTCCGCGGCATTAATGGTGGCCATTTGAATGGCCGTTATCGGAGATAGTCCTTCTGATATCGCGAGCCGGACATTGTAATCGATGCTGCCCTCAAGCACAAGGTCATCTAAATGCTTATCATCTGTAACAAACAAGCATCTGCGCGCATTATACTCATTTACAACTGAAATCAAATTTCGCAAATCCTTAGCAACAGTGCCCTCACGAATCATTAAATACATACCGCTTTTAAGACGTTCTTTTGCTTCTTGTTCGGTGGTACTTTCATGATCAGTCCGAATTCCTGCAGCCATATACACATTTAGATCTCTCGGAGACAATCCTGCAGCATGGCCATCTACTTTTTTACCAAATTGCTGTGCTTTTGAAATTTTATTCAACATATCATCATCAGCCTGGAGGACTGCAGGGTAATTCATAACCTCTGCTAAGCCAAGAACTCTAGGATGGTGATAAAAAGGGGCTAGCTGTTCAGCATTTAATATTGCACCTGAATTTTCAAAGCTTGTAGCAGGAACACAGGAAGGGAGCATGATATAAATATCGAAGGGAAGGTCCTCGGAAGAATCCAGCATATATTGAATACCCTCAGTTCCTAAGACATTAGCAATTTCATGGGGATCACAAATAACGGTTGTCACTCCATGCGGCAGGAGGACCTTTGCAAACTCACTTGGTGTCACCAAAGACGATTCGATGTGAACATGACCATCAACAAAGGATGGAATGATATACTTGCCCTTTGCATCCACAATGGTATTTCCAGAATATTGCCCTATACCGGCGAAATACCCATCGACAATGGCGATATCTCCTTCGATTATTTCTCCATTAAAGACATCAACAATCCTGCCATTTTTTACGACCGTATCAGCAGGTTCGTTTCCTGAAGCCACAGAGATTCTCCGCTTGATTTGATTTCTCTCCATTGACTAACACCCTCTTGCTTAAGATTAGTATTCCACTTTGTTCTTAGAGCTTTCCCACGTTCGAAAAGGGAGATCACCATCGGCAGGGAAAATTTGCTGCATCGGTATCTTTCGATGTTCCATCGGCAGTTCCAACTGCTCATAAATAAATTGATCATCAAACCCGATTTTTGCAGCATCTTGTTTCGTACATGCATAATAAACAGCTTTGGGCCTTGCCCAATAAATGGCGCCAATGCACATGGGACAAGGTTCGCAGCTCGTATAAATTTCGCACTCAGTCAGTTGAAAATCGTTTAAATACTTGCACGCATTACGAATCGCTTGAATCTCAGCATGTGCTGTAGGATCGTTTGAAGTGGTGACTTCATTTCGTCCAATTCCAATTATTTTCCCGTCTTTTACCACAATGGCCCCAAATGGTCCCCCGCGGCTGGATAGGACATTTTGATATGCTTCGTCAATTGCTTTTTTCATAAATTGAATATCTGACATGTAACCTCTCCATTCATTTTTATATTTTTATTCATAAAATACGCTTAGCAGGACCCAAACATGTTGGGGTTTTGTGAAAGAAGGGTCGTATTATTTACATTATTCACGATCATTCACAGATTTTCTTACTTGTTGTAAGATTTCATGCCAACCTATTTAAATGGTTGGTAGATTATATGACACTTATGTAGCATTCAAACTATTTATGTATCATTTTAGAAATAGAGAGAACGTATGGGTATTTTCAAGTGGTTTGGAATATATATAGTTTTACAGAAGCCCATTGTTTATTGAATAGCATGTTCTTTAAGGGAGAGGTGGAGACTTGGAAGTAAGTAAAGAGTTAAATCAAATGAGCAGGGAGGAGTTTGTTGAAAAGGCAGGCTGGGTGTTTGAACAGTCTCCTTGGGTGGCTTCTCGGGCGTGGGAGTGCAGGCCGTTTACATCACATGAACACCTTTTGCAAACTATGATTGAATGTGTTCAAAATGCCGAGGAATCCAGGCAGTTAGCATTACTGCGTGCACATCCGGATTTAGGAACAAGATTGCAAATGTCTGAGATTTCTCAAAAGGAGCAGGCGGGTGCAGGACTTGACCAACTTACAAAAGAGGAATTTGAGGACTTTGTTTTTCTCAATCAGCATTACGTAAAGAAATTTAATTTCCCCTTTATTATGGCCGTGAAGGGGCAAACGAAAGCCAGTATTCTTGCTGCAATGAAGCAAAGAATTCATCACTCTTACAAGGATGAGTATAATACCGCCTTACACGAAGTCTATAAAATTGCAGGCTTTCGATTGAATGAAATTCTTAAAGATAAATAAGAAATAACTTCTTTGTGGAGTGACCGAAGAGCAGAGAAAAATGGGATTACGGTCAATGCGGGGTGTCTGGAGTGACCGAAGAGCAAAGAAAAATGAGATTACGGTCAATGCAGGGTGTCTGGAGTGACCGAAGAGCAGAGAAAAATGAGATTCCGGTCAATGCGGGGTGTCTGGAGTGACCGAAGAGCAAAGAAAAATGAGATTACGGTCAATGCAGGGTGTCTGGAGTGACCGAAGAGCAGAAGGAAATGAGTTTCCGGTCAATGCAGGAGAGCTGGAGTGACCGAAGAGCATAGAAAAATGAGATTCCGGTCAATGCAGGGTGTCTGGAGTGACCGAAGAGCAGAGAAAAATGAGTTTCCGGTCAATGCAGGAGAGCTGGAGTGACCGAAGAGCAGAGAAAAATGAGATTACGGTCAATGCAGGGTGTCTGGAGTGACCGAAGAGCAGAGAAAAATGAGTTTCCGGTCAATGCAGGAGAGCTGGAGTGACCGAAGAACAGGAGGAAATGAGTTTCCGGTCAATGCAGGAGGGCTAGAGTGCCCGAAATGTAGAAAAATATAAGCTTACGGTCAATGCAGGGTGTCTGGAGTGACCGAAGAGCAGGAGGCTGCAAGATGAAAAGAACAATGAGCTATGGGAAAGCAGATGTGTGGGTGTATCGCACCTACGCTAAGCCGTTAACCGCCGTTCGAAGCATTCCAGAGTCCCCCTTCACAGGCAGAAACAACATTCTGTTTGGCATGAATGTAAAAGTTGCCGTAGAAGGTGATGCATTTTTCCCATCCTTCAGAGATGGTGATAACACGTTAGTTGTCGCAACAGATTCAATGAAGAACTTCATCCTAAAGCATGCAGGAGACTATCAAGGAGCCACTCAGGAGGGGTTTCTTGAATTTGTTGCTCACCGTTTTCTTGAAACCTATACACATATGTCAGGAATTAAGATTTCAGGAGAACAAATACCATTTGAAGAGCTTCCCGTTCCGGCAAATGGAACGTTTGAACCAAGCCCCCTTGTCTTTCGCTATTCTTTAAATGAACAGGCTGGTGCCTCCATAGAAGTTCATCGTGACAAAAATCAAATCATTACCTCCAATCACATGAGCAGTTTGAAGGGACTGAAGCTCATCAAAGTGAAGGGCAGCTCCTTCTACGGTTATGTAAAGGATGAATATACGACTTTACCAGAATCCTTTGATCGCCCGCTGTTTATCTTTTTAAATATTGATTGGCGTTACCACAATCTCGAGGATGCCAGAGGACACACATCGGATGGCTATGTGGCAGCCGAGCAGATTCGAGATATTGCCTGTACCGTCTTTCATGAAGAAAACTCTCCATCGATTCAAAATTTAATATATCGTATCGGTACGAGAATCCTAGAGCGTTTTCCTCAGCTAGCAGAGGTTACCTTTGAATCCAACAACCGTACCTGGGAAACCATCCTGGATGAAATTCCCGCTTCACAAAAAGGTAAAGTATTTACTGAACCCCGTCCGCCATATGGATTTCAATGCTTCTCCATGACCCCTGATGACTTAGAACCCAGGAGGAAATAAGTAAATGACAGGGAGATTGACAACACATGTCCTAGATATCAGTATTGGTAAGCCGGCAGGCGGTGTGTTAGTGGAGTTAGTTCGTGTTGGTTCAAATAAAGAGATAGAATCCATCTCTTCCTCCTATACAAATGAGGATGGCCGATTAAATTCCCCCCTTCTAGAAGGTGAATCTATGAAAAAGGGAATCTATGAACTTCATTTTTATATTGGCGATTATTACCGAAACCGCGGAGCATCCACAGGTGACTTCTCGTTTCTAGACTGTGTACCTGTACGATTTGGTATCTCTGAACCGGATTCCCACTACCATGTGCCGCTTTTGATTTCACCAGGAGGGTATAGTACCTATCGAGGGAGTTAGGAGGAAAAATGACAACAGAACTTTGGGTGAAAAACGGATATGTTTTTACGAGTGAAGGGTTTCGGTTTGCAAGTATAAAAATTAAAAACGGAACAATAGAAGCGATCAGTGACAGCGATGTCGAACCACAAAAAGACTGCGGGTCTCTTTTCATAGATGCTGCCGGCTGTCTTGTCGTACCAGGATTTATCGATGCACATGTCCATTTTAATGACCCCGGCCGCAGTGATTGGGAAGGAATCGAAACCGGCAGCCGAGCCGCCGCCATTGGTGGAACGACAACGATATTTGATATGCCGCTGAACAGTTTTCCTTCCGTGACAAGCGTAATACATTTACACAATAAACGAGAACATCTAACCCATAAGTCTTATGTTGATTTCGCCTTATGGGGCGGTATGACTGGAGAATCGGTTACGAATAAAGCAGAATTGGACGAAATGTGTGAGGGAATTATTGGCTGGAAGGCATTTATGGCAGATAGCGGCATCGATGATTTTCCTTATACCGCACCAAAACAATTAGAACTGGCAATGAAGATGGCAGCAGAACAAAATAAAATCCTTGGTCTTCATGCGGAATGGCAGGAGGAGATTCATACTCTTACCACTTTTTATAAACATCGAAAAGGGGTGAATGAACGAAAAGCATTCCTCCTAAGCCGGCCTATATCAGCTGAAGAACAAGCCGTCAGCACGGCGCTGGAGATAGCTGCAAAATATGGTACGGCAATTCACTTCGTGCATATCAGTTCACCAAAAGTGATTGAACTTATCCAACAGGGAAAGAAGAGTGGAATTGACGTTACTGTCGAAACCTGTCCTCATTATTTGATTTTTGATGAGGAGGATTTCCTTAAGAAGGGTTCTATTCTTAAATGTGCCCCGCCTCTCAGGCCGAGGAAAGAAGTAGAAGGGCTATGGGAGTGTATATCAAATGGATGGATTGATACAATCGGTTCCGATCATTCCCCCTGCCTGTATTCTATGAAAAATACTGACTCCATATGGGAGGCATGGGGAGGAATCCAAGGTGTCCAATTTACTTGGCTGGCACTCTTGGATGAAGCATTGAAAAGGAATATCCCACTGAAAAATATCCTGCCTTTAGGCACTGAAAATGTTGCGGATCGGTTTAGACTAACAGAAAAAGGTAGAATTCAGCCAGGATTAGATGGTGATATAGTTTTGATTTCACTGGACGAAACAACATTTGTCGACCAGCACTCTATTGCTTTTCGAAATCAATATTCTCCATATGAAAATAAAACATTTCTATTAAAAATAAAGAAAACAATCTTAAGAGGAAAGGTAATCTATGACGCTCAAACAGGTGTAGACCATAAAAAGTATGGTCAATATATTCAGCCAAGGAAGTGAGTTTATGGGTCAGTTCCCCGCTACACTTGAAGAAGGTATTGAATGGTTAGCTTCGTATGGGGCAGAGCCTGATGGCGGTGTTACACGAACTCTTTACTCTCCGCAGTGGAAGGAAGCACAGCATGCTTTAAAGGGCTGGATGGAGGAAGAGGGTCTCGCGGCATACTTTGATGCAATCGGAAACTTATTTGGCAGGCTTTCTTCCTCGAATCCCAATGCTCCGACGATATTAATTGGATCACATGTCGACAGTGTTAAATCAGGCGGGAAATATGATGGTGCATATGGAATCATTGCTGGAATACTAGCATTATTGCAATTGAAAACGCAATACGGGCAGCCGAGCATAAACCTTGAGGTGGTATCTTTTTGTGAAGAGGAGGGGAGCCGCTTTCCAATCGCGCTTTGGGGATCAGGTATGATGACGGGAATTTATTCATATAACGATATTTGTACTATCAAAGACTCAGAGGGTAATAGCTTTGAGACAGCGATGATGGCAGCAGGATTTGGACTTACAGAATACAGGGGCCGGAATGATATCCAAACTTTTATTGAACTACATATCGAACAAGGGCCCACTCTTGAGAAAGTAAATAAAGCGATTGGTATTGTCAAAGCCATTGTCGGACAAAGACGGTATCGGATAAGCGTGTCTGGCGAATCCAATCATGTAGGTACCACCTCAATGAAATGGCGGAAGGATGCACTTCATGGGGCAGTAAATATGATTCATGACTTATATGGAAGTATAAAGGGTTACGACGAAGATCTAGTAACAAGTGTGGGACAGCTTTTTGTAGAACCGAATGTCCCCAATGTAATCCCGAATACTGTTCAATTTACTGTAGATGCCAGACATCCAAACGAATCTGTTTTAAGCTCTTTTTGTCAGCATTTCAC
Organism: Neobacillus niacini; assembly: GCF_046591715.1. Lineage (GTDB taxonomy): Bacteria > Bacillota > Bacilli > Bacillales > Cytobacillaceae > Neobacillus > Neobacillus niacini_L. The sequence goes on along the minus strand of NZ_JAWVNQ010000008.1, from coordinate 155,805 downwards.
CGAAACATTTGAAAGCCATGCAAAAAAACATGAATTAGGTATAAAAGTTGAAATGTGGCATGAAGTTAAGCCTGCTCCGATGGATTCGCATCTTAATGAAATCATCGAAAGTATCTGTTTCAGCCGCTCTATTCCCTGCCATTGGATGAATAGCGGTGCAGGACATGACTCCCAGCTGTTTGCACGAATCTGTCCGACGACGATTCTTTTTGTACCAAGTCAGGGCGGCATTAGTCATTCTCCACTAGAATATACGTCAACTAAAGATTTAGAAACAGGTCTTACTGTGCTTACAGAATTATTACATCAATTAGCCTACTAGCCAGAGGAGGTTTTTTTTTGAATCAGGATAAAGCCAAGATGGTCCGGTGGATACAGGACCAAGAGGAAAACATGATCTCATTTTTAAAAACGTTAGTTCAAACCCCATCGGATAATCCAGCAGGTGATTGTCTGCCAATAGCAAAAGTTTTAGAAAAACAGCTTCATAACCTGGGATTTAAAGAAGTATCTCTCCTCGAAGTGGACGAAGAAAGTGTAAAGGCAAATGGGATGATTAGTATGGCTAACGTCTTTGCGCCTACAGAATTTGGTGAAGGACCAAATGTCGTTTTAAACGCTCATGGAGATGTGGTTCCCCCTGGATTGGGGTGGAGTGTTGACCCCTATGGAGGAGAAATTATCGATGGAAAAATGTATGGGCGCGGTGTCGCTGTGTCGAAGTCGGATATTGCAGCCTATACTTTTAGTGTCCTAGCTTTAAACCAGGTGAAGGAAAAGCTGACCGGGAGAGTGGACCTGGCATTCACTTTCGACGAAGAAACAGGTGGAGAAATAGGTCCTAAATGGCTGTTAGACCAGGGGTATATTAAGGCTAATCACGCCATTGTGGCAGGCTTCACCTATTCAGCTGTTAACGCGCATAATGGCTGTTTGCATTTTGATGTTAAAATAACGGGAAAGTCAGCACATGCAGCCCTTCCGCATACTGGAATAGATGCAATCGAGGCGACTACTAAAATTCTGCATGTTTTATATGATTATCGTAAAATACTTGAAGGAAAAAGGTCATCAATTCCGGGCATTGATTTTCCTACCTTGAATGTAGGACTTATTTCAGGCGGGATCAATACCAATGTCGTCCCTGATGAATGCAGAATTAGGGTGGATCTGAGATTAATTCCGGAAGTAGACTATGTTCAAGCAGAAATAGAGTTTAGAGAATTGGTTCATCAAGCAGTCTCGGAAATTACCGGGATAAAAGTAGAAATCAATAAAGTTCTCCATGCAAAAAGCTTTGGACCCGTTCCAGAAAATACGCCGCTTGTTCAAGCCTTAGCTAGCAACTGGCAAAGTATTTTAAAGGAGGAGGGAGAATTACCTGTTCATGGAGTTCCTCTATACACAGATGCGCGTCATTTCTATGATGCAGGAATTCCAACGATTATGTTTGGAGTAGGACCCAAAGTATTAGAAGAGGCGAACGGACACCGGGCGGATGAGAATATTCGGCTGTCTGACCTGCAGGCTGCTGCCAAAATCATCGCCTGTACGCTTTATGACTTATTGGCGGCTAAATAAAGGTAAGAGCCAACAATTTGTGTTGGCTCTCCTGAGTTAGGCTTTATTATAACTGAATGTTGATTTCTTGTGTTTGGAAAATAAACGCATTTTAAGCTCCATTTATTCCAATAGACGGAAATTCTCCGCCAAAGTATACTGATAACTACGGTAAAGTCAACAATCACCATTAACTGAGACTTATTTTTAAAAAGTATGTGCTAAGTCTTTAGCGCGTGCAATGGCATTTTCCTTGATTTCTTGGGCTTTATCAGGCATTGCATTATGCCCCTCCACAAATAATCCTTCAAAAGATGGGACTCCATAAAATTGCATAATGATCTCAAGATATCGGTGTCCCATTTCCATTGCAGCAGCAGGACCTTCTGAATAAATGCCGCCGCGTGCTTGGATATGTAAGGCTTTCTTGTCTGTTAACAGACCAATCGGACCTTTTTCGGTATATTTAAATGTTTTACCTGCAACGGAAACGGCATCCACGTAAGCTTTCATTACAGGCGGGAAGGAAAAATTCCATAACGGTGTTACAAAAATATACTTATCTGCTGAAATAAATTGCTCACAAATCTCAGAAAGTCTGCCAACCTTTGTTTTTTCTTCTGCTGACAGCTGTTCAAAATCCGTTCCTGACCGAAGTTTTCCCCAGCCGCTGAAGACATCTACATCAATTTGTGGAACATCTACTTTGTAGAGGTCCACATCAATAATTTCATGATCTGGATTCACTTCTTTGTAGGTATCAATAAATGCTTTTCCAACTGCCATACTATAAGACTGAGTGTCATCATGTGGATGAGCAGTTATGTATAGTACTTTTGTCATATTCTTATCGATCCTTTCTGTATCTAGCATGCATTCTAGTTTGTGCAGTGAATGTTAGTTTATGCAGATACACAAAAAAGGATAGAACATGAAAAATAGAAGGAATTTGCGTTTTGGCAAACTCCTTTTATTTTTTAGTTATTATTTTCAGTGAAGTAAGGGTTACCACTAATGTTCGCACGCATTTCGTCCGTTAATGTAAATGGCTCATTTACTGTTGAATTACTAGCAGAAGTTTCATTGTTTTGGATACTTCCATCATAATGAATTGGTTTATTTGTCATAGGTAAATTCACCTCCATTACTATAGTGTATACATTAATTCTACTATTTATTTATCATGATTAATAGGTAATTTTTAATATTCTAAATGTTATTTTAACTGGTAATTATTTACTACATAAGTGCTAGTATTTGGTATCATACTTTCCTTATTTAACCTTACCTTGATATTTATGATAAAATTTCTTAAAAAAGGAGTCTGCTCATCATGAAATTAATTGATCTCCACTGTGATGCATTGCTTAAACTTTCAGAAGGAAAAGGCACCCTTCGTTTTGCGGATGCAAAAGAATTGCAGACCAATAAAACAAGGCTGCACAAAGGGCAAGTCAAGGTTCAGTGCTTTGCCATTTTTATTGAGCCGGACATCCCTTCTGACCAGAAATTTCAAGAGGCACTTGTACAAATTGATTATTTTTATAAGGAGGTACTCGGGAAAAACCCTGATATCATTCATATAAAAGAATGGTCTGACTTTGAAAAAATTAATATCGGCCAAATTGGTGCGATGCTGACCCTTGAAGGTGTGGATGCCATTGGCAACGATTTAGCGAAACTCCATATCCTTCATCAGCTTGGAGTTCGTTCGGTCGGTTTGACCTGGAATAATGCCAACTTAGCTGCTGATGGTGCTGGTGAACCGCGCGGCGGCGGACTTACCCTTTTGGGAAAAGAGATTGTAAAATTTAATAATGAACATCAAATTTTGACTGATATATCCCACCTTAGTGATAAGGGTATTTGGGAAGTCATTGAATTAGCAAAGTATCCGATTGCAAGCCACTCCAATTCACGAACTCTATGTCATCATCCTCGAAATTTAACGGACGATCAGGCAAAAGCAATGTTTAAAAGAAACGCCATGATCCATGTTGTTTACTATCCTCCGTTTGTAAAAGAGGGTGGAGAGGTCATGATTTCAGATCTTATTAACCATATCGATCATTTTTGTTCGTTAGGCGGAGTAAGGAATATTGGATTGGGTTCGGATTTTGATGGGATTGGGGCATTTATTACCGGCCTTGAGGACGCCTCGAAAACCCAGAATCTCATTAACGAATTATTGAAACATTTTAAAGAGGAAGAGGTAAGAGGTTTTGCCTACCAAAACTTTCTCGACCATCGCCCAGGAGTGCTAGTATGAAGATCAGACAGACAGGGGTGAGTGTCGGGAAACTGCCAACAGGTCCTAAAAATTGTATCACCGATGTTGAAGGCGTCATGGTAGGTCATGTAACGCTTGATTATCCGCTGGATGAAACAGGGGAAGATTATGTTTGCACAGGGGTAACAGCGATACTGCCTCATAAAGGCAATGTATTTAAACAGAAAGTCACCGCCTCAAGCTATGTGATTAATGGTTTTGGCAAAACAACCGGCCTGGTTCAGATCAATGAACTAGGGATTCTTGAATCACCGATTATGCTGACCAATACGTTTGGAGTACCCGCAGTCACTCAAGGGACATTAGAATACATGCTGGCTGAGAATCCTGAAATTGGAGAAACCACAGGGACCATTAACATCGTAGTGGGAGAATGCAATGATAGTTACTTAAATTCGATTAGGAAGTTTCCCGTTAAACCGGCCCATGCAATTGAAGCCATAAGAAATGCCTCTGACCATCAGACGGAGGAAGGAGCTGTTGGTGCTGGAAAAGGAATGATTTGCTTTGGTTATAAAGGAGGAATTGGAACGTCTTCACGTACCATCGAGGAATACACCATTGGCTGCTTAGTCCTTACTAATTTTGGTAAAAAGGAAGAACAACAAAGATTCCAATTTTCAGAACTGGGGGGACTTTCGGAAACAGCAGATGGCTCCATTATCATTGTTCTCGCAAGTGATGCGCCTTTAAGTGACCGACAGCTATTGCGTTTAGCAAAACGTTGTGGAATAGGTCTTGGGAGAACAGGCAGTCATTTCAGTCACGGCAGCGGGGATATTGTCATCGCTTTTTCGACAGCTTATAAATCAGAGCATTTTTCAGATGAACCAACGGAACAAAGGCTCCAGCTCCGTGAAGATCATCCCCTGATGAACCAGCTTTTCACAGGGGCTGCAGAAGCAGCTGAAGAAGCCATCCTAAACTCCCTTTCACAGGCAGTGACTACAAAAGGAAGAGCGGGAAGAGTCGTAAACAAGATTACCTTAAAGGGCGGGGAATGAGAGATATGTATCTAACCATAAAAGAAACAGCAGAATATTTATCAATGCCAGAATCAGCTATAGAAGACCTAATCAAACAAAAGAAAATCCGCGCCATTCATGACGGAGAAGGCTGGGTCATCAACAAAGAACAATTCAACACCCACCTAAAACAAATCGAAAAATACAAACACCTAGTAGAAGAAATCCTCAGCGAACCCATCCCAGAAGACCACGACATCAAAGATGAGGACTGATGGGTGCCTGTCACCAACCGAATAATATGGTGCCTGTCACCAAGGTGACTCCTAAAAGGAGTTCACCGTCCGTGGACAGTGTCCGCCTGGAATGGACACTTTTCTAAAAACTGGAAAAGGAGCTGGTTTCTAATGGGGAATATTTTCTTGAAGAGAGTGTATGAACCATTTGACGAGTCAGATGGTTTTCGAATTTTAGTGGATCGTATTTGGCCTCGCGGGATCTCGAAGGAGGCAGCTAAGTTAACTGCATGGGAGAAGGAAGCTGCTCCAAGTCCTGAGCTTCGCAAGTGGTTTTGTCACAAACCGGAGTTGTTTCGTGAGTTTAGAGCAAGATACATAGAGGAATTACGCACGGATGTACAAAAACAAAAGATAATAAATGAAATCATTACGATGACATCAAAGGGGAGAGTTACTCTCCTCTACGGTGCAAAGGATCCTGTATATAATCATGCGATCGTGCTGCAAGAAGAGGTAAACAAAATAATAAATGAAGTAAAAGCATAGAAGAGGAGCCCTGCAATCAAAAGGGCTCCTCTTCTATTTAGATATTTTATTTATTAGAGGATTATTATATAAATTTCTTGAATATGTAGGATATATAAATCGTTTTTTTGAGGTACAAAATAATAAAATATTAACAAGGAGTTTTGGGAAAAAGATGAGCTTTCATGCCTTCAAAGAATTAACACTACACTTGGAGTAAACTCACAGATACTGCCAACATAGTCTGGGTGTCACTGGGAAAACTCCTAAATAAATCAGCAAAACTAGGAGTTTTAGTATGAAAAATTATATCTTTCTATTCTGTGTTATTTTAATTCTGTTTGGCACTTATACCAGTATTCATGGTTCTTCAGCCAGTACAAGGGGTGTTAACCTTGTAGCCCTCGGTGATTCAATCACACATGGAGTAGGGGACCCTGCAAAAAAGGGATATATTGAAGGAGTTAAAGAAAAATTGGAAGAAGTACATAAGACTTCTATCAAAGTGAATAACTATGCTATTCCAAGGTATTCTACAGAAAAAGTTATCAGACAACTGCAGGATAAAAATATCAACGCGCAGATAAAAAAGGCTAGTTATATCATTTTGTATATCGGAACGAATGATTTTAGAAAGAGTGCTAATTATCAATTTGATCCACTTGATGCGAAAAGAATTAACGTTGGTAAAGGTAAATTCCTGACCAACCTAAATTTTATCCTTGAAAGCATTAGGAAAGAGAATTCTGCAGCGCCTATCTTTGTTTTAGGATTATATCAACCCTATGTTGAATACTCGAATACAAAGGAAATTCTAAGCACTATTAAAGATTGGAATGCTGGGATTGTCAAAGCTGCAGAAAATTTTGAGCGAATTGAATATGTTGCCACGCTTGACCTGTTTCAAGATAAACCCAAAAGTACCTATTTCAGTGATTCCCTGCATCCCAATCCTGCTGGATATAAATTAATTGCTAATCGATTATCAGAAAAAGTATTAAAAGAAAGTAGTATGAAACCATCATCGAAATAGAAACCATAGTGATAAAAGCTATGAAAAAGGAGTATTAAGCATGATAACGTTAAACGAAAATCCAGTTGTTAAGGCAGAAATGCTTATTAAGAGGCCAGTTGAAGTTGTTTATGAAGCTTTTATCAACCCTGAAATCACTACAAAGTTCTGGTTTACCAAAAGCAGCGGAAGATTAGAAGAAGGTAAAACAATCAGGTGGGACTGGGAGATGTATGGAGTTGGAGATGAGCTGATTGTTAAGGAAATCCAGCAAAACAAGAAAATAAGTATTGAATGGACAGATGGTACCCAGGTGGAGTGGATATTTACCCCCCGAGGAGATAATCAAACCTTTGTTTCAATTACAAACTCTGGCTTTTCAGGCAGCGGCGATGAAATGGTCAGCCATGCAATTGATTCAATGGGAGGATACACTATGGTACTCGCTGGATTAAAGGCTTATCTAGAGTTTAACATTCAATTAAATCTTGTATCCGACAAGGCACCAGACGCAATTGTAAATTGATAGGAGAAATAGTCAGACTAAATCCACATGGATTTAGTCTGCCATTTTGTCATGATAGGAGAAGAAAGTACAGAAATGGAGAAATTTATTGAGCGTATAAAACAGGTTTACCCCAGCCTTTCCATTGAGAATAGTCAGCTTAATGAAATTGGCCAAAATAATGATGTAGTAATTGTGAATGAAAAAGTTGTGTTTAGATTTCCCAAGTACGAAAAGGGAATAGCCAGTTTGAAAAAAGAGACTCAGATATTAGAAGCTATTAAGAATAAGATATCACTTCCGATTCCCAATCCTATCTATCAATCTTTTGAAAAATGGGAAGTCGGGAAAGTTTTTGTTGGCTACGAATTAATCAAAGGATCACCACTATGGAAAGAAAGTTTCGCAAACATTAAAAGTGAAAAAGTATTAAATAGGCTTGCATCACAGCTTGTTACTTTTCTATTCGAAATACATTCCATTTCTAAAAAAACACTGCTATTAGAGGAAACTAATCCCCGTGAAGAAATGGTCAACTTATATCAAAGAATACAAGATAAACTATATCCCTTAATGAGGGAAGACGCACAACGTCAAACCTCATATTCTTTTGAAGCATATCTAAACAGTGAAACCCTTCGTAGTTTAAAAACATCCTTGGTCCACGGTGATTTTGGGGCAACAAATATTTTGTGGGATACAACAACTAATAATATTACAGGAATCATTGATTTTGGAGGCAGTAATATAGGAGACCCCGCCTATGATTTTGCAGGAATTCTATCCAGTTACGGAGAAGAATTTTTTAATATGTGTTTGAATCTGTATCCGAATGGTACTGAAATAGCTGACCGAGTTAGATTTTATAGAAGTACATTTGCGCTGCAAGAAGCCTTACATGGGGTGGAAAATGATGATGCAGAGGCATTTGAAAACGGGATAAAAGAGTATAGATAAATCTATCCAGGAGGAATTAAATATGCGGCAAATTATCGCTCTTGGCGGCGGAGGTTTCTCCATGGAACCTGAGAATACATTATTGGATTCTTATATTCTTAAGCAATCGGGTAAAGAAAATCCCAAAATCTGTTTTATCCCAACTGCTAGTGGAGATTCAGAAGACTATATTCAAAGGTTTTATAATTTTTTTCAAAAACAAAACTGCAGACCATCACATCTTTCATTATTTAGACCTCCGACAAGGGATCTGGAGAACTATATTTTGGAAAAAGATATTATTTATGTTGGCGGCGGTAATACCAAGAATCTTTTAGCACTATGGAAAGATTGGGGATTAGACACCATCTTGAGAAAAGCGTGGAACCAAGGAATCCTATTAGCTGGAATTAGCGCAGGGTCCATTTGTTGGTTCGAGGAAGGAGTAACCGACTCCTATGGGGAAGGACTTGAGCCTTTAAGCTGCTTAGGTTTCTTGAAAGGAAGCAATTGTCCTCATTATGATGGGGAAGCAGATAGAAGACCTGCATACCATAATCTTATTGGAGCTAAGAAAATACAGACAGGAATTGCAGCAGATGATGGTGTTGCTATTCATTACATTGAGCAAGAAATCAGTAAAATTGTCAGCTCTAGACCAAACAGCAAGGCATATCATGTTGCCTGCAAAAATAAAGTGGTTGAAACCGAACTTCATACTGTGTTCTTAGGTTCTTCCTAACTGTCTGCACTTAGAAATATGCTGATGTAGTTCTTAATGCTCAATTTCACGCTTTTTTCTGATAGAGAAATAAAGAAAAAGTAGGTATAATTCCCTATCTTTTTATGCATGATAAAAGATGTTGCTAGCCCAACATACATAAATAGGAGGGAATTTAAAAAATGACGAATAAAAACAATAATCGCAACCAGCCTCATACTGGTGGAAGCAAAGCAGATACGGAATTTGGTTCGGAACAAGGTTTAAGTAAAAAAGCAAGGAAAAAAGCTGCGAGAGAAAATAAAAAGAACTCATAATTTAAAGAAAAAACGCCACTGGAGGGCGTTTTTTCTATTTCATATAACAAAGTAAAAGACACAAAAGAAGTGAGACAAACTGCCAAGCATGATAAAGATATGGAAAATCTCATGAAAGCCCATGTATTTGGATTGAAGGAATTTTGGTTTTGCACCGTAAATCACACCGCCGATTGTATAAAAAATCCCTCCGAGTACTAATAAAAATAGCCCCATGTGCTCCAAGCTCCCTGCTAATGGCGAAAATACAAAGACAATCATCCATCCCATAACAAGATACAATGCTGTAGAAATCCAGCGTGGACAATTAAACCAAACCATTTTAAAAACAACCCCGCTTAAAGCGACCGCTGCAATAATTGAAAATAGAATATTACCGGTTGTTCCATTTAAACTGATAAAGCAAAAAGGTGTATAGGTACCTGCAATCAAGATAAATATCATTGAATGATCGAGCCGTCTTAAAAACGCAATCACATGATCTTTAGCAATCACCATATGGTAAGTTGCTGAGGCAGAATAAAGAAGTATCATACTGACGCCGAAAATAATCACGGCAGCAATGGCCATCGTCGACGCGGTGGTACTCGAAACTTTAATTAACATTGCCAGAAGTCCGACAAAAGATAGCAAAGCTCCTGTTAAATGAGTTAATCCATTAATGGGTTCACGAATATAATTACTCAAGGTTAATACCCTCCTGACACAACATGTAGTTTCCATAACTACTTATTATAATACCTGTAAAACAACAACTAGTCAACGAATAATTGTTACGATATAATGTTAATTAGATACCACAATGATCGGAGTTTTTAATATGGAAAAAATCAATGAAATTCTTAAGGACCTTCAACTGGAGTCAAACCTTAAACTAGATGATATCCCCAATATAGATTTATATATGGACCAGGTCATACAGTTATTTGAAAATAAATTTGCAGAGACTAAACGTAATGATGATGAAAAGATTTTGACGAAAACCATGATAAATAATTATGCAAAAGGGAAGCTTATTTTTCCGATAAAAAATAAGAAGTACTCCAAAGAGCATTTGATATTAATGAGTTTGATTTATCAATTAAAAGGGGCTCTTTCCATTAACGATATTCAAATGACACTTGATGGGATAAATAAAAGGATTATAAAAGAGGACATCGAGTTAGATTCTTTTTACAAGAGTTATTTAAACCTTTCGAAGAAAAATGTGGCTGATTTTAATGAGGATATAAATGAGCGGGTCAAAGATGTAAAGGAAGAGGTATCAAAAATGGAGGATCGAAACGCCCCTTACCTCGAGCAGGTACTGATGATTACTTCTCTTGTTCATATGAGCAACTTATACCGAAAAACAGCTGAAAAATTGGTAGATGAATTTATAGTTGAAAAAGAAGGCAAGCGTCATAAATGATATGACGCTTTTTCTATTTCCTTCTCTTGTTGAATATGAATATCTTTTACAGCAATACCTATATCAATTACCTTCCGTTCGGAATCACTTACCTCAACATTATGGATAGAGACAGAATCAGCCCGATTTTCTCCTCCGTAAACCTTAATAACTGCACCAGCTCTTCTGAACCCCTTGATTGAAATGTTTTCTAAAACCACATTTCTTGCTCGATATTGTACCGCTATGAGGGGGTTACTTTGGTAGTCATAATCAGAGTCCCCAATCAAGGTGAAATGATTAACCACGACATTTTTATAGGCTGACACCACCAATCCACGCGGCGTCGAATCTTTATATAGTTCAGTGAAAACAGGTTGAATGGCTGCAAGATTAATAGCTGTAATATTATAGGCCGACTTTGATTCTGTATCAGTACTTTTGTGGTGCCCGATATGGCGGAAGTTATAGGAACGGTTGTCGTTAACCGATATATGACCTATGATCTTCACGTTAGAGGCAGCAGAGGAATTTTGATGTGCCTTACATTCAATCCCCCCGAAGCATCTTGCTGTTGAATTATTCACCAAAAGAACATTCCTTGAACCATCATCGACTTCAAACCCATTTGAATTAGAAAAACCTTTCTGATGGGCACGGCCGCTCGGGTCACACATATGTGAATTTGAAATAAAAATATAGTCACTATGATGGGTCGTTATTCCATCATCTCCGAAACCATAGCCGGTTAAATTGTCCAGCCAAACATAGCTGCTTCCGCCTCGAGCCCGGAACCCATCACCAGCATAATTGTACTGTGTGGAGGAAATATCAAAGCAATGGAGCCCAGGATTAATCCCTTCAACATCCTTTACCCAGCCGTATGTAACGTTCGCATATGTTAAACAACTAGAATGATTGCCCCAGGTACTGGTCTTTTTGACCTCCCCAAGTCTTTCGATATTCCAATCTAAACTCATTCCCTGAACAAATAAATGATGATCTCCACGCCAATGGTTGGCATTGGTAATTAATCGAGATCCTTTTGGAGCATTATTATGTAATTTTATCGTGGTTTTCCCTTTTCCTGCCCCAGCGAGATAAGTCCAAGATGGCATAACAATACCTTTTGTAATAAAGATGCCCTCTGGAACAATTACTTTAACAAATCCCTCTCCAATCGCTTTTTTAAAAGCAGTAGTGTTATCTGTTTTTCCATCTCCAACTCCGCCGTAATCCACAATATTTACTTCCCTAGAAATCCTGCTCATTAAGTTTTCGTACTCATCATCCAGTTTCAGTTTCCATTCAGGATAAACTTCCCCATTAGAATCAACGGAAATTTGTACAGGCTCCGAAATGGAAAAGGGCTTGGCGAATAATCGAAACAGTCTCTCTATAATCTTTTTCGAAAAAGGAAGTGAGAGGGGTGTTTTGTTGATTTGAGGTACTGGTATATTCTCACGGCATTGCTGAAAAAGCTCTTCTGTCTCTGTTATAACCTTTTCTATATCTAGATGTTTTCCGGTAATCTCTGAAAGCAACTCTCTGTTTTTTCGAGGATTATGGAATTGATTAAATTTCATCCTTCTTCTTCACTCCAAGGTAAAAACATTAATATAACTATTATTGCTGAATCACAGGTGAAGCTCTAGTAAAAAGGAAAACTGAACTTTTTGTGAACATAGAGGTCGCGGCTTTGGTGTATCGAATACATACTATTAAATCATATTTGAAAGGCGGAACCAGCTATGAAATACAAAAATACCATAAGTATACTTGTTATTATTGTTGCCATCCTCTCACTTTTTTCAACGTCTTATGCCATTTTTTCAAATCATGGGCAAGGGGAATATGAATACAAGTCGATATATGGGGAAAGTGTCTCGATCTATGGAAAAGGACTTTATGTGCATGACTCGGTGTCAATGGCTGCCCAAGCAATCGCACAGGATTATGTTACACTCTTCTTGGGAGTACCATTGCTGCTTCTATCATTTTATTTGTATAGAAAAGGATTGCTTAAAGGGAGCCTGCTTCTGACTGGTACGCTAGGCTATTTTCTATACACTTACGCCTCTTATTCCTTTCTTTCCATGTATAATTCAATGTTTCTTATCTATGTCGCCCTCATGTCAGCCAGTTTCTTTGCCTTTACACTTATGATGGTGTCGTATGAAATTCATAATCTCCCTTTGTTCTTTGCGGAAAAAACACCAGTGAAATTCTTAGGTGGATTCCTGCTATTTGTTTCTTTTGTGTTTGGGATGATGTGGACCGGAAAGCTGGGCTTTCCGCTATTAAAGCAAACACCGCCGCCGGAAGATTTGCAGCACTATACAACATTCGTTATTCAAGCACTTGATTTGGGCTTTGTTGTACCAGCAGGTCTGCTGGCTGGTGTCCTCTTAATGATGAGAAAGCCATTTGGCTACTTGCTTGCCCCGGTAATCATCATAAAAGAAATAACTTTACTTACCGCCATGACAGCGATGATTTTCCTTCAAATAAGAGCGGGAGTGGAGATAGGCAGTATGTTGGTTTGGAGCATTGTACTTTTTAATCTCGTAGTGATTTATTGCATGTTTTTAGTTTTGAGAAATATAAAAGAAGTCAAAAATCACAAAAGTTCTTCCAGTTTGAGCTTATAGTAAAAGTAAAGGAGCTGTTTGATTCCTCAAACAGCTCCATCATATTAAATATAAAAACCAGCAGCTAACAATCCGAGAGGGAAGCTGCCTGCAATACAAAGCCTCGATACACTAACCTTTCCATATAATGTTACAGTTCCGTTTTTATTGTCCCAAGTGGACATTCCACGTTTCTTTAGGTCTCGATAGGAAAAAAAGAAGCATATAAAATTTAAGATAGGGATTCCAAATCCCATACCAGCTGCACTAACAAATATACTCCGCTTTAACAGAGTTTGGAAATCAAGCTTGTCGCCATTTAAGCTTTTGATCTTAGTATTTAAGAAAGCCCTTCCAAAGGTATTGCCGAAAATGGCAATGATAGCAGGTTCAACCATAATCCAAAGTATCAAACTTATGATAAATATATATAAATTTGAGATTTCACTAACGAATGCTGGAAACAGAATAGATACGAATAAAATGAAAGTGATGGAAAATAAGGAAAGGTCAAAAAACCTGGCAAGGTACCGTACATAAGGTCTGCCATTAGGATAGGTTGCTTCTTCATATTCTTCTTTTGTATTAAACTTATCTGGGAGAAGGTGAACTCTAGTGGATTCAAAAATACACTTTGAAAAAACATCAAGGCTTTTTGCCATTTGCCAGCATTTCATTGATTTGTTCCAGACGAAGGTATCACCAGAGAGTACCCTTTGTTCTAATAACTTTTGTAATTCAAAAAGGCAGACAGGTCCTTGCTGTTCGGAATCTTTAATAAAAAACCAGACATTTTCCTTATTTGATGCCAATTTCATCGCCCCCCAATTAGGTAAATTATACCACGTCTAATAAATGACCTTTTTTGTCAGTTTTGTGTATTTTGAATATTTATCTGCCAATAGCCTCAAAATACTAACATACGTTCGGAGGTGGATGAAGTGGAAGATAAGAATTATGAGAAAATTTATGAAGAATATAAGCAGCAAAGTGAGCAGCAGGCGCACATAGAGGCAGCGCAAGGTAATCCTGATGGAAAAGAGGAATTTACAGCCGTTAGGAAAAATGATGATGGAGATATCATTGCCTTTAAAACAAGCACAGGCAGAGAATTGGATTACATTACGGCTTTGAAAGAAGCAAAAGCAGGTCAAATCGCACATGTCGACGTTTTTCACAAATATGGAAGAGATATTATTCGAAGCGAACCGGATGGGATAAAAGAAAACAATCTGGATCGACTGCCTGAATTTTAGTTCTTAGATGGAGCAGCTTAAAAGGCTGCTCTCATTTTCTTTTTATTAGAAAAAGGTTTTTTGCCAATTTAATGGAATATAAATAAATAATTAGCTGTGTGTTTTTTTGGGGGAGATATAGATGAATTTTATGAAACTAATAGGGACCTTTGTATCAATTGGAAGTTTCCTTTTTTGCAGCACTATTTTACTTTTTAATCCTTATACCCATACTAGCGCAGACCTAGATGTTTTAAATTCGTTCATGATCATGTACTTACTGCCAATGTTTTTGACAGGCTTCTCAAGTTTTTCATTAAAACCGATCTTGCTCATTATTGGTTCTCTCTGGGCACTACCGCTCAGTTTGTATTGTTTAGCTACTCCTGGCATATTTAAATATCTTATTATTGGCCCCGTTTTATTATTAATTACTGGAATCATAATGTTAAAGAATAAGAGAACTGCATAGAGAGTAAAGGTGGTTGTTATGTTTTTTCTATTGTTAACTGGAATGATTATTTCTTTTGTGACAGCTGTTACGTTTTTACTAAATGGCAAAATGGTATTTGGCATGATCGCGGCGGCATTAGGCATTCTAACCCTGTTGTTTATACTTTTCTATTATGGAAGTAAGAAGTATCGAAAAAAGAATAAGCTGGATTGTGTTCCAGACTGTCCGACATTTGATTGCGGACCAGATTGCGATGGCAAAAAATCAGATTGTGATGGAGGACCAGATTGTGACTGTGGACCAAATTGTAATTAACTTAAAAAGGTTAACTGACATTGTTCCTTGTCACCGGATGAAGACACGGAGTTTGACGATAAAAGGACATACGCTGCCATTATGTGCAAGGTGCACGGGGATCTTATTGGGTTATTTATTTTTCCCTTTCTTATTAATAATTGAATTAAATTTACCACTTTGGCTTGGGATCATATTGAATCTTCCCATGGTTCTGGATGGCTGGACCCAAAAAAGGAAACTGCGGATGAGTAATAATCCATTAAGAGTAAGTACAGGGATCATTAGCGGCTTAGGTCAGAGTATCCTAATTGTAAGCATCAGCCAAGGCATCATTTCACTTGTATTGTAACAGAAGTACGCTATTATCCATTTCATACTCGTCCCACAAAGCATATGATAAAACAGGACGAATGAAAGGGTGATGCATGTTGTTGGACTCTTTATTTGAATTTATATCACAGCTCATAACAATGGTTTACCAATTTATTTTATATATTTTGGAAACACTTCAAAATATTTTATAAAAGGTCAAATGCGTGGCCTTTTTTTTGTTAAAGTAAACTAATGAAGGAATTAGCGAACTAAATAAGTAAGGGAGAATGGGTATGATTACTCTTTACATAACAAGACACGGTGAAACCGAGTGGAACACTGAAAAAAGAATGCAAGGCTGGCTGGATTCAAATCTAACAGAAAGCGGTATAAACAATGCGGTTTCTTTAGGTGAAAGATTGAAAGATACAGAGTTAACCGCGATTTATTCAAGTACAAGCGGGAGGACGAAAGCCACTGCCAGTTTGATACGGGGAGATAGAGATATACCTGTTATTTACGATGAGAATTTAAGGGAAATTAAGCTAGGTCAATGGGAAGGGAAAACTCATTCATTGATCAAAGAATTGTATCAAACAGAATTTGACGCATTCTGGAATGCACCTCATCAATATACATCTGTTGAAGGAGAAACGTTTGAACAAACGCGAGCAAGAGCCATTCGGGTTTTAGAACGAATAAAAAGTGAACATGAATCTGGAAACATATTAATTGTAACTCATTCTGTCGTAATAAAATGTTTGTATTCATATTTTAAGAACTTACGAATTGAAGCACTATGGGACCCTCCTTATATACATGATACGAGTCTAACAATTGTAGAAACGAATGAAAATGGTTTTAAACTTATTCTAGAAGGAGATACCACTCACTTGAAATCTATGAATTTTATTTAGAAGGAGCTGAGGCAAATTGGACATCAAACTAGAAAAAGCAACCAATAAAGATGCACAAGAGATTTTTGATATTCAAGTTAAAGCCTTTAACCCATTACTGGAAAAGTATCAAGATTACCAGACAAACCCGGCAAATGAAACCATTGATACGGTTATCACTAGAATAAATAATCCACAAGGCGGCTTTTATAAAATACTGATTGAGAATAATCTTGTAGGTGCTATTTGTGTAGTTTCTAAAGTGGAGAAGCAATTTTGGATCAGCCCTATGTTTATTTCTCCGGAATATCAAGGGAAGGGGATTGCACAGAGAGCTATCGTCTTGGTGGAGGAATTGTTTCCTCAAGCACTCAGCTGGGAATTGGCAACGATTTTAGAAGAGGAGCGAAACTGCTGCTTATACGAAAAGATGGGATACATAAAAACGGGAATTCAAAAGAATTTAAATGAAAATACTACGCTTATTTATTATAAAAAAAGTAATGGGGGTGTGGAAGATTAATAAAATTGATCCATTCAAAGCAGCTGAATTGTTTATCTTGCGTCGTTACCCGAATTGTCATGGTGCCGTATTAGCAGGAAGTGTCATTCGAGGTGAAGCTACAGAAACATCGGACCTTGATATCGTGATATTTGATAAGAGTCTTACAAAGGCATATAGAGAGTCAGTCATTGAATTTGGATGGAATATTGAGGTTTTTGTCCACAATTTATCAACCTATAAGGATTTCTTTAAAAGTGATTGTGAACGAGCCAGACCTTCCTTGCCCAAAATGGTTTCAGAAGGAATCGTAATCAAAGATACTGGAATCATACAGTCAATAAAACAAGAGGCAAATGAATTGCTAGAGAATGGCCCAGAAGAATGGTCAGCTGAAACCATAAAAGTAAAACGTTATTTCATTACAGATGCACTTGATGATTTTATTGGCTGTACCGATAGAGCGGAGGAGGTCTTTATTGCCAATACTCTTGCAGAATTAAGCAGTGAGTTTGTCTTAAGAACAAATGGAAAATGGATCGGCACTTCAAAATGGATGGTTCGTTCATTAAAAAACTATGATGAAATATTTGCAGGTAAATTTGTCGAGGCGTTTGATATTTTTTATAGAAACGGCGATAAAAATAAAATCATTATGATGATTGATGATATTCTGCAGCCATTTGGCGGACGGTTATTTAACGGATTTTCATTAGGGAAGGATTAAAAGGGCTTTGACCAAGCCCTTTTTTAGATTTCTATTTGTTTTATAATCTTTGCAGGATTTCCACCAATGACAACATTATCTGGTACATCTTTTGTTACGACTGCACCTGAGGCAATGACGACATTATTTCCAATGTTTACTCCGGGGTTAATAACAGCTCTTCCGCCAATCCAAACATTGTGACCGATGGTAACAGGTTTTCCATACTCACTGCCTGAAATTCTTTCAGTGGGATCAAGTGGGTGTGTGGCTGTATAGATGTGTACACCAGGAGCTATAACGCAATTATCACCGATCGTGATTTCACATACATCTAGAAAGACACAATCGAAGTTGGCATAGAAATTCTCCCCAACATGGATGTTGTATCCGTAATCACAGCGGAAGGTTGGTTCTATGTATAGGTTTTTTCCGGTTGAGCCGAAAAGTTCTTTTAAAAGAGCAGTCCTTTTCTCCTCATCGTTTTCGAGAGTTTGGTTGTATAATCTGGTAAGTCTTCGAGCATCTATACGTTCTCTCACCAATTGTGGATCCCCGGCAAGATAAAGTTCACCGTTCACCATTTTTTCCTTTTCAGTTTTCATATTATCTCCTTTAAAAAGTTAATAAAAACTATTTTACCATAGCTTGTATTAAAAATAGGAAAACCACACATACTTTCCTCATTAACACACTTGAACGGAGGAGCAGTATTTTGCATTGGTATGAGAAGCTTAATCAATATTTTCCTGTAGAAGAAATGAAGTCTAGAGAGCATATGGAGACACTATTAAAAGAGAGATCTGATATTTACCATAAGGATGAAGGACCTAATCATGTATTGATGTATGCAGAGTTAGATGATTTTGTTTTTATTGATTACCTCTTCGTTTCAAAAAATGCACGCGGCCAGGGACTTGGCCATAAGTTAATCGAAAAAATGAAACAAAAAGGAAAGCCTATCATTCTTGAAGTAGAACCAGTTAATTATGAAGACAGCGATACAGAAAAAAGGCTTCATTTTTATAAACGTGAAGGTTTTGAACATGCTAATTCGATCGGATATGAAAGACGGTCGCTCGCTACCAATGAAGTTAATAAAATGGAGATCTTATACTGGGCTCCAAATAAAGAGTCTGAAGAGCTAATTTTTGAAGGCATGAGAAAAACGTATAACAAGATTCATACCTACAAAGATCAACAATTTTACGGTGATTCCTACCAGCCTGTTGAAGAGGTTTTGACCTATAACGAAGACCCGCAAAATCAGAATATATTAGATGAACTCTAAAAATGGCGCTTTACTCCTAATGGAGTAAAGCAATTTTATTTTTTGTGGAAGGATAATGACAATAATTTGATGAATATATAACGGTATTGCACTTTGAGGGAGTTTTGAAAATAAGAGTCGACAGACCAGCTTAAGCAAACTAAGCGGAGATTCTCCGGTTAAATGTAAAATGAAGCTCATTTTAGGGGATATAAGCGGAGATTTTCCGGTTATTCAATGAAAACTTTATCTTTTTAACGTTTTTTGAAACAATAGGCGGAATCTCTCCGTTTATTTAAGCAAATTTCAATGCTATTTATGAAATAAGGGGATTTTTTCCGACTATTCAGATCGGATGCTTAGCCTCATCCCTAGAATCGATATGGGATACCCCTCCTGATTCAAGAACTTAATAAAAGGTGGTAAATTTGATGTTTGATCAATCTCCCTACACTTGTCGTGTGGAATGGGGCAGACGTGGAGCTAGAGAGGCAGCCGAGCGTGGTGACATTATCATTATTGTCGATGTCCTCAGCTTCTCATCAACAGTCGTATCAGCTTTACATTATGATGCAGTCATCTATCCATATCCTCCTAATTTGGATGGAAAAGAATATGCGAAGAACATTAATGCGGAATTTATACTAGGAAGAAGTGAGGCAGCTAAGGCAGGGAAACCAACCTTATCACCCGTATCTTTTAATGAAAAACATAGAAATAAAAAGTTTGTATTAACCTCGTTAAACGGTGCCTTTTGTACCTGGATTGCTTCTAAAGTGCCTGCACTGTTAATAGGTTCTCTGCTAAATGCTGCATCCGTTGCTGAAGTTTGTAATCAACTAAGATTACAAAAGAATGCAAGTATTACGGTGATCCCTTGCGGTGAACTGTGGAGTGATGGAAAAGAAGAGGAAGATACACTTCGCCCTGCCATTGAGGATTATTTAGGTGCCGGTGCTATTTTATCTTATCTAGAAGGGGAAAAGTCACCTGAAGCAGAGGTATGCATAGGGGCATTTCAGCAGGCAAAACCAAAATTAACCCAATTCATTTGGGATTGTGGCAGCGGCCGGGAATTACGCGAGAAAGGATTTGAAGCTGATGTAGGGCATTGCAGCTTATTAAATGCCTATCAAACGGTTCCTATTTTAAAAGATAACCATTTTGTGAGGTACATACAATGAAAACGATAAAAATTCGAAGGTATATAGACACTGATTTTGATAGAATACAAGGTTTAAACCGAGAAGAGGGCTGGAGTAACCTCGTTGAAAAGAATGAAGACAGTAAGGCAGCATGGGAAAATTCAAATGTTTCATTCGTGGCAGTAACTGAAGATGATGAGGTGGTCGGATATATTCGTGGGTTAACAGATACATGTATCACTCTTTACATTTGCGAATTACTAATAGATAAAAAGTACCGCGGGTTAGGCATCGGGAAGGATTTACTTCAGCACGTCCACCAATTATACCCGAAAACGAGAATCGAAATGCTTGCCTCTAGTACGTCGCATTCTTTTTATGAAGGATTAGGATATCGTCCTTTTTATGGCTTTAGGAAAACTTTAGAGGAATAGCAGGAGGAGTTAATGTGAAGAAAATTTATCTTATTAGACATTGTGAGGCACAGGGACAGCCGCCTGAAGCAGAGCTTACAGAAAGAGGGGCTAAACAAGCCATTCAATTAGCGGATTTCTTAACTCATTTTTCAATTGATCGTATTATCGCTAGTTCATATAAGCGTACAGTGCAATCAATAGAGCCGGCCGCACAAAGAATGAATTTGGAAATTGAAACAAACGATTTATTAACAGAACGTGTCCTTAGTTCTCAAAACCTAACTGATTGGCTTGATAAACTAAAAGCAACGTTTGATGATTTTGAAATGAAATTTGAGGGCGGGGAGTCAAGTTATGAAGCGGTGAATCGTATCGTAAGCGTAGTAGAGGATGTACTGAACAGTGAAGCTCACAATACAATTATTGTTACGCATGGTAACCTGCTTTCTTTACTATTAAATCATTATAATCCTCAATTCGGATTTGAAGATTGGAAAAGTCTGCGTAATCCCGATGTGTTTCTATTGGAAAAAAAGGACGATAACCTAACCTATGAAAGATTGCCAATGGAATCAAGGGTATCTTTAGTCAAACCAACGGTAGATTTGAAGGAAGAATACCTCTCCTTTTATCAAGAATGGTTAGATAGTAAAGAGGATATGATCCCTTGGGTAATCAAACGAGATCCTTCAAACTTTGAGGAAATGGTCCAATTCCTAAGGAATAATGAGCAGGGACAAAACCTTCCGGAGGGCTGGGTTCCAGATTCAACATTTTGGTTAATAAACCAAGACAAAAGAATACTTGGTGTAGTTAATATTAGACACCGCTTAAATGAAAATCTATTAAATAGAGGCGGACATATTGGCTACGGTATCCGTCCTTCAGAAAGAATGAAAGGCTATGCAACAAAACTATTATCACTGGCACTGGAAAAATCTAAAGAGCTGGGAATCAATAAAGCTTTGGTTGTTTGTGATGAAGAGAATACAGGCTCCTTTAAAACGATTGTTAATAATGGAGGAATACCTGATTCAGACTTTGTTGAGGAAGATGGAAATGTTATAAAAAGATTTTGGATAGAAAAGTAGGAAGATAGCAATGGAAAAGGTTCAGGGGGAAAACGGGTGGAAACAGAAAAAGAAATCAAAGTTGTGATAGGGGCAGGGGAATATAATAATAATCCGGGGTGGGTACATACGCAGGAAGAGGAACTGAATTTACTCGATGATACCACGTGGAGTAAAAAGTTTGAAAGTAGCTCCATAAAGGCAATTCTTGCAGAACATGTTTGGGAGCACTTTACCTATCTGGAAGGTGTTCTAGCTGCAAAAAATTGTTATAAATATCTGAAGCCTTCTGGTTATATTCGCTGTGCTGTTCCTGATGGGTATTTTCCAGATGAGGAATATCAGAATATAGTAAAAATCGGCGGACCCGGTCCTAAAGATCATCCTGCTGCAAGTCATAAAATCGTCCATAACTATCGTACTCTAACTAAATTGTTTGAATCAGCAGGTTTTCAAGTGAACTTACTGGAGTATTGTGATGAAGCAGGTATCTTTCACTATAATGAGTGGAATTCAGAAGACGGAGTAATTTTTCGCTCGAAAAAATTTGACCCAAGGAATCAGGACCAGCTGCGTGCACCTTCGGTTATCGTAGATGCAATAAAGCTTTGATGTTTATAGTAAGGGCAGGAAATTTCCTGCCCCGTTTGATTAGCTTTGCTTCTTCCCCTGATATTTCATTTTAAACTCGGCTTCACTCATATTTGGATTCTTTCTAGGAGTAGTTTTACTAAGAGCCTTCTTCATTTCTATATTCGCATCGTCGCCTGTATTGTATTTCCCATCCATTAGGATCCCTCCTTTTTGATACTTATTATCATCCCTTATCAATTTTTCATTCTTTATTTTCTTAAGAAATCAAAAGGAGTCATTGCTCTGTGTATAGAATATAGTGGTGTCTTCAGACAAAATATGTAGAGGAGAATATCATGAGCTGGAATCAATTAATGATTAACACACCGCGTGGAACATTTGAAGTCTTTCTGAAGGGGGAAGGAGAGCCCCTTTGTATTACCCACCACTATTCCGAATTTAATGAGACTGGCGATTATTTTGCTGAATCTTTTACGCATACACACCAAGTTTACCTAGTTAACCTACGTGAAGCTGGTAATTCACCAAAGGCAGTCGAACCCTATCAGCTTAGCATGCTGGAAACCATATTTGACTTAGAAGGTATTCGTGAAGCATTAGGTATTGAAAAATGGGGTTTTGCCGGTCACTCGACGGGAGGAATGTTAGGAATTGTCTATGGAATCTATTTTTCCAGCAGCTTGAGGTTTAATGTAATAGTCGGAGCTGCTGCAAGAGAATATACCACGTTTTCACCTGAGTGTATTTATAACAGGAATCATCCAAAATATAAAGTAATGCAAGAACTACTGGAAGCCTTAAAAAACCCAGATTTATCGGCAGAAAGAAGAAATAAACTTTCAAATGAACGTACCAAATTATCATTGTACAAACCAGATCGATTTAATGATTACTTTAACTTAAACATTAGGAAAAAAATATCGGCATCCCGGTTAAATTATTTTAACCGTGAAATTCAACTATTCGACGTTACAAGGAAATTAACACTCATTTCATCCCCAGCCTTAATTATGTGTGGAAAACATGATGTTCAATGTCCACTTCCATACTCTTTAGAGATGAATGAATACATACCGAATTCAAAGTTAGTTGTTTTTGATAATAGTAATCATTACCCATTTCTTGAAGAAGCCGAACTATTTTCAACCGAATTTACCCAATTTCTTAAAGGGGTAGTGATTAAAAAGTGAGCTGATTTCCGCCGAATGGGATTAGCAGCTTCCACTTAACAAAAGGACGTGGACCACAGTGCTACAAGCAACTATTGTTTTTATACTAGCAGGTATTGCAGAAATAGGAGGAGGGTACCTTATCTGGCAATGGCTCAGGGAAGGGAAACCGTCCTATTGGGGCCTAATTGGAGGACTTGTTTTAGCCTTGTACGGAGTCATTGCGACCTTCCAATCGTTTCCCTCATTTGGACGTGTTTATGCCGCATACGGGGGAGTGTTCATTGTGCTTTCATTATTGTGGGGGTGGGGCGTCGATAAAAAGACTCCTGATTTGTATGACTGGATTGGCGGCGGAATATGTCTAGCTGGTGTATTGGTCATGTTATTAGCGCCAAGACAATAAAAAATGAGCTTGGAGGTCCAAGCTCATTTTAATTATTTATGGAGAAACTCATATTGAGAAATTTTATCTTCAAAATTCAGCGTTACACCAATTTCGTCCCAGCCGTTAAGCAGCATTTCTTTAGGATACGGAGCAATATCAAATGAAAACTCCAGCCCTTGATTATCCGTAACCACCTGATCTTCTAGATTCACTGTAAGGGAGTACTCCTCGTTTTCAGCCTGACGAATAATACTTTGAACCTGTTCCTCACTCGCTTGAATGGTAAGAATACCATTTTTCACACAGTTATTTTTAAAAATATCTGCATAGCTTTGGGCAATAATGACCTTAAAGCCGTAATCTTGAATCGCCCACGGTGCATGTTCACGAGAGGAACCGCAGCCAAAGTTTTCGCCGGCAACTAAAATAGACGCTCCCTGATATTTTGATTCATTCATAGAAAAATCTTTTCGAAGGTTACCTTCATCATCAAAACGCCAGTGGTAAAACAAGAATTGACCAAATCCGCTTCTCTCAATTCTTTTTAGAAATTGCTTTGGAATGATCTGATCTGTGTCCACGTTACTACGATTTAATGGGCAGACAATACCGGAATGAATGCGTAATGGTTCCATTTATAGTACCTCCTGTGCTGTAAACTTTCGAACATCCACGAAGTGACCTGCTACTGCAGCTGCTGCGGCCATTTCCGGGCTGACAAGGTGGGTGCGTGAACCGTTTCCTTGACGGCCTTCAAAATTACGATTAGAAGTGGAGGCACAGCGGCCGCCTGGAGGGACAATATCATCATTCATTGCCAGACACATACTGCAGCCTGATTCACGCCATTCAAAGCCAGCTTCTATAAAGATTTGGTCAATTCCTTCTTTTTCGGCAGCCATTTTGACACTAAAAGAACCAGGAACAACAATGGCTTTTACTTTAGGATTTACTTTATGACCGCGAATGACATCGGCTGCTTTTCGTAAATCACTTAACCGTGAATTGGTGCAAGAACCGATAAAGACATGGTCAATTTCTACGTCTGAGATGGGCTGACCCGCTTCAAGTCCCATATACTTTAGGGCACGAGAAATTTCATCCTTTTTATTAGACTTTTCTTCCTGGTCAGGATTTGGAACAGATGCAGTTATCGGAATACACATACCTGGGTTGGTTCCCCAAGTAACCTGAGGTTCAACTTCAGATGCTTCAATTTCAACCACTGCATCATATTGTGCACCTTCATCAGAGGCAAGTGCCTGCCATTTTGCTGCAGCTTCAAGAAAAGCTTCACCCTTCGGAACATGCCGGCGTCCTTTTAAGTATTCAATCGTTGTTTCGTCAGGAGAAATCAAGCCTGCACGTGCACCTGCCTCAATGGACATATTACAAACGGTCATACGCTCTTCCATAGAAAGGGAGCGTATTGCTTCACCTGTATATTCCATAACATAACCGGTACCAAATTGAACTCCAAATTTTCCGATAATCGCTAGGATTAAATCCTTCGCCGTTACGCCTGTGCCAAGCTTTCCATTAACCTTAACATTCATTGTTTTTGGAGGTGCCTGCCAAAGTGTTTGTGTAGCTAGAACATGTTCGACTTCACTTGTCCCAATTCCAAAAGCTAGAGCTCCAAATGCACCATGTGTAGAAGTATGGCTATCACCACAAACAATTGTTTTTCCAGGCTGTGTAAGACCTAGTTCAGGACCGATGACATGAACAATTCCGTTATCAGGATGCTGCCGGTCTGAAAGCTCAACACCAAATTCTTGGCAGTTCTCTTTTAATGTATCAATTTGCTTCTTTGAGATTGGATCCTTGATTACATTGAGATCAAGTGTGGAAACATTGTGATCCATGGTTGCGTAAGTAAGATCGGGCCTGCGCACTTTACGGTTGTTCATCCGTAGTCCTTCAAATGCCTGAGGAGAGGTTACTTCATGAACCAGGTGCAAATCGATATAAAGTAAATCAGGTTTTCCTGCTTCTTGATATACAACATGCTGCTCCCAAACTTTTTGAATAATATTTTTTGGTTTTTGCATAATGTCCTTCCTCACATTTCTAGAATTAGTCAATAGGGGAGTATCTCCCCGATAAATATAGCTTCTTAATATGGAGAAGCAGCTGGACTAATGAGCCCAGCTGCAACTAGTTACACGTAACAGCTCATAATACATTTAGACGCGTTTTGTGATTTAATAAAATCAACAATCAGACGTGTCATTTCAGCGGTGCCTACAAGTCTTCCTTCAGGGATTTGAAGGTCAGCGGTATGGAAGCCGCTGTCTAATACGGACTGTACAGCTTCTTCAATTAACTTCGCCTCATCATTTAGTTGGAAAGAATATCGCAGCATTAACGCAGCTGATAGTATCATCGCAACTGGATTGGCAACACCTTTTCCAGCAATATCTGGTGCAGATCCATGAACGGGTTCATAAAGTCCAACACCGTCCTCACTCAAGGACGCTGATGCAAGCATCCCTAGTGAACCGGTTAAGACAGAGGCTTCATCACTAAGAATGTCACCGAACAAGTTCTCTGTTACAATGACATCAAACTGTGTAGGATTTGTAATCAATTTCATTGCAGCTGCATCCACCAATACGTGTTCAACAGTCACATCTGGATACTGGGCTTTTTTCTCCTCCACCACTTCACGCCACATCTTACTGGATTCCAAAACATTTGCCTTATCAACGGATGTAAGGTGTCCGCGCCTTCCTTGGGCAGCCTGGAAACCTTTGTCTACGATTCTTTCAATCTCACGACGAGTATAGAGAAGGGTATCAACCACTGTTCGCCCATTGTCACGACGTTCGCTTGGAGTGCCAAAGTAAAGTCCGCCCGTTAATTCACGGACAATTAGCAAGTCACTTCCTGCAATAACTTCTTCTTTTAAAGGAGAAGCATGCAGTAAATTTTTAAATCCTTTAATGGGTCTTAAATTTGCATATAAATCAAGAGCCTTCCGAATACCAAGTAATCCTCTTTCAGGGCGTAAATGGGAGGGGTTGTTATCCCATTTTGGGCCGCCAACTGCACCTAATAATACAGCATCTGCCTGTTTACAGGCGTCAACAGTTGTTTCCGGCAGCGGAGTGCCGTACAGGTCAATGGCTGCCCCTCCGATCTCATGGGTTTCGAAGTTAAAACTGTGATTAAATTCTTCAGCAATCGCGCTCAACACATCTTTTGCAGAATTAATAACCTCTTTGCCGATCCCATCACCAGGTAGTAATACAATACGCTTTTTCATTCGAAGCAACCTCCTCATCATTTTTTTATCACCCTTGCTGAAAAAGACTTTTAAGCTTGAGCTGCTGCTTGAACAACAGCTTTAGGGGTATAAAATACTCGGTTAACAGCATTTAGGAACGATTTAGCAGAAGCTTCTAATACGTCCTGAGCGGAACCGCGGCCGCTTACTTGTAAACCATCGACGGTCATTTTTACATGAACCTCAGCCAATGCATCTCGTCCTTGGCCAACCGAATTTAGTTTAAAATCGGTTAAGTGTATTTCTTCTTTAATCAAAGCTTCCAATGTGTTCATTAGAGCTTCAACGCTTCCTGAACCAGTACGAGCAGTTTCAACGCGAACCCCTTCAGGCGTGTTTAGTGCAACAGTGGCTGTAGGGAGGTTGGCTGAACCATAATGTACCTGGAAAGCAACAAGTTCATATTTCTTTACATCCGCAACGGCTGTTTGGATATCGGTTAAAATGGTAAATAAGTCTTCATCTGTTACTTCTTTTTTGCGATCTGTCAGCTTTTTAAATGCAACAAAGGCCTCTTGAAGCTTCTCAGCAGATAAGGTAAAGCCCATATTTTCAATTTTATCTTTAAAAGCATGACGTCCAGAATGCTTACCAAGGACTAAATCATTCGATTGAATCCCAACCATTTCAGGTGTGATAATTTCATAGGTTAATGTATTTTTTAATACACCATCCTGATGAATTCCAGACTCATGGGCAAATGCATTCTTTCCAACTACTGCTTTATTTCCAGGAACCATCATTCCGGTAAAGCGGCTGACAAGGTCGCTGGTACGTTTAATTTCTTTTAAAACAAGATTCGTTGTAAAAGGATATTTATCTTTTCTAATATTAAGGGCTACTGCGATTTCCTCAAGAGAGGCATTTCCAGCACGCTCGCCAATTCCATTAATGGTTCCTTCCACTTGGGTAACACCGTTTTCGATTGCCGCTAGTGAATTGGCAACCGCCATGCCCAAATCATCATGGCAGTGGCAGGATAACGCTGCTTTGTGGATATTTGGAACATTCTCACGAATATAGCGGAACATGTAACCATATTCGGCAGGAGTTGCATAACCTACAGTGTCAGGAAGGTTGATGACTGTTGCTCCAGCGTCGATCACCTTTGTAATAATCTTGACAAGAAAATCAAGATCCGAGCGAGAAGCATCTTCAGCCGACCATTCGATATGGGGGAATCTTTGTTTTGCATATGCCACCATATCAACAGATGTTTGAATAACTTCATCAGGTGTTTTGAACAATTTATATTTCATATGAATAGGGGAGGTAGCAAGGAAAACGTGCAACCTTGGTTCCGCTGCATCCTTTAATGCGTCCCACGCAATGTCAATGTCCGACTTGGTTGCTCTTGCCAGGCCAGTAACGGAACTGTTTTTAATACTCCGGGCAATTGCTCTAACTGCCTCGAAATCCCCTTGGGAGGAAGCCGGGAATCCAGCTTCCATAATATCAACGCCAAACCTTTCAAGCTGTCTGGCAATTTCCAGTTTTTCGAGTTGGTTTAAATTTACACCAGGAGACTGTTCGCCATCGCGAAGTGTCGTATCAAAGATGTTAACGTGAACCATTTACCACCACTTCCTTCTTCTCATTTACTGGCTTATTTTTAATAAATGGCATTAAAGCGCGAAGCTCACGGCCGACTACTTCAATTGGATGGTTATTTTCACTGCGGTTAATTGCGTTAAATTGAGGACGGTTTGCTTGGTTTTCCAAGATCCAGCCTTTCGCAAATGCACCAGTTTGAATATCCTTTAATACATCTTTCATGCGGGCTTTTGTATCTTCGTTAACAACACGCGGTCCAGAAACGAAATCTCCCCATTGTGCTGTATCTGAGATAGAATAACGCATGTTTTCAAGTCCTCCTTCATATAGAAGGTCAACGATTAATTTTAATTCATGTAAACACTCGAAGTAAGCAACCTCAGGCTGATATCCTGCTTCTACAAGAGTTTCAAAACCTGCTTTGATAAGGGCAGTAGTACCGCCGCAAAGAACTGCCTGTTCTCCAAATAAATCTGTTTCAGTTTCTTCTTGGAAAGAAGTCTCTAGGACACCTGCACGAGCAGATCCGATTCCTTTCGCATAAGCAAGTGCCAATTCACGCGCTTGGCCTGTGTAGTCTTGGTAAACAGCGTATAGTGCTGGAACACCTGCGCCTTCTGTATAAGTGCGTCGTACCAAATGTCCTGGTCCTTTAGGTGCAACTAGGAATACGTCTACATCTGCTGGAGGAACGATTTGTGTAAAGTGAACGTTGAAGCCGTGTGCAAATACCAATGCGTTACCAGCTTCAAGGTTTGGTTTAATGCTTTCTTCGTAAACTTTAGGCTGCATTTCATCTGGAAGTAAAACCATTACAACATCAGCTTGACGAGTTGCGTCTGCAACAGATGTTACTTCAACACCATCTTCAACTGCTTTATCCCAAGACTTTCCGCCTCTTAAACCAACAACAACGTCAAAACCGCTTTCCTTTAAGTTTAATGCATGAGCATGACCTTGTGAGCCATATCCGATTACTGCGATTTTCTTTCCTTGTAAAACTGCCTCTTGAATATCTCCGTTATATAATACTTTTGCCATTATAATCATCCCTTCGAAAATGTTTATTTTATTTGAGAGTAGGTAGTTAACTCGTTAACCTGTGGTTGATGTCCGCGTAAGAAGGCGGTTAATCCTGTTCTAGCAATCTCTTTAATACCATATGGGCGAAGTAAATCAATCAACGCGTCAATTTTGTCTGGACGGCCTGTGATCTGAATCGTCAAGCTGTCTTTGCTTACGTCAATAATCAAGGCACGGAATGGATCGATAATCCCGTTAATCTCACTGCGGAGCTGTGAACTGCCGGCTACTTTAATTAAAGCCAGTTCACGGGCAACAATCGCCTTATCTGTAATATCTGAAACTTTTAAAACATCAATCTGCTTGTTTAGCTGTTTTGTTACTTGTTCGAGGCGCTGTTCATCTTCGACTTCAACTACTAAGGTCATTTTTGAAATGCCTTCGGTTTCAGTAGGACCGACTGAAATACTTGAAATATTAAATTGTCGTCTTTGCAATAAACCTGTGACCCGATTTAACACCCCGCTTCGGTCCTGAACGGTTAAGGATATAATCCGTTTCATGATGGTTTCACCCCAATCATTTCATGTATTCCTTTTCCTGGAGCGATCATCGGGAAGACTTTTTCTTGCTGTAATACTCGGCAGTCCAATAAAACGGGACCGTCATAAGCAAACACTTCAGGAAGCTTGGTGATCAATTCTTCTTGGCTTTCAATTTTCAACCCTCTAATATGATAGCTTTCAGCCAGCTTTACAAAATCAGGCTGCGAATGAAGGATGGACTCAGAAATTCGGTTGCCATGTAATAATTCCTGCCATTGTCGAACCATACCTAGAGCACCGTTATTAACAATGATGATCTTGACAGGAAGGTTTTGTTCATAGATTACGGATAGCTCTTGTAAGGTCATCTGAAATCCTGCATCACCCACAATGGCTACGACAGTGCTTTCTTTAGCAGCCATTTGTGCTCCAATGGCTGCAGGGAAGCCAAATCCCATCGTCCCGAGTCCGCCGGAAGTAACCCAGCGATGAGGCTTTTCAAAATTGTAATATTGAGCGGCCCACATTTGGTGCTGTCCAACATCCGTTGTGACAACTGCTTCTCCATTGGTTACTTTATGAATGGCTTCAATCAGCCACTGAGGAGACATCCCGTTAGGACTGTGTTTGTACCATAATGGGAATTCTTCCTTGTATTTATTAAGTGTTTTCAACCATCCTTCAGTATCCGGTGATTCACCGTTCTGATTGAGCAACTCAACCAGAGCTTCCTTTGAATCAGATACAATTGGAATATTGGTTGGAACATTTTTACCAATTTCTGCAGGATCGATATCAATATGAGCGACTTTCGCAGTTGGAGCGAAATGCTTTAAATTCCCTGTCAAACGGTCATCAAAGCGGGCGCCAATATTAATTAGTAAATCTGTTTCGTACAGTGCCATATTCGCTGCATATGTCCCATGCATACCACCCATTCCGAGTGAGAGAGGATTGTTGGCTGGGAAAGTTCCAAGACCCAGAAGAGTGGTTACAACTGGAATCTTGTGTTTCTCGGCAAATGCAGTCAGCTCTCTTGAAGCTCTGCCATGGAGAATACCGGCACCCGCAAGAATTACAGGCTTCTTAGCCTTTGTAATGGCATCAGCAAGCTTTTTGATCTGCAGCGGATTTGGCTTCGTAGTTGGCTGATATCCAGGAAGGTCTATCGTTCCTTCCTCAGGAATAACGAATAATTCTCCTGCTGAAATGTCTTTTGGAATATCGATTAATACCGGCCCTGGTCTGCCTGTAGAAGCAATATGAAAGGCTTCCTTTACAATCCTTGGTAAGTCAGAAATAGACTGTACTTGATAATTATGTTTTGTGATTGGTGTTGTGATAGCCATAACATCCGCTTCCTGGAATGCATCCGTTCCAATGACACCTCTTGCAACCTGGCCAGTGAAAATCACTAGAGGTAAAGAATCCATCATCGCGTCTGTAATTCCTGTAACCAGGTTGGTTGCCCCCGGACCAGAAGTTGCGATTACAACTCCTGGTTTCCCAGTAATCCGGGCATAACCTTCAGCAGCATGAATGCTTCCTTGCTCGTGGCGGAAGAGGACGTGCTTTATACTGCCTCTCGCACGATAAATCGCGTCATATATTGGCAGAACGGCACCACCCGGATACCCAAATAGAGTATCAACACCTTCATTTATTAATAAGTCAATGAGCAGGTCTGCACCCGTTTTTGGTGCCGTACTGGTTTGGAAGTCCGGCTTTGCTTCTACTTTCACCTCGTAATCCCTCCTTGTGATTGTTTAAATCTTTATAAAGTGAACCTATGAAAATACATAATTGTTATCTATTTAAATAGTAAAAGGCCATTTTCGCCTCCGAAATAAACTGCAGTTGAAAACAAAAGCAGAATAGATCGGGGAGAAAAGGCCTTCCATTTCTCGGTACCACCCGGTTTTTTACAGCATCCTTACGAATACTGCCTCATGAAGCAGTTAATTAAAACCATAACCGCTTCTTTTTGTAACAGGTGCCTAAGTGTACACCCGATTGAGCCTAATGAGTCGTGACTGTTCAGCTCAATACTCAGGGATGATGTCGGAATAAGGTGTATTACTGGGCTTCCAGCAACCCCAGCTCTCTGAAAATACATGTTCTTATTCCTTTATTCCCGTCATCGATTTTTTCTATAAACTTTTCAAATCTACTGATTGGTCTTTAACCTCGGCGATTAAATAGGGAGCCTAAACCCTGGATTAGGTTAAAGTTGCAGTATTTAATAACTGAATAGCATTTAAATTTTCATAACTCCGCCAGTATTAGCGGATGTAACTAACTTTGCATATTTGGCTAGGTAGCCGGTTTTGATTTTTGGTTCTGGCTTTTGCCATAGTCTGCGTCTTTCTGCCAGCACCTCATCATCAACGATTAACTCAATTGTTCGTGCCTCAAGATCAATGAGAATCTTGTCGCCATTTTCAACGAGTCCGATTGGACCGCCTTCAGCAGCTTCAGGTGAAATATGCCCGATAGAGATACCTCTAGAGGCACCTGAGAAACGGCCGTCAGTAATCAGAGCCACTTCTTTATCTAATCCACGGCCTGCAATGGCCGATGTTGGAGCAAGCATTTCTGGCATTCCTGGTCCGCCTTTAGGCCCTTCGTAACGAATGACAACAACGTGACCAGCCTTAACGGTGCCATTATTAATGTTTTCCTGTGCTTCATCTTGGGACTCAAAAACAATTGCTTCACCAAGGAACGTTTTAATGGAAGGATCCACCGCACCAACTTTGATGACTCCGCCATCAGGAGCAATGTTTCCGTATAGAATGGATAGTCCACCAACAGGGCTATATGGATTATCTTTGGTCCGAATGACGGCTTCATTTGTTATTGTTGCTTCTTTCACATTTTCTCGAAGAGTCTTACCTGTGATACTTAAGCAATCTTGATGTAATGCACCTTCAACTTTACATAGTTCATTAAGAATGGCACTAACTCCGCCTGCGCGGTGTACATCATCCATAGAGTAATCGGAGGCAGGCATAATTTTTGCTAAATAAGGAACTCTTTCAGCAATTTTATTAATTTCACGCAAATCATATTCAATACCAGCTTCATGAGCGATTGCAAGGGTATGTAGGACGGTATTCGTCGATCCCCCCATTGCCATATCTAAGGCAAATGCATTGTCAATTGCTTCTCTGGTTATAATATCGCGAGGTTTAATATCGTTTTTCACTAACTCAACTAAGTGTTTCGCAGCTTGCCGGATTAACTCATGTCTTTCTTCAGAGGTTGCCACAATTGTTCCGTTACCTGGAACGGTCATCCCTAATACTTCCATCAAACAGTTCATGGAGTTTGCCGTAAACATTCCAGAGCAGCTCCCGCAAGTCGGGCATGCTGCCGTTTCAATATCAAGCAGCTCTGCTTGAGTCATTTTACCGCTATGGTAAGCTCCAACTCCTTCAAAAACAGAAGTGAGTGATAAATTTTTTCCGGTAGAAGAAACACCAGCTTCCATTGGTCCGCCTGAAACAAAAACAGAAGGGACGTTGGTTCTGACTGCTGCCATTAACATTCCTGGTGTGATTTTGTCGCAGTTCGGAATGTAGAATACTCCATCGAACCAGTGGGCATTTATGACTGTTTCTGCACTATCGGCGATAATTTCACGGCTGGGAAGGGAGTAACGCATCCCTACATGGCCCATTGCGATTCCGTCATCTACGCCAATAGTGTTAAACTCAAAAGGTATTCCGCCAGCTTCTCTTATAGCTTCTTTAACAATTTCACCGAAATGATTAAGGTGTTTGTGTCCAGGGATAATTTCAATAAATGAGTTACAGACACCGATAAACGGTTTATCCAGGTCTTTCACTGTTACCCCAGTTGCGTATAAAAGGCTGCGGTGGGGAGCACGATCAATCCCCTTTTTAATCATATCGCTTCGCATTGTAATATCTCCTAACTGACAATAGCGTGGTTTGTTGATTCAGGATAACAAGCCACTCCGTCCGTTGTTACGATTTTTCTGAATTCTTCTAATAGGTCGTTTGTAACGGTACCTGGTTTTCCGCCGCTGATTTCGCGGCCATCAACATTAATAACTGCAATGACTTCTACTGCTGTTCCAGTTAAGAACACCTCATCCGCCACATAAACATCATGACGAGTGAAAGGAGATTCTCTAACCTCGTAACCTTTTGCTCTTGCTACATCAATAATAGCGTTTCGGGTAATCCCTTCTAATGCCCCTAAGTAAACAGGAGGGGTAAAGATAACTCCATTTTTTACGATGAAGATATTGTCAGCTGAGCCTTCTGTTACATATCCTTGATCATTAAGCATTAGAGCTTCCTCTACACCAGCTTGATTGGCTTCTAATTTAACTAGAATATTATTTAAATAATTTAGTGATTTAACTTGTGGACTAAGGACATCTGGACGATTTCTTCTGCTTGCCACAGAAGCAATTTTGATTCCCCGTTCGTAAAATTCTTTTGGGTATAATGCTAATTGCTCTGCGATAATGATGACGCTTGGCTTTTTGCAGGAGGAAGGGTCTAGGCCGAGATTTCCTTTACCTCGTGAAACAACAACACGAATATAGGCGCTGTCTAATTCATTTTTTCTGATCGTATCCACAATTAATTGTGTCATTTCTTCCTGTGTATAAGGAATATTCAGCATAATGGATTGTGCTGATTCGAACAGTCTTTTTAGGTGGGCATCGAGTCTAAAGACGTTTCCGCTATATACACGAATGCCTTCAAATACTCCATCTCCATATAAAAATCCATGGTCAAAAACTGAAACTACAGCATCCTCTTTCTTGACGAAGTCTCCGTCAAGGAAAATCCATTGACTTCCCAACCTAACCACTCCTTTTAGTCATACAACGCTTTAAATAATTAAAATCGATTGTAAAAGAATACCTATGCCGATTTTCCTGTTTTAAGGAATGGCTGAAGGTAAGTACATTAATTAGAATATTTAATACAAATTATATTTTCAGTTATCTTACACCCAATCTAAATCTTGGTCAACATAAAAATCTGACAATTCAAATAAATCGAAAAAATTGTTAGCGTTTTCATTATTGTTAGATTAAGGTTAAAGGGAAATAGAAATAGTAAAAAAATATTTTTTGAGGGTAAAAAAGTAGATTGAGAAGGAGTGATTTCCTGCGGGGATTCTACTATTGTCAACTGAAAAAACAGCTTGGATGAGAAATGTTATTCTATAAAAAAGAATAAACATTAGTTTTTCACTATATTTGTTTTGGCTTTGACTGCTACCTTATTTTTGCAATATATTCATATACTTCACGTAAATTTTTATATCCCTTATTGTGGGCAAGACCCAAATAATGTCCCCAAATTTGTGCGGTTAGTGCTGCATCACCAAGGGCATGATGCCGGTTAATTATTTCTATGCCGCATTCCTCACAGACCACTTCAAGAGGTAATGACTTAATTGCGGGGTTTGAAATACGTAATAAGAAGGAGGTGTCAATGATTCGGTGTTCAAATCTAGTTCTTAGTAGATCCCATGTCATTTTTTGCATAAAGGATTGTTCATGATTAGCGTGGTGGGCCACAAGAGCATGATTCTTTACAAATCTAAAAAACTCCAATAATACTTCTTCTGCAGGCGGCGCTGTCTGTAATTCCTCATCGGTAATACTGGTCAGAACGGAGATTTCGTCTGAAAGACTATGGGGTGAGTGGACTAGGGAATAAAAAGTTTCTCTTTCTTGGATTTCCTTCCCAATCATCTTTATGGCCCCAATGGAAATGACTCGATCTCCTTTTTCTGGGTAGAATCCTGTCGTTTCTAAATCAAACACCACAACCTCTAATTCTTGAAGCGGTGTGTCCAGGCAGTTGTTTTCTTTCATTTCTTTTTGGAGCTGTCTAATAAAAGAGATATTTTGCATGTTTGCATGCCCTTGAACACCAGCATAAATATTGGAACCAAGTCTGCCTGACATTTGTCTGAAAAAGTGAATCATATCATTCATTCCCATTAGGTATCCTCCTTATCTACTAAATTTCTTACATATCGATATAGGGCAGCTCCATTTTTCAATATTGCTTTTACTTCTTCCTTTTGCTCCTTTGAAAGGGCAGTGATAGGCAAATAATGGCTATTCTCGTAATTATCAGTTTTAGCGTGTGATAGACGAAAGTTTAGTAATTTTAAAAACTGTTGTTTATATAATTCTCTCTTAATAGAAGAAAGATCAGATTCTTGCAGGTTTTCAAGCCTTGAAAGAGTTGAGGTTTCAATTATATTTCCTCTAATAGCCAATAAACGTATTGCATTCACATATGGAAAAAGGGCTTTTTCCTTGATATTTAGTGCTCCTGAATGCGGTCCGTGAGTTTCCACGAGTATTTGACCTAAAATGCCTCTTCCTTTTTTCAGATGCAGGGTATTACTGAGTAATTTTTTTATGAGGTTCTGTTTATGAATATTCTGATATACTTCCATTTTTAAGTTTTCTAGTAAGCCTGCGTTCCCATATAGTGACCGCCCGTCAATGAAAATCAATAATTGACGTATTAATTCCCAGCTAGAATCATCCAGCCAATCTGCTAATTGCCGTCTCCATTGTGGCAGGGATTTGCACCATAATGGATTACTGGCCATTACTCCGCCATCACAATAAACATAACCGGCCAGGTGTAAGCCTTGTGAGATTTCTTTCCCTAATTCCAAAAAGTATTCGTTTATTTTAGTGCCTTGCTCCTGATAAATAATGCCATGATCCTGGTCGCTCCATAAAGCTTGCTCAAACCGTCCAGCACTGCCCATCATAAAAAAAGTAAATGGGCAGGGGATAGGCCCGGATCTTTCTATCATTTGCCCAATTGAAAGGGTGATGACAGAGTGAATGATTTCATCATGCAGCTGATTTAATTGAAAATGATTATGAGAAACCCGAATCATTTGGTCATCACGGAACCTTTTAATCTCTAAGTAGCTGTTCATTCATTCAGTTCACCTCCAAAAATACAA
The DNA here is from genome assembly GCF_046591715.1 of Neobacillus niacini. Classification (GTDB taxonomy): domain Bacteria; phylum Bacillota; class Bacilli; order Bacillales; family Cytobacillaceae; genus Neobacillus; species Neobacillus niacini_L. Next base: position 118,851 of record NZ_JAWVNQ010000008.1, on the reverse strand, counting down.
TTCCATCCCCTTCGTGTGTGGAAGGGGATAGGCCTGGCAGTGGAAATAAGGTATTATGCGTTAAGCTTTGTCTCTGGTCCTATTGTTGATTGATCTGCTTTGACGATTTCAGGGTAACCGTAGCTTCCGTGCTCACTCATATCTAGACCAATAATTTCTTCTTCTTCTGTAACACGCAAGCCATTCATAACAGCTTTCATGATTGTTAATAGGATAAAGGAGACAATGAAAGCAAAAGCACCGCTGGTGACAACCCCTAATGCCTGAACACCCAGCTGGTGTAAACCGCCTCCGTAAAATAATCCTGGCTCTCCAACTGCTGCTAATTCCGGTGTTGCAAACAATCCTGTTGATAAAGTTCCCCAAATACCTGCTGTACCGTGTACAGACAATGCAGCAATCGGATCATCAATGCCTTTTCTTTCGAAGAATCGAATGCTGTAAAATACAAGTATTCCTGATATGAAACCGATTAGGACGGCAGCCCATGTATCAACAAAAGCACAGGAGGCTGTAATGGCGACTAAACCTGCTAAGGCACCATTTAACATCATTGGAACATCTGCTTTACCCATAACAATCCAAGAGATTATCATGGCTGCGATTACTCCGGCACCTGCAGCCAGGTTTGTATTAAGTGCTACAAAACCAAAGAATGCTCCATCAACAGAAACCGTACTGCCTGCATTAAATCCGAACCAACCCACCCATAAGATTAAAACACTAAGCGCTGTGAATACTTGGTTATGTCCTGCCAGATTGTTTGCTGAACCATCTTTATTGTATTTCCCAATTCGTGGTTTTAGGATTAATGTAGCAGCAAAAGCAGCCATTGCTCCTGTTAAGTGAACAACCGTTGAGCCTGCGAAATCTTGTTTTCCGTGTTCTGCTAACCAGCCTCCGCCCCAAATCCAGTGGGCAATCGGCGGATATACGATGACTGAAAATAGTACGGCAAACACGAGATATGCTCCTAATTTTGCTCGTTCAGCAAAGCCGCCGAAGGCAATGGTTAAGGAAATGCCAGCAAAAGCTAATTGGAACATAAAGAATACCGAGCCGGAAAGTGCCAATCCTTCCACGTCATATCCCGAATAGAAAAAGTCAGATAAGCCAATAAGCGGGTTTCCTTCTCCAAATATTAAGCCGTAGCCAACTGCCCAAAATATGATGGATGAGATACCAAAGGTAAGTATCGTTTTCCCGGCAATATGTCCGGCATTTTTCATTCGTGTTGATCCAGTTTCCAACAGGATGAATCCTCCAATCATGAGAATAACTAGAACGGCTCCAACCATTACCCAAAGACTGTTCATTAAAAATATCGTATCCATCATTTCTCCTCCTTTAAATTCATGTTAATTTTCTTAACATTCGGTGTATTTGTATTTTTACATGGATTTGATGTGGATTCTACATTTATGTGAGGTTTCCTGACATGGTTTTTGGAAGGAAATAAAAAAGCCATCTTCTTTATTTAGAAGATGGACCTTTTCGCAAACCGAACTGAGCATTCAATTGTCCTTGGATCATTTTTCTTCGTACGTCATTTTGATTCTGGGCCTTCTCTCTGCGGAGCATTTCTTTTCTTATTTCATGCGTTTGGACACCATCTTCGATCTTGTTCGCGATTTCCACTAATAATTCTACATCTGCAAAAGAGTACTTTCTGCTGCCGCCAGGGGACCGCTCGGGGAAAATTAACCTTCTCTCCTCGTAATAACGAATTTGTCTCTCTGAAAGACCCGTAAGGTCTCTAACAACCCCAATTGTGATTACCTTTTTATCCTTATAAGAAGAATCGTTTGTCATTTTGTTTTTCACCACGCTCTATTGTGATTAGGATTTATGCATTATTTTATGTTAACTTTCCTTACATTGATTGGATTTTACTTCATTGGAGCATTAGGTAGTTTCGTTATTTTTACTGGAAATGTCTTTTGAAAAATACTTTGCAGTTCGCTTAATGTGAGGGAATCTAGATTGTGATTAGAGGCGTTATAAAGACCAGAGTCAATTAATCTATTAATGTAAAATAGTTTAAGCGTTTCGACGCCTTTACGCAATTGATTTGTCATTCCGCCGCCTTCCTCCCTTTTATTGAAGTCCTTTTTATAGTTTATAAATTAACTAAATTATTAGAATTTGTCAGGGAGTGTGTCAGAAACACTGACACAAATTTTTTTATTGTAAGAGGGAATCTAACAAAAGTAAAAAGAACCTGGCATGAGCAGCCAGGTTCCTAAAAATCGTTATTAATATTCTCCATCAAATGGTGTGAATGGGAAGTTGAAGCGTCTTTCGACTTGGCGGAGACGTTGATTCACACGCTGCAGACGGCGTTGAAGCTGGGTTACGTCACGTTGAAGTTGATTAATCTGTCTTTCCTGACGCTCATTTTGTCTCTCGAGCTGATTAATTCTGCGCTCAAGTTGTTGCGGTTGTCTGTCCGGATCATACACGTCATATTCCTGCTGTGGTTGTGCATACGGATCAAACTGGTCATATGGATTGTAATCAAACTGCGTTGGCGGTACTTGATAATAACCATAAGGATACATTGGGCAACTCTCCTTTTTTTCATTTACTACCCTATAGATTATGTAGTCATCCGCGGAGAGTGTGGGCATCTGCCTAGATAAGCTGGAATCATAAATGAAAAAATCCATTTAAATTAAATCATTATCCAATTAATACTATTTTCATATTGCAATTCTAGCGTATTAAAATAGTAAATTAATAATGTTTTACTAATAAAATATTGAATAAGGAAACAAAAAAAGTTATAATCACTTATATTCTAAAAATTTTAAATGTTTAAAAGATTGGTTTTTTAAAAAAATATTGGGGGGACTAAAATGAAGAAGAATTTAAAATTAGTAACAACGTTCTTGGTCATGGCTTTAATGTTACTTCTTACAGCTTGCGGTTCGAGTGAAACAAGTGGTAATGGGGACGATTCTGGTAACGAAAAGAAAAAACTTCGAGTCGTAACGGATGCGGCGTATGCCCCATTTGAATATCAGGACAAGGGTGAAATTGTAGGATTTGATATTGACATTATTAAAGCGGTTGCAAAAGAAGCAGGATACGAAGTTGATATTGCCCATACAGGCTGGGACCCATTATTTGTAGAATTAGAGAAGAAAATTGCTGATATCGGTATTTCTTCTATTACCATTAATGATGATAGAAAGAAAACCTATGATTTTTCTGTGCCATATTTCTTATCTACTAATAAAATCATGGTTCCAGAAGGCAGCGATATTAAAAGCGCAGAAGATTTAAAGGATAAAACAGTAGCCGTTCAAAATGCAACGACTGGACAAGAAGCGGTTGAAGGCCTTCTTGGTAAAAACAGCCCGCAAATTAAAAAGTTTAAGAATAACAATTTAGCTATTTTAGAGCTAAAGGGCGGCGGAGCTGATGCAGTAGTTGCTGATAACACAGTAATTGAAGAGTATGCGAAAAATAACCCAAATGATAAATTTATTATCATTGAAGATAAAGGCGCCTTTGCTCAAGAGTTTTATGGAATCATGTTTCCAAAAGGCAGCAAGTTAGTGGCAGATTTTGATAAAGCGTTAAATGAAATATTGGACAACGGGACTTATGCGAAAATCTATAATGAGTGGTTTAAAGTAGATCCTGATGTACAAATTCTAAAAGATCAACAATAAGAAGATAAATTGCGTAACTCCTGAAAACAAGAAGTTACGCAATTTTTGGTTTAACACCTTGTTTTACATAATTTAACATAGGATCAAGCGTATCGGTAGGGGGATTAATATGAATATTCAATGGGATATTTTGGCGGAATACGCACCCTTTTTTCTAAAAGGGACGCTGCTGACTATTGGACTATCGCTAGCAGGTATTTTGATAGGGACAATACTTGGATTGTTTATCGGCTTAGGAAAAATGATGAGAAATAAATTTTTATCCTTGCCGTTTAGCATTTATATCACTATTTTCCGTGGTACACCAATGCTTGTACAGATTATGTTAATCCATTTTGCGGTAGTACCCCTGTTTGCAGGAGAAACTAATGCTATCGCTGCAACGATATTGACACTATCATTAAATTCTGCAGCCTACATAGCCGAAATCTTTCGAGCAGGAATTCAATCCATTGATAAGGGTCAGATGGAAGCGGCCCGCTCTCTTGGGATGAATCATGTACAAGCTATGCGTTATGTAATACTTCCACAAGCTTTTAAAAGGATGATTCCGCCGCTTGGCAATGAATTTATTGTATTGATAAAAGAATCATCCCTTGCATCAATCGTCGCTGCACCTGAACTTATGTATTGGGGACAAGCCATGCAAGGTCAATATTTCCGTGTTTGGGAGCCATACATCACAGCAGCACTCATTTATCTAGTATTAACGCTTTCTTTAAGCTTCTTACTAGGCCGTCTTGAAAGGAGGCTGGCAACAGAATGATTGAAGTTAAAAATTTAAAAAAGTCATTTGGAACCAATGTTGTGTTAAGGGATATAAATGTGACCGTTAAGCACAAAGAAGTTGTGGTAGTTATTGGACCATCTGGTTCAGGGAAGTCCACTTTCCTCCGTTGTATAAATCTCTTAGAATCCATAACGGGCGGACATGTATTCATTGAGGGAATTGATATTACTGATAAGAAAACAGATATTAATAAAGTACGGACTGATGTGGGGATGGTTTTCCAGCAATTTAATCTCTTTCCTCACAAAAAGGTTATTGAGAATATCATGCTAGCCCCGATGAAAGTCAGGAATACTTCCGCTGAGGAGGCTAGAAAAAAAGGGTTAGAGCTTTTAAGAAAAGTAGGATTAGAGGATAAGGCTGAAGCGTATCCGGATTCTTTATCAGGCGGTCAAAAGCAGCGTGTTGCCATTGCAAGAGCGCTGGCAATGGAGCCGAAAATCATGCTGTTTGATGAACCAACTTCGGCGCTTGACCCTGAAATGGTCGGGGAGGTTTTGGAGGTTATGAAGCAGCTTGCCAAAGAAGGCATGACCATGGTAGTTGTCACCCATGAAATGGGTTTTGCGAAGGAAGTAGGAGATCGTGTCATTTTTATGGACGGCGGGCTTATTGTTGAAGAAAATGCCCCAAATGAATTATTTGATCATCCTAAGGAAGACCGAACGAAAGCCTTTTTGAGTAAGGTATTGTAACACAGGGAGGCGAAATGCCTCCTATTTTTTTTCAATCATTTAGACTTCAAAGTCAAAAACGTCCACTATCTTGTCTGCTTTTATGCGGTTTTGACAGAGTTTAAACAGCTGGTGGAAAAATTCCTCTACTTCGAGGGAAGAGGGAGGAACTTTTATTTGTATGGTTGTTGAGCCAAACACTTGCTTGAAATAGGATTTTCTTTGAAGGTTTTTCCCATCCCGTTTTAAAGGATTGTACTTCCAAACGATATGGGGAATTCCATCTATTTCCTCGATTACTCTCAGCTCTGCAGCTGTGGTTGATTTATTATGTAAGTAAATAACTAAATAATAGTTGTCATTGCGGTGCCAATCAATGAATAGAAAATAATAGCTGGTGTCGCTATCTACACGAGTAACCTCAAATCCTGCTAAGGTTTGTTTACCATTTGTCCATTGATGAAACCGTGGTAATGTACCATTAACGGTTTCAAGCTTTTTAATTTCATATGCACCAGTTTTTGAATTTACAATCAAATTTGCTAGGTGAATTGCTGCTTCCTTTTCCACGGTAAATTACTCCTTTTGGCAGATTGAATTCATTATACTTTGAAATATGATAAAAGTAGAAGCACCCTGCATATTTAGAGCAATGTATCCAAATTGAAATATAACTGAAACCTTAATAAAAAAATCATTTGGTAGAATCGATATAATTGGGACTAAAAATGCATATATCGTTCGAATTGTATAGAGGAATAATTCTGCCTCTTTCCCATATGAATACGATAGAAGTGGTGGTAACTGGAGGGACGGAAATGACGTTGGAAAGTCAGTTAATCAAAAAGTCTTATTATCAAATGTATATAAATGAACATGATAACGTACAGCCGATACGTGAATTAGGTGATGCGTATCAAGAAGAGCTCCAAAAGGACCTGCCCGATTTAACATCGATACGCTTCGCACAGGGAGAAATCTATTTTCATAATCGAGATTATGAAGCTGCTATTTTCAAATGGGAAAATATTGCCGGGGAGCTTGAACTCTGGGCCAGGAAAAATATTGCTGATGCCTACTATGAAACTGGTCTCCTCTCAAATGCAGAGGATCTTTATCTTTCGATTGAAACCAATAATCTTACACTAAAGACAGAAGTGGCTTTGCAGCTATTTTCTCTCTATATTGACCGGGGGAAGCGTGAGGAAGCGGTTGAGATTATCAAAAGAACGATTGATTCAAATCCTGATTATCCAAATGTAACCAGCATTGCCCGTACCTATTTTGAGGAACAGCAGGATTGGAATCATGCGATTGAGCTAGCGCTGAATGAAGCGAAACGAACGGGTTCACTTGAATGGTTTGATACTGTGAATTCATATGTAAACAAAGGCGTTACAAAAGGCTTACATCCAAACTATTTCCTTCAGGGCCTCTTTGAATTATATGCCCTGGATTCTGGGATGTTTGAAGAGCTTACTGCGTCTCTTTGGAACAGTTATAGAAGTGAAGAGTCCTATTTTACGTGGCTAAAAGAATTAAATCATTTACTTTTTAATCTGGAAATCAGTAGAAACAATCATTTTCAATTGCTTTCTGGGCTCCATCATGAAACGTATTTTGGATTAATAAATGGGAGCCACAGTATTAAAACTCTAGAAGATCTCGTGCCTGATTTATTAACGAATTGGCTGCGCTTATCATCAGCTAAGCATACTGTCCTAGCGTCAGCGGCGGTTTTATCCTGGAATGAGCTATTTCCAACAAGTATTAGTATGTCTATCGTTAATGAGGCTGAAAATCTTATTGGCGAAACAGAAAGTCATATTAATGAATTAGAGGAATGTTTAACTCTGTTTGAATCTATTATCAGCTGGGCACATAGCCAAGAAATGGGTGAGAATAACAGACTCAAATGGATGGTTCAGCAATTGAATGATTTTGATACCCATCATTTGTTGATTACCGGTTTAAGCGGCAGCGGGAAATCTGCTTTCATTAATACAATCCTGGGGGAAGAGATACAGGATAGCCCTACATCGTCGCTCGTTATGTTTAAAGACTTTGAAAGCTTAAATATCTATGAAATAAACGATCAGGAGACGATGGAACTCACAGATTTCACAGAGTTTCAAGAGCGGATGGACCGTCGCCGAAATGCGCTAGAATCGATTATCGAATTCCGGCAGCCTTTTCCATTTTTGTATGAGCAGAAGCTTTCACTAATAGAAACGCCGGGTCTAAAAGGAAGCCATCAAGACCGCTTTGAAGTGCTGCAGTATCTTCATATGGCAGACAGTCTATTATTCGTCTTAGATGCAAATGCTCCGTTTACCGATAAAGAGAAGGGAATCCTGTCACAAATACATGAACTTGCTCCGGATATTCCCGTCCATTTTCTACTGAATAAGATGGATACAATTGTGAATGAGCAGGAAGCAATAAGAATCTTCGATGAAACAAGGTCTAGAATTGAAGCTTATTTGCCTGAGGCACAAGTATTTGCCTTTTCTTCTCAGTATGAAAGCGGACAGCAGCTCGTTGAACTAAAGAGTTTTATCAAATCGATTAAAGATAAAAGAAATATTGCTGATAAACGTTTGGCAAAGCTTTTATATTTCATTCGAACAACTATTTCAAGGCTGCTGCAAAAGAGAATTGATGTTGAGAATCAATTAATTGAGTCAGTTCGCTGGAATGAAGAAGTAGTGATGAAGTTAAATGGTGCTCTTAATCAATTGAAGGATGCAGAGTCACAAAAGGTTAAAGCAATCAAGAGGTCCTATCAGAGCATAAAGGAAAACATTCAAAATGAAATTGAGGCCGCTGTGCCTAAAATGCTTCAGGAATGTTCAGAGCTCATTAAAGAAGACAGTAATTTTAGTAGTATTCATCTCGAATTAAATGATGTGATGAATAGCAAAATACAGGATTACCTGGAGAAGGAAGTCATGCCGAAGTATTATTCATCCCTTCAAGGATGGATCGCCGGCGGTAAAGAGGAGTTTGAACAAGGACAGGAATTTCTGCTTGAAATGGCTGAGGGCTTAAATAGTCTGTATGGAGAAGATAAAATTCAGATACAATGCGATTTTAAAGTACTTGATGATTGGCGCAGGGATACAGATAGAATGACCAGTCGCTTCCAATTAGAAAAGGTAAATATTTTACTTCGCAACACTCCGTCACAATTCTTATTAAAAAGTGCAGGGAAACTTTTCGGGGCACTGTCTCAAAATAAGGCGCTGCTTTATAACAGATACAAAGCATTTGTGAAAAATGAGGAATACACAGAAAGTACTGAGGTTGTTATTGAACGTTTCTTCCAGCAGTTTGAGCTTTTTGAAAAATCATTGGAACGAGACATTACGATGTTCTTTAAACAGCCAATGAACATGCTGCAGGATGCAATCGAAGAGTCTCTTTCTCAAATAACAACAAATCAAGAAATATTGAAAAAAATGAATACAAATCCAGAAATGTTCCGTGATCCATTAACCTTATTTGAAGTTAGACTGCGTCAATTTGAATGGACAACAGTAGCGGGGAAGGGTGTACAAACGATTTACTAATAAAAGAAGGGTGCCTCGAAGTGTGAGGCACCCTTTCTTGTTCGATTATACAAAAGCAGCAATGATAATTCCCATAACGGTTAACGCAACGATATGGTAACCTGCACTAATGAAAAATAATGTATAATTGCGGCTTTCAAAAAAGGTAGGGGATAATTCCCTAAAGGCAGCAATTAATCCAATCAAAAACCCGAATAATGCTCCATCTAATATGGTTACCGTATCTAATAATTGAATAAATAAGGACAGAACAACGGCAGTAAAAATCCCCCCGAGTGTGGTTAATCCATAACCAACGTATGCTCCATTGGGATCAATATCTTCCATTTTTTTGCCTAAGGCTCTAACCCAGATATTCGAAAAAAGAAGTGGAGAATACCATAGTGCGCCAATTACCATATTTGAAGCCACTGCTAAAATGATCGCTAAAATACTAACATTTGTGAAATCCATCTCGTTTACCCCTTATAATTTTCTGTGTATTTGGTGTATCATATTATGATACTGCTGCTATAACAAAAGCAGTTTACAAACCCTTTTCTTCAACCAGTTTTAGTAATAAATCAGGTCGATTGGTCAATATTCCATCAGCACCTGCATCAAGAAGTTTTTCCATCACATCAGGGTCATCGATGGTCCAATAATGGATTTCCATTCCAAGCCGATGTGCTCCATCGATTAATTTCTGGTCTGTTAAATCAAAGCCGCTGTCTTCCATAGGGATTTGAAAAGCATCAACTTTTGGTACGTAAAGATTACGCAGAAAGAATTTATGAGTTATCACAAAGTTTTTAACCTCTTGTCTTCCAGCGGAAACAGCGACCCGGCCTTTTGCGTACTTATCAAATGTCTTAAGAATGTCTTGGTCAAAGGAACCGATTAGAATTCTTTCTTCCATTTGGTATTCTTCAATTAGATCCCACAATTTAGAAGCAATTTCCTCTATTCTTTCAGGTGGATTGTCATCTTTTATTTCTATCTCGATTTTTATGTTAGGGAAGGTTTGAAACATTTCCTCAACCGTTGGAATATAGGCACCCTTGCCGCGGAAACTGTGGTTACCATCTAAATCTTTAAAATAATAACCTGCATCCAGCTCTTGAATTTCTGCTAAGGTTAGATCTGCCACATTTCCTTTACCATTAGTTGTTCGGTCGACACTCCGGTCGTGGATCGTAACCAAGTGTCCGTCTTTGGTGATATGTATATCTGTTTCAAGGACATCCACACCCATCTCCGCAGCATTCATGAAGGCGGTCATCGTATTCGAAGGCGCTAACAACTCACCGCCTTGGTGAGCGATAACCAATGGCCGTTCATGATTAAAAAAGCTTTTCTGTTTGATTTGTTTAACGGGGAACAAATTAATCACGACCAGAAAAATGAGAATCGCAGATAGTATTAATTTCATGGATAGGAAAAAGGTATGCTTTTTCCGTGTTCTTTTAACCGGGACTTGTTGCATATGGCTTCTCCTTTAGCTAATAACCTTTAGTAAAATCTACTAGATTTACAGCCGGCTGATTGCTGGATAAATAGTTTTTTAAGTTTGGGATCAGGATATCTTCAATAACCCTTTGATCATAATGCTGTGTTGAACCAGAGGTGTGAGGGGTAATAATCACGTTATCCATTTCCCATAAAGGACTATCCGTTGGTAATGGTTCTTGTTCGAAAACATCCAAACCGGCACCGGCAATCTGTCCTTTTTGTAAAGCTGCAATCAAATCCTTTTCAATTACGATTTCACCGCGACCGATATTGATAAAGAAAGCTGATGACTTCATGAGGCCGAATTGTTCGGCGCCGAATAATCTAGTGGTATCTTTAGTTAACGGGAGCGTGACAACCACATAATCACATTGGGGAAGGACGTCATCCAATTGATTTGTGGTGTACATTTCATCAACGAATGGTTGAGGTTCTCCTGAATGGCGGACCCCAAGGACCTTCATTCCAAATGCCTTTGCAATTTTAGCAGCTTCTTTGCCAATTGTTCCAACCCCTATAATTCCTACCGTTTTTTCGTGCATTTCAAGCTTCATGCCAGAATGGTGCCATTTTCTTTCTTGTTGGTTTCGAACATATGTATGAATCTTTCTCGTTAAGCTTAGCATTAACCCAAAGATGGTTTCAGAAATTGGATATGCATGCACGCCATTCGCACTTGTTAAGAAGATATTTCTAGCTTCTAGTGAATCCAGCGGCAGACTGTTTACACCAGCACTCCAAGTTTGTATCCATTTTAGCTTTGAGTGTGGACCAAGGCAATCTTTCTCCATCCCTTTTTTCCAGCCTGCAATAATTTCCGCGTCATGTAAATGATCCTGCCAAATCTCTCTATCTTTTCCCATAATGATATTCCAATCTGGGATTATGTCTGTAATCTGTTCCATTAGTTTCCGTTCTAAATTCTGCGTTATAACAAGTTTCCGACTATTCATAGAATTCCTCCAAATGGACATTGTTTACTATTAATCATAACGGAATTTACTGAAAAATGGTAATAATCCTTTAAGATTAATAGTGATTTTGTGAGGATTTCTGGTTTTTCTTTTATTTGTTCTATGCTATTATTTAGTGATACGAAATATGTAATAATTGCCCAAATCTCAATTGTAGAGATAGTCAGTGAGGTGTTTTCTTGAAAGAACGTTTGTGGACTAAATCTTTTATTATGTTAATGGTTGGAAATCTATTTGTGTTTATGTCTTTTCAAATGCTTATTCCAACCTTACCGCCCTATATTAAGTCGATTGGGGCCAGTGGATTGGAAATTGGTCTTGTTACGGCGTTGTTTTCAATAGGTGCTGTCGTGATTAGACCTTTTATCGGACATATGCTTGAGTATAAGCATAGGAAATCACTTGTATTAATTGGAGCCGTCGTCCTGTTGCTTATTACCATTCTATATCCGATTTCAAGGATTGTGATGATATTTTTGTTTATTCGGTTTGTGCATGGTCTGGCGTGGGGTTGGTCTACAACCGTAAATGGTACAGCTGCGGTCGATGTTATACCATTTTCTCGTCTTGGTGAAGGAATGGGATACTTTGGGCTTTCAACTACAATTGGTTATATCGTTGCTCCTAGTCTGGGAATCTTCGTATATAATGTCACTACTTTTACGACTTTAATTATAATTTCAAGCATTTTAGGTTTTATTTCTGTAGTTCTGCTTGCACTTGTTCGTTATCAAACACCTGAAGCAGTTGTAAAAACCAAAAAAGAGAATCTTACTTTTTCCTACTTTGGTTCATTAGTGGAAAAGTCGAGCTGGTTTCCATCCCTAATCACGCTGATTATCTGTCTTGGCTATGGTACGGTCTCAACTTTTATCGTTATTTATGGAGAAGAAAGAGGCCTCGATCAAATCTTTTTATTCTATATTCTTAATGCCATAATTGCCACAGTAGCTAGACCGTTTGCAGGAAAGTGGTTTGATGAAAAGGGTCCAATCGCGATGGTCTATTTCTGTATTTGTGCAACGTTTGTTGGTTTGTGGGTCTTATCCTATGCACAGACCAATTTCATGCTTGCTGTCGCAGGCGGATTGTTTGGACTAGGCTTTGGCTGTGCGTTACCAATCTTACAATCGTGGACATTGTCGATGACGCCAGAGAATCGAAGAGGTGTGGCAAATGGAATGTTCTTTTCATCCATAGACTTAGGAATTGGTTTAAGCGGTATTATTTTCGGTACACTGGCCCAATTCGTCGAAACTGCCAATCTTTTCCGAATGAGCAGTTTGTTTTTGATCATTGCTATTATTTTAACAGTGATAGATGTACGGAAAAAGCGAGTCACGCATAAGGAAAGGGCAGTATAAAAAGAAAGGTCAGTCCTCTCAATCTATGAGGGAACTGACCTTTTCTATTTAATTAAACCTCTTGTTTACGTCTTCTTTGTATCTTCAATGTAACATATCCTGCCAAAAGAACAACTGAACCAAATGCAACCAAATTGTAAGCGGGTGATGCCGTATTTGGTATAGCATGACCAGTACCGGCTGCTGGCTGTGCTGGTGTATTGTTTACTGGCGTTGGTGTTGGTGTTGGTGCAGGAGTTGGTGTTGTTGGTTTTGGATTTTCAACTGGGGTTTCTTTGATACTACTAATCGTAATCACTTTCACCATTTCCTGGCCATAACCATCTAGTACATATATAGAATAGGTGCCATTTTCTGAAACCTCAAATTTGTTATCAATGATCTTCTTACCTAATTCTTTTCCTTCTTCATCATAGAAGCTTTCAGCACTTTTTTCTCCTTCCAGCCACATCATGGAAAGAACCTCTTCGGCATTTGTCAGGACTTCAATTGTAACAGAGTCAGTTGTTTCTTCAGTTGGTGCGGAAATTTCAACTGTAAGTTCTTCCGGTAATAATGAAAGTAAAACATCAGTAGCCAATTTAGCTAATACTGCTTGACCTGTAACATTTGGATGGATGTCAGAAGGAATAATATAATTTAATTGGTTATTATCGAATGCGCCTTTAGCGTCTACAATATAAGTGCCAGGAATAGCAGCAAAAGAGTTAATAACAGATGCATTAACATTTGTTACAATTTGCTCGCCAATATTATGTAGGAAAGCATTGAATAGAACGTCGCTTTGTGCAAAAGGATTGTAGATATTATAAAGAATAATAGGCGCGTCCGTATTAAGGCTTCTAATTTTACCAAATATCTGTTGTAGATTAAGACCTAGCTGCTGTGAAGCTGCTGTAACCTTTGGTAAAAGGGTTGAAGGATCTACAGGCGTTCCATTTTTAATGATGTCAGAAAGGCCGACTGCTCCCATAATATCATTGCTGCCAATATCTAATGTAAAAACATCAGCATTTTGGATGGCTGCTTCATTAGCTGGGTCATTAACTTGTGTTAATATATGTGAAGAAGTCCAACCGCCGCCGCTAATATTCGTTACATTGAAATATCCTTCGGCAATGATTAAATTTGGAAATGCCTTTAGTGATTTCTGGGTATTACCATTTGTATCATCAAGGTTCCAGCCATAGGTAATGGAATCACCTAAAGCGACAAGGTTAGGCTTGTCTATGTTTTCTTCTGCAAAAGCAAATGAGGTAAAGAAAGTACTAAAGGCTAACATAAGTGTTAATAAAACTGAAAGTCTTTTAAACTTCATTTAAAAATTTCCTCCCATCAATATTTTTTATTGCCAAAATCTATTATAATCCACTAATTTTCGAATATTCAATATATATCATTCTACAAAATGTGCAAAAAGGCCTATGACTTTACTAATATAGAATTTATACTTTGGTAAATTATTTCTACTTAAATATTCTAAAAATTCTATACTTTTGTTACAATAGGTTGGGGTGATTTTTTTATTACAAGGAGGAGCAAATATGAATATTGGTAGTCTTTTATCTCAAAATGCAAGAAAGTTCCCTGACTTACTAGCTATTGAATGTGAAGGCCGCAGTTATACCTACCGCCAATTTAATGAGGAGGTTAACAAACTAGCACACGGTCTGATCAAAATGGGGGTACAAAAGGGACACAAACTAGCTTTGATGATGAAAAATTCGGACCACTTTGTTTTTACTTTTTTTGCGGCCGCGAAAATAGGTGCTGTTGCTGTACCTATTAACTTTCGACTGACCTCCTCAGAAGTTCACTACATATTGCAGCAATCTGAAGCTATGCTAGTTGTATGTGACCTAGAATTTGAAGAAATCATCACAACGGGCAAAATGGATACCGATGTCAGGAGAGTTATTACAATCGGAGATCCACAGACTGTTGGTTACCACTCTTATGTAAGCGCTTTATCGGAGGATGTTGAAGAACCCAACAATGAGGTCTCTGAAGAGGATGATTTAGAAATCCTATATACATCAGGGACAACTGGCCGTCCCAAAGGAGCCTTGTTCGACCATAAAAGAATTTTTAATGTAGCAATATCTGTCACCATTAATATGGGATTACGGCCGCATGAGCGTATCCTTCATACAGCACCACTCTTCCATTCTGCACAGTTAAATCTTTTCCTAATTTCAGGTGTTGCACTAGGGGCAGCGCATATTATTCACCGTGATTTTCATCCAGTCAAAACGCTTCAGACCATTCAAGAACATAAAATTACTCACTTCTTTGGTGTTCCAGCCATGTTTAATTTCATTCTACAAGTACCCAATGCAGCAGACTACGATTTATCTTCCATCCGAAGGTGTGGATATGGAGCCGCTCCAATGGCGCCCGAACTAGTAAAAAAGAGTATTCAATTATTTAAAACCGATCAGTTCTATAACCTCTGCGGTTTAACAGAAGGCGGGCCTGGGGGAATTCTATTAGATCCAGAGGGGCATAAACTTCATCTTGGGAAGGGAGGAAAACCTATTTTTCTAACAGAGACTCGCGTAGTCGATGAACAAGGTCATGATGTGAAACCTGGCGTAGTAGGTGAATTCATTATTAAAAGCCCTATGGTGATGAAGGAGTACTATAAAAAGCCAGAAGAAACGAAAAATACGATAAAGAAAGGCTGGCTGTATACAGGCGACCTCGCAACCATTGATGAAGAGGGCTATATTACCCTTGTCGACCGTAAAAAGGACATGATCATTACGGGTGGTGAAAATGTTTATTCAGTTGAAGTCGAAGGGGTATTGTTCGAACATCCTGGGGTCCTTGACGCCGCCATTATCGGCCTGCCGGATGACACATGGGGTGAGGCTGTCTGCGCCATTATTGTTCCAAAAGAAGGAACTGTCCTAGATGAAGAGGAGATAAAAAGCTTCTGCAGGCAAAAGCTGGCTGGCTATAAAGTCCCAAGGAGAATCTTTATTGAAGAGCAGTTACCAAGAAATGCATCTGGAAAAATACTAAAATATCAACTTCGGCAAAAATTAAATCAAGTGAATGCTTAAAAAGCATGCAGTTACTAGTAGAAAGTGAGGCATCCCTATGAAACATCCATATTTAACTGATGACCATGAAATTTTTCGCAAGTCTTTAAGGAAATTTCTAGAGAAGGAGGCTGTTCCCTATTATGAGCAATGGGAAGAGGAGAGAATGATTCCCCGATCCTTGTGGAGAAAGATGGGAGAACAGGGTTTTCTCTGCCCTGATTTAGATGAGATTTATGGCGGCAGTGGTGTGGACTGGGGCTTCTCTGTAGTTATTAACGAAGAGTTAGAGAGAGTAGGCTCTGGTCTTGTGGGAATGGGCCTCCATAATGATATCGTTGTCCCATATATCAATTCATTTGGCACTAGAGAGCAAAGAAAGCGCTGGCTTCCCCGCTGTGTAACGGGGGAACTTATTACTGCCATTGCAATGACTGAACCTGGAACTGGGTCTGACCTTGCTAATATCAAAACTACCGCCAAGCTAGACGGAGACCACTATATAGTAAACGGCCAAAAGACCTTTATTACAAATGGAATTCAGTCGGATTTAATTCTAGTAGCTTGTAAAACTGACCCCAACGCCGTACCAAAGCATAAAGGAGTAAGCCTGCTCTTGGTTGAAAGGGATACTCCTGGTTTTTCAAGAGGAAGAAAACTTAATAAAGTGGGGCTTCATAGTCAGGATACGGCTGAGTTAATTTTTGAGGATTGCCGGGTTCCTAAGGAGAATCTCCTAGGTGAAGAAGGCAAAGGTTTTCTCTATATGATGGATAAACTCCAGCAGGAAAGGCTGGTTGTGGCTATTGCAGCACAAACTGCTGCTGAAGTTATGCTTGACGGAACGATTGACTATGTGAAGAGTCGTGAAGCCTTTGGCAAGCCCGTCAGCCAATTCCAAAATACTCAGTTTAAAATTGCGGAAATGGCAACCGAGGTAGAGATGGGGCGGGCATTTTTAGATCAATTAATAGCGGAACATATCGATGGCCAAAATGTGGTAACCAAGGTCTCAATGGCAAAATGGCGGCTGACAGACACCGCAAAGAAAATAGCGGGTGAATGTCTGCAGCTACATGGCGGTTATGGATATATGGAAGAATACGAGATTGCGAGAAGATTCCGTGATATTCAAGTTTCAAGTATTTATGCGGGTACGAATGAAATCATGAAAACGATTATTGCCAAAAATCTAGGATTGTAATGGAGGAGATCTGATGACTGCCACTATTGGACAAATTTTTGATTTAACGGTAAAAAGATACCCGAATAAGGATGCAATTTATGATGTTAGGAAAAATGTCCGCTACACGTATAAAGAGTGGAGTGAACAGGTTATCCGGTTAGCCAATGCTTTATTAAAGGAAGGAGTCAAAAAAGGCGACCGGGTTTCCACATTTATGTTTAATACAGAGGAATTAGGAACCGCATTCTTTGCCTGCGCAAAAATCGGAGCCATCTTTAATCCGATTAACTTCCGCTTAATGCCAGAAGAAGTTGCTTTTATATTATCGGACGCAAAACCTAAGGTACTCATATTCGAAAAAGCGTTAGAGCCTGTTATTTCTGCTATTGAAAATCGTTTTGAATCGATGGCCTTTTGGTTTATAGATGAAGAAGCCCCTGCCTATGCAACAAGTTATCATGATAAACTTGCCGACTCCTCCATTGATGATATTCAGGCAGAGGTTAATGAAAATGATATCTATGCATTTATCTATACAAGCGGGACAACAGGAAGACCAAAAGGGGTCATGCACAGTCATCGAAATATGGTTGATCAAAGTATGCTTTGTATTGCTGCACAGAAGCTGGATTCGGAGGATGTTGGACTTGTTACTGCTCCAATG
Source organism: Neobacillus niacini (assembly GCF_046591715.1). Taxonomy (GTDB): domain Bacteria; phylum Bacillota; class Bacilli; order Bacillales; family Cytobacillaceae; genus Neobacillus; species Neobacillus niacini_L. The sequence continues at coordinate 101,409 of NZ_JAWVNQ010000008.1, read as the reverse complement.
TTCCATTGTGCCGAGCTTCACTGTGCCTTTTTGCCAAGAATTCAGGCTGGAGCCAGAAACGTTATCCTTCACCAATTTAATCCGAAAGTAATCCTTCAGTTAGTAGGGCAGGAAAAGATAACGAAATTCTTCGCAGCGCCAACGATGTGGAACATGCTGCTTCAAGAAGATTTAAGTCAGTATCATACAGAAAGCCTCAAGCTCGGCTTATATGGTGCTGCTCCAATGGCGCCGTCGTTGGTTCGTGCTCTCCATGACAAATTTGGCATCGGTTTAGTGCAAGCCTATGGAATGACAGAAATGGGGCCGGCCATCACCTTTTTATCCGAGAAGGAGCAGCTTAGAAAGGCAGGATCAGCTGGGCAAGCAGCTTATAATCATGATATTCGCGTGGTTCGTACAAGAGAGGATGGTCCGTCAGATCCTGATGATGTTGTTCCTGTTGGTGAAACCGGTGAGATTATAGTAAAAGGTCCATGCATGATGATTGGCTACTTTAACCGTGAAGAAGCAACAGAAAAATCGATGTATAAAGGCTGGTATCATTCAGGTGATATTGGTTACTTAGATGCAGAGGGCTTTCTATACGTGAATGACCGGGTGGATGATATGATCATCAGCGGCGGTGAGAATATTTATCCACGTGAAGTGGAGGATATTCTGCATGCCCATGAAGGTGTTCTGGATGTAGCCGTAGTAGGTCAGCCAGATGACCGCTGGGGTGAGACCGTAACCGCATTTGTAGTAAAAAAGAACCCAGCTCTGACTGAACAAGACCTAGAAGACTATTGTAAAAATAGTGATAGTCTCGCAAACTACAAGCGTCCGCGTAAATATGTTTTCTGTGAAACCTTGCCGAGGAATGCAAGCGGGAAAATCCAAAAGTTTGTGCTGCGAAAACAGTTGGAAGAGATGTTTACTCAGGGATAATGATACGAGAAGCTGCCGGCGAGCGAGTTCGGCAGCTTCTTTATGTGGATACTGGTGGATGGCAGGGAATACTGGCGGATGGCAGGGAATACTGGCGGATAGGCGGGGGATACTGGCGGATAGGCGGGGGGTACTGGCGGATAGGCGGGGGATACTGGCGGATGGCGGAAAATACTGGCGGATGGCAGGGAATACTGGCGGATGGCAGGGAATACTGGCGGATGGCAGGGAATACTGGCGGATGGCAGGGGGATACTGGCGGATGGGCGGGGAATACTGGCAGATGGGCAGGGAAAACTGGCGGATAGCGGAAAACACTCTCGCATAGCGGAGAAACACTCTCGCATAACAAAATTTACTCTCGCATAGCGGAAAACACTCTCGGATAACAAAATTTACTCTCGCATAGCGGAGAAATACTCTCACATAACGAAATTTACTCTCGCATAGCACGAAAACCACACCCCACACCCACAAATTTCACCCCAACATCCCAGAAAACACTCTCAGAAAAAATTAAAAAAAGGTATAATATAAGAAGATTGACTAACAGAAGGGGGAGACGTTTTGTTATTTGAAAAAGCTCAACGATTATTAGAAACTCATTTTGGTTATTCATCCTTCCGCAATGGGCAGGAGCTGGCAATCCAGTCGGTATTAGCTGGAGAAAATACGATTTGTGTTATGCCAACTGGAGGCGGGAAATCAATCTGTTATCAGATTCCTGCACTAGTCCTGCCAGGTACCACAATTGTAATATCCCCGTTAATCTCACTTATGAAGGATCAAGTCGATGCCCTCGTACAGGTAGGAATTCCAGCAGCTTTCATCAACAGCTCACTTAGTTATCATGAAGCCAATGAACGAATCAACGAAGCAAAAGAAGGGAAGTACAAGCTCCTCTACATAGCCCCCGAGAGACTAGAATCACGTGAATTTATCGAGGACCTAAAACAAATGGATATACCGCTGGTTGCAGTGGATGAAGCACACTGTATCTCACAATGGGGACATGATTTTCGTCCAAGCTACCGCCATATCCAGCAAATGGTCAACAGTCTACCGCAAAGACCCAATGTTTTGGCGCTAACAGCAACAGCCACACCTATGGTTCGAGAAGATATTTGTGAAATCCTCGATATCGATGAGGAGAATTCCATTATCACGGGATTTGAACGAGAGAATCTATCTTTTTCTGTGATAAAAGGCCAAGATAGACTGAATTTCCTTAGAGATTATTTAAAAAAGAATGAAAAAGAAGCAGGTATTATTTATGCGGCTACTCGAAAGAACGTTGATCAGCTTTACGAAAGACTAAAAAAAGCAAACATCAATGCAGCTCGTTATCATGCCGGAATGGGGGATACTGAGCGCATACAAGAGCAGGAACGGTTTTTAAAAGATGAAGCATCGGTTATGGTTGCAACATCCGCTTTTGGAATGGGAATAGATAAGTCCAATATTCGCTATGTCCTCCATTTTCAGCTTCCGAAAAATATGGAGAGCTATTATCAAGAGGCCGGTCGCGCTGGACGAGATGGACTTGACAGTGAGTGTATTCTGCTATACTCCTCACAGGATGTGCAGGTGCAGCGTTTCTTAATTGATCAATCCAGCGACCGGACGCGGATGACACAGGAACTGGAAAAGCTGCAGCAAATGGTTGGTTATTGTCATACCGAAAATTGTCTGCAGGAATTCATATTAAAGTATTTTGGTGAAACAGAAACGGAATCCTGTGGAAGGTGCGGTAACTGTCTAGATTCCCGTACAAGTAACGATGTAACAAAGGAATCCCAAATGGTCATGTCATGTATTATCAGGATGGGACAGAGATTTGGAAAAACACTGACAGCTCAAGTTTTAACAGGGTCAAGAAATAAAAAGGTAACAGAGATGGGGTTTGACAAGCTTACCACCTATGGAATTATGAAGGAGAAGAGTTCGAAAGAAGTGAGTGATTTTATCGAGTTCTTGATCTCACAAGAAGTAATTGCAATCGAACAAGGGCAATTTCCAACCATATATGTATCGCCAAAGGGGAAAGATGTCCTACTTGGGAAGGAGACAGTCCATCGCAGAGAAACCGTAAAAGTCAGAGAAATTTCCAAGGATGACCCATTATTCGAAAACTTACGGGAAGTAAGAAGGGGTATTGCTGAAAGAGAAAATGTCCCTCCGTTTGTTATATTTTCTGATGCGGCATTAAAGGACATGTGTGCAAAACTACCAAGAACAAGCGAAGACTTTTTAGGAGTCAGCGGGGTCGGGGAGCTTAAATTACAGAAATATGGACTTGAATTTATTCAAACCATTCGTCAGTTTTGTGAAGCCCCTCCAGACCGGCAGCCGGAGCTGGTTGAAGCTGCTGCTAAAAAAACAGCAAAAAAACAAGCGAAAAAAGCTGTGGGTGATTCCCATTTAGAAACTTTGCAGCTGCATCAGCAAAACTTATCAATACAACAAATAGCAGAACAACGTGAGCTGGCATTGAGCACGGTTGAAACCCATTTAATCCAATGTGCGCAGCAAGGGCTGGAAGTTGATTTTTCTAGGCTCATTCCAGAGGAGTATATTCCATTGCTGCAAAAAGCAGTGGAGGAGGCTGGGCGTTCCCGTTTAAAACCGATTAAGGATTTATTGCCTGAAGATGTTAGTTATTTTATGGTTAAATGCTATCTGTATTTTTTAAGTAAAAATAAATAGTATTTTGAATATTCGTAACAATTGTCGATTGCCGTGTTAATTTGTTAGTATTTCCCGGGAATTTTGTCATAAAAACAGCCGTATAACCATTATACGGCTGTATTTATTCTTCAGATTCGTCCAAAAACGGTTTATTTACGAAATAATACATCCACGCCATTAAAATACTGCCGCCAAATAAATTCCCTATGGTCACCGGAACCAGATTATGAATGACTCCCCCCCAAGAGATGGTCCCTGGATGATTCAGGACCAAAGCAATCGCGAAGGTGCACATATTGGCAATGCTGTGTTCATATCCGGAAATAAAAAAGCAGAACACAAAAAGGATCATCGAAAACATTTTAGGTCCGTCACCTTTTAATCCAAGAGGAATAAAGAAGGCTAAGCAAACAAGCCAGTTACAAAGAATGGCTCTAAACAGCAGTTCTAACGTAGGAACCTGCATCTTCTTTTCTACTACACTTAATAAAAAACCATTTACCGACGATTCTTCATAAAGTCCCGTAGTAAATATGATAAAGGCAAAAAACGCTGCCCCTAAAATATTTCCAATATAACTGCTAATCCACAACTTGGTAACTTCCAGCCAGGCCAACTTTCGCCGCAGTGCAGCGTAGGTGTAATAAAATGTATTACCAGTAAATAAATCTCCGCCGGCATAAGCAATTAATATGATAGCTGCCCCAAAGGTAAGAGCGGCCATCGGATAAGCCCAAGGGGAATGTTCCAAATAAAAGTAGTTTCCTGTTTTAAATGCAACAATAACACCAAATCCAATAAACATACTGGCAAGCATGGATCGTAAAATATAACGTAGAAGGCTTTGCCTAAAGATTTTAACCTTTTTTAATGCTAATTTTTCTACCTCTCCTAAGGGCTGTCTTTCCATTACTCCACCATCCACATATAGATTCATCCCTATAGTTTCTATTAATCGGAGATGATTTATGTATAATAAATGAGGTGATTTCATAAGTTTTGTTAAAAGGAAGAGTAGTTTTATTAGGCAAAAAAACACTATTTCAGCTATAATGAAGTGGTTTTTCTAATACTGATTTTAAGGAGTTTACTCTATGTCACACTTGAAAAAGATAACCCCAGAATATGACCCTTGGGAAGCTTATAATGATATAAAGCAATTCGGGAAGCCTGAGCTAACCAATATTGAATTCACGACGACAACACTATGTAATATGCGCTGTGAACATTGTGCAGTAGGCTACACTCTTCAAACGAAAGACCCTAAGGCACTTCCACTCGATTTGCTTATTTCTAGGTTAGATGAAATATCAACCCTTCAGTCTCTTAGTATAACGGGGGGAGAACCAATGCTTTCTCTGTCCTCTATTAAAAATTACGTGATTCCCATATTAAAATATGCTCATGAGCGCGGCGTTCGGACGCAAATCAATTCAAATTTAACACTTGAACTAGAACGCTATGAGTTGATTATTCCATATTTAGATGTTTTACATATTTCACATAACTGGGGAACCGTAGATGATTTCGTCGAAGGCGGGTTTGCAAGAATGGAGCGCAAACCGGACTATAAACAACGAGAAAAGTATTTTCAGAGGATGATAGAAAATAGCAGGGAGCTGGTGAAGGCGGGAGTAATGGTCTCTGCAGAAACTATGCTAAATAAGCGGACACTGCCTCACTTAGAAAAAATCCATCGGCAAATTGTCGATGAAATGCACTGTCAAAGGCATGAAGTTCACCCTATGTACCCAAGTGATTTCGCTAGTAATCTTGAAACATTATCGCTTGATGAAATTAGAGAAGCTATTCACCATCTGCTGAATGTACGGGATGAGGAGGTATGGATGCTTTTTGGAACACTGCCATTTTATGCATGCAGCCAAAAGTCAGAGGATTTAAAGCTTCTAGACAGGCTCTATCAAAGTAAAAATGTAACCATAAGAAATGATCCCGATGGCCGGTCTCGTTTAAATGTTAACATTTTTAATGGAGATATTATCGTTACTGATTTTGGGGATACCCCTCCACTGGGAAATGTCATCAATACGAAGTTAACGGAGGCGTATGATAATTGGCAGTCCTCTTCTATTTCTAAGGAATTAAGCTGTCATTGTCCAGCTGTAACGTGCCTGGGTCCAAATATTTTAGTGAAGAACAGTTATTATCAAGATATAGACTTTTCCACGTTGAAAAATAATATTAGCAAATGAAAAAGCAGGGTATCCTGCTTTTTTCTTTGCCTATACTGTATGTTTCACAAGCTTTGGATGGCGGTACATAGAGATAAGCAAGATGATCCCGCTTACGATTAATAAAGCACTTGTACTAATAAACACAGCGGAAAATCCTAAATAACCAGAAATGAATCCTCCTAACATCGGGCCAATAATATTTCCAAGGAACCGTAAGCTGGTATTGTAGCCTAGGACTTCACCTTGCATTGTAATGGGTGCCTCTTGGCGAATGTAGGCAATTCGAACGGGGATAATCCCTCCAATTGCTGCTCCCAGGGCAAAGCGGACAATAACCAACTGCCAGAACTCCGTAACTGCAGCCCCAGGGAGGTAGATGATACCTGATACAAACAGCAGGATGATTAGAACTTTGATATATCCGTGCTTATCTGCAAACTTTCCCCATTTTCTCGACATCAGCAGATTCCCTAATCCGGCTGCGGAAAAGGCAATTCCGGAATAAAAAGCGATGTTGGCATGACCATGTATCTCACTGACAAATAAAGACAAAATCGGCTGTATGCTAAAGTGCGCAATTTGGACGAGTGCTGAAATGAGTAAAACTGTTAATAATATAGGATTCTTAACAATATGTGCGAAAACTTCCCGGCTGGAATAATGGGATTTCGTTCCTTTTTTTGGTTCAATGATATATTCCTTCGTTGCAAAAACAAGCAGGCCGGACACAATGATCGCAATCGATGTCCATTGAAAGGTCAAGGAGTAACCAAGTGAATCGGCCAAAACTCCGCCAAGCATCGGACCAAGCAGTGAGCCTGTGATACTGCCTGTTTGCAATGTTCCGAGTACAGTACCAGCTATTTCTTTTGGTGTTTGGGTAGAAATAAAAGCTTGTGACGTGGGGATAAATCCTGTGAAAAATCCCATCAAAAACCGCAAGAGAAAAAGCTGCCAAACAGATTGGACGTAGCCCATAAGAAATATTGATAAGCCCATTCCGATTCCACAAATAATCAAGATTTTTTTCCTGCCATAGCGATCGCCAAATCTCCCCCATACTGGTGAGAAGATAAAGGCCGAAACAAATGTTACAGCAAAGGTTATTCCCGACCAATGCTGCACGTATTTCTCCGAAAAGTTTCCAAAAGTCTCAATGTATAATGATATAAATGGCAGAACCATCGTCATGCTGCCAGCCACAAAGAAATTGGCAAACCACATGATAATAATATTTCGTTTCGCCATTTCTGACTTTGTCATGCTAGTTCACCTCTTTTGAAAAATTACTTCGTTTTCCTAAATATTATAATACCGAAAATTCTAAAAAATGAAAGCCAAAACAACTGAGTATAGTTTCCAGCATGTAAAATGTTATTATGTAAAGATATTCTAGTAGTGGTTTAATTTAAAATATTTAGAAAATACTATTGACAAAATGTTAATAGAAGATTAAATTTAGTTTAATACTTTAATTAAGTAAACTAATACGTTCTCTTATCAAGAGTGGCAGAGGGACTGGCCCGATGACGCCCAGCAACCGTTCCGTATGGAATTGGTGCTAAATCCTGCAAAACAAGTAATTGTTTTGAAAGATAAGAGAGGAGTAATCCTTCTTTTTGTGATGAAACCTCTCTTTTCTCGGAGAGGTTTTTTGTTATTTATGCAAATCTCTCTCCTAGGAGTAACGTTGGTAGGAATGCACGTACATACAAAAAAAGGGGAGAATACAACATGAAAAAGAGTTTCTTAAAGAGCACATTTGTATCAGCGATTGCAGCAACACTTTTGCTAACCGGATGCGGTGCTGGTGGAGAATCAAAGAAAACGAGTGGAAATACAACGATTGAGGGAGTTCCTGAACGTTTTGCAAAGGGAGAACAACCAAAGATTAAGGTAATTCGAAAAATTGGCGGGGATGATCATACTGCCCAATTCTTAGCTGGTGCCAAGCAAGAAGGAGAAGCGTTAGGATTCACAGTCGACGTGTTTACCGCAAATGGCGATACAGCTAAATTTCATGACGCAATTAATCAGGCACTAAGCCAAAATTATGATGGATATATTATTTCTCATGGTGACGATGATGCCACTGTGAATGATGTGAAGAAAATTGTAGATGGTGGTAAAAGCATTGTTGCCTTTGACTCCAACCCTAATCTAACAAGTGTAGAAGGGGTAACGTTAACATCACAGGATGATGAAGCGCTGGCAACATTGGCATTGGACAAATTAGTTCAAGAAACCAATGGAGAGGCGAAAATCGCTTATCTTTGGGTAGATGGATTTCCGCCAATGGTTCGACGAAACAAAGTTTACCAGGATGTTTTAGAAAAAAACCCTGGAATTAAAGAGGTAGAGCGTTTCGGTATTGCATCAGCGGATACCAGTGTTCAAACACAGAATGCAGTTGCTGCGATGCTGAATAAATACCCTAAAGGCGAATTAGATGCCATTTTCGCGACATGGGATGCTTTTGCAATTGGTGCTGCTCGTGCATTAAAGGAAGCAGGAAGAGAAGAAGTTAAGCTTTATGGAATTGATGTATCAAATGCTGACTTACAAGAAATCCAAAGAGAAGGCAGTGCATGGAAGTATACTGCCGCTGTTGATCCAAAGTTAATTGGTGCAGTTAATATGAGATTACTAGCAAAGAAACTAGCTGGCGAAGAAACTCCAGAAACCTATAATCTAGAAGCATCGTTGATTTCCCAAGAAGATCTTCAAAAAGCGAAGGATCCTGTTAACATGGTAAACCTTGCTGATATTATTCCAGGATGGGGTCAGTCTGATGCATTTGAAGAGGACTGGATGAAGAAACTAAAAGAACATTATAAGAAATAGTAATAATGACTAGACGCCTTTTCTAATAGAAAGGCGTTTTTTTGTTGATAAAAGACTGTGTTTTGATTAAACTTAGGAAATCATAAAAAGAAAGAATAATTGTGGTGAAGGTTAGATGGAAAACGAAAAAACACTTACATATGAAATAATGGAAGTTTGTTTGCTCGCTGGAAAAATAATGCTCCAAAGCGGAGGAGAAACCTATCGGGTTGAGGATACCATGATGAGAATGGCGGCAGCTTTTGGAATAGAAAATTCTCATAGTTATGTTACCCCAACAGGAATTATTTTCTCTGCTGAAGGTGCTGAGCCTACTAAAACCAAGCTCATTCGAATATCATCTCGGTCTACCGATTTGAAAAAGGTTGCCATGGTAAATAGTATTTCTCGAAAAATAACAAATGGAGAACTCAATCTGGCTGCTGCTCTTACCCAGTTAAAAGAGCTAGAGGAATTAAATGTGACCTTTCCCTTTAGTATTCAGGTTGTTGCTGCTTCCATTGCCAGTGGCTGCTTTATGATTATGTTTAAAGGTGAATGGAATGACTTTATTCCCTCAATGGTAACCGGAGGATTAGGTTATTTCGGATTTTTGTACTTTCACCGCTACATAACAGTTAGGTTTTTCTCGGAATTTTTGGCGTCATTCATCATTGGTTTTATTGCCTTAATCCTTGTAAAGGCAGGAGTGGGCACCCAATTAGACAAAATTATTATTGGCTCAGTTATGACATTGGTACCTGGACTCTTAGTTACAAATGCTGTAAGGGACCTCATGGCGGGGCACTTGGTTTCGGGATTATCAAAGGGTGCTGAAGCCCTCTTGACAGCATTTGCTATTGGATCTGGTATTGCTGTAGTTTTATCATTTTTGTAAATGGAGGATTTAGGTGGATATCCTTGGACAATTAATTACAAGCTTTATTGCGACCGCTGCATTTGGAGTGATTTTTAACGCACCAAAGGAAACGTTAGTAAAATGCGGATTTGTTGGAATGGGTGGATGGATTATCTATTATATTGCGGAAAAGTATTCGGGAGATTCTGTTTTAGCTACACTTCTGGCTACCCTTTTTGTAGGAATCGTCAGTCAGGAGTTAGCCAAGTTTTATAAAACACCAGTGATCATTTTTAGTGTTGCTGGAATTATTCCGTTAGTTCCTGGCGGGTTAGCATATGATACCATGAGGAAATTTGTTGAGGACGACTATTTTCAGGCGCTGACCTTAGGTGCAAAAGTGACCATGCTTTCTGGCTCCATTGCTTTTGGGTTAGTTTTTTCAGAAGTCATCAATCAAGTAGTGCGAAAAATTAAAGGCAATAAAACATTTTAAATCTAATAAGACTCTTGAAATTGGACGAAGGCAGAGGAATAATTTCCTCTGCCTTCTTTTGCTTTGATCCAAAAGGGATCACTATTGTAACTTGTGAATGGTTGTTTCTTATTATCAGCCATCGCAAGGTAAGTATTTATATATAATAAATGGTATTAAAAGACCAATTTGCCGCGGTTACTCTTCCACCTGATGGTTTTATACCTAAACGATGTAAGCCCTACCTCTCTTACATCCTTACGGCTCCGAAGCCGATCCAGTGTGAATAAGTTTTACTTTTAAAACATAAGCAGAATGCCAGAAAAAATTCTTACATTGCGTTATCTATCTTATACAAGTTACGTGAAATCTAAAGCACAATTAATAATATTACACCTTTAAGAGATATAAGTCAATAGTATTCTTACTAACGGTCTTTCTTCTAAAAAAAGGAAAAAAGGAAACGTAAGTAGAAGTTATTATAAAAAAATAAAGGAGCGGGTGAGAAGAGTGGAGGGATTTAATTATAAAAATTATGATGGACTTGGTTTAGCGGAATTGGTGAAAAGAAAGGAAGTACATCCGAAGGAGCTTGTAGCGGAAGCAATTAAAACAATCGAACTGCATAACCCAAAACTTAATGCAGTGATAAATAAATTATATGAAAAAGCTGAATCAATGACTGAAAATGTAGATTTTAACGGCAGTTTCGCAGGGGTGCCTATGCTTTTAAAAGATTTGGCACAGGAAATGGAGGGCGAAAAGATTACATTTGGTTCAAAAGTTTATCAACACCATTATGCAAAGGTAGATTCCAATTATGTAAAGCAAGTAAGAAAAACTGGGGCTATTTTTATGGGACAAACGAATATACCTGAGTTTGGATTAATGGGAATCACAGAACCTGCCATTTATGGGCCTGCTAGAAATCCTTGGAATACCGAGCATACCCCAGGCGGCTCAAGCGGCGGGTCTGCAGCAGCAGTGGCAAGTGGAATGGTTCCGATAGCAGGAGCGAATGATGGCGGAGGGTCTATTAGAATTCCAGCAGCGTATTGCGGACTTTTTGGTTTGAAACCAACTAGAGGAAGAACGCCTGTTGGACCTCTATCCGGAAGAAGCTGGCAAGGGGCAGCGATTGATTTAATCTTATCCAGGTCTGTTCGTGACAGTGCCGTGATGTTAGATGCTTTAAGTATGTATGAGAAAGGAGCGGCATTCCATACCCTCCCTTTTGAAGGAAGCTATCTTTCACAATTACAAAGCGATTTTGATAGAAAGCTAAAGATTGCCTATTCTATTCAGTCACCATTAGGAAATGAAGTAAATGCAGATTGTAAGGAAGCTGTCATTAAAACAGCAAAATATTTGGAATCGCTAGGGCATCATGTCGTTGAAAAAGAAGCCCCAGTAGATGGACGGAAAATTATTAATAGCTTTTTAACGATGTATTTTGGTGAAGTTGCCGCACATCTAACTTCTTTGGAGGAGGCCATTGGGCGCAAAGTGAAGATGAATGATGTTGAAACAACCACTTGGATAATAGGTCTAATTGGAAAGGCAACATCAGCGGAGGAGTTTGTTTTATCTTTAAGGGAATGGGATATAGCTGCGTTAGCGATGGAAACTTTCCATGAGACCTATGACTTCTATATGACGCCCACAACGGCCATGCTCCCGGCGAAAATTGGCGAGCTTGACCCAAAGTCCTATGAAAAACTTGCGATGAATCTTAGCGGGAGTTTGGGAATGGGAGGAATGTTAAAAAGAGCTGGTATTGTAGAACAAGTAGCAGAAAATAATTTGAAAAGAACTCCATTTACACAGTTGGCGAACCTGACCGGACAGCCTGCAATGACAATGCCCCTTCATCTTTCCAAGGAAGGACTGCCAGTTGGTGTGCAATTCATGGCAGCAAAAGGAAGGGAAGACCTATTGTATTCATTAGCAGGTCAGCTGGAGAAGTCAGATCTCTCGGTGCCTGTACAAAAGAATCCGTTTTTTCATTAAGTTAAGAATGAGGGGAAAATATGATATTCTTTCGGAAGCTTTTCCTTACTGCCTCTCGGTATCGTTATCGAACTGTAATAGTAATCACGCTGCTTTATATTATTGTAAATGCAGAAATAATAAGACTTATAGAACCAAAGACGTTTGAAAGCAGCTTACACGCAGTGTGGTGGATCCTGACTACAATGACAACGGTAGGCTATGGCGATGTATATCCAACTACAGAGGCTGGCAGAACCTGGGCGATGATTGTCGTGTATACATTAGGAATTGGTCTTTTTGGAACGGTTATCGGGGTAATTGTCGATGGTGTATCCCAATATAAAAGGCGAAAGGAGGAGGGAAAGTTGTCTTATAAGGGTGAAAATCATTTTGTTATTATCGGCTGGACAGCTAAAAGTAAAAGTACGGTTAAGGAGCTATTATTAGCCAATGAGAAAAGTGATATTGTGTTGATTGATGAATTTGTGAGAACCCCTTATGAACACGAACGGTTTCATTATATTCAGGGAAGCCCGACAGATGTTGAGACGTTGAGGAAAGCAAAAATAGAGTATTCGCAAGCGGTTTTGTTGTTTGCGGCGGAAGGGATAGAGAACCCTGATTTAGCAGATGGCAAGACGCTTTTAACGGCTTCTTCAATCGAACGCTATGATGATGGTACGGAAAAAAGTATTTATACAATAGCAGAAATCTTAAATGAAAAACATGTGGATAATTTTAAGCATGTTAAGATTGATGAATTTATTTTATCCTATGGTTCTGTCTCAAACCTTATGGCGAAATCGGCACAGATGAAGGGAGCCAGCCACCTTTTTACTCAATTGCTTAGCAGGCAGGATGGTGATTCCGGCAGTGATCTTTGGGAAGTAAGTGTCCACCCTAATTGGAAAACATATGGTGCTGCCTACGAACAACTAAAGGAAAAAGGAGCACAGCTCATTGCTGACCGTAATGACTTAAACATCCTAAAAAAATGGAACAAACCCATCCCAAAAGAAGCAAGATTATTTATCATTTGTGATAAGGAAACATACCAGAGGCTGTAAAAAAAACGCATCGTCATCACGATGCGTTTCTCAATAGGTTAAACACCCTGCAATCACGATTCCGATAGATACGGAAAGTAAAAGCAGGAAGAGACCAACAGCTGTGTTATCTTCTTCAATGCTCTTTGAAACATTAAACCGGCGCGGCGTAACCCATTCGGTTAGGTAAAAAACAATAATCTGGGCTGCAATTCCAACGGCTCCCCAAACAATCATATCAACTAGTGAAATAGAATGAGCGAGTGCCGAATATAAAACAATCGCCAGTCCCAAGAGTCTTCCGCCGAGAACATAGCTTGCTGCTTTGTTCCCTTTCGCCATTAATGCGAATTCCTTTACCTTTGTGGTGATCTCCATTAAAAAGAGCCCAACCATCAATAAAGCTAATGAAACAGCTAAATATAGCAAGAAATCTAACAATTAAACTCCTCCTTTTTTATTCCGACCGGCAAAAAATAAGATTCATTACCTGTGATTTTTCCGCCTGCTCGTATGCCGATGCTGCCAGGTTTTCCGGCAATAAGAAAAGAACCGAAAACGATAGAGAGCTCTTCCAGACCCTTTTCTGTTTGCAGTGATACAACAGGGAGAGGTACATACGATTGATAGACAGGCAGTTCATTTTTGTAAGTTTGGAAGGAATTTTGGACATCTACCTTAGTCTGGTGCTCCCAAATGGTAATCGTATCTCCTTCTCTGCCGAAAGATGGTTTTTGTACATATGCCTGTTTGTCAACAAAAGAATCAGCTTCTAAAAAGGTAGGCAGCATATATGTTTTAATCCATTCCTGTTCTTCCCTTGTAAAAACCTCATCTTGTTCTCGTAAGCCCCAAATGAGACATTGGATGGATTTGGGTTGAAGCAGAAATGCTGAAACAGGGTTTACAAGTGATAATTTTCGGTCCTTAACCAGTTGTAACAATTCAACCCCTACAAGGTCACCTGTATGTGGATCACGATCCTCTAGCAAATGCTCTAAAGGATAAGTCTGCCGATACAAAACATCGATGGGTACACCATTAGCATCTAAAAGTGCACTGTCACTAAGCCGCAAATCTGAAATCGGAAGGATTTGATTAGGAACATCACATAACCGACTTAAATACTGTGTGGTATTCCAATCCTCCATATGGTCAGGGTGAGCTGTAAACACAACATTAGGTGCATCACAGCCCTTTATTGATTCAAGAACTGCTTTCGTGATACCAGAAGCAAGAAGCTTTTCTTGGTTTTCATTCGGATTACGATATCCGAATTCAGAACAGGCTTCGCCGTTGATTTTGAAGCATTCAACGATAAAGGTAGGGGTATCTGCATTAAACTCAAGCATTTTTACACCATTACTTGTTACAGCAAAATCAAATCGAGAAATAACTGATTCAGGAAATAGAGTTTTCATTCTTAGAAATGGAAGACTAGCAGCAGGGAAACCAAGTTCCATAAGATGTTGGTCGTCGAGACTGCGCAGAAGACCTGCCATTTTAAAAAATACCCTGCCCATCCTCTCCGTTGCTTCTCTCAAAAGGGTATGTGTTTGGCCGGTAATGCTAAAGCAATGAAAAAGACTGTATTCGCTGTCATATAAGTTCGACCAAAAGTCAGGAAACCTGGAGTAAAATTGTTTGCGGTGGTTTGCATATGTGGACATGTGTTACCCTCCAAATCCACCTTTAGATCCGCTTCCGAAACCGCCTTTAAAGCTTGAGGAGGATTTATAAGATTTGTAAGCAGACGAGTTTAGCAAAGATGATTTATTACGATAAAACAAACCTCCATAAAAAAAATGGCCATAATAACTTGAGCGGGTATCATCACATTGCCATACTCCATCCTCGTCATCCCATTCCCAATCTGTACAGTTTGTGTCATCTGGCTCTGGCGGCAAATCCTGTGCCTGGGAACAACCGGCCAGGGTGGTTCCAGCCATAAGAGAAGTAAGAACACCAGTGATTAACCATTGGGTTTTCTTCACCCTCTCACACTCCTTTTTAAGTTATTATATACATTATAAAAGTAAATCTCAGGAAAACAATGGTAAAATGAATAGAAAAAGAAAGAGGGATGGAAAATGAGGTTGGAGTATAGGCTTGATGATGAGAAAAAACAATTTCCTGCCTTGTGGAGTTATCAAGATATTTCTCCTATTGAAGCGGTCGCAAGGATGACCTGTGAATTCTTCGTTAAAGAGGGAGAAACATATGCCGTTACTGCTACTGCGATGGATACGGATGGAAGTGCAGTTTTGTATGTAACGAAAGAAAGCTACAGTAATGATTTCTCCGATATGATTTATTCACACATTGGTTTTGAAATCAGGGAACTGAAGGGATACTTTTCTACATTAGTAGAAGGAAAAGACATCTGGGCGCATGAAGAGATCTTGGCCACTCTTCATTCGGATTATATATATATCCAAAAGGCTGGTGAATTTCTGGAATTTGAACTTGATTCAAGGGAAATAGATGAAGATCGCAGATGCTATGTTTATTATGGAAAATTTACAAATAAAAAACGAAGTAATCTATAGTTGGTACAAAAGTAACAAAATGTACTTAAAATGTTAATTGTAATAAATATTTTTAACAGGCAGTTACTTAGCTAACCACTATTATAGGTGGTTAGTTTTTTATGGAAAGGGAGTTTTTTGTCGAAAACAATCGAATTTCCAAAAAAAACATCAAGATTTTTTCTTGAAAGGTGGTAAAATAGTAGGAGGCATTCAGTAAGCTGCAATAAAAGGATATTAAGGAGTACTTTATGAGCAAGAGTAATACCAGCCATAAACTTATTTATGAAGAAAAGAAAGCTACTAAACTCTTTCTATGGCTATTTTATATTTTTTATATATCATTTGAATTAATCTTCTTTTATATTTTTCCAAAGCTCTCAGGAAAAGGGGTTATTAGCAAGCCTCATGAGGGACTGGGTTTATGGATTTACTTGTTCATTTTCGGTCTATTACCTCCAGCTTTGTATTTTTTGAGGAAACGGAATCCTTATATTATTAAATATCTTTATATTTACAGCTTTCTCCTTATCGATACTGTGCATAATGTGTTGGTTTACTGGGGAAGTGATCAATCATTTTCTTCTGGCCATATTGTTGAAGTTGTCTTTGTCCTTTTTTCGCCTATCTTTGTTAATAAAAGGTACTTTTGGACTGTATCAGCCGGTATGGTGCTAAAGTATGTATTTATTGGCGTGTTACTAAAGGATATTCAGGTTTTAGTTCCTATGGTTATTTATATTATTCTTTCCGCTATTGCTTTTGTTATTTTAGTGAGATTTGAATCTTATATCAGGTCAGTAACGAAGATGAATGATGAACTCCGCAGGAAAGAAAAGCTGGCTGTTATTGGACAAATGGCTGCTGCTATTGGACATGAAATTCGTAACCCGCTTTCATCTCTTAAAGGATTTACCCAGCTTCAACAGGAGAGATATCCCAATACAAATGACTTTTATCCAATCATGATACAAGAAATTGATCGGATAAATTCCATTGTTAATGATTTAATGACCCTGGGAAAACCAAAGAATATGAAATTTGCGATGGCCAATATTGAGGAGGTCATTGCCTATACTTTATCCATTACACAGCACCAGGCCGAAAGACAAGGTGTTACGGTTGAGACCATTATGGAAGGTCCGCTGCCGCCGCTTGAATGTGATGGAAAACAGTTGAAACAGGTATTTATTAACCTAATAAAAAATGCAATTGAATCGATGCCTGATGGGGGAAAAGTTAAGGTAAAGGTAAAAGTTACAGAAAGTAATAAGTTGTATATCTCCATAAAGGACGAAGGCAGTGGAATTGATGATGAGACGATTCTTAACTTGGGGGAACCATTTAATACAACGAAAAACGATGGAACAGGCTTAGGTTTAATGGTCACTAACCAAATTATTAATGATCACAAAGGCGAATTTAAAATCGAAAAAAGTCAAGATAAGGGGACAATTGTCACAGTCATTCTACCTATCATTCAGGATTCACATTAAATTATTCTTTATTTATACAAAAAATCAATACTAATTGTTGTTACAAGGGTAAATCAAATGATATATAATGTAGAAAAGCACTGAATCTAAAAATAGGTAAATGTACATGTGTTACTGGAGGATTATATGATTCCACATGAAGAGCAACGAACAGTAAAATGGTTTCTATTATTTTCATATATTATTGTGATTGGCTATGATGTATTCTATTATTATCTTTTTCCGACATTTATAGACCGCACAAATGCTGGTTCTCACGGTACGTTTGTGTATATTACTTATACGGTATTAACCATTATCATTCCAATTTTTATTTATTTAAACAAGATTAAAAAGCATTATATGCTGAAATATGTATTCACAATCAGTTATATTTTCTCCACACTATTGGTAGACATATTTACTTATTATGGAAGAGTTGAATCGTATACAAGCGGGAATGTGGTTGAGGTATTTCTGATATTAACGTTACCTCTATTTATCAATACAAGATATTTTTGGATTGTAAGTTTGGGTGTGACGGCTAAATATATCATCATTGGGATTATTTTAAAAACCACTTATGTTATTATTCCAATGCTATTAATAGCTATTTTATCGATTATGGCTTTCTTCTTATTAGTACGGTTCCAAGGTTACGTCCGTGCTATTAGCAAGTCCTACGATGACCAACTTGAAGGGATTGTAAAAGGTGTTATTGCTACACTGGAACTGAAAGATCCATATACTAGGGGACATAGTGAGCGTGTTGCAAGCTATGCATTATTACTTGCACAGGAGCTCGGTAAGTTTACTAAAGATGAGCAAAAATCCTTTTATTATGCCTGTTTACTCCATGATATAGGTAAGGTCAATATTCCTGATCAAATATTAATGAAACCAGGGATGCTTACCAAGGAAGAATTTGAAATTATTAAGTCTCATCCTGTTGTTGGCGAACAAGCAGTAAGGAATGTAGAAGGAATTAAAGATAGTATCTGTGTTATCCGTTCCCACCATGAACGGTGGGATGGGAAAGGGTATCCTGACCAATTAACAGGAGAAGAGATTCCTCTTCTTGCCCGCGTCTCTGCCATTGCGGATGCGTTCGATGCTATGACTTCTTCTAGATCTTACCGTGCTGCCATGCCGGTAGAAGAAGCCTATCGCCGGATTATTGAGGGGAAAGGGACACAATTTGATCCGACTTTAGTAGAGGATTTTAAAAAAGTATTTCCTAAATGGGTCGAATTTCATGCAAATTTTCCAGGGATTCAAGAATATAAATTAGAGAGGAGGGTATAATCATGAAGATTCGAAAGCTTAAGAAAGTAAAAACTACTTGCTGGTGGTGTCAATTTATACCTGGCCTTAGACCATAATAAGAGAGGATGCTAGCGAATGCTATGCATCCTTCTTTTATAATAAATTCGATGTAGGAACGGTGTTTCTAATGAATATTTCACTCCAATCAAGTCTATCTGTTGTTCAAATTCAAATTCGCAAAGATAAAAAAAATTATATCGTTGAAGATTTGGCTTCGGGTGATTTTTATGAAATGCCGGAGATTTGTATAGAGGCCATTCAATTAATGGACAAGGGTATTACGCTAGGAGAAATAGAAGAGACTTTAAAGAAAAGATTTCCTCTGGAAGAAGTGAATCTCCTCGATTTTTCTCAACAGCTTCTTGATTTGGATTTAATTGAGGCAATTGATGGTGAGAAAGTCATGAGAAAGGAACAAGGAAAAGAGAGATTAGGTTTCTTATGGATTTCTCAGAAGACAGGGAAAATCTTTTTTAATAAAATGACAATTCCTCTCTATATTAGTTTGTTTATAGCTAATTTGTTTCTTTTATTGACAAATCCCTACTTATTCCCGCGTTATCAGGATGTATTTATCTCTAATATAATGGCAGTCAATATCATCGCTTATTTAGGAGTAACGTTTACTTTGGTGTTAATTCACGAGTTTGGTCATATCTTAGCGATGCGGGCATATAATCTGCCAACCAAACTTGAAGTCGGCCATCGATTATTTTTGGTTGTCTTGGAAACAGATATGGCTTCGGTTTGGAGCCTCCCTTCAAAGGATCGCAATGTATTATATATGGCAGGTCTTTGCTTCGATAATGTTGTCCTCTTTGCTGCACTTTTAGGCAAGATGATTTTTCCAAATCTATCAGGGATATTCTTAGCATTAATTTCTTTAGCTGTATATGATGTATTTATTCGAGTGGTTTACCAATGCTGTGTTTATATGAAGACAGATTTATATTATGTCTTTGAAAATGTGACCGGGTACTACAATTTAATGGAAAATGCGAAGTGGAAGATTCGAAATAAACTTCCCTTTTTAAAATCAAAAACCACTAAGGATGAAGTTTTCAAAGGTGAAAAATATATTGTTTTCGGCTACTCCATCTTTTATCTAATTGGGGTAACAGTCTCTCTCTTGCTCATTACAATCTTTTATTTACCCGTATTATTTTACGGTATCGAATTAGCTCTCCCGAATTTATTAGAATCTCCGTCCAGTTTCTTGTTTTGGGACGCATTACTATTTTTTGCACAATTTTTTCTTATTCTTATCCTGCTTTTGAGATCATGGCGAAAAAAGTACCTGAAGACCTAAAAGTGACAGAAATTTGTCTAAATCGATAATTCTAAGGGTTTTTTCCCCATGAGATGGGGGAGTTCCCCTATATTTGTAACACTAATGATTTTCTTACAATTAGAGTAAGAAAATCATTAGTGTTATTTTTTTTGAGGAGGAGCCCGGAATGCAGGTACATACGACAACAAATAAAAAAGCTGAACGCTCAATCAATGATGCCTTTGCATCTAAGTTTGCTAAATCTATGTTCTTAACCGTTTCTGCAATTGTTATTCTTTCATTTATTGCAACGAGAATGTTTACCCATGTTGATTTAAATCTGTACGGATATATGGTAGGGACGGTTGTTTTCATCGGAGGATTTTTCTACCGCTTTATCGCATGGGGGGAAAGACCGCCAACCAAAATTTTTATCAAAAAGGGCTTAAAGCTGTTAAAAAGAAAAAGTACACCGAAAACAGCCGTGAATCATTTAGCTATTTATGATTTTATTAAAAACCGCGGATTGTACCGCTGGATTCAGCATATTTTAATCGGCTGGGGCTGTGTTCTAGCCTGCTTAGTTACATTTCCTTTAGTGTTTGGCTGGATGTACTTCACTATGGACGAAATGGGTCAGTATACGATTGTACTTATGGGTCTAAATTTGATGACTGTCAAAGCGGATGGAATTATTGCCTGGTTTTCTTATAACGCTTTAAATATTTCAGCAGTTATGGTCATCTCAGGTGTTTGCATGGCACTTTACCGCCGTTTGAAAAATATGCAGGCCAGAGCGGAGCAAAAATTTATCTATGACTTTCTTCCGCTTTACCTATTGATTTTCATTTCTGTTACAGGCCTTTTATTAACTGTTCAAAACGTTTGGCTTCATGGCTGGATGCAGCCGCAGATGTCACTGATTCATCAGTTTTCCGTTATTGTCACACTCATCTATTTGCCGTTTGGAAAACTTGCACATATACCTTTCCGTCCGGTAAGTGTCTTCGCAAGGAACTATCGTGAACATTACGCTGAAAAGGAAGAGAAAAAGTGTAAAGTATGCGGAGACCGTTTCGTATCCGTGGAACAGTCTAATGATGTCATTCAAGTATTGGGAGTTAATGCGATCGAATTCAATATGGAAGATGGTTTTAATCTTGCTGAATTATGCCTTCCATGCCGCAGGAAATATCGTATTTCAAGATTCTCTGGAATTCCAACGCACCAAGTTAAGGTCAAGGAGGCAAATCAGAATGCAAAGGGATAAGTTTTTTAAAGAAATAGAAAATGTTCGCCACCCAAATGAAACTCTCATAAAAACGCACTGCAGCTATTGCGGTATGCAATGCGGGATGAACCTGCGTGTAAACACAAAGACCAATAAAATAATAGGCGTTGAACCTCGTTATGATTGGCCGGTAACGGTCGGGAAAATGTGTCCTAAAGGGGTTACAGCCTATCAGCAAACGAATCATGACGATCGTATTTTGAAACCTTTAATTCGTGATGATGCATCCCTAAAAGGAACTAAAGAAGGATTCCGTGAAGCAACATGGGAGGAAGCGTACAGCTTAATTGCTAGAAAGTTTAATGAGCTTCAAAACGAATATGGGAAAGATACCTTATCTGTTTTCAGCGGTGTTTCCATGACCAATGAAAAATGTTATTTAACAGGGAAGTTTGCTAGGGTTGCCCTGCAAACACGCTATATTGACTATAATGGCCGTTTCTGTATGTCCAGTGCGGCTGGGGGATTCCTCCGCTCTTTCGGTGTAGACCGTGGATCAACGCTTCCATGGACAGATCTTCATGAAACGGATTGTTTGTTCATTGCCGGAAGTAATACAGCAGAGTGCCACCCGACATCTATGTTCCGTGTGTGGGCTGTACAAGAGAGAGGCGGTTATCTGATTGTTGCTGACCCTCGTGAAACACCTATTGCAAGAAGAGCGGATGTACATTTGGATTTAAGACCAGGAACAGACCTTGCACTTGCAAATGGAATCTTGAATCTATTAATTCAAAACGGCTATGCAGATGAGGAATTTGTTAATAACCATACAAATGGTTTTGAAGAAACAAAAGAATTAGTAAAAGAATTCACACCAGAATATACAAGTATACTGACAGGTGTAGCTCCTGAAAAGATTATCCGGGCTGCAGAAATTTATGGAAAAGCACCAAATGCAGTAGTCATGTTTGCCCGTGGCATTGAACAGCAGCATAAAGGGGTAGACAATGTTTCTGCCTATACGAATATAGCATTAGTAACAGGTAAAATTGGCCGTCCTAAAGCGGGTGTTGCGACTTTTACTGGTCAAGGGAATGGTCAGGGCGGCCGTGAACATGGACAAAAGTCAGATCTGCTTCCAGGTTATCGCAAAATTACAAATCCAAAGCATGTTGAAGAGGTATGTGAGGTTTGGGGAATTACACCGGAAGAAATGCCGCAGCCGGGTGTATCTGCTTATGAAATGTTTGAATTAATGGATCAAAAAACAATCCGCGGGTTGTACCTGCTGTGTTCAAATCCAGCTGTTTCTGCACCAAATTTAAACTTTGTTCGTAAGGCTATGAAAGATTTGGACTTCATGGTTTGTGCAGACTTTTATCTTTCAGAATCAGCAGAATTTGCAGATGTCATTCTTCCGACCGTGACATGGTCTGAGGATGAAGGCACGGTAACCAATCTTGAAGGACGTATTATTAAAATCAACAAGGCTCAAGAACCGCTGGGTGAATCAAAGCCAGATTGGCAGATTCAAGCAGAGCTTGCTGAATACCTAGGCAGAGGAAAATATTTCTCCCACTTAAAGAAAGCAAGAGATGTGGCAGATGAATTCCGCCTGGCAACAAAGGGCGGCTACGCTGACTACTACGGGGCAACCTGGGATAAAATCGATAAACAGGATGGGGTATTCTGGCCATGTAAAGATGAGAAGGATGAAGGAACACCGCATATGTTTTTAGATAAAAAGTTCTATCATCCTGATGGAAAGGCAAAGATTTGTGCTCTTCCATACCGCCCGCCTGCAGAAGAGCCCTGTGAGGAGTTTCCTCTCCGTTTAACAACAGGACGTGTTGTTTATCATTACCTTTCAGGTAATCAAACGCGGAGAATTCAATTCTTACGTGATATGTGTCCAGAACCTTATGTAGAGGTACACCCAGAAACGGCAGCAAAATATAACATTGAACATGAAGAATATGTACGTCTTTTTACACGAAGAGGCGAAGCTGAATTCAAAGTTAAAATCACTGAAGCTATTCGTAAAGATACGGTTTTTGTACCCTATCATTTTGGTCACGATAAATCTATTAATCTATTAACGATTGCTGCTCTTGACCCAATGTCAAGAATGCCGGAATTTAAAGCTTGTGCAGCACAGATTGAAAAACTTGAATTAAAGAAGGTGCAGTAAATGAAAAAGAGGTTATATCTTGAACTTGAAAACTGTATAGGCTGCCGCTCTTGTTTGGCTGCCTGCACACAGTGCGGCGGGCATGAGGAGCGGAACCGTAACTATGTATACGATGTTAACCCGCTTGTTAACCGTCAAACTATGCCTCTAATGTGCCTTCACTGTGTGAATCCAGCATGTGCGAGAAGCTGTCCGGCACAAGCTATCCAAATCCATGAAACAGGAGCCGTTCTTTCGGCTCTTGTGGAAAAGTGTATTGGCTGCCAAAACTGTACGATTGCCTGCCCATACGGTATTCCAAAGTTTGATACCGAGCAAAATCTAATGTATAAGTGCGACCTTTGTATCGACCGTACAAAGGATGGAATTCCTCCCATGTGTGCAAGTGTATGTCCATCTAATACACTGCAATGGTTAACAGATGAAGAAATTGAAGCAAAGCAAAAACAATTTAATTTAGATAATGGTAAATGGGTTACAAGCATGCCTTATTTAGAAGGCGAAACAAACGTACGAGTGAATCTCCCTGGTATCCTGCAGGGTGTCACAAAATTGTTTTAGGAGGGATTAACCATGAGAGATAATAATAAAATCCCATTCAATGAAGATAACTATACACATAATATAAACCGCAATAATGAGAGAAAATTGGACCGCCGCGGTTTTATGAAAACACTTGTCGGTGCTGCCGGGGTGTTCGCAGTTTCCTCGCTTCCGTGGGGAGCAGTAGCGGCAAAAGAACTAATTGGATTAGGTGATAAGAAATATCCGAAACAAAAAATTACTGACGTGAAATCAATTCCTGTCGGGGACGCAGTGGATTTTCATTTTCCTGGTGAGCATGACAGTGCCATTCTAATCAGGCTATCCGAAGAAAAATATGTTGCTTACCAAAATGCCTGTACACATCTTCGTTGTCCTGTATTCTGGCAAAAAGAAGCAGGCGACCTGCTTTGCCCTTGTCATCACGGGAAATTTGATGTTGAAACAGGAGCACCAACAGCTGGGCCGCCAAGACGTCCATTGCCAGAAATCCATGTAATGGTTGAGAACGGTGCAGTGTATGCCGTGGGGGTGAAACGATATGAAGCGTAGTTACCTTCCTGTTGCCCTCCTTCTAGCTGTGTTAATGCTGAATATCATTGTTACGCAATATATGGTTCACCAATATTTTTATCAAAATTATGTAAATACAATTGCAGCAGGGGTCATGAATGTCATATTATTTCCCCTCGCGTTTCTCATCTATAAAAAAGGTGTGAATGTTAATGACTAGTGAAACGTATCTAGACTTTTGTTTTATGAGAGGGCAATCAAGTGGATTTTCCAATGAAATTGATGAAATATTAAAAGAAACATTTGGGAAGAAACGTTTGAACTGGTATCTTGAGCAAAAGTCCCTTGAGGGTGCCGAGATGGTGATTGCCGAGGTTAAAGGGATGAGTGATTGGACCTCGGAAGAAGAAACAATCTCTTTCATTGAAGAACATGCAGGAGAAAAATTTTGGGAGTATCTTCAAGGCTATAAAATGTTCATTTACCCCGTTAAGAGAGGGTGTAATAGCTGTGGAACTCATTAATCCAGAAGAACTGCGAAGATTTGTGGGGACGTCGGTCGAAGTCAGTGTTAATGACCAGCATGGCGGGGATCAAGCACCAGCCATAAAGAAGAAAATTGAAAAAATCGAGTACTGTCCCGACCGGACACATCTCAGATTCTATTTCGATTCATTCACCTTTATTGCGGTTCCACTAACTAGCGATTTAGCACAATCCGAAACACAATTCTCCGCCGCAGACACAGAAAGCGGATTAACCTATAGAATTAGAAAAGTATAGTTTATTGGAAAACATAGGGAAGGGAAAGGAGGGAAAGTAATGGAAGACTCTGCACAAAAAAATCAAATTAGCTCCTATATCATTCAAGCCCAAGAGGAGGAGATTAAAAGAATCTCCTTAGAGCTTCATGAAGGTGTAGGTCAAAACTTATTCAGCATTTTAACAGGTCTAAAATTAGTTGAATCCAGTATAAATGAGGCTTATTTTAAAAATCACTTACATGAAATGACGCAGCTAATCGAAAAAACAATGCAGGAAATTCGGTTACTTTCCGTAGAACTGTACCCTCCTGCCCTTACAACTCTTGGATTACTTCCGGCCATTAAGAGTTATATTAAAGTTTATACTTCTACTTTCGGAATACTAGTTGATTTGACCTCCACTGGAGAAGAAAAGCATATTCTAGAACAAAATAGTATTGCGGTGTTTCGTGTATGTCAGGAGGCGCTCGCAAACATTGCTAAATATGCGGATACATCGAATGTAAAGATGGATTTGACTTGGAGCAGCAATGAACTAAAAATATCTATCTTTGATTTTGGCAAAGGCTTTCGTAAAGAGGAACTAGAAAAGAACTCTTATTCACTCGGAATAGCTGCAATGAAAGAAAGAATGCTTCTAACTGGCGGACAGTGTGAAATTTCCTCTAAAATAGGAGAAGGTACGTCTATTGAATTATCTCTTCCTATTTAGGAAGTAAAGGGGAGTTACCATTGATCAAAATTTTATTAGTTGATGACCATGCAGTGGTAAGAAGCGGCTTAAAGATGCTGTTAAACACGAATCCTGAAATGGAAGTAATCGGAGAAGCTTCTGAAGGAAATGAAGGGATTAAAAAAGCATTAAAGCTAAAACCAAATGTTGTGGTAATGGATCTAAGTATGCCGCATGGAAAAGATGGTTTAAGTGCGACCGGAGAATTAAAAAAGCAAATGCCTGAAGTGAATATTTTAATTCTAACCATGCATGATGATGAGGAATACTTATTCCGGGCTGTACAGGCTGGAGCTTCCGGCTGTATTTTAAAAAGTGCTCCACATGATGAGTTAATGTCTGCAATTGAATCGGTTGCCAATGGGAATGCCTACCTCCATCCTGCTGCCACAAAGCGGCTAATGGAAGAATACCTCGGGAGCCTAAAAACTGGCAGTAATGATACCTATAGTCTTTTATCTGATCGTGAAAAAGAAGTCCTTACACTTATTGCAAAAGGATATTCCAATAAAGAAATTGCTGAACAATTAGTGATAAGTGTGAAAACGGTAGAAACTCATAAAGGGAACCTAATGGAAAAACTTCAGATGAAAACAAGGCCAGAACTAGTGGAATTTGCCGTCAAAAAGGGGTTATTAGGGTATGGTATATAAGGAGTATTTTCGAGGATGACTGAGTTTAAAGAAATGCCAGTGATAAATGATATTTGCAAAGTATTAAAGCAGAGATTACACTGTGATTTTGTTGCTTTAGCCCTTCAAAATGAGGTAGGACCTGATGTTAGGTGGCATTATGCTACAGGTAATTTAAATGAAAAATATAAAAGAATCACCGTCCGGTTTGGAAAAGGAATTGCTGGGAAAATTATTTCAAGCGGCAGTCCTATGATGGTAATTGACTTCCCGAATGATATTTATGGGAAGGTGACAGATCATCCCATTATGCTTGCTGAGAAGCTTGTTTCCTGCTATGCTGTGCCTCTATTTTTTAATTCTTCGCCAAAAGGTGTGCTGCTTGTTGGAAATAGGGTTCTGTATACATACTCCGAGGATGACCAAGAACTGGTTCAGGATACTGCCTTGGAATTAGAGCAGCTATTACAAAACCAGATAATAGGCTAAAGGGGGATATGGATGGAGATTGACCAGCAGCGTGAGTTTGCAAACCTTGAGTTAGAATTAAAAAAATCAATGCAGGAATTAATAGATATTAAGTTTGCCCTTGATGAATCTTCCATAGTGGCAATAACGGATTCAAGAGGGACGATTACATATATAAATGATCAATTTAGCCAAATATCCAAGTATGCTAGGGAAGAACTTCTCGGTCAGGACCACCGAATATTGAATTCTGGGTATCACCCTGACAGCTTTTTTAAGGAAATGTGGAAAACAATCGGTTCGGGAAAGGTATGGAAGGGTGAAATTCGTAACCGTGCAAAGGATGGCACCTTTTACTGGGTTGATACGACCATTGTTCCATTTATGAATGATATAGGGAAACCTTATCAATATTTAGCCATCCGTTATGAAATTACGGAGAGAAAGCGGGTTGAACAAGAATTACAGAAAATGATGACCACCATCATCGATGTTC
The DNA here is from genome assembly GCF_046591715.1 of Neobacillus niacini. GTDB lineage: Bacteria > Bacillota > Bacilli > Bacillales > Cytobacillaceae > Neobacillus > Neobacillus niacini_L. The sequence goes on along the minus strand of NZ_JAWVNQ010000008.1, from coordinate 74,228 downwards.
AGGAAGAAGAACGAAAGCGGCTATCCCGAAATTTACATGATGGAATCGGACAAAATTTATATAGTCATCTCATTACTATCAATCGCTTGCTTTCTGAAATGGATCATCCTCTCCTGCATCAAATGCAAAAGGAAGCAACCCAATTAATTGAGGAAATTCGCGATATATCTTGGGAACTGCGTCCATCTGTATTAGATGACCTTGGTCTTGTTCCTGCAATACGTTCATTCCTTGCCCGCTATTCAGAAAACTATCATATCGATGTTTTTTTTGAATGTATGTTAAACCGGCGTCTTGATATTAGTATTGAATTAACTATTTATCGGATTATTCAGGAAGCCTTAACAAATATTCGAAAGTACGCGAAGGTATCACAGGCGGCTGTTACGATCAGGGATTTTGACCAGAGTGTTCGGGTCATGATCGAAGATAAGGGTAAGGGTTTTGAAATCGAGACCCAAACTCGTGGTGTGGGGCTTTTTAGCATGGACGAAAGAGCGAGGGCAGTCGGGGGAGAACTGGCCATTAACACTTCCCCAGGTAAGGGGACAAGAGTTATCCTAGAAATCCCAAAATGATCTGAAACTAAAAAAGTAGAACCTGGCGGCGTTCATGCCAGGTTCTACTTTTTTATATCTTAAATGAACTTTTTAATGAAACAATCCGGTTAAAGACGAGCTTGTCTACAGTTGTATGCTTTGGATCCACATTAAAATATCCATGTCTGAAGAACTGGAATTTATCATGCGGTCTGCTCTCTCTCATATTAGGCTCAACAAAACCTTGTAAAACAACAAGTGATTCTGGATTTACATTATCGAGGAAGGTCTTTCCTTCATTTTCGTCAGTTTCCTCTTCTGCTTTATCTAGGATAAGTGGTTCGTATAATCGAAACTCCGCTGGAACGGAATTGGTTGCTTCCACCCAGTGAATCGTTCCTTTTACCTTTCGGCCAGTAAAGCCGGTGCCGCTTTTGGTTAACGGGTCATACGTACAACGCAGCTCGATAACCTCTCCGTTAGCATCCTTGATAACTTCTTCACACTTAATGAAATATGCATGTTTTAATCGAACTTCATTACCAGGGAATAGGCGGAAATATTTCGCAGGAGGATTTTCCATGAAATCATCCTTTTCGATGTAAATTTCACGTGAAAATGGGATCTTCCGTATTCCCATTTCTGGAACCTCTGGATTAATCTCGGCATCGAGTAATTCGATTTGACCTTCAGGATAATTCGTGATGACGACTTTTAATGGATTTATAATTCCCATTGTCCGAGGAGCTTTTAACTTTAAGTCTTCTCTAACAAAGTGTTCTAGCATTTGGGAATCAACTGCACCGGAACCTTTTGAGACACCTGTTTCACGGACAAAGTTCCGAATGGATTCAGGAGTAAAGCCTTTACGTCTCATCCCTGAAATCGTTGGCATCCGCGGGTCATCCCAGCCATCCACAAACCCTTCATCCACAAGCTGCTTTAGTTTACGCTTGCTCATTACTGTGTTCGTTACATTCAACCGGCCAAATTCAATTTGCTGCGGCTTCGAGTCCATTTCGCATTGTTCCACTACCCAGTTATACAGTGGACGCTGATCTTCAAACTCAACGGTACAAATGGAATGGGTTACGTCCTCAATCGCATCCTCTAAAGGGTGAGCGAAGGCGTACATCGGATAGATACACCACTTATCACCTGTGTTATGGTGTGAAGCATGGGCAATACGATAAATGACAGGATCACGTAAATTGATATTAGGAGATTTCATGTCAATTTTTGCACGAAGAACCTTTTGTCCATTTTCGAATTCCCCGTTCTTCATCCGTTCAAATAAATCTAGATTTTCTTCAACTGAACGATCACGGTAAGGGCTCTCTTTACCAGGAGAGGTCAGGGTGCCGCGGTACTCACGAATTTCGTCAGCTGACAGGTCATCTACGTAAGCAAGTCCTTTTTTAATTAACAGCACAGCCCGATTGTACATTTCTTCAAAGTAATCTGAAGCAAAAAATAAGTTATCCCATTCAAATCCAAGCCATTTTACATCTTCTTTAATGGAATTTACATATTCTACATCTTCTTTTAACGGATTAGTATCGTCAAAGCGCAAATTGGTTTTTCCGTTAAATTCATCCGCCAGCCCAAAGTTAATGATGATGGATTTAGCATGGCCAATATGTAAATATCCGTTCGGCTCTGGAGGGAAACGAGTGATAATTTTATCGTGTTTGCCAGATTCCAAATCCTTAATCATAACATCTTTTATAAAATTAGAACTTAGATTGTCCACTCTATTCAACCTCTTTCTCTCATCTATACTAAATATAAATAACATAAATTATGATATTTTTCCATTGTACCCAACAATTAATAAGAAAAATAGTCAAATTGGCAAAAAGAAAGTAAAAAGGCTACAATATATGCTTAAGAAGGATGGAAGGGGTTCTAATATGATTAATTTAGGTACAGTTGGAACGGGATGGATTACAGCTTCCTTTATTGAAGCAGCAAAGTTAAGCGGGAAGTTTAATTTGAAAGCTGTTTATTCAAGAACAGCAGATAAGGCAAAGGAGCTGGCCAATACATATAACGCAGCACATTATTTTACCGATTTGGAGGAAATGGCAAAAAGCCCAGAGATTCAGGCTGTCTACATTGCTTCTCCCAATTCAGTTCACTTTGAGCAGGCACTTATCTTTTTAAGGAATAAAAAGCATGTTATATGTGAAAAACCAATCTTCTCTAATACTGCTGAACTAACAGCAGCTTATCAAATTGCTGAAGAGAATGGAGTATATTTATTTGAAGCGATTCGAAATATCCATACTCCCAACTTTCAGATTTTAAAAGAAAAGCTCCATATGGCAGGTAATCTCAGAAGCGCTATTCTTCCATATATGAAGTATTCTTCACGCTACGATCTGTTTTTACAAGGCGAGGAACCGAATATTTTCTCCAGTTCCTTTTCCGGTGGAGCTTTAGTAGATTTAGGGGTGTATCCGCTATTCTTGGCGGTCGGACTTTTTGGGGAGCCGAATAAAGTCACTTATTATCCAGTTATCCTTAGGACCGGTGTCGATGGGAGCGGTACGCTTATCCTAGAGTATCAAGACTTCGTTTGTACGATTCTTTGTTCAAAGATTTCTGACTCGGAGCTTCCATGTGAAATCCAAGGTGAACAAGGAACCTTTGTCCTAGAAGATGCCGCTCCAATTTCCCAGATAAAATTTATTGACTCTCATACAAAAGAGAGTGAAATTTTCAGTGTGTCCCAAGAAGACAAAGACATGGTCTATGAATGCATCAATCTTGCTGGAATTATTGAAACAAACAATCAAGAAGAATATGAGAAGCACAAGGATTGGAGTGAAAAAGTTCTGCGGATAACAGAAGAAGCAAGGAGACAAAACAGCATAGTGTTTGGAGTCGAACGCTAAGGAAATAAGTATGTCTTTTTTGCGTATAGTGTTGTGAACTCTTTATGAAAACGGCTTTCTTGTTGACTTTTATCACATCCCCGCTTTCAATCCGTTCCTTATATTTAAGGTGAAGAAGATTGGGGGAATCGTAATGAAGTCAATGAACTGGTACAAGAAACAGTTGAAGAGAAAGCCGGTTCAAATAACAAGGTACGTCATTCAGGCTGTATTCCTGTTATTTTTACTATATGTTGGTATCCGTTTTTATCAATTCTATATGCATTTTGAAACGATGGGAGAAACACCTTTTGTAGAAAGGCCGTCTTCTGTTGAAGGATTCCTTCCCATTAGTGCTTTAATGGCATTAAAAGTTTGGCTGGCCACTGGAGATTTTGATTTAATCCATCCTGCTGGACTAGTATTGCTTAGCTTTTTTGTCTTTGGTGCCATTCTTTTCCGAAGGTCATTTTGCAGCTGGATCTGTCCGATTGGAACAATTAGTGAATGGATAGCAGGATTGGGAAGGAAGCTGTTTAAGAGAAATTTTGAAGTACCCACTTGGCTCGTTTGGCTCCTGACACCAATAAAGTATTTATTATTGCTTTTCTTTTTGGGAATGGTTGTCGTTATGCCGACGTACGGTGCGATTTCGTTCTTAAATCAACCCTATAACAAAATATCTGATGTTAAAATGCTGACATTTTTCTTAGACATCAGTGCTTTTGGGATTGGTTTTCTTACTGTGATGTTTTTACTATCATTATTCTATAGAAATTTCTGGTGCCGCTTTCTATGTCCCTATGGAGCGTTCATTGGACTTGGTTCGATATTCAGAATTTCTAAGGTCATAAGAAATGAAGAGACATGTACCAATTGTGAAATGTGTACAAAGGTTTGTCCACAAAGAGTAAAGGTACATAAGGCCGAGAGTGTTAACAACTTAAATTGTACGGCATGTATGGCATGTGTTGAGGCTTGTCCTGTAAAGGATACCTTGAACATGACAGTTGCTAATAAAAAGGTAAGTAAATGGTTTATACCCGCTGCTTTCTTTGCAGCCTTTTTCTTAATTATTGGCTTTGCAAAGCTTACCGGTCACTGGGAAACAATCATCAGTTATGAAGAATGGAAAATATTGATTCCTGAAGCAAAATATATAGATTAGTATAATAAAGAGTAACCAGGCTGCAAAACAGGTTACTCTTTTTATTATTCTAAAATTTTTTAACTATTTTAAATATAAGGTTGATAAACCTAAAGTCATCCAATATAATAAAAATATAAATTTCCAAATAAACAATCACATTTCCTATTTGGAAATCAAAGGAGGAAAACATCATGAAAAAGGCTAATATTCTCTTAAAGCTTGAAAAAAGTGGTGTAATTGCAGTACTGAGATCAGAAACAAAAGAAGAAGCACTTAAAACCATTGATGCACTTGTAAATGGCGGGCTTACTGGCTTAGAAGTAACCTTCACTACTCCACAAGCAGACGAAGTCATTCGAGAAACCATATCCAAATACAAAAACGATTCTGCTATTGTCGTTGGCGCAGGAACAGTTCTTGACGCAATGACGGCTAGAATTGCGATTATGGCTGGAGCCGAATTTGTTGTTAGTCCAATGTTCGATGCTGACATCGCAGAGATTTGCAATCTTTATCAAGTACCATATCTGCCTGGATGTATGACCATAACCGAAATCAAAACGGCCCTTCGATCAGGTGTAGATATTATTAAACTATTCCCTGCAAGTACATATGAACCAAGTTTTGTGGATGCTGTGAAAGCACCTCTTCCACAAGTAAATATCATGCCAACTGGCGGAGTGAACATAGAAAACATGGAGCAGTGGATCAATAAAGGCTGTGTAGCAGTCGGTGTAGGCGGGAATTTATTAGCTCCTGCAAAAACAGGGGATTATGATCAGATTACCAAGCTGGCAAAACAATATATGGACAAGTACCATGAAATTAAGATGGTGACCGTATGAGCAAAGTTTTAACTTTTGGTGAAATCATGTTAAGGCTTTCAACATCACCGGGAACTCATTTTAGCAATATAGTAAGCTTCCAGGCTCATTATGGAGGAGCAGAAGCTAATGTTGCTGTAAATCTTGCTAATTTTGGTTATGATGTTGCTTTTGCAAGTAAAGTACCAGACAATGCTCTTGGCCTTTCCGTAAAAAGGCATCTTCAAAAATATGGTGTTAATACGAAACCATTGCTGCTAGGGGGTAATCGCCTAGGAACCTATTATCTAGATAGCGGTGTTGGCGAGCGTTCTTCAGCTGTTATTTATGACAGAGCTAATTCTAGCTTTGCTTCTGTTCAAGAAATGGAATGGGATTTTGAACAGCTTTTTGAAAACGTTGACATTCTTCATCTATCAGGTATTACTCCAGCCCTTTCAGAAAAATTAGCTGAGATTTCTTTGAGACTAGTAAAAGAGGCAAAAAAGCGTGATATAAAAGTCAGCTTCGACATTAATTTCAGGTCAAAGCTTTGGAATCATGACCAAGCATCAAGGACACTAGCAAAAATCCTGCCATATGTGGATTATTGTTCTGCAGGAAAAATGGATGCGATCTATTTGTTAGGCATCCCTGAAAATCAGACAGAGCAAGATGATACCGACTATTACTATCAAAAAATGCATGAGAAATATAACAATATTGAAGTCTTTTATTCTACCAAGCGCGAGGTGCATTCGGCTACTTCTAATTCCTTACAAGGTACGCTTTGGAAGGATGGAAAAACGTATGTATCTAAAGTTCATAAGTTAGAACCAATCATTGACCGGGTAGGCGGCGGAGACGCATTCTCAGCAGGGATTTTGCATGGCCTCGTAACAGGTGCAGACCTTAATTATACGGTCTCCTTTGCAAGTGCATACTCTGGCTTAAAACACACCATTTATGGTGATTGTAATCCATTTGCAATAAGAGATGTAGAAAATTTAATGGAAAATGGCAGCGCAAAAATTAATCGATAATAGGAGTGAATAAAATGGAAACTCGTTATACACATAGTCCAGAAGATATTCGTCATTATTCAACAGAACAATTGCGTAAGGAATTTTTAGTAGAAAGTATTTTTGTTCCGGGAGAAGTTAGATTAACGTACACTCATAACGACCGTATGATCTTTGGCGGGGTTACCCCAACTGACCAGCCTTTGACCATTGAACTTTCTAAAGAATTAGGTGTTACTTATTTCTTAGAACGCCGTGAACTTGGTGTAATTAATATCGGCGGACCAGGATCAATCGTCATCGAAGGTACTGAAGAGCCTATGAAAAAGCAGGACGGATTCTACATTGGAAAAGAAACAAAGGATCTGCAATTTAAATCAGATGATCCGTCTAATCCAGCAAAATTCTATACCGTGTCTGTTCCGGCACATCACAAATATCCAAATGTAAAAATTAGCATTGATAAAATCGAGCCAATGGTAACAGGTGATTCAGCGACGTTAAATCATCGTTCTATTTATCAATATATTCATCCAAACGTATGCGAAAGCTGTCAGCTTCAAATGGGATATACCATCCTGACTCCAGGAAGTGCTTGGAACACAATGCCTTGTCATACACATGAGCGCCGTATGGAAACATACCTTTATTTTGATATGAAAGAAGATACCCGCGTTTTCCACTTCATGGGCAAACCGGATGAAACCAAACATTTAGTAATTGCTAATGAGCAAGCTGCGATCTCACCAAGCTGGTCTATTCATACTGGTGTAGGTTCAAGTGATTATACATTCATTTGGGCAATGTGCGGCGAAAATATCACATATAACGATATGGACATGGTTCCAATGAAGGATTTAAAATAATCCAACCTATGAGGAGGTTTAAGAAATGACGAATGACTTACAACAGTTTTCATTAGATTATTTTAAATTAGACGGTAAAGTGGCCATCGTCACTGGCGGTAATACAGGCCTTGGACAAGGCTTTGCGGTTGCTCTTGCCAAAGCAGGTGCGGACCTTTTCGTTGTCACGCACGGCAATAACTGGGGAGAAACAAAGGAACTCATTGAAAATGAAGGACGCCGAGTAGAGTTTTTCCAGGGAGATTTAACGGATAAACAAGTTTCAAAGGATATCGTTTCTAAATGCTTAGAAACATTTGGAAGAGTGGATATTTTGGTGAATAATGCAGGAACTATCCGCCGTTCGCCAATACTTGAGTATAAGGAAGAAGATTGGGATGCCGTTATGGACATTAATCTGAATGCTGTATACTTACTAAGCCAAGAAGCTGCAAAAGTAATGGTAGAACAAGGCAGCGGAAAGATCATTAATGTTGCTTCGATGCTTTCTTTCCAAGGCGGTAAATTTGTGCCATCCTATACAGCCAGCAAACATGGTGTCGCTGGTTTAACAAAAGCATTTGCTAATGAATTAGCAATAAAAGGCATTCAAATTAATGCGATTGCTCCTGGTTATGTTGAAACGAAAAACACAGCTCCAATTCGTGCAGATGAAGTGCGTCATGCAGAAATTACCTCACGTATTCCAGCAGGGCGCTGGGCAACTCCAGCTGATTTGCAAAGTGTTGTGGTCTTCCTTGCAAGCAAAGCTTCTGATTATATGAACGGAGCCATTATTCCAGTGGATGGCGGCTGGTTAGTCCGCTAGATTAAAAAGTATTTATAGATTAAAATTAGTAAGAATATAGCTATATAAAATAGCTATATTCTTTTTATCTACGGAAGGAGGAGAGATATTATGGAAACTACCAAACAACCTTATGGTACTGTCTTAATAAAGGCTGCGAGCATCCTTGATGTTCTTTCAGCAAAGAAAGAACCGCAGTCGTTAGCTGTGATTGCACAGGAAACGGGTTTAACAAGCTCTACGGCCTTAAAGATTTTAGATACCCTTCTTCTAATTGGATATGTGAAAAAACATCCAGAAACAAAGAAATTCGAACTAGGCAGTGCCTTAATTAAATACGCAAACAAATATCTAGCCGATTTGGACATTTCAAAAATTTCTTATCCGTATTTAAAAGAACTGCAAAGCAGGTTAGACGAAACCATACACCTTGGAATCTTAGAAGGCGATGAGATCCTGACCGTTAACAAATTGGAAACGAAAAAACCAATCGTGTGTTTAAATTCAAGGATTGGCATAACGAAACCGCTATACTGCTCTGCCATGGGAAAAGCCGTATTGGCCGAAATGTCAGAAAGTGAAGTATTAGCATATTTAAGCCGGGTAGAACTTAAGGCTATAACTGAAACTACAATCACAGATTCAGAGTCTCTTTTAAAACAGTTAGAGGATGCAAAAAGAAATGGCTATGCTGTGGATGACAGCGAAGGTGAAAACGATGTGTATTGTCTAGGTGTATCGTTGGTTATGAATAACCAAACATACGGTGCTTTTAGTGTGAGTGTACCTGTCTATCGTATATCACCTCAGGTGAAGGACGAAATCATCCAAGCTATTTTGAAGACAAAAGAAAATATCCTGCGAGAGTTACAGCAGAATTATGTTTTTATATAAAATAAAGAAGAGTCAATTTTGAAGTCCCTAGTTCAAAATTGATTCTTTTTTGTTTGTATGGAAGATAAGCTTCATCCCGCCCATATTTTCATATATATAATAAAAAATAAATGGGGTAGTACGGATGTCTAAAAGAAATATAGAACAGGAAAATTGGATTACCTATCTGCTTTCCTTATCGAGAATGGTCTATCTTTTTCCTGCAGCAGTGAAAGGGATTGGCGGCAGTAAGTGGGGATACATCAATGAACAGGCGAAATTTGTTCTGCCGCCAAAATACGAAAGAGCAGGTGACTTTCAGGAAAATGGTTTGGCTGTAGTTCGCGTAAATAATCTTGCAGGAATCATCAACAGTGATGGTTATTTTATTGTGGAACCCAAATACGATTCAATCAGTCCTTTTAAAGAAGGGAGGGCTGCTGTCATAGATGAAGAGGGATTTAAAGTAATCGATGAAAGCGGGAAGGTAATTACTTCTAAGAGTTATTCCTTTATTGGTGAATATCATGGAGGCAGGGCGGTTGCAGCAGATACGACAAGCGACGGCGGGTATTTATATGGTTATTTAAATAGAAGGGGTAAGGAAGTCATTCCATTATCCTATGAATCTGCCAGTGACTTTCAAGATGGAAAAGCATTGGTCAAAATAAAAGGCGGAAATTACGCTCTCATCGACCTTACAGGAAAAGTTGTGAAATCCTATCCTTACCCTTTTGTGGACGATTATGGTGAAGGAACCCTGGCATTTCGGGAAAGTAATGATGGAAAGTGGGGATATATTGACGAATCAGGGAAGGTTCGCATTGACCCGCAGTTTACAGGAACACAGCCATTTGTGGATGGAAGGGCCGTTGTTCAGACCTCTGACACTTATGGACTTATTAACCGGGAAGGAAAATTTACCATCAAACCGAATTTTAATACACTATTAAACCTTGGAGAAGGACGTTATGCCTTAGGAAAAGCGATTGATAGAGAAAGGCCTTATATCGGCTCAAAATACGCCATTGCAGATTCAGATGGTCGTATTTATACGGGCTTTACCTTAAATGGTGTTTCCTCTTATAAAGATGGAATTGCCTCAGCCTATAATGATGAAACTACCTTCTTTATTGACAAGCGGGGCAGAAGAGTAGATTATCTGCCAAAGGTTAATGGCAGTGGTTCATTATCTTTTGATAAATCATTTATTAAGGGTGATATTGATCTCCGCATTCTCTATTTTGATAAAGGTGGCAAATTGGTTTGGAAGCAAAACACCAAAATCCCCTTAAACGACGATTATTCTGTTATCGAAAATAAATTTAAACCTAATAAAGATTATTTAGTCTACTATCCTCAGATAAAGGGTGTCAAAGATCAGGAGAAGATCAATCAGACATTGAAAGACCTGGCTGGAGTGAAGCCCATTCCTCAGCATACACAATTAGAATCCAGCTACACCGGTGATTTCGATGTAAGCTATTATAAGAATCATCTGGTAGTCATTGAAATAAACGGTTATGATTACCCTTTTGGTGCAGCGCATGGTATGCCCGTAAAAAAGTATGCACATATAGATCTAAAGCTGGGGAAGATCTACCAATTAAAAGACTTATTTAGGCCGAAAAGTGATTATGTGAAAGTTATTAGTCAAATTGTTGAAGAACAAATCAAAAATGATGAGCAATATTCCTATGTCTTCCCGGATTCTTATAAAGGAATTAAAGCAGATCAGCCATTTTTTATAAGTGAAGGAGCGCTGAATATTTATTTTGAGCCTTACGAAATTGCCCCCTATGCAGCTGGCTTTCCAACCTTTACAATTCCGTTTAAGGAGTTAAGTAGTATCATTAATCATCGTGGAGAATTCTGGCTGTCGTTTCATTAATTGACATTACCTTGGCTGCCATATATTTTTAAAATAGACTAATAAATGCTGTCAGGGGAGTGGGATGAATGAAATTGATTGATATATCCAGAAGGCTTGAAAATGGCATGCCGGTTTGGCCGGGTGATACAGCCTTTCAATATGAGGTCTCGTGGTCCAAAGCAGAAAGTGGATCTGTAAATGTAGGAAGTGTTACAATGAGCACACATACAGGGACGCATGTCGACGCACCATTTCATTTTGATGATAATGGAAAAAGAATTATTGAGTTGGACCTTGAGTTATATATTGGTCCTGTAAGAGTTCTTGATATGATTGGGAAAGAAAGTATAGGAGCTAAGGATCTAGAAAATGTCGATTTAGGCGCGTTTAAAAGAGTGTTGTTTCGGACTTTATCTTGGGGGAATTCTGCTCTGTTTCCCGAAAAGATTCCATTCCTAGAAAGTGACCTCGGTCCATACTTAGCGGAGAAGGGAATTAGGCTCATCGGGGTTGATGTTCCATCTGTGGATCCCATTGACAGTAAAGACCTGCATGCACACCATAGCTTAAATACAAACGGAATTCATATCCTTGAATCCGTTGTATTGGATCACGTAGAACCTGGTGATTACGAGTTAATTGCCCTGCCGCTGCCATTGGTCGAAGGAGATGGCAGTCCGGTAAGAGCGGTGCTGCGGTCACTTTAAAATAAGAAGCAGCGGAATCCGTTTCCGCTGCTTTTTTCATGAAATACTTAACATAAAACCGATATAACCAGTAACAATAAATAGTAAACTCAAAACAAAGGACAAAGCTTTTGGCGCTTTTTTCATAAACATTACAATCACTAACACTAGAAAAAGCAGTGCGATAAGAAATAGTGCGATTGAAGGTGCTCCAGGTGAAAAGTGGATAGGGAAACTTATTTCTCCCGGATGAAAAAAGGAAAATAGCTTTGCAGCACCATCTGCTCTAACCATCGAATTTAGCTCGTGCGGTGGTGAAGCTTGTCCAAGTGCACCAGTTACAGAAAAAATGATTAATACTATTACGCTTTCAATTCTCGCCCATGGAATCGGATTAAAAGATGGTTCTTTTTGGAGTCTTTTTCGAATTAAAAAACTATTAATAAAGGCGTATGCCAGCAATGGCAGAATTGCAATATGTTTAATTAATAATGTCTGCCCATAAGTAATAGCTGTAACGCTAACATAATCCGTCAATTCCATGTGGAAAGTCATTAAGGATATACCTGTTAAGGTCGTAATCACTAAACAAAAACAAGCAACAGGTGAAAACCACTTCAAGAATTTCAGCCAATGATCATGGTTTTGTGAAAACCAGCTCACCACCATCAGAATTCCAACCCATGTTGTAACAGCCAAAAAGTGGGAGGAGTGGGTGACGAAACCTGCTAATTTGGATAAAGATGCTGCATGGCTTGACCAGCCAAGAGAAGCAATTAAGATCAAAGTAAAAATGAGACCTGTTAATGAGAATAAGGGCTTTTGTTCAAGTTTAATGGGAAGCAGGTAAATGAATAAAATCAACGAAATCATTCCAGTACTAATCCATGTTTTCCCGACCTCGAAATTCGTTAACACCGACTTAAGAGTATATCCTAATCCTAGGTCCTCGTATAAATATAGAACAATTTTCAATACCGGTAAAAATGAAAAGATAGCAATTCCTAATGCTGCACCTAAAAGGATACCTTTGGGAATCCTTATTTCCGGACGTACCGTTTTGGGTACAAGATTAAGAATAAAGCTTCCTAAAACAAAAGAAAAACAACTATAAAGTAATGCCTCGCTTATAATACCTGCAATAAACATCTAGAACTGTTTCCTCCTAAAAATTAACCAATAGCTTCCGAAGCCCAAAACGATAACCAATCCAATTATGACGGGGAGTACATAATTTATTACAGCGGGTCTACTAGAGGTGATTTGATTTATTTCTGTGGATTCTGTTTTCATTACCGTTTCACTATCTGTAGCAGCAATTTCAATTTTTTTCACCGGTTCAACTTGTGCTGGTGGATTTGTATTTGTTTCCATGTGAGAATGTGCAAAGATATGCGAACTAAATAAAAAAAACAATAAACCTAAGAGTAGTGTAGTTTTATTTAACATCATTTTCAACTCCGATATATTGTTATCGTGATGTTCTTCATTCTACCACCAATCATAGGTTGTAATATCAATTTAAGGACATTTGTCACAATACGTTCAAATTTAAATATACCTATTCTGCCGCGGTTAAATAGGATAAGAAATATTGAACTTGATGTAAATCAATTTTTTATATTAAGAGGGGTGTTACACTTTCGATATCTGATATCTTACTTGGGGGGACATGAAATAAGATGAGCAGCTTCAAAATTGAAAATCAAAGAGCAATTATAGATATTCGTGAAAGAGTCTTAAAGGGCGAACATCCACGACGGGAAATTATTAATTTTGTAAAGTCAGCACCTGTGGGGACATTATTTGAAATTCATCTGCCGCATCGTGGAGAGCCATTAGTTGCAACCTTTCAATCTTTAGGAATGAATGCAATTGTAAATGAAATTGAACCCTCACACTTTCGTCTCATGGCAATAAAATTGAATGAAGTTTAACCAAATTCAGAGATCCTTTTTAGTTGATCCAGCTCTAGAATCTGTAACTGCCTTTGTCCTTCCATGTGAATAATATTCTTAGACATAAAAGCCAAAAGTTTTCTGCTTACAGATTCTGGGGTTGTACCGATAAAACTTGCTAAATCCTTCTTTGTAATCGGCAGTGTAAATGCTTCATTCTTAACCTTCATTTTTTCATGGAAGAGTAGAAGTGCCTTTGCCAGTCTTTGTTCTACTTCCATTAAACTTAGATTCCCCATGGATTCATCTGCTTCATAAAGACGGTCATTCATCGCCACTAAAAAACGGAATGCCATATCAGAATTACCCTCCATGGTTTTTAAAAAATCCTTTTTTTCTATTGAACAAATCGTTGTTTGTTGGACGGTTTCCGCATTAATATAATGCTTCTCATCTCTTAAAAGAGAATATAGACCAAAAAAATCTCCAGGAAACAGAAGCCGAACAATTTGTTCTTTTCCATCTGCAGATGTTTTCGTTAATTTAATCAGCCCTTCTTTAACAACAAATAGCGTACTAGAACTTTCGCCTTCTCTAAAAATATATTCTCCCTTATGTGTCATCCGGCTCTTTGTTACCTTCCGTAAATGCCGGATATCTTCCTCATTCAGCCCTTTAAAAACAGGAACAGTAACGAGGCAGGAAGATTCATGAGAGCAATGTTCGCAACACATGATTCAACCACTCCCTAATAGTATTCGTTACTAATAGTTTATCTTTCTTTTAATGCGTTTGTAGTGATTCAAATCAATCTTGATGTAAGTCAAGGTAATACTTGCGCTATTTCTTATATACTAATGTCAAATCCATGATTGAAAGGGGATATCCAAAATGAGTATGATCCAGTTGTCTCTGAATGATGTTGCCTGTTCAGGGTGTATAGGGAAAATCAAAAAGAAAATCAAAAGGTATGACGGGATAGAGATGGTAAAGATTTTAGCAGGCAGTGGGAAAATTGAAATTAACTATAATGAAGCAATTATTGAATCTGAAGAAATAAACACTGCCATTCATAAATTGGCGGTCAGAACATTTGATTAATATATTCTACCTCTCTGTTAATAATAAATAAGAACAGGAGGGATCTTTTTGGAGCAAAATCAAGATAGCAAATTTGAAGGTTCATTTCTTCCTATGACATCTATTGGCAGCGGAATGGGTGTAGCTGTTTTGTCTGATGTATTTTGTTACACAAATCAAATTGTTAATTTAGCTCTAGTAGGTAATGAGAATGAATTTGTCCTTGTCGATGCCGGTATGCCAAAGAGTGCAGATGAAATAATTGAAATGATTGCAGAGCACTTCGGAGAACAAGCCCGGCCAAGTGCTATTATTTTGACTCATGGTCACTTTGATCATGTTGGATCACTTGTTGAACTTATAGAAAAATGGCGGGTCCCTGTGTATGCACATGAGCTGGAAATTCCTTATTTAACAGGCAAAAAAGATTACCCGCCGGGGGATCCTGGTGTTGACTCAGGAATGGTGGCAAAAATGTCCCCAATGTTTCCGAATCATGGAATTAATATTGGGGAACAAGTAATGGCCTTCCCACAAGATGGTTCCATTCCTCATATGCAGGGATGGAAATGGATTCATACCCCAGGGCATACGCCAGGCCACGTCTCATTATTCCGGGAAGCAGATCGAGCCTTAATTGCTGGGGATGCCTTTGTTACAGTAAAACAAGAATCCCTTTACAAGGTATTAACGCAAATGCAGGAAATAAGCGGACCGCCAAGATATTACACAACGGATTGGGAGGCTGCCAACGAGTCCGTGAAAAAACTTGAGGCTCTGAAGCCAGAAATAGCGGTAACCGGTCATGGAATTCCAATGACTGGAGAAGAATTAAGAGATAACCTAAGCTATTTAGCGGCTAATTTCAGAGAAATTGCTATGCCGAAGAATAGCCGGTATACGAATTAACCGTAGATCAATAAGTACATGACATTGTCATGTGCTTTTTCAATTTTAAGACCCGCCCAAGACCCGGCGGAATTGGGTTTTTAATAGACACAATTTAGTAAATAGGTTAGTATCAGAGGCATGTATGGATATAATATGTAGAAATGAGATAAAAAAAGGAGTAAAACATGATAAATAACTTCAGCCCTTTTTTACAAGAAAACTGGGAAAAGTCCGGATTTCAACAGCCTACTTCAATTCAGGAAACGGCCATTCCTCTAATACTTGAAGGAAAAGATTTAATCGCAGAATCACCAACTGGTACAGGCAAGACGCTTGCTTATTTACTGCCATTATTAAACCGAATCGAATCAAGTACTCAATCACTCCAAGGTGTTGTTTTGGCTTCCTCGCAGGAATTGGTTATGCAGGTATATGGAGAATTTCAAAAATGGTCAGAAGGCAGTGGTATAAGAGGAACATCGATAATTGGCGGGGCAAACGTCAAACGCCAGCTTGAAAAATTGAAAAAGCGTCCCCATATTATCTTTGCTACACCTGGCCGATTATTGGAACTAATTAAACAGAAGAAAGTAAAAATGCACGAAGTGAAGTTAGTCGTGTTGGATGAAGGCGATCAACTTCTGATTCCAGAACATATTAACACCGTCCAAAACATTGTTAAATCAACAATGGGCGATCGCCAAGTTGTTTTATTCTCCGCTACCATGAAGGCTGGCACGGAGAAATTAGCAAAGGAAATAACAAATGATCCTGAAATTCTTCGGATAGAAAAAGATGAGCTGGCTTCTTCAGGAGATGTAGAACATATCTATTTTCTAGCTGAACCTAGAGACAAAATTAAGCTGCTGGAAAAAATCGCCCGCTTAGAAAACATCAAAGCCCTTGCCTTTATTAATGATATTGGTGAAATTCAAGTCTTCAAAGAAAAATTCAATTTTAAAGATTTATCAACTGGGATTCTACATAGTGACATGAAGAAATTGGAACGGCAGGCAGAGTTAAAAGCTTTCCGTGATGGTAAAACAAAGATGCTAATCGCGACTGACGTGGCAGCGAGAGGATTGGACATTCAAGGTGTCACGCATGTAGTTCATGTGGACTTTCCTAGGGATATTGCTCAATATGTACATCGAGCTGGCAGGACAGGAAGAATGGGTAGTGATGGTACCGTCATTTCCTTAGTGACGGAACGAGAAGAGAGAGAATTAAAACGTTACGGACAAGAGCTCGATGTCAAGCCGCATAAGAGAATATTTTACAAAGGCCAAATTGCTGAACCAGAACAAAAAGCAAGGCGTTAACCTCTCAGACAGCAGGGATCCCTGCTGTCTTTTAAAATTTGCAAGATTTCGATAAATTTTATAAAATCTTTATCACAGGGGGGATAACCATGGAAAATCCTAAGTTAAAGAAATACCTTTATGAGTGGATTGAGGAAGCTACAATCACTCTGATGCAGGAAATGATGTCGAACGGAGAACTTACTTCTAAAGAGCTTGTGATGATGTATCTACATAGAATCTCTGTTTATGATAAAAATATAAACTCTATCCTAGAAGTTAACCCAGATGCTATACATATCGCTAGTGCTCTTGATGCAGAGCGCAAAGAAACCGGACCACGAAGTGCGTTACATGGGATTCCCATCTTAATTAAAGATAACATTGATACTGCTGATAAAATGCATACAAGTGCTGGTTCTTTAGCTTTAAAGGATTCCATTGCCTTAAAGGACTCTTATGTTGCGGAGCAGCTGCGGAAAGCAGGTGCTGTTATCCTTGGGAAAACAAATATGACTGAATGGGCAAATTTTATGGCCAATGGTATGAAAAGCGGCTATAGCTCGCGGGGCGGTCAGGTATTAAATCCATATGGACCAGATCAATTTGAAGTCGGCGGATCTAGTTCAGGTTCTGGCGCAGCAATTGCAGCCAATTTAGCTGCTGCTTCGATTGGAACGGAAACATCTGGGTCCATCCTGAATCCTGCCTGCCAAAACTCATTAGTTGGAATTAAACCGACAGTTGGGCTTATCAGCAGGAAAGGAATCATCCCCATTGCCCATACACAGGATACAGCTGGACCAATGGCTAGAACAGTCAAGGATGCAGCCATCCTCTTGAGTGCCTTATCGGGAAGAGATGATGAAGACCAAATTACTAAGACAAATCCGCATGTGGAAAAGGATTTTACAGAGCATTTACTCAAGGAAGGACTCAAAGGTAAAAGAATCGGAATTGCTTTAGAGGGATTCATTGAAATGTTAAGTGACGAAAAGCAAAAAATTCACCATGACGCAGTCGCGATATTAGAGGCTGCCGGGGCAGAAGTTATTGAACAGATAGAAATTCCCTCAGCCAAGACAGAATGGGCGTATGATGTTTTAACTTATGAATTTAAGCCAGATCTAAATGCATATTTAAGTAACCTTCATCCTGCTATACCAGTGAGGTCGTTAAATGATCTTATTCAATTTAATAAAGAAAATGAAGAAGTAATGCTTAAGTATGGACAGGCAGTATTATTGGAATCAGAAGCTACAAGCGGCTCGTTAACTGAATCAGCATACGTAAAGGCATTAGAGTTTGATCAATACCTATCGACCGAGCAGGGTATTGATTATGCTTTAAAGGAGTTTCAATTAGATATGATTCTTTTCCCAAATGAAGAGGGCTCGCATATTAGCGCTAAGGCTGGTTATCCAACTATTGCTGTTCCTGCAGGATATACCTCTGAAGGTGAACCCGTTGGAATAACCTTTGCAGGGACCGCTTATAGTGAACCACAGCTGATTGAAGCAGCTTATGCATTTGAACAGTTAACAAAGTTCCGAAAAGCACCAGTTCTTGAAGGAGAATAACTTCATTTAATTTCACTCATACTATTTATGATTTCTCTAGAAGGAGTTGATAGTATGGGAAGACAGAAACTCGGTAATGCCAATGCTCAGAGAAATAACAATCGCAAAAAGGGAATGAAAAACAGTGCTGAACTTGTTGAGTTTTCAACAGGTGAAGATTTAAAACGAAATCGTCCGCATGGTAAATAAAGGAACACGCCTCCTGATTTAGGAGGCGTGTTATATTTTTGGTGATATGGCTACTCATTAAGGATGAGAGCCTGAAACCTTATAAAAAGGACGGTAGTGGTCACTCATAAGAGCGCTGAGAGCCCGTTACCTCAAAAAAGGAGAGGAAGCGGTCACTCAAAGGAGCGCTGAGAGCCCGAGACCTTATAAAAAGAGCAGAAGCGGTCGCTCATAGAAGCGCTGAGAGCCCGAGACCTCATAAAAAGAGAGGGAGCGGTCACTCATAGAATCGATGAGAGCCCGAATCCTTAATAAAAGAGCAGAAGCGGTCGCTCATAAGAGGGATGAGAGCCCGAACCCTCATAAAAAGCGAAGAAACGGTCACTCATAGAATCGATGAGAGCCCGAACCCTCGTAAAAAGCGAAGCAACGGTCACTCATAGAATCGATGAGAGCCCGAAACCTTATTAAAAGAGCAGAAGCGGTCGCTCATAAGAGGGATGAGAGCCCGAACCCTCATAAAAAGAGTAGAAGCGGTCACTCATAGAATCGATGAGAGCCCGAATCCTCGAAAAAACGAAGAAACGGTCACTCATAGAATCGATGAGAGCCCGAAACCTTATTAAAAGAGCAGAAGCGGTCGCTCATAAGAGGGATGAGAGCCCGAACCCTCATAAAAAGAGCAGAAGCGGTCACTCATAGAATCGATGAGAGCCCGAATCCTTAATAAAAGAGCAGAAGCGGTCGCTCATAAGAGGGATGAGAGCCCGAACCCTCATAAAAAGCGAAGAAACGGTCACTCATAGAATCAATGAGAGCCCGAAACCTCGTAAAAAGCGAAGCAACGGTCACTCAAAGGAGCGCTGAGAGCCCGGACCCTTATAAAATGCGAAGAAACGGTCACTCATAGAAGCGCTGAGAGCCCATAATTATAAAAAAACAGAATCTCACTACTATCATGCATCACCAACATTCTTAAGCGGCTTCTTAGCCGGCCCTTCAATTACATTGCCATCATAAGAGAAGCGGGATCCATGACATGGGCAGTCCCATGATTTTTCCGCATGATTCCATTCACATTCACAGCCTAAATGTGTACAAGTGGTATCAACAATATAAAGTTTACCGTTATCATCTTTATAAGCACCTGCACGTTGTCCGTTATGCATGACAACTGAGCCTTCTCCATTTTTCAAATCACCAGGATCCTTTGGCACAAATTCAAGCTTTCCTTTTATTAAATGCTTAGCTACATCAGCATTTGTGGTAACAATGGATTTAATATCTGGGTCAGCATCAAAACGTGATGGTGTAAACAAGTTTTTATATGGATTATCACGATTTACTATATAATCGGTCAATACATGAGCTGCAAGAATACCCGTGGTCATCCCCCATTTTTTATAGCCAGTTGCTACTAAGACATGCTCCTTGTTTTTTGTTAGAGGTCCGATGTATGGAACTTTATCTAATGTAACCAAATCTTGAGCTGACCACCGGTAATGATATTCTGATAAATCAAATACCTCTTTCGCAAAGGATTCAAGGGCAAGATAATGTCTGAGTGTATCCATACCCTGTCCAGTTTTGTGGTTTTCACCCCCAAGAATAAGGAGATTGCTTCCCTCAAGCGGAGTATAGCGTATAGACCTGGATGGACTGTCTGCACTGATATACATGCCGCCTGGATACTTCATATCTGTTTTAATCCCAATCGCATAAGAACGTTCCGCATACATCCTTGCAAAATAAAGACCAGGTTTATCATAAAAAGGAAAGTGTGACGCAATGATTACATGCCTGCAGGTGACTTTATTTCCGTCCTTGGTAACAACCTTTGGCTGGGATGTATCTTCATCCTCTATTGTATCGGCTGTCGTATTTTCATAAAAAGAACAGCCTGCATTCACAGCTTCATCCAATAGCCCTTTTAAAAACTTCAGTGGATGAAACTGAGCCTGATTTCTCATTAACAGAGCAGATTTGATTTGAATATCAAATGGGATGTTCCCCACTAATTCACCATCAATTCCTAGTTTTTGATAAGCAGACAGCTCTGTTTCCAGCTTCTCGGCATAGTGGTCTGAGGTAGCGTATACATAGGCATCTTGTTGGCTGTAGTCACAGTCGATTCCCTTTTCCTTCACAGTACTTTCAACAAATTTAATGGCGTTAGAGGCTGATTCAAAATATAGCTTCGCCTTTTCTTCACCAAAATGACCGATTAATTCATCGTAGATTAACCCGTGCTGGGCAGTAAGTTTAGCTGTGGTATGTCCTGTTGTACCGTTCAAGACTCCGCCAGCCTCTATAACTGCAACCTTTACCCCTTCCTTTGCAAGTAAATAAGCGGCGGTTATGCCTGTAATTCCGGCTCCAACAATGGCCACATCTACAGTTATATCCTCATTTAACTTTTCAAATGCAGGTAATTCTATTTCCCGCCAGTAGGTACGAGGGAATTGGTGGGTATTTTCAGTTGAACTCATTTGCTGACCTCCAGTAAGATATTCATAGGATTAATTTTTCCAATTTTAGCGAAATCATGTAGGAGTTCCATTTATAAAAAATATTATCTGGAAATAGATTTAGATTGACGAAAGATTCAGGTATTGATATTTTCAATATAATAACTATTTTGTAAATTAAAAAGAGGGTGCTGATATGGGGAAGAAGTTTGAGACGGAGATTTTACATGGCAGGAAGAAAAGTAATAGTAAAATAACTAGTAAAGTTACACCAATTTATCAGACCTCTGCATTCGCATTTAAAGATCTTGATGAATTAGAAGGATTTTATCATGGAAATAGTCAATATCTGTATTCACGGGTAGGAAATCCGAATACCGATGAGTTAGGAGAAGCTGTTGCTAGGCTAGAAGGAGCTCCTAGCGGTGTAGCAGCGTCATCTGGATTGTCAGCTATTTTAGCCGGTGTGTTAGCCGTAGTGAAAAACGGGGACCATATTATTGCTGCAGATGATTTATATGGCGGCAGCTACCATATGTTGAAAGAAGAATTAAATCATTTTGGAATTGAAACTAGTTTTGTTTCCTTTCAAGATTTAGCGCAAGTAGAAAAGGAAATCAAAGATAATACGAAACTGCTTTATACGGAATCCATTACAAATCCTTTATTAAGGGTGGAGGATATTAAAGGCGTTGTTGAGCTGGCCCGGAAGCACCAGCTAAATACACTTGTAGATAATACTTTTGCGACTCCATACCATTGCCAGCCCTATTTAATGGGAATCGATTTGGTGGTGCATAGTGCAACCAAATATATTGGCGGTCATAGCGATGTAACCATTGGAGTTCTAACTGGCAGAGAAGATTTAGTTGCCAGTGCTCGTACGAAAATTGTGAACCTGGGTACAAATGTAAGTCCTTTTGAGGCATGGCTGACTTGCCGCGGGTTAAAAACTTTAGCGCTGCGAATGAGAGCACAATCAAGCAACGCAAAGAAATTGGCAGAAGCTTTGTCAGTAAATCGCTTTGTCGAGAAAGTTTATTACCCTTTCGAGCAAGACAGCGAGGGCTTTGGTGCAATGGTAACCATTGAGCTTTCAAAAACGGTAGATATCAATCAATTTTTCAGCTCATTAGCTTGGATCAAAATTGCTCCCACTCTTGCCGGAGTCGAAACGACTGTTTCTCATCCACTTACTACTTCACACAGGTCACTCCCACAGGAAGCTTGTGAAGCTTTAGGGATTACAAAAGAAGTAGTACGGATATCAGTAGGAATTGAACATGCCGATGATATTATTGCACAATTTGAGCAGGCCATAGAGAAATCATTATAATCAAAAAAAGAACCCTGGGTTTCCAAGGTTCTTTTTTTCTTTATTGGTCAACGTCCTCTTTAACGGGATCAATACGGGTGGAATCCTCAGAGTTAAGACTACCTCTTAAAAAATAAACCATAGTACCCCCAACAAGACCAAGACAAATGATAAACCCAATGGCAGCAACCCACCATCCAGCCATTCAAATCCCCCCTTTACTAATGTCTATGCGAAAGGGGAGATTTTTTTCGTTATTTATTTCTTCTTATCTAAATCAGCATAATAATCAACCTTTTTAAGGTTTACTCCTACAAAGGTTTCAAGGATGGATTGACCGCCTGCAATCGAGAAAATCAAAATAAACACAAAGGTAATCCGGGGGAAAAGTAAATATCCGCCTCCAAGGAGAATCGCACTCCAAACGCCGGCACACCAATAACATTTCAATAAATATCCAAACATGCCTTTGGGTACTTCCTTAGTTTCAATTCCGTGATTGGTTTCTACTTTAACTTTTTTCATAAATGGTCTGCGAATAAATTCTGTAATCTTATCAAAAACAATTAAATGAGTTAAGCGATAACTTGCCAAAATTAACATGACAAAGGTGATCCATGAAATATCTCTCAAATTTTTTCCTCCGTACTTACATAAAAAATTTTATTTTTTGCACTCTGTATATTTTGAACCTGAAATCTAAAAATATATATCGGAGGAGGCGTAAAATGAAAAAATCATTTTGGTTTAGTTTTATGTTGTTACTTTCACTTATTGGAATTCCTAGTGTTTCATTTGCACAGCAGGTCTACACAGTACAGCCAGGAGATTCACTTTGGAAGATTGCTGTTCGTTACCAGGTTGGGATTTCTGAAATCATCTCAGCAAATCCGCAATTCAAAAATCCAAACCTTATTTATCCAGGAGATAAGGTGACGATTCCCAGCCTTGATGCAACGAAAAGCATTGAAAACCAGGTTGTCCAATTAACAAATCAGGAACGTGCGAAACATGGTTTAAGACCTTTAACTCAAGATTGGGAACTATCGAGGGTGGCACGCTATAAATCGATGGACATGAGAGATAAAAATTATTTTAGCCACACGAGTCCAACTTATGGCAGTCCTTTTACGATGATGAAGAACTTCGGAATTTCTTACCGGGCGGCAGCAGAAAATATTGCAGCCGGGCAAACAACACCTCAAGAAGTGGTTAAAGCTTGGATGAACAGTCCAGGACATCGTGCCAATATCTTAAGTGGAAACTATACGTATATTGGTGTTGGATACGCGAAAGGCGGATCACAAAGACATTATTGGACGCAAATGTTTATATCAAAATAAACAACAAACGGGTCAGTTCCTATCAAGGGACTGACCTTTTCTACGTCTAGAGACCGATATGAAAATAAAGCGCAGGTTCGTTATGAGAAATCATGATACGAGGTAAGATGATATCAAGATAAAGAAAGGAGGAAAAACAAATGAAAAAGTTTGGATTATTACTTGCTGGTGGAATTGCAGCCATCATTTTATTTTCATCGATAGGTCCGATGGTAGGCTTACTTGTTGGCCTTGCGATTCTATACTTCATTTTCAAACAGTTCATAAAGGCTGAATCAACCGGAGGCAAGATAGTTCTTGGGATTATCGGATTTTTTGTCCTAATGGCCTCAATTCATAACGCACCGGCGATCATCGGTGTTCTTGCAGCCTATGTCCTATACCTCGTTTATAAGAACTGGAATAGCAGCAAAAAAAGTATTGTAAAAGAGGATAGCGACCCATTTGTAAACTTTGAAAAACAATGGAATGAATTAAATAAAAACTAATCTAAGGAGAGAGATAAAATGACTAACTTATTAACAAGAATTAAAGATACAATTATGGCGGATTTACATGCGGCTGTTGACCACAAGGAAAAGAAAAACCCAATTGCGTTACTTAACCAATATCTTCGTCAATGTGAGCAGGAAACTGAAAAGGTAAGAAAGCTATTAGAACGTCAATATGCGCTGAAAGACGAATTCACTAGAGAATATTCAGAGGCACAAGAACTGGCAGAAAAAAGAAAGTATCAAGCAGAGGTTGCTTCTAAGGCAGGAGAAATGGAGCTATATGAATTTGCAAAGCTTGAACAACAGCAATACGCAAGCCGTGTTGAACGTCTAGGAACTTCCCTTCTGCAAGTGAAAGGCCAGCTGGGAGAATTAGAAAGAAAGTATGAGGAAATGAAGCATAAGCTTAAGGATATGCAAATCAGGCGTCTGGAATTAATGGGCCGTGAGAACGTAACCCGCGCTAATCACCGAATGAATCAAGTATTAGACTCAAATAATATAACAAATAGTGCAAATTCACGTTTTCAAGAAATCGATCATTACTTAGAACGTTTAGAACACCAGGTAAAAAGTTCATATTACCGAGATACCATTGATTCTAAAATTGCTCAATTAGAAAAAGAAATGAAATTAGATGAAGAGAAGTCCATTTAATAACCAAAACATGGTATTCTAGTAAGGTGCAGACCTCTGCACCTTTTGGCCTGAAATGAAAAGAGACATTTAAGGGAGGGTCGGCCAGATGTTAAAAAATGCAAAGAATGATTATACAGGATGGCTTGTGGTTATTGGGGTTGTCGTTCTGCTGCTAGAAATTCTATTTTTCAACAGCGGGCTTATCTTCTCCTTAATATTTTCGGGCGGATTGATCTATATAGGCAGAAGAAGAGCAGGGAAAAAAAGTGGGAAAGTATTTTTCCTTGCAGGAATTATTTTTCTATTAATTAGTGTGTTTAGCATGATGACCTTTAGGTTTCTATTACTCGCTATTCTCTTACATTTTATTATTCAATATTCTAATTCTAAAAAGAATCCAAATAAAGTTACCTTAAGTCTAAAAGAATCAGAGCAGGCCGGGCGGGAAGAGACCCTGATTCGAACCAAGCCGCTCTTTGAGAATATATTTTTTGGGCAGCAAAAAACGCCTAGTAATGTTTATGAATGGAATGACATTAACATCCAATCTGGAATTGGAGATACCATCATAGATCTAAGTTATACGGTTTTGCCGAAGGGTGAGACCATTATCTTTATTCGAAATGTTATTGGTAATATACAAATTCAAGTACCTTATGAAACAGAAGTAAGTGTAAATCATTCAAGTGTTGTAGGTTCTACCACTGTTTTTGAAAACCATCAGAACCAGGTTTTTAACCAGGCCTTCCATCTAAAGACAGCTGGTTATGACCAGGCTGAGCAAAAGGTGAAAATATTCACCTCCTTGCTGGTGGGGAATTTAGAGGTGAGCCGGATATGAGCACCATCCAAAGGCAGGTTATTTGGAATATCGGCTTTTCTGTCATTATTGCTCTTGTTGTGGCTGCTTCCTTTATTATTGTTTTTCCTATTGCGGATTGGTCCGAATTATGGAATCGACATTTCATGGATATCCCATTTGTTATTTTTATTCCGGCATTCAGTATTGCCATTGGAATCCTATTAGGAATCTTTTCAGGTATTTTCTATAGAAGGCAGTTTCAGTCTGTAGAACATTCTCTGCACCAATTAGAGCAGGGAAAGCAAAGTGTATTTACTGAAAAGCAGTCTATAACGGAAATGCAAAGCATTGCGGAACAGATTGATAAGATAGGCAGGCAAATTTCTGAACAGGCAAAGCTTTCACAGCGTTTAGCTACAGAAAAAGTAGAAGACCAGGAAGCGAGAATACAAGAAATTATTGAACAGGAACGAAACCGTCTCGCACGTGAATTACATGATTCAGTCAGTCAGCAGCTTTTTGCTGCCTCGATGATGATGTCTGCGATTAATACAACCAAACAAAATGCCAGTGAAGAGGATAGGGAGAGAAAGCAGTTGAAAATGGTTGAAGAGATGATTCATCAATCACAACTTGAAATGCGTGCCCTGCTTCTTCATTTGCGTCCTGTTGCGTTAAAAAATAAAACGCTGCAGGAAGGAATTGAAGAGTTATTAATCGAATTATCTCAGAAAGTAACTATGGAAATTAAATGGAAGGTAGAAGCCTTTCCGCTCGATAAGGGTATTGAAGATCACCTTTTCCGAATCCTCCAAGAATCTGTATCCAATACACTACGGCACTCAAAAGCGAATAAGCTAGATGTGTTATTGATTAAGCGGGATGACCTGGTCATATTAAGAATTGTTGATGATGGGGTTGGTTTTGAAGTCGACCACATGAAAGCTGGTTCTTATGGAATGCAGAACATGCATGAGCGTGCGCTTGAAGTTGGGGGCACGTTAAAGGTGATTAGTGTAAAGAGTAAAGGTACAAGGCTGGAAGTAAAGGTACCGGTTATGATAAATGGAGATGGTGTAAATGATTAGAGTAGTATTTGTCGATGATCATGAAATGGTGAGAATAGGGGTTTCCGCTTATTTATCCGCACAGCCGGACATTGAAGTAGTAGGTGAGGCCGCAGATGGAAAAAGGGGTGTGGAACTGGCACTGGAGCTAAGACCCGATATTATCTTAATGGATTTAGTAATGAAGGAAATGGATGGAATCGAAGCGACAAGACAAATTATTGAAGCATGGCCAGAGGCAAAAGTAATTATAGTCACTAGCTTCTTAGATGATGAAAAAGTATATCCTGCACTAGAAGCTGGAGCTACCAGCTACATGCTAAAAACATCCAAGGCTGATGAAATCGCTAACGCTGTGCGCGCTACATATCATGGCCAGTCCGTTCTAGAACCAGAAGTAACAGGGAAAATGATGGTGAAAATGCGCCAGAAGCATCAACAGCTGCCACATGAAGAGCTTACCAGCCGTGAAATGGAAATACTTATGTTAATGGCAGAGGGAAAAACAAATCAAGATATAGCAGATGAGCTATATATCGCCCTAAAAACCGTAAAAACCCATGTCAGCAACATCCTAAGCAAACTAAACGTGCAAGACCGAACACAGGCAGTTATCTACGCATTTAAACATTCACTAATAAAATAACTCTTTCAAAAAGGACTAAAGGTCCTTTTTTTATTTGGCTGTGCACAGGAAATCAACATTCGCCATCCTCAATGCACAGCCTGATGAAAAAATCCCTACTAATCTTTAAACTTGTCTCATAGGTTTATAAAAGTGAGATTGTGTTTAAAGGGGAGTTTGGCCATGGCGATCTTTTACAAAGGAATACTATTTTTAGCCCTTTCTGCCTTTTTGGGAGAAGGTGTAGAGTTCTTAGTTAATTTAATTCTTGCAAAAGAATTGGGCAAGCATGGATTAGGTTTATATATGTCTATCCTTCCCTCGATTTATTTGCTCGTTCTTTTGTCAAGCTTTGAACTTCCGGTATCCATTTCGAAGTTTGTTGCTGAAAAGGAGGAGAAGTTTCACCGAAATATCCTATATCATGCCATTACCATCACGATTATTTTTACGTGTATCCTGTTGGTGGCTGCTACGGCTCTCATTCCTTTTATATCCGTATTTAATGGCTATCATCCATATACACGATGGCTCATTATCCTGCTCGTTCCTGTAATATCCTTTACCTCAGTGGCCCGGGGGTATTTTATGGGCAGGCACCAGATGGGGAAAATCGCAGTTGCCAATTTTTTAAGAAAATCCGTACAACTCGTTTTGTTATTTTTGTTGTTCCGTTTTTTCCAATTTGAATCAGAAGCAGCTGTATTGATTGCGATTGCTTCATTTATTGGCAGTGAAATTGCTGTATTTCTTTATCTTTGCTACACATTAATTATTCAATTCCAGCAGCTGAAACGGATGCCCTTTTCCAATTTAAATCGGAAGGCAGTCCGAAAAAATTTAATGGCAGTCTCTGTTCCGACAACAGGATTACGACTATTCTCTGCACTCACAGGTGCGATACAACCCTTTTTGATTAAGTCAGCCTTGGTCCAGTCTGGACTTTCTGAAACCATTGCTACCGAACATTTTGGGATGCTCATGGGGGTTGCCGTTTCAATTGGATTTTTCCCTGCCTTTATTGCTCATTCGTTAATGACGGTTCTAATACCAGCTGTCTCCAAAACGTATTCGTTACGAGATTACAGCACACTGCAAAAAATGCTTTCCCAAGTCATGACACTTACATTCCTGTACGGCGTACCAGCCGTGGTCATTTTCTATATATTTGCCCGCCCGCTCACGTCTATCTTCTTTGAGTCATCTACTGCAGCGATTTATTTACAAATGCTTTGGCCATTTTTTCTTTTCCATTTCTTTGTGATGCCAATGCAGGCAATATTGATTGGCTTAGGACTAATAAAGGAGACATTTATACATGCTATTTGGTCTACCATCGTTTCGTTTGCGATTATCATTGTACTTGCTTCACGCCCCGAATGGCGGATGGAAGGCGTAATCATCGCGATGAATACGG
Source organism: Neobacillus niacini (assembly GCF_046591715.1). Classification (GTDB taxonomy): domain Bacteria; phylum Bacillota; class Bacilli; order Bacillales; family Cytobacillaceae; genus Neobacillus; species Neobacillus niacini_L. The sequence continues at coordinate 45,662 of NZ_JAWVNQ010000008.1, read as the reverse complement.
GATCCGTTTTATTGGCTTTATTGCACTATCTAAGCATATGCAAAAAAATAGGAGTTTCTATATTTATGAAAGGCTTTATCCAGAAAAATAATTAAAAAGATTAAATCTATCTGTAGGGGTTAAACATACCAATTCCGTCTATTAGTATAAGAGTGTTAAAGGAAAGAAGGGTTTTAGTATATGCGGGATGGAATGATTGATTCGTTTGAAGAGATGGTAACACAACATGGGAAAGCCATTTTTAACTATATATTTTCCTTAGTTAGAGAAAAAGAATTAGCCGAGGACCTCTATCAGGAGGTATGGATATCTGCCTATTTATCCTTTCATGCAATAAAGGAGCCCTCACGGCTAAAAAGCTGGTTGTTTACCATCGCGAGAAATAAGTGCAAGGATTATTGGAGAAAAGAAAACAAAAGAAAAGAATTTTGGAAGGAAGAGGTATATTCCTACACTTCAACAGTGGAAGAACCTCCTCTTCCTGAAGAAGAAGTTCTACATAAATATTCAGTGGAAAAGATGGCAGAGAGTGTTAGAACACTGCCAGAAATCTATCAATCTGCAATTGATCTCTATTACTTTAAAGACCTCACCTTAATTGAAATATCCAAAAGAAAGAATGTCCCTATATCTACAGTGAAAACTAGAATGAAAAGGGGAAAGGAGCACCTTAAACCAAAGCTCCAATCTTTAGCATAATAAAAAGCCGGGAGCTCCCGGCTTTTTTTATTAATCCTTTGATGACAGAATACCAAAAATACGTAAAATACTTACGAATAAATTGATAAAGTCTAAGTACAGGTTCAATGCCATTAATGGTACTTCTTCAGCCGTGACACCGTAATGCTTCATGCGGTTGAAGTCAAATAATACATATCCACTAAAGACTAAAACTCCGATAAACGAGAATGCAAGCATCCCTGTTGAGCTAAGCGGCATGAAAATATTGAAAATGGAAATCGCGACTAAAGCTAATAAGGCTGCTAACAGGAATCCGCCTAAAAAGGAGAAATTTCGTTTGGATACTGTTGCATAGATGGCTACTCCAGTAAACACGACTGTGGTGCTTCCGAAAGCCATCAAGACTACATTTGCTCCAGCAGTCATGGCATAATAAGATACGATTGGATATAAAGTAATACCTGAAATAAATGTAAAAATATACAGGAACGTATAAGAAATGGCTTTTTTACGTCTAAAGAAAAAGGCAATCATCAATAAAACAAATTCTAGGATTGCTAATGGTAAAAATAATGCCGGTGGAACAAAGGTACCTGCCATGGTCCCGACAAAGGCAATGGCCAGAGAAAGAGCAAATGTCCTAATAACTGATGGCATAAATTCAGTAGATGTATGTGTGTACAATTTTTCTTCACCTCAAAGTGTATTTATATATAGAATATACGAGGGAGTGGCCAAGATGTTTCATTTTATTTAGAAAAATCTTTTTCTGCTCTTAATAGATCTCGTATTTCAGCAAGAAGCTCTTCTTTCTTGTCAATTTCAACGACCACTTTAACTTCTTCTTCTTTCTTTTTAAAGCGGGATAGGAATTTTATAAACAAGAATATTGAAAAAGCAATAATTAAGAAATCAATAATAGACTGAATAAAAATACCATATTTTAATGGTCCATATGCCAAGTCAGAAACATTCACTTTTCCAACAAGGATGGTAACGATCGGCATAATGATATCTGCCACAAGCGAAGAAACAATCTTACCGAATGCACCACCGATAATGACCCCGACAGCGAGATCAATTACGTTGCCTTTCATCGCAAACTTTTTAAACTCATTCCACATAAGAAACCTCCAGAATAATATTGTTGAAATTTATGAGAGCAGCTGCCAAGAAGGGAGCTGCTCCACAAGATTATACTATTAAAATGCCCAATTGCCTTTTCTAAATACTGGTTCAGTTGTGCCATCACCTTTAATGCCATCAATGTCCATTTCCTCTGAGCCTATCATGAAATCAACATGTGTAATACTTTCGTTGAGTCCATTTTCTTTCAGTTCTTCAGGGGACATTTTCTTGCCGCCTTCAATACAGAATGCATAAGCACTTCCGATTGCTAAGTGGTTCGAAGCATTTTCATCAAACAACGTGTTATAGAAAAGAACGTTAGATTGTGAAATTGGTGAATTGAAAGGAACGAGTGCTACTTCACCGAGATAATGAGAGCCTTCATCCGTTTCTACTAAACGTTTAAGGAACTCTTCACCTTCTTCAGCCTTATAATCAACAATTCTTCCGTTTTCAAACGTTACGGAGAACCGGTCGATAATGTTTCCTCCATAGCTTAATGGCTTCGTGCTGGCAACCGTACCATTTACTCCTTCACGATGAGGTACAGTAAAGACCTCTTCCGTAGGCATGTTTGCCATGAATTCAAAACCATTTTCATTTACACTTCCAGCACCAACCCAAATATGGTTATGTGGGAGTTCGATAGTTAAATCTGTTCCTGGTGCAGTATAGTGAAGTTTTTGATAGCGTCTTTCATTTAGATAGCTTACCTTTTCATGAAGGGTTTCATCGTGCTTTTTCCACGCTTCCACTGGATTATCGGCATCCACACGTACAGCTTTAAAGATTGCATCCCAAAGTAATGAAACTTGTTGGTCGCTAGGTGCCTCAGGGAAAACCTTAGCAGCCCATTGAGGAGATGGAGCAGCAATCACTGTCCAGCTGACTTTATCAGATTGTGCGGCCTGGCGATATTTAGCCAATGCTGTTCCAGCAGCCTTTTGGAAGTTAGAAATTCGTTCTGGATTAACACCTTTCAATAGGTCAGGGCTGGAAGATACAATCGCCATAAAAGCAGCACCCTGGTCAACAAAATCTTCCATTTCCTTTGCACGCCAAACAGGATATGTAGTAAAAGCATCATCTGGTGCTAAATCATATTTGGTTCTAGATACCACATCGTCGGTCCAGTTTACCACAACGTTATGTGCGCCTGCTTCATATGCCTTTTTAACAACCTGGCGAACAAATTCCGCAGCATCTAAGGTAGTGTTAACTACTAAAGTTTGACCCTTCTGAATATTGACCCCTACCTTAACGGCAAGTTCAGCATATTTCTCAAGGTTCTTTTGAAATTCACTCATATTTTAGTCTCCCTTTTTGAGAATCTTCTCATTTATTTTAGCCTTTTTCATGTTAAAAAGAAACTTATAACAATTGATGTGTTGATGAGCTAAGAAATCTAGGCAAAAAAATAAGCAGGGATGTTACTCTCTACTCTAATTTACTGCCGTATAATTTTATATTTAAATAAACACCTGCTGAAAATAAAACTAAAAATGTAATGACACCTGACCATGAAGTAGGAGACATAAATTGGGATAATTCCATCAATTCCACCATCCTTATAATAGAAACCGATTACAATTTAATTATAATAGTAAACCGGTAAAATGTGAACATTCCAGTACAATTTAATGACAATTATTTGAACAACAAAGGATCCTAATTAGGATCCAATGCGGTCTTCTTTTCAAATGAATAGAACATAATCCAATACAGTCCGGCACTTGCTAGAGCCAACAGGGAAAGTACCAAAAATGTCCATTCATACCCAATCAATACGGTTAATGGAATTGATAACGGTGCAATCGTTCTGCTGATGGTAAACCGCAGACTAGCAGCAGCAAAATATTGTCCTCTCATATGCACAGGGGCTAGCTTTGAAACAAAACTTTGTTGTATTCCAGCTCCCATTAATTCTGCAAAGGTAAAAACGGCCATGGCGATGATAAATCCCCAAATCCAATGAGTCTGACTAAATAGTACGATGGAGATGGCATAGACAATAGAGGAAAGCACAAATACATTCCGTTCTTTATACTTGCTAATCCATTTCGTAATAACAACCGTCAGTAATGCAACAAGGAATCCATTTTCAGCAAGAACAATGCCAAAGGCCTGCTCACCCTTAACAGTGAATGACCAATCTCCTATTGAAAACAGAGTTTGAAGATCGATTACCTCTTTCATGTAAACAGGGAATAATAAATCCAATTGCATAAAAGTTTGGCCGGCTAAGACACCTGCAATAATAAAGAGAAGAAAGGTTTTATCCTTAATAATTAGGCCATAATCCTTCAACTGGTTCTGTAGGAAATAGTACCATTTACGGTCACCTTCCAAATGATCTGCCTTATGTATAGGGGCTGTCTCCCTCGTCCATTTTGCTAATATTAAGCCGAGCAGCATACAAACAATACCAGCAAAAAGTAACGTTTCAAACCGGTAATTTACATAAAAAATTGCCCCTAAAATAGGACCAATGACAACAGCGATATTGATAGAAGTGTAGAAAATGGCAAAAACATTGCTTCTATCTTTTTCAGCAACCACATCTGCAACCATCGCTTGACTGGCAGGCCAATAAAACGAACCAAATACCCCCGCAATCGCGAAGGAGATAAATCCCAGCCATGGTGATTCCAGCCAAGGAGAACTTGCAATGGCAAATACGATAAAAGAAAGCCCTTGCCCAAAGGCGGAGAGAACCATCATTCTTTTCCTTCCAAAACGGTCTGCACAATATCCACCCATTAAATTGGCCAAAACGGAGAAAACCTGTGAAAACACCAACAAAAATCCGGCTTTATTCTTGCCAAACGCATCAGCAAAGTAAATGGTCAAAAACGGAAAGAACATCCAAAAGGTAATGTTCATCATAGCTTCGCTAAATAAGCGAACTTTTAAATTAGGATCCCAATCTCTAATCCTCACGTTGTACCCCCAAACCCAATATGTATGATAGCTAATTCATCATACTATCCGGAAATAGGAAAATACAAGAAAAAAGCAGGAGATAGAGTGCATAAGAGTAACTATACCTTTCCCACACTGAAATTATGGTATATTAGACGATACATAGTGAGTAAAGGAGTTCTTATAAAATGGCAAAAAGTTTAGTAATTGCTGAGAAACCTTCAGTTGCACGTGATATTGCAAATGTCTTGAAGTGCACGAAGAAAGGCAATGGATTTTTAGAAGGAAACAATTATATCGTCACTTGGGCACTAGGACATTTAGTAACTTTGGCAGATCCCGAAACTTATGATCATAAATATAAAACCTGGAACCTGGAAGATCTTCCTATGCTTCCAGAACGCATGAAATTAGTTGTCATGAAACAAACTGGCAAGCAGTTTAATGCTGTGAAAACACAATTAAGCCGTGGTGATGTAAATGAGATCATCATTGCTACGGATGCAGGGAGAGAAGGAGAATTAGTCGCACGCTGGATTATTGAAAAAGCTAATATTCGTAAGCCAATCAAGCGTCTGTGGATTTCCTCTGTAACAGATAAAGCGATAAAAGATGGTTTCAATAACTTAAAGCCTGGAAAAGCTTATGAAAACTTATATGCATCTGCAGTTGCACGTTCAGAGGCAGATTGGTACATCGGTTTAAATGCTACTCGTGCATTAACAACCAAGTTTAATGCTCAATTAAACTGTGGCCGCGTACAGACACCAACAGTTGCTATGGTTGCGGCAAGGGAAGATGAAATAAAAAGCTTTAAATCCCAAACGTACTATGGCATTGAAGTGCAAACAGATGGGCTTAAATTAACATGGCAAGATAAGAATGGTAATAGTCGCAGCTTTAATAAAGAAAAAATCGACACAATCGTTAAATCACTCGGAAGTAAAAATGCGACGGTTGTCTCGATTGACCGTAAAGCAAAGAAAACATTCTCACCTGCACTTTATGATTTAACAGAGTTACAGCGTGATGCCAATAAAATCTTTGGTTATTCAGCGAAAGAAACACTAAATATCATGCAAAAACTGTACGAGCAGCATAAAGTGTTAACCTATCCTCGTACAGACTCACGTTATTTATCTTCAGACATTGTCAGTACACTTCCAGAACGTCTAAGGGCGTGTGGCGGCGGTGAATATCGTTCCCTTGCTAATAAAGTATTATCAAAGCCAATTAAAGCAACAAACGCTTTTGTAGATGATAAGAAGGTAAGTGATCACCATGCCATCATCCCAACTGAAGGCTATGTGAATTTCTCGGCGTTTACAGATAAAGAACGAAAGATTTATGACCTTGTCGTAAAGCGTTTCTTAGCTGTATTATTCCCTGCTTTTGAATACGAGCAGTTAACAGTACAGGCAAAAATTGATGATGAAACATTCATTGCTAAAGGAAAAACGGTAATCAAAGCTGGTTGGAAAGAAGTGTACGAAAACCGATTCGATGATGATGAAGCAAGTGATGATGTAAAAGAACAGTTATTACCTCGTCTTGAAAAAGGTGATGTATTAAGAACAAAGTTAATCGCAGAAACATCTGGTCAAACAAAGCCTCCTGCACGTTTTACAGAGGCTGCCATACTGTCAGCCATGGAAAACCCTGTGAAGTACATGGAAACAAATGACAAGAAGCTTGCAGATACATTAAAATCAACTGGCGGACTTGGCACAGTTGCAACACGTGCTGATATTATTGATAAATTATTCAATTCATTTCTAATTGAAAAACGCGGCGGCAAAGAAATCTATATCACGTCTAAAGGCCGTCAGCTGCTAGATTTAGTACCTGTAGAATTAAAGTCACCTGCGACAACAGCCGAGTGGGAGCAAAAACTTGAGCTGATTGCTAAAGGAAAATTAAAAAAAGATGTGTTCATAAATGAAATGAAAGAACATACAAAAAAAATCGTACTTGAAATTAAAGCAAGTAACAAAAAATATAAGCACGACAACATTTCCACAAAATCATGCCCTGACTGTGGTAAACCAATGTTAGAAGTAAACGGCAAGAAAGGCAAAATGCTAGTCTGCCAAGATCGTGAATGTGGTCATAAAAAGAATGTTGCACGCCTCACCAATGCACGCTGCCCTCAATGTAAAAAGAAAATGGAGCTTCGTGGTGAGGGCCAAGGTCAAATCTTCGCATGTAAATGTGGATACCGCGAGAAACTATCTGCTTTTGAAGCACGACGTAAAAAGGAATCTGGTGGAAAAGTCGATAAACGTACCGTACAAAAGTACTTAAAACAGCAGGAGAAAGAAGCTGAACCGATTAACAATGCATTTGCAGACTTATTAAAAGGGATAAAATTTGATTAAATGAGATTAACAGTTGGAGTGTCCTTCTAGAAATTTAGATGGACACTCCAATTTTTATTTTGTTTAATCTTAGTAAAAATTGATGATATGTTATCCTGCTAAAGTGTTATCGTGCTAAAATTCTGACAATTCTATTGACAATTAAACTTTTTATCACATACAATAATTATTAAATATATAGAATTCAATGGGATGGAATGATTATCTATGAGGCATTCAAAAGCAAAATTACAAGAGCTAATATTTATAAAAGAGGCTGGACTCCAAATCTAATGAGAAATGGAATCCAGCCTCTTTCTTTATTCTATTAAAGTGGTAGAGGTGAGAAATATGATTATGCTAACAGGTCAAAGTTTAACATTGGGTCAAATGAAAGATGTTTTATATCGTAAAGAGAAGGTTTTTGCTTCGGAAAAAAGTATGGAACTTGTAAAAAAGAGCCGCCAAGCGGTTGAGAAAATCGTTTCGGAGCGCAAAGTAGTCTATGGTATTAATACGGGATTTGGGAAGTTTAGTGATGTATTAATTGAGCAAGAACATGTAAGGGACTTACAGCTTAACTTAATACGTTCCCATGCATGCGGGATTGGCGAACCTTTCCCAGAAGTGGTTTCAAAAGCCATGGTTCTTTTGCGTGCAAATGCCCTTTTAAAAGGCTATTCGGGTGTTAGACCGATAGTGATTGAGAAACTGATAGAACTAGTAAATAAAGAAATCATTCCAGTAATACCAGAGCAAGGTTCGCTGGGAGCCAGCGGTGACCTTGCCCCGCTTTCACACTTAGCTTTAGTTCTTATTGGGGAAGGGGAAGTATTCTACAAGGGAAATCGGATGGACTCGATTCATGCGCTTCAAATGGAAGGAGTCCTGCCGTTAACCTTAGAGGCAAAAGAGGGCCTTGCTCTAATTAATGGAACACAGGCAATGACAGCTATGGGAGTTGTCGGCTATCTAGAAGCTGAGCAGCTTGCGTATGAAAGCGAACTGATTGCAGCCATGACAATGGAAGGGTTAAATGGGATTATCGATGCTTTTGCTGAGGAAGTTCACATGGCAAGAGGTTATAAGCAGCAAATAGATACAGCTGCAAGGATTCGCAGGTATCTAAGTGATAGTTTATTAACTAGTGTTCAAGGAGAATACCGTGTCCAGGACGCATATTCGCTAAGATGTATTCCACAGGTCCACGGTGCATCCTGGCAGGCGCTTGATTATGTTAAGGAAAAATTAGAAATTGAGATGAACGCAGCAACAGACAATCCACTCATTTTTGATGATGGAGAAAAGGTGATTTCTGGAGGGAATTTCCATGGGCAGCCGATTGCATTTGCGATGGATTTTATGAAGATTGCAGTAAGTGAACTCGCGAATATTTCTGAAAGACGGATTGAGCGGTTAGTTAACCCTCAGTTAAACGATCTGCCGCCTTTTCTAAGCCCAGAACCTGGTCTACAATCTGGTGCAATGATCATGCAATATGCTGCCGCATCGTTAGTATCAGAAAATAAAACACTCGCCCATCCAGCAAGTGTTGATTCCATTCCATCATCTGCCAATCAAGAAGACCATGTAAGCATGGGGACAATCGCCTCAAGACACGCTTATCAAATCATTCAGAATGCTAGGCGAGTACTGGCAATTGAATTCATATGTGCGATGCAGGCAGTTGAGATCCGCGGGGTTGAGAAAATGGCCAGCCAAACAAAGAAGATGTATGAGAAGGGGAGAGAGCTTGTTCCTTCAATAAAGAAGGATCGAATCTTTTCAAAAGATATCGAGAAAGCAGCAGAAGGCCTAAAAGAATGGGACCTAAAGAAGCTCATCCAAAGCTTTGATAATGTAATATAAGCAAAAAAGGCGTGGAAGTTCACGCCTTTTTTATTTTATCTATTAAAACTAGTTAGGAATAATTGATGAGAGCCCGTAACGTTATGAAAAGGGAATAAGCAGTCACTCATAAGGCGGCTGAGAGCCCGTAACGTTATAAAAAGGGAAGGAGCGGTCACTCATAAGATTGATGAGAGCCCGTAACGTTATTAAAAGGGAAGAGATGGTCACTCATAAGATTGATGAGAGCCCTTAACGTTATAAAAAGGGAAGGAGTGGTCACTCATAAGATTGATGATAGCCCGTAACGTTATAAAAAGGGAAGGAGCGGTCACTCATAAGATTGATGAGAGCCCGTAACGTTATTAAAAGGGAAGAGATGGTCACTCATAAGGCCTATGAGAGCCCATTACCTTATTAAAAGGGAAAAAGCGGTCACTCATAAGGGGACACTGATACATATCTTGTTAGGGGTTAGATCCACTCATTCGTTATTAACAAAATAAAAAAAGGCGTGAAATTTCACGCCTTTTTTATTCTATATCTTCCGTTTCAACTCTATTCTTAAATGCTTCTCTTACTACAAGAAACTCTTCATCGCCGATGGCGTCCTTTGAATGTCTCTCCGTTTGGTTATCCTTTGGTAAATTTCCAGGATGACCTTTCTTTTTATGATTAAAATGTTCTCCACGTGCCAAATCAAACACTCCTTTCGTCTACGAATGTATCATTCCCAAACGAAAGAAATTTATTAGTGAGGAGGAAAGGTTCCTGAATTAATCTTCGTTCGTTTTATCATCAGAGGCTGCTGGACTGCACATGGAGTCAATAAGAAAACCAAAAAATACTAAAAAGGCAATTGGTATAGCGTAATTTAACACATGTATGGCGGTCATAAGCTAAATTCACCACCTTTATTAGAATATTTTTAATATTTAGTATATTTTAATGTTGTTAACATTAAATGTCAATTGTCACAAAACAGACAAAATTCTCCGGTAAAACTAGTCTTTTCAGACTATTTTACAAAGTTTTTCCCTAGGGAAAATAACTCATTTTCGACTATAAACCCCTATATTTTCCATTAAACTTCCAATAAACTACGATGAATTCACCGTTATGTATAATACATAACGGTATTTTTGTCGGAAAATGGAATATTTTGTGTAAAAAAAAGGTTCGAAAAATAGAAATATCTGACAAAATACAACACTATACTAAAAAAGTACTATATATAATGAACATAGTAATTATGAATTAGGAAGAGTTGTCTACTGAATTTACTGAATAATCAATGATTATGAGCAATTTGAAACAGAAAAAGGCAAACTCAATGAAAATTGGGGACGCAAAGCCGAGGATCTAAGGTGTTTTATTACTATGATGGCCGGGCTGCCTGGAATACGAATAAGTATTTTAGGGGTGAATGAAAGTGGCAGTAACTGATAGTGTGACGAATGGAATGGATGCAGAATGGCTGGCTCTAATCGTAGAAGCGAAAGCCCTAGGGATTTCAAAGGAAACAATTCTTGACTTTCTCCATCAGAACGAAATTAGAGAGGTCCTAGTAAAGAATCGCTAAGATACATAAAAAAACAAAGCATACTGCCAAAATAAGTAGTATGCTTTGTTTTTTTATGATTCATTATTATTTTGACCGATTCGCCACTTATTAAATTCAATAAAATCGCGAAATTGTTCTTTTGATACACCCGACTCCATAGCTTCTTTTACAATATTCATCCAATCGCTATCTAATTCGTCTTTGTTAATCTGTTCATTAATGAGATGATCCACGGGTACATTTAATACAGTTGAAATCTTTTCTAAGAACTGAATAGACGGATTTCGTTGCAGGTTTCTTTCTAGAGAACTTAAGTAAGATTTAGCAACTCCTGCTTGCTCAGCAAGCTCAGATAATGACATTTTCTTTTCTAGTCGAAGTTTTTTAACTCGATCACCAATCATTGGGCTCACACACCTAATATTTATTATTACTACAATAATTTTATCAGAAAAGATGGAAAAGTTCCATATTAAGAACGATTGATTTCCACAAAATTATTCCTAATCAGCGAAAACTTTTTGAAATAATGGTTTGATAGCGATAATATTAAAGAGTGTTTCCAATTCTAGTATAATACATAAAAATAATAAAAAAAGGTTGGGAAGAGATGATTGTTCTTAAATCACAGCGGGAAATTGATGCGATGAAAAAGGCAGGAGAAATTCTTGCATTATGCCATAAAGAAATTGCAAAAATGATAAAGCCTGGCGTAACCACTTGGGAAATTGATCAATTTGTAGATGAGTTTCTTATTAAACATAATGCAACCCCGCAGCAAAAGGGCTATAAGGGATATCAATATGCTACCTGTGCAAGTATTAATGATGAAATATGCCATGGGTTTCCTAGAAAGCAACCATTAAAGGAAGGCGATATTGTCACAATCGATATGGTCGTTAATTATAACGGAGGGTTAGCTGATTCTGCATGGAGTTACGCTGTTGGACGTGTTTCCAAGGAAACAGAGCATTTACTAGAGGTCACAAAGAAGGCACTTTATAAAGGTATTGAAGCAGCGGTCCCTGGAAACAGGATTGGTGATATTGGTCATGCCATTCAAAGTTATGTTGAAGGGGAAGGCTTTTCGGTTGTTCGTGACTTTATTGGACATGGAATTGGCGCTGTCATTCACGAGAAACCTGATGTTCCGCATTATGGACTGCCAGGAAAAGGACCTAGAATTAAAGAAGGCATGGTTTTTACCATCGAGCCTATGGTCAATGTAGGGATGTATCAAACCAAAATGGATACAAACGGCTGGACAGCGAGGACCATTGATGGCAAGTATTCTGCGCAATATGAACATACCATCGCCATCACTAAGGAAGGAACGATTATTTTAACTGAACAGGATAAATAAAAAAACAGATCTCGTCTTGAGATCTGTTTTACTTATTTTTACGAAGGTTGCCTAGTTCTTCTACTAATGCCTGCATTTCATTAGGGCTAAACGAAGGTTTTTTCATGACCATGTCATAAATTTCTTTTAATTCCTCGTACATTTCTTCATCAAAGTGTGAAGGTTTAATGGCTCCAAGATTTAATACCTTTAATTTTTCTTTTATCTGTTCAATCATGTATTCTACATTTTCTACTGTCTTTTCTGATAGATTCATCCCGTCACCCTTTCAACATTCGTAATTTTATCTTTTCATTTTCACTACTAGATGTCAATCTAAACTTGTTTATTTACTTCCACTTGCGGGTATTAAAATAATATGGTGAAAATCTGTCTTGCTATTGCATTTAACACTAAGCTTAAAGCAAAATAGAAATAATGAATGCTGGTATTTATTTCATAATGATTAAATCAATGATAAAGACCAAATAGAAGGAGAGGTTAAAAAATGGGAAAGAATTTATTTTTTAAAGGCGTTTTTTATGGAGCGATTGCAGGAGGAGTTCTTAGTTTATTAGATAAGAAAACACGACAGGATATGAAGGTAAATGTAAAAAAGGCGTATGAACAAGTATCTTATGCTGCCCGCCATCCTAAGGAGATCACAGACAATGTTAAAGCGACGGCAGAAAAAATTAGAGATACAATTGAACAGGTTAGCGAGGATATTTCATATATTACTGGGAAAGTGGACGAACTTCGTGAGTTAACTCCTCAAGTAAAGGAAATCGTTAAAGAGACGAAGAGTACATTTTCAAATCATGAAGATTCCGATGTAGAAGAATTGTTAAAAGAGGTTAATGTGGAAGAAGGATCAACAGACAAGTAGCAATTGGATTTGTTCTAAAGGAGAGTGAAAAATGGGGAAAGCAGTTAATGTTCGAAAATCTTTGTTTAGGATGCTTTGGCACCGAATAGAAGAAGATGATATACCAGGATTATCAGCTCAACTTGCGTATTTTTTTCTTCTATCGCTATTTCCGCTCCTTATTTTCATTTTTACTCTACTGCCATATCTGCCCATTCAACACCTGGATATCCTTGGGGGGATTGGTGAATTTGCCCCTCCACAAACGATGGAATTAATCGAAAAGAATGTAAATGATGTCATGAATAATCGAAATGGCGGATTACTTTCATTCGGTGTTATCGGTACCATTTGGTCTGCATCCAATGGAATTCATGCCTTAGTGAGAGCTTTTAACAAAGCCTACAATGTGAAAGAAAGCCGATCTTTTATTGTTTCTAGAGCGATGGCTATCGTGCTGACGGTCGGGATGATATTAGTTTTTATTGTTGCGGTGCTGCTGCCAATCTTCGGTAGGGAAATTGGGATATTTCTTTTCTCGTACTTAGGCTTTAAGCTGGAATTCCTCCGCATTTGGGAAATGTTAAGATTAGTCATTAGTGCGCTTATCTTATTTTTAATATTTACTGGGCTATATTGGATTGCTCCCAATGTTAAATTACGCTGCAGAAGTGCATTCCCAGGAGCCGGTTTTGCGACCATTGGGTGGATTCTTTCCTCCTATGCTTTATCTTATTACGTGAGTAAATTTAACAACTTTTCACTGACCTATGGAAGTATTGGAGCTATTATTGTTTTACTCATTTGGTTATACATATCGGGGTTTATCATTATTCTCGGCGGCGAGATCAATGCTTTCTATAGTGAAAAGAATAAGTCCAACTGTTAAAATTTTTCTTTATGAAAAATCCTTTATTGCAAACAATATAGATGGGGAACAGATAACAACAGGGGGGACGCACGATGACTAAGAAAACCAAAAAAGATGGCGGCACGAAACAAAAAGGTAAAGGCAGCAAAGGTAATAAAACATCTGGATCTGCTAACGGCAGCAACGGATATCATTAAATAGAACCGGGCAGATGCCCGGTTCACTATTTTTTTAACAGTCTTAAACTATTTAGTATCACAAGAATGGTACTGCCTTCATGACCAATAACCCCAAATGGCAAATCCAGAAGCTGAAAAAAGTTAGAAGAAATTAATATCATGATAACAGTGATGGAAAAAATGACATTTTGTTTAATAATTCTATTCATCCTTTTCGAAAGATGGATGGCTTCTGCGATCCTTGGCAAATCGTTTTTCATTAGGACGACATCCGCTGTTTCCAAGGCAACATCAGACCCTTCACCCATTGCTATTCCAACATTGGCAATGGCTAATGCCGGAGCGTCATTAATTCCATCACCGACCATCGCAATCGTTTTATACTTTTCCTTGAGCCTTTTAAGCTGCTCCACTTTATCTTCAGGCAGACATTCAGCAAAGTATTGATTCACATGACTTTCTGAAGCAATGGCACTCGCCGTTTTCTCACTATCGCCAGTCAGCATGACCGTGTAAATACCTTGTTTTTTTAAATGGTCAATGGCAAGCTTTGTTTCTTGTCTGACAACATCTTTTAAAGCAATCATCGCGGCTAAACAATCGTTAACTTGAACAAATACAAGTGTATTACCTTGGCTGGCCAGGTCAGCTGCTCTGCCATCAGCAAATGTAAAGGCGGCCTCTTTCCCAACAAAATCTGCTTTACCTATTTTCCACTGTTCCCCGCAAATTTCTGCTTTAATGCCCCATCCAGAAACATCCTCAAGGTTTTCAGGATGAATAAGGTCAAGCTCTAGACTTTCTTTCACGTACTTGACAATCGATTGTGCAAGCGGATGATTCGATTGATTTTCAATCGATGCAGTCTTCCGTAAAAGCTCCAGCTTATCAAAATTTTCATTGACAATGATTTCCGTAACCTCAGGCTTTCCTTTCGTCAGTGTACCTGTTTTATCGAAAGCAATAGCTTCTAAATGGCTGAGATTCTCTAAATGTACGCCGCCTTTAACTAAAATACCCCGTTTTGCACCATTTGAAATGGCAGACAAAGTTGCTGGCATGATTGACGCTACTAGCGCACAAGGAGATGCAACCACCAATAAGATCATGGCTCGATAAAATGACTCATTCCAGCTCCAATCAAGCAGGAAGTAGGGGAGGAACATCATCAATAAGACAGCAGCTAAGACAGCTTTTACATAGGTGCCTTCAAAGCGCTCAATAAATAACTGAGATGGTGATTTTTCACTTTGAGCGGATTGAACAAGTTCAATAATTTTATGAAAGAGTGTTTCATTACTTGCTTTTGTTGTTTGAACGGTAATGGCTCCTGTTAAATTGACTGTACCTGCAAACACTTCTTTATTAAGCCCTTTAGAGACAGGCATCGATTCTCCAGTAATAGCCGCCTCATCAATGTTCGTATGCCCATTCTTAATAACTCCATCCGATGGAATTCTTTCCCCTGGCTTTACGAGAATCTCATCGCCCACGATTAACTCAGAAACCGGTACACGCCTTTCAACCCCATTTCGGATAAGAAGTGCTTCTTCCGGCTGCAGCTTCATCAGCGACGAAATTTCTTTGTGACTCTTGTTCATTGTATAGGTTTCTAATGCACCGCTGACAGCAAAGATAAAAATCAAAATGGCGCCTTCTGTCCAATAGCCAATAACCGCAGAACCAATCGCTGCAAAAATCATCAGCATTTCTACGTTTAGTTCTTTGTTTTCATACGTAGCCTCAATTCCTTCTTTCGCTTTAGCAAACCCGCCTATCACAAAAGCCAATAAATAGAAGATAACGGAAGTAACGTGATCCCCCATTTTGTCCGTAAACCATCCGGCTGCAATGAACACCCCACTTAATCCTGCTGCAATAAGTTCAGCGTGTGGCTTGATTTTTTCAATTAGTCCTACCTTTGGAACGGCGTTCGCTAACCTCTTAGCATCTGTACTCATTTTCAATTCCCCTCCCCAATCTTTATCTAAATGAGAAATATAATCAAAATCATTACCCCTAAAAAACACGAAAGCTGTCATCAATAAAGATGACAGCGGACTTCCGAAAACAATTATTAGATTAAATTAATTTTATCATACATTTTATGTTATTTAAATGAAAGTGCTCCAAATATTCTTAAGAGTTATGCTGCTCCACCATCGAATACGTTTTTTTACCAAAGACATAAATAATGATGGATAAGGTAAGCAGCATGGTACTTATAATATAAAAGAAACTGATTCTTTGGAAGAACTGAATAAATAAACCGCCAATAATGGGTCCGCTCAGGCTTCCTAAGCTAAAGAATATACCGCATAACAAATTCCCTGTTGCTAACAAATTCTTCGGCACTAAATCGGTCATATAACTGATTCCAAGTGAAAAGGTTGATCCCACGACCATTCCTGATAAAAGGAAGGAAATGAATAGTCCAATAAAAGAATGCTCAAATATGCTTGCAGATGTAAAAGTTAGAAATCCGAGAAGAAGAACGATCATTAAGACATTCCTTCTGCCATATGAATCGCTAAGAACTCCTAATGGCAGCTGCGTAATAATACCGCCAATCGCAAAGGCCGTTAACACCAAGGAAACACTTGCTACGTTAATATCCATTCGGAGTGCATATACAGGAAAGCTCCCGTTTAAGGATGATTCTAAAAACCCGTAGCAAAAAGGTGGTAGAAAAGCTACCCAGCCGTATTTCAGCGTATTCCTAAAGCGTTTAATGGTATTGAAGAATGAATTGATTCCTACTTCTTGTTCCGGGAACTCATTCTTAAGTGTAAATACAAATACCCAGCCAATTAAACATAAAGCAGAGGAAACGATAAATGGTAATGCTTCATTAATATTTACAAGCGGTGTCATCAAAGGTCCACTTGCAAATCCAATCCCAAAAAACAAGCCGTACAGTGAAATATTCCGTCCTCTTTTATCAGCTGGTGAGGATGAGGTAATCCAAGTTTGAGTGGCAAAATGTAAGGCATGATCGCCAATTCCAATTAGTGCCCGCAAACAAAACCAAAACCAAAAGGATTTCCACAATGGAAACAGTGCAAGTGCCAAAACGACAAGCCCGCCTCCGAAAATAATCGTTGGTTTATAGCCATATTTTCGCAGTGGAGCTTCCATAAAGGGAGAAACGAGAAGGATTCCAATGTAGAGTGCAGTGGCATTTAATCCATTTAGGGAAGAAGAAACCCCGCCTTGTTCAAAAATCACGGCAATTAGCGGCAGGAGCATTCCTTGTGAAAAACCAGAAATGGCCACTATGGTGACTAGAATCCAAAACCGAAAGTTATTTTTAGTCATGATATGATCCTCGTATTGTAATGATTGGTAACTATTTTAGGTTCCAAAAAAGATGGTAACGAGAAAATTGGGCATTTGCAAGTAAAATATTTATTACTCTGGAATCAACAGAATTTTAATACAATCCATACATAACAATCTGTATTTTTTTATATGATTTTTAAGGAGGGATAAATGTGGAAAAAACATTCATGCTGCTTACGATCATTGGTGTTCCGCTTTCAGTGATAGGGACACTCATGCACTGGCCAACGATGATTCTTTTTGTTGTGTATTGTGTATCCATTATCGCATTAGCTAGTTATATGGGAAGGGCAACCGAAAGTTTGGCCATTGTCGCTGGACCACGGGTGGGTGGACTATTAAATGCTACTTTTGGGAATGCTGTGGAATTAATCATCTCCATCTTTGCTTTAAAGGAAGGGCTGATTGGAGTCGTCCTTGCGTCCTTAACAGGGTCCGTTTTGGGGAACCTCCTCCTAGTTGCCGGGCTGTCCTTTTTTATCGGCGGGTTAAAATTTAAAAGGCAGACTTTTAATGTGCACGATGCACGCCATAATTCTGGTTTATTAATGTTCGCTGTAATTGTTGCCTTTGTCATTCCTGAAGTATTCTCGATGGAAATGAATGAGTCGAGGACCTTAACACTAAGTATTGGGATCTCTGTTATTCTAATTTTACTTTATCTAGCAGCCCTTTTCTTTAAACTAGTTACACATCGAGGGGTCTATCAGAGCGAGAATGCCGAGACACATCATGAGGAGGAGCCTGAGTGGGGTAAAGGGAAGGCAATAGGTGTTCTATTAGCTGCTACTTTAGCTGTTGCTTATATATCTGAAAATCTTGTTCATACGTTTGAATATGTAGCAGAGTCATTTGGCTGGACAGAGTTATTCATTGGGGTAATTATCGTGGCCATTGTAGGGAATGCGGCCGAACATGCTTCAGCGATTGTAATGGCATTTAAAAATAAAATGGATATTGCCGTAGAGATTGCCATAGGATCAACACTCCAGATTGCCATGTTTGTTGCTCCAGTATTAGTCCTGATTTCCCTATTCTTCACCCAGACCATGCCGCTTGTTTTTACCATGCCAGAATTAATTGCCATGGTAACCTCTGTACTGTTGATGGTAGTAATATCAAATGACGGAGAATCAAACTGGTTTGAGGGACTGACCTTACTTGCAGCTTACTTCATTATGGGTATAGGGTTCTTTCTTTTATAAAGTAGTAAAGTAAAAAGACTCTGAGCCAGAAGGCACAGAGTCTTTTTTATAACTTTTAAATTCGATGTAAGGGTATTTCTTGGAATTACATTATATTTTTATATCCTTTTTGCTGACGGGTAAAACCAATCGCGTTTTCTTGGGACCATCAATCACCAACCTTCATGTTTATTTTATAATAGAAAAACACGAGTGTTGAATTTCATATATGAGTGGAATCCCAACCTCCTTAATGGTAAATGGTTCGCCGATTGATTACTGCCCTCCTTTTTTAAGGTTAAGGATATTATAACTGTTTATTTGAATTTTGTAAATGTTCAGATTATTATTTTTTTTGATAAAAAATTTTTTAAAGGCATGCTATTGAAATATTTCGAAGGAATGGATAAAAGTTTTCAACTCCGAAAACACTATGACCAGACTTATTATTGATATAGTGTGAAAGGAGTTTTTCTTTGTGAAAAAGTTTATCTCTGTAGTAATAACATTGCTATTACTACTAGCTTTCCTTCCAACGGCTTCTGCTGAAAAGGCAAATGCAAAAAAAGAACCAGTAACCTACCAAGTTCCTCCTTCGGTTCGTAATATTACGAAGGAAAATACCTATCCCAATTCAACTCAGGACCTGCCCACCTTGCAGCCGAGTGAACTAACGAAACAACTGATTGATTCTTCCAAGGTTAAGATTGAAAATCCCGATTTAATTCGTATGCTGAATGAATCAAGTATTAACAGCACACCGTTTGCAATCGGTTACCGTGCAATTGTCTACCTTGGTCAATGGCCATTAAATTATGAATCAACGGAAACGTCTTCGAACTGGGAGTATCAAAAAATCAATACAAACTACTATGACAATCGCGGCGGCAAAGTACCCTACCAGATTCATTATTTACAAGAGGCTCAAAAAATCATCCGCGGCGGGCTAACAGCAAAAATCCCAAATGCAGAGGATGTAAAGAAGATGATGCTGTTAAAGGCAATGGAAAAAACACGTCTTCCGCTGGCATTTGAAACGATTATTGGCGCAGGAACGAAGAACGACCATGTCTATAATATCCCAGTTAATCGCCTAGGATATTTATACGCATACGCACCTGCTGTCAATGAAAAGGGTAAAGTTACTTACGGTGAAGTATATTTGATGCTTAAAGGGAATAAAAAAACCATTGTCATTAAAAATGTAACCTCACAAGGAATTGGAGCATGGATCCCGGTACAGGATCATGTTTCATTTGGATTTGCTGCATCAGAAAGACCAAGATGATTTTGGAGAAGGAACTCCTACAACGGTCGTAGGGGTTCTTTTTTGAAAAAGAATTGCAGAAAGTGTAGGATAGTGAAATAGAAGGGGGAGAATCAACGTGGGCAGTCCGACACATGATAAAAATTCACAAGTTACTTTTTTAAAACAGCGTTTAAACATGTTCCTAGATGTATTAGATGCAATCGATCCAGAAGATACCGATCTTGATGATATCGACAACTTAATTAAAATGATCGATGAATTAGAAAACAAATGTAAGGAATTCAATCATCGTGAAACTCCAGAGTCTGTATAATTACAGGCTCTTTGTTTATTGGCAAAACCTTTATCTTTCAATCATCTGCTTATAGGAGTATAATAATAGCGTCAAATAGTTGTAATTTTTAAATAGATTGCGAATCGGACAAGGGGAAAGGGGTACTTTAGGTGAATATCGAGAAATTCCAGGAGAGTATGTACAAATTAGTCGTTGAAACTTCTACAAAGCTTCCAAAAGATGTACGTCGTGCAGTTAGTGCAGCAAAGGCGAAAGAGAATGCTGGTACAAGTGCAGCAATGAGTCTTGCTACTATTACCAATAACATTAAAATGGCAGATGACCAAGTCTCACCTATTTGCCAGGATACAGGGTTACCTACATTTAAAATTAAAACTCCAGTTGGTGTTAACCAATTAGAAATAAAAGAAGCGATTAAAAACGCAATTGTAATCGCAACCAAAGAAGGAAAGCTGCGCCCAAACTCTGTTGATTCCCTAACAGGTGAAAACAGCGGTGACAATCTGGGGGCCGGCCTGCCGGTTATTAAATTTGATCAATGGGAAAAAGATTATATCGATGTTCGTCTGATTTTAAAAGGCGGCGGATGTGAAAATAAAAACATCCAATATAGTCTTCCTTGTGAGTTAGAAGGACTAGGACGCGCAGGACGTGACCTTGATGGGATTCGTAAGTGTGTTATGCACTCCGTGTACCAGGCTCAAGGACAAGGCTGCAGCGCTGGTTTCATTGGTGTTGGTATCGGCGGTGACCGTTCTTCTGGTTATGATTTAGCAAAAGAACAACTATTCCGTTCTTTAGATGATGTGAATCCAAACGAAGAATTACGCGCATTAGAAGAGTATGTTCTAGAAAATGCGAATAAATTAGGAATTGGCACGATGGGCTTTGGCGGTGAAGCTACATTGTTAGGCTGTAAAGTTGGAGTTATGAATCGAATTCCAGCAAGCTTCTATGTATCTGTCGCTTACAACTGCTGGGCATTCCGCCGCTTAGGCGTAAGTGTCGATCCAGTATCTGGCGAAATTAATGAATGGATGTATCAAGAAGGTGATTTCATCGATTTCACAGAAACTGAAGCTGAAAAAGAAACAGCTGCAGCACGTGCTACTGACGTGATCACACTGCAAGCACCAATCACAGAAGAACAAATTCGCGAATTGAAGGTGGGCGATGTTGTTCAGATTAACGGTATGATGTACACAGGACGTGACGCGATTCATAAATACCTATCTGACAATGACTCGCCAGTAGATTTAAATGGACAAGTGATCTATCACTGTGGTCCTGTTATGTTAAAAGATGAAAATGGTGACTGGCATGTCAAAGCAGCTGGTCCAACCACAAGTATTCGTGAGGAGCCTTACCAAGGCGACATTATGAAGAGATTTGGTATTCGTGCTGTTATCGGAAAAGGCGGAATGGGACCTCGTACACTGGCAGCTCTTAAAGACCATGGCGGCGTGTATCTAAATGCGATTGGCGGCGCAGCACAGTATTATGCAGACTGTATCAAGGGTGTTGAAGGGGTTGACTTGATGCAATTTGGTATCCCTGAAGCAATGTGGCACCTGCGCGTTGAAGGCTTCACTGCTGTTGTAACCATGGATTCTCATGGAAACAGCTTGCATGCAGATGTAGATAAGTCTTCATTAGAGAAATTAGCACAGTTTAAGGATCGGGTGTTTAACTAAGAGGTTTGGGGGCAGGCTCACTTTTGTGGGCTTGTTTTTTTTTGTGTGTGAGGGGTGGGATTTTGTAGAATCTGTGCAGTTTTGTGTAGGAGCTGTATGGTTTTGTGTCGGAACTGTACGGATTTGTGTAGAAACTGTATGGTTTTGTGTAGGAGCAGGTTTGGTTTTGTAGAAGCTGTATGGTTTTGTGTAGAAGCTGTATGGTTTTGCGTAGGAACAGTACGGTTTTGTGTAGAACCTGTACAGTTTTGTGTAGGAGCAGGTTTGGTATTGTAGAACCTGTACAGTTTTATGTAGAAGCTGTATGGTTTTGCGTAGGAACTGTACGGATTTGTGTAGAAACTGTATGGTTTTGTGTAGGAGCAGGTTTGGTTTTGTAGAAGCTGTACGGTTTTGTGTAGAAGCTGTATGGTTTTGTGTAGAACCTGTACGGTTTTGTGTAGAACCTGTAAGGTTCCGTGTAGGAGCAGGTTTGGTTTTGTAGAACCTGTATGGTTTTGTGTAGAAACTGTATGGTTTAGCGTAGGAACTGTATGGTTTTGTGTAGAAGCTGTATGGTTTTGCGTAGGAACAGGTTTGGTTTTGTAGAACCTGTATGGTTTTGTGTAGAAACTGTATGGTTTTGCGTAGAAGCTGTACGGTTTTGTGTAGAAGCTGTATGGTTTTGCGTAGGAACTGTATAGTTATGTGTAGAATCTGTACGGTTTTGTGTAGAAGCAGGTTTGGTATTGTAGAAACTGTACGGTTTTATGTAAAAGCTGTATGGTTTTGTGTAGGAACTGTATGGTTTTATGCAGAACCTGTACAGTTTTGTGTAGAATGTGTAGAACATGAAGTCCCCCACAGATTTAAAACCACCAAACTAATAAGCGAACTTTAAATTGTCACCAAACCTTCATAATAAAACTCAAATAGTAGAAGGATATACCAACATAATAAAGAAAAATTACATAAAACCAATTAGGAGGGAACTTATTGTTTGATAAAAACTTAACAAAACCAATACCACTTCTTCAGGCGGAGGCACTTGAAAGCAGACTTAAGATCAATCATGAAAAAATGCCAGAATTAAAAAATAACATTAAGATATTAAAGTCAGGTTACAATGGCGAAAAAGAGTTAAATTACCAATTAGGGCAAATTCCTCATCATAAATACCACATTTTTCATGACCTAAGGCTCCCTGCAGGTGAAACATTATTTCAAATTGATGTACTGCTTCTATCACCGAAAATTTGTATTATTCTTGATGGAAAGAATCACTCAGGCAAAATAATCATTGAGCGAAATCAAATGATTCAAGAAACGGCGGATACGAGAGAGATTTATGAGAATCCTATATCTCAGACAAATCGACACAAAATATTACTGAGAAATTGGATAGAGGCAAATACATTACCTCCAATATTTTTGGATAACTTAGTTGCCTTTACGAGATCTTCCAGCGAAATCATTATAGCTCCAGGCTACAAAGAAGCCGAAAATAAAATTTGTAAGTCACATGATTTACTAAAAAAAATCGAAGAATTGGAGGGATACTATAAAAAAAACTGTATGAGTGAACAAAATATTTTAAAACTAAGTAACCTGCTATTAAGAGACCATACACCAAAAAGGGTAGATATACTGCAGCAATTCCAAGTTTCTGAGTCCGACGTTATTATTGGAGTTCAATGCCCTGAATGTTTATTTGCCCCGATGGATTATTGTGGAAACAAGTGGAAGTGTACTGCGTGTAAAGTTACCTCAAAGGATGCCCATATAAAAGCTATAAATGATTATTTATTAATCTTCAAACCATGGTTTACGAATTCAGAAATTAGGATATTCCTCAATCTACCTTCCCCAAGAGCCGCTGGATACATATTATCATTCCTTAAACTTTCTCGAACAGGCCGCACTAGTGACAGCATCTACCGCCAGCCACTACTTTTTCCTTAAAATACTAATCATGTTTCCCAATTACAAACAAACACTATAAAAAACAAAATAGGGGGAACATGGATGAAGAAATTATTATGCATCCTTAGTTTGCTGCTGTTAATGGTGCCTCAGGTCACTTATGGTTCCGCTCCCAATAAGCCTATTCATTGGGGATTTAAGAAAGCTGTCGATGAACAGCCGCCAGATGCCGGGGCGGAGTATGAAAAAGTACTTGAAAAATATGGTGCCTTTTTTGTAGGAGATCCAGAATCAAAGACGCTATACCTTACATTTGATAATGGATATGAAGCGGGGTATACCGCACAGGTTTTAGATGTATTAAAAAAGGAGAAAGTGCCGGCAACCTTTTTTGTGACGGGGCATTATTTGCTTTCTCAGCCTGAATTGACAAAGCGGATGGTCGATGAAGGCCATATAATCGGAAACCATTCCTGGCATCATCCCGATATGACACAAATCAGTGATGAACGGATCCGGGAAGAACTTCAAAAAGTGAAAGATAAAACGAAAGAGATCACGGGGCAGAAGAAAATGAAGTATCTGCGTCCACCTCGAGGGGTTTTTAGTGAGAGAACCATGGAAATTGCGAAGGAAGAGGGCTATACGCATGTGTTCTGGTCATTGGCATTTGTGGACTGGAATACCAATGCGCAAAGAGGCTGGCAATATTCATACGATAATATTATGAGGCAAATCCATCCAGGATGTATTTTACTTCTTCATACCGTTTCAAAGGATAATGCAGATGCCCTTGAAACAGCAATTAAAGATTTAAAGAAGAAGGGCTATAAATTTAAAAGTCTCGACGACTTTCCAAAGAAGAAAAAGAATAAAATTGCGACGTTTTTCCAAAGATTGGGTAAAAACTAAGCCGGATTCGAATGAATTCGGCTTTTCTCTGTTAATAATGCTATAATACGGTGAATCAAACTGGAAGCGAAATGTGGAGTGAATAAATGAAAACAAATCAATCAATTAAAATACAAGAAAAACAGACTTTTCCTTTAACCATCAAACGACTTGGCATTAATGGGGAAGGTGTGGGGTATTTCAAAAAGCAAGTAGTTTTTGTGCCTGGGGCTCTTCCGGGTGAAGAGGTAGTGGTTGAGGCAACAAAAATTAACCCTAAATTTGCTGAGGCAAAAATTAAAAAGATACGGATTAAATCGCCGCATCGTGTTCAGCCGCCTTGTTCGGTCTATGAGCAATGCGGCGGCTGCCAGCTTCAGCATTTAGCATATAGCCAGCAATTGAAAGAAAAGCGAGATATTGTAATCCAATCGCTTGAACGTCATACTAGGCTGCAAGTGGACAAACTCGATATTCGGGAAACCATTGGCATGGAAAATCCGTGGGGCTACAGGAACAAGAGCAGCTTTCAACTCGCTGGGAGAGATGGAAAGGTTTTAGCTGGTTTGTATGGTTTAAACTCGCATCAGCTCATTGATATCGAACACTGCGCCGTTCAGCATTCAAAAACAAACGAAGCAGTTAATGCGGTGAAAAAGATTCTCGAAGAGCTTAAAATTACCATCTATAATGAAAAATCACGTAAAGGAATCGTTCGTACGATTGTTACCCGTGTAGGGGTTCAAAGTGGTGAACTTCAGGTGGTGCTCATTACCAATCAACAAGAATTACCGAAAAAGGAACAAATTGTGCAGGAAATTCAAAAACGATTGCCTAATGTCAAATCCATCGTTCAAAACATCAATGAACAAAAAACATCACTTATTTTTGGGGAGGAAACATTGCCGTTAGCGGGAGAAGAGTTTATCCAAGAAACATTAGGAGACCTTCAATTTGAACTGTCTGCTAGAACGTTTTTTCAATTAAATCCTGTTCAAACGATTAAGCTATACAATGAAGTGAAAAAGGCTGCGGCGTTGACAGGGAAGGAAAAAATCGTGGATGCCTATTGTGGAGTTGGAACGATTGGTTTATGGCTTGCAGACCAGGCAGCGGAAGTACGGGGTATGGACGTAATCCCAGAATCAATTGATGATGCAAAGAAAAATGCAAAGCGTCACGGGTTCACCAACACCAAATATGTTCCGGGAAAAGCAGAAGAAGTATTGCCGAAATGGGTGAAAAAGGGCTGGAAACCAGATGTGATTATCGTGGATCCACCAAGAACAGGGCTTGACGGGCAGTTAATCCAAACAATTTTGCAGACAGCACCTGAAAAGCTGATTTACATCTCATGTAATCCATCTACTTTGGCGAAAGATATCCAAATGTTGAGTGCTAAATACGATGTGAAATATATGCAGCCTGTGGATATGTTCCCGCAGACAGCGCACGTTGAGTGCGTCTCGCAGATAGTTTTAAAAGAAGCAGCAGGCCCAAAATAGGGGATTCCTGCTGCATTTATTCCATTTTTGGAGCCGAAAATAGATAGGTGCATACCAGGTATTCCATTAGCGTTTACTTCAATACACTTTACCATTCGTGCAAGATTTCAGATACCGTCCAACAGCAGATGAAAACGGTTTGACTATTAATTTGTCTTTACAATAGAGACGCGATTCCCTTTTATACTAGGAATGGAAAGCCCTTCTCATATCGAGAAGGGCTATTGCATTATTTAGCTGCGTGTTGGAAGATGAACCAAAAGACATTGTTCCATTAAGAAATCAGGCAATTTAAACTTATTATTTAATTGTTAATTCTGTTTTAATAATTTCTAACGTCTTACCTTTGTATTTCTCTTTAGCTTTTGGTGGCGTTGTTACCCATGGATTTTGCATTGAGAAATTCTTTTCAACAAACGCAAAGTCTTTTGCATCGACAGTGCCATCGAAATTAATATCAGTACTACGTTTATTTGTGCCCCAGTAAGTTTGGATTGCTAATGCGTCCATAATATCGATTACATCGTCTTTGTTTACGTCTCCAGCAATTGCTACTGGGACTTTTGCTGAACCTAGATTGTTAATACCATGTCCATAAATTTTTCCATCTAATTCAAAGTGAGCATTGAACGTTTTATACGTATTGAAATGGCCTGGAATGTCTTGTTTAACCAGGTAATCATCTTTGGATGGATCAAGTCCTGCGATAACAAACTGACCACCTTTCGTGACTACTTCTGTTTTTACTTCTTTGCCTTTACTATCAGTAACCGTAACAATTGGAGATATTTTCGAGAAATCTCTTGTTATGTCTTTGCCGCCTTGTGCATTTAACAATCCTTGTGCTTGCACAAAACCTTTTACTTCTGTTTGATCTCCTAAGACAACGATTGGTGGTACGTCTGTAAATGGTTTAGTTGATACATTATCTACATTCGTAAAAGTTGATGTTACTCCGTACATATCAAACGATTGAAGCTTAAATGGCGATAATGATGTTGGAACTTGAACCGTTAAGTCAACCATTGGAATATCACCATCTACACCTGTAGTGCTATTAAAGTTTACGGTAACGTCTGATGACGTTGCGCTTCCTAATGCCGTTTGTTTAACATCTAGAGTACCGCCAAGCTTTTGTGCCTCCGGGTTTAAAGAAATGTTTGTAATTTTTGTTGCATCTGTATCTTGGAACTTGTAGTTCGCTTTCATTAGTTTGCTAACATTATTTGCAGTTAATGTCATCGTGAATGTCTTGCCTGTTTCAATCATTACACGATTGTGGATCGTCGAGATATTTGGCTGAGCATGCACATATGGTGTATGTTCATTTACAAAGTAATATTGTTTTTGAAGATAACCATTTGTCGCTTCATCCATTCCTTCAAACTTCACATCCAGCACTTGTAATTGAGGCAGCATAGCGATTTGATCAGTTGCATTACCATCTTTATCAAGTGTTAAATTCCCGTTTGGGAAGAAACTATTATAAGTGTAATAAATTTCGTTTTGTGATTGATCCGTTTTTATACCAATCGCTTGTTTTAGTTCAACGTTATCGTCTGTAATTTGCGCTGTTACATCAAGTAATGATTGTCCATCTTTGTATTCAACGACTTGCTTTCCTGGAATTTCACCTTCGATGTGCATGTCCCACTTTGGTTTTGTTCCATCTACAAAGAAGTCTTGTGTAACTGTATACGTTTTTCCATAATCATCTACCGCAACTAACTTCATTAGATAGTGTCCTGCTTTTGGAACGACAATATTATCAACGTTCGTATCGATTGGATTAGCTGGATTATTTGTAAACGGGAAGTAATAGCCTCGATAGAAATCAGCTGCACCGTATTGTACGCCTTCTAACATTGCCAAACCGTTAAACGTACCAAGGTAGCCTAAATCCTTGCCAGTTTTTGCGTCTGAAATAATCACATCGATATATTTCATATGCGATTTTAAAGTTACAAAAGCACCAGTCCATGGATCATATTTTTGAGATGTCCTAACACGTGATTCTGGGCCAGATTGTTTAAATAATGTAAAGTTTTCAATACCTGACTCAACAAAATGAACACCAAAAGGAACTTCATATGATTCTGAAGAATCATCTTTGTTTGTGTAAACAATATATCCTTCGTAAATTCCTTTTTCAGCTGTTTTCGGAATTCTCAACGCAACCGTTGTTTTCTTTTTAGCGTTTCCTTTTACTGTAATGCTAGAATCTGTAGTTAGTGTTACTCCGTTTGCTGATGCATCCTTTGAACCTCGTAAATCCGGATTAAATTTAACACTTACGTTAAATGTTTTTGTGTTTGCGCCATGGTTAAACAATGTAACAGAACGACTATCTGTTATATTTCTGTCGTTATAAGCTTTATTCCCAAAGCTTATTGCGGCTGTTTTTTCGTTTATTAATTTTTGCTTGCCATTTACGATAGTAGGCGCTTTGTCATCTACCACAATTTCAAAATTTGAGTGAATGGCATTGTAAGGATTAATACGTCCAGCTCCAACTTCATATACACTGTATGGCTTACTTAATGGGTCAGCAGTATTCATTAAAATCGCTTTCACATCTTCAGGTTGCAGCTCTGGTTTAGCTTCTAAAAGTAATGCCGCAACGCCTGATGTAAACGGAGTTGCCATTGATGTTCCTGACATACGACCATATGCATAATCGTAATTCGTAGGATCATTTGGACTATTAATAAACCCCGGTACTGTTGATAACATATTTACTCCAGGAGCTACAACTTCTGGTTTAATATCATACGTTAAACGAGAGGGTCCACGAGAACTAAAGTCTGCTAACACATCTCCTGGTGTAGGCAGTTCACCGATATCGCTAAATGAAATTTGATTTTTACCAGTATTTAGTTTTTGTAGTAAAGCAACCCCGTCTGTATACGTCATTGAGAAAGCAGGAACAAAATCTACGCCTTCCCCTATATTAAAAGGTAAGTGTCCTTCGGTTTGATTGTTATTAATCACAATCACCGCGACAGCACCTCGGTTTTTCGCCTGTAAAATTTTATCGTTCATTGTATTGCTTCCTCTTTGAACAACAACGATTTTCCCGTCTACTCGAGTATTTGCTCCAGTGTAATTAGATCCTAGACCTAATCCAACATATACGAATTGGAATGGCTGAGTTGGTGATAATAATGTGTTCAAATCACTTTCATATCCTTTTGCCATTAATCGTAAGTCAGCGGTTTGAGTATCTACAGTTGCTTTCATTGTAGCAATTTCACCTGGAACAGTACTTGCCCCAACAGTCAGTGCTAATGGTGCGTTACCTGGAGTACCTACTGTGTACATTTCACTGCCTGCATTACCAGCTGCAACAACTGCGGTTACACCATTTAATACTGCGTTGTTAATTGCAATTGCCTGTGGTGTTAAAGGGTCATTATAATTGGCACCTAATGATAGATTCATAATGTCTACGCCATCTAAAACTGCTTTTTCAATTCCTGCAATGATAGCTTCAGATGTACCACTACCACCAGGACCAAGTACACGATACCCATAAAGGTCCACGTCAGGAGCGACACCAGTAGTGGCATAAGCGCTATCAGCTGTTCCTTGGCCTGCAATCGTACCAGATACATGTGTTCCATGTTCTGTCACATAAGCTGCTGATCCTGAAGTGCCTCCTGGTTTACCAGCATTTACCCAATCATCATATGTTGTTTCCATTGGGTCGTTATCGTTATCAACGAAATCGTATCCACCTACATAAGCATCTTTAAGGTCTGGATGCTTGTGGTCAATGCCAGTATCTAATACTGCTACTTTTATTCCCTTCCCTGTGAAACCTTCTTCATGTAATTTGTCAATATTTAGGAAAGAACGTTCTGCTGCCATACCTTGTCCTTTTGCTTCTTTTGAAGGTGCAGCTTCTTGAACAGGTTGTTCTACCGTTACTACTGAATTACTGTAAATCGCTTGTACTGCTTTTGATTTCACTAAACCTTCCAGTTTGTTTGCAGGAACTTCCAACGCTACTCCGTTAAATGCGTTTTTGTATTCGCGTATTACTTTATAAGAACCATCAGATTTCGTTTTAAAATTAGCTTTCAAATCATTATTAAATGTTGCATGATCGCCATCAACATTCTTTTTCGCTTGAGCTTCAGATAAGACATGTCCGTCTACAGCAGCGTTTAATACAGCCACTTTATGAGGTTTGTTTTTGAACTGTACGATAACTGATACAGGTTTTGAACTATCTAAATTTACATCAGACGATAGTTGTAGCCCTTCTTGATCTAGTGCAGCCAACTTCGGAAGAGCTTCACGTTGTGCAGGTGTCAAATTCTTTAGTAGGTTAATAGTGTCAGTTGATTCTAACCTAATATTATTTTGTGCTAACACGTTATACGGCTGCACTTGTGATAATGTCATTCCAACAAGTAGAGCGCCTGCAAGAATCCTGCTAGTCTTTATTTTCTTCATTTCATTTCTCCTCATCATCGTAAAATAAAAAAAATATTATACTAATAGAAATATATATAATATTTTTTATATTTTAACTTTTAATAATTTTAGAGTAAAATACATGATAGTTAACAATCATTAAATACCAGTTAACTTATGGAGAAACCATACCTGTTTTTGAGTGTCTAAAAAATTATGCTGAACTAAGATTAATAAATTTGAAAACTGATGATGAATTATGTATTAGACATACTGGATACCTTTAATACAATTCATATTTATTTGACGATTGGTTTGATGTGATAGTAGTGCAGATGATTTTTCAGGAGATACTTATGAAGTTTAAAATGTACTAACACCTTTTATTGAAGAAGAAGAAGAGAAGGGAAAATTGTTGTTAAACAAAATAACTCACCAGCACTCCTGTTGCCACATACACTCGGCACATGTTGAGTGCGTGTCGCAGTTAGTGTTGAAATTGTAAAAATGCAGTCAATCATTCTTTAAATCAAATCTATTCAAATTCAGGCTGAATCCAATATGGGTTCAGTTTCTTTATTGAGATGTCGAAGAAAAGGAATCCACTCATGAGTGGATATGAATTGAGAATTAATAATATTCTTTGGTCTGCTCAAGTCTCAAAATTATTGCACAATATGACAAAATTAATTAGAAGGTTCGTGCAGCGTATGTTCTATAGTTAATAAACTATTGACTAGACACTTATTGGTGTCATATAATTTATGACACCAATAAGTGTCGGTTTCATTAAAAGGGGGGAGGATTTTGAACACTACTTACCAAAAGCATGATGTTTTTGTAGCAATTGCAGATCCTACTAGACGTAAATTAATACGTTTGTTGGCTAGTGCTGAGGAGTTACCTCTTCACGAATTAACTCCTCATTTTCAAATGGGTCGTACTGCTGTATCTAAACATTTGGCTATCCTAAAAGATGCAGATTTAGTTACTAACCGTAAAATAGGTAGAGAAACAAAGTACAAACTAAATCCAGCTCCCTTACAGGAAGTGAAAGATTGGTTATCTTTTTATGAAAAGTTTTGGAATGAAAGAGTATTGTTGCTAAAAAATATATTGGAGGAGGAATAAAATATGGCAGATTTATCATTAGATTTCCAATTTAAAAAACCAATACATAAGGTATGGGATGCGTTAACAGATTCGAATACACTTGCAAAATGGGTAATGGAAAATAATTTTAAACCAATTGTAGGATATAAATGTCAGTTTCGAAATGAGGAAATAGATT
The DNA here is from genome assembly GCF_046591715.1 of Neobacillus niacini. GTDB lineage: Bacteria > Bacillota > Bacilli > Bacillales > Cytobacillaceae > Neobacillus > Neobacillus niacini_L. The sequence goes on along the minus strand of NZ_JAWVNQ010000008.1, from coordinate 14,106 downwards.
TAATCGTGGATAGTGAAGTATTGGTAGTAGACAAGCCTCATAAGCTATCTTACACATGGGTGGGGGGTCCGATTAACACGATAGTCACATGGACATTGAAAGAAGAGAATGGAACAACTTACGTACAACTTGAGCAAACTGGATTTGAAAATGAAAATATTCCAGCCTTCAACGGTGCGAAATATGGTTGGCAATATAAAATTGAAGAGCTAAAAAAATTGTTAGAGGAACTGTAAGACCCAACTTTTGAACGGCATAAATTTAATTTTTAGGAGGGAATTACTTGGAAGTTTTTGCTGACTTTTTAGCGGGAATAGATGACCCTTTTCACAGAGAAAGAACGGAAGAAGTACTTACTTGGATAACAGAAAAATATCCAAATTTAAAGAAAGAAATTAAATGGAAGCAACCAATGTTTACGGATCATGGCACATATATTATAGGCTTTTAGCGTATCTAAAAAGCATTTAGCTGTCGCTCCTGAAAGGTAACGATTGCACATGTAGAGGATGCTATTGTAAAGGCTGGCTATGATTACACAAAGGAAATCATACGTATCCCTTGGAAGAGTCCGGTAGACTACACACTAATAGAGAAAATGATTGATTTTAATATTAAAGACAAGGCAAACTGTACAACTCCCTGGAGGAAATAAAAAAATATAAGGTAGCCTTAGAAAGTGTATGAGGGATTCTGTGAGGCTTAAAGGAGATGGCGAAATGAGTTTTTTTCAAGATATGATTGCTGTATTTAAAAAGAGACAATTAGTATTTATTGAGAGCTACAAAGAATCAGAGAATGTATATACCTTTGTTTTTGAAAAAGAGAAAGATCTAACCTGGAAAGCAGGGCAGCATGGTTTATTTAGTATTACTCATAAAAAAGTGAAAAATCCTACTAAACCATTTACAATTGCATCTGCTCCAAGTGAAAATGTAGTCAAATTAACAATGAAAATAAATGATAACCCAAGTGAATTTAAGAAGGCAATGTTAGAACTAAAAAAGGGAATGACAATGGGGATGTCTGGACCTTTAGGGGCATTTAATTTAAACGAGGAACTTCCTACTGTCCTTATTGCTGGAGGAATTGGAATCACGCCATTTCGATCCATACTAAAACAAATCGAGACAGAAGGAAAAGGTAATAAGAAGCCAATACACCTACTCTATATGGATAGTGAAAAGTCTTATATATTTAAAGATGAACTTGATGCTTACAATGACTCAATTAGTACCACGTATCTTGACTCTAGTAATAACTTACATCAGGAGATTGTTAAGTTTTCTAATCTTTATCAGAACAATGGTCAATATCTGATTGCAGGGCCGAAGTCAATGGTGGATTCAATCTCTAGTAGCTTACAAAGTAATAGTATTTCAAAAAAGAATATTAAAAAAGATGCTTTTTATGGTTATTAAAGGATGAGTTGAGGTGGTTGAATTCATATATGGAACCACACCACCGTATTGAATTATGAAGCGAAGAGATAATAAAAATATCCTTTTTGAATGAAATTTAATGGAGCATGGGTAAAAAGTAAAGTTCGAAAAGCCGTGAAAATACTGGCTTCAAAAAATTAAAGAATCTATCCATTCGGCTCAAAGCCCTTGATATTTGTATACGAAATATCGGGGGTTTATTTTTTTTATAAAATATGATTCTATAGTTGGCAAGTGGTGAGTTGATAGTATAGATAAAGCATAAGGTTGAGGAAACAGGATGAAGTAACCTTTTATGTTTGAATTGATTATATTTATCGAAATTCGTTAACTGATACACTGGAATACGGGATTTAGATATAAAAATAATCTCTGCTACTTTAATTATAATATAGTAAAAAAATATATAATAGACTATTTATTTTAGAGCATACTCATATAATATACTTACAGATTACTGATTTAATTAATACTAGTAGAGGGAGGATATAATCATGAACACAAATAAAGTTCAAATTCATGGTGAAGAAAGTCTTCAAAATGTTGGACCATCGAAAATAAAGATGGCTTATCAGCGCTTTGGTAATCCTGCTTTACAGCCTGTCTTCCTGATTATGGGTGCTGGTGCTCAAATGATTAACTGGCCAGAAGGATTCTGCTTAGAACTGGCTAGTCACGATCTGCATCCAATTCGATTCGATAATAGAGATGCTGGACTTACAACTCACTTTTCAGATGCACCTGTTCCAAATTTTCCCGCGATACAATCTGGTGATTTCTCTACAGTGACTTATACTCTTTCTGACATGGCACAAGACACAGTAGGTCTTATGGATGCTCTTGGATATGATAGTGTACACTTGGTTGGTGCATCAATGGGTGGAATGATAGCTCAAACAATAGCTATAGAGTATCCTCATAGGGTTCGGTCACTGACCTCTATAATGTCAACTACTGGGGATCATTCAGTAGGACAGCCTGACTACGCAGTGTTAGCAAATCTTAGTTCGCCTCCTTATGATGATCGTCAAGCCTACATCGAATGGCAAATTCAATCACGTAAAGCTATTGGTTCTCCAAAATACCCTTTAAACGAAAAATTTATTGCCCAAATTGCAGGTCTTGCCTGGGATAGGGACCATGATCCACTGGGCATGATGCGACAAGCGGTTGCAGTAATAAAATCCGGTGATAGAACAGAACAACTTCGTTCTATTAAGATACCAACTCTAGTTATCCACGGTGAAAGTGATAAAATGATTGATATAAGTGGAGGACGTGCCGTTGCGGCCGCTATTCCAGGTGCTGAGCTTGCCGCATTTGAAGGAATGGGGCATGATCTACCCAAGCCCTTATGGTCAGTGTTTGCAAGGAAAATTGCGAATCTGATACATAGAGCAGAGTCTTCGTGATATGTTAAACCTTGTATTAAACGATACACAAGCAGTTACAGCCTCTGGACATATGGAGGCAACCACTCTTTTGGTTGGAGAATAGGAAAAGTGAACCCTCAAAAACGCAAATTAATCTTTGTTTTTGAGGGTTTTCTTATGCTTGAAGATATCATTAAAATAATATATTTCTTGAATTAAAATTTGAATATTCAGCTCCTTGAAGAATTGTCCGAAAGTGAACGTCAACAATTAGTAAGCGCTAGAACGGTTGAAAAGATTTAGTCGGTGAGACATGGGAAATGCTCCTTTAGTAATAAAAAGGGGGTACCAATATGAAGGTTTATTCATTAGGTACCCCTTAATCTTTTATTTAAAATACTTTCGTCGTCCAATCCTCACAATTCCAAATATCAGTGGCAATTTCACGATAGAAATCAGGTTCGTGGGATACCATCAAGATACTTCCGCGATATGCCTTTAAAGCACGCTTCAATTCTTCTTTAGCATCCACATCCAAGTGATTGGTAGGTTCATCTAGAATTAATAAGTTCGTTTCTGTGTTAATAATTTTACATAATCGAACTTTGGCTTTTTCGCCGCCGGAAAGGACTTCGACTTTACTTTCAATATGTTTCGTTGTTAATCCACATTTTGCAAGAGCAGCTCGGACTTCAGCTTGATTCATACTTGGGAACGTGCTCCAAATCTCTTCAATACAAGTGTTGTAGTTGGACTGTTTCACTTCCTGCTCGAAGTAGCCGATGTGCTGATACTCACCACGTTCCACTTTACCTGATAGGGGATCAATCAACCCAAGAATACTTTTTAAAAGAGTGGACTTACCAATACCGTTTGCACCAACGAATGCAATTTTTTGTCCGCGTTCCATTTTCAAATTCAAAGGGCGGGAAAGTGGTTCATTGTAACCAATCACAAGATCTTCAGTTGTGAAAATCCAACGGCTGGCTGCACGAGCTTCTTTAAAGTTAAACTCTGGTTTCGGCTTTTCTCTACCTAATTCAATAATTTCCATTTTATCAAGCTTCTTCTGACGAGACATCGCCATATTACGAGTCGCCACACTTGCCTTGTTACGTGCAACGAAATCCTTCAAATCAGCAATTTCCTGTTGTTGGCGCTTGTAAGCAGACTCTAGCTGCTGCTTCTTCATTTCATATATATTTAAGAAGTTATCATAGTCACCAGCATAGCGATTCAACTCTTGGTTTTCCATATGATAGATCAAATTAACAACATTGTTCAAGAATGGAATATCATGTGAAATCAAGATAAATGCATTCTCATATTCCTGCAGGTAACGCTTCAACCATTCAATATGCTGTTCATCTAAATAGTTCGTAGGCTCATCCAGTAATAGGATCTCAGGCTTTTCTAGCAAAAGCTTAGCAAGTAAAACCTTCGTACGCTGCCCGCCGCTAAGATCATCTACATCTCGATCAAGTCCAACGTCGTCTAATCCTAGACCACGAGCAACTTCCTCAACCTTTGAATTAATTTGATAGAAATCATTACTATCTAACGTTTCTTGCAGCTCTCCAACTTCTGCAAGCAGTGCATCAATATCAGCACCTTCATCACCCATTTTTGCATAAAGTTCATTGATTTCTGCTTCAGCATCAAAAAGATATTGAAATGCAGTACTCAAAGCTTCGCGCATCGTCATACCCTTTTGAAGGACAGCATGCTGATCTAAATACCCAACACGCACCTTTCGTGACCACTCAACTTTCCCTTCGTCGGGCTGCAGCTTCCCGGTAACAATATTCATGAAAGTAGACTTACCCTCACCGTTTGCTCCAACTAATCCAACGTGCTCACCTTTTAAAAGTCGAAAAGACACATTATTAAAAATCGCACGATCACCAAAACCGTGGCTTAAATTTTTTACGTTTAATACACTCATTTTTTTAACCCCTTATCTAATATCACATGTGGATATCATACTAGATTTTGGCGTCTTTTTCTATCTTGAATTTATTGTAAAAAATGTTATTTGAGTTTTGAACAAAATTGTAGTCTGTCCCAGAAAAAACATTCATTGGTAACCAAATAGACGAGTACATGTCAGTAACTCAGGGCTATGGTACCATTTTTTCATTATTGATGAAGTAGGAATTGACAGTTCGGATGCTTTCCCCGTAAAGTTGCTTATGATGCAATTGAAAACGGAGGAGAAAAGATGCAATTCATTAATAATCTGCTTCTAGATATGGAACTAGATCCTAGATTAGTAGAATATCTTTCGGTAATCATCAAGATTCTGCTAATCGGGCTTATCTGTATCGCAGCTAATTTTATTTCAAAGAAAATCGTGATTAGGATCATTACTCGTATCGTGACAAACTCGAAGGTCAAGTGGGGTCAAATCATCCTGGATAGACAAGTCTTTCGAAAGTTATCCCATATTGTCCCTTCAATTATTATTTACTCGTTTTCTTCAACCTTTCCAACCTATCAATCAACCATTGAGAAGTTGGCCATTGCCTATACGATTATTGTAGGGTTAGTGTTTATACAAAGCTTACTGAATGCCTTCAATGATATTTATCAAACCTTTGAAATATCCAAGGTTAAGCCTATTAAAGGATATATTCAGGTGGTTAACATTATTATCATGACGATCGGGTTGATCTTAGTGATCTCGAACCTAGTAGGAAAGAGTCCACTTCTGCTATTAAGTGGTATTGGTGCTCTCTCGGCCGTTCTAATGTTAGTATTTAAGGATTCGTTATTAGGTCTAGTCGCAGGAATTCAGTTAACGGCCAATGATATGGTTCGGGTAGGTGATTGGATTGAAATGCCAAAGTATGGTGCTGATGGTGATGTTATTGATATTTCTTTAAATACAGTAAAGGTTCAAAACTTCGATAAAACAATTACGATGATTCCTAGTTATGCACTTATTTCTGATTCTTTTATCAATTGGAGAGGGATGCAAAGCTCCGGAGGCCGGCGAATCAAGCGGTCTTTGTATATCGATACAAATAGTATTACGTTTTGCAATGAGGAAATGATTGAGAAATTTATACAGGTGCATTACCTTTCAGACTACATTATTCATAAGGAAAGGGAAATTGCAGAATACAATGCAAAAAATGAAATAGATCGAAACAATCGTGTGAATGGAAGAGCCCTAACAAATGTTGGTGTATTTAGGGCATATATTAGCAATTACCTAAAAAATCATTCTGGAATCAATCAGAATATGACCATTATAGTGAGACAGCTGGCACATAATGAAAACGGATTGCCACTAGAAATTTATGCCTTTACCAATGATGTACAGTGGGCCGTGTATGAAACGGTGCAATCTGATATTTTTGACCATCTATTCGCCGTTGCACCAGAGTTTGGACTTAGAATTTTCCAGAATCCATCTGGGGCTGATTTAAAAACCGTGGCAGACGAATCAAGCAGCAAAACTTTGATTGGCGAAAGAAGCTATTGATATTCGCTTTATACACATACAATCTGGACTTGTTAACTGCATGCCGCAGGTAGTCCTAAAAGAAGAAGCAGGCTTCCGACAACGGAATAACCTGCTTCTTCTTATATTCTGGGACCGTTAAGTGATTAGAATAACATCAAAATAAATAAAGGAATGAATACCGAACTTATTATCGCAGATAGAATCATTCCGGCTGAACTAATCGAACCGATTTCTAAGCTGTATTCAAACGCCCTTGCTGTACCAATTGCATGGGCTGCGTTTCCTAAGGCCATTCCTTTTGCGATATCGCTCTCAAACTTAAATATTTTTATGATATATGGCCCTAATATCATGCCGCTAAATCCTGTAACCATGACAGCAACTACCGTTAATGAAGGAACGCCTGCAGTCAGTTCAGCAATTTGAATAGCAACTGGAGTTGTAACAGACTTTGGAAAAAACGAAAACATGATATCTTTTGAATACCCAAATAGGTTCAAAATGATTAATAAGCTGATGAAATTTACTAAAACCCCTATAAGGATACTTGTTAACATGATACGAATATATTTCACGATTATTTTCTTATATTTGTATAAAGGGTATGCAAGTGTAACAACAGTTGAACCTAATAAATTATTAATCCATTCGCCGCCAATCATATATGTTTCGTATGGAATATTGAATATTAATAGGATCATAATGATAAAAAAACTAACGAAAAGGCAGGGATTGAATAAAGGGTATGGATACTTTTTATAGAGTTTTTTTGCCAAGAAAAATAAACAAATTGTTAGTAAAACCATACCTATGCCGATAATAAATGTTATCATGCTGAAAATTTCTCCCTATCTTCAATTACTCTATCTTGCCCCAACTTTTCACCTAAGTAACCAGAACAGATTAAAACAAGACAAGTACTTAAAATGAGTACAACTACCAACAATAGTCCTTTCCCCTGAAAGAAATCTAAGTAATTAATAAAGCCAACTGTTGCGGGAATAAAAAAGAACATCATGGTTGATAGTAAAAAACCCGCCCCCTCTTGTATCCATTTTTCAGGAAGTATATGGAAGGATAATAAAATAAATAAGATCAGCAATCCCAAAATACTTCCGGGGATAGGTAAATTTAGTTGCTCCTGAATGAAATTTCCAAATAATGAAATCAAATAAATCAGACATACTTGAACTATTATTTTTATGACTTTCATAAATAACCTCCAAAATAAAAAAAACGTTTATTTATTATTTTTTTAGTTTACTCCTAACAATCAACCTGCTCAATGTATTTCATTTGGATGAGGTTGGGTGAAAATATTTTTACTATATGAAATTATTTTAAATATTTAAATTATACCTTTTATGGATATAATTAGGATAGGAAATGATAAGTACAAATAAATACTAAAAGGATGAGGAGGAGAAAATTATGGGCAGGTTAGTTCATTTTGAAATTCATGTGAATGACATGGAACGAGCAAAAAAGTTTTATGGCGAGGTATTTGGCTGGACCTATCAAGACTATAGTGAGTATGCAGGAATGCCATACTTTGGAGCTGTAACAGGTGATGATAGTGAACCTGGTATCAACGGTGCATTGATGCAGCGTCAAGGTGCCGGTCCTGAAGCTGGCCAAGCTTTGAATGGATTTGCATGTACAATGGGTGTCGAAAATTATGACTCAGTGGAAGCTAAGATCCTTGAGAATGGCGGCAAAGTGGCACTGCCAAAATATGCACTGCCAGGGATGGCTTGGCAAGGGTATTATATTGATACAGAAGGTAACATATTCGGAATTCATCAACCCGATGCGAATGCGAAATAGTAATTGCAGATGAAATCAATAGAATCGGAAGCCATACTTGAAAAAATACGGGATATCTGTCTTGCCCTGCCTAAAGCAGTTGAACATATCGACGGTTTTGGTCATAATACTTTTAAAATTAATGGAAAGTCATTTGTAATATCGGGTGAAAACGAGAATGGCTTCAGCCTATCATTCAAGTCAGACCGAGAAACGCAAGAAATATTGCTGCAGAAGGAGCATTTCTACAAGACTCCCTATATTGGTCACCACGGGTGGGTGTCGATCCAGAACCCAACTGATAGTGACTGGGATGAGTTGAAAGACCTGCTGCAAGAAGCCTATTTACGTGCTGCACCAAAGCGGATAATTAAGGAATGGAATGAATTACATAAAGGCTAAAGAAGGGCGGAATAATCTGCCCTTCTTTTCTTTACTGTTGTGTATATGACAAAGAGTTAACTTTGTGTCAGATTTTTCTACATTAAATTACATTTTAATTACAAAATCGACTCGTTTATTGTTTTTAGTCCTTTTGGAATATAAACTAGGAATATATTAGAAAATTAAAAATGATAGTTTACCAGAGGAGACTATGTAATGATAAAAAAACTAATAAAATATGTCGTCGCTTCTACCGTTATAGCGACAACAATTCAGGCCGCACCTGCATTTGCAAATCCAGAAGTACCAGTAACGAATGGACAAATCAATACGATTGAAGTTAATATTGAAGACTTTGAAACAAAGATTCAGCAATTGGACAACCAAATTGCTTTAGCTATGGAGAAGAGTCAAATATTAAATGAAAAAATTACCACAGAACAAGAAAATATTAAAGAAACAGAGATTGAGATTAAAGAAGCTGACGAAGATTTAGCTAATCATAAGGAAGTTTATTCAGAAAGACTAAAGAGCATTCAGGTAAAAGGAAACCAGTCAGTTGTTACATACGCAGAACTGTTACTTTCAGCTGAAAGTATTTCTGAGTTCTTTAATCGTTTTACTGCGATTTCTAAAATAATTGAAAATGACAATGAACTACTAGAAGGTTTAAGAAAAAAGGAAGTAACATTAAAAGAAGCGAAGGAACAATTACAAAATCATATTAACGAATTAGAAAAGAGTAAAGTTGAATTAGCTTCAGAACACAAACAAATTGAAGAAAACAAAAAACAAATTCAACAAGATTTAGAGGCTGCTAAAGGCACACTACAGGAATTGAGAGCACAACAGCAGGCTGAACAAGAGGCACAACAGGCTGCAGAGCGGGAAGCATCACAAGTAACCGCACAAGAAACTCAACCACAAGTGCAAAACTCAGCAGCTGCACAATCAACACCACCATCAGTCGCAGTGCCCAATGTGACAAATTCTGCAACAGCCAATAGTGTTATTGCCACTGCAAAACAGTATTTGGGTGTTCCATATGTTTGGGGCGGATCAACGCCAAGCGGGTTTGACTGTTCTGGATTTACATCCTATGTGTTTCGGTCTGTTGGCATAAGTCTTCCAAGAACTTCTCGTGCACAGCAAAATGTTGGAACAAGAATATCTCTAAGTCAAGTACAGCCTGGGGATTTAGTGTTCAGGGGATCTCCTGCTTATCATGTTGGAATTTATATTGGGGGAGGACAATATATCCATGCTCCTCAAACGGGTGATGTGGTGAAAATTGCTCCATTTAATCCGTCTAAATTCTCATCAGCATCTAGAGTCTTAAAATAGAATTCAACTATCAAATTGAAATTACGAATATAAATAATGAAGGCAACTGACCCTGATTGGGCGTTGCCTTTTTCTTTTTTTAAAAAAATATTGGCGAATCATTGTTTACAATAAAATGAAAAAGTGAGATAATATAGAAAATTTTGAAGGGGGAAAGTAAGTTTATGGAACCAACTAATTGCTAATATTCATTCAATTTAAAATGAATATGGATTTTGTAGAGAGTGTAAATTCACCTATGAGACGTAGGTTTATTTGTTATGCTCTTATGGAATCATGGCAATTTAGAAGGTAACTTACTTTACTGAAATCGAGATAATCGTTTATTTGAAGTATTCCTCCATTTTTGAGGAAGGTGTTAGGCATAAATATGCGCTTTTTTACTGTGCGTATTTTATGAAACTACTTTAAATAAATCTATCCACTGATTATACAGACCGTAAGAAGAACTATCTTCTTACGGTCTTTTTTAATTATAAAAAATTAATAGGTAAATGCAGGTTCTTCTTAGCCTTGTCCATAAATGCATAACTAAGATTATGGATGAAAGAGGAGATATTATGTTAGAGATGAAATTGCATGGCGTTAAGAAATTTATGGAAGCTGCCCTTGTGGTTGAAAATATTACGTTTGAGGCATATGAAGGAGAGAAAGTTGGTATCGTCGGTGCAAACGGCAGCGGCAAGAGCACAATTCTTAAACTCATCGCAGGAATCGAACAGATGCATTATTATCCAGGTTACCCGCAAACCTCAAGCTATGGTTATGATGAAGGTTTAATTAACTTGCCAAGAGGAGCAACAAAGGCTTACCTGGAACAATCGCCTGTATATCCTAAAGGCTTAAAAGTCATCGATGTCTTACACTTAGCCTTTGCGGAAATTGAAACTCTAGAACTTCAAATGCGTCAATTAGAAGAACAGATGAAAACGCTTGAGGATACAGCCCTAGAAAGAGCCCTTAATAAATATAGCGATCTGGTTATACTTTTTGAAGTAAAGGGCGGATACGAACGTGAAGAAAAAGTAAGCAAGGTTTGTACAGGTCTTAATTTTACGGAAAGTTTTTTAAACAAGGAATTTGATTTATTAAGCGGCGGAGAAAAAACAACGGTTGTCCTTGGAAAGATGTTGATTCATAATCCAGATATCCTGCTGCTGGATGAGCCAACAAATCATTTGGATATGGAGGCAATTGAGTGGCTGGAAGGATATCTAAGAAACTATAAAGGAATTGTCATTATCGTTTCTCATGACCGTTACTTTCTCGACAATGTTGCAACTAAAATCGTTGAAATCGAGGATATGGCATCAATTTCTTATAAAGGTAATTACTCAGCTTTTGTAAGCCAAAAAGAAGAAAATATGCGGATTCAATATGAACATTTCCGTGAGCAGCAGAAAAAAGTCAATAATATGGAAAAGCAAGTTACAAGCTTAAGAGACTGGGCTATGAGAGCGGATAATAATAAGTTTTTCAGAAGAGCTGCCAGTATACAAAAAAAGCTCGATAAAATGGAACGAATTGATAAACCCATTTTTGAAAGACGAAATATGAGACTAGACTTCAAGGAAGGACAGCGCTCTGGAAATGAAACCATTAAAGCCATTGGGCTTACAAAAAGGTATCAAGATAAGTTGATTTTTAGGGAATCTGATTTAATGATTCAGTATGGTGAAAGAGTGGGGATGGTAGGTCCTAATGGAAGCGGGAAAACTACCTTCTTAAAAATGTTATTAGGTGAGGAACAGCCAGATCAAGGAATAGTCGAATTAGGTGCGAATGTGATGGCTGCTTACCTGCCGCAGAAAATTACCTTTAAAGATGAAGAGCTCAGTGTTCTTGAAGCTTTTCGGGAAGATATTTCTATCCTGGAAGGGAAGGCAAGAGAATATCTATCAAAATTTATGTTTTATAAAAAGAGCCCCTTCAAAAAAGTAAAGCACTTATCAGGCGGGGAGCGAATCAGGCTGAAGCTGGCTATGCTTTTACATCAAGACATCAATTTACTCATACTCGATGAGCCGACCAATCATCTTGATATTGATTCGATTGAGACCCTTGAGGAAGCGCTTGAAGATTTCAAAGGTACGATATTCTTTATTTCTCATGATCGATATTTTATTAATAAAATTGCTGAAAGAGTAATTGCATTAGAGGACTATGGCTTTAAAAGCTATTCAGGTAATTACGTTTATTATAAAAGTCAGCAGCCTAAAGAGGAACCAATTGTTAGCCTAGAAAAAGAGAAGAAACAAAGAATGAAGTCTGAAAATATAAACCAAGAGGAAGTAAGGACTAGTGCGCTGGCAAGGATAGAATATCTGGAGAAGGAAATTGAAGAAATTGACATATCTATGGCCAAAGAACACATGGATTATGAAGAACTTAATAATCTTTACCGGAAGAAAAACCACTTAAGTGAAGAACTTGAGTCAGCGATGGAATGGTGGATAAGCATAAGTTAATTTATACATGGACATCATTGGGTATAATAAAGCAGCATAAGCAGACAGTAAGAAAAAGTTAGTCGAGTATGACGAAATATTTCGATGTTAGAAGAATAGGGGGATTCGATGACGAAGGACTTAAGTGAAAAAGGATGGAATTTTGATAATAGTTATGCTCGTTTGCCAAAGGTATTTTTCACCAGCCAGAACCCAACACCTGTCCAATCACCTAAGATTGTTATGTTTAACAAATCATTGGCTATGTCACTGGGATTAGACAGAGAGAAATTGGAAAGTGAAGAAGGGGCTCAGGTGTTTGCTGGGAACAAAATACCTGATGGTGCTTCCCCTCTTGCACAAGCGTATGCGGGACACCAATTTGGTCATTTTACAATGTTGGGCGACGGCCGGGCGGTGCTTCTTGGAGAACAGATAACACCAACAGATGAGCGATTCGATATCCAGCTAAAGGGGTCCGGAAGAACACCATACTCTCGCGGGGGAGATGGCCGGGCAGCACTCGGACCTATGCTGCGCGAATATATTATCTCAGAAGGTATGCATGGTTTAGGTATTCCTACTACCCGCAGTTTGGCAGTGGTAACAACTGGTGAAGAAATCGCCCGTGAATCCTACTTGCCTGGTGCTATTTTAACGCGAATAGCAGCTAGTCATCTTCGGGTTGGAACCTTTCAATATGCAGCAAGATGGGGCAGCGCAGATGAACTTCGCACGCTTGCTGATTATGCAATAAAACGCCATTATCCTGAAATTGAAGAGAATGATAACCGGTATCTGACTTTTCTTCATGAAGTGATTAAACGACAAGCGATGCTGATTGCGAAATGGCAGCTGGTTGGTTTTATCCACGGGGTAATGAACACCGATAACATGACGATAAGTGGAGAAAGTATTGATTATGGACCTTGTGCTTTTATAGATACCTATGATCCTGCTGCTGTGTTCAGCTCTATTGACCGAGAAGGACGCTATGCTTATGGAAACCAGCCGAATATTGGTGTATGGAATTTAGCCCGATTAGCAGAAGCTCTCCTGCCGCTGCTGCATGAAAATCAGGAGGAAGCCGTCACCCTTGCACAAGATAAGCTCTCTGACTTCGCTCAGTTTTTTGAATTGAACTGGCTCGAGGGCATGCGGGCAAAATTGGGCTTATTTAATGAGGAGGAACAAGATAAACCTCTTATCAAAGACTTGCTGGATATGATGCAGAAGCACGGGGCGGACTATACGAACACCTTCAGAGCACTAACCTTGGATAAACCAGAAGAAACCATTCTCATGGGAACAGCAGAATTTACTCAGTGGCTGGAACGGTGGAAGGCGAGGCTTGGCAGGCAGCAGGAATCAAAGGAATCTTATATTCAGTTGATGAAAAACAGTAATCCAGCTGTTATACCCCGGAACCACCGGGTAGAGGAGGCACTCGAAGCGGCGAATAATGGAGACTATAGAGTGATGGAGAAGCTGCTTGAGGTCCTATCCAATCCGTATGCGTACTCTCCAGAACAGCTAGAATATACTACTCTGCCTGCACCAGCAGCTCGTCCTTATCGTACCTTTTGCGGAACATGAGAAAACGGAATTAACAAAGCAAAAGCCTTTCCTAAGAAAGGCTTTTTATTTTTGTGAGAGCTGAGAGACTGTAATCATATAAAAAGGAAAGAAGTGGTCACTCATAAGAGCGATGAGAACCCGGAACCTCATAAAAAGAGAAGAAGCGGTCACTCATAAAAGCGATGAGAGCCCGAAACCTTATAAAAAGAGTTGCTGCGGTCACTCATAAGAGCAATGAGAGCCCGAAACATCATAAAAAG
>NZ_JAWVNQ010000007.1:0-198414 GCF_046591715.1 Neobacillus niacini | reverse complement strand
GCAGTCCTTTGGACTGCTCTTTTTTTACATTTTATTATTGAAACGATATAGTAGGGAATATTTTTTCCTTTTTAGGAGAATGGTACACATACAACCGATTTATCCTTTTTCCAGGTGCACCGGTAACAACCCCAATATATAGGCTTTTTTCTCCTGTATTAGGATTTGTGTACATAAATACCCCTTCAGGTTCGCGGAAATTTGATTCGTAAGGAGCGAGGTCCATGCCTGAGGTTATTTGTTCTTTTAGAACAATGTTGCCAGTTGTAATATCAAAAACAGTTACTAAATCTTTAAATTTCTTTCCATTAGTATCTCCTGTTCGCCAATAAATAAATTTCCCATCAAGTGATAAACCTTGAAGGTATGATAAATCTGTTGGTACATCAAAGGAATAGAGTTTTCTATTACGATTATTTAAAACATCCTCAATGTTGTAAACATCCACCTTTTGTTTTTTGCCAACTCGTTGCCGAACAGCTATTTTTCCATTTTTATTATCTATTGAAGGTGCAATCTGTACCTTTGGATCAGTGTTAATTAGGTCAGAATATCTTTCTAGACTTGGAGATGATGGTGTGTAAGTGGCACCTCCTATATATTTAAAACGCACAAGGTCATGTCCAATCATGGTGCCTTTTTTATCCACTTTATCATAGGAACTCCAAATATAAACAATGCCATCCGTTACTTCAACACCTATTGATGTTCCGTGACCGCCATAAGTTAATGTCATGCTGTCAATCATTATTCCGTCCATTGTTGTCTTTGTGATAACAAAAGACTCTGCTCCTTTATTGTCCTGTCCACCCTTAACTTGAGAAATATATATATGCCGGTTTATTTCATCTATTGCAAATGATTGCATAACTGTTTTTTCAGATACTTGAAGTTTTGTATAATAACTAGGTGTTTCCTTTTCAAATTGAAACCTCTTTTCCTCCATATTTTTTTCTATTAGCATGAAGGAAGATATAAAGATAAAGAACATGATTGCGAAAATAAGAATCAATATTTTCTTTTTTTTATTTTTCTTTCTAATATGTCTGGGCAAAAAAGTCATGTTTACCTGCTCTCTATAGTTGCTATTTTAAAAAATGCCTTCTTGAAAATGTCCTACTATTATACCTTAGTGAGAATGACTAAGGATAGCGTCTTTATTCCTATTAATTGATTAAATAAACTTTCTACCTGTTTATTAGTTTCATTTAATTATGGTAATATGAGGTGAGTGAAAATACTATTAAAATATGTAATTTGTATGTAGGAATTAGGATGATTTGGTTAGATAAGGAGAAAACATGAGTACTTCAGTAGCTTTTAAAAATGTTATTAAACAATATAAGATGTACAAAAAACCATCCGATAAAATGTTAGATTTGCTCATACCTAAGGGTTACGGCAGAGATTTCTTTGCGCTGCAAAATATTAGTTTTGAAGCAAAAAAGGGAGATATCATTGGTATTATCGGTGTTAATGGAGCTGGTAAATCGACATTATCCAATTTAATCTCGGGAATCGTTCCACCAAGTGATGGCAAGATAAAAATTAATGGTGCTGCCTCCCTTATAGCAATTGCGGCAGGACTTAATAACGAATTAACCGGTAGAGAAAACATTGAATTGAAATGTTTAATGCTTGGGTTTTCTAAGGCTCAAATAAACGAATTAATGCCTGAGATTATAGATTTTGCTGAAATAGGGGATTTCATTGACCAACCGGTTAAAAAATATTCCAGTGGGATGAAATCAAGATTAGGATTTGCCATTTCCGTAAATATTGATCCTGAAATATTGGTCATTGATGAAGCTCTTTCAGTGGGAGATAAAATATTTGCACAAAAATGCCTAGATAAAATGAACAGCTTTAAAGAAAAGGGGAAGACAATATTCTTTATTAGTCATTCTATTGGTCAGGTAAAGGAGTTTTGTCAAAAGGCCCTTTGGCTTGAGGCAGGAGAAATTAAAGCATATGGAACAATTGAAGAAGTAGTCCCTCAATATGAGGAGTTTATTAAAAATTATAACAAAATGACCCAGGAAGAAAAGAAACAATTTAACTCAGAAATAAACCTGCGTAGAAGCAGGTTGCAGCATGAACCGATTCCGACAGATAGGGGCATGGAAACTTCCAGAAGCAAGGTACCGAGGAAGAAGCCAAAGAGTAAATTTAATATCTTTCGCTCCTTTTTAGTTCTGTTGCTGTTTGTGGCGGCAGGAACAACATATGCAAATTGGGATAGTGTAAGTAACATTTTAAAGCAAGAAGAAAAGGTATCAGAGGCCAAGGCGGAAAAACAGGTGGAAGCTGAGACACCGCCTGCAGAGCCTGTAGAGGAAACCGTAGAGACGGTAGCAAAAGACCTTCGGTATGTTCATATTGAGGCAGGATTCGTGAGAGATGCTCCGAATTTATCTTCTAGTAACAAAATTACGATGGTGACTTTCGGGGAGTCGATAACGGTTAAAGAAATCGCGAAGGACCCTGAGGCAGACTTTAATTGGTTAAGGTTCTCCCTGCCTTCAGGCCAAGATGGTTGGATTAGTGAGCGTTTGGTAACTCAAGTAGCAACACCAATTGATGAAGCTGCATTTATGTCAGGGTTGGAACAATTAGTACAGTTAGATGGATTCTCTTCATCTATAGGTGTGATTGGAAAATCTCAAGAACAACTTTTGGATTCAGAAATAAATAATCTTGAGATTACTTATGATGAAAATAACTTGGTGAGAGAATATAGCATCGATTTGAACGATATCCCAATGGATAGTCTAGCCGAACTTGTGGGACAACCCAATGTTCAACAAGATGATACAGTTTCCTTATATCACGGTTCAACGGTCGACTTTATATTGAGTATAAGAAACGGTTCAATAACGAGTATGACAGTAAAAAGGGTTTCAGAAGAAAATAGTAGCATTTAAAGAATAACAAAAAAACTGATAGGGATTGTCCCTATCAGTTTTTTGATGTAATTTATTGTAGCTCCAACTGCGCCTTTAACTCATTTTGAATACGAGTCTGTTCATCCTGCGGAATTTGCAGATAATAAATACCATTGATTCTAGTACCATTACCCTTCATTTCCATTTGCTGAATGTTGTTACCGGCCAATTTGTAGTTCTTTTGAATATCAACCATTTGGTCAAAAGTTAAGTTAGTTTTAACATTGTCACCGATCGCTTTAAAGATATCTGAGAAATTGGTTAAGCTTGAGATGCTCGCACCTTCTTTAAGAACAGCTTGGATGACTTGTCGCTGTCTAGTGTTACGGCCAAAGTCACCGTTCGGGTCTTCTTTACGCATTCTAACGTAAGGCAGTGCTTCTTCACCGGTTAAAGTGATTTCGCCAACTGGGAAATGAACACCATCATAGCTGAAATCAAGAGTGTTATTAACGGTAACACCGCCAACTGCATTAACGACGTCTTTAAAACCTTCCATATTTACCTTCATATAATAATCAATCGGGATATCTAGGAAGTTCTCGACTGTATCCATGGCCATTTCAACACCGCCAAATGCGTGTGCGTGGTTAATTTTGTCTTGTTTACCTCTTCCGATGATTTCTGTACGTGTATCACGCGGAATGCTAAGCATTTTAACGGAATTGTTTGTCGGATTAACGGTTAAGACGATAATCGTGTCGGTACGGCCTTTGTTGTTCTTAGAATCTGTACCAAGCATTAACACTGAAAACGGCTCTTTTTCGACAAGCGCTACTGGTTCTTCACGCTTTTCTGTTTTACGTTCCACTGGTTCGTGCATCGTGTCAACAGCAGTTCTAAATGACTTATATACAGTGAAACCATAAGCTCCACCAGCAATCAACAGGACAAGAAAGATAATTCCAGTTACCTTTAACCATTTCTTTCCCTTTTTATTATTAGATCTCATATGAGAATACCTCCGAAAAATTTACATTTTATTTAACGCCTAGAAAATAGAATACCAAAATTGTAGGTAAATAGATAGAAGAAAGTTATTACCAACAAAGAGAAATTTAATCAATAAAGTTGATTACACAAATATTTCAAAATTACATTAGTAGACAAATTATTTACAAAATTTGAGAAGTTTAGTAGAATAGGCGAATATAATAGAGAAGAAAGGAGAAATTTGCTAAATGGAGATGAATAGGAAGGAAGATGAGTTTCCTCCAAACGAATTCTTTGATATTGTCAAAAAAGCGTATGACCGCGGCGTAAGTGAGCATGGTTTGACACTTCAACAACTACTAGATGATTTGAAAAATGACCTTTTGAAGTTAAAGGCTTAATATTATATAGAAGAAAAGGCAAACTAGGTGTATTCCTAGTTTGCCTTTTTGTTCACGAAATATTCAACAAGGAACTGCGACCATACCTGGTAGCCCGTTTCATTCGGTTCAGTATCTCCATTAAGATAATTTTTGATTTCCGGGTTATCTGTGGCCGGCCAAGCTTGCCAGTGGTCAAGATAGGTTACGTTGTTTGCAGCTGCATATACCTTTAATGCTTCCACCTGGTCTGCATAATAATTAGGAAGATAGAATGGATTAGATGGCTGCAGAATAAAGGTGGTGTCTGGATTTGCTGCCTTAATGTCTTCCATTATTTTGGTTACATTGGCTAAGGTTGCGTCTATCTTAATGCGGCCATTATCATTTAAAAGAAACGGCTCAATGAGAATGAGCTGTGCTTTTTCAGCCGCTAACTCCAGCTGCTTGTTTTCAGCGACGATAGCTTCAGATGTTAGGTCGTATGTATGGACAGCTGTTTGCAGCTTATCGCTGCCAAAGCTTTCGATTAGACTCTGGGTAACGTTTTTCTCCCACTCCATCAAGGAAGAACCCACAAACAGAATCTTAAAAGGAGTCCCTTCTTGCATATGTAACTTTAACTGCTCCCTTGCTGACTCTGGCCAATTTGCTGCTAGAGCCAAGTATTGATCAAAGTTGACTTCATTGGTCACCTGCTGTTCGACTGCAGGTGCCTGGGCAACTGCATTGGCGGCTGTCTCCTTATTCCAATGGATATGACCATACACAAGCACGCCTAAACATACTAATCCCCAAAGGCCTGTGAGAAAATACTTCATCCATATACCTCCAAAATTAATAAATTCTTCCTATCATTATAACAAACTATGAGCGGCTTGAATGATTCCATCCGCAAAAAGTCTGCATTTTTTTACAAATATCGCGAAAGATATGGGTATTTTATATTATATAGGAGGATACGCTCGGAAGTGGCAGGTGAAATTGCTGCGTTGATTAGTATAATAGAACTTGAGGAGTTACGTAGTTATCGGAGGAATTTGCGGATGAAACCCAATAAAGTGTGTGGGTATATCAAAATTGAAAATGTATGAAGGTAGAGCAAGAATTTCATCCTAAATAAAGGGTTGTGTTGAAGTTAAATGTTGATTTCCCTGTGTTTAGAAAATAAGCGGAGTTTTTCCGCTTAACTTGGGAAATTCCCTAATTTCCTTAATAATAAGCGGAGCTTTTCCACTTATTATACCAAAATCCTTGGATTTTGCCTTATTAAAAGCAATTAACCGGAATATCTCCACTTAATATGCTTCAAAAGCTTCATCTAGATACAATAACCGGAAATTCTCCGCCTATGAATACTCAACCCAAATGATATTCAGCAACGAATAAAAACAGAGCCAAATAAAAAAGGAGCGACTACAAAAGGGAAGACTCATTTCCTTTTGCAGCCGTGTTATTTTGTAGAGCTTGTTCTAATAGGTTAATTAATGTATCTAATTGTTTTTGGCATTCAATGGTTTCTTCAGCTGTCGTTCCAAACTGTTGTGTTAATTCTTGCAGCTTGAGCTGTGTTTCTTCAATCATTACTAGCAAATAATTCATAGGATCTCCTTAGAAATGAATGATATGACAAAATGATAACAGAAAAATTTCAAATATTACATATGCTGGTCGCAATATGGACCGTTACGTATTTAACATGCCCCATGGACGGTGTGAAAAGAAGCGGCACCCTGTATTTAGTAATTATCATCAATTGTTTTGGGGGATAGTAAGTCTATAGGTTTGTGGAGAAGGGGGGACCCGAGCGGTGGGGAATTTTACTATGATGATTATCGCATTATTGACTATTGCCTTAATCGCTGCCTGTTATAAAATCTACAAAATGAGAACTCTGGTCCATTTAGGTGTTGATCTTTCAGAGTTAAAAAGGGAAAAAGAGAACCTAGAAATTAGAGTCAAACGATATAAGAATATATTAAGTGTGATGCCGGAGGGTGTTCTTCTTTATGGGGCGGACCACAAGAAAATACCTTTGAATGAAAATGCCTATAAAATGTTTAATATGGAAATTGAGACATTTCATGAAAAGCTGAACATTTTGGAATCAAACTTTCCTTTCGTAGATAGTGATGGAAATCCATTAGCACTAGAAGATTATCCAGTTGCGATTACTTTAAAAACGGGTGATTCGATAACAGGGAAAGTCATAGGCATTAAAAGAAGCACAGGAAAAACAAGATGGATATCGATAAATACAAAGCTTCTTGAGCCAAGAGATTCAACAAATGTCCCCCAAGTTTTAGTGACAATGATGGATGTTACGAAGCAAAAAGAAACCGAAATTAAACTAAGAGAATCAAATGCATTGTTGAGAACGATCATTGATAGTATCCCAATTGGAATCATTGTGATTAATAATAACCGTGAGATTGTCGCCGTAAATCGGCCATGCTTAGAGCTAGTTAGAATTAAGGAGCCAATCGAGGATTTAATCGGTAAGTCTGCAGTCAACTACTATTCTCCATTTTATAAGAATAGTGAGGAAGAACGGGAAAAAGTGAAAATTATTTTAGCCAATAATGTGCCTGTGGTCGATGAAGTCGAAATGCAGAATGACCGATTGATTCAAAGAAGCTATTTTCCTTTTTATATCGAGGAAGAATTAAAGGGCCATTTGTGGACTTTTGAAGATATTACCGAGCGGAAAGCGATGGAAACAGGAATACTAAGGGCAAAAGAGGATGCGGTAAAAGCGAATATGGCTAAATCAGCGTTTTTAGCGAATATGAGTCATGAGCTGAGGACGCCGCTGAATGCGATTCTTGGCTTTTCGCAATTGCTGGAGATCGAGGAAACACTGAATGAGAAGCAGCGTACCTTCGTTAAGGAAATTTTAAAAGGCGGAGGGCATCTGTTGGACTTAATTAATGAAGTATTAGATCTTTCAAGAATCGAATCGGGAAAACTAAAACTATCATTTGAAAACATAAAAATAGCAAGTGTCATCGATGAATGTATAAATTTCGTAAGACCAAATGCAGCTTCTAAAGGTATTACGATTACGAAAAATGAGAACGAATGTGAAACTGATTTTGTATTTGCTGATCAAATAAGACTAAGACAGATTCTGCTGAACCTATTAGATAACGGTATTAAGTATAATCGTGAAAATGGGGAAGTCATCATCAGCTTTGAATCCAAGGATGACTTTGTGACGATTCATGTCCGTGATACAGGGGTAGGAATTCCGTTCGAGGCTCAACAGGAAATTTTTGAACCCTTTTACCGTCTTGAACATCCATTTATCGAAGGGACGGGGATTGGCCTTGCCCTCGTTAAACAGCTGACGATCTTAATGGGAGGAAAGCTTGGAGTAGAGAGCCAAATCGAAGTGGGCAGTGATTTCTGGATTAGCCTGCCAAGGGTTCAAGCAAACATAGGTGACGCCCTGATGTCGCTTGAAGAAAATGAAATGACCCTGCCAGAACACGATGAGTTTACCATTCTCTATGTAGAAGATCAGCTATCCAACCAGCTATTAGTAGCTGAAATCCTTAAAAACGTACCTGGAATGAAATTACTTACAGCAGCAACTGGCACCGAAGGTCTCCGGGCAGCTACGAATCAAAAAATGGACTTAATCATATTGGATCTGCATTTGCCTGATATGAATGGAGAAGAAGTGTTTGAAAAGCTAAAATCGAACCCGCAATGTACAGATATCCCAGTGATCGCGCTGAGTGCGAATGCGATGAAGGAGGATATCGACCGCACCCTGGCGATGGGCTTTAACGAATATATCACAAAGCCATTCGACGTTTCTGCTTTTATCAAGGTGATCTTAAAACATTTGCAATAAGCACAACTGGGTCTATGGAAATGTGGTGAATTTGTGAATTATGTCGTAATATGTGCTTTTGATGACACAGACGGTCCCTATAAGCGGCTAAAATGCCGTTTTACGACATTATCATGGTTTTTGTCGAATGGATATATTTTATGAGAAAAGATACAATTGATAGGTAAAAATACTAGTCGTTTTAAGACAAAATGGTTCCTTGATCATTCGTATTGAATCCCCAAGAAGTGTTTACAATGAATGGTAAATTCGAAATAAGGGAGGGGTTAGATGGAAGAATTCAAAGTAGTAATTGCAGAGGATGACATTCCTTCTAAGACCCTTCTTTCCTATTTTATCGAATTATTATCTGAATATAAGGTAGTTGGACAAGCTTCTAATGGCAAAGAACTCATCGAAGTGGTCAAGAAGGAAAAGCCTCATATCGTGTTAGTGGATATTCAAATGCCCTTACTAAATGGGGTAGAGGCAGCGAAAATTTGTAAAGAAATGTTTCCTTTCCTTCAGGTGATCTTCACAACGGGTACCGAAGCGTTTGCCGTTGAAGCATTCAATATTTCAGCGATTGATTATATTGTGAAACCAATTGAAAAGGTCCGCTTATTTAAAGCATTGGAAAGAGCAAAACAAGCACTCCAATACCATGCACGAACAGAAAAGAAGCCAGTTATCCAAAATAAACTGGCCATCAAATCAAATCATGCAATCCTATACATTACAATAGAAGATATTCTTTATATTGAAAAAGAAGGAAGAAAATCAATTATCCATACCGTAGAGGGCCGCTATGAATCCCTTGAGTCACTGCAGGAATTGGAGGACAGACTGCCTGACTTTTTCTTTAAGACACATCGTTCCTATTTGGTGAATTTACGGAAAATCATCAAGATTAAACCGCTTGGAGAAACCTATATAGCTGAATTTTCTGTCCCTCAAAAGCGCGCTTCTATTTCGAAGTTAAAGATCCATGAGGTGCAGCGATTAATGGGAGTATAAGATAGGTTTATAACTGCGGGGATTTCCTTTTTAGTAGGAGATCCTTTTGTTTTATTGCTGTAATTTATGCTTGTGTAATATTTTCCAATTACAAAATACGACAAATTCTCACAAAATATCATGTTAAGGTTATTAAGTATTCACAAACTGTCCATTATCACTAAATAGATAGTCTGTGAGATATTACTTATTAAACTGTAAATATATCTCAAAAAAATCATGATCATAAAACAAAAGGAAAAAAATAAATATTCAGCATTCGCCATAAAACGACAAATAGCGACAGAATTTCGTGATATAATACTTTTTGTTTTGTAAGAATTGTAATAGGTACAAAGTAATAGGGAGGATATTATGGAAGAGACAATAAGTTTAAAAGAATTACTAGAGACGTTAAAGAAGCGTCTTGTGATGATCATACTCATTACCATGACAGCCGGTTTAGTGAGTGGCGTCATTAGTTACTTTTTTCTAACCCCAATTTATCAGGCTTCGACACAAATTCTCGTGAACCAAGCAAAGAGTGAACAAACACTCTACAGTCCAAGTGAAGTACAAACCAATCTTCAATTAATTAACACCTATAATGTCATTATTAAAAGTCCCGCTATCCTTGACAAGGTAATTGAGCAACTTGACTTGGATATGACAGCAAGCCAATTAAATGGAAAAATCACAGTCGGCAGTGAAAAGGATTCACAGGTTGTGAATATTGCAGTCCAAGATCCGAATGCAAAGGCAGCTGCGGATATTGCGAATAAGATCGCTGAAGTATTCCAAAATGAAATTGTTAAAATTATGAGCGTCGATAATGTAAGTATCCTTGCGCAAGCAACGGTTGCTGAGAATCAGTCTCCGATTAAACCACAGCCGGTCATGAACGTAGCGATTGCCATCGTGGTTGGATTAATGGCAGCTGTTGGTTTGGCATTCTTACTTGAGTATTTTGATAACACAATCAAAAACGAACAAGACATCGAAAGAATCTTAGAGCTTCCTATCTTAGGGACAATTGCTCAAATTGACGATCAAAAGATGGAAGAATTGAAAATGAAGAAAGCAGCAAAAGCAAGAGCAGGAAGAGGTGAGACATATGGCGTTTAAGCGAAACAAGAAATTCAAAATGACTGACCCAAGCCGTAAGTTGATTGCAGCACTTGACCCGAAATCACCGATTGCTGAACAATACAGAACGGTTCGAACAAATATACATTATTCTTCCGTAGACGAAGAGCTTAAAGCCATCATGGTTACCTCTTCTGGTCCAGCTGAAGGGAAATCCACTACAGCAGGAAACCTGGCAGTCGTTTTCTCACAGCTGGGTAAAAAAGTATTGCTTGTGGATGCTGATCTCAGGAAGCCGACGGTTCATCGTACGTTTGGTGTGAATAACCTTTTCGGCTTCACTACGGTTTTGACGAAGCAAGCAACACTTGGAAGTACAGTTCTTGATACAGAAGAGAAGGATCTATATATTTTAACGAGCGGACCGGTGCCACCCAATCCTGCAGAGCTATTAAGCTCAAAATCTATGGAGCAATTTCTTGAAGAAGCAAAAGAACAATTTGATTATGTCATTTTTGATACGCCGCCATTATTGGCAGTAGCAGATCCACAAATTCTTGCGAATAAGGTCGATGCTTCTATTTTGGTTGTCTATAGCGGCAGGACGGAAATTGAACAAGTAAAAAAGGCGAAGGATTTGCTCGTAAATGCACAAAGTAAATTGGCTGGTGTTGTGTTGAACCATAAAGAAATGAAAGATAATGACTATTACTATTATTATGGTTCAAAATAACTAATTTTCGACAAAGTTCCCCCCTTTACCTTCGCTTTCGACGGTGTTACCATGAATATTGTCGGATAAAAATAACAATCTTTTGGAAAGAGAGTGTGGCTTATGATAGATTTGCACAGTCATATATTACCAGGTATAGATGATGGCGCACAGTCTCTTTCTGAAAGTATAGAAATGGCAAGGAAAGCGGTTGAACAGGGGATTCATAAAATTGTCGCAACACCGCATCACTTGAATAACACGTATGAAAATCCGAAACAAAGTATTCTTGCTAAGGTAAAAGAGTTAAACGAAGCATTACTAGAAGAAAAGATAGAGTTAGAGGTCGTGCCGGGTCAGGAAGTAAGAATACATGGTGAGATGTTAGAAGGATATGCGGCTGGAGAAATTCTGCCAGTTAATCATACTCCCTATATATTAGTAGAGTTTCCATCAAACCACGTCCCCAGATATACGGAAAAGTTGTTTTATGACTTGCAAATGAAGGGGCTCATTCCTGTAATTGTCCATCCGGAACGAAATCGAGAGGTCATTGAACGCCCTGAATTACTGTATCAATTGGTAAAGAAAGGTGCATTGACACAAATTACAGCAGCTAGTATTTGCGGGGATTTTGGAAAGAAAATCCGGAACTTCTCTCTTCAATTAATAGAAGCAAATCAAACTCACTTTATTGCATCGGATGCTCATAATATTAGAAATCGTAGTTTTAAGATGAGGGAAGCGTTTGGTGTAATTGGTCAAAAGTATGGGAACGAATTGGTCTACTACTTTGAAGAAAATGCTGCTCTGGTGATTGGTGGTAAGCATGTCTACAAAGAGGATCCAGAAAGAATTAAAAGGAAAAAACTATTCAACTTGTTTTAAATCCAACTAAGCCTATAAGTATAGAAAACAATAACTAAAGTAATTTCAGGTATAACTCCCTGAACGGCGAGGCTCCCTGTCCGTTATCCATGTGAGCACTCGATTATGCTGTGGGAAGGGAGACATTTCGCCAATCCTTAGACGCCTGTCGTCAAAAGTATGATGCGAGGATAGGTTGAATGCCTGATTTTAAAAATAGAAAAGTAAAAATAATAAATAGCTAATGAAAGATCAGGTTAAGTAAAACTTGAGTTTCCATTAGGTATTTATTTTTTTGTCAAAAAATTCAATTTAATCAAATAAAGAGATAAAGGGGGAATGTTCAAGTGACATATAAAAAGAGATTAACGACACTTGCCATTTTGGATTCGATTATTGTGCTAACGGCTATCTACATAAGCTATTGGACGCTAAATCCATCGATACATATCTTTAAAGTTCCAATGTTATTTGTTACGGCACTTACCTTGTTAATTTGCCATCACTTATTTGCTTCCATCTATCATCTTTATAATAAGGCTTGGCAGTATGCGAGTGTCGGCGAACTGATTGCGATTGTTAAGGCGGTTACATTTTCAATTACGGCCACTTCGGCAATGCAGCTGTTAGTATTTCATAATACCTATGTAAGAGCATTATTAATCACCTGGATGCTGCATGTGTTGTTAATTGGAGGGTCAAGGTTCTCATGGAGAATGTTCCGGGACAACATTATGAATAAACAAAAGAATATTAAAAAGACACTTATTATCGGGGCTGGTTCTGGTGGAACAATGGTGGCTAGACAGTTATTGAATAACCATGACATTGACCTAAAGCCTGTAGCATTTATTGATGATGATCCGAAAAAGTTTAAATTAGATATTCTTGGAATACCAGTTGTTGGTGGATCGGATAGAATTGCACAAACGGTTGAGAAATACCAAATTGAGAACATTGTGATTGCGATTCCTTCATTAAAGCAAAAGGAGTTGCATCGTATTTTTGAGGAATGTTCAAAAACAACTGCAAAAACACAAATCATTCCAAAGCTTGAGGATTTAATGACAGGAAAAATTTCTGTTAATCAATTCCGTGAAGTTCAGGTGGAGGATTTATTAGGAAGAGATCCAGTGGAGTTGGATATTGGCAGTATCTCAGAATATGTAACCGGAAGGACCGTGTTAGTAACTGGTGCTGGTGGTTCGATAGGTTCAGAAATCTGCCGCCAGATTTGTAAATTTAATCCTAGTAAAATTGTTTTGGTTGGTCATGGTGAAAATAGTATCTATTTAATAGATATGGAATTGCGAAATCAGTATCAAAACCGTATCGAGATAGTACCGGTGATTGGTGATATCCAAGATCGGAATCGAATCTTTGAAATCATGGAAGAACATCGGCCGTTTGTGGTTTATCATGCAGCAGCACATAAGCATGTTCCGTTGATGGAATATAATCCTCGGGAAGCGGTCAAGAATAATGTGTTTGGTACGAAGAATGTTGCGGAGGCGTGTGATACATTCGGTGTTAATACATTTGTTCTGATTTCTTCCGATAAGGCTGTAAATCCTCCTAATGTCATGGGGGCAACGAAGCGGTTTGCAGAGATGATTATTCAGAGTTTAGCAGAACATAGTAATACGAAATTTGTTGCTGTTCGGTTTGGGAATGTACTTGGTAGTCGTGGCAGTGTTATTCCGCTATTTAAGAAGCAAATTCAGGCTGGTGGGCCGGTTACGGTAACGCATCAGGATATGACACGCTACTTCATGACGATACCCGAAGCCTCGCGGCTTGTTATTCAGGCGGGATCCCTTGCACGTGGCGGTGAAGTTTTTGTTCTTGATATGGGTGAGCCGGTTAAGATTGTTGATCTTGCTAAAAATGTGATTAAGCTTTCTGGCTATAATATAGAAGAAATCGGGATACATTTCACAGGGCTACGTCCTGGGGAGAAGATGTATGAAGAGCTACTGAATGAGAATGAGGTTCACCCTGAGAGTATTTTTCCTAAGATTCATATAGGAAAGGCGAATGTCCTTCAGGCGGAGGTTCTAGGTAAGTTAATAAGCAATCTCCTAGAGATGTCAGAAGGAGAAATGCATGATACGTTAATTGCAGTTGCTAATAATAAATATGAACTTTCACCGATATTAGCTACAGCGAAATAGATTAAGAGATAAATAAATAAAGGTGGAATGAATATGAAAAAGGTACGGAAAGCAATAATTCCAGCAGCAGGATTGGGGACTAGATTTCTACCAGCTACGAAGGCAATGCCAAAAGAGATGCTGCCAATTTTAGATAAACCTACGATTCAATATATTGTCGAAGAAGCAATTGCTTCTGGTATTGAGGATATCATCATCGTAACTGGAAAAGGAAAACGGTCAATTGAAGACCATTTTGATTTTGCACCAGAGTTAGAGCAAATCCTTAAGGAAAAAGGTAAATACGAGTTACTTAATAAAGTTCAATATTCTACTAATCTTGCAGATATTCATTATATCCGTCAGAAGGAACCCAAAGGATTGGGTCATGCTGTATGGTGTGCGCGTAATTTTATTGGTGATGAGCCTTTTGCGGTTTTACTTGGAGATGATATTGTTCAGAGTGATACCCCTTGCTTAAGACAATTGATGGATATTCATGAAGATACTTACTCATCAGTGATTGGGGTCCAGCCTGTTCAGGATAATGAGACACATCGTTATGGGATTGTTGAACCTTCAGTTCAAGAGGGGCGTAGATATCAGGTTAAAAATTTTTTTGAGAAGCCTGAACCAGGAACGGCACCATCTAATCTTGCGATTATGGGACGTTATATTCTAACGCCGGAGATTTTTATGCTCTTAGAAAAACAGAAAACTGGTGCTGGTGGAGAGATTCAATTAACGGATGCGATTCAAAGGTTGAATCAGATTCAGCGAGTGTTTGCTTATGATTTTGAAGGTAAACGTTATGATGTTGGGGAAAAAATTGGTTTTGTGAAAACAACTTTGGAGTTTGCTTTGAAAGATGAAAGTATGAAAAATGAATTGCTTGAATACTTGAATTATCGAATAGAAAAAGAAAAGATTGTGAACAGAGTATAGATTTTCTAACTTTTCGTTGTAAAAACGGTGAAAATGGGATTTTTAAATGGTAATAATCCCTTACCATTTTCGAAAGTAGGTACTTGATTATGCTTTGGTATGAAAGATACATTAGACACCATTGGTTGTAGGAGTTTATTTGTCAACTCATTGGAAATTAAGAACATATAACATTGATTGTTTATTAAGTATATGAGTTTGCATTTTCAGGTAGTATGTCCATCTGGAGATATTAGCCTTAACAGTTGGGGATACTACCTGCAGCTTTCATCCTAAAGGGTAAGAAAATTTAGATGATGATATAGAAGACGGTAGTACATTTTGGTAATTTATAAATGGATTATCGTATTGGTATAGTTCTTACACAGATTGAATTGTAAAAGGAAACTTACTCTTATAGTTAGATAGAAAGCACGCGAGAGGCATTTGGGATAAGAGGATGTAGTTTAGTGGTTTAGTAGTTGATTGGAATAAAACTATTACAGATTTCAATTAAGTCCTAATCTACTAAAGTATAGTTATAAAAATATAATTTTATTATGTTAAAAATAAAATAGAGTAGAGGAGTTTTGAACTAATTATGATTTATAAAAAAGTGAAGAGGTTATTGGATATCGTTTTATCTCTGGTTGGGCTGATAATCCTTTTTCCGATTTTGTTAATAGTAGCTATAGCTATCAAAATGGAATCAAAAGGGCCAGTGATTTTTCAACAAGAACGCCTCGGATTACATGGGAATGTATTTAAGATATATAAATTTCGTTCAATGTGTGTTGGTGCTGAAAAAAGCGGAGTATATGAAACTAAAGGGGATGCTAGGGTTACTAAAGTGGGGAGATTTATTCGGAAAACTAGTATTGATGAATTTCCCCAATTTGTAAATATTATAAAAGGCGATATGTCAATTATAGGACCCAGACCTACTTTAACTTACCATCCTTGGCAGCTAGCAGAATATACTGAGGTGCAAAGTAGAAGATTCGATGTTAGACCAGGTGTAACAGGATGGGCACAGGTGAATGGACGTAAGGAAGTCCATTGGGATAAAAGGATTGAATACGATGTTGAGTATGTTGAGAACCTTTCATTTGTATTTGATTTAATGATTTTTTTCAAAACAATCTTAAAGGTACTGGCGATGAAGGACAATGTAAATGTAAGTGAAACTGCTAAGATAGTTAAAGGTAAAGGACAGGAGTCTGAAATGGCAGCAACCATGGAAGAAAGAAGGAATAACTAAATGACTTTAAAGTTGATGTACATTACAAATCAAGAAGAAATTGCCAAAGTAGCAGAAAATAGTGGTGTAGATTGGATTTTTATTGATCTTGAGATTAATGGAAAAGATGCACGACAAGGCCATTTGGATACAGTCATATCTAGACACAGTATAGATGATGTAAAAAAAATTAAAAAAGTCCTTACCGATTCAGAATTACTTGTTCGAGTAAATCCGATATATGAAGGTTCAAAAGATGAGATAGATAGTGTAATTAATGATGGAGCAGATATTGTAATGCTTCCTTTTTTTAAGACAAGAGAAGAAGTTGAGCTTTTTGTCAATTACGTAAATGGTAGGGCTAGGGTTTGTCTTTTGTGCGAAACTACGGAGGCTGTAGAAAATATAGACTCAATTTTAAAAGTTCAGGGTATTGACTATATTCATATTGGATTGAATGATTTACACCTTGGTTATAATATGAGGTTTATGTTTGAGCTTTTAGAAAATGGAACAGTTGATATGCTCTGTAATAAGTTTGAGGCTAGAGGAATTCTCTATGGCTTTGGAGGGATAGCGCAACTCGGACAAGGAGCTCTCCCTGCAGAGAACATTATTACAGAGCATTATCGTTTAAACTCTAACATGGTGATTCTATCTAGGAGCTTTTGTAATACTAAAATAAGCACAGATATTAGAATAATAGAAGAAATTTTCAAATTAGGGGTAAATGAAATAAGGAATTTTGAAGCAAAAATAATGGGCAAGGAAAAAACTTTCTTTGAAGAAAACAAAAGGGTTGTTAAGAATAAAGTGGTGGAAATTGCTTATTCAATTACGAAATAGTTATTAGAAGAGGAATGTATAATATGAAACTATTACTTACTGGGGCATTTAAATATAGTAAAGAGCAACTAAGTAGTTTAATGTCACTTGGATATGAAATTGTATATATTCAGGATGAGAGAGTTCCCATACAAGTGGATGTTTCAGATATTGACGCTGTAGTTTGTAATGGTCTATTCCTATATAATGACATCAAAAAATTTAAGAACCTAAAATTTATACAACTTACTAGTGCCGGTCTTGATAGGGTGCCACTTGATTATATTAATGAGCAGAGAATAAAGATCTTCAATGCTAAGGGAGTCTACAGTGTTCCGATAGCAGAGTGGGTGGTACTAAAGATTTTAGAAATTTATAAAAAGAGTAAGGAGTTTTATGCGGCTCAAAGTGAACATAAATGGGGAAAACGACGTGATTTACTTGAGTTAACAAATAAAACAGCAGCCATTATTGGATTTGGTGATGTAGGATCAGAGGTTGCTAAGCGACTTAAGGCCTTCGATGTGACCGTGCTCGGTGTTGGTAGGCGTAAAACGGAATCTATATATATTGATGAATATTATTTAGTAGATGATATAGATAAAGTCCTAAAAAAGAGTGACATTATTATTTTAACTCTTCCTCTTACATTAGAAACAAGTCATTGGCTTGACAGAAAAAAAATTAAAATGATTAAGGATAATTGTGTTCTCATTAATGTTTCCCGTGGTGGAGTTTTAGATGAGTTTGCTTTATTAAGGGCTATTCAAGATGATATGTTTCTGGGAGTAGCTCTTGATGTATTTGAGGACGAGCCTTTATCTAGTAACAGTCAATTATGGGGGCTAAAAAATGTTATTATTACACCCCATAATTCTTTTGTCTCTGATAAAGTCAATGAAAGAATGTTTGCATTAGTTATTAAAAACCTGACATCATTCAAATGATGAACTCGAATAAATTACTAGAGTAAATATTACTAGTATTTAATTTTAAAGATTATCATAGCAAGGGTATAAAGGAAATTTAAAGCCGAAATAAATATAAAGATACGAATTTTTAAGGATGGTAATTTCTGTGAAAATTTTAATGTTTAGACCAACTTATTACCCCGAGATATCTGGTGGGACACATCTGGGGATCGATTTAATAAAAGATTTAATAAAAGCAGGTCATGAAGTTGTACTTATAACACCTGCACCTTGGAGAGTTTCAGAGGACATTAAGTTAAAATATAAGAATATGAAAATTGAAAAGCAGTATAATGACAAATTAATAATTAATAGAGTTTACATCTCTGCAAATGAAAAATCAATCACATCTAGAGCAGTTAGAATGTTACTACTTACCTTAGGAATGTCTTTCAGGGCTTTAAAAGAAAAAAATGTTGACATAATAATGAGCCACTCAATGCCAGTCTTTATTGGTCCTATCAGCGTCCTGTTAAAAAAACTAAAAAGGGTTCCATTACTGTATCTGGAAAGTGATGTTGTCTCAGAGTCAGTCATATCTACAGGTATAGCAAAAGAAGGTTTGAAAAAAAAGTTATTATATTCTATGGGGAAAACTTTAGAAAAAATCTCATTAAAAGGTAGTGAATATATTATAACTGTGTCAGAACTATTTCGAAAAAGAAATATTGACGATGGTATCCCAAAGGAGAAAATAGAAGTTATTTATAATTGGATAGATACAAATAAGGTTACTCCTATTCCTAGAAAAGATAATATTTTATTTGATAGATTTCAGCTAGATAGGGATAAATTTTATGTTACTTATTGCGGGAACTTAGGCCTACCCCAGAATGTGGAAATTATAGTTGATGCAGCTAAAGGTTTAGAACAAATCAAAGACCTTGAATTTGTAATTATAGGTGGTGGAGTAAGACAAAAAGAAATAAAGCAGTATATTGATGATTCCAATGCCACAAATATCAAGTTCTTTCCATTACAACCATTAGAAGAAGTTTCATATGTATATAGTTTAGGGGATGTTGGAGTTGTTTTGGGTAAAAAGGGAACTTCAAAGAATGGTTTTCCTAGTAAAACATGGACAATGATGTCTACCGGTCAGGCTATAATAAGTTGCTTCGATTTGGAAAGTGAATTGAGTGCTTCTGTCATCGAAGGAGAGTGTGGAATTGCAATTGAACCCGATTCTCCTGAAAAATTAAAACAAGCTATTTTAGAAATGTACAATAATAAGCAATATGCTAAACGATGTGGATTGAATAGTCGTAGATATGTAAATGAATATTTTTCCAGAAAAATTGCTACAAGAAAATATATAAATGCCTTAGAAAAGTTAGTTTCAAACAAAAATATTATGAATGGGGATTATTAAAATGTTCAAAAATAAAACACTATTAATAACTGGTGGTACGGGATCTTTTGGTAATGCAGTAATGAAAGGATTTTTAAATACTGATATTAAAGAAATTCGGATATTCTCCCGTGATGAGAAAAAACAGGATGATATGAGGAAGTTATACAAAAATGAGAAACTTAAGTTTTATATTGGCGATGTTCGCGATTTAGCAAGCGTGAAGAATGCAATGCATGGGATAGATTATATTTTTCATGCGGCCGCACTAAAGCAAGTTCCTTCTTGTGAGTTTTTTCCTTTAGAGGCAGTTAAGACGAATGTAATTGGTACAGATAATGTTATTACCGGTGCTATTGAGATGGGGGTCAAAAAGGTTATTTGTCTTTCCACAGACAAAGCAGCATATCCCATTAATGCAATGGGAATTTCAAAAGCTATGATGGAAAAAGTGTTTGTAGCTAAGTCTAAGACGGTTGATTCAGATAAAACTTTAATATGTGGAACCCGATACGGAAATGTTATGGCTTCTAGAGGTTCTGTAATTCCACTTTTTGTAGAACAAATAAAAAGTGGGCAGCCAATAACAGTCACTGATCCAAATATGACAAGATTCTTAATGAGTCTAGAGGAGGCAGTTGAGCTTGTAATTTTTGCATTTCAACATGCAGAGGCAGGAGACATTATGGTTCAAAAAGCACCTGCATCAACGATTGGTGATCTAGCACAGGCACTTAAGGAATTATTTAATGCTAAAAATGAGATAAAAATCATTGGTACCCGCCATGGTGAGAAATTGTATGAAACCCTTCTTACAACAGAAGAGCATATTGTTTCTGAAGATTTAGGTGGATTTTTTAGAGTTCCAGCTGATAAAAGAGATCTTAACTATGATAAATACTTTGTTGAGGGTAATGAGCAGCTACAGCAAAATGAAGATTACAACTCTCACAATACTGAAAGATTAAACATTGAAGAAATAAAGCAAAAACTACTTAGTTTGGATTATATAAGAGAAGAAATTAGAAATTGGACGAAGAAAGTTAGTGAGTTGGAGGAGGTAAGATAGATGAAAATACTTGTACTTGGTGCAACTGGTATGGCGGGTCATACAATTTCTATATACCTTAAAGAAGCTGGGCATGAAGTTACTGCATTTAGTCGAAGGCCAATTGAATATTGCAATTATGTATATGGGGATATTACGAATCTTTCCTTTGTAAAAAAACTCATATTAAATGGTAAATATGATGCAGTGATTAATGCGATAGGTTTACTAAATCACGATGCTGAAGATAACAAATCTTTAGCAGTCTTGTTAAATAGTTATTTACCACATTATTTAAGCGATATTACAAAGAATATAAAGACACGAATCATTCATATGAGTACAGATTGCGTTTTTTCTGGTAAGACAGGTCGCTATTCAGAAACATCATTTAAAGATGGGGAAATTTTTTATGACAGAACAAAAGCACTAGGTGAACTAGAAAATGATAAAGATTTAACCTTCAGAAACTCAATAATTGGCCCTGATATAAAAAAAGATGGTATTGGGCTCTTTAATTGGTTTATGAAGCAGGAGGGCCAGATTAATGGGTTTACAGAAGTAATCTGGAATGGTGTAACCACATTAACCCTTGCGAAGGCAATGGAACAAGCTTTAACAGAAAACCTTACAGGACTTTATAATCTAGTAAATAATGAAACTATTAGTAAATATGAACTTTTAAAGTTATTTAATAAATATATTAAAAATAGTGAATTAGAAATTTTAAAATGCGACAAGCTCTCTTTAGATAAATCTTTAATAAATAACAGAAAGGATTTCTCGTTTAATGTACCAAGTTATGAACAAATGGTAATTGAAATGAAGGAATGGATGGAGAACCATCAAGATCTCTATCAACATTATTTTAAGTAGGAGAGAAAACAAAATGAAAAAATTAAAATTAATGACTATAGTGGGAACCCGGCCAGAGATTATTAAACTTTCTGAAGTGATTAAGAAAAGCGATAAGTATTTTGATCATGTACTTGTTCACACCGGCCAGAATTATGATTACACACTAAATCAAGTGTTTTTTGATGATCTAGGGATTAGAGAACCGGACTTCTATCTTGAAGTAGTTGGTGAAAACTTAGGTCAAACAATGGGGAATGTCCTCGCAAAGTCCTATGAAATTATGATACAAGAGAAGCCG
This sequence comes from Neobacillus niacini, assembly GCF_046591715.1. Classification (GTDB taxonomy): domain Bacteria; phylum Bacillota; class Bacilli; order Bacillales; family Cytobacillaceae; genus Neobacillus; species Neobacillus niacini_L. The sequence goes on along the minus strand of NZ_JAWVNQ010000007.1, from coordinate 176,986 downwards.
GATGCTTTACTTGTACTTGGAGATACTAATTCATGTTTGAGCGTTATATCAGCAAAAAGACTTAAAATTCCTATTTTCCATATGGAAGCAGGAAATAGGTGTTTTGATGAAAATCTACCAGAAGAAATTAATAGAAGAATTGTTGATCATACAAGTGATGTGAATCTCTGTTATACGGAACATGCTAGGAGTTATCTGAATTGGGAAGGCGTTCCTAAAGAGAGAACGTATGTTGTTGGATCGCCTATGGCAGAAGTGTTAAGGGTGAATGCAGATAAAATCAATAACAGCAAAGTGCTTAATACAATTAATTTGGATAAAGGGAAGTATATCCTGCTTTCTGCTCATAGAGAAGAAAATATAGATAACGAAGAAAACTTCATGGCCTTAATGAATGCTGTTAATGCAATGGCAAATACTTATGATCTGCCGGTCATTTACAGCACTCATCCAAGAAGCAAAAAGTTTATTGAGCAACGTGCATTCAAATTCCATCCGAATGTGAGAACCTTACAACCATTTGGATTTGCTGACTATAATTATCTTCAGCAAAATGCATTCTGTGTTGTTTCTGACAGTGGGACTATTGCAGAGGAAGCGTCTTATTTTAAGTTTCCAGCAGTATCAGTTCGTACGAGTACTGAGCGTCCTGAAGCATTTGATAAGGGGAATATGGTGATAGGAAGTATCACAACAGAACAAGTCCTTCAAGCAGTCGATATGGCAGTTCAGATGAATGCCAATGGTGATTTTGGCGAAAATGTTCCTAATTATGTGGATGAGAATGTGAGTTTGAAAGTTGTTAAATTGATACAGAGTTACACAGGATTAGTTAATAAGATGGTGTGGAGAAAATCATGAAGATAATGGTTTTTGATGTTCCGGCTGAAAGTGGCGGAGCTCTAACGGTTCTTCATGAGTTTTATAATGAATTCAAAAAGGATATATCAAATGAATATATCTTAGTAGTTAGTAAGCCGAAATTAAAAGAAACCCAAAATACAAAAGTGCTTCGATTTCCTTGGATTAAGAAAAGTTGGATTCATAGAATATTTTTTGATCAATTTATTGCACCTAGGTTGATTAAGAAGTTTGCAGTTGATAAGGTAATTTCATTACAAAATATTATGATATCTCATTCTAAAGTTTATCAGACTGTTTATGTGCATAATGCATTGCCTTTTTCAGACTATAAATTCTCGATATTTAGAAATAAGTTTCTTTGGTTTTACCAAAATATTATTGGTAAGAGGATATTATCTTCTATTAAAAATTCTGATCAGGTTATTGTACAAACTGAATGGATGAAAAGTAATTGTATTAGAAAATTAAATATAGATGAAAAGAAAATAATCGTTATGCCACCAAAAGTCAGTTCTAAGGCAAAAGGAATGTTTGATTGTACAAATACTAGTTTATCTACTTTCTTTTATCCAGCCAATGGGGCGGTATTTAAAAATCACAATATAATAATTGATGCATGTATTAATCTTAAAGATAAGGGCATCTATGATTATAAAGTTATTTTCACACTTAATGGTAATGAAAATAAGCACATTCATGAGTTATTTGTAAAAGTGAAGAGTTTAGAGCTGCCAATATATTTTGTTGGAAAGCTTTCACATGAAACCGTTTTTGAAATGTATTCGAAGTCAGTATTAATTTTCCCTTCAAGTATTGAAACGGTTGGATTGCCATTACTAGAAGCGAAAATTCATAATTCACCTATAATAACGTATAAGCAACCTTTTTCGGAAGAAATCTTAGCTGGATATGAACGTGTAGATTTTTTTGTGGATTTAGATTCTACTGTAATTAGTGATTTGATGAAGAAAATGATTAATAGGCGATTAGATTACTATTGATAAAATGGGTAGTAGGATTTCAGAGTGGTGGATAGACTTATAATAATTTATTAAACAAATCTAATGTGTCCAATGAATTCTTGTAATAATTCTTCAGTCCACTTGGATGAGACTTTGACCCTTTTATTTGGGTCAAACACCTAAATTTTTCCATTTCCAGATATGATAGAACTTACCTTCCTGGAATGAAAAGAATTGTTGGTATTCTCAACTTAAAACTTCGAAATTAAATACTATGAAGTTAGGAGTGGTTTAGATGAAGCCAGTAGTTAGCATAATTATGCCAACATATAATACAAATAAGGAGTATCTAAAAAAAGCAATTGACTCAATTATTAATCAAACTTATGACTTTATTGAACTAATAATAATTGATGATTGCTCTGTAGATGATTATGAGTTTATATCAAAAAGTTATAATGATAAGAGGATTAAATTGTTTAGAAATGATATGAACCTTGGTGTTGCTAGAACTTTAAATAGAGGATTAGAAATTGCTACAGGTGACTATATAGTTAGAATGGATTCTGATGACATTGCATATAGAAATAGAATAAGTCGACAATTAGCATTTTTACAAAAAAACCAATCCATTGATATGGTAGGGAGTTCAATTAGGTATATTGGGAAAAAAAGGGGGATAAAGAGGTTTCCTCGAGAATCAGATGAGATTAAATCAAGCTTTTTTTTTGGTACACCTATAGTTCATCCCTCAGTCATGTTCAGGGCGGATAAATTAAAACAATATAATATTAGATATAACCCTAATTTTAAGTCAGAGGATTACGAGTTATGGACACGTTGCGCCCAAATTAAAGACTTTAATTTCAGTAATTATTCAAAAGTATTGTTGAAATATAGGATTCATACCACGCAAGTTACAAAACAAACAAAAAATACTATTAGAGAACATTCAAATTTAGTCAGATTAAAATATATCCAAGATTTTGGTCTTCAATTTAATAATGAAGAAATGAAAAAATTCAATGCCTTCTCTAGTGGAGATTCTAATTTAAATTATGATGATTTTATTATAGTTGACAAGTTATTGAAGAAGATAATTGATAAAAATAACCAAGAAAAAAGAATTGATAGAAAATCTTTGGAAAAAATTATAGTTAAGAAATTATTTAAAGAGTATTTAAGGAAGTTAATATCTTTAAAAGGGTCTGTGAAATCTTATAAACACTCTGAAATTATTAAATTAAATAGAATTTATTATTTTTTTCTTAAAGTTGGATCTGTATTTTGTTATAGATGATTGAATAATAATTATACAACAATACTACTTGGTACCACATGCCTTTAAAATTGCTTTTCTAAATATTAAGGTATTCCAAATACAGCAGGAGAATGATTATATGAAAGTACCAAAACCTATAAAACCTAAAATTAAAACGAGTTTAAGTGATAAAATATTCATTTTAGGTATTTATATGTTATTCTTCTCAGGAGGAATATCAAATCTTAAAATCAGTATATCTGGAATTAGTATTACCCAGGAAGGTGGTAAGCCATTTTTATATGAAATAGCAGCATTATTCATTATTCTTTCCTTTATAATCTATCTCCTAGGAAGTAAGAAATTATTAATTAATAGAGAGAAGAAATTAATACTATCGCTATTGTTTATTAGTCATTTTCCTGTATTTTTGGTACATTTATTATTTGCTGAAAATATAATATTTGGGTATTTCGGTTTGGGCCAGCTTAGATTAATGCTAATATTAAGTATTCTTTCATTAATATCGGTATTCTATCCAATAAATCCCAAAATAATAAAGCATACATTAATTGCAATTGTATTAACAGGTTTAGCAAACTGTATTTATGCTATACTTGCACAACTTCAAATAGTAGAACTTTTATATATATCTTCACCTAGAATTCCTGGATTTGCGAGGCATTCGGGTCTTCTTAGTGTCCCAGCGTCATTAGGAGTTTTTTCAGGGCTAAATGTTGTTATAGGATATTGGTTATACAAGGAAAAGAGAGCCAAAATAGGTCCTATTATTTCTATAATAGGTGCAGCAGGATTGTTTTTATCAATATCTTTTACTGGGATATTGATGGTTTTTGTTGCAGTTTTATTTTTTTACTTTCGTGAAATGAAAAGAAATGTATTGATTAGTTTTATTATTGCATTATTTTTATTTGTTGCAGTTATAATTATCCTCTTGAATTTTGATCTTATCCTATCTCAAAATATCAAACGAATTGAATCGATTGGTGGATCTATAAAAATTTGGCTCAACAGTTATATGATTGGAATCCCATGGGGAGAAATCGATAATTATACAGACGGATTTGATATGATATTTCCTCATAATTGGTTACTTGCTTTCCTAGTTCATGGAGGAACTATTTCATTTATTTCCCTTTTTGGTTTATACTTCTTTTATTTGAAAAGAGTTTATCAAATTATTAAAATAAATAATTTAAGCGCAGGTTATAAACAGATATTATATTTAGTAATTACATTACTGTTAATATCTGCACTTTTCGAACAGATTTTTTTATTAGTACCTGCTGTATTTATACTATATATATTTATCGGTTTTTCAACTCAGTCATTTGAGGAATAATGCGGGGAGGTAATTTTGTTGGACTTACAAGAAATAAAGAGAAGGCTACTTATTTTTCCTAGGATGTGCAAGAATATAATATTCTTTATAGCTGGAACTTTTTATTTCAAGAAAAGGAAACTAAATATAAATGTTTTATCGATTGAAGAGACAATTATGGTAGCAAAGAATAAATCGGTCATAAGGTTTGGTGATGGAGAAATCGCATTAATTAATGGTAAAGATATAGTTTATCAAAATTACAATATCGAGTTAGCCAGAAAATTATCACAAATCATTAATTCAAAAAATAATAACATTTTGATTTGTCTCCCTGATATCTTCGGAGACATGGAAGAATTGAGATTTAAAGATAGGTATTTTCATCTTAAGTTTCTATTTTATTATCGAAAGTACTTTTTAAAAGAAATCAACGGTTATCAATTTGGAAATACATTTATGTCTAGACCATATATGATTTTTAAAGATAAAGATAAATCCATTGAATGGTTTTCTATGTTAAAACAATTATGGGAAGGGAGAGAAATTGTAATCATTGAAGGTGATAAAAGTAAATCGGGTGTAGGAAATACATTGTTTTCAAATGCTAAGCATATCGAAAGGATTATTTGTCCATCAAAAAATGCATTTGGTAAATACACCGAAATAACAAATGAAATCTTAAAAATGGATAGAAATAAATTGTATTTATTGGCTTTAGGTCCTACGGCAAAAATAGTAACATTTGAATTGGCAAAATACGGATATCATGCAATAGATATTGGGCATTTAGACTCAGAATATGAATGGTCATTAAGGAATGCTAAGGATAAAATTATGATAGAAGGCAAGCATACTGCCGAATTTAAAGACGAATTTATTAATCAAGATATTAATGATCAGGAGTATATCCGTCAAATAATTAATCGTATTGAGTAGGTAATTTAGTCATATTTAGATTAGGAGTACAATGATGAGGATAACAATAAAGAGGTTATTTACGAGGATATTTATAATACCGTCCAGACATATTAGATACTTATACTATTCCTTATTCTATCTGCTATATAAAAATCTATTTCCAAACATCACCATCTTAAGTGACTTTGAAACCGTAGAGTTAATAGTACGAGATAAAAAGTCAGTAAGTAGATTTGGAGATGGAGAAATAAGTTGGATATTAGGAACACAAAAGGGCTCGTTTCAAAATGGTTCTGAGATACTTTCGAAAAGACTGTCTGAAGTACTTAGTTCAAATTTGGATAATTTACTAATATGTTTACCTTATACACTTAATGAAGTTAAAGGCTTAGATTTAAATGCAAAACATTTTTGGACCAGAATAATGCATTACCAAAGGTTTCATATTTTTCACTATATTAATACAAACGTATATGGAAATAGTTTATTTACTAGACCCTATATGATATACAAAGATAAAAAAGGTGCTGAAGAGAAGTTTAAGAAGATTAAATTAATTTGGGAGAATCGTGATATCGTTATGATTGAAGGTTCATTTACATTCTTTGGTATAGGAAATGATTTATTAGATAATGCAAATAGTATTAGAAGAATTATCGCACCGCATGAAAATGCATTCGATAAATATAATGAAATATTGAGTGAAGTAAAAAAACTCGAGAAAACATCATTAATATTATTAGCCTTAGGTCCAACAGCAACTATCTTGGCTTATGATTTAACAAAATTAGGTTACCAAGCAATAGACATTGGACATGTTGATATTGAATATGAATGGTTTTTAAGAAAAACAAAAAGAAAAATATCAATTACAGGGAAATATGTTAATGAAGTAAACAATAAAATTGATAATAACTTTATTAACCAAACTAACGTTCAATATAGTGAGTCAATAATAGCAAAAATTAGTAAAGACTAAAGATATTTTAATTGAGGCGATAGGAAATCATCCTCCTTTATTTAATTTTCTACAACGCTATATTCTTTAGTAATTAAAATAACTTTGAGGTGGCATTTTTTGAAAAAAAAAATACTTTTTATTTCACGTGATTTTTGGCCAAAATCGAATGGAACTATATCTTGTTTAGAGAACTTTTTGCCGTATTTGGGTGAAAAGTATGATGTGATATTATATTCTGCTAAGAATTCTTTAAATACAAGTAGTACTGAAGAGTATAATAATATAACTATAAAACGTCCAATGAGTTTTTGGGATAATTTTATTTTGATGAAATTGTATATATTGGGAAAATTAGAACGTTTGGGTCTTAATAAATTAATAAAGAAAATATTAATTATAATTGTAAAAATAATATTCTTATTCCCACTATCTATTGCAAAGAGGTCTGGAATTATTTATGGTTGGGAAAAAAACTTGATTAAATACCTAAGAAAACACGAGGATTTGGAAAGTTTTGACATAATTATAGCGGTTGGAGCTCCTTTCTTAAATATAAGAAGTGCGTACAATATTAAACTAGAAAATCAACATTTAAATTTTATAATGATTCAGTTTGATTTATATACGGATAATCCTATAGCATTAATAGAAGATACCAAATTTAATTTACGTAATTCACGATTAGATGAAGAACAAAGATGGTATGAAATAGCTGATATCGTTTTGGTTACAAATGAAATGAATAACACTATAATGAATAGCGAACTTAAAGCTTGGGATAGCAAAACTTTTGCAATTAATATGCCTAATCTTAGTGATATACTGAATCATAATTCTAATTATATCTTCAATAACGATAATGATGATATAAACATTGTTTATACCGGGACATTATATGAAGACATTAGAAATCCGACTTTTTCTTTGGAAATCTTCAACTTAATCACTCGAAAAGATCCAAGAATAAAAATTCATATTTTAGGCTCCGGTTGTGAGGAAATTATTAAGGAATATAAAATTAAAATGGGCGAAAATTTAATTTTTTACGGTCACCAAAGCAAAGGGTTTTCTATTGACGCCATATATTCATCTGATTTCATGCTAAATATTAGTAACCGAACAACATCTCAGGCTCCTAGTAAAATATTGGAATATATCGGATCGTGTAAACCAATAATTAATATTTATAATGTAAAGGACGATATCTGTAAAATAATGTTAGGGAATTATCCACTGAATTTATCAATAAAGGAAGATTACTCGAAACTAAATAAATTATCTAACGAAGTTTATGAATTTATTTTAAATTCTATGGGGAAAAAATGCAGTTTTAATGATGTAAAACAAAATTATAAAGAATATTTACCAGAAACCTTTACCAATAAGATTATTAAATTAATTGAAAAGCAACAATAGGTAGTATTTTAAAAGTAATTATTAGTAGCAGTTAATTTCACTTGAATTTTTAATTCTATCACAGGGCCTTAAATAAATCATACTGTTAGTGTTTAACTTAACTTAAGTTTTTTCCTGTTAGTTTTAGTTTTTCACCAAGGCAGCCTTTTTTGATCATGCTGGATTCAGTGAATTAAATAGTGCCCCCATCATTTTTAAGTTTGAAATGTGACTGAATAAACTATTATGAAACCTGATTTATTTTTTGCGGCTTTATAACCAAAATGGTAAAAGCTCGTTATAGTGGAGGAAAATTAAGAGAGATGACAAAAGGAAAAAAGAGCATATATACGGCAATATCTGGCTTTTCACTAACCCTAATAAATGGTTTATTAGGATTAATAGTAATAAATTTAATAATTTCAAATTATGGTTCTGATTTTAATGGATTAAACTCAACTGCGACACAGTTTATTACTATGTTATTATTAATTGAAAGTGGTTTTACTCTAGCTACTAATGTAGCCTTATTTAGACCTTTGGCTGACCAAGACTACAATGCAATTAATAAAATTATGTCTGCTACGAAAAGAATATTTAATAAAATTGGGATAGTATTTTTTTTGATAGGGATCATACTTTCCATTGGCTATACATTCCTCATAAAGACTGATTTGTCTAACAACATTGTTATACTAACATTTTTAATGACAGTTATTTCTACATCTTTTAATCTTTTTTACACCACAAAGTTTAGAATATTAATTCAAACTGAGCAAAAGGAATATATATTAAATTCAATTCAGATTTTTACTTTAATCATTCAGCAAGTTATCATAATTATTGTAATACTTCTAGAAGGACATATGTTGTTAGTGCGGTTTGTTACCATGGTTGGGGCTATAATAAACGGTTTAATTATTGCTTATATATTTAAGAAATCTTATGATTTTGTTGATTTTAATGCTATTCCAGATTATAAAGCAATAAAAGGTACCAAAGACGTCTTTATACAAAAATTTACAAGTGTACTGTATTTATCATTTCCAATAATATTTATTTCGGCAACTGCTGGAACCATCTATGCAAGTGTTTTTTCTGTATATAATAGTATATTTTTAATGTTGAAAAATGTAATATATGCATTTATTAACGCTCCGCAAATGGGGTTTGGAAAACTTTTAGCAGAAAATGATAAAAACTATGCATGTAAGGTTTTTATTCAATACGAGTTTATTGCTATTAATGTTTTACTTTGTTTATTAACAACTGCAACTGTATTAATAATGCCATTTATTAATATATATACAAAAGGTTTTGTTGATATTGATTATACAAATTGGTATATAGCCCTACTGTTGATAGGAATTACATTTTTTGAAATTATTCATATCCCTAGTGGTCACATAATAAATATGTCAGGTAACTTTAAAGTTGCGAGAAACATCCAAATAGCTGCAAGCGTTGTTTTAATAACAGTTATGATAATAGGAAATATGATTTTTGGCTTTTATGGAATTTTATTAGCTGTTTTGAGTACTGCAGTTTTATTAGCTGTACTGGAAATTAATTATGTTTATATGGTGTTTTTCAAAAGGTCTAGTTTGGATTTATTAAAAATATTACTTCCTAACTTTATTGTATCAATGCTATTAAGTTACTTTGGCATTTCTCTTTTACCTACAATTAAGGGGTACCTGGAGTTTATTATTGCTGGATTCATTCTAGTAATTTTAAACGGAAGCGTAATATTAATTTTCAACCTAATAATAAATAGAAAGATTACAATTGAAATTCTTAATAGAATGAGAGTAAGCATTCCTAGAAAGTTTCAGACAAAATAAATCACTAGAGGTGTAAGTTGCGAAGCTTTAACTAAATCTACTAATTTGTTAATAATAAATATCGGTGCCTGGCATCCCTATATATCCGTTGAAGATTAATAGGTTGTTAGATAAAAAACTGGTGACAGACATCATTCAAGTAATGTGTATTTTTTTTCCTAACTCTTATTTCATGCAACTTTAGTCATCAAATGTTACTGACAAAATAATGAATAGAAATTTAATAATTCTTTTGTCCGTAAACTGACGAAATAAATGGTCAAGATAGGTGATGCCCGTAACCACTAATTATCTTCATTAAATACTCTCAATTATATATAATCTATTAAAACTTACTATTGGGTTCACTGTCAATCCTCATATATTGTTGTAAAATTATATTTTTTAAAATAATTTTACAATTGTAGAATTGAGAACTTAATTAAATGATGTACTGCTAAAAAAACTACCTAATGACTTGTGATGCGATGGGCTCCATTGGACCTTCAATATACATCAAATACCTGGTGTATTTGTTAATATTAATTTAAGCGAAAGTGATCACGAATCATGGGGTCAGACCCCCACTCAGCTAAAGTTTAATGCGGTGAAGCGATGATTAAATGGAGAGCATGCCTCTCTGTTTTTTTTTTACACAAATTTGTCAAAATCAAATATCGAATTTGGTAGGAATTTAGGGGTTGGTGTTGAATTAAGTATTTGATATTGAACTTATTTAAAAGAGAGGTGCTATTCCCAATTGTCGCGAAGTCACCGTATTTGGTTTCCAGGTGCCATGTATCATATTACGAACCGTGGTAATAGGAGGTCTTCTATATTTTATGATGATTTTGATCGTGAAGCATACTTAGAACTTCTAGAAGAAACCCGATTTAAATTTCCTTTTTATCTCCATACCTATTGCCTCATGACAAATCACATTCATCTCCAATTAGAAACCATTCATCATCACCCAAAAGATATAATGAAAATGCTAAATTCTAGATATGCGATGTATTTTAATAAACGACACCATTTTGTTGGTCATGTTTTTCAAGGTCGGTATGGAGCAGAGTTGATAGATACATCAGATTATCTTTTAGATGTAAGCAGATATATTCATATGAATCCAGTTGAAGCAAAGATGGTAAAGTTCCCCAAGGATTATCGGTGGAGCAGCTACATGGCTTATATATCAGACTTCCAAAATCCTCATATTACAACCACAAAAATATTATCTCATTTTCTAAAACCCAAGCAAGAAAATTACCGCAAGTTTGTTGAAGGTACAGAAACGTAAATACCTTCAATATCCTAGTATAATTGAAGTTACCAAAGTTATCATTGGTGGGGGACATTTTAATGACAGTAAAAGCTTTCAGTATTGGTTTAAAAGGACTTGAAGGTTATCTTGTACAGGCAGAGGCAAGGATAAAACCCGGTACGGAGTCGATGGTGATTGTTGGCTTACCGGATGCTTCAGTTAAGGAGTCAAGGGAACGTGTTCTAGCCGCACTTGGACATTTTGATGTGGATGTCACGGATAAAAAGATAGTAGTGAATTTATCTCCATCAGAGCAAAAGAAAAATGGACCGCTATTTGATTTAGCAATCGCGATAGCTGCCTTAAAAGAGGTCAATATGATAAAAGTGCCAATTCCAACGGATACTGGGTTTATTGGTGCATTATCTCTTGATGGCATGATAGTAAAAGCGGAAGGGATGCTGCCGGCTTTAATTTCTGCTAAAGGTCTTGGACTAAAGAAAATATATCTTCCTTATGATGCCACGATTCCTATTCAGATGTTAATAGATTTGGAGTGCGTGGTAGTTCAGCATATTGAGGAAGTGGTTCAACACTTAGAAGGGCAAGAACTGCTGACCTTTCCCCATAATTTAACTTCAAATGATCAAATGCTTCAATTAACTGACTTGCCACAAAAAGATTTTCGACATGTAATTGGACACGACCAAGCAAAACGGGCACTTGAAATCGCCGCTGCTGGTGAACATAATGTGCTTATGAGTGTATTTGGCAAGTAAAAAATGATATAAATGGCAATTAATAATGTGTCACTTGCCAATCCTCTTTTTTATACTCATTAACGCCAAGCCGTTGGAACTGCCAAATTCTATTTGGCAGCTAAAAATGTCCCGTTTGGCAATTATCTAACTCTGTAGTAATGATTCCTTCATTCGATTACTTGGACCTTTGAAGACCACTAGATGTGAATGATGGATTAACCTATCTATAACTGCCTCGGTTAAAATTGGATCACCAAATACATGGTTCCATTCTCCAAACCGAAGGTTTGTTGTAATGATTAAACTTTTCCTTTCATAACACATACTAATTACTTGGAATAGGAGTTCTGCTCCTTGTTTATGAAGAGGGATGTAACCCAACTCATCAAGAATCAATAAATCTAGCTTTTCAAGCTGTTTAAAGAATCTACTTAATGTACCTTTTTCATTCGCGTCTAATAATCGATTGACTAACCCTGCAACAGTATAGAACCTTACATGATAGCCATTCTTTTGTATGGCATTAAGTCCTATTAAAGTTGATAAAAAGGTTTTACCTGTACCAACCCCACCATAGAAAATTAAATTCTCCTGATTTTTTATGAACTGACCCTCTAATAAATAGTCTTTAGTTAAGCCCTGATTATACTCGATTTCATCCCACTTAAACGGAATGCTAGGTATCTTTGGCAATGCTGCTTGACTCAGAAGTAAATTGACTCTGCGTTCCTCCCGTTGCTGTACCTCAAGTTCTAGTAATCTTAATAAATATTCCTCATTTGAGGCTGCTTGAACATCATGATAATGTTGTCTAATCCAACTTAATTTCAATCGTTTTGCATATTCTTGGATGGCTAATTCCATTACGAAACACCACCGTTCTTAAAGAATTGATCGTAGTGGTCAAGACCACGCGTAGCGGGTGGCATTGATGGAATATCTCTTTTTACTTGTATTTCTTTTCTATGTCCACGGCCATTAATCAACTGGTAGAAAACTTGTTTGATTGAATCCACTGACGGATGGCCACTTTCAGAAGCCCTGTTAAGGGCTTGGGTAGCGTATGTAAAGTCATGCTCCTTTAATAAAACAGACAATAATCTCAATGCTTCCTGTTTCTCATAAACAGTACAATTCTCTAAGTATTTTTGCCACTCCTCAGGCATCTGTTCATAAAAGCTTGTATATTTAATAGCTGTTGGTCTCTTCGCCATCAAATTCAAGTATGGCTGCCACTCCATTGATTTCTTTTGTTTTCCGTAAAGTCGGGAATGAACAACAATGAGCTCATGCTCCTTTGTTAAAATTTCTACCTTATTGAATGATATTCTTGCCAAAACTATGCATTTGGCAAAACGAGGGGATGTAGAGTAAAGTCTATTATCTACTTTTATATAACCATATTTATCTGCTGTTACTTCTTCATGCCTTACACATTGATATTCCTTTTCTGGCAGCTGGAATAAAGCCTGTTTATCTTCCTCAAATAATTCTGATATTAAAATGTCTTTTTGATAATGTTTTCTTTGACGATCTTTTTCGGCAACCAGCCAGAATGTCCTATTTAAATCTTCTAGGCTCGAATAAGATAATTCCGGTAATAGAAAGTTATTCCGAATATACTTAACCATTGCTTCTACGTGACCTTTCTCATTGCCACTGGCAGGATTACAAAATTCCGGTTTAAATCCATAGTGAAATACGAAATTCTGAAATTCATCAGTTAGTTCTCTTTCTCCATTTGGTAGGACCTTCTTTACAGCTGGTGCTAGGTTATCAAATCGAATCGCCTTTGGCACTCCACCTATATAATGAAAAATTCGTTTTAATCCTTCTAAAAAGCATTCTCTGTTCTGTGAATAAAAAACCTGAAAATAAAAGGCATTGCTATTGGGGAATGATAGAGCTAGAAAGGGTAGATCAATGGTCTCCCCATTATGTTTAAATGGTGCTTCTCCAAAGTCCACTTGTGCCATTCCCGGCTTAGCTTCTAAAGGGATAGCCGCATCGGAAGTATTCTCTAATAATTCTAGTTTTCTCTTGGCTACATACTCTCTTACAGTACGGTCTGCCCCCTTAAAACTATAATCACTTACCAATTGATCAAATATTCTCTTTGCTGTTCTGCGATATTTTTTCTTTTTCTTCAAATCCTCCTGGAGCCACTGGTCCACTATATGCTTCACCGGTTCCATTACTTTACTCTTTCTTAATTGCTTATGCTGAATTTCATTCCAGTCCTCTTTATCTGCATACTTTTTTATAGTTCTAGGATCTCTCCCCATTTGTTTTGCAACATCTGAATAAGAACGTCCTTTAATATTTACTTCTTGTTTGATATAATTTATATCAGTCACTGTTAACACTCCTTATACCTCCCTGTAATTGTTAGCCCAATAACAGAGAGTTTAATTGTATGAGAGATTGTTGACAAGTGACTTTTTTTATTTGTCCCTCTAAAATCAACACTACATAAAATAACCGCCAAACCTTACATTTTTATACTGCCATAAACACTTATGAGCGGTCCGCCGGGATGAGGAAAAAGCATGCTGGCAGAAACCTTTCCCTCCATTTTGCCTGCTCTTACAAATCAAGCCCAACTCGAAGTAATGAGTTTATACCAGTTGGCAGGGGAAAGTAGAAACTTACATCAAAATGCCCCATACCGCCATCCCCACCATTCTGCATCTTCAGTTGCCATAATTGGCGGAGGCTCCACACCGAGACCAGGGGAAATTTCACTTGCACATCATGGTGTATTGTTCCTTGATATGGATATATTGGTACTATCTCTATAAATTAAATCTCCTATAAATTCCGGTGCCTGTCACTCCTCAATAAGTGTATATGTAATAAGGCAATAGTATTTCGTTTTAATCCCCACTATAAGGATGGAAAAATAAATGCATATTGTGGTAAATTATTCCTAGAGGTGAAATTAAAATTATGAATAAACATCAGGAGTTAGCACTGAGAAGTCATGACATTACAATCGGTTTAGGTAATAAACAAGTACCAGAGTTTGAAATATTAACAGAAATTGGAAATATGGTTAAACTTGCATTAAATATCCGGGGTCTTCCAATTATTCCTTACAGTACTCTAAAGTTGGCAGCATATCACTTTTTAGATATTCCTACATACATGTGTAATAGTATAGTGGAGAATCTCGCAGAAATTGACTTTGTTAAAATATCTTCAGAGGGAAAAACAATAAAAGCTGTCTTACCTACAGTACCATTCTATGAAGATATATACGAGGGCATAGGTGAATTTGCTGAAACAAAACAAATTAATGAAACAGAGCAACTAGCAGTGACTATTTTGAAAAAGCTAACAAACTCTCCAGTAAGTTCTTCTACAGTATATGAACTCGGGGCTGAGAAAAAACTAGTGGAACGTAACTTATCCATTGGTAAACAAGGGAACTATATTATTAATAAGAGAAGTAGAGGGAAGGACATATTGCTAAGTCCTGTTTATTTTTCGGAAAACGCTGATTTATTCTCTGATCTTGTTGCCAAATCTGGTGCAAAAACTGTCCAAAAAATATTAACATTAATAAAACAAGCTCAAGGGATTCCTTTACACATTATTGAACAAAGGAAAGAAATAAACGGATTTAAGCTGACAGATCCTGAAATAAATCTTTTAAAGAGTTTAGCGCACGATAGCATGATAAAGCCACCGTCGATAAAGACTTCCCATGCAGGTGAGAATTATTTCTTATTTACTCCTAAACCGGGAAATGCTCGTCTAAGCCCGACAAAAAGGGAAATCTACGAAAGAGCAATGGCACTTGTTTCAGCAGTAAGACAAGGACAGTATTTGCCAAAGAAGTATGCTATTAGGAGCCCATTTGCTATACTCAGGAAATTGAAAAATGATCATGAAATTGGCGCAAATACAGAAGCAATTGAACAGTATAGACAATTAACTGTACTAAGAGTAGGGAAACTTGTTTCTACACCAGCTGGATGGCACAAATTCGTACTAATTAATACAGAAGAAAATATTGAAGCTGTAAGTTTAGCACTAGATCTTGTAACAATGGGAGAAGGACAAGGTTTAGAGGTTGACGACCAAATGAGGTTGGCTATAAGTCAAGGTCAAACATATGTTGAATCACTAATAAGCGCAAATAAGTTAAAAGAAAGAGAAAATGTGGCACTTTCTGAAGAACATCAGGAAGAAGTAGACAATATATTTTTAGGGGGAGTTTAACATTATTAAGGATAAAGGTTTAAAACTTAAATTGTTAAAATACTACATAGCAAATGAATGGTTTCCACATATGGAAGCAGAAATTTATTTTGCAGAAGGTGTATCACCCAAGAGGAAGATAGTAACTGATCTCGATACAGTGGCATTAATACCATCCAACTTTGGAGAGCTTAGTTTTTTAATAGGAGATTGTAAAACATTAAAAAATCAATCTCCTATTACCAGGTCTCTTTGGTTAAGTGGATTAATGGGTTTGCTGAAGGCAGAAAGAGGAATAGTTCTTCTCACTAAGGAAATTGAAAGAGATCATAAACAACTATCTTCTAATATGAATGTGAGTCTTTTGTCAGAGCAGGATTTTGAAATTCTTGCAAATAAAACTTCCACAAACTATAAGGTAGTAAACAGCGCATTGTGCGATG
This sequence comes from Neobacillus niacini, assembly GCF_046591715.1. Lineage (GTDB taxonomy): Bacteria > Bacillota > Bacilli > Bacillales > Cytobacillaceae > Neobacillus > Neobacillus niacini_L. The sequence goes on along the minus strand of NZ_JAWVNQ010000007.1, from coordinate 160,783 downwards.
GTAATACATGGGATAAATATTATGAATTGTACAAGAGGTACCCGCATTTGGAAAATGCATTAAAATTTGTTAAAAATGATTTTTGGAATGTTTCTGATGACAAGTTAAAGCTTAGAAAGACACTATACACAATTAGAGGGATTCGAAGAGAGCTAAATCCAGATAATCCCGAGCATGTAGCCCTTCTAATTGACTTAATCTCTCTTTTCTCTATAGCTTTAAACAGAGTTACTTTGGATATTTTTAATCAATATCTTCTTCCAGAGACCAAGGAGAACCTATCAAGAGAATTGAAAATTTGGCTATGGGGAGGAATGGACCAGTATTTATATTGGAAAAAGTTATACCAAATAGCTAGTAACAAAGGCAATGACGATGAAATTGAACTTCCAGAATGGGATACATTTGTCCAATTAATTAGGCAGTTCCTAGAAGAACCCTATTCAACGTCCAGAGTGCCTTTGTTATTGAGAGAAGTAGCATTTGAAACAATGTCTGCCGGCTCAATTGGTTATACTCTGTCTAGGCAGTTAGCAACAAAATATAGTCAGGCTACTAAATTTGCTATAATGATTGCTTCATACGTTTGTAAAGCAGCGTTGTTACCGAAGGATTTTGATTCATTGATTAGTAAAAAATTAATGCATCTACAGTCTTTTTAATTTGCTTAAGAGATTTTAGAATAATGGCAGTAAGATGGAATTTTTTTAGACTTGGCTATGGTGCTGTCACTCCTCGAGATTTGTCGAAGATTGGTAGTGTATCTGGCATAAATTTGAGCCATCACTAAAACGAAAGAGGTGGTAGGACCTCACATATATAGAAGAAAAAGCCTCATTTTTTCTAATTGAGGTCTTTTTTCTATATAATGATGTTTATCTAAATTTCTTTTTTCCTTTTTCGAATATTCTTGAAAAATTTTCACTATTCCAGTGGGTTTGTATATCACCATTTGGACAACCATGCATTTCACAAGTACTTTCTGCTTTTACTTGCTGTTTGCAATAAGGACACTCACCCTCAAAAAGATGTATTACCTGTTCTGGTTGATTTAATTCATTATAATACATAATAAATTTTAAATTTTCCCCGTTCGGCAATGCAAAACCACGACGATCTTCAAAAATTAATCCATTCCTAGTAGCCAACTTTATTTCCCCCATTTATCCAGCCAATTAATTTTTCTGTGCAAACAAATTAATTATCACCATTTTCAAAGAAAATTTCAATAAGAAAGGAAGGAGAGATTTAGTGGAACGGTTTTTGAATATTGAGTTGAAGATTTTAAATTTGGAATCAGTCCCCCACTCAGTGAGATACCGAAACGATTGATGAGTTAAATGAGTTAGTCCAGAAAGTTGGACTAAATGTAGTTGTTGATTTTATTGATAATGGACCTGATAAAGTCGTTCAAATGTATCAGACTGGTAAGGTAGTAAGGGAACAGCAGGTAATCATTGATACGATGGAGAAATCATATAGTCAAAGAAAGAGCATGGAAAACCTCTAAAGGAGGCCTGCTCTTTTTATATTATTGATTTGCGATGTTATTAATTGCCTGAATAGCAGCCTTTTCTGGGTCATGGCCATCCCGACCTATGCCTATTGGAAATTCTTCCGATATATGTTGTACTTTACCAGGTCGTTTATTTGCATATGCTTTGATGGTTCCATCCGTATAATGGAAAATCTCTATGTAATACAACTGACCTTCGTGCTCAAATCTTCTCCAGATATCCATTTTAGCAATTTCAATATTCTTCTTGTTCATGTACTGTTCCTCATTTGCTTTTTAGTATTTTCAAGGTCATTCTAGTAAATATAGGTGTATGGCACTGAAATTCCAGCTAGGCGTAGTCTCGAATATATAGATATGTAAAAAAGTTGAACCGCCGCCAGTGAACATTTTGGCAGCGGCTTTCGAAAAATAAAATTGATATTATTTTAGTGTTTCACTTATTGCTAAGATTCCGACTTGGCAGGCTTTTTCTTCTTTGATTTCCGTTTCTTAGGTTTGTATATAACCTCATCTGAAATTTCCTTGAGAAATTCCCAATGCTCCATCTCAAAGGCTTTAGCGAACTTACATATGGAGGTTCCAGAGGGGGATGTTCTATTGTATTCAATGTTTTGGACCGTTCGATATGCTAGATCACTCACCTCAGCAAGATACTCTTGTGTCCAATCTCTCTCAATCCTCATTCTTCCTACTCCTAATCCAATATACATTTCTTCTCCGGTCTGTATCAAGGCAATTCTCCTTTTTAGACCATTAACTCCCGTGGGAAGAAAATGTAACACGCACTGCAATGCGTGTTTTGCTAGAATTAAGAAAAATTATGAATATAATTAGCTAGAAAGACACAAAAACAAAGGTTTTATTGAGTATGAGTACTAGCATTCTAGTTTATACTTTGTCTTATCTTACACAGCGACTATGTAGCTCATGGGGATGGGTTCTGATGGGACTGAAAAACTGAACAAAAATGAGTGTGAGCCCAAAAACTAGTAAAAAAGAGAACGATTACTCGTGGGGTTGAGGAGAGAAAAAAGATGCAATTAAAAAAGGTAGAAATCTCAAATATTTGAGATTTCTACCTTTTTTTGGTTTGTGACCATTTACATTCGCCATTGGAGGCTTCAGATGGCTTTCCCGGTCCATTTGCGGTGAAAACATTTTGTTTTAGATTTAGCCGTTAAAATAGCCGTTACTTCTCCTGATTATTTATCCTCATCATTACCTTTATTCGTTTCATGACACTTCTTCTTACTTCAAATAGCCTTAAAAATGAGCTAAATCCTTTTTAAAAATTTTATTTTCAATGAACCTGTCCTTTTTGCCTGCTTTTCAATATATAAAGTGGTGAAAGGAGGTGATTACGATGGCACAAGCATTTTTAGCAACATCAAAGCTGCGTGTGGTGTTCCAGGTGGGTGTAGGTGAAGATGGCAAACCGCTTCTAAAGGCGAAGACTTTCAGTAATATCCAAAAGCTGGCAACAGCTGATCAACTTGTACAAGCAGCACAAGCGGTGGTTAGTTTGTCCAATGATACTCTTAGCAGCATTGAGAGAGTCGACAATTCTGATTTACTAGTGTAATCGTATATTAACTAATAGAAGGAGGTGAATGAAATGGCTAAAACATTAGAGTTAGAGTTTGTTACGGAGTATGGTAAACCTGCTCGTTTATCAGTAGAAAATCCGAAGGAACCGATTGAGGAAGCAGTCGTAAAGGCAGCAATGGAGGAAATGATTGCTTCAGGAGTCTTCACATCTGCCAATGGTAATTATGCTTCTGTTAAAGGAGCACGAGTGATTGACCGTAATGTAACGGAATATGAAATCGTTTAATAAAGTACGAGGCCGGTTTCCTAAAGGAGCCGGCCTTTGGTAATTTCTCGACAATAAATTTTCACAGAAACAGGTAAAAGTTCGTTTCCCAAAAGGGTTTGCATCATTTTTAATCAAACGATTAGTTAGTATTACATCCTGTTATTCTATGTAAGAACTTGTATTTTGCTAGTTTTTATTGTCAGCTTTTGAAGATAATTCCTGGGACCATAACTTTAATACGACATTTTTTTCTTTGGACAACAGGCAAAAGTCCGTTTCCTATAAGGGTTTAAGAATAATTTAAACAAACGATTGATTAGTTGAATTGGTTTTAATCAATCGTTTGATTAGAATCTCATTAATTGCTGCTACACTAAGGGTTAACCCTCCTTCGAAGGATGGATAATGTCGAAAAGAAAGTCCAGTAAAAAGGTGTTGGCTTTATGAAGGTTTTCAGGTAAAGGTGAAGATGTATGATTTTACAGATGATATAGAGTGAGGCATAGGGGACACCACGTTTATTTAGTGTCTCTAGTATGATGGTGAAATTTAGTCTTCAATTTTTTCGAAAGTAATGATTTGATTCATATCGTCAATGTCTAGAGCATCCGCAATTCGGGTTAGATGATGAAGGTGGACATTGATCCTTTTTTGGTTAATTAATTCACATAAAGCAGCGGGACGGATATCACTTAGCCGGGATAATTTTCTTATAGTTATACCTTTTTCTAAGAGTAGTTCTTTTAATTTAATGACAGCGAGTCTTCTCATGGCTTTACTTGCACCCAATCTTTTTTTATTTTGGAATGGTACGGTACAAAAAGTTTTGCGATACCATTCCATTGAATAATGATAAAAAGATTTTCTCCACGTACTGAAGTACGCGGAAGTGTCAAAGTATACCATTTAGGTTTTTATGTTGCTAAAAAGGACACAAGTTAAAGAAACAGCCTGATGAATATTCATCAGGCTGTTTTATAAGAGTCTATTATACAACCACATCAAGCCATACGTGTTTTATCTAGGCAATTCAGAGATTTTTTTTACTTTTTCTTTTTCTCGTCTTCTTTGGAGGTTCAACCATAAAAGACATCGGGTTCTTTGCATTTTCACTGGTAATTTTACATAGCTGCTCCGCTGATTTCCATTTGTGATTAAAGGAAAATAACTTGGAGTCGCTCATGAGTATGAATCCATTTCGAAACTCGATATATGTTTTTCGCCTAAGACTTTGTGTTCTTACGATTTGGTTGGGATTATACCAAATGGTACCGTCGTGTTTATGTGACTTATCAGGGAAGACGCAAATGCTATGTATAGGGTTGATCATGACAGGGCACATCATGTTGTTCCCCATGATCATTTTGGATGTATCCATGGCCCCCCTTAAATCAAATCCAATACATCTTATGCTATCGTCTAGGATTTCCGTAGGTGATCGATCTACGATAAAAACTTGGTCAAATTGTCTTACAAAGGTATATTTTTTTCCATTGCGATCATAAAACCCAAACATGTACATCATATGCTGATTGATTAAGTAGTACTTCTCAATATCCAATACATCACTCCTGAATTTTGCATATCTTGAATTTTTGGTACTAGCAGCAGGTAGAACATGGTTCTCAATGTAGGTTATGGATCTGGGTGTCAATGGTTGAGCAAATACTTTTGACATGTGAAAATAAAGAAGGTCTGGTTGATTTGAGGCTAGTTTGTAGTTTCACTTAAAGAAGAAATAGCATTTAGAAAGTGTGGTGGAAGTGTTTTTTCTATTGTTAGACAAACTTGAACACTTAATTAAAAAATACCATTTCTTCAAATAATAGGTGTACCGTATACGCGTACCATTGGTGGATAATTTGTGAATATTATAGTAAAAAAGTCCCGGGTAGCTTAGATGGTGTACGAGCTGCCCAGGGTTGAAAATGATGATGTTACTGGTGATTTGTAAGCTTTTCCCTCAATTTTCTAATTGCTCCTGCTTTCCATTGCTTAACAGCGGAGAGTGTTACCTTCTCGTTTTCTGCTATTTCTTTTATGGATAATTGATTTAAGGATGATTGTATTACCCATTTTGCCTCTTTTTCTGTAAGGCAATCGCAATAGGTTTGAATGATTTCTTTTTCAAGAAGTTTTGGTGATTCGTGACCTTCCACACCTACCCAGAATTCCTCTTCCTTTGGAAGAATGTTATTTTCCTGATAGTGGTTGTGCTGCGTCATTTCAGATAACATTTTCCCTTTTATAAAGGTGTAGGCATAATTTGAAAAACTACCTTTTCGTTCATCAAAGGATTGTGAAGCTTCCCAAAGTGCAATTAACCCCGTCTGATAAAATTCATGCTGGTTTTTATAAATGTGCAGGGATCTCATAATCTTATGAATCATAGGCCGATACTGTACAACTAAATCATCAAAGCTCTCCACTGGTAAAAGTCCTTCAGGCAGCGCGCTTCCGATATATTCCTAGGTAGCTTTACCTTAATTCATCCATAGAGAAACTTCGAATCACGGAAAAGTGAATTTAGCTTAGAAAAATAGATTTATAGGGTGAAATTTGATTCAAATTGGAACAACAGTGACCATGGGGACGGTTCTTTTGGTTTTATTGTGTGTTCTTAAGTATCGTCAAGAAATTATGACTCTGTATGCAGCCAATCATAGTACATGACTTCACCGTTTCCGAGCACATAGCGAAATGGCTTATGTTCAGATTTCATTTCAAATAATTGGTGGAGATAGAATTCTTTTAATTTGTTGGTTAAGATTCCATAAAAGAAGGCAATCGGCTTTGTTACCTGAGTGGTAGATTTCAATTTTCGTATCAGCTGTTTAAATGACGTAATCGCTAAACTGAGAATGTCCTCTTTGTCCTGGTCACATTCAAATCGAAATGCAGCGATTTGTACCATATGCCAGTATTCTTCAATCGTTTTCGCATCAGAGAAGAAGTATTTTACAACTTGAACAAATGCTTGAGGAACTTTATCACTAACAAAAGTGTAATCGAGTTCAGTCGGCGCTTCGTTACGTTTATTATTCTTTTGATGATTAGTTTTTAAAAGATTATTAGTTTCTTTAGGGTGGTTCATTATTTCCGCTTTGGGTGGTTCACTTTTAGGAAAACGATTAAAACAATAAAGGTTGCTGGACTGTGAACCATTTTTGCGTTCTGTTTCATGGATGGTGATAATTCCTAATTCTTTCGCTTTCATGGTCATCCGTTTAAATGTGGAGCGGGAGATTCCGTTACCTTGATAATCTTCATTAATCGCTTTTAGGATCGTACCAATCTTCGCGTTCGAAACTCCAGGAATCTTTGCAGAAAAACGAACCAGCCGTTTCAAAGCGACTAATTCCCCTTTAGAGAAATCCACCTTCTTCACCGCTAACCACATTTCAACATGTGTATTGAACTCCTTAAGACTAGTAAACTGAGAATATTGTTCAAACCCTTCAATCCTGCCGGATTTTAAATTCATAAAAATGCACCACCCTTTCTACCTTCTATATAGGTTTGGAAAGGGTGAAAGGACAGGGTGGATTGCGGAAAGTTGTTACGGAATTGTGAAGTGAATATATGAGGTATTTAAAGATACAAAAAAGGCGTAGTATTTAACATTATTAACGTTAAATACTACACCTCGGAATACTGTATTATCCTATTGTTTTACTGCAATGATAAAATCAATCTCAATCGGAGTATTACTAGGGAGTTCCGCTACTCCAACAGCTGTGCGGGCATGAAGTCCTTTTTCGCCAAAAATCTGATCTAATAATTCAGAAGCAGCATCAAGAACTTTTGACGGTTCATAAAAACCAGGTGCAGTCTGAACATAGCCTGTTACTTTTAATACTTGTTCAACCTTGTCAAGGCTTCCGATTGCAGCTTTTAAACTGCTAAGCCCTTTTAGCACACACATCTTTGCTAGTTCCTGCGCTTGTTCAATCGTAACCTCTCTACCTACTTTACCTTGAAAAGGAACTTCTCCATTTATTCTAGGTACTTGTCCACTAATGTAAGCTACACCTTGATGAATCTTTACCGGTACATAGTGGTAAAGGGGTGCAGCTGCTTCTGGTAATTGTATATCTAAATCTTGTAAACGTTGATCAATGGTAGTCAATTTCTTGCTCCTCTCAAAATTGGTCTTTCAGGTAAGATATAAAAAGTAATTTACTCCTTATATTCAAGAGGTGTTGTCAGAAATCCTTCTGGAAATATGTTGAAAATGATGCATGGTGGTGTGGAGAAATTGTGGAGGTTTTCAGGAGGACGGTTCTTGTAGTCACTACCCAAGTTTTGTCGAAGAATGATAGGTTGTTAGTTAGGTGAAGAGTGTTAGAATAGAGTTGCAGCTAAATATTGTTGGGGTGGCACAGTTGTCAATCTTCTTTTCTTTCATTAGGGAAGGAGGTGATAATACTGGAAACTTTTCTTGATATCTTACGAGAAATTCTAAAGGGAATTGTGCGTGAAGTCAGTGCATATTTCTTTCGGAAAAACGTACTAGAAAACAGGAAAACCACCCCGCGCCGTAGGAAGCAAGAGGGTGGTTCTCAGAAATAATCCACTTTAACAACCACCACCCAGACGGCAGGAGCTGCATGGAGAAGTGTTTGCGACAACACTTCTCTTTTTTATTATATGTTCATTATACACAAAAAAAACCTTATATAAAAGTTAATCCTAAGCTCAGACTCATTCCAATGTGTCAACCTAGATTTATCTATGGAGAGAAGTCAATTTACTTTTTCCGGCAGATTTAATAGAGTACTTGTGCTAGAATTATAGATTTTAACCTCATATTTGTTTATGAGTAAAGGGTGTTCATAGTGTGTCAGATCACCTTTAAAAAGAATGTAAGATTTATTTAAGATAGAGCTTTGATTTGTTTTAATAATGTCGCCATGAGCATGTAGTTGTGAAGTTATTTCTTTTTGTAAGTTGGTGGATTGATAGAATAATAAATAAACTTTTTGAGTTAAAGCTTCATTTTCGTATGTGTTCTTTGTAATTCTTGAATATTGATAATTTTTGTTTTCCTTTGTCAGATAGATTGATAATAAGTCCTCAATAACCGCACTGGCCGTAGCTTCTGCTCCAGCGCCTGGTCCTTGTAAAGTCAGGTATCCAAGTAAATCTGTCTTTATTCGAAGGGCATTATCAACATTTTCAACTCCGTGTAAAGGATGATCCTTATCAACAAATACAGGCTTTACTTCTACATTCAATTGACTGTCAATCAGTACTAAATGCTTAAGGCGAAGCCCAAGTTGATCTGCCAATAAGATTTCCTCATGCGAAATACCCTTTATTCCTTGCACGTTCACTTGTTCCCAATCAGGTTGTTCTCCAAAGATCCACTCGCTTAATACCATCGCTTTATAAAATGCATCTAAGCCTTCAATATCATTCGTTGGATCAGGTTCTGCATAACCTTTCTGCTGCGCAAGTTCAAGGGATTTTGGAAAGGAATCACCTGTTGTTCGCATATGACTTAAGATGAAATTGGTTGTTCCATTTAAAATAGCTTCTACCCTCTCAATTTGATTTCCACCGAGCAGCTCTTTAATGGTTCTTAGTACAGGGATTCCACCGCCAACACTAGCTTCGTAAATAAATCGCACCCCGCTCGCATGAGCTATTTCCATTATTTCTTTTCCATGACTTGCAATTAATTCTTTATTTGCTGAGATTACATGACAGCCATTTTGAAGCGCTTGTTTTATATAGGATAAAGCGGGTTCAATTCCGCCCATGGCCTCTATAACTACATCTGGATTACCCTTTTCGATAATTTCATCGAAGCTTGTGGTAACCATAACGTTTTCATCAATGGAGCGAGGCTTTTCTTTATTTTTAATTAAGATACCTATGGTTTCAAATGATTTCCCCGTTAGTGAAGATAATCGTTCCTCTCGATTCGTTAGTGCGGAATATGTCCCATACCCTACTGTACCTAATCCTAATAACGCCACTCTAATTCTTGTCATTGTTGACTCCTTTCAAAAATAAAGAAATGTAAGTCTTAAGAAAAGTGGAAAAGTAAAAGCCGCTCTATCACTGAGATAGAGCGGCTCCATAAAAAAATTCCGTCTCTTATCTCTCAAAGTAAAATACTTTGTAGGACTTAGCACCTTTTCAAACATCTGTTTGAAGGTTGCCGGGCTTCACAGGGCCTTTCCCTCTGCCACTCTTGATAAGACTTATTAAATTAATACAAATATTATCAGGGTAAACAGTTAGAGTCAACTTAATTTTATGAAAATTTTAAATCATACTCAGCCGCCTGCAAATTAATATGTTATTTTTTATAACTCCTTTTGAAATTTTAGAAGCTGTTGGACGAAGATACAAAGGAGAATAAGACTATAAGAAAGGTAGGTTACGAACTCCATAGGTAAAAGGATTCTAAATTGAAGAAGTGGACCCTTTTAGGTTTCTTTTTATGACTATGTCTTATATAATTGACCACTAGATTAACGTTTTAAATGGAGAATATTATTTTTTGGCCGTGAAAGGAGAGGGATCATGAAGAAAATTATCTATACTCTTATTACAGGAATCATAGCTGTCACTTTAACAGCTTGTGGTACAAATGATGAAGGTAAACAATCCAAAAATAGTGAAGAGCAAACTGCTCAAACCCAGCAACAAGATCAAGAGAAACAGATGAAAGAAATGCAGAAGAAGCTAGATAAGCAAAAAATAGAGGAGAAGAAAACCGTTGCTATCATCAATGATGAAGAGGTTTCAGGCAGTGACTATAATATGGTATTATCTTCTCTGCAAATGCAGATGCAACAAATGGGACAAGATCCTACTTCTGAAGAAGCGGCAAAACAAATAAAAGAACAAACCATCGATAGCTTAGTGGGACAAACGTTGATTCTTCAAGAAGCTAATAAAAAAGGGTATCAAGCATCAGATGACGAAGTTGAAAAACAAATAGCACAAATGAAAGAATCGTATAAAGATGATAATAAATTTGAAGATGCTATGAAACAAGCTGGTTTGGATATGAAGACCCTAAAGAATAATATTGCAGAGAATATTCAATATATGAAGTACCTGGAGAAAGAAATTCCAGCAGGAGAAGTAACGGATGAAGAAATTCAAGCTTATTATGATCAAGCAGTCCAGCAAGGAAGTCCCGATGGTCAAGAACTTCCAAAGCTTGAAGAAGTAAAACCGCAAATCAAGCAACAACTTGAACAACAAAAACAACAAGAACAACTCACTAAAAAAGTAGAAGAGCTTAAGAAAAAAGCTGACGTTGACATTAAAATCTAATGTTTTCAATACGATGAACCTTAAAGGTTATGTATCTAATGAGTAAGTTATAAATAAAAGGCTGCCTGAGAAGTTCTTTGGAAGCCTTTTTCTAGGTTCATAAAACTATCAATAATGTATAAGAATTGACCTCTCAAAAAATCATGGAATAACCTCATGCAAGTTTTTTTAGTAATTAAGAATGATGAACCCTCTCGTGGTAGGGAGGACCATCAGAACCGTCCCCTTGGTCATCTCTGCTTTTTAGAAGAATAAGAATCCTAGTGAAATGACTATACCGCTGACAACAAGGACCATGACAAGGTAACCCATGATGTCCTTCGCCTTCAGACCAGCGATTGCCAGTGCTGGAAGTGCCCAGAATGGCTGAATCATGTTCGTCCATGCGTCACCCCATGCAACGGCCATTGCTGTTTTTGGAAGGGATGCACCAAGTTGTGTCGCTGCATCCAGCATAATAGGGCCTTGAACGGCCCATTGGCCTCCACCAGATGGAACGAAGAAGTTGACAATACCTGCGCTTAAAAAGGCAAGCATTGGGAAGGTAAATTCATTTGAAATGGCAATAAACGCGTCAGATATGACCGCAGCCAATCCTGAGGTCGTCATCAATCCCATTAATCCGGCATAGAAAGGGAATTGGATGATAATGCCGCTCGTTCCTTTCACCGCGTTTAACACGGCGTCCAAGAATTGTTTTGGAGTACCATGAAATAGAATGCCAAGGAATAAAAATAAGAAATTGACGATATCGAGATTTAGCTTAAAACCGTTAGTAGCGAAATAATAGAACAGAAAAACAAGTCCAAGTGCTCCAATTAAGAACGAAACCAATTTGCTGTTTTCAAGTTTGTCAGCAGGTGTCAGCGCCTCTTTTTCAATGGCCGCTGCCTGGAAATCACCCTCCAAGAGTGCAGGGTCAACCGTGATCGTTTGGTCCTTTGATGGCATACTTAAGCGGTTGATAATAGGAATGGTTACCATCAGCCCTAATACAATCACGATATTAAAAGTTGAAAAAATCGTTTCACTTGTTGGTATAACACCAATTAGATCTTCTGTAAAATGTCCTGGAGTGGCAATGGTTAATGGGACAGACCCTGAAATTCCTCCATGCCATACGAGAAACCCTGAGTAAGCGCTCGCAATAAGGAGCCTGTAATCAACATTTTCTACTCTTTTTGCTAATTCCTTCGCAAACAAAGCACCAATGACCAGCCCGAATCCCCAGTTAATGAGGCTGGCAATCATCGATACGATCGTGACGATGACAATCGCTTGCCCAGGTGACTTGGCGGATGAAGCCAGAGCTCCTAACCCCTTTTTAAAAATATGGCTGCTTGCCAAGACATGTCCGGTTACTAAAACCAGGACCATCTGCATCGTAAAAGATAGAAGTCCCCAAAAACCATTTCCCCAGTGCTGGACCATTTGGTAGGGTCCGTTATCTGTAAAAATAAGGCCTAATCCAAATACAACAAACGTTAGTATGATGACGAATATAAATGGATCTGGCAAATACCGCTGCATGATGCGGTTAAAAAATGATACCAATACTTTCATAAAGCTCTCCCCTTTTGATGTCATATTGCAACACTATTAAGTATTTTACAAAAATTCCGAAATCCCTCCAATTTTATATAAAATTTGACAAATTAGTTAAAAGTACCTAAATGTGGGTCTTGGTGACCAGGGGGGTGACCATGGGCGTGACCATGGGGACGGTTCTGGTGGTCTTTAATTGGTGGTGGTTTAGGAAGCGGAGATGGACACTTCAATAGTAAGGGACACCGCAAAATAATTAGAAAATCCAAGAGTATTCTTCGACAATATATTTTCAAGAAAACAGGTAAAAGTCCGTTTTTTAAAAGGATTTGCTGCACTTATAATCAAACGTTTAATGGAGATTATCACTTGTTGGAATTTGTGGGATTATATGTTTTTGTAGTTTCTTTTGTTAGTTTTGAAGATGACTCCTAAAAAGCACAACTTTTGTACGACAATTTATTCTTTTGAAAGTAGGTGAAAGTTCCTATGATAAAAGGGTTTGTCCACTTTTTAATCAAATGATTGATTAGTAGAAATGGAATTAATCAAACGATTGATTAGAATTGCTTTAGATGTTGTCAAACCTGCGCTTTTGTATCCGTAGTGCTAAAGATTTTGTCGAAAAGAGGATTTAGTAAAAAGGAACCATGGGGACGATATTTCGTATTTATTTGAGGTTCTTAGTAGTAGCGTCATTTTTCTTTGCTGAATATATATAAAGTAATAAAAAAAGCCTAGTATTTAACATTATTAACGTTAAATACTAGGCCTCGGAATACTGAATATATCTCCTTCTCTTGTTAAGAAATCATCTGGATCTATCCTCTTGTTTTACTGCAATGATAAATCAATCTCACTCGGAGTATTACTAGGAAGTTCCGCTACTCCAACAGCTGTGCGAGTATGATGTCCTTTTTCGCCAAAAATCGTATCCAATAATTCAGAAGCGGCATCAAGAACTTTTGATGGTTCAAAAAACCAGGAGCCGTCTTAACATAGCCTCCTGTTACTTTTAATACTTGTTCAACCTCCACATTGACAACAGCAATCCACAGGCACCATCCAGTATTTTCTCGCACAAACTTCCGATTGACCCCTTGAGAAACTGTCCCTGTGGAATGCCCAGGGTTCTGGTATAATAGATGTAAAAATTGTTTACGACAACGCTGTCTGTCTGTCTGGAGGTGACCCTAAATGGATAATTTTCATCCGCGTCAACGAACGATTATAAAAATGCTCTATGAAAAGAAGGCATGGATGAAGGGTGGAGAGTTGGCTGCTGAGCTTAGGGTATCGGATCGGACGGTACGAAACGATATCGCCTATATTAATTCCGTAGTAAATATGGACCTTATTGTATCTCAAAATAAAAAAGGTTATCAACTTTCGGATTACGATAAAGCCAGGGAGATTGTCGCGAATGAAGGGGAAGGCATGCCTGTTCTCCCAGAAGAGCGGATCAACTATATCTTGAAACATCTCCTCTTTCGAGACAGGGAGCTAGATCTATATGAACTTTCGGAAATGCTTCTGGTCAGTGAAGCAACGATTGAACTTGACCTGAAGGAAATTAAGAAGCTGGTTTCTGAAAACAACCGGGACCTAAGCTTATCAAGGAAGGCAGCCTCCATCACGCTTACGGGAAGTGAAAAGGATAAGCGAGCGCTATTTAGTGAGCTTTTATTTAAGGAAACAAACAGAAATTTTTTTAATATTTTTAAATATGAACGGTACTTTCATCACCTCGACTTAGGGCTGATTCAAAGAAAGCTGATGCAGGCTGTGGAGAACTATCGCATTCATCTTAACGAAATGGCTGTGGTCAATCTAGTCATCCATATTGCGATTACCATTGACAGGATTAAAAGTGAAAATATCCTTGATATGGAAGCGGAATTGGACAAGGTGTTGGAAATGCGGGAATATAAAATGGCTGAAGAGCTTTGCGGCCAGTTAGAGGATGATTTTGGAGTCAGATTCCCTCGAGGAGATATCATCTATATTTCCTACCTTATCTTAGGGAAAAGCATTATTAAAAATAAATATAAAGAAAAAATCGAACTTGAGGGGATAATCGACCCCCAAATAGCAAGTCTTACGGAGGCGCTGATTACTTCTATCAATAGGGAATTCTGCATCAGCTTTGAAGAGGACGATAACCTTTTTATCGGATTATGTCTACATATTAAAAGAATGATTGAAAGGGTCAACAGCCAAGTTCTGTTGCGGAACCCCTTACTGGATGAGCTGAAAATAAAATATCCGTTTATCTTTGAACTTGCTGTTTTTGTTTCGAAGGAATTTTACAAAATAACAGGATTAGTCATTAAGGAAGATGAGATTGGATTTATTGCCCTTCACCTCGGAGCTGCCTTTGATAGTCTTAATGGGAACCAGACCATCAAACGGAAAATCGCTCTTATTTGCCCGACGGGTTACACGACAAGCGAGTTGTTGAAGTCAAAACTGCATTCCTTGTATCAGGATAAGGTTGAAATTCTTGGAACTTTCTCCTTTATGGAGCTGGATAAGCTGATGAAGCAGGAGCCGGACCTCATCCTTTCTACCGTTAAATTTGATTATGAACTGGACTTCAAGGTGATAGAGGTATCGCCATTCCTTGATCAGAACGATATTGAAAAAATAAATCAACATTTATTTCTCTATGGAAACGATATCGGAAGAACTCGTTTTTTGAATGACATCAACTATTTTTTTAGAAAAGATCTTTTCTTTAAGGGCATCATGTTTAAGGATGAATGGGATGTTATTGAATATCTCGGGAGCGAGCTCTCTAGAAAGGGATATACGCCAGAGGAGTATGCTAAGCTCGTGATCGAAAGGGAGAAGATTTCTTCTACGTCCTTTGGAAATCTTCTTGCGATTCCGCATCCGATTGTGATGAATGCGTATGAGACGGTCATTGCGGTGTCGATTCTGCAAAAGCCGATGATGTGGGGGAAAAACAAAGTCCAGCTTGTGTTTATGTTTGCCCTTAAGGAAGCGGACAGAAAGAAATTAAACGAACTTTATAAGCATATCATTGAAATCGTTGAAAAACCGGAGGGGGTCCAGTACCTAATCAAATCTAATAATTTTGATGAATTTATCTCACGGATTTTAACCTATGATGCAAATTAATCCCGGCTTTTAGCCGGGATTTTGTTGTCTTCCGCATTCTTGCCATTTCGTTTCCGTACTCCCTGCAATAAATTTTTTCCGAATGGTTAGGAAAAGGTTTATTGGAGACGGAATGTGATGGAGAACTATAATACAACTTAAGTAAGAAGTTATTTATTTTTGCAGCAAGGAGGTGAAGCTGGTGAAAGCGGTCGAACAAACTGCATTTGAAATTATCGCATCCGCAGGGGATGCCCAATCCAAGATGATGAGTGCTCTTCAGTGTGCACGAGAAGGAGATTTTCAAGAAGCAGAAAATCTTATGAATGAAGTAAACACGTCACTAGCAAAGGCACATAATGCCCAAACGGGTTTGATTGTGGAAGAAACAAGAGGGAACAAATCGGAGTATTCAATCATTATGGTTCATGCCCAGGATCATTTAATGAATGCGATACTAAGTCAAACATTAATCAGTGAAATGATTCATTTGTATAAAAGATTAGAGGAGAAATAAGGGGGGATGAAGGTGAAGTGGGGTATTATTGCAACCTGGCGGATGGCCAAAGAAGGCGTGGAAGCCGCTAGTGAAATGCTTAAGCAAGGCGGAAGTTCAGGTGATGCAGTGGAGACAGCTGTAGGGATGGTAGAGGACTATCCCCTTTATAAATCGGTGGGGTATGGCGGACTGCCAAATGAAAATGGCGAGGTTGAACTTGATGCCGCGTTCATGGATGGAGATACCCTTTCCATCGGTGCGGTAGCAGGGATAAGGGACTACAAAAATCCGGTGTCCATTGCCAGACGCCTGAGTGAAGAACGATTTAATACCTTCCTTGTGGGAAATGGCGCCGAGGAATATGCCCATAAAAATGGGTTTGAAAGAAGGAATATGCTGACGGAAAGGGCAAGAAAACTTTGGGAAAAGCGGGTCAAAGAGATAGCTGAGAAAAACCTGAGCCCTTACGATGGCCATGATACGGTCGGGATGGTTTCTGTTGATTCCAAGGGACAGATGGCATCCGCCACATCCACAAGCGGACTGTTTATGAAAAAAAGAGGAAGAGTGGGGGATTCCCCGCTGTCAGGTTCAGGATTCTACGTTGATAGCAACATAGGCGGAGCTTCGGCAACCGGACTTGGGGAAGATCTAATGAAGGGCTGTGTGTCCTATGAAGTGGTCCGTTTGATGAAAGAGGGCATGCATCCTCAGGCTGCTGCCGAGCGTGTGGTGTATCAGTTTACCCGCTATCTGACAGAGAAAAGCGGAAAAGCGGGAGCGATGTCAGTGATTGCCATGAACAACCATGGTGAGTGGGGAGTTGGCACTAATGTGGAGTTCTCTTTTGCCGTGGCCACCTCAGAAGAAATGCCAATGGTGTATGTGGCCTCCCCAAAAGGGGACAAAACTGTATACGAACTGGCATCGGAGGAATGGCTTGAAGCCTATACTAAGCGGATTACCAGTCCAGTTGAATAAAAAGTAAACAGCATTCGGGGGTTTTAGGGCCCTAACTACTATAAAAGGGGGTACAGTATATGGAAAAAATTCAAAGATTCCTTGAGACCAAACTTTTGCCTGCTGCAACAAAGGTGGCCGGGCAAAGACATCTTGCCGCGATCAGAGACGGATTTATCTCGTTTATTCCATTTTTAATTATCGGTTCCATCTTTATCATTATTCAAGATTTCCCTGCGCCAGGCTGGCAGGAGCTGCAGGTTAAACTATTTGGGGAATTTTTTAATCAATTTATTATTCTTCCAAAGCGGGTAACCTATGATATCATGTCGATCTTTATTGTTGCGGCGATATCTTATAAACTCGCACAATCGTATAGGATAGATGCCTTCTCGGCTGCGATGTTGTCTATTAGTGCCTTTATCCTGGTAACACCTATTAGTACGACCATTGACATTGATGGTACTTCACATGTGGTGGAAAAGGTCATCACAGTTGGCGGCTGGTACGGTACGAACGGAATTATTGTAGCCATTATTACGGCTCTAGTGGTAACCGAAATGTTCAATTATTTTATTAAAAAAGGAATCATCATCAAGATGCCGGATGGTGTGCCGCCAGCGGTATCACGGGCATTCTCAGCACTTCTTCCGGGATTTGTCATCATTGTTGTGATGCTTTTGGTCCGATTGTTATTCATGCAAACACCATATGAAAATATCCATGACTTTATTTACCAAGTGGTTTCATTACCGATGCAGAGTTTGGTCGCTAATAATATTTTTGGTGCCATCGGGACGGTATTTGCCATCAGTCTTCTCTGGTGTTTAGGATTAAACGGCGGTACCATTGTAAACGGAATCATGAGACCGTTTTGGGTACCGCTTCAGGACGAAAACCTAGCTGCAATAGAAGCTGGGAAAATTGCACCCAATATTATTACCGAGCAGTTCTTTGATATGATTTGGATTGGCGGTGCAGGCGCAACGCTTGCGGTGGTCTTGGTGCTATTATTCAAGGCAAGGTCAAAGCAGTACAAGGAGCTTGGAAAAATGTCACTGGCTCCGGGATTATTTAATATTAATGAGCCGATCATGTTTGGATTACCTGTGGTTTTAAATCCAGTCTTGATGCTTCCGTTAATCCTTGGGCCGATCGTGATCACCGTCCTTAACTACAGTGCTATGGCGCTTGAGATTGTCGCTAGGCCGACAGGAGTCATTATTCCATGGACAACTCCGCCTTTAATCCAAGGATTCTTGATAACAGGACATTGGTCAGGTGCCTTGCTTCAATTAGTCGATATCGTCATCGTCATGCTCATTTGGTTACCGTTCATAGCCGTGATGGACAAGAAAAAGGTAGCCGAAGAAACAGGTGTTCAGGATAGCAAGAATTCAAAAGGGAAAATGGGAGCTTAGTCATGAGTGAGAATCGTGAAGTCCTGATAGATCGTATTGATTCCACACCTGTAGATGAGGTGAAAATGGAACTGATTGCGGCAACGATTGAGGATGCAAAGAAGATTGAAGCCTATGGCGGCGACAGGATTGAGCTTGTCAGTGCACTTTCAGAAGGCGGATTAACGCCAAGCTATGGGCTTATGAAATCGGTGATCGAATCTGTTAGGATACCTGTCAATGTAATCATAAGACCGCATTCACAATCCTTTGTTTATTGTGATGAAGAGATTGAGATGATGAAACATGATATTAGAATGGCCAAGGAACTTGGAGCCAATGGTGTCGTGATTGGCGCTCTTAATGAGCAAAACCAAATATGTGAACAGAGCCTTAACAGACTCCTTGGGGCCGCTAAAGGGTTAGAGGTTACCTTTCACCGGGCAATCGATGAACTGGAACATCCAGCGGAGGGAGTAAAGATTCTTTCCAACTATAAAAGCATAAATAGAATTCTGACGTCAGGCGGGAAAGGCAGCTTGAGTAAGAATAAGGAGATCATACGAAATATGGTCCTTCACTCCGGTCACATTAAGATTTTGGTTGGAGGGGGCTTGAACTTTGAAAATGTAACGGAAATCATGCAAGGGACAAATGCCCCGGAATATCATTTCGGAACCGCTGTGAGGGTGGAACGTTCTCCTTTTAAGAATATAAGTGAGGACTTGCTGAAAAAACTCTATGAACTAGTAAAGAAATAGGAGGAACGATAGATGAATATTATTTTAGTTTGCTTTGCAGGTATGTCAACAAGTATGCTGGTCAGCAAAATGGAGAAGGTCGCAGCGGAACGTGGGATTGATGCTACTATTAGCGCTATGCCGGCAACAGAAATCTATGATGAACTAGATGGGGCGGATGTTGTTCTATTAGGACCACAGGCTCGTTATGCCCTAGATAAAGTAAAAAGTGAGGCAGAACCTAAGGGAATTCCCGTTGCGGTCATTGATTCCATTCTTTATGGAACCATGAACGGTGGAGCTGTTCTTGACATGGCTTTAGATATGGCAAAAAAATAAGATTATAATCAAGGAAAAACGGTCAAGCTTTTTGAGATTGACCGTTTTGACGTATATCAAAATCGGGTGCAATCCACTGTCACTCTTTTGCGAGGAGCCAAAAGCAATTATAGATTTTATGTGATTTTTATAATTAATGAGTAAAAAGGGAAAAGTATTAGTTGGTGCCTAAACACCACTAACTTCGATGTGGAGGGATATTCATGGATATTCGCGAGGGCTTGATTCCAACGGTATTAGGTACGGCGGTAACAGCAACTGGATATGCCTTAAAACAAAAACGAGGTTCCAACAAAATGATAGCCAATACAGTCTTCGGATTTGGACTTGCTCATATTGTGTTAGGGGCCATTGATCTTGTGGAACATCGACGTTAGGTAAAAAGACGAGCACTATTTGTGTGCTCGTCTTTTTATTTATGTGACCGTGGGGACGGTTCTGATGGTCTTTTTGGAGGTTCAAAGTAAGTAGGGCCATGAAGTTTGCGCAACAGGCTCTTACTTCCATTCCTCTATTCTTTCATCCAAAAGGAATTTATAAATACAGTCCGAAATCCAACTTTCAGCATATTATTATGGCTTGCCGAACCGAACTCCACATCTGTAAAAATCTTCGTTAGCCCCATTTCTCCTGCCACTTTAATTCGATGATGCAGCAATGCTTTTTGAACGCCTTTCCCTCTATATAAAGGGAATGTAAAATCATTAGCGATATATCCTTTCTCTCCGTGAATAAAGAGAGAACCCATTCCGACTGCTTCCTGACCAATATAGGCAATGAAATTCTGAAAGAAAGGCCCAACGAAATATGCTGCTTTCCTTTCAATCAGTTCATCCTCTATTTCCATTTCATTCGAACGTGCGATGAGCTGGAGAAATTCCACTACATTTTCCTTCGTTACTTTTACAAGTTTTACTTCATCGTTATGTTCATACTCACCGATCTTAGGTTCCATCTCTAAAAATACCAGTTGTTCCGCACAATGGAATCCTTTACTCATTAAAGATTTTGAAACCTCAATGTTTATATTATTTGGCGTCATATCAAAGCAGGGAGTTATTTGCTCTGAATCGTATATAGCTAAAATCTCGTCTATTTTATCAAGATCGTTTAATCCGAAGCCTTTAATACGATTGTAATAGATAGAGCTCGGTGAATTGGAGTCAATAAGCAGAATACAATCCCCGATGTTTTTGAGTTGTAGATTTTTATCTACAGGGGAGAGTGCCCTTTTGGAGTTGAAAGCAGTTAGTGCTAATTCCATTTCATTTATGCTATCTACTGCAGATAATACATTTTGTTTATTTTCCGATGTCATATTTCATTCACTCCCATTTTACAGGTCAATAATAACTTGGAATATTATAGCATATCATTTGGTACAGCCCTTAAGGTGTCAAATCAGTTGGTGAGGGAAGGAGTCATAAATCTCGAGATGAATCTGTGTTTTATAAATTGACAGTAAATGACTTATAATTTTATTATCAATGGATATAAGTTTACTAGCAATAGGGGGATTTAGGTGAAGAAGTATATTTTAATAGCTGTTCTTTGTTTAGTGGTAGTAATCAGTGTTACTTTCTTTTTGTCATCCACTCCTACCAGCCCTGTTATTCCTACTACCTCCCTAGAAAAGAGTGTTTGTGAAAGAGTATCCACACAATTTGGTGATTGCAAAAGAATTCTTCTCTATGATTCTAAATCAAATGTAGTATTCGCTGAAAGTAGTTCGGGAATCATTCCGGTGCTGACGAATAAAGAGTTTACTGGTTTTAAAAAGTTTATTTATCCGGAAATGGACTTCCAGGAGTTCAGCGAGGAGAGAGGTGATAGAGGACCTATAGACTGGCGGGCAAATCATAAGGTTCAAAAGGATTTCTCCATTATCTACGGATTTGCTGAGGATGCTGCCAAGACTATCGTAATAAATAGTGAAGGCAATATACAGCCAAACCGATTTTTTGTCAGGGACAACCTGTGGGTTTGGTATGTCACATTTGAGAAGGATAAAGTTACATTGCCTGTTGAGGTTACGGTTTATGATGCAGGAGGGCAGATTATCCATTGAACAGGTGATTAGATAAAAAAACCTACGATAATAAATCGTAGGTTGCATATTTTATAGGGTGGCAGCACCCGCTAATGCAGGACTAGTTAGTTCTAATGGTGTTTTGCATTTACCACATTTCAGATTACCATTTTGATTTTCGAGTAGTTTAACGATTGGAATACGTTTTTTTGCTCCACAACTAGAGCAAGTAATATATTCATAAAGATCTTCATTTGATGCATCAGCCGAACTCGAAACCTCTACTAAGTGTGCTAATTCTTGTATAATATCAGCTTCATTTGGCAGCGTGATTTTCTTACGATTCGATGCAACAGTTTTGATTGCTGGTCTGATGATTCCTCTTGCATAAGAGTGTTTATCGGTGGAAGCGTACATTTCTCTTAGTTCTTTTCCCATATTATACTTATCTTTAATTAGGTCACTGACCTTATTAATCTCATTTTCATTTAAAAGATAATCGAAGGCAAGTTGTGAAAATACAGTATTGAAGATTTCTAACATTTTAGGTGCATCATCTTCAATAAATTTATCCAAAATGGTTTTTGTTACTTTTGAAGAAGCACCTCCACCTAATAAAGAGCCCGCAACAGCTCCTACAACAGCGCCCACTGCATTTCCAACACCAGGCACAATGGAACCGAGTGCAGCACCCGCTGTTGCTCCGGCTGCCCAGCCGGCTGTACCTCCTGCTACGCCTGCAGCTGTGTTTGCTATATTTTTAAATAGCTGAGGGCCAGACATTTTACCTTGTATCGTTCTGGTAATATCAGCGCTTGAAAGTACAGTTGTTGTTACGACACCTGTAACAATGTTCCCTCTTAATAACTTGGAAACATGATTTAATGCAGCACCGCCATAAATTGCTTTATTACTTAAGCCTAATGCTATTTTTGACGCTGCATTTGATCCCATCTTTTTAACTAGGGCATCTGTTACCGGCCTTAATGTTTTATCAATGCCCGTTTTTCCAATTTGGGAGGTTAGAATATTGGAGATAAAGGTAGTCCCAAATACCTTGAGTCCCTCTTTTACAGAGTTTTCCATTGCTACCTCAAAACTTTCACCTCTCCAAATGTTTACGGCGAATGAAATGGCTGAAGAGATTCCCATGGATTTTGCAGAGAATTCAATCCCGTTAAGGGCATCAAATTTCAGAGAATCAATCGTACCGAACTTTGCGATATTTTTAGCCTGTTCATAAGTAAATGATCCCTTTCTGACAATATCCTTTGCCTGACTAGGATCTAAAATGCCAGGTACTTGTCCTTTTTTTATTCTTTCCTCCATTGCTTGAAGTGCAGATTCATATTTATCTGCAGGAACTTCGATTTGCATCGGTTTTCCATTCTGCATATATTTGAAGCTCTCATTTTCAAAGCATTCAGAAATACACTTGGAACCAGTACTACAATATTTTGTTTGAATATAAACGTCATTTACCAAGCGGTCTGGCCCATTCTTTTTATTATCACTCCCTACAAGATGGGCGTCTTTCCCAGTGAATTTATCATGTAAGTGGTTTGCTTGTTCGGCAGCAAAACCATGTCCTCTTGTACCCTGAAAGCCTATTTGATCAGCATAATTATTAGAACTTCCTGCAACTCCTGAGGAGTTTCCAGCATTTTGTGCTGCGGAAGAATGAGGTGTTTTACTTTTAAAACTCTTGGATTCTTGTATTTTTATCATTCTGGCTACCTTCCTTTGGCTGCCATCTGTAAATGATGAAAATTCTACTTTAACTTGAGAAGCAATCTTAGCAGGTGAATCGACATCAACTGCCTTGAAAAAATACGGAATCCCATTTGTTCCGTATAAAATACCTTCCTGATCTTCTGAGTTAAAACTAAATATGTACCCCTCCAAAATTCCCACTCTCCACAATAAAAGTAAAATCCTAATCTAGTTATATATTCCTATAATTATAAAGTCAATAATTGGTTATTTTCGCTTTTTAATAGATAAAGGTCTTTGTTAACACCAAAAGAGCTGTGATAAAAGCCTGTTAAATATACCAAAATGCCTAAAATAAAGAGAATTATAACCTACATAATCGTCAAATCATAATCGCAAACCATAGAGTATTGAAGAAATTTGTCGAAAAACTTTGTCGATATATAGGTTAACGGTAATGGTAAAATTGAAATAGAATTTTTATATTTTTCATAGGATTTTTATCCATGGTTATATAGCTTGTTTTAAGTACAAAAATAATAAAGGAGCAAATAAATGGAAGATAGACCGTACTATTTTGACCGTGATGGGAAGATAAATTTATTGACGATGGAAGACAGGCTGGACATGTATACCCGTTCTATTCAGGAGAAGATTCCTGAAAAGGATGATGCCGAATTTGCATTGGAGAAATTGCAGGAAGTATTGTCAGAGATGAAAGAGTTTATCATTGAAGCACACAGCTTTTCTCTTTTCGGTGAGAGCCCTTATTGGCGGGATTATCTTCAATTGTTATCGAAAATTCTATTTTTAATTGGTAAATGCAAATTCATTTACGAAGAATATGAGGAAGCTACCAAATGGATTATTGTAGGTGCTGAAGTTAGTCCTGGATATGATCGCCAAACGGCAATTTACTATGATGCTTTATTGCATAAAGCATCGCTTAAGACAAAGGAACCTTGTCGGCTCAGTTTACTTGAAAATGCTCATTCATTACATCCCAACTATGAGCATAAATATCAAATTTTAATAGAATATACACTATGAGGTTAGGAGTAAGACAATGAATCTATTGGCTGCATATATTCATAGGGCGTTGTACCGCAGAAATTTCTTATATGAAGAAAATATCGAATATCTAGAAGGAGACTGCACCAAATTCGTAACGCCATTTACTATTACTTATGGCGGGCCAGCTTATTTTGAAGATAAGGAAATCTATATAAATCTATTTGTTGATGATAAATATTCATTAGTAGACGTGTACATTACTGACTACGTTTTTCTAAAAGATTCAATGAGGGATTTCCGCAAGGAGCTCCTGCTAGATCAGATTAATGCTATTAACAAGGAAAATTCCTTGTGCCGGTTTTTTATAGATGAGGATTGGGTCAAGGTGAAATATAGTTTTGATTTTATCCCTACAGAAAACTTAGAAACGACCGCAGATAACATAGTTGGAACGATTTTTGACAATATCGCCCATTATATGGCTGATAAAGCGATAATACTGGAAGATTTAGTTGATTATTAAAGGAGTCACACATGAAAACATTAGCAGATCATTTTAAGGACTATTTCACATTAGTAGATATCCCAGTCAGTTTTGATGCATTTTCATATGATGAATATGACCAGTACGTCGTTTTCAAACATTTATGCCAAGTCAAGAAATGTGGAAATTTGTTGATAACCTGGGAGGTACATGAGAATTATGTCAATATCACCATTGACGATTTCTTTGATTTCCCTTATGAAGATAAATTGGAATACCTAGAGCTTTGTAATGAAATTAATGAAAAAAGCAGATATGCGACATTTTATGCTGACGAAGCTTCCATTAAATTAAAACATACTGTATTTTTGCTAGACTATAACAATATGGAAAATACTGCTCAGCATGTGATTGATTATGTCACAAATAACTTGGTTATTTTAGCGGAACGAACAATTGATGATTTTAGGAACCTTTAGGAATGAGGCGGCAAGTTGAATAGTGATAACCTAGAATTTTTTAAGAGTTTAAAGGTTAAAGGCGTATCATTTGATCGACGACAAGATGTCATAGCAAAAATGGATAGTTTAGATCGAATTGTATTAAAACGAGAAAGAAGTAATGAATATGATGGAAATGCCATCGCAATCTATACGATTCGAAATGAACAAATTGGCTATATTGATCGAGAAGTATCTACGGAATTAGCTGCTATCATGGATGAAGGTAGAAAAGTCGCTGCCTCTATTTCAAGAATTAATGGGGGAAGCGGTACCTTTATGGTGTTGTATTGGACATCTACATAGAAAGACCAAAGGCTTACGCTTTTTCCTTCATGAATGATGAACCACAGTTAATGAAGAAATTTCAGGAAAATCTTTATTTAAGCCATTATGATTCTAAAGAAATTGGATTTCTTCAATCTGTCCTTGAGAAACTGCCTCAATCCATACAGTGTTTCCATTTTATCTCCTATTATATCATTGAGAATTATGAAGCAGGTGTCGATTTTACTTGGGAGCTAATCAACAAGGCAGAGATAACATGGTATGAAACGCTGCTTCAATTGGCAGACTTTGATGTAATGAATGTTACACCATCTCACTTTATGAAGCTGCTATTAACAGATCTTTATTTTTGTTTTCACATAAAAGACGTAATTTACTTATTAACAAGATTAGATAATGGTGAAACAGGATTGGAAGAGGATGTTATGGTAATGCTCCAGAAATCTGCTGATGAACTTGCTAGGTTTTTCGGCAGCGAATTTACTCATATTTACAACCAATGGGGGCTTTTAGTACGGCATTTAATAGAAAATAAAAAAGAAACTATATAGGTAATTTGCCTATATAGTTTCTTTATATTATTTAGAATATAGAAATTACCTATTTGCTTTCCAGTAATCCATTGCAATATTAATATAGGCAGAAATGGCCCCTTGGTTATAACGATTAGGCTGCCCCATAATTGATTTTTTATATTCAGGTATTAGGACTTTAAAATCATGCGGCAGGGCATTGTCAAAATCAGCGAGAGCATGGCCAAGATGGTGGAATAAGTTACCGCCAATTACATCGAATTGCTCACTTGTTGTGTAACGGATCGCTGCATTAAGGGCAATCATATAATTTCTCACTGCTTCATCTTGCTTGTTAAGCAGGTAGCATATTTTACCGAATGCATTATGTACTTCAGCTATATTCTCGTATCCATTGACTAGCTCAGCTGCCTTTTTATACATGTTATAAGCAGCCTGAAGGTTATTTACTCTTTTGTAATTAACTCCTAAGAACAGGTATGCTTGAAAGAGTTTATCTCTGTCATTGCTTGGAAGTACTTTTAAAGCTTTTTCTAATAGTTCAATAGCCTTAACTGCGTCATTTCGTTCGTGTGCTTGTAAACCATCGCGTAAAAGAGTGTCACCATTTTGTGAAGTCCTGCTACTAAAAAGTCCCATTCCTATTCTCCTCAACATTTGATAAATACTCCTAAATTATATTATTAATCTATAATGAAAACCATTTTTATTTTAATAGCTCCGACTCAGAATAAGGCATTTTCCCCGCCATACTTGAAATCCTATCTTGTTTCAAAATAGATGGAATATTAGTGAATACGTTATGACATCTACCTTTTTTCTTACTAAAACATCATGGAAGGAGATGAAAATTTTGTCGATTTATGGGAGAAAATTTTGTCAATGTATAGGCCGATTGTAATGGTAAAATTAAATTAGATTTTATTTATAGAAGAAGATTGGTATCTAACGTTTTTATTGTTTAAGGGAAAGGAAAAAGAAACGAAGGGGTAAAGTGATGAGTTCTATACAAAATCTAACTAGATCAGATTTAGAGATTTATTTAAAAGCAAGAAAACTAGACTTAGCTGAGATTGAGCAGGCCCGGCAGAAAATGAATCGAACCCAAGCTTATATTTTAGGGAATGATGTGGACGAATTCAAAAGAATTATTTCTTTTATCGAGGATGAGCTTACTTTTAGAAAGCAACAGGGAGAGCCATTAAAGACTTCATTTCTCAATGTGGAGGAGCTGAGGGAAACTAAGTACATTAGGTGTCCACACTGTAGTAGTAGAAACCGAATTATTTCCATTTACTATAATAGGTCGGCAAAATGCTGGACCTGTGGTGAAATATATGAAGAGAGAGAGTCACTTTATTAAAAATATTATCCTGCGGGAGGAATAATTTTATGAGACAGATGAAAGTATTAAATGATATTGGGCAAGTATTACACGATTATTGTTTTAGAGAGGATATTCTAGAGGAACCGAGTTATTTAGACATGATTGCAAAGAAAATTCCTCAAGTAGATATAGGGGAAATTTCAGATCATTTATTGCTAATGCGCTTCTTTATTGTTGATTTCGGGGTAAAGCTTGCATTAGGCCAGAATAATGGGGAGGACATTGCTCCTATTTTGGATTCGTTTAGAGAAAATCTTCATCAGACACTGAATAGCCAAGATTTTCCTAGAGTTCAAAGTGCGATGAATAGTTATTGGTCTTGCTACCAGAGTGTGGGGGCGGATCGTTTTATTGATGAGGTGCCATATGTATTTGAACGCATATGTGGTATTCAAAGTGAAGACATCCGATTTGTGGGATTAAATAACTTTTCATTATTCTTTGATTTCGTGATAAAGACTTCTCAATTAGAAAGTATTTATCAGTAATAATTTGGCGAGGAATTAAACTATGACCAGGATACGATTAACAGGCGTAACGTTTGAAGGAAGACAGGAAGTCATATCAAAATTAGCAAGCAGGGCCATAATTTTAATAAAAAGACGTCCTAATAATGCACATGATAAAAATGCTATTGAAGTAGTAACAGAGTCGGAAGAAAGCATTGGCTGGATTCCAAGGAATATTGCTGCGTCTTTAGCCCCTCAAATCGATCGAGGTGTCCTATTTGATGTCCGTATGATAAGAAGAACAGGCGGTAATGGATATCATTATGGTATCGAAATAGAGGTAACGAAATCAATGGATAATCTGTTTTATTCAGAGAGAGTAAGAAGCATTGATTACGGTTTTGAGGATCAAAATTATTGGAATGAACAATTAAGCAGCTATGAGAAGGATGCCATTTGTAACCGTGTGTATGCCGCTTATAATCATTTAGTTTCAAGTGGAAACCCAAGTTTCGAGCCATTTGAAAATTATGATTTGTTATTTTTATTTTATGTATCTAATAATGTGTTCAAAGTTAGCATCATGGCGCTTTCCGATTGTAAATTTATGAATAATGAGCTAATAGAACTATCAAATTCCCCATTTTATGCCGGAGAGTATGATTTACAAACCGGATACCGATTTGGATTTAATACAGATGAGGTAGATTCTATGATGCATGAAATAATAGAGTATTTCCACTTGTTAATAGAAGAGATATTCGAAAAGTTAGCTGCTAATTTACTAGAGCAATTAGAAGGTAAACTCTAATTTTAAGATCGTTAAAACAACTGTGGTTCGGATAAATATATATACTTACAACCATCTCCTTGATGGTCGAGGCTGCATGGGGAAGTGCTGATGGCACTTCTCTTTAATTATAAGTACTAAATCCTATAATGGAGATAGTATATCTTCAGGGGAGTAAGTTCATGAAAAAATTCACCGCTAATTATTGTCATTCTAATTCAAATTTCATTATTACAAATCTGCCTAACATTCAGATCATATCACCCTATACCAATATCATTCGAATTGTTCAAAACATGATTATGCGTGGGAATCCGACTATTGCTTCTGTTTTTTTACGAAAAAAACTGAACCTAGATCGTGACTATTTAAAGTTTATGAAACCAGTAAAATTCCTTTCCAAAGAAAATCTAAACTGGGCACAGACAATTAAAGGTGATGTTCAGAATGATGATTACCCGGCAGAACAATTCTACAATGATTTAGGAAGAATTCTATATAGTTTGGGTTTCATTAGAAACTTAACGATAGCAGAATGCCCTATTTCGGATATTATTCCTGAGGTGAATCAAGCTTTTACCATGCAAAAGGTTGATTTTTACATTCCACTTCTTAAAACAGTCATAGAAGTAGATGGAGCGGGACATAAAAGGCAACAAGAGCTTGATAGAAAAAGAGACAAAGCACTTGAGCGGTTTGGGATAAAAGTAATTAGAATTAATACTAAAGATATCAGGCGAAGAAACTACGAAGATTTAATCAATCATTTTAGAGAATTATATAACACCTATAACTACGAAATTAATCAGTATCGGCACTTTTTAGAAGTAAATCCAAAAGAATATGATATTCAAATAAAATTAACTTCTATTGCAAGGTTTCAGGTATTTGTTCTTGAACTTCTTGATAGAGGTGTTATTTCTATCGAAGATAAGTGTTGGAACTTTAACATATTCGCTGTGGATGCGAAAGAATATCTGGAGCTCGCATTAAGGGACCTTGAATTATGGATAGGAAATACTGCAGCTCTTTTTAATATCTATATAGACATGCCTAAGGTCAATATAAAGGTATACGAGAGAGAGGATCAGATACCAGGAAATAAGAATGACATCAACATAAAGTTTGATTTATTTAAACGCTGGGACGACACAATTAAGGAACGTGATGTCTATCATATACGTACTGATTTTGATGATCATGCTAACTATTTCTCTGTGAAAGTTAAGGATCCCGTTGTTTTTAAGTTATCTGCTAATAGGCATCAAAAGCACTTAGAATTTTTCTTGGAGAATTTATTTGGATTTAATCAATTTCGTGATGGTCAATTAGAGATTATATTAAACTGTTTGAATGGTGAAGACACTGTCGGATTATTACCAACTGGCGGCGGGAAATCTCTAACCTATCAGTTGTGCGTTATGCTTCAGCCTGCGATTAGTTTTGTCGTGGTCCCAATTAAGTCTTTAATGTATGACCAAATCGATAATTTAAATAGAAAACATTACATAACTCATGCCAGCTATATTAATGGGGATTTAAATCCGGAGGAGTCAAGCAGGAGGCTGCAGGATTTTGCTGCTGGGAAACACTTCTTTTTAGTGATTTCTCCTGAACGCTTTCAGTCAAAAAAGTTTAGGGAGGAATTATCACTCGTAAATCGTACAAAGGCCATATCATTAGCAGTCATTGATGAAGTCCACTGTTTGTCGGAATGGGGCCATGAGTTTCGAACATCCTATTTGGCTTTGGCAAACTCTATTAGGAAATTCGCACCTTCAACTAGATTTCTTGCTCTTTCGGCTACAGCTTCGTCAAAAGTGCTCCAGGATGTCATGAATGAGCTTGGTATTAATGGTAATAATGTCATAACCATTTCAAACTTCACTCGTCCTGAGTTGAACTTTTCAATTATCCCAGTGAAGCAAAAGCCAAAAAAGGATTACCTAATTAATTATTTGGAGAGTAATGTCAAGAAGACCTCGAAAGATAATGAAAAGGGGGCAACTTTGGTATTTACACCTACTGTTAATGGAAAAAGCGGCTGCTTTGAGTTACATCATTATATCTATTCAGCTACTGGATTATTCACTGGCTTTTACTCTGGCAGCAAACCAAAGCAATGGAATGGAATGAATTCGTTTAATGACTATAAGGATCAAATCCAACAGTCTTTCATGAAGGATGAAATTGATGTTTTAGTTGCTACAAAGGCTTTTGGAATGGGTATCGATAAAGGAAATATCAGGACCACGATACATTTTGGAATTCCAGGTTCTTTGGAATCATTCTATCAAGAGGCAGGCCGTGCTGGCCGTGATAAGACGAAATCTAATTGTGTTGTTTTATATAACCCTGATCAAATAAATGAAGAGCAGGAGCAAGTTCTCTTTGGAATGAATACGGAAGTAGACCGTTTAAAAGAGGAAACAAGGAAAGTAAAGGGAGATTTAAGCACCTTATTATTTTTTCTAACGAGTAATTTAATGGATATACAAGCAGAGGTTGATGAGATATATAAGTTCTATCATTCACTACCTGTTAATGAGGGGTATGAAATAGTAATAGATTTCTATAGTGATATTGATCGTGAACGTAAAGAAAAATCTGTCTACCGTTTGGCTTTGTTGGGCATTATTGAGGATTGGACAATAGATTGGAAACTAAAAAAGCTTGAAGTTGAATTAGCGGAATGGACTGAACAAACGGTTGAGGAAAGGCTTACAGCCCATATCAGAAAATATGATTCTCTGTTTACCTTATTGAGCACGGATAGGCATGCAGACCAATATAAGGACTATATCGAACATTTTAGTAAAGACAATGATCCATTTTTAAAAAGAGTCCTTTATATATTATTAAAATGGTACAACGATAATGTGATTTATTCGCGAAAGCGTTCAATGCTGTTAATGAAGCAGTGTGCTGATGAATTTACTGACAGCCAGTCTTTACAGGGAAAAATTGAAATGTATTTCAAAAGGAACGATGATGTTTATTTTTTAGAAAAGATTGTTGCAAAAAAAGATCAGATTAAAGAATGGTTTAGAATTTTCTACGTCCAGGAAGAAGGTAAGGATGACAAGCTGCGTGCTCTAAGTACTTTTAAAGGTTTAAAGGTTACAGTAAGCCGTTTTCTGGAGAGTTACAATAATGATATCAGTCTAAATCTAATAAATGGGATGATTAGTTTAGCTGCTGGTGAATTTGAATCGCTAGATAGCCGGGAGCGAATGGAGTCAGCAATCAGACAGGTTTCGAAATTTGAATCGAAGGACCGCCAAGAGATGCTTGATTCCATCCTAGAAACTTCAGATATCCTCTTATCTCTAGAACAGAAAACCAATTTAAGTGAAGTGCTTGTAAGCAACGGATTTAATTTAATGGATGATTTAAGACAGATTTATCATACCTTTGAAGACCCATTCAGTTTTGGCGGCATGATTAACACATTAAAAACTAAAATGAAGCAGCACGCATATGGAGGGTACCCATGGGAAAGTTAGAACAAGTTGATCAACTTGAAACCTATATTGATGATTTGGGCAAAGAAATTGGCAAAGTAAAAAAAGCATCAGACTACCTAAAATTAATAGAGAAGCATCAGGAAGAGATCAGTAAAACATCTACTTCACTGATTCAGACAAAAGACCAACTTAAACTTTATCAGGAGATTATTGAAAGTAAACTTGAACTGTTTCAAACTACAGCGAAAAACATAGAAGCAAGGCAGCAGGCAGTAGAACAAACACAATTTAATATTATTGCAAATCTTGCAGAATTAAAATTACAGCAGGAGAAAGATGTAAAAGGTATTAATGATTCAATGAATGATGTTAATAAGAAGGTGAGTAAGAGTCAAGAGACTCTGGTTGGAGAACTTACTAGAATACAAGAAGAACAGAACAAAAAACTAATCAGTCAATCGAAAACAAATAAAATCTACTTTATGGTTAATACAGCTTTGATTGTTATTTTGGGAGTATTGGTGTTGTTTTAGCATAAAACAGATTGATATATTGGGATTTCGTATCGTAACCTTAGAATTAAGCTTAATTATATTATTTTAAGTGTTTATCTAATTAGTAATATTGATGATGAAAGGCGGCAAAAATTCTTAGAATTTTGTCGTTTTTCACATTTTGGTTTAATTTGTAAACGCGATAGGTGTGTAAATTAATTATGAATGATAGAAAGCATGTAGGTAACAGTTTTTTGCAAAAAAAAAACGGCCTCAGCCGTTTATTAATGGTCGCTTAAACGATCTTTTGCCTCTTCTTGATATTCATAACTCTCTTGAATTAAATACTCTGCATTAGCATCAGCCTGTGTTGCGATTAATGCTGTTGATGCTGTACTAGCATTATAGGCTGAACCTGTCGCATCTTTTAACTTCTCTACAGCATTTAAATGGTCATAAAATGCACCATAATTAATTTGATTGCCTCTTTTATAAACTTCCAATGAACCCCATAAATTTTCTACTCTCGAATATAAATCATCTAATTCCTGTTCCATATTCGGATTTCCTTCTTGATATATAATTAAAAAATCTCTATAAAGTACATCATATTCATCCATAGATTTTTCAAGGAAGTCTTTTTGAGTTTCAACTTCTTCTTCTTCATATGAGGTCGATTCATAATTTGTTTCTTCATTTGCAGCAGCTGCCTGTTGTCCGTTAAAATCCATTTCACTTACTATTCCAAGAGCCAAAACTACACCAAATATTGTTAATACTAACTTAATTGCTTTTCTCTTAACCTTTTTGTCTAAGGGCTTTAATTCTGATTTCCATGGTCTGTTTGATGGCATCATTACTTCCACTCTCCCTTACAATTTATGACCTTTTTATTTATTTCAATTTCTATTAGGTTAATTTGTTTTGCCTTCTAATACTAAGTGATTTCACTTCAAATTGCTTGTAACACTTTCTGGTAAATAAATGGGAGGAACAACAGGAACCATAGTGATGGTTCTTGTGTCCTTTTTTATCTTCTGGGTTATGGACCAAACCGCTAAACTATAAGTAGAGACCATTAACTAATTTCCAAAAATCTGGTATATCCTTAAATTCACCTATTATAGTAATATATCACTAGAAACTATCAGAAATAATAATACGAGGGTTTATTTTATCCGGTACTATTTCTGGTGAGATAGAGATAATAAAAGTGGGAAGAGGGAAGGAATTTGAGGAAGGTACTAGCTATTATACTTGCATTACAGCTGATCCTCGTAAATGGGGCAGTCTATGCACAAGAACCTAAGCAAGAAGAGAGCATAAATGCCAAAATTTCTAGTGGGGACGAGCCCAGACAATCGTTATCGGTTGAGGCAGATTATCGTAATCCAGCTAGTTATCCGCTTATAGCGGAAGGGGGATACGTTGATTATTTACTAGGCAGTTATAATGACTATCAATATATTTATTATGAAACAGTCACAGCTTCTGAATATTATAGCGACTATATGAAAGTTCAGTTGTTATACAGTGCGGATGAAGCCTATTCAAAGGATAGTATTTTAACGATTGAGTTTTTTAAGGAAGAAAATAATTATTTAAATTATGCAGGGAGTACTGAATTCAATACTTCAGGGGCTACTTCAGGTTTAGTGAACTCACATATTGCAAAAGCTGATTTTACAAATGAACCCTATATTTATATGAGAGTCGGTATTTCAAAGTCTTCTAATGATACTTATTATTCTGATACCACTACCTTTAAAGTATCGAATCCTTTCTACACTTCTAGCAGCAGTACAGAAGTGGATTCGTATGCAGTGATTAGCAATGAATCTACCAATGCTGGTGCTGCCCAGCCGACGGGTACGTTTAATCTAAAAGAGATGACCTACACAAAGGATAAAAGTTTAAAGCCGGATGCCTACCAGGTTGAT
Source organism: Neobacillus niacini (assembly GCF_046591715.1). Lineage (GTDB taxonomy): Bacteria > Bacillota > Bacilli > Bacillales > Cytobacillaceae > Neobacillus > Neobacillus niacini_L. The sequence continues at coordinate 126,455 of NZ_JAWVNQ010000007.1, read as the reverse complement.
GTTAATAAACCTTTTGATCTTGCTAATCATAAAGGAAAGGTTGCCCGAAAGAATGCAAGGTCTATAAGCCTTAGCTACAATATCGGCGATTATAAGAATTTCTGGGTTACTAATTTCCAAAACAATGGTGATTATCAAATTAATGCGAGATTAGCCTATAGCGGTACGAAAGCGAATGTATGGGTTTATAATAACCAAATTTCCGATTCGGAGGCTGAAAAACTCGGGAAGGAATTTGATCAGAAAATCCATTCAACCGTAACCAACTATTTTGGCCTAGAATCTGATGTGAATAATGATGGAAAGATTAATATTTTAACATATGACATTCAAGATGGGTTTTCGGGCAGTGGCGGTTATATCGGCGGGTATTTTTGGTCGGGGGATTTATATAATACGACCGCTTCGAATCAGTCTGAAATCTTCTATATCGATACGTACCCATCAATGGGAATGGGGTCCGTAAAAGATGTAACAGGTGCATATGAAACATTAGCACATGAGTTTCAGCATATGGTGAATTTTAATCGAAATGTTCTGATTGAAGGCAGCAGCAGTAATATGGATACATGGCTGAATGAGGGCCTTTCCATGGCGGCAGAACAAATTTATTCAGGTAAAGGACTTAGCGACCGTGTTGACTATTTTAATGTGTCAAATTCGATAGCCAATGGTCATTCTCTATTGTATTGGGATAACAATGGCGATACGCTGGCGAATTACTCGTTGTCTTATTTATTCGGACAATATATTAAGCTTCAAGCCAATCAAGGGGATGCCGTTTTTAAAGAAATCTTAAATGATAGCAGCAATAATTATCAAGCAGTTGAAAATGTTGCGAAAAAATATATTAGTCCGGATATGACCTTTGGGGAGTTGATGACTAATTTTAGAATTGCTTTGCTGTTAAAAGAATCAACAGGCTTATACGGCTTTAAAGGTGATCCGTTCTTTAACGCATTAGAGGAGAAAATTTATACGGGCAGCTCCGCGAACCTTCGTGGCGGGGGAGCGGTCGTTACTACTTTTGATTCCAAGGAGGGTCTTTCAATCCCTGCGAATAAGGGTAGTGATGTAACCTATACCACTTTCCCGATGAATAGTGGTGGAACCGAAGTTGATGTTACAGCTCCTGAGAGTCCAGTGGTGAATCCGGTTAGTGATGCTGATACGCAGCTAACGGGTACTGCGGAAGCAGAGTCTAAAGTAGAAGCAAAAGTAAACGGTGCGGTAATTGGTTCTGCTACAGCAGGTCCAGATGGGAAGGTTACTGTTGGAATTACTGTCCAAAAGGCTGGAACGGAAATTGTTGTGACTGCAGCTGACAAAGCGGGGAATGTAAGTACCGCTAAGAAAGTGGTTGTGGAGGATGGAACAGCACCGGGACAACCAACGGTGGGCGTTGTTACGGATCAAGATATTACTGTAACAGGACAGGCGGAAGCAGGCTCTAAGGTGGAAGTGAAGGTAAATGGAGCATTAATTGGCAGTGCAACAGCAGATGTGGATGGAGAGTTTACCGCTAATATCCCTGTGCAAAAGGCTGGGATAGAATTAGTGGTCACTGCTATAGACAAGGCTGGTAATGCAAGTGCTGCAACGAAAGTTGTTGTAAAAGATGTTACGGCACCTGGTAAGCCGTCTGTGAATGGTGTGAGTGAAAAGGACACTTCTGTTACAGGGGATGCTGAAGTTGGTTCTAAGGTGGAAGTGAAAGTAAGCGGCTCGATCATTGGCAGCGGAACGACTGGGTCAGATGGAAAGTTTACTGTATCTATTCCTGTTCAGAAAAGCGGGACAAAGTTAGTGATTACAGCTGCTGACTCTGGTGGAAACGTGAGTGAAGGTGTGACGGTTACAGTTAAAGACGCCACTTTACCAGAAGCACCAAAGGTGGATGAACTTACTAATCGGGAGACCTTCTTGATTGGAAGTGCGGAGCCATCCTCGACCATAGTAGCTAAGGTTTCAGGGGATGAAATCGGTAGAGGAACAGCTGATAGTAACGGAAAATTTAAGGTTGCTATTCCGAAGCAGTCTTCAGGAAAAGTTGTTGAAGTATACGTGGTGGACAACGCTGGAAGTGTAAGTCCGGCAACAAAAGTAACTGTTAATAAGAAACTGGTATCTTTAGTTGGTGAAACCAGGTATGCAACAGCAGTTAAAGTTTCACAAACCGGCTGGAAAACAGCGGACACAGTCTTGTTGGTCAATGGCTTTGCGATTGTCGATGGTTTAACCGCTACGCCATTAGCTTCAGCCAAGGATGCACCAATTTTATTAACAGCAGCGGATTCGATTCCAAAAACGACTATGGATGAAATCACGCGCTTAAAGGCAAAGGAAATTATTTTAATCGGTGGAGATTTAGTTATTACACCAAAAGTGGAAAAGGAACTAGTATCGAAGGGTTATAAAGTCACTCGAATTGGCGGCAGTAACCGAAAAGATACATCACTAGTGATTGCGAAGGAACTTGATAAATTAGTGGATGTCAGCACGGTTTATGTTGCGTATGGCTGGGGTGAACCTGATGCACTTTCAATCGCCGCACAGGCAGGCTTGAAAAAGCAGCCGATCATTCTAGCAGATAAATCAGCTGTACCGGCTGACACGTTTGCATGGTTGAAATCAGAAAACATTACTTACGCTTATTTTATCGGTGGTGAATCTGTTATTGGACCTTCAATTTTGAGTGAAATGGATAAGATCACCTCAGCAAATGTTCTAGCGAATCGACTAAGCGGCGTGAATCGTCATGATACGAATGCTAAGGTCATCAGCAAGTTCTATCCAGAGGCAGAATTAAGAAGTATTCTTGTGGCGAAATCAGAAACAGAAAGTTTAGTAGATGCTCTAGCTGCAGGACCTCTAGCAGCTAAATTAGGATCACCTGTTTTGTTGGTATCATCACCTTATGGAATTTTAGCATCTCAAAAACAAGCATTGGGTGGGAAACAGGCGAAATACATTCACCAAATTGGTGGAGGAGTAAATCCTTCAGCTGTTGGTGAGTTGGTTAAGTAGGATTTGGTTGGTTAAAAGAGTCCCTCTTTTTGAATAACGGGTTCAGTTACCTGTTACAAAATTTCATTTTGTAAAGCAAATAGACCATCAAATTTTAATATAAAATGATGGTCTATTTTTATTGGTATACAGGCATTTATACTATTAGATTTTATTTTTTTGTTACAGTATTTGTATACCAATTTGCAGACTAACAGACACTTCAGTAAGGTTGCAAATTACGGTACATATTAACCGGCAATTTTGCTAACAGAAATAAATTGGGAAAACGAAAAAAATCGGCTTAACAGGAGCGTTAGTGATTTTTATTTATGATTGGGTCCTTCTTTAACTGAAGCACCCCGTTACTTTAAGTACAATATTTCACAAACACAAAACTAGAAAATTTAAAAATAAAAAGTGAAAAAGAGAGCTAGTGATATGACTTTCTCAGCTCTAAGGAATTTTGTTTTTTTAATATTGCACAAATTATACTTCTAATAAAATCTTGATGTTAATTCTTGTCTATAATAATTTCTCAAACTATAGCTAACCCACTCTCGTATATTAATGATACTAAATTCTAAACTTGCACCATTTATGTTTACAGAAATATCATAATAGTCTACAGCACCCGTCCCTGTTTTCACATCTAATAGAGGCCGAACAGGTGGTATATATGTACTTGTACATGATTCACCCGTATGTAAATATAGAGACCTCAGGTTATAAATTCTTTTAAATATATCACCAAAACCCACATCTATATATCTATCCATAAAAGATTTAACGCGGTGTGTAATGCTGTACATTAATTGACCACAAGATGTACATTTCTCTACTTCGGTTTTATTAATACTTGAAGTCACCGTTTCGACTGATGATAAGTAACCTGTTACAGTTCCATCTATGATTGTTTTATGGTTATTTTCAATTTTTGTTTTCGTTAATACATGTGTATCACTTAAACTTACCATTTCACTTTGTATATTTATTTCACCTAGCAAGCTATTTCTAAAGTGATAACAACTTTTTAAAAATACAGAAAACTGCTCATTCGTAAGGGAATCATCCAATAATATTTTATCTATTATTTTTATAGCCTCATTAGAGAGCAACAACTTATTATCAACTATTGGATAAAAATCAATAAACAAATTATTATCTATTTCATTATCCCAAATGTAATCATTTTGAAATGAACTCTGTAATTCCATACAAAATTGCTTTGGTAATCCTTCATTACAAAATTCAAATTTTCCGTACTCAAATAAAGCATTTGTTTCAATTGATAAAAAATCTAAAATAGAATCAACTTTTTTTAATGCTTTGTTTAAGTTTAATGCGTCGGTAGGATTAAGTGCTTGAATTTGGAAAAGCAAGTTATTGCAGTCATTAGACTTATCAATAATAAAATACGTACCTTTGTAGTTCTCAATTAGTACATCATATTTAAATTGTTGCGAAAATATATTACAAAGTAAAAAGTAACTCGTTAAAGTATTATTGTTCTTTCTTGCATCATTTACGAGTTCTTTTAACATTGGGAAGATACTAACCCCATTTAAATCATTTTCCAGTGAGAATAGATATAACTTATCAATAGTACCTCTTTTCTTATATGATACTCCTGCATGTATATATCCAATTGATGTTCTCATAGAACCAAAATAGGTGAATGTCAATTTCTGAAATTGATATTTCTTAGGCAAGTATGCCCAAGGACAATAATCTTTACCTTTTGGACTGAAATTAGCGTTAAAATTCTCCCATAATTTGTTTAGAAAATTGTTGGAGGAATCGACATCGATAGTAGCGAGGTCAAACGAAACAAAATTGTCTAAATTAAGTTCTATAAAATTGTTTTTATTTAAAATATCAACTACTCTAAAGACTCCATCATTCATTATTTAATTATCTCCCTTAGACTATTTTAAAAGTAGTAGAATTTATAAATTATTTTCTAGATTAGGAATGTTTAGATTCCATTTTTTTTTCTTTGTCAAATTCAGAATAGATTAATATTAACATAAATTTCGAAAAAGTAATTTCTGTTATTTAACAATATGGACAGATTGCTAAACAAAAATAGATCTGGATTCTTCCACTAAACTGACAGTAAATTTTAACAAGAAAAAATGACCGCTGTAGCGGTCATCATTATTAACCAAGCACCCGTTAGCTTAAGTATCATTTCTTCACAATATTTTAGTTAAGTTCACAAAGACTTATCGCTTTCGCTTAAGTCCCTTAGTTACTCACTTCCCATTTGAATTTGCCATTATTTTGCTTAAGTTGTTGTTTCACCAATTCTAATTCATAGAAACTTAAGTTTGTTTCTTCTACAATCTCTTCGTTTGATTTACCTTCTTTTAAAAGTGCTCTTGCTTTCTCGTATCTTGATACCTGAAACTCAAAATAACCATGATAGAGTTTAAGCTGCTCTCTTACGTCCTTTAATTCCACATAGCTTGTTGGTATCATGTGAACAAGTTCTTCATCCGTTTTTCCTAATTCAATCAGGCTTTTTGCGATTCTATACCTTTCATTTACAGTTCCTGTACCATAACCCATCCTATACCCGTCATCCCAAGCGGTATCATAGCATTCTTTACAAGGAAGGCATTTGTCTAGGTCTTTCTTAACAAAACCTGTAAGAATGATTACAGAAATTAATGTTAAAAGAAAAAATGTTTGTTTCATAAAGTCACACCTTTTTATCTTAGTATGACCTGTTAGTTCGCTAAAGAGTCAAATACGCATTATTCGTTCTTCTATTTCAACTAAACTGCACTCGTTAGTTTAATAAGAAATTCAGCAAAAAGGGGCATAAATCCTTCTTAGTAATAATGGTTTATAATGTCCTACAAAACAAAAAGACCAATAACATTTTTACATACAACAAACACTACTTTATACATTCCAAATTAACGGTTTGTGATAGGTATTTGAAGAGGTTACTTTTTGAGGAGGGCTTTTCTTTTTATTTGCAGGGGGGGCGATAATGGAAAAGGTAGACTAGTCCTTAGGGAGAGAATCCCCTAAATGAAGTTGAGCAGAAAGGTAATCTATTGTAATATTATTAGAAATTAGGATAAGGGGTGGAGGTAATGAGTTTGGAGGTTAAACAAAATTATGTTCTAGTAACAGGATTTGCGCAGCTGCCAAAGGGAACACCTGTTTATGAAGTGCAAAAAACAATAGGGTGTATCTTAATGGTAGATACGGAAACGGATATTATTGTGGAAGCAACATTTACCTTTTTACAGGATTTAACTAATAACTTTCTCGGAGGCATATTAAGAGGGAAGTCATTAAGAGAAACAGAAGAAATTATAAATGAATTAGAAAATAGATTTATAGCTCCGCCTCAAAAGGCTGTCATTCAAGGGTTAATTTCAGCCAAAAAAAATTATTATGAAAGTAAAAAATAAATTTCGTTGAAAACCCTTGCAGTTTGCAGAAAATTTGTAATACAATAAGTTAACAACATAAAACTAGTGTTTAACTGGATTATCTACTGAGCAAGGACTAGGGCCGAACCTCATAGAGTGGATAAAGGGCCAGTAGCTTTAGGAAAAAATTTCCCGACTGAGGAGTCACTTCAGTTTGAAATTTTTTCTATTGCTACTGGTTTTTTTGTTGAAAAAATTTAGTTAAGTGGAGGTTTTATTAATGGAATTCGGTTTATTTACTGTATTTGACAATTATAAGAATCAAAAGGAATCATTTGAACGTACACCTGAACAACTTTTACATGAAGTTTTGGATCAAACCGTGGCTGCGGACGAGTTAGGATATACGGCTGCGTGGTTTGCAGAGCACCATTTTAATGAGTATGGAATTATGACCACACCTCAAACTTTTCTAGCTGTAGCTGCAGAACGTACAAAGAATATTCGGCTTGGGACAGCGATCGTAACACTGCCGTTTAAGAATCCAATTCAGGTTGCGGAAGATTACGCATTGCTTGATGTCCTAAGCAACGGCCGTCTAAATCTGGGGTTAGGCAGCGGCTATCTTCCACATGAATTTGCAGGATTTAATGTTGAAGGGAAAGATAAAGCTTTAAGATTCAATGATTCTCTTGCTGTTATTGAAAAAGCATGGACAGGTGAGAAGTTCTCACATGACGGAGACTATTATCAATTCAAGGATATTAAACTTGAAGTTACTCCGAAACAAAAGGAAATGCCCATTTGGATTGGGACATTAAGTCATAACGGTGCTAGTTTTGTAGGTAAAATGGGTTACAACATTAGTGGTGTACCTTATGTAGCTTGTAATTCCTTACCTGAATTAAAAGAGATCCTTACTAATTATAAGGAAACTTACCGAAAAGCTGGTCATGATGAAAAGAAAATTAATATCCCGCTTGCCCTCCATACGTATGTGGCCGAAACAACAGAGGAAGCAATTGCGACAGCTAAGCCGCATCTAGACTTGTATCTAGATACACGTATGTATGGAAAGAGTGCAAAATACGAGGATTTAAGAGATCGTGAACAAGTACTAATTGGTTCTCCTCAAGATGTAATTGAAATGTTGAAAAAATATCAAGATGCCGGCTGCGATCACGTTATGATGCTTATGAATTTTGGTGGAATGCCTCATGAGAAGGTATTGAAATCAATGGAATTAGTCGCAAAGGAAGTAATGCCTGCATTTAAAGAAAATGCTAGTGAGAAAAAAGAATACGCTACTGTCATCTAAGGATAAAACATTTTAGAAGGAGGGAAGCAATATGAAGCTTCTCGGTATTTCAGGAACGATTGTCGGAGCAAAAACCTCTATATTAGTACAAACGATTTTGGATGAAGTAAAAAGGGCCCATCCAGAAATTGAAGTAGAAATGCTGGATTTAAGGGATTATGATACGCAATTTTGTGATGGAAGAAAACAAGAGGACTATAACGGTGATACAAGGGAAGTAATCCGTAAAGTAACGGATGCAGACTTTTATTTATTCGGTTCTCCTGTTTTCAACTGTTCCATCCCTGCACCCTTAAAAAATCTTATCGATTTAATTCCTCCTGAAGTTTTTCGTCATAAGGTAATGGGATTTGCGGCTAACGGTGGAACCTATCAACATTATTTAATGATTGAAAATCAATTAAAACCGATCATGTCTTATTTCCGTGCTTATTTAGCTCCAAGTTATGTATATGTAAATGCAGCACACTTTAATAAGCGAAATGAAATTGATGATGCGGAAATTAAAGAGAGAATACAAAATCTTGCAGGTGAACTTGTTCATATGCAGCAGAGTTTAGGGAAAGTACTCGTTAGATCATAAAAATTTGTCCGCTCTCATTCATTCAGACTAGTGAGGGCGGACAATCCTATTAATTTGTTTTTCATAGTAAGGAAGTGAGATAGATGAAAAGTCGTCCAAGTCTTAAAGCTTTTTTAAGTAATTTAGTAGACTACGCAGGTCTATTTCCACCTGCTAATTTATCAATAAACGATGCAATCAAAAATTACTCGGATTATGTTAACAGCGATGATTCATGGATGCTAGGTCCTTTTATTCAACCTGTTACAAAATTAAACGAATTGGTGAAATTTAGACAACTTTTTACTGATAAAAGTCCGCTGCTCCTCTCAGTTGTTGGCAGAAAAAGCGAGTCTAATAGAGAGTGTAGTCTTCAATTGAAAGAGGATATAGAGCAAATTAGGCTTTATAATGAAACATTTTCTAATTGGGCAAAGATCGATACCTATGAACTTCCCTTACCAGCAGTTGTGCCCACACAATACTTGTTAAATGAATTGTTCGATGTAACAGAATCAATAGAGCTAAAAGTGTTCTGTGAAGTTAATATACTCAGCCAAACGGACTGGGAAGAATATTTACTAAAATCATTGGATTCCATAGCTAAGTTTAATTTAGAACATACAAGTCAGTTGGGAGTTAAGCTCAGAACCGGCGGGATTAAGGCAGAAATGATTCCAAGTATTGATAGGATAGCTTTTGCTATTTCTGCCTGTCGTGACCGACATTTACCGATAAAGTTTACAGCTGGTCTGCATCATCCTGTTCGTATGTTCAGAAATGAAGTAGAGGCAAAGATGCATGGATTTCTAAACGTTTTTTTAGCCGGCATGCTGGCTTATCAACACAACTTAGATCAAGCTAAGGTTAAAGAAATTCTATCTGAAGAAGACCACAATCAATTTACAATTGAAGATGAGTATCTTGCTTGGAAGCAGTATCGTATTTCATCGGAAGAAATTGCAATTTACAGGAAATATTTGTGTTCATTTGGAAGCTGCAGCTTTGATGAACCTAAAGATGAATTATTAGAATTAAGCAGACAGGAGGTCATCAAATGAAGTCCTTTATTCATGTGAGTGAAGAATCTCATTTCCCTATTCAAAATCTCCCATATGGCGTTTTTAGTACCAGCGATCTGACAAAGCCAAGAGTCGGGGCTGCAATTGGAGACTATTTATTAGATTTATCCCTATTGGAAGATAAGGGTTACTTCAAAGAAATGATCGAAGTTAATAAAAAAATATTTAACCAGCCATCACTTAATCCATTTATGGAATTAGGAAAGGAAGTTTGGACGAAAATCCGTAAGAAACTTCAACTTTTGTTATCTGCGGATGAGTCTAAGCTAAGAGATAATGATGAATTACGAAGTCAGGCGCTCATTCTTAGACAAAACGTAACCATGCATTTACCTATTAAAATAGGAGACTATACAGATTTTTATGCATCAAAGGAACATGCGACAAATGTTGGAATTATGTTCAGAGGCAAAGAAAATGCTTTAATGCCAAACTGGACTCATTTACCGGTAGGGTATCACGGGAGAGCAAGCTCTGTTGTAGTAAGTGGAACCAATATCCGCCGCCCTCTTGGACAGATAAAACTACCTGATCAATCTCCGATATTTGAACCATGCAGGCAACTAGACTTCGAGTTGGAAATGGGTTGTGTGATCGGCGGCGGAAATCAAATTGGTGAACCAATTTCTGTTGAAGAGGCAGAAAACCATGTTTTTGGAATGGTTTTGGTGAACGATTGGAGTGCTCGTGATATTCAGGCATGGGAGTATCAACCATTAGGACCGTTTTTAGCTAAAAACTTTTCCACTTCCATTTCGCCATGGGTGGTCCCGTTAGAAGCATTAGAACCTTTCCGTGTAGCTGGTCCTGTTCAAGAACCTAAACCTTTGGAATATCTAGACCAAACCAAACAGGGATCTTTTAATATTGAACTTGAAGTCTATTTAAAATCGGAAAAAATGAAGGCACCTACTCAAATTTGTTCTAGTAATTATCGTTATTTATATTGGAGTATTGCACAACAAATTGCACACCATACGGTTGGAGGTTGTAATTTAAATCCGGGCGATTTGCTTGGATCCGGTACCATCAGCGGCCCTGAAAAAGAATCTCGCGGCAGTTTATTAGAGTTAACCTGGAGAGGCCAGGAACCACTTCAATTAGAAGATGGCGAAGAGAGAAAATGGTTAGAAGATGGTGATGAATTAACGATGACCGGTTTTTGCCAAGGAGACGGTTACCGGGTCGGTTTTGGGGAAGTTGTTGGTCTTATTCAACCAGCGCTTAATAAAGAACGGGTAATAAAGAAGAAAGAAACTGTAGTAAATAGCTGATTCTTTTAAAAAGGGAGGATTACCTTTTATGGTTTGGTATCAACAACTGGGAAAAATCCCTCCAAAGAGGCACACGGTGTTTCGGAAGGAGGATGATTCATTATTTCGAGAACAGGTTATGGGGACGAAGGGGTTTTCAGGTATCCAATCCATTTTGTATCACCATAATCCGCCAACTAGTTTTTTTAAATCTGCCTTAATTGGAGAGAGTAACCCAGCATACGAAGAACAGAGTGCACTTCGCCCGCGTCATTTCTATACCGATAATGTAAACAAAGAACCAAGTGATGCTGTTATGGGCAGAGAGTATGTGCTTGGAAATGATGACTTAGTTATCGGGGTAGTAAATCCTACTAAGAAGATGGATTACTTTTATCGTAATGGAGAAGGGGATGAACTTCTTTTTATTCATCATGGTACGGGGAAAATTGAATCCACTTTTGGAACGCTTTATTATGAACCGGGTGATTATATTGTGATTCCAATCGGGACGATCTACCGGGTTGAGCCAAATCCGGGAGAATCAAAGTTCCTGGTTGTAGAAACTACTAGCTGGATTACGACACCTAAAAGATATCGTAATGAATTTGGCCAGCTTCTGGAGCACAGTCCTTTTTGCGAGAGGGATATAAAGGGACCAGAGGAATTAGTTACCTATGCAGAAGAAGGAGAGTTCGAAGTCCGTATAAAAAAGGGAGATTATTTGCATTCTCACTATTTTAAACATCACCCACTTGATGTTATAGGCTGGGATGGCTATTTGTATCCTTGGAAATTTAATATAAGAGATTTTGAACCAATAACTGGGCGTATCCATCAACCGCCGCCTGTTCATCAGACATTTGAAGGGCATAATTTTGTTATTTGTTCATTTGTTCCAAGACTTTATGATTATCATCCGGATGCAATCCCTGCCCCTTACTATCATAGTAATGTGGACAGTGATGAAGTCTTGTATTATGTCGAAGGCAATTTTATGAGCCGAAAAGGGGTCAAACAAGAGTCGATTACATTACATCCTGGTGGGATTCCCCATGGACCGCACCCAGGGAAAGTGGAAGATAGTATCGGCAAAAAAGAAACATTAGAATTAGCGGTGATGATCGATACATTCCGTCCTTTAAGAGTGATTAAAAAAGCGCTGAAATTAGAAGATGAAAATTATCAATACAGTTGGGTTGAGAAATAATCATTTTCTTTGTTTCTAAAAGATTTATTTGGTTTTTCTAAAAGATTTATTTGCTTTTTCTAAAAGGGTTATAGATTACAGTCAGAGCTGTTATTAGGAACCCCATCTACAACAAAAGAGGGTCCTTCAAACAAAATTTGAAGGAGAACTTAATAGAGATTGACCCATTATTAAATTTTATGAGCCTGATTTAAGGAGTGAAATGGAATGAGTCAAGTAGTTAAAGTAATACCTCAAGATACAAATGTTGAACTCTCAAAAGCTGGGGTTCCTCGTTCTTTAATGTATTTTGTCTTAAGTATTTGTTTTTTCTGTATATTAGCAGATGGTTACGACTTGGGGATTTATGGAGCCGTTCTTCCTAGTTTACTAGATTATCAGCCATGGGGATTAACTGCAGCACAAGCTGGTGCAATCGGCAGCTATGCATTATTTGGAATGCTATTCGGTGCAGTTTCGATTGGTGCTATTACTGACTTTTTAGGAAGAAAGTGGACATTAATCATTTGTGTAACGGTATTCTCACTCACTATGATTGCTTGTGCAGCAGCTGCTTCACCAGAAATGTTCGGTCTATTTCGTTTTATTGGGGGAATCGGCTTGGGCGGAGTAATCCCAACAGCTTCTGCCCTTGCCATCGAGTATTCACCCACACATCGCCGGTCTTTAAACTATGCACTAATGTTTTCAGGTTACTCGTTTGGAACGGTTTTGGGCGCTATATTGGCTATTTTTCTTTTAGAATCATTTGGCTGGAGATTAATGTTTTGGATTGGTGCTTTACCTTTATTATTAATCCCTGTTATGATCAAGTTTTTACCAGAATCTGTAGATTTTCTTCTATCCCGTAATCGGAATAAAGAAGCTGAAGCTATTTGTAAACGTTACCAAATGGATATTTCATTTTTTCGAGAACAAAAAGAGAAATCCGAACAAACCGCGGGGAAAGACAAGAAATCAATCAAAGGGTTATTTACGAAGGAATATTTTAGAGCAACACTATTTATTTGGTTAACATATGTAATGGGATTCTATTTAGTATATGGCTTAAATACATGGTTACCACAAATAATGAGAGAATCAGGATATTCACTCAACTCTAGTTTATCATTTTTACTTGTCATGAATTTGACAGCAGGTATTGGAGCCATGCTAGCTAGTTTTATTGCCGACCGCTTTGGGTCAAAAAGAGTTATTGGTGTGTCCTATACCCTTGCTGCTATATCCGCATTTTGTCTAACACTGGGTGCACCTCCAATTGCCGTTACTTATTTATTGGTTGGAATTGCAGGTTTTGGTGCTGTAGGCAGTACGCAAATTTTAAACGCCTTTGTTACAAAGTATTATCCTGCCCAATCAAGAGCAACAGCCTTAGGATTTGGGCTTGGAATCGGTAGAATTGGAGCTATTTCAGGACCTATAGTTGTAGGCTTCTTGCTAAGCTTACATGTTGATTTACTTTGGAGCTTCTATACATTTGTAATTGCTGGGGTTATTGCTACAATCGGGATTATATTAGTTCCTAATAAAAAAGATGAAATTGTATAAATAACTAAATGGCTTGTATCCTTTCTGAAACTGGGAATGGTACAAGCCATTTTAACAGGACATGTGTCCAATGATACGTTCTATTAGAAAACCAGGAGGAGCTGGTTATTTTGCAAACTTTTTTTATCAATCATTTTTCGGAATGTAAGACAATAGACAGGAAGCCTTGTGTTATGGCTCTAGGTTTTTTTGACGGAATTCACTTAGGACATAGGAGATTGATTGAGAATGTAAAACGGATATCGCAACAAAGTGGATTGAAATCAGCGGTTCTAACGTTTTTTCCTCATCCAAAAGAAGTCTTAAATCAGGTTAAGTTTAACTATTTAATATCCATGGAGAAAAAAATAGAGATTCTAGAAAAGATCGGTGTAGATCAATTGTATGTTGTACGATTTGATAAGATATTTGCAAGTATGGATCCAGAAGAATTTGTTGATAAATATCTTATTCCTCTAGAAGCTAAGCAAATTGTGGCAGGGTTTGACTTTACCTATGGCAGTAAAGGAAAAGGGACTATTCATACTCTTGAAGCACATGGAAAAGGGGCATTTCGTGTGTCAATGGTGCCAAAAGTAGAACAATTCGGTGAAAAGGTTAGTTCTACTTTGATCAGAAATTTGCTAAGAACTGGGCAAGTGGGGGAAATTGTCAATTATCTAGGAGACTATTATCAGTCAAAAGGAAAAGTTACAGGGATTTATACACAAGGAGACTTTACTATGGCAGCATTTAAAGCTGATCCCTACAATATAATGCCTAATGATGGAAGCTATGAAGCTGTTGTTTCTTTTGATAATCGGACATTTCATAGTAATTGTCATGTTTATGAGGAAAGAAATGGAGAAACATTCGCGGAAATTGAGATTCCACATCATATAAGGAAAATTGATTGTAGCGAAGTGATTATAAAGTGGATAAATAAAAGACCTTCTAAAACAGCGAAAATAGGGTGACCGTGGGTGACCATGGGGACGGTTCTAGACCATGGGGACGGTTCTCATGGTCTTTTTAAATGGAGAAAGAACCGCAGGAACTGTCCCCATGGTGCCTATGAATCTGAAAAAATAACAGTTAGTTATTGCTAAAATTGGTCAAATATTACACAATTGAATAGACAAAAATGACAATTAGCGAGGTTGATAAACGGTGCATGTGTTTGTAGCAAACAACGAAGATAGAGAAGAATTTATGAATCTCTGGGGCCAAATTGCCAATGAAAGGAAATACCAAATAACAGGGCTTGCTGAAAACTCAGAAGCCTATATTCTAAAGGACAAAAACACAGCTAGCGTGGGGACAATCGAATTTGTACCATGCGATACAAATCTATCGGAAATGAACGATCTAGTTGATATATCGAATGAAACACGAATCCTTCAAAATCTAAAACACTCTTACCAGGTTCGGAAAATGGGGGTTAAAAGGGAGTTTGCCTCGAAGGCCATCTTATTGGAACTGCTTAAGCTTGCTGCCATGCATGCCAAGGATAATCAAGTTCGATATTATGTTAGTTATTTAGAGCAAAGACATTATGACAAACTAACGGAGAAGTTTAAATTTAGAATTGAAAAAATTGGTGAGGAAGTCATGTTTGGAAAGAAGAAGCTTGTTCCAGCTTTCATTGATGTGGAAGATGCGATTCAAAACACTCAAGGCTATCCTATTTATATTAAATCTATTGCTTACTTAGTTAAGGGAACTAAAAAGGTTAAAGCGTTATTTGCGTAGTGCGGATATGACAAGAAATGACCGCGAGAACCGTCCCCATGGTCACCCATAGACATGTTAAAAACTCGTCAATCGTTGACGAGTTTTTTCGATAGAAAATTAAACTGTGGGGCGATGGAAAATTTTTAAAAGCTCCGTTTTTCTGCCCAGGCACCTTGCATTTTGCTTAGGAATACCATTTGCCCAATATGATAGGCGTCGTGCATTGCTAAACTCTTCAGTTCAAGCACTAATGAATGATCTTCTCCTGGGACCGGTCTATACAAATCTTCGTGATCTACTGTTTCTAATATTTTCCCAAGCTCACGATGAACATGAAAGTATTCTTGTTTTGTTTCCTCCCAACCTTCTATCGTCTGAGCTGGCAGTCGAAATGTAGACTCATTATTTTCTGCCTGTGGTTCATTCTCTGTTTCACCAAGAAATCGGACCAGAAATTTTTTTTCATAGAAAAGTATATGACAAACTAACTCCCAAATGGAATGTGCCCCCTCAAATGGTTTCCAAATTGCCTGTTCCAACGTAATATTTTCAAGCACCTTTTCAAGCGGTGGAAACCAGTCTTCTTTATCTAAGCAGCTTGCCCATTGTTGTGACAAAAGTGTCGATGCCTCCATACTCTATTCCCCCCAATTTACTTTTTAATGGATACATTTATTTGCACATGTTCTAGATAGTTCTTAAACGGCCCTTTAACAGAAAAAATATTATGAAAACGCTAACAACAATAGTTTATCATATTACATTGGTTCTTAAAGTAGAAGCGAGTGCTTATGATGAAAAGAGATTGAATTTGTTGATAGGGGTGGGGGATTGGGTTGCAGTGGCAGCCTTTTTGGGGCGTTAGAGTTTTATATGCAATTTAAGATAAAGAGCAGTTATAATATATTGGTAGAAACTAGAAAAAGCTCATTATGAGGGTTCTCAGAACAAAGGGGGAGAAGCAGGATGGGAAAAGAAATAAAGAAGTTTACGATAAAACATCCGACATTAGAGGATGCCCAAGCTATTACAGATTTGGTGGCACTTTGTGATATCGAGGACATTGGAGAACCCGATATTACCTTGTCAGATGTGCTTGATATGTGGAATTCCATCCCCATTGAAACCGATGCATGGGTTGCTCTTTCTGAGACAAATGAAATCGTTGGGTATGGATTTGTTGAGGTGACAGGGGCTAATAGAATGGATACGTGTGTATTTGTACACCCGCAGTTTAAGAATCGTGGAATTGGTTCACTTTTACTTGATAAAGTGGAGGAACGAGCTAAGGTTCTGGTGGAAGGAAAAGAAGGTCCGCAAAAGTTGATGAATCAAATTTCTTTTACCAATAGTGCTGCTAGAAAGCTAGTTGAGGATAGGCGATACCAATTCAGCAGACTTTATGAACGGATGAAGATTGAGTTAGAGGAAGAGCCAGCTCAGGTGAATTTACCAGAGGGGATATCGTTGCGGCCATTTCAACCAGATCATGACGAGGAAACACTATTCTTGATTTACGATGAAACATTCCAAGATTCATGGGGTTACACCAAGAAAGACTTCTCTACATGGATTTCGCAAAAAAAGAGCGATGGTTATGATCCAAGTCTTTGGTTTATAGTTTGGAAGGATTCCGAGCCAGTAGGATTCCTCATGAGCAGAATGCAGGATGATGGATTGTTTATTGATTTATTAGGCGTAAAACGTGAATACAGAAAGCATGGAATCGGCAGGGCGCTGCTGCTCCATACATTTGGAATCGCTTACGAACGCAATCAGAAAACGATTCTTTTGTATGTTGATAGTGATAGCCTCACCAATGCTAACCGCTTGTATCAACAGGTTGGGATGAGACCGCATTCGCAGACGGCGGTTTATATGAAGGAGCTTGTTGTTTAAGCTATTTATGAGAAAAGGTAGAATTCTAACGTATGGACGTTTTCTTAGGAAGGAGTCTTCTATTTATTAGGAGCCTCCTTTTTATTTTGGAATTACAAATGGTTGAACAGTTGTATCGTTTTGAATGAACTAAAAATGACCAGGAGAACCGTCCCCGTGGACACCTGGTCACTCGTAAACATGACCAAGAGAACCGTCCCCATGGACACCCCATGGACACCCCATGGACACCAAAATTAACCCAAGTTTTTTATTGATAATTCATGCTTTTTTACTAAAAAAACATAAATTATTGTTCAATTTACTAGAGTTATAGTCTAAAAGTCACTGAAAAATAAACCGATAGCTACTAATTGAATATGAGATTATTATTTTATTTGTAATATTCAAAATCTTAAGAAGAGTAGAAAGCGGGGATTTTATGGGAGTTAACTCAATGTTTAAAAAGACAGCAATGATGGCGTTTTCTGCTAGTTTGTTACTGTCACCGATCCATTCGGTATTATCTACTGAAGCAGCAGCACAGGTGATTAAGGCGGAGGATATTCTGTCATCTTTAACTAGCGAACAACGACTAGCCTTACACCAATTGCAATTGAATGATCATACAGGACTTCAGGGATTTAGTGAGGCAGATCTAGCATCAAATGAAGATATATCCGTCATTGTCCAATTCAAATCGAAGCCTAGTAAAGTGGCGGTTTTAGAAGCGGCTGTTAAAGGAAAAAAGCTAAGCAAAGAAGAAGCATCGGCACAGGTTGAAAAAGAGCATAAAAAATTTAAAGAAGACATCCAAGAAATCACTAAGACAAAAAAGAGTTCCATCACCCGGACATACAAAAATGCTTATAACGGTGTGGCCATGACATTGCCTTCCGACCAAGTAAAACAGCTATTGGAATCTGATGTTGTACAAGCTGTATACAAAAATGCGACTTTTACTGTGGATCCTGTACAGCAAGAGCTCCCTTCAGACGTCAAAAAAGAAGTTACGACTTCTGTTGAAAGTATTCCTTATTTGAAGATCGACAAGTTACATGAGCAAGGAATTACAGGGGAAGGTGTAAAAGTAGCCGTTCTCGATACGGGGATTGATTATAACCACCCTGATTTAAAGGATGCATACAAGGGTGGATATGATTTTGTCGATAATGACAATGATCCTATGGAAACGACCTATGCAGATTGGAAGAAAACAACTCGACCTGAGTATTCTCCAAATGGAAGCGCTTACTATACCTCCCATGGTACTCATGTTTCTGGAACGATTGCGGGTCAAAATAAAAATGATAGTGAAGTGTCAGTAGTGGGTGTGGCACCGGATGCTGATCTTTACGTGTACCGTGTGTTAGGGCCATATGGCAGCGGAACAACAGAAGGTGTCATCGCAGGGATTGAAAAAGCGGTAGAAGATGGAATGGATGTTATGAATCTATCGTTAGGAGCAACGGTAAACGATCCGTATTATCCAACGAGTACAGCCATTAACTATGCGGTGTTAAATGGTGTAACAGCCGTTGTTGCTGCTGGAAATTCAGGTCCAGGAGCGAAAACAGTAGGTTCTCCTGGTACAGCGGCATTGGCGCTTACAGTTGGAGCGAGTGATGTTCCTGTTGAGTTAACTTCGTTTACAGGCAGTATCTCAGGAAACTGGTCTACTGAGCTTATCAGCATGGGCAGAAGTTTTGCAGATGATTTCGCTTCCCTAGACGGAAAATCTCTTGAGCTTGTGGACGTCGGCTTAGGTGCGGAAGCTGATTATGCAGGCAAGAACGTTGAAGGAAAAATTGCCTTCGTCGAGCGCGGGAATTTTGCCCTTCATGACAAAATTAGATTTGCAAAAGAACATGGAGCAAAAGCTGTTATCTTATATAACAATGTTGATGGACAGCTTGGAGTCAATCTCGGGGAATCTACCGTATACGTACCTGCTTTTTCAATGACAAAAGAAGCCGGTGAGCAATTAAAAGCAAAAATTGCACAAGGAAACTCGACGTTTACCTTCTCAAACCTTAAAGAGATCGTATCTGAAGGTGATAAACTAGCTGACTTCAGTTCAAGAGGACCGGTAAATACCAACTATGATATTAAACCAGAAGTAGTAGCGCCAGGAGTGAGTGTGCTTTCTACATTCCCTTCTTATATGATTGACCCTGAACATCAAGAAGACTATAAATATGCCTATTCCCGCCTAAATGGAACTTCTATGGCCACGCCGCACACTGCGGGAATTGCCGCCTTATTACTTGAGGCTAATCCGGATCTTGATCCAGATGATATTAAAACCATTTTGATGAATACAGCTGATCCATTAAATGGGGAGTATAGTTTGTATGAAGTGGGGGCTGGCCGAGTAGACCCTTATCAAGCCGTCCTTGGAGAAATGAAAATGCAAGTGATCGATGAGACACTCGTGCCAAATGGCGAAGAACTTGTAGAGGTTCAAAATCCATCTGGTGATATCAACTTTGGCCTTCACTTTGGTGCGGAAGGTACGAAAGTGAAAGAGAAACATAGTATCCAAATCACCAATAACAGTGATAGCACAAAAGAATTTTCTGTTTCTATCGAAGAAAATGTCGTTGCGGGTACAAACAGTTTACGTGAAAATGGCGTGAAAATTAACGTAAAAAAGAAGATTAAAGTAAACGGTAATAAAGAAGTGAAAGAAAAAGTATCCTTGGATGCGCCAAAGACAGCAAAAGCCGGGCTATACGAAGGATTTATTGTCCTTACGAATAAAGCAGATTCGTCGGATATTTACCGCCTGCCATTTAATTTTAGAATTACAAAGGATGGATTAGGCTATTTAGATCTGCTGACTCCATCGATTACACCGCCATATTTAAATCAAGGAAGAACCCATCTCGATAATCGTTTAGGTGCTTTAGTTTCCTTTAGCTTAAGTTCTCCAGGTGAAAGAATGGATGTGGTCCTACAAGATGGTAAAACAGGGGAAGATTTAGGATTCATCGGGACACTGGATTTAACCAATTATCCACTTGATAAGAGTCTAGCCTTGTTTGCTTTTAGAGGAGTGTATTATTCATTTACTGGGGATGAGAAACAGCCGATTGCAAAAGAAGAGAGCTATGCGCAGCCTGGCCACTATAAGCTGAAATTTATTGAAACCAGTCAATCTGGAAAAGTATATCAAGAAACACGTGATCTTTTCATCGATATTGACGATCCAACCTTTACAAGTTCGTTAGATGGACAATCTCCATTCGTTGAATATAAGCCGGGACAAGCAACCTATCCTTTTGATATTCAAATAGAGGACGCACTCGTAGAAGAAATGCAAGCTGCAGGAGTGGACATCGATCAATCTTCGAATGCAGTCATTTATACATGGGGAGATTTTGGTTTCCCATCAAGTCCGGTTCCAATGGATAAGGACGGGAAATGGGCAGAGGAAATCGCCATGGAAGAGTCCATGCCGGCAGTAAAATTTACCTTGACTGCCGTTGATTCTGCCGGTAATTCACCGCTGACAAAAGATTACTACTTTGTGAAGGAAGGGACACCTGTTACCTATGCAAAGAGCGCGGTTACAAAAGCAAATACAGGTGATACGGTTAATGCCCAGCTATTTTTGGATAATGTAAGTGATGCAAAAGAAGTCATTTGGAACTTGAAAGATCAATTCACGTCCTATCAATTAGTCGATGCCAAACTTACGGGTGAATTTTCAGATAAAGGATCTGTAACCGTAGATGGAGACAATGTAAAGGTTGCCTTTAACGATAGCAATGTGACGTTTGACCATAAGGCTGTTATTGATGTTACCTTGAAGATTACAGATGAAACATTCGTTATTGGAGCGTTTATTAATCCAACGGCCACTATCATAAATAGTCAAAATCAATCTAGCAAGTTATTAAACGCTGGCTATAGATTTGAGGTTTCACCACAGTATAATGCTGCATACGGCTATGTATTGCCGGACGGATTCATTAATCCTGCAACTGGTCTTCAAATTAAAAAGGATTGGACAAAGGTTGGGGCAACGCTAAAGTTCAAAGAAGCTGGCGGGTTTGTCTTTGACGCTACTTCATTGATTAAGGATCGAGCAGACTATAAGGTGGAAAAGCTTCCGTTAAGCAAGGACCCATATATTTTAGAAATCAAGGTGCCTGGTCACTTTGAGGTTCAAAGCAAACAACGTATTGGGTTTGAATATAAAGGTGAGCTACATGGCATGAATCACTATGTCAATCCGATTCATATTACTGCTGGTGATGTCAACCAAGATAACGTCATTGATGTGTTAGACGCAATAGCCATTCAAAACGCGTGGAAGACAGACAACCGTGCAGCTGATATTAACTTTGACGGCATAGTCGATCAGACGGACATCGGATTTGTTCAACAGAATTATCTATTGCAAAACAATTATGTCGAAAATCCACCAGCAGCAAAAGAAACACATGATGGTAAGACACTAGAAAGCATCCTAAGTGAATTAGGGCTATAAAATGAATGATCTCCCGGGGGTGTAACTCTCGGGGGATTTTTTTTGTGGGTGGAGTGACCAAGGGGATTAATTAGGCATTACCGGAAACCGGTAATGCCTCTTTTATTTGCTTAGGTTCCATTGTCTGAGACCAAGAGAACCGTCCCCATGGTCCTACTCTCGTTTTTCATATCTTAAACTATGAATTTCTTTGTATCTATTTATTTCGTTTCTCGTTTTTCGTTCTGTTGAGGATGATGAGGTTTTACCAGTTTGGAAATCACTCCATACTTTGTAAGAGTAGTAAATAGCAAAACAACTAATGATTAAAAGTATATATCCCACTTTTGAAACACCCCTTATTTTATTGTAATGGAACGCCTATCCTTCTTTGATTTTTACATGAGATTGATAGTTTGTTGGATTGCAAAATATTGATAAGATTCGGTGCAGGTGAGTAGTGTGGTTGCCATGATGCTGGTATATTTCTTTTGTTAGCAAAGAGGGAATATACATGGAAACATACCATGATATTACTGAGAAGTAGCTTAGGCTGCGGAAGAGAAGTATTAAAATCAAATTTATTTTTTAATATATGGTAATTATATACAGTAGATACCGTTTTTACAATTTAATTCCAAATTGATTGTCATTGTAAACCTCCCGCCGTTCTGGATTATTACTGCAGCTTCTTGTAGTATAGTTATAAGATTTACTTACAACTAGAATGTAGGAGGACCAGATTTGTATAAATTAATTGCAATCGATATTGATGGAACGTTGATGAATGATCGAAAAGAAATTACGAAAGAAGTAAATGACGCCATTCAAGCTGCGAAAGCAAAAGGCGTGAAGGTGGTCATCTGTACAGGGAGGCCAATCGCTGGTGTCCGGTCGATTATAGAGGAATTGAAATTAAATGATGAAGACGACTTTGTGGTGACCTTTAATGGTGCTCTTGTACAAAATACATACTCTAAGGATGTAGAATCCCAAATTACCTTAAATTATAATGACTTAAAAGAAATACATGATTTAAGTCTAAAGTTGAATTCACCGCTCCATTTCTTTGATACGGAAAATCTTTATACGCCTAATCGAAAGATAAGCACGTATACCATTCATGAAGCCCATATTAACAAAATTCCTCTTAATTATCTGCCAATTGATGAAGTGCCTAAGGACATGCTAATTTCGAAAGTCATGTACATTGACGAACCTGAACGTTTAAATGCTACTATTGCAAATATACCTGAGTTTTTCTGGGACAAATATACGTTTGTTAAAAGTACTCCGTTCTTTTTAGAAATCCTTGACCCACGTGTCAGTAAAGGAAATGCGATAAAACAACTTGCTGAAAAACTTTCGATTAAACAGGAAGAGGTCATTTGCATCGGCGATGGCGAAAATGATTTAAGCATGATTGAGTATGCCGGCTGTGGAGTAGCAATGGCCAATGCAGTATCTGTTGTAAAAGAGGTTGCTCAGTTCCAGACATTGTCTAATAATGAAAATGGAGTAGCATATGCTATTGAGAAATTAGTATTGGGGACGTAGGGACGGTTCTGCTGGTCTTTTTTTCTTCGGGTTTCTTAGTAGATAAGGATTTTTAGGTGTGGCAACGGTTAAGAAAAATATTGTCTGTGGTTTGTGTTTGGCAGTTAATTGGGGTGACCGTGGGAACCGTCCCTATGGACACTTTGGCAATTTAATTTTAGGAGGAATGCATTGTGAAGATGGAACATGTGGGAATTATGGTGAAGGATATGGACGAGTCTTTAGCGTTTTATCAAAACATCCTTGGTTTAGAGTTAAGACATAGAGAGTGGATCAGTGACAGTGTGGAGCTTGCCTTTTTATTTTTTCCAGAGCAGCCGAGTGTGGAGGTTGAACTTGTCTACGGCGGCGGCCCGGTTGAAAATCAAGGAATCGTGAACCACTTGGCTTTTACGGTTGAAAACATTGAAGCTGAACTTGTACGCTTTAAAGAAGCAGGCGTCAAATTAGTAGATGAAGAACCTAGAAGCGTTTTAGGTGGTACGGTAAAAATCGCCTTTTTCCAAGGTCCAAATGGTGAGAAGCTAGAATTAGTAGAAAGATAAGTGTATATAGCAAAATGAAAAAGAGTGGCAATTGCAATCACTAAGCTGAGTAAGTGAGTGGTTCGCCGCTCTTTTTTTGAATTGCGTTTTTGGGCCATAGCATGCTGCATAAAAGGAAGAGTGTATGATGAAGAGGTATTTGATAATAAATATCCTGTTACTCCCAACCTATATTTCTACTATCATAGCAGGGACAATGGGGTTATCTACTTTTGAGACGAAACATCAAATATTAACTGTCGGTTTACTCCCAGCTGCGGTTATGAGCATTCTAATAAGTGGATTAATGAACGGGATGATTTATTTAGGTCAAAGAAAGCATGGAGACTCCAAAGAAAACAAGCGCACATTCCGAACATGTGCCTCCATCATAGCAGTCCTATATTTCATAGGTTTATTGATTACTACCTTTAGTATGTATTAAAGGGAACCGTGGGGACGGTTCCTTCGGTTTTTTGAGAACCTTTTTCTCTTTAGTTTCGACTTTGTTTTCACAACTTTTTAGAAAGAAAGATTGATTTATAAGTGTTATTCCCAAGGTTTAATCAATCGATTGATTAACTTTCATGCTGTTGGAATTAGTCGGAGATTGTCATGGAAGCAGTATTTTGACGGTCTTTGGAGAATCAGCGAAAAAAACACTGCCATTCCTCGACAATAAATTTCCCGGAAAATATCAAAAAGTTCTTTTTCTAATAGGGTTTGTAATCTTTTTAATCAATCGTTTGTGTAATGAAGAAACAGCATGAATGGTGTATAAGTTTGTTATATTTTCATGGAAATGCTCATAATTTTGCATTTAAGACTTTTACCGATTTAAACTGCCTCCTAGTTCGACAATATTATTATTAGGAAATCTCCTAAACACCTTTATTGGCAAGAAAATATCTGGTTTTAATCAAACGTTTGATTGGATAGGTTTCGATGCGTAAATGTCGAAGTTTGTTTTTTAGCATGAATGTTTATTCCGTGTACATGGGTGGTGCCTGTCATTATGAGGCGCCTTTTTGTATGGGAAGACTCTTTTAATAAGTCCCCGTGTAGTTGAAAGAAAAACCCCCGACTTCAGTTTACCTGCCGTATCAGTTTGTATGGAAAACCCCGATTATATTGATATTAATTACTCATTTACGTGATAGTGGTCATTTATTTAGGTTTCTTTGAGAGATAGCGATTGAACGGATATTGTGACCAGGAGAACCGTCCCCGTGGTCACCCGCGGTCACGACTGAACTAACAGGGTGACCAGGAGAACCGTCCCCGTGGTCCCCGCGGTCACGACTGAACGGACAGGGTGACCAAGAGAACCGTCCCCACGGTCACTTTGGATTAGGAAATAACCCCAACAGGAGAATTTGCTGTTTTGTCTAAATCTATCGTCGAGTGGTAAAAAAAGCCACAAACCGAATAGATGGAGGAGAACTGTGTGAAGAAGATAAAGAAGTCTAAAAAGATCGGTCGAAGGTTATCGGTCATGGCGTTGTCGGGGGTATTGGCCATGACTGGAGCTCCGCTTATGTCACAGCCGGAGGTCTCTGTGAAAGCTGCTTCCAGCTTAACGTCTAAGGATGTTTTAGCATCCTTAACACCTGAACAAAGAAGGGCTATTCAAGAGGTAACCGCTTCGTCAGACAGTACAGGTATTCAGATACCTTCAAGTGTTGATCTAACTAGTAACAAAGAGATTTCTATCTTGGTAGAGTTTAAAAACCATGTGCCTAAAACTGCAATCATAGCTAGTAAGTTAAAAGGGGAACAGCTTTCCTATAGTGAAGCAAAAGCTAAGGTAGATAAGGAGCATGACACATTTAAAGAAGACATTGAAAAATTAAACGTAAAAGCAACCATCAAAGGGAGCTATAAAGAGGTCTTTAACGGTGTTGCTATGACCCTTCCAGCTTCAAAGGTTCAAACACTATTAAAATCAAATGTTGTGAAAAGTGTCTGGGAAAACAAGATAGTAGAGTTCATTCAACCTGTTTCGAGTGAAGAAACGAACGGAGGGCCAGTGTATTCCGGCGTGCATCCTCATGGTATGACAGGTGTAGACAAGCTTCATGAAAAGGGTTTAACCGGGACAGGCGTGAAGGTAGCTGTATTGGATACGGGAATCGATTATAACCATCCAGACTTAAAGGGAGCGTATCAGGGTGGATACGATTTTGTCGATGAGGATGGAGACCCAATGGAAACCAGCTATGAGGACTGGGCAGCTTCTGGGTTACCGCAGTTTAACGGGTCATCACCGTATTATACAGCCCACGGAACACATGTATCGGGAATTATTGCGGGTCAAGGTGAAAGTGACTCACCACTTACGGTAAAAGGGGTAGCACCTGATGCTGACCTTTATGTATATCGGGTGCTTGGTCCTTATGGGAATGGAACAACGGAAGATATCCTCCAAGGAATAGAGGCAGCGGTGAAAGAAAAAATGGATGTGATCAATTTATCGCTTGGAAATATCCTAAATGATCCGTTATCACCGCTATCGGCAGCGATTAACAATGCGGTCATTGCAGGAGTAACTTCGGTGCTTGCGGCAGGAAACGCCGGTCCCGGATTGTATTCTGTCGGGTCGCCAGCATCCTCTGCTTTAGCGATTACGGTCGGTTCAACGAATACAGAAGTGAGTTACCCTCATTTTACCGGAGCGTTTAGGTCAGCAAGTTTAAATCAGGATTTAGAACTTCGATATTCTACAAGCGGTTTAGGGATTAATCTTAGCGAATGGAAGGATATCACGCTGCCGATTGTCGATGTGGGAATGGGCTTAGATGCTGATTATGAAGGCCGTGATGTCCAGGATAAGATTGTTTTGATGACGACAGGCGGAACGAGCAGGATATTTGAGAAAGTCGAGATCGCGAAGAAAAAGGGTGCAAAGGCCGTTTTCGTTTATTCACCTTATCCAGGATTTATTGGAGATACATGGATTGAAGATCCAAAATTCATTCCAACTTACATTGTCGAGGGAACGACAGGGAAAAAGTTAACACAACTGCTTAAAACAGAAGAAGCTACGTTTACATTTAACGCAGTAAATAAACAAATCATTACAAAAGACGATACACTGTCCTCCTTTAGTTCCAGCGGTCCTGCGCGTTTAACGTATGATATTAAACCGGAGATTGTGGCTCCAGGTGCTGGGATTTTATCCACTGTACCAAAATACAATAGCCAAGTAGAGGATTATAAAGATTCGTACGCGAAGTTTTCTGGAACTTCCATGGCAACACCGCATATCTCTGGAGTTGCAGCGTTATTAAAACAAGCAGATCCGAAAAGCACTCCTGATGAAATTAAAGCAGCACTTATGAATACGGGAGATGACCTTGTACCGAATTACAGTGTCTATGACCTAGGGGCAGGCAGAGTAGATGCTCTTGAAGCTGTGGAGGCCGCCACTCGGATTCAAGTTGTAGACCAAACACCTCACCTCCATAATGGTAAGGAAAAAGAGATTAAGGATTTAACAGGTGCATTGAGTTTCGGAACAAAATTTGTCACAGGCTCTGATATTCAAGATGAAAAAGAAGTGTCTATTGAAAACCTGACAAATGAAGCGAAAGCATTCAAAGTGGATGTATCCTTCAACATCAATGCAAGAGGCTCTAGAGACGGAGAACTAAACGGTGTAAAGCTTACTGCACCTGAAAAAATTGAGCTAAAAGCCAAAGGAAAAACTACAACCAATGTATCCTTGCTGATCCCAGATTCAGCACAAAACGGTATTTACGAGGGCTATGTGACTTTTACGAATCAGGAAAATGAAAAAGAAGTTTATCAAGTGCCATTTGCAGTTCGAAAGGTGAAAGAGGGCGTGGATTATCTAGAGATTTCCAATACTTTTTCAACGATTCGAGAAAACGGATTTGGAAAAATTGCTAATATTACCGGCAGGTTTGCGTTAAACTCACATATGAAAAACATTGATATCTTCTTGGTTGATGCTGCCCAGGATAAAGAGATTGGATTTGTCGGGAACATTGATGGAAGGTTCGTACAAGAAGGAGCCATCGTCTACCTAAACGGCTCTTTTGATGGGAATTATCACCCTCTAACCGAAAATACAAACCAGCCGATTGCTTATGAAACCAAAGTTGCACCAGCTGGGGCATACAAGCTGAAATATGTATTCACCGATGACAGCGGTAAAGAAACGATCATCGAAAAACCTGTACTGATTGATAACCAAATACCTCAATTAAAAACGAACATCACAGAACGTATTATAGAGGTAGATCCGTCACAAACCATGGTAGAAGTAAGCGGCCATATAGAAGATCAGCAGATTCAAATGGCAAAGGAACTGGGGATAGATGTAACCCAAGGATCAAACAATGTTTCCTACAAATCTGTCAACAGTTTTCCACAAAATCTTCCAGTTGGTGAAAATGGTGATTTTACCCTTAAGCAATTCTTTCCTAGCTATGTAAAAGTGCTGCCTGTTCGCTTGACGGGAAGTGATCGAGCAGGTCTTGATTCTGTACAGGAGGAATTCTTCTATGTGAAATCTGGTACACCATATCTAGCAACTGTGCCGAATCGTACTGAAACAAAAACGGGTGAATCTGTTCAATTTACAACCAGTCTTCATCATGTAGCGCCTTGGAAAGAGTTAACCTTTAGCTATACGTATAATAAAGAGGTGCTGGATGTAAAAGGGATCAATCTTGTTGACGCATTAAAAAACAAAGCAGAGCTTAATATAGAGGAAACGTCCTCTGGTATGAAGGTGACGCTGAAATCAAAAGATGGCTCTGAAATCGTTACAGACGGATTGTTCACCATTGATACCGAAGTGAAAAATGATCAATTTTTTAGTAATTATTTAGATATAAAGGCAAGCGGAGCGAAGATTACAAAAGGTGATGGCTCAACGGTTTCAGTTGAAGGGATTTCTCCAAGCTTAAAGGTATGGTCAGATACCTCTGAAATAACAGCCGATATTAATGGAGAAGCTGTCTTCTTCCGGGATGGGTTTGGTAAATTACTTACTACTCATATCGATTATAAAAAGGTAGGGGCAATCATAAAAGCAGTGGACCAAAGCGGGAAAGAGTATCCAGCGGAAATCATAAACGATGGGAGATTTAAAATTTCAGGCCTTCCATCGACACAGGAAATACTCAAATTGCATTTCGACGTTCCAGGGCATTTCTCAGTAGTAAAGGAATTCCAAGTCGGCCGTGAAACGGACTATGGCGAGCAGAAGTTCGTGAAGTTTTTCCCAGCATGGGCAGGGGATGCAAACCATGACCAGCTGATTGATATTCGAGATGCCCTTTACCTTCAAGAACATTGGGGTTCAAGCGACCGACAAGGAGACATGAACTTCGACGGCATCAT
Organism: Neobacillus niacini; assembly: GCF_046591715.1. Lineage (GTDB taxonomy): Bacteria > Bacillota > Bacilli > Bacillales > Cytobacillaceae > Neobacillus > Neobacillus niacini_L. Next base: position 97,559 of record NZ_JAWVNQ010000007.1, on the reverse strand, counting down.
TGATATGAAGGACATGGAATATATTAAAAACCACTATCTTCAAGTTAATCCTACCATAGAGGTGAAAGATAAACCTCAGGATAAGGATAGAGGGAGAACTTTGGATGATATACTTGGTGAACTAAGGTAAGTTCGTGACCATGGGGACGGTTCTGCCGGTCTTTTTCTCTTGATTAAGACCATGCAGGCTGTTTCTGTGGTTTTTTTATTTCTAAGTTCCTAGTAAATCAAAATCTTGGTTAGGTTTGCGGTAAGCACTATAAGTTAACGGGTGGTTCATTAAACGATTCTATTGTTTGGATTAATTACCGGTGACCAGGAGAACCGTCCCTGCGGTCACGCCGATGACCAAGAGAACCGTCCCCACGGTCACCCACGGTCACTAGAATCTACTAATTATTTACCAAATATGGTAATCTTAAAAAAAGATAAAATGATTACGGTGGGGTAGTTGGAATGAATATTGAGGCTTTAGAAGTTGAAGACGAGATTGAAGATGAGATTGAGGTAAATCATTCGGATGTAGATAGGCAAATCCTGCATTACCAAGCTTTACGTGAGGATGTTCGAACGGAGATTAAGACGAGGATTCAGCAGCGAGATAACTTTTCGACACAATTTATAACAGCGCTTGGAGCGATTGTCGCGGTTGCCTTTGCGAAAGATGGGTTTGAGAAGGTGATTTTAATTGCGCCGTTAATCGTGATTTACTATACGATGCAGATTATGTACAGCTATCGTGTTCACGATATTTTGGCCCGTTATTTACGAGAAGAAATTGAACCTACTCTCACAAGGCTGTGTAAGGGCAATCCCGAGCATGAGTGGGAGAGATATTATAAGAAGAATGCGAAACCGGGAATTCGCAGGAAGTTTTTTATTTATGTGATGTGGATGGTGAGCGTTGGGATTTTAGCCTATTACATGAATGTAACGTCCATCAAGAATACCACGGCCATTGCAGCGGGGATCATCTATTTGGCTGCGATGCTTTGGGTAACTTTTACCTTCAAACGGGATATCAAGTAAGAGGAGAATACAATGAGAGATTATCCAGAACATCCAAAGACTGGCTGGAAAAGGGCCGTTTTTTTAGACCGTGATGGGACGATTAATGTCGATACCCATTACCCGCATAAAATAGAAGATTTAGAGATTTATCCTGAAGCCTTAAAGGGAATGCAGATTCTAGCTAAACTGCCAGCGGATTTAATTGTGATTACCAATCAGTCTGGAATTGCCTTAGAGCTTTATGAAGAGAGAGAGATGTCTGCTTTTAATTCTGAGCTGAGGAAACAGCTGGATGAAGCAGGTTCAAGGGTTGATGCGATCTATTATTGTCCTCATTTTGAGAAGAAGAATCCGCAATATAATGAGGAAACGAAGTGTGATTGCTGTAAACCACTGCCAGGGCTGGTACTCGAAGCGGCAGAGGATTTCCAACTTGATCTAACGAAGTGCTTTTTTATTGGGGATAAAACCTCGGACATCGCAGCAGGACAAGTGGCTGGATGCAAAACGATTTTGGTGTTAACCGGAAAAGCCGGCAAGGAAGACGACCGAGTACCTGTTACTCCTGATTATGTTGTTGCTGATTTGTTTGAAGCGGCTTTGATTGTTGAAAGGGAGATGTTGGGGTAACGTATGAAAACGTGGTAGAGTCCAGTGGCTTTGGTAATTACAAAATCAGAGATATATGAACGGAAAAAAGGAGCCCTAGGCTCCTTTTTAAGTAGATTTACTGCTTTTTCCACATCTGATGCATTTACTAGTGTAATAATTGTACTTGTGTCGTCTGCGAATGATACAAAGTATGGATTTCAAACTCAAATAGATCAACTCCCTTTGAATTTTACAGCGGTAAATCAAATATCTTATATAGTAAAATATTAACATTTATTTGATTTTTCTGAAAGTGAAGTTTTACCTACTTTGAGAAATTATGAACATAGGTGACCATAGGGACGGTTCTAGTGGTCTTTTTAGTGACCAAGAGAACCGTCCCTATGGTCACTTGAAATTATATTAATATATTTTAACGAAAGGGTACTATTTCTTATAATGGCGCCTTTTTTTTGTTGGAAAGGAAGACAACAGACCCTATTAATATGGTCTGCATTGGAAACGTGCCTAACGTATAAATTCAGTATTAACAAGCGTTTAACGCACGTTAACTCACGGTTAACATTACCATGATTCAAAATTCTGCTCTTATTCTAGGTCAATCTCACTAAAATATTACCCCTAAATTTTTACATAGGAAAATCAATGGATTAGCCATAATTAATATACTAATAAAATTTGAGAACTGCTCAATAATCACTCCTAAACTTACAAGTTTAACTAGACCACCAATTTTGTTGTGTGTTGCTTTACATAGGAATCATCATGTATGGGCTTTAACAAGGTTAGTCTACTTAATCAGGAGTAAAACGGAGCGGTTACAAATTAGAAAGCAGGTGGTCTATTAAACTCACAAAAGCAAGGAGAAAAAGAAAATGACAAAGGGGAGTTGGAGAAATGGAAAGGAAAAGACAGGGACGTATTATACTTCAGTGGGTTTTGTGCGCATTGTTGGTGCTGGCTGCCTTCTTACCGCAGGTGGCTTTTGCTGTAGAAACGACTTCATCACCAATGGTTAGTAAAACGCAGACAATCATACCGGCGGAAAAAATTAATGCGAAGGTAAAGGATTCTTTTTCAAAGAAAGATAGAGTTACCTTTCTGATCAAGCTAGCAGATCAAGTCAACACGCCAAAGGTAGCTGCCGAGGCGGAGAAGAAAGCTAAGGCGCTAAAACACACGCCTGCCAAAACGGAATTGATGAAGCGTTCTGCGGTTGTCTCTCATCTCAGAAATAAGGCGGATGAAACGCAGGGGAATTTGGTTTCTTATCTTCAAGAACAGAAACAAAAGGGGAATGTAAGTGATTTCGAATCTTTTTATATCGTGAATGCAATGGCGATTACGGCGACAGAAGAGGTTATGAATGAAATCGCATCTTTCCCGGAAGTAGCCAAGGTTCTTCCGAATGAAACGCGTCAGTTGATTACGCCGGATGCAACGGAAACTGCTACTGCGGTTACTACTGAAGCTGCACCAAATACTGAAGCAGAGCCGAATGCCGAAGTGATTGAATGGGGCGTTCAGAAGGTAGGCGCACCTGCACTTTGGGAACAGGGTATTGATGGCGGCGGTATTGTAATTGCCAGCCTTGATACTGGGGTTAAGTGGGATCACCCGGCACTCAAGGAAAAATATCTGGGTTACGATCCTGCCAATCCTGATGCTGTCAACCATGAGATGAATTGGTTTGATGCGGTGTCGGGAATCACCACTCCTTATGATGATCAAGGACATGGAACACATACCATTGGAACGATGGTTGGTGCCACTCCTGATGGCACAGCGAAAATCGGGGTTGCTCCTGGTGCTAAGTTTATTGCGGTAAAAGCGTTCAGGCCTGGAGTCGGCGCAACGGATGTTGATTTGTTAGAAGCGGGAGAATGGATTTTGGCGCCTAAAGATGCCTCAGGTACGCCGCATCCAGAGAAGGCTCCTGATATCGTCAACAACTCTTGGGGCGGCGGTGCCGGACTCGATGAATTTTATCGTCCGATGGTTCAGAGCTGGAGAGCAGCTGACATCTTTCCGGTGTTCTCTGCAGGAAATACGGGGCCAATCGGAACTGTTTCAACACCAGCTAATTACCCAGAATCCTTTGCAGTAGGGGCGATGGATGTTAATGATCGACTGGCTGGTTTCTCTTCCCGAGGACCTGGTCCATTTAAGGATGAACTGAAACCAAACATTGCGGCTCCTGGCGTAGGTGTTCGTTCTTCGATGCCGAATGGTGCATATGGGACGATGAACGGGACATCAATGGCGGCACCTCATGTGTCCGGTGTAGCTGCGCTCCTGCAGCAGGTAGCACCGCAGATGACGATTGAACAAATCGAGGAAGTTCTCATGCATACGGCTAAGCCAATGACGGATACCGTCTATACCACTTCACCAAACTTCGGTTTTGGGCATGGATTAGTCAATGCAGTTAAGGCGATTGATTCATATAAAAATGGACTAGGCACCGTAAAGGGTATGGTGGTGAATGAGGAAGATGGGACTCCTGTCTTTAAGGCTTCTGTTACAGCACTTGAAATTAACCGTGCAGCTGTTACAAAGGCTGATGGCAGTTACAGTTTGTATGTTCCGGTCGGAACCTACACCATAAAGGTGGAAGCGTACGGTTATTACCCAACGACTCAGACTGTTGAGATTACAAGGGATGGTACCGTAATCGGGAATATTAGCTTGAAGCCGCTGCCAAGGGGTACGTTTAAAGGTAAATTGCTAAATTCCCAAACCAAGCAGCCGATTGCAAATGCCACTCTGTCCTTAATCGAAGATCCGGCGGTACTGCCTGTAAAGACTGATAATGAAGGTAATTACAGTATTACTGCTATTGAAGGTACTTACACTCTTCATATGGCTACCGCTCATTACAAATTGAAAGAGCAAAGTATTACGTTTGCCGGGGTTCAAACCGTTAACCTTGAGATGGATCCATTCGTGGGCTTCCCAGGAGAAATTAAGTATGACGATGGAACTTCTGAGCTGGGTTCAGGTTGGGGCGTAAGTGGCAGCGGTTTTGCAGTTAAGGTATCGCTGCCGGAAGGACAAACTTCGGGCATGCTGTCTAAAGCATTGATTCATTTCTTTAAAAACTCGTTCACGGCTGTTGGCCAAAATTACGAAGTAGCCGTGTACAGTGCGAACTCCTATGGTGTTCCTGATAAAAAAATTGCCGGGCCTGTTTCGGCGAAAGTTACACAGGTTGGAGATTGGAACGAAGTGGACCTAAGCGATCTGGGTATAACCCTTACAGGTGATTTCTATCTGGTATACCTTCAAACTGAAGTAGGTGACAGCATTCCATATGTGTCCTTTGATGGCGATGGAATCAACTATAATCGTTCATGGGTGTACAATGGCGGAATTTTTTCACAGACGTCTGCCAGAATGCTAGGAAACGTCATGATGCGTGCGGTTGTCGATTTTGAAGCAGGACCACCTACCATCACGAATCCTGCAGATGGAAGCTTTACCAATCAATCCACGATTACCGTAGAGGGACAAGGTGCCGTTGGAAATCAGATTAATATCTTCAATGGAACTGAAAAAGCGGCGACTGGTTCGATTGATGGAAAGGGTCAGTATCGTGTGGAGGTGCCTTTAAAAGCTGGTGAAAACACACTTTCTGCGACGGTTTCAAATTCTGTTGGGTCTACAGGTTCTTCAGCTTCAGTCAAAGTAATCCTGGACCAAACAAAACCAACGCTTAAGTTAACCAGTCCAAGCAACCTCAATAAGAAGTACGGCAAATCTGTTGTGGTGGAAGGGACTGCGGCGGATACGTATCTAGACACCGTACTCATTAACGGAAAAGCCGCAGACTTAAACGAAGATGGCAGCTTTGCATACGCCGCCTTATTGAAAAATGGATCAAATCTATTAAAGATAGAGGCCTATGACAAAGCTGGGAACGTTACAGTACAAGAGATTGTGGTGAAATCTAGCGGGAAGTGACCGTGGGGACGGTTCTCGTGGTCCCAGAAAAAAATGTGGGGGAGGTTTTCCTGGCCTGGACTAGTCCAAAAAGCCAGGAGGACCTTCCCCTGTTGATGAGGTGGGGAAATATGAGAAGAATACTTTTTGGTTTTTTGGCTGCTTTTTTAATATTTTTGGCTGCCTGTAATGCAGAAGAGCCTGTTAATAATCAGTCTACAAGGGAAAAAGCTTCCGTGAATGTTGAAGGTGATTCAAAGAAAGAACCTGTTGAGGAAATCAAGGATTCAGAAGAAAAACCAACAGTCGATACCGAAAAAGATATTACGGAAGAAAGTAAAGAAAGCCAAGCGGAAGAAACATCACCACTTACGATCGAAAAAATACAAGAAATTATTGACTACCACGGTCTTGGAGAAGGTGACCAATTAACAAATGTTTCTTTGGAAAGTGGAGAAATAACAGCGACGATTGATTTAGCTCCAAATGAACAATTTCCGGCTAAAGATAAAGCAGTAATTAGGTATAGTTCTTTATCAGATGAATTATTAAAGCATGAAGGTTGGAGCATCCTAACTGTTACATATGCTAATGTAGGTACCATCAGTATGAATCGTAATGAAAAGGAAACAAATGAATTTGGTGATTATTTTCCAACATTGGTTATTGAGGAAAGACTAAAATAAACCACATAATCCGTGGGGACGGTTCTTGTGGACCCTATGGATCCTCCGATGAACTAGTTGGGGCATTACTGGAAAAACAGTAATGCCCTTTTCGTATTTCTGTGAGCAAGAGAACCGTCCCGGTGCCCCGTGGATTGTGACCAGGAGAACCGTCCCCGTGCCCCCCTGCCCCCGCCCCTGTTGCATAGTTTTCGCTAATCGGATGAATAATATGGAAAAAAGGAATTTAGTATATGCAAAATAAGTTAAGGTTTATTTCAATTGTGTATGTCGTTTTACTGGCTGTAGGTTTGTTTGCGCATGTGGAGATTATTCCTTTCTTGTTAAGGACAGCCAAAAGAGATTCTTGGATTAGTATCATCTTAACGATCATCATTTTGCCTTTTTGGATTTACGTTTTATACAAGATTGTTGCAATCGTAAATAAGCGTTCGATCATTCAGCTTTTAAAGGATCATGGGAGCCCGCTTAGTTATTACCTCCTTCTGTTACCATTAGCCATTTACATGGTGATCGATGCTTTTGTGACGGCACAGGATATCATTTATTGGTCCCAATTGAGCTACATGCAGGGATTTAACAGTTTTACACTGGCACTTGTCTTACTTCTTTTCTGTTTGCTTTGTACAGAGTCGGGTCTGTTTTCGATTGGACTCTTAAGCAGTATTCTTTGTCCCATCGTTCTTTTCCTAGGATTCTTTATTTCGTTCGCAAATATGAAGAAAAAGCATTATGAACTGCTATTCCCATTATTTACGGATGGTTATTTACCAACGGCGAAGGGGCTGCTGTATACTTCTTTACCAGTCTTAGAGTTATTTATCATCATTTTTTTAACACCGGTATTACAAAAAGCAGTCTCAAGAAAGCAATTATTCGTTGTAGGGTTGTTTATCATTGGGTTAACGCTGGGACCTGCAATGGCAGCGATTGTTGAGTTTGGCCCTGAACAGGCTTCTTATTATCGATATCCTGCTTATGAGGAGTGGCGCTTGATTACCATTGGGCGTTATTTTTCACATGCGGATTTCTTTGCAATTTATCAGTGGCTTTCAGGTGGAGTGGTCAGAATCAGTTTATTTGTATTCATCGCCTCCCGAATTCTTACGAAAGGGATTACCAATAAAAAAATAGTCAGGGTCCTGTATGGTATTGTTTTTATCGCCTGCATTTATCCATTTGATCAAAGCACATTCTCTACCATAATTTATGGATATTTCAGGCCGTTGACGTTCTTTTTATTAACCATACAAATCTCTATTTTGGCGTTATATATCGTGAAGAATAAACAGAAATGGTCAGGAGGCAGGATTGAATCATGAATGAATTTCTTTTCACTTTTGAAAACCTGCAGAAGCTTTTCAACCATTCATCTGATATTGAAATCAAAGAAGAGCACTCTAAGGGGAAATCTTCAATTTTTGTCTATTGCAAGCCTTTAAGTGATACTAGTCTGATTCCCTCGTTTGTATTGCCTTCTATGGAAACTTCCAGCTCTATTTATCAATCTTTACAGATGGAGATCATGAGCAAAAAGGAAGCTCGTGCTGAAAAAATAGAGGAAGCGATTTTTTCAGGGAAGCTAATGGTGATCCCTCCTGGAGATAAGATTATTTTTTATGATATTAGTAAAACTCCCGCAAGGCAGCCAGATGAGTCGGTGGCAGAGGTATCCGTTCGTGGACCAAAGGATGGATTTGTTGAAGATATCACGATAAACCTTGGACTCGTCCGCAAAAGGCTGCGGACGAAGTCTTTAGTGGTAGAAGATTATACAATTGGCAAAAGAACGAATACAAGAATTTCTCTGCTTTATATAAAGGATATTATTAATGAAGAGATTCTGAGGGATATACAAGGACGTCTTTCGGGTTTAGATATTGATATTCTAACAAGCTCCTCCATGCTGATGGAACATATAATGGACAATAAATTTACGCTTGTTCCTCTCATCGACTATACTGGCAGAGCTGATTTTGTTGTAGAAGCCATCAATCAAGGGCGCTTTGCCATTATCGTGGACGGGGCTCCGACAGCGTTGGTTGCACCATTCGATCTGACTTTTCTTTTTAAGACCCCTGAAGATGAAAATACGAGCTTTTATTATGCTTCATTGGAAAGAACCCTGCGTATTTTCGGTCTATTTACGACGACGTTTCTGCCTGGGTTCTATACGGCACTAATTACCCATAATGTGGGACAATTGCCGCTCCCGCTCATTGCGACGATTACGGTATCGAGATTAGGATTGCCCTTTTCACCATTTATTGAAGTTCTACTCATGCTCGTCATGTTTGAGTTATTTAAAGAAGGCGGGGCGCGCTTGCCGAAGGGAATTGGACAAACCGTTGCTGTTCTTGGAGGCTTAATCATAGGTGATGCAGCCATTCGCGGTGGTATTACTTCGCCAACATGCCTAGTTGTTATTGGAATCACAGCGATTTCGAGCTTTACTCTAGTTAATCAGTCTCTATCAGGCAATATTTTCATTTTAAGAGTATTCGTTCTACTCTTAAGCTACTTTATGGGTATCTATGGATTTTTCATCAGTCTGATGTTCGTTTTTCTCTATTTATCAAGGTTGAAATCCTTTGGTGTTCCTTTATTGGCGGAGATCTCCTCGCCAAAAGGGAGAGATCTACTCTATAGCTTTTTCCGCATTCCGTTTCCATTCATGAAAAAACGGTCTGCATACTTAAATATTAAAGATGGCACAAGATCAGGTGAATAGATGAGGAAATATTTATATGTTTTCTGTATTCTTACTGTGTTAACGGGGTGTACTAAAATTCATGAAATCCAATTTCAAGCCTATGCTGTCGGGATTGGCATTGAGTACGAGAAGGATGAATATCATGTGGTGCTCCAGTTCTTAGATTTTTCAAATGTAGCGAAAACAGAACAGGGGAAAAGTGATCAGCCAAGCCCGATCTGGATTGGCGAAGGAAAAGGAAAGACGGTAGAAGATGCCATCATTAAGATCTATAAAGGCATTCAAATTCCAGTAAATTACGACCAGCTCACCTTATTTGTTTTTGGAAAGTCCGTATTAGAAAACAGGTTAAGAAAAACCGTAGAGGCGTTAGATACGAATTTCAATATCCGCCTGACAGGCTGGGTTTACGGTACAGAGGAGCCGGTAGAGAAGATTTTTACCACGAAGGTTCCGTTTAATTATTCCTACAACAATGCAAGGATTGTTCAGCCGCAATACATGCATCAGCAGGATTCCTCTATTCCAGCTTTGTCGCTGCAGGAACTTGTTTATCAATTACATGAAAAATCAAAAACGATACTCGTTCCAAGTATATCCACGGAAGATACTATCATGAAAATGGATCAAGATAAATTGCCTGTGACTGTTTTTAATGGCGCTTATTTGATGAAAGGGGAAAAACTGAAAGGTCATTTAACAGAGGGTGATCTCACGGGCTTTATACGAGTCAATAACAAATCCGTTCGATCACCTGTCACTGTTCATGGAGGAAAAGAGGAAATTATTCAAATCGAATTATTGAACCCAAAAATGAAGAAAATGGTCAATAAAGACCAAAATAAGATACAAATTGGTTTAGATATTAAAGTCTCTGCTACTGTCAAAGAATCAAGCAAAGGGATACTTGCTCCAAAAATTGAGAAAAAAATTAAAGAACAAATAAGAAAAGAAGTATATGATGCCTATGTAAAAAGTCAAAAAATCGGCGGGGATATTTTTCAATTTGAGGACTATCTGTACCGATTCATGCACGATGATTGGAAATCCCTGCAAACCAGCGGAAAATTCCCCGCTTTAAACAAAAAAGACATCCATGTGCACATCGTCCCACTAAAAAGCATAAACAGAATCAACGCTGGGGTTGATACGCTTATTAATGACTGGAAATGATGAGGTGGGGGCATGGGGGGGGCATGGGGACGGTTCTCGTGGTCACTTTTTACAAAATGCCGGGAGGAATAGTCCCCGCAAAAAATCCACTGTTTCAGAATTTGAAAACAGTGGATTTTTTCTATCCTTAGGATTTCTTATTTAATATCATGCCAAACGTTAAAATCTCATAATTATTTTTAAGAATAAATCCATAATTTTTTTTATGGTCGATTACGATATCTCCATCTAGGTGGCTAATCACCAATGGATCTATTAGAATTGAGATATTATCGACTTTAAAAACCTCTTCATTGTTTACCTGCTCAACCTGAGCAAGTTCGTACGTATACGTGGCCCCTCAGCCAGTAGTACGGATTTGGTTGACTTTAACAGTTGGATTTTCACCCAGTACATTTATAAGCTGCTGCTTTGCGTCAATAGTAAGAGTAACTTTCATTTTTTTCACCTCAATTTATAATACCCTTTCTTTATCAAGTTAATCTAGAAAAAGACATTGTATAAGCTTCCGCTAATGACCCAATGTTGTAATTTAACATTTTCTTCTGGGAATCTTCGACAAAATATTCTCCGGGAAATAGGTGAAGGATTATGTTTTTCATGCGTTTAATGCGCTTTTAATCAAACGTTTGATTCGTACTGCAGCTTGCAGATTGTTGTCAGGACTTGTCTCTATCTGGTTTCTATTATCAGTTTTAACGATTATTTTTAAAATCACCATTTTTTTATGACAAAATTTTGCCTGATAAATTAGAAAAGTTCTACTAACTAAAGGGTTTGAACGCTAACTAATCAAACGTTTGATTAGTATAATGTTTTTTAATTAATCGATTGATTGAAATCGCGTTACATGTTGAAAACAAAGGGTTTGCACGTCCTTAGCAGGATGAAATTTGTCGAGAAGAGGTTATAGTAATAAAGGGTACTAATGTAAAAAAGTGCACTGAATCTTCCATATGAGAGATAATTAATTAAGAACATAGAAAGGAAGTGGACTAATGAATAAGCTTGATCAGGCGATTGAATTTACCGCAAAGGCCCATCGTTCGCAGTACCGGAAGGGCACAGATATTCCCTATATCAGCCATCCCTATGGAGTGGGGATGATTTTAATGAAGGCAAATTGTAAGGAAGAAGTCATCATTGCTGGAATTCTTCATGATACGTTAGAGGATACCGAAACAACGGAACAGGAAATCCTGGATCTTTTCGGTCCGGAGGTGCTGATGATTGTTCAGGGCTGCACGGAACCGAACAAAGACGAGAGCTGGGAAGTCAGAAAGAAGCATACGCATGAATTTTTGAAGGGTGCGGCACTTTCCATTCGAGAGGCTGCCTGTGCGGATAAAATACATAATCTGCGGTCAATCAAAGTTGACCTTCAAACTATGGGAGAAAAAGCCTGGGATAAGTTCAAGCGGGGACGTGAACAGCAAAAGTGGTATTATACTGGGATTGTAGAAAGCCTAGGCCACTCAGGTAATTTTCCGCTGTTGGCTGTCCTGCGAACGGAGGTAGAGGAAGTTTTTGGTGACCGTGGGGACGGTTCTGCCGGTCTTTTTGAAACGTAGTGGTTAGTTGACCAAACACGGAGTCCAGAAAATGAAGAGTCCAAGCAATCCTGGCTTTTTGAAAATATAATAGGGGGTGTTATAAAAACTGCTTGTAAGACGGGAGAGGAAGATTTGGGAGTAAGGATTTGGCAGAAGATGGTGCGAGTATGGGTGAAATTGCTTTTAAGGCGATAGTGACCGTGGGGACGGTTCTATTGGTCATCACAAAAAAAGTGACCAGGAGAACCGTCCCCATGGTCACTCTTTGAACATAGAATAAAAGTCTTCTGGATTTGCGTCTTTTTCATAGTCCATGTCTATCTCGACAAAGTCCCATTCTTTTGCGTTTAATTGATCGGTGGTGATGGGGATATTTTTGTCAGCTAGAAGGTCTTTAATATGTAGGGAGTCTTCTAGGGTATATTTGGAGTAGCTAAAAGGACCAAATTCTTCTGTTTCACCATTTTTTAAGAGAAATACAAATTTCCACTTAAAACTGCTGCCGGAATTTCTGCTAAATCCGTCACTTGTTATATTTCCTTTTAGATTTACTTGTTTGACTTCAGACCATGCAATATTTTCTTTATTACCTAATGTACTAATCAAAAGCCCATCCTGATTAATGGTTTTGTAGTCGTTATGAAGCATGATTGAAATAGTGACCGATAAGGCAAGCGTGATGATAAACGTTGATTTAACGGTTTTCCTGCTTTTCTTCCAACCTGCCACAAAGATGCCTATAAAACACATGAATGCAGCCAGTCCAGCAAACACAGAGGTATAACCCAGCCAATCTACAGATATATTCTGAAAATAAACATCCCCTGGGCTTGATAAACGGTCCAAATTATTAAACCCTATGGTGTCTAGAATATTAAGCAATAAAGGAGTAATAATTGTAATGAGTACATAGATTCGAATACCTGGATGTATGAATAAAGACTTGAAACTAGCGATATTAAACATAAAAGCCTTTTTGCCTTCATATAAGAAGATAGCTAGTAGTAACGGTAAAACGCTAGTTAGTAGATACATTGTAATGATCGGTAAAATGGGTCCGCCATACCCCATTCCTACTGCCGCAGCTCCAAAAATGAGCGAAGTAATAATCAAAAGGAATCCAAAAATTTTTCTAATCTTGCCTATCAACGTTCTGTTCCCCTCTCTAAGTTGTTTGTTAATTATACGGTTTTCTTCTAAAGTGGGAGTCATCTATTAAAAAAACAGTCATAAAGATTGAGTAGTGGAATATAAAAACTGCAACTAATGTACCATTTTCAGGAAAATAGGGAACATTTTCAAAATTGAAACGTTAATTATAGTAGAGATCATTTTGGGAGGTAATAGAAAATGAAACGTGGATTAATTTTGACTACTCTTTTGTTAGTAATGACAGCATGTTCTGCTGAGGATGTTTCAGAGAGTAAGGTAGATACTGCTAATCAATTAGCTCCACAAACTATCACCTTGGGAGAAACCAAAACGATCAAAGAAAATGAAATGATTGCGAGCACTCAAGTTGTAAGTGAGAATGTTGAAACACAGAGTTCGATTTCAAATTCTTATATGACAGGAACCGAAAGTTCATTTTTAGCAGAGAAACCTACTGAATTCCTGGTGAATGAAAAGGTAGAAACACCTGCTGAGGATTTTATTATGATTGAAAATGAGAAATATATGAATATGATGCAAGATGTGAAGTTTCAGGATTGGATCGATGTTGCAGTGAAATATGGGGCAGCCCTTTATGCGATTCCGAATTCTGATGTATTTGCGATTGTGAGAGATGGAGAGGTGCTCGTCGGTATGAGTACCGGAGTGGCAAGTGCAGCGCCAAACCATATCGATGTTCTATGTGACTTGATGGCAGATAAAGGTGAGGATGCAGGAAAGATCATCGAAGGGATTAAACAAGTGACTCAGACGGGTGAGAGTGTTCAATTGGTTGGTCCGGAGGAATTTGGTGATGATTATTCCATTGAAAAGATGGATGAGTGGGTTGTAGTTTCGTGGTAAAAAGACCGTGGGGACGGTTCTCGTGGTCATTTATGACCACGAGAACCGTCCCCAGGTCCCTCCCGCGTCCATCAGAGTTTTTTAGATCCAAATTGGCAGGTATGGTACCGTATTGAACCGGGCACATGCCTGCCATTTTTGCTTTATGCGCTTGTTTTCCTAATATTAGAAATACTCTTCAATTCTCTTCTTTTAACTCCTCGTATGAGCACAGTGCCTCTCCCTAATACATTTCTGGTTGCAGTAATTCGAAAAAGCTCTCATAGGAATGCAGTCTATTTGTATAAACACTTTTAGTTTGAAGGTTTCTTTGAGTTCGAATGATAATGCTGCTTGTGCTTTTTGAGATAGCCTTCCGGATCCATCTGTAAAGCTCGCAATTTTTTTAAGTATTCTACCTCTAAACGCAAAAGTTCATTTTCTCTTTCTAACTTTTGTTTATATGTCATTTCGCTCTCTTTTGCTTGTTTGACTTTTTTATTCTTAGCAGTGTCAGACATGGATGGCCGTCCTCTCGGTTTTTTCAGGGATTCACCATCCTCTAGGAGTGCTTTTTTCCATAAGGAGATAAAAGTAGGGAGGGTTGTTATCCCAAAATGAAGGGGGCTGCTTCGTTTCGGAAGGGCCTATTCTTATTATAAAGATTAATACATCCAGCTTTAATTTAACAGAATAACATTTTTTAGGCTTATTATCCAACAATCCTTTTTTTTTTCAAACCTCTCGAAAATTTTCACTCTGAATTTCGGAGGGCGGTACATTCTTGTGGTTTGAAATGACCACAAGAACCGTCCCCGTGGTCACCTTGGATATTATCGTCTAAACGATAAGGATGTAATTAAATACAATAATATTTTATTGTAAAACAATAAAAAATGTGTTAAATTCATTTTGGCAATAAAAATAATTAAATTTATAAAAAGGGGTACATGTATGAACAACGAACCTATCATCAGCTTACGTAATGTTACCAAAGTGATTGGTCGGACTACCATTATCGATGACCTTACATTTGATGTACCAAAAGGCGAAATATTTGGTTTCTTAGGTCCGAACGGAGCTGGAAAGACGACCACTATCCGCATGATTGTTGGACTGATGTCAATTACCAAGGGGCAAGTCCTGATTAAGGGGAGAAATATCAAAACGGAATTTGAGCAAGCGATCCGCCATGTCGGCGCCATCGTGGAAAGCCCGGAAATGTACAAATATCTAACTGGATACCAGAACCTTATTCATTACGCTCGAATGGTGCCAGGGGTATCCAGGGAGCGGATTGACGAAGTGGTGTCGCTGGTTAAGCTAGAAGACCGCATTCACGACAAAGTCAAAAAGTACTCTCTTGGCATGCGCCAGCGTCTAGGAGTGGCCCAGGCACTGCTGCACCGGCCGTCGCTGCTCATTCTCGATGAGCCGACAAACGGTCTGGACCCGGCGGGAATTCGCGAGCTGCGCGATTATTTGCGGCATTTGACTCGTACGGAAGGAATCAGTGTGGTTGTCTCCAGCCATCTACTATCCGAGATGGAGCTTATGTGTGACCGTGTAGCTATCCTGCAGCGCGGCAAGCTGGTTGAGGTAATGCCGATTCAGGAATTTACCCGAGGGAACGATCGAACACAAACATATCAAATCCAAGCACAGCCGCCGGAGAAGGCGTTGGCGGCCATTAGTGAGATGGACGGGGTTGTGGAAGTCAAACTTATTCAGGATGGACTCGTTGAAGTTACAACCGAGAGGGAACGCATCCCTGAAATTTTAGTTGGTCTAATGGAGAACCATATTCGGATCTATGGTGTCCAGATGGTTAGCCAGACTCTAGAAGAACGATTCTTGGAAATTACGGGGGGAAGACAAATTGGTTAATCTAGTACTCAATGAAAATATGAAGATCTACCGGCGGGTACGAACCTGGATTCTGGTTGGACTTATGGCTGCTTTAATACTATTTGTTAACATTATCGAATGGCACTCCGGTGGCAAAAAGGCGGAAGGCGAGGGCTGGAGGACAGAACTGCAGCAGCAGAATCAGCAATATAGCGAAATTCTGAAGCAGCCAGAGCTGGGTAATGATGACCGAGCGTATTTTGAGCAGCAGCTTGCAGTCAACGAATATCACTTGGAGGAGAATATTCGCTCCACAGACGGTACCATGTGGGATGGCGTGAACGGTTCGGCCAATCTGATGATTGTTATTACCATTTTTACTATCATCATAGCAGGCGACAGTCTGGCAGGGGAATTTTCAACCGGCACAATTAAGCTGCTCTTGATCAGACCAGCTAGCAGGGTCAAAATTCTCGTTTCCAAGTATATCTCTTTTCTGATGTTCGGTATGTTGCTGCTCCTCACACTATTTGTCCTATCCATTCTCGTAAACGGAATTTTATACGGTTTTGGTTATATGGATTTACAGTTGATCAGTATGAATGGAGAAGGGGAAATCATCGAAAGGAATATGGTCCTTAATTTGTGGAAAACTTATATGCTTAATGGAATATCTACGGTCATGTACGTAACCATGGCCTTTACAATTTCGTCCGCTTTTCGGAGCAGTGCCATGGCAATCGGGTTTTCGATCGGCGCCCTGTTCGCAGGTAATATTGTCCTGGAAGCCCTGCAGCGTTTTGAATGGAGTAAGTACCTGTTATTCGCCAACACGGATCTCACCCAGTATTTAGCTGGACGTCCTTTCCAAGAGGGAATGACCTTGTCCTTTTCTATAGGCGTGCTCGTAATTTATTTCTTAGTATTCAACTTGATTTCTTGGCTTCTCTTTACACGCAGGGATGTTGCGGCTTAAGAAAAGACCGTGGGGACGGTTCTCGTGGTCATGACCACGAGAACCGTCCCCACGTCCCCTTTATGGATTCGTTGACCAGAGCCCTGCCGTTTTTAGGACAACTCTTGGATGTAGCTTTAATCCTGAGACAATCAGGTCGGCTAAATCTTCCGGATGCATTACTTTTTCAGCATCTCCTGTAATCAGATTTGTATCATAGGCTAAGTCTGTGGCGACTGTGCTTGGTGTTAGTGCGGTCACACGGATATTGTGTTTTCTTACTTCTAGCATGAGCGATTCTGACAGCCCTAGGACTGCGAATTTGGATGCACTATAGGCACTTGTAACGGGAGCGCCTTTTTGCCCTGCTGAGGAAGAAATGTTGATGATATCACCGGATTTCCTCTCAATCATTCCCGGTAAGACCGCTCTTGTAACATTGTAAACTCCCATTACGTTCACTCGGATAATGTTTTCCCACTCTTCAGGGGATAACTCTAAAAAGCCGCCAAATTTAGCAATCCCTGCGTTGTTAATTAAAATATCGATAGATTCTAGGTCTGATTGTATATGTTCAACCGCATGTTGAACGGACGTTAAATCTGCGACATCGGCGGCAGCTGCAGAAATATTAACATCATAGGCTTCTAACTCAGCCGCCACTTTTTCTAGATTAGACATATTTAATCCAATTAAGCCAAGATTGACGCCTTCTTTGGCTAAAGCAATTGCCGTTGCACGGCCAATTCCTCTGCCAGCTCCCGTAATAATCGCGTTTTTACCTTTTAATGGAATCATCTGTACACTCCTAATGTTTAATATGTAGTAGTCTTCCATCTGACATATGTATTCTCTCCATATCTTTCAAAAACATATTTCCATTAAGTGGGAAAGACCAGAGGGACGGTTCTCTTGGTCATTTATGACCACGAGAACCGTCCCCGCGTCCCACAACGGTGAATAGAAAGGCAAAAAATGGTGCATATAATAACAGTTGTGATACGATTACAAAGGTTAATACATATGAAATGTAAAGGAGAATGTACCATGAAATTTGTTACTTTAAATAATGGCGTGAAAATGCCTCAGCTGGGATTTGGTGTTTGGCAGGTTCCTGATGATCAAGCGACAGAGGCAGTAGCGATCGCACTAAAAACTGGTTACACCTCTATTGATACAGCGATGATATATAAAAATGAAAAGGGTGTAGGACGTGCGATTGCTGAGTCTTCTGTTCCTCGCGAAGAGTTATTCATTACCACCAAAGTCTGGAATGCGGACCAAGGCTATGAAAAAACATTACGTGCATTTGATGAAAGCTTGGAACGATTAGGGCTTGATTATGTTGATTTATACTTGATTCACTGGCCAACGCCTAACTTTGATCAATATGTTGATACCTATAAGGCTTTAGAAAAGCTTTATCATGATGGCCGGGTGAAGGCAATTGGGGTATGTAACTTTGAAATTGAACACTTAGAGCGCATTCTAAAAGAATGTGAAGTCGTGCCGGTATTGAATCAGGTTGAGTGTCACCCGTACCTAGCTCAGAACGAGTTAAAAGAGTTTTGTGCAAAGCATAATATCTTTATAGAAGCATGGAGCCCGCTTGAGCAGGGAGGCGAGGTGCTAAAAGATGAAGTGATTCTCAGTATCGCTCTGGCACACAGCAAATCCCCAGCACAAGTGGTGTTGCGCTGGCACTTACAAAACAACACCATCGCCATCCCGAAATCCGTAACACCATCCAGAATCGAAGAAAACATTAACGTTTTTGACTTCGAACTGTCATCAAGTGAAATGGAGCAAATCACCAAACTTAACCGCGATCGACGCAGAGGCTCCCATCCAAACGACATGCACGCTCGATAAGCTTGGGTGTCCATGACCATGGGGACGGTTCTCATGGTCATTTATTGTAATTTAATAATCAACTGCATACCTAAGGGGCATTACTGGACAACAGTAATGCCCTTTTTGTGTACCACAGGGATGGTTTTTTGGAACAAATCCTTGAGACCGTGAGAACCGTCCCGGTGTCCGTGCGCTGTAACAACAGTCCGAGTGACCACTAGAACCGTCCCCATGCCCCCCCCATGCCCCCCGTGCCCACCTCCATCGAATTTTGTCGATATAAATAGGTACAATGTCATGGGTAATTTATCTTTTTTTGAAGGAATTGATTTGGTTCTTGTCGAATAACTGATTTAATATTTCAATTTTTTGGGAATCAAAGAGAAAATCGTAGAAAAATGGTGAGTTTATAAATTTAACTGTGAAAGGTGCATAATGTATGATACCTAAACAAAAGCCCATTGATTCACAAGTAGAGATTCCGCGTAAATCGATATATATCCCAGTGGTAGGGAAGTTTTGGCTGAGTCACTGTTTTGCTCTTTTATGGTTATGTATTTCAATTTATATAGCTCATCCCTGGCTAAGGGATTTAGCCTATCATGTTTCCTATCCGCTTGCGCTGCTGATAATTGGCGGTCTTGCATACATTCCGGGTTATATGAACGCTTTTCTAGTAATTAGCTTAATTTTAGATCGCCAGCCTCCCTCTAAATATGAAAACCCACACGATGACATCACGATACTAATTGCCGCACATAACGAGGAAGACAAGATTTTTCAAACGCTGCAATATATAGATAGACAAGATTATTCGGGTAAAATATCGGTAACCGTCATAAATAACTGCTCGACGGACCAAACGGTTGATGAGGTAAGAAGAGCAAAGAAGAAATTGTCCATTGACATTAAATTGATCCATGAGAATAAACCAGGGAAGTTTCACGCGCTGAATCATGCACTTAAGGCTGTTTCCACTCCCTTTTTTATTACCCTGGATGCGGATACGCTGCTTCATCCTTCTTCTATCCGCTATCTAGTATCAAGAATGAAGTCAAGCCCAGAGGAGGTTTGTGCTGTCGCAGGCAGTGTTTTAGCTAAAAACAGTAGAGACAATTTATTGACTAAAATTCAAGAATGGGATTATTTCTTGGGCATCGCCTCTATTAAAAGACTTCAAGGGCTATATCAGGGAACTTTGGTAGCCCAAGGTGCCTACAGTTTATACAAGACAGAATGCATAAATGATGTGGGAGGCTGGCCCGATGCTATCGGGGAAGACATCGTCTTAACGTGGCGTCTGCTCCAAAGAAATTGGAAGGTTTACTTTGAGCCATGTGCTGTGGCATTTACAGAAGTTCCTAGCTCCTTTAAACATTTGGTAAGGCAGCGAGCCAGGTGGGCAAGAGGGATGATTGAAGGATTACATGAAGTAAAGCCTTGGAGGCAGCCACAAATTTATGTGAAATATATGACGGGAATTAATTTTATCATGCCTTACTTGGATTTAACCTTTACACTTTGCTGGATTCCCGGACTGATTTTGGCGATGTTTGGAAACTACCTGATTGTTGGCCCCGCCACATTATTTGTTTTGCCGTTAACACTTCTTAGTTATAGTTTTCTATATATCTATCAAAAAAATTATGTATTCAAACGGTTAAAACTTAGAATCCGAAAAAATATAACAGGCTTTATATGTTACTTCCTTGGCTACCAAATAATTATGTCACCAGTATCCGTTTACGGCTACCTGCAGGAATTTTTTAAATTCAAAAGGAAGTGGAAATAAAAAGACCGTGGGAAGACCGTGGGGACGGTTCTCATGGTCACGCCCCATGAAAACTAATAGTGAAAAGGGAGAGGTGCTAAAATGTCCTCTCCCTTTGTTATGCTCTTTTATGCAGTTAAGGCTGGGCAGGGGGCGGACATGGGGGTGCATAATATTCTTATGGTCTCGGGGACAAAAGAACCATCCCTGTGCCCCCGCCGGTGCCCCCGCCAAAAAGACCAAGAGAACCGTCCCTGTGCCCCCGCTGGTGCCCCTGCCAAAAAAAGACCAAGAGAACCGTCCCCGTGCCCCGCCCGCACCCGCGCCACCGCCCCCGCCCGCCCCGCGGACCAAGAACCTCAGCTAGCTCCACCACATCTGCCCAATAGATTCTTTTACAATAATAGGTTTTAAGTTTTCGACTGCTTTTGTGAATCCTTCTTCGATGGACATTAGGCCGTCTTCATGCTCGATGCTTACAACATAGTCATATCCATAGAGTCTTAGTGTGCTAATGATATCTGCCCATGTTTTTTGATCGTGTCCAAATCCAACCGATCTGAAATACCATGAACGGTCGCGCATTTGGGAGTAGTCGGTCATGTCAGTAAGGCCATTACGATTCATGTTCTGCTGGTCGATAATGGAATCCTTCGCATGGAAATGGTGGATGGCATTTTCCCGGCCAAGTATTTTTATCGCTTCAATCGGGTCAATACCCTGCCACCACATATGACTCGGATCTAAATTTGCTCCGATTGCTGGTCCGCAAGCCTCCCTTAATCGCAGCATGGTGGCTGGTGTATGGACGGAGAACCCCCCGTGCAGCTCTAAGCCGATTTTCACATTATGGGCCAGTGCGAAATCATTTTTTTCCTTCCAGTACGGAATTAACTTTTCTTCCCACTGCCATTTCAAAACCTCTTGAAAGTCATGGGGCCAAGGCGTAACCGGCCAGTTTGGATAAAGGGCACCTTCATGATCACCCGGACAGCCAGAAAATGTATTCACAACAGGGACGCCTAGTTTTGAAGCCAGAACAATACTCTTTGTGAGAACCTCGTCAGCGGGGTCAGCAATTTTCTTCTGTGGATGAAGGGGATTGGCATGGCAGCTTAGTGCACTAATAATCAATCCATAATCCTCAATTTTTTGCTTAAAGCTTTGCAATTTAGCATCGTCACCCAATAGCTCATCCACTTTACAATGAGCATCTCCAGGATATCCCCCTGTACCTATTTCAATGGCCTCTATTCCTTTAGAGGAAACATAACCTAACATATCTTCAAAATTTTTATCAGAAAATAATACGGTAAATACACCTAATTTCATTCTCGCTTACACTCCTTCATGTATATTATCTGAATCTTTAAAAATGTAATCCATTACATTTTTAAGATAGTGGAATTATTCTAGTAAATCAACTATTTTATTTTTGTAAAAAATAAATATTGACAGATAATTTCGAACATAATAATATAAAAATGTAATCGATTTCATCGTAACTTATCATGAAATCACAGAAAGAAGGAAGTAAGATGGCAAACATCCAGCAGGTAGCGAAAGAGGCAGGGGTTTCTGTTGCAACCGTTTCAAGAGTGCTAAACGGACAAAATACCGTTTCTGCAAAAACAAAAATGAAGGTAGAAGAGGCTATTAAGAAATTAAATTATGAACCAAGCCTTCTGGGAAGAAACTTAAGAACTTCAGAAAGCAGGCTGCTCTTAATCTTAATCCCATCGATCTCCAATCCATTTTATTTAGAAATCATTAAAGGAATTGAACAGGTGGCGATTAGTCTAAATTACAATATTCTTCTTTGTGAAACCGATTCTAATCCTGAAAAAGAAAATATATACTTCGACCTCGTACGGAAAAAGATGGCTGATGGAATTATATCGATGGACCCGGCTGTTAATGTTGAGACGTTGAAAAAGTTAGCCGAGAATTATGCCATTATTCAATGCAGCGAATACGAAGAGGGTACGGGAATTCCGTATGTAACCATTGATAACGAGGAAGCTTCTTACCGGGCAGTCAAGCACCTGATTCAAATTGGCCACAGCAAAATAGCCTTAATCAATGCTGATGAAAAGTACTTATTTGCCCGCCAGCGAAAAATGGGATACAAACGAGCGTTAGAAGAGAATGGAATTACGTTGAAAAACGAATACATTATTCCTGCCCAACATTTAAGTTTTGAAAATGGACAGCATGCGATGAAAAAAATCCTCAATTTAAAAGACCGGCCAACAGCCGTTTTTGCCGTATCGGATCTTTTAGCCATCGGGGCGCTTAAAGAAATTAACGCCTCTGGTTTTACTGTACCAGGTGATTTCGCGGTCGTAGGTTTTGATAAGATTGATTTTTCAAATATGACAAACCCTACGCTTACCACCATCGCACAGCCGATGCATAAAATGGGAACACTTGCAGCGAAAATGCTGATTGACAAGATTAAAGGAAAAGAAGTTGAAAGTATCCTATTGGATCACGAGTTAGTCATACGAGAGTCTACATCAAGATAATGCAGCTAAGATCAGCGCTCTGCTATTAATCATTTAATAGTAGACCGCTGGCCTTAGATGTGATTGTAATCGATTACAAAACAATAGGGAGAGCCTTTTAAAAAATATAAAGGGGTGAAGGTTTTGAAGAAATTTTTAGTCTTAATTTTGTCTTTAGTAACAATGTTTAGTTTGGCAGCATGCAGCAGTGATACAGGAAGTTCCGAGGGTGGAAAAGACGATGATACGTTGAAAATTGGTATTTCTTTACCATCGGCAACACATGGCTGGATGGGAGCTTTAATTGATAGTGCTGAAAAGCAAGCAAAGGCACTGAAAGAAAGTGATGGCATTGAGTACGTCATGACCAATGCTGCTGATCCAAATAAGCAGGCAAATGACGTGGATGATTTAATCGCTCAAGATGTGGATGTTATCGTAATGCTTCCAATAGAGTCTGCAGCACTTTCTCCTGTAGGCCAAAAAGTGAAAGACGCAGGTATTCCGTTAGTCATTGTTGACCGCGAACTTGAAAACGATGCCGCTACTGTAGTGGTAAAAGGCGACAACGAAGGCATTGGTGTCAATGCTGGTAAATACTTTGTTGAAAAGTTAAATGGAAAAGGAAAAGTAGTTGAAATTACTGGACCGCCAAGTTCTGTTACAGAGCAGCGTGGAGCAGGCTTTAAAGAAGCAATGGAAAACTCTGATATTGAAGTAATCGCTTCACAAAGCGGGGATTTCTCAACTGAAAAATCACTAGAAGTTATGCAAAATATTTTACAGGCGCATCCTGAAATTGACGCAGTATTCACACAGGATGATGGAATGGCGCTAGGTGTACTTCAGGCAATTAAAGAAGCTGGCCGTAAAGATATCCAGTTTGTAACAGGTGCTGGCGGCGGTAAGGCTGTATTTGAGGATATTAAAGCAGATGGCTTAATTACTGCAACCTTCTTATATTCTCCAACAATGGTTGAAGATGCGGTTAAAATTGCAGCAGACATTGCAAAAGGCAATAAACCAGCAGAATCAATGGTTGTAAAAGAAGCAACGCAAGTAACAAAAGAAAACGTTGATGAGTTCTATGACGCAGAATCAAAATTCTAACTAATTGATGGGAGATGCAATTATTGTATCTCCTCTTTTCCTAAAAAGGTGGGATGAATGAACATGGCTGCAAGTCCTTTACTGACAATGAACAACATTGAAAAAGCATTTAACGGTGTACCTGTATTGAAAAGAGTATCCCTTACAGTCGCCGAGGGCGAGATTCATGCGCTATTAGGTGAAAATGGTGCCGGGAAATCTACACTGATGAACATTTTAGGCGGCGTTCATCAACCCGATCGTGGATCCATTACCATTCATGGTCAGGATGTGAAAATGTCTAATCCAAGAGTATCTCAGGCACAAGGGGTCAGCTTCATCCATCAGGAACTTAATGTGGTAGCTGATCTTCGAGTCTATGAAAATATGTTTTTAGGTTCAGAGCTGCGAAATAAAGTGGGCTTTTTAAAAGTAGAAGAGATGTGCCGGCAAACTGCTGAAATTTTATCAAAGCTTGGTGTGGATATCAATCCGAAGGAATATGTTAGAAATCTAGAAACCTCTTATAAACAATTAATCGAAATCGCCAAGGCGCTGCTGCATAAATCAAAGCTCATCATTATGGATGAACCGACCACATCGTTAGCGGAACATGAAGTCAAACGTTTATTTGAATTAATGAAGAACTTAAAGAAATCAGGCGTGTCTATCATTTATATCTCTCATAAGTTAAAGGAAATCAAGGAAATTTGCGACACCTATACGGTGCTGCGTGATGGAGAACTTGTGGGGACTGGCAGTATTGAAAATGAAAATTTAGATACCATTACGAAACTTATGGTTGGTAAATCAATTTCTCAAGAGCGAATCGTGCAAAAGCATACGTTTGGACCAGTCGTTTTAGAAGTGAAAAACCTAAACAGTCAGGGATTATATAAGAATATTAACTTCACCCTCAGAAAAGGTGAAATACTAGGCTTTACCGGCTTAGCTGGTGATGGCAGAACAGAGCTTTTTGAAAGCTTATTTGGATACCGGAAAAAATACACTGGTGAGATTACGATTCATAACCAGCTGGTAAAAATAGATCACCCACGAAAAGCATTGGAAGCAGGATTGGCGCTGGTTCCGAAGGACCGGAAAGAGAATGCCATCATAAAGGATTTAAGCGTGGTTCATAATATGAGCTTATCGTCGATCGGACACTTTGAAAAGTCTGGTTTTATCCAAGAGAGGCAGGAAAGGGAGAAGTTCCAATACTATAAGGATAAGCTAAACATAAAAGTTCATAATCCGCGTATTACCATCGATAAGCTGAGCGGTGGAAACCAGCAGAAAGTGATTATTGCGAAATGGCTTGAGGTAGATACCGATATTATTATTTTTGATAATCCGACCCAGGGGATTGATGTTGGCGCAAAGCAGGAGATTTATCAGCAAATCGTTACCTTAGCAGAACAAGGAAAAGCCATTATTATTCTGTCTTCAGAGGCACCAGAGGTACAAAAGATCTGCCATCATATCTATGTGATGTATCAAGGGGAAATCACAGCGCGCTTTAAGGGAGAAGAAGCAACCGAAGATGAAATTATGAGTTATGCAACTGGCTCAAAAAGGGAGGCCGTAAACATTGGCTAATGTTAATACAATCAAACAACCAAATCCACAATCCTCAACGACAAAAAACCGCCTCTCTTGGCTGTGGTCCGAGTATAGCGTCATTATTGCTTTTTTAATTATTTTTCTTGCAGCATCGATTATGAATCCAAGATTTCTAGATCTCAATAACCAACTGAATATCTTAATGCAAGTTTCCATTATTGGAATTGTAGCGTTAGGGATGACGGTGGTTATGCTTTCTGGCGGGATTGACTTATCGGTTGGGTCCGTGCTGGTATTTGTCGGTGTCGTATCCGTATTAGCATTAAATGCAACCGGCAGTATCTTCGTTGCCATTGTAACGGCTATGGCTGTAGGTTCATTTGCAGGTTTTTTAAATGGATTAATGGTTGCTAAAGGAAGGATTGCTTCGTTTATTGCAACCTTAGGGATGATGGCGGCAGCAAGGTCAATCGCTTTATATATTGCAGAAGGCGGCAGTATTTCAGGAGAGGTTTCAGGTTTCACTGCGATCGCCAATAGTGACCTATGGATTTTTGATTTTCCTGTTATTATTTTCTTTGCTATGACCGCACTTATGTATATTTTAATGCATAAAACCCGCTTCGGACGTTATGTGTATGCTCTTGGAAGTAATGAAAAAGCGGCACTTCTTTCAGCGATTCGAGTTGACCGGGTGAAAATTGGTATTTATAGCTTGGTAGGATTACTTGTGAGTGTCGCGGCAATCATTGAAACATCTCGATTAAACTCGATTTCATCCTCGAGTTCAGGTGTTCAGTATGAACTAGATGCGATTGCTGCTGTTATCATTGGCGGTACGAGAATGACAGGCGGCCGCGGTAAGATTATGGGTACATTTTTCGGTGTACTGATCCTAGGTATCTTAAATAACATGATGAACTTGATGAATGTTTCTCCACACCTCCAAGGATTTGTTAAGGGATTAATTATCATCATTGCAGTAGTATTCCAAAAGAGAGAGTAGGAGGGAATCCATTGGGTATAAAAGTAGGAATTATTGGCTGCGGCTCAATCACAAAATTGCGCCATGCACCTGAATACGAAGCGAATCCCTATGTGGATGAAATCATATTTTATGATCGAAATGCAGAACGGGCAGCTGGTCTTGCGAGCCAATTCGGAGGCAGGGCAGTTCAAACAGTAGAAGAGTTATTTGCCGACCCAAGTGTTGACGTCATCAGTGATTGCTCTTCTAACGAGTTTCATCATATCTATTCTACACAGGCATTACTTAGCGGAAAGCATGTTTTATGTGAAAAACCAATCTCTTTAACACTTGAGCATGCAAACGAAATAATCGAGGCGTGTAAAAGTTCGGGAAAAAAATTGATGGTGGATCATAACCAGCGATTTACGCGGGCTCATCAAAAGGCGAAGGAAATTATTAAAAGTGAAGAACTTGGAAAAGTCCTTACCTTTCGCACAACATTTGGACACTCTGGGCCGGAACAGTGGGGTGTGAATAAATCAAACTCTACCTGGTTCTTTAAAAAAGAACGCTCAGGTCTTGGGGTAGCAGGAGATTTAGGGATTCATAAGGTCGATTTACTTCATTTCTTATTAGATGATGAAATTGAAAGCGTTAGTGCTTTTCAAGGAGCTCTCGACAAAGTCAACGAAAATGGAGAACCGATTGAGGTATGCGATAACATCGTCTGCAGTTTAAAAACAAAAAAAGGCCGTCTTGGTACAGCAGCATTTTCTTGGACCTATTATGGAGAAGAAGACAATAGTACGATCGTATATTGTGAAAAAGGTATTTTAAAAATATATCATAGCGATCAATACCAATTAGAAGTCATCCATAGTAACGGTGAGAAAGTTCATTACGAACTAGAAAGCATTCAAACAAACGATAATCAAACCAATAGCGGTGTAATCGATGCATTTATTAAGTGTATTCGAGAGGACCAAGAACCACCAGTATCAGGGCACGATGCACTCTTATCACTGAAAGTAATACTCGGAATTATCGAAGCCGCAGAAAAAGGCACGGTCGTTAGGATTTAGGTGACCATGGGGTGACCATGGGGACGGTTCTCATGGTCATTTTTGAGTCGGTGACCATGGGGCGTGACCGTGGGCGCGTGGCCGTGGGGACGGTTCTCATGGTCATTTTTGAGTCGGTGACCATGGGATGTTCTGTTGTAATCTCCAATAGATAGAGTTATATTTTTTAAGCAGCTAATTGGCTGGTATGGTTACGGTATTGAACCGGACGCATGCTTGCCAATTTTTGCATTATAGCTTGTTATAATAATAGATATACTCTTCAATTACTTTTTCAATTTCTCAAATGAGCACTTTCTGGTTACAGTACTTTCCACTGGAACATAGCACAAACCTCATAAAAATCATAAGAACCTTCCCCCTGGCACTAAAAAAGAATGAAATTGGCAAAAATAAATTTAAGAATGATATTTAGGAGGAGAAACGATGTTACAAGCAAATCAAAAAATTGTTCCGCATTTATGGTACGACAAAGAGGCAAAAGAAGCTGCGGAGTTTTATGCTTCTATTTTCCCGGATTCAAAAATTACGAATGTCACGACCATTCACGACACACCATCAGGAGACTCTGATATCGTTACTTTTGAGCTTTGGGGGCAGAAGTTTATGGCGATCAGCGCGGGTCCTCATTTCAAGATTAATCCGTCGGTGTCTTTTATCGTTAATTTTGACCCATCACGAGTAGAAGACGCGAGTGAAAAAATAGAAGAGGTTTGGAATAAGTTGTCCGATGGCGGCACAGCGTTAATGCCATTTGATCAGTATCCGTTCAGTGAGAAGTATGGCTGGATTCAGGATAAGTATGGTTTGTCTTGGCAGTTAATGCTTACTAATCCAGAAGGGGAAGAGCGGCCTGAAATTGTGCCCTCACTTTTGTTTGTCGGCGATCAGTGCGGAAATGCCGAAGAGGCGATGCAATTTTATTTATCCGTATTTAAGAACTCAAAGCAGGGACATCTCGCCCGCTACCCGAAAGGCATGGAGCCTGACAAAGAAGGAACCGTAATGTTCTCAGATTTCAGCTTAGAAAATCTGTGGTTTGCCGCAATGGATAGCGCGCATAAACACAATTTTAGTTTTAATGAGGCAATCTCATTTATGGTGTACTGCGACACACAAGAAGAGATTGATTACTATTGGGAAAAGCTCTCTGCTGTACCCGAAGCTGAACAATGCGGCTGGTTGAAAGATAAGTTTGGCATATCCTGGCAGATTGTGCCAACGAAGATGGATGAGATGATGAGCAAGGGCACACCTGAGCAGCTTGCCCGCCTAACCGAAGCATTCCTTAAAATGAAGAAATTTGACCTTGCGACATTGCAGAAAGCATATAAGGGGTGACCATGGGGACGGTTCTGCTGGCTTTTTTTTAGATAAGTTAAAGTTATATAAAAAGTAGAAAAGCATATTTACCTCCAAAAGGTTGAGGTAAATATGCTTCTTTGTATTGTGGCCAGTGATGATTTACCATTCTATTGGCCAGAGTAACCGTAAATGTCCAAGAGAACCGTTCCCTTGGTTTCAACCGAAAAATGACCAGGAGAACCGTCCCCACGGTTTCACCCACGGTTTCATATCACATATGATTCAAATGATTTAAGAAGGTAATGTTCTATAAACTCAGCTAATCCATCATTTTCGTGGTGTCCTGTAACTAAATCAGCAGCAGCTATAACTTCTTCGTTTGCGTTCCCCATCGCCGCTCCCATACCTACATGACGTAGCATCTCTATATCATTGGGGCCGTCTCCAATGGCTGCGACCTCAGTTGGACTAATTCGATAGGCGCGAAGTAAGGTCTTTATGGCAGACCACTTGGAAACATGAGGAGCAAGCAGTTCAAATCCGTCATCCCAATTAACGACTTCTGCTTCCTTGGAAAACAAAGATGATAATTCAGGACAAGGTGTACCTGTTCGAACACTATATTTAAGTACATCTTGATAATCTGCCTGTCTTAAATCTCCA
The DNA here is from genome assembly GCF_046591715.1 of Neobacillus niacini. Classification (GTDB taxonomy): domain Bacteria; phylum Bacillota; class Bacilli; order Bacillales; family Cytobacillaceae; genus Neobacillus; species Neobacillus niacini_L. The sequence continues at coordinate 68,267 of NZ_JAWVNQ010000007.1, read as the reverse complement.
ATGTACCGCGGAGGAATTTGCCCAACTTTTGTCCAATAATCGATTTCTTCATTTGTTTCCTTACAATAAAGACCATTGGCTGTATGAATCATAACATTACAAGGACTTTCAGCGGTCAAAGCGTGGAAGCGTTCTTCGTTCAGGTGGATGGTTTTCATTTGTATAACTTTCCCTGTCTCTGCACCGTGTATAGCAGCACCATTCAAACAAATCATAGGAGTTCGTAATCCAATTTCTTTATGGTAGGGAGCGGTAACTTCATAGTGTCGGCCAGTCGCAAGAAAAACCTTGACTCCCTGATTCATAAGCCTGTAAATGGCTGCCATATTTCGACGGGAAATTGTGTTTGAAGCTTTTAGTAGAGTACCATCCATATCAATAAATATTGCACGTACATTCATCCTATACAGCCCCCTCATCCGTTGTTGAGCCAATCATATCATTTGAATATTAAAGCCTTGTAAATTTAGTGTACAGATTAAATAAAGTTTAAAGTGACCGAGGGGACGGTTCTCGTGGTCATTGTGGGGGAGTATGGGTGCGGTTCGAGACCGTGAATTTTTTAAGCTCCTTATTTTCTCCTTCAATTATAGCTCTTGGAATTTTTCACTGGTCTCGAGAAAAAGAAATGAGACCAAGAGAACCGTCCCCATGGTCCGAAAGAGAATTGTCGAAGTCTGGTTGGAAGTGTAGTAAAATGGAAATAAGTAGTTTAATAGGAGTGAAATGGATGGTGAGTGCAAGTTTGGTCACCGATTTGCTAGTGAGGCTTGAGGAAGAAAAGGACAAGTGGATTAATGATGCGATTGTGCGCTTTGATGGTGAAAAGTATGCGGGAAAACCAGAGGAGTTAAAATCACCTGAAGAGTGGCTGATTGAGATTAAAGCCACTGAGCATTTCCTGTACAATCAGAAGAACCTCAATCTCAAACAGATGGAGCAGGAGTTGAAATCGCTAGACGCTGCGCTGCTAGAAAATAATTATAGCCTCAAGAATTTGGCGGAAGAACTTGATGCTTTTGAAAAGGAGCTTGCAGTATACGAGAGTGGAACCAATGACTTGGATGAAATTCAGTTAGAGAAATTCCACTTCGTACTAGATGACCAGTTTACTTTTGATAAAAAGGATCAAGTGGTATTTAAGGAGCGGAAGACATCCAAGCTACTGGAAAGTTTCCAGTTGGTTGAGAGTGAGATGCTTGATTTTTACCAAAGGCAGCTATCGAATGCTTGGCTTCTGCTGACACGGAGCATGCAGAATATCACATCTAGCGCCAAGTTCGATTTTGAGACCACACCGCCTCTCGTGGATGTGAGTTTGAAGCATGGCCGGGGCTTGGATCAATATATAAAGCCAGGGAATTTTGAAGAGGATTTTTGGATTGTGCTTGAAACGTTAGAATCGAATAACAGTGTTGTGTATGATTATTATCTCAACCAGATTCGCCAATTTCAGAGAAATACCCTAGAAGAAATCAAGCAGTTATATGATAGTAAAAGTGAACATAAACGTGCAGCTGATGAGAAGATGCTGGATTTACAAGAAAAGAACTTGCAAATGGAAAATCGGATGGCAGAGCTTAAGGAGCAGTTAAGTCGAGTGAAGCCTGAATTGGAGCAGGCAAGACTCCGGCCAAAGCAGCTGGAAGATATTTTAAAAGAAGAGTTTGTTAGAACTGTTTCCCTCTGGCAGGAGAGGCTGTTCGCTGAGGATGCTTCTGATGAGGAACGATGGGTCTATCATCAGTACTGCCAAATTATTTTAAAGCAAGCGGAGAGGATTATTGGAAATGAATACTTCTAATACAATGGATGAGAAATATACTGAGGCCATTCAATCATTGAAAAAAATCAATAACGAACTATTCTATGATGACCTGAAGCAGCTGATGAAGGACCGGGAAGAAACGATTTCGGAACTGAACGGAGAAGTCTATGAATCCATAGAACACATGAAGAAATCGATGGACAATTTCCCTGTGCAGGTGAGCGAGCAGCTAAACCAAACACTTATCAACCCGCAGAAGGAGTTGTTTGGCCGCGGGATGGAAGTGTTTAATGAGAATATCTTGGTGCTGGAGAAGAAGATTGCCTTTTGGCACCAGCAATATCAGGAATATCTGGAAAGGACGGAACAGCTTTTAGCTGATGCCAAAGGGTTTCAGCCGGAGGACCGGGATTTTATCGTTAGTGAAATCGAAAAGGTCGTGACAGGTATTCGGAATCTTCAGGTGCAGTTGAGCGAGCAGGCTTCTGCACTGAATGTGAAATACGAAGTAGTGAGTGATCGCTTAGGTGTGATACTGCACGAGATGGCTTCTACTGAAGGCAGGTACAGAGATGAAATCGAGCAGCTCCGTAATGATGTTGTGCATATTCAACAAGGCGTTCAGGAAGAGTTAGAGCGGAGTGTTGTGCGTAGTGTAAAAAGAGAAACTCAGTTGAAAAAGTGGCTGATTGGTTTGGGGATTGGACAGGGTGTTTCGGTATTGTTAATGATTTTGTTATTTATATTGAAGTAATATACAAACTTTAGCCAGGCTGCCATGCTTGGCTAATTTTATTTGCAGGACTTATTAAAAACAGATTTGTTAGTAGGATAATGAAGAGTTTTCTTGAATACATTCTAGTGGATATAGCTATTTTTTCATTCATCTATTACAGGATTCATATACAGTTGGAGGAGGTATTGCCATGAGTGAAATTGGTTCAGCGAAAAAGGGCAGCAGCGGGCGGAGTTTCACCGTAGGATCTTCTATTAAAAAAGGAATCTCCTTCGGAACCTGTTTGGCTATCGTAATATCTTATACGGCGTGGAATTCTATCCCATGGGCAATTTTTCACGGATTGTTGAGCTGGGTTTATGTTATTTATTATTGGGCTAAGTATGTGTAAAAGAATTTAAAGCAACAAAAAGTCTAACGCTTCCGTTTCCGGTCGTTAGACTTTTTGATTTTCATTAATTTTGTCGAAGGCTGTTTGCGAATCCATTTAATAAATCGTGCTAGTTGGGCATCTTGTTTTAGCTCTGGAATCGTTGTTAAACGTGCGGCGATTTCAGCGTTTGTATAGAGAGCATGGATCTGCTTGTGGCAAGGGATACACAAGTTTGCCACAGCCCCAAATGTGCCGCCCATTTCTTTTGGCAGCAGGTGGTGAACCGTTGTCTCCACCTCCTCACGTTCACAAAGCTCACATGTACCCATTTTAATTCCTCCTGATTTTTCAAATCTCTTGTAAAGTCCATTAAATAATTATTTGCATTTTTCCTCTTATCAATTCATACCTTGCATAGAAGCATTCCTAGTGTTTTCCTTAAGGTTATCCTTCTGAAGTTGGATGACGTTTCCATTGTAATTAAGTTATAATCTTTATATCAAAGGCTAATAGGACGTGAGTTAGGTTGAGAAAAGTAACTGTTGAAAGCTTGGTTCAAAGGTTTTCATTGAAAGTGCTGGCTGGAGAAAACCGTCTGGATCAGACGATTACCCAATCCGAAGTGCATCGGCCAGGGCTGGAATTTGTGGGCCATTTTGACTTTTTTCCAACAGAGCGAATTCAGATTCTCGGAAAAAAGGAAATTACCTATTTACATAAGTTAAGCAAAGAGGAGCGTAAAATTCGAATTGGAAACATTGTGCACTATCATCCGCCATGTTTTATCGTAACAGCAGGTGAGGAAGGACTGACGTATTTAATTCACCATTGTACAGAGCAGGGAATTCCCTTGTTAGTGACAAACCAGCCTGAGACCACTTCAGAGTTTATCAAGAGAATCGATGCGTTTCTGGTAAAAGAGCTGGCGCCAGAAATGGCTATTCATGGGGTTTGTATGAATGTGTCTGGCATTGGAATCCTGCTGCGCGGCAATTCAGGTGTTGGAAAAAGCGAGACGGCGCATACCCTTATTCGCCGCGGACACCGGCTGATCTCGGATGATGTCGTGGTTTTAAAGAAGCTGAGCTCGCAAACCATCCTGGGTACACATGATGAAAAAACGAAGGAATTCTTGGCGCTCCGCAGTATTGGATTGCTAAATGTGGTCCGTCTTTACGGTCGAAAAGCATTCCAGGACGAAACCCGAATTTCCCTTGATATCAATTTAACAAAGTGGGAAAAAGACGCCTTATACAATGACCTAGAACAAGAATACCATTATACCGACTATATGGGAGTCAAAATCCCATCAATGGAAATTCAGCTCCAGCCAGGCCGTGACGTCGCCGGACTAATCGAAGCAGCCGCAAACAACTGGTACCTCAAGCAGCAAGGATACAGCGCAGTCGAAGAATTCATGAGCCGGGTTGAGGCTGATATCAAAGATCAGGGGTGACCGTGGGGACGGTTCTCGTGGTCACTTTTCCTCCGGTGGGACCACAGGGACGGTTCTCCAGGTCCTGATAGTATCTTTTAACATTAGACTAAGAATCGAACCCACTATACTAGAGGGTTCTTTTTTTATAAGGCTTTCATTGTTTTCTTTCATGTAAATAATATAGGCGGAGAAATTCCTGCTAATGTATAAGGAGGAAGCTTAATAAGTGGATTTAAGCGGAGGGATTCCGGTTAACTGCTCTAAATAAAACAAAATTCAAAGATTTATATAAGATAACTGGAAAAGCTCCGTTTATTACTCAAGAAATTTGGGTATTTCCCAATTTAGCCGGAATTTCTCCGCTTATTTTTTTAGCAGAGTGAAACCAACCTGCAGTATTAACAGAGTGAAAAAGATATATCACTTTATGATATACCTCTAGACATATATATCACAAAGTGATATATTAATTTTAAACATATGTATCACTTTATGATATATCGTGAAATGATATAGGAGGTAGTTGATTGAAAACAACGGAGCAATTAACGGATTCAATGTTTTATATTATGGCTGCTCTCACTAAGCCTAGGCATGGTTACGCTATCATGAGTCTTATCGAAGAGAGGACAGAAGGAGCCATAACCATTGGGCCTGCATCCATGTATACCATCATTAAGAAGTTATTAAAACAAGAATGGATTTATCTGTATGATGGAACGGATCCAAGACGTAAGACATATCTGCTTACTGAAAAAGGGAAAGAAGTATTGGAGGCAGATGTGAAGCTTAGAAAACTGATGATTCATTTAGCGGAGATGGGATTAAGGGAGGCTGAAGAATGAGACATACAAAATATGTAACGTCAGGCGGGTTAGCTTTTTCTGAGGGTAAGGACATGGAAAAATTACGTAGATATTCAAAAGAAGGCTGGCATGTCAGAGATTTCAAATTTATGGGGTATACCCTTGAAAAAGGGGAAATCACAGATTATATCTATAGCGTCGATTATCGGTTATTGAAGCAGGAGGAAGCCGAGGAATACTTTGAACTATTTTCCTCCTCTGGATGGACGCATATTTCATCACAGGGTGATATTCACCTATTTCGGGCATTACCTGGCACAAAGCCGATTTACAGCGATTCTGAGTCGGTTGTTGAAAAACACGATAATTTAGGCAGTTCTATGAGATGGGGCACCGTTGGACTGGTTTTTGTAACAGCCATCTTATGGATTGCTGCTTTAATAAGTGCAGGCACCTTACAAATGACTTTTACTATCATGGCTGTTATTCTCAGTATCCCGGCCATCCCAGCCGCTTGGACTGTGATGACAATCTACAGTAATAAATGGAATGCAGAAGGGAGACAGGGCTTAGCGAGGCTTATAAAAAGCCTGCCTATTCTTTTTCTTATCCTCGTAACCTTAATCATTTTGTATGTTGTAGATGATCTCAACCAATCAGTTCGCCTCTTAGCCTATATGTTAATAGGAGCAGTCGCCCTTCCAACAGCTGTCTGGGCCATCATGTCTGTTTACCAGAAAAGTGACCGTGGGTGACCGTGGGGACGGTTCTCGTGGTCCCAAAAGATTATGATAAATACACATTAACAATTTGAAGTGGCATTACTGGAAGATTAGTAATGCTTTTTTCTATTTCGGGTGACGACGGAGGATATTGCTAATGGGTTTACTAATAACCGATGTGGTCAAAGTTAATAAAGACTTTATTGAAACGAGGAGGATTATTGATGGAAGAAGCCCAAAATAGTTTCGTCCCTGGAACGATTCTTTCTGCTGATGTAACGGTTACTCAGTCTGAGACTGTACGTGATTTTTACAAAAAAGTAATCGGATGGAAACATAGTGATTACAAAAGAGGAGGTTATACCGACTATTTTATGACTACTGAAGATGGTCAGCCAGTGGCGGGGATTTGTCAACGAGCCGGAAGTTTAGCTGATCTTCCTCCAGTGTGGATTGTTTATTTTGGAGTAAATGATCTAAAGGCGAGTCTGGAAGAATGTCGTAATCTTGGAGGCAAGGTTCTTTCTGAGCCACAAGGTGAGGGGCGCGGCAGTTATGCAATTATTGAATATCCGGAAGGTGCCATCTGCGGCCTTAGTCAAATCTGATATTGGAAATCTAGAATAGCAATCTAAAAACAATATGTATAGGGTTCAATGCAATGCCAGTATTTACTGGCTTTTTTCATTCTAAATTAAATTCAACTACACAAACACTCCCCATGAAAGGAAAAAAGTGTATAATAATTTTGAAAGTTTAAATTTCCACCATTCCTTCCGTTAAGATTCTCGCGTTTGTTTCCTCATCTTGAAAACCTTTCATTTTCTTATCATTCACAGTGACATTATCAAAAAGACCATGGGGACGGTTCTAGTGGTCTAATCTAACGTGACCATGAGAACCGTCCCTCTGGTCACCTAAGGGAGAAGTGTATATGGAGTTTTTTGTATGTCTTAGTTTTGTTAGATTCATAGTGCAAATAATTAGACCGATGTACTTTGGTGGTGTTTAAGATGCCGCGAGGAGCCAGAGTGAAAAGCATGAGTGGAATCTATCATATTATGCTTAGGGGTGCGAATCGCCAGGAAATTTTCCACGATGATGAGGACTGCTCAAAGTTTCTTGACATATTACATCTTTATAAGCAGAAAACCGGAGTGGAGTTCTACAGTTGGTGTTTGATGAGTAATCATGTACACCTCTTAATAAAAGAGGGCAATGAGAATGTATCGGATACCATGAAACGGATAGGTGTAAGTTATGTCTCGTACTATAACTGGAAGTACAGAACAACAGGGCATCTGTTTCAAGACCGGTTCAAGAGTGAGAATATCGAAAGTATACGGTACTTATTAACCGTGGTACGGTACATCCATCAAAATCCAATTAAAGCAGGAATGGTAAGACGAGCGGATGAATGGAAGTGGAGCAGCTGCCGCCAATACTACGGTACTAGGGGGACAAGAGGGAGGTTACTAGACGCTGATTACATTTTTGGTATGTTTTCGGAGGATACTATTTTGGCCAGAGAGAGATTTAGAGAGTTTAATGAGAAGGAAAATCAGGATCAATGCCTAGACGACCACTGGGATAATAAAAGATTAACAGATGAGGAAGCCAGGGAAGAGATCAAGGAGCTTCTGACCGATATTGAAATTGCTCAAGTTAAGAGTTTACCGAGGACCAAAAGAAATGAAATACTCAAAAAAATAAAAGAAATCAAAGGCCTTTCCCAACGCCAAACAGCAAGAATTCTTGGTGTTTCAAAGACGCTTATAGCTAAAACTTGATTATGTGACCGTGGGGACGGTTCTCATGGTCATAAAGACCACGAGAACCGTCCCCATGGACACCCCATGGACATCCATGGACATCCATGGACACCCATGGACACCCATGGACATCCATGGACACCCATGGACACCCATGGACACCCATGGACACCCATGGACACCCATGGACACCCATGGACACCCATGGACATCCTTTAAGCAGTAAAATTGCCATCATAGCTTAGCATAATAGCTGATTTTACGCCTTCGATAGCGGAGATATTATTTATGAAGCTCATATCATTCTCTTTGACACGGATTTCATAGGTGACTTCAAAGTCATTGCCAGGCATGACGGACTTTGATTTAAGGGAATGCTTTTTGGCGTGCCCTGAAATGACATGTTCCAAAGAATTTTCAATAGAATTCTCATTGTATCTGATTACCAGAAGATAAGGGTTCTCGATTTTAATTTTATTAACAAAGAAAAATAAAACTAGTCCAATTAGAATGGAACCTGTCACGGCAAGTGCAATAAAGCCTGCACCGCATAAAATGCCTACAACGATTGCCCAAAAGATATACACGATATCCATTGGGTCTTTAATCGGGGTCCTAAAACGCACGATGGATAACGCACCAACCATACCGAGTGACAAGAGAACGTTTGATGAAATACCAATGATAATCAGGGCGGTTGCCAAGGCCATTATGATGAGTGAGATATTAAAGGTGTGGGAGTAAATTACCCCGGTGAATGTTTTCTTGTAGATCATATAAATGAACAATCCCAAAGCAAATGCCACCAACATACCTATTAGGGCATCGACAATCGAAATGCTGCTCGACTTTTCCAAAATGCTAGATTTAAAGATATCTTTAAAATTTGTGATTTCCATTTTCTTTTTCCTCCAAAGTTGATTTAGTTTGTGTGTTTATCCAAACATTCTGCTGATTTGATATTTTGAGTAAGTCCCTCTGCGCCTGTCGCCGAGCTGAAGGAGATATTTGATGGTATCTGGGAGGAACTCGTCATATTTCACTTCAAGAATCACAATTTCCGGATTGGTTTCAACCATCGGTATATCAGGATTCAAAACTTCATTGTTGCGGAAGCTAGTTTTAATAGAGCTGTCAAAGGTCACTCGTACGTTCCCGTATTCATAAATGAATACTTCCCTCTCATAGTCGACGACGGTGAAAGGCTTTAGTTGAAATAGATTCATTTGAATAAATAAGTCCTGGATGAGCGGTCTCTCGTCGTTTTCCATCCACGCAAGATCGCCGAGCCTGATTTGTTCATATTCTTCAGCACTAATCTTGCATTTTTGCTTATAGGTCATGTTGTTGCGTTTGCTCTTTTTTTCAAGGTTTATGAGATTGGTATTATAGTCGTACAGGCGAACCCGGAACTTATCCCTCTCTATAAATCCTTCTTTTTTCTGGTTTAGGATTTTGTTATCGAAGTTATCGAAATAAACACTTCGGATTAGATATTTACCATCATTTTTTGCATGGGGATCGGTTTGCATCACATGCTTCAATCTATTTCTTAGCAAGTAGCAATCCATTTTAGAAATTTCATGTTTTAATTCGTACCTGCCTCTCACGCCATTCAAGGTCAAAGTCTCCATGTCCATCATTCTCCTCTAATGTGTTGTTCCATGAACACATTATGAAAAACGAACCTTAAACAAACCTTAAAAAAGGGAGGGGGCAAGGGGACGGTTCTGTTGATCTTTTATTTGGGGGAATCCAAAATGCCCGTGGGAATGACCGTGGGGACGGTTCTCTTGGTCTTTTCTTTGAGGAAATTCAGAAGAAAAATCAGGAGTAATATCAAAAAGGGCCATGAGAACTATTCCCATGACCCAGGCTTTTTATTAGAGGAAAAGAGAATCAAGGGATTACCTAAAAATGACCAAGAGAACCGTCCCTCTGCCCCACAGGAAAAATCAGGAGCCGCAAAAAAAGAGGACCAGAAGAACCGTCCCCATGCCCCCTTAATCCACATACCAGTCCAAAGCTCTTCTCTCTATTTCCTTTGCAAGTTGATCTTTACCATTTATGTAAGAGTCAATGTCATAAGGAAATTGTTGTGCTAGTTTTTCTTTTAGGTCACCATATGCTATTTTTGCATCTGGATGGGTTCTTAGATAATCGCGAAAAGCCAGGTGGCGTTTTATTTCCTTACTGCCAGTCTGATAGATGTGAATGTGATGAGAACGGTTGTCCCCGCCTTTTTGAAAATATCTTCGTCCGGCGATTCCATTCTCTCCTTTAGGGTTATACCCAATTTCTTGCATCACTGTATTATGCTTATCAACACTGTTAATATTTTTAACTACAGGCATAATGTCTATAATAGGTTTTGCCTTTAATCCGGGAACAGAGGTACTGCCAATGTGGTGTATGTCTACGATTTCATTTCCAAAAATCTGTTTTAGTTTTTCAGCTTCCTCCAAAAACATTTGAGCCCATTTCTCACTGTAAGAACAAACTTCCACCTTTCGCAAAAATATCCCCTCCAAATGTTCATTTGTAAAATGACCAGCGAATAACCCCGCCATAATATTAGGACAGGGTTAGCATAAAATGACCTGTTATAGCTGCATAATCTGAATAAGATTTCCGCATGTGTCGTCGAAGACTGCGATGGTGACGTTGCCCATTGTTGTCGGTTCCATCGTAAACCTTACGCCTTTTTCCATTAATCGATTGTATTCTGCGTGAATATCACCAACGCCAAACATGGTAACTGGAATGCCATCAGCAAATAACTTTGCTTGATACTCTTTTGCAGCAGGATGCACATTTGGTTCAAGTAAAAGCTCAGTCCCATCTTCCGCTTCCGGAGAAACAAGCGTTAACCATCTATGTTCTCCTGTGGGAACGTCATGCTTTTTTACAAATCCTAGTGTTTCCGAGTAAAAATCCAGTGCCTTTTGTTGGTCATCTACAAATATGCTAGTAACAATGATTTTCATAATGTTTGTGCCTCCTTTAATTTTTTGCGTATGGAGCTCTTCTTACAATTTGGCTTTAAGTTGAGAATCCCATACCTCGGTAATTAAATTACTCTACCCATCCTTTCAACAAATCTTTAAGTGGTTCGTTGTTGAAGATAAGTACCCGATATTTTCCTTTTCGCTTTGAATTTACGAGCCCTGCATCCTCTAAAACAGAGAGATGTTTAGCAATGGCTTGCCGCGAAATGGAAAGATTGTGCTTCATAACGAGACGAACCGTCAGTTCATACAACGTCAGTTCATTGCGGTCCGATAGTTCGTCTAATATAAGCCTTCGATTCGAGTCGCCCAGTGCTTTGAAAATAGCGTCTTTGTCCCAATTCATATCCTTAGTATAAGCAACTCTGTGGTTGCTTGTCAATGACATGCAACTGAAAAGTTGCGTGATACATGAACCTTAATATTCCCCCCTCGTAATAAGAAAAACGATTGTTATGATAACAAACATATAAGGGAGATTTTAAAATAAGTAAAAAATGACTATCAAATACATTTTGATAGTCATTTTTATTAATAGGGTCCGAACCGCCTACTTTGGCAGCTTTATTTTAAAAGTAGTCCCTTTTGAAGGATTGGGAATGACTTTTATCGTTCCCTTATGCTGCTCAACAATCCATTGGGCAATCGATAATCCCAGACCAACGCCTCCCGATTCACGCGTGCGGGCCTTATCCTCACGGTAAAAACGTTCGAAAATTTGCTTGTGATTTTCTTCTTTAATCCCGATTCCGGTATCACTCACCTCTAACACAATCCGGTTTTCCTCCGAATACATCTTAACCCCAATACTGTCATTTTCACTTGTGTATTTTAGGGCGTTATCCAATAAAATAACCAATAGCTGATGGAGGCGGACTTCATCGGCTTCAATCTGAAAGTCACTGCTTAAATTCAGCCAAAAGTGCTTGTCCTGAGATTCCGCAATTTCGCTGTAAGGAACACAGACATTTTGAACAAAGGAATCCACATGAATCATTTGTTTTACGAGCTGCGTTTCCGAAGAATCCGCACGCGCCAATGTCAGCAAGTCGGATGTGAGCTTTGACAGCCGCCGGGTTTCCGCCAGACTGAGCGCAATATTTTCAAATTTGCTCGCAATTTTCTCCTGTGGTGATGTAAGCAAAAGCTCAAGTTTGTTCTGGATAATGGTTAGTGGCGTCCTGAGTTCATGTGAGGCATTTTCAACAAATTCAGCCTGCTTATTCCAGGAGTGGATGATAGGTTTCATCATTTTTTTCGATAAAAGATAGCTTGCTGAAATCGACAAGACAATGAAAATGGCAGAACAAATAATGATGAGCTTTCCAAAATTGTTAAGGATTAATTGTTCTGGATCAACGTTAATCATCAGCTGCGTGTAGGCAATCTCATCGCCTTCATTGGTATCTTCAATCAGGATGTAGCGGAAATCATACAAGTCGTGAATTTGTGTCATCGTTACCTGATCAATATTTGTTTTATCAAGTTGATAATCGTATAAATAGTTTTCATAGAGAAGTGTCCCAATTTCATCCTTGTTCAAGATTTGTCCGTCCTCGCTCCATTTAACCACCATGATCCGGGGATTCGGATTCTTCTGCCTGCCATTTGGCGGACCATTAGGATCCAAACCCTTATTTGGCATAGGGGATTTCACTGCAGGATGATCACTAATTTTATTTTTAAAAGATAAAAGCTCTTCATCTGTTTTTGAATATAACGTGTTTTGGACTTGGCTAAAAATAATTACGCCGAATATCGCAAAAATAATGGTAAACGCCAGCAGGTTAAGAACCATGAACTTAAGCTGCTGCTGCCGGAAGATCTTCTTTTTGAACATTAGCTTTCATCCTCTTCGGTGAGCATGTAACCCAGTCCGCGGAAGGTCTTGATATAGTGATCGTACCCAACCTTCTTCAGGTTTTTCCGCAAGTTACTTGCATACACCTCGACCACGGTTGTCGAAGTATCGGACTCGAATCCCCAGATGCGGTCAAAGATCTGCTCTTTTGTTAAGATGGTATTTTTATTGTTAATCAAATACTCGAGCAGGTCGAACTGCTTGCCATTCAGCTTTACGGATTCTCCGTTGATCTCGACGGTCTTATTTTTTAAATGAAGCTTTAGTTCTTTAAAGGACAGGATGTTTTCCTTAAACCGGCCCCCGGCTCTCCTCACCATTGCCTCTAAGCGTAAAAGAAGTTCCTCGCGGTGAAACGGCTTCACCATATAATCATCAGCGCCGACTTTGAAGCCCTGTATCTTATCATCGATTCCATCTTTCGCCGTCAGCATGATGACCGGCGTTTCAATATTACTCTTCCGCAGCTCTTTTAAAACCTCATAGCCATTCATTCCGGGCATCATAATGTCCAAAATTATGACGTCAAAGATATTTTGTTCTGCCAGAAAAAGCCCTTCCTCGCCATCGAAGGCCTGAGATGTTTCGAACAAGTCCTGGGTGGTTTCGCGAATCGTATCTGAAAGATGCTTATCATCTTCTATGATTAATAGCTTCATGGACGTTCATCCTTTTCTATGAGCTTTTGATATGTCCGATTATAGAGGCAAACTTCAGAATTGCAAATGATTTTATTTTTTAAGGTTGCTTTAAGGTTTGTCCTTAATAATGTGGCGTATAGGGAAGACAACCAGCAAATTTTATCAAAAAGGAGCTAATCATATTGAAAAAGAAATTAAAGTTGGCTGCACCGCTTTTGTGCTCGGCGCTTCTTTTTGGCTGCAGCAATAATAGCAGCGAGAGTGACAATAGCAGCGTGACTACGGTAAAAGCAGAAAGTTTGAGCACCATTGGTGATAAAAATATTGCCGATGTCATTAGCGGAATCGTTACGTATGACAATGATGACCTTTACAGTGATTGGAAAAGTGAGGATCCCACAACCATTAATCTAACGGGCACTGGAGCGGAGGTTGATGAATCCGGTGGAGGGGCAATGGTTGATGGATCTATCATCACCATTAAAACGTCAGGAACCTATGTGATCAGCGGAAAGCTGAACGATGGGCAAATTATTGTTGATGCCGAAGACAAAGCAACTGTTCGGCTTGTCCTGAATGGGGCGGAAATCAATTCCTCTCAGAACTCACCGATTTATGTGAAGAAGGCGGAAAAAACGGTCATTTCTCTTGAGGAAGGGACGAAGAATTCAATCACGGATGGAAAAACCTATCAACTTGAAGGCTCGGAGGATGAACCGAATGCGGCAATCTTCAGCAAAGATGACCTCACGATTAATGGTACGGGGAAGTTGATGGTCACGGGAAATTACAATAATGGGATTACCAGCAAAGATGATTTAAAGATTACGGGCGGAGCCATTGAGATCGAGGCAGCTGATGATGGACTGATGGGCCGTGATTTATTGGCTGTTAAGGATGGAAAAATCACTATTCATGCAGGCGGCGATGGTGTAAAATCCACGAACGATAAAGATGCTTCTAAAGGAGTTATTGCCATTGAAGGTGGAGAATTTGATTTAGTTGCGGCCAATGATGGAGTCCAGGCGGTAACCTCGTTATTGATTGCTGATGGAGACTTTAGCATCTCAACCGGCGGCGGAAGCCCTGAAGTGGTTGGAAATAAAGGGGGCGGGGGCCAAAGTCCAGGCCAGACTGCAACCACTTCTACGACGGCTGCTTCCATATCGGAATCGGATAGTGCAAAAGGCTTGAAGGCTGGAACAGAGGTCGGCATTGGCGGCGGTACCTTTAAGATTGATTCCTTAGATGATGCTGTTCACAGTAATAACAGTGTAACGATCACGGGTGGAAAAATGGCCATTGCCACTGGTGATGACGGGATTCATGGCGATTCAGCGGTGTTTGCGAATGGCGGTGATATCAGTATTAGCAAAAGTTATGAAGGAATTGAGAGTTTGGTTATTACCATTGTAGCAGGGAACATCGAGATCAATTCAAGTGATGATGGTATCAATGTTGGCGGCGGTGTGGATGGGTCTAACCCTGACATGCAATCAACTACATCGGATAGCAACCTCCTTTCTATTCAAGGCGGTAATATTTACGTGAATGCACAGGGAGACGGTTTGGATTCGAATGGATCGATTGCGATGACAGGTGGAACCGTGATGGTCAGCGGTCCGACGAATAATGGCAATGGGTCTCTGGATTATGATCAAAGCTTTGATATTTCTGGGGGCTTGCTGATTGCTGCAGGAAGTTCTGGGATGGTGCAGGCTTCATCAGAGAGTTCAAAACAAAATTCCATTATAATGACTTATCCTGAAACACAGGCAGGAGGAACAATCCTGCATTTGGAAGACAGCAAAGGGAATTCGATTGCAACCTTTGCACCTGAAAAAGACTACCAAGCTGTATTCATCAGTTCTCCTGAGCTTGAAAAGGATGGAACTTATACACTTTACTCGCATGGCTCTGCGACCGGAAAGGAATCGAATGGGCTGTATACGGATGGAGAATATTCAGGTGGTAAGAAGGTAGTTGAATTTACAATTGCCGATTCTGTAACCTGGCTGGATGAATCTGGAGTTACTACCGCTAAAAGCTTCGGACCAGGCGGAAGCGGTGGTCCGGGTGGCGGCCGCGGAGGGCAGGCCCCGATGGATGGAGGCCAACCCCCAATGGATGGAGGTCAACCGCCAATGGATGGAGGACCTGGCGATATGTTTTCCAACCTAGATGAAGAAACAAAAGCAAAAGCACAAGAAATCATGGAAAAAGAACGTGCCGGAACCATAACCAGAGAAGAAGCACAAGCCCAGCTTGCAGAACTTGGGATAGAATTTGGAAGAAGACCGTAGGAAAGACCGTAGGGACGGTTCTCGTGGACACAATTAGCAAAAAAAGACCGGGAGAACCGTCCCTCTGGTCACCAACAAACAATTGAAAATTATTCTCAATTACCTATTGACACCAATTGTCTGAAAATATATCATATAAATCATGATAATGATAATCATTTTCAACTACAGCAAAAAACTAGGAGCTGATATAAATTTAGATTTAATTAATAGACAGATAGATTTTTAACTACCTAGAAGGAGCGATACAAACGGCTGTACATAAGTATCTTGAATAAATTTAATTAAAAGGAGACAAGACAGATGAAAAAACTACGGTTTATTTCTATTATGTTTGCATTTATTTTATTATTAGCTGCATGTGGCACCGCAGAGGAAACGAACAAATCTACAGGTTCTGAAGGAGAAAAGACAGAAGAAAAGTCAAAAGAAGTGACCATTACCCATAAATACGGAGAAGTAACCCTTGAAAAGAACCCTAAGAAAGTAGTTGTATTTGATTTTGGCGTACTTGATGCGTTAGATACATTGGGTGTAGAGATCGCGGCGCTTCCCCAAGCAATCGTCCCTAAGACGTTAGAGAAATATGCAGGTTCAGAATATACCAATGTTGGAAGCTTAAAAGAACCTGATTTTGAAGCACTGCATGAATTACAGCCAGATGTTATTTTTATCTCAGGAAGACAAGCTGAGCTTTATGACCAATTTGCTGAAATCGCTCCAACGGTATTTGTAGAGGTAGATTATGCAAACTATATGGGTTCACTAGAGAAGAATTTTAAACTCTTAGCTGAGGTTTTTGAAAAGGAAGACGAACTTGATTCCAAAATGAATGAGTTAACAGCAAGTATCGACGAGCTAAATAAGGAAGCATCCGCAGCTGACAGCAAAGCGTTGATCTTATTGGCGAATGAAGGAAAAATAAGTGCCTTTGGCCCAGCGTCACGCTATGGTTTTGTGCATGATGTGTTTGGTTTCAAAGCAGTAGACGAAAACCTTGAAGTGTCACAGCACGGTCAAAGCGTTACGTTCGAGTATATCTTAGAAAAAAATCCAGATGTTCTCTTTGTAATCGACCGCTCTGCCGCAATTGGCGGTGAAGTAGGGGCTAAAGAAACCATTGAAAATGAGTTGGTACAGAAAACAAATGCCTATAAAAATGGAAAAATCATCTACCTAGACGCCGTAAACTGGTACATTGCAGGTAATGGAATTACCTCAACAAAATCCATGGTAGATGAAGTAAAAGCAGCATTAGAATAGAAGGAAAGCCGGAACCATGTTCCGGCTTTTATTTTTGTGTCCAGGTGACCATGGGGACGGTTCTCGCGGTCACAATGAACACGGAAAGACCAAGAGAACCGTCCCCGCGGTCACACCCGCGATCACATTAACCCCAAAAAGACCAAGAGAACCGTCCCCATGGTCACCCATGGTCATTTTTTTCCTAGGATGGTATATTCTTAGTAAAAAGGCAGTGCCAAGGATGGGGGGTGTTTTATGTGCCGAAGGTATCTGCAGATTATAAAGCGAAGCGAAGGCAAGAGGTTATTGAGAGTGCTCTTTTATGTTTTGCAGAAAAAGGGTTTGAATCATCCACAATGGATGATATTGTTGAACGCTCTGGCACCAGCAAAGGGCTTGTTTATAACTATTTTAAAAGTAAAGAAGAACTTTATACTTCCTTAATGGAAGAAAGAAGCAGCAAAATGTTTTTCACTTTTAGGGAGAAATTTCAGCAGTTACATACAGCAACAGAGAAATTAAAGGAAATCTTTTCCTATTACCAAGAGGCCCTTAAAAAAGAGGGATATCAGGATTATTTAAAAGTCCATTTTGAATGGATTATTTATGCGTCAAGGAATGTAAAACTGAAACAAAAAATGGTTGATCGCTTTGAAAAAGAAGTGTGTGCATTTGTAGAAGAGATTATTAATGAAGGTATTGCAAATGGCGAATTTAATCCAAATCTTGCTACAGGTTCAGTGGCAGCCATTTTTTGGGCCAAAGTAGATGGAATATCACTGGCCTATGCTCTTACGGGGAATCAGGATCAGTATAGAGATAGCCTCATTGAATCAGAAAAGATGCTAATGAAGTACCTTACAACCCAGCTCAATAAATAAAAGAATGGCCAGCCATAAGGTGAAGATACTCTGAACTGGCCCGAATCAAGCTGGGTGGATTCTAAATTATTTGAAATTTCAAACCTAAATACTATACAAAATTTAAAGAAGTCACTTATAATAGACTCATCAGTCTATTTTATTTTTAGGAGGAGTATCCATGAAAAGCTTTGAAGATAAATTGGATCAATATGCTGAACTCGTGGTCAAAATCGGTCTTAACATCCAAAAAGGACAGAGATTACTAATCAATTCTCCAATTGAAGCCGCTGAATTCACACGGAGAGTTACAAAATATGCATATGAACTCGGATGTAAACGAGTGTTTGTAGACTGGGTTGATACCGGACTTAATCGAATTCATTATTTACATGCATCGGAGGATGTTTTAAAAGATTTCACTCAACCATGGGAAATTGATAAGTACAATAGCCTGGCAGATCATAACGACTGTATGTTGTTTATTGCAGGTACGGATCCAAATGCATACGCGAATATCCCGCCTGAACGAATTATGTATGTTCAAAAAAACGCAGGTGACAAACTGCAATCGATCTCTCAAAAAAGAATCAATGGTGATGTGCCTTGGGCAATCATTGGCTACCCTACTGAGGCTTGGGCCGAAAGTATTTTTCCAAATTTGAAAACAGACGAAGCGGTTGCTGCATTATGGGAAGCAATTTTTAAAACAGTAAGAATCGATCAACCCGATCCAATCGCAGCGTGGCAGGAACATTCAGCTGCTCTTACAAAAAAAGTTGATTATTTGAACGAACAGAACTTTAAAACACTGCATTACAAGTCAAAAGGAACCGATCTTAGCATCGATCTTCATCCCGATCACAAATGGGTAGGCGGGGGGCATCCATCCACTTTTGGAACCACTTACATCCCAAATCTTCCAACAGAGGAAGTGTTTACGACTCCTCATAAGTTTGGGGTAAATGGAACCGTGACGAGTAAGAAACCATTATCTGCATTAGGGAACTTGATCGAGAACTTCTCACTCACATTTAAAGAAGGAAAAGTGGTTGATTTTTCAGCGGAAAAAGGCTATGAGACGTTGAAACAGCTTCTTAATTTGGATGAAGGGATGCTCTATCTTGGTGAAGTGGCTCTTGTCCCACACGATTCCCCTATTTCGAACTCCGGTATTATCTTTAATAATACCTTGTTTGATGAGAATGCATCCTGCCACTTGGCGATTGGAAACGCGATTACCATGGCACTTAAGGATACAAACGTTTCGACTAAAGAGGACTATGCGAAAAGAGACATCAACCATAGCAGCGGTCACACTGACTTTATGATTGGTTCTGCAGATCTTGAGATTGAAGCGGAATATCATGATGGCAGAAAAATTCCCTTGTTCAGAAATGGAAACTGGGCAAATCTTTAAAGCAGTATGATTTAGGGGGGGATGGCGGAGAATGTGTACGATGACCGTGGGGACGGTTCTCGCGGTCACAATTTAACAAAAAGACCAGGAGAACCGTCCCCATGGTCTCCCCCATGGTCTCCTGGAATTTACCCCTTTCGAAAAAACCAGACACAAAATAAACGAGTGATAAATAACGCAAGGCCAATGGTAATGAGTGAAATATACCACTCCCAATGGATGTAATTGATGGTGTCGGTATATTTTTCAATAATGACTTCAGCGATTGTTAACGCGGAGCTGACTCCTAAGTAATACCCGAATTGAATAAATTTGCTTCGATTTTGGGGATACCAGACATTAAAGGCGGCACAAATGACTGGAAAAGCAAAAAATTCATAGGTGAAGCTCGTTCGATTGATAGAAGCAAAAAAACGAGTTGGATACTCTATCAGCCCAAATTCTACGACCAGTAATCCAAAAAGAAACGTAATCATCTGTTGGGACAAAAAGGCCACTACTGCCAATCGAAATCTATCTTTCGGAATGCAAAAAAGGATTCCTGCTGCAACTATGTATACGGATGATAGCAGCCACCATTCAATTCTCATTCATTTTCCACCGCTCCGTCTGAAACATGGATTGATCCTTAAAGAACCAATTACAACACACTTGACTCACATAAAAGAGAAATCCAATGTAGATCCACATTCCATACCATTTCAAAATTTCATACTCTAATAAATCCGTATATCGTTCAAGAACAATATCAAATAATGCAGCGGCAGTCACCCAAACAAAATAGTAGGTGAATCTGACTATCAGGCTGGCGCCTATTTTCCTATGGACATAATATATTGCAAACAATACCGGATAAAAAAAATAATCGATGGTAAGGGGGAGGTCAGCTGCTTTTGGAAGCTCTCGGAAAGGCGCCCTTAATAAATCATATTTAAAAGCAGGCATATCACAAAGCCAGATGATGGCTTGAAACATCAAGAATGCCAAGAACCCCTTGCGCCAATCTTTGCGAGGAACAAACAGAAAGAAGCCAATAATGCCAAACAGCCACATTGCAACCAGGATCATATGCTCCATTCGCATGGCAAAACTCCCCCTCACATGATTGAATTCCAAGCAATCTGTTCCATTCCACATGGTAACCTATAGAAATAAAAGGATATTAGTATTTATTTGCATATCTTTATTAATAAATACATGCTTAATGTGAGTGGGGGCAGGGGGACGGTTCTCGCGGTCACGAATATCTTTATTGTTATCGGTCCACGCAAAAAAAGACCATGAGAACCGTCCCCAAGGTCTTTTTCTCTTAATTTGTCTGCGCTGCAGGCTTGATTTGTGCGCGTCCCTGCTGTTCTAGTTTTCTGACGACATCTTCGCTTGTGTCGACGCGTTTGACGAATAGTGCTAATACTAGAGCGACGATGTTAATCACTAATGTCACATAGAAGGAGTATTGAATTCCGGCTAGTAAGGCTTGCTGTGTTAATAAAGCAGTTGATGCTTCGGTTAGAGTTGTTGGATCGACACCAGTCATCAGGCTTTGTGCTTCTGTTTTTGTAACAGAGTTCATAATTGTAACGAGAACCGCTGTACCGATGGAACCAGACACTTGCTGAGCCGTGTTGTTAATCGCTGTACCATGTGGATTTAACACAGTTGGTAACTGATTTAACCCGTTTGTCATAATTGGCATCATCACCATGGACATCCCTAACATACGCAGCGTGTACACCATAACAATATAGGTATAGCTAGAATCAATTTGTAAATGCGCCAGCATATATGTGGATAAGCCAGTAATTGTAAGCCCGATAACCGCTAGTACACGCGGACCAAATTTATCAAATAACTTACCCGTGATAGGCGACATAATCCCCATCACAACCGCACCTGGCAGCATCATTAAACCTGAATCAAGTGGTGAAATCCCACGAACGTTCTGTACATAGGCAGGTGTTAAAATCATCCCTGAGAACATGGCGATTGCGTTAACGATAGCAATTACTGATCCAAGAGCAAACATCGGATACTTATAGACACGTAAGTCTAACAATGGCTCATCCATTTTTAATTGGCGAACAATAAAGGCGATTAAAGCAATACCGCCAACGATGATTGTAGTTAAAACGATAGTATCGTCCCAGCCATCCGAGCTTGCAGAACTTACCCCATAAAGTAACCCGCCAAAACCGATCGACGACAATATTACTGATAGGTAATCTAGAGTGGCATTTTTGTTTTGTTCCATTACATTTTCAAGCTTCCAAACAGCTAATAATAAACTAATGACAGCTAATGGTAAAATCATTTCAAACAGTAAGCGCCAGTCGTAGTATTCTACGATATAACCGGAAAGTGTCGGTCCGATGGCTGGGGCAGTAATCATAACTAACCCGAAAATCCCCATTGCTGCACCGCGTTTTTCACGCGGGAAGCTGACTAACATAATATTCATTAACAATGGTCCCATCACAGAAGAACCAGCTGCTTGAATCATCCGCCCTGCTAATAAGAGGCCAAAGTTTGGTGCAAAAGCGGCTAGTGCTGTACCTAGTGTGAACAGTACCATTGATGTGATGTATAAACTGCGATTCGAAAAGCGTGTCAGCAAAAAGGCTGATGCCGGGATTAAGATTCCGCTGACGAGCATATAGCCTGTAGCCAGCCATTGTACGGTTGAATAGTCTTTAATGCCTAAATCAACCATGATTGAAGGCAGAGCCACATTTAACAGCGAGTTATTTAAAAAAGAGACAAATGCCCCAACAAATAAAATCGCAATCATTAAATATGGTGGTTTTTTTTGTAACGATGTATCCATATATGTTTTCTCCCCTTTGTGTTTCGTTATTTCTTCTGTAATCCTCTCTTAAGTAAATCTATTTGTGTCAGATAATTTCTTAGTGCTTCTTCATCGGTATAATCCTTCACGAAAAGTTGAACAATATTTTGGAAGGTCACGCCCATCAGAATTTTTAATACATGATGCAATTCTTGATCATCCTGTATGTTCAAATTGCTGGTATCGATTAATTTAAGAGTACTAAGAAACTGGTTCTTCTGATTTTCCTCGTAAACATTACTTGCTAAGGTCTTTTCATGCTTATAGTTCATATTTAAATAAACATTTTTGAAAAAGTTTTTGTGTTCCTCGTTTCGATGAACCTCAATCATAAATTGAAAAGTAGCAATAAACGTCTCAAATAAATCTCCATTTTTCTCATTTAGGACGGAAATAAATCGTTTATTATTCTTCTCAGCTAGTCGAGTCAGCAAGTAATAAAATAGATCGTCTTTATCCTCAAAATATTGATAAAAGCTGCCCCTAGGAATTCCAGCACTTTTGATGATGTTAGCAACGGAAGCTTCATGTAAGGGAGCTCGAGAAAATTCCTGTTTCGCAGCCTGAATTAATGTATCCTGTTTATCCTTCGATAAGTGAAAAAACGTTTGTTTTGGCATAAATTCATTCTCCTATCATTCAATGTGACACCCTGTCATAATTGAGCACCTACAGATTATATATGACACCGTGTCATAAAGTCAACAAAAAAGTGACACAGTGTCACAAAAGACCATGGGGACGGTTCTCGCGGTCACAACCAGACCAACATACACACTAACCAAAAAAGACCAGGAGAACCGTCCCTACGGCAACTGCATAAGTTAATTTGTAGAAAAAATATATAGATGAAGGAAGGAAATATTTATATGGTTACGAACTTGGACTATTCTTCATCCACAGCACAGTTTACCTTTGATATAAATACAAGCCCAGTAATGAAAAAGGATCATCAAAACTATATTAATGTTTTGGGGATTAAGCAGCTTAATACACTTGAAAATGTGTCTTTACTCGATATTTTCTTAAGTAAGGGTAACGTGATTGAACCACATTATCATCAGAATGCGGCGGAACTCGTTTACTGCATTTCTGGAGCCGCAGTGGTTTCAATCCTGAATCCATATACCAAGCAAATTCAAAATTACCCAATTACACCCGGTCAAGTAGCCAACGTCCCTCACGGCTGGTGGCATTATGAAGTGGCGACGGCTGATAACACACACCTATTAGCGATTTTTAATGCACCAACGCCTGAAGTCATTCTAGGATCCGACCTCATAAAGTTGACACCTTCGGATATTATGGCCCACACCTATTGCCTCGATGAAAACCAATGGAAAGAAGCAATCAAACCAGTTCAGCCCTCTACATTTATAGGTCCAACGAAATCCTGCGAAAGAAGAAAACGAAGAAACGAATCATATTTTGGTAACCACAACCAAACCACCGGTTATATTGCACCAACATATTATCAACCACAGTATCGGAATCCTTATTGGCCGGAATATTAAAAGACCATGGGGACGGTTCTCGCGGTCACCAACACGAGCAAAAAAGACCAAGAGAACCGTCCCCATGGACACCCATGGACACTTTAATGTTTTAGTAGTTGAATTAAAATGATGTAAGCGTTATACTAAGTATGTACAGAATACGAGATTTTGTATATTGAGAATAAAGAGGTATTTACATGAGTCGAATTTGGGAAAGTTTATATTCGAAAAATGGTTTAGCAGCAAAGTTTATTGCGAAGGAATTAATCCAGGTTCTTGAAGGGGAGAGAATCCCGAGAATTAGTGATTTTACAGAAAAACTTTCATTAGGAAGAGGAACGGTTCAGGGAGCGTTAAAGGTGTTGGAGGATTTACATGCGATTTCTCTAGAATCAAGGGGTCATCTTGGTACATTTTTAATAAAGCGGGATCTTAACCTTCTTTATGAAATTGCCGGAATCGGACCAATTGTTGGTGTTATGCCATTGCCGTACTCGCGGAAATATGAAGGTTTAGCAACAGGGATTGTCGAAGGAATCGAGAAGATTCAAAAAAAGTCCGCTCTTGCTTTTATGAGAGGAGCAAAAAATCGCCTGGAAGCACTTAAATCCCGACGTTATGATTTTGCTATTATGTCTGTTTTGGCAGCTGAAGAAGCCATTACAGAATCTGACAACTTGGAAATTCTTCGGGCACTTGGTCCAGAAACGTATGTTACGTCACATAAAGTCTTCTTCTCCGACCAGAAGCAAAAACAAATTACAGCTGGTATGCGTGTGGGAATAGATTATTCATCACCTGACCAAGCCAATATCACCCTCTTGGAATGTGAAGGGCTGGATGTTGAATTTATCGAAGTGAATTATATGCATCTGTTCTCCATGTTGAAAAACGGCAGTATTGATGCGGCGGTGTGGAATTCAGATGAAACAAGGGCACTAAGATCGCTTGCTTCTTCAGGATTTCAATCGAAAAAGGCACAGGAACTTGCAGAAAAAGCATCGATGGCCGCACTGGTGATTGAATCCGAAAGACAGGGGATTAAAGAGCAGCTGGATATGCTGGATTATCACATGGTTATTGAGATACAAAAGCTGGTGGAAGCGGAAAAGAAGTACCCCCACTATTAAACTGGTGGGATATTTCTCTAATGCTATCAATATACTAAATACAGTATACTGGAGGATACAAAAAATGAATTTAACTGATTTAAACGAGAGACTGGACATTCTGTTAACGTCCGCTGTCATCACAAAGAAAGCTGCAGAGGTTGCGACAAGCGCATTTACCCATCTTCAGTCCACTTTGAAAAAGGATGAAATTGACCAGGCTGAAATGCTGTTTACGCATCTGCCAATGGCGCTCTCAAGAATTGAAAAAGAGGAAAAGGTGGAAGCACCGCATCCAGATATGTTAACAGAAGTTAAGAATTCACCATATGCGCCACAGGCGGGCAGGGAAATCGACTATATCCAATCTTTATGGAGTGGGAGATTACCTCAGGAGGAATTAGATTACTTATTGATTCATTATGCGACATTATTACAAGTAAACGAAGGAGGAAATGAATAATGAAGATTGTTATTGGAGGACAGGTTGATAAAAAGGAAATTGAGCAATTAATCAAGGGGCTGGACAGCTCGATTACGACGATGGTTAAATCCGATCTTGAAGCAGCGATGGCAGTGAAAACAGGTCAGGCTGATTATTATGTCGGCGCATGCCATACTGGAGGCGGCGGTGCGCTCGCGATGGCGATTGCCCTATTAGGAATGCCAAATTGTGAAACCGTTTCAATGCCTGGACACCAGCCATCGGCTGAAAAGATTGAAAGCGCTGTAAAGGCAGGGAAAAAAGAGTTTGGCTTTACAGCTGACCATAAGGATCAAGCGGTTCCAATGATTATTAATGCCTTGAAAAATAAATAAAAAATAGGTGTTGGGGGGAATAGAAACATGGAAATGGCGTTTATTATTTTAATTGGTGCGATTGCTGCCATGTTAGCAAATCGAAGTATTGCGGTTTTTAATGACGGGCTTCGCCCCATTGTCTCTGAGCACGTAGAAGGACGGATGACGCGAAGAGACCTTGGCTTCACAGCCTTTGCCATGAGCTTTGGGCTTGTAATCGGCTTCGGAATACCGTTTACCCTTTCCGCTAGTATTATCCTTGTTCATAGTATTTTACTTGGAACAGATATTATCGGTTTAATGACTCCAAAGAATAAATGGGGAACGCCGCTTGCAGCCCTTATTGGCGGTGCTTATGGAGCAGGATTGTTAGTAGGCTTGGAAGGCTTTGTTAAGCTGTTTGATTACCTGCCGCTAAACTTCCTAGAAGCAATGGGAGGCGTTGGAGCACCGGTTGTTGTTACGTTCATGGCATTCCCTGCGTTAGCTGTAGCGATGCAGTTTAGTGTCAAAAAAGGTGTTATCACGTTTATTGTTGCTGCTCTTGTTCGTCAGCTGGCTGTTTGGTTAAATGGCACGGAAGTTTTAAATTTCTCTGGTACTCCTGTCGTACTGAACCAAGAAGGTATGGCGCTTATTGCCGGAATGATCTTTTTAGTTGTATTTGCCATGAAGGAAAAATCAGAAGAGGGTGCTGGTGTTAACCTAGCAGCCATCTTCAGTGATAAGGTTGCGAAAATCAGAAAGAATGTTGTGTTTTTTATGGTGATCGGCGGATTAATCGCTGCTGCAACCAATCTTGCGATTATGGCTGGAGATCCAATTTCGCTGCAATTATTGGCAGATGGTAAAGGATCTGAAGCTGGTTTGGCCGCTGCGGCTCGTGCGCTTGGATTTATTCCGCTAGTAGCGAGTACCGCTATTGTTACCGGAGTATACAGTCCGGTAGGATTTACACTTATCTTCGTTGTCGGCTTCTTCGCGCCGAATGTATGGGTTGCTTTAGTACTTGGAGCGATCATTATCGCGTTAGAAGTTTTCCTATTAAGCTCAATTGCTAAATTCCTAGATAAATATCCTGGTATCCGTAATTCTGGTGAAAACATCCGCGGTGCCATGACGAAGCTCCTTGAAGTGGCGCTATTAATCGGCGGTGCAAATGCTGCTAATACGATTGCCCCAGGATTTGGTTTCTTCTTCATTGCAGGTTTCTATCTGCTGAATGAAATTGCCGGCCGTCCAATTGTCCGCATGGCTGTAGGTCCTGTAGGTGCTATTGCTGTTGGGATTATCGCCAATATCCTTGTTGCGCTTGGATTAATGGTCATTCCGCAGTAGTTTTTGAAAAAAATTGTTTAGAGGCCCTCATTAGCAGGGCCTTTGCAACTAACTCACATCAGAGAAACGGAGTGGAACAAAAATGATACAAACCGTTCTTGGAAAAATTTCGCCTGAAGAATTTGGAGTTTGCTCAGCACATGAGCATCTCTCGATCGATTTATCAAGAATTAAGAAAGACCCTGATACGATTTTAGATGATGAACAGGGCATGATAGAGGAGCTTGAAGACTTCTACCGCCTGGGCGGCAGGTCAATGGTCGAAGTGACCAACGACGGAATGGGCCGAGATGTACTGCGTTTAAAGAGACTAAGTGAAGCGACCGGTGTTCATTTGGTTACATGTACTGGTTTTTATAAGGATCCATTCATCCCTGAATTTGCACATGGCTGGAAGGCTGAACAGTTTGCTGCGCATTTTATCAAGGAAGCAACAGAGGGGATCGGTGACACCGGAATCCTGCCGGGCGTGATTGGTGAAGTAGGTACAAGTCATAATGAAATCAAGCCCATTGAAAGAGAACTGCTGATTGGAGCGGCTATTGCTGGAAAGGCTACGGGTCTTCCTGTCACTACGCACACCACACTAGGAACTCTTGGGTACGAGCAGGTTCAGCTCCTAACGGAATATGGACTGCCGGTCGACCAAATTATTATTGGACATCAGGATTTGAATGCCAATAAGAATGAAGTACTGGCAGTATTGGAAACCGGTGCGTACATTGCATTCGATACGATTGGGAAAGTGAACTATCGTCCTGATGAAGAGCGAGTGGAGTTTTTGCTTGATTTTATTAAGCTTGGATTTGAAAAACAGATTCTACTGTCTGCTGATTTAACACGCAAGTCGCATTGGAAAAAGCACGGAGGTCCTGGGTATGGACTGGTCCTTGAAGACTTTATTCCAAAAATGAAGGCAGCAGGCATTTCACAGGAATTGCTTGATCAATTTTTAATATTGAATCCATCTAGAGCCTTTTCCATAAGGGAGCGATAAAACATGACAACATATAATCGGGCGGAATTAAAGTATGCGTATTCCGTTTTGCCTAGTTTATCTATAGAAGAAGCACAGGAAAAACAATTTAAATTGGTTCATATGATGAGCCGCCATTTTGAAGGAAGACAGTTCCTTTCCATGGGGGACCTTGGGGTTGCTCCAAAATATAAGAGGCCGGAACAGACATATCTTGTTGAAAGAGTGTTAGCTGATTTCTTTGGAACAGAAGATTGTGCCCTGGTCCGAGGTGCCGGAACTGGCGCGATTCGCAACATTTTAAGTATGCTCATGTCGGCAGGTGAGCAGATGTTCATTCATACCGCTCCTGTTTATACGACGACAAAAGAAACGATTCGGATATTAGGGATTAAAACGGTCGCTGCAGATTACAACGATTTGGACAATGTTCGTGCGGCGATTCGAAACCATCCTGATGTAAAAGTGTTTTATGTCCAGCATGCCCGTCAGCAGCCAACAGACCATTACAATCTCGAAGACGTGATCAAGACCGTTAAAGAGGAACGACCTGATTTACCAGTCGTCGTGGATGATAACTATTGTGCGATGAAAATGAAGGGAATTGGTGTAGAGCTGGGGGCAGATTACTCTACATTCTCTGGCTTTAAGCTGCTTGGGCCTGAGGGGATCGCTGTTATTGCAGGGAAAAAGGAAGGTATTGAACGCGTTCATCAGTATAACTACTCTGGCGGCGGTCAGGTACAAGGCTATGAGGCAATGGAAATGCTCCGGATGATGACTTTCGCTCCTGTATCTCTCGCGATCCAAGGGGAGCAAGTGGAAAAGCTTTGTCAGGAATTAAATGAAGGCGCGGTCGATGGAATTCGTACAGCATATATTACCAATGCCCAATCGAAAAACGTAATCGTTGAGCTTGAAGATCCCATTGCACAAGAGGTTATAAAACTAAGTGACACGCACGGTGCAGCGACACACCCAGTTGGAGCGGAATCTAAATATGAAATCATACCGATGATCTACCGCGTCTCTGGAAGCTTTCTAGAAGCTCAGCCTGAATTAAAAGAATATGGATTGCGGATTAATCCGATGAAATCAGGTGCTAACACGATTATTGATATTTTACGAAAAGTAATCCCTTTAGCAAAAGAAAACAAATGATGATCAACTAACTAGAAACTCGTAAAGAAAGGGGGAACTTCGATGTTTTTAGATGTTACTAAGCGTAGAAATCCAAAACTGATCCAAGCAGGTGTGAAGCTGCATCAAGGCGGGGTAATACCCCCGAATACGTATGTGATTGACTTGGATCTTTTAAAAGAGAATGTGGAAGCTTTGGCCAGAAAGGCAAGTGAGCATGATTTCCAGCTTTATTTTATGAGCAAGCAGCTCGGCAGACTTCCCTTTATTGGCCAGTTTATTGCAGAACATGGCATTAAAAAAGCGGTGGCGGTTGAGTTTGATGAAGCAAAGACCCTTTTTGATGGCGGCGTTGAAATTGGAAATGTCGGTCATCTTGTCCAGCCAGGGAAAAATCAATGGCCAGAGGTTTTGTCCTGGAACCCGGAAGTGGTCACACTGTTTTCTTACGACCGTGCGTTGCAGCTTTCGTTAGCAGCGGAAAAAGCAGGGAAAGTCCAGGATGTGATTCTGAAGATTTATCGACCTACAGATTTGATTTATTCTGGGCAGGAAGGCGGTTTTCTGTTAAGCAAACTAGGTGAGGAGATTGAGCAATTAAAGAACCTCAAGGGGATTTCTGTGGTGGGTGTCACAACCTTCCCTAATTTTCAGCTTGCACAAGACAAAACCAAAATGGTGCCTACCTCTAATTTTGAAACCTTATTACAGGCTAAAAAAGTCCTTGAAGATCATGGTATAGAAGTAAAGCAGGTGAACGGACCAAGTGCTACGAGCTGCGAAACGATCCCATTTTTGGCTGAGCAGGGTGTGACACATGGTGAACCAGGACATGCCCTAACGGGAACGACCCCTCTGCATGCTTATTATGACCTAGCAGAGAAGCCGGCGATTGCTTATGTAACAGAAGTCTCGCATGAAGATGAAGAACATTATTATGTGATTGGCGGAGGCTATTATGGCCGTTCGAATCTAACAGGCTGCCTTGTCGGTCATGATGAGAACACCATAATGGAACAGTATGTACCTGCGATTGAACCATCACCAGAAGCGATTGACTACTATGGAGCCATTGAAAAGCCAGAGGGTTTTTCGATTACGGCAGGTGATACAGCAGTTTTCTCCTTTCGAACACAGGTGTTTGTGACGAGAGCGCATGTTGCGCTTGTTAAAGGAATCCAAAGCGGCAAGCCGGAATTGGTTCACTTTGAAAGGAAATGGTAAGAATGGCAAAAGCAATACTACTCGTATTGGACAGCTTCGGGATTGGGGCAATGGATGATTGTGAAAAATTTAACCCAGCAGACTGTCATGCCAATACGTATAAACATATTCGAGAAACTGTTAGCTTTTTAAATATTCCGACATTATATGGACTGGGTCTCGGTACTCTTGTAGACAGACAGGAGGCACCGTTGAATGCCTATGGATCCTCTAGGCTTGCCCATCACGGAGCAGATACGTATTTGGGACATCAGGAAATTGCAGGAAGCTGCCCAAAGCGTTCGAACAAAAGATTGATGAAAGATATTCATGGTATGCTCGCTGGTGCACTAAGAGAAGCGGGTTATCATGTGGAATATCCATGGAGTGAACGACCGGTCTTACTTGTAAATGGTGCATGCGTGATAGGAGATAATCTCGAATCTGCAGTCGGAAACATTATCAATTTAACTGCGGATTTTAAAAAAATGCCCTTCTTTGAGTTAAAGGAAGTGGGCAAGATAGTTCGGCAGCATGTTGATACGAGCCGAGTGATTGCCTTTGGTGGACCATATACGTCGATTGAGCATATCCTGTCTACCGTCCATGAGAAAAACCCTGGACAGTGGGGTGTGGATGCGCCCAAAGCCAATGTATATGGAAAAGGCTATGAGGTCTATCATATGGGCTACGGGGTAAACATTGATGGTCAATTCCCGATGATTGCTGCACAAAATGGATTAAAGGTTTATCGAATTGGAAAAACAGCGGATGTCTTGCATGGCGAAGGTCCTTCTTATCCAATAGTAGATACAGAGGCAGTTTTAGGAGTTTTAGAGGAAACATATTTGAAAGAAAGTGGAGAGGCAGCTTTTCTCGTCAATGTCCAAGAAACCGATTTAGCTGGACATGCGGAGGATGCAGAGTGGTATGCAAAACTATTAAATACCACAGACAAGTGGCTGGCGAACTTCCTGCCTAAAATGGAAGAAGAGGATATCCTTATCATCATGGCAGACCATGGGAACGATCCAACCATTGGGCACTCCAATCATACAAGAGAATACGTACCGTTAATGATCGCAGGCCGCAAAGTCAAGGCTGCTCATATTGGCAGAAGAAACTCAATGGCTGACGTCGGAGCCACACTAAGTGAATTCTTTGGACTTCCACAGACAGAAGAAGGAGAAAGCTTTTACAGTGTGATTCTCTAATAGAAAGACCATAGGGACGGTTCTCGCGGAAAGACCATGGGGACGGTTCTCGCGGTCACAAACACTGGCAAGAAGACCATGGGGACGGTTCTCGCGGTCACAAACACTTGCCAAAAAAGACCAAGAGAACCGTCCCCCTGCCCCTATTCCGCACCCAGCCTGCTCTTAAATTGCTTCGGTGTTACTCCGGCAAATTTTTTGAAGATTTTTGTGAAGTAGCTTTGGTCATGGAAGTTTAGTAGGCTGCTGATTTCTGTCAGGCTGTGTGATGTGTAGGTGATTAAGTTTTTTGCTTCGTTAATCTTGGCACGTTGGATATACCCGCTAATTGAGATCCCCACTTCTTGTTTAAAAAGGGCGGAAAGATAACTAGGGCTCATTGCAGCAATTTCCGCCAGCTGATTCAACGTAATATCCTCATAGAGATGAGTGAAGATATAATTTTGACAGGCATAGATGGGGGCAGAAAACTGCTCCCGTTTGCTTTGCTCCACCCGTTGGCTGAATTCCAAAAAGGCACTCTCCAGCAGTTGATCTACTCCCTTACTGTCATGTATTTCCTCCATGTTTTGGATGTATAAATCACTCAGTGTATAGGCGATTTCAGGGTAAAGCCCTCCATCTAAAGCGGCGCGAGTGGCCAGTGTAATACCGGCAATCGCCAGGTTTTTTTGGCTGCGTAAATGACTTTTTTTCGATAAGACACCCGCTTCTCCTGTTTCTCCAAAGGCCTTCATCGCATTGATGACCTCAGCTGTTTTCCCCTCGCGAATACAATCGAAAAACTTCTTCTCTGCCAATGGGTCTTGGTGCACCTTAATATTTTGGCGTCGTTCAGCAATTTCCACATCAGGCTGCTCTATTTCCACTTTTTCGCTTTCCAGCTGTTTATTTTTCTGTAAAAGTTCAACCAAATCTAGCTGCTGTTGAAAAAGCATATAGTAAAACACCATACTCATATTGATAAAGTTTAAATTACTTAAAACGGGAAGAGCTTGATAGTACTGAATTATTTCTTCTCTATTACCCTTTTCATGAAGGTCATGACTGAGGCCCTTAATAGAAGCCTCTGACAGCTTTGAATAAAGGACAGGTCCGACCAGGAGACTTCCTTGTGAAGGGATTTGAATAAGAAAAAAGTTCTCCAGAGTGGTAGTCGATTTAAATATTGGAAAAGTGTAATGGTTGTCTTCGGTGATCAATAGATCTATTTTTGAATGGAAAAGGTGAAAAGAATGCTCGTTAAGTGAGTGTTCCACAGCCAAATTCCCGTTGTGATCAAAAAAAGAAATCGGTATTTTGTAGGTGTTAAACAGCAGTTTGCAAATATAATCAATCTCTTCTACTTTCAAAAACTCCATCATTTTCCTCCCAAAGCTTTAAATATTCCATAAAATAATACCATTTTTCTAAAAAATGTACCATTATTCTGAAAAAAGACACCCTATAATAAAAAACAAGAAATCGCTTTCTAAAAAACTTTCACGAGGAGGATATTCATGGTAAGAGATATAAAAAAATTGATCGCTGAAATGACCCTGGAAGAAAAAGCAAGCTTATGTTCTGGATTGGACTTTTGGAATACGAAAGGAATTGAACGGTTAGGTATTCCTTCCATCATGGTAACGGATGGACCGCACGGCCTTAGGAAACAAGCTCAGGGAGCCGACCACTTAGGAATTTATAATAGTGTTCCTTCTACTTGTTTTCCATCTGCAGTAGGTTTAGCCAGCACATGGAACAAAGAATTGATTCATCAAGTAGGGGAGGCTTTAGGTGAAGAATGCCAGGCGGAAGATGTAGCCGTGCTGCTTGGACCTGGTGCCAATATTAAGCGTTCGCCGCTTTGCGGAAGAAACTTTGAATATTTTTCAGAAGATCCTTACCTTTCTTCAGAAATGGCTGCAAGTCACATTAATGGTGTTCAAAGTCAGGGAGTCGGAACTTCACTCAAGCACTTTGCTGCCAATAATCAGGAGCACCGCCGGATGTCAACGGATGCTATCGTCGATGAGCGGACACTCCGTGAAATCTATTTAGCTAGTTTTGAAGGCGCTGTTAAGAAAGCGCAGCCATGGACTGTAATGAGCGCGTATAACAAGGTAAATGGCGAATATGCCTCTGAAAATAACTATCTACTAAATGAAATTTTAAAAGATGAGTGGGGCTTTGAAGGATTTGTCGTTTCCGACTGGGGCGCAGTGAATGAACGTGAAGCTGGTTTAGAAAACGGGTTAGAGCTGGAAATGCCTTCAAGCAATGGGATTGGTGATAAGAGGATTGTTGAAGCTGTCAAAAACGGTCAGTTATCTGAGGAAAAATTAGACACTGCCGTTGAACGCCTTCTCAACATCATCTTTAAAGCTGTTGACAATAAAAAAGAGAATGCCAGCTATAGCAAGGATGCTCACCATCAGCTTGCTAGAGAAGTAGCAAGAGAAAGCATGGTTCTATTAAAAAATGAAGATGCTATTCTTCCATTGAAAAAAGAAGGGAAAGTAGCTGTTATTGGCGGATTCGCGCAAAACCCTCGCTACCAAGGCGGCGGAAGCTCTCATATTAATCCTACGAAACTTGAAAATATTTTAGAAGAAATTGATACTGTTTCAGGTGAAAATACAACTGTTTTATATGCGCAAGGATACAACCTTGCAAGTGATGAGACAGATGAAGCCTTGATTAAGGAAGCAAAAGAAGTGGCTGCTTCAGCAGACTCTGTGATTTTATTTGTCGGTCTGCCTGACCGCTATGAGTCAGAAGGATATGACCGCGAGCATTTACGCATGCCAGAGAATCATATTCAGCTTATTCATGCGATTGCAGAAGTACAAAGCAATATCGTGGTCGTTTTAAGTAATGGTGCTCCGATTGAAATGCCGTGGATTGGTAAAGTAAAAGCAATCCTGGAGGGTTATTTAGGTGGACAAGCACTTGGCGGTGCGATTGCCGATTTATTGTTTGGTGAGGCAAATCCAAGCGGAAAACTTGCAGAAACCTTCCCGAAGGTTTTAAGCGACAATCCTTCCTATTTAAACTTCCCTGGTGAAGGCGATCGAGTGGAATATAAAGAAGGCATATTTGTCGGGTACCGTTACTATGACAAGAAAAACATACAGCCGCTATTCCCATTCGGTTTTGGTTTAAGTTATACAAACTTTGAATATAGCAATCTTACTGTCGGTAAAAAGAATATCAAGGATACTGAGACTGTATTGGTTACGGTAACCGTGAAAAATACTGGTGCTGTTGCAGGAAAAGAAACAGTTCAGCTATATGTACAGGATGCAGCAAGCAGTATGATTCGTCCTGATAAAGAGCTTAAGGGCTTTGAAAAAGTAGAATTGCAGCCAGGCGAAGAAAAGACTGTCACGTTTACATTAGATAAGCGTTCGTTTGCTTACTATAACGTTGAGTTAAAAGATTGGCATGTTGAAAGTGGAGATTTTGCGATCCTTGTTGGGAAGTCTTCAAGAGACATCGTACTAACAGACACTATTCATGTTGAATCTACTGTGTTCATTTCAAAACCTGTTCACCGCAATACCACAATGGGCGACCTGCTTTCCGATCCAGTGCTGGCTCCGATTGCGAAAGAACTTTTAGCAAAAGCCAATGAAAATAATCCGTTATTCAATATGGAAGAAGAACCGGATGCAGAGGCAGCAGAAATGATGGCTGCGATGATGAAGTACATGCCGCTCCGTGCAATGGTGAGCTTTAGCCAGGGAGCATTTACAGAGGAAATGTTAGCGGAAATGATTAACGTTTTAAATGGACAACTTGTAACAAATTAATTGAATTTGCCTTTCATGATTTCAAATGCCGGCTTGAATCATGAGGGGATTTTTAGATAAATAATGAAATCGCTCTCACTTAGGAGGAAGGAAAATGGCTGAACGAACAATGATGGGCCAGGTAAAAACGCCATTTGGCAGATTAACTTTTGGAATTATGCTTGGATATACGTGTATGATGGTAGGACTGTTAACGCCGGCTGCCATGCTGCTAACATTTAAAATGATGGAAATTGATCCAAATGGCTACACCGCATCTTACGGGCTAATTGCTGGAATTGGTGCATTTTTTGCCTTAATCGGTAATCCAATTGGAGGAGCTGTCAGTGACCGGACGAATATTGCATTTGGCCGCCGACGTACTTGGATTCTCTTCGGACCTATGTTTGGCTGCGCAGCTTTGTTTGGAATTGGGTTAGCGACAGAAATTTGGCACGTGATTGTTTGCTGGTGTGTGGCACAGCTCTTCTTCAATTTTGGAATGGCCGCTTACACCGCGTTAATTCCAGATCAAGTTATGGAAGAAAAGCGCGGCACCATTTCTGGATTATTGGGATTAGCTATGCCTGTTGGTGTTGCTATTGGTATGGTGCTGATGATGTTTATTCCTACAGCCACGACTCTCACGAAATGGTCTCTTGTTTCTATTATTGGTCTTGTTGGCCCAATCATTAGCTTGTTCATCATCCGTGACGGCAAAGTAGAAATTCCTAATGTGGTAAAAGAAAAAGTATCACTTAAGGAAAAGTTTAACAAGGTCTACCCAAGTCCGCGTAAGTTCCCTGAATTTACATGGGCCATCGTTTCAAAGTTTCTCCTCATGATGGGATATTGTGCCACTCTTTATACAACGGTTATGCTCGTCAATCGTTTAGGATTTTCACAAGCGCAAGCAACAACCAGCGTTGGAACTATTACACTGATTGGATTAGCTGCAACATCTCTAACTAGTATTCTTGGCGGTGTTTTATCTGATAGATTGAAAAAACAAAAGCCTTTCTTGTATGGATCAGCCTTTGTGATTTTAGTTGGTTTGGCCATCTTTACTTTTATTCCAAATTATACTGCTGTTATCATTGCTTCCGTCATCTTAGGGCTGGGGTATGGATGCTTCTCATCCGTTGACATGGCGCTGGTGACGCGAATCTTACCAAACAAAGAAGATGCGGCGAAGGACTTTGGTTTAATGAACGTCGCCAATGCGCTGCCACAATCCATCGTACCCGCAATCGCACCACTGCTGTTGGGTATTGGCGGTTGGACCTTCTTCTACCTATTCTTGGCTGGTTTTATGGTCCTTGCGATGTTAGCGCTTAAACCGCTGCCTGAAATCGGGGCATATAAAGGAGAAAAGCTGGAGAAAACCGCTTAAGGGACCATGGGGACGGTTCTCCTGGTCACAACCAAGAATCTTTCACATGACTGCGTGAATCAGAGTAGAAATAAGGAGCAAGATGAGTTCTTGTGTCCCTCCGCACTGGCCATTATGGAACTAGGGGAGTCAAAACCTAGTTTTAGTTCCCTCCCAACCTTCGTTTACTATCAAGAGGGAACCAAAGACGATTTTTGGTTCCCTTTAGTCTGTTGTTTACCATCTGAAGGGAATCAAAGACCTCTTTTGGTTCCTTATAATCCCCTTTTTACCTTCTGGAGGGAATCAAAGCATTTAGTCCCAAAATCCACCACCCCGCCAACACTCAATAAAGTCAAACCCATTTTTAATTCCCTTATTTATAGAAAACCCTTCTAAACCCCATAAAAAAAGCTAGCCAAAAAGGTTTGCCGGCTAAAACAAAATCATTTTTTATACCTAGACGGGCTCCAATTTCTTTTTACTGTGTATGATATAGGGTATTGGCCAACTAGCTCTTATGCAAATGAAAGGAAGTGTAACAATGGATAATATGATTCCATCAAATACTATGGGGGCTAATGTACTTCCCCAACATCCAATGCATTACGGCTATGCTGCTCCATGTGTTGAAACCCGTGGCTGCGATAGTTTTATCATAATAATCGTTTTGTTTATTTTATTAATTATTATTGGTGCCTTTGCATTCTGTGATTAAAAGGGCGGGGACCATGGGGCGGTTCAGATGGTGACCTGAAATAGCCATTGTGACCATGAGAACCGTCCCCACGGTCACTTTCAAGCCCAAAATGACTGATGATGGCAGTTCGTCCAAACCGTTTTCGAACCTCTTAATAAACTAACTATATAAAAGTTTGTTAAGAAGGGGAGTTAGGGGAATGAAAGGTAAGAAGAAGCATCATCACAAGCATCATCATGGTAAAGACAAGCACGAGGATAAGGAAAAACAGAATCATAACGGCCAGCAGGATGATTGCGACAAATGTCAGGACAAAAACGACAAGCAAGACGACTGCAACAAAAAGCAGGACAAAAACGACAAGCACGACGACTGCAACAAAAAGCAGGACAAAAATGACAAGCAAGACGACTGCAACAAAAAGCAGGACAAAAATGACAAACAAGACGACTGCAACTGCAATAAAAAGCAGGACAAGAATGACAAGCACGATGACTGCAATAAAAAGCAGGACAAGAATGACAAGCACGATGACTGCAATAAAAAGCAGGACAAAAATGACAAGCATGATGACTGCAACTGCAATAAAAAGCAGGACAAGAATGACAAGCACGATGACTGCAACAAAAAGCAGGACCAAAACGACAAGCATGATGACTGCAACAAAAAACAAGACATGAATGACAAGCACGATGATTGCAACAAGAAGCAAGAGCACAACGACAAACAAGATTATTACAAAAAGTATGATTGTGGCTGCAGAGAAAAAAGAAACGACCATTATGGTCAAAAGAAAGACAATGATTGCAATCGTTGCAATCATGAAAAAAAGCAAAACGATTACAACGAACGCAAGCAATGCCGGAATATTGGCTGTTTATTTAGATGCAGATGCTGGTAATGTAAAAAGGGAGGTTTCTATTTAAGTAGAAACCTCCCTTTTTTTAAAAAAATT
This sequence comes from Neobacillus niacini, assembly GCF_046591715.1. Taxonomy (GTDB): domain Bacteria; phylum Bacillota; class Bacilli; order Bacillales; family Cytobacillaceae; genus Neobacillus; species Neobacillus niacini_L. Next base: position 30,392 of record NZ_JAWVNQ010000007.1, on the reverse strand, counting down.
CGCCTCAAATGATTTGAATTATAGCCCTGTTCTCCCGCTATAAAAGTGTCTATGCGGCCGGAGGCCTTCAACGGTGGTGACGCCATTAAATTCATGATAATGCCCGCCATTTTGAAGAGGGATGGCAGGTCCTGTTACTCCTTGAATTTGGTGTCTATGCCTGTCATCAACCGAAGTAAAGGTAAAATATCTATGGGTATGCGGGACCCCGGTGGGTGCCGGTTCGGTCTGCCCTGCATATTGATGGCTGTGTCCATCGTCAAAGGATGTGATACCGCTAAAACCATGAACATGAACGGGACGTCCGTCCCAAGAAGTAATGTATAGCCGATGGGAATGCATCGGGTCTGAGCCATCTGAAGCATACATAAAACCGGAAACAGGGATATCCATGAGTTTTCACTCCTAAAAAGCTTTTTAACACGTTATTCACTTTATGCATTATTTGTGCAGATGCCTGCATCAGAAATTCTATGACAAGAGGCATTTCTTAAAGTATGTTGCTCTTTTTCATGTAGTAAAAGAGAGTTAAGATGAATAGTATAGGCAGGTGTAAATGTTATAAAGGGGATTTAATTTATATAAATAAAAGTGCCGAGGTGAAAGGATGAACATAGGTAAAGAGTATTTGAAAACAGTTACGCAGCGCTTTGTCGAAGCAAAAGTAACAGCTGAAAAAGCCATCGAGCAATTAACCGACAGCGAATTATTTTGGTCTCCGAATGAAGATTCCAATAGTATCGCGATTATTATCAAACACATGAGTGGGAATATGGTATCCCGCTGGACGGATTTTCTTACCACCGATGGGGAAAAACCATATCGAAATCGTGATGATGAATTTGCGGGAGATCTTACAACAAAAGAACAGGTAATGGAACGGTGGAAGCTTGGGTGGGAAACCTTTTTCACTGCATTGAATAATCTTAAGGAGGAACACCTCTTACAAACTATCACCATCCGAAATGAACGCCATTCCGTGATAGAAGCGATTGAACGCCAAATGTACCATTATTCGTATCATATTGGGCAAATCATTTATATTGCTAAGTATTTGAAATCTAGTGATTGGCAGACCCTAACGATTCCTCGAAAAAAGTAACATTAGTAGATCAAATAAGAAAACTCCCTTAAATAGGCAAAGGGAGTTTTGTATGTCATAAAGCTGTAAATAAGGTATTTTTAAAGATATCCAATCCAATGATGTCCTTCAGGAAATTGCGTTATCAGGGAAAGTTTCAGCCAGTCTTTTTCTTCTTCCGTTAGTACCGGGAGCAAGGTTTGAAAATCTTTAAAATCCTTTTCTCTCATTCTCGATGAACCAGCCTTATATAGTAGTTGAATTTCCGGCTTCAAATAGGGGATGCCCTCACTCGTTTTTAGATAGATCCTGCTTTTTGGCACCCTAATAGACTTTTCTCTTCTATAAACCCACTCATCATTTACGCTTTCGAGAAACATCAACTGAAATGAAAAAGGAGAATTTGCATTCTTACTCACCCAAACATCATTGATAGACTCTAAAAATTCCCCATCTCTCCAAGGTGTAAGCTTTTTGTTTGATACTTTATATAACGTCCACTCCCTGCTTAGAGACTGGTAAAGTATTTGCTGCTGCTCCCGATAGATGACAACATCGACATCACTATGTTCTCTGCTTTTTTTACCCATGTGTAAATCTAATGCCTCTCCTCCTGCCAAACACCAAAATGCCGGGATATTCGAGAATACTTGATGGATTTCTTTTATGGAAATCGGTAACCAATTGTCTATATCCGTCCTCAACAAAATGCTAGCCTCCCATATTCGAAGAAACTAAATCAGGTTCAAAATTTCAGATGCGTAAGATTAACATTGCTCAAGTTCTTCACGAGTTACCAGTCCAGGGTTATGCTCAAAGGTTAGATGGAAAGCCTTATTTTTTTGAGCCAAGTATTTCAGATAGGAAATGGAATCTCCATACAGTTCATTTTCCTGGTGAAAGGGAAGGACTGGCAGATGCCTCTTCATTACATTTCCATAGTATGTATTACTGTAATGAACTAAATAGACAGATGGATGGATTTCATCAATTAAGGAGTAAGGATTAAATCCTGGAAACGCTCTTTTGTGATAGTCCAAGCGTTGTGTGTCTAACACTACCCCAATCTCAGGATACTTTTTGAACATTTCTACATATACTTCTTGAAATTCACCGAAAAAGTCATATTCCAATACGATTCTCTGATTATATTTATTTTGAAAATTCACCAGACTTTCAAATAAGCAGGAGCTGTAATCCCGCAGCTGCTCTTTGGTATAGTCACTATAATCAAAGTATGCATAGTCTTTTGGCTCTTCCCAAAGCCTGTTATTTTTCAACTTTGGAAATATAGGCGGGAAGGGATAATGAAATAAAATATAATCGGGACGTACAATACTTGAATCTGCTACTTGTCTCTCAATCTCTACGATAGCCTGTTCTCTTTCGTGTTTGTCGGTACTTGAGAGTAAAGGATAGTCCTGATGAGAATATATTGGCGCATGAATCCCTATTTTCAAGTTTTGTTTACTAGAAAACTTACTTAATAAAATATAATCTTCTTTAGAGGTAAATTGAGATACCTCTAAGCCTGTAATGAGAGTATGACTGTATTTTTTCCAGAAAGATGGGTCAAAGCGATGCCACATCCCTATTTGTAATCGCCTCATTAAATATTGCTCCTCATAGTAATATTTTTACATAAAAACAATTAATTGGATTATCTCAAAATACAATATAGCGTGACAACTTTTTGTTATGCACTTATTGGATTGGCAGAGGAAGGATTCTTACTATTATTATAGAAATAGTACTGAATACAAATAAGAGGAATAGAGGACCCTAAAATTGGAGTTTATCGCGAAGAATGCTAAAATAATCTATCTATTCGCCGTTTTATTTATGTTAGTGAAGTCATTTTTATCTATTGAACAGCCCTATAACATTGCACTTAGCATCTTATTCGTTGTGATCGTTCTTCCTGTCCTAATCATTGAGTTTTATGTGAATAAAAAAAGGCTGGGAGTAATCCCAAACACAAAAAATAAAATGAAGGGAGTCAAATAAATGTCTTTAGAAGAAAAGCCAAGAAAAGTAATTTTAGATTTAGCCGTTACGTTAGATGGTTTTATTGAAGGGAAAAATGGAGAAATTGATTGGTGCATCATGGACGAGGACATGGGGTTTCTAGATTTCTTAAACCAAATTGATACCATTCTTTATGGCAGAAAGAGCTATGAATTATGGGGGCAATATAGGCCGGAACCAGGAGCTGCTGACCCGGAAAAAGAATTATGGGACGTCGTACATCGTAAGCAAAAATATGTATTTTCCAGAACCCAAAAAAGGACAGACCATAGCGCAACCTACATAAATGATCACCTAGCCGAAGAAGTCCATAAATTAAAGAACCTGCCTGGTAAAGATATCTGGCTATATGGCGGAGCAAGCCTGATCACCAGTTTTATTGAGTTAGGGCTTGTTGATGAATTTAGATTATGTCATTTTGGGAGAAGGAAAACCGTTGTTTATGGATTTACAAGAGAGGGTAAATTTGAAATTGGTCCAAACAAGATCGTTCTCCTCGGGTGTTGTCCAGCTCATCTATCATTTGAATAAGGAATCATGAGTAAAGCCTGATGCCGCCAAGCACAGGCTTTACTCATGATCCATCCCACTCAATAAATACGGAATGGCAGGTTTAATGAAATCCTCCGGCTTGACGTTCATACCCTTACGTTTCCATTCCACAGAAGCCCCGTAAACGCCCCAGCTTAAGATAACTGCGATCCCTTTAAGGGCTTTATCTTCCGCAAAAGCCTTTTGTTTAACGAGCATTTTATAAAAAATAATTTCGAGCTGCTCTCTTATAATACGGGCAATGGTATCTTCGTAGCCTCTATGACAGCGATTGGATAATGACTGTTGAAAATTAGTGATCGCTATGAAAATACTAACAAACACTTCTTCATTTAGCGTGTCATCCTTGTACACATCAGCATCCAATTTCACCAACAAAACTTCCGACAAAGCCTTCTCCAACAAGTCATAAATATCTTCAAAATGATAATAAAAAGTGGCCCGATTGATCATCGCCTCAGTCGTAATATCTTTGACGGTAATATCCTTAAATTCCTTTTTAGCGGAAAGTTCAATGAACGAATCCATAATTAATCTCCGAGTCCTGAGCACTCGGGGATCGGTTTTTGGTTGAGTCATTTGTGGTCACTCCTATTTTTTCAACAATTTCTTCAATGTGTTGGATAAACGACATATCGAAGGAACTATTGGTATGGCTCCCTTTCATTATTTACTAAGATAGTCTTATAAAGCAAATAGAACACATTATAGGAGGATGGAACAATGAAGAACAATAATATGGTATGTGATTTAGAAACGGGTGTATGCGGCGTCGCTGGGGACGAAGAAATGGAGATGATTGATTTTAATCAGCCAAAGAAATCCATAGAAGTTTATTATGTTACGGATCCGATTTGCTCACATTGCTGGGCGATTGAACCGGTCCTTCGCCGATTTAAAGAGCAGTACGGTCACTATTTTAACTTTCATCCGGTGATGGGTGGATTATTGGAAAAATGGCATGATGGACCCATCGATCCTGCAAATGGGATTTATAAACCGGCAGATGTCGCTCCTCACTGGAGGGAGGTTGGAGAACATTCCCGTATGCCAATTGACGGGTCCCTGATGATTGACAATCCCGTTCAATCCTCTTTTCCGCCTTCGCGTGTCTATAAGGTGATTCAAAAAAATCATGGAGAGGCATTGGCGTATGAATTTTTACGACGTGCTAGAGAAGAGCTTTTCGCCTTTAATCAAAATATTGCAGAACTCCCGGTGATGGTTGATATCGTCAATAATCTGGGTCTTGATGGAGCAGCGATTGTCCATGAAGCGGAACAGCCAGCAGGACAGCAATTATTAAATGAAGATTTTGCTCTTGCGAGAAAACTCGGTGCGAGAGGATTCCCAACGATTATTATGATCAATGAAGAAAACAAAGGGGTAAAAATGGTTGGCGGACGTCCTCTTGAATATTATGTGGATGGATTAAAGCGCGTTCTAAATCAGGAGGAAATGCAGCCAAAGCCACAGCCTTCTCTTTCTAGCTTACTTGAAAAAGAAAAACTGTTATTTGCAAAGGAAATTGAGGTTATGTACGATCTTGAACCGTCAGATTTGATCGCCTTTGTGGAAAAAGAGCTTATACGAGGCAGTTATCAGCAGAAAGAAATTTTAGGGGAACTTTATTTTAAAAAATAGTGGGAAATGGGGGGCAGTTGAGACGTCTGCTCCTTTCGGGACCGTGGGGACGGTTCTCATGGTCTTCATGGCACTAGCCACATGGGACCATGAGAACCGTCCCCACGGTTTTTTGCCTAATTGTATAAATTATCCAATATTACTCTTGTAATGCAAGGTATATTATTTTATACTGAATACATACCTTGCAATACAAGATAGTGAGAGCGGTGAAGCTATGTCACAAACACAGATGATGAAGGGAATATTAGACGGGTGCCTCCTGGCCATCATTGCCAGGAAGGAATGCTATGGATATGAGATGGCCGAAAGTTTAAGTGAGTATGGTTTTGATACGATTAGTGAAGGGACCATTTATCCATTATTAATGAGAATGCAGCGTGAAGGATTTGTAACATCTGTCCTTAGAAATTCAACTGCCGGCCCAAAGAGAAAATATTATTCGCTGACCGCTAAGGGTCAGCAGGAATTAGAAGAGTTTCAAGTGAGATGGTTTCAGCTTGAGAAATGTGTCAACGCGGTTTTAAAAGAAGGGAATTAAAGCGAGAGGTGGAGATTTGGTGGAATATCAACTTTCAAAAAAAAGCCAGAAATTTATCGATGATCTAAAGCTATACCTGTTTTCAAGCGGGAAGAACGATCAGGAGATTACAGAGATTACCGAAGAACTTGAGGTTCATCTATTAGAAGCCGAACAAAATGGCAAATCGATTGATCAAATTGTAGGTGCCTCTCCGAAAGAGTATATGATGAGCATTTCGAGTGAGATGAAAAATGACTATCGAGCTTGGGCAAAATATGTTCCGCTCATTATCCTAGGTGCGATGTCGTTTTCAGTTTTGGGTGACCTGATAGAAGGTCCGTTAAGCTATAGTTTATTAAAGATTCTCGGAACGGTGGTTAATAGCATCCTGTTTATAGCGGGAGTGATGTTTGCCTTCCGTTATGTAGCTAGGAATCAAGTTTCGAGAATGAAAGAGCTTTTGATATTTATGTTACCGATTATGATTAGTATGCTTTTCATTGGGGCTATATTGATTGTTGATACTATCTATAAAACGCCGGTTATTGAATTTGGCTTGGCGGTCAGTTACCTTATTGGAGCGATCTTTCTATTGTTTATTATTTTCTTTTCGGTTTGGGCAAAGACAGCGGTGCTGCCTATAACCTTAATTGCCCTTCACCTTCCAACCTTGCTGCTTTCTTTTACTACTTTTAACGAGGAAGCACGATTAATTACAGGCATGATGTTCACCTATTTGATCATGGGGCTATATATGCTGTATGTAGTGAAAAAGGAGAAAAGGAAGAAGGAAGGAACTCTAACGTGACCATGGGCGTGACCAGGTGACGGTGACCATGGGGACGGTTCTTGTGGTCATCACTAACTAAATAGGACCATGAGAACCGTCCCTATGGCCCCTTAATATCCCTAATCCAGAAGGCAAGCTGGATTAGGGATATTTTTTTCTTTCTTCGACAATCCTTGCACAATTTTTCACAAGGAAATCAATGGTACTGTTGGTTTCTTTCTCAATCTAATCAAACGTTTGATTAATAATATTTTTAAGTAATTTTGTCGAAAGCTAGGTTAATTGTACGATTAGCAGGCGGGTTCTTATTAAAAATAGAAGTCTTAAATTCGGAAAGTTTCTAATTATGTGTTTTAATAGAGTGATACGGTAGAGTAGTGAAAAGGAGAGGGATAAGTTGTTAACGAACCATTTAGATTTCAGACTTGAGCCGCAATTAAAGGAATTATATGAGGAACATAAACGAAGGGCTGCAAAAATAGATTGGGGCTATCATGATTTCCTGCCTTGGGATAAAGCGCAGAGTTTCAAGAGAGTACCGTGGAAACCAGAGCAGGTAACACTGCCGCAAGGTGTGGTAACGGCAGTAGAGACGGCACTTTTAACTGAGGTGAATCTGCCTTGGTTTACCTCCCATTTGGATCAAACTTTTAAAGGGTCGCTTTCTGTTATCAAGGATTTTGTACATACCTGGACGGCAGAAGAGGATCAGCATTCCAACCTTTTGGAGACCTATCTATTGATTACAAGAAACGCTGATCCTAACCGGATTCGCCAATTGCACAAGATGACGGTAGAAGGAGGCTGGGAGCCCGATTTTCATACCCCTTTCGAAACGATGGTGTATACCTCGCTCCAGGAACTCGCGACGATGGTTTTCTATTATAATGTGGCGAAGGTTGCAGGACCGCATGATAAAGAATTGGCGACGCTTCTTAGAAGACTGGCCAAAGATGAAACCTTGCATTATGCCTTCTATCGCGATGTTATTAAGCTGCACCTGCAATTAGAGCCGAACTATTGCTATTACCTTGGATATGTGATTAAAAACTTTCAAATGCCAGGGACAGTCATGCCTGATTTTGAAGATCGGATGGCTATTATCGCAAAGGAGGCCAATTACGGTCCGCTTGAGTATTTTGACCAAGTGCTGGATGTCATTGTAGAGTATTGGGACATCGAGAACCTGCGGCCGATTGCTCCAGAGGCAGAAAAGGCACGGCTGGATATACTGAATTACCATGCGCGGCTAAAGCGGGTGAGGGACCGGTTTTATGCTGGTGCTAATCGTAAATAAATAGTTGTTCTCGTTTTTTCAAAGACCGTGGGGACGGTTCTTGTGGTCACAGTCAGGCTTTTTCGCCTGGCTTTTTTTGCTATTTGTCTAAGAAATAGTCATGCAGGTAAATGAATGGATTTGGCAGGTGGAAGGTTTAATCATGCAGGTAAACAAATAAATTCTGCAGGTAAGAGAGAGTTTTTTCGCAGATAGGATTTTTTTCAGGAAAGACGGGACTATAAAGAAGTCTTCAATTACTGGATTGATGCTGGATTTCAGACTGATTTGAACATACATTTACTTAAGCCAGGCTGCCGCCTGGCTTTTTTAGCTACTTGTATTAGTCTTTGAGATAGGTATGCAGTAAATAAAAGGAATTGGCAGGTGAAAGGCTTAATCATGCAGGTAAAAAAATGTATTTTGCAGGTAAGAGAGAGTTTTTGGCAGGTAGGATTTTTTTCAGGAAAGCTGGTACTATAAAGAGTCTTCAATTTTTGAATCGATGCTAGATCTCAGGCTGATTTGACATTTAACTACCTAAGTCAGGCTGTCCGCCTGGCTTTTTCAGCTACTTGGATTAGTCATTGAGATAGTCATGCAGGTAAATGGCAGGGATTTGCAGGTGAAAGGGCTAATCATGCAGGTAAAAAAATGATTTTTGCAGTAAGGAGAAGTTATTCGCAGGTAGGCTTCCTAGGTTTTTCAGCTAATAAAAAATGAGAAAAAAGGCCCGTTATCAAAAAGATATATAACTACTACATATTATTACGCTTCTTCGACAAGTTTCTTCGCCGATTTCTGACACTAGTGCCTTTATAGGAGGGTTTGTAGCATATTAAATCAATCGTTTGATTAAATGAATATCATCGGAATATTGTCGAGTTTAATCGATTGTTAGCTGGTGAAAAATGGTAGAATAGTAGGAGGTATTCATGATAAAGGGGGGATTAGGTATGAGAAGAACAAAGAAACAACAGCGAAAAATAGATGAGGCAATAAATTTAATTTTTTTACTAGTAGCCAGCGCTTCCTTATTTATTACAAAAGATCTTTATGTCACTGGTGTGGTTGTTGTTTTGACAATGATTGTAATGGTTGTCATCGCTTCGAATAAAAGAAAAAGGGCCAATGAGCGGCTGCGAAATTCTAGAATTGAAGAGATTGATTCGATGGACGGGATTCAATTTGAGTATTATTTAAAGGAGCTATATTTGTCTAGAGGGTATGGAGTGGAAGTGACAAATGCCAGTGGAGACTATGGCGCAGATTTAGTACTAAAGAAGGAAGGGAGAAAAATCGTCGCCCAAGCAAAGCGGTATTCTAAAGACGTCGGAATTAAGGCTGTTCAAGAAGTTATCGGGGCGAAGTCTTATTATAAGGCAGATGAAGCATGGGTCGTTACGAACAGCTATTTCACAAAAGCAGCCAGAGAGCTGGCACAAACAGGAAATGTTAGGCTGGTAGACCGAGATGAACTAATAGATTTTATTCTTGAGTTAAATTCAGCGGCAGCTGTTAAGCCAGAGCAGGTTAAGCAAAGGATGACTGAAACAGTCAGCAGTCACGGAAACTGCAGTAAATGTGGCAGCCAGATGGTGCTGAAAAAAGGAAAAAGAGGAGAGTTTCTAGGGTGCAGCAGTTTTCCGAAATGTAGATATACTAAAAATGTGGGATAACTGCTATGCAAAATAAGAGGCCGATTTCCATTTGGAAACCGGCCTCTAAAGACAATGGGGAAGGTTCTTGTGGTCAGAGGAAACCAAGTAGGACCATGAGAACAGTCTCCAAGAAAAACACTCTTTATTTCAGAGTAATGATATAAGATGCCTGATCTTCAGTCCATTGAATTACATTTACATTAACTTCGCTGCCAACTTTTTGAGAAATATAATCTACCAAAGCTGGCATGTTTTCTTTATCATCTTCATTAACGAGGTCTATCGATATTGAAAAACCATATCTATCATCAGATACTGCAAGCGATACTGTTAAGCCTAATTCATTAGCAAAACGGTCCAATTCCTCTTGTAGTCCAGGAAATTGTTGGACATATGGAGTGATGAAATAAAATTCTACTCCTAATCCTGATGGACTAGAACCCGGAGTGTATAACTCTAATCCAGTAAATTGTTCCATTACCGAGTATACTTCATGGGAGTTAAAGAGATAGTTTACTGAATCAATATTTGCTGTTTCAACTGTGATTTTAGGATAAGTCTTTCCATCAAGAGAGTTTACATATGTTTCCTGTTTAATGGATGTAACGATACCAGTGTTTCCTAATAATGAATTAAGCTTCATCTCAAGTGAGTCTTGTTGTACGTAATGAGGATTTTTTGGGTTGTTCCAGCCAAGGTGCTTACCATTATTTTCAGCACCTACTGCATTTCCACATGTAAGTAAAAGACCAATTGTTAAAATCCCTGCTGTAAGTTTTCTCAAGTTCTATCAATCTCCCGAAATAGATTTGTAATTCACATATAAAACCCAAAATACTAAAAGTAAATTAAAGCAGCTATATTCTCTTGCAGCTCATAATCCTCATTATATTGCCTAGTGATACATCCAACAATTCCTCAATATCTACCAATAATTCATAAACCGTAATATCACTTTTAATACTTTTCTGCTATGAATTCCATGACATTAATACCTGCGACAATGTGGGATTAGATGCCGTGCCATGCAAACTAAGAGGCCGGCTTCCATTTGGAAACCGGCCTCGACCTATTAAATAATCTCATACTCCGTTACATTTCGGTCAATCACTCGCGCTCCTTTAACAGAAGCATAATTACCGTTTGCAGATGTGAAGACTCCTGAGGCGATCATTTCCTCCATCGCTGCCTTTACGACTGCTTCCTCAATCGGTTCCTTCGGATTTTCTACGGATAAACGAGCAGGTTTCCCATACTCCGTAACAAACTCCAATTCTAATGTTTTAGCCATTTTCTCACCTCCTCTAACTCTTTATTTTCCGATTACATTAGTAAATCAGAATTGTCGACTCTCTCGATACTGCTAGATGTATCATTAGATAAGCTGATAATTGCTTGGGCTGCTTGCAAGAGCTGGTCAGCGGTCGCTAACTTTTGAATATTACTGAATGTCTTCGCCTTTAGAGCTGGTTTGCCATCCTCTCCTACACCCACCTGAAACACCAAACGTAACTTCGACGTTGTGATCATTGCTTGTGCCATCGTTATCACCTCCTTTCACCCTTTTATATATGGAAAAGCGGGCAAAAAGGACAGGGGCGGTGAAGATAAATTTGTAGGAGTTTTCTTTTAGTTTTTCGACATTCTTTTTATCGAAGTCTGACCTAGAAGCTTGTTTTAGAGTTTTTTTCGTAAAAACTAATCAAACGTTTGATTAGGACCATGTTATAGTGAAAATGATAGATAAATGATATATGAGGGAGAATTGAATTTTTTTCGAGGAACATTGTAAAATGAACGGATGAAGGCTAGCAGGCAATTCGACAAAAAAATTTCCTTGGAAATGAGTAAATACGTTACATACAAGTCCCACTATAAGAACTAATCAATCGTTTGATTAGCAGGAAGTTCGAAGAAACAAGTCGAATAGTAGACGAAACGATAGAGTTTCTAAAAATAGATGAAAGAAGTGTAAATGATGAAGTTAAAGAAAATACACCATATCGCGATTATTTGTACTAACTATGAAGTGTCCAAGGATTTTTATGTAAGAGTTTTAGGATTTACGCCTATTAGAGAAGTGTATCGTGAAGAAAGAGACTCCTATAAACTGGATCTTGAGGTGAATGGCCAATACCAAATCGAGCTGTTTTCGTTTCCGAATCCGCCAGCACGGGTCAATAACCCGGAAGCTGCGGGTTTGAGACATTTAGCCTTTGAAGTAGATAATATTGAAGAGTCCGTTCGCCATCTTACTGACATGCATGTAGAAGTTGAAGATATTCGGGTAGACCCCTGGACCCAAAAGAAATATACTTTCTTTGGTGATCCAGATGGGTTGCCGATTGAACTTTATGAATATTAATATCCGAAATAAAAGGGGAAATCGCAGGATTTCCCCTTTTATTACGACGATTCATCAGCAAACAATTCACCCAGATATTCTGAGTGCTCAAGATAATGCAGCACAAATTCCTCTAAGGTCATAGGGATGTTGGTATCTTCTAACCAATAATCATAACTTAACGCAATGGTTTTTTTGATAAGGTCATTGCCTAGCCACTTTTGGGCAAGGTGATGTGGAAGGCTGGTGAGGACTTCACTTACATCCTGAATGCTGGTAATGGTTAACACCACCTAAAAATAGCTTTTATCTACTATATGTCAGAGCAAATATTTCAGTCTGCCATCGCCCGAAAAAATATATGAATTTTATTGTACTTTAAAATCAGCTTTAGGAGCTTAATGTATGTGGATGGAACTATGCGAAATCAATTAAATAGTTTGATTGACCTCTAATTACATACAGCCGAAGCCAGTAAATTCAGGAGAAACCGGTGTAAAACCAGCTTGAGTAGCGAAACCGCTAATCTCAAAAAACTCAACAAGGTCATCAATTTCCGGTCTATCCCTAAATGCAACAGAAAAGTTTCTAGGTGTAGGGTCACCTTCTACTACACCTACTCCATTTACTGTAATTCTACATTCTCCTAGACCTTGATCCTCGCAAATGACTTCATTAATAACGGTTGAAGAAAAAGAGAAACTTCTATTAATTCCATCCATATTAAGCATATCTACAAAATCTAAGGTAACTGAGCCATCTGGTACCGTTTCTGAACAAGCATCGGCTGTATAAGTAGCTGTCCCTATCCCCAGAACTGAGGGTGAACCAAAGAAGAAGAAAACATTATTTCCAACAGTGTCGGGTGTCGTAAACACACCACATGTACATCGTAACCCCATTTTAATCCTTCTTTCATCATGAATTATTCGTATTATATGAAACCAAGGGACGAGCAGATTGTGTAAAAGCCACTGTTCTTCTTCATTTGATTGTTTATTTTTTTATGTTGGTGCACCTCTTTTGATTTACCATTTTTCGACATGTAAAAGATACATGTCTTAATATTCGCTGTGTGGTCAGTTTCGAGTTTTAAAAAGTTGAAATGACCGGAGGGACGGTTCTCGTGGTCACAATGACCTCAAAAAAGACCAAGAGAACCGTCCCCATGCCCCCGCCCCCATGTTTTAAAAAAGATGATATCAGGAGATAGTAATAAATGAAGATTTGTGTTAGCATTTAAAGCACTGTAGAAAGAGGAAGTGAGCTTGCGTGATTAATATTACTGTTCCAAAGCCAGATGTTACCATTACCAAACAAGATAAACCAGAGATGAGCAATATTTATGGATTTACTGATTTTCATCTTATCCCACGTGATAAGGGCGGTATCTTCATGTTTTATAACAAGAATAAAGAGCTGTTGTTCGTAGGAAAAGCTAGGAAGCTGCGTCCGCGAATCAAGAAGCACTTTGAGGATAGTGTCTCTCCAGTCAAGAACCATCGCGATGAAATCACAAGAATCGAAGTTTGTGTCGTTGATGATCCAGCACATCGAGAAATTTATGAAACGTATATTATTAATGAATCCAAGTCAAAGTACAACATTGACAAGGTGTTTTTTAGATAATGAACGAGGCAATGGGGAAATCCTATTGTCTTTTTTATATGGAAAGGTGAAGAGAATGGGTACCTTTATTTATACATATGCCGGCTATGAAGATGAACTTTCATTGCGGGCCTTGGAGATGCGCTCTTTCTTCGGGATTGAGTCGCAAACGAACATTTTGGAAAGTCCGGTAAAAATTGATCCAAGTCGAAGCCCGTTTATGAAGGAAAGAATAGCTGTTATTTTGGAAACAGAAAGTTATCACGAGCTGCTCTCGAAGACCGCAGCCTTGGAAACTGAACAAACCTTTAAAGTGATCTATGTGAAAAATGGCAGTGTGGAGGAACCCTTTGAGAAGCGGCGAAGAATTGAGAGGGAAGTTGGGTTACAGATTAAGGGTAAGGCTGATATTCGGCAGCCAGAGCGATTATTTGGGATAATGAATCTCGGCGGCGGAAGATGGATATTCGGTGATTATGTAGAAAGTGAATCAGTTTGGTATCAACATCAACAAAAGCCGCATCAATATTCCACGGCGCTCAGCACTCGTGTGGCAAGAGCCGTAGTGAATATCGCTATCCTGGATCCAACCGGCATCAAAGCGATTGACCCTTGCTGCGGAATCGGAACGGTCCTGGTAGAAGCTCTTTCCATGGGAATTGATATCGTGGGGAGCGACAATAATCCAGTTATTCTCGCGGGAACAAGAGAGAATATCGCGTACTTTGGTTTATCATGCGAAGTGAAGTTTGAAGATATGCGAAACATCACAAAGCATTACGACACAGCGATCATCGATTTACCCTATAATTTGTGTTCGGTTATTTCGCCTGAAGTTCAGCTGGAGATGCTTCAAAGTGCCCGGAGGTTTGCGGATAAAGTGGTCGTTGTAACGGTTGAACCAATCGATGAAATTCTGCTTGTGGCGGGGTTTAACATTGTTGACCGAGGCGTTGCAAAGAAAGGGGTATTTATCCGTGAGGTAATCGTGTGCAGATGAGGTATTTGTTATTAATTGTGTTGAACTTTATCATAAGTAAGTGATGTTTCTATTGTTACATAAATGAAAAGAGGGTTTTGTATGAGATTTTTAAATCAATCCTTGGCTCAGGAAATTGTGAATCGAACAATGAAAATTATAAAAAGAAATATTAATGTTATGAATGAGAAAGGGGTTATTATTGGTTCAGGAGATAAGAAAAGGATCGATTCTATTCATGAAGGAGCCGTAAGGGTAATTGAGACTCAATCTGGGTTTGAAATTAGCGGCTCTGAAGCGGAAACCCTTCAAGGAGTTAAGGCCGGTATAAATCTTCCAATTAACTTTCATGAAAAAGTAGTTGGAGTCATTGGGATCACAGGAGATCCTGATGAAATTCGAAACTACGGGGAACTGGTCAAAATGGCTGCAGAAATGATTCTTCAGCAAGCTGTTCTAATTGATGAAATGCAGTGGGATGAACGATTAAAGGAAGAATTGACGAGCCAGCTGCTGCATAGGGCGGGAAATTTAGATTCATTATATTTTGAAAGAGTTAAGCGGCTCGGGATTAACTTAGATATCCCGAGAGTTGCGATTATCCTTAAGGTTCAAAACCAATCACAGGGGTATAAATGGATTCGAGATAAATTGGAAAAAGACGATTTATATGTGATGGACCATGATCATATCGTTCTATTAAAAAAAGTAGTGATGTCTCAAACAGAATGGGATTATTCCAAAACTTTAAACCAAATGGAAAAATGGGCTGTTGGACTGGGAAATTATCAGGAGACATATTGCAAAATTGCAGTTGGGACCTGTCATCCAGCTTTAGAGGGTTTATCCGAATCTTATCAGGAAGCAGTCTATACTTTGAATGTAGGAGAGAAGCTAGATCCTCATAAAACTATATATTTTTATGAGGATTATAAATTGCCTATTTTTCTTGCACGAGCTAATCAACTAGGAATTGGTGAAGAGATTGGTCCATATTTTCAAAAATTAAAGCAACATGATAAAAAAGGGGAATTGTTAGAAACATTAGCCGTTTTTATTGAGGAAAATGGAGATGTCAATAAAGTGGCTGGAAGACTATTTATTCACAGAAACACGCTTAGATATCGGTTGGTGCGGATAGCAGAATTGACAAATAAGGACCCGCGTAAAATTAAGGATTTACTCGAACTCTATCTTTCCATCTTACAAAATCAAATTAAGTAAATTTGTGCAAATGCACAAAAAAGGCTTGATTCATACAAGCCTTTTTTTGATGGACTGAACAATGTATTTCCTTTCGCAAACGCTTACAATGAGTATACAACAATCAAGGAGGAGTTCAAAAATGGATGCTCAAATTCAAGTAAGCGCTTTAGGTGCAATCGTTGCACTAATTGTTGCGATTGTTTTAATTCTTAAGAAGGTATCCCCTGCCTATGGAATGATTGCCGGTGCGTTAGTCGGTGGTCTTATCGGAGGAGTTGATATAGCCAATACCGTAACATTAATGATGGAAGGCGCTAAAGGAATTATTCCAGCCGTATTAAGAATTTTGGCTGCCGGTGTTTTAGCTGGAGTTCTGATTGAATCAGGTGCTGCTGCCGTCATTGCCGAAACGATTGTGAAAAAATTAGGAGAAACAAGAGCATTGCTTGCTTTAGCGATTGCTACAATGATTTTAACAACAGTTGGTGTTTTCATCGACGTTGCTGTAATTACAGTTTCCCCTATTGCTCTTGCGATTGCGAATAGAGCGGGTATTTCTAAAACGGCAATTTTATTAGCAATGATTGGCGGAGGTAAAGCTGGTAACATTATGTCACCAAACCCAAATGCCATCGCTGCTTCAGATGCTTTTAATGTTCCCTTAACCTCTATCATGGCTGCAGGGATCATTCCTGCCATTTTTGGACTCTTTGTAACGTATATTATTGCTAAAAAACTTGTAAAAAGAGGCTCAACGGTTCAGGTGCAAGAAATTCAAACTCATAATGGCGGGCCGCTTCCTTCGTTCTTAGCAGCTCTTATTGCCCCTATTGTAACTATTATATTATTAGCCTTAAGACCGTTGTTTGATATTAGTATTGACCCTTTGATTGCCTTACCTGTTGGAGGTATTGTGGGAGCTATTGTAATGGGTAGAGGAAGAAAAATAAACGACTATGCTATTTCAGGCTTAGGAAAAATGTCAGGTGTAGCCATTATGCTTCTTGGAACAGGTACGCTGGCTGGAATTATTGCTAATTCTGGATTGAAAGATGTTTTAATCGAAGGATTAAATGCAATTGGACTTCCTGGTTATGTTCTTGCACCAGTGTCAGGTATCTTCATGTCAGCGGCAACCGCTTCTACCACTGCTGGGACGGCAGTAGCCAGCCAGGTATTTAGTTCAACCATCTTAGGAATGGGTGTTTCCGCGATTGCTGGTGCTGCGATGATTCATGCCGGGGCAACCGTTCTAGATCATTTACCACACGGAAGCTTCTTCCATGCAACAGGCGGGAGTGTCAATATGGAAATTAAAGAACGTCTAAAAGTACTTCCATACGAAACGCTAGTCGGTTTAACTTTAGCTATTATTTCTACTTTAATTTATGGTGTATTTCATATATTTGGTTAATATCACATAGTCAGGAGAGGGGAAAAGATGAAGATTGTCATTGCTCCAGATTCATTTAAAGAAAGTTTATCAGCATTAGAGGCAGCTGAGGCCATCGAAAAAGGTTTCAAACGGGTTATTCCTAATGCTGAATATGTAAAAGTACCAATGGCCGATGGTGGAGAAGGCACGGTCCAGTCATTAGTGGATGCAACTGGTGGTGAAATCCATTCTAAAATCGTTACGGGGCCGCTGGGTGAACCGGTAGATGCTTTCTTTGGAATCCTTGGTTCTAAAAGAACAGCTGTAATCGAAATGGCTGCCGCTTCAGGATTACATCTTGTACCAAGAGAGAAACGAAATCCCCTCGTGACAACGACTAGAGGGACTGGTGAATTAATTGCTGCAGCTCTTGACTACGGAGTTAACCATATCATTATTGGTATCGGCGGGAGTGCTACAAATGACGGCGGTGCGGGAATGGCGAAAGCTCTCGGTGCACTTCTCCTTGATAAGGATGGAAAGGAAATAGGAGATGGCGGCGGATCTCTAGGTGACTTAGCCTCTATTAATCTCTCGAAATTAGATCACCGTTTAGCAGATATTAAAATCGACGTAGCATGTGATGTTGAAAATCCGCTTACGGGGGAAAAGGGAGCTTCGGCAATCTTTGGACCACAAAAAGGTGCAACACCAGAAATGGTCGAACAACTGGATCAAAATCTTGGTCATTTCGCTGCTATTATCGAAAGAGATCTTGGTAAGAAAATAGTTGATATACCTGGCGCCGGTGCTGCAGGCGGCCTAGGTGGAGGATTATTGGCCTTTTTACCTTCAGAATTGAAACGGGGCGTCGAAATTGTGATAGAAGCTACTGGTCTATCCCGCATCGTAGAGGATGCAGATCTAGTCATTACTGGAGAAGGTAAGATTGACGGACAAACCATCTTTGGCAAGACTCCAGTTGGTGTTGCGAAAGCGGCTAAACAATATAACGTACCTGTTGTGGGGATTGCTGGAAATGTATCGAAGGATAGTCATGTTGTTTATGAACATGGGATTGATGCATTATTCAGTATTGTTCCCGGGGTCACCACATTGGAAGATGCCTTTAAGCATGCAGGAGAGTACGTAGAGAGAACAGCTGCAAATATAGCTTCTGTTTGGAAAATGAAATCATAGGTTCTAGAAGGTCTGACGCTGCAAAGCTCAGGCCTTTTTTAAATGTATTAGAAGTATGTCAAGAAAGGAAGTAGGACAAGGTGTCATTGCCCCCTTGTCCTTTGTCCTTTATGACTGATTGCTATTCTTTCGGTTTTTAAAAAAAGCAATTCCTAAGAGCAGTAAGGGAATCATGATAAAGAAGAATGGGTGTACATATCTTGTAACAAATTTTAATCCTTCCTCTAAATGTTCAGCATAGTTGCTTGCGATTGTAACAGACATGAACAAAACCACCATTCCTAGCGGATAGGTTAAGTTTGATGGTTTTTTTATCTTAAATATAACTGCTGTGCTGGAAACTGCAGCATAGAAAAATAAACTTACTTTAAAAAAAATACAAATGACTGTAGAGATCATAAAAAAAACATCAAGACGTTCAAGAAATTCTGCCACTTGTATGCTTTGAATCGTACTTAAAAGCGGAAATGGCGAGCGGGAGGTTAAGTCTACGCCGAGTACACCAATATTGATCGCCATCGTAATGGAAAGGTTAATCCCGCTTAGTGCAACAGCAAAAAGCCCTGTCATTTTCGCTTTTTTCCGGTCTGTTACATAGGGAAGAATCATCGAAAATACGAATACCTCACCATATGGAAATACGATGGATTGAGTTAAAACTACTCTTCCTACAGAGAGAATACCATTCTCGAGTACAGGTTTTAAATTATTTACATCAATAAGTCCAGAGAAGGCAATCAGAATAAAACCAACAATAGCAAGAAAATAGATAAAAACAAAAAATAATTCTCCAGTTCTTGCCACCACCTCAATGCCTTTGCTGACCGCAAAAATAATGACCAGCATAAGCAGTGCATTTACAATAAATAAGGGAGTTTCGAGATAGGCAAAGGTCAGGAGCATCTCACCAAAATCACGAAGTACTCTGGCTGCAATATAGATGAAGAAAATAATATAACAAAAGGCAATGATATTACCTAGGATTTTTCCAAGCAATTTTTGCATATATTCTGGAGGTGATAAATCTGGATAGTAAAAAAATAACCGGTAATATACCCAGTATAAGAAAAGTCCTCCCACCATGCCAAACAGAATAGCCATCCAGGCATCCTGTTTGGCATCCATGGCAAGAGGCACTAATATCGCACTGCCGAGTTCAAGTAACAAGATCAGGACAAAAAGCTGGTATAAGCTTATTTTTGCCTTTTCCATGCCTTTGTCACGTCCTTTTCATCCTTTGTAAGTATTACTTATTAATTTGGTGGGGAGCGTTACGCAAACCAGTCCGACGAATAAAGGCATCCACTACGATATCTGTTTTCACTTCTGGAAAATAAATATCATGCCATTTAGGGGCCATTTTTGCCCATTCCTTAGGATTGGTTCGATGAAGTGCATCTCCAAAACCAAAAATGTCGGATTTATTTTTTTGGGCTTGCTTCACAGCTATCGAAATTTCGTTTTTAATTTCCTTTTCAATTTCCTTTTCTATTTTTAACAGCACATCAGGATTCGTAAGGTCTGTAGGCACCTTTATCTCACCAATATTCCCCTCCGCTGAAACCTCAATGGAAACATGGGGCTTTCCTTTTTCCAATTTTGCACTTACCGTTGTTTTTTGCCTGATTAATTCATATAGTATAGCCTCGTCTTTTCCTTCCCATTTTACACCAATGGCAGAGGCGTTTAATTTGTCGAGGAGAAATACAGATCCTCTTGCCGTATTTCCACCAATCCAATCCGTTAACTTCCCGTTTTTAAAAATCGCGAGACCCCCTGCATATAATAAAGAGGAGGGTTCAGTTTGCTGTGTACTCTCTATTTTTTTCCCTTTATCTACATCTCCGCTTAACCGAAATCCCGAAACGACTAGTTCCTTACCGGGTGAGACCAGTATCTTTATCGCATCTTGCATCGTAATAGCGATATTTTCCCCCCACGTTCTTTCAGTGAATTTTAATGTTTTAATTATTTTATTTGAAGGAATTTTATCAATGGCTGTCAACACTTTCACAATGTCGGAAGCTTTCGATCCCTGGGCAATTACAAGAATAGCTGTACTTCTGAATGCTGCATCCCGTTCAAGCGAATCAAGAATGGTGGTGAGGGGTTCCTCTCTTGCAAGATCTTCACCAATGACAACTAGATTGGTATGTGCATAATACAGTCTTCTTGACAATTTACGGGATGCCTTTCTGCTTAACTCGACAATACTATCTCCCGTTCCTGTTATAACGGAAACAGGAGGTCCCTGGCTCCCTCCGCCGCCTTGCATGCCGCTTGCAACGTTACCTGGATTGATAATTTGCAATGTGCCAACATATCGCCCTTCTTCATTTTTGTCTATCCCAATAGCGGCAACGATCGCCAAGTCTGTTAATTCCTTTTTACTCCAACAGCCTGACAACAGTAGGGCAGCGCCTATAACAAGTAAGAAACACACTAAGTTGTTAATTTTCTTCATCTTGGTCACCTTTTTCTAATGAAGCGTTGACCATTCCCTTGCCCTCAGGAGGCTGGGGTTTCTGGTTATCTCCGACCCGATTCTCCGTATTACTGCTAAATAGCCTTGGCCGTTTTTTCTGGGCCCACATGGGCAGGCGTAAGATGGTATCCCCAAGGCTTGCCGGGACAAGGGGGGCCATTGGGGTTAAATAAGGGACTCCAAAAGACCGGAGACTGCATAAATGTACGGCTAGAATGATGACCCCCAAAATGATCCCGTAAAAGCCAAAGGTTGCAGCGGCGAACATAAATCCAAAGCGAATTAATCGTGCGGAAATCGCCACTGCAAAAGCAGGAGTTGCAAAATTAGCTATTGCTGTAATCGCAACAATAATAACCATAGCTGGGGAAACAATTCCTGCTTGTACGGCTGCTTGCCCAATTACCAGTGCACCCACAATGGAGATAGCAGACCCCACAGCCCGGGGCATTCTTACTCCTGCTTCACGAAGGATTTCAAAAGCAACTTCCATGATCAAGGCTTCGAAAAAGGCAGGAAAAGGCACAGCTTCCCTTTGGGCCGCAATGGCTATTAACAGCTGTGTGGGAATCATCTCCTGGTGAAAGGTAGTCACCCCAATATAAGCCGCTGGAGCAATAATGGAGATAAAGAATATTAAAATCCTCAAGAATCTAAGCGCCGTTGCAATATCAGCCCGTCCATAATAATCCTCAACCGACTGGAAAAATTGAATAAAAACTGCCGGTGCGATTAACACGAAAGGAGTTCCATTCACAATGATCGCAATTCTGCCTTCAAGAAGATTGCCCGCGACCATATCGGGCCTTTCCGTATGATAAAGGGTTGGAAATGTAGTGAATGCTTGGTCTTCAATAAGCTGTTCAATATAACCGGACTCAAGAATACTGTCGATTTCAATTCTTTTTAAGCGATTTCGGACTTCCTCTACAATTTCTTCCTTTGCGATCCCTTTGATATACATAATGGAAACATCTGTTTTTGTGACGCTGCCGATTTTCATATTTTCCAGCCATAAATCAGGGTTTTGAATACGTTTGCGAATTAAAGCGGTATTGGTACGAATGTTTTCAGTGAACCCATCTCGAGGACCCCTAACGGTTACCTGGCTCCCCGGTTCTTCAATGGAACGCTGCTCTCCGCCTCGCGTGCTGGCACTAAGTGCTTTTTTTGCACCGTCAACAAGGATAATACTCTCACCAGACATTAAGGAAAGGTATAAGTTGTCCCAATCGGTAATTTCTTTTACATCACCCAGTGCTACTGCCTTTTCAAGCAGGACTTCAAAAATAGACCTGCTGGTCGGAACATTACTATTATTCATAATTGATTCAATCAAAAAGTCGTTAATGACCTTACTATCCGAAATCCCTTCCACAAAGACAACCGCTATATCGGGACCATTGCCATCCCTAAGCTGCAATTTTCGGATGACAACATCAATGCTATTCCCAGTTTTTTCTCTAATGTAATTTATTTGATCTTCCAAAGAGCTTTGGATAGCTTTCGATGACTGGTCGTTTTGTTGAGTGGTATGTTTCTTTTGCAGTTTTAACTTTTTTATTTTTCTGGATAGGGAAAATAGAGACATTGTCACTAAACCTTTCCTGCTTTTTTCTTATTTTCCACCAATAAAGAAAAGGTATTCCCTTTTTTCTAGAAAGTACCAATGCACTTCCATGCAAAAAGAGGAATCCTACCTAAAAAGGTGATAAAAATGAAAATAATTATGATTACACTATTGATGTTAGCAACATTAATAAGTTGTTCCTTCGGTATAGACCTCCTGCTCGGATTTGAAATGAAAACCGCCATGCGCAACGCCGTAAGTCCTTTTAGAGTCATGGAAATCCCTGAATACTTTGCCTTTATCTTTCTAATCGCCATTTATGTATTAAAGAAGCTATATAGTTTGGTTAATAAAAGAATCAGCAGGAAAATATCGAAAATGTTAGAGTAGCGGGGGCAAGGGGGTGACCAGGGGGACGGTTCTCGGGGGGACCTGACCGTGGGGACGGTTCTCTTGGTCATTTCAATATGATTGGGAAATAAGCGGAGTATTTCCGTCTATTTTGGGAAATACCTAAATTTCCTTTAAAATAAGAGGAGTTTTTCCGCTTATTGTCTCCAAATCCTTTG
Organism: Neobacillus niacini; assembly: GCF_046591715.1. Taxonomy (GTDB): domain Bacteria; phylum Bacillota; class Bacilli; order Bacillales; family Cytobacillaceae; genus Neobacillus; species Neobacillus niacini_L. The sequence continues at coordinate 7,501 of NZ_JAWVNQ010000007.1, read as the reverse complement.
ATTTTTTCTTTTTTACAGCAGTTAACCGGAAAACCTCCGCTTATATTTGCCCATTAAGCCTCCTCTAGATACAATAGCAGGAAAATCTCCGCCTATGGGGGGACCAGGGGGACGGTTCTCTTGGACATTTTTCTGGATTCTTGCACTTGGTCAGTGTCTCACTGCCGTGTAATCATTAACCAAGTGAAAAGACCGCGAGAACCGTCCCCACGGTCACCTGTGATCATGCTATAGTGTTTTTATTTTATTGGCAATGATGTCTGTTGCCTTTTTCGGATTTAAGCGGTATAAGAAGTCCATTATTTTTGAATCATTACCGGCTAGTACTCGGTATTTTTTATTTTCCATACCATGAATAATGATGGCAGCCGCTTTGTTTGGGCTAAGCATCTTATAGTTATGGCTTTCCACTCCTGTTCTTTCAATTCCAGCATTTTGAACGATGTTGGTATCAACCCCGCCGGGAAAGACGACGGTTACGCCGACATTGGTATCTCTCAGCTCTAAATGAAGACCTTCCGTTAACATTTTGACAGCTGCTTTAGATGCCGCGTAAATTGATTGACGCGGCACAGGGAGAAATCCGCCCATGCTTGAAACATTCGTAATGTGAGCTTCTGGTCGAAGTAAAAGGTGTGGTAAGAACGATTTGCACATATAAAGCGTCCCGTAAAAATTCACTTCCATGACCTTTTGGATTTGTTCATAATCAAGGTCATTTACGCTATGGAAATGTTGAATAATTCCGGCATTATTAATGATTCCATCTATGCATCCATGAACGGAGATGATTTCTTCTGGAAGCTTTTCTACATCCTCTCTGTTCGCTAGATCAGCAATGTGGATTGAAATTCTGTCACCATAGATGGCTGCTAAAGACTTTGTTTCCTCCAGCCCAGATTTGTGAAGAATGGCTGCGACTATGGCCCCTTTTTCTAAAAGCTGGACAACGAGTTCTTGTCCAATCCCGCCGCCAGCACCAGTTACGACAATGACTTTATTAAATACTTTCATACCATTCCCCCGTTATTTTGTTATTAAAATAGAATCAATTAAATTAACATATGTGAGATAAGAATATGAAATTCTACTAAAATAGAACTACTATAGTGGTGAAAAATTACATTTCGGTACAAGAAGGAGGGCCTGCAATATTAGCGGGGAATTTTTGGTTAATTCTGCAGTATAATCGTATGTAAATATTAGGAGTCTTCAAAATCAATTATCCCACAATAGCCTTCAAAAATGGTTTACTATATTAATACTATTTAAGTTAGTATTATTATCTTAATGGGTTTCTAAAATAGGTACCTCCATTATAAAAATTTTTTTAATCAGGCTAAGGTTATTCCAACTTCATTCAGAGTGGGGGTGAGGGTCAGTGAATTATTGTCCTTTTTGTGATGGTCAAGGGATTGTTCATAAAGCAAAGATAGAAAAGACTAATCGTACTATATATATTTGTGATGAATGCGATAGTATTTGGCTGGATGATAAGGAGATTAACGTAAAGAAAGTTAAAAGGTTTGATGATTTCATGAGAAAAAACAATCTTAAGCCTTTATGGAGTGAACTGACTGATATTGAGAGAGATTGGAATAATGGGGAATGACCAGAGGGACGGTTCTCCTGGTCATTTTTTGTTTCCGACGCCACCACTGTAGAAGTATTACCCCTTTAGGTTAAAGAGTATAAAAGATAATACTTGGGAATAGAAATGATAGTATCATGATTACCACTCCCAGTATGATCACAATGACTTTCTTCTTCCATATCCCCAAATGAACAACTGCTAATCCTAAGAGAAAACCGATAAAAATAATCCTGCCGCTTGCTCTTAAAATGATAAATCCACCGATTAAAGCAGTCACCAAAAAACTAATGATAATCAGCAATTTCATACACCCTTTCGGATAGAAACCATTTACACTTTTTATCATTATATATGATACTATTAAATAAACGATGAACATGTTGAAACACTCTGTCTAATGTTAATAGCAGCATAAACAAGGAGGCATAACATGAAACAGCTATATATTAAACAAAAGGTTCTCAGTCTTAGCGGCAAATTTACCGTAAAGGATCACAAGGAGAACGATGTCTATTACGTTGAAGGGAGTTTTATGAAGGTTCCTAAAACTTTCTCCATTATGAATACAACTAGAGATGAAGTTGCCTTAATCACGAAAAAGACGTTAAGCTTTTTACCGGAGTTTTTTGTTGAGGTAAATGGTCGAGAGGTTTTCAAGATTAAGAAGGAGCTTTCCTTCTTGAAAGCACGTTATACGATAGATAGCGCAGGTATTGAAGTGCACGGTAAATGGTGGGATATGGATTTTGAGGTATTCCAGCATGGTAAAATCGTCGGTAAAGTGAGCCAGGAGTGGTTTACTTGGGGTGATAGCTACAAGGTTCAAATCATGGAGGAAGAGATGGAAACCATTATGATTGCACTAGTTGTTGCCATTGACTGTGTGAAGGCTGATCATGCAACTGCTTAAGCAGCAGGGACTCCTTAACGGCAGAGTGTAAATAGTAAAAGTTAAAGATTACCTTAACCAATAGTTTGTCCTTCGTCCATTGGATGAAGGGCATTTTTATTTAGATTTAATGTTGACCTAAATCAAGGTAATAGAGGAGGGGGCTCGCTAAAATAAGCGTATTAAAGGAAAAGGAGAAATTCATGATGAGAATACATATCAATGGTCCAAAAATGGCGTTCGTATGGACTGTATTACGAATTTGGCTGGGACTTCAATGGATTGAAGCGGGATTTTATAAAATGAACTCTGGCTTTGAGGTTAGTGGATTTTTACAAGGAGCCATTGCCAATGCAACCGGAAATCACCATCCAACCGTCCAAGGCTGGTATGCTGGATTTCTAGAGGGGTTTGCTTTACCCAATGCTGACTTTTTTAACATCCTGATCCCTTGGGGAGAATTTCTTGTTGGCTTGGGATTAATTTTAGGATTAGCGACGATTCCTGCTTTAATCGCGGGCGCCTTCATGAATCTGAACTTTATGATGGCGGGTGTTGGATTATTTGGCACAGATACAAAGCTTTTCGCCATTGCCATGATTCTTTTATTCATTGGAAAAGGGAGGTATTTCTACGGCTTTGATCGATTTTTACTTCCATATCTAAAAAAGCATATTTTTATAAAAAGATTAATTGAGGACTAACCCCATCATGATTCTACGGCATTCCAAATCCCCATATACTGTAGAGTACTCATCATATTAAGGGAGGATGAATAAGCATGCCAATCAGTTCGTTGATTCGGAATCTTGGAATCTTTTCTTTGTTTGGCGGTTTATTGATGATTGTCACTCAGATATGGTTTTTGGTTAATCCTGAAGCATTCACCGCAGAATATCTTGACCACTTTGCTTTTGTCCTGATTCTTCTAGGAATGATAGGAATCTACATCGCGCAATTTGATAAATTAGGTGTACCTGGATTTATTACCTTTATTTTAATGATTGCCAGCATGTCACTCTGGTTAGGAGCAAAATGGTTTATCACCTTTGCGATTAATGATATTGATAAAGCTAACCCCGAATTATTGGAAAATGGCCTTGAGACTGTTGGAATGGGCTTTACAATCTCGCTCTACTCACTATTTTTATTCATCTTTATTTTTGGTATCTTACTAGCTGTAAAAGGAACGCTGCCCCGGATTCCTGCATATCTCATCATCCTCTGCCCGCTGGTAGATTTTGTTCCATACGGCTCTAACATCTCGCAAATGGTAGCAGGAGTCGCCTTCACTTGGCTGGGATATGCATTATGGAAAGGAAAACAAGGAGAAGTATCTTCAGGGTAAAGGGGGCAGGGGGACGGTTCTCCTGGTCATTTTCGTTTCCGACGATACCACTAAAAATAGGTAAAATTGTAATAGAAAAAGGCTGACCCCAAGTTAATTTCGGGGTCAGCCTTTCATGTTTTAAGCACAATTAAATGAATCATCCTCGTTTATTAATAATAAAATTCTTAGCAATTATTCCGGGATCAAATACCGAAAAATAAGGGATAAAGGGCTGCAACCTTCCGTTTCTAAGTGGGAGAATGGCCAGAATTATCTGAGCATTGAAATCATAATTAAGTTAAGTGATCTTTTTGGGTTAACCATCGATGAACTATTAAGGAGCGATGAGGTGTTAACAGAAAAAGTAATTAAAGATAGTAAGAAACTGGCATACCCAAAACTAAAATTTACTTTTGATGTTTTAGGGACATGGGGACGGTTCTTTTGGGCTGCTTTTCTGGTTACTTTACTTGGTATGTGTGTTTCCACTACCTTGTAATCATTAACCAAGTGAAAGGACCATGAGAACCGTCCCCATGGTTACCCCCATGGTTACCTAAAATCCCCCTTTTACTGGAAATAATAAGTTTGTCCAAGCAATTGCTTGTTTTCTACCATATGCATAGGTATGAAACTTCAAATAAATTTTTCATATAAAAGGAGATGGGATTTTGGGAATTAGAAGACCCAATTGTGAGGTTCTTAGGCATGAAGCTACAACAATCGAAATTTTGCAAATAGCTGGTACATTTACCTATTTTACGGATTTGACAGAAAATCACTATAAAGCAATGATTGGTTTGAGAATTACAAGTCAGGCAACAGGTGCTGGTGCGAACGGTCAGCTCATAGTAACGGCAAGAGATGGAACAAACACCATTATTGATTTCAGCGGCTCAGTTACCGTTCAAATAGAAGATGCTCTATCTGTATCTTTAAGGTCTACAGGCCTAGTTGGAGGGAACATGAGTATAATTAAGGATTTTTGTATCTGCTGCACAGATCAAGGAGAGGTACGTCGACATGAAGGTACTTTCGAAGCTGAGAACACTTTTCTTTTCACCGATCTGACTGAAAATCACTATAAGGCAATGTTTGTCATCCTAGGAAACGGTACGGGTGACACAACAAGTGGAACTGCTATCGTGACTCCTCGAATTGGAACTGCTACTACCATTAATCTCCCACCTCGTCAGCAAGCTGTCATTCAAGTAGAAGATGCCGAATCTGTACTTTTTAGTGGCCTAAGATTTCAACAAGAAGGCGGCCAGGATAATAATATCCAGATTATTAAAGACTTCTGCATCAGCTGTCCATAAAAAGATTAGGGGCATGGGGACGGTTCTCCTGGTCATTTTCGTATCCGAAGACACTGCCGTGGAAGTAGTCAATCTTAGGTTAAAAGTAACCAGTAATACAGTGAAAAAGACCACCAGAACCGTCCCCATGGTCACCCCATGGTCACCCCCGTGGTCACCTAATATTCCCCTTTTATAACAAAAAACGTTCCCCGAATGGTTCCAGCCAGTTTAGATTTCTGCCGGGCAAATTTAAACTTTCCTTCTAGCTCCTTCGGTACTTCCATCCCTTCAGAAAGCTTAAATCCAACAGCCCGCTTCGGCTTAGGGCCATCCAGCGTATAAAGAACGTTGACCTCAAGTCCATCTTCATAAAAGACGAACGCCCAATTGATATTCTCCACTTGAAAACGCGACGTTTCTAAAGGCTTGGCTGCAAACTCTATATCGCGTTCTATTTTCAATATTTGGCTCACATACTCAAGTGTGTCAGTGGACTCACTTGCGGGTACCACAGTAAATTCATGCTTATATTTGTTCATAAAGTAACGAGCTTCATTCGCGCGTAAACCAGCCAGTGTCTCTGCCACGGGTGAAGACTCTAAACCAACCGTCGAAACATTTTTAAAATCAACGATATAGGCCATTTTCATCCATCCCTTTATTTCTTATTTCCTAACAACCGGAATCCACATTTCACCATAAACTAAGCCATTGCGCTGCCCCATCTCAACAGATGCATTTGGCCCGCCAACATAGGCAACATCTGTTGCTTCTGGCAAGACTTGACCGAAGGCAGTGCCAGTCAGCATATTACTTAATTCTTCAGAACTTCCCGCTTCTCCTTTTACAACGATGTATTCCCCTTTTGGAAATTGGATCACACGTGTTGCATCTGGCAGCGTTTGCTCTGTCATAACCCCGGCATAATGCATCATCTTGTTATTCACCGCTTCGTTCACCGTAAAAATGTAGTCGTTTTTGGCAACGGCTTTTAAAGCGTCAAGTGTTCCATCTTGTTTAACAGCACTCCAAAAATCTGCTTTTTCCTTCGTGATGCCAGCATAGTCTGTGTAATTACTCTTAAGTTCTACTCCAAAACCTAAAACGGTAAAGCTGTCTTTTTCCTCTAATGTGTAATTTGCCATGTTCAAAACACTCCTTTTATAAAAATGAATCAAATAATTTCGCTTTTTATTTGATGTGTTTATAATAACTTTAAATAGTATCAAAAAATGACACTGTTTCGGAGGTGAGCAGCTGAATGAAAAAAGTTGAACGGATTAATACCATTATGCGGTATGTCAACAACCGATCCCACTTTACCATTACAGAAATCATGCAGGAATTTAACATCTCTCGTTCGACAGCTATTAGGGATATCCGAGAAATTGAAGCAATGGGGATGCCGCTTGTTGCTGAAGTGGGCAGGGACGGGGGTTATTTCGTCATGCATAATTCTGTGCTGCACCATGTGCGCTTTACCGATAATGAGGTAAAAGCTCTTTTTATTGCCTTTATGGCTACAAGGAATCAACAGCTTCCCTATCTAAAGAGCCGGCAGTCATTAGCTGAAAAACTGCTGGGCATCATCTCCGAAAACCAGCAGGATCACCTTGTTCTATTAAATGAAATCCTGCTATTTGAAGGGACAAACCCGAATAATCCTGACCTGCTCGATTTGTCAGACCTCCCACATCCCATGTTAGAAAAACTCATTCAGCTCCTGCTTTTGGATCGGAATTTATTGATTACGATTAAAGAAGGGAAGGTCATAAAGTCTTATCATATCTATCTTTTGCACCTTTATCGTGAAAAAAGCCTGTGGTTGATTGAAGGCTTTGACATAAAGGAAGAAAAGAAGCAGATTTTTCATGTCGACAATCTCATCGACATCAAACCCTGCCCAACGAACAAAAGCTGGAGTAAGAAAAAGATTTTAGAAAAATTTAAGCAGCAGGAAGAGGTATCCAACGTAATCCTTGAACTTGGTCCTAAAGCAATTGCCCAATTTAAAAAATATCACCCTTTAAAAATGTCCATTTCCTATACAAATCCATACCAGGCCACAGCCATACTAAAGGCTTTTATCAATGTCAACAATCCTGAAGAATTGACCGAAATAACCAATTGGCTGCTCTTCCTAGGTGAAGATATCAAGATTAAAGAAATACCAACAGAGATACACGAAAGAATACAAAAGAGAATAGAACTATTCTGCCCATAAGGACTGCTGGTTAAAACCGTGACCATGGGGACGGTTCTCCTGGTCTTTTCCTGAGATTTTTCCCCGCAAATAGTAACAGCACCCTTTACAAAAAGGTGCTGTAAGCCAGTAGGTTTGTCCTTCATCTAAGGTCTTAAGGACAAATCATTAGCGCCGCCAGTAA
>NZ_JAWVNQ010000006.1:0-220503 GCF_046591715.1 Neobacillus niacini | reverse complement strand
ACTCTTTCTGCCATGCTCTGCGGTCACTCCAGACCAACTGGAGTTACCCAAATGCTTTTTCTGCATCCTCTTCGGTAACTCCAGACCAACTGGAGTGACCCAAATGCTTTTTCTGCATCCTCTTCGGTCACTCCAGACACACTGGAGTTACCCAAATGCTCTATCTACCATGCTCTGCGATCACTCCAGACCAACTGGAGTGACCCAAATGCTCTTTCTGCATCCTCTTCGATCACTCCGACACCTTGTAGTTAACCTAACCCCCTCATAATCCGGCTCTCGGTTACTCCACACCTATAAACCAATAGAAAAAACCGACATTACTTCTTGTCGGTTTCATCTGATGGATTAACGTTCAAAATTGAGTTTTCAACAATATGTTTAAGAATCGAAAGTTTGTTTTCCCAAAACTTTTCATAGTAAGAAAGCCAATCTTTTAGCTCATTTAAAGGTTCTGGGTGCAAAGTATAAATCTTTTCTCTTCCTACCTTCCTTCCGCTGACTAATTCAGCTTCGGATAGGACTTGGAGGTGCTTGGCAATGGCTGTTCGGCTCATAGGAAAATGTGCCGTTATTTCCGAAATGGGCCTCTCTTTTTCCGAAAGTAATCTTAGCACCTCTCTCCGGGTCGGGTCAGCAATCGCTTGAAAGACATCATGCTTTTGAGCTGAAGCTGACACTTAGTTCTCCAAAAGTGTACGAAGTTTTTCTAAGATGCCTGTCCAGCCTTGAGACATATTCTCACGAATAACAGAAGATTTTTGTCCTGCTTTTCCAACAATTTCATCCGCTGCTTTCCATCCGCCATGGATAAGCGTGAATTCTGTTTTATCCCCCAAATCCTTTAAGCTAAATGATAAAAACCAGCCATCTGTATCCCATTTGAATGAAAGGGAATTCGGAGGATCAAATTCTGTCACTTTACAAGGTGATGGTCCAAATGGAGATTGGATATGGAATTCATAGCCAACTTCAGGCTTAAAGTCATTTGGCATAAACCATGCGGCAATCCCTTCAGATGTCGAAACCTGATCCCATACCTTTTGAATAGGCGCGTTGATTACAATCGTTTGTTTAATATCCTGTAATGTATTTTGCAAAAGTTTCTCCTACCTTCTATCAATGATATAAAACCTTTTGGTTTCACTTTCTGTATTATATAAAACCTTTTGGTTTCATGTCAACCGAATTTCTCCCATTACTTTACCCCAAACTGAAGTTTTTACCATCAAAAAAGACACTCCATTTTTGAAGTGCCTCTAGTGTCATATTCCTTCATTTTTGTTAACCCCATCCAGCTTTACATATAACGTTTTCTTGCTATAATAACGCGCTAATACAGATCCCGCAAAAGAAGCAAGTACCTGCTGGAACAGCATTCCGACTACCACTGGAACCGCCACTGCCGGCGGAAAATAGGTAACCGCAATAACAGCACCTGCACTGATATTTCTCATTCCGCCAGAAAAGGTCAAAGATACGATTGTATCTTTGTCACTTCTGATTAGTTTACCTATGAAAAACGAAAACACATATCCTGTGGCCGCAATAAAAAAGACCACCAGTATGATACCCATTAATTTAAGATTAATATTCTTCAAGTAAGGAGCAATGACAGCACCATTCAGCATGACAACAATTCCGATACAGATTTTAGAAAAGGGTGCCAATGTCGTGCTCAACTGCTTTGTCACACTGCGTTTTAAAAATTGATTAAGCAGCATTCCTAAGATGGAAGGAAGAACAATCATTCCAACTAAACCTTGCATGATTCCGAGCATATCCATTTCAATTTTTTCACCGATTAATAGAGACAAACAATAAGGTACAATAATCGGTGAAAGCATTGTATCGATTAAGATAATGGATAAAGTAAGCGGAATATTTCCTTTATAAATCGAAACCCAAATAAAGCTGGTGACACCGGTTGGGATAGCCATTCCTAATACAATACCGGTAATAGTAAAAATATCGTCCTGGAAAGTAAGATGTCCGACTCCCCATGCCCATATTGGCATGAGTATGTGTAATAAAATCATGGCAGCAAAGATCGGGAGTGGATGCCGCACCACAGTAGATAATGATTTGAAATTAGAATTTAAGCTCCCAGCAAATGTCATAAAAGCGAATATCCAAGGGATTAAATAAGAAAAGTCCTTTATATAGACAGAAAGTAATACACCCACTATAACACTCACAGGAGTGATTAAAGGCATGATTTTTTCTAGTTGTTTATTTAACGTCTGTAGCATGTTACTTCTCTCCAAGCTATTTTCTATATTCCTTCCATGCGGTAAGGCCGCCTTCTAAAACTTCTACTTGATAGCCCAGACTATCTAGAATGTTTGCGCACTTTGCCGCTGAGTTTCCAGTGGTACACGTAACAACAACATGCTGTTCCTTTGGAAGCTGGGATAGAACACCACCCTCTTCAAGGTTGAATATATCCGTTTTCGGGATATTCAGGCTCACCACTTGAGGTTCTTCGATATGGGATTCATTATATTTTTCAACTGCACGAACATCTAGAAGAATGATTTGATTTTCACCTATAATTCTCTCATGAAGCTCTTTTGGGGTAATCTTTTTTACGGTCATGGTAACACCTCCAATACCAAGAATATCACAAATTTAATAGTTCGGATATCGAATAAAATTTCCACTTTAGCTGCCATAATACATCTCTAGCCTTAGAAATAATTAAATCTCAGGTTCATTGGCGGTTCATGTAATATCCCTTATGATGAAACTATAAGAAATGAAGGGCAGGGATTTATATGAAGAGGATTGTGATACTCCTACTTATCATCACAGGGTTATATATTGTATTTAATCAGTCATTCCAATTGAATGGTTTTGCATTTGGAGGCAGTAAAGATGGGAGAGCTGCGGTATCAAAGACAATAAAAACCATCGATATTAATGTAGGAGGAGTAAAAACAACGATTATTCCTGAGAATCGTGATGATGTCGAGGCCGTTTTAACAGGCAAAGGGTCGCTGACCGTTAAAGAAACAGGCAGCACATTATTAGTAGAAACAAAGAAAATGTTTAACTGGTTCTCTTTTTCCGATAAAAGGGAATTAAAAATCTATATTCCTAACGATTATAACCGTAATATGAACATTCAAGTTGGTTCAGGCAGCTTAACTTTCGATGGGGAGTCAATGAATTTAGATGGACTTTCTTTGGATATTGGTTCTGGGAATGTTAATATCGATGATTTAATCGTGAATGAATTTACTCATGATGGTTCTTCAGGTGACGTTACCATTGACCGTTTACAAACGAAATCAAGCTCCTTCGACCTTAGTTCTGGGAATGTAGAGGTTACCCACTTTACAGGCGAACTAAAGGCAGATGTGTCATCCGGAGAATTCTCCATTCAAATGGATAAACTTAATGATCCGATTGAGATTGACCTGAGCTCTGGAGAAGTTAACATTGATTTACCTGATGATGCGGATTTCAGATTAGACGGCAAAGTAAGCAGTGGAGATATTACAAGTGATTTTCCATTAACCACTAATGGAAGTGATAAGAATAGTTTAAAGGGAACACACGGTTCCGGAAAGAATCCAATAAATGTTTCAGTCTCTAGCGGTGAGGTTCATTTATACTAATTTGGTAAGAGCGCTTGGATCTAAAATCCAGGCGCTCCTTCTTTGTAACCAAAAAAGTCCAATACACATAACGTATAATGCCTTGTGTTTTAAGTATGGAAGGAGCGTTACAATGTACTATTATTACAATCCTTATCAACCATATCCTCAGCCCCCTGCTTACCCGAGTTATTATGTTTATCCACCAGTAACCAGGCAATACCCGCAGGTGGATGTAAATGTTTTTACGAAGTCCATTAAATCCTATCGGCTATTAATGGCTCAAGGCAGCATTCTGTTGGACCGGTTAGGGGATGAAGATTTTGACGTACAGCTAATGAGTGCTGCACAGCAAGGGAATAAAGCGGAAGTAGACCGGTTAATGAAAACGATTGGCCTGAAGGTACCGGTGGAAACGAAATATACACCAAGCGGGGTAACCTTTGAGCTTATTACCCACCCTGAGCCTGGCAGCCCAATGTCCTGCTGTTCATTGACCGTACACTTGAAATGGGGAAACTAATAGACCTTCAGTTTGAAGGTTTTTTTTCATAAAAATGAGGCGGGAAGTCCCGCCTAATCCTATTCAAATGGAACAATGCCATTTAATAAAAACTCTTCCAGTTTCTCTGCAGATAAAGGTTTACTATAGTAGTAGCCTTGTCCAATCCGGCAGGAATTCTGCGTTAAGAATTTAACCTGCTCTTCTGTTTCAATTCCCTCAGCTATGACTCCGAATTTTAAATTCATCCCCATATCAATGATGGTTTTCACCATCATGCCTTGATTATCATGATAGATAATATCGTCAACAAATGATTTATCTATTTTAATTTTATCAATTGGAAGATGCTTTAAATAACTTAAAGAGGAATAACCTGTACCAAAGTCATCTATTGATAGCTGCACACCCAGCTCCTTTAACTGATTCAGAAGGATCGTGGAGTTCCCTAGGTTTTGCATAAGACTTTCTGTAATTTCGAGTTCTAAATACTTGGGTTCTAGACCAACTTCTTCTAGCATATCGGAGATAAACTGGATAATCTGCTCGTCCTGAAATTGACGCACAGACACGTTTACCGCAATCGGAAAAACTCCATAACCTGCATCTTTCCATGCCTTTCTCCGCTCACACGCCTCTCTTAATATCCACTTTCCTAATGGAACAATCAAACCTGTTTCTTCTGCAAGTGGTATAAATTCAGAAGGTGCAATATTCCCATATTCCGGGTGGTTCCACCGAATTAACGCTTCCACCCCGACAATTTCCCCCGTACGCAGATCTAACTGCGGCTGGTAATGGAGTGTCATTTGTTTCTGCTCCAAGGCTCTTCGTAACCAGTTCTCTACTTTCATCTTCCACGTTGAAATACCATCAAAGGTAGTTGAGTAAAACTGATAATTATTTTTTCCACGTTCTTTTGCTTGGTACATGGCGGTATCCGCATTTTTAATAAGTGTTTCCTCATCACTTCCATCCGTTGGATAAATGCTAATTCCAATGCTTGGTGTTACAAAAAATTCATCACAGTTTATTTCAAATGGAATTGAAAATTCATTAAGGATCCGCTTAGCAACAAAAACAGCATTTTCTTTGTCCATATCTTCAAGAACGATAATAAATTCATCCCCGCCCTGACGGGATACGAGACCTGCATTTTGTACGGCTTTTTCTAATCGGCGGGCTACCTTTTGAAGAATAATATCCCCAATTGAGTGACCTTTTGTATCATTGATAATTTTAAAGCGATCCAAATCTAAGAACAGCACAGCGTGTTTTCTATTCTCTTGTTTGTGCAGGACCTCATTCAGGTAATTTCTAAATTGATTCCGATTCGGTAATCCGGTTAACGTATCAAAGTAGGCCATGTATTTAATCGTTTGCTCCGATTTCTTTCGTTGTGTAATATCCCTGCCCACAACCTGAATCGCAAATCTGCCTTCGTAAAGTATAGACCTGGCTGCCATCTCCACATCAATGCTTTCACCGTCTGTTCGCTTAACCTGGAATTCAAGTCTAAGCCGTTCGTTCTCTAATTTATCAGTTGAGAACACTTTAGTCTTAATTAAATCTGTAATATGAGAAGGAACAAAATTCCTAACTGAATGCCCAAGCACCTGCTCCTGACATTGTGCACCAATCAATTTGAAGCCTGCTTCATTAATATATTCAATTTTCCCATCATAAACGACAGCAATAATATCAGGTGACATTTCTACTAAACTTTGATAGAGTCCTTCACTTTCTTTCCGATCTGTAATATCAAATAGTACGCTGGTAAAATCAACAAACTCACCTTTTGAATCAAAGGTTGGTATCCCTCTGTCCTGAATCCAGCGCACTTCACCATCTGGGCGAACTATTCGATATTGACTCGTTACCGTTTCACTAGCTGCCAGTTTCTTTTCTCTTTCCTCTAAAACATATAAATCCTCTGGATAGATCACTTCTCTCCAGAGGGTCGTATTTTCATAAAAATCATCCAGTGTATATCCATATAGTTTTTCTATTCCAGGAGTGATGAGCAGCGTGTCAGACTTTAGATCATGAGACCAGATTGCTACATCCAGCGTATCAAAGATGTTTTTCATTTTCTTTTCGTTTATTGTAAATTCGTTGGCTTTCTTATCGAATTCCTTTACTAAGAAAATTAAGAAACCGATAGCTGCAATCGAAATAACGGATGCGATATTGTTAATTATTTTAATAGAATGAAAGAGGTCTGGATTGATTAAATCTATCACTTGTAAAAGGACAAATAAACCAACAATGAGGATTAACAAAAACCTATATAAATTTCTTTTCGTATACATATTTGTCCCCCAATTAGTCTGGTATTATTTTAAAAATAGCAAATTCATAACTATATAACAATCTTATTATTTTTCCTTTTGTGAGTACCAATTTTGGAAATATTTTTAATAGAGGATTTCCTATTCCAAAATCTCTCAATGAGGAGTAAAATTAATCATTACTTTTACTAGACAAATGGATGGGAGAATATCGTGGAGGAACAAAAAAACAAATATCAAGACCAGACTCTCTTTAGTATTACCTGGCCGCTCTTTATCGAACTATCCCTTCATATGGGAATGGGTATTGTGGCTACTTTGATGTTAAGTCAATACTCAGATCAGGCAGTCGCTGGTGTTGGAGTAGCCAATCAACTGCTGAATATTTTCATCTTAGTTTTTAATGTTACTTCCATCGGTGCAACCGTATTAATCAGCCAAAATCTTGGTGCAGGTAAACTGCAGCGTGCAAGGCAGCTATCTTATTCTGTATTTGGTTTAAATTTCTGGTTTGGTGTATCCATCGCCATTCTCGTTTTTATTTTTGGAGAACCTTTACTTCGTTTATATAATGTCCATGGAGTTGTTTTCGACTATGGCCTTACCTTTGTAAGGATATGTGCTCTTTCACTGTTTTTCGAATCACTTTCTCTGGCATTAAGTGCCATTCTGCGCAGCCATGGCTACACCAAGGAATCAATGATGGTTACGGTTTATATGAATGTTATCAGTATTGGCGGCAATATTATTGCGACTACCGGAATCCTGGGTCTGCCGATTACAGGTGTAACGGGCGTATCGTGGGCCATCTTTGCAGCAAGAGCTTATGCTGTTTGCGCACTATTGTATTTGCTATATAATAGACTTTCCTTAAAAATTGTCATTCGGGACATTTTCAACGCAAAAAAACAAGATATCCGAGAATTGCTCGAAATTGGAATTCCGTCAGCTGGTGAAAATCTTTCTTATCAATTATCTCAAGTAGTTATTACTAGTTTCGTAGTAACAATGGGCACAGCCTCTTTGGCTGGAAGAGTATATATTTTAAATATCAGTATGCTCTGCTTTTTGTTCACTGTCGCGATTGCGCAGGGAACGCAGCTTTTGGTAGCACGTTATATTGGGGCAAAACAATATGACCGCGCCTTAAAACGAGGAATTCGCACACTGAAAATTGCGATGTTTGCCTCAACCTCTGCCTCACTTATCATCGCCTTCAAAGGGGATTTTGTCTTAAGGGCATTTACAGAGGACCCTTCGATTATTATGGTTTGTCTTCCTGTTTTATGGGCAATTGTATTCGTTGAGCCAGGAAGGGCCATGAATATCGTCCTTATGAATTCATTAAAGTCTGCAGGAGATGTTCGCTTTCCTGTTGTCATTGGGATTATCTCGATGTGGGGTATAGCGGTGTCACTAAGCTATTTACTTGGCGTTCATTTTGGTTTAGGACTTCTCGGTATCTGGCTTGCTCAAGGAGCCGATGAGTGGCTGCGCGGCTGTTTCGCTTTAAAACGCTGGCTGAGCAAACCATGGGAACGGTTTACTAAGGCTGTATTGACTCAATCCTGATACAGTAAAAAAGATTCGCGGGCACTCTTTGTGTCGATGAGTGACCGGTATCTTATTAAAAAAGCTGGTGCCGGCTCTCATTGATTCGATGAGTGACCGGTATCTTATTAAAAAGGATGGTGTGGGCTCTCATTGCTTCGATGAGTGACCGGTACCCTATTAAAATAGCTGGTGCGGGCTCTCATAAGGTCAATGAGTGACCGGTACCCTATTAAAAAAGCTGGTACGGGCTCTCATAAGGTCGATGAGTGACCGGTACCTTATTAAAAAAGCTGGTACGGGCTCTCATAAGGTCGATGAGTGACCGGTATCTTATTAAAAAGGCTGGTGCCGGCTCTCATCGCTTCGATGAGTGACCGGTATCTTATTAAAAAGGATGGTGCGGGCTCGCATAGTGTCAATGAGTGACCGTTACCTTGTAAAAAAAGTACTTACGGGCTCTCATAAGCGTGATAACGACTCAGAATCCCGATATCTATTGATTAACTACAAAATAAAAAACATAAGGGACAAGCAGTCCCTTATGTTTTTTTGTATTTTTAAGCCCACCACATTTGAGAAACAGACTCTTCGATTAACACAGACTTCAAATTAGTCACAGCACGTTTAAATCCTTCATCTATTGACATGATTGGGTCCTCATGTTCAATGCTGACTACATAATCGTAGCCATATGTACGAAGGGCACTCATCATGTCTGACCATTCCTTCAAACTATGTCCACAGCCCACTGAACGGAATGTCCATGCGCGAGATCTTACTTCCCCGTATGGCTGCATATCAGTGAGTCCATACATATTCACATTTTCTTGGTCAATATAGGTGTCTTTCGCATGAAAATGGTGAATTGCATTTTCTTTTGCTAGTATTTTGATAGCCGCAACAGGATCAATTCCCTGCCACCATAAGTGACTTGGGTCTAAATTGGCACCGATCGCGTCACATGTTTGTTCACGCAATTTTAATAGAGTATATGGAGTGTGAACTAAAAATCCTCCATGAAGCTCCAGTCCAATTTTCACGTTATGATCCTGCGCAAACTGACCGACTTCCTTCCAATAAGGAATGAGCTTTTCTTCCCACTGCCACTTTAACACATCACCATATTCGTTGGGCCATGGTGTAACGGGCCAGTTTGGATATTTTGCATCTTCATGATCTCCTGCCGTACCAGAAAAACAGTTAACAACAGGGACATTTAAAAGGGAAGCAAGCTTAATCGTTTTTAAAAGTGTTTCATGTGAGGTTCTGGCAAATCCCTCTTCAGGAGAAATTGGGTTGCCATGACAACTAAATGCACTGATTGTAAGCCCGCGGCTTTCCACTTGCTGAAGGTATTGATTACGAGCCTCTTCACTCTCTAATAATCCATCTAAATCACAATGGCTGTTTCCTGGATAGCACCCTGTACCGATCTCCACTGCATGGAGTCCAGCATCTTTGACTGTATCAAGCATTTCCTCAAATGATTTTTCCGCAAATAGAACCGTAAAAACTCCTAATTTCATATTTTATTTCCCCCGCTCTCATATATTTGATCAATAATTTGTGAAACTTGAAGTGCCTCTTCTGGTTTGACCACTAGCTCAGCCAATCCAAGGCATGCCTCTATAAAGTTTCTAGCCTGCTTCAATCCAGGATCTTCTTCTCCAGGAAGCCATGCCGCTTCACTATTTAAAAGCATTCCGTTCTTTGATGTATATAGTTCGAAAGGGAATACGCTCAATCCCCCGTCCACACCAGAAATGCTCAGATGCTCAGCGTCAGCCTTTATATTGGCTGCCCATGATGTTTCAAACAACATCGAAGCTCCACCTTCAAATTGAATATATGCCGTCACATGATCATCAACATTAAAGGTTTCATGATTAAACGAACCCCATTGATTCACTTGACCAGGCATTTTACTTAATGTGTTATAAGCGGTGCCTGTCACTCCTATCTGTTTCGGATTCCCCATCAGCCATAGCGCTAGATCTAACAGATGGCAGCCATAATCAATCAAACTGCCGCCGCCCTGCAGGTCTTTGTTGGTAAAAACTCCCCAGCCCGGTACTTTTCGGCGTCTCAGTGCCTGAACTCTAATAACAAGAGGTGCACCTACATCTTCCATCGCTTTCTTAGCAGCTTCAGCTTCCTTCATAAAACGGTAATGATAGGCAATCGCGAGAACTTTATCTGCCTTTTTAGCAGCCAAGACCATTGCCTCGCATTCTTCCGCAGACAAAGCCATTGGCTTTTCACACAGCACATGTACACCTGCTTCAAGGGCAGCAATCGTTATTTCTGCGTGGAATTTATTTGGTGTACAAATACAAACAGCATCCACCACTGAAAAAAGATCATGATAATTCGAAAATACATGGGGAATTTGATATTTCTCTGCCGTTTCTTTTGCATTTTCAACATTAATATCACTTAAAGCCGTAATCTCGCAAAAATCCTTCAACTGTAGAAAGGAAGGAATATGCCGGCCTAAGGCAATACCGCCGACTCCGATGATTCCAATGCGAAGCTTTTTCATCTTTCTCTCACTCTTACAATCTGCTTTGTTTCATTGGACTCTAACGCTGCCAAAATTACCTCCAATGATTTCATGCCTTCTTCACCGGTGACAGGCACCTCATGGTCAAGAACGATAGCATCGACAAATTTATTAATCACATGTGAAGTATTCTGCCCTCCGGCATCATTGGACTGTATTTTGCCCAGCTGATAATTCACTACTTCTCCGTTTACATATTGAACGATAAGTGAACTTACAGGATCATCCTCTAAACGCAGGACTGCTTTTTCTCCGTATATAATGGTGGAGTTATCTTCTTTACCCTTATAAGCCCAGCTTGCGGCAAGAGTTCCGATGATTCCGCTCTCGGTTTTTAAAACACAAACTGCATTATCATCTACACTTGCGAAATCCTTTGCATTTGTTTCAACAAAAGCTCCTACTTCTGTAATTTCTTCACCTAGTACATAGCGAAGTAAATCGGTCTTGTGGACACCTAGGTCACCCATCGCCCCAACAAAGGCTTTTTCTTTTTCAAAGAACCAGCTTTCTTTGCCATCAATACTCCAGCCTTCTGGTCCTCCATGGCCGAAAGCGGTACGGAAGCTATATATCTTGCCGATTTCACCGCTTTGGATTAACTGACGTGCTCTTTGGTGTGAGGGTACAAATCGCTGATTATGAGCAATCATTAGCTTCTTGTCATTAGCCTTTGCTGCTTCAACCATTTCTTCTGCTTCCTTCCTTGAAGTTGCCATTGGTTTTTCACAAAGGACATGAAGTCCGGCGTTTAAAGCAGCAATCGTAATCGGAGCATGGAGATAATTTGGTGTACAAACGCTGACGGCATCGACCAAACCGCTGTTTATTAACTCTTCATAACTCGTATATGCTTTCGCTCCATATTTTTCAGCGGTGGCTTGGGCACGTTCCTCATTGATATCACAAACCGCTGCCAGCTCAACATTTTTATTCAATTTATATTCCGGTAAATGGCGGTACTGAGAGATACTGCCGCAACCAATCACGCCGACTCTTAATTTTTCCATTCTTATTTCCCTCCAATTACTTCTAGTGGTTTCGCGTTCCCATAGACAGGACGCTCACGCTTAACAGGCTTCGCCCATTTCACGGCATTACTAATAACACGTTGTATGTCTTTGTTATGGTAAGTTGGATATGTCTCATGACCCGGACGGAAATAAAATACTTTTCCATTCCCGCGTTTGAAAGTACATCCGCTGCGGAAGACTTCTCCGCCCTCAAACCAGCTTGTAAAAATAAGCTCATCTGGCTGTGGGATATCAAAGTGCTCCCCATACATTTCTTCCTTTTCTAATTCAATAAACTCAGAGATACCTTCTGTGATCGGATGGCTTGGGCTCACAACCCAAAGTCGTTCTTTTTCGTCTGCTTCCCGCCATTTTAAATCACAGCTTGTGCCCATTAGGATTTTAAAGATTTTAGAGAAATGACCTGAATGAAGAACAATGAGACCCATCCCGTCAAGAACACGCTGTTGAACCTTTTGTACAATTTCATCCTTTACTTCACCATGTGCTAAATGCCCCCACCAAACTAATACATCTGTTTTGTCGAGAACTTCATCCATTAACCCATGCTCTGGTTCGTCTAATGTAGCAGTCCTTGCATCGAAACCGTCTGCCTTTAAAAACTGTGCTATCGTACCATGGATTCCATTAGGGTATATATCTCTTACAACAGGATTTTTTTGTTCGTGACGGTTTTCATTCCACACTGTTACGTTTACCATAACAACCAACTCCATTTTTCTTTAAATAATTTAAGCTTATCTCTATACTTTCAAATGGTGTAAGGCGGCTTTCATCCTGCTCAATAATCCACCACTGAACACCAGCTTCCTCTCCCATATTTAAAACGGATTGTATATCGACACCGCCTGTACCAAGCTCTGCAAAGAATTGTGCCTCATCTCTTGTCATGTCTTTCAAATGAATCAGTGGTGTTCTATTTTGATAACGACTAATCCACTCAACCGGTATTTCTCCTGCTTTTGTCAGCCAATAAATATCGAACTCTGCCTTTACATTTTCTGGGTTGGTATCTTCATAAATCGCTTCAAGTGCAGTTCTCCCATCGGACAGTCGTTTTAGTTCAAAATCGTGATTATGATAGCAAAGTGTTATCCCTTCACGTCTTAAAATTTCACCAGTCTGATTTAAAAATGAAGTAAGTGCAATATAACCATCTTCACTCTGGCGTTCAGGCATTAAGTATGGGCAGACAACAAAGCTGCTTCCAATTGTTTTCTGATCTTCAATCACTTGCATTAGATTATTTTCCAATTCTTCGAGGGGTACATGGCTCGACACAGCTTTTAGGTTAAGATCATCTAGTAATACTTTTACTTCCTTTGCTGATAAGCCGCCGAAGCCTGCAAGTTCAATACCATCGAAGCCAAGTTCAGCCACTCTTCTCAAGGTACCGGTAAAATCTTTAGAGCTTTCTTCCCGCAATGTGTACATTTGAACAGCTATTGGAATTTTAGACATCCTTAACACTCACTTCCTTTTCCTTACTTATTTGATTACATATTAAATGGTATATTTATAAATAAACATAGATGATATACTTAAAACATATACTATTTTGCTATTTTTCTATTTTTTAAGGAGGAATTTATGGAAACTAATATATTTTTTTGCGGATATTCCTATCACACAAATGGATATCATTCCCAGCACAAATCCGGATATCCTGCTTATTTATTCCGTCTCCAAACGGAAGGATTCAGTGAAGTTGTGGTGAAGGGAAGAAAAATGGAAATGAAGAAGGGTGACCTTTTGATTATAGAACCTGGCGATCATTATGAACTGCTAGTCAAAGAGGGCCAAAATTGCGGGGACTATCACTTAGGATGTGAAGGGTCATGGATTGAAGAATGGTGGCGTAATTCCGACATAGTTAATGTCTCCCAAATCGAAATTGATGACAAACTGCTGACTTTATGGCGTCAAATCATGATGGAAAAGCGCCGCCCAGCTTCCAGCCAAAACGAGGAGCTCTCCGGCTATTTACTACGAGCACTTTGTTTATATTTGGAACGTGCAGCAAACGAAACGGTTTCATCCTTCATCTACCCTTATCCAGTGTCTCGGATGATGCGTTACATTGAAGAGCACGCCACTACTGCTTTTAAACTAGAGGATGTGGCACGACATGCTGGTCTTAGCATTTCTCGTTCTGTTCATCTTTTTAAAAGTCATGTCGGAAAAACCATCATCGAATATGCTCTTGAAATTAGGCTTTCCGCAGCAATCGAGCGCATGAAGTACACTACTATGACACTCGAGCAGATTGCTGAAGATTGCGGATTCGGCAGCTATCCTTACTTTCACAGGGTATTTCATAAAAAATATGGCGTAGCTCCTGGAGTTTACAGACGTCAAGATATAGAGTAGCTTTATTCTAATAAATTATCATTTGTTTTCTCAACGACACTTAATCTCTCACAATAAAAACGTTTCGATTTTTCATTGACTCTATTTTTGAAAGCGTTTATAATCCAATTATATCCTATATTGAAACGTTTCAATAATTAAAATACATTAAGAAACAGGAGGAGAATAATAGTGGAACAACAATTGAAGGATCTACTTCAAAAAATGACTTTAAAGGAAAAGATTGGCCAACTTCTTCAGTTAGCAACACCCTTCTTTAAAGGAGCATCTGATAATGGTGAGATAACAGGACCAATGGTCGGTATGGGGATTTCTGAAGAAGATTCACAAAATTGCGGTTCGGTCTTGGGTGCGTCAGGTGCAAGAGAAGTTATAAACATTCAAAAAGCGCATTTAGAAGACAATCGTCTAGGTATTCCTTTATTAATGATGGCCGACATTGTTCACGGATTTAAAACAATTTTCCCTGTACCTCTTGCCATGGGTTGCAGCTGGGACATGGACCTTGCAGAAAAGAGTGCTGAGATTGCCGCCAAAGAAGCTGCCGTTTCTGGTGTTCATGTTACATTTGCACCAATGGTTGATTTAGTTCGCGACCCGCGCTGGGGCAGAGTTATGGAGTCTACTGGGGAGGATCCATATTTAAATAGTCTATTTGCTCGTGCGTTTGTTCGAGGATTCCAAGGAACAAATTTAACAAGTGATCATAATCGTGTAGCGGCATGTGTAAAGCACTTTGCAGCCTATGGTGCGCCAGAAGGCGGGCGTGAATATAACACGGTTAATATGTCAGAAAGACAGTTGCGAGAGTCCTATTTACCCGCTTATAAAGCCGCATTAGATGAAGGCTGTGAAATGGTTATGACTGCTTTTAATACCGTAGATGGTATCCCTGCTACTGGAAATAAGAAGTTAATGCGCGATTTACTTCGTGATGAATGGGGATTTGACGGAGTCATGATCTCTGACTGGGGTGCTGTCAAGGAGTTAATTCCTCATGGTATTGCTGAAGATTCCTCTGAAGCTGCCATAAAAGCGCTGCAAGCTGGCGTAGATATTGAAATGATGACAACCTGCTACATAGATAACTTAAAACAGTTAGTGGAAACGGGCAAAATAGAGGAATCACTCATTGATGAAGCCGTACTTCGTATTTTGAAATTAAAACAAACTTTAG
This sequence comes from Neobacillus niacini, assembly GCF_046591715.1. Taxonomy (GTDB): domain Bacteria; phylum Bacillota; class Bacilli; order Bacillales; family Cytobacillaceae; genus Neobacillus; species Neobacillus niacini_L. The sequence goes on along the minus strand of NZ_JAWVNQ010000006.1, from coordinate 205,410 downwards.
GATTATTTGAAAATCCACATCGTGGTGCAGATGAAAAACGTGAGCAAGAATATATTCTATCCGAGGAGCATCGCAAGGCAGCACGAGAAGCAGCGAGGAAGTCTTGTGTACTATTGAAGAATGAATCTGTTCTTCCATTAAACAGGCACCAGAAAATTGCGTTAATTGGTCCTTTTGCTCACAATGGCGATATTTTAGGCCCTTGGTCTTGGCAAGGTTCTTACGAGGATGCCGTTAAATTGGACGAAGGTTTAAAAATGAAAATTGATCCTTCTTTGCTTACAGTCTCAAAAGGCTGTGACATTGAAACAGGTGCAGAAAATGAAATGAATATGGCATTAAAGGCAGCAAGTGAAGCAGATGTTATTGTCCTTGCTTTAGGTGAAAGTTCAGCAATGAGCGGAGAAGGCGGCAGCCGAGCTGATATTCGTTTACCGGAAATTCAACTCCAATTGATCGCTGAAGTGAAAAAACTGCAAAAACCAATGGCAGTTGTATTATTTAATGGTCGTCCTCTCGATTTACATGGTGTGATTGATCAAGCAGATGCTGTGTTAGAGGCTTGGTATCCAGGTACAGAAGGTGGAGCTGCGATTAGTGATTTATTATTTGGTGATGAAAATCCATCCGGCCGTCTATCCATGACATTCCCATATTCAGTCGGACAAGTGCCAGTATATTACAATCATTTTAATACTGGCCGCCCGAAAACTTCTGATGAATATGTACGATATGTAACTCACTATTTGGATATTCCGAATGAACCGTTACTTCCATTTGGGTTTGGTTTAAGCTATACAACCTTCTCATATAGCAATGCTTCATTGTCAGCTGAGAATATGACTCCTGAAGAAACTATTACTCTATCTGTAAATGTAACCAATTCGGGCAATGTTGCTGGTGAAGAAGTCGTACAGCTTTATATCCGTGACGTTGCAGGTGAAATTGTCAGACCTGTAAAGGAATTGAAGGCGTTTAAAAAGATTATGTTAGAGCCGAATGAGACGAAAGAAGTGTCCTTCACTATCACCGAGGAACAACTTCGATACCATCATGAGAATCTTCAGTTTACAAGTGATGCTGGTACGTTTATTGCATATGTTGGGCCGAACAGCCAGAATGTATCTGCTCTTACTTTTAAATTAGTAAAATAGGAAACTAGAGGTGACAACCATGTTAAAAGCAAAGGAATCAACATTTAAGATACAATCAGGAGACTTGTCCTTTTCGTTTCTTAATAGCGGTGATATATCTTCTATTACCTCAAAACATGTAATGATTAACCAAATCATTGGTAATCCAATTGATGGATCATTAAATAACCTTTACTTAAGGCTGAATAAAAATAATGAAATAAAAGTTGTTCCGCTCTTAGGAGTTAAATCTGAAAGCATTTTACACTATTCTGATTCTCTTATATCTTGGGAAGGAAGATTGGATCAGGTTATTTATAAGGTCACTTTTAGACTGTCTGATAAAGGCATTTGGTTCTGGGATGTAAATCTCAGCGGTACAGATGTAGAAGTAGATGTAATCTACGGACAAGATTTAGGTCTCGCTGATATGGGGGCTGTTCGCTCGAATGAATCTTATATGGCTCAGTATATTGATCATTCTGTATTTGAGGATGCTTCACGAGGATATGTGGTTTGTTCACGCCAAAACCAGCCGCAATCAACTGGATTCCCTTATATACAACAGGGCTCCTTATCAAAAACAGCCGCTTATTCCACAGATGGCTTCCAATTTTTTGGACTTTCTTATAAAGAAACAAACCAACCTGAAATACTAACAAAGTTATCACTTGCAAATGAAGTATACCAATATGAATTTGCTTATACTGCCCTTCAATCTGAGCGTGTTCATTTGAATGGATCAACAAAATTTGTATTCTATGGTATCTATAAAGACACACACCAAGAGGCGATCACCACATTAGAGTTTGAAGAAGAACTTATGGAAGCCTGGAACCAAGTTAAAGATTTAAATCCATTAGGTGCTGCAATTGAGGAAGTTAGTATCTCCCCTATTATTGGTGAGCCGCTAAAAACTTTATCGATGGAAAAAAATGAAATTGATCAACTCTTCCCGAACCGTCATCAAGAGGAATGGGATGGAGAAAACCTGCTTTCTTTCTTCACTGACAAGTATGAGCATGTTGTTTTAAAAGAAAAGGAACTGCTTGTTGAGCGTCCGCATGGCCATATTATTATGACTGGTCAAAATGGCAAGTTAAAAGATGATATTATTACTTCCACCTCTTACATGTTCGGAGTGTTTAACGCTCAACTTGTTGTAGGTAATACTTCAATGAATAAAATGTTAACAAATACTAGAAATGCATTAAATATCCTGAAAACATCTGGGCAGCGAATTTATATTGAAATGGAAGGCAAATTTCAACTGCTTACGATGCCTTCAATGTATGAAATGGGCTTTAACTATGCACGGTGGTATTATAAAACAGCTGATGATACACTAGTCATTACGAATTTCACAACTGTTGACACACCAGAAGTTCATCTCAAGGTGCGTTCTTTAAGCGGTAAATCATATCGTTATCTCGTTACGAATCAAGTTTCCATGAACAATAATGAGTATGTTGTACCTTTCCATATGGAGTTAGACGATCAAGAGATTACGTTCCGAGCAGATTCAAAAGCCGATAGTGCTAAAGCTTATCCACATCTTACCTATCGTCTACAAGTCAGAGGAGCAGATTATCAGGTAAATGATGAACGAAGATTTGGAGAAAATCATATTCCTAGGTCTGCTTCATTGGTAGTATTAGAATTATCCGAAACAGCCGAATGGGAAATTACATTCCAAGGCCTACTGCATGGAGAAAAAATCCCTTTTGCTAAACGCGAAGCGGCTATCGAAATAGAATCCTATCGTGAAGTTTATCGTAAGGTAATGAATGGATTCAAGCTTTCTCAGAACGAAAGTACACCTGCTGAACTTGAAAAGGTAAATGCTTTAACCTGGTGGTACACACACAATATGTTAGTCCACTACTCAGTACCACATGGTCTTGAGCAATACGGTGGTGCAGCCTGGGGAACACGTGATGTATGCCAAGGACCAACAGAATATTTTATGGCAACTCAAAACTACGATGCCGTACGTAATATTATAAAAACAGTCTTCTCCCATCAATACGAAGAAACTGGAAATTGGCCTCAATGGTTTATGTTTGATAACTATGTAAGCATACAAGCACATGAAAGCCATGGTGATATTATCGTTTGGCCGCTAAAAATGCTTAGTGATTATTTAACGGCGACAAATGATTTTAGTATTTTAGAAGAACAGGTACCATTTACAACTACGAAAACGTATACGTTCACTGAATATACGGCTTCTATTTTAGAACATGCAAAAAAAGAAATTGGCTATATAAAAGATAATTTTCTTCACAATACGTATTTGTCATCCTATGGCGATGGGGATTGGGACGATACACTTCAACCTGCCAATGCACAGTTGAAGAAATACATGGTAAGCAGCTGGACCGTGTCTTTAACCTACCAAGTAATGAGCCAACTATCTAAAGTAATTGAAAAAGCAGATTCTGTTATTGCAAATGAATTACAAACATTAGCATCTGGTATCGAAACTGATTTTAATAAGTTTATTTTGCAGAATAAAATCATCCCTGGGTTCGTTTATATGGAAAATCCAGATGAAGCAGAATTGATGCTTCATCCAACCGATACAAAAACAGGAATTCACTATCGCTTATTACCAATGACGCGAAGCATGATTAGCGAGTTATTAACACCTGAGCAAGCAGAAACACATTATCAAATCATTAAAAATGAGCTATTCTGTCCTGATGGAGTTCGGTTAATGAACCGTCCTGCTAATTATATGGGTGGAGTAAGCACACATTTCAAGCGTGCTGAGCAGGCAGCCAATTTCGGACGGGAAATCGGTCTGCAATATGTTCATGCCCATATCCGTTTTGTTGAAGCGATGGCAAAGCTAGGAAAAGTGGACGAGGCTTGGAATGGTCTTCAGGTTATTAACCCAATTGGTATTCAATCTGTTGTTCCAAATGCAGAAATACGCCAAAGTAATGCATATTTCAGCAGCTCAGACGGAAAATTCAACACACGTTATGAAGCACAAGACCGTTTTGATGAATTACGAAAAGGTACCGTTCAGGTAAAAGGCGGATGGCGAATCTATTCTAGCGGACCAGGAATCTATATGAATCAACTAATCTCAAATTGCTTGGGTATTCGCTTTGAAGCAGCTGATTTAGTGATTGATCCAGTCTTACCACAACAGTTGGATGGATTACATTTCGAATTTATGGTTAATGACTTCCTTGTTACGTTTGTCTATCATTTAACAAATCAAAAAGAAAAACGTGCTGTGATTAATGGGCAAGTCACGAAGGCGGAGGCTCTATCTAACCGATATCGAAATGGTGGAGTTCGTATTACTCATCAAGAACTCGAACAAAATTTAAACAACGACAATAATATAATTGAAATATTTATGTAGTTCCTGACCGGCGGTTAACCATACCGCCGGTTTTTTTGTGATTGAAACTTTTACTTATTGGCATATTGGACTATATAATAGAAGAATATGAATGTTAGGAGAACAAGCTATGGTCAGTATAAAGGATATCGCAAAAAAAGCTGGTGTTTCCATTTCTACAGTTTCCTACGCACTGAATGGAAGCACAAAGGTAACAAAAGCAACCTCGGAGAGAATTTTAGCGATTGCAAAAGAGCTGAACTACATACCTAATGCAGCCGCAAGAACACTAAAAAAAAGGGAAACAAAAATTATCGGTGCATTTTTAACAGAATTTAGCGGGGCCTTTTATGGAGAACTCCTCAAAGGGATGAGAGAAATGCTTTCTCTGAATGGTTATGATCTCATCGTCTGCAGCGGTGAACACTCCCACCGATTTCTGCCAGAACGTATGATTGATGGAGCCATTATTTTAGATGAAACCTTTTCTACTGAAGAACTAATAAGATATGCGGACCTCGGGAATAAATTAGTTGTACTTGATCGAGAAATAAATCACCCTGCCATTAAGCAAGTACTGCTTGATAATAAGGGCGGTGCTAAATTAGCCATTCAACACTTAGTTGATAAAGGCTTTTCAGAAATTTTTATCCTAACTGGGCCCGAGGGCTCATACGATTCCAACCAGCGTCTTTCCTCTGCTAGGGAAATAGCCAAAGATATAACCATTATTGAATTAAATGGCGATTTCACAAAGTCCTCAGGAGAACTAGCTGCCGAGAAATTGGTTCGTGACTATAAACATCCAATCGCAGTCTTTTCTTTAAATGATGAAATGGCAATTGGAATGTACAATTACTTATCAAAGACGCCTTACCGTGTCGGTGAACACTTCCATATTATTGGATTTGATAACATTGAGGTTTCTCATTATTTACAGCCGCGCCTGACAACGATTGATTATTCAAAACAAGAATGGGGTGCATTGGCTTCTGAGCAATTATTAAAACTAATTGAGAATCACCCCTCTGATAACAAACAAGTATTTGTGTCTTTATATGAAGGCGAGTCAGTCAAAAGCAATAGTGACAGTCATAATTAAAGAAAAGCAGGAACGCTGATTGACGTTCCTGCTTCTTTAGTTGAAGATTTTGAAAAACTATCAAATTAATCATCCTAGATCACTGGCGGAATTTGCCCCCCGACTCCGCAGCAACTCAACTAATTCGCGGGCATTACTGCGACGTGCTGCATCGAGAGGGGTAAGCTTGTCGTACCCTACCCAATTAATATCAGCATCGTGCTCAAGAAGGTATTCAGCAGTATTCTTCTGCCCTCCATGACACGCACACCAAAAGGCTTGGGTAACCTCGTTTGAAGTGGGTATGACACTTCCAATAAAGTATTCTTTTACCTTACTCAATAATCCGAGCGCAGCAGCATGCCAAAGCTTAGTCTTTGCACCACAAGCGACTAATCTCTTTGCTGCATTCCACTGCCCGAATGCCACCGCATCGTCGAGCGGCGTACCACCGGCGATAACAGCACCAGGAGCTTCAATGTCAGCACCGGCTTCTAGAAGAGCGTCAATCACTTCAATGTCATCACTGCTTGAAGCCCAGTGAAGCGGTGTTTCGGTGTGCGGACCAGTAAATCGAGCGTTCACCTCAGCACCGGCACGAACCAAAACTCCGACTGTTGTTGCACCATTCGGAAAGTGACCTGGCCAGTCTGTAACAATATGGAGCAGAGTACGTGACATTCCAAGGCTGCTACACTTTTCATCATAATCTCTTCCTACAATTCTCGCATTGACTAGATTAGGATTTTCAGCAAGCAGACATTTCAATGATGTGACATCACCCGTGTGGATTGCCTTGACAACGTCGACGGCAAGCTTATCATCTTCATAAATAAAGTCCATGTCAGTCTCCCATCGCAATTTATATAAGTCATTGTATTTGTGAAACGAATATAAATTATTTTACAAGCCGTTCTGTAAAGAAGGACATACCCCGCTTAAAAGCAGTTAATCCATACAGCATGGAACTCCAGTCAATCAGCGTAACCTTCGTTGGGTACCAGCGATTTGGCTGCTCAAGATGCCACCATGAGTATCGATGTAAACCATACTTATAGGCTGCTCTAAACTTTTCCTCATCTTCCGGATTATTCGGATTCGTGTAGACATCGTACGGAATATGAAGTTTATATAAGGCATATAAATCATAAATTCCAGCAGGATATACTGGTAAAAAACCTGCTACAATATAGGCAGAAGCAATATCATGTGGTGAATCATTTATCTTATCTGCATGGTAGCCTCCGTGCAAACCATCATTTGGACCTGCTCCATAACCCCATACATATGACCCGACATCACTTAATTCCTTCCATTTTAATCGATCTGCCATACAAGCATTCTCATAAAACTCTCGATAGGTCGGACTAGTTGCATATTCTGGAACAAGATAAAATGGAAATTGATGTACAAAGGATGACAAGAATGCTCTTGCATCATGATCTGTAAGAACAGGAATATCACGATAATGGATTTGCGGTAAATTATTGATTTCTTCTTCCGCGAAATTATTATTCCATAAATCTTGGATATCCTGGTCTTCAGGCTGACACAATAAAGCAAGATATGAAACGATTACGTACTCGTTATAAGCAGGAAGTGGAAGTGTGCCTTTTCCATCCTTCACCACCATGTTGATGACACCCTTCTCTTTATCATTAACAACTACACGCCAGTCGATAGATTTTAAAAGTTTTTGCGCCAGTTCAGCAATAACTGGATCCTTGTCTTTAAAATGCTGCCCTGCAAATAGTGCTCCCGCGACCAATAAGGAGGTATCAATTGTTGATATTTCCGAGTGAAGGTTTTCACCTGTCTCCATATCGACGAAATGTGCAAAAAATCCGGTTGAAGCGTCACGTGCTACTTTGCAGCCTTCCACTTCTCCGAGACAAGCCTGCAAAGTAAGCAATGCTTTCTCCCCTGCTTTGTCATCCCATCCTTCCATATCCGCTATAGCAAGACTGATTAACCCAACCCCTGTAGCTGCAATAGAGCAACGGAAATCAGGATTTTCGCCAAACGTCATATAGGCATCAGCATATAAACCAGTTCTTGGGTGACGAGAGGCCTCAAACAACGCATACGAATCATGATACTGTCGATCGAAAAAATCTTTCACATTAGCTGGAAGTTGCTTATAAAAGTCTGTAACTAAAGTCATTACATAACTCCTTTCACATTCTTGAAATAGATGGTTAGATCGTCATCAACTTTAGCATGTTTATGACTATTAACCAGAGTTATTTCCCCTATCTTCACTACGGAATAGTTCTCATTAGGCTCAATTTCCTTAGTTGTTTCAAAAGCAATAACATCTTGACATTGTGTTAAACGGAACTGAATACTTTCTTCTGTAATTTTTGTAATTTCGGCAGTGGAGTATACAATCTTACTTTCATTAACCAATAGATTGACAGGTAACATCACTCCATCTTTGCTCTGAAGTGTAATCGATTTACCACCAAACAAAGCTTCACCATTTTCATATACTTTAAATTCCTTCTCAAATCCGTCAAGGTTAAGGATATGAATAAATTTCTCACCTTCATGATTAGAGGTAGATGTCATAAATATCCCATGTTCCTTACAATCGTGTGTCAGCCTAGCTTTTGCACCCAGCTTTTCAAAGCCTTCTTTAAATAACGCGATATCACAAGGGTATGCATTTGCCATTACGATTGCCCGTCCTTTTCCTACGGTTACATCGAATGCGCAAACTTCATCATTTTCATAGACCCGTAATATTGGTGCAGCTTGACCTATTTCAAAGGTTTGAGCAAAATGACTTCTAACTTCAGGTCGTGGCGCAGCCCAGTTATCAGCGTAAACAGACAGAAAATGTCTATGTGTATCTCTATAGATTCCTTTTGGTTTGACACCAAAGGCATCGGCAAGAATTGTGCAGGGTTTCCCTTCCATATCGTACTGTGGAACTTCACCATACAGGAAGATTCCGCCGCCTTCATCCAAATAATCGACAAGTTTTCGTTGAATTTCACTATCCATGTATCTTGCGGAAGGAAGCGCCAATACAGGTGTTTCTTTCGCTGATAAAGTCTTATTCTGAATATCAACAGACCCGAATCGATAGCCTGAAAGGAGCATTGATTTACCCATAATCTCCCATGAACCTCTAGCACGAATAGATTCAATGTTTGTTAGAATTTCTCTCATCTTTTCACTTTGTGGATAACGGTACTCTGTCATGTAATAATCAGGGATAAACGCAAATGCAACATCATCGCGTTCTTCATCCATAACAGCTATTTTGTCTGAAACTGCCATCATCGTTTTGATTGCCCTCGCCATACGTGGAAAAGTATAATTAAGCTCTCCTTCAGGGCTGATTGGAGCAGCAAATCCATGGCGTTCTCCGGTGCTCGCAATTCTATCGTTTCCATCTCCAACCTTATTATCTAGACGATAATTTCTTCCCCCAGTTAATAAGTAATAGTTCAGTAAACGATTTCCTTGAGCAATACACATTCTCGTTTTAAAATCAGCAGCCGATACATCATAGCGTGAACCAAGGTTATTTCCAAAATTACCATCACCGCAGTTGAATTCCACTGAAGTTAAAGGTTGATCTGGATTATGAACTGCATCCATGAAACCATTGATGATATATAAGTCTTGGAAGCTCACGATATCTAAATCACCGAAATAAATATCAGAACCTGATAAATAACCAGGGGCTTGTGTATAAGATTCATAAAGCTGACTGATTCCAATCGGAAAACTAAATCCGCGTCCTGCACCTGTTCCATGAATATTTACAACAAATGGGATGTCTTTTACGCCAAACTCTTCTGCATATCCTCTAAGTGCAGCTACATATTGCGCAAATCGATGTCTCATATAGTAACCGAGATCCTTCATTAGTTCTGCCGCATATTCCTCTTTTGGTGAACGAATTGCATTATTTCTAATTTCTGGATCATTTAGATTAAACGGATATCTTGAATTTAGTACTTCTTCTTCATACTGATTACTTAACCATTTAGAGAATTCTCCAAGGACAAAATCGGTTAAATCAGGACAATTACTTACCCAGGAAAGCATCCCAATTTCATTATCAAGTTGGAATGCAATGATGTTTCCGCCGTTGGTATGCAATCTAGGTGTAACAATTTTCATTACAGCTTCGTACCAATTTCGGACCTCTTGCAAAAATCCAGGAGCATTATAATCCAGAGTAGGAGTTGTAGCAGGCTTACGATCCCATGCTATTGGTATGATTTCCGGATGTTTTTCATAAACCCAGTATGGAACACCTTCGTTTTTCATTTCTGCCATAATAAATGGACCTGGCCTTACAAAAAAGTATAAATCGTTTTCTTCACAAAGGTCTATGAACCCTTCTAAATCTAACTCGGGACGAGTTTTCCCTTGTAGATCTACTTCCCCTTCAACTGGTTCATGAAGAAGCCATGGAACATATGTCGCGACTGCATTACAACCAGAAAGTTTTAATTTATCAATCCTGTCTTGCCACTCATTTCGGTCAAGACGGTAATAATGAATTTCCCCGCACATAATGATTTGAGGCTTACCATCGATAATGATTTGTTTATTTTTAATTTCAATCATAACGCACCATGCCTTTCACCAATTTCGTTCTATAACAATAGTAAAGGGTGGTAAATCCACCCTATAGTTTTATTCACCTGTAATACCTGAACGGTCTACTCCTTCAACAAACCAACGTTGAGTAATAAAGTAAACAACCAGTAATGGAAGAATCGAAAGAATCGTCCCAGCCATCTTAATTCCTTCATTCAATTGATTTCCATCCAGCCCCATTTCAGCTGGGAACATTTTTTCATAGGTAGCAACAAACTTTTGTAACTGCAGCGGCAAAGTAGTAAGCACATCGCCAAAGTAAATCGCCGCAAGATATGTTTCATTCCAATACCATACAAACGAAAATAAAAACGAAATAATAATGGCTGGAACCGCCATCGGAAGAGCAATGGTAAAGAATATTCGTAAATGTCCTGCTCCATCAATTTGTGCAGCTTCTTCAAGTGCTTTCGGTACCATTTTAAAAAATTGATAAAATATCAAGATAAATATGGCACTGTTCAATCCCTGTCCAAAAGAAGCGGGCAGCATAAATGCCTTTAGACTTCCAAGAATATTCAATTCATTGAATAATAGATATCTTGGAATCATCGTAACCTGTGGAGGAATGATAAAAGTCGCAAGCACTAGCACAAATATAACCTTTTTGCCGCGGAATTCAAATCGTGCTAACCCATAGCCAATAACGGCTGCAACAGCCGTCTGTGCTATAGCAGGAAGAATCGTTACATATAATGTTTCCATGAGTGTTGAAAAGAAATTAAGTACATGATTAGCCTTCGTATAATTTTCTAAATAAAACTGGGTAGGAATCCAATTGACCATAGGGTTTAGAAGATCATCCAAACTTTTGAAACTGTATACCCCCATATAAATCACTGGGAACAAGTAAACAAACCCAATTCCAATTAATAATCCATATACTAAGACTTTAAAGAGCAAACCGTCAGTCCCTTGCATTCCAAGAAAAAACCTTTTCGTTTTCAAGTAATATTTATCAAGCTGCTGTGTTTTTGATTTTTGCACTTTGAACCCTTCCTTTTTAATTGTAATTTTTCTTCCCCTTTAACGTCATAGCTCCTACACTAATAACGAGTGCAAGTGCAATTATGAGAAAGTAAATCCAGGACAGTGCCGATGCATATCCAAAACCAGTATCAACTTTAAACATGTTTGTCTGGATATGCTCAATAATCGGATTCAAAGAAAATATCGAATACATAACAATTGTATAAATCGTGTTAACAATAATCATTGGGAATATACTTGGAAGTGTGACTTTCCAGAATGATTCCCAATTTGAGGCGCCATCAATCTTTGCCGCTTCATAAATCTGCTTATCCATCTTTTGTAATGCTGCGAGGAAAATCAAAATTTGCACTCCAGAAAACCAAAGAATCATGATTAAGTTTTTTATTAAATAAAGCAAAATTCCATTAAAAAAACCATCAGGACTATCTATCAGAGCTTGATAGATTGCATATTTCTCGATCGTTGGTATCGTCGTAATTCCTTGGTCGATCAGTTCCTTCATTACTGGACCGCTGGCAATAATTACAGGGAGGAAAAAAATCGTTCGGAACATTCCTCGGAATTTTACCTTTTGGTTAAGCAAGAGAGCAATAATCAATGAAAAGACAATGATAATGGGAACGGATATGATCATTTCCTCTAGGTACTTCGTTAATCGTTCAGTAAAGATAGCATCGACAACAAAGGCATATTGAAAGTTTTCAAATTTAATAAACTCAGTTTGAATTCCACTTGTTGTAATCTTCACCTTTTGAAAGCTTAAAAATAAAGAATATAATAGAGGAAATGCGGTAAAAATTAAAAACCCAATGATCCATGGTGAAACAAATAACAGTCCTACTAAACTATTTTTCGCCTTTAAACCTTTCACCGCTATTCCCCCCTTTCAATCACTGCAAAGTCTTGCGCCTGGACCTGGGTTCCATGTGCACTGTATGGTGAGTCAGTATAGTTGACAATAATCATCTTTCCATTTGAATATGACATTTCGACAACTCCAGCTTTCGTTACTTCCCTTGCTGTAATTGCTGCACCTTCTACTTGCCCAAGACTCTCTTCAATCTTCTTATATTGTTCAACAATCTCATCTTTCCAAAGATCAAATTCAGAAGTATAAACACCTTTTGATGGTGTTTTCTTCAATAAATGTGACGGTTGATCGGTTAATAAGAAAGACGGATAAGCTCCATATTCAATCATTCTAAGCACATCCTCCTCAGGATTAGCATTGAAATTGGAATATGGCGCGAAATAAGGTATATACCCCTTTAAAACGATTTGTAAGAAAGGAACGGTATCTGTTTCGAATGCATAGCTGGATGAGTACATCGGGATGTCCAAATAACGATCTGTCTGGTTCCAGGCATATACATTTGGCTCATATAGTGCAACATTCCCCAGCTTTTTGTTAAATTCATGAACCAGATCATTATAAGTATTAATCGTTTGCATCCGATCCGAAGACGAACTCTTATTATAATCTGAAAACAGTGTGAAGCCAGTTGAATCTACGGCAAGATTGGATATCCCATTTTTACTATAATCATGGATATCATCCTTAGCCATCTCCAAAGATTTCGAAGGAGACAGATAAAATACTTTCTCTTCACCTTCTAAGTGTGAAATCGTTTCTGAACTTATTTTCTTCGCTACATCCTTACTGCCTGAGTATCCAGATGCTCCTTCATAGGCTTTTGTATAGTCAGTATAAAAATAGAGTGGGATGTTGTCCTTTTTTAATGCAGCGGTAGTATCAAATACATCATTTTTATTACCCAGCTTTTTCTCAATTGGAAATTTAGAAGGCAGTGTTCCAGTTAAACCTCCCTTTGACCACCCTTTATAAACAACAAACATATTATCCACATCATTTTTTTTCAACTCTTTGGTGAATTGTGGGATTTGGTTAATTTCTGTCATCCGAATGACAGAATCCCAAATTAATCCATCCTTTACTTCTCCGCCGAGAATTTCAAGTCGTACTTGTGCTTTGTCATCTTGTTTTTTTAATTGATTCTTTTCTTCTAAGTACTTTTGATATCTTTTAGCCATACCAACATAATCTGCATCTCTATCTCTTAGGAACATATAACGGAGTTTTATATCAACGTTATTTGCATTTTCTTGATATACATTAATTCCATTCATGCTCTTACTTGTCGGCTGGTAATATTCTTTCCGATAATGAAACTGTGAAGATATCCAGTTAAAATCAGTCGAAACCCCCGCTGGGTAAGCCAAGATATCACCGTAAGTATATCCATCTTCAATAACAGTTAGGAAAGCATTTTGTTTTACACCATGTACAGCTCCGAAAACAGGCATCTTGATTTGTTGGACTGGATACACTTTTTCATTGACTTTTACAGTTTTCATAAAGCTTTCATCTTTTCCAAAGATTGAGCCAACAAATGGAGTATCTGCTTTTTTTCCGCTCTTCTCATATCGAATTAATGCACCGCTGCCATCTGGCAAAAACATGTATCCATTCAAATCATTCTCGTTAACCGCCCCTAGGAACGGGTAAACCTTTATTGAAATCAGCTTTGTACGCTTGTTTTCTTCAATCTTTTCTTGTGGAATAGAAACTTGTAAACTATCATCCTCTAATTCTACATTTAATTGAAAGCTAACCTTCGCTTGATTCATAAACACTTTGGCACTAAAACCATTTTTGGTCATTTCAATTTTAGGCTTGGAGTTGTTTGTCAATATGCTCTCGCTTCTTACCTTCCCTTTACGGTCAGCGTATTCCACTGTAATAGCGGACTGGATCATTTCTTCCCATGTCTTATTAATCCGGTAGTTTTCAGGATGATCGACTCCGGTGTTCCAAACATATTGGGTTTGTTTATCCTGAATTTTTAAAGCGAGAGATTCTTTATTTACGTAAAGGACTAAGTTCTCATTTTCCGCTGCTTTTTCAAAGCCTTCGAAAGATGGTGAGGGTTTCATTTGGTGTTCGTTTGCTTTTTCCGGTTTAGTAAATTGAGCAGAAGTATATTTCATTTCATTATGATCAATATCATTTAATACAGAAGGTTGTTCCGAATTTGATTTATTAGTCGAATCCGCAATTGCATGAATGGGCATAAGCATAATGGTAAGGGCTATAAGTAGTATCCTATACACGCATCATAACCTCCTTTATGATGGAATAGACAAAGTCATAAACTTGGTCAAATAATACAAATACAATGAAAACAACAAGAATCATTATGATCATTCCGAACAAAGTAACAAAGATATTCCGCACCGTTTCTGAGAAGGTGTAATTGTGAATTTCCTGAATCATGATAAACAGAATGATTAAACACCAGACGTAAATAATACGGATGGAGAAAATGTAAATAAACGATTCATTATAAGTTAGAACATTAGATATTACGGTAATAGGAATAATGAACACGAGATAAGGAGCAAGAGAATAGATCGTCCCAATATAAATATCCTTAAATCTTCCTTCTCCATCATTAATGGTACTTACCATATAGTTAATCAATATAAATAGCAGCAGCGGAACAAAAACGATTAAAATTTCTACTAGTAAACTTTGGTCCCCAAGTCCATGGTACGAGAAGATAAATCCCGTTTGGAATTTTGCTATTAAATATTCAATGAATAAAAGGATATAAAGAATGGTTGCAGACAAAACCGTAGCATACTGTTTCCGTTTTAAATAATAAAAACTGTCAATGGGATGCTTGAAAAATTTAAATAAAAATAGTAATTCTGACAAAAGCTTTCGCTTCTTCCATTCATTCCATTTGTTTCTCGGTAAATCTAATATTTTTCTCTTTTTATCCAGGTATTTAATAAAATAATAGATTATCATTAATCCGATAAGGATGAGCAAAACGGAACTTAGGTTTTCCTGCATCCATGCTTGCCGGACTTCCCAGAAAGCATCTGAATAACCATAAACATCCTCAGCAAATTTATATTCTTCTAAAGCTTTGTCAAAGTTTTGCTGTTTATAATAGGATTTTCCCATTGCTGTATGGGCAAGTCCAAAAGAAGAGTTTAATTCCAAGACTGATTCCCAGTATTGTTGACTTTCTACATATAATCCTTCTTTAAATAAAGCAATTCCTTTATGAACTTGACCTGCAAAAGCAGTTGCCGCCAAGACTGTAATCATACCGCGCTCTTTATCAGTTATGTAAAGCTTGCCATTTCGGTCAATGGTAATCCCAGTCGGTTGTTTAAATAATCCCAGGCGGTTTGAACCATCATCTGTCCCGCCAAACACAAACAACAAATTTCCGAAACTATCAAATTCATGAATTTCTCCAGTACTGTTTAAGGTAAAAATGTTCCCATCTTTATCAACCGTGATATCTTGATAGGTTGAATCCCAAGAGATAAATGGGTCGAGCATATTCTTTCCGGCAACATTTAGTTTTTTGATTACCTCGTTTTCAGTTCCTTCCGTCACAGAATATATAAGTCCCTGTTTATCAAGTGCAATATTATCTGGAGCCGGTGGAGTTTTCATAAACATTTTAGATTTCTGAGTTTCTGTAGTGATTAAATTCTGGATAAATGACTTAAAGCTAATCTCAGTATTATTTACACCGTAATAACCTAAGAATGAACCATCTTGACTAAGCTGAATGATTCCATTCGTTGAACCTTCACTAATAACATAAAGATTTCCACGGCGGTCCACTCCAACCTTTTGTGGTTTATATGGAGATTTTTTTCCAAAAAGTGGTGAATCTGGTTTACCGTATTCAGCCTTAAGCTCCCCGCCTGAATTAAAACGAAAAACCTTCTCTTTTGCATAATCTGCTACAAAAATATCGCCGGTCTCGTCAACGAATACCCCTGTCGGTTTCTCAAGTACACCTTCTCCAATTCGTGCATGAATATTTCCATTTTCATCAGCCATAATAACTTTTTTAGTTCCAGAATCGACTATATAAATATATCCATTTGCATCAGAAAAAATATCTTCAGGATTTACCACCTCTTCTCCCGATAAAAACTCACCAAGAGGTGTAAATGCTGTTTGTGTTTCAATTAATCCCCCATCAGATGATAATGTTTCTGTCTTATATGGAGCAGAAGCAAATGCAATTGATTGTAAGGGAAGCATTAATAATAAAACTATGCACAAAACAACTCTAATAAAATGCTGCATGTCCCTCCCCCTATCTGTTACTTAATTCCTGAATGCGCCATTGTATTCATAACTTGACTTTGAAGTATGATAAAAATAATTAAGTTCGGAACGAACATGATTAATGAAGCAGCAGCTGCCATGCCCTGTCCGGCAACAACATTTCCTGAAGCCTGTGCAGTTAGAGTCGACATATAGAAAGAAAAGGTTTTGAGTCCTTCATCATTTACATAAAATGTGGAACTTTCAACACTATTCCAAACTAACTGGAACGATAATATCGCAATGGTTGCAATAGCAGGCTTTACTAATGGGATAATAATTTTTGTGAAAATGTGTAGATCCGACGCTCCATCTAATTTGGCAGCTTCAATTAATTCATTAGGTATTTGATCGATAAACTGCTTAACTAAAAACAGACCAATCGGCATGGCTAACAAAGGAAGAATATGAACTAAAAAGTTATTAATTAATCCTAATTCTTCTATTAATAAGTATCTTGGGATTGCAACTGCTGCAGGAACAAACATTAATGCAAGAGTATTAATCTCAAATATAGTCTTTTTTAATTTGAATTCTTTCTTTGATAAAGCGTATCCAGCCATCGTACTAATAATAATAGTTAATAAGACTACGATCAGCGTAATAACAATACTATTAAATAAATACCGGGACATAGGCACCCCAGACGCATTTGCTTGTCCAAACAAGTCAGCAAAATTTTGCAAGGTAGGCTTTTCAACGAAAAAACGCGGCGGGTAGGCAAACAGCTCATCAATTGGTTTGAATGCATGGAAAAATATATAAACAATTGGTAAAGCCATAAATACTGCCAACGGAATTAAAAAAGCAAGAAACTTTATTTGGCTTTTATGAAACTTTGATGGATTCATTTTTGTTCCATGAAAGGCTGACATACAATTCACTCCTAGTTGTTAGTCCTTTTCTCCAAACAGCCTCCAAGCCACTTTAGAGAATGCATATACAACGATTAATAGTACAACCGATATCGCTGCTGCATAACCCATTTCGTAGCGGATGAAGCCAAAGTCTTCTAAATGGTTTACCATCAATTGACCTGAATACTGTGGTGTAGGGTTTGCCCCAGAAAGAGCAACCCCAATGGCACCCGCCTGAAATGTTCCTACTACAGCCATAACGGCACCAAACAGCATTTGCGGTCTCATGGATGGGATCGTAATGTAGATAACCTCTTGAAAACGGTTCTTGATCCCATCAATATAACCTGCTTCATAAATTTCACTATTGATGTTAAGTACCCCCGACAGCATCGCCAAAAATCCTACACCCATACTGCCCCAAAGGGTAACAAGAATCATGATTTTCATTAAATATTCAGGCGATTGCAGCCATTGAATCGGCTCTAACAATAATCCCATAGTAATTAGCATACTATTTAAATATCCTGTTTGATCTCCACTAAAGATAATGGTCCATACCACAGCCATTGCAACACCAGCGGTCATGGAAGGAGAATAAATAATTAATGCTAGAATGGTCCTTATTTTTTTAGGAACCTGAGCCAAAGCCCAGGCAAGGATAAACGAAAGTATATATCCCCCCGGACCAACTATTAAAGCAAATGTTAGAGTATTCGGAACAATCTTTTGCATAAAAACTTCATCTTGAGTAATTAAGCTTACATAATTACTTAACCCAATGAAAGTTGGTGCTTCAATGGCATTGAAGTAGGTAAAGGACAATAGTATGGCTGCACCTACAGGAATAACGATAAAAGCTGAAAATAAGAGTATATATGGACCAAGAAAAATCCATTGACTAAAGTCTCGTTTATTTTTTGTCATTTTCTTCGCCTGCCCAACTTTCTACTTGTTCAATGGTAGGGATTGGATACGGCTTAATCATTTTTCCATTTTTCATATAGCCAAACTCCTCCATTTTGCGGCTCATCTCTCTATCAATGGCTATGATTGAGTCATCAACCGCAGATCTCGTATTTTCCCCATCGAAAACAATCCGATTCCAGATGTTACTTAACTCACGTTCTATCATGTAAGTGCCAGGTGTTTTCGGTACTTCCTGTAAAAACTCCCATTGCTTTAGAATTTCTTCCTTATGTTCTTCTGGCCATGGCAGATTTTCAAATGCCTCAATATTGGCCGTATTCCACATGAATTCTGGTCCATAAAGGGTTTGCAGACTAGATGCAAATTCTGATTGTGTTTCAACAGACATCCACCATTTTAGAAGTTCCCATGATTTTTCAGGTTCTTTTGTACCTTTAAAAATCATTGCCGAACGGCCAGAACCTGTCGCCCAGCGTTCAATCGTTCCATCTTCCTGCTTCACTCCCGGTTGAGGTGCGATATCCCACCATCCTGCAATTTCAGGTGCTGCTGCTGTCAATTGGACATAGGTTGAAAAGTTTGCGATTCCAATCGGCAGTGTTCCATACCTAAAGTGATTGTAGAAATTAGGAACCTGAAGGGGCAAGCTATAGATGGTATTTAGATCCGCCATGAATTGAATACCCTTTAGCGCTTCCTCACTTCCAATCGCTGTCTTCATTCCATCCTTTTCATAAAGGTCTCCATGGAATTGATAAATAAAAGGAGCGGTTGTTTGAAACGGTTTAAACGCTGCAGATCCTGAAATAGGTGTGTAGTAATTCATCCCAAATCGTTGTAACTCAGGTAAAATACTAATCACATCATCCCAGGTATCCGGTACAGGAAGATTCAAAGCATCAAGGATATCTTTTCGATAAAACTGAACATAGAAATCCTGTGTTTCCGGAAGAGCATATACCGAGTCCTCAATCATTAAAGGTAAAAACGCTCCTGGTGAAAACTGTTTGCTATATTCTTCAAAATCTTCGAATTGATGCAAATCTACTGCTGCATCACGGATTGCTAATTCGTATGGCAGCCAGTTGCTTATTCCAAGAGCAACATCAGGCTGTTTATTAGCTGCATTAGCCAGTACTAATTTTTGTTCTTCTGGCATAATTGAAAACTTAACAGATATTCCTGATTCTGGTGTAAAGGTCCGATCAGCTAAATTTTGGATAAGCTCTACGTATTGGCGTGAATGGTTCACCCATACCTCAATCGTTTTATCATCATTATTTGATACTGAATAATTTCCAGATGTAAATGATAGAATAAATCGTTCCATTGCATCCCATGATTTTTTGAAAAAACCAATCTCCTCAGATGGCAATTCTTGTTTTCCATGAACATAAAAACGATCAATTAATAATGGTTGTTTCGGTAAATCCACTAACAGGTTCCCAAGCAATTGCGCTACTGAAGAAGAACCTTCAGA
Organism: Neobacillus niacini; assembly: GCF_046591715.1. Lineage (GTDB taxonomy): Bacteria > Bacillota > Bacilli > Bacillales > Cytobacillaceae > Neobacillus > Neobacillus niacini_L. Next base: position 185,782 of record NZ_JAWVNQ010000006.1, on the reverse strand, counting down.
TAGTTCTGTCAACCTATTTGGAATTTCATCTGGTTCTTCACTTAACGTCATTAGTTTCTTAACAGCCATTTGAAGTGAAACCATTTCTTTTGAACTTTGTTCGGATTTACTCAAGGTTGCTAAATAGTCATTTTCTTCTTCTAGTATGTCGGCCCACTTAATAACACGCTGTTCTATATCCGGAATAAATTCACTTATTTTCCAGCCGCGGGAGCGGTCAGTTTGATTTCCTGTTAGTTTTTTAATAGAAAGAGATAACTCTTCAATTTCTTTCATAACCTCATTGGTTGTATTGATTACTCTTTCTACTGGTGAAGCATCAGCTTCTAAACTAATAACGTGTTGCCCCTTTGTTAAATAGAATAAATATGGTTCTCCCTTTTTATCGCTGAGAGTGAGATTGGACCACTTTTTATTAAAATCAATTTTAAAGGGTGATACTTCAGCAAAAGGAGTCACACCGTCAATTAACAATTTTCGAAATACCGGTGCGCCAGTTTGTTTATTCTGTTGAACTTTAAAAGTTAGCTGGTAAAATCCATCTTTTTCGACTTTCACGTTCCAATTCACTGCTTGTCCGCTTGTATTCCAAGAGTCACCGCCAAGTGAATTTAATAATAAATACTTAGGATCACTCGGCACAGAGGATGCGTCAGTGGAAGCAAATGGCCTGATGTAGGAACTATTCTTTGTATAATTCCTTTCAGCCTCATTTATAATTAAATCATTTACTAGCTTTTTATTTTTATTGCTTTCTAAATACTCAATATAAGAAATAGACTTTGAAAGAGAGGTAACTTCTATTTTTCCAACCAGCATTTCTCCCCGAAGGTTGGAAAGTTCAATTGTGTTTTTTCCCTTCTTCAAATAATACTTTAATGGCGAAGGCTGCAGCTGACTTGCATCTTCAGCCTTAACACTATTCCAGTTTTTAACGGTTAATTGTTCTGGGATAATATCATTCCCAAATCTGTCTTTTGCAAAAGTTTTTTGTTTATTTTTCCAGGTAACTGGAAAGACAATTCTCCTGCTTTCATAAAAAGGAAATTCACCATTCACCAGGATTGAGCCCTCTATTGGAACAACCTCATTGCCTAATGGATAATAATCGAAAGAAAGCTCGTATAACCCATCCTCTGGAACATTAACTTCATATGAAATTGATTGCTGATTATGCCAATAGAAAACACTATCCCCATATCCTTTGCTCTTTGATTCCGGCAAAAGATTCTGTTGATCTAGACTAGCAGTATTTACTGAAGGAACAGACACCTCAAATTTTGAGGCGCCCTTAATTCCTTCCTTTTCCCACTTTTCAAGGACAGTATGATAGCGTTCTTCTACAACATTTTCGGCCGGCACTTTATCACTGTTATTTTTTTCAGCAGATGCAAAACCTTGTGGAAAGATGAAGAACAGCATAATAACCGACCAAACTAATATCCTAGACTTCATACTATCAACCTCCCCGAACAATTGAATTACTTATTTTTTAAAGCTTCTTGCGCTTCCACACTTATTTGATCTGCTAATTGATCAAGTTGCTTTGCATAATCTTCAACTTTAAGTACACCTTTAACAAAGCTTTCTACTAATTCCCCTGTCTTGGCATTCGCCTTATCACCAGCTGTAACGCCAGTAAGTGCCTGCCACCTTGCATCAACATATCCTGGTACCATTTTTACTGGTTCGATAATTGCCTTATCAAGATTGTCGTAAGCTGTACGAATTCCAGGTACATCATTGATGGCAAAGTATTCATCAAGAATTTCCTGGTCCGTGTTAATCGGCAATGAATTTAATACTTTTCCTTCTGTATCAGCAAGTTCCATGCGCTTCATATAGCCTTCTTTACCAAATGACATCCATTTAGCAAAAAGATAAGCTTCTTCAGGATGTTTAGTTGATTTAGAAATTCCCGCAAAGTCAATTGCTAAAGCAGTTACTCCACCAGGAAAACCAATAAAGTCCCAATCAAAAGTTGCCTTTTCAGTTAAATTTGGAACTGCCCAAGTTCCATCCCATTTAATTGCAAGTCCACTTTGAAGGAAAACTTCATTACCATCTTTCCCTTTAAAATTCGCTTTTTGTTCATCTGTTAACGTATCGTACGCATAACCGTTCGTACTAAATTCTTTTGCTAGATTTATCCCATTAATAAACTCTGTACTATCTAATGAGTATTGCCCGTCTTTTAATGTGTACCAGCCCATGTCTGGATTTACAGCAGCAGGATACCAATCAACTAGTGAATTAGGATTATTAATGCCAACAATACCTTTGCTGATATTTGTAACTTCTTTCACACCAGAAATAAAATCTTCAACAGGTGTTCCGAATTCAGGATAATCTAAATTTGCTGCATTAAATAAATCCTTGTTTACAAAATAACCTAAAAAATGCTGTCCATATGGCACTGCGAACGTTTTACCGTTATAAGCAGCAGAATCTTTAACTACTTGTGGAACGTTTGCAAAATCCTTATCCTTTGAAACTAGTTCAGAAATATCTAATAACCAATCATTTGATAACGCTAGTGGAATCTGTGGTAATGCAAATACATCCGGCATTGTACCAGCACTCGCTGCAGTTGCTAATGTCCCATTCCAATCTTTTGTATTAACTGTTTCATTGATCTCAATTTTGATATGTGGGTATTTCTCTTGGAATGCTTTAATCATTAACCTTTCTAAATTCTGCTCTTCTTCAGTACCTAAATTCCAGTTTGCATAAGACAGGGTCACTTCTTCTTTTTTACCAGCTTTTTCCTTAGTTTTTTCACCGCTTGTTTCTTTAGCACTGTTACAAGCTGCTAGAGAGAAAATAAGGGTTAACACTGCAAAAATAGACAAAATCTTTTTCACTGAAAATCTCTCCCTTTAAATAGTTATAGATACTACTAGTTTTTTAGAAAGAACCTGCAAAGATTCATATTCTCAATAGGTACTAATGAGTCGATTGGAAATAGATTGTTTCTGTTTCCATCCTTGACTGAATCACCACTTTATATTGATCGTTAGATAGTTTCTCAACAGTTGTTGTCTCTGATGGATTTGGAACCCATTTAGAAGATTCAAAAACAAATTCTTCATCTTCTTGCGTGACTTTAAAGGAAAGTGCTAATTTTCCCCCAACTTGCTCTACTTGATAAATTTCTCCTGTACCGTAAGAGATACTTAAATCCCCTAGTATTGGAATGTTAATTGGAAGCATAAGTCCACTTCTTGCAGGAATAACGAAATTCTTACCGCCAAATAGCGCTTGTCCACTGTAATTCAATGTTGTTGTTTTTTTGTATTCATCAAAATTATGAATGAAGAAAAATGTGCGGCCTTCTGAATCAGAACGGACAGCAATATCTAGCTCATCCTCTAATGTAATCCGGCTGTTAATACCTGACCTTGCTGCAAGATCTACAATACAATCAAATTGATGATTAAAATTAAATTCCATTCCTGCACCAAACATAATCAATTTGCCGTTTCCAAGACGTTTTTCAAACGCTATTACGTCGGTGTCAGAATCTTCGCTCCACGCAAAAGCACCATCTTCAATTTCATATAATTCCATATTTTCGGCCTGAACATTATCAATACCATTAATACAAGCAAAACCACGTTTTTTATGCCCTTTCACTCGGACTCCAATGTAATCCTTTAGAACGGTGCACGGGACATTTTTCATCGTTTTTACAGGTATGGTTGGGAACATAATCAATTTGCCCCCGTTTTCTAGATATCGTACAAGCTTAAGCTGAATCTTTTCATCCATCCAAGAAGTAGTGAACATCCAAAGAGTCGGCACTTTTTCTGGGTCAAGTTCATCCTCACTCATAACATTTATACCGTCAAAAATGATGTTGTTAGTTCTCAGTCCTTTTGCTATTCCGTTATACAAGTAAACTTCTCTTCCATGCTGAATGGTATCGATCATGTTCTTTGTATGCTCATCATAGAATTCAGTCATGTAATAATCAGGATAAAATCCAATATGCGTATCAACCACTGGCTTTGTTTTAACGAGTGAGTCCTCATAAACTTTTATCATCTCACCTAGGTGTTGAATTACCAAGTAATGAGGTCTTTTATCACCATTGGATGAAAGCGGTGCCTGCCACTCATGGCGTCTGCCAAACAATCCGATATTTTCGTAATTTTCTCCACCTGCGAACATGTAATAGTTAATACCATTCATCCCGTCAGCAATACAAAGCCGTGTTGTTAAATCAAATGCAGTTGGTTGAAGCCTTGGCTTGTCATGAATACTTCCACCCTGGAATTCCGCCGAAAATAACGGCTGTTCTTTCCATTGAATTGCTCTTGTAAATGCGTTTGCCAGAACAATGTCAATATAGTTATCGTATTCAATATTGCCAATGTAGTAGTCTCCCGCCATTAACACATTATCAATCTTTGCCGCTTCCAGCAGTTGAGAAATTCCAATTGGATACATTGTGCCTCGTTTTAATAAATCTATCGTATGAAAGCCGTGGATGTTTACCACGAATGGAACGTTAATCCCTTTAGTTTCAGCTGAATGTTTCAAATGCTCTATAAACATTCGGTAATGCTCACGAAGGAACAAGCCAAACTCATTACGAATTGCATGTGCATAAATGGCTTCAGGTTTTTTTACCATCGAATTTGAAAATTCTCTAATGTCCTCAAAAGGAACTCGGAAAGTATTTTCAAAATCTTCATGCGTATATTTGTTTCTTAAATACCCTTCAAATTGGGTTAACGTCGCTTCGTTATAATCTGGCTGATTGGTTACCCAATGGAACATTCCTACTTCATTATCAAGTTGGAATAGAATTACCGGCCCATGATTTGAAAGCAGAAACGGCTCGATAATGGCACAAACTTCCTGATACCATTTTTCGACTTTCTCCAAGAAAACAGGATGCATGTAACTAACAACTCTTGTAGGGTGAATCTCAACTTGGTTTGTTTTCGCTACAGCTTCTGGATAGTTTTCAATAAACCATGTAGGGACACCATGATCGACAACTTCTGCCATTACATAAGGACCCGGCCTTACAAGACAATATAATCCTTCCTCATTCACAAGCTGGAGGAATGTTTTTAGATCTCTTTCAGGCAACGTTTCACCTGTTAGATCAATAACGCCTTCTTCTATTTCGTGAAAAATCCAGGGGATGTATGTACTAATCATGTTTGCCCCAGCTTCTTTCACCTGTCGAATCCTGTTTCTCCATTCCTGTTTAGGCACCCGAAAGTAGTGAAGTTCTCCACCGAAAAGAAGGACATCCTTATCATTAATATTAATTTTTCCATCCTCTATCCGTATCATCTTTACACCTCCTGGTTAACCTGAAGATCGGCTTATTAATTCAACCAATACAGGTTCTGGTTCATATTCGTATTGATTATCAAGCATCGCCAGTAATGATTGTGCTGCAATGGTTCCCCATTGTTTTCTCGGAACTCTAATAGTTGTCAGCGGAGGATTAAAATTCTGAGATGAATAGATATCATCGAATCCTACTATTGCAATATCTTCTGGCACTTTCAATCCGATTTCTTGTACTGCTCTGATAGCACCCATTGCCATTTCATCGTTCGCACAAACCATTGCTGTTGGCAGGTTATTTCCCATTCGTTCTAAATAACTTTTCATTTGGTCAAAACCGCTTGATTCTGTAAAATTTGCACGAAGAAGATCCTGCTTTGAAAAACTAATATGATGATTTTCAAGTTCATTCATAAAGCCTTTTAATCGTGTTTCTCCATCGTACGATTCAGCAGATCCAGCAATAAAACCAATCCTTTTGTGACCTTTGGCAATCATGTAATTAACCATCATCGCTGCTCCCTTTTCGTTGGGGAGCAAAACATTTTTAATGTATGGACCCTCGAGCTCTCTATCAAGCATGATAATTGGTGACTTTTCACTTGCAAGACATTCTAGAAGGCGGTCTTCCATATGATAATTTAGAATAATCGCTCCATCTACATAACCTTCAACAAGGAGCCGATGTCTTTCTGAAGAGGCATAAACGACAAGTTCATACCCTTTACTCATCACCACATCTTGAATGCCTTCCATCATTTCTGTGAAAAACGGTCCGGTAAAACCACTCAAAAACAAACCGATAATATTAGTTTTTTGCTTTTTCAGATTTTTGGCCAGACCATTTGGCCGATAGCCAATTTCTCGAGCAGCATCTAACACTTTCTGTTTGGTATCATCAGAAATCAATGTGCTTCCATTAAGTGAATAGGAGGCAGTCGAAACACTTACTCCAGCTCGCTTCGCTACATCTTTTAAATTAACCAATTCTATACCCCCCCTTCTTTGAAACGTTTCAAAAAAGAAAAAAATTTTTTGTAACGTTTCAATAGAAGGGTAAAAAAATATATATTCTACCAAACTATTTTTTGTTGAAACGTTTCAATGGATTTATTATAATTCTAGTTGAAATCGGTTTCAATAGAAAAAAATATTTTTTTTCATAAAATTATTTAAAATACGACAAAAGTCACAAATATCCACCAATTCTCGTTGTTTCATGAATCAATTAATAGACAAATTTATTTAAGAAAGGAAGAGTATCAAATGAAAATTCTTTATATTGATGTTGACTCATTGAGGCCCGACCATTTAGGAGCATATGGATATCATCGCAACACTTCACCAAATATTGATAGTCTTGCAGAACGCGGAGTTAGATTTACCAATTACTATGCATCTGATGCACCTTGTGCCCCTTCCCGTACTGCCTTGTTTAGTTCTCGATATGGTATACACAATGGTGTCGTGAATCATGGAGGAACTGAAGGAGATATGAGACGCATCGGTCCAAACCGTCCTTTTAACCATCACCATACTCCCTATCAAGCATGGGTGGATAAATTAAGATTTAAAGGACTCCATACAGCTATGATCAGCCCGTTCCCTGGCCGTCATGCAGCATGGCATGTAACAGAAGGTTTTCTTGAAGTCCACGACACAGGAAAACATGCAGGTGAAACTGCTGGGGATGTAGCAACCGAAGCCGTACGCTGGATAAAGGAAAAAGGCAGCGAAAAAGAGAACTGGTTCTTGTATCTAAATTTTTGGGATCCTCATACTCCTTATCGTACACCTGAGGATTATGGTAATCCTTTTAAGGATGATCCCGCACCTCAATGGTTGACAGAAGAAATAATAGCCAAGCATCGGGAAAGCTACGGACCAATGGGTGCCCGTGATTTAGTACAAGTAAAACAGTGGCCTGGCCTTCCTGATGAAATCGCTTCTCGTGCAGATTTCAAAAAATGGATTGACGGATATGATACAGCCATCCGTCATGTTGATGATCATATTGGAAAACTATTACATGCACTGGAAGAACAAGGTATATTGGATGAAACGATTATCATAATTTCTGCCGACCATGGTGAAAACCAAGGTGAACTGAATGTGTATGGAGACCATCAAACCGCAGACCACATCACAAGCCGGATCCCTTGTATTGTTGCAGGACCTGGAATTAAACAAGGGCATGTGGATGATGACTTTCACTATCAAATTGACTTTGGGCCTACGTTCACTGAACTAATTGGCGGTAAGGTAAGCGAAAGATGGGATGGAGTCAGCTTTTTACCTGCATTAACAAATGGAGAATCAAGAGGTCGTGAGTATCTTGTTGTCAGTCAACAGGCATGGGCTTGTCAACGTGCAGTACGTTTTGATAATTGGATGTTAATTCGTACTTATCACGATGGGTTGAAAGAATTCCCTGAATTGATGCTGTTTGATATCGAAAATGATCCTCATGAGACAACGAATTTAGCAGATGAACTGCCTGAGATCGTCGGTAAAGGATTGCGGATGCTTGACCAATGGGTCGCTGAACAAATGAAATCTTCGGAATATCCAACTGATCCAATGTGGAACGTCATTCATGAGGGAGGACCATTCCATACAAGAGGAGATTATGCTCTCGACGGCTATTTGAATAAACTTCGCAAAGAAAACCGGCATGCTGCAGCAGAAAGGTTAGAGCGCCGTTACAGACCTGAGAAGTTTACTAAATAGTTTTACCTCGAAAAAAGTTTAATAGAAAACAAAAAGCATCGGAGTTCCGATGCTTTTTGCTTATTTCTTTCCAATAACATTTTGGAAAGTTTCACAGCATTTTTTGAATTTTTTTCCACTTCCGCAAATACATAGATCATTTCTGTTCGGCAGTTTTAATCCCGTATTTATATACTCCTCTAGCCAGCGTTTTTTGATGTTTTCTGCAACGATTTCCATTCTCTCATGGGCATAAGCATAGATTTGTTTGTAGCTTTGACAGAAATAATCCACATCCACTAGCGTTTCGTTTTCTCCAAAACTCCATGTCCGATTCCGAGGGCAGCCTCCGTGACAAAGATCGATATATTGACAGCTTTGACATTGTTTCGGCAGATTGGGTTTTAGTTTGAGAAAATCTTCGTAAACAGGACTATTTAAAATATCTACTAAGCTATCAGTTCCTACATTGCCAATTTTATATTGATCATTAATGAAGAAATCACAAGGATATGCGTCACCATTCTGCTCAAGAATTAGTGTTTTGGGACATGATTTGCGGTGAACACATAATTCTGCTTCACGGTGCACATATACATTCAACATATTATCGAAAAAGCGGACAGATGTGATTGGATTCCCGTCATTGTACCAGATATCGAATGCTTCACACAGAAACGCTCCATATTCTTCTGGTGTAATTAAGTATTCACCCTTTGCATCAGTCTCTTGGGCACGAAAGTCCATACATGGAATAAATTGCACAAACGTAAATTTCTCCCGCTGATAAAATTCCATTAACTCTTTTGCCTTATTTACATTGTTCTCATGGATAACTGTTAGAATATTAAAATCAACCTCATGTTTACGCAAATAATCAATCCCATGCATTACACGATCAAAGCTCCCAGACCCGGAGCCAGTAATCCGTCTTGCGTCATTGATTTCCTTCGGTCCGTCTAAACTAACTCCCACTAAAAAGTTGTATTTCTTTAAAAATTGAGCAATTTCATCATTCAACAAAGTTCCATTTGTTTGTAAGGAATTGCTGATCATAGTATGAGGAGGGGCATATTTAGCTTGCAGTTCAACAACCTTCTCAAAAAAGTCCAAACCTGCCAATAAAGGCTCCCCGCCCTGCCAGGCAAATTTTGCTGAACCGTTAGATATCGCCATATATTCCTTAATAAATTTTTCAAGTACACCATCATCGATTCTATTGATCTTCCCAGGTTTCCCTCCGCAGCGGCTGTAATAGCAATAATCACAGGCTAAATTACAGGCCTCTGAAACCGTCTTCCACATGACACCAATACTTCCATGATCAGATGTTAAACAAGTCATAGCAAAATCCCTCTCTATGTGCAGATTATTCGAATTCTTTTGGATGACGTTTCTTTAATTCTGGTACAAACTCTTCACGTCCCGTTTGTTTTAACCTTTCAGTATACATCTTCAAGTGGCCATTTGCATGGAATGGACCGCCTTCTTTCATTACTGTCCAAAGTGGATCAACATCATAATCCATTGTTTTCATCATTTCATCGTGCCATTCGTTCAAATAATATACGGCTTCCTTACAAATATCCTTTCGTTCACTCGCAATATTGTTCTGTTCATAAGGATCGTCTTTTAAGTTGAATAACATTTCTTTATCAAATAAATGATAACCATCATGGTATGTGCGAATATACAGCCAATCACCAAAACGAACCCCGCGCTGGCAGACATGTGCACATTGTGAAATCACTAAAAACTCTCGATCGCTCTTTTCCCCGCTTTTAAGAACGGATGCATAGCTAGCTCCATCCCAACTTGGTTTTGCTGGTTTATTAAACATTTCTGCTAATGTAGGAGCTAAATCCAAGCTATAATGCAGGCCGTTATCCACATGACCTTGATTCATTCCGGGCCAGCGAATAATCATCGGTACTCGACATGTTCCATGGTCCGCTGTTCCATGTTCACCATAGATTCCTAATTCCCCCATATTCTCTCCGTGGTCGGCTGTGATGACGATTACTAACTCTTCCATTAATCCTTGATTTTCAAGCTCTTTAAAAATCCTGCCTATATGTTCATCCATATATCTAACACCACAGTCATATCCATCAATCATTTTTTTCATGTCTATCATATTTTTGATTTCTACCGGATATCTTGGATATTGCGGTATTGGATTACTCCAATACATATCTATTTCATGGACACTATGAGGACCAACTAATTTTTTGTGATTCTCTAATACCTCTTCAGTAAGCCACTCTGGTATAGTATCATTTTCAAATGGATTACCAAAATCTGATGGAACGCGATATGGCGTATGCGGATCCCAGTAATTCACATATAAACACCAATTATCCTCTTTCGCATTTCGTTTCACCCAATCAAGAACGGTTGGCGTTACTTCTTCAGCTGATTCCATCCCACGATTCCCTGTATTATAAATTTCATTAAATCCTGCATTAAAATGCCAAGAGGAATGTCTTTCTGCAAAAGGACTAATCAGGACGGTTCTTAATCCCTCAGAACGTAAAAAACCAGGTAAACTTTCATATACTAAGCGGTCTTGAAAAGCACGTTTCGGTCCCTCATGACGTAGATCCGCTGCTGTACCACCGTGACCAACTGCACCATTATGAATCCCAAATTGCCCTGTCATTAAGGCAGTTCGTGAGGGAAGACAAGGTGCATCAGACGTATAATAATTTGTAAAACGAACTCCTTCTGCGGCAATTTTATCAATATTTGGGGAAGTTTCTCGATGGTATCCATAACATCCTAAGTGATCCGGTCTCAATGAATCTAAATCCAATACTAACATTCTCATATTATTAAATCCCCCTTCTATAAATCTCATATCATAGCAATCATTAATCAGAATTGACTAAAAATTTATTGAAACGTTTCGATGTGTTCATTATAATTAGATGCGTAATCGGTTTCAATACTTATTACCAATATTATTTTAATAGATATTATCAAAAAACAAGGATGTGAAAAGATGGAAATTACAATTATGACGTTCAATTTGCGTGTTGATGTCCCCAGTGACCGTGAGAATGCATGGGCGAACCGGTCAGATAAGGCTTGTGATATCATCCAAAAGCATGACCCGTGCATCATCGGTATTCAAGAAGGGCTTTCCTATATGTTATCCGATATTGAAGGCCGTTTAGGTAACTATCAATATCTTGGGCATGGCCGTGAGGCTGGGAACACAGGAGAACATTCAGCGATATTCTATAAAGAAGATGTTTTTAATGTTGTGAATCAAGGACAATTTTGGTTATCTGAACAACCTAAAGTTCCTGGCAGCAAAAGTTGGAACTCTGATTTTCCGCGGGTATGTACCTGGGGGCATTTTCAATTTAAAAAGTATCCTGAAAAAGAATTCTTTGTTTATAATACTCACTTAGATCATATCAGTCAGGAAGCAAGGGAGCAGGGAATTCGAATGATATGGGAATTCATATCCACCCATTCCCCAAATGATAGACCTTTCTTTTTAACAGGAGATTTAAATGCAACACCTGAAAATAGTATTATTAAATTCTTACATAGTAAACAACAGTTGGCTGATGCCTATAGCATATTACGAGGTGACGCCGGATCTACTTTTCATAATTTTTCAGGTGATACAGATGGCCAGCCGATCGATTATATCTTTGCTGCAAAAGAGGTTCAGTTACAGAATACCATTGTAGATAGGAGTAAAATGAATGGCAGCTTTCCGTCAGATCACTATCCAGTTATACTCAAGGCCACTATTTAATCATATGAATTTTGTAAAATCTCCACGTTCGAGGAACTTATATGGTATTGGAGGGAATTGGGATGTGTAAGTCAAAGGATATACTTCCAACTATGAAAGATAGTTATGAATTGATGTCAGGTCAAATCGAAGAATATCAAAACAACGGTCATATTTGTTTGAGAGGTCTAGCATCCTCAGAAGAAGTCAACATTTATGGACAAGCGATTCGAGAGGTTGTAAAAGAACTAAACTATCAAAAAGCTCCACTTCACGAACGGACCACATATGGAAAAGCATTCATTCAGATAGGAAATGTTTGGGAGAAAAGTGAAGTTGTTCAACGCTTTGTCATGGCTCGAAGATTTGCAAAAGTTGCTGCTGAATTGATGGGTGTTGATGGAGTGCGAATTTATCATGATCAAGCATTGTTTAAAGAACCAAATGGGGGGCACACACCATGGCATCAGGATCAAATTTATTGGCCGTTTGATTCAGACAAAACGATAACCATGTGGATGCCAATCGTCCCTATTTCAGAAGAGATGGGATCTATGACTTTCGCTTCAGGTTCTCACAAATCGGGGTATGTCAGTAAATTAGAGATATCCGATGAGTCTCACCGGACATTAGAACAATATATTGAAGGGAAAGGTTTCGAAAAAGTGACATATGGTGCCATGGATGCTGGCGACGCAACATTTCACGCAGGCTGGACCATGCACAATGCTCCAGGAAATCCAACAGACCGTATGCGAGAGGTCATGACAATCATTTATTATGCAGATGATTCCATAGCTGCCCATCCCGACAGCAATGCTCGTAAAAACGACTTAGCCCAATGGCTGCCAGGTGTTAAACCAGGTGAATTAGCTGCAAGTCATTTGAATCCACAGGTATATAACAGAAGACTTTCCTAACATTCTAGTCCTATAAATCATAATTGGAATCAGGGCTGTCCCTTTTTAAGTGACAGCCCTGATTCTAATATAAAAATACTTTTTCTTTTTCTGATTATCTATGAGAATACTTATATTTAAACGTTTATTGCATGTGTTTCTGACATTGAGACGACTTCATCGGCAGTTACTTCTCTACCCAAGCGATCAGATAGATAAATTCCTTCGCTAATTAATATCGTTTGAAGGGCTATTTCAGCAGTTGGCAATAATTCTACTCTGCCTTGAAGTGCAGCAATCCAATGATGCTGGGAAGAATCAAAAGCATCTGCATTTTCACCTAGCTGATGCCAGCGGTAATCAGCGGCACCTAAATCAAATGTACTGTTCATATCCATGTCACATACAGATGTATGATAGCTGAAAGGTACCTTCACTCCATTAGAATGACTTGGAAATCTAATGCCCCCTTGGTTACCAACAATACTGCTTCCTTCAAATTCGTTTAGATGAATGGCCCATGATTCAATAATATCCAGGGTTAGTCCTGCCTCGAACCTGACGAAACCTACACCAAGCTCTTCTACATCAAAACCGCTTATTTGTCTGCGTTTTTCATCCATATCCAGCTCTTGATATGTCTTTCCTGTGATTGTTTTGACTTCTGGCATGTTCATTAAGTAGAGCAGCTGAGAAATACGATACACTCCCATATCAAAGAGCGCACCTCCGGAAGCAATTTTCTTTTGGTTAAAGTCTTTAGTTCCATATCCATCAACAAAGGGACGCCCCCGCCTCCTATATCCAGTGGAGCGAGCGTGATATAATTCCCCTAATTTCCCCTCATCAATTAAGAGTTTGGCTGCTTTGGTTTCTAAAGAGTACAGAAAGCTAAGCTGTACATGTAAATGCTTTCCGCATTCTACCGCCATATCTGCCATTCTCTTACCATCTTTATAAGAACCAGCAATTGGCTTTTCACAATATACATGTTTGCCCGCTTTTAAGGCTTCAATTGTAATCTCAGCGTGAAGATTATTATGAAGACATACATCGATTGCATCAAGATCATCACGATTTAACATTTCACGAAAATTCGTGTACGTATAAGGGATATTGTATTTTTCAGCAACTAGTTTTAGCTCGCTTTCATTTAAGTCGCAAGCTGCAACTACCTCTGCCCCTTCTAATTTCGCATAATTATCCAAGTGGACTTTACCAATGATTCCTACACCAATGATTCCAATTCTAATTTTTCTCATAGAACTACAGACCCCATCTCACTGCGAGCTTTCATAGTATTCCAAGTGTTTCTAGCAGTTGCTAGCTGCCATTCTACTTGACTATACTCATTTTTACTAGAATGATGTTCAATTCCCAGATGTCCTTTATAACCAACATCTTTTAGGATTTGAAGTTTCTCTTCACAAGATGGTATAACCCATGCTGCCAGATGGGTATGGAACGCATATTTTGCACAAAGTTTATCTCCATTTTCTTTATCAACGTCCCAGTTATCAAAGTGCAAAAGAATACCAAAGGATGGGTGATCTACCGCCTCATAAACTTTCCTTATATTCTCCGGCACTCTAGATGCACCCCAATGGTTTTCAGGTCCAACCATAAATCCACAATTATAGGCAATGTCCGCATATTCTCTATAGCGCTTGACTGTATACTCAAACTGCTCTTCTGTCATGTCTAAATCTCTGCCGCCCATATCAATTCGAACAGTTTTAGCACCTAGTATTTCAGCTGCTCTTAAATTTTTAAGCCCATTTTCATACCACTTTTTCCTTGCTTCTGGATTGGGATCCCATACTTCTGCACAATCCACACACAGATTTGCTAGATACAAGTCTTTTTCATCCATTGCTTCTTTCACTTTCCTCAGATAATCATCATCAAAACTTTCCAGCATCATATTCCAAATGTCTGCATTGTTAAGATGATAGCGATACTTAACAGTTTCAAGATATCCAAATAAGTCCATCTTACCTTCATTAAACAATCCATGAAAAGAATACGAAGCAATTGAATATTTCATTTTCCAGCCTCCATTTTTTAATGATTAGTAAACTATTTTTTTCCTGTTTTTATTATATTTGTTGAACCAGAATGATAAAATTAACAAAAACAAGCTATTTGAATATTTCATCAATTATTTTTTTAAAGGAGTGGCGAACCTTTGATCGATATTAAAGGGATATATCATGATGTTGATCCGAAATGGAATATTGGAAAAAGCCGGGGCTGTGACACAATTGTTTTTGTTACAGAGGGAAAACTCCATTACTGGATTGGTGATCATAAGTTTGAGGTACAAAAGGGTGAAGTACTACATATTCCATTTTATTTAGATCGTGCATGGAAAAGCCATCCAGATAACTCACATCAAAAGTATACTGCGGTATTCTCACATACTTCGAATGAAAACGATCTCCCATTTTTAACTCCAAATAAAATCACTCGAATGAAACTACGGAATGCTGCTTATTATGAACAACGTTTTGCCTTCTTGTTTATTCAATGGTTAGGAAAAAGACCTTATTATGAGCAAATGTCACGGTATATTTTATTTGAACTTTTGACTCTAATCGCACAAGAGCTTGCCGAGAGGAAGTCATCTCCTGCAAAGGAACAAATTGCAAGGAAAATTCAAGGTTACATTCTTCAAAACTTCACCAAGAATCTTACAATTGAAGAACTTGCTGAATTAGCGGGATACTCGCCTAATTATGTTACTGTTGTGTTTAAAGAGGTAATTGGCAGCACACCTATTCAATATTTGCATCAAACACGAATTAACACTGCAGTAAATTTGCTTGAAAATACTGATATGACAATAGGGGAAATGGCAGAATATCTTGGGTATTGTGATCAAGCTTACTTTAATCGCACCTTCAAAAAGTGGATGGGGGCTGCTCCGACGAAAATAAGATTATGACATTAAGGGAAACAAGAGCGTCTTACTACAAAGTTTCAGTTCTGGTGTAAATATGAAATTACCTGAAAAAAGACTAACAAAAAATATATCTAACAAAAAGGCATCCGAATATGGCCATTCGGATGCCTTTTGTCAAAATATCTATGAAATGAATAAACTTTAGCTATGTAAGGGTCTGTTGCCTTGGAGCATATGATTAGGATTGGTATATTTCCCTCTTTTTAAATCTTTTCCAAATGAATTTATATGTTTAGAAAATTTAAAATTCTTATTGAAAACGTTTTCTCATGGATTTATAATTAGTTCGAAACGTTTCGATTAGTATAAAATATTCTATTTTTTTAAAGGGGAGAAGTATTTATGAAAAAACTTTTATCAATTTTTGCAGTGTTTACCCTTCTTTTCTCTCTAGCAGCTTGTAACAGTGCTAAAGAAACTAGCGGTGAAAAGTCTAAAGAGAAAGATAGTAAACAAGAAGAAGTGACCCTTTCTTATGCAAACTGGAATTTGGGTACTGAAGAGGAGCAAAATTTAGAAAGGCTAATGATTAAAGCGTTTGAAGAGCAATACCCACATATCAAAATTGAGATTAATGAAACAGTTACAACCAAGGATTGGAATGGGACATTAGCTACTGCAGCAAGCAGCGGCACAATGCCGGATTTATTTGCATTACCGCAAATTCCACTAGCGTTAGCTAACGATTGGTTATTAGATATTACTGAACTGGCATCAAAGGATAAGGATTTTGCAAATATTTCACAAGTAGTTCGAGATTCTGCTGCTTATAATGGTAAAACGTTCGCAGTTCCTTTTGGCCAGCTGTTTCTCGGTTATTTTGTAAACAAGGATCTTTTTAACGAAGCAAATTTAGATTATCCCGAATTTGGAACATCTGTTGAAGATTTTGTTTCTGGAGTTAAAGAAGTGACAAATCTAAGCAAAGGGATTGTAGGTATTAACAATCCAGCAGGAATCGTTGATTGGTATCCTGCCGCAGTGAATTCAGACATGGGATGGTACACATTAAAAGACGGGCAATATGCTTTAGACAGTAAAGAATATATTAATGGAGTAAATTTAGCAAAAGAATTAAGTACAAATGGTTATGCTTACGATACTTTAACAGATGAGCAAAAAGCGAATATTAAGGGTAAGGATGGAAATGAAGTGTTCCTTCAAGGTGGACTTGCGGTTAAGTCGGATGGAACATGGACAGTTCCAGACCTTATTGAAAAGGCAACATTTGATTGGGACTTTATCGGTTTTCCTGGAGGAGTAACAGCTTTAGCAATTGACTATGCAGGGATCTCTAAAACAACTAAACATCCTGAAGAAGCATTTTTATTTGCTAAATGGATGTCATATGGGAAAGCAGGCTCAATGAAACGTATGGAAATTGCTGAAAAAGAAGGAAAAACATTAAGCACACTACCAATTAACACGGACCAAGAAATTCTCGATGAATATTTTTCAAGCCTAGATGTACCTGGAATTCGCACCGCATATGAAAATTTAGATAAGGCAATTATTGAACCTGTAAAAATGGTACCTGGATATATTGATGCAAGATGGCAGGCACTTACTGGTGTTAAAGCCGGTGATAAGGCAAACGCCAATACAGGAGAATTAGTGAATAGCTTTATTAAAGGCGAACTTAAAGTTGAAGACTACGCAAAACAGCTTGATCAATTGGCAGACCAAAAAAGTGCTGAGGCACAAGAGGCATTAAAAAATAAGTAATTCAAACATTAGTTCTTGAAGAAGGAAACAAGAGTTTGAGTTAAGTAGACAAAATAATCCATGGAAGAGGAGAATAACCGTATATGATTCGTGTTGCTATTCTAAGCTTCTGGCACGTACATGCCCATGATTATGCCAATGAAGTACTAAATCACCCAGATACGGAGATTGCTGCTGTGTGGGACGAGATCCCGTTACGCGGCAGAGAGGCGGCAAATAAGCTAGGGGTTCCATTTATAGAAGATTTGGATGAACTGTTGGAGAATCCCAACATTGATGCAGTCACTGTGACAACACCAACCAATATGCATCATGAAATCATCACTAGGGCTGCTAAAGCGGGTAAGCACATATTTACCGAGAAAGTTTTAGCTCCTACATTAAAGGAAGTAAATCAAATCGTTACTGCCGTTCAGGAAACTGGAGTTAAATTAACTGTTTCTTTACCAAGACTCAATGACAGTTATACGCTGGCAATTCAAAATGTGATAGCTGAGGGTTTGCTAGGTGAACTAACACTTGTGCGTGTTCGTTTAGCGCATAATGGTGCAACTTCCGGCTGGCTGCCTGATCACTTCTACCATTTAGATCAATGCGGTGGAGGAGCGCTTATCGATCTAGGCTGTCATCCGGTATATCTCAATCGATTATTCCTCGGCATGCCGGAAAGTGTAAACGCTAACTACGGCTACATTACTGGTAAAGAAGTAGAGGACAATGCCGTATCTGTTTTCCGCTATTCGAATGGATCGATCGGGATCGCTGAGACTAGCTTTGTCAACAGTAACTCCCCTTTTACTGTGGAAGTTCATGGGACGGAGGGCACTTTAATCTATGGTACGCCCGAAGAAAAATTGCTTCTGCGGAGTACCAAAAAGAATTTGTCCGATTGGGAAGAAATCTCACTGCCACAACCAAGAGAATCTGCATTCTGTCAATGGGTAGGCCACATTCAGAATGGGACGGAGGCGAAGGAGAATATCGAATTGGCTATCGATTTGACGAAGCTGATGGAGGCCTCCAACCTGTCCGCGAATGAAAATCGTTCCATCTATATTAAAGAATTAATAACCGCTTCAATTAGGTAGATATGGAAATTAACATGAAAGCAAATTAATGTTAGGATAGGTGAAAAAAATGAGAGTTAGCCCGGAAGAATTAATTAATAATAGATTATCTCCTGAAACGGTTAAATTAGCCGTTGATTTGATTAATGTGAATGGTTACGTACTATTTGAAGAAGTGCTGCCTCGGTCACAAGTAGAAAGCTTGAATAAAAAGTTTAGTGAAATATTAGAGAATTATATGGAGAGGAATCAGTTGGATCCTAATATTGGATTTCATGATGACACAAACCATGTAGGGCTACATTTGCCATTCGTAAAACCATTCATTGATGAAGCAATTATTGCACATCCTTTCGTAACAAATATAGTGGAACAAATTTTAGGAGTCGACTGTTTGCTAACCTATTTTGCTTCTAATACTTCCGTACCAGGAGGAAAAGAACCTCAGGAAGTGCATTCTGACACGGGGGCGCGGTTCGGCGACAGATATGAGGCGAATATACCGATTACAGAGTTGGTTGTTAATTTCCCGCTCGTTGATGTGACGGAAGAGAACGGACCCATGGAAGTATGGCCGGGCGGGACGCATTTGCACCCTGACCGGTGGTACGGGCCGAATGGGCATGATAAATCCAAGTTAGCCGAACATATGCATTCCTTCAAAGCCTATATGCCTGCGGGTTCCATCATGATCAGGGACCTCCGGATGTGGCACCGGGGCACGCCGAACTCTTCCGGACAATCTAGAACGAATTTGGCGCTGATCTATACGGCCGCAGCCGTTGCGCGTCATGAAGGGAGCATTCAAATACCTCAAGAAACGTATGACCAGCTATCCGATAAAGCGAAACGCTTGCTTCGAAATGAAAAAATTGGCTTCCCTGTAAGAGAAATCGAGTAAGAATAGAAAAAACCGAGCGCTCAATTTATGTAGAGAGTGCTCGGTTTTTTCTTTAAATTAGTTTAGGCATGGGCATGTAAAAGTTTGAACAACTTCAATCCAAATCTGCGTCAAAAAGATAGGGCCCAAAATAATGTACTTATAATAAAGAAATTTTATTCTTCAAATCTTCTCTCTCGATTGTGGAATCATGGCGAATATAGTGACACACATAAGATCTGCGCCATCTGTCATCCGTACGATTTTTGTTAGAGGAATGTATCAGTAAGTTATGAAAGAAAACGATATCTCCGCTTTTCATTACAACGGGTATTTGTTTCGACAAATCTGCGCCTATAGTTTCATCTGTCCATGCTTCATGCTCACTGACATCCTTTACTCTTCCATGAGGCAGTAATCCATCCTTGTGGCTTCCGGGAATAACCCATAAACAACCATTCTCTTCATCAACATCTTCCATCGCAATCCATGCAGCTGTTAACGTATTTGGCTTGTTATCAATATAATAATAATCTTGGTGGGCCGCTTGTCCCGGGGAGCCTGGAGATTTATAGAAGTACATACTTTGAATACCTGCCGCTTCATCACCTAATAGCTGCCGTAATGTATCACGAATTATTGGCAATTTCATCATTTGTAATGAAAAACCATCGTGTAAATGTGGGTTAAATAAACGCACCGAGAAACGATCTTTGTCACTAATTTCATGCCCTTTTCGCGGATGTGCCCAATCTGGAAGTTTTTCAGCTGAACGAATGGTGTAAATATGAGAATTAAATGCTTCTATCAAATCATTGCTGCAGCCATTCCTAACAACTAAATAGCCTTCTTCCTCATATTGTTTTACTTGTTCTGGACTTAATGGCAATGTACGTTTAATAGTTACAGATTCAAACATAATAATACTTCACCCTCTTTTCAAAAATTCACTTTTTCACTAATATCACAATAGAATAAACATTGCTAATTTGATTTCAGCTTACAATATGAGAATTGCAATGAACATAGATTAAATAATTGGAATATCTCTTATTTAGCTATTTTTATATTTTCAAAAAAATGGATGGTGTTGCCCCGAGCAAAATAAAGGTAGTGATGTGTAAAAATATCATAGAAGGAAAAGATTCATTTACAAAACAAAAAAGCAGAAACAGGGAGTTCCCCATTTCTGCTTATTCCGAATTTGCTATTAAATGCGATAGACTCTAGCCTCATATGGCCGTAATGCAAACGCTGCTTCTTGCTCTTTCACATCATAGTTACTTAAGAGCATATTGTGATGTTTTACGTTAATATCTTTAACCTTAGCAGGATTGACTGAAAGGTTAGCGATGACAAGTACCTTTTCCTGATTTAATGTCCTCGTATAGGCATAAATCTGAGAATCTTCTTCTAACAGCAAATCATACGTACCATACGTAAACACTTCATGCTTCTTTTTTAATTGAATCATATTTTTGTAAAAATTCAGGATCGAATTCTCATCTGTTTTCTGCATTTCAACATTGATATTTTTATAATTTGGGTTAACTTTAATCCAAGGGCTGCCCGTTGTGAACCCAGCATTTAGATCAGTTGACCACTGCATAGGAGTACGGGAATTATCCCTTCCGGAAGCCCAAATCACTTCCATAATTTGTTCATGGGATACGCCTTCAGCTCTCTCCAAACGGTACATATTTTTTGCGGAAACATCATTATAATCATCAATCGAGTCAAATTGCACATTTGTCATGCCAATTTCTTGGCCTTGATAAATAAAAGGTGTTCCCTGCATCAAGAAATATATAGCAGCAAACGCGGTTGCACTTTCGCGCCAGTATTCCTTGTCATTTCCCCAAGTGGAAACAACACGTGCTTTGTCATGATTCTCAATGAACAATGCATTCCAGCCTTTACCTTCAAGCCCCTTCTGCCAGCGGCTTAAAACATCCTTCAGTTCAATTATATTAAGCTCTTTTTTCACTTCAGCATCCCAGAGATTAAGGTGCTCAAATTGAAAAACCATATTGAACTTTCCGTGCTTTTCTCCAACCCACTGATCAACATCCTCTGCATCGTCAACGGTTACTCCATTCGCCTCGCCTACAGTCATGATGTCATACTTAGAAAAAGTCTCTTGCTTTAACTCTTCTAAAAACGTATGAATACCCTCAACATTCATCATTTTATCAAAGCAGGAAACATACTTTAATCCTTTAGGATTTGGCATGTCCTCTAGTCCATCTTCTTTTTTGATATGGCTGATCGCATCAACACGGAATCCGTCAATTCCTTTATCAAGCCACCAATTTACCATGCTATAGAGAGATTGTCTAACCTCTTTGTTTTCCCAATTAAGGTCAGGCTGCTTTTTCGAAAAAATATGCAAAAAGTATTGGCCGGTTTCTTTATCATACTCCCAGGCAGAACCGCCAAAAATACTCTCCCAATTATTCGGCTCTTTCCCATCTTTACCGTCTCTCCAAATATACCAGTCTCGCTTTGGATTTTCCTTTCCAGAACGAGATTCGATAAACCATTGGTGCTCATCACTTGTATGATTGATTACCAAATCTAGAATCAGTTTCATGCCGCGTTGGTGCGTTTCATGTAACAACTGGTCAAAATCAGCCATAGTTCCAAATTCACTCATAATCTCTTGATAATCACTTATGTCATATCCATTATCATCATTTGGAGATTGATACATTGGACAAATCCAAATAACATCGACTCCAAGATCTTGTAAATAGTCTAACTTTGATATAATTCCCTGAATATCACCTATTCCGTCCCCATTAGAATCCATAAAACTGCGGGGATAAATTTGATAGGCAACTGCTTCTTTCCACCATACTTTTTTCATGTAAAATCCTTTCCAATCCAAACTGGATTTGGCTTACTGCATGATAATCGTTCAATGATTTGATGAGAAATGATTAACCGTTTAGTAGGCTCATTGTTATTTTCCACCATTACAATTAAGTTCTTCGATGCCTGATAGCCAAGTTCAAAGATATTGATATCTACTGAAGTTAATGGCGGCCTGGCCATTTCAGCCAGCAGCACATTATTAAAGCTAACAATAGATAAGTCATCCGGTACTTTGATTCCGAGTTCATCCAGTTTATTAAGCACACCCAAAGCCATAAAATCATCTGCTACAACCAGGGCTGTAGGCGGGTGCTCGAGAGCCATTAATTCATGAACAGCCCCTTGACCGCCTTCTCTTAAAAACTCTTGATGGATGATATAATCGCTGGTAACAGTCAGACCAGCATCTTTCAACGCTTGTTGATAGCCCGATATTCGATCAACTGTTACCATAAGCTCTGCACTTCCGCCGATAAAAGCTATTTTCTCGTGCCCATAGCCGATTAAATACTCTGTTGCTTCTTTTGCGGCACGGACATTATCATTATCAACATGGGTAATTTCCTCAATATCTTTATAAGGCTTTCCAATTAAAACAAAAGGAAAATTCTGTTCCTTTAAATAAGATATAACCTGGTCATCGATATTAGAATAAAGAAGGATCACTCCATCTACTCTTTTTCCCTGTACCATCTGTATCACAGCATCAAAAACTTCTTTATCTGACTTTCCTGTAGACATATGCAAGGCGTAATTTTTCTCTTGCGCTCCTTCGCTGATTCCCTGCAATACCGTAGGGAAGAAGGGATTTTGAAATCCAACATCCTTCGAACTCGGCATAACAAGACCTAACACGTGAGTGGACTGGCTTGCCAGATTCCGTGCATTATAATTCGGATGGTAGCCTAGCTGCTCCATCGCTTTCTTTACTTTGCGCTTGGTTTCTTCACTTATTCTTGGACTGTCAGCGATGACTCGTGAAACCGTTGACGGAGCAACGTTTGCAAGTGCCGCAACATCCTTTATAGTAACTGCCATTTCCTTTACCCCTCTCAAAGGGTGTTTTTGAATCTATTATAAAGTTGAGGAGTATTATTTACTACCTCGAACATTACCCTTTTGTTCCTCCTGCGGTTAATCCAGACACGAAGAAGCGCTGGAATGATAAGAATAGTATCGCTATTGGAACAGCAATTAATACGGCACCTGCAGCAAATGTGGTAAATTCTGCACCAAACTGCTTAGCTACAAGCTCATAAAGACCCACTGCAAGGGTGTAATTTTTTTCTGTTCTAAGCAAAATACTTGCGATAATGAAATCTGCAAATGGCGCAATGAAGGAAAAAAGTGCAACGACCGCAAGAATCGGGGTCGCAAGCGGCATGACAATTTGAAAAAAGATTCGTAAATGTCCCGCTCCATCAATTTTCGCTGATTCATCAAGTTCCTTTGGAATGGTATCTAAATACCCCTTCATTAACCATGTGTTCATCGGGATCTGTCCGCCGACATACACAAGGATTAAACCTAGATGCGTATCAATTAATTTCGTTAGTGTCGCTAAGATGTAAATAGCAATCAAAGCAGCAAAGTTTGGAATCATTTGCAGGATTAAAAATGTCATCAGCCCATTTTTACGACCCACAAATCGATAACGCGAGAATGAATAAGCTGTAAAACTTACTAGAATAACTGTTAACAGCATCGTTAGGATACTAACTTTTAATGAATTCATATACCAAAACACATAATTACTCTTATCGGTATCAAATAACTCTTTGTAGTGGGCTAATGTTGCATTTTTAGGAATGATACTAGACCCTGATAAGCTTTGACCCGGGTTAAAAGATGAACCGATAATCCATGCAAGCGGGTAAAGAATAACCACAAACATGATTAGGACAACTAAATACGTTAATGTGAGTCTTACAAGATTTTGTTTTTTCATATTACATCATATCCTCTTCTTGGAATGATTTTGTTCTTCTAAACTGCCAAATGGCAACGGTTATAACAATAATCGATAATAGCATCGTTAACGTTGCAGCCTTCGAGTATTGTGCTGAAGTCATTGTCAGGCGGTAAATCCAAGAAATTAAGATATCTGTTCCGCCGGCGTTCTGGCCGGTTATTGCTGGTCCGCCGCCATTAAATAAGTAAATGATATTAAAGTTATTAAAATTGAATGTGTACTGTGTTATTAACACAGGTGCGATTGCGTATAATACAAGCGGCAGTGTAATGTTTTTGAACTTTTGAAAATTAGATGCACCGTCAACAGTAGCGGCTTCGTAAAGATCCTGTGAAATAGACTGCAAGACACCTGTTGTCATTGCGAAAATGAACGGGAAGCCGAGCCAGGTTTGGATGAAGATCAATGCAATTCTTGTGAAAATAGGCTCTGTCATCCACGGAAGGCCTTCAATACCCAAAAATCCGAGAATATCTCTGTTTATCGCACCAAAGGATTCGTTGAACATTCCTGCGAATACAAGAATAGACACAAATGCTGGTACTGCCCATGGAAGAATAAATACAGTCCGGATGATTGCTTTTCCTTTAATGTCCTTTTGATTAACAATAATTGCTAGGAAAATTCCCAATGCGACTTGGAAGGTAGTGGCAACGAATGTCCAAACCAAGGTCCAAGATAATACGGAGAAGAAGGTTTGACGCCACATATCAACCTTAAAGATATCAACGAAGTTTTTAAAAAATACCCAATCCACAAGCTTAGCAGGCGGCGAGTGATAAAGGTCGTAATTGGTGAATGCCAATAATAAAACGAATAAAATCGGAAAAACAACAACGAAAACGAGCAATAGAAATCCAGGAGACATGATTAAGTAAGGGAAGCCATTATCGATAAGATTTCGATATTGTTCCTTTACGGTACTAATAGGTTCATGAGTATCACGTTTTGTCCCTACCTTAAAGGCATCCCTCAGGTTAAACAAATAAAACCCAATCCCAAATACTAAAACAATAAGGGCAAGAATTCCATAGACTAATAAGAAAATAGAATGGTCTGTAAATGGTATTTCTCCCAATGTAACTAATCCCCATAATCCTATGTTTAATAAATCCTTAAAAACAAAGAAAAATGCAGCCGTCATGATCAGGAAAAAAGCTCCCTTTAAGTACTGCTTGTTATATAGCTGACCTAACCCAGGGATTATGGACAGAATCAACGCCTTTTTGCGGTGACTGGTTGAATAGGACAATTCTTTTGACATCCTAAACTCCCCTTTCTAATGTCTTTTATAAGCTTCAATGCTTGATCAAGGAAAAGATTTGTTTTTCCTTCATAAAGCAGCAAAACTAATTATAATTATTCGGCAGTACCCCTTTTAAAAGAGAGGTACTGCCGCTAAAACTAGTAAACTATTATTTTGTAGAAGCAATATTTGCTTTAATTTGTTCAACTGCAGAATCAAGAGCTGCTTTTGGTTCTGTTTTACCCGTTACAACAGTTTGAAGTGATTTCGCCATTGGATCCCAAACTTGACCCATTTCTGGAATGTTTGGCATTGGAAGAGCATATTGTGATTGTTCCGCAACAGCCTTTGCTCCTTCATTTTCCTTGATTGCAGGATCGTCCACTAATGCTGTATTTGTTGGAACCTCAGCTGTTTGCTCGAATCGGTATTTTGCATTTTCATCATTGGTAATAAATTCTAAGAATTTCTGAGCCCATTCTTGATTTTTAGAATAAGCAGATACATGCCATCCCTTAACACCCATGAATGTTTTCACATGGTCGCCGTTTGGAAGAGTCGGAAGTGCTGCAACGCCGATATTAATACCAGCATCTTTGTATGGCTGGAATGACCATGGTCCGTTCATAACTGCAGCTACTTTACCTTCTGTGAAAAGTCCATCCATTGCTGATCCGCCATTTTCACCGATGATGCCATTAGGGAATAGCCCTTCTGTGTACCACTTTTGGATGTAAGCCGTTCCATCAACTGCACCTTTACTATTTAAGCCGATGTCTTCTGGATCTAGAGTTCCATTGTTGTTATTGAAAACATATCCGCCCATACCGCCGATGATGCCATAAGCGAAATAGAAGTTATCCCAAAGCGCTAAGAAACCAAACTTTCCATCTTTCGTGAAATCCTTAGAGAAAGTGTAAAGCTCGTCCATTGTCTTTGGAGCTTCTGCCATTAAATCTTTGTTGTAAACCAATACTGGTGTTTCAGATGACTTTGGAAGTCCGTAAACTTTACCATCATACGTTTGTGCATCAATTGAAGACTTCGAGAATTTATCCGTAACTTCTTTATCAAGTTTAAGTTCAGCAAGAAGTCCTTCAGTTACTACTTGGCCAATTTGATCGTGAGGTAATGTTACGATATCCGGGCCAGTTCCTGCAGGTCCGTCAAGACGAAGCTGATCGCGCATTTTTGTCGCCATTTCAACTTCTTTATACTCAATTTTAATTCCATATTCTTTTTCGAAATCTGCTGCTACCTTTTCAAGCCAGCCAGATTTATCTTTATCTTCCCAAACTACTAACTTTTCTGGTTTTGCTGTTTCTTCTTTTTTCCCAGTGTCGTTTGTGCCAGCTGTTTCTCTTTTAGGTCCGCAAGCTGATAGAACGCCTAACACTAAAATAACCATCATGAAAATCGAAAGTGCTTTTTTCATCTTGTCTCCTCCTGTAATTTGAATAGGAATGATTTCACATTGCACAAACAACAGTCAGCGCTTTCATTTGCGAAAACGTTTGCGCAACATACTCTAATTATATGCCCATTTTTTTATTTTACAACTACTTTTTTATAAACTTGTTCAAAAATTTTAGACCTCCAATAATCCCCCATGATGTAACTTCTTATTTTTTATGCTATTGACAAGCTTTTACGGGTACAATAACCTTTAAATTAAAGAAACTAGAAGGAGCTGGCGCAAATGTTTAAGGAAGCGATATATCACCGACCTAAAGATAATTATGCATACGTTTGCACAAACAATGAACTACACATCACCATCCGCACCAAAAAAAATGACCTTAGAAAGGTCACTCTTGTTCATGGAGATCCCTATGATTGGAAGGAAAACAGCTGGCAAACGACAACCACTCCTATGGAAAAAAGTGGATCAGACCAGTTATTTGATTATTGGTTTGCAAGCGTAACCCCTCCGTTCAGACGTCTCCGCTATGGATTTATTTTGGATGACGGTACAGAAACACTTTGTTTTACAGAGAAGGGTTATTATTCAGAGCCGCCATTAGATGATACTGCTTACTATTTCTGTTTTCCTTATATAAACAATGCAGATATCTTTAAGGCACCTTCCTGGGTAAAGGATACTGTCTGGTATCAGATTTTCCCTGAAAGATTTGCAAACGGGAATAAGAAATATGATCCTAAAGGTGTGCTGGCTTGGGGAAGTGAAGAACCCTCACCTACGAATTTTTTCGGAGGCGATCTAGAAGGGGTTATTCAAAATATTCCTTACTTAAAAGAACTAGGCATTACAGGGATATACTTTACTCCTATCTTCAAAGCTTATTCCAATCATAAATACGATACGATTGACTATATGGAGATTGACCCACAGTTTGGAACAAAGGAAACCTTTAAGGAACTAGTGAAGGTATGTCACCAAAATGGAATTAAAATTATGCTGGATGCGGTTTTCAACCATAGCGGGTTTTACTTCCCTCCTTTTCAAGACGTCTTGGAAAAAGGAGAGGATTCCGTATATAAGGATTGGTTTCATATCCATGAATTTCCGGTTACGACAGAACCAAAAGCGAACTATGATACGTTTGCCTTTACCCCCTTTATGCCTAAGCTGAATACTGAGAATCCAGAGGTAAAGGAATATTTGTTAGAAGTTGGACGTTATTGGGTGAGAGAGTTTGATATTGACGGCTGGAGACTTGATGTCGCAAATGAAGTGGACCACGCCTTTTGGCGAGAGTTCCGAAAAGAGGTAAAGGCTATTAAACCGGAGCTCTATATACTGGGAGAAATTTGGCATGACTCGATTCCATGGCTCCGAGGAGACCAATTCGATGCAGTCATGAATTATCCTTTTACAACGAATATTCTTAAGCTGTTCGCAAAACAAAGCATTACCACAAAAGAATTTGCTGAGAGTATGACCGGTGTGAATCATATGTACACAAGAAATATTAACGAAGTGGCGTTTAATCTAGTCGGCAGTCATGATACTCCTAGAATCTTGACAGAATGCGGGGAGAATCTAGCCAGGGTGAAGCAAGTGTTTACTTTGATGTTAACCTATATCGGAACTCCTTGTATTTATTATGGCGATGAAGTAGGAATGAGCGGCCCTCAGGACCCTGGCTGCCGGAAATGTATGGAATGGGATAAAGAGAAGCAGAATGTTGATTTATTTAACCATATTAAAAAACTGCTCCAGCTTAGAAAGGCGTATCCTTTACTCAGGAATGCCGGCGTCCTATCCTTTATTGACCCTGAACAGTATGATAATTGTCTGGCTTATACGAAATCTAATGATGATAAGACAATTTTAGTTATTCTTAATACGAGTGAGAAGCCTGTGGAATATCCACTTCCAGATCAGGTGCGAGGAAAAATAGTTAAAAACCTTTGGGAAGATGAGATAGTTGATCTGCTAAATGGTACTATTCAGCTTAAGGGTAATGGATTTGTAATTTTGGAGTATAAGTAAGGAAATGAGAGCCGGTTATCTTATTAACAGGGACGATTCGGGCTCTCACTGGAGTGATGAGTGACCGCGGACCTTTAAATAGTGCTGGCGCGGGCTCTCATTTGACCGATGAGTGACCGTGGACCTTCAAAAATAGCGGACGCGGGCTCTCATTGGAGCGATGAGTGACCGTGGACCTTCAAAAATAGCGGACGCGGGCTCTCATTTAACTGATGAGTGACCGCGGACCTTCAAAAATAGCGGACGCGGGCTCTCATCAGACCGATAAGTGAACGTGAACCTTCAAAAATTGCAGAAGCAGGCTCTCATCAGACCGATGAGTGACCGTGAATCCTCAAAAATTGCAGACGCGGGCTCTCACCAGACGGATAAGTGACCGTAAACCTTCAAAAATAGTGGAAGCGGGCTCTCAAATAAGTAATTGCAGTGGTATCGGTAAAGTTTTATTGACTATGTCGTTTTTCAACAGAAAAGGGCTGCATGAATGCAGCCCTTTTACTTTTATACTTTTAGTACAACCGTTTCATAAGGTCGTAAACTACTCTTAGTATCAGGTTCATAATTGGATATAACTAGTTGGTAATCCTGCATTTTCCTAAGCAGCTCATCATCACCAATGGCAACTTCACCAGAACTGAAATTACACAGTACAAGAAGCTGTTCATCCTTCCAATTGCGCTCATAAGCAAATATTTCGCAACTATCTTCTAACAGAAGCTTAAAATCCCCTTCAACGATAATATCCATTTCTTTACGAAGCGCAATTAATTTTTGATAGAAATAAAAAATCGATTGCGGATCCTCTAAAGCTGCCTTGACATTGATTTCATCGTATCTTGGATTTACCTTTATCCAAGGAGTGCCGGTTGTAAAGCCGCCATTCACACTTGGATCCCACTGCATCGGTGTTCGGGCATTATCCCTGCCTTTTACATAAATAGACTTCATGATTTCCTCATGGCTATAGCCTAAAGCGATTCTCTCTTTATACATATTCATCGTCTCTATATCACGATAATCTTCAAGGGCATCAAATTTCACGTTCGTCATTCCAATTTCTTCACCTTGATAAATATAGGGCGTTCCCTGCATGAAATGAAGACAGGCCGCGAGCATTTTCGCCGATTCCACTCGGTAGTTTTGATCATCCCCGAACCGTGATACAATCCGCGGCTGATCATGGTTGTTCCAATACAAGCTATTCCAGCCTTTATTATGCAAAGCAGTTTGCCACTTCGCCAGGTTTTCTTTTAAATCTGGCAAATGAAGAGGCTTTAAATTCCATTTTCCTCCTGGTGCACTATCTAAATCCATGTGCTCAAAAGTGAAAATCATGTTTACTTCTTTTCGGTCCGGATCGGTATAAGAAATCGCATCATCTGGTGAAGCCCCAGGCATTTCACCAACAGTCATCGCCGGATAGCGGGATAAAACTTCTTGATTCATTTCATGCAAAAATTCATGAATCCTTGGCCCATTCATAAAGTATGGACTGCCATCCCCAAATGCTTGTCCCTCGCCTTTTGCACCATCCGGTAAATCTGGATGTTTGGAAATAAAATTAATTACATCCATTCGAAAACCATCGATTCCTTTGTCGAGCCAAAATCTCATCATTTGATAGACTTCTTCTCTAAGCTTAGGGTTTTCCCAATTTAAATCTGGCTGTTTCTTTGAAAATAAATGAAGATAATATTCTTTTGTATTTTCATCATACTCCCATGCAGACCCGCTAAAAACGGAGCCCCAATTATTCGGTTTTTCACGCCAAATATAATAGTCTCGATAGGGATTGTCCTTCGATTTTTTTGATTCTTCAAACCATTGGTGTTCATCCGACGTATGGTTAACCACCAAATCCATAATGAGCTTCATATCTCTTTTATGTATTTCACGAAGAAGCTGGTCAAATTCATCCATCGTTCCAAACTCTTTCATGATTGCTTGATAGTTTCGGATATCATACCCATTATCATCATTAGGTGAATCGTAAACAGGGCTCAGCCAAATCACATCTACACCTAATAGCTTCAAGTAATCGAGTTTTTGGACAATCCCCTTTAGATCACCGATTCCATCTCCATTTGAATCCATAAAACTCCGAGGATAAATTTGATACACGACACTCTTCTTCCACCATTGCTCATTCATTTCCATTCTTTGATCCTCCCGCCAAACTAATAAAAAATACTATAACATAAAAAAGCTCCTTACCCCAATTGGCGGCTTAGGAGTTATCTCTCGATAATATTTGACTACACCTTACCAGCTTTTACAGCAATTAAACATATATGATTTAATCAAAACAATTACTATTTTACTTTTTTCATTAAGGAGAGAGGAAACGACTTAAAATACTAGAAAAAGAGGGAGTAAAGCCTTCCCTCTTTTCGTAATAGTTTGTCCTATTTTCTAGGATCTACATAATCAGGATAATCCGTAATAATTCCATCTACGTCCATTTCTAAAAGGAAATCCGCTGCCTCTTGGCTTCGAACTGTCCAAGATTGAATTTTCATTCCAAGTGAGTGGACTTGATCAACCAATTCTTTAGTTACGATTCCGTAGCTTGGGTTAAAGTAATCGGCATACGTTGCAAATTCCTTCAAAGCGTGTTCCGTTGTGTGGGCTCTATTGGATGTAAGGACACCAATTGGCACCTTTGGAAGCAGGCTGTTTGTAATTTTCATAGATTCAAAATTAAACGACTGAATAATAATTTTTTCATTCTGTGGTTTATCGAGGTTTCGCTCTTTTAGTTCCTCGGCAACTTGTGCTTCAATTCCAGGATAAAGCTCAGGTGCCTTTAATTCTATTAAAATACCAACTTTTCCATGATAACGGTCAAGAATTTCATCGAAGGTAGGAATTTGTTCCCCTTTGAATTCTTCCCCTTTCCAGCTGCCAGCATCGAGACTTCTAAGTTGTTCGAAGGTTAAATCCTTCACATTGCCTGTCCCATCGGTTGTTCTGTCAACAGTTGTATCATGAATAATGACCAATTCCCCATCCTTACTTCTTTGGACATCAATTTCAATGTAATCAGCTTTCATATCCACACCTTTATCAAAAGCGGCAATCGTATTCTCCGGTGCATATCCTGTTGCACCCCGATGTGCTACGTTATCCACTTTTCGTAATTCCCCAATTGTTTCGGCTGCAAAAGCCTGTTGAAAAGGACTAAATAATAAACTAAAAGTCAGGCCGGCTCCAATCACCATTGCTTTTTTCATTTTCTCCATCTCCCTTTTTATATGTTTTCTCTTACACCTATCATTGTATGGGGAAAATGTTTAGCAAATATGGAGCTGCCATTTAGACTAGGTAAATGTCATGTAAATTAACATAGTGAAATATTCACATTTAAATTTACAAAAGTTTCGTTCTTTTTATTATTGTAAAAAAAGGATGCCCAGTTTTTAGGACACCCTTTTGCTGCTTTACTCTCTATCTGGACTATTTACCATAATCCCCGCAACTTGAGTTAACCGATCGTAAAAAGCAAGTCCTGCTGGTTTATCGTAGAGACCAATTTCCTGAAAGGCTTCTTTCATACAACGAAGCCAGCACTGTGCTCTTCTTGGTGTTACTTCAAAAGGTAGATGACGCTGCTGCATCGCAGGCGGACCGAACTCCTGACTATAAAGTGCGGGACCACCTAAGAATTGCGGAAGGAACATTCTTTGCTTCCTCATAATTTCTTCCATGTCCCCTTCAAACAACGGCCGTAATTCAGGGTCTGCATATACCCGTGGATAAAAGGCTTCAACCAATTTATCAATCGTTTCCTGTCCGCCAATTTCACTATAAAGTGTTTTAAAACTATATTCCATCTTATATACACCCCTTTTACTTTCCTTGTATTATAAAGATAAAAGCGATGGTTTTTCGTGATGTAAATCACACTACCAGAAATTCTCTTACCTCACACACTTGGGGCAACTAGTTCTACTTTGATACGATCCGGGTCCTCAAAGAACACAGCATAATAATCCTTTCCACCTGCATAAGGATGCTTGTCTTTGTATAAAATTTGTATCCCCTTCTCTAGTAAAATCTGTGTCATTTCATCAATATGTTTCCTTGAATTCCCATGAAAGGCAAGATGATTAAGCCCCACTCTTGAGCGATGGTAAGGAATATCCAAGTATCTTTCTTCAGCTTGCACAAATACAAGATAGGTTTCTTGGTGATTCCAGCTTACCCCGGAATCCCACTTTTGATAGAGTTCATATCCTAATTCAGGCAGCAGCCAGCCCCAAAATTCTATACTTTTTTGAAGGTTTGACACATATATCTCTACATGATGTAACATATTATTCCTCTTTTCACGATATTTAATTGAGAACCCCATTGGTCTAAGTCCAATGGGGTTCTATTTTTACAAAGTAATTTATTAAACTTCTGATATCTTCGACTTCTTTCCTTTACCAATTTGTTTCCATGCTAATACAACTGCTAATGTCACAATCGTCCCAACGACTGCTTCTGGAATGCCGCTCGTTAAAGCAACTGTCCAAGCTACCTCAGCACCCATGTAACCTCTAACTACGGCCATGGTTAATACAAGAACAGTATTAGTCAAGGTTCCTAGAAATGCCGCAGTTCCAATAGCTAGATATTCACTCTTTCTACGGATTCCCACATACACTAACCATGCAACGACACCAATAAATAGGCGTGGAAGAATGGCTACTAATGGATCTTTGAACAGAGGAACGGTCGCATTTAGGAAAGAAGAAACACCAAAGATCACCCCAACGATTGCTCCTACAACCGGTCCCTGCATGATTCCGCCAATAATCGCTGGAATATGCATAATGGTTGCATTTCCAGCTGCAGTAGGTACCGGAATATACCCTAATCGAGTTACACCTAAAAGAATGGCCACTGCACCAAGTACCCCAGCAATCACAATATTTCGTACCGTTAATGTACCTTTCATTCTATGTCTCCCCCTTTTATTTTTTTCTAATATGGAAAGTGATAAAAAAGTAATAGTCCAGATAACAATAGCCCAACAATTAATACCAAGTAATCTCGTCCGATTGCCTTGTAAACGGAATAGGAACTCCGATCATTCCCAGGTGTATAGCAGCGAGATTCCATCGCTAGCACCAAATCCTCTGCCCTTGAAAGTGCGATATTAAATAAAGGGATAATAATGGGCAGCATATCTTTGGTTCTCTGAATAATTCTCCACCATTCCCCTGATCCGAAATCTGCCCCTCTTGAGGCTTGCGCTTTCATCATCTTCTCCATTTCAATCGCAAAGGTTGGTACAAAGCGAATGGCTATGGTAATAATTAATGAAATTTCATGGACAGGAAATTTTATTTTTTTCAAAGGACTTAATAGACTTTGAATCGCATGGGTTAATTCAGTAGTGGAGGTAGAAAGTGTAAGAACACTGCTTAATAAGATAATCTCCACAAAACGTACAGCCGAAACGATTACAAGACGTATACTCTCACTGGTAATCAAGATAAATCCATACTCAAAATATACAGTTCCTCCGGAAAATACATTACCTTGGAAGATCAGCTGCAGCACAGCTAATATAATGATAAAGGGAATAGCAGGTTTAATACCTGACAACCCATAACTTACAGGGATTTTTGAAGCCCAGAATAAATAAATAGATAATATGAGACCAAGAGCATTCCCAAGATAACTCGTATTAAGGGCAATGGCTAATACCAGTACGGTAAACACTAACAGCTTTATTCTCGGGTCCAGCCTATGAATAAATGAACCCGTGGGTACGTATTGACCAATCGTAATATTTCTTGATAGATCGAATTCACTAGCCATGATTCTTACTCCCCCCATCAGCAAGAACCTTTATGATTTCTTCCGCTGCTTCTGAAATGGTAAAAGCAGAAGTATTTACTTGGAATCCAAGATCTTTCAGCCGGTATAAAGCTTGTACCGTTTCGGGTGTCCCAATTTCATACCGCTGCAGATTTTCCTGACCAGTAAAAATATCCTCCGGCGAACCAGACAGAACATCACTGCCATTTGCCATTACATAAATTCTATCCGCTAAATAAGCAACTTCCTCCATATTGTGCGAAACAAAAATTACCGTTAAGTTTTCCAATTTATTCAGTGATTTTATTTTATCCAATAACTCATTGCGGGACCTTGGGTCAAGCCCTGCTGTTGGTTCATCCAGAACCAGTATCTTCGGCTTTAATGCCAGTATACCAGCGAGTGCAACTTTGCGCTTCTGTCCGCCGCTTAAGGCAAAGGTCTGCCGGTCCTTCATTTCCTCAAAATCTAATCCGACCATTTCCATCGCCCATTTAACCCGCTCCCTCACCTCTTTTATAGGCAAACCAAGCTTAAAGGGCCCATAGGCTATGTCATCG
This sequence comes from Neobacillus niacini, assembly GCF_046591715.1. GTDB lineage: Bacteria > Bacillota > Bacilli > Bacillales > Cytobacillaceae > Neobacillus > Neobacillus niacini_L. The sequence goes on along the minus strand of NZ_JAWVNQ010000006.1, from coordinate 150,544 downwards.
CCAATCAGTTTTTCGAAAATTTGGTCCTCAGGATTTTGAAAAACAAGTCCAACCTTTCTCCTTAAGGCCTTAATATCGATTCGTTTCTTCGATAAATCGACTCCATCTATGATGACTTTTCCCGAATCCGGACGAATCAGGCCATTGAAATGCTGGATAAGAGTCGACTTTCCAGATCCGGTGTGACCAATAATGGCAATACATTCCCCCTCATTGACCACCATGCTTGTCCCCTTTAAAGCCTTATGCTCCATTGGGGTTCCTTTCATATATGTATGAGTTAAGTTTTCTATTTCGATGATCGGCCTCTCGGGCATTTAGACCACCTCCCCGCTCCTTGCTTTTGAAACTCTCTTCACTTCATTAATCAATTCATCTTCGTGAATTAATTCTTTTGAAAAAACAGGAATCTTCCTATGAATCATTTCTGCCATCTGACTAACAGCTGGAATATCTAATTGCAGCTCCATTAGAACCTCTTTATGTTTAAAAACTTCACGCGGCATTCCATCCATCACAATTTTCCCGTCTTCCACTACAATAATACGGTCCGCTTCAGCCGCTTCCGACATCCGGTGGGTAACAGTGATAATCGTCATCCCCAGCTCATTCATCTCTCTCATTACCTGAAGAACTTCATTTCTGCCAAAAGTATCGAGCATACTCGTGGACTCGTCGAATACAATACAATTTGGCCGCATCGCAAGCACCCCTGCAATTGCCACCCTTTGCTTTTGCCCTCCGGATAAGTGGTGCGGGGGTCTTTTCCGAAACTCCGACATCTTCACAACCTCCAGAGCCTCATCAATTCTTTGCTTCATTTCCTGCCTCGGGACACCTATGTTCTCTAAACCAAACGCTACATCTTCTTCGACAATGGTAGCAACGATTTGATTATCAGGATGCTGAAAGACCATTCCAACACTCTTACGGATGTCCAGCTTTTTACTAGTGTCCTTCGTATTATGGCCGGAAACCCAAACATCCCCTGAACCCGGAGTCAAAAGCCCATTAAGATGCTTGGATAGAGTTGATTTCCCCGAACCATTGTGTCCGATAATCGCAACATACTCACCAGGAAAAATAGAAAAAGAAACATCTTTAAGAACATCAACAGAAGTATTCTCATTAATTTTGTATGAAAATGATACATTTTTTAAAGCAATAATGGGTTCCATCAAACCCCCCCTTACATCTATTTTATTAATATTCTGAATATTATTCAACCATAGTAATGGATTCACAAGAAATATAATAGCATGAAGTTCTAAATGGGGGTATCCCAAAGCATGGATTAATCTATTTATTTAACACAACTAGGCCAGATCACAAATACAGAGTCTGGCCATTGCAAAATTTATTAGGATAATATTCTTTTGATTAATGATTTGGTTTTTTCCGGGCTCACCTTCTTATCGATCAGCCATTGAAATCCATACATAATAGCAGCATTAGCTGTAAATAAAATTAATGCTTGGTACTCCTTCAAACGAATAAGCGAAGCAATTCCCACTCTATGGAGCCAGTTAACGAATATATAGATATGAAAAAAGTCCACTCCAAGATTAATCAACGTATAACGAAGAAATTTTCCAAATGTAAATTTCAAAATCCATATGGACCCCACAAAAAATGGTCCAATAATAAATGGGATTTCCCCCAATACATTAGGGAATAGGCGCGTGTGAACCCTCCACCATCCTTTTTTATTCGCGTAAACAGACTGAAGACCAAATAAAAGACCAATAAATGCTGCAGTAAGGGAGAATCGTTTCATGGCTTTTTTCCCGATGAAAGGAACTGTCAACCAAGGCAGCAGCATAATAACTAATATGTACTTTCTTTTATTATTCATATCATAATTTCCTTTTTTTACTATTAGGATGTACAAAAGGGGAAATATTATCCATTAGGTATATATAAAATTTCCCTTACTGAAAATATATATTGACTAGTAGATTCAAGTATATTAATATATTAATTTGTCAGTAAAACGTGGTTCGAGAACCTCCCACGTAAAAAAACTAAGGAGAGAACTGAATATGAAAATAAAAACACTAGTTGTCAACGCGATTCTGGCAGCTTTATACATTGCTGTTTCCGGTTTAATCGCACCGTTTGGTTTCACAAATATCCAATTCCGTGTTTCCGAAATGTTTAATCATCTTATTGTATTCAATAAGAAGTATTTATTTGGAATTATCGTTGGAGTATTTTTAGCAAACCTTTTCTTTTCACCGATGGTTGCCTATGACCTCGTTTTTGGTGTCGGTCAATCATTAATTGCCTTAACCATTACAATTATATCTGCACGTTTCATAAAAGGAATCTGGGCTCGTATGATTGTAAATACCGTTGTCTTCACCTTCACGATGTTCATAATTGCTTGGGAATTAAACCTTGCATTTGAACTGCCATTCTTATTTACTTGGTTAACAGTGGCAATTGGAGAATTCGTTGTGATGGCAGTAGGTATGCCGATTATTTATTTTATTAACAAACGTGTAAATTTCGAAGCAAGAGTATAGATAAATAGAAAGAAGCGATGCTGTTTGGCAGTAAACCATTTTGCATCGCTTCTTTTTTATCTTTATACTGTATCGGTCTTCTTCCAAACCTGCTCATAAACCTTTTTTAAAGGAATACCATGAAGCTGTGCCAGGCTCTTACATTCCTCATATTCCGGTGACCGCTGCACGACTTCGCCATTTAGAATTCCTTCTTTTACGGTTACAGTTCCCCACTCGGTTTCTACCTTTTTAAATACTCTCTCTAACCGGTGAACGGTTAACGGGTAATATCGAAGACCTAGAGTTGTTGTTTCCTTAAAAAGGATTTCCTTCATTTTGTTTACACAGTCTAGTGAACAGAGGAGTTGAAGCAAAATTCCTGGTCTGTTTTTCTTCATATAAATCGGGGTATAAAATACATCATTTGCCCCCGCTTCGAATAGCAGATCCATTACATAGCCAAGCCATTCTCCAGGAATATTGTCTAAGTTAACTTCCATTTTAATCATTTGATGATCGAGGTGTTCATGATTAGGAGGGTGAGAATTCACTTGGCATCCTCCTTCCTTCTATTCGCCAATGATGACTCGAACGACATTAGGTCGGTCTTTAAACGTTTTTGTCCCGGCACCATAACCGATTGAGCTGACCTTCATGGAAGGAATCGAGCTAAACTCCTCAGCAAGGACCGCGATAATTGCTGCACCTGTTGGTGTGGTAAGTTCAAATCTTACCTCTGAGTGTTCAATCGGAATCCCTTTTAAAATCTCTAATGTTGCAGGTGCAGGTACTGGATAGATTCCATGGTCGATATGAATTCTCCCTGTTCCCACCGGAATTGGGGATGATTTAATATGGGAGATTCCTAATTGATCGATTAAGATAGCAGCCCCGATAATATCGATAATTGAATCAACTGCACCCACTTCATGGAAATGAACATTATCTAAAGTCACACCGTGAATATGCCCTTCCGCTTCACCAATCTTTTTAAAGATCTTCAAGGCAGTATCTTTCACTTGTTGAGAAAAGTCAGCCTCTTCAATTAACCTGACAATATCTTTATAGGAGCGGTGGTCATGGTGGTGATGACTATGGCTATGGGAATGTCCATGCTCATGTGTATGGCTATGCGTATGGCCGTGCTCATGATCGTGGTCATGGCTATGTGCGTGGCCGTGCTCATGATCGTGGTCATGGCTATGTGTGTGGCCATGCTCATGATCGTGGTCATGGCTATGTGCGTGGCCGTGCTCATGATCGTGGTCATGGCTATGCGTGTGTACATGCTCATGATCATGGTCATGGCTATGCGCGTGTACATGCTCATGATCGTGGTCATGGCTATGCGTGTGTACATGCTCATGATCGTGGTAATGACTATCCATGTGTACATGCTCATGATCGTGGTCATGGCTATGCGTGTGTACATGCTCATGATCGTGGTCATGGCTATGGTCATGAGCATGATTTTTTAGCTCCACATCAAACTTTGTACTTGTAATCCCATTCTTAATGACCTTTTTCCATTTCAATTCGTATTCATCTTGGATATTTAACTTTTTTAATTCTTCTACTAATTTGACCGGGTCAGCACCTGCATCGATGAGAGCTCCAATCACCATATCCCCGCTGACTCCTGAAAAACAATCAAAATAAAGTGTCTTCATTTCTTTCCCCTTTTTGTGCAAGTTGATGAATTAATACGGCGTTATACCCTCCGCCAAAGCCATTATCAATATTGACTACACTAATTCCAGAAGCGCATGAATTCAGCATCGTCAACAAAGCCGATAACCCATTAAAGTTAGCACCATAGCCGACACTCGTCGGGACAGCAATCACAGGATGAGAAACCAGTCCGCCCACCACACTCGGCAGTGCGCCTTCCATCCCAGCTACCACTACAGACACAGTCGCCTTTTGAATTTCTTCTGCATGACTAAGCAAACGATGAATCCCAGCTACGCCAACATCGTAAATACGATGGACATTACTTCCTAGTATTTCAGCTGTAACAGCAGCTTCTTCTGCTACCCTTAAATCGGAGGTTCCTGCAGCAACGACTGCTATGTATCCATGAGTGTTATCTTTCGTTTTTTGCTCCTTCCAAAACAGGATCTGAGCGATTTCATTATATGTAAATTCAGGACAAGCCTGTTTGACAATTGATGCTTTTTCATCCGAAATCCTCGTTACCATCACCTGATTATTCCTTGCTCTTAGTGCTTGAATAATAGAAATAATCTGTTCAGCGGTTTTTCCTTCGCCGTAGACTACTTCCGGGAATCCCTGTCGTTTCTTCCGATGATGGTCAACCTTTGCAAAACCCAAATTCTCAAATGTCGCTAATTGATCTTTTGCTTCAGCAATACTGAGGGTACCTTTTTGAACTTGTTCTAAAATCTCTTCAAGCATTCGATTCCCCCCCCTTAGTTATTCATAGTGTTCAAAAAATGGGCAACATGAGGACCATTTTTACTTTTTCCACCACTGCTTTGGGCTTCATGAACCCCTCATGAGGATCATAATTACTTTTCCGCCACTGCTTTGGGCTTCATGAACCCCTCATGAGGATCATTATTACTTTTCCGCCACTTTTTTGGGCTTCATGAATCCTTCATGAGGACCATTTTTACTTTTTCACCACTATTTCGGGCTTCATGAACCCCTTTTGAGTACCATTTTTACTTTTCCGCCACTATTTTGGGCTTCATGAAACCCTTAATAGCCTCTATTAAAAATACTTCACCATATCCTTAGCAAGCTTTTCATAGTTTTCATAGATCGCTTTATATCGGATACTGTTCTCCTTATTCGGGACAACACCGCTGCCCATAGGAATATTCTTTTTGATTTCCTCAAACGATTCCACTTTACCGATACCGACTAAAGCGGTCCAGGCTGCACCCCATGCGGCACTGTGGTGGCTTTCGGAAACATAAATTTCTGCTTCAAAGATGTCAGCCATCATTTGCAGCCATAGCGGCGACCTGGCTAATCCGCCGTTAACAAAGATTTTTTTCGGCTCGCCTGCTAATCTTTCGAGCGCTTTTCCAATTTGATAGAGGTTAAAAGTGATCCCTTCTAAAACAGCACGAATAAAATGTTCCTTCTTATGCGTGATGGAAACGCCATAGAAATTACCTTTTGCCTGCTGATTCCAGATTGGCGCTCTCTCCCCATTTAAGTAAGGCAGGAACAGAATACCCTCTGCACCAGGAGCAACTTTTTCTGCATCCCCTAAGAATTCGGCAAAATCCCTCTGGTCATTTAAAAGATCCTTTAACCATTGTAAGACAATGCCGCCATTATTGGTGGGCCCGCCGACAATCGATGAATCTGCAGTAAAGGAGTAACAAAATGTTTCTTGGTTCTCATCAATTTTTACGCCTTGATTAATCTGCCTGATAGCACCGCTTGTGCCAACAGAAACGGCCACTTCTCCAGGTAGTATGGCACCAATACCTATGTTTGCCAGCTGACCATCTGCTGCACCCATTACAAATGGCATTTCTGGATTAATACCCATTTCATCAGCAATTTCACTGTTGAGTCCTGCTAACACTTTTGTTGGAGGAACGATTTCAGAAAGCTGTTCCTTCCGAATACCTGTTAACTCAAGCAGTTCCACTTCCCATTCAAGAGTCTGCGGATTGAATAGGCCTGTTGCTGACGCCATTGAATAATCGATTACACGTTCATTGAACCAGACTTGAATTAAATACTCTTTAATGGACATAAAGAAAGCCGCTTCATGGTAAGGCTGATAGTTTGTTTCCTTCATCCACAGTAATTTTAAAAACGGAGTCATCGGATGGATTGGTGTTCCTGTTTTGGCATAAACAGTGCTGCCAATCGTTTTCTTTATAGCCTCTGCCTGCTCTATACTTCTGCCATCTGCCCAGATAATCGCAGGAGACAAAGGTTTTCCGTCTTCAGAAACACAAAGGAGGGAGTGCATAGCAGCTGAAAATCCTAAAGAGATTACTTCATCCTTTTTGACTCCTGCTTTTTCAATCGCTTCCCGAATGGCAAGGACAGCTGACCGTTCAATTTCAACTGGATCCTGTTCAGACCAGCCTTGATGAGGATATTGAAAGGAGTTCATTTTTTCAACTGCTGCAGCTAATTTTCCGTTTAAATGAAATACACAAGCTTTGACACTAGTGGTTCCGATATCAAGCCCTATTACATACTCTCTTGGCATACTCATCTTCCTTTTCAAATAACAATATGTATGTTGTCAATTATAATTGTCTATTATTGCTATTTCTATTACGTTAATAGAAAAGGCTTTGGATTATTCCCAAAGCCTCCATTAAAATTCTTACCTTTCTAACCTAAATTAGATAGAACCTTATTCATACTGCCGCTTTTATATCCAAGTAAATCTAAGGTGATATATTTATAGCCGTAGTCTTGGAGTTCTTTGACGATGGAATCGTGGTGTTCGAGGACGACCTTCATGTCATCCGGCTCTACTTCGATTCTCGCAATTTCTTGATGGGTTCTCACCCGCACTTGACGAATTTTTAAGCTCTTTAGGAATGCTTCAGCTTTTTCAACCTTGGTCAGTTTTTCTTTTGTGATGTACTCACCGTAAGCAATCCTTGAAGATAGACAGGCAAATGATGGTTTATCCCAGGTTGGCAAATCAAACTGCTGTGAAAGCTCCCTAATTTCCTGTTTGAATAGGTTTGCCTCTAAGAGAGGTCCGCGTATTCCCTTTTCTTTAGCTGCCTGCATGCCTGGTCGATGTTCGTTCATGTCATCTGCAATTACCCCATAAATAACATTATTAAAGCCCTTTTCTTCCATTACCGGAATCAAATGATCAAATAAGCTGCTTTTACAAAAATAGCATCGATTCTTATTATTCTCTGCATAGCCGGGAATCGCTAATTCAGAGGTTTCAATCACTTGGTGTTTGACTCCCATTTTTCCAGCTAAATCTCTTGCCTCTAGAAGCTCACTGGAGGGATAGGTTTCCGAATCGGCTGTTACAGCAAGAACCTGATCTCTGCCTAATGTCTCTATCGCTGCTTTTAATAAAAATGTACTATCTACACCGCCTGAGAATGCTACTACGACTGATTCCATTTCTCGGAGAATCGACTGTAATTTCTTATATTTCTCTGTTAACATGGTCTACTCTCCTTTCCCCCAAACATTTTTAAAAGCCGCCCACTATACAAGATATTGAGAGCCTTAAGGCTATATGTGTAAATTAAATCGTCATGGCTCCAAAGCCGCCGTCTACTCGAATTAGAGCTCCTGTTACGAAGCTGGAAGCTTGATCTGATGCAAGAAAAACAGTCGCACCTTGAAGTTCTTCCGCCTCCCCAAAGCGTTGCATAGGGGTATGACCCATGATGGATTCAATTCTACCCTTGTCCAAAATTTTTCTATTTTGCTCTGCTGGGAAGAATCCCGGAATAATGGCATTAACACGAATCCCGTTTGTAGCAAATTCACGAGCTAAGAATTGAGTAACACTGTTAAGTCCTGCTTTTGAAACGGAATACGTAAATACTCTTGATAAAGGAGTAGTAGAAGAAACAGATGAAATATTGATAATGCTTCCCTTTCTCTCCTGTTCAATCATTCGTTTCGCAAAGATTTGGCAGGTCATGACAATCCCTTTTAGGTTAATATCCATAATTTTATCATACTCGTCCATATCTAACTCAAAAAACGGTGTTGGGCTGTTTGTGCCTGGTGCATTCAATAGAATATCCCAGCCGCCGGACCATTGTTCAATTTCATTTGCTACTTGAATCAAGGAATCCTTTGAACTTACATCTGCTTGGAATGCCTTTGCTTCTCCGCCGTTTTCAGTTATTTCTTTCACAACGGCTTCCGCTGTTTCCAAATTACGGCCAACAATCGCTACTTTCGCACCGTGATCAGCCAGTCCTTTTGCCATTGCTGAACCTAATACTCCGTTACCTCCGATAGCCACCGCTGTTTTCCCTGTTAAATCAAATAAGTTGTTCATATTTCAACTCTCCCCTAGTTTTAAAATAAGTTTCCATTTTCGTCAAACGGCAATTCATATAGCTCTGAAATCAATTCCATATTTGGATGCTGCTTCACATATTCTACTAACGCTTCAGACACTTCAATTTCACTTAACTCTAAAGTATTTTTTATGCGCACCATTTTAACTTTAGTAAAATCTAAAATATTACTTGTTTTTACTGCTGCTTGAATCGCTTCCCGATCATTGGGCAAAGTAGTAGCAATCTTCGTTGGAGCCACAACCGTTGAAGTTAAACCATTAGCATAGGTAACATCAAGGTCCATTCTGTCAACTAAACGCTGGGTGGTAAAATCTGCGGTACCCACACCATTGGCATTCCCTTCTGTTTGGGGGGTTAATCCAAGCACAACCATTTTGTTAACATCAGGTCCGCCGTGTGCATATGGAGTAGGATATCGACCGGTAATATTCGGGTCCATACCATCACCTGAGATGTTCTTACCAATTTGATTAATCACCAGGACTTCTAATTGTTCAAAGAAAAGCTTCGGTAATAATTCCTTCGCCTTCGCCTGCAGGTCTTTCTCTCTCGCAATGATATCTTCAGTAGAAAGGACATCTACTATGGCAATTTTATCAAATGCGTTCTCAATGGTTGCCACTCCAAAAAGAAATGGCTTTTTCTCCATGATCATTTTAGCCATAGCCGGCACGTTTTCTGCCATATACTTGAAGCCCAGCTGGTGACAGGCCTCAGCCCCTCTTTGCTTACCTAACCCAATACTGATCATTTTCATAATTCCGCTTTCAACCGGACCCCTAAAGGCTGTATGAGGTTTTATACGGTTGATGACAACGATGCCATCAGCTTCTGAAGCATATTTATCTACATAAACAGGTAATCCGTTCGGCAGCTCTCCAATTTTAATTACTTCCATCGAAGAACGAATTTCACAACCCGCACTTTCTTCTGTTACTCCAAGATGCGCCAGGACTTCCTTCTGACCTTCCGCGGTTGCACCGCCATGACTTCCCATACTCGGAACAATAAATGGTTTTGCTCCGAGTTCTTTTAAGAATTTAACTGTCACCGCCGTTAATTCAACAAGACGGTCAAGGCCGCGGCTGCCGACTGCGACCGCAATTTCCATTCCCGGTTTAATTTTAGACTTTATGTAATCTTGCTCTAGCTTTTCCATTAATACTGGCTCTAAGTTTTCAATTTTTTGATTATCAAACTTCACCGAAACCTTTGCCATTTTTGGTACTGGAATATCTCTCAATAAGTCCTGAAGTATACCCATAAATAGTCTCACTCCTTTTCATAAACTAAGTGTTCCACAAGGAATTATATTCCATGTATGGGAGGAAGTACAATTCTTCATGCAAGCCCCATTGTAATCCCTTTCAAATCTCCATATAAAAAAAATTATTCTATTTAAATAATTTAATTTGTTTACCAAACAAACTAATTACCTGTATAATATCATTAAGCAAAATAAAAATCAATCAATTTGCAGTACAGTTTTTCCTGCTTTCGATTATTTTTATAAAGAGAAAAATGACAAGGAAGTGCATGATATGGTCACCGGAGATGCATCATTTATCAAAAAGATAAATCGATCATTAATCATCAGTAAAATCATTGAACATGGTATGATCTCTCGAGCGGACTTAGCAAAGATTACAGGTCTTAATAAAGCAACCATTTCGGTGCAGGCCGCAGAATTATTAGCAGAAGAATTAATTGTAGAAACGCAGGCCGAGCATAAGAACCTAGGCAGAAGACCAATTATGCTTTCGATTAACAAACAGGCAGGATTCGCGTTAGGGATTGATCTGGATAAGGATAATATTACCTTTACCTTATCAGATATAAACGGTACTCCTCTCGACACCCAGACAATCGTGATGGAAACCTCTGATTATCAATTGATTGTGAAATTATTAAGAGAGCAGATTACTAACTATAAAGAGAAATGCTCACATGCACGATACGGCTTAATTGGAGTGGTTATCGGAATACATGGAATCGTTAATAATGATGAAACCATCTATTTTGTACCTTACCATCAATGGCATCATAAAGATCTAAAAATGGACCTCGAAAATGAAACCGGTATCAAAATTTTTGTGGAAAATAACGCAAACCTATGTTCATTCGCTGAGATTGTTTACAAACATTATCAAAGTGAAAACTTATTGTCACTAAGTTTGTATTCAGGAATTGGACTTGGAATTATGGTAAACGGTAAATTACTTAAAGGCTGCGATGGCTATGCAGGAGAGATTGGCCATATGATTATCGTTCCAGACGGTCTTCCTTGCACATGCGGAAATCTAGGCTGCTGGGAACAATACGCTTCGGAATCTAGTTTTATAAAAAAACTGTCTGAAAGTCATAATCAAAGAGATGTATCTTCTGAAGATATTCATCATTGGCTTCAAGCGAAAGATCCAATCACCAGTAAACAAATGGAAGAATATATAAAGCTTTTAACAATTGGGCTGAATAACATTATCAACCTATATAATCCTGAAATATTAGTGATTAATAGTGAGCTGCTGCAATTGTATCCCGATGCCTTAACTGAAATAAAAAAGCATCTATCTTCTACCGTTGGACATTATCGTAAGCTCTTAATATCTGACTTTGGAAAAGAGGCTTGCATTTTAGGCGCCTGTGCCCTTGCCATTAAGAACTTTCTTGATGTTTCTGAACTAAGTTTAGAATTTGATATAGCCAAACGTTTTGCTGAAAGCTTAAGCTAAATAACTGGTAAGCTCTGTATATCAGGGCTTTTTCTTTGGAAAAACTAGACGGGCCCTGAAAAGGCTAGAAAAACGGCGAAAAAGTAAGAAAAATAGGGATGACGCACGTTTCACTGACATTGTTTTCGTTTTCATCTTCAATGTTGCCGTTTTCAGCAAGATTGTTAAAAATAACCTAATCCCCCATAATAAAGGTATTAAATCACTAGGGGGAAATGAAAATGAAAAAATTATGGCAAGCAATTGTTGAAACAGTAGAATGGATTAACTACCTTCCACAAAATGATCAAAAACAAAGAGAAACCAATTCACAAAAATAAACAGTGAATTGGTTTTTTTATACAAAAAACCCCGGCATTCACCAGGGTTCTAAATTCTTTTATTAAGCTGCAAACCGCTATCAAGTTAGGCAACTTTATTTTTTGATTTCTTCGCATTAATACTTTCTTGTATTTCTGCCATTTTCTTATCATCAAGTTCATAGCGAGACATCGTTAGACCAGAAATGATCAAGGCAACAGCTGGAATAGCAAATGCCAAAATAATCGTTACAAGTTTTAATTCTGGTGTTAATGTATCCGTTACGGTTGGGAATGCATCTTTAAACCCGATTAACGCTACGGCAAAACCAACAATCGCTGGTGCTAGAGATGTGATTAATTTATCAATGAAAGAGAACAATGTTCCGATCATACCTGGTACATATCTTCCTGATTTATCTGTCTCATAGTCAGATACATCCGCAATCATTGGATTAACAAGTGTTGATGGAACGCCGCCAAAGCCCAAAGCCATTGTGTATAAAACAAGGAACAAAATGGTTGTGAAACCAAGGTTTGACATTGAGATGCTTGATGCATCCATTAGAGTAAACATGGCAATTAATGAAACGAAAGCACCTAATGCAATCCAAGTTGAGAAAAGGAATGCTTTTTTCATACCTGTTTTTCTTGCTTTTGCCACTGCCCAGAATGTAATCAATAAGGTTGGAACAATGGTAATCATCGATACAGTACCACTCAACGCATAATCGCCGATTAAGATCCCGAATATCATAACCATTACTACGGAATGGCGCAAAAGTGAGAATGCTAATTTGTCAACGGTTACAGCAAAAATTAGTTTTTGTAACGCTTTATTACCTTTTAGAAGCGGCCAGAAGTCGCGGAATTTCGTTTTAACTGTATCTTCTGCCAATCCAAAATACTCTTTTTTGTCTTTGCTGGAAATTCCAATTACAGCTAATACGGTAAAGACACCTGCAAGAATAATTGCTAGAGTGTTTAGTTCAGTAAATAGGCCCATATTAAAGTCGCCATGTTTTTTAATTAAATATGATGCTACATAAACTTGTCCGCCAGTGAAAAGTAGTGTGTTGTATATCCCATCAAATATTGCGAATAAAGGACGCTGTTTAGGATCATTTGTTAAAACTGTTTGTGCTGCCTTTGTAACTGATGTTTGACATGTATATCCAATAATATGAATGGCATAGATTAAGATAAAGAATAATAGTCTGAATGATTCCGGTATTAAGTGTGTAACATTATATAATACTAGGATAGTAGCCGCTAAGATGATATTTCCAATTACCATGTACGGTCGGAACTTTCCGAACTTGCCTTCAGTTTTATCTACCATGAAACCAATAATTGGGTCAGTAACTCCATCCCAAATTCTCATACTCATTAAGATGGTACTTACTACGACTACAGCAATACCTGCAATTCCAGCTGCATAGTAGGAAACAAAAGCTAAAATAAACATGTACAGATTCGTTGCAGTGTTGTTTAAAGCAAAGAAACCTATTTCCCAAAGTTTTGCTTTATTGTATTGCTGCTGATTATTAACTGCTGATGTCATGCGCAGTTCCTCCCCCAAGCGGTTTAACCGCTTTCATTAATATTAATAGTTAATTAAGTCCTTTGTGGAAATATTACCCTTTAATTTGTTTAATGAACTAACTAATTTCTACTCTTTCATAATAAATGAATCCGCTTTCATATGCAATGCTTTTTAGAATTTATTTTTCTGGTGGATTTAGGAAGTCGAAATCATCCTAGAATGGATATTTCCCTTCAGATAGAAAGCCTTCAGCAAATAAAAAATTATAAGTTCCAAATACCAACATCAGAGCACACAACATTAATAGAATCACTTATTCTTAACCCTTTTTCACTCGCCACTCCCCTCAATGAAATCCCTTTCATTTCAAAAGAAAAATAAAAAAATTCTATTAAACTATTATCCAGTTATTTAATTAGTTTAGTGAACTAATTAATAAGTTAAGAATATCACCTCTCTTACCTATAGTCAACTGGATTTTAAATTTTCTAAAGATTTTGTTGAAGTAATACCTTTTCACGGAATACATTTTACCGAATTTTTCCTTACTACTAGATTTCCCCATACAAAAGAGGCAGCTCATCTACTGCTGCCCCTTTTGTATTTTTTATTTTTCTACTATATTAAAACCAGTCAGCATACCCTAGTTTTCTCAAGTGATTAGCAGAAACCTCAAGACACTCCAATGGATCGCGGCCATACGTATCATCCTGTTCTACCAAGAAATACTGTGCACCGCTCTCAAGTCCAGCATCTATAATTGCTTTCAGATCTAGGTTTCCTTCACCAAGTTCAGCAAATTGAATTGTATTTGTGAATTTGTCAAAGAATTTACCCATATCCTTCTGGAAGTCAATATCACTTAAATCCATTTGTCCAATTCGATAATCCTTCAAGTGTAAAAGTGAAATACGGCCGGCATAGCCTTTAACAAATTCAACAGGATTTACGCCTGCTCGTTGAATCCAGTGAACATCTAATTCAAATCCAAGCTTTGTTGTGTTGTTTTTAATAATATCCAATAAATATTCACCATCAAATTTTTGGAATTCTAAGTGATGTGTATGGTAATACAATTCAATTCCATTCTCAGCTAATCTATGAGCCATTTCCTCAGCTTTAGCGATAAATTCCATAATCGAATCTTTATTGCCCATAGCCATTAACGGCATCATGCCAATTCGTAAATAATTACAATCAAGTGTTTTGCAATCGTTTACGATTTTTTCAAAGTCATTTGTCAATGTCTCACCAGGCATTCCAGGAAGCATTGGTTCAACCGCTGCAGATAGAGCTGCAATCTTGATATCAAAATCTTCACTTGCTCTTTTTAATTCAGCAACATTTTCACTTGTCATTGGAATTTGCGATACTTCCACAGCACCATAGCCAAGTTCTCTTACTTTTCTCATCGTTTCATATACACCGATTTCTTCCACTTTGCCTTTAAGCATCATCATTTGAACGCCGATTTTTCCCTTTTTCATTGAAATACCTCCATTTTCACTGCTTGTTTCTTCTCTGAAGAAATATGAATTGCATCAATAATTGCAATTGACGCAAGTGCGTCTTTTGCATGAATATAATCTTGAGTATTTTCGATGATTGCAGAATAGAATTGATTGATGGTTTTTGCATGACTTGCACCGTAATAATGCTTTGATCCTGGAAGCTTCGCATCCTCCATCAATTCTTCTTTTTCCCCTGCTTCATTCGCGCTTGTAAGAATGCTATCTTTGATGATGAACCTTGCATTTTCAAAAAGAACCTCAAGTTCAACACTAGAATTGTCTGCATTTGCATTGGTGGCAAAGAATAACCCCTTAGCACCATTTTTAAACTGGATACGAGCAGAAGCTGTATCTTCCACTTCAATGTTATAATCCAATAATTGATCCACAGAACCCCTAATGGATTCAATTTCACCGCCAACCAGCTGCATGAGGTCTATCGTATGCAGCGCCTGATTGATCATCACTCCACCGCCGGCATATTTCCACTGCCCGCGCCACGGCTGGACATCATAGTATTGTTTTGGCCGAAACCACGCTACGAGCCCCTTTACCCCTTTAATAGGACCAAATTCACCAGAGCTAATGATTTCTTGAAGTTTTTCAAATGATTCATTATTGCGATTTTGCAGGCAGACACCGATTTTAACGTCCTTGTTTTCTTCCTCTACTTTAACCAGAGCACGTCCTTCTTCACTGTTCAAGCCCAGTGGTTTTTCAAGGAAAACATGAACACCTTTTTCCACACAAGCCTTGGTAACAGGGTAGTGCAGATAATGGGGCAGACAGATATGAACACAATCTAAGTCTTCGTTTTCAAGCATTTCTTCATAGCTACTGTAAAAGTTTGCTTCAGGTACTGAATTCGATAATGTTTCGTCAGTATCACAGACAGCCACTAACTCAGCATTTGGGTTCGCTTTTATTGCTGGAATATGAATATGTGAAATTGTCCCCAGCCCTATAACTGCAACTTTCAGCATTTGCTTCTCCCCTTTTTTGAAAGAAACTCAAAGCTGCATTAGCGATGAGTTCCTTCAATGGTTGATTACTTTCTAACCGGATATTTACCTTCTTCAGCAATACGTTTATTTAATTCCTCTAGGAATAAATCTTCATCAAAAGGTACTTCGATTTCCTTGCCTAACCAGCTTGAAAGGTGCATAGCATTTGCAAGTCTAACACCATTAATACCGTCGCTGCCAGGAGCTAATAATGGAGTACCTTCCACAATCGCAGAAGCAAAGTCGTCTAATACTGCAATATGCTGCTCGCCCCAAACATTACCAAAATCAAGTACTTCCTCAGTGAAAATATCACCTGCACCGCCGCCCATAAACAGCTTCATAACATCTGACATATCCATGGAATCGCTCATTTCTCTCTCAGATTGTTTCAGTCGCTTGATGGTCACTTTTTTACTATCGTCTACAACGATTTTCCCTTTATCACCATGGATTTCTAGACGGTCTGTTCCCATTACATCGTGTGTCTTCGTTACAAATACACCAGTAGCACCATTTCCATAATCAAATACTGCCGTTACATCGTCTTCAACCACAATATCTCTTTGGTAACCATAGTTTACTTTTGCATAAACTTTTTTCGGCATGCCGCAAATCCATTGAAGCAAGTCAATTTGGTGTGGCGCTTGGTTTACAAGGACACCGCCGCCTTCTCCGCCCCACGTTGCTCTCCATTCACTTTGATTGTAGTACCCCTGTGGTCTCCACCAAGTAGTAATAATCCAGTTAGTACTGCGAATGCTTCCGATCTCACCATTATCAATAATTTCTTTTACTTTTTTATAAAGTGGATTTGTACGCTGGTTAAAGAAGATCGCAAACTTAACTTCAGGCTTTGAAGCTGCAAAGTCATTTAACTCTTGAACTTGTTTTGTATAAACACCAGCTGGCTTTTCCACTAATGCATGAATGTTTCGTTTTAATGCTTCAATTCCCATTTCTGGATGCAGGTAATGCGGAACAGTTGTAACAACCGCATCAACGTCACCGCTTTCCATCATTTCAATATAATTATCGTAGAAAGGAACCCCAGGATACTTCTCCTCTGCTACTTGTTTTTTAGCAGGATCAGTATCACAGATTGCACCAATCACCATGTTTTTCACTTTGCCTTCTGCGATAAAATTAGCGTACATACCGCCTTCTGCACCTAATCCAATAATCCCTAATCTTACGTCTGCCATAATTAAATTCCCTCGCTTTCAATTTTGTTAAGAATTTCTAATAGTGCTTCATATTGAAGCTTGTAGCCGCCGGCACCATCCAGCCCTTTGTTGTCCTTAATGACCTCACTTGCATCCTCAAGCTCTAAATCCTTCAAAGAATCAAAGAGAACAAGATGTGGCTCAAGTGTTAAAAAGCCTTTGTACCCGCTCTTAATAAACTGAGCTAATAGTTCAGGAATTTTACCCTCGCCCGTTCCACAGACAACGTTTTGACTGTCAGATGTTACAGCATCCTTTATGTGTATATAAACAATCTCATCTCTTAAGAGATCGTAACACTCCCCAGTATCCTCACCGCACTGTACGAAATTAGCGAAGTCAAAAATCCCTTTAAAATAAGGAGAACCCACTTCTGTTAAAATTTCATGACAGCGTCTTGCGATATCACCAAAGATATCTTTCTCATTTTCATGCAGCAATACCACATTGTACTTTTCTGCAATAGCTGCAAGTTCTTTTAGCTTACGAACAACCTCTTCACGATATTGATCTGCATCCTCACCCTTAGGAATATAGAAGCTGAAGATACGCATATATTTGCAATCGAGCAAGTTGCTGATTTGGCAAAGCGTGTCCAACATAGCCTTTTGCTTACTAAAGCCCTCTTCATCATTGATGAATACTTTTCCAATAGGAGAGCCAATGGAAGAAACAGCAATACCCGCTTTTTGCAATCTAGGCTTTACAGTTTCCTTGATTTCATCGACGGTAAAATCACCAATATTTTTCCCATCAATGCCGCGCAGTGATATATATTTCATCCCCAAATTTGAGACAACCTTAAGCTGTGTATTAAAATCAGATGAAATTTCATCTGAAAATCCTGAAATCAATAAGTCTTGATTCATTTCTTCTTTTCCTCCCTATTCCCAGGATTATGACGATTCAGTTTCGTTTTACGATACTGTGAAGGAGTGCTGCCGACCTTTTCTTTAAAGAAACGGCTAAAATGAGCAACACTTTCAAATCCTGTTGAGCGAGCCACCTCTGTTAGTGTTTGATTGGGCTCCATTTCTAACAAATATTTTACCTGATTAAGACGGCAGGCCATCACATATTCCATTACCGTAAAGCCAGTAACTTCCTTAAAAATATGTGAAGCATAATACTTACTCAAACTTAACTCTTCTGCAATTCTGTCTAAACTGACTTTTTCAGCAAAATGATCATTAATCCAAGAAGCTATAGTCTCGGCATGTAGTTCCTTTTCTGACCTTTTGCTCGTCACTTGAGACAAATCTTTTTGACTCATTTTATAAATTCCCAGCAATAGTTGAATCAACTCAAGTTTTACTTCGGCTTCTAAGAGCTCATTTTTAGTGCCAGTCCTCTGCACCTCTTCATCAATATGAGTAAGTGAGCTGGCAATTTCTTTTATCCTGCCATCCACAAATTGGCCAAATTCATCGTAACCAGTTCGAAGCAGGCAATTATTAAGTTTTTTAAATGGATCTAACAAATTGGGAATTCCAAGCCCATTTATTGATTCCTGCAGCCATATAGGTGAAAAATGGAGCATACTTCTTGTATACGTACTATCAGTTCCTGGATTCGCTTTATGCAAAGTCATACCATCCAATAGGATGATGTCACCAGGCTGCAGCTCGTAAATCCGATTGTTAATAAGGTACTTACAATCACCTGAGTGAAAAAAATAAATCTCATATTCTTGATGTGAGTGAAAATTAAAGTTGTAAAAGTCAACACCTTGAATTCGGTAAAAGCCGTAGATCCACTCATCCATTATTTTTTTTCTCAATGAAGAGTCTGTTAACTTTCCCATATCTTTCACACCCTTAGAAGTAAGCGTTAACACTTAATTTGTTAACTGAACATATTTATATTATATTGCAGACTTAGGTGAAAAACATTCTCTAAAAATGCTCAATAACATTTATTATTTGACTCGTATTGCTTTCTATTCATGAATTACAGACAAACAAAAAGGAGACAATTACAGCATTTAAGCCATAATTGCCTCCTTTTGCAGGTGTTTTTTTGTTGTACCATTATAAAGGACTATTATTCCATCCAGTTTGTATGGAATACGCCTTCTTTATCAACACGCTGATACGTATGTGCTCCGAAATAATCACGTTGTGCCTGCAGCAGATTTGCTGGCAGTGTTTCAGTACGATAGCTGTCATAGTAAGCAATAGCACTTGCAAACGATGGAACTGGAATTCCACGCTCAATGGCAACAGCAAGAACTTGACGAAGCGGCTGCTGATAGTTTTCAACGATTTCTTTAAAGTAAGGATCTAATAATAGGTTTCTTAGTTCTGGGTCACGGTCATAAGCATCTTTAATTTTCTGTAAGAATTGTGCACGAATGATACATCCGCCGCGGAAAATCATCGCGATATCACCATATCGAAGGTTCCAATCGTATTCTTCAGATGCAGCACGCATCTGTGCAAAACCTTGTGCATAAGACACAATTTTACTCATATACAATGCTTTACGAACAGCTTCAATTAATTCTTCTTTATTGCCTTCAAACGGTTTAACTTCAGGTCCGCCAAGAACCTGGCTTGCTTTAACTCGCTCATCCTTCATAGCTGAAATAAAGCGGGCAAATACAGATTCAGTGATAATTGGAAGTGGAACACCTAAGTCCAAAGCATTTTGACTTGTCCATTTACCAGTTCCCTTTTGACCAGCAGTATCGAGGATTAAGTCAACCATTGGTTTACCAGTTTCTTCATCGACTTTTGTAAAGATATCAGCTGTAATCTCGATTAGATAGCTGTCTAATTCACCTTTGTTCCATTCTGCAAAGACCTCGTGAAGCTCTTTTGCATCTAAACCAAGAACATTTTTCAGAATAAAATAAGCTTCACAAATTAACTGCATATCACCATATTCGATTCCGTTATGAACCATTTTCACATAGTGGCCTGCACCATTTGGTCCAATATACGTGCAGCAAGGGTCGCCTTCAACCTTAGCTGAAATTGCTTCTAAAATTGGCTGAACCAGTTCATATGCTTCTTTTTTACCGCCAGGCATGATAGAAGGACCTTTTAGCGCGCCTTCTTCTCCACCAGAAACTCCTGTTCCGATGAAATGGAATCCTGCTGTTTCTAGTTCTTTATTTCGTCTAATTGTGTCTTGGAAGAATGTATTTCCTCCATCAATCAGGATATCTCCTTCTTCAAGGAATGGCTTTAACGAATCAATTGTTGCATCTGTTGCCGTACCTGCTTTAACCATTAATAAAATTTTGCGGGGCTTTTCTAAAGAATTAACGAACTCTTCAACGGTACGTGCACCAACAAAGTTCTTTCCTTCTGCCTCATTCTTTAGAAACTCTTCTGTTTTGTCATAAGAACGGTTAAAAACAGCAACAGAATTACCGCGGCTTTCAATGTTTAATGCTAGGTTTTTACCCATTACAGCCAAACCAACGACACCAATTTGTTGTTTAGACATTATTTTATCCCTCTTTCTATATTTTCCTATTTTTGTGCTCCAACTTTATCTTGCTCAAATAAGAATATTTAACACAGATACTATGTACTAAGGGGTGAGCCTTATAAAGGGCGCCCCTTAATCTTAACTTAATTTCTTAGCGCTGTAAAAAATACTTCTCTGCGTTATGATAGCCGATATTTCTAACCATTCCCTCGAGGTACTCCATATCATTAGGAGCAAGCCCTCTTTCTACCCATTCCCCTAGGATGTTGCAGAGGATACGACGGAAATATTCATGCCGCGCATATGAAAGGAAGCTGCGTGAATCTGTCAGCATACCAATAAAATGACTTAACAAACCAACGTTCGCAAGATCCTTCATTTGTCTTTCCATTCCATCGATATGATCGTTGAACCACCAGCCAGAACCAAACTGAATTTTGCCTGGAACGCCTTCTTCATAGAAGTTACCCATCATACCACTTAGAACAGGATTATCCTTAGAATTTAGGTTAAACAATACAGTTCTTGGTAAGGCATTTTGCTGCTCTAGTGTATCAAGGAATCGCGATACACCCTCAGCAAAATTTGATTCCCCAACAGAATCAAAGCCTGTATCTGGACCAATAAGCTCTTTCATTTTTGTATTGTTATTTCTTAATGCACCCATATGAAGCTGCATCACCCACTGTTTACCAGCGTACATTTTTCCAAGCTCAGTTAAAAGGAACCAGCGGTAAGCAATTAATTCTTCATTAGAAAGCTGTTCACCTTTTAATCCTTTTTTAAATATAACTTCAATTTCTTCCTTCGTTGTTTCTACATATTCCATTTTTTGAATATCGTGATCGGACGCACGACCGCCATTTTCATGGAAGAAATCAACTCGCTCTTGAAGTGCATTCAAGAAACCATCAAGTGAGTCTACTTTAATACCAGACACTTTTTCTAATTTTTCGATCCAGCTGACAAATGTAGGACGCTCGATGAATAATGCTCCATCTGGACGGAAGGTCGGTGCAATGATAGGCTCAAACGTTTCGTCATTTTTTAATAAACGATGGTATTCCAATGTTGAAGTTGGATCATCTGTAGTTCCAATAAATTTTACATTTGATTTTGCAATAAATGCTCTTGCTGTATAATCGGAAGCTTTTAACTTTTCATTACATTCATCATAAATTTCACGTGCAGTTTGTGGACTTAGTAATTTCTCAATTCCAAAGAACATTTTCAACTCCATGTGAGTCCAGTGATAAAGAGGGTTTCCAATGAGATTTGGCACTGTTTGGGCCCAGGCAGCAAATTTTTCCCAATCGGATGCATCGCCTGTAATATATTTTTCGCCAATACCATTCATGCGCATGGTTCGCCACTTATAATGGTCTCCCCCAAGCCATAATTGAGTAATACTGTCATAAGACTTATTTTCCCAAACCTCCTGCGGGTCAAGGTGACAGTGGAAATCAAATATTGGTAATCCTTTTGCGGCATTTTCAAATAATTTTATGGATGTGTCCGTATCTAACAAGAAGTCATTTTCTAAAAAGTTTTTCATCCGATACCCTCCAATAACTACTATTTTCTGTAAACCCTTACAAATTTATTAAATCATTTCATGATAGAATTTTTAATTTGTTTAGTAAACAAATTAATTACATTACTAACTTAACATGTTTAATTTGTTAAGTCAATTGACATTTTAAAAAAACAAAGAGACCTACATGACATAACCTGTTATACTATTGTTATAGTAAAAAAGTTGTTTGAATTGGAGGAAACAAATGATTACCGGCGACGCTTCCTATATAAAAAAAATCAATCGCTCGATTATTCTTAGAGAGATTGTCAAAGAAGGTTTAATTTCAAGGGCAGATTTATCAAAGGTAACCGCTCTTACTCGTGCGACCATCTCAGCGCAGGTTGCCGATTTAATAGAAGAAGGTCTTATTATAGAAACACAACTTGAGCATTTTACAGTGGGAAGAAAGCCTATTATGCTTTCATTAAACAGTGAAGCTGGATATGCTCTTGGGATTGACTTGGATTATGATCATGTCTCTTTTACCATTTCTGATCTTACAGGCACCCCTATCAACACCAAAAGGGTCGAAACAAATACGACAGATTACCGAGAGATATTGAATCTTTTAATTCAACATATAAACATGTATAAAACTGAATACGCTTACAGTCAATACGGAATTATTGGAATTGTCATTGCGATTCACGGTCTAGTTGGGAAGGATGAAGTCATCCACTATATTCCACGCTTACGCTGGAATAATATTACCCTTAAGAATGATATTGAGAGCGAAATCGACATCAATGTTTATATAGAAAACAATGCAAATTTAAGCGCTTTTGCTGAGCGGGTGTATGTGCATCATGAAACAGAAAATTTATTAGCTGCAACGCTTTATTCTGGCATTGGTTTAGGCATGATGATGAATAACGAGTTCTTTCGAGGACATGATGGATTTGCTGGTGAGATTGGCCATATGATTGTGGTTCCAAATGGAATCCCATGTACTTGCGGGAATAAAGGCTGCTGGGAAAGATATGCGTCCGAAACGGCAATATTCCGACATTTAAAAGAAACTAGACACATGAATTCAGTAACGTATGACGATATCCAAAAATGGCTTAATGAAGGTGACGAAGAGGTTCATCAATTGATGGAAGAATTTATTTACTACCTCTCTATTGGGTTAAATAATATGATCAATATGTACAATCCCGATGTACTTGTGCTTGATAGCGAGCTTTTGCGTATGTACCCTGATTCTCTTGAAAAAATTAGCGGAAATTTAAATTCTTCTATCAGCCATTACCGTGCACTTCAAATTTCTTCTATTGGAAGAAACTCTGCTCTGTTAGGAGCATGTGCTCTAGCAATTAAACATTTCTTAGAAGTTCCGATGTTAAACTTTAAATATGATTTTCAATCTAATAAACCTGCAAGCGCTAACATATAAACTAGGAAAAATCCACTTTCTGTATCTGAAAGTGGATTTTTTGGGTTCAAAAGCAAAAAATATGGCTGTTATGAAAAGTCATATCAGCCTTATCTTATAATTATTTAGCATTTCTTTTTGCAGCTAAGTCAATTGCAAGTTGTTCTGTACGTTTTTTGTTTAAAGGGTAAAGAAACACAATCATTAGGAACACAACAACCAGTGCAATTGCTGGTACTAGAGTACCAAGAGTATGAATTCCTTTCAACGTTTCAGCAGTTTGTGCTTCAGCTCCTGCAACGTAACCAACGGATGCAATCGCTGCACCGCCGACACCGCCAGCAACAGCTTGTCCGATTTTACGAGCCATTGAATAAATGGAGTAAACGGTACCATCTTCACGCAGACCAGTTAAATACTCATGATAATCGATTACGTCTGTAACGAATGCCCAAATAACAAGGTTGAAAACACCATAACCAAACATAGCAACAGTTAAGATTCCGATAAATTGTGTTGCTGTTAAGTTTGGAAGGAGATATAACACACCATACACAAGAGCGGCAAGTAATAAACCTGCTGAAGCTACTTCTTTTTTACCAAACTTAGAAACTAATGGTCTAACCATTGGCATAGCAATAAATACTGCTAATGATTGAAGAAGTCCAACCATACTTAAAGATTGTGCACTTGTAAAATAATCTTTAAAAAGATATACGTTTACTGTTCCAATTAACATAAAACAAATCATGAACACTAAAGAAGAAATAAGGAACCAAATTAATGGTTTGTTTTTACCAAGACCTTTTACAGTTTTGCCAAAATTAGCTTTTGGTTTATTTGTTTCATCCATTACGATACGTTCAACAGATAATTTATAGCATGCAATATAACAAGCGAGTGCTAGAACACCAAAAATGATTGCACCTAATAGGAATCGATTAGCATCTGCTTTATTGTCAACAAACAAAATCATTGGTCCAACAACATTTATGATTAATCCAGCTAAGTTTGCCCCTAATGTTCTCCAGCTGGATAATGCTGTACGTTCAACAGGATCAGCTGTGATAACGGAAGCCATAGAACCATAAGGGATATTTACTGTCGAATATAAAGTTCCCCAAATAATATAAGTTACGTAAGCATATGCTAGATAAAATCCATCAGACATTCCTGGAATATGAACAAACATTAACACACCAGTAATTACAAGCGGGAAGGACATTCTTAAGATCCACGGTCTGAACTTTCCATTCTTCCCTGCTTTTCTTGTATCGATGAAGCGGCCCCAAGTTATGTCAGCAAATGCATCCCATAAACGCGCTATTAAGAATAAGAAACCAACAGCAGCCGGATTAAGATGATAAATATCCGTGTAATAAACCATAAGAAATGCTGCAACTAGGATAAAGAAGAAATCGTTTCCAAAATCACCAAATAAATAACCCAATTTATCTTTCATCCCAAAGGGACGTACTTCATCTCTACCGCCATTTTGCGGCGCATCAACTTTTTGTTGTAATGCTCGTGCCATTTTGAACCCTCCTAATAAATCGTACCCAAAAAAAATGTAAACCCTTTAAATAATTGCTAAGAAGTATTGAAGCTATTTTATGAATCCCTTTACAAATTTAATCAATAAATAATTTAGGCGTCTCGAGAGTCTTTAATCATCTCTATTAATTTGTTTAATGAACTAACAAATTAACTGTACACATAGGATATCACCGTCGACAAAATTCGTCAACAATATTTGAAAGCGCATATCAATTTTTTTTGTAATTCAATTTATTTAACAGACTTTATATAATCAAGGTGCTATGTCTATTGGTTCAAACCATATTAATATTGTGATAGGATTAATATAGCAATGAAGATATTTCCAGATACATTTATTCTTTGAGAGGAGTGTAAATTCAATGCTTCAACGTCCCTTAGAAAGCGAATATCCTAATTATTATCAGCCTTATATTCAGTTGGTTCCAAATGGTGAGATTGTGCAGCTATTGAGAGAAAATCTCTTAGCAGTAGTGAACTTTTTTCACGGCCTTTCAGAAGAGGAGGCTAACCATCGTTATGCTTCGGGCAAATGGAGCGTGAAAGAGGTCCTCGGACATATCATTGATACGGAAAGAATCATGACCTATCGACTGCTTCGTGTTGGACGCGGAGATCAAACCGCATTAGCCGGCTTTAATGAAACAGATTATGTAGAAGCAGCCCAAATCCATAATCTTTCAATGGAAGCAATCCTTGAAGACTTTAAAGCAACAAGAAACGCAGCCATCACCCTTATTCAAAACATCCCTGCCGAAGCATGGACAAATATAGGGAACGCCAATGGTATGGAAATCACCACTAGAGCCATCGCCTACATCATTGCCGGCCACGAAATTCATCATCGAAAAATTGTGGAAGAGAGATATTTGAAAAGGTAGTTTGACACAGGAAAAGACGTATTCATTGTGATATACGTCTTTTCTTTTATGCGGAATTTTATTTGTTGGTTGGAGGTCGGGTTTACTTTAGGCACCCAGCTGAGCTGATTAATAGACGGAAAAATTCCGCTTAATTAAAAATTATGATTAAAAAAGGCGTAAATAGACGGAGAGATTCCGCCTATTGGCTCGAGTAAGGTCGAAAAAAGACCATTTTGCTTTGCATAAGCGGAAATCCTACCCTTATTTCCCCCGAATCGGGCACGATTTAACATTTAACCGGAAAATCTCCGTTTATTTTTTTTTGCCTAGACAAATGAAGCCATTATCCCATTTTAGTTCGTGTCGATGCAGGCTGGTATTTTCTCATAGGTCCATTATCGAGGACTTCTTGAAGATAGAGATTTCCATTTGGACTTGTTTTTCTCATCAGGTCCATGAGGTATGTAATATCGTCAAGTGCTCTATGTGTTTGGTGATTGGTAATTTGATGCGCTTGTAAGAGTGTCAGTAGTTTGCCATTGGGGAAACCATAGTTTTTCCATTTAACTCCCCGCATGGTACAGTACCATTTTAAATCATTTACTTCTGGGTACATATGATAAAGAAAGCTTCTATCAAAGGAAGCATTGTGAGCGAAGACAGAGTCAGCACGGTGAAAATATGTTTTAATTTTTCCATCCAGGAAGCTCTTCCCTGCCACTAATTCATAGGGAATTCCGTGAATTTGATAGGCACGGTCATAGTTCCTTCTGGCAGTGCTGGAAAGCGGCTCTCTTAAAAAGGAATCTTCTTCAATGATTTCTTGTACTTCCCCTGTGTCTGAACGATAAGAAAATAATTTCAACGCTAGTTCTATTACTTCATCTGTAGTCGGACCTAATCCGGTCGTTTCAACGTCCACTACTAACCCAAACTTTTCAATTTTGCGCATAATGTTCATTCCTTTGATCAATTATTACTATCATTATAACATCATATATAAAAAAGAAGACTTGCCATTTGGCAAGTCTGGAGATTTTTGCGAAAAACGTGTTGGTTTCAAGGCTTCTGACACATTGGTAACATTTGGGTGACTAAGGTAATAAATAATACCGCGATACCAGCCTTCGCAGTATAACCTATTTCACCTGTATACCATGTATGAACGCTTTTATGATAATTTCAAGGCTTTCATTTAAATTTACCGCCATTTTAAAACCGCCCCGCTGCTCTAATGAAGAAAAGCCATGTAAGATGCTTCGAAATCCTCTCACTGCATGTATGGCGGTATCCCCTTCCAACCGATAGGCTTGTAAAACCCGGACTGTAAGGTCAACGATTCTATAACCGGCACGTTGAACATCATCATCTTCCATGTCTGGTGCCATCAGGGTTGCCTCATAAATACCAGGGTGTTTCCGTGTAAAGTCAACATATGCATGACTAATAGAAAGCACAGCCTCATCTCCTGAGACTCCAATAGCAGATTGGGCTAAAACCTCATATAATTGCTCATGCCCATAAATCGCCATTTCCTTTCTTAGCCCGCCTAACCCATCAAAGTGGTTATATAGCGAAGGAGGACGGATTCCTAATTTTTTTGCCAGGTTTGCTAAAGTAACTTCCTGCATCCCATATTGATCTGCTAACTCGGCGGCCGCTTTCAGAATCTCTGTTAATTCAAGCCCTACCTTTGGTCTTGGTGACATTTGATTTACCCCTTTATTTCAATTTCTGCTCCAGACGATTAATTGCCTGTTCCATTCCCCTAGTCGGATCTTCCAGCATTTCACCGTGTCCAACTGCAAGCAGGCTGGGCTGATAATTTACTAACCTCTTTGCACTCTGTAGAGATGTTTCTTTACTCCACGTACCAAAGCCAGGAAAGGGAAACCATGGCACGATATCACCTGCCACAGCAATTCCTCCTCTAGTTTGGAATGCATCCCCTGCAATTAATGCCTTCGAGCGGGTATCAATGAAAGACATCGAACCTGGTGTATGCCCAGACGTTTCTATTGCTGCTAATGAACCGATTAGGTCTCCTTCTTTCAATAGGATGTTCGCTCTGGTCTTCAACTTTTTTGGCACGCCGCCCTTAATCGGAGTTTGGTGCTCATGTTCTTCAAGTGATGTATCTCCATTCATTATTTTGTTATCCCTCACCGAAATATACACCGGCACAGCCGGCAGTTCTTCTTTTATCTTATCAAGTGCTCCCACATGGTCCTCATGTGCATGAGTCAAAACAATTCTTGTGATGGGCTTACCAATATCTTTTGAAGCCTTCAATATTCCCTTCATACTGTATGGAAGTGCTGCGTCAATTAACGTCAATCCATCTTCTTCCTCCACCAAATAACAGTTAACCGGAAAAAACCTTGCCATAAATGTTACCTGATATAAATATCCTTTTTTGAGCATTCTCACAACAATCAGCTCCTGTTTAACTAATATTGTTAGTTTTATTTTAACTAATGATATTATTTTTATCAAGTAAAAAAATCACTTTTGGTTCATTTATTTTTATGTCATATTTCCAATCAAAGAACTAAAACCAATTTCTCAGACTTTGCTCTGGATACACATGCCAGTATGACATTATGTTTGTTCTTTTGTTCCTCGCTTAAAAATGAATCAAAATGTGCAATCTCTCCCTCTTCCACTTTAAGCTCACATGTTCCGCAGCACCCAACCTTGCAAGAGTAAGGAATCTTAATCCCTTCCTCTAGCAGTGCCTCTAAAAGGGTCTTTTCCATCGAGACATGGACACTTTTGCCATTTGTTAATTCTGCTAAAAATGGTTTCTTCTCTTTTGGAAGCGGCGGGGTAAACCTTTCATGATGGATACTTGAACGAGGATACCCGTACTGCATGGCAGCATCAGTAAAGTCTGAGATAAACAATTCAGGACCACAGAAATAAACATGTGTCCCAATCCTATGTTCAAGCAGCGATGATACTCCTAATCTTTCAGAATCAATCTCTTCTGAAAAATAAAAATGACTTTGATCACGATATTTTTCTTTAATAAGTCCGTAAAATGCACACATTTCCTTGGATTTCGCTGCAAAGTGAAGCTCAAATGAGCCTAAAGCATCCTTTAACTCTGCCATCATCGATAAAAAAGGGGTAATCCCGATACCCGCAGCATAAAATACGTGATGCTTTGCTTTGAAACTTAAAGGAAAATGATTTTTTGGATAGCTAATTTTTAGTTTGTACCCTGCTTTGACGTGCTGATGCCAATAGCTTGAACCTCCAGCGGAACAATCATTTAATCGGATGGCAATCTCATAGCAGTTACCTTGGTCCTGATAATTGGTTAGAGAATAATTTCTTTCAAGTCCATTTATATAAGTAGTGATATGAGAGCCGCTGCTAAAGCCAGGAAGAGCCTCACCGTCTTCCCGTGCTAATGTGAATTTTTTGACTAGGGGAGTTTCTTGATTAACTGAAATAACAATAACTTCTATCCTATTAGCGTCTTGCCACATACCCCAAATAAGCCCCCCTTAAGGTAGAATAATGATCTGAAACTTCAAGTAATAGTTTGCAGTGCCTGCAGGGAATTTCGGCAGCAGTTTCAACTATCTCAGTTAACCCATGACAGCGGCAGCAAAATATATTAATTGAACGTTCGCCATAACCAACATACTTCGCTTCTTCAGCAGAGAACCCAATACCTTCAGCAAAAAGTTTTATCGATTTCAGATTTGCCCAGGGTGCCGCAACATAAAGGTAACTTCCCATCTTCTGCTCACCCAGCCACATAGCTAAATCTTGCTCACCTTCCAAAACCAGTTCATAGTTGAGCTTTTGTTCCATCGCTATGGCAATCACTGGCCGCAAGAGCTGCATGCCTATCTGATCTCCATAAAATAAATATTTTCGCTTACCCGGAACCAGTGTCAGTTCATCTTCCATAACTACTCCATCCTATCTTCCAAATACTTAATAACCTGTTCTTTAAAAAGTGAGAGCCCCTTATAGTCCACAATATGCGGCGGCAGCTCTTCAAGGATATGGTAAAATTGCTTGGCCCATGCTAGATTAGAAGCCAGTTTTTCTAGAGACAGCAAATGTGTGTGAATAGTAAACAATACTCCATCTGTTCTTGGCAGTCTAAAAAGTTTCTGAACCTCAACCCGCAAATGAACCAGCTGACCGGCGTTCTCCTTCGTGACAGTTCTCCTATCTTTCCCCCATATATCAAACGTTTCGAGTGAAGTGTCTAAGCGGCCCCCAGCCATCAATGACCAGTTTTTCCTCCACCATGGCATACCTGCTTCTAAATTCAACAAAAACTGTAGAATTCTTGAATCCAAACCTTCCTCTTTAAATCCAGGAATCGGCTTATGAATTTCCTTAAAGCTCATACCTAAATCAAATGCCAAAGACCAATTAGCAGGAAAGCATAATTGACCAGCGTCTAGGAACAAATCTCCATCTCGCTTCTTCATATAAATCAAATCCTCTTGTACATGCCGGCCGATAAAATCAAGCGGCTCACAAGGGATACTTGTTTCATCTCCAAAACGAAAGGTATGTTTTTCTTGTAAAAGCTTATTTTGAAAAGTCCAATTTCCCTTATTTTTTTCAAGATGAAACCAATTAGGATATAGGTTAAGTAAATGATCTATTACCAGTTCAACAATTTCCCACTGCCCCTTCAAGCTATGCGGCAGAGATTGATAACACCGTTTTGGATATTGTGTAATTAATTCTCGCTTCAACTCTATCTCATCAAGATACCTTGAAGTAATTTCAATAGAATTTGGCTGTTCTAGAGGAATTGAATTATTTGAATACCGGTAAACATCCTCTTGGAACGGATAAGGAAAATTCTCCAATTCGCTCTTCTGGTGCATAAAATCACCCTTTACAGAAAATTCTTTATTTTTATTGTAATAAAACAAATAGTTTAAAGTGAATACCTATTTTAAAAAGGTGTTAACATTTTGTTCAAATCTTTTTTACAGATATGTGAAGTGGTGAGCAATTTACCCTCAATTCAAGATTAATTTGCTATATTAGCAGTGTAGTAAATATTTAAAAGGTATTTAACAAGGAGATGCTTCAAGATGGTTATGAACTAAGCTGTTCAAGATTCTGTCAAAACATTTTTAACAAAGTGTGAACTTATCACTACGGCCATGTTGTTAACTTCAACTATCACTTATAGTGTAACTATCAAATACAAATTCATTTTTGAAAGGCGGAATTTATTATGTTTAATAACTTTTTAAGAGAGAACAAAATTTCAGCAGCTATATTAACAATTATTCGTTTATACCTTGGTTATTCTTGGTTCACAGCAGGTTTTCATAAAATTACAGGCGGATTCGATGCTTCTGGCTTCCTAAAAGGAGCAATTGCTAAACCAGTGACAGGTCCAGATGGCAACATGGTTTATGGCTGGTATGTTAATTTCTTAGAAAGCTTTGCTTTACCAAACATCGATGTCTTCAACTTTATCGTTCCTTGGGGAGAAACATTAATTGGTTTAGGTCTTATGCTTGGATGTTTGACAACAGCGGCTATGTTCTTTGGTCTAGTGATGAACTTCTCTTTCTTCTTAGCAGGAACAGTATCTCATAACCCAACTGACATATTCTTAGGTTTCATCATCTTAACAGCTGGTTACAATGCTGGCCGTATCGGTCTTGACCGCTGGGTGGTTCCATTCATGCGCAAAACTGTTCTCAAAGGAAAAGTAACAGCAAAGCAACATGCATAACAAAAACAGTAAGCCTCAATCATTTCTGATTGAGGCTCACTTTTTAATAACTATTATCTTCTTCTGCGTTTTCATAACCTGTACGATCTTGATACCAGTTTGTTACTTGGGTGAGTATTGCAAAAACAAGAAAGAAATTCATGGCCCATACATTAATAAACGGTGCTAAGCCTCCGAACTCGATTCCATGATAACCCTTTAGTTTCATTACAATCAAGCTTTCAATAAAAATTAGAACAAAACCCAAAACACCCGCAACAGCCATTCTAATCATTTCCGTTCCCTCCATATCTACCCATTAGGATTACCCTGTTTCTATTTCTTCAAAGATATAAATTTGACAATTATGTGAACAGTTATACTCCTATTATAGTGCAAATTTTATGGAAACAACAACATAAAACATTGTGTTTTTTGAAGTAATTTACATTGATTTCAAGCACCTGGGGAAAGGCTATGAAAAGCAGTAAAATAAAGTAAAATGAGGTCTACCGAAGTGAGAGAACATATCCTAATGGTATTGAAACAGATTGAAAAAGAATTTGATATTAAAATCCTTTATGCCTGTGAATCTGGCAGCAGAGTCTGGGGCTTTCCCTCAAAGGATAGTGACTTTGATATCCGGTTTATTTATCTTCATAAAAAGGAATGGTATCTTTCCATCGATCAAGAACGGGATGTGCTCGAGGTTCCAAAGCATGATAAGCTTTCCATTCAAGTGCACGAACTACTTGATTTAAATGGCTGGGAGCTGACCAAAGCGTTACGATTATTTCGTAAATCCAATCCACCTCTTCTGGAATGGCTTCATTCAGATATCGTTTATTACCAAACGTCCTCTGCCATCAATGGGATGAAAGAATTGGAAGGCCACGTTTTTTCTCCTGTTTCAGGTATCCATCATTATTTAAAAATGGCCAAAGGCAATTACCGTGATTATGTAAATCGGGAGGAAGTTAAGATTAAAAGATATTTCAACATTTTTCGTCCGCTTTTGGCTGCTCTGTGGATTGAAAAGCACGGTGCATTTCCCCCTGTTAAATTCACAAAGCTCCTTTGTGATATCCTTCCAACTGGGGAGATTCGAGAGATTCTTGACGACATAATAAAACGAAAGATGGCTGGGGATATTCTTGACCCTGCCCCTAGAAGAAAAGAGATAATTAATCCATTCTTAGAAACAGAGATTCAGCGTTTAGAACAATATGTACAGGAAATAAGTGTTGAGCACCCCAATCCTACTGACCTTTTAAATCAGTTATTTCGAGAGACACTGAATGAGGTTTGGGGATAGAAAAAGAGCCACTTCGTTTGTCCAGCCAGTAGGATTTATCCTTCATACGGGGTCTTAAGGTCAAATCGGTTGCGCCGGCAATAGGATTTGTCCTTCATCCGGGGGCTTAAGGACAAATCGGTTGCCCAGCCTGTAGGATTTGTCCTTCATCCGGGGGCTTAAGGACAAATCGGTTGCCCAGCCAGGAGGATTTGTCCTTCATCCAGGGGCTTAAGGACAAATCGTTAGCACCGGCAGTAGGATTTGTCCTTCATCCGGGGGCTTAAGGACAAATCGTTAGCACCGGCAATAGGATTTGTCCTTCATCCGGGGGCTTAAGGACAAATCGTTTGCCCAGCCAGGAGGATTTGTCTTTCATCCAGGGGCTTAAGGACAAATCGTTTGCCCAGCCAGGAGGATTTGTCCTTCATCCAGGGGCTTAAGGACAAATCGTTAGCACCGGCAGTAGGATTTGTCCTTCATCCGGGGGCTTAAGGACAAATCGGTTGCCCAGCCTGTAGGATTTGTCCTTCATCCGGGGGCTTAAGGACAAATCACTAGCGCCGGCAGTAGGATTTGTCCTTCAGCCGGGGTCTTAAGGACAAATCGTTAGCACCGGCAATAGGATTTGTCCTTCGTCCAGGAGTCTTAAGGACAAATCGTAAGCGCAAGCAGAAGGATTTGTCCTTGTTAAAGATATTAAAGGCTGTCGAGATTCTCTCGACAGCCTGAAAGAGCCACTGGCTCTTTTTTTACTTTATCCTCACTCTCTCCTTCCCCTCAATCCAAGTTGGGAAAAAGCTAAGTTCTAAGTTAATCGGACTAGTAACATTTTCCAAATCAGGGATCAATACCCGCAGTTCAACTTCGCCTTCATGATTCACCATTTCTGTTTGTGTAGGTCTCATCTCTTTTCCATTTCCATCTGTGATTGCCCCAAAAGGAAAGGCAGTGAACTCCTCTTTGGTTTGAAGTTTAAATAGCAGATAGTTTTCTTCAACCTTGAACTCATACAATTGGTTCCCCGACGGTTGCTTCACAAATTCTTCCTTTTCTGTATCCACTACAACAAAGGTGTCACTCTTATCAATCGCCTGAATCTTATTTACTTCCAAATACAATTTTTCTGGATTCTTAAAGTAATTGCTTTGTAAATAGAGGATTGCTTCGTTTTCAGAAATTCTACTTGCAAACACGCCATTATTTATTTTATTCCATACATCCCCATTTTCATCTACCAGCCTGATATCATCAAAATTAAGGAGTTTTTTAGAGTTCGCTGGGTCCATTCTTACATGAACAGCCACTCTTAAAGGATATATGTCTGCTTCTACAAAGGTCACTTTTTGTCCTTCAATACTCAGCGTTTTATTTATTTCATATGTCTTTTTTGCTTTTATATCTTTATTTAAAGTAAAAGAAAAATGATAGTCAGCATTTTGTTGATCACTCTTCACCTTTAGTTTCAATTCAAAGTCCTTCTGTTGAAGCGGGGTGTCAAAGAAGTATTCAAGCGAACCATTATAAAAGGTTTCCCCTTCTTGTGAAGAATGGTGGGTGCCTATTGATGCAGAACTCCAGTTCAGTTTCTGACCATTTTGATCAAATAACCCTGCTTCTTCAAGGATAACTTCCTTTTGCTTCTTATCCGATTCCACGGAATAAAAAAGAACCAATCCATTCTCATCCGCAATAGCTCCATCTATAGTAATTTCAAGTCCGTTTTTTTCTTGTGAAACGCCAATTTCCTGATAATAGTCATTTTCAATGGCCAGCATACGTCCCTTGTCACCGCGAATTAATTCGATTACCTTTTCCATGCCCGGGATGACAGCAACATAGGATGCAAATGCTGGGGAAAGCTTAATGGATGTGAAAAAACCTAAGAAAAGAATAGCCGCTGCCATAAAGCTAAAAAGCATTCTTCTTTTTTGAGGTTTCCCGGCCTTTTCTCCTTTTGCTTTTTGAAAGCCAGATAATATGGCATCATCTAATAAATCTAGCGGAACATTGATATCATCAAAGGAATGCTTGTATTCTGTTAATTTATCTTCTTCCCTTTTATACATTTACTTTCCCGCCCTTCTCTTCTAACTTTTCGCGAAGTGACTTTAGTGCTTTATTCAGCCAAGTTTTTACTGTTCCTTCTGGTCGCTGCATACAATTGGCAATGTCCTTAATTTTCAAATCATGAAAGTATTTCAATGTTAATATTTCTCGTGACCGATCATCTAAAGCGACCATTGCGTCTTCTAACTCCATTGATAAATAATCATCACTTCTGCCCTGGAAATTCAAAATCTCATTGCCCATTACTACACGTTTCTTCTTTTTTAACTGGTCATTACAATAATTTATCATGATGCGAATAAGCCATGTTTTAAAATAAGAGACTTCACGAACACTGTGAATATTCTTATATGCTCGGTAAGTTACTTCTTGAATGGCCTCAAGTACTTCTCCTTCATTTTTCAAATAAGAGTATCCGGTTTTATATAAATCTATCTTGTACATTTGTATTAAGTTTAGAAAAGCAGTGTCATCCCCTTCAATGGCGCGCTGCACTATTTTTTCGTCATTCATAACAATTCCGCCCCCCAAGTCCCTGTGACTAAATATTAGACTAGGGAGTGGAAAAAAGGTTTTATTTTTATAAAAAAAAATTTAAGAGGGCAAAAAAAAATAGAGCCATACTGGCTCCATTTCATTAAAACTTATTTGGAAACTGCTTTATAATACCCTCCGCTAGAAAATCGGACATATGCATAAGATGTTCCTGATTTTTGTCTAAGGCTGTAATATTCGCATTCCAATCCTTATTAAGTTTAGCAACCACACCGTCTGTGATCAGTTTCAAATGCATATACATCATGTCGTTTAATTCTTTTTTATTGAAATTTGGATTTGCAGCAGTTAAAAAATTGGTAATATCATCTGCATTTTTAAACCATTCGGCATTGTACTTTTTCAAATCAGCCTGATTTCCGCTTTTCGCTGCAGTAACCACTTTACCGGCAACTTGAATATGTTCTCTTAACAGCTGACCAAGTTTGTTGCCAGCTTCCTCTCCGTAATAGGGTTTAATGGCATTTCCTAAATCGTCCTGGTTTTGTAATAATCTTGCTAGCACCGGTTCTTGATCCTCAAGCCCTGCGATTGAACTTACTACAAACTTTTCTGTCCAAAAAGCGTGCTCATTCCATAGATGCCTCAAATCAATCCTTAGTTGAACGGATTTTTGGCTTATCGGCCGTTCTGCAGTTACAGGCTCTACCTTTTCTTGTGCACTAATGGAAGCTGGGAGTATTAAAGCAACTGAAATGAACAAAAGCATAAATTTTGTTAAATGCTTGTTCAAAAAATCATCTCCTTAATAAATTTATTCTGGCAAATTTATTATGAGACTTTTTAACTATTTTCACTCTATAACGAAAAAATTTTTCATCTTCATAATTTCCACATAACTTCTCTATAACTTCTACAAATGTTTATCTTATGATAAAGATAACTTATTTGAGACTTAGGTTTTAGGAACCTTATTCTTAAAAACTTCCCATAATTTGATTGGCACTAAGGGTGCCAATCCTTTTTTTTGCCTAATTTTTTAAAAGATTCATCTTCACAAATTCCACATAACTTCTCTATAACTTCTACAAATGTTTATCTTATTATAAAGATAACTTATTTGAGTCTTAAGGTTTAAGGAACCTTATTCTTAAAACTTCCCATAATTTTAGCCTGGTACATGTGTACCAGGCTCCTTTTTTTGCCCTTTTTTAGAACATTAAATTGGGCTGGCGCCCTAACCTGGCACCAACCCTTTAATTGATATAGCTAACTTGATTTCTTCCACAGTTTTTACATGAGTATAATGCTTTATCCGCACGATTCAATAAAGAATCGATACTGTCACCAGGCTTAGAATCGGTAATACCAAAACTTGCTGTAAGGTTTCCTGCTTCATTAAAACAATGTTCAGATACAACTTTCCTTAAATGTTCGCCAAGCCTAATCGTTTCTTCTCCAACGGCTTTAGAGATAATAATGAACTCTTCTCCTCCCCACCGTCCAAATAACTCTCGATTAGTGAGCTGGCCTTGGATGAGTTCAGCCAATTCTACTAACACCTCATCGCCAACTTTATGTCCATAGTTATCATTGACCTGCTTAAAATGATCAATATCAAAGAATATAACCGAGAATCCTTCCTTTTTAACTTCGAAAGCCTTGAGCTTTTTTTCAAGCCACTCATCAATCTGCAGACGATTTGCAATTCTCGTTAATGAATCATAATATGCGTGCTTTTTGAACATTTCAAGGTCAGCATATGTCTTAAATACATGCTGAGCATAGTAAAGAACAATAATGTAAACAAGGTTAGCAAAGTAATATTGACCCAGCGAATCAATGGATTCTGAGGAAAGACTATTAAGATACATAATTCCCATAACGAAGGTTGTAAGAAATATGACGATGGAATAGTATAACCCTCGTTTTGTTCCTAAGGTTAAGAAAAAGAACAAGGTAATAATCGGCATCCAGATAATAAAGTCACCAAGAGACCCGCCTGATACTGCCATATAGTTACGGACAGCATCAAAAAACGTTGTAACATGATAAAAACTGACTAATGCCAAATTGGAGTATTCCGTAAATTGAACAAATTTTCTTTTATATAGTAGAAACCAACTGATGATAAACCAAATTGTAAGAGTATTATTGATTGTAAAATCAAACTTATTTATTCCTTCGGTATTTTGTAAAAGTGTATTAGAGATGAGAGAAATGATAATACAAGGTAAAACCCACATATAAATGCGTATCTTAAGCTCTTTTAATGAATCAAAGTTTGTTATCATAGGAATTCATCCCCCAACTACTCTAAATCGCTTAGTCTGCTGTCAAACCTTTTTTCAATCTCCTTACTTGTTTTCCCCAAATCTAAGAAAAAGTAGTGACCTTACTTAGGACACTACTTCTATTATCTATTATATCAGACTTGTGTTTAAGAAAACTATATAGGGCAAAATTGTAAAAATTTGAACCTAAATATCACCTATTTGCATAGCACCGTGCTTTATGGACAAATTAATATAAAAAAGGGAAATGTCATGATAGGACTTTTAACTGCAATGGCCGCCTTTAACTATTTAGGTTTTAAAACAAATAAATTACTATCAGGCAATCAAATTCTTCATATTTGGTTATTTACGATTGCCTTACAAATCCTCTTCGATAGTATTATTGAATTCAAATATCATGCCTACTGGTATTTTGAAAAAGAAATAGACTGGAGAGGCATACTCCCCCATGTGTTCCTAATTCCGCCCGTGAATATGTTTTTTTTAAATTGGTTCCCTCATAAACAAGGATGGATTAAACAGTTTGTTTATTTAGCTGTTTTTGTAATAGCCATATTAATTTACGAGGTTATCACTCTGCTTCCTGCGCCATGGGGTTATTTTCATTATGGCTGGTGGAAACTATGGCACGCCGCTATCCTTGATCCCATTCTTTTACTAATTTTGTTGGCTTTTTATAAATGGATCTGCAGCTTGGAGAAAAAAGCCTGCCTTTGATCAAAATCTAACATCTATGATGATGACCACAGGTGAAACCTGTTTTTAGTTTCATAAATTTATACATAATATTTGCATGCCTTCCCTTTCTAGAGCACGGATTTATCTTGGACTGCAGGCAGTCCATAAATCGTTTATCACAGTAACAAGGGGAGTTTCCCCGTTCAAGACAGAGGTCATGCTTGTAGCAGCAGGAATCAACATCGTTAATAGGTGCTCCCGGTCCGCTGCAGCCTGGTCCGCACCATCTGTATCCTGGAAAAATGCAGAGTGAAAACGGATTTTTTCTACGATTCATATTCGTTCATCTCCTTTTATATAAAGTATGAAATTCATGAAAAAATGGACATGCTCCTATCACGAATTTTTCTGAAATTGGGCCAGATGCTCATACATCCCCTTAATTGGACATAAAAAAAGGAAACCCTCACGATTTCCTCAAAATCCAAATAATTTTTGAATAGCCTTAATAGACTCTGGGCTGCAAAAAGCAGCAAAATGATCTCTTAGCATCATTTTTGCATCATCCTTACTGACAAAACTATTATCAATATCATGGTTCTTTGCCCAGTGATTCATTGTTTCGAATGAGGTACTGCTCCAGCCATTTTTCTCACCGGCCTCATATGTTTTTTCCTTTGTCCCAGAAACAACGATATCCATAGAGCTTTGCAATTCCAGTAAGGCATGATCAAAAGCCTTCTTCTTTTCTTTTTCTTTCATACCTGCTTGGATCCTTAATACTCTTGTGTCAATTCCCTCATTTTCATGAATCAGCGTATATAATTGTAATGCTTCTTTGGAGATGACTCCGTCTTGATAGCGGTCACTAACGGGTAATGGCGACCCTAAAATTGCCCGAAACATAGGCAAAAACTCACTTGCAATCAATACAGATTTCTTTTTCACAAATTTTCCATACGCTGCTGTGCCATCAACAGGAAATTGAGCACGCCAAAGCCATGGATCCAGCTGTGAACCTGTGTACCAATTTTCTTTCGCCGTGATACTGTCGAGTGATGGATAAGCCGTAATAAGATTTGCCAGAGGAAGAAATCCAAGTTCTTTTATTACATTTACCGCTTCATCATATGTATCTACCCTATAATCCTTCAAATTGAAAACCTCCAATCTAGAAACATCTATATCCTACTATATTTCCTTATTTTCCACATTATATTGCTATTCTCCTTCCTAGCTTTATTGGCACACATTACTTTTCACAAGAAAATATATGTAATTTGTCCAATCACATGTTTTTGTACAAGCATATTTTATAGTACAGGTGAAAGGAGGGATTTGAATGTCAAGAAGACGTCGTGAAGACAATGTCGGCGGAGTGGAAGACCGTAACAGAGGCTGCCGTGACAATGGCAATGGCAATGTTGCTGGTGCACAAGATCGCAACGATGACAGAAGAGTGGTTATTAATGCTGACGAAGTGGTTATTCGTGCCGATAGAGTTATTGTAATTGATGAAGAAAACAGAAGAAGAAGAAGAAGAGATGACAACAGATGCGGCTGTAATCGCAGAAGAGACGATA
This sequence comes from Neobacillus niacini, assembly GCF_046591715.1. Lineage (GTDB taxonomy): Bacteria > Bacillota > Bacilli > Bacillales > Cytobacillaceae > Neobacillus > Neobacillus niacini_L. The sequence continues at coordinate 110,739 of NZ_JAWVNQ010000006.1, read as the reverse complement.
GAAGAGACCCATTTTGGTGGGTTTAATCTCTTTGTCTAGGGAATAATTTATTCCTCAGGCTGGTGAGACAAAATTTCTCACCAGCCTGTTTTCATTCTCCCAAAAATTTCATAAATATGGTAAATTATCAAATATAATACATAGAATAGTAGGTGTGGAGATGATAGAAAAGCTTCTTGTTAATATGTCTTCCTTCGATCAAGAAAGAATGATTAGAGTGTATCTGCCTTTAAGCTACCACGAATCAAACAAACAATACCCCGTTCTATATATGCATGATGGCCAAAATGTTTTTGAGGATGAAGGAGCCATTAAGGGAGTATCTTTAGGATTAAAAGATTATCTTGATGAAAATAAAATAGAAATAATCGTTGTTGCCATCGACCTTAATCCTTTAGGAGATGAACGCATTAACGAGTACTGCCCATGGGTAAACGGACCAATCGCTGAGAAAATAATTGGCACCCCTAGTACTTCTGGCGGTAAAGGAAAACAATACTTGGACTTTATCGTAAATGAATTGAAACCATTAATCGATGATAAATACCGAACTCTTGCTGGCCAAACTTCGATGGCTGGAATTTCACTAGGAGCTCTTATTTCTACCTATGCAGCCTGCACCTATCCACAAATTTTCAAGAAGATTGCCGCCCTATCTCCAGGATATTATCGCAACATAGAGGAACTTGAGGTATTTGTTAGGAATTCCGACTTATCTGGAATTGAGAAGTTTTATATTGATTTTGGTACTCACGAAGTTTGTGATGATCAAGATTTGAATAACCAGTTTACAGAAATGATTCAATCAATCTACGATATCTTGAGCAGCAAAATTGAAGACACCCGCTATCAAACAATTGACCAGGGTGAGCACAACTATACTTCCTTTAAGAAGAGATTCCCTGAAGTCTTATCCTATCTACTTTCATAAATAGGGCGTAAAAAAAGGTATGGCTTTTAAATGCGCCATACCTTTGTTTTATTTAAAAGGGTTTTAGGATCATCAAAGCGATGATAATTATAAATATTACGTTTGCTAGGTGTTCATACCGGAACAGAATTTTGGATAAACGATAATATTCATCAGGTATTTCCTCGCCTTTATGAGATGCTAACAAAGCTTTTACAGGTTTTGACCTTGGTGATAGCAATATCGGTCCGCTTGCAAGTGCAATTAAAAAAAGGATAAGGCTCGTTACATACCAGCCCATTTTAAACAGGCTTGGATTCATAAATCCCATGATTAACCCAGTTATGAGAAGCAGCGTGCCGCCAACCATAACAAATATATGCAATTTATGTCTAATGGCATAGGAATGCCTTAGCTCGGTCATTGTATTTCCCGACTTAACGACTGTTGTTAAAATAAAGCCTGGCCCCATACCCATAATCGCTGAAAATATATGCAAGACGACGATCATTTCATAGAAAGTCATTTCATCAACCCCCATTATCTTGACTTCATTATTTTAACATAATGGTGGTTAAAACAGTTTTAATGTACTTAATCTGTCAAAAAACTTTCTTTTTTTAATGATATAATAAAGATAAACCTAGGACTTATGGCAGATAAAGGGGAAAGTGACATGAGCAAAATTGTTAAATTTCTATACATTGTAATTGGATTTGTTGCCCTCGGGTTTGGCGTTTTGGGTCTTATCTTACCTGTGCTGCCGACAACTCCCCTGCTTCTATTAGCCTCCTTCTGTTTTGTGAAAGGCTCTGAGCGCTTTGAGCACTGGTTCAAAGGGACAAAACTTTATAAACGTCATTTAGAGACTTTTGTAAAAGAGAGGGCGATGACGTTAAAACAAAAACTTACGATTTTGTTATTTGCTGACGTGATGATTGCCATTCCCATCATTATCCTAGACAGTCTGATAGTCCGCGTCATGCTTGCAGCTGTTGTTATTTACAAATATTACTATTTCATTAATAAAATAAAAACTGTACCTTCAAGTTCTGCAAATTTATAGTTTCACTAATTTGGACGCAAAAAAGGCAGCGAACTTGCTGCCTTTTTTGTGTGGAATTCTTCCAAGTATTGTTCCTCTTTACCATTGTTTTGGACGTCTAAGGGAACGATTCCCAAAGTATTGTTCCCTTTAACCTTTGTTTACGCCCCTCAAGGGAACGATTCCCCCTAGTATCATTATCCATAACCTTTGTTTTCCTCGTACAAGGGAACAATGCTCAAATTAGCCGGCAATATCTTAATGATACATAGTTTTCTTCCGCTGCATTTCCATACCCATGTTGTTCATGCTGGAAAACAAATCCTCTTGCCTCATAAAAAGGAATACCTTTGCTGTTCCCTTTTTGAACTGAAACCCACTGCTCGGCGGCATAAAATTCTTCTTTCTGTTGTTTCGTAATGGCATCAAGCAGCTTGGTTCCAATTCCTTCATTGCGCCGGTTAGGATTCAGATACAACACAAAAACTTCCCCAGCGGTTTCGTTAATCATCCCTCCGCCGCCCGCACCGATTACTTCGCCATTTTCGACCGCAACAAAGTAACCGCCCCAATGCCTGCTGCTATTGATTACTTCATCTAATAGTCTTTCAGGATTGTAGAACTCGTTAATGATTCTCTCAATATATTGTTTTGTATGTGTTTCACTGTAAGTGGCCCGGTACCCGTCTGAGCATACTTTAGAAATCCCCTGTACATGTTCATGATTTGCTTTACAAATCTTTATCATAGTCTTACTCCTTATCTAAGGAGAGTCGATACGCTTTTACGACAATGCCGTCATTTGCAGGAATAAAGTCATATTGGGACAGTCTTTCAAACCCCATTCCCTCATAGAGCCTCATTGCCTTCTCCATAAATTCGCCTGTATGCAATCCAATGGAATGGTGCCCTCTCTCTTTTGAAAGCTTAATACATTCAGAAATCAAGGCTGTCGCCACTCCCTTCCCGCGCGCTGCAGGAGAAACCGCGAGCATCCGTATTTCAGGATAATCCACTGCTTCCACGTTACCTTCATAGGCATCAGTTTCGGCTGGGAATAAGGCAACGCTGCCTAGAATGGTTCCATCGACTTCTGCTACTAGCAGCTCAACTCCAGGGTCTGTATCGACACTTGATGAAATGGCCAGCTTCAATGCCTGCCAATGGCCTAGAGGGATTCTTGCCGCATGCTCTTCGTAGGAGAGTACTCTTTGTTCACGTATATATGGCAATTCGCTTTCTAGTGCTTTTCGAATAATCAATTGCCTTTCCCCCTTACCGAATGAGAAATTTATCTTCCTTATTGCTTAATTCTTGGCGGTTATGCTGAGAAAGTAGTCCTGAAAGATCTGGACCCTTTGGAAGGATACTATTGTGACCCTTCTGATCATTGCTTGCAATATGATTCGATAGATAATAATGCCTTTTAATTGCGTCAAAATCAGTGGTATCACCAAAACCAGATGTCTGAAATAAATCTCGTAAATACCCCCATAGATGAGGAAAATCAACGATTCGATTTCGATTTGTCTTGAAGGCAGAGTAATAGGCCGCATCGAAGCGAATAAGTGTTGCATATAACCGTACATCTGAATCTGTAATATAATCCCCAAATAAGAATCGTTGTTTGGAAAGCCGCTCTTCTAATTTATCTAATCGGGCAAACAAAGTATCATAGGCCAGCTCATAAGCTTCCTGAGATTGGGCAAATCCGCATTTATACACACCATTGTTCACTTCATGAAAGATGCAATCGTTTAAGGCATCTATTTCTTCACGTAAGAATTCAGGATATAAATCTGGTGCATTTTCTTTATGAAAGTCTGACCAGACTGTCTCTAAATAGTTTGTTAGTTTAAAATAATCATTGTTTACAACTTTTTGTTCCTTCACATCCACCATGACCGGAACAGTGGGTCTCCCCGTATAATCAGGATCGGTTTTCTTATAAATTTCGCTCAGATAGCGAATTCCTAAAACAGGGTCTACACCGCCTTCATCTAAGGAAAATTCCCAGTCTACGTGTGGAAGTTTGGGGCGCATTGGGCTTAGTGTACCTAAACTAATGACCTCTTCTAACCCAAGAATTTTCCGGACAATTACCGAGCGATGTGCCCATGGGCAGACAGCTGACCATAATAACCGGTACCGCCCTCTTTCCACAGGCAGTTCCCTTTCACCAAATCCAAACGGTGTATTAAATCTATTTTTCTGCCGGTTAAACGACCCATCCCCGCTTATTTCAGCTGCAAGACTGCTCTCTTTCTTTGCGTTCATTTTATCCCCCTCGTTCCTTTCGTTCCTTCACTCATGCTTATAAAAGTAATAACGGAAATCTTCATCCAGCATAAACCCTTGTTTTTCCCAAAATCTCCATGCCTTTTGATTGGTATGTTCGACTGATAGTTCAATGCCTTTTGATTTTGTTAATACGGTAAGTTCCTTCACAGTCTTAAAAAGCTGTGTTCCAACCCCGCTGCCTCTAAACTCTTCAATGATAAAAAAATCATTGAGCAGCCAAACACGCTGCAGTGTAAGGGAAGAAAATACAGGATAAAGCTGTGCAAATCCAATCACTTCACCTTTTTGCTCTGCGATAAAAATTACTGATTCTAGGTGTTCAAATCGATCAAATAGAAACTCCTCCACCTTTTCAGGATTCTTATCCTGCTTAAAATACTCACGGTAGGCGTCAAAAACAGGTACAATTTGAGGTAAATCTTGAATGGTCGCTTGCCTAATGATAAGTTTCCTCATCTTAAATGCAGCACCCTATGCTCATCATCCAAATATACGCCATTCAGTTTCATGGCTTTTTCCTCAAGTCCGAATACTTTAAAACCCAGTTTACTGTAAAGCCTCTTCGCTGGTTCATTACTGGCGACGACTGATAGATTTATTTTTTCAATTGTTTCAATGGATTTTGCTTTATTGATCGCCTCTGTGAGAAGTGCCTCCCCAACGCCAGATCCTTGTTTGTTTGGCGTAACATACATGGCAAAAATGTTTGCACGATGTTGTATTTTTTCGGCCTTCTCTTGTACCAGTGTTACCACACCAATCAGCTCATCGTCCTTAAAAGCTCCAAAAGTATAATTTCCTTCTGTTGTTAGATTACTTACCACTTGAGCAATGGGATTTTCCCTTTTCAGTGCGTCTTCATAACTCGTTAAGAACGCTGCCGGTGCCTGTTTTAAAGCTTCTAACCTCAGATCCCAATATTTCTCAGCATCCGAAGCATTTAGTTGTCTAATTTTCATGGGACGTCCTCCCTTTACTAATAACTATATATTTACCATATTACTAAATTTCAAAAGATATAGATAATATTTTGAGTTAGGGATCCCTGCACAAATTTACGGATGCTCTCTTTAAAAAACGTCAAAAAAAAGAGGCTTACCGCCCCTTTTTACCTAAAATGATTTATTCACTCGATTCCGGATTGGTTCCATATTGTTTGGAACTGTTTGGGTTACCTTCTGTAATCACTCGGTCTATATCCAAATAGGGTTTGCCGCGTAATGCTTCATTCGTATAAATAGTATCACTTTGGTTTTCCTTATACATCAAAACTACCTCCAACACATGATTATCTAAAGGTAGTGTATGCAATCTTTAACAGTTCATCCTTTATAATGAAAAATAGTAAAAATAATGAGACTCTTTTATAAATCCTATTTTTTCATACAGTCTCTGTGCGTTAAGATTATCTTCACCTGTCTCTAGTGATAATCCTTTAGCACCCGTTTCTTTGGCAAATTCAATGGCCTTCTGAATCAATTTCTCCCCATACCCCTTCTTGCGGGCAGAAGTATCAACATATAAATCATTTAGGATCCATGACTTTTTCATACTGACCGATGAGAATGTCGGATATAACTGTACAAAGCCAGCCGCAAAACCTTCATCATAAGCGATAAAAACGACTGATTCTTCATTTACTAATCTTTCTTTTAAAAAAGACCTGGCACCTTGTTTATCAGATTCTTGTTGATAGAACACTCTATAGGAATCAAATAGCTCTGCTAGAGAATCCAGCTCCTCTATTGTTGCCTTTTGAATACTCACTCTATATCCCCCTCTATACATTCTTTGCATAATGCAGGATTAAATTTTTCAAAAGATCCTCTAACGCTGTAAAAGTGAATCCCATAGACTGAGCAAGACTCGTATTTACCGACCAGGATCCAGGCAAATTATAGGGAGATGGATCGCCATCTTCACGTAAGATCGCTTTCGTGCCAATTAAATCCTCAATAAATCCGTTTAATTCACTCAAACTGATATCATCCTCTGAACCCGGATTAATGGGTCCATGATAATCAGACTTTGCCATAGTTAATAAAAACGAAGCAGCTTCTTTTGAGTCGATAAAACTATATCGAAAGGCAGGATGTTCAATGAACATGGATCTTCCTTCTTTCACATGCTCTACATGGAATTTCAACCGATTGGTGTAATCATCTTTTCCGATAATAATCGGGAAACGAACCGAGACCACAGGAACGTCTGCATTCTGAAAAAGAATAGCTTCCGCAGCACGCTTTGCTTCCTGATATCCCACATACCCTATGTATTCTTTTCTCGACTTTAACGCCGGATTAAATACTAATGGATTAAAGCTTTCTTCTGGATGATTGGATCCAAAATCATAAACAGCCTGACTTGAAGTAAATAGATACTTTTTAACTTTACCTTTTAGATACTGTAACGCATCCAATGCTTCTTGTGATGAATAACAGCTTTGATCAAAAACAACATCCCATTCCTTATCTTTAAAGGCCAGGTCCAAAGACGCTGCGTCTTCACGGTTAATAATCAATCTAGTAACTTGATTTCCAAATGAATCAGGTGTCATCCCTCTTGTGGCAATGGTCACTTCTACCCCCTCATCGAGCAGTAATTGCACCAGTCTTTTACCGACAAATTGAGTTCCTCCAAGTAGTAAAGCAGACTTCATACGTATTCCCCCTTTTACCATTCTAGTTACTAGAATACCTTAAATTACCATATCCGTGTTGCTTCTGCATCACCTCATAGAAAATATATTTTTCTATAGAAATAGGGCTCTACCTACAACATTTGTAAGTAAAGCCCTATCTTCAATTCCATGATGTATTAAAAGGCACCTGTCATAATTAACAGCTGGCGAAGACCCTCAAGTGCAAATCTTCCAATAAAGCTGTAGGCCAAAATCGCAATGATAGGTGAAAAGTCAATCATACCTAAAGGCGGGATAAACTTTCTGAAGACAGATAAGTAAGGATTAACGATTCTTCCAATCAAGAGGCCAACTTTGCTTGTTTGAAATTGCGGAAACCAAGATCCAAAAATATTAATCAAAATTAACCAATAGTAAATATCATAGATATAATTTGCGATGATCATTATATTTGTGCCCAAATTTATTCTTCCTATCTATAAAAATTTTTTCTTGCCGCTACCTTTACATATACGTATTATACTCAATATGGTTTCAAATATATCTAAAATTTTCATATAAACTCCTTTATTTCTTAAAAGCGCGAAATATCTAAAAAGTTCAAAAAAAATTCACCCCCCTCTATGACTCTAATTAGTATTATTAAACTATGAAATATAATTTAATCTTACTAATGTGCAGGAGGAATTGCTAAATGGTAAAAACAATAAAAGAATATTCTTTAGAAGATTTAATGGAGAGAATTGAAGAGATTTTCAACCAAAATCCTGGACCCATTCAAGGTTTTAACGCTGTTGTTCAGTATGACGTCTTTGGCGAGGAAAAAGGAACATATCAGCATTTCTTTAAAAATGGAAAACTTACCATTAAAGAAGGCGTTGAAACGACTCCTACCTGTACCATGCAGCTTTCTTACGACAGTTTTAAGAAATTTGTATTAGGAAAACAAAGTGGAACAATGGCTCTCTTAACAGGAAAAGTAAGAGTCTTAGGAAACCTTAGTACCGCTATGAGAATTGAAACCATCTTACGCAGATACAACATTAGAGAACCGTTTTAATAAAATACTGGGAATAATAGTTGTTAAAGGGATGCTAAAAATGGCATTCCTTTTTTTGATGCTTTTTGAATGAATGAGAATGTTTTTGAATTTTTATGATTGATTTTCACCGTTTTTAAATGTAGAATGGAAGTAGAAAAACATGAAAGCGTTTTAGGAGGAAGTTTTATGTTAGAACCAGAACGCCATCAAATTATATTAGAAGCATTAAAAGTAAAGAGTTCAGTTAAACTGCAAGAACTTGTTGAACTAACGAATTCCTCGGAATCAACAATCCGAAGAGATCTTATACAGCTAGAACAAGGTAAATTTCTCAAAAGAGTACACGGGGGTGCAGCAAGACTCCAAGGAAAGCTTCAGGAACCAAGTATGATTGAGAAATCTTCCAAAAACCTTCAAGCAAAACGTCAAATTGCTCAGTATGCAGCCAGTTTGGTGGATGAAGGTGATTGTATTTATTTGGATGCAGGTTCTACTATTTTTGAGATGATTCCCTCTCTTCCAGATCATATTGTGGTTGTAACCAACGGACTGTCACATGCAAATATACTTTTAGAAAAAAATATAAAAACATTTCTAGTTGGCGGGTTTGCGAAGCCAACCACGAAAGCCTTAATTGGCCGCGGGGCATTAGACAGCCTTGAGCATTACAGATTTGACAAGTGTTTTATGGGAGTGAACGGAATTCATTCTCAGTTCGGTTATACCACTCCTGACCCGGAAGAAGCTATGGTCAAACAACTAGCCATTTCACTATCGAGTGAAGCTTATGTTGTGGCAGATGAATCAAAGTTTTCAGAAGTAGCTTTTGCTAAAATTACCGACCTTCACCAGGCTACGATTATCACAAATGAGTTAGACCCTGATACGAAGGAACAATATCACAGCAAGACAAAAATAAAGGTGGTTCCATCATGATCTATACTGTTACGTTAAACCCATCACTCGATTATATTGTTGAAGTTGACCAAGTAACGCTTGGCGAGTTAAATCGAACAAAACATGAATCCAAATTTCCAGGCGGAAAAGGCATCAATGTTTCACAAGTATTAAAGAGGCTGGACATAGATAGTTATGCACTTGGATTCTTAGGCGGCTTTACCGGTAATTATATTGAAGACTTCTTAACCTCACATGGAATTCAAACCGACTTTGTGAGAGTTGATGAAGATACGAGAATAAATGTAAAACTCAAGTCTGACACAGAAACGGAAATTAATGCGAAAGGCCCTAACATTACCGAGAATAACTTGAATGCCTTAAAAGCAAAAATTCGAGAATTAACCAGTGAGGATGTTCTTGTTCTCGCTGGCAGTATCCCATCTACGATGCCGAAGAATACGTATGAGGAGCTCGTCAAATTATGTAATGAAAATGGCACAAAATTTGTAGTCGATGCGGAAGGTGAATTACTGAAAAAAGTACTTCCCTTACGTCCTTTCTTAATCAAACCAAATCATCATGAACTTGGTGACTTATTTAATACCGTAATCAACTCTTGTGAAGAAGTGATTCCATATGGAAAAGAGCTTGTACGATTAGGTGCACAAAACGTAATTGTTTCTCTTGCTGATAAAGGGGCCGTCCTGATCAATAAAGAAGCTGTCTATATTGCCACAGCACCTAAAGGGAAAGTAAAAAGCTCAGTGGGTGCAGGCGATTCCATGGTGGCCGGTTTTATCGCAGCGTATGAAAAAACAAGATCAACAGAAGAAGCATTTCGTTTTAGTGTAGCTGCTGGCAGTGCGACTGCCTTTTCCATCGGATTATGCACACGCGAAAAAATGGAAAGCTTGCTTCCTCAAGTGACAATAGAAAAGAGAAACTAAAAGGGGAGAATGACGATGAGGATTACAGAGCTACTAACAAAAGAAACCATTAACCTTTCATTAACCAGCTCAACAAAGACCGGTGCCATCGAAGAGCTTGTATCGGTTCTAGACAATGCAGGCAAGTTAAATGATCGTGCTGAATATAAAAAGGCGATTATTAAAAGAGAAGAACAAAGCACTACAGGGATTGGTGAAGGAATTGCCATCCCCCATGCAAAAACAAACGCTGTTAAACATGCAGCAATTGCGTTCGGAAGATCAAAAGCCGGTGTAAACTATGAATCTCTAGATGGTCAGCCTTCCCACCTCTTTTTCATGATCGCGGCTGCAGAAGGTGCTAACAATACACATTTAGAAGCACTTTCACGACTGTCAAGTATTCTATTAAAAGAGGAAGTACGGAAACAGCTTTTAGAAGCTGCAAGTGCCGACGCAGTTTTAAAAATTATTGATTCTTACGACGAAGAAGAAAAAGAAGAAGAACAATCCATGGCTGGCAAGAAACAATTTATTGTGGCTGTAACAGCTTGTCCTACTGGTATTGCCCATACGTATATGTCTGCTGATTCGCTAAAAGCCAAAGCAGCAGAAATGGGTGTTGATATTAAAGTCGAAACAAACGGCTCTGGCGGTGCTAAAAATGTTCTAACAGCAGAAGAAATTGAAAATGCTGTGGCTGTTATTGTAGCCGCTGATACCAAAGTTGAAATGAACCGCTTTAACGGTAAGCATGTCATTGAAACAGCCGTTGCGGATGGAATCCGTAAACCAAAAGAACTGATTGAAAGAGCATTAAAGCAAGATGCTCCCATTTATAGCGGCAGTGGAAAATCCACTCAGGAAAGCGAACAGGCTGGAAGAGGAGTCGGTTCCACTATTTATAAACACTTAATGAATGGTGTTTCGAATATGCTTCCGTTCGTTGTCGGCGGCGGTATCTTAATTGCCATCAGCTTTATGTTTGGAATTAATGCAGCGAATCCAGATGATCCAACCTATCATCCGATTGCTGAAGCACTAATGACCATCGGCGGCGGAAATGCCTTCGCGTTAATGGTTCCAATCTTAGCAGGATTTATTGCCATGAGTATCGCGGACCGCCCGGGATTTGCTGCAGGTATGGTCGGCGGTATGCTGGCTACTAGCGGCGGCGCTGGATTCTTAGGCGGACTTGTTGCAGGTTTCTTAGCGGGTTATTTAGTCGTTGGTTTGAAAAAGGTATTGGCTGGAATGCCTGCATCCTTAGAAGGAATTAAAACCATTCTTTTATATCCATTACTAGGTATCGCTTTAACCGGATTTATCATGTTGTTTGTTGTGAATAAACCTGTAGGTGCATTGAATACAGCAATTTCTGAGTGGTTATCTGGTTTAGGTACTGGAAACGCAGTATTACTTGGAATTATCTTAGGATTAATGATGTCATTTGATATGGGTGGTCCCGTTAACAAGGCAGCCTATGTGTTTGGTACAGGATTGTTAGCAAATGGAGTTTACGAGCCAATGGCTGCAATCATGGCCGCTGGTATGGTTCCTCCATTAGCCATTGCTATTGCTACAACATTGTTTAAGAAAAAGTTTAGCAAACAAGACCAAGAAGCAGGAAAAGTAAACTACATTATGGGATTATCTTTTATTACGGAAGGTGCAATCCCATTTGCAGCGGCTGACCCGCTTCGTGTCATCCCTTCTGTTATGGTTGGTTCAGCTATTGCAGGTGCTTTATCAATGATGTTTAGTATCGGATTACGTGCCCCGCATGGTGGAGTGTTCGTTATTCCACTTGTTGATGGCAGCTGGTTAATGTATTTGTTATCGGTAGTAATCGGTGCGATTGTTTCTGCATTATTAATGGGCTTCTTGAAAAAACCCGTAAATCAATAAACAACAAAAATCCCAATTTCCTTGTTAATCGGAAATTGGGACTTTTTTATTTTACAGCTGCTTCTTTAAGATTTAATAAATGGCGAACAGCATAAGCGAATCCATCTTCGTCATTCGATTTTGTAATGATATCTGCTTTATCCTGTACATTTAGTGGTGCATTAGCCATCGCAACAGAAGTGGAAGCTACCTCGAACATAGCTAGATCATTCCCACCGTCACCAAAGGCAATAATCTCCTCAAAATCTAGATTCATCATTTTCTGGTAACGCAATAACGCTTTTCCTTTATGTGCTTCATTAGAAGTGATTTCGACATTATTGGGGAATGAAGAAGCCATTGAAATAGCAAATTTACCAAGAGCCTTCTTCACCTCATCGACTTTTTCTAGTTCATCATGGTGGGTTAAAGCGATTAATTTATAGATTTTCAACTGGTCTTGTTCAAGAATTGCATCATAGTTGAATTCTTCAAAAAGAGTATTGAGTTCTTCTTTACTTTTTTTATGGAGCGGCGGTAAAGTCGATGGAAAGCCTCCATAATTGGTATAGACTAATATCCCCACACCTAACTCCTTCAATATCGGAAACAGTTCCTTATACGTTTCAATCGATATCGTTGCCTCATATAGAAGCTCTCTTTTAGCTGAGAATAATACAGATCCGTTTACACAAAAAATAGGAATCTCTAAATTTTGCAACCCATTTATTTTAATAACATCACCATATGCTCGGCCAGTGTTCAAAATAACTTCATGACCCATATCCTGCAATTCATTGATGGCAATGAGGTTTGCTTCTGTTATTTCATGTTCAGAATTTAATAATGTACCGTCTAGATCTATTGAGAAACATTTCATGTAGCAGCCTCCTATCTATCTCAAAGACTACTATATCAGATATGTATCAAATAAAAAAAGTTTAATTCTGGAAGGCGAAGTAACACTCGAGGAGACATTAGCTTGTGGAATGTCCCCGAGCATTTTCATTTTTTCGATCTTTTAAGATATCTTGAATGATTTCCATGTGAAAAGCAGCCCAGGCTTTTTCGCGAAAATGGATCATCACACTTATACCCAGCGTAAGGAGATAGACGATACAAAATCCAGCCCAAAGGAAGGAGCCATCTTTGAATAGATAGTTTGCTAATTGCTTTGAAAACAGCAGCAGCAGCCAGGGAGCAGAAGATACCAAGATTGGAATAATGCCTGAACCGTTATATTCTTTTATCATACGATAATGAATTAATTGGAGTGTCCCGCTATCTAAAGATTGATATGTCGTTTGAATCTCCTCTATCTCTTTAAATTCCTTTGTTTCCCTGATAAGGTCACCATTCTGGATTGTTTTTTTCAATCGCAGAAAAACCTTGTGGGCATCTCCTTTTAAGGAAAATATCACTTATCTATCCCCTCCCTATAATTAGGGTTTCCTAAAGGACTATTCTTTTATTAAAAATATTAAACACCAATTTGATTTGTTTTTACTACTTGATTTTTCTTAATTTTACAACTTCTATACTACTTGTTATGATTATTCACGATAGGAACATTAAATTGAGAATTTTATGTATAGTAGGTGTTGTTATGCCAGATTGGTCTTATCACCCATTAAAAAGTCTTATACTAGATAAAATAAGGCCGAAAACAAGCCGCGAGTTTATTCATCAATCTATGAGCACCATTGCGTCCATTCCTTTTGGCAGGAAACTTATTGGGTTCTTAGGACATATGAAGCCCGCGAGGGAACTTCAAAAGGATGTTAATCAAACTACCTTTCAGTCCCCGATTGGTTTAAGCGGACATATAGATCCAAATTTATCCGGCACTAACGCCTTCCAAGAGTTAGGCTTTGGATTTATAGAAATAGGGCCCATTGTGCTGAAAGAACCAAAAGAACAAGTAGAACCCAGAATGGAAAATAGCAGAATTCTGTTTTCCGAGCATCCAGAGAAGATCCCTCTTAAACTCGTCATTAAAAAATTAACCAGCCTAAATATTCGTATCCCTATATTTGCTGCGATAGATGAACACGTTAACAAAAATGAATGGGATATTATTGTTCAGCATTTAACCCCTTTTGTTGACGCTTTTGTCGTTAGCAGAAATCAAATGAATGCATATCTGGATACAGGTAGTCAATCTTGGGAGCGTCCCTTTTATGTATCAGTTTCTCCTGAAGAGTTAGGAAAGGTAAACGATTATACAGAAATTGGTGGAATTGTCGTAAATGCTCCTCGTCAAAAGGTAGAAAGCTGCTGGCATGAAGCTTCTAATTCCAATGAATGCCTGGTATATTGCATTAAACAGGTTAAAGCTCGCCATCCCGAATTATCAATAATAACATCTGGCGGGGTGGAAACTCCCGAGGAAGCTTGTGCTTTGATTCGTTCTGGTGCAGATTTAGTGCTGTTAACTGAAGGTTATGTCAAAGCCGGACCTGGATTACCTAAACGGATACATGAACGATTATTATATGAAGAAGTTCGACCTATTCCTAAACAAAACTGGTCTTGGTCCTTTCTGTTTGGTTTGTCCATCTTATTGGGCGGAATCATTGCCTTATATTTTGCATTTACAAGTATTATTCTTCCCTATGATGAAAATTTTATCGGATTAACCAGGGCTGATATTCTCCAGTTCAATCCACTCATCATTGCATTTATGGCGCATGACCGGATGGCTTTAGCAGGAACCATGATATCTGGAGGAATACTGTATATCCAGCTTGCTCGTCATGGAATTCAAAATAACCTTCATTGGGCAAGGGTTGCGTTTCATAGTGCTGCCATCATAGGGTTTATTGGTATATTGCTTTCGATCGGTTACGGTTACTTCGACTGGCTGCACGGTTTATTTTGGCTTCTCTTATTGCCCATATACTTTTTTAGCTTTAAAGAAGGGAAAAAAATCATAGGTCCCCCCTCCTCTAGTCACGGAAGTAATGATCGAGCATGGCAATACGGACTGTATGGTCAGCTTATGTTTGTTATCATAGGATTTCTGATTGTTACAGGCGGAATCGTGATTTCCACCATAGGTGTATCCAAGGTTTTCGTGTCAACGGATTTAGATTTCCTGTGCATGACACCTGAAATGGTAGAAAGTATTAGCAGTAATTTGATTCCTGTTATTGCCCATGACCGGGCAGGTTTTGGCAGTGCACTTGTAAGTGTGGGGCTGCTTATTCTCATGATTTCTTTGTGGGGGTTCAGAAAAGGGGAAAGATGGATTTGGAATACCCTTGCAGCAGGAGCACTCCCTGCGTTTATCGCTGGGATTGGAACACATATATATATTGGTTATACAACCTTTATCCATTTACTTCCCGTTTACCTCTTGGTTGTTTTATATTTGTTAGGATTAGGATTGTCTTATCCTTTTTTAAAAAAGAAATGAAGAAGCCGTATCCGAGAACTCGATACGGCTTTCTACATCGAAAATGGACTACTATTCCCCTTCATTAACCATAATTTTATAACCCTCTTGCTTCGGCCCATTTTCATAAACTTCTCTTGAGACGATGTAATAGGCTTCCTCTTTATCGTCAGTGATTACCATTTCACTTGGGCTCTTATCAACAGCTGCAGCATCAAGGCTGAAATAACTCATACCTAACAATGAAATATCAAATGGCACGTTCATCCCTCTTTTCTAGTTTTATTGCATTTTACCTTTTTTCATGTAAGGGGACAAGCTAAAATGTGCGAATACTATGAAACATTTTGAAATCTAATACGTAAATAAATGGAAAGGTTCATAATTGGGGGGAATACAATGAGTGAAAAGGGTTGTATTAAATGCGGTTCCAGAGATGCAGGACAAAAAGAAGTTGCTATGACTGGAACGGGATTATCAAAAATATTTGATGTTCAGCACAACACGTTTATCGTGATCTACTGTCAAAAATGCGGCTATTCCGAATTCTACAATAAGAAATCATCCACTTCCTCCAATATTCTTGATCTATTTTTCGGGGGATAAAATATTTAAAGGAGGGACATTTAGATGAGCGAAGTTTTACTGATAGTTGTTGGCGGTTATATTCTTTTATCTTTGATTTTAATTCCTTTTCAATATCGTTACGTAGAACAAATGGCGAAGATGCGTAAAGAGAATGAGAAGAAGGGGATTAGTCAGGGTGAAATGATGGAAAATATGAAATTTGAAGAGCAGTTATTACATGCCAATGTGCAGGGAAGTATCTTTTTCTTCCTCGCCAATATATTAGCAACGATTGTTTATAAGGTAAAGAACCGGGGAAAAGCGGCAAGTTAGCTGTCCTGTAACTGGGATGGCAGCTGAAGTGTAACTGCCGGTAGCCTGCCTTGTAAATAAGCGGAGAATTTCCAGCTATTTGCAGAATGGAGTACGTTTTGGGGGTAAATAAGGGGAGATTTTCCGGCTATTCAAAGGAAAATCTCCCTTTTTCACGTGTTTTGAGTAAATAGGCGGAATCTCTCCGTCTATATATGCTATTTTTAATAATAATTTCTAATTAAGCGGAATTCTTCCGTCTATTTATCAGTTCGGATGCTTTGCCCGAGCTTTAAAGTTAAAACCCAACATAAAAAGGTTGCTGTTTCTCATCTAAACAATATTCAATCCTTTGTCTAAAATTGTTCCAGGTCACCATTTCTAACGCTTCTTCCAGTTTGAAAAAACCTACTTCTAGACTCTCCGGACTGGTTGTTAATTCCCCGCCGATCGGTTTTGCTAAAAATAAGGTATTACAAATAGAACCCTCGATATTTTGAAAGATTCCACAAAATTTGATGACCTCAATATCAATCCCAGATTCTTCTTTTGTTTCCCTGACCACAGCATCCGTTAATGATTCCCCTTCTTCTACCTGACCGCCAGGCATTTCCCATCCTCTGCGCGGCCCTTTAATCAGTAATAATTCATTCTTCTCGTTTAAAACAATTGCTGCTGCTGATACGATATGTTTTGGTACTGCCACTTTTTCTCCTCCACTCTGTCTTTCATTCACGCTTTTTGAATTTGTCATTTGTATTTCAAGCATACTATAACTTGGAGGTGCAAAAAATGCCAAAAAATAATCCAATTGAATATAGCGGAAAAGTTCTTAATCAGAGGAATCAACTAACGGGTCCCGATGATCCGGGTAAGGCAGGGTATCCTGAACGGCCGAAGAATGTATCAATTCAAGACTCAAACGGAAAAGACAACCAGTAATTTTTTTATTCAAACGTTTGATTAGTTGTTCAGATCCTTAGATACCCAGGCTTCTAAGGATTTAATCAAACGTTTGATTCAATTTTTTAAACCTCTTGTATATTGCTGCATTGATTTCTAAAGAACTATATTAATCATTTTGAATGAATTGCAGGAAATAGGAAACCCCAGTTTTGTTGAAGCGCTGACGCTTTTTTACCAGCCATAATTTCCTCATGATTGCTACACCGTCTATGTCGATTTTATGGAGGAGATTTAATTGTAGTTCTCTTTCTACCGTTAATCTAGGAAGAATACTAATTCCAAGCCCTGCTTCTACAGCACTTTTGATTGCTTGAGTACTTCCTAATTCCATATAACTGTCGATTTTATCTAATATCCCATTTTCTCTTAACATGTTTTCAACAATCAGGCGTGTTCCAGAACCGGACTCCCGTAAAATCATCCGTTCATTTAACAACTCTTCAATCGGAATTTGCTCATCCCATGAGTGATCAGGTGAACATACGAGAATGAGTTCATCGTCTGCAAATTCCTCAACAATAAAATCACTGCTCTCCACAATCCCTTCGACCAAAGCCATATCAATCACATCATTGGCTAAGTCCTCTAACACACCTGGGGTATTCTTTATTGTTAAGGATACTCTCACTTCAGGCATTTTCTTTTTAAACTTTCCTAACAAGCTAGGTAATAAATATTCTCCAATTGTAAATGTTGCGCCAACATTAAGATTAAGATTATTTTCACCCATTACTTGTTTAATGACTTCCTTTGAACGGCTAAAATCACCAACGATTGCTTTCGCGAATGGATATAACATTTTTCCGGCCTCTGATACCCTCAGTTTTCCATCTGTACGGTCAAATAACAAAGTGCCATATGCATCTTCCAATTGATGAATCTGTCTTGTGACAGCTGGCTGGGATACAAAACTTAATCGTGCAGCTTGACTGATACTTCCCTCTTCCACGACCAAACAAAACATTTTCAAACTTTCTATGTTCAAGTTCTTACCTCCAAACCGATAAATAATGATTATTATTTAATATAGTAACATACCAAAATTATTTAAAAATTCGTTAGCTATAAGATTTTGTTATACCCTATAAATTTGTTGCAATTTAATATCCTGCTATATTTTAGTATCTTATAGGTAGAGTGAAACCTTTAAATCAAGGGTGGCATGAATAGCACTAAGCCGATGGGTTTTCGTGCAATTTATCGTTCTATTCACTATTGTACCTTTTTATATTGTGCTTGATTGCTAGGTTGTATAAAGGCTTGCGCGCTTTTTAAAACTTGAAGGAAAGAAGGATTTTTATGAAAGTAAAATGGGTGTTGGTGTTTCAAATTTTTTGGATTTTTTTCAAGATAAGTCCTGTTACGTTTGGCGGAGGCTTTGCCATGGTCCCATTGATCATAAAAGAAATTGTAGAAAAAAGAAAATGGCTGACAAATGAGGACATTACCGATGTGATTGCCATCTCTCAAACCGTACCAGGAGGCGTTGGGGTAAATTCAGCTGCATTTATTGGCCATAGGATAGGTAGGATACAGGGTGCAGTTGCGGCTATGATCGGCATATCCCTGCCTACTTTTTTTATTGTTATTTCTTTTGGAGTTTTCTATTTTCACATCCAGGATAATCAAAAGTTAGAAGCGGCGTTTACTTCAATAAAAGTCTCCATTATTGCAATTATTGTATATGCCGCAATGAATATAGCAAAAACGGCCATATTCGACAAAACCACTTTCTTCATTATGACAGCAGGGGTGCCTCTTCTGTTTTTCATTCCTCCGATTATAGTGATCTTTCTTGGAGCAATAAATGGAATAATTGTTACATCGATAAAAAGAAAGCTCGACCATTGCTTTAAATTGAATAATAAGAAGGAAGATGATCCAACCACTAACCATGATTATTACATGGGTGCTGGTATCTAAGAATAAGCGAGGTGTTTCAAATTGGTTTTGTGGAAACTTTTTCAAACCTTTTTTTTCATGGGATTTGTCTCTTTTGGAGGGGGCTATGCCATGGTTCCTATCATTGAAGCAGCTGTAACAAAATACGATTGGATGACGGCAGAACGGTTTACCGATATGATAGCTATTGCAGGAATGTCCCCAGGACCGATTGCAGTCAATAGTGCGATTCTAATAGGATATTCCACTGCTGGCCCAAGCGGTGCCATCGTATCTGCATTTGCTAGTTTGCTTCCATCTCTAATCTTAGTGATCATAGTAGCAGCCTTTTTTATAAAAATTCATGATAATCCTGTAGTCCAAAGAATGTTTTACGGATTAAAACCGATCGTAACAAGTTTAATCATTTTTGCGGCACTTAAGTTTGCAATAGCCAATAACTTAATTAACTTTCATTTTTCATTCCGTTCTATCAGCCTGGTTATGATCTTCGGACTCTCTTTATTTGCCTTATTAAAACTTCGATGGAATCCAGTCTATGTTATTCTACTTTCTGGTTTGGTTGGAGTTACTTTATTTTCTTAATACTAAAATAATTGGAACCTTCAAAGATGGAACTGCCCCTAAGTAGTATGTTTGACATGAAAGGAAAGCGGAAGAAATTAAGCAGGCATAAATATAGTCGATTCAAATTATTGCTGGCAGTTTAACGCCCACTCGCTGGCGGAGTAAATTTTATTGAATTTATCGGCCAAATGGCCCCTCCGCCCTCCTCTATTAAAAATAGTTTATTCTTTTGGTTTAAGATAATAGCTGCAGCTATTTCCTTTAGTAGTGGTACCCTAAATGTTTCTACAAACCCCTCCCCCAAAAAACAATTTACCATTCCCCTTACTTACTTTAATTACAAAACAATTTTTAAAGTAATATAACCTATTTAATTTGTTCACAAAATTGTAATATATTGATAATTCAATAAAATGATATCGTTTTCAAAAAAAGAGCAGGAGGAATGGATTATGAAGATTAATTTTAAAAGTCTCACTACCCAGGTAATTCTGGGGATACTCCTTGGTATTTCAGTCGGTTTAGTTTTTCCTGAGATTGGCTCACAGTTAAAAGTCATTGCAGATATTTTTATTAAACTAGTAAAAATGGTGATAGCTCCAATTATATTCCTGACAATCGTCATCGGAATCGCTGGTATGGGAGATTTAAAGAAAGTAGGGAAAATTGGCGGAAAGGCGCTGCTCTATTTTGAAATTGTCTCTACGATCGCTCTTGCTATCGGGATTATTGTAGGAAATGTCATTAAGGCAGGCAAAGGGATTGATGCGGAAGCTGGAAAAGGCGATATCTCCCAATACACAGAAAAAGCGGCCGAAACCAGCCACGGCTTTATGGATTTTATCTTATCAATTATTCCAGATAGCTTTATCGGTGCCTTTGCTAAGGGTGAACTGTTACCCGTACTACTCTTAGCAATCTTATTCGGAATTTCATTGGCTCACCTAGGTAACAAAGGAAAACCGGTTATTGAGTTCTTTGAAAAATGTGCGGATGTGTTCTTCGGCATCGTTAATATCATCATGAAGGTTTCTCCATTCGCAGCATTTGGCGCAATGGCATACACCATCGGAGAGTTTGGAATTGAATCATTATTGTATCTTGGAAAATTAATGGGCTCTGTATACCTTACAATGGCTCTTTTCATTGTCTTCATTCTTGGTGGAATTGCAAAAATGTTCGGTTTCAGTATTTTTAAGTTCATTGCTTATATAAAAGAAGAAATCCTGCTGGTAGTAGGAACTTCCTCCTCTGAAGCAGCGCTGCCAAAAATGATGGAAAAGCTTGAAAACTATGGCTGCTCTAAGCCCGTAGTAGGATTGGTTCTTCCGACAGGCTATTCCTTTAACCTTGATGGAACCTCTATTTATCTATCAATGGCAGCATTGTTCATTGCACAAGCATATGGGGTAGATTTATCGATTTGGCAGCAAATCACTCTTCTTGCTATATTAATGTTTACATCAAAGGGTGCCGCAGGCGTCACCGGATCAGGTTTTGTTACATTAGCAGCCACTCTAGCCGTTTTCCCTTCCATACCTGTCGAAGGAATGGCATTGATTCTAGGTGTTGACCGCTTCATGTCAGAAGCACGCGCCATCACAAACCTCATCGGAAACGGAGTAGCAACCGTCGTCATCTCCAAAACAGAAGGCGAATTCAAACCCGTACACCAAGTACCAGACAAAAAACAAATCACAGCCTGAAAATCATTACCCTAAAAAATGTGAGCCCCTGGCTCACATTTTTTATTTCATAAAACTTTCCTCTACGGGGTAAAAGTGTCCGCCTGAGGTGGACAGTGTCCACGAGTGGTGCCTGTCACCATCAAATATCACCATCAAATGTCACCATCATAACTACAATTTACATTTGTTGCTATTTACCCATCCTATCTATTTTGTTACCTTTATATATAGTGTAAGATTCATAGGTTGAAGAGAGCTTTGTTCTCTTTAGTTCTTGTGGAAAGAAGGATTTGTATGAAGGTTAAGTTCCAATGGAAGCTGCTGTTTCAAATTTTTTGGTCGTTTTTTAAGATTAGTCCAGTTACGTTTGGCGGGGGTTTTGCGATGGTCCCCTTCATCATAAAAGAAGTAGTAGAAAAGAGAAAATGGCTTACGAATGAAGACATTTCAGATGTTATTGCCTTGTCACAAACGGTGCCTGGTGCAGTTGCCGTGAATTCTGCTACGTTTATTGGACACAGAATTGGCGGAATCAGGGGTGCCCTTGCTGCTATGATCGGTGTTTCGGTCCCCACCTTTTTAATTGTTCTATCTTTAGGTATCTCTTATTTTTTCGTTCAGGATAATCCCAAGCTCGAAGCCGCATTTATTTCAATAAGAGCAACCATTGTAGCCATCATTGTCTATGCGGCTATTAAAATAGGAAAAACTGCGGTTACCGATAAGACCACATTCTTCATTATGGCTGCCTTTGTCCCTGTACTGTTTTTCATCCATCCTGTTATCGCCATTTTTCTTGGAGCCATTACAGGATTAGCCGCTGTAAAAATCAAAGAGAAATTGGGTTACAGTGTTGACTTGCAAAACAGTAAGAAAGTGGATCCAACCACTGACCCAGACTATTTCATGGGTGCGGGGATTTAAGAAAGAGGAGGTGCCGATAAGATGATTTTATGGGAACTGTTTCACACATTTTTCGTGATGGGCTTTGTCTCATTCGGAGGAGGCTATGCCATGATTCCATTCATGGAAACTGCCGTTACAGAATACGGCTGGATGACTGCAGAAGTGTTTACGAATATGATTGGTATTGCTGGAATGTCTCCTGGTCCAGTTGCTGTAAATAGTGCTATTTTAGTCGGATATTCCGCTGCCGGTATCAAAGGAGCACTCATTTCTGCGATCGCCATTTTACTTCCCTCGCTGATCTTAGTCATACTTGTTGCGGCTCTATTTACCAAACTCCATCATAATCCAGTGGTTGAAAAGATTTTCTATGGTTTAAAACCTTTGGTAACGAGTTTAATTATTTTCGCTGCAATTAAATTTGCGCTGGCTAATAACCTGATTACCATAAATATCTCCTTTCGTTCTATAAGCTTAACACTTATCTTTGGGCTCTCGTTGTTTGCCTTATTAAAGCTCCGCTGGAATCCAGTCTATGTGATTATTCTTTCTGGGCTGGTCGGTATAGCCCTATATTCTTAATCAATCTATTAAATGAAAAAAAGTGGCTGGGCCACTTTTTTTTTATAAAAACATATTGACTTGGCTAAGCTTATCCTTCTTCAAGGAGTAAAAATAAACAGGTCTGCCAATCCCATAGGTTAATGATTCTTCGAGAACACCAAGCTGAGTTAAATATTTTAGGTACTTACGGACTGATACTCTCGAGATATAAGTACTCTCCGCAATTTCGTCCGTTGAAAAAAGACTTCCTTCTTTTGCTTTTATCATATGAATAATATTTTGCAGCGTACTGCTTGTTAACCCTTTAGGCAAATCTAAGCTTAATTCTTCAGATGTCCTCTGCCCCGAATCAAGTATTCGATGATCTAAATCTTCCTGGTTAAGTACCTCTTTTTGATTAAAGAAGGCATATTTATCTTGATATTTCATTAAAGCCTGCCTAAATCTTTCAAACTCAAATGGTTTGATTAAATAATCGACTGCGCCAAGCCTTAGTGCAGTTTGTATTTTTTCACTGTCCCCTGCAGCTGTAATCAAAATAACATCGACAGCCATTTTTTGTTCTCTTACATAATGAAGCAGTTCAAGACCAGTACCTCCCGGCATATAGACATCAAGCAAGATAAGATTAACCTGCTCCCTGTTAAGAAACTCCCTTGCATCCTTTACGTTATGGGTAATGCCGGATAAAACAAATCCATTCATTTCTTTGAGATACCGCTTATTAAACTCCGCTACCATCGGATCATCTTCAACGATTAGAACCTTAATCATGATCCCACCCCTTTGCACCGTATGGAATTCGAATATGAATCTCTGTTCCTAGCATTAATTTTGAGTCAATACTCCATTCACCGCCTAAGTTGTCAATGCTTTTTGCTGCGAGATATAGACCATAGCCTCGATTTTCCCCTTTTGTGGAATAACCTTTTTTAAGGACGTTCTTTTGAATTTCATCAGGAATTCCCGGGCCCGAATCCAACACTTCCATTGTTAAAAATTTATTCGAAAAATGCAGAGTAACCTCCAGTGTTTTGTCGCTGGAATCGGCCATGGCTTCAATGGCATTATCGATTAGATTCCCTAAAATAGTGATTAACTCGTGGGTAATCTTTGAGTCTGCCGGCTCCGGAATCACCGAATTCACCTCAATCATGAAATCAACATTTTCCTCCCTGGCATAGCTTAGTTTTCCCATTAGAAATCCAGCTAGCGCAGGGTCTTTAATATTCTGAGCTATACTGCCAAGCTCTTGATTTTGGTGACCCACTAAAGTGGTAATAAATTCAGATAGTTCATCGTAGTACCTCATTTGGACCATTCCAAGAATCACATGCAGCCGGTTCATAAACTCATGAGACTGTGCACGGAGTGCTTCCGCATATGTTTTCACGCCTGTTAACTGCTCGGCCAGCTGCTTGACTTCACTTTTATCCCTGAAGGTTGAAATTGCCCCAACGATCTCGTTATTTACAACTAAAGGAACGCGATTAAAGAGTATGGAAACTCCGTTAATCGTTTGTTCCTCATCCAGTTCAGGTTTACCGGTTTTGAGAACATGATTCAGTTTTGTTGACGGCAAAAAGTCGTGAATTTTCATTCCAATTGGATCTTCTGGCAGCCCTGCCTTTTGAAAAATTTGCCGCGCTGATTGATTAACCAGAGTAACGGTTTGTTCATGATCTACGGCAATGATTCCCTCACGAACGGATTGAAGCATCGTACTCCGTTCTTCAAAGTTCTTGGCAATGGCAAAGGGTTCAAGTCCAAACAGAATTCTTTTAATATACCTCGCTAGTAATATGGCACCGATGGTCCCAACAAGTAAGCCTAATATCGTGACAGTAAGGATGCTTAGGTAGCTTCTGCCGAGAGCGTCTTCTACACTGGTTAACGATATGCCGACAGCCGCCACACCAATCTGTTCATCCTTTTTGTTAAAAATTGGTGTGAATGCGCGCAAAGATTCACCTAATGTCCCCTTGGAACTTGATACATATTCTTTTCCCTTAAGTGCTTCCTTTTCATCCCCACCGACAAAGTGTTTCCCAATTTGGCCAGGATTGGGATGCGATTTCCTTATACCCTCCATGTCCATCACGACAATAAACATCATGTTGGTAGCAGATTGAATCTCTTTTGTATAACTCTGTATTTCCCATGCTTTCTGATCGTCCTCTAATGCTTCAATGATGATAGGAGAAGTGGCAACGGTTCTTGACACCATCCTAGCTTTCTCGTCTTGATGTTTTCGTATATTATCACTGACAGTGCTGCTTATTAACAAATCGGTTATCATTAAAGACACCAGTACTACTAAACAAACGAAGAAAATAATAATTGTCGTCAATTTAAATGTAAACCGTCGAGTTTGCACAAAATACCTCCGCAGTTGGAAAAAACTAAACCAGCAAAATCTTTCTATCCTCTATTGTAGCAATATTTATAATAGGAAATTAATTATTTTTGAAAGAAACGATGATTTGTTGAAAAAAGTGAAAATCTATCTTCAATAACGAGATAACTACTGTTGCAAACCAGATTAGCAGGAATACGAATGCCAGGATTGGCAATGGTGTTAACTGAAAGACAGATTGCCCAAGTGCCGTTTGGATGCTGATAGTCAATATCATAAGTATCCAAGCTATGCACCCAGTGTGAATCAGTCTTTTTTTGATATTTACATTTAACCGAGCTCTTTCCAATATCAAAGCAGGGAGAATAAGCGTTTGCAGGGCATGGAACCCAATTCCATGGAGAACAATTATATTGCCAGCTCCACCCGTGAGCCGGTCCTGAAGGAGAATCATCCAAATCCCTGCAAGATTTGCGGCTAATACAGAGACAAAGGCGTAACGGATCCCGATCATAAGCAAGGGCCGTTCAAAAGGACGTTTCATTCTGAAAAAATGGATCATAAGCACAATTGTTAAAGATACAAGGACTAATGAAATGACACCAAAAAGCATACCGGCAGCGATATCAACTACCGTTCCTTCCCGAGAAAATCTAGGATTAAAGCCTCTAAAGTTCTGAAGGGTTTCAATAGTATAGGAATACATGCTTGCAATGATAAAAAACCACCGTACAGTTTTCCTTTTCCTATCACTAAATCTTGTAAGGGGCAGGACCGCTGCGATGGATAAGATGAACATACCGATCGCTGCATTAAAGGAAAAAGCATCCTTCATGTTCCCTTCTGGCCCAATGGCAGGACCGTTAAAATAGATAAAAATAGCAATGCCTGCGGATAGTAAAAAACCGATTAATCCTGTAATGACAAGATTCCGTTCTCCTTCAAAAAGCTTAGGTGCTGGTTGGTGTTCAATTTGACTAGTTTTCGTTGCATTTAACATAAAGTTCCCCTGCTTTCGGCTAATTATTTATTTATCAGTCAATAAATAATTATTTAAAAAAAATAGCTTTGTTAAATTTCACTGTTTATTATTAGTAAAACTGTATAAAAGGTCGATGAACGAAAAATCAGGAGAATACCCAAAGAGATTAGTCCTTCATATGCGGGATGAGAGACAAATCAGGAGAGGTCCCGGTGAGATTTGTCCTTCACAAGCATGATGAAAGACTAATCAGATGATTCCTCAGTGGGATTTGTCCTTCATAAGCGGGATGAAAGACTAATCAGATGATTCCTCAGTGAGATTTGTCCTTCATAAGCATGATGAAAGACTAATCAGATGATTCCTCAGTGAGATTTGTCCTTCATAAGCATGCTGAAAGACTAATCAGATGGTTCCTCAGTGGGAATTTGTCCTTCATAAGCGGGATGAAAGACTAATCAGATGATTTCTCAGTGAGATTTGTCCTTCATAAGCATGATGAACAGCTAATCAGAATATAACTCTTTTAGTTTAGTGCTACATAAGGATTTCAGTAAGCAAAATCAACATCTGTCTTTAACAGAGCCAAAAAAATATTAATTTTTTGTGATTTATTTATTAGTCAATAAATTGGGCTTCAAAAAAAAGAGAGCGATAAAGCCCCTTTTTAACAATGACCTTTTCCATGGGTTAATTGCGGTAAATTCAGTACTTCGGCAAGGGTTATTAATAATCCAGTGCCAATGAAATGGGCTGCTGCCTCTTTAGCATTAGGTATGCCTGCATTTTCAAATTTCAAGGTTAGGGATTCAAAGATTTTGAGAAATAAGCTGCTGACATGTTCTCGAATGCCCGGATCTGAAATGGCATGTGCCTGCATAACCATCAAGACTTCATCGCGATGAGTTTGAATGATCTGTTCAAATGCATGCCCCATCGTTTCGATTAATTGATCACCTGGTGCATGAACTTCAGCAAAAGTATCATAAATCCGGCTGAATGCACGGTTAATCACAGCCTTGAACAATTCTTCTTTGTTTTCAAAGAAATGAAACACATAAGGCTGTGTCACACCAGCAGCCTTTGCCACCATTGCAGTGGTTGCTTTATAATACCCTCTTTCAGCAAAGACCCCTACTGCATTATCTATTATGATTTCTTTTTTATCTTCTCGGACTGCCACGTTTGCTACCATCCTTTTTATTTATTGACTGATAAATAAATATTAAATTATATACTCCCATTTTGTCAATAGACATCAGGTTAAGCACCCGAGCTGAAAAATAGACGGAAAAATTCCGCCTATTTCGTAATTTTCATTAAAAAATGCCTAAATAGAGGGAGAGATTCCGCCTATTGGCCCGAAAAATTTAAAAATGGGAGATTTTCCTTTGCATAAGCGGAAAACCTCCCCCTATTTACCCCAAAATGAGCTCCATTCAGCATTTAACGGAAATTCTCCGCTTATTTTTCTATTGCTGGTTAATAGACGTGAGATTGCCTATGACTTGTAATAAGGGGGAATCCGAAGCCACTCATGCTTATCCAAATACTGTTTGACTGTTAAGCCGGCTGTGGTTTTCTTCAAGATGATTTTCGAAAAAATCAATCCTACATCGGCTCGAATGGATTCAGTAAGCCCTTTGGCTGCATTCGCAACACCCATAGCAAGATTATAGGACATTAGATTGGCCATTTCTTCATCGTTTAATTTAGCACCCTCAGGGATACTTTTATAATCTCCAAACGGTTTTTCCGGTGTCGATTGAGGAAAAGGAACTCCTTCCTTCATCAAAAACTCTTTAAGCTCGTCCCGAATCGGTATATGTACATCTTCCCTAACATCCTTTAAGATTTGTACTAATTCCGGGTCTTGAGCAAGATTAATTGCAATTTCCTCACTGCGCATGGTTGTTTCAGTTCCTAAAAGAAAGAACCATAGGTTAGAAACCTCCATTACATTTAATGGTCTTTTCTCACCATCCATAAACGGTTGAAATATATCTTGAATTACTTCGAATACCTTCATATTAGGTTATCCCACCAAACTTTTGATTTATTTTGATGGTAGTTTTTCCTAATTGTTGATAAAGCATACGAGTTGAAAATGGGGAAAAATGAAGCGGAGGGCAGTCAAACTGGTTATAAGGTTAAATGGATTGTAGAAAAAATTGATCTCTTCCTACTTTAATTATACCAGATAAAAAAAGTGCATTATAGACTGTTTATTCGGATTTACTACTGCTAGAATTCAATAGAACATTGATGGTTAGGAGAGATGCAGATGAGTTCTTTGGTTCTCGGTTTTCATGAAATGGAAAAAACACAACTGCCGCTTGTGGGCGGAAAAGGCTTGAATTTAGGAGAATTAGCAAAAATCCCAAGAATACAAGTACCAGAAGGGTTTTGTGTCACAACAGCAGGCTATGAGAAAGCACTCGAACAAAACGAAACTTATCGGGCATTGTTAGATTCACTTGCCATGCTAAAAGTAGAGAATCGAGATCAAATCAGTGAAACTAGCAGGAAGATCCGCCAGCTCATTTTGGAAATTGGAATTCCTTCAGATGTAGTGAAAGAAGTTACACACTATCTCTCCCAGTTCGGCGATGAACATGCTTATGCCGTGCGTTCAAGTGCCACTGCAGAGGATTTACCACAGGCTTCCTTTGCTGGTCAGCAGGACACCTTCCTAAACATCATCGGCAAAGAAGCTATCTTACAGCATATCAAAAAATGCTGGGCTTCTCTATTTACGGACCGTGCCGTCACCTACCGAATCCAAAATGGATTTGACCACAGACAGGTATATATATCTGTTATCGTTCAAAGAATGATTTTTCCACAAGCTTCTGGGGTTTTATTTACCGCTGATCCGATTACTTCTAACCGAAAGCTGCTCTCCATCGATGCCAGTTTTGGACTTGGAGAAGCCTTGGTCTCAGGACTAGTAACACCTGATTGTTATAAAGTTCTGGATGACAAAATCATTGATAAGAGGATATCAGCTAAAACATTAGCTATCTATGGATTAAAAGAAGGAGGAACAGAAACACAACAGATTGAACATAATAGGCAAAAGACCCCAGCACTTACCGACCAGCAAATTTTACAACTAACACGCATTGGAAGACGAATCGAAGCTTATTTTGGCAGACCGCAAGATATCGAATGGTGTTTGGCTGATGATAGTTTTTATATTGTCCAGAGCCGTCCCATCACTACTCTTTTCCCCATCCCCGAAAACAATGATCAAGAAAATCACGTCTATATATCGGTTGGTCATCAACAAATGATGACAGATCCCATCAAACCTTTGGGATTGTCTTTTTATCTGTTAACGACGCCTGCACCCATGCGTAAGGCGGGTGGAAGGTTGTTTGTGGATGTCACACATCAACTAACTTCACCTGTAAGTAGAAACATTTTATTAATTGCAATGGGACAACACGATCCACTCATGAAAGACGCACTAATGAACATCATAGAGCGAGGAGATTTTATAAAATCATTACCACATGATAATAAAGCAGCGATTCAAAACAGAAACAATATGGAGATATTATCAGAAATTGAGAGTAATCCGGCCATCATATCAGAACTGATTAGGAGTAATCAAGCATCGATAGAAGAGTTAAAACAAAACATTCAAACGAAATACGGGCCAGAATTATTTGATTTTATTCTTGAGGATATTCAGCAGTTAAGGAAGATTTTATTTAACCCACAAAGTTCACGTGTGATCCAAGCTGCGATGAATGCTCCCTTATGGATCAATGAAAAAATGAATGAGTGGTTAGGCGAAAAAAACGCAGGAGACACGCTTTCTCTATCTGCACCAAACAATATTACTTCAGAAATGGGTCTGGCACTATTAGATGTTGCTGATGTAATTCGTCCTTATCCTGAAGTTATTCATTATTTAGAGCATGTGAAAGATGATAGCTTTTTGGATGAACTGGTTACGTTGCAGGGCGGCCTGGAAACCCGAGACGCAATCATAGTTTTTCTCGACAAGTACGGAATGCGATGTGCAGGAGAAATTGATATGACAAGAACGCGCTGGAGTGAAAAACCAGCTGCGCTTCTCCCTATGATTCTCTCGAACATCAAAGAATATGGGCCTAATGCTGCGAAACGGAAATTTGAGCAAGGTTTGCAAGCAGCGTTAAAAAAAGAACAAGAGTTGCTAGAACGATTAAAGCAATTACCGGATGGTGAACAAAAAGCAAAAGAGACAAAAAGAATAATTGGAATTCTCCGGAGTTTCATCGGATATCGGGAATATCCAAAGTACGGTATGATAAATCGCTATTTCATCTATAAGCAAGCACTCATAAAAGAAGCCGAGCAGCTCGTAAAAGCCCAACTAATTCATGATAAAGAAGATATCTTCTATCTCACTTTTGAAGAACTTCACGAAGCCGTCCGTACAAACAAACTAGATTACGGAATCATTAACAAACGAAAAGAAGAGTACAAATTTTTTGAAAAACTAACTCCCCCGCGTGTCATCACGTCTGATGGTGAAATCCTTACAGGTACGTACAAACGCGAAAATGTCCCAGCACAAGCGATAGCAGGGCTTCCTGTTTCGACCGGAGTGATCGAGGGAAGAGCACGTGTCATCTTAAACATGGAGGATGCTGATTTAGAAGATGGGGATATTTTAGTCACCACCTTTACGGACCCAGGCTGGACACCATTATTTGTATCCATTAAAGGGCTCGTTACCGAGGTTGGCGGACTGATGACCCATGGAGCTGTCATCGCCCGGGAATATGGCCTGCCAGCAGTGGTCGGGGTAGAAAATGCGGCAACACTAATTAAAGATGGCCAGCAAATACGCGTGAACGGAACAGAAGGGTATATCGAAATTTTGTAAGGCATTATTGTACAAAAAGGATAGATGTTACAGACATTCATTCTGTTCATCTATCCTTTTTCTTTACACTTTAATGGGATTAAAACACGGTGAACACTTAGGCAGGATGTGGAATTTAATCGAATAACCTAGGGAATTGTTGGTAAGATTATTAGGAGACATGTGCCGAAGGAGAGTATCTATGCCACATCAGAAGTTCCAGTCAGCCAGCATAAAACCTCGATACCCTAAAGGGGAAATATCCGTCTTTGGTACAAACTCAATGTACCCCCGCCCTCCTTGGATTGCAGCCTGGTGGTCGGCCGCTTTCCCTGGATTTGGACACATGTTTATCGGTAAGTATCTGCATGGTTTTATTCTAATTATCTGGGAGCTTGTGGTTAACAATTTATCTCATCTAAACATGGCAATTGTCTATTCCTTTCTTGGCAGGTTTGATGAGGCAAAGTCTGTATTAAACCATGACTGGGCCCTTCTTTATGTGGCAGTGTATATATATTGCATCTGGGACAGCTACCGCTGTGCAGTTGAAATCAAAAAAATTCACGTTCTGTCTGAAATTGAAGATGCACCTGTCACACCTTCAGATGTCAGTTTTTTTGATGTTGTCATTCTTGACAAGAAAAGTCCCTTGGTGGGTTCGCTCTGGTCTTTCTTCACACCTGGGCTGGGGCAATTATATGGCGGAAGTACGATTGTTGGTACATTTGTTTTGGCTTGGTGGATCTTTGTTTGCTATAAGGCTGCGGCTGTTCGTACCTTTCTCCATTCAGTCTTAGGGGATTTTGATAAAGCAGCCACAGCTGTAGATTGGCAGTGGTTTTTATTCTTGCCTTCAATGTATGCGTTTGCCATCTATCAGGCATATGTATCGGTGACTGAAAATAATACACTTTACGATATTGAGCAAATACGGTTTCTAAGGGTGAGGGATGAAAACTTGAAACAACAACCTATTCAATTAGACGACAATTCAACGAAAATAATTGCTTCCATGGATCATTCGCCGTTTGTGGAAATTATTATCCATGAGATCGAAAAGTTGGGAGTTCCCCCTCAAAATATCGTGGCATTACCTCTAGAAAACCTAGACTCGCAAATACATATCGTTGACACGATTCATCGTGTAGATGGGAGAAGTGTTCTTGACGGTGCTATGATGGGCGGAACGATCTTTGCGGTTCTCGGTTCTATATATGGTTTAAAATGGCACTGGGGACCAATCATATGGGGGTTAATCGGTCTAGCAGGTGGTTTCTTCCTGGGGTTGATAATTGAATTAGTTGTCAATAAAAAGAAAATGAACATTCTAGCAAAAAGTAAAAGTGAGGTTATCATAGAGGTAACCTGTAACGCCTCCCTTCAGGACCAATTGATTAAAGTTCTTAAATCACAGAAAGCAAATGGGTACGTCGTAATGCCTCATCGGTCATCAACTGCTACATAACAATCAAAGATAGAGAGAGTGAACAAAAATGATTCACTCTCTCTTTATGCTTTTAGCGCTTCTTGTTCTACCCTTTCCATGAATTCCTTTACCACAATATTGTTGCTTTTCTCACTGCCAAGTTTCAGCATGGCACGGCCAACAAAATTTACTCCTTCATTGATTCCCTCATAAATAAATTTTGTGTGCTGCTCATCGATTTTTTCTAACGTAAAGCCTAAGGTAATCTTAAATGCCTTTCCTAAAACAAAGCTTATTTGTTTATGCTTTTTATCCGGTGTATCGTCAAAGGCTAGTGTTTCAACAATATAGGTTTCGACGCGCTTTCCTTCACGGTATTTTTGCTGATGCTTTGCCCCCGCTTCTGCTTCCGTTTTTTCAATAAGGGTGTGTTCTTCCACCTTCGGCATGATTTTCTTAATATTTTTATCAAAAAATAAACTCCACACCTTTTCAATATTAACTTCAATGATAGTTTCTTCTTTCCACTGAATCATTCCTGTTCCTCCCTGCCAGATTCGATAAATTCATCTATTTCTTCTAATTGAAGACGAAGGTCTTCAATTTGTACCTGGATATTCTTTCTTTTTTCTACTAATAAGTCTTCTAAATGAGCGAAGGACTCATCCTCCATCACGGAAATCATCTCTTGTATCGTAAAGCCAAATCTCCTTAGTTTCTTTAAAAGAATCGCCAAAAAGTAACTGCCATCATCATAGTAGCGATAATTATTTTCTGGATTAATGAAAGCAGGTTCCAGCAGCTTAACCTCAGCATAATAGCGTAATGTTTCTTTACTTAAGCCCGTCATCTTTGAAAAATCACTAATCTTGTACAGATTCTCTCCCTCCCGCTTATATCATAAACTGTGGGGTGCACCACAGAGTCAACCATTACTTTTTTCATTAATTTCATCATAAGTTGTGCTATTTTAAAAAGCAAAAATGGACTGGGGATGAAAATCCCCCAGTCCTTTCTTCTTATTTTAATCCTAACTTTTCAAGGATGTCCTCTAAGGTTTTCCCTTCATGTATTTCTAATGGTTCAGGTGCTGTCCTAAGTGTTGGATTCTTCTTTAAGTAATGCTCTTGAATATATTTCATATCGTTTGCATCTACAATACCGTCGAAATTTATATCAGCATGACGTTCAGCTGTTTGCCATTTCTCTTCCATGTAAAGGGCATCCATTATATCTATCACGTTATCTTTATTCACATCGCCTGGAATCGCGGCATCAGTATATATTTCCATATTCCAATGGCCAGTGATTGTACCTTGATCATTAACAAACCCTACTTGGAAGGGGTGATATACGGTAAAATGCCCTGGAATATTTATCGAGAACTCCATTTCATTCACCGTTAGCGGTAATTTTTCTACACTCATTTGACCCGACCGGCTAATCGTACCTGAATACCTATTACCTGCCTGATCCCTCACGGCCAACTCAATGCCGATAGCTGAAGGGTCAATACTCGGCTTCCACGATGCACTATTTTCTTTTCTAAGCGGCTGTGGTGCTGGCAGATTACTAGAAATTTTTGAAAAGGACGGCACAATCCAAATGTCCGAAACGGCAGAAACCATCGATGTACTTATACCCTTTTCATTCTGATAAAGGGCTGTTGGATTACTAAAAGGAGAATGAATCTTGTATGTTTCATCCTTTACTTTCAGAATAACTTCTGCAAATGGGATATCTCCTGATACCTTTCCTTTCACTAACTCTAGATTTACATTTAATATGGTTTTACTTGAACCTGATGGGACCAATTGGGTTGAAATCGCGACTTGCCCCTGCTCCTCTATTGCTGGATGAGCTTTTACCTCCACTACTTCTACTGCATCTTTCATAAAAGTGAAACTTGATACAAGTTTTTTAGCTTCTGTCACATTATTTGCCGTCAGGGTAAGCTTTATATTCTCACCCATTTTTACAGTTTTGTTGGCTGTACTTCCGTATACATACGGTGAACCTTCCGGTACAAAGGTGAATTTTTTATATTCAGTTCCAATACCTGCAGAGTTGTATGCTGCCAGTTCAAGCGTATCACTCTTTGCAGCCGGATTTAGTTTCATTGTATAAGTAAAGTTTCCATCTGCATCATCTACGGCGAAAAGATTTGTCATAAATGGTGCATTGTATTCTTCTAATAATAGATTACGTGATTGATCCACATCCATTCCCAGCTTTTTATAGCCCTCAAACGACTGATCGATGATTGATCCTTTAATAGGATAGGAGGTTGTGCCAGGCTCATATTCAATCACTCCTTCAGCTAACTCCGTTGTGAAGGTTGGACCTGTAATATCAATCATAACATCGTCGGTCATTGAGAATGTTTTTCCTTCTTTATTGGTTCCAATCATTTTCACCTTATAATGTCCCGGACCATATGGAACTGGTACACTTTTGTCTGAAATTGGCTGATTTGGATCCCCGGTGAAAGGGAAATAGGTCCGCTGGAACACCGAATTGACATAGTACTCAGTATCTTCGATTAAGGATTTAACATCAAGAGTTCCTAAAAAGCCGATTTCTTTATCACTTTTTCCATCCAATAAAACAAAATCAAGGGTTTCCATGACAGATTTCGAATTAAATGAAATTCCAGCTTTGTATGTTACATATGGCAAATAATTTACATAGTCAGATGACAAGACATTGGGATCTGCCTTCATACTGTGGAAGCCTTCTTCTGTTACAACAAAAGCAAATGGAATTTGATAGACTTCACTTCGATCATGTTTGTTCACATAGGTGACGAATCCTTCGTAAGAGCCAATTTCAGCCAAACCAGGAACAACGATGGATACGTTCGATTTTATTTCTTTGTTGCCAGGAACAGTGATAACTTTCTTGTCCACATCTAATGAAACACCATTTTTCAGAGCATCCTTAGAGTCTCTCAAGTCCGTTTGAAATTCCACTTTTACTTCAAAGGTCTTCGGATGTTTATCATGATTGGTTAGAGTGATGGTTCGGCTTTCAGTGATTTTCTCACCAGTATGAAGAGAGGAACCAAAGTTTAGCGCTCCTGACTTGGAGATGATTTCTTCTTCCTCTCCATTTGTGATCGTTACAGAAGGATTCTCAACCATTATTTCCATTTGTGAATGCACCGCTTCATACGCATCTACTTGTCCGCTTCCTGCTTCAAAAACACTATAATCCTTCTTAAGCGGGTCAGCAGTATTCATGACAATGCTTTTAATTTCATCTGGTGTTAAATCTGGCTGTTGCTGTAAAAGTAAAGCCGCTACCCCGGCTACATATGGCGAGGCCATTGATGTCCCTGAAAGTCGTTGATAGGCAACTTCATAGTTTCCTAGATAAGATGCCCCATTCGCATACGACGGAACGGTTGAACGTACAAATACACCTGGAGCCGTTACTTCTGGTTTTATTTCATATTGAATTCTTGATGGCCCGCGTGAACTGAAATCTGCTAAATTTCCACCATCAATGGTAAATTCTCCATCTCTGGTAAATGACACTTCTGCCTGAGATGATGCTAGATTTTTCACCAATAATCCTTCCTCATTCGTTAACGAAAATGTCGGGATGTAATTGGCTGTTTCACCGATATAAAATGGAATATGCCCTTCACTGGCAATGTTATTGAAAAGAAGAACAGCTGCTGCACCTTTCGTTTTGGCTAATTTAATCTTGGCATCAAACGAGGTTTCCCCGCGGGAGATGAGAACGGCCTTACCTTTCACATCCTTTCCTGTATAGTCGGCAGCTTGTCCTAAGCCAACATCCACAATCGAAATTTTCCCGTCAAGCAGGGATAAGTCATCCGTTAAATTTCTTGCCATCAATCGTAAACTTACATCTATACTGCCTATGCTTCCTTTATAGGATGGTACCGTTATTGCGGTATCGTTTGCACCTACTGTAAGTCCAAGAGTGGAGGTTCCTGGAGATCCGAGTGTTTTCATTCCATTACCGCTGTTTCCCGCTGCAATTACAGCGGTAACTCCCGCTAACACAGCATGATTAACGGCAATCGAAGTTGGATAAAACGGATCATTAATCGCTGCTCCTAAGGATAGGTTAATGACATCCATTCCGTCACTAACTGCCGTATCAATGGCAGCAATAATATCACTTGTTATCCCCGTTCCATAAGGTCCCAGAACACGGTACGCATATAAATCTGCCTCCGGAGCAACTCCTGTTGTCGCAAATTCACTTGAATTGGTCCCTTTACCGGCAATAATCCCGGCTACATGCGTTCCATGGAGAGTATAATAAGTATTTCCATTGGAGGAATATTCCGGCCAATTCGAATCCTTCCAATTTTGATACGTTGCTTCCATCGGATCACTGTCATCATCAACAAAATCGTATCCGCCTTTATAAGCTTCTTTTAGGTCTGGGTGATTATAATCGATTCCGGTGTCGATTACTCCTACTTTGATTCCTTTTCCTGTTACGCCTTCTTCAT
Organism: Neobacillus niacini; assembly: GCF_046591715.1. Lineage (GTDB taxonomy): Bacteria > Bacillota > Bacilli > Bacillales > Cytobacillaceae > Neobacillus > Neobacillus niacini_L. The sequence continues at coordinate 74,092 of NZ_JAWVNQ010000006.1, read as the reverse complement.
GCAGTTGTTGGATGCCAGATGAGTGATTTGTAGTCGGAATTGACTTTTTGCTCTCTACTTTTACTGGCGGGTCAACCTTGACCTCTAAATCACTCCACACCGTTTTAACGACTTCAGATTTTAACAATTCTTTTACCTGACTCGCTGGCAAGGTCATTGTGACACCGTTAAAGGCATTCTTATACGAATGATTTACTTTGTATGTATCTTTTTGTCCCTTTTTCTCTTTTCCAAAGATAGATTCGATGTCCTTTTGAAACTGGCTATGTGAGAATTCTACATTCTCTTTTGCCTTTGAAATTGAAAAGGTTTTTCCTGTTACGAGGCTCTCTGCTTTAGCTGTTTTAACTGGACTTTCTTTGAACTGAATGATGACATTTACTGGTTCCTCACTATCTAAATTTACAGATGGGTCTAATTTAAGCCCTGTTTGTTCAGATGTTTGCAAGGTATGTAGTGCAGCCCGCTGCTCACTTGTTAAGGCTGCGAGTATGTCCTCAGCCTTAAACTCCTTTGCTGATACGTATGTTGAAAATGTTGATGGAACAGGTGCTGCAAGTAAACTAACTGATAATGCCATGGCTGCAGCCTTTTTAAATCTTAAATGCCCTTTCATATAACCCCCGCTTTCTCATAGTTCGCCTTTTTTATAGTCATGCATACTGAAAAACTACTATGATACTATTCCATATCACCGTTTTTTCTCCTTTATAAGTGCCATTGGGGTTATTAATCGGGACTATTGGATTAACTATGATTCCATGTTATTATTCATTGTTGATTATCGCGTAGATATGAGAATACATAGGCGGAGAATTTCCTGCTATTCTTAAAAAGGTTGCTTAAGAAGCAGATATAAGGGGAGATATTCCGACTAACTGCTATAAATAAGGCTAAATCCAAAGATTTGGATCATATAACCGGAAAACCTTCCTTTATTTTTAAAAAAATATGGGTATTCTTCGATTTAGCCGGAATTTCTCCGCTTAATTTTCAAACACAGTGAAAACAACATTCAGTTATAACAGGGCCATAATAAAAAAACGGCCAAATGAGGCCGTTTAGTCTAAAACTTTCGGTTAATGTGGAGTTCGTGGGGAAATCGGTGGGTCGAGGTGAATTTTTCTGTTTGGATTTATTTTTGCAATAACAGAAGAGGATTCAGCTAATCTTTTGATTTCGTTTGCCGGTAATTCCATCGAAACGCCGTTTAAGGCAGTCTTATAGGTGTTCCTAACTTTATATGGTATTTGATTGTCAGCAAGTAATAATTGAAGCTCCTTTTGAAACGCTTCGTGACTCTCCTCTACCTCTTTCTCCGCTTCCTCTAAAGATAACGGTATTCCTTTTGCCTCTGCTTCTAATACTGCTATTTTTGCTGGTTTTGTTTTAAACTCGATAATAATGGAAGTCATTTGTTCACTAGAAAGGTCTATGGACGGATCTATATAGACTGAAGGGTTCATCGCTTCTTTCACCACCTGTTCTTCGTTTAGATTATGATTACTATCCTGGCAGCCGTTCAAAATAAACAAGAAAACTGCTGCAAAAATTACCGCTTTCTTATACTTCTTCATTCTCTTTGAATCCCCTTTTTAATAGAAGATAAGTTCTAAGAAAATTCTATCCTTAAAGATCCCTTATCAAACCTTGAACAGCTAACAAAAACGCTATTCCTCCAAACTCTAGAAGAATAGCGTTTTTCAACTATGAACTATAATGATATTTGCAATTCATTTAAAATATCTTGGAGCGTTTTCCCATCAGCATGTTCTACCGGTGCCGGCGGTTTTTCACCATCAGGATTTTGCTTTAGATAGTTGGTGACAACAAACTGCATATCCTTTGCATTGACGATTCCGTCAAAGTTAATATCGGCAGCTCGATCATTTGTTTCCCATGCTTGTTGAATGGCAGCTGCATCCCGGATATCAATAACATCATCCTGGTTTACATCCCCAGCTAACGGCCTGTCGCTAAAGTATTGCAGCAATTGCCCCCATAGGACACCATTTTTCTCTACTCCTACAGGAATAACGCGCTTCATCGTAAAATGCCCTGGAACCTTCAGTTCCCATACAAAGTGCGTATTCGTGATTGGAAGCTTAGAAATACGATAATCACCAAAGATTGCCATCGTAGATGTTCCATCGTACTTTGTTCCATTTTCATCTATTAATTGGATTGTGGCACCCAGCTTTCTCCAATCTGCATTGTAGGCAATACCCTCTGCTCTCAAGGTGCCATATACTTCAGAGAAAGTCGGCTGAATCTGCCATTCCATTCCCGCAGAAGAAAGGGAAATAAGTTTGCCAAGTTCATTTGTATAGGCGACCGTTGGATTCACTACTGCATTTACGATAAAAGCTGTATCCTTTACTTTTAACGTCAAATCAATAGCCTGCACGTTTCCGCTCACTGCTTCATCCACGGTTAATTTGACCTTTGATGTATTACCGGTTGTTTCAACACTTACCTGGGCATTTCCGGCTAATGATTCATTTGGCTTTGTTTCTATAAGCTCAAAGCCTTGACCGATGTTTGGAAGTGTCCACTCTGCATTTTTCAAACTGTCGACGTTATTTAAAACAAGAGTGGCTGAGACGGTTTCTCCCATTTTTACGTTATTTTTATCAGTCTTAATATACCCGTAAGGTGTACCTGCTTTAACAAAATAGTAGTTTCTCTTCTCTGTTGTGTTGTTCGCAGCATCTAAACCATTAATGGTATAACGAAGGAATGGGTTCGTTTCATTCATCGGAACACTTAGCTGAATCATGCCATCCTCGGCTACAGGAAGAACAGGATTGTAGCTGCCGTTAATAGAATAATTTAGCTTTATTGCTTTTGATACATCCAGTCCTGCTGCTTTCATTTGTTCCATTTCAGAATCACTTACTTTGACTTGAAGAGGAACCGTAGTTTGTCCGGGCTGATATTCCACAACCGGTGATTCACTTTCATCCAAAGATGTAGTAATAGCTGGACTGTTGTGATCAATAAAGAGGTCATTCACACTGGTAAACGTTCGGTCTCGTTCACTTGTACCGATTACTTTAATTTTGTAGTGTCCTGGTTTGGCATAACTCTTCTTAAAAGAAATCGGTGCCTCTTCCTTTCCAGTGTATGGATAATAGGTTCCGTCAAACACTGTCCCAAAATTATAAGTGAGGCCATCATAGGCGTTTTCTGTAGGAATCCAGCCTAAATAGCCAATATCGTCTCCAGTTTTTCCGTCTGCAAGGACAAAATCCAACCTTTTCATTGGTGATTTAAAATTGGCAACTAAGTCTGTTGTAGAAGAAGCCCCATAGTTGCGTTTCACATGTAAATACGGTGGTGAGATAGCAAAATTAGATAACGATGTTGAGTTAAAGCCTTCTTCTGTTGTCCGCACGCTAAATGGAATCCGATATTGTTCGTTTTTATCATCTTGGTTTGTTATGGTCAGATAGCCTTCATAAATTCCAGCCTTTGCCGTTGTCGGAACCGTGATGGAAACCGGAATTTTCTTTGTATTCATTGAGTGAACCGGAATAACCGGCGGCACTGCTACTTTTACGCCGTTTGCTTTTGCCTCATTGGCACCTTTTACATTGGATTGGTATTGAACAGTCACATCAAATTTTTTCTTTTTATTGTCTAAATTTGATAGGTTGATAGATTTTTCAATGAATAAATCCTCACCTACATAATAATTTCCGAAACTGAGTCCGCCTGTTTCTTCTTTTATTACAATACTGTCGTTTACTGTTTCATCTTGGACTTGAAGCTTCATTCCTGTATGAACAGCCCGATAAGGATCAACTCGTCCAGCTCCTACTTCAAAAACACTATAATCCTCTGACAAAGGCTTTGCTGTATTCATCAAGATTGTTTTAATATCACTTGGCTGAAGTTCAGGATTAGCCTGCAGCAGCAATGCTGAAATACCGGCAACGTGTGGAGCAGCCATCGATGTACCAGACATCCGTGTATAAGCAAATTGATAATTAGATGGGTCATTCTTATAAATGGAGTAAGCCGGCACACTTGATAAAACACTTACACCCGGTGCTGTGATTTCAGGCTTGATATCGTAATTATTACGTGATGGTCCACGTGAGCTGAATGATGCGAGTTTATCACCTTCTGTTGCTGCTTCCTTATAATTATTAAAGGTTAATGCGGTTTGACCTGCAGCCAATTTCGCCTTGAATTCCAACCCTTGTTCATAACTCATTGAAAAGGCAGGAATAAAGTTTTGATCTTCTTTTACAAATGGTGTCGGACCATCATTCGGAATGTTGCTATAAGCAATGATGGCACGAGCTCCATGGTTTTTTGCATACACAGTTTTGGATTGTGTTCCAATAACCCCTGTGCTCACAAAAACAACCTTTCCGGCTACATCTTTATTCAAATAATCTGTCTCTCTTCCAACATCTAAATCAACCACTTCTAATATCTGTCCATTAAAGGTACTAAGGTCTGTTACGAAATCTGAATAAAGATTGCTTAGTTCAAATTCTGTATCAGAGCCGGAAAGTACACCTGTGTACTTTGCCACTGGAATCGGTGTACTGCTCGCCCCGACTGTTAATGCCAGTGCAGCTGCTCCCGGGGAACCCAGTGTATACGAATTTGGCCCGTTATTCCCGGCTGAAACAACGGCCGTCACCCCATTTAATACTGCATAGTTAATGGCCGTACTTGTAGGGTAGTGTGGATCATTGATTGGAATACCTAATGATAGATTAATAACATCCATCCCATCTGTAACCGCTCTTTCGATTCCCGCTAGAATATCCTCAGTAACCCCTGTTCCATATGGTCCTAATACACGATATCCGTACAACTCCGCGTCAGGGGCAATTCCTTTTACAGCGACACCGCCTGTGTTTTCCGCCTGGCCGGTTATAGTTCCGGATACATGCGTACCGTGGTTGGTATAATAGGTTGATAGATTTCCATCTACCTCTGGCCTGCCTGAAGCTTTCCATTCGTCGTAGGTGGTTTCCATTGGATCTGCATCGTTATCGACTAGATCGTAACCGCCTTTAAAAGCATTTTTCAAATCCGGATGAGTATAATCAACACCCGTATCAATTACCCCAACTTTTACTCCTTTTCCTGTTATCCCTTCTTTATGCAGCTTGTCCACACCTAAGAAAGGGATACTTTCTACTCTTTTAATAGATTCCTCTTCGGTTTCTGATTTAACTGGCGGAGGCTCAATGGAGAACTCAATGTCTTTATGTACAGCTTTTACCACTTTCGATTGAAGCAGAGATTCTACTTCTTTAGCAGGCAGTTTCATAGATACTCCATTGTAAGTGGTCTTAAAGGAACGGGTAATTTTACTAGGAGCACTTTTCTCTCTAGAGGAAGGCAAAATTTGCTTTAGATCGTCCTCAAAAACAGCATGCTCATGATTCACCTTGTTTTTTGCTTCTTTAGCTGACAAGCTCTTCCCTTTAGCCGCTGCCTCAAGCACTGCCGCTTTTTCAGGCATCGACTTAAACTCGACGATGACGGATATTTCTTTATCGCTTTCTAGATCCTTCTCACTAAAACCCTGAAGACCATTCCTTTGGTTTATTTTAAGGTTGTCTAGCGCTGCACGCTGTTCTTTGGATAATGAAGCCAGGATTTGTTCCGATGATGTTGTAGCTGCAGTAGCAGCGGAAACAGACTCGCCTTGAATTTGAGGAAAAAGCACCCCTATAGCCATAAATGCTGCTGCAGAACTTTTGACAACTTTTCCAAGCCATTCTTTTCTAGTTCGATTCATACTATCCCTCTTCCTCGAAAAATAAAAACTTTCTAAATGTTCTATATAAATATATTAATCTCATTAATACCTTTACAGCTATTGGGGTAATTTCTTGCAACTATTAGACTATTAAGGTTCTCTGTTTTATTTATTTTTGATATTTGTATAGGTTTGAGAAAATCATAGGCGGAGATTTTCCGTCTATTGTATCTAGAGGGAGCTTACAAAGCAGATATAAGCGGAGAAATTCCAGTTATTTGCTTAAAATATGTCTAAATACAAGGAATTGAATACAATAAGTGGAAAAACTCCGCTTATTATTAAAGAAATATGTGTATTTTCTAAATTAAACGGAAATCCTCCACTTATTTTCCAAGCATAGTGAAATCAACATTCAGTTTTAACATGGCCTAAAAAAAAACACGCTGAGTTAAATTCACCCAAGCGTGTTTTCTATATTATTACAATCAGTGTTCAATATCTATTTCCAACTGTGATTTCAATTCATCCTGAATACGCATCTGTTCTGCGATCGTTACAAGTCCATAGTAGATCTCATCAATCATTTTTCCTTCTGACTGTAACGTCAGCTGTTCAATGTTTCTTCCTGCTTCTTTATAATTCTTTTGGATTTCCATCATTTCTTCAAAGGTGAAATTCGTTTTGACATTGCTGCCGATCGCCTGGAAGATTTCTGGCGCTTTTGATAAGCTCGAAAGGCTTGCTCCCTCTTTTATCACGGCTTGAATCACTTGGCGCTGGCGTTCTTGGCGGCCGAAATCTCCATTCGGATCATCGTATCGCATTCTTATGTAAAGTAACGCTTCCTCACCGCTCAGGTGAATCTTACCAGCAGGAAACTCAACCCCATCCACTGTAAAAGCAAACTCATTCTCCATGTCAATACCTCCAACGGTATCAACAATATCCTTAAAGCCTTCCATATTGATTTTCACATAATAATCAATCGGAATATCTAGGAATTTCTCTGTCGTATCGACCGCCATGGAAACACCGCCAAATGCGTAAGCATGGTTGATTTTATCTTCCGTCCCCTTCCCGACAATTTCTGTTCGGGTGTCCCTTGGAATACTCAGCATTTTTATCGATTGATTGGTTGGATTCACTGCCAATACAATCATTGTGTCCGAACGGCCTGAATCGCCTTCCCGCTCGTCGACACCAAGCATTAATACAGAAAAAGGCTCTTTCTTAGTTAAAGCTTCCTGCTGAATCTCTTTATTTTGTTGTTTACCCTCAAGCGGTTCATGCATGGTGGCTACGGCCTTATTAAAAGATTGATAAACTGTAAACCCATAGATTCCGCCGGCGATAAGTATTATAAATAATAGCAAGCCTATTATGTTTCGCCAGTTAAGCCTCCGCCTCTTTCTCCTTCTCATTTCTTAGTCTCCTAAACAATTTTGGCATTTTTATAATAGGTTACCAAATAGTTGTGTCATAGGAATTACAGGAACATGTCGATTTTTTGTTATTTCCTTTACACATTGCTGATATTTGTAGATTTTTATAGATTGATAAACCTCAACTATCGACAAAAAATTTTCCGGGAAATAGGCAAAAGTAAACTCCTATTAAGGAATGGCTTAAGATTTAATCAAACGTTTGGTTAGATAGACTATTGTCGCTTTTTGTTGAGTTGGATAAAAAAAAGAGACAATCAGATTCCCGATTGTCTCTTTCCCATTAGCTTAAACAACTTCACTTTTCTGTTCTTTAAAAAATTGCGGTAAATACTCTTTATGTGCTACCAGCATTTCGTCTAGAATCTGTTTTGCAATTTTATCAGAAGGCACCAATGGGTTAATCGTCATTGCCAGTAATGCGGTGTTATAGTCTCCAGTAACCGCGGCTTCAGCAGAAATACGTTCAAATGATTTAATTTGTTGAACGAGACCCCTGACTGCAACCGGCATATCGCCAACCGCTATAGGCTTAGGACCTTCTTTTGTAATGATACAATTCACTTCAACAGCAGAGTCATCTGGAATGCTCGCAATGGCTCCATTGTTTCTCGTGTTCACCGGCTGAATATCACGCTTGTCATTGTAAATAGAGTTAATTAGATTGCACGCGGCATCACTATAGTAGGCACCTCCACGTTTTTCAAGCTGAGGAGGTTTAATACTTAAGTTAGGATCTTTATATAGCTCAAATAATTCTTTTTCTACTTGTTTGACTACCTCTGCCCGCGTTCCAACGGTTTTGAATGCATCTAACTCTTCTTCTAGCATGCTTCTCGTTTGATAGTAGTAACGGTGATACGGACATGGCAGGAGCTTTAATCCTTTAATGAATTCCGGCTCCCAGCCAAGATCAATAATATTTTTCATGGTAATTCCTGATTGCTGACTGGTTAGTTTTTCAAGAATATCTTCAGTAATGTTGATTCCATCTAGGTAAACATTTAATCCAAAGACCATATGATTCAATCCTGCAAAATCAATATGAACTCGTTCTGCAGAGACTTCTAATATCTTAGCAATTCCCATTTTCATCCCTACAGGAACATTGCACAATCCAACAACCTTTTTAATATTGCTATATCTTAAAACAGCTTCTGTCACCATTCCTGCTGGGTTTGTAAAATTAACCAGCCAGGCGTCCGGACATAACTCTTCCATATCCTTACAAATATCTAAAATAACAGGAATCGTTCTTAATCCTTTAAATAATCCCCCGGGACCATTGGTTTCTTGGCCGATTACGCCATACTTTAAGGGAATCTTTTCATCCTTCGCACGTGCATCTAATAAGCCTACACGAAATTGGGTTGTAACAAAATCCGCATCCTTTAAAGCCTCTCTGCGATTTAGTGTAAGATGAACCTCAATGGGCAGTCCTGCTTTTTCAATCATACGCTTTGCTAATGCTCCGACAATATTAAGCTTTTCCTCCCCGCTTGGAACATCAACGAGCCAAAGCTCGCGTACAGGAAGTTCTTCATATCTCTTAATAAAACCCTCTATTAGTTCAGGTGTATAGCTGGAGCCCCCGCCGATGGTAACAATTTTAATTCCTTCACTCATCTTTATGTACCTCCTTTTTAGAGATTGATTCATACAAATCGACCATAACCACGGCTAAGTCCCTTACGGTCATGGCGTTCATCAAGTGGTCCTGGGCATGCACCATTAATAAAGATACTTCAGATTTTGTCCCGTTCACTTCATTTTGAATTAATTGTGTTTGAACATGATGGGCCTCATTTAATGCTTCCGAGGCCTGTTTTAACTTATTGTTCGCTTCAACAAAGTTCCCTTCTTTTGCTGCAGCGATGGCTTCCATTGCCGAACTTTTCCCATTCCCGCCATGAAGAATGATTTGGAATATGGTTTGCTCTGAAATCATCACCATTTTTCCCTCCTTTCTAAACAAAAGATTGCCAGCCAGCTTCTTTATACGTCACTAATTGAATCTTATTATCTTCAAATGCCTGCAGAACCTTTTTATCTGTCAATATGGCAAGTTCCCTTACACGCTGCAAGGCATATGAACTTCCAGAAAGTAACTGTTCATCAATATAGGCAGGATGTGTCATGATTTCAGCAGTTTCATAGGATAAAGCTCTAATTGCGAGCTCTATTAAATGATCAGCTGACAGGTTATTCCCATAAAAATCTGGACTGAAATATTGAACCATTTGTAATTCTTCATTACTGATATGTTTTGGGTCTGCCGAAACTTTACGAACCGGCAGATTATATTTCTTTGCGAGTTTAGCAGCAATGGGATAGATCTTTTCATGTCCATGGAGATGGTGATGACTATCGATATGTGTAGGCTGTAACCCAAAGGAAAGGAATTTTTCTATTTGACTTGTATACTCTTTTTCAATATCCAAAGCAGTTGCAGTCTTCACCAAGTCGTTCATTTTATGGAAGAATCCATCCTCATTGATGAGAGAAGGAACGTCTTCATTTACTGGTGAACCACAATCTAGGACAAGATGGATTCCGACACCTAATCCTGGATTTTCCAATGCAAGAGCTGCAGCATGTGCAGCTCCCGGCATATTGGTCATCATAGTAGTGGACGTAACAACACCATTTTTATATGCTTCGATAATTCCAAGGTTAACTCCTTTTGAATAACCAAAGTCATCCGCATTTATCACAAGTTTCGTCATAGTGCCTCCTTACGCAGTAAAGCCATTCCCATCTAAATTCTTGTCAGATGAAACGCCGCGCTCTTCCGCTAGCTTTTGTCGATCCCACATTCTGAAGAATGGATAGTAGATTCCAAAACAGATAACAAAGTTTACGATTTGAAGAAGTGCTCCCGAAATTTTTCCTCCGGCTGCCAAATATCCACCGATGATTGGCGGCATGGTCCAAGGAACAGCTATTCCTGCCGGCTTCGCTACTAACCCTGTTGACATCGCGATATAAGTGGTTATAACCATCACCATAGGAGCTAAAATGAACGGAACAATCATAAGTGGATTCATGACGATTGGCATCCCAAAGGTAATTGGTTCGTTAATATTGAAGATTCCCGGCCCAATTGCCAATCGGCCCAATTGTTTCATCTGCTGACTTTTTGCCCAGAAAAGCATGGCAATGACAAGCGCTAGGGTTGCCCCGCTGCCGCCTACATAAATAAAGATATCGAAGAATTGTTGAGTGAAAATATTCGGTAAAGTTTGACCATCCTGGAAAGCGATTCGATTGGCATCCATGGATGATAACCAAATAGGTCCCATAACTCCGCCTACAATAGAGGCACCATGCAGCCCGCAGGACCATAGCAATTGTATAAGCAGCACAGCAACAAGACTGCCTATTAAACTACCGCCAAGTACGCCAAGTGGTTTCCCTAATAATTCTCCAACAATATTGTGGAGGCTTGCGAAAGAAGTTTGCTCTATGATTAATCGTAGAATCCAAATAATAGCAATAACAAAGAATCCTGGAATAAGGGCAATAAATGATTTACTTACAGCTGGTGGAACTCCATCAGGCATACGAATAACAATATTCCTTTGAACAACGAATCGATAAATTTCAGTAGAAAGCATAGCGACTAGCATCGCCACAAATAGTCCCTTACTTCCCATTAATGCAGTAGGAATCGCTCCTCCTACCATAACGGCCTCTTTTGCCCCTTCTGGTAAAAATGACACTTGATAGGGAGTGGCCAACAAAAAGGCAGCAACGGAAATGGCCCCTGCCGATAAGGCATCCACTCCATACTTTTCAGCTAACCGGTAGGCAATGCCAAATGCTGCGATCAGTGCCATAATGTCGAAAGTAGCTCCTACTGGGTATAGCAGCTTTGAAAGCCACGCTTCCCCAAATATACCTGCCATAAAATCGGCATAACCAGGAATTGGGAGAAAACCTAAAATTAAAAATAATGACCCAACAATAATCAATGGCATGGTCAAAATGAGCCCGTCACGTAATGCTTGTAAATGACGTTGTCCTGCAATCCTTCCTGCGACAGGCATAATCTTATTTTCTAGGATATTATTTATTTTACTCATCCCATTCACGCTCCCTTATTTAGAAACTAATTGTTGTGCATATTTAAGAACCTCTAACCCATTGCACGTTCCATAATGAACCGTATTAATGACGTCAACCGGAATTCCTTTTTCCTCACCAAGTTTCTTTAATTGAGGTAATAAATAGCGAACCTGTGGACCTATCAAGAGTACATCTGCCTCGTTAATATGCTTATGAACAGAGTCTCCTGAAACAGCCCAAATTCTTACTTCCACTCCTTGCTCTTTTGCACATTTCTGCATTTTAGATACTAATAAACTTGTAGACATACCTGCTGCACAGCAAAGTAAGATATTCATTTCTACTCCCCCTCTATTGAATTTTGTTTCGTAATTAAATTCTATTTTGGAAACGTTTACATTTACACACAAGCTTTTTCCGTTGCCCTCCGGAAAAGATTAGGTGCTTTTCCCGCAGCACACAAAAAAGGCCAATGTATTTTAAAACGGGCACATTGGCTTTAGTAAAAAACACATAAGTTAAAATACTTCTAAGAATTCCTCATACGTTTTGCACTTTATCAGCTGCTGTACGATTCGTATATCTTCCACGATATTGACTAGCAAAGCATACATGTTTTGCAGATAGGATGAACTGTTTTTCTCTATACTTAATAGACAAATAAACTGCACTCTTTTCCCGCCCCAGTCGATAGGCTTTTGCAATGTACAAATAGCCCAAAAGGTAGAATTCGTCTTCGGCGTGATGGGATGAGGGATCGCAACTAAATTCCCAAAACTAGTCGGAGATAAGGTTTCTCTTTCCAGTACTGCATCAATAAAGGTAGAATCGACCAGCCCTAGTGTTTCTAGTTTTTCACATAAGAAGGAGAGAACCTCTTCTTTGGTTTCCAGCTTTTCTTGTAGAAAAACGAGGTCTTTTTTCGTATATTCTAAGGTTCCATGTTTTCTTTCCTCTAGGACCTTTTCTACTTTTTCAAAATCAGTCCCTAAGAGAAATGTGTTCACCACGATAATAGGTACAGGCAAGTATTCTTTAATAGGTATAGTACTCACGATAAAATCAAGGTTATCAAATGGGACTTCATTTAGTTTGTAATATTCTGTTGTGCCAGCGATTTCAAGTCTCGCCCCAAATTTTGATTGCAGCTTATAAGACAATAGCCGGGCACTTCCAACACCAGATGCACAGACAATCATACATCGCTTTGGTTCCGTATGAATCGCTCTTCTTTCGATTGCAGCCCCAATATGAAGGGCAAGAAAGCCGATTTCATTTTCATCAATATGAATTCCTAGTTCTTTCTTCAGCACCATACCCGCAATAATTCCGGCCTCAAAGGCAATCGGGTAATTGAATTTTATTTCATCCAGCATTGGATTTCTTAAATTCATCCCATACCGATATCGGCTTATAGCTGGCTTTAAATGCAGGCTGATGGCGACAATCAATTCTTGATCATCTTTAAGACCCAAGGTTAACTTGGTTTCAATAGAATCGAGAATTTCCATGGTTAATCGGTAGATATCTTTATCAATGTAATTCCGAATATCACCGTCTTTATGATTTAAATGCCTGATCATCCTCGTCCCTAACAAGTGAATTGCAACGTAGGCGATTTCACTTTCAGGAAAATCTACTTTCATCTTTTTCTCAATATCTCGAACAATCTTACTGGCGACGCTAAATTCTTTTTGAGTTGTAACGTCCTTTAGTTTTTCATTACCTAAAATGACATAATTTCCGTCTATAATGCGCTTACAGGCAATCGCTATATGGAAAATTAAGTTATTTAGCCCAATGTCTGATAACGTTATATCGTTTTCTTTAATCTGTTCTAAAATAATTGCCCGAATCATTTTCATTTCATCTATTGGAATTAATGGCATTGAGGATGAATCGAGATCATATTCTGATTGGACTCTATTAAAAACAAACTCTGCCATACAAAACCGAAGCTTCACTTCTTCTCCCTTTATCTTCAACCCGTAGTTAGGCTTCACATCAAAGGAAAGGCCGTACGTTTGGAGGATTTTCTTTACATCTTTTAAATCATTTTGAACCGTCGATTTACTTATAAATAATTCATCCGCTAAATCTTCCAGTTTTAGATAATTTTCTGTTAGGAGAAGACGATTCATTAAATAATGGACACGTTCGTCTGGTGAATTGGGCAGCATGGAAGGCTTCAGCTTTTCACTGTGAAATTCTTCAAGCAGGAACTTCCGAAATTGTTTGTCATCTTCAATTTTTAGTTTGTATCCCGCTCCTCGAATTGATTTGATGGTCGCTCCATATTTCGAAAGTAATGTCTCTAACTCTTTCATGTCATTTCGTACCGTTCTCGAGGTTACTTGGATTACATTTGCTAAGTATTCACTCGTAATGGGAGAATCAACGGCTATCAGTTCCCGCAATATGGCACTCGTTCGGCTATTTAACATGATTAATCCCTGCCCTTAAAAGAATGATTTCACCTATGTATTTTTCTACTGATTTACTATAAATCGATCTAATGGGCTTACTGCTTTTCGTAGATATTGTAAAAGGCTTTACTACTATCATATTCTCTATCTCTGGAAAATACCTATTGGGATAATTTTTCAGGACTTTTTACCTATTAATCTATCGGTAACGTAGTATTACATAGCAATAATAGGCATTTACAGTCAAAAAGAAAAGGAACAAACACAAAAAGTTGGGGTAATTCTAGCTTATTTTAATCAAAAACCACTATCTCTTATCTAAAGAGAAAGAAAAAGGAGCCTGTTGAATTCAACAAAGCTCCTTTTCCTTCTTATTTACCGATAAATTCCTGTGTCCAGTAGTTACCTTGTGAAACATAACCAACACCAATATGGGTGAAATTCGGGCTGAGGATATTCTTCTTATGACCTTCGCTATTCATCCATGCTTTTACCACTTCTTCAGGAGTTCGCTGTCCCATAGCAATGTTTTCTCCCGCATAACGATATGTGATTCCGTATTTTTTCATCATGTCAAATGGCGAGCCATATGTTGGGCTTGTATGGCTAAAGTAGCCGTTCGCAGACATGTCACGTGATTTTTCACGTGCCATTTTGCTAAGTGTCAAATCTACTTTAAGCGCGGGCAGCCCGTTTTTTGCACGTTCTTGATTGGTTAGATCCACCACTTTTTGCTCATAAGCACTTAGAGCACTTGTCGTTTGAGTCGTTGTCGGCTGGGTTGATGTCTCAGCCGGCTGCTCTACAGGCTGCTGCTGTACGGGCTGTGGAGTTGTTGTCTGCTCAGGCTGCTGCTGTGGCTGTGCCGGTTGACTAGGTTGAGTCTGTACTGGCTGTTTCACAGTCGTTTCTGGCAGTTTAAAACCAAAGCTCGCAAGGTATTTTTCTATCACACTATTAATCTCATTCATATTACTGCCTTGATATACATAAACCTTTTCCTGTACCACTGGATTAAAGGAAGCAGCATCTGCTTTATTCACTGCTGGATTGGCCATTACTAATGCCGACGCAGCTGCTACGGATAAAAGTACTTTCTTGTTTAACATGTAAAAAAACCTCCTTGAAAATTGCCGTTATTTGCAAATTCATCGTAACATACGATTTTTGTCATATTTAAGGAAGGATTTTACAGATGAAAACACGTATACTTCTCATTACTGCCGTTATACTTCATTTTCACTTACAATAGTTGCCTTTCCCATATTATAAAAGGGCAGCAGTCTCTCATTTCCTAATCTACTAGTTTTTAGAACTATTACCAGGAATTATAATAAAATTGGAGGTTGACAGCATTTAAAAAGGAGTCCATTTTTAACAAATATTTCGGATAAATATCAAGATTAACAGAAATATTATTCGGTTAGGATTGATAAAACTGTTAGAATAGAGCAGAAAATGACAGGATTAACATATACGTTGTTGTTACGATGTACATAAGGAGTGAGCGATATGGGATGGGTAGAATCATTACAACAAGCAATCGATTACATGGAGGAACATTTACTAGAAGAAATATCGATTGAAAACATTGCTAAACAAGCAAATGTATCAGAGTTTCACTTTCAACGTATTTTTTCAGTGCTTACAGACATAACTGTAGGTGAATATCTTCGTCGCAGGCGTCTAACACTAGCAGCACAAGAGCTTTCTACAACAGATAGCAAAATTATTGATGTCGCCCTAAAGTATGGCTACGACACTCCGGAATCTTTTTCAAAGGCTTTCCGCAGACAGCACGGTATCACTCCAAGTCAAGCACGTAATTACACAGGAAAGCTGAAATCTTATAACCGCCTGAGAATTCAGGTGAATTTGAAAGGAGCAGAACCTATGAATTACAAAATTGTAGAAAAAGAAAGTTTTAAAGTTGTCGGTGTGAAGCGGGAATTTTCCTGTGAAAACGGGGAGAATCTATCTGGTATCCCTAAAATGTGGGATGATGTCCATGTGGATGGCACCAATGATTTATTATTTCAGTTAAATGATGGCCTTATTAAAGGCGTACTTGGGGTATGTGTCGATAAACGCGCACCTGGTTCTCCGTTAATGGATTACTGGATTGCAGCCGCACATACTGGCAAAACTCCAGAAGGACTTATGGAACTGGAAATACCTGCGTCGAAATGGGGAGTATTTGAAGTACACGGTGCGATGCCGGATGCGATGCAAAATGTTTGGAAGCAAATCATCTCAGAATGGTTCCCTTCTAGTCATTATCAACATGCCGGCACGCCCGATTTAGAAGTCTATTCAAATGGAAATGCATCCAGCCCTGATTATTATTCTGAGATTTGGATTCCGCTGAAATAAATCACTAGCTAGAGAAAGAATCGCCAATCGAGTTTACAACTAAATTAGTTAGCAAATTTGCACCGTATTTGCGGTGCTACTTTTTTTCATATGAGTTTATGTGTTTCGAAGGCTAATAAATGATAGCACCATTGGTCCCAGGGAATGAATGTGGATGGTGCTGATTCTACATGAAACTATAACGTTTCTACATAAAACCGGACAGGTTCTACATGAATCTGTACAGGTTCTACATCAAACCATAACGTTTCTACATAAAACCGGACAGGTTCTACATGAATCTGTACAGGTTCTACATCAAACCATAACGTTTCTACATAAAACCGGACAGGTTCTACACCAAACCTTAACGTTTCTACATAAAACCGGACAGGTTCTACATCAAACCAAGACAGTTCTACATAAAACCGTTCGGTTCATCTGTCCACCTGTCCGTTACCCCAATTACTAATTTTCCTGTTTATTAATGAGAAAGGTAATTGGCACAAATAATAAAAAAGCAAGTAAAAGTAAACTACCTCCTACGATAAAGAACACCATTACAAAGGTCTCATTAAGATTGAATGGATTTAAATTGTACATCCACATTCCTGCGGTCATACCTAAAGCACCTAGCATTCCAAGTATACTGTGAATAGGTACAAGCTTTTTATATTTAATACTATATACTTTATAAAAGATCCCCCAGGCAAACACAGATAACCATCCTACTAATAGAATATGAGCATGGATGGGTCTCATTGAATAATCCATACTTCCTGACATTTGAGAGCCAAGAAAAGTACCAATGATACCGAAAATAGCTGCGAATCGAATGAGTCGTATACTCCAAGTTTGTTCCATTTTTTATTCCTCCAATTTTTTATTTATAATAGGAAGGATAATTGTGAAGGTTGTCCCTTAGGGCCTTGCTATCAACCTTAATTTCTCCTCCATGCAGTTCAATGATTTGTTTTACGATCGATAAACCAAGTCAACAGAAGGATGGAATGTGAAATTTCTCCTGCTGTCTATTATAATGTGGAGTCATACGATGACTCCACACTTTTTAATGGAATTCGTGCCGATTTCCTCTTTTATCAGCTTTTCCATACCAAATCTTTTCGCCGATACACACTTAACACCACTCCAATCAGGATCGCATTAAGCAAAGTTGGCATTAAACCGTAACTCATAAATGGCAGTGACATGGTTGTCAGCGGAAAGAAGCCTAGTACCATCCCAATATTGCTAAACAGCTGTACACTAAAAAGGGCAACGCCGCCTATTAAAAGAAGCTTTCCATAGGAATCCTTTATCTTTGGATGAATGACAATCATTCTAACTGCAAAAAGAACAAGAATCATAACCATGATAACGGCTAAAA
The DNA here is from genome assembly GCF_046591715.1 of Neobacillus niacini. GTDB lineage: Bacteria > Bacillota > Bacilli > Bacillales > Cytobacillaceae > Neobacillus > Neobacillus niacini_L. Next base: position 56,680 of record NZ_JAWVNQ010000006.1, on the reverse strand, counting down.
CCCAACCATAATGATAAGTGAAGCTGACAAAAACAAAGTTAGTATGCGCCTCTGGAATAAAATCCTTATTCACTGGATTCCCAAACCAGCCGGCTTTTGACATCAGTTCTTTTATTCTTAGGATTGTATACCCTTCACTGGCGGCATATTTTTCAGGCTCTATGAACGCTAACAGTCTAACAACCTGATATTCCTTCATAAATGGCCAAACCAATATGCACGTTAGAACAAGTACACTGAATGTTCCCGTTGAAATCAACCATTTAACTTTCTTACTGAATTTACTCGCCCAAAGCATCACGAATGCCATCACACTATAGATGTAGACAGTTGAGATACTTGATAAGGGAAGAAATAGAAATATAGGAAGGAGAAACAATAGAAAAAACTGCCATACCTTAAACTTTTCACTGTAGAAAAACGAAGCCCATGCAAGAAAGAAAAACGGTAGTGCCATCATGCTTTCAATGGTAACAGGTCCAAACTTTATTAGTGGAACTCCATTAATCATACTGTTAGGAAAAAACATCAGGAGGAGAAGAAGTACAACTCCCACAAGGTAAAATTTCCAGCCATATTCTCTCCATTTCCGGTAATCCACCAGCATGAGCCCTGCGGCACAAGCAGCACCGATACCGACAATTAGAATCTTATTGATTAGAAAGTAGCGGTCTCCCATATACCCCAGAGATACCATCGGCAAGAAACTTAGTCCCAAAACTGCAGCTAACAGCGTAAGCAGCCACCAGTCAACCTTTGGGCGATGGAGCTTATTCATCTGGATACCTAGTTTCGTAGGGCTTCCCATCTGTTCGACCGCTTTTTCTTCCGCTTCCCCTTCGGTTAACCCTTTCTCCATCCATGTTTTTTTGGCTTCCTTTATATGATAATTTAACTCTCTTGCAACATATGTTTTTGCTTCCTTAGATTTCATTTGATCAGTGACCTCATCTAAGAAAATCTGTTTTTTATTATTCGCCAATGATCGCTCACCCCTCAAGTAATTCTTTCATAACAAATCGGCGCTCTTTCCGCTTTTGTTCCGCTTTGTCTAATAACTTCCTGCCTTTATTCTTTAATACATAATATTTAGCTCCCGTTTCATCCCAGTTGGTTTCGATGCACCTAGTCTGCTCTAAACGATGTAAAAGGGTATACAAAGATCCCTCGTCCCCCTCGAATCTCTGGATTCCACGTCCTCGCAGCAGACCCGTTAATTCGTGACCTGTTTTTTCATGGACAAGAAGCTGCATTACAGCAAGAAGAATTTCCTCATCGCTAACGTCCAGCTGGTTTATTTTTTTGTGTATGGCCTTTTGGTGCTGATCAGTAAATTCCAAGTCTGTAAATGTTTTTCTATCCATTACCTTTTTTAAGTTCTTTAAGCGGTCTTCCACACCTATTCCTCCAATCTTTCTTTCAGAAGTTCTTTAGCCCGCCTTAGTCTTGTTTTCACGGTATTTACCCCAGTTTCCATTACCACAGCAATTTCCTTAAGCGGCATCTCTTCATAGTAAAATAGGTAAATCACTTCTCGATATTTTATCGGCAGCGTCATAATCGCAGCAATCAATTCATCATCTTCTTCCTTTTGGATCACTGACTGCTCCACAAGTTCTTTTTTAGTACCGGTACTGGGCATTTCTTCACCGGCAATAACCACATTTTTGTTATACCAGCTTCTATGGAAATCTTTACAATGATTGATGGCAATCCGCCACAGCCATGTCCTCAATTTAGATTTACCGCTATATGTATGGAGGCTTTTATAACATTTTACGAAGATATCCTGCGTTAAATCCTCCGCAATCGCTTTATTATTCACATAGGAATAGGTTAGCTGTAAGATTTCCTGTCCATATTGATTCATGATCTCATCCATTAGGAGTTCTTTATCTTCGGCTAAAAATCCATCAATAATCAATTCTTCCACTACTTTCACTCCTTCCTATACTTAGACGATGTGCCTAATCAGGAAGTTTTTAGATATCTTTATTTTTTATTAAAAATGGGTAAAATGATGAAAACATTAGAGGAGGAATCTTCATGAATTCCCAGCACCTTAAGGAAAAGGTCCATGAGATTATTGAGAGAAGAAGTACTGGCAAGACTAGCTTTGCTCAGTTTTTGGAGGAATTACATAGAATAGGAATTATTCAATACGATATTGATGTTGCCACGGGCCGGGCCACTTACAAAGCAGAGCACTCGGAAACAGCAACAGAACCTCAGGTAAACTTTGTCATTTCAACTCACTTCAATCGAAATCATGCCTTACAAACAATCGCAAACATTTCACTTCCGTTTTTAGACTTTCTAAAAGAAATGGCTAATGCCGGGATTGTATCCTATACCGTGAATATTAACGAAAAAAAGGCTGTTTACACGGGGGGAAATGGAGAACAAATTGTCGAACCACTTCAGCTTTAATAGTATCGATTTTAAAAATAAGAGGTACTAATCATATCGATTTGTACCTCCTAATGGATTATTGTGATAACTTACTTTTGATATGATTCCTTACTTCTTCTACATCATTAAGTTCTCGTTTAGGAATGATATAGGCACTTACCGAACTATTGTATACATAGAGGTTGGACTCATCCTCAACTAACTTAATGATACCAGACCAATGAACCTTGGTTTCACCTTTTGTATTGCTGTCTACAATCCCTTCTTCACTCAATATCATGGTATGTTCCCCAAGCAGTCCCTCATTCTTCCCTTCCCTAATCATTTTCTTGGTCTGACTAAGGATACGGCTTTGGAAATACTTTGGATAAAAAATAACCCATAGGATTCCGACAATCAGAAAAGGAATTAATGAATATAAAAATGGGATATCTGCTATATTCGCAAATATGTAAGCAAAAATAATATAAACAAATGGAGTCGCAAACCTTTGTGTTTTCAAGGATTTATTAGCTGACTCAGAATGACTGATGTGAAACATGTTAAACTTTAGATAGTCTTCTTCGGTTAAATTGTATTTTATTTCCATTCCCAATCTCCCAATATTATGTTAATGAATTCATCTATCCTCTTCATTATAACTTTCATGGCATCGATTGTCGCTGAAACATCACCATTCACTTCTAAACTATGATCCGCATTGGGAATAACGCTCATACGAATTAAACTATTATTCTCTAGTAATGAAACTCTTTCCCCTATATAATGATGGTCTTGATTCCCGATGATACAAATAGAGGGTATATCCGTTTTCAATAGTGTTTCAAAAACTAGATCTTCTTTTAGCAGCGGTGTTAACCAAATCCCAATTGGATTTTGGATAAAGTTTCTTTCTTTCCATTCCATAGCCATTGGGATGCTTCCGATCGATTTACTTAATAGAAAACATTGCTCATAGTTGGAGGTATTTAGAATTTCACTCACAACAGCCTCTACATCGTTATACATCCACTGCTCCTGCTCGGCTTCATTAAGATTAGCAAAATGTTTATTTTTCGTAAAATGATAATTGATATGTAAGACATCCACTCCATTGTCTGTAAGCAGGTTAGTGGCATAATGAAACAGCGGCCGTTGGGTTGTATATCCAAGTCCCGGGAGCATGATGCAGATTCTTTTATTTTGCTTTTTACTGCGAATCCATAAATATGGAATCGTTGAATAGTCATTTCTTATCACTTTGTTTTCAATTAACTCATACATTCGGGACACCTCTTATATCCTATTATTCTATTAGCTATTCGATTATATAAGCTAGAAAACCTTCTGCCATATTTTTTATTTTTATTAGGAAAACTTTAAGATAAAAAACAAGCCATCTTTATCAACGGCTTGTTGTACAAATAACATTCTTTTTAACTAACTTTCTCTTCTTGCACAGATTCTTCCCAGCCTTTACAAACATCCACCCATTCTTTTGCATATGAATAGCGATAAATCTCTTCATTCGATAATTCGATCGCTGAATTGGTGCTGCCACATGCCGGGAAAAGAGTATCAAACCTTTTCATGGAAACATCAAGGTAAACATCTAATTCATTTCTTAATCCGAAGGGACAAACTCCACCGATTGCATGTCCGGTCTGCTCCAGCACTTCTTCCGGAGTCAGCATTCTGGCCTTGAACCCGAAGGTTTGACGAAATTTCTTGTTATCAATTTTCGCATCTCCTGCAGCGACAATTAAAAGGGCTTTTTCCCCTTCTCCTCTAAGAGATAATGTTTTTGCAATGCGGGCCGGGATTACTCCAATTGTTTGTGCTGCTAGATCCACTGTGGCACTTGATGTGTCAAATTCCATCACATCTTGTTCTCTGTCCCATTGCTTGAAATGGGCTTTTACACTTTCGATTGACATCCTGTCCATCCTTTCCTATTTGTAATTATGGAAAATAATAACACACTTTAGTTAGGAAAAGCGAAAAGATGCTCACCGCCCAATAGTAAGTAATCCTTAATCGTTTTTATTAATGGAATTCTCCAAGTATTGTTCCCATGAACCTTTGTTTTGGCCGTTCAAGGGAATAATTCTTCAAGTATTGCTCCCTATAACCTTTATTTACTTCACTCAAGGGAACGATTCCTCCAAAATTGTTCCCTTGGAGCCTCATTTTTTCTGTTCAAGGGAACAATTCCAATTCAAGCAATAAATAAAAGGAAGGCGCTTGAAATCAAGCACCTTCCTTTTTGTATACTACAATATATTAGACAGCTACTGGAGATAATTTCATTGCTGCTTGTTTAACCTTTTCTAAACCTTCAGCAATAATTTGCTCAGCTTGAGCACGCATTGCAGCGTGACCTTCAATAATCACTTCGTCTACGATTTCCATACCGAAAACGCCGCCGACAACATTTTTAATATACGTTGCTGCCATTTCCATAGGTGCAGCCTCTGGTGTTGAGTAAACACCCCCACGTGCACTTAGGATAATTGCTTTTTTGTGTGTCATTAATTGTACAGCTTGACCATTTTCATCGTACTTGAATGTGAAACCAGCTTGGTATACATAATCAATGAACGTTTGTAATGGTGCTGGGATTGTTAAGTTCCATAATGGGAACGCGAATACAACTAAGTCAGCTGCTGTAAGAGCATCCATTGCTTTTTGTTTTGCAGACAGCAGGCGTTTTTCTAGGTCGGTCATTTCTTCGCCTGACTCCAATTTACCGAAAGCATTAAATAAATCTTGGCCAAAGTATGGCATATCTTCAGCGAAAACATCAAAAGTTGTTACATTCACACCTGTTAAGTTTTTCATAAAAGTTTCATACATTTTACTAGAAACCGCTTCAGAAGCTGGACGATTGTTTGCTTTAACTACTAACACGTTCATTTATATGACTCTCCTTTTATCTTTAATTTAATTATTTGTATTTCATATATCTCGAATTAATAATATATTAACCTAGTTTTTATGTCAATTAAACGAGACTAGTAGATATTCCCTGTTTTTTATTTGAATTAACTATTAAAAAAGTTCGAGGGATAATGCGGAGCACAAGTACTTTTTGCCTAATTAGCTTCACTTTTATTATTCTAAAATAGTTTAAAGTATCTAGTTCCTAATCGAGTAACCAGCAGGTGAATAAGCGGAGATTTTCCGGTTAATTGTAGAATGGGGCTCGTTTTAAGGGATATAAGCGGAGCTTTTCCGCTTATGTAATGAAAACTCTCTCATTTTTGAACTTTTTGAACCAATAGGCGGAATCTCTCCGTCTAATCAGGGCTTTTTTAGTCCTAATTACCAAATAGGCGGAAATCCTCCGCCTATATTTATAAATATCAGATCGGGTCCAACACATATGTGCCAACCGGAGTTAAAAAAGACGTATGCCAATTGGATACGTCAATTTTTGTGTTCCCAAAATCGGATCCCTTTAGAAATGCTCCGATAAGCGTGTTGGGCTTAGATTAAATTTTTATTGGTTCCCTTTTTTAACCCATTCTGCAACAGTAACCGTACGTTTTGCTTGATGTTTAACCGCTGCTTGAACATCATCAATCATCTTGCCATCTTGGCCTACTGTAACACTTGTTCCATACGGGTTTCCTCCTGCTCCAAATAGAACTGGATCTGTATACCCTGGTGCAGCAATAATAGCGCCCCAATGCATCATGGATGTATATAATGAAAGAAGTGTCGCTTCTTGACCGCCATGTGGATTTTGCGCAGAAGTCATGGCACTCACTACTTTGTTTACTGTTTTACCAGTTGCCCAAAGTCCACCCTGGATATCAAGGAATTGCTTCATTTGTGAAGGCATGTTACCAAATCGAGTCGGAACACTAAAGATGACCGCATCTGCCCATTCAATATCATCCCCAGTTGCAATTGGAACATCTTTTGTTGCTTCTACTGTGTTTTTCCACACTTCATTTTTCTCAATAATTGAATCCGGAGCTAATTCTTGTACTTTTAATACTTTAACCTCAGCACCCGCTTCTTTTGCTCCTTCTTCAGCCCATTTTGCCAGCTGATAATTTGTTCCACCCATACTGTAAAAAATAACGGCCAATTTTACATTTGTCATCTTTTCTTCCTCCTTAGCAGTTGCACTTCTAATAAATAGACAAGAAATCTTTATATAACAACTCCTATTATTTCTTATCTAAATAATTTTCATTCACTTGTAATCAGCTCTTCGAGGTTTCAAGAGACTAAAGTTTACTTAGGTCGTTCTATTTCAAAAATCTCACCGATTTTGGCATAGCTATTGCCAGCCAATCTGCTCACCGCAGCTAACCCACTAGGGTCAATTCTTCCTTTTTCATAAATGTCATTTTCAATATGAAACTGAACAATTCTCCCTATAAACAAATCACATCCCGCTGAATCAGAACCTCCTAATTCAAGTGAATGCTCTAATAGACATTCCATTCGAACTTTGGCTTCCTTTACACCTGGTACTTTAATTTTCACACTTTCTACTGGTGTTAACCTAGCCAACTCTATCTCACTCTCATCTGGAGGCAGACTTGCTGCTGTTTGGTTAATCTTTTCAACATTCTGCTCATCTACGATGTGAATCACAAATTCCTTGTTATCGATAATGTTTCTTGCTGTATCTTTTTGCTGCCCCTCTCTCCGCTGTACAGATAACGAAATCATCGGTGGATTGGAGGAGACAATATTAAAATAACTAAAGGGGGCACCATTCAAGATTCCATCCTTCGAAAGCGTGGTAACAAATGCAATCGGTCTCGGAATAATACTGCCGATTAAAAATTTGTAATTTTCTCTTTCAGACAATGAAGCTGGATCAATGGAAAGCAAAGCAATCATTCCTTTTCATAAAATCATTACAATTCTCTTACTTTAAATGGCAGCAGCCCTCGTTCAATTTGGTCTCTATGCTGTTCATACTGTGCAGGCAGCATTAATTTTTCTCCCATTGCTGATTGTGATTCATCGTGAGCAAAGCCTGGAGGATCTGTTGCAATTTCAAACAAGATTTCCCCATGTTCTCTAAAATAAATTGCATTGAAATAGTTCCGATCTTGAACGGGAGTGACACCATACCCATTGGAGGCAACATACTTTTGCCACTCTAACTGATCCTGGTCATCACTAGCACGCCAAGCGATGTGATGGACGGTTCCGACACCCATGCGCCCCCGTCCAATGGTTGTTAATTTTAGGTCAATGACATTTCCGATATCAGCTGAAGAACGATAACGGGCGAAATCTCCTTCTTTCCCTACGAATTCAAGCCCCATTACATTTTCTAACAACTCTGCCGTTTTATTAGGCTGGCTAGATAACAGAGTAGCTCCGCCAAATCCCTTAATGGCCACATCTGGAGTTACTCCGCCAAAGGTCCAATTATTTACCTCTCCTTCTTCCCTTTCAACAATTTCAAGGTGAAGACCATGTGGATCATCAAATTCCAAATATTGCTCGCCGAATCGTTCCATCTTGGTAAATGGAATGTTGAATGACTCTAATCTGTTTTCCCAGAATTGCATGGCACCTGTATGAACAACATACGAGGTAACGCCTACTTGACCGTCCCCAATTGTTCCTTGTCTTGCACCCGCCCAAGGGAAGAATGTAATAATGGTTCCAGGTTTTCCTCCTTCATCACCGAAATAAAGGTGATAGGTTCCAGGGTCATCAAAGTTTACCGTTTGTTTCACTAACCGCAAGCCTAATACACCTGCATAAAAATCAACATTCTCCTGGGGATGACCTACAATAGCCGTAATGTGATGGATACCCATTGTTTTCTTACTCACTATGAAAACACTCCTTTTAAATTATGATGTCTATTAATTGATAAAAATATCGGTAATATTTACAGATAAAGATTCTTTAATTCGAGATATTCTAGAATAAAAAGGCATCCAAAGCATATTGTCCAGGGCCAATTAATGCTACACCAATGACCACTGCAATGATTGTTAAATTATATTCATATCCATTTTGTGTTGCCCAGTATCCATTTGGAGCATGAACCTTTACAATTGCCATTACCATTGTGCCTGCAATCATGATCCCTGCAAGGGGAGTAAGAAGTCCTAAAGTAAACAGCAATCCCCCGATCAATTCTGCTAATCCCGCCATAAGGGCCATCGTTACACCTGGTTTCAGTCCTAGGGATTCCATCCAGTTTCCTGTACCTTTTAAACCATACCCGCCAAACCAGCCAAATAATTTCTGTGCACCATGCGCCATGAATGATAATCCAATCACTACCCTAATTATTAATAATCCGATACTTATCATTTTATTTTCCTCCTAATATTTATCTCAATTTCAAGATATTAATCAAAAAATTTTTAAACTCTGTTTCTTACGATTTTTAAAAAGCTGGCCATCAACTCGGCCTCATCACCAGTTAAATCTTCAAAAAAAGAATCAACCATATCTTGATACTTCGGCATTATGTTTTCCATCATTTCCATTCCTTCAGTGGTTAAGGTTATATGAATAACCCTTCTGTCTTCTCTACAGTCATTTCTTTTTAGGATTCCTTTTTGTTCAAGTTTATCAATCACATACGTCATCGAGCCGCTTGAGATCAGGATTCTATTTCCAATCTGTTGAATGGTTTGTTTTCCTTGGTAGTAAAGTACCTCTAATACTGAAAACTCCGTAATACTAAGTTTATTTTTGGACATTTCATCTCTTATTCGTTCCTGAATGGCTTTTGAAGTTTGCATTAGCAGCAAAAATGGCTGGTTTGTACATCTCCTTTCCATTATCCACACCTCCTAATTAAAATCCCGGAATTTGAGATATTAGAAATACGTTTACAATATAGCTACAATCTATTTTCCTACATAGCTTCTTCAATAAAGCTATGATCTTCATCAAGTCGAAATACACGCATTTTACGCGGCAAAAAGCTCCGTATCTCTTCTTCATTAAACCCAACTTGTAATCTTTTTTCATCAAGAATTAATGGTTTTCTTAATAGCCCCGGATTCTCTGTAATCAGTGTATATAATTCTCGAAGTGACATAGAATCGATATTTACATTTAGCTTTTGGAATACTTTTGACTTTGTCGAGATAATATCATCGGTGCCATCTTCTGTATAACGAAGAATTTCCTTGATCTCATCTATTGAAAGCTTCTCAGAAAGTATATTTCTTTCTTTATACGGAATTTGATTTTCCTCAAACCAAGCCTTCGCTCTTCGACATGAAGTACAACTAGGTGATACATATAAAGTTACCATTATTAACACTCCTTTGATTGATTGTTCTGTCCGTCGAATGTATTTAATTTAAGTTTAATGGACGTAATTTCTCTTCGATTTCTTTTCGTTTTGGTTCCAAAAATGATGGAAGTGATAGTTTTTCTCCCATTGTTTCCATTGGTTCATCGGTCGCGAATCCTGGTGTATCGGTTGATAATTCAAAAAGAATCCCATTAGGTTCCCTAAAATATAATGCCTTGAAGTAATACCGCTCCACTTTTCCTGAATTCGGCAACCTGTATTCTTGCAAACGTGCTGCCCATAAGTCATATTCTTCCTCATTCGGAACACGGAAAGCAACATGGTGAACGCCTCCCCGGCCTAAGCGGACTCTTGGCAGATCGATTCTTGTTTCAATATGAACCTCCGCGCCGCTGCCGCCTTCGCCAGTTGCATAAACCAATATATCAGGATAATCACCTTCAAGTGACGGATAGGAACCAACAAAGCGAAACCCCATCACTTCTGTTAAAACACCGATTGTTGGTTCTGCAATTGCCACTGTGAGCGTTACAGGTCCTAAACCAATGATGGCATGTTCTAACGGGATGTCATTCCTTTTCCAAGGAACTCCTGCTCTCACTCCTTTTTCATCATTATCGGCTGTTAGTATAATGCGAGTCCCCTCGAAATCTCTAAAAGCCAGGGTATCACGATTTGCTCTTTTTTGAACATCATCATGTTCAATCCCAAATTGTTTAAACCGTTTTTTCCAAAATAACAAAGAATCCGTAGTTTTAACTCTTAGTGAAACAGTAGAAATATCGGAAGTTCCTCTGTATGTTTGCCCAAGATTAGGAATGTCAAAGAACGTTACTTCAGTTCCAGGAGTTCCTTCCCCGTCAGCATAGAATAGATGATAAGATTCGGTATTATCCTGGTTAACAGTTTTCTTGACCAATCTCATTCCTAAAATTTTTGTATAAAATTCAAAATTTCTTTCCGCTTTCCCTGTTAATATGGATACATGATGTAATCCCAAAAGTTTCATATACGAATCACTCCTGTCATTCTATTTTTTATTTATCTCGAAATCGAGACATATTATAAAAAAATATTTCAAACTAACTAAGCTTGCTCATTATTTGCAATTAACGGTTACATTATAAGAAGGGTAAATTATAGCATTTCCATGCCATAAATTTTACATCCATGGGATTTCGTTATCTTGAATTCAATTATCTTGAATACGAGATAATGATAATACTTTTAATCCTTTCTGTCAATAACCCTTTTATTTTATTTAATTTGCCAAAAAAAGTAGTCCGATTTCTGCATCTAGGATCAATAAGGGGCGCTATTATCAGTTTGGGGGATATGGTGAAGCATCCGATATAAAATATAGACGGAAGAATTCCGCCTATTGAAAAAATGCCATCGAAATCTGCTCCAATAGGCGGAGAGATTCCCCCTATTAAGTAAAAAAGCGTGAAAATGATCAAGTTTTCTTTGAATAACCGGAAAACATCCGCTTATTTACCCCGAAATGAGCTCCATTCAAAATATAACCGGAAATTCTCCGCTTATTACATTTTCTAGTTACTGATAGGGACAAGCACTATGAAGGACCGTTTTAGCAGTGTAATAAAAAAGAGCGCTATTTTCTACCCAAAAAGGATAAGAAATAACGCCCTATAGCTTCAGCAATTTTTATACAGTTTTCCAGTCAGCTGCGAACTTTTCAAGTCCTTGATCAGTTAAAGGATGCTTAGATAATTGTTCAATGACCTTAAACGGAATTGTAGCGATGTGAGCTCCAGCCAATGCTACACGAGTTACATGGTCAGGATGGCGTACAGATGCAGCAATGATTTGTGAATCTAGATTTTGAACACGGAACATCTGAGCAATCTTTGCTACCAGTTCTACACCATCTTCATTAATATCATCTAAACGTCCTAAGAATGGTGAAACATATGTAGCTCCTGCACGTGCTGCTAATAATGCTTGGTTCACACTAAAAATCAGGGTAACGTTGGTTTTAACACCTTTTTTAGTTAAATAACGGCAAGCCTCAAGTCCATCCAATGTCATTGGAAGTTTGATGGTAATATTCTTATCTCCGCCGTTAATTTTAATTAGTTCATCGGCCTCCGCAATCATTTGCTCTGCTGTTAAAGCATTTGGAGTAACTTCGGCAGAAACGGATTCAACTTCTGGAACAGCATTTAGGATTTCTGCAATACGGTCTTCAAATTTCACGCCTTCTTTCGCCACTAAGGAAGGGTTGGTTGTAACACCAGATAACACGCCAATTTTATAGGCCTTTTTGATTTCCTCTAGGTTTGCAGTATCGATAAAAAATTTCATTATGTATTCCTCCCATTTCTACTTTTTAGTTTTTTTCGACAGCATGTCCGCCAAATTCATTTCTAAGTGCGGCTACCACTTTTCCTGTAAAGGTATCATCCTCTAATGAACGATAACGCATTAACAAGGACATGGCAATGACTGGTGTTGCTGTTTTTAGGTCTAATGCTGCCTCCACCGTCCATTTCCCTTCCCCAGAGGAGTGCATAATCCCTTTAATTTCTTCCAAATTTGGATATTTAGAAAAAGCACTTTCAGTCAATTCCATCAGCCATGAACGAATAACGGATCCATTATTCCAAACTCTAGCGACCTTTTCGTAATCAAAATCAAACTCACTCTTTTCGAGTACTTCAAAGCCTTCTCCAATGGCAGCCATCATTGCATATTCAATACCATTATGCACCATTTTCAGAAAATGTCCACTACCTGCTTTTCCGGCATATAAATACCCATTTTCAACAGCTGTATCCTTGAAAAGAGGTTCAACTACCTCCCATGCCTCTGGATCACCGCCAATCATATAGCACGCTCCATTTCGTGCTCCTTCCATTCCGCCTGAAGTACCTGCATCCATAAATCTTACGCCGATTTCCTTTAACTCATTGTAGCGCTGGATGGATTCTTTATAGTGGGAATTTCCAGCCTCCACGACGATATCACCTTTTTCCAAATAGGGTAAAAGCTCGCCGATAACGGAATCAACCACTGCATGTGGAACCATTATCCATACAACTCTTGGATGCTCCAAAGACTGTACTAGTTCTTTATAACTTGAAACACCAACTGCTCCATATTGTTTCATCTTTTCTACTGCACTTGGATTCACATCAAATGCTATCACTTCATGGCGATGATCTAAGAAATTTTGTCCTAAATTCAGCCCCATTTTTCCCAAACCAATTAGTCCAACCCTCATCATGATTCCCTCCAGCATTTCGGATATTATTACGTTACCCAACCAATATAAAAAGGATTTAAATAAATTTACTCCTCTTTCAGATCCTGTTTTTTATTATAAAAAAAACGCCTCCGGAAAAGACGCGTACGATTACTATATCCTTCTTTCACTGTTGTATAATTTCTTGTTTTTTGTTAGGTTTACCTCAGGTAATAAATTATTCTTTATTCTTTTAAATATAGATATCAGCTAATGTTTAGATTCCTTTAAGGAGCGATTAAAATTGAAAATTTATGTTGATGCAGATGCTTGTCCGGTAAAAGATATTATTATCTCTGAGAGCAGGAATGCTGACCTTCCTGTTGTTCTTGTTACGAGCTTTTCTCATTTTTCGAATGCAGAACAACCTTCAGGTGTAGAAACCATTTATGTAGATTCGGGAGCCGATGCTGCGGATTATCGGATTATGAAGCTAGCACAAAAGGGAGATATCATCATTACGCAAGATTACGGTCTAGCTTCGCTAGGTTTAGCAAAGGGCTGTACAGTTCTTCATCATACTGGCTATACCTTTACAAATGACAACATTGATCAGTTATTACAATCACGTTATTTAAGCGCAATGGCTCGAAAAAGCGGGAAGCGTACTAAGGGGCCAAAACCCTTTACACAAGAGGATAAGGAGAAATTTAGGGAGCTTTTTAAAAGGGCGATTTTACGTTAAAAAATCACCCCCTTTCAATTTGAGAAGTTTAGAGATCAAGCTTTAAATTATTCAATCAACCCTAAGAAGTTTTTCCCAAGAATATATTCCTTCTGGTTATCGGATATTTGAAGCGAATCAATCCAATCTTTCTTAGCTGAATAATCATATTCATTAAATTCTATCATTCCGTAAGGGCCGTCGCAGCCAAAAAGCACTTTTCGATATCCTAATGTTTCCACTGCATTCTTTACAATGGATGGAGTTAGATAATCACTTGAGGTATCAACAAACACATTGGGTTGATCTTTTACATATTTCCAAAGTTTCTTCCAAAAAGGAAGACCGGCATGGGCATAAATTAATTTAAGGTTAGGATAATTCTCAGGCAGATATTTATAAGAGTCTGTTTCTGATGATAAATGAATAATCATAGGTTTACCTTTTGCTTCACACATCGACGCTACTGGATCAAGTGCCCTGATACTATACTCATGCATGAAGGGGTGAGCTTTGACTCCGATAAAGCCAGGTTTATTGAGATAGGAATGAAGTTGTTCCATGGATTGGGGAATAGTTGGATTTACGGCTGCCCAGCCGAGAAACCGGTCTGGAAATCTATCAATTGCATCGGCAACAAGTTCATTCCTCGGGTTGGCATAAATCTTATAGGAATGACCATACAGGTTGAAAGAGCCATCCTTCACCAGACTGTTATAAATTTTGAGTCCAATTTGCGGAGCATTAAGAATGAGAAATCGGAAAAACCGTTGTAAATTGCGTTGATACGCACTTTCCATCTCAAACATAGTTTCATTCATGGGAGCAATGAGTGCTGTTTTCGCAATATTATTTTCATTCATTCCCTCTAGCATTTTGTCTAGAGTCAACATCGTTTCATCCACATGGAAATGGCAATCCACAATCATCCGAAAACTCCCCTTCAAAAATATCTATCAGTTATCATGCTATCTTGATAAATACCTATTCTGTTTAGGAGTGGAATATCCTTTCTTTACCATAAAAAATAACCAAGAGTTACTTTTGAATGTTTTTCAAAGGTAACTCTTGGTTCTAATAAAGACCTTATTTCGATGGTTTTACTAAATCCTTATTCTTCCGGTTTTTAACTTCTTCCATCTTGGCATAAAAGCTATCTTCTACATGGATTCCAAAGTAATTATAAAACTTCAGCATGTACGCCAGACAATCTGATAACTCTTTGCCGATATTCTCTTTAATCTGATTCTTGGCTAACTCAAATGCCTGCTCTTCTTCCATACCCTCTTCAACATAGGAGGCAGTTAGATTAAATGCCTTCCGCAGCTCTTCCGCCACCTCGGCAACCTCAGTCGTAAGCTGCATGTAATTATTTAATAGAGAATCTCTGCTCTTATCATAGCTCTCATCGGAAATATCCCAACCCATTTCTTGTTGATACTGTTTCGCAAATGTTTGTATATCCTTCATTACTTCTCCCTTCCATTATTCAAAGACTAGATCCTTCAATCAAAAGGTTCTTAAAATACGTTAAAACTTTATTTCAAAAATACCATTGATTCAAAATTTGATAAAGATTAATCTGTTCTTATGGATATTTTTTGACTGTGAGGGTGCCATTGATGAACTATACTCTATGTTTTTTACTAGAAGAAGATAAAGTCTTAATGTTATTGCGAAAAAAGGAACCCAATAAGGGAAAATGGAATGGTGTCGGCGGAAAGATTGAGCAGTGTGAAACGCCAAAGGAAAGTTGCACACGTGAAGTGTTAGAAGAAACCGGATTAAAGCTAAAGAACCCCCTATTTAGAGGGATGATAGCCTTAAATGGAATTGAATGCATTTATGTATATGCAAGCCATGACTTTGAAGGTGAGCTTATTTCATCTGATGAAGGAAAGCTAGAATGGAAGCAACTCGATTGGATTTTATCCTCTAAGGATGTTGTGGGGAATATCCCCTACTTTATTGAGGATGTGTTAAATTTTACGAATGAGCCAAAAGTGTACGACTGCAGCTATTCAGAAAGCGGGGAATTGCTGGGAGTTCAAATTAAGTCCTTACAAGCAATTTAGAAAAAAATCGGCTGACCTATATGAATCCTTATAAAATCAGCCGAATATTTGAACTTATTTACTACGATAAGCATATGTCAGTTGATCATTAACTCTTTTTCTTAACTGGCATCCAAATTTCACTATAAACATTATCTAACGGACCATTGAACTTTGTGAAAGAAATTCCAGGCAAATCTCTTACTTCATATTCTGAAGAAGGCAGCCATTCAGAATATATTTTTGCGTATGTTTCTTGCAGCGTTGCAGGAAATGGTCCTTGATTTGGGAATATCGCCCATTCGCTTTCATCAATTGAAATTTGCTCTAAATCGTCGAACGGATTTTCCTTTGTTGTTGCGAAACCTATTACATGTGTTAAGTAACCTTTTTCCTCCAAGTAACCATCATCAAAATTATATGATACATTCAATACTTGATGAGGATATAAATCAGCTAACTGATGCATTTCATTTCTCTGCTGCTCCGTAATGGACTGAGCTAGTTCTGCAATTGCATTATTTACACCTTCGAATTGAATGGGTACTCTTTTCGATACACCTACAATATTAAACTTTTCTTTTTTTTCTATTTTGAATTCCATAGAAATTCCTCCTTTAATATCGATATAGAATGTGAATTTGGGAAATGATTTTTGAATTTTGTTTTTTGCTACTTCGGAAGGTAAAAAACCACTCCATTCACGAAAGGCTCTAGAAAATCCTTCAATTGACTGATAGCCATATCTATAAGCAAGATCTGTCACTTTTGCACCGTTTATTAATTCAACATTCGCTGTGGATAATCTCCTATTTTTGATATACTCGCTCAATGACATTCCAGCCATATACGAAAACATTCTTTTGAAATGGTAATCAGACATTCCTACAATTCTTGCTATTTCTTTTCCAGAGATTTCTTCCGTTAAATGGGCCTCGATGTAATCCATTAATTTATTGAATTCATGTAACATTACTTTCCCTCCTTACAAATGCATCTTATCATCAATATTTATCATTCACTTGATATTTTATATACGGAAATTATCGAAAAAGGAAAAAGAGCCTGTTCTGAAAAGTTTCACACTCTCAGCTCCAGGCTCTTCTTAAAAAATAATTAGCTCTGTACGTTTATTTTTCTTCTTTTTACAATCATCCAAATAATAAACAGAGCAATAGGAATCAACAAAAAGTTTGCATATTGACTAAACACTTCACCAGCTTTTTCCCACTGTGGGCCAAGAATATATCCTAAATACACATAGGCAGCTGTCACCGGCAGCATGGCTAAATACGTGTAAAGGATAAATTTCCATACACTCATTTTCGCAATTCCACAGGGAATAGAGATGGCCGTCCTCACTCCAGGGATAAATCTCCCAATAAACGCAACCGCTCCCCCGTGTTTAGCAAAGAATTGATCAGATTTGTCCATATGCTCTTCTTTTATAAAAAAGTACTTTCCAAATTTTAGAATCGCGACTCTGCCACCATAACGTCCCAGGGCGTATAGGGTTAGCGGCCCTAGTACTCCGCCAATTGAACCTGCAAAAATCGCACCAAATAAATTCATTTCTCCTTGATATACCCAATAACCAGCCAGTGGTAATACCAGCTCAGCTGGAATAAATTCAAATGTCAATGCTAGCATAATACCAAAATAAGATAGTTCCTTAAAAGATTCCACCATTTGCATGATAAGAGCTTCCATCCAAGTTACCTCCAAATTGTATATTAACTTCTGGTAAGAAGCTGTTCTATATTAACCTCGAAGTTAAAATTATACCATACAGTTGGCGAAGGAACCCATTAACATGTTTTTCCTCATTGCTATATAGACATTAAGCCTCATCATGCAGCCAATCATAATACATGACTTCGCCGTTTCCAAGTACATAGCGAAATGGCTTACTCTCATAACTGTTCAGGTAATTGATGGAGATAAAGTTCTTTTACTTTGTTGACTAATCATAATGAATATGTTTTTTACCTTATTTTTACTTTTTATTACAATAAAGGGTTGCAATATTAGTGAATTTTCTGTAAATTGTAGTTAAAAAGGGGGAACCATCATGAATATTGCAGAAGTAAATGATCAAATTAAATCGAAAAAAGGAATTATCGGGATTGTGGAAAAGGTTTATGAAAACTCCGTAATAATTAAAATACATATAAATCCTACAGATACTTATTATGAAAATAATGTAACCGTTATCAATCATAAAAACTATCAAGTTATTAAAAAAGCAGCATTACAATTATAATGAAAGTCTGGATATAAGATTAGATAAGAGCCATAAGCATTAATAATAAAAGCCTATATCGTTCATAACCAAGTTATCAACGATATAGGCTTATACTCATTAAATTAACCACAGAGGAAAATCTTCTCGATTTTATCGTAACCAACTTTTTAATCTCTTCATATTTTCTTCTAAAAAAACTGCATTTTTTTCAATTCCACGACGTTTACACCATCCAATACTATTGAAGGCATCAGTAAATTGATAAAAAGGCAATACATCTTTTAGTTCAATTAATGGTCTGATACTGTTATAGCCCTCTTGATAAGCACTATATAAGGCAGGATCGTAACTTAAAAAATCACGATACAATTTGGTGAAATCAATTTCTGTTGAACCAAACCTTACGCTTTCAAAATCTATCATTCCTGAAACTTTTTCACCATCAACGATTATATTTGCTGGCCGAAAATCCATATGTATAAAACTAGGTCCATCACTAGGAGGGAGCTGCTGCTTCATTTCTTCATATTTTCTAATGGCTTGTTTGTATAGTGGTTCATCCAAAACGTCCTTTACATCCTCAGCAAAGCTATAAAATTGCCGTTCAATAAAATTAGACCAGTTAGGAAATTCATTTTGTATGCCTGTTAACACTCGGTCTACAGGAGGACGAATCGTATGCATTTCAGCATGAAGGACCCCTACTTGAAACGCCACTGTTGGTGCAGCCTTAGCTGTTAACGGTTCTCCTTTTAATCCTGATAATAAAAAGGCACCAGGACACTCCTCATCACCCGGCCAATAATCCAACATTTCTGGAATGGAAACCCTCCCCTTTAAAATTTCATAGGCTTCTAACTCCCGCTGGCACTTCAAATTTGTAAAAGGAATTTTCAAAAAAGTATTGTCACCATTAAACAAAGCACATTTATAGACTGTTGAACTATG
This sequence comes from Neobacillus niacini, assembly GCF_046591715.1. Classification (GTDB taxonomy): domain Bacteria; phylum Bacillota; class Bacilli; order Bacillales; family Cytobacillaceae; genus Neobacillus; species Neobacillus niacini_L. The sequence goes on along the minus strand of NZ_JAWVNQ010000006.1, from coordinate 37,840 downwards.
AGAATCATCAACCTCGTTCATTGATTGTACCTTCAATCCAAATTGTTGAATGACACGATTTAACATCAAACTTTCCCTCCTTTGTATTAACAATTCTTCGCTAACCTGTATCGTTGGCACAATAAGAAAAACTGCCAGAATGACTGCTTTGACTTTCAACTATAACACCCATTCGTTGAGGAAGTAACTATTAATTTTCATTCCATTCCTTTGCTAGTATTGAATAAATAATATGGTCTACATAATGGTCATATAGCCATTCTGCTTGTCTTAACGTTCCTTCCTCTACAAATCCTACCCGCTCAGCTAATATTCGGCTTCTTTTATTTTCAACTGCTATACTAACCTCAATTCTATTCAGACTGAGTTCTCCAAATCCATAATTAACAAAGGTTTTTAATGCCTTTGTCATTATACCCTTCCCTTGAAAACCTTCTCCAAGCCAATAGCCAATGGTACCAATCTTACTTACTTTGTTTATTTCATTAAAGCCAATAGTTCCTGCTATTTGACCATTATGAATTATTGCGACTGACTTTGGATATCCGCCAGTTTCAACTAGTGCTTGTAGGCGAGATTTTATTGTTTCAACAGTATCCTCAACTTTTTCAACGTAATCAAGCCATCCAAGCCATTCTCTTAGATAATGCTTTGAACTAATAATTAAATTAAAAAACTCTTCAGCGTCATTAACATTGAACAACCTCAATGATAATTCGTCATCTATTTTATGTATTAACATTTTTCTCCCCCTACCATAGTCTATAAATTCAATATAATAAATGCCTATTCCTTGTTCAACATAACTGCTTGATTTCCAGTTTGATGGTAATATCGATTACGGTACGATTGGTGACTTTGCCCGAATGCTAGATATAAGCAGAAATTCGCTCTTTTTTTCCCTATCGCTCGCCCATTAGAAAAAAGAAACTGCTCATATTGAACAGTCGCACTCGATAGTTTAAGTATTTCTTTAGGAATCATCCTCTTTTGAAAGTCCATTTACTGTTCTATCATAGACAATAATACTTTTTCCATTTCTTCTTTTGATACATGATTAGCAGTCAAAATCAATTTGTACCCTTCTTCAGGAACAGTAACCCTCATCCCTGCCATTTCTCCTTCTGTGGAAAATTCAAAATGATATCCTTCTAAAACATAGGTTTCTATTTTTTCAAAGACACCAGCATCAGGCTCTTCTATAGGAGCTATTTGATTTTTATTATGCTGTTCTATCACAAGGAGAGATTCCCCGCTCCTATACTGTAGAGAAGTGCTTGGTTCCTCACTGATCTTTCTTTGCTCGAAACCTTCGTAAACTTTATTATATCCGTCTGGTATATATATTGGTTTAATTATAGGAAAACTTGCTAGACTTTGGATGAAAGTTGGCATAAATTTATCTTCGAAAGGTTGCATTAATTCTTTAATTTGGTGTGATCTGTTAGCTTCCTTTCCACTTGGCTCTCTATTTTCCCTTTGCAGCTTGCTTTTTAATTCTACCAATTCCTTGATAAGTTTTGTGTATTCGTTATATTCTTCCTCGGATAAAATCTCTTGGGCTGCCACTAGAGATTGTTCAATCAAGTCGAACTTTTCCGGTTCGTCATCAGGATATGTTTTGATTAAATTTTCCTTGGAACCGAAAAGCTGACTGATAATTGACTCCGCTGCACCTGCAAGGTGAGGTCCTCCAATCGTTAAGCCTGTACCCATAATCATTATAGCTCCGACTGCAGCAACAACCCACTTAGGATCTCGTCTCTTCCGCTTTTCCACCTTTGCCTCTTTAACCCCTATTGCAACTCTGCTGTCTAATTCTTTGGGGATTTCGATCTTTTCCATGGCCTGTTTTATGTTATTCACTAATTTGAGCCCCCTTAAATTTTTTCCTGAGTTTAATTAAGGCACGATATAAAACAGACTTTATCGTGCCTAAAGGCATATTCAATAAGTCCGCAATCTCTTTCAATGAATAATCGTGATAGAATCTTAAAATGATAATGCCCTTTTCATCTTCATTTAACTGCTCGATTAGGTCTTTTAGTGTAACTGCAAGGGAGATATCCTCATCCTCAATCCCGATAAACTCTTCATATTCCGGCTTTAACTCGATCACCTTTTTATTTTTTCGAATGAGCTCAATTGAACAGTTTATGGCAATTTTGATTAACCAGGTCTTGAAATATTCAGGATTCTTTAATGTATCGATTTTTTGAAATGAACGATACGCTGTTTCCTGAACCACATCCAAAGCATCATTTTGATTTTTGACATAAATGAAAGCCATCCGGTATATATCTTCTTGATATTGTTGAAAAAGCTTAAGAAACGCTTTGTCATCGCCTTTTTGAGCCCTTGATATTAATCGGTTAATGGCGGGTTCCTCCTCTCTATCAATGCTTTATATCTATTAGATATTCGAACCTCTTATTTGGCTTCAACTTTTTTATATTTTTTGAAATCCATATACAACTATCACTTCAGTTAGGTTCTTTAAAGCTCAACAAAAGAGGCGTTAATCCTTTTGGATAACGCCCCTTTTATTGAACAAAACGCTTTAAATTCATTTAGCAAACCACGCAACATAATATGCAGCGGGAATAAACAAAAGTTAATGATAGCCATATTATAAACTAATTTTAAAATGATTTGGAATTAACCGGAAGAAGACACGCATTAAAGACAGATTTGATATTTTATTCTTGTCTAATTAAATTCAGTGCTTTGGTTGTATACATTTTATCTTCACTAATATCGAGGAATTTATCTTTTGAATTATTGATATTGGGATAATAGCCAAGTGTTAGGACAACATTTTTCCCTTCTTTGAATATGATTAAATAATTGGGCAATGCAATGTCTCTGTTTTCAGTACTTTCTTGTTTAGCCTTTTTTATAGATTTAACAATTCGTTGTATTTTTTCATCCGATTTTATGACTGAAATAATCTCTCCATCTTGTTTTCTGTATTCATCTGGACTTGGTGAAACACCTGCAAATTTCATCATTTCAATTCTTGTAATTGTAGTATCATTTTCAATAATATTGTTTGAGCAACCCCCTAAGAGTAAAAGTAATAATGAAATAAATAGCCATTTAATTTTCATAACTTTCCCCTTTTCTATATATAAAAAGTGCCTTAATCCTTCCTTTGGATCAAAGCACTTGTTATCTCGAGTAAGAAGAGACCAAAGAATGGCCCTTGCTTACTTGAGATATTCTATTAACCTATCATTCTGTTATATTTTTTATAACTGCCATTTCCTTGCCAAACCTATCTCCATTATCAATAAATCCCAAACTCGAATAAAGATTATGTGCTCCCAAATTATCAGGATGATAACCTACAACAATCTTTATAGCATTGGGCAATTTAGCCATTTCAGCAATCATTAACTGTGTTGCAAATTTGCCTATACCCTTACCTTGAAATTCCTTATCAACCATTATTCTATATACCCAATAGCCATCAAGTTCTTCTTTAATAGAATTGAACATCAAAAAGCCAACCACTTTTTCTTCAGCATAAATAGCAAATGGCTTTAATGTAGGTTCAAACTTTGACTGAGCTATTGATATAGCATTGGGTTCAATATAGTCTTTTTGGTCTTTTGAAACTTCTAATAAACAACAGTCATACCAGTTGTCAGCATTTAATTCTACGATTTTCACATTTTCTGTACTCATAATTTTCCCCTTTCAAAATGCGGGGAAACGCTATAAAATTTTTAATTAGCAGTTTTCCCCTTGGTGTCATTAATAATAAAAATTCTATTGTTTGTCATAATGAACGCCTCCTCTAACCACTTTGCCTAAGAATTATTTCAATTAGATTTAGACTTTTAAATTATATCATTATTTTCATAAAATTCCTTATTATTATAAAATGGTAATTTCTTTTTTCTTGTGTTCTTTATGAAAATCACTGTTGTTTTAGCCTTAAAAAACGAGGAGAATTCAGAAAAGGAACTTAATATTCAAGTATTCTTCCTACATGATCTATGATAAACTCATTTTAACATAATATTCCATCTTTGCATTACTGTACAATGTGAGGGAACTTACTAACAGCGACTGTATCTAATAATAAACAAATTTTTTAAGTGAGGAGGTTGAATACGTTGAGGCTGCTAATTGCAATTCCATTTATTCTTATCGGTTCGATTTTAACTGCAACAACAATCGAGGATATAAGCTATTTAGGCAATTTAACTATTAGGATATTGGGGTTCGGGATAATAGCAGTTGCAGCAATGTATGTAAGAGATAAGAAACGCCAAACAAACCCCTTTAACAAAAACGGATTTAAATAAAATCGTGAATGGACAGCCATAAAAAAACGACTTTGTCATTCGTACAAAGCCGTTTTTCTGCTTTTATCGTATGTACTAACCTTGATATCCTTCAGTGTAAATTTGGAAGGTCACACCGAATTTATCTTTAATGACCCCGTATGCTGGACTAAAACTTGTTTCTGATAGTGGCATTTCAACTTGTCCGCCATCCTGTAAGACTTCAAAAATTTGACGGGCTTTATCAGCATTGTTAATCGTGACACAAATGGTCAACAGGTTTCCTTCTTCCGCTGGCTGCCCTGGGAATGTATCTGAAAACATAAGTACTGACTCTTCAACCCTTATCGTAGCATGTGCAACAAGATCTTTTGCATCCTCAGGGAAAGGAGAATCTGGGTCAGCAGGCATTTCACCAAATGTAATAACTCCTAAATTTTCTGCATGAAATACCTTTTCGTAAAATCCAATTGCTTCTCTTGCATTTCCGTTTAACTGTAAATACGGAATTAATTTCAACTCCTTTGATTATATTGGAACCATATTATTCATTCGGATAAAGATTCTGATATGTTTCTACTGTATGTTTAATTAAATCCTTTAAAACATTTGTATCGATATCGGCTAATTTATTAACATAAATACAAGCCTTACTCTTCGTGTGTTTACCAAAGCCTTCTAATAATTTTTCCCTTTCCTCACTTTCATAGGACAAATAAAGACTAATTTTCGCCTTTCTTGGTGAAAAACCCGCTAAAGGGGCATCCCCTTCATGTCCTGATGCATACTTATAATGATAGCTGCCAAAGCCTATAATACTAGGACCCCACATTTTTGCTTCGTAACCAGTTACCTCTTCAAAAATTTCTAATAACTGATAGGCATCTGCCTTCTTCTTCTCACTTTCAACACTTTCAATAAATTCAATTACACTTTTGTCGGTTTCTTTCATCTTCGGTTCATACATATGCGCTCTCACCTATTTCCTGATTAAATACTTGTTAACATTATTGACAGCATTACTACTTTCTAGAATACAATCCTAATTTCCTGCAAAAAATTGAATACTTATAGGAGCTGTTCTTTTCATTCTTGTACCCAATCAGATTATTTGTTCCAATAAGCTTTTGCTTCTTCTTCAAGCACCTTTAATCTTTTGTAGTAATCAGGAAACTCGTTAAGATGGGCCAAAGCGATTTTTCCAGTCATAATCGGGTCATCGCCTGTAACATTTGTTTGGCTGGATACTTAAAAAGGGCTAGCACCACTATCAGTAGTGTCTAACCCCTAATTAATTCGTTTATTGTAAAGTGATTATTTCGGTTTCAGTACCAAAAAGTCCAGTCTGAACTTGTAATTGCAAGTCAGAAGCGGCTGCAACGTCTGGCGCAACATCAAAGACTACAAAACCTTTAACCTCGGAATCAGGATTAACCTCTTGCAGGAAAAAGCTGTTTGTAATGGTTCCATCTTCTCCTTGGTTAGCAGACATACTCGCTGATGAATCTGCTTCGTAGGTTTTTTCTCCACGTTTTAATTTAAAGAAACTGCTATCCACTGTAACGGCTTCATTGCCGCCATTTTTCAGAGTAACTTCAATCACTACAAATTTTTGAGTAGCTTTTGTGGGTAAAATAGAAGGTCCTACTTGATCTTTAACCTCTTTCGATGAAATGATATATGTCATATCTCCAACTGGTACTGTTTCTCCAATTTTAAATGACTTTTCTTCTTCTTTTTTAGAAGGGGCAGTCACTGGAGCTGCTTTTTCTTCTTGTTTCTCTGAGCCTTTTTCTGTGCTTGTTGAATCATTACCATTTGAGAGAACAGAACCAATAATAATTACAGCCAGAACCCAAACCCACCATCTTTTGTAGAATGGTTTTTTTACTTTTTCTTTTGCCATTCTCTTTCCCCCTATTTATAATTTTCAGTATCCTTGTACTACTATCGTCATGGTATCACAACCATATTGATCGAACTATTAGATATATTTCAACCATATTTAACTATTGGTTAAGATCTAGTATTTACAATATGTAAGGGAGAGACATGAAAAAGGATCTGGATCTGAAAGCGGAACACAAGTACAATAGGACCTTATGTTACGATTCTGCATCAGGATAAAATGACCAAATTGATAGGACATCCTGGGGTATAGATAGATTCAGAGCGGCATGTAGAAATACCCTCGTTGACCCAAGCAATACCAAAGATTTCTTCAATAGAATACTTCAAAGATTACTTCAAAGATAAAATAATATGTCTCCTCCTCTATCAATTATTAATCAAGCCAAAATAGGTTTTTGAACCTGTCCATTTTCCTCTTTTATTTATATATAGATGTTGAAGGAACTTTAACCAATCGGGTGACTGCTCGGGTCTGACGGTACAATCAAGGTTCCCTTATTAAAGTTCAGTAGAGGAGAGATTCAGTTGAGTAAGTTATTAATCAATGAAAGTCCAGTTATGATTATTCCTAGTTTGGCAGTTAAGATTGGTGTAAATGAGGCAGTGGTCTTGCAGCAAATCCATTATTGGCTAAGGATCAGCAAGCATACGATCGAAGGGAGAACCTGGGTTTACAATACATATGAGGAGTGGCAGAAGCAGCTGCCGTTTTGGTCAGTGAGTACGATTAAGCGCACTATTCGCTCGCTAGAAATGCTAGGATTACTTCTATCAGAAAATTAGAATCAAATGAAAATGGATAAGACAAAATGGTATAGCATTGACTATGAAAAGCTGAAGGAGTTCGAAGATACCCTTCCTGATACTCGGAATCAGCCTGTTGAGGAACCTGCACCTAAGGAGGAATCAGAAAAGAGTATCGAATCCACTGTCCATTCTTACGAGAAAAAAGAAATTCCCTATGCTGAAATCATCAGTTATTTGAATGAGAAGACAGGAAAGAGCTTTAAACTAAACTCAATTAAAACGAGGGAACTGATTCATGCCAGATATGGCGAAGGCTTTACGCTTGAAGATTTTACGAAAGTCATCGATTTAAAGGCAGCGGATTGGCAGTCTGATCATATTTGGAATAAGTTCCTGCGGCCGGAGACCTTGTTTGGGACAAAATTTGAATCGTATCTAAATCAGCAGAATGATAAGAAGAGAATGATTATGGAGGATTTTAACTTAGATGAATAAAAAGGAGCTTTATACGTTGATGGCCCTTATTCAAGTTTATTATGATAAGTTTCATTTTGATCAAAAGAAACTGGATGCCTGGTATATAGTCCTCCAGAAGTATTCTTATGAACGTGTGCATGAGAAGCTATTAGATTTTGTGCTAGATTCGCCACATGCGCCAAAGATTAGTGATTTAGTCAAAACCTATGGGCGATATATTCCTAGTGGGTTTGACAGCCCTATAGACGAAGGGGAGGATTGGTAATTCAAAAAATCCAAAAATACTAGTTAATCAAACGTTTGATTAGTTTGGCAGGACCAGTCATACCAAGGCTTTTTTGGATTTAATCAAACGTTTGATTAGTTTTCCTAATTAAAAATCCCCTTTACATAGGTGATAATGTTGGTAGCTAGCTGCGCGGAGTTTTTCCTGTAACAATCATTAGGACACAAGTAATTTGTGATTCATAATAAAAATGAAACGCGATGACTTGAAACAAAAAAATTTGTAAAAAATGTTAATGTGATAAGTGGTGGTTTTACGCTCTAGGAGGATCCTATTGAAAAAAATTGTGAAAGTTGTAGAAGCCATTATTGAAAATGAAGAACATGAAATTCTATGCGCCCTCAGGTCCCCTAATATGACTATGCCAAATATGTGGGAGTTTCCAGGTGGAAAGGTAGAAGTTAATGAAGATATCTATTCTGCATTAGAAAGGGAAATTGAGGAAGAACTAGGGTGTAGGATTGTAACAACTGGAGAAGTATATAATGAGAACATTCATGAATATGAAGCGTTTATTGTTCATCTTATATCGATCAAATGCAGCGTCATTGAGGGAGCTCCAACACCAAGTGAGCATTCTAAGTTAATTTGGCTGAAGAGACAGAACTTAGATTCACTTACATGGGCACCCGCGGATGTTCCTATTGTAAACATTTTAAAACTAGAAGAATAATTTTTCTGCATTTTGGATGGTGGATATGGCAGATAACTTGACGAAGGAACAGAGAAAAAAGAACATGAGAGCAATAAAGTCTCAATCTGCACTTGAAAATAAAGTCACGAAAGAACTTTGGAAGATGGGATTTCGCTTTCGTAAAAACGCAAATTTATTTGGTAAACCAGATATCTCTATAAAGAAATATAAGATCGTTATCTTTATTGACTCTTGTTTCTGGCACTGCTGCCCTATTCATGGGAATATGCCAAAATCAAACAAAGATTATTGGGAAAAGAAACTGGAGAGAAATAAATTAAGGGATATTGAAGTGAATCACTATTACTTTGACAAAGGATGGAAAATCCTGAGGGTATGGGAACACGAAATAAAAGAAAGTCCTATAGAAACAATAAACCTTATCAGCGATTTTATACGTAGGAATAATAAAAATATCATTAAGAAAGAAACGTTGTGAAATATTAATAATAATAATACCTTACAATTCTCTATCCTAAATAGCCCCATAGACTGATAGCTTCGGGAGCTTTTTCCTATTGTGAATAACCCAATTCACAATAGGAAAAATTCGAACAAAAAATCTTTTAAACCGGGGAAAACCATGTTAAATTCTCTCCAACGCAACTCCTTTCATGCTAGTTTCTCAACAAATTCAGGTATAAAAGTAGTGGGATGATTGCTTGTATTTTTTTGTCCACTAATTGTGTTTAAACCCCAACAAATATTATAGAGCCATAAAGATATGATATTAAAAAGGGAGCCAAAAATTAATTGGCTCCCTTCAAATCACACTATAGTATTTATTGATATACCTCTTGAGGCTTTATAGTATCTCTAATCTTTTCATTTAAATTTATCCCAAGTGACTCTAGTAAACTTTCAGCAACAAACCTGGCCATTAAAGGAGGAACCGCATTCCCCACTTGCTGATACTGTGAATCCTTCGGTCCGTAAAATTTATAATTATCTTGAAATGATTGCAATCTTGCTGCTTCTCTAATACTAATAGCTCTATCTTGCTTAGGGTGTATCCACATCGACTTTCTCACATTGACCACTGTCTCAGAAGGCTGGTTATAGTCAAGTCTCCTGTAAATCGTGTTTTGGGTTCTGCTGTGATCAGTGTATGTTCCCTTCAACGAATCATCAAGGTTATGGAAGTTCTGCCCAGCTGTTAAAGCTTTGAATCTTTTTTGAGCCATTTCCCTTGATTCCGTTCGTACATGATTATATACAATATTACTGTTATTGATTAGGTATTGGTTTAATACATTGCCGTTACTAGGGATTGTCCTAATTATTTCGTCTTCAGTCACATTTGTCGTGGGTGGTAGATTCTCCAAATCAGCAATGGCATCACTTATCTTATAGAAGTCTTCTTTCTTCTTAAATAATGGTTCTGGAATTTTTACTGATTCACCCACTAATTCGTTCTGTAAAACCCCTATTAGGATAAGCCTTCTTCTCTCTTGCGGCACCCCAAAACTAGCAGCGTTAAAAATTTGATTATCCTCATCATTCAACTCATATCCTAAGCTTGAGAGTTTGGCCCTTATATATTTAAATACATTAAAAGATTTAATATGGACCTCAACACTATTATTAACAAGTCTTATTTCATCCAGAATAATTTTAAAGTTAATTAGTTCAGATATTTTGTTAATGACTTTTTGAGTTTCAAGAATATCTTCCAATAGGTTAGTAAATTCATATATATTAACTTCATTGTTTCTCAGTATTTCTCTTAAAGTTTCACCTAAAACGTTCCAATTTAGTTTATATGAATCATCCCAATATTTCTGATGAACTGTTTCCCACCTATTGCTTAATAATTTCTCAAAATATCTTTTATTTGTTTCTTTATTAAAGAAGTCTAATATTTCGCTAACTGAGTTCTTCTTAGCTTTCCTTAATAATGAATTGAACTTCGATAAAACTTCTATGTCTATCAAATAACGAGATAAATCTATTTTTTCTTGATACGCATTTTTCAAAAAGGTTATTAATACCTCTGCATTATTTGTTAGAGTGCCTATTTTTATTTGCTCATCGGCAGGAATAATATCTAATTTCTCTAATTCTTTTTCATAATTTTCACTTAAAAAGAACTTATGCTTATCAGAAACAATGGATTTAACATTTTCCATAACAAAAGCTTTTGGCCTTATTTCTTCTATCGCACGAATGTACTCTTTAACAAGCTGGTTATTGGATGAAATAAGAGTGTTCTTTTGCCGATTGGCATTTGAAAATCCCTGGCAAGGAGGTCCGCCAATTATAACATCAATATTTCCAACCTCCTGCATTAATCTCTGATAATCAATTTTAGTAATATCTTCTAACATTTTCACATTTTCATGATTTTCTTCATACGTTTTTTGTGCATTTGGATTAATTTCTACTGCAACTTTTACTTTAAATTTATTCGTTTGTTCAAACCCGTTGCTGAGTCCGCCAGCACCTGCAAAAAGATCCATCACTTGTAGTTTATCCGTCATATTCTCACTCCTACAAGAAGAATTCTTCTTGATATTTATAAAAATTTCCTTTCAAATCAGAAAGGATCCTTATACATTTATAATAATCGAACGAGTGTTCTATTTCAAATTTTAAGCTGATAACTAGTCAATTATATCACCAAAACTATTAAAAATGTATGTACCTTTTCAAATGGAAAATTAATAATAATATTCTCAAAGGTACGTTAACTCCTGCAGCAGCCTGGATCATGATTCTAAAAATAAAAGTAAAATGGAAAACACCCTAATCCTCCAATAACCAAGAAAAGGGTGTAATTCTTATTATATAAGATTCTTCAATTCATTCGTACACTCATCCTTAAACTGTATCCAGCAGGCCTCCTGCTTTGCCCATTGAGTAACGTTTCTTTCTCCAGCCGAATCTCTAAGGAAGGAAAGTGTTTTATCTGCCATAATTCGGATGACTTCATCCCATTTATCCGATAGAGACTGTTTCTCCCAAACCTCTACTAAGTCGATCTTTTCACCGTACAAATGATTTAGCATGGAAGTTGTATAATAAATTACATTTGCCTTATACCCTCTCAGCTTCATTTCATCTACTATTTCTTGTACTCGTTTATTTATGATCGACCTGGCTATTAATTTTTGGTAAACAGATAAAGTCATTTTTGTTTGATCTTTTTCTGACTTCCAGAAGCTTTTGTTTAAATCCATAAACTTTTTAAAGGCTTCTTCTCCGCCCTTACTAGAGATATGGGGATAGCCCTCCCAAGAAACAAAGTGTTTTGCGATATCAACTTTCGTCAGCACCTTATCTTTTGGATATTGCTTCTTAAAGTCTGTTTGTTCCTTACCGCGTTTTCTTCGGTTGATATCAACCATATATTGACCCCTGGCACGTTCGAAATACCATTTATTCTCAGGTTTTCGGCCATCAAAGACTGGAATCCAAATATTTCGGGAGAATTTCTCTAAATCAGACATAAACCTGGTGTTTGCAAGAAGGTCAGATTTATTAATTTTGTTTTGTGTATTTGCATACTGAGATATTCTTGAAACCATTTCATCTTCCAGGAGATGCTGGTCCTTCATAACGAATTCGTTTGCCTGTAAAATAGTCAGCTTAGCTTGAACATATACATCTTTGAGCGGGATACCTTCTTTATATGCTTGGTGAATAGAAGCTGTCGTCTGCCCGCCATTTACAATCTGCCATCCGCTTAATCTTTTTATCTTATATAAGTTAGCCTTGTTTTCAATCTTTTCAATTTCACCTTCATGAGCAACGGTTGAAATTCCATTATTATATGCCACAAACATTTTTCGCTGAAAAGGATCTCTTAGTGTATCTCGGATTCCTTTGTTTGTACCGCCTCTTGCCTGCAAAAAAGACCTTACATTTCGTTCAACCAGTTTCTGGCCCCATTCATCATAGGCTTTTGCCAAAAGTTCCGCGGATATATAACCAACATAACAGTCAAAATCCTTTAACCCGCTTGTTGGATCTGGAACCAGCATCATATCAAAGGTTTCTCCGAAATCTCTTTCGAAATCAATATAATCCGTCTGAATACCTTGTTCAGCCGTTATCAGAAGCTGAACACGATCTAAATCCCAAACTTGTACGTTAACACTATCAAACCCAGGGATTGTTAGTTCAACCGGTTTGTTGGAGGAATAGTAAGAATTCGTAACTACATATAAATTTACTTCATTAATTGTTTCACTATTTTCCGTAATAAGTTTTGCTAAATCATAGGATTGTAAAGAATGATCAATTGTCTCCATTAATGCTTGTGCATTCGTAATGAACCGTTTTGCTTTATTTGCAATTTCAATAATGCCCGTCATGCTGATGGATAATAAATCATCCTCATTTTGCTCAAAATTGTAATCGACAACATATAAATCTAAAACATTATTCTCTTCATCAAAAGAATAAGCATTTACAGCAATATTTTTTGATGTATCTAAATATGGAGGAAATAAGATTTCAGGCTCATCCGGCCGATCCATAAAACCAATCATTTTATCTAGAAATGGAATTTGATAACTTCCAGCTTTAACAGCCTTTTCCTCTAGTTCCTCCATAAAATCTAATAGAAATTCTTTTCTCTGCTTTGATTCAATCATGATTCCCCATCCACCCTAAAATATTGATAAATGATCTCTTTGTCTTTTTCGAATTCCGAACAATGGGTAAGGTCAATATTATAAGATACATGTGATATTCCCCTTGGAAGATCTTCTTTTAACAACCTTGGAAACGTCTCACCAGCTTCGTAAACCTCTACCTTTTCCACAAAGTATAGTGTATCAGTATATTCTTCTTCTCTAAACCCAAGATCCGTTAAAAAGTCGTTATATATAAGAGCAATTCTTTCTGACCTTGCAGCAATTTTTTTCCTAACCTGAACAGCAAGCTCCTGAAGAGACATTCCATGTGTTTTGCTAGTTTCTAAAAAACACACATACAAATAGATAGTAGCAATTGCTTCAGTCAGTTTTAACTGGTCCTCATTCGAAATTTTTATTGATTTGGTCAGTCTCTCCGAAACAGTCTTTATCTCTAATCCGGACTTACTTCTTTTAAAATCTATCCTGCCTTTAGTAGGTCCTTCCCATTGCTCAATGACCAGCGGAGGCATGTTTGGAAACTTATCCAGCCATTCATTAATAAACCAAAGTTCTCCGAACAATCCCCTTTGCTGCTCATCTGATAGTTTTTTAAAGCCGCCCCTTTGAAAAAAGGTTCTCCATCTATCTAGTACGCCAAAGATTGTTGTATATATGGAGCTTTCCTTATTGTTTAATAGATGATCCACAAGATTTTGCAGTACAGAATCAAAAATTTCCGTATTTTGCTCATCTTCCTGCCTTATGATAAGTAAATAACGGTTCTTTAAGGAGAAAATCTTCTCAAAATACTCTATCTTTATAGATAATCCCCGCCACTTGGGAAGAGCCCGTAATTGTTCTTCTTCCCAGGTTGATTGTCCCAAATCAATATATAGTTGCCGATTAAAATTTCCGGCATCTATTCCTGCAAAAATGATTGGGGCCTCATAGGTAAGGACATTCAGTTTATAAAATTCACTATCGGTTTGGTTCTTAAGCTCTGCAATCATTTCATCAAACTCAGTTTTTAGGTTTACCACAGCGATTCTCCTTTAAATAACACTATTGAACAGTCTTATTTGTCTGGTATACATCTGTCTCATCTAATTCTGTACTCGGAAAAGAAAGAGCAATACCAATCGGAACCAGGGTCTCAGAAAACGGAACATCTAAGTTTTTAAATACCGGGACATTTGGGTTTAAAGGATAAATAAGGAGTAAGCCTTTTTCTTTTGGCCGTCTGCTCCTTTTTTCTGTTCTATCCTTTATATCTTTAATTTCACTTGGATTAATGTCAATGTATTCCTGATTTGGCGATACAATTGCTTTGATATCTATCGTCTCTGTATTATCCGGCATTTTGACTCTTACACCGCGAGAAACAGCGGATGATAAGGTTAATGGTCCAAGACTTACAGGATATCGCCCAGCCCCTGTCCTGTCTCCCGGGTCCCCTTCCACAATAGCTATCGTCCATTTTAAAAGCTCATTATTTTCATTGGCGAGGTTGATATAATCTACTATTCGGCTTGAGTCGACTTTTTCCCCTCCAGAACTCGTTTTATACTCACCTAAATATTCTTTAACAATGCTGGCATCGATATCAGCTGCAACGTAATAATTCGTTTTCCCTTGTCCAAAATTGCTTTTCTCTAAAGAAAGTTTTCCTGCAAGTTTTACTGTTGCAGTCATATTAGTCCTATAAAACTCTTCGTTAGTATCAAAAAGCCTTGTCTGCTGCAGTGTTCCACCATAAATAATACTTGAGGATATTGCATTTCTCATTTTTAGCGGACTCGTTAAAGTCATAGTAGGATGACTTAACATGCGCACCGCATACTCTGATGGTGTTTTCCCTTGATTAGCCAGTCTTTCAAATTCATGTCGAAGTTCAATCATAGCTATTGCCAAGTGTTCGAAATTCGAAGCAATTTCTGCTGAGGTATAGATTCTGCATAAGTCCATATATCCTTTTCTAAAACCAAACCAGCGGCCCATTTGCATAAGCGTATCGTACATTAATGTGTTTCTAAAATAATAGGTAATACTTAATCCCTCGAGTGTCAATCCCCTGGAAAGCTTATCACCGCCAACCGCAATTACATTTAGACCATTTTCTTTATACTGATGATAATCCAGCGCATCTTTGCTGTTCCCGTTAATCTCAAACACCTGAATTGTTTCTGCACATTTTCTGAGCTCCTCATAAACTTCTTCCCATCTGAAAATTGGAATTTCACTAGACCATTCACGAGTTGTCTGCAGAAAATCTTGTTCATAGAGCTCTTGAAATTCTAATAAAACTTTACTTTGCGGATTGTATTGAACTTGATGTGAGATAGCCTCAAAGGTTCTAGATACCTCATCCTTGACGTTTGACTGGACATCTTTAAAGCGCGATGTGTGAATCAACATCGAATTGTGTTTTTTTCGCTGTCCTCTAAGATTCCTAATAGCTATCGTCAGCATAAATGCTAATATTGCTTCTCTCATTTGAGGAGGAACTTCCTCAAACTTATCTGCATCTGACTTTTTCTTGATAATCGTAAAAACATCTGTATCTTCTTCCCGAAGCGGCCTGATTAAACTTGGTCTTGGATCATCCGCATCTTCTTCAACGTTGAAAAACTCTTCTGGTCCGCAGTAATCTTTCGGTTTCGGAAGCCCTACTAAGAAATCCTTCGGATACAAATCATTACCTTCTTCGGCTGTATTCGCATCTGTCCCAATAAGGAGATTAGCAAATGGTGTGGCTGTGTATCCCACATATGCTTTTCTATTAAAGACTTCAAGTATTTGTCTAATCAATCTATTAATTGTTTTTGGATCCTCTTCTTTATTTGGGTCGGATGTATCAACAGAAGCTTGGTCAGCCTCATCATCAATGACCAAAACCGGTATATCCAAATTGAATAAATTCCTATGATATTTCAACTGATCTCTTAGTGATTCTAGGACCGTTTTATTTTTCTTTACCACCATAAGTGTCGGGGAACCCAAATTACTTGGCCCTCTATGTGCTGAACTAATGTCTCTATCAATCGTGGTCCATGAAGAAATAATATGATCCGAATCATTTCCGTAAATTTTAGCAACTCCAACCGGACTTCCTTTTTCATCGGTTCCTATGACCTCTTCATTTAATCTAATCTGAGTCTGGGTTCTTAAATCATTATGGATTCCCGATAAGACAATTATTAATTTATACCCTACATCGTAAGCCTTATTGATTAAGCCAGTAAAATTGGCTGTTTTACCAGATTGAACAAATCCTAACACCAAACCTCGTTTATCAAATGGAGTTGTATCCTTTGGATTTCCCAATGATTTCATCACTTCATTAGTCGTTTCATCAATTGCCTGAACTGATTCCATTGGCCAGTCTTTTATTTTTGTTAAATATTCACGGTAGCGTGTCCAAAAGAAGCTTGCAGCAACCATTTTAGGACTAAACCAACTGAACCCACTAGGCGGCATGATAATAGGTGGTGGTTTAGGAATATCTGCACCAATTTTATATCTCTTATACATTTCCAGTGACCACAATACAAAAGTATCGTCATCTACACTGCCCAAATTTTTTTCTGTAGTCATCCTCGCTAAATTCAGTGCTTGGTCCGCAGCTTCCTGCTGGCTGCTAATGAATGATTTAAGTGTATAGTAGCTTGCTGAAAAGGTTTGTTCAAATAAACTTTTCATATTATTTGTCAATCAAATCTGCCTCCGTTAAGATCATTTTCAGAGTCGCTCTATTTAATCCATCAAATGCGGGCTGTGTTAGCAGTGCATTTAAAAGTTGATCCTGGTCATTAAAAAGATCAAGATTAATCATGGTAGATGCAAACTGGATGATTAGTTCTTTCTGGGAATCCGATACCTCTTGAATAATCTCTTCATCGACCTTTGGAGAATCAATGATATTGCTTGGAGAGCCCAACTGAACAAATTTAAGGTATAGATTTAATAGCTTGGCCGATTCATCATCCAATTTATTAAATAGCTCTCCGAGAATAGGATGATTTCTATTTAATACAAATTGCGGGCCATCATCCCGTCCAGATTGCTCCCATGTATTTAAACTGCCTTTAAAAGTCTGGTCTCCCCTGGTGGTTTGTGTACGGAAGTAAAATATCTCCTTTGAAACCTTTCTGGCAATTGCAGAAATTGTCTCAAGCCTTCTTTTTGCTTCTTCCGGCAGATTAATACCAGACTTTTTTATATCAACCTGCCATTCAGAATCAGCGTCATTAGGCAGGTCAATTCGTACCCTGGCGAGCTGCGAGGAAGCATCCTTCGGAAAAAGACCCATCCAGTCACCAAAGTATAAAAGCCTATTTTCTCTGTATATGTAGAATCCTTGATGATCTCTCCAGCCTTTATAACCGCCTGCACTTTTATACTCTGGTTCAGTCAGATGTGAAGCATGAGGCAGTATAAAATATTGAACCCTTATCCTATTTTCATTTATTCTTATTACCTGCATTTCACCTTCAATGGTATGCCGATGATATCTCATGAAAGGATCCCATGGCGTTATTTTCTTTCCATTAATATACATAGTTAGATTATTCTTTTCCAAGATTGAATGAAAAACGAACTCTAAATGCCTATTGATTCTGGATACCTTATTAAAAAAACTAGTTTCTCTTAACGTTCGTTTCCCCCCATAACCCATAAATCGATCGAGTTTATCGATGCAGACTATTGTTCCATTTTCACCCTCTATTGTTCCCATTTTTTGCTTAACTTCTTCTGGGATGGAGGTAAATAGCTCCCATTTATTTGTTTGTGACACGTGATCCAAATCCCAGCATCTTTCATAGTAGTCACCTTGAAATTTCGTGAGAACACTTAAGCGCTTACCTAATGAAAAAGAAGCTGTCTTTAATCCCATTCCGAACCTGCCAAGTTCGTTAGCCCCTCTTTTTGCACGAGGGTCTTTTGAACCGATATTCATAGCCGTTTGAAGCATCTCTTCATTCATACCCGATCCATTATCAGTTAATGTAATCCAACCGTTTGAATCTCCATAATCAAAATTAATATGTATAACCGATGCTTTTGCATCGAGGCTGTTATCAACTAAATCTGCAATAGCTGTGCTTGCATTGTAACCAATTGATCTTAGTGCATTTATTACTGGTGCAGCCGACGGCTCTGTAATAACAACATTCATATAATAAAAACTCCGTTTCATAATATATATACTTTTTAGTATATCAAATAAATGAGACTGGAAAAGAATTGGTGGATAATCATAAAGATTATTTTTTATTATAAAAAAATGCTTGTCCCTCTTAGCAGGGGCAAGCACAGAGTATTATCTATAAATTTTTTATTTGCCACTCAATCTCCCCACTCCCAATCTCCCTCAAAAACAGATTCGCTTTAGAAAACGGCTTGCTTCCAAAAAAGCCATTATGAGCAGAAAACGGGCTCGGATGAGGAGATTTAATAATATAGTGGTGGGGTGAGGTAATCAACTGCTGCTTCTGCTGGGCGAAATTACCCCACAGGATGAATATGACAGGTGTTTCCCGTTGATTCAATATCTCTATGACTCTATTAGTAAACAACTCCCAGCCTAGACCTTTATGAGAGTTTGCATTTCCAGCCTGGACAGTCAGTACCGCATTTAACATCAATACGCCCTGTTTTGCCCAGTCCACTAGGTAACCATGATTAGGAATCGTGCACCCGATATCGTCCTGCAATTCTTTGTAAATATTGCGTAAGGATGGAGGAATTTTCACTCCGGGTTTAACCGAGAAACTTAAACCATGAGCTTGTCCAGGGCCATGATAGGGATCCTGGCCAATAATGACGACTTTCGTATCTTTATAAGAAGTGTAATGAAGGGCGTTAAAGATATCGTGTTGGTCCGGATAAATGACCTTTGTTTGATATTCCGCCCGTAGTTTTTCCCTTAATTGTTGGTAATACGTTTTCTCAAATTCCGCCTCCAATAAAGGCGCCCAATCATTTTTAAAAATTGCCATTTCTTTCACTCTCTTTTTAGGATTGTAAATTTCATTATAGGTACATATATCATATCAGAAAAAACGGAGCACTATCTTTATCCACTTCGTTTTTTCATTCTAGCTGCCTTTATTGTCAGGTTCGATTCCGTTCCGTAATCGAATCTGACATTTCTAAAGCGCCATACACAGTTAAAGTCTGAAACAGCCAACCCCATGAGGTTGGCTGTTTCACTCTTATTTACAGTACGGTTCACGACAACATATCTAAATGAGCTTACCCATATTTTCATCAGGCTGTTTTTGTATAGCTTTTTCTAAATCATCGAATGATATTGGATTTTGTGGTGTATAGTCAGGTGAATTGTATGGGAAGGAGGTAGGTGTTTTTTTTAGCAGACCCTTTCTTTTCAGTTCGGTGAATAACTGCTTTAGTGTGCGTAAATACGGGTAATAAATGTTAAACAGGATTGGGTCTGTAAATGAAAGGGGTTCTAATTCCCACAAATCAAATTTACTATCTTTCACCGTCCGCAAACTGCCGAAGTGATAGCAGACCAATTCATGGTTATTTATTTGAACAGTCCCCTCCTTAAAAGTAATATTTTGGCCTTCTTTCATGACCACATTCCATGGGGCAGTATTGATACCTTCGTGTTTAATAATTTTGATATTGGAGAACAGGTTTGGTATGCTGTTCAAATATTTTTGGTCACCCCAGCGATGGCCATCGAAAGAGTCGTAGCACCATTCAAGGCATCTTTGTTTCCACCAATTAAGGATTTTCTGACTATTCCTCTCTTGTTTAAATCCAATAAGCCCCGCTTGATAAATACCATAACGATTCTCAACAAGTTCAGTACTCCGTTGTGGAGTTAGAAAAATGGAGTATTTAGCCCATTCATCAAAAATAGGCTGAGGACTTGAAAAGAAATACATATCGGCATCACAATAAATCAGATGATCAATTTCTTTATATTGATCAAGAATATATTGAGTAAACGGGGCCTTCATGGACCAGCAACATTCTTTTAGTCCACGATCATGATTAATCGTGGATAGGATGTTACCATCTACTTCCTCCACGTGAAGAACAGTAGCATGATCAAGATGAAGGTTAGTTAGGATCTGATAACTTTCCTGATCCATACTGCAAATCCATAGATGGAAAGATCCGGCGGTCTGCTGAACTAAGGATTGATAAAGCGCAAGCCCCTTTAATATATATTCCTTGCTCATGATGGTGGCGAAACAATAAAAGTGATCACTCTCATCCATTTTTTTACGAAAATTAGAGTATTTATAATAGGTTTTTGCTTGGATAGTATCCTTGGTCGAATAAAAACTTGTCATATCGATTCCTTTAGCTTTCATTACTTGTATGGATTCTCTTATTCTTTCAATATATGGCTGATATATATATTTCTTATGTTCTCGGCTCATTTTTATGCTGTCGAGTGACCATAAATCATATTCATCAGGATTAAATATCGAAAGACAGGCAAAGTGATAAGCGACAAGAGGATCTTTTTCAATCAAGATTCCTTGATTCTGTTTCTGAATATTAAAGTTATTGTTGTAAATACAATTCCATGGGGCAGCGTTAATACCTAAATGATTTGAAATCTTTATGTTTGAAAATAACGCTGGAAACTTATCTAAATATTTTTGGTCCCCAAATCGATGATTATCCGGTTCTGCTGAACACCATTCTTCACATCTTTTACGCCACCAATTTAGGCTTTTGAGACCATTTTCATCGTTCCGAAAACCGATTAACCCTGCTTGGTATTTCCCATATTTCTCTTCCACCCAGTCCAAATCGCGTTGAGGACATAAATATATAGAAGCATCTCCCCATTCATTAAAAATTTCGATTGGGTTAGAAAAAAAGGATAAGTCCCCGTCACAATATAGAATGGACTGAAGTTGATACGTTGTAAGCAAGTAATGGACTAATGGTGCTTTTAACGTCCAGCAATATTCATTCTGCTTCCGTTGTTTCCGAAGTTTTCGTAAGGTAGTGTCTTCGAATTGTTCTACATAGAATAGAACCATTTGCTCAAGATTTAACTTTTTCAAAGTCTCATAAGCTAGTGAATCGATACAGCAAACCCAAAGTTTAAACTTAGAAGAATTTAATCGAAGGGATTCATATAAAGCTACTACTTTTATTGTATAATCCCTACTGGCTATGACGCAGAAATGTAAAAGGTCATCATTATCTGTCACGTTTCCAATCACCTCCGTGTTAATAAGTCCCCAGTTAAAAAGCGGGTAGTTGAATTGAACATAACGAATCGTACTAGACAGTTCCACTGGATATCTCCTTCCTTCCATATTAGTCCTGATAACTTATGAAATTTAATAGGAATGGTTCTGGTCTAAAGTAATAGATTATCCAAATCCTGCAGGGATGTGGCAACTTGCCACAATTTGCAATTTGTCCAAACGCTAAGCAAATGAATACATAAACTATTCTGGAATAAAAAAGGAGGGATATAACAATGAAAGTTGTCATATTAGCAGGAGGCTTCGGAACTCGATTGAGTGAAGAAACCATCTTGAAGCCCAAGCCACTGGTCGAAATCGGTAATATGCCGATACTATGGCATATCATGAAAATCTATTCGTCCTATGGCTTTAATGAATTCATCATTTGTCTGGGCTATAAAGGGCGAATGATTAAAGAGTATTTTATGAACTATAGCTTAAGTCAAGCGGATGTGACCATCGATTTATCCAAAGAGACACAGTCATTTGTGATTGAAAAAAATTTTATCGAGCCATGGAAAATAACATTTGTAGAAACTGGACTCGAAACGATGACAGGCGGAAGAGTGAAAAGAATTCAACCTTATATAGGAAATCAAACGTTTATGCTCACTTACGGTGATGGCCTTTCTAATGTAGATATTTTAGCACTGGTAGAATTTCACAAATCTCATAGAAAAATGGCCACCTTAACAGCTGTTCAGCCTGAGGGACGATTTGGTTCGTTAGAGATTGATGCGAACAACACGATCAACAACTTTATTGAAAAACCACAGGGAGATGGCAACTGGGTCAACGGAGGTTTCTTTGTACTAGAGCCATCTGTATTTGATTACATTGACGGTGATCAGTCTGTATTTGAAACCGATGTATTACCAAAAATCGCGAAGGGGAATCAATTAGTTGCTCATAAACATCGTGGGTTCTGGAAACCAATGGACTCACTGAATGACCGTAAACAATTAGAGAGCCTTTGGAATACTGGAAATCCACCATGGAAGGTGTGGTAAAGGAATGGTGAATCAATCTTTTTGGCAAGGGAAAAGAGTTTTCCTAACTGGCCATACAGGATTTAAAGGTGCCTGGTTAAGCTTATGGTTATCACAATTGGGTGCAAAGGTAACAGGATATGCGTTAGACCCAGCCACGACTCCTAATTTATTTGAACTATTGCAACTAAATAAAGTAGTAGATTCACATATTGGTGATATTAATGATGCAGCCAACCTATTCCGTGTACTAGATGAAGCGAATCCAGATATTGTGATTCATATGGCAGCTCAACCTTTTGTGGGGGAATCCTACAGAGATCCTGTCGGCACCTTCCAAACGAATATAGTAGGAACAGTAAATTTGCTTGAGGCTATTCGAAAAGCCAATCAAAAAGGTGCCAAGATTAAAGTCGTTCTTAATGTAACAACGGACAAATGCTATGAAAATGTAGAATCAATCTGGGGTTATCGAGAAACAGATCCGTTAGGAGGCAAAGACCCTTATTCAGTTAGTAAAGCTTGCTCCGAATTAGTAACAAAATCTTATCGTGATTCATTCTTTCATCCATTAAAAATAGCCGAGCACGGGGTCGCCATTGCCTCTGCCCGTGCAGGAAATGTCATTGGTGGAGGTGATTGGTCATCCGAACGACTCATTCCTCAATGTATTGATTCCCTAATGGCGAACAAGCCTATTTTTCTAAGACGTCCTAATGCCATCAGACCATGGCAACATGTAGTAGAGCCTTTAAGCGGCTATTTACAATTAGTTGAAAAATTATATGAAGAAGGAGCTGCGTACACATCTGCGTGGAATTTCGGTCCGGATTTTGCAGATTGCCGACCTGTACGTGAAATTGTTGAGAAGCTGATAAGCATCTGGGGAGGGCAACTGAAATTAGAAAAATACGAGCAGCCATTGTATCCAGAGTCGGATCTTCTCCTGTTAGATTGTACAAAATCAAAGAGCCAGCTAAGCTGGCATCCTGTGTGGAGGGTAGATCAAGCAATAGAGAAAATAGTGGAATGGCATAGAGCATATGAGAAAAATGAGGACATGCTTAAAATTTCTATTCAGCAGCTTGAACAATTTATGCTGGACCAAAATGTAAGGTGTCATTCACATGGATAAAAAGTTAGCGAATCTTCGAGTTTTCGTAACGGGAGCTACCGGGTATATAGGCTCCTTTCTGGCAAAGAGGTTGCTTGAAGAAGGTTGTACGGTCCATATTCTAGTAAGAAACACCTCTAATCTCAAACTGATTAATCCAATCATTGACAACCTTTTTGTCCATGTTTATGATGGCAGCTATGAATCAATTGACCGTGCTATTCAAAAAGCACGGCCTGACCTTGTCTTTCATTTATCATCCTTTGCCTCGATCACGATTCAGACTAGTGACATTGAAAATATGATTAGCAGCAACATACTGCTAGGTACGTTTCTTGCAGAAGCAATGAGCAAACATCGAGTCACTAAAATCATCAACACAAGCTCCTATTCTCAGCATTATAACCAACAAGAATATCTACCTAATAGTCTATACGCAGCAACGAAGCAAGCTTTTGAAGATATCCTCCTTTATTACGCTCATTTCCATAGTTTCAATGTCATAAACCTTGTTTTATTTGATAACTTTGGACCGAATGACCCTAGAAATAAAATCATGAATTTATTATTCCGAGCACTGAAGAATGGAAATGTACTGTCGATGTCGCCTGGAGAGCAGTTCTTAGACCTTTTATATATTGATAACGTGATTGATGCCTATATGATAGCGGCCTCCCGCTTAATGGATGGCAAAGGAAAAAACGTTGAAAGATTCGCGGTTCGTAGTAGTAAACCTATTCAGCTAAAGGAACTGGTTCAACTTATTGAAAAAATATCCGATAAGAAGATTTCGGTAAGATGGGGCGACCTAGAGTATCGACCTGGAGAAATAATGATTCCCTGGTCTAAAGGGGAAATCCTGCCAGGCTGGAGCCCCAGCATCTCGTTGGAGCAAGGAATTTCATTATACCTTCAAGATGACTCCAAAAATCAACAGAGAAAGGAAGAAGGCGAATGAGAAAAAAGGTTGTTCTTATTAGTGGCCCTTCCGGAGCAGGAAAGTCCACACTAAGATTAAAGTTAAGAAAACAGTTAGGTGAAAGACTAAATTTCAAGGTGGCAGGAATCGATATTGATGACGTTTACTGCTTTGTTGATCCTTTATTTGCCGCTCCTAACTACATGGAACTATGGCAATTAGCGCGGCGGAATTCAGGATACCTTACAAATATATTACTGCAAAGTGAGATGGACGTAGTATTTGTTTTCGGAAATACCATTTTCTCAAAAGAACAAGTAATGGAAGTCTTACACGAAATCGAATTGAATTCTGATATTACTATTTTTCATATCTCACTTAATCCAAAACGTGAGGCACTTGAGGCAAGGTTGAAGGCTAGACAGTACTCTGTCCCAAAATGGCTGGATTCGCATTTAGAAGAGAGAAAAAAACATTTAACAGAAGATTGGACAACCTTATTAGATACTACTTCTCTAACACCGGAAGAAACACTCGAATCCATTTATCACTTAATTGCGAAAGAAGAAAATCTCATGAAGATATTTACAAAAAATAACAGGTCGAACTAATTTTTAGTAGTTTGCCACCATAAATTTGGAGGTGCAAATGAAGAGAAAGTGGTTAATTAAGCTAAGAAAATTAAAAAATATGACTCAAAAGGAAGTTTCAATGATTACCTTTATCGATCGGTCCTATTACACACAAATCGAAAATGGCAAAAGAACGCCAAGTATTGCCGTAGCGAAGGCGATTGCAGAGGCATTAGAATTTGACCCTTTGTTATTCTTTTATGAAAATATCAAAGGTGAATATCAACAAGACCCTTTACCGGATACATTAAAAATTTCAGAGATCCTCAAAAAGGAAAATAATAGTCAAATCCTCTATTTAACCTCAAACTTCGAAAATTATTTTGAACATGTCATTACTTTCATTTTAATCGCCTATGAGAAAGGCAATCATTATATAGTATTTGATTCTGAAAGTAACCTGCGCCAGATAAAACAAAAACTGAAGTTCATTTTTCCTGAAGATGATTTCATGGAGCATATTCATTATATTAATCATGCAACTAACCAAGAAGAAATAGACGTAATAATGTCATCTTTAATCACGAATCTTAGAAAAGATGCTTCACTATTAATCTGGGGACGAATATTACACGATTCCACAATTGACCAGACTAAATTAACAGAAACAATTAATCTATTAAAAGGCAGAAATATACTATTTACTTGTGTGTATGATTCATCCTTACTATCAGCTTATACACAACTTGAGTTAATGAGATCCTATCCTTTTCTCATGACAGATCATGAATTAGTCCGTTCACCTTTATTTAAGAGGAAGGACAATACAGATTTATTTCCACAGTTGTTTATTCAGTGAAAATCCAGTACATGCGGTAAAAGATAGCCTAGGTTAAGTTTAAAATGTAAGGTTCGCTTTTGTTCCGTATTACCATCTGACATTTTTGTGTGCCTTACACAGCTAAAGATTGAAAAAGCCAACTCCATTGAGGTTGGCGTTTTCAATCTTAATTACAGTAAGGTTCACAAATTTTTCTATTTGAGGCTTTTAAATTGTTCATCCAAAGGGACTAATTTTACAAATAGTTCCTCCTTGTGGCGTAAATTTAAATATTAAATTGATCCATACTTGGTACATAAGCTAGCCATTCCGTCTTTCGACAGTACACAAACCGTTCGCTGATAGCATTCACGGTAATCTACACCGCTTCATTTTGATTTTTGTCAGATTTTCGTTTTCCTATCATCGATTTGACTAAACTTAAAATAAACAAAAGAGGTATATAGCCGTATATAAAGCATAGGCCGACATAACGAACAGCCGTTTCCAGAATTTGCTTTATTAGGATATCTTCCGCATTACTAGAGAATAAAAAGTAGCTGCCTACAAAAATAAAAAGGATAAAAGTTGGCTTTAGTCTTGTAAAGGTAAGTTTTACGATTCGGACAGAGGACCATAAATAGGTACAGAAAGCTGGGATAATCACTAATAACCACGTAAAGATAAAAATAATCTCAAACCGTTCTAGAAATGGTATTCGGATAATTTTAATCATCGTCAAAGTCGGCCATGCTAAATGGTGAAGTTTAGCTTGTGTGAAGTATGTAAAGGTTAAAATCGTGATAATCAGGTATAAGAATGTAGTGTAGAGTAGACCTAGTTGACCCCACTTTTTAGCCTTCATCCCATTTTTAATAAAAGGAAAATACACCAACATCGTTTCGAATCCCAAAAACATGAATCCACTTTCCTTCGCTGAGATCATGTATTCCTCGAAACGATGAGTAAAGAACGGCATTATGTAAGTAATATGAGCAAATTTAAATAGATACACAAACATTAATAGCAAAAAACTAGGAATGATTACTCCCCAGAATGCAATCCCGGCAACAAAACGAAATCCGCCAGAATTGATATAGTAAATACAAATACAAATCAATAGAGCGAATTCCCAAGACCCAATTCCATCAAACACCCATATTTGAAGGATATCAATATACGACTGGACAGCAACTAACCCAATTAGAAAGAAATAGATGGCAGCTATGATGTTCATAAAACCGCCAGCCACTTTCCCAAAGATATCGGTATGAAATGATACCAGGTCCCCCCGACTAGAATTCCTTAGAATATGTAGCATCATAAGGAAAATAATCTGCAAGCTGAGCCCTACTGCCAATACCGAAATCCAAGCGTCCTGCCCTGCTCCTTTGATAATTTGAGATTGAAACTTTAATACTCCGATTCCTGTTTGCGACGCATGAATGAGGAAAAACAGGAAATAGGGTGACACCATTGCATTTTCTTTAATCTTTGATTTCATCCAAATCACCCTTATTCGTTAAACATTGAGACCAGCATTGATGATTTCTAAATGAACTTCTACATTTATAGGGAAACTAGGGTACATTTCATAAAACTCATTTTTATCCCATACCCGACTTTGGGACCTCACAATATTCCCAATGCCTAGTGGATCAACTTGATTTTTTTTTAAGGTTATAAAAAGATCTTCCACCTTCTTTTTCACTTCACCCACAATTAATTTTCTTAACAGTTCCTTATCTTTTTCTTTTGATAACTGAATCCAATCAGGATATTGAGTGACTGTCCAATCAAGATTTAAATTGAGATTTAACTCAGTTTGATTTTGCCTGCTATCAACCAGACTCCATTTTTGAGTACTTTTGAAACTGCGGACAATTATAATTCCTTTCCTGTCCTTATGCTCTACTTCCATTTTTAAAGATCCTTCGACTCTTCTATCTTTTAGGACAGAAAAAATCATCGTTTTTTCCTCATTTAAGCGTAATTTCAGCTTGTCACCCTTAAAGATCCCAATGCCTTTGACCCTGACTTTCTTTCGGTTATCCAACGTAATGATCGGTAAAAAAGCGTCCATTCCTTCATCATAGTAGTGATTTAAAAAGATATGAAGATCTATTTCCGGCAAGTATTGCCTGGTTATATTATGTTGAATAATATCGATTAAGTTTAACGAATCCCCCTTACTGAAATCCTTTAGAATATGTGCTGCGGATTGTTCAGAAATGGCTAATTGAGCCCTAGTTCCAATTTCAGGGGTGATAATTAATCGTTCTACCATATTATCTATACCTGATTCAGCATACTTCTTTCCTAAAACGAGCACTCTTAGTTTTGCCAGCTTAACTGGAGTATCGGTATGTTTATTTAATTCCTGGTAAAGCAAATTGGGGACAACTGCTTTTTCCGTAATGATTTGGATATCATCTACATTCTTACTTTTTGTGTAATTAGGATAGAGTGCTGTTCCAATCAATTGTTTATCTTCGCCGATATCAAATCCCAATACGTGTACCAGGCTTAACTTATCAATTGTTCTTACTCTCGTGCATCCCCAAAGGCTGAGGCTACATAGGCAAATTAAAAATAGGATGATTAAACTGTTACGCTTATCTATCATTAATCTCAACCCTTGTCAGTTGTTATTCGGTATTAAGACCTTCCTCCGGATCTTGATTATTCTTTGGTTCAAACATCTTCCGGGTTATAGTCCTTAGAAACGAAGGACGCTTATCACTAAATGAAAATGGCATCCTGGTAAATGATTGCAAAAATCCACCTTTTCTATAGGGAAATAAAGGGACCATGTAGGGACTGCCTAATGATTTAAGGCGCATCAAATGTCCAATTAATAAAATTAAACCAATATAAATACCGAATCCCCCATAAAAAGCAGCGAGGACAATAAAAGGATATCTTAGGATTCTAACTGCATTGGACATCTTGTAGATTGGGGTCGTAAAAGACGATAGTGCTGATAATGCAACGATGATTAATAATATATTACTGGTTAACGCCGCTTCAACAGTTGCCTGGCCAATAACAATTCCCCCGACAATACCGAGTGTCTGGCCGATTTTCGTTGGCAGCCTGGCACCTGCTTCTCTTAAAAATTCAATCGTAAATTCTAAAAATAAAACTTCAATTACAGGAGGGAAAGGAACATTGGCCCTTGAATAAACGATAGGTCCCAATAAATCCTTAGGTACAACCTCATAATGATACGTTAAGATCGCTACATAAAAAGGAGTCGCAAATATTGAAAACAACATACCAGTGATTCGTATGAATTTAAAAATGGTGCCCACAAGCCAAGGAAGATAATAATCCTCTGGTGATGAAAAAAAATCCATTAGATTAGATGGCCCTGTTATCACATAGCATGATTTATCGCTTACGATAGCCACTTGACCTTGTACCAAGGCAAAAATTGCTCTGTCTACTCTTTCAGTTGTGATAAATAAAGGAAAAGGAGTGTTGGCGTGATCAGAGATTAATTGTTCCAATCGGGTGTTATCATATACTACATCAATATCAAGATCGCCTATCCGTTGTCTTGCTGTTTTAACATATTCCGGATTGGTGACTCCCTCTAGATAGGCAATCACGACCTTCGTTTTCGATCTTGTTCCAACCACAATCTCCTCAAATATGAGATCGGAGGTTACGAGCCCGCGTCTTATTAGATGAAGATTCGTAGTTATGTCCTCAATAAATCCTGTTTTAGGACCAATCACGCTAAATTCATTTTCCGTATCATTGGTTTCTCGATTACCAAAACGTGAATTATCCATGTTTATCAAGGCAAATTCTTCAGGGGTATCTGTTAATTGAATAATGGCATGACCTTGATGGAGACTATTTTTCACTTCATTAGCATCACTTGACAGTTTAATACTTTCAATCGGAATAATGTTTTTTATATCGGTAAGGACTTTTATCGAATCTATTTTTTCTATCAGGGAAGGAAGAATAGTTTCATGAAGTAAATTCATATCAATTAAAGTCGCATAAAAACTAATTCGAATACGATTATCGGTCTCAATCGGATAAAAACTAGTAAAGTCGCTGGACTTTTTTGCCTTTTCCAGAACCTTATCAATCGTTTCTTCCCTTGTATCATAGTTCAGTTGTTTTATCTGCTTTATTCTTTTTTTGAACATCTAACCACCAAATTCTACCTAAATTGAACAACCTATTCGTCTTAATATGTTTCTTCCAGGAAGGTTTTACTATTCGTAATCACTTGGAAAACTCCCGTTTTTTTTTTGAATTTTTAGTAGCAGATGGACGGAATTCGGGGACTGCAAAGCCGGTTAACTGCTTTAAATAAGACCAACTCCAACAATTTGGGTTCAATAAATTTTTTCAAAATAAAAAGTACCCGAAAGTCGGGCACAATTGTGGAAGATCATTAAGTCTAATTCCTCGGAAAAAGTTAGAGGAATTAGATTTTTTTATCTCTCCAAACCTAAATAATTGAGTAACACTTTCTATTAAACCTCTCCTGATCCTCCAAAGGGAATTCACAAATTCAACACCTTTAATTCACAGGATTCTCATCCAAGATATTTTCACTTAAGGTAACCGTAAACTCGGTTCCTGCCCCGAACTCGCTTTGCACTCGAATATCACCCTTGTGCAAATCGATTATTTTTTTGACGATGGATAGCCCGAGCCCATTGCCTCCAGCCATCCGATTCCTAGATTGATCTGCCTTATAAAAACGTTCAAAAATATGCATGAGTGTATCTTTTTCGATACCTATTCCTGTATCCCGAATTTTTACGATTATGCTGTCTTCCCCTGATTTAAACGCAGCGATTGAAATGGTTCCTCCTTGTGGCGTAAATTTAATACTATTATGAAGTAAATTAATCCATACTTGGTCCATAAGCTCTTCATCTGCTGTTATTGTTACTTTATCCAGTGAAATATCCATGTTGATTTTTTTCTCCATCCACTGAGGCTCGTTGGCCAGTATAATCCGGCGAAGCTGATAATCAAGCCGATAACTTTTTCGATCAAGTGATAGATGCTCGGACTCTAAGGAGGTGAGTTTCAAAAGATTTTCACTCAATTTGGATAGTCGTTTGCTTTCCGTCTCAATTATCTCTAAGTAATGTCTGCGTTCTTCCGGTTTCAGGTCTTCATTCTTCAGTGCATGAGCAAAGCCACTGATGGAAGTAAGGGGGGACTGAATTTCATGGGAAACATTCGAGATAAACTCCTGTCGCATTTCTTCCATTTCTCCCAGCTTAGCTGCCATTAGTTTAATGTTTTCAACAATTTGATAGTAAGGATGATGCTTATCCTGTTCGCGAAACTGGTTTGAATAAAAGGAAAGATCCACATTAAAGTTTCCTTCTGCGATCATCTTCATGGCTTGAATAATCGGATATAAGTGTTGATTTTGTTTTGACCTTACTAAAGGAATTCT
Organism: Neobacillus niacini; assembly: GCF_046591715.1. Classification (GTDB taxonomy): domain Bacteria; phylum Bacillota; class Bacilli; order Bacillales; family Cytobacillaceae; genus Neobacillus; species Neobacillus niacini_L. The sequence goes on along the minus strand of NZ_JAWVNQ010000006.1, from coordinate 6,735 downwards.
TGACAGTAGAAACATAAAGCAAAAAAACAAAGAGAATCCCAAAAACGAGTTGATCAGTTGTCTTATTATTTCATCGGGAAAGTAGTGTATTTCTTTATAGAGCAATGTTGTTAACCAGTAAGCAAGGGACCAAGCTAATAATAGACTACTTGCCACTGCAATCATGCCGCCTATTCGTTTAACATACTTAATTAACTTCAACTTCTTTCCTCCAGCCGATAGCCCAGGCCGCGAATGGTTGTGATTTTGAATGGGCAATCCTCTTGTGAAAATCGTTGACGCAGCCGTTTGATATGAACATCGACCGTCCGTTCATCTCCCTCATAATCAAAGCCCCAAATATCCTCGATTAATTGTTCCCTTGAAAACGTTTTTTGCTGATGGGTGGCGAGCTTAAACAATAGTTCAAATTCTTTCAATGGCAAGGTAATCCGCTCCGTCCCTGCCAATACGGTATGGGACGAACGGTCAATGACCACATTTCCAATCGTAATTTGATTAGCCGCCGTAACTTGATAACGTTTAAGAAGAACTTTTACTCGTGCCACTAGCTCAGCTGCATCAAAGGGTTTGACCAAATAATCATCTGCACCCAGGTCAAAGCCTTTTACTTTTTGGGCCGTTTCCCCTTTTGCCGTTAACATTAATATAGGAAGAATATCGGAATAATACCTTCGAACCTCTTGGCAAAATGACCATCCGTCCATATTTGGCATCATAATATCAAGAATAATTAAATCAATTCTTTCTGCTTCCAGTAATGATAGTGCCTCTTTTCCATCCGATGCTTCTATAATTGTGAACCCTTCTTTAGAAAGAATGACACCAATTAATTCTCTAATATGCGAATCATCATCGACCACTAATATTTTTGCCATAGAATCATTCCTTTTTCATAATTAAAGGGAATCGCCCTGACAATGGCGATTCTATCAGTTTCTATTCTACAACATTACTAGCATTGTTCACTATGCATGCCGCATGTAGGCACGAACTGTAATCGGTGCAAAAATCGCTACGATAATAGCAGCACCACCGAGTGAAATAACTAGATCCCAGCCCATTGTTCCAGAATTGGCTAATTCTCTGACGGCCGTAACTAAATGTGAGATTGGATTCATTTTTACGAACCATTGCAGCCAGTTAGGCATGGTATCAGCCGGTACAAATGCATTTGAGAGAAACGTCAAAGGAAAGAGGATAAGCATCGAAATTCCTTGTACACTTGATGCCGTACGTGCAATGACTCCAAAAAAGGCAAAAATCCAGCTCATTGCCCATGAACAAGCAATGACAAGCAGTCCAGCAATGACAACAGAACCTAGTCCTCCCTCAGGACGATAGCCTAATATATATCCCATCGAAAATGTAAGTACTGTTGCAATGGTATAACGAAATGTATCAGCAAGCAAAGCTCCGGCTAACGGTGCAATCCGGGCAATTGGTAAGGACTTAAAGCGGTCAAATACCCCTTTATCCATGTCCTCCCGTAATTGAGTACCCGTGACAATAGAAGTGGTGATCACAGTTTGAACAAGAATCCCTGGAATAATAATCGGTAAATAATTTTGCACATTGCCAGCGATAGCCCCGCCAAAGATATAAGTAAACATTAAAGTGAAAATAATCGGCTGGAACGTCACGTCAAATAGTTGTTCAGGTGTTCGCCGTATTTTCAATAACCCACGATAAGCCATTGTTAATGAATTCTGCACAGTTTGTTTGAAGCTAGTTCTATTTCGCAGCTGAATGTCGGAAACTAGCGTAGAAGATTGCTTCTCCATTAAATAATCCCCCTCTTTTTATGATTCGAATCGGCTTGGCTGTTCTTTTCACCTTCATCTGTAATGGTCAAAAAGACTTCGTCTAAAGATGGTTTCTGCACACTTAACTCAGCCAATTTGATGTCTGCTTCCCGAAGAGCGACTAACAGATCCGTAACTGTATCTGCAGTTGCCATCGGTGCAGTAATCATACCGCCTTCTGGAGAAACAGCTGATTGTACATTTAATACTCGTTCAACAATCCTTCGAGCATTTTGGTTATCCTCTGTGTGTTGAATACTTAAATGCAAAGATGAAGTACCAATTGATTCTTTCAATTCATTTACGGTACCTTCAGCAACGACACTTCCTCGATCAATTACAGCAATTCGATCCGCTAGTTCATCTGCTTCTTGCAGATACTGAGTAGTTAACAATACAGTTGATCCTGATTTTACTAAGCGGCGAATGGTATCCCACATTTGATTTCGTGTACGAGGGTCTAGTCCAGTAGTCGGTTCGTCCAAGAAAATGAGTGGTGGTTGTGCAATTAAACTCGCAGCTAAATCCAGTCGTCTGCGCATCCCCCCTGAGAAATTTTTCAATGGACGTTTTGCAGCTTCCATTAATCCAAATTCCTCAAGTAACTCATTTGCTTTACGTTTTGCCTCCAGACGGCTAAGCCCCAGTAATCGGGAGAAAATGATTAGGTTCTCTGTAGCACTTAGTGACTCATCGACTGAAGCATACTGACCCGTAACGCCAATTAACTGACGAACAATTTGTGCATCCTTCACTACATCATAGCCAAAAATCTTTGCCGAACCCGCATCAGCTCGGAGCAATGTCGCCAGCATTCGAATCGTTGTTGTCTTGCCAGCGCCATTTGGCCCCAGCACACCGTAAATGGAACCAGTCGGCACCATCAAATCCACTCCGTCAACTGCTCGATGATCGCCAAAGGTTTTGACCAGTCCTTGTGCTTCGACTGCGAACTTCGCATTTTCTAATTTCGTTCTATAATTATTTTTCATATGATCCTCCTTGTAATAAACCTAGCTATAGCTGATGTTCGATTACTTTTGGATTATAGACGCCGTTTATGAACTGAATATGAACAAAAAAAGGAGGGTATCTCATTGTGGTTGAGATACCTCCTTTTTGAAAAACTTATCTGTTATAAAAAACTCATTTCCTTATGATACGAGTCCTCGGTTCTTAATTTCCTTGCGAGTCTATTAGAAAAGAAGTTAAGTATTCCACATTGGTTATCTTTTTATTACATTCACTGCTGTCGGCACAAATAAGATTGCCAATGGCCTTGTAATAATCCGGGTTTTTGGGTTTTTTCGCTTTGGTGACAGTAGAGAAGTAGGCTACCTCACCAAAACAATTACAGAAGGAACAAAGATTTTTCTTACTAGTCGCAGTAAATTCACATTCAATGCCGACCAATTTTCCTTCCATTTCATAAACGATAAACTTTTTATTTGACCGCAGGTCGTTCCAGCTTAAATAGGTTAGCTGGCTGCAATCTATGTTTGCTAAATCAGGCAGCTTTAACTTTTTTTGTTTCGGAAACAGCTTTTTGAGCTGCTGCTCTGTAATCTTTGGAAAAGGAAGCAAAAAGGCGGAAAGATGCCGGATATATTGCTCATATTCATGATCTGTTTTAAGTCTGGAAAGATTCAGCAATTCTTGTTGCTCCAAATTTGCGTTTGGAAATAGGTCCAAGATTTTGGCATTGGCTAAGTCAATCACTGCCGCCAAGACGTGTGGGGGTACATTCTTTCTTACGCTGTCCTTAATTAAAGCAATTTGTTTTTTTATAAAATTTAACTGTTCATTTTTAATAAATTTATCGGTCATCTTCTATTTCTCCCATCGTATAGTTACCTGCTATTTTAATAAATGCAGAGAATGAAGAAAATGGATAAATTGATTTAGAAACGTTTTTTACATAAAAAAGCACTGATGATGGATATTCATCAGTGCTTTTCGCCAGCTTTTTTATGTGAATATATAATTTTCTTAATCGTTTCAGGTGAAAGATAATATTCTTCAGCTAGTTGCCGGATACTGCTGCCATTATTATAGGAATCTCTTATCGCAGCATTACGGCGGTCAAGCAGCCGTCGTCCTCCACTTGCGGTTCCCCATTCCCGATATTCCGTTTCCTGCTTAGGTATATAAAGGGTTTCCCCCTGAACATACTTCTGGATTTCCATAATCAGCTTCTCAGGTAGAACTTTATTTGCATTAACATACTTCATATATGCCCGCCCCTTATTTTGATTTTGATAAAAAATAAGGTGCAAAGCCCGAGTATTAGGAAAGCTTATTTTTAGCGATAACTATATGTTTCGCCCCATGCAAAGTATCGCCTTTCCAATAATAGGCTTTGCATGAGTGGAAGAAGTACCAGATAATCTTTTATGATTCTCCATCTGTAAGCACCCCCTTTAAATTTACATTATAGCTTAAGTTACGGATCTATTAAATTACTATTTTTTAAGATAATAAGAGCTCTATCCTCATTTGATTGGTAGAAATAAGTGGAGATATTCCGGTTAATTTCATAATGGAGCTCGTTTCGGGGTAAATAAGCGGAGGTTTTCCGCTTATGCATTGCTAAATTGCCTATTTTCACCTTGTTTTTGGGCAATAGGCGGAATTCTTCCGTTTATTTAGGCTATTTTTAATGATAATTAAAATATAAACGGAATTTCTCCGTCTATTTATTAGATTTGGTCCTTGGCCATCCCAACTAAATCGAAGGCTAGGCATTTACTTATGAGTAACCGGCAATCCCTTTGGTAACAACTTATGTAGAATGCTGTCACACCCTCGAGAAATGTTGCTGCAAGCAAGGAGGTGACAGCCATAACGAACTAATTAATCACTTTCTTCACAATCCTCAGCTACATCATTTTCATTCACATTTAAATCATGGTTATTTTGAATAAAGCGTACTGCATTTAAACCGATCATTTGAGCAGGAATGGAGGTGTTGCCATCTGGTAGGATTGGTGCAATTGAAAGGTCAGCAACTTTAAGATTTTTAACTCCAAATACATTTAGGAATTCATTAACTACCCCGTCTTGAATACTCGTTCCCATTTTACATTGACCTCCAAAATGGTCGAAATTTGTATAAGATGCTCTTGCATAATCTGCAAGCAGATCACGCTTTTCCTGTTCATCTGCTGTATGAAATATATTCTCAGGAGGGTAAACAACCTTATAAATGCCTCCCTCATCTATTTCACGGGCTTTTTCTATAATATTAAATGTCTCAATATACTGGTCAATGACAAAATTTAAGTCATCTGGATTTGCTAACGGGTTAAATTCAATGGATGGATATGCTTCAGGACCGCTATGGGAAGCCAAAATGGTTCCTCTACTCTTTGGATTAAGGTCGGCGATTGCAATACTCATCACATTACTAGGCTGCTCAGGGTTAAACTGCCAGCGATTTGCTAACACTTCTTGGTTCGGGATCAAAAGTGCCACTGGTAACCCTATTAATTGAAGGCGCCGTCCTGGTCCATCCCCCTGTTTAAATGCCCCTAGCGATAGTGGAGAAGGATCGGAGGTTACTACCTGTAAAAGACGGGTTGTTTCTACTTCAACACCCATGCCAACAAAATACTGGGTTTGGAAATTGTGTCCTACATTAGGACTTTCAATCAGTGGTGTGATCCCCGCATTAACTAAATCTGTTGATCGGCCAATTCCAGATCGTTGTAATATGACGGAAGAAAATATACCTGCGGAAACTACGATTCCTTTTCGGGCAAATGACCTTTTCGTCACTCCATCTTTAACAAATTCCACCCCAACCGCTGTGTGCACACCTTTTTTAGTCTGGAATAAGATTTTATTTACCGTTGTTTTTGCGAAAATGACTAACCTTCTTTTCCCTACCCCAAACTCATTAGGATGAAACTCATTTCCTTGTGTAACAATTTGGGCATTTAGGTAACCAGTTGCAGTAGATGAACGTACAAACATATTATTAACTTCTTCTTGAGTAATTTGCCCTTTTAAAAAAGTACAATCTCTTATTCCAGTATTATAGTCTTCTACAATCGGAATCCCCAACACTTCTGATGTGGCCTCAGCAAGAGTTTGAATTAGCCCGTTATTGGGAATGATTTGTTGTCTAATAAAAATAGGGCCCCTTGTTCCCCGTTCACTGGGGCTTTCTGTATCTCCTGTATAGGTTTCATTTTTTATAAATAATGAGCGGATATTTTCATAGCTCCATTGATCCCCAACAAGACTAGCCCACTCATTATAAAGTTCACTGCTTCCTCGTACAGCTGCCATTAAATTATGATGTGAACTTCCTCCAATAACTCTTCCATTTCTCAATCTAAGCTGCCGACCGATATTTCCCTCCGTTTTAGAAAGCATATTAAACGAAAGAGTATTATCATTAGCTCGAAGTTCTGCTACTTCAATGGAAGGATTAGAATTCTCCATATTGGTCCCAGCTTCCAGGACCAGAACTGAAGTTTTTTTGTCATCTGTTAATTCTTTAGCTATTACGCCCCCAGCGGTCCCAGCTCCAATGATAATATAATCAAATTGGAGTTTCTCGTTATCTTTTTTCTTCCCTTTATTTTTCGACAAATTCCTTCATCTCCTTTCATAATATGAGATGAAAATTGGTTGAAAAAGGTGTGGACTAGCATAAGACATAAATAGCCTTTTTTCTACTAATAGGAGGATTTAGAAAAATAGATAGCTTTATAAAATAGTTCTCGAAGGGTGTGGGAGGATTGGAAGAGTCATTGCTGCTAAACTCTAGGATTGGATGAAGTTTTTGCTAGAGATTGGATTTTTCTAGATATTTACTAGGGTATTAAGTTCTTTTAGCGAACAGTGCCAAGCACCATTTGCTTATTTAAATTAGAAGTCTTGCTCTTTGGGTAAACCCTGCGGAAGTAAATAAACGGAGATT
>NZ_JAWVNQ010000005.1:0-319325 GCF_046591715.1 Neobacillus niacini | reverse complement strand
GCAGTCCAAAGGACTGCTCTTTTTTTGATTTACATCTATATCATTACTTTCTTGTTATAGCTTTACTGTTTCCTCTACCTTCTTCTTATCCATAAGCATTTCCAGGTAACTATATAGTTCTTCATTTATTTCTTTATTTTGAAGGGCAAATTCTATTGTTGTTTTTACAAACCCCAATTTCTCCCCTACATCATACCTTGTGCCTTCAAAATCGTATGCAAAAACCCTTTGAATTTCATTCAACTTTTGAATAGCATCCGTTAATTGTATTTCCCCACCAGCACCAGTTTGTTGCTTTTCTAAAAACATGAATATTTCAGGAGATAATACATATCTGCCCATTATCGCAAGATTGGATGGCGCCTTTCCTTTTTCTGGCTTTTCAACAAAGTTACTTACTTGATACCTTCTACCCTGTTGTGTCAGTGGATCTATAATTCCATATCGATGAGTTTCACTATCTGGTACCTGCTGCACACCGATAATAGAAGAATAAGTCTGCTCATATTGATCAATTAATTGTCTAAGGCATGGTGTTTCACTTTGAACAATGTCATCCCCTAATAATACGGCAAATGGTTCATCCCCAATAAAGTTTCGTGCACACCATATAGCATGCCCCAGACCTTTAGGCTCCTTTTGTCGGATATAATGCACGTCAACCAAATTTGTTGAATACTGAACTTTACTAAGCAAATCAAGCTTACCTTTTTCCACAAGAGTTTTTTCAAGTTCAGGTGCAAAATCGAAGTGATCCTCAATTGCACGCTTCCCTTTCCCTGTTACAATAATAATATCTTCAATACCTGAGGCGATTGCCTCCTCAACAATATATTGAATGGTTGGCTTATCAACTATGGGCAGCATTTCCTTTGGCATTGCTTTAGTGGCAGGAAGAAAACGAGTACCTAAACCAGCAGCCGGGATGATTGCCTTTTTAACTTTTTTCAAAATATTCCCTCCAAATATCGATATCACGGTCTCTATAATAAATGAATTACAAATACAAATATAATTAGCAAAAAAGACTTTGCCACAAAGAATTCTATAATTTCACATCAAATGATAGGTTTCCGTGTGGTGTGGTGAAATATGGTTTAACCTCAAACACTTGTCCAAAGGAATTAATAGTGGTTATTTCTACTGTGTCAATAATATTCTCATTTTTATTTGCTCCGATACGGTTTATTACTTCATAATTCCCATCGTATTTAGAAATTATAAATACATCCCATACCACTGCATCATTCCCACTAAATATAAAGTCCTTGTAATTAATTTTGAAATCAAACATTGAGTATACATCACTTTCGTTATTCCTAAAAGTTATCCTTTTTGTTTTATTTCTGGTTTCTAATACCAACTCAAGCTCTTGCTCGGTGCTCTGCAATAGACTATGGCAAAATTGGCCAATGATCCTAAAGCCTTCACTATGATATTCTATATTCTCTACGTAATGGTTGGTTTCGTTCAGGTGATTTACGATAATATTCTCAGAAAATGTTCGATACTTATCCTCATGGATATAGTTCGCATAAATCTTTCCATCAACAATATTTACTACATCTTTCATTGAGATGCTTTTTTCAAATTTACCTACTTTTATTAGTTTGTCCAAATCATTTTCCCTAATATATTTAATTTTATATTTATATTTGTCCTCCATCAGTTCGTCTACTTCTTCACTAACGAAGTCATTAAGATATTGGCCAAACATAGTTACCCACTCTTGTTTTTTCTGATGTTTCCAATTTTTTTTCTCATAAAAATCCTTAACAAATTCCGTACCAAAAAGTTTATTTAAAAATGCTGCCATTAATTTCAACTTATACTTTTTATCAGAAATACCTTTATCTATTGCTTCCATTACTTTAGCGATTCTCGTTAATTCTAGCTGCAAAGAAACGGATGCTCTGCCTAAATGATCACCTTCATGTTCAACTAAGTAGTAGTAATCATAATCAGACAATATTGAAATAACGCCAGCCAAAGTATAAGATTGCAGCATAAATACTTGATCTTCTTTTACTTTAATTTCGATTGGAAAAAAGATTTTGTTTTCCTTTAAGAAATCCAGTCTAAACATTTTTTGAGGCTTGAGAGTATGAATTAAATTATTCTTTAATATATCGGCTTTTGCAATGTTGCCATTTTTAAACATTGATTTAGAAACTCCACGTCCATTTACACTTGCATACTTAACAACTAAGACGTCCGAGTTACTTTCTTCAGCAAATTTGTACATTCTATCAAGTGATTCTTCACCTATGTAGTCATCAGAATCTACAAAGAAAATATACTTTCCTTGAGCAACATTTATTGCATCATTTCTAGGCTGACTCGCACCTCCGGAATTATATTCCCTATTTATTATTCTGATATTTGAATACTTCTCTTTATATTCTTCCAAAATATCCAAGCTCTTATCTTTGGACATGTCATTAACACAAATGATTTCATAGTCGTTGTTATCCATTGTTTGATTAACTAATGTGTCTAAACATATTCTGATTTGTTCTTCTCTATTGTAAACTGGGACAGCTATTGAAATTTTCATATGTACTCTCCTACTGGGAATATCCCTCATTCTTTTGAATAAGTGAGGGTAACTTACATATCTTTAGTTTTCTTCATATATATTTTTTTATTACCTCTTCAACAAATCTTTCGCTTGAGTTTCCGTCCTTATAGTCATAGAAGTAATCAACAAATGGTTTAATTTTTTCCATTAAAAATAATTCCGTATTAATACACTCAACGATTTCTTTAGAGTTTCTAACTAGTTTTCCAGGGATGAAGGAATTGTAATCATAGTAAAAATCCCTTTCATTTTTATACTCCTCCAAATCAAAAGCAAAGAACAACATTGGTTTGTTAAATAGAGCAAATTCAAAACAGACGGAAGAATAGTCTGTTATTAACAAATCGGTAATAAAAAGCAATTCATTAATTTCAGGGTAAGTTGTAACATCTAAAAAGAACCCTTTGTATTTTAATGGTATTTCCACTTTTTCTTTCACAAACGGGTGCATCTTGATTAAAAAAATATAGTCATCCTTTAACTTTTCATATAATAAGTGAAAGTTTAACTTTTCAAATGGGTAATAAGCTGTACTTTGCCCTTCACCTCTGAATGTGGGAGCAAAAAGGATTACCTTTTTATCCTTTGGGATGGAGAATCTTTTGTACAGATCTTTGGCTGTTGTTTGTTTGAACATCTGATCATAGAATACATCTGTCCTAGGAACACCAATGGGTATAACTTTGTCACTGCTAACTCCAAATCCCTCTGCATAATGCTCTACCACGTTTTTTGAACTTACGATCACCTTAGTGTAATTCTTATGGTATAAAGCTGAATGTATTGTGCTTCCTGGGAGCTTTCCTCTGCTAAATCCAAACTTTTTAAATGCTCCCACAGCATGCCATACTTGAATTAAATCAGCACCTTTTCTAATTTTCAAAGGATACACCATTGGATAGAAGTCATCAATTAGAATGAATCTTGAAGTTGCCATATAATATGCGAGCAGAAAAATTTCTTTAATCGTTTTCTTTTGATTAATACTATCTTTCAGGATAAATTTACAATCCACTTTAAGATTCTGCCGCTTTATTTCAGAATAGATAAACTTAAAGTTCCCATCCAAAGTTGAGTGACTATCGGATGCAAAGAGAATTTGGGTCTTCCTAATACTTAAAAAATTAAATAATTTATACAATAAACGAAAGCCAATTGAGCGCATTCCTCTATAGAGAAATACACTCAATTTTGTTTTAATTAGTGTTGGCATTCAAAAATCTCCTATAAATTGGAGTTTAACTAATTGGTTGAGCATCACTTTCAATTTTTGCAATTTCCTCTGGATCTGTTAGATATTTACCAACTTTAAAGCTTAAATTACTGCCAGCCTTTGTAAAATAAGGTGTAATAGTTCTGTTATTCACTATGGTTAGCCCCATAGTAATATCATTTCTAAAATGCCCAACTCTCTTTTTAAAATAGGCATTTTCCCATTCGAGACATAATACCAAATCCCAGTTATTCTGTGGGAGATCTAAATATGGGAAATCAATTATAGCTTCAAAACGATAATTTAATTCGTCAATTGAGGTTATCGAACCATCTATTTCAATTTTCTCTTCAGTACCACGATTGTCTAGCCTTAAATAAAGCTTTGGTGTTGTACCATTCGCAGCTTCCCCGAAAAGTTCTACATGAGTACCAAGGATTAATTTTTTCTCTTCATTCCATTTGCAGTCAGTTAAGATTACCTTAATATCAGTAAGTTGATTTTTATTCACCTTATTGCTTACGATTTGAGTGACAACAGACCTGAATGAATCCAAAAAGGTCTGTTCAGTATACTTTTGGGTGGTTAAGATCGACATTTCCTTCATTATTTCAATATCAGGATGACTGATGAGCTGGAAAATGCCCTCACTTAAACTAACCACAGAACCACTTGCTAATACAAAGCCATTATTCCCATCAGAGATTATTTCTTTAATCTCATAGTTAAAGTCATATGTAATGACAGGACAGCCATTGCGCAGACTTCGAATGATCTCTGAGTTCATATCTGGTGTTTGTTTAATAAAAATTGACCCGACTGCATTTTGGTATGCTTTGTCCAAATCAACTTCTTCCTCCGAGTGAATAAAGATATTCTCTCTTAAGTTTAATGCTTCAATCAATTGAGCAATGTTCTCCTTTATTTCACTTAACCCGTATATGTTTAATACAATGTTTGGTTGCTTATCAGCTAATAATCTTACCGAACGAATCAGCATGTCTAACTCAACTTCATCTTTATTCCCTAGTGTCGTTACTAGTTGATTACTGCTTTCAACCTTATTATCAATTACTGTCATTCCTGTTTCATTAAGCAACATAGGAACATTAAAGAGATTATTGCGCAGTCCGAAATGGTTAATGACCTCGTTCTTTTGCAATTCTGTCGAAAAGATAATCGCATCCGGTATACTTAATTGTTCTGGTTTTTCTTCCCAATTCATCCCAATTACTTTATAAGCATCTTCATTATATGCTTTATCCGTATTATGAATAAAATATGCCTTATAAGCGCTGTTAGGGTAATTTTGAACCAACTGGTATTGTTTAATTTGATCAGCAATTAGTAATGTAGGTATATCACCGATTAATATACTTAAAAAGTGATTCCATAGCTGTTTTTCATTTTTAAACTCATACACTCTTTGTTCTTTTTCATCAAACAAGCGGATTTTGACCGTTTTAACTTTTTTCTTTGAATCCTTACCCTTCTTCTTTATGAGGAAAGTGCTGCCGTCTTGTCTATAGAAATATTCATAGGCAACTTCTTTTTTCTCGATTACGGAAGTCCTAATTAAATAGCCCAAATGATCATATTCATCCACTTTAACCAATTTTTCATTTTTATCATAGTGACGAATCGACAGTAATAGATTATCTTTATCAAAAGTCTTTTCTTTAACAAGGAACCCTTCTTTAAAATACAAATAGGTGGTTTCCTCTGCTTCTTCTCCACCGTTTTTTATATAGTAAGTCAAACCAAACTCTTCAATTGGCTGATGCTTTGCAACATTTTCCTTTTGATCATTTCTCCCGTAGAATTTCCTTAAGAAGTCATACATATTGACAATACTGTCTTTTAAATCGGTCTGCCATGTTTCTTCCAAGGATTCGATTGACTTTTCGAGATTACGATCATAATTAAGTAAGGCGATTCTAGTTATCGCATTTTCATTTTTCTTTAATATTATCGCTCTTTTCATTTGAACTTCTACCAAATTATCCAGTTTTAATCCTGTTAAAATATACTGCCCTATAGGCTGATGAATTTCATTCATCAATTCATCTCCACCTTCATTAATAGATTGATTAGCTGCATCTACATTAAACTGGGAACTTCTTCTAAGTCCCCAGGTCAATTATGCTTAGATTTCTGTATTTTGAGGTTTCTTTAAAATGATCCAATCAATTACTCGGTCAGATGCCCCGCCTTCAAGAAACTCAAAGTTCTTCTTTCTAAATAACTCAACTTTTTCAAATTCATACTCTTCTGTTTCTAATGAATTTATTAGTTCGTTAAAAGTTCTTACAATCTTTCCTGGTACAAAGTCCTCAAATTTATCGTAAAAATCTCTTGCTGAAATGTACTCCTCTAAGTCAAAGGCGTAAAACAACATCGGTTTATTCAGAAGTGAATATTCGTAAACTGTTGATGAATAATCTGTAATGAGCACATCTGCAATAAATAGAATATCGTTAATTTCCCGATAATCAGTTGCATCGATGAAAATATCTGAGTACTCTGCAGGAATCTCCAACTTATTTTTGACTAAGAAGTGCATTTTAAATATGGCAATCGCATTATGTGCTTTACAATATTCTGCCAAAGCCTTAAAGTCCAGCTTATTCATCGGATAATAAGCAGTTTTTGGGCCGCCTCCTCTGAACGTTGGTCCAAATAAAATCACTTTGTCTGCTGTCTTTATCTGCGGATAAAGGCTTTCTAGTTTTTCGGTTGTTTTTCTTCTATACTCTTCATCAAAAAAGATATCTGTTTTTGGTATACCTGTTGCTAATACTTTACTTTCGTCAATTGCAAAGGCTTCAGCATAATAAGGAATAACATGCTTTGAACTTGTGATTGCTTTTGTATATATACGATGATTCATTCCATCAATAACAGGTGAAGCTGGTTTCCCTAATCTACTGTAACCAAATGTTTTAAAAGCCCCATTTGCGTGCCATAATTGAACTACTTCAGTTCTAGGATCATATTTCAATTTATTTACCATAGGCTGGAAATCTTCAATAAATATATAATCAGCAATGCCTAGATAAAATGGTAATTTAAACTTATCCAAAAAGCTGCTTCGAGCATGAATATTAGATTTAAAAACTTGATAAAGTTTATATTCCTTATCTAATCCACGTTCTATCATCCGGTCATGCACCGCTCCCAAATTCCCGCCGATTTCGGAACGAGAGGCGGAGGTAAATAATACTCGTTTCCCATTCTTTTTGACGAATTTATTAGCAAGATTAAATATCAAATCAAACATTCCCATTTTATACATAGAAAGTCTTTTCTTGAGCGATGGTTTTTTCGGTATCTTAGGAGCAGGATGCTCAAAGAATACATCAAGATACAAGCTATTATCCTTCTTCCCTGCTTCAAGGTGCACTTGGTATATACGTTTTGGACCGCTTTTAAAGTCCTTTGAGAATTGCTTATCAAAAACCTTTTTTCCCTTATAGATCAAGTTTCTAGCTACTTTTACCTTCTTCTCAGTATTATTTGAATCCACCATGATTAAATCCCATTTTCCATCGGGAATACGGTCATTTTTATACAAGGTTGATACGTTTATTGTTAAGCTAAAAGAGTGGCCTTCACGCTTAACATTTTTAATGGGGATTAACTCGTTTGTTTCCTTATTTTTATAATAAAAGTCATAATGATCACTAATACTACCTTCAATCAGTCCATCTATCTTTAACTTAACTCTTTCCCATTCAATATTATGAATACTAGCTGAAAAAGAATTAACTGTGTTTATAGCTTCCATTCTTCTCCTCCTTTAATTTGTTCAAAATGGATATTTGCCAATAAAAAAGGAGTACCTCAACCAAAATAATAAGGCTCCTTTAAAGTCGTTGATATGTTAAATTATTCACATTGGACCCCCAACATATTCCCATATCGGGGACGTACCATATGCTGCACTAAATCTTCCATTCTAGTATTGTCTTACCCCAAGAGGATGTTAAATCCTTTTCAAAAGCATCAGATATATCTTGTATTGTATTGATTTCGTGAACATTTCCAATTAATGTTTCTAAATAATCAACAACATCTTGATTTGCTGCAAGAAAATCAACTGTGTTTTGGAAATCCTCAGTACCACTTCGACTGCTTCCAATAAGGGTAATTCCCTTTTCAAGAATCATTCTAGTATTCAGTTCAACTGGATATTCAGATACACCTAGTATAGAAATGGACCCTTCGGGAATAATATGATCAATAATTTGATTAATCGCATCTTGACTTCCTCTTCCACCTACACACTCAAACGCATGGTCAAACTTTACATCTTCTGGAATATCATTAATGTTATAGATTTCATCTGCAAATGAAAAGTTATCCAATTTAAAAGGTGTTTTCCCTGCAACGATAACCTTACAGCCTTTATATTTCTTTTTCAAGAGTAAAGCAGTAATATATCCTAAGTTTCCATCTCCCCAAACACCAAAGGTTTGACGGCGGCCATGTGATTTCACTTCGAATCTAGTCATAGCATGCATGGCGATAGTTATGAGCTCCGTGAATGCAGCAACATGTTGATTAATATGCTCTGGCAGCACTACAAATCTATCTCTCTTTAAAAATACATAATCTTGCATAAAACCATCAAAACCACTAGAACGAAACTTACTAGTTCTTAAATAGTTCTCTGAAATGTATTCGTCTTTTTCAGTTGGAGTATTGGGCACCATAACCACTCGTGTACCAGGTTTGTATTCACCTTTCGGGTCGTAAACAACTTCCCCGATCCCTTCGTGAATTAATGCCATTGGTAATTTTACAGCCATGGCCTCCTTGCCACGAGTACCTGTATAATAACGTTGGTCAGCTGCGCAAATAGATAAATTAGTAGGTCTAACCACTACACGATCACCTTTATTGATTGTCCGATCCTTATATGTGATTTCAAACTTACGAGCGGAAACTAATCTATACACTTGATTTATCATATAATGAGATACCCTCCTTTAATTACGTACGCGGCTTTATTATCATTTTAAACACACTAAAGGTAGTCTCAATGTAACGAATTCCATTCAAATAAACTCGTTAATATTGCGACCACCTTATAGAATCTCTATTCTTTCTTTTATTCTCATCAAGAAGTATTTCTAGAAAAAAATAGCAATGAGAACGTCAAAGTATATATTCAATAAAAATGCCTAATTATTTTTTTAAAGGAAATTAGTTAATGTCTAATTGTGTCAAAAATTTGTCGGTACTCAATAAGTACATTACTTATTAAACTACAATTTCGCTCTTTTTTCTAGTGTTCTTTTTCAATTGGAATTAATTTGGTAATCCATCCAATTCTAAATAAGAGTAGAATTATTTGGTTTAACTCAGGTATAGAAGCATACTGCTTAATGACCCTAAACGCAGTTTTGGTCACTATAATATCTTATAGTGACCAAAAAAACCTTAAATCAGGCATATATATACTTCATTTTATGAAGGTATCCTCTTAACGGTTAAGTTAAATCTGTTTTGGCCTGTAAATATTAAGTCAACGGATTTTCCATGGTATAAAAAAGTGGATTCCCCTTGTTGCAACGATGGCTCTCCAAGTCTCCCTACAAGTTCTTCTTTTGTGAGACTGTTTAGCATGATGCTAAATTGGTCAACTGCATTGGCTTCATCGTATGAAATTTCTATATTGGTTTTATCAATGTTATATAGCTCTTGTTCAGATTTTCCTATAATACCCATCAAATCTGTCGAACCGTCAAGTTGAATTATTTCTTCCATAGTGGAGATAAGAGCTCCTTCATCATCTGGGCTTTCTATCTGTGTCACTAATCTCTCGCTTATCCAACCATCCTGCCCTGAAGACAAAGAAAATTTCAGCCAATTGAAATCATTCGCAGGGTCCTTTTTCATTTCTTTAACATTAATTGAATCCCCGAAATAAACCATCATGATTTTCGAGCTTGAGGATAAATTAGGAGAGTCTCTTACAAATCCAGCTTCTATATTAACATAACGGATATCTTTTATAACATTCTCCATTGTTTCCACTGAAGTCGGAGGTGTTTCTTTCTCCTCTTGCTTACTGTTATTTATCAACATTTTTTCCTCTGGTTGGAGATATGAATATACCTTGTCCCAATTCAAGTATGTTGCACTAGAAGCCACAAGCAGTGTGAGGATTAAAAACGATCGAAAGATATTTAAACCTTTACGTTTAGGCTTTTTTCTTGACTTCGTATTACTCGAAAGTCCCTCACCCTTATCAGTTGGAATCGGTTCATGCTGTAACTTACTTCTCTTTTCCATAATCCTTCGGCCAAACTTTTTCTTTTCTTCATTTGACATTTTATTGAATTCTTTTATGAACTGTTCATATTGAGGGACTACCTCTTCAATTGGACCATATGCTTTTATTTCTCCCGCTTCCAGCCAAATCGCCTTTTGACAAAATTCCTTCACTTGTCCAATAGAATGACTGATAAAGAAAATGGTTTTACCCTTTTCTTTAAAGCTATTCATCTTCTCTAAGCACTTTTGGGCAAATAACTTATCCCCAACCGATAAAGCCTCATCAATCACCAATACATCGGGATCAATATTGACCGAAATCGCAAACCCTAATCTTGATTTCATACCGCTTGAATACTTCTTTACTGGCTGGTCAATGAAATCGCCTAACTCAGAAAATTCAATGATTTCAGGCATTAATTTCTGAATATCATTTTTTGAGAATCCCAGCATTAGGCATTTTAACTCGATATTCTCTCTCCCTGTTAATTGATTGTTTAACCCAGCTGCAATTGAAATCAGTGCCGCGTCTCCCTCTATGTTTATAGAGCCAGTAGTCGGTGGGATTACTCCTGAGATTAAATTCGACAGTGTGGACTTACCAGCACCGTTAACGCCAATAATCCCAATAATATCTCCTTTATCAGCCCAAAAGCTAATATTTTGCAGGGCGAAAAAATCCTTACCATAACCGCTTGGTAAAGCAAGATCCAACAATTTATCAGAAGTCTTTTGGTACATTTTATATTTTTTCGTTACATTTTTAAATAATACTGATTTGCTCATATTTTCTCCCCATCTAGGTATGAATAGTTAGTGTAGTAATTAGGAATAAGCCCACACAGTATTGATGACGTTTAAGCTAAGCATTACTAGTATCTTTCTATCGACACATTTCATCCATTTTAACATAAACAAACCCTTATTTATTTTGTAAAAATATCCCTTAATTCCGCTCCATATTTCAAAATACTCTTAAAGAAATTAAAAAAAAACGCTGTCTTTTTCGACAGCATCCTTCTAACCAAACTTAGAGTAAATGGTTGCACCCCAAGTCCTTCATATCCTCTTGAAACTTATCTCTTGGTATATTTCTTAAATAGTGACCAAGAATTGCAGATAAACTATCACTTAATTCTAAAATTTCTAATTCCTCATAATGTACAAATGCTTCTAATTTTCCCTCTGTTACCCAAACTCCCTTTGCCTCTTGTTTAACAACCTCATATTCCTTATCTATCATTTCCAGTGGTATTTGATCCCCGTTTGTATCAGAAATTGAATTAACAACCCTTATTCTCATATTAATCCTCCTTTTTAAGCAGTCACATGAAAACCTGATAAAACTAACAAATACTACTTAAAACTTACCATTATCATCACAAGATTACAAAGAAAGTTTTACGATATAAACCGACAACAAAAGGTATATTTTAATCGAAAACAAGCTAAATTTCAACAAATAAAAAAAGCATTTCTATTCTGAGAAATGCTTTTTAGCCATTTTAATAATACATAACCAAATATTAGTTTGAAGATAAGATTTGTTTAACAATTCTTTTACTAACATTTCCATCACAATTTGGCAAAAATCTTTTCCTAAATTGTGATATAGAATCAAGGTCAAATTCACCCTTCTTTATCCATTCTGCTATCTCAACAGAGCTGTCAAATACCGGTCCTGGAACAATATCCTCATATTGATAATAAAAATCCCGCTCTTTTGTATATGACTCCAGATCGTTCGCATAAAAAGCTATTGGTCGAGATAAAATACTATAGTCAAAAATGATTGAAGAATAGTCTGTTATTAACATGTCCGATAGTATTAAAATTTCTTCAATACTATATTTATTATTAATGTGATAAACAAATCCTTGACTATTATCAATATCTTCATTCATATATGGATGCAAATGAACTAATAGGGCATAATCATCACCGAGAATCCTTTTCATGACGTTAAAATCTAAGCTATGATCCATTGAACCTTTTCCCCTAAAAGTAGGTGCATATAGAACCAACTTTTTGGTTTTTAATTCTGGGAATTCATTAAAGAATTTCTCTTTAACTTTAAAATGGTTTCGTGTTTCGAAAAAGTAATCTGTTCTAGGTAGTCCCATTGGATAAATGTCTTTAGGAGACATATCAAACGCCTCCTGATAAAAAGGAATTACCTCATCCGTACTAACAAATACCTTACTATAATTTGAATGAATGTTGATATGTTTTATATATTCAACGGAGGGCCCAAATGGCTTTCCAACCGTACTATGTCCAAATTTTTTAAAAGCACCAGCTGCATGCCAGAGTTGAATAATTTCTGTCCCTTTTCTTGGGGCTACTAAATAAACCGGCAAGTAATAGTCATCTATAAAAAAATAGCGGGAAGTCGCTAAATGAAGAATAGCACGAATCATTTGTACATAATACCTTAGCTGTCCTAATGGCTTCTTCTTATACTTCCCAAATAAGAAAACCATGGAAAAATCATTATTTGTGTTTTTCAACTCTTTGTATATATATTCTAAATTTCCACTTAATTGGTTAGAACGAAATGAAGCAAATACAACCTTCTTTTGATTAATAGGGCATACTAGAGTGATAAGTTTATAGAGAGTACCTAAAACATACTTTAATATAATAGATGAATTATTTGTATTAATAGATATCACTCGTTTCATTGATGAGGTTCCAATTGCTATTAAATCTTCCATTCTAGTATTGTTTTCCCCCAAGAAGTATTTAAATCCTTTTCAAATGCATCCGAAATATCCTGAATATTATTAACTTCATTAACTGATCCAATCAGTGTTTCTAAATAATCAACTACATCCGGATTGGCAGCAAGAAAATCAACTGTATTCTGGAAATCTATTGTACCGCTTCGACTGCTTCCAATAACAGTAATCCCCTTTTCTAGGATCATTCTAGTATTTAACTCTACTGGATATTCAGATACACCGAGAATGGAAATGGTACCCTCTGGAATAATGTGATCAATAATTTGGTTAATTGCATATTGACTTCCTTTGCCGCCTACACACTCAAACGCATGATCAAATGTTAGATCTCCTGGGATTTCATCAATATTATAGACTTCATCCACAAAAGAAAAATTATCTAATTTAAACTGTGTTTTTCCTGCAACGATTACTTTACAGCCTTTATATTTCTTCTTTAAAAGTAAGGCCGTGATATAACCTAAGTTTCCGTCACCCCAAACACCAAAGGTTTGGCGGCGTCCATGAGCTTTCACTTCAAATCTAGTCAATGCATGCATGGCAATCGTAATCAATTCAGTAAAAGCAGCTACATGTGGATTAATATTATCTGGTAACACTACGAATCTATCTCTCTTTAAAAATACGTAATCCTGCATAAAACCGTCAAAACCACTTGAGCGGAATTTGCTAGTGCTGAGATAATTTTCTGCAATATATTCATCTTTTTCAACTGGAGTATTAGGAACCATAACCACTTTCATTCCAGGTTTATACTCCCCTTTTGGGTCGTATACAACTTCCCCGATACCCTCATGTATTAGAGCCATAGGTAATTTTTTAGCCATCGCATCCTTACCGCGGGTACCGGTATAGTAACGCTGATCCGCAGCACAAATAGATAGATGTGTAGGGCGTACCACTACTCGGTCTCCTTTATTAATAGTGCGATCCTTATAGGTAATCTCAAATTTACGGGCAGAGACTAATCTATATACTTGGTTAATCATTCGTAGAGATTCCCTCCTTTAAGATTGCATTAGCTACTTTTAAATCATATGGTGTTGTAACCTTAATATTAAAGACCTCACCTTTCACAATCTTAACCTTCTCTCCAAATAAAGAACATATTTTACATGCATCGGTAAGGATTTCCTTTTGCTCGTCCGTTAATTTATTGTAGTAATCCACTAGTGTTTTAATATGGAAGCTTTGCGGAGTTTGCCCTTGATACATTTGGTTTCTTTTAGGTATATTAGAAATTGTTTCTCCATCCTCGGATTCAATAATCGTGTCAATTGCTTCAATTGCTGTATCAACAGCATGGTATTTCTTTACCTGCTCAATATTTTCTTTGATTATTCGATGTGATAGAAAAGGGCGAACAGAGTCATGGGTAACGATATAATCATCTTCAAATAAACCAAAGGTACTCTCAATATAACGGATCCCATTCATAATGGATTCGTTTCTATCTCGACCACCTTCTACAACCACTATTCTTTCATTTTCGCCAACAAATTTCTTGATAATATCCTGTGTGTAATTGATCCACTCTCTAGGTGAAACTATAAGGATTTTTTTAAACTCATTATTTAAGATGAATTTTTCAACAGTATGAATAATAATAGGTTTGTTATTTAACGTAAGGAATTGTTTAGGCATATTAACATTCCCCATTCGTGTTCCTTTTCCTCCAGCAAGAATCTCTGCATATAACATCAACACACAACTCCCTTTTATATTTATTTATATATTTATCATAAATTTGTATTTTTATGTCATATTTATAGTTATTTTGTCACATCACATAAGCACATTGTTTATTAAACTACATTCTATAAAATTTTTCTAGTGCTTCTAGACAATTGGAATTAATTTGGTAATCCATCCAATTCTAGAAAATATCAAAGGAATGTTGAAAACTCATCTATAAATAATCTACAAATCGGTCTTTAAATTTCAAATGAAGCATTGAACCCATCAGTAGTAAGATAAGAACTAAACACCAAAAGTAAATTGTGTATCGGAAGTTAGTAAGAAAATACCAGTCCGTTCCAAGTAAGGATGAACGATAGCCTTCCACTATATAATAAAAAGGGTTTATTTTCATTATTGTCCGGATAGACTCTGGTAATTTTTCAACCGTCCATAATATCGGCGTTAGGTACAATAGTACTCTTACTACAGCTTGTACAATCATTTGAACGTCTCTTACAATTGTCGCTAGCGTTGAAGTGATTAGCGAAATGGTTACAAGTAAAACTAAATTTGCTGCCATGAAATAAGGCAATTGCAATGAGTACACAGTCGGTGTATATCCAAATGCCAATAGGATAAACATTATTATTCCCACAAGCACCATATGGTGATAAAGCTTAGAAGTAATTACATAGGTGGGAATGACACTCATAGGGAAGTTCATTTTTGAGATGATATTTATTCTTGAATACACAGATTTTGATCCTTGAATAAGTGATTGTGATATAAAAAACCATACACTAATACCAGAAATCATCCAAGGAAGATACTCTATTCCATTTACATCTTCACCGCCCCTAATCCCAAAACCAAACACAAACCAATAAATACTAATTAATATCATCGGATTAATAACTTCCCATAACATTCCTAAATAATTATTACTGTTCGTGCTTTTTAACTCAAATATTGATAATCGAAAGATTAGGTGCAAATTAGTCATATTTTCTTTTACTACCTGAAATAAAGATTTCATTATATTGCCCTTTCTAAAAAACACTAAAATTCCTGGCTAGTTAATCGCTTGTCCTTATTCACAATATAGTCCACCAGCTTTTTTGAAGCACTCCCATCGGAATACTTGTTCCAAGTGTGAGAAAATTCACAAATTAATTTTATATCTGTTTTGGAATTTAAAATTAACTTAATTACTTCATTTGTATCAAATGCTAAAGGACCTGGAACTTCTTGCTCAAAGTTTGAAATTACTCCTCTTTCCTTCTTATATAATTCCAAATCATAAGTATAAAAAATCATTGGTTTCTTTAATAATGCAAATTCAAATGGAGTTGATGAGTAATCAGTTATTAATATGTCTGTAATAACTAAAAACTCATTCATCCTTTTATAAGAAGTGAGATCGTAAACAAAGTCCGGGTATAATTTTTGATAATCATATTTAGCTTTTACAGCAGGATGCAATTTAATAAATAATACATGATTTTTGTTTAACTGCTGATACATTCTGTCTAAATCAAGCTTTATTTCATAATCTTCAAATTGTGAATCTCGAAAAGTTGGAGCATAGAGTATGACCTTTTTTCCTTTTATCTTTGGAAATTGTTCTCTGAACTGTACAACAAGCGTTTCATGGTTTTCTTTTTCAAAAAAGAAGTCAGTCCTAGGTACCCCTGTTCTTAATATTGAAGAAGGAGATAAATCAAACGAGTCCATAAAAATACTTGCCATTACTTCGGATCCAACAACAACTTTATCAAATTTCTCATAGACTTTTCTAAATCTTTTTTTAGCAGCCTTGCTTCTAAACTCGACAGAATGGTCTTGCAATCCAAAGGTTTTAAGTGCACCAGCTGCGTGCCAAATTTGAATACATTCTACATTTTCCTTAAAATGAACTGTAGATAAAAAGCCATAGTAATTATCAATGATTAACCATCTTGATGTTGAAAGATGATAAATAGATTGTATCCAATGAATAATGTTGTATGTTTCAAATGGGATAATGGTTGCCATCTTTAATTCCTTCTCGAATTCTTCAGAGAAGGTTTCTTTGCTTAATATGATTATCTCGTAGGGTACCTTTCGTTTCAGCAGCTCTTGAAAAACGTAAGCTGGGTTTTCTTCAAATGAAACCACAAGTGTTATTTTGTTTTTCTGGGGGAATAGTTTAAATATGTTAAATACAGCTTTAAATGACAACAAATAGCAGAAAATGAAAATTTCTTTAAACATTTAACGCCGAAGAAAAATCTTTCTTTATTTTGGTTGTCGAAACACCAACTGTTCTTGGAAAATAGATAACCTGACAATATTCCTGTAAAAAGTCAAAATGACCTTTCCAGTCATCCCCCATAACAAATATATCAATATCATTTTGTAGAACATCATGCACCTTTTGTTCCCAAGTATGTTCAGGTATTACCTTATCAACAAAACGTATCGCTTCAAGAATCATCTTCCTATGCTCATAATTATGGTAGGATTTTTTGTTTTTCAACATATCGAAATTATCTGTTGATAATCCCACCGTCAGATGATCCCCTAATTCTCTAGCTCGCTTCAAGAGGTTTATATGCCCGCAATGCAGCAGGTCAAATGTTCCATATGTCAATATCTTCTTCATTCTTCCCACTCATTTCTAATGATATCTTATATTATTTGCTAATTAAACACTCTTTAGTCCTGTATAAAATTGTAGTATTTTATAGGGAAATGTCAACTTAATATTAAGGTTTTGTAAATCTTTGTCATTTTACGTAAAGAATTTGTTAATAATATAAACTGAGTGTAATCTTTTAATTCCTGAATTTTATATTGCGAACAGACTTATTGCAGAGGCCAAAACAGAACCCCACTTAATTAAAAGCGGGGCTCCATTCTTCTTCATTATTTACTTCAAAACATCATTCACGGCATCTGGGTTAACCCCACCGCCAACCTGATAAACATCTTTGAAATGTTTACCATTCAACACTTGTCTTTGTGACTGTAGAATTCCCCAAGGTGTTGAAACCAAAAGTACCGGTGCACCTAGCTTCGCTGCTAATGGACCTGCTGTTAGAGCGTCAACTAAGTTCAAGGTTTCTGATTTCGTTAACAGAATCGAAGATAATTCTACATTCGAATAGAACTTGCTAAAGACCTTTGCATTCGTTTCGTGGCGATCTGTGCCAGCTATACGGTTCTTCAGAACATTTGCAGACGTGATCTTATCGATTTGGGTAAGGATGGAAGGTGCAACGACATCTTCACCACCGATAAAATATGCATCTGTCAGCTGTTCATTCTTTAACCATGCTAACGTCTCAGCTGGGACAGCTGCTAAGTCAGTTAGAATGATTGGCTGCTTTTTCAAACCTGCCTGAGCCGAAATAGATAGCGCATCAGGTTCACCAAATCCATAGGCCACATAGATCGTGCTCACATCAACTAGCTTATCAAGTTCCTTTGCAATTAACAGCGAGGTATCTTTTCTGGATTGACCGCCAATTCGAGTAACTTTATACCCCTTCTGCTTAAGCATGCTTTCAACCTTAGGAGAAATTACAAGCTCCCCGCCAATAAGGATAATCTCTTTTGTCTTTAAGCGTGCGAGTTCATTCAGTGTTGATTGTGGAATGGAATCGGCTGCTGTTAAGAGAATTGGCGCATCCTTCGCTGACGCTAATGGAGTGGCTGTTAACCCATCGACTATCGCAAACGCATTGACTAACAGCACGCTGTTCGCTGTTTTCCAGCCTGTTTGCGAAACCTTAATGGCTGTTTCATATCTCGTATCACCAGCTAAAGTGATCAGTTTAGAGGTTCCTGGAGTCGTTGTGGTGCCTTTTACTGTTATCGTGGTACCTTGACTCACATTACCCGCTGCATCTGATGCGGTAATCACTAAGTTCGTGCCGCCTTTTTGAGCTGGGATCTTAACGGTATATTCTCCATTGTTAGCTGTTGTGCCGCTGCCAATGACTGTTCCATTTGCCTTTACTTCGATTTTGGATCCGGCTTCTGCCTTACCTGATACAGAAGTATCCTTATCAGTTACTTCATTAACTGTCGGTTTGGCTGGCGGTGTAGCATCTTTAACCACTACTTTCACTGCTGCACTTACATTATCCGCTTTGTCTGTAGCTGTTACGGTTAATTCTGTTCCTGCTTTTTGAGCAGGGATTGTGACGGTAAACTTACCATCTGATCCAGCTGTTGCACTGCCAATGGTTGAACCATTTGCTTTTACTTCTACCTTAGAACCTGCTTCTGCACTTCCTGATACAGAAGAAGCCTTGTCAGTTACCTGATTTACAGACGGCTGATTAGGTGGTGTTACGTCCTTAACGATGACTTTCACTGCCGCACTTACATTACCGGCTTTGTCTGTAGCCGTAATCGTTAATTCCGTTCCTGCTTTTTGGACAGGGATTTTGACGTTGAATGTTCCATCTGATCCAGCTGTTGCACTGCCAATGATAGAACCATTCGCTTTTACTTCAACTATAGCACCGGCTTCTGCTTTACCTGTTACAGAAGTATCCTTGTCAGTTACATCATTAACAGTTGGTTTTTCTGATGGAGTTTGGTCTTTTACTACTACCTTTGCCGCTGCACTTACATTACCAGCTTTGTCTGTAGCTGTAACAGCTAATTCTGTTCCTGCTTTTTGTACAGGGATTTCGATGGTAAACTTTCCATCTGCAGCTGCCGTTGCAGTGCCAATGGCTGCACCATTTGCTTTTACTTCTACTTTCGCACCGGCTTCTGTTGTTCCAGTTACCGAAGTATCCTTGTCAGTTACATCACTTACAGATGGCTGATTAGGTGCTGTTACGTCTTTTACCACTACTTTCGTGGCTGCACTCACATTGCCAGCTTTGTCTGTGGCTGTAACGGTTAATTCTGTTCCTGCTTTTTGAACAGGGATTGTTACGGTGAACTTCCCGTCGGTTCCAGCAGCTGCACTGCCAATGGCTGCACCATTAGCTTTTACTTCTACTTTGGACCCTGCTTCTGCTGTTCCTGTTACCGAAGTACTCTTGTCAGTTACTTCACTTACAGATGATGGTTGGTTAGGTGCCGTTACGTCTTTTACCACTACTTTCGCCGCTGGACTTACGTTTCCAGCTTTGTCTGTAGCTGTAACCGTTAATTCTGTTCCTGCTTTTTGAACAGGGATTGTGACGGTGAACTTCCCATCAGTTCCAGCAGTTGCACTGCCAATGGTTGAACCATTAGCTTTTACTTCTACTTTAGAACCGGCTTCTGCTGTCCCTGTTACGGAAGTACTCTTGTCGGTTACTTCATTAACAGTTGGTTTTTCAGA
Organism: Neobacillus niacini; assembly: GCF_046591715.1. Lineage (GTDB taxonomy): Bacteria > Bacillota > Bacilli > Bacillales > Cytobacillaceae > Neobacillus > Neobacillus niacini_L. The sequence goes on along the minus strand of NZ_JAWVNQ010000005.1, from coordinate 299,493 downwards.
TGCGGTTGCATCTTTTACGACCACTTTCGCTGCTGCACTTACGTTTCCAGCATTGTCTGTAGCCGTTACTTCTAGTTCTGTTCCTGCTTTTTGTACAGGGATGGTGACGGTAAACGTGCCATCAGTTCCAGCAGTTGCACTTCCAATGGTCTTTCCAGCTGCTTTTACATCTACCTTTGAACCAGCTTCTGCTTTTCCTGTTACAGAAGAATCAGTGTCAGTAACTTGATTTACAGTTGGCTGTGATGGCGCAGTTGCGTCTTTTACCACGACTTTCACAACTGTACTTACATTTCCAGCTTGGTCTGTAGCTGTAACTGTTATTTCTGTTCCTGCCTTTTGAACAGGGATTGTGGCGGTAAACTTCCCGTCAGCTCCAGCAGTTGCACTGCCAATACCAGAACCATTTGCTTTTACATCCACTTTAGATCCTGCTTCAGCTGTTCCTGTTACGGAAGTAGCCTTGTCAGTTACGTCACTTACAGTTGGCTGGTTCGGGGCGGTTACGTCTTTTACCACGACTTTCGCTGTTGTACTTACATTTCCAGCTTGGTCTGTAGCCGTAACTGTTAATTCTGTTCCTGCTTTTTGAACAGGGATGGTGACAGTAAACTTCCCGTCGGCTCCAGCTGTTCCACTGCCGATAGCAGAACCATTTGCTTTTACTTCTACTTTAGATCCTGCCTCAGTGGTCCCTGTTACTGAAGTACTCTTGTCAGTTACATCACTTACAGTTGGCTGGTTAGGCGCGGTTACGTCTTTTACCACTACTTTCGCTGCCGCACTTACATTTCCAGCGGCATCTGTTGCAGTAACAACTAATTCCGTTCCTGCCTTTTGAACAGGGATGGTGACAGTAAACTTCCCGTCGGCTCCAGCTGTTCCACTGCCGATAGCAGAACCATTTGCTTTTACTTCTACTTTAGATCCCGCTTCAGCTGTTCCTGTTACGGAAGTACTCTTGTCAGTTACATCACTTACAGTTGGCTGGTTAGGCGCGGTTACGTCTTTTACCACGACTTTTGCTGCCGCACTTACATTTCCAGCGGCATCTGCTGCAGTAACGACTAATTCCGTTCCTGCCTTTTGAACTGGGATTGTGACGGCAAACGATCTATCAGCTCCAGCTGTAGTGCTGCCAACAATAGTTCCATTTACTTTTACTTCTACTTTAGAACCGGCTTCTGCTTTTCCTGTTACCGAAGTATCTTTGTCTGTTACTTCGTTAACAGTTGGCATATCAGGGGCTGTTACATCTTTTACTACCACTATTACCGGTGTGCTTACATTCCCAGCTCCGTCTATAGCAGTCACTTCTAATTCCGTTCCAGCCTTTTGAACTGGAATCGTGACGGTAAACGCGCCATCATTACCAGCTGTTGCACTGCCAATGACGGTTCCATTTGCTTTTACCTCTACTTTAGAACCTGCTTCTGCTTTTCCAGTTACCGAAGTGTCTTTTTCTGTTACTTCATTAACTGTTGGCTGATCAGGTGTAGTTACGTCTTTTACCACTGCTTTGGCTGCGGCACTTACATTCCCTGCATTATCCGCGGCGGTAACGTCTAATTCTGTTCCCGCTTTTTGAGCTGGGATTGTGACGTTAAACGTTCCATCTTCACCTGTTGTACCGCTTCCGATCACACTTCCATTTGCTTTTACTTCAACCTTAGAACCTGCTTCTGCTTTTCCTGTTACCGAAGTATCTGTTTCGGTTACTTGATTTACAGTTGGCTGCTCAGGTGCCGTTGCATCTTTTACCACTACTTTCGCTATGGTACTTACATTTCCAGCGTCATCTGCTGCGGTAACCTCTAGTTCCGTTCCCGCTTTTTGAACTGGGATTGTAACTGCAAACTTCCCATCGCTTTCAGCTGCAGCACTGCCAATGACGGTTCCATTAGCTTTTACTTCTACAGTTGCACCAGCTTGGGTTTGACCAGTTACAGTTGAATCCTTGTCATTTACCTCATTCACTCTTACAGGCACTTCCACCGGTGCTTTTACCACTTCTAAACTTTGAGAAATGGCTGCTGAATCTGCATTTCCGATATTATCCTCTACCTCGTAGGACAGAGTCCAAGCTCCAGCAGGATCAGTTTCTGCTACTGTGTACGTTCCAACCCACTGATTATCTTGCAGTGCTAAATCAATATATCGATAGCCTCTCGTATCATCAGCATTATACGAATCTGGGTCGTCTGGATTAAACATTATTAATCTAGCATTTTTAACGCCTGACTGACTGTCACTAAAGTTCAGCTTAAAGGTTACCTCATCACCCGCTGCTGCGGTTTCAGGTGAAATGGTGATTCCCTCAAAGGTTGGTGCTGTTTCATCTGGTGCTTCATTCAGAATGAGGAGATTGTAAGCTGGCAGATGGTTCTCCACATTTCCTGCATTGTCCTCGACATCGAAGGTTACTGAATAGAAGCCTGTTCCCATGAATTCAGGGATCACATAATCATCACTCCAAACTCCGTCTGTTTCTGTTAATTCAATGCTTGTTGTATTAAAAGTCTCATTATTAAACAAAGTTACTACTGCAGATTTAACTCCAGAATCTTCATCACTGAGCTCTGCTTCAAAATGAATTGTTTCTCCTGGCCAAGCTATTTCCGGCGTCATCACAAAGGATCCAACGAAAGGTGCCGTTTCATCGCCGTCATCAGGATTATTGACCACGAATTGATAAGCCTCTTCATTGCTTCCTTCGTTACCAGCAACGTCAAAAGCTGTTACAGCTACCTGCCAAGTGCCAGGAACATCAAATTCCGTAACTTCATATGTCCCCTCCCACTTGTTAGTATCTGTGTTTAACACAAGTGTGATCGATTCAGATTTTCCGCCGTCCGGTGAGGTTACTTTTGCAAATGCACTAAATACCCCAGATTGTGCATCTGAAACCTTTGCTGAGATTTTCACAGAGTCGCCTACGTTCGCTTCTGCTGGTGAAATTTCTACTGCTTCGACAACAGGTTTAGTTACATCAGCCTCTGAATTATCAATACTTGCAACTTTTCCAGAATCATATTCGCTGTAGTTAGCGTTATTGTCCTCTACAGCAATCCAAACTGGATAGTCACCCGACACGTCATGTTCTTTTACCGTATAACTTCCTATCCATAAACCAGAAGTTTCATCATAGGTTAACTGAATTTCCGGCTGGCTGCCCATCCATAGATAAGCTTCCTTTACGCCACTCTTGTCATCGGTGATTTTTGCTTTAAATTCAATGACATCATCCACTCGTGCCATTGCAGGTGTAATGTCTAGGCTGTCGAGTACCGGTGCTGTATAATCTCCATCAGGGTTGTGAACAAGGAAAGAACCAAGGTCAAAGGATGACGAAGGATTTCCTGCCATGTCAACTGCATATATCGAATTGATGACAACAACTTCCCCATCAGGAATATTCGTTGGAACAGAAATTGTACCGGTCCATTTCTGAAGAGTATCGTCGTAAGTCAGATCGATATTATCAAAGTTATTGCCATAGTTGACGGTTACAAACGCTACGCCTGAGTCTGCATCTACAACATCTGCAGATATCGTCACACTGTCGCCCGCATTCACCTCTGTCTTATCGAGCTGAACATCAGAAATAACGGGGCCCGTATAGTCACCTTCAGGGTTCACGACCGTAAAGCCGCCTTCTGCATCTGCCCAGTTAGGATTCCAAACTGTATCAAGGGCGTTAACAGAAACCGCATAGAAACCTGGTGCTGTTGTTTCTTGGATCGAGTAAGTTCCAACCCACAGTCCAGCTGCTTCATCGTAATTCATTGTTATAGAATCGTATGCCAATTGACTATCAAAAATGGCCGTAACGCTGTCTACTCCTACATTGTCCGTTACCTTTGCTGTCACGGTAACAGTTTCACCCACCTGGACATCTCCTTGAGGTGTCACAACAACATTTGAAATTTCAGGCGGCGTAGTGTCGGCATCATTGTTCACCACATCAAAGGCACCGAGATGTTCTGTGAATCCACTGTTTCCAGCATTATCTGACGCATAGATCACAACGTTCCAAGCACCAGATGGGAAACTCGAGTCAACGTTGAGATCAATGATCCATTCTTCCGGATTTGCACTAGGAAAACCAAAGGCTGTAGTGTGAACTACTTCCGGAGAGTCTGCATGATAGAAACTAGCAAAAACAGAATTTACCCCTGTTTTATCATCACTTACCGGAACCTTTATTTGAATATTATCACCCACAGTGGCAGAGGTTGGAGAAAAGACTGGTTCCCCAATCCTTGGAGCACTGCTATCACTTAAAGGATTGGATAACACTAATTCAATTGGGTTTTCACTATAATCAAAGTTCCCTGCGGTATCAAACATCTCAATATCCAAATACCAGGAACCCGCCAGATCATCTTCAGTGAATGAATGAGTGCCTTCCCACTGATTTGTTTCTGGATTCAAGTTTAAGTCGACATAATAGGTGGTAATTAAATTGTAAATCGTTGCAGTAACTGTACCTACTCCAACATTGTCATTTACTTCTGCTTTTATAGTAATCTCTTGATTTGCTGTTACACTTAAAGGAGTGACAGTCGCTCTAGCTAATGTTGGAAATTCAGTGTCCCCGCCATTCGGATTCACTACTTCCACATCAGGTCCCGCACTATAATCATAATTCCCTAAAGCATCATACATATCAAACTCTATCGTCCAGGTACCATTGCGATCATATTCTTCGATAGTATATGTACCTTTCCATTCGTTTGTCTCGGAATCAAGTGTTAACGGAACATACTTCCATCCACCTTCATGAACCAGGACGGCTACTACCCGCGTTACTTCACTTTGATCATCGGTGACTTCAGCAGTAATCGAGATGCTTTCTCCTACTCCCACTGATGTCTTATCTACGGTTGCATTTACTAAGGTAGGTGCTGTGAAATCATCTGCTAATGCGGTAATAGCGGCAGCTTTCACTTCTGCGTTTACTTCTTTTCCAGCCTCCACTTTTATCGATTGTGGAGTTTGTGCCTGATTACTATTTGCCAACGCAGCGTTTGGAAGGGCTAATAATAGGCACAAAGCACTAACGAAAATCGGTCTTTTTCTCAATCATAGCCCCCCTTATTCTTTTTCTTTCACTCAACTTATCCCCTCCTTTGTTACTATATATAGGAATATAATCCCATTTTAGAACCCTGTACTTAAAAAATTCACGGAATAATATTTTTCATATAATAGTATTGAATGCTTTTGACTTACACGGTATTTATCGAGTGCAAATTCATAGAAAATAAAAAAGGATTGCCTCTCAAAAGGTGCTGAGAGTGCAAACCTATTACGTTTTAGGAAAGCTTCTTCAATTCATTACTTACTTTTTCTATACGCTTTTCTTTTTCAATTTTATACAGCTGCAAATATTCGTTGCCAATATTACTATTCAAATTGTTCTCTACCACTTCTTTTTGGATATTGGAAATGATTTTATCGACCATGACCTTCGTATCTTCCTCATAATCGTTATAAATGGCCCGATACTTCCCTTCCATTCTTGCATGATCCAGATTTCTATCTTTCTTAGCCTTATACTCTTCCTGCATTTCATTCATTAATGCTGTAAGCCTTTTGTCCGCGAATTGATTCATCTTTTCCCATTCCGGTTTAACCATTTTCTTAATTTCCTCTATGATTTCTTCCTGATGTTTAGCTTGTTGGCTCTCTGCAGCTCTTTTGCTAGTGGGCGTTCCATTCTCTCCAACCTTTGGATTCGCCTTATTCGCTACCGGGTCTACCTGGACTTCTCCACGGCCAGCAGTCATTTGAGGCTTGCCATCGACTTTGTCCTTATGATCCTTATTTAACGCAAGAAATAGAGTTGCACCAACGACTACGACTACTGCGGCAGTTATCATCCCATACTTTTTCATATACCTTTTGTATTGTTTCAAAATGACCCTCCTAGGAAAATAGTACACTTATATATAGTCCTTTTGACCGAAAAAAGAACTCCAATTGTGCTGCGAGTAGAACAATTTTGTCATTCAAAAAGCGAGTTTTTCTCTACTAAACTTTGATTTTCTACCTTTTTTCGTCTTACTTTGTCTTTGTTTGCAACTTTGTATACCGTTTTAGAGGAAATTCATGGTAGAATATGTGTAATATACCAGAATAATAGAGGTGGTCTGTAAATGAAGAAGACAATTGTTCGAGCAGTTTCGACTGCTGCCTTTCTTTCGACAGTGTACGCTGGTTCTGCATACGCCAGTACACATACAGTCGAAAAGGGAGATTCCCTTTGGGAAATTGCAAAAAAATACCAAACTACTGTTTCAGAATTAAAGAGTTTGAATAACTTAAAATCTGATTTTCTTCAGGTGAATCAGAAATTGAAGATTTCAGCTGCCGCAGAAGCAGCGAAGACTGTCACCACTACAACAACGAGTGCTGCTACTACATATGTAGTCAAAAGCGGTGACTACCTTGGCAAAATCGCTAAGCAATTTAACACAAGTGTTTCTGAATTGAAGAAACTAAATGGTTTGAAATCGGACATGATTTATGTTGGACAAACATTAAAGGTTTCTGGAAAAGCGACTACTGCTCCGACTCCAGCGCCAGCACCAGCTCCGGCTGCCCCGCCTGCTTCTAGTACTTCACTTTACACCGTTGTAAGTGGTGATACTCTAGGGAAAATCGGGTTACAGTTTAAAATGAGTGTGGCTGATTTAAAGAAGCTTAACGGTTTGAAGTCGGATATGATTTATGTTGGGCAGAAATTGAAGGTGAATGGAAAGGCAGCTGAAACAGCTCCGACTCCAACACCAGCTCAGCCTGTTGCACCAGCACCAGCTCCTGCACCTGCGGAAACCACTCAATATACAGTAAAAAGCGGGGATACCTTAGGTGGAATTTCCCAGAAGTTCAACACAACCGTAGCAAAGATAAAAGAACTAAATAGTTTGAAATCAGACATGATCTATGTTGGCCAGAAACTGAAGGTTTCGGGTAAAGCTGCAGAGGCTGTAAAACCGCCTGAAACACCAGCACAAACAGGAGAATTTGCAACTGACTTTGTCAATGCAGCGAAAAGCGTTATGGGTGTACCATATGTTTGGGCCGGCAGCACGATCAATGGCTTCGATTGCAGCGGCTTTATCTATTATGCTGCAAATAAAGCTGGCTACAAGATTGGCCGCCTTTCCGCTGCGGGATACTATAGCCGTACCTACTACGTCGACCAGCCAAAACCAGGCGACCTCGTCTTTTTCGAAAATACATATAAAAAAGGAATCTCCCACCTCGGCATCTACCTAGGCAACAACGAATTTATCCATGCCGATGAGAAACGAGGAGTCTCGATTGCTAACCTAAGCAATCCTTACTATACTGCTCATTTTGATGGGTTTAAGCGATTCTATTAAGATACTTGGAAGAAGCCAGGCTTGGGTGCCTGGTTTTTTTGTTGTTGGTTAGGGTGGAGCTGGGCGGAGCCGGGATTTGTTAGGCAGGTTAGCTAAGGATTTTTGCAGGTAAAGTGGGGCTCTATGCAGATAAGGATGTCAAATCTGCAGGTAGGGGATTTTTCTATAAGAATGGTAATTGAAATAACCTCACTAAATTCAGAATCGACTCAAAAGATCGAGCAGAATACCCAATTATAGGAAGATTTATTACCTGAGCCAGGCTCCCGCCTGGCTTTTTCAGCTTTAAGGTGGGGTGGGCGATTTGTTAGGCAGATAAACTAAGGGTTTAGGCAGGTAAAGTGAGATTTTTGCAGGTAAGCAGATCTAATCCGCAGGCAGAGCACTCATTTTTGCAGGTATGAGGGTTTTCCATAAAAATGGTAATAGAAAACCCACACTTGTTCTTGAATCCTCACTAAAGTTCGACCAGAATACCCATTTTCAGGAGGATTTTTGCCTGAGCCAGGCTCCGCCTGGCTTTTTCAGCATCAAGTTTGAGGTAGGGTATTTGTTAGGCAGATAAACTAAGGTTTTTTGCAGGTAAAGTGAGAACTATGCAGGTAAACATGCCAAATCCGCAGGTAGAGCACTCATTTTTGCAGGTAAGAAGATTTTCCATAAAAATGGTAACATAAAAACCCACACTAGTTTTTGAATCCTCACTATAGTTCGACCGGAATATCCATTTTTAGGAAGATTAATTACCTTAGCCAGGCTCCCGCCTGGCTTTTTCAGCACTCTAAGAACGAATTCGCAGGTAAGGAATTCGTTTTCGCAGGTAAAATAGTTAATTAGGCAGGTAAACTAAACTTTTATGCAGATAGAGCGCTTGATTTGGCAGGTAAGCAAAAGTCATCTAGGCTTTCTTCTCCTGCCCTTCTTTGATGGTTCCTCCTGATTTGCTTTCTCTTTTGCCCTTTTTTGCATGTACATAAAGAAGTCCGTAATCACCTTTGATAGGACTAGGATAACGATATATGTTAAGAACAGGTGAAAATAATTAGCCCATGAGTTGAACTTAAATAAATGATGCATCACAAAGATTGGTTTTAACACAAATGAAAGAAACAAACTTAATAACAATGTATAGAGGTAATAATTTTTTTTATGTTTAACCGTCCATTGGTACAACAAAATGAACGATACCGGAACCAGTGAGGCGTCGAGTCCGAGATTGTGTGCAACAAAAGGAATCATTTTATGCGGATACGTCCAAAGCGCCTGTGTGGTACCAAAATCATCAAAATATGCAAACCAAACGTGTATATTAAATCCAAAAAAGCCAAGCTGGAGTGCCCTTTTCCAGTCGATTGTAAAAAGAAGAATGATGAGCGGGGCTAAAAACATAATGACATTGAACCAAAATTGCCAGGTATCAAAGGCGGAATACTCCTGCCAATAGTGCAGCCACTCTTTTGCACCCTCTTGTTGTTGTTTTATTAATTTATCTAAAGCTTCACTTTGAGCGCTCATGGGAACCCCTGCCTTGAAGAGTATTTTCCCTCTTAAATTGCCCAAGATTTATGGAAAAAAATTGTCAATAAAAAAATTTTATTTTGCGGTGATGATTAATAGACAGCATTTAAGTCGATTAAAGTAAAATGAAACGTAAAGAGGAGGAATGGCAGTGGAGAAATTCGGGATATACGGAAAGATGATTGCAAAAGAGGGCGAGCGGGAAAAGCTGACAAGTATTCTTTTAGAAGCTGCGGAATCTCTGCAAAATCTAGATGATTGCGAGTTATATCTTGTAAGCGTGTCACCTGATGATGCTGACTCTGTGTATGTCTATGAGGTATGGAGCAGTGAGAGCGCCCATCAAGGCTCACTAACTCTGGAATCTACACAAAATTTGATTCATCAGGCAAAACCGATTCTTGCGGGTATGGAACGGATCTCGACTCTTGTTCCTCGAGGTGGGAAAGGTCTTGGCTAGGCTAGGTGTCGCGGAACCATCATGGTTCCGCGATTTTTTGCAGATTTAATTGATTTGCCATTGATGAAACTAGAGATTTCAACGGGTTGATAATCGTTTTGGAAGTCTCACGCTCTACCTGCTGTGCCGCTGCTACCATTGATAATTGAGCCACGGACAGGCTGCGGTTGCTGGACAGCTGCTTTATGTATTGGTAAACGGCATTTTGGTACTCCTCAGTTTTCCCGCTCATTATTAAATCAAAGGTATTTTCTATTATTTTAACCTCGATGTCTAATGGTTTTTGGTTTGCGTATTGTTCGAGCCTGGACAGCGTTCCTTTTACCGTATCAGGGTTAGTAAACAGGATTGTCTGGGTCTCCGGGTTCTTGCATAGTGCTTCGAAGTACGGTTCATCGATTTTGATTATCGGAATATTAACCTCATGGTTGTTCAGTAACGCGATATAGTTCGTACAGGTGATAAGGATTGCATCGACTCCGGATTGGGCAATCCAGTCTATTTGGTGCTTTACTTGTCTTTTCGCCTCAGATACTTGTTCGTTCTTCAGGCGGATTATTAAACCCGGGTCTACATAGTGGCTTAGTTCGAGGTCATACTCAGAAAAAGCTGTTTCGATATAGTCGATATTTGAATAGTGCGCATGCAGGCAGGCGATTTTCTTTTTCATCGTGCTTGTCCCCCTTTTTATTTTTCATGGAGCCATTGTTTGGTTTTATTTTTTGGAAAGTGGACTCGTGGGTTCTTCATGAAGCCAAGTCTCGATTAGTTTTTTGGGAAAATGGTCTCATGAGCTCTTCATGAAGCCAAAACTTGATTAGTTTTTTTGGAAAGTGGCCTCATGGGTTCTTCATGGAGCCCAAACCCAATTACCTTTTTTCAAAAAGAGCCTCATGCTCACTCTATGAGGCCCAAACCCAACTACATTTTTTCAATAAGAGCCTCATGCTCACTCTATGAGGCCCAAACCCAACTACATTTTTTCAATAAGAGCCTCATGCTCACTCTATGAGGCCCAAACCTAATTACATTTTTTCAAAAAGAGCCTCATGCTCACTCTATGAGGTCCAAACCCGATTACATTTTTTCAATAAGAGCCTCATGCTCACTCTATGAGGCCCAAACTCAAACCTCGCTCTCACAGATAGGCCTCATGACTCATTTATTCCATCAGGCACATAATTTTCCCCGCTGGATGCCATGATAACAGAACAACAAAGGGGGGATATTACATGAAAAAGCTGATCATCTGTTTATCGATACTTTTTTGTTCAACCCTTGCTAATCCCGTACATTTCGAGCACTCCGCACATGCAGAGCCGCAAAAACCGACGCCTCCATACGCAAAGTGGAGTGTGATTGCGATGGATAAGGTAAAGGAAAAGTATCCAAATGCCAAAGTGATTGATTACCTTTATGTTGGAAAAACTCGAGGACAGCCAAACTCGACTGAGCGCTTCAAATTTTGGATGAAAGACACTCAAAAAGAATTCGGTGTTTATGTGAATATTGAATTCAACAATGAAACCGAACAGGTCACAAATGTGACGTATCAAGAAACCACTAGATAATGAACAACATGGGACCAATAGAAATCATGAACTCACTTAACATGATAATGCAATTCCGCAAATTGCTTGTACCGCCTGACATCAACCAGCGTGAGTTCGTTTTCCTGGTCCCCTTCCACAAACAATGGTATTCCACGGCCGATGATGGCTGGAGCGATTTGAATAATGAACTCATCGACAACTTTTTCCTGCAGAAGCTGCTGCAGCACTTCTCCCCCGCCCACCATCCAAATCCTTTTGCCCTCCTGCTTCTTCAAGGACTGAGTAAATCCAACAATATCTTCATTCACAAATGTTACATGTTCCGTATGATCCTGCATGGTGCGCGAAAAAACATAACACGGCTTACCCTCATATGGGAACCTATCCGGAGACAAAATAGAGATCTGATCATACGTATTTCGCCCCATCAAAATAGTTCCGACACTATCATAAAATTCCTGATAGCCTGTTTCCTCTTCCCCTTCCGTTCCAAATAACCAATCCAACGCATGATTCTCACGTGCTAAGTAGCCATCCAGACTGATTGCTCCGTAAAATACCACCTTGCTTTGATTGCTCATTATTCCACCTGCTTTCTATTCTCTTCTTTTCTCATGCATATACTTCATCCATTTCTTCTGTTTACGGCTGCAAACATAATATCCGGCCAAAGCAACCATGGTTCCCCCCGCTGCCACATTCAAGATAAGCGAGTGGTCAGTATAGGAACCTGCCGCCATTCCGATGATACCAAGGAAGAATAGCTGAAAGAAATGCTTTTTATTATTCTCATAAATCGTAAATTGAAATTGTCTTCTTTGTTCGAGTTCCTTTAAATCTTTCAGCCTCTCGGGGGCATTAAGGAATTCTGTAACAGAATGGTAGATCTTAAACACAGGCTGCGATTGAATCCACTGCCAGATGAACGACCATTTGTTATTTCCTTGTTTGTTCAGCCACTCAAGGAAAATCGGTTTAGCCAAGTCCATGAGATCACTTTCAGGAGCAAGACTTAAGATAATTCCTTCGACGGTAACGTAGGATCTGCCTAAAAAGACAAATCTTGTCGGAACCTGAATGGGGAGGGCTTGGATGGTGTCGATCATCTCCTTTTTAATGGCAAGCATATCCATTTCCTTTAATTGAGTGAAGTCGAAGGAAACCAACTCTGCTAAGAGCTTCTCGATGGTCCTAGAATCTGCTTCCGGCAGCAAGAATCCTAGCTGATATAAGCTATCCACCGCTTTGGAATAATTTTTTGAAAGGAAGCTCTCGATTAGATTTTGAAATTGAGCATCATCTTTCTTGCTGATTTCACCAATCATTCCAAAGTCGAGTAAGATGATTTTCCCTTCCTTTGAAACGAGAATATTCCCGGGATGCGGGTCGGCATGAAACTTTCCTGGCTCCAGCCACTGTGGAAGGAAGACCTTCATCAATCTTTGAGCCAACTCCTCTCGGCCGACTGGAACCTGTTTTAATCCCTCTTCGTCGGTGAGTCGAATCCCCTCTACCCACTCCATCACCAGAACATTTGGTGTACTAAGCTCCGAATAGACAGAAGGAATTTTGACACTATCCAAATCCTTAAACCGCTCCCTAAAAAACAAAATCGTATCGTGTTCGATTGTATAGTCCAGCTCTCGTTCAATGACTTGCTTTAGTTCCTGATAGAGGACTTTAAAGTTAATAAAACCTTTAGGAATCGGAACGAGATGGTCGAGAAACCATATGATAATCGCTAATACCCGAAAGTCCGTTTGAACAATGCTGTCGATATAGGGCCGTTTTACTTTAATCGCGACCTCTGTGCCATCCTTCAAAACTCCTTTATACACTTCACCAATCGAGGCAGAAGCAATTGCTGTTTTTTCGATTGTTTGAAAATTTTCCTTGAGTGTCGTTCCCCACTGGGTTTCTAGAATTTTCTCAATCTCACTCCAGTCAGAGGGCGGAACTTTATCTGTCAGGTCCTCAATTTGGCTGATAAATGCTTTCGGCAGCAAATCCGCCCGGGTGCTCAAAAACTGCCCTATTTTAATCAGTAAGCCCTCTAATTCAAACAGGGTATTTCGATATCGTCTGCCAATATCCCCCCAGAGCTTTTCCCACTCACTCTTCGGTTTTTTACGGAGTTTATACCAATAAATCTGCATGACTACCACAAACGCCAGTGAAAGCACCTTTGACATTCGGACTAGCTTATTTCTCGTTTTCACCCTATTCCCTTCCTTCTTTCAGCGGGACCACGGGGACGGTTCTAGTGGTCCCAAAAATGGATATCACTTCCATAAAAACCACTAGCACCGTCCCCCCGGTCCTATTCTTTCAGCGAAACAAATCACTCACTAAATTACTAAATTCCCTTAAGTAATGAAGGTAGTTGCTTCCGCCGAAATTGTATCGTTTATTGTACATTTTTGCGACGACGATGTTGTATTCTGGGATGACAAGAAGAGTTGGCCCGGTAATTCCTAGTATTTGGTACGACCCTTTAGGCACTCTTTCTCCGATTTCACTCTGCAGCGCTGGTGTGCCTTGGACATACCAGAACAATCCGTTTTGCGGCAAATCTTTATTTTTATAAGGTGGACTTTGAATTTGAGTCGCCAATTGAATCACTTCTTCGGGTACGATTTGCTGCCCTTTATGTAAATGCAGGTTACCCCATAAGGCAAGTTCACGGGCTGTGGTGTGCAAGTTCGATTCCGTTCCATCCTTTGTCTGGCCAATGGTGTACGATGCAGGCATGCTGGGGTCATTTACGACCTGAACCAATTTTTCATGTGGTTCCGTTTGCCAAGCCGTTTGCTTCAATCCTAATGGCTCGAACACTTTTTCCTCTAGGAGTTCGGGAAAACTTTTTCCATAAAGTCTGTTTACCAGCTCCGTCATCATCAGAACGTTAATCCCTCTATACGCCCAACCTTCACCAGGCTCAAACTCGCGAAAAATACTTCCGTCCTCCCTTTGGTGTAAACCGTGAGAGTGGGTGACCAATTGTCTGATTGTTGTTTTTCCCAGCAGCTCCTGGTCGATATGATGAAAGTATTGGGATGCGTGGTCATCCAAATTATTAATTTTTCCTTCATATAGAGCATAAGCTATCACTAAACCTAAGTAACTTTTTCTAGCTGAAGCAATATTAAATTGAGAGCTTTCATCAACAGGACGTGCATGAGCTGTGTTGGAATGATAGCCGCTATAGTGTTCTAAGACAATTTGGTTATCCTTCATAATCACAAGTGCCGCCCCGCTGCTGTGATTACGTTCTTTTATATCCTCAACATACGATATTAATTTTTGAAAAATAGCATTCACACACCTTTCTTTCAAGTGACCATGGGGACGGTTCTCTTGGTGACCATGGGGACGGTTCTCTTGGTCATAAAAATGTATATCATTTCCATAATAAGACGCTAGAACCGTTAACCTGGTCACTTAAAATTAATAGTTTCTTGTAACACCTTGCCATAAACTTGAATATACTATATTAGACGGGAGGCAGCACCTCGCGTCACATGAACTGGCTAATATTAGTCAGTTATTTTTTTGTGACCATGTGACCATGGGGACGGTTCTCCTGGTCACAAAGGCGGATAATATATCCCAAAAAAAGACCGCGAGAACCGTCCCCATGCCCCACCCATGCCCCCAGCAGGATTCTGCCCCATTTTTATCGAATAAAAATGCTAGAAAATAAAAGGAGGCATACCTGATGAATCCGCGTCATGAAGTGTTGTTTACCCAATTAGAAACCTATCGAAGCTATATTTTAGGAGTGCTAGAAAATGTAACCGAAGAGGAAGCGGAAGTGATTCCAAAAGGCTTCAATAATAATATCCGCTGGAACCTCGGGCACATCTATCTCGACCAGTATCTATGGATCCAGGCGGTTACCATGGAAAAAGCTAGAGTTCCTGAACAGTTCAAAGATTGGTTTGGATATGGAACCTCACCTGCCAACTTTACTCCTGACACCCCTTCCGTCGAAGAGTTGAAAAATCTATTAAAGGAGCAGCCAGCCCAAATTAAAGCAGAATACGGTAACCGGCTGGAGGAAGAGTTCCCGCCAACAGAAATGGGTATGCATACGATCGAGCAAGTCCTTATCCGTACTATTTTCCATGAAGGTATGCATTTACAAACGATTCTTGATTTGAAGAAATGTATGAAATAAAGAACAGACTGGGACTTTACCTTTAATTTAATTGCATTGTCATAGTTCTTAATTTGTTTGTAACAGCGGCTTAATGTTGAATGTGTAAGATTAGTATTACAGTATTCAATATTCAACTAGAGGAGTCCTTCCAAATGATGAAATTAAAAGCTATACTATGTTTTTTTCGCAGATATCATAAATTCAGCTATTTTACAGACAAATGCGTAGACTGTGGAAAGGAAAAGTAGAAAAAGGCTTAGAGACAATTTTCTCTAAGCCTTATTTATTACTTCTATCATCTTATTCAATTACTCTTCTGTCACGTTCCAAAATGGAACCCCACTCAAAAACCCCCGATGATCCAGGACTTTTCGTTAGTTAGATACCGGCAGTGTATTAAAATACTCTTCGAGAGTAATTCCTTTAGCTGCCACATCTATCGCAACATCTTTACCCACATATCTCAAATGCCAAGGTTCATATTTATACCCTGTAATCTTATCTTTTCCTTTTGGATAGCGGATAATAAAGCCATACTCAGCTGCATTTTGCTCTAACCAGGCAGCCTCCACAGTACCCGCAAAACAATCCTCTGCAGCGCACTTGCCATTTCCTCCTGTTACATCAATCGCCAGTCCTGTCTGATGTTCACTTGTACCAGGAATGGCACTGTATGTCCTTGCTTTTTCATACCCATCAATAGATACATAACGTTCAAATAGAGCTTTTTGCGTTTGATAGGAGCGATATGCTGAAACTCCTAAAAGCGTCACTCCCTCTTCTTTTGCCCCCGCGAATAGCTGTTCTAGCGCAGTGGCTGCTTCTTTTCGCATCATTCGTTTTTCACTTTTACCTAAAAAAATAAACGGAACATCAAGGTACACCAGATTTTTCGGCACAAAGTTTTCAGGTAAGGATAAAGATTTATTAACCAATACCGGAATACTATTGGGTTGAGCAACTACTTGTATAGAATCATCTTTATTCTCGACTGGCTTTTCTACTGGTTTTTTAGTTGAGTCAGATGGTTCCTCATTAACAGCAATGTCAGATTCCTTTTCAGATGAAGGTGGCTTTTGTTGAATCTCGGTGTTTGATTGTTTTATTTCGTCGGGCTTTTTCAAATTGGACTGCTTTTCGTTAGCTGGAGCTATATCTTTTGACGTTTTTTGATCATCTAAATTATGATCGTTGTTCGTCTCTTTCTCATCTTTTTTTATACTCTGATTTGAGATTTTTGTATTTTCATCAATATAGTGACGAATCTGACACCCAGAAATGATGATTAATGCTAGAACGGGAATTGTGAATTTTTTCAATGATAGATTTCTCAGAAAGGCCACTCCTTTTTCTATTTAAAATACAATTGATATTTTATTATTGATTTTTGGACATGTAAAATATCGATTTATCATATATACTTGATTAAAACTCATACAAAGGGGTTTACTATGAATATTGAACAATTAGAGTATGTTGTCGAGGTTGCGAAAACGAAATCCATTTCCATTGCTTCTGAAAATCTAAAGATATCCCAGTCAGGAATTAGCCGCTCTATTAGCAATTTAGAAAATGAATTAGGTATGAAACTATTTATCAGATCCAAATCAGGGACTCTGCTCACAGACGATGGGGAAAAAATCGTGAAAATCGCTTATGAAATTGTAGCCAAGCTTCAACTGTTAAAAGATGAGGCTCAAGTTATAACCACCAGTATCCATGGAAATTTAAAAATCTCATCAAGTCCGACTGTGATGAACCTATTATTAAAAGTAATTCCGCTTTTTAAAAAGGACTATCCCGGGGTTAAACTGGAAATAACGGAACAAGCAGAAAATGAAATTATTGATGGTATTCGGAATAATAGTATCGATATCGGTTTAGTCTTCATTAATGAAAATATTCAAGATTCGACGGATTTAAAATATGGGACCTTAGTCTCCGGAACATTGAATGTCGGTGTTAATAAAAACTCCCCTTTATCGTTACATCACACATTATCTCCAAAGGAAATCCTAGACAAACCTCTTGCCGTGTTCAATGGACTTAATATGAAAAAATTTGTTGAACAGTTTTTCAATGATCATGGGGAAATGGAAATTCTGTTTATGTCGAATAATTCGGAGACTGTAAAAAGAGCGGTTGCTGATGGAATCGCGATTACCTTTATGATTGATTTGGGTTTAAATGATGATATCTATGTAAAGAACGAAAGCATTGTTCTTATACCATTAACAGATTGTGGAATCACCACCATTCCATATGGATGGGTTCGATTGAATAATCAATACACTAGCTATCTTGAAAGGGAATTTATTAAATACTTGCAGAACGTCTCGACGGGGTACTTCAATGAATAGTGGACCAGGGGGACGGTTCTCTTGGTCATAAAAATGGATTCGAGACCAGGGGGACGGTTCTCCTGGTCACAAAAATGCATTCCATGACCACTAGAACCGTCCCCATGGTCCCACCCAATAAAATGCGAAAAGACTTAGAGACATTTTTCTCTAAGCCTTACTTAATTGGTTAAACCTACCAAGGAAAGGGAGTGATTACTTCCTTTTATTTTTACCTAGTTTCTCGTTACCACGTTTAAAGTTACCCGTAACTTTTGCTAACAACAGCTGGACTTCTGTTTGATTACCCTCTACCTCATTAATTTTCGATATAAGGTTTGCAGCCTCACTATCCTTTAGGATTTTAATTTGTTTACCTTTGTAATAGATTACGATTGTTCCTTTTTTCGTTGTTTGGTAAGTAAATGGCTCTTCACTTAGTCTGTTTCGTTTATCGATCCCGCTCAAGCAGAATAACCTCCATGTGCAGCATAGTTCTTACCTCAATACTTGCATCAATAATTTTCGTGTGTCTTCAAAGTTTTTATATTCCTCAAAGAAATCACTATAATTACTAATTCTGCTCTCCAAAAACTTATACTGTGGAAAGCTATCAAAAAAGGACAACTGTAACACCTCTATCTGGCGGTTTGGAATTCTATTGATTTTTCCAGCCAGTACATAACTTAGCGTTCCAGCGATGTTCATACAATAATCATTAAAATCACCATTCAAACTGTTATCTTGGTGTGATAACCTTAAAAATTCGTCTCGAAAATCTTCTTGTATCTGATCGTTATCACGATACGGAAATGGCTGATCTAATTTATCTTTCATATGTTTCAATTT
Source organism: Neobacillus niacini (assembly GCF_046591715.1). GTDB lineage: Bacteria > Bacillota > Bacilli > Bacillales > Cytobacillaceae > Neobacillus > Neobacillus niacini_L. The sequence goes on along the minus strand of NZ_JAWVNQ010000005.1, from coordinate 281,218 downwards.
TTCTATGATATTCTCCATTTTCCCTCCCGTGACCATGGGGACGGTTCTCCTGGTCACACATTGGATATTCATAAAGACCACTAGAACCGTCCCCATGTCCCTTAATCGTAAAACTCCATATGAGATTTTTCTGCTTTATAATAATTAAGTCTATCTTGTAAAGTACCTGAATGAAATTCAAACTTATGTCCATCCGGGTCCGTAAAGTAAATGGATCTTTTATCTTTCCTGTCTCTTTGGCGGCCGTTCAAGATGTTAACCTTCAATTCCTTAAGTTTATCGTACGCAGCATCATATTCTGCTTCATCTATTGAAAATGCTATATGGGTGTAGGACTGGCTAATCTCATTTCGCGGAATATCCTTTTCCTCGTTAAGCGCGAGCCACATCCCATTTAAATCAAAATAAGCTGTTGTTCTGCCCTTCACTAACAACTTGGCATCAAACACATTCTTATAAAACTCGATAGAATCTTCTAGATTAGACACCGAAAATAGAAAATGATTTAGACCTTTTACTATCATTTTATCACCTCAGACTTAGGCTTCTCATTATCTCTATACATAAGTTCATTTGGAGTTAATGCTGAAATACGGACCACACCACCCCGTCTCGTGTGTTTGTATGTAGGTCCAGTTGAATCCTTTATCTACAATATAAATATCTTCCTCCTGCAATAAGTCCTCAGACTGAAACATCCAAGCTTTTTCTAGAAGCAGAGCATAATTAGCATGTTGATAAAACACATAACACTCATTCTTACGTTGATTATTGAAAGCAGCTGCAGCTTCTTCTCCCTTCAAGCAATCTCTTTTCTCATAACTAAACAAATGCCAAAGGTAGCCGCAAAAACCATCAGCATCATGAAGATAAATAGATTTTTTCTCCTTATCATCTAAATGATCAGCAAAATGCTTTTCCCATTCCTTGCGCAAATATTGTCCCCATGTTGGTATTTCCGTTATCTTAATTTTCTTAGATTTAAGTCTATCGTACAGGTCTTTCATTAGTACCTCCCCGGGACGTGGGGACGGTTCTCCTGGTCACAAAAGTGGATATCATCATATTCAAAAAGACCGCTAGAACCGTCCCCATGGTCATCTTGTAACAATGAGCGTTTTTTTGCAATCTACCTCAATAATCCCCAAAAATCAGACATTCGAATGACCATACCTTCGATTTTATGATCTTCCGTTAAATTCGCCTGCCCCTTCACCGTTGATACCTCTGCCTCTTTACCGCCTTCTTTTTGGTATTGTAATTCTACCGAGAAGTTATAAACCATATCTTTCGCATCTATTTTTTCATATTCAATGTTTTTCACCTTTAATTGGTACCCGTTTCGTCTCGGTTCGATCATTAATGTGGAACCATAGCTATTGACGAAATCCATGTAGGAGGTATCATTGGCAAAATACTTTTTATACCGTTTTTCTTCGTATTGCCCTAATGGTTCGATCCAATCCGTCTGATCCAGTATTTGATTCAATTCATCACTAGGACCGGTAAGGGCATTCTGTAATACCGCATCCATGGTCACTATATTTTCATCTTGCGTTTCCTTTTGTCCCAGTGAAGTGAGAGTATCTAATACAACATCCTTTCCACTGAAAAAGAAAAACCATGAAAACGCAAGCACACACAATGCTATTCCGCTTGAAACAAACGATAACCGCTTCATCATGTGTGCTTTGGTCATGTTCCGTGCACGCTGTCTCAATTTCTTTTCCGTCGCTAAAACAAATTCCTGCCTAGGCTGTAAGGGATGCGTTTCTTTTAATAGATTAAACAATTCTTTATCATTTTGCATTCCCCATTACCTCCTTTACATCGAACTTCAATTTCTTCTTTAGGTCTGTTAACGCTCGGTGGTAATCGACTTTGACCTTGGATTCACTGCAATGGAGGATTTCAGCTGTTTCCTTTATCGAAAATTCATTGATTCCTCTAAGCAAAACGACTGCCCTATAGCTGGGTTTTAACTTCGAGATTGCTTCATGCACCAGCTGCTGCATTTCATTACGTTCAACTACTTCCGTTGGTCCTTTTTCCTTTGAAGCCATCTGCTTGAAAAATCCTTCTTTGAAAATTGAAGAAAACCTTTTCTTACGATGGTGGTCTATTGCCACATGCTTCGCGATGGAAAAAATCCAAGTCTTGAGACTACTCGTGCCATTGAAGCTCCCTAGGGTTTTCAATACGCGAATAAATACTTCCTGCGTCATGTCCTCCGCTTCATCTTGATTCCCTGAAAAACAAACAAGAAATTTATAGACATCTAGATAATGAAGATGGTATATTTCGCTGATTTTTTCTTCTAAGTTCTCTAAATCAAACAAACTCTTCCCCCCTTAAATCAACTGTTCAACTATTAATCGTTTTACCTTAAGAAAAGGTTACAGAAATTTATTTACATACAAAAAAGAGGGCAGTAACCCTCTTTTCTAATCATTCCAAGTCTGATCCAGTTTATCAGAATAAAAGGAAATCGCTCTTTTATAATGCAGAATATTCTCGTCTGATGTTGTTTCAATCAAGCAGGTAAGCAGGATTTCCATCGCACCTTGGTGTTCACCTGTATTGTAAAGGGCCATCGAATAAAACACTTTTAAAGCCCGATTGTTTGGAAATAATGTAATTCCCTTTAGGAAAACTGCTTTTGCCTTTTCATATTGCCCTAATGCCCGGCAGGAACTCCCTAACCCCAGGATAGCTCCCTCTAAATCCTTCCCGGCAAGCCCCAGGTCTATCGCTTTTTCATAATAGGGAATGGCCTCCGCTTCCTTCCCCAGCAAATCAAAACTCCAGGCACAATGGTAGTTGGCATAGGCATCCTTCGGGAACTCTTTTACTACCTTCAAAAGTAATTCATTCGATTCCTTCTGTTTCCCCTCATGCCGCAATTCAATCGCCTTGATGACTTCCTGTTCCAAATAAACTCACTCCTTAAACGGGGGCACGGGGACGGTTCTCCTGGGGGCATGGGGACGGTTCTTCTGGTCCTAAAAATGAATATCATATCCATAAAAGACCGCTAGAACCGTCCCCGTGGTCACCCCATTGTTCACCCTTTGTCCCTAGAATCCGTTACTTCCTTTATAAATTCAATTACTTCGCCATTGGGATTAATCTTTACCCCCGTTAAATACCCCGAGTAGGCGGCACCGGTATCAATATTCCAGGAATGGCTGTGAACATCGTACTTCGGTTCGTCGCATGGCGTGTGTCCTATCACTTGCAGTTTATGTATGTTCTTTAATGGGCTCCGATTCCAAAGCACACTGTAGCCATCGTCTTCCTTAAATGGGTCCGCTGCCTCTTCTGCAATTCCAGCGTGACTAACGAACAAGTGGTCATTCTCCCAATATAACGGCAGCTTTTGCATCCACTTCACATCACTCTGACAATCCCGACCCTCTTGCTCATACTGCCGAAGCGTCTCCTCCCCACACTGCCGCAGCCAATTCGCATTGGGTTGATTCACAAAGTGGTCAATGATTTCAAACTCATGATTTCCTTTTAAAAAGACAGCCTTATCTGGAAAATCAGCAGTCAATTGCCTTGCAAACTGCACCATCCTCGGAGAATTCTTCCCCCTGTCAATGATATCTCCCAGCTGAATCAATACCTCATTCTCTTTATTCCAGTGTTTCGTCAGCATATTCTTAAACGTATAATAGCAGCCGTGAACATCTCCAATTACTAAAAAATTCATTTATACAATCTCCTTCTTAACGGTCAGGTGGGCACGGGGACGGTTCTTCCGGTCCTAAAAATGGAAACTGTATCCAAAAAAGACCACGAGAACCGTCCGAGGCCACTGAAAAAGTCACCTAATTTCAACTGAATCTTTAACGTCTGAGTTAGTTTTTTCAAAAAACCGCTGGTTTTTACAAAAATATGGTAAATAAGTAGAGTAAAAGGGGTTATTATGAGGATAGCTTACTTGCTATCCTCTTCAAGTTTACGGCTAATGCCGTTAATTTTGCTTGTGTAGACATGCTTTTAAGACCGTACCCCCTGGCACGATCTAGCCCGTGGAAATTTTTCATTTCCCCATTCTTCCATTCTTGGCAAGCCCTTTTCTTATATTTCTCTTTAAATTCAACGGTCTTTTCTCGTTGGCTATATTCATAGAATTCTGAGGTATTTAATCCCACAACTAATATTTTTCTAACTGCGGTTCCACTTACACAACTTTCTCTTAACGGGCAGCTTCTACACTTCTCCTTTTCAAAATAATATTTATACGATCCATTTCGATCTTTTTTCTTTGCATATTTCTTTTCCTCAGTTTTATTTCCTTGCACACAAAACCATTCGTCTGAGTCCTTGTTGTAACTGTATTTATCCTCATCTAGCTTATAAGACATTGGATTAACCGGTATATATGCTGTTGCTTCAAGTTCTTTTATTTTGTCTAATATTGGTTTTTTAAAATAAGCCCGATCACCATATACTTCATTTATGGTTACTCCACTTGCCTTTGTTAATTCAATTAACTCATTGAACTGCTTTCCATCGACATAGGCACCATCATTAACCCTCACTGCAGTTATAATTCGCTCTTCTGTCGTGATAACATATTCTGTTTTATATCCGAAAAACTTCTGCGTTTTACTTTTATGGCCCACACGGGCCTCTTGATCTACAATCGAACGGACACCCTTTTGTTCCATAAATTTAGGATCCAGTAAAATTTCTTTGGCATTTTCCAACACTCTATTGGTCTTTGGGGCCATTTCTACTTCTACATGTTGCTCCACTTGTGAAATCGTATCTTCTAGATAGGATTTCATGGTTTCCTTTGCTTCTTTATGGTCCTCAATTTCTTGATATTCAGGGACATCTTGATTGATAGATTCAGGTATTTCACCTGTTTCTTCTTCTATAGTTTTAAATATTTTGTGAGCTAAACGCTTCATGACCCTTTCAGGAGTCGCTTTAAATGTGTTGGCTTCGGTATGTGTAGTATCAATACTTACTCCAGTATCTTTGATAATTCCCTTTTTTACACATTGATTAACAATCTCTTTAATGATTTCATCTAACGTTATATCTTGTAATTTATGTACTCTAAATTTGGATAAAAGGCTTGGATCGGGAAGTCCTTCATCTGGATTGATGTCCAGAAAATACATGTAAGCAAGATGCAGAGATGCATCTTCAATTACCTGTTCATCTGATAAATTATAGAGGTATTGAAGAACCAAAATCTTTACCATAAGCTCAGGTTCTTTTGCGGGTCTTCCGTAGTATTTGCAATAGGACTTTTCTAGAAGTTTATTAATAAAACTAAAATCAACGTTATCTTGAAGTAGTTTAAGCGTATGCTTTTCCGGAATTTTATCGTATAATAATGAATAGATGCTTAATTGCATATCTTTGTCTTTAAGCATAAAAATCCCCCCTTTTTGGTTTGGTTTCTAGTCAATTCCAGTATACCAAATTAGGGGGATTTTTTTGTGCACATTATCGATTTACAAATTTTAGGATATGTTTTTCAGTGGTCTCGAACCGTCCCCATGGTCACCCAGGAATACTAACAATTCTATGAATAGCAGTTTCCACTTCATCACTGTTTTTAATTTTAAATAAATAATCTGCCTCATCTTCTGTTGGTTCTTCTATCCCGCTTGCGATTTGCCTCTTCAGCACTTCTTCAAAGGTTGAAGCAACCCTGAATATCGTTTTACTACGGGTGCTTCCTGCTACCCTTTCCCATAGAATATGTTCAGGAAGATCAAAATGGACGAGAATGCTGATAAATCCCATTTCTTGAAATTGCTTCAGTCGTTCTACACGCTCTGTGCGATCCGTATTTGAATTGCAAAGAATGAGGTGAAAATCCGTCTGCTCTACCGCATAATCTACAATCGTTTGCGTGATCGCGTATTTAAATGTATTAGGCCCTTGTTTTGGCCTTAGCTTTTTATAATGAGTGTTGATAAATTCCGCATGGTTATCTTGGTCAATCACAACTGAGTTAGCCAATTCTTGTTCTAGAGTCCTCGCAAATGTTGTTTTACCGCTATGAGTTGTACCAACGGTCATAATCACTAACCTTTTCATTCAAAAATCCCGCCCATTTTCACAAATTTTTATGAGGAGCGGAATTTCGGTCAAATCATTAACCTTGAATTCTACCTCTATCTGCCATTGCAGATCCTTCTTCCAAACTCCTATCATCCCTGCATTTTGAGCCGCTATTACATCATTTTCAGGATGGTCCCCGACAAATATACTTTGCTCGGGTGAAACATTAAGCTTCATTAAAGCCCTCGTAAATATTTCGGGATACGGCTTTTTTATCCCTTCCCATTCCGATACTAAAATACAATCAAAATACTTTTTAATCCCCAGTGCCTCGATATTGTCCATCTGAAACTGTCCTCTGCCATTTGTAATCATTCCTAACCAAAGATTCCTGCTCTTCAACTCTTCCAGCATAGGAACGAGATTCGGAAATGGTTCACAATGATACTTGAAGTCAGTGAGATAGTCTTGAAGCAGCTCTTCCCACGTGAGCCCCGTTATGTGAAATTCCTTAATCAACTGCTGATACACCTTATCCTTCCAAACATAGCCGCGCTGATCTAAATCTATAAATCTAGCAACATATTCCTCTCTCGGAACATGCCCCACCATTCTATTCAACCTACTATATTGACTATGTATAAACCTTTTTACCGAGGCATCTCTATCTAACAACGTTCCATCTAAATCAAATAACACCGCTTTAATCAAATTGAGCACACTCCCCATCCATATATTCTTCTTTTTATGGTGCCGAAAGTCCTGCTCAGCAAATCTGTTCCTCCATCAAAAAATAAAGTTTGAGGTCCTATAGAATCAATTTTTACCAATTAATAAAAAGTTCAGTGTAAAATAAGGGTAATGAATTTGTAATTTGTAGAGGCGAAATAACGATGAAGGGGGAATACGTTTATTTTATATAAAGTAAAATCATTACCGCACAGAATTATATTTGCAATCGGATTATCTTTAAATTTATTGGGAGTAACATTGGCAAATATTTTGGGATTTAGTATTTGGTCAATATTATGTGAAGGTATCCTATTATTCGTTGGAACTATATTAGTAGTGATGGCTTCTGATAAAAAACATTCAAGTAAGAATATATGAACAATACGACTAAATAATAGAAAAGCAAAACCATCATTTACACATAAAGTCACTGTGTTTTTCATAGGCTTTTCACATCATTAAAGCAGGCTTAGAGGAATTTCCCCTAAGCCTTGCTTTTTATTATTTCTTCTTGAGCTCTCTTATCTACTGTATGGATATATAGTACATTAACAACCATGATTACAAAGTTGAGTACCCTTTAGAAACTGACTAAATTGCTTTCAATTTGAATTATTTACTGGAATAAGAAGAAAGACCCCTGCCTATTAGATTTGCAGAAATAGGCTTTTTTCCGATTTCCCTTGCCCAAATGGATAATTGTCCGATATGGTGAATTTCATGAGCAATATTATGCCGCATGATTTCCCCCCAAGTATCCGTCACGATTTTTCCATCAGGTAAGGTATCGTAAAATAAACGATTTTCCATACTAGCGTCCCAGTTATTTACAAAACTTTCCACTTCTAAATGAAATTCAGCGTCCAATTTCCGAACCTTTTCCAAGCTTTGATAGTCTTCGAAACTCTCTTGAAAGTCGGTTTTACCTTGTAAAAGACGTATCCAGCTCCATTCGACATCAACGATATGGAAAAGCGTATGCAATATACTACCCATTCCACCCGTTCTGTTTTCTAGAAGCTCTTCTTCATTTAACTGTTCACACCAACGATACCAGTCTTCTCTTACCAGCCAGTTATATCTAAAAAAAGTTTGCAAAAATGCCCCTCCCCATTAAACTGCATCGATCACATCTTAAACGTAAGGAATCTCCTTCCCCTCAACCAAGGCTTTCAAGTTTGTTAAAGACTGATTGAAACCCTTTGAATTTATCGCAACTCTTATTCCGTTGGCTTCTTCATCTAAGGTAAAAGAAAGAAGCATTCGCTGTTCTTCTATATATAGTGAAAACTCCCGATAAGGGATTATCTTCTCAATCGATAAAGTCATTGGATATTCTTCTGACAGATTGTTATGAACGCTAGGCATTAATGTAAAGGTTACTCTCTCCCCAGCCTTTAGATTCGGTATGTTCCAAGGAGAACCTGGCACATACCATTGGAAGAGTTTATCTTCTTTTGTAATAGCATTCCAAACTGTTTCTATCTCCCCATTTATCCAAACAGAACTTATATCTGGAGTATGATCCATAACCATTCCCCCTAAGATTTATTTAACAGTAATTACTTTTTATCGCGATTGGTGGTTTTGTATTTTTCTCCATTACTATCATAGGTAACCCATTCACCAACCGGCTCACCTTTTTCAAAATATCCCGAACGCTTTATGGTTCCATCGGCACGATACCATTCCCAATATCCTTCTGGCTGATCTTCCACCATTTTACCTTTTGACCAGATTGTTTTTCCATTTGCATGGTACTTTATCGTATATCCCTCAATCACTTCCAGCTTCTTTTCCTTGACACCGCTGGGTTGGGTCAAATCACATTTTTCATTCTCCATGACTTACCTCCGATTACTAATTGAACTTACCTTGATGGTCGCCCTTATAAATCATAGAACTTCCACAGGAAGGGCTAATTTCCCTTTTTATTTTCAGGATAAAAGTGGACATATTATCCGCAAAGAAAACAATTGACATAAAAAAAAGAGACTCCCAAAAACCTTGGAAGTCCAAAAAGTTATTCTATTTAATAGGGGTCAAATAGTGATTCCCATTATATTCCCTTTACGAAATGTAAAAAAGAGAAAATATCACTAAAATTATCCAATAATTAAAGGGAAATTTGGACTAGGTGACCATGTGACCATGGGGACGGTTCTACTGGTCCCAAAAATGTATATTGTATCCATAAAAAAGACCGCTAGAACCGTCCCCATGCCCCTTAATTGACTAATCTATCCAATAGTGTAATAATCTGTATGTATTTTTTAAATTTACTAGAATGTTGGTGTTATGGAAATTGGATTTTATTAAAGTAAGCGAGGGCAAGAATAGCTGGAAGCGGTATTTATCTTCTTTTTTTGTAATTGTTCTTTTTATCATTGTTGGGGCGCTGCCTTTTATCATCTTTAGTGAGTGGATCGTTAATACTGACGGAAATCCCAATACCTATTATGACTTTGAAATTGAGGATTATGTTGGAATCAACCCGACACTTTATTTTGCCTTAATGAATTCACAATTTTTATTTTGGCTTTTTGGCCTATGGGTTGCGATTACTTTCATTCATAAACGCAGATTCTCATCGCTCATTACACCCAATAGAAAAGTAGATTGGAAGAGAATTGGCTATGGATTTATAGCCTTCTTTGTCATCCTGAGTCTGACATCCGTTATTGATTCTATCCTAAACCCCGGGGATTACTTCCTTAACGACATCACACTTTCTGACTTTTTGATTTTATTTGTGCTCGTGTTAGTTTTAACTCCCCTGCAAACAACCTGTGAGGAACTATTTTTTAGAGGATATCTCTTACAGTTTTTCGGAAAATGGATACACATTCCATTTCTATTATCGCTTATAGCCGGATCGATTTTTGGCGCGCTCCATTTCACGAATCCCGAGATGGGCTATTCTCCCATTTTTGTTGGAGCAGATTATTTGTTAACAGGATTTATTTGGTGTTATATCACGGTAAAAACGAACAGCGCCGAATTATCGATTGGAGCGCATGCAGCAAATAATATGCTGCTGGGATGGTTCCTCACGATGGATGACTCTGCCCTAGGCGACATCCCATCTCTATTTGTTGTCACCAATATAAATCCAGCAATCTCACTCATGTGGAGCATTGTTTCACTTGGAATTTTCTTATTTATTTCGTTGAGAAAATACAAAACTAAAGAACTTTAATAAAGACGCCAGTGGCCATGAGAAGGTTACTGGCGTTTTTTTTATAGGCTGTGTTAAACTAGGCTGTTGATTTGCGCTCCAGGCGCTATGCTTTCCGCGGGCTCGCCCGTGAGCCTCCTCGCAGGAGTCAAGCGCCTTCCGCTCCAATCAACAGGTTCTAAAATCAACAGTATCCTTTAACACAGCCTTTTTTTAAAAAAATTGGGGTATTTAAAGATCGAGTCAACGGAAAAAATAGCACTTGATGAACGAGTCGATCAAAAGCTTATTTCTGCTAGCCAAAATTCCACTAAAACTACTGTAAATACATTAAGAAGAATAATATAATTTCAATTTATATAGTCATTTATTATCTTCAATAGTTGATTTAATTAAATTCATAATAGAGTTATAGTTAGGTGTAAACAATAAATAGTTAACTGTTTTGGTCTTGATTGCAATTCTTTCGGTACTACTGCGAGGATGACCAATTCTAATAGCATCTTTCTCTTCTCCACCGTATGTATCGTCAAATGAGACACTAATTAAATCAGAGATAGGAATTACTACTTTTGTAAATAGGTGCTTGATTACTATATCGTTATCTATCTTTTTTACTTTCATTTCCATCTTGACATATCCCCCTTAAACAGAAAAACTCATACAATAATATATTACCATATTTTTCAAACCACCATTCTACTAACATTAATTTCAGCTTCTTATTTATTTTTCCCGAATTCGACTTTTACCTTTAACATAGCCCCAAAAATATATTAAGGTTATCCAGAAACAACAAAGTTACCGAAAATAATGCCCCATTCAAAGAATACAATTATTCCAAAAAGTGAGTTAAAATTCAAAATATTTATGGTAAAGTATTTTTAACTATTTTTACTCGGAGGTGTTGATTATTTTGGAGAACTTCTATTTGTTTGTGATTATGTGCGTTTTACTGATTATTTTACCAGGCCCGGATACTGCCATCGCCACAAAAAATACGCTGACAGTGGGAAAAACAGGCGGCTTAAGAACAATCTTTGGCACTTGCTGCGCCTTACTTATTCATACTCTCGCCGCTGTTGTCGGACTTTCAGCCATCATCGTGAAGTCAGCATTTGTATTTTCTATCTTCAAATACGTCGGCGCCGTCTACCTAGTTTATTTAGGGATCAAGACATTATGGGCATTAAGGAAGAACAAAGCAGCACCTGACGAAATGAGTATCGAAAGCAAGTACGGTAACAAATCTTGCTTTAAGCAGGGGTTTTTGACCAACCTCTTGAATCCAAAAGTCGCCGTATTTTTCCTGACTTTCTTGCCACAGTTCGTAAATTCCGGCAGCCCTTCGTTTATTCCGTTTCTCATCATGGGCATAACCTATACCCTGTTAACCGCCGTCTGGTTTCTGTTCTATATCTACCTGCTCAACCAGATACGTACTTTTATGAAAAAGCCTAAAACCCAAACGGTGATGGAAGGAATCACCGGGACAATCTTGATTGGTTTTGGGATTAAATTGGCGTTAGAGAAAGCTCAGCATTAGAGGCAACACATTACCTAAGCCAGGCGGCTGCCTGGCTTTTTCTGATTTCCTAACTTTCGGGTGGAATTGGTTAGGCAGGTAAACAAAGGAAATATGCAGGTAAAATCTAAACTGTGCAGGTAAGTGGATAAATCCGCAGGTATGGCACACATTTCGGCAGGTAGAGGATTTTAATTAAAAAAGGTACCTCTCAAAACCCGCTTTGATCAATAGTCTACGCTCCATACCGATCAAAACATCCATATATAGGAAATAAAACACCTCAACCAGGTCGCAGCCTGGCTGTTTCTGAGTCTAATTTGGGCCCTCGGATTTGTTAGGCTGATAAACAAAGGAAATTCGCAGGTAAAGTCTAATCTGTGCAGGTAAGTGGCAAAAATCCGCAGGTAAGCCAAACATTTTGGCAGGTAGAGGATTTTTTATAAAAAAGGTAACTATAAATACCTGCCCTGATCGATAATCTATACTCAATTTCGAGCAGAATATCCAAATATATGAAATTAATTACCTTAGCCAGGCCGCAGCCTGGCTGTTTCAGAGTCTAGTTTGGGTGCTTAGGATTTGCTAGGCAGATAAACAAAGGAATTATGCAGGTAAAATCCAAACTGTGCAGGTAAGCGAATAAAATACGCAGGTAAGGCACATATTTTAGCAGGTTGATGGTTTTTTATAAAAAAAGGAACTATCAAAACCTACCTTGATTGATAATCTACGCTGGAATTGGAGTACAATATCCAGATATAGGAAATGAGATACCTCAGCCAGGTCGCAGCCTGCCTGTTTCAGAGTCTGGTTTGGGGGCTTAGGATTTGTTAGGCAGATAAACAAAGGAATTATGCAGGTAAAATCCAAACTATGCAGGTAAGCGGATAAAATCCGCAGGTAAGGAACTCATTTTGGCAGGTAGAGGATTTTTTATAAAATAGGTAACTATAAATACCTGCCCTGATCCATAATCTACACTTAATTCCGAGCGAAATATCCATATATAGGAAGTAAATTACCTCAGCCAGGCCGCAGCCTGTCTGTTTCAGAGTCAAGTTTTGGTGTCTCGGATTTGTTAGGCAGATAAACAAAGAAAATTTGCAGGTAATATAAAATTTTGGCAGGTAAGCACAAAATTCTGCAGGTAAAGCTTCCCTTTTGGCAGATATCCCCATCACCCATCCATCCCACAAAAAAACACCGAATCCGCCCGTAGGCAAATCCGGTGTTTCCATATCCTATGCCGCTTGCTCAATAAAATTCTCACTACCCTGTTTACGTTTAAACGTAATAGCCATATAGCTAAAGGTAACAACCATAAATCCAGCCATATAAACAAGCAAGATACCATTATTATGCCACATATAGGCGAAATCCCCGCTTGAGATCACTGCTTTAAACGCCTGAACACTATAAGTCATTGGGAAGAACGCGTTAAATGGCTGCAGCGCCTCTGGTATCAAGGCAAGTGGGAAGGTTCCCGCGCTTGTCGTTAATTGCATAATCAGAATAAGAATTGCGATAAATCTGCCCACATCGGCCATAGTCGTGACGAGCATTTGAATCAATGTCACGAACACCATACTGGTGATGATGGAAGTGAGGATAAATAGCGGGACGCTTTGTACCTCTATCCCTAATCCAAACAGCAATACAAAATCGACTAATAGTGCTTGAAGCACGCCAATTATCGTGATGACTCCTAATTTTCCGGTAAACCATTGTACTGCGGAAGCTGGTTTGACAGCTGGTTCTCTCAGACCAAACACGATCGAAATAATCAATGCCCCTACGAAAAGTCCGAGTGAGATGAAGTAAGGTGCAAAGCCGGTACCGTAGTTAGGCACAGTGTTAATCTCATTTTTATCGACTTTCACTGGCTCGCCCATCATATCATAGGTATCTCCATCGGCTTTTACGCTATTCGCCGCATCAGCCCCGGCCGCCAGCTTCTCGTTTAATTCCGAAGAACCATCCTGTAATTTCTCTGTTCCAGCTTGTAATTCAGTAGAACCTTCCGCAAGCTTACCTGTTCCTTCTGTTATTTTACCCGCACCTGCCGTTAATTCACCCATCCCCGCTGTCAGCTGTCCGGCACCTTCATTTAGGGTGGCCGCGCCAGAATACAGCTGATGGATTCCTTGCTGTAATTTTACCTGATTGCTGTTAATTTCGCCGATCCCCCCAATTAATTGGTCAAACACAGGGTCGGTTTGTTGTTTCAATTGTGATTCCAAACCTGATGTCGCCCCAAGCAATTGTCCATTTACCTGCGATGTAAATTGTGTAAAGCCCTGGTGCATTCCTGGGGTAATAGCTTTTGAAACCTGTTGCTCCACCTCTTCCTTCACCGGCGCAGTCTGTTGTGCCATAATAGCAGCTACTTTTTCCGCTGGAACGCCATTCTCAATTAAGGCGGCGGCCAGTTCCTGCATTTTAGCTGTCTGCTGGGCAATCATTTGATCCGCAATCTGTGAAGACAATCCCGCAGCTAGCTGCGTTTCAAACTGGTTGATACCAACATTCAATTTTTCCGTACTGCTTGATAACTGGGCGTTGATTCCTGCCGCAATTCCAGCCGGCAGCTCTTCTTTCATTTGCTGTGCACCTGCTTTTGCTTTTTCGGTGCCTGTCACCAGCTGCGGCAGCTTTTCGTCGACTTCTTGCAGTCCTTGACGAAGCGCGGCTGTCCCTTTGGCTATTTCACCCGACCCCGTCGCTGCACTATTCATTCCTTGTTCGAACTCAATTGATTTACTTGCCAAGGTTTCGAGGTTTTCTTTGATTTGTCCGGCACCTTCGTTGAGTTTTACACTACCGTCATTAATCTGGCCGGCTCCTTCACTTGCCTGCGCTAAGCCTTCGCCCATTTGCGTTACTTTTTCAAAAATACTTTCAGAGTATGTTGCAACTATTTGTTTTGAAATCTCCGCTTTGATTTCCTTCATTGCGGTTTCACCAATTTGCGCTGATAGGAAGTTTGCCCCTTCATTCGGAACATATTTGAGCTGCAGCTTTTGCGGCTGGTCCTCAAGCAGTGTTGTGGCATTTTTTGAAAAATCACTTGGAATCTCTACCAAAATATAATACTTTTGATCTTCTAATCCTTGGTATCCCTGCTTTTTGCTCACTATGTCAAAATCAAACGTGTTACTTTTCTTCAGATTCTTAACCAGATCGTCTCCGATCTCAAGCTTTTGCCCGTCGATCTCTGCTCCCTCATCCTGATTCACAATCGCCACAGGCAGGTCGCCTAAATATTTATATGGATCCCAAAACGCCCACAGGAACATTCCTGCATATAGCACGGGAATGAAAAGGATGGCGATGATGGGAACAAGCACCTTTCGATTGGAAAGGATTGCTTTTAATTCTGACTTAAATGAAGTGCCTTTCATGTTTGTTTTCCTCCTAACTTAATGACTGTTTTACTCAATTAGTCAATCAAACTTCGAATTAATGACCATTTTACCCAAATGGTCAATTTTTCTTAAAAATAAAAGACTTAGTGTAACAAGCCTTTTAGTAAGTAAAGCTCAAATAGCTTGGCGATTTCTTCTTTTTTCAATGGATGGTGGTTTCTTTGCCAGTCATTCACCAGAGAAAAGTACATTTTCAGCATCACAAAGGCCGTGATTTCAGGATCACAAGATTTGATTTCGCCCTTATCGATCGCTTTTTGAATGATCACTTTCATGTATTGAATGATCGATTGCTCTACCCTTTGCATCGCTTCGACCACTGTTTGCGTCCCCATATCCCGCTCTTCCTGAATCAATTTAATCGTCAATTGGTGTGACTCCCTGAACGCATGAACCCGAACTAACACTCTGTTCACATTTTCAAGAATCGATGCTGAGTCATCGAGCACGCTTTCGACTTCCTCTCGAATCTCAGCGATAAGTGAATTGATTATATCGTCGAACAATTCTTCTTTCGTTTTGAAAAAGGTATAGATAGTTCCTTTTCCTACATTGGCTAACTTTGCAACCTGATCCATCGTGGTTGCCTTATAGCCATATAAAGAAAAAGACTTCGCTGCCGCCTCCAAAATCAACTTCTTTCGGTCAATTACCGCCAAGTCTTCTCACCTCCAACTGACTAAAATACCAAATTGGTCATTTGTATGAAAAGTACTATAACATGTCGAATTTTGAAATGCAACAAATTGTCGTTTCTTCTGCGTGATTTATTTTATCCTGCGAATTTTGTCATACAGTTTTATGGAACCTTTTACCATTTGCTCACGTCTAATTGAGTAGAGATATGAGAAATAACTGGGGGATCATTCGATGAAAAAGGTTTTAATTGCGTTGTTTATTGCGCTGGTTTTGTTTTGTGCCACAGGGGGGTTGGATCGGTTCGCTACAGATGATGTAGAAACAGTGGAACCAGGGGTAACCGAAGAGATACAGTCAGTAGAAAGTTTATAATAAATTTTTTTCCAGTCCTAGCGCTGCTGGGGCTGGTTTTTGCGTGTTCTGCCGTGTCACTTTTGCAGATGTGAACATACCTTGTAAATGGACAAGGATATATGACGTACAGTGTACATGTCGCTCTCAAAATAAGTCTTTCTACTCGCTGGTATATGATGCACTTAAAAAATGGACAAACTCCAGCCCAGCAGCGAAGCGTAAACGATTAAGCTAATTCTTCGATCTTCTTTTTTCGGTAGATTGCTTTTTCTAAATAGTTTCCAAGAATACCAAATAAGAGGCCGAATGTTAATCCGCTGAACACAGGTATATTTAAGATTTTTAAGACACTAAAGTGATTTAAGTATGGGAAGTCATGCCAAAATAACCCGAAATCCATGCCCACCACCAAACCAATGAAAAAACCTGTGTAGTAGGTTCTTCGTTTCTTCATATTAGTCAGGGTTCTCGCGTTGTAGGCCTTGGCGGAGTTAAACGCCTGCCAGATGGAAAACGCATAAATCGAGGGGTAAAACATTCCCCACCTGTAATCGACGACACTATGAGCCAGAGCGAAATCGCCATTAAATGAGTGTACCAGTGCAATGTTCAGGTTCGAGTTTAAGTTAATCAGGAATTCAAAGCCCAGCAGCACAAAACCGATCACATAATCTTTATTGTAAAGCTGCCCAAAACCCGGTAATACCACTGACCATACCGCTGCTGCGTAGGGAGATTTGTACTCAGTTTTATGTCTCATTGTGTCCACCCTCTCTTTTCCATATATTACTCCCTTTTCCAAAGATTTTGGGGGTTTCAACGGAAAATTCACAGAATTCAGTAATTTAGTTATACCAGAATAATGTGCACACGGGTAAATGGAACCATTATTTTTTTGTATATGTATAAGAGATTGATAGATTGGTAAGAATGATGATAGAAAATATTTTAAGGAGATGAACGAAATGAAAGATTCTAATTTGCTATTATCACAGTTTGCTAATGAAGACGGCTTCGAGCTTACCAAATACCTTACTCACCTGTTTGAATATGTCTCACACCAGCTGGGACAGAATCCACCTGTCAGCACCACGACAACTGAAATTGAAAATAATTAAGCCCAGGCGTTGGTTAATCAATGCCTGGACTTTTTTTGTGTTTGGGGACCATAGGGGATTTATCGTGATCTTTTTACAAAAAATGCTGAGCTTGAATAGAATTCCCTTTTTCTATCTCTAATGGCCAATTTTTGGGTATAATATAGGAATATGGATTTTTCTAAAAAAGGGGGTCGTGGCTTTGGGAGCAACGACTGCTAACGAACGGATTGAACTTTTATCTGAAGAGATCAAGGATTTGTTCCATCCGCATGCTGCTGATGATGTAAAGCTTATCCAAAAGGGTTTAATGCTTTACCGGCAAGGGATGGTCAAGCAATTACAAATATGGAATGCTCAAATTACTGCCATGGTGCAGGATGTAACGCCGTGCCATGTGAAGCTGAACTTTGAACGTTTGTCGTTAAGCAGCTGTACGTGTCCTCACGAGGGAATGTGCCGCCATCAGCTGGCCGTGTTTTTTGCTGCGTATAGCAGAGTCGGAAGCGTCGCTGAGTGGATTGCTGAGTGGCGGGAACCGGTGAAGGAAAAGAATGACGTCACGAGCTGGGGGCTGCAAAAGGCAAAGGATTTGATCAAGGCGAACGGCGTGATGAAGCCTGATTACCGGCGCTGGGTTGAATCGTTTGAGGTGAGCTTTGATACGATTCTGAACTCGAAAAAGTTTTCGAGTCCATTTATTATTGATGAACTGTTTAACATTTATGAACGGCGGATTAAGGCTAGCGCTCCGGTGGAACAAGAATGGCGCCTGCTGTATGAAATGGTCGGAATTGTGGTGTCGTTTAAAAAGCTCGCTGTTTTGACTGAGAACTCGGGATTTGCTGAGGATGTTGTCAGGCGGGCCTACCTTTCTGTGTTTCATAATTTAATCGAGGATGCCGACGAGCTTGTGCTGAAGATTGGTGTTCAATCTCTTCCATTTGACTTTGACGCGTTTATTTTACAATTAAAGGACGAAGTGTTTGAGCTTTTGACAGCGTCAACGGGACTTGAGCAGGAACGAGTCTATCTTTACCGGCTTCTATGGACCAATCTTTTTAAAAAGAAGGAATGGCGCGAGCAAGAGATTTTAAATATTAATGAACGGCTCAAGTCTTTACAGGAATGGGAAAATCCGAATCCGCTGATGATTGCTGGAATTCATATCAGCTTATTACAGCAAAAGGATGAACTCGCATTAGATTTGATTAATAAGATGGATGATAAGGTGATAACACCGTATATGCTGCATTGGATTGAGCTGTTGTCACAGACGAAAGCGTGGAAACGAGTCGGCCCCTTCATCGAGCTGTTCTCAGGTAAACTGAGAGGCTATCTAGACTTTTTGCGAGCCTATCATTCATGTGCATCTTTTACGCGTTCTTCTCTTAAGGCGATTACCCCTTACGTTACAGAAAACGGAAAAGTGGAATTGTACGAAAAGATGATGCTGGCAACCCTGCCTTACAGCTATACAGAATATGAATTTATGCTATTTGAACGAAAGCAATATGACAAATGGGGAGACCTGCAGGCATTTATGGGCTGGAACTTTTACGACCTGCCACGGGAGCGCGTCAAGGTGATTGAGAAAGAAAGGCCGGAGGTGCTGCTTGGAATGCTGCACCAATCCGCGCTGAACGAGATCAATCAAAAGAACCGTTCCAGCTACAAAGCAGCCGTCCGTCACCTGAAAAAGCTGCGCACCCTATACAAAAAAACCAAAAGACTCGACGACTGGCAATACTTCCTCGACAGCCTTTTGGAAAAAACCAAAAGACTCCGCGCCTTTCATGAAGAATGCAAGCGGAGTAAGCTTATTGAGGAATAATTGCTAGACTGCTTTGGGTGAGTGGTGACCGCTTTGGTGCCGACTGCTTCGGTGCCTGTCACCGCTCGTGGACACTGTCTTTCTGTGGTGACAGGCACCGCTCGTGGACACTGTCCACCTCAGGCGGACAGTAGGCCCATAAAAATTCGTCATTTTTTGGTTGGTTTTGCTTTCAATATTGGTTTTGGACTTTTTCCCAAGGGTTTTGGACTATTATCCGTATGTTTTGGACTTTTCCAGAGTACTTATGGACTTTTTTATAGATGTTTTGGATGTTTTTTTAGGGGTTTTGGACTTTTAGATAGTATTTGGAAACAACACATACCCGCTATTTGTCCACACCAAACCACCCCACTCTAGTAAAAGGAGTAACGTTACGATGCTGAAAACCAGATTTGTTAAGCTTCTGACTATTAAATTGGAAGGTGGGCGTTATCTTCTGGCTGCTTTGGATGAGCACGGAGATAGCTTGCCTCCTTCTGAGTGGAAGAATGTGCTCTTTGGCCGTCATGATGAGAGCTTTTTTGGCACGCTTCTGGAAACAGAGACTGTTGATGGCATCGAGGGTGTTGTGGTCACAGGCTGGCACCTTGTCTCTCTTTTTGCAAAGGAGTCCTTCAACCGGTTTATTGACTGGGATTGGAGTGACCAATCGGAAATTTGTCTCGCCGCCGCTCATGCTCTACATGAAGGAATTCTCGAGAAGGATTGGCTGCCGGACTTTTCCGTTTGGGAGAATGGTGAATTCCGCTGGCAGCTCCCTGTTCGGGTGAAGGATGAGTTCGACCCTTCCTTTTGGGCTCAAGCCGTCGATACTCAGGTTGAGACTTCTGAAAGTGTTGAGGAATTCATCTCTGATTTATACGACCATGCCCTAGATGCTTATTTAACCCGGAACGCTTCGATGAAAGAGCTCTTTGGGCCGAAGCTTGCTCTCCTCCGAAAACAAAATATTTCTGGCGCTGAGCTGGCCCGGTATTTCGATGAGGACAGCTGGCTCGAATGGGTCGGGATAAAGGAAAGCGACACCCCTTTTACGATTGGACTGAGGTTAGAGGAGCCGCTAGATGGCGAAGGCCCCTGGAACCTGGATGTTTTTTTGCGCGGGAAAAAGAATGTCGATGATGTATATGGACTGGAAACAAAGCTCCCTGCCCGCTGGAAGCCCTTTTTAGAAAAAGTGGACCGCGAGCAAGAACGCTGGGCACGGTTGATACCTTGGCTGAGTGAGGACGGAGTGACCTTAAAGGCTGGGCTCACAGAGGAAGAAGCGTGGATGTTTTTAACGGAGGCCAGTGAAACCCTGGTCGCATTAGATGTTGAAATTCTGCTTCCTTCCTGGTGGCAGGCGATGAAGAATGCTAATTTGAAGGTAAAAGCGTCCCTAAAAGGATCCTCCAGCCACCGCCCTTCATTTGTTGGACTCCAGGCTATGCTGGATTTCAACTGGCGTTTTTCGATGAACGGTGTCGACTTTTCTGAGGAAGAGTTCAGCCAGCTTGTCGAAGAAAAACGTCGTCTCGTGTTTATCCGCGGGCGCTGGGTTAAGCTTGATCCGGGCTTCATCCGGCAAATACAGGATTTGATGAAGCGTGCCGAGAAAGAAGGCTTACATGTAAGAGATCTGCTCGAACAGGAGCTAATCGAGGCCCCACTAACGGAAGATGAACTCGAAAATCCAAAAGCCTTCGCGCGAATTCAAATTGAACTAAACAGCCAGTGGAAAAAAATGATCAAACAGCTTTCTGAAGCACATGAAATTCCATTGGAAAAAGTGCCTGAAGGACTGCAGGGTGAACTTCGCCCCTACCAGCAGCTGGGAATGAGCTGGCTATGGTTCCTGCGGCAGTATGGTTTTGGCGCAGTCCTTGCCGATGACATGGGACTCGGAAAAACTGTGCAATTAATCGCGTACCTATTGAAGGTAAAAGATGAAATCGGGGTCCTGCCAGAAATAGAAACAGCAACTGAAGCGGTGACAGGCACCAAAGGCGGAGCAGCTCCTGAAAAGGGTGCAAAGACTCCGGCTTCCAAAACTCCTGTGAAAGCAGCGTTAATTATATGTCCGACTTCTGTACTCGGCAACTGGCAGAAGGAGCTTGAACGGTTTGCTCCGGAGATGAATGTGTATTTGCATTATGGTTCGAATCGTTTGAAGGAAGAGGCATTTACGGAGAAAATTAAAGATGCTGACGTTGTCCTGACTTCGTATGGATTGATTCATTTGGACTCAGAAGATTTCGAGTCAAAGCTTTGGAGTTCGATCGCCATTGATGAGGCGCAAAATATTAAAAATGCCGGGACAAAGCAGTCGAGGGCTGTCAGAAGGCTCAGGGCCAGCCATCATATTGCTCTGACTGGTACCCCGATGGAAAACCGATTATCTGAGTTGTGGTCGATTTTTGACTTTACCAATCATGGCTACCTCGGCAGCTTAGGGCAATTTCAGAAAAAGTTCGTCATTCCGATTGAGAAGGATGAGAAAAAGGAAAAGGTCAATGAGCTTCAGTCTCTAATTCGCCCGTTCCTCTTGAGGAGGACGAAAAAAGACGAAGAGGTGGCGCTTAATCTTCCTGACAAGCAGGAGCAAAAGGAATACTGTCCGCTTACGACAGAACAGGCTTCGTTGTATGAGCAGCTTGTCCGTGATACGTTTGCCGAGATTGAGAAGCTGTCTGGCTTTGAGCGTAAAGGATTAATCCTGCAAATGCTCAGCCGTTTGAAGCAGCTCTGCAATCACCCTGCTCTCTATTTAAAAGAAAGATCAGCAGACAGATTGCTCCTCGACCGCTCAAATAAACTTGAGAAGCTTGTCGACCTCGTCGATGCTGTTTTGGATTCAGGTGAAAGCTGTCTGATTTTCACTCAGTACATTGAAATGGGCGAAATGATTCGTGCCACCCTCAAGAAGAAGTTTGGTGTAGAGGTACCGTTCCTAAACGGAAGTGTACCAAAGACGCAGCGCGATGACATGATTGAAAAGTTCCAGAACCATGAATTCCCTGTGTTTCTGCTATCCTTGAAAGCGGGAGGAACCGGGCTCAATCTGACAGCGGCCAACCATGTTATCCACTATGATCGCTGGTGGAATCCTGCTGTTGAAAACCAAGCAACAGACCGAGCTTATCGGATCGGCCAATCCCGCTTCGTTCATGTGCACAAGCTGATCTGTACCGGAACACTGGAAGAAAAAATCGACGCCATGCTCGAGAAAAAGCAGCACCTAAACGACCAAATCATCCAAAGCGAAAACTGGATCACCGAACTTTCTACAGACGAACTCAAAGACTTGGTGTACTTAGGGTAGTTTCGGCAACTTGGAATTAATTAGATGATTATACAGCGATGTATATTCGGTGCCTGTCACCATCGCCTGCCGGCGATGGTGACAGGCACCTTTTACTTTTGTTAAAGGCATACATTTTGGTTTGGGTTTAATACTAATGTGTGGAGATGTAAAAAGTTAAGAGGTAGTTATATGGCGCATAAGGAGAAAGTTATTGAAATTATCGACCGTAATCATTCCCAAATTGAAAGGCTCATCGATAAAAAAATTGATATCTGGCTGGACCATGTCCTTTTTTCGGGTTTGTGGTGGATGGGCGTGGCCTTATCGATTTTACCTTGGATCATTTGGTTTGTTTTAAGGAAAAAGGAAAGTACGGATCGATTACTGTATATCGCTTTTTATGTCATGACAATTTCTGTTCTATTAGATATAGTAGGAGACCAAATTGGTCTTTGGCATTATCGGTATCATGTTATTCCCGTACTTCCTACTTACTTTCCCTGGGATGTTACATTAATGCCCTTTTCGGTAATTATGCTGCTGCAAGTAAAACCTCAAGTTAATCCTTGGTTTAAAGCTATTTTCTTTGCACTTCTAGCCTCTTATGTTGGAGAACCAGTCTTTGATTGGTTAGGTGTATATGTACCAGAACATTGGCGCTATACATACTCTGTTCCCATCCAGATCGCTATATATATGAGTGCACATTATCTCAGTATGCGGAATCATTTCGCTCAGTTAGCCAAGAAAACACAAAAAGAGACCTAACATCGTTATATGATGTCAGATCTCTTTTTTACATTTGCTATTGTAACACGACGATTTTCACCGTTCTTCTGCCCCAAGCAAAGGCTTGTGCATTGTTTGGCATTAATACATCTATTTTATGGCCTTTAATAGCGCCGCCGGTATCACCCGCGATAGCGACTCCATATCCTTCTACCCATACTTTTGAGCCCAATGGAATAACAGAAGGATCCACTGCGATTAATTTCATATTTGGATTTTCTTTAATATTATAGCCCATGTACGTAATACTTCCAGAAGACTGCCAGCTATATGCAGTCGACGTTACATACATTTCTACACCCTTTGGTGCCGGAGCGGCAGGTGCAGCAGGTGTATTAGCTGTGCTCATTACTTTGACAGCCTCTTGCTCTTGGCGGACCTTCTCTTGAGCTGCTTTCAGCTCAGCTTGAATTCCAGCCATTTCTTCGTTCACTTGGCTGTATTTTTGCTGCATGACTGTTAACGATTCTTGTCTCTTTTGTAGGTTTAGAGCAAGTTCATTCTGCTGTTTTGAAAGCGTTTCCCTTTCTACAGCTAGTTGTGCCTCATGCTTTGCAATTTCTGCCTTGTCTTTTTCAATTTGCGCAAGGTCATTTTCTTGATCATCAATAATTTCATTATCAGCGTTAAACAATGTCGTTACCGCACTTGCACGTTGAATTAGATCGGCAACACTTTTAGCTTCTAAAATGACATTAATGGCTACACTCATTTTTTCATCTGCTTGTAATGCCACTAACCTGCTTTTCATAACATCTTTACGATTATGAATTTTATCCTGAAGAACGACAATTTCTTCTTTTTTCTTTTCGATCTGCTGTTGAGTTGCAGCGATTCTCTTTTGAGTTTCTGCCAATGCTTCTCTATTTTGTGCTATATAAGATTGTAAAGATTCCATATCTGCTTTGATCTTTTCAATTTCTTTATTAATAGAGTTCTTTTCATTCGCCTTTTGTTCAAGCTCTTGCTCCACGTTATGTAAAGCTTCCTTACTTGATTCTGCATGTGCCACAACGGTACCTGACACCAATATTACGCATGTTAGAAACATGAAAATCATACGCCTTAAAAGTTGCATACTCTTCCCCCTTCTCTATTAATCTATTTATACCATGACAATGTACCAGTTATATTACAAAAATGTTAAAACTCTATCACAATTTGTCATATAACAGTGGGAAACAATGTAAACAGATGAAAAATATAGACAAAATTGCGGTGCCTGTCACCACTCGTGGACATTTCGCCCTATTTGTCCGTGTGGGATGGACAGTTTGTTTCTTTGTATAAAATTACGCTATGTATGCACTCGCAAAGCGACACGAAAAAGGTTATTTAGCCATGATTTTGTCTAAAAAGTAAAATATATGGGGTGATTGTTAGGTTATCAAAAGGAGAAAAAAGGGCTTCGGCTGGAACCGAAACCTTCTAATTCCACTTATTTGTAATATTTCTGTTACAAATTTCGATTTAGACCTCCAATTTTTCTCGTGCAGTCAAACTCCGCGGCCCCACTTTCTCCCGTAATTTAATCCCTTTTCTTCCTGAGTCTAATAAAAATGCAACCTTGTTGTCTTCCATAATGGCAAAGCTAGTGAAGATATCGAATGCTTCTTCCTCGGACAGTTGTTTCTCGCCTTCGATAAGCTGTAAAGATTTGTAGTAACAGTTAAATTGGGAGTTAGTCTCACGTATGTGGATGGTAACTCTTGTTTCGTGAAGAGGAATTGAATGGTAGGAACGGTTTGAAGATGGGTGATGGGACTTTTTAGAGAGTACGATGGCGTCGTAGAAATCCGGTTTCCCTTTGATTTGCATTTCCAAGTAACTCGGTCGTTCTCCAATAAATACTAATGAGTTTGGCATATTTTTATATGACCTCCAATGAGACAAATAGTTACAACAACCATTATTATTCGACAATAATTTTAAAACTCCTTTTATCCCCTATGCGCTCTAACCCATATTTACAGTAGAGCGTGCATAGGATTCACATAATCAATCGTGCGCATTACGCACATCCGAACAATCGCCATTCTTTTGCCGTTAAGTTAAAAACATCAATTGTTTTTATGGCGGTGATTAAGATGTCTTTATCTGAAAAGTTGCGACAGCTGCGTGACAAACGAAACTGGTCTCAGCAAACCCTGGCAGACATGATGAACATGGATCGCTCTACTGTGAGCAGATATGAAACAGGGAGAAGCGTTCCCACCTACCAAACTGTGGTTCGATTTGCTGAGTTATATCAAGTCGATAAGGAATATTTGGTCGGGGAATTGGACCAGCTTCTCCCTAAAAATGAGGAGCCAGGATATATGACGAAGGAGAGTCTTCTTGACCCTGAATTAAGTATCATCCTTCAGCTGCTCCAGCAAGAGCCTGATTTGAAAAAGAATCTGCTCGACATTCATCTCATGCCAGCAAAGCGCCGTGCATTTTTTATCGATTTATTAACCTATCAGATTAAAGCTAGCAAAAAGCATAAAAACATCTAATAAAAAATAGGCCGCTGATCAATTATCAGCGGCCTCGAAAAATAAAACACAGGGGGTTTTGTACTATTGTGCCCTGTTGGATAAAAAATTATACAAAGAAATCGATAAAAAAATTCCGGCGCTCACTCGGCCGGAGAATGGGGATTATGTTGGAGAGTGGCTGCTCTTCTATACTCTAACTTCGGGGAAAATCGAAAAGGTACCTGAAGCTGACTTTAGTTTTACCAATAATAAATCTAGATATTGTAGAAAAATCGGCATGATGAATATTTATTTTTAAAAATGAACCGAAACATGGTCGTGAATTTCTGATTGTGAGTGTGTATGAGGGTGTGGGGGGTAGGTTCTGATTGGGCTCCATTCTCGTTCCTTAAGCTGCCCTTTCATAATCCATTCTAGCTGGCTGATTCTCTTCTTCAGACTCTCACTTTCTTGAGTCATCTCTATCATTTTTTTTTGCAGCTGGTTGTTATTTTGATTGGCTCGGCCGACCATTTTTATTAAACTTTCAAGCAGCTGTTCTAAACTGGCGGCTACTTCATCGCGACTGTTCAAAATGGCAGTTCCTCCTTTGAGACTGTTACGCTGACCGGAGGCGGACCAACTGGGGTGCTGGGTTTTGCCCCGAGGAATTGGATGGAATCGGCCAATACCTCTGTCACGTAAACTCTTTTGCCTTCTTTATTATCATAATGCCGGGTCTGCAGCCTGCCTGTTATCCCGACAACCGACCCCTTACGGCAGTATTGAGCGGTATTTTCCGCTGCCTTTTTCCAAAGTGTACACTGAACGAAATCTGCCTCAATTTCTCCATGCTGATTTCGGAAATGCCGGCTGACAGCCAAAGTAATCGAAGTTACCGGCAGTCCTTCACTTGTTCTTCTTAGCTCCGGATCCCGGGTCAGTCTTCCAACAAGGGTGACTTGATTGATCATACACATTCTCCTCTCCTGTTTATGGCTTAATCATAGTCCCTCGGTGCCTTCAAGTAAAATTGTGGAAGAGCCATTTTCGACATCTATCTTCCCTCAAATTCGCGGTTTTCCTAGTTCAAACTACAAATTTGAAAACCCATCCTTTCCACAAAGGGCAATCTTGCAAAAACCGACAAATATTTTTCGACATTTGTTTCTTGAAGTAATATGTTATAATTTAGAAAATGTGACCGATGAATCGAAAACGGAGGTATCGCAGATGAAAACCTTTAAATTAGTCGCTTTAGAAGTTGTTGACGGTGGAAATTCGGTGGAAGTCCCATTAGAAGATGGACTAATTATCAATAAAGAAAACGAACGGGCCAGTTGGCTGCTTGAAGCCTATACCGATTTATCCCTATATGATTACTTTAAAAAGATTCAGGAAGATGGCCGCGAACTCATCGTCCAAGTGGTGATTACGAAGCGCGAAAACGACCCTGCATACTTCCAAACGAAAATTGCCTCACTGCACAGATTTGAAAAGCATATCAGCGTTCTGTTCGAAGGACGCCTGCGCCGAAACAGAAGAGATTATTCTGAGCTGCTGCTCGACAGCCTGCTTGAAAAAGGTCTTGGCGGGCAGGCACTGCTCGAAGAATTTAAGGACAAAATGAAGAGTAAACCGAAATTAAAAATGAAGCATGACTAAAATAGGGGCGGGCTGAATACAATCAGCCTGCCCCTTTCGCTTATTATCTGTCTCGATTGTCGCGGTCATTTGCATCACGGCGGTCTTCGATCATGTCTTCACCGCGGTCATTTCTGTCGCGCATCATGTCTCCGTCGTTGTCCGTGTTGGTGTCGTTGTTGTTATAACGAGTGTTTGTGTTTCCTAAACCATCTTCATCGTCATTAACATCTAGATCGTTGTTGTCGTTTCCGTCCAGGTTGTTATCGTCGTCAAGCGGAGTATCCACTTCGTCGTTCACTGGCGGCGGCGGATTTTGGTCATCATCATTATTACAGCCAGCTAACATAAACCCTGATAGAAGTGCACTTAATAGCACCAAAAACAGCTTTTTCTTCAAACGTAAAAGCCCCTTTCCATGAGAAAAATATTGACCCCTTAGTGGTCTTCTGTTATTTTCCCCAAGTTTTTTAGGACTATTACAAAAAAAATAACCGGAGATGCCCCCGATTATTTTCCTAGTGCAAAGGTAATTTCTGCTTCGCAGGCAACTTCTCCATCCACTGTCGCCACTGCTTTGCCTTTTCCAATTGGTCCGCGCAGGCGGATAATTTCAACTTCCAGCCTGAGCTGATCCCCTGGTTTTACTTGTCTTTTGAAACGGCAGCCATCGATTCCAGCAAAAAACGCTAATTTGCCGCGATTTTCTTCCTTCTTCAATACGGCAACAGCACCCACCTGTGCAAGCGCCTCAACAATCAGCACTCCCGGCATAACCGGATAGTCAGGAAAATGGCCATTGAAGAACTCCTCATTAGCCGTTACATTTTTAATTCCAACTGCCCGGACTCCTTCTTCGATTTCTAGAATTTTATCTACGAGCAAAAATGGATAACGATGGGGAATAATTTCTTTAATTTGTGTCACATCCAACATAATTAGTACCTCCTCATAGGAACAGATAATTACATTTTACTATTAAGTGCATACAAAAAGGAAGGGCAACTTGAGCCCTTCCTCGTTTATTTTTTTTCAACTAGATCGATAATATGTGTCCAGGTCGATGCTTTTAACACATCTCCAGGATTTCCATTTCCGAGCACACCGTAGCCAACCGCGGCACCTGCAACCAGAAATCCACCTGTAAAAATGATCAACAAGACAATCCTAAGCCAAATCGGAATCAGGCGGATTCGGATTCTCTTATTCGCACTTTCAGCTTTGCGGGCTTTTTGAGCACTTTTGACTTTAGAAGCTTTTTGAGTGGTTTTACCAAGAGCAGCCTTCCGCCCATCTTCTTTTGTCTTTTTAAGCTCTTCCCTCGATTTCACCTGTTTTAGCTGATTCACTGACATCTCATTATTCCCCTTTAAACGAAATCCTCTATATATTATTGGACCTTTCGTCTGCCCATTCTACTGCTGTAATTGATTTTACCTAATATTATACTCTATTTTATAAAATAATTAGGGTATTCGCAGTAAATTTTTGCTTAAAAAAGTATTTCCATGGCAAATAGTGGCGAATTTTCTTTGTTTTTTGAGGCTTCATGACCAATTAACATAAATAAAAAAGCCCAATGATGTTGAGATCATTAGACTTTTGATTTGTAAGGTAAGATGTCCTACCTGTTATCCAAGTTTTCTTTTCGGAATTCTGTCAATATTGTCTAACATAATGCCTGTTCCGATTGCTACGCAGTCCATTGGATTTTCTGCCACCAAGACTGGTACCTTTAACTCGTCTGCTAATAAAGCATCAATACCATGAAGTAATGCGCCGCCGCCTGTTAAAATTACGCCGCGGTCGATGATGTCAGCCGATAATTCTGGCGGTGTTCGTTCAAGTACACTCTTAGCCGCTTGAACGATAACAGAAACTGACTCACGCAGTGCGCCTTCAATTTCTTCCGAACGAACCGTAATCGTACGCGGTAAGCCGCTGACCATGTCGCGTCCGCGAATTTCCATTTCTTCCGAGCGTGATCCAGGAAATACGGTACCAATGTTGATTTTAATATTCTCAGCTGTGCGTTCACCGATCAATAGCTTGTACTCACGCTTGATGTGATTGAGGATTTCCATGTCGAACTTGTCGCCGGCCATTTTAATCGAAGATGAAGTAACGATATCGCCCATTGAAAGGACTGCTACATCCGTTGTTCCGCCGCCGATGTCGACAACCATATTACCGCTTGGCTGGAAGATATCCATTCCGGCGCCAATCGCTGCCACTTTCGGTTCCTCTTCTAGGTAAATCTTCTTGCCGCCGCTCTTTTCTGCCGCTTCTCGAATTGCTTTTTGCTCCACGCTTGTGATGTTCGTTGGACAGCAAATCAAAATACGCGGTTTCGATAAAAAGCCTTTTACGTTCAACTTATTAATAAAATGTTTTAACATTGCTTCTGTTACGTCAAAGTCAGCGATTACTCCATCCTTCAACGGGCGAATCGCGACAATGTTCCCAGGTGTACGTCCGACCATGCGGCGAGCTTCCTCACCAACAGCAAGAACCCGGTTCGTATTTTTATCAATGGCAACCACAGATGGCTCATTCAATACAATTCCACGGCCTTTTACGTGGATTAACACGTTAGCCGTTCCCAAATCAATCCCAATATCCCTAGCAAACATTCTCTTTTCTTTCCTCCTTGAAACGGTCATTCTTTCCTAATTGTTAATGATACCATATTCCTTAAAATTTCCATACTGTTAACACAAAAAACGTAGAAATTTGTCGGAAAAAATTTATTTGTAAGAGAATGCTGCTTTTTTACCATTAAAAATGGCCCTTTCCCCGACATTCTTAGAATGCTCCAAGAAGTCTTTTGAAAATGGCCATTTCAAAACATTTTTTCTTTTTTGTGAGAGTCCTTCTGAAAGTCGGCCTACTTAACGGCCTCACCCTCTTTTTCTTCCTTCTGATATTTCATCTTCGTCGCTTCTCCACCCCGGAGATGTCTAATCGATTTATGATAATCTAGAATCTCTTTTACTTCATTTGCCAGCTCAGGATTTATTTCAGGAAGTCTCTCTGTCAAATCTTTATGGACAGTACTTTTGGACACGCCAAACTCCTTCGCTATTACACGAACCGTTTTCCTCGTCTCCACGATATACTTTCCAATCTTGATAGTTCTCTCTTTGATGTAATCGTGCACACCACTCGCCCTCCCTAAATTGGATGTTTAGAAGTGCGAAATGAGATCCGCTTATCACTAAGACGAAATACTGAATCCACATAACTGCGGTGGTGCCACCGTTGTGGTGCTGCTTTGGTGCCTGTCACCATTTATGCAATTATGCAGCTATACGATGAATAATCATGTCTCCAACTATATCTACAAAAGCCTCAAACGACTCTTCACCTCAAACACTCTATTTGTAAAGGTTTGTAACCATTTTATTAGCTTGGATACGGGAATATGCACGAAATAGACAATAAGGACAAGACCTCTCAGGAATTGTTTGAAAAATCAGACATTCGGAGTGCTTTTTACCTTAAAATCGACAATTTGCCGAAAAGGCTGGAGGCCGCATTGTTTCTAGCTCCACTTTGGAAATGAAGAGCTTTTTTGATTATTTCCTGAGAAATTTGTCAGGTGCGATTGTCGAATGAAAATTTTATTGAAAATAATATTTTTTGTTCATTTTATGGTTTTTTCAGCCTTTTACATTGATTTGACGATAATTTTTTCACTGCTTTTTAAAAAGAATATTATATAATGGGATGAATTAGACGGAGAGGAATTCGAAATATGCAGCCTTTTACCGAAAGAGTCGTGGAAATAATAAAAAATATTCCTGAAGGCAGGATTATGACCTATGGGCAAATAGCCAGAGCTGCTGGGAGTCCCCGTGCTGCCCGGCAGGTGGTTCGTGTCCTTCATAGTATGAGCAAAAAACACCGCCTGCCCTGGCACCGTGTTGTCAATGCGAAAGGACAGATTGCACTCCAAGATGACGAGTCCTATACGGAGCAGCTATTCTCACTCGAAAGTGAAGGAATTGAAATAGGCCTAAACGGAACCATTGACCTGGAAAAATACCAATACCACCCCTAAATAAGAGGTGGTATTTTATATTTTTGTCAGACCCAGAGCAAAGTGGTCCCATAATATTTTTTCTACCTGATCCCATTTGTGGTCCTCACACCGGACCATAAGAACAACCTCTGATGTAATCCTTCCATTTCCCCTTTTATTTTTCTTTAGAAGAAGCATTTTGATAAGAAACCCTAACAGCAGCCCTGAAACAGCCCCGATGATTCCCCATAATATCGGGCCCCATTCCAGCACATATCCATAAATCGCACCGAGCAGCATCAGGCAGGTTCCGAGAATCGCCGGCCCATCAAACAGACTAAAGCCATCTGATTTGTGGATGGTATCAAACAGCCCCCTCAATTCTTTACGCTTATCTAGCGGTGCCGCTAGAATCATTTCCTTTGAGATTCCCTGCTGTTCTAATGCTGAAATGGCTAACTCTATGTAAATTGAATTCTCAAACGAAGCAATCACAAACATTCACTTCACTCATTCCTAAAAAGGAAACTTGAACTCCTTTTTTTGATAATTTTCTCGTAAGAATTTCTTCATTTCTTTTTCAAAAAGAGAATTATATTCAATGGTCGTACTATAGGCGTCATACAGAATAAAAAAGTAAATCGAAGGCAGATAGAGGAGCCACTGCATATCGACTGCCTTTTTCGCCTCAGAAAACTTGCCGAGCATGGTGAACTGAATACCCTCTGGAATATGGCCAAAATACATGATCCCGACGGTGTAAGCAAAAATAAAAAATCCTGAAATCACTTTATGAATATACAGATGACCTAAGCCAGGGAAGAGAGCAGACCATACAACAGCGACCCAGGGTTTCCTCTTATCCATGAAGTTGATATCCCAAGCTCCCATCGCAGTCGGCCGGATTGAGGCACCCTCGCGATCAGCCAAAAGGTATTGCTTGTTTAAATCCACCGTGGTCCGATAGCTGTCCCAGATTCCAAACATATAGATTCCTACATAAAGCATAAGCCAGCGCTCATCCATGACCTCCTTGGCTTTACCAAAGTCGCCGGTCAGCGTAAATAAAATCCCAAGATTCACGTTTGCCTTGCCATTAATAAACGTTTCCCAGAGGATGAGTATAAATCCTGCGATATAGCGGTGCAGTAAAAGGTGGCCAAATCCGGGATAAGAAAAGGCAAAAAAGGCAACCACCCATGGGTTCTTTCTTTGAAGGACTGATGTTGTAAATTGTGATAAATGCGCTATGTATCTTCGAGGTTGGGGATTTTGGTTCAACGTGCTGCTCCTGTCTTTTTACTAGTATTTTTTCTCGTTATGGATTAAATATCCTTACCAATACAAAAAAACAGAAACCAGCAGCTGGTTTCTGTCTTAGGTTATCTTCTTTGCATAAAGACATTTTTCACTTTTTTCACAGGAATCTGAGAACCGCCGCGATCCAGAACGTTTTCAACCATCATCGCGACCATTAATCCTGGCGAGTTGGTGTTGTAGGCGATGAACCAGCCGTTTTCCGTTCCTTTTTCCCCTTGCTTTTCCTTGATCTCGGCCGTCCCCGTTTTGCCTGCTAGCGGATAGTCTGCAATATTCGCAGAATGTGCCGTTCCATCCTTGTCACCGACAACCTTTCTTAACATCGAAGAAACTGTTTTGGCGATATCAGGCGATACAACTGCTTTTTCACTTTTTTCAGTGTCCAGCAGCAGGCTAGGCTTAACCATATTCCCACCGTTAACAAACGGTGTATACGTTTCAAGCAAATGAACAATACTCATTTGAATTTGTCCCTGGCCATATCCAGAGTCCGCCAAGAAAATTTCGTTCTCCAATTTTCCAATCGTCGATGTTTCAAGCGGGTATGGATAATCGGGCTCTTGTTCAAAGCCGAATCCCTTTAACGCTTCCGCGAATTGCTCTTTTCCAATTCCTAAAGCCGCTTGAGCGAAATAGATATTGTCCGAGTAGACCATCGCTTTTTCTAAGTTAACAGGATTTGCTTCATGTACCCTCGTCACAAAATACTTGCCCCATGAGGCACCCTTCTGCCATTTCAATCCCTTAATCTCCATCGTTTGCTCAGGCGTAATTGTCTTGTTTGTGAGTCCAATCATCGCTGTGATTGGCTTAAAGACTGAACCTGGTGCATACGCCTTATTAAACCTGGTCGTCAGCGGCTTTTGTGGATTGTCCTGGAGGTCTTTCCACTCATCGCCTGAGAAGCCCAGCGTGGCTTGATTCGGGTCAAACGACGGCGAGCTGACAAGTGCCAGTGTCTCACCGCTCACAGGGTCAATCGCCGCTCCAGCACCTGCCTCGCCAGCAAGCTCAGCATACAAACTTGCCTGCATATCGATATCGATGGTAAGCGATATGTCCTTCCCATCCTCAACCGGCTTTTCGGCTAAAACCTCTGTTGCTCCGTCTGGCTTTTTTATCGTGATCTTCACTCCGCTAGTTCCTTTCAGCTGAGAATCAAACACTTCCTCAAGCCCTCTTTTTCCAATTACGTCATTGCTTGTATAGCCTTTGTCCTTTAACTTTTCAAGCTCCTCTGCGGTAATCGAACCGACATAGCCGATTAAATGGGCAGCCGCTTCATTATAAGGATAAATTCGCGCTCCTACCCTTTTGGTCTGCACTGGCTCTAAAGCGATTAACTGAGCGATACGCTCTGTATCGTCGGGCGATACCCTCTTTAGCGGCACAAACAAATCGGGCTTCACCCAGCTCGCATTAAGCGCTTTGTTAATTTGATCCGGTGTCATTTTTAATAGTTTGGACAATTGCTGGATAACATGCTCCTTCTGTCCTTCCAGCTTACCTGGGACCACTCCAACCTCAAACACCTCTCCATTTATCGCTAGTCCATTTCCAGCCCGGTCAAAGATTTGCCCGCGCTTTGGCTTGATGGAGCTGATGCCGATTTTGTCGCCATCCTTCAATTGCGGAAAGATATAGGTGGTATTCCAATCCACATACCAGTTATTTTCTTTGTCACGTTCTTCTTTTTTCATCTTCGCACTGTGTGTAAATTCAATGGGGCCGGCGATGCTGTTCATTTTAGCGGAAAAGTCATAACTGACACTGTCTGTATCCTTATCAAGCTTTTCTTCTTCTTCCGGTTTTTTAAAGGTCATCTTGAGGTCTGTAATTTGCAGGTCTTCGTAGATTTTTTGATAGCGGCTGGTGAAGTCTTCCTTCGAGATAACCTCTTTAGAGCCTTCTGTCAGGTAGTCATACATCTTATCGAACTTTTGCTCATTCCATAGCTTTATGTATGCATCAAACCGATCCTGTGGCGTTGGTTCCTTGCTGCAGCCAGCTGCTGCCATCACGGCGAGAAAGAGCATCACCAGCAGTCCTAGTATTTTTTTCAAAAAAGATCCCCCCTTTT
This sequence comes from Neobacillus niacini, assembly GCF_046591715.1. Classification (GTDB taxonomy): domain Bacteria; phylum Bacillota; class Bacilli; order Bacillales; family Cytobacillaceae; genus Neobacillus; species Neobacillus niacini_L. The sequence continues at coordinate 246,790 of NZ_JAWVNQ010000005.1, read as the reverse complement.
CCACCAGTTTACCATATTTATGTAAGTAAAACGCGGGCAAAAGAACACAAAAAAAGAGGAAGGTTCATATTCCCCTTTCCCCTTTGTTGATTATTAAGAGTTTGTTTTATCTGTTGACTCAGAAGATTCATCGTCGGACGGAGTTTCTTCCTTAGAAGGAGTAGACTCATCACTCGCAGGGTCCTCAATCATTTGTTGTTTCGGACTCTTCTTATCTTCTTTCTTTTCATCCGCTGCAGTTTCTTCCTGTAATTCGCTTACTGGTTTGTTAAAAAAGTTAGTCGGATTTACTGGGATACCATCTTTACGGATTTCAAAATGTACATGTGTTCCAGCATCTTCTTGGTACAAGCTTTGTCCAGCCTTGGCAAGAACTTGTCCTTGTTTTACTTTGTCGCCAACCTTAACCTTCACATCTTTAACTGATTGATATTGTGTTACAATACCTTTATCGTGTTCAATTTCAATGACATTGCCAAGGGTAGCGTCTTCTTCCACTCTAGTAACTTTACCGCTAAGAGCAGCTGTTACATCAAAAGTTTCGCCATCTTTGGATGTGAAGTCAACACCAGTATGCGGCTCATAGTTATTGTTGTGAACTACGATTGCTGCTTCCTGTTTTTCTTCACTTGCATTGTCATCATAGAATTCCATTTTGACAACTGCGTCCATTGGATTTTGTACAGGCATCTTCAGGTTTTCTAGACTAGAGTTTACCTCAAGTGCTGGAGTATCGTTCTTTTTACCTGTTAGGTCAGAAGACTCGTAATCGTACTTGTCTGTTGCATTATCGCTGCCTTGGAACCAAAGAACACCTGTCAGAATGATTGCTGCACTTGCAATATAAATGGCTGGAAATACCCAACGCTTTTTGAAAAAGCGTTTAACGCTGGAATCTTGAGAAGATCGTTTGTTTTCTTCCTCTCTCATTTTCATCACCTCAGCAATCATTCTGAACAGATAAGTAGAATTATATACACTAGTAAAAAAAATTTTTCCACTTATTTTTTGAAAGTGCTGAAGTTTTTATGCATACTTGTTAAAAATTTATTTTTCTGGAGGAACATTTTTATGAAAGTCATCAAATGGATCCTGCGAATCCTGCCTTTTTTATATATGGGGGCAATCTGGATTATGTCGAGTCTTCCATCCAACCACTTCGTCGAACTCCCCGATTCCGCGCTCGATAAGACCATTAAGGAATCTCTGCATTTAATAGAGTTCGCTTGTTTTTATGTATTACTAGTTTTGGCCTTCCTTACTCGCCGGGGTCCGTTCACCGTTCGGCTTAATGTCATCTGTGCCGTCATAGCTGGCCTGTACGGGCTGACAGACGAGATTCACCAATCCTTCTACGCTTACCGCTCAGCGTCCTGGTTTGACCTTGTTAAAGACGTTACTGGGATAGTAGTATGCTTCTATTTTATCCAGGGTGCGCTGTTTAAGGGGCGTTTTGTGAGGTTAGGGAAGGTTTTGGGGTATGTGCGGGGATTGTAGGTCCCTAGATTTGTGAAGAAATTGTAGCCATTGCACTTTTTGTGCAGTGGTTTTTTTATTGGTGCTAGATTTTATTTTTAAATGTACCAGTACTGTTTAGGTTCATAGAATTTAAATAATAGTGAGCCATTTTAGGTGATTTTATCTGTAAAAATCTGCGCGCCTCACTGTTGGTTATCGTGGGGTTAATAAGATGAAAATAATCCTGGATTGTATCGGTGAAGGCCGTTTTGGATTCCATTCGACACTTTGAACATCTCCAGGTACCCGCATTATAGGTCATCGGTAAATGATTGCAGCCCGGGCAGTGAACGCCTGTGAGGATTTCTTTATGTGAGAGATTATACTTTTCAAGGAGATCGACATTTTCTGGTGTATGGCTGGTTAATAGGAGTTTGTTTATCTTTCGCAGCTCTTTCTCGTCTAGCAATTCAATCTTATAATCCTTGTCTATTTGGTCTATTTTCTCTAGCAGGTATTCACTGTTACAAACATTCCATTTGTATTTATTATCTTCTTGGATGATGATATTGGACTTTTCATTACTGTTGACGAACAGAAACTGAATGGGTATCCCCGTCATTTTATTCGCCTTTAGCCATTCTCTGAGCTTAAAGGCTTGCAACCTAGCTTGAAAAATAGGATTCTTCGTTCTCTCCAGCTTTCCATTCACATCCACCATGGTCTGATGGAGAACCTTATCGAAATGCCAATCCCTTGACCAATTTTTCACTTCAAGCACCAACGCAAAGTATGCACACAGGATGAGAATGTCAATTTGAAAATAATATTTGCCATGGTATAGGCGAAGATCGTGATAAATTTGGTAGTTGAGGTCTGAAATCGGTTCAAGGTGGAAATTCATCACAGATTCCTCTCCAAGAAATCCTGTCAAACGATTATTGTAATCTGTTACAATCTCGGGTTTTGACAAATTGGTTTCTGGAATCCTCCTTATTATAGCTTGATATTTCTCAATACTCTTCGGCAGCACACATGGCTTTGCTATCATTTGCAACAATCCTTTCTTTTTTTTACAGTAATTCTTCCTTATGAGTGTTGAATCCTTTAAATATATTGTTACAGAAAGGTGTAGTTTTAGGGTACCTGCCAAAATGTGTGCTTTACCTGCGGATTTTATTGGTTTACCGGCATAGTTTGGATTTTACCTGTTTATATCCTTTGTTTATCTGCCTAACAAATCCGAGGCACCCAAACCAGACTCTGAAACAGACAGGCTGTGGCCTGGCTGAGGTATTTGGCTTCCTAATCATGGATATTACACTCAAAATCAATCGAAGATTATAGATGTAGGTTGGTATTTATAGTTACCTTTTTCATTAAAAATCCTCTTCCTGCCAAAATGTGTTCCTTACCTGCGGATTTTACTCACTTACCTGCACAGTTTGGATTTTACCTGCATATCTCCTTTGTTTATCTGCCTAACAAATCACAAGCACCCATACCAGAATCTGAAACAGCCAGGCTGCGGCCTGGCTTAGGTATTTAATTTCCTATATATGAATAATCCACTCAAAATTAAGCGTAGATTATGGATCAGGGCGGGTATTGATAGGTACCTTTTTGTAGTAAAAATCCTCTTCCTGCCAAAATGGGTGCCTTACCTGCGGATTTTACTCACTCACCTGCATAGTTTGGATTTTACCTGCTTATTTCCTTTGTTTATCTGCCTAACAAATCCGAGGCACCCAAACTAGACTCTGAAACAGACAGGCTGCGACCTGGCTGAGGTAATAATTTTCCTATATCTGGGTATTAACCTCGAATTTAAGCGTAGATTATCAATCAGGGTAGTTTTTGATAGGTACCTTTTTGTAGTGAAAAACCTCTACCTGCCAATATGTGTCCCGTACCTGCGAATTTCACTCGCTTACCTGCATAGTTTGAATTTTACCTGCATACATCCTTCATTTACCTGCCTAACAAATCCCCCACTCCCACCGTCACCGTCACCAACCGAGAACCCACAAAAAAAAGCCAGACACCCCAAAAGAGTGCCCAGCTCTCCCAAAAACCATCTATTTCTTCGCCGTAATAGTAGCAAGCATCGTATCCGCACTTGTGACTTCTACGCCCTGATAATAGTGCTTCACGATCTCCTGATAATCCTTGCCATCGGCGGCCATGCCGTTTGCGCCGTACTGGCTCATGCCGACACCGTGTCCGAAGCCGCGCGTGGTGATGACGATGCTGTTTCCTTTCCGCTCCCAGTCAAAGTCTGAGGACCTTAAGTCTAACTTCTCTCGGATTTGTTTTCCGGTCAAAACCTTGCCGTTGAAATCAACTTTAGCGACTCGCTTGCCCGTAGTCCGCTCGACAATTTTTCCAATCGTCCCGCTCGAACCCACTTTTACTCCGAGGGCTGATTCAAATTGTTTGAGTGTTACTTCCTTAACCGAATTAAACTTAGGTGAATTTTTGTCCCATGGGCTGGAAACACTTCGCAAATACGGCATCTCATTGGACCAGTAGTCCTCTGAGTTCTCTGTGTAGCCGTTGCTGGTGGAGAAGAAGGAGGCGTCGATGGCCTGCCCTTCATACGTCAAAATCTGTCCGCTCGTGGCCCGAACCGCTGACAGGATCTTCGAGTAGTTTGATTCAAACTCCATCCCCCAGTTGGCTCTCATTTGCTCCTTGCTTAGGTAAACCTGGTGAATTTGCGTGTCCGTTACTTGTGCACCTTCTGGAACACCAAGATTATCCTTGCTCAGCATTTTTTTTACGATATACGTTCTTGCTGTCAACGCTTGTGCCTTCAAGGCTTCCTCCTTGAACTCAACAGGCATTTCAGCTGCTACAACCCCGACGAGGTATTCTTCTAGTGGAACGTTGTCAATTTGTCCTGCTGATGAGCGGTAAACCGCGACTTCAACGGCGGCGTCCTTTGATGAATTGTCTGCAGTTTCGGAATTTGGGGCTTTGTTGGATAGGTCTTCACCTAATTTGCCGCTTGCCTTCCCGTCACCGAACGGCAGGACGAGGATTGCTGGAATAAGCAGAGTGAGGGCAAATAAGAATGACGCTAGTAGGATGAGTGGTTTGAATTTTTTCATGTAGGAGCCTCCAATTATGAAATTTACGCACCCTTACCTGGGCGCTTTCTCATTCCATCTTATGGGGGCGGACAAGCATTTATGACAAAAAACATAAGACTGAATTTTCTAAAAACAACATATAATAAAAAACCGAAGAATGCATCAACTCGAGATACCCTCTTCGGTTCATTATTTTTATAAAATTACGCGTTTAAATCGGTAATATAACTTTCCACTGCTGGGAAAACTTCTTCTGCTTCCTTTACGCGCTCGATATCTGCACCTAAAGCAGCTAATTTTCCATGGAAGTTTACATAGCCACGGTCTAAATGCTTTAACTCCGTTACGCGAGTGTTTCCTTCAGAAACTAACCCTGTTAAAATCAGAGCCGCTGCGGCACGAAGATCTGTTGCAGAAACTTCCGCACCTTGTAAGTTGGAAGGACCATTTAAAATGACAGAACGGCCTTCAATCTTAATATCAGCATTCATCCGGCGGAATTCTTCGACATGCATGAAGCGATTTTCAAAAACCGTTTCGGTAATCATTGAAGTTCCTTCTGCACGAAGCAGAAGAGCCATCATTTGTGATTGCATATCAGTTGGGAAGCCAGGATGAGGCATCGTTTTGATGTCAACAGCCTTAAGCTTTTCAGGACCGATGACGCGAACGCCATCACCTTCTTCAATAATCGTCACGCCCATCTCTTCCATTTTTGCAATTAAAGAAGAGAGGTGTTCAGGGACAGCACCTTGTACCAATACATTTCCGCCCGTAATCGCACTGGCAACCATAAAGGTACCTGCTTCGATACGGTCCGGAATAATGTTGTGGTCAGCGCCAAACAGTACATCTACACCTTCAATACGAAGAGTGCCCGTGCCTGCGCCTCGGACATTAGCGCCCATTTTATTCAAGAAGTTAGCAAGGTCAACGATTTCCGGTTCCTTTGCTACGTTTTCAATGATTGTCGTACCTTTTGCAAGGGTCGCAGCCATCATGATATTTTCAGTGGCACCAACACTTGGGAAATCCAAGTAAATCTTTGCTCCCTTTAAGCGGCCGTTTACTTCCGCTTCGATAAATCCATTTCCTACTTTAACCTTAGCGCCCATGGCTTCAAAGCCTTTAAGGTGCTGGTCAATCGGTCTAGAACCAATTGCACATCCGCCTGGCAGAGCCACACGTGCTCGGCCATTGCGGGCGAGCAGTGATCCCATCACGAGGACAGACGCGCGCATCTTACGAACGTATTCGAAAGGCGCTTCTTCTTTTAACACTCTAGATGCATCAACGACAACTGTATTATTGTTAAAGGCAACTTCAGCATTCAAGTTGCGCAATACTTCATTAATTGTGTATACATCGGAGAGTGTAGGTACATCACGAATTACACTTTTTCCGTCACTTGCTAATAATGTGGCAGCGAGTACAGGCAGGACCGCATTTTTTGCACCTTCTACTTTAACCGATCCATATAGCCTTTGTCCGCCGCGGACGATGATCTTTTCCAAGAGTATTCCCCTCCGCGTCCATTTTCTCTATATTAATATTCAATCGTAATGATTGGTGTGCCAACTACAATGGTAGTCTTTCCGCCCAATCCTTCGGAGCGTATGCCAATTTGTAAATTCATGTCCTCTGTAATGGAGTTTGAAAACATTGGCGATGCCGCCGAAACAGACATGAAATTATCCTCTTTTAACGCTTCGATTTCTTTTGCTTTAAAAATTTCCATTAAGTCACTAGCAATAGTTGGTACAGCCTTATCAATCTTATCACTGATACTACCCTTCATACCAGAGAAAACTGTTGGATTTCCTCGAAATATGTCGGAAAGCCTATTTTTAAACTGATTCTCCGTGAAAAAGGACTCCATTTCCTTGTTCCACTCGTTACCGCTGACCCTATATACTATATACGCATCTATAGGTTGTTTTGTGTGGGTTGCCATAATTTGAAGCATTTCTTTGTGGTGTTTAGAAGTCGGAGAAACTGCTGTTACTTCCCATTTGTCGCTGGCCCCACTTTCCGACCAATCCCAATCAGGAAATTTATGCTGAAGCTCCTTCACATATTCCTGCACTTCTTTCTCTGTACTCAGGTCAACCAAATGCTCCCTTGCATAAAACGACCATTCTTCGAGCAAAATATCTTCTGTTTGAAATGCGTCAGCGATTTTTACCAATTCGAGACCGCCGCTGGCTTCCGTCATCCGGCTGCCAAATACTGCTATCAAACCAACAATCATCAATATACCTATACTAAAAAGGACTTTCTTTCTCTTCATCTCTACTCTCCCCCTTACTACCATTGTTACCAAGGAGAGAGATAGCATACTTGGGAAATGTCGTCACTTTTTGACAAGCTTTTTGAATCCGAAGAGATCTTCTGAAAATTATTTGTTTCTGCTTTAGAGTCGCTTTCGATTTTCATGACCAAAAAGTTCTTCACATTGAAGTGATTTCGCTTTTACGTTAACTCTATATCTAAGCTGTGAGCTTTGTTTATTTTTTCACACAAAGAGAATTGTACTCAATTTTTCCCGAAAAGGGAACATGTACGAAGACCTAAATTTTTACCAGTTGTATGTATTGTAAAATTAAAGGAAGCTGTCTAGACCACTGAAGGTAGTCTAGGAAGAAATTACTAACCGACGATCCAATGACAATGGCCAACAATATATAAAGCAATCTTGCCTGGAAAACATGGTTTGGTTTCAACAGCTTATCTAAGCGGATAGACTGCAGTGCCCACCATGCCAACGCAATAAAGACCAGATGTGAAAAAATACTAAGCAATGCTATTTGTCCAAAATCATCAACCATCATATGACCTCCTTTTAAGACCAAAAAACATTCTATCATACTGACGGATGAAAGCGTAAAAGGTTTCATTTTTTAATTGTGTCTAATTTGTGACAGTTCTTGGTGCCTGTCACCATTTATGCAAAAACCGGCCTTTATGCAGAATAAAGTGCATAAATGGTGACAGGCACCACCAATAAAAAGAAGAGGCTCCCCCAAGCCTCTTCTTTGCTGTTGCTATATATGTTACCCCTTTTATTCGACCTAGACCGGGTTCTTCCCCCAAAGTTGCCGGCCTATTGTAAGAAGTCTGAGAAATGGTTGAAGTTTTCGTTTACGAAGTCGATGGCGATGTCTGGGAATATTCCAAACAATATAGATGCCGCGACGGTTACGATTAATACAACCAGAATTCCCGCTGGAATCTTTGAAAACTTGCTGTCGTCCGCAGCCGGGCGGAAGAACATTTGTGTCATGATACCGAAATAGTAGAAATACGATACAACTGTTGTCGCAATCATCACGGATGCCAGTACATAATGCGGTTCCTGAACTGTAAAAGCACCGATAAAGATGTTCAACTTCCCGATGAAACCTGCTGTTCCTGGGAAGCCTGCTAATGCAATTAACAGAATACCCATTGATATTGCCAGCACCGGTGAACGGCGGTAAAGGCCAGCAAAATCAGCTATCTTCGTTGAACCTGTTTTCGCCTCTACTAATTGGATAATCGCAAAAGCTCCAAGGTTCATGAACAAGTACGCTAATAAGTAGAACCAAACACTGTAAAAGAAGTTCGAACTGAGTGATGTAAACGCCACAAGAACGTAACCCGCGTGGGCGATACTAGAGTACGCAAACATTCTTTTAATATTACTTTGCTTTAATGCTACAACGTTTCCGATGATCATTGTAGCCGCAGCAATCACAGCGATGTAGTCCTGCATTTTATAAAGAATTGGCATCGAACCTGGTCCTTCTGTTGCTGCCACACCAAAGACTGAAATCATGATGCGGGCTACAATCACAAAGCCAGCTGTTTTCGATACAACGCTCAAGAATGCAGTAACCGGTGTTGGCGCGCCTTGGTAAACGTCTGGTGCCCACATATGGAATGGAGCAGCGGCCAATTTAAAGGCTAATCCAACAAAGATCATTATGAACGCTAAACTGAGCAGATACGCATGCTGTGCGTCAGCTAAGGCCTGAAGTGTTCTTGCGATTGCTAACAGGTTTGTTGTGCCTGTTAAGCCGTATACATAGCTCATACCGAACAAGGTAATTGCAGTCGCAATTGAACCGTTGATGACGTATTTCATCGCTGATTCATTTGACTTTAAGTTGTTTTTGCGGATACCCGCTAGTATATAAGAAGAAATCGATAACAACTCAAGACCGATAAATAATGTGATTAAGTCACCGCTTGAAGTCATAATCATTCCGCCGAGTAATCCGGTTAGGAATAGATAATAAAATTCACCGCGGTATTCTTCCATTCCCTCGTCACCTTTGTAAGAGACCGCTAAAAATAAGACAAGCGCGCCTCCTGTCAGCAGAAGGAATTTGAATGCTTTACCAAAAGAATCAAGACGGAACGTATCCTCTAAAATGGAATCAGGCGCTGCCCCAACTAGTGTCGCTAAGGATGCCATTGCGGCGAAAATCGCGGCAATTCCTATCCAGCCAAGGATGCGGCGGTCTTGTTTTTTCGGCATAAATAAATCTAGTATTGTTATAAGCGCAGCAACACCAACGATGATAAATTCTGGTGTCATGATGCCCCAATTATATGATGTTAAATCCTCAAGACTCATCCTTCGTCACCCTCCTAACCCTAGCATAATCGTTTCAAGTGTGGCTTGAAGCGGTGAGCTTAGAACGCTTGGTACTACTCCGATTAAGACGATTAATGCAGTCAGCACAAGAACCGGTACAAGTTCGACACCTTTTAGGTCAACGAGCCCTGTGAATTCACGGTGTGCTTGGCCGTACGTAATGCTTAAGACGGCACGTAATAAATAAACAGCGGTCATGATAATACCAATACAGCCGACTGCTGCAATCCATGGCATTTCTTCAAACAGCCCTAGGAACGCCATAAATTCACTGACGAATCCAGACATACCTGGTAAGCCTAGTGACGCCAATGCGCCAGCAAGCAGGAATCCTGAAGCAATCGGCATTCCCTTTGCCATACCGCCTAGGTTTTCCATTAATGATGTATCGGTGCGCTCATAGAAAGCACCTACTAAGAAGAACAATAGTGCTGAGATTAAACCGTGTGAGACCACTTGAAAAATAGCCCCTTGCACGCCTGCCTCATTCAACGCTGCTAATCCGATTAACACAATTCCCATGTGAGAAATTGAGGAATACGCCAAGACCATTTTAAAGTCTGTTTGAATGAATGCTAGGAATGCACCGTAAAGCAGGTTGATTACGCCAAGGATGGCTAACAATACCGCTAAGCTTTCAAACTGCTCTGGGAAAATTCCCATACCAAATCGGATTAGACCGTAGGCACCGATTTTCAATAGAATACCAGAGTGAATCATAACGATGGACGGCGGTGCCTGCACGTGAACACGAAGCATCCAGCTGTGTAATGGGAAGATTGGCAGCTTAACACCAAAAGCGACTAAGAGCGCAATCAATAAGCCCATTTTTAAACCGCTTGTCATTGGAAGATTCGCATCCCCCATGATTTGCGTGAGCATTTCAATATTCGTGGTACCAGTTTTTGAAAACAGAACCATAATCACGATCAACAAAACCGCTGAACCTAATCCGTTATAGATTAAGAAGCTGTATGCCGCTTTTTCTTTTTCAAAATAACCCCATTTTCCGATTAAGAAGAAGGTTGGAATTAAGGTAATTTCAAAGAATAAGAAAAATAGAACTAAGTTTTCTGCTGTAAATACTCCAAGCATTCCAATTTCTAAAAGCAGGAACAACATGAAGTAGCCTTTCCATTCTTTTTTAATATAAATGGAGGCAATTGCTGCAAGTGTTGCAACGACAGCCGTTAGGAGTACTAACAGCATTGAAAAGCCGCTGACACCAAGTTCATAGTTAACTTTCCAGAATCCTGCTTCAGTACCTTGCAGGCCGCCAAATGTAATCCAATCCTTCGCAACGCTAAAGTCGCTTAACGCTTTCCCTGCTAGATAATGTAGATAAAGGCCGATTGCAATAACCAGTGCTGGCAGTGTCGCTAGGAAGCCGACGATTTTAATACTTTTTTCTTCTGTTTTAGGCATGAAGGCTAAAACAATAATTCCGAGTAACGGGGAGAATACTAATAGTGATAGAACGAAAGAAAGATCCATTTATAAGTACCCCCCTGTTAGTACAAAGATGACGGCTAATAGTGCCATACCAACGAATGCTACAGTCACATAGGTTTGTGTTTGACCTGTCTGCAGCTTTGAACCTGCAGCTCCAAGGCCCTGCACAATCCCTGCCACAGCTTTCATGATTCCTTCCACTAAGAAGACATCAATGAAACGCAAGAAGTAGCTGATTCCTTTTGTAAAAGCAACGACTGACATTTGATAGAATTCGTCAATGTAATATTTGTTCAGTAAAATGCTGTGAAGCGTATCGCCGCTGCCTGACAGCCAGTTGCGCGCGATTGAACGCTTATAGTAAATCAGATAAGCAAGGTAAATACCTGCTAAAGATACAACCGTTGCTGCAATCATAATCCAAATTGGACCTTCGACGTGTCCATGACCAAGTGCTTCGTTGCCATCAACCAGCCATTCACCAAGATTATGATTAAATGGTGTTTGCACATAACCAGCGATAATCGCTAATACACCTAGAACGATCATCGGGAAAGTCATCATCGATGGTGATTCGTGAACATTTTTCAAAGGTGTCCGCGCTTCTCCTGTAAAAACCATGAAGAATAGGCGGAACATATAGAATGCGGTCATAAATGCCGCTGCAAGCGCCAGCAGGAACAGAACAGGATGTCCTCCCTCCCAGGCTGATATTAAAATTTCATCTTTACTGAAGAAACCTGAAAACAATGGCACACCGCTGATTGCGAGTGTTCCGATTAAGAATAATGGTGCGGTAAGCTTTAGCTTTTTCCATAGGCCGCCCATTTCCTCGATATTCTGCGTGTGTACCGCATGAATGACGCTTCCGGCTGCTAAGAACAGCAACGCTTTAAAGAAAGCATGTGTCATCAAGTGGAATACACCAGCCACATAGCCTGCAGAGCCAAGCGCAAGCATCATATAACCAAGCTGGCTGACCGTCGAGTAGGCAAGAACACGTTTAATATCTGTTTGTACAAGACCGATACTAGCTGCAAAAATTGCCGTAAACGCACCAATGACTGCAACGGTTAAAAGTGCTGTTTCACTCGCTGCGAACAGCGGGAAAAGCGAAGCAACTAAGTAAACCCCGGCAGCAACCATGGTAGCGGCGTGGATTAAAGCAGAAACCGGTGTCGGACCTTCCATCGCGTCCGGCAGCCATGTGTGAAGCGGGAACTGACCTGATTTCCCAACAGCACCGACAAAGATAAGGATAGCTGTTAAGGTAATCATCGCAGTCGAAACAGCGCCAGCCTCAACGGCCTCGAAAATCTCGCTGTATTCAAAGCTTTTTGTTTCCCAAAATAATAAAATCATCCCGATTAAAAGACCTACGTCTCCGATACGGGTCATAATGAACGCTTTCTTTGCCGCAGCCTTCGCTTCTTCTTTGTAGAAATAGAATCCGATTAAGAGGAAGGAACCGACTCCGACGAGCTCCCAGAAAATATAGGTTTGCAGCAGGTTTGGCGAGATCACAAGCCCAAGCATCGCAAACGTAAATAGTCCTAAATAGGCATAGAATACTGGAAACCGCTCATCCCCGTGCATATATCCTTTTGAATAAGTATGTACCAGGAAGCTGACGAGCGAGACAATTACAAGCATTAATGCATTCAATTGATTCACTTCAAAGCCCGCTGTTAAAGAAATATCTCCTATCTTGAGCCACTCCGTTGAAGTCTTAAACGTGGGTTCTGTGAAACGCTCGAACAACACCAACAACGAATATACTAAGGCAGCAAGCGTCAACAGAATACCGACATACGCACTGGCATCCTTCAGCCGCTTACCAAATAGAAGAAGAATCAAAAACGAAAGTAGCGGGAAAAGCGGTATGATCCATGCATTTTCCATCATCATCACAATCCCCTTTTTAAAAATGGTGCCTGTCACCCACGGTGAATCTTTCAACAAAATTCACCGGCGTGGACAATGTCCACTTAAGTCGCACACCAATTATTACCAATTTGTCCGCCTGAGACGGACAGTGTCTTTCTGCGGTGACAGGCACCGCAGGTTCTAAAAAAAATTCCAACTTACTATTAACTAGTTTTTCATAGTGTCCATATCGTCGATGTTGACGGTTTTGCGATTGCGGTATAGAGCGATCAAAATAGCTAGACCGACGGCTGCTTCTGCAGCGGCTACGCTAATCGTGAACAGAGCGAAGATTTGACCGGTGATGGACGGTGCCACCCCGTATTTGCTGAAGGTTACCAGGTTAATGTTAACGGCATTCAGCATTAATTCGATGGAGATGAGGACGATGACGGTGTTTCTTTTTGTCAATGCCCCGTATAAGCCGATACAGAATAAAATCAGTGCGAGTGCCAAGAAGGCTGAAGCCGGAACTGAACTCATTCCTTGTCACCCTCCTTCTCGTCTTTCTTCGCGAGAATAATCGCTCCGACAAGTGCGACTAATAGTAAAACAGAAGTTAATTCAAATGGAATTACCCATTTCGAATACAACGCTTCCCCAATTTTCATGGTATTGTCCACATGTAAATCGGTTGGTACCTGTACCACATTGAAATCATAGATTCCAATGTAAACAGCCGCTGCAAATCCGATTACACCTAGAAATAATAGAACCTTTCTTCCTTTGCCAGTGGTTGTTTCCCCTTCATCATCATGCTTCGTTAACATAATCCCAAATAACATGATAATGGTAATCGCACCAGAATAAATCAGGATTTGAACCGCTGCGACAAATTCAGCTGACAGCAGCACGTAAATACCGGCAATGCTGACGAACGTAAAAATGAGGGCCACGACCATGTGCACGACTTTGGTAAGGTTCAATAACAGGACGCCGCCAATGATAGCGACTAGGGCGAGGCCCATAAATGCGATAAACTCGCCTGATATTGTCATGGTTTATTCACCTGCCGTACGTTTTCGTCGTTCTCATCTAACCATTCAAGGTTTTTAAATAACATATCACGGCTGTATGACGCTAACTCAAAGTTATTGGTCATGACAATCGCTTCAGTCGGGCAAACCTCTGTACAGAGGTCGCAAAGAATACAGATCTCAAAATTGATATCATACGTATCAATGATTTTCCCTTTTTTCGTTGGATCCGGATGTTTTTTACCCGTTAAATTAATACATTCTGTCGGGCAAATGTTCATGCATTGATTGCACACGATACACTTTTCCGGATAGAATTTTTGAATTCCGCGGAAGCGGTCCGGAAGCGGAAGCGGCTCATCTGGATAATTATAGGTTACCTTTTCCTTCGTAAGCTGTTTAAGGGTATATTTCAAGCCTTTTGTAAATCCAAGCACGTTTTTCACCCCTTTGTTTATTTAGAATTACTCTAATATGGTGCCTGTCACCGAGGCGCAGTCACCTAGAAAAATAACGTTTTGATTAGCGCTGTTAAGAATATGTTTGCTAATGCTACTGGGAATAGTACTTTCCACGCGAATTCCATTAATCGGTCGATTCTAAAACGTGGGAGTGTTGCCCGTAACCACATGTAAACAAAGACAACGACGCAAAACTTGATTGCAAACCATACCGCACCAGGAATAAATCCTAAGATCTCAAGCGGCGGCAGCCATCCTCCTAAGAAAAGGACCGTCACCAATGAAGACATCGCGAACATGTATACATATTCTGTGAGCATAAAGAATGCCCAGCGGAATCCGGAATATTCAACAAAGTATCCGGCAACCAGTTCGTTCTCTGATTCCGGAAGGTCAAATGGTGTCCGGTTTAATTCTGCAATCGATGCGATAAAGAACACGACAAACGCAATCGGCTGATAAAGAATGAACCAGCCATGCTCTTGCTTCACTACAATATCCGTTAAATTCAAGCTTCCGGTTAAAAGAATGACACCTAACACAGACATAACAAGCGGAATCTCATAGGAAATCATCTGTGCGCCTGCACGCATGCCCCCAAGGAGTGCGTATTTATTGTTAGACGCCCATCCGCCGAGAACCATACCGAATATCGTCATACCAGATACAGCGATATAGTAAAGCAAGCCAACCCCGATATCGGCAAATTGGAATTTGTCTGTAAACGGGATGGTCGCAAGGACCATAAACGCTGGTGTAAAGGCAATGATTGGCGCTAGGATAAATAACGGCCTGTCAGCTGCCTTTGGAATTACGTCTTCTTTAATTAACAGTTTCAGAACGTCGGCTACCGTCTGCAATAATCCCCATTTACCGCCAAGCTGGTTTGGGCCGTGACGAGCCTGCATGTATCCTAAAACCTTACGCTCTGCTAAAATCGCATAGGTTACAAAACCTAATACTACTAAAAGTAAGACAACGGCAAGCAAAAAGAAGATTCCAAAGTTCATCAAGCCGGGACTTGACTGGAGCAACTCTTCAATCATTAGCCGTCCACCTCCCCAAGGACAATGTCAACTGCCCCTAAAATCGCAATCAAGTTTGCAATGTTTTCGCCTACTAATAATTTAGGGAGAATTTGCAGATTATAGAATGAAGGTCTTCTAAACTTCAAGCGATACGGTTCTTTTTTACCGTCACTTGAGATATAGCAGCCAATTTCTCCGCGTGGAGATTCGATTCTTACAAAAGCTTCCCCTTTTGGTGCTTTAATAATTTTTGGCACCTTGGCCATGATCTCGCCTTCAGCAGGGAATTGTTCACAAGCCTGCTCAAGGATTTTCAAGGATTCTTCGATTTCTTCAAGGCGCACATGGTAGCGAGCCAAGCAGTCGCCTTCTTCCCTTGTGATAACATCAAAGTCAAAGCGGTCGTAAATTGAATATGGTTCATCTTTACGAAGATCCCATTTCACTCCGGTGCTGCGAAGGTTTGGACCGCTGAGTGAATAGTTGATGGCTTCTTCTTTTGAATACACGCCAACCCCTTTTACACGGTCTAAAAAGATTTCATTTCCAGATACAAGGTTATGGTAGCCTTTCAGCTGTTCTCTTAAATAAGGAACAAACTCCCTTACTCCGTCAACCCAGCCTTCTGGAGCATCCCACTTAACCCCGCCGACACGCATATAGTTAAAGGTCAAGCGCGCACCTGATAATTCGTTCAGCATATTGATAATCATTTCACGGTCACGGAACGCATAGATGAACGGACTTGTCGCACCCAAGTCGAGGATGTATGTTCCCCAAGCAACCAGGTGGCTCGCGATACGTCCTAATTCCATCGCCATAACACGAAGGTATTCCGCACGGTCCGGAATTTGAATGCCCATCATCGTTTCAACGGCATGGCAAATCACATAGTTATTTGTCATCGCAGACAAATAGTCCATGCGGTCTGTGTAAGGGATAATCTGTGTATACTGCAGGTCTTCTGCCAGCTTTTCTGTTCCGCGGTGTAAATAACCGATGACAGGAGTCGCCTCCGTAATGATTTCCCCATCGATTTTAACGACAAGCCGGAATACTCCGTGCGTACTAGGATGCTGAGGACCGACGTTAAGCAGCATTTCTTCTGTTCTGATCATTGGTTACACCTCCACATCATACTGTTCATAATCTTTACGCAGTGGATGGCCAACCCAATCTTCTCCAAGCAAGATCCGATGTAAATTCGGATGTCCGGTAAACTTTATTCCTAATAAATCATAAGCTTCGCACTCAGGCCAGTTGGCTCCTGCCCAAATTGGCTGCAAGGACTCGATTGTTGGTTCATCGCGGTCAATCTTCACTTTTAACGCCACAGATTGGCGATTTTTGTATGAGAATAAGTGAACATATACTTCCATATGTGTGACAAAATCAGTTCCATGCAGCTCAGATAGATAATCGAAGCCCAGGAGCTCATTATATTTTAAAAATTGAGCTACCTTGAAATATGTATCTTTCTTCGCAACAAGTGTCGGAACGTCTTTCGACAATTTATTAATATAAGAATCTTCTAAAACATCTGAACCCAAGTTTTCCTCAATCACTTTCCTATACTTGTCTAGGAAGTGTTGATTTGGTGATGGCTGTTCGGCCGTATCGGCTGGCGATACGTCGCCGCCCTTTGCTGCGCCTGCTGCTTTTGCCTTCGCTGCTGCCGCTGCCTTTGCTTTCGCTACAGCTGCCGCTTTTGCTTTGGCTTTTTCATCATCGCTGCCCGATACAGTGTCACCCGTACCAGCTGCCTTCGCTTTCGCCGCTGCTGCAGCCTTTGCTTTTGCTGCCGCCGCTGCTTTTGCCTTGGCCGCTGCTGCCGCTTTCGCCTTCGCGTCATCTCCAGCAGGTTCATCAGCCGGTGCTTCACCTGCAAGCTCCATTGCCTTCCGCTTGGCTGCTGCCGCCGCTTTTGCTTTCGCTACTGCCGCTGCCTTTTTCTTCGCAAGGTCATCGCCATCATCGCCCGCCTCAGCTGCTGGGGTTTCCTCTGCAGGTGCTGATTCTCCCGCTAACTCCATTGCTTTCCGCTTGGCCGCTGCCGCCGCTTTTGCCTTTGCTACTGCCGCTGCTTTCTTTTTCGCTAGATCGTCGCCGTCATCGCTTGCTTCAGCTGCTGGGGTTTCCTCTGCAGGTGCTGATTCTCCCGCTAACTCCATTGCTTTCCGCTTTGCTGCTGCCGCTGCTTTTGCTTTCGCTACCGCCGCTGCCTTTTGCTTTGCTAAATCGTCGCCGTCATCGCTCGTTTCGGCTGAAGCTGGTGCGGTTTCAACCGGAGCAGGAGCTTCTTCCTCTACGATACCCTCACGCTTTTTCTTAGCGAGTGCAGCTGCCTTTGCCTTCGCAGCTGCCGCGGCCTTCTTCTTCGCAAGGTCTGAACTGTCTTCAGCAGGTATTTCAGCTGGCTTGGCAGACTGCCCTTCCGGAGCCGAAACTTGTTCAGAAGGTTTGTCCTCCTGCTTTGGAGCAGATGGAGATTCCCCAGCAGCTTTCGCCTGACGCTTCGCTAACGCTGCCGCCTTTGCTTTCTCAGCCGCTTCTCTTTTTAATTGATCGAGATCCTTTTCCCCGCTCATCGGTTAGATCACCTTCTTCCCAGTCTTCGCCTCATAGCGAATCTTTTCCTTTAACTTATTAATTCCATAAATTAATGCGGCCGGGTTTGGCGGACATCCAGGGATATAAACATCAACCGGAACAATCTGGTCAACACCCTTCACGACCGAATACGACTTCACATACGGTCCTCCTGCTGTTGCACAAGATCCCATTGCAATAACCCACTTCGGCTCTGGCATTTGATCATACAAACGGCGGACAATCGGCGCCATTTTTTTCGTCACCGTACCAGACACAATCATACAATCCGACTGCCGCGGCGACGTCCTAAAAATCGTCCCAAAGCGGTCAAGGTCATAGTTTGCTCCACCCGTACCCATCATTTCAATCGCACAACAAGCCAGACCAAACGTCATCGGCCACAAAGAATTACTTCGTGCCCATGCCTTGATTTGCTCCAGCGTCGCAAAAAATACATTTCGCTCTAACTCTTTCATTTCCTGTGGTGAAAGGTCATCTAGTTTTAAGTCCATCGTAGCACCTTCTTCTTCCAAGCGTAGATTAAGCCAATTAACAGCATAATTACGAAAATCAACATCTCAATTAACGCAAAAATTCCTAATCTGTCATAGGCAACCGCCCATGGATATAAAAACACAGTCTCTACATCAAAAATAACAAACATAAGGGCGAAAATATAATAGCGGACATTAAACTGTACACGGGAATCGTGAAATGGATCAATACC
This sequence comes from Neobacillus niacini, assembly GCF_046591715.1. Lineage (GTDB taxonomy): Bacteria > Bacillota > Bacilli > Bacillales > Cytobacillaceae > Neobacillus > Neobacillus niacini_L. The sequence continues at coordinate 228,432 of NZ_JAWVNQ010000005.1, read as the reverse complement.
GCTCTCATACGTGGTATACTTCTCGACACTCGGCTTATGAGGACGCAAAAGCTTACCTAAAAATAAAGCCACCAACGGCAGCAGCACCCCTAGACAGAGGAACACAAAAACTATCAGATAATTATTCTGATATAAATTCAAAAGTTCCAAGTCCATCCCCTCCAATGTTGAAAATTTTCATACAAATGAAACTTGTAACCGATAACATTATAGCACTGTTACAAACCTGTGTCGACAACACCACCCCATTAAAATTGGAAATTCTATCGCCGCAAAACTTCCCAATCCAAGCGATTGAGAGCTTGCTCGCAAAATCGCCTTGGATTGGGGAGTTTTGCAAGCTGGAGCGTTAGCGGAAGCGCAATGGGCGTTAGCCCATGGCGATAGAATTTCCAATTTTGTCGGCAACCTGGTTTTGCGACACAAGGGCCCCACCCCCCTGAGCGTTTGCGTGATCTCGCAGAGAAACTCCCTGAAATCACCCCAAAGATGACGCAAGAGCGAACCGGCAAAACCCTGAACCTAATGCACGTGATCTGAAGCGGAGCGGAAGATGACGTGCATAATAATGAGGCTCGCAAGAGCCGCAAGTGTTCCCTATACCGACATTTAACAACATAGTTCACCAACTGTCAGTGAGAATTGTCATAAAAAGTCCACCAAACCTTAACTCTTTATACAAATAAATTTAAATACTGTACAACCCGTCACCAACATCATATTCACCATAACCCAATTCATTCAATAATTTCTATTAAAATGGAAGAATTATAATAAACATCATACTAAATTCCTATAAATGCCAGTCGCTAGACTGCCCCCTCGACATTCTCCCATTCCGAGATCGCTTCGGCATCCACGAACCCATCTGAAATCCCAATCTCCCCCTCTTACCTGCATATTATCCTCCTCTTCCTGCCTAATTCACACTCTTACCTGCAAGTATTTCAATTCACCTGCATAAACCCTTTGTTTACCTGCCTAACAAAAATCCAACACCATACCAAACACCAAAAAAGACTAGTCGCAAGACTGGCCCATCGTCATTTTCCCATTCCCTAATCGCTGCAAGCACTCCCATCCCTAATTGAAATCCCCATTATCCCATCTTACCTGCATATTATCCTCCTCTACCTGCATAATCCACACCCTTACCTGCCTATTTTTCAATTCACCTGCATAAACCCTTTGTTTACCTGCCTAACTAAATCTAACACCGCTCCAAACACTAAAAAGGCCAGTCGTAAGACTGGCCCATCGTCATTTTCCCATTTCCTGATCGCTTCGGGCACTCCCATTCCCAATTGAAATCATAATCTCCCCCTCTTACCTGCATATTATCCTCCTCTTCCTGCCTATTCCACACCCTTACCTGCCTATTTTACAAATTCACCTGCATAACCCCTTTGTTTACCTGCCTAACAAAAATCCAACACCATACCAAACACCAAAAAAGCCAGTCGCAAGACTGGCCACGCCGTTTTCCTTACCCATAAAACATAAAATCGACCCAATCCCTACTATAATATAAGCTTTATATCTCCCCTCACCATCATACAAAAAGTGAAAAAACTCGAGCCTAAACTCAAGTTCCTCCATTCACATCCATATAAAATTTAAAACATCTCAGAAACAGTCTTTGGATTCATATAAAGGGTCAAGTAATCTGGTCCACCTGCTTTAGAGTCTGTTCCGGACATTTTAAAGCCTCCAAATGGATGATACCCAACAATTGCACCCGTACAATTGCGATTAAAGTAGAGGTTTCCAACATTGAAACCGTATTTTGCTTTTTCAATATGCTCCCTGTTCTTTGTAATAACCGCACCTGTTAAACCATATTCCGTATTGTTTGCAATCTCTATTAATTCATCGAAATCTTTTCCTTTAGCAATGGCTAAGACTGGCCCGAAAATTTCCTCTTGCATAATTCTTGCCTTTGGATCTACATCAGCAAAAATTGCAGGCTCAATAAACCAGCCCTTTGAATCATCACTTTTTCCACCCGCAACTAATATGCCTTCTTCTTTGCCAATTTCTATATAGCCTGTTATTTTATCAAAAGCTTTTTGGTTTATAACTGGTCCCATGTAGATACCATACTCAACTGGGTTTCCAACAGACAATTCCTTCGTCAATTCTATTACTCTATCTAAAACAGCATCATATACTTTCTCGTGGATTACAGCCCTGGAACCCGCTGAACACTTTTGTCCGGAGAAACCGAAGGCAGAGGAAACAATCGATTCGGCAGCTAAATCTAGATCAGCGTCTTCATCCACCACAACGGTATCTTTACCGCCCATTTCAGCAATGACCTTCTTCAAGTGAGTTTGGCCCTCCTGAATAACCGAAGCCCGATTATAAATTCTTGTTCCAATAGGACGGGAACCCGTAAACGTAACCACTGCCGTTTTGGGGTGGTCAACAAGATAATCTCCAATTTCCGCCGGGTCGCCAGTAAGGAAATTTGCCACGCCATTCGGCAGGCCCGCCTCTTCTAATACCTCAAAAAACTTATAAGCAATAACCGGTGTTGGTTCTGCCGGTTTGAGCAATACCGTGTTCCCTGCAACTAATGGTGCCACAGTAGTACCTACCATAATCGCAAAAGCGAAATTCCAAGGTGGAATAACCACCGTGATACCTGCTGGCGTATAAATGTATCGATTATGTTCATTTGGCCTGCTTTTTAAAGGCTTGCCTTCCTTCAACTCAATCATCTGGCGGGCATAATACTCCATAAAGTCGATACCTTCAGCAATATCAGCGTCCGCTTCCTTCCATGGCTTGCCCGCTTCCTTAATTAAAAGTGCTGTGAATTCTGCTTTTCGGCGTCTAATGATGGCGGAAGCACGAACTAATATGTTAGCGCGTTGTTCAGGGTCAACCAGTGCCCATCTTTTAGAAGCCTGCTCAGCAGCACCAAATGCCTGTTCTACATGATCCTTTGTTGCCTTGGAAACGTATCCGATTATCTCCGCTTTATCCGCAGGATTGACGGATTCAAATTTATCAGCTGTTTCAATTCTTTCCCCATTGATGATAAGCGGATAGTTCTCACCGAATTCAGACTGAACTTTCTCTAGTGCTGCTTCAAGTACTTTTCTATTTTCTTCTATAGTAAAGTCCAAAAATGGTTCATGCTTATATTCTGGTAACATTGCTCATTCCTCCAATTCTCAATCAGTCGTAATCGTAAACGTCACTTTATCTGTCGGCAAATACGATTTTGCATAATGAATCGGTTCACCTAGAGAGTCATAGGCAATCTTTTCAACTCTGTAAATGGTATTATCCTGTGTACAATTTAACAAGTTTGCCTGTTCAATGGATGGTTGAATCACATTTAATGTTTTTGTATTCTTAACTGCCTGCACACCATATCTATTTTTCAAAATACTATATATTGAACTAGATTCTTCTAAAAATTTATCGAGATCCGGAAATTTTAATAGAGAATAATAGCTACTTTCTAAATGGATAGGGTCATTATCGACTAGATGCAGCCTTCTAATTTTTAATATAGGATCACCTATATTAACTTTTAAGATATCAGCATATATTTCATTTGCTTCTGTAACCTGTTTAGATAATATTTTTGTAGCAGGCTGCTTGCCTGACTGTACTAAAAACTCCGAGAATCCATTCACAGAAACAAGGTCACGTTTAATTTTGTGCTGATTTAACACAAAGGTACCAATCCCATGCTGTTTCAGCACAACTCCTTGTTCCTCTAATTCCGTAATGGCTCTTCGTATGGTTATCCGGCTTACCCCATAAATTTCACAAAGCTCATTTTCAGTGGGAAGTTTTGACCCCACGGAATGTTTTCCACTATTAATATTTTTCTTGATTTCTTCTACTAACTGCACATACAACGGTTTTAGACTTTTTCTCTCATTTAATTTCATAACATATTCCTTCTCTTCATTAATAATAAAACCATTACGCTCCAGTACCGAAGCCTAAATACTGCAAACTTTTTTTGACTGCTTCCTCAGGCACTTCGAAATATTGGGTACCAATTAACTCCAATGTTAGATAAGTGTCATAATGGCTTACCCTTAAATCGTTCAGCAGGGAATCCGCTGAATACACCCCTTCTCCCCACGCTAAATGAGCCGAGCTTTTTCCATCTCCATCCACAAAGTGAATGTGCGCTAATTCACCTGAAAAAGCAGTTAGATATTCTTCTAACGTATTCCCTGCCACATTGATACAGGGTAAATCGACCATTGCGCGCAGATTGGGGGAATTTACTTCTGACAACATTTCCTTTGTTGTGTTCAAGTCTATCACTACGTTTGAATAAGGATAAAAGAAAGGCTCAAGTGCTAGGGTTACACCCTGACTTTCTGCATACTCCGCTATTTCCCGCAATGCTTCTCGAGAGCGCTTCCAAACCTCCTGAACATTTTCTGTGAATAATCCGTAGCCCGCTGAGACTAGTATCATCGGAGATTCCAATGTATTAGCAATATCAATACTCTTTTTAAAATAATTGATACTATCTTTATAAATAGCCTGATCAAGTGATGCTAAATTAATTGGATATAAACATTGCTCCGGTGTAAAGCAAATCAACTCTAAATCTCTTTTTTCTATTTCTTTTCTTATCCCTTGAATCTCATAATGAGAAGTGTTCGGAATATAAAAATGCGGTGCACCCGCCCAAAGCTCTATCGCCTTCATTCCAAGCTTTACGGTAGAATCTAGAAAATAATCTAAAGGGTATCTCTGATAGATAAGATTCATATTCGCAAACTTAAACATTAGAAAGTAAATCCTTTATGCGGCCATGTCCAAATGCCCCATAATACTGACAAACTTTTGAAGCAAACTTCGCTGCTTGTTCCAAGGCAGCTTCCATATTCCTTTTCTCAAAATAATGACATAAAAAGGCACCAATAAAGGAATCTCCTGCACCCATGGTATCTAGTACATCTGTTTCTATGGGTCTTTGAAGATAGTACTGGCCATTTTTTGAGAATATTGCTGGTTCTGCACCTCTCGTTACTCCAACAACCTCAACACCCAGATCATGAACAGATTGAATCAAATCAGTAATTTCCGATTCCGTTAAATCACTTCCTGAGAAAAACGCATAATTAAGATAAGGAGCTACTTTTTTCACATAATCCATATCCCAATACTCACTTGATGAAAAATCAAATGAAATTTCTTTCCCGGCTAACTTACCTAACTGTTCCTCAATCCCGCTATTTAAGCTGATGGTCGCGTGGACAATATCAAATTGTTGAATATACGCTAAATCCAATTCATTTATTTGGATACTAACTAAGGATTGTACCCTGACATCTTTATTCGTCCCAATGAAGACCCTATCTCCTTCTTCATTTAAGGTAACTACCGCCTCACCTGTTGGTCCCAATACACGGCGAACCCTTGAGGTATCCACGTTTTCCTTCTTTAGGGAATCAAGAAGATGATCTCCCTCTTTATCCAACCCTACTATTCCTAAATAAGCAGCTTCCTCTGCACCGTTTTGTTTCGCAAATACCGCAACATTTACGACACTGCCCCCAGGGTAAAATACATCTTGATCTTTATAATAATCTACTACAGCATCACCAATTCCAATTAATTTCACCGAAAATCCCTCTTTTACTTTTTAATGATATTATCCTTTTACACCGCCCTCAGCTAGTCCACGAACAAAGTGTCTCTGTACAATCAAGAATAAGATCACAAGTGGTAAAGCAGAGAGTACTAAACCTGCCATCAATACACCCCAATTGGTATATAAGGCATCTCTAAAGGATAATAGACCGACCGTAATCGTTTTTGTTGTATCTGTGTCAATAAAAATATTGGCAAATAAGAATTCGTTCCAAGCATAATAGGCTGTCAACAGTGCCGACGTCCATAAAATCGGCTTACTCAGCGGCAGGAATATCCGATAAAATATCCCAAATGTCGTACATCCTTCTAAATAGGCTGCCTCCTCCAATTCCTTGGGGATTTGCAGGAAAAAGGATCGAATTAATAATAATATTAACGAAATCCTAAAAGCCACGTAAGGAATAATCAACGCCCAATGGGTATCATAGATCCCAAGCGTCTGCACCAGTTTATAAAGTGGAATTAAACTAACTTGAGGAGGAAACATCAATCCCGCTGCCAGCAAACCTAGAATTAAAGATTTCCCTTTAAATTCGAACCTTGTAAGTCCAAATGCACTTAAGGCACTTAGCGTAACTGTTATAACAACCGAAAATGTTGTTACAATTACACTGTTTAAAAAGTATTTTGAAACCCCATTGTTCCAGGCTTCCACATAATTCGAAAATAGCCATTGTATGGGCATTGACCAGCTGCTTGCATAAATTTGATCAGTGGTTTTAAATGAATTAATGATGATCCAAAATAAGGGGTAAGCAACGGCTAGAAAATACACTATTAATACCAGTGAAATGAGAGATATCCCCAGCCGGGAGCCTATGTTTATTTTAAATTTACTTCTCATGACTACCTCTTCCTTTGTAACCTTGGTAATAGTCTCCATTCTAATCCCCCTCGCCTGTTCTAAATACTTTCGTCTGAATCACGTAAAAGACAATGGAGATCGCAAATATTACGTTTGCAATGGTAGATGCATAGCCCATTTCATTATCTACAAATGCGGTGTCATATAGATAGGTACTTAACACCTGCGAACTGTTACCTGGTCCACCCTGTGTCAGCACGTAAACATCCGCAAAGGTCAGCATTGATTGGCTTAATGTGAAAATAACTGCCACAAAGGTTGTTTCCTTTACTTGAGGAATCGTCACATGGAAAAATGTCTGTATTTTATTAGCACCATCTACTCTTCCAGCCTCATAAAGCTCTTGCGGCACCTTTTGGATAGCAACAATGAAAAGCATAACAATATAGCCTGTACCAATCCACTGCCCCATCGCAATAACCGCATAAAAGGCGGTGCTGCTATCTCCTAACCAGCCATTCGTCAATTCGCTCAAACCAATTACAGTCAAGAACTTGTTTAACAGTCCGAATTGGGGATTGTAAATAAAACTAAAAAGAAGACCCACAATAGTGATAGAGATGAGGACTGGAATAAAATAAATCGTTCTTAAAAAGGGTGCAAATTTGCGAAAGACTTTATCCTCTAAGATCGCTGCAATAATCAGTCCGCCCCCTACTTGAATAATAAGGGAAATGATTGCATGAATGAAGTTGTTTTTTAAAGCGATTATAAAAATAGAATCCTTAAATAATTTTACATAGTTATCAATATTAGTAAATTCCCTTGTATCCGAAAATGGTGTCCACTTATAGAAACTAGAAATGACATTTTCAACTACTGGGTAATAAATAAAAATAGATATGATTAATAGACCAGGGGCTATATACAAATATGGAGCAAATCTACTTTTTACCATTTCATCACACCTTTTACTATAGTTCCAGGAACAGTGCTGAAATCTACTGTTCCTGGATTGACTATATTATTCTTCCACTACTCTCTTACCTCTTTGGCAGCTGATTGAATATCTTTCATCAATTCTTCAGGCGTCTTTTCACCATTTAGTATTTGTTGAATTCCTGATAGATAAGGTTCAAAAACCTTTGCATCCAAAGCGGTATCTATCCAAATCGCCATATCATTCGCTTCCTCAACATCCTTTATTACATCTACCATTAAAGGAGTTGAGTTTTGCTCATTAACAGCACCCTTTGTTGTACTAATAACATCCGTGTCTTCTACCCATTTTTCTGCCATTGGTTTAGAAGTTAAAAACTTTAAAAAGTCCACAGCCACATCCGGGTGTTTTGTTTTTGCAGAAACCATAAAGCCTTCTGGAGCACCTGTTATAACCGAAGGATCTCCCTCTCCACCGCTGATTTCAGGAAAGTTAAAAGTACCCCATTCAAACTGGGCATCCTTTACGTAAGGAAACTCAATCGTATGAAGCGCCATCATCGCCAGCTGGCCTGTTACAAATAAACTTCTTTCTTCTTCTCTGCTTAGTGCATTAGGATGTTCATTCATATATGGAATTAATTCTTCTAGTTTTTCTAAAGCTTTAACATAACCAGGATCAGTGAACTCACCTGTTGCTCGATTATTATCTTTTTCTAAAACCTCAGAAGATACCATACGTTGATTTAAAGTCGTTACATATAAGCCGCCATTCCATGGTGCTTTGTTTCCTAATCCAAGTGGGATTTTACCGCTCTTTTTAATCGCCTTTAGTGTGTCAATAAACTCTTCCCATGTTGTCGGCGGTTCAAGCCCTAGGTCTTTAAATATTTCCTTGTTATATGCCATCATTCTTACATCCATTAAAACTGGAAGTCCAAAGACGTTATTCTCCTCTTTAAATGGCTGCAAGGTGGATGGAATGATCTGATCTGACCATTCTTTATCTTCTTCCACATAACTCGTTAAATCTAACGCTATTCCATCACGGATGAACTTCTTTCCGTACTCACCAGCCCAAGTAAAGAAAATGTCAGGCGGATTATCACTGCCAAGCTGTACGTTAATTTTTTGTTTGTAATCCTCATTTAGAACGGAAATAATATTAAATTCAACATCTGGATTCTCTTTCTTAAATTCTTCAACTGCCTCTTCAAAATAACTCTTAAATGGCTCATTCGGCCAACGGTGTAATAGGGTCAAAGTTACTTTATCATCACTTGAGTCTCCGGTTGTGTTAGATTTTCCGGATGAACATCCAGCAATCAAAACGATTACTAAAACAGATAATAACAATGATTTCAACATTTTTTTCATTCAATATCCGCCCCATTTATTAGAATATAGTTTCTACTATATGTTTCTTTTCATCACAAATCTAGAATTACTGATTAGTAATCGAATTTCTTCATATAGCGTCTGCTTACCAGCATCGGTTTATTTCGTTCTTCTGCCAGCTTATACGCAAACTTCCAAAGTACCTCAAAGAATACAATCGGTGCTAGATAACCTTGAACATCTTCATCTACACCCGTGAAATCAAAGTCCTTTGCATCAAGTACGAGGGTATTACCGCCGAACTTACTCAAGAAGTTGTGTGCTCTTTCTTCCAGATGTCTTGTATGATCTAAACCCTTAAGCATAATAAATGGGACATCTTTATCAAGAACCTCAAACGGTCCATGGAAAAACTCTCCTGCATGTATGGCCTGTGAATGAATCCATTGCATTTCCATTAATACACAGATTGCATAGGAATAGGCAGCGCCGTAGTTTGCACCACTGGCCATCGTATAAATAACTTTCTCGTCCTTAAAAGCTTTAGCAAAAGTATTGGTATATTCTTCGTATTGTTCATGTGTACGATCAATGACTGCCTGCAGATTTGATAAACTATTAATCATTTTTGCCATTTGGTCTTTTCCATCATAAATTTTTACTAAACCTGAAACGAATTGATAGAGCACAGAATAATTACTATCCACTATATCAATTGGGATTCCAGTTGTATAAAAAGCTTTATATTTAATCGTATAATCTACTGCTTTTGCGAGCGGAGATTCTATATCCTCCGTTAACCCTACTGTTAATGCCCCTTTAGTTTTCGCAAATTCTGCAGCTTCTACTGTTTCCTTAGTATTACCCGTTTGTGAACACAGTACGACTAGAGAAGACTCATTTATTCCGACTGGATTTCGATAAACGAACTCATGCGAATTATAAAAATCCGTAGACAATTTTTCAGAGTTTTGATCTAAATAGTATTTGTTCGGGTGCATGACTGCTAGTGAGCCCCCGCATGCAATAAAATATACATGTTCAATTGTCTTATCTTTCAAAACCTCCAATATTGTCCTTACATCCTCATTAACCTTTACCTGTGCGTTGACCATATCAAAATCCCCCATCTCAATTACTTTTATTATACTAATTCATCATATGACATCATATAACAATCTAAAAAATTTTATTATGTTGTCATATGACATCATGCTAACTAGTTAAAAAATAAACCATCAGTATGTGTATGTTGTTATATGACGTCATACTATACTTGTAAAAAAATGTATACTTCTTATACACTCATTTGAAAAAGTTTTTAATTACAAATTGTACATTTGCTGGACGTTCAGCTAAACGTCTCATAAAATATCCGAACCAGTCCACACCATAAGGTACATAGACCCGTACTCGATACCCTTCACTGACTAATTGATTTTGCAAGCTTTCTGAAATTCCATATAACATCTGAAATTCAACTTGATTGTTTGAAATATTCTCCTGCCTGATAAATTCCTTTACCTGGTTAATGATCTTTTCATCATGACTCGCTACTGCCGTATAATTACCGTTTAATAAATGAAGCTTAATCAGTTTGATATAATTATCATCTACATCCTGTTTACTCTCGAATGCTACTGTACTGGATTCCTTGTAGGCTCCCTTTACGATCCTAAGATTTGTATTATAATTATTCAAATCTACCGAGTCTTCTTCTGCCCGGAATAGGTATGCCTGCATAACCAGTCCAAAATTATCGTATTTTTCCTTTAGCTGTTTATAAATATCCAGGGTTATTTGATAATGTGCATAATCCTCCATATCAATTCTAACAAAGATATTTTGTTGACTTGCATATGCCAAGATAATTTCTAGATTACTGATACAAATTTCTTTACTAACATCGAGACCCAATGATGTTAATTTCAACGATAGATTTGAATCCACACCTGATATAGCAATTGCTTTCAATGTTTCTACACACATCGTTGTTGCTGCAGCAGCTTCTTCTTTACTTGCAACAAATTCACCTAGGTGGTCCATTGTTGCCATCTTACCTTGACTATTAAGACTTTTAACAGCGTTAATTGCATTTTCAATCGAAATACCTGCTACAAACCTTCTAGCTCCCATCTTAAAACCAAACTTCTTTGCAGCGCGGTTTGCTACTCGATTCCGTGCTAACGCATGAAAAAAGTTTCCAAGTAAAACTTCCATATCCACCTCCAAAGTCCTATGTATGAAATATACATTGTAGTACTAATCCAAATATTATATTATTACAAAATATTTGTAAACAATTATTTCTAACTTTTTTTAATAGTCTAATAATTATGCTTTAATAGACACAATTACCGAATGTTGGTCCAGGTTAAGCAACCGAACAGATAGTTAGACGGAGAATTTCCGCTTAACCAAAAAATATCATTTAAAAAAGCATATATAGACGGACAAATTCCCCCTATTAACTAAAAAACTTCAAAAATAATAGTTTTTAAACAGGATAAGTGGAAATCCTCCCCCTATTTCCCCCTTAATTAGACCCATTTTACTCTTAACCGGAAAATCTCCGCCTATCCCCGCAGGTTAAACAAGGACAAGCACAAAAAAACCCCCACCAGTCCGTCGACCAGCAGGGGTTTCCATAAATAAAAGATTATTGTTTTCCTGTAACCGTTAGACGGTTGATGGCACGTTGCAGGGCTAGTTCAGCACGGCGGAAGTCAATGTCTTCCGCTTTCTGATCACGCATACGCTGCTCAGCACGCTCTTTTGCTCGCAGTGCACGTTCCACGTCGATATCCTCTGCTCTTTCAGCTGATTGCGCAAGGATGGTTACTTTTTCAGAACGAACTTCTAAGAAGCCGCCGCTGACTGCAACCAGATCCTCTTGTTTGCTGCCAGACTTGAAGAGGCGGACCACGCCGATTTCAAGAGGAGCGACCATTGGAATATGTCCAGGTAAAATACCTAATTCGCCACTTTGAGCCTTGGTAATAACCATTTCCACATCTGACTCATAGACCGGGCCATCGGGAGTAACAACACTGACTTTAATCGTCTCCATTTTTTACCCTCCTGACGCGTTTTAGGCCTCTACACCCATACGTTTTGCATTTTCCACTACGTCCTCAATACGGCCGACTAAGCGGAATGCATCTTCTGGAAGGTGGTCATACTTACCTTCAAGGACTTCTTTGAAACCACGAACCGTTTCTTTAACAGGTACATAAGATCCTGGCTGTCCAGTAAACTGTTCAGCAACGTGGAAGTTCTGTGATAAGAAGTTTTGGATACGACGTGCACGAAGTACCACTAGCTTATCATCATCAGAAAGTTCATCCATACCTAGGATTGCAATGATATCCTGTAATTCACGGTAACGTTGTAATGTTGATTGTACTTGACGAGCTACATTGTAGTGCTCTTCACCAACGATTTCAGGTGACAATGCACGAGAAGTTGATGCAAGTGGATCCACCGCAGGGTAGATACCCATTTCAGAAAGCTTACGCTCAAGGTTTGTTGTCGCATCTAAGTGAGCGAATGTTGTAGCTGGAGCCGGATCCGTATAGTCATCGGCAGGTACATAAATCGCTTGAATAGATGTAACAGAACCTTTATTAGTTGAAGTAATACGTTCTTGTAATTTACCCATTTCAGTAGCAAGAGTCGGCTGGTAACCAACGGCAGAAGGCATACGGCCTAATAGCGCAGAAACCTCAGAACCTGCTTGCGTGAAACGGAAGATGTTATCCATGAAGAAAAGAACGTCTTGTCCTTGCTCATCACGGAAATATTCAGCCATAGTCAAACCAGTCAGTGCAACACGCATACGTGCTCCTGGCGGCTCGTTCATTTGTCCGAATACCATCGCTGTTTGCTTGATAACGCCTGAATCCGTCATTTCGTGGAAAAGGTCATTACCTTCACGTGTACGCTCACCAACACCCGCGAATACCGATATACCGCTGTGCTCTTGAGCGATGTTATTGATCAATTCTTGGATTAATACGGTTTTACCTACACCCGCACCACCGAATAGACCGATCTTACCACCCTTAATATAAGGAGCAAGTAAGTCTACTACTTTAATACCTGTTTCAAGAATTTCTACCTCAGTAGAAAGATTTTCAAATACTGGAGCTTCGCGGTGAATCGAATCACGGCGCTCACTCGCTGGAATTTCCTCATTAAGGTCAATAACTTCACCTAATACGTTAAATACACGGCCAAGTGTTACGTTCCCAACTGGTACAGAAATCGGAGCTCCTGTATCAACAACTTCCATTCCGCGCATAACACCATCAGTGGAAGCCATTGCAATTGTACGAACTGTATCATCACCTAAATGAAGGGCTACTTCAAGGGTTAAGTTGATATCAACTTCAGATTGATTTTGCGCTTTGTATGCAATTCGCAAAGCGTTATAAATCTCAGGTAATTGGCCGTTTTCAAACTTAACGTCAATAACCGGACCCAAAATCTGAAGAACACGTCCTTTGTTCATCGTTTTCCCTCCTATCTTACTTTTTCACAACATTCTTTTAAATAAGAAACACTGTGAATCACACATTACTCGTTATCGTCCTTAAAATGCAGCCGGGAACGCTGAACTCACTCCCACTGCCGGACTAATCAAGAACCCTGGATAGGGTTAATTTTTATAACAAAATTCTATTCTAATGCAGCCGCACCGCCGACAATTTCCGCAATTTCTTGTGTAATTGCTGCTTGACGCGCACGGTTGTAGATAAGTGAATAATTCTTAATCATTTCTTTCGCATTATCAGTAGCGTTTCTCATTGCAGTCATACGAGCAGCATGCTCACTCGCTTTACTGTCTAAAAGAGCGCCATAAATTAAGCTCTCAGCGTACTGAGGCAGGAGAACGTCTAATATTTCTTCTGCAGATGGCTCAAATTCATAAGAGGTAAGCTCAGCAGAAGTTGAAAGATCCGTTAGCGGAAGCAGCTTCTTCTCAGTTACTTCTTGTGTTATCGCACTTTTATAATGAGTGTAATATAAGTAAAGTTCATCGAAGGTTCCATCGGAGAACATACCTACTGTACTACTGGCAATATCTTTAATGCTTTCGAAGCTCGGTTGATCGGAAATCCCGATAATTTCGAGATCGACATTTATCCCACGTTTAACAAAAAAGTCACGAGCGACACGACCGATTGCAATGATCGAATACTCATCCTTCGATTTATGACGGCTTTGAATTGTTTGGAACACACGACGGATTACGTTACTGTTAAAAGCACCAGCTAATCCACGATCACTTGTCATAACAATATAGCCCGTTTTCTTGACAGGACGAGATTCAAGCATTGGATGGTTAACTCCGTTACTTCCCATTGCGACTGCAACAGTTACTTCCTGGATTTTTTCCATGTAAGGAACAAATGCTTTTGCATTCATAACTCCACGGTTCCATTTAGCAGCAGAAGTCATCTCCATCGCCTTTGTGATCTGACTCATCTTTTTTGTCGAATTAATACTATTTTTTATATCGCGTAATGATGCCATAGGTTCTCACCACCCTCTTACAAAGATTGTGTTTCGAGGTTCAGGGGAAGGTTACGGGGTAACAGGCACCCAAAACCGTGCCTGTCACCCGTACCAGTTACCCCTGTCACCCCTTTACTAAATGTCAGACCCTACTTATTCGGAAACTGCAAACGTCTTTTTGAAAGCGTTAAGTGCAGCAGCCATATCGTCATCAGAAGGAAGATCCTTCGTTTTTGTAATATGGTCTAACAAGTCTTTGCGATTGTGGTCTAACCAATTAAGGAATTCTGATTCAAAACGACGGATATCTTCTAATGGAATATCATCAAGGAATCCGCGTGTTAACGCATAAAGGATTGCAACTTGCTTTTCAACAGAAAGCGGTCTGTGAAGATCTTGTTTTAGAACTTCAACGGTGCGGGCACCGCGGTTTAGCTTCGCTTGTGTTGCTTTATCTAAGTCAGAACCGAACTGAGCAAATGCTTCTAGCTCACGGTATGAAGCAAGGTCAAGACGCAGTGTACCTGCTACCTTCTTCATCGCCTTGATTTGCGCGGATCCACCTACACGAGATACGGAAAGACCTGCGTTGATCGCTGGACGAACACCGGAGAAGAAAAGGTCTGATTGTAAGAAAATTTGTCCATCAGTGATGGAGATAACGTTTGTTGGAATATAAGCAGAAACGTCACCTGCCTGTGTTTCGATAAATGGCAATGCAGTGATTGAACCAGCACCAAGTGTGTCGTTCAATTTCGCTGCACGCTCTAGTAAACGGCTGTGCAAGTAGAATACATCCCCTGGATATGCTTCACGACCTGGAGGACGGCGAAGTAGTAGGGAAAGTTCACGGTATGCAGCCGCTTGTTTTGATAAGTCATCGTATACGATTAACACGTGCTTGCCAGCATACATAAATTCTTCAGCCATTGCAACACCTGCATATGGAGCCAAGAATAATAGCGGAGCTGGTTGTGAAGCAGATGCTGTTACAACGATTGAGTAATCTAACGCACCATGCTTACGAAGAGTTTCAACCGCACCACGTACAGTTGATTCCTTCTGACCAATTGCAACGTAGATACAAATCATGTCTTGACCTTTTTGGTTCAAGATTGTATCGATCGCAACAGATGTTTTACCTGTTTGACGGTCTCCGATGATTAACTCACGCTGACCGCGGCCGATTGGCACAAGTGCGTCAATCGCTTTAATACCTGTTTGTAATGGCTCATGAACGGATTTACGAGCCATAACGCCTGAAGCTACTGCTTCAATCGGGCGAGTTTTTGTTGTATTGATTGGACCCATACCATCAACTGGTTGTCCTAGAGAGTTAACAACACGACCAATTAGTTCCTCACCTACTGGAACCTCCATGATGCGTCCTGTACGGCGAACCTCGTCACCTTCTTTAATTTCAGTGAAAGGTCCTAAGATGATAATACCAACGTTATTGGCTTCAAGGTTTTGTGCCATACCCATAACGCCGTTTGAAAATTCAACAAGTTCTCCAGCCATGACATTGTCGAGGCCATGAACACGTGCGATACCGTCACCAACGGAGATAACAGTACCAACATCACTCACTTGAATTTCAGCCTGATAGTTTTCAATTTGCTTTTTTATCAAGGCACTAATTTCTTCAGCTTTGATGCTCATGAGTTTCACCCCTATTCTTTCGAATCTAGCTTAACAATTTACGTTCTAAACGGTCTAGCTTCCCGCGCAATGAACCGTCGTATATACGGTTTCCGATTCGGAGCTTAACGCCGCCGAGCAATTCGGAATCCACGATGTTTTCAATTCTTAGTGATTTCTTGCCAACCTTTGCGGCAAATGTTGCAGAGATTGCTTCACGTTCAGCATCTGTCAGCTCACGTGTGCTGTAAACTTCAGCATCAGCAATTCCCTTTTCTTCATTTGCTAATTCAAAGAATTGGTTTGCAACCTCAAGGATCTCATCTTCACGATGGCGATCAATTAAGATTAATAGTGTATTCTGTACATATGGATTAACCGCTACAAAAGCATTCGCAAAAATCTCTTTTTTCTTATCTAATGTAAGCTTAGAAGAGTTCAAAACTGCTTTTAAATCGGTATTGTAAACAAAAACTTCCTTAACTACACGAAGTTCTTCTTCTATTACTTCAAGAAGCTGTTGTTCTTTTGCGATTTGAAAAAGAGCCAACGCATAGCGCTTTGCTACCATGGAGTTGCTCATCGCTGATCTCCTGCCTCTTGAATATATTCGTTAATGAGTTTATCTTGGTCCGCTGCATTCAATTCTTTCTCAATTACTTTAGAAGCAATTAATACAGACAATGAAGCAACTTGCTCACGAATAGCCGCAACCGCTTTTTCTTTCTGCTGCTCAATTTCAAGCTTAGCAGATTCTTTAATACGGTCCGCTTCTGTGCGAGCTAAAGCAATGATTTCTTCACGCTGAAGATCGCCTTGCTTTTTCGCATTTTCAATTAAACCTTGTGCTTCTGAACGAGCTTCTTTTAAAAGAGAACGCTGCTCTTCTAATAGTTTCTTTGCTTCTACGCGACTTTGTTCTGCCGCAGAAATTTCGCCAGCAACATGCTCTTCACGCTGTTTCATGATGCCCATTAATGGACCCCAAGCGAAGATTTTAAGCAATACCATTAAGATAATGAACATAACTAATTGGAAAATAATATCTCCCCAGTTCACACCTGAATGTGCTGCTGCAGCTCCTAATACAAAACTGTTTTTTAACACCCGCGATTCACTCCTTTCAAGGTCTTTCCTTAAAACAACCTATATATCAGTCGAAATAATTGTCGAAATCAGGCGTTTATTGTCAATGTCTAGCTCCAGCGCCTAGGGGCTCGGGTCATAAGCCAATCCGTCAGAAAGGTTAAAGAGCAACCTTCCTGCCGGCTCGTCTTATGCCTGTCGCCCCTGGGCAAGGCGCTTCCGCTTTTCTATTAACATAAACGAATGGCGAAGGTTCTCACGAATGATATCTTCGCCATTTATATGAACACGAAGGTGTTCGATTATTGACCTTGAACCATGAACGCGATAACAACCGCGATGATTGGAATCGCCTCAACTAACGCAACCCCGATGAACATTGTAGTTTGAAGCATACCACGTGCGTGTGGCTGACGAGCGATACCTTCTACAGTTTTTGATACGATAAGACCGTTACCAATACCAGCACCTAGTGCTGCTAAACCAATTGCGATTGCTGCTGCTAAAAGACCCATTTGAAAATTTCCTCCTTTAATGTATAAAAAAATGAATTCTTATTTTTTTGTTCTTATTTAATCTAGCTCCAGCGCCTAGTGGCTCGGGGTCATAAGTCAATCTGTCCTAAAGGTTAAAGAGCAACCTTTATGCCAGCTCGTCTTATGCCTGTCGCCCCTGGTCAAGGCGCTTCCGCTTTTTATTAAGAACGGTTTTTATGCTAATGGTCACTGCTCACTTTATGAGCTAAGTACACCATTGTTAACATACAGAAAATAAATGATTGGATGGCGCCGACAAAGACTGAGAAGCCTTGCCATACCAGCATTGGGAGTGCAGCGGCGATAGTTCCGCCCACACCGGTTGCTAAACCAGCTGCGAGTAAGCTTAATAAAATTTCCCCCGCATAAATGTTTCCGTAAAGACGGAGACCAAGCGTCAGAGTATTTGCAAACTCTTCAATAATTTTAATCGGGAACATGAACCAGAATGGTTTAAAGAATTCCCTTCCATATGCTCCAGCACCTCTCATCTTAACACCATAGAAATGAGATAATCCCACGATCAATGTTGCCAGCGTCAAGGTTACAGCTGGATCAGCTGTTGGAGATTTCCACCAAAGAACTCCGTCTACTACGATAGAGAATGGCAGTCCCAGCATATTTGATACAAAGATATACATAATGATGGTAATTCCGAGAATATGGAACCTACCGCCATCTTTCCAATCCATCGTACTGTTTATAATGTTTTTAACAAAATCCATGACCCATTCCATAAAGTTTTGCATTCCGGTCGGTTTCATGGCCAGTCTACGAGTAGATAGGACGGCTAACAAAAAGACAATTGCACTTGCTACGGTAATCATCAAAATGTTCGCCAGGTTAAATTGGAGCCCAAGAAACTTAACTATTGGAGCTTCGTGATGCAACAGTATTCACCTCGCTTCCCCCGCTATTTATCTAAAAAGAAATTGTGCGTAAAAAAATCTATCATAATGACAATGTAGGATGTCATTAATCCTATAACCACACTAATGAGGTGAAATTGCTCAGGGTACCTCATTGTGATGACAATCGCAAGAGCACCGGTTGCCATTCGTGAAAATGATCCAAGTGAACGAACCTGTCTTCCTTCAGCTGCCGCTTCACCAAACTTGTCAATCTTTCGTGCCATTAACCACAAATTAAAGAGGCTCAAACTTGTCCCAAGAATCAACCCTAGAAAGATCGATTGCTGCGCAGTGAACCCCCAGCCAAGCACATAAAAAGACAATAAAAAAAACATCCACTTTCGCTGTCGGGTAAACATTTGTTGAAATTCTGGCATGGTTGATTTAATCTCCTGAATTGAACTTGCGAATTGTAATAAGCATTGAGTAAATACCGGCCGCCAAACCAATAAACAGTCCAATTATTAAGAAAATTGGTTCTGTACCCCACTGCTTATCCAGCCATCTGCCTGCAAAAATCCCGATAAGAATTGATCCTACCAGCGATGCCAGGATAGCGGACATTAACGCATAGGCTTTAAACGGATTACGGTTTTCATTACGCATACTTATCGCTCTCTCACCTTTAGAGAATACAATCAAAAAAACGAGGTATGTACCAAAAGAAGACATGTAGAAATTTCAAGGATTTTGTCGAAATATATGAAAACCCTCTCATTTTACATCCTTTGTTAGCATACAATAGCAATTATGCAAAGTCAATGGATTTACGTGAAAATATCCACAAACTATTCAGCGTAATTTCTTCCATTTGGAAGTTTTAGTTAACACTATAATTGTAGTGTAAATACCCATTAGATTTATGTTGAAAATGTGACCATTTTGTGAACAAATTGTGGAAGGAGTGGTCACGGATACCACTCCAACAACATTATCTTACTACAGCACCAATGACGATCATTGTTTCAACAAAATCCTCTTTTCCTGCTTTTTTCGCAAATACCTTGGCAAGATACGTTCCTTCAGGCGGGAGGTCCTCTTCTGTGATTACCTTGTTGATTAAGCCCTTCTTTACATTCTGATGAGAATCCAAAAAGCCAACAAAACGGAAATCATCCGGATTGAAAAGAGCAATCCCAAACTCCTCCGCCCCACCCGGGAGGTACACTTCATAGCGATAAGTACCAGGCTTGTCGCCATCCTTAAAATCAAATCCCATGACCCTCGGGTAATTAGGCTCTTCCAGGACATAGATATATGGAATTTGGATGGTATCACTTCCTGCATGAATGCTTAAATATCCATCATGAATCTTTCCCTTTAATTGTGCTGGATTCACCTTTAATTCAAGCTTGGCGTCCCGCTTTTCTCCCGGCTGTAGTGTAAAGGCCAGTGGAAAGTGCCATTCCAGGCCATCTGCCCGCTTGGGGATCTCGAAGGTGTAGCGCAGAGGTTTTTCACTAAGATTCTCCACATGCAAAAAGGCTTTGTGCGTATCCCCTTCACTTTCGTATTTGCCAAATCTGAGCGAACTTGGACTGACAAGCGAGGTGGCTTTAACTGCTTCATTCACTTGAATCCTCCCTGCTCCCTGTTCATATGTCCGATACACTTTTCCATTTTTCTCTAATGGTTTGGCGGTATTCATCAGCGCCGCTTTGATTTGGTCCGGAGTCCAATCTGGGTGGGCCTGTTTTAGCAGCGCACTCGCTCCTGCGACATGGGGTGCCGCCATACTCGTTCCCTGGAGCGAAAGATAACCGCCGGGAATTGTCGAATTAATGGCCACACCTGGCGCGACAAGATCCGGCTTAACCTCCCATGTATCCGTAACCGGTCCCCTCGAGCTAAAGTCTGCCAGCAAATCTTTTTCCTCTGTAACCTGAATCTTTGCCAGCGTATTGGTTCTGCTTTTTAAAAGCTCCCCTTCTTTTTTTGTAACCGAACCAACTGGAATATCCATCTGAGTCTCCAAGTTCCCCATAAATCCGCCGCTCAGATTATTGTAGATAATAACTGCCTTCGCCCCCGCTTCCCGGGCGTTATTGGCTTTCTCCGTAAACGTTATTTTCCCCCTTTTTAGGAGGACAATTTTTCCGGTAACATCCTTTAATTCTTCCTTCATACCGAGCCCGCCATCTACAATCGGAAGGGACCGGTCAATAGCCCATTTATCCGAGCCTGCCAGCGGCTGAATCTTTATTTTATTCCGGCTTCCTTCTATTAGAATGTGAGGCACTTCTAAAGTTGGAGTCGAAGCGCCCACCGATATCGCTTTTGACGCTGTTCCCGGCGAGCCGACACTCCAGATATTCGGACCAGAATTACCCGATGCCGCGATGGCGACAATTCCCTTCTCAACCGCTCGATTCAATGCAAGGGAGATCGGCAGGTCCGGCCCATTAATATCATTACCGAGCGAAAGATTCATAATATCAACTTTGTCTCTTATCGCCTGCTCGATTGCCGCAAGAACATTCTCGGTCGTGCCCCCGCCCCCTGGACCAAGAGCACGGTACGCCAAAATTTTCGCCTCTGGTGCAACTCCCTTCAGCTTCCCATTTGCCGCAATAATCCCCGCCACATGGGTGCCATGAACCGTCGCCCTCCCCAGCGTCTTCGTTTCCATTGGGTCACCATCATTATCCACAAGATCTCGTCCGCCGCCATAATTTCTTCTAAGATCCGGATGTGTATAATCCACACCGGTATCAATCACGCCGACCGTCACCCCTTTCCCGGTCAAGCGGCGGTTATTTTTATCAAAAAGACCGCGGATCTCTTCGCCGCCAATAATCTTGACCCCTTCCTCGGCCTGCACCTTATACTGGTTGACCGGCGAAACGCTAATAATTTGTTTAGTGGCTTCCGCCAATTTCTCGATTGATTCCGGGTTCCCTTCCACCGAGAAACCATCTATCGCCTCACGAAAAACACGCCTTAGGTGAATATCTTTATAGGGTTTAATTAATTGTTGGATTTCCTGAGGAGTCTGCGGCTCTTCGAGAACCACAATGGCAACACGTTCTTTCGGGATTGGAGGTGTCTCAAGCGACCGAGCAGAAGTTGCCGTCTGGAGGGAGAAAATGAGTACGAATAAAATTGTCCATTTTTTCATTTAAAAAGTTCCCCTTTTTTCATAGAGTTTTCATCGTGAGGGGAAAATATGCAGTTTTTTGGGAGAAAGTATTTGGTAGCGCGTTTTGTTCCTGCGGAAGGGAGATTTAGAGCAAGAAGTAAATATCTTGCTTTTATGGAGGAATCAATTTTGAGAAACTCCGCAAACTGTTTCCTGGTCATCGTTGAACTGTAAAGGAGAAAATAGTCACTTACGGCAGTAATATGTGCTGTCTTCGAGGTTTCTTTGCATGTTTTACACCGCCAAGATCCTGAAATAAACTCCATTGGATAACAGTTACAGCTATTACACAGTACACCAGGGATCAAATCAGTTTGGGATAATTGGTATTTCTGAAGGATATCTGAAATGGAGATATCATGTGCGTTTAAAAGGGTATCTGATAAGTGGCTTAGGGTATTCTTTGTAATGCGGGGCTTTGAATACTTCTCTTCCAATTCTGTGATTTTATCCAGCAGCGATTGGGCATAGATTAATTTTTGAAAAATTTGTTGGTTATCTGGAGTCGTTTCGATAATCGTCGACGTCTTGCTGATTACCACAAGGTGCTCAAGCGGTATCCCTTTAAATTGGTGAAACTTCAGCCAATTTTTAAACTGAAGATGCTGCCTTTTGACCTGTTGAATCGGATTATCCATACCTTCTTCCAAGTTATTTAATACCCTCGTCATTACATCTGACCCTTTTTTAAAAATCAATTTACCTGAAATATTCTTTACTTCTATAATTAAGGCAAATTTTGAGGATATTAGCAGAACGTCCATTTGGAACTCATATTTATCCTTTAATCGCAACCCATGAAAAATGTAATAATCATTTTCAGGTAAAAATGATAAATGATACGCCACATTCTGTTCACCATAGTACCCCTTCAGCCACGACCGAAGATCCTTTTCCACAATCGACCTTACTGGGTGCCCTTTTGGCATCCTTCTTAATAAAGCTATACATTGCTCAGCCTGAACAGGGAGTGTTAATTCTAACCTAATCAACAAAATCACCTCTTTTTTGTAATCAAGAGGGTAATTCTCTACTCCAATTGGGTAATCCTGCTTTAAAAATAAGGAGATAAGGTGAACCTTTTGATGGTTATCTTTGGAAAAATAGGTGGTAGTGGAGTTTTGGACTTTTTTAGGGGGGATATGGACTATTTTCTTGTCGTATTGGACTTTTTTCGAGGGGTTTTGGACTGTTTCCAACCAGTTTTGGACTATTTCAAAAGGATTTTGGACTTTTAACCAATATTTGTAAACAAAAATACCTATATAGGTATTAATCCAAACACAAAAAACTGAGCAGACAACTGTCCGCTCAGCTCCAAAATCTTTACTTTGTCCCAAACAACCGATCCCCAGCATCTCCAAGCCCAGGTACGATATATCCATGATCATTCAACTTCTCATCTAATGCCGCAATATAAATATCAACATCCGGATGCGCTGCCTTCACTGCTTCAACGCCTTCTGGTGCCGCAATCAGACACATGAACTTGATATGTTTCGCGCCGCGCTTTTTCAAGCTGTCAATCGCGACATTTGCTGAACCGCCCGTTGCGAGCATTGGATCGACAACGATAAATTCACGTTCTTCCACGTCACTTGGCAGCTTAATGTAGTATTCAACCGGCAATAACGTTTCCGGGTCGCGGTACAAGCCGACATGTCCAACCTTTGCAGCCGGAATTAATTTCAGAATCCCGTCAACCATACCAATTCCTGCGCGCAAAATTGGTACAATCCCCATTTTCTTTCCTGATAAAACCTTTGATTTCGCCGGGCAGACTGGCGTTTCGATTTCGATATCTTCAAGCGACATATCTCTTGTGATTTCAAATGCCATCAGTGTTGCCACTTCGTCTACCAATTCGCGGAACTCCTTCGTTCCTGTGTTTTTATCACGTATGTATGTAAGTTTATGCTGAATAAGTGGATGGTCGAAGACGTATACCTTTGCCACAATGATCGCCCCTTTATTAAAATTTAACTCCGTCTCATTTTACAGAAAAACGATATCGAGAGCAAATAATATTAAAAAAGAAATCGACCCAATTTCTGAGTCGATTTCAAAAGTTGTTTAATATTCAGGATAAAGCGTGAATTTACCTGTTAAAGCCTCAACACGAGCAGCCGCTTCTTTAAGCTTTGCTTCGTCTTCATGATTTTTCAAGGTAAACGCGATAATTGATGCAATTTCATCCATATCATCTAAACCAAAGCCGCGGCTTGTTACCGCTGCTGTACCAATACGGATACCGCTTGTTACAAACGGGCTTTGCGGATCAAACGGAATTGTATTTTTATTAACGGTAATTCCCACTTCATCAAGTACTTTCTCGGCAACTTTACCAGTTAAGTTAAGTGTCTGCATGTCTAAAAGCAGCAAGTGGTTGTCAGTACCGCCAGAAACAAGCTTGATTCCTTCTTTTTGCAAGCCTTCTGCTAAACGCTTTGCGTTCGCAATAATTTGAGCCGCATAGTCTTTAAAGCTGTCTTGAAGAGCTTCACCAAACGCAACCGCTTTTGCAGAGATTACGTGCATTAATGGACCGCCTTGGATTCCAGGGAAGATCGACTTATCAATCTTTTTGCCCCACTCTTCTTTACAAAGAATCATACCGCCGCGAGGTCCGCGTAATGTTTTATGTGTAGTTGTTGTAACAAAGTCAGCGTATGGTACTGGATTTTGGTGAAGGCCAGCTGCCACAAGTCCAGCAATATGAGCCATATCAACCATTAAGTAAGCGCCCACTTCATCCGCAATTTCACGGAATTTCGCGAAATCAATTGCACGAGGATATGCACTTGCACCAGCAACAATCATCTTTGGCTTATGCTCACGTGCTTTTGCCAAAACATCATCATAATTTATCAGATGAGTCGTCTCATCTACACCGTATTCAACAAACTTATATTGAATACCGCTGAAATTTACCGGGCTGCCGTGAGTTAAGTGACCGCCGTGTGAAAGGTTCATACCAAGAACGGTGTCGCCTTGTTCAAGGACCGTAAAGTAAACAGCCATATTAGCCTGCGCACCAGAGTGTGGCTGGACGTTTACATACTCCGCACCAAAAATCTCCTTTGCACGCTCGCGGGCAAGATCTTCAACTACGTCTACGTATTCGCAGCCGCCATAATAACGGCGTCCTGGATAGCCTTCTGCATATTTGTTGGTTAACACAGAACCCTGTGCTTCCATTACCGCTTCACTAACAAAGTTTTCTGAGGCAATTAATTCGATTTTTCCGCGCTGGCGTCCTAATTCCTGTTGAATCGCTTCAAATACCTGCTTGTCCTGATTAGACAAATGCTTCATGGTAATCCCCCCTGTATGTAAAAACCTGAAATAACTTTTTGAAAATTCCCTCTATATGATAGCACGTTTCTCCCCAAAAGAGAAATGGGGATTCGTAAAATCCTCACATTTTTTATTTTACCCTATAAAAATCATAATGAAAATAGGCTATACACGAACATTATATAAAAATTTATCAATAATGTTCGTGTAAAGAAGTTAACTGCAGCTGGAATTCCCCGCTGTCTTTTCATAAACCGCACGAGCTCCGCCAATGAGTTTCGGCCGTGTTTTTGCCAGTGTTACATGTGCATGACCTACGTTTTTCTGAGCCACTCTGATCGGAACTGCCACATGCTTCAGGTGCATACCAATAAGGGTATGGCCAATATCAATTCCAGCATCTGCCTTTATAAATTCAACCACAACAGCATCATTCAGTTTTTCAAAAGCATACGTTGCCATGGCTCCACCCGCCGTCCGAACCGGCACCACCGATACTTCCTCTAATCCGCGTTTGGCAGCTTCAGCTCTATCGATGACCAATGCACGGTTTAGATGCTCGCAGCATTGAAACGAGAGCAACACACCATTATCCTCTGCAAATCGACTCAATTGCCGAAAGATCATTTCAGCGACATCCAATGTCCCCGCAGTTCCAATTTTCTCACCTATGACTTCGCTCGTACTGCAGCCAACAACCACCAGCTGTCCCGGCACTAAAGATGCCTGGTATTGAAATTGAGTTAAGATTGTTTCAAGCTCTTTTTCCCACTCTTGAATCATCGCTCTCAACCTACTTTTCTTCGTATTCGGTGATTTTGCCCACACGAGCAGCATGGCGGCCGCCTTCGAACTCTTCTGTCAGCCAAATTTGAGCAATATCCCGCGCAAGCCCCGGTCCAATTACCCGCTCACCCATCGCAAGAATATTAGTATCATTGTGCGCGCGTGTTGCCTTTGCACTAAACGTATCGTGCACAAGCGCACAGCGGATGCCCTTCACCTTGTTCGCAGCAATGCTCATGCCAATTCCCGTTCCACAAATCAAAATCCCGCGATCAAATTCACCACTCGCTACCTTTTCAGCAACCGGCAGCGCATAATCCGGATAGTCAACGGACCCTTCGCAGTTACAGCCGAAATCCTGATACTCAATTCCAAGCTCATCCATTAAATTGGCAATTTCCTTACGAATATTCACTCCACCATGATCAGACGCTAATGCTACTTTCATATCAAAACCTCCTGTATTAATCCTTCCTTAATATTGACATACCGGTAAAAAAATATAAAGCCCCCGGCATCCGAGAGCTTTACATTTTTTCAATTGCCTTAGTGATTAACTTTTCCAGCTCCTGAAAGGTTTCCTGATAAATAGCCAAGCTTCCGCCATAAGGGTCAACAACATCAATATTATAGTTCTCACCCGTAAACTCCTTTAACGTGAAAACCTTTCTTTCCGCAAAAGGATATTGTTCCAGAATCGCATGTTTATGCGAAGCTGTCATCGTTAAAATCAAATCGGCCCATTGAACACTTTCTCCATTTAACATCGCAGAGGAATGGTTATGGTCAATATGATGATCATCGAGCACCTTTTTGGCGTGAGCAGATGCCTCACTGCCGCTGGCTGCATAAATTCCCGCGGACATCACTTCCAGACCGTCTATCTTTTTGCTTTTTAAAATCGCTTCCGCCATCGGACTTCTGCACGTATTCCCTGTACAAACAAACAAAATGCGCTGCAAACTGCCAGCCTCCTTTCAAAATGTCCAGCTTTAGCGCATGGCGCTTCCGCTTTTATATGTACCATTCTATCATTTCTGCAACACTAATTAAAAAACCTTTCACGTTTTTGGAAAGGTATTATAAAAATGGATATAGTAACTTGATACCAAATGCTAAGAGAATACTGCCGCCAAGGGCTTCGCTATACGACCCAATCCATCCTTGAGCCTTTCTCCCCAGCAGCAATCCCGCCCATGTTAATAGTGTTGCCACCACCCCAAAGCAGATAATCACCAAAATCGTCTTTGCTCCATAGATCCCAAGTGTAAGTCCGAGCGAAAAACTATCGAGGCTCACACTTGTTGCAAAAATGAGCAATCCAAATCCAACCGGTGTCATCACCGGTTCCTCGCTTTTTCTAAGGCTTGACCAAATCATTTGCACCCCGAGCAAAATAAGAAGCATCCCGCCAACTAATGACGCAAAGGCTCCAAAGTTATCAGATAAAAATTTTCCGGCCAGCATTCCAACAAGCGGCATCCATACATGGAATAACCCAATGGTGATTCCTATTTTAAAAATCTGCCGCAGCCTTAACTTAAACATACCCATCCCAAGGCCAATAGAAAAGGCATCCATTCCCAGTGCAAACGCCATTAACAGCAGCGTTACCAGCTCGCCAATCATCCCATACATATATATTAACCCCCTCGGACTTGCCCTGATTAAACATATGCACGTCCAAAAGGTTTTAGAATCGAAAAGCTTCAACCAGCCTGCCTCCGCTAATCCCAGAAATTAAATAGGATCTGGCAAACTTTTTTCGGCTTCCAGTACGAAATTTGCACCAGCTCAGCACGATTCAACTCACTTTTATGCTTGTCTTCTATTGGGATACTAAGCTCGATTGTATCTAAAACATGATAATAGGGAGAAAACTTTTCAGCAAGTGCAGGGATATCCACAAATTGAATGTCACCAGACTCAACGGCAGCTGCAAAAGCTAAATATGGATAATGTTCATTGAGGAGGAGATAAAACACCCCATCAAACATCTTAACCTGAACGGTATAGAAATTGGCTGAAGCCTGGGGGAGATTAAACTCTATGACTCTCCCGCCATTACTAGCTGCAATTTGATAGCACAGTTGTTTAAACTGTTTTCCGTCTATACGAGGCGGTTTATTACCTTCGAAATCATAAAAACCACTCACTCCATTGGGAAGTTTCATATTAGACACACCAACTTTTCCATAGATGCATTTTTTTAAGAGGAATATCAGTTAAGGATTGGGCTTAGCCCCCGATCTGTGAAAAATAGACGGAGAAATTCCGTCTAATCATAAATTTTTATTAAAAAAAGCAAAAATAGACGGAGAGTTTCCGCCTATTGACCAAAAAAACGTGAAAAAGATAGAGTTTCCATTGTATAACCGGAAAATCTCCGCTTATATGCCCCGAAACAAGCTCCTCTTTGCAAATAACCGGAAAACTTCCGCTTATTTCACACTTGCCGATTACTGATATAACGGAACCCCTTCCAGGTGCCCAGCATTTTTACTCCTCAATAACCTTATTCCCAGCCGCCTTCTGCAACCGATTCATAATCGCATGGCCGACACCGGTATTAGGAAAAGTCTCACTAAAAATAATGTCCACTTTTTCCTGGTTAAACGCACGTAATGTTTCATATAGCGCCGTGGCCACAGTTTCAAGCTCCGCTCTTTTTCCACAAGCGATCGAAACATCAGCAGAGTAAGATTCCACACTCTCTTCCGTCGCGAGCACACCCACCCGCAAACCTTCTGCCTGCTTTTCTTCTATTAAACGCTGCAGAAAAGTATTACTTCCATTCACTAAATAAAGCGGGGCATTCGGCGCATAATGCTGATACTTCATTCCCGGGGCTTTCGGTTTGGAAGTTTCATTGATCAATGCCGCATCCAGATGAACCTCACCCACGACTGCTTCCAGCTGTTCCTTCGTAATTCCGCCCGGCCGCAAAATAACTGGAATGTCCTCTGTGCAATCCACCACCGTCGATTCTACCCCGACACCGGTCGCACCGCCGTCCAGCACACCGGCAATTTTTCCATTTAGGTCATCCAATACATGCTGTGCATTGGTCGGACTTGGCTTACCGGAGCTATTCGCGCTCGGCGCCGCGATTGGCAGCTGGCATTTTTCCAAAAGGGCCAGTGCCACAGGATGGTCCGGCATCCGAACGGCTACAGTCTCTAAGCCAGCAGTGGCTTTCTCCGAAAGAACGCCATCTTTCTTTTTAAAAATAATCGTCAACGGTCCCGGCCAGAACGCTTCCATCAAAACTTCTGCTTTATTCGGAATCTCCGCAACAAATGCAGTAAGCTGCTTTTTATCACCAATGTGGATAATCAGTGGATTATCACTTGGCCTGCCTTTTGCCGCAAAGATTTTTTCCACCGCCACATCACTTTTCGCGTTTCCACCCAGCCCATAAACCGTCTCTGTCGGCAGTGCAACCACTTCATTTTCCTGTAAAAGATGAGCGGCATCCACAACCTGTGGATTATTTCTTAGGTTATCCACATATTTATCCACTTTCCAAACTTTTGTGTACATACTTATCCACCTTTATCTGAAACGCAAATGATATCGAAATTTGCCGAATTTAGGCTCTTTGTCTCATATTACTTTTGAAAGTATAAAAGAAGGTGGGGATAAACACAACCCTTTGTCCACAATTTGTGTATAACTATTCCGAAAAAGTGGATAACTTTGTGGATTAATCCACAGTTATAGCGAAAATTTCAAAAATAACGAGTTATCCACATTAAATACATGTCGAATGTGTTCTAATGAATAAAGTTCAGCAGGCAATTGGTCCCGGGTCACCTTCACAAACCCTAGCAATTCAAAAAACGGCAAGGCTGCACCTTTATTTGTTGCCAAAAACAAGCTTCCCAATCCTTTTTCTTTTGCCAGCTGCATCATTCGGGTGATCAACAGCATGATATCCTTTTCGGCTTGTCCCGGTGAAACCACCAGCGAACGCAGTAATCCACAATCACTAAAAGCCTCCATTCCCAGTGTACCCTTAATCACCCCATCCTCATCCTCCAGCAATAAAAAGTACTCTACACTTTCCTCCGTTAATCCATCAATCCCAAGATTCGCCCTCGTCAGAAACTCTCTTAAAATTCCCAAATCCTCTTTAGCCGCGCAGCGTATCAATGCTTGCATCTCTACCACCTCATTTATTTGATACTCTATGAATATGAGCATTTAAGAGAACTAGAACTGAAATCTATTAAAATTTTTGTAAAAATAAATAACCAGCCCCATTTTAGAGAGGCTGGTATCATCGCAACTAATTAAAAATACTTTCAAACAATTCTACCACAAAGAATTTCACTTTCACTGGTTCTTCATCTTCTGCTGTATACACGGGAGCTTCTTTTTCCTTTTTGCTTTCCTTTTTCACTTCACTTTGCTTCTTCGTTTCTACTTTTTCCTCTTCTTCTTCTACTTCCTCTACAACCTCAACATCTTCCTCTATAACTTCTTCCTCAATCGCAGCGTTGTCTTCTTCAACAACCTCTTCTTCTAAATCCTTTTTCTTACTTAATTTCGCAGCCTTTACTTCTTCTGCTTCTACTTCTTCTACTGCATCACTTTTAACAGGTTTTTCATTCTCTGCCGCATAAGCCTTACTTTCGAATCCTTCACTTTGTACTGCAACACCATTTGAGAAATCCAAGAAACATAGCGGTGGGTAAAGTACGCACCACCAGTTAGCGCCTGTTCCTTCACCTAATGTAATCAGAATTGCTTGATACTCACCGGCTGGATATAGAAACTCACCATACAATTTAGTAGGAAACTGAACTTTTCCAAACTCCACTTTTACACTTTGAGTCGACCCTTGCTCGGCGACCACTCTCTCTGCAATAGTTTGAACCTCTGGGAGCTTCGATTTCAGCACCGACTTTGCCTTTTCCAGTGACGTTAACTCCTGAACCCACACCGTAATCTGCTTATTGACTTCATCACGGACCATCCGTTTAAGCTCTTGATCCTGAGCACTATCGCTATTCGCTAGAATCCGGAGTCGAATCGCTTCCGCTGGAATCACCACAGCATCCTTCGCCACCGCTTCTGTTTTTGGTATATATAAATTTAAAATCGTTCCTAACGATAAAATGATTAAATAAGACCACACTAGTACTTTACTGTTCATATTCTAAGCACCGTCCCTTCACTATCCTCATTTTGGACAAATGCCAAGAATCTTAAACTAGTAAAATTAAAAAAACTAGTTTTAGAATTTTTTCTTCCTAAACAAAGCAAACTAAAACAGCAGTGAACAACAATTAAGGTGGTGAAACCATGTCAAAACAAAAGAAAAAGAAAATGAAGAATAACCCGGCGATGCCGAAAACAGATGTAGAATTCGCCCATAATGGACTCGAACAAGTTGCAATGAAAGCCCAAGAACGCCAAAACAAGTAAGAAACAAAAAAGCAGAGCGACCAATTATGAGCCGTTCTGCTTTTGAATTATTTCTGCAAACACCATCCGGTCCCTGCCATTAATATCATTAAGGATTTCCACTTTAACATTTACAAACGCCTTTTTAAAAAGGTCGGCTACCGCCTCCCCTTGACCAGCTCCAATTTCAAAGCCAACCAGCGCAGACGGTGCAATCACGTCTGGAAGCTCATCCATAAAACGGCGGTAAAAGTCTAGTCCATCCTCGCCCGCAAACAATGCCCGGTGCGGCTCATGCTCTGTTACTACCTCTGACATGGTTTCTACATCACTAACCGGAATATACGGCGGGTTGGAGATGACTACATCAAACTGCTGTCCGCGAAACGGCTGCAAAAGGTCGCCTTGAACAAATTCAATCTCAGCGCCGAGCTGCTTGGCATTTTCTAAAGCAACCTCAAGCGATTCTCTAGCAATATCAGAGGCATGTACCTCTAACGACGGCTGCTCAAGCTTCAAGGTAATCGCAATCGCCCCGCTGCCTGTTCCAATATCGACTACCTTTACTTCCCGCTTATTGATTCGTTTCAAGGTTTCATAAACGAGTTCTTCGGTTTCCGGCCGCGGAATCAGCACTTCTTCATTGACGATAAACTTCCGCCCATAAAACTCTTCAAAACCAATTATGTATTGAACCGGCGTTCCCTTCACATGTAGAAGGACAGCTTTCTCAAACAAATCCCACTGGGAATCATGCAGGTCATCGCGGACATTGGCAAATAGCTGTGCACGAGACATTCCTGTAAAATGACGGAGCAGCAGCTCACCCGCGTTTTCGTCCCGGTCTGCTTTTTTTAAAAAAGAAGAAGCCCATTGCAGAGCTTCGTAGACTTTCTTACTCATCAGAACCACTATCAAGCTTGCTTGTTTGATCTTCCAGCGTTAACGCATCGATGATTTCATCAAGCTTGCCTTCAATAATTTGATCAAGCTTCTGAAGGGTTAAGCCGATACGGTGATCGGTTACTCGGTTTTGCGGGTAGTTGTAAGTACGAATTCGTTCCGAACGGTCACCCGTACCCACCGCAGATTTACGCACCTGGTCATATTCCGCCTGCGCTTCCTGCTGGAACTTGTCATAGACACGCGCACGTAATACCTTCATCGCCTTGTCTTTGTTTTTATGCTGAGACTTTTCATCCTGAATTGATACTACAATTCCCGTCGGAATATGTGTTAAACGAACGGCTGACATCGTTGTATTAACGGACTGTCCGCCGGCGCCGCTTGAAGCAAATGCATCAAAACGGATATCTTTATCATGGATTTCAACTTCCACATCTTCCGCTTCCGGCAAGCATACCACGGTAGCAGTTGACGTATGAATACGTCCGCCAGATTCTGTTTCCGGTACACGCTGTACGCGGTGAGCACCATTTTCAAACTTTAATTTGGAGTACGCACCTTGGCCATTGATCATAAAGCTGATTTCTTTGTAGCCGCCAAGTCCAGTTGGGTTCGCGTCAATAAGCTCCGTTTTCCAGCCCTGTGCTTCGGCATAACGGCTGTACATACGGTAAAGCGTTCCAGCAAATAGTGCCGCTTCCTCACCGCCGGCAGCACCGCGGATTTCAAAGATAACGTTCTTATCATCATTTGGATCCTTCGGAATCATTAGAAACTTCATCTTCGCTTCTAATTCCTCGATCTGTTTTTCAAGCTCATTCACTTCTTCTTTGACCATATCACGCATTTCGTTATCGAGCTTTTCCTCAAGCATTGCCTTAGCATCCATAAGCTGTTCGCGCGCATCTTT
This sequence comes from Neobacillus niacini, assembly GCF_046591715.1. Lineage (GTDB taxonomy): Bacteria > Bacillota > Bacilli > Bacillales > Cytobacillaceae > Neobacillus > Neobacillus niacini_L. The sequence goes on along the minus strand of NZ_JAWVNQ010000005.1, from coordinate 195,560 downwards.
ATATTCACGATACGTTTGTACGGTCTCTTGTATATCAGATTGTTCTTTTGAATATTCACGTAGTTTTTTTGAATCATTAATAATTTCTGGATCGCTCAAAAGTTCATTTAATCTTTCGTAACGATCTTCAACGGATTGAAGACGATCAAACACAGTTACCACCTCTAGTTTTTGTCCATAACATTCTAATTATAGTATAGGTGAAAACCCCCGTCAAAACCAAATTCTTGGAGAAAATTTTTTATTCTATGTACAAAGCTTATTTCAAAAAAACATGCCCTGAAACCAGAGCATGTTATCGTTCTCTTATTTCGAAAGAATAACGCGGCAGAGCTTGCTGAAGTTTCTTGCGAAGGCCTTCGATGGCTTTATCATGGTTTTTGCCATTAAGTGTCCCGCGTGTATCTACCGCAACGGTCATCCGGTCTCCTCCGTTATTAATCCAAATCGATTCCGATCTAAAATGTTCACTTCCATTTACAATATCTCTGGCGACATCTATATCTCTGCCGGTATTGTTTCGATTGGAAGCATCGTTCATTTGCGTACCGCGCAAATTAAGGAAGTTAGGATTTTGGTCCGACATTGGTCCCATATCCTGATTTGCATTGTTAGTCATAAAATTAGGATTGGTGTTGTCATTCTTCAAATTATAGGCGGTATTCTCCGTATCGTTCCCTTTCATACAACCTGTCAGCATTAGGGTCGTTAATACCCCTAAACACAGCATTTTTTTCAAAGTATTGCACCCCCTACAACTATCTTTCCCAAGCATTGTAAGGAACGTTCTAGTAAGATTATGCCAAAATAGAATAGCGGATAGTCCCCAAGCTCGGGAAGCGCAAGACAAATAAAAAAACCGCCTGAGAGAGTCTCAGACGGTTTCTATCTTATTTCACCACAGGTTCTTGTATGCGGTAGGATGCAGTTTTAGGTACTTCATGATGATGGCGGCAGCGCGGCTCATATGCTTCCGAAGCTCCAACCAAGATCACAGGATCATGATAAGAAGCTGGCCGGCCGTCGATTAAACGCTGTGTCCGGCTTGATGGCGACCCGCAAACACTGCAGACAGCCTGAAGTTTCGTTACCGTTTCTGCTATCGCCATTAATGCAGGCATTTGTCCGAAAGGCTCACCGCGGAAGTCCATGTCGAGACCCGCACAAACGACGCGGTGTCCACTGTCCGCAAGCTGTTGAACCACCCTGACAATCCCTTCATCGAAAAATTGCACTTCATCAATGGCAATGATGTCGATATCCGCCTCTACATGATGTAAAATCTCAATCGAATGGGAAATGGGCTTCGCTTGAAAAGAGCTGCCATTATGAGAAACGACAGATTGTTCGCTATAGCGATTGTCTATTTTCGGTTTGAAAACAGCAATTTTTTGTTTAGCAAATTGAGCCCGTCTGACGCGGCGGATCAATTCCTCTGATTTTCCTGAAAACATACTGCCGCAAATAACCTCAATCCATCCGAGTTGCTTCATTAGATACATATATCGGCGTCTCCTTCCTATGTACGAAACCTAATAGGTCTATATTTTTAACATTTAACATGTTTTATTCAATTAAAAAACAGGCAAGTAAGTTTCTGCTTGCCTGTTTTGTGAAATTATTGTTGTTGGTTCTTAAGGCCGTATTTTTTGTTGAAACGGTCTACACGTCCACCAGCTTCAGCAAACTTTTGACGACCAGTATAGAATGGATGACATTCTGAACAAGTTTCAACGCGAATTTCGTTTTTAACAGAACCAGTTTCGAATGTGTTGCCACATGCGCATGACACCGTTACTGTTTTATAATTTGGATGAATTCCTGTTTTCATTCTTTTCATCTCCTTCCGCCCTGAATCATTTCGAAACAGAGTTATATATATGCCTGTCTTAAAACTCAGCATCAAATACTAAAAACACACTGTTCACATTATAACAAGGTGAACCTATTTTGGCAAGTTGGGTTTTTATGGATTTGATTTATTTCTGTCCGCAATGGGTCTGTTGATTTCCACTCCAGGGCACTTCGCTTTCCGCAGGCGGTTCGGGGAGCCTCCTCGGCGCTTGCAGCGCCTGCGGGGTCTCCCCAGTCCCGTACTCCTGCAGGAGTCTTCGTGCCCTTCCACTCCAATCAACAGGTGCAAAATCCAATTTTGCTTTACGCATTAAATAATAAAGACTAAGATCTTCTTCCTTTTAATTCTTCCCCAATTTGGGCGAAGAACTCTTCGTTGGATTTGGTTTGTTTTAGTTTTTTCAGGAAGCGCTCGGCGAAGTCTGGTGAGTCGGACATCGATTTGCGGATGGCCCATAGCTTGTCCAGATGGTCTTTTGGAAGAAGCAGTTCTTCTTTCCTTGTGCCGGAGCGGCGGATATCAAGCGCAGGGAAAATACGGCGTTCTGCAAGGGAACGATCGAGATGCAGTTCCATATTACCTGTTCCTTTAAATTCCTCATAAATCACGTCATCCATACGTGAGCCTGTATCCACTAAAGCTGTTGCAAGAATTGTTAAGCTTCCGCCTTCTTCAATGTTTCGGGCTGCCCCGAAGAAACGCTTCGGACGGTGGAATGCCGCTGGGTCAATACCACCAGAAAGGGTACGGCCGCTTGGCGGAATAACTAGGTTATAGGCACGAGCTAAACGCGTAATACTGTCCATCAAAATGACAACATCACGTTTATGCTCAACTAAACGCATCGCACGGTCTAACACAAGCTCTGCCACTTTAATATGATTTTCTGGCACTTCATCAAACGTTGAGCTGACAACATCGCCGGCAACTGAACGTTCAATATCAGTTACTTCCTCTGGACGTTCATCAATCAAAAGCACAATTAATTCCACTTCAGGGTGATTCGTTGTAATACTGTTGGCAATTTCTTTCAACAGCATCGTTTTCCCTGCCTTTGGAGGCGCAACAATTAAGCCCCTTTGTCCAAACCCAACTGGAGCAACTACATCCATAATTCTTGTAGAGATATATTTTGGAGTGGTTTCGAGTTTCATATGTCTGTTTGGATAGAGAGGAGTTAATGCTGGGAAGTGAACACGTTCTTTTGCTGATTCTGGGTCTTCACCGTTAACTGCTTCTACATGTAAAAGTCCGTAATAGCGTTCATTTTCTTTCGGCGGACGGACCTTACCGGATACTTTATCCCCATTACGAAGGTCGAAACGGCGGATTTGCGATGCTGAGATATAAATATCTTCCGAACTTGGCGAATAGTTGATCGGACGTAAAAATCCAAAGCCTTCCGATTGGATAATTTCAAGTACACCTTCCATGAAGAAGTAGCCCTGCTGCTCCGCACGAGATTTTAAAATCGCAAAAATAAGTTCTTTCTTTGACAGCTTGCTGTAGTACGTCACTTTGAATTCGCGCGCAAGCTCATAAAGCTCTTTCAGCTTCATGTTTTCTAAACTTGATATTGTTAATTCCATAGTACACCACACTTTAAAATTTTTACTCTATTTTCGTTACCGAGAACCTAATCGTATAATAGAGGATTTCTCACATTACTATAAAAATTGAGGAAGTAGTAGAAATGAATAGAATAGCAGAATACGTTGTTAAAACACTATCTATTGTACCCTTTGTTCAAAATAATAATCAACTGGAAAATTCCTATTTGAAGAATATGGAGATAAGAGACTAGAATCTATGTCTAGTCTCTTAGTAAGTGTTTACTATTATCTTTTTATCTAATCACTAAATTTGGCTTCTTTTTCAAACTGTGACGGCCTTCAACAAATCGAACCGTTCCTGATTTTGCACGCATAACGATCGAATGTGTAGACCCATAAGAGCCCTTGAATTGGACACCGCGCAGCAATTCGCCGTCTGTTACGCCGGTTGCAGCAAAAATCGCGTCATCACCCTTCACAAGGTCTTCCATGCGAAGCACCTTATTGACATCTAGTCCCATTTTCACGCAGCGCTCTAATTCAGCATCTGTCTGAGGGAGTAATTTCCCAATGATTTCGCCGCCGAGACACTTTAAGGCAACCGCTGAGATTACACCTTCTGGCGCACCGCCGGAGCCAAATAAAATGTCAACGCCCGTATCATCAAATGCCGTATTAATGGCTCCTGCCACATCACCGTCATTGATTAATTTAATCCGTGCGCCTGCTTCACGAAGCTGTGCAATGATATGTTCATGTCGCGGACGGTTTAAAACAGTCGCAACCACATCCTCAATATCCTTGTTTTTCGCTTTTGCGACAGCCTTTAGGTTATCAAGTACGGAAGCGTTGATGTCGACAAGCCCGACTGCTTCCGGTCCAACAGCGATTTTCTCCATGTACATATCTGGCGCATGAAGCAAATTTCCGTGGTCGGCTACAGCTAAAACAGCCAGTGCATTCCAGCCGCCTGACGCTAAAATATTGGTCCCTTCAAGAGGATCGACTGCGACATCGACACGAGGTCCGTATCCGTTGCCCAGTTTCTCACCGATATAAAGCATTGGGGCCTCGTCCATTTCGCCTTCACCAATGACCACTGTACCCTTCATCGGAATTGTGTCGAAAACATCGCGCATGGCTGATGTGGCAGCACCGTCTGCTTCATCTTTCTTCCCGCGTCCCATCCAGCGTGCAGAAGCAAGTGCAGCTGCTTCAGTTACGCGGACAAGCTCCATTGATAGACTTCTCTCCATGTTCTCATCCCCCAATTTTCTCTTATACTCTACTTGACCATGTCAATATTATTAGTATAACAGATTTGGCGAATTAGTATAGCCTATTTACGTATTCTTTAACTGTTCTACTTCATCTTTTGTCAAAGCTTCACGCCAAACCGTAGCACCAAGCCCATTTAATTTTTCAACAAGCTGGCTGTAACCCCGGTCAATATGCTCGAGACCCGTCACTTCGGTAATTCCCTCTGCCATAAGCCCCGCAATGAAGAGTGAAGCTCCTGCCCGCAGGTCACTGGCTTTCACTTTTGCTCCCTGAAGCTTCACAGGTCCGCTTATAATGGCTGAACGGCCTTCCACTTTAATGTTTGCATTCATTCTTCTTAATTCGTCTATATGTTTAAAACGAGCACCATAAATCGTATCCGTTACAACGCTAGAACCAGCCGCTTTCGTTAACAGTGTGGTAAATGGCTGCTGCAGATCCGTCGGGAAACCAGGATAAACAAGGGTTTTTATATCAACAGACTTCAGCTTGTCCGAACTTGAGACAAACACCTGATCGTCGCCTGTTTCAATTTTCACACCCATTTCCCTGAGCTTTGCAATCAGCGATTCTAAGTGCTGGGGAATGACATTATCAATTAGCACGCCTTCGCCGACGGCAGCACCTAATATCATATACGTTCCCGCTTCAATCCGGTCAGGAATAATCGTATGACGGCAGCCATGGAGACTGTCCACTCCATCAATACGAATGACATCGGTTCCTGCACCCTTGATTTTTGCCCCCATATTTGTAAGCAAAGTAGCAACATCAATAATTTCCGGTTCTTTTGCCGCATTTTCAATAACTGTTCTGCCCTTTGCTCTTACTGCCGCTAACATAATATTGATCGTTGCGCCAACAGAGACAACATCGAGATAAATACGTGCGCCGCGAAGCTCGTCCGCACGCAGATAAATAGCGCCCTGCTCATTTGTTACCTGAGCACCCAGTGCTTCAAACCCTTTAATATGCTGGTCGATAGGACGTGGTCCAAGATGACATCCACCCGGCAGACCGATGACAGCCTTTTTAAACCGGCCAAGCATCGCCCCCATAAGATAGTAAGATGCGCGAAGCTTCTTCACTTTTCCGTTTGGCAATGGCATCGAAATCATCGTCGATGGGTCAACCGTCATATCAAAATCATCGGAAAGCTGTACTTTCCCGCCAATTTCCTCAAGCAAATCCTTCAATATTTCTACATCTGAAATATCTGGCAGCCCTTCAATTGTCACCGGTGATTCTGCTAAAATGGTTGCTGGTATCAACGCAACTGCACTGTTTTTTGCACCACTTATTCTTACGGTTCCCTTAAGCGGATATCCGCCCGCAATTTTAAGTTTTTCCATTTTCGACTCCCTTCTACGCCATTGGGATGGATTTTACTCCTTTATTAATCAACTAAATGATATCAATCTGTCTTTAGGTAATTATTTCCAATAGCAAATTACATAATCCGACAATTTGTCTATCATCTAGTTTACACCAATATATTATTTTCATGTATGAATCTGAAAAAAAGTTTTAGAAATTGGTAAAATTTATACGTTTCGGCCTTCCCAATCCTTGATGAAAGCTTCAATTCCCTTGTCTGTTAATGGGTGATGGAATAACCCGATTAGTACTTTATAAGGAATTGTCGCAATATGTGCACCTCTTAGTGCCGCTTCTGTTACATGAATTGGATTACGGATGGAGGCTGCAATGATTTCTGATTGAATTCCGTGGACTGCAAAAATGTCAGCTACTTGAGAGATTAAATCTAAACCGTTTTGACCGATATCATCTAATCTTCCAAGGAAAGGAGATACATATGATGCTCCTGCTCTTGCTGCAAGAAGCGCCTGGTTTGCATTGAAGATCAATGTAACATTGGTTTTAATGCCAGCTTCTGCAAATGCGTGACAAGCTTTTAAACCGTCCGGAGTCATTGGAACTTTAACAGTTACATTCGGGGCAATGGCTGCAAGCTCTTTTCCTTCTTTGATCATGCCTTCTGCGTCAAGCGCAATGACTTCTGCACTTACAGATCCAGGAACAAGCGCTGCAATCTCTCTGATTCGATCATGGAAAGAAACACCTTTTTCTTTTGCTACAAGCGATGGATTTGTAGTTACACCTGCTAATAAACCAAGCTCATGTACTTCACGAATTTCCTCTAGGTTAGCTGTATCAATAAAAAACTTCATCTGTTTCTCCTCCATTTTTCGACAAGTTTCGCAATATTCTAACTTCTCTCTGCATTTTGAAACCGCCCACTTATTAAGGGGCGGTTTCGAGTTACTAACAATGTACCATCGTTTTATAAAGAGGACAAGGTCTTCTTATATTAAAATGAAAATTAAGCTCTGCCTGATGAACCAAATTCGCGCATTTTGCCAATAACAGTTGCTTTAATAGCATCGCGAGCTGGGCCTAAGTATTTACGTGGATCATATTCATTTGGCTTTGCTGCTAATGTTTCACGAACCGCTTTTGCAGATGCAATTTGGTTTTCAGTGTTTACATTGATTTTCGCAGTACCAAGTGAAATTGATTTTTGGATATCATGTGTTGGAATACCAGTTCCACCGTGTAATACAAGTGGAAGACCTGTTGCATTACCGATTTCTTCCATTTCCTTATAACCAAGTTGTGGTTCACCTTTGTAAGGACCGTGAACAGAACCAAGTGCTGGTGCAAGGCAGTCGATACCAGTGCGCTCAACAAGTGCTTTACATTCAGCAGGATCTGCGTAAATAACGCCTTCTGCCACAACATCGTCCTCTTGTCCGCCGACAGTTCCTAATTCAGCTTCAACAGAAACACCTTTTGAATGAGCGTATTCAACTACTTGAGAAGTTGTTGCTACGTTTTCTTCAAACGGATGGTGAGAAGCGTCAATCATAACAGAAGTGAAGCCTGCATCGATTGCTTCTTTACACTTTTCAAAGCTTGAACCGTGGTCTAAGTGAATCGCAACAGGAACAGTAATTTTGTAATCTTCTAATAAGCCTTCTACCATTTTAACAACAGTTTTAAAGCCGCCCATATAACGAGCTGCCCCTTCAGAAACACCAAGAATAACAGGTGATTTTTCAGCTTCTGCTGCTTGCAAAATAGCTTGAGTAAATTCTAAGTTATTTAGGTTAAATTGCCCAACAGCGTAGCCTTCTGCTTTCGCCTTGATGAGCATTTCTTTCATTGAAACTAAAGGCATTTTATTTCCTCCTTGGTATGGGTGTTTATCTTCTCGATTAGGGCTTTCCTCTTTAAGGATTTCCTATCATTTTAGTGATTATGTATTCACCGAGAAAGATACATGGACCATTAAAAGTTCATAAGTATCATACCAAACTGATTCATAAAATGCCATTAAAGAAACCGTAATATTATAAACGTTCACAATGAAAGCGGCAACACTTTTCGACAATCATTTTATAAAAAGGTATTAGTTTGTTTTTTGAGGAATATGTTTTCTCACTGCTGCCCGAATATCATCAATATCGAATGGCTTTGCGAAATGTGTAATCGCTCCTAAATTCTTAGCCTCTTGAATCATATCCAATTCACCATATGCCGTCATAATAATAACGCGGATATCAGGATCGATGACTTTCATTCTTTTTAAAATTTCAATACCATCCATACCAGGTATTTTCATATCCAATAGGACGAGATCAGGGTCATGCTTCGTAACAATATCTAGTGCTTGAATTCCATTTGCTGCCTGGAAGGTTTGATACCCTTCCTTTGAGAATACCTCATTTAGCAAAATGCGGATCCCAAACTGATCGTCAACAATTAAAATTTTCTCTTTCATAACTCCACCTCTTCCACCCTACTTTTATTTACAGTTGATTCCTATTTCTTCCACCATGATAATCTTCGACATTTCTTTTAAAAATCCTCTTTTTCCTCTAGAGGTATTTTGTGGTAATTGTCTTTTGTTTTTTCAAAACGCTATAATAACGTTGTGAAGGAGGGGTTCTGCTTGTTAAAAATGTTTACGACCCAATTGACCGGATTATTCAAAAGAATACAGGAAAAAGAGGAATTTTCCTTTGAAGATGGTGCCCGTCTGCTTGCACAAGGCCAGAATATCTGTATTGCCGGCTTTCGAGAAATGAAGGCCGCTGAATTTGAAGCCATAGAGGGCAAAGAACCATTAAAGGGTGCATCAACAGATATTGAAGCTACAACCAGCGCAGACAGAGTGCTGCTACTTACACGCACCTCCATTGATAGAGATGCGCTAGAGCTGGCATCCAGGCTTAAGGAAAAAGATATCCCCTTTGTTGCCATATCAACTTCCGTACCAGATGGGAAACTGGAAGAAATGGCAGATGTACATATTAATTTACAGCTTTTGAAGGGTCTTATGCCAGATGATTTCGGCAATCGATTCGGCTATCCGTCTTCAATGGCTGCTTTGTACGTTTATTATGGCTTAAAATTTACAATTGATGAGATTTTAGCGGAATATGAGTGATGGATTGCGGCCTTAAAAGGGCCGTTTTTTTGTTTTGGACTTTTTTGGGGTGGCTTTGGACTATTTAGCTCAGGATATGGACTATTTTCTTGATGTTTTGGACTTTTTCAATATAGTTTTGGACTATTATACATTTTCTGGAAACAACACCCCATAAAAAAGCCAGTCCCCCAAGTAGAGAACTGGCACAATACATTTATTTTTGCAAAGTAGCCTTAATAAAGTCACGGAATAGCGGCTGCGGGCGATTTGGTCTTGATACAAATTCCGGATGGAACTGGGAAGCCACAAACCATGGATGGTCTTTAAGCTCAATTATTTCCACAAGACGGCCGTCTGGGCTGGTTCCAGAGAACACAAAGCCTGCGTCTTCCATTTCTTGACGGTAATGATTGTTAAACTCATAGCGGTGGCGGTGACGCTCGTACACCACTTCATCCTCATAGGCAGCGAATGCTTTGGTTCCTTCAGTAACACGGCATGGATAAAGCCCAAGTCTCAATGTTCCGCCTAAGTCCTCTACATCCTTTTGCTCTGGAAGCAGGTCGATGATTGGATGCTTTGTGTTCGGTACAAATTCTGCAGAGTGCGCATCTGAGTAACCTAGTACGTGGCGTGCATATTCGATCGTTGCCAGCTGCATTCCTAAGCAGATGCCAAGGAAAGGTTTCTTCGTTTCACGTGCATAGCGGGTCGCTTGAATCTTCCCTTCAATTCCACGGTCACCAAAGCCGCCAGGAACGAGAATTCCATCAACATCTTGAAGAAGTTCTGCTACGTTTTCAGCTGTAACCTCTTCAGCATTAATCCATTTAATTTCTACATCGGCGTCAAACGCATAACCAGCGTGTTTCATTGCCTCAACAACAGAAATATAAGCATCCTGAAGTTCAACATATTTTCCAACAAGACCAATACGTGTCTTGCTTGAAAGGTTTAGAACCTTGTCGACTAATGCTTTCCATTCAGTCATTTCTGGTTCTGGTGTTGTTAACTTCAAGTGGTCACAAACAATTTGATCCATGTGCTGCTCTTGAAGAGCTAGTGGAATTGAATAAAGAGTATCTGCATCCTGACACTCAATAACTGCTTTTGAATCGATATCACAGAACAGTGCAATTTTATCCTTCATATCCTGTGAAACTGGCATTTCCGTACGAACAACAATAATATTTGGCTGAATACCAAGGCTGCGAAGCTCTTTCACGCTGTGCTGCGTTGGTTTCGTCTTCATTTCGCCTGCCGCTTTAATGTACGGAATTAAGGTACAGTGAATGTACATGACATTGGAGCTGCCAATGTCACTCTTAATTTGGCGAATCGCTTCTAAAAATGGTAATGACTCGATATCCCCTACTGTTCCACCAATTTCAGTGATGACAACATCTGCATTAGTTTCGTTGCCAGCACGGAAAACTCGGTCCTTAATTTCATTGGTAATGTGTGGAATAACCTGAACGGTGCCACCCAAGTAATCACCGCGGCGTTCCTTACGTAATACCGTAGAATAAATTTTACCAGTAGTCACGTTGGAATACTTGTTTAGGTTAATATCAATAAAACGCTCATAGTGTCCTAAGTCTAAGTCCGTTTCAGCACCATCATCGGTAACAAATACTTCACCGTGCTGATATGGGCTCATCGTTCCTGGGTCCACGTTAATGTATGGGTCAAATTTTTGAATCGTTACGTTCAATCCACGATTTTTCAATAAACGACCTAAAGAGGCTGCGGTAATCCCTTTTCCTAACGATGAAACCACACCGCCAGTTACAAAAATATACTTTGTCATAAAATAATCCTCCTCTAATTCAGTTTGTGCAATATTCTTGTTGTTTAAGGCTTCTTTTATAAATTTTTTTAATCGTAAAGAAGTCTCGGACTTTTCCGAAAGAGCTATGTATCATTGCATGAAAAAATAAAAAAGCACTCCGCTTACGCAAATGTAAGGGGAGCGCTTATTAGCTAATTATGATCCGTTCCTGTTTAAAGGAGCCCAAAAAAGATTCTACAAGTGCAGAGTTAAAAAGTCAAGCCTATAATAGGTCGTCCTCTTCGTCTACCTCATCTAAGTCTTCTTCATCATCAAGGTCCTCGTCAAGGTCTTCTTCATCATCAAGCTCAAATTCATCATCGTCATCGATGACATCATCATCATCGTCGAGATCATCGACATCGTCAAGGTCATCCAGAAGATCATCCTCATCGTCATCAAGGAGATCATCTTCGTCGGCAAAGTCATCAAGATCTTCATAATCATCATCAACATCATCAAAGTCTTCAAGATCGTCTTCATCGACAACCTTCTTCGCCTTCTTCTTCTTCGGTTTAATTACGGTAACCACTTCTTCTTCCTGTGTATCGACTGGATACCAAACACGAAGTCCCCAGCGGTTATCACCTAATGAAAGAAAACGGCCGTCGATATTTATATCCGTATAGAATTGTGCAATTTTGGATCTAACTTGATCCTCTGTCATTTCCGTCGCTGCTGCAATTTCATTCACTAAATCATGGAAGGAAATTGGCTGTTTGCTGTTTTTTAGAAATTCATACGCCATCTCAATGAGGGATAACTCTTCTAATTGCTCTTTTGAGTAACCTTGTAAACTCAATATCGGCACTTCCTTTCTCTATTTAACACTCTCTAGTATTTAGGAGTGATAACGGGCTTATAACTATGTCTTGTCTAGTTGCAGCGCCTAGGGGCTTCCGCTTTTCTAATTTTGACATATTCTTCATTATAAACAATATTCTCCCGTTTATGCTAGTTCTATCTATTGTTTTGCTTGATATTTTCCCTCTTTGACCCGGTATCGTCAGGTTTTTTCTCTTTTTTGAGTGTTTTAAGCTCTCTCATTGCCGTAACCAGGAAGAATAAAGCCAGGGCTAGAAAGGAAATTGCCCCTAACTGATGTTGATAGAGATAGTATAACGGCCAGGCAAATATTATTAATAATATTATCATTTTACTGATTTTCATCTGTCAACACCCGCCCCGGGACAATGATGTATGTATGTCCATCTATTATATAAGAAAAAAAGAGCCAATATTAGTACTAGTAAAAAATAATTTTAATAAAAACAATGGCTTAATAATTTAAGCCATTGTTTGATTCACTACATATTCCTTCTATACTGCCCGCCTACTTCATAGAGTGCTTTTGTGATTTGGCCAAGGCTGGCTACTCTTACGGTTTCCATTAGTTGTGCAAAAATATTCTCGTTGTTGACGGCTGCTGCTTTTAAGCGCTCAAGTGCTTTTGCGCTTTCAGCCGCGTGTGCTTCTTGGAAGGCACGTAAATTGTGAATTTGTAATTCCTTTTCTTCATAGGATGCTCGTGCCAGCTCCATGCTGTCGATGTCTTCTTCTGAAGGCGGATTCGGATTTAAATACGTATTCACGCCGATAATTGGCAGCTCACCTGAGTGCTTCTTCATTTCGTAGTACATTGATTCATCTTGAATTTTTCCGCGCTGATACTGGGTTTCCATCGAACCAAGTACACCGCCGCGGTCATTTAAGCGTTCAAACTCTTGAAGAACCGCTTCCTCTACCAGGTCGGTTAGTTCCTCAACAATAAATGCCCCCTGAAGCGGATTTTCATTTTTCGATAAACCGTGCTCTTTGGTGATAATCATCTGAATCGCCATTGCGCGGCGAACCGATTCTTCAGTCGGTGTTGTAATCGCTTCATCATAGGCATTGGTATGAAGCGAATTACAGTTATCCTGCAGTGCCATCAATGCCTGCAGCGTTGTACGAATATCATTAAAGTCAATTTCCTGTGCGTGCAGTGAACGACCTGAGGTTTGAACATGGTACTTCAGCTTTTGGCTTCGCTCAGCTGCACCATATTTATCACGCATAACCGTTGCCCAAATCCGGCGGGCTACCCGGCCAATAACGGTATACTCCGGATCCAAGCCATTGGAGAAAAAGAATGAAAGGTTCGGTGCAAAATCATCAATCTTCATTCCGCGGCTTAAATAGTACTCCACGTAAGTAAAGCCGTTTGATAGCGTAAATGCCAGCTGCGAAATCGGATTCGCACCAGCTTCGGCAATATGATAGCCAGAAATCGAAACAGAATAATAGTTACGCACCTGCTGATCGATGAAATATTGTTGAATATCACCCATCATTCTGAGGGCAAACTCGGTTGAGAAAATACATGTATTTTGACCTTGGTCTTCTTTTAAAATATCGGCTTGCACGGTACCGCGGACAGACTTCAATGTATAAGCCTTCACTTCGGCAAATTCTTCTACGGTTAACACACGGCCAAGCTCTGCTTCTTTATTCTTCACCTGCTGGTCAATCGCTGTGTTCATGAACATGGCTAAAATAATCGGAGCTGGACCATTAATTGTCATCGATACCGATGTAGACGGGTGACAAAGGTCAAAGCCGTCATAAAGCTTTTTCATATCATCAAGTGTACACACATTCACTCCGCTTTCGCCAATCTTCCCAAAAATATCGGGACGATAATCTGGGTCTTCACCATACAGCGTAACCGAATCAAACGCGGTACTTAAACGTTTTGCTTGATCATCCTTAGATAAATAGTGGAAGCGGCGGTTCGTTCTTTCCGGTGTTCCTTCGCCAGCAAACTGGCGTTTCGGGTCTTCCCCTTCCCGCTTGAACGGGAACACACCCGCTGTAAACGGATAAGAACCTGGTACATTCTCTCGGTAAACCCAGCGGAGGATTTCGCCGTAATCTTTGTATTTCGGCAGAACAACCTTCGGAATATCAATGCCGGAAAGGCTCTTTGTTTTTAACACCGTGATAATTTCTTTGTCACGAATTCTCGTTACAAACTTATCTCCTTGGTAGGCAGCCTTGGTTTTCTCCCAGCCGCTTAGTATCTTTTTCGACTCTGGTGTTAATTTCTCTTCCGTTGCTATTTTAATGGCTTCTAAAGAAGCAACCACTTCACCATTGCCTTCTGTTTCTTTGACTGCTGCAATCGCCCCTTCAAGCTGGAATAATTTCCGGGCAATATTTGCCTGCTCTTCAGCTTTTTGGTGATAGCGGCGGACTGTCTCCGATATTTCCCGGAGATAATAACGGCGGTCCGTCGGAATAATTACATTCTGTTTCTCTACTAACGCCGACTTACTAAAAGATGTAACCCAATCGGTGCCCATTTTTTGATTGATTTTTTCAATTAACGCTGCAAACAGCGCATTCGTGCCGCGATCATTAAACTGACTGGCAATTGTACCGTAAACCGGCATTTCGCTCGTATCTTTTTCAAACAGCATATGACTGCGCTGGTATTGCTTTTGAACCTGACGCAATGCATCCTCAGAGCCCTTACGCTCAAATTTATTAATGACAATTAGGTCCGCAAAGTCAATCATATCAATCTTTTCTAGCTGTGATGGTGCACCGAATTCACTGGTCATCACATAAAGAGAAACATCACAAATCTCAGTAATCTCGGCATCACCCTGGCCAATTCCGCTCGTTTCAACAATTACTAGGTCAAATCCTGCTGCCTTTACAACCGACACCGCGTCTTTGATCGCAAGTGAAAGCTCGCTTTTTGAAGAACGAGTTGCCAGACTGCGCATATAAACGTTAGGATTGAAAATCGCATTCATCCGAATTCGGTCGCCTAAAAGCGCGCCGCCCGTCTTTTGCTTCGTCGGGTCAACCGATAAAATTGCTACCTTTTTATCAGGAAGTTCATTGATAAAGCGGCGGATTAATTCATCGGTCAGTGAACTTTTACCTGCACCGCCCGTACCGGTGATTCCGACAACAGGAATCTCTTTTGTCAGCGATTTTACTTTTTCAAGCAGACTTTCTGCCGCTGCTGCTGCTTCGCGGCTGCTGTCAACATGAAGCTCAGCTAAGGTAATCAATTTTGAAATCGCGTTCACATCGCCAGCCGGAAGTTTTTCGATGTATTCACTATGGTCGCCGCTAACAGTTGGGAAGTCGCACTCTTCGAGCATGCGGTTAATCATTCCCTGAAGACCCAGCTTTCTGCCGTCCTCAGGTGAGAAAATCCAGGCAATCCCATAATCATGCAGTTCCTTAATCTCGCGCGGGATAATAACACCGCCGCCTCCGCCGTAAATACGGATGTTCGGAGCCCCTTTCTCCTTTAGCAAATCATACATATACTTGAAGTATTCCACATGGCCGCCTTGATAAGAAGAAATCGCGATTCCCTGCGCGTCCTCATGAATCGCCGCATTAACTACCTCTTCAACCGAACGGTTATGACCAAGATGGATGACCTCTGCTCCCGATGCCTGCAGAATTCTCCTCATGATATTAATTGAAGCGTCATGTCCATCAAACAAACTCGACGCCGTTACAAAACGAATATGGTGCTTCGGCTGATAAACCTCCGTCGTACTCATTTGTCTCCCCCTTTGTTTTTCAAATTACTTGGTAATCGTCCCTGTACCTTGAGCCCGACTAAGACCGTTAATTCCCGAAAATAAATACTCTGTTTGCATTTCAATATACTCTTCTAAGGTAAACAGCTTTTGCAAGGTCCAGCGGCGGAAACTCCACATTTGCCCTTCTACAATTATTGTATGGGAAAGGATTTTGATTTGCATTTCTGTTAAGTTCAATTCACCATTTTCGACACACAGTGTGATGAGCTTTTCAAACATCCCCGCCATCTCATTTTCCTTTTTTAATACATAAGGAAGGGCATCCTTCGTAAGAGACTTTGCCTCTTGGTACATGACCAGGATTTCCTCCTGCAATTCATCAATCACCCGAAAATAATTGGCAATCCCATGTTTCAGACTTTCTAGTGTGGCTTGCTTACCTTCAAGATCTTCCTGAAGACGCTCGCTTACGTGGTCATAAATACTGTCACAAACAAGGTAAAGAACGTCTTCCTTCGTACGAATATATTCGTATAACGTCCCAATGCTAAAGCCTGATGCCTTTGCAATTTCCCTGGTCGTCGTCCGGTGAAACCCTTTTTCTTTAAAAAGTGATACGGCCCCTTTGATCATCTGATCCCGTCTTCGTTGTACAAGGCGTTCATCTTTTACTGAAGCTTGCACTTCACGCTTTTTCATCCCTTTTAACCGCCTTTATTCAAAAAAGTGTTTACTTCGTTATCATCCTAGAAATAACAAGGCGCTGAATTTCTTGTGTTCCTTCATAGATTTGTGTAATCTTTGCATCGCGCATATATCTCTCTACTGGATAATCCTTGGTATATCCATATCCGCCAAATACCTGAACCGCCTCTGTTGTTACCTTCATCGCGGTGTCTCCTGCGAACAGCTTCGACATTGCGGATTCCTTGCCGTACGGCAGCCCTTCACTCTCGAGCCATGCAGCTTGATAGGTTAATAGTCTTGCTGCTTCTATGTTTGTCGCCATATCTGCCAATTTAAAGCCGATACCTTGGTTTGCCGCAATTGGCTTGCCAAACTGCTGGCGCTCCTTCGCATAGTCCACCGCAGCGTCAAGTGCACCCTGTGCAATTCCAACCGCCTGCGCCGCAATACCGTTACGTCCGCCATCAAGCGTCATCATCGCAATTTTGAAACCCTCGCCTACTTGACCAAGTACGTTGGTGACAGGCACCTTACATTCTTCAAAAATAATTTCTGTTGTAGGTGACGAACGAATGCCAAGTTTCTTTTCCTTTTTACCAACCGAGAAGCCTGGGAAGTCACTTTCGACGATGAAAGCAGTTGTTCCTTTTTGCTTGCTGGACGGATCTGTTAAGGCAAAAACTACATAGATGTCAGCAATACCGCCGTTTGTGATGAAAATTTTTGAACCATTAAGGACATAATGGTCGCCTTCAAGTCTTGCTGTAGTTCTCATTCCGCCTGCATCCGAACCGCTCCCCGGCTCCGTTAAGCCGTAGGCGCCAATTTTTCTGCCTTCTGCCATCGGACGAAGATATTGCTGCTTTTGCTCCTCAGAACCGAATTTATAGATTGGCCAGCCCGCTAAAGAAGTGTGTGCGGATAACGTTACACCCGTTGATGCACAAACTCTTGATAGCTCCTCAATCGCAATACAATACGCAAGGTAATCGCTTCCAATTCCGCCGTACTCCTCCGGCCATGGAATTCCTGTTAAGCCCAGCTCCGCCATCTTGTCAAAAATCTCACGGTCAAAACGCTCCTCCTCATCCCGCTCAGCCGCAGTCGGTGCAACCTCATTTCGCGCAAAATCTCGTACCATTTTTCGAATCATTTCATGTTCTTCAGTTAAGCGAAAGTTCATTATATATATCCTCCTCAAGGTAACATCTCTATTACGTGTTTTTTCGGGTAACTGTACAGGTTCTACAATGAACCGTAACGTTTCTACACAAAACCATTCTTGTTCTTCATCAAACCATAACGTTTCTACACAAAACCGTACAGGTTCTACACGAAACCATAACGTTTCTACACAAAACCATACAGGTTCTACACGAAACCATAACGTTCCTACACAAAACCATACAGGTTCTACAATTAACTAAAACATCTACCCAAACTAGCACCAAATCTCCAAACTACAGATACTTACTAATAACAATCCGCTGAATCTCACTAGTTCCCTCATAAATCTCAGTCACTTTAGCATCACGGAAGTAACGCTCAACCGGGTAATCTTCTGTATACCCATATCCGCCAAATACCTGAATTGCTTCTGTTGCCGTCTCCACAGCTGTTTTCGACGCAAATAACTTTGCAATCGAAGCTTCCATACCGCATTTTAACCCTTGAGCCCGCAGGTCTGCCGCCCGATAGAGTAATAGTCTAGCAGCTTCAACATTGGTTGCCATATCAGCTAATTTAAAGCCAATCCCCTGTTGAGCGGCAATTGGTTTGCCGAACTGTACACGTTCTTTTGCATAATCCACCGCTGCACCTAGTGCTGCTTCTGCAATTCCTAATGCTTGGGCCGCAATTCCGATTCGTCCGACATCCAGGTTGGCCATTGCAATTTTGAAGCCTTCTCCTTCTTGACCGAGGAGGTTTTCCACTGGAACATGCATGTCTTCAAAGGAAAGCTGGACCGTTCTTGAGCCATGAAGGCCCATTTTATGTTCATCCTTGCCAATAACCAGGCCAGGGGTATTTTTTTCTACAATAAACGCGGAGATTCCTTTGCTGCCGAGTTCTGGATTTGTTGAAGCAAATACAATATACACATCAGCTTCTCCGCCATTGGTGATAAACATTTTCGAGCCATTGATCACATAATGGTCATCCTTTTTAACGGCGCGTGATTTCATGCTCTTTGCATCTGAACCGGATCCCGCTTCTGTTAAGCAGAAAGCCGCCAAATACTCACCTGATGCCAATTTTGGCAGAAATCGCTGCTTCTGTTCATCAGAACCGAAGTACAAGATCGGGTTCGTTCCAACCGATGTATGAACTGAAAGAATCACTCCCACCGTCGCACTCACTCTTGAAATTTCGTTAATCGCGATGATGTAGGAGACAAAATCCATTTCGGCACCACCGTATTTTTCCGGAACCGGAATCCCCATCAGTCCAAGGTCACCCATTTTACGAAGGATTTCACGTGGGAATTCGCCCTGCTCCATGCGTTCCACAAACGGGGCAATTTCATTTTCAGCAAAATCCCGAACCATTTTCCGCATCATTTCCTGCTCTTCTGAGAATCTAAGATTCATAAGTAACACTCCTGACTATTCGTATGTGTAGAAGCCTCGACCAGATTTCTTGCCAAGCCAGCCAGCTTTCACATACTTGCGCAGCAGCGGGCATGGGCGGTATTTTGTATCCCCAAAACCTTCATGTAAGGTTTCCATAATATAAAGGCATGTATCAAGTCCGATAAAATCAGCCAAAGTCAACGGCCCCATTGGGTGATTCATCCCGAGCTTCATCACTTCATCAATCGCTTCCTTCGTTGCCACACCTTCATAGAGCGTATAAATCGCTTCATTGATCATCGGCATCAGAATACGGTTTGAAACGAAACCTGGAAAATCATTTACTTCAACAGGAACCTTACTTAATGTTTTTGTCATATCTTCAATCACTTGGTAAACTTCATCAGCTGTTGCCAAGCCGCGAATGATCTCAACCAGCTTCATAACCGGCACCGGATTCATAAAGTGCATACCGATAACTTGTTCCGGACGCTTCGTTGCTGCCGCAATTTCCGTAATCGGCAGGGATGAAGTATTACTTGCCAAAATCGCATGTGATGGCGCGATTTCATCTAACTGCGCGAAAATTTTCGCTTTAATCTCCATATTTTCAACCGCTGCTTCAATCACGAGGTCGACCTCGCGGGCATCATTCAAATCCGTAGAAGCTGTAATTTGATTTAAGACCTCTTGTTTTTGCTCTTCAGTCATTCGGCCTTTATCCACATTTCTGGATAAGTTTTTGCTGATGATTCCTAAACCGCGCTCGACAAATTCAGGCTTCAAATCATTAAGATACACCTTGTAGCCAGCCTGGGCACAAACCTGCGCAATTCCGGATCCCATTTGACCCGCACCGATGACCAATACCTTTTCAACCTTCATTACTTCTCCTCCAATTTGGGGCTTGAAACTGTCCAAGCCCCTTTTTTTAAAAATTTAATGTATGTTTCATTGCCATTTATACAAAAATCAACCTATCCCCGAGGAACCTCAATCATAACCGCATCACCCTGGCCGCCGCCTGAGCAAATCGCGGCAATCCCGATTCCGCCTCCACGGCGTTTCAGTTCATGCATTAACGTAATGATGATCCTTGCACCGCTTGCTCCGATTGGATGACCAAGTGCGACCGCACCGCCATTAACATTAAGCTTTTCAGGGTCAAGGCCGGCTATTTTTCCACTCGCCAAGGCAACTGCGGCAAAGGCTTCATTAATTTCAAATAAATCGATGTCTTCTACGGTTTTACCGGTCTTTTTCAATAAGGCGTTGATGACGAGTCCTGGTGTTTGTGGAAAATCTTTTGCTTCAACAGCAATCGCCGCATGCCCTAAGATCACAGCTTCCGGCTTTCTGCCTTCGCGGACGGCTCTTTCTTCACTCATTAAGACGAGGGCCGCACCACCGTCATTGATTCCAGGTGCATTCCCTGCTGTGATGGTTCCATCTGAATTAAACACAGGTGCTAATGTTGAAAGTCTTTCAATAGAGGTGTCTTTTCGTGGTGCTTCATCGTGCTCTACGACCACCGGTGCGCCTTTACGCTGCGGTACGGTGACAGGCACGATTTCTTCTGCAAAAATACCGCCTTCGATCGCGGCAATTGCTCGCTGGTGACTTCTTAATGCCCACTCATCCTGGGCTTGTCGGCTGATTTCCATTTCTTTTGCTGTAGAGTTTCCGTATGTTCCCATATGAACGCCGGTGAAACTGCAGGTTAAGCCATCATGAATCATTAAATCCTTCACAGACGAATCGCCCATCTTTAAGCCCCAGCGTGCTTTTGGTAAAATATATGGTGCGTTGCTCATCGATTCCATGCCGCCTGCAACAATCAAATCTTCGTCGCCAGCGCGGATAATTTGATCTCCCAGCGTGACACTGCGCATTCCGGATGCACAAACTTTATTAACCGTTTCTGTTTTCACTTCCCAAGGAAGTCCAGCTTCTCTCGCTGCTTGGCGCGAAGGAATTTGTCCCTGGCCGCCTTGCAGGACACTGCCTAAAATAACTTCCTGTACATCTTCTGCTTTTACTTCTGCACGGTTTATCGCTTCTTTGACGGCAATTCCTCCGAGCTGTGCTGCTGTAAAACTGCTGAGCGCTCCGCCAAATTTTCCAAATGGTGTTCTAACTCCGCTTAAAATGACTGTTCTTCCCATTCCAAACACTCTCCCTTTTTATCGCTTTAAATCATTACCGACTGAACGCTCGCTCGATAACATCTCAAAAAAATATTTAACTTCTGAAAGCGTTTTCCTGCCCACTATCTATTTTACATAAAAAAAGGCAAAAGTTGAAATGTTTTACACAAAATTCTTAAGATTTTATGAATTCAGGTATCTCATTGCAACTTCTGCCTTGGTCATTTAACGGAGGTAAAGTGCATCCGCTTTTCTATCTGTCTAGCTGCAGCGCCTAGGGGCTCGGGTCATAAGCCAATCCGGTAGAAAGGTTAAAGAGCAACCTTTCTGCCGGCTCGTCTTATGCCTGTCGCCCCTGGACAAGGCGCTTCCGCTTTTCTAAGCCACTTCCCCGCAAACCGCTTTCTCTAGCAATTCTGCTACATCATAGGTCGAAATCTTTTCTTCTACTTCTTTCGCCTTGGTTCCGTCTGATAACATCGTTAAGCAGTATGGACATCCAGAGCTGATTACAGATGGATTAACAGCAAGTGCCTGCTCGGTTCTTGAAACGTTAATGCGGTGTCCGGTTTCTTCCTCCATCCACATCAAGCCGCCGCCTGCGCCACAGCACATTCCTGTTTCTCTGTTTCTTTCCATTTCCACGAGCTGTACACCTGGGATTGATTTCAGAATCTCCCTTGGCGGATCGTAAACGTCATTGTAACGTCCTAAGTAACAAGAATCGTGGAAGGTAATTTTTTCGTTAACAGCATGCTTCGGAACAAGCTTTCCATCACGAACGAGTTCATAAAGAACCTCTGTATGGTGATACACCTCAGCTTCTAAACCGAAGTCAGGATATTCATTTTTGAAAATATTGTAGGCATGCGGGTCGATTGTAACAATCTTCTTCACCTCTGCCTTTTCGAATTCCTCGATATTCTTCGTTGCAAGCTCTTGGAACAAGAACTCATTGCCGAGACGGCGCGGTGTGTCACCTGAGTTTTTCTCTTTGTTGCCTAAGATTGCAAATTTTACGCCTGCTTCGTTTAACAGCTTGGCAAAAGAAAGAGCAATCTTTTGGCTGCGATTGTCGTAGGAGCCCATTGAACCAACCCAGAATAAGTATTCAAACTCTTCGCCTTTTTTGTTCATTTCTTTTACCGTTGGGATTTCTACATCCTCGCGAACCTCACGCCATGCTTCCCGCTCTTTACGATTTAACCCCCATGGATTTCCTTGACGTTCGATGTTGGTCATCGCGCGCTGAGCATCTGCATCGAGCTTGCCTTCTGTTAAAACAAGATAACGGCGGAGGTCGATGATTTTATCAACATGTTCGTTCATAACTGGACATTGGTCCTCACAGTTACGGCAAGTAGTACAAGCCCAAATTTCCTCCTCGGTGATCACGTCACCGATTAAGCTTGGACTGTAAGCAAGTGCTGCAGCAGTTTCCTCTGCACCTTGTCCGCTTGCAGCAAGAGCGATTTGGTTGCCTTTTGTGCTGCCAAACGCGAAGGTCGGCACCCACGGCTGTTTCGAGGTAACCGCCGCACCATGATTGGTTAGGTGGTCACGCATTTTTACAATTAAGTCCATTGGTGACAGCATTTTTCCTGTACCTGTTGCTGGACACATATTGGTGCAGCGTCCACATTCTACGCAGGCATAAAAGTCGATCATTTGGTGCTGTGTAAAGTCTTCAATTTTTCCAACACCGAAGGATTCTTGTGACTCGTCCTCAAAATCGACCTTCTTCAACTTACCTGGTTTTTCTAAGCGGTTAAAATATACGTTTGCCGGTCCGGCAATTAAGTGTGCGTGTTTGGATTGCGGAACATACACTAAGAAAGTTAATAGGAATAATAAGTGCACCCACCATGCCACATAAAATATGACAATTGAAGCGGTTTCACCAATCCCTGAAAAAATAAGCGCAATTAACGAAGCAATTGGCTCTGTCCATGTAGCTTCATGACCGTGCCAGATGATGCCCATACCATTTCCTACAAGCACTGAAAGCATTAGTCCGCCGATAAAAATTAACACAAGACCTGATTTAAAATTACGCTTCAGACGGACAAGTTTTTCAACATAACGTCGGTAAAATGCCCAAATGACCGCAATGAGAATCATGAGTGTAACGATTTCTTGGAAGAAGGTAAATCCAGCATAAAGCGGTCCCAGCGGCAGGTGAGACCCAGGTACTAATCCCTTCCAAATAAAATCAATCGCACCGAATTGGACGAGAATAAAGCCATAGAAGAACATGACATGCATGATCCCGCTTTTCTTGTCCTTTAACAATTTCTTTTGGCCAAAAACATTCACCCAGATTTTTTGCATTCGTTCTTTGACTTTGTTGTCAAACTCGACTTTCTTCCCCAGCTTAATGAATTCAATCCTCGTTTTGACTACGTAAACGAACAGACTGATCGCGTAAGCGGTTACAGCCAGGAATGCAATGAGGTTTACCCATAAAAGCCCATTCATTCAATACGCCCCCTTTTTTCTACCTGTGTAAAATTGTTCACCCTTACTAGAAAATTTAAAAACAATACAATTTTCTGAATACTATTAACACCATTATATAATGAATGAGCATTCAGTCAAATGGTTTTCTGAAAATTTATTTGACTTTCATCAAATTCATACTATAGCACCTGTTTGGCAAACCTAACAGAAATGATTGGAGGAACGATACTGAAATGAATTTACCATCCATAGTCATCGCTCTTATACTTCTTATCATTGTATGGTTATATCTTGATTTTACCTTGGGCAGGAAGAAGCACCTTACCCTTTTTCAAAAACGAGAAACACCTGTAATGTATAGTAACTTTGATATATTTCCGCATGGGAAAGAGTTGTTTGCCGACTACTTTCATGAATTAAAAAATGCCCAATTCCATATTCACATTCTTTTTTATATCGTGAGAGATGACCAATTTACCCAGCAGTTTTTTGATATTTTAAAGGCCAAAGCAAGAGACGGAATTGAAGTCAGGCTGTTGGTCGACCGAATTGGCAGTCATAAAGTCAAAAAGAATGCCATTAACGAACTGCGCGCAGCCGGTGTTCAATTCGCCTTTAGCAACCGGATCCGGCTTCCGTTTCTCTTTTATTCCTCTCAAGTGCGAAACCACCGCAAGATTTCCATTATTGATGGAAAAATTGGTTATCTTGGCGGCTTTAATGTTGGGAAAGAGTATATTGATCAAGATCCAAAGCTGACCCCGTGGCGGGACTATCATTTAAAAATAACCGGTGAGAGTATTCCTTTTTTACAGCGAGAGTTTTTTATTGACTGGAATGAATACTCTTCTGAAAAGGTGCATCCAGATGTTTATGCTCCTCAGCAGCCAAAAGGAAGTGTACCACATCAATATGTCCCCACTGAAGTGGGCTTTCTTGAAGATAAGTATCTGTCCTTAATAAAAAATGCCAAAAAGTCGATTATAATCGGTACACCTTATTTCATTCCAAGTAACAAGCTCATCCATGAACTTATGACTGCCGCAAAGCGCGGGATTAAGATTACCATCGTCGTTCCCTTTATCACTGATCATATGCTTGTACAAGAAGCTTCATACCGATATTTACGTTTGATGTTAAAAAGTGGAGCACAGGTTTTTCAGTACAAAAATGGATTTTACCATGCAAAATCCATCATTATCGACGACACGTTATGTGATATCGGTACCGCAAATTTTGATAAACGAAGCATATTTTTAAACAAAGAAATCAATTGTTATTTCTATGATCCTGCCTTTGTAAATCGATTTAAAGAAGTGATTCACAAAGACATTTTAGACTCTAAACCTTTAAGGCTCGAGGATATCAATAAACCTAATTTATCCAGAACCTTGAAGGAAGGCATTGCAGGTGCTATGTCATTCTTTTTATAGTAAGGAGTTATGCGATGAAGATTCGTTTCGGCTATGTTTCGACGGCCATTACCTTGTGGGACGCCTCTCCGTCGAAGACACTTACCTTTACACGCTACCAGCAGTTATCAGACAAAGAGCGAAAACAGAAATTGCTTGAACTGACCCGGCTTAATCTCGCCCATACGCTTCGAATGTTTTATTTCAATCTCGCCCATGAGATTGAATTGTACCGGCTTTCGAGCTCCATTGTTCCATTAGCTACCCATCCAGAGGTATTTTGGGATTTTGTTACACCATTTAAGAAACAATGGAAGGAAATCGGCACATTAATCAAAAAGAACAATTTGCGGGTGAGCTTTCATCCGAATCAATACACGCTATTTACTTCTCCACAGGAAAAAATCACAAGCAATGCCGTCATCGATATGGAATACCATTATCGGATGTTTGAAGCCATGGGGGTCGAGGACAGAGGGATGATGAATATTCATATAGGCGGGGCTTACGGAGATAAGGTGGAAACCATTGTCCGGTTCCATGAAAATTTAAAGAGGCTTCCAAGTCATATTAAAAAAGCCATGACCTTAGAGAACGATGACAAAACGTATCATACGGAGGAAACGCTGATTGCCTGTGAAAAAGAAAGAATTCCGTTTGTGTTTGATTACCACCATCACATGGCAAACCTTTGCGAGCCGCCGCTGGAGGAGTTACTGCCAAGGATATTCAAGACCTGGGATCATGTTGACCTGGTCCCAAAAATCCACATTTCCTCGCCTAAGACTGAAAAGGAATTCCGTTCCCATGCTGATTACGTGGACCTGGAATTTATCATGCCGCTGTTAAAAATGCTGAAAGATATCGGGCATGATGTTGATTTCATGATTGAGGCAAAGGCAAAAGACCAGGCAACGCTGAAATTAGTCGAAGATATCAGCAAGGTGCGCGGCTATAAACGCATCAGCGGGGCTGCCATTGAGGTGAAATAACTCCCAGCATTAATTCTGGCCGGAATGGTTAAAGTAACTACAGATTCATACAAGGAGGGATTGTCGATGGAAAGCACCAGCCAATTCGTTCAAAGATTAGCTGAAAACCAAAAGAAGCAAGAGAAAAATAAAAAGCGTGGCAAAAACCACCCAGAGAGCAAATTACCGAACCATAAGCACTCACAAGGTGTATAAGCTATTAATAGGTGAATATGCTGTAAAAGGAAAAAGAGTCTCCCTTCTAGAAGGAGACTCTTTTACTCTTCAATTAGATTTAAGATTGGAACTTCCCGCTCATTCTCCGGATCAGACTTCGCATAAATCCGCGCCATCTTCGTGTTATCATCCACATGCTGAATAATAACAGGCGTCCCCTCATACGTAACATTAATCATCTCCATCGACTCAGCAATCTCCTTCGCTCGTCCCACATTCATCAAAGCCACACCCCATTCATTCAACATAAAATCACCCTCATAATATTTACCAATAAACGGATAAATATGCAGTGATGAATAAA
Source organism: Neobacillus niacini (assembly GCF_046591715.1). Taxonomy (GTDB): domain Bacteria; phylum Bacillota; class Bacilli; order Bacillales; family Cytobacillaceae; genus Neobacillus; species Neobacillus niacini_L. Next base: position 169,237 of record NZ_JAWVNQ010000005.1, on the reverse strand, counting down.
TGGTGCCTGTCACCAAAACTGTCACTAAAACTGTCACCAAAAAACGGCCCCCCTAAAAGGGGGCCGTTTTTTACCTTACATCTTCTCTGGAGCTGAAACCCCAATCAATGCTAATGCATTGCGGAGTGTGATTTGTACGGTTTTGATTAACGCGAGGCGGGCCTTAGTGCGTTCAGGCTGCTCGGGATCTAGTACTTTTTCTGCGTTGTAGAAGCTGTGGAATGTTGACGCTAATTCCATGATATAGTTGGTTACGCGGTGCGGCACACGCTTCACCGCCGCCTCACCTACTGCCTGCGGGAATTCTCCAAGCTTCTTCAATAATTCAATTTCCTTTTCGGCACCGATTAAGGAGAAATTTGCATCCTTATCGATTGATATTCCCTGCTCCTCACCAGAGCGAAGAATACTGCAAATTCTCGCATGCGCATATTGCGCATAATAAACGGGATTTTCATTAGATTCTGAAACAGCTAAATCCAAGTCGAAATCCATATGCGTATCCGAGCTTCTCATCGCAAAGAAGTAACGGGTGGCATCGAGGCCGACCTCATCAACCAAATCACGCATGGTTACCGCTTTTCCGGTACGTTTACTCATCTTCATCTTCTCACCGTTTTTATATAAGTGAACAAGCTGGATGATTTCAACCTCGAGGGCGTCACTAGCATAACCCAACGACTGAATAGCCGCCTTCATCCGCGGAATATACCCGTGGTGGTCCGCACCCCAGATGTTAATCAGCTTTTCAAAGCCGCGGTCAAGCTTGTCTTTATGGTAAGCGATATCCGGCGTTAAATACGTATACGAACCATCCTGCTTGATCAGCACGCGGTCCTTATCATCACCGAAATCCGTCGATCTCAGCCAAGTCGCGCCTTCTTCCTCATAAATATAACCGCTCTCGCGGAGCACCTTTAGCGCCTCATCGATTTTTCCATTTTTATAAAGCGATGTTTCAGAGTACCAAACATCAAACTTAACCCGGAAATCCTCAAGGTCCTTTTGCAGCTTTGCCATTTCATATTTCAAGCCATATTCACGGAAAAATTCAAACCGCTCCTGCTCATCGACGTTCACATACTTATCGCCAAACTCTTCAGCCAGCGACTTCCCAATTCCAATGATGTCTGCACCATGGTAGCCGTCCTCCGGCATTGGCTTATCCTGACCAAGCGCCTGGAAGTACCGTGCCTCCACAGACAATGCCAGATTATTAATCTGATTCCCGGCATCATTTATATAGTACTCACGAGAAACATCATAGCCCGCTTTGGCTAAAATATTGCAAAGCGAATCGCCGACTGCCGCACCGCGTGCATGTCCAAGGTGGAGGTCACCGGTTGGATTCGCGGAAACAAACTCGATTTGAACCTTTTGCCTGCCGCCAACTGTTGTTTCTCCATACTTTTCCCCTGCATCCAGAACCGTTGAAATTAAATCAGTTAGGTATGCATTATTCATATAGAAATTAATGAACCCCGGCCCTGCGATTTCCATTTTTTCAATGGAGGCTTTTGAAACATCAAAATTCTCAATAAGTGCCTCGGCAATCACACGAGGTGCTTTCTTGGCAACGCGTGCAAGCTGCATCGCCATGTTTGTTGAGTAATCTCCGTGCGCCTTTTCTTTCGGCACCTCTAAGATTACATCAGGAATTTGGTCTTCTGTCGCAAGATTTGCTTTTACAACCGCTGCCCGAATTTCTTCTTTTAATTTACTTTGAACCTGTTCAACTATGTTCATTACTTCTCCTCCTGAAACGCAATTTCTAATCGATATGTACTCGTTGGACCGCCCTCCATTGAAAAATCATAAAGAACCCCGAAGAAGCCTTTGCCATTTTCATAGGAATAGTCTATATTTCTTGCCTTCGTTACGGTTGCAAACTGGCCAAACGGCATTTCATAGCTGCCATTCAGTTTACGATTCAGCTCAAACGGCAGGCGCATTTTGATCGCACCGCCCCGCAGTATCAAAGCGTCATTCCTGGCCATCTTTACAATCGTCCGAACACTTCCCTCATCCATTGCTTCCTCATATTTGAGATAAGCACTATTTCCTTTTTCAAAGTATGTACCAAATACCGTCAATTCAAAAGTCTCATCTTGATCAATCGTTGTTTTTACGTTTATTTTCATTGGCACTTCAGGGATTGACAATCGAAACGCACACCCTTTATATAAAAATAACCTTTTGCAGGTCCTTCTAATATTTCAATTTGCCAACTAAGGCACTTTTTCTATTATAAACTATAATCTAAACACAATTCAAAAGATGCCCGTCCCATTATTGGGACAGGCACCAAATTCGTACATTTATTTCACCCAGCCAAGCATCATTTCACGAATCAATTTACTTGCTGTGTTCGCAGTCTGTTCAGAGTGATCATAGATTGGGGCAACCTCAACAAGGTCACAGCCCACTACATTCACACCAGAACGGGCAATTTCATGAATTGAGGCAAGCAGTTCCTTAGAAGTGATTCCGCCAGCGTCAACCGTACCTGTACCAGGCGCGTGGGCAGGGTCCAGCACATCGATATCAATCGTTACATAAACCGGACGTCCAACAAGCTCAGGAAGGACCTCTTTTAATGGTTGATGCACTTCGAATTTTGAAATGTGCATGCCGTTTTCTTTTGCCCATTGGAATTCTTCCTTCATTCCAGAGCGAATTCCAAAAGAGTAGACATTCTTTGGACCGATATGTTCCGCAATTTTGCGAATCGGAGTGGAGTGGGATAATGGCTCACCTTCATAGTTCTCTCTAAGATCGGTATGTGCATCCATGTGAATAATCGCTAAATCAGGATATTTCTTATAAACAGCCTTCATTACCGGCCACGACACCAAGTGCTCTCCGCCCATTCCAAAAGGAAACTTACCAGCAGCTAATACTTGATCCACGAAGTCTTCAATCAAATCCAAGCTCTTCTGTGCATTTCCGAAAGGAAGCGGAATATCACCAGCATCGTAGTACTTAACATCTTCCAGCTCGCGGTCCAGATAGGCGCTATACTCTTCAAGACCAATGGAAACCTCGCGAATCCGAGCCGGACCAAAACGTGAACCCGGGCGATAACTAACCGTCCAGTCCATCGGCATTCCATAAAGCACAACCTGACTATCCTCAAAATTCGGATGACTCTTAATAAACACATTACCTGAATAAGCCTCATCAAAACGCATCTAAACTTCCCTCACTTCTATGTAATAACTTAGGTAACTCTGCAGTTAACAGATGGGATTCACCATTAGTTCTTATAGTGACCGTAGATCCTTATTCCCAGACGGTCCGGTCACTAACTGTCCGCCTGAGGTGGACAGTGTCCACGAGCGGTGACAGGCACCGCGCATGGGCACCTCATGCGCAATCACCACTCTACTTCAATAAATCCCCAACAAATTTAGGCAGTACGAATGCTGCTTTGTGGAGTTCTTTTGTGTAGTATTTGGTTTCGATTTCGTGGAAGCGGTCTTCGCTTACTTCCAGCGGGTCGTATTTTTTGGATCCGATGGTGAATGCCCATAGTCCGCTTGGATATGTTGGAATGTTTGCTACATATAAACGTGTGATTGGGAAGATTTCTCTTACGTCACGCTGTACGTTACGAATTAAATCTGCCTTGAACCACGGATTGTCAGACTGTGCTACAAAGATTCCATCTTCTTTTAATGCCTTGGAAATTCCAGCGTAAAATCCTTTTGTAAATAGGTTTACTGCCGGTCCTACTGGCTCAGTTGAGTCAACCATGATTACATCATATTCATTTTCGCTGTTTGCAATATGCATGAAGCCGTCATCTACTTGAACATCTACGCGTGGGTCGTCAAGCATGCCAGCGATTTCTGGTAAAAACTTTTTAGAGTACTCGATTACTTTTCCATCAATATCAACAAGTGTTGCTTTCTTCACACTTGGGTGCTTCAATACTTCACGGATTACACCGCCGTCGCCGCCTCCGACAACTAGCACGTTCTCTGGGTTTGGATGTGTAAATAAAGGGATATGGGCTACCATTTCATGATAGACGAACTCGTCTTTAACAGAGGTCATAACCATGTCATCTAATAGAAGCATGTTGCCCCATTCTTCTGTTTCCACCATATCAAGCTTTTGAAATTCTGTTTGTTCCGTATGTAAAGTTTTATTTATTTTCATTGTAATGCCGAAGTTTTCAGTTTGCTTTTCTGTAAACCAAATTGACATGTTTCATCTTCCTTCCGGATTCTTAATTTATTTGATACCTATCTAGCTCTTGTCGCCGATAAGCAGGCGCCTTCCGCTTTTCTTTTTTTTATAGTACCCAAACTATTGAATTACAAACATAAAGAAAAGTCTAGCATAATCTATCAAAATTTCTAGAAAAATTTTCTTATTGAAAGTTTAAAACCTCTAATTTGTCTCAATACTGTTACTATGGCAATTTTTATTAATTTGGCAAAGGAGGGTATTCTTGTGGAAGTGATGACGAATCATGGGTTTCGTAAGACGATAAAGTACTTGCGCGCTTTTATTATCATTAGTTTGATAGGCTTGGCATGTATGCTGATTGTTTTCCTTGGAATTCTTGGTTATGCCAAGATTCTTGGGGCGCCGCCGCTTGCCGTTCCACAATCCACTTTATTCTTTGCCAGTGATGGGACGCTGATTGGTGAAAGCAATAGCGGACAAAAGCGATATTGGGTTCCGCTTGAAGAAATCTCGCCCGATTTAATTAACGCAACCGTCTCAATTGAAGATAAAAATTTTTATGAACATAACGGCTTTGACTATAAACGAATATTAGGAGCGATACTTGCTGATATCAAAGCGGGTGCCAAGGTACAGGGTGCCAGCACAATCACCCAGCAATACGCACGAAACCTATTTCTTGAGCACGACAAGACATGGTCACGGAAATTGCATGAAGCCTTTTATGCAATCCGGATTGAAATGAATTATTCAAAAGAGGAAATCTTAGAAGGCTATTTAAACACTATTTATTATGGCAACGGTGCTTATGGTGTCCAAGCGGCCAGCCAATTTTATTATGGAAAAGACGCCTCTGAATTATCCTTGGCAGAAAGCTCGGTGTTAGCTGGTGTTCCAAAAGGACCCAGCCACTATTCGCCGCTTGCGTCCTTGGATAATGCAAAAAGAAGGCAAGGAATTATCCTGAATTCAATGGTAGAAAACGGCTATATCAAAAAAGAAAGTGCATTAAAGGCAAAGGAAACTCAGCTGACTTTCGTCGGCGAACATCCGCATCAGCGTGTAGAAGCGGCACCGTACTTTCAGGACGCTGTAAGAAATGCATTAAAAAATCAACTCAAGCTGGATGATCGAATCATCGAACTTGGCGGTTTAAAAGTCTATACCACACTTGATTTAAAGCAGCAGCAGGCTGCGGAGGAAAAAATTCAAGAAACCATCGCGAGTGATTCCGAAATTCAGGTTGGTCTTGTTGCCATGGATCCAAAAAACGGCCACATTAAAGCAATGGTTGGCGGCAGGAAGTATGAAGAAAGTCCGTTTAACCGTGCGATTCAAGCCGTCAGGCAGCCAGGCTCGACCATCAAGCCAATCCTGTATTACGCAGCACTAGGTCAAGGATTCACTCCATCGTCAACAATGAGAAGTGAAAAAACTACTTTTAAAATTGATGATGGACGAGCGGAATATTCGCCACATAACTTTAATAACAAGTATGCAGAGGGAGAAATCACCCTAGCGCAGGCACTCGCTGTCTCAGACAATATTTATGCTGTCAAAACACACCTTTTTATGGGTGCGAAAACATTGATTAATACAGTTAAGAAATTTGGCATCTCAACCAAAATGGATAACGTTCCATCACTAGCACTGGGTACGTCAGGCGTTCGAGTGATTGACATGGCCAATGCTTATAGCCTTTTTGCAAATGGCGGAAAAAAGGTAGAACCGACATTGATTACAAAGGTAGAAGACTATAATGGAAATGTTATTTTTGAAAGAAACCACGAGCCCGAAAAGGTGCTGGATCCAGCTAAGGCCTATGTTATGACACAAATGATGACCGGAATGTTCGATAAGAAGCTGAACGGCTATGCGAAGGTCACCGGAAATTCCCTTATTGACGACATTACACGTCCGTATGCAGGTAAATCCGGTTCAACCGAGACAGACAGTTGGATGGTTGGTTTCACACCTCAGCTGGTTACTGCTGTTTGGGCTGGTCATGATGTGGGTAAACCAATTACCCTTACAGCAGAAAAAAGCTATGCTAAAAACATCTGGGCAAGATTTATGGAGGAATCCCTTAAAGGGAAGCCGGTCAAGGCCTTTACTCCGCCGAAGGAGGGGGTTATTGGCGTTTACGTCAATCCGGAAAACGGCAAGCTTGCTTCAAAGGACTGCCCTGTCCGCCGCTTTACCTATTTTGTTACCGGCACCGAGCCAACTGAATATTGCACCGAACACCTAGATCATAAAAATGATAAGTCAGGTAAAAAGAAACAGGAAACAAAGGAGGATCCTTGGTATAAGAGGATTTTCAAGTGGGGTGCCTAAGCCCCCTCCCTTGGTTGAAAGTAGAAAAGCTCCGGAGAATGTCTCCGGAGCTTTTCAGTGTCCTAGTGTTATATCGTGCTTAAACACTTCCTTAATTTTACTACTTATTTTTTAAAAATGCTATTGTAAAAAATTATTATTCAGCGTTTAAGCCCTTTTTCAGCTCGTCAGCCGAATTGTTCCACATGTCTTGATTATGATTTTGCAGAAAATCGGATAGGATTTTTTTCGATTTATCGTCCATATGGTCGACAATAATATAACGCTTCAACGACTTATCCATCCTGTTAACATGCTCTGGCAGCGACTTGTAGCCGCGGCGGATTTCACGATCAACTGTCATTTCGCAGGCTGTGACTCCAGCATAATAAGGACCTTCTTGTTTACGGTCCACGGTCACCCACACCAGCCAGTATGGTTTGCCGTTCGGCACCTCTTCTTTGTTCTTCAGGAATTTGATTCCCTTCTCAACGACACTGCGGGCATGCATTGCCCCGACATCGATCACCGCGTCACCAGCTTCGACATCCACTATTACCGGGGAAACATTATCAAGGCTCAGCGCCCCCTTGCCAAAACCCTTATGTCCATCAGTCGGGTCAGGTTTTATAATATTAAAGCCAAGTGGTTTTTTCTTATTTTCTTCCAAAACGCTTAACCTCCTATGTTAAAAGAACAATTGATAAAAGAAATTATTTAATCCCTGCCATAATCCAGGGATAATGAATTGAAAAATCGGCTGAATCGTGTAGCGATCAAGAGGAGTAATAACCAAAATGATAAAAATTAATACTCCATACTGTTCAAATTGAGTCATTTTGGCGCGAATATCGTTTGGCGCTAAATCCTCCACAATCCGGTAGCCATCCAAAGGCGGAAACGGCAATAAATTAAAGACAAACAGCACTAAATTAAGCCAGTTAAAGATCTCTAGAAACTCAAAAATCCCCGGAAGATTAACAGCCAATCCTGTTCGCGCTAATCCAAAGGCAGCAAAGAAACCGAGGGCTGCCAGGATCAGATTACTGAGAGGGCCGGCTGCAGAAACTAAAATACCTGCAAGACGGGGCTTTTTAAAGAAAAAACGGTTAACCGGCACCGGACGAGCCCAGCCAAATCCAGCGATGAAAATTAAAATGGTACCGAACGGATCTAGATGCTTCAGCGGATTCAACGTCAACCGCCCCTGTTTTTGTGCTGTATGATCTCCGAACTTATAGGCAACATACGCATGGGCAAATTCATGAAACGTGAACGCAATCATTAACGTAATCGCGACATAGGGAATTTCCCTTAATGAATAAGCAAGAAATCCTTCCAAATTAGTTTCCCCTTCTCCTCTTTTTTCCTTTTAGTATACATGAAACTGGATATAAAATGAAAATGTTTGCTAAACTATCTATGTTGTGATGAAAAGGAGGAATACATAATGCCATATGTAACAGTTAAGATGCTTCCAGGACGTACGGATGATCAAAAGAGAGCGCTTGTTGAAAAAGTAACCGATGCTGTCAGTGAAACAACTGGCGCACCAAAAGAAGCGGTTGTAGTGTTTATTGAAGAAATGCAGAAGGAACACTACGGTGTTGCTGGGGTTCGAGCAAGTGACAAATAAAAGAAAAAGCTAAACCCCATATTACTGGAGTTTAGCTTTTCCTTTCAAAGCCTCAATATAAGCATAAGCCTGGTCAATTTCTTCCTCTGTATAACGCTGGCTGCTTTTTAAAGTGAAGACTTTATCGGATACTTCTTCTTTCGATAGATTATCAAAATATAAAACAGTCGAAACAAGCTCGAGGAATCTAGCATTCTGTTCGTTCATATCCTCTAAGCAATCCTCTAAAAATGGCATGTCCACTTCATTTAAGCTCAAAAACTCTTTTCCGGTGTCTGTCAGCGTATAGCGGTACTGAAAATATCCGCCTTTTTTCTCTTTGATTTCATTGAGGAATCCCATATTGCAGAGCTCTTCTACTCGCAATGTCAATTCCTCGGAATATGGGCCATAAAAATGAAACTGGAACCGCTCGTGGAACGGAAAGCTCACTTTTTTTGCAATATATATCATCTTTTGCAGCTTTTTTCTTCCGATGATTTCTCCGGATACTAAAACAGCCTGCATCAGCTTAGCATGATCTTTTAACAACGCTCGTCAGCTCCTACTCACTGGTTTATCTCTAATAGGCTACGTATTTGTTTTTTAATATCTGAGGAATCATCCTCTAAGAAGTCGCCAGGGTAATAAAGTTTATGGTCGGTTCTTCTTTTACCAGAGATTGAGTCAACAATCTCGGACTCCCTGGAAAGCTCCTTCAATTCCCCGCTTTTCATTAGTAAATGAATCGGCAGCCGCTCTTCCTCTTCACCTGGACGATAAAAATCGTAAGGTAAATCAGATGAAGAATCTACGACTAAATAATAGTCAGGATCTATTCCTGCCTTTTCAAACAGGCGCGTCAATTCCGTGAGCTTCTTATACTCTTTTGCTGGGTCAAACTCGGCATATTTAAATAAATTCCGGTTCACAAAGCGCCGGCAAAGGTCGCTTAAAATCTGGTCATCTTCATCCTGCCAGATTTGAAAGTAATACATAATAATCGATTCATCTAACTTTAGATAGTCTTCTAATGTTACCTTATCGGTAAAGAAGGAATAAAAGTGAATCGGTTCATTTTTAAAAGAATAGTTGTTTTCATAAAGCTGCTTGGCACGGTGAAGGATTTTGGTCAAAATCACCTCAGCACTGCGGGACACAGGATGAAAATAAACCTGCCAATACATCTGATAACGGCTCATAATATAATCCTCAACCGCATGCATACCGCTTTTTTTAATTACCACTTGGTCTTCCTTCGGCCTCATCACGCGAAGAATTCTCTCCATGTCGAATTGGCCATAGCTTACTCCGGTAAAATAAGCATCGCGCTGCAGGTAATCCATCCGATCGGCATCAATTTGACTGGAAATGAGACTGACCACGAGCTTTTTAGCAGATGTTTTCGCAATAACCTCAGCAACTTGCTGGGGAAAATCAGGGCCAACTTTTTTTAATACAGCGTTAACCTCTGTATTTCCTAACACAATGGCTTGTGTAAAATCTTCATGATCGAAGTCGAATACTTTTTCAAATGAATGGGAAAATGGGCCATGCCCCAAATCATGGAGAAGCGCTGCACAGAGAGTAAGGAGACGGTCTTCATCATTCCACTCCTGCCTGCCGACAAACACGTCATCGATGATGCGCCGGACAATTTCATAAACTCCAAGAGAATGGTTAAAGCGGCTGTGCTCTGCACCATGGAAGGTCAAAAAGGTGGTGCCAAGCTGTTTGATACGGCGCAGGCGCTGAAATTCTTTTGTTCCAACCAAATCCCAGATTACGCGGTCACGAACGTGGACATAGCGATGAACAGGATCTTTAAACACTTTTTCTTCTTTCAGTTTTTCCGCCGAATATACCATCGCTTTCCCTCTTCCTCTAAACTTTCTTCTATTATATCCCAATTCCCAACAATTTTCTGCAGGATTTTTCGACAAAGGCATGAAATGAAAAATCACCTAGGATCGTGAGGTCTTAGGTGATTATTTTAGCTTTTTATTAACCTTTTCCATTAATTCCTCTTCCGTTAGGGCAGCAACCGGGCGGTTATTAACAAAGGCAAATGTCTTTTTCCGGCCAGGTCCACAATAAGATTGGCAGCCAATTTTAACTTCAGCTTCAGGATCCAATTCTTTCAAACGAGGGATTAATGTCTTTAGATTCACGGCCTGACAATCATCACAAACGCGGAATTCATTTGACATTATTTCCACCCTTTCATTTTTCGTTTCATCTATTATTTTGTCCAATATCTATACGGTTTAACTCCTTAGGTATTTTACAATTTCTTTCAATCCATTGCAAGTTGCTTTTCTTTTACCAATCCTTCTAACTCTTTTAGTTAAAAAAACTATTATCCTTGCAAGATTTTGGTATAAAGCCTGAAAATCTTGTCCAAGATAAGACTAGAACTTTTAAAAACTCGGTCTACGAGTACATTTGAAATTATTATTTAGGGAGTTGAAAAGAATGAAAGTACGGCAAGATGCCTGGACAGATGAAGATGATTTATTGTTAGCCGAAACCGTCCTTCGTCATGTACGCGAGGGAAGTACGCAGCTGAACGCGTTTGAGGAGGTCGGCGACAAGCTAAATCGCACCTCTGCAGCCTGTGGATTCAGATGGAATGCGGTTGTGCGCCATCGCTATGAAAAAGCATTGCAATTAGCTAAGAAGCAGCGTAAACAAAGACAAAGAGTGTTAGGGAAAGACCAAGGAGGCAAGAAGAAGTTACTTTATAACCCTCCAGTACCAGCTGTAGATGACTTTGAAACATTATCTGCACCACTCGAAGTACAAATGGAAGCTTCATATGAAATGCCAGATTTAACAACTGAAACTGCGGCTGAAAGCTATGTAAAGCCGCCAGTTGCACAGACTTATAGACCATCAGTAACAGTATCAGCACCAGCTTCGTCAGGTCTTTCACTTGATAGCGTCATTGATTACTTGCAAAACTTTAATCATGCGAATCTGCAAAATGAAGCATTAAAAAGTGAGAATGAAAGATTGAAGCGTGAAATCGCTGAATTGCGGAAGCAAAATGAGGAACTTTCTGCAAAAATTGAAGGTCTTGAGCAAAACACTGAAACAATCCAGGAAGATTACGAGACACTCATGAAGATCATGAACCGCGCTCGCAAGCTTGTATTATTTGAAGAAGAAGAAAGACCTGCGACAAAATTTAAAATGGACCGTAATGGGAATTTAGAAAAAGTCGCTGAGTAAAACGAAAAGCTGACAAGCGCCTGCCTACCCGGCGCTAAAGCTAATGTAATGGGAGAAGAACAATATCCTCTTAAAAAAAGAGCCGTAAATCCGAGCGCATGGATTTACGGCTTTTTACATTTCATTCAGTTTTTCATTTCGTTCCAGAATTCTTTGGTAATAGCCGGGCAGGAGCTCTAATTCATGCTCATTTAAGGTTCCTGAGTAAAGGGTTTCACTGTTGTTTTTTAATTGGTTTAATAGACGCAGCATCACATCTGATAGGGTAATCGGTGTGTCTAAAAGCTCAGATAGTGAAGCCATTACTTCCGGTACAATCTCCGGATAGGTGAACTTTGTCTCTTCGCTCCCTTTAGCAATCTCATAAAATTGTTTAATAACCTCAGCACGTTTACTGCCGCTGCCACTCACGCATAAATAGATTTGAACCGCGACCCCTTTTTTGAGCCGGCGCTGGGAAATACCAGCAAATTTCTTGCCATCAATACTGAGGTCATAGCTGCCAGGACAATAAGAGCCGACAATTTCTCTTGCCTCAATATTCTTATGATATTCCGCAAACATATCTTGAATAAGCTGCCACATTGTATCATATCCGCGGTTAATGTCGATCCCTTTTTCCTTTTCAGGCAGAATCAATGAAATATTTAAAACTCCTTCATCAAGCACGACTGCTAATCCGCCAGAGTTGCGAACAATAGACTGATAGCCCTGGCTTTCGAGAAATTGCCTGCCTGCTTTGATGTAAGGCAGTTTGCTATCTTGAATCCCGAGGACGATGGTGTTGTGGTGAACCCAGGTTCTAGCCGTTGCTGGGGCTTGTCCAGTGCCGACAGAGGCACATAGCGTATCATCTGTCCCAAATGACTGCAAGGCGTGAAAATGGCGTCCAGCCGTCGACTGATCAATGATCCGCCATTCTGGTTGACGTAATAAACCTTCCATATTGTATATCTCCTCAAAATGAATAGTAAGCTTATTTTAGCAAAAAGAAGCTGGATAAAACAGTTGTTGGTTTTTCCATAAAATGTCTAAAAGTACAAATCCGCTTTAAAAAAGTCCAAAAGACTCCCAAAAAGGTCCATAACCTATCGATAATAGTCCAAACACCACCCAAAAAAGTCCATAACCCTCAAAAATAGTCCAAAACTCAAAAACCCCCAATTTAAAAGCCAGCCCAACCCTGGACTGGCTCTAAAAAAAACTATTTTATTCCTTGTGCCGCCGTAATCAATGCCAATTTATAGACATCTTCTTCGTTACAGCCGCGTGATAGATCATTCACAGGTTTGTTTAACCCTTGAAGAATCGGGCCAACCGCTTCGAACCCGCCTAAACGCTGAGCAATTTTGTAGCCGATGTTTCCAGCTTCGAGGCTTGGGAAAATAAACACATTTGCATCGCCTTGAAGCGGTGAATCCGGCGCTTTACTTTTTGCCACAGACGGTACAAAAGCCGCATCAAATTGGAACTCACCATCAATAACCAGGGATGGGTCGCGGCGCTTTGCTTCTTCCACTGCACCAGAGACTCTTTCTGTTTCTTGTGACTTTGCGGAACCTTTTGTTGAGAAGCTCAGCATCGCAATCCGCGGTTCGATATCAAACATATCCGCTGTTTTCGCACTTTCTACAGCAATTTCCGCTAAATCATTGCTGTCTGGTGCAATATTGATCGCGCAGTCAGCAAATACATATTTTTCATCCTCACGAACCATGATAAACACGCCAGACGTTTTCTTCACGCCCTCTTTAGTTTTGATAATTTGGAGCGCAGGGCGGACCGTATCGGCCGTAGAGTGAGCCGCACCGCTTACCAAACCATCTGCCTTATTCAAGTAAACCAGCATGGTGCCAAAGTAGTTTTCATCTAAAAGAATCTTACGTGCATCTTCTTCTGTTGCTTTCCCTTTACGGCGTTCCACAAACGCAGCCACAAGCTCGTCCATGGCTGCATAACTTGCCGGGTCATAAATTTCCGCTGACTCTAAAGAAACACCCAGCTCCTGTGCTTTTGCCTGAACCTGTTCGATATTTCCAATTAGGATTGGCGTTAACCGCTTTTCCTCTGCAAGTCTGCTCGCTGCTCTAACAATTCGCTCATCTAAGCCTTCAGGAAACACAATCCTCATATCACGGCCGGATAATTTTTGTTTTAAACCTTCAAATAAATCTGCCACATTAAATCCTCCCTAAATACATCTACTTCTTTTAGCATACTTTACCTGTTGAAAATTTCAACTTAGGTAACGCTTCCACCATAAATGTTCTTTTATTCAAAAAACTCACACTATCCTTTACTATTTACCTCTTTTTTTAAAATTATCCATAGAGGTTTATTCGAGCGTGTCTTGGTCAAACTATGATATAGTAAAGATTGTTAATAAGAAGAATGATGATTTAGGAGTGATTACAATGAGTGAAGCAGCTCAAACGCTTGATGGCTGGTATTGTTTGCATGATTTCCGTACGGTTGATTGGACCACTTGGAAGATGCTCTCTAGTGATGAACGTCAAAGTGCGATTCACGAGTTTTTAAGTCTAGTTGAAAAGTGGAATCACACTCAGGAACGTAACGAAGGCAGCCATGCTCTATATACAATTGTTGGTCAAAAAGCAGATTTCATGATGATGATTTTGCGCCCGACCATGGAAGAACTTAATGAAATCGAAACAGAATTTAATAAAACAAAATTAGCTGAGTTTACCATCCCAGCGCATTCTTATGTATCCGTTGTGGAACTCAGCAACTATCTGCCTGCTGGTGAGGATCCATACCAAAATCCACAAATTCTTGCCCGCCTTTATCCTAAGCTTCCTAAAACGGCGCATGTTTGTTTCTATCCAATGGATAAGCGTCGTCAAGGCAGTGATAACTGGTACATGCTTCCGATGGAAGATCGCCGCAATATGATGCGCAGTCACGGAATGATCGGCCGTACATATGCAGGAAAAGTGAAGCAGATTATTACTGGTTCTGTCGGCTTCGACGACTACGAATGGGGCGTAACACTTTTTGCTGAAGATGTACTTCAATTCAAAAAGCTTGTATATGAAATGCGTTTTGACGAAGTTAGTGCACGTTTCGGTGAATTTGGGGCCTTCTTTGTCGGCAACCTGCTAGAAGAAGAGAGAGTATCCCGATTCTTACATGTTTAATTTCAAAAGTTCCTAGCATATGCTGGGGACTTTTTTTGTCTTTTCGTTAAGTCATAATTCCCCTTTCCTCCTCATACTAATAAAACAGCGAGTCTTAAGTTTTTAGCTCCGAATCATCTTACAAACGGGACTATCCCGATTGTCACCATTTAGGCTTCTTTTTGTATCAATAAAATGTTGGTACAAAAGGGTTAGTTATTTTTAGGAGGGGAAAAGATGAATCAGTATTATAATCAACAAGGGTATCAGCCCTATCAAGCTAGACAGGGAGCACAAACTCCATTTCAAGGGCAGGGATTTTTCCCGGGCGGGCAGCAGCAAGGATTTCCTCAGTTTCCGCAGCAAGGCGTTCCATCGGGTCCTCCTGCAGGAGCTCCGCAGCCTCAGGGAATGCTGCCAGTTGAACAATCGTACATCGAAAATATTTTACGATTAAACAAAGGAAAGCTAGCCACCGTTTATGCAACCTTTGAGGGCAACAATCAATGGAATGCCAAGAAATTTGTTGGGATTATTGAAGCTGCCGGAAGAGACCATGTGATTTTAAGTGACCCGCAGGTTGGTACGCGTTTCCTTATCCCAATGGTGCCGGTCGACTACATTACATTTGATGAAGAA
The DNA here is from genome assembly GCF_046591715.1 of Neobacillus niacini. GTDB lineage: Bacteria > Bacillota > Bacilli > Bacillales > Cytobacillaceae > Neobacillus > Neobacillus niacini_L. Next base: position 154,099 of record NZ_JAWVNQ010000005.1, on the reverse strand, counting down.
ATTGAATATGAGTATCCTTTTGGAGCCGGAGCACCAGCTATGGGTACTTTTCCTCCAAGATAAAAACAAAAGGCATTGGAAGCTTAGTCCAATGCCTTTTTCCTATTTTATAAATCTTTAACAGTACCGATGATCATCAGAACCCAGCCTGCCAAGAAGCAGACTCCGCCAAACGGGGTGATCGCACCAAGCACTCCTACCTTCGTCAAACTTAAAACATAAAGACTGCCGCTAAAAAGAATAATCCCGATTAAAAATAACCAGCCGGACCAAGTAAAGAAGGAACTCACTTCAACTTTTCCAAGGAGCAGTCCAATGATCAATAATCCAGATGCGTGAAACATTTGATAGGTTACACCTGTTTTCCAAATATCTAAGTAATAGGCATCAAGCTTGTCCTTAAGTCCGTGTGCTCCAAAGGCTCCGAGAGCCACCGCTAAAAAGGCGTTAATCGCGCCTAGAATAATAAAAGTTTTCATGTTTTCCTCCTCTTTCATGTCTAGCTGAAACGCCTAGGGGCTTCAGCTTTTCGTTTTGTCTAGCTACAGCGCCTAGGGGCTCGGGTCATAAGCCAATCCGTCGAGAAGGTTAAAGAACAACCTTCTCGACGGATTGGCTTATACCTGTCACCCCTGAACAAGGCGCTTCCGCTTTTCGTCTAAAAGTCAAATAATGAATCTCCATTTGCTTCGTCTTCCATATCTATTTTTTTGGGTTGATTCAGTGATACTGGCTGCTGAAAGACTGGCTGTGTTTGGGTTATCACAGGTTGATAGGATGTTACAGGTATCGCCGGCGCCTCCTGCTGCCCCGGTTTTTCATCTAGTATCAATTCGCATAATATTTTAATAGAGTATACTTTTTCCCGCAAGTTTTCTTTTCTTGTGCTGCCTTTTGCCAGCTTCAATTCCTCTTCGATTTTCCTTAATAATTTATCTACTGAAATATCCACCATATCTTAACTCCTCTATTTCAATCTCCATATCATCATACCAAATTACTCTTCTAATTAGAAATTCGACACCTTTCATTGTTTCACGTGAAACATGTAAATTTTTGTCACAAAAGAAAAACCCGTACCATCATTAAGGTACGAGCTTTAGATTCTATCCTAATATTCTCTGATAAATTGTTTTAGCATGAGTTAAATCTTTTGTTCCATGAATGAGTGCACGGCCGTCGTTGAAGATAACCATCCGGTCCTCTCCCATTTCTACGGATAAAAGATAAGGGTTGCCTTTTACGCTGTATCCTAATCTGGTAAGTTGTCCTGCAAGATTCTTAAGTGAGATTTCCCGGTGAGAGGATGGACGGACTTGGACTGTATCACGTCCGCATAAAACCGTGGTCTTTGTCATATTTTCTTGGTCGAGATAAGGATAGGTCCTGTCCTCGCCGCATGATAAACAGCCTGCGAACTTGGCCTTCCCCATTTTCAAACTGCTATATTGGTTCCGCCATAAGTCAAAGCTGACAAACGAAGTTCGTACCGCTTCCCAATCCTCGACAAGCATTTTAAGCGCTTCGGCACTTTGGTGAGCAATAACCATTTGCACAGCAGGTGAAATAATACCGCCGGTGTCACACGTTAAACCCTGCATCGGAATACTCCGCAACAAACAGTTTAAGCACGGAGTTTTTCCTGGAATGATTGAAAAACTCATGCCATAACTGCCGACACAGGCCCCGTAAATCCATGGAATTTGATGCTTTTGTGAAACATCATTTATCACCATCCGCGTTTCAAAATTATCGGTGGCATCTATAATGATATCAACGTCTTTCACCAATTCCTCAAGCATTTCCGGTGTCGCATCGCCGATTATGGCGTTTATTTCTACATCAGAGTTGATGGCCTTTAGGCGTTTTTCAGCTGCCGCTGCCTTTGGAAGCTTTTCTGCGACATCCTCTTCGGTATAAAGCTGCTGACGCTGCAGATTGCTCGCCTCCACGTAATCCCGGTCCACAATCGTCAACCGGCCAATTCCTGCACGTGTGAGAATCTCTGCATTCCCAGAACCAAGCGCTCCCGCCCCAATCATTAACACATGCTTTCTGCGGATCTTCTCTTGTCCTTCTTTTCCGATCCCTGGAAAGAGGACCTGCCGTGAATATCGTTCATCCATTGTGTATTCCCCTTTCCAAAATCGCTTAATACTCTGGGCTTAGCAGGGGTATACCCCGCTATCCGAGAGTTATCTCTCGCCTATCCGAGAGTTATCCCTCGCCATCCGAGAGTATTTCCCCGCTATCCGAGAGTTATCCCTCGCCATCCGAGAGTAATTCCCGCTATCCGAGAGTAATCTCCGCTATCCGAGAGTAATTCCCGCTATCCGAGAGTAATCTCCGCTATCCGAGAGTAATTCCCGCTATCCGAGAGTTATTCCCGCTATCCGAGAGTAATTCCCGCTATCCGAGAGTAATCTCCCGCTATCCGAGAGTAATTCCCGCTATCCGAGAGTTATCCCCGCCATCCGAGAGTAATCCCCCGCCATCCGAGAGTAATCCCCCGCCATCCGAGAGTAACCCCCCGCCATCCGAGAGTAATCCCCCGCCATCCGAGAGTTATCCCCCGCCATCCGAGAGTTATCCCCCGCTATCCGAGAGTAATTCCCGCTATCCGAGAGTTATCCCCGTCATCCGAGAGTTATCCCCGCCATACGAGAGTTATCCCCCGCCATACGAGAGTACCCTCCGCTATCAAAGGCTCAACCACCACTCACTGGCGGAATAAATGCAATTTCATCACCGTCTTTGATGACTTCCTCATCCTGTGCAAACTCTTCATTAACTGCAGTCATCACGGTGTCTAACTTTGGAAGATTGTAAATGGCCGCCAATTCTGCTTTCACTTCTCCCACAGTCTTGCCGGCAGCATCTAAGCGTAGAAACTCTTCGCCGACTGCATCCCGTAAATGAGCGAAAAACAATACCTTATTCATTCAGATCTTCCTCCTCCGGCTTTCCGCTTGGATATGCGACCGTTTCAAGCTGGTTGCCCATCCATTCTTCGCCATCTTCCCAATGTTCTTTTTTCCAAATTGGGACAATTTCTTTTATTCTCTCAATTGCATAACGATTGGCCTCGTAGGCATCGGCACGATGTGGTGTGGAAACAGCGATGACAACAGCGATATCGGTTATGACGAGACGGCCGACACGATGGGTAATCGCCACCTGTGAACCCTCCCAGCGCTCCTCAATCTCTCTGCCAATTTGCTCAAGCTTTTTCACGGCCATTGCCTCATAGGCATCGTAAATTAAAAAAAGCGTTTTTTTTCCCTTTGTTAATTCACGAACCGTCCCAATAAAAGTCGTGATTGCCCCGGCATTCCGCTGAACAACCTTATCAATAACCGATTGTATATCAATAGGTTCTTTTGAAATCTGAAAGTTCATTATCTGCACCTCTTTAAACCAAATTCTTTGGCTCAGCATTTTCCACTACTTCATATCCGCCAATCTTTTCAACCTGTTCCTTAAATTGTGGTGATTGGATTATATCGATTAATAATCGACAGCTTTCACTTTTATAAAAGCTCCGTGTCATGAGTAAATCATACTCTTCATCACCTACAGGAACAAAATCAAGATTCATTGCTTTCGCTGCCGGGTAAATCCCGAGACCTGCACCGTGATTATCTCCATTTACCTCTGCCGCTACAGCAAGATGGGAGAACATTTCCCGATCGTAGCCGGTGATTTCTTCTGAAGAAATTCCGTTTTCCTCAAGCAGCATATCAAGAAGAATCCTCGTTCCTGCTCCTTTTTGACGGTTAACAAAGTTTGCTTTTTTCTCAGCAATGTCGACCACAGACTCAATCCCAAGCGGATTTCCCTTTGGTAAAATCCATCCTTGCTTTCTTTTTAAGAATGGATAGAGAACAACATCCATACCCGCTAATATTTTCTTGATATAAGAGATGTTATATTGCTTCGTATTCGGATCAAGCAAATGAATGCCCGCTACATGGGCCTCGCCTTTTCGAATTGCCATAATCCCAGCCATACTGCCAACATGTGCAGAGACGATTTTCATATCTTCACGCACTCTTTTTAGCTGAGAGGATAAAAGGTCAATGGTCAAATCATGGCTGCCGCAAAACATAATGGCATTTTTGATTTCCTCAAGCGGACGTAACAGCTCGACTTCAGCAAATTCACCTTGTTCATAGCCAATTACGTTGGGAGGTACGACTAGAAGGCCATCTGCTCTCACATAGGACATCGTTACACCCGCTGCTCGTGTCAGCGGATTGGCCACAAACTGTCCATTCACATAGCCGATATTCATTCGGACAAAATCCTCAGCCCCCATCCCCGAAACAATTCGGCGGCCGAGCTTAACTGTAACGGTTTGACGCTTTGGCTCAGGAATTTGCAAGTACTTGCAAACGAGCGGCCGGACAAACCATTCTAATGCTAAATAGGCGGAAACAGGATAACCTGGAACACCTACAACAATCTTTTCCTTTATTTTCCCTAAAATTACGGGTTTCCCTGGTCTTGCGGCCACACCATGGGTAAAGACTGTGCCAATTTCTGCAATAATATGAACGGTATAATCCTTTGAGCCTGCTGATGAGCCGGCATTGATGACAATAATATCCGAAGTTTCTGCCGCTTCAAGCAGTACGGACTTTATCATTTCTGGGTCATCCTTCACAATTCGATGCAGCCTTGGCTCCCCGCCCCAATCTTTGACAAAATTCGCAAAGACGGTTCCATTAAACTCAATAATTTTCCCTGTCGATAGTTCGTTATTCGCCTCAATCAGCTCGTTACCGGTTGGAATGATGGCGACAATCGGTTTTTTCACAACCGGAACCACAAGCTGCTGCGATGCTAAAAGAACGCCTAAATCCGCTGGTCTAAGCGTATGTCCTTGAGGAAAAAGCATTTCCTCCTGGACAATATCCTCGCCAATCGGACGGATATGCTGCCATGGTGTTGCCGGCTCGATAATTTCAATCGTTTCCTCATCAATCATATCGACATGCTCAATCATAATCACCGCGTTAAACGGTGCTGTAATGGCATTTCCTGTATCCACAATGGCAAAGTCAATCCCAAATTTGAGCTGAAGCGGATTTTGCTCATGGGCGGAATACGTTTTTTCAGCGATTACCGCAATTCCATCCATAGCAGATGCATGGTAATGCGGCATTGAAACCTTGGCAAAAATCGGCTGTGCTGTTACACGGCCAAGGGCATCTACTGTTGGAATCATTTCAATTTCTGAGGTCAGAGAAAAATTTTCGAGAATTTCATTCTTAGCTTCCGAGCGGGGCTTGTCCTCTAAATATATTTTCCGTTTATAGCGTTTCTGGTCCATCTATGATCCCCCTCATCGTGTTGCAATCACAGGTACATAATCTCCCTGTGAAATACCCTCTTTTTCTGAAGTAATTTCAACAATTCCATCGCTTTTTACTAACGTAGTAATTAACCCCGATTTACCGATAATCGGTTCAGCCCACCATTCTCCTTCTTTTTCAATCAAACGAACACGAATATAATCGGAACGCCCTGGTGCAGAAGGAATATTCTTCGTAATTCGGGCAAAAAACCGATCAGGTTTTTTTTCGATTTTTTCACCTTTAAGCTTTTTCAGTATTTTTTCGCCAAAAAGCATAAAGATTATCATTGCGGAAGCTGGATGCCCCGGCAACCCAATAACAGGTTTTCCATTTGCCATTGCAAGAATGGTCGGCTTTCCTGGTTTGATGGAGATACCATGGACAAATACGCCTGGTGAACCTAGCGACTGGATAACCTCTGTTGTGTAATCCTTTGCACCGACTGAGCTTCCCCCCGAGAGAATCAAGCAGTCGACTTCATCATATAAAGCCTGTGCTTTTTGTTGAAACTCTTGATAATCATCCTTCACAATTCCGCCGTACACAACGTCAACATTCCATTGCTGTGCGAGCCCGGATATCGTCAAATAGTTGATATCGCGAATTTGTCCTTCTGAAAGTTTTTCTGTTTGATAGGGAACAATTTCGTCGCCAGATGATAGATATCCGACCTTTAATTTGCGATAGACATTTACATGGCTGATACCTAATGCAGCCATTGCACCTATTTCCTGCGGACGAAGCAGGGTTCCTTCAGGAAGAAGAGTTTCCCCAAGAGAGATATCTTCACCTGCACGAATAATATTTTCACCCGGTGCCACAGATTTATAGGTGTTTAGCAGCCCATCATGGTCCTCACAATGCTCGATCATAATCACACTGTCACTGCCTTTTGGAATCATTCCGCCTGTCGGTACATAAACGGCTTCTCCTGGACCAACAGGGAGTGCTGCACCCTCTCCCATTGCAACTTCACCAACCACATTTAAAAACCCAGGCATCGAATCAGACGATCCATATGTGTCCTTTGCTTTGACCGCATAGCCATCCACGGTTGAACGATCAAAGCCAGGGACATTTTCCTTCGCGGTAACGCTCTGGGCTGTTATATAATGAAGAGCCTCTTCGAGTGAGCGCACTTCTTTATCTTTTATTGCTTGAACTTTTTCTTCTATCATTGCAAAGGTTTCTTCAACTGTTTTTACTTTGAAAAATTGCACTGTGCCCTACATCCTTCCTAGCGATCGGCCTCGAGCCACTTTTTTGCGTCCTCATACTCATGGGGATGATTCATATTGAAAAAGACTCGCTCCATATCAGTATTGCTATAGACTAACAAATCTTCTTCTGTTACATAAAGGACATTTAAATGCTCAAGCAGATGTTTGATTGGAAGACGTCCATTCTCAATACATTCTTCAATCTTTGTTACCGTCTTCTTTTGTAAAACCGTACAAAGAGTCTGCATTTTCCCATTAATAACAGGAACTAAAGCATCATGATAGTCAATCATACTTACAAGGGTGGCAGCTAGTTCTCCGGACATAAATGGCATATCACAGGCTGTAATAAAATTCACATCATATTCCGAAGCACTTAATCCGGCATGAAATCCGGCGAGCGGACCTTTCCCGGGATAGTGGTCTGGCACCATCTTTACTCCTAAAAATTGATAGTTCTCCATCTCATTGGTAACGAGAATGATATCATCAAAGTAGATTTTGAGAGTATCAACCATTCTTTCAATCGTGGTCTTCTCGTTTAGTTTTAGGAGGGCCTTGTTTGTACCCATTCTGCTTGATTTCCCGCCTGCTAAAATGATAGCTGCAGCTTTCATGAAAAAGCACCTTCTTAATTGGTTTGTTTTACTTGTCTAGCTACAGCGCCTAGGGGCTCGGGTCATTTGCCAATCCGTCAAGAAGGTAAAAACCAACCTTCTCGCCGGATCGACTAATGCCTGTCGCCCCTGGACAAGGCGCTTCCGCTTTTCGCTTTCCCCACTGCTTGATATCCCTGCTCTTGAGCTACAAAGTCAAGATGAATACTATTTAAGTCCAGCATGGCCGCCGATGGCTTCTCGAGATATTGTCTTGTATCTATCACTTTAATATACCCTGTACACTTTTCGCAAACCTGAATTTGTGAGGATGCATCGCCTTCAATGGTGATAAACTGAATGGTGTTATGGTCATCATTGCCACAGTGTGCACATTCAATTCGTTTTGAATGCCAATGCGCAAGACAGCGAGGACAAGTCATCACTTTTTTACCCTCATCTTCTAGAACGGCAAGTCGAGCTGGTTCCCCGCAAACAGGACAGCCTGCACCAAAAGCAGCATGAGTGATTTCGTGCTGAACTTTCTCCGCTGTTAACCGCAGATATGGCCTAAGTGCTGTTTCAGCAAGAAATTGAGGAACCCACTCATCAATTCCATTTTCCTCAGCAAAACTAGCAAAATAAACACTATTAAAAGAAAAGGCTTCATCAATCCAGCGAATCGCTGTTTCTTCATTTAATAGAGTGTTAATAACACCTAGTTTCGTTTCTAATTCAGGGTTGTTTTTGATTAAAAGTGCATTTATCTCCTCTATCCACTGTATGAATAGTGAAATTTCAAAATTAATAGACGCTAATGCTGCCGCAGGGACCCCTATAGACATTGCTCCCTTATCCAGGTTTGGAATAATAGATTCAGGATTGATCCTCTTCTTCCAATTCTCCTGAAGGGTTAAAATATCCTTCTGTAAATTCTGATATTCTTTCGAAACAACAGATTTTTTCATCGTTGTGCACCTCTTTTTTGTTTTTATAAACCAATGGCTGTCCTTTTACAGACAGCCATTTGGTTTATTCACTCTTTCAATGGCCTTGTCTAGCTCCAACGCCTAGTGGCTCGGGTCAAGGCGTTTCCGCTTTTCGGGCCTAAGCGCCTTTTTTCTTTTTCTTATCTGGGCTAGTTGGTTTTTTAGGATTGCCATTGGCATCAATGTCAGGGAAGTTGCCTTTTGCGACTTCTTCGTCATACCAGTCTGTATAGTGGTCATGCGCCCACCATGCAGGAACCTCGCCGGTAACAACACCTGAATAGCCTGGTCGAGAGTTTTTGTGAACAACACTTAGATAGATGTGTCCAACGATAACGGCAATGGAAAGACCGAAACCGACATTGTGTAACAAATATCCCCATTGAACCACAGCTCTTGGGAAATATTCAGGGAACCACATTGGGATACCTGAACCAATAATTAGGATTGCGGTGAAAATTTGAATGATTGAGTTAATCTTTTCACCGGCGTTAAAGAATGTTTGTCTTACATGCTTGAAATTGAAACCGAAAAGCTCTTTTACGAATTCAGTAAAGAACTGAAGATCACGTTTCTTCCAAGTTACAAGCTCTTTCATCCAACGCTTGAAGCCTTTTGGATCAAAGATTACCCAGATAAATGTCGGTGTGATAAAAGCAACCGCGAATATCCGGTGAAGTAAACGAGCTCCTTCTGGTCCGCCAAGAACTGGATACAGCCAGTCGAAAAACTCTGTATACATTGGCAGGGCTGTGATATAGAGGGCAAAGAACGAAACCGCATTAATACCATGTGCCCAAACAAACGCCTTTGAAAAACGTCTTACTTTTACAGTCGAATTTTGAGGTTTACTCATGGCTGTCACCTCCGTCTTCGTTTTTACCATTCTTTTTCTTGCTAATGATCGTATTGGTAATAAATGCTCCAACAACCGCCATTGTGGTTGCGCCGATCATCATTTTTCCAATTGGCTGTGCATAGTCTTTCCAGATCACAGCTGAGGTTGGAACTTTAGGGTTCTCCGGAAGACCATAGACAGATGGCTTTTCTGCTAATACATAAACTGTATGTGTACCGCCTACGCCTTGTGGGTTATAAACCATTGCGTTTGGATAGCGGTCTTTGATTTGTTTAACACGCTCTTCTGCTTTCTTGATCATCGCAGCTTTGTCGCCGAACTCCATTGCACCTGTATGGCAGGTTGTAACACAGGCAGGCTGTAAGCCTTCTTCAAGACGATCCGTACACATTGTACATTTATGAGCTTTTCTGTATTTATCGCCATTTTTATCAACATATTCTTTAAGAGAAATGACTTCAAACGGACAGTTATTGACACAATAGCCGCAGCCTACACATTTTTCATGGTCAATTACAACTGAACCAAAATCAGTGTAGCTAATTGCATTTTCTGGACAAACCTTTTCACAGGCAGCATCTGTACAATGGAAGCATGCAGAGTGGCGGAATAGATAGTCAAGTTTGCCTTTTGAATCTTCGTGCTCGATATATTGCAGTACATTCCAAGTATCAGCTGTTGTTTTAGCATGGGATTGTGCACTTCCTAAGAAGTCCTGCTGTTCTGCCGGAAGGTCATTCCAGTTCTTACAGGCAACCATACAGGCACGACAGCCATCACACTTGGTTACATCAACAAATTTTACATATTCTACAGCCATTGTTATGCCCTCCTTACGTCACAGAGGAATGCTTTGTACTCTGGAATGGTTGTATTGGCATCCCCGATATGAGGAGTCAGGCGGTTTGCTGTATCCCCAGTTGCGAAACCTTTATAACCAAAATGCCATGGCATTCCGATTTGGTGTACCTTTTTACCATCGATGGTATGAGGCTTAAAGCGTTTTGTCACCATCGCATATGCCTTTACCTCGCCGCGTGCGGAGCTGACAATCACTTTATCTTTGTTTTTAATTCCTTTTTCTTTTGCCAGTTCTTCACTGATTTCAATATACATATGTGGTACTAGCTCTGATAGCCATTCCTGGTTGCGTGTCATCGTTCCAGACTGCCAGTGTTCACTTACACGGTAAGTGGTTGCCACAATTGGATAATCTGCTTTGAAGCCGCGCTCATTAAACTTACCATCAAATAACTGAATAGTAGGGTTAATTTCCTGGCTGGAAAAAGGATTCTTTGCCGGACTTTCAAATGGCTCGTAGTGTTCAGGGAATGGTCCATCATTTAATGTTGGTGCAAATACGCCGCCAACACCGTCATTCATCATGATAAATGGATCTTCAAATCCTGCATCCCCAGGCTTTCTTGTTGCAACGAAGTCTGGAACGTCCACTCCTGTCCATTTACCTAATGCCGCGTCATACCACACAACTGCTTTTTCCTTATTGTATGGAACACCATTTGGATCACATGAAGCGCGATTGTAGAGAATTCGGCGGTTCATTGGCCATGCATACGCCCAGTTTAAATACAAACTCATTCCTGTATCTTTTTTATCACGGTTCTTCGCACGGTTCTTGCCTTCTTCTGGATAGAAACCGCAATAAATCCAGTTACCAGAACAAGTAGATCCATCATCCTTTAAATTACCAAAGCCGGCGATCAGCTTGCCTGTATTGACGTCATACCCGTTGATTTCTTTACAAACAAGATCAATATCAGGATGGTGACCTTCACCATAGTTCCAATAAAGAGCATTGATAGGAGCTGAGGCTGGACCTGCTTCATTTTTATAAAGACCTTTAATCTTCGTCATAAGCTCATGAATAATTTCTAGGTCTGCCTTAGATTCACCAAGCGGCTTAATGGCCTGCCAGCGGTACTGCATCCAGCGGGAGCTGTTTGATACGCTTCCTTCTTTTTCATAAGAAGAACATGCTGGAAGAAGGAATACTTCAGTGTTGATCTTTGATGGGTTACTGCCAGCCTCTTCTTGCCAGAATGCTGATGTTTCTGTTTCCCATAGGTCAACAGCCACTAACCACTTAAGATTAGAAAGTGCCTCTTTTTCTTTTCCTGCATTCGGGCCGCCGACAACAGGGTTTGTTCCGAAAAGGAATGCCCCTTCTAGCTTTTTATCGTACATCGCCTTAAACAGGTTGATATGTGAGTAGTTTTTATTTCCTTTTGGCAGGAATTGATAGCAGAACTCATTATCTGCTGTTGCATTCGGTCCGTACCAAGCTTTTAATAAGCTGACAATGAACTTAGGCTTGTTGCTCCAATAGCCGGTCTTTGGTGTTTCTTTTTCTAAGTGCCCTGCTAGTGTGGCATTCAATTTATCTGTTGATGTTGGAGTATTCAAATATCCTGTCAGGTTACCATATAACAAACCAAAATCTGTTGATCCTTGTACGTTTGACTCACCGCGCATTGCGTTAATACCGCCGCCTGGGACACCCACGTTACCAAGAAGAAGTTGAATAATCGCAAATGCACGAACGTTTTGTGTACCCACTGTATGCTGGGTTGTTCCCATTGCGTACATGATTGTTCCTGCTTTACCCACTTTACCTGTTGCACAGAAGTTTTCGTACACCTTTAATAAATCTTCTTTTGGTGTTCCTGTAATTTTTACAACTGTATCAACGTCATAGCGCGAATAATGCTTTTTCATTAATTGGAAAACAGACCTTGGATGTTCTAGAGTGAAGTCCTTAACTGGTTTTCCTTCAGCATCTTTCTCAATTGCCCACTTCGTCTTATCGTAAGCGCGCTTTTCTTCGTTATATCCTGAGAATAAGCCGTCTTCAAAGTTATAGCTGTCTTTTATAATAAAACTTGCATTTGTATATTTAGCGACATACTCTTTGTGGTAAAGATTATTATCAAGCGCATATTTTATCATACCGCCCATAAACGGAATATCTGTTCCAGAGCGCAGTGGTGCATAAATATCAGACATTGCCGATGTTCTTGTATAACGAGGGTCAACACTGATAATTTTTCCGCCATTCTCTTTCGCTTTTGTTAACCATCTAAAGCTGATTGGATGATTTTCCGCAGGGTTTGCACCCATAATCAACGCACAATCGGTATATTGCACATCATTCCAACTGTTTGTCATTGCTCCACGACCTAATGAAGGTGCCAGACCGGCAACCGTAGAACTATGTCATATTCGTGCCTGGTGCTCTAAATAGGTGACACCAAGCCCTCTCATCATTTTTGAAAGCAGGTAGGTCTCTTCGTTATCAAGAGCTGCTCCGCCAAGGCTGGCAATTGCCTCGGTCTTATTTACAGTCATGCCATCTTCACTTACGACAAATGTTTTGTCACGCGTTTCTTTCACTCGTTTGGCAATGGTTTCATACATCCATTCCCATTCTTTTTCTTCCCACTTACTGCTGCCTGGTGCACGATAAAGCGGTTTCTTAATTCGTTTTTCAGAAGTATATAACTGTCTAATAGTGGTTCCTTTACTGCATAGCTTACCTTCGTTAATTGGGTTATCCGGATCCCCTTCCGTATAAACCACGGTGTTGTCCTTGGTATGGACTAAGATTCCACAGCCCACGCCGCAAAAGCAGCAAATGGTTGGTGTTACAGTTGATTTGGCAATTTTAAATTCTTTTGTGCTGGCATAGGCTTTTTTTTCATTAAAGCCTAGTTCCACTACTGCTAGAGTCGCGGCAGTAGCACCAGACAACTTCAAGAATTGCCGGCGGTTTAAGTTGATTTCAACCATTTTTCTATCTCCTTCCCATTAAATGAATAGAATATCCCATTATCTCTAGTTAAAAATTGCCTTGTTCTTTATTCCCCCCTTTCAATGCATCTCTACAGCGGATACTTCCAATAAATCATTTTCAACTCTTCCTGCTGCAGTGTAGATATTGGCCATTTTCCCTCGTAAATAGCCAATAACCTCTATGTTCAAATATTTTGCTAACTGAACAGCCTGCTTAGTGGCTGCTGTTCGTGAACCAATCACAGGAAAGCCAAATTTTGCTGCTTTGGAGAGCATTTCATATGAAACCCTGCCGGTTGTTAATAGAACTAACCTTTCAGGCTGCAACCCTTTTCGTAATGTGTGGCCGATGATCTTATCGACTGCATTGTGCCGCCCAATGTCTTCACGGACAGTGATATCGCCTCTTTCATCTACAATACAGGCTCCATGCATGCCGCCAGTTTCTAAATAAAACGGTGAGTTTTGAGCAAATTCACTTCGTTTTTTTAACAAATAACTTAATTTATATTGTTGTTCTGAAGAAACTCTTTGAAAATTTTTCACGTCTGTCATCGAGAAAAATGTGACGCCGCGGCCGCAGCCAGCTGTATAATGCTTCTTTTTTGTAAATAGCTCTTCTTCATTAAATCCATTCAGAAGTGAGACGTTGATGCTCCCCATTTCCTCATTAATGGTGATGTATTCAATCTCACTAGCTTCCTGAATAAATCCTTCAGAAAACAAATAACCATAGGCCCAATCCTCTAAATCGTGTTTTGTTAGTTGAAATACAGCTATCTCATACCCATTTAAAACCAAGGTAATCGGGTATTCATCGGGACATCCTTTGCGGTACATTGTTTTCCCTCCTTTTTTCAGGAAATGTGATAATCTATGCCTTTTAAATTTATAATAAATATTGAACCCTAACTCATTGGACTTTGACGAATCATGGACATTTCTGTGTCGGAATATCGAATTTTCTCAGTAATCAATATCTTTAGGACTGTTCAAATTGTGTCAAAAACGCTAGACGCAAGCGATTTCAAAACACTTTTTGTATCTTTAGTACTATCGTACGATGAGTCCTTTTTAACTGAAGTAAGATTTATCACAGATAAACATCCAAATAGTATAAAAACAGGTATTTGTCATCTTTCTGACAAATTCATGCATTTTAAATTTCTGCTATATTTCTACGTTTGATTTATAATAGGAATAGTGATTTTCACAACTTGCTTTAGGAGGACTACATATGACAATTAAAAAGGTGATGACAATCGCGGGTTCGGACACAAGCGGAGGTGCAGGGATTCAGGCTGATATCAAAACATTCCAAGAACTAGGTGTGTACGGCATGACAGCACTGACTACCATTGTGACGATGGATCCTAAGGATTGGCACCATAGTGTGTTTCCAATCTCTGTTGATACTCTTAAACCACAAATCGATACCGTTTTATCAGTAGGAATCAATGCGATGAAAACAGGTATGTTAGGTACTGTTGAAATTATTGAATTAGTAGCAAAAGTGATCGATGAACATAAATTAGAGACTGTCGTCATTGACCCGGTAATGGTGTGTAAGGGTGAAGATGAAGTACTAAATCCTGAAACGACGGATGCAATGCGTGAATTATTGCTGCCGCGCGCTTTAGTTGTGACACCTAACCTTTTCGAGGCTGGGCAATTAGCGCAGACAGGCCCTGTTAAAACTTTAGAGCAAATGAAAGAAGCAGCACGAAAAATTCATGATTTAGGTGCAAAGTATGTGGTCATTAAAGGCGGCAGCAAGCTTTTAACAGAAGAAAAGTCCATTGACCTATTATTCGATGGCAAGGACTTCACCATTTTTGAATCAGATAAAATTGAAACAGACTTCACGCATGGTGCCGGCTGTACCTTCTCTTCTGCGATCACTGCAGAGCTTGCAAAAGGAAGCTCCGTTGTTGAAGCGATTGAAGTTGCAAAGGACTTCATTTCTGCTGCCATCAGCCAAGGCTTCCGTTTAAATGAATTTGTAGGACCAACATGGCACGGCGCCTACCGCAGTTCAAAAACCGAATACTGTACAGATTGCTAATCAACAGGCCGTTCCAAGTGGACGGCTTTTTTATTTCAGGATGTGTTGAGGAAACTTTTAATTGGAGCGGAAACTAATTTCCTAGGTTAACACAGCCTAAATAAAAAATAAGTCGTACATTTCGCTTTTTCAAAGTGATTTTAGTATGATAGTTACATTAATAAATACACTAGTTGATAGATTACATACCATGTATAGGGAAAGGAGAAAAGTAATGATGGAACCGATTAAAAATCATCTCCAGGTTCAAAAAGAAATTAACCGATACGCGAATCAGGATGTTTACATTCACCTGGAAACAACCAATGGTGCCTACGCATCCCACCATGATCAAACCTTCTTCTCAGCAGGTGCCTATATTCGAAATGCTCTGGTCCGTTACGAACATGGGAAAATCACTGGAGGCGACCCCTATCGTGTGGGCCTAAAAATCAACCTTGGCTGGATTTATGCGGAAGGTCTCACTCATTTTGAAGTCGATGAACAAGACCGCCTGCTGTTAGCAGGACATGATAACAAAGGGAAACTCGCGGTTGCACTTGAAATCAGCCCTACACCGTTTGAGTAAAGGAAAGGAGGAACCTTTTATGGAAAAAGAACGTCAACTATTAGTCATCTTTCCACATCCGGATGACGAAGCTTTTGGAGTATCTGGAACCATTGCCACCCATGTACAAAATGGTACTCCTGTCACTTACGCATGTTTAACCTTGGGTGAGATGGGGCGTAACATGGGGAATCCCCCTTTTACCAACCGCGAAAATCTCCCGAAGATTCGAAAAGAGGAGCTTAAAGCGGCCGCTGATGCCTTAGGGATTCAGGATCTGCGAATGCTCGGGTACCGTGATAAAACGGTCGAGTTTGAAGATGATGAGGTATTAGCCAATGCCATGTTGTCGTTGATCAGTGTGGTAGATCCATCCCTTGTGATCACTTTTTATCCAGGCTATTCTGTTCACCCCGACCACGATGCGACCGGTGCGGCGGTCGTAAGGGCACTAGAAAAGATTCCGGCTGACAAAAGACCGAAGCTGCACTGCGTTGCTTTTTCAAACAATTGTGTGGAAGAACTCGGTGAGGCCGACATTGTTCTTAATATCAGTGCCGTTGCTGATAAAAAGCTCGCTGCAATTCAAGCTCATCGTTCCCAGACGGAGCAAATGTTTGGAGACGTGACAGAAAAGCTGAAGAATCAAGACCCGCAGATGATGGTCTGGATCAATAACGAACGCTTTTGGACGTATAAATTCGATTCATAATCGTTTTTCTCGAGTTCATGAAGCCCAGAGTCTGTTGAGTTTTCTTAAAACGAGTCTCATGACCACTTCATGGATCCCAAAATCGGTTGAGTTCCCTTAAAACAGGCCTCATGACCACTTTATGGAGCCCAAAATCGGTTGAGTTCCCTTAAAACAGGCCTCATGACCACTTCATGAAGCCCAAAATCGGTTGAGTTTCCTTGAAACAGGTCTCATGACCACTTCATGGAGCCCAAAATCGGTTGAGTTCCCTTAAAACAGGCCTCATGACCACTTCATGGAGCCCAAAATCGGTTGAGTTCTATTGAAACAGGTCTCATGACTACTTCATGGAGCCCAAAATCGGTTGAGTTCCCTTAAAACAGGCCTCATGACCACTTCATGAAGCCCAATCCTAGATGATTTCTCTTAAACAGGTTTCATGGCCGCTTCATAAAGCCCAATCCTAGATGATTTTTCAAAAAAAGGGGCTCATACCAACTAACATATACCTAAAAAACCTTCGTCAAAAAGCGGCGAAGGTTTTTTAATAAACTGGATTCATCAACGTGCACAGCTTGCACATATCAAGAATGATAATTTTCCTCGATTTCATATCAATAATGCCCTCTTTTTTCAACTTCGAAAATACTCGGCTCACACTTTCCCGTGAGGTCCCCACTACCGTTGCAAACTCTTGAATCGTCAACGGGATTTCAATGTCCCATCTTGTGGCTGACGTATTAAATTTATTGCCTAACCGCTCTAACGTCTTCACCGTCTTCGCATACACATCTAACAAAGCAACGTCTCGTAAGGTTGACGTCATTTCACGAAGCGAATCGCTCATGTATTCAATCAATTGAACCGCAAGATCGGGATATTCATGGAGACCCTTCTCTAATTCCAGTTTATCTAAAAAGAACAACTGGCCGTCCTCTAGCATCGTGGCCGTCGCCGGATAAAGCTCTGAGGTTTTCGAGAACAAACAAGCCTCCGCAAACACATCACCCTTTTGCTTCATACACACAATGATTTCATTGCCATTTTCATCCTGCTTCGTCAGCTTGACTGCACCAGAGTGAATGAAAAACACCCCTTCTGCAACCTCATCTTCACAGATAACCTGTACCCCTTTTTTAATGGTTAACGATTGAATACGGTTGGCGATTAAATGAATGGATTTGGCCGATAAATCCTTAAAAATGACAATTTTCCGGAGAAAGTCTTCAATTTTTAACTCTCTCACTCTAGCTAATGGCTGTTCCTTTAATGCATGTACGGGATTCATTCCAGTTCCTCCTTTCTATCTTTTATCAAGGCTGTGAATCCATCAGATGTTACATCCATTGTAGTGAAAATCCCTCCCTCTCGAAGTGATAAATTTCACAAAACGTTCAATTTCCGAAAACCCTGTCATTTCAAGCCCCTTCACAAAACGTTCAAAGTTGGATAAAAAAATGTGAGAAACGTCACATTTTAAAACTTGAATTCAAATTAGGATGAAGGTGTTCATTAGACATAAAGGAGGGGGAAGTATGAATAAGGCGATTATCAGCTTTGTCGTCAGCATTGTCATTGGTTTTGGTCTTGGGTACTTAGTATTTGGCGTTATTATGGGAGATTCCGATCAACAGCCTCAGGTCGCTCAAACAGAACAAACAGACACAGCAAGTGAAAAAGAGAGTCAAAAGGAAGAACCAAAAGAGGAAACAGCAGCGGTAGATGCCGATAACATCCTAAACAGTAAAGGCTGTCTTGGCTGCCACGCAGTGGATATGCTTGGCCTAGATGGCGGGGCAACCGGCCCAGATCTTTCCAAAGCATTTACTGAGGTAGAAGGAAAGCATGGCAAGTCTCTTGATGAATTCTTAAAAGAACCAACTTCAGCGGTTATGTCGAGCGTAATTGGCGGCAGCCCGTTAACAGATGAAGAACGCACGCAAGTGTTAGATATGTTGAAGCAAGCATCAGAAAAATAATAAGGTGGTGTAATTGATGAAAAAATGGGTTCCTATCGCCTCTGGATTACTAGCAGGATTTGTAGCAGCAACGATCTCCTTTGCTGATTTTTCAAAGAGTACCAACAACCAGGTTGCTTCTAGTAATACCAAAAGCGATGCAGAAAAAGTTTATGTACCATTTGGTGAAAAAGATGATTACTACCTATTCGCATCAGGCGGTCACTCCGGACAAATGTTTATCTACGGTGTTCCATCGATGCGTCACATTCGAACGGTTCCTGTATTTTCACCAGATTCTGCAACAGGATATGGATTTGATGAGCATACGAAGAAATTGATGGGTGACTATACGTGGGGAGACCTGCATCACCCGGCATTCTCAGAAACAAATGGTGACTATGACGGTAAGTATATGTTCGCAACGGATGTCGGAAACAGCCGTGCCGCTGCCATGGACTTAGAAACATTTACCGTAAAGGACATTATCAACGTTCCAAATACAAGCGGTCCGCACTGTGCGGCCTTCGTTACCGAGAACACAGAGTACATGTTCCTGCCAACACGGTTTGCCGTTCCTATTGGCTCTGAGTATAAGTCATTGGACGAGTACAGCCAGCAGTACCGCGGCGTAATGTCTGCCGTAACGTTTGACCAGGACAAAGACAAACTTAATGTTGCTTACCAGGTTGCTCTTCCGCCATGGTCTTATGACCTATCTGACGCTGGTAAAAAGGAATCTGGCGACTGGGCCGTTATGACAACGTATAACACAGAAGAAGCTACAACTAACCTTGAAATAAACGCATCACAAGCGGACCGTGACTTCATTGTTCTTTTTAACTGGAAAGAGCTTGAGAAAATGGTTGCGGACGGTCAGTATGATGAAGTTACAGGTCAAAAAATGATTTTCCCTGAAAAGCATAAAGGCGGCATTTACCTCGTTCCTGTTGCGAAATCACCGCATGGCGTGGACGTAACTCCTGACGGAAAGCACTTTATTGCTTCTGGTAAACTAGCACCAGCTATGACAGTATTCTCGTTTGAAAAAGCATTCGAAGCGATCGAAAAGCAAGATTTCGCTGGCGAGCGCAATGGTATTCCGATTATCAACTACGATTCTATTATGGAAAGAGAAGTTAACCCTGAAAATGCCCTTGGACCGCTTCATACTCAATTCGATGACAAAGGAATGGCGTATACAACAATGTTCATTTCTTCTGAAATCGTGAAATGGGATCCAAAAACAGGCGAAACGCTAGACCGTGTACCTGTTCAATATTCACCAGGACACTCTGTAGCTGCCGAAGGTGACACCGTTGCACCAGATGGAAAATGGCTGATTGCATTGAACAAAATTGCCAAAGACAGTTATTTATCGGTAGGACCTTCACATCCTGAGTCCATGCAATTAATCGATATCAGCGGCAAAATGAAGGTTATCCAATCTTCACCAGTTAACCCTGAACCGCACTACGCACAAATCATTAAGGCAGATAAGATTAAAACGATTGAAGTTTATGAGAAGGATGAAAACAATAAGCTTGCGACATATAAGCAGGACCAAGCTAGAATTGAACGGAATGGAAACGAAGTTCATGTCTATGGTATTGCAATGCGGTCGAAGTTTATCTTTGATGCAAAAGCAAAGCGTCCTGATGTAATTGAAGTCAATCAAGGAGATAAGGTGTTTATCCACTTAACGAACACGGATTTTGATGAGGATATTACCCATGGATTTGCCATCAACCAATACGACTTAAACATTGAGGTTCAGCCAGGTCAAACCAATACAATCGAATTTACTGCAGACAAAGCAGGTACATTCCCGCTTTACTGTACTAACTTCTGTTCCGCACTGCACCAAGAAATGACCGGCTATTTCCTTGTAAAGCCTAGTAAATAAATCGGATGATGGGTATCAATTGATTCAATTGGTACCCTTCTCCGTTTAGAAAGGACTTGTTTTACATGAAAGCTAAAAAATTATCACTTGTGTCATCACTGGTGATTACGCTGGCAGCAGCTTTAGTGGTACTATCACTATACTTTCCGTGGTGGCAAATGATTTTCTTTGCGCCGCAGTATCCAGAAGGATTAAATATTATCGTTCACCCCAATAAGCTCGAAGGTGAAATTGATATCGTTAACAGCTTAAATCACTATATCGGCATGGATAATTTCAGTGAAGAGAACTTTCCTGAGTTAGCTTATCTATCCTACTTAGTCATCGGTCTAGCTGCTCTTACACTCTTAACAGCCATCCTGCGTAAAAAGGCAGTGCTGTACGGTTTAATTGGTCTGTTTGTCATTGGCGGCAGTCTTGGTGTTTGGGATCTGACCCGGGCACTACGTAAATTCGGCACGAACTTAAGTCCAACAGCGCCAATCAAGGTTGACCCATTTGTTCCGCCGCTTTTAGGGCATAATACAGTTGCAAACTTTGTTACTGAGAGTGTTCTAGGTTACGGTGCGTATTTCCTTATTGCAGCCTTTCTTTTATTACTGATTCCGTTATGGAAGGATCGAACAAGATGAATAAATTTCTGCTCTTTCTATTCGTTTTCTCTGTCACCTTTTGCCTTAGCCCTGAGAAAAATTATGCTGCCGAAAACTTGCAAGCCATGATCGACAGCTTGGAAGAAGGAGCAGTATTGCAGCTCGAAGGTAAAACGTATGAAGGCAATATTGTCATCAACAAACCCATTACGATCATTGGAAAGGCTAAGACCGTTATCAAGGGAGACGGTACGGGGAACGTTATCTCCATCAAAACTCCACATGTAACGCTTAAGAAACTGAATGTTAAAAATAGCAGCATGGACCGCAACTCTGCAGAGGAATATGCCGGCATTAAGATTCATACCAACAACAATGTTGTGGACCATGTCAAAATTACGGATTCCTTTCACGGAATTTATTTAAGCCAGGCACATGAAAATACCATCACTCATGTTGAAATAAAAGGAATGGGCAAAGGAGAAATTGCAGCACAAGGTAACGGAATCCATGTCTATTATGCGAACAAGAATCTTTTATCACATAACACCATCGAAGGCACCCGTGATGGAATGTTCTTCGATTATGGCAACAACAATGAAAGCTATGAAAATAATATAAGCAATACGCGGTACGGTCTGCATTACATGTATTCTGATGAAAATATTTTTAAAAATAATACCTTTACCATGAATACGGGCGGCGCTGCGGTCATGAATTCTAATCACCTGGTCCTAGAGGATAACCATTTCATCGTAAATTACGGAAACCAATCATTCGGTTTATTACTGCTTCAAGCGAATGATAATCAAATAAAAAATAATACCTTTTACATGAACCAAAGAGGTATTTATATCGACCAAGCCACAAGAAATTTGATAGAAGGCAATTCAATCACTCAAAACCAAATTGGAATTGAGCTTTGGGCTAGTTCGAATGAACAAATCTTTACGGAAAACTTACTTACTGAAAACACTATTCCCGCCGTGACAATAGGAGGAACAGGAGAAAGTAATTTTTGGAGCCACAATGGCAAAGGAAATGACTGGGGAGATTCCTTCCCGCTCACTGATTTAGACCAAAACGGCATTGGGGACTTTCCTATAACCTATAAATCTTCGCTTTATCAGCTAATCGAAGATCAAGAATTAGCTTATTTATTTTTAAAAAGCCCAGCACTAGGCATCTATGAAAAAATGAATGCACTATTAGCGGATGATAAAGTGATGTTCCATGATCCACATCCGCTCACAGCTGAAAAAGGAAATAATCATTTGATCCTTTTTGCAGCGTTAGGGCTCGCCGCAGTGCTGATATTACTTAAAGGGAGACATTTACTATGCATTACATTTGGAAGGAATGGAAGGAAAATATAAGAGGAAAAGGATTATGGCTTGCTCTAAGCATTATTGTTCTGATATCAGTCAGCATCTTGTTTCGTTCCACTGCCCTTTCATTTGATAAAGGCTACTATGTTCTCTTAATTAATTTGTTTGATACAATTATTTACTTTATTCCGATCCTCTGCTTGTTTATCGGCGCCTTTTCGGTTTTTCAGGAAAAGGAACAAAAGACATTAATCATGCTGCTGACAAAAAAGGATTCCTATGCAAGCTTTCTATTAAAGAAAAGTGCGGGGCTGTATACGGTAGTCCTTCTGCCCATTCTGGTCTGGTTTTTTCTTTACCTGCTATTGCTCAAGTTTAACTTCCAGCTTGATATGAAGGCATATTTCGTCTTTATTATCGGTATTGTGACTCTATCACTTGTGTTTTTGCAGATGGGAGCGGCAATCGGCAGCTTCAGCTCTTCCAGAATGCAGATTATCGGCTATACGATTTTTGTCTGGTTTTACTTTTTCTTCTTGCACGACTTTATTTTGCTCTCGTTTTTACCTGATGTGACCCATGATAATGTAAAGCTATTTTCATCACTGTATTTCTTAAATCCACTGCAGTCTGTTCGAATGTTCTTAGAAACCGGGATGGATGTTTATTCGTTCGGTCATATGTCACGGCTTCTGCAAGCCTTCATGTGGACAAAACCAGCATTCTTCCTGCTTTATAATCTAGTGTTTTGGCTTATTACTTCCATCGTCACTGGTATTGTTTTTCACCGTAAGGAGGGATTCGAATGATTACGGTATCTGACTTAAACCAATCCTTCGGAAAAAAATTAGTTCTGGAATCTATTAATATTGAAATTAACAAACATGAGATTTGTGCCTTAGTTGGCCGGAATGGTGCTGGAAAGTCTACCTTTATCAATAGTCTTCTTGGGCTCCTTCCTGTTAAACAAGGCTGTATTACCATTAACGGCGTTCACGTAACCAAGAAAAATCAGGACTGGAAAAAGGCGATCGCCTATCTGCCAGAGAAATTCATGCTCTATCCGATGCTGACGGGTCTTGAGAATATCACCTTCTTTGCTGAAGCAGTCGGTAAGACAGTAGACCATGACACTATCGAGAGTGTCCTTAAGTCAGTAAGTTTGTGGGAAGACCGCACTGTTCAGGTCAAGAAGTATTCAAAGGGTATGCTGCAGCGCCTCGGGCTGGCCATCACCCTTTATCAGGATTCTAGTATCTTGATTCTCGATGAGCCTACGAGCGGGATTGATCCAATGGGACGAAAGGAAATATTAGAAGTGTTAAAGTCGCTTCATGATAAAACGATCCTGCTTTCATCTCACCATCTTGATGAAATTAAACAGGTTTGTACCCATGTTGCCTATTTAAATAATGGAAAAATGGAGAAATACACCGTTGAGGATTTTCTACAAACACATAATCTTGGAGGGATTGAATCATGAAAAAAGCGATGATGCTGGCCGCACTGCTGCTTTTAGCCATACTAGCAGGCTGTAGTGCCGACCCTGAGTATAATATTGAAGTGACAAAACCGATTTATCAGCTGGCTGATAAAGAATTGCCTTTTGAAATCAAAGTTACAGAAAAGGATGAAGCAGTCAGCGGACTTAACGTATCAGCTGAGTTTTCTATGACCAATATGGACCACGGCACAACGGAAGTTGAACTTACAGAAGAGGAAGCTGGGATTTATTCTGGGAAAGTTGAACTCCCAATGACCGGGAAATATGAAATTTTCTTTGTGTTAGAAAAGGACGGGAAAAAGGCAGAAAAGGTCATCAATTATGAGGTCAAAGAATCAAAAGGCGTGGCTTCGATTAACGGAGAATGGATTACGAATGAAGATATCGAGTTTTACAAGTTTATCAACTATCTCCAGCTTGCCATCAACCGTGAAACCGATCAAAAGCGTTATACAGGCGACCAGCTAAAAGAAGCCTTATCTTACTGGGATTCTCAGGAAAAGCTTGTGGAAGACCAAAATCAATTATTAACGCAAATCATCCGCCTTCGCTCCATGGCGATGCTCGCTGAAGAAAAAGGACATTCCGCGAGTGACGCAGAAGTTGAAACAGAAATGAATAAAGTCCGGAGTCAATACAACCAGTTTGAATCGGCCAAGGCCATGATCAGCGAATACGGAGAAGATAAGTTTTGGGAAACTGAAAAACAACAATATCAACTTATTGTCCTCTCCCAAAAAGTACAAAAAGACATCATCGAAAAAGTAAAAAAAGAAAACCCAAAAATGGGCCAGCAGGAAATCAACTTCCAAGCCCAAAAACAATACGAAGAACTGCTAGTCTCGCAGGTTAACTCAATGGAAATAGTCATCCTATAATTCATTCACCACAGGCGCCAAATATACAAAAACCGCTGCATAAACAGCGGTTTTTGTATATTTGGTGCCTGTCACCATTGCTGTCACCATTAGCCATTATACCTCGGGTGTGTTGATGATTTTAAGGGTTTTGAAGCCTAGGTTGATTTTGTAGTTTAGGTTCCAGTTTGCGCCATGGATTTCGATTTCGTTTTCTTGGAGGGTAAATCTGAGCATGACGTCATTGTCTTCGTCGATGATGGCGTAAGAGTTTTTGTTTGTAAAAATTTGATAGGTTGGATGAGCAATCAGTGTCCATCCGTATTGCAGTTTATTGCTTTTCGTCGTCATCTTCACACCAGCCTTTACCACTTTATTTCAAATCCGCTAGCAATACACGATACAATTTATCATCCTTTTCGTCCGGATTTCCCCTGCCGTCTGTATTGTTGCTGACAAAATAGAGGTATTCACCATCTACAAAAACGTCACGAATCCGTCCTAATCCTGTTATAACTGGACTTGTCATCTTCTTGTCTAAATCAAATTCTCTAACTGCATTTCCTCTAAGTGTTGCAGCATACAACTTTCCATCCAAAATGGCCATTCCTGAAGGTGCCCATGTTTCATTACCTGAATGAAACAATGGCGTCTCCATCCCTGCTTTCCTTTCACTTCCCTGAATGACCGGCCATCCATAGTTACCGCCAGGTTTAATCAAATTGATTTCATCATGTGCCGATTGACCATGCTCACTCGAATATAACGTATCACCGACCCACACAAGCCCCTGAGGATTCCGATGACCATAGCTGTACACATAGGAATCAGCAAATGGATTATCCTCTGGAATGGTGCCATCGACATTCATCCTTAGTATCTTTCCATTTAGGGACCCCAGATCCTGTGCCAGCTCTGGGGTAGTTGCATCTCCAGTGGTAATGTACAGTTTTCCATCAGTTCCAATCTTCAAACGGCCGCCATGGTGATATGCAGCGCTTGGAATACGGTCAAGAAGGACTGTGTCCTCTGTCCACTTATTCCCTTCAAGCTTGAGAACAACTACTCTGTTAAACTGTCCCTGTCCATTGTCATACGTATAGTAGGCATAAGCCTTTTGGTTATCAGGAAACCCTGGGTCGAGGACAAAGCCAAGCAGTCCCGCTTCAGCTGCCTTCGAGAGCGGCTTTTCCAAAACCACTTGCTGCCGTTCACTTTTTCCACTAACAATTTTCACAATACTTCCTGTTCGTTCACTCACATAAAAAACCTGATTCACCTGATTAATAGACCACGGAACCCGTAATTCTTCTGCCACCACTTCAATCTCTGGCTGCTGGAAAATCGCCTCATCCTCTTGCTGGTCTTTTGGCTGCAGGTTTTCTTTTTCAAAAAGAGAACAACCTGATAACAGTAAAATCATTAGTAAAAAAACAGAACGTACTTTGCCCATCGATTTCTTCCCTTCCTATAAAACTTCCAGAATTGCCTTGGCTACCCCATGTTCATCATTTGTCTCTGTTATCACATCACATAGCGATTTTATTTCATAGGCTGCATTCCCCATCGCTACGGCTCTTCCGACTCTTTCCAGCATTGAGACGTCATTAAAACTATCACCCATTGCCATAGTCTCACCTAATTGAATTCCCTTTGCTTTCACAAATGCTTCAAGTGCGATACCCTTTTGTGCGTTCTTATTGGTAATTTCAAGGTTTTCATGTCCAGAGCTGGAAACAACGAGATCTTCTAACTCATGAAGTTCTGCAGCTGCAGCCTCCAGCCTCTGGGTGTCAAAGGAAAATGCTAAAAGTTTATAAATTTGTACTTCATCATCACAAAAAAGAAGGTCATAGCTTTCAATTCCGTGAACCAAACCATCTCGAATTCTAGCTCCCGCCGCATAGTGGACTTGTTCCTGAT
Source organism: Neobacillus niacini (assembly GCF_046591715.1). Lineage (GTDB taxonomy): Bacteria > Bacillota > Bacilli > Bacillales > Cytobacillaceae > Neobacillus > Neobacillus niacini_L. Next base: position 127,890 of record NZ_JAWVNQ010000005.1, on the reverse strand, counting down.
CGGCGTCAGGATTGGCGCTGACTACAATATCCACTATTATAGAAACTGCCTTTTCTAGGTCAACACTGTATGTGCCTTTGTTCGTGTAAGCTTCAAAATAGATATCACGCTTTGTCAGCATGTCTGCTGCCTTTTTCGCATCTTCTTTACGAAGGGGTACAGAAGAGAGAACTTCACCTTCTTTAGTACGTACCTCCGCACCGTTGACACCAATAACTGGGCATTGTAACCCCGCTGCATCTAAGACATAGCTTGCTTCTTGATATGACCTTCCTGTTGCGACAACCACTTCAATTCCCTGTGATTGTGCTTTTAAAATCGCCTCTTTGTTTTCCGGGCTGATTTGTTGAACGGAATTCAATAATGTTCCATCCATATCTGTTGCAATACACTTAATCATGTTGTTCACCTGTTTTCCTTTTCAAAGTTACTGCCATTCTAACATGATTCCACTAGACATTTTCACCATTCTGCTCACGAAAGATACTTACTTCCTTCTCTTACACTTAATGGAGCAAGAGTATTTCCTTCGATAAACGCCTTCACAGACACAGGATTACTTTTCGAGTATTCTCGTAATGCCCAGCCAATTGCCTTTTGAATAAAAAACTCCTTACTTTCAGCATTCTTAATGATGTAGTCATAAAGGAGGCCCTCATTGGTCTCGTGCTTATATTTTAATTGAAAAAGAATAGCACTTCTCCGCAGCCAAAGGTTATCATTGACCGCCCAGCCATCAATTGTCTCTTGTATAACCTCAGGATATTTGCGGGCGATTTCCCCAACCAGCGGGGCAATAGAGTCCACACTATCCCACCATGATTTTGTGGTAATCAACTCTTCGAGGAAAGGAATCACGCTCTTTGGCAGTTTCTTTATGTACTTCCCTATATAGGTAATCGCTGTATAGTGATATTCTCTTTCTTCCTTCTCCCAAAGCCCTGTCACAAATTCTTGTTCAAATGGCTTTTTCAAGATCTCAGTTTCTTTAAAGAATTTTCTTTCCAGCTCTTTCCGGAGCGGTGACTTTATTCCTAAGAAAGGGAATTGATCTTTCATATACTTTTTCATCGGGCCGGCATTTTCATCATTCGAGTTCTCTTCAAACAAGGCAGCAAGTCTTTCTATTTCTTTTTTCAACAATCCTTCACTCCTAAAAAAAATTCTATCCTTTTATTTTGCTCTCCTAGTTATTCGGATAAACCCATTCTATCCCCTCTATTAAGGTGTATAAACACTTTCACAAATGCCAAACTAAACTGTACCCATTGATGAAAGGAGAAGGAACTATGACAAAAAAGGTTAATAAAGGCAGTAATAATCAAAATTCTCCGCAGGCAGGACATGCCGAAGCTGAATTCGCAAGTGAGTTTGTCAGCGGCGATAACAGCAAGGGAAATAAACGAAATAAGAGCCAGCAAAGCAAAACCAATCCACATAATTAGAAAAGCGGAAGGCGCCTGCTTATTGGCTTATGACCCGATCCGGGTGGCGCCTCGCGCTGGACAGTACTAATAAAAGCCGGCTTTCCTACAAGGAAAACCGGCATTTTACTATTGGATACTTACCGTATCCGCTGATTCAAGTTCTCTAATTTCTTCCGCAATTCTGTTTTGAATTTGTTCAACCACAGAAAAGTCCATTGCAGGGACATAAATGGCCTCAAGCTTATCATGAAGTTCCTTTGCTCTCGCCAAATATGAGATTGCTTCTTTCATTTTACTTTTATAGCTTGCCGCAATCGGTTTAATTTGGTCTTCATAAATTTCATCGGTTCCCGGTGTAATCAGAAGCTCATACATATCGATGATTTCATCGCCGGCACGGCTTGGGAAATACTCGTGCGGGGCCGTACTATCAAATATGGCAATGCCAAGCTCTCTAAAAATAACCATATCCAGGCTGTTAGGGTCAAAACCGCAGTGAAATACCTCGATATCAATTCCTCTTGCTTCTGCAGCAACTGCTAACTTCTTTAACATGGTTGACTTTCCAGAACCCGGGCGTCCTTTAATAAAATAACGCTTTTCTATATCCTCTGTTAAATTCGGGACAAAGTCGACAGCTCCTTTTGGTGTCGCCGCCCCTAAGAATCGGTGACGGATATCAGATTGCTTATTAATTTTCAGCTTGCCGAAAAAGGATTGAATTAATTTATTTGTCAGCTGGTCTGCCTTTTCAAAATCCATGTTATCAATATAAATTTTCTCCCAATCATCATGCACATCTAATGCCTGCTTAAAGGTTGAGTAGGCTAAATGAAAAGAAGCACTAATTTGTTTCGTTAACCGTTCAATGTTCTTTTTCTCTGCACCAAGAGCCTTCGTATCCCATGCCTCACCCAGATTTATATACTGTTCAACCGCACCCGGAGCCTTAGGCTCAATGACGTGTGGAGCAGTACCATCAACGATTCCCACCTTTAAGGCGTGGATGATGACACCATCAATGGAATCGTTGTCTGACGAGCAATGTAAGTATTCGATATCATATCCCTTTTCGACCCATTCATTGCCTATTTTTTTCATCAATGAAGATTTTCCAGTCCCAGGACCACCTTTAAGAATATAGACTCTCTCTAGTCCTTGGAGATTTGATTCATATAGGCTGTGAAACCCTCTAGCTGTATTCCCGCCCGCATAGTAATTTTTGACCTTTCCTGCCACACTAAACATCTCCTTTACGTGACATTGCTTCTCATCAATTCACCATATCCTATGCAAAGCAACTTTTATGGGTGAATGCCTATTGCACTATTTTCTAACCTCTATCGTTTCAGCCTTTGTCAGGATTATTAACACTTTCGGCTCTATCACCATTTGCACACCTATTTTTCCAGCACTGACTACCATCTTAGAAAGCGCTAAGCAGCTATCGTCTAAAAATGTCTTGTACTCTTTTTTCATGCCTACAGGTGAGCAGCCGCCGCGGATGTAACCCGTCCATTTCTGAATATCCTTAACCGGAATCATCTCCACTTTCTTTTCCCCAGCAGCCTTTGCCGCTTTTTTCAAATCCAGTTCCGATTCAACCGGTATCACATAAACATAGATTGTTTTACTTGCTCCTTGCGCCACAAGCGTTTTATATACCTCACGGGCTTCTCTGCCTATTTTCGCTGCAACAGAAACCCCATCGATTTTTCCATCCTGATTATCGTATGTAAGCACCTCATAGGCGATTCTTTTTGCATCGAGTATCCTAATAGCGTTTGTTTTCACCTTTGCCATTTTGCTTCATCCTTCAGTTTTTTTACAATCATTATACCAATTATCACCAGCAAAACTATAAAAACGGGGTCATGAACCCTGCGGCTTACCACCCCGTTTCCTAAAGAACTATGAACATCTAAATGAACGAATTCTCCTTAGATCTGTTCCATAATATACCCAGCGGAAGTTCCTCCAGCGATATCCGGCAACTGAATCTCTTCCAACAAAGGTTGGGTAAAACCAGAAACTGCTGCCATTGTTTAGCCAGATAAAGGTAAAGCGGTAAAGGCAGCCTCTGATCGCTCCCGGGTCAACAGCAAATAAAGAGGCTGATTCCTGCGGCGTGTAGGATGGCGGCGGTGAAGATGGCGGTCCGCCTTGTTGTTGTCCTCCTCCAAATGGCGGGAAACCTTGCTGGCCGCCGCCAAATCCAGGAGGAAGAAATCCTGGCTGTTGTCCACCTCCAAACCCAGGGGGCGGGAATCCTGGCTGCTGGCCGCCGCCAAACCCAGGGGGCGGGAATCCTGGCTGCTGGCCGCCGCCAAAGCGTGAAGGGATAAAAGGCATATCATAACCATAATTCAAGGGCATAATCCTCCTTTAATATGTTTTCCCTCTACTATATGTTCTCTGCCCAATATGGTGAGAGGCCAGCCTTTTACACCGAATCTCCACATTGTTGTCACCCGTTTGTCACTCTATTATTCCTCTAATATAGTAAACTTAAAGTAGTTAATAAATATTTACAAAAGTGGTTTTGATAAACATTTAGCCGGTTTATCACTTTGCCACATTTAATACAAAGAAATCATGTGAATTATTTCACAATTATAGTGATATATTATTAAAATCGAAAAGGGTGGCTTATATGAAGTATGATTTAGTCCTTTTACACGCACCAAGTGTTTATGACTTCCGAAAAAATTCCCTGCTGGCAGGGCCAATAAGCGATGTAGTGCCGTCATCACCAGTATTTGAAATGTATCCGATTGGCTTAACAAGCATTGCTGATTATCTAGAACGGTACGGCCTTCGCGTTAAAATCATTAACATCGCAAACCGAATGCTGATGAGTGAGAAATTCGATGTTGAAAAGAAGCTTAGTAAAATAAAAACTCGTGCTTTTGGAATTGACCTTCACTGGCTGCCGCATGCGCATGGCAGTATCGAACTTGCGAAAATTGTTAAAAGGCTGCATCCTGATACTCCTATGATTTTCGGAGGCTTATCTGCAACCTACTACCACAAAGAATTAATTGATTATCCATTTATTGATTTCGTTATGCGCGGAGATTCAACTGAAAAGCTTATGCTTCTCTTGATGAATAAATTGGAGCTTGGAAACACGCACTATGCTGATATTCCTAACTTAACATGGAAAAAGAGCGGTGAGGTCGGCTATAACCCTATCACCTATGTACCAAAAGATTTAGACGATCTTGACGTCCCAGGCTATCGCTACACCGTCCGGTCTGTGTTTAAATATCGTAACTTCCTAGATCCGCTGCCATATAAAGGATGGCTGGAGTATCCTAATACTGCGTTACTCACAGCAAGAGGCTGTTCGCAAAACTGTCTCATCTGCGGCGGTTCAAAAGATGCCTATGATCAAAACTGCGGCAGAAGCTCTCTGGCACTGCGCTCACCAGAAAAGCTAATAGATGACATTCAGTTTATTTCACGCTTCAGCCGTGCACCCATCTTCATCCTCCACGATTTAAGGCAGGGCGGACGTGAATATGTAAAAGAGTTCTTCAGCCGGCTGAAAAAATTGAATCTCAAAAACGAAATTGTCTTTGAATTATTCCAATACGCGGGCGAAGAGTTTTTCCAAATGATGAATGACAGCTGTGCTAAATACAGCATTGAGATTACCCTGGAAACCCATGATGAAAAAATTAGACGTTATAACGGTAAATTCAACTGCACTAACCCTAAAGTAATTGAAACGCTTAATTTTGCCTTAAAGCATGGAGCAAAAAAGATAGACCTATTCTTTATGACTGGTATTCCTAGTCAAACGTATCAAAGTGCCATTGAAAACATTGATTTCTGTGAACAAATTCATCTTGCTTGTAATCAAGACCCTAGACTATTCTACTTTGTAGCGCCGCTTGCACCGTTCCTTGACCCTGCAAGCCCGGCATTTGAAAATCCAGAGCTTCACGGCTTCAAGAAATTCTGTCATACCCTAGAGGATCACCGCAAGGCGATTACCCAGCCATCCTGGAAGCATATGCTCAGCTATGAAACAACACAAATGACACGTGATGATATCGTCAGGTCCACCTACGATTCTGCTCAGAAATTAAATGACTTTAAACTAAAATATGGCCTTATTGACCAAGCTGGCTATGATGAAATCAAAGGAAAAATTGAGAAATCACAAGCCTATATTGAAAAAATTGATTATGTTCTTTCCCTGCCTGAAGAAGAGCAGAAGGCAGAATTGGACTTAATCCAGAAGGAAATTGAAGAATTAAATAAATACAGTATCTGTGGTAAAAACGAGTTGAAGTGGGAGGTACAAAAGAATTACGCAAACTTCTTCTCCTTGGCTTTAGTTGGTTTAGAGCAGCTGTATGAAGAGTATGCAACAAAGATCAAACATGCCTTACAGCCTAAGCTGCGTCATCAATTCAAACTAGAAACAGAACGACATAAGGCTAAGATATAAGAGAGTGTTTTCTGGTATCCGAGAGTGTTTTCTGGTATCCGAGAGTGTTTCCTGGTATCCGAGAGTAACCTCACGCTATCCGAGAGTGTTTCCCGATATCCGAGAGTAATCTCACGCTATCCGAGAGTAATCTCACGCTATCCGAGAGTGTTTCCTGGTATCCGAGAGTAATCTCACGCTATGCGAGAGTAATCTCACGCCATCCGAGAGTATTTTCCGTTATCCGAGAGTGTTTCCCGGTATCCGAGAGTAACCTCACGCTATCCGAGAGTATTTCCCGGTATCCGAGAGTAACCTCACGCTATCCGAGAGTAATCTCACGCCATCCGAGAGTATTTTCCGTTATCCGAGAGTGTTTCCCGGTATCCGAGAGTAATCTCACGCTATCCGAGAGTAACCTCACGCTATCCGAGAGTATTTTCCGTTATCCGAGAGTGTTTCCCGGTATCCGAGAGTAACCTCACGCTATCCGAGAGTGTTTCCCGGTATCCGAGAGTAATCTCACGTTATCCGAGAGTGTTTCCCGGTATCCGAGAGTAATCTCACTCTATCCGAGAGTAACCTCACGCCATCCGAGAGTAACCTCACGCCATCCGAGAGTAACCTCACGCCATCCGAGAGTATTTACCTATATCCGCAAAAAGACGTGTGAATTATATTTTCACACGTCTTTCTGCTGTTATTAATGGCCGCCCAAGTAAGCCATTCGGATTTGATCGCTCTGGTTTAACTCCTCGGAGGAGCCGGAGATCACGATTTTCCCAGTCTCAATAACATAAGCTCGGTCAGCAATGGATAACGCCATGTTAGCATTTTGCTCAACTAACAGAATCGTAGTGCCTGTTTGATTAATTTCCTCGATAATTCGAAAAATCGTCTTAACTAAGAGTGGTGCGAGCCCCATTGATGGTTCGTCCAGCAGTAAGAGCTTAGGACGTGCCATCAAGGCTCTGCCCATTGCGAGCATTTGCTGTTCACCGCCTGATAACGTACCAGACAATTGCTTACGCCGTTCAAGTAGACGAGGGAAGAGGTGATAGACCTTTTCAAAGTCCTCTTTAATCCCTTGTTTATCCTTGCGTAAATAAGCTCCTAATTCAAGATTCTCTTCCACCGACATGTTAGCAAACACACGACGGCCTTCAGGAACATGGGAAAGTCCTTGCTTTACGATAGACTGAGCAACTTTGCCTGAAATTGACTGCCCTTCAAACAAGATATTTCCATTCTTTGGCTTAAGTAAGCCGGAAATTGTTTTTAACAGCGTGCTTTTCCCCGCACCATTTGCTCCAATCAAGGTTACGATTTCCCCTTGATTAATATCAAGTGAAACGCCCTTCAAGGCATGAATATTACCATAGTACACGTTAATATCCTCAATTTTCAGCATTACGAAACCTCCTCTCCAAGATACGCTTCGATGACTTTTGGATTATTTCTGATTTGTTCAGGAGTCCCCTCTGCAATAAGCTGACCATGGTCGAGTACATAAATACGCTCACAGACACCCATTACAAGGAGCATATCATGCTCAATCAAAAGGATGGTTAAATCGAACTTCTTACGGATTAAAGCAATTAAATTCATTAGCTCTTCTGTTTCCTGCGGATTCATACCCGCTGCAGGTTCATCGAGCAGAAGGAGCTTCGGATTAGCTGCGAGTGCTCTCGCAATCTCGAGACGGCGCTGCTGGCCATACGGGAGATTCTTTGCTGTTTCATGCATGACCGTATCAAGATTGAAAATTTTAAGAAATTCAACCGCTTTTTCTTCCATATACTTTTCTTCTGAAAAGTGCTTAGGGAGGCGGAAGATTGAACTCATAATCGAATGCTTTGCCAGTGAGTGGTAAGCAACCTTAACATTATCAAGCACAGACAATTCATTAAACAAGCGGATATTTTGAAAGGTTCTGCTTATGCCCTTTTTAGTAATCTTATAGGGAGCCAAACCATTTAATTTATCTCCATCTAATTCTATACTGCCTTCTGTAGGCACATATACTCCAGTTAACAGGTTGAAAAAAGTCGTTTTACCGGCACCGTTTGGTCCAATCAAACCTACTAATTCACCTTGCTTTAACTCGAGGTTCACGTCTGAAACAGCCTTTAATCCGCCGAAACGGATGCCTGCATTATTTACCTTAAGCAACGGTGTTTTTGCTGCCATGAGCTGATCCCCCTTTTGCAGACTTTCCAAACTTAAAGAATGAGGTCAATTCTCTTGTTCCCATCAGTCCCTGTGGACGGTAAAGCATCATAATGATTAACACTAAGCTGTAGATAATCATCCGCAGTTCTGGATAGCTTTGGAGGAATGTAGAGACAATTGTTAACAAAATCGCAGATAAAACGGCTCCAGACAAGCTTCCCAATCCGCCAAGAACAACAAAGATTAAGATATCGAAAGACTTTAAGAAACCGAAATTCGTCGGCTGGATAATGAAAAAGTTGTGTGCATATAATGCCCCGGCAACACCTGCAAAAAAGGCACCGATGGCAAATGCAATGACCTTATAGTAAGTCGTGTTGATCCCCATGGCATCCGCTGCGATTTCATTTTCTCTAACAGAGATACAGGCGCGTCCATGTGTTGAATTGGTAAAGTTTCGAATGACAAGAATTGTTAAAAGGATACTGCCAAATAGCCATGGCCAAGTTGTAAGCTGGGTAACCGTCATCCCGCTTGCTCCGCCAACATATTCAATATTTAAAAAGACAATCCGGACAATTTCACCAAACCCAAGTGTAGCAATTGCCAGATAATCTCCTTTTAGCCGAAGTGTAGGAATTCCAATAATTAAGCCTGCAATCGCAGCTGCAACTCCACCCGCCAATAATCCAAGCGAGAAAGGAAGTTCTAATTTCATCGTAATAATGGCAGAGGCGTAAGCACCCACAGCCAGGAAGCCTGCATGTCCAATCGAAAACTGTCCAGTAATTCCAATGATTAAATGTAAGCTGGCAGCAAGAATAATATTAATACCAATAAAGTATAATGTGTTCACATAGAAGAAGTTAATTATTTCTCCGGTAATTAAAAATTGCATGACAACACCAAAAACAATGGCTAAAACGATCGATGACCAAAAACCTTTCGCTGTCTTGAGTATATTCATTTCAGCTGCGCACCCCCTTACACTTTTTCCCGTACATTTTTACCGAATAAACCGGCTGGACGGAAAATCAAAATTAAGATCAATACAACAAATGCTACCCCATCACGCCATAGTGAGAAGCCTGCAGCACTTACCAGTGATTCAATAACACCTAATAACAGCCCGCCGACCATCGCGCCTGGAATAATTCCGATACCGCCTAATACGGCTGCAACAAAGGCTTTAAGACCTGGGATAATTCCCATTAAAGGTTCGATTTTTGTATAATACATCCCGAAGGCAACACCCGCTGCTCCCGCTAACGCTGAACCAATCGCAAAGGTTGCGGAAATCGTATTATTAACGTTAATTCCCATCAATCTCGCTGCATCCATATCATGAGAAACAGCACGCATGGCTTTCCCAATTTTTGTTTTATGCACGATAAATTGTAAAAGAATCATTAATACTACAGAGGTACCTAAGATTAGCAATGACTGGCTGCTGATCTTTACTCCCAGGAAATCAAGGCTTGTTGCCGGAATTAAGTCACCAGGATAAGCTTCTGGCTGGGCACCGCGTACATAAATAACTCCATATTCAATTAACAGTGATACCCCAATTGCGGTAATAAGAGCGGCAATCCTAGTGGCATTACGTAAAGGTTTGTAGGCAATTCTTTCAATGAGAACCCCTAAAATGGCACAGGCTGTCATAGCAATAAGCAGGGAAGGGAAGAATCCTAAATCTAATATAGTAATAGAATAAAAACCAATAAATGCACCGACCATGAAGACATCTCCATGGGCAAAGTTAATTAATTTTACGATACCGTAAACCATCGTGTAACCAAGGGCAATCAAGGCATAAATACTTCCTAACGACACCCCGTTGACCAGCTGTTGTAAAAATTCCATGTCTAAGTCTCCTCCTAAAATAAGGAAAGTATCTTCTAAATAAGGAATAGGGAGACCTAACGCTCCCTATTCATTTGTCTATATTTGTTTGTCCGCTTTTTTTTATTAGCCAGCTCCAGCGCCTAGACGCTTCTGCTTTTCTATTCTGGGTCAACCTTCGTATTAAATTCTTGCTTACCACCCTTATATTCAAGGATTACAGCAGATTTAATAGGATCGTGGTTCTTATCAAGCTTCATTGTTCCAGAAACTAACTGCAATCCATCTGTTTCTTCAAGGGCCTTTTGAATCTTTTCTGGGTCTGCACTTCCAGCACGCTTAATCGCATCTGCTAGGAAGTATAGTGAGTCATAGCCTAATGCATTGAAGGCATCAGGTGATTTACCATTGTATTTTGCTTCAAACGCTTTCACGAAATCTTGTACCTTTGGATCAGAGTCACCAGAAGAATAGTGGTTTGTGATAAACGTATTGTTTAATGGATCGTTACCTGCGATTTCTACTAGTTTAGGAGAATCCCAGCCATCGCCGCCCATAAATGGAGCTTCAATACCAAGAGCACGAGCTTGTTTAATGATCAAACCAACTTCTTCATAATATCCAGGAAGGAAGATAAAATCTGGGTTTGCCGATTTAATGTTGGTTAAGATTGCGTTAAAGTCTGTATCCTTCGCAACATAAGCTTCTTCTTTAACAATCTTTCCGCCATTTGCTTCAAATGCTTCTGTAAATGCTGCTGCTAGACCTTTTGCATAGTCACTTGAGCTATCGATAATGATTGCTGCATTCTTAACTTTAAGATCCTTAGAAGCAAAGTTAGCTGCTACCGTTCCTTGGAAAGGATCGATGAAGCAAGTACGGAAAACATAGTCACTTAGGACACCGTCTTTATTTGTAATAGTTGGATTTGTTCCTGTTGGTGTTAATAAAGGAATTTTGTTCTTCTGAGCAATTTGAACTTGAGCTAGTGTATTTGTACTAGTTGCTGCACCAATGATCGCTGATACCTTATCCTGGCTGATCAGCTTTGTTGTACCGCTTGTTGCTTCAGCAGCATCAGATTTATTATCGAAGGTTACAAGCTCCAGCTTCTTTCCATCAATGCCTTCTTTATTGATTTCTTCCAACGCTAACTTGATACCCTCTTCAATTGACTGGCCGTATGAAGCCACACCGCCGGAAAGCTCAAGGTTGGCACCAATTTTAATGACATCGCCGTCTTTTTCACCGCTTGTACTAGATGATCCCCCGCAGCCTGCCAACACACCTGCCGCCATCATAAACGACATAAAAATACCTGCAAGTTTTTTCTTTCTCACTGACCATACCCCCTATTTTTGAATAAAATTCCCCTTTTCATAGATGTTTGCTCAATAAGATGTTTAAAAAAAGATAATATTCTGAAAACATTGTACATAATTATTTCATATTCGTCTAGTACTTATATCTCTTATTTTAATATTATTCTGAAAAATTAATAAAATATTTATTTACTACAGTAAACATAGGATAAATATGGAGCATAAAAGCCTTTTACTAACTAAAGGGTTAAAATGATGCTGTGTTAAAAAATAAAAGAGAGACTCCTCCACGAGAAATCTCTCTTATCTAAACATTATACTAATACTTTATTTTTTGTTTCTTTTCCTAAGAAAATGACTGCAAAGGCAGCAATGAAAACTGATATACAAAAAATAGTAAAGATAGTGGAAATGGGTGTATTTTGGGCTACTAAATAACCAACCAATAACGGTCCAAGCACTCCGCCTAACCTGCCAAAGGCTGCCGCAGACCCTGAACCGGTTCCACGGATCAGTGTAGGATATTGTTCCGGTGTATAAGCATATAATCCTCCCCATGCTCCAAGATTAAAGAAGGATAAAAGAATTCCGGAGGTAATTAAAAGTGCTGTTGACTCTGCATTTCCAAAAAGCAAGGCACTAATAGCTGTTCCAACCAAGTAGACAGCTAAAACAAATTTTCGGCCGAATCTTTCAATCGCCCAGGCAGCCGTGAAATATCCTGGTAACTGAGCGAGAGTCATAATTAATACATATCCAAAGCTTTTGATTAGACTAAAGCCCTTCAATACCATCACACTTGGAAGCCATAGAAACATACCATAGTAGGAGAAAACGACGCAAAACCATACAATCCATAGCATTAACGTACGGCGCCGATACTCATTCGTCCATAGATTCGCAAGACTTTGAAACGCAGAAATCTTTTCTTTTTCCTTAATTGCTTCAAATCGCGGCGAATCAGGGAGGCCCACTCGCAGATATAAGGCATATAGTGCAGGTGTTGCGCTAATTAACAAGGCAGTCGACCAGCCAAACTTTGGAATAATAAAATAGGATATAACTGCTGCAATCAGCCAGCCAGCTGCCCAAAAGCTTTCTAGTAATACGACAATCCGCCCTCGTTTTTCAGCAGGAACACTCTCAGAAACAAGCGTCGAGGCAACAGGCAGCTCACCGCCAAGCCCCATTCCAATAAAAAATCTTAATATAAGGAAGAGTGTTATGGATGTAGCAAATGCCGAAATGCCGCTTCCAATTGAGAACAATAATAATGTTATAATAAAAACATTCTTCCGGCCAATTCTGTCAGCCATTAATCCGAAAATTAGTGCTCCAACGGCCATACCAATCGATTGAATGCTGCCAATCCAGCCCATTTGTTCAGATGTTAAATTCCATTCTACACTGAGTGCTGCAATAATGAAGGAAAGCATGCCCACATCCATTGCATCAAACATCCAGCCCGTTCCGGAAACCCATAGTAATTTTCGATTAGAAATCTCTTTTTTCATAACCAGCCCCCTTTACGACTACATTATTCCCAAATGCCGGTTTTTTCATTAATCTGCCGCAGTCTCAACATTTTTAAATTGGTTAAAGAACATATCGTGGTATTTCCCTTTCTTACTCATTAGCCCGGCATGACTGCCCTTTTCTAGGATTTGACCATTTTCAATTACCATAATGTTATCTGCATCCCGAATCGTATTTAACCGATGGGCGATAATAAAACTCGTTCGTCCCTCCATTAAGGTTAACAGGGCCTCTTGAATATGAAGCTCTGTGCGGGTATCAATGCTGCTGGTTGCCTCATCTAAGATCAGAACTGCGGGTTTTGCCAGAATCACCCTGGCAATCGCAATCAACTGGCGCTGTCCCTGACTTAAGTTTCCGCCGTTTTCCGAAAGAGATGTTTCATATTGATTAGGCAATCTTCTTATAAAAGCATGTGCATTGGCCATTTTCGCAGCCTGAATGACTTCCTCATCACTTGCTTCAGGCTTTCCGTACTTAATATTCTCCTTAATACTGCCTGAAAACAAATAGGTATCCTGCAGAACAAATCCAAAACAGCTTCTGAGGCTGTCACGTGTATATTCTCTTATATCATGGCCATCCAGCAGAATTCTGCCTTCTGTGACGTCATAAAAACGCGTCAATAAATTAACAATCGTCGTTTTCCCTGCTCCTGTCGGCCCCACTAATGCCGTACTGCTCCCAATATCACTTTCAAAACTAACATTTTTTAAAATCGGTACATCTCCGCGGTAGCCGAAGCTGACGTTCTCAAAAACGACATGCCCTTTTGGATTGTCTAACACAATAGCATTCTTGCTATCATCAGGCTCCTCTTCTTCATCTAGGATCTCAAACACCCGCTCCGCACCGGCTACACCTGACTGCAGCATGTTAAAAATTTGTGCAAGGTCGTTGAGCGGCCGGACAAACTGCCTTGAATAGGTAATAAAACTCGCAATGGCACCGATCGTAATCATTCCCTTGACAGCAAGAAAGCCGCCCGTTACTGCCACAATCGCAAAGCCTAAATTATTGATTACATTCATGATTGGCATCAAAAATCCAGACCATATTTGCGCCTTAAGGCCAACCTCACGCAGTTTCTGATTAACTTCTTCAAATTCAGAAATAACCTTATCCTCATGATTAAATGCTTTAACAACTTCAATTCCTGAAATTGTTTCTTCTATTTGTCCATTTAACATTCCAAGCTGAATTTGCTGTTCTTTAAAGTAGACACTCGTTCTTTTGGCAATTGTCTTCGTTAATAAAAAGACGAGTGGAACGGTCAGTAAGCTTGCCACAGTCAAGATTGGACTAAGAATCAGCATCATAATAAATGAGCCCAAAATAACGATGACACCTGACATCAGCTGTGTTGTCGATTGTGAGATGGTACTGCTGACGTTATCAATATCATTCGAAAGCCTGCTCATTAATTCTCCATGTGTCCGCTTATCAAAAAAGGAGACGGGTAGGTTTTGGAGCTTTCTAAACAATGCATCCCGAAGCCTTTTTACAATTCGCTGTGACACACCAGCCATCATCCAGCCCTGCAAAAACGACAGCACGCCATCTAAGATATAGGCCGATATTAGGATGATAATCATGATTTCAAGAAAACTAAAATCTACTTTTGTATCAAGGCTGATGGCATCCACGGCTTTTCCGATTAAGAACGGAGAGAGCAGCGATAGAGCTGAACTGAACAGAATGAACAAAAACACAATACTAAGCATCTTCCGCTCATTGCCAAAATAATGCCATAATCTCCTTATGGTCTCCTTAAAATTCCTCGGTTTTACAACCGGTCCGCCTCGGCGATGGCCGCCAAAGCCTGGTCTTCCCGGAAGTGAGAGGGGAGGCGGTGTGTTACTGGATTGATTTCTATCCTTCGACATTTAGACTTCCACCTCCATACCCACTTGCGATTGATAGATTTCCTGGTAAACCTTGCAGTCTCTTAGTAATTCCTCATGTTTTCCGATCCCGGCAATCTCCCCATGATCCATCACAACTATTTTATCAGCATCGATAATTGAAGTAATCCGCTGCGCAATGAGCAGACACGTCAGGCCTTTTGCATATTTTTTTAGTCCTGCTTTAATACCTGCCTCCGTCGTAACGTCAACCGCACTGGTACTATCATCTAATATCAAAATTTTTGGGTTTTTAATTAATGCCCGAGCAATCGCAATTCGCTGCTTTTGCCCGCCAGAAAAGTTTACTCCGCCTTGGCCGATCCTCGTTTGATATCCTTCAGGGGAAGAGGAAATAAAATTATGCGCCCCGGCAATCTCTGCTGCTTTTTCAACATCATCCATAGAAGCATCTTCATTCCCCCACTTGATGTTCTCCTCAACACTCCCGGTAAAAAGAATGTTTTTTTGCGGGACAAAAGCAATTTTTTCTCTTAATCTTTTAGGATCAACATGGTGAATATCCTCACCATCTACTTGGATACTCCCGGCACTTACATCATAAAAGCGGGGTATGAGACCAACTAGAGTGCTTTTACCAGAGCCCGTAGAACCTATGATTCCGACTGTTTCCCCTGGCAGAATGGTAAGATTAATATTTTTCAACACAGGCTCACCGCTTGTCCCTTCGTAAGAAAATGTTACATGCTTAAATTCGATTTCCCCTTGTTCAGCAGGTGTTTCGCCGGCTTCATCTTTCCAAGTTAAATCATCTTCCTGAGCAAATACCTCGCTAATCCTTACAGCCGAAGTTTTCGCCCGGACAAACATATTAAATACCATTGAAATCATCATTAGTGAAAACAGTATTTGTGTCATATAGTTGATAAAAGCAATAATATGACCAACCTGCACCTCCCCATTGGTGACGCCATGTCCGCCAATCCAAAGGACAGCAACAATTCCAAGGTTTACTGTCAGCATAATAGCTGGACTGAAAATTGCCATCAGCCTCGCCGCGGCAATTGATTGCTTTTTAAAATCATCATTTGTTTTCTCAAATTTGTTTACCTCGACATCAAAGCGATTGAATGCTTTAACAACACGGACACCGGACAAATATTCACGCATCACACCATTCACCCGGTCAAGTGCTCTTTGTACTTTTGAAAACATCGGGAAACCAAGTCTTAAGTTTAAAATAATAAAAATCGCCACAATCGGAACCACGACAATTAAGACAACCGATAAATGAAGATTTAATCGCGTCGCCATAATTAAACCGCCAATGGCCAGTAACGGAGACTTAACAAAAATCCGCATCAACCCATTCGCAAATACCTGCACCTGCGTCACATCATTGGTCAGCCTGGTGATTAACGATGCCCGCTCAAATTTATCGATATTTTTAAAGGACAAACTTTGGATTTTTCGATACAGATCCGACCTCAACTCCGCCCCAAAGCTTTGTGAGACATTGCTGGCAATGATACTTCTAGTCGAAGCGGCAATTGCACCAAATAGTGTAATTAAAAGCATTAATCCGCCCATTTTAAGTACGTAATTGATATCCCGGCCTGCAACACCAACATCGATAATTTTTGCCATAATGGTTGGCATTAACAAATCGCTAATCGCTTCAAAGGTTAAAAATAAAACCGCTAAGCTAAAAGACTTCCAATACTTCCTTATGTATTTCGATAAAAACCCCATTCTCTTCACCTCAAAAAGTACCCATTTGGAAATCTTTAGAACATTATGATAAAGATATTATAGCAAAAAAAAGTATGAGTCCTATGAAAAGAACTCATACTTTTTATTAATCTTCAAGCGGGCGAAACTCATGAACCCAAACACGCATTTGTGGAAGCCATGGCATACCTGGGTGATAAGCCAAGATTGATTGCTTATATTCCTCCACCGTCGAGAACCCCTCGCTCTTAGCATCATCGTCGGTCAATTCCCCTAAGCTTTGTGAGTATACTCGTTCTACTACAAATTGACGGCCATCCAGCGTCATGATTTCTCCTGGATCTGCATATCTTCCATTTCTGCGGGTAGCTGTCTTTTCTCCTGCAAGTACCTTTTTAACGTCACTTTCCATAGTAACCAAACGGTCAACGGAACAAGTTTTTGGCGGCAGTGTAGTGTTTTCATTTTGCTGCATATTGTGATCCTCCTTTTACTAAATGTGCTGTTACCTATTTTAACACTATCACCGCAGTATTAAAAACCCTGTTACACATTCAAATCTCTTTTTTTATAAAAAGCAAAAGTCGCCGCCGTCAGCGCTGCAATTAAAACTCCTGATAACAAGACAAAAATGAATTCAAATCCCCCGCCAAACATCACGTTTTTAGCTTCGAAATATTTAAATGGAGTGAGGTATTTTAACCCTTCTAAACTTTCATTTAAATCAATGGCTACTGAGATAACATACGTAAGCAAAAGAATACCGGTTGCCAGGTAGGCTGCAGTTTTTGATTTCCTTTTAAAAGCTGCAAGTGAACTTCCAATCACCATAAATAAAACCTGTAAAATGAACATACCTCCCATTGTAATCGTAATATCACCTGTAACCACCTCATCCTTGCTGTATTTTCCGACCAGTATAAGTGATGAAATGAATGTAACTAAGTTCAGAATGATAATATTGAAAAAGGCTGCAGCTAACTTAGCGGCAATGATGTTATTTCTGGATACAGGTTTAACAAATAAAAACTCTGTCGTTTTGTCCCGTTCTTCTTTCCCAATAATAGTTGCTCCAAGCATTGCAGCATGTATGGTTGCCATTAATAGCAAATAGATGAATAGTAACCCATAATAGCCTGTTGCGTTTGAAATATCAAAATCAGCCATCCCTAATATGGCAAGCATCGATTTGGGCATTCCCGCCAACATGTCATTCATTGACTGACCAGAGGATGCTAGACTCTCATATTTAATCATCCCTGAAGCAACCATGAGAAAAATACCAATGCTCCAAAAAACAAGTGATTTTCTATGTGACTTCATTTCTTTTAAAAAAATATTCATCCTGCCTCACTCCTCCCTCGAAACCGTCATACCGAGTGAATATCCTTTTTAGCATAAATAAAAAGGCTAGCCCCAATCGCTGCAATAATAAACACTGCTCCCGTGATTAAAAAAGACAGCTCATATCCCGATTTCTCTATGATATAAGTAGTATCAAAATATTTAAACGGAGAAAGATATCGTTTCACTTCATCACCAGAAGTAGCACTAAACATTCCTAAAAAATAAAAAGCAAAAACGGTTGCGAGTGAAATAGTCAACACTGATTTTATCTTGGGAACAATCACAGAAATAATGATCCCGATTGCTAGAAATATTAACTGTACGAAAAAGACTGTTAATGAAAGAAGGATGAAAATATTTACGCTAAAATCCTCCGTTTTCACTTGAGAGACAATGAGTGCTGCAGCGATTAAATAAATAACATTTGTTACAATGATTGAAATCAGTGATGCCAATAATTTGTTTGTCAAAACAGCAGTACGTGTAACAGGTTTTGTCAGCAGGAAGTCAGCTGTTTTTTCACGGACTTCTTTACTGACTATACTCGTTCCTAGATTCATAGCCTGAATCGCACCGCAAAGTGTCACAAAGGAAAGACCATAACAGTAGAATCCTAGAATTGAAAAGAAAGTATCAAGATTAATGCCGAATGCCTCTCTTATTGCCGCTGGATAACCTTCAAGAAGCTTAGTAAATTCCTCTGTGTCCTTACTAAAAGAAGGGTAAAATGACATAAACAACGCTACTATTGCAATCAGCGATAACGTCCAAATAATTATGGACTTACGATAAGCCCTCAATTCATGCAGCAAAATGTTCATCGCCTTTTATGCCTCCTTTTCATAATAGTGCATAAATATTTCTTCAAGATCCGGCTCCTCAATCCATAGATTGGTAATCTCGATGTCCGCTATTTTCTTCATAATGTCATTAATGTTCCCTTTAAATAAGAAACTGGTGTGATTTTCCCTAACCTCTAATTTATTTACACCTAAAATGTTGAAGTAATCTTGATCTAGTGGTGATTTTGTTTCTACCTTGAACTTTTTATAGGTGTTTTCTTTCAAGGTACTTATCTTTTCAACAGTAACAATCTTACCCTCTTTAATAATCGCAACCCGATTACACAAGCGCTGAACCTCGGTTAAAATATGAGAAGAAAAGAGGATCGTCGCACCCTTTTTATTCTCTTCCTCGAGCAATTCAAAGAACTTCTGCTGCATCAGCGGATCTAATCCACTAGTAGGTTCGTCAAGGATAATCAGTTTCGGCTCATGAAGCAGCCCCTGAACAATTCCGACTTTCTTTTTATTTCCCAGTGAAAGATCATCTATTTTCTTGTTAAGGTCTAAATCCATCACCTCAGCCAATTCTCTGATTCTCTTACTGCAGTCTTTTTTATAAAAACTAGCTGAATAGTTTAATAGATCCTTAACCTTCATATTGTCGTAATAAAAAACTTCCGATGGCAGATAGCCAATTTCCTTCTTTATTTCTGGGGCAAACTGGACCGTGTCCTTCCCAAAGATGGTCGCACTGCCGCTTGTAGGATAAATGAGTGAAAGGAGCGTCCGAATTGTGGTTGATTTCCCTGCACCGTTCGGACCGATAAATCCAAAAATCTCACCTTCCTCGACAGAAAAGCTAATGTCGCTGATTCCTCTTGCTTTACCGTAAGTCTTTGTTAGATTCTTAATCTCAATCACATTCATCATCACAGCCCCCTTATTTATAAAAACCTTTAATGAAAATCTCAAAATACTCTTCCGCTTCCAGAAAGACTTTATCGAAATCAATTTTGTGGCCAGGAATCATTTTGGCCTTGATGAGCTCCTCGTCACTTATTTTTTCAAACGTCCACGATATAATCTTCAGGACTTTTTGGACATCAACATCATCCCTGAATTTAGAGAGGTCGATCCCATCATAAATAATCCCAATATTAATGGCGTTAAGTTCCTGTTTCTTTTTATCAAACTCGACTTTTATTTCGGGCGAATCCTGCATAAAGGCTTCTTGGATGAAGTTCAAAATATCGGGATAAGTTGATTGCAGGTCCATTTTAATGTGCACAGCCTGACGAATTCTTTTAAAAAAATCTCTCTCGCTTAAATCGACCTTTTTATAAAACTCATCGGCAACGAGGTCGTAGCAATAGTCAAACAGAAAGAAAAACAACTGCTTCTTATTACTGAAATAATGGAAAAGAAGTCCCTTTGAAATACCCGCTTCTTTAACGATTTCATTTGTCGAAGCGTTATCATATCCCTTTTGGGCAAATTCCTTAATAGCTGCGTTAATGATTCGATCCTGCTTTTCTCTATCCAGGTTAAAAAACTTTGAAAACAAACTGGCAGCCTCCTTTCCAATTGCGTTGACCACTCCAGTCAACTATAGTTTAATCCCACTGACCGCACTGGTCAATACTAGACAAGCTATATTTTTTACAAAATGATGAAGTTCATATTTTTATGGGGAGGGATGTGCTAGGATACAGGTGGAGGTGACACATGAAAGAACGTTCTGACTCACTTACGTTAAAGGGCTTAATTGCAGCGCAAGGCAGGCTGCCCGCAGCACACCCAATGTTTTCTACCCTTCTATCCAAACAACAAAGTATAGAGGCAGGAATAGGAGGCGAGCAGCGGGTTGCTGAAGTTCTTCAAAAGTACCGTTTTCCATTTAAAAACAACATTTTCCACGACTTATCGCTCTCCTCAGACACCTATTTTCAAATGGACCACTTTTTCAAAACACCACATTTCGGCGTTATTTTCGAAACCAAAAATTTAGCTGGCAGCTTAGAATTCAGGGAAAATCCCCCGCAACTGGTGCAAAAGCGGGAGGATGGACAGATCAAGTATTATGAGAGTCCCGTCGTGCAATTAGAACGAAATTTGGAACTTATGTCAGCTTGGCTGTCACAGCGTGATATCGACCTTCCACTTTATGGCGCCATTGTATTAGCCTATCCAAAGCAGCATGTGGAAATTCCCCCTGCCAATACCAAGGTATTATTCCCAAATCTAATTCCGCCGTTTATTAAAAGTCTCCCACAGGAAGGGAAGGGGCTGGACCCTTCAGTGTTCCAAAGGCTTTCCAAGGAACTATTAAAGAGCCATCGAACCTATATACCTAAACCCATTTGTGAATCGTATCAAATACCAGTGGGTGATATTCAACCAGGGGTGCGATGTGCGGCCTGCGGGAAGATCGGGATGACTAAATTGCCCAGGACCTGGCATTGTCCATCTTGTAAGGTGAACAATCATCTCGCGCATCAGGCGGCTTTGGTGGAGTGGTTTTTGGTGGTGAAGAGTAGTATTACTAATCGGGAGTGCCGGGAGTTTTTGGGGGTGGATATACATACTGCAACTAGGATATTGCAAAGCATGCCGCTGCAAAAAATAGGTACATTTCGTAACAGGTCCTATATCCTCGACTTTAAAAGGTTTCCCTTTAAATAGGTATCCTTTTATGCGAGAGTAATCTCCTGCCATCCAAGAGTTATTCCCGCTATCCGAGAGTGTTTTCTGCTATCCGAGAGTTAATCCCGCCATCCGAGAGTGTTTTCTGCTATCCGAGAGTAATCTCCCACTATCCGAGAGTTAATCTCGCTATCCGAGAGTTAATCCCGCCATCCGAGAGTTAATCCCGCCATCCGAGAGTTAATCCCGCCATCCGAGAGTTAATCCCGCCATCCGAGAGTGTTTTCTGCTATCCGAGAGTAATCTCCCACTATCCGAGAGTAATCTCCCGCCATCCGAGAGTTATTCCCACTATCCGAGAGTAATCTCCCGCCATCCGAGAGTAATCTCCCGCCATCCGAGAGTAATCTCCCGCCATCCGAGAGTAATCTCCCGCCATCCGAGAGTAATCTCCCACTATCCGAGAGTAACCTCCTGCCATCCGCCAGTATTACCGCCACCGCCGCAACCTCCCCAACCTAAAAACTAAAAAATTACCTATTTCCATAAAACCCCACCCATCTGCTATTATTAAGTGGTAAATAACGAATAGGGGAGTGCTCCAAAAGTGAAAAATGAAATTATCAACCGTTTTACCTCCTACGTAAAGGTGGATACACAGTCAAATGAGAGTAATGAGAACTGCCCATCGACACCTGGACAGCTCACTTTAGCCAACATGCTAGTCGAGGAGTTAAAGTCGATTGGGATGGACGAGGTAACCATTGATGAGAATGGGTATGTGATGGCGACCCTGCCATCCAATACTGATAAAGACGTGCCAACTATCGGATTCCTGGCCCATGTCGACACCGCGACAGATTTCACGGGCACTAATGTGAACCCGCAAATCATTGAGAACTACGATGGAAATGATATCGCACTCAATCCAAACGTCACCATGTCAACAAAAGACTTCCCGGCCCTGCCTAGCTACAAAGGTCACACGCTGATTACAACCGATGGCACGACTCTTCTTGGTGCTGACAACAAAGCGGGGATTGCTGAGATCATGACTGCAATGGCTTACTTGATTCAGCACCCTGAAATTAAGCACGGTAAGGTCCGCGTTGCGTTCACGCCGGATGAAGAGATTGGCAGAGGTCCACATAAATTTGACGTCGCGGCGTTCAATGCCAAGTATGCCTATACCGTGGACGGCGGTCCGCTTGGGGAGTTAGAATATGAGAGCTTTAATGCAGCGGCAGCGAAAATCACAATTAAAGGTACAAATATTCACCCAGGCTCAGCGAAAGACAAGATGGTGAATTCAATGAAGATAGCCATGGAATTACATAGCCAGCTGCCGGCGCTTGAGGCACCTGAACACACGGAAGGGTATGAAGGTTTCTATCACCTGATTTCCTTCAATGGTGAAGTTGAGCAAACGAAGATGTACTATATTATCCGCGACCATGATAAGGAAATTTTCGAAGCAAGAAAAAACAGAATGCAAAGTATTGTTGACCTGCTCAATGAAAGATACGGCAAGAATACCATTTATATTGAATTAAAAGACCAATATTACAATATGGGTGAAAAAATTAAACCGGTTATGGAGATTGTTGATATCGCTCAGGAGGCCATGGAGAATCTCGACATTAAACCGCTGATCAAACCAATCCGCGGCGGCACCGACGGTTCACAGCTGTCATATATGGGACTGCCGACTCCAAATATTTTTACAGGCGGGGAAAATTTCCACGGAAAGTATGAGTTTATTTCCGTTGATAACATGATTAAAGCAACGAACACTGTCATCGAAATCACTAAATTATTTGAACAAAAAGCATAAAATGAAGCCCAACTTTTAAAGTTGGGCTTTACATTTGATATCGGTCTAATCTGGAAAAGAAATCTTTCAAGAAATCATAAAACAGCCTGACCGTAGGAAGCAGTTTACGTTCCCTTGGAACAATGACACCAACCGTACGGCTGACATTAGGCTCTATAATAGGTATTTTAACGGTTGACCGGGGGAATCCATCCACCAGTGTAATTTCAGGAATTAAGGTGATTCCGAGACCGGCTGACACTAATCCTTTGATTGAGTCCGTATCGACCCCTTCGAACGATACCTTCGGTGTAAAGCCAATCTGCTCACAAGCGCGAACGATAATTTCTCGTAACACATATTCTTTTGGGAACAAAACAAAGGAATCCTCACGAAGCTGGCCTAACTTTATGGCAGGCTGATCGGCCAATGGATGATTTTCAGGCAAGAGCGCCACAATATTATCTGTGAATAATGTTGTCCCAATTACCTTTTTTTCCTGTTTTGGAACCGGACCGATTAATGCCATATCAAAATCACCATTAATAACGCCCTCAATCAGCTCAGCGTAGGAACCTTGTTTAAGTTGGAATTTCACCTGAGGGTAGTGTTCGCGGAAGGCTGAAATGGTTGTAGGGAGCGTATAGGACGCGAGGCTGCTTGGAAAACCAATCCGGATCGTACCCTTTAACGGATCAAGGTATTCTTCAACTTCCCTCTGCGCCTCCTCAATTACCTTCATCGCCTGTTCCATATGTTCGAGAAACATCTGTCCGATCATCGTCAATTTGACATTACGTCCCTCGCGGATAAATAAGTTCACACCGAGTTCTGTTTCCAAATTGAAGATCTGCCTGCTGACAGCCGATTGCGCCACGTGTAGAGCCAGTGCTGCCTCTGTGACATGCTCCCGCTTGGCCACTTCCATAAAGTATTGAATTTGTCGTAATTCCATCGCATTCACCTCCATTCATCTCAATATGAGATGAATGTTATCTATTATTAGCATTGTTTAGATTATTATTTAATTATAAAATATTCCTTATTAATATTCTAATAATTTAAAAATTTAATTTCTCATAAAAGAGGTGGGTAACTTGAAAACAATTGAGCAGTTAAAACAAGACAATCAAAGTACAGCACTTCAATATGTGGATGAGGTGTTTACTACAGTAATGAACCGTAATCCATATGAATCTGAGTTTCAACAAGCCGTTAAGGAAATTTTCGACTCATTGATTCCTGTTTTTACAAAACATCCAAAATATATGAAACAAAGTATTCTTGAAAGAATCGTAGAACCTGAAAGAGTCATTTCATTTCGTGTTCCGTGGGTAGATGATTCAGGAAAAGTTCAAGTTAACCGCGGCTTCCGTGTTCAATTTAACTCTGCAATCGGACCTTATAAAGGCGGATTACGCTTCCACCCATCGGTGAATGCGAGCATTATTAAATTCCTAGGCTTCGAGCAAATCTTTAAGAATTCCCTTACTGGCCAGCCTATTGGCGGAGGAAAAGGCGGTTCTGACTTTGATCCTAAGGGCAAGTCTGATGGCGAAATCATGCGCTTTACTCAAAGCTTCATGACAGAGCTTTACCGTCATATCGGACCAGATGTCGATGTACCAGCAGGAGATATTGGTGTAGGTGCACGTGAAATAGGTTATATGTTTGGACAATATAAGAAGATTCGCGGTGCTTATGAAGCAGGCGTGTTAACAGGTAAAGGACTTGGTTACGGCGGAAGCTTAGCACGAACTGAAGCTACTGGATATGGAACAGTGTACTTTGTAAAAGAAATGCTTGCTGACCAGGGTCTAAGCTTTGAAGACAGTACGGTAGTCGTTTCTGGTTCAGGAAACGTTTCTATTTATGCGATCGAAAAAGCGACTCAACTAGGTGCCAAGGTTGTAGCCTGCAGTGATTCAAATGGTTATGTCTACGATCCATCTGGCATTAAGCTTGAAACCGTTAAACGAATCAAAGAAGTGGAACGTAAACGAATCAGCGAATATGTTCTTGAGCATCCAGGAGCTCAATACTTCGAAGGCTGTTCAGGTATTTGGTCGATTCCGTGTGATATTGCATTACCATGCGCTACTCAAAATGAAATCGATCATTCTTCAGCTAAGCTACTTGTATCAAATGGTGTAAAAGCAGTTGGAGAAGGTGCAAATATGCCTTCCACTCTTGAAGCTATTGAAGTATTCTTAGAGAATGATATTTTATTTGCTCCTGGTAAAGCAGCAAATGCCGGCGGTGTAGCTGTTTCTGCTCTAGAAATGGCACAGAACAGCCAAAGATTATCTTGGACATTTGAAGAAGTTGATGCAAAATTACACCAAATCATGATCAACATCTATCGTAACAGCATGAATGCCGCAGAAGAATATGGTTATCCTGGCAACCTCGTTGTCGGTGCCAATATTGCTGGTTTCTTAAAAGTTGCTGACGCTATGATTGCACAAGGTGTTATCTAATAATCAAAGGGGTGCTCTAAAATAGAGCACCCCTTATTTTATGCGATTTTCTTAAGCCAATTCTTGCCTTCCACCATGCGGGATACCATCATCCCTGCAACATTATCGCCGCTTGCATTCAGCATCGTAGCAGGCGGGTCAATTAACGTAGAAATGGCTGCGATAATCGGAAGCGCCTCTGGCGGGAATCCAAACAAGCTTAGGATTAACATTTCCCCGATCATCCCTCCGCTTGGAATTGCACCCATAACAGCCCCAACTAAAAGAGATACAGAGATAATTAAGAAAAACGTTCCAATTCCAGAATTATTCATATCAAAAATTCCAAACAGGAAGACAATTTTTAATACGCCGCCAAGAACAGAACCATCCTTGTGCAAAGCCGCTCCTAATGGAATGGTTGTATCACGGATATCCTGCTTGATTCCCATTTTTTTCGAAGCCTCTAGGTTGACGGGAATGGAAGCAGCACTTGAACAAGTTGCAAGCGCCGTAATCGAAGGTGCCAGCATATTGCTCCAAAACACGCGGATTCCTTTACCCTTTCCAGCCATAAAGGCATAAATCGTAAAGGCAAGAAAGAAATAAACAATCGAAGCGGCATAATACGTGATCCCTGCTTTAATATAAGAGCCTAATAAAATTGGACCATACTGGCCGACCAGCGTGGCAAAATACGCTCCAAGACCAATTGGCGCTAAGTACATAATCAAGGAAACAACCTTCATCATTACTTCAGAACCAGCGCTTAAAAAGCTGGTAAATGCCTTGCCGCGCTCGCCAACAGACTGAGCAGCAAATCCAACCAGAATAGAGATGACGATGAGCGCTAACATATTGCTTCTAGAGAATAACTCTACAAAGTCTGGTACTGTAAAGGTTTTAACAATTTGTGCGACAGGATTTAGTTCTTCCGCCGCTTCCGGTTTCACTAATTGAATATTGACACCTTCACCAGGATTTACAAATTTTACGACAAAATACATATAAATAGCAGATACTAGTCCTGTAAACAAGAAGGTTCCAAACATCCAGCCAATGATTTTTCCTAATCGTTTCGCACCATTCATCGATGCAATTGAAGAGGAAATTGTGAAGAATATTAACGGAACAATAATCGTGAATAATAGATTTAAAAAGACATCGCCAATTGGCTGTAACACTACTGCGTCTTCCTTCATGACTAAACCAATGATCGCTCCAAGCAAAATGGATGCCATCAGGATGATAGGAAAACGATAATTCTTTAATTTTTCCATTTGTTTTTCTCCTTAGATGTTCTAATCTAGCTAAGCTGTCTGAATCTTATTATACTTGCGAAATATCAATAATTCTACTGCAAAGTCTATCGAGGAGGCGGGGTTCATGGCTGATTACTAGTATACCCATATTGCGCACTTTCGCCATATCGAGAACCACCTGCCAGATTTGGGCTTGGGTAATCGAATCAAGCATGGTTGTCATTTCATCTGCAATTAGAAATTTTGTCTCTGGTCCCAGCGCTCTAGCCACACAAAAGCGCTGCAATTCCCCGCCGGATAACTCATTCGGCCAGCGGTTAAGCCACTCTTCCTCAATCCCTAACCTTTCTAGTAATTCAACATCAGGATTCCAGCCCTCACGAAGAATATCCTTCATTCTCCATTTTGGATTTACAGCCTTCTCAGGGTGCTGAAATACGAGCTGAACAGGATGATAGCCGTTTCTTGGCAGGTGAAAGCCATTTAGCTTCACAGCGCCTTCCAAGGGCCTTTCATAGCCTGCAAGAATTCGTCCCAGCGTTGTTTTTCCAATGCCGCTTGGGCCAACAAGACCTACTATTTCGCCTCTTTTGATACTTAAATTAATATGACGAAAAGTCCAGCTATTCTTTTGGTAACCAAAACCGACATTTATCGCTTCAAGTAGCATACAAACACCTAACCATCCCATCTCGAATCATTCTTTCAGCCGGCATTTCTTCTCTGCACTCTTTCGTAGCATGTTCACACCTTGGAGCAAAAGGACAGCCTTTAGGCAGCTCACCTGCAAGCGGCTGTGACCCCTTAATGGGAATAAACTCATTTTGAGGAAGTGCTCTCCATAATGCTTTTGTATAGGGGTGTCTCAAGTTCTCACCCTTACCGCTGAAATCAGAAACAGGTGCTGTCTCAACAGTTGTACCCGCATAAAAAACGGCAATCTTGTCGGCAACTTTTAAAGCAAAATCAATATCATGCGTAATAATCATGACACCACTTCCATTATCAGCCAGTTCTCTAAAAGAGATCTCCGCCTCTTTTATTACCTCACTATCAAGCCCTGGAGTGGGTTCATCTGCGATGATTAAGCGGGCCTCGCTTACTACCGCCATCGAGACCAGAACACGCCGTGCCATCCCTCCAGAGAGCTGAAAGGGATATAACTTTTCTACCAGGTGCTGTAATTTATATTTTTTAAAAATTTTCCTTTGTGCTGTTACCGCATTTTTCTTTTTAACAGAAGTTTGAACTTGGCGGCCTATTTTCATTAATGGATCTAAGGATTTTACAGACTGCGGAACAAATGCAATTTCCAAACCGCGCAATTTGGCTTTTCGCTCGTCTGTAAGGACTTGTCCATCATAATACATAGTGCCTGTCACCGCTGCATTACTTGGTAATAACCCAAGAATAGCGTGTGCTAACAGGCTTTTTCCCGACCCGCTTGAACCCACGACTGCCACAATTTCACCCTGATTAATAGACACATTCAAGTTATGAATCACTTGATTGGTTTCCTGCCTTAATCCTTTTGAATACTTTGTAAAAGATATAGATAGATTTTGAACATCTAGGATAGACATAAAGTTTCCCACCCCCATCTTATTCATTGGCACGATAAGGGTCAGTGAGTGACCGCAGGCGATCTCCTACAAAATCAAAGGCACGGACCACTAACAGTAAACATAAGCCTGGAAAAAATGCCAGCCACCACATGCCAGTTGACAAGTAACGCATTGATTCAGAGAGAATAATGCCGACAGCCGGCTGATGCGGCGATAAACCCATACCCAAGAAAGTGACCGCAGCTTCATGAAGAATAGCATGAGGAAATAATAAAAATAAGCCTACTAAAAATTGCGGTACTAAATGGGGAAGTATGTGCTTTGCAGCAATAAACCAAGGTGATTTCCCCAGCCTCTTTGAGACTTGGACAAACTCTTGGTTTTTAAGCTGCATAACCTCCGCACGGATCACCCTCGTTAAGCTTGGCCAGTGGGTAAGTGCTAATCCAATGATAACACCCTTCATACCGCCGCCCGCCACAAATGAGATTAAAATAAGGATCACCAAATGAGGTACACTTAAAAATAAGTCCACAAGCCAAGAAATAATCCCATCAGCAATCCGGCCCATCGTTGCGGCGATGACACCTAACCCTACCGCTATTATAACGGAAGCTGTTGCCGCGATTAGACCCACGCCGATGCTGACGGACAACCCTTTTACCGTTCGAATGAGCATATCACGCCCCAGCCAATCCGTACCAAATGGATGATCCAGCGTTGGCGGGAGGTTGCGCTGATCTAAATTGGTCACAATTCTATCATTGCTAATGAATAAGCCGAACGCAAAAACAGCCAATAGTATAGCAGAAGTAATGAGTACTGCCATTACTGTACTTTGCCTCTTATTTAAAGATTTCATAGGTGCCTTTTCACCTTCATTCTTGGGTCGACAATAAAAGATAGTAAGTCTGCAATTAAATTTCCGGTAAATACAAATAAGGAACTAAAAATAACCAGCCCAAGAAGAAGTGGAACATCGCCCCTGAGCCCTGCTTCCACTGTTGCCTGTCCTAAACCTGGATATGAAAAAACCTGTTCTGCTAATACAGCTCCGCCAAAAAGCTCGCTGAAAGCAGCAAAGTGCAGGGTAAGGGCTGGCAAAGAAATATTCCGGATCCCATGCCTCCAGATTAGTGTTAAGCCTTTTTCACCTCTAGCTTTTGCAAATAACATATACTCACTAGAAAGGACTTCAACTAATTTTTGTCTTGTATGCAAGGCTATGTTCGCAACACCGACAATACTTAGTGTAAGAGCAGGGAGGATTAAATGGTTAATCCGGTTCATTAGGGTAACATTTTCAGCCAGCACACCTGCAGGGACTCCCATTCCAATCGGAAACCATTCCAACCATACGGCAAAAATCATTACTAATAACAGCCCCATCCAAAATGCAGGCGTCGAAGCCAGTGTATAACAATACCATTTAATGATTCTATCAAGCCATCTATCCTTTTTCATACCTGCTGCTATTCCCAGTGAAAAGCCTATAATACCCGATATAACCCAGGCAATAATCATCAAAGCAAGAGAATTAAGGAATTTCTCACTTATGATTTCGCTGACAGGCCGGCGATAGATCATTGATGTTCCTAAATCTCCTTCCATTACCGAAGAGCTCCAGCGAAAAAATTGTTCTCTAGGAGGTTCATTCAACCCCCAGTGTTCTGCTATTTTCTCACGCTGCTCCGGACCAACCCTCATCATATCTGCACCAATATATGACTGAATAGGGTCAATAGGAGAATGGCTGATTAATATAAAGGTAATGACGCAAATTGCAAAAAGGAGAGAAAGGAGCCTAATCATTTTCCTTCCAAAAAACGTAACTATTCTCAACATTTTAGTCTGATACCCAGCATTTATTTCTCATCCCATTTCCAGTCAACAAGATTATCTGTAATTGGCCAGCCATGTCCATGCGGTTGAATTCTCTGCTCCCCAATGTCCAGCTTTTCATTCACTAAATAGAGGTGATTAATATTGACTAACCACGCCCAAGGAGCATCCCCTAAAAAGCTGAAGCCAGTCGATCCATCCCATTGAGCTTTTTTCCAATATTCAATAGCCTCATCTTCACTTTTTGAACCAAGCGCCTTTTCTAAATATTCATCTACTTTGGGATTGGAATAATACCCAGAGTTATAATAATCCATTCCAGCCATACTCCCGCTGAAAAGATTATAGATCTCAATTGGGTCATGGCTTCCCCAGCCCATCATCACAGCATTTGAATGCATAAGCTTTTCTATTTCATCCCAGCTTTTACCTTCAACATTTATTTGTATACCTAACGGCTTTACCATATCGCTAACAGCAATCGCTAAAGATTGTCTCGTGACATCATTTGCAGGATATAAGAGGTTAACTTCCGCCTGTAAATTCCCCTTTTCGAGATTTCCATCATCGTCTTGGTCCTTCCATCCAGCGCTTGACAAGATCTCTTTAGCCTTTTTTAAATCACCATCGTTAAACTTTGTTTCTTCGTTTGCCCAAGGCAGGCCATCTGATGCTGAATAACCTGGTGTACCATGGCCCTCTAAAATCCCATCAACAAGTGCTTGGCGGTCAATTGCGAGATTAATGGCTTTACGAATTGCGATATCTGCGGTCACATCATTTCCAATGTCATAACCATCTTTTGTCTTCTCGCCGCTAGGGACATAAGGGAACATGACTCCGCGGTTATCGACACTTTGTATTTCATGAAGAACCATACCCGGCACCTGATTTTTACTAAAAGAAGCAGGGATATAGGCCAAATCAACCTGCCCCGCTTTTGCCGCTGCGAAGGCTGCATCTTCATTTAAAAATAAGAAGGTGATTCTTTTAAAAAATGGCACTTTACCGTAGTATTCAGGGTTCATTTCGATGATAATTTGCTGTCCCTTATCCCATTGCACAAGCTTGTAAGGTCCAGACCCAATAGGGCTTTCTGCATAATCATCACCATATGAATGCTTTGGAATGATCCCAAGCGTTAATAATGAATGGATAAAGGTTGAATTTGCTTGATGCAGATGAAATTCAACACTTGTTGGATCCTTTACCACTACTTTTTCTAAGATATTTAAATCTAAAACAGAATTACTGGTAAGCGCTGTTTCAAAGGAAAATTGGACATCTTCAGCTGTCAGTGGCTTGCCATCAGAAAATAAAACATCATCACGCAGTTTGACAGTCCAAACCTTGCCATCTTCACTTACTTCATAATGTGTTGCTGCGTCATATGTAACATTTAAATCATTGTCTCTTTTCAAAAGTGTGCTTTGAAACAGAGGTGAACCATATTGTCCCCAGCCAAGCGCCGGGTCAAATCCTGTTTCTGGCTCATTTCCAAGTGCTAAAATCAGTTCATCTTTCATAGTATCTCTATGATTTTCTGTCTCAATATTTTCACCATTCGAACATCCTGCAAAGATCAATGAAACAATTGCTAGAATTAAAAAAATAGGCTTATTCAACTGATCCACTCCAATAACTTCTACTCTTTTGCTAATGAAATTATAGCATAGGAATTTTAGTGGATTAATGGTTCGAGGAAATTTAACTTCTCATAAAAAAGAGATAAGCAAGAAAAACTGCTTATCTCTTCATCTTATAGTAGATAGCCATGATTATTTATTCATACTCGCAAGGAATCCGCCCAGCAAGTCATCTAAATCAGGCTCTTCCTCTACTTTTTCTTCTCTCTCTATAGGTTTTGCCTTTTCCCAATCAAATTCACTTAAATCATCATTCATATCAGAAAGATCAATAGACGCAGCCATTTCCTCTACTCCACTACTTTCATTCTCAAATGAAGGTATCTCAGGAAGAATATCTTCTTGGAGATACAATGCTTCGTCAATATCAGTCGATTTACTATTTAAGCTGGCAAGCAGGGAGGTAGACCGTACTGGGTCAGTGATCAATTGATAGATAATACTTCCTAATAAGGCCTCAGAATGCTCGTGTTTCAACCAGTCACGTTGTGCTTTCGTCAGCTGTTTTGGCAGCGGAACGGTAATCATCTCCCGTTCTCTCGAATTAACGCTGCCAACACCCTCCATTACAAACTCTGCAATCTTGCTGGAAAAATTCCGTCGTTCTGTTTCCTTTAGCTTCTGCAGCTGCTTAACTAAATGGTCAGGTGTATCAGAAGGGATTCGGAAAGAAATCGCCTGCCCCCGCTGAATTTCATTTGATCCAGCCTTTTTCATGTCATCACCTTATTAATTCGTAACAGGTTTTTTAGTTTGCTCAGTAGCAGGCTTTTGTTTTTCTGCTCTTCTAGCATAATCCATGATGAGCTTATAATAGGCATTTGCCATCATCCAAATACTTTCTTTTTCATCTTCAAAGAAATCAATATTAAAGCCATCTAAGTTGTTATTTAATGTTTTAAGATAATCTTTCAAAACAGTTGCACCGCCGCCAACAAAGTAGCAAATTTCTGTTTGTGAGTTCTTTGACCAAACATTACGTAATAAACGATATTGTTTCTTCGCTAAATCAAGTAGAATGCGGTCAGTGATATCATGAACACTTGTTCTGCTTCCTTTAACCATGATATGGTTACGGTCGTTTTTCTTAGTAATGATTTCAACAACATCGCGACGGCTGTCTAACTCTACACCATGCTTTTTTCTAATCTCTTCTCGGATTTCTTCCAATGATTCTGAAACCCCAAGATTAAAACCTTGTGCCTTATCATCATCTACATTACGGTTTTTAATAACAGCAATATCTGTTGATAATCCGCCGATATCCTGGATAAGAATTCGCTTATCAATTAAATCCTTATTAATAATTTTCGAATTGTTATCCATTACGAGGTTAATATAAGCCGCAAACCCCTCTGGGTATACCTTGATCTCATCAAACTTGATATTCACCTTTAAACCTTGGTATTTAGGTGTAACGAGAAACTCTACTTGATGGACAGAACCTATTAATTTTGAACGGTAGCCAGCATCTTTTCCTTCCTTAACTTCACGAAGGGGGAGGCCTGTTCCGAGTGTATAGTTCGCATCAATGATGTTTTTTGTCTTGCGAAAATTATGATTATTTCCTTCCTTAACAGCGTCCAATGCCAATGTAGTAAAAAGAAGAATCAATGTTTGATCTTCTTCAGACTTACTGCTGCCAGGATCTAATTCCGTACCATTGTGACTTTTAGTTGCTAGATTTCCGACACGATAAATTACGTTATTCTCTTTTAATGCTGGAGAATGTACCCTTACATGGATACCATCAAGCGGATTTTTATCATCTAATTCTTCAATCCCAATAACAGGGCGGTCTTCCGTATCCCTTGCAATAATATTTGGGATATTAAGTTCATATTCTAATTCTCCAAAAATCGCCTTAATGGAATCATTTCCGACATCAATTGCTGCAACTCTAGTATTATTCAAAATTGTCATCCTTTCATTCTATGAATTTAGGTGTTAATGAAGTTATGTATCTAGCTTCTCTACTATATAAGAGTATAGAAGATTTATAGATTCATCAATATTACTGAGTAAAAAAAATGAAAGTGTAAAATTGTAAACTTAATGTAATCGTTGTAAACATTTCTGTATACAACGATTACAAAGTTGCACAAAACGCTACACATCAACATGTACACAGATTTGTATACACGTAAACATTTTTGTAAACACGATGTATACATTATTGTAAACAAGTACACAATTTATGTAGACATGTATACGCTATTTGTATACAAAAAAATCCGACCCTCAAATAGTAAGAATCTATTTCTGTTCGGTACACTTTTTTCCCATTAATAACAGCAAAGATACGAATCATTCTCCTAATTTTTTCAGTCATTCGAAAACGTAAAGCAGATCACTCATCATCAATGGCAATTTGCCTAACCGTCTTATACCTTTATCAGAGAGAAGACCCATAACTGTTTCGAACTGCAATCAGAGCCTTTATAGGTTTTTGATTACTTATTAGGATAGTAGGATCCATAGAAGTCCATTACCATCTACAAAACTTACCACACTTTTAGCATAGGACTGAGCTCATTATTACTTGCTCCATATACCTGTAAAAAATCAAACGTCCCCAGCTCAACCTGTTGATGTACTTCGACTTCAAGTGCCGCTTTATCAAACCAAAAGACTTTGGTGCATTGATAACTACCAGCCCTTGATCCTTAAGAGTGTACCTTTACACGAATACCATTAAGTGGAATTTTAGCATCTATCTCTTAAATCCAATAACAGGGAGGTCATGCCTGGCTTGCAAAAGTATTTCTGATATTAAGTTCATATATAAATTACTTCCTAAATAAAATCATTGCTGCCATCCACTGCTAGAACTCCAGTGAATTTTCAATGTTATTTTTAGGTGTAAGTGAAAACATGCATCAAACTGTTGTATTACAAAAGTATAGAAGATAATAATAGATTCAACAATTATAGTTAACCGAAAAAATCAAAGACTAAAATTGTAAACATTTTCGTATGCAACAAAGACAAACCCGTAAACAAGCTTCATACCAACATGTGTACAGGTTTGTTTACACGAAAACATTTTTGTAAACACATTGTATACGCTAACGTAAACAAGTACACTTTTCTGTGCACACGTTTACGTTTTCTGTATACATAAAAATAGACCCTAAAATATTAAGGATCTATTCCTGCTGTGTTCGCTTTTTCCCCTCTTTGGTAACAGCAAAAGTACGAACCATTTTCTTAATTTTTTCAGTCCTTCGAAATCTTAATGCAGACCAATCATCATCAATGGCAATTTGCCTGACCGGTTCATAACCTTCTTCTGAGAGCATGCCCATAACTGTTTCGCGGCTGCAATCAGAACCTTTATAGACTTTTGATGACTTTTTAGGATAAGAGAGCCATAGCAGTCCATCATCACTTACATGACCTACCACACTTTTAGCATATGACTGAAGCTCTTCATTACTCGCTCCAAATACCTGAACAAAATCGTAGGTCTCTCGCTCAGACTGTTCATGTATCTCCCCTTCGAATGCCAATTTAATCTCATCATATGACTTAGGTGCATTGATTACTAATACCGGCTGCCCTTGGTCCTTAAAATTCAACTTTTTTAATAATTGAGCTGCTTCTGTCATTTATGAGACCTGCCTCTCTTAAAGTTTACTCACTAATTTTAGCTTACAAAAATTAGTGAAACATAACAGCAGTATATCCTTTTGCCTATTTATTAAATCCTTTTCCCTGTTAATATTGGCACAAAACATGTTGTCTAGTTATTTCGGCACACTAAATATATTGGGGCAATTAGGTACTTCGATTCTACTAGTTATTTGATAATTCTGATATATTTTAATTCCCAAATAACTTTAGGAGTGACGCGCATGTTAAAAGTACTATCAAAAACCGGTCTAACTCTAGCATTAGCTGGAAGTATTGTGGCAGCAGGGTACCAACCTGTTGAAATCCCATCCACAACCAAAAGTACATACAGTATAAATCCAGCTCATTTCGTTGGTGCTGCACCAGAGCTAGCTGAAAAGGCAAAGAATCTAGGAGTCGATTTATCAAAGGTTGATCCCGCACAAAAAGCAAGTAACCTAGGAACTAAATTCCAGGAGCCTGGCGATAATCATGTAGCCTATAAACATGCAACTGGTGATGTGCCTGTCCTAGTAATTCTAGCAAAATATAAGGATGGCGACGAACCAGTCGGCGACTTACCTGGACAAGTTCCTCCTCAATATTTTGAAGACTTAATTTTTGGTACGCAATATAATCCATATGAATTAGAAGCATTTAAAAAATATGCAGAATTTAATGGTGTTGAAGCCCCAACCGACCGGACCATGCAAAATGCCTATAAAGAATCTAGTAATGGCAGAGTTAATTTGGTTCGAAAAGAAAATACTGACTTTGCCTGGGTAGAGCTTCCTAAAGGCGCTTCTTACTATTTAGATCAAGAAGGAAAATATGCTGAGAATGGTAAATATGTACTTGGAAATGTAAATGGTGATGCTCATACAGGTGAGTTCATCCGCGACCTTCTAAAGGCAGCAGATGATCAAATAGATTTTTCTCAGTATGCTGAAGATGGAGAAGTTCCAAATATCTTTGTTATCCATGAAGGAACAGGAGCGGAATGGAGCCAGGATCCTGCTCAATTCTGGTCTCATAAATGGAGTTTATTAAGTGCACTATACTACGGCAAATACTATGAAACTGGTAAACCAGCAGATGTTCACGCTGGAATGAGTCAAGGTGCATGGATCAATAAGACTGTTGCCGAAGATATGACATATGATGGCGTAATTGTTAATAACTATAATATCCAGCCTGCTATTGGCGGAAACGTTGCTGGATATGATGTTGCAACTGGAACTTATAATGAGTCCTTAAAAACTGGACCTTTTCCTGCGCAGGCTGGGGTTTATGCTCATGAATTCGGCCATGCTTTAGGCTTACCAGATTTCTATGATACTGTCTATTCTTCTGAAGGTGTTGGAAACTACTCGATGATGGCTGGCGGTTCTTGGATGCGTTATCCTGACAATAACGCCTACTCTGGTAACTCACCAACTCATTTTGACCCATTCTCAAAGATTTTTCTTGGATGGACTGAACCTATTAATATAACACCTGCAGACGGTGTACAAGAGATTACTTTACCAGCTATTAATAAAGCCAATGCGACAAACGGAATCGTAAAAATGGAGGTTCCTGGTTCTAACGGTACTGAGTACTTCTTATTTGAAAACGTTCAACAGGATGGCTTTAATAAAGGATTAATTCGTCAGGGCGAAGATTCTCACGGATTAGTAGCATGGCATGTCGATGAAAATATCATCAATCTATATCAAACTGCCGGCTTCCGTCCAAACAATGTTGAAAACTGGATGAACAAACGCTTCCAATTCAACCAATCAGAAACAGCCAGCAATGGAACTGTAGTCACTCATTACGGGCTATCTGTCCTTCAAGCTGACGGTAAATATCAACTTGAGAAGAATTTAAACCGCGGTGACGCTGGAGACTTCTTCAAGACAGGCGCGAAGATTACTCCAAATTCTTCTAATGTTCATACCGGCTCCTACTACTTCTGGAAGGGCTATAGTGCTACTCCAGCTGACTCTGGAATTCATGTAACGGATATTAAAGAAAATGCTGATGGTTCTATCACTGCTAAGTTTTATTACAGTTTTAATGAAGGTAAAAAATAAATACTAGATTTGAAAAACCTGAGTCTCATTAGGCTCAGGTTTTTTGACAACATCCCCCTTTAATGGAAACCCTTCCATTCTGGATTTTAGTTGTTTCTTGTAAAATAAATTCATTTATCCTCGTTTACTGTTGTCGCTTTTCGAAGTAATTCTTCTATTTTTGTCACAAGTTATTTTAATATTTACAATATTCAATCTAAATTATATTATCTTATTACACTACTACACTCTTAGGGACTCGAACCATTTTAAGATTAGTAGATTCTACTGTAAAAGGGGGTATTCATACATAAAAGGATACGGTCTTTAAAAGGGGTAAAAGTAAATATAGGGAGGTTCTATATGAAGAAGAGAAAAGTACTGTCCACGGCTTTAACACTATCTTTAGGACTAGGTTTGTTTAATGTTGCAGCAGCATCACCAAGTGTAAAGGCAAATGATTTAACTAATAAATTGACTTCTTCAGGTGCACCAGTTGACCTAGGAATTGCTAATGATGAGAGATTAATAGAAATGTTAAAAAAGAATGGCACAATTGCCAAAAATGCTACACCAACAGAGGCTGAAAAAGCACTACAAAAATTTCTAAAAAATAAAGCAGCAGGGGTTACAAAAGAAACTGGGCAACTGCACAAGCAGAAAAAAGAATTACAAAGCTCATTAAAGGATAAACTAGCAAACACTGGTTTGTTAAACGGAAAAGGAAATAAACTAGGACAAGCAAAAAAGAATACCGTTGACAAAGTAAAAGAGGAAAAATGGGATGGGACTGTACGACAGGATGATATTCTTGTTGTATTAATAGAATATCCAGACTTCCCAGCATCAAATATCACTGCAGATGAAACTGATATGTTCTATGATGAATATACAAAAGAACATTATGAAGACATGCTATTTGGTGGTGAAGATGGTTATTACGATGGACCAAATGGTGAAAAACTAATCTCCGTAAAAAAATACTATGAAGAACAATCTGGTGGAAGCTACACAATTGGAGGAGATGTAGTTGGCTGGTATAAAGCTAAAAATAACGCAGCCTACTATGGTGGAAATAACGCGAGTGACAACGATAGTAGACCCCGTAATCTCGTTTATGAAGCTTTATTAGCGGCAGCTGCAGACGGGGTTGAATTAAATAAATTTGACAAAGAAGATCGCTATGATTTGGACGGTGATGGCAACCTCCGTGAGCCTGATGGAATTATTGACCATTTAATGGTTGTACACTCTTCAGTAGGTGAGGAAGCTGGTGGTGGTTCCTTGGGTGCAGATGCAATTTGGTCACATCGTTGGGATCTTGGTGGAGTCGCACCAATTACAGGCTCTCCTGCTCCAGAAGTAGACTACTGGGGTGAGGGTGTTATGTATGCATATGATTATACAATAGAACCAGCAGATGGCGCTGCAGGTGTATTTGCACACGAATATGGGCATGATTTAGGCCTTCCTGATGAATATGATACAATTTATTCTGGAGCAGGAGAGCCAGTTGAGTATTGGTCTATCATGTCTGGCGGCAGCTGGGCAGGTGCTATTCCTGGAACTGA
Organism: Neobacillus niacini; assembly: GCF_046591715.1. GTDB lineage: Bacteria > Bacillota > Bacilli > Bacillales > Cytobacillaceae > Neobacillus > Neobacillus niacini_L. The sequence goes on along the minus strand of NZ_JAWVNQ010000005.1, from coordinate 88,949 downwards.
ACCAACTGGATTTAGCCCATGGGCAAAAGAATTTTTACATGCCTCTATGGTTGGGAATGAAGAGAATAACCCACGTAGCAATTGGTTAAATGGAAAAACAATAAATGCAAATGATGTAACTAAAGAAGGAATTGAAGTACTTATTGACCAGGCAAATACCAAAGGTTCCAATAATGACGCAGTTAGAATTGACCTTCCAGGTAAATTAAGAATATTGAATACTCCAAAAGACGGTTTATTCGAATACTATGGCGGTAAAGGCGATGAGGTTGACCATAAAATGGTCACAACAGTCAATTTATCAAAAGCAACAAGTGCAACACTTGACTTTGATGCTTGGTATAACATTGAAAAAGATTGGGATTATGCAATGGTTCAAGTGTCAAAGGACGGTGGAGAAACTTGGGAGTCTTTATCAAGTGATAGAACTACCTCAACTCTTGACCCAGATGGTTACCCTGCAATATCTGATAATCTTCCAGGGTACACGGGCTCAAGCAATGGTTGGATTCATGAAACTATTGATTTAAGTGCCTATCTTGGAAAGGAAATTCAGCTTCAATTCCGTTCCATGTCAGATTGGGCAACCAACTTAGATGGATTCTTTGCTGACAATATTAAGGTAACTGCAGATGGTAGTGAAGTATTATTTGATGGTGCCGAAGGAGAAGAGCTTCTATTTGAGTTAGATGGATTCGAAAAGCACGAGGGAAAATCTAGTACGAACCACTATTATCTATTAGAGTGGAGATCACACAATGGTGTTGACGAAGGACTAAAAAATATTCGCCGTGGTGCCAGCTTAATGAGCTATGATCCAGGTCTAGTAGTTTGGTATGTCGATGATTCTTATGGAGACAACTGGACTGGAGTTCACCCTGGTGATGGTTTCCTAGGAGTTGTCGATGCAGATCAACATACTGTTACACAAAGCAATAAATCAGTAGCTAATTCACGGTTCCAAATGCATGATGCCGCATTTAGCTTAAATAAAACTGAAAAAATGTTCATTGATTATACATCACTTCTTGGTTACACAATAACAGACAACTTCACTCAACGTAATCCACTATTCGACGACAGCGCAAACTACTCTAACCCTGGTCTTGTAGACGCTGGCCGTAACGTACCTAAATACGGATTAAAGTTCCGTGTTGTTGGTGAAAGTGCTGATGGTACGGTTGGTAAGGTATTAATCTTCAAATAAACTGTATCATTTGAGAAAAGGTTGGCTCTGGTACTCTCCAGAGCCAATTTTTATGGTCTCAACTTCAAACAAAAAGCCCGGATTCATGACCAGTGTAATAGTCATAAATCCGAGCTTTAAACGTTTATATTACTTCTTCTTTTTCGGTGAATTCTTTTTTAACTCTATTTCATACGTAAACTCTACTGGATTTTTATCATTTGCAGGAGCTGCATATGATGTAATCATGTAATTCTTACCATCTTTGAATAACTGTTTTAAGTTTAATGCTTCTGTTTCTGTTACATTAAATGGATCTACTGTAATGACTTTGTAATTCGTTTTCGCACCTTTTTTATTACCAACTTCTTTTTCGTTGATAAAGGTTACAGTATAGTTTACATACTGCCCAGCTAATTCTTGGAAGGATTTAAATGCATCTGTTGAGCTGCCGTCATTGCTATAGCCGATTTCAGGGATTGCAACGTTATCTACATACCAGCCTGCTTCATTGGATGCCCAGTCCGTTAAATAACGGAAGGACACTAGAACCTTTTGCCCCGCATATTGACTCAAATCAAAGCTTTCTGGCTTCCATTCCGCATTTGTTCCCGTGAAACCAGGAACGTTATCTTTAATCTTTGGATATCCACCTGGATCTACATCACTGCGAGTATTTCCATTTTCTAAGCTAGTCCAAGTCGTTCCACCATCTGTTGATACCTGAACCATTCCGTAATCCCAAGCCTCTTCAATATCATAGTAATGATCAAATTGAAGTGTAGCATTGCTGACGGAAGTAAGGTCAGCCTCAAAGATCAAACCGTTATCCGCTTCGTCACCTTGGTTACCCCAAAGCACTTGATTATCAGAACCTAGTGGATCTTTAACAGATTTCCAAGGGATTTCTAAGAAATCAATACCATTAAAAGAAATACTTCTAATTTTACCTTCGACATCTAATTCTTTGAAGTCTCCGCCCCATGCAGGAACGCCTTCTTTTTCATATGTTACTGCCTTCTCAAAGTCAACTGTCTTTCCTCGCATTTCGCCTGTGCTTCCAACAGGAAGCTCACGTAGATTAATACTATCAATATCATACACCCCATTACCAACTCGATCAGAATCTAATGTTAGTGCAGTAATGAAGTTTTGATAAACCTGAGTGAAGTCAAGGCTAGAACCATGTGCTTTTAAAACATCATTTACACTAGTTATACCTTGTGTTTCTTTTAATGCTAAGTCACGTATAAACTCTTTTCCGAACTTGTCGTGCATGTATAACGTAAACAGGTACACTTGACCATAGTCAGCGATTGTCTCAGGTCCTGTTCCTGCCCCTTGGTGTTCATCCCAATTTACAAGAGAGTTTTCTGGATGATCTAGGTAGAAGTTAATGGAGCCGGCATCATGTCCATAACCCCCAAGATATTCAGAGAAAGTAGACATCCCCTCATTTAACCATGTTTCCTCAGCACCATCGTTATCAGCATGGATTAAATGCTGCAGCTCATGAATGGTAGTCCCGAAGAAGGTTGACTCTAGACGAGTTTCCCAGCTATTTGTATCAATTGTAATGATATTTCTATCAATATAGTTCTCTAGTGTCTGCCAGAAGAAACCTGCAACAAAGAATGGGTAGGACGGATTTGTGTACCCTTCATCGATAATGTTATCAACTAACATGATTACTTTGTCGCTGCCTTCATAGTAGCCTTCTGGTAGCCCAACCATACCCGGAAGCGGGGAATGTGACCCATCAAGAACATCAGGTGTTCCAAAGAATTCTGTAGCTTTTGGATAAATATTAGAGTCGAATTCGTCACGAAGCTTATCCACTTGTTCCTGCGTTACCACATGTGCAGGACGGTCATCTGGAAAAGATAGATCCTTAGCTACCCAGATTTCAACGTTCTCCCCTACACTGCGAAGAGTAAATTCTTTAAAGGCTAGTTGCCTATTTAAAAAGAGTTTAGTCCCTCCATCAAATGTAAAGTTTTTATCAGCAGCAGTTTCTGATTCTGCTTGAACTTCACCATCAAAATTTATTTTTGCAGCTTGCTCTTTCATTTTCTTTTCTGCCTGTTTAAGATAGGCAGAATCAGTAGATAATTGATTTAATTGACCATCAATATCCACACGATCTCCATAACGCTCTACGTCCCATTTTGGAGCCGTAGCAGCAGCTGCTTTTGAATCATTAGCTGTTAATGGAGCAAAAAGCGATAGAGCTAATGCACCAGTTGATAGTATTGATAATAGTTTTTTCTTTTTCAACTTCTGGTTCCTCCCTTTTATCTATTAATCTTTTCCAAATAATAGTAACATAATGAATTTTTTGAATATATAGTTAATAAAGCACAAACTATTACCCCAAAAGGTTCAATTTTACTAGGTTATATCGCGTTTCTTTTTTCATATAAAATTAATATCCATGCCAAAATCACTCATACAAAAGTACCAGTCTTATAATAGAATAATTTCCCGGAAATATTTCATAGATTATTTTTAGAAGCACATCCTAAGGAAAAGGCAGGATATAGGAGGTATGGGTTATGAATGCAGATGACATTATAATTGCACGTGAGAAGATGAAGGAAATCGTCCACATGACACCGCTTGACTATTCGAAAACATTTAGCAGCCTCGCTCATAATGAAGTATATTTAAAGCTTGAAAATCTCCAAAAAACGGGCTCCTTTAAGGCCAGAGGTTCATATAATAAGTTAATATCCCTTTCAAAGGAAGAGCTTCAAAAAGGGGTTGTAGCAGCTTCTGCCGGCAACCATGCACAGGGGGTAGCTTACTCAAGCCAAATGCTTGGTGTGAACTGCACCATTGTCATGCCAAAAGGAGCACCTCTCAGCAAAGTGCTCGCTACGAAGCAATATGGTGCGGAGGTAGTCTTAGAGGGGGCAACATTTGATGATGCACTTGCCTATGCCCTAGAACTAAAAGAGCAAAGAGATGCTACTTTTATCCATGCCTTTGATGACGAAGCTGTCATAGCTGGACAAGGAACTGTTGGTTTAGAGATACTTGATCAACTCCCGGATGTTGAGGCTATTATTTGCCCTGTAGGAGGCGGGGGACTTATTGCAGGAGTAGCAATGGCGGTTAAGGAGAAAAACCCTCATATAGCCGTCTATGGCGTCCAGGCGCAGGCTTGTCCGAGTATGAAACAATCATTATTCGAAAACAAACCTATTACAGTGGATTCAACACCGACAATGGCAGATGGGATTGCTGTAAGAAAGCCTGGACTGAGAACCTTCGATATCGTTCAAAAGTATGTTGATGATATTTATTGTGTTGATGAGATGGAAATTGCTAGAACCATGTTAATGGTATTAGAAAGAAATAAGCTTTTAGTAGAGGGTTCCGGAGCTTGTTCCCTCGCAGCACTTCTTTATGAAAAAGTGAAGCTGAAGGAAAAGAAGGTTGTAGCTGTTTTAAGCGGTGGAAATGTAGATATGAACTTTATTTCAAGAATCATTGAGAGAGGATTAGTAGAGTCAGGACGCTATGCTGCTTTTACTATAACCTTAAAAGACAAACCTGGAGAACTTCAAAAGGTGCTAACAGCTTTGACTGATTTAGATGCAAACATTCAATCCGTAAATCTCAACCACATGGGTAAAAATATATATCCAGGATATGCCGGCCTGGAAATTGCCGTAGAGACAAAGAATAACGAACATATTGATATGCTGTATAAGGTTCTTAGAGAGAAAAATTACATAGTTGAAATGAATCATTTCTAACACACTACCAATGAAAGAGTGTTGAACAATCAACACTCTTCCTTTTTGTCCTATATTGGGTTTGCATCTGGTTCTTCTTCAGGTTTCACTTTCCTTGCCTTTTTCTTTTCCCCGCTTCTTACCAAAGATTCTTTACTAAAGTCCTTTAATATTGAAACTGTCATGGCAATCAGAATGAATGTTAGTGGAAATGCACTTACAATAATGGCAGTCTGCATAGCGTCAAGCCCTCCAGAAAGCATTAGAACAACAGCTGAAGCAGATAGAAACAGTCCCCAGACTATTTTTACTATGTTAGGGGGATTTAACATCCCATGAGCAGTTTGCATCCCTAGCACAAAGGTGGCTGAGTCCGCTGATGTAACAAAAAAAGTGGTAATTAATAATAGTGTAACTACTACTAAAACACTTGTAAAAGGCAATAGATCGTAAACCGCAAATAGTGCTGTTTCAAGACTTTCCGTGGCTATACTTGTGCCTTCAAAAAAGTCAAAGTAAATTGCTGTACCGCCAAAAACGCTAAACCAGAACGCACAAACAAGTGTTGGAATAACAAGAACTGCAACCATAAACTCTCGTACTGTTCTGCCTTTAGAGACTCTGGCAATAAATGTTCCGACGAAGGGTGCCCAGGCGATCCACCAAGCCCAATAAAAGATTGTCCAATCTTTTATCCATGCAGCCTGCTCCTTATTAAAAGGAGTTAATCTTAGCCCCATACTAGGCAGGTTTTGAATATAACTTCCAAGTGTAGTGGTAAACAGTTCCAGTACAAATCCTGTTGGACCCAAAAATAGAATAGCAAAGAGTAGGATAACGGCGAGTACCAAGTTTGCATTACTCAGGAATGATATCCCCTTTTTAAGGCCTGTACTGGCTGAAAGAATAAATAACACTGTTACAACAGCCATAATAATAAGTTGAATGGTGAAGCTGTTAGGTACCGTTGGAAATACATAGTGTAGTCCCCCATTAATTTGTGCAGCACCTAGACCTAACGAAGCTGCAACTCCGAAGATGGTAGCAAATACTGCAATCGAGTCAACGGCTGTTCCAATTTTACCGGTCGCCCGCTTTCCTAATAAAGGAATTAAGGTAACACTCATCAACCCTGGCTGTTTTTTTCGAAATTTATAGTAAGCTAAAATAAGTGCAATCACAGAATATATCGCCCATGCATGAAATCCCCAATGCAGGTAGGTGTAACGCAAGGCGACCTTTGCAGATTCGCCTGTCCCTCCTTCACCAATCGGAGGACTCATAAAATGTGAGATAGGTTCAGATACCCCAAAGAATAATAGCCCTATTCCCATTCCGGCACTGAATAGCATTGCAAACCATGTCAAATTTTTAAAGTCTGGTTTATCATCATCGGCACCTAACTTAATTTTTCCATACTTACTAAAAATGAGAAACAAGGCAAATAACAAGAAGAACGTTGCTGATAACTGATAAAACCAGCCAAATGTGTCTAAGAAAAAAGCTTTGGTTTCGTCCATTATTTGACCTAATTGTATGGGGGCGACAATCCCCCAAATAACAAATGCACTTGCGATAACAAGTGAAACCCAAAATACATTTGATACCTTAGCCAATAAATCCAACTCCCCTGTAAATTTCGAATCTAGATAATGTTATCCTTCCCGAATTTAGGGAAATAATGAATTCATTTAGAACGCTAGTATTATAAGAATATAAAAAAACTCCTTACTCAACAGAGATAAGGAGTTATTAATGTATTCTATTACTTTTGCTCATTTTGATATCTTTCGAATTCCTTTGCCGTACAACGTACAAAGTGTCCTGGAACCACTTCTCTTAATTCAAATTCACCATCATCATGTACGGTAGGATCATAACCAATACGCTTACGAGCACGCTCATATCGCGGATCTGGCAGTGGAATCGCTGATAACAATGATTTTGTATAAGGGTGAATCGGATTATTATATAACTCATCACTATCCGCTAGTTCAACAAGGTTACCCATATACATAACGCCAATACGGTCTGAGATATATTTAACCATTGAAAGGTCATGGGCAATAAACAAATACGTTAATCCACGTTCCTTTTGCAGTTTCTTAAGCAGATTTACCACCTGTGCTTGTATGGATACATCCAATGCAGAGATAGGCTCATCGGCAATGATAAACTCAGGGTCAACCGCAAGCGCTCTGGCAATCCCAATACGCTGTCTTTGACCGCCGCTGAACTCATGCGGGAAACGGGTTGCGTGCTCTTTATTTAATCCAACAGCTGCTAATAATTCTTCAACCTTCTGTTTTCGTTCAGCCTCACTCTTTACGAGCTTATGAACATCTAGGCCCTCTGCAATAATATCCAAAACGGTCATCCGTGGATTTAAGGAAGAAGAAGGATCCTGGAAAATCATTTGCATTTTCCGGTTAAATTTAAGCAGTTCAGATTTATTCTTTTTGCCATGAACATCTTCGCCATTAAATTTTACTTCTCCGCCTGATGCATCGTAAAGTCTGATAATGGTTCTGCCCGTTGTGGATTTTCCACAGCCTGACTCTCCAACTAAACCAAAAGTTTCACCTTTATAGATATCAAAGCTGACGCCATCGACAGCCTTGATGGTATTATTTTTACCAACTGCGAAATGTTTTTGTAAATTTTTTACTTCAAGTAACTTTTCTCTTGTCACCTTTTTCCACCGCCCTTAGTACCTGTTTGAGCAAATCCCTGCATCCTGTGCTTAACGGCATCAGGCGGCTCAATTTTAGGCGCATCTGGGTGCAGCAGCCAGGTTGCCGCATAATGTGTGTCTGAAACCTTAAACATAGGCGGCTCCATTACTGTATCAATTTCTAATGCAAATTGATTTCGTGGTGCGAACGCATCTCCAACAGGAGGCGTAAGCATGCTAGGGGGACTTCCTGGAATCGCAAAAAGCTCTTCGTCTGTGCTGTCCAATGTTGGCATTGAGCCAATCAATCCCCATGTATATGGATGTTTAGGGTTATAGAAAATATCATCTACTGTCCCTATTTCTACAATTTTCCCAGCATACATAACCGCAACACGGTCTGCAACGTTTGCTACAACACCAAGGTCATGCGTAATGAAAATAATCGCACTATCTGTTTTTTGTTGAATACTCTTCATCAATTCTAGAATCTGAGCTTGTATCGTTACGTCAAGAGCTGTTGTTGGTTCATCTGCAATCAAGATTTTTGGATTACATGCTAATGCAATCGCTACAACCACACGCTGACGCATACCACCTGAAAATTGGTGTGGATATTGATTTATACGAACATCCGGTCTCGGAATACCTACTAGTGTAAGAAGCTCAAGTGCCGTCTTTCTTGCTTCTTGTTTACTCATATTTTGGTGCTTGATCAAGCCCTCCATAATCTGGTTTCCAATTTTCATTGTCGGATTTAGAGATGACATTGGATCTTGGAAGACCATAGAGATATCTTTTCCGCGGATTTTTTGCATTTCCTTCAAGGTTTTCTTAGCAAGGTCAACTCCTTCAAGGAGTATTTGTCCTTCTTTGATAAAACCATGAGGCTCTGGAAGAAGTCTCATAATGGCATTAGAGGTAACTGACTTCCCGGAACCAGATTCACCTACGATTGCCAATGTTTCACCTTTATTTAATTCAAAGGAAACACCCCGAACAGCATGCACTTCACCATTGTAGGTGTTAAATGATACTTTTAAATCTTTGACTTCTAATAATTTACTCATTTATTAAACACCTACCTTCTTATTTATGCATTTTCGGATCAAATGCATCTCTCAAACCATCACCAACAATATTAAATGCAATCATAAGAACAGATATTACAATTGCCGGGAACACAAGCATGTATGGATAAAGTCTGAGGTTATCAAACCCAAGGTCAATTAATGAACCTAGTGAAGCATCTGGAGGAACAATACCCAATCCGATAAAGCTTAAGAATGCTTCAAAAAAGATTGCGCCTGGAACAGTAAACATAGTGTTAATAATGATAATACCACTAATATTTGGAACCAAGTGCTTTCGAATAATTGTACCATTTGATGTTCCTAATGTTCTTGAAGCTAATACAAACTCTTGGTTTTTTAACTTTAATACTTCACCACGGACAATTCGGGACATCCCAATCCAGCCAGTAATCGATAATGCAATAACTATCGAAATGATACCTGGCTTAAGAACCAGCATCATTAATAGGATTATAACCAAGTTTGGAATACCGACTAAAATCTCAGCAATACGCTGCATGATATTGTCGACTCTTCCTCCGTAAAATCCGGAAATACCACCATAAGCAACCCCAATAACAAGGTCAAGTACTGCAGCAACAAAAGCGATGATAAGAGAAACCCTTGTACCTTCCCATAGCCTTGTCCACTGGTCACGACCTAAGGCATCACTTCCAAACCAGAAATAGGTGTCTTTCATATCTTTTGCTTCATAAATACGATAATTTGCTTTGATTTCAGCAGAGTTTCTAGTGCCGTCACCTTTATTTAATACTTCAATTTCAAGAAATTCTTCTTTATCAAATCTTGCCTTTGCTTTAGCAGTCGCCTGCTGAACATCTTTACCTTGGAATGTACTTTTTAATGTACCGTCCAAGCCAAGCCAAGAAACGTTTTCTAAAACAGGTACACGAGGAGGCATTTTAGCCCTTTTTAAATCCTGATCATCCGAACCAAAATTGTTCATCCAAGGACCAACAATACTCATGATAATAATAAACAGGATAATAATCATGCTTATAACAGCAGGTTTATTATTAAGAAGTGTTCTTCTAGCATCCTGAAAAAACGTTCTGCTCGGAGCTGAAATTTTATCACTCGTATCCTCTTTACGTACAAGAGGGACAAATAAATCTTTTGGTATGTTATTTAAGTTATTTTTATCCATTTACTTATTTCCCTCCTGCTAGTCTTATCCTAGGATCAATCAATCCGTATAGGAGGTCAATGATTAAGATAATTACAATAAAACCAAAGGCAAACAACAGTGTTGTACCCATTATTGTTGGGTAATCATTTACCATAACAGATGTAACGAATTGCTCACCGATACCAGGTATCGCGAAAATTTGTTCAATAACCATTGAACCAGTCATTAATCCAACTGCCATTGGACCTAATACTGTAATTAACGGAATAAGTGCATTTCGCAATCCATGTTTTAAAATAATTCCAGATTCAGAAACACCTTTCGCGCGCGCGGTGGTGATGTAATTAGAATGTAACACTTCTACCATTTCAGTTCTTGTAAAACGTGCAGCTGTCGCCATCGGGTGAATGGCCAAAGCAATCGTCGGCAAAATGGTATGATCAAATTTGCCCCAAAGTGCTACTGGGAACCAGCCAAGTTTTACAGCGAACACATATTGCAATAAACCAGCAAATACAAACGACGGTATCGACGTTCCTATAACCGCAATAATTGTAGACGAGAAATCAATCGGACTATTTCGAAAGATAGACGCCAATAATCCTAGAATTATTCCCAAGATAGACCCTACCACCAATGCTTGAAAGCCTAATAGTGCAGATGGCCCGATTCTGTCAACCAAGATTTTAGAAACAGGCGTATTATCAAATTTAAAGGATACACCTAGGTCACCTTTTACAAGTCCGCCAAGATATTTGGCATATTGAACAGGGATTGGATCATTCAACCCATACTTTTCTAAAATAATCTCTTTTTGTTCTTCACTTAATTTATCTTCTGCATTTAACGGGCTGCCCGGCAAGATTTTCATAAGAAAGAATGAGAATGTTGCGATAATAAATAATGTTATGAGCATGTACCATACGCGACGAAGTAAATATCGAGTCATGTTTGCACCTCCTAAATTTCTCTTTATTATACGTTATATCTTTTCGATTATAAATTTTTGTTATAATCGGAATATTCAAGTCCAAACAGGAGAAAAGAGAGTATATGCCTGATAGCATACACTCCCTTCAATTTTTCATCATAGTATAATTTTTATACTAATCTTTTATACTGATTATTCTACAGCACCAACGCTAGCCCACTTGTATTCGTAAGTTGCTCCGAATTGGTTTGTAAACACACCTTCAATTTTAGGAGAAACTAATAGAGCACCAGCTCTTTGATATACAGGAGCAATTGCTGCATCTTCAAATAAGATTTTTTCTGCTTTTAAGAAGTTTTCAAAACGCTTTTCTGGTTCTAAAGCTAAAGTTGTTGCAGTTTCATTAATTAGCTTATCATATTCTGGGTTAGAGTAGCCCATTTGGTTGTTTCCGCCACCAGTTAACCAAAGATTCATGAAAGTATATGGATCAAGGAAGTCAGGTCCCCATCCAGCAAACTGCATGTCATAATCCATAGCTGTGTCTAATTCTAGACGTTGTTCAAATGGTACTTCTTTTAAAGTAACTTTTAAACCAGGTAGGTTAGTAGATAATTGGTTTGCAAGATATTGGTTCATCATTTTAGAAACTTCGTTGTCGCCGCCAAGGAATTCGATTTCAACTGAATCAGTTCCTAATTCTTTTAAAGCTGTTTCCCAGTATTTCTTTGCTTCTTCTACATTGTATTCCATAAGATCTCCACTAGCTTCGCGGAAGTCTTTACCATCTGGAGTTGGAACGAAATCTTTTGGCACTAAACCATTAGCAACGATAGAACCGTTGTTTAAGATTTCATCTACTAATGCTTCCTTATCAAATGCTCTAGCAATTGCATTACGTACATTTACGTTCTTAAGAGCTGGGTTTCTTGTTTGGTTCATCTTAATATAGAATACTGAATTATCAGGTTCTACTGTGTAATCATCATGAGTTGAGTATTGGTCAACTAAGTCAGAAGATAAACCTGCACGGTCAACTTCACCTTTTTCATATAAGTCAACAGCTGTTTGAGGTTCTTTAACTACTACATAAGTCATTTTTTCTAACTTAACAGTTTTAGCATCCCAGTAAGTTTCGTTCTTAACTAATTCCCACTTTTGAGCAGTAGAAGTCCAAGAAGAGAACTTGAATGGTCCGTTAGCTAATAATGTATCAGCGCTAGTTGCATATGTGTCACCTTTTTCCGTTACAAACTTCTCATTTAATGGGAAGAAAGTTGGGAAGGTTGTTAAAGATTCAAAATAAGGAGTTGGATTTTCAAGTTCAACAACTAGTTTGTAATCGCCATCAGCTTTAACACCTAATTGATCTAAAGGAACTTCACCTTTGTTAACAGCAGTTGCGTTTTTGATAACGCCGCCCATCATGTATGGACCATATTCAGATCCTTGATTTGGGTCTACTGCACGACGCCAAGAAAATACGAAGTCGTTAGCTGTTACAGGATCACCATTTTCCCATTTTGCATCTTCACGTAAAGTGAATGTCCAAGTTTTACCGTCTTCACTTACTTCGTGCTTAGTAGCAATACCTTCAGTTGGTTTACCGCTTTCATCAAGACGGTATAAACCTTCCATAATAGCAGCTGTGAATTGGATACCGTATTCATCTGTTACCATACCAGGGTCCATAGAAGGGATTGTGTCACCATTAATAAAGTTTAATACTTGTTCTACTTCTGGCGCATCTTCAGCTGGTTTTTTATCATCATCAGCTGTGTTCTTTTCGCCGCCTGAGCAAGCTGCTAAAAACATGCTTAGCACAAGGCTTAGAGCTAAAAGCCATGCATACTTTTTCTTCATAAAAAAATGACCTCCTATTGTTTTATTTTTCTGTAAATTCGCTCTTAAAAAAGAAGCTAAGCAAATCATACTATTTTTCTACTACTCTTGTAAAGACTAAATATATAAAAGAGTCAAAAAATTATTATATCATTATAGATTACAGCCAGATTACAGTTGTTATATCAATACTTTTCCAGTGGTAAACATGAAAAATTTTATTTTAAAATAGGAATGCGCTTTCTTAACTATTAGAAAAAAAACTGATGAAGTATACTTTCATAGCGTATTAGGTTAAAATACCTTTATTCTTTATTGCATGTTTAAAATAATATTAAATGAATGGTGACAATTATGTTCGAGAATAAATGGAAATTTTTAGCGATTAATATTTTATTAACTCTTATATTTTTTCTGATTTTCGCAGATGATTATAATCTACTGCATTTTATTAACGCGTTATTCTATCTTTGTTTCACTTATCTAATAGTTGTTTTATTTATGTATACCCGAAGAGGGGGCTTTTTTGACGGGGTTACATTCGGGTTCAGACGGTTTAAAAGTATCATGTTTAATCGAAATAGCTATCTCGATGAATACCTAGATAAGCCGCTGCCATCAGAAAACTTTAATGCTTCTATCTATCAGCGTCTTAAATTCCAAACCATCGCTTTGTTTTTGCTGCTAATCCTTTTACTTTTGCTGTTCTATGCATTATAAATAATTTCTAAAAGGGAGATTTTATCTATGAAAATCCAAAAGGTTGGACAAATTGCAGTACCAGTTAAGGATCTAGATCGCGCTGTACTGTTTTATAAAGAAAAATTAGAACTTCCTCATTTATTTTCTTCAAATGGTTTAGCATTCTTTAACTGCAGCGGTTTACGTCTTTTGCTGAGTGTTCCTGAAAATGAAGAATTAACACAAGCGAGCTCAATTATTTATTTTCAAGTAGAAGATATTCATGCAGCATATGAAGAGTTGGTTAACAAGGAAATTACATTTCTAGATGAACCTCACCTGATTGCAAAAATGGGGCAGACTGAAACTTGGATGGCCTTTTTTAAAGACAGTGAAGATAATACACATGCATTAATGAGTGAATTTGACGTATAGATTGCAAAGAGACCGAAGTGAAAACTCGGTCTCTTTTAGTATCTGCCCATCCTGTGAATATAGCGGTCCCACTTCTCCTGCATACGTTTTTCAACCAATTCTCTATGAATCGCTTCATCAAGTGAAATTTTACGGGGTTTTATGATAATAGTGAAAAAGAGAATATTTAAGGTCATTGATATTTCCTCCTTCTCAAATCAATTGTGATGTTTTATGCTTCTCATCTAGATAACGATTAAAGACAGCGCAGTGTTTGTGAATTCGTAAGTTTTTTTTGCGAATAATCTAATAGGTGTTCTACAAACTAAGCATAAAAGGTTTGAAAGGATCCCAAAATGAGAAAAACACTTGTACTAATTATCCTTAGCTTGCTTTTTATGCCGATTGCTCCTATTTCTGCAGCTGAAACAGAGGGACAGCATATCCTGATGACAAGGGAGGAATTTAAGAATTGGTTATCTAACGCTCAAATTAACCGAGAAATACGTTTAATCCAGCAGCATCACACCTGGCTGCCATCATATAAACAATTCAATGGCTCGAATCATTTCAGAATGCTGCAAGGTATGGAGAATCACCATAAAAAAACGATGGGCTGGAGTAATATAGCGCAAAATATCACTACCTTTCCTGATGGAAAAATAGCTGTATCCAGACCACTTAACATTGCTCCGGAAGGAACTATTGGTCCTATAGCCAATACTTATGGAATTGCTATTGAACATGTGGGGAACTTTGATCTTGGGCATGATATCATGACAAAGGAACATCGAGAAACTATTCTCTACATTAATGCATTGCTGTGTATAAGGTTTGGACTCACGCCATCCATTGACAGTATTACCTATCACCATTGGTGGCACCTAAAGACGAAGGAAAGAGTCTTAGATGCTGCAGCAAGTTACAATGTAAAGTCCTGTCCAGGCACCGGATTTTTTGGCGGTAACTCGACAATTAGCGCTAAGAATAATTTCTATCCATTAATATCAGATAAAATAGAAGAAATATTAGAATCTGGACAATAGTAAATATAGTACAAGCCCATGGCGCAATTTCTTTTCCTCTAAAAACTATTCATTTTCTTGACCTAGGTCAAGGAAATGAATGGCTGTTTGCCTTAAATTAAAAGAGTAAAATCAAAGAGGAAAAGGAGACTACATATTATGAAGAAGTTCAGTTTATTTTTATTAATCATGGGGGCAATCCTATTTGGCTTGGCAGCTTGTGGAGGAGCGGAGGAAGAAGCTTCTACGAAAGATGAAGCAAAAACAGCCGAGACCTCAACAGCTGCTAGTGATGTTGAAGAATATACGATTACTGCAACGAACTGGGATTTCACTTCTGATAAGGAATTAACAATTAAAAAAGGCACCAAGGTAAAAATTAATTTGGTTAACGAAGAAGGAATGCATACGATTAGTAATGAGGAGTTAGGAATTGACCTCAAGGCTGATGCTCCGTCTGAGTTTACTGCTGAATCAACAGGAGAATATGAATTAATTTGTTCTACTATTTGTGGTGCTACTGATGACCATGAAGCAATGAAAATTTCATTAAAAATTATTGACTAAACAAAAAGGTCCTGATTTTTCAGGGCTTTTTTTTACTGCTATTTTAATAGAGAATACCTTACCTAGTAATATCAGATAATTCACTCCCTAAATTAAGCAACATTACTTTACAAGTAAACAAGTTAATGAGTATAATCAATCCTAGAGTCTCAATTTTCTGTAGATATATAATATTCAGAATTAAATTCTTTTAGGGGGTAAAACAAATGAAGGTCAAACATTGGTTATTGCTTTTAACATTTGGATTGTTACTAAGTGTACTAGCAGCTTGTTCCGGAGACGAGTCAAAGGAACCAGCAGGTACAGATGCTAAAGAGGAAGAAAAGGGTGAAAAAGTCCTTAGCTTTTTAAACCCAGAAGCCATCCCTTCGATGGATCCTTCTTTAGCAACGGATGAGTCTTCCTTTATCTACTTAGCTGCAACAATGGAAGGTCTATACCGACTAGATGAAAAGACGCAGGCGACACCAGGAATTGCTAAAGAACATAAAGTAAGTGATGATGGTCTGACTTGGACCTTTACATTACGAGAGGATGCAAAATGGTCAAATGGCGACCCGGTAACAGCGCATGATTTCGTGTATTCATGGCAGCGTGCCGTTGATCCTGCGACACAATCAGAATACGGCCCGTACATGATTAGCGGCGTTATCAAAAATGCTACTGCAATTACCAAGAGTGAAATGGAAGTGGATCAACTTGGCGTAAAAGCGGAAGGTGATTACACGCTTGTTGTCGAATTAGAAAATCCAACACCATACTTTGAAACATTAACAACCTTCGGAACATTCTTACCAATGAACAAAAAGTTTGTTGAAGAAAAAGGCGATAAATTTGCAACAAGTTCTGAAAACCTATTAGCCAACGGACCATACGTTATGTCCAATTGGTCAAGCACAAGCGATTCATGGGAACTTGTAAAAAACGAAGATTATTGGGATGCAAAAACAGTGAAAATGGATAAATTAACGTTCAAAGTCGTTAAAGATCCACAAACTGCTCTAAATCTATATGAAGAAGGAACCGTTGATCGTATGGATTTAACATCCGACTTAGTAGACCAATATTCTTCTAGTGAGGACTATGCGGTTGCAGCAGATACATTCGTTTACTTCTTAAAGTTTAATCAAACAAAATCAGAAGCATTAGCAAATAAAAATATCCGTGCTGCACTTAGCCGTGCATTTGACAAAGATGCATTAGTAGGAGAGATCTTAAACAATGGATCCATCGCAGCGAATGGATTGGTTCCAAGAGACTTCACGCCAATGCCAGGTTCAGGAGAGGATTTCCGTAAAGTAAGTGGTGACCTTGTGAAATATGACATTGAGGCAGCGAAAGAATTCTGGGCAAAAGGATTGGCAGAGTTAGGAACTGATACAGTTGAACTTGAGTTCTTGGCAGATGATGACCAGACAACCAAGAACCTTGTTCAATACGTTGCTAACCAGCTTTCAACGAATTTAGAAGGATTAAAGGTTACGATCAAACAAGTACCGAAAAAGCAGCGTCTTGCTTTAGACACAGCGATGGATTACCAGCTTCAGCTTTCTCGTTGGGGCCCTGACTTCCTTGATCCATATACCTTTATGAACCTATGGACGACGGACAGTGGAAACAACTGGACAGGTTATTCCAATCCAACATATGACAAGCTAGTAAAAGATACAGCTTCAACACTTGCGACTGACCAAGAAGCACGTTATAAAAACTTCTTAGAAGCTGAAAAAGTGCTGTTTGAAGATGCAGCGATTGCGCCTGTATACCAAGCTTCTCGTGCACAATTGATTTCTCCAAAAGTTCAAGGTGTGTTTGTGAACCCATTTGGTGCAACATACGAATACAAATGGGCTGACGTAGGCGAAGAGTAAAATCATAAGAAAAAGGGAGAAATGCCAAATTGGTATTTCTCCCTTTTTTTATTAATAATTGAACTGACTATCGTACATATTGAAGTAAAATCCCTTTTTCTGTAACAGCTCTTGATGTGTTCCTGACTCGATGATCTCTCCTTGATGAAGGACGAAAATACGGTCAGCATTTTCAATCGTTTTTAGACGATGAGCAATGATAAAGCTGGTTCGTCCTTTGGTTAACTGATTGATTCCCTTTTGAATTTCTATTTCAGTGGTTGTATCAATACTTGACGTCGCTTCATCAAGGATTAATACATCGGAGTCTGCCAAAATTGCTCTTGCGATTGCTATTAATTGTCGCTGGCCCTGACTTAAATTGTATCCTCCAGATGTAATCGATGTATGATAGCCTTCAGGCAAATGTTTAATGAATTGATGAGCGGATGCCATTTTTGCTGCAGTGATGACCTCCTCATCGGCTGCCTCTAGGCGGCCATAACGAATATTTTCCATAATACTTCCTGAAAATAAGAAGGTGTCTTGAAGCACGACTCCAATCTTTTTCCGAAGTCCGCTTATTTGGTAATCGCGAATATCCCGCCCATCCAGCTTGATGCCGCCTGCAGTCACATCATAAAACCTCATCAGTAAATTGATCATCGTTGTTTTTCCTGAACCCGTAGGACCTACTAAGGCAATTTTTTCGCCCGATTTAACTTGAAAATGGATATTTTTCAAAATAGGGATGTCCTTCTCATAACCAAAATGAACATGAGAAAAATCAACATCACCTTTAAATGAATCTACAACTATGGCATTCTCTTTATCTACTAAATCCGGTGTTTCATCCATAATTTCAAATACACGCTCACCACCAGCAATGGCCGATTGGAACATATTTAACAAATTAGACAGCTGTGATATCGGTCTAAAGAACTGGCGGGAATATGTCACAAAAGCTGCAATAGTTCCAATAGAAGCTAATTCCTGAACCGTCATGACTGCTCCAACTGCAATAATCAAACAAAGCCCAAGATTATTAATAAAGTTGTTAACCGGTCCAAGATATCCCGATACAGTATCCGCATCCATGGCAGATTGACGAAGACGTTCATTCACGAAAGAAAATTGCTGATTCATTTTTGCTTCTTTGCCAAAAAGTGTAATCACTTCATTACCCGAGATGGACTCTTCAATAAATCCGTTTAATTCCCCTAAATCGCGCTGTCTTTTAATAAAATGACTGCTGCTGTAGGTAATCAATTTTTTAGTGGTAAAAATGATTAATGGAATAATTAATAACGCCACAATGGCAAGTACCCAATTAAGGGAAAACATCGCAGCCGCCACACCTATAAGCATCAGAACCGAGGAGAAGATTTGAATGATACTTTGACTTAAGGCACTGTTCAAACTATCAATATCATTCGTAACCCTGCTCATTAAGTCACCATGTGTTCGTTTATCAAAAAACCGTAAAGATAAAGTTTGAAACTTATTAAATAGATCCTGCCGTAAATTCCGTATGGTTTGTATTGATACCCGCACCATCATGTAGGATTGCAGCCAGGTAAATACTGCTGCAGCACAATAAACAGCAGCTAGAATAGCCAAATACTTAAGTGTTCCGGCAATATCCTTTGGAATAATATATTCATCAATGATGATCCCAATTAGAAATGGTCCCAAAAGACCTAACACCGTTGAAACAAAGACAAATATAATCGATGCAATGAGTGCCGCCTTTTGCCTCTCCATGTATTTCCAGATTCGTTTTATCGTTCCCTTCCAATCCTTTGCCTTTACAACCGGCCCGCTTAACCCTCCTGGACCACGCACTCTATTCATAAAGTTTGGATTGTGTTGTGAAGCTGATTTACTCAATTATATTCAACCTCCAATCCACTTTGTGAAGTATAAATATCTCTATAAACTGCACTATTTTTCAGTAAATCTTCGTGTGTACCCCGTGCTTCAAGTTTCCCATCTTTCATCACAATAATTTGATCCGCATTACGTACGGAGGAAATTTTCGATGAAATAATAAACATCGTCGTATGGGAATGTGTTTGACTTAATGCCTGTTGTACTGCTGCTTCTGACAAAGCATCAATGGCAGATGTAGAATCATCTAAAATCAAAATACTGCCATTGCGAATAAAGGCACGTGCCATCGCTAACCGCTGTCTTTGTCCGCCTGATAAATTAGTTCCGCCTTGCATCAGTGAATGTTCAAATTTATTATCAAGTCTTTCGATAAACTCATTGGCGGCAGCTGTTTCGGCTGCTTGACTTAAGTCATAATCGTCTGCTTCATCCTTTCCAAATCGTAAGTTTTCTTCTATGGTGCCTGAAAATAAAGTCGTCTTTTGCGGTACAAACCCAATTGCTGTACGGAGTTTCTCAAGCGGTAATTCCTTGATGTTAACCCCATCAATAAGAATAGCTCCAGAATCGGGGTCATATAAACGCGGAATTAATTTAACCAAGGTAGATTTCCCGCTCCCTGTTGATCCAATAACCCCAATTGTCTGCCCGGCATTTGCTTTAAAAGATAGGTTGTGAAGCACATAGTTTCCATTTTTGCTGTAGCTGAAGTTCACATTTCTAAACTCAACCTCACCTCTTATCTCTCGGATTGAACTACGCTTGTGAGGTGCCTTAATATCAATTTCTGTTTCTAGAACCTGATTAATTCGTTCCGCGGAGGAAAAGGAACGCGCTATCTGCATTAACACATGGCTGCTGCTCATTAGTCCATTCATCATTATGTTTAAGTAGTTAATAAACGCCAAGATTACCCCGACTTGAAGTGTACCTTCATTTACCTTAATAACCCCCATCCACAGGCCGGCAATAATCCCTAAATTTACAATGAACATCATTATTGGCATCAGAGTTAATATCAGCTGTTCAGCAGTCATATTTCTCTTCATTAATAAATCATTTACACTTTTAAAATGGATTTTTTCATAATCCTGGCGGTCAAACGCTTTAATCACCCGAATCCCCGCTAACATTTCTTGAAGCTTTGTATTTACCTGGTCCATTGCTTTTTGAACATTCAAGAAAAGCTGTCCTGACTTTACTGAAAAGAAATAGATACATAGAATCAGAATAGGGATGGATACAAGCAGCACTGGAAATAGTTCACGGGCTGTAATCCAAACAATAACAACAGATCCAATAAATAATAATGGCCCCCGTATAAACATCCGTAATGTCATAATGACAGCCTGTTTCAGTGTTTCAACATCACTGGTTGCGATGGTAATTAACTTGCCTGTACCAAATGAATCTGTATTTTTATTTGAAAATTGCTCCATTTTTTTAAACACATCACGGCGAATATCAGTTGCAAAATGAACAGCCGATTTTGCTGCATAAATGGAACTCCCCGCCCCGCCAACGAGCCCGATTAATGCACTTAACAGCATTAGAACACCAAGTTTTATCACATAAGCATTATCCTGATTGGCAATGCCTGTATCAATCATCTTCTGCATGATGGTTGGCTGCAGAAGGTCCATCAGCACTTCTATACACATAAATAACGGTCCAAAGATGGCAAAAAGTTTGTAAGGTCTCATATAGTGAAGTAATTTTATCATCGATTTCATAGTGATCCCTACTTCGATCCATTCTTTTTCAAAAGTTCAGTCATTCCATCAATAAAGGCAATTAATTCACGCACCTGTTCTGGTTTCCCTCGAGTTTGTTTCATTGAATGCCGTACTTCTTTTTCCCAGCGGTCCACCGCTTCTTTTAGTTGAATGAACTCCACGGAATTCTTCCACATCATACGTTCCTTCCATTCACCCCAGAAATTGCCATCGTCCTGTTTTTCCTCCAACACTTTCTTGCCCTGTTCACTGATAAAATAAATCTTTTTATCTGTTTTACTATTCAATTCAATTAAGCCTTTATCCAATAATTCTTGAAGAGCTGGATATACCGTTCCAGCACTTGCTGAATATGCGCCGCTTGAGCGCACCTCCAACTCCTTCATGATTTGGTAGCCGTGCATTGAATCCTCTTTCAATAAGTGCAGGATGGCCGCTTGGACAAACCCTCTTCGTCTCCTCATTAAATCCCTCCTAGTTATATCGATAATTATATTCGATATATCGATTACTTTCAAACGTAATACAAAGAAAAAGATTCACCCCGATTGGGGAGAATCCTAAGAATTTTATTAAGTTAGGCTCTGTTGTTGATTTTCATAACGGATAAAGAATACATAGGCGGAGATTTTCCGGCTATTGTTTCTTGAGAAGGCTTTCGAAGCAGATATAAGTGGAGAAATTCCGGTTAATCGCTAAAAATAAGACAAAATTCAAGGATTTTTATACAATAAGCGGAAAAGCTCCGCTTATTTTTAATGAAATATGGGTATTTTTCAAAATAAACGGAAATCCTCCGCTTATTCTTCAAGCACAGTAAAAATCAACACAGATCCTAAGACTAAAATAATATCCCTGTTTTTATAATATTAACCTTCACATTTGGTTCAAATCGAACATTTCTATATTCTTCATCCCAATTGATTTTCCCCCATAGCTCATGGTGATAGCTAGAAATTCGTCTGCCAATCCCCAGTGCATCACAATTGGCTTCGAGCAGAGTATCAGTAACCTCTTTCGCTTGTTTTGTTAATTCATTGGACAAATTTTGATTTAATTCTTTTGTATTGAGCGGGTCTTTAAATTCCTGTGGGAAGCTTAACACTTCAATATCAAGGTTGAGATCAATTTTACAGGTTATTTGATTATTTTTATCCACCTGAACTTCTAAATCTCGTGTTAAATTTCTAACTGTAAAAGAAATGGATTGTCTTTTTCCTTTTGGGTCTAGTATCATTGCCATTCTGTTCAACTTGTCTAATTGATTCGTCATTAACAAAAGTATACTGCTTTTTTCCTTTGGCAGAGTTTCCCCCGTATAGGTATCACCGTTAAATAAGGCCACACCCGCAATTTCCACTTTATCCGACTTGATTCGCTTAACGTATGGCAGAACCATATCGATACCTGGATCTAATATATTATTCCAGACGGTAAAGGTATTTTTTCTAGGGATAACTGTATCTTTTTCAGCACCCTCTATTAATTGCAAAATGACAAAGGCAATGGGACTTTTTTCTTTTTCCACGGAGAGGATCTCTTTCGCTTTTCCTTTGCCAATGACAATTTTAGAAGCTATATACGAATCTCGATTCCGATAGAAAAATTCAATTAATGGTTGAACTCCTTTTTTCGCTAGTTCTTCCCCAATGATAACAACATGTGCTTTACTTGCATCAATCTCACCTGCAATGGTACTGTCCAAGTCTAACCCCAGCCCAACAACAGTTGGTCTCTCTGCCTTTACCAGTTCATCATTTAATTCAAATTGGCCTCCGCCCATACTTTTTATGTTTAACGCTCGAACGGAGGAAGCAATCTTCCCCTCCTTTGTTAAATCGAAACTAATTCCATTCACAAGTGTTCGATTCACGAGAAGCCGCTGATCCCAACAGCCAGATAAGAGCAGGGGGATCATAACTAAAATCAACAGCACCATTTTTTTCATGTGGATTCACTCATTTCATTCTTTTTCAATAGAATAGAAAGAATTAATAACAGAGTAGGAATAAAAAATACCACCACATAACTTAAGTAAGAGACATACTTGTTAAAAATCGTAACAATCGCATCTTCGTGCGGGATTAAGGTAATTAAAAAAATGATGAGCCCATTAAACAAAACGACCTTAGGGTAGTGTTCCTTTTTTGCCCCTGCACTTTTGCTGGCAAAATACAAGTAACTAATTGTAGAGGTGGCCATAGGGACAATCCATATAGACAGAAAAATGAGGTCCACACGATCAACCATTTTATAAGAAATGCCTCTTAGTAAATTTAGAACAGGCTCTCTCATTAATGCCAGTTGGTCCACACTAAAGCTAATGAGTGTAATAAAAACAAAATAGGTATAAATTAAAGTGATAAATATATTAGCCAATGATATCGTCTTTAAGACTCCCTTTTTATTGTCAATAAGATAGGGGAATAGAAAAAGCAGTCCCTCAAATCCTAGCATTGCAAGCAGAGAGTTCTTACTTCCGAGGACAATATTCTTATATCCCGAACTGCCAATAGGAAGGAGGTAGTGAAACTCTTTCGGTGTGAACCAGCCAAAAATTGAAGTAATGGCCAACAACAAGATTAAAGAAGAGGCTAGAACATAGAATCTGGCGATTACTTTTAAATCACTGATCGCTAAATAAACACAAGCTGTAAGAATCATTAACGAAATAATCCAACCCGGTGTCAGCGGTAATAGCCATAACTTGATAATCTTAATAAATAATATTGCCGCTAATCCTCCAACCAAAATAAAATTAAGGTATATAAATAGGTTAAGGAACCTTCCTAAAAAAACGCCGAGAATCTTTTGCGTAATTTCGGTATAAATGAGCGTAGGAAATCGTTTAAGCAGCTGCCAATAAATGACTAGCATTAATTGAACGGCCACTCCTGCTATTAGAGTAGAAAGCCATCCATCAGTTTTTGCACTTTTTTGCACTTCATGCGGCAAGGATAAAAGACCGACACCAACTTGAGTTTGGATGAAAATAAAAAACAGCTGAAATTTAGTAATGTTGTTTGTCATTTCTTCTTCCACGACCTTGTTTGCCCTAGTTGTTTGGCATATGCCGGCCTTGAGTCAGTCGGGCGAGTTTTTAGTTTCCTTATATTCAGCCTAATGAATGTATCCTTAAGATCTTCTTTTTTTAATGGAGCTAAGGGAGCAAAATATGGTGTTCCAAATGAATCTAATTTACTCAAATGCATAAAGACCAGCATCAGCACAAATACAATTCCAAAGAAACCGAACAGTGATGCTGCAATCATGACAGGAAACCCCAATAATCTTACACTTGTCCCCATTTCATTGATGGGTGCCACGAAGGAAGCGATGGCAGTAAAGCCAATTACGACAATCATCATATTTGAAACGATATGGGCATCAACAATGGCAGTCCCAATTACTAACCCTCCAACAATTCCGATTGTTTGGGCGATAGGTGAAGGCAGCCGAATTGAAGCCTCTTTTAATAGTTCTAAGATGATTTGCATTGTTATGGCCTCCACAAACGGAGGAAATGGAACATACTCTAGTGAAGTCCTAATGGTGTAAAGAATTCCAATGGGAAGGACCTCAGAATGGAACGATACAATTGCGATATAGATAGCCGGTAAACTTATCGTTATGATAAAACTAAAAATCCGAATGATACGAAAAAACGATCCAATCATCCACCTGCTGCTATAGTCATCTGGTGCTTGGTAAAAGGCAAAAAAGGTAATCGGAGCAACCAGCACACGGGGATTTCCGTCAACTATGATGGTAATTTTCCCCTCTGTTAGATAGGAAACAGCTCTGTCTGGCCTTTCGGTAGCCAAAATTTTTGGGAAAGGAGAAGCAGGATAATCTTCAATCAGTTCCTCTAATTCACCTGTTAAATAGAGCTGATCGATTTCAATCGAAGTTAATCTACGCTCGACTTCACGAACAAGCTTTTTATTAGCAAGATTCTCTAGATATACGATCCCCACTTTGGTAGCCGTTATGTTTCCAATACTATAGTATTTGACCTTTAGCTGCGGGCTTTTTATTCTCTTTCGCAGAAGATGCAGATTCGAACCAAAATCCTCCACAAATCCATCATGAGCGCTTTTAATAGTGCGCTCGTTATTCGGTTCTTGAGGCTGCCTTCCTTCAATACCACCGACAGAAGCCAAATAGCACTGATGATCTTTCTCTAATAAAATTACACAATATCCATCTAATAACTGATCTCCAGTTTCAGAGAGCATTGAAGTTTTGTTAACTTCTGCAGCATGGATGGTGTTCTTCATATCATCACTTTTGCTTTCTAAGATCGGCTCTATTATGGAAGTTTGAAGAAGCTCCTTCTTCACCAAGGCATCTAGATACATAACCACACACTTCTGGTTATTGAATAGCAGTTCCTTTTTCATTAGGTCTTCTGTCTGGCAGAAATGATCTTCTAACATTTCTATATTTTTTTCTATATCTTCACAAAATTGATCAGCGTTGCTCATTTGAGATGACTCCTTAGAAGAGTAGATACCCCCTATTATCTCCCTAATATTTCCTTATATGCTAATATGTATGAAAGCGGAGTCTTTTAGTATTGTACAATTTCTGGAAATTTTATATAATTACCCTTACCACTATCTTTAAATTGTTATCTCATCAAAAAAAGTGCCCCAAATGATAGTCTGGGACACTTCTAATACTATTTAGTTCGATCGCTGCTCGAGCCAGTCACCAATGGTTGGGTAGGTTATTTTGACAGCTTGACTGCCAAAGGTAATCGATGTATGCCCTACTGGTAAACATTTATACTCTTTATCTTCACTAGATATAGCATTCATCAGTGCCTCAACTTGATGCGGCTGGGCAATGAGGTCGTTTTTACCAGATAAATTTAGCACGTTAGCTTTAATATTCTCAAGATTAACCTTTTTACCGCGAATCACCATTTCCCCTTTTATCAGCTTGTTTTGTTGATAAAAGTCTCTAATCCACTGACGATAAGCTTCGCCTGGAAAATTAATTCCATCGTTTAACCATTTCTGCAGCAGTTTAAAGCTCTTAATGAACTTCTCATTATCTGCGCGTTCATAAAGACTAATATATGGTCCATAGTTCGTACCCATAGGATTGATCATTTTGTTTCCAAAGTCAATCATTTCAGGCGGTATAACACCCAAGGTATCTACTACCTTATCAATATTAAAATATTTTTCATTTAGCAGTTCACCATAAGTACCTGTCTTCTCAAAGTCAAATGGACTGGTCATAAAGATAAGATTGCGAATCGGCAATTCAGGGTGAAGTGCTGCAAATATAGACGTGATTGTTCCGCCCATGCAATAACCTAGGATTGAAACTTCGTCCACATTTGATTTTCTCAACACCTTGCGTACGGCACGCGGTATATAGTCCATAATGTAATCATCAAGTTTCATTTTTCTATCTTCATAACCTGGTTCACCCCAGTCCAGCAGATAGACATCAAACCCGCGGTCAACCAAATACTCTACTAAACTTCCACCCTTAGTTAAATCTAATACATAAGGTTTATTAATTAAGGCATAAACCAAGAGCAGCGGAATTTTATGTTTCTTTGGTTTATCTGATATATAACGATAAAGCTTCGTTTTATTTCTTGACCAAATAAGTTCCTTTGGTGTTGGCCCTACCTCCGGCTCAGCATCAGTTGTCAGCACTTGACCTGCCCTTAATGCACGCTGATACATCTCCTTGTATTGCGGAGGTGTATATTCGAGCAGTTCGTTCCAATCGGTTGGCATAAGTACGCTAATGACTGTTCACTCCTTACATGATATATTTACTCTATCAATTTATTAATCAATCTGTGTGTTCATGACACTTACATGTAAAGTCCACCGTTAATGTTCAATTGCTGTCCAGTAATATAGTCACCATCTTTACATAGGAAAACAACACCACGCGCGATTTCCTCTGGCTTGCCTAAACGTTTTTGTGGTACTTTTTCAACGATTCCCGCAAGAACTTTTTCAGGAATTGCTTGAACCATCTCGGTACCAATAAATCCTGGGCAAATAGCATTAACAGTTACATTACTTTTTGCCAGCTCAAGAGCAAGAGATTTCGTATATCCAATAAGGCCTGCTTTTGCAGCAGCGTAGTTTGTCTGTCCAAAACCTCCAGCTTGTCCAATAATAGAAGAAATATTGATAATCCTGCCTGCATCTGATTCTAAAAGGTAAGGCAGAGCTGCAGAAGTATTGTTGTAAACGCTGTTTAAGTTCACATCGATTACTTTTCTCCAATCTTCTTCATTCAGCTTTTTGAAGGTGCTGTCTCTTGTGATCCCTGCATTATTAACTAAAATATCTAATCTGCCGTAGTGTTTAATGGTTTCATGAACCAGATAGGATGCTTCATTACTATCTGAAACATCTGCTTGAACTGCGTAAGCCTCTCCGCCAAATTCGTTTATTTCTGCGACTACTTTATCTGCTAATTCTTTGCGGATATTATAGTTAATGACAACCTTTGCACCATTTTTAGCAAGTTCTAGTGCAATTGATGCACCAATACCTCGTGAGCCGCCTGTTACAATTGCTACTTTACCTGTTAATTCTGCCACCTTTATCCACCCCATCTATAGTATTTGCCTTAAAAAAGCATGCCCTTAAACAAATATGTAATCCTATATTATTTCGCTTTTTCTTGTGTTTTCAACAGCGTAAGGATTTGATTTAATTTATTATCTAAATTCTTCATATCCTTCTTTAAATTTGATAGTTCTGTTTTAAATGATCCCTGTGCATCTTGGCTTTCCAGTTTCTCTTCTAACTTTTCTTCTAAATCATCCACTTTTGCGTCTACATTCACAATCAATGAAGAAAGATTTGCAATGTCATTACGACTTGGTACATTCATAAACTCTAAATACTTTAATGTTGATTCATCAATCATTTTCTTAAACTGGAGATTCATCTCCAAAAGCTGTCCCATTCCTTCAGAAGGGAAATCCTTGCTGATTTTTTCATCAAATAATTTGCTGGTTTGTGAATAGTAATCCTTCCACATATCATAAAAGTTAAAGCTTTGATTCATTTTATTTCCTCCTTATATATCTTCTAGTCGTTTCAATCATACTAACTATATGGGAATAATTAAAGATTAAATATTGAAAATTATCGAAATACTTTTCTTCTTTTATTGACATAATTCCCCTTTTTTCGCGTATACGCAATTGTTAGTCTTCTAAACTATGAGAGAAAATAGACATGGACTTTTCGATATCAATTAGGTCAAATTGAGGCTAATTATAAAAAAATAGAGTCTTTTTACATAAAAATTATGAAAACTATTAAAAACCATTAACAAGTTCGATATAATAAAAAATGGAAAAAATAGAGATAATTAGGGGGAGTCAGCATGACACTTTATGGGGGATTGGTTTTAATCCACGTATTAGCCGCGGTAATTGGAATGGGACCAAGTTTTGTTTTTCCAATCATTCAATCGTTTGGGACAACAAAGCAAAGTCTACAACTAATTAATCACATTATTGAAAAGACAGAAAAGGTAGTCACGATTGGCAGTATTGTTCTCTTGCTGTCAGGATTGACCATGGGGTTGATAAATCCAGACTTATTTACACAAATTTGGTATATCACTTCGATCGTACTATTCTTTGCAGGTGTCTATTTGGCAGTTGTGTTCTCAGGAAAGAGAACAAAAAAGGCTGTAGCACTATTAGATGCTCATCAAGGAAATGACATTCCGAGTGAAGTTTTAACACTTAATAAATCCGTTGGTATGGCAGGAGCTGGCTCAGCATTAATTGCTGTAGTGATGATTTTCCTTATGTCTGTAAAGCCATTTTAAGTAAACAACGAACAAAGGCGCAGAATTAACTCCTGCGCCTTTCTCCATTTCATATACATTTTTCTGTTAGGCAGCGAGATTTTGATCTTCTTCTTGTCTAACAAGCAGATGCTTTAGCAGTGTTTTACATTGCGGTAAGGAAAAGCCTACAATTGGTCCTAGGAATAAAGCAATGATTACTGATCCAACCCCCACTGGGCCGCCCAGCGCCCAACCTAGAATGAGGACGAGCAGTTCCATTCCATTGCGAACCCACTGTATACTCCATCCAGATTTTTCGACAATCAAAAGCATAATACTATCCCGCGGTCCAGAACCCAAATCAGCCGAAACATAGATTCCGACTCCATATCCCATGAGAATAACACCTAAAATAAAAAATAATGATGCGCCCATTAAACTTTCGACATTTGGTAAAAGCCATAAAAATAAATCTATGAATAAACCTAATAACAGCATATTTAAAAATGCTCCAATTTTAGGCAGCTTTTTCGCTGCAAAGGAGGCAGCAGTCAATAATATAAAGCCGATAATAATTGACCATGTGCCAATCGACAGACCCAGCTTAAGAAACATCCCATAATGAAACACATCCCAAGGACCGGCTCCCACTAACTTCCCCTCAATCGTTAAAGCCGCGCCTAACGCTAAAACCATTAGTCCAAATACAAAAAAGGACCAGCGAAGAATCCATTCTTTTTTCATTATTTCCCCTCTAATCCCAAACTTTTTTTAACTAAACTACTATATCACATCCTTTAGAATAGAAACTATAATCATTAAATGGAAATCTGCCTAGGGCATTTGGTATGGTTCACCTTAACGCATCAAAGGAGGTTTTTAAATAAGAAGTCTTCTCCTAATAACCAGCGGAAGTAAATAAACGGAGGATTTCCGGCTAAATGCAAATTGGAGCTCGTTTCGATGTAAATAGGCGGAGGATTTCCGCTTACTTCAAACAAAATCCCCAATTTCCCCATTTTTTGAGCCAATAGGCGGAATCTCTCCGTCTATTTAGGCGAATTTCAATGCTATTTTCTAATTAAGAGGAATTCTTCCGCCTATTTATCAGATGCTCCTTAACCTGATCCTCTCATTACTTAAACAGAAAAAGGCGAAAAGCTCTTCAGCTTTTCGCCTTTTTTAGTATATATAGGTTAGTTTAATTCAGGCCAGTAACCTTTATTAGCTTCAATTAAATCATCCAAGATTTCTTTTGCAACTTTTGCACTTGGTACTGTTTTTGATAGTGTTAAAGCCTGCCATAACTTTTGATAACTTCCTTCAATGTAAGCTTGTACAACTAATTTTTCAACCGTTACTTGCTGGTACATTAACGCTCTTTGGAATTCAGGAATCTTCCCTTGGCTTAAAGGCTCTGGACCATTGCTTCCGACTATACATGGAACTTCTACCATAGCATCATCATCAAAGTTCGCAATCGTACCGTTGTTTTCAACGATCAACAGCATTCTTTCATGCGTGTTAAAGGCAATGGCACGGGCAAGGTCAACGACAAAGGTTGCATGAGCGCCCATTTCAAATTCACAGCCTTCTGCTGTTCCTCTTTCAATGATTTGTCTAGCTGTAGAAAAGACGGTCTTTTCTCTGCCAGCGATGACTTCATTTGCTCTTGTATATTCCGGATTTGACGTCTTCACGACATAATCAGGATATAAATAGTATTTTAGATACGTATTTGGCAAGAATCTTGGATCAACGGCTAACAAATCCTTCGCCTTTTTATGTGTTTCCTGCCAGCTGGCATCCGTATGCTGCGTATCTACTTCTTTTTGAGTCAAATAGCCGTTCTCTGCCACATAGTCTCGAACTTGAGGCAGATATTCATTACCTTCTTTATCTTTAATGCTAGTCCACCAGCCAAAGTGGTTTAATCCAAAATAACGGACTTCTAAATCTTGTGGCTCTTTGCCGATAATATGTGAAATTCTGCGCAGTGTTCCGACAGGCATGTCACAAATATTCAATACTTTTGAATCTGGACGAAGCACGCGGCAAGCTTCCGCAACAATGGATGCAGGATTAGAATAGTTTAACATCCAAGCATCAGGTGCATATTTTTCCATCATATCAATCATTTCAATCATATCACCGATGCTTCTCATTCCATAAGCAATTCCGCCAGGTCCGCAAGTTTCTTGGCCGACAACACCATGCTTTAATGGAATTTTTTCATCTTTTTCACGCATTTCATATTTGCCTGTACGGATATGAGCAAAACAGAAGTCGATATCCGTGAAGGCTTCCTCCGGATCCGTTGTATAACAATACTCGATATCCGGTGCTTTTTCTTTTAATACAATTTCAATTGCTTCCCCTAATACGGCTTGTCTTTCGCGGTCGTTATCATATAATTTTAATTTTCGAAGCGGAAAACGGTCCAGGTTATCCAATAACATCATAACAATCCCTGGTGTATAAGTACTTCCTCCACCTGCAATAACGATTGAGAACTTTTTCATTTTCTCCATTCCCTTCTTGTAATCTTTGTTGTCTCTAGGTTCTATTCGTTTGTTGATAATCCTAAATAGCTGTCGACAGCTTTCCGAATGTTTGTTACCTGTAAGCCATAAACAACCTGCACATTCTTATCTTTAATCACGACTCCACTGGCACCTGTTTCTCTTTTCAATACGTCTTCGTTGACCTTTTCAGGGTTATCCAGTGTTAAACGGAGTCTTGTGTAACAATTTGTTACGGTATTAATGTTGCTCGCTCCGCCTAATGCATCAACAATCACTGGAGCAATTCCATTATTCGACTGTGGCTCGGGAGTCCCAGTAACTCCTTTACTTTTCTTTTCATAGTCTTTTTTCGAATATAATTTCGTCTCTTCGTTTTCATCTTCTCTTCCGATTGTTTTAAAGTTAAATTTCACAATTAGGAAACGGAAGACCACATAGTAAGCAGCAAAGGAGAATAATCCAACTACGATATACATTGGCCAATGTGTTTTTTCAACTCCAAGCGGTACATTGAACAATAGGAAGTCAATCATTCCATTTGGGCCAATGGCACGGATATCCAATAAATGATACGCCATCATCCCTAAACCACTCAATGCAGCATGAACAACAAATAATAATGGTGCTACAAACAGGAATGAAAATTCAATTGGTTCTGTCACACCAGCAATAAAGGATGTAACGGCAGCCGGAATTAAAATCGCCTTTACTTTGCCTTTATTTTCAGGCTTCGCAACGTGGTACATGGCTAAACACGCACCAATTAAACCAAACATTTTTGAAATACCGCGAGCATCCCAAACGACACTTGATGAAAGCTCTTTTACAGTTGGATCGATAATTTCTGCATAGTAAATATTTCTTGCACCTTCGTATACTTGGCCGCCGATTTCTGCAACACCGCCCAATGATGTATATAAAAATGGCGTATAGATTAAGTGGTGCAGTCCAGTTGGAATTAACAAACGTTCCAAAGCCCCATATAAGAAAATTCCAAAGCTTCCGCTATGTTGGATTAGACCTCCAAGATTGTTAATTCCAGCTTGGAAAAATGGCCAGATGAACGTAAGCACAACTGATAACAACACAAGTACAGGAATCAGGACTATAAAGACAAATCGTGATCCGCCGTAAATTTGAAACGCACCTTTGAACTCTGTATCAATAAATTTGTTATGAACGATAGCGGTTACAATACCAAGAATAAGTCCCAGAAACACACCCATATCAAGGATTTGAACGCCCAACACAAAAGTTTGTCCGGTTCCCTGCAAGGATTCCCCTTCATAAAGAACTCCAGTGAGCTGCATAAATTTATTCATAGCGTTTACAAATACCAAATAACCTAATAGGGATGTAAACCCTGCGATTGCTTTGTCTTTATTCGCCAAACCAATTGCTATCCCGACACAGAATATCAGTCCCAAATTGGTAAGAATCGAAACCAATGATCCAGTAAGGATTGTTCCAAAACCAGTAGTGATCGGATTATCTAAAAACGGAAATACCTCCATCAACCTTGGGTTGGTAAATAGATTTCCAAATGCAATTAAAATACCCTCAATCGGCAAAATAAGTATTGGAATGAACATCGCTTTTGAAAAGCGCTGCATGCCTTCCATGACTTTTGCTTTCATTTTGCCTTCCCCCTTTTATTATGTTTTTATATTTGACAGGTTTAGAATACAATGTAAACGTTTTACAGTCGATAGATTCCACGTAATAAAGAACGTGTTTCAAACATTGAAACACGTTTCACTCATTTCTATCTTTTTTTGGTATTAATGTTCCTACATACTGTTTAACAATATTTTCAAACATCAGCATTAGACCGGGGAAAAAACTATTCGGCAGCATGTTTCTATCGTCTAACTTATTATGGTCGATGATTTTAAAATTTAAATCGGAGAGCAGCGCAATCCGATTTTCCGTTTCTTTTGTGAAAGAAACAGTAAAAATATGATGCTCTTTGGCAGCCTGGATTTTATCGAGGACAAGCTGTGTTTCACCTGATTTGGAAATGACCACTAAGGCACCGATATCTTCGAGATTATTTTCAAATACGCCAATCGAATCGGTTCCACTGGCAAAAATTGTTTTTCTTCCAAGTACTAATAGTTTTTTGTACAAATACTCTGCAGCAATCGCAGAAAAACCTGTAGCATAAATAAAAATATAGCTTTGCCTAAGATTTAAAACTTTCTTTATGAAGGTTTCAATATCTTCCATTGAATTATGTTTCATAAAATCCTTAGAATGAATCTCAAGAAAGTCCTCCATTACGCCGCCTTCTGGTAAATCTGCCTTTTTAACTAAAGGGAGGAGATGGTAATACATATCGATGAATCCTGTATAGCCTAGCTTTTTCGAAAGGCGGATTACAGTTGCAGGAGAGGTAAAGTTCTCTTTCGCTAAATTTCGTACTCCCATTTGCAAGACTTTGTCAATGTTATTAATGATATAGCGTACAATTTGGACTTCTATTTCTGATAAATTTTTCCCTTGAATAATTTTGCTTATATCTACCATAAGTTCTTCACTCTCTCACTTCTGACATTGTTGCAGTTTGTAACAGAAAAATCTCATTTACTTATGATAGGGCTCACCGCTCCTATGTAAAAGGCAGTTTTTTAGACCTAAATTGTCCTCTATCATGGTTAGGTAACAATGGAAGGATATATATCCCACTAACTTGGTGTTAACGATAGAAATCACTTTAATTATCTTCGGGGTATTCTATTAGCACTTTTTGTCGAACGTAATCAAGATGCAGGTACATTTGATGAAATGCCTCAAAGGGATCCCGTTTTTCCAATGCCTTGTAAATTGCCATGTGATGTTGAATCGTTCGTTCCGGTTCACGAACTTTAATTTCTTTATTGATTTTTACAAGAGTTATGATTAATGAATCAACCATCCCTTCCACAACGGGATTATTGGCACTTAAGGCAATAATCCGATGAAATTCTATATCGGCCTCCCCATAGTCCTTATCCGAGTTTTCTGCGATGAAATCAATGGTTTGTTTCAGTCTCTTAAGCTCTTCCTTACTAATCTTCTCCGCTGCAATAGTAATTAATCCTAATTCCAATGCCATACGTGCTTCAATCATGGCCCGCAGATTGTTGTGCGCCAAGGATAGCATAATTGAAAAAGGATTACTGCTAATTTTATTATTAAAGTACGTACCTTCACGCGTTTTCCGCGTAATAACTCCTAAAGATTCAAGAGAGCTGAGTGCCTCACGTAACACTGGACGACTGACATTCAGGATGTCCATTAATTCCATTTCCGTTGGGAGCTTATCTCCTGGTTTCATCTGCCCAGTGACCAGCAGTTGTATAATACTTTCAACTACTTGTTTGGATAACGTGGTGCGGCTAATTGATTTGACTTTTATTTTTCTAGGATTTAAATCCATTTTAAGGCTCCTTGTGTTACCATTTTGTAAGCATATTATAATATAATAGTATTTCTTTTTCATTAAGCAAAAATAAACGCTGCAAAAGTCCTTCTGCAGCGCGTTGATAATTTCTATATTCTTAATACACGGCAAATATTTTCTGCCGCGGCAGCTAAATTTTCCTCCCCATATGCAAGGGCTTCTTCTAAAGTCGTTACCCCTTTTTGTATCCCAATGATGGCAGTAAACCCATTTTCGTATAAAGACTCTACTCCATTCCCAATTCGGCCGGCAAAGGCAATAACAGGAACAGAATATTTACTTGCTATAGCAGCTACCCCATAAGGTGTTTTTCCAAACAAAGTCTGGCCGTCTATGCTGCCTTCGCCTGTAAAAACGAAGTCTGCCCCTTTCACTACATCCTCAAGCCCGGTATACTCTATGACTAGATCAATTCCCTTTTTTAACCGGGCCTGTAAAAAGGCCATTAACCCCCAACCAAGTCCGCCTGCAGCCCCAGCACCATCCACATGGGCATAATCCTTACTTAATTGTTTCTTTGTCACATCAGCGAAATGGGCTAGGTTTTGATCAAGAGTCCTCACCATTTCAGGAGTTGCACCCTTTTGTGGGCCAAATATAGATGATGCCCCATTTTCACCAATTAAGGGATTCGTCACATCACAAGCTACATCTATTTTAACTGAATGAATTCGTGAATCCATTCCACTTATATCAACGGAATGCAGCCGACTTAACACACCTCCGCCAAACGGCAGCTCCTGGCCATAGCGGTCCTTAAGAGAAACTCCTAAAGCTTGCAGCATTCCCGCTCCGCCATCGTTGGTGGCACTGCCTCCAATTCCAATCAAAAACCGTTTGACACCTTGATCTAGGGCATGCTTGAATAGTTGACCGGTGCCATAGGTTGTTGTCAATAACGGGTTTCGGTCTTCCAGTTTAAGTAACTCAAGTCCGCTGGCACTGGCCATTTCAATAACAGCAGTCTGGCCTTCGTCTATTAGGCCATATTCTGCTATCACGTTTTCGCCTAGCGGACCGGTTACTTCTGTTTTAATTATTTTCCCTTTCAACCCACTTACCAGTGATTCTACTGTTCCTTCCCCGCCGTCAGCCATCGGAGCAATGACACATTCCGCATTGGGAAAAACAGCCATAATTCCTTTTTCCATTGCAAGGCAAGCCTTCCTGGCTGACATACTTTCCTTAAATGAATCGGGTGCTAGTACAAACTTCATATTAATCGATCCTTTACATTTGATGGTCTTTCTACTTTAAAAAAGGAGGGTGACTATTTCAGCCACCCTTCGATTTTAGCGAACAAGACACGGACGCTTGTTATCAAATTTCCAGCCAGGGATGTAGAACTGCATACCGACTGCATCATCACGAGAACCTAATCCCATATTATTATATAATTCATTTGCTTTCATGATTTGATCCATATCCACTTCAATACCTAAGCCTGGTTTATTCGGAACAGCAAGGTGTCCATCAACAATTTTATACGGGTCCTTCGTTAACCGTTCAATACCTTCCTGCCAAATCCAGTGCGTATCAATCGCGGTAATTTCACCTGGTGCTGCTGCAGCAACCTGCGTGAACATCGCTAGTGAAATATCAAAATGGTTATTAGAGTGAGATCCCCACGTTAACCCAAACTCATTGCACATTTGCGCTACTCGTACAGAGCCTTGCATGGTCCAGAAATGTGGATCAGCAAGCGGTATCGTCACACTTTGTAATTGTACCGCATGAGCCATTTGTCTCCAGTCAGTTGCAATCATGTTGGTTGCCGTTGGAAGACCAGTTTGTTTTCTAAACTCAGCCATAATTTCACGGCCTGAATAGCCATTTTCTGCACCACAAGGATCTTCTGCGTAAGCAAGAATACCGTGCATATCCTTACATAACTCAACAGCTTCTTTTAATGACCATGCGCCGTTAGGATCTATTGTAATTCTAGCATCCGGGAATTTTTCTTTTAAAGCTTTAATAGCTTTCATTTCTTCTTTTCCTTCAAGCACGCCGCCTTTTAGTTTAAAGTCCTTGAAGCCATATAATTCTTGAGAAGCTTCCGCCAGACGTACCACTGCTTCCGGAGTTAGCGCCTCCTCGTGACGGATACGATACCATTCATTTTCAGCTTCTGGGTTGCTATAGTAAGGAAGATCTGTCCTATTGCGATCTCCGATATAGAACAAATAACCAAGAGTTTTTACGCGATCACGCTGCTGGCCTTCACCTAACAAAGCTGCAACTGGTACATTTAGATGTTGTCCTAATAAATCGAGTAATGCCGCTTCCACAGCCGTTACCGCATGAATCGTGATCCGTAAGTCAAAGGTTTGCAGACCACGGCCGCCTGAATCACGACTCTCAAAGGTTTTACGCATTGTATTTAAGATATTGTTATAGTTTCCAATCGATGAACCTAGAACTAACGGCTTCGCATCCTCTAGTGTCTGACGGATCCCTTCACCGCCCGGGACTTCACCAACACCAGTATTTCCATCGCTATCCTTCAGAATAACGATATTTCTTGTAAAATAAGCACCGTGCGCCCCACTAAGATTGAGAAGCATACTATCGCGGCCCGCAACAGGGATAACAGACATTTCAGTAACGACTGGAGTAACATTCACTACATTAGTTGTTGTGGTATTCATTGTGATTTCTCCTATCATATGGTTTTTTTTGAGAGAACGTGGTCTACTATTGCCACGTTCTTTATAGGGTTTGAAACGTTTATGTCTCCGATTAACGGCTAATTTCAGTGTTTGCTAACTTTTCATAGTATTTTAATAATGCACTATGGTCGTCAAATTCATTTCCATCTGCTTTTAATGTATACATCATTTCTAACACAGCTGCTGTTAATGGCGCTGGAGAACCGAATTCGTGACTAGTTTCTAGTGCGTTCATTAAGTCTTTAATGTGCAAGTTGATACGGAAACCTGGATTGAAGTTGCGATCTAGCATCATTGGTGCCTTTGCATCTAATACTGTGCTTCCTGCTAAACCTCCGCGTATTGCCTGGTATACTGCTTCTGGATTAACACCCGCTTTTTGTGCTAATACAAATGCTTCAGAGACAGCTGCGATATTAAGGGCAACGATTACCTGGTTAGCAAGCTTGGTTACGTTTCCTGCACCAATTTCACCCACATGGACAACCGAACCAGCCATGGCAGCTAGTACATCCTTCACTTCCTCGAATACTTCCTTCTTACCGCCCACCATAACAGAGATGGTGCCATCAATCGCTTTTGGTTCTCCCCCGGAAACTGGAGCATCTAGCATATCAACGCCTTTTTCTACTAGGGCACGATAAATTTCTTGTGATGCTGCAGGGGCAATGGAGCTCATATCGATAAAAATAAGTCCTTCCCGAGCACCTTCGATTAGTCCATTTTCTCCTAAAGCAACTGCTTTTACGTTTGGAGAGTTTGGAAGCATAGTAATTACGATATCGGTTCTTTCTGCGATTTCCTTCGGAGTAGATGCAATTTCCGCTCCTAAAGCCTCAAGTTCTTCTACTGCTGATTTATTAAAATCACTGACTACTAATTGATAGCCTGCTTTGATCAAGTTCTTGCTCATTGGCTTACCCATAATTCCTAGTCCAATAAATCCAATTTTCATTTTAAATTCCTCCAATATTCTTTATTAGAGAGGAAGCAGCCTAGTACTTCCTCTATACTTTAGTAAATTTTTATCCTATAAAACTATTTAGAATTAATACTCCTATCAAACCAAGGATACCTAATGCAGTTGTATAGGTTGTTCTAACTTTCAAGGCATCCGCAACGGATAAGTTAAGGAATTCCTTAAACATCCAGAAACCTGGGTCGGTTACGTGAGAGAAAGCAACACTTCCGCATGAAACTGCAAGTACCATTAATTCCATCGGTATTCCTGACGCTTGAGCGATTGGAAGCACCACTCCGGCAGCTGTCATAACAGCAACCGTTGCTGAGCCAAGAGCAATACGTAAGATTGCAGCGATTAACCAAGCAAGAATGATTGGAGACATATCCCAGCCATCTGTTATTGATTTGATGTAATCCGCAATACCGCCATCCACTAATACCTGCTTAAATGCTCCCCCTGCCCCAATAACCAAAATGATCATGGCCATTGGCTTAACAGCATCGGAACAAGACTTCATTACATCTTTTAAAGGTCGGCCAATTCTTGGTCCAAGTAGCCACATTGAGATGAGTACGCCAACTAATAATGCTGTTTCGGATGAACCGATGAAACTCATAACATGTCTAAAGCCGTTATCTTCTGGTAAGAACAAGGTGTTAATAGCATCAATGGCAATCAGAACTACTGGAATAAGAGCAACGAAAATACTGACTCCAAAAGATGGCATTTCTTCGTCTTTAAACTGCTTTGCAGAAACAAGCCCCTCTGGAATGGCAGGATTAATTTTCTTAAAGAAAGGCACTCTAGTCCATATATAGGCAATGAACGTCGCTACAGGTATCGCAATCATTAAACCGTATAAAAGAGTTAATCCCATATCGGCTTCGAACACGCCAACTACAGCTGCTGGCCCCGGGTGTGGCGGGAGAAAGCTATGGGTAGTAGATAACCCAATTGCCATTGGTAAAGCAACCCATAAGAGATTTAACTTTGTTTGACGAACAATAACGAATACAAGTGGAATTAATAACACAAAAGCAACTTCAAAGAACATGGTAACACCCAGAACAAAGGCAGTAATCAATATAGCAAGCTGAACACGTTTAATTCCCATTTTGTTGACTAGGCTGGTAGCAATCCGCTGTGCGGCACCTGCATCAGCCATAACCGTTCCAAGCATTGCGCCTAGGCCAACAATAATGGCTGTTCCGCTGAGTTGACCGCCAAGACCATCACCAATGGTTTCCCAAATTTGTTCCATTGGCATTCCTACAAGAAAACCCACAAATATAGAAGTCAAGAGTAGCGATATGAACCCGTTCATTTTTAGAGGGATCATTAAAATAAGTAAAAGGACAACTGCTAAGGCAACATACAATAACGGCATGTTATTTCTTCCTTCCCTTAGGAAATTAATAAATTTGGTATAATCCTAAATCCTTCAACACATCTTCTAAAACTTTCTTACTCTCAGAAGTCATCTCTGCAGCAGGTCCGAACGCATAACCCACATCAATTCCTACCATTCTTAAACCTTCTTTTAACACAACTGGGAATGTTGCTTTATCCACTGCCAAGCGTAATGGAGCAAGTTTAAACTGTAACTCTAGTGATTTTTGATAGTCGCCGGCAACAAACGTATTATAAATTTCGGATACTAATTTAGGAGCAATGTTACCTGTACTTGCGATAGCACCGCTCCCCCCGTGGCATAGACCTGCATAGATGAGTGTATCCCTCCCTGCAAGAACGGTGAATGACTCGCGATCTGTCACTCGAAGATACTCAGCCATTCTTGTCATATCCCCGCTGCTATCCTTAATTCCGATAATATTATCAACCTTAGAGAGCTCTTTACACGAATTAACTTCGATTTTCACTTGTGTCCTTGCTTCATTTCCATATAGGATAATCGGCAATTCCGTAGAATTTGCAATCGCTGTAAAATGTTCAATCAACTCACTTTGTGTTGGTGACATGAAATAGGGAGTTAATACCGAGAGTGCAGAAACACCGCCAACTTCTGAAACCATCTTGGCTGTTTGGATACAATCCCTAGTCGTAATTTCACTAGCACCACAATAAACGGGTACTCTGCCTGCAGTATGTTCAACCGTCACTTCCACCACTCGGCGCTTCTGCTCATTGGTTAATCCGTAGATTTCGCCGCTGCTTCCCAGGATAAATAAGCCATGAACACCACCAGCTATGGTATAATCAATCACTTGTTTTAATGCGTTTTCCATTAAGTTGCCATTACGATCCAATGGTGTTACTAATGCGGGTATGACTCCATGTGGTTTAAACATTGTTTTGCCTCCTTCTATTCTTTCTAAATTAATATTGTCCGATTTATGAACCTCTTCACATAACTTATTTTTCAAAAGTCTATTATTTTCTTTGGTACTATTTGCAACTTAGTAATCTAATAATATCCTCTTTATGCTAAGAAATGATGCGATGTTTGTGACAGGTTTCGGACATGATCAAATTTGTCTTACTTAATCAATTTTTTTGCTTGTGAATTTATTCACAATTCAATTGTAAACGGTTTTTACGTATAAATCTTCATTCAGTTTACTAAGGAATAAGGATATTTTTTTAGGCAAATGAACAAAGGATTTGTTATTTTACTACCTTCCAGAAAAGTCAATATCTATTTTGTGACTATAAAATTACAATAAATCAACATATTATAAAATTTAAGGATTTAAAGTAACCGTTTACAATATTTATTGTATAATTGTCTTACAAATAAAGCATTATTCAAATTACTAAGAATCTCTATTTTTTTTTAGTCAAATAAACAAAAAGAATCTATAATCCCTTTCACATAGGAGGCCCATAAATAATGAAGATAAATAGATTACTAGCCCAAGAAATTGCTAATAAGGTTATGATGGTTATCCCTTATAATGTAAATATTATGGATGAAACCGGGATGATTATAGGAAGCGGAGACGCTGATCGAATGGGCACTTATCATCAAGGAGCCATGTTAGCCGTGGAACAGGGGTTGATTGTTTCCATTTCTGATGAAGGAGAATCGTCAAAACCTGGTGTCAATATTCCAATCCGCTTCAAAAACAACATCGTCGGGGTGATTGGAATTAGCGGGGAACCCAAAATTGTCGAACCTTTTGCTGAATTAGTGCGTGTTACAGCGGAATTGTTGATTGATCAGGAATTTTTATTTAAAGAGCGCAGAATAAAAGAGCAAATGAAAGAAGAATTCTTATACCAATGGGTGTTTCGTCTCGATGAGTATGATGAGGCGTTTATCAATAATGGGGAGGCCATTGGCATCAATCTGAAAATGGAACGTAAAGCAATAATCGTAAAGGGAGAAACGATAAAAGAACCCTATTTGAAAGATCAAGAGTTTTCATTCAAACTCAATAAATCTACCTTATTGTTCATTGTGCCAAGTGATAGTAATCTCTTAGTAAGATTGGAGCCAATCATTACCCAGCAAAGTACTAAAATCGGCATTGGTAACAGCAGCACACATATCGTGAAATCTGTGCAGGCAGCAAGACGAGCGATTGAAATCGTCGAAAAGCTAGAGTTATCCGCCACTTGCTGTGATTATCAAGAGTTAAAGTTTATTGATTATCTTACAAATAAAGACCAATCCTTTAATGAAATGAGTAGTTACTTTGCTGAACTTGAAGCAACTCCAAAGGGACAAGAGCTGATTGAAACACTTCTTTGTTATATAAAAAACAGCGGGGATATGAATGCCATCTCTTCGGAACTTCATATCCATCGGAATAGCTTAGCTTATCGACTGCAAAGAATTGAGATTCTAACGAACAAAAATCCAAAGAAATTTACTGATTTATTTCAACTTTATACGGGGTTTATCATTAATAAAATACAAAATAAGCCTTCACCTATTTAACAGGGAGGCTTATTTTTTTATTTTCTACGAATCAACTAATATATGAAATAATGGCAATCCCTATTAAAGCAAATATTGATAAATGGAGCCCATTCGCCCGAAGTCCGGTTTGCATGCCGGAAATCCCAGAAAAGCGGCTCACCATTAAATTCAGGCCAGAGAATGGACTCAATGCAGTAGAAATCGACCAAACCAGCAATAGAAGCAAGGCTAGTGCAATATTACTCATTCCTAATTCCGCTGCATTTAATTGCATGGCCAATGCTCCAACGATCGCAATTTGGTGAATCCCCAAATACGTTATAATCAGGACAATCAACATAACTGCAAAGGCAAATAAGATAAATGATTGGTGTGCCAGTTGGCCTAGGAAGGAACTAACTCTATTGGCTGCGCTCGTTCCTTTCAATGCAAATGCTAACATACCAGCACTCATAAATAATATTATTTCGTTATTCAGCGTTAAAACTGTTCGGTCCCGATAATCAATGAGTGACTGCCCCATTACTTTCCACTCTTTCGTAACAAGACCAGAAAGGACCGGTAAAATGAGCGAAACTAAGCATACAATCACAATCATGGACCAATGGGTGATAACCTCAATAAGCAAACAAGACCCCATTAGGATTACAACAAATAATACAAGTTTCCAAAGCTTATTACGATGGGATTTTTCCAGCGGTACCACCTTCTTCAACTCGTCCGTAAGCGGATTAGCACTTTCCCAGAAAGCAAATAGAATATTTCCTACTAACAGGGATAATAAAGATAGACCCAATCCATAAGCGATATAATCCTTAAACGAAATTTCCAGGTAGTGAAGAACAAGCGATACCGACCCGAAGTACGGGGACCATAGAATCGCAGTGGCAAAGCCAACATGATAACTTTTGGCAGACATGATGGAAGGAAGCTTAATTTCTTCTAAAAATTCATGAACGATTCGAACCGAACCCAAGTTTAAAATGGGAGCTAAAAAAAATAACGTACCCGTAATTCCGGCATATAGCTTTTTGGGCTGATGCAGTAAATGACGGAGAAGAACTGCAATGGAGCAAAAGTAGCCAACTAGTCTTAATGGAATGGATAATAAAGGTGCCAAAATAAGTAGGCAAAGCAATGGCAGAATTAAATAGACTCCGTCACTTATGCCTTCTATACCGGTTCCTTTCTTCCATTCAATCACTATACCTGCAGACATCATGACCATTCCAAGCATCCGTGGAAAACGGCCAGCTTTGAAGGCACTGCCTATAAAGGCCACTAAAGAAAAGCCGACCACGACAAATTGAATCCATTCTATCCTTGTAAAATATTGAACTAAATATAATACACACATTCCCAAAATGAGATAACTGCGCATGAAAAACTCTCCTGACTGAGAAATCTGTTATAATCATTTATTGTTAGATGGAATGTGATTAAAGTCAAAGTAATTTTTTTGACAATTCAGTGGCAGCTTATGTATATAGATATTTTTATAACCATACTAATAGGTAAGGAGGTGGTAGTAAATGGACCGTGAAAGTGCTAATGAAAGACAGACTATTATTTCAAAGATTTACTCCATTCTTGAAGAAGCCAAAAGAAAGAATCTAATGGACTGGGGCGAATTAGAAATTGCAGAAAGCATCCTACAGGATCATACCAGAAAAAGTTAATCAAAGTTTGAGGAAAATCCCTATTCGTCTTCATCATGAATAGGGATTTATTTTATCAAATGGAAAACTGTCTCTACTCCTTCACTATCTTTGCAATGATTGCGTCAAGATAATCATGGTAAAAGAAATTAGTCCTGAAGATACATCAATCTCCACAGCTCAAATAGTTCTTCAAAAAACTACCTCTATTTGTGATAAGGCTCATTCCGATTTATCCTAAACGCCCGATAAATCTGCTCCACCAATATGAGTTTCATCAACTGATGGGGAAAGGTCATTTTTGAAAAAGAAAGCTTTTCATTCGCACGTTTAAGTACCTCTTCACTTAATCCTAACGATCCGCCAATAATAAAGGCAATCTTACTCTTCCCATACGTGGCTAGTTTATCTAATGTATCTGCAAGTTCTTCAGATGATTGCATTTTTCCATTAATGGCTAATGCAATGACATATGTATCCTGGCTGATCTTTGCCAGTATTCTTTCTCCCTCTTTTTGCTTGACCTGAATCATTTCCAATTCACTAAGTTCTTCTGGTGCCTTTTCGTCAGGCACCTCAATCACTTCCACTTTTGCGTAGGAGTTCAACCGCTTTAAATATTCATCTATTCCCATTTTCAAATATTTTTCTTTTAATTTGCCAACACTGACAATTGAGATATTCACAATCCACAACCCTCTTTTTTATATTACAAACAGTTTACAAACAAGATATCCACAGAAGTTATCCACATGTCCACATTTTTTATCCACATCTTGTATGGAATCATTTGTTCGCCACAATATATACAGCTGTATTTTGACAATATTCACAGTCTGTTGATAAGTTATCCCCAGTTATTTTCGGGTAATACGAGAAACGTTTCAAACTCATCCACAACCATATCCAATGCTAAATCTACATGTTCCTCGCAGCAATAAATCAAATTCCACGCTTCCTTTCATTAAGAACTTAATTTTATTATTTGCTATCCTGCTTGCCTCATTCAGTTCATAATCATACCATAAAAAAACAGAAAGGTGCTGACACCTTTCTGCT
Source organism: Neobacillus niacini (assembly GCF_046591715.1). Lineage (GTDB taxonomy): Bacteria > Bacillota > Bacilli > Bacillales > Cytobacillaceae > Neobacillus > Neobacillus niacini_L. The sequence continues at coordinate 44,178 of NZ_JAWVNQ010000005.1, read as the reverse complement.
GAGTCTATTAGGACCTATCTTCTGCTAATGTAATCGTAGTAGTTTTCAACTTACCTTCTCGGTAGAACTTTATCTCCATCTGGTCGCCAATCTTGGTCTCTTGATATAAGTGCTTTCTAAGATCTATGACGTCATGTATCGTTTCGCCATCCATTTCCACGATCACATCAAGCTCTTGTAATCCAGCCTGCTGTGCAGGTGAATTTGGAACAACTTGCCTTAGCGCTACTCCATAGTTGATATCCCTCGGCAGTTTTAATGCTTCCTCTTGATAATAGCCAGGAATTTCAGCAACAGACTTTAAATCCACTCCCATATATGGCCGCTTCACCACACCAAACTGCTCAAGGTCATTAATAATTGGACGTGCATAGTTAATTGGAATTGATAATCCAATCCCTTCAACAGCATTTTGAGCGATTTTCATCGAGTTAATTCCAATCAGCTGACCGCCAATATTAATTAGCGCGCCGCCGCTGTTACCTGGATTAATGGCTGCATCTGTTTGTAATACTTCTGCCTGCCAATCCATAATGCCATCCTGATTAATATCAACGGGAATGGTTCGGTTGATCCCTGAAATGATCCCTTGAGTAACAGAGCCCGAGAAAGTTGCCCCGAGCGGATTTCCAATCGCCATAACGGGTTCCCCCATCTTTAAAGCATCTGAATTACCAAATTCAGCGATTTTTTTAATCTTCTCTGCACTAATTTCAAGAACAGCTAAATCTGTCCATATATCGCCGCCCAGAAGTTTAGCAGGAATCTTCGTGCCATCATTTAACGTGACTTCTAACTGAGTCGCACCTTCTACCACATGCTGGTTGGTTACCACGTACGCTTTATCTCCAGCCTTTTTATAAATTACACCTGACCCCGTTCCAGCAGGGCCTTGGTCATCACCAGACTCATCGGACCAAAAATTTGATGTTTGAATATTATTTATTCCCACTACAGCATCTGCAGCCTTATCAATCGCCTTGGTTGTATCCGTATTTACATCGTATGATACCTGCTGCTGAATAAAATTTTCTTGATTATCATCATTTCCGCCAGCAGATTGATTATTGTTTGGCTGAACATTATAAGGAAGGAACCCTTGGTTGGATAATGCAGGTATGGAAATGACAACTAGCATTGCACCAAGTATGGCACCGACAATACTTGCGAAAAAATATCCTCCTCTATTTCCACTCTTTTTCTGGTAACGCCCTTGTGAATGATCATCATAATAACCCATTTTCACCACGTCTCCCTTTCGTAAGCAACTAATTAATATTTTGGCTTATACTTACAATTATACTCTGTCCAATTTCATTTTATAAAAAAAAGAACAAAGATACCAATCAAGTATCTTTGTTCTTACTCATTAAACGGCTGTTAAAATTGTTGGTACTTTAGGGTCTGTGTCGTAGAGGTCAAACTGCTCTCCGACAATCAATCCCTGGCTTTGAAGCGTCTGTGCTACTGACATTCTTGCTAAGTCCTTCATATTGTTGTCGAGACTTAAATGGGCAAGGTAAACCCGCCTTGTTTTGTCGCCGATGACCTCACTCATTGCAATCGCTGCATCTTCATTCGAAACATGTCCTACATCACTTAAGATCCTTCGTTTAATGTTCCAAGGATATTTTCCCATTCTAAGCATTTGTACATCATGATTGGACTCAAAAATATAGGCATCTGCATTTGAGATGATCCCTTTCATTCGATCACTTACATAACCTGTATCTGTAATTAAAACCAATTTCTTGCCAGTATGATGGAAAACATAAAACATCGGCTCTGCAGCATCATGCGAGACTCCGAAGGATTCAATATCGGTTGCACCAAAGCTTTTTATACTTTCTGTACTAAAGATCATCTTCTGCTCTGTTGGAATTTCGCCTACATTCCGTTCCATTGCCCGCCAAGTGTTTTCATTCGCATAAACCGGAAGTTTATATTTACGCGCTAGTACACCAATTCCTTTAATATGGTCTGAGTGTTCATGGGTCACAAATATTCCTGATAATTTACTTATATCTCGATTTATATGTTGAAAAAATGCCTCCATCTGCTTGCCGCTAAATCCTGCATCTACTAGGAAGGAATGCTCGTCTGATTCAACATAAAGCGAATTCCCCGTACTTCCGCTCGCTAAAATGCTATAACGTAATGACATACTTTTTTCACTCCACATCCCTAATTTTCATCGCTGTTAAATTCTATAATCTGTCCTTCTAGCGCATTAACATAAAGACTTTCTTTATCATCAACTACAAACCGCCATGTTGGAGCTAATGCTTGCGAGGCCGCAAGCTGAATTAAGGTAGAATAACCAAGTTCGACTTTTGTAATTTTACTTTTTGGCATGAGAGCACCCTTTTGATGCAGTGTTTCCAATGCCTTCAAGGGAGGAAGGATTTCCTCCTTTTCTGTCATTTTTGCTATATCTTCAAGATAAGTCTGTTCGTAGGATACAATTTGATTATGATCATCAATATGAAAAGTAATCATTCCACTTAGATTTTCATATAAAGTCATATTCTCATAATGTTGAAAGTAGATGATTGTGTTTTTCTTATCATCCTTCTTCCAAAATTGATACTGATCGCCGTACAAAACATTATCCTTAACAAAAGGGGTTAACTCGGCTGCTTCAAATTTAGGCTTTAAAGCAATCGGCTTATCAAGCTTCACATTCAATACTGTGCTGGGTTCCTTCAAAACTACTGTTTGCCCCTTCAATTTTGCACTGTCATCCCTTGTAAACATTTTGGGCTTTGCACTTAAATACTGGTCCTCAATAGGTGCCTTTGGCAGCTCTTTAAACACAATATCCTCTTGCTCCAGCTTCTCTACAAAGGAGGCCTCTGTGACGACTTCATATTGATTTGCATCTCTCACTTTCATAAATTGAAATAAAAGATAAACATCTAATATGAGGAAGGTTAAGATAAAAATCGTCTTAATTTTACTCCAATCCATGCAGCAATCCTCCCAGGTCTTCCTTCGAGATTTGTCCCCATGTCTGGTTATAACGGTAAAACCAAGCAGGCTCTAGGAGAATCAGTTTATTTTCACCATTATCCCTTGTCATCTTATATCCTAAAACCAGCTGCTCTAGTAATTCTGGCTTAAAGTTCTTTTTACTTCTGAGATAGCCTAGTACCTCTGATCCTTTAGGAAGTGTTACCTTTACCATTTCAGTCGTTAACGGCAGCTCTAAGGCTATATTCGGCCTGGTATATTTCGTTATTTCATTTCTGCCCCAAACTTCTTTAATCTCTGACATCCCGCTCTCATTAAAGACGGGATAACCATCATTATTATACAAACGAAACGTTACCGACTTCCTTTTTACATCCTTGGCCACATAACGATAAGGGTCTGTCCAGCCGCCATGGCCATTTATAAAATCAATGCTCCTCATTAACAAATCATAAGCGTTGTCGACATAATCGGACTCCCCAGTTGGATTCACATAAAGCAGCATATTGGTATCATGATTAACCGTCATCTTACTTGATGCATCACTAAATTCTTCGATATCAGATACCGTTCCCCTTTGCACAGTCCTCGGATCACTAAATAATGCTGCTTTGAATGCCTCTGAGTTAAGGACAACAGGTAAATAAGTATATTCCATCATCTCTATATTTCCATCTGGGATAAAAACAGTCCGCTCGTCAGTTGCTTCATACGCGAAATAGCGCTGATACTGATCCGCATTTCTATAAAAATCACGACTGAATTCATTTAATAAATCAGGTGATATATGACTGATAAAAACCTGCCGATAGTCAGAAGAAATGAAGTATACGATCCCATTGCCCTTTTCAGAATCCTCAAAGTTAATAATGATTCGGTTGAAACTAAAGGCAGGAATTCTTTTTTCTTCGAATTTTAATACACTCCTGTAAATTTCAATCGGAATATCAGTTGGAAATACAATTTCTGCATTGCCATTTCCATGCACTAACTCTTTAATATCCGCTATATTATTAGAATGATTTTTTACATCATAGAATGACCATTGCCTTATTTCACTCATGATCTTAATAATCTCATCAGCATTTGTTGTTCCATTATGCTGGCCGTTCCGATGAAATAGCACCAGATCAGGAGTGATAACCTCATGTAGTTGACGCTTTTCCTTTAACGTTACTTCCTCAACATAATTATCATTTTTCATCATGTCAAAATTAGGCTGATACGTCCATAGATTCCAGGTTAACACAATACTAACCAGGATGAGAAAAGTTAATATGACTGATTTACTGTTTTCATAATTCATGACCATTCATCCTCTTCAGATTGCTCGTATGGCAGGGAGAAGGAAATTTCAGTTCCTTTCCCTTCTTCACTAACAGCCCAAATCATGCCTCCATGAACATTAACCATTTCCTTTGCAATGGCCAAACCTAAGCCCGTACCACCCAATTTTCTTGTTCTTGCTTTATCGACACGATAAAAACGATCAAAGACTTTCGAGATATTTTCCTTCGGTATTCCTACCCCTTGATCAGAGATGCTGACGATAATTTTTTCTTTCTCCTCTTTTATTGAAAAAGTAACTTGTCCCCCTTCTGGAGAATACTTGAGTGCATTCGATATAATATTGTAAAGTACCTGAGTCATCTTATCTTCATCAATTTCTACAAAGATAGCATGAGCTGGGAGCAATCTTAGAAAGCTTACATTTTGCTCTTTTGACATTTCAAAACGATCAATAATCCGGTGAAAGAAGTCAACAAAATTTACCCATTCTTTTGAGAGTCGATAATCTGTACTGTCTAGTTTGGAAAGTTGAAGAAGGTCATTCACTAAGCGAATCATTCTTTCCGTTTCAGTCCGCGTAACCTCTAAAAAGTTAGGTGCAATTTCTTCATCTTTCCACGCACCATCTGCCAATGCTTCCAAATAGCTTCTCATGGTAGTAAGAGGTGTTCTTAACTCATGCGATACATTGGCAACAAACTCTCTTCTTTCTGACTCTATTTTTTCTTGATCCGTAATATCGTGAAGAACCGCAATCAGCCCATTTACAAATCCAGTCTCTTTTTGGATCACTGAAAAATTGGCACGAAGGATATAGGGTTCTTTCTTTGTACTATAATCCAAAATTAATGAATCTTTTTCATCTAATAAGTCTTCAAATGAATTCGTATCATTTAAACCTAGTAAAGAAACAATGGGCTGTGAGAGAACTGTTTCACGTGAAACATTCAGCATCTCTGCAGCCGGTTCATTGATCAGGATTACTCTGCCTTTTCGATCTGTCGCAATTACTCCATCAGTCATATAAGATAAGACAGAGGAAAGCTTTCTTCTTTCTCCCTCCGTCATGGCCTGAGCCTCTTGAAGCTTTTTCGTTAAATTGTTAAAGGTAATGGCTAATGTTCCAATTTCATCTTGCCCATATACCCGAACCTTTCGCGAAAAATTTCCTTTTGCCATAGCAAGTGCCTGCTTTTTCATGTCTGTAATCGGTCTTGTGATTGTCTGTGCCAAAAGGATTCCTAAAATAGCCGTAATCGCTAATGCAATCCCTGTACCTGTTGCAAAAATACCATTGATGGTTTTCATCTGGGTAAATACATTTTCTATCTTTGCTTCTAAATAAATTGCACCAATCACATTATTACCTGATTTTATCGGGGTCGAAAGGACCCATATCCGATGACCGCCATTCTCATCAATTCTGATACTGCTCGAATCTTCACCCAGATTGATGGATTGGGTAATTCGGCGTTCAGTCGTCCGCTGTCCCACGACTCCTTGGTTTGAATCGGATGTTCCAAGAATTTTACGAGATTTCCCTTCGATAACCCTAACCTCAAAAATATCAGCAGATTCAAAATCACGGAGGATTTTTCTAATTTCGTCTTCAAGGGTAGGATCTTCGGGAGTTCTTTTTCTTTCCATCTCTTCAACGACATTATAGGCAAGCAGATTAACGCGTTCTTTAATAGAAGTTTGAAAATTGGTCCTTAATGTTTCTTCAAGCTGCCTGACAAAATAAACGCCAATAATCTGCATCGCAACTAAAATGAGCAGTACATAGATGATGACGAATTTTACATGTATGGAACGGAAAAAACTAACCTTTTTCATGCAGGCTGTTACTCCTGGTCAGGGTTACGCAAATAGTAGCCAACTCCCCTGCGTGTGACAATCCACGTAGGGTGACTCGGGTTATCTTCAATCTTTTCACGTAAACGGCGAACCGTTACATCCACCGTTCGAACATCACCATAATAATCATAGCCCCATACGGTTTGAAGCAAATGCTCCCTCGTCATTACCTGTCCAATATGCTTTGCTAAATAGTAAAGCAGTTCAAATTCACGGTGAGTTAGTTCAATGGTCTCCCCGCGTTTTGACACTACATATGCGTTTGGATGGATGGTCAGCGAACCAATTTCAATTTCGTTTGTTTCCACTTCCTCATCTGTCTGGGAGACAACAACCTGGTGCCTGCGCAGGTTTGCTTTTACTCTGGCGATTAATTCTCTTGTACTAAAAGGTTTTGTTACGTAGTCATCTGCACCAAGTTCAAGACCTAATACCTTATCTATTTCTGAATCCTTAGCCGTCAGCATAATAATCGGCATATCGTATTTCTTACGGACTTCGCGGCAAACTTCCATTCCATCTTTTAAAGGCAGCATAATATCTAAGAGAATTAAGTCTGGCTGTACTTCCTCAACCATCACAAGGGCTTCGTTTCCGTCATAAGCACTGTAAACATCATAGCCCTCTTTTTTTAAGTTAAACTGCAAAATATCCGCAATCGGTTTTTCATCATCCACTACGAGAATTTTCTTTTCCATACCCATTGCTCCTTTGTTTTTAAAATATCTATTGATAAAAATAATAATGGCATTTCTACTCTAGTTTACTTTACCATTCTTTCGACAGTAATTCATCTATTAGTAGTATTTGACACGAAAAGAGCCTCTAGTACAATCTAGAGACTCTTTATGATAAATAGAGTTAATTTAAATAGCTCAGAGGGTTCTGAAGAGAACCATTTTTGTATACTTCAAAATGCAAGTGTATTCCAGTTGAATTACCCGTGGAACCCATAACACCAATAGCAGAGCCCTGTGAAACGGTTTGACCAACACTAACATCGATTGAAGATAGGTGGGCATATACGGTGCGAATACCATTTTGGTGATCAATCACAATTTTGTTACCATAGCCGCCGTCCCAGCCAGCAGATACAACTTTACCGTTATCAGCTGCCTTAATGGTTCGATTGCTTGGTCTAGCGATATCAATTCCCTTGTGGCTCTTTCCCCATCTCATGCCTTGCTTACTAGAAATATAACCGCCTGATGTCGGCCAAGCAAGACTGCCAGTACCACGAGAAGGAATCACTTTTGTTCCTTGAACAACAATATGATTAACCGGCTCAGTTAAAACAGTTTCACTAGTTACAACACTAGAGAGTGTTACGCCATTTTGTGTTGAAATGCGATAGTTAACAGAACGTTCGCCATTTTTACCTTCTTGCTTAACTTTCGTTTCGCCTTTTGGCATGGAATCGTCATTAACAGTTTCGTTCGTGAAGGCAATCGGTTCTTTTCGATTTTCTTCCTTTTCAACGATAATTTCAAGGAAAGGTTTTAATGCAGTAACATTAACTTCCTGTCCAATTTTCACTACTGAATCTTCTTTTAGGTCAGGATTTAATGCAAGAAACTGTTCTAATGTTAATTCATGGTTATTGGCAATCGTTCCAAGAACATCGCCTTCTTGTGCTGTATATTTCTTTTCTTCTAATGTACCTTTTTGTAAAATTGTCATTGCTTCTTCAACTGACATTATTTTATCAGGTGAAACTTTTTCTGTATCAAATGAAACATTTTGTGATGCTCTTACGTCTAATATACGAGTTTCATTTTCTTTTAATGGTTGTAATTCAGTTTCTGGTGCAGCCTTTCTAGCTTCTAGCTCGTCTAGCTGCTCTTCTGTCACATACTTAAGTTTAAGCCTTTTTATGACATGTTCCGCACTTTCTTGGTCTTCTAAGAAAACAACAGGCTTTCCGTCAATCATGATTGCGGAAGCTTCAGCTTGTATCTGGATCGCAGTATCAAGTTTTTGGATGGTTTCTTGATCATTTGCTGTAGAATGAAAAACCTGTTCCTTTATGTACTCAATATTTGCACCGAAGTTTAAGTCCTTATCCTTAAGAGAATCTCTTAGCGTGTCTTCCTTTTCTTCGACAATTTTTTCAACAACCTCTTTATCAGACACCGTTCCTATATATTGTTGATCATGATATACATGGTATACAGTCGTTAATTTAAATGAACCTGCAGCACTTGCAGACACGCTGCTAAATATAAGTGCAGAAGCCGCAAACGCTGTCATAACAGCTGTTTTCAAAGATTGTTTTTTCTTTAATTTACTTGATTTATTTCCTTTATTATTAAATAACATTGGAATCCTCCTAAATTACGGAAACAACTCTCTTAATCTAGTACTTTCTAACCACAAAAGAAATTTCCCACTTTTCTACTTTATAACTTTAACATAATTTGATAATTTACAACGATTAGTCTTGATAATGTAACAAAATTGTATAATAGCTGACATTTTACTACAAACACAGTAATTTGAATTGGGAGAATTTTCTATGCATTTTCTCCTATTTCCGTAGGTAAAAGTTAGTATACCAACGTTTCTAGTAGGTATTAAAATATGACCACATTTTACAAAATGAGACAAGTACCGCCAAACCGCTGTAAATAATTGGATGTTTTATGACGATAATATTACGTTTGTAACAAATAAAAAAAGAAGCCTACATAAGCAAGCTTCTTTTTTTAATGGCTCAGGACGGAATCGAACCGCCGACACAAGGATTTTCAGTCCTTTGCTCTACCGACTGAGCTACTGAGCCATTTATTTATGGCGGTCTGGACGGGACTCGAACCCGCGACCTCCTGCGTGACAGGCAGGCATTCTAACCAACTGAACTACCAAACCAGATAATATCGATTGTCAGCAGCAAACCGGGCTTGCCAGCCTTTTGCCAACAATCAATCGCCAATGACCCCTACGGGATTCGAACCCGTGTTACCTCCGTGAAAGGGAGGTGTCTTAACCACTTGACCAAGGGGCCATATCTAAAAGTTATTTCACTGCAATTATTTTCTTTAGAAAATAACTGGTGAGCCATGAAGGACTCGAACCTTCGACCCTCTGATTAAAAGTCAGATGCTCTACCAACTGAGCTAATGGCTCGTACTTAAGTTGTCTCGTTCGTGACGACGCTTTTTATAATAGCACGGCTTATACATATAGTGCAATACTTTTTTAAAAAAAGTTTTAATAAAAATGAAAGCCCTCTGAAGTTGAGGGCTTTCTCATGTTTAAATTTGTCTCCAAGGACTGCGTACAACATTTGTTTGATTTCGATCTGGTCCTACAGAGAAAGTAGTTAAAGGAATCCCGGTAAGCTGTGTTACGCGTTCCACATAATGGCGTGCATTTACAGGCAGTTCATCTAACGATTTAACTCCTGTAATATCCTCAGACCAGCCTGGAAGCTCCTCATAAACTGGTTCGCACTCTGCCAGCACCTTAAGGCTTGCAGGATACTCCGTAATTAACTGGCCCTTATAGCTGTAAGCTGTACAAATCTTTAATGTTTCGATTCCAGATAATACATCAATGGAATTCAATGAAAGATCTGTAAGACCGCTGACACGGCGGGCATGGCGGACAACTACACTGTCGAACCAGCCAATTCGGCGCGGGCGCCCAGTAGTCGTACCATATTCACGGCCAACTTCACGAATTTGGTCACCAATTTCATCGAATAATTCCGTTGGGAACGGTCCATCACCAACGCGTGAGGTATAGGCCTTACATACACCAACAACATGTGTGATTTTTGACGGTCCGACTCCAGATCCGATTGTTACACCCCCAGCAACTGGATTGGAAGATGTGACAAAAGGATAAGTACCTTGGTCAATATCGAGCATAACTCCTTGTGCACCTTCAAATAAAACCCGTTTGCCCTCATCGAGTGCGTCATTTAACACTACAGAAGTATCACAAACATATTGTTTAATTTGCTGACCATATTCGAAATACTCATCAAGTATTTCTTCTTTTGTAAATCCTGTCGTCTCGTAAATACGTTCAAATAAGCGATTTTTTTCAGCCAGGTTGCGTTCAAGCTTTTCTTCAAAAACATCACGCTCAAGAAGGTCAGCGATTCTGATTCCAACACGAGCTGCCTTATCCATATAAGCAGGGCCGATTCCCTTTTTAGTTGTTCCAATCTTATTAGCACCCTTGCTTTCCTCTTCAACTACATCGAGTTTTAAATGATAAGGAAGGATCACGTGTGCGCGGTTACTAATGCGCAGATTATCAGTTGTAATTCCTCTTTCATGCAGATAAGCAAGTTCTGTAACAAGTGCCTTAGGATCGACAACCATTCCATTGCCAATTACACAGATTTTTTCCTTATAAAATATTCCAGATGGAATCAAGTGTAATTTATATGTTTCACCGTTAAATTTAATGGTATGACCTGCGTTATTTCCACCTTGATATCGAGCAATTGCCTCTGCATTCTCGGAAAGAAAATCAGTGATTTTTCCCTTTCCTTCGTCTCCCCATTGTGTACCAACTACCACTACTGACGTCATATAGGCACCTCCAAATTAAATACGCATTTCTTTTTCCACACACAAGTTTAACAATTATTATAGGTAAAAGTCAACAAAACACGAACGATTTATATTAACTTATTAAAATATGTTCGTAAAATATTAAATTAGGAATCTAGCTTGTGCTGCTTTGGGTTTTTCCATAAAATAGGTATTAGAGTTTTATTAAAATAATAATAGGGAAGTGTTATATGAATTTTAGATCTCGGCCAGAACCGTTGGAATTGGTGCTTAATAACTTTTTAGATACTAGAATGAATTTAACCGAAAATGATAAAAAACATATTTGGACAATCAATAAAGGCTACGAAGGCGAGGTAAGAAGCGATATTTGGCTCCTTAATCTTACTGATAATTGGTTAGTTCTTCATGATTTATTACTGGAGTTTAATCAATCCATTTTCCAAATTGATACGTTGATCATCGCTTGTGAAAAAATTTATCTATTAGACGTTAAAAATTTTGAAGGCGATTACGCCGTCAAAGATGATAAATGGTATAACCCTTCAGGGGAGCTGCAAAAGAACCCATTACATCAACTTGAACGCTGTGAAATCTTACTTAAAAAGTTGCTGAACAAATTAGGATATCATTTTACAATTGAAGCCTATCTTATCTTCATCAACCCCGAGTTTCATTTATATATACCATCAACAGAGTCCTCCATTATTTTTCCAACACAGCTTAACCGCTTTTTAAAAAAATTAAATACTAGACCGGTAAAATTAAATAATAAACATTTTCACTTAGCTGAACAATTAGCTAGTCTCCATAAAGACGAATCTCCCTACCCAAGATTACCTCCTTACACCTTTGAAAAAATAAAAAAGGGTATAACTTGTTACAACTGTAAAAGCTTTTTAGCTGACAAGACATTGAAATGTAAGAACTGTGGATATGTTGAAGATGTAGATGCAGCAATTTTAAGAAGTATAAAGGAATTTACTTTACTATTTCCGGATAGAAAGATTACGACAGATAGTATTCATGATTGGTGCAGCATAATAAAGTCTAAAAAAACAATTAGACGAATTTTAGCAAAAAACCTCGAACTAATAAGACACAGCAGATCATCCTATTACAGATTAAAAAAATAACCTTTTCTATTCGTTACCACTAACACTCTTTTTTGACCTATACGGGCATGAATAGCTTTTATTCGTTACCGCTAACACTCTTTTTTGACTTGAACGGGCACGAATAGCCTTTATTCGTTACCGCTAACACTCTTTTTTAGCCTAAACGGGCATGAATAGCATCATTTACCCTTGGATTGACCCTTTTCCATATAATCAAGCAATCAACCAATCTACCAAAAAAAAAGCCAGCCAAAAGTTTGGCTAGCTTAATATCTCTATAGCAACTAAGCACTCGGATCATACCGAGTTTCCAAGTTGACGAATTTATTATATTCCTTCACGAAGGCGAGTGAAACAGTTCCAGTTGGGCCGTTACGCTGCTTAGCAATAATGATTTCGATGATGTTTTTATTCTCGGATTCTTTATCATAATAATCATCACGATATAAGAAGGCAACGATATCGGCATCCTGCTCAATCGAACCAGATTCACGGATATCGGACATCATCGGACGTTTGTCCTGACGCTGCTCGACACCACGGGAAAGCTGGGATAAGGCAATAACAGGCACCTGAAGCTCACGGGCTAACTGCTTAAGGGAACGAGAGATTTCTGATACTTCCTGTTGACGGTTTTCGCCAGCACGGCCGCTTCCTAGGATCAGCTGTAAGTAATCAATAAGAATCATTCCTAAACCGTGCTCTTGCTTTAAGCGGCGGCACTTGGATCGAATATCACTTATTCTAACTCCTGGCGTATCATCAATAAAGATTCCTGAGCTTGATAGACTGCCCATCGCCATCGTCAATTTACCCCAGTCATCATCGGTCAGCGTTCCGGTACGGAGTCTTTGTGCATCAATATTACCTTCCGCACAGAGAAGACGCATGACTAGCTGCTCTGCACCCATCTCCAGACTAAAGATTGCAATATTTTCACCTGTTTTGTGTGCAACATTTTGCGCGATATTTAAGGCAAAAGCGGTTTTACCTACAGAAGGACGGGCACCGACAATGATTAAGTCGTTGCGTTGGAATCCTGCTGTCATTCGATCAAGCTCAATAAATCCTGTCTCTAGACCGGTAATTTCCCCGGCATTCTGATGCATTTGCTCAATATTGTCATACGTACGAACAAGGACATCTTTAATATTGTGGAAGGCTCCGGCATTTTTTCGCTGTGCGACAGCAAGAATATTTTTTTCAGCTTCGCTTAAAAGTGCTTCCACTTCGTCTTCACGCGAATAGCCATCCGATGCAATCTCAGTTGCCGTCCGAATCAAACGTCTCAGCAAAGACTTTTCTTCTACGATTCTAGCATAATATTCAATATTGGCTGCAGTTGGAACGGAGCTTGCCAATTCACTTAAATAACTTACACCGCCCGTATCCTCAATGAGCTTTGCTGCTGCTAATTCCTCTGTTACCGTAACAAGGTCTACTACCTTGCCTTCGTCATTCAATTTCAGCATGGCATTATAGATTTTTTGATGGGAAGCACGATAGAAATCCTCTGGTATCAGGACTTCAGATGCCACCGTTAAGGCCGCAGGCTCTAAGAATATCGCACCTAGGACAGCTTGTTCAGCTTCAATATTTTGCGGCGGCAGACGGTCTGCATATAAATCATTCATAATCAAAACCTCCTATTGTGAAGAGGATAATTTATATTTTAATAGTAATTGTTGTGTCCAAAATAAAGAAAAGTGACCAGCCAAAAACCGATCACGTCACTAACTTAGGAAAAAGTGTATTTCTTTTTCCCTAGGAAAAAGTGTAATTTCTTTTTCTCTTAACTTTTATTATTTTAACATGTTTATCTTAAATGTGAACTGGAAATTAATTTACTTCTTTTACATGTACTGTTAAGGTTGCTAAAACTTCATGATGAAGCTTAACGGGAACCTTTGTATGACCCAAAGTGCGAATCGCATCTGATAACTCCATTTTGCGTTTATCAATTTTAATCCCGTGCTTCTTTTGAAGTTCTTCAGCAATTTGTTTTGTTGTAATTGAACCAAACAAACGGCCGCCTTCGCCTGCTTTTGCAGACAGTTCAACAGTAATTTTTTCTAACTGTTCTCCCAGCTTTTTAGCCTCGGCCAGCTCTTCGGCTGCACGTTTGTCTTCTTTTTTCTTTTGGCCCTCTAACGTGCTGATGTTTGCGTTATTCGCTTCAATTGCCAGACCTTGCTTAATTAAGAAGTTTTGTGCATAGCCATCTGCTACGTTCTTTACTTCACCTTTTTTGCCTTTTCCTTTTACATCTTTTAGAAAAATTACTTTCATTCTTTTTTCCCACCTTCAAAATAGTCTTCAATTGCCATCTTTAATTGTCTTTCGGCTTCTGCGATGGAAATACCAGTCAGTTGAGTGGCTGCATTTGTCAGGTGCCCGCCGCCTTGAAGCTTTTCCATAATGACCTGAACATTTACATTGCCGAGCGACCTTGCACTAATTCCAATCATAGCCTCATTTCGTTTTGCAATCACGAATGAAGCTGCTACACCATCCATAGTCAGAAGTGTATCTGCCGCCTGAGCAAGAAGGACCTGGTCATGAAGCTCGCCTTCATCACCTTTCGCAATGGCAATGCCATCTCGATAAAATTGAACCGATTCAATTAATTTAGCCCGCTTAATATACGTATTCACGCTTTCTTTTAGGAACTTTTGAACCAGAATGGTATCTGCACCCTGGCCGCGTAAATAAGAAGCTGCGTCAAAGGTTCTAGCACCCGTACGTAACGTAAAGCTTTTCGTATCCACCACGATTCCTGCAAGCAGTGCCGTAGCTTCTATCATTTCTATTTTACCGCGTTTTGGCTGGTATTCAAGAAATTCGGTTACAAGTTCCGCCGTTGAAGAAGCATATGGCTCCATATAAACTAAGACTGGGTTTTCAATAAACTCTTCACCGCGGCGATGATGGTCGATGACAACAACATTATCAATTTTATTAAGCAGTCGCTCTTCAATGACAAGTGCTGGCTTATGAGTATCGACAATAACCAATAATGTTTTTTCAGTTGAGATTTCTAAGGCTTCTTCTGGCCCAATAAATCGAGAAAATAATTGCTCTTGATGGCGAATTTCCTCCATAAGCCTATGAACAGCGCCGTCCATTTCTTGAAAGTTTAAAACTATGTAGGCTTCCTTTTGGTTCATTTGCGCAACCTTGTAAATCCCAATCGAAGAACCAATCGAATCCATATCGGGATTTTTATGACCCATAATAATCACTTTATCACTTGCAGTAATTAAATCCTTTAATGCATGGGAAATGACACGTGCCCGTACCCTTGTCCTCTTTTCAACCGGGTTTGTTTTGCCTCCAAAGAACTTCACTTTGCCATTAGGATGTTTGATGGCTACCTGATCTCCGCCTCTTCCAAGGGCTAAATCAAGGCTGGACTGTGCTAACACACCTAACTCAGGCAAAGATGGCGTTCCTGCCCCTACACCAATACTGAGCGTAAAGGAAATATTCTGTTTAGAAGTCATTTCTCTAATTTCATCAAGGACAGTAAATTTTCCTTTTTCTAGATGCAGCAATATTCCCTCATTAAAAACAGCAATAAACCGTTCAGATGAGATCCTTTTGAGAAAGATCCCGTTATCTTGTGCCCACTTATTGAGGGTGGAAGTCACCATATTGTTAATGCTTCCTCGCATTTGGTCATCCATACCTTGTGTAAGCTCATCGTAATTATCTAAAAAGATAACCGCAATCACGGTTCGCTCGTCATGATACATTTTTTCAATTTCTTTTTGTTCTGTGACATCAAAGAAATAAAGAAGTTTTTCTTCACTTTTAAGGATAACGCGAAACTTTCTTTCATGCAGGGTAATGATTTCTGTATCTACTTCCTGTTTGATTAATGGTATTAACGTATCCGCTATTTCATAGAGTGATTTTCCCACTAGAGTATCTTCATCAAAATAGGAGGAAAGAAAAGGATTGGCCCACTCAATAAAGTAATCATCATTAATGAGCATAATTCCAATTGGCATCTCCATCAGCGCTTCTTCGCCTACCCGTTTCACTCGATATGAAAGGGTTGAGATATAATCTTCCATCTCTTTTCTTTGGCTCGTATCAATGACTAACATATAGTACAGCGGCGGGACAATTAGAAGTAACCCAGCTAAGCTGAGGATCCAGTTATAGTAAGCCAGGACAATGAGTAGAACCACTGTAATGCCTATCAACCCGTAAAATGGGTAGCGAATCGAGCGTTTTTCAATAAATGCAGGCAATTTTTTCAGCTCCTAAACAGTAGTCATCTCTATTTTTTCGTAAGGCCTTTTCGTAAATCAAAGCCTAAGTCAATTATACCTAATATCCCTATAATATAAAGGAAAATTGGAATTAGAAAAGCGGCAATCGCGATCGTTATAGAAATAGCTTTTGAAATACCCTTTTGTTCAAAAAAGAAGAAAATAAATGTAAATCCTTGTATAACGATCAGAAATTGAAGGATATAGGTCATGTTGATAATGGCCATATACCAAAAGGTGCCTTCTTCAGGATTCATAAACATACTAAGAATCAAAGTAAGGAGGAAATAATACATAATGCTTTTCGGCAAGGTAATGTCTTTAAAGCTCTTCCACTTTTCTATTTTAACCCCGAATCGCTTGATAATCGGAAATGATACAAGCTGCATGATAAATACGATAAAAAAGGAAGAGAGTACAAATAAGGTTGGAATTAACGTTTTGACCAGATTTAATCCATTATTAAACATTTCCAACACTCTTTTTGACTCTTCTTCATTCCCAAAGTTCTTCAATATATCAGCGGAAATATTGAGTGATTCACGCATGACATCAAGCATTTCCGTAATCATATCTATTTTAAACAGGACAATACTTGAAACATAAATAATAACTAAATTAACTAAAAAGACAAGGGATCCTGCGATGAATAGAACACCCATATTCTTTTGTTTTTGAATTAGGTATCCGATTACGACACCTGTTGTTCCATATGCAAGTGTCAATGGCAGTGACATCACACTTCCGACAATGAACGAAAGAAGAAGGGAGGCGATGATAAAAACAAAAATACTTTTCCCGTCATTCTTTGCTGCAAAAAGCATAAATGGCACAGCTAAGAATAAGTTTACGATCATCCCAAGAAGAGGAACATAAATCGTAAGTAATAATAAAACTGAGAAGGATGCTAAAAGGATTGCACCTTCCGTTAATTTTCGAACATTCTTCACTACTTCACCCCAATTATTTCAAAAAGCCTATTTCTTAATTTTAGCCAGTTACGCTCTCCTATTCAACAAATCTGCAAGATAAAATAAAAAGACAGCCAAGGGAAATCCCCTGCTGTCTTTAAGTAGCAATTCTTATTCTCCTGCAACGAATGGTAATAATGCCATTTGACGTGCACGTTTGATTGCAACTGTTAGTTTACGTTGGTATTTAGCGCTAGTACCAGTTACACGACGTGGTAAAATCTTTCCACGTTCAGAGATGAACTTTTTAAGTAAATCTACATCTTTATAATCGATGCGTGAGATACCGTTAGCTGTAAAATAACATACTTTACGGCGCTTCGCGCGTCCGCCTTTACGTCCTCCACCTGCCATGAAATTTCCCTCCTTCATTACTGTTATAAGAAACGTTCATTCAAAGGTTACTTTAAAATGGTAAGTCATCATCGGAGATGTCAATCTGACCGTTACCAGCGAACGGATCATCATCCACTTTAGTAAAACCTTTGTTATTATTGTTGTTTTGATATTGTCGTTGATTCTGATTGCCGCCGCCGTAAGGATTTCCCTGCGGTTCCCTTGGTGGTGCACCGAAGTAATCATTGTCGCTTCTTCCGCCACCGCCGCTAGATGCATTTTTAGGCTCAAGAAATTGAACACTTTCTGCTTGAACTTCAGTAACGTATACACGCTTACCATCTTGTCCTTCATAGTTGCGGGTTTGAATGCGGCCATCTACACCTGCAAGACTGCCTTTTTTCAAGAAGTTAGCCACATTTTCAGCCGGTTTTCGCCAAACAACACAGTTAATAAAGTCTGCTTCACGTTCACCTGACTGACTAGAAAACGGACGGTTAACAGCTAAAGTAAAGGTAGCTACAGGAACCCCATTTGGTGTATAACGCAAATCAGGATCTTTTGTTAAACGGCCGACAAGCACGACACGATTCATCATCAGAATCAACTCCTTTTCTTCTAGTGAATGTTTCATGTGAAACATTCAGCCAAAGTATATTTATATTAAGCTTCTTCTTTAATTACTAAATGGCGAATGATATCTTCGTTGATCTTCGCAAGACGAGAAAATTCTTGTACCGCGTCAGCTGAAGATGTAGTTTTTACGATTTCGTAATAACCATCACGGAAATCGTTGATTTCGTAAGCTAAACGACGCTTACCCCAATCTTTTGTTTCAGCAGTTTCCGCACCGTTTTCAAGAAGAATTCCGTTGAAACGCTCTACAAGAGCCTTTTTCGCTTCGTCTTCAATGTTTGGGCGGATGATGTACATGATTTCGTACTTATTCATCACAGTCACCTCCTTTTGGTCTAAACGGCCCTAAAAGGGCAAGGAGCAATTATTCATTACTCACAAGGTAAAATTTTAGCATAGTTAATCAGGAAATGCAAGGTTGTTCACAAATTCTAGTTTTTCCCTTACAAAGTCTTCCCACATAAAAAGCCTTGCAAACGCAAGGCTGGATGTTTTACACGTTAAAACGGAAGTGAATGACGTCTCCGTCTTTTACTAGGTATTCTTTTCCTTCTAGACGGACTTTTCCTGCTTCTTTAGCTGCATTGTAGCTGCCTGCTGCTAATAGGTCATCATAAGAAACCGTTTCGGCACGGATAAACCCTCGTTCAAAATCAGAGTGAATGATTCCTGCACATTGTGGAGCTTTCATGCCATGTCTAAATGTCCATGCACGAACCTCCTGGACTCCTGCAGTGAAGTAAGTAGCTAATCCAAGCAAGTTATAGGCTGCACGAATTAATTGATCAAGTCCAGATTCTTCAATCCCAAGTTCTTCAAGGAACATTTGCTTTTCATCGCCTTCAAGCTCAGAGATTTCCTCCTCGATCTTTGCACAAACCACGATTACTTCGGCATTATCTGCCGCTGCATACTCACGTACCTTTTGAACATATTCGTTATTAGATGGATCCGCAACATCATCTTCACCAACGTTAGCCACATAAAGAACGGGCTTAATGGTTAACAGATGAAGCATTTTTGCAATCTTTAACTGTTCTTCGGTAAATTCAACTGTCCTTGCCGGCTTTTCAGCTTCAAAAGCGTCACGAAGCATGGAAAGCACTTCAAACTCAGCAGCCGCTTCTTTATCTTTTTGCTTAGCTAATTTCTCCACTCGGCTAATCCGCTTCTCCACAGATTCCATATCAGCAAGAATTAACTCTAAGTTAATGACTTCAATATCTGAAATAGGATCCACTTTACCGGAAACATGTGTAATGTTGTCGTCACTGAAGCAGCGGACAACCTGACAAATTGCATCTACTTGACGGATATGTGAAAGAAACTTATTTCCTAAACCTTCACCTTTACTCGCACCTTTAACAATCCCTGCAATATCGGTAAATTCAAATGCTGTGGGAACAGTCTTTTTTGGCTGCACGAGCTCAGTCAATTTATCGAGACGGTGGTCTGGTACCTCGACAATTCCTACGTTTGGATCAATCGTACAGAATGGATAGTTAGCTGATTCAGCCCCAGCCTGTGTGATTGCATTAAATAAAGTAGACTTGCCCACATTCGGCAGTCCTACAATCCCTGCTGTTAATGCCATTACTTTCACTCCTTAAAAAAATCAAATCTATTTTAATAAAATAATGTCCGAAATATTAAAAATGCCTCTCACAATTATAGGCATTAGCACGTAAAAAGACAAGCAAAGAAAAGTGTGTGCTCCGGGCTCCTAAGTGAAAAAAGAAAAACTGCCGCTATATGCGGCAGTTAGTTCACCTTTTCAATATTTACCAGACAATCATAAAGAATGCTGCCCAGCCCATTATCTGATTCTCCGCTCGAGGTTAGGTTATTAACAGAACCGCCAAACTTCTTCCATATTCCTTCATCTATATTAATCGTGTTAGGATGTGCCTTGGGCAAAATGGAAAGATAACCCTTCACTTCTCCACGGCCATTCCATACTCTCACCATATCGCCATTCTTAAGCTGCTTTTCAGCTGCAATATTTTCAGCTGCTTCAATCTTAACTTCTGGAGCTTTAGAGAAAAGGTGATAATTTTGAGAATGGTTTGATCTTAATGGGTGAATACTTAACAAATTAAATGGAAACCTTTCAGCCAGTTGAGGATTGTTCCATACTGATTCTTCAGGAACCGCTAATTTTAACTTTCCTTCTTCGCCCTTAACTGTAGATGTAAACTCATACTTTCCAGAAGCTGTTTTGAACTGGTAATCCTGCCACGGGACCCGCTTTACCGGTAATTCAAGGGTATTTTGCTCTTTAAGGTCGTCCAGTGTTTTTCCCTTTTCAGCTAACGACTGAAGTGACATTTCCAAGAGCTGTTCTCTAGAAAACTTAAAGTCATCACCAAAGCCGAGTCTCTGTGCAAGCTGTGTCCAAATCCATAAATCCGATTTTGCTTCTCCAGGAGCTTGAACAAGTTTTCGGCCATAATTGACGTAATGATGATACATAGAAGAATAATAAATATCTTCTTCCTCAAAAGATGTGGCGCTAGGCAGAACATAATCAGCCAATGCCGCGGTATCAGTCATAAATTGATCAATGACTACAAGCGTTTCAACAGATGAAAAAGCCTTTTCCACGACGGATGAATCCGGAACCTGCGTTAGAGGATTGCCACAGGTGACGATAATCATTTTTATTTCTGGGTCAATGGCAGCAAGTACTTCCTCAGCCTGTTTCATAATTGAAAATTTCCTGTGGCTGGTCTTTTTCTCACTATTAGTTAAATTAGCAACATCAAAGCTTTGACCTACCTGAAGATTCGCATAGTTGGCGCCTCCGCCTGGGATCCCAATATTCCCGCTGACGGCAACAAGCGCATCGATTAATCGGATGGTATTTCCGCCATTCTTGTATCGCTGTAATCCAAGTCCCATAAACGTTGATGTTGGCTTATCCGTAAATACTTTAGCTAATAATTGAATACTTTCGATTGAAACTTCTGTCATTTCACTAATTCTTTCTAGAGAAATAGAATCAATTAAACTTTCTAAATCCTGAAATCCAAACGTATACTTTTCAATAAAACCGCGGTCACTAAGTCCTAATCGAAGGATTTCCTTTATTATCCCAACAGCCAAGAGGCCATCCATACCAGGTTTTACAGAGATATATTCATCTGCTATTTTTGCAGTTGCATTATAGAGTGGATCGATCACATATATTCTTGCGCCATTCTTCTTTGCCTCAAGGAGTTTTTCATAAAAATGCATATTGGTCCGCGCAACATTTCTTCCCCAGATAATAATATTTTTACTATTTAGGACATCCTCGGGTTCATGACCATATGCATCACCAAAATCCCACTTTTGTGCTTCAATCCCTGCACCCCAGCAAAGTGAACCATAGATTTCTGTCACACCGCCATACCCATTAAAAAATCGTTGATCGAGATTTTTTAGGACCCCATTGTTTGCATAATCATGACTATGCAGAACAGCGGTGGAACCATATTGATCTTTTATTTCCTTCAACTTAAGCGAAATTTCATCAAGCGCTTGATCCCATGAAATTTGCTCAAATTTTCCATTCACCTTTTTTAAGGGAGAAAGAATCCTCTCAGGAGAATTTGTTCTTGCTTCAAGCATTCTCCCCCTGCCGCAGATTTTCCCTTTCGTAATCGGGTGGGAAGGGTCACCTTCAACTTTTATTACTTTATTGTTCTCAACCGTTACAAGAAGACCACAGCTGTCCCAGCAATTTAGAGGACAGGCTGATTTATACACTTCAGCCAAACTCCCTCACCCCCCAAAATATCTATTTTGCTTTTTTAATAGGATAATATATTTAGGCAAAAAAAAGAAGCTTGAACTACTGTTCATGCTTCTCCAATATTTTCTTCATTTTCCGGGAAAACTCACGGCGGGGAATCATCACACTATGATCGCAGCCTTCGCATTTTATCCGAATATCCATCCCCATCCGAATAATTTTCCAGCGATTTGTACCACAAGGGTGCTGCTTCTTCATTTCAACGACATCATATAAGCCAAATTCCTTTTCTTCCACCTAAATTCCTCTCCTTTTAAACACTAGGTTCATTGATATTACCAGAATTCTTTGTGTACATAACCATACGTGGATATGGGATTTCAATTCCATGTTCATCTAAGCATTGCTTAATATCCCGCTTAATATTTCTAGAAACACCTGCATGCTTCATGGGCAGTGTTTCGGCAACAATTCGCAAAACAACCTCTGAAGGCCCTAAGGTTTGAACGCCCAACAGCTCAGGTGCTTTTGTTAATTCTTCATAATGGTCTGGCATTTTCTCTAGTAAATCTCTAATGATGTTTTGCGTTTTTTCGATATCCTCTTCATAGGCAACTGATATATCAATAATCGCAAGGCTATTATTCAAGGAAAAGTTAGTGACTTGAATAATGCTTCCATTCGGCAGAATATGGACTTCTCCTGTCCAGCTTTTTAACTTAGTTGTCCGTAAACCAATGGTCTGCACGGTTCCTTCAAATTGGTCAATTCGAACATGGTCTCCAACCGAAAATTGATCTTCAAAAATAATAAAAAAGCCGCTTATTACATCTTTGACAAGACTCTGCGCTCCAAAACCTACAGCAAGTCCAACAACTCCCGCTCCTGCAATCAGCGCCTTTACATCAATCGTTAAAACAGAAAGGATCATCATAAAAGCAATAAAATACACAACATATGTAAGGATATTATCGAGAAGCTTTGCCAGCGTTTCCTCTCTTCGTTCTGAAGTCTTAAGTGGAGAACGTGTTCTTATTTTGAAAACATTGTCTATCGCTACACTGCCTAGCTTAATGATAATTCTTGCAACAATCAAAATAACAATGATCTTAAGTAACCCTTCCCCAATAGCTAACCATGTATCTTCATTTTGAAATTTATCAATAAATCTTTGAATAATTCTTTCAGTAGAACTCATTTAAGCATCCTTTCCTTTCCAAATGAATCTATCCATTATTAAAGTTTCCTTTGAACTATATAGTATTGTGAATGATTCATTTTTTCAACTGGAATATCTTTTATTTGGCACGTATAGATTTTCTAAATTTTCCGTATACTGTTAAAAAGAAAAGCGGAAGTGCCTTTCCTTGGCACTCGTGCTAGACAAAATACGGTCTCAAGTTAGGAGTGGACTTATGAATCTGAAACCTAGTTTCTTGGATAGGAGGGCGAATACAGGGCGAATACCTCACGATGATATTCAAGCTGTTGATCATCTTTCAATGGAACTATTAAAGTTCCTGCCAAGAAATACACAACGTCCAATCGTATTTGTTTGTATTGGAACGGACCGCTCAACTGGAGATTCACTAGGACCGCTTGTTGGAACACTTTTAGAAGAAAAGGACCTGTCTAGCTTTTATGTATACGGTACTTTAGATCAGCCGATCCATGCTGTAAATCTAAGTGAACGTTTGCAGGAAATTTCGATAAAACATCATGATCCCTATATAATTGGGATAGATGCCTGTCTAGGGAGAATGAAAAATGTTGGCGTGATCCAAGTAGGTGATGGACCAGTTAAACCTGGCGCTGGAGTTAATAAAGAGCTGCCTGCTGTTGGAAATATCCACATAACGGGTATCGTCAATGTCAGCGGCTTTATGGAGTTTTTTGTCTTACAGAATACTAGGCTTAACTTGGTTATGAAAATGGCAAAAACAATCGCCAATGGTATTTATCAAGCAAGTCTTCTACATTCAAAAGGAAGACTGCAGGAAATAATGCAGCAGGAGCAGAAAAAATCCAATTAAAAGAGCAATCTGGAGATAATCGGATTGCTCTTTGCTATTTTTTAAAAAGTTTTATAAATAAAGGTTATATAAATATAATACTGTAACAATCAGCCCTGTCACGAAAATAGCAGGGAGGAGGTTCGCCACTTTAATTTTAACTAGTCCTGTCAGATTAAGACCGATTGCAAAAATCATCACACCGCCAGTTGCTGTCATCTCAACAATAAATTGATCCATCAATACTTGGGGGATAAAAGTATTGATTTGGGTCGCAAATAAAGCAATAATCCCTTGGTAAAGCATGACGGGTATAGCAGAAAAGATAACTCCAACTCCGAGGGTGGTAGTTAAGATAATCGATGTGAAACCATCAATGAGCCCCTTCGTATACAAAACATCATGATCTCCGCGGATCCCGCTGTCTAGTGCCCCGATGATTGCCATTGCTCCAATCACAAAGATTAAGGTTGCTGTAACAAATCCCTCAGCAATACTGCCTTTTCCTCCAGCGCCGATTGAACCCATCTTCTTCTCCAGCCAAAGACCAAGCTGGTTCAGCCTTTCTTCCAATTGCATGAGCTCTCCAAAAACTGCTCCCATTACCAAACTGATGATCACAATCAGGAAGTTTTCGCTCTTTAAACCCATTTGTAAGCCGAGCACAATCACCGACAATCCAATCGCATACATAACGGTTGTTCTCATGCTGTCTGGAATTCGGTTCAAGAGTTTACCAATAATGGTCCCAATTATGATTAACAATCCATTTACAAGCGTCCCTAATAAAAACATTCTGTATTCACCTATTCTTCGAATCTCGAAATTTATAATAGTATTAAACTATCATTTTTTAGTAGTGTTGGAAAGTTATTTTACCAAAAAAATAAACCATCCACTGATGGTTTAATACTCTTCTTCCTTGCCTAGTATTTCTAAAATTCGTTCTAGATCTTCTTCAGAGAAAAATTCGATTTCAATTTTACCCTTATTTTTTGACTTCTTAATGTTTACCGTTGTGCCAAATCGTTCGCGAAGGGAGTGTTCACGCTCCTGGATAAACACATCCTTTTTCTTCTCTGGCTTTTTTGTTTCACGTGGAACACTCTCATTTAATTGTTGGATGAGCTTTTCCAGCTGGCGGACATTCAACGATTCTTGGATAATCTTATCAACTATAGCAGGCAGCTTTGCCTTTTGTCTTAGTCCTAAAAGTGCCCGGCCATGACCCATTGAAATTTTGTCTGTAGAAATTAACTCTTGAATCTTAGGAGGAAGAGAGAGAAGACGAATATGATTGGCTACATGCGGGCGGCTCTTTCCTAAACGCTTCGCTACTTCTTCTTGGGTAAAGTTTAATTTCTCCATCAACGTTTGGTATGCTTGTCCTTCTTCAATCGGATTCAGATCCTCTCGCTGCAGATTCTCCAATACCGCTAATTCCATCATTTGCTGCTCTGATAACTCTCTGACAACGGCAGGAACAGCAGTTAATTTTGCTTCTTTAGCAGCTCGAAAACGTCTTTCGCCAACAACAATTTCATAACCTTTTATGCTTTTTCTTACCACAAGAGGCTGAAGGATTCCATGCTCTAAAATAGAAGCTTTCAACTCATCAATCGCCTCTTGTTGAAAGGTTTTTCTTGGCTGGTAAGGATTAGGACGCAATTCTTTTAGACTAATTTCTTGGACAGTCTCTTCCTTACCGGCTTCAATATTTGTAAAAAATGCATTAATGCCTTTTTTCCCTAAGCCTTTAGCCATTTGAGACCACTTCCTTTGCTAAATCTAAATATACTTCCGCCCCACGAGATTTTGGATCATAGTTAATAATTGGTTCACCATGACTCGGAGCCTCACTTAGACGTACATTTCTTGGAATAATGGTTTTATATACTTTATCTTGAAAATATTTTTTAACTTCTTCTATTACTTGAATGCCCAAATTGGTCCGGGCATCGAGCATCGTAAGTAATACGCCTTCTATTTTCAAGTCTTGGTTTAAGTGTTTTTGCACCAATCGCACTGTATTAAGTAATTGGCTTAAACCTTCTAAAGCATAATATTCACATTGAACAGGGATCAATACAGAGTCCGAAGCGGTTAAGGAGTTAAGAGTCAATAACCCTAATGAAGGCGGGCAATCAATAATAATATAATCAAATTGATCTTTGACTTCCTCAAGAGCCCGCTTTAATCGGACCTCTCTTGATATGGTAGGAACCAGCTCAATTTCTGCTCCTGCAAGCTGAATAGTAGCGGGCATAACATATAAATTCTCAACAGACGTTGCTTTAATTACATCCTTTGCTTCTACATCATCTACAAGAACATCATAGATACATTGTTCGACATCTGCTTTTTCTATTCCAATTCCGCTTGTTGCATTCCCTTGTGGATCAATGTCTACTAATAAAACCTTTTTTCCAATGTATGCTAAGCAGGCGCCTAGATTGACAGAGGTGGTTGTCTTTCCAACTCCGCCCTTTTGATTCGCGATTGCAATGGTTTTGCCCACGATGCCACCTACCCTTGTTTCAAATAAAATACTTACATTCACTAAAAATAACTAGCAAAACTAGTAATATAAAATTTCCATGCTATTTATTTTATCATGAAACTGATTTATTGTTATTTTTTTTGAAAAAATATTCGAGAAGATAAAAGTTAACTTTTACATTTTTTTACAATATATAACTCTTAGGATAAAAAAATAAAAACCAAACTACTAAAAAGTCTGGTTCCATTTTTTTGTTTATATTATTTTTTCTTTGGAATTTTTATTGTAAATTGATAATACTCTTCGAACTCTTCTTCCTCCGAGTCAAGATTAATCCCGTTATCAGAAACCATGGATAATGATTGTCTAATGGTATTTACAGCAATTCTCATATCTTTTGAGAATGCTTTCCTCTTTGGCTTTGGTTTTTGATTCTTTTCCTCTAGTATCCTGGCGACTCTATCTTCTGTCTGCTTTACATTCAGGTTTTTCTCAATAATATCTTGTAAGAGCATAACCTGCTTTTCAGGATCCTTAAGTGGAATAAGTGCTCGTGCGTGCCGTTCTGTTATCTCTTTGTTCAACAAGGATTCTTGAATAAGCTGCGGCAGCTTTAACAGTCTAAGCTTATTTGCGACAGTTGACTGGCCTTTTCCGAGACGCTGTGCAAGTGCTTCTTGCGTTAAATTGTGCAGTTCAAGCAGCTTGCCATAGGCAATTGCCTCTTCAATTGGTGAAAGTTCCTCCCGCTGCAAGTTTTCAATTAAAGCAACAGAAGCTGTTTCTGTGTCTGAATAATTTTTTATGATCGCTGGTGCTTCATCCCAGCCGAGCTTCTTCATTGCCCGGTAACGTCGCTCCCCGGCAATAATTTCATAGTTTCCTTCAAACTGCCGCACTACAATGGGCTGAATGATTCCGTGAGTATGGATTGTTTGTGACAATTCCTCTATTTTTTCATCATCAAATACGGTTCGAGGCTGAAAACGATTTGGAACAATACGATCGATCGGAATCTTTTTGATTTCTTCATTTTTTGCACCATCTAGTTCTTCTAATTCCGTTTCAAGCTCTTTTTCTAACTCAACCTTTTGAACTCCCTTTTCGCCGAGGCCAAAAAAGCGTGAAAACGAATTCTTCATCCCCAACACCACCTTTACGAAACTCCCTAATACTTATTTCGCTATTTACCTGTTTTCTTCCTGCCAAAAACCGTTGTTTATTTAAACAAAAATAGCATCCAATTATTCAATTGGCATTTTACCAGGTGTACCTGGCTTTCTCGGATATTTTTTCGGCGTTTGCTTTTCTTTTTTAATCACAAGAATGTTTCTTTCACTTTCTTCCATCGGTAAGGTGAAAGTATACATCTGCTCTAGTTTTCCCCCAAGTGTATGAATAGCCTTTTGACCAACATTTAATTCATCATTCGCATGAGCTGCTTTCATCGCGACGAAATGTCCTCCTACTTTCACAAGCGGAAGGCAAAGTTCACTAAGAACTGACATTCTTGCAACAGCTCTCGCTGTCACAAGGTCGTAAGATTCCCTATAGTTTGGATTAACCCCAAAGGTTTCTGCCCGATCATGAATGAAGTGAACCTTTTCTAATTTTAATACATTTGCTAAATGATTTAAGAATGTTATTCGCTTATTTAATGAATCAACGATCGTCACCTCTAATTGAGGAAAAACAATCTTTAATGGAATACTTGGAAATCCTGCACCTGCTCCCACATCACAGAGATGTAGGGGCTGTGTGAAATCAAAATAAAACGCAGCAGATATGGAATCATAGAAATGCTTTAAATAGACATCTCCTTGTTCGGTGATGGCAGTCAGGTTCATTTTTTCATTCCATTCCACCAAGGTGTGAAAGTATTTATCAAATTGATCTAACTGCTCATCGCTAAGGGTAATGCCCTTTTCATGAAGCATAGCTTTGAATTGTTCGATGTTCATCAGCAAACTTCCTCTTTTAAAAAATTATTGATTGCTCGTTCTCGCTACTCTTCCTTGTTCTAAATAGATAAGGAGGATGGAGATGTCTGCAGGATTTACGCCTGAAATCCTTGAGGCTTGAGCAAGTGACAGCGGTTTGATTTGTTTTAAATTTTGCTTTGCTTCATTTGCTAGTCCGGAAATGGAATCATAATCAATATTCTCTGGAATTTTCTTGTTCTCCATTTTCTTTAGGCGCTCAACCTGCTGAAGGGATTTCTCAATATATCCTTCATATTTAACTTGGATTTCAACCTGTTCTTTAATGTCTTGATCTAATTCCACTTCACAAGGTGCTAATTTTTCAATATGTTCATAAGTCATCTCAGGACGCTTTAATAAATCAGAAGCAAGGATTCCGTCCTTTAGCTCACTGCCGCCAATGCTGCGAATTAATTCTTGAACCTCTGTTGTAGGTTTAATTCGGATAGATGCAAGTCTTTCCTTTTCATCTTCTACCGCTGCTTTTTTTGCTAAAAATCCTTGATAACGTTCCTCAGGGATAAGGCCGATGGAATGACCAATCTCCGTTAACCGTAAGTCTGCATTATCATGACGTAACAGAAGACGATATTCTGCTCTTGATGTTAACAAGCGGTAAGGTTCAGCGGTACCCTTAGTAATTAAATCGTCAATTAACACTCCAATATAGGCATCGGAGCGGCTAAGAATTAATGGGTCTTTTCCCAGGACATTAAGTGCTGCATTAATTCCAGCCATAATCCCTTGACCAGCAGCCTCTTCATAACCGGATGTTCCGTTAATTTGACCCGCTGTATATAGATTTTTTATCACCTTTGTTTCTAATGTAGGCCAAAGTTGTGTTGGATTAATTGCGTCATACTCAATTGCATATCCAGATCTCATCATTTGGACATTTTCTAAACCTGGAATGGTCTTAAGCAGCTGCACTTGAACATCTTCAGGCAGGCTCGTTGATAGGCCTTGAACATATACTTCTTGTGTTTTTCGTCCTTCAGGCTCAAGGAAAATCTGGTGCCGCGGCTTATCGTTAAAGCGGACAACTTTATCTTCAATAGATGGACAATAACGTGGACCTGTTCCTTTTATCATTCCAGAATACATCGGTGACCGATGCAGGTTTTGGTCAATCAATAAATGAGTTTGTTCATTCGTATATGTCAGCCAGCATGGAAGCTGGTCGGTAATAAATTTTGTCGTTTCATAGGAAAACGATCTTGGGACTTCATCACCTGGCTGAATTTCTGTTTTGCTATAGTCAATGGTTTGACTATTTACCCGCGGAGGAGTTCCAGTTTTAAAGCGAACCAGCTCAAACCCGAGTTCTTCCAGGTGCTCAGATAGTTTTATCGAAGGCTGTTGGTTATTAGGACCACTGGAATATTTCAATTCTCCAAGAATGATTTCTCCACGAAGATATGTCCCGGTCGTAATGACGACTGTTTTCGCACGATAAATGGCCCCTGTTTTTGTAATAACCCCAACACAGACGCCATTTTCAATGATTAACCTTTCAACCATACCTTGAAGAAGTGTTAGATTTGGAGTATTTTCAATTGTATTTTTCATTTCGAACTGATAGTCAACTTTATCAGCTTGTGCCCGCAGTGCACGGACTGCAGGACCCTTCCCAGTATTCAACATCCTCATTTGTATATGTGTCTTATCGATATTTCTGCCCATTTCTCCGCCAAGTGCATCTATTTCCCGGACAACAATCCCTTTTGCTGGTCCGCCAATTGATGGGTTGCAGGGCATGAAGGCAACCATATCAAGGTTAATTGTTAGCATTAATGTTTTTGCACCCATACGTGCCGCCGCGAGGCCCGCCTCACAGCCAGCATGTCCGGCACCAATGACGACAACGTCAAAATTACCTGCTTCGTATGACATCCTACTTCACCTACTTTTCTAATTTTCTTATTGTCTATCTCCAGCGCCTAGCCCCTCGAGGTCACTTCGGTCCAAACGGAGAAGTCAAAATGCGCGACTTCTCCGTTTGGGCCACAAGTAGCTGTCGGGGCTGACCAGGCGCTTCCGCTCTTCTTATTTCCCTAAACAGAATTGTGAAAACAGCTGATCAATTAAACTTTCGTGAACACTTTCACCAATGACTTCGCCAAGAATTTCCCACGACCTGGTTAGATCAATTTGGACAATATCAATGGGAGTTCCCATTTCAACTCCAGCAATCGCTTCTTCTATTGTGTGTAAACTTTGGCCAATCAAAGCAATATGGCGGCTGTTCGATAGATACGTCATATCTCCGGCATCAATTGTCCCTGCAAAGAATAACGAGGATATTGCCTCCTCGAGTTCATCGACCCCGCGGTCCTCTAATAATGAAGTAGTGACAATTTTATGCTCACTAGCCAATTCCCTTACACGTTCCATATCAATTTGCTGTATGAGGTCTGTCTTATTAACGATAACTATGACATCCATCCCTTTAACAGCTTCAAAAAGATTTTCATCCTCTTTTGTAAATTTATCAGCATAATTCAAGACTAACAATATTAAATCTGCTTCTTTTAGTACTTGCCGGGATTTTTCTACTCCAATTCGTTCTACAATATCTTCTGTTTCTCTAATTCCCGCCGTGTCTAACAACCTCAGCGGTACACCGCGGACATTAACATATTCCTCAATGACATCACGGGTTGTCCCCGGTATATCCGTGACAATTGCTTTATTTTCTTGAACAAGACTATTTAATAAGGAAGATTTTCCGACATTTGGACGTCCGACAATTACCGTAGAAAGGCCTTCACGCAGTATTTTTCCCTGCTGAGATGTTTGCAGCAGCTTTTTTAATTCTTCTCGAACATACCTAGCTTTCTCTAATAGCATCTTATGAGTCATTTCTTCGACATCATCATATTCAGGATAATCAATATTAACTTCGACATGTGCCAGTATCTCTAAGATTTCCTGACGCAACCCCTTAATTAATTTTGATAACCTTCCTTCCATTTGTCCCAGTGCTACATTCATAGCCCGGTCGGTTTTTGCTCTTATCAAATCCATAACAGCTTCAGCCTGAGATAAATCAATCCGTCCATTTAAAAATGCCCGTTTCGTAAATTCTCCTGGTTCTGCAAGTCTGGCTCCAAAGGCAAGTACATGCTGAAGAACTCGGTTAACAGAAACAATTCCGCCGTGACAATTTATTTCGACTACATCCTCTTTAGTAAAAGTTTTCGGGCCCTTCATCACCGATACCATTACCTCTTCAATCACTTGCCCGTTCTTAGGGTTAATTAAATGTCCGTAATGAATCGTATGGGTTGGCACCTCTGTCAATCTTTTACCGCTTATGCTTCGAAAAATCTGATCACTAATTTTAATGGAATCATCGCCACTCAATCGTACAATTGCAATTGCACCCTCACCCATTGGTGTCGATATAGCAGCTATCGTATCAAATTCCATTACTTTCACCACACTTCATTAAATTTATCTATATATCAACGAATATATTTTTCACCAAATTATTAGAATACCACAGAAATCTTAACAGAAAAACAAGAAAGCTTCCTGTAAATTATCCACAACTTGTTTAAATGACTACGTATTATTTTAACTTATCCACATGTGAATAACAATAAAACAAAGATTTCATATATTTGTTATAAACAAGACATTTTTATTACTAATGTTCGGCAAAAGCACAAAAAAAAGACATCCCTCGACAAAGGATGTCTTATACTTGGCAAGCATATGGCGCCATACGGGCACCTTGCACTTTCCTTTATATTTATTTAACTGGTGTAATAACGATATGTCTGTGCGGATCTGATCCATCTGAAAATGTCTTTACTCGTTTATTATCGGATAAAGCTGTGTGAATGACTTTACGCTCGTATGAAGGCATTGGTTCCAATGCTACATCTCTGCCAGTCTTTAAAGCCTTAAGTGCAAGACGATGAGCTAATTGAATCAACGTTTCATTTCTTCGATTTCGATAATCTTCAGCATCCAATATAACTGTTAGGTATTGATTAGAGGTGCGATTAATGACTAGCTGCGTTAAATATTGCAGCGAATTTAATGTTTGTCCTCTTTTTCCAATTAAAAGAGCAATTTTCTCTCCAGTCATCACGAACAAAACTTGTTTTCCATCACGTTTAATTTCAATACTGATAGGAGCTCCCATTTGTTCACTAACCTGAAGTAGAAATTTCTTTGCTTCCTCGATTGGATCAATAATCACCGTAACCTTAACAACAGCTGGGCGTGAACCAAAAATTCCGAAAATACCTTTTTTACCTTCATCGATAATAGCGACATCTGCGCGGTCTTTTGTTGTATTTAACTGAGCTAAAGCTGATTCCACTGCTTCTTCGACTGTTTGTCCGGTAGCAGTTACTTGTTTCACTTTTTTGCTCCTCCCGCTTTACCGGATTCCTGCGCCTTTTTTAGATCCGGTCCTTTAATAAAATAGGTTTGAACAATCATAAATAGATTTCCTACTACCCAATACAAAGAAAGAGCTGCAGGGAAATTGAAAGCAAAAATGACAATCATAATCGGCATCATCCAAAGCATCATCGCCATTTGCGGATTATGCTCTTGTCCGGCCATCATCAATTTTTGCTGAATAAATGTGGTGATACCTGCGATAATCGGTAAGATATAATAAGGATCCTTATCTCCAAGATCAAACCATAGGAAACTGTGATCAGCTATTTCTCTTGTTCTTGAAATTGCATGGTAAAAACCAATTAGGATAGGCATTTGGACAATTAGCGGAAAACATCCAGCCATCGGATTTACTCCGTGCTTTTGAAAAAGTGCCATAGTCTCTTGCTGTAATTTCTGTTGTGTTTTCTGATCCTTAGAGCTGTACTTTTCTCGAAGAGCCTTCATTTCTGGCTGCAGGGCCTGCATAGCCTTTGAGCTTCTTGTCTGCTTTATCATCAATGGTAATATCGCTAAGCGAATTAGAATTGTAACAACAATCAATGAAAAACCAAAGCTGCCACCTAGGATTTCTGCCCCTTTTACAATAACCCAAGAGAGCGGATAGACAATATATTCGTTCCAAAAACCTGTGCTTTCAGCATCAATTGGCTTATTAATTTCTGTACATCCTGTTAAAAACAGAAAAACAGAAACGATACCAATCAAAAGTAATATTCGTTTTTTCAACCGAATTTTCCTCCTTGAACAATATATATACTATTTAAATATGGATACCCTTTTTAATGAATATCAAATTGGAATATTTCAATAGGTATTTTACCATCTTTTAGAATAATTTGTCTCATTAATTTAAAGCGAATACAATTTTATTTTGGCAGTCTACTTCCTCTTTAAAACCTTTCCAACCTTAAAGACATGGGTTAAGCTTTTTTTTATTTCAAAAAAGTCCATTTCGGAAGCAGGTTTTCTAGCAATAATGATGTAATCATTACCAGGTAGAAGTAAATCCGATAATTCAAAAACAGCTTGTCTTATGTATCTTTTTACTTGATTTCTCATTACAGCATTTCCTATTTTCTTGCTGACAGACAGACCAATTCGAAAATAGTCTTGATCCTCTTTCTTCAGACTATAGACAACAAACTGTCGGTTAGCGAATGATTGTCCTTTTTGAAATGCCTCTTGAAATTCCTTATTCTTCTTGACCCGTAATTCTTTCTTCAAAGAAAACACCTTCCATCTACAAAAAACTTTTCCAATGAGAAAGATACTTTATTAGAAAAAAGACCACTGATGTTTCAGTGGCCTAAGCTGATAATACTTTTCTTCCTTTTTGACGACGGCGTGCTAGAACTTTACGTCCGTTAGCAGTGCTCATACGACTGCGGAAACCGTGAACTTTACTATGTTTACGTTTATTTGGTTGATACGTTCTTTTCATTATATGACACCTCCCTGAGGAATAGCTGTTAAAGACAGTCTAACTTATTATAAAGAGGGACCCCGATATTGTCAACACTCCCTCTAATATTGTTCCCCAGGATCTAAATAATTTGCACCAAGTTCTTTTCAGACACAATTTTTTAAGTTTCCCATCACCTCTAAATAAAAATTTTATCTGTGGATATTTTTTTCGACTTTTTTTACGCAGTTTCACAAGATATTGACAGTTTTTGCACAGGACCCACTACTTGTGGACAAGTTTTAATCACAGAATGTTATAGTTGTGGATAAACCATGAAAAGGCATTGCACACCTGCGTTTTATTTGATATTATATTTGTGTTTTCACTCTGAATAACTTCGTCTAAAAATATGTTATCCACAAATTGTGGATAAGGTGTGGACAAGTTATTCTAGCATACTGCAGAAACTTGTCCACAAGCAGTGGATATTGTCGAAACTCCACTTTATTTCCTATAATATGTTTTTCCACAACCATTGTTTCGTATATTTATAAATTAGTAGGTTGTACAGCTTGTATAACACAGTTTTTTCACGGAACTTTTGTTCATTGTCAATGAGGATACTTCCTAACTCTTTGTGAAAAAATATCACTATATATGGAGTCTAGACGAGATAAACTGCAAAGTGCATTTTAGGTAATAGATAGATAAAAAAGAAAAAGGAGGGACAACCGTTGGAGAATATTGCGGATCTTTGGAATGCTGCTCTAGCCAATATCGAGAAGAAGATTAGCAAGCCTAGTTTTGACACCTGGCTGAAGTCCACAAAGGCCCATTCCCTTCAAGGCAATTTACTTGTAATTACTGCTCCCAATGAATTTGCACGTGATTGGCTCGAGGAGCGTTATTCCCAGTTAATTGCTGGTATTCTGTATGAAATTACTGGTGAAGAGCTAACTGTTAAGTTCATAATTCCGCAAAACCAAAAAGAGGAAGACCCAGACTTGCTTTTGCCTGTAAAAAAGGCAAAAAAAGAGGAAGATCAGCATGATTTTCCGCAAAATATATTAAATCCTAAATACTTGTTTGATACGTTTGTAATTGGTTCTGGTAACAGGTTTGCTCACGCAGCATCGCTTGCTGTTGCTGAAGCACCTGCGAAAGCGTATAATCCCCTATTTATTTATGGGGGCGTTGGGTTAGGAAAAACACACTTAATGCATGCGATTGGTCATTATGTATTAGAGCATAAACCGAATGCTAAGGTTGTTTATTTATCTTCAGAAAAATTCACGAATGAGTTTATCAATTCTATTCGTGACAATAAGGCTGTAGAATTTCGCAATAAATATCGAAATGTAGATGTGCTTTTAATTGATGATATTCAATTCTTAGCTGGAAAAGAATCAACTCAAGAGGAATTTTTCCATACTTTTAATACTCTTCATGAAGAAAGCAAGCAAATTGTTATCTCGAGTGACCGTCCGCCAAGGGAAATCCCGACACTAGAGGACCGCCTTCGTTCACGCTTTGAATGGGGGTTAATAACGGATATTACTCCGCCAGACCTAGAAACAAGGATTGCCATCCTCAGGAAAAAGGCCAAAGCAGAAGGCTTGGACATTCCAAACGAGGTAATGCTCTATATTGCTAATCAGATCGATACAAATATTAGAGAGCTTGAGGGAGCATTAATTCGTGTAGTTGCTTATTCTTCTTTAATTAATAAAGATATAAATGCAGATTTAGCATCTG
This sequence comes from Neobacillus niacini, assembly GCF_046591715.1. GTDB lineage: Bacteria > Bacillota > Bacilli > Bacillales > Cytobacillaceae > Neobacillus > Neobacillus niacini_L. Next base: position 8,373 of record NZ_JAWVNQ010000005.1, on the reverse strand, counting down.
AAGCATTAAAAGATATTATTCCAAGTTCAAAGCCAAGAGTGATCACGATTCATGAAATCCAAAGAACTGTTGGTGAACATTTCAGTGTTAAGCTTGAAGATTTTAAAGCTAAAAAACGGACAAAATCTGTAGCCTTTCCTAGACAAATTGCTATGTATTTATCACGTGAATTGACTGATTATTCACTGCCAAAAATAGGAGAAGAGTTTGGAGGACGTGATCATACAACGGTGATCCATGCTCATGAAAAGATATCTAAGCTTTTGCAAACAGACGCTCAGCTGCAAAAGCAGATGAAAGAATTAAATGAACTGTTGAAAGTTTAGTGTAATTGTGAATAACTTGTTGTAGTTTACACACAGTCTGTCCACATGTTGATAGACTGTGTTTCCATTGTAAATTCAAGTTATCCACATACTAACAGGCCCTACTAGTACTTCTACTGTTTTTTCTTTTAAAAAACTTATTATTATATGCTTTAAAAATTTAATTTATTCGCAATTAGAAATAAAAATTGCTGGGAGGATTTTCGATATGAGATTTATCATCCAAAGGGACCGCCTTGTCCAAAGTGTCCAAGATGTAATGAAGGCTGTTACATCAAGAACAACCATTCCAATTCTGACAGGAATTAAAATTACAGCTGATAGCGAGGGAGTTACCCTAACTGGAAGTGATTCAGACATTTCAATTGAATCGTTTATTCCAAATGAGGAAGCTGGAGATGAAATCGTTGAGATTAAACAAAGTGGTTCCATTGTCCTTCAAGCAAAATTCTTTAGTGAAATTGTAAAAAAGCTGCCGACAGATAGTGTTGAGATTGAGGTACTTGGATCATTACAGACCGTTATTCGTTCAGGCAAGTCAGAATTTAACTTAAATGGACTTGATGCAGAGGAATATCCACATCTGCCGCAAATCGAAGAAAATAATAAATTTCATATCGCAACTGATCTGTTAAAAACAATGATTCGTCAAACCTTTTTTGCCGTGTCTACTTCTGAAACCCGCCCCATCTTGACAGGTGTAAACTGGAAGATTGAAAATGGCGAATTAAACTGTATTGCAACAGATAGCCACCGCCTCGCATTAAGAAAGGCAAAAATTGAAACGGAAAATAACGAAAGCTACAATGTCGTAATTCCAGGAAAGAGTTTAAATGAATTGAGTAAGATCATTGATGACTCTAACGAATTGATTGACATTGTTATTACTGAGAATCAAATCTTGTTTAAAGCAAAGCATTTATTATTTTTCTCAAGGCTGCTTGAAGGAAATTATCCTGATACTTCCAGACTGATACCGAATGAAAGTAAAACAGAAATTACTGTTAATACGAAGGAATTTCTTCACGCTATAGACCGAGCTTCCCTTCTAGCACGCGAAGGAAGGAATAATGTAGTCAAACTTTCAACAATTGACAGCGGGGTTATTGAAATTTCCTCTAACACACCAGAAGTAGGTAAAGTTGTTGAAGAAATTCAAAGTCAGTCGATTGATGGAGAGGAATTAAAGATTTCCTTTAGCGCTAAATATATGATGGATGCCTTAAAAGCACTTGAAGGAACTGATATTAGAGTAAGCTTTACCGGGGCGATGAGGCCGTTTGTGATTAAACCTTTACATGATGAAACTACACTGCAGCTGATCCTGCCAGTTAGAACTTACTAAGATAAACTTTACAAATAGTCACCAGAGTTTTTTGGTGACTTTCTTTATTTATCTTTTTTTAGTAAAATAAAGTATTGAGACCATTTTAGAAATGAGTGATAAACATTGCCTGAAGAAATTAAGCTTAATACTGAGTTTATTACGTTAGGACAATTTCTTAAATTAGCTGACGTCATCCAATCTGGTGGAATGGCAAAATGGTTTTTAAGTGAAAACGATATTTTTATTAATGGTGAACAAGATCAGAGAAGAGGCAGAAAGCTTCGTGCAGGAGATAAAGTGAAAATTCCCGGCCATGGAGAGTTTTTGATAACCGAGTAACTAAAGGTTGTGTCGTTTTCATGTATATTGAACAATTAGCACTAAAAAATTATCGAAACTATGAGAGTCTATCCGTAGAGTTTGAAAATAAAGTAAATGTGATCCTCGGGGAAAATGCCCAGGGAAAAACAAATGTGATGGAATCTATCTATGTTTTAGCTATGGCAAAATCCCACCGGACGTCAAATGATAAAGATCTTATTCGCTGGGATCAGGAGTATGCTAAAATAGAAGGAAGGGTCCAAAAGCAGCACAGCTCTTTGCCTCTCGAATTAATTATTTCTAAAAAAGGTAAAAAAGCTAGATGCAATCACATAGAGCAGCAAAAATTAAGTCAATATGTCGGGAACATGAATGTCGTCATGTTCGCGCCGGAAGATTTAAATTTGGTTAAAGGCAGCCCTCAAATTAGACGGCGATTTATTGATATGGAAATCGGACAGGTTTCGCCTATTTATTTACATGATATGAGTCAATATCAAAAAATACTCCAACAGCGTAATCACTTTTTGAAAATGCTGCAAATAAAAAAACAGACAGACCAAACCATGCTTGAGATTCTTACTGAGCAGTTTATTGGTATGGCTGTTAGAATTGTATTAAAGAGATTTGAATTTCTTCATTTGCTGGAAAATTGGGCTAAACCCATTCATAAAGGTATTTCCCGAGGGCTTGAATCTTTGGAAATTGTCTATAAACCATCAGTAGATGTATTAGAAGACCAAGATTTGTCGAAAATGAAAGCATGCTTCGAGGAAAAATTTAGCAAGGTTAGAACGAGGGAAATAGAACGAGGAACAACCCTGTTTGGACCTCATCGTGATGATTTGTTGTTTTTTGTCAATGAGAGAGATGTCTCGACGTTTGGGTCACAAGGCCAGCAAAGAACAACCGCGCTTTCTGTTAAACTAGCCGAAATTGAGTTAATTCATTCAGAAATTCGCGAATATCCTATCTTACTCCTTGATGATGTCTTATCTGAACTAGATGATTATCGTCAGTCACACTTGCTTAATACCATTCAGGGAAAAGTTCAAACATTTGTTACAACAACTAGCGTTGACGGCATCCATCATCAAACATTAAAAGAGGCTTCAACTTTTGAAGTAGAGTCCGGTTTTATCAATAAGGTAAATTGAGGTGGAAGTGTGTATATACATGTTGGGGAAGATTTAAATATCAGGGCGAAGGATATTATCGCCATTCTCGATAAAGGGTGCGTTAACTCTTCAAACTTACTTGAGGAGTTCTTAAAGCAGCATAAGGAAAAGCTCGTTAACCTTTCAAAAAACCCCTTTAAATCTGTCGTCATTACGCACGACAAGGTTTATTTATCCCCTATTTCTTCTGGAACATTAAAAAAACGTTCAAATCAAAAGGAAATGCAGGAATATTGATATTTTCATTTAGGTTAATAGAGTATTTTTTGAATGAAAGCGCGGGGTGATTGATATGACAATGGAACAAAAATTAGTCGCAGAACAAGAATATGGAGCAGATCAAATACAAGTTCTCGAAGGCCTGGAGGCTGTTAGAAAACGACCAGGTATGTACATTGGTTCAACAAGCGGAAAGGGCCTGCATCATCTTGTTTGGGAAATAGTAGATAACAGTATTGATGAGGCATTAGCAGGTTATTGCGACGAAATCAATGTCATCATTGAAGAAGATAATAGCATTACAGTTAAAGATAATGGACGCGGGATTCCGGTCGGCATTCAAGAAAAAATGGGCAGACCTGCTGTTGAAGTCATAATGACCGTCCTGCACGCTGGAGGTAAGTTTGGCGGCGGAGGCTATAAAGTTTCTGGCGGTCTGCACGGTGTTGGTGCTTCCGTTGTTAATGCCCTCTCTACACATCTGGATGTTCTGGTACACCGTGATGGTAATATTCACTCCATTAAGTTTGAACGTGGAGCTGTTGTTCAAGAACTAGAGGTTATCGGAACAACTGATAAAACGGGTACGATTACTCACTTTAAACCAGATGGTGAAATTTTTACCGAAACATTGGTATATGAGTATGATGTGCTGGCAACTCGTTTGCGTGAGCTTGCCTTCTTAAATCGCGGTATTAAAATCACAATAAAAGATAACCGTGTGGAAAACAAACAAAATGAATATTATTACGAAGGCGGAATTAAATCATATGTTGAGCATTTAAACCGTACGAAAGAAGTTATTCATGATGAACCAATCTTTATTGAGGGAGAACGCGACGGTATTAGCGTTGAAGTAGCACTTCAATACAATGAAGGTTATACAGACAGCATTTATTCCTTTGCGAATAACATCCATACCTATGAAGGCGGAACACATGAATCTGGTTTTAAAACAGGATTAACCCGTATTATTAATGATTATGCAAGAAAAAGCGGCTTGATAAAAGAGAATGATACGAATTTATCTGGTGAAGATGTGCGTGAAGGATTAACGGCAATTGTCTCCATTAAGCATCCTGATCCACAATTCGAAGGCCAAACGAAAACAAAACTAGGAAACTCAGAAGTAAGAACCATAACCGATTCATTATTCTCGAGCCATTTTGATAAGTTCTTATTGGAAAATCCTCAAGTTGCTAAAAAGATTGTCGAAAAAGGACTAATGGCGGCAAGAGCAAGACTTGCTGCAAAGAAGGCAAGAGAACTGACACGCCGGAAGAGTGCTTTAGAGGTTTCAAGTTTACCTGGGAAATTAGCTGACTGTTCTTCAAAAGATCCTTCTATCAGTGAACTATACATTGTAGAGGGTGACTCTGCAGGCGGATCAGCAAAACAGGGGCGTGACCGTCACTTCCAGGCTATTTTGCCATTAAGAGGTAAGATTCTTAACGTGGAGAAAGCTCGTTTAGATAGAATTCTCTCTAACAATGAGGTTCGCTCGATGATCACTGCAATCGGAACGGGTATTGGAGAAGACTTTGATATTTCAAAGGCTAGATATCATAAAATTGTTATTATGACGGATGCTGACGTTGATGGTGCACATATTCGAACACTACTGTTAACTTTCTTTTACCGTTATATTCGAAAAATCTTAGAAGCTGGCTATGTCTATATTGCACAGCCGCCTTTATATAAAGTACAGCAAGGAAAAAAGGTAAGGTATGCTTATGATGACAAAGAGCTCGAGAAAATATTCGCCGAACTCCCAAGCCAGCCAAAGCCTAATATCCAGCGTTATAAAGGTTTAGGAGAAATGAATCCTGAGCAATTATGGGAAACCACAATGGATCCTTCTGTTAGAACTTTGCTTCAAGTAAGTCTAGAAGACGCAATCGAAGCAGATGAGACTTTCGAAATGTTAATGGGTGACAAAGTAGAACCACGCCGTAACTTTATTGAAGCTAACGCACAGTATGTTAAGAATCTGGATATTTAAGGAAAAGCCTATATGGAAAAGGATAGAGGGTTGACCTTTATCCTCCTTTTTTCGTTTATCTAGGAACTACAAGTGCTGTAAAATGGCAGTTTGTCACCAAAATAGGAGGTACTATAATGGCAGAAACACCAAATTCTCAAATAAAAGATATCAATATCAGTCAAGAAATGAAAACTTCATTTCTTGATTATGCAATGAGTGTTATTGTTTCTCGTGCCCTTCCAGATGTTCGAGATGGTTTAAAACCAGTTCATCGCCGTATTTTATACGCTATGCATGACCTGGGAATACATGCTGATAAACCGTATAAAAAGTCAGCGCGTATTGTAGGGGATGTAATTGGTAAATATCACCCTCATGGTGATTCTGCCGTTTACGAAACGATGGTACGGATGGCACAGGATTTTAACTATCGTTATATGCTTGTTGACGGCCATGGTAACTTTGGATCAGTTGATGGTGACTCAGCGGCAGCGATGCGTTATACAGAGTCTAGAATGTCTAAAATCTCAATGGAGTTATTAAGAGATTTAAACAAAGATACGATTGATTTCCAAGATAACTACGATGGTGAGGAAAAAGAACCTTCTGTACTGCCGGCTAGATTCCCTAACTTATTAGTCAATGGTTCTATGGGTATTGCTGTTGGAATGGCTACGAATATTCCACCGCACCAGCTGGGTGAAGTTATCGACGGCGTATTAGCCGTTTCTCGCGATCCAGAAATTACGACTCAGGAGTTAATGGAAATTATTCCCGGACCTGATTTTCCAACTGGGGGAATCATTGTTGGCAGAAGCGGTATTCGTAAAGCATACGAAACGGGCAGAGGATCCATAACGGTTCGCGGGAAAGTAGAGATTGAACAAAAATCGAATGGTAAAGAAGTTATCATTGTTAATGAGCTGCCATATCAGGTCAATAAAGCAAAGCTAGTGGAAAGAATTGCGGAATTACATCGCGATAAAAAAATAGAAGGCATAACAGATTTACGGGACGAATCCGATCGTAACGGTATGCGGATTGTGATTGAGGTTCGTAAAGATGCGAATGCAAATGTACTCTTAAATAATCTTTATAAACAAACATCACTGCAAACAAGCTTTGGAATTAATACATTAGCTCTAGTAAACGGACATCCTAAGGTATTAAATCTAAAGCAATGTTTAGTCTATTATTTAGATCATCAAATCGTAGTTATTCGCAGAAGGACAGAGTTTGAGTTACGTAAAGCAGAAGCGCGTGCTCATATCTTAGATGGATTAAGGATTGCGTTGGACAATCTGGATGCCGTTATTAGTTTAATTCGAAGCTCACGGACTACAGATATTGCTCGAGAAGGTTTAATGACACAATTCAACCTTTCAGAAAAGCAAGCACAGGCTATACTTGATATGCGTCTGCAGCGCCTAACTGGTTTAGAGCGGGAGAAGATTGAAGAAGAATACCAAAGCCTAGTAAAGCTTATCGCGGAATTAAAAGCTATTCTAGCAGATGAAGAAAAAGTTCTTGCAATCATTCGTGAGGAATTGCTTGAAATTAAAGAGCGTTTTAATGATGAGCGCCGCACTGAAATTGTAACAGGCGGAATTGAAAACATAGAGGATGAAGATCTTATCCCGCGTGAAAATGTTGTTATTACATTAACACATAATGGTTATGTTAAACGTCTCCCTGTCTCTACATATCGTGCTCAGAAAAGAGGCGGAAGAGGTATTCAAGGTATGGGTACGAATGAGGATGATTTCGTAGAGCATTTAATCACGACCTCTACTCACGATACGATTTTATTCTTTACTAACAAAGGTAAAGTATACCGTGCAAAAGGATATGAAATACCTGAATTCAGCCGTACGGCTAAGGGGCTGCCTATCATTAACCTGCTTGGAGTTGAAAAAGGCGAATGGGTCAATGCGATTATTCCAATAGAGGAATTTGTAGACGACTGGTTCCTATTCTTTACGACAAAAGAAGGAATTTCAAAGCGTTCCCCATTAACCTCTTTTGCACATATTCGTAATAATGGTCTTATTGCGCTAAATCTGCGTGAAGGTGATGAATTGATTTCAGTCCGCTTAACGGATGGAACAAAGGATATGATTATCGGTACGAAAAAGGGTATGCTTATCCGTTTCCCTGAAACAGATGTCAGATCTATGGGCAGAACAGCTACGGGAGTCAAAGGGATTACCTTAGATAGCGATGATGAGGTAGTAGGTATGGAAGTTCTTGAAGATGATAGCAGCGTCCTTATCGTTACCAAAAACGGATATGGTAAGCGTACACCAGCTGAAGAGTACCGTATTCAAGGAAGAGGCGGTAAAGGTATTAAGACATGCCACGTTACCGAGAAAAATGGTCCGCTAGTTTCCGTAAGAGCTGTAACGGGTGAAGAAGACTTAATGTTGATCACTACTGGCGGTGTCCTTATTCGTATTGATGTTGCTGGCATTTCAACAATGGGGCGAAACACTCAAGGTGTTAAATTAATTAGTATTAAAGGCGACGAACATGACTTTGTAGCCACTGTTGCAAAAGTAGAAAAAGAAGAGGTTTCAGAAGAAACAGATTCAGAGGATACTGAAGGAACAGAGAATTTAGAGACTATTGCAGAAGCAGAACTTATTGAAGATGAGTTAAGTTCTGAAGATGATAACACTGATTCTGGTACTGAGGAAGAATAATAGTACGGAGGGAACACCAAATTTGGTGTTCCTTTTTAAATTAATTTCTTGTTTTAGTAATTTTCTCTTGATAGATAGTGTTAATACTGGTATACTCATTTGAGTCGGCAGGAATTGTTAAGTTTGACTTTAAACAATAACAAATAAATGTTGACACTAATAGTAATAGATGATATATTAATAAAGTCGCTTACGAGCGATAAAGAGAAAAATTGATCTTTGAAAACTAAACAAACAAGAACGTCAACAAACAATTTTTTAGCTTTTTATAAAAGCTAAGCCAACGTAACAAATGAGCTATTTCAACTTTCTTGGA
>NZ_JAWVNQ010000004.1:0-429358 GCF_046591715.1 Neobacillus niacini | reverse complement strand
GACGAAAGTCCCTGTGAGAGTAGGACGTTGCCAGGCAAACAAAGCACAACCTGATTAGGGTTGTGCTTTGTTGTGTTGTCCTAAGTAACTAAAGGCTGGTAAATAAAACAAAATAGAATCCCTCAGAATACATATTATTAATGTTTAATTTTTTGATAGTCAAAAGAAAAGACATAAATGTATCTTCTGTGATAAGATAAATTTTATCCAAATGACATGAAGTGAGTTTTAATATAGAAGGAAGTGCTTATATTGTCTAGTACCTTTACAGTAGACGACAATATTTTAAAAGATTTACGTGCAGATTGTGCAAATTGCTTTGGTTTATGCTGTGTAGCTTTACCATATTCTAAATCAGCTGATTTCGCCTTTGACAAAGACGGAGGAACTCCTTGTCGTAACCTGCAAACGGATTACCTATGCGGTATACATAAGGACCTTCGGAATAAAGGATTTCGGGGCTGCTCGGCTTATGAATGTTTTGGAGCTGGACAAAAGGTATCAAAAGTAATATATAGAGGTATTGATTGGCTCTCGAACAAAGAAATAGCGCAAGAAATGTTTGATGTTTATCCGATTGTACAGCAACTCCATGAAATGCTTTGGTACTTAAATGAAGTACTAACAATTGATGCAGCTAAATCAATTCATAAAGAAGTAAAACAAATTATTAAAGATACAGAAAATCTAATCAATAAGAGTCCAAAGTATATTCTTAGTATTGATGTTGCCGACCATAGAGCAAAGGTAAACAAGTTACTCATTCATGCAAGTGAATTGGTTCGTGCTCAAGTACCTAAAAGTAAAAAAAACACAAGACGGGGAATGGATTATTTAGGTGCAAAGTTAAAAGGTGCGGATTTAAAGGGAGCAAATCTAAGAGGTGCTTTACTTATAGCTGCAGATCTTAGGAACGCTGACCTCCGATGGAGTGATGTCATCGGCGCTGATTTTAGGGATGCGGATATTAGCGGGGCTAATCTAACTGGGAGTATCTTTCTTACTCAAGCTCAAGTAAACGCAGCAAAGGGGAATAAACATACAAAATTACCAGCACCATTAGTGACACCAGCCCATTGGCTGCAAGGAAAATAGGTTCTAGGAATCAATCCATTCTATACAAAAGGTTATGTTGTTATTCGTTGTTGATTTTCATATAGCCTTAAGAATACATAGGCGGAGATTTTCCGGCTATTGTATTTAGAGGAAGCTTATGAGTCAAATATAAGCGGAGAAATTCCAGTTAATTGCTAAAAATAAGACGGAATCCAAGGTTTTTGATCCAATAAGTGGAAAAACTCCTTTTATTTTTAAGTAAATTTGGGTATTTTTCAAAATAAACAGAAATCCTCCGCTTATTTTCCAAAAGCACAGTAAAATCAACATTCAGCTTTAACAGAGCCATACAAAAAGGAAACATACTTGAATTTTTAATATAAGTAAGCCTAAAATATAAGAACGGAAAGTTTACAACGATAAAATAGGATAAGTAGGGAAAACACATGATTGCAAAAACAGAAGAAGATTTTAAAGCATTGAAAGAAATCGGCAAAATCTGTGCCGAAATTAGAGATGAATTAGTACAAAGAACGGTACCTGGCATAACTACAAAGGAACTAGACGATATAGCTGGACAACTTTTCGAAAAAGCTGGTGCCATTTCTGCGCCAAAGGGTGAATATGATTTCCCCGGCTACACATGTATAAGTGTCAATGAAGAAGTGGCACATGGCATTCCAGGTAAAAGGGTCATTCAAGAAGGTGACATCGTAAATATTGATGTCTCCGGTTCAAAGAATGGTTACTTCGCTGATACAGGTATTTCATTTGTGGTAGGTGAAGGAGAGGCGATATTAACAAAGATTTGTGATGTCGCAAAATTGGCTTTTGAAGCAGGCTTGAAGAAGGCAAAACCTGGCTCTAAGAAGAGTGGAATTGGAAAAGCTGTCATCCAAACAGCACGTCAGCACGGATTAACAGTCATTATGAATCTAACTGGACACGGAATTGGCCGAAGAATTCATGAAGCTCCAGATCATATCTATAATTACCATGATACATGGGATGACGAACTTTTAAAGGAAGGCATGGTAATCGCATTCGAGCCCTTTATCTCAACTAAAGAGGAAGAAGTTTTTCAAGTTGAGGGCGACGATTGGACTTATGTAACAGAAGAAAGTTTTGTTGCGCAGTACGAGCATACCATTATTCTTACGAAAAATGGACCAATCATTACAACTCTATAATATAAGATCAAGTGCCTGCTTATGTGCAAGGCACTTTTTTTATCAAAAAAATGCGGATCCCTAAGGGTCCGCACATTTTTTTATTCCTTTTTAAAATTTATGGTGCTTCTAACTGTATTTATTGGACGTACGAGTCTTTCGATTTGGTCTCGTTTTGCTTCAAAGAATGGAGGTAACGAAAGTTTCTCACCAAGAGTTTCGTAAGGTTCGTCTCCCATAAATCCAGGACCATCTGTTGCAAATTCAAATAGAATTTGAGGTGCTACCCGAGAATATAAAGAGCCGAAAAAGTATCGATCAACAAATCCGGATGTCTGGAATCCGAAGTTACGCATATGTTGATCCCATTCCTCTAAAACGGAACGATTTTCAACTCGAAACGCTGTGTGGTGAACTGTACCGAATCCTTGCAGAGCCTGTGGTAAAACCGCATTGTGCTCAACCACTACCTGTGCACCATTTCCTCCTTCGCCTGTCTCAAATAAATGAAAGGCTCCTTCTTGGTCAATCTCTTTAAACAGTAGGACTTTTTCCATCATTTCTTTAAAGTAATCAAAATTAGCCACTCGTACGAAAATAGGACCTAACCCGGTAATTGCAAATTCCAATGGAATTGGACCATTTTGCCATGGTACACCTGAAGCAACCCCATCATTATTTTCATCGGAAATTAATTGGTATTGTTGATCATCGAAATCAACAAACGATAACGTTTTTTTACCAAATTGCTCTTTTATTCCGGTATGGGTAACGTTTAATCGGTCAAAGCGCTTCAACCAATATTCGATAGCTGCATCACTTGGAACACGGAAGGAAGTTTTTGAGATTTCATTTGTTCCGTGCACGCCTTTTGGAATACCAGGAAAATCGAAAAATGTCATATCAGTACCTGGGCTGCCGGTGTCATCAGCGAAAAACAGGTGATAGGTTTGTATATCATCTTGATTTACTGTTTTTTTAACAAGACGCATTCCCAATACATAAGTGAAAAATTCATAATTCTTTTCGGCACTGCTTGTTATAGCTGTTACATGATGTATCCCTTTTAAATGGTTCAAAAGAATTCCTCCATTTTGTATATCTTCTTTTATTTTTCCCTTAAAATCCAAGACAATCAAAGGTTAAGAGGATATTTAATATCTTGAAATCATTTATCTTTAATTCAAGGTAAATATATCATGGATCATAATTGCTGTCAAATTTACCTCCTTAATTCGTTCTTAAATTTATCACATTTATAAAGTTTATTTCTGTACCAATGATGTTAATCACAAACAGACTTTTTAAAAGGTGTTATTTTATGTATGAGATTAATAATCAATTGCATAATTCATACAGCAATATGCGAAGGAGAATCCCTATGAGTGAATTAATTAATAACCGTGAACAATTAACGAAGGACCCAAATAATCGACAAGCTATCCTAAAGCAAATTTTCAAAGACCTCCACGATGGAAAAAATGTAAATGAGGTAAAAGCGCATTTTGATGCATTTATTGGAAAAATTACAATTGAAGAAATTTCACAGCTGCAGCATGATTTTGGTGATCTTTCAGTAGAAGAAATGCACCGGTTACATGCAAAACATACAGAAATATTTAAAGGGGCAATCGAAGAAGTTGATAAAACAAGTAAGCCAGAGGAACAACCAGGCCACCCGATACACACATTTGTATTGGAAAATAAAGAGTTAGATAAATTGGTTAATACTCAACTACAAGTACATTTAGATCAATTTGAGATGGAAGATAGTCAAGAAAATGTACTTTTACTTATGGAAGATATCAATTTATTGCTTGATATTGATAAGCATTACAGCCGGAAAGAGAATTTAATCTTCCCTTATTTAGAAACATACGGCATTTATGGCCCAACAAACAACATGTGGCGGATTAACGATTTTATACGAGATGGTATTAAAGACGCAAGAAAAAAATTAGCTTCTTATCATGGGGAGAAACAGGCTGTCATTGAAGTGATTAAATTTGTAATTCAAGAAGTTATTACCATGATTTACAGAGAAGAAAACATACTCTTCCCTATGGCTTTAAGCAATTTTACCGAAGATGAATGGGTGAAAATTGCACGAGAAAGTGACGAAATTGGATATTGTTTAATTGCACCAAGAGAGGTATGGAAGCCTGAAAGACATGCCTTGGATGAGAAAGCCATCTCTGAAGGATATATAAAAATGGAGACAGGAATACTATCTTTAAAACAGCTGGAATTACTCTTAAACCATTTGCCTGTAGATCTCACCTTTATAGATCAAGATGATGTGGTTCGTTACTTCTCACATGGTAAAGAAAGAATTTTTGCTCGTACAAAAGCAGTTATAGGTCGTACCGTTCAAAACTGTCATCCCCCAAGAAGTGTACATGTGGTGGAGGAATTGCTGGCAGACTTTAAAGCAGGCAGGAAGGATACAGAGGACTTCTGGATTAAGTTTCGTGATAAATATGTATACATTCGTTATTTTGCGGTTAGAGATGAAAGTGGTAATTACATTGGAACACTAGAATTTACACAAAATATTGATCCTATTAAAGCAATAGACGGTGAGAAAAGGATCATGTCATAGTCTTAAACATATTAGACAATTTGTTAAATACATGTATTTTTAAACAGCCTAAACCAAATACTATAACTGATATTCCTGTAATATCGCGTATCAGAGTATCCTATCCTAACTATTGAGGTGATTCTTTGTGAGTACTCAAAATTTGGATCCACACTCTCTGAAGTTTTTCAAAAACTCGACACGGCCTAAGCGTGCTAGTTCTCAAGTTAATGGAGAGACAAGAATTTCTCAACATACCATTATCGCTAAATCAAATGCAAAGGCACATAGGTGGTAAAGGATACATCTGGGAAAAAGAGAGAAGACGAATCGGTCTTCTTTCTTTTTTTATTCTACTATTTTATATCAAGTGAAAAATACATAAAATGGAATAATAATTTAGTGGTAATTTTTATATATTAAAAAATTGAATTGAGCAGATTTATTAATAATACCAAAGAAAGCGCTTTAATTTTTATAAAAAATAAAAAGTTCTGAAATATTGAAATAATATACTAGACTAGCAATGAAAAAAGTACTACAATAACTTATGTTAATTAATTTAGGAAGTAAACAAAACGTGGGGTTAAGTAAGATACTAAACTATGAATATTAGTATCTGAAAATTCAAACAAAGGGGGAAACACCATGAAAAAGAAATTAGCTAGTGTGTTTATGGCTTCTACTATCTTTGCTGGGGTGCTGGCAGGATGTGCAGGAGGAGCGAAAGAAAGTTCAGGGGGCGGCAATTCCGATACCATTAAGCTGGGTGTGAATTTGGAGCTTTCCGGTAATGTTGCGTCCTATGGGGAATCAATGGCAAAAGGGATTGAAATGGCTGTTGATGAAATCAATAAAAATGGCGGAGTAGATGGTAAAAAATTTGATGTAGTGAAAGTCGATAATAAATCTGAAGCAGCAGAGGCGACAAACGGTATTATCAAATTAACAAGCCAAGACAAGGTAACGGCTGTTATTGGAGCAGCAACTAGCGGTAATACAGTTGCACAGGCTCAGATTGCAAACGATACAAAGACTGTTCTTATCGCTCCAGGAGGGACAAGCCCAACTGTTACTGTGGATGAAAAAGGGAAAGTTAGAGAATTTGTATTCCGTACTTCTTTCATTGATCCGTTCCAAGGGACAGTTGCTGCAAATTTTGCTTTAGATACGTTAAATATCAAGGACGCTGCAATTTTTGCTGACAACTCTAGTGATTATGCGAAAGGTTTATCAGACGCTTTCAAGGAAACTTTTGAAGCAGCAGGCGGAAAAGTGGTTGCAGAAGAAGCGTATGTAGCAAAGGATACAGATTTCCGTGCAACATTAACTCGAATTAAATCAAAAAATCCATCATTCATTTTTATCCCAGGATATTATGAAGAGGTTGGCTTAATTGTAAAGCAGGCACGTGAATTAGGAATCGATGTTCCATTAGTGGGTGCCGATGGCTGGGATTCTCCTAAGTTAGTTGATTTAGCAGGAGCGGAAGCATTAAATAATACTTACCTAATCAATCATTACTCATCTGAAGATCCAGATGAAAAGGTACAAAACTTTGTAACAGCATTTAAGGATAAGAACAATGGTGATGCACCTAATGCCTTCAATGCACTTGGCTATGACACAGTTTACTTCTTAGCGGATGCCGTTAAGCGTGCTGGAAGCACAGATTCAAGTAAGATTCAGGAAGAATTAGCGAAAACAAAAGATTTAAGCCTTGTTACAGGAGTAGTAACGATTGATGAAAATCATCATCCAATTAAAACAGCTACGATTTTAGAATACAAAGATGGTAAACAAGTGTTTAACACAAAAGTAAATCCTTAAAAATACTAGTTAAGTAGAATGGAAGGATACTCCTTCCATTTTACTTTTATTAAGAACTATTTATGGAAGAAAAAGGAGTGAGAACATGGAGTGGTTACAACAATTGATAAACGGAATTTCACTCGGAAGCATCTATGCCTTAATCGCATTAGGCTATACCATGGTTTATGGAATCATAAAACTAATTAACTTTGCTCATGGTGATGTTTTTATGGTAGGTGCGTTCGTAGGGTTTTATGCGATTAAGGGATGGGGGCTGGGCTTCTTTCCAGCATTATTATTATCAATGGCCTTTTGTGCTGTATTTGGTGTATTGATCGAAAGAATTGCTTATAAACGTCTTCGAAATGCGACTAGAATTGCAGCCTTAATTACAGCAATTGGAATGTCATTGCTAATTGAATACGGAGTGATTTACGCCCGAGGAGCCCAGCCTGAGGCGTACCCTGAGAATGTTTTACCGAGCACTACATTTAACTTGTTTGGTGCACAAATTAATAGTCAGTCCCTTTTTATCTTAGCTGTGTCACTTGGCCTTATGATAATTCTACAAATTATTGTTCATCGTACTAAGGTCGGTAAAGCAATGCGGGCAGTGTCACATGACATAGATGCAGCGCGATTAATGGGTATTAATGTAGACAGAACCATTTCCTATACATTTGCGATTGGTTCTGCACTTGCTGGAGCAGCTGGTGTCATTTTTGGTGTTTATTACACAAAAATCGAGCCGCTAATGGGAATTATCCCTGGATTAAAGGCATTTGTTGCGGCGGTATTAGGTGGAATTGGAATTATCCCAGGAGCCATGGTTGGCGGACTTATTTTAGGGGTTGTTGAATCGATTGTAAGTGCCTTAGGCTTTTCCTTATGGAGAGATGCAGCAGCGTTTATCATTTTAATCCTTATTCTATTCTTTAGACCAACAGGCATCTTTGGTAAAAATACAAGAGAGAAAGTGTAGGTGAGATAGACAGATGAAAAAAGCAAATAAATTCTGGCTATTTCTCATTTTAGCAGGCGTTATCTATGGAATTGGCCAAGCCTTAATTCAAACAGGCATATTAAATGCTTTTTATAGCAATATGTTAACCTTAATGATTATTAACATTATTTTAGCAGTGAGCCTTCACTTGGTCATTGGGATTACTGGACAATTTTCAATTGGACATGCTGGTTTCCTTGCTGTTGGTGCCTATGTTTCAGCAATAATAACGATGAAATTTGAACTGCCGTTCGTGTTAGCGATCATCATTGGAGGAATTGTAGCAGCATTAGCAGGACTGCTTGTTGGTATACCTACTTTAAGATTACGAGGAGATTACCTGGCTATTGCAACATTAGGCTTTGGTGAGATTATTAGAATTGTCTTCCTAAATATTGAGTATGTTGGCGGCGCTGCTGGAATGATGGTTTCTAATATGACAACATGGACAAGCGCATTTGTATGTCTTGTCATCACGATTCTCGTAATATCGAATTTTACCAACTCGCGTCATGGCAGAGCGTGTATAGCGATTCGGGAAAATGAAATTGCGGCAGATGCAATGGGAATTAATACGACATTTTACAAAGTTTGTGCTTTCGCCATTGGTTCATTCTTTGCCGGAATTGCCGGCGGCTTGTTTGCTCATAATTTTTACATTATTCAGCCGACTAATTTCGGTTTCTTAAAATCATTTGATATTTTAATATTCGTTGTTCTAGGCGGACTTGGCAGTTTATCGGGTTCCGTGATTTCTGCAATATTATTAACAATTATCTCAACATTCTTGCAGCAATATCCTGAGACTCGAATGATTATTTATAGTGTGGTATTAGTGGTAGTCATGCTTTACCGTCCACAAGGGTTAATGGGTACCCGAGAGATTACAGATTTCTTTGGAAAAAAGAATAGTGCGAAAGGAGGAATTTAACATGGGAGCGCTGCTGCAGGTTAAAAATGCTGGAATTCAGTTTGGCGGTCTAAAGGCAGTTTCAGGATTTAATATGGAACTAAAACAGGGTGAATTGGTAGGTTTGATTGGCCCGAATGGAGCAGGGAAAACAACGAGCTTTAATTTGTTAACGGGCGTATATGTACCCACAGAGGGTGACATTTTATTCGATGGCAAAAGGTTAAATGGACTTGCACCCTACCAAGTAACACGTAATGGAATCAGCCGTACGTTTCAAAATATCCGGCTTTTTAGCGAATTATCTGTTTTAGATAATGTAAAGGTGGCTTATCATTCTTTAGCGAAGCATTCTATATTAAGCTCCATCTTTCGTCTCCCTTCCCATTTCTCAGAGGAAAAGGTAATGGAAGAAAAATCTCTAGAGTTTTTAAAGATTTTTCAATTGGACCGTTATAAAGACGAAAAGGCCAAGAATTTACCCTACGGTCAGCAGCGTAGATTGGAAATTGCCAGGGCATTGGCAGCAAGTCCAAAATTATTGCTGCTCGATGAACCTGCTGCTGGGATGAACCCCCAGGAAACACATGAGCTGATGGAATTAATTGCTTTTATTCGAAAACAGTTTGATTTAACCATTCTCCTCATTGAACATGACATGGCCTTGGTTATGGGGATTTGTGAAAGAATTTATGTGTTAGACCATGGACAACTGATTGCGGAGGGAACACCGGATGTGATTCGTAATCATCCAAAGGTGATCGAAGCCTACCTAGGAGAGGAAGTGACAGGCACCCATGCTTAAAGTGAATGATATTGATGTTTTTTATGGAAATATTCATGCTCTTAAAGGTGTTTCCTTAGAAATCAATGAAGGGGAAATTGTGACGTTAATCGGGGCAAACGGAGCAGGGAAAAGTACCTTGCTTAAGACTTTGTCTGGGCTCTTGAAACCAAAATCAGGTTCAATTGAGTACTTAAATCGTTCGATTGCAGGCAAGGCTCCGCAGTCTATTGTCAAGGTGGGTATTTCTCATGTACCTGAGGGACGTCGTGTATTTGCAAATATGAGTGTAGAGGAAAATCTGGAATTAGGTGCTTATTTAAGAAAAGATAACGCCGGAATCCGCAATGATATTCAAAGCGTTTACGAACTTTTTCCAAGACTGCAAGAACGCCGGAAGCAATTATCAGGAACATTATCTGGCGGTGAACAGCAAATGCTGGCGATGGGAAGAGCGATAATGGCTAAGCCAAGGCTTCTATTACTCGATGAGCCGTCGATGGGACTGGCTCCGTTAATGGTAAAAACGATTTTTCAAATCATTGAGAAAATCAACCAAGATGGAACAACAATCCTGCTGGTGGAACAAAATGCGAATATGGCATTATCCGTAGCAGACCGTGCCTATGTTATTGAAACTGGCAGGGTCGAGATCTCTGGAACAGCAGCAGAGTTACAGGCAAGTGAAGAAATTAAGAAAGCTTACCTTGGAGGCCTATAGGATTAGAATGGTATAAAATATTAGAAAAGTATTGTAACAAAAAATGATATTTGTGTAACTCTAAACTCCTTTTAAGCGACTATTAAGGTAATACGATTAAAAGGAGTTTTTTAATTATGCTATACAAAAAGTTGATGATAATTCTATTAGCAGCTGGCATTTTAAGTGCTTGTGGATCGGGAAATGATACAAACCAGAACGGCGAAGGTGTGAAAGAAGAGAACCGTGAGGAGAATCCAAAGCAAAATGATATTGTTGCAAGATTCCACCCATCCATTGAAACAAAAGAAGATAACAATTCTATCATTATAAATTATAAAGTGAAAAATTTATCGGGAGAGCCTCAAAAACTGTCGTTCCTTACAGGACTTCAAGCTGATTACATTATCTATGATGAAAAAGGAAAAAAGATTAAACAATATTCTGAGGAAGTCATGGCTACACAGGCAATCAGCGAGATGACAATAGAGAATAATCAAGAAATTCAAAACTCGTTTGCCATTTCTGACCTTTATAATGGCACTTACAGGATTGAGGTGTTTTTAACAGCAAAGGAAGAACAGGCAAAGGTGGTAACAGATTTAATTGTTGAAAAATCCTTATATAACAAAACTTCAGGAATCCTTGTTGGTCAAATGGATCCCCATACTGTTGAGGTTGATGTTAAGGGCGAAAAGGTAGCATTTCAATTAACTGAAGAAGCCATTGGTCAATTGCCATCTATGAAAGATGGCAGTGAAATTACATTTATCTTTACAGAAAATGAAATACAAAAGACGATTGAGCGATTTTTGTTGGGAAACTAACTATAAGAAGGGCACGCTAAGCTGCGTGCCCTTTCATATTACCAAAATTGACTCTTAAGCTGCCTTCCAGCCAGATACGTCATCTTCCAGAGGCAGATTATTGGCTCTTGCCTTTTTTGCGGCACGGAAAAATAACCCGATTAGTATAGCTGCACCAATAAAGCCGCCGATCCAAGAAGTATTCATTGATAAGCCAAATCCAATTTGTGCATTTAATATATACGTTATAACCATCACTAACATGAAGGAACCTGGCACTAGGGCAACATAGTAATTTTTCCTAGCAATATACAAATACATGGCACCGACAAAGAGGGCTATTACGGCCGTAGCCTGGTTGGCCCAGCTGAAGTACCTCCATAATAAGTTAAAGTCAATTTGTGTTAGAATAGCTGAAATAACGAATAATGGCACTGCAATCCATAAACGACTTGAAAATTTCTTTTGAGCAATGTTTAGGTATTCAGCAATAATCATACGCGCACTGCGGAATGCTGTGTCCCCAGATGTGATCGGCAGTACAACTACTCCAAGAACAGCAAGTGTTCCGCCAATCGCTCCAAGCATAGCAGTAGATGCTTGGCTGACAACCGCACCAGGCCCGCCTGCAGCTAAAATGTCATTTAATCCATTGTAGCCATTGAATAAGCTCATTCCTGCCGCTGCCCAAATCATGGCGATGATTCCTTCTGTGATCATCATCCCGTAGAAAATTTTACGTCCTTGTTTTTCATTTTGTGTAGTACGTGAAATAATCGGTGTTTGTGTCGCATGGAATCCGGAAAGTGCGCCGCATGAAATTGTAAAAAATAACAAAGGTAAAATTGGTGCATTAGCAGGGTGGAAATTAGTCAATGATAATTCAGGTATGGGTGCCCCCGTAACAACCATGCCAATTCCTACTCCTAAAGCACTGATTAAAAGCAATGCCCCAAAGTATGGATAAAGACGGCCTATGACTTTATCAACTGGCAGGAGTGTTGCTGCGATATAATAAATGAAAATGGCTGTGATGATAATCCCTAAGGCAATTTTTCCATCCATTAAAACATGAAGCAGGCTGGCTGGAGTTGAAACAAATACCGTACCTACTAACAACAGAAGCAGGACAGCAAAAGCATTTACTACATGCTTCATTACTTTTCCTAAAAATTTACTCGCAAGCTCTGGTAAATGTGCACCTCGATTGCGAATAGAAATCATCCCCGTTAAGTAATCATGGACTGCTCCTGCAAAAATACAGCCAATGACAATCCAGATAAAGGCTGCCGGCCCATAAAGAGCTCCCATTATAGGTCCAAAAACCGGCCCAGTTCCAGCAATGTTTAATAATTGTATTAAGGAATTTTTAGGTGTACTCATCGGGACATAATCAACGCCATCATTATTAACATAGGCGGGCGTTGCTCGGTCTTCCTTAACTCCAAACATTTTTTCAATAAATTTACCATAAGTGAAATAACCAATAATTAAAAGTGCGATTCCTGCTAAAAAAGTATACAAATTCTACTCCTCCTTTTTCAATTGATGAATACGTTTTCAATATTAGTTTAAAAGACTAAGAGGAGGAAAAGAGCAATTCTAGATTAAAAGGTAGAAAAACAAGGATATCATGCACGTCAGCTGTATTAAGATGCAAAACGATTTAGAATAGCTAAAACCTATTGGTTATATTTCTAATCTAGACCTTAATGATTTCACATAATTCCTGCTGACCGATAGCAATTCTTTCCTTCCTTCAATCTCCAGCTGATAAGCACCGTTAAACCATGGCGACAAACGATTAACCATGTCTAAATTAACAAGAAAGCTCTTGTGAATTCTAAAAAATCCATAGTTTACTAGTCTGCTTTCAAGATCTTTAAGCGGTGTCTTGGTCTCAAATTCACTTGTTTTTGTAATGATTTTTGTTATCTTATCGTCTCTGACAATATAGAGGATCTCTTTTGGTTCTAAATAAATAATTTCACCATCTGCCTCGACAGCGAGCTTTGCTGAAGGTTTTCCAATATCTTTTTCCATTGGTGTCGCTAGGTTTTTCTCGATACGGTTAATGGTTTCCTGTAATTGTTCTTCATCATAGGGTTTTAAAAGGTAATCAATGGCGTTATATCGAAAGGCTTCCGCTGCAAATTGTGGATAGGCGGTAGCAAAGACAACCAATGGAGCTTTTTTTAGTTCCATCATTGCTTTAGCAGTATTCATACCATTCATTTTTGGCATTTCTACATCCAAGAAGACCACATCAGGGTGCAGTTGTATCGCATTCATAATGGCGGATTCACCAGATTCAGCTTCACCAACCACTTTTATACCTGGAAAGCCTCCTAATAGATGTTTTAATTCATCACGGCTGTAAGGTTCATCATCCACTATGAGTACTCGAATAGATGTTTCCATTTAACTTACCTCCTCACATGGGACAGAAAAACAAATTTCGGTTCCTTTATTTAGCTGACTCTTGATTTGAAGTCCTGAAGAGTTACCATACATAATTGTCAGCCTGCGGTTAACGTTGTATAAGGCTAGGCCGTTTCCTACTTCTGAAGAGATTGGAGTTTTACATATTTGATTCGAGCGCTCCTCACTCATTCCACTTCCGTTATCCTCTACCTTTACAAAGGCTGCCCGATTTTGTTTATGAATACTGATTTTTACTATGCCGTCTCTTTCGGTATCCTTCATACCATGTTTAATTGCATTCTCAACAATTGGCTGAAGGGTGAGTGGAGGAATCGTCTCCAAAAGGGCGCATTCCTCGATATCATAAACGACTTTCAATTTATCTGTAAATCTAGCTTCTTCAATTGCTAAATAAGCTTTCACATGCTTTAATTCCTGTTCTAAGGTTGTTACGTTTTGAGTGGTGACAGATAAATTCTGGCGCAAGAAATGAGACAATGAGACAAGCAGTTTTCTTGCCTTAGCAGGGTCGACGCGAACAAGTGAAAGAATGGTATTTAGCGTGTTAAACAGAAAATGCGGGCTGATTTGTGCTTGAAGCGCCTTGATTTCTGCTTCCCTGGCAAGTTGATACGACTTGTCAGCATCAGCGAGTTCAAGCTGATTACTTAATAGTGAACTGAGTCCCGCAATCAGTTCCATTGTAACAGGGGTGATTTCTTTCTCGGTACGAAAATAGAACTTAAGAGTCCCAATGATTTCTCCTCTTTGCTTTAAAGGTGCGATTACAGCGGCACCGAGTGGACAGCCATTAACTCGGCAGTGTATAGAATGCTGGTTTGCTATTATGATCTCTCCCTTGTTAATGGCCTCCATCGTAATTTCGGTTTGAATGGGACTATCTGAACGATGATGATCATGACCAAGTCCAACATGAGCTAATATTTCTGAAAGGTTTGTCATTGCTACTGCTCGTGTATTCAGTTCATTATGTAAAATATGGCAGACGATTTTAGCAGAATTGGTAGTAAGTCCGTTTCTTAGATAAGAAAGGGTTTTTTCAGCAATTCTTAATGTCTTTTGAGCCTGCATGGCGCCCGCTTTTTCTTCTTCATTAATAACACTTTTAATAATAAGAAGAAATAGTGCACATCCCAATCCGTTTGCGAGAATCATTGGCATTCCAATGATTTCTACTAAGGTCCACGCCTTTTCTAGTGGACGGGCAAGAAGGAGTATGACTCCCATTTGCAGCATTTCTGCAAGAGCACCAATGAAAAAAGCTTTCTTAAGTTTAACTATTTTATTTTTTCGATAGAACACTCCCGAAAGAACCCCTGCGATAATAGTGGCAAGACCACAGGCTATCCCTGTGAAGCCTCCTAAGGTAAAACGGTGAATTCCCGCAATTAATCCTGCACCAAGTCCGACTTTATAGCCGCCAAGGAGACCGGCCAACACAACTCCGATTACTCGTGAATTGGCAATCGCCTCATCGGCATTCAAATCCGAAGTCCACCGGCTGATTTCTAGGTTATTAGTGCTGAGTGTCAAACCAGAATACGTCCCAATAATCCCGAAAAAACCAAAGAAAATAATCGCAGTCAACTGCTGTCTATGATTTAATTTCTCTTGATAGATCATATCGCGAAAGAAGGGAAACCTGGTCAAAATAAAAGCAATCATCACAAGTATCCCTAACCGTTCGACCATGGTAATCAACAACGTCAACATGTTAAATCCCCTTTTTGGGTTTAGTTTCAACTAGTCTATATTCGTATTTATTATACCAGTATTAAAAATATTCGGAATAGTAATTAACATATTTCAACTCCAGAATCCTTTTTATTTTAAGAAAGAATATTCTTTTAATTTAAATAATGGTAAACTAGTAAAATATATTTGTCGAAAGGTGATGCGTCGGATATGATAAAGGCAATTTTTTTCGATTTAGATGATACACTGCTTTGGGATCAAAAAAGTATTAAGGAAGCATTTGTTGCTACTTGTAAGGTCGCGGAGGAACGCTATGGAGTAGACCCAAATGAGTTAGAAGAAGCCGTTCGGGAGGCAGCAAGAAATCTATACTCCTCCTATGAGACATACTCATTTACACAAATGATTGGAATCAATCCTTTTGAAGGATTATGGGGTAATTTTTTAGATGATCATGAAGATTTTAGGAAAATGAAAGAAATTGTCCCTGGTTATCGAAAAGATGCTTGGACGGCAGGTCTTGCGGCATTGGGAATAGATGACCAGGAATTTGGACATGAATTAGCGGAAAGGTTCCCCCAGGAGCGCAGCAGCTTACCATTCGTGTATGAAGAAACGTTTACTATACTAGACTCATTAAAAGGGAAGTACCAATTGCTTCTTTTAACTAACGGGTCCCCAGATCTGCAGAATACCAAACTATCGATTACACCAGAACTTGTTCCTTATTTTGACCAAATTGTGATTTCAGGTGCTTTTGGAAGAGGAAAGCCAGATCCGAGGATATTTGAGCATGCTCTGTCACTAATGGGATTAGAGAAGGATGAAGTCCTCATGGTGGGGGATAACTTAATGACTGATATTCTTGGTGCCAATCGAGCAGGGATTAAGTCTGTATGGATTAACCGACACGATAAAGAGCGAAATGAAGTTATTCCAAACTATGAAATTCAACACCTGGAAGAACTTTTTCCACTGCTGGATGAACTTAGGTAAACAATAAGATGAATAAAAGGCTGCTCAAAAGTCTACTAGACTCTTGGTCAGCCTTTTTGTTTATTGGCTTTCGGATACCCGCCCCATCCTAATGGAATGATGACAAACCGAGTTATAACCCAATATACGATAGCGCCGACTGCCATGGTAGGCAGGGCAGCGGTTAAGTATTGATAGGGCGCTCTCGATACATACGTAATAGGATTCAATAAATAAAAATAAGTAATAAAACCGCAAAGTAACGCAATGATACTTGCGGGGTTCCAGCCCTTAAAAAAGTGATAAGACGAGGTTGAACTAGAATTGTACAATTCTTTAATAGTTAGATTTCTTTTTCGGAAAACAAAATAATCGATGATTTGAATACCAACTAAAGGGGCAAATATCACACCTAGAGAGGCTAAGAAATTACCAAATTTCGAAAAAAACAATTCAGGTATAATAATCGCCACTAATCCTACTGGAATCAACGCCGCCATGGTAGTCAGGTTCCATGATTTCTTTCTAATACTTTCTACATTTCGCAGCCCAATACAAGAAATATAGACACCTATCACCGCTGAACCAAAGTTAGCAAAAGCAATAAAAGATAAGGCAATGCTGCCATAAGCAACGCCCCCCAATTCTACCATCCAGCTGGTTGGGTCAGAATCACCAATTAATAATACCGATAAAAGTCCGATAATGCTCATAATCGCTACTGGCAAACCCAATCCCAGCATTGAAGGGATCGTTGTTTGACTCGTTTTTGGAGAAATTCTCACAATAGCGCCAACATAAGGCCACCAAGCCATTAAACTAACGATACCCACCTCGATTCCTGTGGTGTAATTCCATAATGGATCACCTGAGGGTACCAAAGGCGATGCTGTGATAATCGCTTGGAAACCAAAGTTTTTTACAATCATATAAAATATCCAAATACCTACTAAAATAATGAGCATTGCAAGGACGGCCGATAAATGTTTAACAGCATTAGCACCTCGTTTCAACAGAAACCAGATCGTTACTACGGCTAGGACCGACAGCATGCTTATAGAGAATGGACCCATGGATTCATCAACCATACCCGTTATCACCAGCATTCGGGTGGCTGATTTTGCAAAGAATATCAGGAGAATGGAATTCCAGCCAATTACAGATAAATACTGAAGGATTAATGCGAGGACCCAGCCGCGGTTCCCAAAAAATGGCTTTGTAGAAGTAACACTTTCAATGCCGTATTTTGCTGTTGCTGGAATCACGGCAAGAGAGATTAACAGCATACCGATCATGGAACCTGCTATTAATGCAGCAATTCCCATTTTTGCATTCAAATAATTACCAACAAAACCTCCCATTAAAAAACACCAAGTGGCGACTGATGTACTAATCGACACCAGCATGAGGTCACGAGGTCGCCAAATTCGTTCATGCGGAAGCAGCGGATAAGCATTTTCCGTTTCATGTTGTTCTTGGGCATTCATTTAATACCAGCCCCAAACAAGAAGTAAGCCAGGAAAAACTACACCTAACAGAAAGTAATAGAGATAATCTATTTTCTTTAGGTCACCGCCCTGATTTTCCTCTGACGTAATGGCTTCTAATCGTTCTTCTGGGAGCATATCCTTATTCCCCATTACAATGTAACCTCCTGTAACTGCATGTTAATTAAAATATACTTATTCTTAGGAACAGAAAGTTGTTTGGACTAAAGGTTACCGTAAATAATTTCCTCTTAATCTGGAAATATTATACTTGCAGATTGTAGGAGGAATTATTAATGGAAAAAAACCGTGAAAATATTAGATTAACGGCATCGGAATTGTCCTATCTATGGACAAGTTATCTTGCAGATAGTATGTCTGTCTGTATTTTAAAGTTTTTCCTAGTACATATTGATGACACTGATATTAAGGCACTAATTACTTATGCACTTTATTTATCAAAAAAACATGTAGAGTTTATTCGGGAGATTTTTATTAAGGAACAAATCCAAATCCCACAAGGATTTACAGAACAGGATGTTAATTTATTTGCAAAACGGTTATTCTCTGATGTTTTTTATCTAAGGTATATTCGGAACATGTCTAAAGGCGGGTTGGTTACCTATGGTAGAGTCTTGCAGAATGTTTATCGTAACGATATCCGTTCATTTTACTCAGAATGTTTAAAAGATACCCTGGAATTGGATACAAAAGCAACGGTACTTTTATTAGAAAAAGGACTCGCGATGCGCCCTCCTGTGATTCCGTATCCACAAAAATTAGAGTTTGTTCATAAGCAATCTTTTATTATTGAAGGATTAGGAAGAAGGGAGGCCCTTACAGGAACAGAGATTACGAATCTAAGTGCGAACATTTTGACGAACCAGCTGGGCGCTGCGATTACAACCGCATTTAGCCAGGCAGCCAAGTCCAAAAAAGTTCGGAAATATCTTTTAAGAGGTAAAGATGTATCGCTTAAGCATATTAAAGTCTTAAGCAGTTATCTAGAAATGAACTCACTTTCTATTCCAACCTCCTTTGAACAGGAAGTTACAGATTCAACTGAATCCCCGTTTTCGGACAAATTAATGTTGTTTCATTTTAGTTTGATGATTTATGCTGGAATAGGTAATTATGGGATTGCCATTTCGGAAAGCCAAAGAACTGATCTGGTTGTGGATTATTCACGTTTTAATATGGAGGTCTTAAAACTATCTGAGGATGGTGCAAATCTAATGATTGAAAACGAGTGGTTAGAGCAGCCGCCATTAGCACCAAATCGAAGAGATTTGGCAAAAAATTAAGGAAGTTATGAATCCATAAAAGAAGGCAAGCCAAATTGGCTTGCCTTCTTTATCTATAATTATCCGCGTCTTCCGCCTCTGCCGCCGCGTTTCGTTTCAGTATTGCGCTTTAAGCTTGATAAGTTTTCTTCGCTCATTTTTAAGAATTTAGCCATCTTATCTTCAAAGTTCTCTTTTGGCTTAAAATTGCTGCCTTTTGAACGGAAGTCTTTTGATTGCCTGTTATCTCTTCCTTGGCGCTGTGGACGTTGGGAATAAGAAGAAGTTTGACCTTCTGGCTTATCAATAGCTTTTTTTATAGACAAGGCAGTTTTACCGTCTTTCTCACTAATTACCTTAACTTCAACTTGATCTCCCACCTTGAGGTGATCATTAACATCTTTAACATAGCTATCAGCTACCTCACTGATGTGCACAAGACCCGTTGTGCCACCTGGTAATTCTACAAACGCTCCAAAATTAGTAATACCCGTTACTTTACCTTGTACTTTGCTGCCTACTTCGATCGACAAAAAGAGTTCCCCCTAAATAATGTTTTCAACACTTAATTATACAGTGTTAATTTGATAATTACAACCTTGTATCTCTCATGTTTCTTTCCGTTTAAAGTGCTGAAAAAATTGATATCCTAATTTCACTATAAATAAAACTAGTCATGATGTTTTAGCCTGCTATATAATTAACTAATCATTATTCTATAGATTGTGGAGTACACCCAAAAATGAATCAAGAAATAATGCTATATATAATAGCAGTTATCTTAGCAGGTATGTTAAGTACCTTTTTAGGAAGCTATACACTTATTAAAGCAAAGGAGGCACCAGGAGCTAGATATTATATCTTGGTAACTTACCTTTCAGCTGTTTTTACTTTTTCTTACGTCTTTGAGATTACGAGTGTAACACTTGAACAAATGAAGTTTTGGCTGCGTCTCGAATATCTTGCATTACCATTCATCCCTTTATGTATCTTATTTATGTGCTTCGAGTATGTGGGGCTTAAAATAAAAAAAGGCATCTTTTATTCGCTGTTTGCTGCCCCTATCTTAACTATCTTTGTTCATAGTACAAATGATCTTCATCATTTCTACTACAAGACAATGGAAGTAAGAAGTGATACGACTTTTCCAATATTGAAGTTAGACGGTGGACCATGGTTCTACGTTCATTCAATCTTTACGTTTTTATGCATTATGTTTAGTGTCATTATTTTGCTTAAACAAATGAAAAAATCATTATTTCGGTTTCGTATGCAAATCTTAACGATGACAGCAGGCCTCCTTGTTCCCATTATTGCTACGTATTTCTATATGAATGGCTTGAGTCCTTATGGTATTGACCTTGGACCTGTATCAATGAGTTTGTCCTTTTTATTTCATGGAGCTGCGATTGTTTCGTATCAAATGTTTAATGTGGCTCCAATTGCTATGGATACCATATTTACCAGTATGAGGGAAGGTGTCATTGTTTTAAATCAGGCGGGTATGATTGTAGACTATAACCCTGCAGTCATGAAAGTAATCCCTGGATTAAAATCCCGAGTTATAGGAAAAAGTCTAATGGTAATGTTGGAGGGTAATTCACCTCTCGCAAAGATTCTCAGTGAGGGGAAGGAAAAAGACTATCAGATTCATCAGGATGGGGAAATTATTCACTATCAAATTCGTTTTTCCCCCGTTCTAAATAAAAATAGTCAGGAAATAGGTAAGATCATTACCTTTGTGGATATTTCCGATCGGGTACGATTGCAGGAAAAACTTCAGCAGCTAGCCCGAATGGATGGGTTAACAGATGTATATAATCGTTCCTATTTTATGAGAAGAACTGAAAAGGTTATTAATTCCCTGAAAATAAACGGGGGAAATGTGGCAGTAATCATGTTTGATATTGACCACTTTAAACAAATCAATGATACCTACGGTCACGATACAGGTGATCGTGTATTAACAAATATTGCTTCTATAGCAAAGGAAAGTCTTAGAGATACAGATGTAATAGGACGCTATGGGGGAGAAGAATTTGTTATTTGTTTGCCATACACGTCTTTAGTGGAAGCATACTCGTTAGCGAATAATATCCGGACCAGGATTGTAGAATATGAAAGTGATATAAACGGTATCAAAATCAACGTTTCCTCAAGCTTTGGCATTTCATTTGCAAAGATTTTGCCTGAAAAAAATGGACAATCCATTCAAACACTGATGAAGTGTGCAGACAAGGCTTTATATGAAGCAAAACGGAATGGCAGAAACTGCGTTCAGATTTTTGGCCAAGTAAAAGTGAAAAAGGTCCAATGATAGGTGATGTTCCTATCGCTGGACCTTTTTTTAATAATCAGTAACAATGCGATTTTGATCGAGGAATGCTTCAATGACCTCACTAACTTGGTAGGAAACCTGGGGTGAGTCATAGTTTTCAAAGACATGCTCGCATTGATTTTTATAAGCCATGATTTCATCATAGTGGGCTAAATGTCTTTGGATATCTTCTTCTCTATCATTTCGTGCTTGGTGTCTTTCAATAACCGTATCACGATCTGAATAAATGAATAATCGCATTACCTTGTCACCATACATCTCTTTCAATTTTTCGGTGCCTTCAGGATTTAGAGTCAAATAAACAAGATTATGGTCTTCAAACGCTTTGACAATATCTTCTTCACGAATTCCATAATGAAATCCATCAATTTCTACAGATTCAAGAAATTCTTGATTGTCATTTAGCTTGTTGAAGGTTTCTACGGTCACAAAATGGTAGTCTACGCCATCTTGCTCATAATGACGGGGAGGACGAGTTGTGTACGAGAGGACCGTTTCCATATCAAATGCGGTCGCGACCATTTTGGCAATAGTTTTTCTCCCAGAGCCATCGGGTCCAGTGTAAATGAATAGTTTTTCTTTATCCTTGATCTTATACATAGATTACCTCCTAATAGAAAAATTTAGTTTAATAAAAAAAAGAGATCCACAGATGTATAAAATTGCTGTTATGTAAGTGATCTATACTATCCTAAAACAGGATATTTCCATTATATCAGATTTTTTAGTATATTTTTGACTTTTCTGATATTAGTATAGAGAAATGTGCTAAACATCCTATACATTAAATGTAACCTTTCTCTTATATCTTGTAAAGTTGTAGTGTAGAGATGTGTTGAAATAAAAAGTCGAAATGTCTTGTATTTCAAGTATAATGGACATATTCAGATTTTGAATATGATCATTCTTTCAGAGAAATCCTAATTAGAAGTTTGATAATACAAAAAAATGAGGTTAGAGAATGAGTGAGAAATTGTTTGAGGATTATCAATTAAGTGAGGAAATAAATAGAGCGCTTAGGGTATTAAAATACGATAATCCCACCGAAGTACAAAAAGAAGTGATTCCGAAGGCATTAAAGAATCTAGATTTAGTTGTAAAGTCACAAACGGGGAGTGGTAAAACTGCGTCTTTTGCAATCCCTATTTGTGAAAAGATGGAATGGGAAGAAAAGAACCCACAGACTTTAATCCTTACACCTACCCGGGAGCTGGCTGTCCAGGTTCGGGAAGATGTTACGAATATTGGCAGGTTTAAACGAATAAAAGCGATGGCAGTGTATGGAAAAGAACCTTTCTCAAAACAAAAGGAAGAATTAAAACAGAAAACACATGTAGTTGTCGGGACTCCTGGCCGTACGCTTGATCATATCGAAAGAGGAACGCTCGAATTAGATAAAATCAAATATCTAATCATTGATGAAGCGGACGAAATGTTAAATATGGGCTTTATTGATGAAGTGGAAGCCATCATAAAAGAACTCCCAGAGGACCGTGTTACGATGGTATTTTCAGCAACCTTACCAAAGGATGTTGAAAACCTTTGTCATCAATACATGATGGATCCTGTCCATATTGATATTGGTGCGACTGGAGTTACTACGAATACAATCGAACATGCACTCTTAGAAGTGAAGGATGAAGAGAAGGTATCATTGTTGAAAGATGTAACCGTGGTTGAAAATCCAGATAGCTGTATCATTTTTTGCCGAACAAAGGAAAATGTGGAACATGTTTATGCAGAATTGGAAAAAGCCCATTATTCTTGTGAAAGATTGCATGGCGGACTTGAACAAGAAGATCGGTTTGGTGTAATGGATGGTTTCAAAATGGGGAATTTCCGCTATCTTGTAGCAACCGATGTCGCTGCTCGAGGAATCGATATTGACAATGTAACGTTGATTGTTAACTATGATGTACCCATGGAAAAAGAGAGTTATGTTCACCGGACAGGAAGAACAGGAAGAGCTGGAAACAAAGGAAAAGCGATTACGTTTGCAACACCCTATGAAGTGAAATTTGTTAAGGCTATAGAACGATACATTGGCTTTGAAATCCCTAAGGTAGAAGGACCAACCCCTGAAGAGGTTACCAGTGGGAAAGCAGCATTTGAAGAAAAACTAAGCGGCAGGAGAGTTGTTAGGAATAATAAAAGTGCCCGAATTAATAAGGATATTACCAAACTCCATTTCAGCGGCGGTAAGAAGAAAAAGCTCCGCGCAGTAGACTTTGTAGGGACCATCTCTAATATACCTGGAGTTTCCGCAGAAGATATCGGCATCATCACCATCCAGGACAACCTAACCTATGTGGACATCTTAAATGGAAAAGGCTCATTAGTGCTTCAGGCGATGGAACAAACAACCGTAAAAGGGAAAAAGCTAAAAGTGAGTAAGGCGTTAAAATAATTTACCTAATTTTGGACGATTAAATATACAATAATCGTCCTTATTTTTTATAATGAAAAAGGAGTATCAAAATGAAGTATTTTAAATCCCAAATGAAACAGTTAGTGAAAGAAAATAAAGAGCTCCAGACGCATTTAAAAGAATTGATAAATGAACATGATCTTGAAAAGAACTTTGCACTTAAGGCACTGTATCATTCAGAAGTAGCAGATGGCGGGAGGTATCAGACAGCCTACCAAGCACTCGATGTGCAAAAGGAATAAGCTTTGTTTAGAAGAGGGGAAAGAAATGGATATTAGTAATATTTTATTTGTCAGCCCAATGTATAAAGAACTTCAAGTATTAATAAAAAATGAAGTCCCAGGAAAATCCTTCCGTTTTATCCCTGAGGAAGAGCTGACCCAGGATGATTTAAGCTGGGCAGACGCTCTTGTTTCTTTTAATTTAAAGGCTGACTATGACTATAACTCAGTCAAATGGGTACATTCGCTAGGTGCAGGGGTTGACCGTTTTTTATATAAGAAGGAATGGAATAATGAGATCCTATTAACCAGAACAATTTGTTCGTTTGGGCAAAGAATTGCAGAATATTGTTTAAGTTACATCCTGAAGGATTTACAATTTCATGATACTTTCCATGAACAACAGCAGAAAAAAAAATGGGAGCAGCGTACGCCTAAATTAATAGGAAGTCAAAAAGTTCTCGTGTATGGAACCGGCGAAATTGGTCAAATGATTGCGAAAGTTTTTTCTGGGTTAGGTGTAAACGTTTATGGGGTCTCTTTAAGCGGTAAAGAAAAAAAGTATTTTACAGAAGTCATTAAGCTGGATTCTCATTTTTCTCGCTTAAATGAAATGAATTATGTGATCAATACTTTGCCTCTGACAGAAATGACAGAAAAGTTATTCAACAGTTCCATCTTTAACCAACTTTCATATGCAGGATTTATTAATGTGGGAAGAGGAGCTTCGGTAGATGAAGGAGCTTTACTGCAGGCGCTTAATGACGGCAATGCTAGATTTGCCGTACTCGATGTTTTTGCACAAGAACCACTTCCAGAAGACCATCCATTTTGGAGTCACCCAAGGGTTCAAGTTACTCCTCATATTTCAGCCGTTACAACAGCAAATGAGGGGGCTCTCTGCTTTCTGGAAACACTTAAAAATATCGAAGAAAACAAGCTTTTGATTAATAAAGTTGATACAAAAAAAGGTTATTAAGAATAGAGAGAATAAACAAAACCCTAATTAAAGGGTTTTTTTCTTTAATATGGTAACGCTTTAAAAAAAGTTAGGAAATGTTCACATATGGAGAAGAAAAAATGCGGTAGAATGAAATTGTATCATTAAATGTGAATAAATTCACAATTATAAGCAAATTCATTTAGTTTTACATAAAAACAGGGGTGGAACACCATGGGAGAACTATCGTTAAGTGCCTTGCTTATAAGATTTTTATTAGGTGGAGCAGCTGTCGTTGTTTCAACACTTGTTGCTAGGAATTTAGGTGAAAAAGCTGGGGGTATCTTTGCAGCATTTCCAGCCGTGTATTTAGCGGCTTTATTGACAGTGGGTTTAGATTTTAGTGGAAATGAATTAGTTGCACATTCCATTCTATTATCGAAAGGCGCGATCATCGGCATGGGAATTAATATATTGGTTGCCATTCTTGCAGGATACCTGCTGCCCAGACAAGGATGGAAACGCGGCCTTTTACAGGCTATGGGATTTTGGTTAGTCGTATCTATGGCTGTTGTGATGATTACAACTTACTCATGAGAAAGGATGCTGTTTATGTATAAAGATTTACTGATTCGCTTTATTCTTGGCGGGACAGCCGTAATGATAAGCTACATGATAACAGTTATTTCTCCGTGGAAGATCCTTGCTGGAATCTTTGCAGCATTTCCAGCCGTGATGATTACAGCTGTTTTAATGGTGGGAATAGCTTCTGGTTCAAAGAAGGCTGCAAAAATTGCAAATGGATCGGTTTTTGGAATGATTGGCGGTGTTGTCTGCGTGGCGACGGTTTGGACCGTATTACAAGTCAGTGGCAATTGGACTATGAGTATTATTTTTGGCCTCCTGTTTTGGCTGGGAAGTTCTATCCTAGTATCCTTCTTAAGAGACAAGATTAAAGATAACAGAAAAAACAGTGTGAAGATAAATATTCTGTCTGATATTTTGTTGAGACATAAATAATGTAAAAATAAGACGGCTGTTGGCCGTCTATTTGTTTGCTGCATAAACAAATAATGATTGACCATGAACTATTAATTTGTTACTCTATACTTAACTTTTTTTCTTATGAAGAAACTTATTGAACTAAATTAAATTTTTATAATACATTTATGATATATTGATAAAATAATATAACATTAGAAGGTGGGTATAATGAACTTACAAGCAGATGTTTGTATCGTTGGCGGCGGACCTGCAGGGACATTACTCGGACATTTACTAGCTAAAAACGGGGTATCTACCTTAATTATTGAACGGTCTGCTGGAGTTAATCGTCAATTTAGAGGGGAACATATTAACGCTGAAACAGAGGAAATTCTAAAACAACATAAATTATTTAAGAGAATAGAAGAGCTGGGTATTCTTAAAATGAAGAAAGTTGAATACTTTGCTGGTCGAAATATAGTAAAAAGTATCACTCCTAGAAACCACGAGGAACATGTAGGAATTCATGTGCCACAAGCACATTTATTAACTGCAATTATCGAAGAATCAGAGGAAAATAACCATTTTCAACTATTATTTAACACAACTGTTAAAGAATTGATTCAAGATGACCAGGGATATTATACTGGTGTGAAAGCCATACAAAATGGGGAAGAAATCCACATTTCTAGCAAGGTTACGATAGGTGCAGATGGCCGCTACTCAACAGTCAGGAAGCTTGCAAAAATTGCAACGATCGAAATGACCCACGGGTATGACGTTCTGTGGGCAAAAATTCCGGCTCCAAAAGACTGGGAACCGACAACCAGAATGGTTTTGGTAAACGGACATCAGTTGGCATTGTTTTCACAGACTGGAGGGCTCATCCAAATTGGCTGGAATATTCCTGAAGGCTCCTTTCCAACCCTAAGAAAAGGTTCCATTCAGCCCTTTCTAGGACCATTAATCGAAAGTTTTCCAGAACTTGAGGATAGTGTAAAAAAGAACCTTTTATCATGGAACGATTTTGTATGTTTAAAGGTACAAAGCTCTCGTTGTGAAACATGGGTAGAGGATGGATTAATCCTCATCGGGGATGCTGCCCATACCATGACGCCAACAGGAGCAATCGGAATTAATTGTGGAATGAAAGACGCTCATATCTTAGCGCCAATCCTAACCAAAGCAATATTTGAAAATAAAATTCAGTCAGAGCATCTGAAACTATTCGAAATGAACAGAAGAAACGAAATCAAAACACAACAAATCATGCAAGTAAAACAAGAAACAACCTTAGCGGAGAAATTCGCCTAGGTGACAGGCACCAAATATACAAAAATCGCTGCTTATGCAGCGGTTTTTGTATATTTGGTGCTTTTTTGTTTGTGATGTGTTAGTAGGATTCGTTTGGATGGGAAATTATATGTGTATCGATTATGAAGGGGTAAAGCTATGAATTTTAAGTTTCAACTTACTCGTGCATTTATTGTTAGTCTGGTTTCGCTCGTGGCTTTTAGTTTCGTGGCCATTCTCATAAGGGCAGATATGATAATGAATTTTGATCATAGTATTATTGGAGCTGTACAAGCCCAAGAGTCTCCTTACCTTACCAGGGTTATGGAGTTTTTTACGGTGGTTGGTTCAACACAAGTTGTAGTGGTGTTATGTTTATTCATTATCTTCTTTCTTTATAAGGTACTGCACCACAGAAAAGAATTGATATTATTTATTGCTGTCGTTGCGGGGTCACCTTTACTGAACTTATTACTTAAAGAAATCTTCCAACGAGCACGTCCCGATTTACATCGCCTGATAGAAATTGGAGGGTATAGCTTTCCAAGCGGGCATGCCATGAATGCTTTTACGGTGTATGGAATTCTAACCTTTTTGCTTTGGCGCCATATCTTTATTAGAGCAGGTCGTATCCTATTACTGCTGTTTAGCGCCTTTGTAGTGTTTATGATAGGAGTTAGCAGAATTTATTTAGGTGTCCATTACCCAAGTGATGTCATTGGAGGTTATTTTGCCAGTGGCTTTTGGCTGGCCGCATCGATTTGGTTCTTCCAATGGTATATGGAAAGGCAGCCAAATTATGCAGGCAGGATGCTGAAAAGATCGTGAAAATTCTCAACAAAGGAACATAAAGGATGAAATTTATTACAACGAAACAATGGGATGAAAACCTATGGCAAAAGACCAGAGATATCTATAATCTTGCTTTCGGAGAACATGCAAGAAAACCAGAAAAGATTATTCGTAATATGTTTGCAAGGGGGCTTAGTTCTCTCCACGTGTTAATGGAAGGCGATGAGGTTTTTGCAATGGCACTGACGGGCTCTATGCCCAGCTCAAGTGTACTGCTGCTGGATTATTTAGCAGTACGGCAGGATTTGCGCGGTCAGGGAATAGGAATAGAAATTTGTGACTGCATGGTAGATTGGGCACGATCGGAGACCCAATTCAAACGTATTTTGGTTGAAGTTGAATGTGATGTTACGCCTGAAAATCAAGCAAGAATTCAATTCTGGGAAAAATGTGGATTCCAGCTGTTAGATGATTATCAGCATTGTTATAAATGGGGACCACAACACTACATGGCGATGGTTCTTTTCCTTAAAAATAAGCCTGCCACTCCATTAAAAGGGGAAGATTCCCTCAAATATATGGCAGCATTTCATAAAGAATCTTACAAATTGACCTAGTACCTTTCCGAGGAAAACTGTAGAATAATGGTAACAAATCCTACGGTTAGGGAAAGGGGAGAACTAGAATGATTACATATCCATTTTTGAAAAAAAGAGCAACGATAGGAGTAACCGCACCTTCATCCGGCGTGAAAGAGGATCTACATGAGTTGGTGAAACTTTCAGGCATTCGCTTGGAGGAAAGGGGCTATAAGGTTATCTGCAAGGATACTGTTTGGACCCAGAATAAAGCGAAATCTGCTCCAGCAACCAAGCGAGCCCAAGAGTTAAATGAAATGATGAAGGATGAAAACATAGACCTCATCCTTCCACCATGGGGCGGGGAGCTGCTCATTGAAATTCTTGATGAGCTTGAATTTGATAGTATGAAAAACAAATGGGTTCTCGGATATTCGGATACGAGCTTGCTGTTATTGGCTATTACATTAAAGACAGGTATCGCTACCGCACATGGAACGAACTTAATTGATTTAAGAGGCGAATATTTTGATAAGACAACCGCTATGTGGGAAAGTGTGTTATCTACAAAAACAAGAGCATCTATTACCCAATATTCATCTGAAAAATATCAACAGAAGTGGCAGCATGATAACCCTTCTCCATGTGTGTTTCATCTAACTGAGGAAACCAAATGGAAAACACTTTCAGGTGATAAAGTAAGAGCGGAAGGGCGTTTGCTGGGTGGCTGCATCGACATCATCAGACATGTAATTGGTACCCCTTATGGTGATTTACAGAAATTTAGGGAAGTGCATATTAGGGATGAACCCGTCATATGGTACTTGGAAAATTGTGAGTTATCTACAGCGGATCTGCGCAGGTCGTTAGTGCAAATGAAATTAGCAGGGTGGTTTGAAAACTGTTCTTGTATTATGTTTGGTCGAAGTCCTGCTAATGGTCCCGTTGAAAATTATACAATAGAGGATGTCTACCTAGACTTGTCCAATGAACTCCAAATCCCAATTGTCTATGACATTGACTGCGGCCATGTACCGCCACAGATTACATTTGTGAATGGAGCATATGGAGTGGTTGAAGTGGATGAAGGTAAAGGGACGGTCGTGCAATACTTTAAAGAATAGAATAGCAGCAGGGTAGAAAAGTGATAAAGGTCATCAGAATTTTCTGGTGACCTTCTTATATGGGAACATAACTAATGCAAATGATATAATGATAAGATAAATGGATAACATAACTTATTAATCTAAGTTTTTTGACATAAGAGTGGAAACGTCTTTAAAGCCCAGCTTTTCGTAAAGATGCTTAGCATGGTTTCCAGCGTAAACATTTAGTTGCACCTTTTTATGACCCTCCGCTCGTAATTGAATGAAAGCGGCCTTACATAATTTTTCAGCCGCACCCTGATTTCGATAGGGTGGGAGCACATACATTTCATTGATAAAGCCAACCTCTTCATCACTGTTTTGATCGATGATACGTCCTAATCCCACCCAGCCTTGAATAGCATTATTTTTTACTCGAACAAGGTAATACCCTCCGCCATATAAAAAAGGAGTCATCATTTCTATTGCTTTTTCACGGCTTGGCTTAACATAACCCATGGTGGCTTCTTTTAATACCTCTAAATGGTAATTTAAGATTCGCTGAGTCTCCTCGTAGGTGGCTTTTCTAATTGTCATCAGCCTTTTCATCTCCTTTAAAGCCCAGATTAATTCATACCTAGAATCTAGTCGAATACCTATCCTATTGTATGAATACTGGTTTAATGTGGATACTGTAGTGCTTCTTAAAAGATTACTCAAAAATAAATGTTCAATTGTGTAAACTTAAAAATATTTTTGGTTGACATAAATAAACGGACCAATTATTCTTAATTTAATGAATATTTTGGAGGGCTGGTTATGAAACTTAGAACGATTGATCTCACGTTAGCAGCAATGTTTGTGGCTCTAATGGCGGTAGGAGCTAACATTACAGCGATTGCACCATTTATGGTTGTAGGGGGAGTACCCATTACTTTGCAAACATTTTTTGCTATTTTAGCAGGAGTGGTTCTTGGCAGTAGATTGGGTGCCATCGCCATGATGGTTTACGCATTTGTTGGTTTAGTAGGTGTTCCTGTATTTGCTCAATTTGGCGGTGGATTTGGTCATATACTTAGGCCTACATTTGGTTTTATTGTTTCTTATGTTTTTACAGCGTACGCAACGGGTTACATAATTGAAAAGATGAAAAATACTGTTCGGGTATATGCTTTCGCAGCTCTAATAGGGATGGCAATTAACTATGTATTTGGAACGAACTGGATGTATGCTGCTTATAAAATTTGGGTTGCTGCACCAGAAGCTTTTTCCTATAAAATGGCTTGGTTATGGATGGTTGTGCCACTGCCAAAAGATATAATTCTAGCAGTTTTTGCGGGTATCATGGGACATAGGTTAAAACGCACCCTGAAGAGAAGTCAGACTAGCAATGTTGTAAAAGCGAGCTAATAGTAAGTGGAGGGATTGTTTTGAGGAAATGGAAGGTATTGGCTTTAGAGGTGCTAAATGGACATGAGATTACAAAAAAGGAGGCATTAAGCATTCTTAATTCCTCGGATATGGAGTTATTAGAGTTCTTGCAGGGAGCTTACACAATTCGCCATCATTATTATGGAAATAAGGTTAAGCTTAATATGTTAATTAATACGAAATCAGGTCTTTGTCCTGAGAATTGCGGCTATTGTTCGCAATCAAGTATCTCTAATGCTCCGATTCAAAAATATCGAATGGTGGATAAAGATACCATCCTTAAAGGAGCAGACCAAGCTTATCAGCTTCATGCTGGGACCTATTGCATTGTAGCAAGCGGCCGTGGTCCTAGTAATCATGAATTAGACCAGGTTGTTTCTGCAGTAAAGGAAATAAAGGACAAATATCAGATGAAGATTTGTGCCTGCCTTGGAATTTTAAAACCAGACCAGGCAGCCAAGCTGAAGGAAGCTGGTGTTGACCGCTACAATCACAACCTCAACACCTCAGAAGATCATCACGACTCCATCACCACATCACACTCTTATCATGATCGAGTTAATACTGTTGAGTTAGTAAAAGAATCAGGGATTTCTCCTTGCTCAGGGATAATTGTTGGTATGAAGGAAACGAAAGAGGATGTAGTAAACGTGGCAATGAGTCTAAAGGTATTGGATGCAGATTCCATACCTGTTAATTTTCTACATGCGATTGATGGTACTCCTCTTGAAGGTACAAAGGAATTGAATCCAAGATACTGTTTAAAGGTTTTAGCGCTTATGCGGTACGTGAATCCAACGAAGGAAATCAGAATTTCAGGTGGACGTGAAGTGAACCTAGGCAGTTTGCAGCCGCTTGGATTATATGCTGCGAATTCTATTTTTGTAGGAGATTACTTAACCACTTCAGGACAAGAAACTACAGCAGATCATCAAATGCTAGAGGATTTAGGTTTTGAAGTAGATTTTGTTAATGAAACCATTAATGTATGACAAAAAAAATTAAAGTAAGGTTAGGGCATTATCCTATTGATGATGTCCTTTTTTTCTGTGATATTTATTTTAGGTCAGACAAACAACTGTTAATATAGAGATAGTAGATAATATTCAGTAATACATGTCCTGAAGGGAGATACATAATGTCTGAGAAAAATGTTTTAGCAGAAGCTTATAAAAAAACCCCTTATAAGGTACCTGGTCATGGTCAAAGAAATATACAAGTGTTAAAAGAGGCGATCATGAATATCGATGGAGAGACAGAAAGCGAAATGTACGGCAAGGGCAAAGTCATCGACGATTTCCAAGCGAAAATGGCAGAGTATCTTGGAAAGGAGACTGCAGTCTTTTTTCCAAGCGGAACAATGGCTCAGCAAATCGCACTGCGTATATGGTGTGACCAAAAGGGAATCAATAAAGTGGCTTACCATCCATTAAGCCATTTAGAGATTCATGAAGAAGATGGACTAAAGACATTACACCATATTGAGTCTATTTTATTAGCCGATAAAGAGAGCGTAATCCAGCTTGAAGATGTAATGAGTTTAAAGGAAGAGATTGCCTGCTTATTACTCGAATTGCCGCAAAGGGAAATTGGCGGCCAACTGCCAGATTACAAAACCCTGGAGAATATATCAGCATATTGTAAGCAAAAAGGTATCAAATTACATTTAGATGGAGCAAGACTCTTTGAGATACTTCCATATTATCAAAAATCTGCTGCAGAGGTTTGTGCGCTTTTTGATAGTGTTTATATTTCTTTTTATAAAGGAATTGGCGGGATTGCTGGTGCCATTCTTGCAGGGGACAAAGCCTTCTCAGATGAGTCAAAAATATGGAAAAGGCGTCATGGCGGAGATTTAATCAGCCTTTATCCGTACTTCCTAAGTGCTGATTATTATTTTAATCAACGAATCAATAAAATGAATCAGTATTATGAAGAGGCAAAAGAATTGGCCAGCTATTTTAACAAATGTCATGTTGTGTCCACCAAACCATTGGAACCAGTTTCCAATATGTTTCATGTGCACTTTCATGCACCAAAAGAGGAAATGGAAATAATATTAGCAGCTTTATATGAGCAATCTGGCGTTGGCTTAACCAGTTATGTTCGTGAAGAAGCCGAATCAACCAGTTACTTCGAAGTAAGCATTGGGGATTTGTACTCACAGGTTCCAAAACAAGAATTATCAAAGGTTTTCAATCTCCTTAATGAAAAAATGAAGGACATTAGTGTAAGGTAAGCTTCATCCATATAAAAAAGCTCCCCATTTAGATTCAGATGGGGAGCTTCAATATGCAATTAGATAATATATGGACCAAAGAATATGGTTAAAAGTAAGATGTGAACACCAACAAAATACATAATCCTAATTGTACCAGCCCAATGATTTGTCTTTTTTGTATGGTTTGTTAACCAAAAAGATATGATTGCAAATACAAGCATGTAAATAAAGGAGCTGCCAGTGAAAGTTAAGTAGTCCGGTGCGTTCTGATAAATGTTGTCGACAAAGAATCGCTCTCTCCAAATAATGGCTGCTGCCGCATAAAGCACAATTCCTGTATAAAAATACCAAGCAGGGTCACGATCTGCAATTCTATTTCTGAACATATACATGAACACAATGAAAAGAACTGGCCATATAAACCAAATGACAGAAAAAGCAATGCCAAAAAACGAGGAGGTCACCATGCCGAGCGTTTTTCCAAGTGCATGAAGCCAATCATCTTGTGTGAATTCAATTAAATCATTGATATCATCTTTATTGGCGGTTGAGATTTTTATTTTATGTCCATCACCATCTAAATCCACCCATGCAATGGTGTCTTCATTTATCCACTGCGGGTTAGTTGAAATTTCAGGTGTATTGCTGCGCCTCTCTGTTTTCGTTCTGCCTTCCTCATTTATTTCAGCACTATAAATATTAAAGGTGGTGCTATCATTGAATTGAGTTTCTGTCTGCCCATTTGCGTGAAATAATACGGCTGCCTTATCATCCTTTAATTTTAGGACAACATCTGATACTTCGGTCAGGCTCTTAGTCCCTGCAGGATCATAAAAAGTCAGGTTAAATAGCGGAGGTGTATCCTTTTTGGTAATCTTTGTTTGCATAAAATAATTGAAAAACTCTGGATTTCCTTGTGTGGATTGCAGTTCCTCCTGGAGTAAAATTGCTAAAGTTTGATTTTCCATCGCAAAGGAAATATCATTAACAACTTTTCCTGGATCAACCTTTAATCTTGTTTGATAAACGGTACTAATTTTTCCGTTCGCTAATTGGTGTAATGTAAGGTCCACTCCGTTTGGGTCCGAAGAATAAGCTAGTATATTCACTTCCTCTTCGTTTTCCTGTGGTATAATATTCTGTTTCTTTAAATCAACATCCATAATCTTTTCGGATTTCTTATTATCCGGTGAAAGCTGAAAGAGTTCGTTATCTTTTACATACAATATGGTGTTTTCAAGAGGATAGAACTTCTCTACATTTGTAATTACCGTTTCCTTACTTTGATCGTAAATATTTTTATAATCAAAGTAGATAATTGAATCAGCCTTCTGATATACTTGTGTCCATTTATCAACTAGAATGTTATAAGAATTCTGTTCTTTAACCTTAAAGTCTGTTCCTAGTGTTGTAGTGGCTAATTTTCCATCTTCAAATCTAGTGAAAACAAAATCTCCATCCTCTGTTATTTTTACAGGAGGCAGCTTATTTAAATCCGTTATGCCAATCGTTAGGGCCCTGCTCCAATCTGAGGATGGAGGTTCTGTCACTCTAGTAAAGTTTTGATAAAATAATAATAGAAATCCGAAAATAAGGATGACCCCGGGTATTACCCAATATAGCTGTGCTAAGAATTTATTCTTCATAATAATCCCCCATGTAACTGCTTAACATTCTCTAATTATTTTAACAAAAATAATAGTAACATAATTCTGACAGAATAGGCTATTTCCAATACATTTCTTTTGTAAAAAAATGTTATCAGCTTTTTCTTTAAAAAATCTTTGTTAAACCAAGCCCCTTTTCATGTTAAGATGACAAGGAGACAAGATATTAGGAGATTCTGATGAAAGAAAAGAAAAAACTACAAGAGGTAGATTTATATAGACCTATTCAAAGGTATTTTTCACGAGAAGGGTATGAGGTATATGGTGAAGTAAGGGACTGTGATATGGTTGCGGTGAAAGAGGATGAGCTGGTCATTGTGGAATTAAAACTCACCTTGAGTGTGGACCTTCTTATTCAGGCAGCTAAAAGGCAAAAATTAACGGATCAGGTTTACATTGCCATTCCTAGACCAAAAGGCCGCCTGAATTCTAAGCAGTGGAAAGACAAATGCCATCTCGTTAAAAGGTTGGAGCTTGGTTTAATTGTTGTTTCCTTACCAGGTAACACTTCCA
Organism: Neobacillus niacini; assembly: GCF_046591715.1. Classification (GTDB taxonomy): domain Bacteria; phylum Bacillota; class Bacilli; order Bacillales; family Cytobacillaceae; genus Neobacillus; species Neobacillus niacini_L. The sequence continues at coordinate 394,161 of NZ_JAWVNQ010000004.1, read as the reverse complement.
AAGCAGAGATCCTTATCCATCCAACTCCCTTTGTTGGTAAAAAGGCAGCCGGCAGAAATAAGATGAAGAGGGAAGCCATTTTAAAGGAAATTAGCGGACGCAGTGCTGATTTCAATGTGGGTGGCAGCACTCGGACGAAAATCATGACTGCCTATAAAGAAAATTGTATTCAAATTGCTTGTTTCCTAGATAAAATGGGACCGTTATCCCCAAAGGCATTAAAGGATCTGGGAGCAGGCGATAAAGTCCCCTCAATCTTAACAAAAAACTATTATGGCTGGTTTGAACGGATCAAGAGAGGTACTTATATCATAACGGACAAAGGAAAGCTTGAGATGCAAGAGCATCAGGAGTTAGTAAAATATTATTTCGATAAAATAGGGGATGGGGGAGAAATCATTTGAAGAGTATTACAGTTGTTTCTCTTTTGGATGTCATTAGTGAACTATTTTCGGAGGAAATTTCAATTGCAGTCTCTGATACGAATGAATACATCTACTATCGTCCTAGTAAAAGGGTGGATTTGAAGATTCGGCGTGGAGACAGGTTGAAGGAAGGGACCATCGCACATAAGGCAATCACTTCTAGACAGAAGGTATCTGAATTTATTGATCGGGATGTCTTTGGCATTCCTTATCATGGGATGGCAGTTCCATTCTTTCATGAAGGAAATCTGGAAGGATGCGTAACAGCGATTTTTCCTTCATTAACAAGTGGTAAATTAGTGGTAACGATTAAAACAGAGGATGGCTGGATTCCCTTGCCTTTTTCTGATGTGATTTATTTAGAAGCCAAGGAGAAAAAAACCTTTGTAAATGGAAAGGAACATTCTGGAACCCATAAAAATACCCTGCAGGAATTCGAATTTCTGCTGCCAAAGGATCATTTTATCCGCTGTCACCGCTCGTTTATAGTGAATGTTAATCATATTAAGGAGATTTTCCCTGATACGCATTCCACCTTTATTCTCTCAATGGATAACGGGGACAGAGTTCCTGTTAGTCAATCTTATTCAAGTTATTTTCGCAGGCTGCTTGGGTTTTGAATCTGCTGCTTTAGAAATCAAATTTGCTGTTTTGTCTGAAAATTCCGTAGTTAATCCCACATTTTCCATTTAGATGAAACCCTTCCGTTAAAATAAGGGCAAAGGGGTGGATGGTTTATGGAAAATAATTTAAAGCGTATTAGGGACCCAAGGCTTTGGGATAGAGTTGTGACACCAGAAGAGGCAGCAGAGTGGATTGAAGATGGGATGACTTTGGGGTTAAGCGGATTTACACGTGCAGGTGACGTGAAAGCGGTTCCGTTTGCGTTAGTAAATCGAGCTAAGTCCGAAACCTTTAAAGTCAATGTATATACAGGCGCTTCTTTAGGCTCTGATGTAGATAAATTATTTGCTGAAGCTGGTATTCTTGGAAAGAGACTCCCGTTTCAAGCTGATCCGACAATGAGAAAGAAAATCAATAGCGGTGAGTTGTTATTTGTCGATCAACACCTGTCGCACACAGCTGAATTGGTACGTGCAAATGTGATCTCACCTATTGATTTCGCTATTTTGGAAGCGGTGTCAATTACCGAGGATGGAATGGTCATTCCAACGACCTCTGTAGGAAATTCTTTATCGTTCGCGTTAAATGCAAAGTCGATAATCATTGAAATCAACTTAGCTCAAAATGAAAATCTCGAAGGACTTCATGATTTATATGAACCCGGGAAACAAGGTGATCGTGATCCAATTCCGTTAACAAAAATAGATGACCGCATTGGAACACAGGGAATAGTGATTGATATCAATAAGGTAAGAGGCATCGTATTTACAAACCAGCTAGATTCACCGTCTACGATTGTCCCGCCTGATGAGGAAACGGAAATTATGGCACAGCATTTAATTCAATTTCTACGTAAAGAAGTGGATGCTGGCAGACTTACAAAACGTTTGGCACCGCTCCAATCTGGGATTGGATCCATTGCTAACGCCGTTCTTCATGGGATGCTTGATTCTGAATTTGAGGATCTAGAGGTATATTCAGAAGTATTACAGGATGCGGTGTTTGATTTGATCGATGCCGGAAAAGTGCAGACTGCCTCCTGCTGCTCGATTACTCTTTCGGATGCAAAAATGAAAGAGGTATTTGCCAATTTTGATAGATACCGTGACAAATTAATTATGAGACCTCAGGAAATTTCGAATCATCCGGAAATTATACGTCGTTTAGGTTTGATATCAATTAATACGGCACTAGAAATAGATATTTACGGAAATGTTAATTCTACCCATGTATTAGGTACAAAAATGATGAATGGGATCGGTGGTTCAGGAGACTTTGCCCGCAATGCCCGTTTGGCTATTTTTGTAACAAAGTCGATTGCCAAGGCTGGAAGTATTTCCAGTATCGTTCCTTTTGTCTCACATGTGGATCATACGGAACATGATGTGGATGTTATCGTTACCGAGCAAGGCTATGCTGATTTGCGTGGGCTGGCACCTAGAGAACGAGTGGAGTTAATCATTGAAAATTGTACTCATCCAATGTACCGGGAGCAGCTTCGTGACTATTACCAGGAGGCATTAACAAGGGGTGGACAAACCCCGCATGTATTAGAAAAAGCCTTCTCATGGCACATGAATTTTGCCCAGCATGGTACGATGTTAAAAAAGGTATTTGAAACCGTGTAGAAAAAACTTTGGAGATTCGTTTGCTTTAATTAGTTATCTCTGTTATAGTTAGGAAGAATTATTTTTGTTTGTCAGTTGGATTAAAAAGTTTTCAAACTTTACGTCTAAAGAACTGAGCAAGGATAGTAACACAATGTGTGCATAGCACACGAGGAGGAAACAACAAATGGAACAAGGTAAAGTAAAATGGTTTAATGCAGAAAAAGGTTTCGGATTCATCGAAAGAGAAGCAGGAGACGATGTATTCGTACACTTCTCAGCTATCCAAAGCGAAGGTTTCAAAACTTTAGACGAAGGTCAAGCAGTTACTTTTGAAGTAGAACAAGGTCAACGTGGACCCCAAGCTACTAACGTTCGTAAAGCTTAATTAAGAACCGTCATATATAAAAAGACTCTCATTTGAGAGTCTTTTTTTGCTGTCTTAGGAGAGAATCGTGCCCAAGGCCGGGGAAAAACAGAGAAGACGGTAAAGATAAAGGGAGAATCGTGCCCTTGATCGAAGAAAAACGGGGTAGGTGGTAACGATTAGGAGAGAATCGTGCCCTTGGCCGGGGAAAAGCAGTGAAGGCGGTAACGATTAGGAGAGAATCGTGCCCTTGGTTGAGGGAAATCAGCGAAAGAGGTAACGATTAAAAGATTAACCTGGCATCCATGATGGGCCATCAATACAAAAAAGCCCTGCTCTGTAATAGAGCAGGGCAAGTAACCGAAAAACGTAAAACGTAAAGCAAATGGTAGAAACAGTATATCACAGAAGCAGCGCAATACCCTAATTATTTTTAATAATAATCAAAAAATATAGATTTACCGCATTCCAGCAGCCTTTTCCACCTGGACTTGATGTTTGGAATCTGATTTACCATCAACATGTCGAGTGCTATTTCCAAAATAAACGTCAAAATGGCCATTAATGCCATTGTTTGTAATATACTCACGTTCATGAGGCATAAAACTCATGCTGGCTGCTAGTTTTCTCCCGTCTATTTCGAGGATTACCGCTCTCGGGGTCCAGGAAAATCCTCCCCAAATATTTTTGGCAACGTTTGAATCATTTGTGGTAAGTGTTTCACTGTCAGCATGGTTCGCACCAATCGTGCGTTTTATGTAAAAGCTTCGCCCCGTGGCAAAGTCTGTTACTTTTGCTGTCTTTCCAATCGTAAAAATATATTGAGCCTCCGTCCACCAATCCAAATATTCTCCATATCTTTCACTGACAACATCTTTAACTCCGATGTTGTGAACAGGTATTTTCAATTTCTGACCTGTTGAGAGCACACTTCTAGTTGTTAGGTTGTTAGCTTTGAGTAATTCAGTCTGGGGTACTCCATACCGAATGCTTAGGTCCCAAATGTTGTCGCCAGATGCAATAGTGTGGGTGGTATACGTAATGGTATTTGTTCCTGCATTAGAAGGTGCATTCAGCCCGTTCGGTATTGTCAGAGCCTGACCCACTTGTAAAAAGTCACTTTTTAATTGGTTAGCAGCTCGTATACTGTCGACGCTGACATCAAATCGCTTCGCAATTACGGAAAGACTGTCTCCAGATTTAACACCATATGTTAAATCTTTCTCTCACCTTGAACACGTGAGGGGGACGCGGCAACAGGCGGCTGTCCCACAGTTGCGCCCGCAGCCGGAATGGTTAATGATTGCCCGATTGACAGAATGTCACTTTTTAAGTTGTTAGCACTTTTCAAGGCCGCTACAGTTATCCCAAAGCGATTAGAAATACTATATAAAGTATCGCCCGCAGCCACAGTATAATGTGCAGGTACGGGAGCGGTATGCTGAGCAGGTGAGGCGCCCGCATCCGGAATGGTTAAAGTCTGCCCAATTGACAGAATGTCACTTGTTAAGTTGTTAGCACTTTTCAAAGCCGCTACAGTTATCCCGAAGCGTTTAGAAATACTATATAAAGTATCGCCCGCAGCCACAGTATAATGTGCAGGTACGGGAGCGGTATGCTGAGCAGGTGAGGCGCCCGCATCCGGAATGGTTAAAGTCTGCCCAATTGAAAGAATGTCACTTGTTAAGTAGTTAGCACTTTTCAAGGCCGCTACAGTTATCCCGAAGCGTTTAGAAATACTATATAAAGTATCGCCCACAGTAACATTGTAATACTTAGTTCCTGTTACCGGGATGGTCAATATTTGTCCAATCTGAAGAAAATCAGTGACTAGGTGATTCGCATTCATCAATGCCTCCGGTGTGGTTCCAAATCTTTTCGATATACCATAGACTGTATCTCCAGTCACAACAGTGTAAACAGTAATCGAATTACCGTCTGTTTGGGATGCATTTGCTGTGGTCTCAGCCGCTTGTACAGTGTTACTATCATTTGTACCTAATGAAATCGATGTTACCGCGATACCGCCAAGAATGACCTTGATCATCGTAACCTTTAAACCGGGGTATCGTTCTTTTAATATTTGCTTCGCAGTTCTTTGCAGGCTTTTATTTGTAGTCGGTTCGCTGCCTAGTTCCGCAGCAAACTCTGATAACGGGTCATCCAGGTATATAAATAACGTAAATTCATCACTTTCTGGATGTAACTTCCTAATTTCATGTTTTTGAACATTCAACTTTTGTCTAAATCTCCTTCCAAAAAAATCAAATTTAAACTTTATTATTCTTCAAGAAAACGTTAATATGAGATTTTTTTTACAATAGGTACAATAGTCCCGAAGGATTTCTGCAGGAAAATAATCATATTTAAAAGGTTTAAAGGAATTTTTGTTGAAATAAGTATAGTAAGTTTTTCCATTGGTGAGGTGGGATAAAAATTGAATGAGATTCAATATGCTTTTATAAATGAATTTGGCCATTACGGATTCGATTTTGATCAACCTGAGACTTCGACCCATTTTATAATCGTTTCTATTTTAGTAAAGGATTCTGAAAAAGCAATCCTAGAGCAAGAAGTAGAAAGAATAAAACAAAAGCATCTCCAAATAAGGGATATCGATGATATTCTTCGAATGGAAATCTTACAGGATATAAAGGACTTGCCCTTTAAGGTGTATGCATATGTCATTGATAAACGCCGAATTCGCGATGACAGCGGCGTTACATATGAAAAAACCTTTATTAAGTTTTTTAATCGAAAAATCTTTGATGATTTATATCGAACTTTTGACAACCTTGACCTTGTTGCGGATGAACAGGGTGCTAAGGAGTTTATCCAGGAATTTATTGGATACGTAAAGCAGAAGTGTATACCTGACTTGTTTAATTACTCTACTTTTGGTTTTAACAACAGCCAGTCAGCGATTCTACTGGAATTTGCAGAGTTTATCGCAGAAACAATCGGAAAAGGCTATGACCGAAACCACTACTCCCATCAGTATCCTTCTTTTTATAGACTATTAAAAAATAAAATTATCACGATTAACCTCTGGCCTCATGATTATAAGCACTATCTATATGACTACCATTTTGAAAAAACGGATAATGTAACAGACCAGACTATTATTAAACAATCTGTGAATCTGGCTTATCAATACATTGAGAAACATCGAAAAAGCGAAGAAGAGGACGATAAAGTAGGGATTGATTTATTAAAGTTTCTCTTATTCAATTTAAAAGAAAATCCAGATGATTATGTGTATACCGAAGAAATTCTTGATAATCTGAATGCAATTAAAATCAATAAAATCAAGCAGCACTATTTTCGCTCAAATATTGTTTCAAAGCTGCGCGACGCGGGATTATTAATTGCCTCCAGCAACAAAGGCTATAAGCTGCCTGTTTGTTTAAATGATTTGTACGACTTTGTAAATCTTTCAAGTTTAACGATACACCCGATGATTCAAAGAGTTGCTAAATGCAGGGAGCAAATTCTGCTGGCAACAAACAGAGAAATAGACATTCTCGAAAAATCAGAATACGAATACTTAAAAAGAATAATTGATATGGAAAAAACAATGATAACGAGTGGAGAGTAAAGGGGAATTTGGAATGGGATTGGAAAAATAAATAGTAAAAGACAACTCGTTCATTTGGACGAGTTTTTATTTTGATTTAAATTCAAACTGCCATCAAAGTTAGGATAATTATCCACTTTTTTGGGAAACTATTGGAAATTAAATGGGTTTTACAGGTGGCTAATAATGGACAATTATTCAAATGACAACACTGCCAGCCGATACAAAGCACATGTCAGCATTTTAGGCATCTCTCAAATTCACTTGCGAAATCCTTATATTATTGCGTGGTGGTCCGCTGCGTTTCCAGGATTCGGACATATGCTTCTATCTAAATATCTTAGAGGATATGTATTGTTTATTTGGGAAGTAGTTGTAAATATCAAAGCACATGTAAATCAAGCGATGATTTACTCCTTTCAAGGGGATATTGATTTGGCCAAGGAGGTTTTAGACACAAGATGGCTTTTAATGTATATCCCCGTTTACCTTTTCACTATATGGGACAGTTACAGAACAACCGTTGATCTTAACAAAATATACTATTTAGCAGATAGTGAGGATCATCAATTTAATTCATTCAGTCTAGGGGCAGTAGAGATCAATTATCTAGACAAAAGAAATCCTGTTATTGCAGTGGTGTGGTCGTTATTTATGCCAGGTCTAGGGCAGCTTTATGTAAATAGAATTATGACAGCCTTTTTTGTTATCTTTTGGGTAGTTGTTTTCTTTTATTTTTCGCATGCCCAAGAGGCCGTTTCCCTCTTATTTTTAGGTAAAGTAAGTCAGGCCACTCATGTTTTAAACCCTGAATGGCTCTTATTTCTCCCATCACATTATGGTTTTGCAGCGTTTGATGCTTATATGAGTGCAATCGAAAGTAATAAACTCTACAAAGAGGTACAAAGCAAATACCTGAGTAAGAATTACCAAGCAGCAGGTTTTAGACTATTAAAAGGACAAAAGGTGAAGTGATAGATTTGCAGGTCTTTTCGACTTTTGAAAGTAATGCCTTCTTAGAAATTGCGATCACACAATTGGAGAAAAGGGGGATAAGAAAAGAAAATATATATGCTATCCCTCTAGACAATAGAACAGAGGGACGTCAAATACTTGATTCCACACACCATTCAGATGGTACATCATTCAGTGATATTGGGATGGCGCTGGCCACTGCTTTTTCAGTGATTGGTGCTAGTATTGGATTTAAATTAGCTTTGGGGCCCATATACTGTGGACTTATTGGTGCTTTTATCGGCTTTGTACTAGGCATGGCCATCAGGCTTTTTACTGAAACCGTATTAAAGAAGAAAAAGAGAGTTTTAAAAGGGAAGCATTCTGAGGTTATTCTTATTATTGATTGTGAAGATACACAAGCAGACTTAGTCGAAAATATTCTTTGGAATCATTTTGCATTAGGAGTAGCAAGCATAAAATGAGAAAGCACCACTGGCAGTAGTGGTGCTTTCCTTAGTAATCGGAACTAATATCTTAACAATCTGCCGCTTTCATGTGTGAACATTTTTTAATAAATAACTTCGTATTCGTTCCTATATAGACTCCGGTCAATACAAATGCAGCCCCGATCCCATGAGCCCATGTGAAGGTTTCTCCTAGATAGATCGTAGCCATTAAAACTGCAGATACCGGCATGACATTAATAAAGATAGAAGCTTTGGCTGCACCAACTTCTTTAATTCCGTAATAATACATGATAAAGGAAATGACAGTTACAAAAATACTCATATGAACAATCGCCGCCCAGGCAGAGAAATCAGCCTGCCCAATGTCCTGCCAAGTGGTTTCAACAAAAGCAAACGGTGCTAAAAATATGGTTCCAAACGCAACTGCGTATGTAGTCGATTCCACGGCACTGTATTTAATTAATACTACCTTCCCAACCACACTGTACAAAGCCCAGCTGACGACAGCACCAAGTAAAACGAAATCAATGGTTTCAAAGCCTAATTGAAACAAAGCCAGAATATGACCATCTGTGATAATAACTGCTGCTCCAGACAGGGCAATTACCATACCGATTATATGATTCTTCGTGATTTTTTCTTTTAAAAATAATCCAGATAAAAGAACGATTAATACCGGGTTTGAGGCGATAAATAGTGAACTTTTAATAACCGGCGCGTGCTTCGTCGCAATAAAGAAACAGATATTATAGAGTGCAATTCCGGTTAATCCCAGAACTGCAAATAATCCATAATCTTTTAGTGTTGGTTTCTTTCGGTTTTTTTCCATGATCCACATAAGTGGAAATAGCAGCACGGCAGCCCCTAAAAATCGTAAAAATGCTACCGTTGCAGGTTCAAAGCTTTGTACCGCAATTTTCCCAGCAATAAATGCACTTCCCCAGGTAGCCGTTGCAATAAACAACATACCGTATATCATCCATTTTTTTTTCATCTCAGGTCCCCTATTTTTCCTAATGTAATAACTTGTATTTTATCATCTTTTTCGATTATCGAAATAAAATTTTTTCAAAAAACCAAACTTTTATTTACAGGTACTATTCATACATAAAACTCCTTTAGATGGAAAAGGATATAAAAACTGGGAGGGATACTGGGATGAGGAAGAAGATAACTAAATTATGGAAGAAGGGTTTGAATACTGAACCTGAATTTAAAGAACAAACGAATATAGAAGTAATTGAGCTAAAAAAACAAGATATTAGTACTAGTTATGATCAAAATTTAGCGACCTTTAAATCTCTTTTCTCGGTTCCTGATAATATTGATGTCAAGGTACGAGAATTTACCATTACTTCCCTTCACCGCAAGGGTTTTATTATTTACATGAGCACTATGACAGATTTACAAATCATTATGGAAAGCATAATGGAGCCATTAATTGATAACGAGCATCCATCAGATAAAATTCCTAATATTGTTTCCTACCCGATTGCAAGTACTAATAAAAATATTGGTGAAATCACAGAATTTATCACTAGTGGGAATACGGCTTTATTTGTAGAGGGTGATGAACAATGTTATTTGTTTGAAACGACTCAAACCAGCGGCCGGGGTATTGAAAAGTCTGATAATGAGGTAATTGTTAAAGGGGCAAAAGAAGCTTTTAATGAAAAAGTCATTGACAATATTGCCTTAATTCGTAAAAAAATTAAAAATGAAAATCTTCTTGTTGAAACTCAGACGATCTCAGCTCGATCTAGGAATAATGTATTTCTTGTTTATCAAAAGGATCTTGTACAGGAAGATTTACTAAAAAGCATAAAAGATAAACTAAGTTCATTTCATGTTGATAGTATGATTGATTTAAGTATTTTAGAGCAGTATCTTGAAGAGCGGCCGAGGTCTTTATTTCCCACTTTACTTTATACTGAACGACCTGACCGAGCCGCCGCTTATATTGAAGAAGGGCATATTGTTTTATTAATGGAAAACTCACCAGCCTGCTTAGTTCTGCCAGCTACCTTTTGGGCGTTGTTTCATTCACCAGAAGATCACTACTTGAGAACACCCTATGGAAATTTCATTCGATTCTTGAGGTTCTTAGCTCTGTTTGTAGCTGTTTTTACTTCTTCTATTTATATTGCGATTACAAATTTCCATGTCGGGATGATTCCTCCTGATTTATTGATGGCGATTGCAGGTACACGTGAGAGAGTGCCTTTTCCGTCTATAATAGAAGTGCTTATGATGGAAATTGCATTTGAACTTATACGAGAGGCGGGATTACGTGTACCATCTCCCATTGGTCCAACTATTGGGATTGTCGGTGCATTAATTCTTGGTCAAGCTGCAGTGCAAGCGAACATCATTAGTCCAATTGTGATTATTGTAATTGCATTAAGCGGGTTAAGTTCCTTTATTATCAGTGATTTAAGCATGAATTTTGCTATTCGTATTACTCGCTTTTTATTTATATTTTCAGCAGGGTTTATGGGGATATATGGAGTGACGGCTTTATTTATTGGCGGACTCTATTATTTAGTTTCATTAAAATCGTTTGGTACTCCCTATTTTGCACCTATGACACCACATTCCTTCTCTTCCAAGGACTTACTCATTCGGCATGTTCCAATGAAAGAACGGTTTAGACCAGGATATTTAAAGCCAAAGGACATGGTTAAACAAAGAAAGGGATCATAAAATTATGAATCAACAACCTGGAAAACTAGGAATTCGTGAACTTGTTTCCATCGCTATCTTAATGGTAGGGGCGAAAGCTACTGAAGATACCCCATCCATTCTATTTAGTAAGGTGCAGAATGCAGCATGGATGTTACCGCCTCTAATCGCCGTGATGTTCTTTATCCCTCTTTTTTTATTACTAAAGACAATGTCTTTGTATCAAGGTAAGGATTTGTTTGCAGTTATTAAAAAACTACTTGGTAAATATCTAGGTTTTGTCGTTTGTCTATTGATCTTTATCATCAGTTCTTTTGCTGTTTCGTTTGATACAAGAACTTATACCAACATCATCCGGGCGTTTTATTTCTCGACAACACCCAATCTCATCATCTATGCCATGTTAATGATTACTTGTGCCTATGGAGCTAAAAAGGGGCTGCAGCATGTTGGTTCTGTTTCCTATCTAATTGTTTTCTATTCACTGCTCTCGTTGTATATTGCATTAGGGATCAGCACACAAAAAAGCAATATAAATGCAATGTTCCCTTTATGGGGACCTGGTTATGTTGAAATATTTAAGCAAAGTTCAATGAGACTGACTCTATTTGCTGAATTTTTTATCCTGACATTGGTCATTCCTTATGTTAAATCAAACAAAGTTTTCAATAAAGGTGCATGGATTGCCTATGTGTATGTATGCATCCAAATCAGTGTAGCAACACTCATTTTTATCTGTATGTTTGATGAGTCCCTAGGGGGAATTGCTTATCCATTCCATATAGCCATTCGCTTTATATCCCTGGGAGAATATATCCCGAATGTCGAAATCATATTTTTCATCATTTGGATTATGACGGCATTTATTCGGTTTACTGCATTTTTATATTTAAATGCCCTTATGTTCGGCCGACTTTTTAAAATTAAGGACTTTGAATACTTAATTCCGTCGCTAACAACCATCTATCTTTTGATTGGAATTTATCCGGAATCACCTATGGATGTCACACTTGTACTTAAACCACTAATACAAAATATGGCAGGACCTTTGTTTGCCTTCATTTCCATCCTTCTGTGGCTGGTTGCACTGTTAAAAGGAGAGTTTAAACATGCCAAAAACAAAAACAGTATGTAGATTTATGTTGTTTTTCATAATGGTTATGTTCTTAACAGGTTGTTGGGATCGGGGAGAACTAGAAGATAAATCTTATGTGATTGGGCTCGGGTTAGATCGTTCAAAACAGGAAGGGAAAATTAAGGTAACTATGCTGCTTGCCAATCCAGAAGTGGGAAGTTTGCAAGGCGGCGGCGGTTCAACAGAAAAGGCGCGAGAAATCATCTCGTTTGATGCTAATGACTTCATTGCTGCTAAGGCAACGGCAAATTCAGTAATTTCAAGAAGTATTAGTTATGAATTGTTAAGAATATTTATTGTTTCTGAGGAATTTGCAAGAGATCCCATTTTTACATCGACATTTTTTGAGGTACTTAAGGATAAAGAAATTCGTTTAAACAGCTATTTGGCCATTTCTAAGGAAAAGGCAGCAGAATATTTTTTGAAAAATAAACCAAGAATGGAAACAAGACCACATAAATACTTTCAATTTATGGTCGATCATGGGATTGAAAATGGGCTTATTCCCGATTCTACTCTGTTCCGTTATTTTCAATCTGCGGAAAGAGAAACAGACCTCTTTTTGGCGATGTACACGACAGCTAAAAGATTAGACAATCCTAGAATTCAGCGGGAAGACGAATACATGGCAGGAGAATTAAATGCAACGGGTGAATTAGATGATACCCAATTTATTGGATCGGCTGTGTTCAAGAAAGGCGTTATGATTGATAAACTAACGGGTCAAGAAACACGTACGGTCAATATTCTAGATGATACAACGAATATAAAAGATATATTAGTCAATATACCCGATCCATTTTTGGACGACTCTAATAAACAAATTGCAGCAAGAATAATGAAAACAAGAGGCAATAAGATAAAAATGAATTTGAAAGGAATCAGGCCAAAGATTCTTATAACGATCCCATTAGAGTTTGAGATTATGTCTAATCCATCAAAGACAAATTATAGTAACGAAAAAAATAGACAAAAATTAAGAAAACATATCGCTGAACATATTGAAAAAATGAATGAAGACTTACTTAAAAAATCACAAACAAAATTAAAAGGTGTACCCTACCCATTACCTTTATATGCAAAGAAGTATTTTCGAACTATACAGGAATACAAAAAATTTAATTGGGCAAAGTCATACCTTCGTGCAGATATACATGTAAAAGCTAAAATTACAATTGTTGATTATGGGAAAGAAACAAATCGACCGATAAAGGTGGGGCAGTAGCTTGCAATTTATTATTATCCTTACAGTACTCGCTATTTCGGCTTATACCTTTGGATTTGGTGTCACTCTATGGAAGGGGAAACAGAAGATTAGTGCAATGGCTGTTTTTTTTCTAACTTTACTTATATTGGTTCTTCCGTTTTTTTCCGTTTTTTAACTAACACACATAGAGTTATTCCACGCTGTTAGACATCTGGGTTCATAAGTATTTAATACCTTAATATTGGAAATTATATAGTCGAGGTGATAGAATGGCTAATGCAAAAGTTGGCGATAAGATTTCATTTAAACGTGAGGGGAATTCATTTGAAGGTGTAGTTACGGGAGTGAGGGAAAATTCCGTAATGGTTCAATATGGGGTTTCTAAAGAAAAGGATGAACCTTTGATTACCATTGTAAACCATAAAAATTACAAAATTACAAAATAAGCAGCGAAAGATCAATCCTCCAACGATAAAAAAATCCCTTTCAGAGGGATTTTTTTCATTTTGCTTTTTTAATCACGATTGCGTTGACCTTCACCATTGCCAGTTAAATTGTTTGCAGCATTTTTAGCAGCGTCTACGGCATTCATAGCCACATTCTCAGTGGTTTCCAAGGCACTATGAAGAGTGTGAAAAGCAGCACCCGCTGTTTCCTTTATACCATCTGCCACACTTTTATTACTTTGCTTTTGATTAGACATTCTTGTTGTTCACCTCCTAAACAGAAATAGGTTGTGCAGTAGTCACAGAACTATACAAATGGATTACTGGAAAGTGAATTAGGAAAAAATATAATTTCCATGTCGCACATCCATACTTTAGGGAATAGTAAAGATGAAAAAATAATGGATTGTTTGTGGAGGTATTAAGATGGAAGAAATGAAAAAGATGGAAAAGCTTCTACGTGACTATGGATATCCCGAAAAAGCGATTCCCCGATTATTGAGAGAAATCAGTTCAATGAATTATGAAAAGGTGAAAAAACTAATTCTGCCATATAATGATATGACAGCTGGAAGATCTTAATTAGTTGAATAAAATAATAATATTATGTAAACCCAAAAACAAAAATGACTATCCAAGTGTTAAAGAAGTTTAGATTTATTGGATATTTAGTTCAGAATTAGGTGAATGTTAGAATTAAAGCCAGTTTCCTTATAAACTGGCTTGTTTTAATTATACACACTCCGATTTTATAACATCAAAAGACTGAACCATATGACTTATTCTTGTAATAACATATATCTCAAATTTTTGGTGAATAATAGTAGGAAAATGATGAAATTCGGTGGTACACATGCAGAGCTTGGTAAAAATCTTGGTTCCACGGCAATTATTTTTAATGCTGATTCTTTCAACAGGTTTACTAAATCATGTCATTTTAATTCCCAATCTCCTTAAGGCTGCAGGCAGGGATAGTTGGGTAAGTGTGATTGTTGCATATCCTATTTCGCTTTTTTTCCTATGGCTCATTTATTTCATTGTAAAAAATAGCCCAACGGAAGGATTTTTTTTATTCGTCGAGCAACGGCTGGGAAAGATTGTTTCCATTCTATTATCAATTCCAGTGATAATATTTTTATTCACCAGCGCCTATGTAACGCTACGTGACTTAATGATATGGTTAAAGTCCTATTTTCTCGGTGAAACTACTGTTTTTTTCATAAATTTCATTCTCGTCTTGGCTTGTTTTATGATTACTTTTGTTGGTATTAAATCTATGGCAATCACTAGTGGGTTATTACTTCCACTAGTTATGTTATTAGGTTTTTTTATCGCACTTGCCAATACTTCCGTTAAGGATCCGAGCTTATTATTTCCTATATTGGCGGAAGGGTATGTACCTGTTTTGAAAGGAGTTATCTATGTACTCTCAGGACTCCTCGAAATCTATATCGTGATATTGTTGCAGCCATTCTCTCAGGAACGGATAAAATTAAAGCATTTGTTTATTTTATTGACAGTCTTAACTGGCTTAATTTTTGGACCACTTTCTGCTGCAATTATGGAGTTTGGTCCGTCTGAAGCCATCCATTTCATGTACCCTGCATATGAACAGTGGCGTGTTTTAAGTATAGGGGAGTATATTTCCCATTTAGATTTTTTCGCCTTATATCAATGGCTTGCTGGTGCGTTAATTCGTATCGGTTTGTTCATGTATTTATTTGGCACATTCTTTACAAGGAAAATGAAACATTACAGACTGAGTCCAAAATTAGTGGGTATCATCTACCTTTTATTATTCGGATTAATGGTAATAAAAGTAGAATCTTATTACTTTTATTCAGCCATTTATAAGTATTTTTTACCTGCTTGTATCGTATTTTTCCTTCTTCAAATCCTGTTATCAGCGTTAATTGTTTTAGTTTTAAAGAAAAGGGATGAAAAACAACATGGGAAAAACAATAAGCTCGAATCCCCTACGTAATGGAATGTATAAGGAAAAAGCCGAGGAATTAAAAAAGCGATTTATGAAAAGCGATGACTTAATTTGTAAAGTGCACCATTCGGATAATGAACCATTTGAAATGATATTTTTTGAAAGCTTAATTGACATTCATTATTTAGATCAATATATTTTGCCGAAAATTGGATTACATGAACAAGGGACAGTCGAATATAAGCTTAAATCTTTTTTTCGTGCAGAAGAGGTTATCTCTAAGTCATTAGATGAATTATCTAATTTGCTATTTGAAGGGTACGTCCTATTTGTATTTGGTAATGCACTTTTAAGTATAATTGCATGTGACTTTCCTAAGCGTGCTCCAGAAGAATCAGCCCTTGAGACATCTATCAGAGGTCCAAAGGATGGATTTGTTGAGGATATAAAAACCAATATCTCCTTAATACGCAGAAGACTTAACACCTCCTCATTGTGCCTAGAGAAATACACAATCGGAGAAAGAACTAAAACAAAAGTGGCTCTTATCTATATAGAAGATCTAGTCGATCAGAGAGTTCTAGATGAAATCCATACACGATTAGAGAAAGTAGAACTAGATATTTTGACTAGCATTTACGAGCTAGAAGCGTATGTAAGAGACAGACCGTATTCCGTTTTTCCAAGTATGGACTATACTGGGCGGCCAGACTTTGTTGTTCAGGCGTTGAATCAAGGTCGCTTTGTAGTTTTGGTTGATGGAAATCCGACTGTCATATACGCTCCCGTTAATTTATTATTGCAGACCAAATCACCTGAGGACACTTACATCAGTTATGCATATGTATCTCTAGAAAGAATTGTCAGGATGTTAGGACTAATTATTTCAGCTTTTTTACCAGGGGCTTGGATTGCCTTTTCTGCTTTTAATATAGAACAAGTACCCTATTTACTGGTCGCGACCATTTCTGTGTCGCGTTTTGGATTACCCTTATCTACGCCAATAGAGATGTTTATTGTTCTATTCTTGTTTGAACTATTTAATGAAGCAGGAGTGCGGTTGCCAAGAGCCATTGGTCAAACTGTAGCGGTGTTAGGGGGGTTAATTGTTGGGGACGCAGCGATACGTGCAGGCTTAACTTCACCAACGATGCTGGTAGTTGCTGCTATTACCTATATTTCCTCATTTACATTAGTGAACCAAAACTTAAGCACAGCCATTACCATCCTCAGGTTCGTGATTATTTTATTGAGTACTTTTTTTGGATTGTTTGGAGTGATTATTGGATTTATTTTAACAATTTTTTATTTTTCAACCATATCATCCTTTGGAGTTCCATATTTAGGATCCCTATCACCTTTCAGTTTGAATGAATTTATCAAAGATTTCTTCATGGCACCTCGTCAGTTCTATAAATCGCGAACAACCATGACAAGCCCTGACGATCCAACAAGGGGTGGCAATCAATCATGAATAGGAAGTTTATTTTTATCTTTATCACTGGATGTTTTCTGCTAACGGGCTGTACGGGTTTAAAGAATATTCAAGATTTAACTTATATAGTGGCAATCGGAATAGATTACGAGGAAGAAAAGCAGGAATATAAAGCTTATCTTCAAGGCTTAAATTTCGCTAATGTAGCGAAGCAGGAAGGCGCAAAACCGACTGAACCCATACCGATTTTCATCGCTTCAGCTTCTGGTGAAACACTTAATTTAGCAGTAAGTAAGCTTTATAAAAAATCGGAGCCTCCTATTTTCTTCGGGCACGTAGAGACACTGGTCTTAAGTAAAAGTGTTGTTAAACACCGCTTTAGGGAGGTAGTAGAGGAAGTAGGCAGAAATCGGTCTTTACGGCATACAATGCGAATTATTACAACAGATGAAAAGATACCTGATATTTTTAATATCAAAGCATTATTTAACTATCCAGCTGTTTATACTGTACTCTATAAAAAAAATTCTGACGAGGTGTTTCAGGATGAGATAAAGCCAAAAAGGTTAATGCATTTTTTAAGAGAATTTTATGAACCAATGGGTGTGGCAAAGCTGCCTTCTGTAAAGATTGATCATGATAGTTGGAAGGCTGAAAAAAACTATCCAGTGTTATTTTTTGATGGATTTGCAATCTTTCAAAAGCAAAAATTTATGAATGACCTTTCAATGAATGATGCTGTTTATCTTGATTGGCTGATGGAAAAGCGTACTTCTTTAGATCAAAAAGTGGAAGATAATAATCAGCTTGTAGCTGCAATCAAACTAAGCTCACCAAAGATGAAGATAAAATATGTAAAAGGAAAGACTTCACCAGAATTTTCAATTGAAATTTCTGCACAAGCTGATTTGTTAGAGAAAATAAAGGATATTCCCCTAGCAAATTTAACCAAATTAGTTGAAGCCGATATAAAAAAGAAAGTAATGAAAATCTATAATGAGGGTGTTAAAAACAATACAGATTTATTAAACGTGGGTGAAAAATGGTATCGTGTACACCCACAGCAATATCAAAAATTAATGAGAACATCTAACTTCTATTTAGATAAAAATTCCTTAAACAATGTAAAAGTGGACGTACAGATATTCCATTTTAATTCCTATAAATATGAGGAGAAAGGCTTTGAGTAGTGGAAAATATATTGTTGTCTTTTGAACAGAGTAATTTTTGTACCTTTACAAAAGTGAGCTGCTTTAGATATGGCAGCTCTTAATTTCAGCAAACATTTAAACCAGAGAATGGTAAAATTTTAATGATATAATCATTTTTTAATAGAATGGCTGTGTTAAAGGATACTAGTGATTTTAGAACCTGTTGATTGGAGCGGAAGGCGCTTGATCCGATCCTCGAAAATGCTATCGCATTTTCTTCGTGCGGTGATTATTCGAGGAAGTAAATTCAATGTCCTGCGGGATGTACGAACACCGTGAGACCCCGCAGATCGGAACGATCGAGGAGGCTCACGGGCGAGCCCGCGGAAAGCATAGCGCCTGTAGCGTAAATCAACAGCCTAGTTTAACACAGCCAATAGAATAAAAAAGAACTAAATATACGGGATCTTGGGAAGGAATGGATTAGGTAATGCAAAAAATTTATTTAGATTTTAAAGGATTTAAAGAGATCTATTAGCAGGCGGCAGTATATGGGCCCTAGCCATAAAATCCAATTATTTTGTCAATTGGTAATATCTTGCTAAGATAGGGATAGTGGAATAACAATATTTCTTAAACTAGTATACATAAGTAGGGGGCAATTTTGTGGAAATCGGATTAAGCACTTTTGTAGAAACAACGCCGAATGTTGAGACCGGTAATGTCATAAGTCATGCACAACGGATTCGTGAAGTAGTAGAGGAAATTGTATTAGCTGACCAAGTGGGGCTTGATGTCTTTGGAGTAGGGGAGCATCATCGCGAGGATTATGCTGCATCATCACCTGCCGTGGTGCTGGCGGCTGCAGCATCACAGACAAGCAGAATCCGTCTGACTAGTGCGGTTACCGTTTTGTCTTCTGACGATCCTGTTCGAGTTTTTCAAGATTTTTCAACACTTGATGCGATCTCAAATGGACGTGCTGAGATCATGGCAGGTCGAGGATCCTTCATCGAATCTTTTCCATTGTTCGGATATGATTTAAAGGATTATGACCAGTTATTTGAAGAGAAACTGGATCTATTGTTGAAAATAACGGCGTCTGAGAAAGTATCCTGGAGAGGTGAACATCGACCAGCGATAAATAATTTGGGCGTGTATCCAAGACCGGTTCAGGATCCCCTTCCAGTATGGATAGGAAGCGGCGGCAATCAGGAATCAGTTGTTCGTGCAGGTTTGCTCGGATTGCCACTTGTGCTAGCGATTATTGGGGGGAGTCCGCAGCATTTCGCACCACTTGTGGAACTGTATAAGAAAGCAGCAGAACATGCTGGTCATGATGCATCCAAGCTGCCAATTGCGTCTCATTCACATGGTTTTGTTGGTGAAACTACGGAAGAAGCGGCTGCAAAGTTTTTCCCATCTACTCAACAAGCAATGAACAAATTAGGGCGTGAACGTGGCTGGGGAAGATATGACCAAACAACCTTTGATGCTGCTCGCAGCCTGCAGGGGGCTTTGTATGTAGGGGATTCACAATTCGTAGCTGAAAAAATCATTAACTTGAGAAAAAATGTAGGAGTCACACGATTTATGCTCCACTGCCCAGTTGGGACCATGCCTCATAAAGATGTAATGAGATCCATTGAGCTGTTAGGAAAAGAAGTAGCACCATTCGTTCGTGAAGAAGTGGCTAAGTGGGAAAAAGAAAACGAAGATAAGTTGTAGAAACTTTTATCAACTAGGGTTTTGTTCCACGTAATTAGACAATGCTCAATGTTTGGGTAACCATCCTTGGTGGTTTGTTACTCAATTTTTAACATATTTACGGGCACAATCTGTGTAGGATTGTCCCCGTAAATCATTATTCAGTAAAGGTTCGGTCACAATAAGTGAATATTTGTGACCCAAAATCAATAGGCTTTATATATTCGGTAATAATGATATGTAGTTGAGAACTTGGAGAACTAACTGTATGTACCGAATCTTAAAGAGGAATTTTCAATGGAAATATAGAAGTAGAGAGGGAAATGGTATCTTTCCAAAGAAATTATCTTTCCAAATGAGAGGGGTTTTGTAAGTGAACCAAGCTTTACTCGTAATTGATGCTCAGCAAGAGTTAATCGAGGGAAATGAAAATGAGAGCAGTGTTTTTAAAAAAGAACAACTTTTGGATAATATTAATTTAGTAGTTAAAAAAGCAAAAGAATCAGATGCAAAAGTGGTTTTTATAAGAGATAAAGATGTGGCTGACGGTAAAGGGGAAGGCTTTCAAGTCCATCAGAAAATAAACGTTCCATCGGAATCAATGATATTTGATAAAGAGGCAACCAATTCATTCCATGGCACACCTTTGTTAGATTACTTGAAAGACCATGATATCAAACACCTTATTATTATGGGCTGTCAAACAGAACACTGTATTGATTCGGCTGTGAGAACGGCCACAATCAATGGATTTGATGTTACATTAGCAACAGATGGTCATTCTACAAGAGATTCCTCTGTCTTAACTGCTGAACAAATCATAAGTCATCATAATAAAACACTGCATGGGCATTACAATGTCGACAACTTCGCAGTCGTTCGAAAAAGTGAAGAAGACTTGTTTGAACCCATACATCATAAATACAGATAAAACGTATTCTCCTAGAACCTAAAAACTTGAGGAAAATAATGAAAGAATAAAAATATTTATCTGTAGAAAAATACTCCTATCACATTTTATATAGGAGTGTACATATGGAACAAAACCTTTACGAAAAAGTTGGCGGTGAAGAAGCGATTGCAAAAGTAGTGGATTATTTTTACACCGAATTGGTTCTTAAGGATGATACTGTTAATCATTTCTTTAAAGAAACGGATATGGAAAAACAACGGAGCCACCAGTCAAAATTTATTAGTTATGCATTAGGCGGACCCAACCAATATACCGGACAATCCATGGCCAAAGCCCACCAAGGGATGAATCTCCAGCCTGTTCATTATAATGCAATCGAAAAACATCTTCACGACGCACTTGCTCACTTTGGAGTGAATGAAACGGATATAGATACAGCATTAACCAAAGTAGCATCTCTAAGAGACGATATATTGTATAAATAATCATGAAAAGAACCGGGCGAATAAAGGATTATTCCTTTCATCAACCGGTTCTAGTAGTTTTTCTCCAAATCTTATTTTGAGTTATTAGTATATTTTTTAAAGTTCTCTAATATAGCCTGCCAGCCGGCTTCTTGCATTTCAATAGGATTGCTGTTTTCTGGATCAAAACTTTCAATTACCTTTGTTTCTTCTCCTTGAGGAATAAACGTGATGGTAACTTTTCTTCCGTCTTCTAAGGAATAAGCAATAAACTCATTTACTCTAACATCATCATAAACCCCGCCAAAGTCGAATCCAAAACTCCCATCTTTAGCTTCCATTCTCGAAAGAAATTTACCGCCAACTTTCAAATCATTCTCAGCATATGGGGTATGCCAATCTTCTGATGCAGCGTTCCATTTTGTGATATGGGATGGCTCTGTCCAATATTCCCAGACCTTTTCTACTGGTGCTTTGACCGTGGTTTCTACAATTATTTTTTTTGAAGTTTCCATTGCAGTTTTCCGCCTCTCTTAACATCATTTTTAATAAGTGTTTTGGCAAATAAGAAGTCTGATTATATTGTAATTGAATTTGTGAAGTATATCCATTCTGAATAGTTTGAAAGATACTGATTTTTGCTGTACTAAGATTCTATTAGATGAGGGAGAATTATTTAACTTTCCTTAAGCCTTTCCCATCAAGAATTTCTTGTATACCTTCTTCACAAACTCCATATGATCTCCAAGAACATGAATTACATATATGTTGAAGATCGGAGGGAATGATGTTCTTTTGGATGAGCAATTCAATGTCCTCCCACTTCACAATTTGTCCGATTTTTAGCCCTAATTTTTCTAAGATTGCAGCATCTCTTACATAAATATTGTCATTCTGACAGTGGTATATACCTGAGTTTGGAAACTTTTCACACAACTGATCCGGACCCTTTACAAGTTGTATTCTTGTCTTGGGATTTTCTCTCAAAGTTTGGTGGAGAACTGTCATATTTTCTACATATTCTTCAGAATAGCCCATACCCCGATAGCCTAAAAGGCAAAATAGATGATGACCTCTCAATTTAAACATTATTTTCCCTCATTTCGAAAGGTTTAACCGTTGTTATGTAAACCTATTATTGTAGGTGGTTAACTAATTATTATAATCATACCATATCCTGCCTAATTGAAGTGTGATTTTACATAATAGCAGGATATTATTAGAAAACGTTTCCATTCTAATAATACAAAGGTCGACAAATTATGGTAATGTTGAAGTATAATGTGTAATGTAATGAAACTGAAATTTTTGATTGGTGAAATGGAACATTGTAGTTTAATGAACGCGAATATTGCAGGATAAGAAATTGAAGAGATGCGGAAGGTATCGAAGATGAGTATAATAAAGGATTTTTTACTGCAGCTTACGTTTATGGCAATTCCCATATTTATTTATAACACTTTTATTACAGAAAGGGTAAAAAATACTGAGAATAGAAAAATAATTATGACTATTTTATGGGGGATTTCAATCATAGGCTGCATGTCCTTTCCTGTGGTTTTTGGACATAATACCCGCTTGGAATTAAGGGTTATTCCTCTGGTGTTAGGTACGTTATATGGTGGGTTTTTTCCAGGAATCGTCTTATCAGCACTTATCATCTTATAT
Organism: Neobacillus niacini; assembly: GCF_046591715.1. Classification (GTDB taxonomy): domain Bacteria; phylum Bacillota; class Bacilli; order Bacillales; family Cytobacillaceae; genus Neobacillus; species Neobacillus niacini_L. The sequence goes on along the minus strand of NZ_JAWVNQ010000004.1, from coordinate 371,393 downwards.
CGATTTTCCTTTGGAGTCGATCTAGGTTTTTATAATACCGTCCTTGTCTTACTGTTCTCCCTGCCCGTCATCTTATATTTTCAAAGATCATTTGCCCATTCGAAAAAAGATATGAGGGTTAAAATAGCAGTGAGCCTTTCTTTTTACTACTGTGCAGTGGGCTTAACTTGGTTAGGTATCTTAAGAGGATTTTCCAAAGAGAATCTTACCGTACCAATCATTCATCTAATTTTCGCAGTGACAGTGACTTGGTGTTTCACTCTGTTAATTGAATCCATTCGAGACATACATCAGCTGCGATTAGAAATGCAAAAATCAGAAAAATTACGAATTATTGGTGAACTAACAAGTGTGTTTGCTCATGAGATTAGAAATCCGATGCAAGCAACCCGCGGGTTTCTGCAACTTTTAAACGACCCAGATCTGCCTGATAAAAAGAAGGAATATATTCAGATATCCCTTGATGAATTAGATCGTGCAAATGAAATTATTAATGATTTCTTATCTATTGGAAAACCATCAACAGATGATAAGGAAAGAATAAACACCGGTTATCAAATTCAACGTGTAGTAAATATTATACAAAGTTACACGCTTAACAGGAATGTTGAAATTAAAACGGATATTTCAGAAGACTGTATGATTTATGCAAATCCTCAAAGATTGAACCAGTCATTGATTAATATTTTGAAAAATGCAATAGAGTCAATGCCAAATGGTGGAACTGTCTGGGTTACCTGTCATGCAACTGAAGATCAATATATTAAGATTACCATTAAGGACCAAGGAACTGGAATGACCAAAAAGCAAATGGACAGGCTTGGATCTCCTTACTATTCTTTAAAGGAAAGCGGGACAGGGCTGGGAATGATGGTGAGTTATCAAATCATCACATCTTTCAAGGGTAAAATACAAGTGAAAAGTGAAAAGGGGATTGGGACAGAATTTATAATCTTGTTCCCACAGATAAACTAGAAGATTTTTTAAATTAAATACCTCATCGTTCATCCCTTTTTATTAAGCTATTAATAATAGGCTTGTATTAGGAAAAACTATCACAAATGAACTTTAAGTAAAAAGGGGAGAGTGTAGTGATTGGAAAAAAATAACATAATTAAGGAGGACGATTATGCACCCAAAACAACCAGATAGAAATAACATGAACTCTATTATTAGGCCAGAATATGCCGGAACGGATCCACAAAAAGTAAAACAACAAATTCAAAAAGATGTAAGCCAGGGACAAGGTGCAATGACTTCCCGTGAGGCTGGAGCAATGCAAGATTAAAAAATCCAAGCTGTGTGGTTTATTCTCTGCTTCAAAAAAACGACGCCCTAAGAAAGCTATTCTGCCTTTTCTAAGGGCGTTCTCTATTTACAAATGTGTAGTTATGCATATTTTTAAAAATTACGATAGCTGTCCAAAATGTAAGGTTATTAAATTAAAAAGGCGGCTGCAAGATAGAAAACGATGGATATGACCCCTCCGATGACAGAAACCTTTAATTTATATCGTGCATACTCGACGATTGGTAAATCCATAATGGAGGCGGTCGTAATGGTGGTATCACCTAAAGGTGAGGCCAATGCTCCGAAGGCACCACTGGCAAATACAGCACCTACCGTTAAGGGGATAGATGCACCGGTTGAGACGGCCAAACTAACGCCCAAGGGCATAAATAATCCCCAAGTTCCCCACGAGGATCCGATAAAGTAACCCACAACAGAACCTAGCAGGAAGATTGTAGCAGGTGTTAACCATGCTGGTAAAAATGTACCTAAGGTGGAACTAATAAAGTTTGAAAAACCAAGGTCCTCTGCTGATAGAGTTAATGACCATATCAAGACGAGCAGGCTAATAGCCTCCATCATCTGATTGCCGCCATCATAAAAATGATACAATAACTCACTTAGGTGTTGTCGTCTAATAATATAAAAAATGAAAGAGAGGATCAGGGTGATAAAGACAGCTAAAAGCATGACAAAGGTGGCATCAGCAATAGAAAAGGCATCAAAAACGGTTTTTGCTCCTTTACTCTTACCATCCTGCCATAACAAAAATAATGAGAACCCTAACAGTAAAAAAACAGGAACAATCAAGTTCCAAGGCTGAGCTTTCACCATCGACAATTCTTTTTTAATTCCTATTCTGTGAAATTCATGTTCTTCCTCTTCTAGCTGCTCCTGTGTACCTTTTACATTCGAGTCACTCTTACCGCGATTCCAAAAGGTTTGGATCAATCCAATGATAAGCGTTGTTATGGCAAAAAAGTTAAATAGAATACTTAGTAAAAATACTTCATATGGAGACATACCAAAATCCAAATCGTGTATACTGCCTTCCACTAAGGAAACCATGAAACCAACAAATGCGGTCGCGACTGGTAAGAGGACAATGACAGATTCGGTCGAAATGTCCATCGTTAGTCCGACTTTTTGCTTCGAAACATTCAATTTTTTTGCAAGGGATTTGACAACAGGTCCAATCATCATGATCCGAAACATCGGCATCATAAAGGTAAATGGCAGGGTGAGCCAGATTAACCCAAGCAGTCCCCGTTCATTTCTAATCTTTGTCCCAACCCATTCTGAAAAACCTTTAATTCCTCCTGAAATGTTCATCATTCCCACAAGACCGCCAAATAAATAGAGAAACCCAATAATTTTAATATTGGTTTCATCTGACAAGGTAGTGACCATATAGGTAACACTTTGAATGGTCCCATCTAATAAATCTGATGTGAAAATCAAAGAACCTGCAACAAGTCCAACGACTAGACCTGGTAAGATGTTTTTCAACCAGATGGACATGGCAATAACTATAATAAATGGAAAAAGAGAAAGCCAAGTATGTTCCAATGAAATTCCTCCTATTACGGAATACCATTATTGTTTGAACTACTCTTAATAAATACTCATTTAAAAAACGATTTGATTGGAATAAGCATATGATTTATAATATATATAAATCATGTATATTATAAATCATATTTAGCAGGAGGTCAGCATGGATGTAATTTATCTAAAAAATATCCTCTGGAGCTATACCAGACAAATAAACGAAAAAACAAGTAATTTGATTATTTCTCTATGTGAACACCATGGGATTACCACTTTACAGGGGAGAATCCTGCTAGAAATAGAGCAGCATGGTTCGCACACAATCGGATCCTTAGCCAAACGGTTACATATTGCGGGAACCAATATATCAACCATGTGCAAAAAGCTTGAAGGTAAGGGACTAATTGTACGTGTTAGAGATGAAGGGGACGAACGAGTGGTCAAGGTTGCTCTTTCAGATCATGGTAAAAGTGTGGTAGAGGAAATTAACCAGGAATTAATCGAGAAAATTTCTAATACTATTCAAGGTGAAACAGACCAATCATTACACGAAATCATTAATGGTCTAAAAAAATTAAATAAATTGCTGGAAAAAATGGACAGTGTTTAGTGACTAATGATTCGAAAGAAATGAATAATGAACCTAGAGGTACAACTAAAAGGAGAAATGCACAATGTGGGAAGGAATTGTATCAACTTATGCAGCAATGTTAGATTGGCATATGTGGGCAGAGGTATTAACCTCACCAAAGGCTTGGGGGTTAATCCTTTCCTTAGCCGTACTTGAATGTATTTTATCCGCAGATAATGCATTGGTATTGTCAGCATTTGTTAAGCCATTGCCAAAAGAACAGCAAAAGAAAGCTTTGGTATACGGACTATGGGGAGCTTATATTTTCCGATTTATTTTTATCGGCTTAGGAACATTTTTAATTAAATTGTGGTGGATTAAATTAATAGGTGCCCTATACTTGTTGTGGCTTGCAGTTAAATTCTTTAAGGACAAGCTTCTTCACAAGGATGCAGGAGAAGAGGATGAACAGCTGCAGCCAAAGGGCTGGCTTGTAAAGACATTAGGATTCTTCTGGGCAACAGTAATCTCAGTAGAACTTATGGATTTAGCCTTTTCTGTCGATAGTATTTTGACTGCTCTTGCGGTATCTGAAGAAGTTTGGGTCATCTTACTTGGGGGGATGATTGGAATCCTGCTCATGAGGGGTGTTGCTACCTTCTTCATAGCATTAATGGACAGGGTTCCCGAGCTTGAGACAACTGCCTATATTTTGATTACCTTTATAGCGGTAAAAATGGGATTAACGCTAGTGGACATTCATATTGCAAACGAAATTTTCATCGGTTTCTTGGTTGCCTCATTTATTGTGACATTCATTATCCATTATATTCGCAAATCGAGAGCAGAAAAGTACTCGCATTAATATTAAAGTAAATAACAGAAATGCTGCAGCTAATTATGCTGCAGCATTTCTGTTTTAATACAAGAAAGAATTAATTCAATCTATCCTGTTTACCAAATATCTCCACGTTCTTTTTTCAATGCTTTCATCTTTTCAACCCATTCATCGACCTGCTGTCGAATTTGCTTGCTTTTCGCATCAGCTTTCTCGCGATTTTCCTTGGCCAGGACTAAATAGACTTCTTTAATTTCTTCACTTCGATCCATTGCCCAATCTCTTAGTTCTGTATGCTGCTCATCTGTAATCCAATTATTTTCACTCATTATGGTAATGGCATCTCTTAAACGATGTGACTCGCGCTGTCCAATGGTCCATAGCTGTAATGGATACTGTTCCCCGATTTTATACTCATCACCCAACTCCCAGCCGTCAGGTGCCATGGTAAAGGCCCAGGCAAGATCAAGTGTGGAGGGAAGCCATTCATATTGGATGGTATTTTTTAATTCCTCTGGACTGTCAGCCTTAAAGTACTCGCCATTTCCAGCCTCGGCAACAGCTTTTAATTGATTTTCTGTTTTGCCGTCGACATCAAAACCGATGATGTTGACGGTATTGCTGCTGTTTTTCGCAGCTAAATCTCTGCTTGCTTGAACCGGATCACCGTCACATGTTTCAGCACCATCACTGACAATGTAGATGGTTGTTCCTTCTGAATAACTACTGCTCATTTCAGCCGCTTTTTGAATGGCTCCTGCTAGTGGTGTCCAGCCCTTACTTTCAAATGAATCAACGGCCGCATGAAATTCTTGTTTGGAGTAGTTACCCATCGGATATAGCTCCTCAATGGCCGAACAAGATTCAAACTTATCTTCGTCTGCCTCCGAGCCCTTATGGCCGTATACAACGAGAGAAACCTCGCTGGATTGCCCGATTGTTTGCGCAAAGCTTTTAACTGCATCCTTGGCAATATCCATTTTTATTCTGCCATCTGCCTGCATCAGCATGCTCGAACTGGCATCAAGTAAAATAATTGCCTTTTTGGCTGTATCCACATCTTCGTCACCCTCAGATTTTGTAGGATCTGGCAGGTATGGTTCTTCAAACTGAGGTTGATAGGCAATGCTTTTTTCAATGACCTGTTTATAGTGGGGACTGGCAAGCAAACTCAGCATACCTTTTTTTATTATGTCCAAATCTTCCGAGTCTTTTGCCATTTGCTTTAGTTGTGCAGTTAATTGGTTTTTAATAGCAGGTTCCATTTTAGGAATATCAGTGCCTATTTCTTTAACATCCTCTTCATATGAGAAACCTGCCATCAGTTTCCCAGGCGGGAGAGAGGTCAATGTCTCCTTGGTTACCTCCAAATTTATACTCTCTACTTCTATTAATCTATTACCCTGCTTTTCAACGTCTTTCTTCACAACAGGTTTGGCTGTCTCATTTTCTTTTTCATTACTGCATGCCAATAGGACTAAAGAAATAAGCAGCAATAAAAAAAAGCTATGTCGTTTCACACATATCCTCCTCTAGTTGGTAAAAATTATGTATTTATTGGAAAATAACATACTTATAAAGTTTATCATGAAGATACTTCCTGTTAATGAGTCATTGGTAATAGTAAATTTACAGTAATTGAGAAGTGTTATAATCCTGTCATAAAAAGAATAGTGTGATATAATTACATTTGTTTTTTAGAGGGTAGTTTAAGCAATTACGAAAAATAGAAACTAGGTGAAAAAAAGGAAATGGAACGAGAAAACACAAAAGGAATTTACTATACTGCAGGTGCCTATATATTTTGGGGGGTACTGCCAATCTACTGGAAGTTTATTGATCAAATACCAGCGATGGAAATTCTAGCTCATCGAGTCATTTGGTCGTTTGTTTTTGTTTTACTAATTGTAGGAATTTTGAAACGAAAACTATTAAAAAACTTTTTTCAAGTTCAGATGAAACAAGTAAAAACATGGCTTGGACTGTTCCTTGCTTCTCTATTAATCAGTATTAACTGGTTTGTTTATATTTTTGCTGTCAATTCGAACCACATAGTGGAGGCTAGCTTAGGATACTTTATTAATCCGCTAGTTGCCGTATTGTTAGGGGTTTTTGTACTAGGCGAAAAGATGAATAGATTGCAGGCAGTCTCATTCACGGTTGCTGGAATCGGTGTAGTTTATATGACGTTGTCACTAGGAACTTTCCCGTGGATTGCGCTGATTTTGGCCTTATCTTTTGGTTTTTATGGTTTGTCTAAAAAATTAATAAAAGTAGATTCTATTTTAGGCTTACTGTTAGAAACTTTATTTATTGTACCGTTTGCTTTATTGTTTTTGGCTTATTTAGGAGTAAATGGCCAGAATAGCTTCGCGGCAGGTTCACTAACAGATGATTTATTTTTGCTAGGTTCGGGTATTGCTACAGCTCTGCCGCTATTATGGTTTGGTATTGGGGCACAAAAGATTCCGCTCTACCTCGTGGGATTCTTACAATATATTGCCCCGACCATTAGTTTACTCCTTGGAGTACTATTATACGGTGAGGCCTTTACAAAGGACCATGCAGTGACCTTTTCATGTATTTGGATTGCACTAGGAATTTTCAGTATCTCGAATATTCGACAGATGATCAAGAAACGAAAAGTTACAGCAGTCACACCAAATGCAAAAAGCGTATAGAAATGATTACGGAGTGTAGGGATTTCCATCCTTACTCTTTTTTTTTGCCTCTAGTGCTTAATGTTTTTAAATTGTATCGATTATGGCCTAAGTGTATACTTACTTAATGAACTTTTTCAGATATAGGGGGAAACACGGTTGAAATTTAAACCAAAGGCGATTTTTTTAGACATGGATGGCACGATATTAAATCATAAAAATCAGGTTAGTATACATACAAAGGATGTCATCGATCAATTACGGTATCAGGGGATTTATGTTTTTATTGCTACAGGCAGAGCATTCGATGAAATAGAGGGAATTGTACCTGCAGGTTTTCAAGTAGATGGAATCGTTACTTCCAATGGAATGGCTGGATATGTTGGCGATGATGTGATCTTCAAACATTCCCTTTCGCTTAAACTTGTGGATGAAGTAATTAAAAGAGCAAGAAAAAACAAAATCTATTATGAACTATTTCCTTATGATTCAGACCGTGTCACCTTGAAACAGGATCAAAGCTATGTGGAAAATGAAATAACTGAACCAAAGACGGAAAGTGTGGGCATCAATGAGTGGCTTTCCCGTAAGGAAGCGATTAAAGAGGAAATTATATGGGTAGATGAAATTGTTGGAAATGAATTTTCTAAATTCTATTTCTTTGCCAAGTCAAAGGAACATATCAAACGCTGGAAAGAAGAATTAGAGCAATTAAAGAAAGAAATCAACTTTACCACCTCGATTTCGTCTGATCATAATGTCGAGGTTATGGCAGCAAACGTGAATAAGGCAACAGGTATACAACAAATGTTAAAACACTTTGATTTGTCAGTAACAGAAACGATGGCAATAGGCGATAGTGACAATGACCTTCCAATGCTGAGACTTGTCAATTATTCGGTAGCGATGAAAAACGCATCTGAGCGCATTAAAGAAATCACGGATGATGTTACAGAATTCACATGCGATGAAGATGGTGTTTCCTATTATCTTAAGGCTCGTTTTTTGACTGGAAAAAACTAAATTCTGGAACTTCCAGGACAAAATCCATTCTTATACCTTATTAGCTGAAGAGTTAATTTAAAAATGTGCTTAAAAAGCATTCACCCAATGAAATAGACAGCAGCAGGAACCTAACGAAGGTATCCTGCTTTTTTTGTGTAAAATGTCATTTTTTGGTTAATTTTTAATACATCTGCATTTCTTCTAGCACAAGGTGCTCCACATTCTAGTGGTGTTGGTGACGGAATGTTGTTCAATAATGGAGTAGGCCGCATTGGTGATGGCTTCGGCCAAAGTTTCACCCTTTGCACGGAAGTTATTAAAGCTTACTTCAGATTCCCCAGACGTAGAAAAAGTAAACCCGATTTCCTCAAGCCTTTTAACTATCAACATGGCATGCTCAAGGTTTTGCTCAGGTTGAAATTCAGTATCATGAATAAAAATCCCCTTTTCATAATCAAACCAGCGATCCCATCGATTTAGCTTCCAACCTAATATTCTCCGAGCGATTGAATCTGTTTTGTTCATACCCATTACCTCTTTTCTTATGTTATATAACAGTTATATTATTATTAGTTATTATATAACACAGTGAGTGAAAATGACCACATTTTTTTAAAAAATATTAATAATTTTCTAAAAATAAAAGTGGGGAAGGGGTTTTTTTGGATGCCAATAATTTCACTAAATGACCATGAGATCCGTCCCTATGGCAACTTGTATTTGATAAGATATATATATAACACTATAAAAAAGGGGAGGATTGTTTTGCCAAGTGTAAGAAGTTATTTTTTCAAGAAGGGTATTAAAGCTGGTGCAAAAAGGCTTAGATTAGAAGAAAAGAAAATTGATGAAAGCAGAGAGGTTATCGATTCATTTGGTCGTAAATTCTCGAAGCTGCCAAAGAATTGTCAGGTTGAAAAAACACAAATTGAAGGCATTTACGCTGAATGGATTTCAAATAAGCACGCAAAAGGTGATATGGTGATTCTTTATTTGCACGGAGGGGGATATGGTTATTGCTCAGCAGACACACATCGGTCATTGGCTGCGAGAGTCATGATTGAAGCGGGGGTAAAAGTCCTTCTTCCTGAATACCGACTGGCACCGGAACATCCCTTTCCGGCGGCAATTGAGGATACTCTCACAATCTATCGTTGGCTTTTAAAGCAGGGCTATGATTCTTCAAAAATCATTTTTGCTGGTGACTCAGCAGGCGGGGGCTTATCAGCAGCGACCACTCTGGCACTAAGAGACCAATCTGAACCACTTCCTGGTGCCCTAGTATGTCTGTCACCTTGGGTAGATCTAACGAGTCAGGGGGAAAGCTATAGTAAAAATAGCGATAAAGATCCATATTTGAGGTCAGAGCTTGTTCGATTAACTGCTCAAAATTATGCAGCAGGTGAGTCTCTTGACAATGAATTAATTTCTCCTGTTTTTGCAGATTTAAGAGGATTTCCACCAATGTTTATCCAAGTAGGAAGTATAGAAATTCTACTTAGTGATGCACAATTGCTAGCGGAAAAAGCTCGTATGTCAGGGGTGGAGGTACAGTTAAAAGTTTGGAAAGGCATGTGGCATGTATGGCAGATAAGCAACAAGTTACCTGAAGCCAAAAAGGCAGTGAAAGAAATTGGTGATTTTATAAGGAAATATTCGAATTAATTTTGTTTCTCAAACGAAATTCATTCCTAGTTTTTTTAAAATTTGTTTTCAGAATCTTCAAGTTGCCCTATTGTAAGTTACTATAATTCAATGTAAAATACAGGTAACAGATAATGAATGAGTATTCATTCATATAAGGAGGAATGACATAATATCGTCTGGAAATAAGTCGATTAAATGCAGCAAAATAAAAAACAGAGGTGAGAAAATATGTCCGAAAATAATCCTTTTGATTCATTTAGACAAGTGAGTGAAATGTGGGAAAAGAGTTTGAATGGATTACTATTTCAATCCCTTAATAACAACCCATTGATCCAAATAACTAAGGTTGGCATTCAGGCAAATTCTAGATATATAGAGATGCTGAAAAGAAATCGGGAATTAATGGCTAATTATATGAATCTGCCAACAAAAAATGATGTTGCAAATGCGGTCAAGCAAACTATCCAAGCAGAAGAAAAAATAGATATTCTAGAAGAACAGCTATGGAATTTGCAAGAAAGCTTTACTATAGCAACAAATGAGCAAAACAAAATGCTTGGAGAAATTATTGATTACACCAAATATATCCATTCTGAATGGGAAAAGGCATCACAGGAGCTGGCAAAATTATCGGAAATGCAAAAAGAGTTTGATGAGATGAAGAAGCTATTGCAGAAAAAAGAACCAGTTCTGACATGAAAAAAATGGTGAAGGTGGAATAAATGATGGCGGTTAAGTCACTAGTAAATATCCCTGTTCTTAATCTTGATACGGAGAAACAACGATGGAACACAATTTATAAAGTTTTAAGTGAACCAAAGCCTGATATTAAGTCTACACCAAGAAAAGCAGTCTGGAAAAAAAATAAATCGGTGTTATGGTATCACCAAGCACCGGAGAAAAAGTATGCCACTCCCGTGTTTTTGGTTTATTCTCTATTAAATAAAGCTTATATTCTAGATATCTCTGAGGAAGGAAGCGTCGTTGGCAACCTTACAAAAATGGGATATGATGTTTATTTGCTAGATTGGGGTTCTCCTGGCTTGGAAGACAAGGACCTCACTATGGATAACTATATTATTGATTATTTAGAAATTGCGGTAAAGCGTGCCTTAAGGCATTCGAGTGCAAAAGAAATCTCTTTGGTTGGATATTGTATAGGTGGAATGCTTTCTGCCATGCTTACATCACGAACAGATCTTCCAATTAAAAATCTCATTCTGGCAGCTGTTCCCATTGACTACAGTGACGCCATTGTGCCAAATAAGTGGGTGCAGGCACTTCAAAACGGGACACTCAATTTTGACCGGTTTGCTGATTCTTATGAAGTGATACCTTCGGAGTTCTTATATGCAATCTTTATGGCGCTGCAAGGATTTAACATCGGACCAACGATTAATCTCATCACCCGGGCTCATGATCAGAAGTATGTTGAAAAGTGGCGGAATATGGATAAATGGATGAAGGATGCCGTTACATTTTCGGGTGCTGCATTTAAGCAAATGATGAATGAATTATATAAAGAAAACAAGCTAGTAAAAGGTGAAATGATGATTGGCGGTCAGAGGGTAGATTTATCCAATATTAAATGCAGTACCTTGGTGCTGACATCCACGAGGGATGAATTAGTTTTAGAATCACAAAGCCTTCCAATCATGGACCTAATTTCAAGTAAAGATAAAACCTATCAGCATGTGGAGGCGGGGCATGTATCTTTGTGTTTAACCGGTCAATTTGCTTTTGCCATTGACCCTTGGTTGTCTGCCCGTTCTACTAAAATAGTATAATTAATTAAATTATAGGCAGACGTTTATGTACACAGCAAAACAAAGCCTTACTCTTTGTTAGTAACAGGAGTAAGACTTTGTTTATTTGTTCCTGAATAAAAATGACCACTAAGTTTTCAACTAGTCGACCCGATCCAGTTCCAATGGCAAAAAGGCATAATCACTGTTCTGAATGATCTTACATTTACGGACTGGAATAGGATAATCGAAAATTGGCCCATCTATAACAGTGGTATGAAACTCTCCGCCTTCACCACAGGGATCTATCCCGCGAGATTCTAGCTCTTTTACATAATCAAGGGTTAAGACACGCCCTAAATCGTCTTCATGCATTCCTAATGATAGATTAACAGTTACAATAATCGTTACAAAACCAAGTTTTATGAACTCTTCTACTGCTCTCCGATGATTCATTTCCCATAAAGGCATCCCAAGCTTTAATCCAGCAATATTCGCAACTCTTTCATGCCAGCAACCATGTTCAGGTATATCTAAGTCACCAGTTACTAATACTTCCGCTCCTTGATTCTTAGCGTTTTCTAAAAGTTGAATAAATACTTTCTCATACTCGCTCCAGCTAGCGGCAGCAGAATAAACGGGCAAACCTATTGATTTTGCCTGAGCATGAATAAGCTCCGGAGGCATTCCATGAGATCTGGATCGTTTTCCTTCTTCCTCCATCATGACAATCAGCCCAACCGCTTCTCCAGCTTTCATTGCCTTATATAAAGCTAAGACACTATCTTTTCCTCCACTAAAAGAAGCGATGAATTTATGCCCTTGTGCCCCATTTTTCCAATCCTTTGATTCTGTCATTGCATCTTTCCCCTTTATTCTAACAAATTATTTTACGATGAAGCTTTACTCAATCTTATAACAACTACAGGGTGTTGTTCCACAGCGGGAATACATAAGGCTTATAAATTATTGAAGAATCTCATAGAAATCTAGTATGTTTACTTATAAAATTTATAAATCAATAAAAAAATTACTGCATAAGATTAATGAATAATAATAATTACTATATATCATAAATTTCCTATTTCAGTTTGTGGGAGAGGAGAAATAACATGAGCGGTGGAGTTATGATTCTCATTTTGTTCACTTATTGGGTGACTACGTTTCTAATTCATTGGCGGGGGTTGAAACGCGTCCCTGAATTGCCTGTTGTAGGAGGTGAAATAAGAAACAATCCCCTTTTATCTATTATCATTGCAGCCAAAGATGAGGAAGGATCTATTGCTCATACACTTAAAACCTTAATCAATCAGAAGTATGTAAATGTAGAAATCATCGTAGTAAATGACCGTTCAATTGACAATACTGCAAAAAATATAGAGAAATTTATGGGAGAAATTAAAAATAAAGGGTATATCCAAGAAATCAAACTCATTCATATCCATAAACTGCCGACAGGGTGGCTTGGGAAAAATTATGCCTTACTTCAAGGTTATTTACGTGCGAGTGGAAACTATATCCTTTTTACAGATGCTGATATTCAATTTTCTGCAGATACCATTGGTTCCGCAATGGCATATCTTCAAAAGTATAATATAGATCATCTTACTTTGCTCCCTTATTTAAAATCCCGTCAATTTTGGCTTCGAGGCTTCATTCATCTTTTCATCTTTTCATTGTATTTATCAAAATGGCCATGGATGCCGAATAATGATCGGCAGACGAAACAAGGAATTGGGGTAGGTGCCTTTAATCTACTTACCCGTGAAGCCTATGAAAAAATAGGAACACACAAAGAAATTGCACTAAGACCGGACGATGATCTGCAATTAGGGATGTTAGTCAAAAAGAAAGGACTAAAACAAAGAGTGTTAATTGGTAAAGAATTCATTGAGGTCGAATGGTACCAAAGTTTTTCAGCGATGTTAAAAGGATTAGAAAAAAATATATTTGCCGGACTTAACTACTCTCTTTTTGTACTATTTGGGGTAATTCTGGGAATGATTGTTTTTTATTTACTTCCATTTTTGGGAATTTGGGTGTTTGATGGATGGTATGTATTTATCAATGATGTTTCTATTATATTAATATTAATCTTATATTTGATTTATATTAATAAGCTATCAAAGGATAAAGGGTTTGATGTACTATTATTCCCTATTTTTGTTTTGATCTTAATCTATGTATTTTTACGCTCCTGCCTAATTACACTAATTAAGGGAGGGATTAGTTGGAAGGGAACTTTTTATTCCATTAATGAATTGAAAAGTAATCGCTTTAAACGTAAATAGTTGAAAGAATAAGGCATCTCCTTGTATCAGGGAATGCTTTTTTTCATGCCTAAAATTGTGTAACTTAGTAACGATAAGGTTATAATAAGAAAGGATAATAATTTATTGCAAAACGATAAATAACATGTTAATATCATATTGAAAATAAATTAGTGAGGTGCTTTTTATGAAACGAGGGTCAACATTATTTTTAAGGATGGCTGTTTTTCTGATTGGGACTCCAGTTCTTGCTTTAGCTATATATGGTTTAACGTGGTTACCAAAAAATCCAGCAAATCCAGATTATGCCCATATACTATATCCCATTGTTGTAGGTATGTTTGTATCCGTGATACCATTTTTCGCTGCATTGTTCCAGGCTTTTAAACTTCTAAGTTATATTGACAAGAACCAAGCTTTCTCTGAATTATCTGTTAAAGCTCTAAAGAATATCAAAATCTGTGCGATCACAATCAGTGCTGTTTATGTGGTGATTTTACCATTTGTCTTTCTTGTAGCAGACCTAGACGATGCACCAGGTCTTATCATTATTGGAATGGTTCCTGTTTTTGCGTCGATGGTGATTGCCGTCTTTGCTGCGGTTCTTCAAAGACTATTACAAGAAGCGATTGATATAAAATCTGAAAATGACTTAACGGTCTGAGGTGATAAAAATGGCGATTATAATCAATATTGATGTGATGCTGGCTAAAAGGAAAATGAGCGTAACAGAACTTTCGGAGAGAGTTGGCATCACGATGGCGAACCTTTCTATTTTGAAAAATGGAAAAGCAAAAGCGGTCCGATTTGCAACTTTAGAGGCAATTTGTAAGGCCTTAGATTGTCAACCCGGAGATATTTTAGAATACCGAAGTGATGAGGACACCCCATAAAACTTTGGAGGCAAAGATCATGAGAGCATTAAAACAACTCGTTCGATTTGGCTGGGAGCAGGCCTTATCATGTTTGTTTCCTGTCGTTATTTTTGCCTCTTTGGCTTTTACAAAAATCATCCCAATTCCCTTCCTGCCGCGATATGATTGGCTGCTCATCATTTGCCTCTTGATGCAGTGGTGGATGGTGCGTTCTGGGCTTGAAACTCTTGATGAACTAAAGGTTATCACCTTGTTCCATCTAATTGGACTTACGCTTGAAATTTTCAAGACACACATGGGCTCCTGGTCATATCCAGAGGAAGGGTATTTCAAGATATTCGGAGTGCCATTATACAGCGGATTCATGTATGCAAGTGTAGCAAGTTATCTTTGCCAGGCTTGGAGGAGGTTACAGGTGGAATTGGTTAAGTGGCCGCCGTATTTATTAGTTGTTCCTCTTGCAGCTGCAATTTATTTGAATTTTTTCACCCACCATTTTTGGATTGACGTTCGTTGGTGGCTATCAGCTCTTGTCATAATTGTCTTTTGGCAATCGCGGGTCACATATGAGGTTGGTGGAACTCGTTACCGTATGCCACTAGCACTTGCTTTTGTACTCATTGGATTTTTTATCTGGATAGCTGAAAATATCGCAACGTTTTTTGGAGCTTGGGAATATCCAAACCAAACCGATGCCTGGAGTCTCGTTCATCTTGGAAAAGTGAGTTCATGGCTTTTATTGGTGATTGTTAGCTTTCTTATAGTAGCGACATTAAAACAGGTTAAAGGAAGAAATACCGAAAGTATAAATAATAGTAGATTTTTATAATAGACCCATTCATAAAGTCGGATTCTCAGTATTTTCGTGAGATCTGACTTTTTTTATGTTAAAGTTTTTGTCAGCTGCGAATAAAGAAATGGAAAAACAACATTTGACCAGCATAATATTACAATGGGGTATTATGAAATGCTAATTAGGGAAAATAACTGTAGATTAAGGGAATGAGTTTGAATATACGTATGAAATAGGTGATAAGGGAGGAAATTTATGAAGCTAATACGCAATCGTCTGCTTGAATATGGTATAGATCCAGTCCTTACTGATTATCTTGCTGCTATTATTATAATCATTTTCATAGGGATTCTCTGTATTGCAGCGAACATTCTTACAAAGAAAATTGTGCTGAGAATTATTACTCATATTATTACTAATAACAAATATGAATGGGATAACATTCTATTAGAAAGGAAGGTTTTTCACAGGTTATCCCATATTGTTCCAGCCCTTATTATTTATTATTTTGCATCTACTTTTCCTGACTATCAGCACTTAATTGAAAAAGGAGCCATTACCTATATCATTGTTGTTGGATTAATGGTCATTAATGGCTTTTTAAAAGCATGTAATGATATATATTTAACCTTTGAAATCTCAAAGACTAAGCCAATTAAGGGTTATATTCAAGTCGTCCAAATTATTGTTTTTATCCTTGGAGGAATTGTTGTAATTGCAAATTTGATGGGGGAGAGTCCGTTTATTCTTCTAAGTGGTATTGGTGCATTATCAGCTGTTCTTCTTATCATATTTAAAGATTCTCTCTTAGGGCTTGTAGCTGGTATTCAATTGGCGGCCAATGATATGGTGCGAGTGGGTGATTGGATTGAAATGCCAAAATATGAAGCCGATGGGGATATCATTGATATTTCTTTAAATACAGTAAAGGTTCAGAACTTTGATAAAACCATAACGACAATCCCAAGCTATGCTCTTATTTCAGACTCGTTCAAAAATTGGAGAGGAATGCAGGTTTCTGGAGGCCGCCGGATAAAGAGATCATTATTCATTGACACCAACAGTATTACTTTCTGCACCGAAGAAATGATAGAGAAATTCAAGTCAATTCAATTTCTTTCAAATTACATAACATCTAAGGAACAAGAAATTGCTGAATACAATGCCAAGAATCAAATTAATCGTAATAATCCAGTCAATGGCCGTGCCCTTACCAATATCGGGGTTTTTAGAGCCTACATTAACCAATATCTTCAGCATCACCCAGGAATTAGTCAGGAAATGACATTGCTGGTAAGACAATTAGCGCCAACTGAAATGGGATTGCCATTAGAAATATATGCATTTACCAACGATATTCGCTGGGATATTTACGAAACCATACAATCTGACATCTTTGATCATCTATTTGCAGTAGCGCCGGAATTTGGTCTTCATTTATTCCAGAATCCGTCAGGAAATGACTTAAAAAATATGATGGGTAATAAAGACGAGAAAAGTCGAAGCAGGGAAACAGATTCCTCATAATAGAGTTACCTAATAATGGACTAAATTTGTTTATTCGATATAAGCCCAATTAAATAGGAGGGACAAGAATGTTGTTAAATTTAGTTATCAGGGGATCTAAAGACTCCGATATTAACGGAATACAAGATATATACAATCAAGGGATTGAGGATAGAATAGCTACGTTAGAGGTAAAAATAAAAGATTATTCTTACATGAAGGAATGGTATGAAAAACACAAAGGCCGGTTTAAAGTAATTGTAGCAGAATATAATGAGAAAATTGTTGGGTGGGCGTCACTAAATCAATACAATGATCGAAGGGCCTATGATGGAGTTGCCGATCTTTCCGTTTATATTTCAAGGGATTTCAGAGGAAAGGGAATTGGTAAGCAGCTTTTGGTTGAACTTGAATCCATAGCCAGAGAAAATAAATTTCATAAAATGGTGCTATTCACTTTCCCATTTAATCAGCTTGGCCAGGGATTATACAAAAAGATGGGTTTTCGTGAAGTTGGTGTATTTAAAAACCATGGGATTCTTGATGGTGAATTTGTGGATGTAATGGCAATGGAGAAATTATTATAGACTCCCTTTATTTTGTTGGTAACAACTGTTACGTATCTATTTTACAATTACTTTATTTCTGCTTCTTGAAATTTATTTATAAGTGAAATATTATATAAGCGGATAGTTATATATTATTGCTAATTGAGGATAGTTAGTTTGAAAGTGGTGACTTGTATAAAAAGGACACCTCTGTTTATTCTTAATATTAGGATATAATTATTTAATTATATAGTGAGGAGGGTAATCATGTCAGAAACGAGGAAAATAGCATTAGAATTAGAGCGTTCTGCCAATGTATTAAAGCTATTAGGGGATAAAACACGTTTAACGATGATGAAAATTCTGGATAATCATGATGCATGCGTCTGTGAATTTGTAGAAATCTTTAAAACGAGTCAGCCAGCCATTAGTCAGCATGTTCGTAAATTAAAAGATGTTGGGATGGTGAAGGAAACAAGAAGAGGGCAATGGATCATCTACTCTTTGAATAAAGAAGGTGAATTTTTTCCATTGGTTGAAGATTTATTACGACATCTTCCAAACCAAGATTATAGATTAAAGGAATTGGAAGAGCAGGGTTTACGAATTTCTTGTGAATAATTGGAGGTTTCAACATTGGTATCTGCAATACTCGCATCATTGATTTTCTTATTTACACTTATTCTGGTTATATGGCAACCAAGAAATTTATCCATCGGATGGTCCGCTTGTGGGGGTGCGATTCTCGCACTAATCGTTGGAGTGGTTGACTTCCAGGACGTTCTTGAAGTAACCAAAATTGTATGGAATGCTACCTTTTCATTTATTGCTATCATTATTATTTCCTTAATATTGGATGAAATTGGGTTCTTTGAATGGGCAGCGCTCCACATGGCAAGAGCAGCTAAAGGCAACGGATTAAAAATGTTTGTTTATGTGAGCATTTTGGGAGCACTTGTCGCAGTATTTTTCGCCAATGATGGTGCCGCACTTATCCTTACACCAATCGTTTTAGCCATGGTCCGGAATTTAAAGTTTGAAGAAAAGATGATTTTTCCGTTCATTATTGCCAGCGGTTTTATTGCTGATACAACTTCATTGCCGCTAGTGGTGAGTAACCTTGTAAATATCGTATCTGCTGACTTTTTCGGTATCGGATTTGCAGAGTTTGCCTCAAGAATGTTTGTCCCAAATTTATTCTCGCTAATGGCAAGTATTTTAGTCTTATACATCTACTTCAGAAGAAACATACCTAAGAAATATGATTTGGGCCATTTAAAGGAACCTGTTGAAGCTATTAGAGACCAAAAAATGTTTCGATTATCCTGGGGAATTCTTGTAATTTTATTGGCGGGATATTTTATTAGTGAATTCCTAAATATTCCTGTATCTATCATTGCAGGTATTGTGGCTATATTCTTCTTATTAATGGGCAGAAGAAGCCATGCAGTTGAAACAAAAAGGGTCATTAAAGGAGCACCTTGGGCGATTGTATTTTTCTCACTCGGAATGTATGTAGTTGTCTATGGCTTGAGAAATGTTGGATTAACCAATGTATTAGCCGACCTAATCCAGGTGACTGCTGACCAGGGGTTATTTGCCGCTACCATTGGAATGGGTTTTATTGCAGCGATACTTTCTTCCATTATGAATAATATGCCAACTGTAATGATTGACGCTTTAGCAATTGCAGATACCAATACAACTGGTGTAATTAGAGAAGCACTGATATACGCAAATGTGATTGGCTCTGATTTAGGTCCTAAAATAACCCCTATCGGTTCTCTAGCAACTTTATTATGGTTACATGTTTTATCACAAAAGGGAGTTAAGATTTCTTGGGGTACGTATTTTAAAACGGGTATTGTTTTAACAATACCTACTTTGTTCATTACTTTAGTGGGCCTCTATATATGGTTGTTAATCATTTATATATAACTTTAATCATAAAAGGAGATCATCATGTCAAACAAAATTATCTATTTTCTATGTACTGGTAACTCTTGCCGCAGTCAAATGGCAGAAGGATGGGCAAAAAAGTATTTAGGTGATGAGTGGGAAGTAAAGAGTGCTGGTCTTTCTGCACATGGATTAAACCCGAATGCAGTAAAAGCAATGATAGAAGCGGGAATAGATATTTCTAAGCAAACATCTGATGTTATTGATCCTGAAATTTTAAATAATGCTGATTTAGTTGTAACATTATGCGGGCATGCCGAAGACCACTGCCCAGTAACACCTCCGCATGTTAAACGAGTTCACTGGGGCTTCGATGATCCAGCCAAAGCTCAAGGAACAGACGAAGAAAAGTGGGCATTCTTCCAACGTGTCCGTGATGAAATCGGAAATCGAATTAAACGTTTTGCTGTCACGGGTAACTAAAAATATAAGATTCCAGGAGCACATTTCAATTGAATGTTGCTCCTTATTTATATTGACAAAGTGACAGTAAAATTTTAATGGATTCTTCAATTATATTTAGTTGCATTGATTTACAAATGAAAGTCTATGAAGTAATATTCTGTTATACGATATATCGTGATACATAATATCGCATAACAGAATATCTTATTAAATAATTGAAGGGATGTAAGCAATGGCATATAGTGGGGGACCAATGACAGAAGCAATGTATTATGTATTATTGGCATTGATGAATCCTAACCATGGGTATCAGCTTATGCAAGCTGTTACAGAAGTTTCGAATGGCAGAATAACCATGGGACCCGGTACACTTTATGGTGTACTCTCACGGATGCAAAAAGACAGCCTTATTTCACTAGCTGAAGATGATGGCAGAAGGAAGACCTACCGAATTACACCATCAGGAGAACAAGCTCTGAGAACAGAGTATACGCGGTTAAAAGCCATGATTCAAGACGGCAGCATTTTAGAGGAAGGTGATGTAATTGAGTAAAAAAGTCTACAAAATCCGTCCTAGTGATTATTGGAGAATCGGTGAACATGAAAGTTGGTTTACTGACATGGCAGCAAGGGGATTACATCTAAAAAAGATGGGGATACAATTTGTCCAGTTTGCTAAAGGTGAACCGAAAAAAATGAGGTACAGAATTGATGTATCGCTAAAAAAGAAGATTTCTACAGAACAAATTCAACTATATGCCGATAGTGGATGGGATTATGTAACTAGCTATCAATCATTTCATGTGTTTTCATCACCCGATGAACGTAATGCCCCCGAGCTTCATACAGACCCTGCAGAACAATCGTATACATTAAGTGAACTGAATCAGAAATTAGCTTTGAATGCGAGTATCGTTGCGGCTGCGATGATTTTAATGATTGCCATGTTATCTTCTATTTGGTTAGTAGAAGGAACACCTGTGTACGTGTTGGTTGAAGGGCTGGCGATTCAGCAAACGATTTTAACGATATTCATCGGTTTTACGGCTTATACTTCAATACAAGCAGCCATCTCCATTCGACTAATACGGAAGAATCTTATTGAGGGAAAACCGATTGATCATCATGCACCTTGGAAAAAGCATCATAGAAGAAATTCGATTATAGGTTTGCTTATTACACTTGTTGTGGGAATGAGTGCAGTACTTCCATTTGTACAACTTATAAAAGCTGATACAAAAACATTGCCAGAATCAACTCCTAACTTACCCATTGTCAGATTAGCAGATATAGAGCAGAATCCTGCCTTTGTTCGCGGGGAACCTGACTATATGAGTGACAATGTTGATTGGGGAAACCGATATACATATAAATGGAGCCCGTTGGCACCTGGGCAATATGAAACAGATGAAAACGGGCTGATACCTGGAAAAATGTGGGGGGATGGGAGCGGGGAATATTCACCAAGTATTCATACAAGGGTATATCAGCTTAGTATACCTGAAATGGCGGATCATCTGATTACGGATTTAATTAAGAGATATAGATATGAATCTAGTGAGGAAGATTATGTTCTAACAAAGCATTCATATTTTGATATATTAATAATTCATGAGGAAGAGGCTATGAAAGAAGTATTTGTTTCTAAAGGAAATGTTGTTATGTATGTTCGTTATCATGGCTATGGAGAGATCGATTCCATAATAAAAAACATAGAAGAGAAGTTGATGAAGAAATATTAAATAAATTTTATTTCCTCCATTTCTAAAACGAAAGCGCAAGTAGACGGATTTTAACATTTTTATAAAAGCTTATCGGAGTTATCTACTATAGACAATTCAATGTTTGGTATAATGGAAAAGATAGGAATTATCAAAGTCATTTTGGGGAGGAACTTCTAACTTGAAAAGGCAGTTAAGGGGAATCATTTTTGATTTAGATGGGGTTATTGTTGATACGTTTGAGCTATATTATGCAACCAATAAGAAGGTAGCAGACTATCTTTCTATTCCATTTACAAGAATGGATAATGAAAAATTTAGAGGAATTGGGCGAATGGAGATAATAGAAGCCATGGTATCCCAATCAAATCAACAATTTAGTCAGGAACAAAAGGAAGAGCTAGCAGAAGGTAAAAACCAACATTATCAAACATTGATTAATAATATTGACGAAAAGTCCATATTACCAGGAATAAAAACCTTCATTATGGAGTTGAAAAAGAATAAGATAAAAATGGCCATCGCTTCTTCTAGTACAAATGCAAAAACTGTCTTAGAAAAGGTTGGGTTAATCAATTACTTTGAATATATTGTCGATCCTACATCATTAAAAAAGGGAAAACCTGATCCGGAAATATTTCTTGCAGCAGCCAGTGGGTTGAATATTTCACCAGAAAATTGTGCTGCGATTGAAGACGGTGAGGCGGGTTTGCAAGCTATTCTTGCAGCCAAAATGTTTTCCATTGGAATTGGAACAAATAAAAAGATGAGTAAGGCAGATTGGTATGTGGAAAGTACGGAAGAATTATGTTTTTTAGAATTAGTCAGAAGGTTTGAAGGGTGAGATTGTTGGAGAATAGAGATGAGCAGTTTAAGGAATTTCAATTAAAGTGGTTCGATATTGTTATTCAAGAATACAACTCGCTAAGGGGAGAGTCTGCTGAATCATTAAAACATCAACAATCTATTATTAACTATGGATTAACTGCAATTGGTGTATTAATTGCCTTTAGTGCAAATTTATGGGGGAAAGAAAAGATTGTCGAAACAATTTACATGGTATTTATACCGTTTATGTGCAATTTAATTATTTTGATTTGGAACGGTGAAGTTCGACGAATGTCACGTGCTGGTCAGTATATTAAAAGAATTGAGGACAAAATACATAAAGAGTTATTTCTTCGAACGGGTATAAGTGAATACGCATTAGAGTGGGAAACCTTCCTCCGAAAACCAAAGCATGAAGAAATATTAGAATTAGAAAGTCAATCCAGGATCATGAAAACACTTTCCTGGTTTGCAGGGATATTCTCGTTTTTATTTCAAAAGGATCAGGAAAAAAATAATAAGATTAAAAGTAATTATATTGCCATTATTATCATGTTTGGTGTTCTCAGTATTTTATCCATTATGCTTGGATTCGGTCATGATTTTAGCTTATTTGCAAAAGAAACAAATCTTGAGGGAGAAAAACTTTGGTTAAAGTGGATATCCGACCATGGGTGGCGACTAGTCTTATATTGTGTTGTATTATTATTAGATTTCTTGTTCTTTGTGTATCATTATCGATACTTCCAAAAGGTTAAAAAATAATGTTTAAGGAGAATCAACTTGAATCAAGGTATCGTATTAGGGATCGATGGGGGAGGGACTTATACAAGAATTGTAGCTTCTGATTTATTTGGTACCGTGCTAGCCTCTGCTAAAAAAGAGGGCTCTCATCCAGGTAAAAACAAAAATCCCGAGAAAAATGTAAAGGATGCAATCTTCGAGGTTTTACAGAAAGCCAATCATCTGCCTAACTCTGTACGATGCATTGTTGGTGGATTTGCTGGATTAAATAATCCCGCCGATAAATTATGGGTTGGAAATTTTTTAAACGTACCAGGAATATCATGTCCCAAAATTCTATTAAATGATGCAGAGATTGCACAGTATGGTGCATTTATAGGAAAGCATGGTGTGTTAGCGGTTGCTGGAACAGGTTCAATTGTCTTCGCAAAAACTGAAGATGGCAATAGTATAAAAAATTATGATTTCCATCACGACTCTGTTGCTGGATCAAGATATTTATCGTATTCCGTTATATATGAAATTATCACACAACGTACATCGTATAAGGACCAGCAACTTATTGATCAGGTTATTGATTATTGGGGAGTAGATACGAT
The DNA here is from genome assembly GCF_046591715.1 of Neobacillus niacini. Lineage (GTDB taxonomy): Bacteria > Bacillota > Bacilli > Bacillales > Cytobacillaceae > Neobacillus > Neobacillus niacini_L. The sequence continues at coordinate 347,838 of NZ_JAWVNQ010000004.1, read as the reverse complement.
AGAAGAACTTAGATTACTTGCAGCTAAAGGTTTCACCGCCGATAAAGTGGATGCAATTAAAAGATTAAGCAGTATGGGGGCCATTGTTACAAAAGAAGCCTTGAATGGAAGTGAAACAGCAAGGAGAGCTTGTAAACAGGCTGTTAAATCTTTAGTAACAGGAGTCCTATTGGTATCATCGACATTTACATCCGATTTCGTCCCATTGGCGCTCGGTGGAGGCGTCATTAAAACGCCCTATATGGAAGATTTGTTTAAGAAAGAACTACACATTAGTAATTCAAATAAAAATTATACTTACCACCCTATTCAATTGTCGCCCGTCATGGGTGGAGTCTTATATGCTTTAAACGAAATAGGATTACCAATTAATGATGGTCTTGTAGAAAGTTTTACGAAAGCAGATAAAAAACATCAACTTTACGATAGTTGACAATTTAGCCACTCATTATGACCTGAGAATATCTTGTGTAAGGAATATGTTTTTCTAGAGAGGAATAATCATATAACAGATAGATAAGGACTTTTCTACTAAGGGGGAGATACTTTTGAAAAATTATTTTTCAATGGTAGGAAATTATTTGCTTTATTTGGCTGTTATGATTGTGGTGATCCTTCTCTATAATAGTGTTCTAAACCCACTCTTAGGGTGGGGACAATTTGGAACGGGAGAGAACATAGCGGTTCAGATGTTTCTTGTATTAGTAGGAACTATTGGACTTTCAGCGTTAGTGTATAAGGCCAAATACAAAGTATTGAAACAGCCGTCGGAAAGTTTTTGGAGGGTCTTTGGGTTTTCTAAGATGAGTATGGGCAGTTTGATACTCATGGTTATCATCGGATTGGCATTTACTATGCTAAATGCGTCAGTAATGAAATTATTACTCTATTACAATATAACTTCACTTAATGATTTTACCGAAAGCTATTTTAACTCTGTTTCATTTACAACTCTTATTGTTTCCTCAGTGATTACCACTGCCCTAGAATTAATCGTATTTATTGGCATTATGTTTAATGAATCCAGAAAGAATGTACCTGTTTTTTGGCCGATACTAGGTATTGCCTTGATTATTGCAGTGATACAAGCACCAGGCGGAATTTGGATGCAGCTTCTAGGAATTGCTCTAGGTCTTGTATATGGATTTATTTATGTACGGTCTTCCTCCATTTGGTCCGTTATTACCATGGGAATTGCCTTTAATGTGAGTTTGTTCAGTATGAAAAAAATTGGCTGGCTGGATTCAATGGAGAAACTTCCTGAATGGGGTCTTATCATAATTTCTGTCGTTATGGCTATTTTTATCTTAGTTAGCACCGTTGAGTATTGGAGAAAAACAAAGTAGATGATTTTTATTATGAACGGCTGCCTGCAAGGAAGCAGGCAGCCGTATTTTTTACTTTTACCTAGATTTAATTAGCACTGGCCGTAATCACTTATCCTAAAATCTTATCCCACGTAATATTAAATGCTAGTTTCCAAAGGGTCCCCAGATAAAGAACAGCTAGCACAAAATAAAGGTAGATTCCAAAAGAAAACAAAGTCGAGACAAAATGTAGACCAGCAAATACGCCAACAAACAGCATTAATCCGATAAAAACGGCAACGTTGCTGTTTTGATTGTATTCATCAAAAGAAGATGAAAAGGGAATGGCTTTTTTTAGGATCATAAAACAAATAACAGCATACGCGCAGGCATTTAAAAATACAACGATTAGGTCCGGGAGAATTCTCACCCCAAAAAGTACTAGGAAAATGACACTTTGAAGCAAGTAAACAGGCAAGTATAATTTGAAAATAAACGCCTTTATTGTACCGCTAAACATGGGTTTTAAGTTTATGATAGGAGCCGCCATGTAGATCCATGCACCTTTATACTTTCCCGAGAATCTCAATAGCACCAAAATTGTCGGAATGATGATTAAACTAAAGTATATCGTTAAAAACGACTTGCTGGTGGATAGCTGGTCAAAATTAGTATTAAAGCCATTCATGATAAAAATTAACGGAATCACTGCGGAAAATCCCAGTGATGGATAGACTTTTAATTTAAAATCACGTTCGTTTTTCATCATCGAACCTGCAAAACGGAAGAACGCTCTTTCCTCATTTGAGCTGCAAATAACCCGCAGAAGTAATCGTCCCAACTTACCATGCCGCTTCTTTTCTGCCTTTCCATGATAGGAAAGTTTTTGAAGGTTTTGTTCAAAAACGGGATTAAGCTTTATATATATCCATATAGAAATCATTGGCATCACAATCCCCAGCCCTGTAAATAAGAGGTGAAACAACTGAGCATTACCATTCATGATTACTTCCATCATGGCGCCAAACCACATCGGAAAGATGAATATTTGCCACCATTGCATTTCAAAATGAATGGTCAAATCAATGAACTCAAAGGAGCGGACCAGCAGCTGATACCCCACCATGATTCCAAGTGACAAAGCAATTTGCACATAGTTAATAATATCTTTTAATTTTTCCCCATCAAAGAAGCGTAAAATGAACAAATAGATAAGCGCGGTTAACACTACAATAAACAGGTCAATAAGAATAATAGAAAGTACAGCAGTAAGAAAAAACAAAATACCGTGTGTGACGAGTCCAACAATCAATGGGACCCCGGCCAGTGCAATTGTAAGGAACGACAAATAAATGAGGACGTGTATCATTTTTGCCGTACTAATGGTTCTTTTATCAACCGGTTTTGGAAAAAGTATGTTACGGTCTCGGATGTCAAGTAGAACGGATGAAAAGTCAGAAATCATAGATGTCATGATAAAAAAGGTAAAGATCCCATAAAAGAGACTCATTTGAAACAAGTAATTGTCACCCATCAGGATAAATGGAATCATAAACAGACCGAATAACACATAGATCCATAATGATTTAATATACTGATTATTACTGTCCTTTTCTTTCTTTTTTGCATTTTGTGAGAAAATGGTTGGTACCCGACGGCCATCCATCGTTAACTTTACTTGTAAGATGGTTCTCATCATTTTGTAATCTATTCCAAACCTGCGGAAAACCTTCTCGAACACATCCAATAGTTTCAGAGTGCGATAGTCCTGCATATCTACATTTCCTCTACGATCGATACAAATCTTGCACCAAGTGTTTTGTGTTCACTAAATCCTGTCAGTTGGTTGAAAATCTGTTCAAGTGTGCCTTCCATATTTTCCTGTTTTAAATCTTCAAAGGTACCATCGGCCGCAATTTTTCCATCATACAAGAGAATAATACGGCTGCTGATTTTCTCGACCACATCCATGATGTGTGAGGAGTAGAAAATGGTTTTTCCTTGTGCAGCAAGTTGAGTCATAATTTCTTTAAAAATCATCACACTATTTGCATCCAAACCATTGATAGGCTCATCGAAAAACAAAAGTTCTGGATTATGTAATAAACTCGAGATAATCAACAGCTTTTGACGCATTCCTTTTGAATAGGAGGCAATACGAGAATGATAGACCTCTCCGATTCCAAATAGTTCCATCAAGTTTTTCGCCTTATAGTCTGCCAGATTAAATTCAAGACCATATAACTCGCCAATGAAAGTTAGATATTCATGACCGGTTAAATTGTCGTATACTTCAGCAATCTCCGGTACATAACCAATTTTTCGTTTATACTCAATATTTCCGTCTGAAATATCGTGCCCGAAGATTTTTATCTCACCTGAATAGTCGTCTTCAATGCCAAGCATGATTTTAACGGTAGTGCTTTTTCCTGCTCCGTTCGGTCCAATATAACCAATGATTTCTCCTCGTTTCACTTGAAGAGACACACCATTTAAGACGGCCTTAGAACCATAATTTTTTTTTAAATCCTTAATGGTTAGGATCACTTCTTCCATCGCTTTATCCTCACTTCTGTAATTTTTTCCATTTTAATCCTTTTTCAATAGTGTAACATATAATAAATCAATTAAACTATTATCCTAAGATTATTATAGGGAATCCTAAAACTCGGGTGAGTGAAATGAAAAATACTATCAAAACAAAAATGATAAAAATACTTAGTGGTAACAGAGTAAATAGATTACTCGTTCAAGTTGCAGATACTCCAAGAAAGAGAGAAATGGGCTTAATGTTTGTTAGATTGTTACCTGAAAACGAGGGGATGTTATTTGTGTTTTCCGAAAAAGTTTATGGTGGCTTTTGGATGAAAAACACATTCATTCCATTATCGATTGCTTTTCTTGATTCAGATGGGGAGATTCTAAAAATTCTAGATATGGAGCCTTGTATGAAGGAGTTTTGTCCTGCCTACGACCCAGAAGTTTTTTATCAATATGCAATTGAAGTGAATCTTGGATGGTTTAAAAAGAATCAAATCACCGAAGGGGACTATGTAGTGCTTGATTGAATTCGTCTCGCCTCAAGCCGCAAGTCCCAAAAATCAGCCCTTAGTAATCCTGCGAGGACCTCTAAGGGCTGATTTCTTATTATAATTTAAATATATTAATTCCCCGCTCCACGATATCTCTTTACTCCCGCATTCCATAAAAGAATGGCAATTCCTAGGAAAAGGATGCCCATAACGGGTGTGAAAAAGGCGTAGCCATACCATTCTTCACGATTTAAAAAATAGGAAGCCGGATAAACACCAACAAATGCGAAAGGTAAAATCCAAGTTAACACAAATTGAATCACCTTGTTGTAAATGTTAATAGGGTAACGGCCGTAATTACTGATGTTATACATCATGGGCATAATATCGGTGCGGCTGTCTGACCAGAATCCAATCGTTGCAATCGAAATAAAGATCCCGGCGTAAATTAATGCTCCGCCAATTACCATGACAAAAAAGAGCAAAACATCGTACCATGCAAACGTTAAGTCTAGGTTTGCCATCGCATAACCCATAACTACTATGCCAGTAACCGCACCGAATAACGACTCCAGTTCGATTCGTTCTAATATAATTTGGAAAAGACTGTGTACCGGGCGTGTCAGGATACGGTCCATTTCTCCTTTGACAATATAGCGTTCGTTAAAGTCCCATATATTAAAAAAGGACGAAAATATTGCATACGGAACAAGGAAAAATCCATAAATAAAAATAATTTCATCTCGGTTCCAGCCGCCTAAAAAGGCTGTGTGGCGAAATACGATTAAGATGAAAATTAAATTGACTGCCTGAGATAAAAGGTCAGATAGAATTTCAATAACACTATCAACACGATAAGTAAGCCTAGTTTTTAAATATTGAGAGGCGTATTGAAAGAACAATGATAGATAAAACATTGGTCAGCCTCCTTGTACAATTAAGTGTTTTTTTGCCTGTGACCATAGAAGGCGAATTGGAATAAGTAGAATCACAACCCAGAAAACTTGTGAAAGCAAAGCGTTAAAGATATCTTGACCAACAAAGCCTCCTGTAAAGATCATACTTGGTACATAGCTGATTGCTTGAAAAGGTAAATAGGACATTAAATCTTGAGCCCAATCAGGATAAAAAGAAATAGGAAGGAGTAATCCTGAAAACAAATCAATCACAACACGTTTTGCACGAATTAACCCTGTGTTATTAAACAAAAAGAAAGTCATCATACCGGTTAGTAAGTTGATATACGTATTAACAATAAAACTAAAAACAAGTGAAACAAAGAAGTATGTCCATGTGGATAAACTAGCATCGAAAGAGACTGGGAAAATCAAAGCAACAATAATCATACCTGGGACGGAGAAAAACAATAAGCGAAAGACGCCTTCACCAAGTGCCTGCATAGTCTTCATCCCTAAATAATTGTAGGGACGGATCATTTCAATCGCAACCTTGCCGTCTTTGATTTCAGCAGCAATTTCACGGTCAATATTGTTATAATAAAACGCTCTTGCCATCCAGGCAACTGCCACATAGGTAGTCATTTGAGCGACGGACAAGCCTTGGATCTCCTCTTTTCCTCCATAAATTGCCGACCATAAGAAATAATACGCTCCAATATTAATGCTATAGATTAATATCCCGCTATAATAGTTTGTCCGGTAAGCGAGCATCATTAAAAAGCGAACCCGAATCATTTCCAAATACATACTCATGTGAGGGCCATACCTTCTTCATATATCTTCCGGACAATTTCTTCTGTCGAAACTTCATTGATTCGAACATTTTTAATCGGGTTCTTTTGGACGACATCACTGATCAATCGGGAGATCATTTGTTCATCCCCATTAATGTAGCCGAGCCAGGTTGTCGCATCCTTTTGTTCCCATTGAATATTTTCGACACGAGGCAGAGAGCTGCGAGCGACCTCTGACAAAAATTCAAATTCAATTTGCTTTCCTTCCACAGCATGTTCTTGCAGCTGATTCAGCTTGCCGTCATAAATAATTTTTCCTTCATCTAATAACACGACTCGTTCACAAAGGGCTTCAATATCGGTTAAGTCATGTGTTGTTAAGAGAATAGTTGTTTTATATTGCTCGTTAATTTCTTGTAAAAATTTTCGAATTTTTAATTTCACCAATACATCCAGCCCAATTGTCGGCTCATCTAAAAAGAGGAGAGGAGGATTGTGTACGAGTGCCGCGGCTAATTCACAGCGCATTCTTTGTCCAAGCGACAGCTTTCGTACCGGTTTATCAAGTAAGGGGCCGATTTCTAACGTTTCAATTACATGTCCCATATGACGGTTATAGTCTTCATCCGAAACACGGTATACCTTTTTTAATAACCGGAAGGATTCTTGAACAGCGATATCCCACCAAAGCTGTGAGCGCTGACCGAATACTACTCCAATGGTGCGCACGAATTCTTCCCGCTCTTTATGTGGGTTCATTCCATTTACGATAATGGAGCCGGAAGTAGGCGTCAAAATGCCCGTTAACATCTTAATGGTGGTTGATTTACCTGCACCGTTCTCCCCGATATAGCCAACCATTTCTCCTTGTTTAACAGTTAAAGAAATATTATCAACAGCGGCATGAACTTTATAGTTTCTCGTAAATAAATCACGAAAAGCTCCCGCCAGACCGGGACGGCTTGTATAGGAATTAAATTCTTTCCGTAAATTTTGAACTTCAATGACATTCATTTCGTTTCCTCCTAGGATATAAAAAGAAAAACCTGTTAACGAAAATGGTTTTACCAAACTTAAATGATAACGTGAGGAGGTTATTCATGCAAGTAAGGTGCATTGGTATATTGAAGTAACAAAAGAGCTTCCTGCCTTTCTGAGCTTATGTATTCCCATGGATATCTGGATTATTAATACAACCAAATAGTTTTTTCTCGATTCAATAATTCTTTGGTCATCAATAAATGCGGAATTCCATCCTCAATGAATACGTTAGATGAAGTCTGAAACCCGAGTTTTTTATAAAAGCCTTGTGCTTGTGTTTGGCCGTGTAATTTTACCTTTACTGCTCCTCTTTCCTGTGCAATTTTCTCTAATGCGGAAATAATAATTTTACCCAGGCCGTATTTACGGTATGGTTCTAAAATACAAATTCTCTCCAATTTGCCAAACTCATCAACCCATCTAATCCGCCCCGTTCCGACAGGTTGTTCTTCGAAATAGACTAGGATATGTTCACATTGACCATTTAGATTATCAAATTCGTCAAATTCATCTTCTAAGGGGACACCCTGCTCCTTAACAAATACTTCTTTACGAATGTGAAATGCCTTTCTTAAATCTTCTTCCATAGTTATTCTTTTTACAGTCATTTTTTTCAATCCTTTACCATCTCATTATTTTGTTGTATTTACCATAAAATTACGCTAGATTTAATTTATAGTAAGTATGTTGTATTTGCAACTAAAATTTCGATAAGGAGCAAATTATGAAGGAAATTTTGCGAGAAATTGGGATGATCGCTAGAGCATTAGATTCGATAAGTAACATTGAATTTAAGGAATATGAGCTAACCAAGGGGCAGTATTTGTATCTTGTACGAATATGTGAAAATCCTGGAATCATTCAAGAAAAGGCAGCTGAAATGATTAAAGTAGACCGAACTACAGCGGCTCGAGCAATAAAAAAACTTGAAATTAATGGATTTATAGAGAAGAAAGAAGATCAACATAACAAGAAAATTAAAAAGCTCTTTCCAACAAAGAAAGGTGAATCTGTATATCCGTTAATAAAAAGAGAAAATGATTATTCCAATAACGTTGCATTAGAGGGATTTACTGAAGGAGAAATAGAAACCATTTTCAACATGCTTCAAAGAGTAAGAAAAAATATAGAAAAAGACTGGGAACATGTGAAAAAGGGAGACAAGAGAAATTATTGAGTAGAAAAAGGAGAGGCAAACTATAATGAGTATAAAAATAAAACATTGTACCATTGAAGATTTATCCTTACTTCAAGAAATTAGTATTGAAACATTTAATGAAACATTTAAGGATCAGAACTCACCTGAAAATATGATTGCATATTTGGAGAAAGCTTTTAACTTAAAAAAATTAGAAAATGAATTATCAACTATTTATTCGCAATTCTTGTTTGTCTATTTCAATAATGAAGTGGCTGGATATTTAAAGGTGAATACCCAGGATGCTCAATTGGAGAATATGGGTGAGGATGCAATAGAAATTGAAAGGATTTATATAAGGGCTACTTTTCAAAAACTAGGACTAGGTAAATTTCTCATCAATAAGGCGATAGAAATCGCAGTAGAACAGAAAAAGAATAAAATCTGGCTGGGTGTTTGGGAAAAAAACGAGAATGGTATTGCTTTTTACAAGAATCTTGGGTTTGTTCAAGCTGGTACACACTCCTTCTATATGGGGGACGAAGAACAAATAGACTATATCATGATTAAATTACTATCATTATCAGAATAATGAGTTAGTGGGGGACAAACAGACAATATGGAGTGAGTGATAATGAAGCCAGTTATTTTGGATGTGGATACGGGTATAGATGATGCGTTAGCGATTGCATATGCTTTAAATTCTCCTGAGCTAGAGATCCTCGGTCTTACAACATGCTTTGGAAATGGTCCTGTTGAAAAAACCACCCGCAATACATTAGTGGTCTTAGAACAGCTGGGAAAAAGTGTCCCTGTATATCCAGGCGCAGATAAACCACTGAGCCGGCCGCCTAAAAAATTCCCGACACATATCCATGGAGAAGATGGATTAGGTAACAGAGTAGCTAAATCCCCTGTCATGGAGGCAGAGTCTGAGTCTGCAGTAGATTATATCATAAACCAAGTGAAACAGCGTCCAAACGAGATTACAATTATTGCAGTAGGGCCGCTAACAAATTTAGCGCATGCTGTTAAAAAAGACCCTGAAATAGTTTCGCTGGTAAAAGAGGTAGTCATTATGGGTGGCGCTGTTTTCATCAAAGGTAATGTCACTCCTTATAGCGAAGCAAATATATTCACAGACCCTCATGCAGCTGAGTGTGTGTTTTCTTCAGGCCTGCCTGTAACGCTTGTTGGCCTTGATGTTACGATGAAGACATTATTACCAAATACAATTTTAGCTGATTGGCGTGCCACAGGCAGAGAAGTATCTGATTTTTTTGCTGATATGACCAGCTTTTATATGCATGCTTATGAAACATTCCACCCGGGTATTGGCGGCTGTGCCTTGCATGACCCTCTGGCGGTAGGCGTGGTGGTCGATCCAAGTTTCATTAAGAAGGAAACCTGGAATGTTAAGGTTTTTTTAGAAGGGGAAGAAATGGGGAGAACCGTAGCACAGGCTGAAGGTGAGCCGAAAATACAAGTCTGTACTAGAGTAGAGGCAGACAGATTTTTAAACCATTTTCTAAATCGACTTTTTTAGGAATTATTTTTTTACCAATTATTTTCTACAAATAGAAAACCAGCTGTATTTCATATACACATTTATGAAATACAGCTGGTTTTTTTGTTAATTCTTTATCTTATGGTGCCGGCTAAATCATATAGCTACGCTGACTCTAAACAGCAGAGAAGGAATGTGGTTTAATAATGTTTATAAGACTGTCTTGAATTACACATCACATAAGAAAAATTAGAGGAAAACTTTTTTGATGCTTTGAAAGGAAGGTCATAATCATGTCTTTATGGAAAAAAATTATTATTTGGAATTCAAGTCTATTAACATTGTCTATCGTTAATATCCTTTTAGCTATAGTACATATTAAACAGCTGGGCAAAGGAACGGAAGTTTATACAAACAGTATGTTAAATCAAACAATTATTTTTAGCTTTACCCTATTAGGTCTTTTGCATCTAGGAAACTTAATTGTAAACATTTCAGTACTCACAAAAAAAGCTTGGAAAGTTTTATTATTTTCTCTTGGAATGGGTGTTGTATTAACTATTCTTTACTTTATCCCGATGATGGTTGACGGTCCTGCATTTGTTAGATAAAGAATTTTGTTTAAGCTTCAGTATATCTGCAGCTATTTGATAAAATTTAACCTGTATTTTCCATTTAATATTTATGATAGAATATAGAATGTTTGAAACAATTTTGGCGTGGGCTTTTAGCAGAAGGGGTATGTATGAAGGACGAAAATACTCAAATTAATCTAAAGTTATACTATGGCACAGTGTCAGTGGTGATTGCGCTGATGCTACTTGGGCTCCTTGCCGGTAATCCATTACTTCATCATCCGGGGCTAGGCTATATTACGCATGGTGTTTTAGTTTTCCTTTTTTCTAGTAGTTTATTAATTTACCCTTTATATAAGTCACATACTCTAAGAATTATTATAATCGTTACAGCCTCGTGTTACTTTTATACGATTTTCTTTTTATATCCGGATACCTGGTCAAACTTTATATTTTTATGTTTTATTCCTGCAATTTCGATTTTGTATTTTGACACAAAACTTTTTCATCTTTCCTTATTGCTCAATACTTTGTCTATTATCAGTCTCTTTAGCTATATTGCCATCGTTGATAGAGGAAATCATTATTCTTATATCAGTGAAGACCTAATCGGTAATAGTATTAATTTTTTAGGAAGCCAAGCCATTATTTATTTTATTTTTTACTTATCTTCTTCACGGTTGGAGAAACAGAAGCTATACTATGAGCAAATTAAACATTCAGAACGGCTCAAAACAACTGGACAGCTGGCTGCTGCTGTGGCACATGAAATTAGAAATCCATTAACTGTTGTAAAAGGCTTCTTACAAGTGTATGAGAAAGATAATTCATATAATGAAACAAATAAACGGCATTTCTCGTTAATGATTAATGAATTAGACACAGCGGAACAGGTAATATCTCAATTTTTATCCATTGCCAAGCCTGACAAAGATACTGAAATGGAACTAGTAAATGTAAAGAATGTTCTTCAGAGCGTAACGGACCTGCTCAACACATACGGGCTCCTGCATCATAATGAGATTGTACTAAAAGTTGATGAGGATTGTTTTATCGCTGCGAATACAATCGAATTTAAACAGTTATTAATTAACATTATTAAAAATGCCATTGAAGCCTCAAATGTGGGAGATTCTGTTGTTGTTACTGCTGAACGTAAAATGCACTTGGTTGAAATTAAAGTAAGTGATTGTGGTCAAGGTATGTCAAAGGAAGAAATGGATTCTCTGGGTACACCCTTTTACTCTTTAAAGAGTAAAGGAACTGGACTCGGGATGATGATTTGCTTTAATATTGCCGCCAAGTATAAAGGAACCATTCACTTTGATAGTGAAAAAGGGAGAGGAACAAATGTTACCATTCGGTTTCCAGCGGCAAAATTGGGCAGGTAGTAAAGTCAGCTCCCTATTTATTAATTACATGGTCTACATAAAAGCTTTTCACAAAGCGGACTAGGCACAACCTGATAGGGGTGTGCTTTTTAGTGTTGTACAAAAACGACAAAGATGGGCACTTCGATGGTACGTTCATGAAAGGTTATACGATACGTTCACGATACGTGGACAAGAAAAAGAAAAAGAAAAAGAAAAAGATAAAGATAAAGAAAAAGATAAAGAAAAAGAAAAACAACAACAAGTTCTTATTCTAAGTAAAGATAAATTCAGACCAGGGAAGAAATTTATTATATACAAATCTATGAAAGATTTTCATAGCAGCTTCGGTAAATGATGGAAGATGGCATAGTTTAGTATGATACATATTGAGTTTGTTTTGTTTTAGAACGGTGGCTTAATGGAACCTATGTATAACTCAAAACCTTACAAGATTGTAAGAATAGTGTAAGAAGAATCAATCGTTAAGACATCGATAAGCAAGTTATACTTATCACAGATCAGTAGCAGGAAGGGGATCTTGTGATGTTAGAAGTAAAACAGGTTAGTAAAATTTATGAAGGTAAAATTAACTATAAGGCATTGACCCATATTAATTTATTCATTGAAAATGGAGAATTTGTAGGGATCATGGGGCCTTCTGGGAGTGGGAAAACGACTCTATTGAATATGATTGCTACCATAGATGAACCAACAACTGGTGAAATATTGATCAATGGAAAGAATCCGCATACTCTAAAGAAGGAAGACTTGGCAAAATTCCGAAGACGTGAACTTGGGTTTGTGTTCCAGGATTTTAACCTGCTTCATACCTTAACCGTGGAGGAAAATATTGTTCTTCCGTTGACTCTCGATGGAAAAAAGGTCAAAGAAATGAAAGAGAAGGCACAGGAAATTGCGGAAAAATTAGGGATTACCTCGATTATGAATAAGCGTACCTATGAAATCTCCGGCGGTCAGGCACAAAGGGCAGCGGTGGCGAGGGCAATGATTCATCTGCCCAAGATGCTGCTCGCAGATGAACCGACTGGGAATCTGGATTCCCAGTCGTCAAAGGATGTCATGGAAATGTTGGAGTCAATTAATAAGAATGAGCGAACAACGATGTTATTGGTGACCCATGATCCCCAAGCGGCTAGTTATTGTAATCGGGTGATATTTATTCGAGACGGGGAGTTCTATTCAGAAATTCATCGTGGAGATAATCGCCAAGCTTTTTTTCAAAGAATCATCGAAACACTTTCTTTATTAGGAGGGGATGGCGATGACCTTTCGCAGATTCGCTTTTAATAATGTCGTCCGAAATAAAAGGTTGTATGCCGCATACTTCTTAAGCAGCATGTTTACAGTAATGGTATTTTTTACATTTGCAATCTTTGCCTTCCATCCAGCTTTAGCAGGCAGTGAGATGAATTCGAGTGTGCAAACTGGGATGAATATAGCAGCAGGAATCATCTATGTTTTTTCCTTTTTCTTCGTTCTATATTCAATGAGTTCATTCTTGAATACCCGGAAGAGGGAGTTTGGTTTATTGATGATTCAAGGTATGTCCTTAAGGCAGATTCGTTTAATGGTTTTCATGGAAAACATGGTGATTGGTTTTTTCGCAACGGCAGGCGGGATATTGTTTGGATTAATCTTTTCCAAAGCGATATTAGTGCTTGCTGAAAATATGCTTGTTATGGATGCTGCATTTAACTTTTATATTCCGATTCTTGCCGTTATCGTAACTTTTGTTTCTTTTATTTTATTATTTTTGTTCATTTCAATATTTGTATCTTATGTATTACGCAGTCGTAAGCTGATCGATTTAATTAAAGGAAATAAGAAGTCAAAAGGAGAACCAAAGGCGAATATCTTTCTTACAATTCTCGCAGTACTCTTGTTAGGAATTGGATATGCAGCTGCTTTCATGGTGAAGGGAACCATGGTAATCGCTGCGATGCTGCCAGTGATTATTGTCGTAATCATCGGTACGTATCTTTTGTTCACCCAGTTAAGTGTTTATTTGATTAATAGATTTAAACAAAATGAAAACATTTTTTGGAGAAAAACGAACATGATCCTATTATCCGATCTTTCGTTCCGAATGAAGGATAATGCTCGCACCTTTTTTATGGTAGCAATTGTTTCCACTGTAGCATTCAGTGCAATTGGTACGTTGTTTGGCTTTCAAACCTTTCTGACGGCAGGGTTAAAAAATAACTATCCTTATGATTTTACCTATACTGCTGTTGACCAAAAAGAGCAGAACGTGGACATTATTAATGAAAGTTTTAGAGAAGAGAATATAGAAGCCCATCACGAGCTAGCGTGGCTTCACTATTTTGAAATTGGACAGGATAGCTTCCTCATAGCTAGGGAATCGGATTTTAATTCATTTGCAATTTTGCTGGGTGAAAATCCGATTGATGTCCGGGAGGGTCAGCTTAAAGTAGTTGAATTTACCGGAAATCAATTTGGACAAACTGAAGAATTACGAAAGCAAACGATTGAATTAAATTCAGGTGCTACCTTAAATCCAAAGGAAGTAATTTATTCTAGAGCTCTGCCAGCAACTGATTCATATTATGTAGTATCTGATCAAGATTTCGAGGAACTGCCGGCTCCATCAAGGGAAGAAAGCTATCATGTCTGGCAGGTAACAGATGGGAAAGAAAACATTATGGCAGCTTCCAAAAAGATAGTAGAAGTACTTCCTCCTGTTGAATTTCATGCTCGGGATTATAGTATATATCAGTTAAATAAGGAATATGGTCTTGTATTGTTTGTAGGTTTATTTATCGGGATTGTCTTTTTTGTTTCTGCAGGAAGTTTTCTTTATTTCCGACTTTACGCGGATTTAGATGAAGATAAACAAAAATTTCATTCGATTGCAAAAATGGGCCTAACTGAAAAAGAATTGAAAAAGGTTCTGACGAGACAAACTGCCATTCTGTTCTTCACACCGATTCTGGTGGCACTGATTCATGGGGCAGTAGCTCTTACTGCTTTATCCCATCTTTTCTTTTATGACCTAACAAAGGTATCACTAGCTGTACTAGGTGTATTTTTGATAATTCAAATTTGTTACTTTTATATTGTTCGCTTTTTCTACACGAAACATATAAGAAAGGTCCTTTGATGTCCAAGTAAAGAAAGGGAGAAATTGTACTTGTTTGCCTTAGCGAGAATTGAGAGTTCCTTACATTTGTAAGGGGCTTTTTTTATTCGACTGAAATAAAACTTTCACCAAAAAACAAAAAGGTTGTGTGTTTTATTTTTAGTGTTATACTGTGTATATAGATATACACACATACACACATACACACATAACACACGTGTAAAAGGGGAGATATGGCTTGAAGGTTATAGGGGGATATGTTTTAGTATTTGTTTTGGCGGCATTGCCATTTTTTGAAGGGTATGCAGTGATTCCGCTTGCCACGATTGCAGGTTTGCAGGTTGTGCCTGTTTTCCTGATTGGAATAGGCGGTAACATTTTAACGGTATTTCTATTAATAAAGTTTGTCGAACAGTTTCAAAATTGGCGAAGAAAACGTAAAAACACGGACGAACATAAAGAAACAAAACGGACAAAGAGAGCTTTTCATTTATGGAAAAAGTATGGTTTGCCAGGGTTGGCGATGTTTGGACCATTACTGGTTGGCAGTCATTTAACAGCATTAGCAAGCATGTCATTTGGTGGAGCGAAAAAGAGTACGTTCCTATGGATTTCGGTGAGTATTATCATTTGGAGTATCGTCTTTACAGTTTTGCTCTATTTTGGAATCGATTTTTTAGGTTTGGAAAACCGCGGGATACTTAACTTTTTCCAAAGTAATAATTAGGGAGGTATGATTCTATGTTGAAAGATGCTGTTTGGCTTGCTAAAAAGGAATACCAATACCAATGGCGAGCGTTCATTGCCACTTTTATAGCCTGTCTTTTTATTGGGACCTCTACAGGTTTTCTACTGTTAGGATCTGATGGGAGTGGAATTCAGGAATTTTCCGTCTTCATTCACCGTTATATAGTAGATTTGTTTTTTGTAGGAGTGGCACCGTCTTTTGCGACCTTTTTTATGGCAAAGCCTTATTTAAGCTTCCAAAATGCCAAACAAAATCCATATGGGAAGCGAATGGCAGTTCTCCGTTCTTTGCCGGTTCCAGTATCGGTATTATCCTTAAGCCGAATCATCCTCATGCTTAGCACTTTGGTAATTATGTCGCTTGCTTTTTACGGAATGATGGGGATGGTTTTGTTTGGAATCATGAGAAGTTCTTTTGACTTCCTGACTGTTAGTGAATTTTTAATCTTTGGATTCTTTTGGTTTGGATTTGCGATGATTGCAGGCGGTATTAGTCCGTATATCGAGTACGGAATGAAAGGGACGATGCTGCATATTTTACCTTATCTCTATATGGGAGTTTTTGTGGTGGTTGAAGTCATTTTAATGGTAAACGGAGTCGGAATCGTAGAAACGAGTTTGGATATTGTAAAATCAATTGGCTGGACCTCTGCCTTGATTTCTCTTGCAGTTGGAGTGATTGGCTGCTATGGCTGGAATCAGCTGCTTAAAAATCGTCTAGAAAATCGAGATTATCTATAGAAGGGAGCGGGATTTCGCATGAAATTTCCAATCCATGTATCTGAGGAAAGCAGAGAACCCATTTATCACCAGGTTGAAACACAGATCAAAACATTAATTGCCAGCGGGCAGCTTCCGCCTGGTACACCGCTCCCATCCATACGAGCTTTGGCTGGTGATGTTGGCTGCAGTGTTATAACAACGAGAAGAGTATACCAAAATTTAGAAAATACAGGATTTATTAAAACTGTACAGGGAAAAGGGACGTTTGTTCGTGAAATTGAAAGTACGCGAAGAGAAGAAACGAGACAAAAGGTAGTCCAAGAGGCTTTTGAAAAGGCAGTAGAGCAAGGAATTCGGCTTGGTTGTACCGAAGAGGAGCTAGGAGAAATTTTTCAGAAAACAATGAAGAAACATTTAAAGAACGGGGGATGAAGATGCAATCCTTGTTTATTGAGGCAGAAGGTTTAACGAAAAAATATAAAAAATTTACCCTGGGTCCGCTCCATTTCAATGTAGAAAAAGGCATCGTTATCGGATTGGTGGGTGCTAACGGGTCGGGAAAAAGTACGCTGTTTCGGCTGATAATGAATTTATTGAAAGTTGATGACGGTCGCATTTTGATGTTTGGACAGAATAGTACTGAAAACGACTGGAAGCAAAAAATTGGTTATGCTGGGGAAATGTTAGATGCCTATGATTTTTTAAATATTATCAAAATGAAAAAGCTGATTTCTCGTTGGTATCAGGCTTGGGATGAGGAATTGTTTCTAAATCTGGTTAAACGCTATAAGATAGATATAACTCAGAAATACAGTAAATGCTCAAAAGGTACGAAGAAAAAAGTCGAGTTTATTTTTGCGCTTTGCCATCACCCTAAGCTGCTTCTTTTAGACGAACCGACAGGCGGAGTGGATCTTGTTTCGCAGCGGAAAATGAAAGAGGATATGATTCGATTCATGGAGGACGGTGAAAAAAGCATTGTGATTGCGACTCATACGGTCGATGAAATCAATCAGCTTTGCGATGAGATTATCGTGTTAGATGACGGACGTGTCATCCATAGGTACAATAAAGATGAGATTTATGATCAATGGGCTAGAGTTTGGGTCTCCTCCATCACCAATCCAATCAAACAGCATCCAAACGTGATTATTTACGATACCATTCCGTTACAAATTGTGACGGATAATCTGGGAAAAGTCGAACAAATATTGGAAAAAGAACAAATTAGTGTTAAGCAAGTTCAACGCTTAGCGATAGAAGAAGTACTGGAGTATTTAATTGAGGGCAATGGCAGGCTGGGAACTAAAGAACTGGATTGAACTAGTTTTGGTAGATGTTGAGCTAACAAGCCACACAGCTATTGTAAGCTGTGTGGCGATAATTATCTCGACCCAACATTTACCCAATAAGTTTAAGTCCGATGGCGGCACTTAAAATTAATGCAATACAAGCGATTCTTTTCCAATCTTTGGATTCTCCGTAAATGATGATTCCTAATAGTGCTCCACCAGCTGTGCCAATTCCGGTCCAAATGGCATAAGCAGTCCCCATAGGAAGAGTTTCCATGGCGTATGCAAGAAATAGAAAACTAGCGCCAAATCCAAAAATTAATAGTAATAAGGATTGCCAATTGGGATTGTTATTCAATTTATTTATCGTAACAACACCAAATGCTTCACAAAAACCGGCTAAAATTAATGATACCCATGCCATCAGGACCCCACTCCTTCTTCAGAATCATCTTTTGTTAATAACTTCAATCCAAGAACACCAACTAGTAAAAGTAAAATCAACATCATTTTCTTTATCTGGAACGGTTCTCCGAAAAATATGATTTCAGAAACTACGGTTCCGGCTGTTCCTAAGCCGACAAAAACGGCATATACCGTACCAACTGGAAGGTTTCGGCCAGCTATTATGATTAAATAGAAACTAACCATGATGGAGATTACTGTTCCTGTCCAAGTCCAAAAGCCATTCGCATGTTTAAGGCCTATCACCCAAAATACTTCAAAAAATGCTCCGGTAAACACCTTAATCCAATTCGCATTCATTCCTATTCCCTCCATTTATCATTTTCTTAAAACAAAAAAGCCTGAGAGATCACTGTTTAAACAGTATCTCCCAGGCTTTTATCCCTCCGTGACACAGCAATGCTGTGAGTCTTCTCTCGGTCCAGTCCAACAGATAGTTGCGGAACCCTAGAAAACATTTTATATACAATTACAGTACATTATATACTATTATACATATTATTCAATTGTAAAATTTGGGAAGAAGAAGGTTGGTTAATAGTAGTGAATATGATTAAAGTGGTTAGAATAATTTTGAGGCTTACATAATGTTTAGGAGAAAGAGGGATTTAATGAAACTTTCTGGGAATACTATACTGATTACAGGCGGAGCAGCAGGTATTGGGTTTGCGTTTGCCGAGAGATTTATGGAAGCAGGTAATAAAGTCATTGTGTGTGGCAGACGGGAAGCAAAGCTCCAGGAAGCAAAAAGGAAATATCCTGAACTGATTACACACATGTGTGATGTTACCAAAGAATCTGACCGGATTGCTTTGTTTGACTGGATAACGAGCGAGCACCCCGAAGTGAATGTGCTTGTAAACAACGCAGGCATTCAACAGCGCTACCATGTTCTAAAAACGAACGCGAAGGAAAATTGGAGCTATTACAATCAAGAAATAGCCTCTAACATTGAGGCGCCCTTTCATTTTGCCATGCTATTTGCGCCGTACTTTTCCAAGAAAGACTATGGTGCGATCATTAATATATCATCAGGATTAGCTTATACTCCCATGGCGGTTGCACCGATTTATTCAGCTGCGAAAGCGGCGGTCCATTCTTTTACAATGAGCTTACGCCATCAGCTTGAAGATACTGCCATTGAGGTGATTGAAGTTGCACCGCCGGCGGTTAATACTGATTTAGGGGGAGCTGGCCTGCATACTTTTGGCACCCCTGTAGATGAGTTTGCTGATGCGATCTTTAAAGGCCTTGAAGCAGGAGAAACCGAAATTGGTTACGCCCGAGCTGAAAAAGCAATGAGGATGTCACGAGATGAAATTGATGAGTCAGTAAAGTCGATGTACGCCAGAATGAAAGATACAATTCTGTAATTGACTGCAGGAGCTGCGAAAGAATGCAGCTCCTTATTGAATACAGTTTTAAAAAAAGTTATTATAATACGAATAAATGAATCTTAAATTAAGGTGACAGGCACCATCCATAACAATGCATGGTGCCTGTCACCTTTTATGCTTATTGGAGGGAATTTTACTAACTACGAATCGATCAATAAATATGATCACGATATCGCTTACATTCTAAATACGAACAATATATTAAAATATATTTTAAATGTTCGTTTTTTAATAGAAATATTTGCTTGTAATCGTTAAAAATATGAGATATTATAATCAAAAGACAAACGATAGGAGTTGTATTAGGTGTTTGGTGCCCAGACAAAAAAGGTAATGTTACTTGGATCAGGTGAACTTGGAAAAGAGACGATTATAGAGGCTCAGCGGCTTGGGCTTGAGACCGTTGCGGTTGACCGTTATGAACACGCGCCTGCTATGCAGGTTGCTCATCGTTCTTATGTTGTGGACATGCTTGATGGAGAAGCACTTCGTAAAGTAATAGAAAAAGAGAAACCAGATTTGGTGGTTCCGGAAATTGAGGCAATTGCGACAGAAACTCTAGTGGAACTGGAAAATGAAGGTTTCCAAATCGTACCTACGGCTAAGGCTGTGAACCTGACCATGGATAGGGAAGGAATCCGTCGATTGGCAAGCGAAGAACTAGGACTGCCAACAGCGAAGTACGAGTTTGCGGACACACTTTATGAACTCAGGAATGCTGTTATGAAAATTGGAACTCCCTGTGTGATAAAGCCCATCATGAGTTCTTCTGGAAAAGGACAGACGGTTTGCCGCTCGATTGAGGATATAGAAAGTTCATGGAATGAGGCGATGGCAGGTGGCAGAGGAAAAAAATCTCGAATGATCGTGGAGGAATTTATTCAATTTGATTCTGAAATCACGCTGTTAACCGTCCGCTCTGCCTCCGGAACAACTTTTTGTGCTCCTATTGGGCATGTACAAAAAGATGGTGACTACATTGAATCTTGGCAGCCGCATGAAATGCCGGAGGAACAAATTTTTGAGGCGCAGGAAATTGCAAAAAAAATTACTGACGCACTCGGCGGTTACGGAGTTTATGGGGTGGAATTATTCCTTACTTCAAATGGAGTTTATTTTAGTGAGGTGTCACCACGGCCGCATGATACGGGGATGGTTACCATGGTTACCCAAGATTTGTCTGAATTTGCCTTACATGTAAGGGCCATTTTAGGATATCCAATTCCCACCGTACAGCTATTAAAACCAGGTGCAAGTCATACGATTAAGGCCACAAAAGAAAGTAAGTCATACCAACTATCCGGGATTGCTGAAAGCTTTTCAGTCCCACTTACACAGGTTAGAGTATTTGGGAAGCCAGAAACAAAACTAGGACGACGCATGGCAGTAGTGTTAAGCAATGGGGAATCTGTAAATGAAGCTAGAGAACGTGCACAGTTAGCTGCTTCTAAATTAATGATAACCTATAAAAATTAACTTCTTGGAATCAACAAGACCATACAATATGGAAAGAGGGATGGGAGAATGCAAACAAAAAATCGTTGGTTAATCGCACTATCGGCGGTAGGAATACATATTTCGATTGGTTCTGTTTATGCTTGGAGTGTTTTCACAAAACCACTTCAGCAAGAACTGGGCTGGGGATTAAAGCAAATATCTTTTACATTTAGCTTAGCCATCCTTTTTTTAGGATTATCTGCTGCCTTTTTAGGTCATTTTGTAGAAAGGTTTGGCCCGAGAGCGGCAGGAACACTAAGTGCTGTGTTTTTTGGAACTGGAGTTGCTGGGGCAGGTTTTGCCATTCAAGTAGAATCATTGCTATTACTCTATTTGTTTTATGGAATGATCGCTGGAATTGGATTGGGTGTCGGGTATATCACACCGGTTTCGACGCTTGTCAAGTGGTTCCCTGATAGAAGAGGTCTTGCAACTGGCCTAGCCATTATGGGATTTGGTTTTGCTGCTTTAATCAGCAGTCCGATTATGAATCACTTAATACTGCAATATGGAATATCTAATACCTTCTATTTACTAGGCGCAGCCTACTTTATTGTCATCTTTTGTTCTGCTCAATACCTAGCTCCTCCGAAAGAGGGCTGGGTGCCAAAGGGGATTCAAGCAGCCGGACAAAAATCTGATTCTATGAAAATAAAAGAGGACCTGCGTCAGCTGACCGCCAATGAGGCAGTCAGAACAAGACAATTTTGGGCTTTGTGGTTAATGTTATTTATTAATGTTACCTGCGGAATTGCAATTCTATCTGTTGCATCGCCAATGGCTCAAGAGCTAGTAGGAATGACTGCAACTGGGGCTGCAGCAATGGTTGGAATCATGGGCTTATTTAACGGAGGGGGCAGAATTGTATGGGCGGCCATCTCTGATTACATTGGAAGACCCAATGTCTACACACTATTCTTTGCTTTCCAAATTGTTGCCTTCTTTATGCTTCCAAATATAACAGTCGGAATTCTATTTTCAATTTTGGTTTATATCATCATGACCTGTTACGGAGGAGGTTTTTCCTCAATACCTGCCTATATCGGCGATTTATTTGGAACCAAACAGCTCGGGGCGATTCATGGATATATTTTAACTGCGTGGGCAGCGGCTGGTCTAGCGGGACCGATCTTTGTATCCTGGGTCAGGGAAACAACGGGAAGCTATCAGGGGACATTGGTTATTTTTTCGGGAATCTTTATTGTTGCTTTAACGGTTTCACTCCTTATTCGTCTTGATATTAGGAAAATAAGGAACATGAGCGAAAAGCAAGTTATTAATAATGCAGGGAATTTTTAGAAAAAGCTGCCATTTGGGCAGCCTTTTCTATTCCTAGAGATATTTGTAGGAATAGCCACCCCGAAGCAATTTGCGTGTAAAATACAATCTTCTTTCTTATACTATACAAGAATAACGTATTGGAGGGACAAGTATGCATATAGAAATGTGGACGGACTTTGCATGACCATTTTGCTATATTGGCAAAAGGCGTCTGGAAGACGCCCTTAAACAGATTGACCATCCTGTTGAGGTGACATATCGATGTTTTGAATTGGATCCGACAATGGGACGCGATATTAAAGAAAACATTTATGAAAGATTAGCCAAGAAATATGGAATGAGTATCGCTCAAGCAAAGGCAAATACGCAACGCATGGTTCAAATGGCCAAGGAAGTGGGATTGGATTATCAAATGGACACCTTAATCCTTACGAATACCTTTGATGCGCATCGATTAACCATGTTTGCGAAAACACAGGGATTCATGAAAGAGATGACTGAGCGAATACTACGTGCATATTTTACCGAATCGAAACATATTGGAGACCATGTAACCTTAACGGAGCTGGCAGTTGAAGTAGGGCTGAACCGGGAAGATGTGGCAAAAATGCTTGCGGGTGATGAAATGGCGGATGTTGTTCGTGCCGACGAGCAAACCGCTAAACAATACGGGGTATCAGGGGTCCCATTCTTCCTAATTAATAAAAAATATGCCCTAACAGGTGCCCAGCCTGCTGCAACATTTGTGCAGGCTCTGAAAAAAGTGATTGCAGAGGATGAAATAACTATTTTAAACAGCCAAGACGGTCTTAATTGTGATGAGGATGGCTGTGAAATTCCTAAAAAGTAGAGTTTCTATGGTGTGAGGTATTTAATAAATACCAGGAATCATTTGTAAAAAAAGAACTATCCCTGTAGCTTACACCCAAAGAGGCAGAGATAGTTCTTTTTTGTTTTTGTAATCATTTTTTTCATGATATTCTATATAGAAAGAAATAAAGCTGGAGGTAGAAGCATGGCGATTGTGGATATTACCGTAATTCCGGTTGGAACCGGAACACCTAGTGTTAGTGAGTATGTTGCTGAAATACAAAAAGTACTTGGACAATATGAAGGACGGGTGAAGTATCAGTTAACACCAATGAGTACGCTTATTGAAGGTGACTTAAAACTATTGCTTGAGATTGTTCAAGAACTACATGAAGTACCGTTTCAAAAAGGCTTGCAAAGAGTATGTACAAATGTTCGGATTGATGATCGACGCGACAAAGAAAATACAATGGAACGGAAATTACAATCTGTTCAGGCAAAATTATAGCGTAAAAGCTGTTTTTGAAAATCTGCTGTATATAATAATATTATGTTAACTTAATGTTTTTAATATTATCATCAAAAAGATGAAAGGAGGGACTCAAACACGATGGATTTTGAAACGGTAATGCAGGAACTGGAAGCTCTGAGCAATGAAAGATTGAAAAAAATGTACATAGGCAATGGTGCAAAGGAACCGCTTTTTGGTGTTGCTACAGGCAAAATGAAGCCGATTGCAAAAAAGATTAAAATAAATCAGCCATTAGCTGAACAGCTTTACGCCACTGGGAACTACGATGCGATGTATTTTGCCGGCGTTATTGCGGACCCAATAGCAATGACGGAGGCTGATTATGATCGTTGGATCGATGGTGCTTATTTTTATATGCTGTCAGATTATGTAGTAGCAGTCACTTTGGCTGAAGCTGACATTGCACAAGCTGTTGCCGATAAATGGATCGCTAGCGGTGAAGAACTGAGAATGTCAGCAGGATGGAGCTGTTATTGCTGGCTATTGGGGAATCAACCAGATCGTGAATTTAGCGAAAGCAAGCTTGCCAGTATGCTGGACCAGGTGGAAAAAACGATACACAATTCTCCTGATCGAACGAAATCTGCTATGAATAATTTTGTTTATACTGTCGCTATTTCATACCTGCCGCTCCATGAAAAGGCAATTGAAACGGCAAAAGCGATAGGACCAGTTGAGATGAACCGGGGTAAGAAAAAACCCAGCATCCTGCGAGCTTCCGAAAATATTCAAAAGGAATTAGATAGAGGGAAGCTTGGATTCAAGCGTAAATATGTAAGATGTTAGGATTGTTTGTAGTTCACTTACAGTGAGTGTGAGTTTTTTCTTGATTGAACAGCAAATATCTCTTTCTCTTGATTTTTATGAAGCGTTAAGGTAATATTTAACTTGGTAAAAGTAAACATAATAATTAAATATTCCCATTTGGAAGATGATAAAGACAATATTTTTTATTGAGCTCAAACATAAGCCAAAATAGATATACCCTGCTTAGGGGTATTCTATTTTGGCTTTTTTTATTTCCGAATGTGGAGCTGGGAAATGGGCTGCGGAAAAAAATAGCTTCAAGGATACATAATACAAGCAATCCATCATTACAACAGTATCAATTCAAAATAACAAAAAAGGGGATGAGGAATATGATAAAAATCGGTATCATTGATGATAATGTAGAATTCACAGAAATACTTATAGATTTTCTCTCAAGTTTCAATGACTTGGAGGTGATTGGAGTAGCCCATGATGGAATGAAGGGGTTGGAGTTAATAAAGAATCAGAAACCAGACTTAATTCTATTAGATGTGATTATGCCATTTTCTGATGGTCTCTCCTTGTTGAAAAATATATATGAAGAAAACATAACCACAAAGGTGATCGTACTTACCTCTTTAGGAACAGAGGATACCATAACACGGGCAAAGGAGTTAGGAGCATCCTATTTTTTGATGAAACCTATTGAACTAAGTCATTTACAAAAAAAGATCATGTCTATTTGTTCAGTAGGTGTTTCAATGAAAAAAACGATTGAAAAGGTAATACCTAACACAAATGATGATGGGAAATTAGAAATAATAGTAACTGATATTTTACGCTCTATAGGTATTCCAGCTAATCTAAAAGGATATTTCTTTTTAAGAGAAGCTATTCAAATGATAAATAAGGGATACGAAAGTAGTCTTTCAAAAGTAATATATCCCACTATCGCATCCAAACACCATACCACTCCAAGCCGTGTAGAAAGAGCCATAAGACATGCAATTGAGGTTGGCTGGAATCGAGGAAGTATTGAGCAGTTAGATTTTGTGTTTGGAAACACAGTAAGCCCATTAAAAGGGAGGCCAACTAACGGTGAATTCATTGCTTTAATTGCTGAGCATTTAAGGCTGCAAAAAGGAAAGAAAATCGAAAGTTCCTCCTCTGTATAATACATATATATTTCTCCTTCTTTGTAAAAAGCGGTGCCATATAATAAGAATCCTCTCAGGAGTAATTTCTGAGAGGATTTTTTTATGGGCTTTATAGTTGGTGAAAAATTCTTTCAAAAAAATTCTAGAAACACTGAAACCTTTTAAAAATGATTCCGTCTAAATCTCCATCAAACGAAGAGATTATAAACTAGTTAAATGAAAACGTTTCCTCGTACAGTTGAAATATTCTACTAACTAACCGGTCATTCAACTACATATACAAATACTTCTGCACAACTGAAGTATTTATATAATTTTCACCATTTAAAGGAGGGAAAACGGTAATACAAAGTTTTTTATGATTTTCTATGAATGAAGGGGGAAATTTTGTGAGGAAGTTCAAATTAATGGCCATGTTTTTAGTAGTTGTCTCGTTATTATTATCAGGATGTTTTAATAATTCTGGCACCAGTGAACCCACAGGGACGAAGGATAAGCCTGGCGGAAAAAACGAGGCAGCAGAGAAAATTATCAGAACAAACAGTGGCTCTGAACCTGGATCTCTGCATCCAGGAAAAGCAGAAGGTTCACATGACTCATGGATACTTGACCATACTTTTGTAGGCTTAATAAAGAAAACAGCAGAAGGAAAGATTGTCCCGGGGATGGCTGACACATGGGAACAAAGTGATGACGAACTGACGTGGACTTTCCATTTAAAAGAAGGCCTAAAATGGTCGAATGGGGATCCATTAACGGCTGCTGATTTTGAATATGCCTGGAAACATGTTTTAAAACCAGAAACGGCATCTGTTTATGCTTATCAGCTCTACTATCTAGAAGGCGGACAGGAGTATAACTCTGCTAAAGAAGGTGCAGATCTAAAAGCTCTTGAAGATAAGGTAGGGGTTAAAGCCATTAATGATACGACATTAGAAGTAAAATTAGCGCAGCCAACGCCTTATTTCTTAGAGGTTACCTCACACTTTACTTATTATCCAATTAGTCAAAAGGTTCAGGGAGAAAATCCTGATTGGTATAAAGAAGCTGCCACCTTTGTATCCAATGGTCCGTTTAAATTAACAGAGTGGAACCATAAGGAAAATATTAAACTAACAAAAAATGAAAATTACTTCGCTAAAGATGAAATTAAATTGGATGGTCTCTTCTTCACTCTTATAGAAGATGAGAATACTGCATGGCAAATGTATCAGTCTGGTGAACTAGATCTTGTCTATCCATTACCGCAGGATGTAACAGGTAAATTGATGGCTGATAAGGACCCTATCTTCCATAACGGTCCAGATCTCTCACTCTATTATCTAAATATCAATACAAAAGAAAAACCGTTTAATAATGTGAAAATCCGTAAAGCCTTAAGCTTAGCGATTGATCGCCAAACAATTGTAGAACACGTTGCACAAGGCGGCCAGAAACCTGCCTATGGAATTGTCCCTCCTGGCATACTAGATGCTAACGGTGATTTCCAGGAAAACTCAGGGGATTTATTTAAAGAAGATGTAGAAGATGCCAAAAAGTTGCTGGCTGAAGGGTTGGCAGAAGAAGGATTGGATAAACTTCCTCCTTTTATTTACACCTATAATACCTTGGAAGCTCATAAAAAGATCGCAGAAGCTGTTCAAGAAATGTGGCGTAAAAATCTTGGCATTGAAATCACCTTGGAAAATGTTGAGTTCCAAGTGAAATTGGACCGTGAAAAAGCAGGTGATTTTACCGTCTCAAGGGGTGGATGGATAGGTGATTATGTAGATCCAATGACATTCTTAGATCTTTGGATAACAGATGGTCCTGAAAATAATTCACAGTGGAGTAATAAGGAATATGACCGTTTAATAACAGAAGCAAAATCCACAATGGATACAGCAACACGTATGAAAGCCATGCATGAAGCTGAAAAAATTGCCATTGAAGAATTCCCAGTGATTCCTATTTACTTCTATACGAAACCATATGTGGTAAGGGAAACGGTAACTGGTGTCTATGCTCCAATTAATCGATACCCTCAAATGGAACTAGCAGATATCGAGTAAGAGAATAGTAAAAAAACGGAGTATGCTAAACACTGTGAGGCATACCCCGTTTTCTATAAGGGGGAGTAAGATGCTCAGATTTGCCGGAAAACGATTACTTTGGGCGTTAGTGACATTATGGGCGATTATCACCATCACCTTTATCATTATGCATTCCATCCCAGGTGATCCATTTGCCAGGGAAGGAAAAATGCCGCCTGCAGTCTATGAAAATCTAACGAAGCACTATCATTTAGATGAACCATTATATGTCCAATATTTTCTGTATATGAAATCCTTACTCGTTTTTGACTTTGGACCTTCATTAAAGTCTTCTACTCTTACAGTCAATGACTATATTGAAAAAGGCTTTCCCGTTTCGCTCCACTTAGGGGTTCAGGCATTACTGCTTGCAGTTGTTCTCGGGCTTATTTTTGGTATTATAGCGGCCCTCAACCGAAATAAGTGGCCTGACTATCTGTCAATGGTCCTTGCGATTGTTGGAATTTCGGTACCGAGTTTTATCCTAGCGACATTTTTAATTAACTACTTTGCTGTAGAGTGGGGTCTCCTGCCAGCGGCAACATGGAGTTCGTGGGCGCATACGATTTTGCCGACTATCTCACTCGCGATGCTGCCTATGGCATACATTGCTAGACTGATGCGGTCAAGTATGTTGGAGGTACTGAATCAGGATTTCATGCTGACGGCTAAATCGAAGGGATTAAATAAGGGATTTATCATTTTAAAATATGCTGTTAGAAATGCGATTCTGCCAGTAGTTTCGGTACTTGGGATACTAGCTGCTAATCTGGTCACGGGAAGTTTTGTTGTCGAGAGCATTTTTGGTATCCCAGGAGTGGGTGAGTTGTTTGTAGATGGAATTTTTAACCGTGATTATCCAGTTATATTAGGCTCTACTATCTTTTATAGTATGGTGCTTATTTTTCTAATTTTCATCGTGGATATTGCATATTTCTGGATTGATCCAAGAATCAAAGTGGCAGGGGAGGAACAGTAATGGCCAAAGGAAATATTGTTTTTACGAAGGAAATGTTTGTCCCTGCGGAAGATAATTTCAAAGAAGCCGAAACGATTAGTGCACCGAGTGTATCGTATTGGCGAGAAACGTGGAGAAGGCTAAAAGAAAACAAATTAGCTCTCTTCGGACTGTTCCTCATTTTTTTATTGGTTCTTATGGCAATTGTCGGACCTTATATCAACGGATACTCCTATTTTGAGCAAGACTTTAGCAAAAAAAATCAACTCCCCAACTCTGAACATTGGTTTGGAACAGACACTGCAGGGCGTGACCTCTTTACTAGAGCGTGGTATGGAGCAAGAATCTCTCTCTTTATTGGGTTGATGGCAGCGATTATTGACTTTGTGGTTGGGATCATCTATGGAGGGATTTCTGCCATAAAAGGGGGAAGAACAGATAATATCATGATGCGGATTGCAGAAGTGCTATTTTCAATTCCTTATCTTTTGATGGTGATCCTCATGATGATTATTTTGGAAAGGGGAATTTGGCCCATTATTGTTGCGATGACAATCACTGGATGGATTCCAATGGCGAGATTGGTCAGGGGACAGGTGCTTCAATTAAAGGAATTAGAGTATGTGCAGGCAGCAAATGCAATGGGTGCGGGAATCTTTTGGACATTGGCAAAACATATGGTTCCAAACATGATGGGTCCCATCTTAGTCAATATAACCCTCACGGTTCCAACCGCAATTTTTGCTGAAGCAACTTTAAGTTTTCTTGGGTTAGGAATTCCTGCTCCTGAAGCAAGCTGGGGAACGATGGCCAGTGATTCCCTTGGAAGTATTTTAATAGGGAACTTTTATCAGCTTGCTATTCCAGCCCTATTAATCTCTATCACTATGTTTGCCTTTAATGTATTTGGAGATGGGTTAAGGGATGCACTAGATCCAAAATTAAGAAAATAAAGGAAATTAGGTGATTACTTGGACAATTTGCTAGAAGTAAAAAATTTAGAGGTCTCCTTTTACACCCACGCAGGTGAGGTTCAGGCCGTTAGAGGAGTGAATTTCACGATTAAGCAAGGAGAAGTTGTGGCGATTGTAGGGGAATCCGGCTGTGGAAAAAGTGTAACGGCAAAGAGCATTATGAAACTGCTGCCTTCTTCAAATTCGAGCTATAAAAAAGGCTCCATACTATTTAAGGGCCAAGATATTATTCAAAACAATGAGCGAGAAATGAAGAGGATTAGAGGAAATGAAATTGGAATGATCTTTCAAGATCCGATGACATCCCTTAATCCTACTAGTAAAATATCAGACCAAATTGCAGAGGGCCTAAGGAAACATCGAAACATGTCAAGAAAAGAGGCAGTAAATTACGGAATCAAACTGTTAGAGATGGTTGGAATCCCACATGCTGGTGAGCGTATTCATCATTATCCACATGAATTTTCGGGTGGTATGAGGCAGAGAGTGATGATCGCCATCGCCATTGCCTGCGAACCTGAATTATTAATAGCCGATGAACCAACTACTGCGTTAGATGTCACCATCCAAGCACAAATTCTTAAGTTATTGAATCAACTTAAAGACGAACTGAATACAGCCATTGTATTAATTACTCATGATTTGGGAGTGGTAGCGGAGCTGTGTGATAAAGTCATTGTCATGTATGCAGGGAAGGTAGTTGAAACAGGTACTGTAGCAGAAATTTTTCGAAATCCCCGGCACCCTTATACAATGGGCCTAATGAGATCAATTCCTAGAATAGATATGCATCGGGATGAAAATTTGTATTCAATTGTTGGGACACCTCCGGATCTATTAGATCCGCCAAAAGGGTGTGCCTTCTATCCAAGATGTAAGTACGCAATGAAAATATGTAAAGACTTTTCACCGGAAACGGAAAATTTAGAACAATCTCAAGAAGCAGCCTGTTGGCTTTACCACCCATTAGCCAAATCAGCTGTTAAGACATCATAGGAGGGTTTTTGATGAGCGTAGTAGAAAAAGAAGTCAAAACGAAAACACCTCTCATTGAAATAAAAAATCTAAGCAAGTCCTTTACAATAGGTGGACAGGAGCTGAAGGCTGTTAATAATATCAGTCTATCCATTCAACCTGGGGAAACGGTGGGCTTGGTTGGGGAAAGCGGCTGCGGTAAATCTACATTAGGAAAAACAGTCATAAGACTGCATCGTGCTACCTCAGGCGAAGTTTTATTTGAAGGGGAAAATATCCTAAGTCTTCCAGAAAAACCAATGAAGAAGTTTCGGAAAGAGATGCAGATTATTTTTCAGGACCCCTATGCATCTTTAAACCCTAGAATGACTGTTGAAGAACTAATTGGTGAACCGCTTTCTATTCATAAGATTGTAACCGGAAAGGCGAAAAAGGATCGAATTAAAGAATTGATTCTTCAAGTCGGACTGAAGCCGGAGCATTTACAGCGATATCCGCATGAATTCAGCGGGGGCCAGCGCCAGCGGATTGGAATTGCCCGGTCTTTAGCGCTAAATCCTAAATTCATCGTATGTGATGAACCAATTTCTGCCTTAGATGTCTCAATTCAAGCGCAAGTTGTCAACTTACTGAAGCAGCTGCAACAGGAACTAGGCCTTACATATTTATTCATTGCCCATGATCTATCAATGGTTAAATATATATCGGACCGAATTCTTGTTATGTATTTAGGGAACATGATGGAACTCGCTGACAGTGAGACCCTATCAAGAGAGCCATTACATCCGTATACTCAAGCACTAATGTCAGCTGTTCCAATACCAGACCCTGAGGTAAAAAGGGAACGAATTGTATTAGAGGGAGAAGTCCCAAGTCCGCTAAATCCGCCAAGCGGCTGTGTATTTCGAACACGATGCATTCATGCGATGGATATCTGCACGAAACAGGTTCCAAATTGGAAAGAAGTTAAGAATGGACATTTTACGGCTTGTCACTTATATAACTAAATACACAAATAAGGTCTTGTTTATATCATAATTATATTATGTTAACTTAGTAAACTTCTTTCAATGCCAGAAATCATTAGTTCTGGCATTTTTGCTGTTATTTTGGCTTATTTGTTATTCCCATTGAGTTGGAATAACAAAATTAGGTTTTTTTCATTCAAAAGGAGGGGGTACAAATCCTCACGCCTCTATACGACTGCCAGAATAAATTGATTATGAAGTCAGAAGTATGGAGGAGAAAATGAAAACAGGTAAAATATTTTGGGTAATAGTGCTAAGTGCTTTTCTCGTTCTCTCAATACTCATTTTATTTTTTCACCATAACAGCAAGCCAGCCACAACAGAACCTGTGAAAGAACCACAAACTGTAACAGAGACTAATATAGAAGGCGATGAGCCAGAAAAACAACCTGAGCCAGAGCCTAAACCAGAACCAGAATCGCAGCCACAACAGGAGCAGCCCCAAATTTTATGGGGAGTTGATACCGCTAGTCCGCTGGACCAAGCATTTTTACAATGTGTTGTGGATAACTACGGGAAGCCGGCTGTCTTTGGAAGGTATCTAGAAACAAAAGAAGGAGTGTCCACAGGATTGACACCTGAAGAAGTAGAGCTTCTTCATCAACAAGGAATTAAAATCATCCCCATTTACAACCACTTTACAAACGCAACAACCTATGAAACTGGAGCCGAAGAGGCACAAGCGGCTATTGCATATGCACAACAGATAGGAATCCCAGAAGGAAAAGCGATCTTTGCAGATATCGAACCGACTTACCCGGTTGATGATGCGTTTATCCGCGGCTGGGTTGATACCTTTGTTGGCTCGCCATATAAGCCAGGTATTTACGGGGTATTCACCAATGATAGTGCACTTACGGCCGCATACCAAGCAGCTATTACATCCAATCAGAATGTTCCATCCCAAACGATTATCTGGAGCAGTAACCCGGACCCTGGAGTAACTCCACAGGCCGATGCCCCGGAATACCAGCCAGGTGCACCTGAAAATGTACCCGTTTCGATTTGGCAATATGGAATTGATGGAGAAACCTGTAACATTGATACCAACCTTATCTTATCCAATGTCTTAGATTTTTTATGGTAGTCGATAGTTGTTAAAAAGGAGAGTCTTGGAGACTCTCTTTTTAGTTTTTGACTTTAAAATGCTGATTGTTAATAATGTTCAGAAAAGTGTTAAAATTATTAACACAAGAAGTAACCCTAATGATTCTTCAGTGGACATTATCCTAATCTACCTATGGCTGAGCGCTTATTTTTCTAATGTTTAAATGTGGCATGAAAATTGCATAACATCTAAGTATAAAATGATTGACTTTTGAATGGGGTGATAATAATGCAACATTGGGTTTCTGAATGGAGAAAAAACGAACACGAGGAACTTAATCAATCTGTAATCCACGCTATAAAGAGGTGTCTTTTAGATACTTTAGGGGTTATTTGCAAAGGTTCAACCTATTCAAATATGCCGCCATTAAAGGAAATTCTCAATAGTAACGGAAATAGTTATGCTTTTGGTTTAGGGAATCTTGAAGCTTCGGATGCTGCTTTATGGAATGGAACTGCTGCCCATTCTGTTGAACTGGATGATTTTTATCGAGAAGGGTCCGTACATCCAGGTGTGGTTGTAATCCCTGTAGCATTGGCAATTGGGCAGGAAATAAATGCTTCGGGTATTGAAGTTTTAAAAAGTATCCTTATTGGTTATGAGGTTATGACGATAGTCGGTATGTCTGCAAAAGGAACACTATATAATCGCGGCTTCCATCCTACATCTATTTGCGGAGTATATGGTGCTGCAGCAGCATCTTCCTATTTATTAGGGTTATCAGAAAAGCAAATACAAATGGCATTTGGTATTGCTGGGAATAACTCATTTGGATTAATGGCATATAAATCGAATGGTGCTTGGACAAAGCGTCTGAATGCAGGATGGGCAGCAAAAACGGGTATCATAGCTGCGAAATTGGCCAAGGCTGGTTTCATCGGTCCTGATGATATCTTTGAAGGTCGATACGGTTTTTCTCAAGCCTTTTGTGAGGAGTTTACAAATGATTTCTTGAAGAGTATTGAAAACAAACCATTTTCTATTGAAGGAATCAGTTTCAAGCCTTATTCTTCCTGTCGATTTACCCATTCGCCTATAGATGCATTCTTAGAAATTCTCAATGAACACCATTTTGAACTTGACGAGATAGAGGAAATAAAGGTATTTACACATAAAACTGCTATTGAAGCAACGATGAAACCAGCCGAAAGAAAATATAATCCATCAACCACCGTTGATGCTCAATTTAGTATACCTTATTGCTTAGGATTAATTGCAAAATATAAAAAGGTCACACCAGAGATGTTTGAAGAGACCGCCATTGGTGATCAAGAAGTTTTGAATATAGCAAGTAAAGTAAGCGGTTACGAAGATGAAGCTTATACAAACCTTTTTCCTAAGCAAAATGCTTGTAAACTCATCATTATTACAGCGAGTAACACTTATGAAAAAGTAATAATGAATTCCAAGGGAGACCCTGAATATCCTCTAACAGATGAAGAAGTAAAGGGGAAATTCATAAATTTGACAAAAAATATTCTAAAGCAAACACAACAGGATGAAATAATATCAGCTGTTTTTTCACTAGAAAGCATGGAATCTCTTAATACATTTGCAGATATTCTAAAAAAATAATAGACATTTGGAGGATGCATGAAATGACTCTTGATAAAAATATTACGGATGCACTCGCAGCCTATATTATTGATAGCCAACAAAAGGAATTCGATTCTGAGGTAGTACACAAATTTAAAAGGGCATTAATGGATTACGTGTGTGCTGCCATTACAGGTTCTAATATGCCTGTCCCTAATAGCTTACTAGAGTATTTAAAGCAAATTGATAGCAGTGAAATTTCATCGGTCACAGGTAAATCTATGAAATTATCACCACTAAATGCGGCTTTAGTAAATGGAACAAGCGCGCACAGTTTAGATTTTGATGATGGCCATACACATGGATCCATTCATATAGGTACAGTTGTTTTTCCAGCAATCTTTGCAGTTGCTGAACAATATAGTTCAAGTCAGGAGGAATTTATAAAGGCAGCAATTATTGGATATGAAATTGCAGGACGTTTATCGGCTGCACTGCACCCGAATGTATGGAAGAGGGGTTACCATAACACGCCGGTAATTGGGATTTTTGGAGCAACAGCAGCTGTTTGTGTGCTCTTAAAGGCTAATAAAGAACAAATCTTAGATGCACTCGGTCATGCGGGCAGTTTTTCAGGAGGACTATTTGAATTTTTAGGCGAAGGGGCAGATATTAAGAGAATACATCCAGGGAAAGCAGCAAGAGATGCAATTTTATCAGCAGAATTGGCTCTGAAAGGAATAACAGGTCCTAAGAAGGTATTTGAAGGGAAAAATGGATTTGTCCGTGCTTTTGCTGACAACAATATCAATCTAGAACGATTATATTTGGGTTTGCATACTGAATATGAAATCTCAAAAATTTACTTCAAGCCTTATCCTTGCTGCAGGCACTTACATGGTCCAATTGATGGGACATTAGAATTATTAACCCTTAATCAAATTGATGTGAATAATATTGACAGAATTGAAGTTGGCACATATAAAGTTGGAGCAAATCATAAGCACAAAGAAGTTAATCATTTATTAGATGCACAAATGAGCATTCCATGTGCTGTTGCTTTAGCGCTAGTCTATGGAGAGGTTTCTATTAACACTTTTGAAGACTCTAAAGTGCAGTCTGAACAAGTACAAAATTTAATAAATAAAGTAGATGTAACGGCGGATGAAAGATGCGAGGAAAGCTATCCAAAGCATAGACCAGCAATTATTACTATAACCATGAAGGATGGTACAGAGTATAGACAATACGTAGAAGATCCAAAGGGAGAATCAAACTATCCTCTTACGGATAAAGAATTAGAAGCAAAATTTGTTAATAACTGCCTTGGAATTTTGACAAAGGACGAAGTTGACCAAGTGTTGAATGCAATTTGGACTTTCGAAAACCTGGAGAATCTAGATGTATTTTATATAAATTCCTCACTGCAGACAAAATAGCAGGTCATTCTACTAATCTCTAAAAAAGGAGGTATCACTATGGGGGCACTTTCAGGTGTTAAAGTATTAGACTTAACAAGATTACTGCCGGGACCATATTGTACGTTAATGATGGCTGACTATGGGGCCGAAGTAATAAAAGTCGAACAGCCGGGCGAAGGTGATTATATAAGATGGCGAAAACCAGGTATCAATGGAATTGGTGCCCGTCATTTAACCATTAATAGGAACAAAAAAAGCATAGAACTTAACTTGAAAACAGAAGAGGGTAAAGTAATCTTTAATAAATTAGCAGCAGAGGCTGATGTCATTATTGAAAGCTTTCGCCCTGGAGTCATGGAACGGTTGGGTTTAGGTTATGAAGAAATTTCAAAGAAAAATGAGGGAATTATATATTGTTCATTAACAGGATATGGGCAGACAGGTCCTTATCGCAATTTACCAGGTCATGATGTCAATTATATTGGCTATAGCGGCATTTTAGGATTAATTGGAGAAAGAAACGGCAAGCCGATTGTCCCAGGAGTACAAATTGCTGATATTGGCGGGGGAGCCCTTCTCTCTCTTTCTGCTATATGTATGGCATTATTCCATCGCGAGAGAACAGGAAAAGGACAATATATTGACGTTTCGATGTTAGATGGCGCTGTTACATGGTTATATGCAGCAGTTTCTGATTTCTTTGCATCAAATGAGGTTCCAGAAAGAGGAAAGAATCGGTTGGATGGGAAATATGCCTGCTATGAGGTATACGAAACAAAAGACAATAAGTTTATTTCAGTTGGTGCAAATGAATTGAAATTTTGGAAGAAAATTTGTGAATTAATAGGAAAGCCAGAATGGATTGAACTACATGAAGCGCCTGATGATGTTCAGGTGCAGCTTAAGAAGGATTTAGCTGCCCTTTGCAAAACAAGAACGCAAAAAGAATGGCTGGATTTATTAAAATATGAAGATACATGTGTAGGGCCTGTTTATGATATTGATGAAGTATTCGATGACCCTCAAATTATAGCTCGTGACATGTTTACAAAAATGAAACACCCTATTGCTGGTGAGATTAACCAAATAGGGTTTCCAATAAAATTTTCAAAGACACCTGGTGTTATACAATCACATGCTCCGCTGTTAGGTGAGCATACAGACGAAATATTATCAAGATTAAATTATTCTAACAAGCAAATTGAACAGCTTAGAGAAAACGGGGTTATTGGTGAAAAACAATTAGAACAAGCATAAGCTAAAAATTTCTTGTATGGGAGTAGAGATGAATGACATTTGTTGAATTAAATCGGCTTGGAAAAGATGGCAGGATTGACGAAATCGTCTTAAACCGTCCAGAAGCCCGAAATGCATTTACAACAGAAATGGCTCAGCAAATAATTGAAATCTGTCAAACTATTAAAAACAGAGATACAAGAGTAGTATTAATTCGTTCTTCTACAAGCAAAGCATTTTGTGCAGGAGCTGATTTAAAAGAACGAAATAAAATGACAGAATCTCAATGGAAGGAACAACATTTACTCTTCCAAAGAATGTTTAATCATATACAAGATTTGAAACAGCCTGTAATAGCAGTAGTTGATGGCTATGCATTAGGAGGCGGTTTTGAGATTGTATTAAATTGTGACATGATTGTTGCTGCGAAGACCGCGATATTTGGACTGCCTGAAGTTACAAGAGGAATTATGCCTGGCGGAGGTGGAACTCGTTTACTTCCAAAGCGAATCGGTGTACACCGAGCCAAGGAATGGATATGTACAGGAAGATTGATCTCAGGTGAAGAAGCCGATAAAGCCGGATTATTAAACATACTAGCTGATTCAAATGAACTTCGTGAAAAAGCAATTGAACTTGCTGAAAAAATTAGTAATAACGCACCTTTGGCAGTTCAAAATTGTAAAGCATCCATTGATGAATTGTTTGGAATGCCAAATGAACCTGCCAGAGCGAAAGAAATTGAGTTTTATGGTCATTGTATTAATACAGAAGATCGTTTAGAAGGCGTCCGCGCATTTGTAGAAAAACGTCAGCCGCAATTTTTAGGAAGATAAATGAGGAGGATTTATGATGAATATGACATTAAATGCTGAAGAACTTGAATTTCATGAAGAGCTAAGACAAAGTGTTCGAGCGGTTTGCAGTAAGTATCCGGATTCTTACTGGAGAGAGTTAGACGCAATGGAAGCTTATCCTGAAGAATTTGTAAATGAGATTACAAAAAACGGATTTTTAGCTGCTCTAATACCTGAAGAGTACGGCGGATCAGGCTTAGGATTGACGGAGGCATCCATTATACTCGAGGAAATCAACCGTTCCGGCGGTAATGCTGGTGCTTGTCATGCCCAAATGTATACGATGGGAACACTCCTTCGTCATGGGAGTAAAGAACAAAAAGAAAAATATCTGCCAAAAATAGCGGATGGGACACTTAGATTACAAGCATTTGGTGTAACAGAGCCAAATACTGGTACAGATACTACTAAACTTAAAACCTTTGCTAAACGTGTTGGTGACAAATACGTGGTAAATGGTCAAAAGGTCTTTATTTCAAGAGCCGAGTATTCCGATTTAATGATTTTATTGGTTCGCACTACCCCTATTGAACAAGTTACAAAGAAAACAGAAGGGCTTTCAGTCCTCTTGGTAGATTTAAATGAAGCAATTGGTAATGGCCTTACTATTCGTCCGCTTCGTACGATGATGAATCATGCTACAACAGAATTATTTATTGAAGACCTAGAGGTGCCAGTAGAAAACTTAATCGGAGAAGAAGGAAAAGGATTCAAATATATCTTAGATGGCATGAATGCAGAGAGGATACTAATTGCCGCTGAGTGTATTGGAGATGGCCGCTGGTTTATTAATAGGGCAGCAGAATATGCAAATGATAGAGTTGTTTTTGAACGGCCAATTGGAAAAAACCAAGGAATTCAATTTCCAATCGCACGAGCACATGTAAATATTGAAGCTGCGGATTTAATGAGATTTAAGGCTGCAAAATTATTTGATTCAGGAGAAAAGTGTGCTGCTGAAGCAAATATGGCAAAGCTCCTTGCTGCTGATTCTTCTTGGGAAGCAGCCAATGTAGCCTTACAAACTCATGGCGGATTTGGTTTTGCTGAAGAATATGATGTTGAACGGAAATTTAGAGAAACAAGATTGTATCAAGTTGCACCTATCTCTACAAATTTAATCCTATCTTATATTTCAGAACATGTTCTAGGATTACCAAGATCCTATTAATCTTAAGGGGAGAGCATATTGATTTTTCCTAAGGAAGTTGAAATTATCGAAGTAGGTCCCCGTGACGGCCTTCAAAACGAGCCTGGCACGATTTCTACTGAAAATAAAAAAGAGTTAATCACATCACTTGTTAATTCAGGTATAAAACGGATTGAAACCGCAGCATTTGTCCATCCGAAATGGGTACCTCAAATGGCTGATTCAGAAGAAATTGCTCAATTTTGTAATGAGTTAGGGCTGGAATATATAGCGTTAACCCCAAATCTTAGGGCATTGGAGAGAGCAATACTATCGAAGGTTCCGCAAATTGCTGTTTTTATTGGTGCAAGCTCAGCTTTTAATAAAAAAAACATAAATAAAGAAACATCAGAGTCGTTAATAGAGTGCGAACCAATGTTTAAGCTGGCAAAAGAAAATGGGATGTTTATTCGAGCCTATGTTTCAATGGCTTTCACGTGCCCATATGAAGGGGCCGTTTCTTTTGATGAAGTGAAATTTGTATGTGATAGATTTGTACAGCTTGGAGCGGATGAAATAGATATTGGCGATACAAATGGCGGAGCAAATCCAAAATTAGTATATGAACGCTTTTCTAGATTAAAAGATTTGTATCCAGATATTCCATTTGTCGGTCATTTTCATGATAGTAATCACTTGGCTTTAGCTAATGTGGTTGCTGCACTTCAAGCAGGTGTAACAAAATTTGACAGCTCGATCGGCGGCTTAGGAGGCTGCCCATACTCTCCAGGAGCTACTGGAAATGTTGCAACAGAAAGACTTGTAAACATGCTTTCACAAATGGATTGCGAAACGGGAATTAACTATGAGAAACTTCTCAAAATAGCTCCGTTTGCGAAGAGTCTTTCAACGAAAGTCTAATTATTTTTCGGAGGAAATATTGTGACAAAAAAAGAATGGGAAACGATATATGAAAATCGAATAACCTCTCTAGAGCAAGCAATACATTCAATTCAATCCCAACAAAAGGTATTTTTGGCTCCATTCTGTAATGAACCACAAACACTAGTGGAAGAACTGGTTCGGCAAAAGGATCGTTTACAGGATGTTTATCTATATACAGCCATTATTGGAAGTCGTTGTAAGTATGCTGACCCAGCGTGTCACTCCCACTTTAAAATTAGAACATTTTTAAGCACTCCGAGTTTTAAAAGTGCTTTTAACAATCAGGTATGTGACTACATACCTGTAAATCTTTCAGAAATTTCCCGTTTTATTACAGAAAATCCAATTGATGCTGCACTGATTCAGGTTTCTCCTCCAAACGAAGAAGGATATTGCAGCTTAGGGATTTCGGTAGATATAATACCAACATTGCTGAAGAAAGCTAAAAGAATTATTGCTCAGGTGAATCAGCAGCTTCCAAATACAAACGGGGTAACATTCGTACATGTCTCGCAGATTGATCATTTTGTCCAATCGGATCGCCCTCTGCTGACTATTTCTAATGGAGTGCCGGATAAAGTGGAGCTGGCCATAGCTGAAAATGTAGCGGAGCTCGTGCCGGATAAAGCAACGATTCAAGTGGGTGTAGGAAAATTAGCAAATAGTATCATACTCGCTCTAAAGAATAAGAAAGAATTGGGAATACATTCCGGGTCCATTATTGATCCAGTTATCGAGTTAATGGAGCTAAAGGTTATTACGAATGAACATAAAGAAATTAACCGGTTTAAAACAGTTTGTACTACTTTAACAGGAACAGATAATTTATACCGATATGCCCATAGGAATCCGGAGATTGAATTATATCCGGCAGAATACACCCATAATCCCGCTATGATCTCGCAGATTAGTAATTTCCATGCTATCAATTCTGCGTTAGAAGTTGATATTTTTGGGCAAATCAATGCCGAACAAGTGGGTGACTATCCTATGGGAGGTGTAGGAGGTCAGATGGATTTTATTAAGGGAGCAAGATTATCAAAAGGCGGAAAAGCAATCATTGCCCTTCCATCTACTGCCAAAAAGGGAACTCAATCTCGTATTAAGATTAGTGTTTCAAATGTAACGTCTATCAAATCTGAAATTGATTATGTAGTTACTGAGTATGGGATTGCTTCATTATTTGGTAAGACATTAAGTGAAAGGGCTGAGGAATTAATTAATATAGCGCATCCTAATTTCCGTAAACAACTCAAGGAAGATTTTGAGAAACAGTCTATCGTAAGTTTATAAGTTTATTAAAAATTATGGGAGTGATCGTTTTGGAAAGTATTCTTGTTCATGTACCAAAACCAATTGATAAAAAAGTTAAAAGCACGCTAGCACCTAAGCTATCAGATTTAAACAATGCAAATATTGCATTTTTAGATAATCTAAAGCCACAGTCTGACCATGTGTTAAATGGTATAAGTGAATTAGCACAAGGACATGCTGCCTCTATTAAAATGTTTAAAAAAATCGATACTCCTACACTATTGCCAGATGATGTAATTGGAGAAATTAAAGAAAACTTTCACGGTATGATAACTGGAGTCGGTGATTGAGGTTCCTGCACATCATGGAGTATCCGTGATTCGATGTATATAGAAAATCTAGGCATCCCAACCGTTACGATTTGTTCTGAAGCCTTTTATCCACTTGCAAAGGCGGAAGCTGAAGCCAAGGGAATGCCAGAGCTTGCAATAGTAAAAGTTCCTCACCCGCTTGGCAGTGTTAAACATGATATTGCTGAACAATATGGAAGAAATATTACGGACGAAGTTTTGGAATTATTATGCCGAGAACAAGATTCCATCGCGGTTGAAGCAAAAGTCGAAGATGAATATGTCAAGATAGATTATTCAAAAGACATAGAGCTTTCGTTTTTTAAAGAAGTGAATGATTATTTCTATCAACAACATTGGACAGATGGATTACCAATTATCCCTCCAACTAAAGAACTAGTAGATACTATGCTTCGATTTTCGAATGACCCAGCAAACAAAACCTTAGGTGAATTTCCGCCTCAATGGTCAGAAACTACTATCGAGAAGGTCGCTGTTAACGCGGTAATGGCAGGGTGTGAGCCAAAATATTTTCCAGTTGTTTTGGCTGCAATTCGGGCATTGCTCCACCCAAAATTTAATTTGTATGCGCTGCAGGCCACTACAAATCCTGTAACGCCTTTGCTTGTAATTAATGGTCCAATTGCGAAACAACTAGGAATGAATAGTAAAGCCAATGTCTTTGGGAATGGGAATAAAGTAAATCTAACCATTGGCCGAGCAATTCGCTTATGTATGATCAATATTGGTAATGCACTACCGGGTGAACTTGACCGAGCAACACAAGGGCAGCCTGGGAAAATTAGTTTTTGTATTGCTGAAAATGAAGAAGAAAACCCTTGGGAACCATATCACGTTGAAAATAAATTTGAGCTGCAGGAAAGTACGGTTAGTGTTTTCGGCGCAGCTGGCACGCAAAATATTCTTGACGAATCTAGTACAAGTGCACAAAGCTTATTAATTATGATTGCAGGGACCATGACAGGATTAGGAACGAATAATCTAAGTGTTGGCGGAGAAGTCTTAATTGTGTTAAGTCCCGAGCATGCCCAATTGATAAAAGATGACGGTTTCTCTAAAAAGGATGTACAGAAATTTCTGTATGATTATGCAAGGGTTCCTTT
Organism: Neobacillus niacini; assembly: GCF_046591715.1. Classification (GTDB taxonomy): domain Bacteria; phylum Bacillota; class Bacilli; order Bacillales; family Cytobacillaceae; genus Neobacillus; species Neobacillus niacini_L. The sequence goes on along the minus strand of NZ_JAWVNQ010000004.1, from coordinate 305,433 downwards.
AAGTGCACTCCCTGAAGAGACCAAAAAACAACTATTATATAAGCGAAGACCAAAATGGTTCCTAAATGTTCCAGATTATTATATGGCCCCGATTGTTGATTCTCCAGAGGACATAAAGGTAATAGTAGCAGGAAGCCATGGTCCACATTCGACATTTATTCCATCCTTTGGTCAAGCAAGCAGAACAGTGACAGTGCCAATTGAAACCTAAGATTGGTCAAATTTATTTATCTATGAATAATAAATTCTATTAATTAGCAAAGCATTCTCTCTTAAAAAGTACAGTAAAGAGAAGAGTGCTTTGCTATTTTTTTCCCAAATTTCCTCGATTTTTAATTTAACGGACAATTCCGCTGGTCGGATTATGTTAAAATATAGTAAAAATTGAATTTTCATAATTATCACTCAGAATTACATAGGAGGGAATGAAATGAATGCAAGACTAATTATGACTTCTCCGTATAAGCAGATGACAGATATTATCAAAAAAGTATCAGAAGAACTTGGATGTGAGCTAACCATAATTGAGGAAACAATGTCTGGAGCAGCAGAAAAGATATCTGAACTCGTAAGGAAAAGTGGTTATGAAGTAATTATTAGTCGTGCGGGTACTGCTGAGCAAATTGCTAAAGTGGTAGATATGCCAATCATTCATTGTGATAATAGTGATTTTGACTTAATGCAAGCTTTTCTAAATGCTAGAAAACTAGGAAACCATGTAGGATTCCTTACCTACCCCGAGGAAGCATTTCCATACAAAATGGAAACAGTCTCCCATGTAATAGGTTTTCAAGTTACCCAGCTTCCATATAAGAATATGGATGATATAAAGGAACAGATCAAGAAGGCAAAAGAAATAGGAATAGATGTAATTGTTGGTGGAGGAAGACGTGCTCATAAGGTAATTGAAAATTTTGGGATGAAAGTAGTACCAATTTTAACGAGTGAAAGAATTATTAAACGTACGATATTACGTGCTCAGGAAATCGCAAAATACCGTATTATTGCGCGAGAGAGAGCAACAAGATTAAATGCATTAATATCCACGACTGGAGAAGGGATATTGTTTGTAAATCGTCAAGGAATAATTGAAATGATTAATCCCGCAGCTGAGGAAATGTTTGATATAGCAGAGAAGGACGTAATAGGAAGATCTTACGAAGAAATTACGAATACAAAATTACGAAAACTTCTATCGAATGATTATGATTCGAATGAGAAGGGATCAATTACAACAAGTGATATGGTCATCACTTTTCAGCAAGTTAAAATTGAAAGTGAAGAAGAAGGCAGATTGTTTACTTGTAGAGCCATCAGTGAGATTCAACAATTAGAAAACAGAATACGTCGAGAATCACATGCAAAAGGACTGATTGCAAGGTCGAGTTTTTCTGATATTAAATACTCCAGCATAAAAATGGAAGCAATACTTAAAAGAGCAAAAGTGTATGCAGAAACAGAATCTACAATATTAATAACCGGAGAAAGCGGGACAGGGAAGGAGTTAATTGCACAAGGAATTCACAATGCTAGCGTAAGGGCTAAAGGTCCATTTGTAGCTGTCAATTGCGCCGCATTGCCAGAGTCTTTGCTTGAGAGTGAATTATTTGGATATTCCGATGGTGCTTTTACCGGTGCAAAAAAAGGCGGCCGAGCAGGCGTATTTGAACTTTCTCATGGAGGTACAATTTTTCTCGATGAGATTGGAGAAATTTCTGCTCCCATCCAAGCACGTTTGCTCAGGGTTTTACAAGAAAGAGAGGTTATGAGAGTTGGAGGAGATCGGGTTATACCTGTAGATATACGTATTGTGACTGCTACCAATCAAAATTTATGGAAACTTGTAACAGAAGGGAAATTTCGCGCCGATTTATTTTTCAGAATCAATGTATTAAGACTTGAAGTGCCTCCACTGAAAGCTAGAAAAGAGGATATCCCTGAATTAGTGGATCATTTCTTTAAAAAAGGAACCTCTAGTTTACAATGGGAGAATTTATCTCAAAAGGTTAGGGACTTTTTTTTGAATTATGGATGGCCAGGGAATATTAGACAGCTTGAAAACATTGTAGAACGATTTCAATTATGTGTTCTTGGATCCCAAAATGAAGATGAATTTATCGATGAAATAGTAAATGAAACAGAGATAACCGGGCATAGTGAAGAAAAAAATAAAGAAGATTCGCTCCGAATTGAAATTTCTTCTATGGAAGAAATTGAAAAACAAATTTATGAAAAAATGCTTCAGCGGTACAACAATAATCGTACGCTTGTAGCCGAAAAACTTGGAGTAAGCAGGACAACTCTATGGAAGAAAATAAGCAAAAATATGGAGAAAGTAGATTAATTCGGATAGCTTCATAATAGAAGTTAAATGGTCCGTTCAAAAAATGAATGGAAGTCTTGGTAAACTGTTCAGTTTTTTAACGAGATTTGATGCTCATTTATTGAACGTTATGTTCATCATAGTATTAAAAAAATAAACAGTACTAAAGAAAACCCTATTTCTAATAGGACTAATTTGGCTTTTGTACCTTAAATAAATACATTTTTTTATTTAATTTTAAAATTTTCTGAATTGGCACAATAATTGCATTAAATATTAATAGAAAATGTAATTTTACTAATTTAAGGAACAGGAGCCGATAATATGAATTTCCAATTAACAGATGAACAGTTAGAATTACAAAAATGGTCCAGAAATCTAGCGTTAGATCACTTCGCAGAGAAAGCATATACATGGGAGAAAAAAGAAGAGACTCCATGGGAAAATGCAAGAACCCTCGCAAAATATGGCTTATTAGGGATGACACTTTCGGAAGAAGACGGCGGCCAAGGGCGGTCTTTAATCGATGCTATGATTGTAATGGAGGAACTCGCAAAGGTTTGTCCTCACACAGCAGACTTATTTCAAGTAGGGAATTTTGGTGCGATTAAACAAGTAGCAACCTATGGATCGAAAGAATTGAAAGAAAGGGTTTTACCGTCTATTTTGGCAGGAGAAAAGTTAATCTCAGTTGGAATGTCAGAACCAAACGCAGGGTCAGCGACGACAGACTTGCAAACGATTGCAAGAATTGAAGGGGATAAGGTTATTATCAATGGTTCTAAAATTTTCAATACCCATGGGCCGAGTAACTCATTCTATGTTGTCTGGGTAAGATTTGGTAAAGGAGTAAAGAGCACAGGCGCTGTGTTAGTAGAAAGAAATTCACCTGGTTTGACAGTAGGGAAAAGGGAAACACATATGTCTGGCGAAGAGCATTCAGCCCTATATTTTGATAACTGCGAAGTTCCGGTAGATAATATTCTGGTCGCTGAAGACGGTTTTAGGAAATTATTTAAAATGTTCAATGTAGAACGTTCAGGAAATGCTACAAGAGCATTAGCTTTAGCTCAATCCGCATTTGATAAGGCAGTACAGCATGCCAAAGAACGTGAGCAATTCGGACGGCCATTAGCAGAATTCCAAGGTATTCAATGGAAGATAGCAGAAATGAAAATTAAATTAGACGCAGCTAGACTATTATTATATCGGGCAGCAACCAATGCTGACTTAGGCGCACCAAGCCTTTTAGAGACATCTATTGCAAAATCTTATGTTAACACTGCTGCATTTGAAGTAGCTCATGAGGCACTGCAAATTTTTGGGGGTTATGGTTATTCAACAGAGTATCCGCTAGAGTACATTTTTAGAAGAGTTAGAGGCTGGATGATTGCTGGCGGTACACCTGAGATGATGAAAAACAAAATTGCAGAGGAAGTATTAGGAATGAAATTTAGCCAGCGAAGACCTAAAGTAACTGAAAATGTAAAAATTAATAATAGCTAAGAACTATTGAAAGGGAGGAAAGTAAATGGAATTTGTAAATAAATGTAGAAAGAATATTGCCTGGATTGCCGGGTTAGTATTCTCACTATTCATGGTATATAGTATGGGATTTGGCCAGTTTTCCCCTATGGTTCAGCGGGGAGTACCATTATTGCTGGTATGTGTTATCATTTTTTGTACTTTCCCCCTTAGCAAAAAAAACACGAAACCCTGGCATTTATTAGTAGATGGTATTTTACTAATTGCCAGTATATTAACAATTGGCTATGTCCTTATTTTTGAAAATGAAATCCTGCTGCGTTTAGGCAGTGCCAATACAACAACAGATTATATTGTTAGTACGATTGGAATATTGCTGGTCCTTGAGACATGTAGAAGAACAACCGGTTATGTACTAGTCATTCTAGGACTGATATTCTTTGTTTATATTTTCGCCGGACCATATATTCCGGGATTCTTTGGTCACACAGGCTTTTCTTTTGAGAGATCAGTTGCCTATATTTTCTTAGGTTATGAAGGAATATTTGGGGTTGCTCTAAATACGATGGCAACAGTAGTAGCCATATTCATCATTTTCGGGACCATATTGGAAGTGACTGGTGCAGGAAAATACTTTATTGACCTTTCGTTAGCAGTAACAGGCAGAATGACAGGTGGACCAGGAATCACCGCAATCTTGGCTAGTTCATTGTTTGGAACTATGTCAGGAAGCCCCGTGGCAAATGTGGTAGGGACAGGTACCTTAACGATTCCATTGATGAAGAAAAGTGGGTTCAAGAAAGACTATGCTGGAGCGATTGAAGCTGTAGCATCTACAGGAGGTCAATATCTCCCTCCGGTCATGGGATCTGCAGCTTTCGTTATGGCTGAGTTGTTAGGGATCAGCTATTTAAAGATCATTGTAGCTGCTATCATTCCTGCTTTGCTTTTCTATTTCTCTGTCTTTTTAACGGTATATTTAAGAGCCGTAAAAGATGGGCTAAAACCTATGCCAAAAGAAGAGATTCCGAGTATTAGAAAGATATTTAAAGATGGCGGTCATATGTTTATACCAATCATTATATTAGTGTATTTATTAATGAAAGGGTTTTCACCTGGATATGCCGCCTTCTTCACGATTGTTTCTGCTGTTGGGTTTAGTCTAGTTAGAAAAACTACAAGAAGAAGATTCATAGATTACGTAGATTCTTTAATTGAAGGTGCAAAGCAGAATGCAGGTGTATTTGCTGCCTTGGCTGTTGTAGGGATTATCATAGGCAGTATTTCTATTACTGGAATTGGTGTTAAGTTTTCAATCTTAGTAACAAATGCAGCAGGGGAATCTTTATTCCTGGCACTTCTATTTGTTGCAATCGCAACTGTTATTCTAGGAATGGGTCTGCCGCCAGTGGCATGTTACTTATTAGTAGGGGTAATTGCTGGAAGTGCTATAAGCAGTCTCGGCTTAGATCTTTTTGCAGCACATATGTTCATATTCTACTTTGCCGGTTTAGCACCTATCACACCTCCAGTTGCGATGTCATCTTACGCAGCAGCTGGGATATCAGGTGGGAGTATAATGGGCACATCATTTTATGCTGTTAGAATTGGTTTATTGGCGTTTATCCTGCCTTTCATGTTCGCTTATGCACCAGAATTAATATTAATAGGAGATAATATACTCTTTGACACCATTAAGGTGACGCTTACTACAATGGGTGGAATCATATTAATTGCATCAGCATTTGAAGGCTATCTGTTCAAAGTACTGCCAATTTGGATAAGAGTTCTAGCTTTTATTGCCGGGATTCTCTGTATCATCCCAGAAACAATCACTGATATCATTGGAATGTCTGCCTTAGCCTTACTGCTAGCGTATGTTTTCATCAATAAAAATAAAGCTAAGGTACCAGAAAATACGCAGGTGACAACTGATAGTATTTAAATGTCATACGTTCAGAAGTATAGTAAAACCAATCGTTTTACCAAAAAAAGGGGGAAAGATCATGAAAAGAAAATTTAAATTCTTGAGCATTATTATGGCAGTCCTTACATTACTACTTTTGGCAGCTTGCGGAAATAAAGAAGAGGCTGGTACATCGTCAAGCGGGAAAGAAAAAGGCGGTCTAAATGATATTTTCCTAGGGAATGTTACAACTGGATCCAACACAGCAGAGTCTTATGCGTTTGCAGCTGGGATTGCAAACATTGTACAAAAGGAACATCCTAATGTTCAATTAACCGTGCAAACTTCTGGAGGGGGAACAGAAAATTTATCGAGATTGGCCGCTGGTGAAGCTCAATTAGGGGTATTATATAGTCCGAATATTGATGCAGCAAAAGCTGGTGAAGGTAATGGAGCAGACAAAATTAATGAAATGAAAGGGATCTTTGCATGGGATTATGCCGCCTTTAACCTTATCGTTAAAGCTGATTCTGGTATTAAAACAGTCGAAGACTTAAAAGGCAAAAGTATTGCTGTCGGCGCACCGGGCAGTACCGGAGCAGTTTATGTATGGCCCTCTGTCCTTCCTGAGTTTGGAATTACTGAGAAAAACTCAGATTGGAAGTATTTAACCCAAAGTGCTGCTGCTACAGCATTAGCTGATGGCTCTGTAGATGCGATAACTGCTGGTTCTAAAGGGAAAATTTCTGCTATTGAGGAGCTATCATTAAGTCATGATCTTCTGTGGTTAGAACTAGGCGGCGAAAAGAGAGAAAATGCAATTAAAATCGGACATGGAATGTTTGCAACAGAAGGTGATCCAAATCTTTATGGTGATAAACAGGTAAATGACAAACCGATTCCTACAGTTGGAATGTCTGCCGTCTTTGCCGTTAGAGCAGACGTTGATGAAGAAGTTGTATATAACATCACAAAATCATTATTTGAAAACCTAGAAACATTCTATGAATCCCACTCAAGTGCTAAAGAAGTAACCATTGAATCGACTTTAAATCCTGAATTAATGCGTCTTGACTTGCATCCTGGAGCAGAAAAATACTTTAAAGAAATTGGCGCAATAAAGTAAATGATTAATAAAGTTGGAAAAGCGATTTCTGCTCGCTTTTCCAGCCTTCTTCACGGATAGAAAGGAGGAAAAGCAAATGGACCAACTTGAAAAAATAGTGAAAACAGCCAACACTTTACCCTTTAATGCCATATCAGAAGAAGCATTAAATGCCACAAAAAAAGATATTTTAGATACAATCGGCTGTATTTTCGCTGGAGTAAATGCAGAGGGCACCAATGAACTATTTCAGGTCGTTTCTGATTGGGGAGGAAAACAAGAAAGTACCATTCTATACCATGGAATAAAGGTGCCTGCTCCGTTAGCTGTTTTAGTTAATTCAACATTGGCACATGCCAGAGACCTGGATGACACTCATGATGCCGCTGTTTTGCATGCAGGAATTTCAGTCATACCTGCTGCACTTGCAGCAGCAGAGAGAGCCGGTGGCTGTGATGGAAAACTATTTTTAAAAGCTGTAACCCTCGGGTTAGATTTACTCTGCAGACTTGGAAAAGCAACAACAATCGGTCCTAATTCGCTGGGCTTAGCATTTACTCCAATGTATGCCTACTTCGCTTCTGCTTTAACGGCTGGTTTGATTCTAAAATTAAAGGATGAAGAATTGGTAAATGCGATCGGTATTACTTTGAGTCAGGTGGCAGGTACTGTTCAGGCTGTTTCAGATGCTGCTTTAACGAAGCGAATCCAGCCTGCATTCGGGGCACAAGCAGGTATTGCTGCCGCCATTCTTGCACAACAGGGAATCACAGGTGCACGAAATGTTTTTAACGGACAGTTTAGTTTTCCAAAAGTCTATTTAAATGGGCATTTCGATTATGATGTATTTTTAGATTCATATGGAGAGTTTTTTGAGAACGAAAATTTAAGCTTTAAGCCTTACCCTTGCTGCCGCTTTACTCATCCAGCGATTGATGCCGCTTTGCTGTTAAGGGAGGAACATCAAATTAACGTTGAAGAAATTGAAGAAATAATTGTAGATGTTACCCAACAAGCAAATATTGTGTGTGAACCAGTTGAAAGAAGGAGAACGCCACAGGTTATTGTGGATGCCCAGTTTAGTATTCCTTATACGGTTGCAGTTGCCTTAGTAAAGGGGAAAATTTTTATCGAAGATTTTACTGGAGAAGCTATCTCTGAAAAACGGGTTCTGAATATTTCGAATAGAGTGACAACTAGATATGACGAAAGCTTAGGAAATAGGGGAATATCTCCAGCAATCGTCACAATTAAGATGAAAAATCAAAAAATATATCAAAAGAGAGTCGACTACCCTAAGGGCAGTATCAATAATAGTATGAGTTACGAGGAGATTATTGAAAAATTTGTCAGGTGCTCAAAATTACCTGCAAATCCAATTCCACAAGAGAATATTGCTGCGGTTATTAAAATGGTAACTAACATGGAAAAAGAAGAAAACATTTTAACATTATCGGGTCTTTTAACACCGGCCAAAGGTGAAATTCTAAGTCAATGATCGTTAGATAAAGGAGTGTTACTTAAATGGAAGAAAACGATTTACTATTTTTAACCGAAGCTGAGGGGATAACTTTTCTAGAGCCCTATAATTTGCCAATTCCAAGAAGCCAATTAGTTATGAGTTTAGAGGAAGCAAAAGCTGCATTTAATGGGTTACAAATACCATTGGTTTTAAAAGGGATGTCCCCTCAAATTACACATAAGTCTGATGCGGGAATCGTGAAGCTGGGTATAAACAGTTTGAATGAACTTGAACATGAGTTTTTAGACATTGCAGATAAAATTAATGCAGTTGAAGGTGCACAATTCAGGGGAATCTTGCTGCAGGAGATGGTCTCAAAAGGAACCGAGATGATTATTGGGATCAAAAAAGACTCTGTGTTTGGACATCAGCTATTAATAGGAGCGGGCGGAATTTTTGTAGAGGTTTTAAAGGATGTACAAATAGGTCAAATGCCAGTAACGGAAAAAGAATTAATAGAGATGGTAGAAAAATTAAAGGTATTTCCTATTTTGAACGGTTATCGTGGAGGAAAGAAAATTAATTTTGAAAAATTAAACACAATCGTTCAAGCCTTAAATAAATTGGTGGAGAAACACCCTGAAATAGAAGAGGTTGATTTCAATCCTGTCATTTTTACTGATAATGAGGCTAGAATTTGCGATGTAAGGATTGCCATTTCCACTTCAACCGTCAATTTAGAAACTTCAGTGAAAACAAGTAAATCTACTCAATATATAGATAAAATGTTTAATCCTACATCTATTGCTGTCGTGGGTGCGACCAATGACGATAAGAAAAATGGCGGGCGCCTAATTCGATATATTATTGAAAATGGTTTTAACGGTGAAATTTATCCTGTTAACCCTAAAAATGAAACGATTAGAGGATTTAAATGTTATCCAAGTGTGAAGGAAATTCCCAATGAAGTGGATTTAGCTTGTGTGATTGTTGCTGCTAAATTTGTACCTGGAATAATCAAAGATTGTGCGGAAAAAGGAATCAAAAATGCGATTATTTACTCCTCAGGTTTTGCAGAAATAGGAGAGGATGGTCAAAAATTACAAGATGAAATAGCTAAAATTTCTGATGAGCATGGAATCAGAATTATTGGACCAAATACGATTGGAATGGTTAGTTCACCGAAAAATATCTACACTGCATTTGGTATGGTGCTGGAAGCTAAAGACAAATATTCAGGGAATATTGGCTTTGTTTCTCAGAGTGGTGCATTAGGAAGCTCATTGTTAAGCAGGGCATGGGAAAAAGGAATAGGGTTTAGCCGCTGGATTAGTGTAGGAAATGCCGTAGATTTAAGTATTCCAGATTTCATTGATTATCTAGCAACGGATGAAGATACAAAGGTAATTTCCTGTTTTATGGAAAGCCTAAGTGATGCCCAAAGTTTCCAGAAGGCAACTAAGAAGGCCTTAGAAAATAAAAAGCCTGTTTTAGTCTATAAAACAGGGCGTACTGATGAGGGGAAACGCGCGGTCCAATCTCATACAGGATCAATCGCAGGGAATGATTTAGCATACGATGCTGCATTTAATAAGCTGGGAGTATTAAGGCTGGACAATATTCAAGACACAATCGATGTAGCAAGTTCTTTTAGTGTCCAGCCATTACCAAAGGGTAGAAATATCGGAATTCTCACTGCTTCTGGTGGTGCATGCAGTATTGTTGCAGATTTATGTAATCGATATGGTCTAAATGTTCCGTTACTAAAAGACAGTGAAAAAATAAAGGAACATATTCCGCCATTTGGCTCCGCGCAAAACCCAATTGACGTAACTGCGGAAATTATGGCAAAACCAGAAATGTTTAAGGAAGTCCTAAAGATCACTTTAGAGGATGAAAATGTGGATGCTTTAGCGATTATGTTTACCACCAATGCCGATCCAGGTGCATCCATTTTAGGCAGGGAGATATTAGAAGTTTTCAAAGATTCAAAGAAACCGATTGTTGTTGGCCGTCTAGGGTCTAGCACCATTGCACCAAAGGCGATGGAAATGTATAAAGAATCACAATTTCCTATTTACGACACCCCTGAAAAGCTTGTACGTGTCCTCCATTATTTAGTACAGTACGGCGAATTGACGAACATGATAGAAGTTGAGAACGAAATGGTATTAAAAAACTAATAAAACATTCAGTATATGGGGGAGTACAAGATGAATGAAAAAGAAATAATCTCTCCAAGACCATATTGGGATTTGATTGGAATGAAATTAATCAGCCAAGGTGAGGGAGAGTCGGTCATTGAGCTCCCTATTAAATATGAAATTACCCAAAGTAAAGGGAGTGTACATGGGGGAGCACTAGCAAGTTTAGTAGATTCTACTGCTGGAGCCGCTGTACGCTCCCTCCTTTCTGTTGGTCAAACTGCTGTAACCATTGAGATGAAATTAAACTATATACGCCCTGCACTAGGTTCCAAATTAATCGGTAAAGGCAGTACACTTCATATTGGAAAGTCGTTAGCAATCGGTGAAGCAGTAATAGTAAATGAACAAGAAAAAGTCGTGGTTAAAGGAATCGCAACATTTAAACTTTCTTAAACTTACATTTTGTATATGAGGTGAAATTATTGGAAGAACATGTAATTCTTCAAGTTGAGAACGGAATTGCAACCATCTATTTAAATGCACCGGATTCATTAAATGCACTAAGTCAGCAAGTTAAGACGTCTCTATTGGAGAAAATGACTGAGGTTGAGCAAGACCCCCGCATCAAAGTTGTTATTTTAACAGGAAAAGGAAGAGCCTTTTGTGCAGGAGGAGATGTGAAAGGCATGGCCGAAAAGGCTGCTCCCCTTCAGAATAAGGAGAGATTAGATTATTCCGGGACGATTGTTAAACGAATTTATAACTTGAAAAAACCCGTCATTTCAGCCGTACACGGGCATGCAGCAGGTGCAGGGTTTAGTCTGGCGCTGGCGGCAGATATTGTGGTAGCGGAAGAAAGTGCAAAATTTACACTCTCTTTCAAAAATGTCAGTTTAGTACCAGATATGGGATTACATTATTTCTTGAGTAAAACGATATCACCTTGGAAATTAAAGGAACTAATCTGGAAGGGTGCACGGATATCCGCTCAAGAAGGCGAAACATACGGATTTGTTAATGTTGTTACACCTGATGGAGATGGCCTGGTCAAAGCAAAACAAATTGCTGAAGATCTTACAAGCGGCCCAATCAAGGCATTTACATTTACCAAAGGGATTTTAAATAGCAGAAGTGTAACAGATTTAGACAGTGTCCTTGAGCTTGAAGGCTTTGCTCAAAGTGTATTGAAAGAAACAGGTGATCATAAAGAAGGAGTTTTGGCCTTTAAAGAAAAAAGGTTACCCTCATTTAAGGGGATTTAATTTCAACACAAAAATTCAGTTGGCAAGGGGAAATGAATGATGAGAGAAGTAGTGATTGTTGATGGTGTTCGTACTGCTATAGGGAGAATTGGAGGAACCCTAAAAAATGTGGAACCTGATTTTCTAGGTTCACATGTTATATCCGAATTGTTAAATCGATTACAGGTAGATGCGAATTTAGTTGATGAGGTTATTTTAGGTCAAGCGAAACAAAGCACTGATTATCCGAACATCGCTCGAAAGGCAGCACTCCGAGCAGGATTACCTATTGAAGTACCTGGTTATACTGTCCATCGACAATGCGGATCTGGCCTTCAATCGATAAATAACGCCGCACAGGCGATTCAAAGTAACTTAGCAGATGTTATTATTGCCGGCGGGGCAGAAAGCATGAGCACTGCTCCATATTATATGCGCAATGTGCGTTTTGGGCTTACTGCGGGGAACGGAGTATTGCTTGATCCAAATACGGAAAGTCAGCCAAAATCCCAGCCAGAAGAAGTGTATGGAACCGATATTACCATGGGAGGGACGGTTGAAGAACTTGTAAAAATTCATAATATTTCCAGGGAGGAACAGGATGAATATGCCCTTCGTTCACAAACTTTAGCACAACAAGCTATTGAAGAAGGAAAGTTTAGAGATGAAATTGTTCCTTATCAAATTAGACAAAAAAAGGAAACGATTTCTTTTGAAATCGATGAACATCCGCGTAAAACAAGTTTACAAGCTTTATCAAAATTACGTCCCGTTTTTAAAGAAGGAGGCTCCGTAACAGCTGGAAATACAAGCGGTCGTAATGATGGTGCTGCAGCTGTCCTTGTGGTTGGGCGTGATAAAGCAATTGAATTAGGTCTAAAACCTCAATTAAGAGTGGTTACCCAGGCAGCAGCTGGTGTTCGCCCGGATTTAATGGGGTATGGTCCAGTGACATCGACAAAAAAGGCATTAAAACAGGCAAATTTAAGCATTAACGATATTGACTTAATTGAAATTAATGAAGCATTTGCCGGTCAAACCTTAGTGGGAATCAAGGAACTAGAAATGGATATTAATAGGGTTAATGTAAATGGCGGAGCTATTGCATTAGGTCATCCAATCGGTGCGACAGGAACAATTTTAACCATTAAGTTAATGAATGAAATGAAGCGAAGAGGATGCAGGTACGGACTAGTTACTCTTTGTATTGCTGGCGGACTTGGTATTACTACCATTTTTGAATATATTGGCGAGTGAGTTTTCAAGAAAATGAACTATGGGAATTCTTAGGGGGATTCAACGTGACGTATCATAATCTATTGGTTGATGTCAAAGATAGGAAAATGAAGATTACAATAAACAGGCCAGATGTAAGAAATGCACTTGATCCTCTAACCATCAATGAGATTCGTCTGGCATTTGAAGAGGCAGGGCAAAATCCTGAAGTAAGTGTAGTCATTATTACCGGAGCTGGGGAAAAATCCTTTGCCTCCGGTGCAGATATTAGAAGTTTAAGAGATAGAACGATGCTTGAAACATTATTACCGGGAATGCAAGGCTTGACCAGTTATATAGATTCCTTTGATAAACCTGTTATTGCCGCAGTAAATGGCTATGCATTAGGCGGCGGCTGTGAAATTACCTTAGCTTGTGACCTATGCATTGCAGCTGAAAATGCAAAGTTTGGATTACCTGAATTAACACTAGGTGTGATACCGGGGGCTGGCGGAACACAAAGGCTGGCCCAACTAGTAGGTAAGCGAAAAGCGAAGGAACTCATTTTTACAGGTGAAATACTTTCGGCAATTGAAGCAGAAGATTTAGGGTTGGTTAATAAAGTTGTTCCACTGGAAAATTTAATCATTACCGCTGAGGAAATGGCTGACAGGATGCTTCAAAAAGGTCCGCTGGCATTAAGATTTGCCAAACAATCGATTAATGCAGGTTATGAACTTTCTCAATCTTATGGGTTAAAAGTAGAGAAGCTTTCACAAGCAGCCCTAATGACAAGCGATGATAAATATGAAGGGACATCAGCATTCTTAGAAAAAAGAAAACCAAATTTTAAAGGGAAATAAATTTATTAATAGATGCCTTATTGAATGATAGGGTATCAAACTAGGTGATAAAAGTATGGCCGATGATAAAGCATTGAGTATGAATAAGAACGAAATTAACAAGAAAATCTTTGTCCTTGTCATCTTATTTTCTCTATCAACACTTGGGTTATTGGCTGCTCCGGTTTTAGGATTAGAGGTGCTGCAGCAGCGAACGATTATCTTGTTAGTAATCTCTATCATACTTTGGACAACACGCGTGATTCCTACGGGAATATCTGCGCTCTTGATTATAGCTCTACAAATGACCTTAGGGATAGCCCCCCAGTTTTCGGATGCAGTTCAAGGATTTGCATCTTCAACAATATATTTTTTATTAGCAGCTTCCTTGGTGAGTTCGGCGATGACGAAGGTGCATTTGGATAAGTTTCTATCAAAAGTATTAATGAAGGCATCTAGAGGGAGTGTTCAAAAAACGCTTTGGGGCTTCTTTCTGGCAAATTTAGCTCTTCCGATTATTATGCCATCAGGGAATGTAAGATTAAGGATGTTTATTCCATTAATTGAAGAAGTTAATCAACGGTTTCACCTAGGAACGAATAGTCCATTCTTACGTTTTTCGATTTGGATGATCGGTGGGTTAAACCAAATTGGAACCATTATTGTTTTTACTGGCGGGGGCTTAGGAATATTAGCAGCTGGCCTCTTGATTGAACTAGGTTATCCTCTAACATGGATTCAGTGGTTTCTAATGATGGCACCCCCTATCTGGATAATCTGTACCATTACAGCTTTCTTTATGTGGCGGTATCTTAAAGCTTACAAGATAGAGAATAAGCAGCTAAAAGCAGCAGAAGAGAGTAGCTTAGGTATAGATACTGCGATTAAGTTTCCTTTTATGGTTGTGATTGCAGGATTATTCTTAATGTTATTCCTTTGGATGGTCGGTCCTCTTTGGAATATACCAAGCATTATTCCACCTTTAATTTGTTTAGCCCTATTCGCAATGCCAGGGATAGAATTATTAGATAATCATGATTTGAGAAATTATGATTGGGAAAACTTCCTACTTTTAGGATCAGCCATTTCATTAGCCATCACGATTCAACAAAATGGTACAGCATCGATTATAGCGAATTCAATTTTTTCCATTCTAGGTCAAAGCTCTTATGAAGGATTTAATTTTTTCATTCTAGTGATAGTCGTTTTCTTGTTAAGAGCCATGTTTGTCAGTCCAGTAGGAGCATTGACGGTTATCTTTCCTTTGGCTATTGCATTTGCTGAAACGGTTGGATTAAATAATCTATTTACTTTCCTAACGATTACAATATTGGTTGCCAGCTTTATCATTTTGCCTATTCATTCACCAATCATGATATTAGCATATGAAACGGGTTATATAGTCTTTAAGGAACATTTAGTTATTAGTTTAGTTTTATTAATAACTAGTATTGTCATAGTTTTCTTCTGTTATGAGTGGTATTGGCCATTATTTCAATAAACCTAAAAATAATGTAAGACAAAAGGAAGGATAGATGGAAATGAACTCAATGTGTGTTGTTGGAGCGGGTACCATGGGCAGAGGAATTGCTTATACCGCTGCCATAAATGATTTCAAAGTAATCCTAAACGATGTAAGTGAAGCGTCACTTACGAATGCTAGGGAATACATCGAATTGACATTAGAAAAGAGTGCAGAAAAAGGATTTATTGACCCATCAAAACTTTACAAAATAAAAGAAAATATAGCCTATACAACGGATATGGAAGCAGCGGTAAGCAATGTAGATATTGTAATCGAGGCTGTTTTTGAAAATATAGAGTTGAAAATTAATATCTTTAAGAAATTAGATGAGCTTTGTCCTGAACATACGATCTTAGCAACCAATACATCCACCATGAGCCCTACAGAAATTGGTGCATCCACGAACCGCCCTGAAAAATGTATTGCTATGCATTTTTTTAACCCAGTTCATAAGATGAAATTAATTGAAATCATTCGTGGACTTGATACATCTGACGAGACAATGCAAATTGCAAAACAAGTAGGAGAAAAACTAGGGAAGGAAACAGTGGAAGTAAACGAATTTCCAGGTTTCGTTACTAGCAGAATGAATTGCTTAATTGGGAATGAAGCGATGAATATGTTAATGGAAGGTGTTGCTTCCGCAGAAGATATTGATAAAGCTATTAAATTAGGATTAAATCATCCGATGGGACCACTAGAGTTAGCCGATCTAGTAGGACTTGACTCACGTTTACGCAATGTGGAGTATTTACACCGTACATTAGGCGAGAAATTTAGGCCATCACCTATTCTAGTAAAGTATGTAAAGGCAGGAAGATTAGGTAAGAAATCGGGTAAAGGCTTTTATAATTATAATAAGTAAAGCTGTAATTAATAATGAAAGTACTTGAAATCAGGTGAAACCGTTTGGCAAAGACAAGATTATTATTCTATATGTCTGCAGTTTTCATTCTTTTACCCGTCTTTGGTGCAAGACCATTGACTTCTCTATTTGCGGAAAATTTACAAGCTTCGATTATTGAGATAGGAATCATTTCTTCCTGCTATTCATTGGCACCATTAATACTGGCAATATTTGCAGGAAGGTATATAGATCGTTTTGGAGAAAAAATACCTCTTATAGTGGGAGCATTAGGTATTTTAATCTCTTTGTTACTACCATATATTTTTCCCGTTATTCCAGTCCTGTATGTTTCCCAATTAATTTTAGGAGGATCACAACTACTAGCTATTTTATCGATTCAAAATGGAGTTTCAAAATCATCGACAAATGAAACACGGGATAAAGCAATTGGAAATTTTAGTGTTTTTACTTCTATTGGGATTTTACTTGGTCCACTATTAGGGGGGTATGCAACAGAGCATATTGGGTTTGAGCTTTCCTATTTAATGCTTGGATTAGTACCGATATTGGCCGTGTGCTGCGGGGTTATGTTAAAGACCGTACCCCGCTCCGCTGCGTTAGAAAGTGAAAAAAGTTCAAAGGTTTGGAAAGAAACCTTTGTAAATCGAAATTTAAGCAGTTCCATTTTTGTTAGTATGATTATTCTATCAGCAGTCGATCTCTTCTATGTATATTTTCCTCTATATGCTCAATCTCAAGGGATACGCCCTTCGCAAATAGGAATGATACTTGCTGTGCAAGCTTTAATGAATTCATTGGTTCGTATTTTTATGCCGAAGCTAATCATCCTAATAGGCAGAGTGAAAACATTGTATATTTTCATGAGCATGGGGGCTATTGCCTTCGCCTTAATCCCATTTTTTAGCAGTCCATATACTTTGGCGATTTCCGCGTTTCTTTTAGGTACGGGGCTGGGAGTTACACAGCCGATAACTATCATCTTGACATACAATGCTTCTCCCCCTGGAAGGACTGGTGAAATATTAGGCATTAGATTAGCTTCGAACCGGTTAGCACAAACGATTATTCCATTTCTATTTGCTAGTTTAAGTACGTTTATCGGATTAGGGGCTATCTTTTTGATAAACTCATTTGTCATTTTTTTTGGTGCATGGATGGCACATGGGATAAAGGATAAAGAGTATGTTGAACAACCAGTAACCTTAAATAGGTAATTAGAATGTAGGAAATTGTTTTTTGGAGGATGTAGGCATGTTCAATGAAAATATTAAAATATTATTGCGAGGTGCAGTGGAGTTCCATGTACACTTTGCTCCAGATGGTTTAACGAAAAGAAAGATAGATGCATTCGAACTTTTAAGAGAAGCAAAATCGGTTGGTATGCAGGCAGTCGTATTGAAAAATAAATGCTTCGGTACCGGTGCTATTGCTCAGCTTGCAAACAATTATAATGATGGAGCGTTGGCAATAGGCGGCATTACGTTGGATGCCAGTGTGGGCGGGTTAAATCCAGAGGCAGTTGCCATTGAGGCAAATTTAGGTTCCAAAATTGTTTGGATGCCTACTTATTCCGCACAAAACGACCCAACCCATAAGAAAAATGAAAAGCAGAGAATATCTAATAATATTTCACTACTTGATCAAAACAGCAAGCTGGTGCCCCAAGTTATTGAAATTTTGGAAATCATTAAAGAGAACAATATGATTCTAGCAACGGGACATATTTCCCGTGATGAAATTTTTATCCTTTTTGAGGAAGCAGAGAAAATAGGGATAGATAAATTGGTTGTCAATCATCCTCTAACTCCTTCTGTAGGAACAAGATTAACGATTGAAGATCAAATTGCATTAGCAGGTATGGGTGCATATATGGACCATTGTTGGGTTGCCACGATGCCAAAACATTCCCAGGTGCCCGTTCTGGATTATGTAGAAGCGATTCGTGCTGTAGGAGTAGATAAATGTATTTTTTCAACAGATTTCGGCCAAATCCATAATCCTACTCCTCTGGAAGGATTTCAAGCAATGGTTAACTCCCTTCTCGAACATGGATTTAGTATGGAAGAAATTCAAATAATGGTCAAAGATAATCCTAAGCTTCTCCTAGACCTATAAAATGTGGAAAGAGCGTTGAATGATGAAGAAATCTATTAATATAGGATTTATTGGTTTTGGTGAAGTGGCTCGCTCTATATCTGAGGGATTAAAGGGGAAAGAAAATATTCACTTATTTGTTTATCACTACAAGGGTCTGAATGTATCTTCCGGAATGAAGGAAATGGCAAAATTGCTAAATGTTCAGCTGATGGAATCGCCTCGTGACTTAGCACAAAAAAGTGATCTAATTCTCAATGTAACAAGATCAAATGCTGCAGAGCAAAGTGCGTATGAAATACTACTATATTTAACAAAGGAACAAATGTATATAGATTTAAATAGTACTAGTCCGAATTTAATGAGGGAAATTTCAAAAAAGTTTGCAGAAAAAGGAAAGTGTTTTATAGATGGTGTTCTACTGGAGCCATTACCAATTAAGAAGCATGAAGCTGCGATTATCCTTTCGGGTATTAACGCGGAAAAGGCGGCGCTTGAGTTAAATTCAATTGGTATGAATATCGAAGTTCTTGATCATCAAGCTGGGACAGCATCCAGTTTTAAATTGGTAAAAAGCATTTTTATGAAAGGTCTGGCAGCCCTATTAATTGAAACCTTTGTCGCAGCAAAGCTATCAGGGGGTGCTTATGAAAAAATCATGGAATCCATTGACCATTCATTATCTATCCCTTTCGATAAGCTATTTAATCGATTTTTAACAGGGACCATTCTACATGCACCAAGGAGAATAAATGAAATGGAGGATGCGCATTCGTTCGTAAGTGAATTAGGAATGGAACCTGTGATGACAAATTCCACAATTGAATTATTGAAAAGAGTCTCAGACTCCAATACCAATTATCAATCTGATAGTTTAGGAAATCTAGAGGAGAGTTTTTATCAATATTATAAGAGTTTGTTTATTAAATCAGACAATAGTGAGTAGCGATATCAATATGAAATGGGGAGGAGGATTTTTATGGAAATTCAAATTTTAGATATATTAGAATCTCTTCGAAAGACTTTACAATTAGATGGTGCAGACCTTCAGGTTTCTAACGTGGATAACAACAAACTTGTTATGGAATTGGTGATAAAGGATCAAACCTGTTTGGACTGTATTGTGCCGGAATCTACTATGAATATGATCATTGTAAATGAATTAAAGAAAAATGGATTGCATTTTCCTGAATTTAAGTTAATCTATCCAATTGAAACTGACATTCAGAATTAATAGGCAGTAGTAAATTTACCCCGGGCCAGAAATGTGGCTCCGGGTTTTTAATTTGTCTTTTAGCATGTTACGAAATTAAGACTTTTCAAAAATATCAGGATGGAGTATTATGGAAAAAACAAATTGAGGAGTTTTTAAATGAATACGAGAGATAAATGGAATACAAAACACCTGGATCGAATAACTCAGCAAAAGGAACCTCAACCCAATCCAAGATTAAAAAAGCTAGCTTCATATTTTAAAGAAGGCGGCACGGCTCTGGACATAGCTTGTGGTCTTGGAGGAAACAGTTTGTTCTTAGCGGGAATGAACAATCAAGTCGAGGCAGTTGATATTTCAGACGTTGCGATTAACTATGTTCAAGAACAAGCAGCTAAAGAAAATCTTAGTGTACAGCCCCGTGTAACGGACTTAACAGATTTGGATACTTTAAATTGGCCAAATAACCCCTTTGACTTTATTGTTATGTCCTATTACCTTGACCGTTCACTGTTACCAATTGTAAAAAATGTTTTAAAAGAGGGCGGCTATTTCTTTATGGAAACCTACTATCAGTCACCATACATAGAGGAACAAGGGGTATCCGACCAATATAAACTAAAGTCCAATGAGTTGTTGACGGAATTTGGAGATTGGAAGGTACTATACTTTGAAGAAAATGAACAAGAGGGCTGGCAGTCGATTTTTTGTCAGAAACGGTAAATCTTAAATTTACATATATAAATAATTTGAAATGTATTTTTATTGTAAAAAAAGAAAATGACGTAAAGATCACGTCATTTTCTTTTTTACATGATATTTTAGTTATTTGAGCCGTAGCTGATTAAGTTCGCGAAGATTCGGTATCCTCCAGGAACTTGGGCGTTGATTTGGCGGTAGAATACTAAGTTGGTGTATAAGAAAGTTCCTTCACCGTATTTTGCCATTAGGATACCGCTGTTGAAAGCTTCTTCGCCAGGGTCCGCCATGGATACAAATGTTTCGTAGTTAGCATCCCATGCAGTTGGGAAGTAAAGAGCTCTTTCTTGTACCCAGTTATCCCAGTCACTATCATTAATCTTATTTGGCTTGTTAAAGAGTTCATGTTCTGGTTGAGTATGGGTAACCTTTGCATTTTCGTCGGTTACACGGACGCGAATGGAAGGAGAGCCGATTGTTAATGAATATGGTGGTTTGAATGCTCCTCCATTCCATGGATCTCCAGAAGTAACATACTGCATTACAAGATGGCCACCGTTATTCACGTAATCAAGTAATTTTTGGTTATTTTGTAAGATGTCTGGTCTTCCAAGAGTCGACCGAATTCCAGCAACGATTGTATCATATTGTGAAAGATTTCCAGATGCCAATTCTTCAGGTGTAATCTTCGTAATATCAAATCCAGCATTCTGTAGTGAATCCGCAACTGTGTCAAAGCCACTGTCAATGTAACCAACCTTCAAATTGTCTGGTTTTAATAACTCAAATGCCACACCATTAATGTTAGATGGGTACATAAAGTAAGAGTCATTAATATGGTCATATTTTATTTCTTGGACAGTCGTATCATATGTCTTGCCATCTGATGCAGCAATGGCTCCAATGGTGAAGTTTCCATCTTCAACCGTTGAAGGAGGAACTAGTGTGAATGAAACTTCTTTTTCTTCATTTCGTTTAGAGAAGCTAACATCTGCTGCTGCTGGTTGACTCGACCAGCCTGGAGGTAGATTTAATGAAACCTTAGCATTCTTAGAACCATTCGCATAGTTCTTCACTCTAACATTGACAGGAATTTCATCTTGAACATCTGCAGTGTTAACTGTGATATTCACTGGGTCAGGTGTCACACCTAATTCAGGGAGTACACTTACTGTGTTGTCTAAATCGATAACAGATGTTGTTTTCACACCGTTTTCCTTAAATGTTAGTTGTGCTTTGATGACAGCGTCACCATAAGGCTGGTAATATTCTGCATCAGACGGAACTGTGACATTAAAGGTAACAGTCTTTGATTCACCTGGCTTAAGATGCTTTACATTCGTTGCACCTTCATGCTTCCAATGATCAGGAGTCAGTAAAGCTGCCTCAATATGTTGGATTTTTTCCTTGCCCTCATTTGTAATCTTAACAGTCACTTGTGTTTTTTCACCTTGAGTCAATACATAAGAACCAATCTCAGTATCAACAGCAAGGCTGGAAGAAACGAAACTTACTTGCTGAAGCTGTTCTTCTTTAAGTTGGAGCTTATGAAGCAAATCATTTTTAACACCAGCTTCGAGTTTTGCAGATTTTGTGCTGGCAATTAATTTTTGGACAGCTCCTAAAGCTTTTTGTGATTCAGGTAAAATCGCTTCACGGTTTGGATACAGCTTGATAATACCTTCTAATTGATTTTGTAATGTATCCAGCTGTTCACTTACGTTGGCAGCAGGAATGATATCCGCCCAAGCGTGGAAGTCATATGGAACTCCTGCAAAAAGCTCATTCGAATCCGTTTCTACAGCGGATTCAACTAATTTAAGATGTGACTGTCTCGGCGCAACATCAATATCATTTCCCATTCCTTGGCTCTTGTGAAGATAGCGGGATGCTTCGCCTAGTTGTGGGTAACTCATTCCATAAATTGGGTCGAAGTCACCAATTTCAATCGATGTAGTAGCTGTTGAAGCATTTGCTGGTAAATAAAACTTCTTTATTTGCCAAGTGCTTAGGCCATTCTTAAGTTGTTCCGGGAAAACGTTCGGATCTGCTGCATCTTTAAATGCTTTTTCCGATAAAATAGCCATCAAACGATGGTGTCC
This sequence comes from Neobacillus niacini, assembly GCF_046591715.1. Lineage (GTDB taxonomy): Bacteria > Bacillota > Bacilli > Bacillales > Cytobacillaceae > Neobacillus > Neobacillus niacini_L. Next base: position 283,206 of record NZ_JAWVNQ010000004.1, on the reverse strand, counting down.
GTGCTGGCTGTCAACATTTTCAAATGAAGGCATGACAATATCCGGCTGATACGTACGGATAAATTTAATTAAACGTTCGTACGTAACATCTGCACCCCATTTTTCCAGGGTTTCATCTGGTGATTTTGAAAAACCAAAGTCATAGATATCATCTGATGTAATTTCACTTAAATGATAAGCTTTAACTCCATTGACCTTAGCTGCTTCGATCATTTCATTGGAGCGGATAATACCAAGTGCATTTCCTAATTCATTACCAATGGCATTTTGGCCGCCTTCACCACGGTTAGCGATTAAGCTAGCTGTTTTAACACCTAACCCGCGGGATAAATAGGCAAGTAAATCACTGCGTTCATCGTCTGGATGTGCTCCTGTGTTTAAGTAAGTGACGGTAGTATCTAGAGGTTTAACAACATTCCAAAGCTCAACATCAGCTTCACTTTGTTCTTGTGCAAGACTAACTGGAGGCAGGAGGGAAGCAAGTAATAGAACGGTCATTAATAAACAGAAAAGTTTTCTCAATTTTTGAAACCCCTTTCATTATTAACTGAATTAATCTACCCAATTCTCCTTTCCTTTATGTATTTTAGTTAGTTAGGATTACTAACTAATGAGACAAAAGCATTTACACCTATGATTATATTACCTTTCTAAAAATTGTAAATATTACCAAATAACTATCTAATATTTGGAAATAGTCCAATAGATGTGGTTAATAAGTAATAGGTACCAGTATTCATATAGGTTTAGTTTCATAGGTTTTTCATCATTTCCACCTAATTAATCTTAATTATCCAAATTTTTAAAATTTTGTATTGTGAACGTTTCCAAATTAAGGTATAGTGAAGGTGAATTAGTTAAACTTACTAACTAACAAATAGATTTAAGGCCGTGATGATGATGAATAAGAAACTATCTAATGCAGAAATAAGGATGAATAATAAAAAGATTGTTTTGCAATGTATAAAGAATCATCAACCTATTTCTAGAGCAGAAATCGCGGAAAAAGTCCTTTTTAGTAAGCCAACCGTTTCCTTACTAGTCGATGAATTAGTAAAAGAGAACTGGGTTTATGAAAAAGGCATCGGCGAATCTTCTTCTCAGGGTGGCAGGAGACCTATTCATCTTTATTTTAATGAAAAGGCTGCCTTTGTCATTGGGGTGGATATCGGCGGCACGAAAGTAAGAACCGTTATTTCAGATCTTGGCGGAACGATTATCAGTGCTAGCAGCTTTCCTACTAAAAAATATTTAGAAAATGGGTTATTGAAACAAATTCAAAAAGAAGTTCAAGAGATGATTCAAAAACATCAGTTGAATAAAAGTTTGATTCTGGGAATGGGAGTAGGAGTACCCGGTATCACGGAGACAAATACGGGGGTTGTGGTGGAAGCTCCAAGTTTAAAATGGGTTCGTTATCCGTTTTTGACAGAAGCGGAACGATACTTCTCCTTCCCTGTTTATGTTGATAATGATGTCAATATAGCTGTTCTAGGTGAACAATGGTTAGGCAGGGCAAAAAATAAAGAGAATGTACTGTTTATATCCGTGGGAACAGGCGTCGGCAGTGGGATTATTATTCATAACCAATTATATCGCGGATCCTCTTATGCTTCTGGGGAGCTGGGATATATGGTTACAGATAAAAATGATATGAAAAATGAGTTCAAACCTATTTTTCACAGATATGGTTACTTGGAAAGTGTTGCAGGTGGAAAAGCGATTGGAAGGAGATTTACGCAGCTTGTCCAAGAAAACCAGAGTCATCCTTTATGGAAGGAAGCGGCAGAAACGGAGTTAACGGGAGAACAGGCTTTCTCGTTAGCAAAAGCAGGAGACATAACAGCTCTTTCTGTGACAGAAGATGCTATTGAACATTTAGCTTATGGAATGATCAATGCTGCTTCTCTATTAAATCCAGAGGTTATTATCCTTGACGGAGGTGTGATGAAATCTGCGGATTTCATTCTGCCAAGATTACAAAAAATTGTTCACCAATACCTGCCTAGTTCTGTAGAAATTTATCGTTCACAATTAGGGGAAAATGCAGGAGTTTTAGGAGCTGTTTCATTGTTCCTTCGGGAATACGATAGTATCTTAAATTAGCTTTAAATGGGTAACAGTTTTGAAAGTTATTTTCCTTTGGTTCTTAGCGGGTTATGCTAGCCTGCTTTAAGAATAAATAAATTTCATTTGTAGGGGGAGTAGTATGTTTAAGAAGAAGAATTTGTTGGTGTTCTTATTAGCAGTACTGATGCTTTTCGTTTCAGCATGTTCGAACAGTTCCTCAGGCGGGGAAAAACCTGCGAAAGATAATGAAAAAGGAGATACAGAGGAAAAAGCAGAAGCTAGCGGAAACCTCGTAATCTATACCGCACGTGACCAAACCATTGTCGATAAAGTGGTGGATATGTTCAACGAAAAATACCCAGATGTTCAGGTGGATGTATTAACCATGGGAGCACAGCAAGTTCTTGAACGTGTCCGTGGGGAAAAGGCAAATCCTCAAGCAGACTTTTGGTGGGGAGGAACACAATCTGCATTTATGACAGCAGCAAATGAAGATTTGTTAGAATCGTTCAAACCAAGCTTTGATGGAAGCATTTTGCCAGAGCACAAGGATGCTGAAGGCCGCTGGTATGGAGAAATGCTGCTGCCAGAAGTTATCATGTACAACTCTGACATGCTTAAGAAAGACGAAGCTCCACAGGATTGGGAGGATTTACTTGATTCAAAATGGAAAGATCAAATCATCATTCGTGGTGTATTAGCATCAGGAACCATGAGAACCATTTACTCTGCAATGATTCATGAACAAGGTGCCGATAATCCTGAAGCTGGCTATGAATGGCTTAAAAAGCTTGATGCCAATACAAAAGAATATGCACAAGACCCAACAAACCTATACTTAAAGCTTGCTCGTCAAGAAGGTTCTATTTCTCTTTGGAACCTGCAGGATATTCTAATCCAAAAAAATCAGCATAACCAGCCATTTGATTTCGTGTATCCAGAAAGTGGTGCACCAATTTTAGTTGATGCAGTTGGACTTGTTAAAGATGCGAAAAACCTAGAAAACGCAAAATTATTCTATGAATTCTTGTTTGATCCAGAAACTCGTACAACATTAGCTGAAGATTTATTTCAAATTCCAACTCGTACAGACATCGACAAATCCACCATGCCAGATTGGTACCAAGAGCTTGATTTGAAGGGATTAGACTTAGATTGGGAAGTAATGGCTGAAAAAGAAGCTGAGTGGATGCAGCATTGGGACGAAAATATTAAAGGTAAAAATTAATAGATTACGATAAAAGGGGTGAAGGAGTTTTTTCACCCTCTTTTACAAGGCAGGAATGCATGAGGCTGTTTTCCTGCTTTGTAAAAGAATTAGCCCTAATAAAGGCTTTTCTTTTTGGCTCATTTTTAAGAACAGCGAGGTGTTTGTGTTGAAAAGTGTAAGGCTTGATCACGTTAGTAAAATGTTTGGAACTGCGATTGGAGTAGAAAACGTTGATATCGATGTGAAACCCGGAGAATTTTTTACATTTTTAGGGCCATCAGGATGTGGAAAAACTACGACATTACGGATGATTGCAGGATTTTATTATCCTTCAAAAGGGAAGATCCTTTTTGACAACAAAGATGTTACGACCCTGCAGCCGAACAAACGGAATATCGGAATGGTCTTTCAAAACTATGCTCTTTTTCCTCATATGACGGTCTTTGAGAATATTGCATTTGGTCTTGAAGTTCGTAAAATGTCAAAAGGCGTGATAAAAGAAAAAGTTGAACGGGCCCAAAAGCTTGTTCATCTTGAAAAATACGGGACTCGTAAAATCAATGAGCTTTCAGGCGGTCAACAGCAGCGTGTTGCCTTAGCACGTGCGTTAGTCATTGAACCTGATATTCTGTTACTAGATGAACCATTATCCAACCTAGATGCGAAATTGCGTGAAGAAACGAGATTAGAGATTAAAAGACTTCAAGTCGAATTAGGTGTGACAACCATTTATGTTACCCACGATCAGACAGAAGCAATGACGATGTCTGACCGGATTATGGTAATGAAAGAAGGGGTCGTACAACAAATTGGGACGCCGCAAGAGATATATAACCAGCCAACGAATCATTTTGTTGCTTCCTTTATTGGAGAAGCCAACATCCTAGATGCAGAGGTCGTTGAAGTAAATGCTGACACTGTAAAAGTTAAGCTCGATGAGAGTATTTTCGTTCAAGGGAGTATGTCTCAATCCGCCAATGGGAAAAAGCTAACAACAGGTGAATCCATTAAAGTATCAATCCGTCCTGAAGCGGTATATGAAGGAACTGGTCCTAATCAGGTGACAGGCACCATTCAACTTGTAGAATTTACTGGTGTGAGTATTAATTATGTGGTGAAAGTAGGCTCTAACATTATGAAGGTCATGATTATCAATAAAGGAAATGAAATCCTTAAGCGCGGTGATTCGATTACCCTTCACATACCTGAAAAAGGAATCTACTTAATCGGAGAATAGAGGTGAAAGAATGAGTGCGAATCAAACGACGGCTCTGCATGAGAACTGGTGGGCCCGGCTTACACGTTCAAAGTATTTTGTCTATGTATTAATATCACCGCTTTTTTTAGTACTTTTAGGGTATGTAATCTATCCGTTTTACCAGACCTTTCTTCAAAGCGTAGTCGGTGAAGAAGGAACAACACTCGAAAATTACCAGCGATTTTTCGGCTTAACAAGTACAGCCAATCTTGAAGCGCTATGGACAAGTGTATATATTTCGGTCATTAGTGTGATTACCTGTGCTATTGTTGGTGTCACCATGGCTTTTTTAATGGAACGATATGAATTTCCAGGTAGAAAATTGCTTTCGGTTTTAATTCTGGTTCCAATGGCATTGCCGCCGCTTGTAGGCGTGTTATCTTTTACGTTCCTTTATGGAGAAAGTGGTATCATCCCAAGGGCATTCCAAGTTCTCTTTGATCTCGAAAAAGTACCGTTTTCATTAAAAGGAGTTATGGGTGTTATCGTCGTTCATACCTTCACCATGTACACGTACTTTTATTTAACGGCAGCAGCAGCGATTAAAGGTCTCGATCCTTCCTTAGAAGAAGCAGCAACAAGCCTTGGATCAGGAAGAATCCGCATTTGGATCAAGGTTATTCTGCCTATGTTAACTCCTGCGTTAATCGCATCTTCCTTACTTGTATTTATGATTTCAATGGCATCCTACACTGCACCGTTAATGTTTGGTGTGGAACGGACGATGACGATGCAAATCTATTTATCTCGTACAAATGGAAGCCTTGATATGGCAGCGACACAATCGACGATCCTCTCGATCGTATCGATTTCCTTCTTAATCCTGATGAGATGGTATCAAGGACGACGAAACTATCAAAATCAAAGTAAGGGAATCAGTGTTCATCGTACCGAATTACGTTCCCAATTTGCAAAATACATGTCTATGTTTCTATCTTTTATTGGGGTCATTATCCTCATGCTTCCTATCCTTGTTCTTGTCTTGATTTCTTTTTCCGTGGACGGGGAATGGACAGTACAAGTAATACCAACCGCTTATACTTTGCAGCATTATATTGATTTATTTACGGATGAACGAACATGGCGTCCAATCTGGAACAGTTTACAGATGAGTTTTGTGGCAACAGCCGGAAATATTTTGTTTGGTGTGGCGGCAGCCTATGCCATGGTACGGACGAAATTTAAAGGAAAAGCTGTCCTCGATATTTTAATTATGGTTCCATGGGCACTCCCTGGTACTGTTGTAGCAGTAAATTTAATCGCTGCCTTCAGCGAACCAAGTGTATTCAGTTTTAATCAAGTCCTAATCGGGACATTCTGGATTTTACCATTAGCGTATTTTGTGCGGCATTTACCGCTTATCTTCCGTTCTACCTCTGCAGCGTTAATGCAAATGGATGAATCTGTCGAGGAAGCGGCACGAAGCTTAGGTGCTAATTGGTGGTATACGTTTAGAAGGGTAGTTGTGCCAATGGCTTTCTCTGGTATTCTAGCAGGAACTTTGCTGGCTTTGGTTCAGGGGATAGGGGAGTTTGTTGCCTCCATATTAATTTATAGTACTTCAACTATGCCTTTATCTGTTGCGATATTCCAAAAAATGTACGCCTTCCAATTCGGAACCGCTTGCGCCTACGGTGTACTGCAAATCATTCTGATTATTACTGTACTTTTTGTTTCGCAAAAAATAACAGATGGAAAAGCAGGTTCGGCCATTTAAGGAGGAGTTTATATTTTGAACGCAAGTGACATTCATGGCAGAGACCTAAAAACGTTAGAGCAGGCACCATTTGCTGTTGTTCCATTAGGGAGTTTTGAGTATCATGGTCCGCATTCTCCGTTAGGCACGGATATCATTTTAGCAGATGGATTTGCGAACATGGTCGATTCCAGCTTAGGCGGAGCTCTGTTTCCGACTATACCCTATACAGCCTGTCCGGGAAAAACAAACAAATATAAAGGAACCATTGCGATTCGGCCTAGTATTATTCAAGAATACTTGATTGATATTTCGATGGGTATTATTGAGCAAGGTATCAAGAAGATCATATTATTAAATGCCCATGACGGCAATATGGGTGTTTCCCGAACCGCAGCAGAATATGTTACAGGAAAGCATCCTGACGCAAGTTTCTTATTGGTGAACTGGTGGCAGATGGTTGCAAACGACGCAGCAGAGGAAATTGGATTTGAAGGTACAAAAGGAAGAGGACATGGCGGACCATACGAAATGTCTGCTGTTAAAGCGTTCCGCCCAGACTTGGTACAGGTAAATGCAGAGGACGAAGAGTATAAAGAGGTGCCGCCGTTTTCCGCCTGCCCCTACATTCTTGTTGAAGGAACGCCAAAAGCATGGAATGGTTATACGGGACTAATTCAACAAACCTCCTTTGAAAAAGGGAAGAGAATTGTTGAAAAGGCAGCTGCAAATTTGAATGAATTAATCAAAAACTGGCTTGAATACTAAGAGACAGAAGGGATGGACCGATTTGAAAACCTCACTTCGAGAGAAAGTCTTAAAAAAAGAAGGGACAACTTTTCCTTCTAAAACCTATACATCCATGGTACTGGAACCTGCCTATAATGAGGCAAAGCAGCAATTCATTGATTCAATGGTGGAAATTCACCATGCACATCTAATTATGCTTGTTGAACAAGGACTTGTCGGAATAGAAGAAGCAGAGAAAATTGCCAGAGCGGTAACTAACTTAGATATGGAAGATGTTAAAGGAAGAAGTTATACCGGTGAATTCGAGGATTTATTTTTTGAAGTCGAACATTCTTTAATTGAAGATGCAGGTGATATTGCGGGAAATCTTCATATAGCAAGAAGCCGAAATGATATGGGAATTGCCATATACCGGATGACACTTCGAAAGAAACTTTTATTATTGATAGAAAAGGCATTAACACTTCGCGAAGGTCTTATTGAATTGACCGACGAGCATAAAGAAACAGTGATGATTGGCTATACACATACCCAGCAGGCGCAGCCAACTACCTTGAGTCATTATTTGAATGCGATGACTGATATGCTTACACGTGATATCAATCGACTTCAGGCAGCCTATAAAACGGTCAATCGCAGCAGTATGGGAGCAGCCGCCTTAACCACCTCTGGATTTCCGATTAATCGAGAACGTATGAAAGACCTTCTAGGCTTTGAGGACATGATTGATAATGCTTGGGATGCAGTTGCAGGTGCAGACTATATAGCTGAGAGTGCAACGGCCGTACAGTTATCAGCACTCAATTTAGGAAGATCCATGCAAGACTTCTTATTATGGGGCACACAGGAGTATGGGGCGTTTCTACTATCTTCACCATACGTCCAAATTAGTTCCATCATGCCGCAAAAAAGAAACCCAGTTTCGATTGAGCATATGAGAGCTTTATTATCGAGTGTTGCAGGAGATTGTCAAACCGTCTTACTTATGCTCCATAATACTCCTTTTGGAGATATTGTGGACACAGAGGACGATATGCAGCCGTATATCTGGAAAGCAATAGAAAGATTAGGCGGCATTTATGACTTATTAACGTCTGTTTTGCTTACGATGGAGGTCAATAAAGATACCCTTCTCAAAAGGGCAAAGGAAAGTTTTGCAAATGTGACTGAGTTGGCCGATACCATTGTCAGAAAAGACCGCCTATCATTCCGTCAGGCTCACCATGTTGTAAGTTCAACGGTGAAGGAATTAATGAAAAATGGAAAAAGTTCATTAGAGTCATTAACCTTGGAACTTTTGAATGAGCAGTCAAAAAAAGTGGCAGGCAAGGAATCTGTTTTAACAGAAGATGAATTAAAACAATGCTTAAGCCCTGAATATTTTGTTCAAATCCGTGACCTAAAAGGCGGACCAAGCCCAAGCAGAATGGAAAAAACAATCAAAGTTCGAATACAAGAACAGAATGAGTTAGAAAATTGGTTAAATGAAAAACAAGATCACCTTACCTCGTCAGCAAGAAAGGTCAAGGAGATTATTACGAAATGGACTGGAGCACATGAATAAGAACGCCGCTAAACTGCTTGCGGTCGATGGCGGCGGCACGAAAACATTGGCAGTTCTTGTTAATGAGGATGGCACGATCCTTGGTAAAGGAAAGGCAGGTGCTTCTAATTATCAGGTAGTAGGGGCGGAAGGTGCCAAAGAGGCTTTAGTTGAAGCCATTCTAACTGCCTTCCATGATGCAGGTGGTTTGGCAGATGTGGATAAAGCAGTATTTGCACTTGCTGGAATCGATACCGAAAAGGATGAAAGAATTGTAGAAGGTGTCGTTGAGCGCGCAGTTAAAGCATTGTCTATCGAAGTTGGAAGTTTAGTAGTTGAAAATGATTGCCTATCTGCCTTATTAGGTGCCACCCAAAATAAAGCCGGCATTCTCTTAATCGCTGGAACAGGTTCCATTGTGTTTGCTCATGATGGCAAGAAACAAATTATCCGCTCTGGCGGCTGGGGACATCGAGTAGGGGATGAGGGAAGCGGCTATTGGATTGGTAAACAGGCCATCCAGGCTGTTCTCAAAATGCAGGATGGGCGTGGAGAAGAAACACTTTTATCTCGGTTTGTACTAGATAAATTTGGTTTCGAGAAGATTGAAGATTTATATAATTGGACTTATAGTGATTCCTATTCTGTTGATGATGTTGGGTCCCTTGCTGCATTAGTGGATGATGCCTATCGGTTAGGTGATACAGTGAGTAAACGAATCTTAGATCATGCAGTAAATGAACTCATACTCCTCCTTAAAACAGCGATTGTAAAAGCTGGCATCCAGCATGAAGGTTTTGAATTAATTTTGCAAGGCGGCGTTTTCCACCATAATGCCTATATAAAGGAACAAGTTCTAGAAAGAATTCAACAATTCTCTTCTAATGTTAAGGTCATTACAACGATGGAAGAACCGATTTGCTATATAATCAGGCGGGGTTTGAAATATTAGAACATTCATGGGTAAGTCGTGAGATAGTTAAAAAAGGAAAATAAAACGAGTGATTCACGGGTTATTTGATACCTGAGAAGCACTCGTTTTTTACATTTGATAAACATCTGCACACCAGAACCTAATATACTGAACTTGTCTCTTGCTGTTTATTTTTCCCTTGTCATTTTTACAAGCGTAATAATATCTTGTGAAACGGTATCATATGGAACGGAGTCCGCTTTTAAATTTGTTTTAATTTTTTCAATCAGCTCAACTGCTGCTGGATTTGTAACGGTAAGCGTTTGGACATTTCCGTTGAAGACCTTATTCATATAACTTTTTGCTTTCTCGAGGTTGTCATCCACATCTTGAGAAGCTGTATTATTCGTATTAACAAGGTCTTTTTGGTTAAGGTCTTTTCTTGACATACCATCGACCCCATTTAGGATATGCTCCTGCATTGAATCATACTGAGTGGAGGTCACTTCAGGGGCTGCACGCGCAAGGATAACTGTGTCATCTAATACAAACACCTTAATCCCATTGATTCCTTCACCGCCCAATCTTGATTCAAGATGAGAGGAAATCCCGCCATCATTCAAACCTGAGCTCCCAATTAAACTATATACATTTGTTCCAGCTCCATGAGAGGTTCCCCCATGTTCATCCGTGGTTTGTGTTTTTTCCCCATTTTCACTTGGAATAATTAGTCCATCATTCATATTTCTTGCTGTAACACTTTTATCATAGACGCTTGTTTGGTGTTCTCCATGCGTGTCATGCTGACCTTCCTCTGCTTTAACGGTCTCATCCATCATATTCTGTTGACCTGAGCATGCTGTGAGGAAAAAGGCTGTACTAACAATGGCCGCATTTTTCCATATTTTTTTCATTATTTTCCACCTCTAAATAATAGAATTTATGTTATTATGTCCAACATTCTTTTATGTATGAATGGATTTTTTTGGGGTAATCTATCCTTAAAATGTAGGAGGTGGATTTTATGGCAGAAAACTCCAAACAACATGAAGAGAAAGAATCACTTTCACGCCGCAAATTCCTCAAAAGTTCTGGTATAGCAGTGGGGGGGTTGGCTGTTGGTGGTGCATTAGGCAGTTTACTTCCATTTAAAGATAAAACAACGAATAATCTGAATGTAAAAAACCAAAGGACTGAAGAAAACTATAATCTAGCATTAATGTACTTTACCAGGGAGCAGTTTAAGATGGTGGAAGCCGCAACGGAGCGTATTTTTCCGGCCGATGATAATGGACCTGGAGCCAAGGATTTAGGTGTTGCCTATTTTATCGACCACCAATTAAGCGGGGACTGGGGTTTTAATTCAAGGGAATACATGCAGCCACCCTTTTATAAAGGGGAAAAAGTCCAAGGATATCAAGGCCGGCTGCGACGACGTGAAATTTTTGATATTGGATTACGGGAAATGCAAAACCATAGTTTAACGAAGTATAAGAAGAATTTTGTTGAACTCTCAGAAGAAGAACAAGACGATATTTTAACCGATTTTGCTGAAGATAAGGTTAACCTTACAACCCTTTCTCCAAGTGGTTTTTTTAATATGCTAAGGAGCAGTACATTAGAAGGGGCCTATAGCGACCCCTTATACAGTGGAAATAGAAATATGGAAGGATGGAAAATGAGAAATTATCCAGGCAGTCAAATGGCATATACCCAAATTATTGATAAAGAGTTTACGGTTATTCCACCAAAAAGTCTAAAGGACCATCTTGGCCAGTAATGGATTTAGAATTTGCACTAAATCAACTATGAATGAGGTGTAAGAAGTGGCAAAGAAATTACCAAAAGTTGATGTTGTCATTGTCGGCGTTGGCTGGGCAGGCGGGATTATCGCAGCAGAGCTGACTAAGCAGGGTTTAAATTGTGTCGGATTGGAAAGAGGAAAAGAGCGAAAAACAGAGGATTATTTTATGATGCACGATGAACTTCGTTATGCTCTTCGTTACGACCTGATGCAGAATCTCTCGAAGGAGACCATTACATTTCGAGGAAATGAAAGAATCAGAGCTCTGCCAATGCGGCAATACGGTTCCTTTATATTAGGAGAGGGTCTAGGAGGTTCGGGTGTTCATTGGAACGGGCAAAACTATCGCTTCCTCCCTTACGATTTTGAAATCCGCAGCAAAACGATAGAAAGATACGGTGAAAAAAAGATACCTAAGGATATGACCATTCAAGATTGGGGTATTACTTATGATGAATTAGAACCATATTTCGATAAATTTGAAAAAATGGCAGGGATTTCAGGGGAAGAGAATCCGCTTGCTGGGAAAAGGTCTAGTCCATATCCAACACCGCCGATGAAAACAACACCAGCACTTGAAAAATTTAAAAAGGCGGCAACGAACTTAAAGCTCCATCCCTATAACCGTCCTTCCGCAAATCTTTCTGAACCTTATACAAATCCGGATGGGGTAGCACGTGCAGCGTGTCAATATTGTGCTTATTGTGAGAGGTTTGGCTGTGAATATGGAGCAAAAGCGGATCCTGTAGTTACCGTTATTCCTGTAGCAAAAAAGACCGGGAAATTTGAGATTCGCACGCATTCCAATGTCAGACGTGTGTTGAAATCCGGCAATAAAGCAACCGGAGTCATGTATATAGATACGACAACAGGAGAAGAGATTGAACAGCCCGCTGATATTGTGGTATTAACAAGCTATGTGTTTAATAATGTTCGATTATTATTACAATCGGGTATTGGGCGGCCATATGACCCGGCAACAGGATCAGGTGTGATTGGGAAGAATTATGCCTATCAAGTACAAAAAGGGAATGCGACAGGCTTCTTTGAAAAGGAAGAATTTAATACCTTTGCAGGTGCAGGTGCACTCGGCATGACAGTGGATGATTATAATGGCGATAACTTTGATCATACCAATCTTAATTTTATTCATGGAGGATCCATTGCCATTTCTCAAACCGGTTTTCGGCCGATTTCAAATAACAAAGTTCCAAAAGGCACCCCAACATGGGGGAAAGAATTTAAAGCAAATTCGGTAAAATATGCTAATCGTGTTCTATCCGTTGGCGGACAAGGAGCAAGTATGCCTTTTAAGCATCATTATCTTGATCTTGATCCGACATACAAAGATGAATTCGGAGATCCATTAATTCGGATTACTTATGATTTCGAAGAGCAGGACAGGCAGTTAGCTAAGTTTTTGTCGGAACGATGTGTTGAAATCATGAAAGAAATGGGTGCTGACCATATTGATTCTATGGAGGAACTGGGTCCATATGATATTACCACCTATCAATCGACCCATAATACAGGCGGTATCATCATGGGAGCAGATCCTCAAACTTCTGCCGTCAATAATTATTTGCAAATGTGGGATGCTGACAATCTTTTTGTCGTTGGCGCTACAGCATTTGCCCATAATAGCGGCTATAATCCAACCGGAACGGTTGGGGCATTGGCTTATCGAGCAGCGGAAGGGATTCTAACCTATAGACAAAAAGGCGGGATTTTAGCATAAATTATTTGAGGAGGAAAATATGCTTTCAAATATAGGGATCCCAGGATTAATTCTTATTCTAATCATTGCTTTAATCATTTTTGGGCCAAAAAAGCTCCCCGAAATTGGATCTGCGTTTGGAAAGACATTATCCGAATTCAGACGGACTGCTGCTTCCATTATTGATGAAGAAGAGGAAGTTCTAGAAAGTAATAAAAGACAGCAGCCATAATGATAGGAAGACCAAAGCCTTAACCGCTGAAAAAGCTAAGTTAAGGCTTTTTTTTCGTGTACTTAAAACCAGTTTAGGACTTCTCTCTTTTTATAAGCTTTTAAATAATTTATAATTATCATATAATAGTATATAATTTAACTTATAATGAATATATTAGACTTTGATATGGTAATAATTGATACAGAAAAGGTGTGTGGCTTGTATGTGCTTACCCAGGCGTCCTCGTGCATCTTTCTGCAAATTTTTAAAAGAAAAGGTTGGTAAAAATGAGCTACGGAGAAACTAAAACAGACGTCATATTAATTGGCGCCGGAATCATGAGTGCCACTTTAGGGACGATTTTAAAGGAATTAGTACCGGAATGGGAAATAAAAGTGTTTGAGAAGCTTGAAAACGCAGGAGAGGAAAGCTCTAACGAATGGAACAATGCGGGAACAGGGCATGCGGCACTGTGCGAGCTTAACTACACTACCGAAAAACCGGATGGATCTGTAGATATAAGTAAAGCAATTAAAATTAATGAGCAGTTCCAAGTGTCAATGCAGTTTTGGTCTTATCTTGTAGACAATAAGCTGGTAGAGAATCCTCAGGAGTTTATCAGACAATTGCCTCATATGAGTATGGTACAAGGGGAAGAAAATATTACTTTCTTAAAGAAAAGATTTGAAGCGCTCACAAAAAATCCACTTTTCCAAGGTATGGAATTTTCTGAAGACCCGGAAAAACTGATGGACTGGATTCCGCTTATTATGGAGGGCCGCGTATGGAATGATCCGATTGCGGCAACTAAAATAGACTCTGGTACGGATGTCAACTTTGGTGCCTTAACACGCAGGTTATTTGATCACTTAGAGAGTAAAAATGTTGAAGTCAAATATAATCATAGTGTGAATGACCTTAAACGCACCAGCGATGGCTTGTGGGAATTGAAAGTTCAAAATCAGTTTAGCGGTACAGTCAAACGCCATACTGCGAAATTTGTCTTCATCGGCGGCGGAGGCGGAAGCCTGCACTTACTGCAGAAATCTGGTATTCCTGAGGGGAAAAATATTGGCGGCTTCCCAGTAAGCGGCATATTTATGGTGTGTAATAATCCTAAAGTTGTAGAGCAGCACCATGCAAAAGTATATGGAAAAGCGAAGGTCGGCGCACCGCCAATGTCTGTGCCGCATCTTGATACAAGATTTATCGACAATAAGAAATCATTATTATTTGGACCATTTGCCGGATTCTCACCAAAATTCCTGAAGACTGGGTCCATGTTCGATTTAGTAACCTCTGTAAAACCGAATAATGTTTTGACTATGTTAGCAGCAGGTGCAAAGGAAATGCCTTTGACGAAATACTTGATTCAGCAAGTATTGTTATCAAAAGAACAGCGTATGGAAGAGCTGCGTGAATTTATCCCAAGCGCAAAAAGTGAGGATTGGGACTTAGTAGTAGCGGGCCAGCGTGTACAAGTAATAAAAGATACCGATGCCGGTAAAGGGACGCTTCAATTCGGCACCGAAGTAATAACAGCTTCTGACGGATCCATTGCAGCATTACTAGGAGCATCTCCTGGTGCTTCTACAGCCGTTCACGTTATGCTTGAGGTCATCAAAAAATGCTTCCCGCAGCAAATAAAGGAATGGGAACCAAAAATTAAAGAAATGATTCCATCTTACGGTGTGTCACTAATGGAAAATCCAGATCTTCTTCGCAAAATTCATTCATCGACTGAGCACTCGCTCGGTCTAACAGAAAAAGAGCTGGCTTACAGTTAGGATACTGTTTGGGGATTAACAATAAGTAAAATAATGAAAAAGCAGAAAGCTTACAAGTTATTATCCATACCTTGTGAATTTTCTGCTTTTTTATATTCTATACTATTCCAAATATTGTTAAACTGTAGTTCTAAGTATTCGTAAATATAGATATATCTATACTGAATAGGAGGCGAATAAATGAAAGCGATTGTCTACACAAATTATGGTTCCCCGGAAGTCCTTCAACTGAAAGAAGTAGAGAAACCGATTCCTAAAGATAATGAAATACTAGTAAAAGTAAAAGCAACAACTGTAACCGCTGCAGATATTCGTGCACGAAGTTTTACCGTTCCTCGTGTCTTTTGGCTCCCGGCACGAATTAGTCTGGGTTTCAAACAACCCAAAAAAGAGATTTTGGGGGTGGAGTTAGCTGGAGAGGTAGAGTCAGTTGGAAAAGATGTCAAAAGATTTAAGATAGGGGACCAGGTATTTGCAGCATCTCTGGCGGGGTTTGGCGGTTATGCTGAGTATAAGTGCCTGCCCGAAGATGGACCTGTGTGTATTAAGCCTTCTAATCTTACTTATCAGGAGGCTGCAGCCATTCCAATTGGAGCCCGCACAGCCTTGTTTTTTCTTAGAAAAGCTAATATACAGAAGGGTCAAAAGGTTCTGGTTTATGGTGCTTCAGGAAGTGTAGGAAGTTATGCCGTACAGCTTGCCAAGTATTTTGGAACACAAGTTACTGGGGTATGCAGTACATCTAATGTAGAATTAGTGAAAACATTGGGCGCGGATCAGGTAATTGATTACATAAAAGAAGATTTTTCAAATAGCGATGAAACGTATGATGTAATATTTGAGGCTGTAAACAAGAGTTCCTTTACAGATTGTTTGAAACTGTTAAAGAAGAATGGCACCTATATTAATATTACAGAACCACTGCCAAATGCTAGAATGCTATGGAATCAATTAACAACCAGCAGGAAATTAATATTGAGTCGAAATTCACCTGAAACACAAGAGGCACTAAACTTCCTTAAAAATTTGGTGGAAAACGGTGAATTAAAGGTAGTTATTGATAGAATCTATACGTTTGATGAGATCGTTGAAGCTCATAAGTATGTCGAGAAAGGACACAAGGTGGGGAATGTCGTTATTAAAGTAGGAGATAAATTCTAAGAAAAATAATTAACTATCAATAAAGGAAGGCAGGCATTTCTTACAGAAGGAGAAATGCCTTTTTTGTAGAAATAAAGGTACAAGTCATCATTTTCAAATGATATGGAAGAGTTAACTTAACTAGGAGGAATATCTAGTGAAACCAACGGAAAATTTCAGCGGAAAGGCAGATATGTATTCTAAATCTCGCCCTAGTTACCCAAATGAATATATAGATTATTTATTTTCAGCCAATCATGTGGATGAATCTTGCAGAATTGCAGATATTGGTTCTGGGACAGGTATTCTAACCAGACAACTGCTGGAAAGAAGAGTTAGTGTGACAGGAGTCGAACCAAATAAAGACATGCGAACGAAAGCAGAACAAAACTTGAGAAAGTTCGATCTATTTACTTCTATTAATGGTTCAGCTGAAGATACTACTTTACCGGAAAATAGTGTGGATCTCGTTATAGCTGCTCAAGCATTTCATTGGTTTGACAAAGAGAAGTTCAAATTAGAATGTAAACGAATTTTGAAGCAGGAGCGCAATGTTGCGCTAGTATGGAATAGCAGGGATTCCGAAAGTCCTCTCATAAAGGAAAATGCCGAGATTTTTAAGAAATATTGTCCAAGCTTTTATGGGTTTAGCGGTGGAATCGGTGAGAATGAAGAAGTGTTTAAACAATTTTTTCGAAATGGTCAATATGAATATAAAAGGTTCCACTATGATTTAGTTATGGATTATAATGGATTTTTGGGCAGGAATCTTTCAGCGTCATATTCACTAAAAGAATCAGACAATGATTACAAATTATTTGTGGAAGATATCTCAAATTTATTTGAAAAATACAGCTATAATGGAACAATCGTGATGCCGAATTTTACCCGAAGTTATTTAGGTTATGTGTAATGTAAATAACTATCAATCAAAAAAGTAGATTAGCAGAAATTCTGTATATACATAGAAAACAGTTAAGGGGATAACAACATGGAAATTATTGAGCTGCAAAAAGGGAATGAACTTTTAAAGGAAGGCATTGAGGTATTTTGGAACGTATGGGCGTCAGAAGACAATTTTAAGTTTTACGAGGATTGTATTCTTCATTCCGCTGAAACTTCCGAAGACCTTCCGAGATTTTTTGTCGCTGTTGAAAATGAAAAGATTATTGGCACGTATGCAATCTTAAGAAACGACATTAATAGCCGCCAGGATTTATGTCCATGGCTAGCATGCTTATTCGTTGATAAAGAGTACCGGGGGCAAGAAATCGGTTCGCAACTTTTGGAACACGGTTTAAGTGAGGCTGCCAATAAAGGATATAAGAAGCTTTATTTGGCTACTGATTTAGAAAACTATTATGAAAAATACGGTTGGGACCATAATGGGATTGTCTATGGACCAAGTGGCGGTTTTTTAAAAATTTATGAAAAAAGTACTGGTATATAAATATAATCTGGAAAAAAATCAAGGAGTGATTCATCGGTGCCAGGCACCATGATTCACTCCCCTTTTTTATTTAATTAAATCGAACCCCATTGGAAGTGTGAATCCTAGTGCAAAGAGGAGAACTAGAACGATAGAGAAGGCAATCCAGATTACGTCTGTTTTCTTTCCTTTTTGTTTCCGCACGATTACCATTTCAAATAGACCAATCATTAAAATACCAAGTATTGCCTTCAAATAATAAGATAACGGAATGGAAAAAGCCGCAAAGAAGAGCATACCGCCTGTTACGATGATAAGAATGTAGGTGGCACGTAATATCATATGCCATATTTTAATATTTTTCCCTTTGTTTTGAAGTACTGCAATAAGAATAAGGAAAACCAGCGATAATACAAGAGATGTTAAATGTGCATGTGTCATGAGAATTACTCCTTATATTAAATTATCTTTTAGATAAACCTACTATAATAGGAAAATATAAAAGGTTTCTAAATTAAAGATTAAATCTTTCTTAAATAGTAAAAAATAAAGGTGCTTTTCTTTTAATAGGCTAACTTTTTTGATAGGGTAAATACTATATCAAAATTCAAAATAAGGAGGAGTATGAATGAACACTCAAGAAAATAAAACAAATGAAGTGGTCAAAACTATGATGACTCATCGATCCATTAGGCATTATTCTGAGCGTAAGGTTAGGAAGGAAGATCTAAAGACCATAATCGCTGCTGCACAAGCAGCCCCTTCTTGGGTGAACGGTCAACATGTTACGATTATTTCTATTAATGATCAAGATAGAAGAAAGAAAATGGCGGAACTTGCAGGAAACCAAAAACATATTATAGAAGCACCAGTATTCCTAGTGTTTTGCGCAGATTTTCATCGAATCAAGGTGGCATGTGAACTAGAAGGTACTGAGTTTAAGGCATCTGTGAATCCTGATTTATTATTAGTAGGAGCAGTTGATGTTGGTATTTCGATATCAAATGCCATTACAGCTGCAGAATCGCTCGGATTAGGCACAGTTCCTATTGGCGGAATTCGGAGAAGTCCTCTTGAATATATTGAACTGTTGAATTTGCCGGAGTATGTCATTCCTGTCTCAGGTCTATGTATAGGTTATCCAAGCGATATCCCTGATTTGGCACCGCGATTATCTATGGAAGCTATATTTCACCAAGAAAAATACAACGAGAATATCCAAGATGAAATCAAGGAGTTTAATCATATACATAGTGAAGCAACGAAGGGAAGAAATAGCGGGGGATCTACCTGGACACAAAGAATGGCTAATTTTTATAAAGATGATTTTTATGTGAATGATTCATACAAAGATGTAGGGGAAATGCTGAAGCAGCAAGGCTTCTTGAAAAATAGATAAGCGTAAATTGACCATATAAGAATAGTCCCCTGTCTTTAGAAAGGAGGACTAGTTTTTTTATGTAATATTTTGTTTCGCTTTCATGTAAACTTCTTCAAAAGGCTGAATCACTACAAAGCCGTCACCTTCGAATTTCATTTGAATAGATTCACCGCTGCCTCTTCCAAAAAAGGTTTTTAAGGTAATATCTGTCTGGAAGCTTGGCATAAGATTACCAGACCATGCTACGGTGGCATTTGGGTCAGTAATAACGGGGTTTCCTGGTGTTACTCTTAACGTGATAGGCTCATAATGCGCGGTAAAGGCAATCATACCCGTTCCTTCGCAGCGAACATTAAATAATCCGCCGGCAAGCATTCCGGCAATTCGTTTCATTAATTTAATTTCCCATTTAATACTAGGTTCAAAGGCTAATAGATCATTCCCGTTTATAAAGATGGAATCGTTTTGCAGATTTAAGATAATGATTTTCTTCCCGCTATCGGCAAGATATAATTTACCCTTGCCGTTCGCTTTCATCAAAGAGGCACCTTCACCCGTAAATGCTTTTTTAAAAGCAGTACCAAGACCATGTTCTAAAATTCCCTCACGAACAAACTTTATCTCTCCGTGATAGGCTACCATTGAGCCAGCCTTGGCCCAAACCATTCCGTCTAAATTTACCTCTAACATTCGAGGAGTCTCTAATTCGAAGAAGCCTTCTCCTTTGTCTTTCTGTTCTGTTTGCTTGATAAATTCTTCAATTGAGTATCTGCTCAATGCTTCCACATCCTTCCATACTATTAAGTACGTATACTAAGTGTTTATGTTTCAATATTTTTATAAAAAAAGCCCACTCTAACAGTCGTTAAGTGGGCTTTAGTGAACTAGTAAGTTCATTGTTTCTTTTTTACGACTAACGAATGGGCATTTCCTACTTTTTCTTCTAAATAACTTAAAGAGTAGTTTCCAGAAGGGTCTGTTAGGTCACCAACTGCACGGGATAAGTTATCAATTACGATTGTTAGGAGTTCAGGTGGAATTTGTACTTCCCTTAAATTTACCTCATCCATAATTTCATGAGCAAGTCTCTGAATTTTTCGCAAGCGCATTCCCTCAGAAGTCATCATTATCATAGCCTCCTTCAAAATCATCCTGCCAAAAATATATGTGTCTTGAGAAAATTCTTGCTAAAAATTTAATAATTCAATTAATTAAGGAGCTAAACTATAAAAAATAATTGACATTGATAATCATTATCAATTATTATCGTATTAAATAAATTTTTTTGCGGGGGATGCAAATGATTCAAATACAGTCAATAACAGAAGAGAATTTAAAAGACTTCATCACCTGTCCATATAAATTTTATTTTGAGTTTATAGAGAAGAGAAGAAAATCGATTAACTGGAGGCAAGTTGTCCAACATGTCGTGAATAAAGTTGTGTACTCCTTCTATCAGCTTCCAGTCGAACGGCGCGATTCAGGGTCTGTGTTAAGATTAATTGATAAATATTGGAGTAAAGTATCTCCCCAAATATTTGATTCCAGGCTGCAATATTATTTGGTCATTGCGAAAATAACAGATTATCTAATGGAAAATATCACAGCAGAATCAAAAAAAACGCCACCCTTATTTTTATTCGAAAAACTAAATACATATTTTGAGGAACTGGAAGTTGACCTATCATTAACATTTGATGTTGCTGAGTGGTCACATTCTTCCTTTGTGATAAAAAAATACCTTCTCGATGCTACGCCAGAAATGTTAACGCTATACAACCATTTGTCAGTCGTTTTTTCTGAAAAGGTATTAAAGAGAACTCCTCTGCGAGTAGAAGTGGTTACACTTCTAGATGGAAGGAAGCATGTCTTTACCCCGACTAAAGAAGATATACAGGAAGGTCTTAACTACCTTCAAGTAATGAAGTACTCGATTCAGAATTCTTCTGCCTATTTTAAAACGAATAATGTAAACGAATGCAATAATTGTCCATTTCTGGAGGAATGCAATCAAGATTCCATTGAGTTAACACCCAAAAAGTACTTATCCTAATTTGATACGAAAATAAAAAAAAGGTCACATAATATAGTATGTGACCCAACCATATTTATGGTTTAGTTAGTTCAGTAAACAGTGTTTTTACTTCCCTTATGAGGAGATAAAAGACCCATGGAATCCCAATGAACAGAAAACCAAAGAGGATCATAGGCTCCCAATCAAAGACAGTTGCACCTTTACCAGTTTTTGCATAAACGACTTGGGCGACTGTCCATAGAGCATAACCCAGGTAGATGAATAATAATCCGGGCTGCTGGGGTCCAAAGACTTTTTCCCCGCGTATTTTTTCTTCCGACATCAGGACATCCCATAGCATGGCTATGGTTAAAATACATAATTTTACCGAATTCATCACACCATTGGGAAAGATTCCATTCCAAATATTGTGGGCAAACATGACTGCCACTAAAACCCAAGGGACTAGCTGAATCCACCATGAACGCTTGGGTGCAATAATTTGATGGACTACTAAAAAAGTTAGGATTTGAAAGAGGGTATAAAGTTCGGCGAGGGCAACTTGATTGTTCAATAATTGATCGATGACAAAACAACAGCTTAAGAAGACGGAAAACTTTAGAGCAATGGTGACGAAAGGAGAGGATCTTCGCTGGTAAAGTAATAAAATGCTCCAAATTATGAAGAAAAAGGCAGTAACCCCATCTAAGCCCCATAGTGTTAATCCGTTAAAAGTAAAACCGAAAAGCAGGTTTCCACCTATTTTTAGACTGAAGGTCAGCATTAGCCAGATTCCCAGTACTACGATAAAAATAGAGAAAGCCCTTAATCTTTGAATGTAAAAAAGTATTCCAGCTAAAACAAGGCTAATAGGACCAATGGCTGCTGTCAGGAGGTTAGAAATATAGTCAATCGGCATCTGTACCCCAAACAAGATTAAGATGGCGGCCAAACCAACGGGTACAGGATGGATTACCGCTATTAACATTAACCAGTGTTTAAATTTTGGTTGAAATTGCAGCAGATGTTTGGGTGTGTATCTTACAATGAAAAAGATAAAGATGAGAAAGATGAAAGAGAAGAACAGGCTGCTGATTGAATGCCATTCTATTTTCCATAAATTGAATCCCAATTTAACAAGCGAAGTAATGAATAGAAGGATTAAGACCACTTGTTTTCCCAAAGAGTTACTGAAAATCGCAATCTTCTCGACGACCATGTCCGACACATTAGCCAGCTCGACTCCAGACAATATAATAAGAGGAATTGGAAGGATGACGGCAAAGGCAATTAACTGTGTGACGCCGATGTATATTGTCACCATTACCCCCATTTCCAGGAGAAAAGTTCCAACTATATTTACGATTCCCCAACAAATAAAAACCGAAAAAAAGATGATCTGAATATCTTTTACTGTCGGATGTCCCGGCAGTGGATGTGAACCTCTCCACAGAAGATACCCTATTATGAAAAAGATGGGCAGCAAGATAAAATTCACAGCCAAAAACGACTGACTCAAAAATAGTAATAAAATGGCTACAATGCTTATGGCGGTAAATCGTGTCAAAAAGTGACCATGAGTTGCTCCGATTAAAACAAAGGTCATGGCACTAATTAAAAGAATCGCAACAAATAAAATAATAGGAACGGGATGACTGACCATTCCGTTCGAATATGGAAGAAGAATTAGTTGTTCCTTGAATAGAACCGATAAGGAAGGTATTACCGTTGCGATGATTACCAGGGTCAGTCCGTAGAGTAAAAGTGATTTATGATGTGGCTGCAATGCAGATAATATATTTGAAGCTGAAACTTTACTCTTTGTTGAAATTTTACTCATTTCTCATAACCTACTCTCTGCAGGTGTTTTTCTTGTACATATTATGCTTGTATAAATAATGGGACACTATGGATGGGCAATATTTTTCAATTTGTGTTAAATTGTGTTCTAGAGACCTCATTTGATGTAAAATGAGTAGATGGACTAAAGTTTTAAATGTAAATAAACAAAGCATGGGGGACATTATAGTGCCGTATCAATTGAAAAAAAAGTTTAAATTGTTTTCATTAAATTCAAATCAAAGCCTGGCAAAAGAAATAGCTTCACATTTAGGATGTGAAGTTGGCAAGAGTTCGGTCAAGCAGTTTAGTGATGGGGAAATCCAGGTTAATATAGAAGAGAGCGTACGGGGTTGTGATGTATATATTGTTCAATCTACTTCACATCCAAACAATGACCATATTATGGAGCTGCTTATCATGATTGATGCCTTGAAAAGAGCCTCAGCCAAAATGATTAATGTGGTTATTCCTTATTACAGTTATGCACGTCAAGACCGTAAAGCAAGATCGAGGGAGCCCATTACAGCCAAATTAATTGCGAACCTTTTAGAAAAATCAGGTGCTACCAGACTGATAACAATGGACTTTCACGCCCCGCAAGTCCAGGGTTTTTTTGATATTCCAGTGGATCATTTAATTGGAACGCCCATTCTATCAGCTTATTTTGAAGAAAAGGGACTTAGTGATGTTGTCGTTGTTGCACCACATAATGGTGCTGTAGGGAGGGCGAGGAAATTGGCCAAGCTGTTAAATGCTCCGATTGCCCTTGTTGATCGCCGGCGTACGGAACATGATGGCTCTGAAATATTAAATATTATTGGGAATATAGAAGGTAAGAATGCCATTATTGTTGACGATTTAATTAATACTGCAACAACTACTACTTTAGCAGCCAATGCGTTAGCAGAACAAGGAGCAAAAGCAATATATGCTTGCTGTACTCATGCTGTTCTGTCTGGACCTGCTATCGATAGTATTGAATCTTCACCAATCCAGGAAGTGGTGGTGACGAATACGATTGAACAGACAGAAGAAAAGAAAATTGAAAAAATTACGATGCTCTCCGTTGCTCCATTATTAGCAGAGGCTATTGATCGAATTCATAATGAAAGAGCAGTAAGTCCATTATTTGAATAAGTTATTTTGATATATAAACAAAGAGCAGTCGAATAGTATTCGGCTGCTCTTTGTTTTTTTGAGAATCAAAATAATGGGCCTTAGGGCTTGTTTGAAAGGGGAATATTCATCAGTTGAAGGTAATAAGGACTGGGGATAATTACCCTTTTTGCTGATAATGAAAATTTTTTGTTCTATATCATTTTGATACAGGCATACACAAATTAAATTTTGAATAACGTTAAGAGTACTTTCAAAAAGGAGGTTTTCATCATGAAAAATTTGTTTTCCTTTCTAACGGTTTTAGTGGCTATATTTATGCTGGCTTCAGTTGTGACTGCGAAAAGTCACTCAGGAAGAGATGATTCTAGTAAATTTAACGATCGTGACAAAGTTAAGTGGTCTATAGAAAAAGTAAGGGATGCTACGGAAAAATATAAAAATGTAAATCGAGCTATAAAGGATGGATATGCTCCAACAGATTTTTTCGTCCCAAATATGGGATTTCATTATGTTAAAGAAAAATTAGTTGATGGTAAGGTAAATGCTTTAACTCCAGAGGTACTTCTGTATGTTCCTACCAAAAAAGGATTAAAGTTAGTCGGGGTAGAATATTTGTCCACTGATGTTAGAAGTAGTCTTTTCGGAAGGACCTTTGACCCCGCAAATACAGAGGCTGGCATTCCACCTTCCTTACATGCCTGGATTTGGGAACGAAACCCTGATGGAATGTTTACTCCTTTTAATCCAAAGATTGGAAATGGACCTGGAGGAGAAACAGGAACACATCAGGGTCATTAAATCTTTGAAATAATTAGAGCTGCGTAAATTGCAGCTCTAATTATTTAACTATAATCCAATTTTCTTATCTAATATTCCTGGTTTTTTTGCTCCTTCAATTACGGCGTATTCATTCTTCTTATAAGCAAACCAATACGCCATACCGATAAACAAAGCTCCCCCAACAGCATTACCTAAGAAGACAGGGATGAAGTTATTTAGGTAATCCATCCAAGTCAGATGTCCTGCAAAAATGGCGGCTGGGATGACAAACATGTTGGCAACGACATGTTGAAATCCAATTGCAACAAATGCCATAGTTGGAAACCAAATTCCTGCAATTTTTCCGATCATATCCTCACTTCCATAGGATAACCACACAGCTGCTGCTACAAGCCAGTTGCAGCCAATACCTGAAACAAATGCCTGAAGAAAGGTTGCGTTTATTTTGTGTTCAGCAATATGAACCGTACTATTCAAATAGATACCTGTTTCGGTTAATCCAACAATATGTCCAAAGAAGTATGCCACGAAAAGGGCGCCCAGAAAATTGCTAATTGTAATAAGCAGCCAGTTTTGGAGAACCTGTTTGGTTTGAATTTTATTTGAAAATCTTGCCAGTGGCACTACCATCATATTTCCCGTCAGCAGCTCCCCTCCTGCAATTAATGTAAGAATTAGTCCGATTGGGAAAACGGAGGCACCTAAAATCGCGCTAAGCCCGGATAAACTTTCAGACAGTGGTGCAGTAACACGAATATAGAGCAGAAATCCTAATGAGATAAATGCCCCTGCTTGGAAACCTAATAGCAGGGTTGTTAATAACGGATAACTGGTTTTTTTAATTCCATTTTTAATTGATATTTCTAATATTTGGTCCGGTTTATGTAGTGACATGACACTAATTCCTTTCTATCACCAATAATGTGAAGAACATCACATGTTTATTTGTCTTTATTTTAACGCAACACACTATGGTATGCTGTGAACTTTCTTTAACATTTTTCCTGTAAAAAGTTTTGATTTTTTAAGTGGCTAATTAGAGTGATTTTTATTGAATATTACAAATTTCATAGGTAAATAGTCTTTTGTTTATGTTAAAATATACTATATTTTTGATTTTGTAGAATATCGTCCTGCCAAATCAAAGAGTTATCTATATATTAAAGAGAGTATAAGGGTGGGGAAGTTTTGGATAAAATTAAACATCAGTTGAATTTATTTATTATTCCATTTTCTTTCGAAACAAATGGTAATTTCGATAAAATTGTTGAGAAAATTGATGATATGAAAATGGAAAAAGAAGTACATCAGAGCAACAATCGTTCAGTTTGGCTGCCAATCCAGCACAATAGCGAGGACCGCTTTTTTGGTCATATTAATCAACTTGTTCCCAATGATGGAAAGGTATACGAAAGTACAATTGGTAAACTTTGGGGTCTAAATCAGCTGGCATGGGATTTATATGGTCTCCCTAAAAACAAAAATAATAATGTTGTGTTACATACATCTAAAAAGAAAGAAATCGTACTTAAGATAACCGATGTCCAACTATATCTCTTTGAAACAGGTGTCGGCTTTCTGATTTATGATATCTATTATCCTTCTATTTCACATATGGAAGATCTGGTGCTGGCCAATTATTATGTCAAGAGGCTCAAAAATTTCGGCGGCCAAATGCACCTCCTAAAACATGCAAATGACAAAAGTACATATGAAATGAACTCTAACTTTGCAAATATCACTGCCGGACTATTAAATCCATTGGTTGTTACTTCTTATTTCGAAAAAGACAATCTTGAGCCAAAGAATGCCTTAGTCTTTAATACATCAATTCTAGATAAATCATTTAGTGAATCTGATGGATATATTACTAAGTTGCAACGTTTTCTATTTGAAACTCGACGTGTATTCAAAGAATCATATCAACCGAGCCAAAGTGAATATGATATTGAAAAAAATGAGGAAATATATAAGCCATTTAATAATAGCTACTGGGGAATAGCATTAGAAGGTGCTTGCAATATTGTCCTGCACACAGGTGATGAGATAACCAACAATTTCTTCTCAGAAAGTTATATCATGAATGTTAAACTCAATTATTTTTATATGTATATCATAGCGTTACATCAACGTTATGCTTTATTGCATTTATCTGTCCAGGCGGCAGAGATTCCAAGAGATATGGATACGTTAATCGAATCAAATTCTTCTATTGAAACCATTACAAAGTTAAGAGAGGAAATTGCTTATTTTGATTTAAGGAGTTCTTTTTTACAAGTTTCGCATATAACCCACCAAAATAAAGTATATGAATACATATATAGAGTTTTACATATTGGGGATTTACACAGGAAACTTCAATCTGAAGTAGAGTCAATTGCCTCTCTATTGGATATTCGTAAAGCCGCTGTCGAAAAGAAGAGTCTGGAACGCAGAGAGGAAAGAAGAAGGAAAAACGATAATTTTTATGTGACGATTACCAGTATTTTTGTTGTCATTTCTACTTTAAGCAGTATATGGTCATTATATACTGACTGGTGGAATGAGGAATCGGCCCCAGAGGCTTTTGTTATAAGTTCGATTGCGATTGTCATTGCAGCCTTACTAGGAATTAAGTACAAATTATCTGACAAGGACGAACCACAAAAAGAATAATGCTGAGGAGAGAATGATAGTGATTTATTACAAAAAGAAACTACACCGCGTAAATTTTGAAGAGGTAATTATTGATACAAAACTAGAAAATAATCACTATTCAATTGGAGAAAGAGTAAATGGAGAAGTCGAAGTTAAATCGGGCTCTGAAGATGTAAGTTTGGGTTACGTTTATATTTACTTAAAGACTGAGTGTGCAATCAATCCACTGAAACCGCTTGAAAAAACAGAGGTTTTACTTGATAAGTTCGTTGTTTCCCAGCCTCTCACTTTAAAAGCAAACCAAACGGTTCACTTGCCATTTTCGTTTTTGATCCCATTTCATACGCCGATTACCTATCGCAGTGTAAAGGTTTTTCTGCATACGGGTCTTGATCTCCATGCGGGGGATGATCCGGAAGATATAGATTTTATTGAGGTAGGTCCATCAACGATACAGGAGCGGATTTTTACTAAAATTAAAGATTTTCAATTTAAAGAAGGCAGAACAAAATATATTAAAACGAAACAAAATCAATTTGTTCAAGTTTTCAATTTTATTAATGAGGATAGCTTAGAAACTCTAACATTAGAGTTTATTTCAAGTAGTTTTGCAGAGACTGTCTTACATATTAAATATGACAACACTGTTGTGAACAAAGAAATTGTAATCTCAGTTAATGTTGCAGACACAGAAGATATTTTAAAAGCAAAGCTGCAGACCATTTTTAATAATTACTAAGTTGTATTTTTCCGCACAGTAGATCTTCGCTGGTGCGGTTTTTAGTAAGTTAACAAGTCTCCAATTTTGGTATAGAATTAGATTATGATTGTTATTGTTTTTGGAGGAATGGTTTATGGCTATTGTAAAATCTGTGAAAATTGATGGAGAGAATATACATATTTTTAATAGCGCGATTTATATCTTTGCATCACAGTCGGGCTACACGCTTGAATTGGATTTGATTGTAAGTGAAGTGACAGAGCGAAAATATAAGAAAGAGCAGAATCTAATTATGGAAATAGAATTAGAAAATGGCAGGCTGATTGATTCCATTATGCATGTGAAAACCCTATCAGGAGGATTGCCGCAGCTTAATTTATATTGTGATCTCCATACAATAGATGATTACGGAGATCTTGATATGGTAGATGAGAGTAGTTCTTGGTTTCCAAATGCAGAAGAGGGAGTCACGTTAGAAGAAATTAGAAAAGTAGAAATGCCTAATGAGAACATAAGCCTTAAATTAAATTTACCTATCAATCAGGTAGAATGGTTAAAAAAGCAAAACAAAGCGAGTTTAAATGAAATGATTGAAGTGTTTATATCTGAATATTGGAAAAGGCAAGATTGATCGGAGTGCTTTTTAAAAAATTGGGGGTGGAACAAGATGGCTGTAATACCAAAACCGGCTTCAACCGTTGTATTAATGGACGATTCATCTAGAGTGTATTTAACAAAACGGCCAGCTACAATGAAATTTATGGGTGGATTTCACGTTTTTCCCGGAGGATCAGTAGAAAAACATGATGAAATGGTAGAAAATGATTATGTGAACAGCGATAAGTCTCAGCTTTCTATTAGTCTTTCATATTATATTGCCGCAGCAAGAGAATTATTTGAAGAAGTTGGGATATTGTTGGGGAATAAAAGAGACGGTTCGCCAGTTCGATTGCCTATTGAAAAGTTAGAAGATTATCGAAAAGACCTTATAGAAGGTGAATTGCCTTTTATTACAGTGTTAGAACAAGAAAATCTTTATTTCGAGCCTCAATGTTTAACCTATTTCGGTCAAATTATCACACCGGAGGAAAGCCCAATCCGTTTTGATACCTGTTTCTTTTTAGCAAAACTTCCAATAGGACAACACCCCGTGCCAGATCAAAAGGAAATTGATGGAGCAGTCTGGATGAAGCCGGAAGATGCACTAGTTGCATTTCAGAACAAAGAAATAAAACTCGCCCCGCCAACTATTCTTTCACTACAAGCAATTATTGACTATCAAGAAAGCGGTGTCTTAAAGATGTCCGTATCCAAAACAGATTTGATGCGCCTCATTCAAATGATAAAAAATTTATAGAAATTACTTCAGGCAAAAAAGGGGTCTTATTAATGCAAATTACATTTGATAATATTTTCATTCACAGTCATATCACTGCTGAGAATGACTTATACAACCATTACCACTTTCCGGAAATGTTATCACGTTATGATAGTAATTATATTGAGTTTAAAACTTTTCCTAAATTAGAAGATTTAAAGGAGGCAGAACGTTATTTAAGAGAATTTCATCGGAAGCATGGTCAAAAACATGTGAAGTTTAAATTTCCGGCCAATGAAAAAATTCCAGCTGAGTTAGTGAAGTTCTTAAATCAGGAAAATTATGATATTGGCTTTCTTGAATTATATGCGATTGAACCCCATCAATTTCCAGATGTAAAGGATAACCCTGACATTAAGGTTCAAATAGTAACTGAAAAAAACCTAAGGGATTTTCTTGCTTTGCAGTATCAACAGGATATCATATTTGGCAGGAATTTTGCGGATCAGAAGGTAGAGCTAAATAAACGTATTTTTGAAGATCCTGCAATCCTGCAGCTTCTAGCTCTCTATAAAGGTACGCCAGCTGGTGCAGTGGATGTAATCATCACGAAGAATACTGCCGAAATAGATAATTTAGGTGTGGACGAAGCCTTTCAAAAGAAAGGAATCGGAAGCGGAATCCAAAAATTTGTGATGGATACCTTCCATGATAAGACTGTCATTCTAGTAGCCGATGGTCAGGACACGCCTAAGGAAATGTATAAGAGGCAAAATTATCAATATCTTGGCTATCAATATTACACCCAAAAGGTGGAAGAATAAGATAGAATAATAAAAATGCTTGGATTTCGAAAAATCCAAGCATTTTGTGTGCATTCACTGTGTAAGTGATTTTTGTTTTACAGCTGCCACTGATTTTCGTTCTTGAGGAATGACGAGATTTAGTATAACTACAGCCAGTGCTCCAACAGCTGTTCCAGAAGATAAGATATAATTTGCAAAGTCGGGAACACTGTAAAGAATTTCTTTTGGAAGAACAATTGTACCGATAGTTAATAGAATCGGAACACCGATCACCATCATATTACGATCATCGATGTCTACATGCTGAATTACTTTCATCCCGTTCATGACAATCGCCACACAGACAACTCCGAAAATTCCTTGGATGACTGGTTCAGGTACACATGTGATCACAGCTGATAATTTTGGAAGTAATCCTAGTGCAATCAAAATGACCCCTGCACTAATAATAGCCATTCTGCTAGCGACACCTGTAATTGCGATAATACCTGCATTAGAAGAATACCCTGTCATTGGCGTTCCACCGAAAAGCGACCCCACGAAACACCCAATTCCTTCACCAAGAGATGCTCTGTTCAATCTTTTCTCGTCTAATTCACTGCCGGTTACTGTGGATACAACAAACCAAGTACCAGTTGTTTCGATTAAGATAATTAAATAGATAAAGACCATAGTGAGAATAGCTTGTAAATCAAAAACAGGCTTTCCAAATGGGAAAAAGCTAGGAAGTGAAAACCATTCTGCTTCTTTTACAGTCGAGAAATCGACACTTCCAAATAATGAAGCGGTAATGGTACCTGCGACAATTGCTAGAATAACCGAAATAAGTCGGAAAAAGGTTCCATACCCTTTTTGTTTACGCCCTAAAAGAATACAAATAACTAGTACAGCAGCGGAAACAAAGGCAATGATTACGTTATGACCTACATGACCCGGAGCAGAATAAATGCTATTAAAGGCAGAAGGCATGAGTGAAATTCCTACTATCACGATGACTGTTCCACCGACTATAGGCGGGATGATCTTTTTAACAGCTTTCGCAAACCACTTTAAAGGATACCCTAGGATAGCAATTAGTAAAGCACCAGGCAGTAAGCTTCCAAAAACGGCTCCCATTCCAAGCTTTCCTCCAATTGCTGCAAGAGCACCGATAGGAACGTAAGAAGGACCTTGTACAACGGGTAAACGTAGTCCGCCAATGGTTTGAATTAGGGTTGCAATACCCGCTGCTAGGAAACACATTTGAATGAAGAAAGTAGTATTCATAGAATCTAATGATAGTAAACCCGCGATAATGATTGGAGCGATATATAAATCCATCGCAAGTACATGCTGCATACCAAGCAGAAGTGCCTTTCCTACACTTATCTTTTCATCTATCTCAACTGTAATGTTCGGGTTTTGCTTATTTTGTGTCACCGGAACCATTCTCCTTTATTATTAAAATATGTAAAAAATAAAATAGAAACACATGTAAAATATAGTATAAATGGCGATATGGTTGTTTATTCCTGCGCGGGTAATAAAAACTCTATTTGTATTATAAGAGGGAGTTTTAATATTGTAAATATAAAATTACGAATATTTTTTGATGAACATAAAATAATGTTCGTCTTTTCGTGTTGACTATAAAATATATTCTTAATAGAATATAGATACACAGATTCTTAGGGGGAGATGTAAAAATGCAAATAAATGATACGGTTCTTCGAAGTGATTGGATCGTGGTATGTAAAATAGAAGATGTTAAAGAAGAACCCAAACAAGTAGTGATGATGGGGGAAAGAGTTGTTTTATTCCGAAATGAACAAGGCATTCATGCCTTTAAGGATTTATGTATCCATCGAGGAGCAGCACTATCTCTAGGCTGCGTGAGAGATGGCAATCTTGTATGTCCATATCATGGCTGGGAATATAATGATGAAGGTACTTGTACAAAAATTCCACAGCTTCCTAAAGGGAAATCTATTCCACTAAAAGCTAGAGCGATTAAATATACATGCAGAGAAGAGTATGGATTTGTTTGGATAAATCTTGAAAACAACAATCCTGAATTTCTTCCATATCCAGAATATAGTGATCAAAATTATCGTAATATCCAATGGGGACCTCAGGAAGTGAACGCCAACCCTCCAAGAATTGTAGAAAACTTTCTTGATGTAGGTCATCTTTCCTTTATACACGAAGGATTTCTTGGGGTTCCTGAACATCCTGAAATTGGCGATTATGATGTTAATATTGATGGAGATAGAATCTTCTCAGATGAAATTGCTATTTATCAGCCAGACCCCGATGGTACTGGCGTTGCCAAAAATGTTTACTACACCTATGAAATCGTACGGCCATTAACCGTCCGTTTTACCAAAAGAGACCCGGATACCGACAATAAGATGAGTATTTTACTAACCATTCTTCCTGTTACCGAAGGAAAGTCGATTGCTTATGGTATCATGTCTTTTAACTATGAAACGGGTACAACTGATCAAGAAACAATTGAATTTCAAGATATGATTTTTGCGCAGGACAAACCAATCGTTGAAAACCAAAAGCCAGAGCTCCTGCCGCTTGATTTGCAGGTAGAACTATCATTGAAATGCGACCGTATGAGCATAGCTTACCGGAAATACTTGAAGAAACTCGGAGTAACGCTGGGAACTGAATAATTGGGTGCCTGTCACCGTTCGTGGACACTGTCCGCCTGAGGCGGACAGTTGTTTTTATTATTCACTCCCTTCGCTTTAATGAAAAGCTTTTCTTAAAGGTGTTACAGTTTTGTGGATATTTACTAATTATGTATGCGTCCTAGTCTTATAATGCTATACTTCTTTTATTATTTATTACTCTTCATCTACTCCTCTAATTTCTTCATATTGAGTTCCTTCGACTTAATTCGAGATCTTTCCCTATCGGTTTATCCATCTAATAACATTTTTGCCCATCTTTTAGGAGGTGATTACCAAATGTACACATAGTTTCTTCTAAAACTCTTGTATTTAAGAATCTATTTTTTAGGAGGTTCATAATGGGACTTGATATGCATTTATATTCTTTTCCAAAAATTGATGGCATGAATTTGGCTGAAATTCGTTGTGCTGATATCCATCTGAGTGAGCTGGAAGAAGAAAAGGGCAAGTTGTACGACAAGATAAAAGTTTATATTAAACACTTTGAAGAATTAGGTTTTTCATGGCGGAGTCTTCGAACTGAAGTTGCTGTATGGCGAAAAGCAAATCAAATTCATCATTGGTTTGTGGAGAACGTACAAAATGGTAATGACGATATGTGTTCCTATGAAGTGTCAAAAGAAAACCTGCAAGAATTATATAATTCATGTGTAAATGTAATGAAAAGAAAAACACCGCATAATGAATTACCCACAAGAACAGGCCCATTTTTCGGAAGTACTTCTTACGATAATTATTATTACTGGGAAGTCGACCGGACCAAAACCATTCTTGAAAATCTCCTCAAAAACTTCAACTTCGAAACCCACTATATGGTGTACTGCGCCGATTGGTAATATCCCAAAATCCACCTGAAGTGAAATCATTATTAGTATTCCAGCAATGGTTATAAAGGTAATTACTATCAACAATTAAACTATGATTGATACAAAAATGGCAGAGAAGAACATTTAATAAATGATTCTCTGCCTTATTTTTACCCATATACAGAAATAATAATTACCCTAGACTCATTACATTTCATCATCTATTCGCTCTTGAAGGAAGCGTCTGTCTTCCTGGTTTTTATAATCATTATTACTTTCATTTACGTTGGTTTTCCGTTTATATTGTACAGGACGGAAGTTTACATCATTTTCCTGATTTAATGATTCTCTTTTATCAACGTTACAGGCAGTTAATAATCCAATTGAGAGGAAAGTCGACAGAATAATCATTTTCCATTTAGTTTTCATATTGTTACTCCTCGGAACTTTTTTTAGGGGATAATTTTACTATGCACCAAAGAGAATCTTTTAAACGAAACAAATTATGTAAATATTTACAAATACATAAGAAAAAATGAAACAAACTGCTGTGTTTCTTGAGCAGATTTGTTTCATTTTCTAATTAGAATATTTTTAGGATTTTAAAGATAAGATATGGAATCAGTGTTAAAAAGGCTAAAAAGGAAAAGTTATATAAGCTAAACTTAAGTAAATATTTTTTACCTTCGGATGGATTCGATTGAATATACAATTTATAAGAAATTACACTTGCCATTGAAGCAATAATGGTTCCTAGTCCTCCGATATTTACACCCAATAGTAATGGTTTCCAATTAGATGTGAATTCTGCCAATAGAATGGAAGCAGGGACATTACTAATAAACTGGCTTAAAAGAATAGAATGGAAATAAACGGATTCAGAGTCTTTTAAACTAGCATTTGCCAGTGAATGGATGACACTAGTGTTGGATATATTTCCTACAAAAATAAAAAAACAGATAAAGGTTAACAGCAGCAAATAATCTATTTTAAATAAAAGTGGTCGATTCAAGATCACTGCAGTTATCAATGTAACAATAAAAGCAGCTTTGTAGGAAATGACTCCAAAAATGGAGGCAATGATAACGATTAGAACGATTCCCCATATTATGGTTGTTTTCGGGTAGTTAACATTACTCTCTGGAATCTCCACGCTCAGTTCTTTCCTATCCAGTCTTTTAATGAAGATATATAAGGAAATGATACCAAGGATAGCAATAATAAGTACTGTCGCAAAGAAAGGCAGGGCAGTTATTCCGTAATAAGAATAAATAAACAAATTTTGTGGATTGCCCATTGGCGTCAGACTGCTTCCGATATTTGCCGCTATGGTTTGAAGGATGATCGTTTCCATCATGGGCATTCCCGTTTTCCTGCTAATTACAAGAGTCAGGGGTACGAAGGTTAGTAGCGCTACATCATTTGTAACTAACATTGAGCTGAAAAAACATAACAGGATAAGAATGGCTGAAACGGCTTTACTATTATTGCATTTATTTAAGATCGAAATCGCAAATTTGTCTAAAACTTTTAGTTCCTCAAAAGCTTTAATCACGATCATTAAGTTAAGTAAACTAATCAAAACCGGGAAATTAAGATACTCTATCTTTGGAGATTGGAAAAAACAACTCGCCATAGCAAGGAAAAATGAGATGGTAAAAACCAAGTCTTTTTTTAGAAAATTTACATTTAGTTTGATTCGATTTTTATTTTGAATAAGTACAGATTCTTTCACAATACACCACCGCTTATTTATGTATCTCGATAGATTGACAACGATATGATTCTATCATGGAGCTGTACCTTTGGGAATTAAAATAAATTTTAAAAAAACAAATGGGATATTTTGTATTATGTTTGGAAATGGAGTAAGATGCTAGTGTAGTCAAAAACAATTGGTATTGGAGGAAATCAAATGTATACAGCAGTCTCTCATTTTATCAACGAATGGAATCAAGAAGCCGTTTCTACCCAAAAGGTATTGGATACCTTAACAGATGAATCACTTCAACAAAGAGTTTCTCCGGAAGATCGTACGTTAGGTGAAATTGCCTGGCATATTGTTGCGAGTACACCGGGAATGTTAATGGAGTTTGGTGTTACAGTAAAAAGTTCATTAAATGAAGCTGACCTTCCAACCTCAGCAAGGGGAATAGCCGAAACGTTCCGCAGAGTTAGTGCAGAAACTAGTGCAGCTATTAGTGAACAGTGGACAGACCCATCCCTAATGGAAACGAAAAGTGTATTTGGAATGGACCTTCCAAGAGCGGTAATGCTTAATATGCTCAACAAGCATATCATCCATCACCGTGGACAGATGACTGTCCTTATGCGCCAAGCTGGATTGAAGGTCCCAGGCGTGTATGGACCATCACGAGAAGAATGGAGCCAAATGGGAATGGATGCAAACTCTCTGTAAAGCAAGGAAAGTTTTTGGATAAAGCCGTCTTCACAATCGTGAAGCGGTTTTTTTTCGTAAAAATATACTCCATTACCAAAGACATATAGGTTATGGACAAGAACAATTACCTGCTTTTTGACAAATTCCTCGGACTTTTGATGTATTTTGTAGAATAAAATCGAAATTTATTTATTTTGGATGTATAATAGATTCTTGTGTTGGTTCTATTAAAAACAAGGAGGTAATATTTTGATGGAATGGACTTTATTTGGATTGTTTCTGCTCTCTGCAGTATTACTTGGATATTCTTTATTTAAGTCATATCGTGACTCTAAAGTAGAAAAAAAGCAAATTGATTTAGTACATGTATCCCTAATGAAAGAAATCAATAGCATTCAAGATTCAATCCGCGATATCGAGCTTGATATAGAAGTGGTCATAAAAGAAGCTGGAATTCAACTTTCTGCAGAAGAAAAGCTTTTTATGCGAGAAATCATAGACTTATATAGACGTAACTACTCAATTGAAAGCATCGCTGAGAAAAAAGAAGTACCAGAAACGAAAATTGAGCAGCTGTTAGCCCCTTATTTAAAATTAAGAGATGAAGGGGGACTTGTTGCTAATGCGAATTAACTTGATAAGCAGCTTTGCAGCAGGAATCCTTATAGCTACAACCATCTGTGGGATCGTTTACTTCACCGATGACACTGCCTCACAAAAAGTATCAGCAAAATCTTCCGAAAAAGGTCAACTAACGGCGGCACAGATGAAGGATAAACTTGAATCTGACGGTTATGTTGTACAAACCAAGGAAGAACTTGAAAAGATTTTACAAGCTGCAAAAAGTAGTGAAATAAAACCAGACGACTCAAAAGAAAAGGAAAAAGCGGTAACCCAAGTTGTAGTTAATGTTGCTGATGGGATGACTAGTATCGATGTGGCAAACGTCCTTTTTCAAGCAAAATTAATTCCAGACGCTTTCAAATTCACTCAGGATATTGAAGCTAGAGGACTGCAAAACGCATTACGGCCAGGTTCATATACAGTCAACAGTGACATGTCATATGACCAAATGATTGCAACTATTTTTACTAATTAATAAGACAAAATTATGCCGGTCTCTTTAGAGACGGCTTTTTTTGGCAGTTATACCTGCTTCTATATTCCCAGGAACCTTCGATATGATAAAATTAATCTATTAAAAACTTTCGGAGGAGCAGATATGGAACAACAATCCTATTTCTATCAATTTATTGAGCCAATTTCCAAAGAACTTGCTCTAGTTGCACGGGAATTAGAAAATAGTATTTTTTCGAGCCCAAGAACCATGTTGACGCATGCCAGGATTTTTGTAGAAAATATCCTGCAGCAGGTTATTCAGGTTGAACAAATACCTGCTGACCCTCGTGCAAATTTAAAAGATCAACTTGATATGCTCAGTGATAAAGGCTATTTACTTAAAGAAATACAAGATGCACTGCATTTAATTCGGCAAAGTGGAAATCAAGCAGCTCATAATTCAAGGATGTTCCGTTTTTCTGAGGCGCTATTGTCGTGGGAGGCATTATACAAAATAGTTAAATGGTATGTAGAGGTGTATGGTCCAGTAGAAATTACGGTTCCAGATTATCAAGACCCATCGCCGATTATGGAAAAAAGATATGATATGTCTGAGCTCGAAGTTAGACTGAAATCACTCGAAGACCTTCTAGCTAATTCTGTCCAAAAACTTGCCACTGAGACCGCACTTCAGGAAACAGCGGTTAGTGTTGAAATGCCTTCCAAAATAAGTGAAGAGGTAAACCCAGGATTCACTCCTATTCGCACACTAACGTTTAATGGAAGGCAACTGGAGGTACCATACTTTCTGCGGGATGCCTTCCTACTTCCACAGAGATTTGAGAAATCTGAAACTTTCCTCATTAGATTAGGTGCAGAGCAGCAAGCAAGGATCATGAGTGAGCTGCCAAGTAATCTAGCGGGTCTCCATAAACATGTGAAACGGTATAGTGAAAAGAATGATGAACTGCTTTTTGAGGAGTTAAGGACTTTTATCGAGGAAGAGAAAATTAGAAGGAACCTTTCACTCGAACGACCAGGGGAACTGTTTTTCTATTATAAAGCAGATCATATCGTTGTTACGGAGGAACTTTCAAAGGTGCCGCTTACCTCAGGAGAATTCTCCGGTATTCCGAGCTTATTAAGACAATTAAACGAAGATCAGATTGAAAGTGTCGGGCAGCTTCCAAAGGAACTGGTCATTCTTGCAAAGTACGAAAATGTTGGTATTGGAACGGTTGAAAAGCTATTTGAACAGCTGAAGAAAAAGGCAAACGAAAAGTCTGCTTTTGTACCAGAGGCCGAGGAGCCTAAACAGACAAGTCACAAAAAATGGGAATCCTTATATATCAACGTAAAGCTAGGAAAAGGCAACACGGTTATTCGTGGTGAAAGTGTACCTGCGCTTTGGAAAGAAGGATTAAATTGGATTGAAGATCACCATCTTCCACTTCATCAACTAGTAGAAGAAGGTGTTGTTCTTGGTGCAACCGATAATGGTAAGCGTTATGCCGTAGCGCTTAAACCCATTCATAAAGATCAACGGCCATTTACCCAAATGCATATCTATCAATCTAAAATAACGGAAACCACCTATTACCTTGAAACCAAAATCAATCCTAAATCTGGACTTGAAACCCTTGCAAAACTCCTCACACGTTTAGGGGTAGAGGTAAAGATTCCATTATTGGAAAGTGACAATTGATATTTTTTTAAACACTGGCATTCAAGAGTGAGTGCTTGTGTTTTTTTATTTTTCTAAAAATTCGAGTATACGCCTGATGCCAAAAGAGTTATAATTAGTTGGTATAAATTTAGAGTATCGAAATAAATTTAGGTAGATATTCTAACTAAAAGGTGTTGGAGAGAATGAGAAAAATAGAAGAAAATATCAGCATGAAAACATTATTTATTTTCTTTATCCCATTAGGACTATCTGCCAGTCTTGTTACGATATCCCATATTATTATCAACAGTACATTGGTAAGGGCGGATAATTCTGAATTTGTTTTAGCGAGTTATGCAATTGCCATGAGTCTGTTTGTCATTACAGAACGGCTGGGAAATCTGCTCCGGCAAACCTGCTCATCCTTAGTAAGAGATAAAGATTCGTATAAATTAATGTCGCAATTTGCTTTTTATCTCCTCATTAGCTTAATGTTTGTTGCCATCTCAGTTGCCTATACACCGGCAGGAGATTTTATTTTTGCCAAAATCTTTGGAGCTAAAGTGAATATGGTGGACGATATTAAAAGTATTTACCAAGTCCTAATTTTCGTTACCATATTTTCTGCACTTCGCTGCTTAGCTCAGGGGGTTATTATATATAACCGGCAGACGAAATGGTTAACGATAGGTATGGTAATTAGGCTTTGTGCGATGTATTTGTTGTCACTATATTTTATTCATAGTGGTCAAATAACCGGTAAAACGGGTGCCATTATCTTTTTATTAGGGATGATCATTGAATATATCATCAGTTTCATGGAAGCTAAGAAACTAATTCGAAAAATGCCTGAGATACACGATCAAAAAATAGAGTCAAAGCGCAGTATTTTTAAGTTCTATAGCCCGCTTATGTTTTCTTCTATCATTGTTGTTATGATTGGCCCTGCCATAAATATTTCTTTAGGTAAAACAGAAAATATTGAGCTTGCCATAGCGAGTTACGCCATTGCCATGAGCGTTACACAATTGATTTTGAGTTTCTTTACCTATATCCATCAAATTGTTATCAATTTCTATGGTGACAATAACGCCCTTGTAAAAAGGTTTTTGCTTGTGGTTGGTTTTTTCCCTTTTATAATGGTGGGGATATTATCCTTTACCCCGCTCGGAGGGATATTTCTTGAGCATGTGATGGGTGTGAAAGGGAGACTATTGGATGCAAGTTTACAAGTGCTCCAAGTAACAATGTTAATGGCGCTAGTGTTTCCGTTTGTTGATTTCTTTAACGGATTACTGATGGTATATAAGCAAACAAGAGTAACGATTATTTCTCAATCTGCCAATTTTGTCGTTACATTAATTGCATTAATCATCGGTGTGAATTTTGCAGCAGAGTGGAATGGGGCGATTGGGGCGATAGGGCTATCGCTGGGATTAGCAGCTGAGTTATGTGTCTTAGGCTTCTTCGTCCAGTCTTTAGAACATAAGGAAGGCAAGTTTAATGGCTTTCGAATAAAGATTTTTTGGAAAAGCAGGAAGGAATCGTAGTCTTTAAGATTTTAATAATAAAAATGGATATAACCAAAAAATAGACCTCATGAAATCTTCATGAGGTCTATTCACTAATTCTATGATAATATGGTTTTTCGCTTCTAGGAAAATTACGTATTAAAAAGTAAAATGATCAGGATCTCCACCAAAACGTTTGTCTTCATTTAACGCATTAATTTTTTGAATATCAGTTTCAGTTAATGAAAAATCAAAGATAGCAGCATTCTCAATAATCCGGCTTTCTTTCACGGACTTTGGAATGGTTACAATTCCATTTTGAATATCCCATCGCAGTATAACTTGGGCTGTTGATTTGTTATATTTGGCTGCAATTTCTTTTAAAACAGGATGTTCTAGAAGTCTGCCTTGCCCAAGTGGAGCCCAGGCTTCAATCTGGATTTCCTGTTTCCTGCAATAGTCCCGAAGTTCTGCCTGTGCTAAAAGTGGGTGTAATTCTACCTGGTTTACCATTGGTTTAATTTCAGCAATAGATTGTAAATCCTCGAGGTGATGGATTTGAAAATTGCTGACTCCTATTGCCCGAATGCGCCCTTCTTTATAAAGTTGTTCGAGGACTTTCCAAGTTTGTTTGTACTTTTCTTTTACTGGCCAGTGAATTAAATATAAATCAACATAATCAAGCCCAAGCTTTTGAATACTAGTTTCAAATGCTTCTAATACGGAATCGTTTCGCTGGTCTTCATTCCACACCTTCGTGGTAATAAATAATTCTTCGCGAGGAACGCCAGATTCTTTTATCGCTTGACCTACACTTTCTTCATTTTGATATAAAGCAGCAGTATCAATACTCCGGTAACCTGCTTTAATGGCAGCTTTCACTGCTTGCAGCGCTTCTTCACCTTCTTGAACCTTATAGACTCCGAGGCCCAGCCAGGGCATTTTGACTCCGTTATGTAGTGTGGCAGCAGCTAGTAAACTATTCATTAAATCTCCTCCTTTATTGGAAAACGAATCCATCTATAAGTATAGTACTTCTAAAGTTATAGAATCAATTAATAAACTTATTTAGCGAACTATTCAGACAACTGATCTATGATTGTCTTTACATGGTACGATGGGATGGCCACACCAACTATATTTTTCGAATCCATTTGAGGATTTTGTAAGGTGGCAAAAATCACTCCAATGACTTCACCAGTTTGGCTTATTACCGGGCTGCCGCTATTCCCCTTATAAATAGGGGCTTCAATCATCAGAACTGGCACATCCAAGTCTGTTAATTGAGCACTTCCGATTATTGTACCTTGATTGGCTATTTGGGTAAAAGCTAAGGGATTTCCAATAAAAATGATTTCTTCGTGTTTCCATCTTTCCCATTCGTTTTCAATTGATAACTGGAGATGAGGCAGGTCACTGGCTTCGATATCTATAATTGCAACATCAAGTTCTGGGTGTTTCGCAATTACCTTACCAACATATGAGTCTCCAGATTTGAAATGGACATTTACTCTATTTGTACGGTCGACCACGTGTTCATTGGTTACAATCAATCCATCAGCTGTGACCGTAAAACCCGTTCCTTTCGTTCCATCCCATTCAATGGTCACCACGGATTTCTTATACTCTTTTACTTCAGGCTCTTTAGATAATCTGTTTGATACTTTTACAAAGTTGATGGCAGGAAGGTTGAAAACATTAATCCAAACCTCTAATCCACTGATCAGAAGCGCTAGCACCAGGAGGGAACTAACGATATTAACCAGAAACTTTTTTCGCTTTTTCTTTAGAAGCTTCTCATTTTCCCATTCCTGCATGTCTTCCGGATTAAAAAAAGCTTCCCAATACCTTTCATCATCTGTATTTCGTTTTGGGTCGTTATTTTCGTTATCCACGTTTCATCCCTCATCGCATTTTTCTTTAACTCCATTATATCGATATTAGTTGAAAAACAAATCATAATCACTTACCAAAGTTACATGCTAAAATTTGATCGATTGAATTATTAACTGTTTTTGAAATAAAGTAACATATATGTTAAAATGAAAACTAACTTATAAGAAATGGAGGTTTTCCCTTTGACTGCGTCTATGAGACTACGATTTCGTGCTTTGAACTGTTAATTGAATAGGTTCAAGGAATTTGCATGTATGCAAAGTAACGGGAGTGGTCTGTCTATTTATAGGGAAACCTTTATTTTACGGTTTTGTAAAACAAGAGGGGACGATTCTGCCTCTTTTTTTGCTGTCTTTTTTTAGATTTATTTCCGGTTCTATAAAAATGTCCTTGACCACATACAAAAATAAAAAATACGATTTAGGACGTGAACGCTATGGAAACAAATAAGCAAGTGATGAATCATTGGAAACGAAATACGATTCTCTTTTTGGGAAGTCAAACGATATCGCTTTTTGGATCAGCCTTGGTTCAGTATGCGATTATGTGGTATATCACCTTGAACACTCAGTCAGGAATCATGATGACGATCTCTATCATCTGTGGCTTTGTCCCAACCTTTTTTCTTTCTCCATTTGCAGGAGTATGGGCAGACCGCTACAATCGAAAAATGCTGATTATCCTATCAGATTCTTTGATCGCTGTTTCAACGTTAATTTTGGCCATCTTGTTTTTTATGGGTTATGAGGCACTTTGGTTATTATTTCTTATGTCAGCCATCCGGGCGATCGGAACTGGCATCCAAGGTCCGGCAGTGGGGGCTATTCTTCCTCAGCTTGTACCAGAGGATAAACTGACAAAGGTAAACGGAACAAACGGCAGTATCCAAGCGTTAATTATGCTGGTTGCCCCTATGGTCAGTGCGGCACTGTTAACAATGGCAACGATGGAGGCCATCTTCTTTATTGATGTTATCACTGCTGCAATTGCTATTTTTATCTTACTGGTATTTTTGAAAATTCCTGTTCATGCAAAAGCAGCAGAAAAACAAACGACCAGTTATTACAGTGACTTGAAGCAAGGTTTTATTTATATTCACAACCACGCTTTTGTGAAGAAGTTTTTTGTGTTCTTTGCGTTTTTCTTTGTTTTGGCAGCACCAGTAGCTTTTCTGACTCCTCTGCAAGTGACACGGAGCTTTGGTGATGATGTATGGCGATTAACCGCCATTGAAATTACCTTTTCCATCGGTATGATGCTAGGGGGTGTGTTCATGGCATCGTGGGGTGGATTTAAAAACAAGATTCATACGATGACACTAGCTGCCCTTATGATGGGTGCCTGTACTTTTGCTCTTGGTATCATCCCTAACTTTTGGATTTATATTGCATTTATGGGAATCGTGGGTGTGGCGATGCCAATCTTTAATACACCATCTACTGTTCTCTTACAAGAAAAGGTGGAGGGAGATTACTTAGGAAGAGTTTTTGGAGTACTAGGAATGATTTCAACCTCTATGATGCCGCTGGGAATGCTTATCTTCGGACCAATCGCAGACATTATCGATATAGAATGGCTGCTGATAGCGACTGGTTTTCTAATGTTTATTCAGGGATTCTTTTTAATTGGCAGTAAGGTTTTAGTAGAAGCTGGGAAACCTGTAGTAAAGGAAAGCACCA
This sequence comes from Neobacillus niacini, assembly GCF_046591715.1. Classification (GTDB taxonomy): domain Bacteria; phylum Bacillota; class Bacilli; order Bacillales; family Cytobacillaceae; genus Neobacillus; species Neobacillus niacini_L. The sequence continues at coordinate 239,355 of NZ_JAWVNQ010000004.1, read as the reverse complement.
ATTAAGGAATAATGTAATGCGAAAAGCCGTTCTCTGTAAATGAGAACGGCTTTTTTTGTTAAGATTTTCGTGAATTTGAGAACGCAAATTTCAATACTTCAATAATGATAGATGGCTTCATTAAAGAAGTTATAGGAGTGACTAGATTCATTACTTTAACAAATGCGTTGTACACATCTTGATTTTGCGACGATAAAAGAAATATGTTTTTTGCATACCATTGCTGTACAGAAAGGCCAAAAGGCTTTTTTCCGTTTGTAGCAGGATATCGAAAATCTTCCGTTATGACCATATTCCAAATAGGGGAGATAATTTTCGCAGCCTCTTTGTGGAATGAAATTGGTACATTATGAAGTTCTCCTTTTTGTTTCCTTAACAGCTTTTGTAATGCAAGTGCCTGCAAAATAGCTATACTCATTCCTTGACCAAATACTGGATCAATTCTACAGACTGTATCACCTATTAGAAGTAATCCATTTGGTGAATACTTTGATTTATCAAATCGGCGCCAAATGATTTTGGGGATTCGGTAAATTGATGTTTTAGTTAGTGGAATACCCTTTTCTATTTCTTGATGGATATCTAATTTTGGCAGTTTCCTAGCAAGTTCTAAAAAGCCATTATCATTTTTTAATACTTCGCTTTCATTAATCGAATGATGGTACCCCATTATGGTAACGATATAGCGATTTCCCTCTACCTTTGAAATGGTTCCGCCCATTTTTTCAAGCGGCGGGTTAGGGTACACCATCTTAATCTTCCAGTCTCTTTCTTCATGAGCAGATAAAAGATATTGTTTGCTAATATAACTAAGGTTGATGTCCATTATTTCCTCAGGTATCTCAATCCCTCGTTTGTTTATCCAGCTTGATGTTAGACTGCTAACCCCGCTTGCATCTACCACAAGGTCAGCATTAATGGTTTTATCTTTTAGTTGAACACCCATTACTTGATTTTGTTCTTCGTTATATAAAAAGCCCTGGACTGCTTGGTTGTAATAAACTTCAATATTAGGGATTTTTTTGATGTATTGCTCAATATGCCATTCCAAATGCGGCCGAGTCTGTAATGTGGTACTGTACCCGCCGTCATATCGAATCTTCCAGGCACCATGGTGATACCAGGCGAGATCGATGGTCGAGTTGATTTTAACAGCACCGCTATGATAAAAATCCTCAGTGATTCCCGGAAATAATTCCTCAAGGCCATGTTCACCTGCATGAAGCAGGGCATGTAAATGTTCCCCTTGGGGGGCACCTTTTCTTGATAATGGTCCTATAGTTTCTTGGTCCCTCTCAAGTATGATCACTTCTTTATAATAATCTGATAATACACGGGCAGCTAATTTACCAGAAATACCCCCGCCAATAATGATTACGATATTATTCGAAGACACGAATTTTCCACCTGCCAAAAAAAATAATAAAAAAGACAATAGAAAAAGCAACCCCAAGGGTTACTTTAGTTAGGCGCCAAGTTTTTCTGAAATGTATAAAGAATTGTTCTCATCCCAGTGAAAAATACCTTCTTGAAGTTGGATGGTAGAATCAAAAGGACGTGGGATCGGTAAATTCCCCAGCTGTTCCATTAATTGCTCTCTTAATTGAAGGAGTTCATTTCTAGACGCTATCCGAATAACTTGTTTTAAGGAGAGCTCATTTAAGTTAATGCTTTTACTGTTACAGATACTATCCTGGAAAGGTTTGTTAAATTGAATCATCATTTGTAAATCATTAAGGCAGGCAACCCCAAAAACATCTTTAATGATGTCATCATATTTAAGCTGGTAGCCAGTTGCAAATTTTATAATATTCTTTTCGGGATTTTCTAAAATATAAATTGTATCAATTTGCTTTTTCATTAATTAGCACCCTTTTGTTCTAAACAGTAGTCTAATACCCTTACACCACTGCGTTAGTTGATTAAAACATTATTATTTTATTATAGCACAGATTTTGATTTTTGGGGCAAGAGACAACCTGTATATGACGTTTGTCATACTCTGCATATGACACCTGGTACTTACTGTAATGATTTTATTTCCCTATACTTGGATTAACGACACAAACCGAAGGGAATTAAAAATATGTCAGTACAAGAAAATACAAAAAATTTACGAAAACAAGTTGCTCCATTTGAAAAATCAACAACAAAAGATAGTGTATGGCAAATCATTAATACGGTTGGACCGTTTCTCTTATTATGGTTTCTTGCTTATCAAGCCTTAGCAGTTTCCTATTGGTTGGCATTGGTTCCCATTATTCTTGCAGCAGGGTTTTTAACAAGAATTTTTATCATTTTTCATGACTGTACGCACCATTCGTTCTTTAAAAATAGAAAAGCAAATCGAGCAGTTGGTACGGCAATGGGAGTTCTAACTATGTTCCCGTTTGATCAGTGGGGTCATGATCACTCTGTCCATCATGCCACTAGCGGTAACTTAGATAAACGTGGAACAGGAGATATATGGACATTAACAGTTGATGAATATTTGGCTGCACCACTTAAACTTCGTTTAGCTTACCGATTCTATCGCAATCCGATTGTCATGTTTGGGTTAGGTCCTATCTGGGTATTTCTTTTGAAAAATCGTTTTAACCGTAAAGGTGCAAAAAAGAAAGAAATAATGAACACGTATTTAACCAATGTACTGATTGTGTCATTGATAGCAGTGCTTTGGATAGCAGTTGGCTGGCAGGCATTTTTACTCGTACATGGTTCAATTTTCATGATCGCAGGTGCAGCGGGTATTTGGTTATTTTATGTCCAGCATACTTTTGAGGATTCTTATTTTGAAGAAGACAAAGAATGGGAATATGTGAAGGCAGCCGTAGAAGGAAGTTCTTTCTACAAGCTGCCAAAACTTTTACAATTCTTAACAGGTAATATTGGTTACCACCATGTTCATCATCTAAGCCCAAGGGTTCCAAATTACCAGTTAGAAAAGGCTCACAATGAAACACTCCCATTGCAAAATGTACCTACAATTTCACTTGCAACAAGCTTAAAATCGCTCCGTTTCCGATTGTGGGATGAAAAAGCGAAGAACTTCGTTGCTTTTAAAGACGTCAAAGCTTTAGCCAAAAAACGTATTTCTGTGCAAGCAAAGCCAGAACTTTAAGGTTTCACAACATGGCTGACTCTCCTAATAAGGGAGAGTCTCTGCATGACTAGCAGCTGCTCAAGATAAGGAGAGATAGAAAATGATTCGAATTGTAATCGCAGAAGATCAGGAGCTGCTGTTAGAGGCCATGGGAAATCTGCTGAATCTTGAAGATGATATCGAAGTAGTTGGTACTGCAGTCAATGGGGAAGAGGCCATTATGCTTGTGAACCAATTACAGCCGGACATTTGTATAATGGATATAGAAATGCCGGAAAAGAGCGGATTAGAAGCTGCAGAGTCCTTGCAGGAGAATGCCTGTAAGGTGATTATCCTAACAACCTTTGCAAGACCAGGATATTTCCGACGTGCATTGAAAGCAAGTGTGGCAGGATATTTACTTAAAGACAATCCTAGTGAGGAATTAGCTTATTCTATTCGGAGTATTATGGATGGAAAGCGAATTTATTCTCAAGAACTCATGGATGAGGATACCAGTGAAACGAGTGATCATCTCTCTCATAAAACTTCTCAAACAATTAATAAAGGATCTGTCAAAAACTATTTAACCTCGATAATGGATAAAATAAAGTTACCGACAGGCTGAAAAAAGCATCCATTGGATGCTTTTTTGTTTTTGTTTTAATTGGGAGGAGGTAAATTAATATACATCGAACCACATTGGTTCATCGTCCAGAGGGTCCCCATTGTAATTGATTAGAATTTCATCACCTTTTTTTATATCGGTATAGGCAAAAATATCGATTGTCTTATTTTTTAAATTGAGTTTGTACAATGCATTTGGGGTGAAGGAATGGTTAAACAGCGAACCATAACCTAATGCTAAGGCACATTCTTCGTAATCCTCACCCCACCAGAATACGTACTCTATCATGATGGTTTTCTTCAAATACTTATATTCATTTTTAGGGGAGATAATCACGGGTGCTTCGTGGATTAGTTCACCCTCTTTTATATCACGGGTTGCAAATATTCCTCTGCCATACTTTGATGTCTTCACTTCGAACAAAGAGTCATCACCACCAGTTTTTGTATTAATCTATGTCAGAATGGGTAAATTTGTTTTAGCAATTCTATTTAGGATGGATATATTTAGGAGGTAAGGATATGACTAAATCACCAGAAATCAATCATAAAACCTACTGTGCTAATGAGTATGATGTATTAAAGCGTGTGATTCTTTGTGCACCGCAATATATGACCATTCGTGAAGTCATCAATGAAACACAAAAGGAATTTGAGGATGAAGGTATACATATTAAAACCGCTCTAGAACAACATCGTGAATTCGTAAGGACCCTGGAAGCACACGGGGTAGAGGTTATTTTATTACCCTATCATAAGAAATACCCGGAGCAGGTATTTACAAGAGATATTGGCTTTACGCTAGGACAAACCATTTTTGTTGCCAAGATGGCACATGACGTTCGAATTGGTGAACAAGATGTACTTAAACGATGGTTAGAGGATGAGGAAATGTCGTATTACAGTCTGGCAGAAGATCGAATTGAAGGTGGAGATGTAGTCATTGATGGAAAAACGATCTACGTTGGCTTAAGTAATCGGACCCATCCAGAAGCAGTAGAACATTTGCAGGGTCTACTCAATCTATTCGAGGTAAAAGCTATTCCGTTTAAGGAAAAATACCTCCATTTAGATTGTGTTTTTAATGTCGTTTCACCTGAAGTTGCCCTTATTTATCCGCCGGCTTTGACGAAGGAAGATATTGACCTTTTTTCATCCCGATATGAATTAATTGAGGTATCAGAGGAAGAACAATTTACTTTAGGAACTAATGTATTAAATATCGGGAATAAAAAAATTTTAAGTTTACCCGTAAATAAACAAGTAAACCAACAGCTTCGTAACCGAGGATTTGAAGTGATTGAAGTAGATATAACTGAAATCATTAAGTCAGGAGGCTCTTTCCGCTGCTGCACACTTCCAATTTTAAGAGGGTAAGAAAAAAGGCTGTCCGAGTATTCGGACAGCCTAGGGTATGAAATCACAGGTTATAGACCTTGTTGATTTCGAAGTGCTTGTTCAGCGTAGGCTACGAGACGTTTTGTCATTTCCCCTCCAACTGAACCGTTTGCTCGTGCGGTCGTATCAGCACCAAGTTGAACTCCAAACTCATTGGCGATTTCTTCTTTCATTTGATTCAGGACGTTTTCTGAACCAGGAACCACTAGTTTGTTTCTAGCCATGATACATCACTCCCGACGATGTTTTTTTTGAGCAATGTGGGATTGCTCGTGCTTATTTTACCCCACTTCCTTTGTATTATTTAGCATAGTAATTTTGGGTGTAATAAGGCTGGGATTTATCATTAAAAGCGACACCGACTCCTAAGTACTGATAATCCTGGCGGAGAATATTTTTTCGATGCCCCAGGGAATTCATTAAACCTTCATGAGCAAAAATGCTGCTTAATTGGCCATAAGCCAAATTTTCTCCGGCTGTATGAAAAGCGACCGCATCTTCTTTCATCCGATCAAAAGGCGTTTGTCCCTCGAGGTTTTTATGATCAAAATAATCATTTTCCGCCATATCTGTACTATGCTCTCTAGCGGTTTCTCTAACATGGTCATCCCAAGTTAAAATAGGAAGCTGATGATTGACACGTGCAGCATTAGTAATATCAAACATTTGATATTCAAAGCCTTCTTTCAAGGTCGGAGTTGCTTTTGTATAAAAATCTTTTTTGTTTTCTTCTAAAGCTTTGCTTATGATTTGAATGGCCGTTACGGTATCTTGTTCATGTTTATCATAAAAAATGGTTACATAGGAATCATCCAATAAAAATAAATCATTGTCATTATCCTCTTGAAGCTGGTAAATAACCATTCCCTTTTGGATTTTCGTAATCGGTTCACCAAAAATACTGCGAACACTATCTTTTGTACTGCCGATTTTGATTCCATTTGTTGATGCTAATAAATCTTGGTTCGTATAGAGACCGGCTGCCTTGTCAGCGTCATCATACATCACCATGAAAAAGTCATGATAATTCTCATGATAAGCATGCCAATTTGACCCATATTCATTCAGTGAAACCCTTTTCGCGCCGCCTAGGTTATGTTCAATATCATTTTTATCATTCCCAAGCTCTATATTATGAATAGAAAAGGTTTGTTCCGAAGGAGGTGTTAATTCTAATTTTTCCAGAGGTTCCTCTTTTGATTTTTCTTCAGTCTTCTGCATTTCATTAAGTTGAAAGCCAAGCTGTTTTAACATCTGCTGGATATCATCATACAAGATGCTAATGGTTTCAGGGACTTCAAGATTTTCTTTTAGAGATGTTACAAAATTAGCTTGAATTTCTGATTGATCCAGTTGTTTGGCAATAAAAGGCCAAGATATATATATAAGAAATAAAACAGCGATTAATCTAAGTAAACGAAACATAATATTCCTCCAATACTATTAGGAGTATAGCCAATTTCGCTTAACTGTAAAATAAATTCGTCCTGAAATCAAGACAATTTTTCGTTATTCTGATTATATATGCTGGTATCCGAAAATATTTATGATAATCCAAATATAAATGTCAGGCAGCAATCAAAGCGTGCCTGACATTTGAATTTGTGCTGATTATATTTCAAGGATAATCGGGAGAATCATTGGCTTTCTCTTTGTGTGTTTAAATAAGTATTGACCGACGGATTTCTTTATATTTTGTTTCATGACGTTCCACTGGCGGATATTGTCCGCTTCTAATTCAATTATCACTTTTTTAACGAGGCGGTTAATTTCTCTGATTAGATCCTCAGATTCCTTTACATAGACAAATCCACGTGTAATGGTATCAGGACCTTGAATGATTTTTCGATCGGTTTTGCTGATGGTTAAGACCACAACCAGCATGCCATCTTCTGAAAGCTGCCTGCGGTCACGTAAGACAATTTCCCCGACATCTCCAACACTGATTCCGTCAACATACGTATCACCTGCTGGAATACTTCGAGTCTGACGAGCGACTGAATTTTCGATATCAACCACATCACCATTTTTAATAATAAACGTATTTCCTTTTTCAACACCAACTGATTCGGCTAACTGCCGATGGTGATGGAGCATTCTATATTCCCCATGAATAGGGATAAAATAGGTTGGCTTCATTAAGGTAAGCATGAGTTTTAAGTCTTCCTGGTAGCCATGTCCTGAAACATGCATACCGGTTGAGCTTCCTGAGCCATAAATAACCTTTGCTCCCAATTGAAATAGATTGTCTATAATCCGAGAGACGCCTTTTTCGTTACCAGGAATAGGCGAAGCTGCTAAAATAACGGTGTCCCCGGGGTAAATTGTTGCGTCCCGATAATTTCCTGTTGATAATCGGGCAAGCGCAGCATTAGGTTCGCCCTGACTTCCAGTACACAAAATGACGACCTTGTCAGGAGGAAACTGTTCAATTTCGTTTGAGCTGATGAGCATTCCTTCCGGTACATTTAAATACCCGCGTTCAAGAGCAACATCCACCACGTTCACCATACTTCTCCCAAGAAGTGCAAGCTTACGATTGGTCTTTATAGAAGCCTCGACCACTTGTTGAACACGGTTAACATTTGAAGCAAAGGTGGAAAGGATTATTTTTCCTTCTGCCTTCATAAAAGCCTCTACCAAATGTTCGGCGACCATTTGCTCTGAAGGTGACAAACCTTTCCGTTCGGCATTCGTACTTTCAGAAATTAATGCAATAACACCTTGCTGGCCAATCTGTGCCATTTTATGAATATCGCTATACTGGTCATTGGAAGGTGTTAAGTCGAATTTAAAATCTCCAGTATGAACAACATTGCCTTCTGGTGTATGAAAAACTATTCCTAGACAGTCAGGAATACTATGACTTACTTTGAAAAAGGAGCAGCTGAGTTCTCCAAACTCCAAAGTTGACTCTGAGTGAATCGGTATTAGCTCAGTATCCCGAATCAGGCGATGCTCTTCCAACTTTAGTTCAATTAGTCCTAATGTAAAACGAGTAGCGTAAATGGGAACATTTAGTTTTTTTAAGAAGAAGGGAATACCGCCGATATGATCCTCATGACCATGTGTTACAATCATCGCCCGAATTTTATGCTGATTTTCCTCTAAATAAGTCATATCAGGGATAATCAGATCAATACCCATTAAACTCTCATCGGGAAATTTTCCCCCGCAATCTATCACCAAAATATCTTCACCGTATTCAATTACATACATGTTCTTACCAATTTCATTAATTCCGCCTAAGGCGAAAATGGATAACTGTTTCGTTTTCAACTTTTATTCCTCCTGGATACATGTAGATGGTTTTAGTATTCCCCTTAAAAAGATGAGTATGTTTAAAGCAGAGATTTACTAACAATAGACTTTTCTAAATTTTTTTAAAAATATATTGATTTTTGGAAAAATAACAATTATGATTTGATTTATAGTAATCCTATATAGTTAGTCGGAATTAGACTGAAGTACTCAATTATCAGAAGGAGGGATTCTGTTGTCGTTAAAAGGACGTCTAGATCAACAAGTTATGGAGAAAATAGCTAGTTTGCTGGAAGGTTTGGAGTTTGGAACGGTACAAATTACTGTTCATGATTCACAAATCACCCAAATTGACCGCTTAGAGAAGCACCGTCTTCCCTTACAAAATAAAGCGGGTGTATCTGCTAATTCTAACAAAACAAAAAGCAGGCCAGAAAAATGAATAGCTGCCGATCGGACACCCGAAGGCCCTTTAGTTTCTTGTACAATGCTATGTACACGCAGTTAACTAATGGGGCTTTTTTTATTGGAAAAAAGCCTACAAAATGATTAGGAGTCGTTTATATGATGAAAAAAACATGGTTGACGTTATTATCCTTAACTTTACTTTTATGGGTGGCCGGGTGCTCGAAACAAAGTGTAACAAGTGGGGAAGAGGAACAAACAGCAGGAACACAAGAATCAGTAAAAAAAGAGATCGAACTATTAAATGTTTCATACGATCCGACTAGAGAATTTTATGAGGAATACAATAAAAGCTTCGCAGCCTATTGGGAGAAAGAAAAAGGACAAAAGGTTACCATTAATCAATCACATGGAGGTTCGGGTAAGCAATCTCGTTCCGTCATTGATGGTCTTGAAGCAGATATCGTAACGTTAGCATTGGCCTATGATATCGATGTAATTGCCGAAGCCGGAAAGCTTTCTGAAAATTGGCAAGAACGACTAGATAACAACAGCTCTCCATACACTTCAACGATTGTATTTCTTGTTAGAAAAGGCAACCCAAAAGGTATTAAAGACTGGGATGACCTCGTGAAATCAAATGTTTCTGTAATCACTCCAAATCCTAAAACATCCGGTGGTGCCAGATGGAACTACCTAGCTGCTTGGGGATATGCCTTAGAAAAAAATAACGGAGATGAAGCGAAGGCAAAAGAGTTTGTAACCAAACTGTTTAAAAATGTCCCTGTTCTAGATTCTGGTGCACGCGGCTCTACAACAACGTTTGTCGAAAGAGAAATAGGGGATGTATTAATTGCATGGGAGAATGAAGCCTTCCTTGCGTTAAATGAATTAGGAAAAGATGAATTTGAAATTGTCGTTCCATCTGTAAGTATTCTTGCTGAACCACCCGTCACAGTTGTTGACGAGAATGCTAAAAAACATGGTACAGAAGAAGCTGCTAAGGCCTATTTAGATTATTTGTATTCCGAGGAAGGTCAGGAAATTGCTGCAAAGAATTATTACCGTCCACGTTCTGAAAGTGTTGCCAAAAAATACTCTGAACAGTTTCCTGAAATTAATCTATTTACCATTGATGAGGTTTTTGATGGGTGGAAAACTGCACAAAAGAAACATTTTGACGATGGCGGAATCTTCGATGAGATATATAAACCGTAAAGATAAAGGGGAGTTTCAACGTGGCAGCTAAAAGAAAGCAACATCGTGCCTTGCCGGGATTTGGTCTATCAATGGGGTACACACTGATTTATTTGAGCCTAATCATCTTGATACCAATTGCCGTTCTGTTTTTAAATGCGACAACAATCAGCCTGGCAGAATTTTGGGAGACGGTTACCGATGCACGAGTTGTCGCTTCGTATAAATTAACAATTTATACGTCATTCATAGCTGCATTTGTAAATGCTATATTTGGAACATTGATCGCCTGGGTATTGGTCAGGTATGAGTTTTATGGAAAAAGTATTGTCGACGCTCTAGTCGATTTGCCGTTTGCACTTCCGACCGCGGTAGCTGGAATTGCACTTACAACCATTTATGCTCCAAATGGCTGGATAGGGCAATACTTTGAAGCATTGGGGATAAAGGCTGCTTATACACCACTTGGTATTATGATTGCCTTAACGTTTATTGGACTTCCCTTTGTCGTCCGCTCCGTCCAGCCAGTATTGCAGGATTTGGACCACCAATTCGAAGAGGCTGCTGCTACACTTGGGGCGAATCCGCTCCAAATTTTCGTGAAAATTATCTTTCCAGCCATTTTTCCGGCCATCTTAACTGGCTTTGCCCTTGCATTTGCAAGGGCTTTAGGCGAATATGGTTCCGTTGTTTTCATATCAGGAAATATGCCAATGAAAACAGAGATTGTTCCATTGCTAATTATCACGAAATTAGAGCAATTCAATTATGCCGGGGCAGCTGCTATTGCTGTTGTAATGCTGGTATTTTCATTCGTTCTATTATTCTTGATCAATTTCTGGCAATGGAAAACAACTAAAAAATATCAAGTGAGTTAGAGGGGATAAGGGAAAATGATGGTTAGAGAAACAACCCTTCATATAAAGAATGTAAAAACAACTTTCCAGCCAGTTTTGTTAACAAAATGGCTGCTAATTACAATCGCAATTGGATTTTTAGGAATCTTTATTGTGGTACCGTTGATTGCTGTTTTCTCTGAGGCTCTAAATAAAGGAATTCAGATATACTTTGCAGCGTTAACAGAGCCTGATGCACTATCTGCAATTAAATTAACTTTACTTACTGCCGTAATTTCGATTCCTGTTAACACCCTTTTTGGGGTGTTAGCGGCTTGGGCGATAGCGAAATTTCATTTCAGGGGTAAAAATATCCTTATTACCTTAATTGATATTCCCTTTGCCGTTTCACCGGTTATAGCTGGACTCGTGTTTGTTTTAATATTTGGCTCACAAGGCGTATTGGGTCCATTTTTAGAGGCTAATAATATCAAGATTATTTTTGGAGTACCTGGAATTATTCTCGCAACTATCTTTGTTACCTTTCCATTTGTGGTAAGGGAATTGCTGCCCATTATGCAGGAACAAGGTACCGAAGAGGAACAGGCAGCGATTACACTGGGAGCTAATGGCTGGCAAATGTTCTTTCACGTAACGTTACCTAATATAAAATGGGGGTTATTGTACGGTGTTATCCTTTGTAATGCACGTGCCATGGGTGAATTTGGTGCGGTATCGGTAGTTTCCGGACACATTAGAGGTTTAACCAATACCATTCCTCTTCATGTTGAAATCCTGTATAACGAATACAACTTTACAGCAGCTTTTGCCGTGGCATCTTTACTGGCCATGCTTGCTTTGTTGACACTAGTTCTAAAGAGTTTTGTAGAGTGGAAAACAAAAAAACACTAATTATAATGTCGAGTATTAATTTTATTGTCTTTACATTGGGGGATTGTTGTAATGGGGATTACGATCAAGGACGTGTCAAAGGCTTTTGGATCCTTTCCAGCCGTGAAAAATATTAATCTTGAAATACCAACTGGAGACTTTGTGGCCTTATTGGGGCCATCAGGTTCAGGCAAAACAACTCTCCTTCGTCTCCTTGCAGGGTTGGAGGGATTAGATACTGGAAAAATTTTCTTCAATGACGTAGATTACTCCAACAAAAATATTAAAGAAAGGAACGCCGGGTTTGTTTTTCAAAATTATGCATTATTCAAGCATATGACGATATTTGATAATATTGCATTTGGATTAAGGGTTAGACCAAGGAGAAAACGCCCTTCTAAAATTGAGATTGCAGAAAAGGTAAATGAATTGTTAAAGCTTGTTCAGTTAGATCATCTAGCCCATCGCTATCCTTCACAGCTTTCAGGTGGACAAAAACAGCGCATTGCGTTAGCAAGAGCTCTTGCTATAGAACCTGAAGTCTTACTTCTAGATGAACCATTTGGTGCACTAGATGCAAAAGTGCGTCAAGAGCTTCGACATTGGCTGCGAGAGATTCATCAAAAGCTCAATATCACCACTATTTTTGTTACCCATGACCAGGAAGAGGCTTTAGAAATGGCAGATACTGTAGTGGTAATGAATCATGGTGAAATCGAACAAATCGGTTCACCTGAAGACGTTTATCAAAAGCCTGAAAGTGCATTTGTTTATAGTTTTTTAGGAAGAGTCAATGAATTCAGTGATTCTGAGAAAATCAGCTATATTAGGCCGCATGAGATTATTCTTCGAAAAATTTCACAAGGGAACGATATTGTATCAGAGGTTTCACATATCCATGTTATCGGTTCAACCGTGAGGATAGAGTTAAGAAGCAGCGATACAAATGATTTATTTGAAGCAGAAATGAGTATCGATCAGTATCAGAAAATGAGCCCAGTAAAAAAGGGAGATATCCTTTATGCAGAGCTTAAAAATGTCGTCGTATTTAATTCAGAAAATAAAGTAACTCCAGTAGATAAAAATGGTATTAGAAATTCTTTAAAAAGCAAATTAATATAGAAGGTAAAGTGCTAGGAAATCCTAGCACTTATTTATTTTTCTGACTGAATGAAGAATCGTTATATTTGATATCTAACTTTTTAAAGCATAAATTAATAAATAGAAGCTTTTCAACCTGAACGTAATCCAACCGGTACATAATAAATCAAAAGGAAGGGCTGATCACATGAAATACAACTTTGATGAGATTGTAAATCGGAGAGGGACCTATTCTATAAAATGGGATGGTGGTAAGATTCTTAAAACCATGGGTTTTACTGAAAGATATGATGAAGATACAATTCCCTTATTTACAGCAGATATGGATTTACCTGTCCCCCAACCCTTAATAGACGCATTGCATAAAGCCGTCGATCATCGAATTTTTGGTTATTCAGTATTTCCTGATGAGTATTTTGAAGCTGTGCAGCAATGGTTTAAAAAAAGGCATAATTGGGAGTTCCAAAAGGAGGAAATCGTTTATAGTCCGGGAACGGTTCATGCATTAAATGTAGCAGTTCGGGCATTTACACAACCAGAAGAAGGAGTTATCATCCAGCGGCCTGTTTATCCTCCTTTTACGTCTTCCATTAATGCTAATGGAAGAACGCTGTTAAATAATGCACTCATAGCTGATGATGAAGGCTATTATTCCATTGATTTTGAAGATTTCGAAGCAAAGGCGAAAGATGAAAAGACGAAAATGTTTATTCTATGTAATCCGCACAATCCAACAGGCAGAGTATTTAAAGAAGATGAACTAAGAAAACTTGCTGAGATTTGTGCAGAAAACAATGTGCTTATCATCGCAGATGAAATTCACGGTGATATCATTCGACAGAGTCAAACGTTTACGCCAATTGCTAAAGTTGTTCCAGAGTACAAAGATCATATTATTACTTTTACAGCTATTAACAAAACCTTTAATTTGGCTGGACTTCATTGTACAAATGTTATTATTTCAAACCCAGATTTAAGAAAAACCTATAATGGTGTGATGGGAATGCATTTACCATCACCATTTACCGTTTCCGCGCTTCTTTCGGTTTACCATGATGGTGAGGATTGGTTAGAGCAGCTGAAAGAGTATATCGACGGAACGATGGAGTGGGCAGTCGAGTTCTTAGCCCAAAACATGCCGAAAGTGAAAGTAAGAATCCCAGAGGGTACCTATATTATGTGGATGGATTTTAGTGCATACGGTATCACGCCCGAAGAGGTCCATGACCGAATCTATAACAAAGCAAACGTTTTATTAGAAGATGGAAAAATGTTCGGTGATGAAGGTCTGCACCATCAGCGAATCTGTATTCCATCACCTAGACCAATGATAAAAGAAGCCTTCGAGCGAATTGCCAGGGAGTTTGCAGATTTAAAATAGGTCAATATGGTTTACTGGCGGATGGTGAGAAATACTGGCGGATGGCCGGAAATGCTGGCGAATATCCTAAAATACTGTCACATAGCAGAGTGCTAGCAAAATGATAGCGCGCATTACACAAGTTGATATCCCCAAAAAACACAAAGTTTTACAGGAGTGTTACAATGGAAAGCAGCATACTTCAAACCTGCACGAACTTAATAAAAAATGCCCAGAGCATTGTCGTCCTTACAGGTGCAGGAATTAGTACAGAATCTGGAATCAAGGATTTTCGGTCGCAAACAGGAATTTATCAGATGGCGCCTGAATATATCCTTTCACTGAATTATTTCTACCAAAACCCTAAGGGATTTTATCAGTTTGCCTTAGAGAATCTTTACCACCCTGAGGCACTCCCAAATAAAGGACATGAAATACTGGCACAATGGGAGCAGGAAGGAAAAGTTACTAGCATTATCACGCAAAATATTGATGGACTACACCAAAAAGCAGGGTCTAAGCAGGTGATAGAATTTCATGGGACCATGAAAATTGCTTCCTGTCAAAATTGCCGGCATGTCTATTCAACACAAGATATGATCAACAGATTAAATACCATGGACGATTTTTACGTTTGTGACCAGTGTCGGACCCCTGCTGAAAAAGATAGATATATTAAACCTGATGTCGTCCTTTTTGGAGATACAGGGAAATGGTTTTCCATTGACGGCTTCAACAAAATCCTAAACCTAATCAATGAAAGTGATTGTCTCCTGGTGTTAGGAACTAGTTTGAAGGTGACCCCGTTCTCCACCTTCCCGCAATACAGGAGTGAAGGGTCTCCCTTAATTATCGTTAATAAAGGTGATTCACCCTATGACACAGTGAAGGATTCCTACGTTATCCATCATTCTATTGGGGAAACATTGACAAAAATAAATGATTGCTTAAATCCACCCAATTATTAAAAGGTGGATTTTTTTTCGTCTAATCATTTCACAATAAGACTGAAGAGTATGAATTATCACAAAACTACTTCGACAATAGAAAGTTCTAGTTATATACTATTAAGTAAGGATGACCAAGCATGTTCATAAAAAGAGTAAAGCATAGGAATTGAATTTTAAAAAAGGTGGAATGAAAATGAGCGACTTAATCTTTTCTGTTGAAAACAAAGTGGCAAAAATAATCCTTAATCGTCCTGATAGCTTAAATGCCTTTAGTGTGGATATGATTCAATTATGGATTAAGGCATTGGAGAATGTGAGAGATTCTAAGGATATAAGAGTTCTTGTTATTTCGGGAAATGGCCGTGGATTTTGTTCTGGCGGGGATATTAAATCAATGGCACAAGGAAATGGTTTCTTACATAGCGACGGTACAGAGGACCTTTCATCAACGGCTTTAGCGCGTAAAGATTCTTTATGGAAAAAAGTTCAAAGGATTCCTCTCCTTTTACAAGAGATTGATATTCCTGTTATCGCAGTATTACATGGTTTTGCATACGGGGCAGGTTTTGATATGTCTCTAGCATGTGATATTCGAATTGCAGCTGAAAACACTAAAATATCTGAAAGTTACCTAAATGTAGGAATTGTCCCGGGAGATGGTGCTGCTTGGTTTTTGCCTAGATTAATTGGGACTGATAAAGCGTTGGATTTGCTATGGAATAGAACCGTTTTAACAGCTGGAGAAGCAAAAGATTTGGGGCTGGTTACACATGTGGTTGAGGATGAGAGATTACAAGAGTTCGTCGATCAATATGTAGAACGACTAGTACGTGGTCCACAGGCAGCGATGCGTTTTACGAAGAAGGCAGTTTACCAAGGATTAAACAGTGACCTTAGAACTTCGCTTGACATGATTTCTTCCGCAATGGGGATTGTTACAGAGCTTGATGATTACAAAGAGGGAGTTACTGCTGTACTAGAGAAAAGAAAACCAAATTTCGATTAAAATAACCTGCCGGGATTTCCGGCAAATCCTGGC
This sequence comes from Neobacillus niacini, assembly GCF_046591715.1. GTDB lineage: Bacteria > Bacillota > Bacilli > Bacillales > Cytobacillaceae > Neobacillus > Neobacillus niacini_L. Next base: position 223,208 of record NZ_JAWVNQ010000004.1, on the reverse strand, counting down.
TTTTTTATGTAGTGTTTAAATTTTCTAAATAGATTGACAATTTTATAAAGGGTAAATAAAATTAAAGGGAAAATGATAAGGAAGTTTTTGCTAAATAACAGAAACGTTGTTTGGTATTACGAAACATATGGAGGTGAAGGAATTGATTGTTGACGAAAGTTTAGCTGAAATAAAATCACTTTTTAAAGACTTACATCTAAATGAAGAAGTCCAAGATCATCCACTTGGGAATTCTGGAAGAATCATAATTTTTCCAAAAACTGAAGAGGAAATTTCCTCTATAGTATCTTATGCCAACAATAAAGGACTTTCTCTCTTCATCATGGGAAATGGTTCAAAAAGAGGGTATGGCGGGCTAATAGAAAAAGCAGACATTCTCCTATCATTAAGTCAATATACTGGAATCGTTGAACATCATCCTGGTGATATGACATTGACGGTGAGATCGGGGACATCATTCCAAGAAATCCAAAATTATTTAGCACCATACCATCAGAAAATTCCACTTGATCCTTTCTACCCGAATCATGCCACAATTGGGGGAATCATTTCTGCCAATGATAGCGGACCTAAAAGAATGGGGTATGGTTCAGCAAGGGACAATGTGATTGGACTTAGAATGGTCTATCCTGATGGAACGCTGATCCGTTCTGGCGGGAAAGTGGTGAAAAACGTTGCAGGTTACGATATGAATAAGTTATATATTGGTGCGATGGGAACGCTCGGTGTGGTATCTGAGGTGACGATGAAACTGCGTCCTATCCCAAAATATGAATCGATTGTTTTTGTAACATTTCCTGAAAATAATTTAGAAGAGATTCAGGCATTCGCAGTCAAGGTGCTTGATTCAATGATTGAACCCATCAGCCTCGAGATTCTAAACCCCTCCTTAGCTGGGAAATTGATTAACATTCATAAATGGACATTACTTGTTTCATTTGAAGATGTGAAAAGCTCCGTACACAGGCAAGAAAATGTAATCAGGAGTATTACACCAGAAAAAACTACACTAACATCCCTAACGCAAAATGAAGCAACATTCTTCTGGAATCAATTCTATCACCAACAGCCTAATGGATTAACAAATTCATCCCGAACAGAAGCCGTACTCAAAATTGGTGTGACCAATCTCAATGTTATAAAGATCATAAATGAAGCAGAATTAATCAGTGATTCTTGTCATGTTTCTATAGAAGCACATGGAGGTTTAGGAACAGGATTATGTCAATTGACAATTCGTGGTGCAAGCGATGATGTTGTTTCAGCAATTAAGATGGCTAGAGAAAAAGCTGTGTATCTAGGAGGATATGCAGTAATAAAACACCTTCCATTTTCGCTGCGTAAGGTCGTAAATGTTTGGGGGGGAAAATCAGCATCCCATTTCCTTTTTGAGGGAATCAAACAAAAAATTGATCATAACCAAATCTTGAACCCAAGTCGTTTTGTCGGGGGGATATAACATGAGTGTAAAAGAAAAACAAGCCCTGCCTTGCACTTCTTCATTAGGAAACTATTTATGGCATGACCCTCCACAAGAAAGTAAGTGGGCTGATTGTGTTCATTGTGGTATGTGCTTGGAATCATGTCCTACATACGAACAAAGTGGTGAAGAGCAGCATTCCCCGCGCGGCCGTGTTTATCTGATTAAAGCAGTGGCGGAAGGAAAGCTGAATGTGGATGAACATTTTGCGGAACCCGTGTTTTCTTGTTTAGATTGTCGTGCCTGTACCACGGCCTGTCCAGTTGATATAGATGTTGGCGGTCTTATCGAGGAAGCACGAGGTCAAATCAGGCAGGCTCTTCCACTTAAAGGGTGGAAAGGAGCAGTGAATAAGTTCTTCCTCCATGGCGTGTTTCCTCATCAAAATCGCTTAAGGTCACTCGGCGGTCTGTTAAGATTTTACCAAAAGAGCGGTATGCAGAAGGTGGTTAGAAAAACAAAGCTTATTCAAATCATGCCGAAGCATTTAGCAGAGATGGAATCAATCATGCCTGAAGTAAAAGGGTCAGTCCGTAATAAATTCAATACTGATATTAAAGCTAAAAGTGAAACGAAGCAGCAAGTGGCTATGCTGACTGGCTGTGTGATGGATGTTTTTTTTAGTGATATCAATGAAGCGACCATCAATGTGCTTACTCACAATGGGAATGATGTTAGTATTCCGAAAAACCAAACGTGCTGTGGTGCTTTGCATGTTCATGCCGGAGACAGAGAAATGGGCAGGAAGCTGGCAAAGCAAAATATAGAAGCATTTGAGAATGAGGAAAAGGTCATCGTCAATGCAGCTGGCTGCGGATGCATGATGAAGGAATATGGTGAGTTATTTCGTGATGAACCTGAATGGAAGGAACGTGCGGAAAAGTTTGGAGAAAAGGTAGTGGATATTGCCAAACACTTGCATGATACTGGATATGAAAAACCAAAAGTAAACATGAATATGCGTATCACCTATCATGATGCATGTCATTTAGCACATGGCCAAGGAGTAAGAAAGGAACCCCGAGAGATACTCCTTGACATCCCAGGGGTAGAAATGGTTCACATGCCTAATGCAGACAGGTGTTGCGGAAGTGCAGGAATCTATAATATTACCAATCCTGAAATGGCTGATGCCGTGCTCAAAAGTAAAATGGAAAACATACCAGAAGACGTTGAAATGATTTCAATGGGGAACCCCGGCTGCATGATACAGATGGCATTGGGTGTCCAGAAATACGGAAGAAATCAAAAGATTGTCCATACCGTTCAACTGCTCGATTGGGCTTACCAAAAAGAAGAAGGGGATAAGAATAATGGCAGTCATTAAACTTAACACAAATGACAAGCATATTATGAATCTCGCAGCAATCGTCGGCGGTACTCGCTCCATCTTATATAAAAAAGTAGATCTGCTCGCATATGATTGTGATGGATTTACGATCCATAAGCATTTGCCAAAGGCTGTTGTCTTTCCTAAAAATACAGCTGAAGTTTCTCAATTAGTTAAATATTGCTCTTTGCATAAGCTCCCTTTTCTTGCCCGTGGTGCCGGAACGGGTTTGAGCGGCGGGGCAGTTCCTTTAAATGGTGAAGTAATCATCAGCTTGGTTCGTATGAAAAAACTAATTAGTGTAGACCTTGAAAATAGGAGAGCGGTTGTTGAACCGGGCTTCGTCAACTTGAAACTTACTAACTCCATTTCTGATAGAGGCTATTATTATGCCCCTGACCCTTCTAGTCAATATTGCTGCACGATTGGAGGGAATGTCGCGGAAAATGCAGGCGGGGCGCACTGTCTTAAATATGGTGTAACGACTAATCATATTCTCGGGCTTGAGGTAGTGCTGCCAAATGGAGAGATAATTGAGATTGGCAGAAATGGAGTTTTAGATGAACCAGGATATGACTTACTCGGCCTTTTGACCGGATCAGAAGGGACTCTCGGAATAGTCACGAAAATTACCGTACGTATTCTCAAAAATCCAGAAGGAAAACAGACGGTTTTAGCTTATTTTGATAAAGTTGAAGATGGAAGCCATGCTGTTTCAGATATTATTTCAGCAGGTATTGTCCCTGCTGCACTTGAAATGATGGACAAAACAGCAATTGAGGCGGTGGAAGCTGCAGCGTTCCCGGTGGGACACCCTAAGGATATTGAAGCGGTCCTATTAATTGAGGTTGACGGAATAGCTGCGGGTATAGAAGAACAAATTAACCAGATTCTTGCGGTCTGTAAAAAGAATAATGTACGTGAGGTTCGAGCCGCAAAGGATGAGGAAGAACGAGGACGATGGTGGGCCAATCGTAAAACAGGGTTTGGGGCTATGGGTGCCATTTCACCTGATTATTTAGTACAAGATGGTGTCATTCCCAGAAGCAAGCTGCCAGTCGTTCTCGAAAAAATTGCCCAAATCAGTAAAGATTCCGGATTAAGGATTGCTAATATTTTCCATGCGGGTGATGGAAATCTCCACCCACTCGTTCTATTTGATGCTCGTAAACCAGGAGAAACCAAAAAGGCTTTGGAAGCGGGAAGCCAATGTTTAAAGGCGTGTGCAGATGTTGGCGGTACGATAACAGGTGAGCATGGGGTAGGAATTGAAAAGCGTGAGGAAATGCGATTTGTTTTTAAAGAAGAGGAAATCCTTGCTCAAACCAATATACGTGAAGTATTTAACCCTGATAATCTCTTGAATGCCGGAAAGCTTTTTCCTACTCCGGGGCGCTGCGTGGAAATTAAAAAAGAAATGAAAACGTCAAGTTCTTCATAGAAACGCTGTTTCGTAATACTAAACGACAGATAGGAGGAATAAGTAAATGGTTAACTATGTTAAAGTGGGAGATTTACAGGTAGCTAGTGAACTCTATGAGTTTATTAATTCTGAGGCTTTGCCAGGCAGTCAAGTGGATCAAAAGGTATTTTGGGCAGGTCTTGAAAAAATCATCACCAATCTGACACCGAAAAATAAGGAATTACTTAAGAAACGAGATGAACTTCAAAAGAAGATTAACACATGGCACCGGGAAAATAAAGAATTCGATTTTACTAGATACAAAGCTTATTTAGAGAAAATCGGCTATCTTCTGCCAGAACCTGACGATTTTAGTATTTCTACTGAAGGGACAGATGATGAAATTGCTCAAAAAGCTGGTCCTCAATTAGTTGTTCCGGTTGATAATGCGCGCTATGCCATTAATGCAGCGAATGCCCGCTGGGGAAGTTTGTACGATGCATTATATGGTACGGATGTCATAAGTGATGAGGATGGTGCCAAGGCACAAGGTGGTTATAACCCTGTTCGCGGTGAAAAGGTTATCACTTTTGGCAGGGAATTTCTTGATGCTGCTGTACCTTTAAAGGATGGTTCCCATAAAGATGCGGTAAGCTATACGATTGACAAAGGAAGTTTAGTCGTTAGCTTACGTAATGGGAGGCAGGCTCGATTAAAAGAGGAAGAAAAATTGGCTGGTTATCAAGGAAATCCAGCTCATCCATCTGCTATTCTGCTGAAAAATAATGATAACTACTTTGAAATACAAATTGACTACAGTCATCCAATTGGAAAAAGTGATGCTGCTGGTGTAAAAGATATTCTCTTAGAATCTGCCCTAACATCCATTATGGACTGCGAAGACTCTGTGGCAGCAGTGGATGCACAGGATAAGGTACTCGTATATCGGAATTGGCTGGGCTTAAATAAAGGTACTCTTTCTGCCACTTTTACTAAAGGAAATAAAACCTTAACTCGTACACTTAATCCTGACCGACGTTACTATTTACCTAACGGCAGTGAATTTACCTTGCCTGGACGTGCATTAATGCTCGTTCGAAATGTTGGGCATTTGATGACCAATAATGCAATCCTTGATGTGAACGGCGATGAAGTTCAAGAGGGAATCATCGATGGTGTTGTTACTTCTTTATGTGCAAAGCATTCAATTATTGGAAACACTTCTTTCGTAAATTCCAAAACTCGCTCTATTTATATTGTAAAGCCAAAAATGCATGGTCCAGAGGAAGCATCCTTTGCCAATGAGCTATTTAATCAGATTGAAGATTTACTAGGATTAGCCAGAAACACATTGAAAATAGGTGTGATGGATGAGGAACGCCGAACATCTTTAAATCTTAAAGCCTGTATCCATGAAGTGAAGGAGCGTGTTGTATTTATAAACACAGGCTTCCTTGACCGGACGGGCGATGAAATGCACACGTCAATGGAGGCAGGTGCAATGATTCGTAAAAATGAAATGAAATCTACACTATGGCTGCAAAGCTATGAAAAATCAAATGTAAATAACGGCCTGTCAACCGGTTTTCAAGGAAGAGCTCAGATTGGTAAAGGTATGTGGGCGATGCCAGATTTAATGAAAAGTATGCTTGAACAAAAAATAGGACATTTGTTGGCTGGAGGAAACACGGCTTGGGTTCCATCTCCAACGGCTGCGACCTTGCATGCTCTCCATTACCATCAAGTAAATGTGAAAGAAGTACAAAATAACCTGCTAGGCAGTATTTCGGATTTACGAAATGATATATTACAGATTCCCGTAGCAGAAAATACCAATTGGAGTCCAGAAGAAATTCAAGCAGAGCTGGATAATAATGCACAAGGAATACTTGGTTATGTCGTAAGGTGGGTTGAACAGGGGATTGGCTGTTCGAAGGTACCAGATATTAATAATATAGCGCTTATGGAAGACCGAGCTACTCTTCGGATTTCCAGCCAGCATGTTGCAAACTGGCTGCACCATGGAATCTGCAAGAAGGAACAAGTGATAGAGACCATGAAGAGGATGGCTAAAGTCGTGGACGAACAAAATGCTGGGGATCCTAATTATAGACCAATGGCGCCTGACTTTGATCAATCTGTTGCTTTCCAGGCAGCCTGTGACCTTGTATTTAAGGGCTATGACCAGCCAAGCGGCTATACTGAACCGATTTTGCACAGCCGCCGACTTGAGGCGAAAGCCAAATTTTCAGTCCAATCTTAAAGAATGATGTAGTCAGGGTGTTTACAGCAAAATACCCTGACAAGTTCTGCTATACGAGGTGATCATGGTTGCATAGAGAAAATATGGTGAAGTCTGTAAGCAGGGCACTGGATATCATTGCATTAGTAGCGATGAAAAAAGGCGGTTTGGGTGTTACAGAGATAGCAAATCAAATCGATATCAATAAAAGCTCTGTTTTTAGAACCCTGTCCACGCTTGTGCAATACGGATATATCGAACAGGATCGTGAAACAGGTAAATATAAGCTGGGGTATAAGTTTCTAGATATTAGCTCAAAGCTGTTAGATTCAATCGATATACGTTCGGAAGCGAAACCCTTTCTAAAGGAACTAGAAAATAAAACAAATGAAGTAATTCATCTCGTGGTCTATGACCAGGGGGAAGTCGTTTATATTGAGAAACTAGAAGGAACCGAAACTTTAAGAACTCATTCAAAGGTTGGAAAAAGAGCTCCGATGCATTGTACGTCCGTTGGGAAAGCGATACTAGCATATTTAACTGAAAATGAGGTTCTTTCCATCCTTAATCGAAAAGGGATGCCATTTCATACGGACCATACTATTACCTCAATGGAGGCACTCCTTCTTGAGTTGAAACAAATAAGGCAAAGAGGATATGCCTTAGACTTAGAAGAGAATGAATATGGAATTACCTGTATCGCAGCTCCTGTATTTGATCATCTCGGAAATGTAGTTGCAGCTGTTAGTATATCTGGGCCTTCCACGAGGATGACAATGGATAGATTAAATCAACTTGGCCCTATTATGCTTCAGACAAGCCAGCAATTGTCTTCAAGGCTCGGTTATGTAAGCTAAAAGCCGCAAACCGATTATCGGGTTTTGCGGCTTTTGCCATTACATTTTTACAATGTAACGACCCCTAGCCTGCCCTTGTAAAATTATAGGAAGTGTTTGTGCAAGCTCGTCTAGACTTATTTCTTTGGAAATCGAATCAAGAACTTCAGATTTGAAATCTGTTGCCATTCTAGCCCAAAGTTTTTTACGAACCTCCATTGGACAATAGACAGAATCAATACCAAGGAGATTAATACCTCGAAGAATGAAAGGAAACACAGAAGTAGGAACGTTGCCGCCTCCTGTTAATCCACTGACCGCAACGGACCCATTATAATGGACCTTACTTAAAATAGCTGCTAATGATTCTCCGCCAACCGGATCGACACAGCCTGCCCAGAGCTGTTTATCTAATGCTTTAATTTCGCCATTGTATACTTCATCCCTAGAAATAACCTCCTGTGCACCGAGTTTATGTAAATATTCATGTTCACTCGATTTGCCTGTACTTGCAACAACCTCGTAGCCTCGTTTTGCTAAAATAGCAACAGCGATACTTCCAACGCCTCCGGTCGCACCAGTTACTAACACTTTCCCTTTTTCAGGAGTAAGCCCATTTTCTTCAAGACGTTGAACCGAAAGGGCTGCAGTAAACCCCGCAGTTCCATAAATCATGGCCTCTTTTAAAGATAGTGTGTCTGGCAGCGGTACAATCCAATCAGCAGGAATCACCGCATACTCACTGAATCCGCCATAATGAGATACACCAATTTCGTAGCTTGTAGCAATGACTTGGTCACCTGCTGAGTAACGGGGATCTTCAGATGAGACCACTACTCCTGCCAAATCTATTCCTGGTACAAAAGGATAAGATCTAACGATTTTGCCTTTGGGAATACTTGCTAATCCATCTTTATAATTGATGCTGGAATAGGCAACTTTAATCAATACCTCTCCAGCAGGTAAATCATTAATAGAAAGATTTTTAACCTCACCACTAAAATCAGCCTCAGTTTTATTCACGACGAAGGCTTTGAAATTTTCGATCAATTTGATGACCTCCTCTACTTATTAAAATTTTCCATTTTCATCATACTACATTATAGTTAAAATATAGAATTTTAAGTTGTGTACTAAATTCCCTTCTTTGAACTAAAATAAAAACAGGTAAAAAATTAGGAGTTGATAATATGTATTTGGTAAGGCCGCCTTGTTAATCTAAAAAAACCATCCGTCCCCCTCCTTTAATTTTTCTTTCAAAAAAAGAAAAAGAGGAGGAGTCATCTGGATGATGGAAAAAAACATAAATAAACTTTACCTTATTATATTTTTTCATAACCTAATCCCTGCATACGTCATTGAAAGGTTGTTCTGGGAGCAGCGGGGTATGTCGGTATTAATGGTTGTACTTTGTGAAATTATCTATGCCGTTACAATTGTCATTTTTGAAATCCCTACAGGAGTGTTAGCTGATAAATTTGGACGAAAGCCTTTGCTCGTATTTGGAGCAATCTTATCGATGCTGGAACTTATTATATTGCTATTTGCCTATCAATTTTGGACATTCACATTGGTTGTGAGTTTAGCAGGAATTTCAAGTGCTTGTACAAGCGGTGCCTGGAATGCACTCCTTTATGATTCACTTGCAGCCGTCAAAAAGCAGCAATCTTTTGAAAAAATCGTCGGCAGGATGAATTCGCTTGATTTTGCAGGCTCGTTGATTGCGGCACTAACCGGGGGAGTTCTAGCGAAATATTATGGTTTTGAGTTTAACTACATCCTTTCGGCCATAAGCATGATCCTTGCTTTTATACTCACCTTGTTACTAAAAGAGCCTGTAAGGATTGTGTTAAATGGAGAGGCACCACCAAAACAAAAAAATTTTATGTTTTATCTCAGAGGATCTGTCTCTATTTATAATACCAATCCAAAGTTAGTCTCAATCATCACGCATGCGATGGCTATAGGTGCCTGCATCACGTATTTAGATGAGTTTTGGCAGCTTTACTTAGATGAAATTGGTTATTCCGTACTTTTTTTTGGAGTGTTTTCAGCTTTCATTTCGTTGGCAAGAATTCCAGGAAACTTGCTTGCATCGTTGCTGCTTAGCTATTTTAGGGCTGAGTCAATCATTCTCTCAATCCTTGGAATTACCTCTGTGTGCTTTTTTGTTACGGCTATTTTTCCAGGCAGTTTCGGATTATTTATGATACTTATGATCTTCTTAGCAAGCGGGGTTATTGATCCTGTCATAATTGGCTATATTCACCATCTTGGAAATTCAGAGATACGAGCCACCACGGAGTCCATACAATCCTTGATTGAGAGCATCATTACATTTACGGTCGGCATTCTTTTTGGAATCATATCTTCAAGTATTTCAGTTGTATCAGGTTTTTTCTTTTTAGGAGTTTTCTCCTGCCTATTTTACTTTTTATATTTAAGAAAGATTCGCGGCTTTGTAAAAGGGTAGAAGCCATCCTCCGGGATGGTTTTCTTATTTTTCACACACTATAATTAAATATAGTTGAAACCAAAATGGCTATTATTGCGTCTCTTAGGTTGAAGCAACTTTAGAATTTGTTAAGGAGAGATTTACATGAAGAGTTTTTATAAGGTAACTGCATTTGCTATTATTCTTGCATTAATATTGTCAGTAAGTAGTACAAGCAAGGTGTTCGCCGATACAAATGGTAATAATGAAGAGAGTATCAATGAAAAGTTTGGGCTGCCAATTGTGGTCTACGGAGAGGCATTATCTGAAGCTCAAAAAGATGAAGTAAGAGAGTTACTAAAGGTAAAGGATACGAGCAAGGTTAAAGAGATTACAGTAACAGGAGAAGATCTTGTCACGTATATAAAAGGTGATCCACACTCCAATATGTATTCCTCTGCTAAAATCACCAGAAAGGATTCTGGTGAAGGACTTATTATTAATCAGGTGACACCCGAAAATATTACAGAGGTTACGAATGAAATGTACGCTAATGCCTTATTGACCGCTGGAATTCAAGATGCCGTTGTTGATGTTGCTTCTCCGGTTAAGGTAAGCGGACATTCTGCGTTAGTGGGGATCTATAAAGCCTATGATGCGGGAGAAGGTGCAGGACTAAACAAAGAACGGACAGAGGTTGCGAATGAAGAGTTGAACATAGCAACGGACCTGGCAAAAAAGGAAGGGTTAGATCAGGATAAGGTTAGTGAGCTTTTGACTGAAATAAAGAAGGAAATAGCGGAACAGAATCCGGCATCCAAGGAAGAACTTGCAGCCATTATTGATGAAAAATTAAAGACATTAGAAATTAATCTAAGTGCTGAGGACAGACAGCTATTACTAGACTTATTTGAAAAAATGAGAGACCTAAATATTAATTTCGATAATGTTACATCACAGCTTGAAAATCTTGCGAATGACATTCAGCAACGGATTGAAGAGGCAGTCGGCGACAAGAATTTTCTGCAAAAAGTGGCAGATTTCTTTAAAGAATTAATCGACAGCATTAAAAGTATATTCTCATAATTCTTTGGCTCAGTCATTGTACTGAGCCTTTTGTCGTTTTGTAACAAAATTTTAATGATAAAAAAAAGAGGAATGACTGCTGGACTATATAAAAATCCCCAGTTTTTTGTTAAAATAGTATTTAAGGAAAAAGTTTCGACAAAATTCAATATAATCTCTGCTTTAGTTAGATTATAATATTAATAATAGTTTAATAAATTGACTAAAAGCTTTAGTAGAAAAGCTCATTAGAATTTTTCGAATAATGAGGCAATGAATTTTGCAAGAGCAGGAGGAAATCTATCAATGTGGGATTTTGAAATGGACATAGATCAAGTAGCAAGAATAAAAGTTATTGGTGTTGGCGGCGGGGGGAATAATGCCGTTAACCGAATGATAGAGGACGGTGTTCAAGGCGTAGAATTTATTGCGGTAAATACAGATGCCCAAGCTCTAAAACTATCAAAAGCAGAAATTAAAATGCAAATTGGTGCAACCTTAACGAGAGGCCTGGGAGCAGGTGCCAATCCTGAAGTTGGCAGAAATGCAGTTGAGGAAAGCAGAAAGCAGATACAAGAAGTATTAAAAGGAGCAGATATGGTCTTTGTTACCGCTGGTATGGGCGGAGGAACCGGGACTGGAGCTGCGCCTGCTATTGCCCAAATATCCCGCGAACTTGGAGCTTTAACGATTGGTGTTGTGACACGTCCATTTGGATTTGAGGGACGTAAACGCGCGACCAACGCAGCAGCAGGAATTGATTTGATGCGTGAAGCAGTAGACACCTTAATTATTGTACCTAACGACCGCTTGCTTCAAATCGTAGATAAAAAGACCCCTATGATACAAGCTTTCCGTGAAGCGGATAACGTATTAAGACAGGGTGTACAAGGGATTTCCGATCTAATCGCAGTACCTGGATTAATCAACCTCGATTTTGCCGATGTCAAAACGATAATGTCAAATCAAGGAACAGCATTAATGGGTATTGGTTTAGCAAAAGGTAAAGACCGGGCAGTGGAAGCGGCGAAGAAAGCTATTTCTAGTCCATTACTTGAAACTTCAATTGATGGTGCGCAGGGTGTGCTAATGAACATCACAGGCGGCAGCAACTTAAGTCTATATGAAGTTCAAGAAGCTGCGGATATTGTTTCCTCTGCAGCTGACAAGGAATTAAATATGATCTTTGGTTCGATCATCAATGAAGACTTTAAAGATGAAATCATGATCACAGTCATCGCTACAGGTTTTTCTGAAACGGAACTTTCAGCAAGAAAGAGTGCTGCCGTACCTTTGAGAGAAACAAATTCTAGACAATCATCTTCGGTACTGTCCCGTCGTGAGCAAAGTGTACCAGAAGAGCCGGCACATAATCATGACAAACCAAGACAACAATCAGAAGATGCGTTAGATATCCCAACATTCCTGCGTAATCGTAATAGAAGATAAAGGTTATAAGGAAGGCAGTCCGAGAGTAATCTCGGCTGCTTTTTTTAGGGCTGCAATAAAGCGTTTACAATTTCGACAATTTTTTTAAAAACTTAAGGTGAATTTAAAGGAATTATGCTAAAATAATAGTGAAATAACAACAGCAAGGGGTAATCGCTATGTTGAAAGATATATTTATGGGCTTATCACAAAATCAATTCTTAAATAGTGCAGCAAAAAAGTATGGCTTAAAATTGGGTGCACAAAGTGTTGTTGCAGGTACCAATATTGATGAAGTAATAAGAAGTATTAAAGAACTAAATGCGCATGGAATTTCCTGTACGGTTGATAATTTGGGTGAATTTGTCTTTAAAGAGGAAGAAGCGACAGAAGCGAAAGAACAAATCCTCAAGGTGATTGAAGCAATCCATGAGCACAAAGTTGATGCACATATCTCATTAAAACCTACTCAATTAGGTTTAGATATTGAATACAGCTTTTGCTTAAGCAATTTAAGAGAAATCGTTGATAAAGCAAACAACTATGGTATTTTTGTTAATATTGACATGGAAGATACCAGCCACCTGCAGCCGACTTTTGATGTTTTGGATGATTTGTCTATGGAATATGATAACGTAGGAACGGTTATTCAGGCTTATTTGCTGCGTGCTGATGAATACCTTGAAAAGTACAAAAACTATCGTTTACGAATTGTAAAAGGAGCTTATAAGGAGCCCGTTGAATACGCTTACCAAAATAAAAATGATATTGATGCAAACTTTATTAAATTAATCGAATGGCATTTATTAAACGGCAAATTCACTTCTATTGCCACACATGATCACAATATTATTAACCATGTGAAGGAATTTGTTAAGAGGAACAACATTCCAAATGAACAGTATGAGTTTCAAATGCTTTATGGGTTCAGAAAAGAACTTCAACTTGAATTGGCTAAAGAAGGTTATAATTTCTGCACCTATGTTCCTTTTGGAAATGACTGGTATGGATATTTTATGAGGCGGCTTGCAGAAAGACCTCAAAACTTAAATTTAGTTGCAAAACAAGTTTTTACTAAGAAAACTAACACGATAATCGGTGTAGCTGCAGGAGCATTTTTATTAGGCAGAATGACGAAAAATGCTAAGAAAAAACGCAGATAGCTGAAAAAACCCTTTCATTTGAAAGGGTTTTTCTTTTTGTGTTTTTATAGGACTAAAGAACTATTATTGACAAAATTGACAAGTTTCTACCTTTTGAATAATAAGTATTGATTGATGAACTGCATATTATAAAAAGGGGGAAATTTCTATGAAAAAGAAAAGGTTTCATCTATCAATGGCCTTTCTCTTAACACTTACTATGATTCTCGCAGCTTGTGGAAATAAAGAGGAGGGCGGCGAAAAACCGGCAAATGACGGGGAAGAAAAGCCGCAATTTATTAGTATTCTAACAGGCGGGACGGGTGGAACCTATTATCCATTAGGGGGGTCTTTTGCGGAAATCATTAAAGATGAAACAGGAATTGATACAAATGCTGAAACAAGCGGTGCATCTGCTGAGAACATGACCACACTGAAGAATGGCGATGCAGAAATTGCCTTCTCTCAAACTGATATTGCCTCTTATGCAGTGGAAGGTAAATTAATGTTTGAAAACAATAAAGTTGATAACGTAAAGGCAATTGCGACCTTATATCCAGAAACGATTCAAATTGTTACAACAAAAGATTCTGGGATTGCATCCGTTGAAGATTTAAAAGGAAAAAAGGTATCTGTTGGTGCTCCGGGCTCTGGTACAGTAGCAAATGCCGAGCAGATTCTTGAAGTACACGGTATGTCCTTTGACGATATTCAAAAACAAGATCTTTCATTTGATGAATCTACACAAGGAATTCAAGATGGTACGATTGATGCGGCCTTCGTAACAGCTGGAACACCTACAGGAGCAGTTGAAAGCCTTGGGGCAACAGAGGATGTAGTCATTGTTCCTATTGAACAAGACAAAATCGATAGTCTTATTGAAAAGTATCCTTTTTATGTAAAAGAAGAAATTCCATCTGGGACATACGGTATGGATTCTGCGGTAACAACTGTTGCTGTTCAAGCAATGTTAGTGGCGCACGGTAATCTTTCAGATGATATTGTTTATAAAATTACAAAAGCCATCTTTGAAAATCTTGATAAAGTGACTCATGCAAAAGGGAAATTAATTAAGGTAGAAAACGCCTTAAATGGTGTGGGAATTGAGGTCCATTCTGGAGCACAAAAATACTTTAATGAAAAAGGTGTTAAAGCCCAGTAAAGAAATTCTATTTTTGCAGGTATGGCCGGCTTAACACAAGCCGGTCTCCTTTTCTACTGAACAGGAGCGTGCAATGCGATATTATCGAATCATCTCATATCTCTTAGTCTTTTTTTTGATTACAAGCGCCATAGCGTTCATACCTTTCCAAAAAGCGATAGTCTTTAAGCCAAATCACAGCGATGAAAAATATGCTTATATTCTTGTAAAAAACGAGGCATATTTTCAAATCAAATACACACATTCTATTCATCTATCACCTGTCATAGAAAGCTATAAAATAACTCCCGACTATCATGTTCAACAATATGAGCTGATGTATGAAGATTTTGCTATCGGCATGCCAGCGAATGCAGAGGAAGGAGAAACGTTTGTACAAAAAGATGGTGTCTATACAATCAAAAATATGAAACGTGATTTTCCTTTTTTTCATTTGCGAATCGGACAGGTTCGTGCGAATCACACTGTCATTTTTAAAAATAGGGAATATCCACTATCTCAAACGATTAAACCTGGCACCTCAGTGAAAGTAGAAATCCGAAAATTGAACTTCTTAAGTCAATGGAAAGGAGTGAATATCCTTGAGTCAATATGATTCCGCCCTATCTGAAGCGAAACAGCAGGAGCTTTTGGAAAAATATGATCCTGAGGCAGGAACTAGGAAACTAAAAGGGGCTGCCGGCTGGATTGCTTTTGTTGGTTTACTGGCATTTTCATTATTTCATTTATATACAGGTATATTCGGTATGTTAACTGCCCAGCTTCAACGCTCTATTCACTTGGGTTTTGCTTTGGCATTAATCTTCTTACTATTTCCAGCACGAAGGAAAAATAGGGGGAAAGAGTATAAACTGGCATGGTATGATATCGTTTTAGCCGGTATTTCAGTCATAGTTGGTGCCTATTGGCCGGCTATGATAGATGTTTTGGTCTTAAGAACGGGCAATATCACACAGATAGATTTTTTAGTTGGTCTTTCAGCCATTTTACTAGTTTTAGAGGCAACTCGAAGAACGGTTGGTCTGCCGATTACGATTATTGCTCTAATTTTTATGGGTTACGCGGTATTTGGACCTTATATGCCAAGTGCAATTGCGCATAGAGGCTTAGAATTGGATCGGCTTGTTCAGACGATGTTTTATACAACAGAAGGTATCCTTGGAACACCACTGGGGGTATCATCTACCTTCATTTTTCTCTTCTTACTATTTGGTTCCTTTTTAATTAAAACAGGGGTTGGCGAATATTTTAATGATCTTTCAATTGCGATTGCCGGAAGAAGTGTCGGCGGACCTGCAAAGGTTGCTGTTTTTTCAAGCGCCCTGCAGGGAACCATTAGCGGCAGCTCGGTTGCGAACGTGGTGACCTCTGGTGCTTTTACTATTCCAATGATGAAAAAACTAGGATATAAAAAAGAGTTTGCAGGTGCAGTAGAGGCATCTTCCTCAACCGGTGGACAGTTAATGCCGCCGATAATGGGGGCAGCAGCTTTCTTAATGGTGGAGTTTATTGGCGGAATCAGCTATTGGGAAATAGCTAAGGCTGCAGCAATACCAGCGATTCTTTATTTCACTGGTATTTGGATTATGACACATTTTGAAGCAAAGCGATTGGGTCTCAGAGGTCTGACAAAAGAAGAAATGCCGAACAGGAAAGAAGTCCTTGGGAACCTCTATTTGTTACTTCCCATAATTGCTATCATTCTTTTGTTAAGTTCAGGAATGAGCGTCGTACGTGCTGCCCTTTGGTCGATTGTCATAACAGTCGTGGTTAGTTCAATAAAGAAAAATACAAGAATTGGCTTTAAAGGAATTATAGAGGCTTTAGTAGATGGAGCCAGATCGGCATTAGGTGTTGCTGCAGCCTGTGCTGCTGCAGGGATCATTGTGGGTGTCGTAACAAAGACTGGACTAGGGTTGAAAATGGCCAATGGGCTGCTGGATTTTGCTGGGGGGGCACTGCTGCCAACATTGTTTTTAACTATGATCGCTTCCTTGATATTAGGGATGGGTTCTCCTACGACTGCAAATTATGTCATTACCTCAACCATTGCAGCGCCAGCGATTATTTTATTAGGAGTTCCAGATCTTTCTGCTCACTTATTTGTGTTTTATTTTGGTATTGTGGCCGATATTACTCCTCCGGTTGCACTTGCAGCATTTGCCGCAGCTGCGATATCTGGCGGGGAGCCATTTCGAACGGGCGTGGAATCAACGAAGCTTGCCATTTCCGCCTTTATCATACCCTATATGTTTGTTTTGTCACCAGAATTGCTAATGATTGATACCACTTGGACATATTTGATATGGGTAGTGTTTACTGCTTTAACGGGTATGGTAGCAATTAGTGCAGGGGTTATTGGTTTTTGGATGCGGAAATTGAACTGGATTGAACGGATTGTTTCCTTGGGGGCAGGATTATGCTTAATTTATCCTGAAAAAATTTCTGATATAGTCGGGTTAGCATTGTTTGTAATTTTGCTTACATTGCAATATTTATATAAAAGGGACCAAATTCCTAAAGTGCAAAATTGAATTAAAAGCGAACTCGGGATTCTTTTTTAGATCCCGAGTTTTATTCATTTTGAGTCACTTACAAAACTCTAAAATTGACACAGTTTACCAGTTCTACTAAAATTGGAAGATATGTTATTAACAAGGGAATTTCATGAAAATAAGATGAAAGGAGTGATAATATGGTCATGAATATCCTATTCAGCAGTATTTACATACTATGTGTTTTCTATCTAATTAACCATCAAGTAAACCTAAAGAAAGCTGCACAATCAGCTAAAGATGCCATTTATCCTAAAACCGAAAGTGAGTTTGACAGTATTCTAATCCCAACCGAGTGGAAAGCAATGGAACCTTTAACCAAAAAAACGAAATCATATCAGCTTGTTAAATGGGGTACAATCATTTCTCTCATATTGTTATCTTTCATATTGTGGATTGTCCTTTTTACAACTTGGTTAGAATCTTCTATTTTTACCCTGGCTTATATCTTTTTCGTTATATTGAAATTGATTCATCATCGTGGAAACCTATACATACTACCCAAGGGGTTAATCTTATTTGGAAAATATTATTCTCTTAATCAAGTGAAAAATTATACAATCGAAAAAATCGTTATTTGGCATGAGTTATATGGGTTGGATCCTAGTGTGAATAATGGATACAAACTATCGATAAACATTAAGAAAAAGTTTAACTCTTACTCGAAATTTGTAGTCATAAAAGATGTAGATCACCTCAATAAAATGATTAATCTCCTTGAGGAAAATGGAATCCGACAAGGTCCCAAAGAACAAAGCTGATTGGGTTTTCAAGTTATGTACATACTAAATAAATAGGTAATTTACGTATCGAACATTGATTGTGACAGGTATTACGTTGTTACTAAGCTTTATAGACTTCAACAAAGGGGACACTGCGAATGGAACAATCCTTAAAAAAGGCAGACAAACCGCCTTATGGTATTATTGCTGTACTGATGATTGGGGCTTTTATTGCATTTCTAAATAATACTTTATTAAATGTTGCACTGCCCTCTATAATGAAAGACTTAGATGTAGATACAGCTACGGTTCAGTGGCTGACGACGGGGTTTATGCTTGTAAACGGAATTATGATTCCAACCACAGCCTTTCTAATTCAAAAATATACGGTTCGGCGATTATTCTTAGTTGCAATGGGACTATTTACAGCTGGTACCATTATTGCAGGAATTGCTCATCATTTTCCATTACTATTGACTGCCCGGATGGTACAGGCTTCAGGCTCTGCCATTATGATGCCGCTTTTAATGAACGTCATGTTAGTTAGTTTTCCAGTTGAAAAAAGAGGAACGGCCATGGGTGTTTTCGGACTCATTCTTATGTTTGCACCAGCAATTGGACCCACTTTGTCTGGCTGGATCATTGAACATTATGATTGGAGAATGTTATTCCATTTTGTTACCCCAATTGCTGCGGTCATCCTTATTATAGGCTTTTTGAAGCTTAAAGATAAAAAAGAGAAAGTAGATATTAAGCTGGATTTCTTTTCGTTATTGCTGTCAAGTATTGGATTTGGAGGTCTCCTCTATGGATTTAGTTCCGCAGGCAGTAAAGGCTGGGACAGTCCGCTGGTGTATTTAACCATCATCATAGGGGTTATTTCATTGGTTTGGTTTATCCTCCGCCAATTGAACCAAGAGCGGCCAATGCTGAATTTCAGGGTCTTTAAATATAATATGTTTGCTCTTTCATCGGCTATTTCGATGATCGTAAATATTGCTATGTTTTCAGGTTTTTTACTGCTTCCTATATATGTCCAAACAATACGCGGGATTTCTCCATTGGATGCAGGACTAATGTTATTGCCGGGAGCCCTTGTGAATGCTTTTATGTCACCGGTTACCGGAAGATTGTTTGACAAATTTGGCGGTCGTATATTAGCCATTACCGGTTTGTTCATAACAACCGTTACCACTTATTTATTCAGCATGTTATCGTTTGAAACTACGTATATGTATATGGTTATTTTACATGCTATTCGTATGTTTGGAATGTCAATGGTGTTTATGCCTGTATCGACAAATGGTTTGAATCAATTACCTCCTCGCTATTACCCGCATGGTACGGCAATGAACAACACGATGCAGCAGGTTTCGGCAGCGATTGGTACAGGATTATTGATTACACTTATGTCTAATCGTTCTGCCTCATATGGAAAAGAACTTACGGAATCCGCCATGCAAAAAATGACACAGGAGCCGACAGAAGCAGCCCTTGCGGAGATGCAGCAGCAAATTGCTTTGGAAGCAATGTTAGAAGGAATTAACTATACTTTCTTGATATCAGCTATTATTATTGGGGTTGCTCTGATTCTTGCGTTCTATATTAAACGAGCAAGACCTGACGAGGAAAACCTACAGGAAAATCAATCTAAAAACAAGGATAAGTTGATAAAGAAATTAGCAGAAAATTAGACGATTAAACAGTCCTTTGTGTTAAGGGCTGTTTTTTGGTTTTATCATAATCCTTCCATATTTCGACAATTCCAAGACTTCTTATATAGTAAAATAGACCGGGAGTGAAGTAGAGGAGCAATTAAATAGGGGAGTTAAATAGAGATGAAGAGACAATATGATTTAGATTGGATAAGAGTTATTGCTACGCTTGCTGTGTTCATTTACCATTGTTTTATGTTTTTTAATCCTTGGGCATGGCATGTGAAGAATAATGAGACAGACCCGACGTACATAACAGCTCTATCTTTATTTATGAGTGGATGGTTGATGCCAAGTTTTTTTGTGGTATCTGGAATCAATTCTTATTATACTCTACAAAAGAGGTCTGGTAGACAATATATTAAGGAAAGAGTATCGCGGCTGGGAGTACCACTTCTATTTGGGATTATGATTCTTACTCCTCCACAAATCTATATGGAGCGGGTAAGTCACGGGCAATATTCTGGATCCTTTTTTAGCTGGTACCCACACTATTTTGATGGAGTTTATCTTGGTATCGGAGGTCCAGGGAATTTTGCTTTTGTTGGTTTGCACTTATGGTATCTCTTGGTTCTTTTGATCTTCAGTCTCATTACGCTGCCATTTTTTCTCAAAATTAAACCTAATATTTCCAGAGAGCTAACACCATTTCACCTATTTGTTTTATCAATACCTTTGATTATCATAACCATTTTAATAGATGTAGTAAACTTAGGGGGATGGGATATAAGTTTTTATCTAGCCATTTTTCTATATGGTTATATTTTCTTTACTAAATCTACATTCAAGTCAGTTGTTCAAAGGCTGCTGCCAGCCACAATGACAATATCCATTCTAACCACTGTATTTTTTGTGTTTGGATTCATGACAGGTATGCCTTCAGATAATGGTGGGCTGTCTATTCTCCTGGCTTGTGTCAAAGCTATAAATTGTTGGAGTTGGCTGCTTGTTATTTTTGCCTTGGCCGACAAAAAGTTATCTAATCCAAATAAGTGGTTGAACTATGGAAGCAAAGTCTCTATGCCGTTTTATGTTATTCACCAGCCAATAATTGTTACCTTAGGATTTTTAATTTCAGATTGGGAATGGTCAATTTCAGTAAAACTTATTTTTCTACTAGTTACAGCATTTATTATGATTATAGTATTTTATCATTATATTATTTCCAGATTTTCATTTATCCAGATTCTATTCGGAATGAAAGGGAGTACTGGAAAAATAAGTGAAATCAAGGAGAATTAAAGAAAAGTTGTTTAAATAAAGGAATTTGGGAGGTAGTTTACATGGAAAGATGCGGATGGGTGAATCAGGATCCCTTATATATTGATTATCATGATCAAGAATGGGGAGTTCCTGTGTATGATGATCGATTACTTTTTGAATACTTGAACTTAGAGGGAGCTCAAGCTGGATTAAGCTGGTACACCATTTTGAAGAAGAGAGAAAATTATCGCAAAGCATTTGACGATTTTGAACCAAGTATTATTATTTCTTATGATGAAATGAAAATCGAAGAACTGTTACAGAATAAAGGGATTGTTCGAAATAAACTAAAAATAAATGCCGTCATTACAAATGCAAAGGCATACTTTTTAGTGACGGAAGAGTTTGGTTCTTTCAGTAAGTACATTTGGTCATTCGTTAATGGTGAACCGATAAGGAATCACTTTAAGGATTTATCGGAAGTACCAGCTACAACAGATATTAGTGATAAATTAAGTAAAGATTTGAAAAAACGCGGATTTAAATTTGTCGGGTCAACCATCTGTTATGCTTTTATGCAAGCGACTGGGATGGTTAATGATCATATTGAATCATGTATTTGCTCTCGAAAAACATGGTAGATTAACCATACATTACATATATGCTAATCTTTTGCCAATATCTTGAAACCATTGAGGAATAAATCCGTCTAATAAGTGTATACAATTTAAGGGAATTATCGCGAGCAGCTAGCAGGAATTTTGTATCTGATAGTGGAATAGATTTAAAGAATGAGAGCGAAATTCTTTTTCTGAATATTATGAAGTGTTTCGTTGGCGATGGCGAGATTTTGGGAAAAGAGGAGAAGTTGTAAATGTCTATACGGACCTGGGTGATTTCATTCATTTTATTTGGCAGTTTGATCGGATTAGCCGGCTGTGCAGAGAAAACAAATGGCAAGGAAGCCGAGCTAGAGAACAAAGTAACAGAACTTGAAAAAAAGCTTGAAGAACAAAAAGCTGCAGAAGAAGCAGCAAGGAAAGCCGCTGAGGAAGCGGAAGCAAAGAGAATAGCAGAGGAAGAAGCTAAAAAGCCTAAAGTGGTAAATATTGTGGAACCGACTACCAAGGCGATTGTTAAATCCCTCATCCCAATTGAAATGGGTTTTGGAACAGATAATGAAAAATATAAGCAAGAGCTTGAGAAATGGGCTAAAGAAATTGCTAGGGGCACAGATACGACTCCTGGTTATGACTCAAAAATGATACTAGATAAAATTGATGCAAATGGTCAAGTTATCAAAGGGAAACCAAGAGTGGTGCTCGAGGAAGCAGAACTGGTTACGAAAGTAATCGAGGCATCAGCCAAAGGCGGCGATGTTCTTTTGCCGATTTATGTGACAGAAAGCGGCTATAAGCCTGAGGACGCAGCTCATCTATCAGAAGTAGTGGTGGCATCTTATACAACAAAATTTAATCCAAGCGTGACAGGAAGAAATAAAAACATCGAACTGTCTGCTCTGGCAATCGATAACGTTATTGTGGGAACAGGGGATATTTTCTCCTTTAATCATACTGTGGGACCAAGTGATGCTGCACATGGCTATCAGCCTGCTCAGGAAATTGTAAATAAGGAATTGGTCATGGGAATCGGCGGCGGCATTTGTCAAACATCTTCAACTCTGTTTAATGCCGTTGATCAATTAGCGATTGAATATGTAGAATGGCATCATCATTCCTTGACAGTCGGGTATGTACCTGCTGGCCGGGATGCAACTGTTTCATATGGCGGCAAAGATTTTCAATTTAAGAATACGTCGGGTGTCCCGTTCTTGATAAAGGCGATATACAATGGGAATGGCACTCTCACTGTTGAAGTAAGAACATCTGCAGCATTTCAAAGCTTACTGCAAAAGCGTTAAAATCAATAGCGAAAGACGTGTGCAGTTTATCTCACACGTCTTTCTTTTCTGTTTAAAAGTTTGATGTTTTATTAGATTGGAAAAATTTACTGTTGTAGATATGCTTTCCAGCTTTATATAACTCATTCAAAATAACAGGGACGAAAGAAAGAGTTAGGATAAACAACCATTCTTTTAAAGTTAAAACATTAATTTCAAAGATACCATTTAGAACGGGAATGTTAACCAATGCAGCTTGTATAAAGATACCCAAGAGAATAGACCCTGCTAAATATTTATTTGAAAATAATCCCACTTGGACTATTGACTTATTAGTGTTTCGTAAATTAAGAGAGTGAAATAATTGAGAAATGCTTAATGTAATAAAAGCCATCGTTTGTGCGTGCATGAGTGCATCCTTCGGGATGTCGTCAAAGTCAATGGTGAAAATGGAATCTGCAGGAGTATAAATCATTAGTCCTGCAATAAAGGCAAACAGCGTTAAGCTCCCAATAATGATTCCATTCAATATGGTAAACATACCGCTTCCATGTGCAAAGATACTTTCTTTAATTGGCCGCGGCTTCTCTTTCATTACATCGTGATCATCAGGATCTAATCCAAGAGAAATGGCAGGGAGTGTATCCGTGATTAAGTTTACCCATAATATATGAACCGCTGTTAAAGGAGCGGGCCAACCTAAAAGAATGGCAATAAATAAAACTGCAATTTCCCCTAGGTTGCAGGAAAGCAGGAACAAAATTGATTTTTTAATATTTTGGTAGATATTTCTTCCTTCTTCTACGGCTGCCTCTATCGTTGAGAAGTTATCATCGGTAAGGACGATGTCAGCTGCCCCCTTTGCTACGTCCGTTCCACTTCTTCCCATTGCAACACCAACATCAGCCTGTTGCAGGGAGGGGGCATCATTAACACCATCACCTGTCATGGAGACAATATCCCCGCTTGCTCTTAGTGCTTTTACAATTTTCACTTTATGTTCGGGTGAAACACGCGCAAATACGGAAGTATTCTTCACTTTATCCTTTAATTCTTGTTCACTCAGAGTGTTGAGTTCATAACCCGACATTGTTTCCTTCTCATTACTGGCAATGCCAAGCTCCTTGGCAATGGCAAAAGCTGTTTTTTGATGGTCACCAGTAATCATTACCGTTCGAATTCCAGCATCCTTACATTGCTCAATCGATTGCTTAACTTCTTCACGAGGAGGGTCAATCATTCCCGTAAGACCCAGCAGTACTAGATTACTTTCAAGTTCTTCTTTGATAAATTCTGTTGGCGGCGGTATTTCTTTATATGCGATTGCTAATACACGCAGTGCTTCATTTGACATTGCATTCACTTGGGCATTTATGTGGTGGTTTTCCTTATTTGTGAAAGGTATCTTATTTCCTGTGTTATATACATAAGAGGTGAGTGGAAGGATGCTTTCTAATGCACCCTTTACCATAACGTAGTATGTGTCACTTTGCTTGTGAACCGTTGTCATCATTTTGCGTTCTGAATCAAACGGAATCTCGAAGACTCGTTGATAGCTTTGGTCAAGATTTTGTTTGTCAAAGCCAAGTTTACGGGCTGCTGCTATTAAGGCAATTTCGGTTGGATCGCCTGATTGCTCCATATCAGTGACAACCGCGTCATTACATAGTGTTATCGCTTCTATAAAAAGTTTTTCACTGGGGTCTTCTATAAAAAACTCATTGAGTGGAACATATGAGCCGTTTGCATACACTTTTGTTACAGTCATCATGTTCTGAGTCAGTGTACCTGTCTTATCTGAACATATGACACTAACCGCACCTAGTGTTTCAACAGCAGGAAGCTTCCTTACA
Source organism: Neobacillus niacini (assembly GCF_046591715.1). GTDB lineage: Bacteria > Bacillota > Bacilli > Bacillales > Cytobacillaceae > Neobacillus > Neobacillus niacini_L. The sequence goes on along the minus strand of NZ_JAWVNQ010000004.1, from coordinate 198,739 downwards.
ACTGCTCTCCTGTGAATCATCCGCTGTACACCTAATGCCAGCACAATTGTAACAATGGCTGGGAGTCCTTCTGGTATGGCAGCAACTGCCAGACTAACAGCAATTAAAAACATATCAAGAAGATCTCTTCCTTGGAAATAGCCAATTAGAAAGAGAGCAATAGAGATGAGGATTGCACCAATTCCAAGAATTTTACTCAGTTCAGCTAGTTTTTTTTGCAGGGGAGTAAGCTCACGTTTTTGGTTTCCAAGCATGCTGGCTATTTTTCCGATTTCTGTATTCATTCCTGTATTAACCACAATTCCAAGACCACGCCCATATGTTGACAACGTTGTCATAAACGCCATATTGTGTTGATCAGCAATTGGTATCTCCTGTTCCGAATGCCAGTTGGAATCTTTGTCAACTGGAACCGATTCACCGGTTAAGGAGGATTCTTCTATTTTTAAATTGACGGTTTCAATTAAGCGTATATCTGCTGGAATATACCTGCCTGCATCAATAAGCACAATATCACCTGGAACCAGTTGTTCTGAGGGGATTTCTTTAATGTTTTCGTCGCGTTTCACTATGGCTTTGGGTGTTGTCATTTTCTTCAGTTCATCTAATGCTTTTTCAGCTTTCGCTTCTTGGATGATACCTATAACAGCATTTAGTAAGATAACAAGGACAATGATTATGGAATCACTGTATTCACCTGCCACAATGGAAATGATCGAAGCAACAATTAGGATATAAATTAATGGGCTATTGATTTGTTCGAAAACAAGCCTGAAAATGGAAGGCTTTCTATTTGCACTAAATACATTTGGTCCAGCTCTTTCCATGCGCTTTACTGATTCCTCTGTTGAAAGACCTGTTGATGGATGAGTTTCCAACTCAGCAATGACCTCATCATTACTTTTTGTATACCACATAACATCTTCACCTTCCAATAGATATTGGTAACGATCTCTAATTCTATTTAACCACAATCATGCCATTATTTTCGGGGGGAAAGTGAAAATAGAATCAAATTCACAAATAGTTCAATAATTACAAATTTTTGTAATGAATCTATTGATACAATTAAGTTGAGAAGTATTATGATATCTTAGGGGGTGGAATGATGAAAGATCGGATCTTAGTCGCCATAGATGGCTCAAAAAATTCCCTTGAAGCCTTAGATGAAGCTGTTAAATTGGCAATGGCAGCTCCTAGTAAACTCTATTTAGTAAATGTTCAACCTTCCTTTCATACCTTTCATACAAGGTTATTCATTGGTGAGGAAATGATTAAAGAATATCAGACAGAATTGTATGATAAGGTGATGGACAGTGCCGTACAACATCTAGAGGGTCGAGATATTGAATACGTTGCGTTCATGAAAGTTGGAGACCCTGTTTATCAAATAAGTCAGTTGGCAAAGGATCTGAAAGTAAAGTATATTGTGATGGGTTCCCGGGGAATGGGCCTGATCCGGGGGACGGTATTAGGAAGTGTATCCACGGGTGTTCTCCATGAAACCCATGTTCCAGTTTTAATAATCCCACAAAAAAATAAGTCTTAATTTATGAAATGAGAATATTTATATAAAATTCCATAGAAGAATATATAAAAGTGAAGGCACGATCATTCTTTGATGGTGCCTATTCTGTATAGACATTTCTTAAAACAGGCCAAAGCCCTGTCTAAATATGACTTTTGGAATAGCTTATCCTGAGAGAAATTCTATCAGGAGATGATTCTTTTTGAATAATATTGAAAGCATGGAGCCGAGCGAACTTTGTCAGGAATTTGCAAGGATATTAGGTGCAGCACCATCTGTTATAAATGGAGTATGTACGGCAACAAGATCGCGAACAAACCTTCATCCCGTTGTCTTAGGCCGCCGAGCTGAATCTTTTATGTTTGTACCACAAGCCTTTTCTTTTGAGAATATAGATAGAGACGGCAGAGCATTATGCCTTGGTGAAACCGTTATTCTACAGGATGAGATTAATCCTTTTATTACTAGGCTGCGAGAAGCTGGTATTATTGTCACAGCCTTACACAATCACTGGCTGTTTGAAGAACCTCGTTTAATGTATATTCATTTTGAATCAATTGATGAACCATTAGACTTTGCAGAAAAGGTCGCAGATGCACTAGAAGTATTAACTACTCGGAACATGGGTCGTTCAAGCCGAGCTCGACAGGGATCAAATAGAAGGGCAGAGGAACTGTGCGAAGAATTTAACGAAATTCTTGGAGGCATGAGCATGTTCGAAGATGGTGTTTGTATGGTGATGAATTCACGTCTTAATATTATGGCGCGAATACTTGGCAGAAGAACCAGGTCCTTCCTAGCTTTACCGCAAATGTTTGTGTTCGAATCGCTAACTTCAGACGGCAGGGCACTATGCAGTGGTGAAACAGTCATACTCCAGGAAGAACTGAACCCATTTATCAGTATTCTTCGTGAACATAATATTATTGTGACTGCTTTCCATAATCACTGGCTGTTTGATAATCCAAGACTAATGTATATTCATTTTGAAAAAATAGATCGTCCTATTGATTTTGCTCGAGATGTAAGAGAAGCCTTGCAAGTGCTGACAACAAGAGAAGTAAGACCAAGCAAACCTTAACCTTCTTTATCAATAAAGTTTAAATCTATCATTAGAAATAATCGACCATTCAGAGCTTTGACTCATGCTAATTAAATATATAACAAGAAAAAACACGATGAACGTTGAACACTTCATCGTGTTTTCTTTGACTATTCTAATCCTTCAATGACGATCTCTTTTGCTGGCAGGAAGTCTTCATCTGTATCGAGATAAGTGACATTTACTTTATCACCTTCTTTTAAGTAAATGATCAATGGTTCTTTTTCAGATGATAAGATATAGCTTTTTTTGTTGTCTAAAAGGAATGAAACCACCGTGAAATCTCCTGACTTTTCTTTATATACACGCAGTACTGTACCTGAGATCTGTTTTTCATCCGCTTTTGAACTTCCATCGACTGAACCGCCGCCTCTTTGAAGGGACGTTTTATACTGTTTTAATGCTTCATTTGGGGTGACCCCGAATACTGAGATTTCAGGGTTAGCGGCTGATACGATAAAGTAATTCTGCAAAAATCCATTTGAATCAAGTACTGGAGTCAGCCAGCTTGCTTCTCCATAAAAGTTATAGATGACAGGCATTTCGCCATGCCATTTCTTTTCTATAAATTTCTTTTCAATAATTTGCAATGCACCTTGCGAATCCATATAAGATTCATCAGGATTCCCCGTATAATAAGTTGCTTCACCTGTCCGGGAATTTGTCAAAGAGTAGCCGAGCATGGAATCGACGCCTTCTTTCGGACTTGTAAAGTCAGTAAAGTAATACATAACGCCATTTTGGTCAAATATCGGGCTTACATTAGCCTCTGTACCTTCGTCAGAAGGAAGTTTTACATCCGATTTTCCGAAGAGACTATTCCAAAATCCGTGAATATAGTTTCCAAAGTAACTATTCTGCAGGCTTACGATTTCTGGTGAAACCGCACCATCAATAAATTCTGGAACTTCGGATAGAGTATATGACTTGGTATCCCCATTTTTGGAGTCTACTACCACAACACCTTTAACATCAAACCCATTACGAGCCGAAATAAATTCTCCATAGGAACGGATATAGTAAGGTTTTCCTTCGTCATCAATTTCTAATTGAACATCGCCATAAAAGATATGTTTCGGGTACTGCATGCGGATATGGCGTTCAATAGACTTATTAAAGTAAGAAGAGGGGGTATAAATCATTTCTGATTTTACAAACTTTGGATTGGCGGAAGAATCAGTTGCGCTTAAAGTGAAGTAACCGGGTGTTTCTTTTCCTTTCATCCATTTGAAAAAACCAGAGAACTCAACAGGAGCTATATAAACATAATCGCCCTTTACCTTTTGAATTTGTAGATTTCCGAGTTCATAATAGCTTGTATTTGGAACCTGTCCGAATGCTTTTCTCATTTTATTTCGAGCGAATTCAGGCGGTACACTAGCAGGTGTTTCTTTCTCGTCAAAAGACTTGATTTCCACTTCTTGTTCCATTTGAGCAATCTCAAATTTTTCATCTGCATTAAACAAAAAGGCAGTCAGAAAATAGGTCCCAAAAACCAAGCTGACAAGAAACAGCAGGGCTTTAACTTTTCTTTCCATACCTGTGGAAAGTAATGCTCCCAACGCAGTAATGATTATTGCAAATACCCATAAAGAAGAAGGGTTCCTATCATAATTGGTAATATAATAGTATGCAAAAACAGAAGGAATTAAGAGAACAATCACGGTAATCATTACCCCAGGCATAAGTCTTCTATTACCTTTGGCATTATTTTTGCTTTTCCTCTCTGACGCAGGATCTTCCCTATAAAACGGTATAAGAACAAGTGCAGACACAATAGCAACAATCAGTACAAACAAAAACATATTCCCCATATACAAATCCCCTTTATTTCAGATATCTTTTTCTGGATCTATTTATATACGAATGTATAGGAAGAAAGTTTCAACTTTAATAGGTGACAGGCACCACTTGTGTACATTTGTACGTCTACGGTGGACAGTCCCTTAGAACTGCATGATTAAGGCACCATTCCGGGTATGAATGGTGCCTTTTGGATAGTATTGTTCGTCGTCAGGAGTAAGATTTTTCTAATTCATCTATTAAACTGCCTACATAAGCTACGGCTTTTCGGACTGGGTCAGAAGTCGACATATCCACTCCTGTGTGTTTTAGTAATTCAAGAGGTTTCATCGTTCCACCTGCACGGAGTACTTCCAGCCAGTGGTTAACCGCAAGCTGGCCATTCTCATTTATCAATTGTACTACAGCAGTAGAGGCTGTTAATCCTGCAGAATAGGTGTATGGATACAAGCCCATGTAATAATGAGGCTGGCGCATCCAAGTGAGGCTTGCACCTTCATCTATTTCCACTGTATCTCCCCAGAACTCAGAAAGTACGTTAGTTGTCAGTTCAGATAAAGAATTAGCTGTAAGAGCTTTTCCGCTTTCAGCTAATGCGTAAACCCGTCGTTGGTATTCAGCCTCCAGCAAATGGGTAACAAAATTATGATAATAGGTTCCAAGCAGCTGAAGGACCACCCAGCGGCGCATTTGTTTGTCTTCATTATTTGCTAAGAGATGCTGGCCTAGTAAAAGCTCATTCATTGTAGATGGAGCTTCAATGAAATACATTGAAGGACGAACATTCATAATTCTTTGATTTTTGTTCGCCAAGTAAAAATGTCCGGCATGTCCAAATTCATGTGCGAGGGTAAATGCGCCACGCATATTATCCTGCCAGGTAACCAAAATGTAAGGGTGTGCTCCATAAGGGCTTGAGCAGAAAGCACCAGTGGATTTTCCAATATTGTCAGCAAGATCCACCCATCTCTCTTTGAAGCCCTTTTCGATTATTTCACAATATTCTGGTCCCATCACTTTTAAAGATTCCAAGATAAGCTGACTGGCTTCTTCATATGTGGTTTCTGGGTTGAAATCAGGATCTAAGGGGGCTTTTAAGTCACAAAACTTCATGACATCCAGGCCTAATTTCTGTTTCTTTAATTGTGCAAATCGACGCATATGAGGTGCCAGCTCTTTAAAAATGATATCGATCTGGTTATTGTACATATCTATTGTTACCTGATGAGGTTCTAAGAGCATTTGTTCAACTGATTGATAATTTCTTAGTCTAGACAGTGTTACTTGCTTTTTAACTTCAGCAGAATAGGCGGCTGCAATTGTATTTTTATATTGTTTTAGTGTTGAAACGAAAGAGTCATAGGCCTTTCGGCGTGTATCAGTATCAGAAGAAAACTCGTAGCGGTTTTCAAATAATGCAAAGGATACCGATAATTCATTACCATCACGGTCTACAATAGGGGCAAAGTCCATATCTGCCAATTTAGCCATGCTATAAATAGTATAAGGGGCACCATGCACCTCTCCTAACGATGCTAATACCTCTTCTGTTTCCGGTGAAAGTCGATGTTTCTTCGTTTCAAGCAACTCGCATAAGTCTTTTCGGAACGGTTGAAGTTCCTGATTTTCACTAAGGTATCTTTCAATCGTTCCCTCTTCTAAGGAAAGAATCTCAGAATTGATAAATGATAATGTTGCAGACATGTTTGTCCGTAATGCAGCTAATTTAGCGGAATTCGCCTGATTTATTGGATCTGTTCCATCCGCGGATTGCTTTAAGCTGGCATAGGTTGCTGCTTTGACCATTTTCTTTAATAGACTTTCTTGGGCAAGTAAACAAGCTAAAAGCTCATTTGAACCTGTATGTAAGGTTGCTTTAAATGACTCGATGCTTGTTATCTCACATTCTATCTCCTTTAATTCTACTTCCCAGGCTTCACCAGACGTAAATAAATCATTAAGATTCCACGTTAAGTGTTCGGGAACTTCTGAGCGGGTAAGTCGTTTTTCAACAGTCTTTTTCATTATATCTCCTCCTATTATTCCTTCGTGTATCTAAGTAATATCTTAAATTATTTGAATAATAAAGCAACTAAAATAAAAAAGGATAAGACAAAACATGTTAGTTTTGACTCATCCTTTTCTTCACCATTCTCTAGGTTCATAATTTAAATCACTAAACAATTGATTCTTTTCTTTCTTCGTTAAGTCCCTCCATTGACCAACAGGGAGGTTTCCTAAATGAATATTCATGATACGGATCCTCTGAAGGCGAACAACTGAATACCCGAGAGCAGAGCACATCCGTCGAATTTGACGATTTAACCCTTGTGTCAGGATAATCTTGAATACATATTTAGACATTTGCTCCACCTTACATGGAAGAGTTTTGGTATCAAGTATTTTAACGCCTTCTGACATCTTTTTTAAAAACTCAGATGTAATCGGCTTATCCACCGTTACAATATATTCTTTCTCATGTTTATTCTCAGCACGCAGAATTTCATTCACAATATCGCCATCGTTAGTAAGGAGGATTAATCCTTCTGAATCCTTATCTAATCTTCCAATATTAAAGATTCTAAGTGGGTGATTGACTAAATCAACAATGTTGCCTTTGATATGTTTTTCAGTAGTACTAGTGATCCCTACTGGTTTATTTAATGCAATATAGACATTGTTTTTGGCAACCCTTATGGTTTCACCATTAACGCGAACCACATCACCAGGCCCTACTTGACTGCCAACTTTTGCAATCTTCCCATTAATTGTAACTCTTCCTTCTTCTATCCATTTATCGGCACCACGCCTTGAAGTTTTTCCGGACTCAGATATAAATTTATTTAATCGCAGGTTAAACACATCCTTAAAAGGGTTAAATTATGTTATTAGAATACTTAACAAATAGGTTAATTTCAAGGTTAAGTTGACTTTGATTGACTTTAAAAAAAGGAACGATATGTTATAATTTTCTAAAAAAGGGGGTATGAACATGGAAGAAATTGTAGAGCATGCCATTCAAGATGATTATCCTGATGATTTTGCCTGGTGTTATGGCTGCGGCAGATTAAATAAGCCTGGACACCATTTTCGGACAGGCTGGATGGGAGAAAAAACAATAACGATTTATTCACCTGAACCCGAACATATAGCACTCCCGGGATTTGTATATGGAGGCGTTATCGCATCCCTTATAGATTGTCATGGAACAGGGTCAGCATCTTTAGCGCTGCATAAAAAGAATGGGTGTGAGGCAGGAGAGGGAACGGAACCACCTAGATTTGTCACCGCTTCATTAAATGTTGACTTTGTTAAGCCTACTCCACATGGAGTTCCTTTAAAGGCTATTGGAGTTGTTCATGAAATACACCCTAAGAAATTCAGGGTAGAAACAGAGGTATTTGCAAATAATGAGCTTTGTGCCCGCGGTGAAGTAGTAGCTGTCATTATGCCGAGTACTTTTGTAAAAAAAGAATAAAACAAGAAGGAAGGAGTTATTGAACTCCTTCCTTTTGTTTTAGAGGTTTTTTCTGCGAATTTTATATACAGACATATTATTGTCTTCCCAGCCCCTAGTGATAATGAAATGGCCGCTTATCGTCTCGTAGAGTTTTACATTGCTAGAACTAAAACTTGATTTGTCTATTTTTTCTTTCGGAGCAGGGTCAATTGAATCAATTGTTTGTATTATCTCTGGCTGTTTTTCTAAATCTTGATCTAGACTCAGGGTATTCCTATGCCTTAGTCCCTTACCCCAAAATTTGGAAGAATCAAATATTGAACCATTACCCTGTAAAACATAAGTTTGGTTCTTTTCTGTCGATAATTCTCCCATTTTTGCACCTCCTCTAAATAGTAAAAGAACATGTTTTTTACTAATTTACGTAAAAGTATCTAGAAATGCATGGGCAAATGCTCAGTCTTTAAAATTCTCCTGATAAAATTGTCTATTTTACTGTTCTTCTTTATCTGTCTCGAATTGTTGAAAGAAGGCAGTTATGATTTTGTTTAACTGAAGAACCTCTTGATCCCAGATATGTGCTGTAGTGTTCTGCAGTGTTTGAAGGGCGCTTTCGATTAGGAACTTTCTTGGTGACCTGGTGTGCAAAATTTCTTCTTGGATGAAATCTAGCAGTTCATGATATTTTTCTTGGTCGTTTTTATCTTGAAAGTGTTTAGGGATACAATTTCTCATTGGACTTACAATTTTATGAAATTGATCAATTAATTCATGATTATTTTTCTCCAGCCCTGGGAGCCATTTGACCAATAGTTCTGGCGGGTGTAATTGTTCATCAGATTCAGCGACTTCTTCAACCAATTTAATTAATCGATTCACACTATATCTGACGACACTGCTTATTTTCTCATTGGAATCATTAGCTAAGCGGTTGTATTGGAGATTGTGCTGCATAAGTCCTTGAAACATGATGGCACAATCCAGTAAGTATGGTTTATTTTTTTCACCGAAGATATCAATAAACCTGCTGAACATCCATCGAAGTGAACGCAATCGTGTTAGACGGATATAGTGTTTCAAATCTGCATCATTCGTCGACATTACTTCCTCATATAGAGCAATTAACTTATTTTTTCTATTAGAAATCATTTGCAATTCTAATTGCTTTATAAAGACTTCAATATCTGAAGGGCTTTTCCCAATTAATAAATCATTTCTATCTTTTTGGAGGTTTTTAAAAATGGCCTTATAAATAGCAATTAATAATTCACTTTTTGATGAAAAATATTTGTAAAAGGTTCCTTTAGAGATTCCGCTAAAGTCCAAAATGTCTTGAATTGATGTAGCATGATACCCTTTTTCTATAAATAATTGATGAGCCTTATTAATAACATGCTGCTTCCGTTGGTTCACTTTATCACCTTTAATTCGAAATTATACTAACTGTATAAAAATATACTACATGATAAAGACGTCTATTACAAACCTATAATTAAGAAGTGTTTTTTTATTGCAAAAAATGAACTGACGGTATATTATTGATAAAGCATGAAACACAGGTATAAAAAAATGTACAAAGGGTTTATAGGGGGTAAATGAACATGGAACACGTTAAAACCGAAACGATACGGCCGCCATATGGTGTTATATCCATCTTAATGATAGGGGCCTTTATTGCTTTTTTAAATAATACCTTACTTAATATTGCACTTCCATCCATAATGGCTGATTTAGAAGTTGATGCATCAACTGTACAATGGTTGACGACAGGCTTTATGTTAGTAAATGGAGTATTAATTCCAACTACTGCTTTTTTAATTCAAAAATATTCCGTCCGGGGACTCTTCTTAGCAGCGATGGGGCTATTTACAGCAGGTACTATCCTTGCAGGGGTTGCACATGTTTTTCCTGTTTTGTTAGCAGGCAGGATGACACAGGCTGCTGGTTCTGCGATCATGATGCCGCTGTTAATGAATGTAATGTTAGTAAGCTTCCCAATTGAAAAACGCGGGGCAGCCATGGGAGTATTTGGTTTAATATTAATGGGCGCCCCAGCTATTGGACCAACATTATCCGGCTGGTTAATTGAACATTATGACTGGAGAATGCTATTTCATTTTGTAACACCGATCGCTGTGGTTATCTTACTAATCGGTTTCTTCTTATTAAAAGATAAGAAGGAAAAAGTGGATATTCACCTTGATTTCGTATCCGTTATCCTAACAAGTGTTGGATTCGGCGGATTACTTTATGGATTCAGTTCAGCTGGGAAACAGGGCTGGGATAGTCCTCAAGTTTACCTAACCATTTTAATAGGAGCTATCTCCTTACTGTTATCGATTTTACGCCAATTAAAACAAGATAAACCAATGCTTAATTATAAGATCTTTAGGTACCCTATGTTCGCTTTATCATCGGCTATCTCTATGGTGCTTACAATGGCAATGTTCTCAGGGATGCTATTGCTGCCAATTTACGTTCAGACAATTCGAGGCATATCTCCTATTGATGCAGGTCTATTGATGCTCCCAGGAGCGATTGTAATGGCTGTTATGTCACCTGTAACCGGTAAATTATTTGACAAATTTGGCGGTAAAGTATTAGCCATTACTGGGTTAACCATCACAGTTATTACAAGCTATTTTTTCAGCCGATTATCATTAGAAACGACATACCTTCAATTAATTTTTCTATATACAATTCGTATGTTTGGGATGTCAATGGTTATGATGCCAGTGTCAACAAATGGTCTTAACCAGCTGCCTGCACGCTTTTACCCTCATGGTACTGCGATGAACAATACACTTCAGCAGGTTTCTGGTGCAATAGGGACAGCATTATTGGTGACTATTATGTCTAACCGTGCTGAGTCAAAGGCAAAAGAACTAGGCGATGCGGCAATGGCTAACTTGACTGAACAGCCATCGCAGGCAGCTTTAGCTGAAATGAAGCAGCAAATTATGATGAGTGCGACACTAGATGGAATCAATTTTGCTTTTCTAATATCCGTCTTTATTGCAGCTGTTGCCCTAATACTTGCTTTCTTTATGAAACGTGTTCAAAAAGCAGATGAAAGCAGGGAAGAGAACCCTGTTGGAGAAAAAGTAGTAAATAAACTTGTAGAAAACTAATAAAAAACGTCTAAGCTCTAGTGGGTTTAGACGTTTTTTAATGGTGGAAAATTTGCTTTTTCATGGAACATCATTCTATATTAAAAGTGGGAAAAGTTATTATAGGAGGATTAGGATGGAGAACAAACAGAATATTAGTTTTACTGATTCGTATATTGAGCGTTGCAGCAAGGAAACAGAAACGATGATCGCCAATGAATCGTCGGGTTTTCTAAACCAGCCTATTACATACCTGAAAGAACATAAAAATGAATTTATTTATGTTGAGTCTATATTGTTTGAACAAATTGGAGTAGAGGGTGTGTCTTTAGAGGTTGATGATGTGTTTGGTACATATGATGTCATGCTTGGCTTAAAACTTCAAAAGAAGTTTGAAAAAGTGCTAAAAGAACAGTTTAATCAGTCTTTACATGGAGATGAAGCGAAATTTGATTTAATGTTCAGTCAAGCCGATGGGTTATGGGATTTAAATTTTGCTTTAAATTATGTTCGGGGTTTCCAAGAAGATATATCTTTGAATAATGCATTTCAGATAATTCACCAGTTCTTAACACATTTAGTTGAAAGTATTAAAAATCCTGCCAGCTAAAGTCCCTTAATACCGTTAAAATAATGAAAAACGCTTGGGACTCCCAAGCGTTACTTTACTTTAAAACGAAGGACAGTTTTTAATTTCGCAGGTTCCGTTTTTCTTGGGTCACTTATGTACACTTCACGATGCCTTTTGTCTATTCTTGTTAGATGATTGGCAGAACAAAAGTCATGCATTTTTGAAAAAGTTTCCGGTTCGCTGTCGTAATCTCCAAGGTGAAGGCTTTGGACGCATAATCCTTCTTCAATTACTTCAAATTTTGCAGACTCTAACAAGGTCTTTGACACTTTTTTAGCAGATAATTCTTTGGCAATTAAAAAAAGATCTTCTGTTACGAAATCAGGCTGGCGAATCATTAATTTATAAACAAACCTGTCTTTATCTAAATAATCTAATTGTCTTCCAATTTCATCCAGATCCCAAACACCCTCCAAAGGAAAAACAGTATATTCAAAATAACCCTCGGGGGTTGTTCCTTTTTTCGGCATCATCCGTATTGCATATGATAATGCATATAAGGCCTCTACACTTTCCTTGAATGCTTCACTGTTAGGGTTGCCTTTTCCAGTTAAGGTAAAGTATTTTATCGGTGGTACGACAAGCTTACTGGGTTTGGCACCAGGAAGGTACAGTTCTTTATCTTTTTTTCGCCATTCATACTTCATGAAACCTCATCCTTTTTCGTTCATATATAGAATATGGTGTTTTTTACAATTATAATTCAATTAAGCAGGATAACAAAGTGAATGTTTGAGAGGAGAATTCAATGATTTCAACTAAAAAATCAGCTCTTGTTCTTGGAGCAACGGGTCTTATTGGTAAAGAACTAGTAAAGATCTTAAATGAATCAGAACAATATGAAAAAATAAGGTTATTAGTTCGGAGACCTATTGATCTAGAATCTGCCATATGTGAAGAGCATATTATTGATTTCAATGAATTACATAAATATACTGAATTATTTCAGGTGACAGATATTTTCTGCTGCTTGGGGACAACGATTAAAGCAGCGAAGACAAAGGAGGCCTTTCGTAAGGTAGACTACGATTATCCTGTTGCGGCTGCAAAATTAGCAAAAGAAAACGGCGCTGAAAAGGTTTTGGTAATTAGCTCAATGGGAGCCGATCCTAAGTCATTATTCTTTTACAGTCGGGTAAAAGGGGACCTAGAAGCTGCGCTGATTAGTTTAAACCTGCCCTCCCTGCATATTTTTAGACCTTCATTATTATTAGGAGAGCGAAGTGAATTCAGACTTGGAGAGAAAATAGCAGAAAAGTCTAGCGGGGTAATGAATAAACTCATGATTGGCCCGCTCCTTCCATATCGAGGTATACAAGCAAGGAAAGTGGCAGCTGCGATGTCCTTTGTTGCGCAGTCAAAAAAATTAGGCAATCATGTTTATCTTTCAAATGAAATAGAATCAATGATTGGGTTATCAGAATCGGGAAAGGTATAAGCTGAAGAAAGGGAATCATTCATAACGAATGATTCCCTTTTTAATCACGTCAACTACTTACATTTGGTGCTTTTTGTTCACCAAGGACTGCTTGAGCGATATTTACTGCATGGTCACCAATACGCTCGAGATTACTAATAACATCTACATAAAGAATACCGGCGTCTCCGGTACATGCTCCTTCATTTAGACGGAGAATATGTGTTTTACGGAAGTCTTTTTCCATTTGGTCTATTTTCACTTCTTTAGAGAGCACTTCATTTGCAAGAGTTAAGTCCTTTTTTGAAAGTGCTTCTAGTGCATGATTCAGCGTATCCAGCGTTAATTGAAACATTTCATTTAATTCACCTAAAGCATCAGCGGATAACGGTGCTTTACGAGTAGTCCTCAGTTCTAGAAGCTCTATGATATTCTCCGTGTGGTCACCCACACGCTCGATATCTCTAATAATATTCATATAATTCATATGTTCTTCAGAATGTTCAGGAGTTAACGAACTCTTAGAAACTTTAACAAGGTAATCGGTTATGGCCTTATCTAGTTTGTTAATCGCTTCTTCATATTGATAAGCAAGTGACGCATTACTTTTATCTTGTGTATTTAAAAAATGTATCGCTTCAGCTAGTCCGTCTTTTGCAAAACTTCCCATGCGCAAAATTTCCTCTTTAGCTTGTCCTAAGGCGACGGATGGTGAGTGTTCAATTAACTTTGGATTTAAATGTTGAACGGTCATATCAACATGTTTTTCTTCTCCTGGTATAATCTTGGTTACAATCCACGCGAGTGCACCAATGAAGGGAAATTGAATAATCGTGTTGCTGACATTAAAGATACCGTGAGCGAAAGCGATGGTCATTTCTGGATTTAAATTCAAAACACCCTGTAGATAGCCAATAAAATTTGTGAACGGAATTAATAAAATCATAAATATGAAGGTACCTATTAAATTAAACATTACATGTACACTGGCAGCTCTTCTTGCCGAAATTGATGTACCAATAGCTGCAAGGACAGCGGTTATGGTAGTACCGATGTTATCTCCAAATAGAACAGGAAGAGAAGCCTTCAGATCAATCGCGCCCGTACCAAATAACTCCTGTAAGATCCCAATTGTCGCACTGGAACTCTGCACGATGACTGTGAATATGGTCCCGATGACAACCCCTAATATCGGATTATCACTCATTGAAACTGTTAGGTCTTGAAAGGCTTCTAAAGAGCGAAGCGGTTTCATTCCGCCACTCATTAATTCAAGCCCAAGGAATAGCGCTCCAAATCCAAAGACAATTTGTCCCAATGCGTTAATTGCTCTTTTATTAAAGAAAAAAAGCAAGATAGCACCTAAAGCTATTATAGGCAGGGCATACGCACCGATATCGATACCGATAATAAAAGCGGTAACTGTTGTTCCGATATTTGCCCCCATAATAACACCAATGGCTTGACGGAGCTTCATAAATCCTGCACTTACCAAAGCAACTGTTAATGCAGTTGTACCAGAACTTGATTGTATTAATGCAGTAATAAATATGCCTGCTAAGACTCCCATAAAAGGGTTGGTTGTAAATCGATCCAATATATTTTTTAAGCGGTCACCGGCTGCATTTTGAAGTCCATCACCCATGTACTTTATTCCAAATAGAAAGATACCTAAGCCGCCAATGAATTCAAATATCATTTCTTGAACATTCATATCCAACAACCCCTTTGGGTAGTAATTACAAGTTTCATTTTTTTAGTGTTACTTTAATCATTAATCATATACAAAATTATTCGGCAAATTTTTTGCAAATGTCGAGAACTTATTAGGGAAAAAATTTATGGAAGTTTGTAAGAGTTCTTAGCACTTCCTTCATTTTTCCTTTATTCTCATTGAGTTTAAGTTATTTACTAAAATCACATTTCATCTAATATATTCATTATATGTTCGATGGGAATTTACAAAATTTTTCTTTTATCTGTGATAAATTGGTAAAAGGTTAAGAATAGTACAAGAATATCTCTCATCCATTACTGCATTTTTCATCGAAAATTCCCTTCAAATCATCATCAAGTAAATGCAACACCTAATCTGTTTTTTTATATCTAGTTCACATATTGGTTAGTAGAAGACAAGCATTATTTTACAATACGTATAATGTTTTGTATTTTTGCTGGCTGTAAAATGAAGGCTAGATGCAGAATTTTCAGTAAAATAAACTTTTAGATAAAAGGAGGGTTTTTTATTGGAAAGAACACAGCGGATCTCCTATACACATTTGGAACGTAACTTTCAGGAAGTAGAACCTCCTCTTTCAAATCAAGAGGCTTTGGAAGAATCAAATCGCTGTCTATATTGTTATGATGCTCCTTGTATAAAGGCCTGTCCGACAGGCATTGATATCCCTGCTTTTATAAAAAAAATATCGACTGGAAACTTACTGGGCTCTGCCAAAACGATCATGACATCCAATCCAGTTGGGGCGAGCTGTGCGAGAGTATGTCCCACCGAGGAGTTGTGTGAAGGGGCGTGTGTATTAAATCATTCCACAAAACCGATTATGATTGGAAATCTGCAGAGATACGCCACTGATTGGGCAATAAAAAATGACCAAACCCTATTTAAACCTGGAAAAGCAAATGGAAAATCTGTTGCAGTTGTCGGCGGCGGCCCAGCAGGACTTTCTGCTGCCCGAGAGCTCGCTAGATTTGGTTATGATGTAACAATATTTGAAGCTGCAGAAAAAGCTGGCGGATTAAATACTTATGGAATTGTTTCATTTAGGCTCCCGCAGGCCATTTCTTATTGGGAAGTAGATCAGGTTGAAAAGCTAAATGTAACCATTAAAACAAACACAAGGGTTGGGAAGGATATATCTACAAAGGAACTCCTTGAAAAATTTGATTGCATTGTGTTAGCTGCAGGTATGGCACATGTACCTAACTTAGGAATTGAGGGAGAAGACCTAGAAGGAGTTTACGACGCGATTGAGTTTGTAAAAGAAACAAAGAGCGGAAGGTTATCGATGGATTTTGTCGGCAGAAGAGTCGTTGTCATTGGTGCGGGAAATACCGCTATTGATGGTGCTACCTGTTCCGTACGACTGGGTGCAGAAAATGTAAAAATCTTATACCGCCGGACAAGAGATGAAATGACTGCCTATGATTTCGAATATGAATTTGCCAAACAAGATGGTGTAGAATTTCGCTGGTTAACATCACCGATGAAAATTATTGGTGATCAAGACGGAAGAGTAACCGGGATTGAATGTATCAAAATGAAACTTGGTGAGCCAGATAGAGACGGGCGCAAAAGACCGATTCCAATTGAAGGCTCTGAACATGTTTTGCCAGTTGATGCCGTTATTAAAGCAATCGGACAAACAAGGCATTTAGAACTAATTGCGGAACTTGGATTACAACATACTAGTGGTGTGGTCCAGGTAAATAAGGAATCCTATCAAACTTCTAATCCTAAAATTTATGCTTGCGGAGATGTCGTCTTTGGAAAGGGCATTGGGGACGCTATGGTGGTTACTGCTGCAGAGCAAGGAAAACTAGCTGCCTATAGCATTCACAAGCAACTTTCAGCGGTGGAGACAGCCCAATAAATGTCTATAAATATAGATATATTTATGTAAGCGCTTTCCTGCACTAAAGCATTTTTCTATAAAGGGGTGAATTCAAATGGCTGATTTAAGTATTAATCTTGCAGGGATCAAATCTCCAAATCCATTTTGGCTTGCTTCAGCACCTCCTACCAATTCAGGTTACCAGGTACAGAGAGCCTTTGAAGCAGGGTGGGGAGGAGCTGTGTGGAAAACATTAGGAGATCCAATACTGAATGTTTCCTCCAGATTTGCTGCTATCAGTTTTAACGGGCAGCGAGTCGCCGGTTTCAATAATATTGAATTGATTACCGACCGGCCCTTAGATGTAAATTTAAGAGAAATCTATGAAACAAAGAAAAGATTTCCTAACCATGCTATCATTGCATCCTTAATGATGGAGCCAAAGCAAGAAAAGTGGCACGAATTAGTAAAAAGGGTAGAAGATGTTGGGGTGGACGGACTCGAGTTAAATTTTGGCTGTCCTCATGGTATGGCAGAACGCGGGATGGGGTCAGCTTCCGGTCAAGTACCAGCTCTGGTAGAACGGCAGACTTATTGGGTGAAAGAGGCTGCAAAAACACCTGTTATCGTAAAATTAACACCAAACATTACGGATATTACAGCTACCGCTGAAGCGGCATGTCAAGGCGGTGCAGATGCAATCAGTATGATAAACACGATTAATAGTTTGATGGGAGTAGACCTAGATACTTGGAATACTATCCCGCATGTTGCAGGGAAGGGGGCACACGGAGGGTATTGTGGTCCTGCCGTAAAACCGATTGCCCTTAATATGGTGGCGGAATGTGCCCGTCATGCAAATATAAATGTCCCAATATCAGGTATCGGCGGAATCTCCAACTGGCAGGATGCAGTAGAATTCTTGTTAATGGGAGCAACCGGTGTTCAAGTTTGTACCGCTGCTATGCACCACGGATTCCGTATAGTTGAAGACATGATTGAAGGTCTCAGTCATTATTTAGATAGTAAGGGGATAATGTCAGTATCTGAGATCATTGGAAAAGCTCTTCCAAGGTATTCGGATTGGGGGAATTTAGATCTTAACTATAATATCGTTGCAAAAATCAATACAGAGGTATGTATCAACTGTAATAAGTGCCACATTGCCTGTGAAGATACATCCCATCAATGTATTGATAGGTTAACTGACGAGAACGGCAGAAATTATCTAAAAGTAAGAGAAGAAGATTGTGTCGGCTGTAATTTATGTTCCATTGTCTGTCCGGTAGACGGGGCCATCGATATGATCGAAGTCGCGAATGAATTACCGCCGATGACTTGGAATGAAAGACAGTCAGCATTAAGTCTCGCAGCAGAATGTAAGATTGATAGTAATAAATAAAGAAGGGAGAAATTGTATGAAAAAACTGATAAAAAATGGAACGATTGTAACAGCTTCAGATACCTTTCAAGCAGAAATATTAATAGAAGATGGTAAGATATCACAAATTGGAACCAATCTCCCCGCGAATGGAGCGGAAGTAATAGACGCAAAAGGCTGTCTTGTTATTCCAGGCGGCATTGATCCGCATACTCATTTAGATATGCCATTTGGAGGAACTGTAACAAAAGATGATTTTGAAACGGGGACTATTGCTGCTGCTTTTGGGGGAACTACGACGGTTATTGATTTTTGTTTAACAAATAAAGGTGAGCCGTTAAAGAATGCCATTCAAACCTGGCATGATAAATCGAAAGAAAAAGCGGTCATTGACTATGGTTTTCATTTAATGATTGCAGAAATTAATGAAAATGTATTGAATGAACTTCCTTATGTAATTAATGAAGAAGGTATAACTTCCTTTAAGGTATTTATGGCTTACAAAAATGTTTTCCAGGCTGATGATGAAACACTCTTCCGAACTCTAGTTTCAGCTAAAGAGCATGGAGCACTTGTTATGGTACACGCAGAAAATGGGGATGTCATTGATTATTTAACGAAAAAGGCCATTGCCGATGGGAACAAAGATCCAATCTATCACGCCTTAACTAGACCGCCAGAATTAGAGGGGGAAGCAACAGGAAGAGCAGCAAAGCTGACAGGGCTGGCTAACTCTCAATTATATGTCGTTCATGTATCCTGTAGTGATGCGGTAGAAAAAATTGCCGAAGCCAGAAGCAAGGGGTTTAATGTATGGGGAGAAACCTGCCCGCAATATTTAGTATTAGATCAAAGTTACTTAGAAAGACCAAATTTTGAGGGAGCAAAATATGTTTGGTCCCCTCCATTAAGAGAAAAATGGAATCAAGAGGTACTTTGGAATGCATTAAAAAGCGGCCAGCTGCAAACTCTCGGGTCTGATCAATGTTCCTTCGATTTTAATGGGCAGAAGGACTTAGGCAGAGATGATTTTACTAAAATTCCTAATGGCGGCCCGATCATTGAAGATCGTGTTTCCATCCTATTCTCTGAGGGGGTGAAAAAGGGAAGAATAAGCCTAAACCAATTTGTTGATCTTACTTCCACTAGAGCCGCAAAATTATTTGGATTGTATCCGAAAAAAGGCAGTATTGCCGTTGGGGCAGACGCGGATATTGTCATTTTTGATCCACAGGCAGAGCGGATTATTTCAGCTGAAACACATCATATGGCCGTTGATTACAATGCCTTTGAAGGAATGAAAGTCACGGGAGAACCTGTTTCTGTTTTATCACGAGGTGAATTTGTCGTACGTGATAAGCAGTTTGTTGGTAAACCGGGTTCTGGCCGATATTTAAAGAGAGCCAAATACAATGGAAATACACTAGTAAACCAAAATGAAACACTATCCATTTAGCAGCATTTCCTAGAATACTATTTACTCCATTCATTGTTGAACGACTCCTGCAATTGCCTGCCGCAGGCAATTGCACTTTAAAACCTCTGTTATAAAATCGGTATTTGAATTTAAAAGATTAAATTCTATTATTTTTAACCGAATAAGGAGTGTTCATATGAAAAAAAGCCACTTAAAGTCTTCAGACTTATTACCCATTCAACAAAAAGATAGGAAAATTACAAAATTAGGTTATTCGTTTATGTGGGTCGGAATGGTCGTTGTCCTTGCAACCTTTGCGATTGGTGGAGCTGGTGTACAAAGCTTATCACTGCCGCTTGTTATTCTTGCAACCATTATTGGATCACTTGCCATTGGATTCTTTATATCCTTAATTTCAGATATTGGTATCGAGCATGGTTTGTCGTTTCCTGTGTATATGAGAGCGCCATTCGGGACAATTGGAACCCATATTCCTTCTGTCACTAGGGGTGTCACAGCGTCCGCTTGGTTTGGAATTAACACCTATTTTGGTGCAACAGCTATGAACGGCATATTAAATATATTATTCGGTTTTGATAATTGGTTTGTGTGCTTCATTATTTTTGCGATTGTTCAGTTGATTAATACTGCTTTAGGAATAAAATCGATTGAACGATTTGCAGATTTAGCCGCACCAATCATTATCTTAATCTCTATCTGGATGTATTCTTCTTTATCGGACCAAGCACAGGCAGCAGGAAGAGATGTATGGAGCTGGGTAGAATCACCTGTTACCGGTGGTGCCGCGTTTACTGCTTTTATGGTTGTTATTTTTAGTAATATGGGGTTCTGGGCAACATTGAGTGCTGATATTCCTTCGATTTCACGCTTCATGAAGGCCCCTGCTAATGAAAAGAACTGGTTTAAGAGAAATAAGAATTCATTAATTGGTAACCTAGTCGCTATGCCTATAACGCAAACCTTTATGATTATCATTGGTGCAGTTTCTTATATTGCCGTTTTAAATGCAGACCCAGTGGTTGCCCTTCAAGAATCGGCAAGTGGAATAATTCTTGCGATATTACTGCTAATGATTGTCTTAGCACAGTGGTCAACAAATACTGCTGCAAATGTTGTACCGGCGGCAACTATTTTCTCTAATGTCGGCGGGCCGAAGTTTCCATTTTGGGCAGGTGTTGTAACAGCAGGTATTGTAGGAACCATCGTTCAACCGTGGGAGTTGTTTGGTATAATCATTCCCATTCTTCTAATTGTTGGAGGTATATTGTCTGCCATTGTAGGGATTCTCTTTGCTGATTATTATTTAATCCGTAAAAGGCGCGTTAATGTCCCGGAACTTTATGAAGATCATGGTCAATTTAGATATTGGGGCGGAGTTAATCTTGCAGGTTTTATTGCTTGGGTCATTGGCGGATATATATCCTATTTAGTCCCAGAGTATGGTTTTTTAGCAGGATTCTTGCTTGGAGCAGCTATTTATTACGTACTGGCAAAATACTGGTGGTTTAAGAAGTATCAACAAGCCGAAATTGTTGATCCGAGTGATGCGAAATATCTAGGAATCTCAGTTGGCCGAGACTGGGTCATTGAAGAAGAATATGAGTCAGTAGTAGAAGAAACACCGGCCCATTTAAAATTCGATTAATGAAATTTCTTATTTGCAGGAGGGTACAATGTCGGATTATCAACAATATCTTAATGAAAGAGATAAGCTTGATTTTTTAATTCAGAAGGGTTTTCGAATTAATGCTGTCCATGAGCATTTAGATGGGGCTTCGGTAGAGTTTTACCATCCAGTAAGTATGGAAGCAGCAACATTGCTTATTGGAACCGCAAATGCTAGAAAGTATTTTTCGAGTTTACTAATCAAACAGAATTTGGGGATAAAGTGAGTTTTTAGGGATTGGTATCTAATACCAATCCTTTTTGAGAATTCGTTTATTTGTAGAGGAGTAATAAAGGATGAATGAGCATTTACCACTAATGGTTTCTGATATATTATCCAGGAAGCATTTTGAAGAAGCGGCCATCATCGCTGGGGAAGAGGGTCTGGAGCGGATCGTAAAATGGGTTCATGTTGTTGAAGTCACCAACATCCGTAATCTCTTAAATGGTGATGAACTTATTTTATCAACCGGTGTTGCTTGGAAAGGAAATGAGGATTTGTTTGTTTCCATTCTGAACCAATTGATAGAAATTCATGCAGCAGGCCTATGTATTGAAATGGGAACCTATTTGTCAGAGATTCCAGCCGAGGCGATTAGGATTGCTAATCAGCATAGGTTCCCCCTTGTTATTTTTCAAAAAGAAGTTCCATTTGTTGAAATTACCCAAGATATTCATACCATGATTATTCACAATCAATATAGGAAAATTAGTGACTTAAGAAATTTATTTATGGAAGAAAAGAAAAGAGCCGAAGAATATGAGTGGCTCCAGGACTGGCTGGAGGGGGAGCATTCTTTAGACAGTATTCAAGATTATTTGCACAGGCATAGTATTAAACCTAAGTCGTCAGAAGCTGTGGTTTTTTTAGCTAAGGTGCATTCGTTTACAGAGAAATTGAATCAGGATGTTTCGTATATAAAGTTATTATTCCAATCTGTTTTTGAGCAAAATGGATTTGCGATATTATCTATCGAGAAAAGAAATGAACTGATCTTTATTCTTTTAAATAATCGAGCGAATAAAAATGTTAAGGAGCGATTTAGAAAAGCAATCGAGACTATTAGAGACTCTGAGTTTCTTAAGAAAAAAAGCACATCCAAATTATTAATGGCGGCAGGTAAATTTGTTGAACGATTAACGGATATTCATAAGAGCTGTCAGACTGCTAAAGAGACTATGCGAATCCAACAGGAAATGGCTAAGGAAACAACCTATTTCTATGAAGATTTACATTTATACCGGCTCATTTCTCAAATGAGCAGGCATATGGATTTACAAGAACTTGTGATGGAATATCTTCAGCCTGTGATTCATTATGACCAGAAGTATAATAGCAAGCTATTAGAAACCTTAAAAGTATATTTAGAATGTAATGGTCAAAAGCAAGAAACGGCCAATAAACTCTTTATTGTCAGGCAAACTTTATATCACCGCCTCCAAAAGTTAGAGAATCTGCTGGGTAAGGATTTTATGAATCATGAAAAACGAGTGGCATACGAATTCATGCTGCTTGTTAAGGATTATTTATCACCTCATTTGATGGAAAATAAAAAACAATGGATAGAATAACCTTACTAAGTGTTCAATTTGTGGAAGAAAAAGAGCAGGTTATCTTACAGAATGTCTAATGAACAACTTTCTATAATAATAGATAATTATTTTATAAACGTTCAGCTATCTTAGTTGATGATGGAGGGAAACGAATGAGCGTGACCAAAAAAGATACAACACTTCTGCAGAATTTTATTAATGGTGTATGGGTAAGTTCAAGCAGTAACCAGACCCTTAATGTGCCAAATCCAGCAACAAATGAATTACTGACAAAAGTTCCTATATCTACGAGAGAAGATGTGGACTTAGCTGTAGCAGCTGCAAGAAAAGCGTTTGAAAAGTGGAAGAGAGTTCCCGTTCCGAAACGTGCACGTATCCTATTTAAATATCACAGTCTATTAAGCGATAACCATGAAGCACTTGCAAGACTAATTGTAGAAGAAAATGGAAAGGCATACAAAGAAGCGTATGGAGAAGTTCAGCGTGGAATAGAGTGTGTAGAGTTTGCTTCAGGAGCACCTACACTGATGATGGGGGAAACACTATCCGGTATTGCAGAGGAGATTGATTCCGAAATGTTCCGCTATCCATTAGGGGTTGTTGGAGGAATCACCCCGTTTAACTTTCCGATGATGGTTCCGCTTTGGATGTTCCCTTTAGCAATTGCTTGTGGCAATACATTTGTATTAAAGCCATCTGAACGCACCCCGATTTTGGCTAATAGACTAGCAGAGTTGTTTTCTGAAGCTGGTGCCCCTCCGGGAGTACTGAATGTGGTCCATGGAGCTCATGATGTTGTCAATGGATTATTAGACCATGAAGATATTGCTGCGATCTCCTTTGTTGGGTCACAGCCTGTTGCAAAGTATGTATATGAACGGGCTGCCTCAAAAGGAAAACGAGTTCAAGCATTATCTGGAGCTAAAAATCATCATATTGTTATGCCTGATGCCGATATGGAAAAAGCGGTACAGCATATTATTTCTTCAACATTTGGAAGTGCTGGACAGCGCTGTATGGCCTGCAGTGCAGTGGTGGTTGTCGGTGACAATGAACCCTTTGTGAAGGCTTTAAAGAAAAAAGCAGATGAATTGATCATCGGTAATGGAATGGATGACGAGGTGTTATTAACTCCTGTGATTCGAAAGGAACATCGTGATAAGGTACTTGGTTATATTGATAAAGGGGTACTAGAGGGTGCTGAGTTAATTCGTGATGGCCGCAGGGAAATGAGTGACCATAGTGAAGGGAACTTCTTAGGACCAACTATTTTCGATCATGTTACTCCAGACATGACAATCGCGAAGGAAGAGATATTTGCACCTGTCTTAAGCCTCCTCAGAGCAAGCAGTTTAGATGATGGCTTAGAGTTTATTCGAAAATCAAGATATGGAAATGGAGCAACAATTTATACAAATAATGCAAAAGCAATCCGGCAATTCCGTGAAGAAGCAGACGCGGGAATGTTAGGCATTAACGTTGGTGTACCGGCGACAATGGCGTTCTTTCCCTTCTCAGGCTGGAAGGATTCATTTTATGGAGATCTGCATGTCAATGGGAAAGATGGTTTGAATTTTTATACACGTAAAAAAATGATTACATCACGGTTTGATGGATAGAAAAGGAGTGACTATCAATGGTTCAAACAGGTCGTCCGCATAAGGATTTACTTTCGCAAGATGACAAGTATTTATGGCATTCGATGAAGCCTTATAACCCTAATGCAACCATCGTGGCTGAAAAGGCAGAGGGTTCTTGGGTAACGGATGCAGATGGGAAACGGTATTTAGATGCAATGGCTGGATTATGGTGTGTGAATGCAGGCTATGGGAGAAAAGAGCTTGCTGATGCAGCTTATGAGCAGCTTAAGGAAATGGCGTATTTCCCGCTGACTCAAAGTCATATCCCTGCCATAAAGCTTGCAGAAAAGTTAAATGAGCTGCTTGGTGATGAATATGTAATTTTCTTCTCAAACAGCGGTTCAGAAGCGAATGAAACAGCTTTTAAAATCGTCCGCCAATATCATCAGCAAAGAGGTGAGCATAACCGGTACAAAATACTCTCACGATATCGAGGCTATCATGGGAATTCGATGGGAGCTTTGGCTGCAACAGGGCAGGCACAGAGAAAATATAAATACGAGCCGTTAGCTCCAGGGTTTATACATGTAGCTCCGCCGGATTCCTATCGGGACGATACCAATGTAGACAATCCGATGGAACTTTCATCGGTAAAAGAAATCGACCGGACTATGACATGGGAACTGAGTGAGACGATAGCCGCAATGATAATGGAACCCATCATTACCGGCGGGGGAATCTTAGTACCGCCAGACGGCTATATGAAAGCAGCTAAACAGGTTTGTGAAAAACACGGTGCGCTCTTAATTGTTGATGAAGTAATCTGTGGGTTCGGACGAACCGGAAAGCCTTTTGGCTTTATGAATTATGATGTTAAGCCTGACATCATCACCATGGCAAAAGGTATTACAAGTGCGTATTTACCGCTTTCGGCTACCGCTGTTCGGAAAGAAATTTATGAAGCCTTTAAGGGTACAGAGGAATATGATTATTTCCGTCACGTTAATACATTTGGAGGAAACCCTGCCGCCTGCGCCTTAGCGCTAAAGAACCTGGAGATTATGGAGAGGGAAAGTTTATTTGACCGCTCGCGTGACCTTGGAAATCAGGTATTAAATGAGTTAAGGAATCTCCTGAAAAATCATCCATATGTCGGTGATGTCCGCGGCAGGGGGCTATTAATTGGAATTGAATTAGTTAAGGATAAAAAAACAAAAGAGCCTTTAGATGCTGCATTAGTTAATCAGGTAATCGCTGCCTGTAAGCAGGAGGGGGTATTAATTGGTAAAAACGGTGCCACCGTAGCAGGCTACAATAACGTATTAGCACTGTCACCTCCATTAAACATTGAACTGGAAGATATTCAATTTATGATTAAAACGGTTAGTGATTCAATCAAAAAAATCAGCTAAGAATAAAGAAGTCCTAAGTGTCGAGGAGCACTTAGGACTTCTTTTATGTTATTTTATTACAATTGGTATTCTTCCATTTAAGAGGAATGCATCGCTTAAATGGTGTCTATATTCAATCTGTCCAAAAGAGCTGAGTGACCGATTGGATCTTATCAGCACATCCAACCGCTGGGCGGTAGACATTTCAATCGGTTTTCCAGCAGGTACTGTATATGGCTGATTATAGCGGCCAAACGGGGGGACTCCTAGAGACCGGCCGTCGAGTGCAATCACGACAACATCAATAGGAAAGGTAACCTTGACCTTGGTATAAGCAGCGCACAGCAGTCGGACAAGGATGGTCTGATTTCTCCTAGCATTAACAGAAATCTGCATACCAGCTACACCACTATTTAAGGCAGCGGGAACCGTTAATCCTGGTCGTATTGATACGGTACTTCCGATTCTGCCTGGGAAATTAACACCCGTAACAACAAAGTAATCAGGATTGTAATCATGAAATGCAAAGAAATCGTAAGAACCACTATCATTTTCATGAAAATCATCATTTACGCCAGGTTCATCACCCATTTTTGGAAAAGTTTGATGCGCATGATCTGCCTGTTCACGCCAAGCCGAGTCTATGTCATCAATGACCCAAAGAGCTTCGACATCATAAGGGACCGTCATAGCATGTGGATCACCGCTTTCTAGATTTCCGCCAATAAATCCAGGAAAATTAGGATATTTCGATAGGTTGGCAGCGGTTCGGCGTGGATAACCGCCTACATTTTTCCCATCACTTGGGTCATAAGCATCTGGTGGTTCGACAATCAGAAACCCATATAGTCCAAATTCAAAATGCTGAATCGTACTGCGATGGCAATGATAGAAATAACTGCCAATATGATTAGGCTGCCATTGGTATGTGTATTCTCCAGCTTCAAAAGACGTATGACCCACCCCATCGTTCATGGCAGTAGGCTCAATTCCATGCCAGTGAATGGTGTGGGGCGGTTGTCCGTGACCGTAAACTTCTCCGTGAAAGACAACACCGCGTGGAATTCTAACTGTTGGACCAGGAAAGGATCCGTTAGCACTTTCAGGAACATCAGGATTTTGGATGAAAAAGAATCCTAGTTTCCTGCCATCCCACATGGTGAGATCCGTACCGTGCATTAAGTGGAGTCTTTGAGTAAAAGGAATTAGATTTGTTGCACCAGGAATCGTTGCGGCGACAAAAGCAGGAACTGGATTCGTTGGATTCAAGAGTTCGGGTGTTGGCGGACTCTCCTTCGGTGGATCGAATGATTTCACCCATTCTCCCTCATGACCAACTACTGACCTTCGGGGAATCTTATATCCGGGATTCGTAAATGACATAGCATTACTCCTTTTTTCTCTTATTCATGTAAAGGTTAATGTTCTCCCTCATGACCAGCTGCAGGGCCAGTTTGATATGGGCCATGCGACATACCAGCACCAGGGAATGTGGTAACCCCGCCGGGAGTGTTTCGATCTCCGATAAAATCTAACCCGCTCATCATGCCCATTCCATAGTTTCCGCCTTGGGAAGATTGACTTGTTTCGGAATGATCGTGCATAGGATAACAGATTGACGATAATCGAACTGAAATATCAACATCCCCTGTTTTAGTACCAAGTTTAGGGAAATGGGAGTTCAACTCCTCTGTCGGCGGCCAGACTGGGTGCGGAACAGACCCTTTAATTTCCGGATTTGCGATAGAAATAAGCGGTTTATCAGCCAGACCAATACCACGCTCATTCGGGACATCTGGCGGCCTTGTAAAAGGAACAGCCCATTCAATAACATCCAGTGGTTTTACTGTATAGGTGTCTACCCAGAGGGGATTACTTTGTACGACCCCGTTAACTCCTGTAACATAAACGTGATTAGCATGGATATGAAGAGAATGCAGGGACAAACCTGCGTTTAAAATACGAACTAATGCTGGTTCGCCAACCCTGTGACTTGGTGTAATATATGGGTTGTGTGCTGCAAACCAACCCGATTGACCGTTAATGGTAAAATAGTCTGGTTTTCGGTTCAAACCATCGGACCGGAAGCGATCGCGCTGGTATGCACTAATAAATTGTGCAGCGGAATAATCTCTTCCGGGCGGATATTTTCCAACTTCAGCAAATAGCCGTGAGCTTGCTGCGTGGAGCACCCATACGTATTGTCGGAATGACGGAGTATGAGTGGCTAAATCCTCCTCTTCCCATGCTAAACCAGGAAAGTGGGAAGTGGTCCCAAAATCATCGAATAACTGTTGAACACTAGGTGTCGGATTACTGTACGGTGTGAACTTATGCCCTGCAACAGCTTGATTAGGCATTACGATTAATGCACCATGGAGGCCCATGATTCGATTAACAGGTGCATTAAGATTATCGTAATACAAATAAGTCCCTGCCTTGGAAGCCACAAATTGGATATTCTTTGTCGCTCCAGGTGCAATAGGACCACTGTTCACCATTCCTGGTATGAAAAAAGCATGTGGTTCATCCAGCCCATTTGTAATTGAAACCTTAATAAGACTTCCTTCAGTTGTAAAAATATGAGGTCCAGGGATTTCAGCTGGGAAGTTTTTTTCCTTATACAGCCAAAAATAACATTGGGCTTTGTTTATCGAGTTATGGGTGATCATATCTTTTACAGCATCAGTAATAGTAAAGTTAAGTTCTTGAACTTGTTTAACTGCGAATAGGGAGTTATTAGAAACCCAAGCAGGCAACACACTGCCTACAACCAATGCAGCAAGACCGCCTCCGGCATATTTAACAAACTCTCTTCGTTTCATTTTTACCTCCTTATCCAGTCTAGAGAAAAGGTTTAAAAAGCAAATGGCCTATGTATACCCGCTGTTTAATCCGAGTCTAACTCCAGGGATAAACCAGTCCAAAGTCACAAACCGTTCTCAGGAAAAAGACTTAATTCTATCCTTTTTTAATACTCAACCCAGTTTTACTGGTACTAAATAACTATTCATTCAACACATTGATAATTCCTGTCTTCCTCATTTGGACGGTGTTATATTTTTATCGAGGTTATTTTTATTAATGTGACAAAATGCTTACTTCCTCAGTTTTTTAGATAGGTAAAAAGGTTCAATAGAAAACGATATCTAATGTTATGGATTATATAACGAACGAACCTTTACGAAGAGTAAAATAATTGTCGTAATATTTTGTTAGAGGAATAAAGTTTTATTTTTACTTTAGAAACATGCTATAGTTGATTCACCATTTATGGGGAAATCTTTAAGAAGTTTTTAGAAGGATGAGAAAATGACGAAAACGGTTTTGTATATTAAAGAGTGGCAGCAGGCATTACAAAATGAAATCATCTACTTGAAAAAATATGGGAGTAACAAATACAGAATAACCAATGGAAGATTATTATCGAATGATGGTTTATTTACCTATTATTTTGACACTGCTTTCCCATTAAAGGTTCCAGTGGGTTCTTCCATTACACTGGTATGGGGAGGAATGAAGCAAGGAGGGCGGGTCCTTTCATCCGAGGGAAAGGGAATCATTGTGCAAATAGAGCAATCTTTAGGAGATTTAATCCCCGAAGCATATCTTTACCATGATCCTTGGGAACTGCTGGAACAACTCATTGAACGGTTAGATGAAATAAACAAAAATAAGCAAAAACGAGTAAGAGTCCAAAGATTAATGAACCCGTCGATGCCCCAAAAGCATCCCGCAGAAAAGATAAAAAGCAATGTACATGAATTGGTTTTACGTTCCAAGTACAATCCTGTTACTTTTGTATGGGGCCCCCCGGGGACCGGAAAAACGTATACATTAGCAAGGGTTGCGGCCAATAAATATTTCCAAGACAAAACGGTGCTTATTCTTTCCCATAGTAACCAGGCCGTGGATGTATTAATTAGTGAAATTTCAAGATTTATTAAAAAGAAAGACCGCTTTCGTGAAGGTGACGTGCTTCGTTATGGTTATAACACGGGTGTAGCTGAGACAAGCGAAGAAGCTCTTACGACTAGTCAGCTTCTTAAAAAGCAAGAACATAGTCTTGTTGAGGATAAAGAAGCTTTAGTGGAAGAACGGAAGAACTTAAAACAGGATTTAGCCCGTTCCTTTAGTAAACGAGATTCCAATCAGCTGCTGGAGCTCGAGAAAAAGCTTGCAAGAGTACTGGAAAAAATCCGTCAAAAAGAAGTTGAGCTTGTTAAGGATGCCTTGGTAGTGGGTTCTACACTCGCTAAAGCGGCTAGTGATCCCGCAATTTATGGCAGGGATTTTGATATTGTGATCCTTGATGAAGCAAGTATGGCATACGTACCACAGACTGCTTTTGCGGCTGCACTTGGTAAAAGGGTCATCATCTGCGGTGATTTTAAACAATTACCACCCATCGCTTCAGGAAGGGACTCTCTTGTAACAAAGTGGTTAAAAGAGGATGTTTTCCATCGAGCAGGTGTAGTAGATTGGGTGGAGGAGGGTAAACTTCATCCCCACTTATTCTTATTAAAAGAACAAAGGAGGATGCACCCAGATATCTCCGCCTTCACCAATCAATATATTTATCAATCTCTTGTAGGCGACCATGAAAGTGTCACGAAAAGTAGAATGCAGATCGTTGAAAAAAGCCCATTTCCTAAACGTGCATCCGTCCTTTTAGATACAAGCTATATGGGGGCTTTTTGTTTAACTGAGAAAAGCTCTAATTCCAGGTCAAACATCTGGCAGGCACTGATTTCTTTTCAATTAATTCATGAGTCTTACCTAGGAGGCGCAAGGTCTATCGGCTATGTAACGCCTTACAGAGCACAAGCGAATTTAATGGACCTCTTATTGCAGGATTTGTATCAAATAGAAGTGTTACATGCAGATATTGTTTCTGCAACGGTTCACCGCTTTCAAGGCAGTGAGAGAGATGTGATGATCTTCGATACTGTGGATTCCAGCCCGCAGGAACGTGCAGGGATGCTTTTAACGGGAATGGACAGTGAGCGGCTCATTAATGTTGCCATTACAAGAACAAAGGGAAAATTTATACATGTCTGTAACATCGCCTTTATTCGAAGGCATGTCTATAATAGAAAAACGATTAGACAGCTTGTTGAACATCAAGAAAAACACCAGCAGAGTGTCAGAACAAAAGATATTGGCACTTGGATAAAAAATCAGCTTCCTAAATTGCAGTGGATCCATGCCCTAAAATTAGAAAAGGTCCAGAACGACATAGAACATGCAGTGTCATCTATCATCATTTCTCTGCCTGTAAATATTGTTTTACCTGAGTCATGGATAAAGGTTTTAGTTAATCGCCGTTCGTCCGCATCTCTTACTATTATTTCCGAGAAGTCTTGGCCGGAATTACAGCCAGATTCTTGGCAGGAGAATGGATATACCTTCCCGTTTATACTAATGGACCAGCAAATTCTCTGGCTCGGATTTCCGTTAGGAAGGGGAAAAGGACTTCAGCCTCCATATATCGCAGCCAGATTACATTCAGAAAAGGTATGCGAGTATTTGATTGGACAGTTAATAACCATTGACTAATTTAAATATTCAAAAAATACACTTGACATTTCTGTATATTCTATAGATAATAAATAAAATTACAAAATGTTAATGGTATGGGAATAGTAAATTTGGAAACGTGTAAGAGAGTGAAACCCTTAGGCTGTAAGGTTTCTCACGGGAAAAGATTGAACCTGCCCTGTTCACACCGCTTATGTAAACATAAGCCGATATCCCTCGTTAAGGGTTAAGTGGATGCTCTTGGCATCAATGAAGGTGGTACCGCGGAAACGACTCTTCCGTCCTTTTTATAGGGGACAGAAGAGTCGTTTTTTATATTTTATAAGAGAGGTAATAGTAGGATGAAGAAACAACTTGTGGTTGTAAAGATAGGAAGCAGCTCGCTTACAACAGCATCAGGTACAATATCTGAAGAAAAAATCCGTGATCACATCGAAGCACTGTCATATTTAAAAAAACAGGGGCACGATGTTATTCTGATTTCATCCGGAGCAATCGCAGCAGGTTTTGGTGCACTAGGGTATCCTCATCGGCCAAAAACTACAGCAGGAAAGCAAGCAGCTGCAGCCGTTGGACAGGGTCTGTTAATGCAGCATTATATTTTACAATTTAAAGAGTTTGGTATTGTTCCAGCTCAAATTCTATTAACTAGAGAGGATTTTTACAGCCTGGAGCGGTTTCATAATCTATACAGCACAATCTCTGAACTGTTACAAAGGGGCGTTATGCCAATTATTAACGAAAACGATTCCGTCTCGATTGAGGAATTAACTTTCGGTGACAATGATATGCTGTCAGCACTCGTAAGCGGGTTCCTGCATGCCAATGCTCTTATCATCCTAACCGATGTAAATGGACTGTATAACGGTAATCCCAAAGTCATAAAGGACGCTAAGAAGTATGATTTTATTCCTAGGGTTTATGATGAACTTCTTGAAGAGGCGGGAGAAAGTGGTTCTGCTGTAGGAACGGGGGGCATGAAATCTAAGCTGATGGCTGCGAAAAAAGCTCTCTCCTTCGGCGTCAGTGTATTTGTCGGAAAGGGTCAGGGTAAGGAAAAGCTTGCATCCATTTTAGAGGGTAAGGGAGACGGTACCTATATTGGCGGCTCTTTCCAAACCCAAATGCAAATGAAAAAACAGTGGATTGCCTTTCATTCACAAACTGCTGGTATTATTGAAATTGATGAGGGGGCAGAGGCGGCCATTGTTACAAATGGAAAAAGCCTCCTGCCTGTTGGTGTAACCAATGTCATTGGGGAATTTAATGCTATGGATGTTGTTGAGGTGCATAATCAAAGAGGAGAATTAATAGGGAAAGGTCAAATCTATTATTCTGCAAAAAATTTAAAGATGGTCAAAGGGCTGCCTGGTGAAAAAACAAAAAACTTTTCAATCAATAAACGCGCAGAAGCAATCCATCGAAATAACTGGGTGAGTCTGCAGAGAAGTGAGGTATAGGTATGAGTGAATTATTTGAAAAAGCTAAGAAGTTAAGGGAGGCCTCTAAGACACTTTCAATTCTTTCCAGTGAAGAAAAAAATGAAGCCTTAGCGAAGATGGCAGATCGTTTATTAAGTGAACAGGAATGGATTGTAACAGAGAATGCGAAGGATATTCGAGCTGGAGAGGAAAAGGGATTTACCTCTTCCTTATTAGATCGCTTATTGCTTACTGAAAAGAGAATCCAACAGATTGTTGATGGGATACATCAGTTGATTAAACTCGAAGATCCAATCGGTGAAACAATCGAGGCTTGGGAGCGCCCAAATGGCTTAAAGATTCATACTGTGCGTGTGCCGCTTGGTGTCATTGGCATGGTCTATGAAGCTCGTCCGAATGTAACGGTAGATGCAGGAAGCCTTTGTTTAAAAGCGGGGAACGCCGTTCTCTTAAGGGGAAGCAGCTCAGCGCTTCATTCAAACAAGGCACTTGTAAAAGTAATGCGCGAGGCACTCGCTGAAAGTAAAATCCCAGCAGATGCTGTTCAGCTGCTTGAGGATACTAGCAGGGAAACGGCAGCGCAAATGTTTAAACTAAATCAATATCTTGATGTGTTGATTCCCCGTGGAGGTGCCGGATTAATTCAATCCGTAATAGAAAATGCAACTGTCCCGGTCCTCGAAACAGGTGTTGGTAATTGTCATGTATTCATTGATGAAACCGCTCAAAAACAAATGGCGATGGATATCAGTATTAATGCAAAAATGCACCGTGTTTCTGTTTGCAATGCTGCTGAAACTTTACTGATTCATGAAAACTGGCCTTATGTTTCCGATGTGCTTCATTCTCTTAATGAAAAAGGGGTGGAACTTCGTGGAAATGTGGAACTGGCATCAAAATATCCTTTTGTAAAAATGGCAAATGAAGAGGATTGGAAAACCGAATTTTTAGCTCCCATTCTAGCAGTGAAATTGGTTAAGAATGTGAAGGAAGCCATCCAACATATTGACGAGTATGGAACAAAGCATTCTGAAGCCATCATCAGTGAAGAAAATGAAAATGTTCGATTATTTTTCCAGGCAGTCGATGCAGCAGTGGTATACCACAATGCATCTACTCGATTTACTGATGGGGAACAATTCGGGTATGGGGCGGAAATAGGCATTAGTACTCAAAAATTGCACGCACGGGGACCAATGGGGCTTCGGGCGATTACGACCTCAAAGGCTATTGTCGAAGGAACTGGACAAATACGCTCTTAAGCTTAAAATAGAGAACAAGTTCACTCTTGTTCTCTATTTTTTTTATGAAAGGGGCATTGGGATATGGTTGTTTTGTCGTCCCGAAGGAAATATTGTTTCCATTCATAATTATCGTTATTTCCATACGTATTTAAATCCGGGTGAATGGAAATGGAATCATAATCGGACAACCGTTCTCGTATTTTTGTTTTAACTTTTTCAGCATGCTGGGGAGAAGCTGTGAATTTTTCTAATACCCACCTAGGCGTGATGGCAAGCATGAAATAGGGGAAGTATCTGCTGTTTCGATTAATGTGAGAAGGAGTCGCGCAGTACATAAAGTATTGCTCTCCATGAAAACAAAATTCCCACATTGTAGAATTTGGATCGGTTGGAATATGACTCGGCCATTCCATTTCGTCCATTTCACTAATTTGGTTTAATTGCTCCCAAAACAACTGTTCATAATCTTCTACAGATAAATCCACTGAACATATCGGAGAAGGTTCATAAAAGATGATCAAGGACGTATACGTACCGATGGATTTGTAAATATTCGAATATTCCCTAAGCAAGTGAGCCAATCGTTTGGAAGCTTGAGGCTGTTGTGGATTTGATACAAATCCAAAGTAAAATCTATTTAGTTTGTATCCCATTGTTGCTGGAATACAAGGGAAAAGCTGTTCTTTGTCCATCATCCTCTCATGGAATTTATTCATAGCATCTTTTTTCCAGGCTTCATGCTCTATTTGGTGTATGTTTTCCTTTGTAAAGAGATACATAATTTCTTACTCCTCTCGACATTAGATTATGTGAGAGCAGATTATTGAGTGAGTGTCCAAAAATGGTTTGGTTTCTGTTATAATAAATAAGCAAACGTATATTCTTATTTTGGATCGGGTGATATACTTGTCAAATACTATTCAAATAGCGGTACGACCCCTCGTGGAGCATGTTTATAGCAGTGGAAGCATTGATTCTAGGTTCAGGTCCCAATCCACGATGTTAGAGGGAACGAGAATACACCAAAAAATCCAACTTACATATAAGGACTCTGACCAAAAGGAAGTTTATCTTCGAGCTGACTTTCCTGTCAACGATCTTGTCTTTTCTATTGATGGAAGATGTGATGGATTATTACATCGTGATAATGAGGTGATTATTGATGAAATAAAATCTACCTCTCAGCTCTTAGAAAATCTGACAGACGATGGAATTCCCGTACACTGGGCACAAGCTAAAATGTACGCATTTATATATGCAAGGGACCAGCAATTACGGGAGATCTCTGTACAGCTTACCTATGTACATACTGAAAGTGATGAAAATAGGATTATGAAAAAAAGCTTTTCCATTTCTGAACTAGAGGGTTTTGTACAGGATATATTAGAGTCCTATTATCCCTACGCAAAATTACTTTATAATCACCGAAAAGAGCGAAATGAAAGCAGCAAACAATTGGTTTTTCCTTTTGAGAATTACCGTTCTGGACAAAGGAGATTAGCTGGTGGTGTATATAAGACTATTTCAGAAGAAAAAAGCTTGTTTGTAAAAGCACCCACCGGAATTGGGAAGACGATATCAACTTTGTTTCCAGCCGTCAAAGCGATTGGAGAAGGGAACTTAAACAAAATATTTTATCTGACTGCTAAGACCATAACTCGTACTACAGCGGAAGAGGCTGTATGCCGCATGCAGTCCTCGGGGCTTTGTTTAAAATATGTAACGATTACAGCCAAGGACAAGGTATGTTTTAAGGAAGAAACAAAATGTCAGAAGGATTATTGTGAGTTTGCTGATGGCTATTATGATCGAATAAATGAAGCTATTTTAGATATTGCGGCTAATGAAGACTGTATGAATCGTGAAGTAATCGAGAAATATGCTCGTAAACATACTGTTTGTCCTTTTGAATTTTCTCTTGATCTTGCTTATGCAGCCGACACAATCATTTGTGATTACAATTATATTTTTGATCCAAGGGTATCGTTAAAACGCTTATTTGAAGATCAAAAGAAATCCACACTGTTATTAATTGATGAAGCACACAATCTTGTTGACCGTGGAAGAGAGATGTTCTCTGCGTCACTAAACAAGGAGTTGTTTCTTCAATTGAAAAAAGAATTTAAAGGTGTCAATAAGGGAATTTATAAGAGTGCTTCGAAAATAAATGCTTGGTTTATATCTTTAAAAAAGAATAACGGGGATTTAAATGAATTTACCCTGGAACTGTTGGATGAAGAACTGGTAAAGCTGTTACATCAATTTAAAGAAGACGCGGAAATACTTCTATTAAGAGAAACAGTTCCAAGTCTTCTTGAGTTATACTTCCAGGTGAATTCTTTCTTGAAAATAGTTGATTTACTCGATGAACACTATGTCATTTATGGAGAAAGAAACAAAAATGATGTAACCCTGAAGCTATTTTGTATTGACCCATCGAAATTGCTTCAGAAAATGGGAAAAGGATATCGCTCGAAGGTGTTTTTTTCGGCCACTCTTTCACCCCTTTCTTATTATCAGGATATTCTTGGAGGGACACAGGAGGATTTTACGCTTTCAATCCCTTCTCCATTTAAAAAGGAGCAGACAGATATTTTTATCAAGCCTTTATCAACGAGGTATCGTGACAGAGAGAGAACGAAGCCTGCAATTACAGGCATGATTCAATCTTTAGTTCGAAATCGGCCGGGAAATTATCTAATCTTTTTTCCCTCCTATCAATATTTGCTGTCTGTATATGAAGAGTTTAGTAAAGAATTTCCGGAAACTAATACCTTGCTTCAAGGTGCAGGCATGTCTGAAGAGGAAAGGGAAGATTTTTTGAAAAAGTTCAAGCCCAATCCATCGGGGACATTAATTGGATTTGCTGTACTTGGCGGGGTCTTTTCAGAAGGAGTGGATTTAAAGGGGGACCGTTTAAATGGGGTGGTGGTAGTAGGTGTAGGTCTGCCGCAGCTTTGTTATGAACGGAATCTTATCAGAGATCATTTTAACAAGAATGAAAGAAACGGATATGACTATGCCTACGTTTTTCCTGGTATGAATAAAGTGCTCCAAGCTGGCGGGCGATTAATCCGTTCAGAAGAGGATCACGGCACGATTGTTTTGGTAGATGATCGATTTTTACAAAGGCAGTACCAAGACCTTATTCCGCAAGAATGGAGAGATTTTGTAGTCATTTAATACCTGATACATACAATTTAATCTATTCAGGCGTGAGTTTGACTATATAATCGAATTTTTATAAAATTAGATTATATAATCTAATTTTATGAAGAAGGAGAAAACCATGAACTATCCTATCTCAATCTTTATTCTCGATGTTAGCAACTCTTCGTCTGGTGACATGGGAGATGAATTGACTGAGTACTTAGATGAGCTGGTGAACTGGGTCACCATTTGGTCTAAGAAAATCGGTCATTGTAAAGTGAAGCACAGAGCGGGAGATGAAATCATCTTCGCTGGTTATGGTTATTCCACTGCCTATATTTTAGCGTTTTTTATAAGCAGAATTTGGAAGTATTCGGATCATCCCCCTTATTTTGGCCTGTCTTTTGGTGATAGCGATAAAGAGCTAGAGGAAGTAGATATAGAGAGGTGGATTCATCCTTTAATCAAACAGGCAAGGTATGCAAATGATTTACTGAAAGAGGAACAAGTAAGACCGTTATTTAAGTTTGAACTTGATCAATTTTATCAAAATCAATTCTTTCCCTATAATCAGTTTCGTTCAGAGTTTGAAACATTAATCAACTCACTATTAAATGTCCAGCTTATTATGATGAAGGGGCAGACAAAGATTCAAGAGCAGGTTTGTACCTATTACTTAATTTTGGAGCAGCAAAAAGCTGTAGCCAAACTGCTCGGGAAAACAGCACCAACCATTTCGAGTCATTATAAAAAAGGGAAGAGTGAAGAAATACTAAATGTTTTTACTACATTGATTGCCACCCTGGACTCTCTGCAGGAAAAATCATATAGCGATCATTCAATAAAACCACAAGCTTTAAGTGCAGGATTAATGGAATCTATAAGAAATCATATTAAAATAAATTTGCTTATGTAATACACGGTAGAGAGGAGTTTTCATGTTAGTATTATCCCTTATTCTCGCTCATCTTATTGCTGATTTTTACCTCCAAACTGATGAAATGGTAAAGGATAAAATGATTCATCTTAGAAAGCATATCGGACATCATTTTCTTTTGAATGGATTTGTGCTGATTGTTTTTTACCTAGTTAATATAGAAGTAAGTATTATTAGCAATCTGATTATCCCGTTACTTTTTATCGGTATTACCCATTATGTTATTGATTTACTAAAAATTAAGCACCATGATACTATCAAATTTAGTATTGAAGAAAATTTAAATCGTGTAAGTTTCTTTATTGTTGACCAGCTGTTGCATCTCGTCTGTATTTTGCTTGCGGGACATTTCTTTTTAGGAATAAATCTTGGAGAAATTCATGATTTTTTTCACAATGGAGAGAAGTTGAATACTGTTAACTCCGTTTTATTCACTTTTATCGTGATTATTGTCGCCACCACTGTAAGCGGCCATTTAATAAAAATACTTTTAGGCTCCTTGCCTAATCAGCTTTTAACCTTTGAAGGTAAATATACGTTTAAAAATGAAAGGCAAGAAGCTCAATATACAACGAATTATAGTGGGAATAGAGTTTTGGCTGAGGAATACAATTATTCGATTTTCGGTAAGCATGATCTTTCACGCGGAAAATTAATTGGCTATCTTGAAAGATTACTAGTTTTAGTCCTAACCTTTTATAGTGCTTATCCAGCGATTGGATTTATAGTTGCTGCCAAGTCTATTGCGCGCTTTAAACAAATGGATGACCGGAACTGGGCAGAGTATTTTCTATTAGGGACACTTACATCAATGTTTATTGGCATTACCCTAGGAATCCTGTTACGGGAGGTATTAACGTAGACACCACTGATCAGGGGTGTTTTTTTGTGGTTTGTATTTTATGTGTCATAATAAAACAGGAGGAGGGAAGCATGATGCGTTTAGAAGGTAAGAAAATTGTTAGTCTTGTCCATCACGATTTTGAGGATCTTGAACTTTGGTATCCGATTCTTAGACTAAGGGAAGAAGGAGCTGTGGTTCACTTAGCGGGTGAGAAGGCTCAGGATGAGTACATAGGAAAATATGGTGTGCCGGCAAAATCGGATTACTCCTATAGTGAAATTAAGGGGGAGAATTACGATGCTATTTTGGTACCAGGAGGATGGGCGCCAGATAAAATTCGCCGCTTTCCTGAAGTTCTAACACTCCTGCAGCATTTCGAAACAAATAAGAAGCCGATTGGCCAAATCTGCCACGCTGGCTGGGTATTAATTTCTGCAAAAATTTTGCAGGGCAAGAAGGTAACAAGTACACCTGGAATTAAGGATGATATGGAAAATGCGGGTGCAACTTGGTATGACGAACCGGTTGTGGTAGATGGCCACCTCGTTTCAAGCAGACGGCCGCCAGATTTACCTGACTATCTACGTGAGTTTATTAAGGTTATTGAACAAAAATAAGTAATCTATAAGCATTTTTTTAGGCTTACTTAGAAATACTTATGGAATGAAATGCTTATTTTTTAAATGAGAGGGAGATTTCAAATGGCTAATATTGAAGTAGGCGAAATATTTACGATTAGTGATGAAACTGATCAGGAGCAGGAAGTAGAGGTACTAGCTTCCATCAATATAGAAGGCACGAATTATGTAGCTGTAGGATTTGTTGAAGACATTAAAGAGGAAACAGAAGATGATATTGATATTTTCTTCTTAAAAGTTGATGAGGATGGAGACTTATCTGCTATTGAAAGTGATGAGGAATTTGATAAAGTTTCTGCTGCTTTTGATGAGATTATGGATGAGGAAGAGGAATAGTAATTAAAAAAGCTGGCAGCTGCCAGCTTTTTTATATTTAGGAATGTCTTGGTGTGTAGGTGTGACTAACCAAAGGAAGTATTTCAAATAAACATTACGAAGAGAATCTTAGAAAGTTACAATGCAAAGAAATTTTGCGGAGGCAAAAAAATTTTGCGCAAATTGGTTATATACAATCATAAAACGTATATTTCGTACGGGAAATCAAGTTGGCATAGTTATTGCATCAAAGAATAACAAGATATATAAAGATTCTACAGTGCTAATAGTAAAAATGGTCAATTCAAAAGGTGAAGTACTCCAATGCATCATTAATGCCAAAACTTGAAGAGATTGGTTAGTTTATCTGAAATATTCAGAAGTTTCAGTCTTGATAAACGCAAACTATATAAAAAGGGAGGGATATTAATGTGGATTATTACGGTATATTCAGAAAAAAATATTCAAATGTTTGAGTTTGATAACCAAGCAGAAGCAAGAGCAACTTACAATAGTATTAAAGGGTGTAAAGTTCTTAGTGAAGTAATTTACTATAATGATTTTAATATAGTTGAAATACAATAATAAGCAAGTCGTTTCAAATATCTTGAATAATAACAGTGTTTTTTTGCGAACTTACGTATTTATTATTATTATTAATAAAATGATTTTACTTTTAATATATTAATAACTAAAATAATATTAAAAATAGTTTCAAATTTCTAAATCGCTGAAATCGTTTAGGTACGGGGGAACCATATGGCTTGATTAATCTAAGGGGTGAATCCTTTATAAGGTAGGGCTACTCAAGAGGTCCGAATCCGACAGCTAACCTCGTAAGCGTTTATGAGAAGGAAGGTGAACTTGTGACACAAAATTTAAGTGTCTACAAGTCTATTTACCATGACTTGTAGACACCTTTTTTGTGCCTAAAATAGATTTATTTGTTTTGTAAGCGTTTTAAATATAATAGAGAAAGGACTGAAGAGAATGTTACAAGAGCGTGAAGTTGAAAGATTCCAGAAATCTGTAGAGAAGCCAAAAGAACAGACATTAAAACGTGAGTTGAGCTCACGTCATTTGTCGATGATAGCTATAGGAGGAGCAATTGGTACTGGATTATTCCTTAGCAGCGGTGCAGCTATAAGCAGTGCTGGACCTGGAGGAGCGTTACTAGCATATGTTTTAGTTGGCGCAATGGTCTTTTTTGTTATGACAAGCTTAGGAGAAATGGCAGCCTTTATGCCAACAAGTGGTGCGTTTAGTACATATGGGACAAAATTTGTTGATCCTGCATTTGGTTTTGCGATTGGATGGACATATTGGTTTAGCTGGGCAATGACTATTGCAGCTGAGTTAGCTGCCTCTACCATGATTATGAAATTTTGGTTTCCGAATAGTCCATCCTTGGTTTGGAGTGCTTCATTCTTAGCACTTATTTTCCTATTAAATTATTTGTCTGTTAAAGGATATGGAGAAGGCGAATATTGGCTTTCTTTAATTAAAGTTTCAGCAATCGTAATCTTTATTATAGTTGGCTTATTGATGATTTTCGGCATTATGGGAGGAGAAGCAGTAGGTTTTAAAAACTTTACAGTGGACAAAGCTCCTTTTTCAGGAGGAATATTAAGTGTATTTGTAGTTTTTATTGCAGCAGGTTTTTCTTTCCAAGGCACGGAAATAGTGGGGGTTACAGCGGGGGAAAGTAAGGACCCAGCCAAAAATGTACCAAAGGCGATTAAAAGCGTTTTCTGGAGAATCCTAATTTTTTATATTTTAGCAATTGCTGTGATTGGACTTCTTATTCCTTATACCAATCCAAATTTACAAAATGATAATGTGATGGTAAGTCCATTTACCCTCATTTTTGAAAAGGCTGGGATAGCCTTTGCGGCTTCTCTTATGAATGCTATTATTTTAACTGCGGTATTATCAGCTGGTAATTCCAGCCTATATGCTTCAACCCGCATGTTGTATTCAATGGCGAAGGCAGGACAAGCCCCGAAGATTTTTGGAAAACTTAACAACCGTGGAGTTCCAGTTGCAGGTATTATTCTAACTTGTGCTATTGGTGCGCTTGCCTTTTTGGCTTCCTTTTTCGGGGATGGTATGGTCTATATTTGGTTAATGAATGCGATCAGTATAACTGGTTTTATCTTTTGGCTTGGTATTTCCATCAGTCATTATCGGTTCAGAAAAGCCCTTATTGCCCAAGGGCATTCGCTAGACAGGTTACCGTATAAG
Organism: Neobacillus niacini; assembly: GCF_046591715.1. Lineage (GTDB taxonomy): Bacteria > Bacillota > Bacilli > Bacillales > Cytobacillaceae > Neobacillus > Neobacillus niacini_L. Next base: position 156,752 of record NZ_JAWVNQ010000004.1, on the reverse strand, counting down.
GCAAAATGGTTTCCGATTGGACCGATTTTTGCGATTGCTTGTGGAATTATCGTAATTTTAGCTCAAAATTTTCAAGCCTTTCTTGCGGACCAGGTTGACTGGGGCGGGGTTGTAGCGGCTTACTTAGGAATTCCGTTTTTCCTTTGTTTATTCTTTGGATATAAACTGGTTAAGAAAACGAAAGTGGTTAAACTGGAGGATATTGAGTTTGACTTTGACAAAAAATATAATTAACAAAATTCGTATTGGTGAATATTTAATATAAAATTTTTAAACAGGCTCTTAGGAAGATACTAAGGGCCTGTTTTTTTGCTTAACTTAAAACTTACATCGGAGCAGTCCCCACAAAAGCTCTATTAATAAAGACATTCATTTTAATATTTCCATTTTACTATAAATAGAACTCCTGCCATTGTCACGATGAGTTTGATAAAGTGTCGGCTGCTTTTGATGAGATAACGGATAAGTAAGAGGATAGTCAATAAATTTGAAAAAAGATAGAGCTGGAATACCAACCCTATCTTTTATTAATGATTTTAATGATTGTGATCTTCTTCTGTTGGCGGAGTAGCCATATCTATAAATGCTCCATTTGTAAACATTGCAAATTCTAAAGTTCCTGATTTTTTAAAAAAGGGAACAGCAACCATTACAATGTTTGCACCTTCGACCTTTGCAACTTGTACTTCGTTTACACCCTTAAAAGTGTACTCCTTTTTGAGCAACGATTTTTGAGTCTGAAAAGCGTTGCTGCTTAAAAGTTCTGCAACAATTTTATTCTTTTCGGAACCTGTTATAGGGTAGATACTATGATCGTCACATCCGCAAGAAAACAAATCTGGTACTAAATTTGGTTTTACGGCTTTTACTGAATTTCCGGGACCAACAAACATCAATAAAACAATTAAACTAGCACAAAGTAGTGTCACTATCTTTTTCATATATTTTTCCTCCTTTTTATGTCCTGCTTATATATTCCTTTATTTCTCGACAAATTCCTGCAAAAATTATGAAAGATTCCTGACATTTATACTAGTCTAGTTAGTCATTCTTGATATTTAGTTTTTTCATTCGATACTGAAGGCTTTGGCGGCTTAATCCTAGTACATCAGCAGTTCTTGAAATATTGTGATCATTATTCTTCCAGACATGTTCAATATAGGACTTTTCGAAATATTCCATTTGATCCTTTAGTGAAGCAGGTATATCGGCCCGTTCTTGAATAAAGTTATCCACTGAAGCCGTGGAGATATTCTTTACTTTTCCGTGCATTTTGCTGCGGTATTGATAAGGTAGATGAGGGTATTTAATAATATCTTCATCATCCATGATGATGTTCATCGCAGCTTCTATGATATGTTCCAGCTCCCGGACATTACCGGTCCAATCATAGTCCAAAAACGATTTTCTTACTTCTTCTGATAATCCCATTACATTCATTTGAAAGCGTACATTATATTTTTTAATAAAATGTTGGACGAGCAGAGGGATATCTTCTTTTCGTTCTCTCAAAGGCGGAATAAAGACAGTAACTACTCCAAGGCGGTAATATAAGTCTTTACGCATGTGATTATTTGTTATCGCATCGATTGGGTCTTCGTTAATATTTGCGATTACACGAACATCGACAGGGGTATCCTTTGTATCCCCAACACGGCGGATGGTTTTTTCTTGAAGTGCACGAAGCAGCTTAGCCTGAAGATTTAGGTTAAGAGAATTAATCTCATCAAGTAACAAAGTTCCGCCATTTGCCTGTTCAAATAATCCTGGCTGATCAATGGCTCCGGTAAATGCACCGCGCTTTGTGCCAAATAGAAGACTTTCTATTAAGTTATCAGGCAAAGCTGCACAGTTTTGAGAGATGAAGGGGCCAGAAAAACGACTACTCGCATTATGTATACTTTGGGCAAACAGCTCTTTTCCAGTTCCTGTTTCTCCTACAATTAAGACGTAAGAAGAGGTTCGTGCTGCGCGTTTAGCTCCTTCAATCACTTCCTTCATCACTGTGCTGTTTCCGGTAATACTGTCAAAAGTGTATCTAGTGCTTCCTTTCCGTGTGATATTTCCTTTTATTAAACGTTCAAGTTTTGTTACGTCATTCGCGATTTCAACTGCACCCACCAATTTTTCGTTTTCATAAATTGGAATGGTGTTGTTATTGGTAGTGATTTCTCGACCTTTGTTATTAAAATAGGTTTGTTTAACATTTTTTGTCTCATTTCCTTCTTGGAGCGCTTTTACTAGTGTACTAGTTTGATCTTCTTTAAACATAAAGACATCTAGGAGATTTTTATTCATTACATCTTGGATGTCCATCGATTCAATTTGTGCCATTTTATGATTATAGATAACCGTATTCCCCGAAGCGTCAACGGCATGGACCCCAACATCCACTTCATCTAAGATCCTTTTATACATGGAAATAAGATACTGCAGGTATTCTACTGTCATTTTTGTTTGTTCCATGAAAGTCATTCCCCTTATTGTTTATCTATCTATTTATTAAAACAAATAATCTTCCTTAACGCAAAAAAATTTTGCGTAAAAGAATATTTAATATTTTTGCGCAAAAAAATTTTGCGCTTAATAACATTAATCCCTTATTAATAAGTTTTTTATGTTTGGCACGATACTTGCATTATTATATATTGTACAAACAACAAGGGGGAAAAATGAATGAAACCGTATACACATGAACCATTCACTAATTTTGCAGAGGAAGCAAATAAACAAGCATTTCAACAAGCACTTTCATATGTTCAATCTCAGCTAGGAAAAGAATATCCAGTTGTCATTGGCGGAGAGTCTATTACAACTGATAAAAAAATTCATTCTATTAATCCAGCAAATAAAGAAGAAATCATCGGAAGCGTTTCAATGGCGGACAAACAACTTGCGGAAAAGGCAATGCAAACAGCTTTAACTGCTTTTGAATCTTGGAAGAAATGTAAGCCGGAACACCGTGCCAATATATTATTCCGTGCAGCAGCAATGTTACGTCGTCGTAAACATGAATTTTCTGCTTACCTTGTAAAAGAAGCTGGAAAGCCATGGAAGGAAGCGGACGCAGATACAGCTGAAGCAATAGATTTTATTGAGTACTACGGAAGACAAATGCTGCGTATTAAAGAGGGCATTTCTGTACAAAGCCGTGATGGGGAATACAATCAATATCACTACATCCCACTAGGAGTAGGGATTATTATTTCACCATTTAACTTCCCATTGGCGATTATGGCTGGAACAACAGTGGCAGCAATTGTCTCCGGTAACACTGTACTTCTTAAGCCAGCAAACTCAACACCAATCGTGGCCGCGAAATTTGTAGAGCTAATGCATGAGGCAGGACTTCCAAATGGAGTATTAAACTTTGTACCTGGCAGTGGTGCGGAGATTGGTGATTATTTAGTTGACCATCCAAAAACTCGTTTTGTGTCTTTTACTGGCTCTCGAGAAGTGGGCTGCAGAATCAATGAGCGAGCTGCAAAAGTTAACCCAGGTCAAATTTGGATAAAGCGTGTCATCGCTGAAATGGGCGGTAAGGATACAGTTGTTGTGGACAATGATGCTGATTTAGATTTAGCAGCTTCTAGCATTGTTTATTCAGCTTTTGGTTTCTCTGGTCAAAAATGTTCAGCAGGCTCCCGAGCTGTTGTTCATCAAGATGTTTATGATGAAGTAATTGGAAAAGCTGTGGCATTAACCAAAACACTGACAATCGGTAACCCAGAAGATTTTTCTAATTATATGGGTCCAGTGATTGATGATAAATCATTTAAGAAAATCATGAATTATATCGCAGTTGGTAAACAAGAAGGAAGATTAATGACTGGCGGAGAAGGCGATGACTCCGAGGGTTACTTTATCCAGCCAACAATCTTTGCTGACTTAGATGAAAATGCCCGCCTTATGCAAGAGGAGATTTTTGGACCAGTTCTTGCTTTCGCAAAAGCTCGTGATTTTGACCATATGATGAAGATCGCTAACAACACAGATTATGGTCTAACAGGGGCTTTAATTTCAAACAACCGTGAACATATTGAACGTACGAGAGAAGAATTCCATGTTGGAAATCTTTACTTTAACCGTACATGTACAGGAGCAATTGTTGGATATCAGCCATTTGGCGGTTTCAATATGTCAGGGACAGACTCTAAAGCAGGCGGTCCTGATTATTTACTTCTTCACATGCAAGCAAAAACAACATCTGAAATGCTATAAAGGAGGAAGAAAAAATGACAACCATGATGAATAAAACTACAGAAATTATCGAACAAACACAAAAGTTTGGTGCCAATAACTATCATCCACTTCCAATTGTAGTTTCAAAAGCAGAGGGAGTATGGGTGGAAAGTCCAGAAGGAAAACGCTATATGGATATGCTAAGTGCCTATTCAGCGGTAAACCAAGGACATCGTCATCCTAAAATTATTCAGGCTCTAAAAGAACAAGCAGACAAAGTAACGTTAACTTCACGTGCCTTTCATAATGACCAACTCGGTCCCTGGTATGAAAAAATCTGTAAATTAACGAATAAAGAAATGGCACTTCCAATGAATACAGGTGCAGAAGCGGTTGAAACAGCTCTAAAAGCAGCACGCCGCTGGGGCTATGATGTAAAAGGGATCGCCGAGAATCAAGCGGAAATCATTGCTTGCACAGGTAACTTCCATGGAAGGACAATGGGTGCAGTATCCTTATCCTCTGATCCTGAATATAAGCGAGGATTTGGTCCGATGCTTCCAGGCATTAAGCTTATTCCATATGGAGATATTGAAGCGTTAAAAGCAGCTATCACACCGAATACAGCTGCATTCCTAATTGAACCAATACAAGGAGAAGCAGGGATTATTCTGCCTCCAGAAGGGTTCTTGAAAGCAGCTTCTGATTTATGTAAAGAAACGAATGTATTATTTATTGCCGATGAAATACAAGTTGGTTTAGCCCGGACAGGAAGAATGTTTGCTACTGAATGGGAAGACGTTAACCCTGACATGTTAATTTTAGGAAAAGCATTAGGTGGCGGTGTATTCCCTATTTCCTGTGTAGTGGCTAACTCTGATGTATTAGGAGTGTTTAATCCTGGTTCACATGGTTCTACATTCGGTGGAAATCCACTTGCATGCGCTGTGTCTATTGCAGCCTTGGAAGTAATTGAGGAAGAAAAATTAGCAGAACGTTCACTTAAATTAGGTGAGTATTTCATAGAACAATTAAAAACAATCAATAACCCTGTCATTACGGAAATTAGAGGAAGAGGATTATTTATTGGGGTGGAACTGAGTGAAAATGCAAGACCTTACTGTGAGCAATTAAAAGAAGAAGGATTATTGTGTAAGGAAACGCATGATACTGTGATTCGCTTTGCTCCTCCGCTAATTATAACCAAGGAAGAAATTGATTGGGCAGTAGAGAAAATTTCAAAAATTTTAGGTTAAGACTATTATAACTATTATTAAACTACGAGGTGTCTGGCATGTCTGTTAAGACGGTAATCAATGAAATGGCGAAAGAACAGGAAAAGGAAAAAGAATCTTTAAACTTATACTATTCTACACAAACGGTCATTCAAGAAGCATTATCGAAGTTAGGCTACAATAAAGAAATGTATGAATTATTAAAAGAACCGATCCGGTTATTAACGGTTCGTATTCCAGTTCGAATGGATGATGGGACTGTAAAAATATTTACCGGTTACCGTTCGCAGCATAACGACGCGGTTGGACCTACAAAGGGCGGCGTTCGGTTCCATCCTGATGTAGATGAAGCCGAGGTAAAAGCCTTATCGATATGGATGAGCCTAAAGTGTGGAATTACCAACCTTCCTTATGGCGGCGGAAAAGGCGGTATTATTTGTGATCCAAGGAATATGTCTTTCAGAGAACTTGAGAGATTAAGTCGCGGCTATGTTCGTGCAATCAGCCAGATTGTTGGGCCAACTAAGGATATTCCTGCGCCGGATGTTTATACCAACTCTCAGATCATGGCATGGATGATGGATGAGTACAGCCGTTTGCGTGAGTTTGACTCACCAGGATTCATAACCGGTAAACCATTGGTACTAGGCGGGTCTCATGGACGTGAAACGGCAACGGCACGTGGTGTTACCATTTGTATAAATGAAGCAGTCATGAAAATAGGAAAAGAATTGCAGGGAGCTAGGGTAGTTATCCAGGGCTTTGGAAACGCAGGCAGTTACTTAGCTAAATTTATGCATGATGCAGGTGCGAAGGTCGTTGCTGTTTCCGATGTATACGGCGGGGTTTATGATCCTAATGGACTTGATATCAATTTTTTACTAGATAGAAGGGATAGCTTCGGTACATTCTCAAAGCTTTTCAGTAATACAATCAGTAATAAAGAATTACTTGAATTAGACTGCGACATCCTAGTACCTGCTGCGATTTCGAACCAGATTACCCAAGAAAATGCTGCTAACATTAAAGCTAGTATAGTAGTTGAAGCAGCAAACGGACCAACCACGCTTGAAGCGACAAAAATCTTAACAGATCGTGGAATACTTCTTGTCCCAGATATTCTTGCCAGTGCAGGCGGTGTAACAGTTTCATATTTTGAATGGGTGCAAAACAATCAAGGTTACTATTGGACAGAAGAAGAAGTAATGGCAAAACTTGAGAAAGTAATGGTAAGTTCTTTTGACAGTATTTATCAATTAGCTCAGGACCATCATGTTGATATGCGTTTAGCAGCCTATATGGTTGGGATAAGGAAAGTAGCAGAAGCTTCCCAATTCAGAGGTTGGGTTTAATATAAACCATAAAAATGGTTAATTGATGTATCAGCGTGAGGGAGTAACAAATATATAATGAACAAAAAGCCTTGTAGCATCCATCTGCAAGGCTTTTTACGTATGCTTATTTAATGAACCGTTTTATTTGTTTGAGTGCATCTTTACGATTTGGATATCGGAATGGTAAATCAAAGGTAGTCGTTTGCTTTAAAATACTTTTATGGTGGGAGAAGACATCGAAACTGCCTCTGCCATGGTAAGCACCAATTCCACTTTCACCAACACCGCCAAAAGGAAGGTATGGAGAACTAAGATGCATAACGGTATCGTTTATACAGCCGCCGCCAAACGAGATAGAATTTAAAATGGTTCCTTGGAATTCTTTGCTTTCTGAGAAGATATAAAGAGCCAATGGTTTTGGGTGTTCATTAATTTTTTGAATCATGGCTTCGTCATTTTCATATTCAAGGACTGGAAGGACAGGTCCAAATATTTCCTCCTGCATCACGGGGTCATCCCAAGTAACACCGCCGAGGATGGTTGGCTCAATCGTTAGTGTTTCGATAGAATGATTGCCGCCATGGAGTATTTCACCGCCTGAAAGCAAGCTAGTTACCCGGTTAAAATGACGTTCACTGACTATTCTCGTAAATTCACCGTTATTTACGATATCATTATATAGCTCATTAATAGTATCTTTTAGGGTTCTGATAAATTCATCCTTAATGTTTTTGTGGACATACAAATAGTCGGGTGCCACACATGTTTGGCCAGCATTAATAAACTTGCCCCATGCTATGCGTTTGGCAGCTAATTTAACATCCGCATCATGATGAACGATACATGGACTTTTCCCTCCGAGCTCTAGGGTAACAGGAGTAAGGTGTTTTGCAGCTGCTTCCATTATGACCTTTCCAACAGCAACACTGCCAGTAAAAAAGATATAATCGAATTTCTCTTTTAATAAACTCTGAGTGGTATCGGCATCACCTTGGACGACTGCTATATAGTTTTCAGGAAAAGTTTTATTGATCAGTTCAGCCATAAGGTTTGATGTCTCTGGTGTAAGTTCAGATGGTTTTAGGACAGTACAATTTCCAGCTGCTATTGCACCAATTAGAGGCGCTATGGCTAATTGTAACGGATAATTCCATGGAGAAATGATTAATGCTACGCCATAAGGTTCGTAATAGATATAGCCCTTAGAACCCATTTGTGTTAACGCTGTTTTTACTCTTTTTGGCTGAGTCCAATCTCTAATATGTTTGAGAGTAAAGCGAATTTCCTCGAGCAAAATACCCATTTCAGTAACGTAAGTGTCAAAGTCACTCTTATTCAAATCCTTTTTTAGTGCTGCCATTATTTCCGTTTCATGTGAGCGAATCATGTTTCCTAATGAAGTTAAAGCTTCAATTCGAAATGAAACATCTTTTGTTTTCCCGGTTTGAAAGAAATCCCGCTGTGCTTTCAGTAAATCACCAAAACCTTCCATACTCACACCTCCTTAGATAAGGATATTCTATCATATCTTTTTTTTATAACCATATTTGATTGAGGCTAAATGGAATATTTTTGTATGAATAAAAATAATCGGAGAATACTATGACTAAATAATGGTGAAGGAGATAGCAAATGTCGATTGAAACAGGTTCGAAATATCAAATTTCTCAAAATATAAAGGGGAATTTTAATTCTGCAGACTCGTTAACAGTAACGACAAATAATGGGATTACAGTTCAATTTACACTAGAAGATGGTAAGGGACATGGATCAATGCCGCTGGATCATTTAAACTATTTATTAAAGCGATCCAGCCTTACACCGGTGACTTCAAATAAGAGAGTACTTTTAAGTTCAGAAAATGAAGAAAAAATAGGTTGAGCGACTAATCCCTCCATGTATATTGTGGAGGGTTTAGTTTGTAGTGACCGAAGAAATACACATCAAAAAAAGTAGATAAACTTTATTTATCTACCAATAACATCTTTAGTAAGTATGATGTGTAGGCTTCAGATATTTCTTCTGCGCTTTGAGGACCATTTTGATCATACCATTCTTGTATCCAGTTAAGTGCACCTAAAATAATTAGGCGTACCATTCTCACATCCACGGCATTAAACACTTTTTTATCAATACCTTCATGGATAATTCTATCAAAATAGTGCGAGTAACTTTTTCTATGCTCAAGTACTTCCTTCAGCTGTTCATCTGAGAAATTATGATTAGGCTTTGAAAGAGCCATGAACATAGATTTTTCCCTAGTTGCAAGTAGAATATGTTCGTTGATTGCACTTTTTAACTTTTCGACAGGACTAAGATCACTACTGATAACTTTGTCAATTCCATCGAGACAAATTTCCATAATCATTAAATGGCATTGATAGAGAAGGTCATCCTTATTTTTAAAATAATAATACATTGAACCCTTTGTCATCAAAAGTTTTGCAGCTATTTCTTCCATTGTTGTCCCTTGGTATCCTTTTTCAACAAGAACCGCCGCGGCAGAACGAAGAATTTCCTGTTTTTTTTTCGCCATTTTCTGTGCTCTGAAAGATGACATACCATAAACCCTCCTACCTTTTCAAACTGGTAATCTATATTTTTTTGAAAGTTAATTCATATTTACCCTTTGTTTAAATATAAGTTAGCTATTTTCAAAAATCAATGAATTTTAAACATTGGTTTAAAAAATAAATGGATTGTAAAATTTTAAGAAAATTGCTATTATTTAAAATAGAGATGAAACCGTTGTCAAAAAATTTGTATTTTAGGAGATGATAGTTTGTTACCTCTTGAAGGTATACGAGTCCTTGACCTTACAAGACTTCTTCCTGGTCCTTATTGTTCATTATTGCTGGCTGATTACGGTGCTGATGTGATAAAAGTGGAAGACCCTGAAAGCGGAGATTATGCCCGCTGGTATGAACCGAGAGTAAGTGATGATCAAAGTGCTATGTTTATTTCGCTAAACCGAAATAAACGGAGCATTACCCTTGATCTTAAAGTCGAAAGAGATAAAGAGGCTTTCATTTCTTTAATCAAAACGGCGGATGTCCTAATTGAATCATTCCGGCCTGGGGTTATGGACCGGCTTGGGCTTGGATATGAAGAACTGAAGGTACATAATCCAAAACTGATTTATTGTGGTATTACCGGTTACGGCCAATCCGGACCCTTTGCAAAAGAAGCTGGACATGATTTGAATTTCTTAAGCTATTCCGGGCTGCTCCATTTACAGGGAGTTCCAAATGAAAAGCCATTGATTCCATCGGTTCAAATCGGTGATATCGGCGGTGGAGCGTTAATGGCTGCAGTTGGAATCCTTTTAGCAATTATTGATGCGAAGAAATCGAACACAGGTCAATTTGTTGATATTTCCATGCTAGATGGTGCACTTTCATGGATGCATACTATTATGCCAAACTATTGGACTACCGGTGAAATGCCAAATCGAGGGGAATTGACCTTAAACGGCGGGAAAGCGTGCTATGAAATTTATAGAACAAAGGATGATCGTTTTATCTCCGTTGGTGCACTAGAATATAAGTTTTGGAAAAATTTCTGCAAAGTTATTGGTAAGGAAGATCTTATAGACCAACTCGATGCACCCCTAGAACAGCAGCGGTTAATCAAGCAGGAAGTTCAAGAATCCATCCAGCAAAAAACATTATCAGAATGGCTCAAGCTTTTTGAAGGTATTGATGCCTGTATCTCCCCAGTCTTAACTCCAGAAGAACTCGCAGATCATCCACAAATTAAACATCGTCAAATGATTGAAGAAATCACACATCCAGAAGCGGGAGTAATGAAACAAATAGGAAACCCTATTAAACTATCAAATTCAATTGTTAGTACAAGACGGCATGCACCCGGCCTAGGAGAACATACTGAGGAAATTCTAAAAGAACTAGGTTATTAAAAGAAGGAGGAAAGGGAAATGAGAATACAAGATTCTATTGCTTTGGTAACAGGTGGTGCCTCTGGACTTGGAGAAGCAACCGTTCGAAATATTGTTGAAAACGGCGGAAAAGCTGCCATTTTGGACCTCTCAGAAGAAAGAGGGACCCTTTTAGCTGAAGATTTAGGGGAGAATGCGGTTTTCTTTAAAACAAATGTAACGAGTGAGGAAGATGTACAACAGGCTATCGATTCAGCCATTGCAAGATTTGGCAGCATCAATACAGTGGTAAATTGTGCAGGAATTGCTGTTGCTGAGAAAACAGTAGGCAGGAATCAAGCACACAGTTTTGATAATTTTAAAAAAGTAATTGAAATTAACCTCATTGGCAGCTTTAACGTTATTCGCCTTGCGGCTCTTCAAATGGTAAATAATCCACCGAACCAAGAAGGTGAAAGAGGTGTGATTATTAATACCGCCTCTGTTGCAGCATTTGACGGTCAAATTGGTCAGGCTGCTTACAGTGCCTCTAAGGGCGGTGTAGTAGGTATGACATTACCAATTGCACGAGACTTAGCGAAGTCTGGTATTAGAGTAATGACCATCGCACCTGGATTAATTGAAACACCACTGTTTGGTTCATTGTCTGAACAGGCAAAAACAGCCTTGGAGTCCCAGGTTCCATTTCCATCTAGACTTGGCCGCCCTTCTGAATATGCTCAATTAACCCAGTCTATCATCGAAAACGTCATGCTTAATGGGGAAACCATCCGATTGGATGGCGCCATTCGTATGGCACCAAGGTAGATCAAAATTATATAAAAATTAAACAAAATGGAGGAAGATAAAATGCGTGAAGTTGTGATTGTAGAGGGTGTTCGTACGCCGGTTGGAAAAAGAAAAGGGCTTTTGAGTTCCGTTCGTCCAGATGAACTCGCAGCTATGGTATTAAAAGAATTAGTCAATCGTGCAGGGATATCACCAGGAATTGTACAGGATGTTATCTTAGGCTGTGTTTCGCAGGTAGAAGAACAAGGTCTGAATATTGCTCGTACAGCGACGTTAATGGCGGACTTTCCGATTCATGTGCCAGCAACCACATTAGATCGTCAATGCGGTTCTGGCCAGCAAGCGATACACTTTGCTTCCCAAGCCATTCTTAGCGGGGATATGGATATCGTTATTACTGGCGGAGTAGAAAGTATGACACGTGTTCCTCTTGGTTCAACCCGTAAGGAATCAGGCTGGAGTGAAACTCTTACTTCCAAATATGAAATGATCCACCAAGGATTGTCCGCGGAACGAATTGCGGATCAGTGGGGATTTACACGCACGCAGCTGGATGAATATTCAGTTGAAAGTCACGATCGGGCGTTAAAAGCAATAGAAGAAGGCAGATTTGACAGAGAAATTATGCCTTTAGAGGTGACTTTAGATGATGGCGGTAAGGTGGCAGTAAAACAGGATGAAGGACCTCGTAAGGGTTCAACTGTGGAAAAGTTGTCCACTCTCAAAACAGTCTTTAAAGAAGACGGCAAGATTCATGCAGGCAACGCCAGCCAAATGAGTGATGGAGCTGCAGCTGTTTTATTAATGTCACGGGAAAAAGCGGAGGAATTAGGACTTAAGCCGCGCTTCCGTATTGTTGCCCGTTCTGTAGTGGGATCTGATCCAACGTTAATGCTGACGGGACCAATTGAGGCAACGAGACAAGTATTAGCCAAAGCAGGGCTGACAATTGAGGATATGGATACCTATGAAGTAAACGAAGCGTTTGCACCAGTCCCAATGTGCTGGTTAGAAGAAATTAAGGCAGATCCAAAGAAATTAAACCCAAATGGTGGAGCAATTGCCTTAGGACATCCGCTCGGGGCAACAGGTGCAAAATTGATGATTTCGATGATGCATGAATTAGAAAGAACAGGCGGCCGTTATGGATTACAAGCAATTTGTGAAGGCGGCGGAATGGCGAACGGAACAATTATTGAAAGAATTAATGAGTGAGAAATAGTCGGGGAATAAGCGGCAAAGAAGTCTAATTTGCTGCTTATTCCTTTTTACAAATTATACGAAACTAAAGGGAGGAGTCGTTTTTTTGTTAAGTGAAATTGGTGTATCACAAATTACCATCCCGCTGCCTTTTCGGCTCAATCATGTTAATTGTTTCATAGCAGAAGGTGAAAGAGGATGGACCATCATCGATACAGGGTTAAACAATCATGTAACGAGGGACGTTTGGAAACCTATTATAGAAAAACATGATGTTACGGATATCATTATAACTCATTACCATCCCGATCATTTCGGATATGGTGGTGCACTTCAGAAGCTTACTAATGCAAAAGTGTGGATGTCCGAGATTGACGCAAGGGCTGGGGTAAGTTATTGGGAGCACAGCACCTTATCAACCATAAAAGAAAACTATGATCGCTGCGGGTTACCTGGCAATTTATCTCAGTTGTTAACGAAGGATGAAAGCAGTTTTGAATTGCAGGTAAAACCATACCCTTCTGTTCAACACTTCCTCGAAGAAGGCATGAAGGTCATTTTTGGAAAGTACGAATATGAGGTTATTTTTACACCTGGACATTCGGATGGGTTAATTACACTATTTAATAAAGAGAATAGCATTTTATTTTCAACGGATCATATTTTACCAAGAATTTCGCCCAATATCTCATATTGGTTCATTGGGAATCCTAATCCATTGCAAGATTTTATGACATCTTTGGAAAAAATTAAAGCTTTGGATGTTGATTATGTGATTCCTTCGCATGGGAAGCCGTTTAGAAATGCCAATCAAAGAATTGAAGAATTAATGCAACATCATCATGAAAGATTAGCCGAGACGTATGATGCTATAAAACAGCCGGCAACCACCTATGAAGTCAGCCAAAAGCTGTTTCGAAATTTGAATATCCATGAAACTCGCTTTGCTGTGGGGGAAACACTTGCGCATTTGGAGTATTTATACTTAAACAGCATGTGTAAAAAATTTATTCAGAATAGAACATGGTATTACGAGGGCAGTTAAAATAAACGGGTGTCCTAAAAATGGACACCTTGTCTTAAATGGTTATTTTTCATTATTTGAATAAACCGCAATCAAAACAACCGCTTTACAATCCCCGATATTTTTCACTGTATGTGGAACACTTGCATTCCAGCTGAAGGAGTCACCTTCTTCTAATATCACAGAATCTTCTCCTTGCTCCGCTAATACTTTTCCTTCTAGCACTAAATGACATTCTTCTCCCTCATGCGCGTGGGCGTCTCCAATAGACGCGCCAGGTGGAAACTCAACACTTCTTAAGCTTAAACCACCCATAGAAGATATGGTTTCAATTTTCAGCTGATTAAATGTGGTCATAGTCCTTGCATCTTTCCTGACTACACGTAAATGCTGTTTTTTTTCTAACAATAAGTAAGGTAAAGGAACCTCTAAATAGCTGGCAATCGTCTGCAGCGTACTTATGGATGGTGAAGTGTTATTGTTTTCAACATTGCTGATAAACCCTTTTGAAAGTCCAGTTCCTTCACACATTTGAGCGATGGTAATTTTTTTTCGATTTCTTATTGCACGAATCTTTGCGCCGATATCCAAATTGATCACCCTTATATAGTTTCCTAATATAGAACATATTTATATATTAGCAAAAATATCATTGACAATCCACAAGATTCGCTGTTATCCTATAAGCAACAAATGTTCATATATAAAAACATTTTATTTTTTTATTTAGATGTTTTCAAATATGAATCTTTATTATTTAATAAAATACTTTCAGGGAGGGATGATAGAGATTAAGCAACGATGATCTGAACTTCGTCGTCCAAAGGATTTCGTTCAAATACACAATATCCTGCTTCGGTCTTATTATGTATGTTATTGGCAGTTGTTAACCTGCAGGAGTTAACAAAATGGTTCATACACATTTTAGAAAAATAAAACATTAAGGAGAGGTAGAAATTATGAAAAAGATAGAAGTAAGTACTTTGATTTTACGTTTAGTATTAGGAGTTACATTTTTTATCCATGGATTAGTGAAATTCCAAGGCGGCATAGAGAATATCGCGGGCTGGTTTGATTCAATCGGCTTACCAGGTGTTCTTGCTTATGGTGTTGCTGTGGTAGAAATGGTTGGAGGATTTGCTTTAATTATTGGCCTAGGAAGCAGAATTGTTTCAGGATTATTTGTACTATTAATGCTTGGAGCAACGGTCAAAGTGAAATTAGCAGGCGGTTTTTTAGGAAATGGTCAAGGTGCAGGCTGGGAATTAGATTTAGCATTACTTGCAATGGCATTATTTATTGTGATTAACGACAGTAAGACTTTCGCAGTGGATAACTTACTATTTAAAGGCCAGAAAAACCAGGCGCAATCACTATAATACAGGAGGGGACAGTACCATGATGCCATCACTATTTATTGCTCACGGTGCACCATTGCTTGCTGTTGAAAACAATGAGTATACTCAATTTATTAATCAACTGGGTAAGTCTTTACCACGTCCAAAGGCAATAGTCTTGTTTTCTGCTCATTGGGAATCTAGATCACAAAAGGTAAGTGAAGTTGACCAGTATGATACCATTTATGATTTCGGCGGGTTTGACCCAGCGCTTTATACGATTAAGTATCCAGCTAAAGGTTCACAAGAAATTTCCAATGAAATCATAGATCTATTTAAAGAAAATGGTATTTCTTTTGAAGTAGAGCCGAAACGAGGGTTAGATCATGGTGCATGGGTTGTCCTCAGGTTACTTTACCCGAATGCTGACGTACCGGTCATTGCGATGTCTGTTAACCCTGCACTTACTCCAGAGGAGCAATATAGCATTGGTAAATCACTTTCGGCATTACGAGCTAAAGATGTTTTAATTATAGGCAGCGGGGGAACTGTTCATAATTTAAGAGCAGTAAATTTTGCAGACAATGGAAAAATTGATCAATGGGCACTAGAGTTTGATGACTGGTTAGCCCATCACCTTCATACATGGGATACGGATTCATTGTTTTCTTATCATACACTTGCTCCAAATGCACAATTCGCAGTTCCATCGTATGGGAATGAACACTTTATTCCAATTTTCTACGCTCTTGGTGCAGCAGATGATAGCAGGAAAGCAAAATTATTACATCGAAGCTATAGATATGGAAACTTAAGTCACAGCGTTTGGCAATTTGGTTGATTATTACTATCTATAATAAAAAAGGTATCCTGCCAAATTAATCTATAGCAGGATACTTTTTTATTTTGAAAATGGGAAGAATAAGCATATCAATTGAAATCTATATATGATTATTGATATAATAATTCGGTTATTAATATAAAGTATGTATAAAAGTTAGTAAGGTGGTAAATATGAATCAAGAATTTAGAGTCTTATTATATTATAAATATGTCACAATAGAAAACCCGGAAGAGGCACAGCAAGAGCATCTCCAGTTCTGTAATGAATTAGGCCTAAAAGGCAGAATTATTATAGCAGCAGAAGGAATTAACGGTACGGTTTCAGGTACAGTTGAACAAACAGATGCGTATATAAAATGGATGGACGAGCATCCGCTTTTTGCAGGTACCATCTTTAAAATTGATGAAGCAAATGAGCATGCTTTCAAAAAGATGCGCGTTCGTCTAAGACCAGAGCTCGTTACGTTACGTCTAGAGGACGATGTCGATCCACATGTCACAACAGGAAAGCATTTAAAACCGAAAGAATTTTTTGAAGCAATGCAAAGAGAAGATACTGTTGTGATTGATGCTCGAAATGACTATGAATATGATTTAGGCCATTTTAGAGGTGCTGTTCGCCCGGATATTTTAAACTTCCGTGATCTTCCAGATTGGATTAGAGAAAATAAACAAGAATTTGAAGGAAAGAAAATTCTTACTTATTGTACTGGTGGAATTCGTTGTGAAAAATTCTCAGGCTGGCTTCTAAATGAAGGATTTGAAGATGTTTCACAATTAGAAGGCGGTATTGTTACTTATGGTAAAGACCCAGAAGTACAAGGGGAATTATGGGATGGACAGCTTTATGTGTTTGATGAGCGGATTAGCGTTCCTGTCAATCGTAAGGAGCATGTGGTTGTCGGTAAAGATTATTTCACGGGTGAGCCTTGTGAGCGTTATGTAAACTGTGCGAACCCAGAGTGTAACAAAAAAATTCTTTGTTCTGAGGAAAATGAACACCGACATTTACGAAGCTGTTCACATGAATGCAGAACACATCCAAGGAATCGTTATGTTGCTGAGCATGGATTAACGGAAGAAGAAGTAAACGAAAGATTAATGAACCTAAAAGTATAAAAGAAAGGCTGCATCCTCATTCTAAGAGGGTGCAGCCTTTTGTTATTTCTTTACGAGATTATCACTTGTTTTTGAAAGTTCATTAAATATTACAGACGTTAAACTGTGATCGCCCATGCTGTCATGCCCAGCTTCCCACAGCATCATCCCGCCAAAGCCATGATCAAGTGCTAAATTTGTCTTCTTCCTCATGGTTTCAGCACCATTATAATGATAAGTGGTTCCATTCATACTCACAGTATCATTTGCAGCATTTGCAGGATTACTGTTAATAATTGCACTATAAGATACCTGTTTAATGGCAGGGTCTTCAGGCTGAGCATAAAAAGGGACACCTAAAACAAGCTTTTCCTTCGGCAGTTTGTTTTGATCAAACGTATTCGCCCAATAGTTTACTATTTTCTCTGTAAAAGGATAAGGCGATAAATTGGCACCATTATAGCCGCCATCCCACTGACCATCATAAGCCATGATATTAACATGATCGACGTGCTCGAACGTGGATGGTTCATAAACAACAAAGCCCATTTCGGTGCCCGTCACCGCATGAATTTTGGCATAAACAGCAATGGATAGTTCTTTCCCTTTAGGGTGAAGCTGATCGCTTAATTCCTTTGCAAACGCAGCTAAATTTGCAGCATCTGCTTTGGAACGCGGATGTTCGAAATCGATGTCGATACCGTCTAGGTGTTCACGGTCTACTAAACTAGTAAGTTCACTCACTAGTTTTGTTCTAGAGTCAGGATTGCTGATGGCTGCTTTAAATGGTTCATAGGATTCTCCGCCATTGATATGAAACCAGCCGCCAACCGCTAAGATTACTTTTGTATTGTGTTTCTCAGCTTCCTTAACCATGGCTCGTAAGTTATTTATAGCTGTATCACCATTTAATAGAATCCCGCCATCCGGTGTAGGATGAGCAAACGAGAAGATTACATGTGTTAACTTTGAATAATCGACCACATTCGGATCACGGAAATCCTGTACATAACCTAGTAAAACTTTGGATTCCTCTGAACTCTCCTCTGGGATTGCTTTCTCGTCGAGGGACTTTTTTGATTTTGAAGCATTTTCTATTTTAAGCGGTTTTGCACCTTGTTCTGTGTTATTTTTGGAATATAATACTCCAGTAAAAATTCCCCCTGTAAAGGTAAGCAGAATTACCAGGGCTAGGAGGATCTTG
Organism: Neobacillus niacini; assembly: GCF_046591715.1. Classification (GTDB taxonomy): domain Bacteria; phylum Bacillota; class Bacilli; order Bacillales; family Cytobacillaceae; genus Neobacillus; species Neobacillus niacini_L. The sequence goes on along the minus strand of NZ_JAWVNQ010000004.1, from coordinate 138,608 downwards.
TTTTTTCTCATAGGTTTTATTCCTCCCTATTATTCTCTGACTTTAAAATTGTATCAAATAATTAGAGGAAGAAGTGATGGTAATATCCGCCTTACAAATTAATGGTAAATCACTAGTTCGTATTAATTGTTAATTATGCTCAAATATTGTCTAATAGAAGTAAGACAACTAGTAAAAAGGAGTTACTTCTGTGTGGGCTATTGGAATAGGAATTATTCTACTATATAATTTATTGATTTTTTACATTGGATACAATATTTGGGTATGGTTAAGAAACATTAGCGGGGACCGAAAGAGTATCAAAATTATCTTCTGGGTTATTCTCGTTGTTTTCGCATATTCTTTTGTTTTTTCAAGATGGTTAGATGAGAGTTTATTTTTCACTTGGCTTGGTGCAGCGTGGCTGTCGTTATTTTATTTTTTAATCTTGCTGCTTCCTTTAGCCAATATCGCCGTTTTTATTAGAAGATTTACGCATATTCAAAAAGAAAAGTTTGTTAAATGGACGGGATATACCGTAATGGTTGTGATTGTTTGCTCCTTCTGTTTCGGAATGTTTAATGCCTACAGTCCAAAAGCCAAAACGTATCAGATTAATATTCCGAAGCAGGTAGAAGGGAAACAAAGCCTGAAAATTATTATGGCTTCTGATATGCATTTTGGGGATTTATCCGGAAGCAGACAGGCAGAGAAACTAGTTCAATACATTAATACTAATCAGCCTGATTTAGTCCTTTTTCCAGGGGATATCATTGATGACGATATCACACCTTTTCTAGAAGAAGGAATTCCAGAGATTCTAAAACAAATCGATGCTCCTGTATATGCCTCTTTAGGAAATCATGATCGTGATGATGTAGATTTAGTTGAGATTTTTAATAATAGTGGTATGAGAGTTTTGGATGATGAGGTTCTAAACCTGCCTGAAGGTATTACCCTTGTCGGCAGAAAAGACCGGGGATACCAGGATGTTGTGAGAGCTGAACTCTCAGCCTTAATGAAGCAGGTCGATGAAAAGAAACCCGTATTTCTTCTCGAGCATCAGCCTTATGATTTAGATATAGCTGAAAAAAATGGGGTTGACCTGATTCTCTCTGGCCATACACATAAAGGCCAGGTTGCACCAGGGAATCTGATTACGAACATGATTTTTGAAAATGATTGGGGTTATTTGAAGAAAGGGAACCTGCAATCGATTGTTTCATCGGGTTATGGTGTATGGGGACTGCCGCTGCGCATTGGGACACGTTCAGAAATTGTCCAAATTCATGTTACCTTTGAATCCTCTAGATCATAAACTGTAGGAATCCACCTGTTTTTAGGTGGATTCTTTTACATTTAGAAACAAAAGACAAACTGACAGTGTTTTTTTCATTCTAATTGAATAATATTTATTGATGACTGTAAATAGTGCTGAAAGCGCTTTAATAGTATAAAGGAGCGAAGCGAATGGAAAAATTAACCCCTTCTGAGGTTCAAGAAAAGTTATCCTCCGTAACTGACTGGAGATTAACAGATGAAAAATGGATTGAGCGAAAATATCGTTTTCGTGACTATCTGAAAGGTATTGAGTTCGTAAACCTTGTGGCCAATCAATCTGAAAAGGTTAATCACCACCCATTTATTTCAATCGACTATAAGGTCGTGACAGTAAGGATTTCTTCATGGAATGCAAGGGGATTAACGCATTTAGATTTTGAATTAGCTGCAAAATATGATGAATTTTTTTTACAAACGAAAAGTTAATTTTCATCTAGAGGGAGAGGTTTCTTTTATGGGGAATGTAAGGAAAATTCCGAGACACTTACAAAAATATGTGGTTGACCAGCAATATGAAAAATATACACCGATTGACCATGCTGTTTGGCGTTATGTGATGAGACAAAATCATAACTATTTAAAGAATACTGCTCACCAAGCATATGTAGGCGGGTTAAAGTCTTCTGGGATATCCGTTGAGAAAATCCCAAATGTTATAGATATGAATAAAGCGTTAGAGCCGTTTGGGTGGGGAGCAGCCAATATTGATGGTTTTATCCCAGGGGTTATTTTCTTCGATTTTCAAGCACATGGTATTCTGCCAATTGCCTCAGACATTCGGAAACTAGAAAATATTCAATATACCCCAGCACCGGATATCATTCATGAAGCAGCAGGTCACGCGCCGATTCTTTGTGAAGAGAAGTTCTCAGAGTATGTAAAGCTATTTGGGCAAATTGGCTCAAAAGCATTGGCCACAAATGAAGAGCATGAATTATTTGAGGCCGTGCGTACCTATTCGAATTTATTAGAAAGCGGCACAGCAACAAATGAAGAAATCGAGGAAGCGAAGGCTGTTTTTGAAGAAAAACAAAGTGCGGTAACAGAACTATCAGAAGCGGAACAAATATCTCGGTTATATTGGTGGACGGTTGAATACGGCCTCATCGGCAGTGTCGATCATCCGCAAATTTATGGTGCTGGATTGTTATCTTCGGTATCAGAAGGAAGGAGCAGTTTAACAGATTCTGTTAAGAAAATTCCTTTCGACTTGCAAACGGTGATTGAAACCGGTTTTGATATTACTAAACCACAGCCCCAGCTTTTTGTTTGTGACAGCTTTGATCAGTTAATAGATGCGGTAATTGAATTCTCAAAAACCATGGCATTTAAGGTTGGTGGAACAAAAGGTTTAGATAAAGCACTTCGTTCGAACCATACTGCTACTATTCAATATAGCTCAGGGCTGCAGTTAACTGGAACATTACGTAATATCTTAAAGGATGATAAAGGGGAAGCGATATACATCCAAACAGAAGGCCCCTCAGCATTATCTTTTCAAAATACCGAATTGCCTGGTCATGGAAAAGCTGCACATCAAGACGGTTTTGGGGCTCCAATTGGAAAAATAGCAAATAGCCAGAAGTCATTAGAGGAAATGAGTGATGAGGACCTTAAAGCAATAGGAATAGAGCTAGGCAAAGAATCTGTCATTCTCTATGAGAATGGAGTTAAAGTGGCTGGGACTCCGCTGCATTTCTATCGTAAGGATGGCAAACTGCTGCTTATATCGTTAGGGAATTGTACAGTTACATTTGGAAATCAAACTTTATTCCATCATGATTGGGGAACATATGATTTGGCTGTTGGAAATTGTATAACCTCCGTATTCGCTGGTGCCGCAGATTCTGAACAATTTTATGGTGATTTAGAGGAAGTGGAAACGAAACCCCTTGGAAAAAGAGAACTATCACTTTTAGAACAATTATATGGAAAAGTTAGAAGTATTCGCGAAAACAAAGTAAATAATGTGGAAGAAGTACTCGAAGAAGTGATTGAAAAATTAACCACAGCCTTTAAAGAGGATTGGCTCTTAAGGATTGAGGTTATGGAAATACTCGTCAAACAAAATTTGCTGCCTGAAAAACAGTTATTGCTGAAAAAACAACTTGAGGATATTAAACAACTACACGAAGAATATCCAATATTAATTGAAAGAGGGCTCATGTTAACAGGATACTAGGAATGAGGTCAGTGTGATACTGGCCTTTTTTTAGCTAACTTTAAGTATTTATGGTCTATATTTGGACATTCCCTTCGACTACCATACTACTTAAAATGATGGGATAGTAAGGAAAAAGGGAGAGGTGGAGTGATGCAGGGTGATAGACAGAATCCTAGGCACTTCTGGAGCATTGAGGATAAAGAATTTATTGTCTCGTCGTGTAAAAAGGATTGGCCAAATGAAATAAATGAGGTAATCCAGCGTGCCGATTTAGCATGTGAAAATACATTTATTTACACGCATCGCTGGGACATGGAACGCTGTGAAACCCCTGTTACTTTTGATAAACAAATAGATTGGACGTACCGTTTAAATGGTGATTTTGAATGGACCGTTATGCTTAATCGTGCAAGATATATGTCAGAACTAGGTCAAGCTTATTGGCTTACCAATAATGAGAAATATGCTGCTGGCTATATAAAGTTATTGAATGACTGGATCGCACAGAATCCATTAACTGAAGAAGAGGTCACATCCAGTGACAAGAACCAATATAACGTAAAAGACACGTGGCGTAAACTTGATAGTGGAATCAGAATTGTCAATTGGCTTAAAGGCTATTCCTGTATACGCCAATCTTCATTATGGGGAGAAAAACTAGAGAAGCTTTTTCAAGAAGCCGTTATTCTTCATGGGTATTATTTAAACATCGCGTTTACTCCTCATGATGCTCAAAGTAACTGGGGCTTCCTTGAAACAAACGGTCTCTTGCAAATCGCTCTTCTCTATCCAGAGTTAAAGGAATCAAAAGAGTGGTTACAAACGGCGATTAATCGTATGACAAAAATGGCAGATCTGCAAATCTTTGGTGACGGAATGCACAATGAACAATGTTCAATGTACCATCATGAAGTGCTGAATTGTCTTTTTGAGTCAGTACTCTTAATGGACCGTAACAACATTCAGTATCCACGCTCTCTAAAGGAAAAACTATCTCAAATGTTTACCGCATCACTAGCCTTTATTAAGCCAAATGGCCATCAGCCTATGTTAAGTGATAGTGACGATACAGACATAAGAGATATCATGTGTCATGGAGCAGTGCTTCTTCATTGGGGAGATCTAAAAACCATTGCTTATCCAACACTGAATTATGATGGTATATGGTATTTTGGCAAAGATGGAGTAGAACAATACAATTCCATGGAAACACAAGTACCTCTTTTTACTTCTCATTACTTAGAGAATTCTGGTTATGCAATCATGCGCAGCGATTGGAGTAAGGATGCAAACTATCTGTTGTTTGATGGCGGACATATGGACTTGATTAGAGCACATGGGCATGATGATTTTTTACATATAGACTTGTCGGCATATGGACGTGAATTCTTAATAGACTCCGGACGTTATACCTATATGGAAACTGCAGATAGACAATATTTTAAAGAGTCCTTTCAGCATAATACACTGATTGTTGATGGTGTCTCCATATCTTCTTACAAGGACTCTTGGACATGGGAGAAAACTGCTAAACCCGTCAATTCGTATTGGACCACACACCCATCTTACGATTATATACAATGCGGGCATAATGGATATTGGAAATTAGAGAAACCTGTTATGGTTTTACGGCAGATTTTATTTGTGAAACCAGACATTTGGATCTTAATCGATACATGTGACTCAGATGGAAAGCACGTATACGAACAACATTTCCATTTTGCTGAAAATGTGCCCGTGGAGATAGAGGCTGATAAAGGTATTGTTAATACCGATATTAACGAAGGCCCTAACCTCAAAATGATCGCACTAACACAATGTGATATTAAACAAAGAAAATGTCAAATCGCCCGTCACTATAATCAGAAATCAGATTCTAATAAGGTGATATTTAAGCAAACGAAAGAAGGATTTACCAAGTTTGTAACCATTTTGTTCCCCTATCAAAAATTAGCGGATCAAAATCTAGATGTTACAGAAATTGATGTGAAGGATTCTTATGGAAGAACTATTACGCCTAATTTGGTTACGGCATTAGAGATAAAGAGACAAGAAAAAACAGATATCATCCTATTTTCGCACCAAGGTCCTGGCAGCTTTCAGTTTGCAGAGACACATTTGAGCGGCGAAATTATTCTCATTAAACGAGAAGAGGGAAAAACAGAAAAAGCCTTCATAGTAAAAGTTTAATAGTTCTTTGAACATCTAAGGATCTTCATCTCCTTAGATGTTTTTTATTTTAAGACGACTTTAGGACATTGTCTCCAAATGGAGGAGCACCTATGATAAAAATAGGAGTATAAAATTCAAAATAATCATAGGGGATGGAGTGAAGGTTATTGCGGAAAAAGTACAAAATTGGCTTACATTTCATATTAATAGCAGTGTTGTTACTATCAATTGTCCTGCAAGTACCGATGTCTAGTGTCATCGTCAATGCCGAGGGAGAACCTGATGTTTCTACAAAACTCTCGATACAAAACTTTGAACAGCTAACGCAATGGAGCGGAGGATTATTATCAGAAAAGACGACCATCCGAGAAGGTACTCAGTCAGGACGCTGGCAAATCTACAATTCAGGAAATTATAGAAAAGTAGTTAGCACAACTCAGATTCCCCATGATTGGAGCGGACATGAAGCTCTAAGGCTTTGGGTACACTCTAAAAAGGCTACAGATCAGCGAATTTCTGTTATCCTCGATTCCAACTCTGCTTCAACCACAGCAGCAGACTATTTTATTTATAACCTCATAGTGGATTGGGAAGGCTGGAAAGAACTGGTTATTCCTTTTTATATGTTTACGAAAGCTAATTCTCCGGAAGGATTTTCAAAGATTGATAGTTTAAAGTTCCATACAAACTGGTATGCAGGAATGCCAGACCCAAATCCTGAAACAGAGTTAATTTTTGATGATTTTACAATCGATACACTCCAAGCACTTGATCGATTACCGGTTGATGGTTTTGAAGATGTTTCAAAGTGGACTTCTCTTGTTACTGATAGTACGAAAGTCAAGGAAGGAAGATTTTCGGGTAAGTGGATGAATCTCGATACAAAATCAGTGGTAAGAACATCGGCAATTCCAACGGATTGGTCTCGTTTTGATACCCTTCAGGTTTGGCTCTATTCAGAAAAAGCTACTGGGTCCAATATAACCGTGATTTTGGAATCTGATGATACAAGTCAAACAGGGCTGGATTATTACTCTTCAGGTTTTATAGTCGATTGGACAGGGTGGAAAAAGCTCTCAATCCCTTTGAAAGATTTAGCGCCAGCACGGAATCCACTAGGATTAGATCAAATTCAAAGATTGCAATTTCATGCTAAATGGTCAGCAGGTCAAGTTCCTGCTCCTGATACGGTTTTATATTTTGACTCGTTAGAATTAGTGAGAGAAACCTTTACCGTGCCATCAGGAGAGATTGTTAAGCAAAATCTGCCTGGCAGTTCATTAAATTACAGTATCGAAATCAGTAACAAAGCCAATGAAACAGATGAATTCCAAGTTCAAATTCCATCTGAATTAGACGGAATTGTTTCAGTAGATGAGGCTGCTGGAACTTTGGCTCCAAACCAAAGGAAAATCTTAACCTTCACTGTTACTATTCCAACAGATGCAAGTAAGGGGGAGGAGAAACAGATGACGATCCCGATTTCTTCCCGTCTGCAAATGGGGGCAAATTTTAATGTTAAATTAGCATACAAAGTCGCAGATTGGCAGCCATCAATGGAATCTCATCCTAATGCATTTGTAGGGGCTGATGAGGTAGAACGTGCAAAAAATCGAGTGCAAAATGTGGAGTGGGCAAAATCCTACTGGAGCAAAGTAAAAGCTGAAGCAGATAAATGGTTAACTAGTGATGCAGCAGTACCTAGAGAGGGTGGAGGGCACCCAACATGGTATCTATGTGAGGATGGATCGGCTTTAACGTATGATTCAACAAAACCATTCCAGCATTACTGTGCTTCTGAAGATAAAATCTATACAGGGTCTTCTTATGATGCTGCATGGCGCTATTACAGACATGATGAGCTTGTTCGAGCTTTAAAATCACTTGCAACCGCTTACAGTTTAAGTGATGAACTTGTATACGCAAAAAAAGCGAAAGACATTCTATTAAGCTATGCAGAAGTATATCCTAACTATCCTGTTCAAGCTAGAGGCGGCAGAATGTACTGGCAAACGCTGGATGAAGCCGTCAGCATGATTGATGTTAGTCATGCGTATGATTTGATTCATGATAGCGGGGTTTTAACTAACCAAGAAAAAGCGAACATCGAGTTGAATTTTCTAAAGCCTTCTGCACATGCCATAAGTGAATACGACATGGGACGCTCTAACTGGCAGGCGTGGCATATCGCAGCGATAGGCATGATTGGGTTTGTGTTAGGTGACCAAGAGTTGATTGATTTTGCAATAAATAGTGAACACGGATTTGAATATCTGATGAAAGAAAGTGTTTTACGTGATGGTTTTTGGTGGGAAGGAACCATCGCCTATCATATGTATGCCTTAACACCGCTTAACATTTTAGCTGAGGGTGCAAAGCGCTGGGGACATGACTTGTATGCAAATGAAAACCTTAGGAAAATGTTTGATGTCCCGTTAAGTTATGCCTACCCGAACTTAACGGTGCCAGCCAATAATGATGGCGGACAATACGGCTCTACCTTAATCGGTCCTGTTTCACCAAAAGGCTTTTATGAATACGAAGCAGCCTACTCTCATTACAAAAAGACAGAATATGCTTGGCTATTAAAACAAAAATACGGTTCCAATAACATAAAAAGAGAAGGGGATTTTGCCTTGTTTAAAGGTGTAGACGAAATTCCAGATGTTGATACCCCGAAAATTGAGAGTCGTAATTTTGATGGTGTTGGTCATGCTATCTTACGCTCGGGAGGGACTTCTGATCAAAATTACCTGTTAATGGATTATGGTCCCCATGGAGGTTCACACGGGCATCCTGATAAGCTGCATATTGATTTATTTGGTAAAGGACATTTGCTGGCACCAGACTTTGGTACACCTAGTTATGGCCACCCTGCTTACCTTTCATGGTATAAACAAACCATTAGTCATAATACCGTTGTGGTAAATGGTGCTTCGCAGAAACAAAGTGAAGGAGAATTAGATACATTTATAAATTCACCAAACCTAAAAATCATATCTGCACAGGCTGATCAAGCTTATGATGGTGTGGAATACAAGCGGACGCTTATACTTGAAGATGAGTATGCCATCGATTGGTTTACACTATCAGACTCTGAAAAGGAACACCAATATGATTATCTTTTACATGGTTTAGGAGATTTTAGTACTGAACTCCCGCTTGAAGTACGAAGTGAAGCACTTGGAGACAAAGATGGCTATCAATTATTATCAAATTCAAAAAGTACCATTACAGAAGACGCATGGGAAGGTTCATGGAGTCAAGGAAAGGCGGGACTTCGTATTGTGTCATTACCTTTTGGATCAAGAGAAGTAGTGGAAACGTATGGACCAGGACCATCTAATCATCCGAATCAAGAAACGCCTATCGTCCTTCAAAGGCAAGAAGGTAAAGAAGCACAATTTGTCACGGTCCTACAGCCAACTTCCGAAGATAGTGCAAAGATTTCTGCCTCAAAAACAGGTGAACATCAAATAGCAGTAAATCTCGAAAATCAAACTGACCACATGTATTATCGGCCAGATGCAGAGACTGGCAGTTTGTCTATCGGGAAAGTATCAACAGCTAGTGATAAATCTTTTGATTTTAGTAACTCAGTAAGCAGTGAAGTGATTAATGGTGTGTTAAATATTACCGTAGATTCTGAAGCAGAGCTGCAATCATTAGCAATGATTGTTCGGGCTTCTAATGTTTCAATGGTAAAGGTGAATAACATAGCAGTGCCATTTACTCAAGCAGGTGATCAAATAGTGGTAGAGCTTCATGCCTTTACATTAATTCACCGCCTGCCAGGAGCTCCAGAAAAGGGAAGTATATCGTTTAAAAATGATGGAACTTCGTATTCTCTATCCCTGTTGGGAGTAAGGAAAAGTCCTATGAAACTATTACTTAATGGTCAATCAGTCCCGGTTGTTCCTTCAATAGATAGTGATATCGTGGAGATTGATCTAAGCGGTTATAGTATCAGGGATATAAATATGCTGGAATGGGAATTGGCTGGAAAACCCTATGAAAGTGTTCAGGTGCTGTTGAGGTAAATAGAATAGAACCCGGATTCCATTTGTCCGGGTTCTATTAAAGATTAGCAGGTAAATTGAGTCATTTAAAGACATTTAAAAGACATTGACCGGAATTGGCAAGCAATGGTACTTTAGTATTAAAGATAAATAAATTGTTTTTTCGAAATTTTTAATCTATTAAATTTGAGGGGGATTTTTGTGAAGCAAAAAAAGTTTTTGTCATTAATGATGTCAGTGTTGCTAGTGTTGGTTTTGTTTCTAACGGGCTGTGCAAAAGAAAAAACAAACACATCAGACAACAACGGAGAAAAAGATTCAGATGATACAGTCGAATTAAAACTAGGTTATTATTCATCAGCAAGCTCTGACGCAAAAATGCAAGAGTTAATTGAGAAATTCATGGAGAAACATCCAAATATTAAAGTAACAACAGAATCTTCACCTTATGGTCAATTTTATCAAAAACTAGATACAGAGATTGCAGCAGGGAATGCACCAGATGTTTGGTTATCTGATGGTGTATTAGTTTCTAAATATGCCGAACGTGGTGCTGCGAAAGATCTAACAGATTTAATCAATAAGGACATTAAGAAAGAAGATTACTATGGAATGGATTTTAACAAAGACGCCGATGGGAAATATTGGGCCGTTCCACAAGGGATTCAAGTAGGAGTGCTTTTCTACAACAAAGATATGTTTGATAAAGCAAAAGTAGATTATCCTTCTGAGAATTGGACATACGATGATCTGAAGGAAACTGCTGAAAAGGTAACGGTTGACGCAAAAGGAAATACCGCTAGTGATTCCAATTTTGACGCTAAAAATGTTTCTCAATTCGGACTGACATTCTTTAACATTACCGAAGGATGGTTCCCAGTAATGAAAGCATTTGGCGGTGGTGTTTTGGATGAAACAATGCAAAAGTCTATCGTAAATTCTCCTGAGAATGTGGATGCAGTAAATTGGATGGTTGATGGTATGAAGAAAGGAATTATCACAGATCCATCTGATCTAAAGAGTTTCCAAAGTCCTTTAGCGGTATTCCCTAGTAAAGCTTCAGCAATGCGATTTGGAATTTATGCAAGGGTATTGGCAGCAAACGAAGCTGGACTTAATTATGATGTTACTCTTTTGCCAAAAGGTCCGTCTGGAGAAAGGTTCGCACCAGTTATTGCGAACTCATGGCAAATCAACTCAAAATCTGATGAGAAGAAAGCAGCAGCAGCTTGGGAATGGATTAAATATTGGGTAACAGAAGATGATGTTCAAAAGGAATGGGCAAGCTTAGGTGAGGCTGTACCTGTTAAGAAATCCATTGCAAATTCTGATGTTTTCCTAAACTCTGGTGATAAGAAAATCAATAAACAAGCCTTTATCGACAGCATTGAGTTTGCGGGTACATTAGACGCAAATGCAGTTTGGAGCGAATGGCTGGCTAAGTTTAACGGAAATGTAGATCGTGCCTTCTTAGGTGAAACCACAGTTGAAGATGCATTAAAACAAGCTGATAAAGAAATACAAGAAGTATTAGACGGTTTTTATAAAAAGTAAATAGAAAACGTTTACAAACTTAATCTGCTCTCCCTTTCTTGGTAGAAAGGGAGGTGATTTTTTAATAGGGATACATACTCTCTAGAGAAACTTACGAGTGAGGTGATTTCATTGGGTTCTGTGAAGAGAAAAGGTATTAGTAGTGAGGGGAAATGGGGACTGTTGTTAGTATCACCCTATATTATACATTTCGTGGTGTTTGTCCTTGGAACATTAATCGCCTCCCTATATTTCAGTTTAACAGAATATGATATTTTAAATCCTCCTAATTGGGTTGGATTAGACAACTATGAAAAGCTAATCAATGATCCAGTGTTTTGGAAGTCGCTTTGGAATACTATTTATTTTGCTATTTTATTTGTGCCAGCTCAAACCATTTTAGGTCTAGTTTTGGCCATTTCTTTAAATCAAAAATTAAAGGGATTAAAGTTTTTCCGAATGGCCCATTTTATTCCGGTTATTTCTTCCTGGACTGTTATTATGTATGTTTCTGACGCGATTTTTAACCCGCGATTTGGTATGGCTAATAATCTATTAACTAAGCTTGGACTTGACCCGCAGCTGTGGTTACAAGATGAAATGCTTGTTATTCCTCTATTGGTATTAGTAGCAGTATGGAAGGGTGTTGGGTACATCATGATTATCTTCCTTTCAGGATTACAAGGTGTACCAAATAATCTATATGAAGCAGCTGAAATCGATGGAGCCGGGGTATTTAGAAAGTTTAGAAATATAACCTTGCCAATGATTTCAGGAACAACTTTCCTGGTGTTAATCTTAAGTACCATTTCTACGTTCCAGGCTTTTGAACAGATCTATGTTATGACTGGCGGAGCAGGAGATATAAATCAGGCAGGCGGGCCTAATAATGCAAGTTTGGTCTTAATGTTATACCTGTACCGCGAAGGATTTTCATTCCTTCATATGGGATATGCCTCGGCCATAGCTTGGGTAATGTTCGCGATACTTTTCACCCTTACTATTATTCAAGTAAAACTGCAAAATAAGTGGGTTTACTATGATAAATAGGAGAAGGAGGCAGCCCTAGATGAATAGGATTTATTCTTTTAAAAAAATTATTAGTTTTGTGCTTATCTTTATTAGTTCTATGATCATGTTGTTACCGTTTTTAACAGCTGTCTTTAATTCATTAAAAACATATGCACAATATACAATGGTTCCGCCAAAGTGGATCCCTGAGCCATTTAAATGGAGCAATTATTCGGAAGTATTTCAATTGGGTGATTTTGGCCAATATACCATGAACAGTTTAATCGTAACGGTTCTTTCTGTGATCGGTGCACTGCTCTCGAGTTCAATGGTCGCTTTCGCTTTTGCGAGACTCAACTTTCCATTTAAAAACTCTCTATTTTTAGTCGTTTTAGGGACGATGATGATTCCGCCGGTGGTTACCATCATTCCACAGTTTATCATTTTTAAAAACCTTGGCGTTCTAGATACCCTTGTTCCTTTATGGATATTTGAGTGGCTTGCACAGCCTTTTGGGATATTTCTTATGCGGCAAGCGTTTATGAATATCCCGAATGACTATGAAGAGGCAGCCAAATTAGAGGGGTGCAGTCCTTTTCAAATATATTGGAGGATTTTTCTCCCGATGTGTAAACCAGCACTTGCGACGCTAGCGATTTTCACCTTTATGGCAAAATGGAATGAAATTTTAGCACCAAGTATTTACTTGACATCAAAAGAAAATTATACATTGCCAATTGGTATTCTTTCACTGGGCGGCCAGTGGTTTGGGAACGAACAATATTTGGTTGCAGCCGCATTAATAAGTTTAATTCCAATCTTAATTGTATTTCTGTTTGCGGAAAAATACTTTGTACATGGAGACAGTTCTTCAGGGATCAAGTAGTTTATTCCTTGAACGGAAAGGATGGTTATTATGGTTTATAAAATTGCCTTAATTGGCGCTGGGATTATTGCCGACTACCATTTAGAAGCATTACAGGAGCTAAGGCAAAAACTTACACCCATTGCGATTGCAGATATAAACGAGGAAAAAGCCCGAAGATTGGCTCTTCATTATAACCTTACACCTTATAGCGATTATAAAGAGATGGTTATAAAGGAGAAACCCGATATTGTGGTGATTGCCCTTCCTCATTTTCTTCATAAGGAAGCAGCACTTTGGTGTGCTCAAAGTAAATGTCATATTTTACTAGAAAAACCTATGGCATTACATAAAAAAGAATGCGAAATCATCATTCAAGAAGCTGAACGAAACTCTATCAAACTATTAGTAGGGCATACACAGCACTACCTCCCAGAAAACCTTTTAGTAAAAGAAATGATTGAAGCTGGCACATTCGGTCAACTTGTGATGATTAATGATACGCGTCACCTTTATTATTTTTATGAAAATCGGCCGGATTGGTTTTTTCACAAAGAGCAGTCAGGCGGCGGTATCTTAATGAATTTAGGAGCACATTCCATTGATAAAATTCAGTGGCTCACAGGGAGTACGATAGCAAAAGTCAAAGCATCTGTTAGTTATTTTGGAAATAAAGGTGACGTTGAAGGCAGTGGAGTGGTCTATCTAGAAACTTCAAACGGAATTCCGGCAACTATTTCACAATCTGGTTATCCAGGTGTTCCTAAGAATGAAACTGAAATTATTTTTTCAAAAGGGATGATCAAACTTATTTCCGGTAAAGGTGTCTGGGTTAGTGAAAATGGAGAGTATCGACAGGTCGCCATTGAGAACAGCTCCAACCCGTTTATCTTGCAATTTGAGGATCTGCTAGAAAGCATTGAGAATAATAGCGAACCTGAGTGTTCAGGTACCTATGCAAAGTCAGTCATTGCAGCAATCGAAACGATTTACCAATCACATCAATCAGGCAAGGAACTTGCAGTGGAATTAAGGGGGGATATTGTTTGAAGATAAGCCTTTGCTCCACTGGGTTTAAAGATCACAGTGTTGAGAATGTCTTAAAGCTCGCGTACCAATTGGGATTGGATGGGGTCGAACTGTGGACTGGACATATTGAGGAGTACCTAGAGCGAAGCAACTCATTACAGAACTTAAATTCTCTTGTTCGTTCCTATAATCTATCAATTCCTGCTATAAGTCCCTATACTTACTTTTCAAAAAGTGAAGAGGAAGTCATTGATAGTGTTACTGAAATTAAACGTTATACCGATATTGCCTTTCAGCTGAACTGTCCATTAGTTCGTACATTTGTCGGGCATTATCCATCCAAAGAAGTAAGTGATGAACAATGGAAGCGAACGATCGATCATCTTAAACAGGCCATACAGGAAGTGGATCAGGACGATGTAAATGTGGGAGTCGAAATTCATAATAATACCTTTGCTGACACTATTGAATCTATTACTAAAATTGTTTCCGAAGTCAATCATCCCCGCTTAAGTCTGATATTCGATGGATTTAATCTTTATGTGGATCGATTAGAACAAATGGAAGCTTTTCATACATTGCATCCCTTTATCCAACACGTTCATCTGAAAAACTATCGTTGGAACCATGAAGACTGGGATCAAAGTATTCCTACCTCTATTTTTGGTGGAGATGTTGATCATAAGCAGTTATTGAATCAATTAAGAGAAAAAGGTTATCAAAACTTTATCTCGTTAGAATATTTTGGACACAATGCAGAAAAATGCATTCGGGAATCGATAAAGGAATTGCAAGATATTAAAATTAGGAATTGAAAAAATATTGAGGAGTGAAGAATAATGCAAACTATTGAACAACTTGAATTAAAATTAGCGGAACCGTCAGAGGCACTGCTGGGTGATATGGCTAAAATAAATGGAGATATAATGATCTTAGGAGTAGGTGGAAAAATGGGTCCCAGCCTCGCAAAACTTGCGAAAAATGCAATTAATAAAGCAGGCTTGAATAAGAAAGTCATTGGGGTGTCACGTTTTTCAACAGGGACATTAAAACAAGAATTAAATGCTGAAGGAATTGAAACATTATCTGTCAATCTATTAGACGATCGCGAGCTTCAAGAGCTGCCTGATGTTGAGAATATCATTTATATGGCAGGGAATAAGTTTGGTACGGTTGGCAATGAACATTTTACCTGGGCTATGAATGCATATTTACCAGGGAGAGTAGCCGAAAAGTTTAGAAATTCACGGATCGTCTCCTTTTCCACTGGAAATGTTTATCCTCTTACCCCTGTCTCATTAAGCGGTGCTTCAGAGGAGCATCCAACAGGACCTGTTGGAGAATATGCACAATCATGCCTGGGAAGAGAACGGATATTCACCTACTATTCTCACAAATTTGGAATACCTATGGTCCATTTCAGATTGAATTACGCTAATGATTTACGCTATGGTGTGATTTTAGAAATTGCTAAATCTGTCAAAGAACAGCGGCCGATTGATTTAAGCATGGGACATGCAAATGTGATTTGGCAGGGTGATGCCAACGAAATGGCGCTTCGCTCATTATTGGTCTGCGATACACCTCCAGCCATTTTAAATATTACAGGACCAGAGACTGTTTCCATCAGGTGGCTTGGAGAACAGTTTGGAGAAGCTTTCGGAATACAGCCGATGTTTATTAACCAAGAACAAAATACTGCCCTCCTAAGCAATGCCTCAAAGTCTCATAAATTATTTGGGTATCCAAGAGTTTCGCTCCGTCAAATGATTGACTGGACCGCCGATTGGGTAAATGAGGGAGGAGCAACCTTAAACAAACCTACGCACTTTCAAGAGAGAAAGGGTGGATTTTAATACATGAGAACTAAGCTATCTCCTGCGATTATGAATCTTCTTCATGAAGGCACGGTAATCCCAGCACATCCACTGGCACTTAATGAAGACCGCCAGCTTGACGAACAGAGACAGAAAGCTCTTACACGCTATTATATGGCTGCAGGAGCAGGCGGAGTGGCAGTAGGTGTGCATACAACGCAGTTTGAAATCCGTGATGTGAATCTATATGAACCTGTACTCCGTTTAGCTGCGAATGAAATTGAACATGCAGCATTAGGGCGCTCATTTATTAAGGTAGCGGGAATATGCGGTCCAACAGATCAAGCATTAGCTGAAGCTTCTATAGCCAGCAGTTTGGGGTATCATCTTGGGCTGGTCAGCATGGGTGGTTTAAATGATTGGTCGGAACTGGAACTCTTAAAAAGAATAGAAAAGATCTGTGATGTGATCCCAGTTTTTGGCTTCTACCTTCAGCCGGCTGTCGGCGGGAGAATCCTCAGCTATCAATTTTGGCGTGAATTTGCTGAGATTCCAGGCGTCATGGCGATAAAAATGGCACCGTTTAACCGGTACCAAACAAATGATGTCATTAGGGCAGTCTGCCATTCTTCAAGAAGTAATGATATTGCTCTTTATACGGGTAATGATGATAATATCGTAGGAGATTTATTGACCACATATAAGTTCATGGTTGATAACAAACCAGTCGAGAAGAAGATTGTAGGTGGATTATTAGGACACTGGGCCGTATGGACAAATAAAGCAGTGGAGTTACTAAATGAAATCAAAGCCGTACGTGATAATGGGGAAATTCCTGCACATCTACTTCAACGGGGTATTGAAGTAACCGACAGTAATGCTGCGTTCTTTGATGCTTCAAATCAATTTAAGGGCAGTATTGCCGGGATAAATGAAGTCCTCCGCCGCCAGGGATTACTGAGAGGAAACTGGTGTATAAGCTCTAATGAGGTATTAAGTCCTGGTCAATCAGAAGAAATTGATCGTGTTTATCGTGAATATCCTCATCTTAACGACGATCCCTTTGTAACGGAACATCTCAGTGAATGGATCAATGATTATTGTTCGAATGAATCTTAATATTTCTTTTTTCCTCACCTGGAGGTGTCTTAATTGGTCCACACAATATCAATCGGAGTAATCGGTCCTACTATAATCGTTGATAAAATTAAGGATGCATTAAAGGGATTCCCAAACTTCAATCCCACCTTTATGACTTCAGATAATATTTATGATGCTCCTAGGTTTGCAGAAGAAGTGTCAGGTCAAGTTGAAGTGCTGCTGTTTTCTGGATATCTTCCTTATAAACTTGCGAAGGAACAGGCAGGATTCACGGTCCCGGCACATTATATTCCATTAAAAGGAACAGGTTTATTTAGAGCATTATACCGATTAAAAGATAGAATTAAAACCATTGGTGAATTGTCCATTGATACCCTATCTTCTCAAGAAGTAGGAATCGTTATCGAAGAGCTGGGTGAATCAGTAAAGGAAATCTATTATTTTGAGGATTCTTCTTTAGACCTAAAGGAAAAAATTGTTCAATTTCATCGGGAAAAATTTGAACAGGGGCGCTGCAAAGGAGCACTTACGGGGATTAAAGTAGTTTCAGAAGCATTAACAGAACTAAATATCCCGAATGAGTGGGTGATCCCTACTCAACAAGACATAGTTGTATCATTAGAACGAGCACTGCTTTCGACAGAAAAGCGCCGAAATAAAGAATCACAAATTGTGTTTGGAATTATTAGTATTGATAAATTTAGCCAGCTGATCCATCAAAAATCCTCAGAACATGAGGTTCAAAAGCTTAAACTTGATATTTATCGATTATTTCTCGATTACGTAGAATGCCTGGATGGCCATCTGACAAATCTAGGTGGAGATGAATATTTGTTTGTTACTACTCGAGGTGTTTTTGAAAGAGTCACTAAAGGGTATAAAACGATTCCAATTTTAAAAGACACTAAAACTAAAATTGGTGTTTCAATCAGTATTGGAATTGGATTTGGTCTTACTGCCAATGAGGCAGGAACACATGCACGTATAGCTCTCCGACAATCACAGGAGTCAGGGGGAAACTTATGCTATATCGTTAGAGAAGATCGAAGTGTGATTGGACCGGTCGAGATGACAAATC
This sequence comes from Neobacillus niacini, assembly GCF_046591715.1. Taxonomy (GTDB): domain Bacteria; phylum Bacillota; class Bacilli; order Bacillales; family Cytobacillaceae; genus Neobacillus; species Neobacillus niacini_L. Next base: position 120,499 of record NZ_JAWVNQ010000004.1, on the reverse strand, counting down.
CTTTAGTGTATGAGTTGTCTATTACGGATAAGGTGCTATTAGAAAGAGCGGAAAAAGCAGGGATGACAGCAACATATCTAAGTAAAATCCTCGCTCAGGTGAACCGTTCAGGTAAGGACTACTTTACGGCTCAGGAGCTGGCTGAGATTTTAACCATTACGGTAAGAAGTGCCAACCGCATTCTCCTTCAGTGGCTGGATGCAGATTTAGTTGAAATTGCTGGAGTTGAAAAGGTGACTTCAAAAGGCAGGCCAAGGCAAATTTATAATTTAACGTTTACACATCATGAAAAGGAATTAGTCAGATGAAGCCTCCGGTAACGGAGGCTATTTTCTTTTCTTTTAACAACCATGGGCTGTAATGAATATGATTCTATAACGATGTTACATGATGGGCGGCATAAGGAATGGATAATCAACTAAAAGAACTTTTCGGAGCATGGATTCAAGCCATAGGAACGGTTACAGCTGCGGTGGGAACTACACCATCACTTAACGAAGATACACAACAAAGTCTGAACTTATGGGGGAATGTTCTTCAAGGTACTGGCAATGCCCTAATAGCAGATGCACAAGAAGGCTTTACCTTAGGAAAGCTTGGGAATGAAGTCCAAGCGATTGGGAATTCAACTGTGGTTGCCGGGATATTACTAAATATTTCAGAAGAGAATAAACTTAAGCTGGATATAAACGGTAATTTGCTGCAGGCAGTAGGTGGAGGTATAGCACTTCCGGAGGATTTAATGGATGAGCCTTCTACGATTAGAACCCTCAATATTACAGGGAATGTCTTACAAATTATCGGGAATTCCATGCAAGCATTTGGCGGAGCACAAGAGCTCAGAAGTATTCGTGAAAACGAAAATAGATTTAAAGGATATAGAGAAAATAATGAGTCCAAACAAGAATCCGAGAGCCAAACATTGTCTATAAATGGGAGCTGGATTCAAGCGGTTGGCTCAGTCATTTCTGCGATTGCCCAAACAATGGAAAATAAAGAGGAAAGCATTCAATGATAAGTTTATTGAAGAAAGGGCAAACTTAAGAAAAAGTGGATATTATTAGGTGGAATTTTATGAAATTACTATGTATAGATGGTGGTGGTATTCGAGGTATTTTTGCCATTACCATTTTGCAGGCATTGGAAGAAGAAGCAGGCCACTCTGTTGGTGAAATGTTTGATGTAGTGGCTGGTACAAGTACCGGTGCGATTATAGCGGCCTCTGTTTCACTTAATAAAAAAATGAGTGAAATATACGAGAGCTACAAGCATTACGGTGAAAAAATTTTTACCAGGCAGGCAAAGGTTGGGCTGTTTAAAAGTGTCTATAGTGACCGTTCCCTCCGGCATTTATTAAAAAAAGCATTTGGTGAAGTAATGATGCAGGACATAACAAAGCCGCTTCTGATTCCTGCTGTAGACATTACACACGGAAAACCATTTATCCATCGCTCCAACTACGGCCATCCTGAAACTGAAGATTTATCGATTAAACTTTGGGATGCGGTTCTTTCATCCTGCTCAGCACCTGTTTATTTTCCTCCAAATAAAATAGGTGATCAATATTTATCTATTGATGGCGGACTTTGGGCGAATAATCCTTCGTTGGTTGGACTAACAGAGGCTATTCATTATTTTCAAAAAGGGATGGACGAAATTCACATACTATCGTTAGGTACAGGGTTACAGCATATTGATTTTACAAATGGCAAGGATAAATATTGGGGGATTAATCAGTGGCTTCCCTTTCATCTCCCTTCGATGAAGGTAACACCAAAGCTATTGGATTTGGCACTGCATTTGTCTTCAGAATCTGTATCTTATCACTGTCAGCTGCTGCTTAGGGAGCAGTACCTGCGAATTAATGAAGAATTAGGCGAGGAAGTTCCTTTTGATGAGATAAAGTATATGGATGTTCTGAGTGACTTAGGAAGAAATGCTTTCCAAAAGCAGAAAAATGAAATTCTTTCGTTTATAAGGAAGTAGGGTGAAGTCATGTATAAATTATTGTCACATAATGACCTGGATGGTGTAGGGTGCGGAATTTTAGCAAAGCTTGCCTTTGGAGAAGATGTCAAAATTCGATACAATTCTATCTCAGGTTTAAATCGAGAAGTCGAGTGGTTTTTTGAGAACGATGATAAAAATACCTTTTTATTTATTACAGACCTGTCTGTGAATGATAAAAATGAACAAAGTATAGAAGAGTTTTATCAAAATGGGGGGAAAGTGCAGCTAATCGATCATCACAAAACAGCACTGCATTATAATGACTATGCATGGGGCCATGTTGTGGTTGAGGATGAAGCAGGGAGGTTAACTTCAGCAACTTCATTACTGTATCAGTACCTTCTTTCTCATCAGCAACTTGAAGGATCAGACGCCATATCTGAATTTGTTGAGTTGGTTAGACAATATGATACATGGGAATGGGAGAAAAATAATAATCAAGATGCTCAACGTTTGAATGCGTTATTTTTTCTGGTTTCCATTGACGAATTTGAAGAAAAAATGATTTCTCGTCTTCGGACAAGTGAACATTTTCATTTTGACGAGTTTGAAAAGAAAATCTTAGATATGGAAGAAGATAAGATTGACCGTTATATCCGAAGGAAAAGGAGAGAGCTGGTTCAGACTGAAATTGATGGACTTTATGCAGGTGTGGTCTATGCTGAATCTTATCACTCGGAGCTAGGGAATGAACTGGGAAAAGAATACCCCCATCTCGATTACATAGCAATCATAAATATTGGCGGGAAACGAATGGGTTTCCGAACCATTCATGACCATGTGGATGTTTCAGCTGTAGCAGGCAAGTACGGTGGCGGCGGGCATGCAAAAGCTTCTGGCTGCTCATTAATCGAGGAAGCCTATAAAAGCTTTGTAACAGAGACCTTTCATCTAGAACCCGTTCCAGAAGATGCAAGACGAAATCGTTATAACACAAAAGGATCCACCTTTGGAACGTTGTATAAAAACAGAAGGGAAGATCTTTACTTCCTTTATCAGGTAGATGAACAGAAGTGGGCAATTGAACGAAATGGAAATAAATTAGAACAGACCTTTGAAAGTTTTGGGGAAGGTGAAAGTTACTTAAAAAGAAATTATGAAGTTTGGCTCGTTAAAGATGATGAATTTGTTAATTTCCTAATGAAAGAGGTAAGAAAAAATAATTAACTAAAAACCCATCAAAGAACATTTGTTCTTTGATGGGTTTTTAGTTAGTTTTATTGTTTCAGTTGATTTAAATCCTCGATGCATTCTTGAACAAGTGTAACCGCCTGACTCATAGCTGCGCCGCCGCCAAATGCCGCTGTTACACCTACGGCTTCAAGAATCTCTTGTTCAGAACAACCTTGATCAAGACATCCCTTTGTATGATAAATAATACAATATTCATCCTGTGTATACAGACTAATACCTAATGCTATTAATTGTTTTTCACGCTGTGATAGGGCACCTTCTTTAAAGCATTCTTCAGTAAAGGCATTGAAGTGCTTTGCAAATTCAGGCATTTTTTGAGTAAATACACCTAAGCCTGCTTTATACTCGTGAAGGGCCGCTTCTGTACTATTTCTAGCTTCAAATTCCATTCCTTTGTCAGCTCCATTTCTAATAATCATGAATCCAAAATTAGTATGAGCAAACAAAGAATGGATTAACCAACATTACAAATTATTATGGTAGTTTTTAAAATAGGATGTTAACGTGCATGGCGGCTTTTCCATATCGGGAACAAAAGCACTCAATTTTGTTAAAAAATAACAAGACTCCGGGAAATGATGCTCTAAGAAACGCAGAGTAGTGGCATTTATGACTTCTTTCCCCTTATATAGCTTTATTACGTGTTCCACCATTTGGTTAAAGGCTAGGACTGTTTTGGTAACTTCTCGTGCGAAGGCGATTTGTACAGGAAAATGGGGAGGCATAAAACGTAAATAACCTTTTATTGCGTCATTTTTTAACATATGTGCAGAAAAAAGTTTACTTAATGTGTCCACTTTTTCTTTAAGTATTAGCTCAATACCATCTAGTGCCCGGTTTAATAAGGCTGCATGGCCAATTTGATCTTCCAGCCAAAGATCTAATAAATCTACCAACGGAAATGGGGGGTAATCTGTTCCATTCATATAAGACTGGAGAATCCTTAAATATTCCCCGTTTTCATTCAATGTCCCGTTAAAATAGGTTGGGGTTATGTTGATGAGGATTTTATTACTTAATTGTAAGTTAAGAATCTTTCCTTCAAACCGGTAATAATCATAGGAAACCTGAGCGGAAAGCTTTGAAAACTCAACCATGGAATGGGTATTCACATTGCTGTTTTTGGGGATCTGCTCCAGCCGGTTTCTCACTTCTGAAAATCTGCCTATAAACATTACAGCTTCTTCCACAAGGTTTACCTCAACAGGGGAAAGATAATCTCGAACAAAAATGGCATGATCTAAAAGGATGTTTACCCAGAAATAATGCTCTTCCCAAGGAGTAAATGGATTTAAGTTCTTCACCGATAACCTCCTCTAAATGAGATTTTTCTTCCTTATCTAAGTTATTAAGAAGGTATCTAATAAATGTATAAATTACCATTGATAGCAAAAAATATAAGAAAAAGATGGGGCGGATGCGAATGCGAAAAGATCGCAATCGCTTATTAAAGGATATTAAAATACAGGAAGAACATAAGTTACTTTCGAAAGAAGCACCAAATTCTGCTGGGGAATCATTACTACAACAATTTACAACTGGTTTTAATAATAATGCTGATCTAAGTGTTTCAGAATTTCCAAATTTATTCTTAAAAATTTATTATTTTAGCTATCTCATTAATAAGGATCATTATGAGCATTTCTTATCAAACATTAGAAATTTTACTCCAGAAGAGTTAAAGGCGTTTTTAAATCGCTCAGAGTTTAACGTTCTGTCGGATATGAAAAGTATTGAAGAAGCGATATTAACTGGCAGTGCTATTCTTTTTGCTGAAAAGAAGGCATATGATCTCTCCTTTAAGGAAGGAAAGGATCGTTCCATTTCGCCATCGGAATCCGAAACGGTCATTCTTGGTGCGCATGATGCCTTTGTAGAATCTGTTGATATGAATTTGGCTTTAATTCGAAAAAGAGTGATGAGTTCAAAGCTTAAGACAATTAAACTACAGATAGGGAATACGGCAAAAAGAAATGTTTATCTATTATATATTGAAGGTGCAGCGTCACAAAATGATTTAGAAGAAATTAAAAAACGGATTTTATCCGTTCATACGGATGGAATTGTAGATACGAATATGCTTGTGCAATATATTGGTGAATACCCTAACTCTCCTTTTCCCCAATTTTATACAACAGAAAGACCAGACGTAACGGTATATAAATTATTTGATGGGAAAATTGCAGGGTTAATGGAAAACAGTCCATACGCTTTTTGTACACCCGTGAGTTTTTTTGATTTTATGGAATCAATGGATGATTTTGGGCAAAGATGGATTGTCAGTACTTTTATTAGAATAACACGATATATTGCCATTTTAGTTACGTTGTTATTTACTGCCCTATATGTATCCGTTACAACCTATCATTATGAAATGATTCCACAGGCATTACTGCCGACATTGCTGGAGTCACGTAGTAAAGTGCCATTTCCACCTGTGCTTGAAGCGCTTTTTTTAGAGTTCTTGTTAGAACTGCTGAGAGAAGCAGGAGCAAGGCTTCCAACAAAAGTTGGACAAACAATCGGTATTGTTGGCGGTATTGTCATCGGGCAGGCCGCAGTCCAGGCAGGGATTACCAGCAATATCCTTATTATTGTTGTAGCTGCATCTGCAATTGCTTCCTTCGTGGTACCAAGCTATTTATTAAGTGGCTCGATAAGAATTGTACGTTTTGGGTTTATTTTACTATCAGGGTTTTGGGGTAACCTTGGGATTATTTTTGGAATGGGGATTTTGATTATTCATTTAAGCAGCTTGACTAATTTGAATTCTCCCTATTTATTGCCAATATCACCTATGTATCCAAAGTTCTTTAAATACTCATTGATAAGGGGACCATTTAAGAAAAAAGCTGAAAGGGGTTAACCATCATGCAAATAAAAGAGAAGTTATCACCCTTTCAAGCTTCCATTTTAATTTATTTGACACAGTCTGGTGTTACCTTATTTTCATTACCTCGTTTTGTAGCGGAAGCCTTTGGTACAAACGGCTGGATTGGACTTATTATTATATATTTCATCGTTAATATCAATTTAGTTCTCATTTGGCTCGTATTTAAAATCAGCAAAGGAAAGTCCATGTTTGAAATCATAACGATATTCCCTAAATGGGTTACCCTTCCATTTAATCTAACGATAGCTGGTGTCTGGATGTTGTTAGGGGTAATGATTATGGTTAAGTTTTGCATGATTCTAAAGGTATTGTTTTACAATAACGTATCACTCATTTACTTATTTTCAATGGTTTATATATTAATCTATTTACTGTTAAAAAAGGAACTTTATCAAATCGCTAAATCTACGGTGGTTTTATTTTATTTTACCGTTTGGACGGTTTTTTTATTAGCTTTTCATCTTCCAGAATTTAGCTTTATTCGGCTTACACCGTTTATTTTTAAAGGTGATACGGATATCTTATCAGGGGGAATATCTATTTATACAGCTCTTTTGGGTTATGAATTATCTATTTTATATATCCATTTGATTGATAAGAAGCAATTAAAATCAATTATCGCAGGAAATTCCATAACATCACTTATTTATCTAGGTGTGACCTTTGTTAGTTTTGGTTTTTTCAGTTTTGATCAATTGTTAAAGGAAATGTATCCTGTGGTGACATTGTTAGGGTATATATCATTCCCTGTCCTAGAACGTGTTGAAAACTTTACTTTTACGATTTTTGGCTTAAAGGTGCTTATGACGACTGTTATGTATTTATGGGGTACGAAAGAACTCCTACAATATCAGTTTAAAATGGTAAAATCAAACTTTCTCTTAATGGGGATTCTAATAATCAGCTTTTTCATGTCCTTTATACCTAAGGTCATAAAAGATGTTGATCAATGGATATTATATATCTCTTACGCATCTACAGCGATTGCCTTTTTACTGCCTATCCTTATATTGCTTACAATTCTATTTACGAAAATAGTGAACAGAGTCCCAGCCAATGAATAGGCTATTTGTAATTTTAATGCTATTTTTATTGTCTGGATGTGCCGAGCAGCGGATAATAGATGATTTAGCACTAATTAATGCTGTAGGATTTGATATCACGGATAGCCAAGAAAATCCCTTAAAGTTAACGATAACCTTCCCGATAATAACAAAAGACGGAAAATATGACCGAAAAACAATTATGGTTGAAGGAAAATCTGGTAAAGAGGCTAGGGAAAAAGTAAGATTTAAAACAAACCAAAAACTAGAAAGCGGACAAATTCGCGTAGCAATGTTTGGCCAGAAGTTAGCTAAAGAAGGGATACTGCCATATTTACAGTCATTTGTTCGTGACCCGAGTATCGGGACTCGTTTAAAATTGGCTTTAGCTGAAGAAGAAGCCAGCGATGTCATCATGCTGAATATAAAAAACGAAGGCCAAAATGCGACTTATTTAGAGCAATTTTTAACAAAATTAAATAGAGAAAATTTACGAACGAATTATAATGTTTATCAATTTCTTAGAGACTATTATGATGACGGGATAGATCCCATTCTGCCAGTCTTTAACGTTGAGAAAAATAACATTACCTATAATGGCATTGGTCTCTTTCATGAAGATAAACTAATTGAAATTCTTAAACCTTCAGAAGCTAGGTATCTTTTCCTATTCAGGGAAGAGATGAACCAAGGAGTTTTTGTTGAACAAATTGAGGTAGGTGAGGCAGAAGAGGCCACAATCATGCTTAATTATGAACTAAAAAATCACCGAACTGAAATTCCAGCAACACCTAAAAATAAAAAGAAGGCCACTATATATATAGAGTTGATAGGGGATGTGGTTGAATATACAGGTAGAGAGGACGTTTCCGACCCGAAAATTCAAAAAAAGATTGAAACGATCCTTACTGAGAAAATTAATCAAGAAGGAAAGAAACTAATTGAAAAATTACAGGAACTGCAAGTTGACCCTCTTGGAATAAATCGATATGTACGCAATAAGATGAAATACAATGATTGGAAGACATTAAACAAATATCAATCCTATCAGGAAATGAAGATAGATGTCAAGGCGAATGTTATGTTAAACAGTTCTGGAAAGTGGAAGTAGGGATATGTAAAAAATAATCCACCAAGAGAGTGGATTATTTTTTTTCTAATGTGTTTACGTATTCCTTTACCATATCAACTGTAACATTTTTTCTAATTGAGATGATGCGCAAATTTATTTTGTTCATTTTATTTGTTATTTCATTAATTTTATCAGTCGAGAAAGGTTTTCCTTGTTTACATAATTCAACTGCTTCTGCAATATATTTTTCACGCAGTTCATCCAAGGCCTGAAACTCTTGGTAACTTTGATTTTGGTTTTTAGCATGTTTAATTAAGTCTTTATGTACACTCATGATTTCACTCCTCAAGAAATTAACTGTTACTATCATATCATAATTAAAATGGGCAGGAGGAAAATTTGTTGTTTCTTTCGTTTAAGTGCTATCATTTTTATGTGATAAAAGGAGTTGTTACTTTTGGTAAAAGAGATTATCTTAAATAAAACATCAATTAACGTTTACAAGTATGAAGAAAAAACAGAGAATGGTTTACAAAAAATTTCTGTACAATTTAAGGTTACCAGCGAGGAATATCATGATATCACAACACTATTGTACAAAGGTACATTTGATGTAAAAGTTCCTGAGAGAGATCTATCGTTTAGGGCTAAGATTTATCAGTACTCTACTTCCTTTACAAACTTATACATTAAAGGTCAGGTAGGAGATTTTATGTTAGTATTACTAGAAGTAAAAGGGTAGAGAGAAGGGAAGAAAAGGAATGAGGTTAAGTATTTTGGATCAAGCTCCAATCTCTACTAATCAGACACCACAAGAGGCACTGCAAGAATCTATGATGTTAGCTCAAGCTGGGGAAACTTTAGGGTACAAGAGATATTGGATCGCGGAGCATCATGATTTACCGGGTCTTGCATGTTCTGCCCCCGAGGTAATGTTAGGGTATATTGGAGCAAATACAAAGAAAATCCGAATTGGCTCTGGGGCAGTATTATTACCGCATTATAAGCCCTATAAAGTCGCTGAGGTTTATAATATGTTAGCAACACTATTTCCTGGTCGAATTGATATAGGGATTGGCAGAGCTCCTGGCGGTTCTGCAGAAGCAACCGATGCACTATCAGATAACTTTTTACAACAGGTATGGAATATGCCGAATTCAGTGCAAGATCTATTGTATTTTTTAGATAATGATATACCTCCTGAACATTCCCATGCAAAAGTATCAGCTTCTCCAGTTCCAAAAGAATCACCAATGCCATGGCTTCTTGGGACTAGTAAAAAGAGTGGATTACTAGCAGCTGAAAAAGGACTTTCTTACGTATTTGGACAGTTTATGAGTGATCAAGACGGTTCAGCCATTATCAAGCAATATAGAGATCATTTTAAACCAAGGAAGCAAATTGACACTCCACAAGTAATCGTAACGGTTATAGCGGTTTGTGCAGAAACGTCAGAAAAAGCAGAAGAAATAGCACTAAGTTCATTGGTGTGGGGGCTGCAAAGAAAAAGGGGAGAGGGGCAGAAAGGAGTTCCTTCTATCCTAGAAGCAAAGGAATATCTTCGAAATGAGAGAATAGATCTTCACGAAGAAAAGAAACAAGGGATGATTATAGGTAATCCCGAGCAGGTTAAAGAGAGCTTACTTGAATTACAGATAAGATATACTGCGGATGAAATAATGATTGTAACGATAACGCACTCCCCATTAGACCGAATCCAATCGTATAAACTCATTGCAGAAGAATTTGGTTTAAAACCCAATGACCATAGAGAACCGTGAGGTCATTGGGTTTTTTAAAAAAGAAATTTACTTCATTTTAGCAATTTCTTCCGTTACCACAAATGCAAGATCATCATTTCCAAATAAAGCTAAGACACCAAGTAAAGTTTCGTCGCCGATTACGCCAGCTTCATCTTTAGGGACCACTAATTCCATGGCTTCTTGTAAGCTTAAGTTTGCAGCCTGATTTGGGTATGCCCGTAAGTATAATTCTTCAGGATTTAAATCATGATTGATGCACCATTGCGCAAACACAAGGATCATCATTTTTTCCTCGCCTTGATAGTTCTGAATAATTTTTTCTTCCAACTGTTTATGATTCATTTTTATTTCTCCTTTGAAAAAGCATCATCAATTTATTATATCGGAAATAAAGCTGAATTTCGTATCTAACGGTAAGTTTTTTTAGAGAGGAGGATAGAATGCAGGAGATAAAGAAATGGAAAAAAGAGTCAGTATCACGCTATAATATGTAAAATACTTTATTACGTAAAATATAAATTTGACGTAATAAAGGCGATTTAGTAAAATATAGAAGTGAGGTGATTTTATGGTAAATCAGTCAAAACAAGAAAATTTTAAAAAACTGCAGTCCCTCTTATCTGAATTGCCCTGGTATGTCGATGAATACATCAATCATAAATTAAGAAAGCTTTCAACAGCTTCTTTATTTAATTACTGTCATGATTACAAAATCTTTTTTAATTGGATGATCAGTGAGCAATTATATACGGGCGCTTCAAAAGATATTCCATTAAGTCGTTTAGAGCAAATGACAGTTATTGAGGTTGAAAGTTTTTTAAACTTCCTGCATTACGAATTAAATAATAAAGAATTAACGATTAATCGGAAATTATCAGCGCTAAAGTCACTGTTTAATTATCTCCAAAACATTGCTGAAACCCCTGATTTAAAGCCATACATTAACCGTAATGTTATGGCGAAAATTGAATTTAACGAAGTGAAAGACAGTATGGAAACAAAAGCTGCTAAAATGGAAGGGAAAATTCTTCTTGGTGATGAATATGAAAAGTTTCGTTTATTTGTTGCCAATGATTATGGTGAAATTAATAAAGATAACAAAAAAATCTATAACTTTCATCAATTAAACAAAGAACGTGACACTGCCATTGTATCATTAATTTTGGGGTCTGGGCTTCGTCTTTCTGAGTTAGTAGGTATTGAATTAGATGATATTGACTACAAAAAGTACTGTGTAAGAGTAATTAGAAAAGGAAATAAAGAGCAATTTGTATTCTTTAGTCAGATTGCTATGGCTGATCTCCAAGCTTATTTATCTATCAGAAGTACTAAGTACCAGGTTGAAAAGAATAATAAGGCATTATTTATCGCAGCATCAATGGGGCCAAAAGGAAAATCACGAAGACTGACTGCGCGGTCCGTTGAAAAGTTAATTGAAAAGTATGCCGCAGCATTTGGTAAACCGTCCTTATCGGTACATAAACTTAGACATTCCTTTGCCACAAGGTATCATGCTGAAATTAATGATGTACCAAAATTACGCAGGCAATTAGGCCATTCATCAATTCAAACCACGATGATTTACACCCATATAAAGAATGACGATTTAAAAATTGCCGTCGATAAAATGGATATGCCAAAGGAAGAATCTTAACCATGTCAGCAGTGTATTCCGCTGCTGACATATTAAAAACATTCTAGTTAACATAATATTATTATGTAAACAAAAATCGTTAATATCTCAATATCCAAGTATACTTAAGATAATGAGATAAAATTAAATTTTAAGAATTGGTACTGCGAATCTCCATTGCGATTATAGTTCTAGTATCCATTTCATGAGCTTCGTGAGTTCTCTTTTAAATTCACAGCAAAATTCACTTGAAAGTAACAAAAAAACACAGGTTTCCCTGTGTCATTTGTGGTTTTTCGCCGTATTTAGGATTTGTTCTGCCCCTGCCCTGCTTGTTTTTCTTGCTTCCGTTGTACTTTAGTGGAATTGAGGTTCCACTGATCATCTCCATATTTCCATGTAGATTCAACAAAAGCAATGGTATCACCATTAGCAAGCCCAGTAATTCTTTGTACTCCTTCTAAAACAACCTCGCCTGTTTTTAATTTAACTGGCTTTAAGGAATGAAATGAATTAACTGATAATTCTGTCGGTTCATTTAATCGTCCTTTATAATAAAGTCCTAGTTTTTTATAATATTTTTTTCTGTCGTTTAAATCAAACTCATAGGTTTCACCTGTTTTTGCAATCGTTATTTTTGCCTTATAGCCATTTAAGAATGTACTAGCCATTTCTAATGGTTCTGGAACCTTTAATTCTTTTTTTAAATTATTTTTCAAAGTATATAAATTTGTAAGTGTGATCCCGTCGCTCCCTCCTGTTAATACATTCGAAAAAATATCTTTTACTCCATCCTGATTAAGATCGACGAGCTTCAAAGATGCCTTCGAACCGCTTTCCAGCGGTATTTTGTATTGTTTTTCATCGGTGGTGGTTATATCAATATAAATTTCTCTTAAATAATCCTCTTCATCTTCATATGGAATGCCTATTAATTGAATATCTTCATTGATTCCATCTCCAGTAATGTCAGATTCATGTTTTGAAATGGTGATGGTTTTGGCTCTTTCTTCAAAGGCATGCACACCAGTTATTGCCGTAACAGACATGAGAAAAAATGCAATCGCAATAAGTACTATTTCCTTTTTCATTCTTTTCCCCTCCAGTATCTGATAAAGGTAGTATGCCCCAGTTTTGGTAAAAACATGAAAAAAAGACTCCCAATATTTAGGGAGTCTTTAAAGATTAATTTATTCTTTCGTTTTCGTTGGGCCTTCAACCTTCCAAATCGACGTCACTTTTCCATTATCGTTTTCATCAAGAACGAAAGATCCGTTAGAATAACGATCATTTAAGCGAATTTCAGATGTTTGGATAGTTTCTGTGTGGCCTTTTTCGGTTTGTATGAAGAGAGTGTCTGTGTCATCTGCAACAACAAAACCAACTACACGATGCGGATTTGCCTTTAATTCTCGTAAAATGACAACGCCGCGCTTCGCACGTGTTGCTATGTCAAATTCTTTCAGCTTCATTCGCTTCACTGAACCGCGCTGCGTAGTAATGACAATGGTTTCTTTCGTTTCTGGGGAAATAACCTTCCCGCCAACAACAAAATCTCCATCCTTTAGATTAATACCTTTTACACCGGCTGCACGTACGCCGACAACACTAATTTCTTCTTCATGGAACCAAAGTGCATAGCCGAAATTAGAGATCAAGAATAATTCTTTTGTTCCATCGGTTAGATGGACATCAATAACTTGATCATCATCCTTTAGATTTACACCCACTAATGGTTTCGAATAACGCTGAGCCTTATATTGCTTAAGTTCTGTTTTCTTGACCATTCCATTTTTTGTGACAAACAAGAGATAACCATCCATCTCAAAATCTTTCACTGGAATGGCATGGATAATATCTTCGTTGCGTTCAATAGGGATGATATTGGCAACATGCTGTCCAATATCCTTCCAGCGGATATCTGGAAGTTCATGAACAGGACAGTATAAGTAATTCCCTTTATTCGTAAACAGCAGGACGACATCCTTGGTATTCACATCTAGTTGTGCTAATAACCGGTCAGATTCCTTCATCGCCAAGTCCTGTCCGTTTGAAGCAGCATATGAACGCTGGCTTGTACGTTTTATATAGCCTTCTTTCGTTACCGTCACAATGACATCCTCACTTGCTACGGTCACTTCAAGGTTAATTTTCAACTCTTCAATTTCAGCTTCTATCTTCGAACGACGATTGTCAGCGAACCGCTTCTTAACGTCTTTTAATTCTTTTTTAATAACCGATAATAATTTTTTTTCACTTAATAAAATCGCTGTCCATTCTTCAATTTTATTAGCTAATTCTTCCGCTTCATTTTGAAGAGCAGTAATATCAGTATTGGTTAGACGGTAGAGCTGTAAAGAAACAATGGCTTCTGCCTGCGCTTCAGTAAATGCAAACTTGGAAATTAAATTATCTTTTGCATCTCTTTTATCTTTTGACGCACGGATTGTCGCAATTACTTCGTCTAGAATCGATAAGGCCTTCATTAACCCTTCAACGATATGCTGACGTTCTTTTGCTTTATCTAACTCATACTTTGTTCGTCTGACAACTACTTCTTTTTGGTGCTCTATATAGGCGTCCAACAATTCACGAATTCCTAATAATTTTGGATGTTTTTTGGCAATCGCGACCATATTAAAATTGTAAGTGACTTGCAAATCACTATTTTTATATAGATAGTTTAGGACACCATTCGCATCTGCATCTTTCTTAAGTTCAATGACAATCCGGAGACCCGTTCTGTCTGTTTCATCGCGAATTTCAGATATTCCCTCGACTTTTCGGTCGAGGCGGAATTCATCGATTCTCTTTACTAAATTTGCCTTGTTGACTTCATAAGGGATCTCCGTTACGACAATCTGCTGTTTGCCGCCGCGTACGTCCTCAATCTCCGCTTTACTGCGGACAATGATTTTTCCTTTGCCAGTTTCATAGGCCTTTTTAATCCCCTCAATACCTTGAATGATACCGCCAGTTGGAAAATCAGGACCCTTAATGACTGTCATTATTTCATCAACAGTTGAATCTGGATTTTCCATACGCATAATTACCCCATCAATCACTTCTCCAAGATTGTGAGGCGGAATATCAGTTGCGTACCCTGCAGAAATCCCTGTTGACCCGTTTACGAGCAAATTCGGAAACATGGCTGGTAGGACGGTAGGTTCCTTTGAGGTATCATCAAAGTTTGGAATAAAGTCGACTGTTTGTTTTTCTATATCACGAAGCAATTCCGCAGCAATTGCAGAAAGACGGGCCTCTGTATAACGCATTGCAGCCGGGGGATCTCCGTCCATACTTCCGTTGTTTCCATGCATTTGGACGAGAACATTTCGAACTTTCCAGTCCTGGCTCATTCGGACCATCGCGTCATAAACGGATGAATCACCATGCGGGTGATAGTTACCAATTACATTACCCACTGTTTTTGCTGATTTACGGAAGCCTTTATCATGTGTGTTGCCCTCCACATGCATTGCATATAGAATGCGCCTCTGCACGGGTTTTAAACCATCCCTTGCATCAGGTAAGGCTCGTTCTTGAATGATGTACTTACTATATCTGCCAAAACGATCGCCGATTACATCCTCTAGTGGTAAGTCACGGAATTTCTCATTTGTGCTCATTCGTCAGATTCCTCCTCGGCAACCGTAATATTTTCATTATCAAGGATCGTATCATCTTCTTCTAAACCAAACGCCACATTGGTTTCAATCCATTTACGGCGAGGGTCAACTTTATCACCCATTAGCGTTGTGATACGCCTTTCTGCTCTAGCAGCATCATCTATTTTCACTCGAATCAATGTCCGAGTTTCTGGATTCATGGTTGTATCCCAAAGCTGGTCTGCGTTCATTTCTCCAAGACCCTTATAGCGCTGGATCATATATCCTCTGCCTACTTTTTTTATGGCATCCTGAAGCTCTTCTTCGTTCCAGGCATATTCGATAATTTCTTTTTTACCTGCTCCTTTACTTACTTTATATAAAGGCGGCAGCGCGATAAACACTTTTCCTGCTTCAATAAGTGGTTTCATATATCGATAGAAAAAGGTTAACAGCAGCACTTGAATATGCGCACCATCGGTATCGGCATCCGTCATAATAACGACTTTATCATAATTTACATCCTCTAGATTAAAATCAGCACCTACGCCTGCCCCAACGGTATGAATAATCGTGTTGATTTCTTCATTTTTAAAAATATCTGCCAGCTTAGCTTTTTCTGTATTGATGACCTTACCCCGCAGTGGAAGTACGGCTTGAAAGCGTCTGTCACGTCCTTGTTTTGCAGAACCGCCGGCAGAGTCACCCTCAACCAAATATATTTCATTTTTTTGCGGATTTCTTGACTGAGCAGGTGTAAGCTTCCCTGATAATAGAGCGTCGGAACGTTTGCGCTTTTTACCGCTTCTAGCATCCTCCCGTGCTTTTCTTGCTGCTTCACGGGCTTGGTAAGCTTTAATCGACTTCTTAATTAATAACGAGCTAATGTCAGGATTTTCTTCAAGGAAATAAGTAAGATGTTCAGAAACGACAGCATCTACAGCTGATCTAGCTTCACTCGTACCTAATTTTCCTTTTGTCTGTCCCTCGAATTGTAGTAATTGCTCAGGAACTCGGATTGAAATAACCGCGGATAGTCCCTCACGAATATCTGCACCCTCAAGATTTTTATCCTTTTCTTTCAAAAGAGAAACTTTACGGGCGTAATCATTGAAGATACGTGTCATCGCCGTTCGCGATCCGACCTCATGGGTACCTCCATCCTTCGTCCGGACATTATTTACAAAAGAAAGCATGTTCTCTGAGTAGCCATCATTAAATTGGAAGGCAAATTCAACTTCAATCCCATTATGACTTCCTTCAAAGCTAATCACTGGATGGAGGACATCTTTCTCCTCATTTAAGTAGGAAACAAATGCCTCTATCCCATTTTCATAATGAAAAACTTCATGAAAATCATTTCGGTCATCGATAATTTCAATCTTTAACCCTTTTAAAAGAAAGGCTGATTCTCTTAACCTCTCACATAATGTTTCAAAATTATAAGTGGTTGTTGAAAAGATGGATGGGTCAGGTTTAAAGTGAATCGTTGTACCTGTTTGATTGGTTTTACCGATTTTTTCTAAAGTAGTAACCGGTTTACCCCCATTTTCAAAGCGCTGTTCATAAACAAAACCATCTCTTTTTATCGTTACAGTTAACCATTCAGATAATGCATTAACGACGGAGGCACCAACACCATGTAAACCGCCGCTGGTTTTGTATCCGCCTTGACCAAATTTACCTCCGGCATGGAGGACAGTTAAAATGACTTCAGGAGTTGGCTTCCCCATTTTATGCATGCCCGTCGGCATTCCGCGTCCTTTATCCATTACACTTATTGAATTATCTTTATGAATTTTTACAATGATTTGGTCTCCAAAACCTCCAAGAGCCTCATCGACAGAGTTGTCGACGATCTCATATACAAGATGGTGTAATCCGCGTGTATCAGTGCTCCCGATGTACATTCCTGGTCGCTTCCTGACGGCCTCCAGTCCCTCTAGTACCTGTATGGCATCATCATTATATTCAAAAGCTTTCTGATTACTTGCCACTTAAATACCCCTTTCATTCCCTACAAAAGAAAAAACACTTTCTACTTGCTATCTTTATGAGTAATTTTATCATTCGTGTTAAAGTTGTTTCCATAATTTAGAACGAATGTTTGCCGCATTTAATTGTACCACATGTTTAGGCATGTCTATGCTTTATTTTAGCGATTTATTTCGATTTGGCAAATGCCTATTTTGAAACAACATAATTATGTAACAGTTTTTGATGCCAAAAAAAGTAAAAAACTGCTAATGATTTAGCAGCTTTTTAAAGCAAATGATTATTTTGTTAAAGCATGTGCCACCTTTATGCAGAGGTCCATAATCACAGTGTAGCCTTTTTCCTTCAAGAACTCATATGCCTCTTCATTTACTAAGCCTTGTTGGGCCCAAAAAACATCTGCATCAATTTCATCAAATTCTTTCGCAACATCGAACAATTGTTCTGAACGGCGGAATACATTGACAATATCGATATGTCCTTCAATGTCCTTTAAAGAAGCAACCGCTTTAACACCAAGTACTTCATCAACAGTTGGATTCACAGGAATAATCTCGTATCCTGCTTTTTGCATCACTTCTGAAACCATATAGGAGGTTCGGTCTGGTTTATCACTTAACCCTACAACAGCGATACGTTTAGATTTTTTAAGAATAGCTCCTATTTCTTCTAATGATGGATTTTCGACTGCCATGAATACACTTCCTTTATTTCCTTAATTTTACTATCCACTCTAACTATAACATAATTAGAGTGTTTTCAAAAAATAATAGCTCCCGGGGAAACGGAAGCTTTTTGGTTACTAAGATGTTTTGTTTTCGGAAGAGACTTTTGGTACAGTAAGACTGTATCTTGCCCCATCCTCAGTATTCTCAACCTTTAAGGACCCATTCATCTTTTCGATAATTATTTTTGAGATATAAAGGCCATTGCCGGTTCCATGCTCTTTTGCGGTGGAATTAAGTTCGATTAACCCCGAAATATGTGCAGGATTAAGTCCGCCTTCATTATCGGTAAACTCCACAATAATAAGATTTTCTGTATGGCAAATCTGGATCTTTATCTTCCGGTTTTGGATATTGTTCATTTCAAAGCTTTCTCTTGCATTTGTTAGGATTTGTAAAACAATTTGACTGAATTCATTGGGAACGCCATACGCCATTTGCAGCCCGCGGTATTCAAAATCTACATGAATATCTTGGTTCTTAAGGATAGAGAAAAAAATTAATAATGCGTCTTCTATTGAATCCGATACTGAAAAAGGAATTTTTTCTTTGTTAGTCTGATAGAATTTTCGAACTTCATTAATAGCTCGAGACATACGTTCACCTCTTTTGGTTTACAAAATGATAATAAAACTCCCATCAATACCAGGGTTTAAATGGTCTGTGGTTTAAATTAATAGTTAAATTATATTTCTGAATAACCAACCTTTTCAATCGGTACTCCAAAGAGTTTGAAAATTCTACATATATTTGTAATTAATTCGACCCTAATTGTTCTTAACTTTGACAGAATATCATGATGAATAAAAACAAAAAGAAATAGACCAGCCCAGGGGTCTATTTCTTTGTTACGGCTTTATTTGGATCTATATTTATTGCACTCCAAGCGGTTTGGTCTCCGAAATTTCTGGACCAGGAAGCTACTCCAGCTAGTTGATAATTAGCAGCAATATTTGCGCGTTTAGATAATGATAATTCATCCTCAATCCATACTTTGTAGGTTGCATTTTCTTCTTCCGCATAATATTCTACATAGTTTTGACCGCTTACTTCATCATAAACTGGCTGCAGCCCTTTCTCTGCAATCCATTCTTTCACCTTCGTCATCGACAATGCCTGAGAGGTGACTTCCGTTATCCCGTCCTCTTTTTGCTGCTCTTTCCAAAGCCTAGTGTATAATGGTACGCCAAGAATCAGCTTTTCATTTGGAACCTCATTCAACAAGTTTTCCAGGTTTTTCTCAACCCATGGCAGACTTGATACACTCCCGGCAACCGGAGATGAACCTGAATGCTCATCATATGCCATAATAATTAGATAGTCTACAATACCAGAAAGCTTACTTCTTTCATAGAAGGATGACCAATTATTATTTTCACCCGCATAAAAGGTGATATCCATAGAAACAACTAATCCTGCTTCGTGTAAGTAAGGAGTTGCTTCACGCATGAATTGGGTGACAAGAGTGCCATCTTCCTGCTTTACATTTTCTATATCAAAATTTATTCCTTGTAATTGGTACATTTGACTGAAATGAAGCAGCTGAACGATAATCTTCTGTCTTGTTTCAAAATCTTTTAACGCTTCATGTGTAAGCACCGGGTCAAATGAATTCGAAAACAGCCCCCATACTTGATAACCCTTTGACTGTGCCCATTTACTATATTCCAAAGAAGCTAAATTATTTATGCTACCATCGTTTCCAGCTAAGGAGAACCAAGTTGGTGACACTACATTAAGACCGAGCATATCTGGTATTTGTGTATAATCAGGATTTCTTGTATAGACCGCCTCCCAGGTTAGTTGGATCGGCCCGTTAATCTTAGGAATATCTATAGCTGCACTTTTCTCTCCGATTGCTATTGTAACTTCTTTGTTTTTCTTTACATACTTCTTGTTGATATATCCGCTTACGCCATTTTCTTTTCTCACTAAATAATAGTTCTGTTTTTCTCCTTCAATCATGACGGTTTCTTGTTTCGATAATTCCGCAGTATAGGGTGACTGTAGGGATGGCTCAGTTCGTAACCTTAATTGTTCAGAGTGTACATCTTTTTCCGATATTTCACCCTGTATATAATGATCACCATTTTTTTGTAACCAAACCGCACCTGTATCATTTAAAACAGTATATTGGATAGGATAAAAGCTTAGCAGTGGTTCAATAGCTACAAAAATTTGACCTTCTTTTGAAATAATCGGTGATACCTGCAAATTCACTGGTTTTTGATTTACAAAGAAAGTTAGAGAATCGGTAGGCATTTGAATCACTTTGTCTTTTGTGGTAATGATGATGGACTTCGATTTCTCGTCAAAAATAATAGAATCATCTATGTGTTCTTGCATAAAGGATAGCGGCAGGAAAATTGAATCCCCCTCAACTACTGCGTTTCCTTCTTGAGTTCCTTCAAAAAGGATTGGATTTTCCTTTGTAAAGTATTCTGCCATGTCCTTTGAAGCAAATGGATATAATAAAAAAAGAATAGAAGATGCAATCATAACGATCGCTATCAACAATCCTCCAAGAATCCATTTTGGTGTTAGTGATTTCTTCTTATGATAATCTATTTGTGCCAACGTTCTTCCCCCTCACATCTATCGTACGGTATTAAATACTAATTGAGAAGGAATTTTTACTCACTTTTTAAATTTGTTACAAAGGTGTGGTAGTGTTTTTTAACCATTACATGGTAAAATAGGACATGCATTATTTATAGAAGGAGAATACATTGATGGTTCCAATTATTTTAGTTTTGATACTCGCCTATCTGCTTGGATCAATTCCGTCTGGCTTAATCATTGGTAAAGTTTTTTATAAAACAGACATACGCGAGCATGGCAGTGGAAATTTAGGCGGAACGAATACGTTTCGAACTTTAGGAGTCAAGGCTGGTCTTGCAGTAACGGTGGCAGATATTCTTAAAGGAACATTAGCAGCTTTCTTACCGGTTTTGTTCGGTCTTGAGATCAATCCATTACTTGCCGGGGTTTTTGCTGTTATTGGACACACCTATCCGGTCTTTGCTGGATTTAGAGGCGGTAAGGCAGTAGCAACATCTGGAGGCGTATTACTGTTTTGTGCACCATTTATGTTTTTGACCATTTTTATAGTCTTTTTTGCCAGTCTTTATCTCACTAAATATGTTTCACTATCCTCCATGCTTGCTGGCATTTGTGCGGTGATTTATGCTGTTATTGATGGGGACATTCCTCTATTAATCGCAGTAACACTATTGGCCTCCTTTGTTATCTATCGGCACCGTGCGAATATTAAGCGAATCATGGATAAAACAGAACCTAAAATTAAATGGCTTTAAGGAATCTTAAATGGTTCCTTAAAGCCATTTTTCATTAAAACTTCATAATCACAGTCATTTTCTGTATCCTTGGTAAAGTAAAATAAAGGTAGATAAACCCATGGAGGGGATAATATGACTGATCTTAATCAGAGTTATATGTTTACAACTGAGGTTTCTTCGACACCAGCAGATCAAGAATTTGTGGTTAAATTTTATCAGTGTTTAGTGGATGATCTTCCAGAAAAATTTCCTTGCAAGATAACAAAGAACTTTGATGAACTAATCGATTTTTTTGAAAAAATGGATGAATAATAAGCAAAATAAACGGAGTTCCTCGAGCGGAACTCCGTTTATTATATCTTTAATAATGTAAATGAGTAATTTCCCATCACATCCTCAGTATAATCCAGTTTAGTATGGTCAAAGTAAACATAATCTTGTTCATGAATGAGGATTAGGACCCCATCAAATTCAAATTGAAGATCTCCATTAATTTTCCGCTCTTCCAGAGACAGATTTAGTTTGGGACCTCCTCAGCCAATCCCCATGCTTAACCGAACCAATAGTTCCTCATTTGGAGATTGCTTTTCTTTCAAGATAATTCCTTCCAATAGATTACGGGCACTCTCAGTAATCTTGAACAAACTCATCACATCCTTAAATTTTTCATAAAATGCAGGAAATAGTCGAAATATAGCACATAATTATATTATAGTATTGGTAGAATGGTTGAAAATATTTTGCCTAGAGACCTAATAAGTAAGGAGGAACTATGAAAAATAAAGCCATTATTTCTTCGGTTATTATTATTTCTATGTGTATCGTTGTTACTGCATTGCTGCTTATTCAGCAGCAAAATAAAAGGGCTGCAGCTGCAAAAATACATCCAGTAAAGGAACATACTGCGAGATTGCAGCCTGTTATGGAAAGGACACTTACTGAAAAGGTTACGGTTGGAGCTATCGGAGACATTTTGATTCACGACACTGTTTATCAAGATGCCTATGATGGAACCCAATATAATTTCAACCCAATCTTCGAAAATGTTAAAGGCTTATTGGAAATGCCTGATGTCCTAACCGCTAATCAAGAGAGCATGTTAGGTGGTGTGGACATAGGTGTATCAAGCTATCCGACGTTTAATAGTCCACACGAGGTCGCAGATGCGCTTGTCAATTCAGGAGTGGATATTGTTTCAACAGCTAACAATCATACATTAGACAAAGGAGAAAAAGGAATTCTTTCCGCTAGTGATTATTTGAATAGTATCGGGCTGCCTCATGTTGGAAGTTTTCTGAATCATGAGGATCGCCAGCAGCTAAGAGTTATACATAAAAATGGCATTAAATTAGCATTTCTATCCTATACATACGGAACAAATGGAATTCCCATTCCAGATGGAAAGGACTTCCTTGTTAATCTAATCAATCGCGATTTGATGAGTGATGAAATTAAGCGTGCAAAGAAAGAAAGTGATGTTGTTATCATGAGTATCCATTGGGGAAATGAATATCAACGTATACCGACCAATGAGCAAAGGGATTTGGCGAATTTCCTTGCGAATGAAGGAGTTGATATAATCTTTGGCTCTCATCCCCATGTTCTACAGCCAATGGAATGGATTGATAGAGGAAATGGCAGAAAATCATTTGTTGCTTATTCATTGGGAAATTTCATCTCAGGACAAGTTAGAGATTATAAAGATATCGGCGGCATGGCTTCTATCGAAATAACGAAACAGATTACGAGTTCGGGAAATACCATTGAATTGTCCAATCCGGCTTTTTATCCTACCTATGTCTCGAGCCAAAGAAGTAAAAACTATCAAGTGGTGCCATTAGAAAAGGCAGGTTCCTTCGGATTGAAAAATGCTGATGCAAAATATCAGGAAATTAAAGACCATATGACTCAATGGCTCCGTTAATACGGTGCCTTTTTATCTGTATTTTGGAGGATGTTTCAAAATGAAACAAAAGAACGTTCTAGGTTTCTTGTTATCAACCTTATTTATTGTCTTGATTTATTTTTTTACTAGAAGTTACTATGGCCAATTCTTGTGGTTTATCCTGGGGTTATTATTATTGCTGGCTTTCCTAAAGGAAGAAAATCGTCTATTTGCATGGACGATTATGGCTTTCTTTGGCGGTAATTTTATTCTTTTTTATACCGATAAATTTATTCAAGGTTTTAATTTAATGCCCTTTGCCAGGCTTATGGCTGGTCAATTATTGTGTGTCATACCAATATTATCGATGTGTTATGTAATCAAAACATTCAATAAAAATGTAAGTTTCTTTTTGAAAAAACCAGAGCTGGAACATGGCAGGAGGATTTTCTATATTATTTTGGCAATTCTTTCTGTTGCTATTATTATTTTACTTTTGACAACCGCTCGTGGAATAGATATGAATATCTTCTTTGCTCTTATCTCTTTTACTCTTATTCATGCTATTGGACAGGAAGTAATGTGGCGAGGTATTTTGTTGACACAGTTTATTGGGATAACAAATGATATTTATGCTATTCTGTTTTCAAGTATTGCCTTTGCGATAAATACCACTATATTTGGATTCTCTCCGGCAGTTGTATTGTTCTATCTTTTTTTAGGAATCTTATTTGCTATATTAACAATTAAATGTAAAAGTATTTTGCCATCTATTATTGCCCATACCATGGTATTAATTTTCTTTTACCTAATAGATTGGCTTCAACTTCCTTTATAAGCATCATCATCGATAAATGTTGGAGCTTTAATGTATAATAAAACTATAGGTATTTGAAAGGAGTTACAGATGAAAATCCAAATCAGCAGTGAAGCAGCAGCGTGGTACAAACAAGAGCTAAATCTTAATACAGGTGATTTTGTCCGTTTCTATGTACGATATGGCGGATGCAGTACCGTACAAAGCGGGTTTTCTCTTGGAATATCAAATGATGAACCCGTTAATATAGGAGCAAAAACGGTTGAAGACGGAATTACTTTTTATATTGAAGAAAAGGATCTTTGGTACTTCGATGACCATGATTTACTTATTGAGTATCATGCAAAATATGAAGAACCTATACTAGATTATAAAAAGGCATAAACAAAAATAAATGAAGCACACATGAACGCATGTCATGTGTGCTTTTCCTATTGGCTATTTTCAAGCTGTTTAACAACCAGCTCACATAATTCGTGTGTTTGTAATGAATCTCTGGCTGTAACAGATGGTTTCGTGTCAGCAGCTGCGGCATTGATAAACTCTTCAACAATCTGGACAAAACCTCTTTTGTATAGAGTAGAATCCCAGTTGTTAAAAGAGTGGATGCTTTCCTTTTGATCACGATAGATTGTTAATTTATCTAAATCATGAACAACTCTCTTCTCAACAGGTCCCATTACTTCCAATCTCTCTTCTTCTGCCCCGCTGTCTCGATTCATAATTGCGATACCTGTCATGTTCTTTGAGATAAATTGAACGACTACATGATGAAGTTTGTCATTCTCTACTCTGCCGTTAACGACAATTTCTTGGATATCGCCTTTCATAAGGTATCGAACCGTATCTAGGACATGGATAAAATCATCAAAAACAAAGGTTCGAATATCACTTGGGAGTTGATGGCGGTTCTTTTGTAAAATTACCATATTGTGTTGATCTATTTCTGTCATGGCCTGATAAAATGGAGCAAATCGCCTGTTAAAACCTGTCATTAATATAAGTCCTTGTTTTTCGGCAAGGTCCACGAGGTCCTTGGTCGTTTCCAAGTGATAAGTAATGGGTTTATCAACATAGACATGGATTCCATTCTCTAAGAGCTCTCTAACAATTTGCTCATGCGATTCCGTTGACGAATGGACAAATGCCCCTTTTATACCGCTCTCAATAAGTGATGTAAGAGAAGAATGCGTATGTGGAAAGCGATATTGTTTACTTATTTCCGATAAAACATCATTATTTCTTGTAAATAGATGGAACTCCATATCAGCTAAACTACTAAAAACAGGCAGATAAGCTTTTTTTGCAATACCACCTAGACCGATAATTCCCAACTTAACCATGGTTTCATCTCCTGCTTCACCAAATATGGTGATGTAATCCTTCTTTTTGTAGTATTTCTTTTTGTCTATCTCCAATTAAATCAAAATGGGAGTAACCGTCACGGCGGTGGTGAATCCATTCTTTTTTCAATCCATATTTATGACCCCATACAGCTAATTTATCAAGGTCAGAGCAGCCTACCTTGGTCACGGTTCTACATCCTGGGAAGCGGTCATCCAGCCAAAAATGGGTTAAAAATGCAATTTCACCTTCATTAATTTTTTGTTTCCACTCTCTAACTTCCTTCCTGTTGATTCCAAATGCCATATTGTCACCCCAAAACTAACGGTTACTTCTTCTTTATTTCTTCATATTTCTGGAACCATTCAGGAAAAGCCTTTTTGAACGGTATCGGTCTAAAGTTATCCTTTTTAACCACAATATGTGTAGATGTTCCCTCTGCACAAATTTCCTCGTCTCCATTAATAATGGAATAGCCATAAACTGTTTTAAGACCGTCATTTTTCTCTATCCAAGTCTTTACGAATCCCCTATCACCGTACCGTAAAGGTTTTTTATAGGTTGCTTGGATGTCATAGACAGGCGCAAAATACCCCGCGTTTTCCATATCGACATAACTATAGCCAAGGTCCTCAATCAAACCGCTTCTTCCAAGCTCAAAATATTTCAAGTAATTTGCATGATAGATTACTCCCATCATGTCCGTATCCGCATATAAAAGTTGAATCTCTCTTGTAGAAATAAATACATTTTCCATACTCTATTCCCCTTTCCTGTTTAAAGGAAATTTAATAAGCGCTTTTTCCACATCATCACTTTCAATATGAATGGCTTTTTCTAATAATTCCTCTTCCTCTGTTACACCCATGAGCCTCATACTTTGAGCTTGTATCATTTCATCGGCCAAATTCGTAGCAAACCTTCCGTTCCCTTTGAAAGAATAACTTTCAATCCTTTGTTTCAAGAGAGCTCTTGCTCCTTCACTTAGATGATACTGGAAGCTCTCAACATACGTTTCAATTATTGCCAGCAGCTCCTCCGGAGAATAGTCTGGAAACAGGAAAAATTTCTTAAATCTTGAACGCAGTCCAGGATTACTTTCTAATAATTGGTCCATTTCATTTGGGTAACCTGCTAGGACCACCACAAGGTTTTCATTATGTTTGGTCATCTCATCAACAAGAGTATCGACTACTTCCTTGCCAAAATCGCCTGCTGTTTGGCTTAGGAGGGAATAGGCTTCGTCAATAAACAATACTCCCCCAAGAGCTTCACGGATTTTTTTCTTTGTTTTTCCTGCTGTTTGACCAACATATCCAGCTACGAAATCGGCTCTGCTTGCTACAATTAAATGACCTCGTTTCAACATTCCGCATTCTTTCAGGAGCTCTGCATATATCTTAGCGACTGTGGTTTTACCAGTGCCTGGGTTTCCTGTGAAGACGGAGTGCAGCTGAATAGGTACGGTGGGAAGCTTTTTCTCTTTTCTAAACTGCTGCATTTTCACAAAGGAAACGAGTGTCTCTAATTCCCCTTTTAACTCAGTTAAGCCAATCAATCGCTCTAATTTTTCAAATGGTGATTCCCGGTGTTCGTTCTGTTCAATTTCAAAATCCTCTTTATCTAATAAGGTATAAGTGAGAATATTCTCATTAGACAGGGGGTGATATGATCCTTTTTTAAAAATGGCATCTAACACTATATTACGAACAGACCGTGCATTCCCGAAGGTATCATCCACCCGTTCTTGATCTAAGCGATGGTTAATTTCAACCTTTGCTTCTTCTGTCAGGATATAATCGTTTTCTGAAGCAATTTTCTCAGCAATTGAGATTAATTCCCCATTTGAGTAATTGGGTAAATGAATAAGGTTCGATTGAGGAAACCTGCTTCTTAATCCAGGATTAGCATCTAAGAAAATACGCATTTCATCTGGATATCCCGCCAAAATGACCGCGAATTTCCCGCCATATTCCTTCCCGGTCATCAAGGAAACGAGTGTGTCCACCGCTGTTTGCCCATAGTCATTTCCTGTTTGCCCTTCGCGTTTTAAACTATAGGCCTCATCAATGAACAGGACCCCGCCAATTGCTTTCTCCACAACGGCACGGACGTTTTCCTCAGTCTGCCCTACAAATGCTCCCACAAGCTGTGATCTGTCGGTCTCAATCACTTCCGGACGCGGCAGTACCTCTAGCTCATGATAAATCTTGGCTAATAATCGAGCGATCGTTGTTTTCCCTGTACCTGGATTACCAGTCAGTATCATATTAAGACTTAATTCATCCTTTGTTTGGAATCCAAGCTCTTTCCGATCCTTTTGGTATTTTAGGAACTGGTAAAAATCATTGACGCGTTTTTTTACGACATCCATCCCAATCATTTCATTTAATTGGTCTAGGGCGTCTTCGGAATCCTGTTCAACCACATCTTCAACTCGAAAGAGACTCTGCCATTCTTTTTTGAGATCTTCTAGGCTGGATAAATGAAATTTTAAGTCGTCAACATACGTGGCTGTATGAAACACACCTTTTATGGATTCCTCATACTCTTCAGATGACTTTAATAAGTTCCCAGTAAATTCAATAGCATCAGTAAGCAGCTCAGCAAGTTTATGATATTGAAGAGAAAGTTGTTCATTTTCCAAGACATCCGCAAGATTCCGCTTTTCAGTAAGGTCCTCTAAATGATCATCTGCTTCCTCTAAGAATGATTGGCAAATTTGTATGTATTGTTCTGCCACTTTTTTCTTTGCTGTTCGATTATCTGTTTCCCGTATGGCCGGGAAATCGAGAAGGTTTAAAATGTCTTTTTTCTTTTTCCAATCGTATTGGATGAAATAGGAATTTGCCATCTCATTTTCTGGATATAGATCTAATGCTTTTTGTAACCAAGCAAAAGCTAATGTATCTTGGTGCTTTCTTTCTAGCCGCGAAAGGGCGGCAACTGTTAGTATTCTTGATAAAAGGACAGGATTAGATTCTTCTCTAATCGCTGTTAATAGTTCATTTTCATTGGCGATAAAGCCTTTTTCTTTCAGTTCCTGTTCCCACTCAATAATAGGGTCTGTCTGCTTAATTGGCTGATTTGTTTGTTGTCGTATCATGTGATCACTTCTTTTCAAAATTTCCCTTATATCTTACCACAACCTGTCCATCTACATGAAATCCAAAGATTGAATGAATAAAGGACCTGTACGAAATGAACAGGTCCTCAGCAATTATTTTAGACTTCATCCTTAATTTCTGCGCGGTAGGATTCGATGCTTTCACGGCGTCTTTCATTTTTCGCGTCAATCTGTTGGATTTGTGTTTCGCTATCTGTGAAGGCCTTTGAATCTTCTGCAGCTTCAATGTTTTCAAGTGTATCATGTATCATTGCCTGAAGTTTTTCTGCATTATCACTGCGGTCATCTGGTTTCGGTTTGTTGTTATAGGTCATAGTGTTTCCCTCCTAGGTGGTGTCATGTTACAGATATAGTTTGTATCGAAGTGAAAAAAATATCACTGAAAATTTTTGCTAGGAAAGTCACAAAAAAGACCCGCTCAGCTTGTGCCTGACGAGTCTTAACGAATCTTTTATTCACCTTTAGTTTGGATAACTTGTGCGTGCTTGCCAGATGTATCTTGATATTTTTTCCCTTTGTTTCCACCAAAGTTCTTGGATTTTGTTCCAAGATGATCTTCACTGAAGCCTTGTTGACTATGTTTTGGATTACTCATGTAATATCCCTCCTCCTTAACATTTTGTCCGTTTTGAAGGAGGAACATGATTGGTAATCTATGTGATTTATCTTACTCGGCCTTGCCAAGTCGCTTTTCTTCTAAACGCATTTCAATTTTTTCCATTGCAGCTCTATCTTTCAAAAGTTGACTTTTATTTTCTGACACAAGTTCTGCAAAGGAACGTTTTCTAGGCTTTCTCATGTATATCACCTTCCTTATTTCCTATTCTAGCAGTTATTATGCCCGGAAACGGTTTCAATTATTACAACTTTTTGAAAATTAAAAGAAAAATATGCTTTAAAGCGCTAATATGTTTGAACAAAAAAAGACACTGGAATAACATCCAATGTCTACTTTAAATCCTTTGCATATTGTTCCATGGCATCGAGATTCATGGCCCCGATATATTTGTTTCCTATATTGCCCTTCGTATCGATAAAATACGTAGTTGGAATAGATAAAACTTGATAAGTCTCGTTTACCTTATCTTCAGCATCTAAAGGAATCGGAAAGGTAATACCATTTTCATCTACAAAAGCCTTTACATCTAAATGCGGGTCAATGTTAACGGCTAAAATAACAACCTCATCCCCAGCTTCTTTATGAAATTCCTCCATGGCTGGCATTTCTGCTTTACATGGCGGACACCAAGTGGCCCAGAAATTGAGCATAACTTTTTTTCCTTTTAGATCGGATAGTTTAACAGTTTCTCCCGCTAGCGTTTTAAGTTCAAAATCAGGTGCCTTTGCCCCGACTTTTAAACCACCCATATTCGCAGCTTCTTGACTTGCAATTTCGGGTTCAGCCTTTTTATCCATAGCCTGTACAATCGCAACTCCAAGTAAGGCTATCAACACAACAATAGCCATAACTTTCTTCACCATATCCCGAACCCCCTTGATTCATTAATAGCTACATCGATTTTACACTATAAAGTCAGTTGAAATAAAGGTTGTATCAGCCAAATATGTGACAATTTAAAAACAGTTTAGTAAAAGTATACTAGAAAAGCAAATGTTTTACTTATTTAAGGCATTGAGGACACTGGTTGTAACCCGGTCTACAATCAGGTCAAGATCTCTTTCCGATAATGTCTGTTCATTCACAGAAGTTACTTTCATTGCATGAGTGCCTTCAGGGACGTCAACGCCCTGTGGGGAAACTCCTTCTACTCCCAGCATCATTTTGAGATCCAACAGCTTGGCAACATTTTCTTTGGAAAGTTCCCGGTCACCTTTTAATTGCCTTGAAATCCAATTGATTTTTGCTAGGAACTCTAACGATTCCATTTTATTATAAGCATCTTCT
This sequence comes from Neobacillus niacini, assembly GCF_046591715.1. GTDB lineage: Bacteria > Bacillota > Bacilli > Bacillales > Cytobacillaceae > Neobacillus > Neobacillus niacini_L. The sequence continues at coordinate 90,185 of NZ_JAWVNQ010000004.1, read as the reverse complement.
AAGTGCTTCCCCCATGTCAAGGCACCATGGTTTTCTAATAATACACCTTGATGATCATAGACATGTGTTTTGACAGCCTCTGGTATTTCATCCGTTGAGGGTGTCCCATACGGAGCTAATGGGATCGTTCCTAGGGATACAACAGCTTCCGGCATAATGGCCTGATCTAAAGGAATTCCCGCGATAGCAAAAGCAGTTGCATAAGGGGGATGAACATGTAAAACAGCATGAACATCCGGCCGCTCACGATAAACAAGCAAGTGCATTTTCATTTCTGAGGTGGGTTGATAATCACCTTCGAGGACATTTCCTTTACTATCTACTTTAATGATCATATCGGGGGTTAAGAATCCTTTACTAACGTTTGTTGGAGTTATTAGAAACTCATCCTCGCCAATACGGACAGAAATATTTCCATCATTGGCTGCAACAAATCCTTTTTCATATACTCTTTTTCCAATATCACATATTTGTTTTTTATATTTAATTTCGATAATCATTTGAAACCCCTGCTTTCCGTTATGAAAACAATTGTTTAATGATAGTATACCCTTCTTAGAGATGATATTAGAGTTTTATGCATTTAAACGAAGAAGAACGAAATAGCCCCTGCCAAAAGGGGCTATTCTTATGCTATTTTACATTAATTTTATTTTTTGCTTTAAAAGCTCTTTGAATTCAGCATCTAATTCACTGTATTTAGGGTTTTTTTGGTCTATAAGTGATAATTCACCAAGGATTGTAGCGATTCTATTTTCAATAATCATTAATGTTTCTTTTTTAACTGTAAGGTCAGTAGAGCTGGTTTTATTAAAGTACTCTTCTGGTTTCATTTCCAAGCGTTGAATCCTTTGGTTTTCGAATACAAGAAGTTTATCGCATAGCTTATTTAGGAAATAGTAATCATGCGAAACGGTTATAGTCGTACCTGTAAATTCATTCAAGGTTTTTTCGAGCTGCTCTCTGCTAGGCAAATCTAGATGGTTGGTTGGTTCATCCAAAATTAGAACATCGTATTCCTTCATGAGGATATCAACTAATTTCACCCTTGTTCTCTCTCCAAGACTCAACGTTTGAATGGGCTTCGTAATAAATTGTTCTTTTAATCCGAGATTGGCGAATAATGTCCTAGCCTTAAGAATGTTTTCTCGATCTGTGAACCCTAATGCCTCTAAGGCGGTTTTATCTCCTGGCAAATCGTCAACATCTTGACTTAGGTAAGCAGTCCTTATTGAGTCGCTTTTCCATAGTTCACCGCTAGAAACAGATATTTCACCGAGAATCATTTTGATTAAGGTGGATTTACCACAGCCGTTTTCCCCTAATAGACCAATGCGTTCTCCATGATTAATATAAAAATGAGAATCGCGGAACAGGCTTCTTTCCCCAAACGATTTTGTTACACTCTTTGCCTCAATAATCCTTTTGCCTCTATTCCCTCTTGAATCAAATTGAAATCTGACCATTGTCTCTTCGATGGGTTTATCAACTTTGTTTTTTTCCAGCTCGCTCTGAAGCCGTTTCATTTTCGATTTCACTTGAGCATCGCGTTTTTTGGCCTTTACTCGATGATATTCCTTATTCCCATAATCTCTGCCTTGTTTTGTTGATGTTCTATGGGCTTTTTCAGACCAGGACGACAATTGTTCCATTTGCATTTCGATTTCTTCTTTTTTGCGCTGCTGCACTTCATAATGGTGCATTTGGGTTTCACGTCTGTGCTGCTTTTCCTTCTGATAATCACTATAGTTCCCATTGTAGAAATTCATCATTGTATTCTCAATTTCAAAAATACGTGTCACCGTTTTATCTAAGAAATGCCTGTCGTGAGAAATGATCAATACCGGACCTTTAAATTTTTTAAGCTCTTCAATCAGCCATTCTATCCCTTTAAAATCTAAGTGGTTAGTTGGCTCATCGAGAATCAAGAATCCCGGCTTGGAAGCCCACACATTGGATAATGCCAGTTTCAACTTCTCGCCGCCGCTTAAATGGTTCAAACGTCTCTCTTCCCATGTAGAAACCTTTTTCAATCCTAACTTACTTGAGTGCTGTAAAAGGTCTCCCTCAAATAATTCATTACCTTCATAATCTATTGATTGTGTAAGGTATCCAATCTTTAAATCAGTAGATTTTTCAACGAAACCCTTATCAGGTGTGATTTTACCTGTAAGGATATTGGCCAATGTCGTTTTTCCGGTGCCGTTATACCCTACGAGGCCAATTCTTTCGCCACTCTTTATATCAAAGGAAATATTATCTAGGATTTTCCTAAGATTAAAGTTCATTTCTAATCCAGTAGCTTTTATTATAGAAAAATTATTTTTGTTCATAAAAAAACTCCCTTCCATTGAACCTGAAGAGAGTGTTTTAGTCAGACGTAAAGGCATTCACAAAAAACATACGTTAATAAACCTAAAAAGGCCTTTAATAACGATGTTTTGATTGAATTTATAACGTAAGTACTAAAAAAGGACAGACTAATCCTATTCTTCAGGTTCACCATTTTTCGCTATTCGAATAAATGTACTGAAAAAATAAGATTATAACTTCATTCCTCTTTACCATTCCTTTACGTTTGTTATTAATATTGTATTTTACCTTTATTCAAGTTGTCAATTATTTCTGTAAAATTAACATCGGAATACGGCTTTCCACCTTCGATTTTCCTCTTTAAATTAGTGAGGGTATAGTTCTGCCAATCCTCTAGATTTTCCAAATCCCATTTCTCGTAAAATAACGTATATAAGAAAATCTCTCTTATTTTTAAAAAAATAGGAATTTGCTGTAAGAGAGCTTTGCTGATTGTATGTTCCTCTTGATAGCCGGTTAAGAAGTGCTCCCAGAATTCCCTGCTGAAATGTGTGTTATCGGGTGTAAAAGATGATGCTTGCCAATAAGCATGATAAAAGGCAGTGGCAAGGTCATATGCAAACCAATGGTAAGCACAATCATCAAAATCAAAAAGTGTCAGCATTCCATCATGTACAAAAATATTTCCCTGATGAAAATCATTATGAATGAGTCCGAAAAGGTCAGGAGATTGTGGGTACTCTACTAACTTGTATAAGAGTTGTTTGTACTTTTGTGCTATAGATTCAGTTGTGATTTTAGGAAATAGATTTAATAAATCAGGTTGATTTATCGTCCAAACCGAGCGATCCACCTTGATTTTTTTTCCAGTACTATGCACTTTTCCTAATAATTTTCCCCATTGAAAATAAAGTTCTTTGTTCCAGACATCCTTATTTGTAACATCAATTGGTGTTCCTTTAGCTTTTTCGAATGCGACTACAAAATGGTTATCATCAAGTGACTCGACCAACATTCCACGAACGGACTTTACAGGTAAAGAAACTGTGATTTCATTTTTCCATAAACCCTGAATAAAAATGAGTTCGTTTGTAATATCTACCTCACTTCTTCTTCGGGAAGGAGTAACTCTGAAAATGATGTTATCAGTGGAATAGACAGTGTTATGAAAGCCATCATTTATTCGGACGAGTTCTCCTTCAAAATGACCATATAATTGTATGAAAGAATCATGAATCATTTTTCTCTCTCTTTCTAGATAATCCTTATTTTAATTTGTTATAAATTTTATTTGCATAACTCCCAAATCGGGAATTTGTTAATGTTCCCCTTTTTTCAAGCAATCTCTCCATTTCCATCCTTTTTTTTCCAAGTTTAGCTTGTAATCGTTTTTTCTCTTCTTCGTCGGTTGAAGACTCTATCAATTCTTCGATTCTAAAAATTTCTTTTTTTACATCTTCCGGCGAATACCCTGCATTCTTTATTACCCGATAAGCCATTTTCCATTCGTCAGACATTCCAGGAAAGTCATCTTTTAACTCCAGCGGCTGCCCCATACCAGGAAGATTTTCAAGATCATTCTTCTTTATGGCCTCTTTTATTTTATCTTCAGCGATTTTTGAAAAATCCATTAATATCGCACCCTTCGTACTACAAGTAATAGTATATTTTTCACTAATATATATGTCATTACTCGTAAAAAACCACCATGCAAAAGCTGCATGGTGGTTAGCAATATTATGCTTCTTGTAATTTTTCGCGAAGTACCATTGGAAGGATACCGCCATGACGGTAGTAATCAATTTCAACTTCTGAATCGAAACGAACAAGTACTTCAAATTCCTTCTTGTTTCCAGCTTCATCAGTAGCTGTAACTTTTAGAAGATCACGTGGTTTAACATTTTCATCCACTTGTACATCGATTGTTTCTTTACCAGTTAATCCAAGTGTTTCAGCGCTATCGCCATCTTTAAATTGAAGTGGAAGTACACCCATTAACACAAGGTTAGAACGGTGAATACGTTCAAAGCTTTCAGCAATAACAGTCTTAATGCCTAAAAGGTTTGTACCTTTAGCAGCCCAGTCACGTGATGAGCCCATTCCGTAGTCTTTACCAGCCAGAACAACAAGTCCTGTGCCGTTTTCTTTGTACTGCATGCAAGCATCGTAAATAGATGTAACTTCACCAGTTGGCCAGTAAGTTGTAAAACCGCCTTCTGTACCTGGTGCAATTTGGTTACGGATACGAATGTTAGCAAATGTTCCACGCATCATAACTTCGTGGTTACCACGGCGTGAACCGTAAGAGTTGAAGTCACGAGGCTGAACACCTTTTTCTAATAAATACTTTCCAGCTGGTGTATTTTTACCAATAGCACCTGCAGGAGAGATATGGTCAGTTGTTACAGAATCTCCAAACTTACCTACTACACGAAGTCCAGTTAATGGTTCAACTGTACCTGGTTCAGGTGATAAGCCTTCAAAGAATGGAGGGTTTGCAATATATGTGGAATCTTCATCCCAAGAGTATAATGGTTCGTTGCTTGTTTTGATTTGATTCCATAGCTCATTGCTTTCAAAGACATTATCATATTCTTTACGGAATAATTCAGGTGTAACAGTCTTTTTAACAACTTCATTTACTTCATCAGTTGACGGCCAGATGTCCTTGAAGAATACATCGTTTCCATCTTTATCTTTACCAATTGCTTCATTAGCGAAATCAATGTTCACAGTACCTGCAAGTGCATATGCAACAACTAGCGGCGGTGAAGCTAGGTAGTTAGCTTTTACAAGCGGATGAATACGTCCTTCGAAGTTACGGTTACCTGAAAGAACAGATGTAACTAAAAGATCGTTTTCAGAGATTGTCTTTTCGATTTCTTCTTTTAATGGACCGGAGTTACCGATACATGTTGTACAGCCGTAACCAACAAGGTTGAAGCCGATTTGCTCTAGGTATGGAAGTAATCCAGAATCACGAAGATATCCAGTTACAACTTTAGATCCTGGCGCTAAAGAAGTTTTAACAAACTTAGGAACTTCCATTCCAAGTTCAACCGCTTTCTTCGCAACAAGACCTGCCCCAACTAGAACGTAAGGGTTAGATGTATTTGTACAGCTAGTGATAGAAGCGATTGCAACTGCACCAGTCTTAATAGTTGTTTCGTCTCCATTTTGGAAATTAACGACAGCAGACTTTTCAATTTCATCTGATTGTAAGCCGAAGCCTTGGTTTCCTTGTGGAGCCGATACTGCCTTAACGAATTCTTCTTTCATCTTTGAAAGTGGAATTAAATCTTGTGGACGCTTAGGACCAGAAAGATTCGCTTCGATTTCAGAAAGATCGATTTCAATCACATCAGTGTATACTGGCTCAAAAGATGGATCGAAGAAAAGGCTGTTCGCTTTGCAGTACTCTTCTACTACTTGGATATGGCTTTCTTCACGGCCAGTTAAGCGCATATATTCTAAAGATTCTCCATCAATCGGGAAGAATCCGCATGTTGCGCCATATTCTGGAGCCATGTTAGCAATCGTTGCACGGTCAGCTAATGGAAGTACAGATACACCAGGACCGAAGAACTCAACAAACTTACCAACCACACCGTGGCTGCGAAGCACTTGAGTTACTTTTAATGCTAAGTCAGTTGCAGTTGCACCATTTGGAAGCTCGCCAGTTAATTTAACCCCGACTACTTCTGGAACTGGGAAGTAAGAAGGCTGTCCAAGCATTCCTGCTTCTGCTTCAATACCGCCGACACCCCAGCCTAATACACCAATACCGTTGATCATAGTTGTGTGGGAGTCAGTACCGACTAAAGTATCTGGGTATGCTTCTAGTTCACCATCAGCAGTCTCTGCAACATGTACAACATCAGCTAAGTACTCAAGGTTAACTTGGTGTACGATACCAGTCGCAGGTGGAACAGCGCGATAGTTGTTGAATGATTTTTGAGCCCAGCTTAGGAACTGGTAACGCTCAGCATTACGTTCAAATTCTAAATCCATGTTAACACGTAGAGAATCAGCAGAACCGTATGCATCAACTTGTACAGAATGGTCGATAACGAGGTCAACTGTTTTCTCTGGGTTAATCTTATCTGGGTCTCCGCCAAGGTCAGCCATCGCTTTTCTTAATGAAGCTAGGTCAACAACTGCAGGAACACCTGTAAAGTCCTGTAGAATAACACGTGACGGCTTGAATGGAACATCTACTTCTTTCAGTTCATTTGTTCCCCATTTTGCTAGGTTTTCAACGTGCTCCTTTGCGATGACACGGCCATCGTATTGACGAAGCACAGATTCAAGTAATACTTTTACGGAATATGGCAATTTAGTAACGTTGCCAAGACCAGCCTCTTCAAGTGCACTTAATCGGTAATAGTGATAACGTTTACCGTTCACTTCGAAGGAAGTGCGTGCGTTAAATACATCATTTTTCACCATTGTGAATCCCCCTCATTCGTCATCATTAACTAAAATTAACGAAAAGTCGAAAAGTTTGAATATTCATATCCATCACTACTTTTCTCACAATTCTAATCTTAATACAACCTTTTACATAAGTAAATAACAAGAAAGTTATTGTACTTGATAAGTTTTTCTTATGTATTTTAAGAGAAAGTGTTCTAAATATTTAGAAAAATCTTATAAGACCGTATAACTGGAAAATTATAAAGATTAGAATTGTGTACGCTTTATTATCTCAAAAAACTTTTTTCTTGTCATTTATTTTTCCTTAAAAGGAAATATTATCACTATCAATGAGAATTCAACAGAATTCTCATAGGAGGTGAATCGAGATGCAAAGAAGAAAGTCAAATCATGTAATTCCCGGAGCAAATGCTGCTAAAGGACAGGGTCAAGGAGCTGGTTTTAACGAGGAAATGGCAAATGAGCCTTTAACTATTAAGGAAAAAATGAACAATAAAAAACGAAAGAAAAACCAATAAAAGTAAAGAAAAGCAGGAGTGCCCCCTGCTTTTTAAACCCTATCTTATTCCGGCAGATTTACTTCTGCTACGATATTTTGCAAATCTTGTTGAAAACGCTCTAGTTGTGCTCTTTGGTGTTCGGAAGCTACTTCCAGCGCATTTTCAATTTGTTGATAAGCTTCATTTACTTCTTCTTTTAAATGCTTCAATTGATGGCCGTAACTTGCGCTATCACTTATAATAGTCGCTGCAAGTCCTTGTGCCTCTTCATAACCTTGCTGAGCAGCCTGAAAGGCCTGCTGTTTATCCTTATTATATGGATATTGCTGCATTGAGTTTCACTCCCCTCCATCGTTTATAACGTTAAATTGCACAGCGGAATCATAAATTATTCAGCATAAAAACTCTTCAGCATTACATCCTAACATTATAGGAGGGATGAAAAATGGTGAACAAAAACGATGGCAAAGATATGAGAAGAAACCAGCCAAAGATATCTGGCCAGCCAGAGCCAATGAGTGGATCTAAAAAAGTAAAGAATCGCAACCATACTCGTGCAAAACATAATTCACATCATGATATGTAGAAAAGCTGAAGGCGCCTGCCTATCGGCGACAGGCATAAGACGAGCCGGCTGGAAGGTTGTTCTTTAACCTTTCAGACGGATTGGCTTATGACCCCGAGCCGATGGCGCCTGAAGCTAGACAATAGAAAAGCTGAAGGCGCACGCATCCGGACATTTCTCATGGATGAAAAAATTATATAGTTTAGGACCATTGAAATAGTTCTAACCCCCTCTAGACCGTAGAGGGGGTTAGATTTATAATTGACTTAATGATTGAAGCAAATAGTTTTCTTCTTCTTCTGTTACTGTTCTTAGGTCGATGATAAACTCGTCCTTCTGAATTCGTCCAATAATGGCTGGTTTGAATTCTGTTCTCAATTTTCTTCCTACCTGTTCAGCCGTAAGGATATGATGTTTTAATGAAATGACCATGGTTGGAAGCTGCACATCAGGCATTGTCCCCCCGCCCACTTGACTTGTACCAGGGTAAATTTTCGCCTGAAAATGATCTGATCCTTGTAACAAGTTTGTAACAAACCTCTTCGATCTTTCGTCTAATTCATCGATAGAAACTAATAAATCACGGATAGTAGGAATGTTTTGAACACCCTTTTCTCCGCGAGCATAATCAATTAACGTCCCTTCAAGGGCTGCTAAGGTCATTTTGTCGACCCGGATTACTCTTGCTAATTGGTGTTTTTTGAGAGTATCAATAATCTCCTTCTTCCCAGCAATAATCCCTGCTTGCGGACCGCCCAGCAGCTTATCACCACTAAAGGTAACAATATCCGCACCCATCGTGATGACCTCTCTTACTACTGGTTCATCGCCAATTCCATGTTTTCTAAAGTCAAAAAGTGCACCGCTGCCTAGGTCTTCATAAAAAATAACATTCTCAGCAGTATTTGATAACTGAATGAGTTCTTCTGTCTCAACTGATTTCGTAAAGCCAATTACCTTAAAATTACTTGTATGTACTTTCATGACAATCGCCGTTTCAGGAGAAAGTGCATCTTCATAATCATATAAATGAGTTTTATTTGTCGTTCCAACTTCTATTAATTTTGCTCCACTTTCTTCCATTATTGAAGAGATTCGAAAGGAGCCGCCAATTTCTACTAACTGACCTCTAGATACAATCACTTCTTTATTTTCTGCAAGCGCTCTTAAAACAAGATAAACGGCAGCAGCGTTATTGTTGACGACCATTACAGCTTCTGCACCGGTAATTTCTTTTAGCAGAGCTTCTACGTGGCTATGCCGGGAGCCGCGCTCACCTTCAATCAGCTTATACTCAAGATTGGAGTAATTTTGTGCTGTTTCGACTACGTGCTGGATGGCATGGTCGCTAAGCCTCGCTCTTCCCAGGTTTGTATGAAGAATCGTTCCAGTTGCATTGATTACTTTTTCGATTGTAAAAGAAAATTGTTTCTTAACCTTTATTTCTAATAGTTGAAAAACTTCTTCAATAAATTGATTGGTGCCTGGAGCAGCACCCTTCCACTCTCCATTTAGTAATAACAACCTGATTTGATCAACAGCTTCTTTTAGCTTACTTGTCAGCCAAGAAACGTCTAAATGGTTCTCCCTTAGGAGACCTTCAAACTGTTCATGCTTTTGTAATTCATGGACAGCCGGAATTGAACGTAACCATTCTTTCACCACAAAAACTCCTTTACTATTCCTGCTTTATTCGTATTATACCATTTCACATTTTCATTCTGAATGAATAAAATAAACCAAGCAAGGGGGATCGTTATGAAATCCAAAAAAAATATACAGCCAATTGACTTTGACCTTGTGGAAAAGTGGTTGGAAAACTACTGCCTGGATCCTCTAACGACACAGGATGATCTGACTCAATTTCGAATTGATTTATACGAAACAGATCAAGAATGGATTGTTGAGGCGCTGCTTAACGAGTATAACAGCTCTGAAATAAAGGTTTTTATCGAAGATCGGAAGCTTGTTATTACGGCTGATAAATCTTCCACATCCTCTAATCAACATAAAAAAATTCGGACTATCCAGTTCCCCTTTCAGGTAATCAATCAAAAAGTTACAGCGAATTATATTAACGGAATATTAGAGGTTTTGATCTCTAAATCTGAAAAAGGTTTAGGGAAAAATTGCTATATCACTCTGCCCTAAGGAATACTTATGGCATAATTTTTTATCACCTAGTTAACATAATAACATTATGAAAAAATTTACCCTCACATCATTTGATATGAGGGCTATCTTTATTATTCTGAGATTTTATTAATGATTTCCTCGGTATCAGGAAATACACCAGTATCTAGTTTGGAATAAATCTTTTCCCCGTTGACAGTTATCTCAAATGCTCCGCCTGATACAGGGATTAATTCCATTCTTTCAATTTTTCGATTAAAGTGTGTAAAAAGCTCTTCCGCGAAACTCGCGGCTTTTGGTGCGTAGTTTCATTGCATGCAGAATTCTACAATAATGTGGTAGTTGCTCATTTGTATTCCTCCGTGATCGTCTAAATCTACTTTCCTACATTGCTATAGTAAAAATATTTTATCGCAAGGATTTTTACGTTGCAAATCTTTTGCTTAGCTCTAGTATGTGCGAATTTAAATGGAAACAGTTATACTAATAAATGGAGGTGGATTTATGAGTGGAGAAGAGAAAATACGCCTAACCTCTTTATCAACTAAAGCAGGCTGAGGATGTAAAATTGGTCCTGAGGACCTCGCGCAAGTTTTGCGCCTATTACCAAAGCAAGAACCTGTACCAGAGTTACTAGTGGGTCATGAAACTTCTGATGATGCAGGTGTTTATCAACTAACGGATTCGATTGCCTTAATTCAGACGGTCGATTATTTTACTCCAATTGTAGACGACCCATATATGTTTGGACAGATTACGGCAGCTAACGCATTAAGTGACGTTTATGCAATGGGCGGAGAACCAAAAACAGTCTTAAATATAGTAGGTTATCCAATAAAAAAGCTGGGTGCCCAGATGCTATCAGATATTCTCCGCGGTGCTGCAGATAAAGTAAAGGAAGCTGGAGCACTTACCGTTGGAGGTCATTCTATTGATGACCAAGAGCCGAAATTTGGCCTTTCTGTTACGGGAATTGTTCATCCCGATAAGGTTTGGAAGAATGTGGGTGCCAAGTGCGGTGATGTTTTGGTTTTAACAAAACCGATTGGCGTAGGAATCATTACCACTGGAATTAAGCGGAGTGTGGTAACTCATGAGCAAGAACAAATGGTTACGGACACAATGGCTGAGTTAAATAAAACCGCTGCTGAAGTTTTAACGAACTATCACCCACATGCTGTAACCGATGTAACAGGCTTTGGATTGTTGGGACACAGCAGTGAAATGGCACGCGGAAGTGACGTAAGCTTCGAAATACTCTATTCAAAAGTTCCAATCCTGGAAGGTGCTTTAGAGTTAGCAAGGGATGGAGTGGTTCCGGGCGGTTCAAAGTCAAATCACAAATGGATTATTGATGATGTTGAATATGAAGACCTACTCCCTGAGGAACAGTTAGTTCTATGTGATGCCATAACTTCTGGCGGCCTTCTTGTTTCCATGAGTGAAGAAGAAGCTGTCCAATATGTGGACAATCTCCATTCTGCAGGTAAACAACACGCTGCTATCGTTGGCAGAGTTACGGAAAAGAAAGACAAACTCATTTATGCAAAAAGATAACAGCGTGGCATTTGCTGCGCTGTTTTTGCTGTTCCTATATTTAGATGGTACTTTACATAACAGTACAGGTTCTACGTAAAAGCGTACAGGTTCTACGGAAAAGCGTACAGGTTCTACGGAAAAGCGTACAGGTTCTACGCAAAAGCGGACAGGTTCTACGCAAAAGCGTACGGGTTCTACACAAAAGTGTACAGGTTCTACATAAAAGCGTACAGGTTCTACATAAAGCTGCTGGTTCTACACAAAACCGTACAGTTTCTACACAAAACCATACAGTTTCTACACAAAGCGGCTGGTTCTACACAAAAGCGTACAGGTTCTACAAAAAACCGTACAGTTTCTACGCCAAACTGTACAGCTCCTACACAAAACCATACACGTTCTACAATTTACAAATTAATCTCTACAAAAAAAGATGACCCAATAAATCAGGTCATCTAAAAATTATTGAATTTCACTCGCTTTGGCATTATTCATGGTCAATTTGTTTGTTAGCTTACGAAGCATATCTTCTGTCATTTTAGCTAAATCATATTCGAATTTAAAGCCCCACTCTTCCTCTGCAGCAATGGCATCGATGGAATTTGGCCAGCTGTCGGCAATCCTTTGACGAACAGGATCAACATGATACTTCAGCTCGAAATGAGGTATATGTTTTTTGATTTCGTTTGCGATTTCTTCGGGGTCAAAGCTCATCGCCGTAACATTAAACGAATTGCGGTGGATAAGCTTACATGGGTCCGCCTCCATTAAGTCGATAATGGCATTAAGGGCATCCGGCATATACATCATATCCATGTAAGTTCCTTTGTCGATGTATGAGGTATAGCGGCCATTTTTTATGGCCTCATAGTAAATTTCAACCGCGTAGTCTGTTGTTCCGCCGCCAGGCAGTGCCACATAAGAAATTAAGCCTGGGAAACGAAGCCCTCTTGTGTCGACACCGAATTTATGATAATAATAATCACCTAAAAGCTCACCAGCTACTTTGTTCACTCCGTACATCGTAGTGGGACGCATAATCGTGTCCTGTGGAGTGCTGTCCTTTGGTGTTGATGGTCCAAATGCACCAATAGAACTTGGAGTGAAGAATTGTGCATTAAGCTCTCTAGCCGTTTCTAGTGCATTCATCAAACCGCCCATATTTAAATTCCAGGCTAAAACGGGCTTTGCCTCTGCGGTAGCAGAAAGTAATGCGGCTAAATGCATAACCGTATCCACTTTATATTTCTTTGCTACTTCTCCCATTCTATTTAAATCAGTTACATCAACAATTTCGAAGGGACCGCTCTGTGCTGCCTCACTGTCATTCTTTTTAATATCAGTAGCAATTACATTATCAGCACCATACGTTTCCCGTAATTTCATGGTAAGCTCAGAACCGATTTGCCCCAATGCACCTGTAATTAAAATTCGTTTCATTCTTCCCCGTCCTCTTCACATTTGTCGTAAAATCTTGCCCATTGTAGGGTTTCTCTGATTAAATAATGCCCATTTCCTTACCGACTTTCTCATACACAGCGATGGCTTGATCAAGCATTTCTTTCGTATGTGCAGCGGTTGGCATATTACGAACACGCCCTGTTCCCTTTGGCACTGTTGGGAAAACAATTGCCTTAGCATATACTCCCTCTTCATTCAAACGTTTACTGAATTGCTGCGTAAGTGCCTCTTCACCGATAATACATGGCGTAATAGGAGTTTCGCTGTTTCCAATATTAAAGCCTAAGTCCTTTAAGCCTTTTTTGAGATAATCTCCGTTTTCCCAAAGCTTTTTGTTCAGCTCATTACTTTCCATTAAAATTTCAATCGATTTCTTGCTTGCTGCTACATCTGCTGGTGTTAAGGATGTAGAGAATAAGAATGGACGACTGCGGACCTTTAACCAGTCAATTAAATTCTTCTTCCCTGCAACATAGCCGCCTACTACACCAATTGCCTTTGAAAGGGTACCAATTTGGAAGTCGATTTTATCAGACAAACCAAAATGTTTAACAGTTCCAGCACCATCACCAAGGACACCTGATCCATGTGCATCATCGACGTATGTAATAAGGTCAAATTCTTCAGCTATTTTTACGATCTCTGGTAATAGTGCAATATCTCCATCCATGGAGAAAACGCCATCGGTAATCACCATGATTTTATTGTAAAGACCAGATTCCTTTGCTTCCTTCGCTTTAGCCCGCAAATCTTCCATATCCGAATGATTAACACGAATGATTTTTGCTTTTGATAGACGGCAGCCGTCAATAATCGATGCATGGTTTAATTCATCCGATAAAATGGCATCGTTTTTATCCATAACAGCAGAAATGGCTGCCATATTACAATTGAAGCCTGATTGGTAAGCGATTGCCGCTTCTGTATGTTTAAATTCTGCTAATTTCTCTTCCAGTTCCACATGCAGCTTTAATGTTCCGTTAATCGTACGAACAGCCCCGGCACCTACACCGTAAGTTTCGAGTGCATCTGCTGCTGCTTTTTTTAAGCGTTCGTCGGTTGCCAATCCTAAATAGTTATTAGAAGAAAGATTGACCAATTGTTTTCCATTTATTGTAATCATTGGACCGTTTGGACTTTCCAAAGGATCGATGACATTATATAGACCCTTCCCTTTTAAATCTTCAAGGTTTTCGTTTAAAAATTGCTCCAAGATCGTACTTGACACGTATATTCCTCCTTATTTGTCGCTAATAGATAAACAATTGTCCGTCTCAGGTGGACAGTTAGTTATCTGATAAATACCAGTATAAAAGGATTTCTGTAATATACTTTATCACGTTTTTTATGAAATGTGCATACCTAGAGGACATTCAATGTAAAAAAATTTTTCATTATTAGAGTATCCAATTAGAATTCATGTTATTTTTCAAATGGAGGAAAAAATGTATAATGAAAGGCATACTCTTGTTTACCTAAAGAAAGGATGTACTTCGTGGAGTTATTGTCATCACTTTTATACACAATCATCGTTGGCGGGATTTTTGTCTGGGTATTTATTTACCTCTATGATTGGCTATTTGGAGAGAAACAGCCGAAACAAATTCGTAAAATTCAAAAATACTACCGTCATGAAAAGATTAAAAAAATAGACATGCTTGAGCACCAGCCGAAAAAATTCACGTTATATCAGGTAAAGACCGACAAGGAAACAAAACGTGTGAAAATAAAGCCTGGCTATAAGGTTGTTAAAATGGTAAAGAAAAAAGAAGATCATAAGTAAAACGTTTTCTTAACACGAACAATACGCTCTTTGGACATCCCTTCGTTCGTCTTTTGCCAAAAAATCATTGCTTTCCTATTTCACCGTGTTATAATGTGTATAAATTCATAAGTTTTCACTCATATAATCGCAGGGATATGGCCTGCAAGTTTCTACCGGATTGCCGTTAACAATCCGACTATGGGTGGGTAATGAAAAAGACGTATTTTACGTCTATACATTTGGTTAAAAAGCCCAAATGTCATTGCCTCACTCAAATTTGATGTGAGCAATGGCATTTGGGCTTTTTATTTTTTCGAGGGGGATAAACATGAGATTACTAGAAGAAAAGATTAAAAAGGATGGCAGAGTTATAAATGAGAATGTATTAAAGGTGGACTCTTTTTTAAATCACCAAATTGATCCACAACTAATGAATGAAATTGGAAAAGAATTTGCACAGCGATTTGCAGCTGAAGAAATTACGAAAATCGTAACAATTGAGTCTTCAGGGATTGCCCCTGCTGTGATGGCTGGATTATATATGAAAGTCCCTGTTATTTTCGCTCGAAAAAGAAAATCGGTGACATTAACAGATGACCTTCTGACAGCAAATGTTCATTCATTTACTAAAAATGAAACGAATGAGCTTGCAATTGCTGCCAAGTATATAAATGATAGCGATAAAGTTCTTATTATCGATGACTTTCTTGCTAACGGCCAGGCTGCTCTTGCTTTAGTGGAAATGGTTCAACAAGCCAAAGCAGCCATTGCTGGAATTGGTATCGTTATTGAAAAATCCTTCCAGCCAGGTGCACAGAAATTGAAGAATAAAGGATTAAGGGTTGAGTCATTAGCTAGAATCGCCTCTCTATCAAATGGAGAAGTAACCTTTAACTCAGAGAAAATGGAGGAATTAGTATAATGAAACAACATCCGTTCAAGATTGCATCTCTAGGTATTCAACATGTATTAGCCATGTATGCAGGAGCAGTCATCGTCCCTCTTATCGTCGGTGGAGCTTTAAATCTATCTGGAGAACAATTAACCTATCTAGTTTCAATTGATATTTTGATGTGCGGGATTGCTACGATTTTACAGGTTTGGCAAAATAGATTTTTCGGAATTGGCTTGCCGATTGTGTTAGGCTGTACGTTTACTGCGGTAGGTCCAATGATTGCAATTGGCGGCGAATACGGTGTATCAGCCATTTATGGTTCAATTCTCGTTTCCGGTTTAATCGTTGTTATAATTGCTCAGTTCTTCAGTAAGTTAATCAAATTCTTCCCGCCTGTTGTCACAGGTTCTGTTGTTACCATCATTGGGATTACCCTGATTCCCGTTGCGATGAATAATATTGCTGGCGGACAAGGAAGTCCTGATTTTGGAAGTCTATCAAATATTAGTTTAGCTTTTGGAACGTTATTATTTATCATCCTCTTCTATCGTTTTACAAAAGGATTTATTCGTTCTGTTGCGATTCTTCTAGGTCTCGCAGGTGGTACGATTGCCGCTGCATTAATGGGAAAGGTGAATTTTGCTGCTGTTGGCGATGCCTCATGGTTCCATATGGTAAAGCCTTTTTATTTCGGTACTCCTACGTTTGAATGGACTCCGATTATTACCATGACTCTTGTTGCGATTGTTAGTTTAGTAGAATCTACAGGCGTCTATTTTGCTTTAAGTGACATCACTGGCAGAAAGCTTAAGGAGAGCGATTTAACGAAAGGTTACCGTGCAGAAGGTCTTGCCATTATTTTAGGTTCTTTGTTTAATGCCTTCCCTTATACAACCTACTCTCAAAACGTAGGACTGGTACAGCTTTCAGGTGTGAAAACCAAAAACGTCATCTACACAATGGGTGTAATGTTAATAATCTTAGGATTCGTTCCTAAAATTGGTGCGTTAACAACGGTAATCCCTACCCCTGTTTTAGGAGGCGCAATGGTGGCCATGTTCGGAATGGTAATTGCCTATGGTATTAAAATGTTAAGTAAAGTAGAATTTGCTTCACAGGAAAATCTGTTAATTATTGCTTGTTCTGTTGGAATGGGCCTTGGCGTTACCGCTGTTCCTGACCTTTTCGCACAGCTTCCTGAAAGTGTAAAGATTCTTACCAATAATGGAATTGTTGCCGGCAGCTTAACGGCTATATTCTTAAACATTGTGTTTAATGTGACGAAGCCTGTAAAAGAAAACCAAGCTTCTAATACCAGCAGTCAAAGTATTGCCTCATAATGATAGAAAAAGCTGCCAATGGTTATATGAACCAGGCAGCTTTTTCTATTATTCATTAAGTCCAGTTCGTATAACACTAAATTCTACCTTTACATTTACTTTAGCATTCTTATACATTTTATACCATTTTTCATCCGTAAGGTGTGAGTGGCGAACAGCGCTTCGATATGTATCTCCAAGTCCAAACACATCTGAATTTTTTGATTGACAATAGGCTATTAGTTTTTCTATTTCCTTTTTCACGCTCTTCTCAATTTCGGTTTCAATCAACTTCATGTTCTGGGGATTTCCGATATCAATCGAACTCGTTACTTCAAGTAATCTCGCGTTTAGTTTTATATCAATATCAAATTCGGGTTTATCATTGTTTATTAACTTGATGTTACTATTGCTTTCTATTGAATCTAAAGCTGCGACCGTTTTGTTAGTCCTTTCATTCCCTTCCTTTAATTTTGGGTTAGCACTTTCGATCAAAACATCTTTACTCCCAGACTTATATTTATCAGTTATTAAGGATAAATAAAAGCTTTGTTCAGTATTAATTTTGCCAACTAACTTAGAGCCTTTAAAGATGGCCACCCCTGAAAATATAATTCCTTCATTACCATTTTTACTTATTATTGGCATTACGGGTTCTTTTCCTACTGTGTAATGGTTATGTAAAACCTCCTGCATGGTTGAAGACGGCATCATTCTAGCCTTTGTATTTTGTTCCATGAACCTAAAGATGTGAATACCAATATCAGGAATATGCTTAAGATTTATACGTAACAAACATGGGTTTATCGATTAATGTGCCAATGGAGAATATAGTGATTCCTGAACTTCCAACTACATTCTCTAAGAGATCTGCACTATAGTGTAATCTTTTTTTAAACTCAGCGGACATTTTTTCGCGTGTTTCTGGAATAGGATCCTGGTTCTTCGTTGGTAAACCACTTTTAGGTGTAAACAGCTTCTTTTTAAAGAACAATTTCAGCACCCTCTAATCAATCAGACATTTGCTTATGTATTATTTACCATTCAAACCGCTTTATACTACTGCATTTTTTGCAAAAAAATAAAGCAATGCTTAGATTAGCATCGCTTTGGGAATTTCATAATGGGCTCATTTTCGGTATCCATTTCTGAACTCATCTCAGAATCGGGACTCGTATTATTTTCGCCAGATCCAGAGATTGTTTTGGTGATGGAAATGGGTGAAATATAAATAGCACCGCCAAAGTTAACAATGCCGCCAGAAATTGTTCCAATGGAAACATTATTATGGTTCGTAACCAAAGTAACCCCCTCCTTGGTATTACTATTATGTTATGTACGTTCGGGGTTAGGGTTCCTCATAAACAAAGGGAAAGAGCCCTTTCGTAAAGGCTCTTTGGTGTTTCCCTGTTGATTACATATTGCCTAAAAAAAAGATTTAAACATTTCTTGATGATCATTGCATTCCTTGCAAATATACTCAATTTCTAAAGGGTCTTCCCTTACCATATGTACGGTTTCTCTGCTGCAGTTTTCACAAAATCTGACTTCCTGTATTTGTTCCATGAAATAACACCTCTTTTTTCTTGTTCCTAACAAATAGTATGTCCAAGAATATCATGTCTTTTTCATAGGGATCTATTCCTTTTTCAACGTATAAAAAATCCAAACTTATTGTTCGTGGTGTAGATTTGCGTTCTGTTGTTCTATTTTTAATAACTGTTCTTTCATTTCCAATCCCCCACGAAACCCAGTAAGTTTCCCATTCTTTCCAATAACACGATGACACGGTACGGTTAAGAGTACCGGATTGGCCCCAATGGCAGAACCAACAGCCCGGAGTGCTGACGGCTTCTCTATGGCATCTGCAATATCAGAATATGTCCAAGTTTCACCGTAAGGAATTTGACAAAGTGCATTCCATACTTTTGTTTGAAATTCCGTTCCCTTTAAGTCATGAGAAACGGTAAAAGAAGTTCGCAGACCTTGGAAAAATTCCTTGAACTCCGCTGCATATGGCTCCATCACAACATCATCTAAAACTAAGGGACTCCCTGGATAATGTTTGTTAACCCAATTTTCCAATTCCTCAAAAGGCTTATCCTGGGACCCAACATAACAAAGTCCCTTAGTAGTGGCAGCCATATAAATCTTCCAATTATCAAAAACCAATTTGGTCCAAAAAAGTGTAGGTTTCAACAAAAACGCCTCCATTGTACTTTCTATTTCTATGTTATAACTTTATTATGACATTGAAAAGAGGATGATGTTAATGGTGAACCAAACATGGGATAACTACGGTAATGAGATAAAGCTGCTTTTACCGAAAGAATTCAATTTTCATCAAAATATTTCCTATTTAGCAAGAAATCATAATGAGTGCCTATACTACATCAAAGATAATTCAATTAGTAAGGCCATCTCCATTGGAGAAGAAACAGTATTGATTGAAGTTAGTTGTGAAGGTGAAAAAGATTTAATTATTCGTTTTTTGGAAGACACAAATTCTGTTGATGCAGGAACTCGTGATAAGGCCGTACGTTATGTTAAAGAGTGGTTTGATTTAGAAAGAGATTTACAACCCTTTTATTCCATGGCAAGGGAAGATCCATTACTTGGTCCAGCGGTTGATTCATTTTATGGGCTTCGGATAATTGGAATTCCAGATTTATTTGAGGCACTTTGCTGGGGCATACTAGGGCAGCAAATTAACCTCCCTTTTGCTTATACTTTAAAAAGGCGTCTTGTGGAAAACTATGGTCGAAGCATAATCCATGATGGTGTCACCTATTGGCTCTTTCCTTCACCAAAGGAAATCGCATCACTATCACCTAAAGAATTGGAAAGCTTACAGTTAACAAAAAGGAAATCTGAATACCTTATTGGGGTTGCTCAATTAATGGTACAAGAAAAGTTATCAAAAGATTTGTTGTTAAATATAGGAAGTCATCACCATGCTGAGAAAATGCTAGTTACCATTCGAGGTATTGGTCCATGGACTGCAAATTATGTTTTAATGCGGTGTTTGAGGTATCCGAGCGCTTTTCCTATTGATGATGTCGGTCTGCATAATGCAATAAAACAGCGGCTATGTATGGAGAAAAAACCAACCAAAGACGAAATCATGAAGCTGGCAGTTAATTGGACAAACTGGGAAGCCTACGCAACCTTCTATTTGTGGAGATTTCTTTACTGATACGAATAGATTTACAGTGGATGAAAAAACTAGGAGAAACGAGGGTAAGGAGAAATTATTATATGAAGACCATTAAGCCAATAAAGATTACCACTAAAGTAAACGAAGCACCAGAAGAAAAATTAACATCAGCTGAAATGGGTAAACTTTGGGCGATTTATATGGGAAATACGATGTCCCAATGTCTTCTTAGTTATTTCCTTCAGCACGTTAAGGATCATGAAATTAAAGAAATTGTCCAACACGCCATGAATATTGGGAAGGAATTAATTAAAGATATAGAAAAGATTTTTCAACATGATCATTTTCCAATCCCGATTGGCTTTACAGAGGAAGATGTGAATCTAGGTGCTCCGAGATTATTTGCTGATGAGTTTTATCTTCATTACCTAAAATATACTGCAAAAGCAGGGCTTAGTCTTTATTCTACTGCTATTCCCCTTATGATAAGAGAAGATATTAGTGAATTTATTGTAAAATGTAATGTTTTGACAACAGAGTTGTTACTTACTTTAAACAAAGCATTAAAAGATAAAGGGTTTTTAACGAAACCTCCAGTGATTCCTATCCCTGAAAAGGTTGAATTTGTGCAAAAAGAAAAATATTTTAATGGTTTTCTTGGTCATGTACGGCCTTTACATGGTTTAGAGATTGCCCATTTATTTGATAATATTGAAAATAATGCAACGAGCAAAGCATTATTAATAGGCTTTGGACAAACTGCTAAAACGGAAAAAGTCAGAGATTTTATGCACCGCGGAAAAGAGTTAACGATGAAGCATCTTGAAGCGTGCAGACAGCATTTACATAAAGAAGATTTGCCTGCTCATCAATTAATGGATGACTTGGTAGAAAATTCAACATATGCTCCCTTTTCAGATAAACTTATGTTGTTTCATAAAATTGATATGTTCAGTATGAAAGTCAGGTCTTATGCTAATGCATCGTCACTAAACGGCAGACACGATTTAGCTGTTATGTACGGAAAATTTATAATGGATACTGGGCTTTACGTACAAGATGGAGCTAAAATATTTATTAATGAAGGCTGGATGGAAAAACCTCCTCAAGCGGTTGATCGTGACACATTGTCCTCTAATTAAACAAAAGAATGAGCATACTGCTGCTCATTCATTTTTGTGTTTATTTTTCCCAAAGTTCAATCCATCTGCCATCAGGATCAGCAATCCAGCTAAAAGTCCCAAACTCACTCTTTTCTGTTTCCTTTACTAATGGAATTCCTAAATTTGCTAAATGTGATAAACATTCATCCATACTCTCAACCTGAAAATTTAACATAACAGGCTGAGGGGCAGGAAAATAATTGCTTTCCTCTTTAAAAAAAGAAAAGATTGTTTCATTTCCTTTATCGTGTTGAATGATAGTACCATTCCATTCGTTATCCATCGAAATTCCTAATACTTCACTGTACCACTTTTTTAGTTCATTGATCTTACTTGTTCTCCAAAATACACCGCCAAAACCCTTTATTTTCATACACTTCACCTCATATTAAATTATCTCTTATTTCCAATATTACCCTAGAAACCCTCTATTACTCAATTTGTTTGGATTGGGAAGCAAAGGTGTTGAATGTCGAAGAATGGTCACAAAAGAAAAATTCAGAAAAATATTCAATCACTAACCAAATGTTTGGGAGATTTCTTTGTTATCAAGGTTTTGAAACTATTAATCTTATATTTTTATATCGCTTTTTTAGATAAATATTAATTCATTTAATAGATAAAATGAATTTAATAGAAATCCACTATTCATTATAATCAAATGGCAAGGACAAACTACAGTGTTAAACTATCAATACTATGAGGTGAAAGATTATATGAAAAAATGGTTATCTGGAATTATTTTATTTATGCTTGTTTTTTCATTGGCAGCATGTGGGCAAACTGAAGATAAAACAAATAAAAACAATGAAGAGAAAAAAGATACAAAAACCGAGGAAGTTTTTAAAATAGGTGCAATTCCTGATCAAAATGCGGCCTTCCTTCAAACAGGAATGGATGCTGTTGCCAAGGAATTAAGTGAAGCAACAGGATTGAAGGTTGAATTTGTTCCTTCGGTGGACTATGCCGCGTTAGTTACAGGCTTCCAACGAGGTGAAATTCATTTAGCTTGGTTTGGCGGTTTAACAAGTGTTCAAGCTAGAAATCTTGTTCCAGAAGCTGAATCCATTGTGCAGCGCCCGCGTGATGCTGAGTTCAAATCTGTATTCATTACCCAGGAAGGCTCAGGTATTAACTCTTTAGCTGATCTAAAAGGTAAATCCTTTACATTTGGCAGTGAAAGCTCAACCTCAGGACATTTAATGCCGCGTTATTTCTTAACAGAAGATGGTATTGACCCTAACACTGATTTCAATGGCAAACCAAACTTCTCAGGTTCACATGATACAACATACAAATTAATCGAATCAGGTTCTTTCCAAGCGGGGGCATTAAACATTTCTGTTTGGGAAGCCGCTGTAAAAGAAGGAAAAGTTGATACAAACAAAGTGAAAGTTTTCTATACTACTCCAGACTATTATGATTATAACTGGACCATTAATAGCAATGTAAGAGACGTATTCGGTGAAGATGCTGGGCAAAAGGTCAAAGAGGCCCTGCTTACTATGCCAGGCGACACTAAAGAGATTGCTGATTTATTCCAAACAGACAAATTTATTGAAACGAAAAATGAAAACTATGAAAAGATTGAAAAAGTTGCAAAAGAATTAGAGATTATTAAGTAGTAGGTGTTGTTACATGTCATCAAAAACGATGATTGAAGCAAAAAACATATCAAAACACTTTGAGCGGAAGATAGCCCTATCTTCCCTTTCTTTTTCTATTAAACAAGGGGAATTGGTTGCCTTAATTGGACCAAGCGGCGCTGGAAAAACAACCCTGTTGAACTCGATTGCGGGTATTTTATCGCTTGAGGACGGTGACCTTCTGATAGATAGTAAGCCGCTGAAAGATTATAAACGAGGTAAGAAGTTTGCCAAAAAAATAGGTGTTATTCGCCAACAATTCGACTTAATTGGTCCTCTCGCCGTTATTCATAATGTGCTGGCTGGTAAATTATCAGAGTGGGGATTCTTTAAATCATTATTTTCACTCCTCATCCCTCAGGAAAAAGAATTAGCACTTAAAGCTCTTGAAAGAGTAGGTCTTGGAAATAAACATTATGAGATAACCTCTACATTATCTGGCGGTGAACAACAACGTGTAGCAATGGCAAGACTAATGGTACAGAAGCCCGAAATTATATTAGCTGATGAACCAGTAGCATCACTTGACCCTGCCCGTGCAGACGATGTGCTTTCGATGCTGACAAAAATTGTCTCAGAGGAAAATCAAACATTAATTGCAAGTCTCCATTCAGTGGAATATGCACGGAAATACTTTACAAGAATTATTTCTTTGAAAAATGGCGAGATCTTTTTTGATTTGCCAACAGAAAAAGTAAGTGATGAGCTATTAAAAGAGCTCTATCATCTAAAGGAGCAGGATTAACATGATGAAGTTGCTCCCCTCCCTTCACTTGCATAAGAGGTTCATCCTTACTTTACTGTTGCTGGCAGTTTTCGGTTGGAGTCTTACCTCCATTTATTGGAACTCAGAACTTTTCCATGCAGGCGGTATTCCAACGATGCTTCAAATCTTTGAAGGGCTAATTAAGCCTAACTTAGCACCTGACTTATTGTTAGTCGGGTTAGAATCTGCTTGGATTACGCTTGCTTATGCAGCAGCAGGGATGTCACTGGCCATAGTTTATGCTTTTATTGTAGGTGTACTTGCCTCTGGAACGTTAACGTCAAGCAAAACTTCCCGTCTTATTTCCAAGGTTTTTTTTAGAGGCATACTAGGGTTTACACGTTCGATTCATGAATTAATCTGGGCATGGCTGTTTGTGGCAGCAGTTGGTCTATCACCTTATGCAGCAATCCTAGCACTAGCAATTCCTTATGGCGGAATTCTTGGACGAATTTTTGCAGATATGTTAAATGATGTTCCCGAGCAACCAATTATTGCCTTAAAAGCAGCTGGTTCCTCACGTTTGCAAACTCTTATTTTTGGATACCTCCCACTGGTTTGGGCAGATTTCATCAGTTATTCGATGTACCGTTTTGAATGTGCGATTCGTTCTTCTGCCATTATGAGCTTTGTTGGTCTGGGTGGACTCGGATTTCAAATTCAATTAGCACTCGCAGATTTAAAGTATGATTCTGTTTGGACGTTTGTCTTTTTCCTTATTATCCTTGTGATATTAGTGGATGGCTGGAGCAATATAGTCCGTAAAGGGTTAACGGAGCATAAAAAAGTAACAGGAATTAAACTTGGCTGGTTCTCCGTATTGTTTGCACTGCTCTTGATAACTGCTTCCTGGTTATATATTATCATTGGTGAAAAAGCCAATTTAGGAGAGTTACTTTCAGAAAAGAACCTGGAATATGCAAGTAAATTTTTTGGCGGACTTCTAGGAATCAATCAAGAAAACCCGGCATTTCTAAATGGAGAAAGCTGGGCAGTTGCATTAAAGCTGACAATGGAGACACTAGAAATGAGTATCATGGCCATTGGGTTCGCAACAATAGTCGCCTTCCTAACAGTCATTCCAGCTGCTAGAAACATAGCAGATGGCAGTCTTACCCTGAAAAAGAATTGGTATAACAGAATCCTTTATGTTGTTATTCGACTCTTTTACATCTTTTCAAGATCTGTCCCGGAATTAGTATGGGCAATGATGATTATCTTCATATTCAAACCTGGGATTCTGCCAGGTGCATTAGCCCTCGCCCTCCACAACTTTGGAATCCTCGGTAAACTCTGGGCGGAGGTTATTGAAGATATGGATCCAAGACCAATTCGTAATCTGGCAGCTGCTGGTGCTTCAAAAATTGAAATCCTCTTTTATGGAATTTTGCCTATTGTTCTGCCGAGATTTCTTACCTATATTCTTTATAGATGGGAAGTTATTATGAGAACGACTATCGTTGTTGGGTTTGTGGGTGCAGGCGGCCTAGGGATGGATTTTAAACTTGCGATGAGTTATTTTAATTACACCCAAATTACTTTATTGTTATTGTGTTATATGATTCTTGTCATTATTGCAGATTTTGCTTCAGAAACCACACGAAAAGCAGTAAAATAACGAGCACAGGTCCTAAGACTTGTGCTTCTTTCATTCCTTTCGTGTTATCTATCTGCTAGCATATAGATAGTTTGTTGATAGCTGCTTACTAACAGGCGGTTTTGAGTTGATAAGGGTATCTTTCAAATTTTTATTAAATAAAAAATTGAAATGCTTGTATTAGATTCGTGTTTTCTATTATCCTAAGCATAGCAGCCAAAATTTGCATCAAAATTTATACATAAGATTTGAACAGTTAAGATCAATTAGGAGTTGGAGTTATTTGGAAACAAGAAAGGCTTTACCTATTTTATTTTTAGTGATGTTCTTAGTGATGATTGGATTTGGAATCATCATCCCTGTTCTTCCCTTTTATGCTGAAGAAATGGGAGCATCCCCCGCTCAATTGGGTTTATTGATGGCTGTATATTCACTCATGCAGCTCATTTTTGCACCTTTTTGGGGTAAGTTATCGGACCGTATCGGTCGTAAACCAATCATGATGATTGGGATTGCGGGATTATCATTATCCTTCTTTATGCAAGCGATGGCTGTGGAGCTTTGGATGTTATTTGCTGCACGTATTATTGGCGGTATGTTATCTTCTGCTAACATGCCAACTGCAATGGCTTATGTAGCGGATATAACAACCCCAGAAAATCGCGGTAAAGGAATGGGAATTATTGGAGCGGCCGTTGGGCTTGGTTTTGTATTTGGTCCTGCAATTGGCGGCGTATTTTCAAAATCAAGCATGAGTTTGCCTTTTTATTTAGCTGGGGCATCTTCGTTAATAACCTTAGTCATTATTTTCTTTTTATTGAAAGAATCCTTGCAAAAAAATAATACAGAGAATAACCAAAGTATACAGCAATCGAGGTGGAAGGCATTTTCTGGTCCAGCATCGGTATTGTTTTTATTACAGTTGCTAATCTCTCTGTCATTATCAGGATTAGAGGCTACATTCGCCTATTATGCTGCAAAGAAAGCTGGGTTAGGCGCAGTTCAGCTAGGGTATATTTTCATGATTATGGGTTTTGCTGGTGCGTTGGTACAGGGTGGAATGGTTGGAAAATTAACAAAGAAATATGGTGAGGGTAAAGTAATTCAAGGTGGAATTGTTGTATCTGCAATTGGTTTTTCCTTAATTCTGCTAGTTGACAGTTTTACAACAGCAGCGATATTTTTATCCATCTTTGGGATTGGAAACGGCGTCATTCGTCCAAGCGTCTCTTCCCTGCTTACGAAAACAACAGATTCTGGACATGGAAGCGCGACAGGACTTCTGTCTTCCTTTGATTCTTTAGGCAGAATTGCAGGCCCTCCTCTTGGCGGATGGTTATTCTCAATTTCCATCGGGCTGCCTTATATATCAGGTGCCATTATTTCATTATTAGCCTTAGTAATGTACCAAATCTATCGTTCAAGAGCTTACGTCTTAAAAACAAACTAGGCATATGTCATATGGACATGCATAAGATAGGTTACGAGGATGTACTTGTTAAAGGAGTTGAGATGAATGAAAATGCTCTCTCATTTCTCTACGTTTTTAATCCTATGTATCATTGTTGCTCTGGTAGCCTATCTCGATTCACCTTATTCATTTATCTATAGCGGCTATTCCTATTCTGCCAGTGAACAAGTTGTCGCACAGCCTGTCGAGGTACAACCGCCAACGAACGTACCGGTTTTGGAGAATAGGCTAGATACTGTTCAACAAATGGATGGTTATTACGTAGAAATTTATCAGGAATACGAAGTTTACTACGATGAAGAAGGAAACGTTGTTAAAAGAGATCCTACATCGAAAACAGAAAGTGTTCGATATTGGGATAAGGGTTCAGAAAATTAAATCGGTAAAAGCTGTCGAAATGTTCTTCGACAGTTTTTTTCTGTTTTAAATTGATAGAAGAACGAATGTTTGGGTATAATTACCTCATAACCTTATAGAGGAGAATTGATATGATTAAACCCTATTTAATGTTTAATAAAGAATGTAATGAGGCATTTAAATGGTACCAAAAGGCTTTTGACGGTCAAATAATCAGTATTCAAAAATATGGCGACATGCCCCCTAGTCCTGATTTCCCTATTGCTGAAAGTGATAAAGAGCTAGTCTTACATGCTGAATTAAAAATTACGGAAACAGGTTCTATTTTAGGTTCGGATTATAAACGGGATTTACAAGGTTCAGACATGGTATGTATCTCTGTTGAACTTGATTCTGAGGAACGTGCTAAAAACGCTTGGAACGTTCTCAAGGATGGCGGGACAATTCATAATGACCTGGAGCCAACATTTTTTGCGAAGCTTCATGGCTCAGTAAGGGATAAATTTGGTATTACTTGGATGTTTACAGTCAGCTAGCTGCCTCCGTGCTCTAAGAATATGGCCTCCCGTGTTTTTGGGAAGTCTTTTTTTTATTTTCTTTTACTTTTTAAAGCTATTGAACCTGAACGTTATTGGAACAAATACTAGTCTACGTTGTGCCTTTGCAGAATATTCATGGTCAATTTAAGAAAACCTATAAGTACTTGGAGGTGATCAAAGTGAAAAAATTGCTCTATAGTTTAATTTGTGTTGCTTTTATAGGCTTTCTTACAGCTTGTGGAGGCGGTAATGATGAAACAGAACAGGATACCACAACGACAGAGGAGCAAGCTGGCGATGAACAGGAACAAACTGCTGATGCAGGTAATGGAGAAGCTCTTTTTCAGCAAAGCTGTTCATCTTGTCATGGTGGAGATTTAAAAAGCGGAGGAGCACCTGATTTAGATAAAATCGGCTCACAATACTCCAAAGATGAAATTTTAAATATTATTGAAAATGGTAAAGGCGGTATGCCAGGAGGAATTCTTAAGGGCGAAGACGCTGATGCTGTTGCTTCATGGCTTGCTGAGAAGAAATAAGCTGGAAAAAACCAGAATGGAAATTCCAATCTGGTTTTTTTGTGGAATGATTACTAAGTGCAATTATTTGAATGATAAAGTACTTTACACTACAATGAAGTAGTTAATTAATATGGATAAGGAGAAAACAATGAAGTTTAAATTAATTGTCTTGGCCATCATTTCTATTTTATTAATCACAGCATGTGGAAATAAAACTCTTAGCGAGCCGATTACATTACATAACCAGGATAAAAATGAAGTAACATTTCCTTCAGAAAAACCAACACTCTTCTTTTTTATCACGTCCTACACCTGAGGACTCTGTCACCAGCAACTAGTTCAGTTGCATGAGAATATCGGTAAATTAGAAAATATGGATGTAGAAATCTATGTCATTAGCAAAGATTTACCCGAAGAACAGCTTCAATTATATCAAGAATTAAAAGGCATTTATGGTCAAAGTCTTCCCTTCGTTTCGGATCCCGATTTGGAATTAATTGATTTCATGGGGATGAAAAATGGTGATGTAGCATATAGAGGCTACGGAATGCTTGATAAAGAAGGAAAGGTCGTTTTTAAAACAGTGAATGATCACTGGGGAGAGCAAATTGATAAGACAGTGGAAGAAATAAAAAATGAATATAATAAACTAAAATAAACAACAGGCAGCCCAAAACTGATTGGGTCTGCCTGTTGTTTTAATCAAGAATAATCTATAGAAGTGGAACCATTCAGGGTATCATCCGTCTAAATAGATATAGGGGTGATGGGATGAGAAAATGGGTTCTATTTATTTTACTTTTGTTTGTATTAGCCGGGTGCCGTTCAACACCATTTGACGGTCATGCGGTTATTGATTGGGTCGATTTTATTAAGTGGGAGGACATTGATTACGACGGGATATATTCTGGTGTCCTTGCAGATGAAAAGTACCTTGGAGAAAAACTAGGCAGTGTTAAATATAAAGTTGCTGACAATGTTACAAATCCAAACTATAAAATTCAGAATGGGGATGCTGCCTTCCATGAAAAAGGAACGGAAATATTTTCAATTAAGGGGCAGCCGAATTTAATTGCAGTAAAGGATTCCAGCCAAATTAATGGCTATAAAGTATATCAGTCACGAGACCTTGATAATCAACAGTGGCATTTTAAGAATGCAGCACTTGATAAAGTATATGAGGTGGAAATTTATCAACCCTATACAACTGAAGGTAATAAACTTCTAGGTAAATATACGAGTAGTGAAGAAATAACTCACCTGATTCAACTATTACAGAATGGTACGGAAGCATCGAATTACTCTCCCAATATGGAAAATGGTGACCCCGATTTTTATCAAATTGTTTTGTATTCAGAGCAGCCGATCGCTTACAAATATGATATCCAGTATGATGGTACTTCCTATTATTGGTACCCATGGGAAGCGGCCATTCTCTCAAATGAAATCGGTGATTTCCTAAAAGAGAAAGAAAGCTAATCGAATTTCGATTAGCTTTCTTTCTCTTTACAATCTATGGTACCAATTTGCGGCTGCTTCTACTTCTTCTCTGATCAATTGGTGTCCTCGCTGCTCCCAGTGAAGAACAACTTGTGCACTTGCTTTTTCTAATAACGATTTTAATTCCTCTGATTCCGATGGTGGACAAATCGGGTCATTGTTTCCAGCTGCAATAAATACGTGCTTACCCTCTAAATTGGGAAGGTCAATTCCCCTTCTAGGTACCATTGGATGATGAAGAATTGCACCCTTGAGTGCATTTTCGTAGTGAAATAGTAAACTTGCTGCAATGTTCGCACCATTTGAGTAGCCAATTGCAATGATATTATCTCGGTCGAACTCATACTTTACCGCTGCTTCATCAAGAAATTCATTTAATTCCTTTGTTCGGAAAATAAGGTCCTGTTCATCGAACACCCCTTCCGCTAGTCTTCGAAAGAATCGGGGCATACCATTTTCTAGAACATTTCCACGAACACTTAATACAGCTGCTTCACTATCAATCATTCCAGCTAAAGGCAGTAAATCTAATTCATTTCCGCCTGTACCATGCAGCATCAAAAAAGTTGTCTTTGTTCCATTTTTCCCCTTATTAAACACGTGTTTCATTGCTATCTGCCTCCAAGATTATATTTAGGTCACCAGTGTTGTAAGTTATTTTGATTTCGGATATCTTGAACATGAGATAATAATAAAACAAATTTACAATCTAGTCAAATCTCTTTTATTCTCTCTATGAAAGCAATAAAAAATGCGAAATCATGGTGATTTCGCAAAAATATTATCGATATACCAGAGGATTAACTGTTTCATTATCTCCTATTAAAGTAATTTCACTAAATGGTGCTGATGTTCCTACTTTTGCATTTGCTGAGATCACACTTCCACTTCCAACAACAGAGCGATAAATTTCAGCGTTTTCCCCAATGATGGTATTTGGTAAAACAACAGAATCCCTAATGATTGCCCCCTGGCCTACTGTCACAGCGTAAAACAATACGGAATTTTCCACGCTTCCATAAACCTTACATCCTTCACTTATTATGGATTGATGCAGTGAGGCATTTCCATCTAAATACATGGGGGGATGGCTCATTCCATTGGTATAGATGATCCATTCCTCATCTTTTAGGATCGGGTTAGTGTTTACGGATAGGAGGTCCATATGAGCCTCCCAAAAGCTATGAACCGTACCAACATCCTTCCAATAACCATTAAAATGATAGGCATGCAGGGTGCAGTTCTCCTGAATCATAGAAGGAATCACATCCTTGCCGAAATCCTTTGTAGATAATGGATTGTTTTCTTCTTTAACTAGGAATTTTTTTAAAATGGACCAATTAAATAAATAGATCCCCATTGAAGCTAAGTTTGATTTGGGATAAACTGGCTTTTCCTCAAACTCGATGATCCGATTTGACTCAGGATCAATATTCATGATTCCGAATCTGCTGGCTTCACTCCAAGGGACTTTGATAACAGATATGGTAGCATCTGCTCCAGAACGCTTATGCTCTTCTACCATTTGACTGTAATCCATCTTGTAAATGTGATCACCTGAAAGAATGAGTACATATTCTGGGTTTTGATTTTCAATATAGCGAAGATTTTCGAAAACGGCATGTGCGGTACCTTCATAGCCGCCTTCTTTATGATCTTGTTGTTTCGGCTGCAGTATTGCCACTCCGCCAATTTTCCGATTTAACCCCCATTTTTTACCATCTTCAATATAGTTTTGAAGGCTTTCCTGTTTATATTGTGTAAGGACTCCAATGGTATCAATGCTAGAGTTTTTGCAATTACTTAGTGCAAAATCAATAATCCGGTATTTACCTCCAAAGGGAACGGCCGGCTTAGCTACGTTTTTAGTTAGTTCCTTCAGCCTTGATCCCTTCCCTCCTGCTAATAACATGGCAACACATTGTTTTCTTTTCATGGGAATCCCTCCTTTACAACTAAAATCTCTGCTTATGTAATACTTATCCGCCTTCATTGTAGCACCCTTATGAAATGGAACATATCTATAAATTACGACGAGTAAAACGGTTATTCGACGATATTCCTTGCAACTTGCAAAAATGTACTAAAAATCCTAAATATCCAATACTCCGAGCTAAGTGTTTATGTCGAATACAAACGATGTAATATTTGAAAAATATGATCGTTTTGTGTTGTGAAAAGTTCTATTGAACAAAAAAACACGCTGATTTTCAATGATCAGCGTGTTTCTATTTTTATTAATGCCCGACTGCCTTTTTAAGACCGTCTGGTTTGTTGTGAAGTGCCAGCTTTTCTAGCAGCTTATTACTCTCTTTATTAAGACCTATTAACTGAACATTAATTCCATTCTGATGGTATTTCATAATAACCTTATCAATAGCGCCGACAGCTGAATCATCCCATAAATGGGCTTGTGTCAAATCGACGGCTACCTCTTTCACTGAATCGGAATAATTGAAACTCTCAACAAATTCAGTAACTGATGCAAAGAACAATTGTCCTGAAACAGTGTAAACTTTTCTGTGTGCACCTTCTTTAGCCAGGGGAGTTACCTTTACCTTAGAAATCTTAGAAGCAAAGAAAACTGCACTTAATAGAATTCCTACTAAAACACCTTTTGATAAATCATGGGTCACAAGAACCGTCCCCACGGTCACAATCATAACGAGTGTATCAGAAATAGGGGTTTTATGAATGTTTTTAATCGATGACCAATCAAATGTTCCGATTGAAACCATAAACATAACTCCAACTAATGCAGCCATAGGAATTTGAACAAGAAAATCGTTTAAAAGTATGATTAACACCATTAAAAAGACACCAGCCACCAAAGCAGACAGTCTGCCTCGGCCGCCAGATTTCACGTTAATAACAGATTGTCCAATCATGGCACAGCCTGCCATCCCACCGAAAAATCCTGAAACAATATTCGCAATACCTTGCCCTCTTGCTTCTTTATTCTTATCACTTGTCGTATCCGTCATATCATCGACAATCGATGCTGTTAATAGAGATTCTACCAAACCAACGATGGCAATCGATAGTGAATAAGGGAAAATAATCTTTAATGTTTCAAAATTGAAGGGAATATCAGGTATTAAGAAAAATGGCAATTCTTGAGTCAATTCTCCCATATCACCAATTGTACGTACGCCACTTCCAGTCATGACGGCAATAACAGTAATGGTGATAATCGCAACTAATGGAGAGGGAACTACCTTCGTAAAACGCGGGAAAATATATATAATCGCTAGAGCTCCTGCCACCATTGCATACATTGCCCAGGATTCACCTGTAAAGTGTGTAAGCTGCGCTGAAAAGATTAAGATGGCTAGTGCATTTACGAATCCAATCATAACAGACCGGGGAACAAATTTCATTAAACGTCCTAATTTAAGTACACCCATTACTATTTGTATCACACCAGTAAGAATGGTTGCAGCGAGTAGATATTGTAACCCATAGTCAGCAACTAACGTTACCATAACCAAAGCAGTTGCACCGGTTGCAGCCGAAATCATTCCAGGTCTTCCACCTACAAAGGCGATTATGACAGCAATACAAAAGGATGCATACAAACCAACCATTGGGTCTACTCCGGCAATAAGTGAAAAGGCAATTGCCTCTGGAATTAATGCCATTGCAACAACAATTCCTGATAATACATCACCTTTGATGTTCCCGAACCATTGTTCTTTTATTGTGTAACTTTTCATGTAATACCTCATTTCATTTCTTTTTTTGTGACTTTCAACTCTCATGAAAGTCAGGGCCGTTGTGAACAGAAGATAGTATATCTGATTGTGACAAATTTGTGAAATGTAATGTAAACGCAAACATTTATCCTTTTTGCAGTTTTACGCAAGTTTTCTCTAGTTACCATCTATTTATATAAAACAAAAAAACAGATGGGCTTTTTAATTCCATCTGTCTTCTCTATTAAAGCTCATTCTTTAAGACTTCATTTAATTCTGACCAGTCAAGGATCCGGGGATAGTCTAAATGACGATTATATGATTGGTCTCTGACAAACACTTTTAACGAATCAGTTGAAAGTGTATCTAATACCTCCGCCTTATCATCAAAGTAATAATCCAGCTTTAGCTCTTTGATAATTTCAACTTTCTCATGATCCTGCATCCCATAGAAAAAGCGACCTTTCCGAACAGGGAAGCCTTGTTTCATCATCCAATTTTTTGTCCGTTCTCCATGTTCTTTTGGTCTTGCGGTTATGTAGTAGATTTCGTGTCCATTTTCATCCAACTTCTGTAAGGTTTCGACCGCATTTGGAAAAGGCGGGCAGTCTGTATAATAAATTTCCTCCAAAGAAGATTTCCACATTTCACTGCCTTCTTCATCGGTTAAGCCAAAGGGCTCGTGAATTTCAACTCTTTTTAACTCATTAAAAATTTTAGTTGGTACATTTTTATTTAACCTTTTATTGTATATGGTAAATGCATGTTCTCGCAGGTTGATCAATGTATCATCGATATCAAAACCAAATTTCATTTCACTGCCCCTTATGTGTGTAAATCGGATAGCCTGTAAATTTATAATCATTGCCAACTTGCTGCAAAGATAAATCCTCTAAATGCACTGCGTCTTTCACTTTATCAAAACCTGCCCCAGCTAGGAATGACGGAGAATTGTGACCTCCGATGATTTTTGGAGCAACATAGAGAACAACCTTATCAATTAATTTCTTCTCTAGAAAAGACCAATTGATTGTGCCTCCTCCTTCAATTAAAACAGAAGACACCAGCCTTTCTCCTAATATTTTAAGGACTTCAGCAGGATTCACATGCTTTCCTCCGGTAGTTTGAAATACGGAAACTCCAGAATCCTCTAGCACTATTCGCTTTTCCTTGTCGAAAATTTCGCTGGTAAAGATCCATGTCTCAGCCAGCTTATCTGTAACAACCTTAGACTCTAAAGAAGTTCTTAAATTAGAATCTAAAACGATCCGAATCGGATTACGGCCATTTGGTATTCGTGTGGTAAGCTCGGGATTATCTTTTATTACCGTGTTTACCCCAACAAGAATCCCCATATTTTCATTTCTTAGATGATGAACATCTCTTCTTGCTTCCTCAGATGTAATCCATTTACTATCAAAAGAATGTGTGGCAATTTTTCCATCTAGAGTGATTCCAGCTTTCAGTGTCACAAATGGTGTTTTCTCCACAATGAACTTATTGAAAACTTCATTCATCCTTTGTGATTCTTCCTGCCGAATCCCAATGACCACTTCAATTCCGGCATCTTCTAATATCTTCACACCATTTCCAGAAACAACTGGGTTTGGATCTAATGTTGCAATCACAACTTTTTTAATCCCTGCTTCTACAATTGCTACAGCACAAGGTCCTGTCCTTCCATGATGTGAACAGGGCTCAAGTGTCACATAAATAGTACCGCCTTTAGCCTTGTCACCCGCCATTCGAATTGCGTGAATTTCAGCGTGGGGTTCTCCTGCCTTTAAGTGAGTGCCTATTCCTACTATTCGGTTATCATTCACAATTACAGAACCGACCAATGGATTTGGATCTGTTTGGCCCTTCATCGCCTGTGCATTCTTTAATGCCAAGTCCATATAAAATTCATGATTAGTCATTGGAATATGTCCTCTCAGCGTCTCCTAGATGACCTGATTTCTTTATTTTTGTTTGTAGGTATTTCTCATTATATTCGGAAACATCTCCCCATAGTGGCTTGCGTCCCGAAACCTCTAAACCAGCTTCTTTTAATGCATTTAATTTTTTGGGATTGTTGGTCATTAATGTTACCGGTTTTTGGCGAATAGCCTTTAAAACTTGAATGGCGTCGGAATAGTTCCTTGAGTCATCAACAAACCCTAAACCTTCATTCGCCTCTACTGTGTCATAACCGTTCTCTTGCAGTACATAGGCCATTGCTTTGCTAAATAAGCCGATTCCTCTTCCTTCATGGTTAGCTAAATAGAATAAAGCACCTGTTCCATGCTCCTGAATCATTTTCATCGATTGCTTAAGCTGGTAGCCGCAATCGCAGCGTTTACTGCCGAAGATATCACCCGTATGACAAATGGAATGCATGCGGATAATGGCATCATCCCCATATTCAAAGTCGCCATAAACTAAGACACTTGACTGTTGAAATTCAGCTAGGTTGGAAGATGATAATTTATCGATGATCCTTTCGAAGTCCTCGGTTACCTCTGTACAATTTAACCAGCAGTACCATTTGAACTCCACGGTTTCACCATATAAATTAACAGGAAGCTTGATCGGTCCGACTAAATAAATGGCTCCTTTATCACTTCTAATTAATTGGATTTTATCTTCTAATACTGAAAGTACCTTAGAATCCAGACCTTGTTTCATATATATATCCCCTTTTTTTATTAGTTTGTCATATTCATTTTTGTTTCATGCTATTCTCGAGCGGGATGTGTTTAATTTCTTCGAAACCCTTAAAAAGGGAGCAATCGTAACGAGTGCTCCATAATAACTTCTATTTTATTATCAATCCTAATAATCGTGCAAATCCTAAGGCTTGATGTTCTGTAACCTCACAGCCAGCTATGTCTCGTATCGAAACATTTATTTGCTCAAAGCTGCAGGTAGTTAAATCAATTCCCTTTAATGGTGTTTGTTCAAAATTTGCTTCATTTAAATCACATTCTTTAAAGGCTGTTTTATTAAAATTGGATTCATAAAAGTCAGCATGGCGAAGTAAACAGGTATCAAAGAGTACCTGTTTAAGTTTGGCATTTCCAAACGATATCATATTTGAATTGCAATTTTTAAATAACACATTACCAAGTGAGGCACCGGAAAGATTTAGGCCAAGAATTTTAGAGTCTTTAAATTCAACGCGATGAATACTTCCATCGCTAAAATCTATATTGGATAAATCACAGTGCTCAAATATCACATCTGTTAGGTCAATATTTTTAAATGAAACATCGATAAAAGTTACATTTTTGAATATGACTTGTTCAAAGCGTATTCTATGTATTTCTTCACTCATAATGGAACAATCACTGATAATACACATCTCATAATAAGGCTCTTCCATTGGTTGAAATCGTTCCTGTGTTAAACCTTCCGGAATTTTGGGCTGTTGAATTTTAAACGTATTTGCCATAGTCAAACCATCCTTACCAATAATCTAATAGAAAAGACCTTTGTTAAAACAAAGGTCCTCAATAAGTACTATTCACCTAAATCGACATTGTGATAAATTCGTTGAACATCTTCAAGATCTTCCAAAACGTCAATCATTTTTTCGAATTTGGCTTGTGCATCCTCTGGAAGAGTTACTTCGTTTTGTGGCAGCATCGTTAATTCTGCAACAGTGAATTCTGTAATTCCTGCGTTCTTAAATGCTTCTTGCACCGCATGGAACTGTTCAGGTTCAGCATAAACGATAACCGCTTCATCTTCCTCGATGATGTCACGTACGTCTACATCTGCTTCCATTAGGATTTCAAGAATTTCATCAGCTGTTTTGCCTTCTAGCCCGATAACCGCTGTGGCGTCAAACATATAAGCAACAGATCCGCTGACTCCCATGTTTCCGCCATTCTTACCAAATGCAGCTCGAACGTCGGATGCTGTACGGTTTACGTTGTTGGTTAATGCATCAACAATCACCATTGATCCGTTTGGACCAAAACCTTCGTATCGAAGCTCAGAGTAGCTTTCTTCTGAACCACCTTTAGCTTTGTCAATGGCACGGTCAATAATGTGTTTTGGTACATTGTACGTTTTTGCACGTTCTAATACAAATTTTAAAGCCTGATTGGATTCAGGGTTTGGTTCACCCCTTCTTGCTGCTACATAAATTTCAACTCCAAATTTTGCATAAATCCGGCTTGTATTTGCATCCTTTGAGGCTTTCTTTTCTTTAATATTGTTCCATTTACGGCCCATACTGTCCACTCACTTTCAATATTGACTCTACATAAGAATAGTAATAGAAATAGATTGCATCTTCAACCATTATCTAAAATGATAGGTTATAGCAAATAATATTATACCGTAGTTGGACAATTTGTTAAGTAGTAATTACCATATTTTATAGCTGTAATGGAAAAAAAGTCAGGAATGATGCCTCCTGGCTTTTAGGTTAGTTTAAGTTTTGCGATAAACTTGATTTCATTCTGAAATTTTTCTAGTATCTCTTCGAATGATGAATTTATTAATAGAGGGAATAGATACTCGAGTGCTTCATGATAATTTTGACCTAATGCTTCCCGTAAGAGAACATACTCGTGAAAGAGCAGTGCTTTCTCAAAATCAATTCCAAGTTCATATAAGCCGCGAAACAAAGTCTCTTTTGGAATTTGTTTAATCTTTCTAAAGATTTTTTCGTTTTTTTCAATAAATTTTTCTTCTAAATATCGTGTTACATAATCTCTATATACCATTTGCCCAATATCATTTGTTTCTTTTTTTGTGTAATTGAAGCCAATGACACGGCCTTCTTTATTTTCACGTATTATAAAGGTTTTATTACCTTTTAAATGTTGTATGAAATTCTTGACACTTTTATCAAAAATCTTGTTAAATTGGATGATTTGATGGAGTTTGACAGCAAAATCAGTATTTTCTTCACCGATCACAAATAATCGATCCACAATAGGCAAAAGTTTTAATACTCCTTCAGAAAGCTGACTCGAGGCATCATAGATAATAATATCGAATTCTTTCTTCATTTTCTTTACGATTCGTTTTTGTTCTGTTATGGTCAATTTAGAAAAATCATGTATGACTTCATCAGAAAGCCTTTCTTTTTCTAAGGGCCCATACGAGATAAACGCAGCCGATAAATCAGTATTTAATTTGAGCCAATGATAAACAGATAATGATAATTCCGTAACACCTGATTTTGCCTTTGGAGAATAAAAACCGACCAAGTACATGTTTCTCACCTGCCTTTTACTACTATAGTATTTAAAGAAGGAGATAAAGGTTAAAGACAAACTCTGTCTTAACCAGTTTTTATAAAAAAAGGCTCTGCATGATTGGTTATATACAAAAAAATAATGACATCATGATGATGTCATCTTTAGGCTTTGTCTAAATAATACTATTCTGCTGCTCTTGGGCTGCTAGTAAATCCGCCTCTTTTATGAGAACCATCACAAAATGGTTTCTTATTAGATAGTCCGCACCTGCACAGATAAACTTTTGTCTTTTTTATATATTCATTTCCATCTGAATCAACTATTTGAAAATCTCCGCTTACTTCCAATGGGCCATTATCAGATATTTTTATCTTATTTTCCATATTTCTTTACTCCCTTTTATTTTTGATAAGTGAATAAAATTCAGCCCGAAGATCTGGCCGATTTTCATAAATGCCAAGAAGACTTGATGTTGTGGTAACGGTGTTCGCCTTCTTTATACCTCTTGAGCACATACACATATGTTTCGCTTCTACTACCACAATCGTACCTTCTGGATTTAAAACTTCTTCAATGGCCTCTGCTATCTGTGTGGTAAGCCGCTCTTGAACCTGGAATCTTTTGGCGTATCCTTCCACCAGGCGCCCCATTTTCGAGAGACCGGTTATTTTCTCCTTTGGGATATAGCCGATATGTGCGACACCAAAGAATGGAGAAAAATGATGTTCACATAAGGAGTAAAACTCAATATCTTTTACCAAAATAAGTCCTTTATGGTGAATATCAAACGTTTTTTCCAAGTGAAGCTTTGGGTCTTCATGATACCCTTGTGTGTACTCGAGAAAGGCCTTTAGTAGTCTATAGGGAGTTTCTTGTAAGCCATCGCGCTCTGGGTCATCACCGCAAAGTGTAATTAATTGTTTGATGGCTTCAGTAAAAGATGAGACATTGGCTATGGTCCCATTTTCCTCAATAGTTTGTTTGTTAAATAAATGTGGGAATTTTTCACATAAAATAAGCATCTGCTCACTCTTCATGACCACATCATCCCTCTTTTAATTTGTAGGATTAATATCCTCCATGATGATACGGGAAGTGTCTTCGGTAATAGGTTCATTCAATAAAATCCGAAAAGCACAACATCCATCACCATTCTGCAGTCGTTTCTCTCTCTTTACAGAACATCCTAATAAATGAGTTAATACTGAAACGCTTACACTGCAAAGTATAGGCCGTTCTATAGCAACATTATGGAATGGACAGTTCCGCTCTATAAGAGCATAAGAATTTTGGTTATTTTCTAATTCCATAAATGAATCATCTTTCTTATAAAAGTCTTTTAATACATCTAAACGTTCGCTCGTCGTTAATCCAGTTAACTTGGGCTCCCACTGGCGAATTCTTTCTTCAATCATGGCTGCAAGCAAGTTTTTTAGTAAATCTTCCCCTAAGAGTGATAGTGTATCGAAGACCTCAATCATTAATTGATCATAATTTTTTTTGAATAGATGTTCACCTGCTGTGGTTAAGCGGTATTGCCATAAAGGACGACCTACACCTTTGTTTTCTGAAAAGCGAGTAACCCACCCTTCCTTTTCTAGTTGTACGAGGTGTTGACGTACGGCTTCACCGCTAATATCCAAGCTTCCAGCCAGCTCGCTTATTGCCTGAGATCCTTTATTTTTTAACCGTTCAATGATTCTCTTGCGTGGTTCTGACAAATGGTTAACGAGGATACTCATAACAACAACCCACCCTTTTTTACCTTTGATTAAATATATTCAAAGAGGAATTCAATAGTTCAAGTTTTTAATTGGAAAATTTGTTTTTTAAAACAAAAAAAGTCCCTTCGGCTGAAAGGACTGGTTTTATTTATTAATAGGCAGGGTAGCCGCCGTATGGGTAGTAGCTTGTTGGATATGGTGTTGGTACTGGATATGGTGCTGGGTACGGGTAGGGGTAGCCGCCGTAGCCAGGGGAACTCAATGCTCCTGCTGCCAAGCCGCCAAGTAAACCTCCCACAAACGGAGCTCCGCCAAATCCTCCATAACCATATCCATGATAGTGCCCATGGTGCCCGCTGTGATGCCCGCCATGATGTCCGCCATGGTGCCCGCCATGGTGCCCGCCGTGGTGCCCGCCGTGGTGCCCGCTGTGATGTCCACCAAATCTGTTTCCATTCATCATATTATTCATCCTCCTTACATAAAATCTTTCCTTTTACTTTATGCAGGATAGATGTCCCAGGAATGGGCGCAGGTAAATAGACTTCTATTCATTACTGTAAATGTTTAGGTGGTTCAGATTCGTGGGCATGATTTTCTATTTCGGTAAACAGATCCTGTTGGATGTTTTTTGGGGATTTTTCTGACAGTTGTCCTGATATCATTGGTTGTAACAATTTTTTTATTGTAAGTATTTCTTGATGCAGCTGTTGAAATTGTCGTTTTGTTACTGGCTGTGATTCATCTTTTAAAATAAACCCAACTGTACCATTAGGCTCAAGTGTTGCCCATTCAACATCACTAATTTTCCCAACATTTTGTTGTCTTAGGTTCATCTCAAGTTGGTCCACGGTGAGCCTTACTTTCCTCAAGTTTGCTTCATTTATTTTTCCTTGTTCAATGATAATCTTTGCTTTACCAGTGATAAATTGCTCAATAATATCTGATTTTATTTGAGCGTACTCCATTAAAACCAATGTTAAAACAAGAACTCCACCGACTCCAAGCGTTGTCCATAAATCCTCACCGGCAACCGGCTGTATGAGCAGTGACCCAATACCTATCATAATTACCGTTTGTGCTAATGTCATCTGTGATATTGATTTTCTTCCAGCAATTCGCAAAAGTAAAGTTCCTCCAAAAATAATTACAACTGCCTTCCATATCCAATCTAACTCCATTTGAATCCCCCATTTACGTTAAAAGTGAAATCTACTCTTACTTTTCCCAAAAAATAGGGAAAACAATAATAGAATCGGTGTTATAATGGAAGAAATCAATAATGAGGACCTTTGCATGAAAAAATCAATTTTAATTTCCTTGATAACAGCTATTGCATTATCTATAGTACTTTATCCTATCCTTATTCAATTAGTAGTCTACCTTCACACTGTTGTGCTGGGGGTTATTTTCTTCTGTATGGTTTTGGCGTTGTTTTTCCTAATCTTATTATTGCGTAAACAAACCATTCATCTTGCCTTTTCAAAAATTCGGATGATAATTTTACTTTATTCCATCGCATTAATCATATTGCTATTCTTTCGGCCCAGCGACCAAAACTATCATTCGATTAATCTGATTCCCTTTTCAACGATTAGCTTATATTTATCCGGAACAGTGAACGGCTTGATTTCTTTTTATAACTTGGGTGCAAATATAGCCTTGTTCATACCATTTGGAATTTTCCTGAAGCTTAAAGAGCATACGCAAATACAACAAATCTTTATCCCTCTCCTTTCCATATCCTTGATAGAATTACTTCAATATATTACGGAGAGAGGCAGCCTCGATATTGATGATCTCATCTTAAATGTACTTGGATTTTTCATTGGTTATCTTCTGACTCCATTTTTCACCATGGTTTTTAAAGTAAATATGCAAAAATAAGAGCTAACGGGACATTGATAAGTCCTGTTAGCTCTGTTTGGTTTTGCTATTTTTTTAACATGGCGCTCAGATGAGACCACTTGAATTTTTCTCCGTAAACCATTACACCTTTAACATAAATTCGGGCAGCAGCATAAGAAATCAACCCAATTGAAATAACTAAAACTCCGCCGCTAATTATTAACTCAAGTGTGCTTATTTCGCCCATTACAAATTTGGAATAGGCCACAATCGGTGAAAAGAATGGGAAATACGTTGAAAAGGTTACAAGTCCTCCCGTAGGATCCATCATGGTTTTGATCCCTACCATTAACGCCCCAACCACAAGAACCATAACCGGTCCCATTACACTTCCTAAGTCCTCAGTTCTAGAAATGACTGAACCAAGTGCCGCAAAACAAAGGGCGTAAATCAAGTAGCCACATGCAAAAAAGAAGATAAAGGCAATAATTAATCCCGCATTTATTTGAGATAGATCTAACGTAAATCCAACGATGTCAAATTGCTCTTTGTTGATCCATCCAATGAGGTAGGCGAGATAGCCTGAAAGGAAGAATACTGAAACTTGGATTAAACCGGCTGTTAAGCTTGAGAGGATTTTTGCAAATAACATGTAAATTGGCTTAATCTTCGTAATCATTACTTCCATCACCCGAGTGGATTTCTCACCCGTAATACTCATCGCAACACCTTGCCCAAACATGAGGATAAAGGTGTACATTAAGAAAATAAATACATACACAAGTCCGAGGCTGCCATTGTTCTCTGCTAACATTTTTTCTTCTACAGGTATGCTTTGAAATAATTGATTCATCACTTCAGGTGATAAGGCTTGTTCTGTTGAAACTTTCACCAAATATTGCTGCTGCAGCTGAGTGGTGAAGGAAAATAAAACAGTCGGATCAGGTCTGCGATGATAAAAATAGTTTACTACTGGGACGGAACCCTTTTCTTCAATAATAATTAAATCATCAAGGTCCTGTTCTTTAATTTTTTCTTTTTCTTTCTCTGAATCCTTTAATTCTTTGGTTGTAAGTTTTAACCCCTCAATGTTTTCCTTTAATCCTTTTTCATCAATACTATAAGAGCTGGTATTGATAACTGTAACCAAAACTTCTTCTTCATTTGAGGAAAAATGGTTATAGGCAAAATAGCCAAGGATTAATAGGGAAATAACAATTGATGTAATTCGAAATCCTTTTGTACGGATTTGTTCTCGGATATGAAATTGATAAGCAGTCCATAGTGCATTCATCTTACGAACCCACCTTTTCAACAAAAATTTGATGAAGAGTCGGCTGCAGGTAAGTGACCTCAGTTATTGAAATTTCTTCATTTCTTAAATGACTCAAAACCGTGAGAGGTTCTTCTTCTTTCTTTAATGGGATGATAATTCTTTTCTCCTCTTGTTCAAATCCGTACCCATGAACATGACAAAAAGATATGATTCTATCAATATCACCATATAAAGACAAATACATTAAACCATATGAGTTCTTAATCTCATCTAAGTCACCAGTTAGCAATGCGTGGCCATCTTTCATGATAACAACTTCTTTACAGAACTTCTCTACCTGTTCCATTTGATGACTGGACATGATGATCACTTTTCCCTTTTGCTTTTCTTCTAAAATTACATCAGTAAGGAGATTGGTGTTAACCGGATCAAGCCCGCTGAAGGGTTCATCAAGTATAATAAGGTCTGGGTTATGTATTAATGTCGCTGCCAATTGAACTTTTTGCTGGTTTCCCTTCGAGAGGTCTCCTGCCATCTTATTTCTATACATAGCAATCTCAAAGCGATCTAACCAATAATCGACACTTTTCTTAATAGTCTGCTTGTTCATCCCTTCTAATCTAGCAAAATACGAAAGTTGATCAGCAACCTTTGCTTTCGGATATAAGCCCCTTTCCTCTGGTAAATAACCAAATGAAGCCCCCTTGAGCCCATTTTCACGTCTCCACATAACGCTGCCTTCATCTGGCGTAACCAGTCCAAGCATCATTTTGATGGTAGTTGTCTTTCCTGCTCCATTCCTTCCGAGCAGTCCAAACACTTCCCCTGAAGAAACTGAGAATGATAATTGATCAACCACTGTTTTATCTCCATATTTTTTTGACAAACATTTAACGTCAAGCAAAACAATTTCCCCTTTACATCAATTTTTACAAAGATACAACCACTATTTTAACTTACATAATGTTCTTTTAAAAGAAATATTTACCATATCTTGACAAGAAAAATAAGGATTCCCCTTTAGGTGAATCCTTTTCGTTGATTTTTAAACAAAGACGAGCAGTAACCATAGATATAAACTTATGAGGGTAAAGACTAATGTTGGGGGAATGACGATGATGGTCACCTTGATATATTCCAGCCAGGTTATTTTTATATTATTCTTCTTTAAGATATCCATCCATAATAGTGTTGC
Source organism: Neobacillus niacini (assembly GCF_046591715.1). GTDB lineage: Bacteria > Bacillota > Bacilli > Bacillales > Cytobacillaceae > Neobacillus > Neobacillus niacini_L. The sequence continues at coordinate 45,605 of NZ_JAWVNQ010000004.1, read as the reverse complement.
TAAAGTACCGATGGGCAAAATTAAGGAACCGATATCACTGCCGATAATATTTGCTAAGTAGACGGTCTGGGTTAATAACGGCTGTAACCCCATTTCTGTTAATGCCAGTGTTGAAACCATTAAGGCAGGGTGGTTATTGAAAATATTGGATAGAAACGCTGTTATAATTCCCATGGTTACGCTCGCATGGAGTAAACTGCCGTTTACGATGGAGCTTAGATGATCTACCATCATGGTGGTTAATCCAATATTATGCAAACCATATATTAGAACATACATGCTAAAAGCGAAAATTAAGATATGCCATGGTATTTTGGTTAACACGTCTTTTGGATTTTTCTTTAAATGGATCCATCGCCAGATTAATAAAATGATAGAACCGAGAACAGCTACCAATGAAACAGAAATGTTTAAAAATGATGCAACGAAGAGACTGATTCTGACGAGAAATACAAAGATAAGCATTTGCATCATGAGTTTCTTTTGTTTTTCAAACATATCCTCGTTTTTTCTTTGCAGTGGATGAAAACGGTTGTTATTTAACAATGGCAAGGTATAGGAATGAAGTCGGATTTCTTTAGGGATGTCCCTCTTGAAAACGAGGAGGAGCAGAAAGGCCAGGAAAATTAGTCCAATGGTGGCGGGAACAAACATCATCGCTGTTTGTAAATACAGGTCCATTCCAATAATTTTTAAAGCAATTAAATTTACAATGTTACTTACACCTATGGGAGCGCTAGATGCAGTTGCGATTAAGGCACCGCTTAATAAATAGGGAATCTTTTGCCGGTTCTTTAAACCGATGTTTTTAAAGATTAGGATGAGAATGGGTGTGGTAATGAGAATACTGCCATCATTGTTAAAAAACATGGTCATTAAAAAACATAATAATAATGTATACCAGAATAACCGGATTCCTGATCCTTTTGATACTTTTAACATTAGTGCTGCCGTCCATCTAAAGAAGCCGAAACTTTCCAGTACAATGGCCATAACGATGGTTGCGATTATCGTTACCGCTGCACCTGTTACTTTCGAGCTTATGTCCAGCAAATCAGTTAGCGAAACGCTGCCGCTTAGCATGACAATGATTGCTCCGATCGTTGCTGGAATTGCTTCATTCATATTTTTCGGACGGATAAATATCATAACCATTGTCAGAAAAAAAGCAAATATGGTAATGATCACCGTCGTTGGATGATACATATAGGTTATTTCTCTCCTTTCAATTATAATCGCTTCATTCTAAAAATTCTCCTTTACTGTCTTCTCTTGTCCTTTGCTTTATCATACGTAGTATCATAGGGGCTTGAACTAAACGAATATCTTGAATTTATGTAAATCAGCAGGTATCTAGAAATTTTTTTAGAATATTGGCTGGATTAATGCCTATCTTTTTGCTACTAAGCGAATGCCTAGTGTCTTCCTCTATAGACAGTTGTCTTCTATATCTGGTTTCTGACACAAAAAACCGGTACTGCACAAGTACCGGTTTGGGATATTTAGTCTTTGTGCTTTGATCCTTTGCTGCCGTGCGAGCCCTTATTGCCTTTGGACCCTTTGCTTCCGCCAGAGCCTTTACTGCCTTTGGACCCTTTGCTTCCGCCAGAGCCTTTACTGCCTTTGGACCCTTTGCTTCCGCCAGAGCCCTTGCTGCCTTTGGACCCTTTGCTTCCGCCAGAGCCCTTACTGCCTTTAGAACCTTTGGAGCCGTGCGAGCCTTTACCACCTTTGGACCCTTTGGAACCATGTGAGCCTTTATTGCCTTTAGACCCTTTGCTTCCGCCAGAGCCCTTGCTGCCTTTAGAACCTTTGGAGCCGTGTGAGCCTTTACCGCCTTTGGACCCTTTGCTGCCGTGTGATCCTTTACTGCCTTTAGACCCTTTGCTGCCGTCAGAGCCCTTGCTGCCTTTGGATCCTTTGCTGCCGTCAGACCCGTGTTTTCCTTTGGACCCCTTACTACCACCAGAACCTTTACCGCCTTTGGATCCCTTGCTTCCACCTGAGCTGTGTCCGCCTTTAGATCCTTTACCGCCGTAACCATATCCTCCGCCAGAGCCATGTCCGCCTTTAGATCCTTTACCACCGCCAGAGCCGTGTCCGCCTTTGGAACCTTTACCACCGCCAGAGCCGTGTCCGCCTTTAGATCCTTTACCACCGCCAGAGCCATGTCCGCCTTTAGATCCTTTACCACCGCCAGAGCCATGTCCGCCTTTAGATCCTTTATTACCGCCAGAGCCGTGTCCGCCTTTAGATCCTTTACCGCCGCCAGAGCCGTGTCCGCCTTTAGATCCTTTACCACCGCCAGAGCCATGTCCGCCTTTAGATCCTTTATTACCGCCAGAGCCGTGTCCGCCTTTAGATCCTTTACTGCCGCCAGAGCCGTGTCCGCCTTTAGATCCTTTGCTTCCGCCTGACCCATTTGAACCTTTGGATCCCCTGCTGCCGCCAGAACGGTGTTTGCCTTTATGTCCTTTAGGGCCTTTAGGACCTTTTTTACCTTTAGGGCCTTTAGGACCTTTAGGACCTTTAGATCCTCTACTTCCTCCAGAGCCGCCTGATCCTTTGCTTCCGCCAGACCCTTTACTTCCTTTGCTTCCGCCAGACCCTTTACTTCCACTGCTTCCGCAAGACCCATGACTGCCGCGTGACCCTTTACTTCCTTTAGTTCCCCGACTTCCCTCTGACCCGCTGCTGCCTTTACTTCCGCTAGAATCTGAACCATCGCAGAAACATTTCTTATCCTGTTTCTCATCTGGATTATTATTTAGAAATAAAACGACGCCATTATCCTTTGCCTTTGACAGCATCTGATTCATGTCCTTCATCATCTGGGTTTTCCACCACTTTCCATAAAAAATATTTTCACTTCTAATTTATGGCAAGAAAGTGGTACTTGATATAGACAAACATTTATTTTTTAAAATTGATTTCACAATTATTTACGTGTCCACAGTTGTCCACAGCCAAAATACTGGATGTTTGTACTGCACAATCAATACAAATGCTGCATACTATCTAGAAAAAATGTATGTATAGGAGTATTTACGTGTTAAAATACGAAATCTTCATTAATCCAAAATGGCTTCAGAAATTGGAAGATGATATTTGGGAGGATGAGCATTTCCCTGCAGTCTTAAAAATTGGTGATAATCGATACAAGATCGGAATCACCTATCGGGGAAATGTCATTAGGAAAAAGAAGAAAAAGTCCTATAATATTATTTTTCAAAATCCTTATCTCGTCGATGGTGCTCATGAGATTCATCTTAATGCAGAATACGATGATATTTCACTGAGCCGGAATAAGCTCTCTCTTGACTTTTTTGACACTATTGGTGTAATTTCTCCGCATTCTAAACACGTACTTCTCTATATAAATGGTTTTTGTAAAGGAATTTATTTGGAACTGGAATCTTTTGATCAACACCTTTTGAAAAAGAGAAATCTTCCAAACGGACCCATTATCTATGCTACCAATTATTTTGCGAATTTTTCTTTACTCTCTCCTGAGAACGAACTAAAAACCAGTTTAGATGAAGGTTATACGTTAAAATATGGAGAACCAAAAGATCTATCTCTGCTAGAAGACTTCATTGAAATGATTAACACCTTTCCAAATGAGGAGTTTGAAAAAGAAGTCACAAAGATCCTAAATATTGAGCAATACCTAAAGTGGCTTGCTGGTGTGGTATGCACACAGAACTTTGATGGCTTTATCCATAACTATGCTCTCTACCTAAATACACAAAACAACCTGCTTGAAATTACCCCTTGGGACTATGATGGGACCTGGGGAAGAGATCTTCATGGAAGGAAGCTGGAACATGATTTTGTTCCCATTAGCGGGTACAATACCCTGACAGGAAGGCTTCTCCATATTCACCCATATAGAACCCGATACAAAGAAATCATGTCTTCCGTATTAGAAAATCACTTTAATGTGGATGTTTTAAAACCAATTATTGAGGAACAATTTCAAACATTGAAGCCGTTTATTAGGACGGATCCCTATATAGGTATGGACGAGGAATATTTTGATAAGGAAATAGATGTAATTCTCAGGTTTATTATGAAAAGAAATGGATATTTGAAAAAAGAACTGGCATTTTTATGACCTTTTTTATACTGTATATGAATTTCATATACTTTTTTTTTGCCTATTTTTTCAAAAAGATAAGAAAAAAGGCTCGTCGTTTAGTACAACATCACACCATGACACATATAAATGCAGTGTAAAAGTTTATTTATTTAAAGGAGGATAAATATTGTGAATAACGACATGTGGAAGTCTTTAGTGGGGAAGACGATCAAGGTTGACAGAGGAGGCCCAGAATCAAGAATTGGAAAATTAATGGCCGTTCTTGATGACCATCTTGTACTCTTGACTAAAGATGATGGTGTGCTTTATTACAATACACACCATGTCAAAAGTGTAACTGAAAATTCAAAGGACACAATGGATATCGGAATTGAGGTTCCGGAGAATTTCGAGTTTAAAAAAGCCGATAGCTTCCAAGGTCTTTTAGAAAACCTAAAATTCCAGTGGGTAAGAATTAACCGTGGAGGTCCGGAAAAATTAGAAGGGGTTATTAGCGAAATAAACAAAGATTTTGTATCGCTAATCAGTAAAGAAGAAGTTGTCCGCGTATCCATGTGGCATATCCGAAATATTAGTTATGGATTAAAAATCGAAAGTGAAAGCAAAGAAGAAAATAAAGATCAAGGCTCTGAAGAAAACACTATGTCTCAAACGGAAAAACAGGTTGTTAGACAACGGGTTGTCCGTGCAGAAAATTCTCAAGTAAGACAATGACAATTAGAACTCTTGTCGCTTCTCCATGGAGAAGCGACAAATTTACCCTAAGGAGGAAGTTTGAATGGGATCAGATAATTTTTCATCAACTGTCGATTTACTAAAAGGCTTTAATGTAAATCTATATGTTGGTGAAGAAATTATAAAAGGGAAATTAATGGGCGTAGAGACAGATCACATCATCATTGAAGATGAAAATAAATACGTCTACTACTATAGCATTGACAAAATTCAGGCAATAACCAAAAATACAAAACAATACAAAGGTGAGGAAATCACCACTGAATTTATGCAAACTCAAAGTTTGGCGGACTTATTAAGCTCATTAAAGAATTCATGGGTATCTATTTTGTGCTTGAATAAGCAATCATTTGATGGTGTTCTGAGTATTGTCGATACTGACTTTGTAACGTTGATTAATGGAGAAAATCGAATTTTAATCAAAATCTCTCACATTTCTAATATATTAAAAGGCTATCGAAAAGAAGAAAAACAAGAAGAAAACAACAATGAAACGGAATCAGCTGTTTCTGATAGTAAAATAGAGGATACAAAAGAAGAATATGAGGAAAACCAAGTTTTTGCGAAATCAAATAAACAGGAATCCATTCCAGAGCAGCCTGTAGCAGTAAATATAATTGAAAATGATGCAGTTGTCTCTCCAAAAGTAAGTGTTAATCAGCCTGAAACGGAACAAAGAGTCTGGGCAGAACCTATTAAAACTTCGATGCCAATTGCAAGGATTAACGACGATTTTAAAATGGGAAAAGATGATAAAAAGCAACATGCAAACATTGAGAGCATTCCTCAACAGGTAAGACAAAACAGCCAAATGGAAAGCAAATGGTCAAAAACGGAAATGCCAAAAGAAGACCTGAAAAACAAAAAATCAGAAGTTGTCATTCAAAATATTGTTAAGCAGGATAAACAAAATTCACAAAAACCAACCGGTGCCACAATGGATAAAAGAGCCCAAGTAAAACAGCCTGTACGGGAGACAAAGAAATCTGAAGCTGCACCGAAAGAAGTAAAAGCTTCACAAGAATTAATGAATAAAGTGAAACAAGTAAAAGAAACGGTTGAGACCAATCCTTTAATAAAAGTAGAAAAGAATAACAGAAACCAAGTTGAAAGTAAAAAAGAAAATAAAAAACCTAGGGCACAAGAAGTTGGGGCATCACGTTTTTCTGGTGAACCAGCAATGCGTGATTTTGACCGCAGGTCCATCTTCTCTGGCTGGCCAAATCGGAATCAATCACAAAAACGTATCTAATCACTCCTCAACCTTATGACAGCAAATGATAATCCGTAAACCAAAAATCTTTATTCCTGTGCCGAATAATACCCATCAGATATTTTACAATAAAGAGCTGGGCATCTATCTTAGTAGATTCACTTATGCAGCCCGCTCTTATTGTAGAATCATTTTACTAGAAAGGATGTGATGAAATGAAAATAAAAGACCATATTGGCACTTATATAAAACTAGAAATATCAGGAAATAAGCCTATCAACGGAATCTTAATAGACATCGGCAGTGATTTGTGGGTTGTGTACAATGGTTATGATTATTTATATATCCCTACCGTTCATATTCAAAATTGGAAGTTTCCAAAAGAGGAAGAAATCGATGAAATCATTACTCTATCAGAAGATCAATCTCCTATATTTAGCCCGAATGAAGAAATTTCATTACGAAAAACCCTTACGGCAGCAAAGGGTATTTTCACAGAAATATATGTGACCAGTAAACAGGCCATTCACGGTTACATTATTAGCATCATGAATAATTATTTTGTATTTTACTCCCCTATTTATAAAACGATGTTTATCTCCCTCAATCACTTAAAATGGTTAATTCCGTATACCAACAACCAGCGTCCTTATGGTTTAAGCAACGCGAACCTGCCAGTAAATCCATCTAACATAACCTTCGCACGTTCTTTTGAAGTCCAGATTGAAAAATTAATCGGGACATTAATTGTATTTAATATAGGAGAAAATGAGAATGTTATGGGGAAGATTATGGGAATAAAAAATAACTTCATTGAACTAGTCACAGCCAAAGGAAATCCGGTCTTTTTAAACCTACACCATATCAAAACCGTCCACATGACGTAAACATTAATTTTGTGTTCCAAATAAATACCCACAGAGTGTCTAAGACACTCTTTATTTGTTCGTATAATCCTAAAATGCATGATAACTTACATAAAGGCTCACCATGGATGCATACATTTTTAGTAAAACCATTATGACTATCAGGAGGATTACATGGACATCTATGTGAGACAAGGAGATTCTTTATGGTATTTCAGCCAGCTGTATGGAATAAACCTTCAGCTGATTGTCGATTCTAATCGCGATATTCAACCCAGCCAGCTCGCAGCAGGACAACGGATTCGAATTCCTGGCTTTGTTGCTCAGAATTATCAGATTAGACGTGGCGATTCTTTTTGGGGGATTGCCCAAAGTCGTAATCTTTCACTTGATGCACTCCTTTTAGCTAACCCCAATGTAAATCCAAATCGATTGAGTATCGGGCAAAATATCTGGGTTCCGCTAAGGATAACCTGGAGACTTGTAGAAGGAAGGCAGCATTATGATTTCAGCAGAATGATGAATGATCTTGCTCGGTTGCAAAATGTTTACCCTTTCCTTCGCTTAACTAACGCTGGGAATTCAGTATTAGGCAATAGGATTCCCGAAGTGCTAATTGGCAATGGCGGAAAAAGGGTTCATTATAATGCTTCTTTTCATGCAAATGAATGGATTACGACCCCTATCTTAATGACGTTTTTAAATGACTATTGTTTATCGCTTACAAATGGAAGCTCCATTCGTGGGTTATCTCCCTCCCCTTTATACCAACAAACGCTGCTCTCTCTTGTGCCAATGGTTAATCCTGATGGTGTTAGTCTAGTGTTAAATGGCCCCCCTGATAATGAAACATGGAGAAATAGAGTGATTGAACTTAATCGGGGCAGTACTGATTTCTCAGGCTGGAAAGCAAATATTAGAGGTGTCGATTTGAATGACCAATTTCCTGCACGCTGGGAATTAGAGAAAGCAAGGAATCCTGGCCAGCCTGGTCCGCGGGATTATGTAGGTGAACGGCCATTATCTGAGCCTGAAGCCATCGCAATGGCGGATCTTACAAGAAGGAGAGATTTTTCACGAGTATTGGCCTTTCACACCCAGGGTCAAGTCATTTACTGGGGATTCGAAAACCTTGAACCACCAGAATCTGAAATTCTTGTTAACGAGTTTGCCAGAGTCAGTGGGTACCAGCCTGTGAAATCGATTGAGAGTTATGCGGGGTATAAAGATTGGTTCATTCAAGATTGGCGAAGGCCTGGATTTACGGTCGAGCTCGGCAAAGGAACCAACCCACTCCCACTCTCCCAATTTGACGAAATCTATGAAGATACGCTTGGGATCTTTTTGGCTGGATTGTATATGTAATCTTTTAGGACCTGTTTCTTAATTGAGATGGGTCTTTTTTAGGTGGTATACTTGGCTGGGTATGTGGGAGTATTTGCGCTTATCCGCTAGTAAATCTGGCTATGCGCCAGTAAGTCGGCTTATCCGCTAGTAAGCCGGGCTTAACCGCCAGTATATCTGGCTATCCGCGAGTAAATCTGGCTATCCGCGAGTAAAGTCTGTCTATCCGCGAGTAAATCTGGCCATCCGCGAGTAAAGTCTGTCTATCCGCGAGTAAATCTGGCCATCCGCGAGTAAAGTCTGTCTATCCGCGAGTAAAGTCTGTCTATCCGCGAGTAAATCTGGCCATCCGCGAGTAAAGTCTGTCTATCCGCGAGTAAATCTGGCTATCCGCAGTAAAATCTGGCCATCCGCGAGTAAAGTCTGTCTATCCGCGAGTAAATCTGGCTATCCGCAGTAAAATCTGGCCATCCGCGAGGAAATCCACCCATCCGCCAGTATTTCATTCCCCCACGAATCAAATATGATTTCTCCCCAACAATGTTAAATATCCACACAAAGTGACATACTTTTAGTAGACAAGTCACTTGTGGGGGGAATTGTGATGGGATTAAATTTTCGTAAGAGTTTTAAAATAGCGCCGGGTGTTAGAGTGAATGTTGGAAAAAAGGGTGTTGGACTTAGTGTCGGCGGGAAAGGCCTAAGATATTCTGTAAATAGCAGCGGACGGCGGACAACAACTGTTGGGATACCTGGTTCTGGGTTATATTATTCAAGTTCATCCAGCTCTAAGTCCTATAAAACCCCTGCCTATCAAAGGAGAAATGAGTTAGCACGTATTCAAAGAGAACAGAAAAAGATGCAGGAGTTAGAGTATGCACGTTTTCAGGTCGATCTTTATGAAAATAAGCTTGATCAAATACGCTCCATACATCATGAATCTGATGATCCCGTTGATTGGCAGGAGGTCTTCCATCGTTCCCCTCCCTTCCAGCCAGGTCAAGAAGGACCGAACACAAGTAGTGCGAGACAAAAACAACAATCCTACCGTCCGGGCTTTTTAGACCGTTTATTCAATAAAGATGAAGCAAAAATGCAGCAGCTGTATCAGGAAATTGAAAAATCTAAATTAATGGATCAAGAATTGTTGGACGATTGGAATTATATGCATAATATTGCTGGCAGGATACTAAATCGAGACATAGATGCTTATTTTGAGGTAATCCAAGAATTTAATCCGCTTGACGATTTAGTCGAATTTGGCAGTGGTTTCGAGTTTGGCAGTGAGGATCCAAATGTTATACATGTTTCATTTGATGTTAATGCACATAATGTAGTCCCACAAAAGTCATTATCGCAGACAAAAACCGGAAAATTATCAGAAAAGAATCTCTCTAAAACAACCTATTATGATCTTTATCAGGATTATGTCAGCAGCTGCGCTTTAAGAATAGCAAGAGACATGTTTGCCTTATTACCAGTATCTCTTGTGTTTGTTCATGCATATGAAGACAGACTAAATACGGCGACGGGATATCAAGAAAAAGTGGTCATTCTCTCAGTGAAATATGATAAAGTGACGTTCAATTCATTAAATCTTACCAACCTTGATCCATCAGATGCATTAACCAATTTTAAACACCAAATGAAATTTAAAAAAACACAAGGATTTGATGAAGTGCCACTGGTACTATCCTAATATTAAAAAAAGGCACGTGTGTACACGTGCTCTTTTGCATCCTAATTCACTTGTACATTACGTGTAAAACAATAGTTTCTTGTACCTCGTCCTTTAAACAGCTATTACATGATCTCCATAAGCTTACTATAACGATAGAATTTCAGAGTCTCAAAAAAATTGTGTTTTTTTAAGCCTTATTGTGAAATTTTTAATATAATGGATGAAGAGACGAATAACAAGGAAATAGGTGGCATATGGAAAGTATCATATTATTTGACGGTGTGTGTAACCTTTGTCATAGTGGAGTCCAATTTATTATCAAACGAGATACCAAAGGTTATTTTAAATTCGCTTCCCTTCAAAGTGAAACGGGGCAGATGCTTTTAAACAAATATGGTGTTAGCAAGAAAATTGACAGTATCATACTTATAGAAAATGAGAAAGTTTATATAAAATCAAGTGCGGCCCTGCGCATTTCTAGATCCTTAGATGGTTATTGGAGGTACCTAATCATCTTGAAGGTCATCCCTCCTCTTATTAGAGATTTCCTATATGACTCAGTGGCGAAAAATCGATACAAATGGTTTGGTAAAAAGGATTCCTGTATGCTTCCGTCCTTGGAAATGAAAAATAGATTTTTAGAGTAAAAAAAATTGTAAAAATGGACATGTTCACTACATGCCTGTACAACGATGTACATATATTATTATTAACCCATGATACAATACCTCCTTTAGAAAGTGGCCCCACCACTTTCTTTTTTTTTGCAAATAAAAAAGCACTCAAAAAGTGCTTTTTGCTAATGTTATTATGATTTTTGGTAATTTAATTCCCAAATTATCCCGAATGAATCCTGAACTCTTCCATATTTCGCACCCCAAAAAGTATCCTCAAGCTCGTTAAGCCGCTTACCGCCTTTACTTAGCGCATCGTATAAATTTTGAATTTCCTCTTCACTTTCTGGTTCTAGAGTTAGTGAAATATTTGATCCAACCACAACGGACTGACCTGGAAAGGTATCCGAGAACATAATAGAGATGTCCCCTTTTTTTAGCTGGGCATGCATAATCCTTTCTGCTGCTTCAGGCGGAGTTGGGTAGTCTGCTTCCCCAAATGTTTGAACTGCTGTAATTTCTCCTCCTAATGCTTCCTTATAAAACTCCAAAGCCTGCCTCGCATTTCCTTCAAATGATAAATATGGCGTAATTTGACCTTTCATAAGTACACTCACTCCTAAAATAATTAAATCAGCAACAATAGATTAGTCTCTCACGAAAATAGAGACTTTATTCAAAAGACAAAAAAATACCTTTGAGCAAATGTCAAAGGCAAAAGATGAGCTTAGTGGTCAAGGCTAAGCCCCAGTTTTAGGAGGTCTAAACTCAGAAGAATTTAAACACCTTTATCTTAACATTTTCCGAAAATTCTTTCAACAGTTTAAAGCGTTAAAGTTAAAAAGTTACCAGTTTGTAATATTACCTCCTATAATAAGTAAATCCTTATTTAACCTTAAAGTTATTTAATAAAATTAATATGTTGACACTCCTGTATATACAAGTTAGAATGTAAACGTAATCACATAACTTGTATATACATGTCAAAGGTTCTAATTGTTCCTATACATCCATCTGTAAATACAAGGTAATAATAATTTTATATAGAATTGGATAATCCAATTTAAACAGGGGGAAATATCATGTCGAAGTTCAATGAGTCAGCTAAAGAACTGCTCGAACACGTTGGGGGTAAAGAAAATATTGCTGCCGTTACCCATTGTGTGACAAGAATGCGTTTTGTATTAAACGATCCAAGCAAAGCGGATGTATCAAAAATTGAAGCTATTAAACCTGTAAAAGGAACTTTTACCCAAGCAGGACAATTCCAGGTAATCATCGGAAATGATGTATCTACCTTCTATAATGATTTTGTTAAAGTTGCAGGTGTTAGTGAAGCAACTAAAGATGAAGCAAAAGTGGCTGCAAAACAAAACATGAACTGGCTGCAACGAATGATGGCTCATCTTGCAGATATATTTACACCATTAATTCCTGCCCTTGTAGTGGGTGGTTTAATCCTAGGATTTAGAAATGTTATTGGTGATATTAAATTGCTGGAAGATGGAACGAAAACAATTGTTGAAGTTTCACAATTCTGGGCGGGTGTTCACGCTTTCCTTTGGTTAATTGGTGAAGCAGTGTTCCACTTCCTCCCAGTCGGTATTACTTGGTCTATTGCTAGAAAAATGGGTGCAACACCAATCCTTGGTATTGTCCTTGGTATTACTTTAGTATCTCCACAATTATTAAATGCCTATGGCGTTGCAGGAGCAGAAGAAATTCCAACTTGGGATTTTGGCTTTGCTCAAATTGAAATGATAGGTTACCAAGCTCAAGTAATCCCTGCTATTTTAGCCGGATTTGTTCTTTCTTTCTTAGAATTAAGACTTAGAAAAATTGTTCCAAATGCTATCTCTATGATTGTTGTACCTTTCTTAGCATTAATTCCTACAGTATTGATTGCACATACTGTTTTAGGTCCTATCGGTTGGACCATTGGTACTTGGGTATCAGATGTTGTATATACAAGTTTAACTTCTGCATTTGGCTGGTTGTTTGCTGCTATCTTTGGTTTTGCTTATGCACCACTTGTTATCACTGGCTTACACCATATGACAAATGCCATTGACCTTCAATTAATGTCAGAGCTTGGCGGAACTAACCTTTGGCCAATGATTGCTTTATCAAATATTGCGCAAGGTTCTGCTGTTCTTGCGATGATCTTTATCAATCGTAAAAATGAGGAAGAAAAACAAGTATCCATTCCGGCAGCAATCTCTTGTTACCTTGGTGTAACAGAGCCAGCGATGTTCGGGATTAACTTGAAATACGGCTTCCCATTCCTTGCAGCCATGATCGGCTCTCTTACAGCCGCAGTAATTTCTGTAGGTAGTGATGTAATGGCTTATTCCATTGGTGTTGGTGGTCTTCCTGGATTCCTTTCCATCCAGTCACAGCACATGTCAATGTTCGCAATAGCGATGTTGGTTGCAATAGTAATTCCATTCATTTTAACAATCGTCTTTGCAAAAACAGGCATGAACAAATTTTCTTTTAAAAAATAAAACTCCAATTTAGGAGGGAGACCATCTCCCTCCTTTTCATTATTAGTGTCTCAAAAAAAATAGGCAGGTGTAGAGCATGACAGCATCATGGTGGAAAAAAGCAGTAGTATATCAAATTTACCCAAAAAGTTTTAATGATACGACCGGTAATGGTACCGGCGATATTCAGGGAATTATCGAGAAGCTCGACTACTTAAAAGGGCTTGGTGTCGATGTTCTTTGGCTCACTCCAATTTATAAATCTCCCCAGCGTGATAATGGTTATGATATAAGCGACTATTACAATATTCAAGAAGAATACGGTACGATGAATGACTTCGATGAGCTTCTTACAGAAGCACACAAGCGCGGAATCAGGATCATTATGGATATAGTCATCAACCATACATCCACTGAACATGAGTGGTTCAAACAAGCAAAATCCTCAAAAGACAATCCATACCGTGATTTTTATATTTGGAAAGATGGGAAAGACGGCCTCCCTCCTACCAACTGGGAATCAAAATTTGGCGGCTCCGCATGGCAATGGGATGAAAGCACTGGCCAGTACTACCTCCATTTATTTGATGTTACCCAGGCAGATTTAAACTGGGAAAACCCAAAAGTCCGTGAAGCTTTATATGAAATGATGCATTTTTGGCTGAAAAAAGGTGTTGATGGTTTTAGACTAGATGTTATTAATTTAATCTCGAAGGATCAGAGGTTTCCTCAGGATGAAAGTGACGGACGGAAGTTTTATACAGATGGACCTAGAATCCATGAGTACCTTCATGAGATGAACCAAGAGGTATTTTCAAAGTATGACATCATGACGGTTGGTGAAATGTCCTCTACTTCTATTGATAACTGTATTCGCTACACAAATCCTTGTGAAGAAGAGCTTGACATGACATTTAGCTTCCATCATTTAAAAGTGGATTATCCAAATGGAGACAAATGGACGAAAGCTGATTTTGACTTTCAAGCATTAAAGAATATTTTATCAAAATGGCAGGTAGAAATGAATAAAGGCGGCGGCTGGAATGCCCTCTTCTGGTGCAATCATGATCAGCCGCGCGTAGTCTCTAGATTTGGTGATGATCAGAAGTATCACAAAGAATCAGCCAAAATGCTTGCGACAACTATTCATATGATGCAGGGAACCCCTTATATCTACCAAGGTGAAGAATTCGGAATGACGAATCCGAATTTTGATAAAATTGAGGATTATCGTGATGTCGAGTCTCTTAATATCTTTGAAATTAAGAAAAACGATGGTATGGCAGAACAAGAAATTATTGAGATATTAAAACAAAAATCTCGTGATAATTCAAGAACTCCAGTCCAATGGAATGCAAACGCTCATGCTGGATTTACAAAGGGTACTCCTTGGATCCATACAGCTAATAACTACAAGGAAATTAATGCAGAAAATGCTATGAAGGATTCAGACTCAGTGTTTTATCATTATCAGGAACTCATACGATTACGGAAAGAATATGATGTGATTACCGACGGGGATTTTGAATGGATTTCTAAAGACCATGAATCGATCTTTGCTTTTGTCAGGAAAACAGAACATGACATACTTTTGGTTATTAATAATTTTTATGGGAACAATCTGACCTATACTCTCCCAGAGGAGCTAGAAATTGAAAGCTTGGCATATGGTGTGTTACTCTCAAATTATGAGGACTCAGCACTACTTGCAAAGGATATACAGTTACGTCCTTACGAGTCCATTGTTTATCATTTGAAAAAATAATGGGAGATTTTTATGACAAACAAGTTTCAAATTATCTTTAATCAGATTGTGGATCAAATAAAAAGTGGAGAAATCCCTCCGCACTCTCTTCTCCCCTCTGAAAATGAACTGAAGGAACAGTATCAAACATCTAGAGAAACGATTAGAAAAGCGTTAAATCTGCTTGCACAAAATGGCTTTATCCAAAAAGTAAGGGGAAAAGGTTCTATTGTCATTGATATTAATAAGTTTGATTTTCCAGTTTCAGGCTTGGTTAGCTTTAAAGAATTAGCAGAAAAAATGGAAAATAAACCACGAACGATTGTAAATGAGTTATCTCTCATCCTTAAACCGGATGCTTATATCAAGCAGCAGCTTCAGCTTACAGGCAAGGAGCAGGTATGGAAAATCGTTCGTACCCGGGAAATTGGCGGCCAGAAAATTATCCTCGATAAGGATTTTCTAGCAGCAAAATATGTTCCCTCCATTACAGAAGAAATTTGTGCTGATTCTATTTATGCCTACTTGGAAAATGAACTAAGCTTGAAGATAAGTTTTGCGAAAAAGGAAATTATCGTCAAGGAACCAAGTGCAGAAGATCGTTCATTTTTAGACTTAGATGGTTTCCACAATATCGTAGTGATTAAAAACTATGTTTATCTGGAGGACGCATCCCTATTTCAATATACTGAATCCAGGCATCGGCCGGACAAATTTCGATTTGTTGACTTCGCACGGAGATCACAGTAAAAAAACCTCAAAGCAATTTGAGGTTTTTTATTGACTATTTTTTAATACAGCCACAACAAAGAGATCCTTATAAATATATTCGACTTTCTCTATTTTCAGGTCATAACTGGTAAGTTTTCTTAATGTCTCTCGATCCAGACAGCAGCCATCACATATTTTTTTCCAAAATGGAGTTAAGTTTTCCTGCATTTTGCTAAGCACAGGGTTTTCCATCTTTACGTGTTCAAACAGCAGGATTTTCCCGTCTGGTTTGCACACTCTCTTTAGTTCGTTAATAGCCTTGTCAACATTGGGGATTGTGCAGAAAACCAAAGTTGCCACCACGGTATCAAATGTATGGTTTTCAAACGGGAGATTCTCTGCGCTCGCTTGAATAATTTCAATCGGAACCGATGATAATTTCCGTTTAGTGAGGGAAGTGTTTATCATATGTTGACTCGGTTCGATCGCAATAACTGAATCACAGTTCGAATACAAAGGAAAGTTAACCCCGGTACCTGAACCTAGTTCAAGTACCTTTCCCCTCGCGTCTTTAAGCAGCTCACTCCGAATTCTCTTAAACTTTCTATTTTCTAAAGGACTCATAAAAAAATCATAGCATTTTGCAAAAGTTCCACTCAAAACCTTCAACTCCTAATCTAGATATCAGTAGAGTCATCCTATCTTAAGACCTAGTAATGATACGATCAAATTCCTATTAATGTGAGAAGTTTCACTGATGACACCTGACTAAATACTTATACTATTTGTATATTGTATATAATTAACATCATTACAATTATATGTGTAATGATGTTAAAAATGGAAGTGATTCTGTGACATCGATAAAATTATGTCCATTTGAAATAAAAAATCAAATTGAAATCCTAAGAGAAGAAATGGTCATGATTGGTTTAAGTGAAGGACTAGACAGTGAACAGACGATAAAAGTCAGCCAAGAGCTGGATCGTTATATAGCCATTTACATCTCCATGAATCATGATTTGAATGAAATGACTTGACCATTATGGAAAACAGCCTAAAAACCACTTATATTATTGTTATTGTAAGATAATAATCCAAGCCATTTCCACCCTTCTAACATATTCTAATAAAAAATATGGACGAGGTGTTGAAATGAAAGATCTCCAACCTGTTATATCCATTTTCGGAAGTGCTGGAGGCGTGGCAAAATCTGTTCTTTCCATTCTAAATCAATCAGTACTAAATGATAAAGATCCTATTCATCAAATCATATCCAATAGTATTATTCATTTAATAGATTATAAACAAAAGGATGCTTCGTATTATCAAACTTTATATCCACATTTAACATCTAAGGTTGTCTGCCACCAGTTTGATTTAAAGGATAAGAATCAGTTGATGAACCATTTAACCAATTCTCGTACGACCATTGTTATTGATGTCTCATGGGCTGATACAGTTGAGATGCTGCAATGCTGTGATGAGCTTGGTATCAAATATGTTAATTCTGCGTTGGAAAATACCTATATTGATGATCATGAAGAAGAATTTGACGGCTTCCCACTCATCGAAAGATTACATTATTTCGAAAAATATAAAGACACCTTTAAGAATACATCCGCTATTGTTTGCTCTGGAATGAATCCTGGTGTCGTGCAATGGATGGCGATTGAACTTATGAAGCAGCACACAAGTGAAATGCCGCTTGGATGCTATATCGTTGAGCATGACACCTCCTTCTTTAAGCAAAAGTCACAGGCAAAAAAAGATGTTATTTATACGACTTGGTCTCCAGAATGTTTCCTTGATGAAGCTATTTTATGTTATCCGATGTTCATGAAAAATAAAACACCGCTTTTTCTATATGAAGATGTCTATAACATTGAATTTAAAGTGACCTTAGGGAAAAAGCAGTTCTATGGGTGTTTAATGCCTCATGAAGAGGTTTATACACTTGGGAAAATATATGATATGGAAAGTGGCTTTTTGTATAGAGTGAATGACCATACTACCAATATTATTCGTAATCATATAGACGACACAGATGTTTTATGGGATTTTGACATGAAGGTTCTTGACCCCCATGAAGCTCCGCTTACTGGTGAAGATCTCGTTGGTGTATTATTGGTTTATCAAGACAAAGAGCGTTATATTTATAACGTTTTGGAGAATGAGAAAATCTTTGCTCAGTATAAAACAAACGCCACCTACTTCCAGGTTGCTTGCGGTATATATGCTGCTTTTTCGGTTCTCTTACTCGATCAAATTCCTAAAGGCGTTTTCTATGTGGACGAGCTGTTACTAAACACAACCAATCATTATGGGCAGTATTTGACCTCTTATATGACAGATTTTGTAATCGGTGAAAATAATAAAAGTGATGGCCTTCTTTTAAGTAGAATGAGAGAATTTCGCGATGTCTAAAAGCTTGGAGAAAAATCTCCAAGCTTTTCCTTAGTTTACCAATTATAATAAATAGTGAAGTGCATAAATGGGAGGAGAATTAATATTGGAAAGCATTATTAAAGAGTTTTTTAGTATTCCAACCACTTGTATATCAGATGCTATGGATGGGTTAAATAATTTACATCCTGGTATTAAACCGCTTAAGGAAGAGTATAAGGCTGCCGGCAGGGCTTACACAGTAAAGATTCCTGTTGGTGAAAATCTCTCTGTCCTGGAAGCCATTTCAAAGGCAAAACCAGGTGATATTTTAGTTGTGGATGCAAAAAGTGACCAATATAGTGCAATCGCGGGAGATTTTGTTGTAGGTATGGCACAAACTTTAGGCATTGGCGGTTTAGTCGTTGATGGTGTTATACGAGACATTATAGGTATTAAGGCGCTGAATTTCCCTGTCTTCTCGAGGGGGACAACAGTTGCAGCGAGCGGGAAAACAAAAAAAGGTGAAGTGAATGTGCCAATTTCATGCGGCGGTGTTTCTGTTCATCCTGGAGATATCATTGTTGGAGATGCAGACGGAGTGGTCGTAATACCTCAAACGGCCGAACAAGATATTTTGGTTAATTCCATAGAGAAAATGAAAAAAGATGAGACGAGAGAAAATAGTATTTCCGGAAATCCTGAAGCTATACGGAAACACTTAGCTCAAATTCTATCTAAATAAAAGTTTTTTCATTACCCTGATTAGCTTTCCCGCCGAGAAGAGAAATTTCCCCACCCAGCGGATGACACCATGGAAAAGTACCTCTATTATAAAAGTGATAATTAAGTCAAATAATATATGCATGCGGGATTCCATCCTGTAAATAATCTTAAATTCTATTTTGTACAATTTTAATTAATTTATTTCACATAAAAAGGTATTGGTTCAAATAAGAACCAATACCTTTTTATGTGTTTTACTTACTTTTGGTCCCATAAATAGTCTACAACTGCTTGATACTCATCCTGTGATAAAGAACCAGGTGCATTTTGCGGCATATTTTTCCCGACAAAGGCTAGCATGTCCTCTTTTGTCTTAAAGTCTGCATGGATTTTGGCACCATCAATCTTAGCTTGCCCGCCAGCGATATCACCTGAGCTGTGGCACATCATGCAGCTTTTTTCGAATACCTCGTTCCCCGCTAAAGAGGTTGATGCAGGTTCGGCGTCCTCATTTCCGCTTGAATCTTCACTGCCATCAGTTTCTTCCGTTTTTGGCTCCTCACTTGCAGTCTTCTCTTCATTCCCACAAGCTCCCAATAATGCTGCCAGTAACATGAAAAATACAATACCAAAAAACTTCTTCATACTAACACCTCTATTCTCTCTTGTTTTATAGCATTACCCATAATATCGGACGAGAGCATATATGTAGTGAACATTCATAATATGGGTAAATCCTACCTTCGACTTAATTACTTCAAATACCTAGAAACATCATATTTCCAAGGTCCTATGAATATTCACTATATGTTCAGGTGTAAAGGACTATATTTTTTGAAAGGTTCGTCTGAAGTAATGTAATATTTCTCATGTTATACATAATTCATCTTTTCAATAAAAAAACTTACCTTTTAGGCAAGTCTCTATAGCTTCTGAACTATTTCTTTCTTTTTATTCTTCTTTTACTGGTGTTAGTTTTCTTCCTTAACCCTTTCAGCATACTTTTTGCTTCCATCATTTCAAGTTTAAGTGCTTGTACTTCATTTATTAATGTTTCTAAATGTTCACGAATGGATTCTAATTCCATGTTCTCCTGCTTTGGTTCTTCCTTGGCCGTTAAATTAGGTTCCAATTTATTACCCAGTCCTTGTAATGTACTAAATATGCTATCATTTTTTAAAAGTGTATTAGCCATACCCATTACGGAAGCCAAATCAATTGTCCCTGGATTGGAACTGAGTTTGTTTACGAGGTTCATTATATTCTCTTTGGATAATTCTTTTTGTTCTGCTGCTTGAGGTTGAATGAATTCTTCCTTTTTATTTTCACTTTCCGTCATTTATATACCACACCTTTATAAGTAATAGTAATACTCTTTTTCATTATTCTTTTTACTAAATAACCTAGAAGATTATTAATCACTCAATAATCTTCTAGGCACCTTCATCTTTGCAAGGGAATTACAACCTTTGGTATATACTACTTAAATTACGCAGTACAACCAGCTACTTGACAAAGAGCTGCTTGGATAGATGTTGTTGGAAAACCAAGAATTGGACCTAATACCAATAGTAATGCTAGTACTACTACAGCAATAAATTCACCAAGATTCATATTTAATCCCCCCCTTTCGAATGTGACATCTAAAAGGGATCCCTTACAAGAACATATTATTCCAATATAGAGAACTAGCTTGTACAAATGTCTATTAATATAAAAAAAACTAGCCTATTTTTTACAAATTCAATAGTTTCAGTAATAGATTTTGTATGGAGTTTCATTCTAATGTCAAAAGCAATCTAATTTATAAAAATAATGTAGATGGAAATTTGGACTAATTCAGGAGCAGAGCTAATAAAATAGAATATACGTTCGATGAGGAGGAGAGGAACTTTGAGTAAACAGAATGATTCCTTCATTACAGATGAGATGTTGGTTAAATATTATGAACTTAATAAGAAGAAAAAAGAAATAGAGTTGCAAATGAACGAGTTAAAGGATACCTTCCATGATTACTTTAATAAATTAGTCGGTCCTAATAATAAAGCCGAAATCACGATAAATGGTTATAAATTACAGCGGCAGATGAGGAAGGTTGAAAAATATAAGGAAGAAGAAACAGTGAAAAGATTAGAAGAGCTGCAAATGAATGATCTCCTTCAAGTTGTAAAAAAGCCAGATGAAACCAAAATAAAGTCAGCCATTCAATTAGGATTATTAGATGAAAGGAATTTAGAGGACTGTCTTGTCACAACCTATTCCCCTGCCATATCCGTAAAAACCTTAGCTCCTAGGTAATGGGATGAGTTCTGCTGCCATGCAATGATTTTCCCAATAAACCTTATATAAAAGATGAAAAGCCATCTTCTAGTAAGATGGCTTTCCCTCTCTATGATTATCTTACTCTTGCAAATCCAAATCCTGAAGCATAGTCATCCCCAGTTGCAGCTCCGTATCCACCCTTGATGTCGTATAATTTTGCTCTTCTTTGTAACTCAGCACGAAGCTGTGTATGTGTCCATGATAAATTAGATGACCAAATTTTAGCAGCTAATCCTGATACATGAGGAGTGGCCATGGAAGTACCGCTGATAGTATTATAGTTTCCATCGTACCAAGTTGATTGAATGTCTTTACCAGGTGCAGAAATTTCTACATCTCTTTCGTGAATAACAAAGTCACCATCAGTGGATGGATTGCCTCGAGATGAGAAATTAGCGACGCGATAAGTTCCATTTTGTTGGACATTCTCTAATGCAGCTACAGCTACGGCATTCTTTAATGCACCCGGATATCCTATGGTATTGGCCGCATATCCATCGTTACCTGCGGCTGCAACAACAAGTGTCCCCTTACTATAAGCATAATCTACTGCACTAGCAATCATCGTGTCTTTACCTGCAGAACCTAAGGACATGGAAATTATCACTTTAGAGCCTGTTCGAACAGCTTCATCAGCAGCATGACGAATGGCCCCGGCAATATCATCCGAATATCCAGAACCACTGTCTGTTAATACCTTATAGGCCCATAGCTTTGCTTGTGGTGCAACCCCATATATCCCTAATCCGTCAGAGGCTCCGTGTGCAAGTGCAGTTCCTGCTACATGCGTACCGTGTCCGTTTCGATCCGTACACGTTCCATTGACGAGCGCTGACGAGGATTGGGTAAAGTCTTTACATTGTTCACCACTTCCTGCTAAATCATAATGATTAATATATACACCCGTATCTAACACTGCTATCTTTATGCCCGCACCGCCAGATGTACTTGTTATATTTGGATCATTGTAAATGGCCTGCATCCCCCATGGTGTCCGGTCACTTGGCAGGGATGTAATTGCAGTTGTCCCGATTTTTTCTTTTGAAGCGCTTTCAATTCGATCTAATTGAACCTCTGGCACCCTTTCAATGGTTAAATTCTTATTCTTTAATAGTGCTTGGTACTGCTTAGCATTCACACTTGTGGAATATCCTTCATCACCAAAATCCCAGCGTACCCCTGTATTTGCTTTTGCTTTTGCCTTCTCAGAACTTGGTCCTTTAATGATAACCCGGTATGTCTCCTTCGAGTCTGTTACTTCACCATATGCCGCTGAGGCAAACAGTGAAGCTCCCATTGTTAATGCTAGTAAGGCTGAGACAATCTTCTTTTTCTTTCGCATTTTATTTCCCCTTTTCCATTTTTTTATGTACAGCTTTCATATGGCTGTAATATTGAGTTTATTTAGAATCTTTGTATTAATCAATATTTTGTTGCTTGTGGAGAGTTGGGAAATAATTTGGGGTAAGCGGTCATACTTTAGTCCCTTTAAGGGCTGAAAAAAAGACCTCCAATGTATTGAAGGTCTTTTCTCATTTATAGTTTCTATTCCTTTAGGTCCTCAATGGAATCAATATCCATATATGCTGGAACGACTAAACCTAGTTTTGTACCTTTAAGGTTTTCCCCTAAATCCTCAAATTTCCCGTCATACTTATCATAGTAATCTGCATGTGTTGATGGCAGCCAGCCTGCAACGTGGGCGTCTAAGCTTCCATCTGCGACTCCTGTCCACATCGGTCCTGCTTCTACTTGAGTAAGTGTAACATCATAACCTAAATCTGATAGGACTTTACCAATGACATTTGTACTTGCAATTTCACTATCCCAGGCTACGTATCCAAGCTTGATTTTTTCTCCAGAGACCTTCTCTACACCTTCAGTCCATGCTGAAACTTTATCAGCATTTTCCTCTACCCACTTCGCTGCTGCCGCCTCAGGGTCTTCACCATTAGTGATATTATTCATAACAATATTCATATCATCAGGTGTCCAAGTAAATTGATCCAGAACTTGATAGGCTCCAGGGAGATCGTCCTTTAATCCATTTCTAGCAATACTATGAATGTTTTCATCTTCGCCAAAAACACCTTTTGGATCTTCTAAGTATTTTAAATCGTATGAAGCAAATTTCCAATGTGGTGTCCAGCCAGTGACAATGATTGGCTCTTCTTTTTCATATGCCTTTTTTAATGCTGCTGTCATGGCGGCACTAGATCCTTCTACAAGAGTCCAATCCTTTAAGTCATATTCCTCCAGAACTTTTGCAGACGCCTTCATGAGTCCTGCACCTGGATCAATTCCAATAATCTCATAATCTAGCTGTTCACCTATGGAGCCTGCCTCTTTACCTGTTTTATCTGAGCCGCAAGCTGCTAGACCCAATGTTAATAATGCTGCCGATACTGTTACCATCCATTTTTTCTTCATATTAAACACTTCCCCCTTGTTTTTTACTTTTTCCAATATTTTGAGTAATTCGGTCGAGAATAATTGCAATGACCACTATGGAAAGGCCCGCCTCAAACCCTCGGCCAATCTGAATTTGTGTTACTGCACGGTATACATCGGCACCTAGACCTGGTGCCCCGACCATGGAAGCGATCACCACCATTGATAACGCAAGCATAATGCTTTGATTAATTCCCGCCATAATCGTCGGCATAGCAAGCGGTAATTGAACCTTTATTAATCTTTGGCTGGCAGTTGAACCAAAAGCTTCTGTAGCTTCAATAATATCTGCAGGTACTTGCTTGATACCTAATATAGTTAAACGAATCGTTGGCGGCATTGCGAAAATGACGGATGCTACGACTCCTGGAACGACACCGATATTAAAAAAGAAAATAGCAGGAATTAAGTATACAAAAGCAGGCATAGTCTGCATAAAGTCAAGAACGGGTACTACAATGTTTCGTACCATTTGTTTTTGTGAAGCCCATATTCCCATAGGGATTCCTAATAATATAGAGATAATTACAGCTGTTAGCACAAGTGCCAGTGTCTCAAGCATTGGCTCCCAGTAACCAAGGTTATCTACTAAAAATAAACCAATCAATGTAAATAGCCCAATCCCTTTATTCGCCACCTTCCAGGCAATGAGGGTTAGCAGAATGATAAATATATAGGATGGTATAAATTCAAACCCAGTTACCATTCCTTCTACAACCGACTCTAAAATGGCGGTGACTCCATCAAAGGCAACTTCTAAGTTGGTTGTCAGCCAATTAACGAAATTATCGACCCAAACAGCTATTGGGAGTTTCGGGAACCATTGTTCCATGTTATTTTCACCTCCTTAACTTCCTTAACAGCGGCGGCAGCTTCAGATTTTGCTGTATGTATAAGGTTTAGGTCATCATTGTTCCCAGCCAGGGCACCAATGACGGCTCCTCTTACAAGTATTCCTTTTAGTCTGTTATTTTCATCTACGACTGCAACAGGTATGGAGGCTGTAGAGACCTTATCGAATAAATCAGTTAGTAATGTATCCGGTGAAACAGTTGTTACGTCTTCTTTTATAATTGTGGTTAAATCCTGTCTCTGTTCGATTGCTTTATTCGCTTCGGAGGCAGTTATCGCTCCAAGTAATGTTTTTTTCTTATCAACGACATAAATACTTGAAATCCCTAGGTCTTTCATAATTTGCAGCGCAACCCGCGGCCCTTTTTCAATCGAAACCGTTTCAGCCCGCTTCATGACATGACCAGCAGTCAAGACTTTAGACAAGTCGACATCTTCTACGAATCTCTCAACATAGTCGTTTGATGGGTTCATTAAAATCTCTTCAGGTGTTCCAATTTGGACAATGACACCATCCTTCATCAAAGCAATACGGTCACCAATTCTAAGTGCTTCATCTAGATCGTGCGTGATGAATACAATGGTTTTTTTCATCGTTGACTGAAGGTCAAGAAGTTCATCCTGCATATCTTTCCGGATTAATGGATCAAGTGCACTAAATGCCTCATCCATTAATAAAATGTCCGAGTCATTTGCTAAGGCTCTCGCTAATCCAACCCTTTGCTGCATTCCCCCGCTTAATTGTTTAGGAAATTGATTTTCATACCCTTCAAGCCCAACCAGTTTCAATGCATTTATCGCTTGTTTTGTGCACATTTCTTTCTGTATTCCCTGTACCTCTAAACCATACTCTACATTTTCAAGTATTGTTCGATGAGGAAGGAGTGCAAACTTTTGAAATACCATACTAATTTTCTTTCGGCGAACCTCTCTTAATTGTTCTTTGTTCATTTTTACAATATCCTCACCGTCAATATATACTTCCCCGATGGTGGGATCAATGAGTCGATTAAGCATCCTGACAAGCGTTGATTTACCACTTCCGGATAAACCCATAATGACGAAAATTTCGCCTTCTTCCACCTGAAAGCTTGCCTTACTCACTCCAACCGTTGATCCGGTTTTCTTTAGAATTGATGCTTTTGATTCACCTTCATTTAAGAGTTGAATCGCTTTTTTTGACTTTCCAAAAACTTTTGTGACATTTTGAACCCTAATTTTTATTGGATTACTAGTCATTTGTTCACCCCTATCTATCTATTTAGCTATTGACCGCCACTTTTGGTCTTACCTATCTATTATAGTGCCAATTCCATATTTAAAACAAAGTTGTTAATTAGCCATATTTGCTCGTAAAGTACGTACAGAAAAAACTGTACGTACTGCACACATGAATTCCTTAATATTCCTCTAAAATGCTTCCATATCCTCCTGATGTGAGTTCTTTACTTTTTATCGAAACATGATAGGCTAATAAAAGGACACGTATAAAGATAGGTGTGATGACAGGATGAACGGTGAAAAAGAACTAGAACTTGCCCGTGAACGGGTAATTGATGCGATTTCTAAAAATATGAATTTATATGGAGTTACGGAATCGATCGGCCGCTTATATGGGGCTTTGTATTTTCAAGAAGGTCCGTTGACACTTGATGAAATGAAGGAAGAGCTGGGAATGAGTAAGACGAGTATGAGCACGTCTGTCCGGAGCTTATTGGAGTTAAAGATGGTGGGAAAGGTTTGGAAAAAAGGGGTTAGGAAAGATCTTTATCAGGCCGAGCCGGATTGGTATCAAACCTTTATTGATTTCTTTACCATTAAATGGCGTGCAGGGATTTCCCTGAATATAAGCGCTATGCAGAAGTCGCTAAGTGAAATTCAATCCCTCGTAGATGATGATTCTGTAGACATAGATGTAAAAAAACAAGCAAATATAGATATAGAAAAACTAAATTCCGCAATTGAATATTATGATTGGCTAAACAGGTTAGTGGATAGTTTTGAATCCAAGGAGATTTTTGAATATATACCCAAAAAAACGGAGAAATCTTAAGATTCCCCCGTTTTTTTACTATCATTTTATGATGTGAATGATTGAACTAAGATGGCTAGAACAAATACAGATAGAAAAATGCTTATATAGCCGCGTCGTTTTTGTCCATTTTTCAGCTCGTCTAACCCGCCGACCAAAATAAAGGCACTTAATCCCAGCATCATGAGAGGCTGTGCCACGAAGTTTTTTGTCAATAATCCAAATCCAGCTAATAATAAAACAACAATCCCTAAAACAAGTCTTAACTTTTTATACAAGGTCTATCCCTCCTATTCTTATTGTACAATACTGTACTAGAAGCACAATAAGAAAAAGCTGCCATGTGACAGCTCTTACCTCGTTGTTATTCTGATAATTTGCGATATTGGCCACCGAAATATAACAACGGATCTCCTTCATTGACCTTCAGATCCGTAACCTCACCAATAAATAGAACGTGATCGCCAGCCTCAACTTCGTTATAAAGGTTACAAGTCATATTCGCAAGTGCCCCTTGAATAACAGGCAAACCTCCAAATTGTTCAAAAGGATAAGGAGTTTCCTCTTTTATTTGTCCTGCAAAACGCATAGATTCTGTTTGTTGTTCAGCAGATAAGAAGCTAACACCAAATTTCTTGGATTGTTGGATAAGTGGAAGTATTCTTGCTCTTTTATCGATGGATACAAGTATTAGTTTCGGAGTCAACGAGACAGATACGAAAGCATTCGCTGTCATCCCATGTGCTGTACCATCCACTTCAGTTGAAACAACGGTAATCCCCGTTGCAAATTTCCCCATTGCATTACGAAAAAAACGATCATCCATTTCTCTACACCCCTTCGAATCTCTGATTGTACATCTACTAAGCTGGTAACTTAGAAAACCAACATTCTTTCTTCATCTTATTATCTTTGGAATCTGGTGTCTAATATTATGATTTTTTATCTGTTTCTACTTCCATATTTTGGCATGCCATTCAATATCTTCAAGGTTAATTAACATCTTTTGCATACTTTTTGGGCATTCCATATTATACTTTTTAATCTTATTATTCATTTCATCAATTAAACGATTGATATCCTCCTCTTTTGATTCTGTTTCTATCATGTTAAGGAGCTTATCCATCTGCTGTCTAATTTCTTTTTGCAGTGCGACAAATGGCGGCAGGTAACCTGCTTCTTTAGCAGCTTTAAGAAAATTATCATAAATGTCGCCAGAAGACAAATTCTTTGGCAGAGGCTTACCAAAACCAGGCAGCTTTTTTGCTTCCTCTAACTCTTGGTTAAGTTTATTAGGATCATATTTTCCATTATTGGTCGTCATGACTACATTAGCCTCCCTACTGAAAGTCCTTACTCCCTTTTATTCTATTACTCCCATAGAAAATCCTTTTGCAAAATCACAGTTTGACTTTTTAGAAAATTTAAAATACTATCGGAATATAAGATAATCAGGGGGTAATATATGAAGTTTGATGTCATTGTAGTCGGTGCGGGACTTGCTGGTTTAGTCGCAACCGCGGAGCTTGCAGAGGCTGGTAAGAAAGTACTGCTAGTAGATCAAGAACCGGAGGCTTCCATTGGCGGTCAAGCCTGGTGGTCCTTTGGCGGATTGTTTCTTGTTGATTCACCCGAACAACGGAGAATGGGAATTAAAGATTCTCGTGAACTCGCTTGGCAAGACTGGTTAGGTGCGGCAGGCTTTGATCGAGAGAAAGATGAAGATTTCTGGGGCAAAAAATGGGCTGAGGCTTATGTCGACTTTGCCTCAGGTGAAAAACGTGAATGGCTGTATCAGATGGGAGTTCGCTTCTTTCCTGTTGTAGGCTGGGCTGAGCGTGGAGGATATTTGGCTGAAGGACATGGGAATTCTGTACCCCGATTCCACATAGTATGGGGTACTGGTCCTGGCATTGTAGAACCCTTTGAGAAAAGAGTCCGTAAAGCCATCAACGATGGAGTTGTGGAGTATCGTCCTCGACACCGCGTAGATGAATTACTAACAAAAAATGGTGCTGTTATGGGAGTGGCTGGATCTGTACTCGTTCCGAGCTCTGCACAGAGAGGAGAAGCAAGTTCACGGGAGGTCATTGGAGATTTTGAGGTTACTGCTCAGGCTGTCATTGTAACAAGCGGCGGTATCGGCGGCAACCACGAATTAATTCGGAAAAATTGGCCAGAACGACTAGGGACAGCACCGAAAAATATGATCTCAGGTGTACCGGATCATGTTGACGGCAGAATGCTCGAAATAACGGAAAATGCTGGCGGCAGGATTGTGAACCGTGATCGAATGTGGCACTATACCGAAGGCATTAAAAACTGGAACCCGATTTGGAGTAATCACGGAATTCGTATTTTACCCGGACCATCTTCTATCTGGCTCGATGCAACGGGTAAACGATTTCAAGCACCCAATTTCCCTGGGTTTGATACATTAGGGACGCTCGACGCTATCCAAAAGACAGGCTATGATTATTCGTGGTTTATTTTAACGCAGAAAATAATAGAAAAAGAGTTTGCTTTATCCGGCTCTGAGCAGAATCCTGACCTTACGGGAAAAAGTATAAAAAAAGTTCTGTCCCGCATTCTTCCTGGTCCGACAGCTCCAGTAAAGGCATTCATGGATAAAGGCGAGGATTTTGTGATTGCGGATAATCTGGAGAAACTTGTCGAGGGCATGAATAAACTTACTGGTGATAATCTCATTACCTATACGGAAATTGAACGGCAAATCGCTGCCAGGGACCGTGAAATGGACAATAAGTTTACTAAGGACCTGCAGGTAACTGCCATTCGCGGGGCACGGAACTACCTTGGTGATAAACTGATACGAGTCGCCTCCCCTCACAAATTCCTAGATTCTAAGAATGGACCATTGATTGCGGTTCGATTAAATATTGTCAGCCGAAAAACGCTTGGCGGACTGCAAACCGATTTATCCGGCCGCGTCCTCGATACTGCTGGTAATCCTGTTCCTGGCTTATATGCAGCTGGAGAGGTTTCGGGCTTTGGAGGCGGCGGTTTGCACGGTTATCGCGCGCTGGAAGGAACCTTTCTTGGCGGATGCCTCTTTACAGGAAGACAGGCGGGGCGTGCTATTGCGAAAGAATTATAGATTTAAAAAATAAAGAAGGATTATTTAATATTAATGAAGAATTTGAATCTATAAACGTTAGTGAGGTGTTAACATATGGGTGGCAGCAGTGTTAGTAACAGTATTCGTTCTAGAGACAATTTTGTTATTCCATATAATCATAAGTTAGCACCTCTTTTCATCCGGCAAGCACTTTATGACCTTATACCAGAGGGAACACAGCATATTTATGTAATTGGGATTGGCTCTAATCGAATTAACGGCGACAGCTTAGGTCCTTTTGCAGGAACACTGCTAAAGAACAGCTATCCTGATCATTTAACGGTTTTAGGGAACCTGCAGTCCCCGTTAGATGCAACAACACTCGTTCCAGAGATATCCAACTGCCAATTTCGAAAAAATAGTTTCGTTCTTGCTATTGATAGTGTTTTTGGCAGTGAAAGCATGGTGAACTCGATCGTGGTCAATAATGGCCCGATACTTCCTGGTATAGGATTAGGTAATAGCATTCCTCCCATCGGAGATTCCAGCATAACAGGCGTTGTCCTCGAGAATGACCCTGCATTGAAAGAATCACTTCTATGTACAGACCTAAATGTTATTTATACCATGGCTACTTCGATTGCAAAGGGAATATCACTAACAATTCGGCAATATTTCAAATATCCGTCTGACCAACCGATTCTCACTTTCAAGTGAAATAATGAAAAGAGCATCTGATTCGATGCTCTTTCTCTTTTTATGTATGAACTTCCCCATCTATAATGGTCATTTCAATATTTGTTTTTAAAAGTTCGTCAGGGTCTTCTAATGTAAAGAGATTCTTAGAATACACCGTCATATCTGCTAACTTACCTCTAGAGAGAGTGCCTTTTATATCTTCTTCGTTTGTCGCATAAGCTCCGCCGATAGTGAATAACTTTATTGCTTCAAGCATTGAAAGTTTCTGTTCCTCATTCCAAATGTGAGGCTTACCAGGTGTTTTTCGGGTAACTGCAGCATGAATACCAAGCAATGGATCAACAGGTTCAACGGGTGCATCAGATCCGCCAGCACAGATTACTCCTTTTGATAGCAGCGATTTCCATGCATATAAATAAGCCTCCCGCTCCTTCCCAATCCGTTCTATTACCCATGGATAATCTCCCACGACAAATCGCGGCTGAATATCTGCAACGATACTTGGGTCCGCTAACCTTGAAATCAAATCTTCTCTAACTAAAGACGTATGGATAATTCGATCACGATAATTCACCTTTGGAAATTGATCTAGTATATCGAGAACATCTTCTAATGCTTGATCTCCAATCGTATGAACAGCAATTGGCATAGATTGCTGCCTTGCCTCTTTTACAATATGATAAAGAACTTCCTGAGTTTGCATAGCTTCTCCAAATTGACCTGGATCGTCGCTATAAGGCACAGAGAGCAGCGCAGTTCTTCGCCCAAATGCCCCATCCGCAAAAATTTTAATTGCGCCAATTTGCAATTTTTCATTTCCATACCCAGCACCCATTCCATTTTCCTTTAGTGTTGGCAGATAAGGATAATCAATCAAGAGATTACAGCGCAGCCCTTTTTGTTCATGATTGATTAATTCATTATACATGCGATAGGTTTGCTCTAAACCGCCTAAGTAGGCCGGATCGTTGGTATGTACGCTGGTCAGACCTTTTTTGATGGCAAATTTCATCGCAAGAGCTAATCCGTTCTTTAATTCATCGTAGGTTTTGTCTGGGATATGTTTGGTAATAATCTGGGAAGCAGATTCCAACAACATTCCTGTAGGCTTTTTTGTAAGTGGGTCTACTACCACACGTCCGCCCTTCGGTACATCAATAGAAGGATGATACTGACTCATTTCAAGTGCTTTACTATTTACCAAAAAGGCATGATAGCAGATTCTTTTTAAATAAATTGGACAATGTGGTGCCGCATAATCTAGTTCTTCAATAGTAGGAATCGAACCTTCTGTAAAAAGATTCTCATCCCAGCCCATACCGATTAACCATTTCCCAGGAGCAACAGTATCCGCTTTTTGCTTAATTTTTTCAAGCATTTCTGATTTTGATTTGACACCTGTTAAATCTAAGTCTAAAAAGTTAAATGCCACACCTGACATATGTAAATGACTGTCTATCAGACCTGGAGTAACCATTTTCCCCTGCAGATCGACCATACTTGCTCCTTGTCTTCCCCATTGTAAGCTCATTTCATGATGTGATCCTAAATCTATAATCCGGCCATTTTCTACTACGATTGACTCGACGACCGGCTGGTTTGAATCAAGTGTATAGATTAGCCCATTTGTAAAAATTGTCTTCGACACACATAGCCCCCACCTTGTACTTTATTGTAATCTTGAAATTATTATAAATGAAAATTCAATTAAAGTGATAGGAATGTTACCCAAATCCTTACCTCAGACTAGTTACGGGTTAAATTATACTGTTGTTTTGACCCAATATCCTGCCTCAACCAAGTTACGGTCACAATTAGGATTGAATTGTGACCCATTTTCTATTGTAACAACGATTTGGGGTAAAATCGGTTCTCTCTACCCAGATAGAAATAGAATACAGACTATTAAAGTAGTAAAATAGTAATAGATGAACGATTCTTATATACTGCTAAGCCTTAGGTCTGACAAAAGATTCCATCTAGAGCCGTTTTCTCATCATAATTGGATTTCGTACAATAATGGTAGTTAAAGACGGGGAGGAAAAAGTAATGGAAAAAGTATTTTATGCTGGTGTATTGAGTTTAGCATTAATGACAGCTGTAACAGGCTGTGGAGTTTTTTCAAATGGGAACGCAGATCATGGAAATGTCACCATTGAAAAAGATAAGGCAAAAGAATTGCAGCTTGAACTGAACCTTGGAGCAGGTGAGCTTAATGTTGAAAAAGGTGCAAATGAATGGGTTAGCGGGTCTATTGAATACAATGAAGAAAAACTAAAACCTAAAGTCTCCTATAAACGTAAAGGAGATAAAGGAATTGGAGTAATACAACAAGAGAATACAGGTATCCTTGATAAGATTAAGATTGGCGACCTGAAGAACGAATGGAATTTAACTCTAACAGATGAGATTCCATTAAGTTTAGTGGTGAATTCTGGAGCTTCCGATACAAATTTAGATTTAAAGGGTCTTAATCTAAAAGATTTAGACGTAAATGCTGGTGTTGGCGATATTACCATTGACCTAAGCGGTGAGTGGGAAAATAGCTTTGAAGCAGCCTTAGCATTAGGTGTTGGGCAATCTACCATTATTCTGCCAGAAGATGTAGGTGTGAAAATTGAATCATCAAAAGGAATTGGAACTTCTGACTTTGTTGGTTTTATTTCCAAAGGGAATGGTATTTATGTTAACGAAGCATATGAAGATGCGGATGTAATCATTGATCTTAAAACAGATTTAGGTGTGGGAGAAGTAGTTTTTAAACTAGAATAGGAAAAGAGCCCTGATACGGGCTCTTTCTTTTTATACCAGCATTTGGAACAAGGTGCTGTCTTTATTGATCTCTCTAAAATCAAATCCTTTTGCCTTAATTCGCTCCATCAATGGGAAATAATCATTCTTACACTTCAACTCAATTCCTACTAAAGCTGGACCGGTTTCACGATTATTCTTTTTGGTGTATTCAAAATGGCTGATATCATCATTAGGCCCTAAAACATCATCTAAAAACTCACGTAAAGCACCTGGGCGTTGTGGGAATTGGACGATAAAGTAATGCTGCAGTCCTTCGTAAAGCTTAGAACGCTCTTTAATTTCCTGCATCCTGCCAATATCATTATTCCCGCCGCTGACAATACAAACAACCGTTTTCCCCTTAATTTCCTCAGTAAACTGATCTAATGCCGCAATAGATAGTGCACCAGTAGGTTCAACCACAATGGCATTTTCGTTATAGAGTGATAACAGTGTAGTGCAGACCTTTCCCTCAGGTACGACAACAATATCATCAACCACTTCTTTACAAATCTCAAACGTCATGGAACCGACGGTCTTAACAGCTGCGCCATCTACAAATGGATCAATTTCTTTCAGGGAAGTCACCTCACCATGAAAAATAGATTCCTTCATCCCTGCTGCACCTTGGGGTTCAACTCCAATGAGCTGAGTCTCTGGTGAAAAGTGTTTCATATACGTACCAACCCCAGAGAGAAGTCCGCCTCCACCAATTGCTCCGAATAGGTAATCAATCTTTTCATGACAATCATTCAACAATTCAACCGCCACAGTCCCTTGTCCGGCAATAACGTCTGGGTCATCGAATGGGTGGATAAACGTTCTATTTTCTAGTTGACTGCATTCCATTGCTTTTTCATAAGCATCATCGAAAGTATCTCCTACTAGAACAATTTCTACATGTTCTTTACCCCAAAACTTTACTTGATTAACCTTTTGTTTTGGAGTGGTACTTGGCATAAAGACTTTTCCGTTAATTTTTAAATGATTGCAAGAATAGGCAACACCCTGTGCGTGGTTTCCAGCACTGGCACAAATAATCCCATTTTCTAACTCTTCGTCTGTTAACTTTTTGATGCGGTTATAAGCACCGCGGATTTTAAATGAGCGGACACTCTGCATGTCTTCTCGCTTTAGATAAATATGACAGCCATATCGCTCTGATAATAGATGATTATACTGCAAGGGAGTTGGCGAAATCACATCCTTAATGGTGTGGCTTGCAATAATAATATCCTCTACTTGAAAGGCTTTTTCCTTTTGATCAACTTGTTGACTCATTTCACTTTCCTCCTCTTTCGTTATAAAATTTGCCAGTTTCATAGGCATTCATATTTTTTTAAACAACAAAAAACCCGCCCCTAGTATAGGGACGAGTTTAACTCGCGATACCACCCTACTTCCGCAGCGAAAAATATCCAAACTGCGGCTCTCGATACAACGTATTATGACATACGTGTTCCATGTAACGGTGGACTATACCGGTATAGCTTACTTTCAGTTTTCAGCTACACATCTCAGAGATGATCTTCGGATAAGCCCCGCCATCGACTCCCAGCAAATGTCGACTCTCTTTGGGACAAGGAGCAAATCTTACTATTCTCGTCATCAATTCGTTTTAAATTATTTATAAGATTATCACTGTAAAGCGGCAGAGTCAATATTATTTGACTATTTTAATTATTTTGTTTATTTTAAAGCGCTTTCATAGTATTAGAATAAAAAAGAGGAGGAAGCGCCAAACATATTGGCTGCTTTCTCCGCTCACTTAGCTTATTTTTTTCCCTTACCTTTATTCTTTACATTGATAAACAATTTTCCGGCTGCTAATTCTCTAGAGGTGTTACCAAATGCATCTGATGCCTTGACTTCAATCATCGCACCATCGGCTACCATGTCCTTTGTCGCAGTGTAGTATCCTACATAATTTCCTGGTGAAATCTCCATCATTGGCAGTTCTGTTGCATTTTGTACTGAGATAAGATTTGTTAAAGGCATATGAATGACAAATGAGGATTTTAATCCAGGCTCACTTGTGAATTCTATTTTTACACTTTCACCTTTTTTCAATGTCTTATCCTCAGCAGGTTTTACATTTGAAATCTCTGGTGCTGTAAAATCTACATTCACTTGAAGTGTTTGTTCTGTACGGTTGCCAGCTTGGTCATCTGCTGTCACTGTAATCGTATTGGTTCCTTCATCTAACAGAATTCTAGCTGAGTAGGTGCCATTATCCACTTTCGCTTTTGTACCATTAACACTAACAGACTTCAGATAATCATCGACAACTGTACCCGTAACCGTAACAGTTTCCTTATTGATTTTCCCGCCATCTGTTGGGCTTGTAATCGCTAACTGTGGAGCATGCTGGTCATAGACTACCCCAACAGGTGCTGACGCATCTGTTATTCCTTGTACAGTTGAAGCTTTTGCTGTTAGACTATTTTCTCCATCTTGAAGTGATACCTCAATGGAATACGTACCAGCATCTGTGGCTTCACCAGTTGCTATTTCTTCTCCATGATTGTAGATGTGAACAGTTGTAGTCGGTGCAGCTTTCCCTTCGACCGTTACTGTGCCAACGTTCGTGAAGGAACCATCCACAGGCGATGTGATGGACGGAGCTGTTACTTCATAATCCACGACTGCACGAATCATATAGTTTCCTTCTTCTTCAGGTGATGGTGACCAAGCGCCGCCAACTAATTGCCAGCTTCTTAATGCATTTTCACCATCTTCATCTGTTGCAAGTCCAGGTGATGCCGTGTTGACTCCAGCTTGGATGTAAACAAGGTAGAAATCTCCTTCAACGACAATACCGTGACTGCTAAGGTCTACATGTGTCCACTGACCATTTCTTAATGCTGTGGCATCAATTGGACCTGCCAGTTTCTTACCTGGTGCTCCATCTGGGCCGCTGGCATCATAAACAGCCACTTTGAAATCGGTACCGCCAGGAACTGGCCATTCTGTATCCCAGAATCGGAATAATCCTCCGGAAACAAGTGCCTTTTCATTTCCTGGTGCTAAAGACATTTTCACAGCCCAGCCGTTACCTGCGTCATAAAATGCTCTCGCATTTTCAGCAGTGCCGTCATCATAGCCAATTTCACTTGGGTATCCAATGAATGGCTTCAATTCAAAGTTTTGTGAAATATTTCCTTGTAGAGAAACAGACACTTCTTGACTATAAAAATGAGGTGCGATGATTTTTAAGGTATATTCCCCTTCATAGCCAGTTACTGAATAGTTTCCGTTTCCATCTGTTGCAACAGGTGCGATATTCGCATCTTCGATTAAGTAGAGTGTTGCTCCTGCTACAGGTTCACCAGTTGCTTGATTGATGACAGTTCCTGTTACTGTACCTTGCGGAAGTTCTTCTAATGTAAAGTTAGCAGTCACTTCACCGTCCTGCTCAATGTTCACGGTTTGTGTTTCTGAATGGTAGCCATAGCTTTCAGCTACAACCGTAAACTCACCAGCAGCATGTGTCATTTCAAAGCTTCCGTTTGCAGGATTTGTTTTAACTGATCTGCCTGATTCTAAGACTGTTACTTGAGCCTGCATCGGTAAGGCAGCCGGTGCAGCCTTGTTAGTGGCAGCTTCTTTAGAAACTTCAGGCATTTTTAGAGTAATTTTATTTGGATCGACTTTTTCTTTCAATTCAGCCTTCTCAGAAGTACCTTCTTTCTCACTAACGACACCAAGTTGTTGTGTTGCGGTGAGGGCCGTATCAGATAGAGAAACATCATCAATATACCAGCCATCTCGAACCACACTGCCATCAGTCGTTACATTAAAAGCAACATAGATTCTCTGCCCAGCATATTCACTGAGGTCTACTTCACCATCTACCCATCCATTGGATAGATTATTTACCCGAAGCTTTTGAACCCAGTTTACGTTATCTGTAGAGACATAAACGTGACCGTAATCATAGTTTCTTTCGAGATTGTACCATTGTTTAAATTGTAAGTAACTGCTGCCTTCTGGCAGATCGATTGGCGGCATTTGCAGCGACATATTTGCCCTGCTATCATACGTACCGTCTAAGTTTGTTCCATAAACCTTTTCACCTGAGAATGCTGCACCTGGCCCGCTTGTCGGAGTGCCCCATTCCCATGTATTAGCTGCACCATAAGTAGTCCATCCATCTGGATTGCTTTCAAAATCCTGTGAATATCCTACTGTGATTCCTGGAAGTACTGTTACAGAAAACTCAGAGGCTGTTTCATTTCCACCAAAATCTGTTACTTTAATAGTATAGTTAAATGATTCTCCTGCAATATCCTCTCCAGGGATAGCCGCTTGGTAGATACCATTCTTATAATCACCGCTGATTCGATCTGCGGAAATTGTATTTGTAGTGCCATCTTCTAATTGATATACCACTTCAACATTTGTTACACTGATATTGTCGGCAGCTGAAGCTTGTAACGTTAGCGGCATTCCTGCAAAAACCGTGGCAGGTTGGGAATGTTCTAACACTGGAGCTTCACTGTCGTTTCCTTCTTTTGTTACCTGTCCTTTCAACTTACCTAATCCCGAAATGACAGAGGATACAGCATCATATACATTTAATAGACCCGCTCCATACCCATTATTTGGAGATTCTGGGTAAGTATTGTCTGTTAAAGGTACAGCTGTTGTTAATAGGATTTCTTCTAATTCATCTACTGTTAAACTAGAATTTGCCTGAAGCAATAAGGCAATCGCTGCTGCTACGTGCGGACCAGCCATTGATGTTCCATTCCATCCACCTTCATAGCTGCTTCCAGGTACAGAGGAACGAATGTTAACTCCTGGTGCTGAAAGCTCTGGCTTAATCTCTTCATATGGAGATGGTCCTAATAGTGAAAAACTTCCTAGTAAGTTATTAATATCTGTAGCACCTGTAGCGACTGATTCAGGGTAGTTAGCAGGGTTTGCAACGGAACCAGGACCGCCAGGGTTGGTTAAAGTTGTATTACCAGCTGAGAATTCTGGGAAGATTTCTGCTGCTCTCCATGCTTGAACCATAGGGCGATACCACTCATCTAAACCAGCTCCTCCACCCCATGAGTTATTGACGACATCTGGCGCCAAATCAGGATTACCATTCGGTGCTAATATCCATTCACCTGCTTGTAGTAAATCAGCATCGGTTCCACCTGCTGCTGTGAATGCCTTAACAGCAATCCATTTTGCTCCAGGTGCAACACCAATGGCATTAGAACCATCTGGCTCAGATCCCACCATTGTCCCGGTAACATGCGTCCCATGACCTTGATCATCATAAGGTACAGATTGACCTGCAACGGCGTCAAACCAGTTGTCTGCATGTGATGCTTGACCTGTAGCTGCATCAAATCCACGGTATTTTGACTCTAATGCTGGGTGATTCC
The DNA here is from genome assembly GCF_046591715.1 of Neobacillus niacini. Classification (GTDB taxonomy): domain Bacteria; phylum Bacillota; class Bacilli; order Bacillales; family Cytobacillaceae; genus Neobacillus; species Neobacillus niacini_L. The sequence continues at coordinate 7,386 of NZ_JAWVNQ010000004.1, read as the reverse complement.
ACTGAACTCCAGTATCAATGGATGCGACTGTAATTCCACTTCCATCAATCCCCATTTCCCAAACAGCAGGGGCACCGACACGATCAATATTCCATTCAATGGCATTCGTTTCGGCTGTAGGTTCTAGTACTGCTTCAGCAGATTTTTCAGGAACGAACAATTGTCTTGTTTCATTTGGCAGAATTTTCTCTACTTCTTGGAATGAAGCAACCTTTTCCATTACCTCTTTTGTAGCTGTAACGGCAATCCCGTTCACGACATAGTAAGAATGAAGATCTTCGGCAGCTCCTGCCTCTACTTGCTTTTGCAGGTACTCTAATAGTTCAAATTGTGTTTCCTGCGCTGTGGCTTTTAACTCGGAAACAATAGAAGAACGTTTTAATGATTTACTTTTAGCCGGTGTTGCTTTATTAAGGCTTGCTTTTTTCTCCGCCTCTTTTGCTACACTAGCCGTATCGACCTGTTCTTTCATTTTAATCAAGAAGGTCACTTTTTCTTTCTCATCAAATTGTTTATCTAGTCGGTTTGAAATCTTTTGTGCGGGAGATGTTAAACTATCTTTTGCTGAAACACTGACTCCTTTTGTCGCAGCTGAACTCACTTGAGGCTGTATGAGCATTGGTAAAACTAACATTGCGGTGCACATCACCGATAGAAAACGACGCTTCTTTTTCCTCATCGCATTACCCCCTAAGTATTTTAAATTGACCGGTCTCCTGCCCTCCTTCCTATCGCACACTTTATGTAAAATACATTGGTGCTAATTTAAAAATACCTTTTAGCGAGTGGGGTTTGTGTCGAATTTCGTCTAAAAAATAGCCTCTGGCAGAAATTGAGAGTTTAGTAGTCATTGGGAAATATGGAAAATTAGTCCAAATTGAGGTCGACGTAGCTTAGCTACTGTGGCGAATAATACCTTTTATTCTATTTTGTCATTCTTTTTATTGGGGTAATTATCTCTATTTTTAAAAAATGAATCCTTTTTCCTAGTAGTATCGATACCTTAAGTCAGTATCATGTTTCCTATAGCAGTTGTTAATTTGTATCTTCATAGGTAAAGATTTTTCTTTTCCTACCTTTATGATGGTATAATCTAGCTAAACTGTAAAACAATTCTGAATATAAAGGAGAGTTTTTTAGTCATGCATATTCCATATAATGGTATATCCCCTGCGATCCATCAAAGTGTATTTGTAGCTCCAGGTGCCTATCTAATTGGTGATGTTACGATTGGTGAAGAATCAACAGTTTGGTTTAATGCCGTACTGCGTGGAGATGATGGCCCAATTATAGTTGGGAAAAGATGCAGTATCCAAGATAATTCGACCATTCATCTTTATGAAGGTTATCCTGTTGTCATTGGAGATGATGTTACAATCGGTCATAATGTTATCCTGCATGGCGCAAAGATTGGAAGAAGTTCTATTATTGGAATGGGTTCTACATTATTAGACAATGTCGAAGTGGGTGAAGAATGTATTATCGGCGCAAATACGCTGTTAGCCGGCGGAATCAAAATCCCCCCGCGGTCTCTCGTTCTCGGCTCTCCAGGCAAGGTTGTCCGTGAGTTAAATGAAAAAGATTTGCAAATGCTCCAATACTCCAGTGAAAACTATGTTCAAAAAGGGAAAGCGTATAGAGAGATACTAAAATAGGACCAGATTCTCCAACAGACAAAGTCCATGGCCAAATGGACTTTTTATTTGGCTGTGTTAAAAAATACTGTTACTTTTGGAACCTGTTGATTGGAGCGTAAATCAACAGCCTAGTTTAACACAGCCTTTCAAATAAAAAAGGCAAGCATAGGGCTATGCTCACCTTTCTTTTCGACAATGCGAATCAGTCCATACTTTATGAATACACTGTGCTCAGCTTGACTGGCTTCCTTAACATATAGTTCAACTTAGATTGAACATAATTAAGCAAATAGGTAAATCGAATACCGATAAGCATGAAAGATCTAAGTATGCTAAAGAGTATATTCAAAGTATATCCCTCCACATTGAAGATTAGTGTTATTAGAGTAACACTAATCCTATTGTTTTCCTGCAGTACTATTTTATTCGTCATATATCAGTTATCCTGGCATCATGATTCCTTTACACATTTATCCTTGGCTCACTGCTGCCTCGGTTCTCTCTGGAATTCGGAAACTAAGAAAAATGGTTATAAAACTTATGACCAGAGCATAAAGAAAAACATTCTTCATTCCGATTGCAAGTGAGGCAGCATGGTTTATAATCAATCCCATGATGGCTACACCAACGGAGGTCCCAATATTTCTCAAAAACATCTGAAGTGACGTTGACATCCCCTTAATTGTAGATTCAGCAAATTCTTGGGAGGCAATCGTTCCAAGTGCAAATAATAAACCAAAGCAAAATCCCTGTATCGTCAAAATTAAAAATAATCCAAAATAAGATAAATCATTAATAAATAAATAGAGTGGCAAGCCTGAAACAGTAGTGATGATACTGCCAATTACAAACAATTTCTTATAACCAAAACGAATAATCCACTTACCAGCCGGTGTACTGCCAAACATCCACCCAAGCGCAATACTTAATAGGATTAAGCCGCTTTTGTATATGTTCATTTTACTGCTTTCCTGCAAAAATAAAGGTATAAAGTTCGATGTACCATAGAAAGAGAGACAGTAAATCAACATGAAAGAATTCGTTGATAGTAACCCTTTGTTCTTAAATAAGGCAACTGGAAGGAATGGATGTTTCTCTTTTCTTTCCACCAGAATAAATAGAATAAATCCGAGTACAGCACCGGTGATGGACCAGTATGGCTTACTTAAGCTCGTTGATAATAATAATAGAGTGATTGAGATCCCAAATAAGAAGAAACCTTTATAATCGATATAAGTCTTTCTAAATTCAGTTGTTTCCTTGTAGGGTAACAAACAAATAACTGTTGCAATACCAATAGGAATATTAATAAAGAATATCCATCTCCAAGTCAAAGCTTCTACAAAAAAAGATCCTAATACAGGTCCGATGATAGAAGATATTGCCCAAATACCACTAAAGACCGCTTGGATCTTCCCTCGTTTTTCAATGGTGAACAAATCCCCTACAATAATCATTGAGAGTGGAATCATTCCTCCCGCTCCTAATCCTTGAATACCCCGATATATTATAAGGGTCACCATCGAATTCGCCAGTCCACAGAGAATTGAACCTGCTGTAAACAACGTAACAGCAAAAATTAAGAGCTTTTTTCGACCATACATATCTGATAATTTCCCATAAAGAGGAACGGTTATGGTGCTGGCCAGCATATAGACAACAAAAATCCAAGAAAATAATTCTAGGCCGCCAAGCTGATTAACAATGGTTGGACTTGCGGTCTGCATAATATTTGTGTCAAGGGCTGAAATAAGTGTGGTTATGACGAGCCCCATAAAAACATAGTTATTTTTTTTCATTCGTTCCTCCTGGTATGTAGAATAGCTAAGGTTACGTTCTCATGTATATTCTATCAAAATGCCAGCAAATGCAGGATAATTTTCCCTCTAAAAGGGGTATGATAGGAGGAGAAAAAACATGTTCAAAAGAAGGATATCAGAATGGATGATAACATAGTTGAATTGTTAGATGAGGATTTGAAAGAACAAATTAAATCCGAAATTAACGGCTTGAAATTTACGAAAAATTTTCGATCCCCATCAGCAGAGGAATGGTATATTTTTCTCCCAAGTTTTTCTGATCCGGTTACCGGAGGTGCTGCAGGAAAAACGATAATTCATTATAACCTTTATGACACAAAAGAAATTTTTATTAATACCACGATTATCTTTGATGATCCTGCCCTTCATAATAGCAATCAGCATCAACTTGTTTATGCCCTTGGTGACGAAGTTGTCAATCGGCTGGTGGGTTATGCTGACACACTATTATCTGTTCATTGCGGGAAAAATTCCTATAATGCCGAATATAAACAGTGAAGAGTTCATCCCCAAAAATAGGGATGAACTCTTTCTGCTAATTAACTCCTGGAAACCAGCCAGGTGTATGAATGATAGCTTGCCACAGTGGATCTGGTATCACTAACTGTTGTTGGCTATCTTTGTTGATTTCAGTATGAATTTCGTTCTCTTTTCCTTCAGCGATCTTTTGCACCCAATCTGGGTCCATAATAAGCTCACGGCCGAGAGCAATTAGTGGTACCCCGGTTTGAGAAGCCTTCAAGGCATCATCCGGGGTATAAATCGACCCTACCCCAATTACTGGGACTCGATCACCTACTCGTTCTTGTATGATTTCCATCCTCGAGCGGGTATCATCAACACCTCTCTTTGGTGTTGACCAGAAATCATGTAAAGAAACATGAAGGTAATCAAGGTCCTTTTTTGCGAGTTCCTCAATTAAAACAAGGGTATCAGCCATTGTTATTCCTGGCGTTTCGGGCTCTTCTGGTGAAAAGCGATAACCAACAATAAACGAGCTATCCGCATGCTCAGCTGCCACTTTCTTGACTTCATCGACAACAGCTAATGGAAAGGTTAAGCGTTTCTTGAGACTTCCTCCCCAGCGGTCTTCTCGACGATTAGAATGCGGTGAGAAAAATTGTTGAATTAAATACCCATTTGCACCATGAATTTCCACTCCATCGTAACCAGCCTCGATTGCCCTTCGCGCTGTATGACCGAAATCATGTATAATCGACTCTATTTCTTGATCAGATAATTCTCTAGGTACAGGCTTTCCCATTCCTTCTGCGGGAACGCTGCTGGCGCTGACAACATCACCATTTGGGATTAATTCTGGAGGTACCTGTCTGCCTCCATGAAAAATTTGCAAAATGGCCTTGGCTCCCTGCTCTTTAATCCCATTCGCCAGCTTATGTAAGCTGGGAATTAATTCATCTTTGTCTCCGCCAAATTCACCATGGAATCCTTTACCATTCGCAGTAACATATGTACATGCGGTAATCACCATGCCTGCACCACCAGAGCGTCTAGCATAATAGCTGACTTCTGCATCCGTAACACTTCCATCAGGATTAGATGACCAATTTGTCATGGGTGCCATTACGATTCGATTTTTTAGTTGAACGCCATTTTTAAAGGTAAATGACTGTAATAATGGTGTATATTTAGAGTTCACCTATTCATTCCCCCATTGGATTACCATTTTCCCCACTCTTATTTTTCAGTTACATGATCGAAAATAACCATTCATTTTTAAAAAAATCACCCTGCACTTAGGCAAGGTGAAAAAGTTGATTGAAAGGAAATTGGTTCATTCTGCTTTCCTTTGCATGATATAATTTATCGTCAGCAAGCTTGATTAAATCTTCTGGCTTGACCTTCTCATTTGGGATGATTGTTGCAAATCCTATGCTGATGCTGACAGTTGGTTCTTGTTCTGTGGGTATATATGGCATGTTAAGAATTCGTACATTTTCTTGAAGCCTTGCAGCCACATGTGCTGCCCCTGGTTCGTCGGTATCTGGAAGTAAGATCACAAACTCTTCCCCGCCATATCTTGCTGCAAAATCACCTGGTCTCTTTAGAGTATCCTTTAATGTTGCAGCAACACGTCTTAAACAATCGTCACCAGCCTGGTGGCCGTTAAAATCATTGTATTTTTTGAAATAATCAATATCAATCATGATGACAGAGAATGGTATCTTGTTACGTTTTGTTCGCTTCCATTCTTCCTGCAGCCTCTCATCAAAATATCTTCGATTAGGAATACCAGTTAATCCATCCGTATTTGAAATAAACTTTAACATCATATTGGTTTCTTGAAGTTTCTTTTCTTTTTCTATCCGCTCCGAAATATCTCTCGATACGGCAACAATTCCCTCCAGTTTTCGTGTGGTATTTCGAATCGTTCTGGCATTCGTTTCTACCCAGATAAAGCTTCCGTCCTTTTTTCTAACCCGATGGGAAAATGAAGCAAAGTCTAAATCACAATCTGCTTTCAATACTAAGGAAGTGACTTTTTCCATTTCTTCTGGATATAAATATTCGTATAGATTGCGACCAACCAAATCCTCATGATGATAGCCTAATAATTCTAAACTCGATGGTGATAAATATTTGTAAGTACCATCGGGATTTAGATAAGAGATAAGATCAGTTGTGTTTTCTGTAATAAATCTATATAATTCTTCATTTTTCCTGAGCTCTTCTTCCAGCCTATTCCTGTTTGTTACATCTCTAATAAACACCTCAACTGCTGGCTTATTGTTATATACAATAGATGAAGAAGCAATTTCAACATCCAATACATGATTTTCGGGGGTGTGTATCTTTAATTCAACTCGACCAAGATTCCTTTTTCCTAGTATTAACTCCTGTAATCGTTTGTTGACAATAGGATGAAATTCGGGCAGGACATAATGGAAGATGGATTTCCCTATAATTTCAGAAGATGAGGCTTGTACAAGATCTTCAAACTTCTTATTTGCAAATACAATCCTTTCTTCTTGATAGACAATTATTGGTTCTGGAGAATACTCTAGGAAATCCCATAATTTAGTTTCACTTAATTCAGCCTTATTCTTGTAGTAAATGGCTTTATCATAAATCCATCCAAGCAGGAAGGCAATCGCTGCAAATGCACATGCCTCTAGAATGGACCATAAATTTGTTTTTTCAGAAAAAGATTCAATAAAAGAAACCATTGCAGAAATAATTAACAAAGTAATTCTACCGGTGTATTTCATTGTGCACCTCAGTCGTAATATTTGCCCTAGAATCAATTAACTATAAAGATTGATGATTTATGTTTAAGTTTATAACTTTTACACTAGTAATAAGTTGGTTTCTTTTTAATAATGTATCATAATGTCTGCGTCATAAAATGCGGTAAATTCGAAATTATTTTGACTCTTTTAAAAGTAGTGAGGATGATAGTAATCGTTTATAATAAAGTTGCTTTTTTAAGAATGTAACAAGATCCATCCTCTGCAAATAATAAATATTTACCCTTATCTATGTTGAAATTTACATGATGTTTATCATAAATAAGTTTTTCTACTTTAATAAATTTATCTAAATACTGTTGAGGTGGATTGAAGAAGATCTCTTGGCTTTTCTTTGTGGTTACAAACCCCTTCGGGTCACATTTTCTTTCTGGTTTTAATTCTGTGAACCATTCACCTGTCAAAAGAATTGAATTTGCCGTTATTTTTGTTTTTCGGTTTTGGATAGACCATACTTTTCTGCAATTACACCGGTGTATTTTACTTTTCATCTATCTATACCTACTTTCAATTGTAAAATAAGTATTCGATGAATTATATTCGTTCCGGCCATAAAATATTTATGCTTTAAAATGTGTTCTAGTGGCAAAAAAGAACAACCTGCAATAGGTTGTTCTTCGTATTGCCTGGCAATGTCCTACTCTCACAGGAACTTTCGTT
>NZ_JAWVNQ010000003.1:0-471056 GCF_046591715.1 Neobacillus niacini | reverse complement strand
TTCATGAGCACCATTTCCTCTAATATTCTCTCTTTTTGGGCTTCATGAACCTTTCATGAGCACCATTTCCTCTAATATTCTCTCTTTTTGGGCTTCATGAACCTTTCATGAGGACCATTTCCTCTAATATTCTCTCTTTTTGGGCTTCATGAACCTTTCATGAGGACCATTTCCTCTAATATTCTCTCTTTTTGGGCTTCATGAACCTTCATGGGCACCATTTTCTCTTATCCTCATTCTCTTTGGGCTTCATGAAATCCTAAAAAAAGTCTGACTCCGAAATCAGCCAGACTTTTTCTTTTACTCTGTTTTAAAGCTGATCAGCTTAAGTTCAGTCATTTCTTCTACTGCATATTTGATTCCTTCCCTGCCCATTCCGCTCATTTTCACTCCGCCATATGGCATTTGGTCAACGCGGAAGGTCGGGATCTCGTTAATCATAACACCGCCAACATGTAGCTTTTTGGCTGCTTTGAGTGCTTTATGGATATCATTCGTAAAGATTCCTGCCTGCAAACCATATTTAGAATCGTTGACAAAATGGATGGCATCATCAAAATTTTGGAAGCTGTTAATATGCACGACGGGTGCAAATACCTCTTCACAACTAACCTTTTCGCTAGAAGGGACATTTACTAAAACGGTTGGCTGGAAAATCCCTTCTTCAGAGTTTCCGCCAGCCTTTAATTCTGCACCACTGGCAATCGCTTCATCTACCCAATTCTTCGTTCGCTGAACGTCACCACGTGTAATCATTGCTGAAATATCAATATCTTCCTCAAGGGGATTACCTGCTCTTAATTTTTTGGTTTCACTAACAAATTTCTCCACGAAAGCTTCAAAAACCTTTTCATGAACATAAATTCTTTGTATAGAAATACAAACCTGCCCCTGATAAGCAAAGGCACCATTTACAATTCGCGGGATAACCTTCTCTAGTTGAATACCATCATCGACAATTAATGCTGAATTTGAGCCTAATTCCAAGGTAATCTTCTTTAGTCCAGAGTTCTCTCTAATATAGCGGCCAACCTCTGGACTGCCTGTAAAAGTAATCATTTTGATCCGGTCGTCTTTCATTAGTATATCCCCGATTTTACTGCCGCTGCCGGTGATGACATTCAGCGCACCAGCTGGTAAGCCTGCAGAGTGAAAATATTCAGCCAGCTTAAAAGCCGATAATGGAGTTTGACTCGCTGGTTTCAGAACAACACTATTCCCTGCCGCAATGGCTGGGCCTACCTTATGTGCAACCAGGTTCATAGGGAAATTGAATGGGGTAATCGCCGCAATGACACCTAATGGTTCTCGAATCGTAAAGGCAAGCCTGCCCTCTCCTCCAGGAGCTGCGTCCATGGGAACTGTTTCTCCATGTATTCTCCTCGCTTCTTGAGCTGAAAAAGTATAAGTCATAATTGTCCGGTCCACTTCTGTTCTTGCTGCCTTTAGTGGCTTTGCAGCTTCGCTCGCTATTAATCTCGCACATTCCTCGCGGTCATCCTTTAAATATTGTGCAACTTTTTCAAGGATTTCCGCCCGTTCAAATGCAGGCATTTCTGCCATTATTTGTGCAGCTTCTTGTGCGGCCTGAATGGCTGACAGCACATCCTCCTGATGTGCTATTCCAATTTGGGCAATAATTTCTAAATTAAATGGATTCTTTAACTCCATATAAGAAGATGTACTTCGATATTCCCCGCCGATCCACAAATCCTTTTTCATTACAATCCCTCCCATGCCAAAAATTACTTAATCCTATTGTAGCAAACTTTGCTAATTCTAACTTAGGAGGGAATCTAATCACTGACTTCACACCACTTTAATAGTGTAAGAGCAATAATCTTACTTGCGGCAAACAGGTCTTCTAACAGGATATGTTCATTGGCATCATGTGCCGTAGCTGTTATTCCCGGCCCGAATACAACCACAGGTATATCTCCTACGTTTGATAGTATTCCGCCATCAGTCCCCCATGGACTTGCTTCAATAACTGGTTGTTCTCCCTTAATTTCTACAAAACTCTCAGTGATTGTTTTCATTAAGGGATGTTCGACTTCAAGGTTACCTGGAAGCCATCTGCCCCCAAACCATTCAATTTCAAGAGGATTCTCTTGAAACCACTCATCGTGTTCATTGAGTTCATTCAACACCGAAGCCATTTCTCCTTGTGCCGCTGTTATCGTTTCTTCAGGAGATACACCCATTCTTCCTTCAATAACCGCTAAATCAGGAACAGAGGATGGCCATTCACCGCTCGTTATTTTTCCAATATTTATTGGAATGGGGATTGGAATTTTGTTAAAAAGCGGATCGGTGATTTTTACATTTCGATTTTTTTCTAATTGTTGGAGCTTCTGGATGACCAATACTGCTTTTTCGATAGCACTTACTCCTTCATATCTTGTGCCGCCATGTGCCGCCCTGCCCTTAACTGTTACTCTAAACCACATGGAACCCTGCTGCTTCGGAAAAATCTTCATCCCTGTTGGTTCGGGTATAATCGCGCCGTCTGCACGGTACCCCCTCAGAACGGCAGCCAGTGTACCAGCACCGCCGCTTTCTTCCTCTATTACACTTTGAAAAATAACGTCTCCTTTCAGTTTAATTCCGGTAGAAATGATGGCCTCAATCGCCATGATTAAAGCTGCCGTACCGCCTTTCATATCCGTACTTCCGCGTCCATAAAGCTTTCCGCATTCAATATGGCCGCTAAACGGGTCATGTTCCCAGTTCTTTTCATCCCCAACCGGAACCACATCAATATGTCCATTTAGAATAATAGATTTTCCGCCGCCGGTCCCTTTTAACACACCAACTACATTTGGATTTCCTTCAAAGCTTTGCCGATCACAGCAGAAAGCCTCGTGCTGCAATAGTTCATTTCTGTCAATTTCCCAGATATCCAGATTCAATCCTAACTGCCGGCACTTTTCAATAATGACAGCCTGAGCACTGCTTTCGTTTCCTCTTGTACTATTTTCTTGGACAAGTATTTGTAAGAACCTCGTTCCTCTAGCACGATTGTCCTTCAGCCATTGTTTGATAGATTCTTCATGAGTGGTCAACACTTTCACTCCTTCTTTTTAGGGATGGGTGAGACTAGTAGGATATCTTTCTGACCATATCACTAATGGTAAATTCACACTCTGTCTTATTGCTGACATCTTTTAAGTCATAGGGCGGAAACAATTCAGTCAGCAGCAACCCATTGGCAGTCACCCTAAATACAGCTAACTCTGTGATAATCAAATCAACGCAGGCTTTAGAGGTGAGTGGCAATGTACATGATGTAACAATCTTCGGATTTCCTGCTTTATCACAATGATTCATTAATACAATCACTTTTCTTGCCTTTTGTGCTAATTCCATTGCGCCGCCCATGCCTGGAACTTTTTTCCCTGGAACTATCCAGTTGGCCAAATCTCCCTTTTTGCTGACTTGAAGGGAACCCAAAATTGTGATATCCACCCGTCCTCTGCGGATCATTCCAAAAGCTGTCGCACTATCACAGTAAGAACCACCTTGGTTCAAAGTTACCGGAAAACCACCGGCATTACATAAATTTTCATCTTCCATTCCTTTTTCTGGGCTTGGCCCCATCCCCGTAATTCCATTTTCGGCATGGAACATCACCAGCATATCTTCTGGCAGGTGGTTAGGAACCAAGGATGGGATGCCGATTCCCAGGTTAACCACCATTCCATTTTGGATTTCTTCTGCTGCTCTTCTCGCAATTGTATTGCGAAAGTCTATTCCCAGGCCCATTTCCAGTTCACTCCCTTCGAAGGGATAATGTGGTCGACAAACACACCCGGAGTAATGATTTCATCCGGCTGGAGGCTTCCTAGCGGAACAATCTCTTCCACCTCAGCAATGGTGATATCACCGGCCATTGCAACAAGCGGATTGGTATTTCGGGCGCTTTTGTCATAAATTAGATTTCCATAGGGGTCTGCTTTTTTGGCATAAACAATGGATATTTCTGCTGTTAAAGCTGTTTCAATTAAGTAGTCCTTTCCATTTAGGAGAAAATGAGGTTTGTTCTTGGATACGAGTTCATTATCCATTCCAATATCACTTAGAATCGCCGGAAGTCCAACTCCTCCCGCACGAATCCTTTCCGCTAGAATTCCCTGCGGTGAAAACTCCACTTCAAGCTTTCCTTCATGCATGAGTTTGCCAGCAATTGGATTTGAACCAATATGGGAGGCAATTACCTTTATTACCCTTTCCTGACTAACTAATTTTCCAATACCAATGTGAGGAAATCCTGTATCATTTCCAATTAACGTTAGCTTGGAAATTCCCTTTTCAAGAATTCCATCGATGAGAGCCGGCGGAGATCCGACACCGCCAAAACCGCCGAACATAACTGTCATCCCGTTAAAAAAGAGCTTCATGACCTCCTCTAAGGTTGTAATTTTGCCAAATGGATTTTCCATTTAAACACCACCCGATTTCAAATGCTGAGCAAAAGCCTCAATGGCTGCCTCTAAGAGTGAAACTAATTCTTCTATTTCTCTTTTGGTAATAGTTAATGGAGGCGAGATGATGATGGCATCCCCATTAACACCATCAATACCCGAACCTGCCGGATACACAAGCAGCCCTTTTTCCTTTGCAAAGGATATTATCTTTTGTGTTACAAGAATCTCCCGAGGAAACGGTGCTTTGGTGTCAGCATCCTGTACAAATTCAATTCCGAGCAATAAGCCTTTCCCGCGAATGTCACCAATAAAAGAATACTGATTTTTTAATTTTAAGAGTATGGCTTTTAAATAATCTCCCTTTGACTCTACTTCACTAACAATCTTGTTCTTTTCCAGATACTCTAATACAGCTAGAGATACGGCACAGGATTGCGGATTGGCACTTAAGGTATGGCCGCTCATCACCACTTTTGTCCCCGCTAAAATGGGCTCAATTACCTTTTCACTTGCCACAGCAGCTGCAATCGGAGCGTAGCCTGCTCCCATTCCTTTTCCAAAAGCCACAATATCAGGAATAACCCCATATTGTTCCATGGCAAGCATCGAACCTGTTCGCCCAAAGCCAGTCATTACCTCATCAGCAATAAATAGGATGTCATGTTCATCGCATATTTTTTTGATTGTCTTAAAATAATCCTTTGGCGGGGCAATCGCTCCGCCAGCAGCACCAATAACAGGTTCCGCGATAAAGGCCGCAATCTGATTAGCACCAATTCGTTTAATCGCGAGTTCTAATTCATGAGCACAAAGATATCCGCACTGAGGGGCTTCAAGGTTGTAGGGACAACGATAACAATAAGGAGGATTTATGACTGGAAAATCTTCGAGCAGCGGCACAAACCGTGCTCTTCTGCCTGTGTGGCCGGATAATGAAAGTGCCCCCATCGTGATTCCATGGTAACTCACCCATCTTGACAGCACCTTCGTTTTCGTTTGTATTCCTTTCTCCTGCCAATATTGGATTGCCATTTTCATTGCAGTTTCTACCGCTTCAGAACCACTATTAACAAAGAAGCACCAATTTAAGTCACCAGGTGTTAATGCTGCGATTTTCTCAGCAAGGTTCTCAGCACTTTCACTTGTAAATTGCGAGCGATACACAAATGAAACCTTTTTCGCCTGTTCCTTCATGGCTTCCATAATTTCAGTGACCCCATGTCCAATGTTGGCTGTTACTGCACCAGATGCACCATCAAGATATTTTTTTCCTTCCTTATCATACAAATAGATTCCTTTGCCATAATCAATCATTGGCAAGGATTCATCGAGTAATGGTTTAATTAGATACGTACGTTCCACCACACCACTTCCCCTTTTAGTTCATTGTATGAGTAAGGTTTTTAATACTTTCTTCTAATATGAATATAAAGAAAAAAACAGACACATATTGCGTATCTGTTTTAGTTCGTTTGTAGTATTGATTTTTCTAAATGGTGCTTTGTCACGAGAAGCTCTTTCCTGATCTCAGTGTCGTATGGATGGTATTCCATTCCTTTTTCTAGGACATCCTTAGCCCCTAAATGTCTGCCTTGTGCATTGAGCAGACAGCCTAACCGGAAATGGACGTTAGGTTCAAACGGATTTTCCTCGATAATGCTAATTAGCATTTCTTCAGCTATACGTACTTCTCCGATTTCACCATGACACAAGGCAGCTAAATAGCGAAGATGATAATCGTCGGGATCACTGTTTAATTGTCTTTCAAACAATGGCAGTGCTGCTTGGTATGCCTCCATATCCAAATAATTCATTCCTAACTGATAGGCAAGTCTGTCATCCCATTGTTTCTTAAGGGCCTTTTGTAAAATTTTTACCGCTTCATCACCTAATTCAAATTCTTCATAAAATCTAGCGAAATGACTTACAGCCGCCAGATTATTTTTATCTAATTTCATCGCCATCTCATATAGCTCGATGATTGTACCAAAGAGGTTAATTTGTTTCGTACGATTTTTTAGTTTCGCAACAAAACGTCCAAATGCATTCCCCTCTTTTTTCCCACTCCAATTCATTTCTGCAATAAACTGTTTCCCCGCTTCAGCAGCTAATAAAAACCTTCTACTTTTTCCCTCCACATTCCCCTCTAGTTTTGTAAGGATATTAGGGAGTCGTGACCACTTATTCGCAGCAGCACTATAAATAATGAGTGTTCGATATACCTCCACATTATCTGGGTTCTTATTTAGCAGCAATGTAAGGAGGGTACGCGCGTCCTTCCACTTTTTAGCTTTAATAAAGATCTTGGCCTGGTGATTCAGCAGTTCTGAAAACTCTGGATTCATTTGAAGAGCCGCACTGACCTTCTCTTGTTCAAGCTGGATTTCACCTAGTGCGCCAAATACATAGCCCTCGGCATCAAGTCTCCATATTTCATTAAACCCTTTAGGTAATGACTGAAGAAAAGCAAGTAGTTGCTGCTTTCTATCTTCATCTAATATCGATACTAAATATTCAATATTTACACTTAATGGCTCAATATCCAGTACTCTCAAAAGAAATTCCGCTTCTTCCTCATGATTTTCATTGAATGCGGCGATTTCAGCCAGACGCAGCAGGGCAGACTCATTGGCAGGGTCAATATTTATGCACGTTTTGTATGCATTTGCTGCAAGCTCATACATCCTTAGTTTAAAATAAACTTCCCCTATACGATAATATGGAAAAGCATCTTCTCTAACCTGTAAGGCAGTGTTATAACATTTCAAAGCAGAGGAGTATTGCTGTTTTTCTTCGTATAGCGTTCCCTCATAGCATTTAAACTCAATTACACTTGAATGATTTGTGAACTTTTGCTGTAGAAAATCGATTGCACTGTTTATGAAAGGTGTATCTCCAGCTATTTTTACATAGATCTCTAAAGCTTCATTGTAGTTAGAGTGAATATGATTAATTCCACTTTCTATTAGCGCTAAGGATTCTTCTGCCAGCTGAAGGTTATCTTCTTCCAAAGCCCATTCAGCCATCATACTTCCGCTATTAATCAAATATTCACTATCCTTTTTAAATCTGGCTGCTTGTTTTTTAAGAAATGCCACTGCCATTTCCTTATTTTCTTTATGGGCTATAATTTCTGCCAAACCAATATAGGCAAAGCCTTCATCCGGAAATAACTCAATACACTGTTGAAAACAGTCCATACACTTATCACTTTCTTCATGTTCACGATAAAAATCTCCAAGACGTATTAAAAGCTGGGCTGAAACAGAAGTATGAATAGCGGATAGCAAAATTTCTTCTGCCTTTTCAGGCTCCTCGAGCTCATAATCGTATAAGTCAGCAGCCGCAAGTACAGCAAAAGGAACATGGTTTTCCAATTTTATACTCATTAAAAACCCGCGCAGCGCCTTTCTGATGTTCCCTAGCTTCTGATCAAGACGTGCACGTTCATACCATGCATGACCATCCCTCGGTAATTCTCTAATCAATTTATTATAAATTTCACGTGCTCGAGCGTACTCCTGCTTTTCAATTAACACAGCTGCATGATTGATTCGGACAAATCTTTCCTTCGGTGCAAGCTCCATACTAATGGCAGAGAAATATTCTGCCTTCTTTACATTCTTTGAATATAAATAGGACAGTGCGAGATAGCTCCAGGTATAGTACTGATCTGGGTCAAGCTGCAGTGAGGTTCGAAAATAACCAACAGCCTCTCTCGTTTCATCAAAGTAAAGAGCGATTCTCCCATTTAGGAAATGATAGAGTGGAGAAAAAGTTTTCCGTTGTGTAAGTTTGAGCTGCTCTCTTGCCTCCTCCATCCTATGGAGACGCATATAGGCTTGGGATACATGGAGATTCATAAAGTCATTATTTGGGTAAGTCAAAAGCAGCCTTTTGGCACACTGAAGAATGAAATCATCATATTCCTCAAAGGAAAAATGCTTGACCACATAAATGGGTGAGTAAGGGACATCAATTGTATTCTTTAAGAATTCTAAAAAAGCCTCTTTATACTTTTCTTCATCTTCTTCCAGCTTTTCACCTAAATCCTGCAATTGCCGGAAATAATCATCCTCTTCTTTTGACAAAAAGGATAGTTCGCGGGCTCGGTCCTTTGGAACACACACAATCGACATATAACTCGTTGATACATTCGCATTTTCCAGATCGTTTGCAGAAACATACATTGTTTCCAGCAGGTTCGGTTCTTGGATATGATAAAAATCAAATACACCATCATAGCCTGTCATCACTTGAACATGAGACGAATGTTCAAAATCAACACTTAACAAAATTGGAATTTGCTTCCTCAATAATTCCTGATAAAGTTCTTTCCTGCCTACAAAATATCGACATTCGTATCCATTGGTTTCTAGATAGTCAACCGTCGTGGACAGCTTCGAACCAGTAAAATCAAAAATATGATTGGCAATCTCATCCTGGGTAATCTCTTCTCCAAAAAAGGTGAGAATCATTTCTAAGCTGGCTGGGACACAATAATTGCTTTTTTGAATAATGGGCTTAATTGTAAGTTTAATACATTCACCCTGCTCATTTTTAACTGTAAAAAGGGATTTCTCTCCTTTCACTTCTTCCTTTAACCGCTGATAGTCCCCTAATTGGTAATAGGCGGTTTTGGTTAAATGGTGAAAATACTTCCGATAGGCATGGTCTGTTATTCTTTCGTTTAATTCCTCTATCAATGCAAGCATTTCAGCCATTTTGCCGAGATCACGGTATCGTCTTATTTTTTCTAAGATGAAGGAAGGTGTTTCAGGATACAGCGATTCGCCTTTTTCAATAAGCGCAAGAGCCTCTTCGATTTGTCCATTTGATGCTTTTAAATCAGCAAGCAGCAAATAACAAATCTGTCCTTTTTCAGCATCCTTTAGACCTTGTTGAAAATATTTCTCCGCACTCTCTCTATCCCCCGTATGCATATAGACAAACCCAATCTTGTCATAGTGAGGTCGTGGAGACTCCTTCAGCTTTTCTAGAAGTTCTTCTGCCTCCTTAAATAGCTTCATTTCTAACAAACAACGAATCTTGCAAAAATAAAGCCGTTCGCATTCTTCACCATCCTGAATGTTATCCTGGATTTCGGCGATGGCGGAGGAGATCAGCTCATCTGCTTCTAGCAGCTTCCCATTATCAAGAAGCTCCTCACAATACCACGAAAGCGTTAAGAAACAAGGAAATCGCCGGTAAGCGTAACGAGCTAAAAATGAACTATATTGATACATCAAAAAATGATCTGTCAGCCTAATCAATACTTGAAAGTCCTCGGCAGAATTAATTTTCGTAACCTCGTGTTTAAATTCGGAGTAGCGCAGTGATTTAAATACCTGTATTTCTTGATTTATTATTTCTAACGCTTGATCGTATTGTTTCTGGTCATATAAGGATTTCAGTTTTGTGATCATATCCATAGTCCCCCAGACATCCTAATCCTAATAACTCTAGCATATATAAAAATGTCAGAAAATTCTAGAGGAAAACTATCTTTTACTTTTAAGGGCGGTTAATATAGAATAACATTTAGATTTACATAAGGATGGATGAAATGAACAAATCGAATAAACCATTATCGAAAAGAAGAGAATTATCAGCCATACAATTAATTGTTATTTTTTATTTATCTGCCTTAATCATTTCAACATTACTTTTGTTAATACCACTGGCACATCGTGAAAATGTTTCTCTTAGTCTAATTGATGCCTTGTTTACTTCTGCCAGCGCTGTCAGCGTAACAGGTCTAAGTGTCATTTCGATAAAAGATGTCTTTAATAACTTTGGAATATTTCTTTTATGCATCATCCTCCAAATAGGCGGATTAGGTGTAATGTCTCTAAGTACCTTTCTATGGATTATGATTGGAAAAAAAGTAGGCCTAAAGGAACGCCAATTAATTATGGTAGACCAAAATCAATCTAACTTATCAGGGTTGGTGCAGCTGGCAAAACGGATTTTTATTACCATCATTTCATTTGAAATTATCGGCGGGATTATCCTAGGACTTCGTTTCTTGAAATACTTTGACAGCCCCTTATCGGCTTTTAAGCATGGATTCTTCGGCTCCATTAGTGCTACGACAAATGCAGGTTTTGATATTACCGGCGGGTCATTAATCCCTTTTAGTAATGACTACTTTGTTCAAAGTGTAATCATTATATTGATGATTATCGGTGCCATTGGGTTCCCGGTTATTGTGGAGGTTTATGAATATCTTCTTAGCTTAAAAAGCAAGAAACGATACCATTTTACTCTCTTTACCAAATTAACGACCGCAACCTTCGTCTTTCTCACGATTGCAGGCGCCATAATGATTTATCTTCTCGATAGTTATCATTATTTTGCTGAGAAATCTTGGCATGAAACGTTCTTCTATTCCTTGTTTAACTCGGTTACCACCAAAAGTGCAGGGTTAGCAACGATGGATTTGAATGAATTCACACCAAGTAATCAGCTCTTTATGTCGGTATTAATGTTTATCGGCGGTTCGCCTAGCAGTGCCAGCGGCGGGATCCGGACAACGACGTTTGCAATTGTTTTGCTAGCGATTTTCTTTTATGCACGAGGAAAAGGTTCCATTAAAGTTTTTAGAAGAGAGCTTCATACTGAGGATGTGATTAAATCCTTTATTGTGATTTCCACAGCTGCCATCCTTTGCTTAGTCTCGATATTAATCCTATCCATTACGGAGAAGGGAACCTTGATCCAAGTAGTCTTTGAAGTAACATCTGCATTTGGAACGAATGGATTGTCGATGGGCCTGACACCTATCTTAACGACATTTGGGAAAATACTGATTATCCTTTTAATGTTTATCGGACGATTGGGGATTGTAACCTTTTTACTGATATTAAGA
This sequence comes from Neobacillus niacini, assembly GCF_046591715.1. Taxonomy (GTDB): domain Bacteria; phylum Bacillota; class Bacilli; order Bacillales; family Cytobacillaceae; genus Neobacillus; species Neobacillus niacini_L. The sequence continues at coordinate 459,758 of NZ_JAWVNQ010000003.1, read as the reverse complement.
GGGAAAGATACGAGCCAGGAGAAAATTCATTATCCGAAAGAAAAAGTTACGATTGGTTAACAGCGGGGGACTCCGAGTTTGGAGTCCCTCTTTTGTTTTGCATCATTTATGTAGAACCTGTACGGTTTTGTGTAGAACCTGTATGCTTTTCCGTAGAACCTGTACGGTTTTTTGTAGAACCTGTATACTTTTCCGTAGAACCTGTACGGTTTTGTGTAGAAACTGTATACTTTTCCGTAGAACCTGTACGGGTTTTATGTAGAAACTGTATACTTTTCCGTAGAACCAGTACGGTTTTGTGTAGAAACTGTATGCTTTTGCGTAGAACCTGTACGGTTTTATGTAGAAACTGTATACTTTTCCGTAGAACCTATACGGTTCGCAATTCCACATATAGACTTTAACAAATAAAAAACAAACCCGCTAATTCAGCGGGTTTAGTTTAGGCCATGACTACTTCTTTTTTACGTTCAGTTGATGCTTTTTTGATGATATCTCTTGCAATCCAGACGCCGCAAGCACTTGCTTGGGCAAGACCGCGGGTAATACCAGCGCCATCGCCGCCTACATACAAACCACTGATCTCTGATTCAAAACGGTCATTGAGCTTTGGCCGTGCAGAATAGAATTTCGCTTCGACTCCATAGAACAATGTGTGTTCTGATGCTAGTCCTGGTGTAACTTGGTTTAATGCTTCGGTCATCTCAATCAAACTCTTAAGGGTATTATAAGGAAGAACTAAGCCAAGGTCTCCAGGAACAGCCTCTTTGAGGGTCGGCTCAATGAATCCCTCTTTAATTCTTTTTTCTGTTGAACGTCGTCCCTTTAGAATATCGCCATACTTTTGTACAATTAAACCGCCATTGGATAGTGCGTTCGCAAGACGTGATACTTCATGCGCGTATTCAGTCGGCTTATCAAAAGGCTCAGAGAATGTATGAGATACAAGCAATGCAAAGTTGGTATTTGGACTTCCAAGCTTCGGATCTTTATAAGCATGACCATTTGCAAGCATGATACCGGAGTGATTTTCAACAACCACATGGCCGGAAGGATTGCTGCAAAACGTCCGGACCCTTGTTCCAACGGATGTATTGAAAACAAACTTTCCTTCATACAAATGCTCATTAATTTCTTGCATAACGATGTCAGATGTCTCAACTCGTACACCGATATCTACTTGGTTACTAGACATTTTTAGCCGGCGTGCCTTCAATACTTCTGTCAGCCATTTTGAACCATCGCGCCCAGGCGTAATGACAACTTTGTCTGCATAAACATCCTTATTGCCTTTCAGTTTGATCCCCTTCACGACGTGCCCGTCAGGTGATTTTTCCGTAATCAAATCTTCAACTTCTGTTTTAAAGGACATTTCAACTTTATCATTTAAGTATTCAAAGATGCTTTTCATAATTTCTAAGTTTTGCTCTGTTCCAAGGTGACGAACTTGAGCACGTAATAGTTTTAAACCAGCTGCAAATCCACGACGCTCGATATCCTTCACTTGATCAGTAAGTGGATCGGTTATACTGTCTGTTGCACCGTGCTTTAAATTAATTTCATCCACGTATTTTATTAGATCGACTACTTGAGAGTCTGGAAGATAATCCGTCATCCATCCGCCGAATTCACTGGTGATATTAAACTTTCCATCAGAGTATGCACCAGCCCCGCCGAAACCGCTTGTAATCGAACATGCTGGCAAACATCCTGCAAACTCTTTTTTCCCCGCTGCTGGAGGACACTTCTCAATTTTATTTTGTAAAATTGGACAATTTCTACGGTAAATATCATGCCCCTTATCCACTAACAGCACCTTTGCGTTCGGCATTTTTAGTGTAAGTTCATAACAGGTAAATATCCCCGCTGGGCCTGCCCCTACTACTATAACATCATATTTATTTTCCATTGTCCAAAACCTCCAAGACGTATTTACTTAACCCTTGGTAAATATATCAGAGATTTCCCTACCCGTCAACAGTAAAAACGAACTATCAATAAAAATAAATTACCATTGTTCGTGTTTGGACTTTTTTTAGAAAATAACAAAAAAGACTCAGGCTTTTCACCTGAGTCTTTTTAGGTTCAGCAGTAGCTAGCGCCGATGATGATTAATAGTATGAACAACACTACAATTAATACGAAAGTGCCATAACCCCATCCGCACCCTCCTGCTACTGGTGCTGCATAACCAAATCCACAGCAATCTTGACCAAATCCATGTCCGTACATACCTATCCACTCCTTGATTTTTTGTCTGTTTACACTCTTACTTTATGTGGTAGGTACTTGACCTGTCTGTGCATTCGCCTATATTATGAGAATCAATGAAGAAAATGTAGGTGATGAATGTGAAAACTCTTTTAAAGAGCTTTGTTAACGGTATTTTAACGATTGTTCCCATTATTCTTGTAATCTTTGTTATTTACAAAACGTTTTTGTTCCTTGATGGACTGCTTGGAAACACCTTAAGGCCTTATCTAAAGGAAGATTACATTCCTGGTATTGGCTTATTGACAACCATTGTATTAATCACACTGTTAGGCTGGTTATCTACAAAATTTATCACCGGCAGTATTATTAGATTGATTGATAAATGGCTGGAAAGAATTCCTGTTGTCAAAACAATCTACTCTGTGATAAAAGATACGGTTCAATCCTTTTTAGGAGAAAAGAAGTCTTTTTCAAAGGTCGCACTGGTTGTCATACCTGGTACAGAAATGAGAAGTATGGGGTTTATTACCTCCGAACAGCTGGAGGACTTTTACAGTCCGCTTAGGGACCATGTAGCTGTTTATGTCCCGCAAACCTTTCAAGTCGCTGGATTTACTTTCTTAATTCCGAAGGAGCAAGTCGAAATTATTGATGTTAAGCCAGAAGATGCAATGAAATTCATACTATCTGGTGGAATGACTTCTACCTCTGCCTCAAAAGCAAATGGAAAATAATAAAAGCCGCGAATTCGCGGCTTTTTAATTTTCGTCAAATAGCTTTTTATACGCTCCGTAGCCTCGTTCGGCCAATTCCTCTTTCGGAATAAAACGTAAGGCTGCAGAATTAATACAATAGCGCAAACCATTTGGTCCTGGTCCGTCATCAAAGACGTGACCCAAATGGGAATCTGCGGATTTACTTCTTACCTCTGTCCGGACCATAAAATGACTATAGTCTTCTTTTTCAATAACTTCTTCCTCAACAATCGGCTTAGTGAAACTCGGCCAGCCGCAGCCTGCGTCGTATTTATCAAGAGAGCTGAATAATGGTTTGCCGGAGATGATATCTACATAAATGCCGTCACTCGTTTCATTCCAATATTCATTTCGGAAAGGAGGCTCTGTTCCGTTATTTTGTGTAACTTCATATTGCATCGGTGTTAATTCTTTCTTTAGTTCTTCTTTATTCTTCATTTTTTCTTCCCCCAATGTGCTTGGATAAATCCTGCTCTCCCTGAACCAACATGGTATTGTTCATAATGCGCTTTATTTTTCTTATAGTAAGCTTGGTGATATTCTTCAGCTGGATAGAAGGTTTTAGCTGGTAAAATTGGCGTTACGACCGGTTTTGTGAAGCGTCCGCTATCCTGTAAGTTTTGCTTTGATTGTTCTGCAAGCTCTCTTTGTTTTTCATTATGATAAAAAATCGCGGTTTGATAAGACTGTCCCCGGTCATGGAATTGACCGCCAGGGTCTGTCGGGTCGATTTGCTGCCAGTAAAGTTCAAGCAGTTTTTCATATGGAAAAATTTCTGGATCAAAGGTAATTTGTACAGCTTCATAATGGCCGGTTGATTCTGAACAAACCTGTTCATATGTAGGGTTCTCGACATGGCCGCCTGTATATCCAGAGATCACACTAATAATCCCCGGCTGCTCATCAAACGGCTTCACCATACACCAAAAACACCCTCCAGCAAATGTAGCCAGTTGTTTACTATTTTCCATGATTTCCACCCCTTTAGATTTATGTGCTTTGATATTGAGTATACCGAAACTCATCATAGAAATACAATTTCCTGATTAAAGCAAAAAAACATAACAACACATACAAAAGCCGAACCCGTCTTTAGGTTCGGCTATAACTGTTTATTTAATTTTCTTCTTCTGACGGGTTTGCTTCGTGATATTCTTCCACTTTTTCTGTTCTTCTGTCTGCGCGCGTTTGTCTGCTTTTCTTTCGATATAAGCGAGTTCTTTTTGGAGCTTGTTGTAGCTTCTTAAACGTCCTGAATCCAAAGAACCTTCTTCAATACCCTTCAATACCGCACAACCCGGCTCATCTCTATGCTTACAGTCCCGGAACCGGCACATCTCCGCTAATTCGTCGATATCGGAGAAGGTTTCGGTTAATCCATCTGCACTTTCCCAAAGCTGTATTTCCCGCATTCCTGGTGTGTCAATTAAGACACTGCCATTTGGCAATAATATCATTTCGCGGTGTGTAGTGGTGTGACGTCCCTTGTCATCGCCTTCTCGAATTTCCTTAACTGCCTGCTTTTTAACACCCAATAACAAATTCGTAAGCGTCGACTTCCCTACCCCAGAGGAACCTAATAAAGCGATCGTTTTTCCAGGCTGCAGGTAAGGCTCGAGCTGTTCAATTCCACTGTTCATTTCCGCACTTATCGCGATAACGGGTACCCCGCCAAAAGCGATAGCTTCTACTTCTCTTATCTTCGCTTCGATATTTTCACAAAGATCGGCCTTACTTAAGACAATCACTGGATTGGCACCACTTTCCCATGTGAGCAGCAGATAGCGTTCTATTCTTCTTAAATTTAGATCATCATTTAATGAGTTTACGAGAAAAACCGTATCCACGTTTGCAGCAACAATTTGCTCCTCCGTCACTCTTCCCGCAGATTTACGGGAAAACTTACTGAACCTGGGCATCACTGAATAAATCGTACCTTTTCCTTCGTCCACCCGGGATTTTAGCATCACCCAATCCCCGACAGCAGGATAATCCTCACGAGATATCGCTTCAAAGTTAAATTTCCCAGAAACTTCGCATAGTAACTCTCCATGCTCTGTCCACACACGGTACATATGCTTATGTTCCAAAGCCACCCGGCCAATAATCATCTCTTCAGTTTGTCTTTGTGTTAAAAAATCGTGATTGATTTTATCTGTTAATCCAATATTAGTTAAATTCATCCATATTCCTCCAAAAATTCGCATAATAAAAAACCATAGGCAGCACAGCCCATGGTTTTATTCACAAAAGGAATAATGGGTATAGATTCCCCTAAGTGGTGAATCTGCGGGCTGTGCAAACGATATTGAAATAAACGGCAATTAACGTATTTTCATTTAACATTACACTTCACCCGCCTTCCGACTTATTTGTAATAAGTATATGTCACTTTTATCCATTTGTAAACAAAAAATCCAATAATAGACACCCACCTAAACATGCTTGAATAAATTAACTTGTAAAGAACGTAAGAAAGGAGAGAAGGGTATGTCTGGAAATAGAAATCATTCTGATTACCTGCAACGTGCTGCGATGTATGATTTGCTGGCTCACAATTATAAATACGCTAATCCAAACCTGCACATGCATTACTATATGAAGCACCTCAAATATATGAATAAAGCGATAATAGAACGTAATATCCAGCAATCCCAAACCGAAGGCAGGGTCCGGTTCCTTCACACTTCACCTGATGCCAATGAAGTAGATATATATATCAATGGTCAAATGAAAGTGAAACGTCTTCCTTTTAGAGTGGCTAGCAATTATCTTGCCTTGAAGCCTGGAAAGTATCATATTGATATATACCCAACCGGTAATTCGACCGATAGTATCCTCAATAAAAGAATCACCGTTGAACCTGATAAATCCTATACACTAGCCATTATCGACTCAGTAAAAAAAATGCGCCTGCTGCCGTACCTTAACCAGCACCAAGTTCCCATGAATGAATCGAAAATACGTTTTCTTCACTTATCACCGGATACTGGAGCTTTAGATATGGCTGTTAAAGATCGAGATGTTGTGTTTCCTAGCATCTCCTATAAACAAACAAGTGACTACCTAGGAATTATGCCGATGACCGTGGATCTAGAACTTAGAGAGGCTGGAACAAAAAAGATCGTTCTATCGATGCCAAAAGCACAGTTTCGTCCAAATGAATCCTATACGATTGTATTAATTGGTCTTTCGAAGGATGATCCTGGTTTGCAAGCGATGATATTGAAGGATTAGAAGCAAAAAAAAAGGTGGCTCACGTTTTGTGAGGCACCTTATTCAACGGGTACGACAATCGTAAATGCAATATCATCCTTTTGCAGATCAAACTTGTTTACCTTTATTTTCACATCACTCTTTAACTTTAATTGCTGCATGTTGACATAAATTATTTTATTATTTGGCTGTATGTCGACACCTTTAGGGAGTTTATAATTATCATTGATAAATTTAAGTACATAAGATACAGGCAGAGGCAGACTGCCAACCGAAATCGACTTCTGCTTTAGGACTAAATCGCCATTATCTAATGCCTCGGGAACAAAGGTTAGTTTTAGATCTACTTCTTGACTAAAGAATTGCAATGTCCCGTATAATTCCACTTCATCACGGAGCTGAACACTGTAATCGATCGGTGAATCTGCCGCTTCCTTTTGAATATACTGATTAATTAATACATTCAAGTCAGCCTTATTCGACTTGACTTGGAAAGATACACTCTTTTCGTCCGGAGTCTTTTGAATAGTTCCTTTTTCATCAGCAGGAACGAAGATTAGCGATAAAAGAATGATAACAATCAAAAGATTTAATCCTGCTATCAGAAAGAATCCCGTTTTCCATTTGTTTTCCATAGAAAGCTAGTTCTCCTCTTTACTGACCATATACGCCTTCTTAACGAGATCAGGTAATGTCTGTTCTTCTAAGGTTTGATTTAGCCTTTGGGCAATCAATTCATACCCTTTATTATTCGGATGAAAGTTATCACTATGCAATAGACTTTCTGTTGGATTTTTAAATAAATCTTCAATTCCTACAAAATACGCATTTTGATAATTAGAAACAACACTTTGGCTGGCAACATTCCAATCTGAAACAATCTGGTCCAGCTCTTTAATATTAGAAAACCATTGAGAAAACGGATTATATACTCCTACCAAAACAATATAGGCATCGGGATTAGTTCGAACAATTGTATTAATGATTTGGTATAAATTATTTATATATACTTCTTTTTCCTTTTTAAAGATGGACAGCTGCAAATTAGAAATATTATCTTTTACTACCTTCATAATATCATTGCCGCCGATGGTTAATATAACTAAATCTGCAGCAGAAACTTTGTCTTTCATCTCATCGGTTTGCAGTCTTTTTAATAATTGCGGTGTCCGATTACCTTTTACACCGAAGTTATAGAAATCTACTTCCTTAATCCCCTTTTCTTCCTCGAGCAAAGTTCTTAAGTAAGGCAGGTATCCTCCATTGTTCGTGGTATCGCCAACACCCTCTGTTAAGGAATCACCAGCGGAAAGAATGCTAATTTCCTTTGGGACAAAATCGACAGGAACCTCTTCATAAACAACAGCAGAAACACTCCGTTCTTTATGCAGAGCCCAGTTATCGGATGGACTGCAGGAACTTAAGAAAAGTGTCGAAAGAATGAGAAGGGCAGAAACCTTTATCATTTTCTTCACCACCTTCTTACTAATGATATTATAACATGACGTAAATAATTCAAAACAGGCTGGTACTATATCCTATTCTTTTCCAAAAAAATAGACCTTATGAAAAGGTCTATTGCAACGCTTTTATATCTTTGATCATTTCATCATATGGCACTTCCTGATACCCATCATAGATTTTCTTAACCTTTTCATCCGGCCCCACTAAGAAAAAGTATGTTTGGTGAATAACCTGGTCGCCTTCTTGTGGTTTCTTCACTAGTGTTTTAAAAGTTTCCTTCGCATAGGTTTCAATAAATTCTTGCGAATAGCCCGTTAAAAAAGTCCAATTATCATCCTTCAGTCCGAAGTTCTTGGTATACTCTGTTAGTTTTTCGGGTGTATCAACGGTTGGGTCGACACTAAATGATACGAACTCAACATTTTGCAGTTCTTCCTCTTCAACCATTTTTTGCAGTTTGGTCATGTTTGCCGTCATTGGCGGACAAACATCTGCACAATTGGTGAAAATAAAATCTGCCACCCAAATCTTACCGTCCAAATTTTTCTTTTCAAATGGTTTATTCTCTTGTGTCACCGCGTTAAAATCATTGACCGGATAATCCAGTGGGTTCTCAATCCCCTCTTGTCCACACGCAGACAGCAGGAATACAACTAGAATTAGCAGTAACGATAAAACCTTCTTCATATCTATATCCCCCATAATCTTATTCTCTTGTGATAAGTGTAACAAAGATTATGGAAAGAGAAAAGAAAAGCATTCTATTAATCAATTACGCCCGTTTTAACAACCGTATTATCCACATGTACCTCAAACGTTGCATCCTTATAGAGCTCTCTCCATTCTTGTTTGGATAGCGGCTGTTTACGAATATGGGCCATATATTCATTCCCAAACCCTGCTGGATCGACTTGTTTCTTTTGAAAATATTGCAGCAAATCCATAATTTGTTTTTCCATTTCTCGATTAATTTCTTTTTCTATAAATTTAATATTCCCGGTAGTGGATAGGTCTAATGGTTCTGTTGCTTCAAGTAATCTTGAATCTAATTTCACATCGATTCTAAAATGGGGCGTTTTCTTGTCCATTAATTTAATTGTTGATTTACTTCGAATATTATCAATACTAATAAATAATTTATTATAGACCTTCTTATTTTTACCTTCATCTTTTTCCTTAATGATTTTTTCAAATCGAGATCGAGTAAAACCAAGCTCTTGTGTACCGGATTTATATTTATCTGACAGCACCTTTGCATAAAAGAGCTGCTCATTCTTTAATTCCCCAACTATTCGATCATCCTTAAAAAGAGCAATTCCCTTAATTACTACCCCGCCGCCTTTAATTTTTAGGATAGGCAGGACCGGATCCCTGCCATGGTCCTGAAAATTATGATTAAATTCATGCAAGGTTGGTGATGTTAGCTGTTCACTCTCTACATTTTGTTTGATTAAATTATATAAATAGGTACCCAGGTTAACCTTAAGCTTCTTTTGATTAAAATTCATGATGGAATAGGCATCCTCTTCAGCTATCGTTAGATATACCATATTTCCAACAGTAGGATCCCGATTTAGAGCATCTACGAGTTGTGATATTCCCTTCTCGGCTAGCTCCTTACTATAAATCACACAGCGAAGCTGCCCTAAAACAAGCTTTTGGTCAATCTCAAGATTTTGCTTTTGTCGTAGCGCCTTGCTTGTATTCGCATCGACTGTGATGATTTTGGTTAGATTTTTTGCTACAGGATCAAATTTATGGACAACAACGGTACCTTTAAGTTTATTTTCCTTTTCTAAATCATATCCCTGCGCGGTGATCAGCCCCAGCTTTTCCAGCTGCTTTGTTTCGACACAGCTGCTCAAGAACATTACACAGACAATATTCACCATGATCCATTTCCATTTATGACGTCTCTGCATGGCTATTTCTCCTTTTTACCCACCATTTTTTCATAAAGACAATAAATGAAAGAACCACTGGATAGCAGATTGCGGCAAAAAAACCTGTTTTTGCGACCAAATCTGTTACTGTATTCATCTGATATCTTGCCTGGAAGAAAAAGGTTGCTACAAAAGCAAGGATTGCAAAAATCCATATTCCAGTTTTTTGTTTCAGTCCCACTATCCTTGAAACCCCTTTTGAAGCGGCCCACAAATAAAGGCACATATTAGGGAGTATAATTAACATCCAAAATGATACGGCGATGAATTCAAATCGTTCTAAGTTTGGTAGACGAACTATTTTAAACATGGACAATACCGGCCAAATTGCCGCTTTAAGACTATCTCCAGCAAAAAACACAATTGAGATAATTGTTACCATCGTAAAGAGAAGTGTTGTATACACATTTGCAATTTGAGCATACTTCATGCTTTTTTTCTTCTCCTTTATATAGGGATAAAAAAACATGATCAATTCAAATCCCATCATAGAGAGTGTTGTACTATGAGCTCCTTTTAGAATCGTACCAACACTCACATTCATAATAGGGAACAAATGATTGAAGTCTCCATAACGAAGCGGAACAAATGCGATGAATAGAATCCAAATCGTGCCTAATACAGATAAGAAGGCCACACCGACAATGATTCTTACCCCGCCATAGACGGCATAAATAGCAAGGAAAATCAGAACAAAAGCAAGCTGCCACGTTGGTAAATTTGGAAAAATCCAAACTTGAACAATTTCGATATAATTCATAAAAATAACAAAAAAGCTGCTGAGCAAGTAAATCATGTAAATGAAGCTCAGTGAATTTCCCACCCATTTGCCAAATACATCAAGATGGATTCCATACAGATCAGCACTATCATATTGCTTGAGCATGGTTATCATAAACCATAGAACCACAGAGGTAATGAATCCAGCTGCCATTACAGAAATCCATGCGTCATGCTGTGCTTTTAAAAATACGACACGTGGAAGTCCTACAAGTCCTACGCCCGTTTGAGCACCATGGATGACAAATAGCAGGAGATACGCACTAAATAGTAATCCTTCCTTGGGATGTAAATTCACATTCATGTATGTCCGCTCCTATTCATCTACATCCTTTTTCTGCTTTGCCTTTTTCGCTGGATAGCGATTTTTGTCTTCAGGCTGGTTCGTTACGGGGCGATAAGATAAGTATTGTAAAGGAAACCGAAATAAGCTATACCCTAAATCCCTAAAATTTAATGGATAAACTGGTGACAAATAGGGTCTGCCTAATGTGTCTAGTTTTAATAGGTGAATAATAAAGAAACAAAAGGAGACCATGATTCCGATTCCCCCCCAAAAACCTGCCATAATAATAATCGGGAAGCGGATAATCCTAATCGCTGTACCCATTAAATAACTAGGTGTTGTAAAGGATCCCAGAGCGCTGAGTGCAATAATAATAATCAAAATATTACTCGTAAAACCTGCATCAACGGCCGCTTGTCCTATAACGATACCGCCTACAATACCCATCGTCTGACCAACCTTCGTTGGCAGCCTTGCTCCCGCCTCACGTAATAACTCAATGACAAATTCAAGTAAAAGCGCTTCGAACACAGGCGGAAAGGGAACATTTGACCTGGATTGCCCCAATGAAACAAGCAGGGGCGAGGGAATAACTTCATAATGATAAGTTAATACAGCCACATAAGCCGGCGTCAGCAGGACGGATAAAAATGTCGCCATTAAGCGGAGTATCCTTAAGAAGAAACCCATATTCCAGCGCATATAAATATCTTCGGTAGATTCAAAAAAGGTAAATAATGGCGTGGGTCCGTAAATTGCATCTGGGCTTCGATCCATTAAGACAGCCACTCTCCCTGTCATTAAGGCCAGGGTAATTCGGTCAGGAAGCTCCGTTGACATCAATTGCGGGAATACAGACCAGCTATTTCCTTCTATTAATTGACCTAGGACCGTACTGCCTTGAACATGATCAATTTCAAGCTCACTAATTCTTTGTCTGAACGAATTAATATTTTCCTCTTCTGCTACACCTCTAATATAGACGAGTTTTGCCTGCGTTTTTGATCTTGTCCCGATTGTTAAATCTTCCATACACAAATTATGATCTTTAATATTGTTTCTTAAGATATTGATATTTCCTTGGAGTGATTCGGTAAAGGCAATTTTGGGACCAAATACAAGCGATTCCGTTTCTGCCTGTGCAAGACCCCGTTCAACAGGCTTACTAATATTAGCAAGGAGCCCAAAGGGTTCCCCCTCTACATATAGATAGCTTTTACCTTCAATTAAGGCAGAAACAATTTCCTTTATTTTATTTGCCCCTGATAAATCGGCAATGGGAAGAATTTGGACGAGCTCCTCCACCGTCCAACTTGTTTTAGGATTTTCTTGAATAGGCTTGAGGAGAAAATCATCCAGCCCTGCACTATCAACCAAACTGCTGACAAAACATATCACCAGTTTTTTATCGTTCTTTTTTAACGTCCGAAACATTAAGTCTGAACAGGCAACCAGCTCTTTCTGAAGCTGTTCCTTTAGTTCATCAATGACTAGACTATGAGCCTTTTCAGCCTCTGGCGTTTTTTTGCCAGATATCCATTTAAACATTGGCAGCACCTTTAACAAATCAATTTTTTATAGCTTTACCAAATATTCTATTTTTACCCAAATTCAACTCAGCAAAGATGAGGCAATAGCCTTAATGAAATAAGGTTTATTATCAATTGAAGTTATGGTATTATGAATGAGTATTCATTCATAAGGCAGAAAATTAAGATAAATAGTATTAGAAAAATTGAGGTGTGTGGTATGAGACGAATAGGTCCTATCATGATTATTGAAGGAGCAAATAATAGTAAGGTTCCTTTTTCAAGAAGCTTGTATATTAATAGTAAAGATAAGGTACTAATTGATACCGGTGCAGACCCAGCGGAGCTCAGAGCATTAGATGATGAATATGGAGTGGATTTGGTGGTGAACACTCATTACCATCCGGACCATACTCTGCATAACCATTTGTTTCGAAATACAGAGAAATGGATCAATCCATTGGAGTTTGAGACCATTCAATCGATTGAAGGAATTGCAAGAGGAAACGGAGTTTACCAAGAGTGGGGTCCTCGAGGTGTGGAAGCTTTGCGAAAACAGATGCCAAAGGAATGGGTTCAAAATCTTGGTGAAATTTCCGGGACATATCAATACGATGTAGAATACAACTTTAGTGGTGTGAAGGTACATTTTCTACATACACCCGGCCATACAAAAGGTTACACGTCTCCCTATTTTCCTGAGCTAGGCGTCGTCTATACAGGTGATTTCGATATGACTTCGTTTGGACCGTGGTACTTTGGGACCGATGGGGATATTAACGAGTTTATTGAGTCTAGTAAAGTATTGTTAGAGCTGGATGCAGAAACCTATATTACAGGTCATCAGAAAGGTGTTTTCACAAGACAGGAATTTATCGAAGCAATGAGCAAGTACATTGCGATGATCGACCAACGTGACGAAATCATTGAAAAGTCTGTGCGTCAAGGGATGAATTTTGAGGAGCTATCCAACATTGGTATCTTTTATCCGAAAAAAATGCTAGAGGTGCTGATTCTGAAGACGTGGGAGCGAAGCGGAATTCGTAAGCATTTGCAGCGGCTTGGGTATAGTGTGCAGGGTTCTGAAATAGAGCTGGTCAATAAATAAGGATGGTGCGGTGTGCACCATCCTGCTTTATTCAAAGTAATACATTAAGGCAATTGCGCCTGGTCCTGTATGGGTACTAATCGTTGGACCTGTATAATCAACTGAAATATCCTGATATCCTGTTAAAGCAATGCATGCATCCTTAACTTTGGAAGCTAATTCATGGGCCTCTGCATGAACAATGCCTGCACCTTTAATACTTTTTCCTTTGACATCCTCGGCAAATTGTTTTGCCAGCCATTTAACGACTTGTGAATGACTGCGGACCTTTGCCACTGGATTGTATTCGGCACCTTCTAAGGAAGCAATCGGCTTGATATTGAGTAAGGACCCAATGAATGCCTTCCCTTTCCCAATCCGGCCGCCTTTCACCATATTCTCCAATGTATCAATCATAATATACAGCCTTGAATTTTGGCGGACTGAATCGAGGCGTTTAAGGATTTCTTCTGTACTTTTCCCCTGCTTGGCCATTTCCGCCGCTTCCCGCACCTGGAACTGGAGGGCGATTGAAATAAACTCAGAGTCCACCACTGTGACCTTGGTATTGGACATTTGCGCAGCACTTTCAGCAGAACGAACGGTACCGCTCATTTTACCTGTCATATGTATAGAAATTACTTCATAGCCTTCTTCACCAAGACGGTCATATACTTCAAGGAAGGTTCCAGCGGAAGGCTGCGAACTTTTCGGTAAATCCTTTAAATCCTTCATCGTTTCCATAAATTCAGCAGGTTGAATTTCTACACGGTCTAGATAGGTTTCTCCATTTATCGTTACGGATAGCGGCACAACCACAACACCTAATTGGTCAGCCTGTTCTTTCGTCATATCCATCGTTGAATCGGTGACAATCTTAATCTTGCTCATTCACTCACATCCTAAGGAATTCTCCATTGTATTATACATGTTCCCTCATCTTAATGATATGATTTCCCTATTTTCATGAAATAAATGTGAACAAAAAGCAGAGGCACTTCGTTCTTCGGCTGCAGCTGGATTGTGAAAATAAAAGAACACCGTTTGGATAACGGTGTTCCGAAAAGTATTATGCGTTATTCTTTAATTCTTCTACTTTAAACAGTGCTTCATAATCAGGCCATTTCATTACCTTTTTCAAATACTCTTTAAATGAATAGCATTTTTTCGGTTTCTTTTCCTGATAGATCGCATTAATAAATTTTTGTAAACGGACTTGGATCATAAATTTATAAGTGCTACCTTCCTCCAATACAGGAATTTCCACGACTTTAACCTTCTGTCCAACAACATTTTTGAACTCTAGGCTTTTGAATAACAAAATATCAATCCTCTTTTTCACCCGTTTGTATATATTATACACCTATGTGGGCTCGAAATGTGTCTAAATGTGTTTAGATTGGAAAATTATTTATGAAGGTATTGGGAGTCTTTATTCTGGGAACATAACACAGTTCATCAATTGTGCATAAAAAAACTAATACTAAAATATGTAGAAATAATTGAGAAAGAATACTTTAAATGGAGAATAATAATTAGGCCATATCTTCCACCTAAGGTTAATCACTGAATATGTAAAAGACCTTGGAATATTTAAATCAAGGTCTTATCATACATCAACTTTTTTTCTTCGAATTAAATAAAATATTGATCCCAGTACAATTAACAGAAGTCCAATAAATACTAAATTAAATGAATTTGTTGCAGTATTTGGTAGATTATTGTTACCTATATTTACAGATGTATCTCCTTCTGCAATAAAATCAAATTTCACTTTGGTTGAAAGACCTTGATACTCATTCCCCGATTGGATTGGAAGTTTAACAGAAAATATTAATGGTTCTTGGGTTTTCTTTTTTAGTATTCTACTTTCAATCACATTAAAGTCATTAAACGGTCCATTGAAAATTTCATTATCTCCCTCTCTAATTGAAAAAATCAGATTATTAAATAGTTGTATAGATCCAGATTCATGTCCTGCTTTAATGTGATACTTAAAATCAAAATCCCCTTTGTTTAATATTGTAAAAGTAGAGTTTTCTTCATCACCCGGTTTCATATTTTTTATGTCAAAAATCATACTTGGATTAGTAGAGATATCAATTTTCCCCTCATTTTTAGATGCTTCTGTAACCATTGAAGGAACTTGGAATAACAGTACTGTTATTAAAAAAATTAGATATATAGTTACACCTGTTTTGAATTGGATCATTGTTAATCCCCCAATTTCTGTCATTATAATTACTGGGATTTAACATCTAATGGAGAGGGGGATCTCCCCCACTCCTCAACATGTTCTAATAAATTACACTAACCTGCCCATTTATTACTACAGATTCACCAGTAGTATAACCAGCAGCACTTCCAGAAATAATGTTGAGTTCAAAAGTATCTCCAGCTTGACCATTATCAATAACCCTTACCTTGGCAAGTGCTTTTCCGATGACAACAGGAAAGGATAGTTTAGTAACATTAACTGGTACCGTAAATTCCATTCCAGTATTGTTTGCAATAAAATTCATATCAGAAATTGGACCATTACCAGAAATCATATAATAACCTTTTCTGCTGGCATCTACAAAGTTTAACTTGGCCATCCATTCTTCTGAAGTCGCTTTATTTACTGTAAGACCAAACTGTCTTGTTTGACCTGCCTCACTTTGTAAATATCCTTCACCAAATATTTCATTTGGATTATCCGAGAAGCTTCCTGCTTTAATAAAAACGTTTGAGTCGTAGGAACTATCCCCCACATCAGCTATTGCTAATTTAATATGATTTACTTGGTTTTTATTAACTGTTGCTTCTATAGGTAGAACAGTGGTCAATCCATCCATTTCTGAATTTACATGGCCATCCATATTGTTGATGAAATATTCCGAATATGAGTAGTGATTTACATTATTAATTGATACTGGTGTTTGAGTTCCAGGGATAACCGCTACATTTTTACCATTTACAAAAAATCCAAAAACATCATTATAGGCTGTCCCGGCATATTCAGTATATTCATCGGAAGAGAAAACATATTGAAATTTGATTGTATCTGTTCTAGGAATAAAATCAAATTCCAAATAAGTAGCGTCCTGAGTTCCAGTTATTAATGTATTTAAATCAATGTCCCCACCTAAACCATTTTGTTCTGTAATAGAATTAGATGAATTTGGCCCAACTGCAAAACCTACATTTCCGGAACTCAATACAATTCCATCATTGAATCCTAGGATCCCATCTCCACCTGTAAAGATACCAGATGAATGGGAAACACCGCTTAATCTTATATTGCTAATTTGAACATTATTACCTACTATCTTTCTCACTAAATCTTCAGGCGTTAATGAACTCATGTTAGTTACTTGGAGTCCAGTTGATGATATACCCATTTTAGCTTTAGGAAACACTTTTGTTTCTCCAACCCTGTCTGGAGTTGATTCTGCTGCAAAAGACTGTGTTGGGATTACCAGTCCAAGAGTAAGTGCACATGCTGCTATTTTCCCTATAGTTCTCTTTTTCATAAATTAGCCTCCCTCTTTTCTTTATTCCTGTACAAATTCAGAAGAGAATGAAAATTTGACCTCTTTACCTTGTAATGGATTATTTAAGCTAGGATCTAAGTTTAAGAACTTAACAGTGTAGGCAAAATACATATCTTCTCCAGGTGTAACTGTGAATCCAAGATTCTGTACATTAACACCACTATTAACTACATCTTCCAGACTCTTTTCTGTGATTACATCTGCAACTCTTCCTTGGATTTGTTTTTCATTTCCTAAGATATCAGTGACTGTAGTGGTAAATACTTCTCCTAACATGTCTGTGGCAACATTTTGTGCTACTTTAATTGCTAAATCAAGTGATCCAAATAAATCAAGATTTCCTTCTTTTGCTGCTTCAATTCCCCAATAAAGATCCCACTTTTCATTGTATAAATCATTAACTTGTTTTAACATTTCAGCATAAGTAGTACTGTCAAATGTACCCTCACCTGATACAGGTTCAAGTACACTAATTGTAACAACCGATTGTTTAGCAAATTCCATTGCATCTGCATATGCTTGTGAGTTTGCTGCCGCTTCAGGCTTTGCTGAAATGTTCTTTAAGACTCCATTTAATGTTCCGCTATTTTCCATGAATAATCCTCTAGTATGAGCGTCTCCTGGTTTCCACAAACCAGTTCCTAATAGCCCATCTGCTGTAGTATTGGTATAGAACATTGGTCCTACAGTTGGAAGGTCATTTCGTAAGCTAGTTATATCAAGTGTTCCAGCAGAGTAGTTGTTATTATTTGATGATTCTACATCGTTAAAATAAGCAAACGTACCTCCTATAATCCCTGCAGTTAAAACTACTGAACCTAATGTAAGTGCTAAAAATTTCTTTTTCATTCAATTCTCTCCTTTATTGAAGGTAGACCGTCCACTACCTGTTATATTTACTAATTATCAATATATAAAAATACTATTTATCCCAATCTTCTTGAAGTGCTTCAAAAGAAAGATTTACGGATACGCCATCACCTTGATATTCGTTTTGAGTGGCATTTGTTTCGTTGTGGAAATGACCGGCAATTTCCAGTACACCGCTAGCGGTTACATTTAAACCAGCTAATTGGATTGTCTGTCCTGTTAGGTCAGCTAGCGTTACTTTTCCGTCTCCATCCTTGTCGGCAACTGTAACGTTTGCACCTTTAAATTTTAATGAATCAATTACAAGTTGAGTGGCAAGGTCAGCATTATTTCCTACCGTACCATCACGGTCATAATCTTTCTGATCTTTTGTTTCACCATCCGTAGTTGTATAAGAACCTGTTAACTTTATTTCACCGATATCTAATGTTCCTCCGTTTGAAAGTGTATAAGAACCGGAGAACGATTGACCAGGGCGTTGGTTCGTTATTGAAAATAAAGCTGCCCCATCAATTTCAGGTTTTAAATCAATTGTACCCGTAGCAAAAGTGTTGCCACTTGAAGTTTCAACATCATTGAAGTAAGCAAAGGTTCCTCCTCCAATTAATGCTGCGCCAACTGCCATAGTCGCAAAACCCATGCCCATTTTCTTTTTAATACTCATTAATTCTTCCTCCTCTTATCACCCTTTTGGGTATGTATTCTTTATATTGAACCCTCATAAATGGAAGGTAACAATCATTTAGTTCCCTACTACTTTGTTATTCTTCTCTTTCTCATAATCAGCCAATGCCTTCCACATAGTAATTAATGAATATAGAAGAATGGCAACACCAGGAAGGATAAGCAACAAAACATTCCCTAGTTTAGAAGTAGCAAACTGCATTAGAAATCCAATGTAAGGAATTGTAAATCCATGGTACTCACCAACAATATTTTGAGGTATAACAGGATCTGAATCAGGCACCTCATTGTTGTCTCCTTTAGTAATGTAAACAGGATTTGTTTTATCACCAATCACCTCATGAATTCTATGAGTTATTAATTTGGAGTGATCGTCTTTAGAAATAAAAGTAACAACATTCCCCTCAGCAAAATCCATTTTATTTTTTACAGGTTTAATAGCAATAACTGATCCTGTTTTTATATCTGGTTCCATGGATCCAGATAATACAGTTTTTAATTGATAGCCGAATACCTGGGGTTCTTTTCCAATAAGTTTTGAGGAAATTACTGAATATAGCATTATGATTAAACTCACAAACAATAAACACGAAACAATACGACTAAGCCATTTTCTAAACTTTATTAAATTCATAATTCACCTGCCGAAAATAAATATTATGAGACTTTAAATCTTGAATTTTATTAGTAATTAGCTAATACCTACACCTATTGAGTTTCAGATACAGCAGCATTATCCTGCTCCATCTCTGCTGATATTTCGGGCTCCTCTACTGGTTCTTCTATTACGGTTTTTGCCTCTGTGTTAACTGTTGACTCTGAAGTATTTGTTGTATTATTGTCTTGGATGGGTTCAATAGTGTTAATTGGATAGGTTTCTGTTTCGGGAGTTTGAGGGTTATCTTCATTATTTTTATTTTCTGCCGATTTCTGATCTGTTTGTTCCTTACATTGGTTTATATGGTTATTAGAATAGCTAGGATCGCTACAAAAATCTTCTATCGTTGAATATGAGTTTGAGATCTTATGGGTATCTACGTAATATGAATAGGTTTGACTTGTTAAAGGCATCATTGAGATTACTAATAAATAAAACAGCCAAATATTGATTATTAATATTAATCTCTCTCTCTTTGATGGAAATTTACTCTTTCGAGATCTATTGGTACGATTTTGATTAAAATTCAACTTTATAATCCCCCCTTTACTACACATTACATAGAAGCTCGTTAGAAAAATTCTTTTTTATGTACAAACCGTTCTTTAAAAAGAACCAACAAGTAAAGTATATGCCAATATAAAGAAATTACAAAATATGAAAATACAGCAAATTTTCTTTATATAGAACGGTTTAATTGTATTTTCTCTAATTTTCTCCATTTTCCTAACTAATTCAATTTTTTCATTAAAAATCAGGCTCCTGTAACTCCATTGATTTCCAAGCACCATTTTCATCTAACCACTCAATAACAACTTTTCCCCGGTTGTTGGTAGGCGTGGTAAAAAAAGAGCTTTTACTACTCCCGAGATTGCTACCGCCCTCAGCATACACAGTTTCATTTACACCACTTTCACCAAAACCAACTTGTCTCCATCTATAAACAACGTCAAACTTATTTCTATTAGTGACTGTCCATATTAGTTTTCCGTTAAGTAATTTGTATGAAACTTCTAATTTCTGGTCATCGACCTTAATAGGTAATAAATCATCATCAATAAATTCAATGACTCTCTCAAAGTTCTCAATAGCACTCTTCTCTATAGCGAATTTAGTTGTGTTATAACCTGCTTTAGCTTTTGTTTCAAATATTCCAAGACTAGTATTTATTGTAAATAACAATATACCTAAAATAGTAAATACTAAAAAAACTGTAATCATACTCTCCTTTACTGAGTTCAGCTTTTTCATACTAATTTACTCCTTTTAATAGCATAAAAAATGTAGACCAAATATATTAAAAAAGGGCGACCCGAAACAAACCTAGATTAAATTAAATTTTGAAAATCACTCTTTTTCTTATCTACCTAGGATAGTACGT
Source organism: Neobacillus niacini (assembly GCF_046591715.1). Lineage (GTDB taxonomy): Bacteria > Bacillota > Bacilli > Bacillales > Cytobacillaceae > Neobacillus > Neobacillus niacini_L. The sequence continues at coordinate 439,355 of NZ_JAWVNQ010000003.1, read as the reverse complement.
TTGCGAGAAGATAATTTGAAGGAAGGGGAAAATACTCAAATTGTTCGTTTTATTCACTTACTTACCGAAGTAGAATACTAACAATGCCAAATTTTTAAAAAATTCGGAAAAGGCAGAGGAAAATTCCTCTGCCTCTCCATTTTTACCAACCACCTAATTGATCAACATCTTGCCATACACCGTTTTCATCTAAGTATTCAATTTTTAGGACAGCTGATCCAACTGCAGGAACTTTTGCATTTTTAAATGTCATTGTAGTAACACCTGGCTTTGCACTACTTTCTGCAGAAAGTGTTTCTCTTACCCCATCTTCATCCCATTTGTCTACAAAGACTCCCTCAAAAGTATATTTAAATACAACATCAAATGCATTTTCATTTGTTACTGTGAATGTGATATTTCCATCAAACATTTCTTTTAAGCCATCCCAACCATCTAGGTTAACATCCCATGCTAATTTTTGCTCGTCAACTTCAATCGGTGTATTAGTTTGGGTTAAAGCAATAACATTTTCAAAGTTAGCAATTGCACTATCTTCAACAGCTTGACCAGCAGTAGCTATAGCTTCTCCAGCGGCTTCTTCAAGGTCAGCAATTAATCCAGCTAAGAGGCTATTGAAGTCATCAACTTCATCTTGTAAATGTTCATCAACTGCATCTTGAGCATCTCCTTGTAGGCGATTAATCTCAGCCTGTAAATCAGACTTCACTTGATTAATTTTTTGAATTAATTTAGAAGTAGCTTCACCTTTAACTAACAATGATTCTTCAGTTACTTCTTTTACATTACGATCTTTTGCAGCTTTAAGTACTGTTTCAATATTAGAAGATAATCTAGTATAAAGTGCTTTGAAATCATCTGTTGTATCACCATTTTCATCTGATACTAAATCAGTAAAATCTTCGCCAACCGAGATCATGTAAGCTTGGAATTCTGATTCCAAAGAATCAATATGCTCTTTTAATTTATCGTTAATTGCAGTAGCTGTTGTTTTACTTTCTTCATCACCAACTCCATTAATTCTACCTTCAGCAGTATCACGATCTGCATTTGCATCCCTTTCTTCATCTGCAAGAGCGGTAGCACGTGAGGCATCAATAGAACCTGAAACAGTATTTAAAGCTGTTTGAATTTGTTTATCTGCCCAAGCTTTGAATTGCTCTCCTGCATTTGTGTTAGCAAATGCAAACGTTGATGAACCGATTACTGTTGCTGCGATTACTCCTGTTGCGATTTTTGCTTTTGTTGATTTGAATTTCTTCATGTTTCTCTCTCCCTTAATTATATTTTTTTATTTATATGTACCTGTTCTTAATTAAGAACAGAACTATATACGAAGTCATAAATTACTTTTCCAGGATGGTTAATAATTCTGTTAGAAAATCAATCTTCTTTTCAATAAAGTCTTTAACGATTGGATTTTCTTCTGAATTTGCAGTTTCTTTTAGTTCTTCAATTGTTTCTTTAGTTAATTCAATTTCCAGAGTGTACTTATTTCCTGCTTCTTTTTGTTGCATGATTACATCACTTTGTTTATCAACTATTTCTTGATCAATACCTTGAAGGATATTATCATGATAGTCTGTTTCAACAAATTTTAATAAGTCTGAGGTTTGATCATTGATTCGATTTACCATACCAGTATGTTGTTCTTTACTCTGTTCTTCAATTGCAGAGACTGTTCTATTAAGCTCATCTATATGTTCATTAAGTTTGCTTTGAATTGAGGTAATTACTTGATCTTTTTCGTTTGCAGCTTGTGTTGATAATTGTTTAGAATAATTTTCAATATTATTTTCCTCATTTATAGTATTAATTTGCTCTGTAACTAAGGTTAAGAGGGTTTCTTTAATATTATTTTTTGCCTGATTAACTGAATTTTCAACAACTATTCTCAATTGGTGTTCCGGACTTGTTTGAGCATAAGCAATTCCGGAAGTAAATAAGGCTATAATTAAAATGATTAGAAGATATTTTTTTCGCATTTTACCCATCCCTCGGTTCCTATTTTTTAGTCAAGGCTGATAGGTTTTGGTATCGATTGGAAAGGCTTTAACGAAAATACGACATAGCCTTCAAGGTTATCCATATGAATGGGACCTACACTAGAATCTCGGCTATCAATACTCTCACCCGCTGTTCTGTTATCTCCTACTACAAAAATATGTTCATCGGGTATAGTAACTGCTACCATATCAACGGATACACCTTCAGTTGTGATTTCAGGTATAGGAGTTTGGTTCACATAAATGACTCCTTCCTTAATTTCAACTGTATCTCCAGGCAATCCCATAACTCTTTTAATAATCTTATATCCATGCTGTGGTTCATTAATCGTTACAACATCACCAATATTTGGTTCATTAAAATATTTACTAACCTTTTCTTCAAGAACCCAATTACCATCTTGAAGCGTTGGCAACATAGAAAAACCACTCACATTTGTTAAACCGATACATCTTGGAATAACAATTACTAAAAATAGTAGAAACAGACCAAATCTGACCCATTCCATTAAAGAACTTTTCTTCTCCTTCATCAGTTGTTCCTTGACTTCATTTTTATTTAAACTACTTTTTATACTATTCTCCAACTTATTCATCCCCATTTGTAAATTAAGGCTTCTTTATTTCTTCTTGCCCTGTTTTGATTTCGGTAGTATTTATGTTTTGATTTGTAGTTTCATCTTTTACATGCTGGTCTTTTTTTTCAGGACCTGTTTCGATATTTTTACTTTCTTGGTTCGTAGCTTTATTTTCGGCTTGTTGGTCTAATAATTTCTTACTTTGATTTAGATCAACCTGATTTTCATCTTCGATAACCTTTGAAGCTTCCCCCATTTTTTCTTTAACTTTTTTATTTATCTCCATTTCCTGTTTTGTAGCATATTCTTGTAATTCCTTTATTGAATTTTCAGTTTGCTCTCTAACATTTTTTAAGAGCTGTGCTTTTTGATTCTCTGTTTCGGTTAATACTGAATTTGTTAAATTTTCTTCAACCGATACTAATTTTTCTAGATACCACTTTTGAAGATATTGTGAAAGACCAGTATCAGCAAATGCAATTGTACTTGATGTGAATACCGCAACTGTCAAACCTGATACAATGAGTGTTCGCTTTAATATATATGTCGGTACAATTTGTCCTTTCTGGAAATAGAAGAAATATCTCTCTTTCTTTCTTTTTTTGTATTTTTCAACTCTAGATAAAGGCATTTTCATCACCTTCCTTATCAAAGGCCTTTCTACACTCCTGTTCTTTATCAAGAACTTATGAATTGAGTATAAAACAAAAGTAACAGGTTGAAAAACCTTAAAATAGGCCATTTTACCTTAATAAAGAACGTTTTTGTTCTGTTTTCTCGTTTTACCTCCTATTTTCTTACTTTTTTGTATTTTATAAAGAATACTTTGTTCTATATAATGTATACCGTAATGTAAATCCTTTTTTCAATTTTGGGGGATGAAGGTGATATGATCGGGAAGAAGATTAAACGTTTACGGCAGCAAAAAGGTTATTCCATTACAGAATTAGGAAGGTTGGCTGCAGTTTCTAAATCATACTTAAGCCAGCTAGAGCGAGGTTTACAGACAAATCCTTCCCTTCAATTTCTAGTTAAAGTGTCTGGTCCATTAGATACAAGTATCGATTATCTATTGCAAGATTCTAATGGACAAATACACGAGGATAACGAACTAGATGAGGAATGGAAAGTATTAATTCGACAAGCAATTGAGGATGGATTGAAGAAGGAAGATTTTCGTGAGTACCGTAATTACATGAAATTTCAGGAATGGATGAGAGAACAGAAAAAATCATAAAAAATAGCCTCATTCGTATAGGAATGAGGGCATTTTTTTATCTAGTATATTCCAATCTCATTATTTTTACTGAAAGATAAATGGACGAAATCTCCTCCTTGCACCATTCCTCTAACAGTGGCTTTTACGGCTGTAATTAACTCTCTTATGCTCCTTCTATCCATAAGTACAATTCTTGTAGCACTTCCTTTATTCGAGCGGAAATAAGCAGTAAATCAATTTCCGATGTAAAACAATATTTTTTGTTGAATACCTTGTAAATTTGTTAATTAACACAAAAAAGCCTTCAGAGAAATGAATCTCTAAAGACCTATTGTATAAATCATTATGCTTCTGCAAATTCTTCTTCTTGTTCCTGAAGCTTTTTCATTCGTTTCTTGTATACGACCTTCGATAAATTGATTGAGATTTCGTACAAAAGTAACAATGGTAGTGTTACAACAAAATCCGACATAAAATCTGGAGGTGTAATGACAATTGCGATTAAGATTAAAACGAAATATGCATATTTACGAATTTTAGCCAGTACGAACGGATTAATAATTCCAAGTGAAGTTAAGAACATAACAACCGCTGGCAGCTCAAACAACACCCCAAATGGAATCGTCATATTCATAATAAACCGGAAATACCGATCAGCTGTGAAATTGGTTACAAACATATCCGCTCCCATTTTGACCAAGAACTCCAGCACCATTGGGAAAATGATAAAGTAACCAAACGCAATTCCAACAATAAATAAAATAAACAATGCCGGAATATAAGATAAGGTAATTTTTCTTTCAATCGGTTTTAGTGCAGGCTTCACAAACAGCCATATCTGGGCAGCCAGTACTGGTATTGTACCCGCAATTGCAATAACCGTCGCAATCATGAAATAAACCCAGATAATATCACTTGGCCCGAGTACAATCAATTTGACCTCGAGGTCTCGAACAATCCAATCGTAGATATCGGTCACATAAATGAATCCAACAATGAAAAAAACAACAAATGCAAAAGCAGTAATAATGATTCGTTTACGTAATTCATCTAAATGATCAACTAATTGTAATTCTTTATCTTCCATGTAATTCCCCTGCCAATTTCAAAGGTTGAAAAAGTAATCCTTCTTAAAACTAGATTAACACCGTTTTTATAGTTTAAAAGGGTATTGAAGAAAAAAAGGTGCAAGAAAGATTCTTACACCTTATTTAGTCAATTTTTGTTTTTCCTCATCGATATCTTTCATTACATCGTCTGTTAATTCACGTGTGGACTTTTTGAATTCCTTCAACGTTTGTCCAAAGGCACGGCCAATCTCAGGTAATTTCTTAGGTCCAAAGATGATGAGGGCTAGAGTTAAGATAAGAATTAATCCTGGTATTCCAATATTTGAGAACATGCATTTACATCCCCTTTAGTTAATGATCTTTCTACTACGATTATAGTATTGATATACGATTTTGAGTTAAATATACGTAATAATTCATATTAATTTCACATTATTTATGAAAAATTACCTAGATGTGATATTTAGCATTTATATATGAACACTTTCCTCTTAACAATTTACCAAGAAGTACACTTGAAGTCAATGTAAAATGGTATACTGAATTGTATAAATATTTTGACAATTAGGTGTTTATTCGTTTATAATTTCATCAAAAGGAACATATACTATTGGAAACTTAAAAGAATGGATGTGATGAAGATGGAATTTTCACTCAGTAGTTTTGATGGAGCTCTTCCAGTAGAAGTCACCATCGATGAAGAGAACGGAAGGTACATGATTCGCAAAAGCGACCGGAGCGGGGAATACTTCAATAGCCCTAATGAATTAATTCAATGGGTGAAAGCTCATTTCCATGAGGAAGACTTCTGCCATCCAGATGAATTCAGAGGAATGCTTGATAAACTAACTGATTATGAATTAAATGGCGTATATTTCTAACATGAAAAGAAGCATCGATGACGATGCTTCTTTCTTCTCGTTTAATGGCTGCCCTTTTTAACACGATCATAAATCCTAAATTCATATTTGTAAGGATTTTTCTCGTCTTTTATTCCCTTTTCAGAAGAGATTAGGTTCCACTCACGTTCGTTAAACTCTGGGAAATAAGTATCTCCCTCAAACTCTTCTGCAATATGTGTGATATAAAGACGGTCGGCAAATTCAAATGTTTCTTTGAATATTTCTGCCCCGCCAATCACAAAAATTTCACCCTGTTGATTTTTGCAATAATCAACAAATTCTTCGATAGAATAGAAAATGGTAACATCATTTCCTTTATAATCCAACTGACGGGTGATCACGATGTTTTCCCTTCCTGGCAGAACACGTCCAATGGATTCATGCGTTTTCCTGCCCATTGCAATAGGGTGCCCCATTGTCGTCTTTTTGAAGAACTTTAAATCCTCCGGCAGGTGCCACGGCAATTGATTGTCTTTGCCAATCACTCTCTTTTCATCCATAGCTACGATAAAAGAAATCATACAGAGACTGCTCCTTTAATATGTGGATGTGGGTCATATCCTTCTAAAGTGAAATCTTCAAAATCAAAAGAAAAAATATCTTTTACATTTGGATTAATCTTCATTTTTGGTAATGAGCGGGTATCGCGCTCCATTTGCATTTTCACCTGTTCAATATGATTTTGATAGATATGTACATCACCAAATGTGTGGATAAATTCACCCGGTTCTAGGTCACAAACCTGGGCAATCATCATTGTTAATAATGCATATGAAGCAATATTAAAAGGAACTCCTAGAAACACATCCGCCGATCGTTGATACAACTGGCAGGATAATTTTCCATCTGAAACGTAGAATTGAAACAAGCAATGACATGGTGCTAATGCCATTTTATCAATCTCAGCTACATTCCAAGCATTCACAATGAGTCTGCGAGAATTAGGATTATTCTTAATCTGATGAATTAACTCACTAATTTGGTCCACTGTAGTTCCATCAGCACCGGTCCATGAACGCCATTGATGACCATAAACAGGACCCAGCTCCCCGTTTTCATCCGCCCATTCGTTCCAGATTCGCACACCATTTTCCTGTAGATAACGAACATTGGTATCACCGTTTAAAAACCAAAGCAATTCATAAATGATTGATTTTAAATGCAGCTTTTTGGTAGTTAATAACGGAAAGCCTTCCGCTAAATCAAATCTCATTTGATAACCAAAAGTACTAATCGTCCCTGTACCTGTACGATCTCCCTTTTCCTGGCCATTTTTCAACACATGCTCACAAAGCTCTAAATATTGCTTCAAAACCTACACTCCCCTTGTAAAACATTCATGTTTTCCATTTTACCATAAAGAGATGTCTAGTGTAGGCTTTGAAAGAAGTCATACGTCTGAGGAGCAAGTTTTTTTAGTTGTTTTTTTGTATTTTTATCTAAATGGTACATCGCAAATGTTTCAGCAAAGTATTCCTCGACATGAAGGATGAAATAAGAGTTTCCAGGAAACAATATTCCTCTCTCCTCTTCCCAAATCAGTTGAAATTCTTTATTTTTACTAACATTCTCGAAAACTAGCTTATCCACTGAATGAGCCATTTCGTGTAATTCTAAGTTAACCGACCCATGCCCTTTACCTTTTTCACTGTGTCCTATTTTGACTAGAACCACCTGTGAACCGCCAATTCCCGGCACTGAGTCCCACGTTGTTTGGGAATGATAGCCCCTTGGTATCTGCCCTGCTAAATAGCGGGCAGTTTGGTTGTCTGTTAACTTACCGGTAAAAAGCTTAAGAGTAATATCGTTTTGATTAATTTTTTCAAGCAAAGTTTCTGGTAAATTCGCCATTCTATCTATAATTCCAGCTGCTGCTTTTTCATCAAAAAGACTGTTGGGTAATAGTATTATTTTGTTTAATTGTTTAAGGGAGGAATCGTTATTAATATATTGGTAGAGTTCAGAGTTTCTTGGATATTCCCCAAGTGAAATACTGTCAAATGAGGCCTTTGAGGTGGTAATCATCGACATAAATAACCCGGCAATGACGGAGGAGACTACCCATTTACGCATATTATCATCCTCCTAGTAGTTTGATCACATACTAGAATTATAACATGGCAGATAGGCAGGCAGATTTGGTAATTTTTTTACTCTTCAATGGTTTTTTACAAACGAAAAAGCTGCCCAAGCAGGCAGCTTTTTTTTTGGAACTTCTATACTTCAAGGCCGTAATTACGGCAAAGTGCTGCTAATCCGCCGGAAAATCCACTACCGATGGCATTGAATTTCCATTCGCCGTTGTGACGATACAACTCACAAATTACGACGGCAGTTTCTACGGAAAAGTCCTCACCTAAGTCAAAACGAAGGATTTCCCGATTGGTTTCTTCGTCAAATAATCGGGCAAAGGCATTAGAAACCTGCCCAAAGTTTTGGTTCCGAGCGTCAGCATCATGAATCGTTACTGAAATGGCAATCCGATGTACATGCGAAGGAACCTTGCTAAAATCAATTCGAATTTGTTCGTCATCCCCGTCACCTTCACCGGTCCGATTATCGCCCGTATGCTCAACTCCACCAGAAGTATGAACTAAATTATTATAGAAAATAAAATCTAAGTCCTGTGTTACACGGCCATTGGCGTCGGTTAGAAATGCTGATGCGTCAAGGTCAAAGTCATGTCCGCCGCTATAGCGGTTTGTATCCCAGCCAAGACCAATAACGGCCTTAGTTAATCCAGGATTTGTTTTCGTTAAATCAATTCTTTGTCCTTTAGATAAATTGATGCCACCCAACTAGATCACCTCTTTAGAACGAAATATTTGAAGAAACAAGCAGGGCTTGTTCCTTAATGATTAACTGTAAGAACGAACTACTTCACTTAGGCTTGCTGCAGTGGTACCACTGCCTACTGCCGCAAATTTCCATTCAGTGTTGTGACGATAAATTTCGCCAACCACTAGTGAAGTTTGACCGCTGTAATCATCTGATAAGTTATAACGGATTAATTCGTTATTATTTGATGGGTTTACCACGCGGATAAACGCATTGCGGATCATGCCGAAGTGTTGCTTTCTTTTTACACAGTCGTAGATATTAACGACAAATACAAGCTTTTGTATGCTTTGTGGAACGCGGCTTAAGTCTACCATTACTTGCTCGTCGTCACCGTCTCCATCACCAGTTAAGTTGTCGCCAGAGTGCTGCACGCTGCCGTCTTTGCTCTTTAGGTTACCGAAGTAAATCACGTCATTGTTATTTTGGATTCGATCGTTGGCACCGAGCATGATCACGGATGCATCACAGTCTATATTGGCACCGCCGCCAGCGCCGCCTCCGCCAAATAATCCGCCAAAGAGACCGCCGCCTCCGCTTTTACCGCTTTGAACTGGGTCCCAGCCTAAACCTACCATGATTTTAGATAATCCTGGATTTCCTTTTGTTAAATCTACTCTTTGACCTTTTTGCAAACTAATAGCCATAACATTCACCTCATCATAAAATTTGTTTTATCAGCTGTGTTCAACTAGTCTGTTTATTGTAACGAAGGGCACTTCGCTTTCCGCGGGCGGTCCGGGGAGCCTCCTCGGCGCATTCGCGCCTGTGGGGTCTCCCCAGCCCCGTCCTCCCGCAGGACATTGAATTGAATTTCATCTTCGATTCTGCCCACGCACGAAGAAAATGTGTCAGCATTTTCGAGGAGTCTTCGTGCCCTCCGTTCCAAACAACAAATTAGCTTTAACATAGCACTTATTTAACAATTAGTATTGTTGTTTCAATTTTTTAAAGTTATCTTGGAGCTGTTCTAAGCGCTTTGTTCCTTCAACACGTAATCGCTTGTTTTCTTCTTCGATGGCTCTGGTTTCCTGCATTCCTTTGATGATAATGTTCCAGGATTCCTCGATTGTCTCGATTTTGATGCTTGGACCGCCGGCGAGTCTTGCAATATCTGTGCTTTGCTTTGAAATGTTTGAAGCATTTTTCAAGAGCATTTCGTTCGTGCGGCGGTCAAGCTCACTCATCGAATCAGCGACAAGCTTCTGCCTTTTTGCAGCAACCGCTTGAATGAGACCATTTTTAAATATTGGAATCGTGGTGACGAAGGCGGAATTTATTTTTCCAATCAGCTTCGTATTTCCTCGCTGCAAGAGGCGAATTTGCGGAGCTGTCTGCAGAGCCACCATCTTTGCCATCTCAAGGTCGTAAACTCGCTGTTCGAGCGCTTCAATCGAATTTTTTAGTGTATCTAATTGCATTGATGCAATCTGGTCACCAGAAGCAACACGTGCTTCCAGCTGTGGCAATTGATTATTTTTTAGTTCTTCTACCTTCATTTCGCCGGCAACCACATATTTTTCAAGGGTCATATAGTATTGATAGTTTTGCTCATACATTTGCTCGAGCATTTTTGTGGAATCCACCATTTCATTCTGGTATTTAGAAATTTCCACATACACCTTATCAATTTCAGAGCCCATGGTCTGGTATTTGCCGAAGACCTTTTCAATCATTTTTTCGCCTTTTTTGAAGAGCTTCCCGAAAAATCCGGTTGAGGTCTTTTGAAAGTCCTTTGGATCGAACTTATCCATAATTTTAGTCAGCTGTTTCAAAAGCTCACCAGAATCTTCAACCTTCGTGGTGCGCATATTTCCTAAAATTTGATCTGAAAAACGAGATATCTGAACAGCAGGTTCTTTACCAAATTCTAAAATCTTAATTTGGTCTCTTTCATCAATTGACCTTGCCAGATTCTGAACCTCTGTTTCCTTCCGAAGGGCAAGCTTAATGTCTGAAATCTTCGCTTCACTCAGTGTATCATCTGTAGTTGCCGTCATTAAGTCAGCAGATTGCTTTTGTAGATTCATTCTTAATCTCCCCTAAAATTTTTTAAGATTCCTTGAAAGAATTTTTTCTTCAACTTAAAAGGTTCTTTATATTCTAGATCGAAAACAACATCCTCAAGCCAGTGAGTATCAAATAGACTTTCCTGAAGGAAATTTTCAATGTCGTTATGGCCTGGTGGATTATATACAATAATATCAAGTCCAAATTGATTTAAGAGTAGAATAAGCGCTGCGTCAGACCGTGAGAGTATACCGCGGCACTCATTGTTATAAATAATCAGCTTGGGTACGTGCTGAGAATAATCAAATTTCTCCATTAACTGGATAATCTCTTTGGGTGTAAACATTGCCTGACTAAATAAATAGATGCTTACCTCTTCCATGCTTTCCCCTGGTAACGACTTTAAACCCGGTTTTTCACAAATTCGCCGTATCGCATTGGCAATCCCTTTTTGTAAACCCGTTGGCAAAAAGGAATATGGCCAATAGTGAGCCTGCATCATAATATCCGGATTCAACAATCCATCCCTGCCAAGTGCATTCCGGTAATGAAAGCGAAAATCATTAGAGCTTGACCATGTGAACGGCAGCTGTCGAATCAACAAGCTATGTTCGAATTCTGTAAGGTTTTGAATTCGATCCCAATACTCTTTACGATTCCTACTCACACCCTGTATTTTCGCAAACAGGGAAGGAATCTTCACCTGTCCAGCCTCCACCTCAAAACCAGGACGAACCATGGCCATTTCTCTTCCAAGAATAAACAATTCGTCATAAGTAGTTTTTAAGGTAATAGAAGAAGGAGTGTAATCGCGTAACTGCCAGGGTTTATAAAGCCCAGAGCCCTCTTGATTAAGTATTGTCTCAATTTCCCTTGAAGCCCGGTAAGCAACCGTAGTTTGGCGGTTTCTTCTCTCTTTCGGAAAAGGTTCAGCCTGCTTTTTATTAGGAAAATGGTGTGTAAAGATTTCCTCATCAAGATATCCAGCTAACACATCACTGCCTTCAGGATGAAAAATAACCACATCACAGCCGAGCTTTATTAAATAATAGATAAAATAAGGCTGGCTTCTTTTCATATCGCCATACCAAAGGAATTTTGGCATTCCTTTTTGTAAATCGATATTCTCTAATAAGGGATTTACATGGTTCATCGACCACTTAATCACGTCGACTAGAACTCTTCTAAGTTCCTGATTTTTTAATCCGTCCTTTTCACGATAGGTAAAAAGTTCGAGTGTACTAATCATTGCTTCCCTTACTTTTCGATGGAGTGCTGGATTTTTCGACTTATAGAGCAGCTGCTCACCATCGAGAAAAGCGGTGAACCGATTAATCGAAAGCTTTTGATCTTGAGCGATATTGAACACCTTTTGAATCGATTGGAAATGTTGATTGTCTATACTTTTATTTAGTGACTCTTCACTTAATAAGTGTAAGTTAAAGTCAGGGGTTGAAACATATTCAAATAGCTGATTGTAATACTCATCATGGTCAATCGGTATCCCAAGGAATTTCCCCAAGACTTGCCCAATCTGAATACTTCCCTTATCTATCGAAAATTCCGGCCGTTCTGACAGGGGCGTTTTCAGCATATCAAGCCAGTTTTCATAAGAAAGGGATACAGGTCTGACATTCATTTGGTTGTATGGTAAATTCATTCATAATCCCTTCCCTCAAACAAGCGAAAGATTTTTAATTCATTACAGTAAAATTATGTAAGGGTATTCTTTACCATCATATCACAGTTAAATAATTGGTTCATTGTTTATACGAAACTAATCGTAAAATGTTTCATAAGTAAGAAAAAAAATAGTTCTTTTTGTCCTAGAGAAAAAGATATACACTTTTTCCTAGAGAAAAAGGAGTTCACTCTTTCCTAGAGAAAAAGGAGTTCACTCTTTCCTGGAGAAAAAGGAGTTCGCTTTTTCCTAGGGAAAAAGGAATTCGCTTTTTCCTGGGTATTTTCCTCATTTTTCACCTTTTTCCCTGTCCTTACATATTATTGGAGTACCACATATAAGTAGGTGACTTCATGAGGTTCATATATAAGCGGCCAAGAATGGAAGATGTCAGCGAGGAATTAAGTATCATTATGGAATTAATGGTCTCAAAAACCTTTGTTATGATTGATTTGTTCTGGTTATGCTTACTTTTCACTCTGTTACTTTCTCCCGTTCTTGCCAGTGTTAGTATGTCAATTTTATTTTTTTGCGGCTCATTTGCTTTGTTCAATTTTATCTATTTTTATTTCTTTTATCCTTATATAAAGAAAAGTTAGCTTTTGCGTGATAATGTCTGAAGGAAACCACTAAGTATCTCTTCACCTGCAGCAACGCCGAGCTGGTTTGTCAGCGTAAGATCCGCTGGTCCCATGACTTTAAGCAATTCTCCATGGCTTGGGACGAATCGATAGGTGCAGTTCTTTAGAAATTCCCAATCTAGAACAGAATCACCAGCACCCGCTACGAGATCCATTCCTTCTCGGTTACAAATATATTCAAGTGCCTTCCCCTTGCTTATAGGAGTTGGAATGAAATAGAGTTTTCTTCCTTGAATGCTCGTTTTCCAGCCATTTTGGGATGCAAGCTCACGGATTTCTTTAAGTTCAGATGAGTTCGGAAGGCAATTTAATATGTAATAAAAAAATAGATTTTCCGCCTGCTTTTTAACCCCATCAAATATAATTCCAGTCTTTTTCAAGGCAAAAAGTAACTCACTTTCAGGTATACATCCATTCTGCAATTGAAGTGTTAATTCTTCAGACCAATCCTTCAAAGGTTCCCCTTTAAATAATATTTGAGCTCCATTTGTTGTAATTGCATATTTCAATGGTATCTCTTTCTCAAAGATTACAATTCTCTTAAATTGCTCCGTTGTTCGAGTTGTAACTGGAATAAATAAGCTATTCCTGCTGACTTCTTTCAGCAAGGTTAACGCGTTATCTGTCATATAGCCAGTCCAGGTTCCATTATGGAATTCAATTGGCTTTAATACTATATTCTCTGGAATACCGAATTCATCGAGTGCCCGATTGGAATAGATCAGTGTTCGATCAAGATCTGATGCGGTAATCATCTACTCGTCCCCTTAACTGATTTAATTAAGCCCATGCATAAATAGTTCATTTGGTGATAAGGAACGACCTCAACATTTTTTTCTTTAGCGAGCATTAGAATGTGTTTCACGTAAGGGCTGGAAGGGTCGCGCATTAAGATTTTCCAAGGAACTCTTCGGAGAAGAACACGTGTAGTCTCGCCGACTCCCGGCTTTATATAGTTCGTATTTGTGATATCAAATTCAGCCTGTATGGATTTCACATCCTGCATACCCAAAAATTCAGTTTTAATCTCAACATATGCTCTTTTAAGTGCGGTTTCCTCAGCCTCCGCCATAATGGCTGGAAATTCAGAGGCAATTATTTCGATATATTCATTGGAGACATCACTTGATAGAAACTCCCGGTAAAATTTCGCACCGTGAAAATCCTTTTCACCAATATATTGAGTATTTAATACTGTCCGGCTGACAAGACCTGAGACGGTCGAATTTAAACAAGCACTTGGTATCAAAAAGTCCTCTCGTGTGCCATAAAGCGTGGTACAATGGCCAGGATCGGCTATCACAGCAAGTGTATCATCCAGTCTAATCTGATACTTCTCTTCAAACTCCCGGCATGCTTTGGTAAGTTCAAGCGAAATCGCTCCCTTTCCTGTCCAGCCATCCACAAATTGAATATTTCCTCTAGGATGGGCTGAAAGGATATAGTGAAGCGCATTTTCATCTATGCCTCTGTCACGGATAATCGAAATACTATAATGTGGTAATGAAACGCCGTAGCGTAAAAAAATATATCTTTTAATCAAAACTCCTACAGGTGTTCCTGCCCTCGCCAGGGAAACCAAAATGGCTTGTTTCCCCTTTTGACGATAGATTTGCTCTGCTGCTATCCCCACACATAAAGCTACCTTTGTTTTGTAATCGCTGATCGTACTCCAAAACAAATCTACATATTCTTTAGGCGGCTGGTATTCAATCGGCAGCGATTCGCTGTAATGCTGACCGGATTGAACCCTCAATTCCCGGTTAAAGGTAGAATCCTCAAGTTCAATATCACTTAAATCCTTTAATAGAAAAAGAACATCTTCTCGAGAATAGCTTCCTATTTTCGCAGGCTGATTAGTTATGTTCGACATTCTTTTCACTCCTTTTAATGCGAGAAAAAGACAATTTTCACCGACTTTATCTGTAATTTCGCTAATTGTTTTAATAACGGCTGAATGTTCTCAGCAGGTACCTCTCTTTCAAAAAAAACAAAGAGTTCATCATATTCCAAAGGAGGTATATTGTAAACAAAATGTGCAACATCTAAGTCCTCTGGATTAGGAAAACCAATTCCATGCTTTGCCCCATAGCCTTCGATATTTTGAATGAAAATTGGGCTCCTAGTCGTTGACTGATAGTATACGTTACTGCCCATCTCTGCCGATAATTTCATTGGGATATACATGAATTCTCCAGTTCCTAAACAAAGAGTTTTCCTTCCCGTCCTATGTTCTCTTAATATATTTGCTGCAGCACTTATTTTACTATGAAGCACCTTATTATCATGACTATCTGTACCAAAGCGGCCCGTTTCTGTAATAAGAGGAGTTGTATTATTGATGGAAGAGCATGCCTCATCAAAGAAAGCTGATAATGAGATTTCTTCAATTGAAGGTTCAATTCCAGCGTATGAATTTAATAGCACTTGTTCTGGAAGTTCCCCAATCTCTTCTACTTTAACCTTGCCACTCAATAAACTTACGATGTTAATCTTAATCCCAAGTGTAGATTCTAGTTGTGCAAACTGTTGTTTATTTTCATCTGACCGCCAATCCAAAATTGATACAACACTGTATTCCTTCCTTGGAAACTGAGCATGGATGGATTGGATAATATTTATGGCTGTTTTTCCGGTAGTCATTTCATCATCTACTAAGATGATTTCACGATCATTATTAATCATCTCAAGCGGTATATAGCAGCGATGCGAGGTAGCGTGAGAATGCTCTTCTTCAAAGGTAATACTAGGTGTTAAACTGCCAATTTCTTCTCTTGTCGTATGGAAAAACTCTGCGTCTATAAAGCAATCAAAAAAAGCATGCCCAAGTGCCGTCGCAGTTTCAGCAAATCCGATAATAACTGGTTTAGCAGAATTAGGGATAAAAGCCGTACTTTGAAACTGCGGTTTATTCTGAACAAAAGCATTAATTAATTCATTTGTAACCTGAGTATCAAGCCCTTTTAATGTTTCAGCATATCTTGCTGCAAGTAATGCGGCTGTTAACAGACCTTTTTGTGGATGAATGGGCAAATGCTTCCCAAGAACTTTACTGACAAATAAAAATGAGCGTTTTTTATTAATTCTTGCTGCCATTGTAAACAGTTCCTCAAGAGGTAACTGATACGGGTTAGCAATAATTTCAATGTCTACGTTGATCGCGTCAAGAATGGTATGAGTATACGTCTTTTTTGATAAGGTCGATATTAGTGTATCCTTCATGCAGCACCCCGAAAAGCTGAGATTTTAATAGAATTTTTTTAGCCCAATACAAATGGGGCTTAATTTCATTCATTTTATTGGAAAAATGACTCTTTTTCACACCAAGTTCACCATTTGCTGATTCCACAATCGAACATGCATCGATGTATTCTTCATACGTTACAACATTGAGGGCCTGGACAGCTTTAATATGAGTAGGATGGATAATCGTTTTACCCGTTATCCCATTGGCAATATCCATTAATACCTCTCTGATAAGGCCATCCATGTTTTGGTCAATTAGTTCTGCCCGCCATTTCAAGCCTTCGTCACCATATCGTTCGCGGAAAGGAGTTTGCCTTAGCTGCGGTTTTAACATTCTTGGTTTTGAGGAGAAATACTCCCAAACTGGTCCTGAAATTACGTAGGGACTATCTGAGCGTTGAAACACATTAATAATATCGGCAATGCAATCTCGTAAAACAGCAATCTCGTAAACCGTAGTATCTACACTTCTCCGGATTCCATATAACCCTGAGAAATCCGTCGCCCCAATCCGAACATTCAATATATTATTTTTATAGCGATCGAGGAGCTGTTTAATTGCCATGAGTTCTGTCATTCTAGTCTCTTTTTGTATTATTTTATCACTTTCAAGTATTGGCATGGCATAAAAAGGCTTGTATTCTGTATGTATGTTCACAACCTCTGTTAATATAGCGTCACCAGTATCACCATTAAATTTCGGTAAAACCACACCCGTCAAAAGTTCAATGGCACTCCCTAATCTCTGCTTGATTCTCTTTAACTGCTCTAAATTTCGAATCCGGATAAACAGAAGCGGCAGATCGTCAATTGTGATATAGCTTTTTTTGAATTCACCATATAACTTAAGCAATTCCTCTGTTAGCAGTACTTCCGCTCTCTCAACTTCAATATCTCCAACAGCATCCTCTAGATCCATAACCAGCGAAGTTAATCCTTCATGCTTTTTTGAGAGGAGGTCTTGATGAATGTTTGGACGAGTTGCCGGCATATATAATGTTGCACCTAGACCATAGGATAAAAGTTCCCGATCACTGTACTTGTTAAAGTCCTTAGGCGTTTGAAAAAACAACGCCTTTAACTCATTTTCATAAAAATAAGTAAAATACCTCATTCACCATAACTCCTTTAATAAAAAAGAATGGGGACTGACTTTTCGTCTGTTCCCCATTTTATGTCGTACACTGCTAATTATGATTCTTTGCCGACTTCTTTCTTTTTGTTCATATAATGAATAACGAAAGTAGCTCCGAATGTAACTAATATAATAATAAAGAATACCGAATGCGGCAGGTGAATACCGAAAACAGCGATAAGCATTTTTGCTGCAATTAATAATATTAATACATAAGCAGATGTTTCAAGCTCAGGCACCCGGTCAATTAATTTCAAGAAAACACCGGCAATACCACGCATCATTAATACTCCCAGCATACCGCCGACTAATAATACCCAAATTTCTTCGCTGACACCAAAGGCTGCAAGCACACTATCAACAGAGAAAGCAATGTCCATTAATTCAACTGCCACAACTGTTCCCCAGAAGGTTCCAAATAGTCGGATTAAAAGACCGGTTTGGTTCATACCATGAGCTTCTTCCTCTTCATTTTGTGCTGCTTTACGTTTATCCATGAAATACTTAATAGATAACCATGCCAGATACCCTGCACCAAGAATCTTAACCCACCAGAGTTTAATTAAGAATACCCCGACCCCAATGGCGATAAAACGGAAAACATATGCCCCTAATAATCCATAAAAAAGTGCTTTCTTTCGTTTGTCAGGTGGTAAGTGTTTTACCATTACCGCTAACACAAGTGCGTTATCCGCGGAAAGTAATCCTTCTAGAATAACTAGTGTACCAATTAACCCCCAAGCAACAGGGTCTGTTAAAACTTGCCCCCACATTTCCCAGTTAAAAAATTGTGCATAAGTATCAATAATTCCCTGCCAAACAGACATAAAAAAAATTCCTCCCGGATTTATATGATTTTTGTTAAAGACCCAGCAACAGCTGGGTCTTTATTCTAGTTGTTATCCTACTTGTAAACCAAAGTCTGTAGCAAGAGCTGCTAGGCCGCCTTGATAGCCGCTGCCAATTGCGCTAAACTTCCATTCGCCATTATGACGATATAATTCACCAACAACAACAGCAGTTTCGATAGAGAAATCTTCTCCTAAATCATAGCGGATTAATTCCTCACCATTTGCTTCATTGAAAATACGAGCATATGCATTGGATACTTGACCAAAGTTTTGGTTTCTAGCAGCTGCGTCATGAATAGTAATCGTAAATGTAACACGCTGGATGTTCGCAGGAATTGCTGATAGGTTGATATTAACTTGCTCATCATCACCGTCACCTGCTCCAGTACGGTTATCACCAGTATGTACAACTGCACCATTTGCACCTTGTGGATTATTGTAGAACACAAAATCTGTTTCGTTTGTAACCTTACCATTTTCGCCTAATAAGAAAACGGATGAATCTAAGTCGAAATCATTACCGCCATCATACTTATTTGTATCCCAGCCTAAACCTACTACTACATTTGTTAACCCGGGATTGGTTTTTGTTAAGTCTACTTTTTGTCCTTTTGATAAACTAATTGCCATTTTTACATTCCTCCATTTTAGGTAATAGTCTATATACGAGATTTTCTAGAAAAGGTTTCAAAATTATAATAAAACTTTTTCCTTCTTTTACGCAAATCTTTAACTCATCCATTTAGGCGGTGTATTTTTAGCCCAATAGATGGCTCCCAGCTCATGATGACTTTGAAAGTCGTCATGATAGGTATGATAATGAAAGTTAAACCAGTAGCCTGCTTGCGGCGGGTTATCTCTTCTTACATGGAAACGCAGAATATCATTTTTGGTATCACTGTTTTTGATATTAAAGATTTTTTCTGATTGACCTTTGCCCGGAGACTCCGTTATGGATAAGTTTACTAAGTCCTCAGTTGGGAACTGTGCCGCTGTTTCCTGTAGTGCTTTTTCTATATTAGGCAGGATAATTTCCCTAAATTCATTTTCTATGACCGGCTTAATTCGCGTCCCAAATTTCTGATAAGACTGCTGCTCAGCTTGTTTAAGTAACTCCCTTACAATCCCTTCTCTATCTACACGCGATTCTTCTAAATAGCTGGCTTCTCTAGTTGATATCGATTCAAATATATCTCTCTCATTAGGTTTCTCAGCATTAACGCCATTTATTAATTGAGTCGGTGTAATAAGACCAAATGTTAAAAGTGAAACTAGTACGACAACTGATTTACGAATCCACTTATTCATCTATTTTCCCCTTTTGTACCTGGAAGAATTCAATTAATTTTTCCGATTTTTAACGCTTACTAATGATTATACTTCTTTTGCAGGCAAAATGGAAAAATCATTACCTATAAATTAATAGAAAATTCTCATTTCTCTAGGATGCCAAAGTGAAATTTTGCTGTTTTTCTTCGAAAAACGTTAAATCCATACTTTTCAAACCTTTTACTTTTATAGTGGTCCTTTAAAAGAACTCTATATTTAGTAACTCTATACGCTTCGTCTATCATTTCTTTGTTTAAGTCTTCATGCATAGCTATATATCCTAATGCCTTAATTCCATCTGATTCAAGAATTGATTCATCAAACATCGGATCAAAATAAACACAATCATAGGATTCATCAGGCAGAGATTTTAAGTATTCAAGTGCTTGGCTGTGAATCACTTGAATACTTGCCATTGCCTTATTCATTTCTGGAACTTCCGTTTTCCACGTCCTGAGTCCTTCTTGAACGATGAAAGCCAAATATTTCTGACCCTCGGTGCCTGTCACCCGACCCTCATCACCAACTAAATAGCTTGCGACAATCGAATCAGAAGCGAGTCCGAGGGTGCAGTCTAGAAAAGTCATACCATTGTTTAGTTGTGCGGCATCAGCAAATGGGTCATGTTCACCGTTTTTTAAGCGCTTGATCCGAAACATAGCAGAATTTGGATGAAAGAAGAAGGGGTGCTGTGCTTCCTTGTGAAATAACTCAAGTCTTTCCTTTCCCACTACTATACATTCACTGTTTGTTTCTTTTTGGAGGAGAAGGATGGATTTCTTTTTTCTAGCTATGTAGGGAATGTTTAATACTTCTGCTGTCTCCATTGCTTTTTCAATCATTTGCTGATTGGTTCTTCCTGCTGTCGTAACAAACATGATCTTACATTACCTCCAAAAAAAAGGACGTCGAAATGACATCCTTTTAACAATTGGCTTCAAATGCAGCCTTTAAATTATCCATAATAGATTCCATCGGCATGCCTTCAATATCATGTCGCGGGATAAAATGAACCACTTTATTTCCTTTTAATAATGCCATTGATGGAGAAGAAGGTTCAATTCCTTCGAAATACTCACGCATTTTTGCTGTTGCTTCTTTATCCTGTCCAGCAAAGACGGTAACTAGATGTTCTGGTTTTTTATCACTAGTTAAGACGCTCTGAGTTGCTGCTGGTCTTGCTAGTCCAGCTGCACATCCACAAACCGAATTTACAACAACAAGTGTAGTACCTGTTGCATTTTCCATATAGTTTTCTACTTCTTCCGCTGTTGTAAGTTCTTTAAATCCTGTTCTTGTTAGTTCCTCACGCATTGGCAGTACCATTTGTCTCATGTATTCCTCATATGCCATTGACATTATAAAAACCTCACTTTCTATATTTGCAGTTTACTATATCTCATTTGTTATGTGCAATTTAGTTGTCTGTTTTACGCGCCTCCGTCATTTGTTTCCAGACCGAACCTTTTGCTGCCTCGCCGCCTTGTATTCTTTCAATTGCCATTTTTATTTGCATGCTGACCTCAAACTCAGGATCATCTTCGGCTGCCTTTAAAGCTGGCAATGAACTTTCATCGCCTACTTCATACAAAAACATCGCAGCTCGCCAGCGGACTAATTTGCTTGCGTCCTGCAGTGCTTTTGACATTTCTTCACTTGCCTCAGGGAAACCAAGGTCTGATAAGCAGTCACCGGCAGTCCTTCTTACCGTAACGGTCTTATCTTTTAATGCTTTATATAAATACGGCAGGACACTTTGGTCTTTAATCATCCCTAAATAAACAGTCGCAAGTCTGCGGATGGATGGCTTTTCATCTGCTAAGGCTTTTTCTAATATAGGCAGGTCGGAAATATCGGGATCATCCATTTGTTCTAGAAGCTGATAGCGAACCTGCCAATCGGGATTGTCTAACGATTCAAGAGTTACCTTTTTACGTTGTCGTAATGGCCTTGAAATTGCAGCAGCATCAGTGGATTGGGCTTTCGCTACAAGGTCCTCGAGCCTTTCAGCTGGATAAGCCGCTATTAATTCTTCCACTACCTCTTGGCCAATACTATCAAATTCTCCATATCTGACACCCTGATTGTCCCATCTGCGGAGCAGGATGTAATTTTCATCCGGAAGCTGCGCACGTTCTCTTGCTTTTAGAAAGTTTTCCGGCATTCCGAATCTTTTCTCTGTATTCCCATCTGTCAGTTTTACCTGAAGAGGAATGTCTTTAAACATTTGGACTTCCACCTTGATTTCACCAAAGTGTTCATTTGGGTTGTTCTCGGCCTCAGCTCTATGTTCCTTTGTTTCTCCAAACGCATGGCGGACTTGCGGCAATAAATCCTTCCAGTCAAACTTCGCATTTCTTTCAACTGCCAAAAAATCTGCTACATGATATACACCCTTGATTCCCTCAATTTGAAGGATATTTTGGATAATAACAGGTGCATTGACTGCTGTATCGTTTTTATAATTATGGCTTTTTCCCATTGGCAGTTCTTGATCTAAGATAATTTTCATTGTATTTGGGCTTGGAGTTGGTTCGATTGCCTTAATTTTCATGTACTTCACCTAATTCTTTAGTTTCTCTTATACAAGTTTAACATAATGATTATATTTCATTCTAGGAATTGGTCTTAGGTGTTTCAATGGTGGCGGCTTTAACTTTTTCGATAAAAAAAAGTACGTCAATGACGCACTTTTCTACTCGCTTTCAGCTAATTCAGCCAGATATTCCCATCTTCCGATCAAATACTCTAGCTTTTCGTTTAGTTCTGTTTCTAATTTCATTAATTCCTGTGCTTTTGTGAAGTCACTGCCGGTGTTTCCCATTTCTTCGGCAACTTCCTCTAAGCGGGCTTCTGTTTTTTCGATCAAATCGTCAATTTCTTCCCACTCTTTTTTCTCTTTAAAGGTCATCCTTTTCTTTTTTTCCTTTTCAGGAGCTTTGGTCTGTACAGGTGTACTAGCAGCACTCTTTTTCGCTTCTTCCGCAGATTCTTTTTCTAGGTATTCGCTGTAATTTCCATAGAAAGAATCAATCCTGCCTTCTCCACGCAAAACAAGAAGCTGGTCAACCACTTTATCAAGGAAATATCGATCATGAGACACAGTAATCACAACGCCAGGGAATTCTTCAAGATAATCCTCTAGAACCGTCAATGTTTGTGTATCTAGATCATTTGTCGGCTCGTCGAGCAGAAGAACATTGGGTGCCGTCATTAACAGCTTCAATAAATATAAACGGCGCTTTTCTCCGCCCGATAATTTGCGGATTGGTGTTCCATGGGAGAATGGCGGGAATAAAAAACGTTCAAGCATCAGTGCCGCAGACAGTGTTTTCCCATCTGATGTCTCCACCACTTCAGCTGTCTCCTTAATGTATTCAATCATCCGCTTATTCTCATCCATATCCTCGTTTTCTTGTGTATAATAAGCTATTTTCACCGTCTGCCCCATAATGAATTCACCTTCATCAAGCGGCAGCTTTTTAGCAAGAACATTTAATAACGTTGACTTTCCCGTTCCATTTCGGCCGATAATCCCCAGGCGGTCGCCGGGCTTCACTAGTAAATCAAAGTGATTCAGGATTGTCTTCGCCCCGTATCGCTTTGATGCGTCCTTGAGTTCAAATACCTGTTTCCCAAGTCTGCTACCATTTAGTGAAATATCAACTCGTTCACCTGTCGGCTTCCCGCCTGCAAGCTTATCTTCCAGCTCATCAAAACGCTGAATCCGTGCTTTTTGCTTAGTCGTCCTTGCTTTGGCGCCGCGTCTCATCCACTCAAGTTCTCGTCTAAAAAGATTCTGCCTTTTTTCAAAGGTTGCAGCCTCATTTTCTTCACGGATGGCTTTTGCTTCTAAAAATGCGGCATAATTTCCTTTATAGCTATAAAGATTGCCGCCATCTAATTCGAACATTCTATTTGCAACGCGATCTAAAAAGTATCGGTCATGTGTGACAAGCAGAATCGACCCACTGTATCTGCTCAAATAATCCTCCAGCCACTTAACAGAGTCAAAGTCAAGGTGGTTCGTAGGCTCATCAAGAATCAATAAATCAGGCTCAGCAATCAGAACTTGCGCTAACGCGACACGTTTCTTTTGTCCGCCCGAAAGCTCCCCTATCTTTTTCGTGAAATCCTCGATTCCAAGCTTCATTAAAATCGACTTGGCGTTTGTACTTGCATCCCAAGCATTTAAAGCATCCATTTGCTTTTGCATTTGGAATAAATCTTCTTGAATGTTTGTATCATTAGGAGCTGTATTTAATAACAAAAGCGTTTTTTCGTATTCACGCATTAGTCTAAGAATAGGTGCATCACCATGAAATACTTGTTCAAGAACTGTTTTTTCTGCATCTAAATCTGGCTGTTGGTCCAAAAACGCTATACTGTAGTCCTTGCCTGTAATAATTTTTCCGTCATCCGGCTGATCCAAGCCAGCAATAACTTTTAGTAGTGAGGATTTTCCCGTTCCATTTATTCCGATTAAGCCGACTCGCTCTTTTTCACCAATTGTAATGGAAATATGATTAAAAAGCCGCTTTTCTCCATACGTTTTCGTAACATTCTCTACTGTGAGCATCTTCATCGGTCTTGACCATCCCATTCTAGGTAAAATTGTTCTAAGTATTGCTCCATCATTTGATGCCGCTTTTCTGCCATGTTCTTCGCTGTATCTGTATTCAGTAAATCTTTTAATTTTAATAATTTCTCATAGAAATGATGAATGCTGGTTGATTTACCTTTTCGGTATTCTTCGAGACTCATTTCTTCTCGAACATTAATAGCTGGATCATAGATGGGCTGTCCTTTTTTACCGCCATAAGCAAAAGCCCTGGCAATTCCTATCGCTCCAATTGCGTCTAATCGGTCTGCATCCTGTACGATTTTTGCCTCAATCGACTTTAGCTCCGTTTTCCTTCCGCCTTTATATGAAATACTCTCTATAATTTGAACAATAGCGTTCTGTGCTTCATCCGGTAGTTCAATACTTTGAAAAAATAAATCCAGCTTTTTCTTCCCTGCTTCTGCGCTGTCATTTAGCTTTTCGTCCGGAATATCGTGTAATAAAGCTGCCATTTCAATAATAAATGGGTCACCTGCTTGCTCTTCGCTGCATATATGTAAAGCTGCCCGTCTCACACGGTCAACATGATACCAATCATGTCCTGTTGCGTCTTCGCCTAATTCATTACGGACATAAACTGCCGCTTTTTCAATCATTTGTTTAGTCATATAGAAACACCTTCCTTCACCCCTGATATTTTACCATGAAAAACAAACAAAAAATAACCCCGAAACAATTCGGAGTTATTTTTTGTTTGCTTGACGGCCGCTTTTTTTCTGGCTTTGCGATTTTGTGTTACCTATTGTAAACTCGCTGCCTATTTCGATATCATTTTTTTGGTCTTGTTTTTCAATTTGCTCACGCGTCATATTCGAATTTTGTCTTCCCTGCTTACTAATGATGATTACCCCCTTAACTAAAATGAACTGCCATTTTAGTATGCTCATTAGGGAATAAAGTTATTTCAGTCCATTATGCCAGCTGATGCCAAGTGTATTTTCGCCCGCATGAACACCAATAACAGCACCAAGCGGACAGCAAATCACCTTTAACTCAGGATATAATTTCTCTATTTCCTCCATCCATTCATTTGCAGGCTCAGGGTGGAGACCATAAAGTATATAAACTTCCTTGAACCGATGTTTTTCATAAGAAGATTTTAGGTAATCAAGGATTTTTTCCTTTGCCTTCTTATCACTTCTCACTTTTTCCTTTGTATTGAGAGCACCGTCTTCAATTGAAATAATCGGCTTTACATTCAGCATACTTCCTAAAAAGAACTGTAATCCAGACATCCTTCCACTCCGATGAAGCTGCTCCAAACTGCCTATTAAAACATACGTCTCATTTGTAGTCTTTAACGTTTCTAATTGATCAATTACCGATTCAATACTATTCCCTGCTTCAACCAGTTCCATCCCCTTTTTTAATAATGCGGTCATTGGCGCAGTAAGAATATTGGAATCAAAGGTTGTAACAGGTAACTCAACTAGCTTAGCTGCCTGTTCACTGGAGGAAACTGTACCACTTAACTTCCCTGATATTAGGACGGCTACAATTTGGTCATAATCCCTGGAAAGCTCCTCGTATAATTGCTGGAAAACTCCGACTGCAGGCTGTGAAGTTTTGGGCGGGGACTTTAACTCCTTTAATCTCGCATAAAGCTGCGCCGCACTCAAATCAATGCCATCAGCAAACTCCTCGCCATCAAGTAAAATCGTTAATGGAATTGTATACAAATCAGGATGATTCTTTAAATCATCATCTAAATAAGCAGTACTGTCAGTAACCCATGCCGTTTTAACCAATGTAATCTCCCCTTTAAATTGGTATGAGGTCTTAATATCTAGTCAAAATAATCGTACCTTGAAATCTAAATATTGTAAATAATTTATACAATAAAAAAACCGGCTAAAAAATTTTTTAGCCGGCCTTTAAAGTGATTATTTACTGATTTCAAGCAGGTAGGATTCCAATTGCTGAATTGTTGTGATCATAAAATCAATCAATTCAACGAAGTCGTCCATCAGATCTTCACCAATCAGTCTGTCAAATTCAATCGATATACAATTACTTATGAGTGCTTTTGAAGGAGTAATTGTAACAGATTGACAAATTTCTCTTGTTTCTCCCCAAATTTCTGTGAGAATCCAGCTAATTTCCTTTAATTGTTGTTCATCGGAAATATCTTTATGAAAAAATTGAAGTCTTAATTTGCATCCTGCTTGTGTCGAAGAAAGCGCATCAGATAATAGCTCCGCTGCCAGGTTAATCATATCGGAGTTAATTTCCATTTTGGCAGTAACTTGATTTCCTTTAGCATCAGGTAATTGAAAATGGACATCAAAATTTCGCGACATTTTTGCCATGTTTATCTGATCGTTGCGATCAATGATAACGATTTTTCCTGCTAGGTCTAAATCGTAAAGCGCGCCCTCTATGACTACCTTCATATTATCAAAAGCAGTTGGATCAAACATTGACTCACCTCATTTATTAAAACAAACCTAATGCCTTGCCTTTCTCATCTACATCCATATTTAAGGCTGCTGGTTTCTTTGGCAACCCAGGCATGGTCATAACTTCTCCCGTTAGAGCCACAATGAAACCAGCCCCAATCGATGGTTTAAACTCCCTGACATTCACCGTAAAATCTGTTGGTCTTCCTAGTTTCGTTGGATCATCAGATAAGGAATATTGTGATTTAGCCATACAGATAGCTAAATTAGACCAGCCGAATCTTTCATAATCCTCCAGTTGTTTCTTTGCTTTTGAAGAGAATTCTACATCCTTGCCGCCATATACCTTTTGGACAATTGTTCTTACTTTTGATTCGAGTGAATCAGATAAATCGTATAAAGGCTGAAATTTATTTTCTTCCTTTTCAATCACGGATAGAAGTGTTTCTGCTAATTCAACTCCACCGGCACCGCCATTTTCCCAGACCTCAGTTAATGCAGCGGGAACGTCCTCCCGTTTACACCATTCAAGCAGGGTTTGAACTTCTAATTCGGTATCGGTAATAAATTTATTAATCGCTACGACCACTGGTAAACCAAAGCTTTTAATCGTCTCGATATGTTTTTGCAGGTTAGCGAATCCCAACGTAAGTGATGCGATGTTTTCCTTCGCCAAATCAGATTTTGCCACCCCTCCATGCATTTTTAATGCTCGGATGGTTGCAACAATTACCACGGCTTCAGGTTTAATACCCGCACTTCTTGCTTTAATATGTAAAAACTTTTCTGCTCCTAAATCTGCGCCAAAACCGCCCTCTGTAATGACATAATCTCCTAGCTTTGAAGCGGCACGAGTAGCAATTACACTATTACAGCCGTGCGCAATATTGGCAAAAGGGCCGCCATGAACGAGTGCAGGTGTATGTTCAATGGTTTGAACTAGATTCGGTTTCACCGCATCCTTTAACAACAATGTCAGTGCGCCTTCCACGCCAAGGTCCCCAACCGTTACAGGTTCCTTTTTATCATTATAGGCCACAACCATACGTGCTAATCGTAATTTTAAATCTTTCAAATCTGTTGCCAAACATAGAACGGCCATAATCTCTGAGGCAACGGTAATATCGAAGCCATCCTCACGAGGAACACCTTGAAGCGGTCCTCCAAGCCCGATAACAACCTTTCTTAACGCACGATCATTTAAATCAACTGCACGTTTCCAGACGATGCGGCGCTGATCAATGTTGAGTTCATTTCCTTGTTGAATATGATTATCCAATAGAGCTGCTAGAGCATTATTAGCCGTTGTAATCGCATGCAAATCACCAGTAAAATGCAGATTGATATCTTCCATCGGTAAAACCTGTGAATAACCGCCGCCGGTAGCGCCGCCTTTAATTCCCATCGTCGGACCCAAGGAAGGCTCTCTAATGGCAATAATCGCTTTCTTGCCAATCTTTTTAAAAGCGTCACCAAGACCTACTGTTACGGTAGATTTCCCTTCACCCGCAGGCGTAGGATTGATGGAAGTAACAAGTATGATTTTCCCGCTTTTATTTGATTCAATGTTTGATAGTGCCTCATAAGAAATTTTCGCTTTATATTTTCCAAAAAGTTCGAGGTCATCTTCCGTTAAACCAATACTTTCCGCAATCTCAACTATTGGCTTCATGGTTGATTCTTGTGCAATTTCAATGTCGGACTTAACTGATGTTTTCATTTGCAAAAATGATCCCCCGCATTCACATAGAATAGTAAACCTCTTATATTGTATCAAATCCCTGATTTATTTCGTGTATTATTTTTCACAACAAATTATTCTTTTCTGAATTTAGTATAATGTTTATAATGTTAATGACCGAATTTTAAAAATATACTATATACTAAATGTAACGTAATAAAGGGGGAGTGCACCTTGCCTATTAACATTCCAAAGCTGCTGCCAGCTAGAGAAATTCTTGAACATGAAAATATCTTTGTCATGGACGACGAACGGGCAATTCGTCAGGATATTCGGCCATTAAAACTACTTATCTTAAATTTGATGCCCGAAAAAGAAAAGGCAGAGACCCAGCTCTTAAGGCTATTGGGAAACAGCCCGCTGCAAGTAAATGTTAAATTCTTAAAAACCAATTCGTATGAATCCACACACACGAGTAAACAGCATCTGGAACAATTTTATACTACTTTTTCAGAGGTCAAAAATCAAAAGTATGACGGTATGATTATTACTGGTGCCCCGGTTGAACTTATGGAGTTTGAACAGGTAAAGTACTGGCAGGAACTCACTGAGATCATGGACTGGACCAAAACCCACGTCACTTCTACCCTGCATATATGCTGGGGTGCACAGGCTGCCCTATTTTATCATTATGGAATTGATAAATTTGAGCTTTCTCGTAAATGTTCAGGTATTTATGAGCATCGGATTTTCGAGCAAAATGATTTACTCCTGCGTGGTTTTGATGATCATTTTTATGCTCCCCATTCTCGATATACAGATGTATCGGTTGGTGAAATTCATGAAAACCCCGAGCTGACGCTGTTAGCAGCTTCAGAGGAAGCAGGCGCTCTGCTGATTGCATCCCGTGACCGAAAACATGTGATGATTACCGGACATTTGGAATACGAGTCTGATTCCTTGGCTCAGGAATATAATCGAGATATTGCACGAGGACTGGAAATCCATATTCCGGAAAATTACTTCCCGAATAATGATCCAACACAGCCGCCAATTAATCGCTGGCGTTCACATGGGCATTTGTTTTTCTCAAATTGGCTCAACTATTATGTTTATCAGGAAACACCTTTTAATTGGGATTAAGAAAAGAAGCATCGGGAGAATCCGGTGCTTCTTTTCTATTTATTTTTCAAAGTCATCGTTTAATTTTTGTTCTATATAGAAAGAATATCGAGCAAAGGGGGGAAACGTTGTGGAAACAGTCGTAGCACTGCATCGTAATCATTTTGGAGAAATTATCAGCTTTGTCACATCTGGGGGACGGATTATTTCTTATCAAAAGGCAGTAATGGAAGCGGCAAACGGCGCCATCAAAGGCGTCCAAACTATTGAAGACTCTTATGGAAACCTACTTCTAAGCCCCGAGGCTGAACAATCCTTTGACCAATATCCTGATTTGTTCTAATATTGGATGAAATAAATTTACATGAAGCCATTCTTAGTCAATTCTTCCATGAAATAGGTCTCATGATGCGGTTATGGAGCCCTTTTTAGCTAGGTTTTCTTTGAAAAGGGCCTCATGATGGGCTCATGAAACCCTTTTTAGGAAGATTCTCATCGAAATAGGCCTCATGAATGACTCATAAAGCCCTTTTTAGGAAGATTCTCATCGAAATAAGCCTCATGAATGACTCATGAAGCCCTTTTTAGTTAGGTGCTCATCAAAAGGGGCCTCATATGGTAGGGGTCATAACAAAAAAAGCACTTGGCTGCCGCCAAGTGCTTAGTCAATTATTCCGTTTCATTTTGTCTTTGTATTTCTTTTAATGCCTCTATCCTCGATTCATCTTCTTGAAAAAATTGAACGAGGTCAACGATTCTTTCAATCGAATCCCAGCTTAAGTGGTGCTCAATTCCCTCTACATCATTATAAATATTTTCATCTTTTACACCGATTATTTTTAGAAATTGTTCAAGCAAATCATGTCTAAATACAAGGCGTTTTCCAATCTTATTCCCTTTCGTGGTTAAGCTGAAGCCTCTATATTTTTCATATACTAAATATTCATCCTTGTCGAGCTTTTGAACCATTTTTGTGACTGAGGAGGGATGAACAGATAGTGCTTCTGCAATATCTGAAACACGGGCATACCCTTTTTCTTCAATTAACATATATATTTGTTCAATATAATCTTCCATACTAGGTGTTGGCATCCCGGACCTCCAAAAAAAATACTCTCTTAAAAGTTTACTATAGAAAAAAAATAGTGACAAGTTGTATTATCACTTTGTCACACTTTTAGCATTTTGTTCATCAAATAGAAACTTGATCCTTTTCTCCTGTTCATCTAGAAAAAGCCGGGCACTGAACGTTTTATCCTTATTGGTAAAACCTTCTATTACCTCTGTTTTCCCTTCAGCTAAGAGAAGTTTTATATTCTTTTGAGTAATGTTTTTTCCAAGGATTTTCTTAGATATAGTGAAATTACATTGATTTTTTTGATAGTTCGAACAGCCGTAAAAGCTTCCCTTATCAACGATAGAGCCATCACATTTTCCGCATTTTCCCAGCTTCGTACTGCCTTTTCCTTTTGTCATCTTTTTACTTGGAGTAAAATTTTCGCGCACATCCTCTGAAAATGCCCATGAAGCAGAATGCCCGACTCCTGAAGTAATCAAATGGGAAACCATTTTATTGGTTTGTTCCATGAAATTCTTTGGAGAAGCAGAACCCTCAGATATTTCTTTTAATTTCTGCTCCCATTTTGCAGTCATTTCCGGGGATGCAAGAATTTCCTCACCTATCGCGTCAATCAATATTCTTGCCTTAGCTGTTGCATATACTAAGTTCTTTGTGACATCAATATATTTTCGGTCCTTCAGCATAGTAATAATACCTGCCCTTGTCGCCTCCGTACCAAGACCCTCTGTTTTAGACAATATTTTTTCCATTTCCTTGTCTTCAATATGCTTGCCGGCGGTCTTCATTAACGTGATTAACTGACCTTCAGTATAGCGCTTTGGCGGCTGTGTCTGACTCTCTTTTACATCAACCTTTGTCGTATGGCCCTGTTCCCCTTCTGTTAATAGAGGAAGTGCCGGTTCATCCTCTTTTTCCTTTTGCTTGATTACCTTCCGCCAGCCTTCGTCGATTTGGACCTTTCCCTTCGATTGGAAAACTGCCCGTCCATCTACTAAAGTAGTAACTGTTGTATATTCTGCAATCGCTTTTGGATAATGCGCGGCAATTAAACTTGCTACAATGAGATCATATAGTTTCTTTTCGTCTGGGTCCAATCTTTCGACATTCGGAATTTGTTCGGTAGGAATAATCGCATAGTGATCTGTGACTTTTTTTTCGTTTACATAACGCTTGTTATCGCCAATTGATTCGATTGGCAGCGGGAAAAACTTATCATAACCATTGATTTGGCTTAATTTAGTAAGTATTTCTGGAAATGTATTTGCTTCTTCTTTCGTTACATACCGTGAGTCCGAACGTGGATAGGATACATTTCCCTTTTGATAAAGTTTTTGCAGTACATCCAGTGTTTTCTTCGGTGAAAATTTATATCGTTTATTCGCCTCAGCCTGCAGAGCTGAGAGATTATAAAGTAACGGTGGTAAAAATTCTTTTCTTTCCGAAATCACCTCTCTGACTTCCGCTGGCTTTTCTCGGCAAAACGCAGCAACCTTCTCAGCCATTTCCTTTGTCTTTACCCGAGTTTCTCCATCATTCTGCCACTTTCCAATATATTTCTTGCCCTCAATATTAAATTGTGCAATTACTTCCCAAAAAGGTTCAGATTTGAAGTTCTCAATTTCCAATTCTCTTTTTACAATAAGAGCTAATGTCGGTGTCTGTACCCGTCCTACTGAAAACACATCTGAAAAGCCTTGTTTTTGCAGCAGCAAGCTATAAAGGCGTGAAGCATTCATGCCAACAACCCAATCTGCGCAAGCCCGGGTGTAGGCCTCAAAATATAAATTTCTTGTATAATCTTCATCTAATAATTTATTAAACCCTTCGCGAATGGAGTTAGCTGTTAAAGATGAAATCCAAAGTCGTTTCATCGGCTTCTTACAGCCTGTCATCCGCAGTATATTACGGATAATCAGTTCACCTTCACGCCCGGCATCGCCAGCATGGATAATTTCGGTTACCGCTGGGTTGTTTACCAGCTTTTGGATTACAGAAAATTGTTTTATTTTATCCTTTGTTACTTCATATTGGAATTGACTTGGGATCATCGGCAGATTATCCAGCGACCATTTTTTCCATCCAGGCTCGTAAGCTTCAGGGTTAACCAACTGGCATAAATGCCCAATTGCCCAGGTGATATAGGCACCATTTGGAAAAGTCTCATTTGGAAAAACTTCAATAAAACCATTTTGTTTTTTATTTTTAAAAATAGAAGCCAGTGTTGAACCTTGGTCTGGCTTTTCAGCAATAATTAATTTCATTACGATTGCTCCTTTTGATAAAGCATCCAGCATTCATTTTCCCACTTCATTTGTCTTTTTGTAAAGGATAAAAATATATCCATTAGTAGACCATTGATAAATATAGAAGGGAATTTAAACGGTAATTTGAGGAAATTGAGAATATAAAACTATTAATTTCAGGAAGGTTTTAGAGCGGATTGATCTTAAGGTGAAGTTAGAACAGAGGTAATGATCGTAAACATATCAACTCCTTTATATAGAGGATTCACTACCATTTTCCCACTTTTATCGTTATTCGTAAATGCAAAAAGATTAAAAGTATAAAAGGCGAAAACCACAGCAAAGTGCTGTGGTTTTTTGTACAAACATATTAATTTTCATGACAAACTTGGTAAAACCTTCTTGCTTTCTCTCTTAATTCAGTAAAGTCCTCTTCCTTATAGCCTTTTTTCCCTTTTACAATCGAGCTTCCCACGCCTAGTGCTGTGGCTCCTGCAGAAAGGAATTCCGATGCGTTGGTAATATCAATCCCTCCAGTTGGTACTGTAGGTATTTGCGGAAGCGGGCCTTTGAGATCTTTTATATAATTTACTCCCATAGTGCCAGCCGGGAAAATTTTCACTAGATCTGCTCCATTTTCATACGCAGTGAGAATTTCAGTTGGTGTGAGTGCACCTGCTATACAGAAGACTCCTGCTCTTTTGACAGTGTGTATGGTTTCTACATTAACAGTAGGTGTAAGAACAAACTTTGCACCTGCCTCAATCGCTTGATCTGCCATTTCTGGGGTTAGAACGGTCCCTGCTCCAACAAACATGCGCCCTTCAAACTTCCTGCTCATCTCATTGATCATTGTCAATGCACTTTCCGTGTTGAGTGTGACCTCAATCAGCCTGATTCCCTCTTCGTATAACGTTTGAAAGATTTGTTCTGCATCCTCTAATGCAATCCCCCGAACAATCGAAATAATCTTATGTTCTTTAAAGTGTTCTATTTTCATAGATTGTGCTCCTTTATTACCTTTCAACATCATCAGACGTTGAATTCATAAATTGAATTAATTGTACACGTTCTGGCAATCCTTCAATATCTCCTTTTACCTGCGTTGCAAGTGCACCAAATGCATTCGCCCTATGAACAGCTTCAGATAGTGATAACTTATCCAGCAGGCCAGTTAAAAAACCTGCTGCAAATGCATCTCCAGCACCAATTGGGTCCACCACCCTTTTAACGTCATAGCCTGGAATAAACTCTGCACCCTCATTGGTTACTGCACATGCTCCTCTTTCTCCGAGTTTAACTATCACTACTTTGGCTCCCAATTCTAAAAGCTTTTCACCTATTTCTTTTGCATCATTCGTTCCAAACAAGAATTCTCCTTCACCGATACCCGGAAGAACAATATCTGCTTGTTTTGCAATTTCAAGTAAGGTTTGGCGGGCAATACCTTCATCCCACAACGTCTTTCGCAGATTTGGATCAAATACAACCTGGACCCCATTTTCTTTCGCTATCTCTATCGCAGCCATTACTGCTAATTGACAAGACCTACTCAATGCAGGGGTGATACCCGATACAAATAGATATTTTGCTTGACTAATATATGACCTGTCGATGTCCTCGGGAGATAGACGACTGGCGGCCGAATTACTTCTATAATAGAAAACCCTTGTTTGATTTTCTCGTAAATATTCTTTAAACATTAAACCTGTTGGGGAGTCTTGATCTTCTTTCACAAAGGTTAAATCAATATTCTCTCCCCTTAAAAACATCAATAAT
Source organism: Neobacillus niacini (assembly GCF_046591715.1). Lineage (GTDB taxonomy): Bacteria > Bacillota > Bacilli > Bacillales > Cytobacillaceae > Neobacillus > Neobacillus niacini_L. Next base: position 404,920 of record NZ_JAWVNQ010000003.1, on the reverse strand, counting down.
CCCTTTCCAAACTCGTCTTGCCCTACCCTGCTAATCCAGCCTGCTTTATACCCCATACGAGATACGCCAATTGCCACATTTGTTTCGGATCCTGCAAATGATTGAGAGAACTGATTCGCATATCGCAGGTAGCCTTGCTTGTTTGGAGTAAACAGACCCATGGTTTCCCCTATTGTAACCACATCAAGCTTTTGTGAATTCATAGTTTTCTCACCACTCTGCAACCGTTCCGTCTTCATTACGCCAAACTGGGTTTTTCCAAGTATGACCAATCTTTGCCGCTTCTCGAACTTTCTCTTCATTCACCTCAACACCTAGACCAGGACCTTTTGGCAGGGATACAAATCCATCCTGATATTCAAATGTCTGAGGGTTCAAGATATAGTCTAATATGTCATTTCCTTTGTTATAGTGAATCCCTAAACTTTGTTCTTGGATAAAAGCATTTGGTGAACACGCGTCCACTTGCAGACAAGAAGCAAGTGCAATCGGACCTAATGGGCAATGTGGTGCCAATGCTACATCATAAGCTTCAGCCATCGCAGCAATTTTTCTTGTTTCTAGTATGCCGCCGGCATGTGAGACGTCTGGTTGAATAATGTCTACAATCCCTTGTTGTAAAAGATCCTTAAATCCCCAGCGAGTATACATTCTTTCACCTGTAGCAATCGGTGCAGACGTATAACGCGCAATTTCTTTTAATGCTTCATTATTTTCAGGAAGTACCGGTTCCTCAATGAACATTGGACGATACGGGTCAAGTTCTTTCGCAAGAATTTTTGCCATCGATTTATGAACGCGTCCGTGAAAATCGATGCCAATTCCAAAGTCACTGCCGCCAACTTCACGGACAGTCGCAATTCGTTCAATAACCTTTTCAACCTTAGAAAAGGAATCAATATAATGTAATTCTTCAGATGCATTCATTTTTACTGCAGTAAAGCCTGCAGCGATTTGCTGAAGTGCCGCTTCCCTGACATCGCTGGGACGATCTCCGCCAATCCAATTATAGACTCGGATTTTGTCTCGGCTTGCCCCGCCTAGTAAATCGTAGACAGGCGCGTTATAAAATTTCCCTTTAATATCCCATAATGCCTGCTCGATCCCTGAAATGGCACTAGTTAGAATTGGACCGCCTCTGTAGAAACCGGCACGGTACATTACTTGCCATAAGTCTTCAATTCTCATTGGATCTTGTCCAATGATATAGCTGCTTAACTCTTCAACCGCTGTTTTTACCGTATCAGCACGCCCTTCAACTACAGGTTCCCCCCAGCCAACAAGTCCATCGTCGGTCATCACTTTAAGAAATAACCAGCGTGGCGGTACCTTAAATAATTCTATACTTTTAATTTTCATCATGATCACCCTTTACCTTCATTATCAATTTGTTTAATATTTGAGTTGCGATTGGATGTTTTCCATATTGATTGATTAACTTCCAAGTAACGATAAGAACCGAACCTAATCCGTCTCGATGGTGGACAATTGAACCTCCATTTTGTCCTAGCCACCCTTGGAAATACCCCGCTAAAACAGTAGATTCCTCTGCAAGTCTAGGACTGCCAAACATGTTTATCGTTCGCTTCGTCCCCTCTTTTTTGTAATCAGCAAACGGGATTACATACTCCGGGAACAACTCAGAACCTTCCCAGCCAACTTCAGGATGAAGGGGTACACCATTAAACCACTCAGTGTTTATATAGTTCATAGATGATGCTCGCGGCCAGCTTTCACCTGGAGGCAGCTGACGGAAAGGATAATGACCATTTTCCACTAAATGATCTCCTGCCTCTGCTAAGAAAATTGCATGACCACCTTTATGAATATGTGTAAGAATTTTTTCATCCAGGTAATCTGTAACAACGATTCCATCTTTATTAAGCTCATTCGTTACACTTATGCCGTTTTTCACCAATTGCTTTGAGAATTCCTGCGGCAAATGATGAACATAAACGCTTGAGTCAGGCCTTTGTATAGCATTTTTATTGGTAAATGTGAATTCCTCCACATTTGAAGCAATAACTTCTCCATTGGACACTAGCATTAGGTTTAGTTTTGCGAACTCTGAGCGCTCGACCTCAGGAACCGTAATCGTAATTGCACCTTCAGTTTTCCAATATGTTTTTAAGTCCATATTAAAATGAATTTCGCCAGTTAAATTCTCATAGGGTTCTTGATGTTCATTAAAAAATTCCCATTTAATACTGATGTCATTTAAATGTGCTAAGTCATCAACCACTACGATCTCAAATTTTGCAGATTCCCCTGACCAAAGATTCTTATCTGAACTGTCAGCTAAAATACAAGTAGGACCGTTAAAATCTACCAATCTAGTAAATTCTTCTTTAGGCTCTCTCATAAAATCCAGCCAGCCATTTGTTTCCCATTCGATATCCGTGAACTCTGTGACAACATACCCAGCAATTTCTGGGCGCTTTCTCATTTCTTCAATTAATGATTTAACACCTCTAAACATCCTTTTCTGCGAGATTACAGATAAGCTGTCTAAATCACCCAATGCCTCTTGAATTCCAAATTTTGAATGGTTAGACAATGCTGTTGTTGGCTTTTTATAATCATCTTGATGGGTGCCATCTCCTTGATTCACAAACCACCATGGCTCTTTCCCTTTATAATAATCCCGTAGTTTCTCTATACTTGGTAATCCCCACATTCCGAATTCTGATACAAGAAGCGGCTCTCCATTGGACTTAAATCCAGTAACAAAATTCCGTTCACGCTGACCAATCACATATTCATCAAGATCATTTTCCCATTCTTTGATTTGTTCAGGTAAAGCAAAATAGCGATGGTGATCATTGATATCTGTTTTAACATGAGTCCAGCCGCTATTGTCACAATACAATCTTGTGTAATCCCAACTTTTTACTTCATCAAATAGTTTGGCAACATGCTCTTGTTTTTCTTTATCAAACTCAAGGTCCCACTCTAATCCCCATTCTTCATTGTAGATGGACCAAATAATAATAGAAGGATGATTGTAATCTCTTACCATCATTTCATTTAGTAGTTTCACAAAACGCTTTTGTGCTGTTGCCGTCCATTTCACATAATTTGGCGGCTCTGCCCAGATTAACATTCCAAGCCTGTCTGCCCAGTATAAATAAAGCGGCAGCTCTGCTTTAATATGTTTACGGAGCAGATTAAATCCCATATCCTTCGCTGCTTTTAATTCTTTTTGAATGTACTCAACAGACGGTACCGCATAAATCGTATCCGGATAAAACGCCTGATCTAATGCCCCTCTTATGTACATCGGCTCATTATTCAGATAGATCCGGCCATTCTTTTGCTCAACTTTTCGGTACCCAAATGTAGTTTGATACGAATCTACTATTCCCTCTGAAACTAACGTAACTTCTATTTCGTAAAGATAAGGTGTTGCTGGTGACCATTTTTTCATATCTGGTACATTTATTTTCGTTTTAAAATGAGTCAAGTTTGCTGCTTCTTGAAAAATTGGAAGAGTTGCATCCACCAATTCTAGAGTTCCTGAATAACTCTCATCTTCTCCCCATTGGTCTTCACGAAGAGAATGGCCATTAATAACAAAGTTCATAACGGTATGTTCAGTGATCTCACCAGCAACAAATGAACTGATTTCTAGACTACCCTGATCAATATCCGGTGTTACCAATACGTTCGAGATAAATGTCCTTGCACGCTCCTCTATTGTTACAGATTGCCAAATCCCGCTGACACGCGTATACCAGCTGCCCTGTTTGCCAATTGGAATTTCTGCATTTGCTTCATAATCATATACCCGAATAGCCAAGTGATTGTCTTCTTGGATAAGGGATGAATCTATAAAAAATTCAAATGGTGTAAATCCACCCTCATGTTCTCCTATATATTGACCATTCCACCACACTCGGCATGAATAATCGACGGCACCAAAACACAAATAATAATCACGGTGTTCATTTGAATTTATTTTCACTTGTCTGTCATACCAAGCCGCACCGTTATATGAAACAAGTTGACCACCTTCACGCTGCCAAATATGTGGAACTTCAACACTTCGAGCATTTGGAATATTGCCTGTATACCAAGACTCCAGTTCACCTATATTTTTTGGATCAATACTAAAATTCCAACTTCCATCTAAAGAATAAGTTTTCCGCATGCTGTTCCACCCTTTTATAGATTTACTTACTTTATTCCAGTCATCGTAATTCCTTTAATAATATGCTTTTGGAAGAATATGAACACGATAATAGCCGGTAAGCTCGCTAGAACATTCGCTGCCATCGGTATCATTAATTCTGCTGTGTAAGCACTTTGAAAGGTAGGGATACCAACCGGCAGAGTCATCATTTTCTCTTCATTTACTGCCAGGAATGGCCATAAGAAATTATTCCAGGAAGTAATAAAGGTAAAGATTCCTAGTGCAGCCATTGATGAACGTGACAACGGTAAGAAGATGCTCCAAAAGATTCTTAACGTACCAGCTCCATCTATTTTTGCTGCTTCTACCAGCTCGTTTGGTATTCCATCATAGAATTGCTTCATGATAAAAACACCTAGCGGGGCTGCTAATCCTGGTAAAATAAGGGCACTATAGCTGTTAATCAAACCAAAGTCCATCATAATTTGAAATAAAGGGATAATCTTCGCTTCAACCGGAACCATTAAACCACCAATAATCAGCCAAAAGATAAAGTTCTTCCCAATAAATTTTAAACGTGATAAAGCAAAAGCTGCGAGTGATGTTAATACAATGGTTACTACCGTTGTTACGATTGCTACATATAAACTATTCCATGTCCATCTCCATATAGATGCATTATTTAGCACATAACTATAATTATCTAAGGTAAATGGCGCTTTTATTAACTCACTAATGACGGTAACGGCGGTTCCTCCTGGTTTTAATGCTGTCATAAACATCCATAACACAGGAATTAACCATATGAATACAAATAGATAGCCGAAGAGATGCAATAACTTTCTACTCGTAGTTGTCTTCTTTTTGACAGATGCCACAGTTTTCCTCTCCTTCCCAAGTACAAATATCAGTCTTTATTTTGAAAGAATTTAAATTGAATGAATGCAAAAACGATGGTTATTGCGAAAAGAACATAAGACATTGAGGATGCTACCCCCATTTGTTGTTCAATAAAGCCTTTTTCATAAATATATTGAACTAATGCTCTTGTTTCTGTACCAGGTCCACCATTTGTCATCAAATAGGGCTGACCAAATAATTTAAATGAATTGATAGTTTGTAATACCACTGTTAATAGCATTACACCCTTTAATGAAGGCAGAGTAATTGAAATGAATTGTTTCCAAGAATTAGCTCCATCCATTTTTGCTGCCTCATAATATTCATCCGGGATTTCCTGTAGACCTGCAAGAAATAAGACCATGTTAAACCCAACTGTCCACCAAATTGTTGCTAATAAGATAGATACCCAAGCAAGATTTTCATCCCCAAGCCAAAAGATTTCTTCAACGACTCCCATCTTATGGAGAAAAGTATTTAATAAACCTGTATAAGGCTGTAATATAAATACCCAGATGCTAGCGATTACCGAAATTGATAGAACATAGGGAAGGAAAAAGACAGAGCGAAGAAAGGTAGTTCCTTTTAACCCTGCATTAACCAGCAACGCGATTCCCAAACCAACGAAAATGAGTGCAGGCGTTGAAATTAAAACAAAAAGGATAGTATTTCCTAGAGCTTCCCAAAAGTAATTGTCCTTGAACATCGTAAGGTAATTTTTGAATCCTACAAAGGTTGAATCCATCCCTAATGTCCAATCATGCAAGCTTATAATGAAACCTTTAACGATCGGATAAAGCATAAATAAACTATAAACGATTAAAAAAGGGGCTAAGAATAAATAGGCTTTCAAATTATCGCCCCTAAAGAATTGAAACTTCACGGGTGTTACCTCCCTTTATTTAATAGAGGTTCTCGACTTTTTATTAAATCGAGAACCTCTATTATTTTTTTATTTACTTAATAAAGCGTTCACTTCTTTTTCTGCATTCTCAAGTGTGTCACTAGCCTTGGATTGGCCATTCATAAATAGGTTCAAATGCTTTTTAAGGACATCATTAATTGCTGATAGTTTTGGAGAGTTAGGCATATAAGAAACGTAGTCACCAATTTCAGCATAGTCACTTCTATATTCTAATTCTTTAAACTCAGGAGATTCTAAGATTGCCGGTTTACTAGGAACATGACCTGCTTTTGCCCAAGAAGCTGAATGTTCAGTAATCCAATTTGCAAATGTTAAGCTGGCAGTCTTTTTCTCATCACTTTGTTTTTCTTGTTTTGGAATAACAAATAAATGTGAGTCTCCCCATGTAGCTGCTTGATCAAATAATTGTGGAATTGGCAAAGCTACAAACTCAAGATCTTTATTTTGTTCTAATGCACCTGTCATCCAAACACCATTCATGTGAATCGCCGCTTTTTGGGCAGTAAACAATTCTCCGCCGTTTTTAATATTTTTTGGCCATAATTCGCCTTCAATCATTTCATTTAATAGATTTAATGCTTCTAATGATTTCTCATTATTAAAAGCAGCTTTTGTGCCATCTTTATTTAACATCTCTCCTCCCAGCTGGCTGTAGAATGTCCACCACATACGCAGTGGTGAATCACCATTCGATGTTGCAGATAATGGGAACGTACCAGCTGGTGAATTTTTCTTTACTTGTTTTAAGAATTCTACAAATCCTTCTGCACCTTGTTCAATTGATGGCTTGCCATCTGCATCTAGTAACCCAGCTTCATCAAGGATTTTTTTATTGGCAAACATAATCAATGCATGAGTATCTAACGGTACAGCATAATGTTCATCATCAATAATTGTTGCGTTGACAATATTTTCACTAAAAGTGTTCCAATCGATCTTAGCATCCGCTGAAGGCTTCTCAATGCTTTCTATTAAATTAGCAGACTGCAGTTCAGCTAGTTTAGATGCATGAGCTAAAGCTACATCGGGTGCCTGCTGTGATGTGACAGATGTTCTAATTTTTGTATAGTATTCTTCTGCTTTTAAGTTTAAAAGTTCCACTTTCACATCTTTGTTTTCTTCGTTGAATTTATTTACTAACTCTTTCATAAAATCCCCGTCTCCACCGCTTAATGGAGCCCAAAAAGTCAGTTTCGTTACACCACTTTCCTCACTTGAAGAAGTTTCCTCTTTCCCTCCACCAGAGCACGCGATAAGTCCAAACGCTAAAACAAGTATTAACATGAATACGCTTACCTTTTTCATCAAAACAGCCTCCTCTTATAACCTATAATTACAAGAGTTATTATTACATGTTTATATGTTATATAGCAAGTATTAATAAAATAAAAAGTTTTTTATTTAAACTTTATTTTTTTCTAACTTAATCAATTTCTATTTTCATCCTATCACCCCCCCTATAACATCAGCATTCCGCTATAAATTACCAAGTACTTGTATATTATTTACAAACGTATTATTATTAAATTAATTGTTACAATAAAACATATAACAAAACAAAAGTCGATACTTTTTATCACAAAGTTACTTGTAACAAAGGGAGATTATTATATGAGAACACTGCACGTAACCTTAGAGGAAGCCATTGAAATTTGTAAGACCCTGGCCCATGAGCACCGAATGAAAATTCTTCGAATATTAAGCGAAGGACCCATGAACGTTAATGACTTATCAGAAAAAATCGGGATTCCCTTTTCAACGGCTGCTGTAAATGTAAAAAAACTAGAGGATGCGGAACTAATTACGACGGAAATTGTTCCAGGACGCGGCACTCAAAAGGTAAATTCAAAAAGATACGACCGTATCATTATTAATTTGACAGAAGATGAAACGGAAGAAGAGAACATTATTTCTATTAAAATGCCGATCGGTGAGTTTGTAAGCGTTGACATTGAGCCAACATGCGGTTTATTAAGTGATACAGGCATCATTCATCCCCAGGATGATGTCCGTTCATTCTATGAACCTGAGAGAAAACTTGCCCAGCTTCTATATTTTAAATCAGGTTTTGTTGAATATCATTTTCCAAATCGAATCCCATACGGTTCTAAAGTGGAAGAATTGAACTTTTCTATGGAAATTTGCTCTGAGGCACCTTATCACAAACTGGATTGGCCATCTGATATTACCTGCTGGGTCAATGGGGTAGAGATAGGAATGTGGACAAGTCCTGGAGATTTCGGAGGCGAGAGAGGATATTTAACACCTTCGTGGTGGGGAACAAAAAATACCCAATTTGGGCTTTTAAAAAATTGGACCATTACGAGAACTGCTAGTTTTATTGACGATGTAAAAATATCGGATATAGGGATCGATCAACTAAAATTACTGGAAAAACCTTTTATTTCTTTAAAATTAGGCGTAAAAAAAGACGCAAACAATAAAGGTGGAATGAACTTATTTGGGTCAAAATTCGGAAATTATGAACAAGATATTGTCATGACCATTAAGCATTTTAAAAGAGACCATGAATAAATGAATCCCAAAAAGAGCGGCCGCATCATTGATTTAAGATGATGCGGCTGCTTATTTAGAAATAAAAAAAAGCGGTAACTATGACCGCCATCTAGCTGTATTATTGAATTAGTTTTAAGGTTGAATCCTGCATATACCAATTTTCTTCAGGAATGATATTCGATACAGTCAAAATAAATGATGGGATCCTTTCAACATCAAAAACAATGGCACCAATTTTCTTCGTGAACATGAGAAAGGCATCACCATGTGAATAAGAGGATAAATCATTTCCGATTTGAAGCAATGACATCAAAACAACTTGTTTTTCTTCAGCTTCAATGAAGAGTTGCGGTGAGAATCTTAAAATCCATTCATCTCCCTCAATCGAAAATCGGTACATTCCTCATCACCCTTTATCAACCATTTTTATAAGAATATGAGGCTGATAAAAATTTATGTTCAGATAGATTTATTAATTTTTAATGTTTGCATGAAAATACGATTTACTGGGTAAAAAAGCGCTTACTTACCTTGACTGCCCAAAAATATTCATGTATATTTAAAGCGTCATGTATCATTAATTGAATAGTAATAATATTATCTTTATGTACATGATAATATTTATCTTTGGCACTAAGAAAGTGTCTCGAAAGGCTTAGGAGGAAATAGTAAATGCAAAACGGTAAAGTAAAATGGTTCAACAATGAAAAAGGTTTTGGTTTTATCGAAGTTGAAGGCGGAGACGATGTATTCGTACATTTCAGCGCTATTACTGGCGAAGGCTTCAAGTCTTTAGAAGAAGGCCAAGAAGTTTCTTTCGAAATCGTTGAAGGAAACCGCGGACCACAAGCTGCTAACGTAGTAAAACTTTAATCTAACGACAAACCAAAGGCTGGCGAATACCGTCAGCCTTTTTTCGTGTTCACTTTGTGCCTTTTTGAAAATAGACTTATTAGTACTAAACGAACCATTATGTCAGCTTTTTTCCATATTCCTGAAGTTTTTCCCCTACGGTGCATTGTGAAATACAAAACCGATGTGCAAACCTCCTGCCACCCTCTCGTTTAAACTGTTGATGGACAAAACAGCCATTACAATATTGTCCCAGCAGGGATTCAACATGATAAAACAATTCTTTTCTGCTTGTATTTTTCACGAGTCTTTAGGCACCCCCGTTTCTTAAATTATTTGCGTCTTAGCAAAGATCTCCTTCCCCTCCAACGCCTGAGTAGCCAATTTATCTGCTTCTTTATTATCATTTCTTGGAATCGGTGTGAACTTTGGTGTTAGCGATAGCGCCTTTATTTTTTCCTCTATCCTGTCCAGCCACGCATTCAGTACATCCTCATAGCATGGCCATTCCCCTTCAAGCTGCTTTAAGACCACCTGTGAGTCCCCTTTAAATTCACAAGGCAGATGATGAACGCCTAATTCCTCTAAAAGCGTTAATGAATAATAAAAAGCTGCATATTCCGCTTCATTGTTTGTTTCCAATTCATCGAACACTTCATTCGCTCTAATTCGATATTTCTTTTTCCCTTGTTTAAAAAAGATAACCACACCAAGACCCGCTGTGTTTGTTTCCTTTTGAAATCCGCCATCAAAATAGACAGTGATTTCATGAGGATCATCCTCAATCTCAGTAACCAGCTTTTTCAGTTCCTTTAAGATCCAAGATGTACCTGCTTCATCATAAAAGTAGATGTCACTTGCCTTCCCTAGTTTTTCAAGCTCTTCACCAGCTTGTATAGCCAATTCCGTAGAAATCCAATCAGAGGTAAATTGTATTTTTTCACTTTTTCCTGTTTTATAGTTCCATTCCAGTTTGTATTTCATGATTTTCAACCTTTCTTTAAAAAAATTCTGAGTTGAAAAGAAAGAATTTATGTTTGGCACTTTCTTACAATATGACTAAACATCTAGTCTTAGCATACCCACTTCCACAAAGTAGAAATAGGAAAAATATATTTCCTGCGTTTTGTGTTAGATTATGATAAACTTTCAATTATTATGAAACAGGAGGGTGTACTTTGATTGAAGTTTACATTGACGGAGCCAGTGCTGGTAACCCAGGACCAAGCGGTGCCGGAATTTTTATAAAAGGGAATGGAACTGCCGAAAAATTTTCAATCCCGCTCGGAATGATGTCTAATCACGAGGCAGAGTATTACGCCTTTATTAAAGCACTCGAAATTTGCTTAGAGAAAGGGTATGCCCATAGTGTGGTATCCTTTCGAACTGATTCTGAACTAGTCAATAAAGCCGTGGAGAAAGAATTTGTAAAAAATAAAATTTATGCTCCCCTTTTGGAAAAAGCATTAGAGTTAACAGCACAATTTGATTTATTTTTTATGAAGTGGATTCCTAGTATTGAAAACAAAGCGGCAGACGAATTAGCTCGTTTGGCTATCCGAAAGAATAGATTGGAGGAAGAGTAATCTTCATGAAAAAGCCGATTTTTGCTGATATTAGTTTACTTTTTGTTACATTTATCTGGGGAACAACATTTGTACTTGTTCAAAATGCGATTGGCTTGCTCGAACCGTTTTCCTTTAACGGAATTCGTTTTCTAGCGGCCGCAGTTTTGCTCATATTATGGCTCGTAATCTTTGAACGCAAACAGCTTGCATATCTAAACCTAAGAATGGCTGCCTCAGGTGTTTTTATAGGTTTTTGGCTATTTCTTGGGTATGCAACCCAAACCATTGGACTATTATACACAACCACTTCTAAAGCAGGCTTCATAACGGGGTTGAGTGTTGTTTTTGTTCCACTCTTTTCGATGTTTTTGTTAAGACAATTTCCTTCGAGGAATGCAGTTGCCGGTGTTTTGGTCGCAACAATTGGTTTATTTCTGCTTACTATGACAGACGTTTCTTCCTTAAATATTGGTGACGGCCTCGTATTTATCTGTGCCATCAGCTTCGCCTTGCATATTATTTTCACAGGAAAATTCTCTAGTCAATATCCAACCCTGCTATTAACAGTGATTCAGATTTCCACTGTCGCAATTTTATCTATTCTTTCCGCTTTTTTCTTTGAAGATTGGCGGTTATCTTTTAATGCAGATATCCTGCTATCTGAAGATGTCATTATTGCCTTGGTTATTACAAGCGTGTTTGCGACAGCCTTGGCCTTTTTGATTCAAACAAACTTTCAAAAATATACAACTGCAACCAGGGTGGCATTGATCTTTGCCATGGAACCCGTTTTTGCAGCTATTGCAGGCTATTACTGGGCTTTTGAACGTTTATCTTATAGTGCTTTATTCGGCTGTATCTTAATCTTTGCTGGGATGATTTTTGCAGAGCTTCCCGCAAATAAAATACCATTATTCAGAAAAAACAAGAGCTTTCAAGGTTAAACAAAAATCCTCCCGTTCTGGGAGGATTTTTGTTTAAATGGCCACTAGTTCTCTTTCTTTAACGAACTTCAAGGCAGCATTTCTTGTTTGTATCTTGCTCGAAACAAGGGTTTCTAATAATGACACATAAAAGCTTCCATCAAAAGTTTTCTGGGCTTTTAGTGTGATCTCTATCGCAGAATTAATCAATTCATCGGAAGCACTTGTATAGTGTTTCCCGAAATAAATAAACCCAATTGCATCCTCTTGAAATTGAAATCCTTTTCCTTCTAGGTAGTGCAAGTACTCATCAACTGTTCGCACTGGCTTCTCCATCCCTCTCCAAGCAATCTAAAACCATCTACTATCAGATTTTAACTTAAATTTCGACAATTTTCTACTATTTTTTGTACATAAATGCCCAATTACTCCGACTAATGCCCCAAGAACGGCACCGCCTATTACTTCTTCAGGCTGATGTCCTAACATTTCCTTTAACTTTTTTGGAGATTCTTGTTCAAATTCTACACTTTCTTCTTTATCTACTTTTTCCATTAAATCATGCATGGAGTTAACTTTTAAAGTTAATTCACCAGTCTGCCGGCGGATTCCTTGTGCGTCATACATGACAATTAACCCATAAACAAGCGATAAAGCAAAATCGAAAGTAGGCAGCCCTCGCTGCAGGGCAATATATGTGGTTAAGGTTGAAACTCCCGCTGAGTGGGAGCTTGGCATCCCGCCTGTTTGGAAGAAGAGGTCCGGGCGCCATTCTTTCTTTTTATAATAATGAATGGGAATCTTTAAGCCCTGTGCTAAAGCAATACTGGAAAGAGCTAAATAAACACCTTTGTTCATTTTTATCACCTCTTATCTTTATTGTTTAGAAAGTTGAGTTTTATTATTCCGTGTGGAAATACTAAAAAATATGGGAGGTGAGAAGGATGAGCAAAAATGGTCATGCTAATCGCGGTGTAAAAGCTCCTGGTGTTAATCCACAAGGATATGGTCAAGATGCTGAGTTTGCTGAGGAACCAAAAAGCAAATTAGAAAATGCACAAAAGAAAAAAAATACAAAATAATTCCATTGAAAGAGGCTGCCCTATTTTTTAGGACAGCCTCGCATATTAAGAGATAAAAGAAGCTTCAAGCGGAAGCAGACGGTGCAAGCCGCGAAGTTCTAATTCATTTAATTTGTCTAATGCTTTGTTCTTTTCAATTTTAAGTCCAGCCTGCATGAGGTCACAGTTAACTGGAACATCACATTTAATTTCCGCAAGCTTGCGTGACAAATGGAGCATTTCTAAATCCTGTTCAATTTTCGTTTTATGAGACTTAGAAAGACGATCAAGATTCGAAATAATCCCCTCGACATGTTCAAATTCCTTTAGAAGCTTTAGAGCGGTCTTCTCTCCGATTCCCTTAACTCCAGGGTAATTATCACTAGGATCCCCCATTAATGCTTTTAGATCGATCATTTGACGAGGTTTAATGCCTTTTTCTTCAAAGAAAGTATCTGGTGTATGCACAAGATAGTTTCCATAGCCTTTTTTCAAAAGTATCACTGAAATGCTTTCATCAAGAAGCTGAAGAATATCTTGGTCACCTGTCAGGATCGAAACATGCGCCTGTTCTCTAGCCTGATAAGCAATCGTACCAATACAGTCATCTGCTTCATAGCCCGCTAAACCAATGTTAGGAATGTCAAAAGCCGCCACTACCTCTTTTACTAAATCAAATTGAGGAATTAATTCGATTGGTGCTTCACCGCGATTCCCTTTATATGCATCAAATAACTCAGAACGGAATGTTTTACTTCCCATATCCCAGCAAACTGCCACATGTGATGGTTTAAAAGAAGAAACTGCAGTAAATAAATGTTTAATGAATCCGTGAATTCCATTCGTCGGAATTCCTTTTGAATTTATCATAAACTGGCCTGAAACAGCCGTAGCATAAAAAGCACGAAATAATAAAGCCATACCATCAACTAGCATTAGTGAAGGTTTTTGAGTCATTTATATGGACCCTCCTATCGAGTTAAAAATAACACGATTTCTATTATAACATAAAAACTTACTCTATCTTGTTTTCAGGATAGGAAATCCAATCGCTAAAACTTCCCAAGTAAAGTTTTACCTTTTTATAACCTGCTGCCTTTAATGCTAGAAAATTGGGTGCAGCTGTAACACCTGAACCACAATAAACAATAATATTGTTTTCAGGATTAATGTCTCTGAAACGCTGCTTCTGAACTTCAACTGGCAGATAATACCCTGCATTTAACCCTTCAAACCATGGTTTATTCATTGCCCCAGGAATTCTGCCGGCCTTTTTATCTATTGGCTCTTCTAATCCTAAATACCTTTTTTCCTCCCTGGAATCGATTAGGATTGTAGAGGGAACTTGTCCATTCACGATAGTCCTTACTTCCTCCATACTAGCGATCAGACCATGATTCATTATCGGCTGAAAGACAGCTTTATTAAAGGTCTGCACTTCGGATGTAACTGGGTAATTTCCTTCCTCCCAGCCTCTATAGCCTCCATCCAATACAAACACCTTTTCATGTCCAAGATACTGCAGCAGCCACCAGAATCTTGCTGCACACGCACCTTCTCCCTGATCATATGCAATGACTGTTGAATTTTCACTAATACCAGCTTGTTCCAGTTTATGAACAAACTCTTCGAGGTCTGGCAGCGGATGTCTTCCGCCATGATCACCAATTTCACCCGACAAATCTTTCTCAAGATCAAAATAGATGGCACCAGGAATATGCTTTTGGTCATATTCCTGTCTGCCTTTCTTTGGGTCTGCTAATGAAAATGAACAATCCACAACACGAACTTGTGGATTATTTAAATTTTTTAGCAGCCATTCCTTTTCAATAATATTATTCATAGAAATCCTCCGATGAACTACTATTTGGACTCTTCAAGTTTTTGATAAACATCTTGTAATATCTCGATGGATACTCCCCCATCTAAAGCGGTAAGAAGACTCAAATAAAAATCGTCTGCCTGTTCCTCCATTTGGGATAGTAAGTTTTCAAATTGACCTGTCAAAATACGGGTGTAAAATTGATTTAACTTTTCACCTTCAGATTTTAGATACTCATCAGCCGGATCATTTAATACATGATAAAGCTCATCACTCATAAGCTTTTTTTCATTTTTCTCGAAAAAGGACTTAGGATTTTTAAAATATGAAAGTGCTTTTGCAAACAGCTGCTTATTTAGCTCAATGAATGCTAAAGGAAACTCAATCTTCTCTTCATGCTTCATCTCAAAAGGGGCAAATGATAGATCCTTATTGATTTCCTTCATATTGCGAGTTAAGGCTGTATGATAGTCGTTTAATACTTTACCGGCAAAAGAGTCCAGTCTGACAGTAGTTGCACGTAATTCCTGTGCAAAATCGAAGCCCAGGCTTTCTAACATTTCATCCAATGCTGAATGTAACGCTTTCTTTAAATTTCTTCCGTCATCCCTTAGCGTGGCAGGATTAAATGCCTCTTTAAAAAAGTCGCCAAAACGGAGGAAGACTCTTTGTTTAATATAGTAAAGGAGTTCTTCACCTTCTAGGGTCATACGTTTTTGCAGTGCCTCAGGTGTTTGTTTTTCAAGCAGCTCTTTTATCAGGGCTTTTTGCTTTTGGATTTCAGTACGTTTTTTGTCTTTAACAGATTGGTCTTCTTTAGAATTTCGAATTAAGTTGCCTACCAATTCCTGGACACGATTTAACTCATTACCAGCTGATGTAATCGCCATTTCCGTTAAATCATTAGAAATAAAATGGTAGAAATCTCCTTCAAAATTCCCCATTCCTGAGTGTTCATCACTGTTTGGTTCTACTTTTTCCTTTAGAGCTAACAAACTAGATAATGGATAGAGATGTGGCTTCCGAATTCCATATTTTATTAATTGTTCTGTTAGGTATTCGGCAACACTTTCCTTCTCTTCATCATTCTCAGCTAAGTCAATGGCATTAATAATAAAGAACATTTTATCTAACTGGAAGGAGTCTTTCACGCGGCCAAGCTGGATTAAGAATTCCCTGTCCGCTTTTGAAAATGCATGATTATAATACGTTACAAAAAGAATTGCATCTGAATTTTTAATATAATCAAATGCCACTCCAGTATGACGGGCATTAATTGAATCGGCCCCTGGCGTATCTACGAGTGTAATTCCTTTACGAGTCAGTTCACAATCATAGTAAAGCTCAATCCATTCCACGAAGCACGACTTTTCCTCCAATGCAACAAAATCAGCAAATTCGTTTAAGTCTGTTACTAGGACACTTCCAAGCTGCTCACCGTGTAAGTGGAAGCCCTTTTTGAATGCTTGTAAAAAAGCATAGTGTGTCTTTTCCGCTACACCTTCCTTCCCCTTTTCAAGCATCACCTTATCGATTTCGCTTGAAGCCGCTTCTAAAGCAGGACTTTGGCGTTCAAATAATTTTAAAGACCGGTTAACATCCTCGAGCATCGCGTTTGCTTCTTTAAATTTTACAAGCACGGTTCCGTGTGGATAAGTCTCACTTACAGGCTTGATTTTATTAATCGCTGCCGTTGTTGGATTAGGTGATACTGGCAGCACCTTTTCTCCCATCAGTGCATTAGCAAAGGAAGATTTACCTGCACTAAAGGCACCAAATAATGCTACTGTAAAACCCTTGTTTGCTAAACGGGCTCCTTTGTCTTCTAATTCCTTTGCCAGCTTTTGAAATCCAGGCAGGTTATCGATTAGCTTGGCAGACTGATTCAAACGGGAAACCATATTCTGTAAATGGCTTCTTGCTGTTTCTGTTTCAGTTTGCTTCGTAACATTTGATACTACCGTTGGTACCGGTGCTTTCTTTTGAATTGTTTCTTTCACTGGCTTGGATTGACCATAAATTACTTCGGCTTCTTCCTCTTCCTGCTGGAATAACATATGATTATCGGTATTGACTTCCGCTCCTTCACTCAGCAGAGATTCAACCTTTGCAGCTTTTGCAGCTGTTTCTTTTACAAAGTTCTCTTTTTCAGATAGTGCACTGACATACTGTTCCATATTTCTGAACTCTTCTTGGTACATTTCAGTTAACTTCGTTGTCTTTGCCTCTAGTTCGGGCATGAGTGCCTGTTTAAACTCTAAAACACCTTCTCTTGCTATCTTTTTGATTCCATTCGCTAAATCCTCTGTGTAATGAAGGACATACTCACCAGAAAGGCGGGCTCCTGGCTTAACGCTTTGCACAATTAATTCAATCGGTACAGTAATTGAAAAAGACTGCGCTTTGTTTTGAAGATGCTGGTCATCAAGACTGTAGTTCTTCAAGATAGAAATCAAATACTCACGCAAATGCCATTCAAGCTGTGACTTTGTTTTCTCTAACAGGTCCTCGTAAAGTCGATTAAGGCGTGCATTCTTTTCCTCTAACGTCTTTTGTTTTGAAAAAAGAAATCCTACCTTAAACTCCGGCTGTACTGCTTCAAGATATGCCTCCGCTAATTCCCTTGTTTGAAAGGGCATCAAATAGGCGTTATTCAAAATGGTAACAATCTCTTTATCCATTTCCTTTTCGGTTTCCTCTACCCCTTTTTCAAGGGTCTCGAGATTTGCACTGATGGATTGATAGCTTTGTGTTAGTTCCTGTTTCTCTTCTTCAGGAAGTTCATTCAACATATCAAAAACTGGCTGAAGCTCTTCTTCCCGTCTATTGCGGTCCTGATCTAGATGGTCAAGTGCAATTTTTTTCAGAGAATGGAAAATGGATTGCTGCAAAAGCTGATCCTTATTCTGCAATTTATCGGCAATAAATTTCTTCAGATCATTAAATTCATTCAATTTATGGTCTTGGAACTTTAATGAGGTATAAAAGATTCGAGCCGGCTTAACACCCCACGCAGCAAAAGATTCCTTGACACTATTTTGAAATTGGCGGAATGATAATTCTTCTTCTCTGTGCTTATCCACTTGGTTAATAACGAGATAAACTTCTTTTCCAGCTTCCGTTAATTCTTTCGTAAATAAAAAATTCAGCTCTGCTTGGACATGATTGTAATCCATCACGTATAAAACTAGGTCCGCTAGGTGGATAGCTGATTCCGTTGCAACCCTGTGAGCATCATCTGCTGAATCTATTCCTGGAGTATCCATAATAACGGTGTTTTCAGGTAACTGAGAGTCGGCATGGCTGATTTCGATTTCCTCAATTTGGTCGCCATCCTTACAATAATTCTTTACTAATTCGTAATCATATGGTGCTAAATACACCCGCGGCTTTTCATTTTTGAAAAAAACCTTAGCATATTCCTCGCCTGATTTTACCTTGACGAGGTTCGCGCTGGTGGGAATCGGGCTCGATGGAAGCAGATTCTCACCGACCACTTTGTTGATCATCGTTGACTTCCCAGCCGAAAAGTGACCGCAAAAAGCAATCATAAACTCCCGATTTTGAAGCTTTTTTGCCAATTGCTTAGTCTTCTCAGCATTTTCTGTATCGCCAGTTTTGATTAGGTATTCATATAAAGCAAGGATCTTATTTTTAAGCGATGGTATTGTTTCTGTTTTATTAGCCGTATGCACCATAATTTCTTCCCCTTGTTCACAACTTTGTAATATTTTATATTTTATACGATAATTCAAACTTTTCCTATCGTGAAAACGTAATTTGTTAACATAATATTCACGCATTATTTTTTCCGCTCAGGTACTATTAGATTATTAGATGATAAGGATGTGGAATATGGCCTATAAAGAACGTATCGAGTCAGAGGAATTAAAGCTGTTTAGATCTTTGAACAATCGTATGGTTTTACCCAGTAAAGAGAAAAAAATCTACTTGTACCTTGAAAAAGGTTATCAGGGGGAGGTTATGTTTGATCAATTAACTGAAAGTCTGGATGCACGGAAGTTTTTAGTATTAAATGATTTGCGGCTAGAGATAAATTCGACAAATTTCCAAATAGACACCTTTCTCATTGGCCAAGGTACCCATTTTCCATGTGAAGTGAAAAATTATGAGGGGGATTATTATTATAAATCTGATCAATTTTATGTAATAAATGATACTGTGATACAGAATCCACTTGATCAATTAAAAAGAAGTGACACCTTACTTCAGCAAGTTTTCCAAAAAATAAATTACTCTATCTCCATAAAATCAAATGTATTCTTTGTTAATCCAGCATTTACCCTCTACCAGGCACCATTGGACAAACCCATTATATATCCCACTCAACTCGCTAAATATTTTGAAGAATTAAATGCGAAACCCTCTATACTAAACGAAGATCACTTTAAACTAGCAGACTATTTAATAAAGGAACATAAACCAGCATCTCCCTACACCCGACTGCCCCCTTATAGCTATGAGCAATTAAATAAAGGAAAAACTTGCATTTCATGCCATTCCTTTTCGGTTAAGGCAGGAGAGACTAAGATAGTGTGCAGCGTATGTGCCAGTGTGGAACATGTCGAAAAAGGGATACTTCGATCTGTTAGGGAGTTACAGCTTCTCTTTCCAAATATTAAAATAACCACCAATCTGGTTTATGAGTGGTGTAAAGTGATTGAATCTAAGAAACAGATTAGGAGGATTCTGCAAAAACATTATAAGGTTTATTGCAGAGGAAAGTATACTTATTACAAGTAATTTAGATTCCTACATGTAGGTCATGTGGAGGTTCTTTAGTGACCTTTTTTCTGGCGTTATAAGCAATCTATAGGTACCTTATTTATTTTTCCAGTTTGCTTCGGTCATTATGGATCCTCTATAGGTTCCCTACTTAATTTTTCAGCAATGCTTCGGTCACTATGGACCCTCTATAAGTTCCCTACTTAATTTTCCAGCATTGCTTCGGTCACTATGGACCCTCTTTAGCTACCCTTCTCACTTTTACAGCATTGCTTCGGTCACTATGGACCCGAATAGCTATCCTATTCATTTTCCCAGCATTTGCTTCGGTCACTATGGACCCTCTATACCTACCCTATTCATTTTTCCAGCATTGCTTCGGCCACTATGGACCCCAATAGCTACCCTATTCATTTTCCCAGCATTTGCTTCGGTCACTATGGACCCTCTATACCTACCCTTCTCATGTTTCCAGCATTGCTTCGGTCACTATGGACCCTCTATAGCTACCCTTCTCAATTTCCCAACTTTGCTTCGGTCACTATGAACGCTCTATAGCTACCTATTCATTTTCCCAGCAATGCTTCGGTCACTATGGACCCTCTATAATTACCCTACTCAATTTCCCAGCAATGCTTCGGTCACTAAGATACCATTTTCATTCTCGAACAAAAGAAAAAAGCCAAGGATTTCTCCCTAGCTCAAGTTTGTAGCGCTCTTACCGTGTTACGTTTCTTAAGACGTGCTTCATGACAAATGCGTATATAATTACCGTTCCACCTACAAATGCAAAAGCCATAAGATACACCTTCCTATCCGCTCATATAAAGTGAGAATGATTTTCATTCTTTGTTAAAAATAGAATATCATAGTTGATAATCATTTTCAACATAAACAAGTTAATTGTCATATTTATTTAACAATTTCGGCAAAAAGCGATTACAGCTTTCAAAGCTTCCTTCGTATTCAGTCAACTCCTTCAATGCTTCTTCCTCGGCTGGTATGCGGATTGACAGCATTAATATGTTTAATAACGTAAACAAGCTGGCCGTTATGTATGCACCAAACATCAAGGGCACAACCAGGAGCTCAATTGAAACTACTAAATAATTGGGATGTTTTATGAATTTATATGGGCCTTTTCTAACGACATCGACCTTTGGCAGCACAATAATTTTAGTGTTCCAGTAATGGCCAAGCGATGATATTGCCCACACTCTTATCAGCTGTGCACATACAAATACTGCTGCGAACATGGGCCAAACAGATGATAACTCACGAGAAAAGGTAACCTTTTCAAAAAAGAAAACAACAAAGAACAAAGAATGCATCAGCACGATAAAGTGGTAATGCTTCTTACCAAATTCTTTCGCACCTCGTTCTTTCATCCACTTCTCATTTCTTCTGGCGATACCTAACTCCAGTAACCGCTGGATTACTAATACTGAAAAAAATATGAAAAAAGTAATCATCCCTTACCTCCATCTCAGCAACAGCAATTCTGAACTAAATCCTGGTCCCAGCGCCGTGCAAAGTCCATATGTGCCTTCTTCCCCGCCTAATTCCATAAACCTTCTAAGAACATATAGAATTGTTGCAGACGACATATTTCCATATTGCTTAAGCACTTCAAGTGAAATATCTGTCATAAAAGCAGGTATACCTAAGGATTTGATATATGCATCAATAACTTTTTTTCCTCCAGGATGTGCAATAAACTGGGCGATCTCAGAAAGCTCCAACCTATTTACCGTTAAGAACTTACTTACATTTGGTTTTAGCCACTCCTCTATAATACTGGGAATATCTCTCGAGAAAACCACGAACAGTCCTTGATCTTTTATATCCCAGCCCATCACATCTAGAGAATCAGGCATTAACGTAGATTGAGTATCAACAATTGCTGGTGCAGTCCTTTTAGCGTTTAATTCAGCAATGTTTACTTTATCACCACAAATCAATGCACAGGCAACCCCATCTGCAAATAATGATGTGCCAATCAGGTTGCTTTTTGAATAGTCATTTCGTTGAAAAGTTAAACTGCACAGTTCAACTGAAAGCACCACAACCTTTTTTTCCGGAAATGCAGTGCAATATTCAAACGCCCTCGATAAACCAGCTGCTCCACCGGCACACCCAAGACCCCAAATCGGTATTCTTTTCGTATGTTCACAGAATGGTAATAGGTTCATAATTCTTGCTTCGATGCTCGGGGTTGCCATTCCGGTTGTTGAGATATAGAAAATCGCGTCAATTTCTTCGCAGTCAATCTTTCTGGTCAGAAATGTCTCATTTTCAAGGCAGTTCACTATCGCCTGCATTCCCAAGGTAACAGCAGCTTCAATATAGGCATTGTTTTTTTCAGCAAAAGACCTGTCTTCTTTATACCAATCAATCTCTTTGACGATGTGACGTTTTTCAATCTGTCCATTTTGAAAAGCCTTTAGCAGCCTTTCGATATCCTTAAAACGATCTGAAAAAAGTTCTCTGGCAAACTCCACCGCTCGCTCTTGCTTTATTTCAAATTCAGGAACTGCTTCTGCTACTGAAAGAATCGTTGGCATCGTTTATTCTCCTTCAATGTAGGTAATGGTATTTTTACCAAAAAAAGGAGTTATATGTACAAAAAAAAGCTCCCCTCAAAGAGGGAAGCCAACGTTTTGAAGGTTGTTGTTGTTGTGCTCTTTGATTATAACCGAGATGGTACTTCTAATCATTACGCAAACTTTTCCAATTTTAAATTAAGAGAGCACCATGTCTTGGCGTTTTATTTTCTTTTATTGTTTTTCTGATTGGGCTTGCACTTCAATTTTTATCTTCTTGTCGGCTAAGGACCCACAGACTTTACAATATTCGATTTTGTCAAAGAGGAGACGGCATGGTTCACAATAATATTTTTCCATACAATAACACGCTCGCTTTTGGAAAATTCTGTTGCATCTATTCCATTCTATTAAAAAGTTTCAAGATTGTGACAATCATTGATAACACAAGCTTTTTTCTTTATGGCAGTTATAATCAATTACTTTTATCACAGGTATAAAGTGATAGTTCACATTTTAGTCACAACTTCCCCGCAACTATTGTGATATAAATCACTGTTATATCAATTTATTACTATTAACATAGTACTTACCTAAGGAATGAACATTTTGTGAACTGTCAGATTTGTTATTTTTTCTTCACAATTGTTTTGTATTATGAAAGAGAACTTATTATTTAATTTTATTTTACGGAAGGGAGTCTTGGAGGATGGCGAAAGCAGAACTGAAAACAAACAAAAAAACAGAAATTGAAGACAGCTCTTCTCTTAAAGGGACATTTGCGTCCGTTATCTTTTTGGGAATCTTTTTAGTTGTCACTTGGGTAAGTGTCTATTTCTTGTTCTTAGACCGTTTTTAAAGAGAGAAAGGGGAAAAAACCATGCATATGCATAAGTTTGAAAAAATTTGGCTTATCTTCGGAATCGGCGCTCTTGTTGTTTTCTTATCAGTAGTGGGTGTAAGCGCTTTTTACTTAGGCAACAAGCCGCCAAGCTGTTTAACTACGATTGATCCAGAAAAGGTTGATTCTACAGCACCATTTAATAAACCTGGATTAAATAAAGTTGAGGGAAAAGAATGGGACTATGAATTAGTGTATGTTGCGTCTGCTTTCTTCTACAACCCTACTGAAGTGGAAGTTCCACTTGGTGCGAAAGTAAAAGTAATGGCAACCACAAAGGATGTCATTCATGGTTTCCAGGTTGCCGGAACAAATATCAATATGATGCTTGAACCAGGCTACATAAATGAAATTGTCACAACGTTTGATAAAGAAGGCGAATTTTTAGTGGTTTGTAACGAGTACTGCGGTACTGGACACCACTTAATGAGTTCTAAGATAAAGGTGGTTAAATAATGAGCAGCCAAACAACCAAATTAAAAGTAGATCCACGTGATGGAAAGCTAGCGATGGCACACTTTTATGTTGCCTTTATTGCTCTTACACTAGGCGGTTTGATGGGATTGCTGCAAACCCTCGTCCGTTCTGGTAAATTTGAACTTCCTTGGGGAATTGATTATTATCAAATTCTGACTGTTCATGGTGTATTAATGGGGCTTGTTTTAACAACATTCTTTATCATGGGATTCCAATATGCGGCAGTCAGCCGTACAGCAGGGACTCATTCCAAAGCAGCACGCCGGATCGGCTGGATTGGCTTCTGGGTGATGACAGTAGGAACCATTATGGCTGCAACCATGGTATTACTGAAAGAAGCTTCTGTTCTTTATACCTTCTATGCACCATTAAAAGCGCATTGGATATTTTACTTAGGTATGACATTTGTGGTAGTGGGCAGCTGGCTTGACGGAGCGGCTCAAATCATGACATATGCTAGATGGCGAAGAGAAAACCCTGGTAAACCAAGCCCGTTATTAAGCTTTATGGCTGTTATTAATACAGTGCTTTGGATTGTTGCTACACTGGGTGTTGCTGCTACGGTATTATTCCAGCTGCTTCCTTGGTCATTAGGCATAGTAGATACTGTTGATGTTTTAGTAAGCCGTACATTGTTCTGGTATTTTGGACACCCGCTCGTATATTTCTGGTTACTTCCAGCCTATATGTGCTGGTATGCAATTGTTCCAAAAATTATTGGCGGGAAAATTTTCTCTGATTCACTGGCACGTTTATCTTTTATTCTATTTTTACTATTCTCCATCCCGGTTGGATTCCACCACCAATTAACGGAGCCAGGAATTGACCCAGCGTGGAAATTTTTACAGGTAGTTTTAACCTTTATGGTAATTATTCCATCTTTAATGACGGCATTTTCATTGTTTGCAACGTTTGAGCGATTTGGCCGCTCTAAAGGGGCAACTGGCCTTTTTGGCTGGTTCAAGGTCCTTCCTTGGAAAGATGCACGTTTTACCGTTCCATTCATTGGGATGGCAAGCTTTATCCCTGCTGGAGCAGGCGGTATCATCAACGCTTCAAATCAGATGAACCAAGTGGTCCACAATACAATTTGGGTAACAGGTCACTTTCATTTAACCGCTGCAACTTCTGTTGTTTTGACGTTCTTTGGAATTACCTTTTGGCTTGTTCCTCATTTAACAGGACGTAAGTTAACGAAAGCAATGAACAAGTTAGGTATTATTCAAGGCTGGGTTTGGTTTATTGGGATGGCCTTTATGTCAGGTGCTATGCACTTCCAAGGACTTCTTGGCGGTCCGAGACGCTCTGCCTACTCAACTTATGGCGATTCAGCCCAGGCAATGGAATGGATTCCATACCAAATTGCACAGGCGGTTGGCGGATCCATTTTATTCCTTGGAATTATCTTAATGATTATCATCTTTGTAAATCTTGCATTCTTTGCTCCTAAAGGAGAAGAAGAATTCCCTGTTGGTGAAGCTGAAAATCTTGATGAAAAAGCACCAATGATTTTTGAAAACTGGAAATTATGGCTTGGTATCACAGCAGCCCTAATTCTATTCGCCTACACCATACCGTTTATCGACATGATTCAAAATGCGCCTCCAGGCTCACCAGGCTTCAAAACGTGGGGTTCATGGTAACAAAAATACTAAAAAGGCTTCACTAAAACTGAAGCCTTTTTTTGTTGTTCATTTTAAAGAAAGTTTTCGGCATATTTATGAGTATAACTGACAGTAGAATCATGGCTGTTCCGATAAATTGGAGGAGTCCAAAGTCTTCCTTGTATAAGAAAACACTTAGCAACGTTGCCGCAACCGGCTCGACCGTCGCTATAATAGAGGCCTTGCTGCCTTCCATCTTCTCAAGTCCCTTTGTATAAAATAAATACGCCAAAACGGTTGGAAATAAGCCTAATCCGATACCGTATAGAATGACTTCTCCCCTTATTAGCATACTTCCTTTTTCGAATAGATCGGTAAAGAGAAGTAAACCAATGGACGCAACGAGGAACGTGTAAAAAGTAACAGTGTATGGACGATACTTTACTAATGCAAACTTGCCAAATATAGTATATAAGGCATAACCGAATCCTGCTCCTAAGCCTGTTAATATCCCTATTAGATTCATAGACGGTGTTTCCTTTAAATTAATTCCCGCAATTAAAATACAGCCCATCAAAGTCCCAATAACTGAAATAATTTTCATAAAATCCATACTTTCTTTTAAGAACAAATAAGAAAGTACAACGACAAAGGCGGGTGCTGTGTAAAGTAAGATAACCGCAAATGATAGACTAAGTTGATTTATGGAAGTAAAGTAGCACCAATTAAACAAAACAATGCTAAAAATCCCTGTTCCAATAAAGTATTTACTATCTCGAAATTGGATCTTCATTTGTTCTGGATATTTTAGGATACCGATGATCCCAAGCAAGAAAGCAGCAGTTACGACTCTAATTGTAACTATTTCCATCGGAGTAAAACCTGCGCTTGCCAGTTTCCTAACAAATATAGCGATAATCCCCCACATAAATGCACTGATTGCAATTAGAAAAATTGGACCTAATTTCCCCATCATTCACACACCTTATAAAATTAAGAAGAAGGGCATTATTTCCACCCTTCCCCTGTTATCATTAATTCAACTGGTACACCTTACCATATTTTTCATACAAATAGTCTATTAAATATTGAGCATTCAAGCCTTCCCCGGTTACATCATGAAGGATTTCTAAAGGTTTCTTCAGTTTCCCGTATTGGTGAATATTTTTCGTCAGCCATTCTTTGATTGGCAGCAAATCCCCTTCTTCTAACAATTGATCAAAGTTCGGCAGACTATCAAGCATTTTATGCTTAAATTGAGCAGCGTACATATATCCCAGTGCATAAGATGGAAAGTATCCGAAGCTCCCCCCTGCCCAGTGAACATCCTGCAATACACCTTTTGCGTCATTCTCTGGTGTAATCCCTAGATATTCTTGATATAGGGAATTCCAAACCTGCGGAAGGTCACCAACCTCTATCTCCCCATTAAAAAGACCCTTTTCAATTTCATAACGGATAATAATGTGGAGTGGATACGTTAACTCGTCTGCTTCGATTCTAATAAGTGAAGGCTTAGACTCATTTATTCCCCTATAGAATTCTTCGATTGAAACCTGGTCAAATTGACCCGTTGCATATTTTTTTAACAGCTCATAATTATTTTTCCAAAAAGGAAAACTTCGACCAACTATATTTTCATAGAAAAGAGATTGGGATTCGTGTATCCCCATGGAGGTTCCTGTACATAAAGGAGTTCCAACCAATTCTTTAGAAAGATTTTGTTCGTATAATGCATGACCGCCTTCGTGAATGGTCCCGAAAACCGCCGTACGGAAGTCTTGTTCATCATAATTGGTTGTTACTCTGACATCACCTGGATTTAATCCAGTAGCGAAGGGATGCACTGTTTCATCAAGTCTGCCTGCATTAAAGTTATAACCCATTTTCCCAAGTATCTCTAAGCTTAATGCACGCTGGTTTTCCTTATTAAACTGTTTAAAAAGAAACTCAGTCCTCGGCTTATTTGGTGAGGCAGCAATCAGTTTAACTAATGGGACAATTTTCTTCCTTAGGTCACCAAACACCTGATCAAGGACTTCCACTGTCATGCCAGGTTCGTATAAATCTAATAAAACATCGTAAGGGTTTCCTTTATATCCCCAATAATGGATAAACCTTTTCGTTGTTTCTACCAATTTTTCGAGGTATGGTCTGAACATATTAAAATCCGACTTTTCTTTTGCTTCCTCCCAGACTGATTCTGCTTTAGATTGGAGTATGACATAATCCTTATATTCGTCTGCAGGAATTTTTTTGTTTCTTTCGTATTCCTTTTTACATTCTTCAAGTATTTTACGTGTGGTTTCAGATAGATCATTTTTAGAAAGAGTTGCTATGTATGCTGCCATATCTTCCGATGTGGACATTTTAAAAACCTCTGATGAAAGCATGCCAATTACTTCAGACCTTTGATTGACTCCCTCTTTCGGAGCTCCAGTCCGTAGGTCCCAATAGATTAATCCGAGCGCTTCATTATATGCATTTATTTTCTTTACATATTCTAGAAACTTCTTTTCAAGTTGCTCTGGTGTCAGGCTCATCCTAAATCCCCCTTTTTACTAACCATATGTATTTTATCATATTTTTCTGAAAATCTAAGGATAAAAAAAACAACAGAAAATAAATTCTGTTGTAAAATGAAATTTAGGGAAAGAAGATGTTTCCTCAAAAAAATAAAAAAGTTAAGTAAAATGTTGAAGAGAGGTAAATCAGTTCAATCAATTATAAGAGCTGTCCGATTACTTCTTACCGATTGTTACTTTCCAGACTTCCGGACCTTGCTCGTCGTATTCCCAAGTAAATTGTTCAGGTCTTTCCATCATAAACTGATACTGAAGGGGTCTAGGGTCATGGTCGTTCACAATTTGCATGAATTCTCCAGATTTTAATTCGTCAAAGCCTTTAAATATCGTTGAATGTTTTTCACGCGGCGGATAATCTGGTACATGAATAATCGTTGCATATGTTTGCATTCATTTTCACTCCTTTTATTTGCTGACTTCTTTTTTAGTATAAGAAATTTGTATTCTCTCCATAGTGCTAACCATCACACCTATAGGATGATTTTGCTAATAGTTACAGAAAGGAGATCGATAGAATGAAAGAGCTGGTAGGCTATTGTACGGCTTGCTCAAAAGAAATTTTTTGTTTAGACGGTTTTTTTAACGGTGTTCAATCTGATGATCGAAAAATGTATTGCTTCGATTGTTACGACAAACCCGCCCCTGACGAAGATCCGCAAGATTAAAACTTGCGGATCTTTTTTTTATTGAGAATTATTTTCACGAGAAATTTGCTATCTATGATGGAGGTCACATAATTGTTATTCAATCACTGCTAAAATGAAGGTAATTAAGAATTACTAATACGAAGGTGATGTTAATGAAACATGAGGACATAAAAAAAAGATTATCAGATGTCCCTCTATTCAAAGAATTATCGGATGAAGAGCTTGCGCCATTCATAAATATTGCATTGACTCGCTTTTATAAACCGAAGATGTATGTCTTTATGCAGGAAGATCCACTTGACCGGGTATTCTTTATCCATTCTGGAAAAATCAAAATCTATAAGACCGATTTCTCTGGGAAGGAACAAATTGTTTCAGTACTCGAACCTGGTGAGATGTTTCCACATGCTGGGTTCTTTCGAGATGGAAACTTTCCAGCACATGCAGAGGTTTTAGAAGAAGCAAATCTAATAGTCATTCCGATTGACAAATTTGAGGAGACGCTTATTTCCTACCCGGAGCTCTGTATAAAGCTTTTTAAGGTATTAGGAGAGAAAATCGTCGACCTTCAAGGCAGATTAGAAGCACAGGTCCTCCATAACACATTTGAGCAAATCGTATTACTTCTTATTAGACTTTGTCAGTCAAATGGGGAACAAATTGGCAGCACCAGGTATCAGTTGACAACACAATTCACAAATCGTGAGCTTGCTAATATGATTGGCACCTCAAGAGAAACCGTCAGCAGAACGATTAACCATTTAAAAAAGAAAAATTACATTAACCAGCGAGAAGATGGACTCTACTTAATCGACCGGAAGGCGCTGGAGCAGGAATTATTCTATTAAAAACATATAAGGAGCTGTTTAGAATGGAACAAAAGATTATTGAGCTGGATGTCAGGGAAGATTTAAAAAATAAAATTGAACCTTTCCAAAAAATTATGGAAGCAATTAAAGAAGTGAACGAGAATGATATATTTATTCTCCATGCCCCTTTCAAGCCTGTACCTTTGTTTGCAGTGTTAAAAGCAAAAGGTTTTACTCATG
Source organism: Neobacillus niacini (assembly GCF_046591715.1). Classification (GTDB taxonomy): domain Bacteria; phylum Bacillota; class Bacilli; order Bacillales; family Cytobacillaceae; genus Neobacillus; species Neobacillus niacini_L. Next base: position 375,668 of record NZ_JAWVNQ010000003.1, on the reverse strand, counting down.
AGGCAGAGGAAATCGAAACAAAGCATTGGAAAGTTACCTTCACTAAGAATGCCTAATTAAAAAAAGAAAGGTGATCGACTATGATACTTGATAATCGAGGTTTAGAACCGCCGCAGCCGATGATAAGAACTCTTAGTGCCTTAGAAAAATTAGAACAAGGTGAGGTATTAACGATTATTAATGATAGAAGACCCATGTTCCTTTATGAGCAGCTGGAGGAACTTGGGTACAAACAGCGTACAGAACCACAAAACGACGGAAGTTTTAAAATTGAAATCTTCCGCTAAGAAGGTGAAAAAGAATGCTACCTCAATCTATGGGCAATGAAACCAATATTAAACTTCCAATTTCATTCATCATTTTCAGTTTAATTGCCCTTGTCGCATCACAAATATTGGTGTTAGTAAATGGACAAATGCTTGTAAATGGCAGTTTCCGAATCCCTGCTATCTGGTCTAGTGCCCATTTACTCATCCTGGGCTGGGCACTTATGGTTGCGATGGGAGCCATGTATCAGCTAGTTCCAGTAGCTTTTTTAACAAAGATTTGGAATGAAAAATTTGGGTTCATCCAATTTATTGTTACTGCACTTGGAATTACATCGTTCTCCTGGATGCTGTATGTCTCGCCACAAGATGCTTTCATTCCTGGCATTCTAATGCTTCTTGGGATTCTAATGTTTTTATTTCAGATGGTTATGACATTAAGAAAACAGGCAAAGCCAAATATCCTGACAGCTTTTGTCGGCAGTGCACTGGTTTGTTTATTCTTGACGATATTCTTAGGAATCACATTAATTTATTCTCTTCAAACTGGTTTTGGTGCTGGATACTATCAGGCTATCTTTAAAAGCCATTTATTAATGGGGGTTACAGGATGGTTTACCCTATTGATTTTCGGTTTTTCTTATAAAATGGTTCCGATGTTTTCTTTATCACACGGATTTCCAATGGTTCAAGCACGATATGTATATGGAATATACATTTCTGGTTTGGTGATTACGCTGCTTTCATTTTTTAGTAATAATGACATTTTGCTAAAAGCTGGATTTTTCTTACTTCTTGCTGGATTCTCAATCTTTAGCTGGCATATCTCCATTATCATTAAAAAGAGGTTAAAGAAAAAGCTTGATAAGCCATTTTCATTTTCAATTATTGCTATCGTTCTCGGAAACATTATTCACTTGGCTGCCTTCATCGCTTTATGGAGTAAGCAATTTTCAACTCTTATCGGACCGTTGATATATCTATACTTAATGCTCTGGATTGTTCTTAGCATTACGGGATACTTATACAAAATTGTTCCCTTCTTATGGTGGACGTTTAAGTACAGCAAGGAAATTGGGAGGAAATCCGTACCTTCTTTAAAAGATATGATGAATGAAAAGATTGTTGTTCCCCTTTTTACCTTATTTATAGTATCCGTGGTACTTGTATTTGTTTCTATCATTTTTAAATCCATTTTACTCTTTAATCTAGGACAAAGTATTCTATCGATTGTATTTATCATCATTGCGTTAAGTATTCTGAGCGTTTTAAAAAAATAGCGAGGTGTTTAGGATGAGCTTAAAAGCTAAAGTAATAGAAGTGCTAAAGAGTGTATATGATCCAGAATTAAATATAAATGTTGTTGACCTAGGGTTAATTTATAATGTCGAAGTTTCAGAGGAATGCGATGTAGATGTTACGATGACGTTAACAACACCTGGATGTCCTCTTCATGATAGTATTACATCAGGCGTTCGCTACGCTGTTCAAGGTATAGAAGAAACTAGAAACGTTGATGTTCAACTTGTCTGGGAACCTGCATGGTCTCCTGAGAAGATGACTCCGGAAGGACTTCGATTACTAGGAAGATAAGAAAAAGGTCAGCAAATGTGCTGACCTTTTTTACTATACTTCAACTGCTTCTGTAGGGAGAACATCTTTTATTTTCTGCAATAATAGTGAATCAATGTCTTCATCCAGCATGATATGAACACTGCCTTGATCATTTTCACTTCTAATCAACCGGCCAATGCCTTGTCGCAGCCGAAGCAGCATATAAGGTAAATCAACCTCTTCAAAGGGGTTAGCCACACCATTCCTCTTTGCCGTAAACACTGGATCATTTGGAGGAAATGGCAGGGAAAAAATCAATACATTTTCTAATGATCTTCCTGGAATATCTAATCCTTCCCACAAATGAATCGTGCAAAGAATTGCATGTTCTTCGTTTTGAAACTTTGAAACGAGAGTGCTGATTTCTTCATCACCCTCAAAATACACTGGGTAAGGAACACTTCCCGAAAGCCTTTGTTTAAGACTCATTAATTCATTTTGATTATTGAGCAGAATAAGTGCTCTGCCCTCGGATTGAACAATCTTGTTTATACAATAGTCAATTTTAGCCTCTAACCTGTTATGATTAAATTTCGGCATAAAAACGGCCATTTTTTCCTGGTAATCAAAAGGTGATTCCACAGAGAAGGATAAGAACTCTTTAATGCCAAGGCTATTGGCAATATAGTCAAAATTCTTTTGATTCGATAATGTCGCAGATGAAAAGATAAACGGTTTCTTCTGTACGAACACTTCGTCCCTCATGACTTCTTCCACCATTTTAGGCATGATAACAAGTGTCCGTTCATATCCCTTTTCCTCATACCACGTAATCCCATTTGTTTCCTTAAGGAACAGCGATAACGAGTAAGTGATTTGCTCCAAATATTCCTCAACGATTTTCAGATCATATTCATTTATTACATACAATTCACTCTCAAAGACAAGCTCTTCTTCAATAGCTTGGAGCCTATTTAGCAGCCTGGTACCGTATTGGATTAAAGACGGATTCATGGTGATCATTTGTTTTTCCGATCCTTCTGATGGAGCCGAATACTTAGAGATTGCACTAAAGAATTTATCATTGTCCAGGAGTGCTTCTTCAATGGTATACAGGGTTTTTTCACGCACTTCATTTTCCATCAGTCTTGTTAGTAAGGTCTCTAATGTAGAATCAGTGAAACGATAGCTAAGTGCTTTTTGAGCCGCATATTCGAGTAAATGCCCCTCATCGAAGACTACAGAAGAATGCTCAGGCAATAACGGCAGCTGCCCCTCCCTCTTTCGAGACTCCTTTGTCCAGATGTGCTCCATATAAAAGTCATGAGAGCAAATGATTAAGTCGTGTGCATGTCTGTAAAAATCACGATTTAAGGTCAGGCCGCACCGGTGTCTTTTTTCGCATGAGAAGCAATCCTGAACCATATCCCAGTTAATTTTCCCCCAAGATTCATCTGACAAGGAAGGATAATCCCTGCGGTCACCGTATCTTTCAAACTTTTGCATGGAGCCATCACTATGGACAAAATCAGGTAAGTCTTCGTAGATTCCCGCTATATCATCGTTAAAGTCTTCATGACGAACATAATCGAGCTTTTTTAAACAAAGGTATTGGTCCCTCGATTTTGCTAATCGAACATCAATATTTAGTCCTAGCACTTTTTCAAGCTTAGCTATGTCACCTTCTTTTTTAACGAGCTGTTCAATTAATGTTTCATCGGCACACGCAATGATTGCCGGTCTATTTGTATATCGAGCGTACATAATGGCATACAGCAGGTAAACAATTGTTTTTCCTGTCCCAACACCTGCTTCAGCAAACATTATTTTTTTATCTTTAAATGCTTTCTCCAGTTGAAAGGCCATAAAGATTTGTTCATCACGTAATTCAAACCCTGCTTCGGGTAAAACATCATAAAATAAGTCACCAATCCATTCACTTAGCTTGTCATAAAAGGATTCTGTTTTAGAAACGACAAATGGAATCCGCTCTTGCATATACTACCCCTCCTTAAAACGAATGAAATGGAGCCTTATTTGGCAGGCTCCAATTGTTGTATCTCATATTATTCACTTGAACGGGGCGGTCTTTTTCCCCAATATTGATAAAGATCCGTGCGGATAAAACCGTTAAACAGCTTACGCTTTTTCGTAGCCGGCTTCCCATAAAATTGCTCAAATTCTTCATTAGAAGTCATGATATAAATGGACCAGGTGTCAAGTTTACTAAAGGCCTGTCCCATTTCCTTGTACATTTGCTCAACAGCTTTTTTCTCACCGAGTCTTTCTCCATATGGGGGATTTCCAACAATCACGCCATACTCTTTGGCGGTGGTAATATCTCTTACTTGCATTTGTTTATATTGAATCAGGTCACCAAGACCTGCTTCAAAGGAATTTTCCTGAGCGATTTTGATCATTCGATGGTCAATATCTGTCCCCATAATATCCAATGGCTGGTCATAATTTGCTAAGTCCTCCGCTTCAGTTCGTACCTGATCCCATACATTCCCAGGAATCCAATTCCATTTTTCTGAAACAAATTCACGGTTAAAGCCTGGTGCAATATTTTGACCAATCATCGCCGCTTCAATGGGTATAGTACCAGAGCCGCAGAAAGGATCGATAAATGGTTTATCGGGCTTCCAATTAGTCAGCTGAACCAGTGCTGCAGCAAGGGTTTCCTTTAACGGAGCTTCCCCTTGGTCAACACGGTATCCTCGTTTATGTAATCCTTGGCCGCTTGTATCTATGGTGATCGTGGCAACATCCTTTAACAACGCCACTTCAATCCGGAAATAAGCTCCTGTCTCCTCAAACCATGAAGTCCGCTTGTAATAGCTTTTCATTCGGTCTACAACCGCTTTTTTTACGATAGCTTGACAATCTGAGACACTAAATAGCTTTGATTTCACTGACTTTCCGGTTACAGGAAACTCAGCATCTTCAGGAAGATACTTTTCCCAAGGCAGGCTTTTAGTTTTCTCAAATAACTCATCAAAGGTATATGCTTTAAATTCACCGACTTTTATTTTCACTCTGTCAGCAGTCCGAAGCCACATATTACTGCGGGCAATTGCGCTTTCATCACCACTGTAAGTTACCTTGCCATTTTCCACCTCACACTCATAACCAAGAGCGCGCACTTCTTTTGCTACTAATGCTTCCAGACCCATTGCGGCTGTTGCAATTAATTGATATTTTCCCATGCTTCGTCCACCTTTTAACTTTTCCCTTATTATGTATGTTTAAATGCTTGTCTATCATACCATTATAGACCAAAATCAGTAAGCCCATGCAAAAGCCTTTAGTTTGGAGCTCTCATCAACATGATTTCGTTATGAATCCTAAAAGTAAAAAGACCCTCCTCATAGGAGAGTCGCATACCATTAACTTTAACTACATTAATAACGTTCTGTAAGCCATGTTCTGTACCAGAGTACTACAAACGGCGTAAACGCCTCGTACTTAGGTGGTAATCATCTATCTACAGATTACTAGGAATCTGTCCTTCTCCTTGTTCAATTCCTCAGAGAAAGTGCCCCTACCATTATTTGGGTTTCTCGCTCGTGGGGTTTACCGCGTTCCACCCTTTTCATTTCTGAAAAGGCTCCGTCACTGTGGCACTTTTATAGGTATTCATACCATATCCCGAAGGACTTAGGTATTTTCCCGGCCGTCAGCCTTATTCAGGCTGCCCTAGCTTATGAATTCACTAGGCACGAACACTACGAGCATCTCAGCTCGTGCGAGCATGGACTTTCCTCTACAAGAATGCATAAGCTTCTTGCAGCGATTACCCGAACGTAATTAATGAATACCTTATTATTATATGCATTTGTTAATTAATAAGCAATGGTACTAATTTGGAAATCAGGGTACAATCTGTTAATCGTAAAGCTTATTACCAAATACATGCTTTTCAAGATTTGATAAACGTTTTAAGATATCAAAGTTCGTTGTTCCTGCAGGCTGTGTTACGGGCTGCCTTCTAGAGGCTTCTTCAAGCTGCTTTCGTAATCGGAGATTTTCCTGCTGCAGGTCTTCTATTTCCTGTTGAAATGTTTCATAATCCTTGATGATTAAATCCAAATATTTATCAACATCTTCTTGCTTATAGCCTCTTACACCGGTCTTGAATTCTTTTTCTAAAATATCCTTAGCGGTTAGTTTCACTTTATCGGTCACCATACTATTTCACCTCAAGTCATTCGCCAATCATTACCTATTATTTTTTCAAAAATAAGCGATTTTGTCAATTTTTCTTTCTTATAATATATAAGGCAGCAGGGTTAATCATTACTTTTAAAAATCTGAACGCTGCAGTTCTTGTTCTTCTTCGACGATTACTTGCAGGTCGTAGAATGTAATCAGGTGGATAGGGTACGGATGTTTATTTTGATATTGCACTGCCATTTCGTATATGTATTTTGGGCTTCCTTCTTTTTCATGATCATAAAAAAGGAGGAGGGCGTCACTCTTTTCAATAAAAAATTGATTTTTCAACCGAAACTGCCACGGTTTTTCATACTTTTTCTTAGTGACAGAATCTATGAAATCCGCTTGTGCCAAGATTGATTTATACCATTCTTTGTTGTTATCACTCCAAGCAGCCTCTTGCTCCAAAAATGGGGTAATTACCGCAAGCTTTATATCTGGAAAATCCGATTTAAGCTCAAAGATTACTTCTGCAGCCCATAGCTCCATACCCAGCTGCCCGCTGATTATAACCCATTCTAAACCGTCTTCAAGCATTGGAAATAATGCTTTCTTGATGGCTTCCTTTATATAATGAACAGAAGGATGGTCATTTTTAAATATTCCTAATTCAAATGGTTTGTAACCTGATACGGCTAATACTTTACTCAAGGTTTGTCTCCTTATTGGCAGATGAATACTGTCTTTTTTATTAACATATCAAAAAAAATAAAAAAAACAAGGACAAAGGTGTCCTTGTTAAAAGGTATTATCCAAAAAACCGGCGAGGTCGTGGGAATTGGCCTGGTGCCATTCCTGGCGCCATACCTGGTCCCATTCCTGGAGCCATACCCGGTCCCATTCCTGGAGCCATGCCTGGTCCCATTCCTGGAGCCATGCCTGGTCCCATTCCTGGAGCCATGCCTGGTCCCATTCCTGGTCCCATCATGCCTGGTCCCATGTTAGGCGGCATGTTATTTCCAGCAGGTAATACATTACTCTGTGCTCCAGCAACAGCTGTTGGTGCAGGTGCCGGCATACCACCTTTACAGCAGTTAATGTGTTGGTGACAACAATCTTGTGCACAAGAAGCTGTTTGAGGACAATAGTGTTTATGCTGGAACATATGATGATTAATCGTTGTTGTATGTGTTGGATGAATATGCGGAACCACGGTTGTTGAGAAAGTGTGGTTTACTATTTGTTTAGTCGGATGAATGACTGGCGGCGCAAAATTAGTTCCAAGATACAATATAAGCTCTCCCTTCAAATGATTATATTCTGTTTACATTAACAGCCTATGTCAGGAGAGTATTTCTTGTACTAATGAAAATACCTATTTTTCATATTTCTAATTAAGATTAACTTCACTTAGACAACTGTCTAGCTGATACAATCGTGATAAGTGCCTGTATTTCGCAGTGCACTTTCCCTTTTTATAGCATTGAATATAAGTTATCTTTTAAACTTGAAAAAAGTACTGCAGTCAAACAAACGACAACAAAAAATAAATACAAAATTGCTTTATACATCGTATCTACCTCATTTATTGTTTTATAGTCGTTTTTTACTCACAGTTTAATATTTTACAACTTTCAACTATAAGAAACAATAAGAGATTACGATTATTTTGGTGTTTAAATATGAATTTTTTGTTACAAATAATCGAGGTTTAACGAACAATGGCTTCACCTGGAAAATTTAGCGATTTTCCCCTCCAAACGGTTCCGCCTAATCTCAAGCTGCACTAGAATTTTTTGGATTGATGCCTTTGTATTTCCTAATAATTCTTCAGCCAGAAGGCAATAATCTAAGGCAAGCTTGTAATCTTTTAATTTATGCTCATATATTTTTGAAGCTTCTACACATGCATCAAAACTAAACTGAGCATTTCCTGCTTCAGCTGCTTCAATAAATAATGGTAAACTGCTCTCCCAGTCCTGCTCTTTTTTAAACTGATAGGCTAATGTAAGCTTTGCCTGTAATGATGTAAGATCACTGCCTTCCACAAGCTTCGTTAATACCTTTTTAGCTTCATTCTTTTCCCCAAGTGAAGCATACCACCTGCCCACTTCAAAAGACTCTTTACGTGTTCGGCTGGTGTCCCTCCCGCAAAGTTGAAAAGTAAGATGGGTATATAACGTAACTAGTGACAAAATATCAATTTCATTGTGTTTCATGATTCCAAGCATCCCGTCCGGTTGTTTACTTTCAATGAAATCAAAATAAATCATCGGTGCCAAATAACCTGGAATATCATCTTGCCGTTCTACGCCTAAGACTTCTTTTTCGACTACCGAAAGTTTAAGCCGGTCCAATTTATGCTTCCAAAGTCTTCTTGCTGCATGGAATAAATCAAAATGTCCAAAGGAGGGAAGCCTTGGAACATGATCCCTTACAAGGGTATGCCTGGTTTTTACCTGCGGCCAATCAAAGGATTTTCCATTATAGGTAACTAACGTTTTATAATTTACCTTTTCCAGAAAGCTTTTGTATAAAGGAACTTCAGCACCTGGATGCGGAAGAATATGCTGCCTTAAAACAAGATTTTCACCGATTACACTTGCGTATCCGAGTAAAAAGATGGTATTCCCCGCTCCGCCGCCGAGTCCTGTCGTTTCCGTGTCAAAAAAGAATAATTCATGTGCATGATGCCCTTCGGCTGATAAAGGATGGCTGATGGGCCGCCTATTCCAGATATCAACAGCGGTAAGAAAATCTTGAAAATGGTAATGACCATGTTTTTGGGTTAACGGATATGTTACTTCCCGTATTAGACAGTAATCTTGGTCCAACAAATATGGGGTTACATTTTCATTTTCCCATTTTGAGAGGAAAGGTATCTCAATGTTTGCAGACTCTTTAGCAGGAGTGTGATTGGTTGCTGGTCCTCCTCCTGATAAATGAGGTTTTAAACGATTTAATTTATTTTTCAATGACATTTCAGCACTTCCTTGTTTTAATTGGAAGGATTTATAAAAGCTTCAATTATTTTTAATGTATCACTTTTTGCTGTCTCACCCACAGTATCCGTTCCTATACATGATGGGCAGCCAGATTGGCACTTACAATTTTCAATCATCTTTTTCGTTTCCGAAAAGACCTCTGACATTCCAGAATGAATTTTCTCACTTAATCCAATGCCGCCGGGATAACGATCATAAAAGAAGATTGTTGGTTTCTCATTATGGTCTGCTTTTACCTGTGGAATCACATGAATATCCTGTGGATCTGCCATGACAAATAATGGTGCAATATGATTTAATGCATGAGCTGTTCCAACAAGTCCCTGCTCTAATCGCTCCTGTCCCATTTCTCGGAACGATTTATTTAATGAAATCCAAGCCGCACTCGTATGGAGCTCCTCTTCAGGGAGGTGTATCGGGCCGGAACCGATATTTTCATGAGTCTCGAATTTGATTTTCTTAAAAATGGTTGCCATTGCCCGGACACTCACATCCCCATATCCAACTTCTGCATATTCCATGGATTTAAGTTTGTCTTCTTCTAAGACCTTTAATTGAACAGCTAGATTTGCATCTGTAAAATAATCAACATCCACTTCCCGGACAAATGCCTTTTTTTCATCCCAATCAAGCTTTTCCACCTGAAATTGAGTTCCTTGATGAAGATAAATGGCTTCATCATGGAGCAGGGTCATTGCTGAAAAACGATCCATTTCACCGATTACTTTCACATTTGCAACATCTGATTGGTCCACAATGATGACATTTTCCTGGGAAGCAGAACGCAAACTAATATTATGAGCTGGGAAAGAATCGTTCATCCAATACCATTTATCACCGTTCTGGTACAGCAGACGTTCCTCAGTTAGATATTCAAGCAGTTCCTCCGTTCCTACATCCCCAAACTGCTCACCCGCTTTAAAAGGGAGCTCGAATGCCGCACATTTCATATGGTCAATTAAAATAATTAAATTATCCGGATTAATCCTTGCCGTCTCTGGGCTTTTATTAAAAAAATATTCAGGATTCTGAATGATATATTGATCCAGCGGACTAGAACTCGCAACCATAATAACCAGCGCTTCCCCATGTCTTCTTCCAGCTCTCCCTGCCTGCTGCCATGCACTAGAGATTGTTCCAGGATACCCTGTCATGATACAAACCTGCAGTTGTCCAATATCAACTCCTAATTCAAGTGCATTGGTACTGACAACTCCATATATTTCCCCAGATCGAAGGCCCTTTTCAATTTTTCTTCGCTCTGTAGGCAGATAGCCACCGCGATATCCCATAATAGATTTGGGTCCTAATTGATTTTTTACTAATTCCTGCAGATAGGTTAAGATAATTTCAACTCGAACCCTGCTTCTAGCAAAGACAATAGTTTGGATCTTATTTTTCAATAATTCCCCTGCAATTTTCCGAACTTCGAGTGTTGCACTGCGCCTAATATTTAACGGCTTGTTTACAATCGGCGGGTTATAGAATAGAAAATGTTTGGTGCCGCTGGGTGCTCCATTATTATCAATTAGGACCATTTTTTCTTCTGTTAACTTTTCAGCCAGTTCTAGCGGATTGGCAATTGTTGCGGATGTGCAAATAAAAACTGGATTACTGCCATAGTAACGGCAAATTCGTTTTAGCCTGCGAATCACATTGGCAACATGGCTGCCAAATACACCACGATACGTATGAAGCTCATCAATCACAACAAATTTGAGATTTTCAAAGAGTGAAACCCATTTGGTATGATGTGGAAGAATGGCAGAGTGGAGCATATCTGGATTGGTTATAACAACATGACCTGCCTTACGGACTTTTTGACGGATATTCGCCGGGGTATCACCGTCATAGGTATAACTATTAACATCTATGCCGCCTGCCTGAATAATTTCATTAATCTCGCTCTTTTGATCCTGTGCAAGAGCCTTTGTAGGAAACATATAAAGTGCCCTTGCATTAGGGTTTGATAAAATACTTTGTAAAACTGGAAGATTATAACATAGAGTTTTTCCAGAAGCTGTTGGTGTAACAGCGACAATACTTTTTCCGGCCATGATATTCTCATAAGCACTTTTTTGATGTGTATAAAGGTTATCTATTCCCTTACTCTTCAATGAATCTTCTAATGCTTTATGAAGGTGCTCTGGAAGCGAAACCGTTTTTGCATCCTTTGATTCGAGAGTCTTCCATGTAACTATATTTTCTTTAAAATGATCATTTATTTTTAAATCAACAAGAATTTCCTGCAGATCTTTTCTTAATCTCATTTGGATCACCTCATTACTTCTCATTATAGCGAATGAACGTTCGTAAAAAAAGAATATTAATTATTATTTGTTTGTCTGTTACAATAGTATAAGGTATTTTACTAAGTCTGTGGAGGTAGGGCATGAGAATCGAAGATATTAAGAAGGTGCTTTCTGAGTTCATGCTTTTTAAGGAATTAGATGACTATGAATTAACAAAGATTGCCAATATATCCATTGCTAGAGAATGGAAGAAGCAAAGTCATGTTTTTCTTCAAGGCGATCCTTTAGAAAATGTTTACTTTATTTATGATGGAAAAATCAAAGTATATAAAAGTGATATTCATGGAAAAGAACAAATTGTTGCCATTATGAAAAAAGGGGAAATGTTCCCTCATGTAGGTTTCTTTAGAAAAGGGAGTTATCCTGCTTACGCTGAAGTCCTTGAGGCATCAACGTTAATTGCAGTACCCATTTCAAAATTTGAAGGTGTGCTTATTGAGTATCCAGAACTTAGTATTAAAGTATTTAAAGTACTCGGTGAAAAGATTGTTGATTTACAAAACCGCTTAGAAGAACAAATTCTTAATAATACATATGAACAAATAATCAAGCTCCTTATTCGCCTTGGTCAAAAGCATGGGAAGGAACTTGAGGACGGGACAATTCTGCTCAAATCAGAATTTACTAACCGGGATCTAGCCAGTATGATCGGAACAACTCGTGAAACAATCAGCAGAACACTTACAAAAATGAAAAAGGACGAGTTAATTGAAGTGGATGACCGTGGCAATATGGTCATCGATATCGATGTCCTGCTTTCCGAAATTAATTTGATTTAAATGCTGTGTTAAGCTAAATCTTGATTTCCCTGTGTTTAGAAAATAAGCGGAATATTTCCGTTTATTTTGGAAAATACCCATATTTTCTTTACAATAAACGGAGTTTTTCCGCTTATTGTTCCCAAATCCTTGGATTTTGTCATATTTTTAGCAGTTAACCGGAATTTCTCCGCTTATATTTGCTTTAAAAGCTTTATCTAGATAAATAGCCGGAAACTCTCCGCCTATTAATACTCAACCCACACGAAAATCAACAGAGCCAATATTAAAACCGCAGCTTTTAAATGGCTGCGGTTTTAATATTGATTAAGCTTTGGATAACTGAAGCATCTCCGCCATGTCTTCTTGTGCTGTACCAATTAATTTTAAATTAAATGTGTCTTTTAAAACCTCCAGTACACCTTCCGAAATGAACTCAGGAGGTTTTGGTCCAATACGAATATCTTGGATTCCAAGGCTGAATAATCCTAAAAGAATAGCAACTGCCTTTTGCTCAAACCATGAAAGGACAATGCTTACCGGAAGCTCATTGATTTCACAGCCAAATGCATCTGCAAGGGCCATTGCGATCTTAACCGTTGACCCAGAATTATTACATTGTCCAAGGTCAATATAACGCGGGATGTTTGTTCCAGGAACGACTCCGTAATCCACATCGTTAAAGCGGAATTTGCCACAAGAGGTTGTCAAAATAACCGTTTCAGGCGGCAATGAGACAGCCAGTTCACGGTAGTACTCCCCGCCTTGTCCAGGTGCATCACATCCTGCTATGACAAAGAATCGCTTAATCTTCCCTGCCTTTACAGCCTCAATCACTTCAGGTGCTAAGCCAAGAACAGTTTCATGATGGAAACCTGTGAGCAGGGTTTCGTCTGAATGAATATCTGCTTCTGGAAGCTCAAGCGCTCTCTCTATTAAAGGTGAAAAATCATCATTAATAATCTTTTGAACATTTTCTAAGCCCGTAATTTCATAGCTGAACATTCTATCACTATATGTACCTTTAATTGGCATGACACAATTTGTTGTTGCCAGTATCGCTCCAGGGAATTTTTCAAATAAACGGCGCTGGTCATACCAAGCTCTTCCAATATTTCCTTTAAGATGTGCATATTTTTTTAATGCTGGATAGCCATGGGCTGGCAGCATCTCGGAATGGGTATAAATGTTGATCCCCTTTCCTTCTGTCTGCTTTAATAATTCTTCGAGTGCAAACAGGTTATGACCGGATACTACAATAGACTTTCCTTCAATTTTATTCTGACTTACACGAATGGGCTCGGGAATGCCGAGTCGCTTTGTATGGGCCTCATCGAGCATTTCCATTACTCGAACAGCAGCCTTTCCTACCTTCATCGCCATTTCAATATGCTCTTCTACATTGAAGTTAGAGTTTGTTAATGTCATATAAAGTGCTTCGTGTGTGGTTGAATCTACAAATGGATCAGTATATCCCAGCTGATTGGCATGTGTCCGGTAAGCAGCAATTCCTTTTAATCCATAAATAATGGTATCCTGCAAACTTGAAATCGTTTCATCTTTTCCACAAACACCTATTATTGTACAACCTCCGGCAGGAGTTTGTTCACATTGATTACAGAACATGTTTGTCCCTCGCTTTCTCTTAATTTACTAACTCAGAATACAAATGCTAGAAAAATTTTCATGTGATAAATATCACCATAAAAAGAGTTGTAATAAAAGGTTCATAAATTTATCTCGAAATTATGTCAGGGCACATTCATTAGCCTAACGCATATGATATGGTGAGAAAATTTGGAAAGAGAGGGAAAGTATGATGTCATCCATGCCTCCTAGTGACCAAAATAATAATAAAAAAATTAAGCCCGAGCAGTTTCGAGACTTTTTTAGAACGATGAATGACTTAGTTCACGAAAAACCGGTAAAGGGATTTCTGCAATCCATTGATGAATTTTTCAGCAGTCCGTTTCCTGGTGGTGCTTTTCCTATTCAGGTACGGGAAACAGAGGATAAGTATATTGTTACAGCCGAGCTGCCAGGGGTTAAGAAAGAACAAATTCGATTAAACATTTTACCCAATCAATTAACAATCTCGATTGAAAATAATGAAAGTGAAACAAAAGAAGATCTTAACAATCATATTTTCCAAAAAAGGGTTTCACACGGAAGGCTATCCCGAACCATTTCATTACCGGTAGTTGTTAATGAAAAAATGGTTAAAGCTTCCTATCGTGATGGATTACTGACAGTTACCATTCCATTGGTTAGAGGAAAAACGATTGATATTGAAGATTAGTAATACGGGGAAACGAAAAAACTCAAATATTTTTCGACAAAACTTCAAAAAAAAGACGGCTTTCTGAGCCGTCTTTTTGCTTTTTATGCCTTGAATATGCCTCCAAGACCTTTTACTAGTGATGAAACTTGTGTTACGGCATTAACCATTTGTCCGGCGGTATTCACCATTTTATTGACGTCAACCGTTCCATCTTGGGATTTAAAAGAATTCATGAGTGATTGAATCCCCCCTGGCTGTTTAAGCATTCCATTTGGTTTTGGATAAGGGTTCATTACTGGATAACCATTCATTTGCTGAGAATATTGATTTGGCCACATTTCCTCTTTAGGCTGCAGTGGATTCTGAAAAAGAAATTGAGCGTCTTTAGGAGGGTATTGTCCTGATGTATTGTGCGTTTGTTGAGGCATTCCAGCAGGTTGGAAAGGTACATCATAGGGTGAGTAAGATTGAGAGTAGGATTGTTGATAAGCGCCTTGATAGTATGGATTGGGCTGTTGATATGGGTACCATTCCATGCTGTGTCCTTGTTGATTTTGATATGGCTGATTACGGTGTCCGCCCTGAAAATAGGCAGGATGGATGGATCTCCCGTAATTCATTTGCCCCGAGTATCCATGGTTTATATTATAATTTGATCTATTTTTACCAAACATGGGCAAACATCTCCTCCGCGTTTTCATTACTACAAACTATGTTCAATGGATAGGATGGGTGCATATTTACGAATAGTTTTCAATGTCAAAATGAGGGGAATTTTGTCTAAAGTTTAAATATTTTAAAAACTAGGAATCCTTTTTTTTCATGTTACTATTAAAAAAATGATGAAGGAGGAATTACATATGGACATTCGCTCACTTAAAAGCAAATTTAATCAAAGTCGGGATTACAACACTGATGATGTAAATGCATTAATGGATTTTGCTAAGAAAGCTTATATTCACAACGAGATTAACATTAAAGAATACCGTCTTCTCGTACGTGAGCTCGAATCGCAGGGTGCAGTAATTCCAGACGATTATAAAGAAGACTCCCTCATCGAAAACTCATAAATTAATAATAAATTACAGCTAGACAAGCTATAAAGAGATGCAATGACTGCATCTCTTTATTTTTCTAGTTCCTTTACGACTTCCAGCAGAAAAAATTCTACTGTTCGATGTGCATTTAAAAATCTTGCTCGACTTGTTTTCGGGAAAAAGGCCTGAATGGATAATTGTTCCAAATGTTCAAAAGTGGTATTAATTTGTTTTAGATGCAGGTGCTTTTGCGGGTTATTGGTTAACCAGCTCTTCATTAGAGTACACCATTCACTTGCAGCAATCTTAACTTCATTGGCAAACGGCTTGATTACCTCATGAAAATCAGGAGTGGTCCCTTTCTCCCTAGCTTCCTCAAAGTATCTTATAAATAATGTGTTATAGTGTAACAGCTTTTTGGTTAATTGGAGAACTTCTTCAGACATTGCCAATATTTCCTCTCTTTTGCAAAATAAAAAGCAGCTTTTTAAAAAGCTACTTAAGTGTAATCTATTCCTATTCTATCGGTTATTAAAAGCCCATTTCAAGTTTTAGTGCTCTGGTTATTGGACTGTTTTGGCCTGCAGCAGATCCGTGGGATGGCGGATGTATCTTATCTAATTCCATTTCAAGCATTGAGAGTCTATGAACCGGTTCTAATAATTTTTTTTGCTCTTCATGGTTCATCTGCCTGCGATGGTCAGAGAAAGATGCTTCTAGAACAATCTCCAATTCTTCCAATTGATCATATATCTCTGTCAGCATAGAAAGCAGCTTTTCCTTTTCTGGCAATGACGAATTCATCAAATTAAGAACCTCCTCGCGTTTATATACTGTACTATTCTCTTTCTTTTTATCGCTTCCTTCCAGCCTGACAAAACTAGTAGCGTTTCGTCAAAGAAAGTGCCTATTTGGCATATATTACCTATCCTTTCGACACTGTCTCATTTCCGCATGAAAAATGGAAAATCGAACAAGCTAAAATTGGAGGTGTTGATAATGTCAAAAAAGAAACAAAACAAAAAATCCGGCGCATCACAAGTAGAAAATAAAGTTGGCTATGGCGATAAAAAGCTGGAAGGACCTAATCGTCCTGCTGAATAGAGAAAAGCGGAAGCGCCTCGTTCAGGGAAAAATGCAGTTCAATTTTTCCTTGGGGCGACAGGCATAAGACGATCTGGCATGAAGGTTGCTTTTTAACCTTCTTGACAGATTGGCTTATGACCCCGAGCCCCTAGGCGCTGCAGCTAGACAATTCTCATAGAACCTGTAAATCAGAGCAAGGCTTCCGCCTTGCTTTTTATATTTTTTTCATATGCGATTGTCTATGTAACGCCAGCATTAGATCGAGCTGATTTGATTTTTCAAAATACCAGTCTGTCAAATGAATAGGATGACGATGTCTTGCTTTAAAATGGAGCCAGGCTGGGGAAATCATCCGATTCTTGCTCCAATCCTCATATTCATAATGTTTATGTTCAATAATGGGAAAGGTTGCTCTTAATATCGGTGTATTTCGATTCGTTTTTGTCTTAAAATATTGTTCATAATCATCTCTAGACCCCGTATGTGGAGTTTTATCAGCAAACTCGAAAAACAAGGGGAAAAGCCGAGGATGCGTCAGAATTCTTGCTAACCTTTTTCCGAGATTAATCCTTTTTGATAGGGATTTAAAACCATTTACACTGGCACCATATAGTTCTCCTCCACATGTAGGAAAAAGCACGCAGCTAAAATGCAGCCAATCCTGAATATTAAAAATCCACGATTGAAAAACGCGCTCTTTATATACTGGATGCTGAATAACAGGTGTATGAATAACATTCTGTTCATTTATTATTAATGAAATAGTGAGGCGTTCCCGATTACCTTCCTTCCAGTACAGCTCCCACTCCCTGCGAATAAATTCAGAACATTCGAAGTATGGCAGAAGATGAAACATTGGGCGCTTGATTTTCGTCGAATATTGATAGACCAGTAATTGAGGGTAAACATCGTGGAAAATTAACCAATTGGCTCGTTCAAATGTCAGAAATAGTTCTTTCCGTGTTTTAGGCTCTAGTATTTCTTGAAAGACATGCCCTCCTAAATCACACATATTCCACCCGCCATTCCTTGATACCATGCTGGCTAGGAATGACCAAATAATATCGGGGTTCTTTTTAAAATAAGAAAAATAAGCATCCGTTCTTGAAATATTATCAAGATTCTTTTTGTCGGTTTCAGCTTTCATTTGACTGATGGTCTCTATCTCATGTATTGTAAGATGATTCATATTCACCAACAACTTTCAATATAGGTAGTTTTTGAGATTTAAATTTTTATGTAAAAAGAATCATGCTTTTTATATAGAGTCAAGGTACATTATTTTTATTAGCGTGCGTTTACCTGATAATTTTATACACCCTATACTGATGAGATTTGATATGATAAGTAATAGCTTGAGAGGTGCTTATCATGAATGTAAATTATCCAAACGGAAAAAGGTATGTCCCAAAAGAATATGAAACAGCAGCAAAAGTAAAGAAGCCAAGTAATCACTCATTTAGTAATAGAGGAATGACCCTCGAGGATGATTTGAACGATACAAATGAATATTACCGTTCAAGAAAAATTGCTGTCATTCACAAAAAACCAACACCCGTTCAAATTGTGCAGGTGGATTACCCCAAAAGAAGTGCAGCCGTTATCAAAGAGGCCTATTTTAAACAAGCTTCGACTACTGACTATAACGGGGTATATAAAGGTAAATATATTGATTTTGAGGCAAAGGAAACAGCTAATACAACCTCGTTTCCACTTAAGAATTTTCATCAGCATCAAATTGATCATATGCAGGAAGTGGTTTCACAAGGGGGAATTTGTTTTGTTATCCTCAGGTTTTCCACGTTTGAACAAGTTTATTTACTAGAAGCTAAACACTTATTATCTTTTTGGGAAAGAATGAAAAATGGGGGAAGAAAATCAATTACAAAGGAAGAAATCGAGCAAAAAGGAGTTTTTATTCCGCTTGGATTTCAACCCAGAATTGACTATATTAAAATAATCGATACTCTTTTTCATTTCTAAATAAAAGAAAATGTTTGAAGTATGAAAGGAAGGAATTTTATCATGGCAGAATCGAGAGAGGAGCGCCGAAAAAAACTCCAACAGTCTAAAGGTAAACAAAAAGCGAAGAAAAAACCAAGCAGCATTTTTAAAAAAGTTTTTCTAATTCTCGTTGCCCTTGGCATTGTTGGTATTTTGGCTGGCGTTGGAACTTTTGCTTATTTAGTAAAGGATACTCCTAAACTTGATCCGAAATTATTAAAAGACCCCATCTCCTCTAAAGTTTTAGATAAAGATGGCGAACTGATTGCTGAAGTTGGTTCAGTAAACCGTGAATATGTAAATTACAAGGATATACCAAAACTTCTTGAAGATGCTGTTTTAGCCGTGGAAGATGTCAGGTTCTATAAACACCATGGACTGGACCCAATACGCTTGGCTGGAGCAGTTGTGGCCAATTTCAGAGAGGGATTCGGCTCTGAAGGAGCAAGTACGATTACACAGCAGGTTATCAAGAATTCATTCTTAACTCCTGAAAAAACCTTGAAGCGAAAGGTTCAGGAAGCATGGATGGCCTACCAGTTAGAACAAAAATATACGAAGCATCAAATTTTTGAAATGTATGTAAATAAAGTTTTTGTATCAGAAAATAGTCATGGACTCGCGACAGCTGCAAAAATATATTATGGCAAGGAATTAAAGGATCTTACCCTTCCAGAAGCTGCACAGCTGGCTGGGATGCCGCAAAGTCCTAATAATTATAACCCATTTAACCACCCTGACTTAGCCGAAAAGAGACGTAATATTGTATTAATGTTGATGGAACAGCATGGATATATCACGAAAGAACAAATGGAAGAAGCAAAAAGTGTTCCCGTAACAGCCTCTTTGGTTAAAGACGAGGAAAGAGTTAGAGATGAAAAGCCTTTTGATTCATTTGTTGACGCTGTTATAGATGAAGTGGAAGACCAAGGAGATTTTGATATTTTCTCCGATGGGTTAACAATTCATACTACCGTTGATAAGAACGCACAATTGTATGTGAATACTATTCTTAATACGGATGAAGTGATTAACTATCCGGATGCAGAGTTTCAAGCAGGGATAGCCCTGATAGATACCAAAACAGGTGAAATCCGTGCCATTGGCGGCGGAAGAAACCAAGAAGTTAAACGCGGTTTTAACTATGCAATTGACACCCAGCGCCAGCCTGGGTCGACCATTAAACCTGTGCTTGATTATGCACCAGCCATTGAATATCTCAACTGGGGCACGTATCAAACAATTGATGATAAACCAATAAAGTATTCTACAGGTCAAGAGTTTGGCAACTGGGATGACAAATACATGGGTCCAATTTCAATGCGTACAGCCTTACAGTTATCAAGAAATACACCTGCAGTTCAGGCGCTTCAGCAGGTTGGTTTAGAAGAAGCAAAAGAATTTGCAGTTAATCTAGGTATACCGCTGAAAGAAATATTTGAATCGTATGCAATTGGCGGTTTTGGAGGAAAAACAGTTGGAGTTTCGCCTCTGGAAATGGCCGGAGCCTACAGTGCATTTGGAAATAACGGAATGTATACAAAGCCTTATGCCGTGAAAAAAATTGAGCTTAGAGATGGGACAGTCCTTGACACTGCACCAGAATCAAAGCTGGTTATGAAGGATTCTACTGCTTTCATGATTACCGATATGTTAAAAAGCGTTATGGTTTCACCTGGTACTGGGACAACAGCTAGAGTTCCCGGACTTCCAATAGCAGGGAAAACTGGTACGACAAACTATACTCAGGATGAAATGACAAAGTGGAATATTACAAGCAGCCGGGTAGTACCTGATGCCTGGTTTGCGGGTTATACAACAAACTATACTGCGTCTGTTTGGACTGGTTATTCGAGTCGTAAAACACCTATACAATCAGGTGCGGATCAAAAGATCGCCCAGTTAATCTTTAAGAATCTAATGGCATATGTTTCGAAGGATATTGAGACACCTGACTTCCCTGTTCCAGATAGCGTGCAGAAGGTTAGAGTGGAAAAAGGTTCTAAACCGCCTGCATTGGCAAGCGAATTTACACCTGATAGTCAGGTTATTGTGGAGTATGCTGTAAAAGGTCATGCACCTAAAAAGGTTTCAGAGAAATATAACAAAATCAGCGCCCCTAGTAACCCGAAAGCGATCTATAATGCAGAAAAGAATGAAGTCACACTAACATGGGATTACAATAATCCAGGGAATGCGGGGGTTGAATTTGAAATTACGATTTCTGATGGTGTAACACCAAATACTTCGAAAGTGACAGAAAAAGTAGTGACACTTCAAAATCCGATACCTGGCACGAAGTATAGTATTAGTATCGTTGCTATTATTGATGGCAAGAGAAGTGACCCAGCCTCAACTACAGTTGATATCCCTTTACCGCAGCAAAACGAAGGCAATGAAGGTAATGGTAACGGAAATGGTGATGGTGAAGGCGATGGGGATCCAGAAGGTGAAGGTGATGGGAATGAGCCCGGAACCACAAGTCCAGGAGACGGAAATGATAATGGAAATGGAAACGGAAATGGCAATAACTCAGGCAGAGGAAGAGGAAATTAAAAACACACAAAAAAGCGTCTAGCCCTTTAGGTCTAGACGCTTTTTTACAATATTTTTCTTTGCCAATATTTTTTCTTGCTCTGTCATCAACTCGGATAGCTGACGGTAGGAATGAAATAGGTTAGGCCGCCTAACGACAAAGCCTAATCTTTCATCAAGATTGACTGGTTTCAAATCCAGGCTGTCCAATGGCTTAAGTGCATTACTCTTAATTTGAATATCATTGGACCAATATAAGAAATGGATAAACAAACCAATCCCTTTTTTCATCCCCTCTTTTGTTGTTTTCTGATCTCGATTACGATATAGAGTCTCAAGTTCTTCCTTTAGCAGCTTCCATTGTGTAAGAAGGAATGAAGTGACTTCATTTTCAGTTTCATACGGAACCACTAAGTCTAGTTCTTCTAGTAAAGAGATTAATGGTTGATTATCCATTCACGGCTTCCCTGCCCTTCATTCTCTTCTTCCCTTCCCTGCACAGGTCTAATAATGGACAGGTTGGGCATTGTGGGTTTTGTGCTTTACAATGGTAGCGGCCAAAGAAAATTAATCGGTGATGGGTATCAGACCACTCATCTTTCGGTACCTTTTTCATTAATGTTTTTTCTACTTCGAGCACAGAATCCTTCCAGCGGCAAATCCCCAGCCGCTTACTTACTCTTTCAACATGAGTATCTACCGCAATAGCAGGAATATTAAAAGCCACGGAGACCACAACATTTGCCGTTTTTCTCCCAACACCGGGAAGTTTCGTTAATTCATCACGATCCCTTGGCACCTCGCCGTCATATTCCTCCAACAGCATACGTGCCAGACTCTGGATATTCTTTGCTTTATTTCTATAAAGTCCAATCGAGCGAATATCATTTTGCAATTCCTCTAGAGTTACCGCTAAATAATCCTCTGGTGTTTTGTATTTCTTAAATAATTCCTTTGTAACCTTATTTACAAGGACATCCGTACATTGCGCGGACAATGCAACCGCAATAACCAGTTCAAAAGGATTTGAATGGACTAGTTCGCAATGAGCATCCGGATACATTTCACCCATTTGATCTAAACAGTAACGAATTTGCGTATTGTTTAACAAAGTAATTTCACCTGCCAGTTAGTTTTAGAAATGGAAACAAACGAGAGAACATCCTCTCTCGTTTAGTAGTTTTATTGTTCGAGCCAATTGTAAAAGGGAACGGAATTGGAGTTAGAGGCTTGGGAATCTTGAGCGGGTCTACTTGGCGTTTGTTTTTGACGAAACTTCCGTCCATGGTTCTTCGCCTGTTCAATCGTCTTTATACCATTCTTTTTCCATTCAAAAAGAATCCTGTCAATATAGCGGAAATTTAGCTTTCCCGACATGACTGATTCTCGTAATGCCGCCTTAATAATAATAGGATCGTGATGGTCATCATCCATCCACATGGCTAATGATTCACACTCAAACGGTGATAACGGTCTTCCAAATTCCTTTTCAAAGCATGTATAAAGATCACTTTCATCCGCCTTCTTAGTGACCTCTTCTGTTTGTTTTGTTTTAAGTATAAATTGTTCTACCAGTTTTTCCCATAAAGATTCTAGAGAATATTTCTCAAACCTGATTCCTTCTTGAGAGTATTCATCTATTATGTGTAGAAAGCCTTTTTGGATTAATCTTCGCAGCATTTCGTTACATTCTGAAACGGTAATTGTCATCCGAGATGAGAGCTCTTCTGGCGTGGGAAAGTCATTTCCCTTTTCTATAAAAGTAATAATATTTAATAATAGAACAAGTTCATATTCATTTAGATTCATATTACGGTACTCTGAAAATAATAAAGCAGGAACCGTTATATTACCTTCCTTGAGCCATGATAATATATTTGTTTTCATTTTTCGCGACACCTCCTGCTTAGTATAACATGAACAGCATCTTACAGTAAGAGGCTTGAAATATCCAGATATTATAAGAAAAGCAAAAAGCC
Source organism: Neobacillus niacini (assembly GCF_046591715.1). Taxonomy (GTDB): domain Bacteria; phylum Bacillota; class Bacilli; order Bacillales; family Cytobacillaceae; genus Neobacillus; species Neobacillus niacini_L. The sequence goes on along the minus strand of NZ_JAWVNQ010000003.1, from coordinate 352,693 downwards.
TGCAATTGCAGACTTTTTATTGAAAAGCCAATATTTTAGCCTTGACGCTTTGTTTCAACAAATTCCTTCATTCTAGCAACTGCTTCTTCTAATAAGTCGAGAGAGGTTGCGTAGGAAAGACGGATATTGTCCGGTGTACCAAAACCTGAGCCAGGGATTACGGCAACCTTTGCTTCTACCAGAAGGGCTTCAACGAATGCATCTACATCCTGATATCCTGTTAATTCTGCTGCTGCTTTCACATTTGGATATAGATAGAATGCACCTTGAGGCTTCACACAGGTGAATCCTGGAATTGCAGTTAGTCTATTATATATAACTTCTAAGCGGTGTTCAAAGGCCTGGCGCATCTCTTCAACAGGCTCTTGCGGACCGTTATAGGCTGCAATAGAGGCGTACTGAGCCGTTGTTGTCGGATTGGATGTACTATGACTAGCCAGGTTTGTCATCGCCTCAATAACCTCTTTATTCCCCGCAGCATAACCAATACGCCAGCCAGTCATCGAGTGTGATTTCGAAACACCATTAATGACAATTGTCTGCTCCTTTAAGCTTGAGGACAATTGTGCTATGGATACATGTTTATGTTGACCATAAATGAGCTTTTCATAAATTTCATCCGAAACAATTAATATATTTCTTTCAAGACACAATTTCCCTAATTCCTCCAGCTCTTCAGCGGAATAAATTACACCCGTCGGATTACTAGGGGAATTAATAATGATGGCTCTTGTTCTCTCCGTAATCACCGATTCTAATTGCTGAGGAGTTATCTTAAATTGCTGTGACTCATATCCCTCCACATACACCGGTACACCGCCGGCTAATTTAACTTGTTCAGGATAACTGACCCAATAAGGAGTTGGGATAATAACTTCGTCACCTTCATTTAAAAGAACTTGAAAAAGCGTATATAAAACATGTTTGGCCCCGTTCCCTACGATAATTTCATTTGGTTTATAGGTTAGCCCTTGGTCTCTTTCTAACTTTTTAATGATTGCACTTTTTAAAGCTGGCAAGCCTGCAGAAGGCGTATATTTTGTATGTCCTTCATTCATAGATTGTACGGCTGCATCCAGAATATGCTGCGGAGTATTATAATCAGGTTCACCTGCACCTAACCCAATTACGTCTACACCTTGTTCTTTTAATTCTTTCGCTTTTGCTGTGATCGCTAATGTTGTTGATGGTGTCAGCGCCAAAACTCTGTTTGCTAATTTCACTGCCATTTCTACTCCTCCTGCTCCCATATCGCTATAAATTTTCGATTTTTTTTAACCATTCACCTGTTTTAAAATGTACATAATAATAATTTATTAAATTATTTTCAGAACGGTAATAAATTTCCCATAATGGTATATTATTTTCCATCCCTAATCTAACTGAAATAATTTTTTGGGGATTTTTTTCTTCCAACAGCCGTTGTACGGCATCTTCTTTTGAAATACCGTTTTTACGTTTATCCCACATCACTTTTTTACTTTTCTCGGGGATCCAAACGATAATATTTTCACCTTTTTTATTTTTCCCCTCTAAAACATGGACAGTCTCTGTTCCATGATAAATATGAAAATCCTCCACACTGTTCAGCTCAACCTTTTCCTTTGCTAAGGTAACAGCTTTTTCTTCTGCCGTTTTTAAAGGTTCTTGGGCACCTGCATATACTTTAATAAAAACACCAACACAAATGACAATAAATATTACTATAGATAAGATAATTTTTTTCATTGTACTCCACTTCTTTCGAGCTGCGGCTCGGCTTTACATCTTTTATGTACGATATATGGTAAATACCGCTTTCTCTTGATCTTCTTGATCAAGTGCTAATCCAAACATTAAGTCCTTTTGTTTTAATGTTCGATTTAGGGCGTCAACAATTTTGTAAAGTTCAGGACTATGCTGAAGTTTAACAGTTGAGAGGATCTCTATTTTTGATTCCATTGTATTCCTCCTTTATCTCTTTAAAGCAATAATATCAGCTATAGTCTTCCTTTTCTACTGGAAAGGTGAATACTTCATAGTTATTTTCAGTAAATTTTATCGTTATGGTACCATGCTTTTTTGTAAAGAAGACTTCAGACCATGTATCTTGAAGGTCATAGATGATATCAGGGTCAGGCTGATATTGTTCTGACTCAAATAGAATTGAAATCTGTGGATTAACATGTTGAATTAACCTTTCCGATAACGAATCTTCCTTGGCCCAGTTTGGCACTTTAAATATAGTAACATCATCTAGATTTTTATTTAGTAACTTCTCTTCTACCTGCTGACTTGACGAAGTCATTAGAAATAGACGATGCTTAAAAAATTGCAGCGTAAAATCAATTCCTTCATTTGTTTCTTTCCCTGCATATAAAACCTCTGCAGATAGGTCTGGGAATAAAACTTGATTAGTACCCTCTACCCACGGGATTACTTTAACATCCTTAAAAGAATTCGTTATTTCCCTTGTTATTTCTGTCGTTGCAATCAATTGCTTTACCTTATATTTTGAAACGATTTGTGTTAATTGGTCAAGAAAAAAATTCTGAGTGTTTGTAATGATTAGTGTAGAAATTTCTTTAACCCCGTAAGTTTTAAGAACTTCCCGTAATTCATCAATGGTTTCTTCCCCACCCGTATTAACCAATATATTTTCACCATTGGATCCTTGAATAAGGGTTGCTTCTCCGTCACCAAGGCCCAAGTAAGTGACAGCCATTTCATGGTCCTTCAAATTCATATCAATACTTTCAACATTACCATATTCATAAGAAGAGGCACTGCCAATTGAAGTTAGCTGGAAAAAGATTGCTGCCGTAAGTAATAATTTTCTCATACACATACCTCCCATACTATTAGGATGTGTAATTTTTCCCAATTTCATTATAGCCATTTATAAATAATTTCGACTAATTCGTCAATATTTCCCCTTTTCATCGGTACAGGCGGTATTGACTTCAAGAAATCCTTACCATATTTTGCAGTAATAATCCTTTTATCAAAAACCATCATAATTCCCCTGTCTTTATCACTGCGGATTAACCGCCCAAAGCCCTGTTTAAATCTGAGAATCGCTTCAGGTAATGAATACTCCATAAAAGCATTTCCACCCTGCTGCTTTATTATTTGGCACTTTGCTTCCGTCAGCGGCTCATCTGGGGGGCTAAATGGCAATCTAACTATCACTAAACAGGATAGGTCTTCACCAGGGATATCGACTCCCTCCCAGAAGCTGCTTGTCCCTAGTAAAATGGCTTTCTCATACCGTTTGAAATTTCTTGTTAATCTAGAGCGGCTGCCGCTTGTAATCCCCTGTGCAATCATTGCAAAGTCACTAAGGAATCCACTTTCTTTAATAAGCTCATATGTTTTCTTTAACATGTCATGAGCCGTAAAGAGAATCAACATTCTCCCCTTTGTTGCCTCAGCGACCGTGATGATATGCTCTGTAATCGCAATGACGTAATCCTCCAGACCAGTTGCATTCACTTCTGGTAAATCTTCAGGAATTAACAGTTTCACCTGATTTTTATAATCAAAGGGAGAAGGAATCATCATTGTCTCTGCACTCTCTTTGGCGAGCCCAAATTCATTCATCATGTAATCAAACGAATTGTTAATTGTAAGGGTAGCAGATGTTAAAACAACCCCTTTTTTAACACTGAAAAACTTTTCCTTTAGTGATGCCGCAACGAATGCCGGCTGGGCATAAAAAGTGGTTACATTCTGTTGTGAGCGAAAATCAATCTCAATCCATTTCACATCATTAGATTCTCTAATAAAGCAATCCTGAACACTGTTTCTTAGTTCTTCTAGATCGTTACAAAAGGAGATAATTTCTTCCATTTTTCCTTTTTGCTTACTAGTTAGATTTTCTTTATAATTCTTAACGATGTCTAATCGTTCACTTATTGCACGCTGTAAATCTTTAATAAGAAAGGCAAACCTCTCTGCACTATGGATTAGTGCTGTTTTTTCTTTGCCACCTTTATCACGTGAAAACCGTACTTTTGCCCGATTTAATCCTCTTCTCTCAGGAGAACTTGATTTTGCATAAAGAGCCGTAAGCTTAAAGAATTCGTCCATTTCATAGGACATGTCTGCTGTTAACTGGTTCATTTTTATGGCAGACGTTAATGCTTCCTTGTTCACTTTGAGAGAATCCAGAATCAATTCTAATTCATGGAATAACAGCCGCTGGTCATCCTGGCCAAATTGACTTAGCAGCAACCGTGTCGTCAGGTAATCTAAGGTACGGCCAAAGTATTGGCTTGCAACCTTATCAAAATGATGTGCTTCATCGATGACAACATAGTCAAAGTTTGGGAAAAAGTTTTTTTCTGCAGAAAGATTACTCAATAAGAGAGAATGATTAGTAATGATAATATCGGCAGTCTCTGCCTCGTTCTTTGCACGTAAATAAAAATCCTTCTCCTGCCAAAGTTTACTCATCGCAAACATGGTTTGTTCATTTTTAATTTTATTCCAAAAAATAGTTCCGCCGCTGGAGAGGTTCAGTTCATCACGATCTCCTGTATTTGTTTCCGTCAGCCATACAAGGATTTGCATTTTTGTTAATGTCGTATCGTAATTATCATTTTCCTCCAATAAGGACAATGCAAATTTCTCTAAACTTATATAATGGTTTCTTCCTTTTAACAGAACAGCCTTTACCTCAAAAGGAAGAATTTTGGTTAATAAAGGAATCTCATTTTGGATAATTTGCTCTTGAAGCTGAATGGTGTGGGTACTTACCACGACAGGCTGCCTGTTTTCTTTTGCAAAATACGCAATAGGAAGCAGATATCCCAGCGATTTCCCTACACCCGTACCCGCCTCAATGAGTGTATGCCTTTTAGAATGGAATGCCTGGTGTACTCCATCCATCATTTGAAATTGTCCGATTCTCTTTTCATAAGCTGTAAAAGCCTTTTTAACCATCTTTGTTTTTTCTTCTTCACTTAGTGGAAATTGAAAATCACCTTTATATTCCCTGCTGGCAGATGATGAATGATTTTGAGTTTTTTTCAGGGCAAGTGAATTACATATTTCAAGGCGTTCATTCCATTTTTGACTGCTTGGATCTATGTTTAAAATGATTTCATCGATTAATTGCTGTAAATCGCTTTTAAGCCCTCCCGAGAGCTGAGAAAGCTGATTGAGAGTCACTAATGGTAATTGAGATAGCCGATTTACAAGAATAAGAAAAAGTTCCGCCGTAACCTGTGCATCACTATCCGCCTGATGCGGACGGTCATGCTGCAAGTCCTCTCTAACCGCTAAGTCTGAAAGCTTATAGCCGTCTGCTGTAGGAAAGATAATTCTTGCCATTTCTACAGTATCAAGGACTGAGCCATAGAACCCTTCAAAGCCTGCTTGAATTAATTCTTCCTGTAAGAATGACAAATCAAATAAAACATTATGAGCAACGAAATAAGCACCTTCTAACAATGAGTTAACCTTATGCGCTATTTCTGCAAATAATGGTGAGCCCTTTACCATCTCATCGTCAATGTGCGTTAACTCTTCAATAAAAGCAGGGATTGACCTATCGGGATTAATTAGTGATGAGAAACTATCAGTGATTTTCCCATCTTCTATAACCACAGCAGCAAATTGAATTATTTTATCCCCTTTTTTGGGATTATTTCCTGTAGTTTCCAAATCCACCACAACAAATTTATTTACCATTCTATCTAACACCTCATACCTTCATTCAAACGGTATCACAAAATAGCCTAAAAGAAAAAGAAAACCATACGTACAGTATATAAAATTATCATAAAAAAAGAAAAAATCCCCGGGTAGAGGGGATTCGTTACATAATGGTTAATGCAGGTTCAGCATTAATCATTTCTTTGATTTTGTTATTTTCATCCATAATAGCCACTTTTGGCTGGTGATATTGAACCTTATCTTCAGGAACTAAGCAATAAGAAATAATAATAACAATATCACCTTTTTGAACCAGCCGAGCAGCAGCACCATTTAAACAAACAACACCGCTGCCTCTTTCTCCAGGAATGATATAGGTTTCAAGTCTGGCCCCATTATTATTATTAACAATTTGCACCTTTTCATTTGCAATCATGCCCACAGCATCAAGTAAATCCTCATCTATAGTAATACTGCCTACGTAGTTAAGATTCGCCTCCGTTACCGTAGCACGGTGGATTTTCCCATTCATCATGTTCCGAAACATTATTTTTCTCCTCCAACTTTCTGACTAACATGTAAGATGATATTATCGATTAATCGAACCTTTGAAAATTTAACAGCAAGCGCAATGATACATGTGCCTTCTAAATTCTCAATTTCTTTTAATTGAGGATATGAGTAGATTTCTATATAATCAATTTGTCCTTGGGTCTCTGAACGAATCATGTTAGAAATTAGTTCCTTAATGGTAACAGGATTCCTTTCTCCTCCCTCTATGGCCTCTTTTGCGGCAGTCAGGCTTTTATAAAGTACGACAGCCTGTGTCCTCTCCTCAGGCAGTAGATTTACATTACGAGAGCTTTTTGCAAGTCCATCTTCCTCACGGACAATGTCTACAGGAATGATCTCAATTGGGAAATTAAAATCAGAAATTAATCCCTCCACTACTGCGACTTGCTGGGCATCCTTAATTCCAAAATAAGCTCTTGTTGGCAATACAATATTAAATAGCTTTGTTAGGACAGTAGCCACACCATCAAAATGACCTGGCCTGGATTTCCCGCACAAAACATCCGTACGTTCTTGTACGATTACACTAACGGATGTAGATTTGTGATACATTTCTTCCACGGATGGATAAAAAATGATGTCTACCCCTTCACATTCAGCCAATGATTGATCTCTGGCAAAATCTCTTGGATAGGATGCAAAATCTTCCGTTGGTCCAAATTGCAGTGGATTCACAAAGATACTTAAAACTACCAAATCATTTTCTAATCTAGCTTTATTTAATAGTGTTAAATGACCTTCATGTAAAAATCCCATGGTTGGCACAAACCCGATTGATTTTGAAGAAGATTTCTGTTTTAATATTTCTGCCTGCATTTCCTTTATTGTGGTAATGACTCTCATTTAATACCTCCGTAAAGTCCGCTTAACTCTCGTTCTTTCATGGTAAATGAGTGTTTATCTTCGGGAAATTGCTGTGCTTTTACTTCCTGTACATATGCTTGTATGGATTCAATAATGAATGGATTAAGATTGTAATATTGCTTTACAAACTTCGGTACTCTTTCCACACCATAACCTAAAATATCATGATAGACGAGTACTTGACCATCTACATCAGCTCCTGCTCCAATTCCAATAATAGGAATTGAAACATGTTTTGATACTTCCTCAGCCAGCTGCTTTGGTACACATTCAAGCACAATCGCGAAAGCCCCTGCTTCCTCACATTTTTTTGCGTCTTCCAGCAGTTTCATTGCCGCTTTTGCATCTTTTCCTTGGACTTTATAACCGCCTAATACGCCGACGGATTGAGGGGTTAACCCTAGATGGCTGCAAACGGGTATACCTGCCTTAGTAAGAGCTGAAATCTTTTCTATTACTTCATCTGCTCCTTCTAGCTTTACAGCATGTGCACCCGTTTCCTGAATCAATCTGCCTGCATTTAGCATTGTATCCTTAATAGATAAATGATAGGTTAAGAATGGCATATCTACGACAATAAAAGTGTCTTTTGCTCCACGCTTTACTGCTTTTGTGTGATGAATCATATCTTCCATCGTCACAGGTACTGTAGAATCATACCCAAGCACAACCATCCCAAGAGAGTCCCCAACTAAGATTAAATCGACTCCTGCTTGTTCTGCCTGCTTTGCAGATGGAAAATCGTATGCGGTTAGCATGACAATTTTTTCGTTATTTTCTTTCATTTTCAAGAAATCTGTACTTTGCTTCATCAACATTCCCTCCTTTTTAGTAGGAAGAGGGGATTAAAAAAGAGCAAATAAAAAGATCCTTCTGAAGGCAGAGGATCTTGGTACTCTTTTACATGTTCTATCCCTCTGTCCCGGTCCGTACTACGGATCTAGGCAGAAACCTTTTAAATTATGAAAAATAGTTTCAGGTGCAGCTCTTGAAGGATACCGCCCATAATTTGAATTATAAGAAAAAACTAGAGAAACCGCAAGTGAATTTTTACGTGACGTAATTAACTCTTTATATTTCTATATCAGCGGAGTATACTTGGTGTATTTTTCCATTATCGTCTTCGATGATTAAGACGCCGTCTTCTGTGATGCCTTGGGCTTTTCCTACGATTGAATGGGTAAGGGTACGTGCGGTAATTTTCCGGCCAATACTAATCGCATAACTTTCCCATAAAAGCTTAATAGGAAGGAATCCCTCTTCTAGATATAGTAAATACAATTTTTCCAGATTCATAAAAATGCCCTTAATTACATCAGCACGTGATACTTTTTCACCTTTTTCAATGAAGAGTGAGGTTGCAATGTTTTCTAGATCAGGTGGAAAGTCTTCTATTGTTTGATTGACATTCATTCCGATACCAATAATTATTGAATTAATACGATCGGCTTCTGCTTCAAGTTCAGTTAGAATTCCCGTTACTTTTTTTCCATTGATTAAGATGTCATTGGGCCATTTTATTTCTGGAAGCACCCCGGTAATATCCTCGATCGCCTGAACAATTGCCACCGCTGCTAATAGTGTTAATTGAGGAGCTTTTGGAAGTGGAATATTTGGTCTAAGAATGATACTCATCCATATGCCGGTATACTTAGGGGAATGCCATTTACGATTCATTCTTCCGCGTCCGGACAGCTGTTCTTCTGCAATAACCACTGTCCCTTCAGGTGCATCTTCATACGTCAGGCGGTGTGCAATCTTTTGTGTAGATTCTACACTTTCCTCATAGTGGATGTTTTTACCAATAAAATTTGTTTTTAATCCTAGTCTCAATTCATCTGCCGTTATCGTTTCCGGTGTCTTTACAATCCGATAGCCTTTCCGGCGCACTGCTTCCAATTCAAAGCCTTCTTTTCGGAGCTCTTCAATATGCTTCCACACAGCTGTCCTTGTGCAGCCGAGTAACTCTGCTATATGCTGGCCGGATAAGTAAGAATCTCCAGCATTGGTAAAGGCGTCGAGTAATTCTTTTCTTAGTTGTGATTGCACCCCATCAGCCACTCCTTAATATTTTTTTTGTTATTATGCACTTTTCCATATACTACCGCTTGCTCAGCTTTAAACAACAGTTCCTTCACCCATGGTCCACCACTTTTATTGTACCATTCAAGTAAATCTCTTCCTGTTAAGTCCATCTCCGAGCGTTCTTTTATTGGCAGCCCATCATACAGCCGAATTAGATGCTGAATGTTATCCTCACTTCTTATACCGCTTATAACAAGATATAGTTTTTCAGACGATATAAAAATATCCTTCGTTGCTGAATACAAATCATATGTAGACCAGTTGGTTTCAAATCTCTTAATTAGGTAATATAAAATAAGCTGAATATCCCTAATTTCCTTTAATGGGATTCGCCAGCCTCTAAGAAAAGCCTCTATTTCCTTTTTTTCTACTTTTAGGCAGAATAAGAGCAATACCCACATCTCACGTGTGTTCAACCTTTCAAGCTCATACTGTAACAATTCTTCAATACCTTCCTCTTGATTGGATAAGCCAGGGAGGTGAGCGTAGATTTTGGTTTCCAGTATTAATTTCAAAGCTTGTTTACGATTCATACCACTAAGCAGCTTATCGAATTCAGTTTGTTTCCGTTCGACAGCAATGTGGTCAAGCAAGTGTACCATTTTTCTTAGAGCACTTAGCGTTTCTTCTTCAATTTTGAATGCAAGTTGACTAACAAAACGAACACCACGCATCATTCTAAGTGCATCCTCTTGAAATCGATCTTCTGCTTTTCCTACAGTTTGAATGACTCGATTTTCAATTGCCCATTTACCTTGAAATGGGTCGATAAGGGTACCAGCCTTATCCATCGCAATGGCATTCATAGTAAAATCTCTCCGCTGCAAATCTTCTGTAAGGCTTCTAATAAATGCAACCTCTTTAGGTCTGCGAAAATCCTCGTAATCGGCTTCACTTCGAAACGTAGTGATTTCATAGGCTTGGTTCTGATGTAATACCAGAACTGTACCGTGCTCGATTCCAATATCAACAGTTTTCGAAAAAATCTGTTTTATTTCTTCGGGGGTTGCCGAGGTGGCAATATCAACATCGTTAATTTCCTTATTTAAAAGGAAGTCTCTGACAGATCCCCCTACAAAATATGCTTCAAAACCAGCAGCCTCTATCCTTTCTAAAATTGGTATAGCTGCTAAAAAAGGCTCCTTCATCCTAATCACCCTTAGTTTAAGAGCTTATAATATAATTGCTCATATTTTCCTACAATTTGTTGTGCTCTAAATTTTGTTTTCACAACAGATAATCCATTATTAGAAAATTCTTCATGAATCTGCTGATTACTTAAAAGGCTGATGGCTTTCTCAGAAATATCGTCTATATCCCCTATTTCACAAATGTATCCAGTCTTTTCATGCTCAATTACTTCGGGCAAACCGCCGACGTTTGTTCCGATACAAGGTACACCGCAGGCCATAGCCTCAAGAGCCACCAGTCCAAAGCTTTCTTTTTCAGATAATAAAAGCTTTAAATCACTAATAGAGTATAATTCAGCAAGATTTTCCTGTTTACCCAGCAGGTGAACTTTATCTTTTAATCCTAATTTTTTGACAAGCCTGCAAACAGGTGTCATTTCAGGCCCATCGCCTACAAGCAAAAGTTTTGCAGGCATACGGGCGGAAATCTTCGCAAACGTTTTGACGACATCCAGAACCCGTTTCACGGCTCGAAAATTAGAAACATGGATGACCACTTTTTCACTTTCTTTGATGCCAAATTCTTTCTTTAAATGATTGGCGTCTCTCTTCTGATAAATTCTTTCATCAATAAAGTTGTAGACCGTTTCTATTTGTTTGTCTGGCTGAATGAGCTCTTCGGTTTGCTCAATTAAGGATTTTGAAACTGCTGTTACAACATCAGATTTTTCAATTCCAAATTTAATAGCTTCCGTCAGAGATGGATCGTACCCAAGAACGGTTATATCTGTACCATGCAGAGTGGTAACAATTTTCACATCCACCTTAGACATCTGCTTTGCCAAGATTGCACACACCGCATGCGGAATCGCATAATGGACATGAAGAATGTCTAGGTTTTCTCTATTAGCGACCTCAGCCATTTTACTTGCTAAAGCAATATCATAGGGTGGATATTGAAAAACGGAGTATTGATTCACTTCAACCTGATGATAAAAAATATTATGATACATCCTATTAAGTCTAAACGGCATGCTCGATGAGATAAAATGGATTTCATGTCCCTTCTCAGCTAACATTTTCCCTAATTCTGTCGCCACGACTCCGGAGCCGCCAACAGTAGGATAACAGGTAATCCCAATTTTAAGTTTCCTCATTTTCAATCTCCCATCAAGTCACGATCTAAGAGGATAGGCACCTTTGATTTAAATCCTTCAGCATATTGAACTCCAACTTGTTGTCCAAATAGTCTCTCCCTCGCCTCAACGGTTTCAATGTATCCATTTACCAGGGGTGTTTTAACACTATTTTCTGTTTGCTCAAATTGGCTTTTATAGGCCCTTAAGGCTGATATTTTATATTCCATAGTATTTGATATATCAATAGTGAAATCTGGTTTATGGAAGCCATTTATCATATAAAAATACACTTTTGAAACCTTATGGGGTGTTTGGCTGCTCTCGGTATGGTATTTTCTGATACCTGCCGAAAAGACACTCTCTTCCACAAGGCGGGCGCAGTTTCCATGATCAGGATGGCGGTCTTCAAAATAAGGAGCAAAAACAATTTGAGGTTGATATTTTCTAATGACAGAAGCAATTCTTCTAATGAATTCTTCCTGCAGAAAAAGGCCTCTATCTGGCAATGCAAGTGACAATCGCTCTGTTACTCCTAATATTTTAGCTGCTTTTTTAGCTTCCTCTTTCCTTAACTCTATCGTCCCGTTTGAAGAAAGCTGCGCCTCGGTTAAATCACAAATACCTATTCTATATCCTCTGGATGTTAATTTTGCAATACTTCCACCCATGCCAATTTCTACGTCATCGGCATGGGCACCAAATGCTAATATATGTAAGGGTCTATCGCTCATCACTTTCACCGTTCTTATGAACAATATTTCTCCATTCTAAAAAGCCTTCGTCTAAGCCTCTAATCAGCAGTTCAGCAGTTCCCATATTCGTTGCTAAAGGAATTGAGTATACGTCACAAAGGCGAACGAGTGCTGTTACATCTGGTTCATGCGGCTGTGCTGTAAGTGGATCTCTGAAAAAGAAGATCGCGTCCATTTTATTTTGTGCAATCATTGCTCCAATTTCCTGGTCTCCGCCTAATGGGCCAGATTGAAATCTAGTAATCGGTAATCCTGTTGCTTCTTGTATTCTAAGACCAGTAGTACCTGTTGCAAAGAGGGTGTGCTCTTTAAAGATCGTTTGGTAAGCTGTTGCAAATTGTACAAGGTCATTCTTTTTATTATCATGTGCGATTAAGGCAATATTCATGGCAGTACTCCTATTCTAGAATATTTTCAAGTCCATACACAAAATCATTCTGCTTCATTACCGTCTCTACTGCTATTTTTACACCAGACATAAACGAGGTGCGATTATAGGAATCATGGCGAATGGATAATGTCTGACCATCAGAACCAAATAAAACCTGTTGATGTGCTACTAGGCCAGGCAGTCTCACTGAGTGAATGTGCATTCCATTAAATTCTGCTCCTCTGGCACCTTGAATCGTTTCTTTCTCATCCGGATGCCCCTGTTGTTTATCGTCTCTTACAGCTGCCATCATTTCTGCTGTTTTTACTGCTGTCCCAGATGGAGCGTCAAGTTTTTGATCGTGGTGAAGTTCAATAATTTCAATATCGGCAAAATACTTGGCAGCCATTTGTGAAAACTTCATCATTAACACAGCACCAAGTGCGAAATTCGGTGCTATGATGCATCCTAGTTCCTTTTCCTTACAAATACGCTCCAGTTCTTCTAGGTCAGCTTTAGTAAAACCAGTTGTCCCCACTACAGGTCTTACGTTATATTGAAGTGCGGTTCTAGCATGATGCATGCCCACTTCAGGTGTAGTAAGGTCAATTAATACATCACACTCAGTATTTTCAAGGCACTTCTCAATTGTTGAATACATAGGAACATTTTTTATTGAATGAAAACCATCTAAGTCACTTAACATGTGTTCATCGTATTTATGGTCAACTACTGCCATTAACTCAAAGTGATCCGTATTGTTTACCATTTTGACGGCTTCGCTTCCCATCCGTCCTCTAGGTCCCGCAATTATAATTTTCACACTATCCATACCGTTTTCACTCCTCATCCTTCTTTTCTATCCTCGTCCAGCGGTCTTTGTCCCTGGTATTAAATTTGTTCATGACATAATCGTGTGCTTCTTGTAAGTCAATGTTTAATGAGTTAGCTAAGCAAATAATGACAAAAAGAAGATCACCCAGCTCCTCCTCAATTGCTTTCTCCGTTTCACTAGATTTCTTAGGCTTCTCACCATATTGATGATTAACTTCTCTTGCCAGCTCACCCAGCTCTTCTGTTAACCGGGCTACCATCGCAAGCGGACTAAAATAACCTTCTTTAAATTGACTTATGTATATATCTACTTCCTTCTGCAGGTCTTTGATAGATTTGCCATTGACCACACACACTCACCTCTTTTAATAATGCAAAACAACTATACTAAATACATTAGCTAAAATATGTTAGTTTTACAAATTTTTTTTATTACTTATCCCTATCCTGCTCAAAATTGCTCTTCTATTATTAATTCGCTATAATAAAAGCCGCTGGCAGAGGGAAATCATAGTAAAGGAGGTAAATTATGATATTTGGTCTGAAAATGAAAAACGTTTTATTTATTTTAATTGGAACAGCAATTATGGCTTTTGGACTTGTCAATTTTAATATGCAGAATAAACTTGCCGAAGGCGGCTTTACGGGAATTACCCTACTTTTATATTTCATGTTCAAATGGGATCCATCCTATACAAACTTAATTTTAAATATCCCTCTCTTTTTTATTGGCTGGAAGCTACTTGGGAGAAATGCTTTTGTTTACACGATACTTGGGACAGTAGGCCTCTCTGTTTTTTTATGGATTTTCCAACGTTTTCCCATTGATATGCCGCTAAAGGACGACTTGCTGCTCGCTGCACTATTTGCAGGTGTTTTTCTTGGAATTGGATTGGGCATTATCTTTCGCTATGGCGGGACGACAGGCGGTGTCGATATCATAGCACGACTTGTCCAAAAATATGCAGGATGGAGCATGGGGAGAACCATGTTTATCTTTGACATTGCTGTAATCGGGGCATCTGTATTGACTTATCTCAATTATAAAGAGGCAATGTATACACTAGTAGCTGTATTTATTGGAGCCAGAGTTATTGATTTTATACAAGAAGGTGCCTATACGGCAAGAGGTGCGATGATTGTTTCTGATAGAAATGATGATATTGCGAAAAAAATTATGGAAGAAATGGATAGAGGCGTGACAGTTCTTAAGGGGTATGGTTCATTTACCAAAATAGAAAGAGAAGTTTTATACTGTGTGGTGGCTAAAAACGAAATCGTTCGCTTAAAAAATTTAATCACCTCCGTTGACCCTCATGCGTTTGTTTCTGTCACGGTTGTCCATGATGTTCATGGAGAAGGATTTACATTGGACGAAAACAAAAAGCCTATTGAGATATAGAATACCTCAAGCTCTTAGGAGGCTTAAGCTAAACAGCGAGAAAAGCAATGTCCGGGCTGGACATTGCTTTTATTCATCCTTATTAACGCTGGAGCGGTTCTTTCTCATGTTTTTTTCACCCTGGTATTTTCTAAAGCCTACATACGATAAAGTTAAGATAATGATACTGCCAGTAGAAATGATTACCCACCATAATGATGGATCAGCCTCATCTTCATCCATATTATCAAAAAGGTTTTTTAAATCCATTTCAAGACCTTCTAATTCTTCCTGGCTCTTTACATTACTAACAACCTCTGAACGATATTCATCAATGAAATTTATACGAGCATCAATTTTTTGAATATTCTCTGCTGAGACATCAATTTTCATACTTGGATAAATAACATTGTATAAGGACATAAAAGTATTAAAATTAGAGTGAAAATGTTCAGAATCACCCGTACTAGCCGCTGCCCTGGCTTCCTGGAAAGCAGTCATAATCTGGTTTTTCATCTCTGTCCAAAGTGGCTGGTGACTAGTAGCAATGGCATCCACTGCCAGACGAAACTTCGTTAGCTTTTGGACTCTTTCTTCATGATCCATATTTGTGCTGGAAGCTGCCTCCATTGCCTCATCATGAGATACCGTAATAATTCTTAGTTCATCCATCGTAAAAGGATATTCTTTGTTCATATCAGTGAATTGCTCTGAGAAATAACTCAATAGCTTTTTGCCATCATCATATCTCTGAAATTTAATCATTTGCAGTGCTTCGTCCGAGATATTATCTAACTTCTCTATCGGTGTGTGCTGATGAGCACTTACCGTCATGGGAGTGAGCATAATGACAATAACAAATATTAGCAACCATTTATACTTCAAACCTTGTCCCCCCTATCATTACTAATAAAATGTATGAAAGGGTGGACAAGGTTAGACCATCTTTTATCCTATCAATAACTATTTTAATTCTAGTTTAAACGCATTAGGGCGTAATACAAAATAATAGCCAATACCTACTGATACAACCGACAGCCAAAATGTAAAATAACCAATTTCAGGTGTAACTTCATTTAACATGTGGTATCGAGGAAGCATAAAAAATACATAGTCAATTACGTCATTATGCAGAGTCCAGATTGCTGTTACGATTAAATGCCACCATTTAAAGCGATAGAAGGGTGAATACAATATTGCTTGAATGGCCATGGCTAAGTGAGAAAAGATTAACATAACGCCAATCCAATCAAGCTCTCCTTGGACAAAAAAGACTAAGAGATTCATGACAACCGCCCAAATCCCATACTTAAATAAGGTAACTATCGCAAGTGCTTCTACCAAGGGCCAGTTCCTTTTTAACAAAAACGCTGCTAAAACAAAGCAAAAAAATAAGCTTGCTGTGGGGCTGTCAGGAACAAAAATAAGGAAAATAGCTGGAGTTTCTTTTAATTGCCAGCCATACCAAACATATCCGTATATCGTTCCAGCAATATTGATGAGCAACAAAAGCAGTAAAAATGATCTATTTGCTAAGAGGGGATAAATCCACTTCACATCTCTTCCTCTTTTCATCGTTTATATTAATAATAAAAGCTGACGAGAGTCCGTCAGCTTTTACAAATTTTATTCTTTGCCTAAGTTTGCGATGTATTCAGAAAGTTTCTTAAGCTGTTCATCGTCACCTTTGAAGATTCCAGCCGGCATAGCTCCTTTACCTTCTTTTGCAATTTTTGCAATTTCCTCAGCAGATAAGCCAATGTCAACTAAAGTTGGTGCAGCTGCTCCACCCTGGAAGGCATCACCGTGACATGATAAACAAGTATTTTCTGAAGCAATTTTGTATTCTTCAGTTGTCTTGTCAATGTCAGCGGTAGCTACGATTTTACCGTATTCTTTTGCAGCTTCCCAGTCATGTGTAACAACAGACTGCCAAGTTAAAAATGTAATCGCAGCTAAAGCTAAGAGCATAAAGCCTGTAGCTAATGGACGCTTACTTGGACGGCGTTCTGGTCCACGATCGAGGAATGGTGCTAATAATAGTGCTCCAAAAGCTAATCCAGGAATAACCATTGCTCCTACTACTGTATAAGGTCCAGCCGCAAATTCATACTTCAGTAATTGATACAAGAACAAGAAGTACCAGTCTGGCATCGGAGTGTATCCTGTATCTGATGGGTCTGCAATCCTTTCAAGTGGACTTGGATGTGCAACTGTTAAACATAAGATCCCAACAAGAAATACTGCACCTACCAACCATTCTTTTAAAAGGAAGTTAGGCCAAAATGCCTCTGTTTTACCAGGGTATTCTGAGTAATCTTTTGGAATATTCTTCTTCGTACGGGCCTCAGGTGCCAATACACGAGAGTCACCAACGAACTTCATTCCTTTACCGCGATGCATCGAACAATCCCCCTCCTTTATTCGTAAATTAAGATTATTAATAGATCAGAATCAATTTAAGAGTATTATAGTGGTCCAGAAATACCCTGTTTACGAATCATCATGAAATGAGCTGCCAATAAGCCAAATAAAGCAGCAGGTAAGAAGAACACGTGAATCGCAAAGAAACGAGTTAAGGTTTGAGCACCAACAATGGTCTCATGACCCGACAGTAACGTTTTCAAATGAACACCAATAAACGGTGTAGCTTCAATAATTTGAAGTGTAACTTTTGTAGCGAACAACGCTTTCATATCCCAAGGTAATAAATAACCTGTTAATCCTAAAGCCAGCATGATGAAGAAAATTAGAACTCCAACAATCCAGTTTAGTTCACGAGGTTTCTTGTATGCGCCTTGGAAGAAAACGCGTAATGTATGTAAGAACATCATTACAATAACTAAACTAGCACCCCAGTGGTGCATACCGCGTACAATTTGTCCAAAAGCTACCTGGTTTTGAAGGTAGAATACAGACTCCCACGCGTTTTTAATGTCTGGTACATAGTACATTGTTAAAAACATACCAGATAAAATTTGAATCACAGTAACAAAGAATGTCATACCGCCAAAGCAGTATACAAACGCAGAAAAGTGATGCGCTGGATTGACATGCTCAGGTACCTCATGATCTGCGATATCGCGCCACAAAGGCGTAATATCTAAACGTTCATCTACCCAATCGTAAATTTTGTTTAACAATGATTACGCCTCCTTCGTACGTGGTTCAGCTTTTCCTAAATAAAGCAAACCATCTTTTTCTTGAATAGGATATACATCCAGTGGTGCGATTGGCGGTGTACCCTTTACATTCATTCCATCCTTTGTATAACGGCCAAAGTGGCATGGACAGAAGAATTGGTCAGGATGTCCTTCGTCTGACGCCCAGCCTACAGTACAACCTAAGTGTTTACAGACAGGAGAAAGGGCTACAATATTATCTTGTTCATCCTTATAAACCCATGCAGTATTGGTAACGTCTGAAGTGTACCATGCATCTACCTGCTCAAACGTGAAATCAACTCGTTGTGGTTCAGTAGTAATGTCAGCAATTTTCATTGGAGTTGCAATAAAGTCTCCACCTGCTTTTGCTGATAATACTGGGTCAATTGCAAAACGAACCATTGGCATTAACATTCCTGCCGCCATAAATCCCCCAACACCTGTCAAAGTGTAGCTTAAAAACTGTCTTCTTGATACGCGATGCTTACTCATGCTTATCCCCCCTCTATTCACAAGTTAAGTCCATCGGACATAAATTAAACACATATAAAACTAGGACATAACAATGATATATCAAACTTTTTCCTAGGTCAATATCATACTATTTTAAAAACATGTTATTCCGAAAAAGATTTATTCTTTTTCATACCACTTTTGAGTAAATAGACTTAACAGCTGTTTCACTTGGCTCTCAATCATAGAAATCTTTTGTTGATCATTCAAGTGCTCAAGCGGTAAGGAAGGAATCCAAATTAATGAACCAGAAAGGTCCTTTTCATATAATTTCCAATCGCTCTCAGAAGTTATGTAAAAAATATGCTTAAATTCGTTTTTTACGATATTTTCTTCCCATTTCTTTACCTCGAGAAAGGTTTCTTCCGGCCGTTCATTCTTTAAATATGTAAAGGGTGGAAGTAACAATAATCTTCCTGTAAATTGTCTCTCTAAGTAACTAGTAAGTAACGTAATGAATTCAGCACTAGAGGCTGATTGCTTCATATCATTTCCGAATGATACACAGTATAGGGGAACGACTGCTGTATCCACGTATTCTTTTGCAGTTAAATATGTTTCTATATCCTTTGAAACCCACTTCATTATGACACCAGCCCTTTTCTGTTCATTGACTCTATCATATCACTTTTTCGAAAGAAACATAAAATGAATTGGGCAAAATTTCTTTTGATTAATAAAAATGGAAGCCTGCTTATCGCAGGCTTCCATTTTGCTCTGTTTCTTTAAGTTGATTCAGCTTTTCAGTTAATGCACGAAAAGCTGTTTTATCCTGCTTATCAAGTGCTTCATCAATTAACTGAAGCAGCTTCTCTCGCTGAAACCGCTCAATGCTGTTTTGTAAAAATTGTTCTGCTACAATACCGTCTTTTTCATTTACTTGGAGGTGCTTTGGTACAAATGGGTTTTCTTCTAATACGGCCGCATATTGATGCGCTTGATTAGAAGCATGGAAGTTTAATTGAATAAAAATATCTTCGTCACGATTTAACCGAATATCATGAAAGGATTTTTCAGCATCAGTAGTCATTACATTCTCTTTATAAAAGCGAAATGGTACTTTATCTACGCAGTGTGTTGACATAATTAAACCGCGTGGACAATACTGTGCTTGCTCTACAAAATGAACCTTCTCCATCAATTGGTCGTGACTCATTAAATAATTAAGAATCCAAACACACTCTCTTCTTTTTAATTGATAATGATTTAAAAACCAACGAATAAAGTCCTTTTTCTCGTTGACAGAAACAGGGGTTGCCATATATAGTTTCCCTCCTCTGTATATTCAGCTTTTTTATTATTTCTCTCTACTTAAAAGACGGTCAAGCAAATCAGCATATTCTCCATTTGTAGGATCACCTTTTTGTAACTGTTTAAAAATTTCGGCAGCAAGGTCGGTTTTTCCTTCCTCAATTAGAAAATAACCGTAATCGTTCAAAAAAGCTTCATTATTCTTAAAAAAATTATATGCACTTTCATATTTGTCTAATGCATAGGAATATTCCTCTAACTTTTCATAGGCAATGGCAGAGTCCCAAAGGAGCTGGGGTTCCTCGTCCTCTGCAAAATCGAGCTGTGATATTAAATCAATTACCGCTTCATACCTTTCCTGCTGAAAGAAGAGCTTATTTAGTGTAAGGGCAGCTTCTGTGAAGCCTGGATCTAATGCAAGTGCCTCGCGGAAATACTGTTCCGCCAACTCTTGATTTGCAAGCTTAATGGAAATTTTACCGCCAAAGAAATACAAATCCTTATTATATTCATCCTGCTTAATGCCTTCTTGAATCGTCGAAAGACTATTTTCAAGTTCTTCTTCCCGTTCGTATGCCTTTGCTAGATGTAAGTAAAGGGAATGGTATTCCGGGTCAAGCCCTTTTAATTCCTCGAATTTTTCTATTGAAGTCCGATTGTATCCTGCTTGCAGTGCTGTAAAGGCATAACCAAATAGTGTATTGATTTCTAATTTCTCATCAATTGCTTTGTCATAATGTGCTAAGGCTTCTTCAAATTCCCCTGATGCACTAAGAAGCTCTGCCATTCTTTGAAAAATGGAAACACCTGCAATTTCGGAATACTCCTTTAAAACTGCCTCATATGATAATAATGCTTTTGTTACTTCTCCTTGTTCACTATAGAGCTCACCTAAAGCGAAATCAATGATAACCTCATCAGGCAGGATTTCTTTTGCTTTCAGCAATTTCCTTTCACATACCTCATATAATCCTTGAACTTGGTATAAATCAGCTAAAAGCAAGAGAGATTGTCCAAAGCTGGGGTCGTGTTCGGAGATTTTTTCTAATTCAAGTATGGCTTGTTCATCGTCCCCTGACTCCACTAAAATCTCACCTAACAAGACGAGAAGTTCTCCCTCCTCTGGATAGATGGTCAATAGATTTTCGACTAGCGCCTTTGATTCATCTAAGAAGCCGAATTGGAACATTTCTTCTGCAAGTAGGAATTTTTCATCGGGCTGACCTTTGGTTAATACAACATTATATTCATTTATGGCTTCAATATGTTGACCGCTTTCCAACATTGAGATAATTTTATTTATTCTGTCCATGATCTCTATCCTCTCGGTTCCCTTGATTGACTATAAAGCAAAATATGATGGGGTACGCACCCTAACATGTTCTCCATATCCAGGTTTAAATAAAACCTCTTCTCCTGCTCGTATTACTTTTCCCTTGTTTACTGTCACTACAAGTCTATTACTATGATAAAGAAATAAAGCCTCTTCATCAACATTCATGATTTCACGTGCTTTTAGATATAAATTATAACTTACTTCTGATCCATGCAGTAAGCTTGACTTTTGTGGATATAAACCTATCTTGTTTAACACATGAAGTGACAACGGCTTCTTCTCTATTAGTTCCTCATATATGGCTGGGATTTTTTCTTTTTTCATTATTCCCTTCCATTTCGACACAGCACCCTTTGCTTCCTTCTTCAATTCGGCAGAAATTATTGGAACAAGAGGACAATTATAAGGGAAAAGAGCTTCCCTAATCCACCCCCATGGAATATTATTCAATTCATTAAGCTGATTAACTTCTATAAAAATGGCTGGTACTCTTTCTCGCTTACACTTCCTTATAAAAGAAGGAGTTAAAAGGCGAAGAGGAATTCTAACACTTATAAGGAAGTCGATTGGACTGCTAATAAGCGCCGTTTTTGTTTCATTAATTTTTTTTGATAATTCACTTTCGTAAGAAATCGAAATATAGGTAAGTAAGGTGGTACACCCTTTTTTTAGGAAATGATTTATCAAATACTTCCGAAATTCCTGATAGGAAGCATTTAGAGGAATGGTTGAATCTAATAGTACGTAAGATGGGGTCATAATAAAAGATTCTGCACTCATTTTCATTCTTTTTTTATGATGATTCTGAGTATACTTTGCGGCTATATGAGTTCCTTTAATCAAAAGCGATGATGTAGTTAGTTCACTTTCCCTTAGAATATTGGCATTTTCAATTATATACTCCATCCTGCCACCCCTTCCTTAAGCTAAAGGTTCTTAAGACAAGCTATGTGCTAATCTTAAAAACTATGACAGGAAAAATTAGACAGAAAAAAGCCGCACAAAAGGCAGCTTTACATTTTTAGATTATTTAAATGACTGAAGAAGTTTGGATAAGAAACCGAAATGGCTTCCGGGTCACAAAGCTTGACTGGGTCCTTTGAGATTAGTGACGCTATGGCAAGCATCATTCCAATTCTATGGTCGCCATGACTGGATACGGTTCCTCCAGTAAGAATGGTTCCACCGTGAATAATCATTCCATCCTCTGTCGCTTCGATGGAGGCGCCCAACTTGGTTAATTCCTGCACCACTGTATCAATCCTATTCGTTTCTTTGACTTTAAGTTCAGCAGCGTCCTTAATAACCGTTGTTCCCTCCGCCTGTGTAGCTAATAAAGCGATGATTGGAATTTCATCAATTAGTCTTGGGATTACCTCACCACAAACCACTGTTCCTTTAAGGCTGGATGTTTTAATTGTTATATTCCCAGCTGGTTCAAAGGCATCTTCATTTTGGTTATTAATCTCTAGATTGGCCCCCATTTGATTCATGATCTCAATGATACCCGTTCTAGTTGGATTTAAGCCAACATTTTTTAATACAATTTCACTTTCAGGAACTATTGCTCCTGCGACTAGGAAAAAGGCAGCGGAAGAAATATCACCCGGTACATGGATATCAGAAGCAATAAGCTCTTGACCACCTTTAACGGTTATCGTAAGGTTATCCTTTTCTATCTCACCACCGAATTTCTGGATCATTCTTTCCGTATGATCACGTGATTCAGCCTTTTCGATTATGGTGGATTCTCCCTCCGCCTGCAGTCCGGCGAGAATCAGCGCAGACTTCACCTGGGCACTTGCCACTGGCATCTTATAATGTATCGGATTTAAATGGCCCCCACGAATACTGAGCGGCGTAAATTCACCATTTTTACGGCCGTCAATACCTGCACCCATTGTCTTTAAGGGTTCAGTCACCCTTGTCATGGGTCTTTTTCCAATGGATTGGTCACCGATTAGCGATGAAAAGAATGGTCTTCCTGCAAGAATTCCTAATAATAAACGGATCGTTGTTCCTGAATTTCCGACATCTAGAATATCATTGGGCTCCTTTAAACCATCAAATCCGTTTCCATAAATGATTATTTCATTTTCAGTTTCTTCAATAGTGACTCCTAATTTTCTAAAACACGAGATTGTACTTAAACAATCGTCTCCGGGCAGAAAATTCGTCACCCTCGTAACACCTTGCGCGATTGAACCAAACATGACGGAGCGATGGGAGATTGATTTATCTCCGGGTATTTCAATCGTACCCCTTAACCCATTCAAAGTTGGCTGCAATTCAATTGATTCCATTTCATCACCTATATTCCAAATCAAATTATGTTCCAATTGAGGTAGCGTAGCTTGAACAGGCATGAATACACCTTTTTGCCCGCTCTCGGTCCTCTTCAGTTTGAAAACTAATGACTAACACTCCATAGATTTCATCTTCTCGAGTTTCTAATATCCGAATATTTGTTATACTAATATTTTCTTTTGCCAAGTATCCGGTTACCTCAGAAACTACCCCGGGATAATCCGGAACATCCACAAATAAATCGTAAAATGAAGGAATTGCCCCTTTTTCTTTGACCGGCAGACCATCACGATATTGTTTAGCCTGTTTAAAATAGTGAAGAATCTCTTCACTATTCTCCTGCTCAAGGATAACCTTCACCCAATCCATTTCCTCTTTCCACTGTTCAATCAATCCAATCAGTACCTCACGGTTATGCATCAGAATATCTTTCCACATTTCCGGACTGCTAGAAGCAATCCTAGTAATATCTCTAAAACCTCCCGCCGCTAAACGCGGAATAAGACTCTCTTCACCAGCCAGTCTCTCCGTTTGACGAACAATAGAGGCAGCTATAATGTGAGGGAAATGACTGACGATTCCTGTCAGATAATCATGGATATCAGGTGTGACACTTAAGAATTTTGCATTTGTGCCTATGAGCCAGCCTTTTAAAGTTTCCACCTTCGTTTGATCGATATGATCCTCCGGAGTTAACAGGTAAAAGGCATTTTCAAAAAGGTGTTCTTTTGCCGCCGATACACCGCTTTTATGAGAACCAGCCATCGGATGACCTCCGATAAAGGTGTATCCACTTTGCTTTAAGCTTTGTGCATTGGCAACGATTTTACTCTTGGTACTTCCAGTATCCGTAATAATGACCTCAGGCTTTAAGGATTGCTCTGACAAAAGGTGGATAATTGCTTCCGTTTCTACTACAGGAGCGGAAATAATAATTAGATCTGCAGTCTTTGCACCTTCAGCTATATCTTCAGCTGCTTCATCAATCACACCTAACATTTTAGCAAGCCTGACTTGTTCTTGATGAATGTCATAGCCAATAATGACAGCGTCTTTATGTTCTTTCTTAATACATAAAGCTAAAGAACCGCCAATTAGTCCAAGCCCAATAACTAACACTCGGCCTTTCATTGGTAGTCCCCCTAATTTTCGAGCTTCGCTTTATTTTGTTCTAATAAAAACTCTCCTAATGCTTTTAACACACCTTCATTTTGTTCAAAAGAACCAACTGTAATTCTCAATGAAGTAGGAAATCCTAATGCTTTCCCAGACCTGACGATATATCCTTTTTCTAATAAATATTGAAAACCTTGATTTGCATCAGCATTAATATTAATTAATATAAAATTAGTTTGAGAAGGATAATACTCTAGTTCATGCTGTTTACAAAAGTCATAGAATTGATTTAATCCTTGTTTATTCTTCTCCTTGCAGTCTTGGACAAATTCCTGGTCATTAATCGCAGCTTGTGCCGCAATCTGTCCGAATGAATTTACATTGAAAGGTTCTCTCGCAGGTTCAAGTGCCTGAATAATAGAACTGTTTCCTACCCCATAACCTACTCGGAGTGATGCAAGGCCATATATTTTAGAGAAAGTTCGCAGCACAATTAAATTTGGATACTTACCTATAAGTTCAATTGCATTATAGTAATCATCTGCAAACACGTATTCATAATACGCTTCATCCAAAACTACTAATACGTGAGAAGGGACTTTATCCAAAAAGGCAATCAATTCATTTTCTGCTACATATGTACCTGTAGGGTTATTAGGACTGCAAACCCACACAACATTGGTTTGGTCATCAATGGCAGCATACATTTTATCTAAATCATGTTGACCATTAAGCAATGGAATTTCCCTAATTTCTGCCCCTTCAATCACTGCATTATGCTTGTATTGGGAAAATGAAGGAGTTGCCATAACAGTATTTGCTCCTGGATGTAACAATGACCTTGAAATTATTTGAATAATATTATCTGAACCATTCCCGAAAATAATCTCATCCTGACTTACCGTTAAAAAAGAAGCTACAGACTCCCTAAGACTGGTCATGTATCCATCAGGGTATATAGCAAAGCCTGGCTGATGATTTTCGAGTGCAGAAAGTACTTTACTAGAACAGCCAAAGGGATTCTCATTTGAGGCCAGCTTAACAATTCTATCTAAATTATATTGTTTCTTAACTGACTCAATTGATTTACCTGGCTGATAGGGGGTCAGTGTTAATAATTGCTTTTTCCATCTCATTTATCTCCACTCCATCCTTAAAGATCTAAATAATCCTGCCACTGTCTACTTAGCCAAGGTATTCCCTAAATCCGGTCTTAATACCTTTGCTCCGCCTAAATAAACATGAACAATTTCTTCCTGTGTCAAAGCTGTATTTACATGCATCATGACTCTAACGCACATTTCCAGAGAATTCGGCACTGGCAGTTCCCTCATGCACATAACAGGAACGTACGTCCAACCTTCAAAATTACGCAATGCTCTAGCAGGAAAAACTGCATTTAAGTCCTCTGTTGTTGAAATAAAAACAGAAGCTACCTGTTCAGGCAGTATATTATTTCCCTCTATCATTTGTTTCACAAGTTTTTCTGTTGCAGAAACGATTGCTTCCTCGGTATTACAATCGACGGTGATTGCTCCCCTCATCCCTCTAATCATTTGAAAAGCACCCCTTGTTTTTTAAAAATTCTTGAGCTGATCTAATAGAAATTCATCCGAAAGCTCTTGAAGTATTGGTTTCCCTATTTGCTCTAACACTACAAACTTCACTGAACCACCCGCAGATTTTTTATCCTGCTTCATTTTTGAAAGTAATGAATCCGCTGATAAATGCGCTGGTATTTCCGTTTGGTACCCAAGACCTTGAACCCAGGCTTTAAACTCATCTGTATCAAAAGATAGCCCTTTAACCTCTTTACTGATCTTTAGCGCAAAGATCATACCAATCATTACAGCCTCTCCATGTGTAAAATTACCATAGCCCATTTCTGATTCAATTGCATGTCCCAATGTATGTCCAAAATTTAAATATGCACGAATTCCTGTCTCTTTCTCATCCTTTGAAACAAATTCGTTTTTAATTTGAATTCCTTTTGTAAGAAATCTAAATAACTGTTCAGCACTTAGTGAATCCAGCTGCTTGATATCTGATTTCAACCATTGATAAAAGTCTATATCATAAATAAGTGCATGCTTAATAACCTCTGCAAAACCAGAACGAATTTCTTGCTCAGGCAATGAATCGAGTAATTCTAAATCGTAAAAAACAGCCTCAGGCTGATGAAAAGCACCAATCATATTTTTGCCGAGAGGGTGATTAATTGCTACTTTTCCCCCAACAGCACTATCATGAGCGAGGATGGTAGTAGGTACTTGGATAAAGGGTATTCCTCTCATAAACGATGCTGCAACAAATCCTGATAAGTCACCTACTGCACCTCCGCCAAAAGCAAGGATTGCAGATTTCCGATCAAGATGATTTTCTAATGCCATTGATAAAGCATCATAGAAAACTTCAAACGTTTTTGCTTTTTCCCCGCTCGGAGCAGTAAAAACAACTGGATTCCATTCGGTTAAAAACGGTAATACCTTATTAAGATGAATACTGCCAACTGTTTCATCTGTAATAATTAATATTCTAGTCAGATTTGTAAAATGATTGGTTAAAAAAGTCTTAATTTCACTTCTTACACCTTGGCCCACAAACACCCTATAGCTTTTGGAACTCGTTTGGATTTCAATGGTATCCATCAAAATTCCCTCGCATATTCACGCTGACGGTTAATTTCAGCTGCAAACGTTTCGAAACGGTCACTGTAAAATTGTTCTACCAGGGAATTAGCAAGCTCCCATGCCACCACATTTTCTGCCACTACGGCTGCTGCAGGAACAGCACAGCTGTCAGAACGCTCTACACTTGCAGAAAAAGGTTCCTTGCTATCGATGTCAACACTCATTAACGGCTTATATAAAGTTGGAATAGGCTTCATTACTCCGCGGACAACAATTGGCATACCGGTTGTCATTCCGCCTTCAAAACCACCTAGACGATTACTCTTACGCGTATAACCTGTTTCATCATTCCACACAATCTCATCATGTACTTCACTTCCGGGCTTTCTTGCAGCTTCAAAGCCGATTCCAAACTCTACTCCTTTAAATGCATTTATGCTTATAATCGCTGCTGCCAGCTTTGCATCTAATTTTCTATCATATTGCACATAGCTGCCTAATCCTGCAGGCATTCCTGAAGCAATGACTTCAACGACTCCCCCAATTGAGTCACCATTCTTCTTAGCATTGTCAATTGCATTCATCATTTCCTGCTCCACGAGAGGGTCAGCACAGCGTACAGGTGAAAGCTCTGTTCTTTCCTTTATTTCTTCCATTGATAACTCTGGATTTGGATTGGCCTTAATTCCGCCAATTTCAACAACATGAGAAACTAATGATACACCGACTAGTGATAATAGTTTCTTTGCAACTGCTCCGGCGGCTACTCTAACAGTAGTTTCACGTGCAGAAGAACGCTCAAGAACATTCCTCATATCTCGGTGCCCGTATTTTATTGCCCCATTTAAATCTGCATGTCCAGGTCTTGGTCTAGTGATCTTTCGTTTAACCTCATCCTCTTGTCCCTCTAGTAATGGGTCAGCTCCCATAATCTTCGTCCAATGCTTCCAGTCATTATTCTTTACTACTAAAGCAACAGGTGATCCAAGTGTTTCACCATGTCGGACTCCAGAGGTAATTTCAACGGTATCCTTTTCAATTTGCATCCGTCTTCCGCGGCCGTATCCCTGTTGCCGCCTCCCGAGCTCTGTATTAATATCCTCAGCCAATAATGGCATTCCTGCTGGCAGTCCTTCTAATATGGTCGTTAATTGTGGACCGTGTGATTCCCCAGCTGTTAAGTATCTCATTCCCATTTCACTTTCCCCCTTCAACTCATTAAAGGATTTTTATCAATATACCATAATTAGACTAATAAACCTAGTGTAATTATCTGAAAATAGCATAAATTGATTGATGATTATTTATTTAATGATAATAACAGTTAACCTATTTGTACACTATTGTTTCTGAAATATTTTAATCATTTTTATGTATGCGCATACAAAAAGGCACCTGTATATGTAATACAAGTGCCTTTTATCTAAATTAGTAAATCCATTCGTTAACTAGTTTTGAGTACTCTACAACTCCGCCATCTTTGAAAAATAAACCAATTTCCCGTTCTGCACTTGCAGGTGAATCAGAACCGTGAATAACATTCTTTCCAACTGTTAAGCCAAAATCGCCGCGGATTGTGCCTGGTGCAGCATCTTTAGGATTTGTAGATCCCATCATTTGACGTGCAGTTGCAATAACATTTTCACCTTGCCAAACCATTGCAAATACAGGTCCAGATGTAATGAAGTCTACTAGTTCACCAAAGAATGGACGTTCTTTGTGCTCTCCATAGTGCTCCTCAGCAAGTTCAGCAGGGATACTCATTAATTTAGCTCCAACTAATTGAAAGCCCTTTTTTTCAAAACGAGCAACGATTTCTCCAATTAAATTACGTTGTACACCATCAGGCTTCACCATTAAAAATGTTTTTTCCATGAATTCCACTCCTAGTTATGTATGTATATGGATGTTGATTAGAACAACCCACCGAAAATATTAACATTGTTTTGAATATTTCGCAAGCCGGTAAAAGAAATTCACCTTTACGTTATAAGAGGGGGACATCCACAAAAAAAGAGAGTTAATCATTGATTAACTCCCAATTTGTTAATACTTCCTGCGGCCAATGAATTTGGCGATATCACGAAGTGTCTTTTTGGCGCGATTAGCTGGCAGCTGTTCTAATACTGCTAACGCTTTATCTAAATATAGATCGCTTAATGCAATTGACTTTTCAATAGCACCGGATTCTTTAATTAAAGTGATAACTTTTTGAATTTGAATAGGATCCATGTCCTCATGAACCTTTTCTATCTCTCTGTGAATACTCTCATTCTCCATGGCATAGAGAGCGGGGGCTGTAATGTTCCCTTGCAGCAGGTCACTGCCTGCAGGCTTTCCAAGGTCCTCTTCTGAGGAAGTAAAATCCAAGATATCATCTGTAATTTGGAAAGCCATTCCAACATAATATCCAAATAAGTACAGCTTTTTATGTGTAGCCTCATCAACATCTGCAGCAATAGCACCGAGCTGACAGCTGGCAGAAATGAGAAGCGCAGTCTTTCTCTTGATTCGACGTAAATAATCTCTGAGATTCTGATCAAATCGGTACTTATCCTTTATTTGTTGAATTTCACCAACAGTTACTTCAACAATCGTATTCGCTAATATTTTATGGGCTAAGGGCTTGTTTATTTCACTCATTAATTCAAGTGAAAGCGCAAAGATAAAATCACCAGTATACATGGCAGTTTTATTATCCCATTTTGCTTTAACCGTTGGCTGACCCCTTCGCAGGTCTGCGTCATCAATGACATCATCATGCACGAGTGACGCCATGTGAATAAGTTCAAGAGCAACAGCCACGTTTTTCATTATATTTATATCATATTGACCAAATTTTCCAGCCAATAAAACAAAAACAGGCCGAATTCTTTTACCTCCTGCCTGAAGGGTATGCAAAGAAGCCCGTTTTAATAAAAGAGAATCCGCTTGAATAGTCTCTTCTAATCTTCTCTCGATTGTATTTATATCTGAATTCAAAAATGAATACATCATCTTTAATTTCATTTGTATTCACCAGCTTTTCGTCCTGTTTGCATGTCTATTAAAGAATTTACTTTTTATATCCGATATGAACAGCTGCAGCTCCGCCGCTATAAGGCTTATAATACACATCTTTAAAGCCTGCTGTTTCAAACATTCTCGCTAGTTCTTTCATACCAGGAAAATTTCTTGCAGATTCTTGGAGCCAAGAATACTCCTCATAACTCTTTGCAAATAACTTGCCAAATAAAGGCATGATAAATTTAAAATAAAAATAATATAACTGTTTATACCCAATCAAGGTAGGCTGTGAGGTTTCAAGGCAAACCCCTATGCCTCCAGGTTTTAAGACCCGATTCATTTCCTTCAAGACTTGAAGGTAATCTGGAACATTTCGTAATCCAAATCCAATCGTTACATAATCAAAGCTATTATCAGGAAAAGGCAGTTCCATTGCATTACCATGAATCAAGTTAACCTGATTTAGACCCAGGTTCTTAACTTTTTCAATTCCCACATTTAACATATTTTGACTAAAATCCAATCCAGTCACTTCACCTGAAGGACCAACAGCTTCAGCTAAAGCAATCGTCCAGTCCCCTGTTCCGCAGCATACATCCAGCGCTTTAGAACCCCGTTTGACATTCATTCTACGCATGGTATCTTTACGCCATTTGATGTGCTGCTGAAAACTAATAACCGAGTTCATCTTGTCATAGTTATCGGATATTTTCTCAAAGACTTTATGGACTCGTTGTTCCTTAGACTGCTGCATTTGCTTACCCTTCTTCCACTAAAGTTTTCGCAATTGGTTGATGTTCATTAATGATCGAAGTAATTCTAGCTTCAAGCATATCATTTAAGTATGGCAGCTGACTGATTCCTTTTAGAATGTATTGTTTTGAAGAATCAAGATACCGATCACAAATCACTAATAAATCTCTTTTTTGTTTATCTGATAATTGTTTTAATGTTAAATGTTTATTAGGAAGAGTAATATCCTTTATATATTCAAACACATGGCTGTTTCCAGCTTCCATAAAGAGTTTCTTCTCAGAAAGCAAGCGCTTGAAAAAAAATAAATTGACTATAAACTCATTCCATAATTCTACTTTAAAACATTCAGAGAATTTAACAAGCAAAGAGCTTTCAATATTCTTTATACTTGTCATTAGGTTGTCAATTCCAACAAGTTCCTTTTGATAGAAGGAAACTTTATGTTCATTAACCTCTTTTACCCCTTTGGAGAGTTCCTTTATCATCAAGATATTTTCTGACTCTGCCAATAGTTTATAATATAAACCGCTATAATAATCCCCAGCCAGGACCGTTAATTGTCTATTTTTTTCATCCACATTTGCATTAGATATATGTTCATGGGTATCAAGGGCAATCTGGATTAACATAGTTGTCATCGAATAATTTTTTAACTCATTGTAAGACATTTCGAGTCGATCCATAATGGACACAAGAATAAGCAGTCTATCTTCATCAATTACAGGCTTCTCAATATATTTTAGCAAGTAAGGATGAAATACTTTTTGCTCAACTTGCTCCTTAATGTCTGTAAACTTTTGTCGAATGTCTGGCAAATTCATCACCCTTGCTTCCCCGAATTAATAATATTTATTACGACCCTCGTGTATAAACAAGGCAGTGACAATTATATCATAAAAGCTTATGTATGGGCAGAAATTCACAAAATAAATACATTTCCACGGTATTGAAATAGAATGAAAATCCAGCCAGTGCTTATTTTTTCGTTTCGCTTTCAATTTCGCCAAATTGCGTCATTATTTTTGCGTTACCCCTAATCTTTATCGCTGAAGTATGTTCAGTGAATTGAGCAATAAGCACTTCACCTTTATCAAGCTTTTCCGAATGATGAAATTTTGTGTCACTGCCCCGCGTCAATCCAATTACATTTACGCCATCGTCAACAGCTTTGATCACAACAAAATCACTGCTTTGTGATAATCTTTTTTCCATAGTATCACCCCGCTAACTCCTAATTAATGATAATATTTCAGAACGGGCAATGGTATCATTTGCAAGATTGCCCCGTACTGCAGTTGTTACTGTTTTTGACCCAGGTTTTTTTACCCCGCGCATTGTCATACACATATGTTCTGCCTCGACAACAACCATTACTCCATGTGGAGCTAATTTTTCCATCAAACTATTAGCAATCGTGGACGTTATTCTTTCTTGTAGCTGGGGTCTTTTAGCGACGGCTTCAACCGCTCGCGCTAACTTGCTTAACCCAGTCACACGACCATCCTTTGGTATATAAGCTACATGTGCTTTACCAAAAAAAGGTACAAGATGGTGTTCACACATAGAATAGAATGGGATATCTTTTACTAAAACTAATTCCTCATGGTCTTCACTGAAAACAGTCTCGAAATGTTTTGCCGGGTCTTCATAAAGACCGCTAAAAACCTCTGCGTACATTTTGGCTACTCGTTTCGGAGTATCAAGCAAGCCTTCTCTTTTCGGATCTTCACCAATCGCTGTTAATATTAAACGTACTGCCTCTTCAATTTGGGTACGATTCACTTCAGACATGCATATTCCCCCTACTATATATCAACCAAGTATATATGACAAATACATATTAGCACAACAAAAGTGATGTTCATAGTTAGAACACCAAAGAAAAAAGGCCATGGTAATTACCATGACCTTTTTGCCGAGGCAATAAATTTATGTAATTATTTTACTGCATCTTTAAGTGCTTTACCTGGTTTGAAAGCAGGAACTTTACTTGCACCAATTTCGATTTCCTCACCAGTTTGAGGATTACGTCCTTTACGTGCTGCACGTTCACGTACTTCAAAGTTACCAAAACCGATTAGTTGGACTTTATCACCATTTTTCAAAGCATCTAGAATTGAATCAAAAACAGCATCAACTGCTTTTGTAGCGTCTTTTTTAGAAAGCTCGCTAGCTTCTGCAACTGCGTTAATTAGTTCTGTCTTGTTCATGCTATTCACCTCCTCCCAATAATTATAAGTTAAGAATCGTAAATAAGATTACCTATCTACATTTCTAAACAATTTTTCTAATTTCTATACGTCATAGCGCGGTTTTATTGGCAAAGTAATCAAAAATTGTAATTTTTGATATTTAAACTACTTTTTTAATAAAAACCCTATTATATAAAGGTTTTCAGCACCAAACGTAAGTCTGATAAAAGATTATCACAATCATTTACGCTTATCAAGAATAATTCATGAAATAATGGTAATCTTTTCTTCATTTCTACAAATTTCTACTAAATTTCGAAATTTTGGCTGTTGATTTTTGTAAAAATAAGAAAAAAGACTCCAATTGGAGTCTTCAAGATTAAAGGATTATTGCAATTAACCCGCCTGATCCTTCGTTAATGATTCTTTCTAAGGTTTCTTTTAGTTTATACCTTGCATTCTCTGGCATCAAAGACAGTTTGGCTTGAATACCTTCCCTGACAATAGAGCTTAATGAACGTCCAAAGATATCTGAGTTCCAGATGGATAATGGATCATCCTCGAAGTCCTGCATTAGGTAGCGGACCAACTCTTCACTTTGTTTTTCTGTCCCAATAATTGGAGCAAACTCTGATTCAACATCAACCTTGATCATATGAATGGATGGGGCAACCGCTCGCAGCCTGACTCCAAACCTTGCACCCTGGCGAATAATTTCAGGTTCTTCAAGGCTCATATCTGATAGTGATGGCGACGCAATACCGTAGCCAGTTTGTTTAACCATTCTTAATGCATCAGATATATGATCATATTCTGCTTTTGCATGTGCAAAATCCTGCATAAGCTCTAGCAGATGATCTTTACCCCTGATTTCCACACCAACGATTTCTTTTAATATATCATCATAAAGCTCATCTGGAGCAAATAGATCAATTTCTGCAACACCTTGACCCATTTCAATTCCCGCTAAACCAGCTCTTTCAATATAGTCAAAGTCGCTGAATTGCTGCACAACCCGATCCACATCTCTTAATCTCTTGATATCCTTAACGGTTTCTCTAACAGCTTCTTGGTAGCTTTCTCGAAGCCAGTGGTTTTCTCTCAATACCATTACCCAGCTAGGCAGATTAACATTAACCTCAAGGACCGGAAACTCATATAGAGCCTCTCTGAGTACGTTGAGAACATCGCTGTCACGCATGCTTTCAACACTCATCGCCAGAACAGGAATGTCATACTTTTCTGCTAAGCTGGACCTGAGTGTTTCTGTACTAGGGTGATAAGGCTGAGCGCTATTAACAACCATAATAAACGGTTTGCCAACTTCCTTCAGCTCATTAATTACGCGTTCCTCGGCTTCAATGTAATTACTTCTTGGAATTTCGCCAATAGTTCCATCAGTGGTAACTACTACGCCAATTGTGGAGTGCTCTTGTATTACTTTTCGCGTACCAATTTCGGCCGCTTCATGGAACGGGATTGGTTCCTCGTACCAAGGGGTAGTAATCATTCTTGGACCATTTTCATCCTCATACCCTTTTGCACCTGGAACAGTGTATCCAACACAATCAACGAGTCTAATATTTACATTAAGACCTTCATCAACATGAACAGAAGCTGCTTGATTTGGAACGAATTTTGGCTCTGTTGTCATGATTGTCTTCCCTGCTGCACTCTGAGGAAGTTCATCAACTGTTCTTGATCTTTCAGCCTCATTGTCTATATTCGGTAAAACCACAAGCTCCATAAATTTCTTTATAAATGTGGATTTGCCTGTTCGAACCGCACCTACTACTCCTAAATAAATATCACCGCCAGTTCTTTCGGCAATATCTTTGAAAATATCAACCTTTTCCAAGTGATCCCCTCCCGATCATAGAGTAAAGTGGGATAATATTATCCATCAAGATATTTTTGGACAATATATATTTATGACGTTGTCCTATATTGTTATGACACTTTTTTATAATTTTTTTACCCCCTTCAATAAATAATCCATGAATATCCAGTTATCTATTGTGTCTTAACAGTTGATTGAATGAGGGTTTCTCGAGGTAAATACAACAATCATTTTTTGACCAAAAAAAAACCCTACTCCTACAATATATTTCTGAGGCGAAGGGTTATGACTATTTGATATTCTTATTGCTTTAAAAAAACTGGTTCATTTTTCTCATCAATTGTATATGGTAAGGAATAGGCAGGAACAAACATGGAATCTTCTACAAGAAGATTACGAATATCCTCACCTGGTTTTACCGTTTTTTCCGCTTTTTTTAACTGGTGGTATAAATCTTGCCGGTAGTCTACATAGACTTCTGCATCTGTTGTAACCACAAAAGGCAGATTTTGATTAGAAAATGGGCTGACAGCGTACGGCTCCTGTTTATAGCCTAGTTTATTAAAATCTAACGTATACACACCCTCACTAAGCTGATTTTTATATGGCGGATATCCATTAGATTTGATCCTTAGTTTGATATCTCGAATGGTATCAACCATCCTAAGGTCTAATAGTTTTACAGTTGGATTTGTTTCTACATCCACAAGAACATATTGGAAGATCCCGCCGCTTTCAAAAGCATTGCCTGGCGGCTCTGCAAGATACTTAGGAGAAATTTTTTTAAAGTCTATCGGATATTTTTGATAGATTGGAGTCACTGCATCTCTTGTTTTTATTGGCAGAATTCCCCCGTTGTCCTCCTTAAAGGAGTTCACAGCCTGTTGAACCGCCTGGAGTTGGTCTGTATATGGGATTTGATTCTCCGCTAACTTCTCAGAGGGATACATGCATCCAGATAGTATCAATGTTGTAAAGATTAGTACTGTGCAAATGACTTTCCAATTCATACAATCACCTGTTTTTCAGAATTATGTAAAAAGGACAACAACTAACGTAATACCTGAAATAAATAAAAAAATGTAAGCCAGGACCGCAGTTAACACCTTTAAAATACCTTTTAACTTATAACGGCTTAGATATATTGTAATAATCGCCAGGAACATCAGACCCATTCCTGCAATTGATATCCACATTTTCAGCATACCTGGTGACATTAGGACACCCCCCTTATTCCGAAAGCTATTATACCATAACAAAGATACTTTCATGAAAAGTTTTGGTTTTTCCAAAATAAAAAACTGAAGTAAAGAGGGGCGAATTCCTTACTTCAGTCTTAGTGACTAAACAACCCATTGATTCGGTTCATACTACACGTGTGCTTCGCTTGCATTGTATGCAGCGATGCAGGAAAACGCACTCAATGAATGCCTATTTTTCAGAGAAAATGCACAATTTTTAATCTTCAAGGTTTCTTTCCTCGAGAATATTCACTAAATCTTCCATTTCATGGGTTTTCCCACGAGCCATTAATACATCCACAGCATCTTTTGCATTTTTACCATTAAACAACACATCGTAAAGGGCACATGTAATCGGCATACTGACGTTATATTTTTGCGCCAGCTGATAGGCTGCTTTGGTGGTTCTCACACCCTCTACAACCATTCCCATGTTTTCGAGAACCTCCTCAAGGTTCTTCCCCTTCCCAAGCAGATTTCCTGCTCTCCAGTTCCGAGAGTGGACACTTGTACAAGTCACAATTAAATCACCTATACCCGTTAATCCAGAAAACGTTAATGGGTTTGCTCCCATTTTGGTTCCTAAACGAGCTATTTCTGCTAATCCTCTGGTTATTAAGGCCGCTTTTGCATTATCACCATAACCAAGCCCGTCCGTTATTCCAGCAGCCAAGGCGATGATATTCTTTAAGGCACCGCCAATTTCTACTCCAATCACATCCGGATTGGTATAGACTCGAAAATTATGATTAATAAACAAGTCTTGTATCTCTTCTGCGGCATTCATATCCTCAGACGAAACCGTTACTGTTGTAGGGTGTCTCCTGCTGACTTCCTCTGCATGGCTTGGACCAGATAAAACGACAACAGCTTTTAGCAGCTCACTCGGCATCTCTTCTTTAATTAATTCAGATATTCGGAGCAGGGAATCCGGTTCAATCCCCTTACTAACATGGGCAATCGTTAAAGGTTTTTCTTGAACAGGACGTACTTTTCCGAGCACTTCACGAATTGCTTTCGTAGGTACTGCTAAAATAACTGTTTTTATTCCTGCCAATGCATCACTTAATGATGCATAGCCGACAATTAATTCTGGCAGCTGTATATCTGGCAGGTATTTTTTATTCGTATGGTATTGATTGATTTCTGAAACTTGGGTTTCATTATGGCTCCACAGCCGGACTTTATGTCCATTATCTGCAAGGACCATCGCAAGAGCAGTTCCCCAGCTTCCAGCACCAACAACAGCAATGACTTCTTTATTTTCCTGCATTTAAATCACTCCACCGTAAAATTATTTTCTTTCTCTTGCGTAAATTTTTATCGGGGTTCCCTCGAATCCAAAAGCTTCACGAATTCGATTTTCTAAGAAGCGCTCATAAGAAAAATGCAGTAATTCTGGTTCATTAACAAAAACGACAAAGGTTGGCGGTTTCACAGCTACTTGCGTAGTATAATAAATCTTTAATCGTCGTCCTTTATCTGTAGGTGTTGGATTCATAGCTACTGCATCCATAATTATATCATTTAAAACGCTCGTTTCGACACGCATTGAATGATTTTCACTAGCAGTATTGATCATTGGCAGAAGAGTATGAATACGTTTCTTCGTCTTAGCAGATAAAAAAACAATCGGTGCATAACTTAAGAAAAGGAAATGTTCTCTAATTTTTTGTTCAAGTTCCTTCATGGTTTTTTCATCTTTTTCTACTGCATCCCATTTGTTAACAACAATAACAACTGCTCTGCCAGCTTCATGTGCATAACCAGCAATTTTCTTATCCTGTTCAATAATTCCTTCTTCTGCATTAATCACGACTAAGACTACATCAGACCGCTCTATTGCCCTTAAAGCACGCAGTACACTATACTTTTCGGTACTCTCATAGACTTTTCCTTTTTTACGCATTCCAGCAGTATCGATAATGACATACTTATCCCCATTGTATGTATAAGGTGAATCCACAGCATCTCTAGTAGTTCCTGCAATATCACTTACAATAACACGGTCTTCTCCAAGTATGGCATTCACTAATGATGACTTTCCAACATTCGGACGGCCGATTAATGAAAATTTAATGACATCTGCATCATAATCCTGCGCCTTATTCTTTGGAAAATGTTTGGCTGCTTCATCTAGAAGGTCACCCAAGCCAAGACCATGAGATCCAGATACCGGAATTGGTTCACCAAATCCTAAAGAATAAAAATCATAGATTTGTTCACGCATTTCGGGATTATCAATTTTATTAACACCTAATACAATTGGCTTTTTAGATTTATATAAAATCTTTGCTACCTCTTCGTCTGCAGCAGTAACTCCTTCTCTGCCATTAGTTAAAAAAATGATAACATCCGCCTCGTCGATAGCTACTTCGGCTTGTTGACGAATTTGCTCAAGAAATGGTTCATCCCCAATATCAATACCACCAGTATCTATTACATTAAAATCATGAGTCAGCCATTCTCCTGAGCTATAAATACGATCACGCGTTACCCCAGGGATATCTTCAACGATGGAAATCCTTTCTCCAACAATTCTGTTGAAAATAGTCGATTTCCCGACATTCGGTCGCCCTACAATGGCTATAACAGGTTTTACCATTATAATCGCCATCCTTTCTATCCATATATTTATCAATATTTTGTTATTTTATCGTTAAGCAGAGAAACTCAATTCAAATAATTAAGCAATTGCGTACTAATGATAAAGAAACCCTTCTATCCAAGAGAAGGGTCTAACCATATTATTTTAGCAATGTGAATCCTTTCCTGCAACTTTGAAAAGTGGAGGGCACCTGCAGCTAGATAATTATTAAGATGACTTTTGCTTCCCCTTCTCCATAAAGTGAAAATGGGTTTGAAAGAATGTACCTGCATTTTCTAGGGCACACCAGCATACTATTAGCAAAATTACCAAAGCAGAGACATCCAGATAGGGTATTGCCCCTATTGGGTAGGAAAAATCAAATTTACTTAAGTAAAAAGCATAGAGTATCTCTCCTTGCATGGTGCCGCTAACAATAATCAACAATCTGTCTTTTAATGACTTTTGCAAAATAATTGCCAAGCAGCTTAAGCAAAATCCCATCATCCATTCCTTTTGAAAGATTACCCATACTGGGTCAAAAATGACAAATAAATTAAAGGTAACGTATGAAATGGTTACAATAAATGAACATATATAGGTATATAACAACGAAGCCAGCTTTTTCTTACTTAAAATAATATAAGATAATAACAGCAAAAGTAATCCACTAGCAAAAATCTGAAAACTCCCAACCTTAAAATGAACAGTTGATAGAATAATGACAGCTAAAATACAAGGTGCAAATTTTGCACGATACGGATTTTGCTTATTCATAAAAAAAGTTATAACAACCCAAAAAAACCAAAGGATCCAAAAAAACAATGAACCTTCCACTATCACACACCTCCTACTATTTCCATTATCGGTATTCTTTATGTAGTTTCATACTTCACTGAATAATCTTTAGGCAAGAAAATCATGTTAATAGTAGGAGGTGTGGAGGAATGGGTAAGGATCGACAAGAAAAAAAGTTAAAAGCAAGTGGAAGAGTTGAATCAGATCGCGACCAGGCGTTACATTATCCTGGGGCAACAAAACTGCAAAGCCCTGAAGAAGCAAGAGGATTAAACGATAATAAGTATAGTTAAAAAATAAGCTCCCGTTTCTCGGGAGCTTATTTTATCGTTCGCTGACTGTATATCTTGGTGTCGATTCCCCTCTCTGTTAACCAATGGTGGGTGTAACCAGACACAATTAGTTGAGCACTTTGTAATTCTAAAATAGATTGGGCTCCCAACGCAGTCATGATCATTTTTAATCCATGATGCAGGGAAATTATTTCTTCTTTTAAGGATTCCATCCCCTCTTCAACAAGAATTTTCAAGAAATAACCCGCAAAGCCAACGGCGCTTGCACCTAATGCGATTCCTTTTGCCATATCAATGCTAGAGGTAAACCCGCCAGAACCTATGATTGTCATCGGTACAGGCGCACGTGAGGCTTCTGCAATTGAAATTGCGGTAGGAATTCCCCATAGATTAAAAACCTCTTTAGAATTAACACTGCGCTTGTTTTCAATTTCGGCAAAGTTGGTTCCTCCAAAGCCGCCTACATCTACAATAGAAACTCCAACAGAAGCAAGAGACTCAACTGTTTCCTTTCCCATACCGAAACCAACTTCTTTAATAATAACGGGAACGTTTACCTCTTTCACAATGCTTTCTATTCTCCTTAGAGCACCAGAAAATTCACGGTCTCCTTCAGGCATTGCTAACTCCTGAATGACGTTTAAATGAATCTGTAAAGCATTTGCCTCAATCATTTCAATCGCTGCTTTTGCTAGATCAGGAGTTGCCTCACTTCCTAAGTTAGCAATAAGAACTCCATCAGGGTACTCTTTTCGAACAACCTCATATGTATATCTCTCAGATTTATCTTTCAATGCTGACATTTGTGACCCCACTGCAATTGCAAGACCCGTCTCTTTAGCAACCATTGCAAGCTGTTTGTTTAGAGAGTACGTTTTCTCGCCTCCGCCGCCTGTCATAGCATTGATAAAAATTGGCGAACTTAAAGAAAGTCCGCCAATTTTTTGGTGAATAGAAATATCTGAAACATTAATGTTTGGTAAACTTTGATGAATAAAATGAATATCATCAAATGCTGTTAATCGTTTTTGCCCTGTTTCTAGGGCATAGCGAATATGGTCCCATTTCCGTTCAGATCTAGACACTGTTTATCACCATTATTTTCCTAGATTCTTTAATTTATCGCCAATCATTTCCCCAAGCTGGAAACCTTTAGATTCTTCAGGAAGTTCATAATCAAAGTTCTCTTCGGCATCCTTTTCGAGAAGATCCTTAATGCTTAGAGACAGTCTCTGCTCTTGCTCATTCGCATCGAGCACTTTTACTTGTACTTCTTGTCCTTCCTTTAATACCTCATGCGGTGTACCAATATGCTTATGTGCAATTTGTGAGATATGAACAAGTCCTTCAACACCAGGGAAAACTTCAACAAAGGCACCATATGATACTAAGCGTTTAACGGTTCCAGTTAATGTGCTGCCCTTAGGTGCTTTTTCTGCTACGTCCGACCATGGTCCCGGCTGTGTTTCTTTAATAGATAAAGAAATTCTTTCATTATCACGGTCAACATTCAGAACCTTAACCTTTACTTTTTCACCCTCCTGAACTACATCCGATGGTTTATTAATATGTTGATATGACAATTGGGAAATATGAACAAGTCCATCAATACCGCCAATATCAACAAAAGCACCAAAATCAGTGATTCTTTGTACTGTTCCATCTAAAACTTGCCCAGGTGTAATACTATTTAAAATGTTTTTCTTATGCTTTCCTTTCTCTTCTTCTACAACTGCGCGGTGAGAAAGAATTAAACGATTTTTTTCCTTATCAAGTTCAACAATCTTAAAAGTAAGATTCTTACCTTTATAGTCAGTAAAATCTTCAACAAAATGTGCTTCTACTAAAGATGCAGGAACAAATCCGCGCACGCCAAGATCAACGACCAGACCACCTTTTACTACATCTTTCACTTCCGTTTCAATTACTTCGCCGCTATTAAAAAGTTCCTCAAGATGAACCCAAGCTTTCTCGGCATCAATTTTTCTTTTTGATAAGATGATAGCATCCTCTTCTACTTTTAGAACTTCCAAATCCAATTCATCACCTTCAGAAACTACATCAGAGGCTTTTTCAACATGAAGGCTGGAGAGCTCACTTATTGGAATAATACCGTCATGTTTACTGTCCTGAATATTTACAATCACCTGTTTTTCTTCTACCTTGGTGACCTGCCCAGTGACTTTATCTCCAATTGTGTAATTTTTGACTTCAACTTGATTCATATCTTCCGACATATGTATTCCTCCTTAATCCATTTATTGCTGGTAAAATATATTTTTAATTACATGATAAACGAGTGAATTTTCTAATAAAATCTCTTTTTATTAACTTCTTACAAATAGCGGTTTTTGTCAAGCAGAACCTATCGATACTCCATAATAAGTTTATGGATTTCTGACATAATTAATTCAGTTACTTCATCTGCAGAGGCCTTACGATTTCTTATATCTTCCATAGATATCGGCTTGCCATAAACCACTTTTAACTTACCAAAACTCTTGTACGGTCCAATAATCGCACAGGGAAGAACATTGGCTTCTGTTCTTAGCGCAAAAAAGCCCGCACCAGATAAACCTTTTCCAATTTCACCAGTTTTACTCCTAGTCCCTTCCGGAAAAAGCCCGAAAACATTTCCTTCTTTTAATACTTTTAAACCTGCTCTTAATGCTTCACGGTCCCCCATACCCCGCTTTACCGGAAAAGCATTACACTTTCTAACGATATTGCCTAGTACAGGGACTTTGAATATTTCTTCCTTGGCCATAAAATGGACAGGTCTAGGGGCCGTTGTACCAACGACTAACGGATCAAAATTATGAATATGGTTGGTACAAAGCAGCACTCCCCCTTCTTTAGGGAAATGCTCTAACCCAATCACTTCAATTCGGTACAGTGGTTTCAATACACCCGCCACAACCGATCTTGCAAATGAATAAAACGTCACACTTATCCAACCCTTTCATACACGAGATCCATTATTTTTTCAACTACTTCAGGTATAGACAAAGATGTGGTGTCAATTTCAATTGCATCATCCGCTTTTTTTAATGGAGCAAATTCTCTTTCAGAGTCAATTTTATCACGGCGGGCAATTTCTTCCTTTAATTGTTCTAAATCAGAAGGATACCCTTTTTGAAGATTTTCTGTATGCCGTCTAACAGCTCTTTCCTCCACACTTGCAAGCAAGAAAACCTTTACCTCTGCATTTGGCAATACATGGGTTCCGATATCCCTGCCATCCATTACAACTCCTCCATTTACAGCAAAGGATTGTTGCATTCTAACCATTTCTTCCCGTACCTTTTGGTGCACAGCTACCATCGAAACAGAATTTGTTACCTCAGAAGATCGAATGGCATCCGTCACTTCTTGGCCATCCAGAAACACCAATTGTCCATTTGGAGATGGATAAAGATCTAATTTTGTGCTAAGTAAAGTGTCTAACAAACTATTTTCATCTTCAAGATCAATGTTGTTAGCTAATGCTTTGTAAGTTAAGGCGCGGTACATCGCACCAGTATCGATATATATGTAGGATAACTTTTCTGCGACAACTTTAGCTACTGTACTCTTGCCGGCTGCAGCTGGGCCATCTATGGCAATTGATATTTTATTTTCCATAAATCCTCCTAAGTCATTCATGATTGTCTAGAACATCATAGTTTTATTTTACCATAAGAATGGTACAAGCCTCTTTTTTTTAACATTTTTAAATTTAAATTTCTTATTACTTTTCCCTTTTTAGAATAAAAAAAAAGCAGGAATTCTGCTTTTTAATCACCATTAAAGGTTTGTAATATTTCAGTGAATGTATTTTCATTGACTCCCTCGTATTTAGTTAATTGTTCTAATTGCGGGAAAACATCCAACTGATGTAAGAATAGCTGCGCTAAAAAAAGAAAGATAAATTGAATCAAAACAATCTTTATCAATATTCTTTCTACTACTTTCATACCATCACTCCAATAACCAATTACTACTATTATTGGAGTGATGGTAAAGTTTTATTCTGCATTCTTAGATTACTTCATCGTATACTTCTTCAGCGTTCTTTAACTTTTCTACCTCTTCTTCGGTCCCATCTTTGGCATTAATAAAGATTCGATAGGTATCATCATCTATCGTTCCTAAAAACTCATAACACAGTACTTCCTTATTTAAATCATTCACGATAATCGCTTGTCTTTCTTCCATGATTTTAAAGTTAGGATTTACTTTTGCCCGAGCTTGCTCACTCGTCAGGACTGGTTTTTCTACTTCCCTTGTTTGGAAGGATTTTAGATATTCTTCTGCAGTGAAACCAATAATATTCCCATTATCAAGTGCCACCTCTACCTTTATGGCCTCGGGATAAATCCTAATTTTGTTCTCACTAGTGACAAAATTAAAGACCCCTGTGTTATCATATTGCATACTTTCAAACAACTCTAGATTTTCATATCCATTTTCCTTTAGAAAAGCCGCAGCCTTAAGATTTGCATCATTTAAACTAATCTTCTGCTTGTCAACTTCCCTATGGTTAATAAACCATATTGGATATCCTGCTTTTTTTGTGATATCCATACTGCCCTCTTGGCCTGTTTTCTTATTTTTTATAGAAATACTATAAAAACCATAATCTGACCCTTTACCACTCTCTGTGACTTTTACTTCTGCATTCCCATCAAATTTCATATATTTTTTTGCAATGCTGATGGCTTCTTTTTCAGAAATTGTTTTTCCTTTGATTTTCTTAAAATTTTCATCTTTCTGCTGCATGTTTGTAAAACTAGGTCCGAAGTCACTTTCATCATAGCCTGAAACCGTTTTTTCGACTGTTTTAAAACCATCAATAATTGTATTATCGGTTTTTTCTTTCCCTGAGGCTAATGCAAGTTCGACATCCATCCATCTTAGATTGTTTTCCAGCACCATATGCTGAACTTTTCGAAGCTCATTCTGGATTTCACCAGATTGCTTATATAAAACTTTTAGTGTTTCATATTCCTCTTCTGAAAGTGGTTCTTTGTCTAGATCTCTTACTGCCGTTTGATAACTAAACTTTCCAATTTGAGCCAAAAATTCCTCGGTTTTATTGAACGGCAGCAATGTTAACGGAAGTTGACCGACATCATTGTGTGCTTCCGAAGTTAATCGCCAAACCTCTACTAATGAAGGAGACAAGGAATGTCTAGAATTCATAGCAAG
This sequence comes from Neobacillus niacini, assembly GCF_046591715.1. Classification (GTDB taxonomy): domain Bacteria; phylum Bacillota; class Bacilli; order Bacillales; family Cytobacillaceae; genus Neobacillus; species Neobacillus niacini_L. The sequence continues at coordinate 307,705 of NZ_JAWVNQ010000003.1, read as the reverse complement.
AGTCGTTCCAATCTTGTCGTGAAGTAAATCCATCTCATAAGTTAGATCGTGAAAGGCTCGTTGATAATTATTTTCAGCATTGATTAATATGGCATTTTTTTCTCGATGTTCTTGGTAGCCCCAATAAGCAGTACCTGCAACACCCACTGCAAGAACACCGATGATAATTCCTCTTATCATCCTTTTCACCCTCTATTCGCAAAAAATATGTTTCCCGATTCGTTTAATTTGTGGTCTTGACCAAATCCACTTGCTTGTTGCTGTGGCTGGATTAAAATAATATAGTGCTTCTCCAGTCGGATCAATACCATTTATAGCATCGAGTACAGCTTTCTTAGCTTGTTCGTTCGGAGTAAGCCAAATTTGTCCATCTGCCACCGCCGTAAATGCACCCGGTTCAAAAATTACTCCGGATACAGTATTTGGAAAGGATACACTATTAACACGATTAAGAATGACGGCAGCTACTGCGACCTGCCCTGTATAGGGTTCACCTCTTGCTTCTCCATAAACAGCATTCGCCATTAATTGGATATCGTTACTTGAGAAGCCGCCAGGCGTGTTCGCAGCTGTTGGTTTTTTTGGCGGAGCTTTTGGAGCTGCCGGCTTTGGTGCAGCCTGTTTAGGATTCGCCGTATTAGCCGGTGGTTTTGGCTGAGCATTAGGTTGTGCTTTTGGTTGTGCATTAGGTTGCGCTTTCGGCTGGGCTTTTGGCTGTGCATTAGGTTGCGCTTTCGGCTGGGCTTTTGGATTCGGTGCACTTTGTTTTTTTGGATCTACTCCGCCGTAATGGGTAAATTTATTACCCTTATTGATTTGTTCCTTTACAAATTGCTTATTATATTTGCTGGCTTTCGCTAATTTTGCCTTGGTCTCTGCGCCTGCAAGACCATCGATAGGTAATCCAAACTCATATTGAAAATTCCTTAATGCCCAATAGGTGCTCCACCCGAACACACCATCAATTTTCCTATTGTAAAAGCCCAAATACTGAAGTCTGGATTGAAGTTCTATGACATCATCCCCAACTGCTCCCTGTTGAATGACCTGGTTAGAGAATGCATATGTCCTGTTGTCCTCCAGAAAGGTAAATGGCACCATACAAAGGGAGATTAAGAGTGGAAAAATAAATTTATACATTTTCTTCTTCATGGTAAAGTAACCCCCAGTTGTAAATCTTTTAAGATGTAAGCCTATTTTTTGTTTTAATGGCAAATTTATTCAAAAAAAAATCCCCTTCACGTAAATGAGGGGAAATTCTCATTATGAATGAAAGGAATTTTGAGAAGAATATTGTTTTTTCTTATGGTTGGTTGTAAGAATCCTAGCCATTTTAACCTTTCTTAATCCAAACCACCAAAGAAAGATCATAAAGGGTAAAATGATATATATCCAGTTCTCTTGTGAAATTAATATATAATCATACGATCCATGGAGAATGAACGGTAAAAGCAGGGATATAAATACCCATTTTGTTTTTTTACCTTCTGTAAATTTTGCCTTCCCGATGTAAAATCCCATTATAACTCCGAACAACGCATGACTTGAAACAGGGAGCAGCGCCCTTGCCATTGCATGTTCAATACCATTGGCCAGTAAATAAAATATATTTTCAACAGTGGCAAACCCCAGGGAAACAGCCACGCCGTAAACAATTCCATCAAAAGGCTCATCTAACTCTACATGCTGGTAAATCGCATAGAAAAGGATAAACCATTTAAAGAACTCTTCGAGCAGACTCGATGATAGAAATGCATCAATAAAACCAGATTTAATGATATTTTCCGTATGAAGTACATGCTGAATAAACATGATAGGAAACACCAATAGAGCACCGTACATGAAGGTCCTAAATACCACGGAAATTGGCTCTGACTCATATTCATCTTTTAAATAAAAATAACTCAGCAAGGCCAAACCTGGGGCGATGCCGGCTGATAAAATTCCCAGCATGGATAATCCTCATTTCAAATAATTCATATACTTAATCCTAACATGATATTGTCATTATTTAAATCAAAGAATATATCCATTTTTTAATAGCTTTTAAAAATTTATTTTCTCTAACCCGCTTGCTAGTGCCACTGCTAATTTAATTCTTGCTTTTTTGGAATCATTATCACTTCCAAGAATTACACCCTTATTGTATAGATCATAGGCACTGCCTTTATAATCATAAGTGGTATAGACTGAACCTTCTTCAGCACTCGTTGTGATCACCAAGACAATTCCTTCTGAAAGTGATTTTTCTATTTCCTCCATCATTTGAGGAGCTACTTGACCGCGTCCAACTCCTTCAAGGATAATCCCTTTGACTCCAGATTCTCTGGCAGCCTTAATAAATTTCCCATCCGCTCCAATATAGCATTTTACAATTTCAACTTGGGGAATAGGTGACTGAACATCAAAATATTCACGCCTTATTGGCTTTTGGAAAATATGAACTACATCATTGTCAATAATCCCAAGGTATCCGAATCCAAAAACGTTAAATCCTTGTATATTGGAGGCATGCTCTTTTTTTACATATCGAGCAGCAAATATCCGTTCATTGAACACAACTACGGCACCAGCATTACGTAAATCCTCTGAACAGGCCGAATAGATAGCATGTCTTAGATTTATATAAACATCACTTCCTAAATCCTCAGGAGAGCGCTGTGAGCCTGTAATGACCACTGGACGCGGGTCCAATATGGTTAAATCTAGGAAATAAGCTGTTTCTTCAAGCGTGTCTGTTCCATGTGTAACGACTATTCCTGAAACCTGATCGTCTTCAAAATACTTTTTGATTTTATTTTTTAAGAATACTAGATCATCGAATGTAATATGTATACTCGCTTTTTGAAATACAGATTCGACAACAACTTCAATATCATTTGGCAGATTACACATCGCAGCCAGTTCTTCACCTGTTAGTTCCCCTGAAGCTAATTTACCTGATTCTTTATTGGGTTTACTGGCGATTGTTCCGCCAGTTGTTAATAAGACAACCTTTTTCATCTAATCATTTTCACCCTTTATTCAATTTTTTAAATTTTTTTCCTTAATTGATTGGGCAATAAGTCCCCCGTGAAACCTGCCATTTTCAATAAATATTTCATTTGCATTGTTACCTGCAGCAATTACTCCTGCGATATAAATGCCCTCAATATTAGTTTCCATTGTATCAGGATTAAAAAGCGGCCTTCCCGTTTCTTCATCAATGGTTATCCCCATATTTTTCAGGAATTGATGATCTGGACGGTAACCTGTCATTGCAAAAACGAAATCATTTTTTATCGTTTTTTCTTCTTTACCCTCTTTTTTATAGCGTACCTGGTCATTGGTAATCTCAATAATTTCAGAATTAAATTCCATCGTAATCGTACCGTTTCGAACCAACGCCTCAAATTCCGGGAGTATCCACGGCTTTATGCTCTGGGAATATTCTTTGCCACGGTATAAAACAGTTACACTGGCACCTGCCTTTACTAATTCAATTGCTGCATCTACGCTGGAGTTCTTACCGCCAATTACACACACATCTTTATCAAAGTAGGGGTGTGCTTCTTTAAAGTAATGAGATACTTTTGGCAATGCTTCTCCAGGTACATTCATATAGTTTGGGTGGTCATAATATCCTGTTGCGATCACAACAAATGGCGTTTGATAGGTCTGTCTATTTGTAACTACTTGATAACCGTCTGCGCTTTTTGAAACCTTCGACACAATTTCAAAAGAATTCACACGCAATTGTTTCCGCTTAACAACTTCTCGATAATAGACGAGTGCTTGATTGCGTTTTGGTTTATAGTTTTCTGTTACAAATGGAACATCTCCTATTTCCAGCTTTTCACTTGTACTAAAAAAAGTTTGATGTGTCGGATAATGGTAGATGGCATTAACCACATTCCCTTTTTCAATAATTAGCGGGTTAAGCCCAATTTCTTTTAAGGAAATAGCTGCTGCTAAACCACATGGTCCCCCTCCGACAATAATTATATCCTCTATGTTCAAATTGATCACCTCAATTTATTATTCCACAAAAAAACTCCTACCGTCATATGATAGGAGTTTTTTTAAGATGTTTCAATAATAAAGTTTTTAAATCCAGCCTCTAAATCGGCTTGCTTCTGCCATTTTTCTTACACCGACCATATAGGCTGACAGGCGCATGTCGACACGGCGGGTTTGCGCTGTATCATAAATATTGTTAAAGGATTTCACCATAACTTTTTCAAGTTTTTCTTCTACTTCTTCTTCAGACCAGTAATACCCTTGATTGTTTTGTACCCATTCAAAGTAGGAAACAGTTACTCCACCTGCAGATGCAAGTACATCCGGTACTAGCAATATACCGCGCTCTGTCAATATTTCAGTTGCTTCAAGTGTAGTAGGTCCGTTCGCAGCCTCTACCACAATGCTTGCTCGGATATTATGAGCATTTTCAGCTGTAATCTGATTTTCTATTGCAGCTGGAACAAGAATATCACAATCAAGTTCTAGTAATTCCTTGTTTGAAATCGTGTTATTAAATAATTTCGTAACGGTTCCAAAACTATCACGACGATCTAAGAGATAATCAATATCAAGTCCATTTGGATCATACAGTGCACCATATGCATCAGAAATACCTACTACCTTAGCTCCTGCATCATGCATGAATTTAGATAAATAGCTGCCTGCATTACCAAAGCCTTGTACAACTACCCTGGCACCCTCTATTTGAATACCTTTCTTCTTTGCAGCTTCACGAATACAAATGGTTACACCCTTAGCAGTCGCAGATTCACGACCATGTGATCCCCCTAGAACAAGAGGTTTACCTGTAATAAATCCAGGAGAGTTAAATTCATCAATACGGCTATATTCATCCATCATCCATGCCATAATTTGTGAATTTGTAAAAACATCCGGTGCCGGAATATCCTTTGTTGGTCCAACAATTTGGCTGATAGCACGTACATAACCACGACTTAATCTTTCTAATTCTCTAAATGACATATCACGCGGGTCACAAATGATTCCACCTTTACCGCCGCCATATGGAAGGTCAACAATTCCACATTTTAAGCTCATCCAAATGGACAGTGCCTTAACCTCTGTTTCAGATACATTGGGATGAAACCTAATTCCACCCTTTGTAGGGCCGACTGCGTCGTTATGCTGTGCACGATAGCCCGTAAATATTTTTATTGATCCATCATCCATTCTTACTGGAATTTTTACCGTCATCATACGTAGCGGCTCTTTTAAGAGCTCATATACTTCTTCAGGATAACCTAACTTTTCAAGAGCTTTATGTATAACTGTCTGCGTTGATGTTAACACATTATTCTCTTCCTCTTGATTAGTTTTTTCATTACTTTTTTCGGCTGACATCCTGTAAACCTCCTAGAAAATCACTTTAACTAATGTTGTCGCTTTCAGAGACAAGTATACACGACTAATGGATTTATGCAAGATGAAAAATGCACTTTTCCCTGCTTTTGGCGTAATTTTTGTAAACGCTGCCATTACGGATGAAAGATATTATTTTTTTGCACAAACAAAGAAAAGGAGCGGCGGACTCCTTACAATGTCTAGAGGTCATATTAAAAGCTATTTGAAATACTTCAGGATTGTTTCCACCGCATTGTCCTTTATTATTTGATTGCCATATTCGGACAGAATATGTGTACTTAGAATTGAAGGATTTCCGTACTCTGACAAATAGGCTGCAATTTTTTCTACTAGTGAAGCATCTAAATTATTCATAAGTAAGTAATATCGATTATTATAGAAATATAAACTGCCGCCGCTGACTTGGAGTGGTGACAAAGTATGAGATAAATCGATAACATCTTCTATACTATCGAATCGAAATAACAGGTTTTCACAGCCTTCAACTCTAACCTGCATCTCCACATAGCCATCAAATAATACTTCTTCTTCTTCAATATTTTCATCAACTGTTATAATCATAATCATTCCTTGAGCTTGTAAGGAGAAAATTTCAACTGCTACAGAGCCTTGAATCTCAACATCAAATTCCTCACTTGCCTCTTCCAGCATGTCATGGAAGAGTTGATGCCATTTAATTGAATCTTTCCAAATGTCATCTTTGGAAAGTCCCCTTTCCATTAAATCATCAGAGGTTAAAAAAATTTTAATCTTATTGACCGTTAGTCGTTCTAAGCGCATGCTCTTTTGCCCCCTGCCGTGACATAACTCTTATCCCTAGTGTATGTCAATGGCGTTGGATGGTGCTTTGTCTAAAATATCATCCGTTCCGTTAACCACATTTCCCAATCATTTACAGTTCGTCCAAGAATGAAGGGTGAAAACTGCTCCATCACAAAAGGGTCCATCTTTGTAATTGCTTCACCACAGATACCAATAGAAAAGTCCTGATGGTGCTTAGATAGCAATTCAACAAATGAAAGTGCACTTTCTAGATCATTTATTTCTTCGCATGAGAGTATCAATAAATCAGGATGAATCAAATTTAGCGTTGCCTTTAAATCCTCTTCGGAATGAAAAGAACCTATATTGATGACTTCAATTCCGCGTTTTCTTAGATAAAAGGTCAACATAAGCTTTTCAAGAGAGTTATTATCTCCTCCTTTGGGAAATGTTAGACAAACAGCTTTGTTATGATGGTGATGGGTTGGAAAGCTAAGAATAATGGAAGTAATTCTAGCCTCTAAGAATAACGTTGAATAATTCCTTTGAGCTTTCGTTATTTTTCCAGTTGAAAAAGATTCTTCAATTTTCATATAAATTTGACCAAATACATCAATAACTACTTTTTCCATTGAAAAGATACTAAACAATGAATTGATTACTTCGTTTATTTTCTCTTGTTCAAAGTGAATTAATGCTTCATACAAAGCATCACTTAAACTGATTAATGGATTTCCAAGTTTTAAATTTATTTCCTCTGAATCCATTACAGTCTGATTTTGACCCATTAAAGAGATTGCTTGACTAATGGTAAATCCCTGATTCACCTTTTTTATTAACCATTTCAGTATCTTTATGTGTTCCTCTGTATATAAACGATGTCCTGCTTCATTTCTTACTGGTGCTATCATTTGATAACGCCTTTCCCATGCTCTTAACGTTCCGGGCTGAATCCCCAGCATTAATGCAGCAGCCTTAATATTATACTTACCATCTTGTTCCGCCATGCTAATTCCCCCGTTACCGCCAAACCCATCCATTATTGTTCATTTTTAATCGTAACTAAATGGCATTGTGCTGGTGCCCCTAATCTTAGCGGCACCCCTGTGGTACCATAACCATTACTAATTAACAGCGTAGTATTTTCTAATTTTTCTACTTCGCCTTTTTTATATGGACTGTAACCTAATATATGTATTTGTCCCCCATGCGTGTGACCGCTTAACACGAGGCTGATTTTATGTTCTGGCATTATCTTGTCTGTGATTTCAGGATAATGACTTGCCAATATTTTAAAGCTATCATCCTCTGCATCTAATAATGCCAAGTCAAGTCTGTCTCTTTCTTGATGTAAGGAATCTACACCCAGTAAAGATAATTTATCACCATTTGCCGATTCAAAAATCGCTGCCGTATTATCTAGAACTTTTACTCCATAATCTAAAAGAATCGCATCTAATTTACGAAAGTCACCCTCATAATCATTATTTCCCCAAACAAAATACACGGGACCTAATTGTTTTAATTTATCAAGGTTTTTTCTTACTTTTTCAAAGGGGACCTTTTTCTCCATTAAATCTCCGCCAATAACTACAATATCTGTTTTCCCGAGCACTGCTGTGATGATATCATCGGAAATGAGACGCTTATGAATATCTGAGATAAAGAATATCGATACTGACCCAAATGACTTTGGAAAATCTTTAAACGTCAGCTCCTGATGCACTACATGATTTAGAAACGCTTGTTTCACCATATACAATATTAGACCTGCTCCCATTACCAGAAGCAAAACGATAATGTAACCCATATCTTCCCCTTTTCCATTGCTAGTGTTCTTCATAAATCATACCATATAGGTAATGAAAACCAAACAGACTAACGCTTTCCTCTTTTTTGTTTTATTCTCTTAAAAGTAAGCTGGTGAAACACCCGAAAAAGTTGCAGACTGATGAACAACACACAGAAAAGTGCAATTGAAGAAGCAAAAAATTCCAATGGATAAATAATCGGTCCAACTAAAATATCAGCAAATTGGAATGGATAAGTAATTGGGAACCATTCAAAGAATAAATACCCGCATAAAAGAATAATTAATAGCCGCCATATGATTCTAAACAAAAAAATCCCTCCCATAACATTGTATGAGAGAGATTTCATTTCTTTCCGAAGGAGATTAATTAGTCTTCCTGAATACTTAAAATACGGAAACCTTGCTCCTCAAGCTTCTTTGTAAACCGATCTATATTGTCTTTCTTTTCAACCTTCATTACAATTCGTCGAACTAATTTATCTGTCTCATCGAATGTTACGAGTGAAATAATATGTTCATGGAAGTGATGGGCAATCTCAGAAAGCCTTGCAATACGCCCCTCCGTTTCTACAGAGGTAAAAGCAATTCTAACCCCAGGGCGATTTACTCCGAAGGCGCTTTGAAAGGTGGATAGGACATCGGATCGTGTAACGACCCCGAGAAATTTACGATTTGAGTCAACCACAGCTAACAGCGGGAAGTCTTTTAAGTCAAGAAGTGTTTTTTCGAAAACTTCTTCACCCAATAAGTACTTATCTTGATGTGTAGCAATCTCGTTAACTTTAATGTTGCTTAAATAATCATCCTTCTGTTTTCCGGACAAAAAGTAACTCTCATAAATTTGATAACGAGTTACAACCCCTAGATAATTTTCCCCATGTAAAACTGGCACTCCATCAATTTCGTGGCTTTCCAATTTTTCTAGCGCTTCCGCCAATGATGTGTTTTCCTGCACGGTCACACAAGCATGATTTGGAATCATCATATTTTTTACAAACACTTCCATCACCTCTGCTGAAATTTCCTACTTCCCTATTATACTTCAACAAAACATGGAATTATCCTTTTTTTTCAAGAATCCTGTCATGAACCTTTGAAATTTTCATATTTATTAATGATGTTAATTAAGGGAGGGCTACTATGTTTACTCTATATAAAACTTGGCACCCAATCGCTAGTCCATTTGACCCCTGTAAGCCAATTCTAGAAAAAACTTACTCCACTCCCCCAAATATATATATGGGATTTCAACCACCTAATCTTCCACAATTCACACCACAAGAAGCGCTGAGAGCAGGCACTCTTTGGAAACCATTTTACGATCCCTATTTCAACCCGTTTGAAAAGGCAAAGGGGGGATTACCGAGATGAAACAAATCCCGCCTGAATATTATCAAATCATGGAACAGCTCCAGGCTGTTGACTTTGTCTTAGTAGAATTAACGTTGTATTTAGACACACACCCGGATGACCTTGAAGCAATTAAGCAATTCAATCATTATGCAAAAGAAAGAAAAACGATAAAGAAGGCATTTGAAAGTCAATTTGGTCCTCTTCAGCAGTTTGGCAACAGCTATTCTGGACATCCATGGAACTGGAATGAGCCGCCATGGCCTTGGCAAGTTTAATAGCGAAAATCACTATAGAATCTCAAGGAGGATTTTAACCAAATAATATACTGGGAGGGAGTAATCTACATGTGGATTTACGAAAAGAAGCTTCAATATCCAGTCCGTGTAAGTACTTGTAATCCTACTTTAGCTCGATATTTGGTGGAGCAATATGGCGGTGCAGATGGCGAACTTTCAGCTGCTTTACGATATTTAAACCAAAGATATTCCATACCTGATAAAGTCATTGGATTACTAACAGATATTGGTACGGAGGAATTTGCCCATTTAGAAATGATTGCCACTATGATTTATAAACTCACAAAGGATGCCACACCTGAAATGATGAAAGCAGCTGGATTAGGTGACCACTATGCGATTCATGATAATGCTCTATATTACGAAAATTCATCTGGGGTGCCTTGGACTGCTTCCTATATTCAAGCTAAAGGTGACCCAATAGCCGATCTTTATGAAGATATCGCAGCAGAAGAAAAAGCCAGGGCTACTTATCAATGGATTATTAATCTAAGCGACGACCCAGATTTAAATGATGGTTTAAGGTTCCTTCGAGAGAGAGAAATTGTACATTCCCAGCGCTTCCGTGAAGCTGTAGAGATATTGAAGGAAGAGCAGGGAAAGAAAAAGTTTTTTTAATGAGTAAAAGAAGCAGACTCAAGCTGCTTCTTATTTTTTTTCATGATACAGATTAATATCATAGGTTTTCTTCATTACTTCAAAATCAACATGGCGTTGTTTCCAATGTTCTTCCTTTTTCCATAAATCCTTACTGCGATTAACAATTTCACACCTTAATTCCTGGTATTCCTTCTCCTTTTTATCCTTTTGCTGCCTTAATACATTCATCGCCCCATATAATATGGCAGTAACAGCTAACAAACTAACATTAATAGCGTCACTAACAGATGCAGAAAACATGGCAAAGAATGAATACGAATACTGTTTAGCAATCATAAAATAGAAATAAGTAAAAAAGAGAAAAGCAAACAACAGCATAGAATAAATCGATAAATAAAGCCATCTTTTAGCGGTATCAAACTTATCCTTTCTTTTTCGGACGTTTTCTAGCATTTGTTTCGTTGCTTCATCCGTATGTTCAAGTGAACGAATTGGTTTATCCATACTATCAACACCTCATTACCATAAATATGAACTCGTCCGATCAAATATGAAAAATTCATATAAAAAAACCGATCAAAATATTGATCGGCTACTTTTTAACTGGAATTTTCAGGACCTGCCCAACTAAGATTTCATTTCCTTTTAAATTATTTGCTTTTCGGATGATTTCCTCTCCAGCCTTAGAATGATAATACTTTAATGAAATACGATAAAGATTTTCTCCGGTTTTGACCTTATGGTAAATTGTCGTTTCTTCATTAGTGCTGCTAGTCTTATCTGTATTTGGTATATTATTATTAGTTTGTTCTGAACTAGAGTCCTCAACCGGAGTTTCTGGGTCTACAGGCTGTTGAACTTCTAACACAGCTTCTTCTTCTGCAGTCGAATTTTCTTCTTTTTCATCAGCATCTTTGGTAACACTGTTACTTTCTGTTTCAGGTTTTTCAAAATTAATAACCTCATAACCAGAAGAATCACCATTGACTTTTTCTGACTTATTGCTTTTACCTTCTTCAAGATAGGAGTATGCACTAAAAATTACAATTGGAAGGAGAATAAAAAATAATACCAACATCCGTATAATCGGATACCTTACTTTCAATTTCGTTTTCTTTCTCTTTTCCCTATGAATCTGTTCTCTAGGGGGTAATTTGTCACGGCCTTCCGTTGTTTCTTCGTTAATTTTTTCAATACGCTGTTTCAGCCTCTCCGCCTGGGATCTGAAAGGTTCTTCTTTATTCATGAAACAGTCCCTCCTGTCCATCTATCTCTTTGGAGTGTTTATATCTAATATAAAGACCTAATAAAAAATCAATGATAAAATGCATAACGATTGTAAGAACTAAATTGTTACTCCATTCATACATGTAACCTATGAAGAAACTCAGAGTAACGATATTAGTAAATAAAAACCAATTAAAAAGATATCGATAATGGATGATAGCAAAAATAATACTTGCTAGAATGAGTCCGACTTTTGTTTGGATTACTCCTCGAAAAAGCAATTCTTCACTAACTGCAACTAGGGCAGCAATACATGCTATGTGAAGGACACTTTTATTCTTAAAAATTCTTTCATTTAAACCACCGTCATCATAATATGATGACGGAAGCCATTTCATTAACAGAACATCTAATACGACTACCGCAACGCCTGCCGGTACCCCAATTAACAGAATCCTCCTGTCCGAAATATCAATAGCCTTCATAAATGAAAATTGATCAAAAAATAGAAAACCTAAAACAATTGTTAGAATAAGAAGTATGATTTGGGTCATGTATAAATGAAAGAGAATCTCTCTATCAGATAAGCCTTTTATTATTTCGTTATATTTATTTTTCATTTACTCAACTCACTATTTAGTAGAATATTGGCCAGATAATCTTTCCATATTCCTTCATTCACATAGTTAGGCTCTTCTCTTTCGCCAGCTTGATAGGAATCAAGATCTATTCCACAAATATCACAGCAATTCATTAAACTTTCCTTTCGCCCAACTTCTTCAAAATAATCAATAATTAAATCTCTTCTACATGATTTAGATTTAATCCATTTTTTCAGAAATTTAATACCCTCTATCTTTACCTTTAATCTTTCATTTACAAATTCCTTAATCCTATTGCTTACCTGTTCAAGATTATGGGAACCCTGAGAGTTTTTGATGAAGTCATGAATAATACGCCATTGTACCTCAGTAAAGCCCCCTTGCTCCCTTAAATACTGGTTCTCATCTAAGAAAGTGTCATTCTGTATTCCACTGTGTACCAAATGTGAGAACAGCCAGTCAATTTGAAGTTCAGTGGGCAATTCACTTTCTGCAAGCTGGATAGGGAGCTGTTCATCCCCCGGTGAAAATAATAATATAGCAATACTAGCTTCCCCATCACGGCCGGCCCTGCCAATTTCCTGCAGATAGGATTCAATTTGCATTGGCATATGGTAATGAATGATAAATCTAATATCTTCCTTATTAACGCCCATTCCGAAGGCACTTGTTGCGCAAATCACATCGAGTTGTCCGTGAATGAATTGCTGCTGTATTAATATTCTTTGCTCCTGATCTAAACCTCCATGATAAGCCATTGCTCTCTTAATCCCCTTCTCTACTAATAGAGAAGCCATTTGTTCGGCAATCTTTTTACTCGAAAAATAAATAACTCCCGGCTTTTGTATCTGAAGTACCAATTCAATTAAACGGGATTGCTTATCATGATAATTAGGTACTTCCTCAACACAAAAAGATATATTTGGCCGGTCAATCGTTGATTCAATTTTGGTATATTTCTCTAGAGAAAGAGATTGTATAATATCCTCTCTAACCTTTTTGGTTGCAGTTGCTGTCAGGGCAAGAGTTAGTGGATTTCCAAGTTTCTTTCGATAGTCTCCCAGCTTTCCATAATCTGGTCGAAAATCGTAACCCCACTGCGAAATGCAATGTGCCTCATCAACGACAAATAAAGAGATGGTAATGGCCTGCAGCCTTTTCAAAATAATAGGCAGGCTTAACATTTCTGGCGACACAAAAATATATTTAAATTTTGCTAAATTCTTTAATACATAGCTTCGCCTATCAGGTGCAAGAAAAGAATTTAAAGCAATTACCCTTTTTTCTCCAAACTTCATTAATTGCTCGACTTGGTCCTGCATGAGTGATAACAGGGGAGAAATTATTAATATCTGTCCATCTAGACAATACCCTGGAAGTTGGTAACATAAGGATTTACCAGTACCTGTTGGGAGCATCGCAATCGTATGATTCCCTTCAAGCAAGGACGAAATCACTTCTTTTTGTCCTGTTTTAAATGTTTGATAACCAAAGTGTTTATATAAAAGTTCTTCTAATTCCATTGTCTATCACCATACTTTGCGAGAACGAGTCTTATTTGAAAGTAGGAAGCATCTTTTAGAATATTCCTAATTACTTTAAGCTGCTTGGTTGCTTCTTGTCGTGAGATTTCTAAAATTTTCTGCTGGGTTCCTTCTTCAACATAGGGATTAATAGAAAAATCCTTTATACTTAAAGCAAATTCTACAAGATGGTCTTCAATTGTACTCATTTTTAATTGACGAACTCCTGCTATCTCCTCGAGTGATAAACCCTGATTTAAAAGGACCCAGGTTTTCCTTGAAGAAAGCGTTAAGGAATCTTTATGTTCAAAATTCGCCAGAAGTGAAGAAAACATCAGATACCGGGCAGGATTTTTTTCAATGCAGTGGATTAAGTAATGAATACTATTGGTAAATTCAACATGATATTCAAGTGGACCCATATTCAACATTTTTGCTGTCTGCGTAGATGTCAATCCAATTTGTTGATATCCCGTTAACCTATAAACCAATACAGAAGGATTAATGTCCTTGGCTTGTTCATAAACATCCACTAATTCAGTATAGAGAGTCTCCCCCAGCTTCCGTTTAGGTATCGGGGTAGATCTTAAATAGTCCTTTAACCAGCTATGAACATCCGTACTTTTTTGAATAGGAATGTATTTCGTTTCTTGGTATGTTATATTTGAAGCTACTTGAACGAGAAGAGACAGTCTTTCCCATACTAACCATGTATTAGGTTGATACTCCCATCCGTTAATATAGGTTGGCTGTGGATGCTGTGACAAGTATGCATGTCCTTTGGAGGTAAGTATAAATCTTTGATCCCCAGAGGTTTTCACCATTTTTCTTTCAAGTAAGTTGTTGAAAATTCCATCAAACTCTTCACGAGTTAATGGTTCGAGAATACGAAAGTATCTTTTAAGTGAAAATAAATGTGCATCCTGAAGTGTTTGTGATGATTTTTTTCCATTTAATAGGTGAAAAATGGAATAGATGGTTCTTTCACCGTTCAGTTGTTTCAAACAATATAATAAAATGTTGTCTATTTCACACATTCCATTCCACCACTTTTGATTAAAATCGACAAAATCGCCTATTTTTCTATCCTTATTCTATCATGAAAGTGATGGATATGTTGCTAAAAAATGTGGAAGATTAGGGAATCAAAATCCTATAGAGTATTTTTCTATTGAAAAGTTACTCATACAGTTTTACAATAGGAATGAGTAATGCGTTTCCATCTTATATGGAATAAGTAAGTTATTTTATTGGGAGGTTTTTTTTTCATGGCAAAGTACACGATTGTTGACAAGGAAACTTGCATTGCATGCGGAGCATGTGGAGCAGCAGCACCAGACATTTACGATTATGATGATGAGGGTATTGCATTCGTAACTCTTGATGATAACGAGGGTATTGTTGAAATCCCTGATGTTTTAGTTGATGACATGATGGATGCTTTCGAAGGCTGTCCAACTGACTCAATTAAAGTTGCTGACGAACCATTTGACGGCAATCCAACTAAATTCGAATAATATTTTGTCATTAAAATATTGTTAAGCTGCTACCCCCGCCAAAAGCGGGGGTTTCTTCATTTTCACACAAAAAATAAAGAAACCAGGCTGTACCTAGTTTCTTATACTCCATTATTATGCACTTTTTACAATGATTAATTTATTAATCCATGACTGCATCCTGATGAATAGCAGCATAAATATAGAAGACATGATTATGCCTTTAATAATATTAAATGGTAAAATCGCTGGAACCACTAAATTACGCATGTCAGGGAACTTCAACAGCGAGGTATAGGCTGGTAAAATAAATAAGTAATTTAAGATGCTCATCATTACCGCCATAATTAGTGTTCCTGCAACCAACGCAATGGTCATTCCTTTTCGAGTTCTCATTTTGTTGTATACGTAGTAGACAGGCAGTACAAAAAGAATACCTGCAAGGAAATTAGCAATATGACCAACTGGAATTCCCGTTGCACTTCCAGTCGCAATATAATTAAGTGCATTCTTGAAAAACTCAACTAATATTCCTGCAACAGGTCCAAAAATTAAAGCTGCGATTAATGCTGGAATATCGCTAAAATCAATAAATAAGAAATTTGGAAATGGCGGAAGCGGGAAGTTAATCAGCATTAAAAGATATGCGATACTGCTCAGCATTCCAATTGAAACAATTGCTTTGACACTCATTTTTTTCTTCATTTTCTTTTCCTCTCTCCTTTTTGATCCATCAAGTTAGGAAGAGAGGTTCACAAGCGATAAGGTGTCCTATTAAAAATAAAAAACCTCAAGAAATTCTCTTGAGGGAGTTTTACAAAGGCACGCTTAATAAACGTTCACTATACCAGCATTTTTTGAACGTCGCAAGAACCTCCATCTTCTCCCATCCAGACTATACTGTCGGCTTTGGAATCACACCAAATCCTGCCATAAAGGCTCGCGGGCTCAAGAGATAACTCTAATACCGCCGATCGGGAATTTCACCCTGCCCCGAAGATAGATCGATATTTAATTACTTCTTTATTATACTAGTAAGTATTTATTTTGAAAAGAAAAAAACACTAACCGATTGTGACGGTTAGTGCAACCATATTTATTTTTGAATGACTAAAACTTGTTCAGGCATGATTAGATCTGACTTTAGCTGATTAACTTCTTTAAGTTGAGCAACGGATAAATTACTTTTTAGTGCAATCGAGGTTAATGTATCTCCTGCTTGTACAATATAATGGGCCTTTTCTCCTTTTACATATGTACTTGCTGTTAGACTACTCTGATTGCTTGCCCGTCCGCCTTTTACTGCCACGCCAACCTCAGTATGTCCAAGCAGCGTTTCTGGGTCTATGGCATTTTTCTTATCAAATGTCCACTCAACCTGATGACTTTCAAAATGAAGATGAACACCTGTAGATTCACCAGTTCTTCCCATCATCCCAATTCTATCTCCCTGTTTAATCTTTTGCCCCGTACTTACAAGCCGCTTATTTAAATGGGCATATACGGTGACATAATTATTTGGGTGCTTAATAAATATGACATTTCCATATGTCTTTGAATAATAGGATTTGCCTACAACTCCATCCTCTACAGCGATAACAGGAGTATTCAAACTCCCTGCAATATCAATTCCCTTATGTGTCCCACGCCTTGTTCCATATGTATCAGATATGACACCGTCTGCGGGCCATATCCATCCAGCTTGTATCTCTTTTGAATCTTGCATACTCGCTTCCGTCTGCTTTCCTCCTAAAAATAATAAGCTGACACAAAGCGCCATAATTGCGGCAATTAAAAGCCGCCTTATGTAGTCTCGCATTTGACTGTTTTCCTCCTTACTCTTGTCCTCTCCTCCACACACCATATGTCTGCCTATTGCCAATTAGAACATATAGTTGGAGCAGAGGTGTTAAGCATACTTGTTATAATTTGGAGAGAAATGTTATTTTATTCATAAAAGTTAAGAAAAGTGTAAGACACTAAGCTAATCAAAAAAAAGATTAACCTTATAACGGTCAATCTTTTTCGTTATTTATTATTCGATTGGGCGGTTATTAGGCGCCAACGGAACCTTGATTTCCTTGGATAAATCAAATGGTCCTATGTGCTCAAAAGGAGCGTTTACTACCATAATTGTCTCAATCCCAAATTCTTTAGCCGTTAATAAAATGGCTTCAAAGGAATATAGCACTGCAGGGGTATTCTCTATCTGCGTGTTCTCATCCATAGTAATAATTAATTTGCTATCTTGAATAGAGAATTCTTTCATCTGAAAGGATGGGCCTATGGAAGCTTCTAAACCACCTTGTGGTTGATTCGTCTTCATCGCTTCGAAAGCTGAATTTAAATCCTGAAACGTATCCTTAGAAGGGACGAGGTAGGTGGTTTCCATACCATCAGGAGTATAGAGGAAATATCCGTGCTCACGTTCTGAAATGACATCCAATTCATCCATAACACCATAATTACCAAATTCTATTCCAGGCTGGCCATTTGTCTGAAGTTTAATCGAATTCACTTGACTATTCGAAGCGATTGTCTTCTGTAATATATCTAGAAAAATCATTTCACCTGTAGAACCTTGCCCATATTTATGGTCGGCGGGCACATTGACAATGACGGTATTAGTGGATTGATCCAATTCAAACGTCGCATTTAGAGGATAATAATCCGCTAATCCCCATTCCTCTTCTTTTAATAACCCCATTGATTCAGTAAGCATAGTCAGCCAATCCTTATTATCATCTGAAGGAACAACAATTGAAACAGGGATTAGAATTTGTGCCTGTGAATCAGGGATCCAATAAGTGAGTACCATTCCGTTTCCTATTTCATCCTCGTATAAAGCACTTTTGCTCATTTTGGTCATCAACATGTTAGATTTTGCACCTGAGGTGCCGTCTTCTTCTTTATTCAGAGTGGATGATCGATCGTCCGAAAGGCTAATCTTTTCTTCACTTTGAGATTTTTCCTGTTTTGCGCTATCAAAAGTCTGTGTTCCTTCAAAGAACCTAGGTACTAATATGAAAAAAAGGAGTAAAGCTGCTGCAGCTGCAAAACCGGGAATAAGCCACGCAGGTCTTCTTCTCTTTTTAATAGAAAGATTTTGGTATATGTCACGAGGATTGCGATGGTCTTCTATTTTGGGCATTTGCCTAAGTAATTCTTCGAGCTGCTTATCGCTCCACTCTGACTTCTTCACTCTCTAATCCCTCCTTATCATGAAATTTTTCCATATGCTTTTTCAATACCTTCAAAGCACGATGTTGTGTCGTTTTCACTTTACTTTCCGTCCAATCCAAGGCATGTGCCGTTTCTGTAATAGATAAATCATTTAAATAACGCAATATGATAACAGAACGTTGATCAACAGTGCAATAATCTAAGCATTGATAGATCCATTTTATTTCTTCTTTTTGGATCGTAATTTCTTCTGGAATCGGATATTCATCCTTTATCTGACTGGAGGACCAATCAAATTTTTCAAGCAGTCTGCCTTTCCATCCCTTTTGCTTACGAAAAGAATCAATAGCAACATTTCGTGCGATAGAGAATAGCCATGTTTTTTCACTGCTTTTTCCTTCAAAACGATGATAGGATTTAAAAACCCGTATATATACTTCTTGGACTAAATCCTCTGCCTGTTCTTTGTTCCTTACCATATAAAATAAAAATTGAAAAACGTCATGATGATATTTTTGATATAGCTCTTCGAAAACGGAGTCCATCCATTCCCCTCCCCGTTCATATAATTAGTCGATATTTATGTACAAAAAGTTTCACATTTTAAATATAGACTTTTTATCCTTAAAAGTGAAGGTAAAACAAAAAACTCACCATTGTTGATGAGTTTATCATTATAGAAGTATTTCATTTTGTACAAAAAGTATCAGCTCTTAAATGTTTCCCGTGAATCAAGAGAAATCGCCAATTTATTCTCATTTTCGTGGAAGTGAGAAGGCAAATGTCGTTCCTTGTCCTATTTTACTTTGTACGGAGATATGACCGTGATGTGCGTCAATTATATTCTTTGCGATTGCGAGTCCTAATCCGGTGCCAGCTCTGCCTCTAGTCCTCGCTTTATCCGCCTTATAGAATCGTTCAAATACAAATGGCAGATCTTCTTCTGGAATACCAGATCCTGAATCAGAGACTTCTACTTTAATACCGAAATCATCATTCCTTACACTTAACCTAACTGATCCGCCTTCTCGGGTATGTCTAATTGCATTGTCAATTAGGTTTGTTAATACTTGTTCAATCCGATCGGGATCAAATAAGATGTTCGGAATATCATTCTCCAAATCAGCACTTAAATGTATCTCATTATCTCTGGCCAGCCCTTGAAACTTATGAACAATTCTATTCATAAATGCAGACAGATTCACCTCATCGAGTGTTAATTGAATATGCCCGGCTTCCATTCTCGCAAGATCTAAGAGCTCATTAACAAGTCTTCCCATCCTCAATGATTCATCATAGATTACTTTTGCCATCTCTTTCTTCTCTTCCTGAGATTCAGCTATGTCATCTACAATCGCTTCACTGTAGCCTTGTAACATAGAAATAGGAGTACGCAGCTCATGAGAAACGTTTGCAATAAAATCTTTTCTCATCTTTTCTAATACCCGTTCTTCAGTCATATCTCTTAGTACCGCAACAGCTCCCCGAATAAATCGGTTACTGTATAAAGGACTAACTAGAATGACCCAGTGACGGCCTTGAAGTGAAATTTCCCCCACTTGCTCTGTCTCTGTATCAACAGACTGTTGAAAAAGCTCCATCACTTGGGTGGGTATTTCTTCAGAAGGAGAAGCTGCTCCCCCTTTTTCATAGTACCAATACTGTAAAAAACGGTCAGCTGGCGGATTAGATAT
The DNA here is from genome assembly GCF_046591715.1 of Neobacillus niacini. GTDB lineage: Bacteria > Bacillota > Bacilli > Bacillales > Cytobacillaceae > Neobacillus > Neobacillus niacini_L. Next base: position 287,771 of record NZ_JAWVNQ010000003.1, on the reverse strand, counting down.
CAGGATTGTTCCATCCCGATTAAATGTTATTACTCCATCAGCCATACTGCTTAAGATGCTCGCCAGCTGTTCTTTTTCCTGACTCAAAGCATTCATATTAAACTTTAACTGCCTGCCCATCTGGTTAAAAGCTGTGGCAAGTTCCCCAATTTCATCATGGGTCAAAATCGGTACTTTCGTATCAAATTTTCCTCTTGCCACTTCGAAAGCAGCTTCCCTCATTTTTATTAAAGGTGCTGTAATTCTGCTGGATAAAAAGAAGGCAAAAATAGTTGTCAGAATAATTGCTACACCAGCAACAAGTAAAATAAAATTAGTTGTTGAGTGAGTAGTTTCTTGAATGACTTCCAAGGATTGATAGATAAATACCGCGCCATTTTGCTGTTGATCCATGTGCAGCGGTACACCAATTATTGAATATTTTGCAGTATCTTTCCCTGAATCAAGAGAGGAAAGCTTTGCTACTTTTTCAACTGTTATGTCCTCATCAAAGACCTTTGACATCTCGGCATCATTGCGTATATCTTCTAAAGATAATTTCACTGACTCTTCAGAGTTTGGAGAGAAATAGACCTCATGGCTATTTTTAATGATTACTACCTTTGTAAATTCATCAATAATTTCCCATGAGATTTCTAAACCTAATGGAAATTGCTCATCCGGATGACCTTCCAATACTTTGGCAATTTTCTCTGCCTGATGAGTCAACTCACTCTTGGTTTCCGTAATATTGTTGTTCTCAAAAAACTCCAGGAGCATTACAGTTAAGATGAAAAGAATAAAGGCAACCAAAAATATGATGGTTAACCAAAGCTTTCCAACTACACTACGAAGGAAGGTCATTCATTAACAACCTCAAATTTGTACCCAACTCCCCAAACTGTTACAATCATTCTTGCAGCCTGTTCAGAGACTTTATTAAGCTTTTCACGTAGCCGCTTGACATGGGTGTCAACTGTGCGTAAGTCTCCAAAAAACTCATAATGCCATACTTCTTTCAGTAATTGTTCACGGTCAAATACCTTGTCAGGTGATTTTGCAAGGAAATATAGTAATTCATATTCTTTTGGAGTTAAACTAACCTCTTTACCATCAGCCAAAACTCTATGTGCATCATTGTCGATTGTTAAATGCGGGAACACAATAACATCCTTGGTAGTTGTATCTGTCTGAAGATAGCTGGTTTGAGATGACCTTCTTAATAGAGCCTTTACCCGTAATACAACTTCTCTCGGACTAAATGGTTTTACGATATAATCATCAGTTCCCACTTCAAATCCTTGTACACGGTTTACCTCTTCACCTTTAGCTGTTAACATAATCACCGGAGTAGCCTTCTTTTCTCTTAATTCGCGGCAAACCTCTAACCCGTCTTTACCAGGCATCATTAAGTCTAAAAGAATCACATCATAATCATTTGCAATTGCCTTCGTTAACGCTTCATTACCATCCTCTGCTTCATCAATTGTATATTCCTCACGCTCTAAGTACATCTTTAATAAACGGCGAATTCTTTCCTCATCATCTACCACTAAAATCCTTACGTCTTTTTCCATTAATAATCCCCCCATGCTGTTATTTTACAAAATGTGATAATGATAATCTATAATTTAAAGTAATTGTCTTTACAAAAAGTGTCAAATTTTTGACAAACAGGGTTTTTTCTATATAAATATTAGCAAAATAGCCTTTACTTGGAAAAAGTAAAGACTATAGGTATAAAAAATATTATCCAGCGTAGGAATGAAGACCTGCAATAACCAGATTTACAGCAACCAAATTAAACATAATTATGACAAACCCAATAACTGCGAGCCAGGCTGATTTCTCACCATGCCATCCTTTTGATAGACGAAGGTGTAAGAAGGCCGCATAAAATAACCACGTTATTAACGCCCAAACTTCTTTTGGATCCCAGCCCCAGAATCTTGTCCAGGCAATTTGTGCCCAAATCATCGCAAAAATCAAAGCACCTAAGGTAAAAACAGGGAATCCAATTAATACAGACCTATAGCTTATTTCGTCTACAAAATCTAGATTGATATTTTTAACTAAAGGCTGCAATGCAGCGGAAATACGTTTTCTCAGTATTAATCTTATTAAACCATAAAGGATTAAACCGCCAATAAACGACCAAATAACTGAGTTCATTTTCTTAGCATTTATCAGCGCCGGCATTTCGACAAGCGGTTCAAATTTCCCGCTGGTTAAAAGCTCTCCTTCATGAGGACCCGTAATCGCCGGCATCGTATATTCAATTTTTGCCTCAAGGTCATTCTTATCAATCCAATTAAATTCTGCTTTATAATCCATTGCAGAGAATATACTAGAAACAAGGACAAATCCTAATGTAGTTACTAACCCAAACATTACAGTCTCCAGCCAAAAAGTTCTCTTTGTCGCTTTAGATTGATCGATTACCTTTACAAGATAAATTAATCCAGCAGCAAAGCTTATGGCTAAAATAGCTTCACCTAAAGCGGCAGTCGTAACATGAATATGCAGCCAATCACTTTGCAAAGCAGGTATTAAGGGCGAGATATCTCTCGGGAACATGCTTGCATAGGCAATAACAAGAATGGCAACAGGCATGGTAAACAACCCGAGCAGCGGTGTTCGATAAATAAAATAAATAACGATGAATGCACCTACAAGACACATTCCAAAAAAGGTTGTAAATTCAAATAAATTACTAACAGGAGCATGTCCTGCTGCAATCCATCTGGTAATAAAATATCCCACCTGAGAGACAAAACCTACAATGGTTAAAAAGACGGCAATTTTCCCCCACCGATTTGTACTTTTCTTTTCCTCTGTTCCTTTCTTAGCCTTAATGGCTCCGCCAAAGAAGAGGGTCGCTATTAAATAAAGAATAAATGCAATATATAATAAATTACTACTTAATGATACCAACTAAACACCCTCCTTATCATTTGTTTCCCTTTGAACTTGATCAATAGGAATAGTTAATTTCGTTTCCAAAAGAGTCGTTTCAATTTCTTTCTTTAATCCGTACCAATTTTTATTGGTATGTGCAGCAATCCAAATCTCGCCATTTTTGTTTTGCACCCAAATTCTGCGGTGATTCCAGTAAGCACCTTGGATTACACCAATCATAAACAGAATACCGCCCAGAACAATAATCCAAATCGTTAAATCTTTACGAACCGTTAAGGCAGTAACATTTTTCGTTTCAATTCCTTTGAAGGCCATTTTATATTGGTTATCCCCTAACGGCTCAATCGTTTGCTGTATCGCAACAAAGCTCGTTTCTCCCTTTGGAACTTCAGGTGATATCATTTTGAATACAAAAGCAGGATTATTTGGAATCCTTGACTTTGTTGTCGGCTCACCGCTTTCAGAAAACTCAAAGTCCGGGAAAAAACTTAAAACTTCAACAGCATATCCATTACCAAGGTCATATCTTGGCTTAGGGTCATAAAGATTTACTTTTATGTCTCCGAATGTCTTGGCAGTTTCTTTGTCAGTTAAAGAGAAGGACATTGTATTTAATTCATCAAGCTTGTAATCTACTTGATATAAAGCAAACCTTTCAAATTTTAAAGGCTGATTCACGCGAATTTTGTGTTCTTTCACTTTTTCTAATTCAGGTTGTTCCCCTGCTATTGCCGGCCCGACTCGTTTATAAAGGACTGCATTTGTTTGATAATTCTTAACAACCATTCCGGCACGATCAATTGCTGCTTCAAAGGTTTTTTCTTTTTCCTTATCATAATTTTCGAGAATAAACTTCTCGTTTTTAACGTAATATTGTCCATCGGTTTCAGGGACAACCTTTGTTTCTCCTTCACGCAGCCATAAGACGCTATCGATATACATCCCGGGAACAAACCGCAGCATGCCTCCGATTAAGAAGATAATTAAGCCCACATGGTTTACATACGGACCCCAGCGAGAAAAACGATTTTTTTCAGCGAGTATATCACCATTTTCTTCCCGAACATGATAGCGTTTAGCCTTTAATCGCTCTCTAACGATTGTTAAATCATCTTGGTCTCCGTTCACACTTATACCAAACAGGCGCTGGCGTTTCAGAAACCCTTCATGTCTAGTAACTCTTTGAGCCTTCAACGCTTTGTATAGCGGGACAACCCTATCAAGGCTGCAAATAACCAGGGAAATTCCTATCATCGCAATTAATATTAAATACCACCATGAACTATACAAATTGTTTAAGTCTAGTTCATAATATAATTTTCCAAACCAGCCATATTGGTCCTCGTAATATTCTTCTGCTGGCATGGTAGGAGGTATGTACATTTCCTGTGGAAGAATCGTCCCAGCTGCAGAAGCAACCAGTGTGATGACGATAAGCCATACACCTACTTTGACGGATGAAAAGAAGTTCCATATTTTATCAACTATGGTTTTATTATATGTTTGTGAGCGGCGGGCACTGCCTTCATAGCGCATATCCAGCAGTGGTTGATTTTTTGATTGTTCATCCAGAACTTTCCCGCATGCTTCACACAATACGGTACCATGTGGATTTACATGTCCGCATTCACATTTAACATCTTTCATTGCAAAAAACTCCCTACAACCCCTTAAGGTTTTATTTTCTCCATATACTCCCTGACAGTGCTTTCTAACAACTGTCCCGTGTGATATTTTACTACTTTTCCGTTCTTGTCAATTAAAAAAGTTGCTGGAAGAGTTCCAATATTATAGGCTGTCTGAACCTGCCCATCTTTATCAATGACGATTGGGAAATCAAGCTTATGGCGGTCTGCAAATTGATTGACAGCCAAATCTGACTCACTTATATTTACCGCAAGAACCTGAACCCCTTGTTCTTTATAATGATTGTATTGATTATTAATATAAGGAAATTCCCTTTCACACGGCTTACACCATGTTCCCCAAAAATTCAAGAATACTCCCTGCCCTTTATAATCTGACAGTTGATGTTTTTTACCATCCATATCAACTAGTACAAAATCAGGGGCCTCTTCGCCAACAGCTACTTTTTGTATATCATCTTTTGTTAAATTGGCATAAAGCGTGTAAACAACGGCTGCACCAAGAACAAGCAAAATTAAGGTCCTCATCAGCAATCGCCGTTTTTTCATATTTCTCCCTCCCTGAGCGTCACAAAATTCGAGACACAGTGTCTAGATTATATCATTTTCCACTATGTCTATAGTAAATTCTTCCCGCAACATTTGTGACATCTTTATGAATTTTTTTTTGTAGACTCCAAAGATAATCCTCTTAACAACTTCACTTCATGATGTGTCAATTCTCTAGCATCCCCTGCAGACAACCCATGCAGTGTTAAAAATCCATAGCGTTCCCGTTTTAATTTTAAAACTTCATGTCCGATTGCCTCAAACATTCTGCGAACCTGGCGATTTCGGCCTTCGTGAATAATGATTTCTATGATAGAAGATTGTTTTTGTTTATCCATTGAAAGTATTTTGACTTTTGCCGGTGCCGTTTTTCCATCTTCAAGGTGAATTCCTCTTTCTAACTTTCTAAGATTCTCTTTTGATGGAATACCCTTTGTTTTAACTACATATGCTTTTTCAATCTCATTACGCGGGTGCATAAGTAAATTTGCAAACTCTCCGTCATTTGTTAGCAGCAATAATCCTGAAGTATCATAATCGAGACGTCCGACTGGAAATATTCTTTCTTGTTGATATGGAAAGAAATCTGTTACCACCTTACGGCCTTTATCATCACTGACACTAGATATTACACCGCGTGGTTTATATAAGAGAAAATAAACAGGTGCCTCCTTCTCAATCTGAACTCCATTGACTTCAACTCTGTCAGATTGTGTAACCTTCACACCCAACTCTGTCACTACTTTCCCATTTACCTTTACTTTTCCTTCTTTTATTAATTCTTCAGATTTTCTTCTTGAAGCTATACCTGCTCGTGCAATTACCTTTTGTAATCTTTCCAATATGATCCACCTCAGCTGTTTACCTTTATTTTGATACTGCGTGCTTTGCACAACAGTGTATTAGGAAACAAATTTGTTATTCTTCCCTAATGAATTATGACACAAAATTGCCCTTTTTCAAAGTAACGGCTTTTATCACGGAGGAAATACAAAAAAGCAGGTTCCTACTAAAGCTTTACACTCTAAGGAACCTGCTTATATTTTATATCCCTCTTGCCAGCTATCAAATTAATTTGCACCGAAAACCAATACCACTACAACTATAGCAGCGATAATACCCACTACATCTGCCAATAGCCCTACTTTAAGAGCATCACCCATTTTTTTGATTCCAACCGCTCCAAAATAAACGGTCAACACATAAAATGTCGTATCTGTACTACCCTGCAGAACAGAAGCAAGTCTTCCAATAAAAGAATCCGGACCATAAACAGCAATAAGATCACTTGTCATACCAAGTGCAGCCGTTCCCGATATTGGCCTGATTAAGATGAGTGGAACTATTTCTGCGGGGACCCCGATTGCTTCCATTGCTGGTCTAATCCAATTCATCAATGCTTCCAGCGCACCTGAGGCACGAAAAACAGTAATCGCTACAAGCATTCCTACAAGGAATGGAATAATAGAAACTGCTATCTTGATTCCTTCTTTCCCTCCTTCAACAAAGCTTTCATAGGTAGGAACTTGTTTTATGGTTCCATAAAGGAGGATAAAGCCTATTAAGGCAGGGATAAAACCTAGTGAAATAATAGAAAGAAATTCCATGCGGCATTCATCCTTTGCGACTTCGTCGATTATAAAAATAGCGATCGATCATAACTGCTCCGAGCATTGAGATAATGGTGGCAATTAAAGTTGGTACTACAATTTCAGTTGGGGAGGCAGAATTGTAGTTCATTCTGATTGCAATAACGGTTGTTGGAATGATCGTAATGCTTGCAGTATTAATTGCTAAGAACGTGACCATGGACCTGCTGGCTGAATTCTTGCCGCCATTTAAACGTTTTAATTCCTCCATGGCTTTGATTCCGAGCGGTGTAGCAGCATTCCCTAAACCAAACATATTCGCAATCATATTAGACAATATATATCCCATTGCAGGATGATTAGATGGCACATCAGGAAATACTCTTTTAACGAATGGGCGAAATAATTTAGATAATAAATCTAGTAATCCTGATTCTTGTGCAATCCGCATCATCCCTAACCAAAATACAAGAATGCTGATTAACCCAATACATAATGTCACAGCTTCTTTTGCCCCATCAAATATCGCCTTATTTACTTCTTCCATTGTTCCATTTATCATGGCAAACACGAAACCCACAATTGTCATAAATACCCAAATATAGTTAACCATTAATTCTCACGCCAATTACTGATAGAAATATATCTTTCAAGGAATCAAATAAACTCTTTTTCTTTTCAGAACCACCTTTATAATAAATAGGTGTTTCTCGTACCATTTTACCATCAAGGAAAACCTGTGCCTTTCCGACAGCTTCCCCGTTATGATCCAATTCCTCCCAATCTTCACCCGGCTTATTTAATTTATATTTAATTGAGAACATGTCCATTTCCTCATCTTTCACTGGGTAAACAATAGACTTGTTGACATAAAGGTGGTTATGATAGTACTTATTTGATTTAATATCTATTTTTCCCTTTGATAAAACTTCTACCATATCGTAGGTTTTAAAACTAGTTTCATACATTGCTATATGATCATTCCAATCATCTGAAGCGTTTAAGGTAACAGCTATTAAACTCATATCCCCTTTAGTTGCCGTTGTGACCAATGTTCTTTTCGCACGCTTTGTATATCCCGTTTTACCGCCAGTCGTATATTTGTACTTTGTTAGTAAGCGGTTTTTATTCTTCCACTGACGATCCCAATCTTCTGTAGGATTGGGTGCTTTATAATTCTTTGTCCCAGCTATTTTTTGATAGGTTTTGTTTTGCATTGCATAGCGAGTCAATAGTGCCATATCATATGCAGTGGAATAGTGATCTTCATGGTCATCCAGGCCATGCGGGTTCGAGAAGTGAGTATTCAACATACCTATTTCTCCAGCTTTTTGGTTCATCAAATACACAAATCCCTCTAAACTTCCGCCGACATGTTCAGCAATTGCAACCGCCGTGTCATTTCCAGACCTAAGCATTAGACCATATACTAGATGCTCAAGCTTAATCTTTTCTCCTGGCTTTAAGTACACGGACGACCCCTCTGCCCGGGTAGCTTGTTCACTTACTTTCACTATTTCATTCATTTTTCCCGATTCGATTGCAAGAATCGCTGTCATAATTTTCGTAATACTAGCGATTCTCCTTTTTGTGTGGGCATCTTTCTCAAATAGGACACGCCCTGATTCTTGTTCCATTAAAACTGCACCTCGTGCACTTACGGAAACGGAAGCATCCACCTTTTGAGGAATGTTTGCAATGAATAGTGAGACCATGAGGGCAAAAATGACTAGCTTCCAAATCATTCTCATCAGTTTACCTCGTCCCCTTCTTTAACATATCTAGCTTCAGGCTGCCCTGAATAAGGGCGCATCAGCTTTCTTAAAACTAACTTTCTAAAATTTTATGCGGGACAAGGCTTGTTATGACTATTTGTCTTAAAAATAGAAAATGGCAATCGACTATTTGCCGATTGCCTTAAAGATTTAGAATGCTGGCCACTTAATCTCAGAGGCTTTATCAAACCTCATTTCAACGTCATTCCAATTCACTATGTTCCACCAATTGTCAACATAACCCGCACGGTTATTCTTGTATTGCAGATAATAAGCATGTTCCCAAACATCAAGAACTAGCAGGGGAATCGTATCCCATTGTGTTAGCAGCATATGTCTTTCTGACTGAAGGATCTCGAGATGTCTTGCCCGTGGTGACCATACAAGAATGGCCCACCCTACACCTTCAACCTGTTTAGCAGCTTCAGAGAATTGTTTTTTAAATTTATCGAAACTGCCAAAATAATTTTCAATTTCTCCTTTAAGCAGTCCTTGTGGGCTTCCCCCGCCTTTTGGTATCATGTTCTTCCAGAATATCGTGTGGAGATAATGTCCTGAGCCATGAAATGCTAATTCTCTTGACCAATGTTTGATTAAGGAAAAATCATTGTTACCTCTAGCTTTCTTTAAATTCAGTTCAGCTTTGTTTAAACCGTCTACATAAGATCGATGATGCTTATCATGGTGCAGCCTCATAATTTCTTCAGATATATAGGGTTCGAGGGCATTGTAGGCATAGGGGAGATCTGGCAGTTTATGACCTCCCGCCGGTACAGCCTTTTTCTCTACCCAGATACTCCCTGTTCCTTGTTTACGAGAAAAATAACTTTCCAATTGTTCATGAATTTCTTCTGCTTTTGCCTGCAGACTAAGCATTTCATTATCAGATAATGATTGCCCTGTGTTTTCAATTAATTCGGTGAAATGTTCAAGCTGCTCCCATAACTCTAAATGATCATTCACCTCTTCTTTTTCTAGGAATCGTTTCATTTCTTCATTCCATTCAAATAGTTCATGAACATACTGACTAAATCGATTCATTTTATCCCACCCTTTTATTTCGAATCTACCTAAAAGGTATGAAAATTATCTGGGAATATGAACATTAATGTAATTGATAAGAACCGTAAGTATAGAAAAAACTGCCCATTAATGGACAGTTAAAGGATCATCAATTATTTAGATTGAATCATTTTTGTACGGTAATCTGTTTCATAGTATTCAAGCTCTTCTCGAACTCTTTGAAATTCTCCCTCAAGTCCTTTCACTAATTCTTGTACACTTTCAGGAACGTTCTTATAAAATTTTATTGAGTTTCTTCCTGTGTAAGCAGAGCGGCTATCCTCAAACCAAGCATCATTTTTAGGAGAGAAAAACTCCTCAATACACTGATGAAAAATCCGATAAAGAGTTTTTTCTGCAGTAGGTTTTTGGAACGGCTCACTTAGCAAAATAACTGAGCAAGCATCCAAGCCTTCTTCACAGTAAACAAGCAATTTCCTCAAATTTGAAAGAACTAATTTATAATAATCACAATCACCGGGCAATTGCTGATTCATCTGCGAAATGGTTGTTTCATTTAAATAACCTTCTAAAGTACTAATTGTAGAAGTTAAAAAACCTCCTACATCTTTAAGCTGCGATTTAACTAATGAATTTCCCATTCAAACACCCCTTTGAATTGTTTATTAACCAACTATCGCGGCTGCTTAATGTAATCGAGAGGAGAACGCAGCTCAAACCTTTTTGTTTGCTTTACAGCAAGTACTATTTCAGGCAATTTCTCAAAGTCAATATCCTGAAAATATGAAGCAAATTCCTGTTTAGAATTAATGTATAAGCGTTTACGTTTTTTCAATCCCGGATTTTTGATTAAACACACTAAGGCAACAATGTCTTTAAAAGTTACTTCGATGTTATCTTTTGTGAAAATTGGGTTTTGTTGATAAGGAGTGAATTCTGGAAAGAATTCCTCAAAGTATCTAACATACAATACATGGAGGGTCTTTTCCTCCGAGTCATCCATAAATGTAACCTCACTCCTATTAAAGAAGTCTTCTGAAGTATTGGATTTTTCCTTTTCCAATTCGTATCCGATGCATTCTTTAATTAACAATTAAATCCATCCCCTTTGGTCATTAACAATAAGTTGATCTACGGAAGTTCTTTGAAATCGTATCTCCATTTTATCACATCTAAAATAAATTGTTTTACTTTTAAGAATTAATGCTCTCTTGAAACTTTTCAAAGAACAGGTCTGCTTCCTCTTGAACAAATTCTTCTTCGACTCGTTCGGGGAGCTTGGGTAATTCCTCAATGTTTTTTAATCCGAAATAATCAAGAAATTCTTTGGTGGTTCCATATAAGTAAGCTCTTCCTGTTCCCTCCGCTCTTCCAACTTCCTTGATGAGTGCTTTTGTCATTAGGGTATGCAGCGGCCTTTCTGTTTTTACTCCGCGTATTTCTTCAATTTCAGCACGAGTAATTGGCTGTTTATAAGCAACTATTGCCAATGTCTCTAAAGCAGCTTGCGAAAGGGCAGCTGTATTAGGTGAGTCAACGAGCCTTTTTAAATACGTTGCATTTTCCTTTTTTGTCGCGAGCTGATACGTACCCGCAAGCTGAACAATCATAATTCCGCGGCTTGGATCTTTTTCGTATACCTGTTTTAACTCTTCTACTAATTCAAAAGCCTTTAGTTCCTCTACATCCAGAACCTCAGCTACATGCTTTAATGTTAGTCCCTCATCACCTGCAGCAAATAAAAGACTTTCTAAAATACTATGCCAATTAATGATCTCCAAGCCCTTTACGCTCCTTCCTGTATTGCATGAACAAAGATATCACCAAAGTTTTCATTTTGTTCTACGTCAATTTCTTTTCTTTTGATTAACTCTAACACCGCCAAAAACGTCACAACAATATGTTCCTTTGCAGGAAAGGGAAATAAATCATTGAAGTTTGTCCGGCCTTTTAAATGTTTTAACTCACTCATAATTTCTGTCATTCTCGTTTCGATGGATATTTCTTGTCTCGCGATTTTCGTGGCCATTGGGCGCTGCAGTTTTTTCCTTCTCAACAGCTTCTGAAAAGCAGCCAGCATGTCATATAGGGTTATATTCATTTCTACTTTTTCTGGCTGCTTTTCCTTTGCAAGCTCCGAAAGGTCGCTTGGAGGTTTTGTATACATAAGTCCTCGTTCCTCCTCCAATGACTTTAAATCAAGCGCAGCTTCTTTGTATTTACGATATTCAATTAACCTCTCAACAAGCTCATCTCTTGGGTCTTCTTCATAAGCGATACTAGAGTCGAAATCATCCAATGTCTCTTCATGCTTTGGTAAAAGCAACTTGCTTTTAATTGCTAAAAGGGTAGCTGCCATCACTAAGAACTCACTGGCAATATCTAGTTTTAGTTCGGTCATCGTTTTTATATAGATTAAGTATTGCTCGGTTATTTGGGCAACAGGAATGTCGTATATATCAATTTCTAATCGGTTAATTAGATGCAGGAGTAAATCCAGTGGACCTTCAAATGCATCAATTTTTACATTATAGTGTATCATCTTTCACCAAAATCCTTGAAGTAATTATCATCATATCTCATGACTCTTATTAGTATAGAGGATTCAAATAGGTTATCCAATAGAAAATTCATTACCATTGTAAATTGAAATTGGGATACTGCCCTATAACACTGGACAAACACCCTACATATGATGAGAATGAAAAGACTAACAAAACATTATAGGAGGTATTTGAAAATGGCTGATGGTTACGGTTTTGGAGGCGGCTTCGCTTTAATCGTGGTTCTATTCATTTTATTAATTATTGTTGGTGCTTCCTGGTTTTAATTAGAAACGAAACGCCAAAGAAAGCCCGCCTTTTGGGGCGGGCTTTTTCTTTTGCCATTTATCTGAAGAAATGCTCAATATATGCTACACTGTACATAAATTAACTTTTTAGGGGTGATTCTTTGTACCCGAAGGAATATATTCAATTTTTAGTTCATTTCAATGGTACTCGCGATTACTTTGAATGTCACGAAATACTAGAAGAGTATTGGAAGGAATCGAATGATTATCAAAAGGATTCCATTTGGGTAGGCCTCATCCTATTATCAGTGTCTAGGTACCATCATCGCAGAGAAAACTTTAGTGGTGCACAAAGAACGTTGAAAAAAGCAATTAACATCTTATCTATGCATGCAAATAGGATAACTGCACTCGGTTTAGATGTTCAGGTCTTAATCCCATCACTCTCACACCTTCTAAAGAATGTCGAAAATATGGAAGGCTATCAAAGCATCAATCTTCCTGTAATCGAGCCTATTCTGTTACAAGCATGTATGGAAAGATGTGAAAGTTTAGGTTGTACATGGGGAAAGGGAAGTAACTTAGAGGACAAATCAATTGTACATAGGCATAAATTACGTGATAGGACCGTGGTTATTGAGGAACGTATGAAAGCACTAAGGAATAGAAAAGGCAACGAATGATTAGTTTCGTTGCCTTTCAATGCTTTGGTCAGCAAACATCACATTTCTCCACAAATGGTGCTGTGTTGTTGTTTGCAGTTATTTGCTTCTCAGGATACATATCCTTGAGTGCTTTAACCATTCTTTTTCCAACCCCTTGATGACGATGAGAGGGATTAACAGAAATATGTTGAATCATTAACTCTAAATTATCGTTCATTTGAACCCCAATAAGACCGATAATATCTTCTTCCTTCCAAAGAAAGAGCTGCAGTTTCTCTTCCGTTTCATACTCCTTAATGGTCAATTGGAGTTTCTTTAAGTCCTTTTCAGTGGGCATAAAGGACAACAAGCCCATGGCTATCTTTTCAAATGTTTTCTTATAACGAATTAACATAATAGCTCCCTCATTATATTAAATAACCCAGTGGGATAATATATTTTTTCCTACAAATTCATAAATAAACAGTTTTCTCTATAATATGTAGTCAAATTTGTAAAGTGTTTCATTATTGTCAATCATACATAATTAATGTTTATCTATCAATCATATTATCATTATTTTGGTACAATAAAAACCCAATAGATAATTCCCCAGGCAAGTGCTAGTCCGATAAGGATACCAAACACAGTCCAATTACTTTTTTTCATAAAAAATCCTCCAAATACAATTTGAAGATAGCGTACATGTTGTCATTCTACACTATATACAAAAAATAATCCATTTAATCATTACAAGCAGAAGGTCCCTTGCGAAAGAGACGAAGCTCCGATTTGAAAAATAAATAAACTGCCGCTTTCTTAGCGGCAGTCTATTTATTTTAGCGGCAAATCTAACCGAAGAAGATCTTCGTACGTTTCTCTTTTAACCACAAGTGTTGCCTTCCCATTTTCAACAAATACCACTGCTGGACGTGGAATTCGATTGTAATTATTTGCCATTGAGTATCCGTAAGCACCTGTACAAAAAACTGCAAGAAGGTCATCTTCTTCCGTTTCCGGAAGTGGCAGATCCCAAATCAGCATATCACCCGATTCACAGCATTTACCAGCAATAGAAACCTTGTTTGTGTTTTCCGCTAACGGCCTATTCGCAAGTACCGCTTCGTACTTTGCCTGATAAAGAGCAGGCCTAATATTGTCACTCATCCCGCCGTCTACAGCTAAATATTTTCTCACTCCAGGTACTTCTTTAGATGACCCAATTCGATATAGTGTTGTCCCTGCATCACCAACTAGTGACCTTCCAGGTTCTATCCAAATTTCCGGCATGGTCATTGAGTTTTCCTGAATTAGTCTATTGACTTCTTTAATAATTTCACTAACATATTGTGAAGGCTGCAGCGGTTCATCTTCACTTGTATAGCGAATACCAAAGCCTCCGCCTAGGTTAAGTACTTTTGCCTCAAAGTTAAGCGTATTTCTCCATTGATTCATTTTACTAACAATTTTTTCAGCAGCGAGCAAGAACCCGGTTGTCTCAAAAATTTGTGATCCAATATGACAATGTAAACCCAACACATCAAAATGCTTACAACGAAGTGCGGAAACTAAAGCTTGCTCCGCTTGTCCATTTTGCAGATCAAAACCAAATTTCGAGTCTTCCTGACCTGTTAAAATATAATCATGTGTATGGGCTTCGATGCCTGGAGTTACTCGCAATAGGATACATATTATTTCATCTTTCTCCTGGCAGATTGTTTTTAAAAGATCTAACTCATAGAAATTATCAACCACAATACAGCCAATTTTGTTATCTAGCGCCATTTCGAGTTCTTCTCTGCTTTTATTATTACCATGAAAATGAATTCTTTCAGCTGGAAAACCAGCAGCAATAGCAGTATATAATTCTCCTCCTGAAACCACATCAAGAGATAATCCTTCTTCCTCTGCAAGCTGGAGCATGGCAATAGTTGAAAAGGCCTTACTGGCATATGCAACCTGTGCTTTTATGTTTTGTTCTTCAAAGGTCTTCTTAAATCCTCTTGCTCTTTCCCTCATTAATGATACGTCGTAAACATAGAGAGGCGTTCCAAATTGCTCGGTCAACTCTACTGCATCTACTCCGCCTATTTCCAAATTCCCCTTGCCATTTACGCCCGTTGTCCCGTAAAAATACATTTCCTTCCCTCTCTCCGTAAAGACTCTTTATTAGTATATGGTACGTGCTTAAAAAAGTAATAAATAATAGACAGAATCCCAAAAGGATACTGCCTATTTTTTAGCTTTTTATCCTTTTATATAATTAAAAATACTTTAGCACAACAAAGTCTTTTCCGCAATATTTTATTCGCCATCTGGCGGCTGACGGTAACGATTCCTTGGATGTACTATACTTGGGCGAAGGATTGACCCAGGTATTGCACGGCGGAAAATAATTTGCAGAAATCCCTTTGGTTCAAAGGGAAGGAATGGCCAAAAATACGGTGTATTTAATGTGCGAGTTGTAACTAAATGAATAAACAGAAGCGTTGCACCAATTACGAAGCCTGGTGTATGGAAAATGGCTACAAGTATGATTAGGATCATTCTGCCTATTTTGTTTGCGACGCTTAACTCATAACTTGGAGTCGTGAACGTACCAATACCTGCAACCGCAACGTATAGGATAACCTCTGGAACAAATAAACCAACCTCAATGGCAATCTGCCCAATCAATACGGCTGCAATTAATCCCATAGCTGTCGATAATGGGGTTGGTGTATGTATAGCTGCTATCTTTAAAAATTCGAGCCCAAAATCAGCTAATAATATCTGCACTACGATTGGAATATTCGTTTGTTCATTTGGACCAATAAACGACAGCCTGTCAGGAAGCAAGGACGGTTCTAACACGAACAATAGCCATAAAGGAAGTAATAATATTGAAGTTAGAACCCCTAAAAATCTTGACCAGCGGACAAAGGTGCCCATAACCGGTGCTTCTCGAAACTCCTCAGCATGCTGTACATGATGAAAATAAGTAGTTGGTGCAATGATTACACTTGGAGAGGTATCCACATAAATAATTACATGTCCTTCTAATAGATGTGCCGCAGCAACATCGGCACGCTCTGTATATCTTACTAATGGATACGGATTAAAACCTTGCTTAAGAATAAACTCTTCTATCGTTTTATCGGCCATTGGAATACCATCAATTTTGATTGACTTAAGTTCTTTGCGGAGAATATTAACTAAGTCAGGATCAGCGATATCATTAATGTACCCAATTGCTATATCAGTCTTTGAACGTTCGCCAACCTTCATAATCTCAAATCGGAGCCGCTCATCACGTATTCTTCTTCTTGTAAGGGCAGTATTAATAACAATATTTTCAACAAATCCATCACGCGAACCTCTAACTACTTTCTCAGTATCTGGCTCCATCGGTGAACGGCCGGGGTAGCTCCTGACATCCACTGCAAAAGCAGTATCTGCTCCCTCAACAACGACAACAATTAATCCAGATAGTACCTGTGTAACCATTTCATCAAGTGTTTTTACCGGACTAACAGATTGATTGACGAGGCGATTTTCAACAACCTTAAATAAATCTGCTGATGGTTTTTCATGATCATTAATACGAACTAGTTCTTCAACTGTTTCAATAATAAATTGAGTATCGCATAAACCAGTTATCCAGTAAAAATGAACATCCTTTTTCAAT
The DNA here is from genome assembly GCF_046591715.1 of Neobacillus niacini. Lineage (GTDB taxonomy): Bacteria > Bacillota > Bacilli > Bacillales > Cytobacillaceae > Neobacillus > Neobacillus niacini_L. The sequence goes on along the minus strand of NZ_JAWVNQ010000003.1, from coordinate 271,189 downwards.
ATTTTCAACTTACGGACACCAAAGTCAAAACTTACTCCTAGACCAACTCTCTGTTTCATGTAATGTTCTATTTCTTGAAGTGATTCAGGAATCGGCCAGTTTAGTTCGTTCTCTCTCGTCACGATATCCACTCCTTTCGAGTATTAGCTCTACCGCTTTTTTCGTTATCGGGGCACCGCGTTCATAGTGATCACGCCTTGCCATTTTCCCTACGTCTCCAATTCCAACAATAATTGGAACATCTAATTCATCGAGGCAGTATACGGTATCTCCATTTAATCTTCCAATCTCAAGCTCCGGTATACCGTGTTTGTCTACACCATATGGAGTTAGTTCACCATCCCGATCGATGCTTACATCGATTCTAGTCCACTCTGCCTGATGGGTTTTAGCAGCAACTGCAATAATTCCTAAGACCTCTATATCCTTATGGGTAGCAACATATTTCAACGCTCTTTCTCCTGCGCCTTCACCAACAAGTCCACTATCATCAAACATAACGAATACTGGGTCATTGGCAGCCTTTTTTATTAATTCAACAAGTTCTGGTCCTGTATGCCGGGAGGGATTCCCATAAGACATAGAAATACAACGCCCGCCTACTTCTTTGGCGACACACTCAACTGCTCTCTTTGCATACTCATCACCATCAGTAATTAATATAACCCGCCTCGGAATACTCATTCTAGGATGTCCTTTCATTACTTACTTTAATGATGAACAAAATAGACCCACTGAAAAATTGACCCCGCGATCTTCCCTAAAACAATTGCCATAATTAAGATGATAATCTTCCCATCAATCCCCAGTCTTTTAGCCAGCACTGGAAATACATTTAATACTTCCGTAAGTCCTGCCGCCAGCATTCCGACAAAGACTCCTCCAGCAAATCCTAGGGGCAGCATAAAATAGGGGGACAGCCCCAATATTGGATCTCTTAAGCTTCCTGCACATCCTGATAATGCCCCTATTACAACGGCCCATTCATAGTGCCGGATCATTTTCATTGTCTTTGACAGCTGTGTCAGCCTTGGGATAATTCCAAGTACTGTTAGAAAAGCGACGAACCCTGAACCAACTGCTAAACCACCTGCAAGTCCAATAAACATAACCGTAATGACTTTAATCGTCATTGGCACGTTTCATACTTTCCTTATTTTCGTGAATGATGACATAGTTATCTAAATCTAGTTGATAGTTAAACATCTCTACTTCTAGGGGACTTGGTTCTTCGTTGATTCTTTTTTGAAATACATGGTTAAAGAATAAAATCATCCCAAGACCTAAACCAATGGAATATGGGATTTGAAAAATCCATGGTTTGGAATCTTCTACACCTGTTATTAATTTGTATAACTTTTCTTGAACACTCCGCATACTGACATCGTCATGAAAATTCATGATGGCCATTGCTGAACCGAAAAATAGTAAAAACCATATCAAGAGAAAAATAGGGGTCGACATTTGTTTTTTCTTGAACATTACTTCTACAATTGTTTGTGCTGGTCCAATCGTTTGTACCTCGACATCCTCAATCAAATTTGAGATCATACGAATAACTTTCATGACATCAATGATGATAATATTTTTATCCCTTATAGATACTTGGTGAATCATCATATTTTTCAATTCTGCGATTACAGTTTCTGGTGCAATAACCTGTGCAATATCCATTAAATACACTTTATCATCCGGATTTACCAGAACACGATTCCGCATGCGGATGTAGACTGTTTTTTCCAAAACATTCACTCCCCACACATTGATTTCCTTGTATACCTAGTATGAGCAAAATTTAAATCTTTAGTAAAAAAAGACCGAATGGATCTTTAGAGATCCATTCGGTCTTTCATTTGCTGCAATATCTTTTTTTCAAGCCTTGAAACTTGCACCTGAGAAATTCCCAATCTCACTGCTACTTCTGATTGCGTTTGATCCTTGTAATAACGCAAATAAACAATGAGCCGCTCACGTTCATCCAATTCTCTTATTGCTTCTTTTAAGGCTATCTTGTCAAACCATTTACCCTCATTTCCATCGTCAATCTGATCTAATAAGGTAATAGGATCTCCATCATTTTCATAAACTGTTTCATGAATAGAAGATGGCGTCCGACTTGCCTCCTGAGCGAGAATCACGTCTTCTGGTGATAACTGAAGATGCTCTGAAATCTCGTTCACCGTGGGAATTCTTCCATAAATCTTAGATAATTCATCTTTCGCTTTTCTAATTCGGTTACCCATTTCTTTTAATGAACGGCTTACCTTAACCGTTCCATCATCACGAATAAACCTTTGGATTTCACCAATAATCATTGGAACTGCATAGGTAGAAAATTTCACATCATAAGAAAGATCAAATTTATCTACAGATTTAAGCAATCCAATGCATCCAATTTGAAAAAGATCATCTGGGTCATATCCCCTATTCAGAAACCGCTGGACAACAGACCAAACAAGACGCATATTTTTTTCAGCAATAAGGTCTCTTGCTGCTTGGTCGCCGTCTTGGCTTTTCTTGATCAGTTCCTTCACTTCATGGTCTTTTAAATACGTTTGCGCTTTATCTTTTTTGACCTCCACATCCATTGGCAAGTCTCCTTAATTGCATAGCATTTTGCTTGTGTGTAAATGCTTTTTTAGTCTTACTTCGGTTCCTTTACCTGGCTGTGTGAGAACCTCAACCTCATCCATGAAATTTTCCATGATAGTGAATCCCATACCAGATCTTTCTAAATCTGGTTTAGTTGTAAATAATGGCTGTCGAGCTTCCTCCACATCTACAATACCTAGTCCGACATCTTTAATTGAAATATCTACTAAGTTATCTTCAATGGTCACCTGAATATAAACAACTCCATTAGGATCATTTTCATATCCATGAATAATTGAGTTGGTTACTGCTTCAGAAACAACCGTTTTGATTTCAGTCAGTTCATCCATGGTAGGGTCAAGCTGTGCAATAAAAGCAGCAACCGTGACACGGGCAAATGATTCATTTTGACTTAAAGCACTGAATTGAAGGTTCATTGAATTCTTCACTCAGGCCACCCCCAATCTTTGCAATGCAAACTCTTCAGTCGGCTCAAGCTTAATAATCTTAAACATCCCCGACATATCGAATAAACGTTGTATTGCAGGGGAAATCGCACAAACTACCATTTCACCATGCACCTGCTTAATTTGCTTATACCGCCCTAAAATGACACCTAACCCTGAGCTATCCATAAAAGAAAGCTGTTCTAGATTCAACACTATATGACGAATATTATTTTTTTCAATTGCATTAGCAGCCTGTTCTCTTAATTCGTCCGCTGTATGATGATCGAGTTCACCGCTTAATCTCAAGCATAAAACATCATGTTTTATTTCCATTTCAATGTTAAGACTCACTATCCCTAGCCTCCTTCATCTGGTATAGTGAGTCAATTCGTTGCCGTTAGAGCAATCTCCTTCTACTAAGACAAAACTAGTTGAAATTTGCTAAAAAAAGTTGGTATTCGACAAAAGAAAAGCGGAAGCGCCGGGAGCTGGACATTCATCTACTTCCCAGCTTTTGTGAACATACCAAATGAGCGCTTATAAAGTGTCCACCAGGTTGCTTCTTTCACATTGTTCTTTGCAACTAAATCACTTTTAAGAACTACCTTTCCATCTTTCACAAATTGAATACTTCCAACCTTATCCCCTTTTTTAATTGGAGCATTAAGGTTTTTTTGAAGGGTAACTTTTTGTTTAACATCCTCCGTTTTTTCACCTTTTTTGGTGAGTAAAGAAAGAGGTTCGCTAGTAACTGCTTCTACTCTCTTCTCTTTCCCTTTGTTTACATGGGCATTACCAATTACCTCATTTCGCTTAAACATTGGGTGAGTTTGATACTGAGCGAACGCATAGTTAAGCATCTTAGTCACTTGGGCATTTCTTTCTTTAGAAGTCGGTGCTCCAAAAACTACAGCAATGACACGCATGCCATCCTTTTGTGCGGTTGCGGTTAAACAATATTTTGCTTCAGCGGTAAATCCTGTCTTAAGTCCGTCTACTCCAGGATAAAAGCGAACTAATTTATTGGTATTTACAAGCCAGAATTTTTTATCGGTGTTTTCACGCAAATACGCTTCATATGTTCCAGTGAACTTTGTTATGTCTTCATATTTTAATAGTTCCTTGGCCATAATCGCCATATCATGCGCAGAACTATAATGACCGCTTCCAGGAAGACCTGTAGTATTCTTAAAGGTCGTATTTTTCAAGCCAAGTTCTTTTACTTTGTTATTCATCATGTCAACAAAAGCCTCTTCAGATCCTGCAATTTTCTCGGCCATCGCTACGGATGCATCATTCCCAGAACCAATTGCAATCCCTTGGAGCATTTGCTTAACTGTCATTTCTTCTCCAGGTTCAAGGAAGATTTGCGAACCGCCCATAGAGGCAGCATACTCACTAGTACGGACACTTTCATCCCATTTCAGTTTCCCTTGATCAATGGCCTCCATAATAAGAAGCATGGTCATAATTTTTGTCATGCTTGCAGGCGGGAGCTCTTCATTACTATTTTTCTCATAAAGAATTTGACCAGTATCACGCTCAATTAAAACCGCGGATCTTACATTATCTGTTATATCAGAAGTTGTTTTTTCTTCTGCAGATACTGACGGAATCCATAAACTTGTTAGTAACAAGGCTATTACTAGTAAAGAAATATATCGTTTCATTGCATAACCCTCCATTCTTTATATAGATTCCATTTTTTCCAAATCCAACAACTTTATACAATATTTTCCTAAAGACAGCATAAAAAAGTCCAGGAGTTTTTCCTGGACTTTAAATTACTAGTGTCTATTCAGTTATTTCTTCATGAATTAGAATTGGTGCCTCTACTTTTTCAGAAGAAACAATGATGTTTTCATAAAGCATTTCTTTTACTTCACTTACATCCTCAAAATTACTGTATATCGTTACTAACGATTCACCTTTTTTCACCTGATCACCGATTTTCTTCCTTAAAACAAGTCCTACCGCTAAATCAATGACAGACTCTTTTGTCGCTCTTCCTGCACCTAATTTCATTGCTGCGGTCCCTACTTCATCTGCAACAATCTCAGAAACATAACCATCTTCTTTTGCTTCTAGCTCAAAAGTATATTGTGCTTGCGGCATTTTAGAAGGATCATCAACAATGGATGCATCTCCACCTTGTGAGCTCAAGAAGACCTTAAACTTTTCAAGCGCAGATCCATCTTTAATAACCTTCTCAAGCATTGTGCGTGCTTCAGCTAACGAACTAGCCTTTTCAGCTAAGTAAACCATGTGACTTCCAAGCGTTAAACAAAGCTCTGTTAAGTCCTCGGGACCTTCACCCTTTAAGGTATCAATTGCTTCCTTAACTTCCAATGCATTTCCGATTGCAAACCCAAGCGGCTGACTCATGTCAGAAATAACAGCCATTGTTCGTCTTCCCACATTGTTTCCGATGCCTACCATTGCTTTAGCCAGTTCTCTCGAGTCATCAATCGTCTTCATGAAGGCTCCTGCACCCGTTTTTACATCTAGAACAATCGCATCAGCACCAGCAGCGATTTTTTTACTCATGATTGAGCCAGCAATCAGTGGAATACTGTTAACCGTGGCTGTTACATCTCTTAATGCATATAACTTTTTATCTGCAGGTGTTAAGTTGCCGCTTTGTCCAATAACCGCAATTTTATTTTTATTAACTAAATCAATAAACTCCTCGTTCTCGATTTCAACGTGGAAGCCTTTTACTGCTTCTAATTTATCAATCGTACCGCCGGTATGACCTAACCCGCGCCCAGACATTTTTGCAACTGGAACTCCTAGTGCAGCAACAAGAGGTCCAAGAACTAGTGTTGTTGTATCGCCTACTCCTCCAGTTGAATGCTTATCCACTTTAATTCCTTCAATTTGTGATAAATCAATTTGATCGCCGGATTCAACCATTGCCATCGTTAAATCCGCTCTTTCTTTTTCAGTCATCCCTTGAAAAAAGATTGCCATGGTTAGGGCACTAACCTGGTAGTCTGGTATCGATCCATCTGTATAGCCATTAATAATATATTTTATTTCTTCAGTAGTCAGTTCATGACCATCTCTTTTTTTCTCAATTAAATCAACCATTCTCATACAAATCACCACTTTTATAGGATAATTACAATTTATTTTGCTATACTTCTAACAATTTCTTTTATATATAATAGAAAGTTTGCTTTTACTCTTTCCGTTGTTTCAATTACTTCATCATGTGTTAAAGGCTGGTCAAGAATACCTGCAGCCATATTAGAAATACAGGAAATGCCCAGTACCTTCATTCCGCTGTGACGAGCAACAATCACTTCAGGAACTGTAGACATCCCAACAGCGTCCCCGCCAAGCGTCCGGACCATTCTGACCTCTGCAGGTGTCTCATACACTGGACCAGGATTTCCAAAATAAACGCCTTCCTTAACATTTAGGTTAATTTGTGCAGCAATATCTTTCGCAATTGCCCTTAACTCTTTTGAGTAAGCTTCTGACATATCAGGGAAACGAGCACCTAGCTTTGAATCATTCGGACCGATTAGTGGATTAGTACCCATAAAATTAATATGATCGGTAATAATCATTAAATCTCCCGCCTCAAAGCTTTCGTTTACTCCGCCGGCAGCATTTGTCACAATCAGCATATCTACACCCAGTTCTTTCATAACGCGAACTGGGAAGGTTACTTTATCCATCCCATACCCTTCATAGAAATGGAACCTGCCTTGCATCGCAACCACTTCTACACCATTTAATAGTCCAAATACGAGTTGTCCTGCATGTCCTTCTACCGTTGAAATAGGAAAATCAGGGATTTCGTTATATGGTATTTTAACTGGATTCTCAATTTCATCTGCTAAAACTCCAAGACCAGAGCCTAAGATTAGTCCAACCTGTGGTGTGTTTGAATATTTTCCTTTCAAAAATCCTGCAGCGTTTTGAATCTTTTCTATATTCATCTTCATACCCCTTTAATTCAGTTCTTGTAAAAAGCTTTTTCCGAAATTAGGCATTTTCACTTTAAAGTTATCTGCAACTGTTGCTCCGATATCAGCAAATGTTTCACGGATAGGAAGTTCTTTACCTCCTGCCATTTTCTTGGAATAAACAATTAATGGTACATATTCACGTGTGTGATCCGTCCCAGGTGCCACTGGATCATTTCCGTGGTCCGCTGTTATAATTAACAAATCATCCTCTTTCAGCTTAGAAAACACTTCTGGTAAGCGGGCGTCATAATCTTCCAGCGCTTTTCCATAGCCTTCTGGATCACGGCGATGTCCATATAGTGCATCAAAATCCACTAAATTTAAGAAACTCATCCCCGTAAAATCCATATCTAGTGTTTGTACTAACTTATCCATGCCATCCATATTGGAAATCGTCCTCAGAGACTGAGTAACACCCTCACCGTCATAAATATCTGAGATTTTGCCTATCGCAATGACATCCAAACCTGCATCTTTCATCTCATTCATAACCGTTCTATCAAATGGTTTTAATGCATAGTCATGGCGATTAGCTGTTCTCTTAAAGCTGCCTGGTTCACCTATGAATGGACGAGCAATTACACGGCCAACCATATATTTTTCATCAAGAGTTAATTCACGAGCAAACTTACATATTTTGTATTGTTCTTCAATTGGAATAATATCTTCATGGGCAGCAATTTGCAGCACAGAATCCGCAGAAGTATAAACAATTAAAGCTCCCGTTTTCATATGTTCTTCCCCAAGTTCATCGAGAATTTCCGTTCCACTAGCGGGTTTATTGCCAATAATCTTTCTGCCAGTCTTTTCCTCTAATTGTGAAAGAAGCTCATCTGGAAATCCGTCAGGAAAAACACGGAAAGGTGTTTGTATATTCAAACCCATAATTTCCCAATGTCCTGTCATCGTGTCCTTTCCGTTTGATGCTTCCATCATTTTAGTATAGTACGCTAAGGGATTTACAGCTTTTTCAATTCCCTTTATTTCGCGAATATTGCTTAATCCCAATTTTCCCATATTAGGCATATTTAGACCGTTCATTTTTTCAGCGATATGGCCAAGCGTATCTGCACCTTTATCACCAAACTTTCCTGCATCCGGTGATTCCCCTATCCCAACAGAATCCATCACAATCAAAAATATACGTTTATATGTATTAAATGTCATTCTAGTCTTCCTCCTTTTTCTATAATAGAAATAAAGCTGAAATTAATAAAAATAGATTGCCCTTAATAAAATAGTATTATTTACGCTTTTATAAATCTAACGTCAGAAGTCTGACCTCTATATTTTACTAAACTCTAGTAAAAATACAATAAAAAGCTGACCATAAATTTGGCAGCTTTTCGACATTTTATAAAATTGTTAGTAAACTAGTATCCTATTAAGCTCGAGGGTGGAATTTACTATAGACATCCTTTATCCTTGTCTTGGATAACTGCGTGTATATTTGTGTAGAAGAAATATCAGCATGTCCCAGCATTTCTTGGACTGCTTTTAAATCAGCTCCATTTTGTAAAAGATGTGCTGCAAATGAATGGCGTAGTGTGTGAGGTGTTAATTCATTGACAATTCCCGCTTCATTAGCCAATTTTTTTAGAATCTTCCAAAATCCCTGACGTGACAGCCGCTTTCCATGGTGATTTAAGAACAAAGCACCCACTGCATTATTCTTCATCAGTAAATTTGGTCTTCCATTGTCTAAATATCGTTTTAATGCTTCTGCCGCTGGTCCGCCAACTGGAATAATACGTTCTTTATTGCTATTTCCAATAATTGTAACGAATCCCATTGTTAAATTCACATGTTCTACATCCATTTGAATAAGCTCACTGACACGAATTCCAGTAGCATAAAGAATTTCAAGCATTGCCTTGTCCCTCAATGCAAAATGCCCTTGTCCATTCGATATTTCTAAAAGCTTTTCTACCTCCTCTAAACTTAAAACTTTTGGTATAGACCTTTGTGACTTAGGAATCTCGATGAGGACAGATGGGTCCTCACTGACTGTATGATTACGCAATAAAAATTGATGGTAAGCCCTTATTGATGCCACATGCCTAGCCACAGTTTTTGGAGATTTCCCCTGCTCCTTTAAAAAGTTTAGAAAGTGGACGATATGAACTCTCTGAACATGATTTAAAGTTTCAACTGCTTCAACGTTTTTTAAATAGTGAAGATAGTTATTCAAATCTCGTTCATATGATAGCAGCGTATTCTTCGCCATCCTTTTTTCTACCAGTAGAAACTGCATAAAATTTTTTAAATCCTCATTCATTGTACTACTCCCCATTTAAGTAAAACAAAATCAGCCGATCCAGCCAGACAGGATTTTCATCATTGTTTAGTGTGGAAACCTTTAAGGCAGAGCCTTCTGGTGAGTCATAGCGATGGTAATTTTGATACTCTTCATTTACCCACATAATACCATAATAAAAGAGTATCGTGCATCCGGTGAATATGATGAAAACCTTTAAGGTTTGCAGTACTACTTTAATAAAAGAGAACATTTATCTCTCCCCCAAACATTAAGCCTAGTAAAAGATATGCCAATTTGTCCACCTTTTATACCTAGAGGCACTATTTTAACAAATATATTTATTAGAATCGGTAAACGCAATAAAAAAAGCCCCTTTTAATAAAAAGGACTTTGTCTATTATTCAGCGTTTTCTTCCACTTTTCCTTTATCCAGGCAGCGATAGCAAATACCGTGAAAGGTAAGACGATGATCTTTTATTTTAAAGTTCCATCTTCGTTCCACCACGGCCTCCACATCTTCAAGAAGGTCTTCTTGAATCTCATCAACTGCACCGCATTCAATACAAACAAGATGATGATGAAAATGGGCTGCCCCTTCTTGACGAAGGTCATAACGGGAAACTCCATCGCCGAAGTTAATTTTATCAACAATTTTCAATTCAGTTAATAGCTCGAGTGTACGATATACAGTTGCCAGCCCAATTTCAGGCGACTTTTCCTTAACGAGGAGGTATACATCTTCTGCACTTAAATGATCCTCTTCGTGCTCTAACAATACCCGAACGGTTGCTTCACGTTGAGGTGTTAGCTTATAACTTGACGAATGCAAATGCTTTTTTATTCTCTCAATTCTAGTTTCCATCCCGAAGTCCCTCCCTCGCCGCTGCTATTCTCATTATAACAGATGAGAAAGAGGTGTCAAAATAAAATTATTATAAACTACAGTTTATAATAAATATCAACTAATAAATACTATAAATTAAGTGATCCCATCATTGTTTTCATCAGCCATGGTGATACGTACGCCTCAACTCCTGAGGCAGCAGAAATAAGAACTACAGCCACTATGATAGTGAGAATATAGTTTTTAAAAAACGGTAAAATAGGCTGTCCATATGTCTTAAAGAATTGTTTCTTAATCATTCTCAATGAGAATATTACCGCTAGAGCTGCCATTAAGATGAAAACGGGAATGATAATCAAATTTTGTGGGAGAATGGATACAAATGCAAGTAGAAATCCTTTTAAGCCCAACTGACTGACAAGGAAACCAACTGTAAAACCTACTACCAATCCTTTAATAAATAAGAGGATCAGGATAACTGGCAGTCCAATTATTGAGATTCCTAGAATCCAAATCAGCCCAATGAACTTGCTGTTATGAAGAAAACTTTGAGCAAATAACTCATTATTTTCTGCAACTTTTCCATTTAGAATTTGACCAAAGAACTGTGATAAATAATAAAATAAATCTTCCTTCTGGGTAATGCTCATGCTATTTACCACTATTGCTCCAAAAATGACACCCATTAAAAATAAAATGACAATAAATAAAAAAATTGAGGAATGCTCACGGAAATAACTAGCGGCATCGTTCTGGTACAATCGTTTCTTCATCTGCAGTCCCTCCTACTTCTCCTAATCAGTTATTACATTTTATGCCTTTCTAGTATTTCTATGACGATAAATTAATAGATTTTCATTTTCTTGAGTTTTAGGGGTATATTCATTCTCCGTTAGCATACAAAAAACTGGCAGATTTGGTGCTCTGCCAGATTTGTGATTGAATATATTATTTTAGTCTGCAATTTTTCCGTATTTTCCGCCGCCGCCGGCTGCCAAATTCACCTTACCTTCTCTTGCTTTCATAATTAATTCAGCAATTTTAGCAGGAACCACTTCTTTCAATGCCTGAGAGGGAACTTCATGCAATATGGCCATTTCAGAACCAAAATGATTGACGAGTTTTTCGAGAATTTTCGGTCCCAGTCCTGGTATAAAATCTAACGGGACCTGATGAATATAAGGCGGACGTCCTTCTGGACTCCCTTGTGCCGACCTCAACTCACGTATTCTGTCGGCTACCCCTTTTACAATTTGATTTTTTCCACACTGTGTACATATTTGGTCTTCCTTACCTGCTGGATGCAGGCATTTTGCACAGACAGTTTTGTGGTACTTGCCTAGGAGCGGGTCTAAACCATAATTTGCAACAATTTTTCTTCCCTGTTCTGTTTTCAACGCCATTCCCAATTCTTTAAATGATGGTTCTTTCATTACCATTACTTGATACTCGCGAGCAATTTTTGCCAAAGAGTGGGCATCGGAATTAGTCACAAAGGTATAGTTATGTAACTCCTTTATCTGGTCGGCCATCTCTGTATTTGAACTTAACCCCAGTTCAATTCCATCGATTAAGTCAGGATTGAATACTTCTGTTAAAGATCTATGAACCCCCTTGCCATAAAGGCTCTTAAAAGGTGTAAACACATGCGCAGGAATAAATAATCCGCCTAGTTCTTTTACTTTTTTTTGTAACTCGAGACCCGATGCATAAATTCGCTGCGAACTTAATTGGACATTTTTCAAGTGATGAGACAGCCAGTTCGAAAACTCTCTCATAATCGCGATAGTCGGAAAATAGCATAGTACATGTATGGGACCATTGCATTGGTCATCATAGATTTCTAATTCTGAACCAGGAATAACGGTTAAATCTCCGTAAGCCAAACCGCCATCATGATGTTCAATAATGTCTCCACTTGCTGCCAGGCTTTCCATTTCAAGGATTACTTCTGGTGAATGGCTATCAATAATACCAATCATATTCAGACCTTTTTCATGTCTGGCATGCTCGATGATATTTGAAAACGTTAATGATTTTGCACCTGTTATTTTAACAGGCTTACCCGTCCAGGTTCTTCCGATATGAATATGTAAATCTACATAATAGAAATTCATTTTTTTCCTAATGCCTCTTGCAGCTGTAAGTATTGAACGGCATAGGCCGTTTTAGCATCATAAATTTTTTGTTCTTTTATATATTGAATGGCTTCATCAAGAGTTAATTCCTCAATGTTCACAAATTCATCCTCATCAAGTGCGGCCGCATTTTCTTTCTTTGTTAATCCCTTAGCAACATATAAATGAACAATCTCATCTGCAAATCCAGGAGATGTATAGAATGAGATGAGCAGGTCCAAACTTTCACATTCGTACCCTGTTTCTTCTTCTAATTCCCGACGGGCACAAAGAGCAGGTTCTTCGCCTTTTTCTAACTTCCCTGCTGGTATTTCTACAATCGTAGTTTCAAGTGCTTTACGAAATTGCTCGACCATAACAATTTTTTTATCATCTGTGATGGCCAAAATTGCGACTGCACCTGGATGCTTAATAATCTCTCTTTTTGAGTGCTTTCCATTTGGAAGCTCAACATCCTGAAGTTGAAGGCTAATGACTTTGCCTGAGAAAATTTCTTCGCTATGTATGGTTTTTTCAAAAAGATTACCCACTATGTCAACTCCTGTTCTATTTCTGATTATTTTGCTCATACATTTTACCATACATTGTTTTTGGGGGTATGGAATGAAGGTATATGTGCATGAGAAGGGAATTATTCTCGTTGGGAAGGGCTGGGAAATCGTCCAAAAGCTAAAGGAATACAATAAAGAGTATTCTACCGTTGCCGAATGGCTGGAAAAAGTCGCTCCTAAATAGCCTTTTACATTTGTAGTCTTCCCCGTACTTTCGTAAAATTATAGAAAAGAACGGGGTGAATGATATGAAAAAGAGAAAACTGGGAAATTCAGAATTATGGGTTACGGAGTTAGGCTTAGGGTGCATGTCAATTGGTACAGAAGAAAAAGCTGCTAGAGCTATTATAGAGGCTGCATTGGAAGAGGGCATTAATTATTTTGATACAGCAGATTTATATGATTTCGGTGAAAATGAAAAAATCGTCGGGGATGCTTTAAAGGGTGTTCGTGAAAAAGTAATTCTTGCGACAAAGGTTGGGAACCGCTGGAAATCTGATAAATCAGGCTGGTCATGGGACCCATCCAAATCGTACATAAAAGAAGCAGTCAAACAAAGTTTAAAACGGCTGGGTACAGACTACATTGACCTCTATCAGCTGCATGGCGGCACCATTGAAGATCGGATTGATGAAACGATAGATGCATTTGAAGAATTAAAGTCAGAGGGATTTATCCGGTATTATGGAATTTCATCGATTCGGCCAAACGTCATTCGTGAGTATGTTCAAAAGTCCAATCTTATTTCTGTCATGATGCAGTATAGCATTTTAGACAGACGTCCTGAAGAAGAGTCATTACCTTTCTTGCATGAGCATGGAATTAGCGTTGTGACCAGAGGTCCACTCGCAAAGGGGTTACTTAGTGATAAAATGCTAGAAAAGGTTTCCGAAAAAGGATATCAAGACTATAGTGAACAAGAGCTGCTTGATGTCCTGCCTCCACTAAAGGACAGGCTGGCATCAGATCGTTCTTTTAGCGAAATAGCACTTCAATATAATTTGGCACATCCTGCTGTCGCTTCTGTAATTGCTGGGGCCAGCAGTCCCGAACAAGTAAGAATTAATGCAAGCTCAGTCAGAAGCCAGCCCTTAACTGAACAAGAAGTTACCATTATCAAGGGGTTATCAAAGGCTGGAATTTATAAAGAACATCGATAAAAATAGGAGACCTTTTCGGTCTCCTATTTAAATTCCTTCCAGTTCATGCCGCTTTCGTTGAGCAAGTCCTCGAAGGATTTATTTTTTTCTTTTAAGCGGCGTTCTTCTCGTTTCCGCTGCTCTTCTGCTTCTTTCTTACGCTCTTCTTCTGCCTTCAACTGGTCCTGCTGTTCTTTTAATTGCTTAATTAAATCCGGATTAATCATATCTTTAAGCGTTACCGCTGTTTCTACATTTTTTGGTTTAGATTGATTTTTTTGTTTCGATTTCTTTTTCATCCTAAACTCCCCCATAATCATTATGTCATATGTATTATAGCATTTTTAATAGAAAAAGCAGGCTGTTATGATGGGCAGCCTGCTGAATTTTCTTAATATGCTTCGAGAACCACGTTTTCGTCTACTGTCAAGGAAGCTTCTGTTGAATTCACAACATCCTCGACTGTATACCCTGAGGCAACTTCAACCAGCCTTAACCCTGAATCCGTTACATCCATTACTGCGCGTTCGGTGATGATACGATGAACAACACCTTTTCCAGTTAACGGCAGCGTGCATTCCTTTAGTATTTTTGATTCACCGCGCTTGTTTACATGCTCCATGATGACAATAATTTTCTGAGCTCCATGGACGAGGTCCATCGCTCCGCCCATTCCTTTGATCATTTTACCCGGTATCATCCAGTTCGCGAGATCCCCCGTTTCAGATACCTCCATTCCCCCAAGGATAGCGATGTTAATATGTCCGCCGCGAATCATTGCAAATGATTCAGCACTATCAAAATACGATGCCCCGCCAATGGCAGTAACGGTTTCTTTCCCAGCGTTAATTAAGTCAGGGTCTACCTCTTCCTCTGTTGGATAAGGACCAATTCCAAGCAATCCATTCTCCGATTGCAGAACAACCTGCTTATTTTCGGATATAAAATTAGCTACCAGTGTTGGCATCCCAATTCCTAAGTTCACATAAAAACCGTCTTCGATTTCTTTCTCTGCCCTTATAGCAATTCTCTCTCTAACTGAGACCATTGGTACTTTCTCCTTTCTGCAATCTATTTTTTTACTGTCATTCTCTCAATTCTTTTTTCCTGCTTCCCTTCGATTATCATCTGAACGTAGACGCTAGGCGTGTGAATAAAGTTAGGGTCAAGTTCTCCGATTTCACAGAGTGTTTCCACTTCAGCAATGGTTACCTTTCCGGCTGCAGCAATCATCGGATTGAAGTTTCTGGCTGTTTTGTGATAGACGAGATTTCCCATCTTGTCGCCTTTCCATGCTCTAACAAGGCTAAAATCAGCAGTCAATGCTTCCTCTAGCAGATATTCTCTTCCATTAAATATCTTTGTTTCCTTGCCTTCGGCAATCGGAGTTCCTACCCCTGCAGGAGTATAAAACGCTGGAATGCCCGCTCCGCCCGCTCTAATTTTTTCCGCTAACGTCCCCTGTGGTGTCAGTTCTACTTCAAGTTCACCTGCTAACACCTGTCTCTCGAACTCTTTATTTTCTCCAACATAAGATCCTATCATTTTCTTAATCTGTTTATTTTTCAAAAGCGGTCCAAGACCCCAGTCATCGACTCCACAGTTATTGGAAATAACCGTTAGATCCTTTACCCCTTTTTCTACCAACGCTAAAATTAGATTTTCAGGAATGCCGCACAAACCGAAACCGCCGACCATCAATGTGGCTCCATCCTGTATATCTGCGACCGCTTCCTGGAAGGATGTACTAATTTTCTTCATCGTGCCTGTTCTCCCTTCAATTTTGTCTTTACGCTAACTCAACAACCGTTGCTACCCCTTGACCGCCGCCAATACATAATGTTGCCAAACCCTTCTTTGCACTTCTTCTTTTCATTTCATGAATCAAAGTGACAAGAATTCTGGCACCGCTCGCTCCGATTGGATGACCAAGTGCAATCGCACCGCCATTAACATTTAAGATATCTTTATTAAAATGAAGTTCACGATCAACTGCCAAAGATTGAGCAGCAAATGCTTCATTCGCTTCAATTAACTCAATTTCTTCCATAGAGATAGACGTTTTTTCAAGAACCTTTTTTACTGCTGGGACTGGGCCGATTCCCATTATACTTGGATCTACACCAGCACTGGCATTCCCTTTTATCACAACTAATGGCTTTATTCCTAGTTCGTCAGCTTTTTTCCTGCTCATTACTACCAAAGCGGCTGCTCCATCATTGATTCCCGATGCATTTCCCGCTGTAACTGTGCCATCTTTTTTGAAAGCTGGACGTAATCCTGCCAGTTTTTCGGCGCTAGTCCCTTTTTTCGGATACTCATCTGTATCAAAAACAATTGGCTCCCCTTTTCGCTGTGGAATAACGACAGGAACAATTTCTTCTTTAAATTTACCCGCTTCAATCGCTTTAACAGCTTTCTCCTGGCTTAGTGCAGCAAATTGGTCCTGCTCTTCCCTCGTAATTGAATATTTATCTGCTAAGTTTTCTGCTGTAACACCCATATGATATTGGTTAAAAACACATGTCAGTCCATCACTAGTCAAAGTATCAACTAATTTTTGATCCCCCATTTTAAAACCTTCACGGGCATTTTTTATTAGATAAGGAGCTTGGCTCATATTTTCCATTCCACCAGCGATAACAACCTCAGCATCTCCGGCAAGAATGGCCTGTGTTGCAAGGTGCACAGCTTTTAAACCCGAGCCGCAGACTTTATTAATTGTCATCGAGGAAACACTTTCAGGGATTCCCGCACCAATTGCAGCCTGTCTGGCAGGATTTTGGCCAAGACCTGCTTGCAATACGTTTCCTAAAATAACTTCGTCAACTTGCTCCGGCTTCAGGCCAGCTTGTTCGAGTGCTCCTTTAATAACGGTTGCACCTAATTGTTGTGCTGCTACATTTTTTAAGCTTCCATTAAAATTACCTAGAGCTGTACGAACAGCACTAACAATTACTACTTCTGTTTGATTCATATTTTCCCTCTCCTTTTAAGCACTTTTACCTTATACTACTTCGAGTGCGAACTCCGAAAATCCTCTTATTTTGTCAAAATTTAATGTATTCGTTATTTTTAAAAAGTAATACCTCTTATTAATGCAAGCGTTTGTCTTCATTTAATTACGATGAATAATCAAGCTTCTATATAAGCACCTTATTTAATGAAACCACATTGAAGGGAGTCTGCGATAATGAGCCAAAAGCGGGACAAAGGTTACAGCCAAAAAGGTAAAGATTATGCCGAAACTGCAGGTACAGGAAAACGAATGATTTCTGCCGAGGAAATAGAAAAAGCAATTCACCCTGCCAAAAGACAAAATGCTGAACAATAGGGAAAAGCGGAAGCGCCTTGAACAGGGAAAAATGCAGTTCAATTTTTCCCTTGCGCTATATGCTTGATATAATTTTTTTCATTAAGCCGCTAATTGGAGTTAGCGGCTTTTCCTATGATAAAATAAAAGCCAGCGTTACCAAATAATTACTTTTTAAAACCTTTTGGAGGTGTACCTGTGAGAAAGGCGTTGCGAGTTCTTTTACTTTCATTCTTATTTACATTTTCTTTAGGTTTTTATTTTACAAATCGACTTATATATATGAAGAAGAAGGATGAACAATTCATAGTTCAACGTGAAAAGGAAGCGGGAAGGTTTATCCCAGAGCAGTTCGAATCTCTTCCAAAGCGGGAGGTTACGATTGATTCTCCTTTCGGCTATCCCATTAAAGCTCTATTGGTTGAGCCCCACGAGTCTAATCGCTATGTCATTATTTCTCATGGTGTGACAGAAACAAAAATTAATTCAATAAAATATATGAATCTTTTCATTGATCGTGGATTTAATGCGGTTATTTATGACCATCGGCGTCATGGGGAATCAGGGGGGAAAACAACCAGTTTTGGTCATTATGAAAAGTTTGATTTAAAAGCAGTTATTAATTGGTTAAAAACAGAAAAGGGTCCAACACTTACGCTTGGTATTCATGGTGAATCAATGGGAGCGGCTACGATACTGTTGTACGCTGGAATGCTTGAGGATGGTGCAGACTTTTATATTGCCGACTGTCCATTCTCAGACTTAAAGGAGCAGCTTTCTTATCAGCTCAAAAAAGAGTACAAAATGGTACCGGCACTGCTAATACCGATTGCTGATTTTATCTTGCGCCTTCGTGAAAAATATTCAATACGGCACGTTTCACCTGTATCTGTTATTGAACATATAAAAAATCCCATTCTATTCATCCACAGTGAAAACGATGATTTTATCCTACCAACCATGACAAAGGAATTATATGAAAAAAAACAAGGACCAAAAATGCTTTACCTTGCCGCAAATGGCCGCCATGCTCAGTCCTTTAACGAAAATCCTGAAGATTATCGCCGAGTCATCGATGAATTTTTATCAAAATATGTAAAGAACGCATAAACACATACTTGCATTCCTCTCTATATTACAAAAAACAGACTGGCCACTTGGGTAGTCTGTTTTTTGTCAGACAAAACTTGTATTTATTGAACTTTATCTAAATGACGAATAAGTTGCCCGTAATGACCAGTTACATGCTTTACGATAAGGTGGTCGACTAAAAACGATAATGGTTTTCCATCAAAGTTTGGATTGTAACTTGGAGCTGTTTTTACTAAATCCTCTTCTTTTACTTTTAAAAGTGCTTTCTCTACTTTCGAAACTAAGTTTTGTAGTGCACTTATTACATCCTCTTTCTTAATTCGAGATACAACCTTTTCATCTACTGCAGCTAAACGACGCACATGTTCATGATTACGGCCCCATTTTGCACCTGGGACTACTAGTAATGCTTCTAAATCATCAATCCAAAAATTTACAGCCTCTAATATATGAGAAACAATTTGCATTCCGGACCATTCTTCTTCAGAAGGCTTTACATAAAGTACATACTCTTCCGTTTTTTTCAATACCTCTGCAATATCATCTATACTCTTTTTAAATACTTCTAATTTTTCATTCAGTAAGGCTGTTGCCATTGTATATATCCCCTTTTAAATTAGCAATTCACACGTTCAAAATTTTTTTTGAAATAACCATATAGGAAATCAACTACATGATAATCTGTAGGTTTGTGTTGATCAAAAATAAAGTTACGAAGTGCAAGTGCTGTTGGATCTTCGGCATGAATAATTTCTCCCCATCTGCGTGCTGATCCTTGAACCATTGCAGAGCGCGGGATTCGAATTTCCTGGTATGCTTTAAATGCTTCCTCGTAGGAATTATGTTTTTTTAATTTCTCACCTAATACAAACGCATCCTCTAAGGCTTGAACACCGCCTTGTGCTAAATATTGAAGCATGGCATGACCTGAATCGCCTAATAGTGTAATATTGCCATCTGTCCAATTGTCAATTGGTTCACGATCATACATTTGCCAACGGAATTGGCGGTTAATGTAGTTTAAAGCGTTCTCAACTTTTGGATGACAATTTTCAAAACGACGTGCCATTTCTTCTGGAGTTCCCCAATCTTCTACAGTCGCATCATATGATTTAAATACGACTACTTGGTTGTAAAGCTCTCCACGACGAACAGGATATTGTACCATGTGCAGGTTTGGACCGATCCACATGATAACATCATCTAAATCTAAATTTGCGTTATTTGAAACTTCTTCGATTGGAATCGTTCCTCGGTACGCTACATACGCAGAATTTACCGGACTATCCTCAACCAGCAGCTTACGCATGTTGGATTTTACCCCATCTGCGCCAATAACGGCTTCGGCACTATACTTTTCACCATTTTGATTAACAATTGTGACAGTATCACCATTTTGTTCTGCACTTTGAATGCATTGGCTGGTAAAAAATTTTATATTACTGCTTTTTTCACATGCTTCATAAAGAACTCTGTGCAGGTCAGAACGATGTAATACAATGTATGGCTGACCGAATTCTTTCTCGAAGCCTTCCCCTAAATCAAGAGTTGCTAATTCTCTTGCAGTATAAACATCTTTTAGTACAAGACGCTTAGGTAACACCGCATATTTTAAAATTTCTTCCTTTACACCTAAACGATCTAAAACTTCTAATGCATTCGGTGCTAACTGAATCCCTGCACCCACTTCTCCAAATTCAGGTGCCTGCTCAAAAACCGCTACAGATTTACCTGTTTCTTGAATTGATAGTGCAGCTGCTAAACCACCGATTCCCCCGCCTACTATAATGATGTCGCTTACATTAGTCATTTGATAATTTCCCTCCAACCAATTATTTTATTCCATAAATAGAGAACATTGTTACCTGATAAGAAAACTTTAAATCATTTTTCGTCGCTTCGTCAACAAAAACTTTTAAAATTTAGAAATTTCTATTAATAACTTTTACTACTATCCTACTTATTGGGTAAAATTCTGAAAACAAATAATATTGACAATCATTTTGAAATATTTTAATATTTTTATAAATAGTGAACTAGTTTCACGATTAGTGAAATCAAGGAGGAAAACCATGAAACTTATTAATTATACTGCCGCTGGACATACACGTGCAGGGACAATCGTTGATAACAAAGTAATCGACTTAAACTATGCATACCAAGCACAGTTAAAAGCAGAAGGAAAATACCGATACGAGGCAATTGCAAAAGCATATGTACCGGATAATACAGATGAGTTATACCAGGGCGGTAAAGAATCGCTGCAGCTTGCACAAAATGCAATCGATTTCATTTTGGCTAATCCTGAAAGCTTTGATAAAAAAGTGATTTATACAATTGAGGAAGTGAAGGTAGAAGCACCTGTTCAAAAGCCTGGGAAAATTATTTGTGTTGGCCATAACTACCGTGAACACATTTTAGAAATGGGTCGTGAAATCCCATCGAACCCAGTTATTTTCGCAAAATTTGCTAATACCATCTTAGGACCAGAGGACGATATTCCACACTATCCAATTTCTGATCAGCTTGACTATGAAGCAGAGTTCACTTTTGTTGTTGGCAAACAAGCACGTAATGTACGAGAAGAAGATGCACTAGACTATGTAGCGGGCTACACGATTACAAATGATGTTACTTATCGTGATATCCAACGACGCACTCTTCAATGGTTACAAGGGAAAACGGTGGATGGCAGTGCCCCTATGGGACCATATTTAGTAACTTCAGATGAATTACAAAATCCATCAGGCTTAGATGTTGTACTAAAAGTAAATGGCGAAGTTCGTCAGAAAACGAATACTGCTAATCTAGTATTCTCAGTTCAAAAATTAGTATCTTTCTTATCAAACCTAATGACATTAGAGCCAGGAGATGTTGTATTAACAGGAACTCCTGGGGGAGTTGGAGTTGCTATGAATCCTCCGCAATTCTTAAAAGATGGAGACGTAGTTCGAATTGAGATTGACCAAATCGGTGCACTTGAAAATAAAGTGAAGACAGCTGAAATGGCAGTTACTGTTTAATTAGGCATTGTAAGGGGTCAAGCAGTTATACACTGCTCCCCCTTTTCTCTATAAATTTGATTAGTAAAGGGGAATGTGAAATGGCTGAAGTAAATCCAGAAGTTCAAGAGTTTATGAAAAGCTCACTTGTAACCGATTACACCAGAGATATTCAACAATACAACTTAGGACCTCTTTGGGAGGCAATTCCTGCTATTATGCATAAAACACCAAAGCCTCAAGCCCAAGCTTATCTTTGGAGCGATGAATTAATCAAAAAGAAAATGGCCGAAGCCGCTCAAATCTTCACACCAGAACGCGGCGGAGAACGCCGTGCCATTTATTTTCAAAATCCTGGTTTAACATATCGTGAACCTTGGGGATGGGGATCTACTACTCAAACGATTTATGCAGCAGTTCAAATGCTATTACCTGGTGAAAGGGCGCCATCTCATCGTCACTCACAAAGTGCTTTACGCTTTATTTCTGAAGGTTCAGGTGCCTATACAATTGTTCAGGGTGAGCGTATTTTCATGGAAGAAGGCGACTTTTTAATTACTCCAAAGGGATTATGGCATGGGCATGCACATCTGGGTACAGAGCCTATGTATTGGATGGATGCCTTAGATATTCCTACTATTTATGCAATCGGAGGTACCTTCTTTGAACCATTTGAAGATGGTTTACAAGAACCAGATATTCCAGATAACTTTACAGAGAGACGTTACCGCGGCGGTATGGTTCGCCCTGTTGGTGATGATAAATACACTGTTGCTCCACTTGCAAATTATAAATGGGATCGCACAGTAGAAGGAATTAAAGGCTTAATGGAATTCGATCCTGATCCACACCATGGATATGCAGTAGAGTACATTAACCCAACTACTGGTAAATCGGCTAACCCAACGCTTGGCACTAGAATGCAGCATTTACCGCATGGTTTTAAAACAAAGGCATTACGCCATACACATTCTACTGTTTACCAGGTACACAAAGGTTCCGGTCACACCATCATTAATGGAGTTCGCTTCGATTGGAAAAAAGGTGATTACTTCGTCGTTCCAAACTGGGCTTGGTATGAACACTCTGCATCAGAAGACTCTTACCTATTCTCAGTAAACGATTTACCAATTATGAATCGATTTGACTTAGAACAAGAGCAATTGTTTGAAGAGAATAACGGCCGCCAAAAAATTACTGGTGAATTTAAAGCGGACTTCCGTTAAAAAACACAAGATAGACGTATGAATTGTGGCATACGTCTTTTTCTTTGTTTATTGGTTGAGGGATCAGCTTAGATTAAGCTTCTGGGCTGATAAATAGGCGGAGAATTTCCACTTATTTAGTAAATTCCATCGAAATTAGTTTAATTAAACGGAGAGATTCCGCCTATTGCCTCAAAAAACGTGAAAAAGATCAATTTTGCATTGAATAACCGGAAATCCTCCGCTTATGCATCCCGAAACGATCCTCATTTTGCATTTAACCGGAAATCCTCCGTTTATTTTTTGCCTCATTACAATCAGGACAAAATTTTCATATTTACACTTCGGTAATCCTAATATCTGCTATGGCTGCTATTGGAATGCGGTGTACTTCTTCAAAGTTATCGACAATATGAAGCCTCCCTGTCATTTCATCCCAATAATGGATTTTTCCTATGACCAGTTCATAATTACGATTTCGAAAATGAGTAATCGTCACAAATTGGTCGAATTCGATTGCTTCAGATAAGGTGGCATTCATGATTTCGAGCTGCTGCTCATCTAATTCTTTCTGCTCTTCATATTGATCTTCCTGTACCCAATCCCTGAGCAATTTAATATGCTCGGGAAGCATCATTGAAACCCATTTGATTCTTCCACGGTCGCGAATCATTTGACTCCTCCTCTCTCTTCGTTTCTTATGCCTGTCGCCTCTGACCAGGCGCCTCCGCTTTTCTATCTGTCCAGCTCCAGCGCCTAGGGGCTCGGGTCTTAAGTCAATCCGTCAAGAAGGTTAAAAAGCAACCTTCTCGCCGGCTCGCCTTATTCCTGTCGCCCCTAACCCGGCGCCTCCGCTTTTCTATCTGTCCAGCTCCGGCGCCTAGAGGCTCGGGTCATAAGGCAATCCGTCAAGAAGGTTAAAGTGCAACCTTCTCGCCGGCTCGCCTTATGCCTGTCGCCCCTGACCAAGGCGCCTCCGCTTTTCTTATTACCTCTTATGTCCTCCGACTAGTGTCGCCCGGTGCTTTGCGGTTCCTGCAGCTGTATAGGAAACAGCGCGCAGGAGGGAACCTGAGCCAAAGCGTCTGCGGACCGAATCAACCACATAGCCAAGCTCCCGCCGCTTATACGCGCCCATGTCAAAAAGATCGAGCTGAAACTCGTGGTCATCGACGATATTTCCGATACTAATGGCAATTTGCCTTACTGTTTTTCCAGTGTAATGTTCGTGGAATAGTTCGAGACAGACACGGTAAATATCCATGGTTACATTTGTCGGCTGTTTGATTGTTCTTGAACGATGGAAGCCGCCGCCAAGTTCGTCTTGGCTATAGCCAACACTCAGGCTGACGGTCCTCCCGGCTTTGCGGCGAGATCTCGCTCTTCGGGCTACTTCTTCACACATTTCTAAAATCACATGCTTTATTTCTTCTTCCTCTTTATAATCTCTTAATAGAATTTGGCTTTTTCCAAAGCTGATTTGCCCCTCAACCAGGGGGGCTCCCAAGTCTGAAAGGTCTACTCCCCAGGCATGATGATAAAGCTGATTGCCCATAATTCCGAATTTCTTTTCCAGCGCTTCTAAATCATATCGAGCCAGCTGGCCCACTGTGAAAATCCCCATTCCATTTAATGTTTTTTCAACACGCCTGCCGATTCCCCACATTTCTCTGAGCGGTGAAACATTCCAAAGCTTCGTCTGGACGTCCTCATACTTCCACTCGGCGATTCCATGCTTCTTTGCTTCCAGATCGAGGCAAAGCTTTGACAGTAACATATTAGGACCAATGCCAACGGCGCAGGGAAGTTGAAATTCACGTTCAATATCATCCTTTATTTTGGCTGCAACCGTAAAGGCGTCCCCCCACAAATGCAGTACACCATCCACTTTGATAAAACTTTCATCAACGCTATACGTATGGATGGCCTCCTTTGGTACATAACGATTAAATAAACGGGTAATTTCAGTAGAAATACGCAAATAAGTTGCCATTTTGGGCTCGACTATTTGTATCCTTGGATCATCGGGAATTTCAAATAACCTTGAACCCGTTTTTATTCCAAACTCTTTCTTCAAACGAGGGGAAGCCGCAAGCACAACACTTCCATTCCGCTCTTTGTTACCGGCCACAGCTAAATAGCAAGTCAAGGGATTAAGGCCAAGCATGACAGCGGAACAGCTTGCATAAAAGCTCTTCATGTCTACACATAAAATTTGATTGTGCGGTAATGTGCTGTAATCAACCATGACTTTCCTCCAATCCGAAATGCGCAGGACGCCTGCCCATTGGCTTATGCCTCGAGCCGTTGCGCTCGGAGCTAAATACGGTTAAATATCGAACATTCGTTCTTTATATTATATACACATCTTAAACGAATATACGTTCGTATTCAATGGAAATTTTTTGATAGGTTTCTTAAGTTTCGATTATTTTTCTAAAGGGAAAAACGATATAATGGTGAGTGAGGTGCACATTATTGGAGAAAAAGTTGATAATCAAAATGATAAAAAATTGCTTTAAACAATATTATTCAGAAGTGGATTTACTGCCAATGAACAGTGAAGATTTAGAGGAACTTGCAGATAGAATTATTCAAATAAAAGCCGAACAGCCTGCAGTCGATTTATACGAGGCTGTGAATGATACAGTGTACGAATTTTTAACAGGATGATAAGATTTACGCCAAACAAAAACAGGATGATAAGATTTACGCCAAACAAAAAAACCGCAAATGCGGTTTATTTTTTGTTGAACATTTTTTTCCCAAGTTTTTCAAAGAGCCCCGGAAAAAGTACATAAACGACGCTGCCCAAGTTCATCCAGCGCGGCAGGTTAATTTCCCTTGTTTTCGTTAACATGCTGTCCACGACTTTTTGGGCAACGTATTCTGGCTGCAGCATAAACTTTTGAACATTTTTAACATATGTACCTTTTTCATCAGCAATATTAAAAAAGTTTGTTGCAATCGGACCTGGATTCACAGATGTTACCATAACATTATAATCACTGACTTCCATTCTAAGAGCATTAGTGTAGCCTAGGACCGCATGCTTGGTAGCAGAATAAACACTTGATTTTGGGGTAGCGATTTTCCCAGCCTGGGAGGCAATATTAATAATATGGCCGAAACGACGCTCACGCATTTTCGGAAGCACCATGCTTGTACACGCCATTAGACCGACGACATTGACATCGAACATCCCTTTAATTTCATCCATTGTAGCAGCATGAGCTTCGCGGAATACACCGAAGCCTGCATTATTCACAAGAATATCAATAGGGTTAATTTTCGCTGTTATTTCACTAAAAACTTCCCTAACTTTCTTCGTATCAGAGACGTCTAGTTGATAAACATCCACTTTAATTTCGTGCTTTTGCTGTAATTGGGTTTGCAGCTGCTTCAGCTTTTCTAAGCTTCTTGCAATTAGGATAAGGTTAGCACCGCTTGCAGCACAAAGCTTGGCAATCTCAGCCCCTATTCCCCCTGATGCACCAGTAATGATAATATTTTTACCCTTAAGTTGTTCCCTAGCCATACACACACCTCATCTTGCATGATAAAGGACAGGTTGATGGTCCTTACTACTAATCTCGCCGATGGAGGACAAATAGTCAAGCTGTCCAACGGTTTCCGATAATGTCAACACCAATTCGCGCTTGTAAGCTGCAGGGAAAAGCCGCTTGCAAAGTTCAAATACGGTTTGCTGCCCTTCTTTAAGCCAGTTATTAACCTTCATCGCCCGTTCATGTTGATGAAGAAGTCTTTTTTCAATTAGTTCTCTTAGTTGGAAGACTTCCTCCCCATGTCCTGTGTAGACAAACTGAATTGGATAAGACAGAAGCTTTTTCATTGAATCATTATGCTGCAGCTGCGGTCTTGGCCTTTCTTTTTCGCCCAGTGCCGGCATCTCTAAAAATGGATTGGGAGAAATATGAGCAAGAATTAAATCTCCTCCGATAAGAATCCCATCTTTCTCTCGAAATAGAGCGATTTGACTCTGCGCATGACCTGGTGTCTCAATGACCTGCCATTCACGTAACCCCGGAGGGATCATCCCTTCAGCCAGTTCTCCTGTCAAGGAAGTGTTACAGGAGTATTTGAATGACTGTCTTAACGTTGAAATAGATGGAAGATATTCTTCTGTTAAACCAAAGTCAAGAAATTGTTCCCGAAAAAAGTTCTCTTGTTCTTGAAAAAAGGCCTCCGTAGGTTTAATATAACGTTCATTTAAGGGATGACCATACACCTCAATCTTATCTGATAAAAAATCCAGCATCCCGACATGGTCAGCATGATGATGGGTAATAATCACTTGTTCAATATCATTTGTACTCAGACGAAGATCAGCCAGCTGCGCTTTGAATGAATTCCAGGATGCCTTCGTCTTTATACCGGCATCAACCAGCGTCAGACGATCCCCTTTTATTAAATAAGCATTAACATCTCCGACCTTAAAAGGAGTCGGCATGGTTAATTTCGCAATTCCATCTTTCCATTCTGCCATAAAAAAACTCCTATCGTTATTTTCAAATAGAATATGAACCGTTTTTGATAAATATATATAATGTAAAGTGTAGCGATTTTCCTTGTAAATGTCATTATTTTTGCATATTAAATTTAAAATAAATAAAAAATTCAGAAACCTTTTTCTTGACAGACAGGCTGTAATCTTGGATAATCACTAGTAAAATTTGATTAAAGAACCTGCGACGATTAAGACTAGTAAATGAAAAATGGCAAAAGAGAGTGAAGTTCACAGGCTGAAAAACTTCACAGCCCTCTTTATCATTGAACCTGCCTTATGAGCACTTAGGAAAACCTAACGTAAATCCGACGTTACCCGGAGTTAAAAGTGAACCCTTAGAGCAGTTTTTATCAGGGTAAATGAAGGTGGTACCGCGGAAGCTAGACCTTTCGTCCTTTTAGGATGAAGGGTCTTTTTGTTTTTAACAATACATTTTTAGGAGGCAATATTAATGAAAAAGTTAGCAATTATTGGTGCGGGGTCGATGGCTGAGGCATTTATTTCAGGTATTCTAGAAAATAGTTTAATTGATAGAAAGAATGTCTGGGTTACGAACAATTCGAATCAAGAGAGGCTGAAGAAGCTGGGTGAAACATACGGAATCTGTACAACCTATGATTTAAACGAATTGTTTTCAGGAGCTGATATCGTGATATTATCGATGAAGCCTAAGGATGCTGCAACCGCCATTCAATCCATTCGTGAATATCTGAATGAACAAATGCTCGTGGTCTCAGTTTTAGCGGGCGTCTCCACGAGTACAATTGAAACTCTTGCGCGATTACCGATTGCCATAGTTAGAGCAATGCCAAATACATCTGCAGCCGTGGGAAAATCAGCTACTGCTGTTGCTGTTAATGAACGCGTTACTCCACAGCAAATTCAATTAATGAAAAATCTTTTTGGAACGGTCGGCTTAACAACCTTTGTGGAAGAAGAGCAGTTAGACGCTGTGACAGGACTTTCAGGCAGCGGACCTGCTTATATTTACTACCTGATTGAGGCGATGGAAAAAAGTGCCGTAGAAGTTGGACTCGATAAGGAGATGGCGAGTGAATTAATCGTACAAACATTAATTGGGGCAGCGGAAATGGTGAAAAACTCTTCCAAATCATCTGAACAGTTACGCAGGGATGTAACCAGTCCTGGCGGAACTACAGAAGCCGGTGTAAAAGTGCTCGAAGAACACCATGTTCAACAAGCGTTCATTTCATGCATTAAGGCAGCAACGGAGCAATCAAAAAAAATGGGTGCTGCATTACGTGAACAGCTGGAAGTTACCGAACCAACTTCCTAATTGGTCTATACTGTTTTAAACTAGGATAAAAAAGGCTGGGAAGTGTTACAAGATGCTAACGGTATTATTTACAATGGGTATCCTGGTCTGGACTGTTTTTCTCATTGACGGATTCATAGGGTTACGAAAAATAGAGGCTTTAGAGGCAGAAAAAAGCTTGGAGGATGGACCGTTATTGTCGGTGATTGTGGCTGCCCGCAATGAAGCCGGTCAAATAGAGGCAAGTATCCTCAGTCAATTAAAGCAAACATACAAAAACGTGGAGTGGATACTCGTTAATGATCGGTCTACGGATTCCACAGGGCTTATCATGAATGAAATGCAACAAGAGGATCACCGTATTAAAGTTATTCATATAGCCCAATTGCCAGAGGGCTGGCTTGGAAAAAATCACGCGTTATACAAAGGATTCCTTGAAGCTTCGGGAAAATGGCTATTGTTTACGGATGCTGACGTGAAATTTGAAAGAGAGGCATTTGCGAAAGCTTTGCATTATTTCAATCGGCATGAGTTAGATCATTTAACGGCTGCACCGAACTTAAGTGCAAAGAAGTTTTGGCTAAAGTCATTTGTCGCATTTTTCCTATTTGGATTTTCTTATTTTAAACGGCCATGGGCTGCCAATAACCCTAAGTCTAAAATCGGAACTGGAATTGGTGCCTTCAACCTCGTTTCAAAAGAGGCATATGAGGCATTTGGAACACATGAAAAAGTAAAAATGAGACCGGATGATGACCTGCAGCTTGGAATGAGAATGAAGCAAGCCGGCTATTCTCAAAGAATTGTTACCGCGCTTAAACTGATTGAAGTAGAATGGTACCGAAGTTTAAGTGAAGCGTTTATTGGGCTTGAAAAGAATACATTTGCCGGATTACATTACCGGGTAAGTATGGTACTATTTGCGATATTAGGTGTCTTTATTACGAATGTCCTCCCTTTTATTACGATATTTTCTTCTAATAAAACTGTAGCCTTATTAAGTTTAGGAAATATTGTATTAAGCGGTATTCATTATGTACTGGTTATTAAAAAAATGACGATATTCTCACCTGCAATGTTTCTGGTTTTGCCCGTAACAGGCATGCTCTTTATCTATTCGATTATTCGAGCAAGCATCTTAACCTTTAAACGAGGCGGAATCATGTGGCGGGGCACTATATATAAATTAAGCGAGTTAAGAGAGAAAGAGTAATACTCAAATTGAAATAGGAGGCTCATAATGTCAGCTAAATTATTCTCCCCTTTTACGATTAAGGATGTTACATTAAAAAACCGAATCGTTATGGCGCCAATGTGTATGTATTCGAGTCATAATGAAGATGGGCATATTCAGAACTGGCACAACACGCATTATACTAGCCGCGCCGTTGGTCAAGTTGGATTAATAATCGTGGAAGCCACAGCGGTCACCCCACAGGGCAGAATTTCACCTAGAGACCTGGGGATTTGGAGTGATGACCATATTGAAGGCTTCACAGAACTCGTCAGCATGATGAAGGAGCATGGTGCTAAAACGGGTATCCAGCTTGCTCATGCGGGTAGAAAGGCAAACCTAGAAGGTGAAATCCTCGCTCCCTCGGCACTGGCATTTAATGAAAAAATGAAAACACCTAAAGAAATGACCAAAGAAGATATCGCCACAACTGTCGAGGCATTTAAAAAAGGCGCAGAGCGTGCAGCGAAAGCAGGGTTTGATGTCATTGAAATACATGGGGCCCACGGCTATTTAATTAATGAATTCCTCTCTCCGCTATCAAACAAAAGAACCGATGAATACGGCGGCTCTCTTCTCAATCGGTATCGCTTCCTTCGTGAGATTATTGAAGCAGTCAAGAGCGTCTGGGATGGTGTACTGTTTGTGCGTGTTTCTGCTCATGACTACCATGAAGAAGGATTAACACCGCTCGATTACGTATTTTTCAGCCAATGGATGAAGGAACAAGGCGTGGATTTAATTGATGTCTCTTCAGGAGGAGTTATACCTTCGCCACCTGCTAATATCTATCCTGGCTATCAAGTCCCTTACTCCGAAACCATTCGAGCGGGAGCCGATATTTCTACAGGAACAGTGGGCTTAATTACAACTGCTATTCAAGCAGAGGAAATCCTTCAGAATGAGCGCGCTGATTTAGTATTTTTGGCTCGGGAATTATTACGTGACCCTTACTGGCCAAGAACAGCGGCTAAAGATCTTGATGTAACGCTTGAAGGACCTGAACAATATGTACGTGGATGGCAGTAAGTAAAAAGACGGCCTTTGCCGTCTTTTTTTGCTGAAAAAAATTGGTCGTTACCCAGAGAAATGTTATTTACTAGGTATATGTATCTCTTTAAAGTCTTCAGCAATATCTGTATTTGCAAAAACCTCTTGAGCCTCCGCAGTTAATTCACGCCAAGCCTGCCGATCGTAACGTGAGCTGATATGAGTCAAACACAGTTTTTTACTTCCAGAAAGTTTTGCTGTTTCTGCAGCCTGATGGGTAGTTGAATGAAAATAATCAAAAGCAAGCTTTTCTTCCCCTTTGGAGAAGGTAGCCTCATGGATTAATAAATCACTATCCCGTGCTAAGGAAATTGCGTTATCACAGTATCTTGTATCTCCGAGTATCGTAATAATCCGTCCCTTCTGATCTGGACCTAGAAAATCTTCTGGTATGATGACAGTTCCATCTTCAAGTGTCACACTTTCCCCTTCTTTTATTTTCCGAAAAATTGGTCCTGGCTTTACTCCCGCCTTTATCAGCTTATCCGCCAGAAGTGTCCCTGGCCTGTCCTTCTCCATAATCCGATACCCATATGAAGGAATTCCATGATCTAAAAGCTGTGCTTCCACAACAAATTGTTCGTCTTCAAAAATAACCCCTTCTTCAATTTCAACGATATTTAATGGATATTTTAAGTAAGTTTGGCTGACTGAAAGACTAATTGTAATGTACTCCTTCAGCCCTTTTGGACCATAAACCGTTACTAATGATTCTCCGCCTTGAAAAGACCGGCTCGCTAACAATCCAGGGAGACCATAGATGTGATCGCCATGAAGGTGAGTAATAAAGACTTTTTCAATTCTGCGTGGTCTTATTGATGTATGTAAGATTTGATGCTGTGTCGCTTCACCCGCATCGAACAGCCAAATGGATCCTCGTTCTTCGAGTAATTTTAAGGCAATGGAAGTAACATTTCGAAGCTTGGCCGGTATACCGGCACCTGTTCCTAAAAAAAATATGTCCAAAATTACCCCTCCAGTTGATAAAGTTTATAAATACTATAGCATATCACTTGCACAAATGCCCTCTCTCCGTGGTATTCTCTTTAAAGGGATTTAGAATTAATACATGCTTTGGATGATTTTTGCTAAATCTAAGTTGAATACATATAAGGAGAGGTAACGACAGTGGAACAATCTAGAAATATGACTTCATTAATCATGATATTTGGTGCAACAGGAGATTTAGCTATTCGGAAGCTCTTCCCTTCCCTATACCGCTTGTTTCAAAAAGGAAAGCTAGATAAATTTGCGGTCATAGGCGTGGCTAGAAGACCATTATCTACTGAAGATTTTCAAAATTCTGTTAAGGACTCTGTTTTAACCGCTCTAGGGAAAAAGGATAATATTGATGAGTTTGTGTCTCATTTTTACTATCAGTCGCATGATGTCTCAGATTCAAGCTCCTATTTAGCCCTAAAAAGTTTAGCAGAACAAATAGATGAAAAGTATGAGCTAGAAGGAAATCGGATTTTTTATCTTGCAATGGCACCTGAATTTTTTGGTCCAATCGCTTTACATTTAAAATCAGATGGATTGACGGATGTAAAGGGCTACAAAAGACTTGTCATTGAAAAACCATTTGGTCATGATTTAGAATCTGCAAAATTGTTAAACAAACAAATTCGCAAGGCTTTTTCAGAAAGTGAAGTATATCGAATTGATCACTATTTAGGAAAAGAAATGGTTAGAAATATTGAAGTTATTCGTTTTGCCAATGCGATTTTTGAACCTCTATGGAACAACCGATATATCTCTAATATCCAAATCACCTCGAGTGAAGTGCTTGGAGTGGAGGAACGCGGCCGTTATTATGAAACTAGCGGTGCTCTCCGGGATATGGTGCAAAACCATATGATGCAAATGGTGGCACTTCTTGCAATGGAACCTCCGATTAAGTTAACAACAGATGAGGTCCGTTCTGAGAAGGTTAGGGTGTTCCGTTCATTAAGAATGATTAAAGGCGAAAAAATAAATAAATATTTTGTTCGAGGACAATATGGCTCTGGAGTGGTTGAGGATGAGCAGGTCCCAGAATATCGCGCCGAGCCAATGGTGGATAAGGAGTCAAACACTGAAACCTTCGTGGCTGGGAAGATCATGATTGATAACTTCCGCTGGGCAGGTGTTCCGTTTTACATCCGGACGGGAAAAAGAATGACGACCAAATCAACCAAAATTGTTGTTCAATTTAAAGACATTCCGATGAACCTCTATTATCAGCCTGAGAAACTGTTGAATCCGAATCTGCTTGTCATTCATATTCAGCCTGAGGAAGGAATTACCCTTCATCTTAACGCTAAAAAAGCTGGCGGACATCTCGATGCTCAAGAGGTCAA
Organism: Neobacillus niacini; assembly: GCF_046591715.1. Classification (GTDB taxonomy): domain Bacteria; phylum Bacillota; class Bacilli; order Bacillales; family Cytobacillaceae; genus Neobacillus; species Neobacillus niacini_L. Next base: position 238,194 of record NZ_JAWVNQ010000003.1, on the reverse strand, counting down.
ACTAAGTTTTGCTAATACAGGAATTCATGCAATGAACACACCTGAGGGGTATGAAAAGCTCCTTTATGATTGCATGCGCGGAGATGCGACAAACTTTACACACTGGGATGAAGTTGCCTATTCATGGGCCTTCGTGGATAATATATCTGAAGTATGGGAAAAAACAAAAGCCGAAGACTATCCAAATTATGCATCTGGTTCAATGGGGCCAAGAGCTGCTGACGAACTGTTAGAGAAAGATGGATTCTTCTGGTGGCCGGTAACAGATTTAGATGTAGATATTTGTAAATAATACAAAAAGCTCCGCCTTGTTTATCATACAATGGCGGAGCTTTTAATCTTCTTCCTTCTTTTTTTGCGGGAAAGAACGAAGAAAATCTTTATTAAAACTAGTTCCCGTTCCCACGTTATGAGCATTATTGATTTTACGTGAACCAGCATTTTCAATAATAGCTTTCCCATATTTATCACGTAACGTGGAAAGCGTTTTTAGTAAAGGCTCTTTTTTGGCATCCTTTTCAAATGAAAATAAGTCCAGCTGTTTGAAGGCAGAGTCTTGTTCGACTAAATCATAGCCTGTTATCCCTAGTAGCCGAACAGCGTCTCCATTCCAATGCTTCAGGAAAAGCTGTTTTGCAAATGAAGCAACCTCTTCTTTTTTATGAATGGGATTGGGAAGTTTTTTACTGCGGGTAATCGTCTTTCGATCCTTGAATCGAATGGTAATACCGATTGTCGCTGCAAATACATTCTTCCGCTTTAGCCTGACAGAAACAGTCTCAGCCAACGATTCCAAAACTCGAAATAACTCTTGTTGGTTGCTTGTATCTTTAGGCAATGTTGTTGAATTCCCAATACTTTTAAAGTCTGAAACCGATTCAGGATCTACTGCTCTACTATCAATTCCATTTGCCCTTTCTTTTATCCGGATTCCATTAATGCCTAAGAGTGACTTCAGCTGAATCTCATTGCCAGCCGCTAATTCTCCAATGGTATGAATGCCAATGGTTGTTAACTTTTCGGCAGTCTTTTTTCCGACACCATGCATTTCACTTGTATTTAACGGCCACAAAACAGAAGGAATATCACGCTTTCTGAGAATCGTTATCCCCATCGGTTTTTTCATATCAGAAGCAGTCTTTGCCAAAAATTTATTGGGCGCAATCCCGATACTGCAAGGCAAATCCAGCTGTTCGAGTACCCTCTTTTGAATACTTTTGGCAATTTCAATGGGGCTGCCAAGTTCAAAGGAATCTGTAATATCCATATATCCTTCATCTATCGATACAGGTTCCACCAGCTCAGTATAATTCCTGAGAATCTCAAACATGGCGATTGATGCTGTCCGATATCGTTCGAAATTTGGCTTTCTTATGATGAGCTCGGGACAAAGTTTCTTTGCTTCCCAAAGCGGCATCGTCGTCTTAACACCAAATTTTCTTGCTTCATAGCTGCAGGTGATAATGATTCCCCTTCGTTCCTCAACATTTCCTGCAATCGCAACCGGCTTTCCTTTAAGTTCAGGATCATAAGCCATCTCCACCGAGGCATAAAAGCTGTTCATATCCACATGTAGTATGACTCTTCCCTTTTTCGGATACATTTCTTTACCCATGACACTTCTCCTAAAAAAATTGTACTTATAGTATAACAAAAGGAGAACCCGTTGGCTCTCCTCTTCAACTTCACTTATTGATTTGAAACTTCTTCAATGATTGCAATCGTCATTTCCGCAAGTTTGTTAAGTTCTTCAATCGGCATACGTTCGTTTGTAGTATGAATATCTTCATAACCAACTGCCAGGTTAACAGTTGGAATATTAAAGCCGGCAATAACATTGGCATCACTTCCGCCGCCGCTATGCTGTAATTCACAGCTGCGGCCAATTTTCGCTGCCGCTTTACGGGCGATTTCAACTACTTGGTCACCTTCGCCAAATTTAAAGCCTGGATACATAACCTGAACATCCACTTCTGCTCTGCCGCCCATTTCTCTAGCTACAGTTTCAAAAGCGTCTTTCATTTTAGCTGCTTGTGCTTCCATTTTTTCAGTAATGAGCGAACGAGCTTCTGCTAAAATATCTACACGGTCGCAAACGATATTCGTTTGCGTACCGCCTTCGAAACGGCCGATATTTGCTGTGGTTTCGGAGTCAATTCTGCCTAATGGCATTCTTGCAATTGATTTTGCAGCAATTGTAATGGCCGAAACTCCTTTTTCTGGTGCAACCCCTGCATGAGCCGTTTTCCCATAAATAACTGCTTTAATTTTAGCTTGAGTAGGAGCCGCCACCACGATATTTCCTACTAACCCATCACTGTCTAATGCATAGCCATATTTCGCCTTCAATAAGGAGGGATCAAGCGCTTTTGCACCAACAAGTCCAGATTCTTCACCAACAGTAATGACAAATTGAATTTGTCCATGTGGAATATTTTGCTCCTTTAACACACGTATCGTTTCTAGCATGACAGATAATCCAGTTTTATCATCCGCACCTAAAATTGTTGTTCCATCCGTAACTACGCAGCCGTCTTTGATAGATGGCTTAACACCCCGTGCTGGAACTACTGTATCCATATGAGAAGTGAAATAAATAGGATCTACGCCGTCTTTAGTGGCAGCAAGGGTACAGATTAAGTTTCCTGCTCCATGACCCGTTACAGCCGTTGTATCGTCTTCAAACACATCAAGACCTAAATCTGTAAACTTTTGTTTTAGGACTTTCGCAATTTCAGTTTCGTATTTTGTTTCTGAATCAATTTGGACAAGCTCTAAAAATTCATTTAAAAGACGTTCGTGATTAATCATCTGATAAACCTCCGTTTTATGTACTCACTAATAGAGTATACTCTTTCAGAAACCTGTCATCAAATGATAGCTTTACAGCGGAATATTGCCGTGTTTCTTGAACGGTCTTGATTCTTTTTTGTTTCGCAGCATTTCTAATGCCTGGATAATTTTAATTCTCGTTTCCCGTGGATCAATGACATCATCAACCATCCCTCTGCTTGCTGCCACATAGGGATTGGCAAACTTTTCACGATATTCTTCAATTTTTTGCTGTCTAACTTGTTCAGGATTATCACTATTTTGGATTTCCTTCGCAAAGATAATATTAGCGGCGCCCTGCGGACCCATTACAGCAATCTCTGCATTTGGCCAGGCATAGACTAAATCAGCACCAATTGACTTACTATTAAGTGCTACATATGCACCGCCATAAGCCTTTCTTAATATAACAGTCAGCTTCGGAACAGTAGCTTCTGAATAAGCAAATAATATTTTCGCACCGTGGCGAATAATTCCCCCATGCTCCTGTTTAACCCCCGGAAAGAAACCTGTTACATCCTCAAATGTAATAATCGGGATATTAAAAGAATCACAGGTACGAATAAATCTTGCCGCTTTATCGGATGAATTAATATCAAGGCCGCCCGCCATCACTTTTGGCTGATTGCAAACAAGCCCTACTGTCTCCCCTTTCACTCTCGCGAAACCTACGACGATATTTTTCGCGAAGTTTTTCTGAATTTCCATAAAGGAGTCTGCATCACAAACTTGTTCAATAACCTTTCGTACATCATATGGACGAACAGCGTCAAATGGAATAACGTCTGTTAAGTCTGGGCGATAATCATTTTCCTCTTCAACTTCCAATCTAGGAGGTTTTTCTTCATTATTTTGCGGAAGATAGCTTAAAAGTTTACGAACCTCTTCTAAAACTTCTTGCTCAGAAGGAGATTCAAAATGAGCATTTCCGCTGATGCTATTATGAACATGTGCACCGCCAAGGTCCTCTGCAGAAATTTTCTCACCCGTTACGGTTTCAATTACTTTTGGACCTGTAATAAACATTTGACTGGTTTTTTCCACCATAAAGACAAAATCAGTAATAGCAGGTGAATAGACCGCTCCACCGGCACATGGCCCCATTATGACCGAAATTTGCGGAATCACCCCTGAATAAATCGCATTTCGATAAAAAATATGTCCGTAGCCATCCAGAGAGACAACACCTTCTTGAATTCTAGCACCACCCGAGTCATTTAAGCCGACAAACGGTGTACCATTTTTAGCAGCTAAATCCATAACATTTGCTATTTTCTTGGCATGCATTTCCCCAAGTGCACCGCCAAATACGGTAAAATCTTGTGAGAATAAGTAAATTGGCCGTCCATTTACTTTTCCATAACCGGTAACAACACCGTCCCCAGGTCCCTTTTGTTCATCCAGCCCAAAATCATTGGTTCTGTGCTCAATAAATGGACTTAGTTCTACGAACGACCCTTTATCTACTAAAAGTTCAATTCGTTCTCTAGCGGTTAATTTTCCCTTTTCATGCTGTTTTTCAATTCTGTCGTCACCGCCGCCAAGCTCTACTTCTCTTCGCTTGTCATACAATTCATTTATTTTTTCATAGATGTCTATCATTTTCTCTCATCCCTTCTTTTCGCATAGCTCGACTAAAACACCTGATGTTGACTTTGGATGCATGAAAGCGATATGTGCTCCTCCTGCGCCAATTCTTGGCTCTTTATCAATCATTACAATTCCTTTTTCATGCATTTCCTTTATTCTTTCTTCAATTGAATGAACACCAAGTGCGACATGGTGTATTCCCTCACCGCGTTTTTCAATAAATTTAGCGATGGTGCTTTCTTCTGAAGTTGGCTCAAGAAGCTCGAGTTTGGTTTCTCCCGCTTTAAGAAACGCGACCCTAACCTTTTGGCTCTCTACTACCTCAATACCTAGTAATGGCAGATTAAGCACTTCCGTGTAAAAAGGAAGTGAATCATCAAGTGTTCGAACAGCAATTCCGATGTGGTCTACTTTATTAATCATTTATACCCCTCTATTTTTCAAAATTATAATAGTTTCGACAATTACTTTATTCGATAAAAAATTCATAATTCCTTCCCAAATTGAGATGTTGTTCCATTGTTCAAATGGGCTTTTCCCTGTAAAATATAAAATAATGCTATTTAATATAAAGGGGGAACCCACTTTGTCAAAGAAAACAAGAAAAGTAGTTGTCTATTTAATGTTAATCGCTATGTTAGCGTCAACTCTCTTAATCGGGATTGCTCAATTTATTTAATCTTTAAAACAAAACATAGACAAGGGACTGTACTTAAGGAACAGTCCCTTTTACTATTTATTTATGGCTCCATTTTCAACCGCAAGCTGCTCAAATGTCTTATTTGTTGATGTGACTAGGATTTTCGTACCTAATGGAATTAATGGATACAGCGAGGTAATGACTTCATTTTGTGTACGGATGCAGCCTTGTGAAACATACCTGCCAATGGATGCCGGCTGATTGGTCCCGTGAATTCCGTAAATACGTCCATCACTTTCCTCGGCATCAAAGCCAATCCACCGGGACCCGAGAGGATTGGCAGGGTCTCCACCTGGGATATCCTTCCTGCGATAATATGGGTCTTCGGCTTTTATGGTTATCGTAAATAGTCCTTCTGGTGTTAAATCTTTTGTTTTTCCAGTTCCTACACTCACAACAGTTTGTACCCTATTATCATCTATAAAAGCTAATTCATTTGTTGTTTTATTGACAATAACAAATGGGTCACCAGGGAGTGGATTGGGACCAAGCGGCCAAATGGGGGAAATAAAAAAAGCAAACAGGATTGGCGACAGCATCTTTATCAAATAATCCACCTGCCATTTTTTCCTTAGTTTGCTTCAGTTTTACTAGGTTTATTCCATTTTGAAGTTTTTAAGGCACTCTTAATGATTAAGTACTCATTCATTTCTTTCACTAATTGAAGCAGTGCAGCACGTACTTCAAATTCTTCTCTTGTTTTCGGGAGCTCCATTTCTTCAAATTCCTTTTTCATATCCCTTAATTTTCCTAGATAAATATGAGCTGTATTTCCCGGTTTGATATTGTTAGACACCTCTTCCAGAAAATCAGCAATCATTTTTCCTTGGGGCAGGGTCACAGTCAAAGATGTAACAAGCGGTAAAACTCGTTCTAGAATTTCGAATTGCTTTTCTCTCATTTTAAAATAATGCAAATAATCATCCTCATCCCTTAAAAAGCGGTTTTCCACATCTCTAAAGGCGTAAGATTTTGCCTCCTCTAGTAATTTTGCTGTTTCTGTAATTTCTTGTCCGGGCCAATCACTTTCACCTGTTCTTAGGAATTTGACCATCTCACAAAAAATTACTTTTAAATTCTCTTCTAATTGCGTTTGATATTGTTGTAAACGAATATCTGCACTTGGCATGTAAAGATTTATAATCAGTGCCACACCAATGCCGATAATGATTACACCCAGCTCGTTAAGAAAAAGATCAATGGATAGCTTGTTCGCCATATAAATATGTAAAATGATAACACTGCTTGTTACAATTCCATCGTTTGCTCTAAACACAACTACTGTTGGAATAAAGAATAATAGCATGATTCCAATCACGATTGGATGGTACCCGATAAATTCAAAAAAGATACTGGAAAATACCATTGCTAGGACGCATGCGAGAAATCGGTCCCATGAGGCCCGTAACGATTTTCTTTTGGTAACTTTGATGCATAAAATGGTTAAAATACCTGCCGAGGCAAAGTTATCTAAACCTAACTGCTGAGCAAGTAAGATGGAGATGGCAGTACCAAGAGAGGTCTTAATCGTTCGATATCCAATACGATACTTCATAGCATTTCTCCTCAAAATAAAAAAGATGATCATATAGACCATCTTTAGCTTATCCTTATTAGAGCATTTTTTGCAAGAAATCTTGTGCGCGCTTGCTCTTTGGGTTTGTAAAGAATTCCTGGGGTTTTGCATCTTCGACTAGAACTCCCCCATCTAGGAATAGTACCCGGTCTGCTACTTCACGGGCAAATCCCATTTCGTGGGTCACAATAGCCATCGTCATCCCAGTGTGTGCAAGTGATTTCATGACTTCAAGTACTTCTTTTACCATTTCTGGGTCAAGCGCTGAGGTTGGTTCATCAAAAAGCATAACCTCCGGCTCCATCGCCAGTGCTCTTGCAATTGCAACACGCTGCTTTTGCCCCCCGGATAATTTTGTCGGATATTCGTTTGCCTTTTCCCTTAAACCTACTCTGTCTAACAAATCAAAGGCAATTTTTTCCGCATCAGCCTTTGTTAACCCTTTTACCTTAATAGGAGCATAGGTAAGATTCTGTAATACGGTTTTATGCGGGAATAAATGAAAATGTTGAAAAACCATACCAACATTTTGCCGCACCTTCATGATGTTGGTCTTCTTATCCGTAACATCCTGCCCGCTGACAATTATTCTTCCGCTTGTTGGAATTTCAAGAAGGTTCATACAGCGAAGAAAGGTTGATTTTCCTGAACCAGATGGTCCAATAATGGCAACCACTTCTCCTTTTTCAATTGTAGTTGTGATGCCCTTTAATACTTCGAGCTTTCCATAATTTTTATGCAAATCACTAACCTTAATCACTGCGTCTCATTCTCCTTTCAACCGCTTTACCAAGGAATGTTAAGGTCACAACCATTAAGTAATAGATAAGTCCCGCTATTAATAGTGGTTCGAAAAATGAATAATTTTCTGCCCCAACTTGATAAGAACGTCGCATAATATCCATAACACCAATGGTTGTGACAATCGCAGATTCCTTTGTTAATGTAATAAATTCGTTCATTAATGCAGGCAGGATATTTTTTAGAGCCTGCGGCAAAATGATATCCCACATCATTTTGGAATACGGAACACCCAGAGCCATTGCCGCTTCCTGCTGTCCTTTATCAATGGCCAGAATACCTGCTCTAATGATCTCAGATATGTAAGCCCCAGAATTAAGAGCAAAGGAAAGAATCGCAGCAGTATATGGTTCAATTTGATACCCAATTAATTGCGGGGAACCATAATAAATCAACATCAGCTGTAATACTAGCGGAGTACCTCGGAAAATAGAGGTATAAGCATCAGCAAACCAGCCAAGAAATTTATATTTGCTAATTTTAAATAATGAAAGGATAATCCCTAAAATAAAGCCTAATATCCCTGCCAGAATGACGATTTTAAGGGTAACAAATATACCCTCTAAAATATATGGCATTGAAGGAATAAATTGTCCGAAATCTAAGTTCATTCATCTGCCGTCCTCTCTTTGTAATAAAATTAGTAAGACGCTCAGAAGACTTTCTGAACGTCTTGGTTGTAATTTAGTTTTCCCCACCAAACCACTTAACAATCAATTCTTGCAGTTCGCCATTGTCTTTCATTTTTTGAAGCTCTTGGTTAAACTTCTCTGTTAATTCACTATCCTTTGGAAAAGCAATTGCACTTCCTGCTTCTTCTGGGTCATCGCTGATAGTGAAGCTAGTTAAATCCGCTTCTTTTTCAAGGTATCCTTTAGCCACTGTGTCTTCAATAATGATCGCCTCAAAGCGGCCTGCTTTCAATTCTTGAATAAGCTCTGGGATACGGTTACGATTTTCAACTGTAATCGCTACAGTTTCATTAATTTCATCTGCTTTACCCTCTTGAATAGAACCTAACTGAACACCAACTGTTTTACCTTCTAAATCTTCTACCGCTGCAATTCCACTTTCTTTTTTAGAGATAACCATGTGCTGTGCTGTATAGTAGATATCACTGAAATCTACGTTTTTCTTTCTTTTATCTGTTGGAGTCATACCTGCTAGTACAAAATCAGCTTGTCCAGATTTAAGTGACTGAATTAAACCGCCAAAATCCATGTCTTTCACTTCAACTTCATAGCCAAGTTTGCCAGCGATAGCGATCGCTAAATCAACATCAAAACCAATAATTTCATCACTTTTATCTGATTCAATATATTCAAATGGTGCATAATCAGCTGAAGTTGCCATCGTAAGAGTCTTTTTATTACCCTCGTTAGCATCCTTTTCTTCACCACAGCCTGCTAGTACACCAACAGCTAAAATCATTATTAAGAATAAACTAATTACCTTTTTCATTTGTTTTCCTCCTATAGTTTTCAGAAAATTAAATTTAAATATGAATAGCAAATCTACTAACTTAACAGAGTTAAAGTTTAATATTTATGCAACGTAATGAATTTTAACACGACTTTAAATAATTATGCAAGTATATTTATAAAAATTTAAATTAACTTTTTTAAAATAAAAAAAAGAGCTAAATCCCGTTTAGAGATTAGCCCTTTTGACTATATTTTTAAATTTCTTCACAGTTTTCTTCGAATTCTTTTTGAAGTCTTGCTACTACTGTTGCTGGGTCGTAGCCTTCAATTTGGTGTCTTTCAACCATAGTAACAATTTTCCCATCTTTTAACAAAGCAAATGATGGCGAGGATGGCGGATAACCTGTAAAATAACTGCGTGCTTTCTCTGTTGCTTCTTTATCTTGTCCTGCAAAAACGGTAACGAGGTGATCTGGCCGTTTATCATAATGAAGGGCATGAGCCGCTGCTGGACGTGCAATGCCGCCTGCACAACCACATACAGAATTAATCATTACTAAGGTTGTACCTTTTTGCTCAAGCGCTTCTTCAACCTCTTCTGGTGTTCTTAGTTCTTTATAGCCAGCTGCTGCGATTTCTTGACGTGCTTGAGTCACAACATCATTCATGAAAAAATTGAAATCCATGCTCATACTTTTCACTCCTAATTTGTCGATATAACTATATGATAACAGTATAAATGTGTTTTTTCCAAATGAAAAAGACTATTTTTCTAAAAAGACAACTGTTAACTATCAACAGCTCTTCCTATTTTGATAAAAAAGCATCAAATAGAATTTCCACAGCAGACGCAGCCGTTTTTTCTCCTGCCATTACTTCATTTTCTAATTGTGGAAGCTTTTGCTTTACTTCAGGATGATGGAAAAAGCTGTAGTGAAGCTGGTCGCTTATCAAGGAATAAATCCAGTCTCGCTGCTGTCTTTTGCGCCTCTCTGCAAATACTCCGGATTTATTACCTTTTTCCTCAAATTCCCTAATAACTCCCCAAATCTCTTTAATGCCTTCACCCGTTAAAGAGGAGCAGGTATAAGCTTTGGACGCCCATCCCTTCGTAGCCGGCTGAAGAAAGTGCAGGATACGGCTATATTCTTTTCTTGTCTGCTCAGCTATGACCTTATTAGCTCCGTCTGCTTTATGAACAAGCACAGCATCTGCTAATTCCATTATCCCTTTCTTCATCCCTTGCAATTCATCACCAGCACCTGTTAACACTAGGAGCATGAAAAAATCAACCATGTCGCGAATGATCACTTCGCTTTGCCCCACTCCTACGGTTTCAATTAAAATAACATCAAAACCTGCAGCCTCACAGATTACAATCGCTTCTCTTGTTTTTCGATGTACTCCACCCAGTTTCCCAGCGGTTGGTGAAGGCCGGATAAAAGCTCTTGGGTTCCGGGATAGGTTTTCCATCCTCGTTTTATCACCAAGTATACTTCCGCCGGAAAGACTAGAGCTAGGATCAATTGCTAGAACAGCGACCTTTAACCCAAGGTCACAAAGGTAAGTGCCAAATGTCTCAATAAAAGTACTCTTTCCTGCACCCGGTACACCCGTTATACCGATTCGAATTGATTTTCCACTGTGAGTGAGGAGCTTTTGCAACAGCTCCTGAGCTTTATGGAAATGCTGCTCAGCATTGCTTTCAACCAAAGTGATGGCACGGGCAAGCTTCCCTCTATTCCCTGCCAGTACACCATCAACCAACTCTTCCACAGAAGGTTCCTTTGTCAGACGTTTACGATAGACTAGGTTTTTCTCAATGATAGTAGACTGCCCCTCTGCCTCTTGACCCTTTTTAATGATGGTTGAGAATTTTTCTGGTTCTTTCGGGTCGCTCCATTCGGGTTTCATTTCCTCAGACATTTATTGTGACACTTCCTCATAACCAAGCTGTTTATAAATCTCCTTGATCACCTTTTGGGCTGCAACCGGGATGATAGTCCCTGGTCCGAAAATAGCACAGGCACCATTGTCGTATAAGAATTGATAATCTTGAGCAGGTATTACCCCGCCAATCACAATAAGAATATCTTCTCGGCCCAGCTTTCTTAACTCCTCCGCAAGTTGTGGCAATAATGTTTTGTGACCAGCAGCCAGTGAGCTCATACCAATGACATGAACATCATTTTCAACCGCCTGAATAGCAGTCTCTTCAGGAGTTTGAAATAGCGGACCGATATCAACATCAAATCCTAAGTCACTAAAGGCAGTTGCGATGATTTTTGCACCGCGGTCATGACCGTCCTGTCCCATTTTTGCAATGAGAATCCTCGGTCTTCTGCCTTCATTCTCAAGGAAGTCATCCGTCATTCGTTTTACTTCTGTAATTTCCTCTTCGTTTGAATATGCCTTGCTATATACTCCACTGATCGACCGAATGACCGCTTTATGTCTCTTTGCAACCTTCTCGATTGCGTCAGAAATTTCCCCTAAAGTAGCCCTCTCTCTTGCTGCTTGAACAGCAAGCTCCAACAGGTTGCTTTCTCCTGTTTCGGCCCCTTTAGTTAATGAGGCTAAAGCTTCTTTTACTCTTCTTTCATCACGGACTGACTTTAAGTGTGTTAATTTCTCAATTTGCTTTAATCGAACAGCCGTATTATCGATATCCAATATATCAATGGCCTCTTCTTTTTCTAGTCGGAAGCGATTGACTCCGATAATAGTTTCTTTTCCTGAATCTATTTGTGCCTGCCTTCTCGCTGACGCTTCTTCGATTCTCATTTTTGGCAGACCTGTCTCGATGGCCTTAGCCATCCCGCCAAGCTTTTCAATTTCCTCAATATGTGTCCAAGCTCTGTTAACCAATTCTTCGGTAAGCCTTTCAACATAATAAGAACCTGCCCAAGGGTCGATAACTTTGGTGATACTTGTTTCTTCTTGTAAAAATAATTGCGTATTTCGGGCAATTCGAGCTGAGAAATCAGTTGGCAGAGCAATTGCTTCATCTAAAGCATTGGTATGGAGTGATTGGGTATGACCCATAGCCGCCGCATGTGCTTCGAGCAAGGTCCTCATGACATTATTAAAAGGATCTTGTTCTGTCAAACTCCAGCCGGAAGTTTGGGAATGTGTTCTTAAGGCCATGGATTTCTCGTTCTTCGGTTCGAAAGATTTCATCATTTTTGCCCAGATTAAACGAGCTGCACGCATTTTAGCAACTTCCATAAAATAATTCATGCCTACCGCCCAAAAAAAGGACAGCCTCGGTGCAAACTTATCAATGTCAATTCCAGTCTTTAGTCCTGTACGTACATACTCTAATCCATCTGCCAGGGTATAAGCTAATTCCAAGTCAGCAGGAGCACCAGCCTCCTGCATATGATAGCCAGAAATACTAATACTATTAAACTTAGGCATATATTTGGAAGTATACTCAAAGATATCTGCGATAATTTTCATCGACATTTCTGGCGGATAGATATACGTGTTCCGAACCATATACTCTTTTAATATATCATTTTGAATCGTACCGGACAGCTTGTCCTGTGTAACCCCCTGCTCCTCTGCTGTAACGATGAAAAAGGCAAGGATTGGCAAAACAGCTCCGTTCATTGTCATGGATACAGACATCTGATCCAGCGGAATTCCCTCAAAAAGAGTCTTCATATCTAATATAGAATCAATTGCAACTCCTGCTTTTCCGACATCACCAACGACACGGGGATGGTCAGAATCATAGCCGCGGTGTGTGGCTAAATCAAAAGCAACCGATAACCCTTTTTGACCCATCGCTAGATTTCGGCGGTAAAAGGCATTACTTTCCTCAGCAGTTGAAAAACCAGCATATTGTCTTACTGTCCATGGACGATTCACATACATTGTCGGGTATGGGCCGCGCGTATACGGAGGCAGACCAGGCAAATCATTTAAATGCTGCAAGCCTTCTGTGTCCTCGGATGTATAAAGCGGCTTTAGCTTAATTTGTTCATTGGTTTCAAAAAGCAAATCATCAATGGAAGAATTAATTTCTTGTTCAACTTGGTTCTGCCATTGTTCTTTTGTAATGAAGTCTTGTTCATCAAAAAGAGTTATGTTTTGGAAATCAGGCTTTTGTGACTTCATCCACTGTCACCTCCATTGCTGATAAAATTGAAGCAAGAGTTTCATAGCAGTTACTATTCAGATGGATAAACTGCTCGACACCCTCGTCTATCCATTGCTTTTGTACATCTTTTTCAGGTAATCCTGCTAAGTAAAATAGTGTATCAGGAAATTCTTTTTTCAAGGCTGAGAGAATGTTATGCCCTTCGGACTCGTATTGGTCATTGCTAGAGCAAATGCAAAAATACTTTGTATTTTGACTAAGAATAAATTGTTTTGCCTGTTCAAAGGATTGTTCTGGTGTACTCTCAACTGCTTGCAAACCTCCGGCAGCGAGAAATCCTTTCATAAAATCCAATCTAGGCTTGTACTGTTTCAACTCTCCTAAACAAATCATGCCAACCTTTGGTTTGTGCCCTGATTTCCCTTCAAGCTTCTCACTAATCTTACGCAGTTTTTCAAAAGGCTCTGATAATCTTGTTTTTGAAATCGCTTTTATTTCCCTATATGAAGGGTCCTGAACTAAATATCCAGAAGGGCTATGTTCATTAGAGAGAGGAGCAGACTCATCAAGACTAGCATATACATTCGTCCCGACAATGCTTTGTTTTCTAATATATACATCATGCTTCCGTTTTTCATTTACAGCTGATATTTCATCTTGTAACCATCCAGTTGTCAATACTTCCAGCATACCGCCTTTTGCCTCAATCTCCTGAAAAAACTTCCACGCTTTTTCTGCAAGCTCATTAGTCAAAGCTTCTACGTACCAGGAGCCGCCGGCAGGATCCACTACTTTCTGAAGATATGCTTCTTCCTTCAGAATGTTTTGCGTGTTTCTAGCAATTCGTTCTGATAGTGGAGTACTGACTGTTAGACTATCAAATGGAGTTATATGAAGATACTGGACTCCTCCAATTACTGCTGCAAATCCCTCATTTCCAGCGCGTAGAAGGTTAACATGACGGTCATACACTGTTTTAGTGTACAATGAAGTTTCTGCTGTAATATGCATGCCTCTGTCCTTATCGTCAGCTCCGTAAACTTTTGTGATCTTCCCCCAGAGAATGCGCGCTGCTCGAATCTTCGCTAACTCCATAAAGAAATTACCGCCAATCGAAAATTGAAAAATCATTTTGGAAAGAATTTCATCAAGCTTCATTCCGCCTTCAAGCAGCTTCTGAAGATAGAAAGTACCTGTTGCTGCTGCAATTCCCAGTTCTTGAACAGCATTAGCACCGCCTTGATGGTACGTTGAGGTATCTACTAATACAGTCCGTAATTTTGGCAGTTTTAGATTCGCCATCTTAGTTTCATCGATCCAACCCTTGAAAAAGTCCCCTGCTATAAATCCACTCTCAGCAAATAAAGCTAATGGGTCGCTCGCAATATATCCACTAACTTGATCAGCGCGTCCCTCATCCTCGCTAAAGTATCCTAGCAATGCTGGCCTGTGGCCTTTTCCATTCAATGCAAACGGAAATCTAGAAGGTAACTCACCAAGTACTTCATTTAAAGTATCTTTCGTTTCAATAAGAGCCTCTGAAATTTCAAATGAAATAGCAGTTTGTCCTTTGCTAGCGGCGTCATGGAGCTTTTCCTTTAATTCATCTAAAGTGCGATAAGAAATTCGCTGAGCTGCCTTCCACTCATTAGTTACATATCCTAACGGGTTAATGCCTCTGCGAAAATCTGCCCCTCCAGGAAAATCCGGTGTTTCCTGAACATCTTGCTCTGAATAGAGCGGTTTCAAAACGATATTTTCATAGGTAATACTTTTTAATGTATCAATGCTTCTCCCCTTCAAAGATTCTTCTGCTTTTGCTTTCCAATCCTCTTTCGTCTTTAACGGAAAAGATTGATTTCGAAACTGATCCAAATGTTGCCTCCCCCTTCCTTGAGTTCAGAAATTAAACTAATATTCAATAAATTCAACTTAGTCTTATTGTATGATAGATGGCCATATCAAGCAATAAAAATTACCGCCGCCATAACGGCGGCGGCAATTTTCTAATATATTGATGTTGTTGATTTTGAGGTATTTTCAAGTATTTCTTTTACACGTTGTAAGAATCGACCGCAAACCAATCCGTCTAATACCCTGTGGTCAAGTGACATGCATAGATTTACCATATCGCGGACAGCAATCATGCCGTTGTTCATAACAACTGGGCGCTTGACAATTGATTCTACTTGAAGAATCGCTGCCTGCGGATAATTGATAATTCCCGCTGATTGAACAGAGCCAAATGATCCTGTGTTGTTGACAGTAAAGGTACCGCCCTGCATATCTTCTGAGCGAAGTTTGTTGGTTCTCACTTTTACCGCTAGTTCAGAAATCTCACGGGCAATCCCTTTAATAGTTTTTTCGTCTGCCTGCTTTATAACAGGAACATATAAGGCATCATCGGTTGCAACGGCAATGGATATATTGATGTCTTTTTTCTGGATAATTTTATCACCAGCCCACATGGAGTTAATCTGTGGGAATTCCTTTAAAGCTTGTGCAACTGCTTTTACAAAAAAGGCAAAGAAAGTTAAATTAAAACCTTCTTTTTTCTTGAATTCATCCTTTAAAGAATTGCGATACTCGACAAGATTTGTTGCATCAACTTCAATCATTGTCCAAGCATGTGGCGCTTCATGCTTACTTCTAAGCATATTGGCAGCGATCGCTTTACGGATTCCTGTTACCGGTATTTCAATATCGCCTGCTGCAACAGGGATACTAGGAGCAGAAACAGATTGTTTTGGTGCCGCTTGAACACTTTCTTCGACTGATACTAGCTTTACTTCAGGTTGTTTCTCCGCTTCAACCTTGGAACCTGAAGCAGGGATATTCCCTGCTTCAATCAATTTTAACAGGTCTTTCCGTGTAATCCGGCCGCCTGCACCGGTGCCTGTCACCTGTGTTAAATCAATGCCATGTTCTTGAGAAATTTTTAATACAGCTGGTGAATAACGGGCTTTGTTTCCTTGTTCAGGCTCCTCTGAAACGTTAGCGGTCTCAGAAACTTCTGATTGTGCACTAACCTTTTCTTCCTCACCATTGCTGCCTTCTATTTCAATGGTACAAATGACTTCTCCAACTGAAAGTGTGTCGCCATCTTCTGCTACTAGTTCTTTAATTGTACCTGTAAAGGAAGAAGGAACCTCCGCATTTACCTTATCTGTCATGACTTCAGCTAATGGATCATATTTATTTACTTTGTCTCCGACAGAAACAAGCCACTTAGAGATTGTTCCTTCGGTTACGCTTTCCCCTAACTGAGGCATTTTAATTTGTTCAATAACCAAAATTCTACCTCCTATTGTCTAGCTGCGGCGACTAGCCCCTCGAGTCATAAGCCAATCCGTCATGAAGGTAAAAACCAACCTTCCTGCCGGCTCGGACTTATGCTTGTCGGGGCTGCCCAAGTCGCCTTCGCTTTTCTTATTGTCTAGCTGCGGCGACTAGCCCCTCGAGATCATAAGCCAATCCGTCATGAAGGTAAAAACCAACCTTCCTGCCGGCTCGGACTTATGCTTGTCGGGGCTGCCCAAGCCGCCTCCGCTTTTCTTAGTATTCCGCCAATTCGCGCATTGCTTTTTCGACTTTATCTGGATTGACCATAAAGAATTTCTCCATTGTTGGTGCATATGGCATCGCTGGGACATCAGGTCCTGCTAGACGCATAATTGGAGCATCTAAATCAAATAAACAATTTTCTGCAATGATAGCCGATACTTCACTAATAATGCTGCCTTCTTTATTATCTTCTGTTACGAGCAATACCTTACCCGTTTTAGAAGCAGCTTCGATAATGGCTTCTTTATCTAACGGGTAAACCGTTCTTAAATCCAAAATATGTGCAGAAATTCCATCCTTGGCTAGTTTTTCAGCAGCCTGCAGGGCAAAATGAACACAAAGACCGTAGGTTATTACCGTAATGTCATCACCTTCACGCTTTACATCAGCCTTACCAATTGGCAATGTGTAGTCATCAGTCGGTACTTCCCCTTTGATTAGACGGTATGCGCGCTTATGTTCAAAGAATAAAACTGGATCATTATCACGGATTGCTGCTTTTAAAAGGCCCTTTACATCATAGGGAGTCGAAGGCATAACAATTTTCAAACCAGGTGTATTTGCAAACACAGCCTCAACAGATTGGGAATGATAAAGTGCCCCGTGAACTCCGCCTCCATATGGTGCACGAATGACCATTGGGCAGCTCCAGTCGTTATTTGAGCGATAACGAATTTTTGCTGCTTCTGAAATAATTTGATTGACTGCAGGCATAATAAAATCAGCGAATTGCATTTCAGCAATCGGTCTCATCCCGTACATCGCTGCACCAATTCCTACACCGGCAATCGCAGATTCTGCAAGTGGTGTATCTATCACACGCTCTTCTCCAAATTGTTCATATAAACCTTGTGTGGCTTTAAAAACCCCGCCCTTTACACCAACATCTTCACCAAGGACAAAAACCTTCGGATCTCTTTCCATTTCTTCTCGAATGGCCATTGT
This sequence comes from Neobacillus niacini, assembly GCF_046591715.1. Lineage (GTDB taxonomy): Bacteria > Bacillota > Bacilli > Bacillales > Cytobacillaceae > Neobacillus > Neobacillus niacini_L. Next base: position 220,654 of record NZ_JAWVNQ010000003.1, on the reverse strand, counting down.
GACCGCATCTATATAAGAAATTACTGCCATGTTACATCCCCCTTACTTATCCGCATAAACGTATTTCAGCGCGTGTTCAGGTGCTGCATACGGTGCATTTTCAGCATAATCAGTGGCTTCATTCACTTGTTTCATCACACGATCATTGATTTCTTTTTCAAGATCATCATTCATTACACCTGTTTCTTTTAAATAGGCGCCAAAAGTAATAATTGGATCTTTCGTTTTTGCCTTTGCCACTTCATCAGGAGCACGGTATGAGCGGTCATCATCATCTGAAGAGTGCGGAGTCAGCCGGTATGAAACAGTTTCAATTAAGGAAGGACCTTCACCACGGCGCCCGCGTTCTGCTGCTTCCTTCACCACTTTATACACCTCTAATGGGTCATTTCCATCAACCGTAAATCCAGGCATACCGTAACCGATTGCACGATCAGATACTTTTTCACAGCCTAATTGTTTCTCAATTGGAACTGAGATAGCATATTTATTGTTTTCACACATGAAAATAACTGGCAATTTATGAACACCCGCAAAGTTAGCACCTTCGTGGAAATCACCCTGGTTCGATGACCCTTCACCAAAGGTTACAAAGGTTACGAGATCCTTCCTTTCCATCTTCCCCGCAAGCGCAACGCCGACTGCATGTGGAACTTGCGTTGTAACAGGTGATGACCCGGTAACAATACGATTTCTCTTTTGACCAAAGTGGCCAGGCATTTGCCGGCCGCCTGAGTTTGGATCCTCTGCTTTGGCAAAACCAGATAACATTAATTCTTTTGGTGTCATACCAAAAGTTAAGACTACACCCATATCGCGATAATATGGCAGCACATAATCTTTTTCTTTATCAAGTGCGAAGGCCGCACCTACCTGCGCTGCTTCTTGTCCTTGACAAGAAATAACAAATGGTATTTTACCAGCACGATTCAATAGCCACATCCGTTCATCGATTCGGCGGGCCAGAAGCATAGTTTCATACATTTCCAAAACCTTCTCATCACTTAATCCTAATGCATGGTGACGATTTTCAGCCATTTATTTATACCTCCCAATTGTTCGTATGTTCCCAACTAAGAATGGATAGCTCTGCCGTCCACCGCAAGTGCAGCTTCACCTATTGCTTCTGATAGAGTTGGGTGTGGATGAATGGTATGAGCTATCTCCCATGGTGTCGCATCCAATACCATTGCCAAGCCTGCCTCTGTAATCATATCCGTCACATGCGGACCAATCATATGCACCCCAAGAATATCATTGGTCTCTTCATCAGCGACAATCTTGACAAAACCATCGGATTCTCCAAATACAAGAGCCTTCCCGATTGCGCGGAACGAGAATTTCCCCACTTTTACCTTATGACCTTTTTCTTTTGCCTGCTCCTCGGTAATCCCAACACTAGATACTTCAGGATTGCTATAGATACATCGAGAAACTAGATTGTAATTAAGCTCGGAAGGATCTTTACCTGCAATATGTTCTACTGCAATAATCCCTTCATGTGAGGCAACATGTGCAAGCTGCAGGCCGCCAATTACATCTCCAATGGCGTAAATATGAGATTCTTTAGTTTGGTAGAATTCGTTTGTTACAATAAAACCTTTTTCTACCTGGATTTCTGTATTTTCTAATCCGATACCTTCAATATTTGCTTGTCTTCCTACCGATACAAGGAGTTTATCGGCCTTAAATTCTTTCATACCAGCTTTTACTTCTGCAGAAATGGTAACACCATCACCTTTTACCAGGGTTTCAGGAAGAACCTTAGCTCCTGTTACAAGCTTAATACCCTTTTTCTTCATCAATCTCTGCATTTCTTTAGAAATCTCTTTATCCTCTGTCGGAATAATACGGTCCGCATACTCAATAACGGTAACATCGACACCAAAATCAGAGAGCATAGATGCCCACTCTATTCCAATTACCCCGCCGCCTACTATAATGATCGAAGCAGGCAGATTCTCCTGTTCTAATGCTTCATCTGAGGTAATGACAAATTCACCGTCAATTTCTAGTGCTGGAAGAGTTCTTGGTCTAGAACCGGTTGCAACCACAACGTTTTTCGGAATGAGCATTTCATTCTCATCGCCATTATTCATTTCAACTGAAATCGTTCCAGGCATTGGCGAGAAAATCGAAGGTCCCAAAATCCTGCCCAGTCCCTCATAAACATCAATTTTCCCTTGCTTCATGAGATGTTGTACGCCTTTGTGGAGTTGGTCAATTATTTTACTTTTTCTTTCCTGGACTTTTCCAAAGTTATAAGATACTTCACTTGTTATAACACCAAAATCTTCGCTGTGCTTAGCTGTCGCATAAACCTCCGCGCTTCTGAGAAGTGCCTTACTAGGAATGCAGCCTTTATGCAGACATGTTCCACCGAGTTTTCCTTTTTCAACTATTGCTGTTTTTAAGCCAAGCTGAGAGGCACGTATGGCAGCTACATAACCGCCGGTACCACCGCCAAGAATGACTAAATCGTATTCTTGTGACACTGTATAACACCCCAAATCTAGATTTTTGCTGTTTTAAATGTACCTGGATAATCTTTTACGTTTTCTTCGCCACGCAGAACTCTTAATGCACCTTCAGCTAATGCTTGAAGTTCATTCTCACCTGGATGGACTATCGTATCTGCAATCCAATTGATCCGATCGGTAATGGATTTCACAAATCCTTTTCCATATGCAAGACCGCCAGTTAACACAATGGCATCCACTTTTCCTCGTAATACAGCACTTGCCGCCCCTATTTCCTTTGCTACTTGATAGGCCATAGCTTCGTAAACGAGAGAGGCCTGTATATCACCCGCACTAATTCTCTTTTCAACTTCAACCGCATCATTTGTTCCAAGATAACCGACAAGGCCGCCCTGACCCACAAGTTTTTTCATTATTTCATCCCGATAATACTGCCCCGAATAGCATAGAGCTACTAAATCCCCTGCAGGCACAGTTCCTGCACGTTCAGGGCTAAAGGGACCATCCCCATGGAGGCCATTGTTTACATCAATGACTTTTCCTTTTTTATGTACTCCAACGGTAATTCCCCCGCCCATGTGTGTAACAATCAAGTTTAAATCTGTATAATTCTTCCCCAGCTCTTTTGCAACTCTCCGGGCAACCGCTTTTTGATTAAGCGCATGAAAGATACTTACTCTTTCAATTAAGGAGAAACCAGATATTCTTGCAATCGGCTCAAGTTCATCGACAACAACAGGATCAACAATATAGGAAGGAATATTTAACCCAGAAGCAATTTCATAAGCAATAATACCGCCAAGATTGGAAGCATGCTGGCCAGCAAAACCAGTTCGTAAATCTTCAAGCATGATATCATTTACACTATAGGTTCCACCTTCAATCGGCCGAAGCAGCCCTCCGCGCCCGCAAACAGCACTCAGTTTGGAAATATTAATTCCTGCAGTATCCAGTGTTTCCAAAATGGTATTTTTTCTAAATTCATATTGATCAATAATATTGGCAAATGAATTAATCATTTTCGAATCATGACGGATCGTTTTTTCTAAAATGGAAATTTCATTATCGAAGACACCAATCTTAGTTGAAGTGGAACCTGGGTTGATGACGAGCATTCGATATTTCTTATCAGGCAAAGTTTTAACCTCCATTTTCCTTCACATTTCTTACCTATTAAAGGGAAAAGACGCTGAATTTCTCATTCAGCGCTTTTACCTCACTATTTTTTAATCTAACGTCGACTTAAAATATGGTGACCATTTTGAAGAAATTGACTGCGTGAGTTACGCATTCTTTCAATTCTCTCCTCAGCCATGCGATCTGCAGCTAAATAAGTTGGAATACCATCACGCTTTGAAATTTCGATAACCTTTTCAATATTTGAATAGATTGTCTCTACCTTTTTCATTGCCCGATCACGGTTATATCCATAAAGTTCATCTGCTACATTGATAACTCCGCCAGCATTTATTACATAGTCAGGAGCATAAACAATTCCCATTTCATGGATTAAGTCGCCATGACGAGTATCCTTTAACTGATTATTCGCTGCCCCTGCAATTACTTTTGCTTTTAGCTGTGGAATTGTATCATCATTAATCGTTGCACCAAGCGCACATGGAGCATAGATATCACAATCAACTCCATAAATTTCATTTGGATCTACTGCACGAGCACCAAATTCCTCCACTGCGCGCTGTACAGCTTCTTTATTAATATCCGTCACAATCAGCTGTGCACCTTCTTCGTGAAGATGGCGGCAAAGATTATAAGCTACGTTCCCAACACCTTGCACGGCAATCACTTTGCCTTCTAAAGAATCAGAACCAAAAGCTGCCTTCGCTGCTGCTTTCATCCCGCGGTAAACACCATAAGCGGTAACAGGTGAAGGATTACCGGAAGAGCCGAATGCCGGTGAAATACCAGTAACATAGTCTGTTTCTTCGTGAATTAAATCCATATCCGCAACCGTTGTTCCTACATCTTCTGCCGTGATGTATCTTCCATTCAAACCTTGAATATAACGTCCAAACGCACGGAATAACTCTTCATTCTTATCTTTACGAGGATCTCCAATAATAACTGTTTTTCCTCCGCCAAGGTTTAACCCTGCAGCTGCATTTTTGTAGGTCATCCCTTTTGCTAATCTTAACGCATCTTCAATCGCTGCTTCTTCAGATTCATAAGTCCACATACGAGTTCCTCCTAATGCAGGGCCTAATGTGGTATCGTGTATCGCAATTATTGCTTTTAAACCTGATTGTTTATCCTGGCAAAATACAACTTGCTCGTAATCATATTGTTCTAAGTACTTGAAAATTTCCATGTTAACATCCTCCTCTAATTTGAAAGCTATATACCATTCTATTTGGTTACAGAGCAGATGGCGAGTGCAAGTGAATATAGCTTACTTTCCGCCGAATCAGCTCTAGAAGTTAGTACGATTGGAGCCTTTGCACCTGCAATAACAGCTCCTACTTTTGCTTTTGCAAAATATATTAATGACTTATATAAGACGTTTCCAACCTCAATCGTGGGAACTAAGAGAATATCAGCTCTTCCAGCTACTTCACTTTGGATCCCTTTATGTTCAGAAGCTATTGCAGAAACAGCATTATCTAATGCTAACGGGCCATCTACAATACATCCAGAGATTTGTCCTCGTTTATTCATCATACTTAACGCAGCAGCGTCAATAGTCGCCTGCATCGCCGGATTCACTACTTCAACAGCCGCTATAGGAGCAACCTTAGGGCATTCAATCCCAATTGCGCAAGCCAAAGCTGCAGCATTTTTTATCATTTGAGCTTTCTGCTCTAAATCTGGGGCAATATTCATGCCTGCATCCGTAACAATGGTAAATCGTTCGAAATCAGGAACCTCAAAAACAGCCACGTGTGATAGAACATTACCCGTTCTAAGACCGTACTCTTTATTTAAAACTGCCTTTAATAGAGAACTGGTAGGGATATTTCCTTTCATTAACACGGTTGCTTCCTTCGTTGATACAGCCTTAACCGCCAGCTCTGCAGCCAACTCTTTTGAGTCTGCATGAACAATTGTCAGCTTCTTGTTACTTTTTTGCTGGTCTTTGTTCTTAACTTTTAGAATCATATTAATTTTTTCTCTATCACCAAATAATATAAAATTGGCAAGATTCAGGTTTAACGCTTCGATAACTGCTTCAATGACTTCTTCATCTTCTGCCGCTGCAACAGCTACCGTGTTATCATCCAGCCGGGTTGCTTTGTCTATCAGTGAATCAAGCAACAAGTTGTCATCAACCCTTTCTCTTCAACTGCAACTCCATTATTGTAATATGCAAAATCCGTGCCAAGTTGAAATTAATGAAAACGCTTTAATACAAAGAATAATCCCTGCATTTTTTTGCACACTATGAAATTTATTGCATGCTGTTATTTTCAAGTTTATATTTTTCAAGCTTATAATAAAGATTCCTCACTGATAACCCTAATGCCTTAGCTGCTGCCGTCTTATTCCCATTAAAACGGTGAAGAGTCTGCTGGATTATCTCTGCTTCATAATCTTCTATCATTGCATTTAACGTACGGTCCTGTTGAATAAGTTCATTTGGATTTGTTACTAGCTGTTCATTCCCTGTTATTTTGGGCTTAAGTTCTGGGAGGTGATGGACATTAATGTATGTTTCATAATAATTCATAAAAATGATTGCCCTGCCCAGAATATTTTCAAGTTCCCTTACATTTCCCGGCCAATCATAGTTCACTAATTTCAGAAGAGCGGCTTGAGTAATTCCCTCAACGTTTCTGCCGTAATCCAGATTAATTTTTTCTATAAGTCTTTCACACAGTACAGGAATTTCTTCCTTGCGATTTCTTAGTGGCGGTATATGTATTGGCATGCGATTTAAACGATAGTATAAGTCTTCCCTAAATGAACCTTTTGCAATTCCTTTTTCAAGATTCACATGGGTTGCCGCAATAATTCTAACATTGATCGGCACTGGCTTTGTACCGCCTACACGCGTGATTTCATTTTCTTGTAAAACTCTGAGTAATTTTGCCTGAGTATTCGCGGACAACTCGCCAATTTCATCGAGAAAAATACTTCCGTTATTAGCCTCTTCAAAATATCCTCTTTTTCCACCTCTTTTTGCCCCTGAAAATGCACCTTCTTCATAACCAAATAATTCACTTTCTAGGAGGGACTCAGAAATGGCAGCACAATTAACCCGAATAAATTTGTTGTATTTTCGATCACTTGCATTATGTATAGCATGGGCAAATAATTCTTTTCCTGTACCAGATTCACCTCGTAACAAAACAGTCGCAGGTGTTTTTGCCCCTAGTTTCGCCTGTTCAATTGCCAGAGTCATTTCCTCAGAACTTCCGATGATATCCTCAAAAGTGTACTTTGCTTCTAGTGTACGGATGATTTGACGTGCACGGTTCAATTCCCGGTTGAGCGTTTTTATTTCTGACATATCGTGAATGACCCCGACACTGCCTTTGAGTTTTCCTTTAACAATAATTGGGGCTACATTTACAATTACTTCCCGTTTATTAGCACCCACACGCATTGGAACCCCGCGGACCGCTCTTCTTGTCTGGAGCACCTTCATATGCATACTTTCACCTTCAGAAATATCAGCCGTTGCAGGATGTCCAATCACCTGTTCTTGTGTTAGACCGGTCAAACGTGTATATGCCGGATTAATAAGCAGTCCCCTGCCATTTTCGTCAACTACTGATATAGCATCATCACTAGAATGGATAATTGCCTGAAGCATCGTTTGAATTTCTTTTAAATCGGTAATTTCTTCTGCAAGATTCACTACCTCTGTAATATCCTTAAAAACAGCGAAAGCCCCCATTAAGGTCCCGTTCTCCTCGATGATGGGGATACGAGTTGTGATGATTTTTCTGCCATTTCCCAAAATCATTTCTTGATTTGTTTCGGTTCTTCTAGTTTCAAGGATAAGAGGCAGTCTGCTTTCGGGTATTACTTCAATCACATATTTCCCAATGGCTTGGTTACGTTTTACACCCGTCATTTCTTCGGCACGGCGATTAAATAAAATCACAAACCCCTTCGCATCAATCACCAGCATTCCATCATTTGTTGCATTAAAAATTAGTTCTTGCTGATAAGAGGCATTTTGATGTTTCACGATTAATTCTTCTTTTTCTTCAAGAAGCCGTGCGAGTAGAAATGCAACACTGCCAGGTATTAAAACAGTTTTCTTATCCTTCTTGCTCCTTAATTCCTGAAAGACTCGTTCATTTCCTGTTACTTCAATAATAATATCGATATTTTCACCTAGAAACGGCTTCCAATCAATCCCTGTACTTATACCCAGACTCTCTGCTAAAAGAATACCCGGTGCATCTAAATTTCTGTCAATAACAGCCTTAACCTGAAGGACTTCTGTTTCATTGAGCAGTTTTAGGACCGCTGTACCACCCTTCCCAGCGCCAACAATTATAACTTTTTGCATATTTCTGCCCCTTTTTTATAAAAGAAGATTTTTTCATACAAACTTATCGAAAACATGCAATATTTTTCACTATCTATTCTATATTTTTTTGGTTATCTTGACAAATTTTATCTTTGTACTAATATTTCCTTGAGGGTATATTTCTAATGACTAATCAAACAATTGGAAGGATTTAATTATGAAGCGGATTATTGCTTTACTCATATTAGTAATTCCAGGCTTTTTAGCGGGCTTTGGGATTAAATTAATGCGCGATATGACATTTGGGATTCTCCACAGCCCAATCCCCTATTTGTGGCTGCAATTTCTTTCAGGTCTCATTCTATTCATTGGCGGTTTAGCATTTGTCGCTGGATTCATTTTTCACCGCGATAGAAAAAGAAATAAAGTACAGGATCGATTCAAAAAATAAAAAGAGGCCATTATGGTCTCTTTTCATATTGTTTCCTAATTTTTAGGGCTTTTACTGGATCATCTGTAATAATAGATGTACAGTTAAGCTTACAAAGCCTATGCATATCATAATCTTTATTAACTGTATACGGTCTGACTGCAATTCCATTTTTAATGGCACCTTGGATGATTTCATCTGTTATTGACGCTAACTTCGGATGAATCCCCTTTGCACGAATAGATTGGGCATAGACCCACGGCATATAAATACGTTCATTAAAAAGAGGAGCTGTTTCGATTTCGGGTGCAGATCGATAACTTAAGACAATACTGTAATGATTAAAAGACGAGATGATAATCCGATGACTCAAATTATATCTTCGAACCAGTTGAATTACCTTTTCTTCCATTCCTTCATACGGAAAAAGGTTATTTTTTAACTCAATGTTACAAACGAGTTGGTTGGACTGCATCCATTCAAGGACTTCATTTAAAGAGGGAATTGGCTCTTTATTAACACCTTTTTTATCGGCATTAAATTTTCTAATTTCTTTATAGGTCAAGTCTTTTACAAACCCTTTACCAGTCGTTGTCCGATCAACTTTTTCATCATGTATGACAACGACTTCACCGTCCTTCGTTAATTGGACATCCAGCTCTAAGCCGTCTGCTCCTGCCTTTTCAGCAGCTATAAATGCACTCATCGTATTTTCAGCAAAAGCCAAAGAGTAACCTCGATGCGCGAAAATCTGTGTCACTTTTTCACTTCCTAACTAATTTGAAATGGAGGATTACAATGAGACCTTTACAATTATCACCTGAAACTGCCATTAAGCTTGCGGAAAAATTAAATGTTCCGATAGAACAGCTTATGCATATGCCTCAGCATATACTTATTCAAAAATTAATGGAACTAGAAAAAGAAAATAAAAGAGATTAGAACAAAAAAAGCCTTCATTACCAAAAATGAAGGCTTTTCCATTATATTATTGATCTTTTCAAGAAGCCTTATGCTCCAAACGAAGCTTATCAGCAACCATAGCGATAAACTCTGAGTTTGTAGGTTTAGCCTTAGACATGCTGACTGTATAACCGAATAAAGATGAAATGGAGTCGATATTTCCACGGCTCCAAGCCACTTCAATCGCGTGTCGAATTGCACGTTCTACCCGGCTTGCAGTTGTGTTATATTTTTTTGCAATATCAGGGTATAACACTTTTGTAATCGATCCAAGTAATTCAATATCGTTATAAACCATAGAAATAGCCTCGCGCAAGTACAGGTATCCTTTGATGTGTGCTGGAACCCCAATTTCATGAATTATACTTGTAATGCTGGCATCTAAATTTCTTGGTTTATTTTCAGTATGTGTACGATAATTTCCTGCAGCCGGAGCCTTTCTGCTTACCTGACTGCTTTTACCGCTTACCTGGCGAATATGGTTTCCTAAATTCTCCATATCAAAAGGTTTTAATATAAAATATGAGGCACCAAGTTCCACTGCCTTCTTTGTAACATCTTCTTGTCCAAATGCTGTTAACATAATAACATTTGGAATGGCACCCTTTTTAAGCTCTCTTAGGCGCTCGAGAACAGCTAAACCATCCAGGTGGGGCATAATAATATCTAAAACGAGTACATCCGTATCCGTTGATTCAAGAAGATCCAAACAATCCTGACCATTATGAGCAATTCCCGCAATTTCCATATCATCTTGGGAAGAAATATAATCCTCTAATAATCCAACTAACTCCCTATTATCATCCACGACACAAACTTTAATCTTTTTCACCTTTATATCCTCCTCAAGTCCAAATGGTCATATCTCTATTTAACATTAGCTTTTTATTCTCTTAATTCTATTCTAAATTAGAAATTCGACAATGCAACTAAAATTCCTCTAGTTTTTTTAATATTTCTTAAAATAGTGAGAAAATCTCATCTTTTCTTTGTTTTACTTTAATTTTCGACTAAATTTGCATATATGCTTATTTTTTCCAATGTTTTGTCGAAAAATCTTTATGGTATGCAAAAAAAACAAAATAGGCTATTTCGCCTATTTTGTTTTTAGAAAACTTTAGTTTTAACTAGCCTTTTCTTTTGGCTTTTCATATATGTTAATTCCTGCTTCATTTAACATCCATTCAATGTGTACTCCGTAACCGGAGGTTGGGTCATTGACAAAGACATGGGTAACTGCACCTATCAGCTTTCCATCTTGGATAATTGGACTTCCGCTCATTCCCTGAACGATTCCTCCCGTTTTCTCCAAAAGCCTTGGATCGGTTACTTTTAAAACCATGCCTTTTGTTGCTGGAAATTTCTGCGGGATCGTGCTGACAATTTCAATTTCAAATTCTTCTACCCTGTCGTCATTTACCACTGTTAAAATTTTTGCCGGTCCTTCCTTTACTTGGTGAGATAAGGCAATAGGAAGCGGCTTATCCAAAATTCCGTTCTTTAATTCTTTATTTAACACTCCGAATATCCCAAAGGGACTGTTTTTTGTGATGTTTCCGACTATTTCACGATCTGAAGAGAATCGCGCAAGCTTTTCTCCTGGGTCGCCGTTACTTCCTTTTTCAATCGATGTAACCGTAGAACGAACAATTTGACCATCTTCTACTACTATTGGTTTTTTTGTATCCATATCGGATATAACATGCCCGAGCGCACCATATTTTTTTGATTCTGGATGAACAAATGTCATGGTTCCAATTCCTGCTGCTGAATCACGAATATACAATCCCAGCTTATAGGAGTTCTCTCCCTTATCCTTAAGGGGAGTTAGTTTTGTTGTGAACTTGCCGCTTTCTCTGCTGATAACCATATCTAATGCTTTTCCGCTTTGCCCTGCATTTTGTACAAAGGGAGCCACATCTGTCATTTTTTCAATTTTGTTTCCATTGATTTCAGTAATAATGTCACCAATTTTTATTCCTGCTATTTCGCCGGGTGATTTTTTTCCATCTTCCGTATTAACTAAATGGTGGCCTACGACCAATACGCCAACCGTATTTAGTTTAACACCAATGGATTGTCCTCCTGGGGTGACTTTGAAATCCTTTAAAACATGTACATCGACCTTTTTAACAGGAATACCTGCAAACTCTAGAAGCATTTCTTCTTTGCCCGTATCATTTGCTTTTAAGGTTACATTTTTTTGATCTTGTTCAAGTGAGATATTTGAATTGAGAGATACTAAAGAGGCTGATACCGGTACAGCCTTTTGAAAAGTATAATCTTGTCCTTCAAAGACTGTTATGGCCTTTGGTATATCAAGGTAACGCTGAAATGGCTGAAAATAAAGAACGCTGATTAATGAAACAAGGAGAATTCCACCAATGATCTTTCTAATTATTTCTAACTTCAAAATCTTCACTCTCCTCGCTTCTGTTTCACTCTACATCGAAATGGCTACATCTTTAATTTTGCCTGCATGAGCGCCATTTATAACCTGAGACTACATAAAAAAGCTCCCCTAATTGGGAAGCTTTTCAATTTTTTTGTTTTCAGATGCTAAAAATAACAATTCTTCAGCATGTTTTTTCGTTAAATCAGTAATTTCTACACCGGAAATCATTCGACCAATTTCCTTTATCTTTTCATCTATGCTGAGTGGACTGACCGAAGTTTTGGTTCGTCCGCCTTCTGTTACCTTCGAAATAAACAAATGTGTGTCTGCCATCGCAGCTACCTGCGGCAAATGCGAAATACATAAAACCTGTGAATCAACAGCTACTTTATAAATTTTCTCAGCTATTGATTGGGCAACTCTGCCGCTGACACCAGTATCTACCTCATCAAAAATAATGGAGGTAACACCTTGGTGCTTCGAAAAAATACTCTTTAGCGCCAGCATGATTCTTGACAACTCACCGCCAGAGGCAATTTTTGATAATGGCTTTAAAGGTTCTCCTGGATTCGTTGAAATATAAAACTCGACATGATCCACACCAGTTTTCGTAAAGTGCGGCAAAATGGATTCAAAACGGATTTCAAAAACTGTTTTTGCCATATAGAGTTCTTTCAACTCATTATGAATTAGTTTTGTCAGCTTGCCAGCCCAGTGCTTTCTGTGCTCCGTCAGCTGTTTTGCTTCAAGGCTTAAATCCTTTTTAATGGAAGCTAATTGTTTTTCTAATTGTCCTATATGTGTTTCTTTATTTTGCAGAGTTTCTATTTCTTCTTCAATTTTTGCAGCGTATTCTAAAATTTCTTCGATTGTTTTTCCGTATTTCCGCTTTAACTGGTTAATTTCATTTAATCTTTCTTCAATCTCATTTAATCGCTCGGGATCATATTCTAATCCATCTAATTCATTTCTGAGCGTTCGTGAAGCATCCTCTAATTGATAAAAGCTATTCATGACAGACTCATACACGTCTTTATAAGCGGAATCCAAACTTTGAGCATCTTCGAGATTCCCCATTACCATACCAATCCAATCCAGCCCCTTTTGTTCACCAGTAAGGGCATTGTAACTAGATTGAACGGCATCGAAAACCCGTTCAAAATTAACAAGCTTTCTTTTTTCTTCAAAAAGCTGCTCATCTTCATTAAGCTTTAAATTGGCCTTTTGAATTTCATCAAATTGAAATTGAATTAAATCTAGTCGATGTGCGGTTTTCTGCTCATTCTCACTTAAAGACTTAAGCTTATGAGAGGTTTGCTCATAGCGATGAAACACTTCTTGATATTCTGTTTGCGAATGTGATATTTCCTCATACCCAAATTGGTCAAGCAAGAGCAGATGTCTGCTTTCATCCATTAAATCTTGATGTTCATGCTGGCCATGTATATCAACCAAGGCAGAACCCACTTCCCTTAATGTGGAGATGGTCACCAGCTTCCCATTTATTCTGCAGACACTTTTACCGGTCCGGGAAATATCCCTTCGTAAAACGACCATACCTTCTTCAATTTCTATTCCAAACTCAAATGCCTTTAAATTAACTGGATGGTTCTCATCAACTTGAAATAGACCTTCTATTTCTGCTTTCTCTTCCCCATGTCTAACAAACTCGTGAGAGCCTCTGCCTCCTACCAGCAGATGAATAGCATCAATAATGATGGATTTTCCTGCACCAGTTTCTCCAGTTAAAACCGTCAACCCTTTATCAAACGAAATGGAGAGGGCCTCGATAATAGCAAAATTCTTAATCGATAATTCTGATAACATGGTCCTTCCCCCTATTACAGCATGTCCAGGAACCGATTGGTGATCGTCTCTGTATCTTCTGGTGTACGGCAGATAATCAAAATCGTATCGTCCCCGCAGATGGTTCCTAATACTTCTTCCCAGTCAAGGTTATCAAGTAAAGCACCGATTGCCATAGCATTTCCAGGCAGACATTTCATTACCAGTAAATGTCCAGCAGAATCAATTCGAACAAATGCATCCATTAATGATCTTTTTAGTTTCTGTAATGGATTAAACCGCTGGTCCGCAGGAAGGCTATATTTGTATCGTCCATCTAACAAAGGAACTTTGACTAAGTGCAGTTCTTTAATATCCCTCGAAACCGTTGCTTGCGTTACATTAAAGCCTGCACTTTTTAATTCATCCACAAGTTCATCCTGTGTTTCAATATCATTATTGGTGATAATTTCTCTTATTTTGATATGACGTTGACCTTTATTCAAACCATTCACCCCGTAATCATTAGAACATTTAAGTATTTTGTACAAAAATGTCGCTTATATCAATATGTTAGCCCATTTTGCCTAGGATGTACAATGATTATTCAGGAGAAAAAACTTGTTAAATCAAAAAGAAGGATAAGCATCTGCTCATCCTTCAACATCTTGTTTTGATTTAAATTCTAGATGGGAGGCTTTCACGATTTGTGAAGGCTCAGTAGGTAATTGATTTTGTCCTTTTTCCTGTTCCCCCATCCATCTGAGGTGAAGAAGAAATTCAATATTTCCGTCCCCTCCTGTGATTGGAGAAAAGGATAAATTAACCGCATTAAATCCTTGTTCAAGAGCAAAATCGACAATTTTATTAACTACTTGTAAATGTACCTTTTCGTCACGAACAATGCCCTTTTTACCAACCTGTTCACGACCCGCTTCAAATTGCGGTTTTACGAGTGCAACAATATCACTTTCAGGAACAAGAAGTGTCTTTAAAACCGGTAAGATTAACTTTAAGGAGATAAAAGACACATCGATCGTTGCAAAATTGGGCATTTCACCTGCCAAGTCCTGGGGTGTTACATAGCGGAAGTTGGTTCTTTCCATTACCACTACACGTTCATCCTGTCGCAGCTTCCACGCAAGTTGATTATAACCTACATCTAAAGCATAGGACATTTTTGCACCATTTTGCAGAGCACAATCCGTAAATCCGCCCGTAGAAGCACCAATATCAAGCATGATTTTATCCTCGACTGTGACATCAAAGACCTTTAACGCCTTCTCAAGCTTCAGACCTCCACGGCTGACATATGGGAGAACGTTTCCTTTTATCGTAAGTGGAATATCTACTTTTACTTTCTCACCAGGTTTATCTAAGCGCTCCTCGTTTGTATAAACCAGCCCCGCCATAATGGACCGCTTTGCCTTTTCCCTTGTTTCAGCTAACCCTCTTTCAACTAATAAAACATCTAAACGTTCTTTGTTCTTCATTACTTATGCCCTTTTTTGTTTTTTACGTGCAAGTATCGTCATTCTTTTAACAACCTCAGAAGTAGTCATCCCTATTTCCTCAAGCAGTGAATCAACATCACCATGCTCAATAAATTGGTCTGGGATCCCCATTCTGTCGATTGCTTGTTGGTAGAAGCCTTGCTCGTGTGCGTATTCTAATACAGAACTTCCAAATCCGCCCTGAAGAACTGCTTCTTCAATGGTTAGTATAGGGATATTCTTTCTAAATAACTCGCTAAGCATTTTTTCATCTAATGGTTTAATGAAACGGGCGTTCACTATTTTCACAGAAATCCCTTGTTTTTCTAATGCTTCTGCTGCCTTCATTGCCATTGGGATGGTGGTACCAAAGGTTAAGATTGCACCATCTTCACCTTCCTTTAGAACCTCCCAAGTTCCAAGTGGAATACTCTTTAATTTTTCATCCATTGGCACACCCAAACCATTTCCTCGAGGGAATCTCATCGCAATTGGTCCATCATCATAATTCAGTGCCGTATAAACCATATGCTGCCCTTCATTTTCATCTTTAGGCATCATTAGTACGATATTAGGTACATGTCTTAAGAAGGCAATATCAAATACTCCCTGATGCGTTTCACCGTCAGCTCCGACTAACCCAGCTCGGTCAATTCCAATGAAAACATTTAGGTTCTGACGGCAAATGTCATGAACTACTTGATCATAGGCACGTTGCAAAAATGTCGAATAGATTGCCAAAAATGGCTTCATATTTTGAGTTGCTAATCCAGCAGCTACAGTAGCAGCATGCTGCTCAGCTATACCAACATCGTACATTCTCTCTGGGAATTCGCTGGCAAACCCCTCTAGTTTAGAACCAACAGGCATAGCTGGTGTAATTGCAACAATCCGCTCATCATTACGAGCAAGCTTGCGAACAGTTTCACTTACTAAGCTGCTCCAAGCTGGTGGTGCTTTATCAGACTTAACAAAGGCTCCCGTATCCATTTTATATGGACCAGTACCATGCCATGTTCCTTTTTTATCGCTCTCAGCAGGATGGAACCCTTTTCCTTTTTTTGTGATGACATGAAGAAGGACTGGACCTTCTGTTTTTTTCGCATAACGGAAATTTTCAAATAAAGCCTCATAATCATGCCCATCAACTGGTCCTAAATAGGTGAAGCCCATTTCCTCAAAGAACATGCCAGAAACAAATAAATATTTAAGACTGTCCTTTACTCGTTCTGCAGTTGCTGCGAGTTTCCCGCCAACCGCAGGAACCTTTTTCAATAACAATTCTAATTCATCTTTAACCCACTGATACTTGCCAGCTGTTCGTAATTGGCCAAGAATATTATGAAGAGCACCAACATTAGGCGCAATTGACATTTCGTTATCGTTTAGGATGACAATCATATTTTTCTTTTCATGACCAATATGGTTCAATGCTTCTAACGCCATTCCTCCAGTTAGGGCACCATCCCCAATGATAGGAACAATATAGGAGTTTTCTTTTTTCAAGTCCCTGGCAATAACCATTCCCATAGCGGCAGAAAGAGAAGTTGAGCTATGTCCGGTTTCCCATACATCATGTTCACTTTCAATCCTTTTAGGAAAGCCGCATAGTCCTTTATATTGGCGCAGCGTATCGAATTCACAAGCTCTGCCTGTAAGTATTTTATGAACATAGGACTGATGTCCTACATCCCAAATGAATTTATCATTGGGGCTGTCAAAACATTTATGTAATGCAATTGTTAATTCGACAACACCTAGATTCGGTCCAATATGGCCTCCAGTTACAGACAGCTTTTCAATCAAGAATCGGCGTATCTCTTGACTTAGAACCTCCAATTCTTGATTTGACATCCCTTTTAAAAAGGAAGGGTCTTTTATTGATAACAGATCCATGTTTGGACCACTCGCTTTCATACTTTTTCTATCAGTTCACCTAGTAAAAATAGCCGCTAACACTTTTAGTGGTAACGGCATTGACAACGATTTCTACATTGACAACAATTATAACACATTTGCGTTGTTGTTCAAATACCAGTTATTTAGTGGTCTCTTGATGCTACAAGTTCTGCAATTTCGTTGAGCAGGTGTATATTTAGTCCTGTATCTTCTAAGTATTGCTTTGAAAGCACCAATTGCTTTTGTAACGCTTCTTTTGCACCCTCCATAGACAATAACTGCGGATAGGTGCTTTTCTGATTAGTGGTATCACTGCCAACAGGCTTACCTAGCAGCTCTGTGTTTCCCTCTAAGTCGAGAATGTCATCCTGGATTTGGAAAGCAAGACCAAGATGATGGGCAAATGCTTTAAGGTTTTCAAGTTGATCATGATTTGCCCCGCCTAACAAAGCACCAGCAATAACGCTGTATTTTAAGAGCTTACCTGTCTTATGAATATGAATATATTCCAGCTCTTCAATGGTTAAGGATTTCCCTTCTCCCTCAATATCGGCTACCTGGCCGCCTACCATTCCTTCACTTCCCGCAGCTTTCGCCATTTCGATGACCAATTGAAGTTTCGTTTCACTTGAAGCTATTTCGTTTGGTATTTTTCCGATTACTTCGAAACTGTAGGTTAAGAGAGCATCACCAGCAAGAATTGCGAGAGCCTCTCCAAACACTTTATGGTTCGTCGGCTTGCCTCTTCTAAGGTCATCGTTATCCATACTTGGCAAGTCATCATGTATTAACGAATAAGTGTGGATCATTTCTATAGCTGAAGCTGCTAACAGCCCCATTTTGGGATCTTTTCCAAAAGCCGCAAGTGTAGCAAAGACTAACAGCGGACGAATTCTCTTGCCCCCAGCCCGAAGGGAATAATGCATGGCTTCTTTAATATTAGGAGGTGCGTTTAGCTTTTCCACCAAGGTTCGAAGCTCTGATTCAAGCAGTTGTTTATATTCTTGTGTAAAAGCATCTAGAACTTTAGTATCCAAAGCCTACTCCTCCTCTTCAATCGTAAAGTTTTGTTTACGTCCGTCCTCCGTAATAATCTGAGTTAATTGTTCCTCAACACTTTTTAACTTATCATGACAAAGCTTAGACAGTTCCATTCCTTCTTTATAAAAGACAATCGCCTCTTCTAAAGGGACATCTCCTTCTTCAAGCTTATCCACAATTTGCTCAAGCTTATTCATCGCTTCCTCAAAGGAAATCTTTTGTTCATTACTCACGGTTCTCGCTCTCCTTTATATTCTGTACATTACAGAGAAGGCTGCCATCTGTTAATTGAATTTGAAGTGGTTCGTTCTCTTTGACTTGTTTAATGCTTTTTATCAATTCATTTTCATTAGAGTAAACGAGGCTGTATCCACGTTCCATTATTTTTAACGGACTTAAAGCTTGCAGCGTTGAAATGACCTTATCGAATTCAGTTTGTTTTTTTAATAGGATTTTCTCCATAGCTCGTTTCAAATCTTTTTGTGACCGGTCAAACCTTCCCTCTGCATCTAAGAAAGCTACCTTTGGATGGTTTCGTATCAGACGATTGTGTACAGTTTGATGCTGTGACCTTTTGACGTCTGACAATCTGGAGGCACCCCTGACAAGCAGTTCTGTTAATTTATCAACCTGCTCGAGCTTCTGTTCGTAAAGACGCTGCGGGTACCGAAAAGCATAGGATTTTTGTGCTCTGACTAATCTTTGCTTCTCATATCGGAAAAGGCTGTTCATAGATTGGAGCATACGGGTTTTTCGCTGCAGCAGTCTTTCCATTAAATCATCGATCTGCGGTACAGCTAACTCAGCTGCAGCAGTAGGCGTTGGTGCTCTCATATCTGCAACAAAATCCGCAATTGTAAAATCTGTTTCGTGTCCTACGGCTGAAATAATTGGGATATTCGATTGAAAGATAGCTCTAGCAACTATTTCCTCATTAAAAGCCCATAATTCTTCGATTGAGCCGCCGCCCCGCCCTACTATAAGCACATCCAGCTCATCTAGCTTATTTGCTTTCTCAATCGCTGAAGCAATAGAAGGAGCGGCATTTCCACCTTGTACGAGGGCTGGTAAAACTAGAATATTGGCTATCGGATAACGTCTTTTAATGGTTGTGATAATGTCTCTTATTGCAGCTCCTGTGGGTGAAGTAATCACACCTACCGTCTTCGGATAACTCGGTATAGATTTTTTCCGTTCTATCGAAAATAAACCTTCTGCTTCGAGTCTTTTTTTCAATTGTTCATAGGCTAAAAATAACTCGCCAATTCCATCCGGCTGCATTTCTTTAATATATATTTGGTATTGACCGCTCGGTTCATAAACAGATATATCCCCTTTTACAACTACCTTCATACCGTTTTCAGGAGAAAACTTCATTGTCCGTGTTTCCCTTGCGAACATGACAGCCAGTATGCGTGCTTTCTCATCCTTTAAGGTAAAATACATATGACCGCTCGAATGCTGTTTAAAGTTTGAGATTTCACCTCTCACATGGACATCCTGCAAATGGGGATCAGCATCAAATTTTCTTTTTATGTATTTTGTTAAAGCCAGTACTGACAAATACTTTTTTTCCTGCATTACGAACTCCTTTTAGGACCGCAGCGTATTTTTTGCTGATTTAAGCGTGTTATACATGAGCATCGTAATGGTCATAGGTCCTACTCCTTTTGGAACGGGGGTAATAAACCCTGCTTTTTCTACGACTTCATTGAAATCCACATCTCCGCAGAGCTTCCCAGCTTCATTTCGGTTTATCCCTACATCAATAACTACAGCACCATCTTTTACATGATCTGCTTTTATGAAATTAGCAATGCCAACAGCAGCCACGAGTATATCAGCTTGCGTTGTATGTGCCTTGAGGTCCTTTGTCCTTGAATGACAGTACGTTACAGTTGCATGCTGGTTAAGAAATAGCTGGCCAACCGGCTTTCCAACAATATTACTTCTTCCGACAACAACGACATGTTTGCCGGCAATATCGATACCTGTTTCTTCTAGGAGCACCATGATTCCATATGGGGTACAAGGTAAAAATGCATCCTGGCCAGTCATCATTCTTCCGATATTTATCGGGTGAAAGCCGTCAACATCTTTTAAAGGTGAGATTGCTTCAATTACTTTAATTTCGTCAATATGCTTTGGAAGCGGCAGCTGTACGAGTATCCCATGGATCGCTGGGTCTTCATTCAATTCTTCGATTTTTAACAGAAGTTCATTCTGTGAAGTCTCTTCTGGCAGCTCAATTAATACGGAGTACATCCCCAGTTCTCTACAAGTCTTTTCTTTGTTTGTTACATATGTTCTGGAAGCATGATTGTTCCCCACAAGAATAACAGCAAGTCCTGGTGTAACCCCTTTATCTCTTAGTTTTATTACTTCTTCAGCAATTTCTACTTTTTTCTTTGCGGCTATTTCCTTACCATCTATAATTGTTGCAGTCATTATGTTCCCCTCCAGTAGTATGTAATCTATTTATTCGCTGATTAGCTGCTGTTTCACTTTTGATAGTACACCATTAATAAATCGGCTGGATTGTTCATCACCGTAAATTTTGGCAATTTCAATCGCTTCATCTAAAATTACATTTTCAGGTGTTTCAGTTCGGAAGTATTTTAATTCATAAACAGCTAACCTCAATAAGTTCCTGTCTACCGTTGCTAAACGGTCAATTGTCCATTTTTCAAGGTGTTCTATGATTAATGGATCAATTTCATTTTTATGTTCAACCACTCCTTGTACAAGCTTGGTTAGATAGTCATCTCCTGACTCTCCCTCCAAAACATGTTCAATTGCAGAAGATGGCTCTGTATTACTTACATCGATTTGAAAAAGAGCTTGTAACGCCTTTTCCCTAGCAGTTCTTCTTTTCATTATACCGTTAACTCCTTTAGAGAAATAATTAATTTTTGTCTAATTTCATACAACCATTGCTTGTTTTTGTTTTGCACATAAAAAGATAATAGCATAACTAAAATTGATTCGCACTGTAAGAACTTATTTTTACCTAGAAGCAGTATACTAATAACCGTAAAAAAAGAAAAAACCAAAGGAATTCTCCTTTGGTCAAACATTTAAATCTCTTCTTCTACTTCTGGTTCTGGTTTTTGGGTTTCGAAAGAGATTCCAACTACGTGGATGTTTACTGCTTCAGCCTCGAGAGCTGTCATGTTTAGTAATGCTTGTCGAATGTTATCTTGTATTTTTCCTGCTACAGTTGGAATAGATACTCCAAATTTCATTAAGCAGTATACGTCAACGGTAATTCCCTCTTCCGATAGTTCTACCTTAACACCTTTACCGTGGTTTTTCTTTCCAAGTCGTTCAACTACACCTGTTGCAAAATTCCCGCGCATTTGTGCAACTCCCTCGACCTCGGAAGCAGCAATACCTGCAATGACTTCAATGACTTCTGGTGCAATTTCAACTTTACCGTGGCCGTTGTTGCCTTGATTCATTTCCAGTACATTATACTCGCTCATAAAGTACACCTCCAGATTAGTTAGATTTCATCACATCATATAATTCAAGAAACTTGGTATTGAACTGTCCCTCTACGAATTTTTCATGATCAAGCAATTTTAAATGGAACGGTATGGTAGTATGAATACCCTCTATTACAAATTCACTTAACGCACGTTTCATTCGTGAGATTGCTTCTTCCCTGCTATTACCATATGTGATGACCTTCGCAATCATAGAATCATAATAAGGCGGAATCGTATAACCTGGGTAAGCAGCTGAATCAATCCGAACACCATAACCGCCAGGAGGCAGGTACATATGAATTTTTCCTGCTGAAGGCATGAAGTTCTTCTCCGGGTTTTCCGCATTGATTCGACATTCAATTGCCCACCCTGTAAAGGTAACATCCTGCTGATTAACCGTTAATTTTTCTCCAGAAGCAACTTTAATTTGCTCCTTTATTAGATCAATACCTGTAACCATTTCAGTAACTGGGTGCTCCACCTGGATCCTTGTATTCATTTCCATAAAGTAAAATTTACGATTGCGGTAGTCATATATAAATTCTACCGTTCCTGCACCTGAATAATCAACTGCTTTTGCCGCTTTTACTGCAGCATTTCCCATTTCGGCACGAATTTCTCCATCTAAAGCTGGAGATGGGGTCTCTTCGAGAAGTTTTTGCAGTCTCCTTTGAATGGAACAGTCCCTTTCTCCTAAATGAACTGTATTTCCATAGGAGTCTGCCAGTACTTGTATTTCAACATGACGGAAATCCTCAATATACTTTTCTATGTATACTCCTGGATTACCAAAAGCAGTTAAAGCCTCTTGCTGTGTAATATTAATACCCTTAATTAATTCCTGTTCATTTTTTGCAACACGGATCCCTTTACCGCCTCCGCCAGCTGTTGCTTTAATGATTACCGGGTATTCAATTCTTTCTACAAGTTCAAGTGCTTCTTCAATATCATTTATAATTCCCGTTGACCCTGGTACAATCGGAACCCCTGCTTCACGCATTGTTTCCCTTGCAATATCTTTTGTTCCCATTTTGGTAATTGCCTCGGGACTAGGTCCCACGAAGGTAATATTACATTCACGGCATAGCTCAGCAAAATCTGCATTTTCGGCTAGGAAACCATATCCAGGGTGGATGGCATCACAGGCAGTTAATTTCGCTACACTAATTAAATTTGTCACATTAAGATAACTATCTTTTGATAATGTCGGTCCAATGCAATAGGCTTCATCTGCAAGCTGTACATGCAGAGCTTCACGGTCGGCCTCGGAGTATACGGCAACAGATTCAATGCCCATTTCCCTGCAAGCACGAATGATTCTGACAGCAATTTCTCCTCTATTTGCAATTAACAGTTTCTTTATCATCCTGTTACCCGCTCCTATTCTGGCTTTACTAAAAATAATGGCTGCCCATATTCTACTAATTGACCATTCTTCGCTAGTACTTCAACTATTTCGCCATTAACTTCAGCTTCAATTTCATTAAATAATTTCATTGCTTCGACAATACAGACAATAGAATCCTTTGTAACAGCTGAACCTGCTTTTACATAGGCATCAGCATCTGGTGTTGGTGAGGCATAAAATGTCCCTACCATAGGGGAAGTGATTTTGTGTAATGACGAAGTATCAGTCTCTGTTGAGGCATTTTGAACTGCCGCATCCGGCTTTATTTCTTGGACTGGCGCTGCACTAGCTAATGCTGCTGGTGCTATTGGCTGGATAACAGGTGCTGCTTGAACTGCCGCTTGTGGTGCAGGCACAGTTGTCACTGTTGTAGTTCCAGTATTCTTTTTCATTTTTATTTTAGAACCTTCATTTTCATAAACGAATTCATCAATACTGGACTGGTCAACTAATTTTATCAATTCACGAATTTCTTGTACTTTTAACAATCTGAACACTCCTTGTCCTACATAAATTAAGACTAACTACTAATACTATACGCTAATACCTTAGCAAAGTTCAATATTCTTCTTATCACAATACACAAAAAAGGGAAAGCCGCGCTTGGCTTTCCCTTTTTTTATTTATTTTGTCGGCTGAAATTCTACAGCAACAAAATTAGTTTCACCAATCTCCTTTTTAACCATTTTAATAATTGCGTTAGCTTCTGATTTTGTAGACTCTTTACTTGACTTTACAATTATCTTAACTGTTGACCCATCTGCTCTAACTAGAGCATCTTCATAGTCCATAGCTTTAATTAAGGTTTCTAGCATTTCTTCCTTTTGTGCTATTTCACTTAATTTCTTCATTTGGTCAACCGCTTCACTTCTCTGGTCAGCAGGCAGATCAGTTGTCGCTACAACAGCATTTAGTTGTTCTTTTAATTCACTGCGCTCATCCTGCAGCTTCAAACGAAGTGCTTCAAATTCCTCGTCACCTGCAACTTGAGAAATCACGGTGTCTCCGTCTTTAACTTCCGTTTCTGTATCTGTTTTCGTTTCTTTTTGCTCAGCTTTCTCTTCTTGTTTCACTGCTGCAAGTTCATTACTTTTTTGTTCAGGAGAGGTAATGTAATAAACAGATAGTACAACCACCAAACTTAACATCGTTAATAACCAAACAGTTTGTTTTTTCAATAGCATTCGTAAATCCCCCTTTTATTTTTTAGGCATAACGGCAACACGGTGGCTAGGTACGTCAAGCGCTCGTGTCACTGCCTCTATAATCCATTTTTTCACTTGAATATTATCTGCACCTTTAGCTACTACCAGCACTCCTCGAATATCTGGTTTTTGGTATTCAACCACAATAGGTACCTCTTTTTCACCTTCACGTATAATAACTAATTGTTCATCAGTGGAAGTATCCTGAACTTTCCGTTCTCCACCCTCGTTGTCTTTTTCCTCTGTTGTCTGAGATTTCGTTACTGTATTTTTCTCCAGAACCTTTTTATCTGTAGAATCAATATTCACCACTACTGTTACATCGTCAACACCCAGCATTTCCTCCAGTGCCTTCTTAAGCTGTTTCTCATATTCCTCTTCGTAACCAGCAATGGTTTTATTATTTGAATCTTTCTTTAAACTAAAGGCTTCAACCTCAGACGTTTCTGCCTGACTTGTGGATACTGCCTTACTGTCAAGTGGAGCGGTTTTATCCGAGAATAAAACATTACCAACAATCATGAATGCGGCACCGATGCATAGTACCAGAATCATATATTGATATTTGCCAGATTTTTTATCAGAGCTTTCACCCTTTGAGACTAGGTTTTTCAGCCATGAAAATGGTCCCTTATTATTTTCCATTCTGCTATTTCATCCCCCCTTCAACCGAGACTTCAATCACTTTTTCGGTTACATTCCAATGCTGCGAAAGAAATGCGGCGACTTTTTCTGATTCTTCTGTTTGATCCTTAGATGGAAGAGGTGTTCCTGTGTCAATGCTTACGGGTTGTACAGCTTCAACTGTCATATCTTTTGTTTCTGGCTGCTTTAGGCGAACTGTAACCATTTCAAGGTTCTCAGGGAATGATTCTTGACTTTCATCCTTGGTTATTAGTTCTATTTTTGCAATTTCCAAACCAAATTGTTCCATCAACTCCTCTTCTACTCCCTTTTCAAGCTGGACAGCCATTGTTTCTAAAATATATGCATGATTGGAGGCTTGTATTTCTTTTTTCTGCAATTCTATTAAATTTTCCATATTTTTTTCTTCCGGCCCCTGAAAAGAAGGGATCTGTGCCATCGCTGTTTCAAAATCTTTAGAGATTAACTTAAAAATTGGTGTTAAAATAATAGCTATTAGCAGCAGACCCGTAACCATTTTGGTATATTTTTGCATACTTGTATTGGGAAGCAGCATGTCAATAACAGTTGCCAAGAGGATAAAAAGAATGATATTCGTTACCCACTCTATTAAAAATTCCATAACATTCTCCCCTATCTCATCATCATCGTTAGATTCCCTGCTGCGACAATTACTGTAATACTTAAAAAGAACATGAGAGAGACGATGCCGAGTGCAGCAAAAACATAAATGACGCTTTTGCTAATAATATCTAAGCATTTAATTACCGGTCCCCCGCCTAAGGGCTGCAAAATAGCTGCGGCGAATTTATAAATGAACGCGACCATTAAAATCTTCAGTGCTGGAAAGGCAACAATGATGAGCAGAATACCTACACCAGCTATTCCAACAGAATTTTTTAACAATCCAGAGGCACTGACTACAGTATCCGCAGCGTCAGTAAAGATACGGCCAATAACAGGGATGAAGTTCCCAGTTACAAATTTCGCGGTACGGATGGCTACTCCATCTGTTATCGCGGTGGAAGCACCCTGCACGGAAATCACTCCAAGAAAGACGGTCAAGAATAGACCCATTAAACCAATACTCCAGTTTCTAAGCAGCTGTGCTAACTGAGTCACTTTATACTGATCAGACATCGTACTAACAATACTCAATAGAGTAGCTAAAAAAAGCAATGGAAGGATAACATACTGCATGAACATCCCGCTGATATTCATTAAAAACAAAATAACTGGATGAAAAAATGCTGCAGAGATGATTCCTCCAGATGAAGCAATCAAGGCTAATAAAAGCGGGATTAATGCAAGTACGAAGGAAATCATGCTCCCAATTGCCTCATTTGTATACTCTATGACGATATGAAAACTATTAAGCGCAATTATGACTAGCACCATATAAACGATTGAATAGGCAACTTTACTAATCGTGCTGCTTTCAAACGCATTTTGCATCGATTGAAGAAACATGCTGAAAATGGTAAGGAGAATTAAAGAACCAAGTAACTTTCCATTTACCACAAATTCATGAAATAAGAATTTCAGAACTCCTTGTGTCCAATCCTTCAAAGAGAACTTCTTATCTCCTTTTACGAAATCATACAAACTTCCTTTCTGGCTCTCTGGCAGGAAACCGCCGTATTCACTTTGAATATCCACCCAATATTGTTTAAGCTCTGTTAAATCCATATTTTTAAGCTGTGCGTCTACTAATTCCTGCGGAGAAAGAGGTGTGGAGGCATCACTCACATCTTCGTTAGCTTGTACACTTGTTGACGAAAAAAACAGAAATAATAGAATAATAATAGGAATAATCTGCAGCCTTTGCTTCATCATTTTTCACCTCTTGTTTTCAAAAGAAAATGACTCTTTTAGCTTGGAATCAGCTTGATTATCGTTTCAATCATAACGGTAAGAATTGGGATTGCCATCGCAAGAATTAACACCTTTCCAGCAAGTTCGATTTTTGAAGCTACTGCACCCTGGCCAGCATCCTTGGTAATTTGTGATGCAAACTCCGCTATATAGGCAATTCCAATAATCTTAAGTATGGTCTCTACGTATACTAAGTTCACATTTGCATTCACAGCCAGCTTTTCAAGCATATGAATGATTTCATAGATTTTATCGACTAAAAACAGAAATATACTGCAGCCTACAAATACAATTAACAGAAAGGCGAAATTAGGTTTTTGCTCTTTTATTATTAAGGCCAGGAAGGTTGCGACAAGAGCCACTCCAACTATTTTAATAATCTCAATGGCAAAGCCCTCCTTTCTATTGAAACAAGAAGACAGATTTTATTTTCTGGAAAAGATCATCAACAATTGAAGCTACTTGAAACAAGATGTAAATAAAGCCGAATAAAGTAACCCACTGGGCATATTCCTTTTTCCCAACCTGGTCAAGAACTGTATGCAAAAATGCAACGACTATTCCCACTCCGGCTATCTTAAAAATAATATCCACTTCTAAGCCCATTGCTTTTCCCCCTAAATTAATAAAATAATCAGTAATAATCCTGAAAAGAACCCTAAACTCTTCACCATCTTTTCGTAAGTTGCTTGTCTTTCAACTGCATCTCTCTCTTCTCTTTCAAGATGGGAAAGAGTTAGCATAATATGTTTCTGCTGGGAAAAGCGATCATGCCGACCTAGGGTTTCCCCAAATTGTTTCATAATCTCATATTCACCTTGTTTAAAAGCAGTCTGCTTCCAAACCTCCTTCAAGCTTTCTTCCCAGGCATCCTTTACGGTTGTTTCCGTATCTGTGAGTTTCCTTGCAAAACCTTCAAAGAAAGATGATAACGGCTTTGACAATTGTGCTGCCAATCTCCTCGCGGCTTCATGCAAAGGTGTATGACCATACATGATTTCAGCTTCAAGTGATTGAAGAGCAGACCTAAGTTGCCTGAGCTGTCTCGGTCGTTCACTTAAATGTTTCGCGGCTTCAAAACCTGTCCAAGTAGTAGCAAGAATAATAAAAATGGCACCAATTAATTTAACCATTTACGTCACTCTCACTTTTTGACTTAAGTTTTTCCCATTACCATCCAAAATTTGAGTAATCGTTCCTGGGCCGTGAGCCCTGCTAAGGACAATAAATCGCTGAAAAATATTTTGGTCGATAATAGATTTAAGTGAAGGTCTATTTCTGATTTCATCTAAGCTTGTGCCATGCGTAGTCATAATTAGCTTGATACCAGCGTGAACTGCTTCTGAAATCGCTTCTGCATCCTCTTTTCGTCCAATCTCATCCACCACTAATACATCGGGACTCATGGAACGAATCATCATCATCATCCCCTCTGCTTTTGGGCATGCATCTAGGACATCAAGACGGTGGCCGAACGACATTTGAGGAATCCCATTTACACAACCAGCAATTTCAGACCGTTCATCAACAATACCTACTTTAGAAGCCTGGATTCTTTTTTCATGAATTCCAGATGAAATAATTCTAGCGATATCCCGTAACAATGTTGTTTTTCCGGTTTGCGGGGGCCCTATAATCATCGTATGCGTCCATGAATTATTGAAAATAAAGGGGATAATATTTTCAGCAATACCTATCTTCTCTTTGGCAATCCGAATGTTAAATGAAGCAATATCCCTTATCGCTTTTACCTTTCCTTCTTCAAGGATGACCTTCCCTGCAAGTCCAATTCTATGACCGCCTGAAACCGTTATATACCCTCGTTTTAACTCTTCCTCAAGTGTATAAATCGAGAATTGGCTGATTTTATTTAACAAGTGAAAAGCATCTTCCTGCCGCACGATATACGATAGAAACCTTGGAGCTCCTTTCATCGTAATTTCTATTGGGCGGTCGATACGAATTCTGATTTCTTCCAATTCTTCACTTTGACTAGGAGGGATTTTACTGATTTGATCTGCAATGTTTTTTGGTAAGAATTTAAGGATCGTTTCCACATTTCTTCCTCCTTGCTGCTTGTCTCATTATTTAAAATGTATGCCTTTTAATGCGCAATATGACTAGATTGCTAGGAATACTTAACAAAGTAAAACGTAATTTATGTAGTAGAGAATATAATTGAGGGGGAAAATTCATGTACATTCAGAATCCTTTAGACCGAAACACACAATTTCTAAGGACCAATATGTTAAAAGTTACGGGTGAAGGAGAAATTAACGTACAGCCAGATACAGCCTCCGTAAATTTAGGTGTAGTAACTGAAAGCAAGGAACTCATTAGTGCTCAAGCGCAAAATTCAATTGTTGGAAACAAGCTGATTGATTCTCTTATTGCTTTAGGCATTGATAGAAATCAAATACAGACGTTTGATTATCGAATTGAACCCAACTATGACTATGATCAAGGAAAACAAATATTTCGAGGATATAAAGTAACACATATCTTGGAGGTAAAAATCGATGATTTATCTATAATAGGAAAAGTAGTAGATACCGCGGTTCAGAATGGAGCAAACTATGTTGCTAACATTCAGTTTACAACGAGATTTAAGGATTCTTATTACCAACAGGCACTTGTCCTGGCTTTAAACAATGCAAGCAGCAAAGCAAAAACAATAGCCAATACCATAAGAGTTTCACTCAACCCCACGCCGATTCTTGTGACAGAGGGCACAGAGCAAATCCAGCCCTTTGAGCTTCAACAAGTTGCATCTGCAAAAGGATTCTCTTCAACACAGATTCTGCCGGGACAGCTTTTAATAAAAGCAAGTGTCGCAGCAGAATATAAATATCAGCCAATTGGGTAATAAAAAAAGGATTGAATCACTATTGCAGTGATTCAATCCTTTTCTATTTATTCGTACTTTTTTACCATTGAGTATAGTTGTGCTGATGTAACAGGACCATTGTAATGTTCTCTTATTATTCCCTGTCTATCGATAACAAATGTTTCGGGCTGTCCTGTTACATTATATTTTTTAGCAATTTTAGAATTGTAATCAAATACATACACAGCAGGTGTGTTATATTTCTCAAGGAACTTTTTAACTCTGTCCATTGTTTCGCCTTTATTAATCATAATTAAACGGTATTTATCGCCGTAATCCTTTGCAAATGCTTCAAGTTCTGGTGCTTCATCCACACAGGGTTTACACCACGATGCAAAATAATTTAAGATGATTATTTCGCCTTTGTAATCAGAGAGCTTCGTATTCGTTCCGTCTAAATTTGGAAGTTCGAAATTGTAGGCTTTGTCACCAACATCGGTATTGTCACCTTTACTAGCCAAACTATATCCAAAAAAGCCAAACATTCCAATTAATAGAAACAATACGAGTAAGTTTATAACTCTTCTGCTCATCCTG
Source organism: Neobacillus niacini (assembly GCF_046591715.1). GTDB lineage: Bacteria > Bacillota > Bacilli > Bacillales > Cytobacillaceae > Neobacillus > Neobacillus niacini_L. The sequence goes on along the minus strand of NZ_JAWVNQ010000003.1, from coordinate 190,680 downwards.
CCTCCTCCTAACAACCCCTATTTATCTAGTTGTTTTAAAAACTCAATATCTTTTTTTAGGCTGCTATGACGTTTTCCAATAAGAAGCATATAACCAAAAATAACTAACCAAACAACTGAATAAGCCCCATACATGAATTCCATAATATATTCCTCCTAGTTTTCTAATCTTTCACGTAATTTTTCTTTGTAGCGGTCTACTTTAATTCTCATTTTTTCAAAGGATACACCCTTATGGAGAAGATAGGCATAAAGGAAAGTAAAGGCAGCAATCGTAACCAATAAAGCTACGAGCATACTTGGTGCTATTCCGCCGCCTTGCTGGGATGGTCCATCTCCAAATACGATTGGATGGAATTTAGATTGCCACCAGCGAATCGCAAAGAATACGATTGGAACATCTGCAAAACCAATAATTCCAAATACTGCAGCAAGTCTAGCCTTTTTATCCCATACACCATCCATCTGACGAACCATCAGGTAGGCAACAAAAAGGAAGAAAAGGATCAATGTGGTAGTTAGACGCGGCTCCCAAGCCCACCAAGTGTTCCATGATGACTTTGCCCAAATTGGTCCTGTTGTTAATACAATAATTGTAAATACAACACCAATTTCAGCAGATACATATGCATACGTATCAAAGATTCGTTTGCGTTTTATTAGAAATAAGATACTAAAGACAAATGTCACAAAGAAAGCTAGAAATGCTACCCATGCTGATGGAACATGCATATAAAATATCTTTTGTACAGCTCCCATTGTCTTTTCAATTTCTGCATAAAGGAAAATAAAATAGAATGCCGCCAACATAGAAACAACCATGCCGCCATATAAAATTTTGGTAAGAAGCGGGCTTTTAACCGGTGCCAAATCTGTTATCTCAAGGGGCGCCTGTTCTCTTTCAAGATTCATACTCATTTTTTAAACCTCCAGAACGTACTCAATTAGTAAAAAGCTTAGTACAAAGAAAATTACATCATAGGCAGTGACCAACTGCAGCCAGGCAATAGCACTTGGCAATTTGTCCATATTCGTAAGAATAATTTTTGTTGCCTGCGTAACACCTATTAATATCGGGCTTGTCATCGGAAAGAGCAAAAGCGGTAACAACATTTCACTGCTTTTAGAATTGGAAGCTAATGCGGCCAAAAAAGTTCCAATGGCAACGAACCCGAAACTCCCGACAAACAACACTAAGATAAAATATAAAATACTGCCATTCACTTTAAAATCGAATAGTAGAAATAAGAAAGGAACAGCTACAATTTCAACAATTAAGATCATCGAGAAGTTTGCCATGAATTTCCCTAAATAAATACTTGAGGCTTCCATTGGGGCCACCAATAAACCATGCATCGTATCATTTCGCTGCTCAGATACTAACGAGCGATTAAGGCCAAGGATTCCCGAAAAAACAATGATAATCCAGACAGCACCTGGTATTACTGCTTTTGTTGTATTGTTTGCCGGATCAAATGCAAAACTTAGAACTAGGATGACTAACCCGGCAAAGATAATCATCGTACCCAAAACTTGTTTTGTTCTAAGTTCAGAATAGATATCTTTTTTAGCAATGGTAAGGGCTGCTCTAAACATCACGATACCCCCTCCACTAAAACCTGATATTTTTCTGAAACAAAACCTAATGATTTATTATGGATGTTGAAATCATCTGCAATCTTTCCATTCTTCACAATGATGATTCGGTCACAGATTTCAGCAGCTTGCTTGAAATCGTGTGTAACCATTAGTGTTGTACATCCCTTTTCTTTCATGGAAAGAACAACATTATTTAAGATCGAAATCGCACCTTGATCTAAACCTGTATGTGGTTCATCTAGAAGCATGATTTTGGGTTCATGGATAATCGCCCTTGCAATGGCAATCCTCTGAATCATCCCACGTGAGAAATTCTTTACTGGTTCATTAATAAAGAATGACAACCCCACCTCTTGAATCAATTGTCTTGCTTTATTTTCAACGTCCTTGACGCCATACAACTCACCAAAAAAGACCAAATTCTCAAGTGGTGTGTAATGATCATAAAGCAAGCTGGAATGCGGTAAATAGCCAAACAGTTTCTTAACTTCTATATGATCTTTTTTTAGGTCCAATCCGTTAATTTTTACAAGTCCTGATGTAGGTTTAATTAAGGTTGCCAGTACTTTTAATAAAGTACTTTTCCCAGCCCCATTTGGACCAAGAATCGCAACAGTTTCCCCTTGTTTGATTGTTAGGTCAACACCTCGAAGAATTAACTTATTGTCGGCTTGCTTTGTAAGCTTCTTTATTTCAATCATCAAATATCCCTCGCATTCCGACGTTACTCTACAAATTGGCGCAAATTCATCTTAACTTGTACTAAATGCTGTTTATATGCAGACAGTTTAGCCTGATAATCCTCTTCTGACATATTTCCCTCATCGAAATTCTCTTCTAATTCAAGAATTCTATCCATAATGGCTTTTTGCTTAGCCATTAAGCTCTTAAATACATTTTCTTCCTTGTCTGCACTTAATCTCTTTTCTTCCGCTATGGCCTTCATTCGAAAGTAAGTAAAATAGGACAACGCTGCGATAATTATTGCAGCCATTACAATTAAGAAAACATGTGGATCCCAACTGCGCAGCGGGGATTGCGCCCACATACGCAGATGACCGGGATTATGGAAGGCTGGTGCTGTTTTCGTTACATTGCCACTCGTTTCACTTACACCTTGTTCACTTGAACCTTGAGTTTTTAGAGCTGGCTGTTTATCTTTGTCATAAATCATTGTAAAGGCTTGTTTTGCTTGAATTCCTTCCACACTGTATCCTTGATAATTTTGATCATCCATCTTGAAAAGCCCTTGATTGGTGGCAGTAACATTCTCAAATTCGATGCTTCCCATTCCCTCAGGCACAAGGATTTGCATCATTTGTACTGGATAGTCAAAGCTCAGGTTAATTTCCTTACCCTTAGCAATTCTGTAGCTGTAAGGCAATACAACGGTCTGGTTAGCAGGGATTGGATCTGTAGTGATGAAACCTGTTTCAACCTGTTTTTGAGCAATTTTGTTATCTAAAAAGGTAAATCCTGTTGCTCCTGTTGGAATAGTGACATTTAGTACTGCTTCACCCTCACCAGCACCATTAAATACCTCAATAGATGTATTGGTGAAGTTCACCATATTCATCATATTCGTTGAACCATCTTCTGCTGGGCTGACTACAAGGTAATGCATATCAACTGATATCACAGATTCCGCTGCTGCCATACCATTCAATGGCATGAACAGCAGCAGTCCGAGGAGGAAGAGTGTGACTTTCTTGATCACTTTCCTCCCCCCTTAGTATTCTGGTAACTTCTCATTGTCGCTTCAATTTCACTTTCAATTTCAGCCATTAAATCTTTGTTAATAGCTTGTGATGTTATTTGCTCTTCCTCTTCCTTCATAATACTGACTACTTGTGATTCATATTGTTTTTTTAAATTTTTGTAATCTGCATGTGAAATTTTATCCATTTTGTATTCAAACTCTAGTTCATTCAGTGTGGATAAAAGTACTTCCTTATTAGAAGGAGAATCTTGACCCTTGTTGGCAAAACTTAAATATGAATTCCAAGAAAAGAAGGGTGCAAGGACAAGAAATAAACAAATGAGCACAAGGCCAGCGGTAAATATCATTGAAATGATCGAAATTTCTTGCATTATGTTCACATCCTAAAGATACTTTTTGCGTTCTTCTTCAATCATAGATGAGAGGATCTCTTCTTCCACTCCATCCTTTACGATTTCGTTGTCAAGGGATAGCTCATTACTTCCTTTTTTCTTCACCCATTTACGAATGATGAAGAATATCGCTGCTCCTGCAATACCTAAGGCTGCAAAAGGCAGTACCCAAGCAACCAAACTGAACCCGCTTTTTTCTGGAGCTGTTAAAATTTCTTCACCGTAAATATTGACGTAGTATTCACGGATTTTATCTTTATCCCAGCCCTTATTCATCATTTCAACGATGTCTTCCTTAAAGCCAATTGTGAGGTTACAAGTCTTAGGATCGCATTCAAAGTGATCCTGCCCACAACCGCAGGTGCACATAAATTGAGACGCAGCTGCTTCGAATTCCTTAGATTTGTAGTCGAACTCTTTTGCTTCTACTTGAAAAATGGAAGCCTGAAAAATAAAGGCAATTAGAAGGAGTCCCATATAAATTTTACTTTTCACATTAAGACACCTCTTTACGTACTCCTGTGTATCTTGGAGTAATATTTTGATATTTTCCATTCCACACGGCAAACAGTGAGCCGATCACAATCATAAAGGACCCAATCCATAACCAGGCTATCATTGGATTTACTTTTACAATAAAGGTTGCTTTTCCATCGTTTTCCCAGTCACTTAATACAACGTATAGGTCCTCTTTCAATGAAGTTATGAGTCCAACTTCTGACGATGGCTGATCCCAGTTGCCATAGAATACTTTTTCAGGCTGAATATTACCAATTCGTTTACCGTTTTTGAAAACAGTCATTTCCGCATAAACGATATCATTAATACCCTCCCTTTTTTGATCAAGCCTCTCGTAATTGATGCGGTAATCCTTCACTTCAATGGAATCCCCTAAGTTTACTGTTTTCATAGTTTGTACATCATAGTTTTGCGACCCGATAATACCCATTGCGATAAACGCTATACCAATGTGGACAATATAACCGCCATAGCGACGGCGGTTTTTCGTCATCAAACGGTAAAGTGAAAGATATATTTTTTCACTTGTCATCTTCCTTCTTGCTTTCACTCCACGGTAAAACTCAAGGAAGTGTGTAATTAAGAGAAGTACAATCACTCCGAAGCCAATAACCGCCCAGGCTTTCTGTATTCCTAGTACAACCATTAATACCATAGCTGCAACTGCAAGGATTGCCGGAATCAAAAAGTTCTTTTTTAAGTTCTTTAATGTCGACCTTTGCCATGCAAGCAATGGACATACTGCCATTAAGAACATCATAGATAATAGAATTGGAGCTTGAACGGTATTAAAGAAAGGCATTCCTACTGTAACTTTTGTACCGCGGACAGCCTCTGATACTAATGGGAATACAGTTCCCCAGAATACACCGAACGCCGCGCCGACCAATAATAGATTATTAATTAAGAAGCTGCTTTCTTTTGAAATATAAGAGTTGAATTCGCCTGCACTTCGTTTAAGCAGATTGTATCGGCTCATTAACACATATAACGCACCTATTACCATTACAGCCATAAAGATTAGAAAATATAATCCTAAATTAGAATTAGCAAATGCGTGAACCGACGTAAGAACACCGCTTCTAACAAGGAAAGTTCCAAACAATGTTAATGCATAGGAAGTAATGATTAAGCTGATGTTCCAAACCTTTAACATGTTTTTCCGTTCCTGAATCATGACAGAGTGTAAGAACGCTGTAGCCGTTAACCATGGCATAAAGGATGCATTCTCAACTGGATCCCATGCCCAGTAACCTCCCCATCCCAGCTCAACATACGCCCACTGGCCGCCAAATATATTACCTAGACTTAAAAACAACCATGCAATTATCGTCCAGCGCCTTGTCATTTTAATCCAGAAGTCATCCACGTTTTTCAATAAAAGTGCTGCCATTGCAAAGGCAAAAGGAATGGCAAGTCCTACATAACCAAGGTAAAGTGTAACAGGATGGATGATCATCCCTGGATTCTGAAGCATTGGATTAAGTCCATGACCTTCAATTGGCACTTGGTCTAGAAGAATAAATGGTTTAGCAACAAATCCAAGGATTAAAAAGAAGAAAACGATATTTCCTAATAGAATAGCGGAAATATACGGAACCATAGGATTACCTCTCATTTTCCGTGAGAAGATAATCATCACCGTGTAAAGAACAAGGAAGAAAGTCCATAATAATAACGATCCAGAATTCCCCGCCCATAGCGCTGTAAGTTTATAAATTATCGGCAGTTCACTGCTGGTGTAATCACTAACATATTCATATTGAAATTGGGATGTTGCCAGCAAATAGAATAAAGAAAGCATAGCCATAGAAGCACAAACCAGGATTCCTATAATTCCACCTTTACCACTATTAATTAATTTTTGATTCTTAGTGCTTATCCCCAGAGTGATGATGAGGAGTGAATAGATTGCAAGAGCTAAGCCTACATAAATGGTTGCATTAGCAAATAAGTACATATCGTCACCTTCTTATTATTTTGCAGTTTCTGGTTCTGTTGGTGGCTGATCTAATAGTTTTTTATGCGCCTCAGGATCATAGTTTTCAACATCTTCACCCTCGTACTTAGAAGGACATCTTGTTTTTACTGTTTCTGCTTCAAACGTATCTTTCTTCGTAGGTGCACCTTGGAGAATGACAATAACTCCCTCTGAAAAGTTATCAGGTCTTGTGCCATTATGGATTACATGCATTATGTTTCCATCGTTATCTTTTAAATCAAACTTCAACTGTATTTTATCTGGATTCCATTTGATAGATTCTTCGATTAATAGTCCTTCTACGGTTACAAAATCATCTTTATGTTTTTCTTGGTTTGCTAATAGATCTTTCATTGTTAATTCAATACCGCTGGATCCTGGTGTGGCTGCCATAAGTAAGAAAACGATTGCCCCTGCAATAATAAATCCACCAAGCATTACGATTGTGTTCTTTTTCACATTCATTCACCCCATTAAATTAATTTTTTCATTTCTTCATCGTAAGTCTCTTGATCAATTTTTCCAGTTAAAAGTTTTTTACGTAATTCTTTTTTATCGTCAACACTAATAGATTTCGATTCTTTCTTGCCTTGCTGTTTTTTTGGGTGTTGGTTTTTCACTTTTGAATTTGGTGTTTTAGGTGCAGTATATGATTTTCCTTTTAAGCCTAAGTAAACAAACACACCTGCTATGATGATGGCGATTCCAATAACGACAGCACCACCAATACCAATTAGCGGGCGATCTCCGCCTGAATCATTTGAACCATTTGATCCGCCGGATATTTGATCTGTTGCGGTACCAGTAACACCAGCATGGTTTTCATCATTAGGCGGTTGTTTCTCGTTAATTGCTTCGAGCGTTGATTTGAAGTCATCTTTTTTGTACGAAAATAAGTATTTATAGCTTTCTCCCACTTTTACATCTTTGTACTGATAGTAGAATAGCTCTTCACCATATTCACTTTTTGTATTGTTGGGTGCCTTCGGCTCTAGTTTGATCTCTTTTGCCTCCATTGGAGCATAAAAGATGACATCTAATGTTCCAATCTCTGTTGGGTTACTGTATTCGTATGTAAAGCTTCTTTTGTCCTTTACATCTACTGCGCTCGTATAGTACTCGACAACGAATCTATAAGATTCATTATTCTTAATTGCCTTTGAAGGTTTCCAGGAAAGAGTACCCTTTTCTTTATCGACGTCAAATGGCCGTTGGACTTCAGGCTTATTGTCTTCTGGAAATTCAGCAACTAAGTATGCTTGGAAGCCTTTTTCCCCAGCTGGAACAGCTATTTCAACTTTCCCATCAAAATCCTGTCCACTTTTGTTTGTAAAGGTTCCGTATTGTCCCACTAGTAATGACGGAGTGTCTTTTTCCCAGCCTTCAGGGTAATCAAACTCTGGCATTACTTGAATTTGCATTTCCGAATAAGGGAACTTTTCTGGCTGAAAGAGTGTTTCGGCCTTAGCGTTTGAAATGATAAAACTTGAAAAAAATGAGGTGATTACAAATAAAGCCAACAACTTATTTTTAAGCATGTTAATCCTCCTTGAGCTCCTATAAAAAGCTATTTTTCACTATAGCCCTCTTTGAAATAAATATAATATTATTCATCTATGTATAGTTGATTCACTTATGAACATTTTGTAAAAGGGGTATAAACGTTACGTTTTTGTCAAAAAACGCCCACAGAATGTTCACATTTGTCTATCTTTCCTACCTATCCCCCTATTTTTTTCTATTTCCCACCTAGTACTATAAACCCTAACCAATATCCCTTTTCGGCTTGAAAATGAACGTTTTGTTAAATTAATTACATACAAAAAACCCCTGGATCCAAAGACCCAGGGGTTTCGCTATTTTCCTTCTAACGAACGGATATACGAGACAATATCTGTAATTTCTTCTTCCTCAAGCTGCCTTACCCCATTCAGGCCCGTTAATGATGCAGCCATTCTCGTATCATCTCGGCCATATGCTGTACTAATCCAAATCTGCTTATCGGTAGTATATTTTAAAAATTGTGGATTAGAAAGAGCGGTTCCCATCTTTAATTTACCGCTGCCCGCTTCACCATGACAGTTGATGCAATATAAATTATATAATTTTTCACCATTAATAACATTTCCTGCAATCGTCTTAGGAACTTCAAAATCTATTTCCGTTGACTGCCAATTCCTAATATATGCAACAACATTATTCAATTCCTCTTCTGAAAGTCTTGGTCCATAGCTTGGCATTCCAGTACCTTCTCTTCCAAATTTAACACTATTAAAAATGTCTTTATCACTGACAGTATTCAAATACTGCTGATTATTAATAGCGGTACCAGCATTTTTACCTTCACCCTTGCCGTTCTCACCATGACAAATCAGGCACTGCTTATTATAAATCTTTTCACCTGCAGCAATTGCTTCCGCATTTTCACTGCTGAATATACCACTATTAACAATACAAATTATAATCCCTATAAAGATAATAATGTAGGTGCCATATAGTATTTTTTTCATTAGTTATCCCTTACTTTGGTTCTGGCGTCGGAGTTGGCTCCCCAAAATCTTGATACTTAGTAGTGATTAAGTCATATATTTTCTTAGGACTTTTACCGTCTAAATGCATTTCTACCGCCTCCCGGGCGATATCTATACAGACGTCTCAGGATATACTCATTGAATCCCAGCCGGTAACGGCATTGTCTTCTCCAAATGAATCAATATAGCAATCCAGATTACTTTCATGTCCATCTTGTGCATAACAGCCGCAATAACAAGGAACACCTGCTACTACTTCTGGGTAGTTCGAAACCATTGCATACGTTTCCTGAATTAATTCAGAAGAGTTTAATACATAATCTGGTAATGGTAAATGTTTTTTATCTAATGTCACATTCGTCTCTTTGGAGTTACCGCAGGCTGCAATTAGCAGGCCAATCGCAGTACAGAGAAACAAGAGAGAGAGAATTTTTTTCATTGCTGTGTCACCCCTTTTGTTTGTATGTTTGTAATTCAACTTAATTCTAGCAAAAACTAGTCAATAGGATAGGAACTAATTATTACTATTTAGTGAAGTTTTCACAATAGGGAAAGTGATAAACTTTCTAGATAAACAAAAAGCTAAGGCCTGAAATTTCGGCCTTAGCTTCTTAGAAAACTTTTTATTATGCACGAGATACATAAGATGCTTCTGTTGTGTTAATAATCAATTTATCACCTTGGTTAACAAAGAAAGGAACTTGAACGTTAAGACCTGTTTCAAGAGTTGCTGACTTGGTTCCACCTGAAGATGTATCACCTTTAATACCAGGCTCAGTTTCAGTGACTTCTAGAACAACTGTATTAGGCAGTTCCACACCAAGTGTTTCATGACCGAACATCATGATGTGAACTTCCATGTTTTCTTTTAAAAACTTTAATTCATACTCTATATTGTTTGCAGGAAGCTCTACCTGTTCATAAGATTCCATATCCATGAACACATGCTGATCGCCGCTGGCATATAGATATTGCATTTTGCGATTATCAATTTGAGCCTTTTCTACCTTTTCACCTGCACGGAAGGTTTTTTCTTGGATTGCTCCATTACGAAGATTACGAAGCTTAGAACGAACAAACGCGGCACCTTTTCCTGGTTTAACATGTTGGAAATCAAGTACGCGCCATAGCCCGCCATCCACTTCAATTGTCAATCCTGTTTTAAAATCGTTAACAGAAATCATTTTTTTGTCCTCCTATGTCCATTACAAAATAATAAGTTCTTTTGTAGAATGAGTAAAAGCTTCGTTATGGTCTTTCGTAATGAGTGTATCATCCTCGATTCGTACCCCGCCAAGCCCTGGTATGTAGATACCTGGTTCAACGGTTACAATCATGCCAGGTTCTAGAACAATGTCTGAACGCATAGAAAGCGTTGGGCCTTCATGGACTTCGAGACCAATACCGTGACCTGTTGAGTGCCCAAAATAATCGCCATAACCTTTTTCCGTTATGTAATCCCTTGTAAGAGCATCTGCCTCTTTACCAGTAATTCCAGGCTTTATTCCAGCCATTCCCCTCAGTTGTGCTTCTAAGACGATATCGTAAATTTCCACAAGCTTTGCCTCAGGTTTACCTGCTGCTACTGTTCTAGTGATATCTGATACATATCCTTCATAATAAGCACCAAAGTCCAAGGTCACAAAATCACCTTTTTCAATTACCTTGTCACTGGCAACTCCATGCGGAAGTGCAGAACGATACCCAGAAGCAACAATAATATCAAAGGAAGAAGAAGATGCCCCCGCTTTTCTCATAAAGAACTCTAATTCATTGGATACTTCAAGCTCTGTTTTTCCTGGTTGAATAAAATCCAATATATGCTTAAATGCTGCATCGGCAATATCTGCGGCTACCTTTAATATCTTAATCTCTGCTTCAGTCTTAATCAAGCGTAACTTTTCAATAATACCTGAAACAGGAACAAGTTCTGATTCGACTTCTTTTTCATAAGCTTTATAGGCGGCAAATGTTAAATGTTCCTCTTCAAACCCGAGTTTCTTAATCCCTAGTTTCTTTGCTTGTTTACTAACCTCATCAACAAAACTTCCGGTCATTTTAACAATTTCATAGCCTTCACACTGGCTGGCAGCCTGTTCAACATAACGGAAGTCCGTAATAAATTGTGCTTTATCAGCACTAATGAGAACGACCCCAGCCGAACCAGTAAAGTTTGTCATGTAACGACGGTTAAATTGGCTAGTAATTAAAAAACCATCAATTCCATGTGCAGCAAAGCTCGACCTTAATTTATCTATTTTTCCCATTTTCTCTCACTCTCCCCTTATGTAATCCAACACCAATAGTACACTGTTCCATAATAACAAAAATATTTTAACATATATCAGGCTATAAAGACTAATATAGCGTTAAGAGGCGGTCTCATTTTCTTCCATATGATTAATTTCATATTCATAGTTAATGGAATAACCAATAAATAAGCCATACACCAAATATAAACAAATCGAGGTAATGACAGTATCACGACTTAATTCTAAAAATGGCTTCATTTCTGAAAAGATGGGATTCAACACCAAATACACAATTAGAAATAACACAAGTCCATATCCTAATCCCAGCCAAATCCCGTTAAATTTCTTCAGTGCAATAGAATAAACAAACGCTGCTACAACCGATAATATCCCAAGTAAAATAATTGATATCACAGTGCCAAGCCATTCATTTTTCCAATCCCCTAATGCCCATGGACCTAGAATGATATTAGGACGAATTTCCGTGAAATTGAAGTAATAGGCAAAAAAACCAATAGTCCCCCAAAATAGACCACCAAATAAACCCGTCCAAAAAACGACCGTAACAAATGACATTGGTTTTGGATATTTAGACTTTTCAGGACTTTTAGCCATAATTAGTACCTCCCATTAAATTAATGCCTTCCCGAATAGTAATCAACCTTATTATGTCCTTCCCTTGTCAATCACTTGCATAGAATAAATTTTTTAATTGGAAATATTATGTCATCCTAGAGGTATTTTCATATATGAAGTAGAATTAAATTAAGTACATACAATTTTTAATTACTTTTTCGTATGTATTACAAAAGAACTAGATGAAGAGTGTTTATATTACAGCATTAAGCTGAATAAAATATTAAAAACATTATTATTTTTGAGTTTAAAAAATTAAGAAAATGATTATGATGCTGTTAGGGAGGTGGCTTTCTTGAAAAATCGGATTTCCGTTCCTTTGGTTGGTAGTGTTATTGTTTTAGGAATAATTGGCATTATTGCAGCATTCACAAGTGACCCTATTGGTTTTCTTAAGAATATTGTAGTGTTAGCATTGGTTGGTTTAGCCATTTATTTTGTCTTCAGACTTATTCGGGGATCAAATCCAAGGAATAAGGAGCAGCAGGCTTTTATCAAAGCAGCAAAGAAGTCAAAAAAACGCTTACAGTCAAAAGGCAGCGAACAGTCGACAAAAAGTACATCTTTTGGTTCACTAACTTCTTTAAAGAGAAGCAAATTAACTAAAAAGAAATCCCCTGTTCACTTAACAGTTATCGATGGTAAAAAAGGGAAAAAGAAAAATCGAGCGTCCTTATAAGCGCTCGATTTTTTCTATTCATGAATAGTATTTTTTTAATAACACCAAGACTTAAAAAACTTTTCTGCTGAATTTCTCCCTAACCGGAAAAGCTCCTGTTTCTTTTCTTCTGTCAAATGGAATTCAACCGTAAGTGCACCATCAGTTGGAATAAATATAATGTTCTTTTCGTGTTTTCTAGAAATATACCGGGAATCATGTGCATCTTTCATGGTTTCGAATAAAGCACCAAACAACTGAATAGCATTCTTAATTTGGTGTTTTTCATGCTCATATTCATTTGCGCTTAACTTAATCCCAATTACCGGTCTTACTTTTTGAAGATTATCACGATCGAAAAGCCACATTGGAAAATTACTCAATACCCCTCCATCTACAATTACATTCACACCATCCATTGATTTCAATTTCACTGGTTCAAAAAAATATGGGATACTGCAGCTCATTCTTACAGCCTTTGCAATGGAGAAGGATCCTGGGGCAATACCATATTTAACCAAGTCATCTGGCAGAACCATTAGTCTGCCGTTTGAAAGATCTGACGCAATAATTCTCAAGTTTTGAGGAGGCAGGTCAGAAAAGGTTCTTATCCCCTTTGCTGCTAATTTTTCTTCAATCCATTTTTCTAATTCGTTCCCTTTATATAACCCTAACTTCCAATAGACAAACAACCATTTAGCAAGTGGAAAAGGTATAATCATTTTACGAGCATCCAGAAACTTTGTTAGATCCAACTCATCAAGGAGCTGCTCCATCTCACTGCTTCTATAACCAGCAGCAAGAAATGCAGCGACAATTGAACCAGCACTAGTCCCTGCAACCCTTTCGAATTGAAACCCTCTTTTTTCAATTTCTTGAATGGCCCCAATAAGGGCAAATCCTTTTATTCCTCCTCCAGAAAAAACACCGTCTATTTTCATGGCAGCCACTCCTAAAGGTAACGCATTGTTACATCTTTAAGCAGAAAGTTCATGAAATAGTACGGTGTACAAGTAAAAAAATTATTTTTTTTTAAGTAAAATATTCAATAACAGCATTAGGAAAATATTCATTAATATATTGACGAATAGTAGTTTCTAATTCATTTGCTTCTTCTGTCGGATAGACATACTTTCCAATTCCATAGCGGCCCCATTTATATTTTCGCTTTTCCTCGTCCATTTCCAATTTGGTTTTCGGGTATCTTTTGGCAATCACATTTTTTGCCGGTTTTGTAAAACGGTGTTGGATGAGTTCAAACGTTAAATCAGGGATTTCTAATCCTGCCAGTTCACCACTTAATCGTTCGAATAGTTCACGATAGCCTTCTTTCCAATCCTCATGCAAATAAATAGGAGCGACTATAAAACCTAATGGATACTTTGCTTTAGCGACCTTTCTAGCTGCTGATAATCGATCTTCAAAGGAAGACGTTCCTGGTTCAAAGTTTTTGATTACATATCGTGAATTTACACTAAACCGGAACCTTGTTTTCCCATTGTGATTGGCATTTAGGAGATGATCCACATGATGGAATTTCGTCACAAATCGGAGTCTTCCAAATTCAGACTGGCCAATGAATTCGATTGTCTTCTTCAATGAGTGTGTTAAATGATCCAAACCAACAATGTCCGAGGTACAAGCAGCTTCAAATCTTGTTATTTCCGGCTTACGCTCATCCATGTACTTTAGTGCCTGATCAAAAATATCATCTAAGTTTACGTAGGTGCGTATGTATGGTTTGCTGCCAAGTGTCGTTTGTAAGTAACAATAATGGCAGTGACCCATACAGCCTGTAGCCAAAGGAATGGCATATTCTGCTGAGGGCTTGGATGTATCAAATTTGAGTGTTTTTCTAATTCCTACTACGAGCGTTGATTTTGCATTACGATATTTCTGATTTTCATTATCTCCTGGTAAATCTCGAATTTGGTTATGGGAGGTAGTCTCTCTAATTTCAAGATTCAACTTTTCAAATTTCTCTTTCAGTTCTCTGCCAAGCGGGTATTCTAAAGCTCTTGGTTCAAAATATACTAATTGCGGCATAAAAGGTTCCAATTTTTTTCCTCATTTCAATTGTTTTTTTATAGTATGGACACTTTATTATTTTTATTATGGTTCAAAATTTGGTTATATTTTGTCTACAATTTGTTCACTTTCCTCCTCTATATCTTCATATCATCAACATAAAAATTCTCTATACTTTACCTATTATTAGCAGGCTTTATTACGAGTAAAGGCAGGGAACTTTATGAGCATAATTAGGGAAAGTATAAAGGTATATGAAATGACCTGTACCTCCTGTGAAAAACGGGTTGAAAGAACGGTTAAAAAATTAGAGGGAGTGATCGATGTAAGCGCCAGTTTTAGCGGCCAGTTTGCGGAAATTGAATATGATTCTAATCTCTGCGACTTAAAAAAAATAAAAGCTGCTATCGAAAGCGTGGGTTATAGTACCGCAAATCCTAAAGACTTTAAATTCATTGGCATTTTCATTGCGGCAGCGGCTATTGTACTGCTTGGGATTAACTCAGGAAACTACGATATGGAAGCCAATCTAAATAATGCCTCTTATGCTGTATTATTTGTAATTGGGGTTATTACCTCTATCCATTGTGTAGGAATGTGCGGCGGTATTATGTTATCGCAAAGTCTGGGAAAAGAGAGTAAAAATAAATTTGAAGCGATAAAACCGGCTCTCTTATATAACGCCGGCAGGGTAAGTGCTTATACAATTCTTGGGGGGCTTATTGGCGCAATCGGCTCAGTTTTCGCACTATCTCTTACACTAAAGGCCGGTCTGCAGCTATTTGCAGGTATTTTCATGATTATGATGGGCTTTAATATGGCTGGTTTTAAAGCCTTTAGAAAATTTCAAATAAAATTACCTCAGGCAGCATGCAGAGCCATGGGGAATGCTAAAGCACCTTTTTTTGTCGGGCTATTAAACGGATTAATGCCCTGTGGTCCCCTGCAAACCATGCAAATATTTGCGCTTGGGACAGCCAGTGCAGCAGCAGGTGCGTTATCGATGTTTATGTTCTCAATTGGAACTGTCCCGCTTATGCTGACATTTGGAGCATTGTCTGGATTATTAAGTAAAGACTATACAAAGAAAATCCTTAAAATTAGCGGCGTGTTAATCATCATGCTTGGTCTTATTATGAGTAATAGAGGTCTTGCCCTAGCAGGCATGAATCTAAGCCCGATGGCCATTATGTCTAATGCAGGTGCTTTCGGCGAGACGGGCTCACAAACAGATTCTGATGCAATTAAAGCAACCATTCAAGATGGTGTTCAGGTATTGAATATGACTGCTAATGTTTATGGCTACACGCCCAAAACTCTTTATGTCCAAAAAGGATTGCCGTTAAAATGGGTTGTTGAAGGCGAAGAGATTACTGGCTGTAATAATACCATTGTAGTGCCGGATATGAATATTCAACAGAAGCTGCAAAGCGGAAATAATCTAATTGAATTCACACCCGGGGATGAAGATCTTAATTTTAGCTGCTGGATGGGAATGAAACGCGGAGTAATTAAGGTTGTAGATGACCTAGAAGCTATCAGTGCTCCAGACAGTGACGGAGAAGGCATTGATACTGCTGCAAGTGCACCTCCTGCGGAACCTGAAAAGCATAGTATCTACGGGAATGATTTAAGTAAGGTATTAACAGAACAATTGGTTAAAAAAGCTGAAGTTGCAGTTAACGAGCAGACACTTACAATAAAGGGAATTGGATATGAGCTAGAGCCTCTTATTATGGTAGTTAATAAAGGTGTTAAAACAAAAATGGCATTAGATTTATCAGCCTTTGATAATGCAGAAGGGTACTTTATGATTCTCAATTCACAAACCATGCAAATTGTTACCGATTTTACTGGGACAAAAGGGGTCAATAATATTGAATTTACTATTACGAGCAGCGGTTCCTATGGAATCTATCTTAATGAACAAGAATTACTAGGAATTATTGAAGTGGTTGATGATATCAATACAGCTGACCTTGAGGAAGTTAGAGCAAGATATATACAATAGGAAACTTATATTCAGGTCATATATTTGGCGGAATTAGATTGTCGAGAAAGGTTTTTTCTCGGCAATTTTTTTATTTTGTCTAAACATTTAATGCCAATTATCATATTCATAAGCGTCGCCCAAATGAGTGCCGTTTTCAGCAATTTTGGTACGTCCATGGTCTCTCATCCCTCCTATGAGAGCCTTCGCCAGCACTTTTGGTACGTCCATGGTCTCTCATCGCTTCTATGAGAGCCTTCGCCTGCACTTTTGGAACGTCTATGGTCACTCATCCCTCCTATGAGAGCCTTCGCCTGCACTTTTAGAAGGTCCATGGTCACTCATCTCTCCTATGAAAGCCGTCCCCGGCACTTTTAAAAGGCCCATGGTCTCTCATCCCTCCTGTGAGATCCTTCTCCAGCACCTTGCTAATGAACTATTAATCCAGAAATAATAAAATGGCAGTGAATCAAGTTCACTGCCATCATAAATTAATTATTTAGCTGGTTTAAAGCCTTTTAGTCTTAAGGCATTTAATAATACTGAAACGGAGCTTAAACTCATGGCCGCCGCTGCGATGATTGGGTTTAACAGCGGTCCTCCGAATAAGTAAAGTACTCCCATCGCGATTGGTATACCTAGAGTGTTGTATCCAAATGCCCAAAATAGGTTTTGTTTGATGTTTGAGATTGTTTTTTTACTTAATTGAATAGCGGTTGGCACATCCATGAGATCACTTCTCATAAGAACAATATCTGCAGACTCCAATGCAACATCTGTACCAGATCCGATTGCAATTCCGATATCTGCCTGTGCTAAGGCAGGAGCATCGTTTATTCCATCCCCCACCATTGCTGTTTTTCTGCCTTCTGCTTGAATCTTTTTAACCTCGGCCGCTTTGTCTTCAGGCAGGACTTCTGCTAACACTCTGTCAATCCCGACTTGTTTTGCAATCGCTTCTGCCGTCCTTTTGTTATCACCAGTAATCATGGCAACTTCTATACCCATTTTATGAAGCTGCTCAATTGCTTTTTTACTATTTTCTTTAACGGTATCTGCTACTGCGATAATTCCTGCCAACTGACCGTCAATAGCCACATACATTGGCGTTTTTCCCTCGCCGGCGAGCCTGTCAGATGAAACCTCAAAGTCTTTCAGCGAAATCCCGCTGTCAACCATAAGCTTTCGATTTCCTAGTAATATGTTCTTGCCATCCATTTCAACCTCAATTCCATGGCCAGGAATTGCTTTGAAGAAGTCTAAATTTTTTAACTCTATCCCTTTTTCCTCTGCATCTTTCACAATTGCTTCACCTAATGGATGCTCAGATCCTTTTTCAGCAGAAGCGGCCAATTGAAGCAGGTATTCCGCAGAAATTACACCCGTCACAACAACATCTGTAACCTTTGGTTTTCCCTCGGTTATTGTCCCAGTCTTATCAAAGACAATGGTTTTGATTTTATGAGCAGTCTCTAAAGCAACACCGCTTTTAATTAGGACCCCATATTCAGCACCTTTTCCTGTGCCTACCATAATAGCTGTTGGGGTTGCCAAACCTAAAGCACAAGGGCAAGCGATAACAAGAACTGAGATGAAAATGGTTAAAGAAAATACTCCTGTTTCGCCCGCAAAGAAATACCAAGCTAACGCCGCAGCAATTCCGATACCAATTACCACAGGAACAAAATAACCAGAAATAATATCTGCCATCTTTGCAATCGGAGCCTTTGAACCTTGTGCATCTTCTACTAGTTTAATAATCTGCGCCAAAGCAGTATCTTTACCAACTCTAGTAGCCTTATATTTTATCATTCCATTTTTATTGATACTTGCACCGATAATAGCATCGCCTATATTTTTCTCTACCGGCATACTTTCACCAGTCAGCATGGATTCGTCAACAGAAGTCATTCCTTCGATTACTTCACCGTCTACAGGCATTTTTTCTCCTGGTTTAACGACAAGGATATCGCCGACTTCTACTTCTTCGATTGCCATTTCTACTTCTTTACCGTTACGAATAATGATTGCCGTTTTGGGGGCTAGGCCCATTAGTTTCTTTATTGCTTCAGAGGTCTTTCCTTTTGTAACAGCTTCTAAATATTTACCCAGCAGAATTAAGGTAATAATAACTCCGGCTGCTTCGAAATATAAATCATAGGCGTAATCGATGTTCCCGCCATATATCTGAAAAATAGCGAAGATCCCGTAAAGGAATGCTGCAGAAGTACCAATTGCTATTAAAGAGTCCATATTGGGGCTTCTACTGATCAGAGAGCTAAAGCCGACCGTAAAAAATTTATTGCCAGCTAATAACACTGGAAGTACCAATAATAATTGAATTAAGCCAAAGTATAATGGGTTAACCATTGGATCAATTATTGCTGGAAGTTTAAAACCAATCGGTTCAAAAAACATATGGCCCATTGTGATTACAAGCAGTGGCAGCGTAAAGACAGCAGAGATCACAAACTTCTTCCATAACAGCTTGATTTCTTTTTCTTTTCTCTCTTTATCAGTGTCAACAGTACCTTCCTCATCTATTGCTTTATAACCTGCCTTTTCAATGGCTAGTTTGATATCTGAAACTCTTACTTTAGAAGGCTCAAAGCTTATTGATAATTTTTCTGTTGCATAATTAACATTTGATTCCAGCACACCATGAAGTTTACTAGTTACCTTTTCAATTCGTTTCGCACATGCTGCACAGGTCATTCCTTCTATTTGCAGTACCCTCTTAGCACACTCAATAATTGCTTCATATCCTGCCTTCTCAATCACAGCACGAATAGCCGGGAGTGTTACGATTGTTTCATCATACTGAATGCTTAGTTTTTCGGTTGTATAATTTACACTGGATTCCTCGACACCTTCAAGCTTTTTCGTCACTTTTTCAATTCGTTTTGCACAAGCAGCACAAGTCATTCCGCCTATTTTAAGACTCTGTTCCAATTCTCGCACCCCATTTTTTTATCATCATGTATGATAACCACCCCCATTAATAGGGGTGGCTTATAGATTATTTCTTAATATCATAGATTTTAATGATTTGATCAGGGTTTGCTCCCATTTCAGAATCATCCTTGCCAGCTTCTTTAAAGACCCAGCCGCTATCCGCAAGTTTTTTAACATCCAACCCTGCGTCCACAAGAGGCTCTGCCTTTAATGCGAAGATTAAGTCAGCGTCATTTGTACCTAGCTTTTCTGTCCACTGGACTTGGTTGCCGCTTCCAAGGCTAAGACTGAAGTGCTTATCGTCTTTACGATAGCTGACATTTTCTGTATCAGCTTTTAAAAGTCTTCTCATTGAATCCTCAGAACCATTTGAGGCTTGTTTTTTATCTGATACGTTGTATGGTTTTATTAGCCGATTCGGAAGAGAGTTTCCTTTATCGTCCTTACCTTCAGGCTCAAAGAGCCATTCGTTTTCATCAAGCTTCTTAATATCAAGTCCAGCTTCAACAAGCGGGTCTGCCAGCATAACCATGGCAAAATCAGCCTTATTTGCCGACATATCTTTGCTCCATTCGAACTTTTCACCAGTCGGCAATTCAAACCCCCAGTGTTTAAGCTCTTCATGAAACCCTTTTTTATCGGGATATGTCTTCACAATTTTGTTAAAGGCAACAAGAGCATCATCTGCCTCTTTGTCCCCGGTTACTGGTCTGCTGCAGCCAGAAAAGGCTGCAACGATAGCGCTAGTAATAAGTATCATAACTATTTTTTTCTTCATACCTACAACTCCTAATGTATAGTACTTTCAACATTAGAATAGTAATTTGTTATGAAGACAGTATGAAGAAAACAAGAGTGTCAAATAATAGTCACAGATTTACGTTAAACTCGTGAAGCAAAATATATCTTAACCGTCGTTCCTATCCCTTCCTTACTATCCACCTTGATCATCGCATTGTGAAGCTCTAAAATATTCTTTACAATCGTTAAACCGATCCCATTTCCTTCTATTTGATTCCTGCTTTTATCACCTCTATACAGCCTTTCAAATATAAAGGGTAAATCCTCCTGCCTAATTCCCATGCCATTATCGATTATTTCTAAGATGATATTTTTATTTTCTTTATATAGTTTAATAAGTACTTTACCGTTCTTCTCAGTAAATTTAATAGCGTTTGATAATAAATTGATGATTACTTGTTTTATCTTATCTTTGTCTCCAATTATTTGATAGGTTTCATCTGCTTGAATATCATATTCGATAGAAATATGATTACAATCAGTCCCTATATAAAAATCTTTACTCATCTCAGTAATTAAATCATCCAGTTGAATGGTTTCATAATTCAGCTTAATACTTTCTGATTCAAACTCTTTTAAGAGGTTTAAGTCATTTACTAATTTTCCAAACCGAATGACTTCCTCATTTAAATAATTTAATCCCTCTTTGGTTACTGGAACTACACCGTCAATCATGGCCTCAAGATTATTTTGGAGCACATTTAAGGGTGTTCTAATCTCATGCGTAATATCCGAAACTAACCTCTTTCTAAGCGTGTCCTGAGACTTTAATTTCGCTGCAAGGATATTCACACTTTTTCTTAAATCCTCTAATTCTTCTATATTACTTTTAATATTTGATACGGTATCAAAGTTACCATGAGATAAGCTTACAGACATTTTTGCTACTTCCCGAATCGGTGTTGAAAATTGCTTTGAAAAATAAAGACTCAGGCTCCCAATAATGATGAGGGTGAGAGCACCACTGACAACGATGCTTTTGTTTATAGAAGATTTAAAGGTTAAATCTTCTTCTGATAAAAGGACAGATGAATATTGTCCAATATCAACGTACCCAACTATGATACCATCGATTTTAATGTCAAAGGTTTTGGTGGTATAAACGCCGCCATCATGTCCTGACATCTCCCCAATATGAATTTGGTTCTTTAAGTCATCAGGGTCCATTCCCCAAACTGCCTGTTTACTGCTGTCTAAAAGTGTTAAACAATAATTACCCATCGAAGCCTCATGCATTAATTCTACACCTGTATCTGAGGACCATTTACCCTCTCGTTTGTAAGCTTCTTCAAAATAAGAAACAATTCTTTCATACCTCTTGTTTTGTGTTTCAATCATGTACTCGTTAAATTTATTTGAAACTGTGATATTAACAAAAATAGTAACCAAGAGGATGGCAGCAACCGCTGATAGTACCAATAAAACACTTAACCTTCTGCTTATAGATTGCACTTACTTCTCACCGCCAAACTTATAACCTGCTTTCATAACCGTTAGGACATACTTGGGAATCTTCGTATCGATCTCAATCTTTTTCCGAATGTTTTTTATATGCACATCAATAGTTCGATCATAGCCGCTAAAATCTACTCCAAAAATTTTATCAATTAACTGTTCTCTTGATAACACATTTCCCTTCGCAGAAACCAGGGCACAGAGAATATCAAATTCATTAGGAGTAAATGAAATCTCCTGCTCTAAAACTCGAATTGACCTTTTGTCACAATCTATCATTAAATAGCCATCGTCAAAAATAACCTTAGATGATGGAAATTTAGAGCTTAATCTCCTGAATAAGGCATTTACTCTAGCAGTTAATTCTCTTGGACTGAATGGCTTTACTAGGTACTCATCTGCCCCAATATTCAATCCTTCTATTTTGTCATTTAATGAACCTTTTGCTGTCAGCATAAATATATGGACATCAGATGATTGACGAATGATTTTACAAACTTCTTCTCCACTAATATCAGGCAGCATTAAATCAAGAATAATTAATTTAAACTCAAATCTATTTAGAAGGTCCAACCCTTTTAGCCCGGCAGGTGCACAATGAACCGAATAACCTTCTTTTTCTAAATAGCCTTTTATGACTGTTGCCACACTTTCCTCATCTTCAATTAGTAAAATATGATTCATATGATATCACCTGGCTCATTAAATTTGATTCCTTTAAAATTAGTATAATAGTTAAAGATAGTGAAAAATGTGAAAAAGGCTGACAATTATGTGTCAGCCTTTTTGTAGTACCACTATAGTTTTACTTTTTGTAATCGTAACGCATTGAGGACAACGGAGACAGAACTGAATGCCATCGCTGCTCCTGCAAGCCAAGGAGCTAAGAAACCAAGTGCTGCAAAAGGTATTCCCAGTGTATTATAGGCGAGTGCCCAGAAAAGATTTTGCCTGATGTTTGTAATGGTCTTCTTACTCATGAAAATTGCGTCTGCAATACTATTTAAATCTCCTCTAATAAGGGTGATGTCAGCTGCTTCCATCGCCACATCTGTTCCGGTTCCAATCGCCATTCCAATATCCGCAACAGCTAATGCCGGAGCATCGTTAATGCCATCTCCAACCATGGCTACTTTTTTGCCTTGTGCTTGTAATTGTTTAATTTCAGCTGCTTTTCCCTCTGGAAGAACTTCTGCAATCACGTTTTCAATTCCAGCTTGTTTCGCAATAGCTAAGGCGGTCTCTTGATTGTCACCCGTTATCATAACGACCTCAAGTCCCATTTCCTTCAGCCGGTTGATTGCACTTTTTGATGTTTCTTTAATCGTATCAGCAACAGCTACAGTCCCTGCATATTGTCCGTTTATCGCGGCAAGCATCGCCGTCTTGCCTGCCTTCTCTAGTTCATTCATTTTTTCAAAAGCAGAAGCTGCGTCTACGTTGTACTTTTTCATTAGTTTTCTAGTACCAATTAATAATTCTTTCCCATCAACTATAGCTTTGATTCCGTAACCAGGGATAGCTTCAAATTCACTAACATCTTTAAAGTGAATACCTTTTTCTTTTATCCCCTGAACGATCGCTTGCGCTAATGGGTGCTCCGATTGCTTTTCAGCAGAGCCAATGAAGGATAGTAATTCTTCCTCTACTAGCATTTCGGTTGTGATTACGTCCGTTAAAATAGGTTTACCATTCGTTACTGTCCCGGTTTTATCCAATACAACTGTGTTAATACGATGGGTCATTTCTAGATGTTCTCCACCTTTAAACAGTATTCCATATTCTGCAGACCGGCCTGAACCAGCCATAATGGATGTTGGAGTGGCCAATCCTAGAGCACACGGACAGGCAATTACAAGGACGGCTATCATTTTTTCTAAGCTTTCCGCAAAGTCTCCGGGAGCTGCCCAAACAAACCAAATTATAAATGTAAGTAAAGCAATCCCAACGACAATAGGTACAAATACCCCAGATATTTTATCTGCAAGCCGCTGAATCGGCGCCTTCGAACCTTGTGCTTCTTCTACCACTTTAATAATTTGCGCTAAGGCAGTATCTTTTCCGACCTTTTTCGCTTCCACTTTCAAAAAGCCGTTTTTATTTATCGTAGCACCAATGACTTCATCACCAATTGACTTATCAACTGGAACACTTTCACCTGTAAGCATAGATTCATCAATAGCTGAATTTCCTTCAATGATTATTCCGTCAACAGGAATTTTTTCTCCTGGCTTTATGAGTAAAAGATCCCCTGCTGCCACCTCTTCAAGAGGGATTACATGCTCTTGGCCATCTCTTTCAACAGTCGCCGTTTTAGCTTGTAGTCCCATTAATTTCTTAATCGCCTCTGAGGAGCGTCCTTTAGCTTTTGCCTCAAAAAGCTTACCTAAAATAATTAAAGTAATTAATATTGAACTTGTTTCATAATAAAGCTCAACTCCATGTGCTTCTTCCATAAGAGACATAATCGATAAATACAGACTGTAAAAATAAGCTGCAGAAGTCCCGAGGGCAACCAGTACATCCATATTAGCGCTTTTGTTTTTGAGTGCTTTATAGGCTCCAATGTAGAACTGGGAACCAATTATAAACTGAACAGGTGTTGCCAAGGCTAGTTGAACCCATGGGTTCATAAAAGCTTCAGGAACCCAAATAAAAGACGTAAATGAGAAATGTCCAACCATTGCCCATAATAACGGCAGGGAAAGAATAGCTGAAAAAATAAACTTGCCGTTTTGCTTTTTTATTTCCTTTTGACGGTGGTCACTTGTTTCTTTATCAGCTGCCTTAACTCGAGCCCCGTAACCAAGCTTTTCAACCTTTTTTATGATGTCACCTGGTGTTAAAACAGACCCATTATATTCCACACTTGCTTTTTCAAGTGCTAAATTTACATTTGCTTTACTAACACCTTCTAGTTTATTTAAGCCTTTTTCTATTCGGGTTGAGCAAGCAGCACAAGTCATTCCGGTAATATCAAACTCGACTTTTTCAGTAACCACGTCATAACCTAGGTCTCTAATCTTCTTTTCAATATCTTCGACCTTTAGTTTTTCTGGATCGTATTTAACAGCTGATTTTTCTAACGCTAGATTTACGGTTGCTGTTTCTACACCTTCTAATTTATTTAAGCCCTTTTCTATCCTTAAGGCACAAGCAGCACAGGTCATTCCGGAAATTTGCAAATTGGTTTCTTTTAAAACTTGAGACATAAAAGTCACCCCTTTATACCCCGTGTGGGTATATTTTATTTTAAAAAGAACGTGCTATTCACTAGCACGTATCTTTTCATATTTTACTCTACGTCATATCCTTGATCATCAATTGTCTCTTTGATTTTATCTAATGATACTTCTTGGTTATTATATTCCACATCAACTGTATTAGCTTTTAAGTTAACTTTTACAGAGCTTACTCCGTTTAGTTCACCAACACTGCCTTCAACTGCTTTTACACAATGGTCGCAAGACATTCCTTGTACGTTTAACGTAACTTTTTCCATTATTTATACACCCTTTCGTAATTTACACTTATTTAACCTTGTTAAGGAGGTTATTCCATATTTATATTTAACCATACCCCCCTACCCTATGTAAAGTGTTTTTTAATCATTTCTCTTATTATTTTCCAACTTTCACATTTTGTTCGTATGACTATATTTTTATCCAAAATTTACAGTGACCAATAGGTAAAGGAGTCAAATATACCTAACAAGATCATCAATATTCCTGATATTCTTTGTATGGAAGTACCAACCTTTCGTCCCTTTCTCATCAATACTCCGCCCCCGCCTAAGTACCATATAATCAGAATAAAAAGGATTAGCGGCAATGCAGTGCCTAGGGCAAATATAGAAGGAAGAATAAACCCATATGTGCTGGACAATACAATCGGCATTAAGGTAACAAAGAATAGAATAAACATGGTTGGACAAAACGCCAGTGAAAAACTGAACCCTAACATAAAGGAACCGAATGGTGTTTCACTTTTGTACACTTTAGACCCTTTAAAAAAATTGATTGTCCCTGTTAGTTTTATTAATCCAAGCATATATATCCCAACAATGATTAATAATGGTCCCATAATTTTGCGAATCCATGGAAAATACGATATTAGAGTATCTTGAATTTCTCTTCCTAAAATCCATACAAGACACCCTAATAAAGAGAAAGCAGCTACTTTACCTAGAGTGAAAAAGATAACATCCTTCCACACAATTTTTTGTTGGAAGGACCTGTTGCCGTAAAGTGTTAATGCGCTGATATTACCAGTCAATTGACAGGGTGCAAGAGCCCCCACTACCCCCAAGAGTAAAGCAAATACAATTGGCCAAGATTCTAAGCTATTGGCTATAATAAAGAACGGTTTACTGACAAATGAACTAAATTGACTCATGAGATTGTACATGGAATCACCTTTTTTAAAAGGAATGTTTACTAAGTTAATACTATAATAATAGTACCCACATAAAATGAAGAACGGATGAAGAGTTTTCGACAATTATGGGACAGTTCAAATAGGCAAAACGCATCGGAAATTTTATTACCGATGCGTTTTGCTTTGATTATTTAATTTCTACAACGTACGGATATACAAATACTTCACCGTTAAACTTAAACTCTGCCCATATCTTGTAAATCCCTGGTTCTGAGAATTTTGTAGCAAACACAGGCTCATTCCCGGCTAGAGGATGTACATGAATGTAATTTTTCCCTTTTTGATCAAGTATTACGACGTGTCCTAATGCTCCTAGATAAGGTTCTGGAGTATTTCCAGTCAGGTCAAATGTCAGTTGGATTTCCTCATTTACTTTTAATGAACTAGGAATCAGTTTAACTGTATGACCGCCTGCTTCCTTTGTTAATTCACTATCTACGATTAAAGAGTTTTCATTATGAACTTCACCTGTCATGAAAGGAATAGGTGCTGTCTCATATTCCTTGCCTATTGGTTTAATATCAACAAATGCTTTATACTCTCCTACTGGTAATGAATGGGAAATTTTGAAGACTCCCGGCTCAACCATTTGAGGGTGTAAATGCTTATATCCTTTTAGATCTGTACTGACAACAATTAAATGCATCAGCTTTTCGTGATTTACTTCTAAATCTGATACAGGGTTTCCATCTAAATCATTCAAAGTAATAATCAATTCCCCATTATGAACTTTTAGACTCGGAATCACCTCACTATCACCGTTATGGTTTACATTGTTTTCTTCATGCCCCTGTTCATGGGACTTTGCCCCATTATCGTTTACTGGCATGTTCTCATCATGAGATTCTGTTCCGTAACTTGAGGCATAAACATAATATCCTCCTACAATAATAAGAAGATAAACTAGTGCTGAGACTGCCCATTTTTTCATACCAAATCACTCCTCTATACCTATATAGGGTATATATTTTGGAAAAATATAGCGTGCTAATTTATAGCACGTTTGTCGACAAACCATAATTTTTGTTTAGGCAAACTAATATGGAAATGTTGTTAATATTATCTGTTGAAAAGATTATATTATACCCCGGTATAGTATGTAAAGAGGGGGATTTACATTTTTTTAACATTTTAAAGCAGTGTTTTTTGATGATTATTTCGATACATACAGATAAACTTATCTGTATATACCAGTAACTACAAAGGGGGATTTATGAAACAAAGCAAACTGTCTGTTTTATTTGAAATCTTAATGGTTTCAGCAAAACTTGGATTCACTTCATTTGGCGGTCCTATAGCACATTTAGGATATTTTCATGATGAGTATGTTCGCAGAAGGAAATGGCTGGATGAACAAGCATACGCCAATCTTGTAGCACTATGTCAGTTTCTGCCCGGTCCTGCCAGCAGTCAAGTTGGAATTGGAATAGGTGTAATGAGAGGCGGTTTGTTAGGAGGTATTTTAGCATTTGTTGGTTTTACTATACCTTCAGTGGTTATGTTGATTGTATTTGCCCTCATTCTTAACGGGTTGGATTTTGGAGAAGCAGGCTGGATTCACGGGTTAAAAATTGTAGCAGTAGCTGTTGTTGCTCATGCCATATGGGGAATGGGACAAAAATTAACTCCTGACACCACTCGAAAAACAGTTGCATTGCTAGCTTTGGTTTGTACTCTTATATGGCAAACAGCCTATTCACAGGTACTCGTAATCCTTACTGCAGCAATTGCAGGGTTTATTATCTATAAAGAACAGAAGGAAGACTCTTCCTCTAATATTGAGTTTCCAATCTCTCGAATACTTGCATTTGTTTGTTTAGGAATATTTTTCGGATTATTGATTTTTCTGCCTATCTTAAGGGATTTGACTGCATCTAGCTGGGTGGCTATGTTTGATAGCTTTTACCGATCTGGTTCGCTGGTCTTTGGTGGCGGGCATGTGGTTTTACCTTTATTGGAACGCGAATTTGTTCCGAGTGGCTGGCTCAGCGAGGAAGAGTTCCTAGCAGGATATGGTGCAGCCCAAGCGGTACCTGGACCGTTGTTCACCTTTGCCGCCTATATAGGTGCGGTGGTGAATGGATGGGCTGGAGGAATGCTGGCAACCTTTGCGATCTTTCTCCCAGCGTTTTTATTGGTATTAGGTTCTTTGCCTTTTTGGGTAAGTTTAAGCCGTAATCCAAAGATAAAAGGTGCATTGTTGGGTGTAAATGCAGCAGTAGTAGGTATTTTAATTTCAGCCTTTTATACGCCAATTTGGACTAGTTCCATTCTCAGTCCAATGGATTTTGCTTTTGCGGCACTATTGTTTAGCCTGCTTGCCTTTTGGAAGCTTCCGCCTTGGGTGATAGTTGTTACAGGGATTATTGGAGGTATTTTTCTTTAATTAGTATGACAAAACGAGGACACCCATAAGGGGTATCCTCGTTTTATTTTTTATAAACCACACTTAAGCTGTGTTCCGCAGTTTGAACATGTATTACAGCCGCCAATTTCTTTTACTTTACCTTTACGGCAGACTGGACATGTATTGCCTACTTCCGAACCAATCGTTACATCTGTTGAACGTAGGTCACTTATGGTATCAACAAGAACTACATGTTGTTTCACTTTTTCTTTGAATGTTGGAACTTCGTTCTCTTCTGCCTTTAGTGTAAGAACCTGTGAGTCACGTGAACCATCCACATAAACAGTTCCACCCTTGGCTCCGCCCTTGTATAGACGTTCGTACACTTTTTCAACTTGTTCAACACTGTAACCTTGCGGGGCATTTACAGTTTTACTAATAGAGCTGTCAATCCAGCGCTGAATGACGCATTGAACATCAGCATGTGCTTCAGGTGCAAGTTCCATCGCTGAAACAAACCAATTTGGAAGATTTTCCGCATCCGCTTTTGGGTGCTTATCTAGGTATTCTTGAACAATATCAGCTTTCACTTCGATAAACTTCCCTAAACGGCCGCTTCGGAAATAAGAGAATGAGAAATAAGGTTCTAGGCCTGTGGAAACCCCGACCATGGTCCCTGTGGATCCCGTCGGAGCAACAGTTAACAAATGTGAGTTTCTTATCCCATTTTCTAATATAGACTGGCGAACATTTTCAGGCATCTTTTTCATATATCCTGTATCGATAAATGCTTGTCGCAAACGGTTTGTTTCTTCGCGTGTTTCACCATTCAAGAATGGAAAACTTCCCTTTTCTTTCGCTAATTCTACTGATGTTTCATAAGCAGTAGTTGCTATTACTTCAAATACTTGATCAACAAGTTTATTACCTTCTTCTGAGCCGTACACAGTTTCACAATAGATAAGCATATCATGAAGCCCCATTACTCCAAGGCCAACACGACGCTCTCCTAGCGCTTGCTTCTTATTTTCCTCAAGGAAATATGGTGTAGCATTGATAACGTTGTCCTGCATTCTAACACCGACTGCTACGGTTTTCTTTAACTTCTCAAAATCTACTGTTTTAGTTTCCTTGTCTGCCATTTCTGCAAGGTTTACAGCTGCAAGGTTACATACTGAAAATGGTGCGAGAGGCTGCTCCAATTCTCGCTCTCTTATTTCTAAGAGGATTGGACTATCGCTTACAGTATCGAAATACTGGCTCAACCGCTTTAGTCTCTCACGGTCCCTATTGGGTTCCGCCCTGTTGCCTTCACCATTACGTGGTCAGGTTCCAAGTCAATTAGGTCGAGTTTTTAACGTGAGGCAAGCACTTTACCACACGGATTTGTTGCAACAACTTGCTGACCATATGCTTTTGCATTTGTCATGTCGTTAGCATTATCGATGAAAAATATTCCTGGCTCCGCAGAGTAGGTTGCGCAAATGTTAATGAGATTCCAAAGTTCTTTAGCCTTGATCTTCTTATAAACCCGCACTTTGTGACCGAGTCTCTCCCATTCGCGTACGTCTCCAACATTATGCCATTCTTCATTGTAAATCTTCATTTCCTCTTTACTATAGTGTTCAACATATGGGAAACGTAGCTCGTAATCACTATCATTCTCAACAGCTTCCATGAATTCTTTCGTCAAACAAATAGAGATATTCGCACCCGTTAAGAATTCTGAATTATGAACGGTATAGTTCCCGCCAGTTTGCAGCTTCTCTTCAGCCTCAGCAATGACATCCTCACCGAAACCACCTAGCCCTGGAATGTGTTTGTAATTGACGATTCCCTGGTACATTGCCTTCTCTTGGACAGTTAATGGTGTAAATTTAAGTTTATCCTTTGCATGTTTCTTGATCGTTTCATCGTTTGTATTTTCTATTAAGAAGCGTAAAATTCTTGGATTTTGCATTTTTGAAATAATAAATTCAATAACGTCAGGATGCCACGTATAATACCGTCCTTTTCAGGATATTACTCTGCCAAAATTCAGGCAGACGGACTAGACTATATCATCACCCTCAGCTAAAACTGTTAGGGGCCGGGCGCTTATGAGAGTTTATTGTTGGGACTCACTCTCTAGTCGTTGAACCTTCGCCATAACCTTTGCCCTATGACGCTTGGCTGCAGATTGTCCAATACTTGCAATTTTTAAAGCATTCACGCTCACCATTTCCAGTCACGTTGTAGCTTGCAAGTCTCTAAGGATTTTCCTGCAATTCACCCGATTTTCTAGTCATTCATTTTCTGAATGACGCGGACTAGTGCACCTTCAATTAATCCGCCAACATAATCATTTGTGCTCCACGCTTTTTTGTTACACTCAAATTGCTTGAGTGGCTAGGTCATTTCTGCCTAGCTCTCATGCTTTCACATGAGATCAGAACTATATCATCAAGGAAAATACCCTTGTCTCGCGCCCCGAACATCCGTCTCCGGAAACCCGGTTTACTCTTTCCATAGTTAACCCTTAGGAAATTTCAATAGTCGTTGAACGTTCATCTTCGTTTCCAAAGACGCTTCGCTGCTGATTGCCCAATCCTTATCATTTTCAGACCTTCACGCTCACCGTTGCCAGTCACGTTGTGGTTGATATGGCTCTAAGGGTGTTCCAGCAATTCACGAGATTTTAATCCCGCCGTTGGAGTTAGTTAACGGGATCCACCTTGTTCTACGAGATGTGTCAATTTCGCAATATCATCTAACCACGATACCGAACCAGATGATTTACCATTTACGCCTCTTGCCAAGGTGTTTCTAGGGCGTAATGTTGATCCATTCGTTCCAACACCGCCGCCTCGGCTCATGATTTCCATTACCTGTTTACGGTGATCTGAGATCCCTTCACGAGAATCCGGAACAAACGGCATTACATAGCAGTTAAAAAATGTTACGTCTGTTTCTGCTCCTGCTCCATAAAGAACCCGGCCTGCTGGAATGAAATTCATCGAAACAAGCTCATTGTAAAACTTCTCAAACCACTCAATTCGCTTCTCTTCCGTTTCCTCAACAGATGCAAGCCCAGTTGCATTTCGCTTAGCAATTTGTTCATAAAACAGTTCCAATGGCTTTTCAATTACATCTAAAGATCGCCAAATCGCTCCTGTTTCACTTTCTACTGGGTCATCTAGAACACCTCTAAATTCCTCTTCCACTAGTACCTTTGCTTTTTTACTCTCCCAATCAATCTCCATGATGTATCCAAGACCGCGTGCTGGGAATTTTGGATCTTCTTTTATCGTGAGAACAACAAAGTCGCCATTCGTTAGGGTGATTTTTGCAGTGTCTTTGAAGGTGTACCGGTCCAACATGACCAATCGTGAAACACCCTTATGAGTTATTTTCATATCTGGGGTAACCGGGTGCACTTGGGGGAATAAGTGGATATCCTCATTCAACCTTTCAAAATCAATATTCATTTCTTGTCTAAAAACTACAGACATGAGAACAACTCCTTCAAAAATTCTATATCTTGTATGTGATTCTAGTAAGTTATGCTATATCTAGCTGACTTGATATAAATAAGTTACCATAGGTAGATACAACAAATCAATATATAGTACCGAAAATATTTTCGACACCACTACATATTGTGTTGGAGGCAAAAAATATAAACTTTGTCAAACTCAAAATCAACTATAAACAAGAGAATTGACTAGATATCTTTTAATTTTCGGCATAAAACAGGAAAATTTAACAAATTTCGCAGGTTGCGATTTCTATATGCAGAAAAATTCCTGTTAATAAAGGAGAAAGTACGATTATCAAGAATATTAAAAAAGGTATACTTAATAAATATGACATGAAAAGGAGGAAAAATAGATGATAGCACATATTGAGAAAGTTGAAAACCGCTATACTGCCACATATGAACGCCATCTTAAACATCCTGTTGAGGAGGTATGGTCTTATTTAACCGATAATGAGAAACTGCCTCAATGGTTTTCTGAGCTTCGAGTAGACGAGCTTCGTAAAGGCGGGGTAATAAAGTTTGACATGGGGGATGGTACCTTTGATGAGCTTACTATCCTAGATTTAAACTTAAATGCTGTTTTGGAATTCTCCTGGTGGAAAGATACAGTCAGGTTCGAATTGTCAGAGGAATCTGGGGGCTGTTTACTAAAGTTAATTGAAAAAATACATACAATAACAGACCATACTCCAAGAGACCTTGCAGGCTGGCATGTCTGCATAGATGTCATTGAAGCCTTACTAGATGGTGGGACTATCGAACGCAAAGAGGAATGGAAAATCTGGTATGAAAAGTATGTGAAGGAAATAGAAAAAGTTACAAAACAATAATACAAATTCAGGCGAACCCAATAACTGAGTTCGCCTGGTTGTTTTATCTTTTGAAATTCCACTCATCATTTTCATATCGTTCTTTAGCAATTTTATGCACATAAGCAAGTTCTTCTTCTGTTAATTGATAGGATTCAAGTTCGATATTGAGCCCTTCTCCAAATCCTTTATAAAAGGCTTCTTTCGCTTCCTCCAATGAAATTCTTCTAGAACTGATTTCATTTATAGCAACTGCTTTGTTTTTGAAAGCAGATTTCATGCGTTCCTTTACCCGCTCATTTGGATATTTAAATAAACTGAACAGCTTATCCTCATCTAAATCTAATAGTATCGAACCATGTTGGAGGATGACTCCCTTTTGCCGTGTCTGTGCACTTCCTGCGACCTTACGCCCTTCAACCACAAGTTCATACCAGCTTGGTGCATCAAAACATACTGCTGAGCGCGGATCCCTCAAAGCACTCCGCTCTTCGTCTGTTTTTGGAACAGCAAAATATGCTTCTAATCCAAGTTTGTGGAATCCTTTTAAAATACCTTCAGATATAACTCGATAAGCCTCTGTTACCGTTTTGGGCATTTCTGGATGATCCTCTGAAACAATGACACTGTATGTAAGCTCATGCTCATGCAGAACCCCGCGGCCGCCTGTTGGCCTTCTTACAAAACCTAACCCATGGGTTTTTACTGCCTCTAAGTCAATCTCCTTTTCAACCTTTTGAAAATATCCGATCGATAGAGTTGCAGGCTCCCAGCCATAGAACCTAATAACAGGCGGAATCTTCCCCTCACTATGCCAATCAAGTAAGGCCTCATCCAAGGCCATGTTAAATGATGGTGAACAATTCCCGGAATCAATAAAACGCCATACCTCTTTATCCATATAAAAACCTCATCTTTATGTAGTTTACTCATGGTTTAGTCTACCAAAATCTGAAATGAATTCAAAACGAGATGTTTTGGTATAATGAAGTAGAAAAATTTTGTCGTTTATTCTTTATCTTTGGACGTTTGACTTATATAATAAAACATAGTGTACCAAAGCTTGAAAGGAGCAAAAAGAAATTGAATTCACTCATACCTCTATTGGTCATCATTGTAGCTGTTATAGCTTATTCCGTTTTCACCTATTTTTATCAAAAAAGGATTGTTAAAACGGTAACGGAAGAGGAATTTCGTGCCGGATATAGAAAGGCACAGTTAATCGATGTTCGTGAACCAAACGAGTTCGAAGGCGGTCATATTTTAGGAGCTCGAAATATTCCAATGTCGCAAATCAGAACGCGTTTGAAGGAACTTCGTCCAGATCTGCCTGTATACTTGTATGACCAAAATGGTCTGCGCAGTGCACGAGCAGCACAATTTTTATACCGTAAAGGGTACAAAGATCTTACCCAGCTTCAAGGCGGATTTAAAAAGTGGTCCGGTAAAGTAAAAACAAAAAAATAAGCCAATGAAGACTTCCTTTATACGGAAGTCTTCTTTTTTTTAATACTAAAAAACAACCTAATGATTGTTACCTTTCTTTATACTTGTCTCAGAATTAGGGAACAATCATTCCAGAATTGTTCCCATATTTCCTTTCTCCACTATTTTCGGGCACAATCACATGAAAACGTAGAAAGGGTCGGATTCAGCTGTATCTGAATCCGACCCTTATTCTAAAATTAAGCCTTTTGGTATTTTAAAATTGGTTTACGAGCGGCTGTTGCTTCGTCCATTCGTCCAACCACAGTAGTATGCGGTGCTTCTTGGACGATTTCTGGATTTTCTTCTGCCTCTTTTGCAATTTGAATCATGATATCGACGAAAGAATCTAGTGTTTCTTTGGATTCTGTTTCAGTTGGCTCAATCATAATACATTCCTCAACATTTAATGGGAAGTAGATGGTTGGCGGATGGTAGCCAAAATCAAGCAGTCGTTTTGCAATATCCAAAGTCCGAACACCTAATTTTTTCTGGCGTCTTCCACTTAATACAAATTCATGTTTGCAATGCTTTTCAAATGGAAGATCATAATATTCAGCAAGTCTTCTCATCATGTAGTTCGCATTTAATACGGCATATTCTGTTACCGCCTTTAATCCGTCAGGCCCCATAGAACGAATATAGGTATAAGCACGAACATTGATTCCAAAGTTTCCGTAGAAAGGCTTTACACGACCAATAGATTGCGGACGGTCATAATCAAACACATATTCGTCACCGCGTTTTGCAATGACAGGCTTTGGTAAAAACGGAATAAGCTCTGCTTTCACACCTACAGGACCGGAACCAGGACCCCCGCCGCCATGTGGACCAGTAAATGTTTTATGAAGATTCAAGTGAACAACATCAAATCCCATATCCCCTGGTCTCGCTTTTGATAGTACCGCATTTAAGTTAGCGCCGTCATAATAAAGTTTACCGCCGGCAGCGTGAACAATCTCAGCCATTTCTACAATATTTTCCTCAAATAGTCCAAGGGTATTCGGATTGGTTAACATTAAGGCAGCTGTATCTTCTCCAACCACTCTTCTTAAGTCATCAAGGTCAACTAGACCCTTTTCATTTGATTTAACTGTGATTGTCTCAAGACCCGCAACTGTAGCTGACGCTGGGTTTGTTCCATGTGCAGAATCGGGAACGATTACCTTTGTTCGCTTCAGATCTCCGTTTGCTTCATGGAAAGCACGAATCATCATTAATCCAGTCCATTCACCATGTGCACCTGCCGCTGGCTGTAAAGTCACTTCGTCCATTCCTGTAATTTCAATTAAATGCTGCTGCAGGTCATATAATAGCTCAAGAGCACCTTGGACTGAGCTCTCATCCTGAAGAGGATGAACATGTGCAAATCCATTGAAACGAGCAACATTTTCATTAATTTTCGGGTTATATTTCATAGTACAGGAGCCTAAAGGATAAAAACCAGAATCAACACCATGATTTCTCCGTGAAAGAGCAGTGTAATGACGCATAATATCAAGCTCAGAAACCTCAGGCAGCTCTGGCTCTTCTTCACGCAAATACCCTTCTGGGAGAAGGCTGCTTAGGTCTAGTTCAGGAATGTCCATTTCCGGGAGGCTGTATCCAATTCTGCCTGGTGTACTAAGTTCAAAAATGAGTGCCTGGTCTTGGTTATGCATGTAAATCCCCCACTTCTTTCACAAAAGTATCAATTTCTTCCTTCGTTCTTTGTTCGGTAACAGCAACAAGCATATGATTTGCGAGCTCCGGATAATCACGGCCTAAATCATATCCGCCAATTATTCCTTTTTGCAGAAGCTCTTGATTAATTTGTTTTACCGGTTTGTTTAATTTCACAACAAATTCGTTAAACGAGTAACCATCATGAATGACATCAAAACCAGCTTCTTTAAAAGCAGTTTTTGCATAGTGAGCCTTTTGCAGGTTACTAGCGGCAATTTCACGAACACCCTTTTTACCTAGTGCTGTCATCGCTACTGAGGCTGCGAGGGCATTTAATGCTTGGTTCGAACAAATATTAGATGTCGCTTTATCACGACGAATATGCTGTTCACGTGCTTGAAGAGTCAGTACAAAACCGCGGCGGCCTTGATCATCTGTTGTCTGGCCGACTAGACGGCCTGGAACTTTACGCATTAATTTAGTGGTTACAGCAAAGTATCCGCAGTGTGGTCCGCCAAAAGCTGCAGGGATACCAAACGGCTGTGCATCACCAATAACAATATCTGCTCCAAACTTCCCTGGAGGTGTTAATACGCCAAGTGACAGAGGGTTACTTGAAACAACAAACAATGATTTGTGAGCATGAATGATTTCTTCCAATTCCTTTAATGGTTCAATTCGGCCGAAGAAGTTTGGAAACTGAACGATTACAGCAGCAATCTCATCATTCGCCAATTCTTTCAGGGCTTTGACATCGGTAACACCGTTATCTACAGGAACCTCAATCACTTCCAGATACTGGCCTTTTGCATACGTTTTTAGAACTTCCTTTGATTCAGGATGAACTGCACCTGAAACTAGGATTTTTTTGCGTTTTGTATGTCCTGCACTTAGCATAGCTGCTTCAGCTAGGGCCGTTCCGCCATCATACATAGAGGAGTTCGCAACATCCATGCCTGTTAATTCACAAATCATCGTTTGGAATTCAAATATAGCTTGGAGCTCTCCTTGAGAGATTTCTGGCTGATATGGTGTATAAGCTGTATAAAATTCTGAACGTGAAATTACATGGTCAACAATAACTGGCATGTAATGGTCATAAACACCAGCTCCTAAAAAGGAAACATTTCTTTTTAAATCGGCATTACGAGAAGCCATATTAAATAGCTCTTTCATCAATGCAGTTTCTGACTTTGCTGCCTTAATGTTATATTCACCTTTAAATCTTACTTTTTCTGGGATATCGCTGAATAATTCATCAACGGAATTAACGCCAATTGTTTCAAGCATTGCCTTTTTATCTGCTTCAGTCATAGGTAAATAACGATGTTTCATAAACCTAATCTCCCCTCGTGTTTACTTTTGTCGTTTATAAAAAGGTGTCGGTACCACTTTCGCCTTTAGGCGTTTTCCGCGAATTTCCACGTCAATTTCAGAATCTAGTTCTGCATGTTCACTTTTAATAAGAGCAAGACCAATATTCTTCTTCAAGGATGGTGATTGAGTTCCAGTTGTAACCTCACCAATTAGTTCTTCACCTTTATATACTGGGTACCCATGACGCGGGATACCACGATCAATCATTTCAATACCTGCTAATTTTCTAGCTGCCCCTTTTTCTTTTTGCTGCTTAAGTACTTCTTTTCCAATAAAATCTCCTTCTTTGTTTAACTTAACAGCAAAGCCAATTCCAGCTTCTAACGGTGATATTTCAGGAGACAATTCCTGGCCATAAAGAGCTAACGTTGCTTCGAAGCGAAGTGTATCCCTAGAACCCAGTCCGCATGGAACGACGCCCTCCTCTTCTCCAGCAGTTAAAATCGTCTTCCAAAGCTCTACAGCATCTGAGGCGTCGCAATAAATTTCAAAGCCGTCTTCACCGGTATAACCAGTTCGTGAAACCAGTGTATTTTTCCCATTGATTTTTACTTCTTGCTGGAATTTAAAGAAGCCAATTTCACTTAAATTGCTGCCTGTGGCAAGCTTCTGAAGTACTTTTTCTGCAAGCGGACCTTGAAGTGCCAATTGAGCCATTTTTTCAGAAAGATTATCAAGCGAAACATCGCCTTCTAAATGATCTTCAAGCCATTTGAAGTCCTTCTCTATGTTTGATGCATTTACAACAAGTAAATAATGATTGTCTTCTATTTTATAAACAAGGAGGTCATCTACAGTGCCGCCATTTTCATAGCACATTGCATTGTATTGTGCTCCGCCATTTTTAACTTTTGAAATATCGTTTGTTAACATCTTCTGCAAATAGGTTAAGCTGTCGGTTCCTTTGACGATAATTTCCCCCATATGTGAAACATCAAATAAACCAGCCTTTGT
This sequence comes from Neobacillus niacini, assembly GCF_046591715.1. Taxonomy (GTDB): domain Bacteria; phylum Bacillota; class Bacilli; order Bacillales; family Cytobacillaceae; genus Neobacillus; species Neobacillus niacini_L. The sequence goes on along the minus strand of NZ_JAWVNQ010000003.1, from coordinate 152,570 downwards.
GCGGACTGCTTCATGTTCTTCCTTAATACTTGAGAATTGAACAGGAAGCTCCCAGCCTCCAAAATCAATCGTTTTCCCGCCATATTCCTTGTAGACTTCGAATAATGGTGTGCGTTTTAATTTAGTCATCAATAATCCCCCTTTAATCAAAGATGTTTTTCATAAGTTGATACCTTTGTTAATTTCCATAAGTGCATATACATCAAAAAAGGACAGAAACCTCCCTTTTTCGAAAAAGAAGGTCTCTGTCCTTGCACCTGAAAGTTTACCTAAACGTGGCTTTCCCCTTTGGTGGCTGCCCTAAAAGTCAGCACTCTCCAGAGCTGCGTCCAACAAGAGTTCTTTTGCCTGAGAGATTCACACATTGTGCTTGCTCCTTCGGCGCTACATTAGTAGTCTCTCCCCTTGCCATCATCCGCATTATAATAATCTCATATTAGGGTCATACTAAAATATACATCTGAAAAAAATTATTTTATTACAATATTTTAAACTTTCAAAGCTATTTCCATCCTACCATTAAAGCATAATATTGAGCAATAAATTTTTCTGCAAAAGGGAGCTGAAACACATGACAGTTCAAATTGAATTTGATTCCTCTTGGCAGGATGAATTTTTACATAGGATAGAAAATGATGGTCCTTGGGGAAATTGGGAGCTTTTCAAACTGGCTGTTGGAGTTGAAAAACATCTGATTATTCCAGATTTTGAAGGCTTACAGGCACCAAGCCATCTGCCTAATTTAACCCCTCTGCCGCATCAGCTCGAAACCGCAAAGCAGGTAATTGAAAACATGAATGGAAAAGCTATTCTTGCCGATGAAGTGGGGCTTGGAAAAACAATAGAAGCCGGTCTTATTTTAAAAGAATACATGATTCGCGGACTCGTTAAGAAAGTGTTAATACTCGTCCCCGCTTCGCTCGTAACTCAATGGGCCTATGAATTAAATAGCAAGTTTTTTATTCCTGCCGTTTCACAAAAGAAAAGCTATGTATGGGAGCAATGCGATGTAGTAGTCTCCTCCATTGATACAGCTAAGCGTGACCCGCATCGTGATATCATTTATAAACAAGACTATGATTTAATCATTATTGATGAGGCACACAAACTAAAGAACAACAAGACTAAAAACTATGAGTTTGTTCAAAATCTTAAAAAGAAGTTTTGTCTGCTTCTTACTGCAACACCGATCCAAAATCGTATTGAGGAAATTTTCAATCTAGTTTCCTTATTAAAACCCGGACATTTAGGCAGTGAAACAAAGTTTTATGAAAAATACAAACGAGATACCCGCTCCTTAAATGACAATGAGCATTTAAAGGAACTGGTAAATAAGGTAATGATACGGAACCGCCGTGCCGATACAGGTATTGAGTGGACCAAAAGACATGTGGAAACGATACCGATTGAATTTACACCGGAAGAGAAAGAATTGTATGAAGCCATTACTGATTTAAAAAGTGAAGGTGATTGGGTTCAAACGAGCGCTTTCTCAGTGATGACCTTACAACGGGAAGCATGCAGCAGCAGAGAGTCCGTATTTTATACACTCAAAAATATGCTGCAAAAAAAGGAAAATCCAACAAAGGATTTTGAGGAACAAATTCAGTACCTCATTTCAAAAGTTGAGTCCGTTCAAACCAATTCCAAAGCAGAAAAGGCATTGGAGTTAATTAAAAAAATTGATGATAAGGTGATTATTTTCACCGAATACAGAGCAACCCAAATGTACCTGCAATGGTATTTAAAACAAAATGGGATCTCTTCGGTTCCTTTCCGAGGCGGTTTTAAGCGCGGCAAAAAAGACTGGATGCGAGAGCTATTTCAAAAGCATGCCCAAGTACTGATAGCGACTGAAGCTGGTGGTGAGGGAATTAACCTTCAATTCTGTAATCATATTATTAATTTCGATTTACCTTGGAATCCAATGAGACTTGAGCAAAGAATCGGAAGGATTCATCGTCTGGGCCAGGAAAAGGACGTTATGATTTATAATTTTGCCATCCAGAACACAGTGGAAGAACATATATTAAAGCTTTTATATGAAAAGATAGAGCTTTTTGAAAAAGTTATAGGTGATTTAGACGATATCTTAACCAAGTTAGACTTCGGAAGTATTGAAGATCACTTAATTGATATATTTGGACAATCCTGTTCGGAAGGTGAAATGCGGATTAAGATGGAAAACCTTACATCTATGATTGATTTAGCTAAAGATATGCAGAAGGAGGATTCACATGCAGCAGCTGGAAATTCATAACTTTCTCTTACGCTATTTTCAGGCGAATGAATGTGAGATAACCGAAAATGGTCCTGGCTACTTAACTGTTCAGTTAACTATTGAACTCGATAAAGAATTAATGAACAGACCCTTTTATTGGCACTATTTAGAAAAAACAGGCGGAATTGCTAATCCAATGAAGCTTACACTTATTACAAATCCACAAATCGCGCCAGAAAATATTAAAGGAGAAAGTATTCATTTTGGGTCACCAAGACTGCATCAAATATTTCAATCAACGAAAAAGCTTTCGAGCTACATCAGGCTTTATGAGAATCACCAAAATAACAGTCAGCAAACCCCTTTAATGCCTTGGTTGTGTATGAATGTTAAAATATCGTATCAATGCGACCGAAAACGGGATCTATTTAAATCGATTGGTTTGCAGCTCATCAACGGACAAATGGTTGAGGATTTCCATGACCGCCTGCAGCATGTTCAGCTGACACCGAAAATACCCGATTATTCCTTTACGCTTTCACCACTCGTAAAACCGAAAAGCGGTATGTCAAGGATTGAAAACTACCTAAGAGCAGTTATCGAACAGGAGGATCATACTTGGGCAGAGGATGCCAGACAGCGGTGGGATAAGGATTTACAACTGCTGCACCATTTTTATGAAGATGCAGAAGAGGAAAGTGAAAATTACGAAACGGAGAAAAAAGCTTTACAAGAACAGTATGAACCAAAAATAAACATATCGTTTATTAATGGCGGATTGTTTTATTTAACCGATAAGGCTGTTTAATCCGAAAAGCAAAAGCGCCTGGTCAAGGCGCTTTCGCTAGACAGAAAAATAAAGAAGCAGACTTCGCTCTGCTTCTTTACCTTTTTCTCCTATTTTTTACTTCGATATAAAATATATAGGGAAGGATCCCAAACCAACGGTACCAAAATGATGCCTTGGCTTGCTTTCTCTCTTCCCTTAGCCGTTTTCGTTCATCCTTCGGCTGGTCTGCATATTTAACTAGAGTTTGAGTCATATATTTTACATAATCATTTGTTTTCATGGACACACCCGCCTTTATTTCTTCCCTAAAAGTATGTCCATATTTTAATATTTCAAACAATTATCATCCCTAATAAATTTCATTCCACTTAATCATTTTTTTAGCAGCAAGATCAAAATAGCTCCGTCCTGTCACTGTTTCACCACTATTCAATTTGAGAGTAAAGCTGACTTTTTGTACAGATCCAATTGGATTATCTGCTTGATACGCCATGTTCCCTTTTTGAAAGGAGAATGAGCCCTTAACTGGTATCACACCACCTGTTTGTATAATCTTTTCAATTTTTTTAAACGAAGAATGGAAATAATATTCTTCCTGCAGGATGACAGTTGTTTCATAAAACATTTTCCTTTCTGAAAGCAATTGTTCTACCCGAAAGGAAAAGATTGATAGAAATAGAATGAGCACGACTAAAGTCAATGGGTATGTAAATCCTCGTTCACTCTTTCTCATAGTATTGGAAACCACTCAATATAGGAATGCACTACAACACTGTATTCTTTGTCCCAACTATCTTTTACATAAATTTTCACGATATTATTATTTCTTGTAAAAGTGACCATTGATACATTTTGCAGAAATGTTTCATGTCCAGTAGAATTCACTCGCCTTCTTATATTACTGCCATACTTTTCATATAATACGGTTTCATTATTTAGAGTTAATACTAATCTCCCAGAAATGACCTCCGCTTTAGTACTAGCACGGATTTCCTTTTTTACTTGGCTGCAAAACACATCCCATTCCATGTTTTGCAGCCTTCCATTTGAGTCTTTATCGTCTAATATAATTTGAAATACTGGAAACATGAAAAAGACGATCATGGAAAAAATGGAGAATGCAAAAAGTACCTCAAGAAGAGTAAAAGCTTTTTCATTCGGGCTCGGCACAGATTTCAAGACTCGGAAGAAGTGTATTTTCAACAACTTTTACACACACCTCCTTTTTTCCATTAACTGGGGTCTGACGCCAGTATATAGCATATTCTGTTCCATTAAGAGTATCGGTGTAATGGGTATTTGTCCGGTCCTGTATTAAGTTTGCTTGAAGCTCCTCAAATAAAAACTGTTTTGCTCTTTTTTCTCTCACAAGCTGCTGAGATTGAGTACCTAGATCTATCAGCAGGGGCATAAAAAACAGCCCCAACATTAATAGTGCAGATAATGATAATAGAAGTTCAAGCAAAAAGAACCCATCATTCTTCCACAACATAAAACCTTCCCTTTCCAATCAAAAGAGTCAATCGGTAATCCCCTAGCGGTGTCCGAATAAATAGTGATCCAAATCTATCAACATTCCCATTTGGATTAAACTTAAAATATAATGGGATAGTGCCCTGACCTACTGTAATCTTCTCTGAATGGTTTCTTTCTACAATGCGTTTTGCTCCCGATGAGATGATATACGTATGCTCATTCTCAATAAATAAAACTTTTACTTCCGTCTGATTAGCAATGGCATATGCTTGACCATAATATAAATCTGCTTTTAATTGGGAAATAAAGGACTTGTTAGTGGTGGATTGGTATTGTGGCTTTATGCTAAAGACAGTAATTGAAGAGATGATTAAAAAGATGGAGAGAACGATCAAAGATTCAATCAATGTAAATCCGTTTTGGGTGTTTTGCATTAAGAGGTTGCTCTGACTGCAGCCGTTACTTTGCCTTCAGAATCGATGAATACACTCTTCGTTCCATTTGGACAACCTTTATCTTCTTTAAGGTATTCTTCTGAAATAAGATCTGCCATTGTCGGTACCTTATTCTTGTCGATGATATAAGACTGGACTTGCGCCTGAACCATTTTTACATATGCCTCACAGCCTTTATTATTAATATTTGTATTATGCCTAGCCACATTTGGAATGGTTACAATTAATAATACCGAAATAACCAGCATAACAATCATCATTTCAACGAGTGTAAATCCTTTTTCATTTTTCATTATTATTTCCTCCAATTTAATAAAAGTAATTATCCTATATACCTTCTAATAGCTGGAACATTGGTAATAATATTGCTAAGTACATTGATACAACAAGAAATCCTATAAAGAGATAGAGAATTGGCTGAATCGTTTTCAAGCTTTTTTCAATCACATCCTCCATATTCATCACGCAGTGCTGGCTAAAGAAAAGTAATTCCTGCTCCAGCTTCCCATTTTCTTGGCCATGTTTAATAATCATCGGAAATTCTTTCTCAAAGAAAGGGAAGGCTGCCAAGATAGACTCCAGTTTGTCACCAGTTAACAGCTTTTGTTTGATTTCCATGCATAATTGGCTATAAAATGGCTGTTTGTCATTTTTTTCGAATAACAAAAGGGCTTCAAAAACAGAAATTCCCCCTGACAACAGAAAGCTTAGCTGGACAGAAAAATAGTGAGTAAATAATAGTTTGAGGATTCTTCCTGCAAAAGGAATTCGTACGAGTAAAGACCGCTGCACAAGGAGTGAGGTTTTCCGAAATACCAGAAAATAATAAGCTGAACTTAAAGCCAATATAAGCAGGAAGATTGCTATTCCCATTGGAAGATATGTGTCAAAAGAATAGAGTACCTTCATGAAAAAATTAGCTTCGAGATTCATTGATTCAAAGAGACTTGTAAATTTCGGCAGCAATGAATTCTGTACAAATACTAATAAAAAACCAGTGATAAAGATAAGTAAGGCTGGATACTGTATTAGTTTTACTAGTTTTTTTCTATCATTCTCCTTTACTAATGCTAGAGAGCTTCCTTCTAAGAGTGCCTCTGCAAAGCTGCCGTGCTGTTCAGCAAAATAAACGTACCCAATTAAATCCTTGTGAAAGCCCAGTTTATTTAAAACCTCATGGAATGAAACCCCATTTTTTAAAAGCGATAAACAATCAACCAGCTCCTTCTTTCGATTCTTTGGTAAATGTAATATTAAGGATTCAATTGCTTCGGCAATTGGGTATCCGCGTGCCAATAATTCTCCTATTCGTTTTAAGAAATTAGCCTGCTCATGAACGGACCAATTATAGCGCCTCATGATTATATACCAAGCGGTCATATTCAGATTCCTTAATATAACCCAATGCAATCCCTTTTTTTATTACTTCCCTGACTGTCTTATATTGAGATATAATATTTTCCCCTTTTGCTGCTTTCATTGCTGCATTTAGGTTTCTTCCAGATAGGAGCTCAAAAACACTCGCCCTTTTCCATCTCCCATAAGAGTAGCAGTAAGGTGAACACTCACCTTGGCAATATGGACAAGTCAGCTCTACCAGGCGTTGGGCGGTTACAGCAATTAAGGTTTGTTCTACTTCTAACCAATTCACACCAAATTCATGGAGACGATAAACCGCTCCCTTTGCATCCCTCGTATGCATCGTCGAAAGAACTAAATGTCCCGTTAACGCAGCCCTTACGGCAATCCTAGCAGTTTCACCGTCACGAATTTCTCCGACCATGATAATGTCGGGATCGTGGCGAAGAATCGCTTTTAAGCCAGCTGCGTATGTTACACCAGCTTTTTCATTAACTTGTATTTGTAAAACAGAATCGTAGTTTTTTTCGATGGGGTCTTCAAGTGTAATGACATTTCGATGGAAAAGATGTGCGGTTTCATTTAAAAGGGAATATAAAGTGGTCGTCTTACCTGATCCGGTCGGACCTGTAAAGATAATTAATCCATGTGCATGTTTTAGGAGAGCCAGCAATTTCCTGGTCATACCTGGAAAAAGTGAAAGTTGATGAAAGGGAATCTGTTCTTGTTGAGGCAAAAGTCTAATGACTAGACTTTCTCGATTATTAGATGGCAGGGTTGATAATCTAAGACCCATTATTTTTCCATCTACTTCGCAGAAAATAGCACCGCTTTGAGGGCGTCTTCGTTCTCCGATATCCATATTTGCAGTAAATTTAAAGTGTGATATTAATCTGTCACATTCTTCTTTTGGAAGGGATAACCGGGGAATAAGTTTGTTCGTTAAGCGGATTTGAACGAGAGTGTCTTTTTTTCTGGGTACAATGTGAATATCTGTAGCTTGGTTTCTTGCTGCATCTGTAATAATTCTATTTGCTAGTATTTCGATTGCACTTACAATGAGTAACACCACCTTTTATTTTGTCTTTGTAGTTATTCGACAACTTTCTAGGTTATCCTTCAAGATTCTTTTCTTTTTTTTAAATATTTTTTTGCCTTTCAATCCATAATCCTTTAAAAAATAACTATTGACAGGCATTATGTATATCTTTTGTATAACGGTTGTATAAGGTATCCCTGGTGTACAGTCTACAAATGTGAACAATTTCTAAACATATAGTGTTAACATTGTTAACCTCATTCCCATGTTTAAATAGCTGTATTATAATTGGATTAAATTATGGGGGTTCGAGGTGAATAGAGATGGAACAAACATTAAAGATAACAAATGTTTTATCAGATCCAACGAGGTATTACATCTATCAATACATTACGAAACGCCACCAAGAAGTAACTGTACAAGAGGTGGCTGAGAACTTTAATATTCATCCCAATGTTGCCAGGTTACATTTATCTAAGCTTGAAGATGTGAACATGTTAGCATCTGAAACTAAAAAGACAGGCAAAGGCGGAAGACCAAGTCGTTTATACCGTTTATCGGATGATGTTATTCAATTGCATTTCCCGTTCAGGGATTATATGCTTTTATCCAAAGTTGCGATTTCCACAATGCTTACATTAGGAGAAGCTGGTAAACAGGCTCTTTATTTAACAGGGAAACGTTTTGGGACTGAAGTGATTGAGCAGGAGATGGCAAGAAGATCCTTTGGGGAAGAAATTGATTTTGATCAAAAGGTATCCATATTAAAAAGTGCTTCAACATTAGCTGGATTCTACCCGGAATTTGAAGTGAATGGCGATCACACAAAAATATACTTCCAAATTTACAACTGCCCGTTCAAAGAAGTCGCTGAGGAGCATGAAAGTGTTTGTGCAATGCATCATGAGTTCTTAAAAGGGATGTTTGAAGCATTATTTGACTCAGTAGAGCTTGTTGAAAAAGAAAATATTATATCAGGATGTGAAACTTGCTCTTACCAGGCGCTTGTTTCAAACTAATTTGAAACTTTATTTACTTTTGAACTCCTTTTCTTTATAATATTTCATGATGGTACCGTAGGGGAAAAGGAGGGATACATATGGATCGTATGTACAGAGTCTTGGGTTTCTGGACAGGTATTTTTACCGTAATGTTCTATCTAGGTGATATGGATAAAACTGCAATGCTTTTCTTGGCCCAAACTGGATTCTTTGTTTTGTTAAGCTATCTAAAACTTTCCGAACGTATGTATATGTATGTTTTCGGAGCATATTTAACCGTATTCTTCGCAGGCTTCACTTATTGGACAACATTTATGATGCCGCTAGGTGGAGGACATTGAGAAGATTTTAACACATAAAAAACACCGGACCTCTTCCGGTGTTTTTTATTGTTGAAATAGATTACCCTTAATCCCCTTTTGCTGAATAACGATATGAAAAAACGAACTAATACCAGATGGCATAATTAAACTCCGAATCGCACGATTTCGTTTGCTCACCTCAGAAAATGGATTTGGGTCATAGTGGTTTTCTAATTCCTTTAATATCCCTGCTTTCAGTAAAAATTCATCCTGTCTTAGTTTAGAATGGAATAATAATCCTTCTTGATTACCTTTTTGTATGAACCAATCAAAATGAATATGTGTCGTGATATCCATTTCTCCAGGATACTCTAAGACATCATGAATCATTTGATGCTGATAATAGCCCCTTAAGCTGCCCTTTAGCCTTGAAGGATGCTGCCAGTCCTCGTTCGTATAACCATAATCTGCTGTTATAACCAGTCCCCTCTTTAATACCCTGGAAATACTCTGGATCAACACTTCCATGGACAATGGTACTTCTATCCGCTGCTTCTCCTTTAGCACCAAGCCGCTTTCTTCCAAAAAAGTAAGGATAGATGGATTCGTTAACGGAACCTTCTCCTCATATAAGGTTTCATTTTTCATTCCCACCATGACCTCATACAAATGGTTGTTCTCTTTCTCAATTACATGAACAGGCATAGCATCAAATAATTCATTCGAAAAAACAACCCCTTCAAAAGGCTCTAATTGGTCAAGTGTGTCAATTTGGGTTATCGAAAAATGGGGTTTTATCAATTCATTTTGCAGACTCAAATGATAGGGACTGCTTTCTACAATTATGTATTGCAAAGGAGATTTGACAGACTCCTCCCATTCCTGTAAAAAAGCATGAGCAAATCGGCCATTTCCTGCACCAATCTCACAAAAAATAGGTTCCAGTTCATTCTCACTACAAACATTTGCGAACCATTTTGCCATCATGCGCCCATAAATATCAGAAATATTACTGGTGGTAATAAAATCTCCTTTGGTGCCAATTTTTTGTTTATGTCTCATATAGTATCCTAATTCAGGATGATAGAGGACTGCCTCCATGTACTCTGCATAGGTTATTAAACTTATTTCTGAGTTTGAAATTAACCTCTTTAAATAGGTAAGCATAATTTTCCTTCTTTCAGTTTACATCATTGACATAGTGTTAACTTTGTTATATTGTAATTTTAGTAGCTTAACTATATCCCTCCCATTATTTATAATAGGACATCCCCCAGAAAAAACCTTCTCCAATGAGAAGGTTTTTTCTATGGAACTAATCTTTAAAACCCATTAAGGTATGGATTACTATCCATCTCTTCTCCAATTGTAGTTATAGGTCCATGCCCTGATAATACAACCGTTTCCTCAGGTAAAAATAATAATTTTTCATGGATACTCTTCATTAATTGTTTATGGTTCCCACCCGGGAGGTCAGTTCGGCCAATACTGCTCTTAAACAATGCATCACCTGAAACAACAAATCCACTAGACTCAAAGTAATAGGATACACTTCCAGGTGAATGCCCCGGAGTCTCAAAGATAGAGAACGTAAAATCACCAAGTGTTATAGTTTCCTCCTGCTTTAAGATATAGTCTGCTTTTTTCATTTTCATTAACTCTTGCATTTGAAAAAACTTTGAACCATTTAAAGCAGGGTCAATCAGCCAATCTTCTTCCTCTTCATGAATATATACCGGAATATTAAAGTAGTCCCTTACCACATCAACAGCCCCGATATGGTCAAAATGTGCATGAGTTAAAAAAATGGCTATTGGCTTAAGCTCCCGTTTGGTTAACCACTTTATCAGCTTTTTCCCTTCACTTCCAGGATCAAATATTAAACAGGTTTTGTCAGGACCTTCAACGATGTAACAATTTGTTTGTAAAACTCCCAGGGGAATCTGAGACCATTTCATTGTTTAATTACCTCCAACTATTTTTACATTACTATTATTTTACACTATGGAAGCTGTATTGCTAACTTTTTTAGCCCTCGACAAATGATAAAAAAGAATATAAAATAAGAATCGAATGTATATAATATTCTTACATAACTATTTTAGAGAGTTGGGCTAAGTCCAAGTATTATCTAATAAAGGGGGCTTTATTAATGGGAGTAGTTATTATTTTTGCTTTAGTTGCCATACTTGCTGCTTATGGTGCGTTCACTGCCCTAAAAAATAAAAATTTCTTAGGGGCATTCTTTGCAGTAGCAACATTAGCTGTTTTTGGCTGGTTTGCAATCATGACTGTTATTGAAAGTGGTTTTCCTACTGGTACACACTAAATCAGGAAAAATTGAAAGACTGCCAAATGGCAGTCTTTTTATTTTGCTGCAAGCTCAGCTATTTCTTTTGTTTTTAAATGAATGATTTTATCATAGCTATTTCCATACAATAAAGCTTCCCCTGAAGGTGAAAGAAGAATAGGTTCATTCTCTAGACCCTGCAAAATAATCTTGCTGCTTCCCTTATTAATATCATAACTTACAAGATCAAAACCTTCTGTATAGGCATCAGCTTCTGTACTTTTAAGCGGCTTTAAGGTAATGAATGTTCCCGTTTTCTCATTATAGTCATGGTAAGGCACTAACCAGCCTGAGAACATGGTAAGATGAGGGATTGAAAATGAATACATTTCCTCATTTTCCTTATTAAAAAAACGATAAACTGCCTGTAATTGTTCCTCATCCTTTGTGGTGACCGTTAATAAAGTGTTAGGATAAGCTGAAAAATGAAGTACATCATTGGATAGGACCTTCTCCCCTTCAACTTCTAATTTCTTTGACATCAGGGGCGCAAATAGCGATGGACTTGTTTCATCCCAAGCTAAATAAGCAACTTCATCTTTCCCTAACCACTTAATAAACGGTTGAGGAATTGATAATTCCTTTGTATTACGTTGATCAATATTCAGCAGCAGCATTTGATAGGTCCAATCTTCTTTAAAAGACGAGACTAGTATCTCTGACTCGTTATATGGATTCCATTCAAAGGCTAATTCATATGAGGGAATTGATTTCTTCATTAATTCAGTCCCCTCTGAAGATAGTATGGTAACTTGTCCTTCATAGGTAGAAGGAGAGGTTTGTATTAATATATTCTTTTTTGACGGACTAACCTGTAAGGCAACAATTGGGAACTCACTCTTATATAATAATTCACTTTTTCCAGTTAATAGATTATAAAAATATACAGATGATGATTGCCCAAGGTTGGTAATATAGAGTAACTGATGGTCTGAAAACCAGCTCCCTACTTTATAGAATTCACCTTCAGGAACTTCAATCGGGAGTTTCCATTCTTCACTTGGCTGTGAGGGTTTTCTATCATGCCTGGCATTTTCATTAGAAGGGCTGGGGTTGGCATCTTGCTGTTGTGAACAAGCACTAAAAAAGGAGGCAAAAATGAGCAAAAACATGATCTGAAACATATATTTAAATTTACTTTTACTATGACTAAACCCCATTTTTCCCCTCCCTCCTATTTTCTCCTTAATAATTAGTACGTTTTTATTACAAAAATGTTTCAATAATCACAGAATCATTTAAAAAATAAGAAAAAAGTCGCATACGTACGACTTTTTCTCATTTACAAATAACCAGCACAATAGTTTATTTTAATGTCATTGATTTCAATTTACAAGTCGCTCAGGTACTATTTATAAATAAAGTGAGGCAAGGAAAATCCCTTCCACTTTTTTGAGAATATCATTAAATTGAGATAATGGTAATGGATTGATACCTCTGCCGAGTTCTATTGTAAAACCCGGCCGCTTAAACTCTTGAATATACCAATCCTTGAATCCAGCATGACTATCAACATTTTGTATCGCCTTGTATCCACTCACTCGTTCAAATTCCCTTGCAATGACCTCTGATTCAGGAGGTTCGAAGCCTTCATACCCCCAATAGAACTCTTCACCTTGGGTATGAAAGGCCAGGATTCGGTCGTAATGATTGTTTTTCATTAAATCCGCCATCGCAATTGCTTCAGGTTCGGATAATGAAGAGGTGCCTGGAAAATCTCTAGGTGCAGGAGCCTTAGGTTCCTTCCGCTCCTGCTCAATCTCCCAATTTGCCGGGAACTGGTTGTTTAAGTCTACTCCCCTTATATTCGCCTTCCAATGTACAAATTCATTGCTGCCTTCATTAATATTCATCACATCATTACGACAGCTTGTCGGCGGACCATTTAGGACTAGATCAACACCATCAGGATTTACCATTGGAACAATCGATAATTCTGTTTCATTATATAAATTGATTGTATTAATCCCTCTTATTGGTGTCCGGTTTGTTAATGATATTAGGTACTGATTTACCAGGGTCATTAACACCATTGTAGTAATCCATTCATTAGCGTGAAAAGAGGCATTTATATGAACCTTTTTCATCCCTTTTCCAATTCTAATTTCTTGTATTGGCTTCCCTAAAACACTAGTACCAATTGTGTCAACATTTATAAAGGGATAATACTTCTTAAGGGTTTTCATTTGCTTCATTAATATTTCTGAGCCAAATGGCAGTTTTGTACTAATATTTTGTTTTGAAATTCTTTCTGGCAGATAAAGGATTTCGCCTGGAATCAACCGATTAGGGTCTTTCAATTGATTAAGAAGCATCACACCGTCAATTGGTATGTTGTTTTCATTTCCGATTTTCCACAAAGTATCATCTTCTTTTATGGTGTACGGAACAGAAACGTAACCTGGAATGATTATTTTTGTACCAGCTTTTAAACTGGAAGTATTCACCTTCTCATTTGAATCAATAATGAGTTCTAGCGGGACCATAAATAACCTTCCATAATATGAAAATGAATCACCATCTCGGACTCGAACTTCCATATTTTCTCCCCCCTTCCATCATAAAAATCATATGTGGAAAGAACCGAGAAAATGAGCAAAACAAAAACCTGCAGGATATGCAGGTTTAAATTAGTGTTCCTTATAGATTTAGCTTATTCTTTATCAGCCAAGCCGCGCCAATAACACCTGCATCATTCCCAAGGGTTGCCAGCGCGAGGGTTGTAGATTCTTTAACAGCTGAGAAAGCAAAGTTAGAAAAGTTTGTATTAACTTTGTCTAATAGAATATCACCCGCTCGGGAGACTCCGCCACCGAGAACAATCATTTCCGGGTTTAATGTATTTGCTATATTCGCTAAAACAAATCCCAGGTGAAAGCCTACCTCTTGTATAATTTGTTGAGCAAACTCATCACCATTCCGAGCGCTATCAAAGACGTCCTTTGCAGTAACACTTCCATTTGCCGCAAATATTACAGCCAATTGACCCTGTGTCTCTGCTTTTAATAACTCATCCTTTGCCAAACGGACAATTCCCGTTGCTGAAGCAATTGTTTCCAGACAACCAGACTTTCCACAGTTACAAGGCGCTCCTCCAAAAGGGATTGAAGTGATATGACCTATCTCTCCAGCGGCACCGTTAATCCCCCTAACAATATCACCGTTAGCAATAACTCCGCCGCCTACACCGGTTCCAAGTGTCACACACACTATATCTCTGGCACCCTTTCCGGCACCATTCCACATTTCACCTAGCGCTGCACAATTAGCATCGTTTTCAATAACAACAGGTAAAGATGTTAGTGAATGCAAGCTGTCTTGTAACGGGAAGTTATCCTTCCACCCCAGGTTAACAACATTCAAAACAACACCAGTCTCGTAATCTATAGGTCCAGGAGCTCCCATCCCTATTCCAATTAATTTGGTCTTTTGTTCATTCAAGTCTGCTAATTTCTGATTGATAGCATTTGCAATATTTTTTGTTATATTTTGACCTTCATTTGAATTATCCGTTGGTATTTCCCACTTATGAAGGATCTCACCGTTCAAGTTAATGAAAGCTATTTTTGTAGTGGTCCCGCCTAGGTCAACACCAGCAATCCATTGTTCCGACACCATAATCACCTATCTTTTTCTTCTTTTTCTTTTAGAAATCTAATTTCATGTCTTAATAGCAACAGTGCAGTCGAGTATTCCTTCGGTTCAATTAATTGAGCTTGATACAAATCTTTTAATTCTGACTCCATTAATTCCAGGTCAGCGATCCGATCACCGATATAAATAATTGTTCCATATTGTTTTAAAAATTGTTGAATATCATAAATTGACTTCATCTATTTAGCCCTCTTACATAAAGAATGAGAAACATTACATGTAAAGTATACCTTAAGCCCCTTTTGCCCTCAAGATGTTCTTTCTAAGTAATGAAATAAGAATCAGGCATGTCCAGCCAATTGTTCCCATATAACATTATTAGGACTGATATTATTCTCTCATTAGCAGGCAGGAAGGATGGGATTCAATGAAAAAAATTGTTTTAGTACTGGGAGTATCCATCATTGTTATTCTTTTCTTTACGATACATCAGTATAAAAATCCAAAAGTACAGGAGAGTATTACCTATTTCCCGATTGATCCAAAGGTAAGCTTTAAAACAGCACATACTTCTATTACTGTAAATAAAAGTGCAAATACAATTTTATGGAAAGAACAGTCCACTCTAGATCGGAAAGCATACTTAAGGCAGGATGCTGCTTTATTATATGCCAACGGCCGTCTAATCGATGAACTATGGAACTGGAAGCAGAATACAGCAGTAATAGAGCAGGAAAAGAGAATTAGAATGGACAAAAATGTTCTACTAGAAGCCATTACCTTTCACCATGCAGAGCTCCATGAAAATGAAAATCAAATCTTCAGTTCTCAAGCCATGTCTTCGGATCAAACATTCTTCCTTTCTAATACTGATGATGACGAAAATGTGAAAAACCAGTTGAAACAGCAAATGGAAAGAATGCTGCAGCTCAGCTGGAACAAAGGATTACGTCATTTTTCTATAAATTTAAGCAACTACCAAGCATTTCCCCTTAGCGAATTTAATGTACTGGCCAAGGAATCCTTACCAGGTTTCACCAAAGAAGAAACCTCTGCAATTGTAGGAAACCTTTGGGAGGGCTTATATAAAAATTATATCCTTGGCATAAAAAAAGCAGAAGGCGCCCTTGAAAATCCCAAAGGCAGTACCCTTCCGCTTATATTAATTGCAACCGACAAAACGCATCTATTAGTATTAACAGAGACTGCTTTAGGTGAACCTATTCTCCTTCGTCAAATGATGGCAGCAGGCGATTAAGCTCCTGAACCAAGTCAGAATATTCCTTTTGGCTTGGTTTTAATTCCGCCGCCTTTTCAGCATTGCTTTTAGCCTCACTTAGGTCATTTGCCTCTAAATGGAGTAAAGCTAAATTAAAGTAGGCCTCAGGCAAATTCGGGTCTAATTCTATCACCTTAAGCAGATGAGATTTAGCATCTTCAAGTTTGTTCATCTTAATTTCTACAAAAGATAAGGCAAAGTAGATCTCTGGAGATGGTTTATGAGCATCCTCTGCGTATTTCGTTAGTACGTCATATGCTTGTTCATAGTTCTCTTGTTTAATATATTCTTGTGCTAACATCATAGTAGAGCTTTCATTTCCACTGGTCTTCGATTGTTGGAACCCATATACCAGGGAGCCATATATGATAATGACAGATAGGATTAAAAATAGTGTCTGTAAAAATGGCTTTTTCTTCTTAGGGAAATGAAGGATTCCTGCCGCTAGAAAACCACCAGCCAAACCTCCTAAATGGCCGGCATTATCTACAATGGATACGGTGAATCCAAATATTAAATTAAAGATTAGTACTGTAATTACACTAGGACCCATTGTCCGGAAAAAAAGCTTTGGATAAATGAGGGCAAAATATAGCAATGCACCAAAACATCCGAAGATTGCTCCACTTGCTCCGGCTGAAATATTTGGGCTAAAAATAAAACTGGCAATAACCCCCGAAATACCCGCAAAAAGATAAATAAATAAAAATCGGATATTCCCAAAGATTTTTTCCACAGCAGGGCCTAAAAAGTATAATGCCAAGGTATTCATTGCTAAATGTAAGAAACCGATATGAAGGAAAATAGGTGTAATGAATCTCCACCATTCTCCCTCATATATATAAGGATTAAATTTGGCACCAAATTTAATCAAAGTAGACGTATTCGTGCTTCCCCCTTGAAGCTCTAACAATAGGAAAACAGCAACTTGGATGATCATAAAAAGATATGTAAAAAGTGTTTTACCATTTGAAAATATTTCTTTTTCTTTTTTAGACATTTGAATTGCATAGTCTAATGCTGCTTTCTTTTGGGATATAACGTCTTGCTCTAAATATTCTTCCTGTATAGGGAAAGAGACCTCTCTTTCAAGCTTTTCTGATAATGCAATAAATCCTGATTCATATTGGCTGCCCGCTAGCAATATGGAACTTACACTGGTTTTATTTCCCTCTGGAAAAACAAATGGTCTATTTAAGCGAAATTCATAATCGTCCACAGGGGGAAATTGACTAACATAGATATTTACAACCGACAGCTCTCCACGGCCTAATTGTTTCCGTATCTGTTCGCCGTTTGCAGCAGTTAATTCTATATCTCTTTGCATCGAGCTGCTCCAGTCTAAATCAATTCGTACCACTCGCAGTATTGGCGCCTTTTTATTTTCAAGTTTTTCTAACCATAATTCTTTTTGGTTTTCAAATAATTGAATTACCCGGTAGCCTTGTTCCGAAATAAAGAAATGGGCCATTTTCCAAAAGACGTAATCCTCTCTAAAATTCAATACCCCCACTACTTTCTATTAAGACTTCATGTCATAATTATTTTTTAATCATCTTTCACTTGTTTCTTACATTATAAACGAAAAATGAGCCTTGGCATGACTAATAAGTGAGTATGATGGCCATTTTTTAAAATAGGCTGTGTTAATCGGACCTGTTGATTTACGCTCCAGGCACTTCGCTTTCCGCAGGCGTTGCGGGGAGCCTCCTCGGCGCTGAAGCGCCTGTGGGGTCTCCCCTGCTCCGTACTCCTGCAGGAGTCTTCGTGCCTTCCGCGCAAATCAACAGGGTGCAATATCATAAATTAGCTTTAACACAGCCAAAATAAAAAAGACCATCTGCGGTTTTCACCATTCAGATGGTCTTTCAGCTGGTCCTCCAAATACAGTCTGCATCATTTTATTTTTAATGCCTGGGAAGCTCATAAATGAGCCTACTGCTATTCGGCGCATCCAGCCTGATCTAAGCATGAGGTTGATAATGCGATACCTAAAGCGGAATACAAAATAGCCAATGGACCCAATCATAAATATGGATGTCAACATACGAGACAATTTTCATCCCTCCTACCAATATTATGTGAATAGGAATATGTTTTTATCCAATTTTCATATCAGTACTTACTTAAAACTGGATCCATTGTTTGTTTTAGTACGTTAACAGAGTTTGTGAATTTTTCTTTTTCTTTTTTATTCAGATCAAGTTCTACAACTTCTCTAATTCCACTCCGGTTGACTACTGCAGGTACACCAATATAGACGTCTTTATGCCCATATTCACCATCCAAATAAGCGGATACCGTTAAAACTGAGTTTTCATTTCGCAGAATTGCTTTTGTTAAACGGACGAGTCCCATTGCAATCCCATAATACGTGGCACCTTTTCGTTCAATGATATGGTAAGCCGCATCACGGACATTTATGAATATATTGTCAAGATCCTCTTGATTGGTTTCATGTTTACTTGTCCATTCGGAAATCTTCATACCCGCGATATCCGCATGGCTCCATACTGGAAGTTCCGTGTCACCATGCTCACCAATGATGTAGGCATGAACATTACGAGTATCAACATCATAATACTGCCCCAATAAAAAGCGGAACCGTGCTGTATCTAAAATTGTCCCCGAGCCGATTACACGTTCCTTCGGAAGACCGGAAAATTTCCAGACAGCATATGTTAATATATCAACAGGATTCGTCGCTACAAGAAAAATCCCGTCAAATCCGCTAGCCATGATTTCTTCCACAATACCTTTAAAGATTTTTGTGTTCTTTTCCACAAGGTCCAGACGTGTTTCACCTGGCTTTTGGTTAGCTCCGGCTGTGATGACTACTAAGTCAGCCTGATCACAATCAGCATAACTTCCATACCAAATTTTGGTGCGTGAAGGTGCAAATGGCAGACCATGATTTAGATCCATCGCATCTCCTTCAGCCTTTGCTTCATTTAAATCAACTAATACTAGTTCTTCTGTAATTCCTTGATTTAATAAAGCAAAGGCATAGCTTGATCCAACAAATCCAGTTCCAACCAGGACAACCCTATTCACTTTTACCATGATAATTCCTCCTCAGGCATAGTGTTTACATACTTATGGATTACACTTAAATTGTACAATATCTCACAAAATAATATCAGGACCTATCTTACAGTGTAAACGTTATCTTTATAGATATTTTGTTACAAATTAAATGACAATCATAGCTAGTATCGCTGCAATGAAGCCAGATAAAAAATTCACCATATCATTATCCACTAAATGGAACCCTTTTATTCTTTTAGCTGCCGTTTGGCAATGGACCTTTTTCTCTGTTTCAATTCCACATCTACGGCAAACATATACCTGTTGATAATAGGCACCTAATAGAGTGTCAATGGTATTTCCCAAGAAGCCGAAAAGGAAAATGATAATGAGGTGGAAGATTTCCAGATGAAATAGCCAAGTACCAAAAACGGCAATTAACATCGAGCCAAATATGGCTGCAGTAGTCCCCAGCAGACTAATAGCACCAGATGTTCCTTTTTCTATTGGTTTAAATGTACGTATGTATAAAGGTTTCTTTTTACTTAATGCACCAATTTCTGACGCCCATGTATCAGAATTTGCACTAGCCAGGCAAACAATAAACCCAATAAGCCAAACGATATCATGTTGAAAATAATAAATAATACTTATCAATGCACTAGAGCCGCCATTTGCCATCACCTGACGCCAATCTCTAGTAGCACCCTTTGCTAGTTTTTCTTCCATTTCCTTTTTGGCAGAGCTTTTATACTTTGACCATGTGCTGGAGGTTGCAAAGAAAATTCCCAATAAGAGGAGCCCTTTTAACCCAAACCCAAAATAGACAGCTGCACCTACAATTACTGCAGCTATAGCTCCATTACTACTTAATGAACGTTCTAAATATCCAGCAATTCCGCCTAAAAAAATAATTGTAAGAATGATGAGTGTTTGAATCATTTTGTAGTAATAACCTCATTATTTGTGATGATGGTTGATACAGCGATATCATGCTCTTCAATAGCAAATTCCGGTATAACTTGGAAATCAAAGGCGAGTGAGAGGGTTTTCCCGTAATAATGTGGTAAGTAGCGATCATAGTATCCACCGCCAAAACCTAGTCGAAATCCTTCTCTTGTATAAGCTAGCCCCGGCACGATTAAGAGATCAATATCCGCTGGCTTTACCTCTATCGTTTTCTCTATTATAGGTTCAAATAATCCATAAAAAACAGATTCTAGCTGGGAAAAATCATTTATTTTATGAAAGGTTAAGCTTTTAGTTTTCGGATGGCATTTCGGAGCGGCAACGTCTTTTCCTGATTCCCATGCTTTTCGAATAATTTGATAGGTATCAACTTCAGGTTGCTTCGAGATCGTTACACCAATCACTTTCGCTTGTATCCAGTCTTCATGTTGATATAGATTCTTTGCTACTTTATAGGAAAAGTCATCATAAGCGGGTTTTGAAAGTCCTGACAGTACTTCCTTCATTTCTTTACGAATTCTATTTTTTTCATTCATGTATGCAGTGTTCTCCTTATTTTTATACAACAAAAAAAGCAGCAGGAAGCCCTACTGCTTATTTTGTTTCACGATGTGCTGTTGTACGCTTTTCTCTTGGGCAATATTTCTTAAGCTCAAGACGATCAGGGTTGTTACGTTTATTTTTTGTTGAAATATAGTTACGATCTCCACACTCAGTGCAAGCTAACGTAATATTTACACGCATGTTAATTTCCCTCCAAACGATTAAGCTAGTTCGTTCATACGACTTTTCTATAATATCATTTTTCAAAAGGAAATGCTAGTGTGTTTTTAAAGAAAAGCAAAAGCGTCTAGTACAGGCGGTTTTGCTTAATATTAAATGTATATCAACTTAATCTTTCATTTGAAATTTGCGCGTGTATTTAATATCGTTTCCTCAATAACTTTAGCTGTTTGGGAGGCAACTCGTTTCCATCCATATAAACTCTTAACAATTTGCGCCCCTTTTCCACCAATTTCCTTCGCCTTATCGGGATTTTGTGTTAAGAAGTCAATATTGGAGAGGAGGCTTTCGGCATCACCAGGATTCATTAAGAGACCAGTTTGCTGATGTCTGATAATTCCTTTTAACCCTCCGGTGTCTGATACGATGGTTGGTTTGCTAAGAACCATTGCTTCAAGAGCAACGATTCCAAAAGGTTCGTATAAGCTTGGGAACACAGCAATTTCACTATTTACCAGTAATGTATTCCTTTCTCGGTCCGATATATAACCAATAAAAGCAACAAAATGATCCAAGTGTCTTTCCGAAACCATTTTGCGGTATCTCTCTAGCATTGGTCCTTTACCGGCAATAACAAAATATAGGTTCCTGCACCTTTCCTTTGCCAGTTGTGCTGCCTCAATGATTGTTTCGAATCCTTTTTCTTTTACCATTCTTCCAACAGAGAAAACATATTTTCTATCCTTAATAAATGGATAAATTTCTTTTGAGTTTACCTTAACAGCATTGGGTTCAATCCCGTTAGGAATAATTTCCATTTTCTTTTCAGAAAGTTGGAAGATTGCTGATAATTCATCTCTCATATACGTACTGCAGACAATTATTTGATCTGACTCCAGCATTAGTTTCTTTTCTTTATTATGGATAAACTGCTGCATATCTGTGTGAATTCCATTATTCCTGCCATGCTCTGTAGCGTGAATGGTCGTCAATAATGGAAGGGATAGTTCTTCTTTTAGTGTAAGCGCGGAAGTTCCCACGAGCCAATCATGTGCATGGACTATATCAAACTTTATATCTTCTGCTAGTTTTACACCTTTATAGCTCATTGCTAAATTCAGACCAGCAATCCAAGAGAGAAAATTGTTGTCGTGATGATTTATTGGTACGACACGATGAACATGAACTCCATCTACTTCCTCATAGGCTGACAGTCCGCCATTCCCAGCGGTAATCACATGAACCTCATGACCAAGCTGCGCTAAATGGATTGAAAGCCCATTAACATGCCTCGAGAGACCGCCAACAATATTAGGAGGATACTCCCAGCTTAAGATCAGAATTTTCAATTGTCTGTTGAAGGATTGTATATGGTTCCATTCGTTATTTCTATTATCAACCATTTTTCTGCTCCGTATTTTTGGATTCTTCATAGTAACTATAGGTACTTACATGATCAATCCATTTGGGTGAAAAATCATCAATCTGTAGGATGTTCAATAAGTTTGTATAAAGACCACTGCCATCTGAATTCCCCATTGCCGGAGTTTGAACGGAGTTAGAACGAAGAATTGGGAAAAACTCATTTTCATTTAATTTAACACCTAGTTCAGCAACATAACTGCGATTCGCTGTCAATCCTTTAATAAACCAATAGCCCTTGCTATAAGGAACAGCAATATCATAGTAATGATGAGCATTCTCTCCATTGAATAAAATATCCGTCACATCATAAATTCTAACAAGAGAAACAAGTTCCTCAAATGTTTTATCAAAAAATTCCGTAATGACCTTGACAGGAATGGCAGATGTCTCCCAATAAAGTATTACCTTTCTCGGGGTAACCAGTTTTACCTTTAGTTCTCCCTTGACAGGCGTAGTATCAATAGTTGGAATTTTACTTTCATTGACTTCTTTTAGTGTTGTTTCTTCAACAGTAACATCTTCTAGCTGATTTTCCTGAGTATTGATGTATTTATTCCAGCGATATTGGACTTTTCCAACTGTGGTATTTAAAGTCGAGGCGATTTTTCGGAATGATAAACCATCCTCTCTTAGCTTAATTATTTCTTCAATCATTGTTCTCCTCCATTTCCTCGAAACAATACTATATGCAAAAGTAATCGAAATATTCTCAAAGATACTATTAATGGTAACATCAGTAAACAAACTCTACAATAAACGCATTTTGTCGAAATTTAAAAAGATGAGACGGATTACGTCTCATCTT
The DNA here is from genome assembly GCF_046591715.1 of Neobacillus niacini. Classification (GTDB taxonomy): domain Bacteria; phylum Bacillota; class Bacilli; order Bacillales; family Cytobacillaceae; genus Neobacillus; species Neobacillus niacini_L. Next base: position 129,755 of record NZ_JAWVNQ010000003.1, on the reverse strand, counting down.
GGGGATGGATTACTGCTACTCATTTAAATCAAATACTTTTCCGGTTACTAGGTAAATGACATTTTCAGCAATATTCGTAGAATGGTCTGCAATTCTTTCGATAAATCTGCAAACAAAAGCCAGCTGAATGATTTGGTTCATAGCAGTAGGATTTTCTGGAACCATGCTGATTAATTCGTGAACCAGCTTTCCAAATAACCGATCTACCTCATCATCTTTTTCTGCACATTTCTGTGCCAGCATAACATCTTCTCCAATATAAGCTTTTACTGACATTGATACCATTTCAAGTGCATGATCCATCATTTTTGGAATATCTAAGATTTCTTTAAAGTGCTTTTCATTTCCGATATGCAATGCAGCTTTTGCGATATTCACTGCCATATCCGCCATTCTTTCTACTTCGGACGAAACCTTTAGAGCCACATTAAGAGTCCTTAGATCTTTAGCGACAGGTGATTCTCTCGCAATCAATAACAAAGCCATGTCGTGTATTTCGTGTTCCAGCTTATTAATAGCTTGATCATCCTTAATGACCTGATTTGCTTTTTCTATATCCTGATTCATTAGGGCACTGAGCGAGTTTCGAACGGCAGTTTCCGCTAATTTTTCCATTTCGATTAATTTTTCTTTTAATCTAATTAATTTACTATCAAACTTTGATCTTGTACTCATCTCTTCACCTCATTATCCAAATCTTCCTGTAATATAGTCCTCTGTTCTCTTATCTCTAGGTGTGGAAAAGATCTTGTTTGTTTCGGAAAACTCTATAACTTCTCCATTTAAGAAAAATGCTGTTTTCTTAGATATACGTGCAGCTTGCTGCATATTATGCGTAACAATGATAATACTAAAATCCCTTTTCAATTCCTGAACAAGCTCCTCAACTTTTAAAGTTGAAATCGGATCAAGTGCAGAGGTCGGTTCATCCATTAAAATAACATCTGGTTCAATAGCAAGACAGCGTGCAATACAAAGGCGCTGCTGCTGCCCGCCAGATAATCCATAGGCATTTTCATTAAGACGGTCCTTCACTTCATCCCAAATAGCCGCACCTCTTAAGCTCTTCTCAACAATTTGATCCAAGACCTTTTTATCTCGAATACCGTGAATTTTTGGTCCATACGCTACATTTTCATAGATTGATTTTGGAAAAGGATTCGGTTTTTGAAATACCATCCCTACCTTTGTTCTTAATTCTTCAACCTGATAGGATTTATCTAAAATATTTCTTTCCCGATAAAGTATTTCACCAGAAGTCTTTACTCCAGGAACTAATTCAATCATCCGATTTAATGTTTTAATGTAAGTGGATTTTCCACAGCCCGAAGGACCGATGATTGCTGTTACTTCATTTTCCATAATATCAAGATTAATATTTTTTAAGGCATGATTTTCGCCGTACCATAAATCCAGGTTACTCGTCTTATAGACAATCTGTTTAGATTGTTGTGGAGTAATTATTTTTGCTGCTAGAGATGTTGTCTCCATATCATTGTTTCCCCCTTAAAGAGTATACGTTAATATCTTCTTTGGAATTTATTTCGTATTAACACAGCGATAGAATTCATGAAAATTAACATAGCAAGCAAGACAATAATACCGGCAGCTGCTAATGCATGAAATTCTGCCTGAGGACGACCTGTCCAGTTATAAATCTGCATTGGTAAGACAGTGATCATATCTAACAAAGTGTTTGGTAAAAAGGCAAGGAATAATGGCAGTCCAATTACAACTAGCGGTGCGGTTTCTCCAATTGCACGGGAGAGTGCTAGTATTCCCCCTGTTAAAATACCAGGAATAGCAGCTGGTAAAACAACTGTGACAATCGTCTGCCATTTGGTTGCTCCCATCCCATATGATGCTTCGCGTAATTCTTTAGGAACTGCTCTGATTGCTTCCTGCGAGGCAACAATAATAACAGGTAATACTAGTAAGCTCATGGTAAGGCCAGCAGCTAATACACTTGTCCCTAATGCAAGTGCTCGAACAAAAACAGTTAAACCTAATAATCCAAAAACGATGGAAGGAACGCCTGCAAGATTGGATATATTGACTTTGATAAATGCATTTATTTTATTTGCTTTTGCATATTCTTCTAGATAGATTGCCGTACCTACTCCAAGTAATAAAGCAACAGGAGCTACAACAGCCATTAACCAAATGGTTCCGATTAAAGCAGCATAAACGCCTGCTTGTTCTGGCTTCCTTGACGGGAGACTTTGTAGAAATTGTAAATCTAAATAACCAAATCCTTGAGTGAATACCCGATATAATAAAACCCCTAATATTAATAAAGCAAACATTGTTGCACCCAAAAAAATTGATTTTGAAATAATATTTATTGTTAATCTGGATTTCATCCGTTTTACAACAGACTTATGGTCTATTAAGTGCATTAATATTCCTCCCTAAAGCGCCGAGTGATGTATTGAGCGAATAAATTCATCACTAGAGTGAATACAAATAGCGTCATACCCACAGCGTAAATACTATAGTAAATTGTTGTACCGTAACCAGCATCCCCTTGACTTACCTGAACGATATAGGCTGTCATGGTTTGGATGGAACTTGTCACATTCAATTCAAGGTTAGGAGTAGAACCGCCAGCAACAGCAACGATCATTGTTTCGCCAATTGCACGGGATACAGACAACACGATTGATGCAATAATTCCTGAAATTGCTGCAGGCAGTACGACTTTAATAGCTACTTCAAATTTAGTCGAACCCAGTGCAAGCGCACCCTCCCTCATTGAATTTGGAACGGCAGACATTGCATCCTCCGAAAGCGAGGCAATCATCGGGGTTATCATAATCCCAATCACAATACCTGGACTTAACGCATTAAAAATTTCAAGGGAAGGAATAATGTCACGTAATAACGGAGTAACAAATGTTAGGGCAAAAAATCCATAAACAATCGTTGGGATTCCAGCTAAAACTTCTAATATCGGTTTAATAATTCTGCGAGAAGTGTCTGATGCGTACTCACTCAAATAAATGGCTGAAGTAAGTCCAATAGGGACAGCGACCACTGTGGCAATTAAGGTTACCTTAAGCGTCCCGGCGATTAACGGAAGAATGCCGTAAGATCCTTGAGTTTCTGAAAAAGGATACCACTTTTTCGAAGTGAAAAATTCTTTAATTGAAACGGCATCGAAAAACATAAATGTCTCAAATATTAGAGTCAGTACAATTCCAATTGTGGTTAACACTGATACAGCAGCTGCAAGAAACAAGACATACGGCATAATCTTCTCAATGATTCCCGCTGCACTTTTCTTTTTTTTCTTTTCCTGAATCATTTTCTGAACAGAGAAAGAATTCGTCTTCTGCGTTTCCATAACGAAAACTCCTTTCAAACAATGACAATATGAGAAGCACTTTTTCGTGCTTCCCATATTAAAAATTTTTCTAAACCCTACTTAAGAGCTTCTAGTGTCTCTAGTGCCTTTTTGTACTCTTCTTCAGGTAATTTCACGTATCCCACATCTTCAGCTAATACTGCTGAATTTTCGATTACAAATTTTACAAAGTCATATACTTCTTCTTGGTCTTTTACAGCAGAGTTTTTAACATAAGTGAATAATGGACGTGAAAGTGGAGCATATTCACCAGACTCAATGGTTTCATTAGTAGGTTCAACAGGTCCATCTCCACCATCAATCGGAACAATTTTTAATGAATCCTTATTCTCTAAATAATAAGCGTAACCGAAGTAACCAATGGCATTCTTATCTCCTTGTACCCCTTGAACTAAAATGTTGTCATCTTCAGAAAGTGTTGCTTTTTCAACGATAGGTTCATCTTCTAAAATCACTTCGTTAAAGTAATCAAAAGTCCCTGAATCGGTCCCTGGAGAATAGAATTTAATTTCTTCATCTGGCCAATCTGAACGTATGTCTGACCATTTCTTCACAGAACCATCTTCAATCCACATTTTCTTTAGTTCATCAATTGTTAAGTGGTCAACAAAGTCGTTTTCTTTATTTACAATCACGGATAAACCGTCATACGCTAATTTTATTTCTGTAAAATCAATACCTTCTTCTTCGAGTGCCGCTTCTTCTTCATCCTTTATTGGACGTGAAGCGTTGCTAAGTTCTGTTTCTCCAGCGATGAATGCTTCAAAACCGCCGCCTGTTCCGGATACCCCTACGGATACTTTAACTTCCGGCTGACTCATACCATACTCTTCAACAACTGCTTCCATAATCGGGAATACTGTAGATGAACCATCTATTTTAATTTCACCTTGCAGCTGCTTTGTTTCTGCACCAGATTGATCATCGTTGCTCCCAGTACCTTGTGCTCCACAAGCTGCAGTAATAGCTAGCACGCCAGTCATCATTGCTGTTAATGCTAATTTCTTAAAGCTTTTCATTACTTAATTCCCCCTAAGAATTTTGGTTTGTCGAAATCTGTTCGTATTTCCTTACAAGATTAATAATACGTTCCTTCTGTAAAGCTTGTTTAAATGTGATGTAAAGGGTTTGTAAATGAATGTATATATTTTGTAAATTGCAAATATTTTTTAATTTTTCTCAATAAAAAAACACCTGCCTCCATTTTTGAGACAGGTGTTAGGGTTAGTTCTATTGATTTTGTTGTGTATCAGTACTTCCGTCTGTACCATCTGTATTTTGATTTTCTGTTCCAGCTTGTTTTTTCAGATTAAAATACGTATCCAATACTCTTTTGCCAATAACATTAGCTGTAGCTGGACCGCTGTTTCCCTGGTAGGCCCAAGGCACCATAACGGCCATAGCAACTTCTGGATTATCAAACGGTGCATAGCTTATAAGGCTGAGATTCATAACTTCAGGTGGTATTTTTCCAAATTTCTTTCGCTCCGGACCGTCATAAAACGCCTGAGCTGTTCCTGTTTTACCTGCAGGATTATATTCCACACCCTTAAAGGTACTAACACCGGTACCATCCCCAACTTGCATAACCATTCTAAAGCCTTCCTGTACCCGGTCAATCCATTCATCCTTACCATCAATACGATTTAAGATAGTGGGTTCAATTTCTTGAACGATCGGACCTAGTTGATTATTCTCAAGGACAGGCTCACGAATTTCCTTTACAATATGAGGCTGTACACGATACCCGCCATTAGCGATTGTTGAAACATATTGTGCTAATTGCATAACCGTATAAGTATCGTACTGGCCAATCGCTAAGTCGAGCAGTAAACCAGGCTGTTTTAATGGACCCACATAGCCGGTACTTTCATTCGGCAGGTCTATTCCCGTTTTGGTGCCAAGACCATACTGACTGAATGATTGACGCATTGTATCAAAGGCAGTTAAATCTAGTGGCAGCGGCTTATTTGGTGAATAAGTTCCTCCTCCCATCTCAATCACTGTTTTCCACATATAAACGTTTGAAGACACTTGCAAGGCTCTTAGGTCATTAATTGCCCCAAAGTTCTTCCAAGATGATTTAGGAGGTGTATTCTTTATCAATAATGGTGAATCATATTGAATAGAGCCTGGGCGAATTGCACCAGTATTATAGCCTGTTAATATCGTTGCTCCTTTGACAACCGACCCAACGGCATAAGAAGTGGTGATATTCCCTAAAGCAAAGTCATTCATTTCTTGTTTATTGGTCTCACTATTTTTGGCAATTTGCTTTCCAGCCATTGTTAAAATTTCACCAGTGTGTGGATTCATGAGAACAACAAAGGCACGATCTAAAAGGGCTGATTTAGAGTTTTGCTTTGCTTTCCAAAGTTCCTCTTCAATGATTTTTTCTATTTCTAATTGAAGATTCATATCAATTGTCAGAACAAGGTCTTTCCCGCGCTGCCCTTCAGAAACCACTTCTGTAGACAGGATTTTCCCGCTTTTATCTGTTACATTTTTCACTTTACCTTTTTGACCATGTAATACATCTTCATATTGGAGCTCAATATAGCTTTTTCCGACACGGTCATTACGACTATAATCCCGAGCAAGGTACTCGTCTAATTTATCCTTCGGTAACCCTTCATCAGAGGATGTTACGTTACCGAGTACCGTCTTTAATGTATTCCCAAATGCATAGTATCTTTCCCAATCTGTCGTAGTATCTACACCAGGAAGTTCCTCTAAGTTTTCACTGACAACCGCAAATTCTTCAGGCGTAACATTTTCGTTTTTAACAATTTGCTGAGTTAATGCATAACCACTGTTAAATTCCCTAAAAATGGCCAGCGTTTCTAAATCTTGCTGCGATAAACTTTTAAGGTCATTTTCGGTTATTCTCTTAAGCTGAAGATTATATAGTTCTTTATCATCTATTTCGTCTTGGTCGTATAAGTCCCATTCTTTGTCTGTGATTTTTTCCTTCGCCTTCTCAGGATTCTTTAATAACCAGAAATCCTTTTTATCACGATCACGAACTTTAGAAGTATCTTTATCAATCAGCTGTGCTAAATGTTCAGCAGTTTCAAGCATTTCCTCTTGGCTTGTATCTTGAAATTTTGTATAAGTAATCGCATTTAACGGAGTATTATCGACAATGATTTTTCCATTGCGATCAAACATTTTTCCCCGAGGCACTGGGTTATTCACGGTTATATCTTCTGTCCGTTCAATTTCACGTTTAAAATCCTCGCCATAAACGATTTGGACTAAACCCAAACGCAGAATTAAAACAGAAAAAAGCGTAAACACAACAAAGAAAAGCATGTTCAAGCGAAACGTAACATGCGGCTTCTTCTTCTTTTTAATATTCAAGTTCTCCACTTCCTTGTCATTTCGACATTATAAGCCTTATTTTAACGGATAATCACTTAGTTTACTACGAAAAACTCTTACCAATTGACAACTTCCAACAAACAACTACAAAACGGCTTATAAATAAAAAAAGCGATGAGTAATAAGAATTACTCATCGCATTACACTGTAGGTAATTGGACTTTTCTTACAAACAAATAGATTAATGAATGTCCTGCACCAATAAATAAAAGAAGGATTGGAATACTTTGTTCGGCATTAAACCAAGTTACTGCTGCTAGGAATGACAATATCGAAACGATTCTCCCCAAATTGATAAAAATCTCCCGAACCACAATATATTCTATTCTCATCTCTGCAGCCTTCCAAGCACTTCCAATAACATCATAAGTAGTTGACATATAAGGCACAAGCAAAACAGGATAGGCAATCGCAATCATTGCCGCATAAATTAATAATTTTACATAATTAAGATCCCAGACAATTAACAAAACAGCTAAATAAAGGATAATCCCGCCAATAAGAATAGCCTTTTTTCGCTTGTTTTTCTTAATTAACCGGGATGCAGCATAATAAGCTATAAAGGAAATCCCAGAATTAATAAGCCCAAAAGTTCCTAAAGCCAGCTCACTTCCTGTTGAAATATAGACGAATACGGAGATGATAAATAGAAACGTTCCTTCCCTCAGTCCTTGAAAAAAATTTGCGTTTGTAATAAGTCTCCAATTATCATTTTTCTTTCTCTCCTCCATAATTCGCATAAAACAATACTTACCATTGGCTGGCCTCGGCTTTAACGAGAAGCTCAAGAAAACAGCAAATGCGAAAAGGGCTAAAGATATTCCAAATACAATGGTATACCCTGTGAACTTTTCAAATCGTGTAATAATAAATCCTGCGGCAATCGGTCCAATCATTCCGCCTGTCGAGGATAAGATTCCTAAGAATCCATTAAAGAAATCCCTCGTATCAGGCTCGGTGATTTCAAAGGTTAGGACATTGTAGGCGAGCCAATAAAACCCATAGCCCACCCCAAGGAGACTGCCCAGCAGCAGCAGATACGTTGAAGCATTTTTTCCAGTTATTAAAACCATTAAGTAAAAAAGCGCTAGAAAACTAACTCCCACTCTTAACACTTTAACTCGATCAATTTTCTTTGCCCATCTGCCAGCTAAGATAAAGGTCAGCGGCTGTAAAATGACGATTGAAAGGTTATATAGTGCCAGGTCAGAATACTCTCCCGTTTGTTTCCATAAGTAAATATTCACAAAAGTATTGGATAGTGCAACACTTAAAGAATACGTGCCACCGATGATTAACAGTAAGGCTAAATCTTTCGTTAATTGTACGTCACCTAAAAGCTTAAATTTTTTCGCCATAAAAACTCCCCTTTGTGATAAGGGTTAGTCTTTAACAAGCATGAGTCCTTTATACAGAAAAAAGAAAAAGACAGCTGAAAACAGCTGTCTTCTTTAAACTCATTATTATTATTATTATTTAGCAGCGCTGTAACGCTTAGAAACTTCATCCCAGTTAACAACGTTCCAGAAAGATGAGATGTAATCAGGACGACGGTTTTGGTAGTTTAAGTAATAAGCATGCTCCCAAACATCTAGACCTAAGATTGGTGTCTTACCTTCCATTAATGGAGAATCTTGGTTAGGTGTGCTAGATACTTCTAGTTCACCATTGCTTACAGATAACCAAGCCCAGCCTGAACCAAAACGAGTTGTAGCTGCTTTCGCAAACTCTTCTTTAAAGCTATCGAAACTTCCAAATTTACTGCTGATTGCGTCAGCTAATTCACCAGTTGGTGCACCGCCGCCGTTTGGAGAAAGGATTTGCCAGAATAATGAGTGGTTAGCATGACCGCCGCCATTGTTACGTACAGCTGTACGAGCTGACTCAGGGACTGCATCTAGATTAGCAATTACCTCTTCAACAGATTTTGATAATAGTTCTTCATTGCCTTGTAAAGCATTATTTAAATTTGTCACATATGTGTTGTGATGTTTTGTGTGGTGAATATTCATCGTTTCTTTGTCAATGTGAGGCTCAAGCGCATCGTACGCGTAAGGTAATTGTGGTAATTCAAATGCCATTTTAATTTCCTCCTATGTATACAAAAATTTTATTAGGCTTTGAAATATGTCTAAAATCGAAACGCTTTTAGAATATTCCTAAAGCTTTGTAGCTTAAGATTAACAAAGAAAGTGTTTTCTTTCAAATAAAATGCTTTCAACCTAACAAATATACATTAGCCTTTCCGTAAGTATTTTATACATAATTAATTTCAATAAGTGAATGACAAAGTTTTCGATAAATTGTCATGTTTCAACTGGTGATAGATTGTAAATACATGATTAAATCAAATTGTAGGGATAAAAGGAGTGGGAAAGATGCTCAGAAGCAGTTTGTCTATATATAGTTTGCTAGACCAATTCTTTCGAAAAACAGAGCAAATACAAAAGGTAAAAGAGGAAACCGTTCTTTTTCAAGAGAAGGATGGTGTTGAATATATATACCTTTTGCTTAGTGGATCCGTTGCATTAGGGAGAGTTCATATGCGCGGTAAAGACTTTATATTAAAAATAGTAAACAGCAGAGAATTGATTGTTGAATATCAGATATTTAAAGAAAATCCCCATTACCAGTTTTATGCGAAGACCCTTTCTGATTGTGAAATTCTTGCCATTAAAAAAGATCAATTTGAAGACTTCATTATGAATGACCCAGATGCGATGAATGCTTTTGTTGCCTGGTTAAGTACAAGCTACATAAAAGCTCAAATGAAATGTCAGGACCTAATCATGAATGGAAAAAAAGGCGGTTTATATTCCATCCTTATCCGTCTTTGTAATACTTACGGGGTAAAGACAGAAGATGGAATTCTTATCGATACTCCATTAACGCATCAAGAGCTTGCCAATCTTACCTTTGGGACAAGAGAAGTGATTCAACGTGCGTTAAAGGAACTGCGTGAAAAAGATGTGATCGCCTATGATCAGCAAAAATTTACCATAAAAAATCTCAAATATTTACAAAAGGAAGTAGACTGTCAAAACTGTTCCTGTGAAATATGTGGTGTGAACTAAAATAAGCTCCTGCTCAATTATGAGCAGGAGCTTATTTTACAGTACGATTAAGAAGAAATACACAATCATTAGTATCTGGATGATTGTCTTCGTAATGACGCTGCTAATAAATCCTATAACCGATCCGAAGCCAATTTTTAAACTATCTTTAAAGCTCGTTTTATTTACTAAAAGTTCTGCTGCCACGGCACCAATAAAGGGACCAAGTAATATTCCTAAGAACGGGATGACAAAGGGGCCAACTATGAGACCTATTGTACTTCCCCAAATCCCAGCCTTCGAACCGCCATATTTTTGAATCCCAATCATATTGGCAATATAATCGGCAATAAACAAAAGAATAATCAAAAAACCTTGAATCAGCCAAAAAAACCAGCCAAAAGGTTCAAATGAGAAAAAGACACCATAAAGCAGATATCCTGCCAATAAAAATAACACACTAGGGATGATAGGATAAATAAGCCCCACAAACCCAATGATAAATAGAATGACGATAATTGACCAATAGACGATCTCCATTCATGTTCATTCCTTTAGAAAATTTATTTTTAAACATATACGGATTCATTCCCTAAATGGTTTCATAATTCATCATTCTTGTTAATATTAGCTCCAAAAGCTACAATAGAATGGTGAATCTTTATTAGGGTGGTAAATTATGAATATCTTCAAACAATTTTATAAAAGTACTCATTCACCAAAGGATATTGCCTCTTTTCGCACTCAGGGAATTGGAAAAACGATTCTTTATGTATTTCTTCTGACATTAATATCGACCTTGCCGACCATTTATCATTTAAGTACAATGCTTACTGCTGGAATTGAAGGTACCAAATCTGTTATGAATGATGAACTCCCCTCTTTTACGATAGATAATGGAAGTTTATCAGCTGATACAGAAGTACCTATAACCATTGAAAAAGGAGATTTCTCCATTATTTTCGATCCAACTGGTGTGATTACCACAGGTGATGTGGAGGACGAAGATGCTGCTTTCGCATTACTTAGGAATGAAATTGCCGTATCGGCAGGAGGAAGAATCGATACCTATTCCTACTCCATGCTTGAGGGCATAACACTGACGAAAGAAGATTTTATAGACTTAGTTGATACAGTAGATGGAATGAAAGGGATTATAATACCCGTCATGTCTACATTTATCTTCCTCTTTTCAAGTGCTGTAAATTTCATTGAAGTCTCCATACTGGCATTATTCGGCTTAGCATTAAAAAACCTTGCACAAAGAAATATCAGCTACCGCCACCTGTGGAGAATGGCCGCTTACAGTGTAACACTGCCAACTGTATTCTTTACCATTATGACCGCTATAAATACGCCTGTACCAAATAGCTTCATGATCAATTGGTTTGTTGAAATAATCATATTATTCTTAGCAATTAAGGAAATACCAAAAGAAAAAGAAACAATTGACAACTAACGCATCCTTTGGGTGCGTTTTTTCGTTCTATATCATTTTGGACAAGCATAGGAATGTACAAACATTCCATTTTGGAGGCATGTCTTATGAAAAGAATTTTCCTTTTTTTCTTTGGTCTTCTAACCATTTATGTTATATATATTGATTTGACAGCCGGTACTTTACCTAAGAATGAATCACAGACACCTGAACAAACAGTAGCGACAATGGCAGAACCTGAAAATACGATTGCTGCTTTTGAGGCAGAAGTTGAACCTGGCGAAACACTCATTTCCATCGTCGAAGGTCATATCAAAAAGCCGTTACCTGTCTCCATTGATGATTTAATTAAGGATTTCAAAAGTCTAAATCCCGGTGAAACTCCAGAGAAAATTCAAATTGGAGTCTCTTATCAATTTCCTGATTACTCAAAATAGGGAAACAAAAGCGTCTGTCTTGTCAAGATGAGTAAAGGACTGATAAAATAATATGTGCATGTTAAAACTAAACTATTATTCGAATCCAATTTGAAGGAGCGAATTTCCTTGAGTGAAATTATTCATCGTACAAAAACCCGTCCCATTAAAGTTGGCAATTTAACGATTGGCGGGAGTAACGAATTATTTATACAAAGCATGACAACTACTAAAACACATGATGTTGAAGCAACTGTTGCTGAAATAAAACGCCTTGAAGAAGCAGGCTGTCAAATTGTCCGTGTAGCATGCCCAGACGAACGAGCAGCTAATGCCATTCCTGAAATTAAAAAAAGAATTAATATCCCCTTAGTGGTAGATATCCACTTTGATTATAAATTGGCACTTAAAGCGATTGAAGGCGGCGCTGATAAAATCCGTATTAATCCCGGAAATATTGGTAAGCGTGAAAAAGTGGAGGCTGTTGTTAAGGCGGCTAAGGAACGCGGAATACCGATTCGAATTGGTGTAAATGCTGGATCACTTGAAAAAAGAATACTCGAGAAGTATGGGTATCCAACTGCTGATGGGATGGTAGAAAGTGCCCTCCATCATATCAAAATCCTTGAAGATTTAGATTTCCATGATATCATCGTTTCCATGAAAGCATCAGATGTAAATCTTGCAATTGAAGCATACGAAAAGGCTTCAAAGGCTTTTGATTATCCATTACACTTAGGTATTACGGAATCAGGAACTCTTTTTGCAGGTACAGTTAAAAGTGCAGCGGGACTAGGAGCCATTATCAGCAAAGGGATTGGTAATACACTCCGCATTTCTTTAAGCGCTGATCCAGTAGAAGAAGTTAAAGTAGCAAGGGAACTTCTAAAAGTATTTGGACTTTCTTCCAATGCTGCCACGTTAATCTCTTGTCCTACCTGCGGCCGAATCGAAATTGATCTAATCAGTATTGCAAATGAAGTTGAAGAGTATATCTCGACTATAAAAGCCCCTATTAAGGTAGCTGTTTTAGGATGTGCTGTAAACGGTCCTGGCGAGGCAAGAGAAGCCGACATCGGAATTGCCGGTGCACGTGGGGAAGGCTTACTCTTCCGTAAAGGCGAAATTGTCCGTAAGGTACCAGAAGATCAATTGGTTGATGAATTGAAAAAAGAAATTGATCAAATTGCAGAAGAATATTTCCAGAAAAAAGCTGCAGAAGAAGCTGAATTAACAACTAAATAAACTACATGAAGAAACCCGGCAGATGCTGCCGGGTTTCTTGTTTTGCCCCTATATTACAGGTTACCGTTAAAAGAACGGGAGTATAAAGATACCAACAATAATGGAGATGGCACCTATCCCGATTGCCCACGCTCCCAGACTCTCTGCTCCTCGACGTCTGGCAACGAAGCCTAACACAATACCTGCTGCACCAAAAAGAATCGGCATGACAAACAGTGATAGTATCGATAGAGCTAAAGCAGCCCATCCCATGCCTGTTCCAGCTTTTGCCCCTGTTCCTTCACCTGACTTTGATCTTTCTTGGAATGCAGGGCGAGCTATTGGAACAGGAGCTGCAATTTCAGCTGCTGTTTCCTCTCTGTAATCAGAAGGGTAATCTGGACTATCTACATCAGTGTTTGGACTTGGGAGATATCCACGTATTTTCGTGTCTTTATGATCTTCCATCCGAATCCCTCACTTTCTAGTCAATAGGAGCATTAATTATTGTTTGTAACTTTCATCATTTTAGTATGGTAAAATAAAGATAAATACTTGGCAAATGTAGGTGACAACATATGAGGAAGAGATTTGGAATTGATATTGATGGGACCGTTACTTGTCCGTCAGCACTTGTTCCTTTTATTAATAAAGGATTTGGGCTTAACCTGACACTCGAGGATGTTAAGGAATATGATTTAGATAAAGTGGTAAATGTTTCAAGGGATAAATTTTCAGCGTGGTTTAGAGAAAACGAACCCATGATATACGAAGAATCTCCACTTGCAGAGGGTGCAGATACGATACTGAATACTTGGAAAAAGGAATATGAATTATTTTTCATAAGTGCACGGGGTTCACACCTTTTAGAAAATACAAAAAACTGGTTTAACAAAAAAGGGTTGTACTATAACCATATAGAACTAATAGGGTCACATGATAAGGTTGCAACAGCTAAACTACATCAAGTTGATTTGTTCCTTGAGGATAAGCACGACAATGCTGTTATGATTCATGAAGAGTGTAACATTCCGGTTCTATTATTTAATACCCCTTATAATCAAGACCCGATTCCTAAGGGAGTTATCCGGGTTAATAATTGGTATGAGGCCAATACTTGGGTAAAGCATTGGTTAAATAGTTAAAACAGCATGGAACATTTCCATGCTGTTTTTCTTTCCTGCCTAGAGCGCCTATAGGCTTCTCTTTTTCATTTTCTAATGACATTCTGGGCAGCGTCCATAAATTTCGAACTTATGTCCTGAGATATCGTACCCTTTTAAATCTTCACTTAAACTGTTCATTGGACACGTTTCAATCTCTTTCGTCTTTCCGCAATCCATACAGATGAAATGATGGTGATGAGTATGGCGTGAACAGGAAAAGCGAAAATGCTTTTCACCAGAGAGTTCCGTCATTTCCAGAATTCCCATTTTAACGAAAAGAGAAAGATTTCGATAGATGGTATCAAAGCTTAAACCTGGATAATCTTCCTTCAACTCATCTAAGACATCCTTTGCAGTTAAGTATTTATCACTATCAGCAAACAATTGAAGCATGTCTTCTCTTTTTCCTGTTTGTTTAAACCCATTCTCTTTTAAGAATTGGATGGCTTCATTAACATTCACCCTGCTGCACCCCCTTGTGAAACATGACTTTTTATCATTATTTTTTTATATATGATGGTAAACACTAATATCGCAACAGCTATCATAACGATCGTTCCACCAGGAGCAAGGTCTAAATAATAAGAAGCAAACAGTCCACCGAGAACAGATATTTCACCAAATATGATAGACAGGAAGATGGTTTGTTTAAACCCTTTAGCAATGCGGATACTTGCCGCAACAGGTAACGTCATCAAAGAAGAAACAAGCATGATTCCGACAATCCGCATGGACGCGGCAATCACAAGAGCAACCATAATGATAAAGATAAAATGAATACTTTTTGCTGCAATTCCAGAGGCTTTTGCATGCTCTTCATCAAACGATAATAAAAACAGCTCTTTATATAATAAAATGATGGTCAATACGACAACGATACTAATAAGAAAAATCACCCATAAATCCGTACGGCTGACTGCAGATACACTTCCGAATAAATAGCTATACAAGTCCGTATTAAATCCATCAGCGAGTGATATAAAGATTACCCCCAGCCCGATACCGCCTGACAAGATGATTGGAATAGCAAGCTCTTGGTAATGTTTATAAACTCCACGTAGTTTTTCAATGAACAACGAGCCGCCCACTGAAAAAACCATTCCTAAATAAAGAGGATTTAAACCGCTTAAAGCAATAAAATATTTTTCAAGAAGAAGGCTGGCTGCGATTCCGGCCAAGGTGACATGACTTAAGGCGTCAGCAATTAACGACAACCTTCTTACAACAATAAATACACCTAATAATGGTGCAAGAAAACCAATTAAGATCCCTGTTAGAAAGGCATTCTGTAAAAATTCATATTGAAAAATCCCTTGAATCATTTAAAAACGCCTCCGTGATCATGATGATGGGAAATGAGCTTGACATCCGTACCATAAAATTCAGACATCCCTTCACTTTGGTGCTTTTCAAATTCACGCGTATCACCATGGAAATGCAAGTGCTTATTCAAGCAGGCAACGTGAGTCACTTTATCTGAAATAGTTCCAACATCATGTGTAACTAATAAAAGTGTTATTCCCCGCTTCTTATTTAAATCCGCTAGCATTTGATAAAAAGCATTTACATTTTCCGCGTCAACGCCAACCGTAGGCTCATCTAGAATCAACAGCTTAGGCTCGCTAACAAGAGCTCGGGCAATGAATACTCTTTGCTGCTGCCCTCCTGAAAGTTCTCCTATATTTCGATGACTAAATTTTCTCATTCCTACAGACTCCAACGCATCATATACCTTTTGAGAATCTTCCTTCTTAAAGAAGCGAAATAATCCCAGTTTCTTTGTTAACCCACTGGAAACAACTTCAAAAACTGTGGCTGGAAATCCAGTATTAAAGGAATTTGCTTTTTGAGATACATAACCGATTTGCTGCCATTCTTTAAATTTACTCATTTCCTGCCCAAAAAGGAAAATTTCGCCTTTTTGCGGCTTTAATAGTCCCAAGATCAACTTTAACAAAGTAGATTTTCCTGAGCCATTTGGTCCGACAATGGCTAGAAATGAACCGTTTGGTATGGCTAGGTTAATATTTTCAAGAACAGTATCCTTTTCATATCGATAGGAAACTTGTTTTATTTCAATAATTGAATGTGAATTCATATGCTCTCACCTTAATTTTAAGAATCATTCCGATTTAACTTAAAGTAGTATACAATAGGAACTTGTTAATGTAAAGCTTTTACCTTTACACGAATACCAAATATGTCAATCTAGTCATATGTCACACTCTATTTTCCTCTTACATACATTAGATGAAGGAGTGATGAGTGTGAAGATTTTTGAGACCGTTATTAATCATAAGATTAATACCATTACTGGCGAAGAGCTTTTCAAGTATGCTGAACAATTTAATATTCGAGTAAATAGGCAGCAAGCCAATAAGGTTGCTCAATACTTAAGAGGCAAAAAAGTAAATATTTTTGATGACCGCGAAAGAGCATTACTCATTAAAGAAATTGCAAAGATTGCTGGCCCTGAGGTAGCGAGAGAAGTAAATAAATTATTTGTTCAATTTACAAAATGAATTTAAAAAGCTGTGCCCACATTGTTGAGCACAGCTTTTGTTTTATGATCGCATAATTTTATCCAAAAGATCTTCGTTGAATTTTTTCTCTCTGAGCATCTCGATTTCAAATAAGTATGGCGGCTTTTTATTATCCTTGTCTTCCCCAACATATGGTGTCTCGAGTATCTTCGGTATATCTGTCAGCTGTGGATGGTGTACGATATAATTAATCGCATCAAAGCCAATATGTCCAAAGCCGATATTCTCATGACGGTCTTTTCTCATCCCAATTGCATTTTTACTGTCATTAATATGAAGAACCTTTAGTTTATCAATGCCGACAATTTTATCAAATTCATTTAATACTCCATCAAAGTCTTCGACAATGTTATATCCAGCATCATGAGTATGACAGGTATCAAAACAAACTGAAAGCCTGTCGCTATAATTTACACCATCAATGATCATCGCCAATTCTTCAAATGACTTCCCGCATTCAGAGCCTTTACCCGCCATTGTCTCTAAAGCAATTTGCAGCTGCTCTTTACCGGTTAGTACTTCATTTAGTCCTTCGATGATTTTCTTAATACCTGCTTCCGTACCAGCCCCAACATGCGCACCTGGATGAAGCACGATTTGTTTAGCACCAATGGCCTCTGTTCGCTCAATTTCTGTTCGGAGGAACCTTACACCTAAATCAAACGTATCTGGATTTGTGGTATTACCAATATTGATGATGTAAGGAGCATGGACAACGATTTCAGAGATTCCGTTCTCCTCCATATGCCTTCTCCCAGCTTCAATGTTCAAATCCTCAATTTTTTTCCTTCTAGTGTTTTGCGGTGCTCCTGTATAGACCATAAATGTATTCGCACCATAGGAAACGGCTTCCTCGCTGGCTGCCAGGAGCATTTTTTTACCGCTCATGGAGACGTGTGATCCTATTTTCAACAAAACGTTCTCTCTCCCTTCAAATCTTACTTTTTCTTTAATTTTCTTTGGCGTTTCTTTATTTTATCGATTTCCCACTGCATTTTCTTTTTATAACCAGGTTTCACTTTTTGAGGTTTTTTGACCATGGATTTAGCGGTCTTATCTGCTTCATCTTCTTTTCTTACTCTTGTTTTCCTTTTATTGCGATCTTCTAATTCCACAAATTCCTCTTTTTTCAGATCCACATACTTAAACTGTATCCCCATTTTTTCAAGGCGGTTTAGTGCATCTTCGTCAGAAATATCATAAACTGTTAGAGCAATTCCTGAGTTTCCTGCTCTTGCAGTCCTTCCCACCCGGTGGATATAAAAGTCTAAATCTGTAGGTAATTCATAATTGATAACATGACTAATACCTTCAATATCAATTCCTCTTGAAGCCAGGTCAGTCGCAACGATATATTGGTACTCTAAATCCTGGATTTGTTTCATCATCTTTTTCCGCTCACGGGGATTAAGATCTCCATGGACCCGGGCAACCTTCAGCCCTTTATTAATCAAAAAGTTGGCAACTTCTTCAGCCATCTTTTTTGTATTGGTAAATACAATCGCTAAATACGGGTTGTATTGAATAAGAGCATCGTGGACAAGTTGTTTTTTATTTCTGTGCCTTGAAGGCAAAAGATAGTGTGTTAGGTTCTCAGCACTCTTTCTCTTGGCGTCAATTTGAATAGTTTTCGGATTTTCCATGTATTTTTTGAGAAACGGTTTAAGTTTTTCGGGAATCGTTGCTGAGAATACAAGCATCTGTAATTTCTCAGGCATTTTGGCAGCTACCTGATCCAAATCCTCGATAAATCCCATATCCAGCATCATATCTGCTTCATCAACGACAAGGACATCTGAAGTGTGAACAAATAGTGCTTGTTCAATCATCAAATCTTTAATTCTGCCTGGTGTTCCTACTACTATATGGGGCTGCACTTTTAGTTTATCAATGGTTCTCTGCTTGTCTGTACCGCCGATGTAGCATCTCGTCATGATGGCTTTATCCGGGCTGCAGTGTTCTGTCACCTTTAAAATTTGGTGATAGATTTGTGAAGCAAGCTCTCTAGTTGGTGCGGTAATGACAGCTTGTACCTCTTGCACCTCTGGTTTTATTTTTTCTAGAATGGGCAATACAAAAGCAAGTGTTTTACCTGTTCCAGTTTGTGATTGACCGATGGCACTTTCGTTTTTCAACACCAATGGGATCATTCTTTCCTGAATTTCAGTTGGTTCATAAAAACCTTGTTCCTTCATTGCGTCTATAATAAAAGGTTGTAAATTAAAACGTTCAAAACGATTTTCCTTCATGTAATTGCTCCTTATTTATTAATATCTCGTTCATGGAGTAGTTTTCTTACTTAAGGACAAAACTTAACCTCTTGTCCATGCATGAGCTTCCACTTTTATTTCCATCTCGTAATTATAGTAAAGTTTCGTCTAAATAACCAGTTATTATCATCTTTTACTTTTGAACTACTTTTAATCATGAAATTTTACAGTTTATCCTAGTGTTTATTCCTAAACCAAATGCAGAAATTTGCATACCTTAGATTATAAGGCTTTATTTTACAGAGGAGGCATATGTATGCAGCAGCCTAGACCGAGATATCCCCTGCATGGGCGTATGGGTCCAAACATGATGGGAAGAGTACCATATGGAGGTCATCAGCAGATGATGAATCCTTATGGCGGCAATGGGACGATGATGGGATATCAACAAAATTTTCATAACGGCAGCGCGATGATAGGACAAACGATGGGAAGAGGGCAAGGCAGAAGAAATGGCGGCGGCTTACTTTCAAAAATACTTGGCGGGAAAAAGCAAGGTAATCAACGAGCAGGCCTCCCAGGGTTGCAGAGTGCCCCGCGCAGCGGGCAAGGGGGAGTTTCCTCTATACTGCAAACCTTGAGTAATCCTGAAAGTCTCACAGGGTTTCTAAATAATACCCAGCAAGTTCTTAAAACAGCACAATCGATTGGGCCAATGATTCAACAATACGGGCCGATTGTTAAGAATCTTCCTATGATGTGGAAATTATATAAGGGGTTTAAAGACCTGCCATCAGAAGATCAATCTGTTGAGGACAAAACAGAGAGCCTGCACGTGGAAGAGCAATCTATCCCAGTGGAAGAAGAACGTTCACACAACAAACCGAAACGGAAAAAAAATATAGAACCTGAGACAGAAGCAGACAGAAAACAACACAGAGGTCCATCTATGCCAAAACTATATATTTAAAAAATGGGTGCTGGAGAAACAGCATCTTTTTATTTGCAATTGTATGGGTTTACTCTTGGATAACTTCAATTACTCTCGGATAACCTTAGCTTACTCTCGGATAACCTTAGCTTACTCTCGGATAACCCAGATTTACTCTCGCATAACCCAGTTTACTCTCGCATAACCCAGATTTACTCTCGGATAACCTAGCTTACTCTCGCATAACCCAGTTTACTCTCGCATAACCCAGTTTACTCTCGCATAACCCAGTTTACTCTCGCATAACCCAGTTTACTCTCGCATAACCCAGTTTACTCTCGCATAACCCAGGTTTACTCTCGCATAACCCAGTTTACTCTCGCATAACCCAGTTTACTCTCGCATAACCCAGGTTTACTCTCGCATAACCAAGGTTTACTCTCGCATAACCCAGATTCACTCTCGCATAACCCAGGTTTCACTTTCCAGAAATGTATCTTTGTATTATTTCTATTAGTTTTATATAATAATTACATAGATTCAAAGTCATATGTTCCTTAGGAGGACTTTATATATGCAAATCATTAAGATTTCACCACGCGGGTACTGTTATGGTGTCGTTGACGCCATGGTAATTGCACGTAATGCTGCATTAGATAAATCATTGCCGAGGCCTATCTACATTCTGGGAATGATTGTTCATAATAAACACGTAACAGATGCTTTTGCGGAAGAAGGCATTATCACACTGGATGGAAAAAATCGCAAAGACATTCTAGACAAGGTTGATACTGGCACTGTTATTTTTACAGCCCATGGTATTTCCCCTGAAGTCAGAGAACTTGCGAAGAAGAAAGGTCTAGTTACGATTGATGCGACTTGTCCAGATGTAACGAGAACGCATGATTTAATAGAAGAGAAAACAAAAGAAGGTTATCAAGTCATTTATATCGGAAAAAAAGGACACCCTGAACCAGAGGGTGCGGTTGGTGTTGCTCCTGGTGCTGTCCATCTTGTAGAGACACCAAGCGACGTTGAAGCGTTAAACCTTCAGAGTGATAAATTAATTGTTACCAATCAAACCACCATGAGCCAATGGGATGTCACTGATACGATGAAGAAGGTTCAGGAGAAATTTCCACATGCAGAGGCTTATAATGAAATTTGCAATGCCACACAAGTACGTCAGGAAGCAGTCGCTGGCCAAGCCACCGAAGCAGATGTAACCATCGTGGTAGGTGATCCTATGAGTAACAACTCTAACCGCCTTGCTCAAGTTTCAGAGGAAATCGCTGGTACAAAGGCTTATCGAATCGCTGATATTTCAGAATTAGAAATTGATTGGATTAAGGATGCGAAGAACGTCGCTGTAACATCAGGCGCCTCAACTCCAACACCAATTACTAAAGAAGTGATAACATTCCTAGAGCAGTTTGACCCCAATAACGAAGCAACCTGGGAACGCCGTAAAAATGTTCCATTAAATAAAATATTACCTAAAGTAAAAAAATAACCGGTCGAATCGTGGTTAAAAAACATTAAAAATAGCAAGGGTTGCTACCCTTGCTATTTTTCATTTATTCGGATTGCGTATTAACGAAGTTTGCAAATCATTTCCGACTTCTCATAACGATTTTTGCGTAGGTATGAGAATTTATAAGCGGAGAATTTCCGCCTAATGTATAAAAGGAAGCTTAATTAGTGGAAATAAGCGGAGGAATTCCGGTTAACTGCTCTAAATAAGTTAAAATCTAGAGATTTGGATAATATAAGCGAAAAATCTCCCCTTATTTAAAAGGAAATATGGGTATTTCCCAATTTAGACGGAATTTCTCCGGTTATTTTTCAATCCCTGCCTAAATAAATTTAAATGGATCTGTATTCACTTCTGAAGGGAAAATTTCAACTTCATACCCTGATTCCTTGCACATTTTGGTTAGTGTTTCGGTAAGTCCTTTTTTCATAACTTTCTCGACATTATGACCGGGATCTATCATATTTAATCCCTCCATCATCGCATCATGAGCTGTATGATAATAAATATCTCCTGTAATATAGACATCCGCACCCTTAAACTTAGCATGTTTGAAATATTTATTGCCATCTCCGCCTAATACGGCCACCTTCTTGACACGCGATGATAAATCACCAACTACCCTAACCTTTTCTACTTCTAATGCTTCCTTGACCCTCTCAGCAAATTCTCCGAGTGTCGTTTCTTTGACTGTTCCAATTCTGCCAAGACCCAGCACTTCACCTTTATTTTCAACAGGATAAATATCATAAGCTACTTCTTCATATGGATGTGCTTTTATCATGGCTGTAACTGCCCTTCTTAACAAGTGTTCAGGTACAATCGTTTCGATTCTTACTTCATCTACTGTTTCTAAACGGCCATGCTGTCCAATATGGGGGGTTGTATTTTCACCAGGCAGAAACCTTCCTGTCCCTTCTGCAGAAAAGGAACAATGGTTATAATTGCCTATATGACCCGCCCCAATGTCCCCGAGCACCTTTCGAATATCCTCAGCGTGACTACTTGGTGTATAGACGACTAATTTCTTCAGCTTCATTTCAGATGTAGGTACTAGTACTTCAGGGCTTTCTAATCCAAGTGCATCCGCTAAGAGGTCGTTGACACCGCCCTTAGCTACATCAAGGTTCGTATGAGCTGCATAGACCGCTACATCATGTTTTATTAGTTTTTCAATCATTCTCCCTTGTACAGTATCTGTTAGGACATTCTTCAGCGGGCGGAAAATTGGCGGATGATGGGCTATGATTAGCTGTACATTCCTTTCAATCGCTTCATCAATTACCTCTTCAAGAACATCAAGGGCAATCATGATTTTATCTATTTTCTTGTTCAATCTGCCAATTTGCAGACCTATTTTATCGTCCTCCATCGCAAGACCCTTAGGAGAAAACTTTTCAAAGAGTTGTATGATTTCATGACCATTCGCTTTCTTCATTGTCCAATACCCCCTCTACCAGAGCGATTTTTTTAGCAATCTCTTGTTTTTTCTCATCATTTTCATTAGAAGGCGCAGCACTTTCTAACTGTTCATAAATCCGCTTCCAGTTCTTTATTTCAAAACTCCATTTCTTTTTAAACACATTTTCTTTTCTCTCAAGGAGAAAAGGTCCTACTAAAAGGCCAGTTTCTATATTCAGATTGCGGTAGGGCTTTAAAGGGTCTCCTCTTTCCGCAACTACTATCTCATAGATTTTGTTATCCTCTTCAATAATTTCTTCTGTAATTAGTTCCCATTCATGATCAACAAGCCAGTTTCGGATGGCAATAGCATTAATATTAGGCTGCAGGACTAGCCGTTTGACTGAAGATAGTTTTTCTTTCCCGGTTTCTAAGATATTGGCAATTAGAGTCCCGCCCATACCGGCAATCGTGACACAATCCACTTCGCCTGGCTGGATTACCTCTAAACCATCTCCCATTCTCACCGATATCATGCTAGTAAGTCCTTGTGCCCTTACATTTTTTTCAGCAGACTGAAAAGGCCCTTTTACTACCTCTCCAGCAATCCCAAAGGTTATCACACCATTTTTTGCAAGAAAACTTGGTAAATAAGCATGATCAGATCCAATATCGGCTAACCTGGAATTCTTCGGAACATATTTTGCTACTGTTTCTAAACGTAAGGATAATTTATCTGTATTCAAATCATTCACCACTTTTTATGTATTACCTACAGTATAAAAAAAGTCCTTTACATTAGCAAAGGACCTTTTCATTGTAACATTATTTAATATCTGCTAACCAGTCAGCCATAGCATCGGCTTCTTCTGGTTTAACCATACCACCTGGCATATTTCCTCTACCCTTGGTAACTACTTCGATAATCTCTTCCTTGGATAACCTATCTCCAACACCAGTTAGAGCAGGACCCATTCCCCCTTGGTATGAGTCACCGTGACAGCTGACACAAGAACTTGTGTAAATTTCTTCAGGGCTTTTTGCTACTTGTTCTGTTTCAGCTCCGCCTTCTTTTTCCTTGGCAAGCTCATCCATATCCCCGAGGCCTTTGAAAGACAATAAGAACATTAGTCCGATTCCAAATACAAAGATTAGGATGTAAGGAATTACCGGATTTCGATTCATCATATAACCTCCCTTATGTACGTATAGCTGTAAATAAATAGTCTTCTACAAACAACTACTATTTTACTTTAAAAACTTAAGAAGGAAAAGCCCTAAACTTACTTTGTCACGATAATATTTATAAAAAAAAACAAAACAGGCTGGTTTCCTTAGAAATGTCAGCCTGTTTATTCTTCCCATTTATTCCTTTTACCAACCAATTAATCGGTAATTGTTAAGCTGATTCAAAACATTTGTCTAATTTTATTTTCAGGAGTTTACAGACTGTCAACAATAAAAAAATTAAAAAATAATTATAGCTATTTTTGTATATGATTTTTATTTTGTTTTACTTAATGCCTTGCGGGATGTACAAAGGAATACCTTTTTTAAAAAAATAAATTGTGATTAAAGTCAAAAAGTTTGCTTTTACCTATTTGCAAAGTGTAAAACAATTCAGTAAAATAAATACAAATGGAGAAAGTGCTTTCATTTCCAGCAAACTCCAAAAAAAATAGTTTACTCCTTTGTCAGAAGTAAACTACTTTATATTAGTAATTATTTATTCTAAAAAGTCTTTTAGACGCTTACTGCGGCTAGGATGTCTTAATTTACGCAGCGCCTTTGCTTCGATTTGGCGGATACGTTCACGGGTAACACCGAAAACTTTTCCTACCTCTTCCAGAGTTCGGGTGCGGCCGTCATCTAATCCAAAACGTAAGCGAAGGACGTTCTCTTCACGATCGGTTAGTGTATCAAGAACATCTTCAAGCTGCTCTTTTAACAATTCATAAGCGGCATGCTCTGAAGGTGAAGTGGCATCTTGGTCTTCAATGAAATCACCTAAGTGCGAGTCATCTTCTTCACCTATAGGAGTTTCCAGCGAGACAGGCTCTTGAGCAATCTTTAAAATTTCTCGTACCTTGTCTGGTGTTAAGTCCATATCTTCACCAATTTCTTCTGGCGTTGGTTCGCGGCCTAAGTCCTGAAGTAACTGTCTTTGGACACGGATTAGTTTATTAATGGTCTCAACCATATGCACAGGGATACGAATTGTCCGGGCTTGGTCAGCAATCGCTCTTGTGATGGCTTGACGAATCCACCAAGTGGCATACGTACTGAACTTAAAACCTTTTTGATAGTCAAATTTTTCTACTGCTTTAATTAATCCCATATTACCTTCTTGGATTAAATCAAGAAACAGCATACCACGCCCAACATAACGCTTGGCAATACTTACCACGAGGCGGAGGTTTGCTTCAGCCAGTCGTCGCTTCGCTTCCTCATCTCCTTTTTCAATGCGGAGTGCCAACTCTTTTTCATCGTCGGCAGAAAGTAAATCAACACGGCCAATTTCTTTTAAGTACATACGTACAGGATCATTTATCTTAACTCCAGGAGGTACGCTAAGATCATTTAAATCAAATTCATCGTCATCCCCTTTTGCTAATTGCTTAGGGTTTGGATCTTCGTCTTCACTTTCACCGACCAATTCAATACCCTGCTCAGTTAGGGATTCTAAGAAATCATCCATCTGATCGGATTCTAAGTCGAAATTTGCCATTCTTTCCGCAATATCATCATAGGCAAGGACGCCGGTTTTTTTTCCCAGTACCGTTAACTGGTCTTTTACTTGTTCAAAAGTTAATTCGTTCTCAGCTTCTTTTGAACGGGCTGATTTTTCAGCCATATGTCCCCCTCCTTCCAGAATCAAAGACATTAAAAATGGAATCTATAGCGATTTACGCAATTGAATAATTTCATTTCCAATTACGGCAGCTTTACTAAAATCACTTTGTCGCTCAGCTTCTTTTTGTTCCACTTCTTTTTCTTTTATCTTTAACAATTTTTGATAATTCAACACCTGTTTGATATAATCAGTTAATTCTTGATTGCTTAATTCTTCATTAATTGACATCATTTCAATATCAGCGACTATTCTTCTAAGATTATCATCTTGAATATAGGTTAAAAATGCACTAGAATCAGGATTCAAATGATCTTCGTAAAAACCAATTAGATATGTTATTATTGCCTGATGTTCATCGATATTAAACGTATTACCCTGTAATAAATCCTGAACCTTATAGGCTGTGTCCCGATTTCTTAACATATGGGCAATTAAACGTCTTTCTGCAGTAAAATGAGCAGGCTTTAATTTCTTATCTGGTCTTACAATTACATTTGGCTTATTATGAATTTGCGGTGCTTGACCATTTGCCTTCTTTTTTTCCGAGAAGAAAATCTGTTTTAGCTGCTGCTGTAAGGCATCAAGAGAAATGGAGAACTCAGAAGCAAGCTGCCGCAAATAATGATCTTTTTCAACAGCTTTTGTCAAAGTACTAATTTCTTTTAATATTGTTTCGATATAGGCTAGCCGTTCTCCTTCTATTTGAAGATTTTTTCCTCTTCGATAGTAGAGAAATTTAAATGCCATCCAGGTAAGGCTCGCACCTATGACCTCATTACGAAACTTATCAGCACCATTCTTCTTTATATATTCATCAGGATCAAGGCCATCAGGCATCATCGCTACTTTTATTGAACAACCGTTCTCAATCAGCATATTTCCTGCTCTAAAGGCAGCTTCAATTCCTGCTTTATCGGAATCAAAACAAATCGTTATTGATTCTGTATTCTGCCGTATCAGGGTGATGTGCTCTTCCGTTAAAGAAGTTCCCATCGTGGCAATGCCATTTTCAACACCAGATTTATCAGCTGCAATGACATCAGCAAATCCTTCAAAGAGAACAGCTTGCTGCAATTTTCGTATACTAGGTTTGGCCAAATGAAAATTATATAAAATTTTACTTTTATTAAAGATTACTGTTTCGGGACTATTTAAATATTTAGGCTCATCGGCCCCTAGTGATCTTCCCGAATAAGCAATGCAGTTTCCATTACGGTCAGAAATTGGAAACATAATTCGGTCTCGAAATCGATCAAAATATGTTCCATCCCTTTCTCGTTTGATAATCAAACCGGCCTTTTCCATTAATTCTGGAGTAAAATCTCTTTTAGTAAGAAATTTATAGACAAAATCCCATGAATTTAATGAATAACCTATTTGAAATTTATCAATCGATTCTCTAGTAAAGCCTCGGTTCAACAAATATTCTAAAGCATGTTGACCGTCTTTCGTATTTACTAGTAAATGGTGATAAAATTTACGCAAAAGCTCGTGCGCGTCCAGCATTGACTGAATTTCTGGAGAAACACTCTTACCCTTCCCATTAGCTGAGAAGTTTACTTGTAAATCAATATTAGCCTTTTCAGCTAATTTAACGGCTGCTTCTAGAAATGAAATTCCTTCAAGCTCCATTAAAAATGAGAAAACATTTCCTCCCGCTCCACAGCCAAAACAATGATAAATTTGTTTATCGGATGAAACGGAAAATGATGGGGAGTTTTCTCCATGGAAAGGACATAATCCGAAGTAATTTCGCCCTTGTTTTTTAAGTTGAATATATTCGCTAATAACTTCAACTATATCAACAGACTGACGAATTTGATTGATTTTTTCTTCGGCAATCCGTTCTGCCATGAAAACATCTCCAATTATACTTATTCTGCAAAGAAATTTGATTTCCTGCATATTTCGACAAAATTTTAATAGAACTTACATAAATTTTGCACGTGCACGGGCAAGTCCAATATCCTGTGTTACAGTAATATCCCCCTTTGCAGTATGATTCATTGATTAAGTCCATCGCTTCTATCTTGGAATCAACAAAGTTCCATGCAGCATTACCATATGTAGTCGTATTGTTCCTTGATCCTAGATAAGAAGCAATAATAAGAACTTTTATGGAAAATGTAGAAGCAATTTCGACAATTTCCCCTTTCAACGGGCATGAATCTGCATCGACAAATTAGTTGGAATGCCGTTTGTATAAGTAATAATTCTACATCTCTCAGCATATTCCTTCTTTATGAAGCCAACTTTTTTAACTAACCCGCCACCCGGCAAGCCCTATAACGCGCTTCATTGGGTAATTGTGCTTATGCATTCCGTAGTAAATGAATGTGAAATGAGAATTGCCCTAAAGGACTTATGTCGAATTTTTTTCTTTAGGTTCCCTTGACATCTAACAATAAATAGTTTATTCGTATACATGCAAGTCTAAACCTAAAAGATTCATTTTTATCACAATTTTTTATTATAGTACATTATTTTCTATATTTCCATACTTTTTTGGCCTTATTTGAAAAACACATAATCTAAGATTATGTGTTAGGATCTTCTTTTATGAAAGTAATTTAGGATAACATTCGCTGTCTCTTCTACAGCCTTATTGGTAACATCAATAACTGGACAATTAATTCGGTTTACTACCTTTTCAAAGAAGGTTAACTCATCACGAATTCTTTCAATATTCGCATAGCTTGCCTGATCATTTAAACCTAGTGAGATTAACCTTTCCCGCCTAATATTATTTAATTTTTGCGGGCTGATCTTCAGACCGAAACACTTTTCGGCCGGCACCTTATATAATTCCTCTGGAGGGTCCACTTCTGGAACAAGCGGGACATTGGCAACCTTCAAGCGCTTTAAAGCTAAATATTGGGAAAGAGGGGTTTTTGACGTCCTAGATACTCCTATTAAGACTATATCCGCTTTTAATATTCCCCTAGGATCTCGTCCATCGTCATACTTCACCGCAAATTCAATGGCTTCAACTTTTTTAAAATAGTCCTCGTCAAGTTTTCTTACGAGTCCAGGTTCGCAAAGAGGGGTTTTACCGCTGAAAATTTGAATCTGGTCCATAATCGGTCCCATTAAGTCTACAGCATAAATTCCTGCTTCATCTGCTTTCTCCTTCATATAAACCCTCATATCAGGTTTTACAAGCGTAAAGGCAATCATTGCGTGGTCCATTGTAACTAGCGAAATGACTTCATCAATATGCTCCTTGTCCTCTACATAAGGGAATCTTTTCAGTGTCATTCCTGACCCATTAAACTGGCTGATTGCTGCTTTTGTAACTAATTCAGCTGTTTCCCCCACTGAATCAGATACGACATATATGACTGGTGTAATCATTCTTCCTCAACAGCTCCTCTAGGTATACTTTTTATTATTTTTCTACATCCGGGCCATAATGTTACGGATTACTCATCACCTAAGGCGACAAATGCCTTTGTAATATTTGTTTTTGTTATTCTGCCGATTACTTCTAAACCATTTGCAGCCTTCCTTACTACAGGAAGTGCGTCAATTTGTTTATCAATAAGTAATTTAGCAACATCAATCAATGAGTCTTCCATTTCACACACTGTTATATTAGGCATTCTTGTCATAATGATGTTTATTGGCAGTGCTGTAAGCTCCTGTTTGCCGATACTAGCTCTTAGCAAATCTTTTCTTGATAAGACACCAACTAGGTAAGCGTTTTGGTCTACAACAAATAATGTTCCCACATCCTCAAGGAACATTGTACAAATTGCATCATACACTGAAACATTTTCTCTCACTATGACAGGGATTGAATTATAATCTCGTACAAGTATCTTTTGGAGATTTTCAGTTAGCAGCTGTGTTCCAGATTTGCCTGTGTAAAAGTAACCTACACGAGGTCTTGCGTCCAGATACCCGGCCATGGTTAATATCGATAAATCAGGCCTGAGTGTTGCTCTTGTTAGGTTTAACTGTTCAGCAATGCTCTCCCCAGTAATCGGTCCATTATCCTTCACGATCTGAATAATAGTTTCTTGGCGTTTGGTCAGTTCTATTTTTCTCACCACCATCTTTTATCCATTATGCAGGGGTGCGGCATAAACCGCACCGCCAAACTTTAAAACAATATCTTTTCTTGGATGAAAGTGACTAGTTCTGCGATTGGTACTCTGGTTTGTTCCATTGTGTCACGGTTTCTGATTGTTACCATTTTGTCTTCTTTAGAGTCAAAGTCAAATGTTATACAGAATGGTGTACCTATTTCATCATGTCTGCGGTAACGTTTTCCAATTGAGCCAGCTTCATCATAGTCAACTGAAAAATGTTTTGCTAATGTTTCGTACACTTCTCTTGCTTCTTCTGACAGCTTCTTCGATAACGGAAGGACTGCAGCCTTAAATGGTGCCAGTGCAGGATGGAAACGCATAACAGTTCTGGATGTTCCATCTTCGAGCTGCTCTTCGTCATAAGCATCAATTAAAAATGCTAATGTTACCCTGTCTGCTCCCAAAGAAGGCTCGATACAATAAGGTACATATCTTTCATTAGTCTCTGGGTCTATATAGTTGAAATCTTCACCAGAGAATTGCATATGCTGTTTAAGATCATAATCCGTCCGAGAAGCTACGCCCCAGAGTTCTCCCCAGCCAAATGGGAATTTATATTCAAAGTCAGTAGTCGCATTACTATAGTGTGAAAGTTCATCCTCTGAATGATCACGAAGTCTTAAGTTTTCCTTATTTAATCCTAGAGAATGAAGCCATTGTTCTGCAAAGTTCTTCCAATAATCAAACCATTTCAATTCCTCACCAGGTTTACAGAAGAACTCAAGCTCCATTTGTTCAAACTCACGAGTTCGGAATGTAAAGTTACCAGGTGTAATTTCATTACGGAAGCTTTTTCCGATTTGTGCAATCCCAAAAGGTAATTTCTTTCTCATTGTACGCTGAACATTTTTGAAATTAACGAAGATCCCTTGTGCCGTTTCAGGGCGGAGAAATATTTCGTTCGTGCTTGATTCTGTTACCCCTTGGAAGGTTTTAAACATAAGGTTAAACTGACGAATACCAGTAAAATCATGACTTCCGCAATCTGGGCAGGCAATATTATGTTCTTTAACGAGTTCTTCCATTTTATCAAACGGAAGTCCATCAACAATCATCTCGATTCCCTTTTCATCAAGGGCATTTTCAATTAACTTATCAGCACGGTGTCTGGCTTTACAGTTTTTACAGTCAATCATAGGGTCATTAAAGTTACCGATATGACCTGAAGCTTCCCAAGTCCTTGGGTTCATCAAAATACTGGCATCTAAACCAACATTGTATGGAGACTCTTGAACAAACTTCTTCCACCAAGCCTGTTTAATGTTGTTTTTAAATTCAACACCTAATGGTCCATAATCCCATGTATTTGCAAGTCCTCCGTAAATTTCGGACCCTGGAAAGATAAATCCTCTGTGTTTTGCATGAGAAACAATTTGCTCCATAGATACACTACTCATTGTTTTAACTCCTCTTCGTTTTATAAAAATAGAAAATAAAAAACTCCCATCACTATGCTATTTAAAGCATAGGGACGAGAGTTACCCGCGGTTCCACCCTATTTGCTGCAAGATTAGCAGCCTCTTTGATGTGTGAGTTCACACATGATATGCTCAAGAACGCCTTCCTTAGGTCCCTATACCCTAGCTCACACCATCCTAGGTTCGCTTTTATAAGAAGTACTAAGTACTTTTTTCCGTCAACGCATCTATTTATTATTAAAACACATCATATCTAAATCTAAAATAAAAGTCAATAAGTACTAGAATTGATTTCTGAATTTTTCCATTGACTGGAGAAACTTCTTTGTTTTTAGATAAAGACCTGAATATTCTTCGTAGTAAGCAGTAATGACTCTTTTTAACTCATCCTTTGTTTCCTGCTTGACTGAGATGTTTCCAAGCCTTGAGAGATCAATAAAATATAATTGCCGTAATAATTTTACAGATGATGGCGATAATTTATAATGGTACGGATCCTTCTCTAAACAACGATGACAGATAAAGCCGCCTTCACGGATGGAAAAAGAAAAAATTCC
This sequence comes from Neobacillus niacini, assembly GCF_046591715.1. Classification (GTDB taxonomy): domain Bacteria; phylum Bacillota; class Bacilli; order Bacillales; family Cytobacillaceae; genus Neobacillus; species Neobacillus niacini_L. The sequence continues at coordinate 98,165 of NZ_JAWVNQ010000003.1, read as the reverse complement.
GTCTGTGCTGCCGCAAACGGAACATTGATTAAGAATTGGATATAATCCTAATACATTCAGCATCTTCATTTCATAGATATTCATCAGTATATCTGAGTCGTACCCTTCATTCATATAGTTAAGTGTTTGGAAAAGCAGTTCGAAATGAAATGGGTTTGGTTTCTTATCATCTGTACACTTATCTGTTAATTCGACGATATAACTAGCATATGCAGTTAGGAATATATCTTCTCCAATGCTCCTAAAGCTTGTAATCATTTCTCCCTGTTGAAGAGTTCCTAATCCAGTACCTCTTTGGACGAGAAAATATCCGTGAGTAAAAAGCTGGGAGATAGAGGAAAGCCGGCTGTTTGGCTTTTTAGCACCTCTTGCCATAACACCGGTCTTTCCCCATTCTCTGGTATATAGAGTAATAATTTTATTGGTTTCACCATAATCTGTAGTTCTAATGACGATGCCTTCACACTTTTGGAGCATATTTGTCACCATCCCGATACATTAGACAAACTTATGAAACGGGAAAATCCATTTGCGCTAGATCTTCATTCTGATTTCCGGGTATTTCTTGGTTTTCCTTCTCAAGCTCTTTATAGAGAAGATATGTGTCAATATTACCTGTCTGAAGGAATACTTTCCACGTAAAATCCATCATCGAAAACCCCACCTTTCATGATTTAGACTAGCCTTTTTAAGAATCCCAAACCTTACAATTATCATAGCCTGCCCGAGCAAAAATCATAAGACGAAAAATTTGTTAATGTTGTCCATGCATAATTCTATTAATACGATAATATTTTAGTTAGGGTTATTACGAAAAGCGGAAGCGCCTTGTTCAGCCCCGACAAGCATAAGACGAGCCGGCAGGAAGGTTGCTTTTTAACCTTCATGACGGATTGGCTTATGACTCGAGGGGCTAGGCGCTGCAGCTAGACAGCATGAATTAATATTCATCTTCGTTAAAGCCATAATCGCGAAGCTGGGACATTTTATTCCGCCAATCCTTTTGTACTTTAACCCAAAGCTCTAAGAAAACTTTTGAACCTAAGAGATTCTCAATATCCACTCGGGCGCGTTTTCCTATTTCCTTTAGCATACTTCCTTGTTTCCCAATAATGATGCCCTTTTGAGAATCTCTTTCCACAATAACCGTGGCCATTACATGAATGATATCCTTGCCTCCGTGCTGACGTTCCATTTTATCTAGAACAACAGCAAGGGAATGAGGTATTTCTTCACGTGTTAAGTGCAGCGCTTTCTCACGTATTAATTCTGTGATGATAAATCTTTCTGGATGATCGGTTACCTGGTCAGCCGGATAATACTGAGGCCCCTCAGGTAAATAAACTTTAATTTGTTCTAGTAAACGTTCCACATTATTTCCTTCAAGTGCTGAAATAGGAACAATCTCTTTAAAAGGATATTTTTCTTTATATGATTCAATTAGTGGCAGTAATTCATCTGGGTGTATCTGATCAATTTTATTTATTACAAGGAAGATAGGTGTGTTGATGGTTTCGAATTTTTCAAGAATAAATTCTTCCCCGCGTCCAAACCCTTCCTCAGCATTTACCATAAATAGGATTAAATCAACTTCTTTTAATGTGTTTTGTGCAACCTTCATCATAAAATCGCCTAGTTTATGCTTTGGCTTATGAATCCCTGGAGTATCAATAAAGACCATTTGGGTATCATCTAAGGTTAATACACCCTGTATTTTATTTCGAGTTGTCTGTGGCTTATCGCTCATAATAGCAATTTTTTGACCAATAACACGATTAAGAAATGTTGATTTACCTACATTGGGCCGGCCAATAATGGAAATAAAACCTGATTTATAACCTTTATTTTCATTACTCAGCATGTAAATCCTCCGGAGAAAAGGCACCTGGCAGTAACTCAGCTACAGTAATTTCTAAAATATCACCTTTTAAGTTGGTAAGAACAACCTTCATGTCACCTGGACACAGTTCCGAAATTACCTGCCGGCATGCCCCGCATGGCGAGCACGGACGCTCTGTATCAGCGACTACTGCAAGCATTTTAAAGTCACGATCACCTTCAGAATAAGCTTTAAACAAGGCAGTACGTTCAGCGCAATTGCACATGCTATAAGCGGCATTTTCAATGTTACATCCATGATATACTTTTCCATCTGTTGTTAAGAGGGCAGCTCCTACTTGAAAATTAGAGTAAGGAACATATGCTTTTTCTCTTGCTTTCTTTGATTCTTCGATTAGTTTCTCGGTGTTCAAAATTCAATCTTCCCTTCAGGCAGTAATATCTGCCGCTTTCTTTATTTTACCCTAAAAATGTCATAAAATCATCACTTGTAGCGAAAAAGTAATATAAAAATTTGAATTTTCATAAAAATCAGCTAATTCATTTATTTTTGTTTAAAGCCGATAAGTAATTGTACCGAATTCATATTTCCATTTCAAATCACATTAGAATAACCAGTCAAAAAAATATGGTATAAAGATAAAGATTCCGACCACAACCGCAGTAACAGTGTATATAAAGACCGCTCCTGCAGCTATGTCTTTGGCTTGTTTTGCAAGCGGGTGGTATTCTTTTGTAATTAAATCAACTATAGTTTCGATTGCAGTATTTATTAATTCTAGTGAGAAAACACCGCCTATTGCCACTATGACAAATAACCATTCCGTTTTACTAATAGAAAAGAATATAGAACACCCAATTACTATTAAAGATACCAATAAATGAATGCGCATATTTCTTTCTGTCCTAAGGGCTGTCTGAATCCCAATCAAGGCAAAATTGAATGATTTCCATAAAGGAAAGCGTTTATCTTGTAAGTCCATAATCGTCTAAGATTTCCTTTTGTCTTGAAAACATTTTTTCTTCCTCTTCCTTTTCCATGTGATCATAGCCCAGGAGATGGAGGAAACCATGGACGGACAAAAAGCCTAGTTCACGAATAAATGAATGCCCATATTCCTTTGCCTGTTCTTCAGCCTTAGGTATAGAAATGATGATATCTCCCAAGACACGAGGCAGCTCGGCCCCCACTAATGGTATTTCTCCTTCACCAAGCTCTTCCATTGCAAATGAAATAACATCCGTAGGGGCGTCTTTGTCTCTAAATTCCCGATTAATTTCATGAATTCTTTCATTCGTTACAAATGTAACAGAAACCTCGCTATCTTCTTCAACATTTTCCTTTTCTGCCGCAAAATTCAACAGGTTTTCAATTTGTTCCATTTGCTCATTAGACAGTTGATTTGTTTCGTCCACTAAATCAATCATCAACTTGTTCATACTTGAACCACCTTCTTCGTCATCTCTGGATATTCAATTCTTGAGTGAAAAATTCCCTTTAATGTTTCACAAAAAGAGTGCGAAACCGTTTCTAGTTCTTTTAATGTTAAGTCACATTCATTTAACTGCCCATCCTGAAGCCGGTCTGAAACAATCTTCTTAACTAGCGATTCGATCGTTTCAGGCGTAGGCTGATTAAGCGATCTAACCGCAGCCTCTACGCTGTCAGCAATACCAACAATAGCCGATTCTTTAGTCTGAGGCTTTGGGCCAGGATAACGGTATTCTTCTTCCTTTACATCCTGCCCGCCTTGTAATGCCTTATGGTAAAAGAATTTCAATAAAGTAGTACCATGGTGTTGTTCAGCAATATGAATAATTTCCTTTGGCATATTATATTTTCTTAATATTGCTGCTCCATCCGTTACGTGGGAAATGATAATATTTGCACTTTTATCAGGAGGCAGACGGTCATGCGGGTTTTCAAGGTGCATCTGATTTTCTATGAAAAAGTTAGGACGTTTTGTTTTACCAATATCATGGTAATAACAGCCAACTCTTGCAAGCAAACCATTAGCGCCAATAGCTTCACAGGCTGCATCTGCTAAATTCGCCACCATAACGCTATGGTGATAGGTCCCAGGTGCCTCCATTAAGATTTTCCTCAAAAGTGGATGATTAGGGCTCGATAGCTCAATCAACTTCATTGTGGATAGAATTCCGAAGCTAGTTTCTAATAATGGTAATAATCCCATTGTCAAAACAGCTGAACCAATCCCTGAAAAGATGGCTGTTAAGATATAATACCCATATTCCAATCCTGAAAATTGCCCATTTGGCAAAAACATAAGTGCCCATATGGTAAAAAGATTAACTGCAGCTGCAATGGACCCTGCTTGCAAAATTTTGGAGCGCTGATTTTGGTCACCTAAAAAGAGTAATGCTGCCAGGGAACTAAACAAAATATAAATTCCCACAGAAAAGTTAAGTGTCCCAGAAACTCCTTCATTAAATAAAAGACTTCCAAATATTGAAAAGATAATTGAAGAAAGAATCGCAAGTTTTTCGTCAATTAAAATCTTAATTAACATCCCGCCCATAGCTGCTGGGAATAAATACCCAATTCCTGAATAGTTAAAAATTTGAAGCATACTGATAATTTTCAATATAAAAAACGTCAGAATAAAAACAATCCCAAACAAGAGCAGGTTCGTCTGTCGCTTCTCCGGATTTTCCTTCATTTGATAGAAATAATAATAAATCGAAGACAGAATGATTGAAAGTAAGATTATTAAACCAATGAATGGTTTATAAGATTGTTTATTGTCTAATAACCCTACTAACTCCAGCTGCCTGAACTCTTCCTGACGGATTAATTTACCTTCTTCTATAATAATTTGTCCCTGCAGGATTCTAACAGGCTCAATAGATTCTGCTGTTTGTTTACGCAGTTCTTCTGTAGCCTCTGGATCATAAAACTCATTCTGAATGACTGCATATCTTCCTAATTCTATCGATGCATTCTTTAAATCACCATTCAAGGTTGTGAATTTTAATTCTTCTTCAAGGCTTTTTTTCGCATTTTCTACATCGTCAGCTGAAATCCGCTTGTTCATTACATTGTTTATTGCCGTTACTGTCAAGTCTTTTGCAATCGATAACTCATCATCGCTGGCTTGTACAAGTGCAGTAAAAACACGCTCTGATAAATCTTTAATTACACGATCAGTTAATTTCCCCTTTAGCAGGGTTACTTCTTCCTCAACAGAAGGTTCGAGTACATCAAATGGTTCATCACCTGTCTCTAGCTTTTTTTTCATGTCATCCTCTATTTCTTTATTGACTTCTACAGCGGAGTCAAAAATGGATGAAATCAAATCTACTTGATTGGATGAATATTCCTTTTTCAACGTGTAGACGTCTTGAACATGATCCAAGGCCTCTTGACGTTTTTTTTCTGTACTAATTTTATCCTCAACTGTTGCTGGGGATCGAATTGTTTTCTCAGCTACTGTTAATAGGCTAATATCGAGTTTTTCAGGCTTTACATTGCCATACATAGAGATAAATAGGATGATACCTAAAGCTACAAACACGATAATTCTGAAGAAGGTATAATCAAGAAGCTTTTTTATTTGAAATAAGTATTGCTGGATTTTTTTCAACTAACTCCCCCCAAAAGCACCAAAAATAACCGTAGTCAAGTATGTAATCACGCTTTATGTAAAATGATAACAGTTTTTCCCTTAAGTTTCATCTTCTAAAAAAAGATTGGCTGTTAAAGTATGGAAATTGTTGTGATTGTATGGCAAAAGGGATAAACCCCTAGACGGTTTATCCCTTTTGCCATTACGTTTAGTTTTGCACCGGTTTTTTTTCGTATGCCTCAATAATCCTTCCGACAAGCGGGTGACGGACAACATCACTTTGTTCTAAGAAAATAAACGAAATTCCTTTTACACCTAATAAGATATTCTCTGCTGCAATTAGACCGGACTTGGCACCTTTTGGTAAATCGATTTGTGTTTGGTCACCAGTAATAACCATTTTCGAGCCAAAACCAAGCCTTGTCAGGAACATCTTCATTTGGGCATGTGTTGTATTTTGGGCTTCATCTAGAATTACAAATGCATCGTCCAATGTCCGGCCCCTCATGTAAGCTAACGGGGCAATTTCAATGGTCCCGCGTTCAATTAACCTTTGTGTATGTTCGGCACCTAAAACGTCATTTAACGCATCATATAGAGGACGTAAATATGGATCGACCTTTTCTTTTAAATCGCCAGGTAAAAATCCAAGACTCTCACCAGCCTCTACTGCGGGTCTTGTTAAAATTATCTTGTTTACCTGACCATTCTTTAAAGCATTTACTGCCATTACCACTGCTAAATACGTTTTACCTGTTCCCGCTGGTCCAATTCCAAATACAAGGTCATTTTGTCTGATAGCCATAATGTATTGTCTTTGCCCGAGCGTTTTAATTCGAATACTTTTACCTTTTACATTCTTTGCAATTTCTTCATCGTAAAGATTATCAAAGTAATCGAGGGTCCCTTTCTGCGCCATTTGAATGGCTGACAATACATCCCTTTGGCTGATGGTTACGCCCTTTCTAATGACAAAAATAAGTTTATCAAGAATTTGACTTGCTAGAATTACTCTTTCTTCATCTCCAGAAAGGCTGACTGATTCACCGCGTGTAACAATCGATACTTTGAGTTCATCTTCAATTATTTTTAAATTTGCATCCGCATTGCCAATCAGGGCTATTGCTTCAGTTGGATTTTCTAGTTGTACATTTATTGTTTTTAGATTTATCGTCATTCAGGAGTCTCCTTGGGTATTGGTTGTCCAATCGCAATATTTTCGATAATCTTAAAGTGGATATCTAGGATAACTTTACCATTTTTCAACTCTTTGTGTAAAATTTTTTCATCTTTTATCTTAGCTTCTTCATCCAACCCGCTTTTTATTTTATTTTTGGCTAATTCAATTGCAATTTTTTCAGCTTCACCCTTCGTATACGTTCGAGTCATCTCTTCTTTTGCTCTCAATGTTTCATTACCAATAGAAATGGGCAGCTTCCATTTGAGGAAATAAATACTCTTTTCATTTTTTTCTGCCTCATATTCCTTAAATTCAGGTTCACCAAATCCCCATACAGGTATCTCTAAATTGCCTAAGATTAAAGAGTGCTTTTGCATTTCTTGACCATTAAATACATGGAAATTCGTTTTTAACGGCAGTTCAACATGGCTTTTATACCACGTTTCCCCCCAGACCTCACCAACTGCAGCAACTTGCTGTGTTTGGCCTTCTTTTCCTATAACACCGGAAACAAGTAATTGACCTGCTTCCACATGATCATTAATATCTACCATCTTCTGCCCGGTCTCAACATACATTGATGAAATAACGGCTTTCTTTTTTGCTACAAGATTTCTTGGCGGCAGCTGCTCCGGCTTTTCAGGTTCCTTCTTCTCAACGACTTGAAGGTGATAGGTTGTCCCCTTTAACTCCACACCAACCCACGTAAGATTGCCTACATTATTTGTTAAATTCCGTTGAATTCCTTCTACATTATCCACAAAGAATTGAACCTTTCCAATTTTCACACCCATCTTGTCCAATTCTTTGCGAATCTGATACTCTGTTGCAGGTTTAGCTCCCTTAATTTCAATTCCCCAAATAACATTAGATAAGAACATAATAATCAATAGGAAAAGAATAGCTCCACCAACGAACCCGCCGTTTTTCAATAATCGCTTAAATAAAAAAGGCATTCCTGCCCTTCTTAAGAAAGTAATGGAGCATTCTTTTTCTCTTGCATAATGCCTAATTTTTAAAGCATCCTCGAGTCTCATCGTAAAAGTAATCGTTTCAGTTCCATGTCGTTTTACATTCCATATCATCAGGCCATTCCTAGTAAGAACGTTTAAAAATCTTTCTATTCCTCTTCCCGATACTTTTACCGTTACTTTGCCAGAAAAAAATTCGATCCATTGGTTTTTCATTTTGCTCCTCCTGGATTTTCATTTATATAAATGACCTGATCAATCTTACCCTCAAGTAAAATCTCTTCAGGCAATATCGTTTTAATTACGAAAGAATTCCCTCTTACTTGTAATTGACCCTGCTTTAACAACAAACGCAATTCTTTATCTGTAAAAGTAATTAATCCTCTATGGTTCTCAATGTATATATGGATTTGCCCAATCATCGTAATTCGGGGTAAATCCATCATGACGTCTTGAGGAAGATCCATTTTTTGTGTCATCCAGTTTCGGACACGCTGGCCCCATTTTTTTGCCATAAAAAAAGAACCCCCTTTCATCTCATATGTATGAAATGAAAGGAGGTTCTAGCACACCTTTTTCTTATGTTATAAAGGCTTATAAAAATAATTTATTTAGCCTTTTCTAGAAGAATATGGCTTTTTTGCTCTTGGTTCACCTAATATCTCCGCCCAAATAATTCCATTAATAATTGTCTTTTCGTCTGGTTTTTCAAGTGTAATGTCGCCGGATTCCACTTTGGTTTTGACATTTTTACTTGGCTGCAACGGTTTTTCTTGCAGCTTTGGGATAACTGGGTACTGCTTTAGCTCATGATATTTCTTCTCTAGACTCTTCGTATCATTTTCCTGGTTTACAGAAACACCTGAAGATATCATCTGCTCTTTGTTACTAGGAATCCCGGCCATTTGCTGTTCAACCTTTGTGCGAAATTCATTAAATCCTTTTGATGGAAAAGGTTTTGTTCTTGTTCCTGGATTATTTTTACCCTTCGCTTTACCAAAGATTGATGAGAGAATCCCAGCAATAATTAAAAATAAAATGGTTTCCATGCCTCACCCTCCATTCGGGTAATCAATCGGTGGTTTAGCGGTCGTCTTTCTTATCACCAGTCATCTTGCCGATAGATCCGCGCATATCTGTATCAGCCGAAATATTTTTATAGTTCATATATTCCATAACACTGATATTACCAGATTTCAAGGCTTCTGACATCGCCAGCGGCACCTCTGCCTCTGCCTCAACAACCTTTGCTCTCATTTCCTCAACTCTTGCCTTCATTTCCTGTTCAGTCGCAACAGCCATCGCCCTGCGCTCTTCTGCTTTTGCCTGAGCAATTTTCTTATCAGCCTCTGCTTGTTCGGTTTGAAGTTCAGCACCTATGTTTCTTCCTAAGTCAACATCAGCTATATCAATGGACAGGATTTCAAATGCGGTACCAGAGTCTAACCCTTTAGCTAAAACGGTTTGCGAAATCAATTCAGGGCTCTCGAGTACTTTACTATGGTCAAGGGAGGAACCAATCGTCGAGATAACCCCTTCACCAACACGCGCGACGACAGTATCTTCTCCCGCACCACCAACAAGACGGTCAATATTCGCACGGACAGTAATTCTCGCTTTTGCTTTTACCTCTATTCCGTTCATAGCGACACCTGCAATAAACGGGGTTTCGATTACTTTTGGATTAACACTCATTTGCACAGCTTCTAATACGTCACGCCCCGCAAGGTCAATCGCGGCACAACGCTCGAATGATAATTCAATGTTTGCACGATGTGCTGCAATCAATGCATTCACCACTCTATCCACATTCCCTCCTGCAAGGTAATGACTTTCGAGCTGATTGGTTGTTACATTTAATCCTGCCTTATGTGCTTTAATTAGCGGATTGACCACTCTGCTCGGTGTAACCCGTCTTAGTCTCATCCCAACTAATGTAAAGATACTGATTCGAACACCTGCAGCAAGAGCCGAAACCCAAAGCATTACCGGAACAAACGATAATAATATTCCGAGAAAAATTAATGCCACAACGATAATACCAATCATAAATAAACTTCCACTTGTTAATTCCATAGCACTTACCTCCTTGTTATTCCTTACTTTAAACTTTCCTTACGACGATACGGGCTCCTTCAACCTTTATGACAGTGATTCTTGCATTTTGATCAATGAAATCACCTTCACTTACCACATCGACTCTTTCATTATTAATAACAGCTGTTCCAGACGGCCTTAATACTGTCAATGCAATCCCTTCTTTTCCTACTAAGTCTGTCCGGTTTACATTCGACACATAGCCATCCTCTTTTTTTGCAGAATCAAATAGAATCATACGATTAAACAAAACCATCTTCTTGCCCAGGACCTTAATCATAAAAAATAGAACAGCAATAGAAATACAGATTGCGATGAAAATAGAGATCCCCATATTTAAAGGATTCTCTCCAGCTATAAAAAGACTTGCTATTAATGCGGCTAACCCTAGTGTCCCTGAAATCGCTCCTGGAAGAAAAAATTCTAAGAAAATTAGCATGATTCCTACAGCAAATAACATAATCGTTCCGAATCCAGCGAGACCAGCTTGAAAATGCCCATAAAAAAATAGTAGTAACGCAAATAAACCTATGAATCCGGATATGCCAAATTTTGATGAAAATAGCTCATATACAATGGCTGCCCCTGCAATCGATAATAGCAGCGTTACAACGATTGGGTTTGTTAGAAACTCTATCATCATTACCCTCCCCTCTAGTCGACACTATTCATACGTTTATAGAGCCATTTAAGTTTCATTTAAAAATATGAAAAAACCGCAAGCTATCCGCTTGCGGTTTTGGTTGTCAGAATAATTATGAAAGGTGTTGTTGTACGTATTTATTAACAAGTGACCCGTCTGCTTTGCCCTTTACTTTAGGCATGATCGCAGCCATCACTTTTCCCATATCCGCTTTTGATTTTGCACCGACCTCAGAGATTGTTTCTTTAACAATTTCTGACAACTCTTCTTCGGAAAGCTGCTTCGGTAAATACAGTTCGACGATTGCCAACTCTGCACGCAATTTATCAACAAGGTCTTGACGACCTGCTTTATCAAATTCATGGAGGGATTCTTTGCGTTGCTTCACTTCGCGAGAAAGGATAGTTAACTCAGCTTCTTCGGAAAGCTCTTTAGTTCCAAGCTTAATCGCTTCATTTTGCAATGAAGCTTTTACCATCCGAATCGTTACGAGTTTGTCTTTTTCCTTATTTTTCATCGCTTGTTTCATGTCATTATTTAAACGCTCGAGAAGACTCATAAATTACACCCTCTCTTAGAACTTACGTTTTCTTGCTGCTTCAGACTTTTTCTTACGCTTTACACTTGGCTTTTCGTAGAATTCGCGCTTTCTTGCCTCTTGCAAAGTACCAGTTTTTGATACTGTACGTTTGAAGCGACGAAGAGCATCTTCAAGCGATTCGTTTTTACGAACGACGGTTTTAGACATTCTCTTTCCCTCCCTCCGAAACACAACACACTTACATTCAATCCATGTACCTTGCAATTATAATATAACCTGTAAACAAGGTCAACTGTATTTATAGAGTTGAAACAAGCTTTTACTATTTTTATTCATATATCCATAATTTTTTGAACAACCCCCATAAATCTGGCATGTCCCTTTCCCACAGGCATACAATGAAGAGAGGGGTGAAGAGACATGCTATACATAATATTATTTATCTTATTTATCTTATTATTTATATTTGGAATGACCATTATTAGGTTTGGATTATTTAATTTATCAGGTAATAAATTAAAAGGATGGCTGACAAAACTTACAAGTACACCACTAAAAGGAATGGTGACAGGCACGTTTGTCACTGCATTATTACAGAGCAGTTCTGCAGTCATGGTTATTACGATCGGGTTAATATCAGCGAAAATTATGACTTTTCCTCAATCGATTGGAATTATACTGGGTACAAATATTGGAACTACCTTTAAAACCGAGCTTATTACCTTTAACCTTGATAAAGTTCTCGTTCCACTCGCTATTATTGGAGCCCTTCTTACCTTTTTTAAACCTATTAAGATTAGAAGTATCGGGATGGTCACCTTTGGTATCGCCTCAGTTTTCACAGCTATGAAAGGTTTTGAGCTATTAGCTCAGCCTTTAACTGCACTCCCTTTTATCAATAATTTCATCCTCTCTATTAACGATAATATATTGTTAAGTATCCTGACTGGAGCCATTATTACTGCCATTATCCAATCTAGTACAGCTATGACCGGCATCACCATGGGATTTTTAACTGCAGGTCTTCTTCATCTTGATGCAGGAATTGCCATCGTATTTGGAGCCAATATCGGGACATGCATTACCGCTCTGATTGCTTCTATTGGAGGCGGTAAAGAATCAAAATTAGCAGCATTCGCTCATGTTTGGCTAAACGTCGCTGGTGTTTTACTTTTTACTCCGTTTATACCGGTATTGTCTGAGAATGCTCATTTATTAGCGGATGAAAAAATGATCCAACTAGCACATATTAGTGTAATATTTAATGTCGTTTCATCTATTATGGTTCTGCCTTTTGCTACGAAGTTTGGGGAAATGATTCTTAAGGTTCATGGAGGAAAGGCAAAATAATGGTTTTATCGATATGGAAACTTTGTAGGATGGTGGGCACTTATTAGGGGATGAGGGCCCTTAGTCTTATTAAAAGTGAAGAAGCGGGCACTCATGGGAGCTATGAGTGCCCGTACCCTTATAAAAATTGAAGCGACGGGCACTCATGAGAGTGATGAGTGACCGTTACCCTATAAAAATTGAAGCGGCGGGCTCTCATAATGGCCATGAGTGACCGTTACCCTATAAAAATTGAAGCGGCGGGCTCTCATAATGGCCATGAGTGACCGTTACCCTATAAAAATTGAAGCGGCGGGCTCTCATAAGAGTGATGAGGACCGTAATCCTAAAAAAATAGAAGTAGCGGGCACTCATAAGAGTGATGAGTGACCGTTACCCTATAAAAATTGAAGCAGCGGGCTCTCATATGGGCCATGAGTGACCGTTAGCCTATAAAAATTGAAGCAGCGGGCTCTCATATGGGCCATGAGTGACCGTTAGCCTATAAAAATTGAAAGCAGCGGGCTCTCATATGGACCATGAGTGACCGTTACCCTATAAAAATTGAAGCGGCGGGCTCTCATAAGGGCCATGAGTGACCGTTACCCTATAAAAATTGAAGCAGCGGGCTCTCATATGGGCCATGAGTGACCGTTACCTTATAAAAAAAGCAGCAGCGGGCTCTCATATGGACCATGAGTGACCGTTACCCTATAAAAATAAGAGTAGCGGGCACTCATATGGGCAATGAGTGACCGTTACCCTATAAAAATTGAAGCAGCGGGCTCTCATAAGTACCATGAGTGACCGTTACCCTATAAAAATTGAAGCAGCGGGCTCTCATATGGACCATGAGTGCCCATAACCCTATAATAATAGAAGCAGCGGGCACTCATATCAGCAATAAGAGCTCAATATTATGTCAAAAAGACGGCAATCGCCATCTTTTTAATAATCTGTAGCAGCAGTAAGTCCTTGAAGAATAGCTACTCCTGCACTTGCACCAATTCTTGTCGCACCCGCTTCAATCATCTTTTCGGTATCTGCTGTATTTCGCACCCCTCCAGAAGCTTTCACACCAATATCAGGTCCTACAGTTTGTCTCATTAATTTGATATCTTCAACAGTAGCACCACCTGTTGAGAACCCAGTTGATGTTTTCACATAATCGGTTCCAGCCTTGACTGCCAGTTGGCAGGCACGGACTTTTTCTTCCTCTGTTAACAAGCTCGTCTCTATAATAACTTTTGTTAATGCCCTGCCCTTTGCTGCCTCAACAACAGCACGAATATCCTTTTCTACCAACTCATCATTTTTATCTTTTAAAGCACCAATGTTAATAACCATATCAACTTCATCTGCACCATTTTCAATTGCATTATTTGTCTCAAAAGCCTTTGTTTCAGGCGTTGTGGCACCTAATGGAAATCCAATAACGGTACAAACCTTTACACCGCTGCCACTTAGTAAATCTCTCGCAGTACTTACCCATGTGGGATTCACACATACGGAAAAGAATTTATGTTCTATTGCCTCTTGGCAGAGTATTTCAATTTGTTGACGGGTTGCATCCGCTTTTAACAGTGTATGGTCAATCATTGCCGCAATATTTGTAGTAGCCATGGTAAGACTCCTTTCGGTTTTAAAAGCATTTACTTCTTACAATAGGATACCCAATTTTCAATAAAAAAAGGGACCGAAATAGGTCCCTTAAATGGCAGCTTCTTCTTCTGCAAATACATCAGTTTTTATACGATTATCTTCAATGATACGAACAAATTGTCCTTCATTATATGGATATCCAGCTTTTGAAATTTTCACCTTAACAAGTTTACCAATCATCTCTTCACTTGCAGGGAATACCACTTTTAAATAATTATCTGTGTACCCTACATACATACCTTCACTGAATTCTTCTTCAGGAATTACTTCTAATACATCGTTTTCGAATTGTGATGCATATTCCTTTGCTAATTGATCAGAAAGAGCAATCAAACGGTGCACACGTTCATTTTTAACCTCTTCGTCCACTTGATCATCCATCCTGGCAGCAGGTGTTCCAGTACGTTTAGAATAAGGGAATACATGCAGTTCTGAGAATTTATGTTCATTAATAAAATTATACGTTTCCATAAATTCCTCTTCTGTTTCACCAGGAAAACCAACAATTACGTCTGATGTAACAGCAAGACCAGGAAGTACCTCTTTTAGCCGGTCTAATCTTTCTCCAAAGAACTCCATCGTATATTTACGGCGCATTCTTTTCAGTACTGTATTTGAGCCTGATTGAATTGGGATATGCAAATGACGAACAATAATATTTGAGTGTTTAATTACTTCAATTACTTCATCACTGATCTGGCTAGCTTCTATAGAAGAAATTCGCAGACGTTCAAGTCCCTTAACCTGAGCTTCCAGATCACGAAGAAGCATAGCTAAGTTGTAATCCTTCATATCCTCTCCATACCCGCCAGTATGAATTCCGGTTAAAACAATTTCCTTGTAACCCGCATCCACAAGCTGTTGTGCTTGGCGGATAACTTCTTTTGGATCACGTGATCTCATAAGCCCGCGAGCCCATGGGATAATACAAAAAGTACAGAAGTTGTTACAGCCCTCTTGGATTTTCAAAGAGGCTCGTGTACGATCGGTAAAGGCAGGAACATCAAGTTCTTCATAAACTCGATTCTTCATGATGTTACCTACACCATTTATTGGCTGGCGTTCTGTTTTATATTGTTCAATATACTCAAGCATTTTCACTCGATCCTGAGTCCCGACTACGATATCAACACCAGGTATTGCCATAATTTCTGCAGGTGATGTTTGCGCATAACATCCTGTTACACAAATAACGGCATCAGGATTTTTGCGGACCGCACGGCGGATGACTTGGCGGCTTTTTTTATCCCCTGTATTTGTAACCGTACAAGTATTAATAATATAAACATCAGAGATTGATTCAAAATCAACTCGTTCGTAGCCTTCTTGCTTAAACAATTGCCAGATTGCTTCAGTCTCATAGTGATTCACTTTACATCCAAGTGTATGAAAAGCGACTGTCGGCATTGTATTCATCTCCTCATTAATTCAAAATGGTAGGAAATCGCCGCTAAAGCATATAGTGGCGCAGTTTCCGTTCGTAAGATACGCGGACCTAAACCGCATAGTTCAAAGTCATTCTCCTGTAAAAGATTAACCTCTTCTTCAGCTAATCCACCCTCAGGACCGAATACCAAAAGCAGCGATTCACCTGGCTGCATTTTTTGTAATGCTGCCGAAAAAATAGATGTTTCACCACTTCTGCTCTCTTCTTCAAAAGCAGCTAATTTATAATGAAAATTTTTGCTTTTCTCAATCAAAGCTTTAAAATTCATCGGACTGATAATTTCAGGAACCTTCCCGCGATGGGATTGCTCTGCAGCTTCCTTGGCAATTTTCTGCCATCTCTCTACTTTTTTACCAGCCTTTTTATCATCCCATTTTACGACTGAACGGCGGGCAGCAAAAGGAATAAATTCGCTGGCACCCATTTCAGTGCCTTTTTGAATAATCCATTCAAGTTTGTCTCCCTTTGGAAGACCGCTTGCAATCGTTACTGAAATTGGAAGCTCTGACTTCTCATCTTTCCATTGTACAACGTCTGCAACGACTTGTTCATCGGTAATTTTTGCAATTTCACAAACTGCCGCATCCCCTTTTACATCAACACAAATGATATTGTCTCCGATTTCCATACGCATCACCTTAATAATATGGTGGCGGTCATCCCCATCAATCACAAAACCATTTTCAGTTACTTGTTTAACAAAGTAGCGTTGCACACGATGCACCCCTCTAAAACATTTTACAATTTATTTTACTCTATGGGTTGTCACAATTAAAGCCGGCAAATAGAAAAAAGGGGCATTATCCCCTTTTTTAAAAGTTATACCCTTTTAGCGATAATCGCAACCCAATCTTCCATTAAGATTGTTTCTGTGATCTCAAATCCTGACTGAATTAGACCTTCTTTTACTTCATCTTTCTTCTGCTGAATTATTCCTGAGGCAATAAAGGTTCCTCCAGGTTTCACTACCGTTGCTACATCATCTGTGAAACGCAGAATAACTTCCGCTAAAATATTGGCAACGACAACATCAGCTGAATTCTCTTCAACACCATCTAATAGATTATTTTGCGAAGTATTTACTTTATCGCTGACTTTATTAAGCTTAATGTTAAGTCTTGCTGAAGTTACAGCCACTTCATCTAAATCATAGGCAGTGACATCTTCCGCACCTAACATGGCAGCAGCAATACTAAGGACACCAGAGCCGGTACCGACATCAATTACCCGGTCACCTGGTCTGACAGTCCTCTCTAATGCTTGGATACACATGACCGTAGTCGGGTGCGTTCCGGTTCCAAATGCCATCCCGGGGTCGAGTTCAATGATTAATTCATCACTGCTGACTGGAGTGTAGATCTCCCAAGTAGGTACAATCGTGAACTTCTCAGAAATTTTAACTGGATGGTAATATTTCTTCCATGCAGTAGCCCATTCTTCTTCATTTACTTCACTAATGGTTACTTTATTGATCCCGATATCAATATTGTGAATAATAAGGTTATTTATCGATTCTTTAATCGCGTCTACCGTCTCACCTAAAAAACTGTTAACTGGCAGGTACGCTTTGACGATAACACCTTCTTCAGGGTAATCATCTGGATTGAGTTGGTAGATTTCCCCGAACTGATCTTGCCTTTCCTTTGTTAGTTCAAAAGGATCTTCAATAACTACACCGCTGGCACCGGCCTCGTGTAAAATATGTGATATTGGTTCAATCGCTTCGTTTGTAGTGTGAATACTAAGTTCAGACCACTTCATTCTACCAACTCCAATCCTTACTCGCCCTTAAAGGCTCGTTTTACTTTTGAGAAAAATCCTTCTTCATGTTCACCAATTGGCGAGCTGCCACTAAGGTCTGCAAACTCACGAAGAAGCTGCTTTTGTTTATCTGTTAATTTTGTAGGGGTAATAATTCGGACAATTATGTGCTGATCTCCTACTCCGTAACCACGAACATTTGGAATTCCTTTGCCTTTTAGGCGGAATTTAGTTCCTGTCTGTGTTCCGGCTGGGACCTTAAGTTTTACTTTGCCATGCAGTGTTGGTACTTCAATTTCATCACCAAGAGACGCCTGCACAAAGGTTAATGGCATTTCACAATATACATCATCGCCATCTCTCTCAAAAAACTCGTGTTCTCTTACGTGGAAAACAATATATAAATCTCCAGATGGCCCTCCGTTAATTCCAGCCTCTCCTTGTCCAGAGATCCTTAACTGTTGACCATCGTCAATACCTGCAGGAATTTTCACATGAATCTTTTTGCGTTTTTTCACTTTACCAGTACCGCCGCAGGTAGCACACTTATGTTTAATTTCTTTTCCTGTGCCATTACAATGGTGACAAGAACGGCGATTAACCACTCTGCCAAACGGAGTATTTTGCTCAATATTGATCTGACCTGATCCATGACAGTGTTGACATGTTTCAGGCTTTGTTCCTTTTTTAGCACCAGATCCGCTGCAAGTACCACAGGTCTCTTCACGCGGAATTTCAATATCAGTTTCTTTACCGAAAGCTGCTTCTTCAAAAGTAATGGTCATAGTGTACTGCAGGTCTGCACCCTGTCTAGGAGCATTTGGATCGCGTCTTCGTGACCCGCCGCCGCCAAAGAATGTGTTGAAGATATCTTCAAATCCCCCAAAACCGCCGCCAAAATCAGCGCCGCCTCCGAAGCCTTGATTTGGATCTGTATGACCAAATTGATCATAATGAGCCTTTTTTTGATCATCGCTTAAAACCTCATAAGCTTCAGCGATTTCTTTAAATTTATCTGCAGCATCAGGCTCTTTATTAATATCCGGATGATATTGTTTAGAGAGCTTTCGATATGCTTTTTTTATTTCATCCTTAGAAGCGCTCTTACTAACACCAAGCACCTCATAGTAATCTCGTTTACTCATGATTACCACTCCCGAATCTGTCACATAAAGATTATTCTAACACAATAAAAACACAAATTACAAAGAAAAAGCCAAAGCCGATGCTGACTTTGACTTTTTCATCAGTTAGTTTATAAAAATTTTACTTCTCTTCTTTGATTTCTTCAAACTCAGCATCCACTACATTATCATCTTTAGGACCAGCTGCTTCGCCTTCTGCACCTTGAGCTCCTTGTGCCGCTTGAGCAGCCTGCTCATAAAGCTTAACCGTTAACGCTTGAACAATTTCTTGTAAAGCGTCTTTTTTAGCACGGATTTCTTCAAGATCGTTTTTCTCAATCGCTTCTTTTAAAGCATCTTTTGCTTCGTTAGCCTTTGCAACTTCAGAAGCATCCACTTTATCTTCTAAATCTTTTAATGTTTTTTCAGTTGTAAAGACTAATTGGTCAGCTTCATTGCGCAGTTCCACTTCTTCTTTACGTTGTTTGTCAGCTTCCGCATTCTCTTCAGCTTCTCTGACCATTTTTTGAATTTCTTCATCTGAAAGACCAGTAGAAGATTTAATTGTGATTTGCTGTTCTTTGTTAGTGCCTAGATCTTTCGCACGTACATTTACGATACCGTTCTTATCGATATCAAAAGTTACTTCAACTTGTGGAATTCCACGTGGTGCTGGTGGAATATCTGATAATTGGAAGCGTCCCAAAGTTTTATTAAGATTTGCCATTGGACGTTCCCCTTGAAGAACATGTATATCAACAGCTGTTTGGTTATCAGCAGCAGTTGAGAATACTTGAGATTTTGATGTTGGGATTGTTGTATTACGGTCAATTAACTTTGTGAATACACCGCCCATTGTTTCAATACCAAGTGAAAGTGGTGTAACGTCAAGTAATACTACATCTTTAACATCACCAGTGATTACGCCGCCTTGGATTGCAGCACCCATTGCTACCACTTCATCTGGGTTAACCCCGCGGTGTGGCTCTTGACCAGTTGCTTTTTTAATTGCTTCTTGTACAGCAGGAATTCGAGTTGAACCACCAACGAGAATAACCTTATCAAGCTGTGATGGAGTAAGGCCGGCATCACTTAATGCTTGTCGAGTTGGTCCCATTGTACGTTCAACAAGGTGAGCAGATAGCTCATCAAATTTAGCTCTAGACATTGTCACTTCAAGGTGAAGTGGTCCAGCAGCCCCAGCAGTGATAAACGGTAAGGAAATTTGAGTAGAGGTTACACCTGATAGATCCTTTTTCGCTTTTTCAGCTGCATCTTTTAAACGTTGTAATGCCATTTTATCTTGAGAAAGGTCAATGCCATTTTCTTTTTTGAATTGTTCTACTAAATAATCAATAATTACTTGGTCAAAGTCATCGCCGCCAAGACGATTGTCACCAGCAGTCGATTTTACCTCAAATACTCCATCTCCAAGTTCAAGAATGGATACGTCAAAAGTACCGCCGCCAAGGTCGTATACTAGAACCGTTTGGTCCTGATCTGTTTTATCTAGACCGAATGCAAGTGCTGCAGCAGTAGGCTCATTAATAATACGCTCAACTTCTAATCCAGCAATTCTTCCAGCATCCTTAGTTGCTTGACGTTCTGCATCATTAAAATAAGCTGGTACAGTGATTACAGCCTTAGTTACAGGTTCACCAAGATAATCTTCAGCATAAGATTTCAAATATTGCAGGATAATAGCTGACATTTCTTGCGGAGTATAATTCTTCCCTTCAGCTTCTACTTTATAATCTGTTCCCATATGGCGTTTAATGGACATAATCGTATTAGGGTTTGTGATCGCTTGACGCTTTGCAACTTCCCCTACTTGACGTTCGCCATTTTTAAATGCCACAACTGACGGTGTTGTGCGGTTTCCTTCTGGATTTGGAATAACCTTTGGTTCGCCGCCTTCAAGAACAGCAACACATGAGTTTGTTGTACCAAGGTCAATACCGATAATTTTACTCATTTCCTTTTCCTCCTAAACCAAATATGTAGGTCTTATTGATTTACTTTCACCATTGACGGACGGAGAACCCGGTCCTTTAACATGTAACCTTTTTGGAATTCTTCAATGACAAAATTACTGTCATAATTCTCATCTTCACCTGTCATTACCGCTTGATGGAAGTTTGGATCAAATTCTTTCCCAACTGCTTCTATGGCTTCAACGCCTTCTTTTTTTAAAGCTTCTATTAATCCGCGATATACCATTTCCATACCTTGGAGAAGCGATTTTGACTGTTCATTATCTGCTTCTATATTCAAAGCTCTCTCAAAATTGTCCAATGCTGGAAGCAATTCGATGGCTAATTTTTGCGCTCTATATTTCTCACCGGCTTCGATATCTAATCGTGTACGGCGGCGGAAATTATCAAAGTCAGCTTGGAGGCGTAAATAACGATTATCCGCTTCCTCCAGCTTATTGGTGAGTGTTTGAATCTCAGCTTCAAAGTCAATACCTTTAGCTTCCTCATTAGAAGTATTGTGTTCCTCACTGGTCTCAGCAAAAACCGTTTCAACTTCCTCATCGGTAAGCTGTGAATTTTCATTGATTTGTGATTCAACTTCCTCGTTTAGTGTATGATTATTTTCTTTTGTCAACTTACTCACCTCCTTAAAGGGTTGGTAAATTTATGAACTTAAATATTTGATTCCATGAAAAGGGGGGTGAAAAGAGCCTTTCACCTAGTTTAATTAAGCAGTATTTAACCCCTTATTCAATATTTCCAGCCCTAATATTTTTGATACAAGTTCGTTAGCACTGAGGTTAAATCCTTACTTAAGAATTGGAGCAGGCTTATTACTCTGGAATATTCCATTCTAGTTGGACCGAGAATGGCAATTGTACCCAATTTCTCTGCCCCCACCGAATAAGTTGCTGTAATGAGACTGCAATTTTCCATAGCACTATTATTGTTTTCTCTGCCGATTTTCACATTAATACCAGTTGAATCATTTTTGATTAAAGGATAAATCCATTCTTCGTGATCAATCATTTGCAGGAGACTGCGAATTTTACTGATATCATGAAATTCTGGCTGACTTAACATATTTGTCTTCCCGCCAAAGAATAGCTTTTCATTCGCTGGCATTTTTAAAGAATCCGCTATGGTGTGCAGCATCAAGTCATAATTACGAATATGCTGCCTTAATAACATCGCTACTTCTTTATAGATTTTATCATTGAGGTCTTCAAGTGCTACCCCTGTTAACCGTTCATTTAAAATATTGACCGTCTTTTCCAAATCGCTGGCATCAACGGTAGGCGGCAAGTAAAATGTCCGGTTTTCAACATGCCCTGAATCGGTAACGAAAATTGCCACAGCACTTTCCTTATTTAAAGGAATAATTTGTATCCTTTTAAGCTTATTAAAGCTGGCAGCAGGGCCTAAAACAATCGAAGTATAATTTGTTAGGTCGGATAAAATTTTTGCTGATTTTTGAATGATTTTTTCAAACTCAAAAATCCTTTCTGCAAAAATCGATTTAATAATCGATATATCCTGCTTATTTAATGCTTGAGGCGACAATAAATGGTCTACATAATACCTATAGCCTTTTTCAGACGGAACACGCCCGGAAGAAGTATGCGTTTTTTCGATATATCCTAATTCCTCAAGGTCGGCCATTTCATTCCGTATTGTTGCTGAACTAAATGATATTTCTTCTTTTTTTGACAAACTTCTTGAGCCGACAGGTTGTGCAGATCGAATAAAATCATCAACAATAACCTGAAGAATCAATAATTGACGATCTGTTAACACATGCATCACCTCTGTTAGCACTCATTGAAGTCGAGTGCTAATTCTATTAATAAATTATCAAAAATAGGGGGATGGTGTCAATCATTTGGCATTAAGAAATTGCAAAGGTAATTACGTCAGCAGTTATTTCATAACCCCTAAAAACGATTGAAACACCTCATTTCCTAAAAGCCGCCCTGTTTTTGTTAAATATATATTATCTTTTTTTACTTCTATCCATTTTTTAGCAATCAAATCTGAAATCTCATTTTCAAAAATTTGCAGTGGGTCCATATCAAACTTTTCAATGAAATGGGATACAGATACACCATCTGTTTTTCGCAGGCCTAAAAACATTTCTTCTTCTACTTGTTCTGCTTTTGAAGTTTGATGTTCATTGAATATTGGGAGATTCCCTTCAGCAATTTGTTCCATATATTTTTTCAGTGGTCCTGCATTTGAGCGTCTCCAGCCATTCACATAGCTGTGAGCTCCTGCCCCGAACCCATAATAGTAATCGTTATTCCAGTATGTTAGGTTATGTCTGCTTTCATAGCCAGGCTTTGAAAAATTACTAATCTCATACTGGTTGAATCCATGCTTCTCCATTTCCTCCATTAGCAGTACATACATCGCTGCTTCCGCATCTTCTCCCGGGGTCGGAAGTTTTCCTTTTTGCATAAGATTATAAAAGACTGTCTTTGGTTCAATAATTAACGAGTACGCCGAATAATGTTGAATGTCTAGTGAAAAAGCTTCGGTCAATGATTCTTTAAAGTCAGTAATCGTTTGCTTCGGCAGACTAAAGATTAAATCAATGCTAATATTTTTGAAGCCAATAGATTTTGCATTGTCTACAGTATGGTAAACATCCTTAGCACGGTGGACACGGCCAATACTCTTTAATAATTCATCATTAAAGGTCTGAACACCAAGACTGAGTCGGTTTACACCTGCATCTTTTAATATTTGTAACTTTTCTTTTGTTAAATCGCCTGGATTTGCTTCAAATGTAAATTCAAGATTATTACTCATAGGCAGGTTCCTGGTTATACTTTCGCAAAACCTTTCTAACTGCTGTTCATTCAAAGACGTAGGAGTTCCTCCGCCTACAAAAATGGTTTCCAGTCCATCAGTCGGATATTTTTGCAATGTAAGAATCATTTCCTGCTCCAGCGCATTTAAATATTGATCTACCGGCTGCCCTTTTAAAAATACTTTATTAAAATCGCAGTAATGGCAAATATGTTCACAAAAGGGGATATGGAGATAGGCAGCTTTAATCATAAGTTCACACCTTTTCATATAACTCAAAAAGAGGCTGGATTTCGCCTTTTGATAGACTCGTCCTAACCTCCCGTTTTGTTTATTATTTT
Source organism: Neobacillus niacini (assembly GCF_046591715.1). GTDB lineage: Bacteria > Bacillota > Bacilli > Bacillales > Cytobacillaceae > Neobacillus > Neobacillus niacini_L. The sequence continues at coordinate 74,856 of NZ_JAWVNQ010000003.1, read as the reverse complement.
TTTGAATTGTTGTCATCCATTTTAAGGACAGCCATGAAGGCTTCTTGTGGGACTTCGACAGAACCAACCTGTTTCATCCGCTTTTTACCTTCTTTTTGTTTCTCGAGCAGCTTCCGTTTACGGGAGATATCTCCCCCATAACATTTAGCCAAGACATTTTTACCCATGGATTTAATCGTTGAACGAGCAATAATTTTTTGACCAATAGCTGCTTGGACAGGAACTTCAAATTGCTGCCTTGGAATTAATTCCTTTAGCTTCTCAACTATGACTTTGCCGCGTTCGTAGGCAAAATCTCTATGAACGATAAAGCTTAAGGCATCCACCTTTTCAGCGTTTAACAATATATCCATCTTAACCAATTTTGAAGGTTTGTAACCAATTAGTTCATAATCAAATGATGCATAGCCTCTGGTGCTAGACTTAAGTTGATCAAAGAAATCATAAACTATTTCTGCTAACGGAATTTCATAGATGATGCTTACACGGTTTTCACCCTGATATTGCATATCAATAAAAATACCACGCTTCTGCTGGCAAAGCTCCATGATCGCACCGACATATTCATTTGGAGCCATCATTGTTGCTTTTACATATGGCTCTTCAACACGGTCAATTTTCTGTGGATCCGGAAGATTGGAAGGGTTATCCACTTTTACTTGAGTGCCATCTGTCATGTGTACTTCATAGATAACACTTGGGGCTGTTGTAATCAAGTCAATTTTGAATTCACGCTCAATCCGCTCTTGAATAATCTCCATATGAAGAAGTCCTAAGAACCCGCAGCGGAAACCAAAACCTAAAGCTTGGGAAGTCTCTGGCTCGAATTGAAGTGCAGAATCGTTTAACTGCAGCTTCTCGAGTGCTTCACGTAAATCATTGAACTTCGCAGTATCGATAGGGTACAAGCCGCAATACACCATTGGATTTAATTTACGATACCCTGGAAGCGGCTCGGTTGCACCATTTTTTGCATTTGTAATCGTATCACCGACCCGAGTATCACCAACATTTTTAATGGATGCTGTAAGGAATCCAACATCCCCTACGGTTAACTCATTGAGAAGTGTAGATTTTGGTGTAAATACCCCAACCTCATTTACTTCAAATTCTGCTCCGGTCGCCATCATTTTTATTTTATCGCCCACTTTTACGCTGCCTTCTACTACACGGATATAGGCCACTACTCCGCGATATGCATCATAAAGGGAATCAAAAATCAATGCTTTTAACGGGGCATCAGGGTCACCCGTTGGAGCAGGAACACTTTTAACGACCTGTTCGAGGATCTCTTCAATCCCAATACCTGCTTTAGCAGAGGCTAATACGGCTTCAGATGCATCAAGTCCGATAACTTCCTCAATCTCATTGCGGACTCTTTCAGGCTCCGCACTTGGTAAATCAATTTTATTAATAACTGGTAAAATTTCAAGATTATTATCAAGGGCAAGGTAAACGTTCGCCAAGGTTTGGGCTTCAATCCCCTGCGCCGCGTCAACAACTAATACTGCCCCTTCACAAGCAGCAAGGGAACGAGATACCTCATAGGTAAAATCGACGTGCCCTGGTGTATCGATAAGATGGAAGGTATACTCTTCCCCATCTTTTGCTTTGTATTTTAATTGCACAGCATTTAACTTAATCGTAATTCCGCGTTCTCTTTCTAAATCCATTGAATCCAGAAGCTGCGATTTCATTTCACGAGATGTTAATGCATTCGTTTTTTCTAAAATACGGTCTGCTAACGTTGATTTCCCATGGTCAATATGGGCAATAATCGAGAAATTTCGAATCTTTGATTGTCTTTTTAGTTTTTCTTCTCTGTTCATGTATTTCACTCCTACCATAACTCGCACATGTACACTATTTCTGATTATAGCAGTACGGGAAATAAGATTCAATCAAAACTAAAAATGCTCAAATTGCCTTGCCAAATGGCGTGGAGCTAAACAAAAAAATAGCGGCAACCGAGTAGGAACCGCTAGTTTAATTACTTAGTTATTAAATTAATCAGTTTTTCCGAAGCATTTGAGACACCTTCAGATATCTTCTTTCCCATCGAGGAAAAAAAGTTAAATGCACTTATTTCCTCAAGCTTCTTTTTCTTTTCATCAATATTGTGGCTTGATATTTCATTTCCCAAGAATGTAGCCTTTACATGCTCACCATTATCATTAATACCAACGGCATTTTGAAAATTCGGGTCATCGTAGCCCTTCATCTTATGAATACCATCGTTTGCTAACTGCATCCCAGCTAAAACACATATAAACATTATGGCGATCATACAGAAAAATTTCAGCATGAACATTTTCATATGTCATGCTCACCTGCCTCTATTGTTGATCAGTGGATTGTTCTACATCAGAATTAACTTTTTCTGCCTGCCAGTAGTATTCACTAAAAACATCCGCAAGTGCGTCAGCTGAACGGTTTAATTCCTCAAAAGTGTTATCAACTCCGCCAAATTCCACTAGTATTACATTTTCAGACAAATTTTGATTATATACACCGTTCTGCCCAGCACCCTGGTTCATGTGAATACCCCAGCTCAAACCCTTATATTTTTCTTCAAGAAGATTATGCAAATCACGTGCAAGCTTTTCATTTTTTTCATGGTTAGGATTTTTCCCGCCAATAACAAAAGCCAATTGTGCATATGCCTTGCCATTAATCATTACCGTCGTTTTATCTTTACGTCTTGCATCTCGGTGGATATCAATAAAATAATCCAATTCACGGTTTTGAGCCATTGCCTCTTGGACTAATTGACCAGATTTTTGGTACGTGCCTGCCATTTTCACTGACCCCATAATGTCAGATTTATCAATGGAGGTTCCAATACCTCTAGCTTCTAAACTTTCCTTTAACTGATCGCCAATCTTGGTGACGTTTAGTTGTGAATGATAAGCAAGATTCGGATCTGTCACCCCCTGTAAATAGGGAAGATATGACTCACGATTATGAGTAAAGTAAAGATGTACTACCTTTTTATCACCAGTTGTTAGTGATGGATTCGAAGGAATATTATCATCTTTTCCTTTATCAATACCTTCAATATTTTGCAGGGATGCTTCTCTTTCTGCCTTCATAATTTCTAGCGGTGGAGAAGATTCAAATGGCATATTCGTGTAATTTGAACCTTGACCAGCTACTAAGATTTTTCCATCAAATTGGTCAAAGCCTGGCAGCTCTCTGCCTAGCAGGCTCCTTGGGTCATTTAAATTAATATTGCTCGAGAGTTTAAAAATTAAGTTGGTCAGCTTAGGACTTGCTGTTAAATCATCTTCAATAGATAGAAAATGATGATTCTCCCATGCCATTAATTGATAGAGCATTTTCCCATTCACTTCATTTGCTGCAGTATGAACAGAATTAGACATAGGTCTGAATTGGGGCTTTAATGACGTTAACAGCCCGCTGATAGAAAACACCAATAACATAAACAATAAGATAAAAGAGGTTCCTTTTATAAGATTTGTCCCTTGCACCGTCAAAAACAATCCGGAATTCCTAGTAGATTTCATGGTTCCACCTCTCAATTTGATTCTAGTAAATACTTATGACATTACTAGAATTACTAGAACCATAATTCGCAATTAAGAGGGTGGAAAGAGTTATCTCGTATAGTAGCCCGCATTTTTTTGATCGACATTACTGTGGAGAGAAGCATTCAATCCGCTTGCAATCAGGTTGGCCATATCTTCAATGAATACATCAACTTCCTTTGGCGTAACCATTAGGTTATGTCCAAGCGGAGAGAGAACCTCGTAAATTAATTTTCGTTTTTCTTCCTCTTCTAACGTTCCAATCATCCCTAAAAAGGTTTGACGGTGTTTTTCTTCCGGAAGATCCTCCTCGGTCAATTTTTTTCGTTTCCCAAAAGTCATACCTGCGGGTGCGAGGGCTCTTGATGGGCGATTTCCCTCCTTAAGCTCTTTGCCAAAATGCTTAAGGATATAATCAATCGTATCACTTGTTATCGAAACTGCATCGACCACTGTAGGAACTCCAATAGCTATGACAGGCACTCCTAGTGTTTCTTTGCTCAATTCTTTTCTTTTGTTTCCTACCCCAGATCCAGGGTGAATACCTGTATCAGACACTTGAATGGTAGAATTTACTCTGTCAATTGATCTTGCCGCTAATGCATCGATGGCGATGACAAAATCAGGCTTAGTTTTCTCGACAACGCCAAAGATTATATCGCTTGTTTCGATACCTGTTAATCCCATTACGCCCGGGACTAGAGAGCTTACAGGACGATACCCTTCCTCTACACTTTCTGGCTGTAATTGGAACAAGTGTCTGGTAATTAAGAGGTTCTCACATACCATTGGACCAAGTGCGTCTGGAGTAACATTCCAATTTCCAAGACCCACCACTAAGCAGGAGGCATCCTTTTTGATACCAGTTCCTTCTAAGAAGTGTGCAAATTCTTTCGCAAAAATTTCCTCGACTTTTTGTTGTAAGGGTGTGTCCTGCTGCCGTATTCCCTGAACTTCAACTGTTAAATAGCGGCCTGATTTTTTACCGAGCTGTTGTGCTCCCTGGTCTGTGATCTCAACTAATGATATTTTGATATCTTCTATATCTTTTTCTTTGATGATTACTCCTTCAATTTGGGAGATGTTCTCTCCCTGTTGAACAGAGCCTTCTCTGTCAGCAATAACCATTTCTCTCGCTTCAATCGCTAAATCGGTTCGAATTGAATACTGGCTTAAGTCGATATTATCGTTGATGTTCTCCTTCATTTGTATCGCTCCCATCTAATTTCTGAATCCAGCTCCAGTTAATCCCACTGAGCAAGTTGGTTCCGCTTTTTAATTAGAAACTATTTCCTATTTTTGCCCCTTTTCCGCTAAAACATTCAAGTTTATTCTTTTATCTAGTTAATCTAGTATTGCAATATAAGGTGTGGTTTGATAAAATATCTCTTGTTCTGAATAATTGTGAATGAATGTAAAGTCGAGTTCATATAGTCTCGATTCTTTGTAGGAGGTGAAAGTAATGCCTAACATTAAATCTGCTATTAAGCGTGTAAAAACAAGCGAAGCTCGTAATGCTCAAAATACAACTGCTAAATCTGCAATGCGTACAGCTGTCAAGAAAGTTGAAGCTGCTGTTACTCTTAACGATGCTCCTGCAGCGAAAGAAGCATTCTCTACTGCTGCTAGCAAACTAGACAAGGCTGCTGCTAAAGGACTTATCCATAAAAATGCTGCTGCCCGTAAAAAATCACGTCTTGCTAAAAAAGCTAACTCTCTATAAGAAAAGCGGAAGCGCCTTGTTCAGGGGCGACTGGCATAAGACAAGCTGGCGAGAAGGCTGTTCTTTAGCCTTCTTGACGGATTGGCTTATGACCCGAGCCCCTAGGCGCTGGAGCTAGACAATATTAAGAGCATGAAAAAACGATTCCCTGCCGGAATCGTTTTTTCTGTTTAACGTTTTATTTTAAATAATAGCATTTCAATTAGTAATGATTTATTCATACCGCCCGTTTTCATTTGGTAATCAGCATCTGCCAGCATCCCCATAAGATTTGTTAGTTCTTCATCGGTAAATTGATTGGCTTGTCCTGCAGCTAACTTTACACGAAAGGGATGAGTCTTCAAAAACCCAGCCATTTGCTGTTGTCCATACCCTCTTCTCGAAAGCTCCTTTACCTGATAAATAAGCCTGAATTGACCGGCAAGCAAGGCCAAAATCTTAATCGGTTCCTCATTTTGCTTTAAAAGATCATAATAAATTCTAAGTGCCTCTTCGGGTCTTCTTTGCACTACTTTCTCAATTAAAGTGAAAATATTTTGCTCCAATGAACGCGAAACTAACTTTTCGACCATATCAGCATTAATTTGTTTTTCACTATGCGCATATAATGCTAACTTGTCCACTTCACTTGTAATCATAAACATATTTGTTCCAACCAATGTTAGTAAGAGTTCAAGAGCATTAGGTTCGATAACAATCCCCTGTGCTTTCGCTCTTTCCCTCACCCAATTTTTCAAATCATGTTCATTTAACTTCTTTGCTTCAACTGTGACAGCACTTCTCTTTAGCTCTTTGGTTATCTTTTTTCGTTCATCGAGCTTTTCATAAGGAGCTGATATAACTAAGACCGTATACGGAGCAGGCTCTTTTAAATACTTTTCAAATCGCGCAATATTATGATCGATTTTTTCTTTCGTCTTTTCAGCCGTTAAAAACTTTGGATTATGTAAAAAAATCACTTTCTTCTCACCCAGAAAAGGAAAGGTTTCTGCATCTTCTAAAGCCGTTTCAATGGGTGTTTCATCTAGGTCATAAGCAGTAAAGTTAAAATCCTTTTCTTCTTCATCTAAAACCTGATTAAGCAATAACTGCTTCGTTTCATTGATTAAAAAGGCCTCAGTGCCATATAATAAATAAATGGGAGCAATTTCCCGTTGTTTAATTTGTTTCCAAATATCTAATACCATTTCCAAGCTCCCCTTTGATTCACTTTCCATTATCTATCGTAATGAAGCTTGGACATTTTGACAAGTGTTAAAAGGGAATTGACAGCTTTTCGTATGAAAGCGCCAATTCCCGATCTATAATGAACGCCCGCAATTAAAGCCCTAGGATCTTTTAATTGCTTGGCGGAGTTCCTTGTGTAAATTTAGTGTCACCTTATCGGTCTAAACTATTTGTGTCAACTCTTGTCAATATAGGAAGTAGATATTAAATGCACTCTGGATTTTTTAAGTAAAAAAGCTTATACTATTATGTGAAATAGGAGGGGTATATTGTGAACGAATTTGAAAAGAATGTACAGACTAAACGCAATGACGCAATCGATTCTGGAGTAGGTTTTGTTGTTTCTTTTGGTTTTTTCGCTACAATGTTTATTATTGCAACAGTAATTAAAGTTGTCGGATCCTAATCTTAATGCACTGCTACATAGTTAGTACTCGGAGGCTGTAATCGTACAGTCTCTTTTTTCATTTTCTGTTATGTTATTGCTTTATCATATGTAAAAAGGAAGAAAAGGTTCCACTCTCCTGATAAAACCTATACGTTATTGCACCATGGATATCCGTTCTATATATAGTTGTATTCTCAAGTTGTTCTAACACCTCATCATGGGGATGCCCATAGCGATTATGTTCACCAACCGAAATCCATGAGACAGCCGGTTTTATTTTACTAATAAATTGCTCACTTGTTGACGTTTTACTGCCGTGGTGCCCTGCCTTCAATACATCTATCTTCAAATTAGGATATTTCGTTATAATTCTTTCCTCTCCCTCTTGATCAAGGTCGCCGCCAAAGAACCAATTAAGCCCGCCAATATTTGCTGTTATTGCGATAGATCCGCTATTTCGTTCTCCTTGAAAGTTTTCTTTTGGACTTAAAACATAAAATTTACTCTTTTCATTTTCCCAATAGCTTCCTTCAGCAACCATAATAACTGGAATACCTTTTATTTTCGCCTCCTGAATTATGTCTGACTCTAAGTTTGATTGTTCAGCAACTGAAGGCATGATAATTTGGCTGACTTCTATTTCCTTTAAAACAGCTAGAGCTCCGCCAATATGATCACTATCACCATGTGTCAGAATCAATTTATCTAGTTTAGTGATCCCCTTTCCTTTTAAAAAAGGGACAACAACATCCCGCCCTGTTTCAAAGGGATTTGCTGACTTTTTCCATTCGTCCTCTTCGAATTGGATGGTTCCTCCCGTATCAATTAAATAGGTACCTTTACCGAATGGGTAATGGATTAGAATACTATCTCCCTGCCCCACATCAATCATCGAGACTTCCCCAAATGGATTTGCCCAATTCCAAATGTTCTGGAAAGTAATCAAGATGAACGCTAAAAGGATAACCTTAAGTCTTTGTTTTTGGTATAAACCTGCTTCCCATGTTAGGAAAATAGTGACGATGATGACCAGATAAATGATAAAGAGAAGCATATTAGGCCTTCCGGTTACTAGCTGGGCAAAAGAAAGGTCTGCAAGTTTTTCAATAAGTCCATTGGCTAGAGTGATAATTTTCATAAAAAAGGTAATAAGAAAAGACGGAGCAGCCCCAAATATTAGTTGAATGAGATATAAGAGATAAAATCCCGGCAGAAATACATAGGAGAAGAGAGGAATATAGAGGAGATTAGCAAGAATACCGATAAACGAAATTTCGAAAAAGTGATACAGCAAAATCGGTATAGCTGCGAGTTGTGCAATAATGGAGGTTACGACCATTGCAGAGAGTATTCCTTTATATCGAGGAAAAATACTGTAGGCAGAAATAATAATGCCATAGCTGACAGAAAACGATAATTGAAAGCCCGCGTCAAAAATAATCAAGGGAGAAAAAAATACATAAATCATCAGGGTAAGACTAATAACATCCATAGGTGACAATTTTATTTGCTTTTTCCAACGGACAACCAATAATACAAGAAACAGCATTAATACCGCACGTATAACAGAGGGTGAAGCACCAGTTAAAATGGCATATACCGGTAATAGAAAAAGGAGAAAATTTATCATGAACTGTCTAGTTAACCCGACCCTAAGACCTAAATAAAAAACCATCCCAATTAATAAGGAAACATGAAGACCTGATATAGCCAACAAATGCACAATGCCTGTTTTTTGATAATTTATCAGAACCTCAGGGGCAAACATACTTCGGTCACCATAAATCAAAGCAGCGGATAGGGCAGCAATTTCTGCGGGAAAGTGTTTTTCGAGATACTTAATGCCAGTGAAACGAACCTTTTTAATAAAGGTAATAGGAGTTGATTTTACTTCAGCACATTTATTGAGAGGGTTATGATCTACTTCAACTATTTTATAAATCTGTTTGCCAGCTAAATATTTCCGGTAATTAAATGCATTGTGATTTTTGGCGATAGAGGGATCTGCCAATATACCATATACATGACAAATCCGGCCATAAAAAATTGTGTTTTTCAGAGCCTCCTTCTCTGCCTCTGATTTTATTTTATATCTTATTAATAGCTTCTCTTTGTACTGTATATCAAATGCCATTACCTGGAGCAGGTCGCCATCCACTTTGGTGTTTTCGGTATATTTTAGATAAAAGTTTGTAAGAGCGTCAGGCAGCTTGGTTGTATTATGGGTAATCGTATGTTGACCAGTATAGAAGAAGGTAAAAAAGAGGACGAGGACGGTGACCAATTGTTGTCTTGTAAAGTTCTTGAACATATATAAGAGATAAAAATAAAGGATGAAACAAAAAAAGACAGACAGAAAAAAGAAAAATGAGGATAACACTCCTAAAAGGGCGGCAACTGCAAAGTAGAAACATTTATTATTCATTTTGGTCTCCATTGTTTGGGAGTAGTTTTAACGCCGGTAAACCCGGCGTTATGTATAATTTGGGGGATTATTGACTTATTTTCCGAAAATCAATTACTGATTCCTTTAACTCTACCTTTTCGGTTTTGACATTTGCCTGCTGAAATAATTCCACTGCATGAGGATGATTCTTATAATCCTCTGCGTAATAAACAGTCTTAATCCCTGCTTGGATTATCGCTTTACAGCATTGGAGACAGGGAAAATGAGTAACATAAATCTCTGCTTCTGCTGTGGGTACACCAAATTTGGCACATTGCAATAGAGCGTTCATTTCGGCATGTATCGTCCTAACACAGTGGTTATCTATGACATAACAGCCTTTATCAATACAGTGATCTCCGCCAGCAATAGAACCGTTGTAACCTCCGGCAATAATTCTTTTATCTCTGACGATTGTCGCGCCCACTGTCAAACGTGTGCAGGTACTTCTTAACGCCAGCAAATGACTTTGAGCCATAAAATATTGATCCCATGAAATGCGTTCCACTTTCTCCAACTCCTCCAAATTTCGATATATTTCTTTCTTAAGTGTAATATCTTAGACTTAAAATGGTCAATGTGTTTCTTATTGAACGGTAACGAGATCCTTTAGTTTCTCAAATGTCTTATCACCAATCCCGCTAATATTCTTTAAATCTTCGACATTCTTAAAGCTTCCGCTTGTTTCTCTATACTCGATAATGGCAGCCGCCTTTTGTGGTCCAATTCCCGGAAGGTTTTGCAACTGTGTTTCATCTGCTTTATTTAGATTAATTTTTCCAGAATTACCTGAAGCGCTCCCAGATGTCGAAGCATTAACCGGTGATCCAGCAGGTACCGTAATTCCTTCCTGTCCCTTAGCGGGGATATAAATAACCATTGCATCTTGAACATGTTCAGCAAAATTCACTTGGCTTTCATCAGCGTTCTCAGTCAGCCCTCCAGCTCGATGGATAACGTCTATCACCCTCTCACCTTCCCTTGTGGAATAAACTCCCGGCATGACAACCTGCCCCTTAACATCAACCATGATAACTTCTGGTTCTTCTATTTGGCTTTGTGGCGGTGAAGGAACCTGCTCTTCCTTAATTTCTTCCGGAACAATATTTCCTACATCTCCTACAGAAGATTTACTTTCTTCTGAGATATAAAAAATGGCCCCAAAAGCGATGATAACCGTAATGATCACATAAATCCTATGCTCGTATATCCAGTCCTTCATGAGTAATCCATCCTTTCAATTGGTATATTTCACTATCATATTTCATATTGTTATTAGAGAATCTGCATGCGAAGGAGGGTCGGAATAATGAAAATTGGTATCATTGGTACCGGTAATATGGGGACAATTTTGGTCGAGGCTTTGATCGATGGAAAAGCAGTTTCCCCTTCTTCAATGGTTATTACAAATAGGTCTAAAACAAAAGCGATGCTGCTTAAAGATAAATATAAGGGTATAAGGGTTGGGGAAAATGCGGCTGAAGTGGCATCTCAATCCGATTTAGTGTTTATTTGTGTGAAGCCCTTAGATGTCTATGCCATTCTTAATGAAATTAACCCGCATCTAAATAGTAGAAAATGTGTTATTTCCATCACAAGTCCTATCGATACAAGTCAGCTTGAAAGAAAGACAGCCTGCTCCGTTATCAGGGTTATTCCAAGCATTACAAACCGCGCATTAGCGGGAGTTTCACTGATAACCTATGGTGAACATTGCAGTGAAAATTGGAAAACAAAAGTGGAAAGTATTTTTGCGAAGATTTCGGTTCCGGTTACGATTGAGGAGAAAATCACCAGAGTAGCTTCAGATATCGTCAGCTGTGGTCCGGCATTTTTCAGTTATCTGCTGCAGCGTTTTATCCTCGCAGCTGTAAAAGAAACAAAAATTGATCAAGAAACCGCTACAGTTATGGCGAGTGAAATGATTGTCGGCCTAGGAGAGTTATTAAAACAAGGACATTATACATTACCTTCATTACAAGAAAAAGTTTGTGTTAAGGGCGGTATTACAGGTGAGGGCATTAAGGTGATGGAGGAAGAGCTTGGAGATCTCTTTGAACATATTTTCCAAGCAACACATACAAAGTTTAATGAAGACATTGAAAAAGTAAGTTCGCAGTTCTATAAGCATTAATTCGCCAAGAAAAGACAAATACCTTTATTTATATTAAAAAAAAGCCATCTTTTATTTTGATGGCTTTTTTGCAATGAAAAATATTCTCTCTGTATCGTCCTGCGGTTTACTATCCAGAAAATCCGCACAGATTTCGAGCAATTCAAATCCAGCTCTTTCTAACCATTCTGAATACTGCTCCACAGGGTATGTTCGTTGATAATGAAGTTCATCAAAACGATCATATTTACCTGAATGTTCATCTAAAACAAAAAAACTCAGCTCGTGCTCTACACTATTGGGTAATTCACCAGCAAAACTATTCCATATGTAGGATAGGTGATCGTCAGTGAGCGTAAAGGTTTGATCGATAAAGAGCTCAGATATCTTATAAACAGAATGGACATCAAAAATGAATAGGCCGTTATCTTTTAGATGACTGCAGGCACTCGCAAAAGTATGTATTACGTCTTCATCCGATTTGAGGTAATTTAGGGAATCACAAAAAATCCCTATAATATCAAATTCTCCATGTCCTTCTAGATTTGTCATATCCTGCTCAAAAAAAGGAATATTCATTCCTTCCTCCTGTCCTTTTGCCTGTGCAACACTAAGCATATCCGCTGACAAATCCACTCCTGTAACAGAAAAGCCCTCCTTAGCGAAACGAACAGAGAGCTCTCCGGTACCACATGCCAAATCAAGTAAATTTTTACCATTCACTTGATATTTATTCAATTTTTCCGTTACAAATCTTACCCATTCATCATATGGAGCATCTTGCATCAGCTCGTCATATAAATAGGCAAACTGCTCATAGCTCATGTTGTCAGCTCACTATGGATATCCTCTAACGGCGCATCGCCCCATAAACGTTCTAACTTATAGTAACTTCTTTCATCACGATGGAATACATGTGCAACCACATCACCAAGATCAATTAGAATCCAAGTTGCTTCATCAAAGCCTTCCATTCTTCTTACATTATATCCGTTTTCTTCTGCTTTTTCTTTAATTTCTCTTGCAATCGCCTGAACCTGTTTGTCAGAGTTTCCATGACAAATAATAAAATAATCAGCAATTAGGGAAATCCCCTGCATGTTTAATGCTAGAATATCTTCTGCACGTTTATCATCTGCAGCCTTTACTGCAATTTTTAATAACTCTTGATTAGACATCAATCAATCCTCCGTTTCATTACGAGATCATTATAGGTTAGAAAGCTATCCGGATAAACCGGCAGATTCTTTTTCATTAAGAATAGTATTGTATTTTTTACTGCTTGTATTAATGCATTGTCCAAATTTTCTTTTGCTAAAGCTCTAACTTCATCTACACCTGGAAAATGACGCCCTGGTTCAATGTAGTCAGCTAAATATATTACTTTTTCAAGCAGAGTCATTCCGGGTCTTCCAGAGGTATGATATCGTATCGCATCCAGTACTTCCTTATCTTCTACCCCTGCTTCCTTTTCTACTAAGTATGCCCCTGCTGGTGCATGCCACAACTCAGCATGATAATGAAGTAAATCTTGAGGAAAATTTTGCGATAAAATAATCTGTTTCATTTCATCCTTTGGCCGGAATTTTGCATAGTCATGAAAAATTGCTGCCATTTCTGCCTTCTTTTCATCTGCACCATACTGCTCAGCCAAAACGATAGCAGTTTCCATTACGCCTAAAGTATGTTGATACCTATGGTCAGTCAACTGCTCTTTAACTATTTTTAATGCCTCATCACGTTCCATATAAATGATTCTCCCTAATATAATCAATGACTGGGTCTGGTAATAAATAGCGTACAGTCAAACCTTGTGATACTCTTTCCCTAATCATACTGGATGAAACATCAAAGGCAGGTACATCTACATAAGTAATTGGATAATCTGTTTTTAAACTGTACTGAGGTCTTTTGACGCCCACAAATTGAACAAGTTCTATCAATTCATCAATTTTATGCCAATTGGGGAGGTATTCTATCATATCCGCACCAATGATAAAGTAAAATTGATGGTTTGGATATTGTTCATTTAAAATCCTCATAGTATCGACAGTAAAAGAAGGTCCCGTTCTTTCTAACTCCCCTTTTTCAATCTTAAATGCTTCATTCCCATTGATTGAAAGCTTGAGCATTTGAAGACGATCTTGATTGTCAACTGATTCCGACTTTTTTTTATGAGGAGGCTCTTGGTTTGGCATAAACCATACTTCATCAAGATTAAGCTTGGAGAGAACCTCATTAGCAATTAAGAGGTGGCCGTAATGAGGCGGGTCAAATGTCCCTCCTAATATCCCAACCTTTGACATGATGATGAAACCTCCTTTACTATGGAAGTGTTATTTGCTTCTTCTCCACTGATTCTTTGTATAAAACAATGGTATTTCCAATAATCTGGACAATGTCTGCACCCGTTCCATGAGCAAGCTGCTCTGCAACGACGTTTTTATCTTCTTCACAATTTTGCAGAACACTTATTTTAAAAAGTTCTCTTGCTTCTAGTGCTTCTCCCACTTGCTTAATCATATTGTCATTGACTCCGCCTTTTCCTACTTGGAAAATGGGATCCAAATGATGTGCTTTTGACCGTAGATATCTTTTTTGTTTTCCTGTTAACATTTCACGCCTCCAAGCTGATGTAATACATTCTCTCTCATTCTGTTGACATCCGGGAATATTCCTGTCCATTTCTCAAAAGCAAGCGCGCCTTGATAAACAAACATTTCAACTCCATTTTGAACAGTTGCTCCCTTTTGTCTTGCTTCTATTAAAACTTTAGTCTCTAGCGGGTTGTAAATAATATCACAAACTAGAGATTGGGATTTTATATTTTTTAGACTGATCGGCATTTCTGCAATTTTCGGGAACATCCCTATCATCGTTGTCTGAATAACCACATCATATTCATTCAGATGCAGTTCTGCCTCCTCTAAAGTTAAGGCTTTAGATTTTGACTCATACGGGCATGACTCGATGAGCTCAACAGCCTTACTGACTGTTCGATTCGTAATATCTATTGCCAGAGGATTCATTTTTGCCATTGTAAAGTAAATCGCTCTCGCCGCGCCTCCAGCACCAATGACTAGCACTTTCTTATCAGAGTAGGATGAGACATAAGGCTCTAACCCCTTAATAAACCCATATCCATCAGTGTTATAGCCGACTAGTTTCCCGTCTTCATTAACAACTGTATTTACTGCCCCAATGCTTAAAGCCAATTCATCGATTTCATCTAAAAAAGGAATAATGGTGCTTTTATGTGGTATCGTGATGTTGAAGCCTGAAATGCCAATTGCCTTCAAACCCTTAACTGCCGTTTCTAATTCTTCTCTTCTTACATGAAATGGATGATAGTGAGCATCTATTTCGTAAAAAGATAACATATCGTTAAGCATAACTGGTGACATCGAGTGACCAATTGGATCTCCCAAAACCGCAAAAAGTTTCTTCACCCTGTTTCCCCCCATTCCCTGTCTATTTAGATTAAAGATTTACGGGTTAAGGTTTGTACTCCCTTAGGCACGTATGCTGCTACCTTTACTCCCGGTTCGTTTATCGTTATCCAGCCAAGCCCAGAGAACACTACATCTGTTTTGGCATCCTTAATCGTAAATTCCTGTTTCACTAACTCAGGAAATGTTCCTAACTCATCTTTTCGAGGCGGAGAAAGCATTTCTCCAAGATGATTTTCATACAACTCATCTGCATTTTCAGTTTTCGTCCGATGGATATTAATTTCATTTGAAACATGGCAGACAAATGAGTTCCTGCCCCCGCTAATGTAGTCGAACCTGGCTAATCCCCCAAAAAACAAGGTTTGGCCCTCATTCAATTGAAACACCTTAGGCTTAATTTCTTTTTTCGGTGTTATTACTTTTAAATCCCTCTTATCAACAAAATGTGCCATTTGATGATGATTGATAATCCCAGGTGAATCAATCAGGGCTTTTCCATCCTCAAGAGGTATTTCAATAATATCTAAAGTCGTTCCAGGGAAATGTGAAGTAGTAATAATATCTCCTTCTCCGGTAACTTCTTTGATAATTCTATTAATAAATGTAGATTTCCCAACATTGGTACATCCTACAACATAGACATCTTTCCCGTTTCGCATTTCATCGATAGCTGCGGCAGTTTCTCTAATGTACTTTCCCTTTTCCGCACTAACTAAGAATACTTCTTCAGGTCTTAAACCAAGCTCTTTTGACTCTTGCTTCATCCAATTAATTAATTTGTTATGCTTTACTGATTTCGGCAATAAGTCCACCTTATTTCCGACCAGCAGGATTTTGTTGTTTCCTACAAATCGGTGCAGCCCTGGAAGCCAGCTTCCATTAAAATCAAAAATATCAACAATCATAACAATCAGGGCATCGGTCTGGCCAATCCCATTCAATATTTTCAAGAAGTCATCGTCGGTTAAACTGACATCCTGAACTTCGTTGTAATGCTTAAGTCGAAAACAGCGTTGACAAATAATACTTTCCTTTTCAAGTGCTGATGAAGGTGCATAGCCTAATTCCTCGGGGTTCTCAGTCTGAACCTTCACCCCGCACCCCATACATAAATATTGCTCTTGTTCACTCACACTTTAGTCCTCCCATTGAATCATCCCTTTTTTCCTGAACCAGTTTAAAATTCTACGTTCAGCAAAGCGGTTAAATTTAGTTACAAACCCATCAGTTTGGGCAACAGGCACCACAAGAATCGTATGGAATCCGCTTCGATTACCACCTAAAACATCCGTTAGTAATTGATCCCCTATGACCACAGTCTCTTCCTTTTTCAGTCCCATTTGGGCTAACGCCTTATTAAATGCACGCACCATAGGTTTCCGTGCTTGAAATATAAACGGGATTTGTAATGGGTCAGAGAATTCCTTTACCCGCATCTCATTATTATTTGAAACAATCGTAACGAGTATTTTATGCTTTTTTATTTGTTCGAACCATTTTATTAATTCAGGAGTGGCATTCGGCCGATCCCATTCCACAAGCGTATTATCTAGGTCAGTAATGATTCCTTTTATCCCTCTTTTTTTCAAGTCTTCGGGTTGAATATCTAATATGCTTTTTACATGCTCATCAGGCAAAAATTTCTTTAACACTCAGTTTACACCTCATTAATTCATCTGTTTATCTGTACCATCATAACCAATTTTACCCTTAGTATCAAAATAAAACTATTATAGCTGTATGAGTTTATTATTTGTCAAACTGAAACATTTTTGCTGTAAATATGAAATAAAAAATATTTTTCGACAAAATCCCTTGTTTTACACCTCTGTGGATAAAGTTATTAACATTATACCCATTGTTTCAGTCACATTTTTATCCTTTATAAACAGATTAGTCACAAGTTATCCACTGGTAATTGTGAATAATTGGAAAGGTTGTCCATTTCAACTTAATTTGGTAGATTTAGGGTACACCAAATGAACCTACCATTTTATGCTTCATTTATATCTTTTAGTACCATTTATTTTTCTTATGGAGGTGCTTCTGCTTGCGTAAACTGTCAGATGAGTTATTACTTGAATCTTATTATAAAGCAAGAGAATTAAATCTTAGTCCCGAGTTTATCCATCTTATCGAAACAGAAATTCAACGCCGCTCCCTATTTAACAAATTGAAAATTTCATCTTAATATTTTACTTATGACCCTAGAGGGTCTTTTCTTTTTCCCTAAAAAAGGAACGGCACTATTTAGCGCCGCCATTTTGATTCATCAAGCATCCAATTTTCTCTCCAACCCTAATGTCCTTTGGTGTATGTATGCCAGGATCTTGTTCAAACGTTCCTTTCTCAAATAACAATACAACCGTAGATCCGAAACTAAAATAAGCCATTTCCTCACCCTTATGAAGGGTCATTCCTTTATGTGTCTTCTCAATGGAATTGACAAACATGGCTCCAACTTTCACGATGGCGATATGCCCTCTCGCTGTTTTAACTTCTGTAATCATTCGGTAGTTTTTAGCTAATGTTCTAACACCATACTTTAAGCCCATTTTATTAACAGGATATGATTTCCTTCCCAGCGTCCATTGTTTAACAATGGTACCTTCAACCGGACTATGTATACGATGGTAATGGCTGGGACTTAAATAAAGAATCATATAGGTCCCCTGTACATATTTATCTACTGACTCCTGACTGCCTAACATTTCTTGTACGGAATAGGTCTTACCCTTAACAATCATTTCGCTTATCTGACTAATAGGTCCGATATCCTCAATCACTGCATCTACAGGGCTTACCACTGAGTCTTCTATCGAGTCAATGACCCGTGCTTCACCTTTTAGCGTTCGTATAAATAAATCATGAAGTGTTGGATACTCATGCAGCGGCTTTTCCATTTCTTCCTGATTTAGTTTATACATTTTCGCGAACGAAGGGACAACAAACTTGCTGATTCTAGATCGGGCAAAACGGTGGAGCAAGACTGATGTCCACTTCCCATTTGTAAGTTCTATCATAAGACGGTATACGTGCTTAAACATTACATGACCCCCAAAAAGTGTAAAAATACTCTTTACGAAACTGCTTAAAAAGCTTAATATTAAATATAATAGATTAACGAAAAAAAATTAAAGTTCTCTTCCGGCTTTGTTGAAAAGGAGTGGTGGAGCAAAATGTTTTTATTAGACGTTTTTGATTCTACAATTAAGAAGCTTAAGTCCCAAACAGCAAACGTTATTACCTTAACCAACCTGTCTTTTGGTGGATTTGCGATTATTTTTGCCATGGAAGGAAATCTGCGATTAAGTTTGTTATTAATTTTTATCGCCGCATTAGCCGATCGTTTTGATGGCATGGCTGCTAGAAAATTTAATATTGAATCAGAGCTGGGCAAACAATTAGATTCCATGAGTGATATTATATCATTTGGAGTGGCGCCTGCACTATTACTATATCAAGGAATCTTAAATGAATTTGGGGGACCTGGATCCTTCTTTACCGTTTTTTACATTGGATGCGGCGCTTTTAGATTAGCACGCTTTAATATCACTGAAAGTAATGGCTACTTTACCGGTCTTCCGATTACTGCAGCAGGGTGCCTGGCAACGTTAAG
The DNA here is from genome assembly GCF_046591715.1 of Neobacillus niacini. Lineage (GTDB taxonomy): Bacteria > Bacillota > Bacilli > Bacillales > Cytobacillaceae > Neobacillus > Neobacillus niacini_L. Next base: position 56,340 of record NZ_JAWVNQ010000003.1, on the reverse strand, counting down.
CTTCTTAGCGATTCCATATCTGCCGGCACAGACTTTTCTTTTCATCATCATCATTCTATCATTCCTAATGGTCAGCCCATTTAAACTTAAAAAGATGTAACATAGAAAAGCGGAAGCGCCTTGAAGGCTGGTTATGACCCCTCGACGCTAAAGCTACATCAGTAAAGCCCAGCAGGTATCTGCTGGGCTCCATTTTTTATTTATTTTCTGTTAATTGAAGGAACTCCACAATATCATCAATACAGATTTTGACTGCCTTTTCCCAGAAATCTTTTTGAACTAAGTCCACTTGTAAATGTTTAGCTGCCAAATCCTCAACCGTCATGGAAGCTGTATCTCTTAATAAGGCAATATACTTTTCTTCATACCCTTTACCTTCCTCAAGTGCCTGAGCATAGATGCCCAGTGAGAATAAATAGCCAAAGGTATACGGGAAATTATAAAACGGTACTCCTGTGATAAAGAAATGAAGCTTAGATGCCCAAAATAATGGATGATATTCATCCAATGCCTCACAATATGCTTCCCTCTGAGCCCCTTCCATGAGTTCATTTAAGGTATCAACCGATACTGGACCACCTTTTCTCTCCTCATAGAATCGAGTCTCGAATAGAAAGCGTGCATGGATATTCATTAACAGTGCAACGGTCCTCTGAATTTTATCATCTAAGAGGGCGAGCTTTTCTTCTTCATCCTTAGCATTCTTTACTGCTGCGTCAGCTACAATCATTTCCGCAAAGGTAGAAGCGGTTTCCGCAACATTCATCGCATATCCCCGGTTAAGATAATGTACACCTTTCATTGCATAGGAGTGGAAGCCATGTCCCAGCTCATGAGCCAAGGTAGAAACATTGGAAGGTGTGCCTGAATAGGTCATGAAAATACGGGATTCTTCACTTTCAGGAAATCCTGTACAGAAACCGCCGGGTGCTTTACCAGGCCGGTCTTCGGCTTCAATCCATTGATTCTCAAATGCCATCTTAGAAAATGCTGCCATTTTCTCACCAAATAGGGCAAAATTTTGTTCAATAAATTCCGCACCCTCTTGGTAGGAAACTTTTGACTCAGTTTTTCCATATGGAGCGTCTAAGTCAAACCAGCTTAACTTTTCAATACCTAGAAGTTTAGCTTTACGGTTCAAATATTCTACAAGGGGCTGCTTGTTTTCCGCGATCACGGACCACATTGTTTCTAATGTTTCTTTTTTCATTCGATTAATATCTAACGGTTCTTTTAATACATCTTCCCAGCCCCGTTTCTTATAAACATTTAAACGGAATCCAGATAGATGATTTAATGTTTTGGATAAGTAATCACTTTGTTCATTCCATGATTTTTCCCAGCTTTTAAAAACGGCTTTCCGCACTTCCCTGTCAGAACTTGAAAATCTATTAGACGCCTGCCCAACGGACAGCTGTTTTACTTCGCCATTCTCTTCAACCGGAACCTTTATTTTGCTGACAATTAGATCATACAATTGACCCCAGCTATGGTAACCATCTACACCTAGTGCACTAATGAGAGCTTCTTCCTCAATCGATAGCTTTTCTTTTGCTCTGCTTCTGAGCTCGGTAAGAGAAAATGACAATTCTTTTAGGTACTCATCCTCTAACACTTGAGCCCAAACATCATCAGTGATGGATGATAGCAAGCTGTTAAATGCACTAAGTGCAGATTGAAAAGTTGCACTTAGCCCAGTTACTGTTGCTTCAAGTGTATATGCCTTTTTATCTTCGGTATTTTGTGCTTGAAGGCACCCTACAAATGCGCCAGCCTGACGAAGCTTTTTACCAGCATGTTCAAAGTCTGATAGTAATTCTTTTAATAAGATTTTATCCTCAGCAGTATTGAGCGGGGACCAGTTTTTTACTTTGGTTTCAAATAACTCAATTAAATCCTTTGTTACCTTTAAGTGTTCCGCTAATTGTGCAGAATCGCTTCCACCTTGAAAAAATACTTCCAGATTCCAAACATCTGAATATGTAATCGCTGTCATTTTTTTACCCCCTTAACTATGTACCTTACCATTATAAGTATATAATCTGAAAAATTCTATTATTTACCTTTATGATAAAAAAATAGCTTGTGCAGGAATGGCACAAGCATAAACTATTCTTAACAGCAGGACGTATAATACCACCAGCCGCCGAAGATTAAGACTAGTATTAATAACACAATGAACAGTGCGTACCATCCGCCTCCTCCAGTTGCATAAGGTACAGGATAAACTGGATAAGGGGCTGGATAGCAACATGGATTTGGGTAGCCATATGACACAAAAATACCCCCTTTTCCTCTTTTTATTAGGGTATGTGCCTGTTTATTTTTTTGTATAGGCATCTGCACTTTTAAATAAAAACAGAGACGGAAAAATTCCGGCTCTGCCCTCTAATTCTTTTTCTTCCGCTCTTTTTCAGCACGATAAAACTCATGAAACATTTTCATCAGTGCACGTTTTTCAATTCTAGAAACATAGCTTCTTGAGATCCCCAATTCCTTTGCAATTTCTCGCTGTGTCTTTTCCTTTTGAAGGTCAAGGCCAAAACGCCCGACTATTACTTCTTTTTCTCTGTCATCAAGGACATCAATATATTTCCGGATTTTTTCAAGCTCCATGTTTAACTGAATTGTATCAATTACATCTTCTGATTCCGATTTGAGGACATCAATGAGGGAAATTTCATTTCCTTCTTTATCCTGTCCAATTGGGTCATGTAAGGAGACATCCTTTTTCGTCTTCTTCAGTGCCCGAAGATGCATGAGGATCTCGTTTTCAATACAGCGGGCTGCATACGTCGCCAGCTTTGTTCCTTTCCCTTCTGAATAGCTCTCAATCGCTTTTATGAGACCGATTGTTCCAATGGAGATTAAATCCTCTGAATCCTCACCAGTATTTTCAAACTTTTTTACAATATGTGCTACAAGCCGTAAATTATGTTCAATTAACATATTACGGGCATGCGGGTCCCCTTCCGCCATCAACCGTAAATATTTTCTTTCATCTGCAGCAGATAGGGGCTGCGGAAAAGCATTGTTTTTAACATAAGAGACAAGAAATAAAAATTCCTTAATGAGATAACCAAGTGCTGTAAGAATCCCTGCCATGCACATCCACCCCCGTGCTTTTTTAGGGCTTTGCCTATAACTAATTCCTATGTTACAAACAGGATGATTGTGTCTGTCCAAAAGATTTTATTTGAAAATAATGGCTTTTATCATGCCTATAAAAATAAGCATTGACCACGAATGGGTCAATGCTTTTTAGTTATTCTACGCTCAGCTCCGCTGTAATAACACAGCTAATCGCCCCGGTAAGGACCAAAGCCATCACAACCATGAACATATTCATCCACCCCTTTAAGATAGATCCTTTTATCTACTTCGAATTTATCATATTTTCACAGTATCTACCTTAAGGGGATGTGAACAATTTGTTAACATTCATCTATCCTTATTTACAGTTTCATTTTTATTTTTCTTTTTTGCTTTTATGAAAAGAAACAATAAAAAGTTATGCACCGGCATTTTTCAACTACCTCCTCAAAAAATTAACTAGGTGGTATCTTTCATACTCCATAAGCTTGCTCCACGTCTTTGAATTAAATATATCATTGTTAACCCACCTTTCTTGTTTTTGTCTTAGTACCTTAATACATAATGTGATGAATCGATATTTGACGATCTTTCGTTTCTTCATATATCTTTTTAATTTGTTCCTGGTGTGCTGCTTCTTCAATACTAATCTCACGTTTGTTGATGGTAATGGATAAGAATAAAATATTTAAGGTCATAACTATCACCTCCCTTAGGGGGTTTACTACATTAAATGGTACGCCGCAGCTTGACGGTCTTTGTGCTGGTCGTACAGCTTATCAACCTGCTCATTTCGAATGGCTTCCTGCAGACTTTCCTTATGTTTCTTAACTGTAATTGAAAAAAACAAAATATTAAGAGTCATTTAAGTACACTTCCTTTTTTTAAGGTTAATTTATAGTAAATGATAAACAGACAATTGACGTGCTTTATTTTGCTCAAATAGTTATTCAATCTTTTCATTTCGTTCTGCCTGTTCTAGACTTTCTTGACGTTTTTTTAACGTAATCGAGATAAAAAATACATTTAATGTCATGACCATCACCTCTCTTCCCTTTATAACCAAATTTACCAATAATATCCATAATTTCAGCACAAAAAAGCCGCAAGAAATTACTCCCTTGCGGCCTTAATTTTAGGCACAAAAATACCGCAGGGCAGCATTCACCCTGCGGCATGGATATGTTAGGTAACTAAAAAATTAGTTAAGCAATCCATTCCTGTCGGTCGAATGCAAATTTATTTTCATGTGCAGTTGTCATCCAAATAACATTACCTGTTGTAACAGCCATTAATCTCATCATCATTTTCTTCGACCTCCTTAGGAATTTTTTACTAACTACGGTAATTATATCCATCAACACACCCTTTGTAAACCACTTTATTTAAATTTTTTTAAAATTAATTATATCGCCTGGTTGATGTACAAAAAAAATAAACGTCCCTGGGGACGTTTATTTATGGTTTTCTTCCATATCCATAAGTTTAAGCTGGCACTGTTTCGATTGAATAAAAAGTAAAATCGATACTGCTAAAAAGGACATAGAGGAGATCATCATTATATTTACATCCATCTCACTCTTAGAGTCAAACGGAATAATCACACCTAAAAAGAAAAATACACCGACAGCGAGTAATACGACAGCAAATTGTTTTAAATCAACCATTTTTTCATAAAGACTTTTTGTTTGTTTATCCACTGTTGGTCACCTGCTTTTCTTAAAATCTACTAAGCTACTTTAACATAAAATACAGCTTAAAAGTGTATGTAAATTTTAGAAAAACAAAAAGCCCGGATTTTCTCCGGACTACTTTATCTGCTCATTACTCTATTGCGGCGACAATTTTCATAACTAATGTTGCAGAATGGGTGGCTGCTTTATCAATAAATTGATCAAAGGATATTTCTGATTCCTTCCCTGCAATATCAGATAAGGAGCGAATGATAACAAAAGGGACACCAAATCGATGTGCTACTTGTGCAATCGCGGCTGCTTCCATTTCAACTGCCTGCAATTGATCAAATTTTGATTGGACAAATTTAACGCGCTCAGGATCTTCCATAAATGAATCTCCAGTCACAATAAGCCCTTTTACCACTTGAAATTTATCTAGCTCCTTTGCGGCAACTTCAGCTATCTGTACTAACTTTTCATCAGCCATAAAAGCTGCTGGAAGCTGTGGTACCTGTCCATACTCATAGCCGAAGGCAGTTACATCGACATCATGATGACGTACTTCCGTAGAGATTACCGCATCGCCCACATTTAAATCAGGATTAAAGCCTCCTGCAGAACCCGTATTAATAATGTAATCCGGCTTATACTTCTCAAGCAGAATCGTCGTTGACATGGCAGCATTTACTTTACCAATTCCTGAACGCAGTAAAATGACCTCTGTCCCTTTCATTTTTCCAAAAGTAAATTCACATCCAGCAACTGTTTCCTGTGTTTGTCCTTCAATATTATCTCTTAACAACTTTACTTCTTCTTCCATTGCTCCAATTATCGCAATTTTCATTTCTAAACCTCTTTCTATATGTTTTACTTCTTTCATAATCTTCCTCGGATTGGACCATCATATCCGCAAACACTATTCTACCACCATTCGACAGAATTCTTCCATTGTGAGTAGTTCAACTCATTTTAATTACTATGAAGTTGTTATTTATTCGTTTGATTCACCAGCAGGATTTGACTAGAATGTACTTAGGGAAAGGGTGAATAAAATGATGAATTTTCAAATTGATTTTATTGAGGATAAAGTAGAATTCTTTGATGCCACAGATCTTAAAGTGTTAGAAAAGAAAATTGAAGCAAAAATCGAGGAAAACAAAGCGATACTATTAGGAGTCCATTCAGTCTCCCATCAAATGTACGTTACGGAGAAAGGGCAGACCTTTTACACTGCGGTTGTTCACTTTAAACGACAAAAATAGGATGGATTCCCCATCCTATTTTTTATTATTGTATTGCAGAAAGCTCTTCAACCTTAGTTGGTTTCCAGCCTTCTCCATCAACCCAATCAATGTAGACATTGTATTTTTGCTGTTTGTCTTTTGAGGCAACAGTACTGAATGATCCAGTACCAGTTGTTTTATCTCGACCTAACCAATATACAGTCATATTACTTTCATCTAGACCTGTTGCATACGAGATTGCCTTTAGCATTTCCTGCCAATCAACATGTGAACTATCATATACAGGAGCATGTTCACCTGTTTGCACAGTACCTACAGGCTTCCAAGCAGGGTTCTCAATCGTTCTAATTACATTAGTAGTACCGTCACCCTCGGTGATTACTGCTTGTGAATCATCCTCCTGTTCAGGTACAGAAGCTTCTTCACTTTCTTCATCCGTATTTTCTTGTGTATCACTATCTTTTTCAGTATCCTTTGCCGCATCATTTTTATCTGTATCTTTATCCTCTTTTTCTGAGGTTTGATTTGCTGTCGTTTTGGTATCTGCCTTTTCGGGAGCTGCCTTATCGTCACCAGCTAAAAAGATATTATAGGCTACAAACAAAATGAGTGCCAGTACAATGGCAATAAGACTATTCAAGATAATATTCGTTTTCTTCCTTTTTGCCCGATAACCAGATCGTGAGCCAGATTGGAAATCGTTACTCATAAAAATCCCTCCAAATAGAAAAGCGAAAGCGCGCTAAACATTTATTATGGCTGTCAACATTCTAACATGAAATGATTAGAACTTGAAGGATTTTCCCTTAAGTTAATGGTTTTGTAATCCTTTGTCATATTCATATAACATTTTTACCATATCGGCAAATAATAAATTTACACCGCCTTCTGTATCAAGAACATCTAAATTAACCGCGACAAGTGCATATTTGGGATTTTGATAAGGAAAATACCCAGCAAACCACTTGTTATGCAATTGCTTTTCATTCTGATATTTCCCTGTCTCCGCAGTTCCTGATTTCCCTGCAACCTCATAGGGAAGGTCTTGGAACCACTTTCCAGTTCCATTCGGATTTACAACGACTTCTCTTAATAATTTCTGAAGCTTCATGGCTGTGTATGGTGAAATAGTATCGCCAGATAATGGTTTTTTATCGAAAGTAACCATCGTAGTACCATTTTTATACTCAATTTTCGAGGCTGTACGGACCATTTCTTTTTTGCCGCCCCTTGCAATCGCGGCCATCATATTTGCAACGGCGAGCGGTGTCGCCCGAACCTCATGCTGGCCAATCCCAGACATGGCTGCAAAGTTTTGATCTTTCTTAGCTTCCTCAGATAAGAACACCCTGCCTTTATCTTCATCCACCAATTGTTTAAAGTTATCGGTATGATAAACTTCACCGCGCCAGCCTGCTGTACCAGTTAAAGACAATTTCTCAGCATAGTCCTCTAACATATTTTTATCCTTTTTTTGAAGTTCCTTTGCCAGTTCTCCAAAGGTTCGGTTACAGCTTCTTGCAAAACTGTCCGTAAACGAAAGCATTCCATAATTATATTTAAGTTCAGGATCTCCATTAATTTTTTTACTGCAATTAAATAACCTTGTTGGGTCATCCAGATTATTATCAATTGCAGCTGCAGCTACCACGGTTTTAAAAATTGAGCCCATTATTTCCTGTTTAAGCATACGGTTAGTAATCCCCGAACCGCTATAAGGGTCATCTTGGTTAATTGCCGGACGTGAAACGGATGCCAGGACACTATTGCTCGCAATATCCAGCAGTACTAACCCGCCCTTATTTATTCCATGCTTGTCCACTAAGTCCTCCGATTTCTGCTGTAAGTTCTTATCAATCGTGGTTCTCACATTTACGGGATAAAATGGATTAGCTGGATCGACATATTTCACATTAATTCCAAATAACGGAGCACCGTCACCATCAACGTGATAGACTAGTTTTGACTTTCCTTCTGGAAGTAAAAATTCATCAAAACTTTCTTCAAGACCAGAAACACCAATTAGTGTTTTATCAGATAGCTCCTTACTTGGATAACGCTTTTTTAGTTCTTCAGCATTTTCTCCTGTTAAACCAATTAATTGCTCCGCTAGTATTTCGGAGCGTTCAAATTTCTTTTCAATTGCAAACACACCCGGTATTTCGAGTTTATTAATTTGCTCCATTTGGGATGGTGTTAATTCCATTGGCTGTGGTTCACCATAGGCAAATGGTTTATCTGAATTCTCTAAGGAGTTCCTTAACCTAATTTCAGAAATACCAGAAATAGATGATACGGCTTCAATGTCCCAATCCATATTTTTCAAAAAAGGGAACAGAACAAGAACAGACACTTTCTTATGGGTGAGCAGCTCTCCATTTCGATCAAGAAAATTACCACGCCCGTTATCAATGACTAATTCCTGTGTTCTTTGTTTCACACTTTCTTCCAATAAATTCACATTGTGTTTTGAAAAAGTCTCCGTTTGAAACAGTTGTATCTGAACTAATCGTCCAGTGAGTACCAATAACCCCGCTATACAAATGACGAGTAATCCTATAATTCGTCTGCGTATCATAAAAAAACACCTCGTCAAAAGTTTTGACGAGGTGCCACTATTTCAAACATCAAGTTAAAAAATCAATTACTTTATAGATACAATACGGACGCTCATTTCACCGCCTGGTGTTTGAACGGAAACTTGATCGCCTACTTTTTTACCAATCAAGCTCTTTGCTATTGGAGAATCGTTCGAGATTTTTCCTTCGAACGGATCTGCCTCTGCACTGCCGACGATGGTATACGTTTCTTCATCCCCATCCGGAAGTTCAACAAATGTAACAGATCTTCCTAAAGTAACAGAATCACTAGCCGTATCGCCTTCTTCAATAATCTTCGCGTTGCGGATCATATTTTCTAACGTAGTAATACGGCCTTCTACAAATGCTTGTTCTTCTTTCGCGGAATCATATTCAGAGTTTTCAGATAAATCTCCGAAACTTCTTGCGATTTTAATTCTTTCTACTACTTCTTTACGCTTTACAGATTTTAAATGTTCAAGCTCTTGGATAAGTTTATCCTTACCCGCCTGTGTCATTGGAAATACTTTTTCAATCGCCAAAACTTCTCACTCCTTCTAGTCTTCACAATCCCCCATAGATTGTGTTTGTTATGGTTATGTAGGTATTACTTAAATACATAGGAGCGCGTCCTCTTGGAAAGGGCGCGCAGCTTGTATTCATCCAATATGGACATTTTACCTAATCTTTAGGCTATTGTTTCATAAAAATGACTTTTGTTCAAGAATTGTTTGAATTTTTGTGACCATTAAATCAATCGCCACATGATTTTGACCGCCCTCAGGGATGATAACATCCGCATATCTCTTGGTTGGTTCGATAAATTGGTTGTGCATAGGGCGTACAACATTCGTATATTGATCAATCACAGAATCCAATGTTCGCCCACGCTCTTTAATATCGCGTGATAACCTACGAATAATTCGAATATCTGCATCTGTATCAACATATAACTTGATGTCCATCAAATTTCTCAATCGCTCATCTTCAAGAACAAGGATACCTTCTAAAATAATAACATCTTTCGGCTCAACTTCAATAACATCTTTTGAGCGGGTATGCAGGGAATAATCATAAACTGGTTTCTCTATACTCTCATACCGCAGCAGCTTTTCAATATGTTCGATAAGCAAGTCATTATCAAAGGCCAGCGGATGGTCATAATTTGTCTTTAACCGTTCCTCGAAGGGTACATCACTTTGGTCTTTATAATAAAAGTCCTGTTGAAGCATGGTTATGGAATGGCCTTTAAAGCTTTCATAGATTGCCTTTGTTACACTAGTTTTTCCTGAGCCGGAACCTCCGGCAACACCAATAACAACCGGTTTGCGCATCAACCTAGTTCTCCTTTCGCATCATGTTGTTAGGGTAAACCGGTTTGTCCAATTTAAATTGTACAATTTGAAGTGGATGTCTTGCTGCGTCCAATTCATTACCTTTTTCATCCCAAATTTTATCAATAACATGTGTAAAGTTTTGAATTTCCGGACCGAAGAATTCAACTTCCTGACCCGGTTTAAAGTGGTTTCGCTGTTGAAGTGTAACCATTTGCGTTTCTTCGTTGTAATCCAGCACTAGACCGACAAATTCAAACTTTGTCTTGTTGCTATGATTACCAAACATTTGCTCTTTATACCCCGGAACTCCTTCAAAAAATGCAGGTGCTGTTTCACGATTCGCACATTTGTCCAGCTCCTCTAACCACTCACGCTTAATGACAAAGTTATCAGGGTCAGCACAATAAGCGTCAATTACTTTACGGTATACACTTACTACTGTTGCGATATAGTGAATCGACTTCATACGTCCTTCAATTTTCAAGCTGTCAATACCAAGCTCGATCATTTGAGGAATACCTTGAATCAGGTTTAGGTCTTTGGGACTCATAGCAAATGGTGCATCATTCTCACCATAAAGTGGTACTTCAGTTGAACTGCCTTCTAACTGATATAAATCATAATCCCAACGGCAGGACTGACAGCAGCCGCCCCGGTTTGAATCCCTGGCAGTCATGTGATTACTCAAGGTACAACGACCTGAATAAGCGATACACATTGCACCATGAATAAAGATCTCAATCTCAACATCGACCTTTTCTTTCATTTCTCGTATTTCTTCTGCACTCGTTTCACGAGCTAAAACGACACGTTCCGCACCGCTTTCTTTCCAGAATTGAGCTGTTTTCCAGTTTGAAATGGACTGCTGGGTGCTGATATGAATTTCGATTTCTGGTGCCAGTCTGCGGCAAGTTTCAATAATTAACGGGTCTGCAACGATAATCCCCGTAATCCCTGTTTCCTTTAATCCAAGGATATAGTCCTCTAACCCGTCTATATTCTCGTTGTGAGCAAAAATATTGGTTGTTACATATATTTTCGCTCCAAATTTTTTGGCGAATTCAACGCCTTCTTTCATTTCTTCAAATGTAAAGTTATCCGCGTTTGAACGCAGCCCATATTCCTGTCCGCCAATAAATACGGCATCTGCCCCATATTGAACGGCAATTTTTAATTTTTCAAGATTTCCTGCCGGCGCAAGGAGTTCTGGCTTCTTCACAATCACTCGTTTTCCATCAATGATTTCAGAAATATTTTGTTTAACTGTATCCATTTGTGAACTCCTCCTTTTTAATAAACTGTTTCCTTGAAAAAGAAACCAGTATCTAATTTCCGATTTGCTGGCTGTACTGCTTCGATAGCTTCTAATAGCTCGTCTTTTTTGTCTTCGTATAAATCTGGTTCTTCGAAGTACAAGTCGATTGCTTCACGATAGGCTTTTGTTACTGAAATTAAATATTCAGTAGTCTTTAGAATTCCATCGATTTTGAAAGAGTCTACACCGGCTTCTAACATTTCCTGAAGCTCATCGATAATGCAAATATCATTAGGGCTCATTATATGAGTACCATTCTCGTCTTCGAAGATTGGATACTTGTTTTCTCTTTCTTTATCATGTAAGAACATATTTTTTTCCATTTTACGATTTTCAATTTCCATTACTTTTCCTTGGTACTCATAATAGTTACCAAGAAGAGATCGTTTCGATTGGAACATACAGCTCATACCATGAACCTGTACTTCAATTTCCACTTCGGCGTTTTCTTTTGTTTCTACTATCGCATCCATATTAATTTCTCGTGCTAGAACAGCTCTCTTTGCACCCTTCTTACCCCAATAGTTACATGAGAACCAATTGGTCCCAAGCGTTTCCGTACTCCAATGAAGCTTCATATCAGGTGCTGCTTCACGTGCAGTCATTAATACAGCAGGGTCACCAAAAACAATAGCATCCGCTTTTGCTTCGTGAACAAATTTAATATAGTCACTTAATTCATCTATTTTTTCATTATGAAAAATAGCATTCATCGCAACATAAACTTTTTTCCCTCTAGAATGTGCTAATTCTATTGCTTCTTTTACCTGTTCACGATTGAATTCACCTGCTAATCGCAATCCGTATCTCTGTTCTCCGACAATAAATGCATCTGCTCCAGCATCAGCCAGCGGCAGGATATCGTTTACGGAAAGTGGAGTTACCAATAATTCCGTTTTTTTCATTCTAGTCACCTCTTCTTTTTACTAATCGCGATTCCATCTCCAACAGGAAGAATCACTGTATGATAGTCAGAATGATTCATCAGCCATCGATTAAAGCCGTCTATTTTTTTAACAAGATTTCGAATCCTTTTTGATTCAATCTCTGATTGTGTAACAAGACCTTTAAAAAGGACATTATCCGTTATAATAATGCCATCATCACTTAAGTATTTTGAATAGATTTCGAAGAATTTTTGATATTGACCCTTTGCGGCATCGACAAAAATTGCGTCATAGGGGGCTCGCTCCCGTACAAGCTCCTCAACTTCAAGTGCATCGCCTTTTATCAGGAAAATCTGTTCGCCGTACTTTGTACGATTCATAAATTCCTCTGCTGCCTGAATTCGTTCCAAGTCTCTTTCTATCGTTACAACGGACGCCTTTGGGAGTGCCTCAGCCATCCGTAGTGCTGAATATCCAATTGCAGTACCTACCTCAAGAATCTTTTTAGAGTCATGCATTCTTAAAAATTGAAGCAGAGCTTCAATTCCTACAAGCTCCATAATCGGTACTTTATTTTCTTTTGCATAGTTTTCCATCTCGATAAACAATGGTTCACGCTCTGAAATTAGTTCTTCAATATAAGAATGCAGTTTATCATTTAACAAACTGCCGTCACCTGCCTCTTTAAAGCATTGTTGCCACAATATAGTTCTTTAGACATGAAAAAATAGCGTTCAAAGAAACGCTATTGTCTGCTCATAAAACACTTGAACTATTTTAACACAAACAAGGAGGAAAGAAAACCATTCCCCCCTGTATCTTTACTAATTATTATTGGTAATATGCTCAGCTTTTGCCGCATTATGTTCTTCAAGTGTATTTGTGAAAATAACATTTCCTTCTGGTGTAGCAAGGAAATATAAATACTTCGTATCAGATGGGCTGATAGCGGCCTCAAGTGAATCTTTACCTGCATTGGCAATAGGACCAGGAGGAAGCCCCTTATGTTTATAAGTATTATAAGGAGAATCTACTTCTAAATCCTCATATAGAACTCTTTCCTTGTGTTTCCCCTGTGCATAAAGAACAGTTGGGTCAGTTTGCAGCGGCATATCTTGATCTATTCGATTATAAAAGACACTCGATATATCTTTACGATCCGCCTTTTCCGTTGCTTCTTCTTCAATTAAAGATGACATAGTCAATAACTGATGGGCCGTAAACTCTTCTTCACTAAGTTCTGCTAAATAAGGTGTAATCACCTTTTTAGTCTGTTCGAGCATCGTAACAACCATTTCTTCTACAGTTGGATTTGGCTTGTAGAATGGATAGGTTGCCGGAAACAAATAGCCCTCAAGTGGATATTTAATATTAGGATTCAGAATATCTGTTGTTAATAGATCAGGAAATTTCCCCATCATCTTTTGGATGAATGTTCGGTCATTCAGTTGATTAAACACTTCTTCTTCCGGTAAATTTACAGTTTTCGCAATGATTTGGGCGATTTCCTTTAACTGTTTACCTTCTGGAATGGTCAGCTGGAATGCCGCTTTTTGCAATACTTTTCCGGTTTTCAGGCGATTAATAATTTCTGGTATCTCCATAGAAGGACTAAGTTCATATTCCCCAGCCATAAAACCAGCTTCATTTTTAAATTTCACATAGTATTTAAAAACCTTAGCATTTTTAATAATTCCATTTGCTTCTAATCTCTCAGAAATTCCTGTTACTGACGATCCAATTGGTATTTCTACCTTCTTTTGAACCTTACTATCTTTGTCAACAGGCTGCAGTGCTGACTTGATGTAGAGGTAACCTCCACCGCCGATAAAGACGAGGATACAAACCGCCAAGATTGTAATAATTAACACAATCCTCCGAACAATTCTCGCTTCGCTCTGACGCTCCATCATTTTCTTTCGAATTACCTCTTTTTTCGAGTTTGTCTTTTCTGTTGACATCTAATTGCTCCTCCCATAAGCCCGTTAAACATATATCTTTCAAACTCTTTTTTCTAAGTAAGGAATAGCGTATCAGATATTATTTCAGCATATTTAGCGAAAAATGTCAATTTTTCTCGAAAAGCGGAAGCGCCTTGAACAGGGGCGACAGGCATAAGACAAGCCGGCGGGAAGGTTGCTTTTTAACCTTTCCGACGGATTGGCTTATGACCCGAGCCCCTAGGCGCTGGAGCTGGACAGCACGAAAAGCGGAAGCGCCTGCATAAATAGAATAAAAACAAGCGACCCCTCATTAGGATCGCTTTTTTATCTCTTATTCTTCGTCTTCTTGTTCGTCAAAGAAGGTATTAAGCATTTCTTCGACCATATCCCATTCTTCTTCTGTTTCGATAGGGATTAACTCACCTTCGCCATCCTCATCATTAGGATTGAAGGCATATGCATGAATCTCAGGACCCTCTTCATCATCTTCCACTCCGCCTACTTGTTGAAACAATACATATGACTTGCCAAAATCCTCTGATTCAAATGTAAAAAGTACTTCACATAATTGTTCGTTACCTTTTTCATCTACTATTGTAATTTGATTTTCTCCGTGTTCCATTTCTTCACCTCATTAATTTTTGCTATCAAGATAGCCTTGTAATATCATAACAGCTGCCATTTTATCAATCACTTTTTTTCGCTTTTTACGGCTGACATCCGCTTCAAGCAAAACTCGTTCTGCTGCCATAGTTGTTAAACGCTCGTCCCATAAAATGGTTGAAACTGAAAACTGGTTTTCAATTTGCTCTGCGTAACGCTTGATGGCTTCACCACGAGGTCCAATGGAACCATTCATATTCTTTGGCAGCCCAATAACCACTTTGCTGATTCCATACTCTTCTATTAATTGACCAATTTCTTCAAAACCAAACTTATTTTTTTCTTCGTCGATTTTGAGGGTTTTGAGGCCCTGTGCAGTCCAGCCAAGTTCATCGCTAATCGCTATCCCAACTGTCTTAGAGCCTACATCTAATCCCATAATCCGCATTTCTTAACCCTCACGTCGTTGTTTTAAATAGGATTTAACCAATTCCTCAATAATTTCATCCCGTTCGAGTTTACGAATGATATTCCTAGCGTCGCGATGACGGGGAATATACGCAGGATCTCCGGACAGTAAATATCCGACGATTTGATTAATTGGGTTATACCCTTTTTCCTGCAGCGCATCATAGACTTGAAGGAGAACATCATTCACGTCATGTTCAAAAGGCTCTTCAGGAAAATTAAATCTCATCGTTTTATCAAATGAGCTCATTACTTGCACCTCGCATTTTTAGTAGAGGAAACTTCTACCGCGTTGCTAATTTTAGCCTTAGTTACCTATATATTACACTATCTTGTCTCATTATCAAATTGATTTTACCCATTCGTCTACGAATTGGAGTGCTGAGTCTAGTTTTTCTGGGTCTTTTCCGCCAGCCTGGGCCATATCAGGGCGTCCGCCGCCTCCTCCGCCGCAGCGTGTGGCAACCTCTTTGATTAATTTACCTGCATGGTATCCTTTGTCAATTAAATCCTTTGTGACAGCAGCAATCAAATTAACTTTGCCTTCATTTACACTTCCGAGAAGGATTACAGCAGATCCGACTTTTTGCTTCAAATCATCTGCCATATTACGCAAGTTATTCATATCAGATGCTTGAACCTTTGCAGCCAGCACCGTTACACCGTCAATTTCCTTTGCCTTCGATACCAGGCTTCCAGCTTCAATATTTCCTAATTTCGCTGCAAGCGATTCATTTTCTCTTTGAAGCTGCTTGATTTCAGCCATTAACACTTCAATCCGATTAACCACTTCCTTCGGATTAGTTTTTAATTTATCCGCTGCATCCTTTAATAAACTTACTTGATCATTCATCAATTGGTAAGCAGCTTCTCCTGTAACAGCTTCAATTCTCCTCGTACCCGCACCAATTCCGCCTTCAGAAACGATTTTAAATAATCCAATCACAGAAGTGTTCGGAACATGACAGCCGCCGCAAAGCTCTAAGCTATAATCGCCCACTTTAACAACTCGCACGATATCGCCATACTTTTCACCGAAAAGAGCCATTGCTCCCATTTCTTTTGCTTCAGCAATTGGTTTAAGGCTGATATTTACTTCAATATTTCTCCAGATTTGCTCGTTAACGATTCTCTCAATTTCCTCTAGTTCTTCAGGCTTCACTTGACCGAAATGTGAGAAGTCAAATCGCAGGCGATCTGGTTCCACTAACGAACCTGCTTGGTTTACATGCGTTCCAAGTACATCCTTTAATGCTTGGTGCAGCAAGTGGGTAGCTGTGTGATTTTTAATAATTTGTACACGATTTTCTTGATTTACACTTGCTTTTACGTTTTGGTCAGCCTTTAATATTCCTGATTCAACTACAGCTTTTTGAAGATTTTGACCATTTGGAGCTTTTTGTACATCCTTTACAGCCACTGCAACACCTTCTGCATAAATCATTCCACGGTCTGCAATCTGACCGCCGCTTTCTGCGTAGAATGGTGTGACATCAAGAATTAATTGAACCTCATCGCCACTAAATGCTTCATCAATCAATTCGCCATTTTTAATGATTGCAACAACAGTGGAGTCAGTTTGCAGCTGGTCATAACCAACAAATTCACTTTTAACTTTAATTTCTCCAAGTACACCGCCTTGAACCTGCATACTATCGACATCCTGACGAGCTGCACGTGCCCGCTCACGCTGTAATTCCATTTCTGTTTCAAAACCAGCATGGTCAACCTTCATGCCCTCTTCTTCTGCATATTCTTCGGTTAATTCAACTGGAAAACCATAAGTGTCATACAATCGGAAAATATCACTGCCGGAGATCGTGTCACTGCCTTTTTCCTTTTCTTTTTTAATGACATTGCCTAGAATCGCTAAGCCTTCATGCAGAGTTTCATGGAAGCGTTCTTCTTCATTTTTAATTACTTTTTGGATAAAGTCAGTCTTGTCTTTTACCTCTGGGTAGAAATCATGCATGATTTCGCCTACCACTGGAACCAGTTCATACATAAAAGGACGATTGATGTTAATTTGTTTTGCATATCGAACTGCCCGGCGAAGTAAGCGTCTTAGTACATATCCGCGTCCTTCGTTTGACGGCAATGCCCCGTCTCCTACAGCAAAGGCAACCGTACGAATGTGGTCAGCGACTACTTTAAAGGCCGTATCCTTTTCCTTATCCTCACCATACTTCACACCAGAGATCTCTTCTGTTGCTCTGATAATAGGGATAAACAAATCGGTATCAAAGTTAGTTGGCACATTTTGAACAACGGACGCCATTCTTTCTAAGCCCATGCCTGTATCAATGTTTTTCTTTGGAAGCGGTGTATAACTGCCGTCTGGATTATGATTAAACTGAGAAAATACAAGATTCCAAACCTCAAGATAGCGTTCATTCTCGCCGCCTGGGTACAACTCAGGGTCAGTTGGGTCATCACCATACTCTGGACCGCGGTCATAGAAAATTTCGGTATTCGGACCACTTGGACCTTCACCAATATCCCAGAAGTTCCCTTCTAGACGGATGATTCGCTCCTCAGGGATTCCAATTTTCTGATTCCAAAGCTCAAAAGCTTCATGGTCTTCAGGGTGGATCGTAACCGAAAGAAGTTCCGGATCCCAGCCGATCCATTTTTTATCGGTTAAAAACTCCCATGCCCATTCAATTGCTTCCTCTTTAAAATATTCGCCGATTGAAAAGTTACCAAGCATCTCGAAAAAGGTATGATGGCGTGCCGTCTTCCCCACGTTTTCAATATCGTTGGTACGGATTGATTTTTGAGCATTTGTAATCCTTGGATTAGCTGGAATAACACGTCCATCAAAGTATTTTTTTAATGTGGCAACACCACTATTAATCCATAATAATGTTGGATCTTCATGAGGAACAAGTGACGCACTTGGCTCCACACTATGCCCTTTCTCCTGGAAAAAATCTAAATACATCTTACGAATTTCTGAACCAGTCAAGTATTTCATATCATTACCTCCTCTAGTTTAAAAAAGAACACAAAAAAGCCCTCATCCCATGGTGAAGTTTCTTTTTGCGGAACTTCACCGGAACAGGGACGAGAGCTCTACTCGCGGTACCACCCTGATTATGAACACAGAAGCTTTGGTGTTCATCTCTCAAATAATGCCTTAACGCGGCAAAGACGGCAGTGGTTAGCTGCACTCCGGACTAGCTTCTGTTATCCTTCATCTAGAGCTTCTCACAGCCAAGGAAGCTCCTCTCTTTTAGATGGACTACAAACATACTCGGGTCCTTCAACATGTTAATTCTAAATATTCTATAATGGGATTATAGCCACACAAAAAACGTTTGTCAATCTGATGGGGCGGGTTCTTTCACTTTTTCGTGCATGAAATGATTTTTAGCATGGATGATGCTTACTTTCAGAACAACTAGTACAGGTACAGCAACAATCATCCCCAGGATTCCGCCTATTTCTCCACCTGCTGTTAAGGCAATCATAATCATCAACGGGTGCATATGGAGACTTTTTCCCACGATATAGGGTGACAAAATATTTCCCTCTAAAAATTGGAGCCCAAAAACAATCACAACTGTGATCAGCACTAATTTAACCGAGGTCGTGGCAGCAATAATGACTGCAGGAACAGCACCAATAATGGGACCAAAATAAGGGATAACATTTGTGACCCCAATAATGATTCCTAATAACAGCGGGTATTTCAAATCAAAAATCCAAAATAATAAAGCGGACAGACTACCGATGATAAGACAAACGAGGAGTTGACCTCTTATATAGCTGCCCAGCGATTCATCGATATCCTTAAGAAATCTTGTTCCTTTCCGCCGCCATCTTTTTGGTGTAATGTACCAGACAGCTCGTTTAATGAGTGTGAAATCCTTTAGCATATAAAAAGCAATAAAAGGAATGATCATAATTGCAAAAGCAAAATTCAAAAAGCTGAGTAAGGAATCAACAATTAGGTTGAGCATAGTGTCTAATCTTTTTTCAAATCCTAGAATTCCTTCATTGATCTGCTCTTGCAGGCCGTCGGGCCATTCACGTGTATGTGATTGAAGATCTCTTATCCAGTTTCGATATTGCTCAGCCAGAATGGGAGCACTCTCAGCAAGATCTCTTACTTGTGATATAAATGCAGGTATACCTTTGTAAAGGGCTAATCCAATACCGCCAAAAAACAGAAAATAAATAAGAAAAATAGCAATCCCGCGATGTAAGCCTTTTTCATGAAGCTTCTCAACAATAGGGTGGAGCAAATATGTAATGAATCCGCCAATAAAGAAAGGCAGGATAATCACTAACGCCACTCTTAAAATCGGCAGCCAAACAAAGCGAATTTTTAAAAACACGTAAAGGGCAATTAGTAAAAGAAGCAAAAAACCGATACGATAAAACCATTTAACCCGAATTTCCACCGATACTGTGCCTCCTTATCACCATTATTCTTAGAGACAAATACCGGATTTATACATTCAGCAAAAATCCCCCTCTGATTAGAGGGGGATGGATGTTAGAATAAAGCTCGTTTTACCTTTCTTGACATTCGTTTCATTTGACGGCCAGACATCATGTTGTTACGCTGTGCAAGATTATAGGCTGCCATACCGACTCCAAATGCAACAACGGAAGTCATCACTTTATTCATACGTCTCACCTCTTCTATAGTTTGACAGTGCACTTTCATTTTGAAAACTGTCTTCTCATCACTACTTAAGTGAAGCACTTCTATATGGTGTATCGACGCTCTTCTTCTTCAAACAAGTCATCTAAGGAGCTGAGTGTACCATCTTCTTCGACTTGATGGGTATTGATAATACCTTTGGCAAGTGACAATTCAATAAAACAACTCCAGCAATAATATTGGTTTATTCCGATTTTGCCGATATCCTTGCTCTGACAATTAGGGCATTTGAACATGAAAGAACACCTCACGTATGATTAACGTCTACGATGATGGCATCCTTTCCGATCGCAGGGGGCTTTTCGGAATGTATAATCTGTTTCCCATCTGTAATATCTGAAAAGAAACCATCCGTAATTTCGTACCCTACGATTGTGCCCAATTCTTCATGAAAATATACATCCTGTAACAATCCAAGTGACTCTCCACTTTTGGAAATCATCATTTTCCCGTTAAGAGAGTGTTGATGGTTAAGGGTATATTCAGGAGTTGTTTTTAATCTTTCAAGGCTGTTATCATCTTCAATCATAACCCCATCCCAGCCAAAAGATGATACATCTTGAATGTCCAGAAAATAGGTTTGTTTGAAGAATACGCCTTTCTTAACCATAAGGCCTTTTACGACCCCATCGTTGGTGATACACAAATCAGTAACTTCGCCAATTTTTGCTCCTGTATTGGATTCAAATACCGGCTGTCCTTTTAATAAAGAAAATGTTCGCAGAGTGTCCCACCTCCTGTGAACATTTATAGTGTTAGTCATTAACCATGAAATCATAAGGTGAAGTGTTTTCCATGCCAATCATTGGGTTAACCTGCATTAATCTTTCCTCAGCTGAAAGACTCGGCTCCTCTTCGATTTCCTCATTTTCAGGAGAATTTATAACGGTAATCATTCCCTGAAGCTTTTCGGATAATGTGGTTTGCCTGCTTTGTTCATCTGCTCTTTCCACACCCATCCTTAACGCTTCCTCTTCACCACAAAGGATTAATGACTGTTTACTCCTTGTGATCGCTGTGTAAATCAGATTCCTTTGTAACATTCTGTAATAGCTTCTAGTAATCGGAAGAATAACAATCGGGAATTCGCTGCCTTGGGATTTATGTACCGAACAACAATAGGCATGGGTGATTTGATTCAGGTCCTGTCTTGTATATTCCACTTCATTTCCTTCAAAGGAAACATAAATCATATCTTGTTTTTCCGTATTTTCCTTTGCATAGATAATCGAAATAATTTCTCCAATATCACCATTAAACACATTACTTTCTGGCTGATTTACAAGCTGGAGAACCTTATCGCCGATGCGGTACTTCACTTCCCCAAACAGAATTTCCTTTCTGGTACCATCAGGGTTCGGATTGAAAATTTTCTGTAATAAAACATTTAACCGGTCAATCCCTGCAGGTCCTCTATACATCGGTGCGAGGATTTGGATGTCCTTCGCTGTATATCCCTTACTTTTGGCATTAAGAGCAACCTTTTCAATTACTTGAGGAATCTGAGCCGTTGAACATTTGATAAACGAACGGTCAGGCTGCTTCATGGTCACATTCGGAGGTAAATACCCTTTCTTGATATCATGAGCTAATTCTATTATGGACGAACCTTCCGCCTGCCGGTAAATATCTGTTAATCTGACAGTTGGGACAACCTCTGACCGCAATAAATCCTTAAGCACTTGACCTGGCCCCACAGAAGGGAGCTGGTCTTCATCTCCCACAAGAATTACCTGGATAGTATCCGGCAGTGCTTTAAATAATTGATTGGCTAACCAGATATCGAGCATCGAAGTTTCATCAACAATTAAAATTTTCCCTTCAAGTTCAGGAACATCGTCACGCTCCATTCCTTCTGATCCATTAAAACCAAGCAGCCGATGAATGGTCACCGCTGGCAGACCGGTGGATTCACTCATTCTTTTCGCTGCCCTTCCGGTTGGTGCTGCAAGTAAAAATGGAAAAGGTTCACCTTTTTTATGATAATCACCAGGCTCTAAAGAACAGCCGTGAAGTTCACCATACAGCTCAACAATCCCTTTAATAACGGTTGTTTTCCCCGTTCCAGGACCTCCAGTTAAAATTAACATTGGAGACATTAATGCTGTTTGAATCGCTTCTCGCTGCGTGGGTGCATATTGCACCTTCAGCCTTTCTTCGAGTTCACCTAACGCAAGCAGAAATTCAGATTCAGGAAATTGCTCCTTGTATTGTGTCTGCTCAAGGATTTTTTTTATACTGGTTACTAATCCTTTTTCAGCAAAATATAAAGAAGGTAAATAGACACGCCTCTCTTCACCAACTATTTTTCCCTCTTCTCCGAGTTTCAATATCTCGGTTGAAATATCGGAGAATTCTATCTGGTCGCGTTTATTTTCTTCTAACAAGTTTTTAACCTGGACCAGTAAATCCTCTAAATGAACATAAACATGCCCAGTCTGCATGCTTTCGTTTTCAAGCGTATAAAGACAGGCCGCTTTTATTCTGTCAGGATGATTCCCCGAGATCCCCAGCTGATAGCCCAGTTCGTCAGCACGGCCAAAGCCAATGCCTTCGATATCCTCTACAAGCTTATAGGGGTTTTTTTGGATAATATTGAGGGTCTCGTCCTTATAAGTTTGATACATTCTCATGGAAAGCTGCGGGCCAAAGCCATATTGATTTAACGCAACCATCACCTGTTCTAGCCCTTGGTGTTCCATTAACGTGTCATATAACATTTTCGCTTTATCCGGAGGAAGCTTTGGAACAGAATCAAGTAAGGAGGGCTGATTTAATATTTTTGAAATCGCGTTTTCCCCTAGTGTTTCAACAATATTTTCTGCAGTTTTCTTCCCAATCCCTTTGAACATCTCACTTGATAAATATGCGGTAACGCCTTGCTTGGTTTGCGGAATATCCTTGCGAAAATGCTTGGTTTGAAATTGCATTCCAAACTTCGGATGGTCTTTGAACTCACCAAAGAAAATATAGGTTTCCTGCTCATGAATCTTTGGAAAATATCCGGTGATTACCGCTTCTTTGTCATCATATTCATGATTGGTTTCTTCTACACGAATCCTTAATACGGTGTAAAGATTTTGCTCATTATGAAAAATGGTCACAAGGTGTTTTCCCTTTACGAATTTTCCTTGCTCGGCAAATAAATCAAGTGAGCTTTGCTTTTCCAAAGGTGCTTCCTCCTTTCAGATTTTTTATGGATTATCTTGCTGATTCAATCAACTTTTTCGCGTGTCCTGCTAATAGATGGTCTGGTTGAATCTCAAGTGCTTTATCAAACATGGACAGTGCTTTGTCTGCTTCCTCTTTAAAAGCATAAGACACACCCAAATTGTAATAAGCATCGGTATGTTCTGGATCTAATTCAATGCATTTTTCTAGTTGAACAATTGCCTCATCAATTAATTCTAATTGCGCAAGACACAAACCATATTGGAATCTTGCTTCCGAGTCCTCTTCATTCAGTTCTACACTTCTTTGGAGGTAAGGTAATGCGAATTTTCCTTGATCCAGCTGCATGAGGGTTAGACCGAGCATGAAATAATTATCGCTGTTATGAAGTCCTTTTTTCATTGCGGTTTCAAACATTTTTTTTGCTTGTTCAAATTTGTCGTTACTAAAATATATGTTACCAGCACTATAATAGGCTGCTGCTGAATTTTCATCTAATTGAATGGCTTTTTCGTAAAATTTCAATGCTTTTTCGTCGTCGCCGACAGCGGAAAGTACATTTCCAAAGTTTATGTAGGCAATTGGATCTTGTGGGTTTTCTTCGATGACCTCATTAAAGACCTTGGCGGCTTCCTCCCACTTTCCTTCTTGCATGTATTGTACACCTAATTGGTTTTTATCCATGTTATATCACTCCGTTCTAATTTTAGAGTATACCATAAAACTTTATTTTTTCCTTGTTTAGGGATATTAGTGGCGGGTGCGTTGAAATAATGGCGGATAGCCAGTTTTTACTGGCGGATGCGCGGAGATAATGTCTTATAGTCGTATTTTACTGGCGGATAAGCCGAATTACTGGCGGGTGACCAGTCTTTACTGGCGGTTAGCCAGATTTACTGGCGGTTAGCCAGGGTTTACTGGCGGTTAGCCAGATTTACTGGCGGTTAGCCAGATTTACTGGTGGGTAGCCAGAATTTACTCGCGGATAACCAGCTTTACTCGCGGATAGCCAGTCTTTACTCGCGGATAACCAGATTTACTCGCGGATAGCCAGCCTTACTCGCGGATAGCCAGATTTACTCGCGGATAGCCAGCCTTTACTCGCGGATAGCCAGCCTTACTCGCGGATAGCCAGATTTACTCGCGGATAGCCAGCCTTTACTCGCGGATAACCCGACTTTACTCGCGGATAGCCAGCCTTACTCGCGGATAGCCAGGCTTTACTCGCGGATAGCCAGATTTACTCGCGGATAACCCAACTTTACTCGCGGATAACCCGACTTTACTCGCGGATAACCAGTCTTTACTCGCAGATAACCCGACACAAACACCATCACAAATTGCCATCAAAAAACCCCGATTCCAGCATGGAATCAGGGCTCATTCTTATCCTACATATGTTAAACGTTCTCCATCTTTATAAACCACATCAATCGTACCGCCGCCGAGACACTCATCACCATTGTAAAATACAACAGCCTGTCCAGGAGTAACGGCACGGATGGGCTCATCAAAGATGACTTTGACTTTATTATCATCCATAAGCTGCACCGTCACTTTACTATCTTCCTGACGGTATCTGAATTTAGCTGTGCAGGCAAATTCTGCAGGCTTTTCCCGGTTCGATACCCAGCTGACGTTATCAGCAATAATGGAGTCAGAATACAGCTTTTCGTTATGGAAGCCTTGGCCGACGTAAAGAACATTGCGCTTTAAATCCTTGCCAATCGCAAACCATGGCTCACCTGAACCGCCGATTCCTAATCCGTGGCGCTGTCCGATGGTATGGTACATCAAGCCTTCATGTCTTCCTTTAACTTCGCCATCCATTGTTTCCATGTTTCCTGGCTGTGCTGGAAGGTATTGACCAAGAAACTCCTTAAAGTTACGTTCGCCAATAAAGCAGATTCCCGTACTATCTTTTTTCGTCGCGGTTGCTAGGTTTGCTTCTTTCGCAATTTCACGAACTCTCGATTTCTCAAGATTACCAATTGGAAACATAACTTTACTAAGCTGATCTTGAGATAATTGATTTAAGAAATAGGTTTGGTCCTTATTTTCATCTCTGCCACGGAGCATTTTGTATTCTCCGTCCCGGTATTCCACTTGAGCGTAATGCCCTGTTGCCAGATAATCAGCCCCCAGGTTCACCGCATGTTCAAGGAAGGCTTTGAATTTAATTTCTTTATTACACATTACATCCGGGTTTGGCGTTCTACCCGCCTTATATTCTTCTAGGAAATAGGTGAATACCTTATCCCAGTATTGTTTTTCAAAGTTTACCGCGTAATAAGGAATACCGATTTGATTGCAGACACGAATGACGTCATTGTAATCCTCCGTCGCCGTGCAGAATCCAGTATCATCGGTGTCATCCCAGTTTTTCATAAAAATTCCGATAACATCATAGCCCTGCTGTTTTAACAACAATGCCGCTACAGAGGAGTCAACGCCTCCTGACATACCGACTACTACGCGGATATCCTTTGGTTCTCTTTTTTCCATCGTTCTCACCTCTCTTACCTAAAAAATAGCACTCATTTATTTTTTCAGACGCGACACAATTCTTGCCGTTTCTTCCGCAGCCTTGATAATTTGTTCCTCTGTTGTATTAAAGCCAAAGCTAAAACGGATCGAATTAATCAATACATCTGATTCTTTACCATACATGGCGACCAGGACGTGTGAAGGCTCTATGGAACCCGCTGTGCAGGCAGAACCACTTGATACGGCGATCCCAGCTAGATCGAGATTCACCAGCATCGCTTCCACGTTCGTTCCCGGAAAGCTTAAGTTTAATACATGAGGCATTGAATTATCAAGCAATCCGTTTATGGAAAAATCTATATGATTTTCTGTTAAGTGATTGATAAACGTTTTCTTAAACCCCTGAAACTTATCTCGTTTCACTGAGCGCTCTTCTGCAGCGGCAATGGCCGCTTCTTGAAAACCGACAATAGCAGCAACATTTTCGGTACCAGCACGTCTTTTCCGTTCCTGCTCACCGCCATAGGCACGTGGAACCAACTTTACCTTGTCACGTACAAATAGAAAACCAGTTCCCTTCGGGCCATTGATTTTATGAGCGGACACGGAAAGTAAATCTACATGGAGTTCATCCACATTAATTTCTTCTATCCCATATGCCTGAACTGCATCACTGTGAAATAATGCTTGATGAGATTGAAGCAGCTGACCAATTTCCTTAATCGGTTGAAGTGATCCTATTTCATTATTTCCATACATGATAGAAACCAAGATTGTATCTTCCCGGAGCGCCTTCTTAAAGTCATCAACCGAGATAATCCCTGTATCATTAACTGGCAGATATGTTACCTCAAAGCCCATTTTCTCTAAGCGCTGGCATGCATGGAGGACAGCATGGTGTTCGATTTGCGTCGTGATGATGTGTTTCCCTTTATGCTGATAGCTTTCAGCAGCACCAAATAAAGCCATGTTATCAGCTTCAGTTCCGCCGCTAGTAAAAATAATCTCATTTTCCTTTGCACCAATACTCTTAGCTAATGTTTCTCGGGCCAAGTCTATATAATGCCGCGCTTCTCTTCCGAAAGAATGGATACTGGATGGATTACCAAAGTTTTGGCTCATCACATCCATCATCTTTTGTATAACCCTTGGGTGCATCGGAGTAGCAGCAGCATGGTCAAGATAAATTCTTTCCATCATTACACCTTCAATCAAAAATAATTCTCTATTCTACTTTTAACATTAAATATAAAACATATAACCGTCTACTTCCTCATCGTTACTATGACTAGCTAAATCTTCTAGTGTTGTATGGTCGAGAACAGATTTAATCGCATCACGAATACGAATCCAAAGCTCACGCTGTGCCGGCTCCTCATCCTCGATTCCTTCAACTAAAGTGATAGGTCCTTCAAGGACACGAATGACATCACCGGCGGTAATTTTAGAAGAAGCATCAGCAAGAACATATCCGCCATAAGCACCGCGGATACTTTTCACTAGTCCAGCATTTCTTAAGGGAGCAATCAGCTGCTCTAGATAATGCTCTGATAATTGGTTTGCTTGTGCAATTGATTTAAGCGAGGTAGGTCCCTCACCCTGATTCTTTGCTAGTTCGATCATGATGGTTAATCCATATCGTCCTTTTGTTGAAATCCTCATTTATAACACCTCTATATTATTAATTTCATTTAAATACACAGTAATTTGATAGGCATTAGCAATTATATCATATTGTACTTTATTATGCTTTTCCCCCGCGAAAATGGTAGAGTTAAGGGGAACTCATTTATATAGTTGGAGAGATGGAATATGCAGCAAAAGCCGCTAGCATTTCGAATGCGACCTAGAACAATTGAAGAAGTCGTTGGCCAGCAGCATCTAGTGGCAGATGATAAAATTATTGCCAGAATGGTGAAAGCCAAACAGCTGACATCGATGATTTTATATGGACCGCCTGGAATCGGTAAAACTTCGATAGCCAGTGCGATTGCCGGCAGTACGAAATATGCCTTTCGGACACTTAACGCCGTCACCAGTAATAAAAAAGACATGGAAATCGTGGCTGCCGAAGCAAAAATGTCTGGAAAAGTGATTCTGCTTCTGGATGAAGTCCACAGACTTGATAAAGGAAAACAGGATTTCCTGCTTCCTTTTTTAGAAAATGGTATGATCACGCTTATTGGTGCTACTACGAGTAACCCTTATCATGCTATTAACCCTGCGATCCGGAGCAGATGTCAAATTTTCGAACTCAAACCGCTAACACCTGATGAAGTGAAACACGCCTTAATACGTGCGATTGAGGACGAAGAGCGCGGTTTTGGCAAACTTAAGATTGATATTACGGAAGAAGCTTTAACTCATTTTGCCACAGCCTCAAATGGTGATGTCCGCAGTTCCCTTAATGCGCTGGAACTAGCTGTCCTCTCAACCGACAAGGATGCTGACGAAGGTATTCATATTGATTTAAAAACAGCAGAAGAATGTATGCAAAAGAAAAGCTATGGCTCCGATAAAGACGGAGATGGGCACTATGATGTGCTTTCTGCCTTCCAAAAATCAATTCGCGGAAGTGATGTAAATGCAGCACTGCATTACCTTGGAAGATTAATTGAAGCTGGAGACCTGCAAAGTATTAGCAGAAGACTATTGGTCATTGCCTATGAAGATGTTGGTCTAGCAAGCCCGCAGGCAGGTGCACGTACATTAGCTGCGATTGAAACTTGTGAAAGAATTGGTTTTCCTGAAGCTAGAATCCCCCTGGCTAATGCTGTCATCGAATTATGCTTGTCACCTAAATCCAATTCAGCTGTGATCGCAATCAGTGAAGCCTTAGCAGATATCCAAAAAGGAAACATTGGGGAAGTGCCGGACCATTTACGTGACGCACACTATAAAGGTGCAAAAGAGCTGGGACGGGGAATTGACTACTTATACCCGCATGATTATGAATCCGGGTGGGTTCAACAGCAATATCTGCCGAATAAATTAAAGAATAAACAATACTACCACCCGAAGAAAACAGGGAAATTTGAGCAGGCACTGGCAATGGTCTATGAAAAACTATTACGAAAAAAGTAACCTCTGGGGGAGACCCAGAGGTTTTCTTTTATGCTGCAACATCTCTCTTTTTGAACACGAAAAAAGCCAAAAATTGAAAAATAACAAAGTAGATAATGAGCATCATGATCGAGAAGGACATGGTCATCCCCTCTAACAACGGAGTTCCCTCAATGTACTGCATTAGATTTGTATTAGCAAATAGAATATATTTCGCCCAATCAAACTTCATAGAAATAAGAGCAGTAAATTGACTGCCTGTAAACATTAAAAATAGAGATAATCCAATTGCTAGTGAGCTGTTTCGGAACACAGATGAAATCATGAAAGCCATAGTCGTCAGCATTATCATTTCAATTGAGCCTAACCCATAGTAAACAATTAAGTGAACGATAATGTGCTGCTCTGTTACTCTTCCGTTAAAATAATTCAAATATGGCAATGTCTGCTCTGGGAATCCGAATAGTATAGCCCCAAGAATAGCTGAAAAACCAAATAAGATTACAATCATCACCAATGCAAACAATAAAACTGTCAGATACTTTGATAGTAAGATCTTACTGCGATTAATCGGTCGGATTAATAGGAGTTTAATCGTTCCCCAATTAAATTCACTCGCTACAATTCCCGCAGACACCACAATAGTAAATAATCCTGCTAAG
This sequence comes from Neobacillus niacini, assembly GCF_046591715.1. Taxonomy (GTDB): domain Bacteria; phylum Bacillota; class Bacilli; order Bacillales; family Cytobacillaceae; genus Neobacillus; species Neobacillus niacini_L. Next base: position 27,137 of record NZ_JAWVNQ010000003.1, on the reverse strand, counting down.
AGAATAAGCTCTGAATTGTCTTTTACAAACGACCAGGTATTATACTTTTCTCTAAAAGGAATATCATGCTCTAACCTATAATCGTTGATCGCAATTTGTTTCTTATAGTAATCCTGTTCTAATTTTACCTGACTAGATTCCAGTTGGTTTTTGAGTGCTTCATTTTCCTGCTGTAACACCGGTTTCCACTCTTCTATTGCATTCGGTTCTTCTTCAATCAAGTTATACTTCATAAAAATACCTGTGACCGAAACAATCAGTACCAGAATTCCAATCATGACATAGGTTCCTGGTCTTCTGAAAATCTTCATTAACTCATTGCGAATTAAATTAATCATGCTCACTAGCCCCCTTATCTGCTGTCACTTCAAGGAAGCGGTCCTCTAATGTTTTCGCTACTTCTCGAATCCCAAACACTTGAATATCCTCTTCTACGAATGCCTTTACCATTTGTGGCACTTCACTCTTTGCCAGCTCAAGGGTAATGCCGTCCCGTGAATGAGTTACTGGGATATGAGAGAAATTCGCATTCAGAAAGGTTAATGCTTTTTCACTAGGAATTACCTCAAACTCAAAACTTGCACTGCTTCCGTGTACAAATTCCTGTATTAATTGAACATCAATAAGAACGCCATTTTGAATAATCCCAATACGGTCACACATCATTTCCATCTCTGATAGGATATGACTCGAAACAATCACAGCCATATTTCTCTCTCTTGCCAAGCGGCGTATGTAATCACGGATTTCTCTTATACCTGCAGGATCTAGCCCGTTTGTCGGCTCATCCAAAATCAAAACTTTTGGATCATGCAATAGACATTGAGCCAAGCCTAACCGCTGCCGCATGCCAAGGGAATAGGTCTTCACTTTGTCATGAATGCGATCCGATAACCCCACAAGCTTTACCGTTTCATCGATCTTTTCCTTTGTTATCCCCTTTACCATCCTCGCGTAATGAATGAGGTTTTGGTAACCGCTTAGAAATTTGTACATTTCCGGATTCTCAACAATGGCTCCAACATGTCTTACTGCTTCTTCAAATTTTGATTTAATGCTATACCCATCGATCGTGATATCCCCTGAAGTAATGTCCATTAAGCCGACAATCATTCGAATCGTCGTGGTTTTACCCGCGCCATTAGGACCAAGAAACCCGAAGACTTCCCCTTTATTTACTTCAAAACTGATATTATCTATGATTGTTCGTCCTTTAATTACTTTGGTAACCTCTTTTAAAACTACAATGGATTCCAAATAACTTCCCCCTCTCTCTCATCAAGTTTAACGTATAATTTATATTTTTCCCATTTTTTGTTTTGTGAAGCTATCAATAGCTCTGTTAGTGACCTTTTTATTGGGTTCTGTCACCTTATGAGTGACCGTTTGTTTACTTTTTATCAGGTTACAGGCTCTTATCAACTTTATGAGTGACCATTCCCTCACTATTTATGAGGTTACGGACTCTCATCAATCTTATGAGTGACCATTCCCTCACTATTTATCCGGTTACGGGCTCTCATCAACCTTATGAGTGACCATTCCCTCACTATTTATCAGGCTACGGGCTCTCATCAGTCTTATGAGTGACCGTTTCATCATTTTTTATCCGGTTACGGGCTCTCATCAACTTTATGAGTGACCATTCCCTCACTATTTATCAGGTTACGGGCTCTCATTAACCTTATGAGTGACCATTCCCTCACTATTTATCAGGTTACGGGCTCTCATCAACCTTATGAGTGTCCATTTCTGCTCTCTTTAAAGCATAACGGGCTCTCATCGACATCATTAGTTTTAATAAAAAGCCCCGAACATTTTTGTTCGGGGTTACTAATTATTTTTCATCAGCGACTCTTGTTATTTTGATATCCTTTAATAATTGCTGAACCACGTAGCTTGCCATAATCAATCCACAAGCAGATGGAACGAAAGCATTTGAAGCTGGAGGCATTTGCGCCTTACGAATTGGCGCGTTCGCGTTTCCTACTTCTTTCTTGACGTCTTCCCGAATAACAATTGGGCTTTCGTCAGAAAAAACCACTGGGATGCCTTTGTGGATTCTTTCCTTACGGAGCTTCGTGCGGATTACTTTTGCAATGGGATCTGTGTGTGTTTTAGAAATATCGGCAATTTTAAATCGGGTAGGGTCCATTTTGTTAGCGGCACCCATGCTTGAGATAATTGGTATATTTCTTTTGAGACACTCTTTCATGAGATGGATTTTATAGATAATGGTGTCAGAAGCATCAACAACAAAATCCAAGCCATATTTAAAAAATTCCTCATAAGTCTCTTCTGTATAAAACATTTTTAAGGCGATAACTTCACAATCAGGATTAATATCTTTAATCCGTTCTTTCATTAAATCAGCTTTAGGCTGCCCGATTGTTGATAATAGAGCGATAAGCTGACGGTTCACGTTAGTAATATCAACGGTATCTTTGTCGACAAGGATTAATCGGCCTACACCAGAGCGGGCAAGCGCTTCCGCGGCAAAAGAGCCGACACCGCCGATGCCTAGTACAGCAACCGTACTGTTCTTCATGATATCTAGGCCTTCTTTGCCAATGGCAAGTTCATTACGAGAAAATTGATGCAGCATGTGGATCCTCCAGAAATTAAATTAGACTTATCTATATCTTTTACCCTAAAAAAATATAACATACTCCCCTATAAATTCAAGTATTTCTATAGGGAGTAGAAAACGAAGTGGGGATTGTTTCTGAAATTTTAGTAACATTGCTTTTTCGGCCATAATCAGGGGGTGATTTTTACCCAACTATCGGCAGCACCGTTGTTTCGTGCACAATCAGGGTTTGATTGTTACCCAATCCCCGACAGCACCACTGTTTCGGGCTCAATCCTGGCACGATTGTTACCCATTTCCCTACAGCACCGCTGTTTCGGGCTCAATCCTGGCACGATTGTTACCCAATCCCCGACAGCACCGCTGTTTCGGGCACAATCACCCCATGATTGTTACCCAATTCCCATTAACACAACTATTTCAGGCACAATCACAATCCGTGCTTACTTGCTCTCCCCCTAAAAAAAGCAATAAAAATAGCCCCCTGCATATGCAGGAGACTATTTTTATAAGGGTCCCAATGGTGCCGTCGCGCTAGTTCCTTCTTTTGATCCCGCCACTCTCGCAGGTGGGTGTCTTGTTCCAAGTTTTTGTAAGTCCCTTTAACCGTATAGGTTGAGGCTTTTACGCTGCTTGAAGACTTCAGACTCCCGAAGAAATAATGTTGGTCAAAAGTTAGGTAATACAACGAACATTTCAGGACACTTATTTGATTGACTTTATAATACCACAGATTAAAAAACCATTCAAGGGATTATGAAAGCGTTTTATTCGCCTTTGTTAGTAACATTTAGTGACAAATGCAGTTCTTTTAATTGGGCTTCCGAAACTTCTCCTGGTGCATCTGTTAACAAATCGCTGGCACTTGCCGTTTTTGGAAAAGCAATGGTGTCACGCAGATTTGTACTGCCTGAGAGAAGCATCACCAAACGGTCCAAACCTAGAGCAATCCCGCCATGCGGAGGAGTACCGTATTCGAAAGCATTTAACAAGAAGCCAAATTGCTCTTGTGACTCTTCAGGAGTAAATCCAAGAACCTTAAACATCTTTTCTTGAACTTCACGCTCAAAGATCCGTAATGACCCGCCTCCGAGTTCGTAACCATTTAATACAAGGTCATAGGCCTGTGCACGGACTCTAGCAGGATCTGTATCTAAGTATGGCAGGTCTTCTCTGACCGGCATCGTGAATGGATGATGGGCTGCATAATAACGGCCTTCCTCTTCACCATACTCAAGAAGCGGCCAATCGGTAATCCATAAAAAGTTAAACTTACTTTGGTCGATTAACCCTAGTTCTTTTCCAAGCTTCAAGCGGAGTGCACCTAATGCGTCGGCAACAACATTTTTCTTATCAGCAACGAATAAAAGCAGGTCACCCTCATTTGCATTTAATACAGATCTTAGTGCACTAGCATCTTCCTCAGCAAAGAACTTTGCAATCGGACCTTTTAACCCCTCGCCATCTACCTTCAGCCAAGCAAGACCTTTTGCACCATAAACACTTACAAATTCAGTCAGGGCATCAATATCCTTACGAGAATATTTTTCTGCAGCTCCACTTACATTAATAGCCTTAACCTGGCCCCCGTTTGCAACAGCAGCGGCAAATACTTTAAAGCCTGAATCCTTAACGACCTCAGAAAGATCCACTAGTTCTAGTCCAAAACGAGTATCTGGTTTATCGGAACCAAAGCGGCTCATCGCTTCATCATAGGTCATCCGTGGGAATGGAGCAGGAATTTCTAGTCCTTTTACTTCCTTCATCAGCCCCGTCATCATGTTTTCCATTAAGCCAAGGATATCCTCTTGACCAAGGAAACTTGTTTCAATATCAATTTGAGTAAACTCTGGCTGACGGTCAGCACGTAAGTCTTCATCACGGAAACAGCGTGCGATTTGATAATAACGCTCAATTCCGCCAAGCATTAATAGCTGCTTGAACAATTGCGGTGATTGCGGCAGTGCATAGAACTCACCAGGATGTACACGGCTCGGAACAAGATAATCGCGTGCTCCCTCAGGAGTGCTCTTGGTTAAAATAGGTGTTTCAATATCCAAGAACCCTTCGGAATCAAGGAAATCTCTAATTTGCTTTGTTACCTGATGACGCATTTTCAATGTTTCAAAAATAACCGGACGGCGGAAATCTAGATAGCGGTATTTAAGACGAATATCTTCTGATGCATCCGTGTTATCTGAAATAGTAAACGGCGGAGTCTTCGCTTCGTTAATAATCGTTACACTTTCAGCTTGTACCTCAATTTTTCCAGTTTTTAAATTAGGGTTGATCGTTCCTTCCTCACGGGCAATAACTGTTCCTTGAATATCTAGAACATACTCACTGCGGATCTTTTCCGCCGTTTGCAGTGCTTCTTTTGATAAATCCGGATTGAATACAACCTGGACAATCCCTGATCGGTCGCGTAAATCGATAAAAATTAATCCGCCTAAGTCACGGCGCTTTGCGACCCAGCCTTTAAGTGTTACTTTTTCACCAATGGCTGACTCTGGAACCTCGCCACAAAAATACGTTCTCCCATACATAAATATCCTCTCCTTATCTCTTTAATTGTTGAAAATACTCTACAAACTGTGTTAACGGTACTTCTTCCTGCTCGCCTGTAGCCATATTTTTTAGGTTAATTTTATTGTTAGAAAGCTCATCATCACCGAGAACGGCAACATATTTTGCGTTCAGACGGTCTGCTGCTTTAAATTGCGCTTTGATTTTTCGATTTAAATAATCTCTTTCGGCTGAAACACCACTAAGTCGTAACTTTTGCAAGAGACCTACTGTATAATCCTTTGCTTCTTCTCCCAGTGAGGCGATATAGCAATCAATGCCTTGATTCACTTCAAGCTCAATCCCTTCAGCATTCAGTGCTGCTAGGAAACGCTCAATACTCATGGCAAAACCGATTCCCGGGGTTTCTGGTCCGCCCATTTCTTCCGCTAAACCATTGTAACGGCCCCCGCCGCATAATGTTGTAATCGCACCAAAGCCCTCTGCGTCACTCATGATTTCAAATGCAGTGTGGTTGTAATAATCCAAGCCGCGAACCAGGTTCGGGTCAACGACAAATTCGATATCTAATTGTGTTAAATACTTCTGCAATTTTTCAAAATATGCCTTAGATTCATCATTCAGATAATTAATAATCGACGGTGCCGATTTCATTAATTCATGGTTGTGATCCTGCTTGCAATCAAGGATCCGTAATGGATTTTTTTCCAAACGATTCTGACAATCATGACAAAACTCTCCGATTCTCGGCTGGAAGTGATTCACAAGAGCATTGCGGTGAGCATTTCTGCTTTCCTTATCTCCCAGACTATTGATGACAAGTTTTAGCTTTCTCAAGCCCATTTCCTTGTATAAATTGATAGCTAATGAGATAACTTCTGCATCAATTGCCGGATCATTACTGCCTAATGCTTCAATTCCAAATTGTACAAACTGACGGAAGCGTCCAGCCTGCGGGCGTTCATATCGAAACATCGGTCCCATATAATAAAGCTTTACAGGCTGATTTGGATAACCGAACATTTTTTTCTCAACAAAAGACCTTACCACTGCTGCTGTCCCTTCAGGTCGGAGCGTAAGGCTGCGGCCGCCGCGGTCATCAAATGTGTACATTTCTTTCTGTACAATATCCGTGGTATCACCAACACCTCTAGCAAATAAATCTGTATGTTCAAAGATTGGAGTCCGAATTTCTTGATATTGATATTTCTCGCAAAGCTCTCTCGCTTTTGCCTCAATCAGCTGCCACTTTTCTACCTCTCCTGGCAGAATGTCCTGTGTGCCTCTAGGAATGCTAATAGACATAACAGTTTCCTCCTAACAAAGTCTCATTTATGTAAAATCTTTATAAAAAACAAAAAACTCCCGTCCCTTGTATAAATAACATACAAGGGACGAGAGTTATATCCCGCGGTGCCACCCTAGTTGAAGGCATAGTATTTCATGCACTTCCTCTTTTACAGTTAACGCCTGCTCACGTTCTTCTCCTAGTAGAGGAACTAGAGTCGGAATGGTTCCAACTTCTAATAATCCTTTTTCAGAGAGAAGCCTACGGAGTGTTCATTCATTAAGAATCATGCAGAAATGCTTTCAGCCCAGGGCATTTCCTCTCTAGTCATGTTTAACCTTAATTACTATGCTCCATCATTGGTTATCGTCATGTTTATTATTTATATAATATTACGGAGCATTGAATCCAATGTCAAGAAGGATTTAGGATCTTTCCAAATGTTTTTTCAACTTTCTAACATCACCGATTGTAAGACCAAATTCGGATGCAAGCTCAAACGTGGTATTATTGTGTTCCTTTTGAATAAAATCATGAAAATCTACACCAAAAAGCCTGCTGTCCATTGATTGGATACTATTTGCCTTATCGCTAGATCTCACCGGAAAACCACCTCTTTTATCATCACTATAGTTCTATTATTTCCAATCATTTTTAAAAACTTACATGGCAGACAAGATTTCCGAAAAAAGGCGAAATTTAGCAAATAAGGAATGATTTTCACAATGCTTTACGTTAAAATTATGATAGATGAAGGGAGAGAGAGGATGATAAGGAGATTTATACTTTTGTTCGTATGCTTCACGTTAATTTTTGCTGTATTCCTTCCAGAAGATAAAGGTGCAGCGGCAAACGATTCGGTTACCATTGCGGAAAGTACGGTTAACATCCGTAATGGTCCAGGTTTAAGCTACCAGCTTGTAAAACAAGTAAAAAAAGGCGAAAAGTTTACGGTTTTAAAAGAAAAAGGGGATTGGATTCAAATTCAGCTTTCAGCCGCGAAAACAGGCTGGGTTGCAAATTGGGTGGTAACCAAATCCTCTAATGGAACCACTACGACAAGCTCGGGTAATTCAAAAGGCAGAAGTGCTGAAGCCAATACCAATCAATTACGAGTGCGATCTGGCCCTGGTACGAGCTTCCGTATTATAAGCTCTCTAAATAAAGGACAAATTGTCAGTGTTGTTGATGAGAATGAAAACTGGTTAAAAATCTCTGCTTCATTTGGAGAAGGCTGGGTTGCTAGAGAATACATGGATTTAAAAAGCAATAGCACTAATTCTAAAGATGATAATACTAATAAATCCATAGATAAAGGTATTGTTACTGATACATTGAATATCAGAAAAGAGCCTTCTACCAAAGGAAGTATTATTGGTAAACTAGCAAAAGGCACTACGGTAAGCATTTATTCGAAAAAGAATAATTGGCTGGAAATCAAGTACTCTGGACAAAGTGCATGGGTAAGCAGTGAATTTGTTCAAATAGGGAATCAGAGTACGCCGTCTAAATCTACTGGAGTCATAGGGACAGTTACGGCCAGCAGTCTTAGTATCCGTGATGGTTCTTCTTTAAATGCCAGGATTATTGGCTCCGTTTCAAAGGGACAAAAATTTGCCATTTTAGATGAGGTAAATAATTGGGTCAAAATTGAATACAAGTCAGGTAAGACAGGCTGGGCTGCCGGCTGGTATTTTAGCAAGGATCAAGCAAAATCGAGCGAAGTGGCCAAGGACAGCAAAGTAACAATTCTACATAATGGGACCAATATCAGAAAGGATCCAACTGTTCAATCAACTGTCCTCCAGCGGGCAAATGAAGGAGATTCCTTTCACATTGTTAGTATCGAGAATGATTGGTATCAGATCAAATTATCGAATGGTAAGAATGGTTATATTGCCGGATGGCTTGTCACAACCAATGGCACAGGACCTGGAATTGATAAACAGGGGGCTGGAGGTTATCTCAAATACAAAACCATCGTCATTGATCCTGGTCACGGCGGGATTGATACTGGGGCGACAGGGTCGAGAGGAACGCTTGAAAAAGAATTAACACTAAGGACTGCCCAGCTTTTATCTGATAAGTTAAAGGCAGCAGGCGCTAATGTATTTCTGACAAGAAACAACGATTCGTATCTTCCGCTTCCATCAAGGGTAAGACTCGCGAGTGTTCATCAGGCAGATGCCTTTCTCAGCTTACATTATGATAGTAACCTAGACCGAAGTGCCCGGGGGATGACTGCCTATTACTATCATTCGTATCAAAAGAAACTCGCAGAATATGTTTATAACTCAACGAATACACAAACCAGATTAAAAAGCCGCGGTGTCCGCTCCGGTGATTATCATGTCGTTCGTGAAAACCAAAGAAAAGCCGTTCTTATGGAACTGGGGTACCTAAGTAACTCTGCAGAAGAAATGACGCTGACCTCCAGCCATTTTCAAGAAAGTGCAGCAACCGGTATCTATAATGGCTTAGCAAAATATTTTAAAGAACAATAGAATGCAGCTAGACAAAAAAAAGGCTTGGCAGCTATTAAGTGCCAAGCCTTTTTTATCCTTTACTTTCTACAATTAATGTCACAGGGCCGTCATTGATTAATTCAACATCCATCATCGCTCCAAAGATTCCTGTTTCAACCTTGATACCTTTTTCACGTAACAAACCATTGAATACTTCATAAAGCTGATTTGCCTGCTCGGGTCTTGCAGCTTCCATGAAATTTGGTCTTCTTCCTTTACGGCAATCGCCATATAAAGTGAATTGAGATACAGAAAGGATCTCACCGCCAACATCCAGTAAAGATAAATTCATTTTTCCAGCTTCATCTTCAAAAATCCTTAGATTGACGATTTTTTCCGCCAAGTAAGCAGCATCTTCTTCTGAATCTAGATGAGTTACTCCTACAAGCAGAACAAGACCTTTAGAAATCTGACCTGTAATTTTTTCGTTCACACTTACCTTTGCATTTTTACTGCGCTGTACCACAACTCGCATTTCATAAACTCCTTAATTCATAATCCTGCGGACAGAATATATATCTGGTATCTGTTTAATACGATCCACAACCCTTTGCAGGTGGCTGACGTTATGAATAGCAATAGACATAATAATCGTCGCCATTTTATTGCGGTCCGATCGGCCAGATACAGCTGAAATATTGGTTTTCGTCTCGTTTACTGCCTGCAGTACCTCATTCAATAGGCCGCGGCGGTCATAACCGCTAATTTCAATATCAACATTATATTCTTTCCGGTCATTTAAGGAGGATTCCCACTCAACTGGAATCAACCTGGTTTGTGCATCATTAGAGTCAATATTTGTACAATCTGCCCTGTGTACAGAAACACCGCGGCCCTTCGTAATAAAGCCGACGATTTCATCACCTGGAACAGGATTACAGCATCTGGATAAGCGGATTAACAAATTATCGATCCCGGCAACACGAACACCAGATTCTCTCTTTTTCGTTGAAGGAAATGACTTCATATCTGAAATGGCATTTGTAATGGTTGCAGACTGCTCTTGGTCTCGCTTCTTGCGCCATTTTTCCGTTAGGCGGTTAGCTACCTGCAGTGCGGTTACACCATTATAGCCAACAGCTGCATACATATCGTCTTCATTGGCAAAATTAAACTTTTCGGCTACCTTTTTCAGATTATCGGCTGTTAAAATTTCTTTTAAATCAAACTCCATCGCACGGATTTCTTTTTCAACAAGCTCTTTGCCTTTATCGACATTTTCATCCCGGCGCTGCTTCTTAAAGAAGGCTCGGATTTTGTTCTTCGCTTGAGACGTTTGCGCAAGCTTTAACCAATCCTGACTTGGTCCATAAGAATGTTTGGAGGTAAGAATTTCGATAATGTCACCTGTCTTAAGCCGGTAATCCAGTGTAACCATTTTACCGTTAACTTTGGCCCCTATTGTTTTATTACCGATTTCAGAGTGAATCCGGTAAGCAAAATCAATCGGTACGGAACCAGATGGTAATTCTATTACATCACCTTTTGGTGTAAATACAAAAACCATATCAGAAAATAAATCAATTTTCAGTGACTCCATAAATTCTTCGGCATTAGCCGTGTCATTTTGGAATTCAAGGATTTCTCTAAACCAAGTCAGCTTCTCTTCATAAGAAGTGGTATCACTAAGTGCTTTGCCTTCTTTATACGCCCAGTGGGCCGCAATACCAAATTCAGCAATCCTATGCATTTCAGATGTCCGAATTTGAACCTCCAGCGGGTCGCCCTTAGGACCAATGACTGTAGTGTGAAGAGATTGATACATATTAGGCTTCGGCATTGCAATATAGTCTTTAAATCGCCCAGGCATAGGCTTCCAGCATGTATGAATGATACCTAATACCGCATAGCAATCCTTTATACTATTCACAACAATTCGTACGGCCAATAGATCATAAATTTCACTGAATTGTTTATTCTGCTGAACCATTTTACGATAAATGCTATAAATATGCTTTGGCCTTCCAGATAGCTCTGCATTAATGGACACTTCTTTCATTCTATTGCGAACTTCATCCATTACATCGACCAAATATTGTTCCCGTTCCGCCCGTTTCTTTTTCATCAGGTTAACAATACGGTAATATTGCTGTGGATTTAAGTATCTTAATGCAGTATCTTCGAGCTCCCACTTAATCTTAGAAATACCAAGACGATGGGCCAGAGGTGCAAAGATTTCAAGGGTTTCATTTGAAATCCGGCGCTGCTTCTCAACGGGAAGGTGCTTAAGTGTCCTCATATTATGCAGACGGTCAGCAAGCTTGATTAAAATAACGCGGATATCCTGAGCCATTGCCACAAACATTTTCCTGTGGTTTTCTGCCTGCTGTTCCTCGTGTGATTTATATTTAATTTTTCCTAATTTCGTAACCCCGTCGACAAGCATGGCCACTTCGTCATTAAATTCAGTCTCGATGTCCATTAAGGTGACATCCGTGTCTTCAACAACGTCATGAAGAAAACCAGCGGCAACCGTTGCAGGATCCATCTCCAAGTCCGCTAGAATTCCAGCAACCTGAATGGGATGGATAATGTAAGGCTCTCCCGACTTTCTATATTGTTCACGATGAGAATGTTTTGCAAATTCATATGCTCTTCTTACAAATTCACAATGCTCTTCGTTTAAATAGACCCTCGTCTTGTCGATGACTTGTTCGGCGGTTAGCACTTGGTCGTTCGCCATAAAATCACCTTATTTTTCGTCTCATTTTTTATTATTAAATGTATTACTACCTAAACTAGTTACTAATGAATGTTACTATTATCGAAAAAAAAAACTCAGATGTAAAGGGTTTGATACCTATTTTACTGTATTTTGCGAAAAAAGTGTCGAAATCTAAGAAAAAAAATAGGTCTCCTCTTATAACAAGAGAGCACTCAGTTACGAGTGCCCTCAAACTATTAATAATTCATCAATGTCATGATGTCATAGCCTTCAAGCTTTTTACGGCCTTCGAGGTAGGATAATTCTACAAGAAAAGCAATTCCAGCAACCACACCGCCAAGCTGCTCAACTAATTGAATGGTGGCATCAATCGTTCCACCTGTTGCTAACAGGTCATCCGTGATTAGAACTCGCTGACCCGGCTGAATCGCGTCCTTATGAATGGTTAGAACATCACTTCCATATTCTAGTCCATAGCTGACTTTAACTGTTTCACGAGGAAGTTTCCCTTCCTTACGAACAGGTGCAAAGCCGATACCTAGTGCATAGGATACTGGGCAGCCGATGATAAACCCTCTTGCCTCAGGACCAACGATTAAATCAATTTGTTTGTCTTTTGCGTATTCAACAATCTGGTCCGTAGCGTACTTATACGCTGCTCCATTGTTCATTAATGGAGTAATATCCTTGAATGTAATTCCTGGTTTCGGGTAATCCGGTACGATTGCGATAAATTGCTTTAAGTCCATTACTTAATTGCCTCCTCAATATGAACTGATCCTTCTATAACCTCGTCAAACCAGCTCTTCAACGCTTGAAAGGATGAAAATAATAGATCTCTTTCAAGTGCATATTGAGACTGTTTCGTTTGATAGGTAATCGAATCAGTTAGGTCACGCTTTTGTGATTGTTTATTCAAAGTAATAAATCCATTGTTTATTGTAACAAAATCTAATTCAGAAAACACCTTTGACATAAAGGTAATGGTTTCTGTCGACCAGCCCCGGTGTTTGGCAATTTCATCTCCATGACGCCTTAAATCAATCGGACCCTTTTTTAATAGCAGAGCATAAAACCACTTAAAATGGTCCCTTGTAGGCAGAGTACTAAAGAAATCACTCGATTCTTTTTGAAAATAGGCATAAATTCGAGCTGGCTGTTTTCCATTAAATAAGTGCCAAATGATGTCCTTTGACGGCGGAAGGTCAACGAGTACCACATTGGCTTGATGTGTGTCAAAGGCTTTCGCATCATCTTCATTTTGAATCAGGATTGCCTCATCTTTTAGTGAGTAATCCATGTTATCATGCTGTTCCTTATTAAAAATAACAAATGTCCGCTTTTCCTTTGGGATAGTATTCACCATAGAGTGAATCTTTTTCACCCCGCGATGATCAAATAATTGCCATGATTCAACGGCAGCATCCTGGATAAAAATTTGTGGTTTACGGATATTATTCCACTCATTAACAGCTAATTCACCTATCAGTGAAATTTTCGAAGCTGGTGAAATATGGTCGGCCAACTGACCCAGTCCGAAACCAATCCCATCCAAGTTTGCTCCGTTATCGTTGACCATTACTTTTAAATGGTTTTGTTCAGATCCAATCTTTCTCATAGCAGCGACTTGGACATTACGAATTAACACCTTCGGCTTAGGGTTGTCCATACCAAAAGGAGCCAGCAGATTTAATTCATCTAATGAAGATAAATTAATTTCTTCAACATTTATTTGATGATCAAGTAAAGTTACAGGGATAAAATCTTCCTTTGTTAACTGTTCCTCTGCCAAAAGATTCAATCTTTGACGAAGATCTGGAACATCTTCTAGATTTAGCGTCATTCCGGCAGCCATTGGATGTCCGCCAAAGTGTGGAAGGATATCACGGCACGTTGATAGATTTTTAAATAAATCAAATCCTTCAATACTCCGAGCTGATCCTTTAGCCAAGCCTTTTTCAGAATCATAACTAAGGACAATGGTCGGCCGGTAAAACTTTTCAACTAATCTAGAGGCAACGATGCCAATTACACCTGCATTCCAGCCTTCTTTACCAATCACAAGGACTGAATTAGATTCAATAGGGTAGTTCTTCTCCACCTCTTCAATCGCTTCAAGTGTAATGGAATTAACAATTGACTGCCTTGTTTTGTTTAACTCGTCCATTTCTTGTGCTAAGCTTTCTGCTTCAAAAGGGTCATCGGTTAGTAGAAGGTCTACAGCCATATCAGCATTTTCTAATCTGCCGACTGCATTAATTCTTGGCGCAAGTGTAAAGCCGATTGTCTCTTCGTTAATATTCTGCGGGTTGACACCTGCTGTTTTTAAAATAGCTTTAAGACCTTTATTCTTCGTGACTTTAAGCATTTCCAAACCTTTTTTGGCAATAAGGCGGTTTTCGTCTTTTAACGAAACCAAATCAGCGATGGTACCAATAACCGCAATTTCAAGCAAGTGCTCTGGAAGTTTACCATATAGAGCATGAGCTAATTTAAACGCCACACCTACCCCAGCAAGTTCACGAAAAGGATAAATACTATCTGGAAGTTTGGGATGTATAATCGCCAATGCTTCCGGCAGGATCGGACCTGGCTCATGGTGATCCGTGATAATTAAGTCGAGGCCTAGTTCCTTTGCAACACCTGCTTCATGCAGAGCAGAAATACCTGTATCTACCGTAATAATTAATTTTATTCCAGATTCAGCTGCACTTCGAAAGGCAGGCTCATTCGGACCATACCCTTCTGTAAAGCGATTAGGTATATAAAATTGGACATTGGCTCCCAGATCCTTGAGCGTGAGCATTAATACTGTTGTACTGCTCACTCCATCTGCATCGTAATCTCCAAATATTAATATAGGTTCTTGATTTTCAATTGCCTGCCGAATTCTGTTGACGGCAGCATCCATACCTTTTAATAGATAAGGGTCATGAAATTGCTCATTTCCATATAAAAAAGACCGTGCAGATTCGGCGGTATCTAATCCGCGGTTGATAAGCAGCGACGCAACAAGCGGCGTAATTTTCAATTCATTTTCGAGAGTTTTTACTAGTTGTTGATCGGATTTACGAACAATCCATCTAGTTTTTGACTTTAACATGCGTTCACCCCTCAGACTTTACTATTATACAGGAGCGAAGTTTAGCTTTCAATCATTGATATTTTCCACTTGAAAATAAAAATAACCGCAGAATAGTCTGCGGTTATTAAAAGGATTATACCTGCGGTTCATCCGAGTTTTTTCGCTTTTCTTTAACTGTCTTAATGGTTCCCTTCTTTTTCAGTTCTTTTGCTTTTAAAACAACCCAAAGGTTGGTCGCAATAAAGACAGATGAGTATACACCAGAAATTAATCCTACAAACATCGCAATTGAGAAATTGCGGATGGACTCACTTCCGAAGAATATTAAAGCGATAATCGTAACCATAACAGTAAGGACGGTGTTAAAGGAACGTGTTAAAGTTTGGCGTAAGCTGACATTAACAACCTCGGCTATATCATCAAAGGTTTTAAGACGCTTTTTCTTAATCAAGTTCTCACGCATACGGTCAAAAGTAACAATGGTATCATTGATTGAGTAACCAACAATGGTTAATACCGCAGCAATGAACGTCAAATCTACTTCCAATCTAGTAATACTGAAGAACACAATCATAAAGAAAGCATCATGCAGTAATGAAACAATCGCCGCTACAGCCATCGCCATTTCAAATCGAACGGTTACATAGATAATAATCCCAATGGACGCGATGATGAGAGCAATTACAGCATTTTTGGCAATCTCCTTCCCTACTGTAGGAGAAACCGTACTAACATTTGGCTCTGCACCAAATTCTTTACTGAACTTTTCCTTTAAATCTGCAATTTCGTCTTTCGATAGCACACCTTTGAGTCTAGCAGAAGCAATTTCTTTATTCTCGCCAGAAATAAGGATATCGTCTGTTTTGATATTCACTTCATCAAAAGCATTTTCTACTTGTTCAGTTGTTAATGGTTTATCAGATAATACTTCAATCCGGGTTCCACTCGAGAAATCAATAGAAAGATTCAAACGGAACACTAGGAGTATAATCAAACCAATTCCTAATAATGCACCTGAGATCATGAAGAATAGTTTTCTAACCTTTACGAAATCAAATCTATCCCATCTGGTTGGGAGGTCTAATGTATCATAATTCTCGGCAATATCCTTAATATCTGCCTTTTTGACACCAAACCATCCTGGCTTTTTATTTAGGAATCCACTGTTAACCCACATTCCTAAGAAAATACGCGAACCAAATACTGCGGTAACAAAACTCATTAAAATACTGACAATTAATGTTGTTGCAAACCCTTTAACAGAGCTTGTCCCGTAAAAGAACAGCACTGCAGCCGTCAGAATGGTAGTTAAGTTTGCGTCGATAATGGAAGAAAAGGAACTCTTACTCCCTGCTTGGAATGCAGATTTAATGGACTTTCCTACCTTGATTTCTTCTCTTATCCGTTCATATGTGATGATATTGGCATCCACTGCCATACCAACCCCAAGGATAAGGGCAGCAATACCTGGAAGTGTTAATACCGCATTCATCCAGTCAAATACTAATAAAACGAGATAGATGTAGATCGATAATGTCACTGTCGCAATGAATCCTGGGAAACGATAGTAAACTAACATAAATAAATAAACAAGTGCAATTCCGATGATGCCGGCAAAGACTGTTTCATT
Organism: Neobacillus niacini; assembly: GCF_046591715.1. GTDB lineage: Bacteria > Bacillota > Bacilli > Bacillales > Cytobacillaceae > Neobacillus > Neobacillus niacini_L. Next base: position 10,828 of record NZ_JAWVNQ010000003.1, on the reverse strand, counting down.
TAATGCCTGTTCACCAAATTTAGCTCCAACTGATGTTGAATATACTTCCTTCAACTTCACAGGAAGTGCTCCTGCATTTAGAAGTGAAGCAAGCTCTTGAGCCTCCTCAGCTGTGAAGCTGCCTACGATTGAAACGGTATTTTGATTAAAAATTTCTCTTACTGTAGGTGCTGATAAAAATTTAGGATTTTCTTTTGTAATTTCTGTTTTAAAGGAATCTTTTCCTTCTTCAAAATCAAGCCAAATGACAAGATAATTGTTTGGTGTCATTTTGACAATTTCTTCGGTAACTTTTCTGAATGTATCGGCACTTTTTAACTTTAATGAAACACTTGGTGCTCCATTTTCATCAAAAGTCTGACTCGCACCATTCTCGGCTAAATCCGCTCCATCCATCATCACTCGGTCATTGGCGTCACGGAAGGTAAGATTGGCTTGGGTAGATAGTATCTCACGCGCTTCATTTTGATCTGTTACCCCGGCGAGCTGAACACGAATCCTATTTTCACCTTCAATTTGGATATTTGGTTCACTAACACCGAGAACATTGATCCTCTTATCTAGTGCTTCTGCTGTACTCGCTAATACTTCCTTGTTAATTTCCTGACCCTTTTTTGCAGGTTGTACTTCATATAAAACTTCGAATCCACCCTGCAGGTCCAAACCAAGCTTAATGTCTTTTAAAATACCAGTCGAGGTAACCCCCATAGTGCTTCCAATTAGTATAACGACTAAAAGGAAAGCAATAATTCTACTGCGCTTAACCATTATGTATTGTTCCTCCTTAGGGCTAAAAGCCAAAGCACTGCCAGTCACAGCCTTATGTAAAAATATAAAAAAATCATTGCTTTTATTATGAAATAGTTTAGAAATACTGTCAATTTATTCTAGTAAACCCCAAATTTATTTTAATAATTCCTTCATTTCATCTTCATCATCTAGATTAACTTCATTGTGCTTATAAGCTTCGATAGTCGTAAAGCTGATGTAATCACTTATCTTTACCGAAAGGATATCATCAATAATTTCATAAATTCTTATTTCTTCTTTAACTCTCTTCCATTTCTTTCTTGTCAGGTAATCCCAAAGTTCCCCTTCTGAGACTTCTTTGTAGCCTAATAGGCGAAACTCTTCTAGTTTGCTTATTAGTGCTGGTTCTACTTGAGAACGAAAATGATTGTAAGCATGTATTTTCTCCAATGATGCTGCCCCCTCCGGACATTTTAGTCTCTCTCTTGCCATTAAAATAGTGGCTGTGTTACACAGGCCTGTTGATTTACGCTCCACTTAGGAATGCTTCTTCGAATTATCACCGCAGGGACAGGCGCACTATGCCTGTCCCGAGGCACTTCGCTTTCCGCGGGCGGAACGGGGAGCCTCCTCGGCACTTAGAGATAAGCGGGGTCTCCCCTGCCCCGTCCTCCCGCAGGAGTCTTCGTGCCTTCCGCGAAAATCAACAGGGTGCAATACCAACATTTACCTTTTACACAGCCAAAATAAAAAAACACCTTGTCATGCTTTGTCCACCCTTATGCATATAGATTAATTGTATATGAATTCTTCTTTTTTGAGAAGGTGGGAAGTAGTATGTCAAAGTTTTTAAAAGGGACCTTTATCCTATTATTAGCGGGATTAATAACGAGGGTTCTTGGATTTATTAACAGAATTGTCATAGCTCGAAGTATTGGTGAAGAAGGGGTCGGACTCTATATGATGGCGTTTCCCACCTTTATCCTTGTTGTGACCTTAACACAAATGGGACTGCCTGTTGCCATTTCAAAAAATATTGCCGAAGCAGAAGCAAGAGGAAATCATCAAGAAATAAAAAAAATTCTTGTCGTTTCTCTAGCGATAACGATCTCGCTTTCGCTGATTTTTACACCCGCTCTCATTTTGTTAGCACCCATTTTGTCTACCACACTCTTTACAGACCCAAGAACGTTTTATCCTTTAATCGCGATTGCACCTGTTGTCCCTGTTATCGCCGTTTCCTCTGTTTTGAGAGGTTATTTCCAGGGCAGACAAAACATGCGCCCTTCAGCTGTATCGCAGATTTTAGAGCAACTTGTTAGAATTACCTTAATTGCGGTTATGACTAAAGCTTTTCTGCCTTATGGAATTGAATATGCGGCAGCAGCAGCTATGGTAGCTGCTATTATTGGTGAAGTGGCATCCTTAATCTATTTATTAACTGCCTTTAAATTAAAGAAACGATTCAAGTTAAGAAAAAACTTTTTCCAATTCGTCCATTCTGGCAAGAAAACCTTTAAAGATTTAATGGAAATCGCCCTGCCAACAATGGGAAGCAGAATGATTGGGTCAGTATCCTGGTTTTTTGAACCGATCGTCGTCGCTCATAGCTTAGCACTTGCCGGTGTAGTTGCGATTGAGGCAACGAAACAATACGGATCACTGACTGGGTTTGCGATGCCATTATTAATGCTGCCATCGTTCATTACCTTTTCACTGGCAACTTCGCTAGTTCCTGCAATTAGTGAAGCCAACTCCCAAAATAATCATCAATTGATTGAACACCGGCTGCAGCAGGCACTTCGTTTTGCTTTTTTAAGCGGCGGCTTGTCTGTGATTGTCCTGTATGTACTGGCAGACCCATTGATGGAGCTTATGTATGGGTCTACAAAAGGCTCTTACTTTATTCGCATCATGGCACCATTCTTTTTATTTTATTATTACCAAGGCCCTCTCCAAGCTGTCTTACAGGCACTTAACCTTGCCAGGGCTGCAATGATCAATAGCTTAATTGGAGCTGTTATTAAAACAGCTGTTATTTTCTTGCTCGCTTCACAGCCGGCCTTTGGGATAACAGGGGTGGCACTCGGCATTATAGTTGGTTTCGTGTTAGTAACGATGCTGCATTTTGCCACAGTGCTAAAGAAAATTTCGTTTAGCTTTCACATTCGAGATTACCTAAAAGGCGGCATCATTATGGCAATCTCTGCTTGGATAGGCTATTGGTTATTTAACCACATCCTTCTCGGCGAGCATTTAGCCATTAGGGTATTGTCGGCTGCTTCTGGAATGTCGATCCTCTACATTTTCCTGTTAATATTAGCCGGCCTCATCAAAAAAGAAGAACTCAGAAGAATACCGATCATTCGCAATATAATCCCAACTTGATGAAAAGGAAAAAGACACGCATGCACCGTGTCTTTTTCACTCTTCGTCCATAATATCTACAAAGAACTTGCCATTTTCAAAACTGCAAAAAGAGATTTTTCTAACATCACGGTATCCCATTTTCTTTAATTCCTGGCGGAGCCATAGGTTGGTTTTATTAATCCGGGTTAAATTTTCTTCTTCAATATTGCCATCAATGATTAACGGAATGGTAATATCTCCATCCTTAGGCTTTCCGTCACTATTATTCATTCTTTCGATAACAGAAAGACTGCCAGAGGACTCTAATATGGCAAACTCAACGTCTGCAATGCTGCGGATATCTTTTTCCCTTAGCTGGGTAAGTAAATCATCAAAGTTGTATCGTTGTTTTCTCATTGCTTCTTCATCAATTTTCCCACGATTGATGATTATGGTTGGCTTACCGTCAACAAGATCACGAAATCTTTTACTCTTTAGTGAAAGCTTTGCCAAAATTATCTGGATAACCATTAATAAAACCATAGGGATAGCAACTTGGATGGAAGATTCCTTGGGATTTTCGATCCCGACAATAGCCAATTCACCAATCATGACAAAAACCACGAGATCAAGAATACTTAATTCCCCAATTTCTCTTTTACCCATAACACGGAAAATAATGAGAATAAGTACGTAAAATAATATTGTCCTAATTACGATCGTTGTGTATATCTCCACCACTGTCGCCCCTTTTTTACCACTCAATTCTATTATTAGCTTTTTCCCCTTAATCATTTGAGGAATAAAATACCAATCACAATAAAAACGGGTAAATTTTTATTCTACTTTTAAAATAGGCGAATATGCTTGTACTAGGTAAGAATCTGTTTTTCTGATTCAAAAAGATAACATAAAGGGGGAGAGTCAAATCGAATCAAAAAGCTTTGGTACAGCTATTTTGTACGGGTTAATTTTTATTTTCGTATTTGCGATTGTCAGCAGTCTCATTTTCGCATCTATTCTTAGATTTACTTCAGTCCGGGAAGTCTCACTTCAATACATTATTACTGCCGTTTCCTTTATAGGGCTGTTTGGAGGAGGATTTCTCTCGGGTGGAAAGCGAAAGCAAAAGGGCTGGCTGATTGGAGGATTAACAGGATTAATTTACAGCATTATTGTCTTCCTGTTCCAATATTTAGGCTATGACCGCCTGTTTGATGTAGAACAGGTTATCTACTATATTTGCTATACGCTAATTGCCATGATGGGTGGAATCCTCGGAGTAAATATAGCAACAAATAACCAAAGAACCGCATAGAAAAAGGAAGCCAGAAATTTGGCTTCCTTTTTTCAATCTTACTTTTCTAAAGAAACTTCTGCTGTTGTAGAAGTTTTTGCTGATTCAGTTACTTCACGAATCGCATTTCGGTCATATGTTAGACGGCTGCCGTCTCCACATTTGATCACGACTTTGCTTTCATCGATTGAATCGACAAAACCATGTAAACCGCCAATCGTGACAATTTTATCACCTTTTTTCAACTCGTTTTGCATTTGTTGTACAGCTTTTGTACGTTTTTGCTGTGGACGAATTAATAGGAAATAAAATAATACAAACATTAATATTAAAGGAATAATTGAACCTAATCCTCCTGCCATGCTTTTCCCTCCTTTCAATAATCATCTATTAGAAATTTTTCGCGTTTGGTTTGTTAAAACCATAACGTTCAAAAAACTCTTCTCGGAAATCACCAAGCCTGTCCTCTCGGATTGCTTGTCTGACCTTCTCCATTAATCTTAACAGAAAATAGAGATTATGGTAACTAGTTAATCTAATTCCAAATGTTTCATCACATTTAATTAGGTGACGAATGTAAGCCCTGCTGTAATTTCGGCATGTGTAGCAATCACAATCTGGATCGAGCGGGCCGAAATCTTTTGCAAATTGAGCATTTTTCACAACGAGACGGCCAGTACTCGTCATCAATGTACCATTTCTTGCAATTCGCGTTGGCAGAACGCAGTCAAACATATCAATCCCGCGAATCGCCCCATCTATCAAGGAATCCGGTGACCCTACTCCCATAAGATAACGTGGTTTATTTGTTGGTAATAATGGCGTTGTAAACTCAAGAACTCGATTCATAACGTCCTTGGGCTCACCAACAGACAATCCGCCTACTGCATAACCTGGAAAATCAAGAGAAACAAGGTCCTTCGCGCTTTGTTTACGAAGCTCTTCAAATTCTCCACCTTGAACAATTCCAAAGAGTCCTTGATCATTTGGCCGCTGATGAGCATTCAAACAGCGCTCTGCCCAACGAGAAGTTCTCTCTACCGATTTTTGCATATATTCATATGTAGCAGGGTATGGCGGACATTCATCAAATGCCATCATAATATCAGAACCAAGGTCATTCTGAATTTCCATTGCCTTTTCAGGTGATAAAAATAATTTCTCACCGCTCATATGATTACGGAAATGAACGCCTTCTTCCTCAATTTTACGAAACTCACTCAAACTGAAAACCTGAAAGCCGCCGGAATCTGTTAAAATCGCCCGGTCCCAGTTCATAAATTTATGAAGACCGCCAGCTTCCCTGATAATTTCATTCCCTGGACGCAGCCATAGGTGGTAGGTATTACTCAAAATGATCCCTGCACCCATTTCCTTTAGGTCCTCTGGAGACATCGTTTTTACTGTTGCAAGTGTTCCTACCGGCATAAATGCAGGTGTGTCAAAAGAACCATGCGGTGTATGTACCCTCCCTAAACGGGCACCAGTTTGCTTACATGTTTTAATAAATTCATATCGAATTGCAGTCAAATATATTTCTCCTTCCTAACGTTAGATGATGAGCATTGCGTCGCCAAAACTGAAGAAGCGATAGCGTTCATTTACAGCAGTATTATAGGCATGCAATATATTTTCTCTCCCCGCTAACGCGCTGACAAGCATGATCAATGTTGATTTTGGCAGATGAAAATTGGTAATCATTCCATCTATCGCCTTAAATTCGTAACCTGGATAAATAAAAATATTTGTCCATCCACTGCTTTCAATAAATGTTCCATTGTTTTCTGAAGCGATGGTTTCCAGTGTCCGGGTTGATGTCGTCCCAACTGTAACAATTCGGCCGCCATTCTGACGTACTTCATTAAGCAATCGTGCTGTTCCCTCGGTTATCATATAAAACTCAGCATGCATATCATGCTCGAGAACATCCTCCACACTTACAGGCCTGAAGGTCCCCAGTCCAACATGAAGCGTAATAAACGCAACATGAACACCTTTTTCCCTTACCTCATTCAGCAGTTCCTCGGTAAAATGGAGCCCGGCAGTCGGGGCAGCAGCAGACCCAGGTTCGCGGGCAAACACCGTTTGATATCGGTCTCTATCATCAAGCTGTTCTTTAATATAAGGCGGTAACGGCATTTCTCCTAATTGATCAAGGATTTCGTAGAAAATACCGTCATACTGAAACTCTAATATTCTTCCGCCATGCTCGGAGGTTCCGGTACAAACACCTGTAAGTAAACCATCGCCAAAATCAATTTCTGTACCTTCTTTTACACGCTTAGCAGGCTTAACAAGTGTTTCCCATTTATCCCCTTCAAGCTGTTTCAAAAGTAAAACTTCAATTTTAGCACCAGTATCTTTTTTCACACCAAAAAGGCGTGCAGGAAGTACCTTTGTATCATTTAAGACAAGGCAATCCCCTTCACGCAAATATTCACTAATATTTTTAAAGATTTCATGCTTCAATCCGCCTGTTTCCTTATTCACTACCATCAGCCTGCTATCAGTCCGGTTTTGAAGCGGAACCTGGGCAATCAGCTCTTCAGGCAAATGAAAATCAAATAAATCTACCTTCATAAAATACATCCCTACTTATCAAAAATTACTGTTTTGGGTGTTCCATGCCGAAATGGCGATAGACTAAATCGGTTACCACTCTTCCTCTAGGTGTTCGCTGCAGGAAGCCAATTTGCAGTAAATACGGTTCATAAACATCTTCAATGGTTTCAGATTCTTCTCCAATCGATGCTGCAATCGTATCAAGGCCAACTGGACCGCCGCGGAATCTTTCAATGATTCCTTTTAGCAGCTTATGGTCAATATGGTCTAGGCCGAGTTTGTCTACTTGGAGCATCTCTAAAGACTCCCGAGCCAGATCAATATTAATTTCACCATTGCCTTTTACCTGTGCAAAGTCTCTTACCCTGCGCAGCAGGCGATTGGCAATCCTCGGGGTTCCCCTCGCACGTCTCGCAATCTCAGCAGCAGACTGTTCGTCAATTTTCGTTTCAAATAACTCTGCTGTTCGTAAGACAATATTTTTCAATTGGTCTTCCTTATAATACTCGAGTCTGCTTAAAACTCCAAATCTGTCGCGCAGCGGAGCGGACAACGATCCGGCTCTTGTTGTAGCGCCAACAAGTGTAAACGGAGGAAGATCTAATCTTACGGAACGTGCACTTGGACCTTTACCAATCACGATATCCAGACAAAAGTCCTCCATAGCAGGATACAGCACCTCTTCAATCTGTCTTGGAAGCCGGTGTATTTCATCAATAAATAAAACATCACCAGGTTCGAGTGCGGTTAGAATGGCTGCTAAATCACCAGGCCTTTCAATAGCTGGCCCAGAGGTTGTCCGGATGTTTACATCCATTTCATTGGCAATAATCACAGCAAGCGTCGTTTTACCTAATCCAGGAGGTCCATAAAGAAGCACATGATCTAATGTTTCCTTCCGCAGTCTTGCCGCCTCAATAAAAATCTCAAGACTTTTCTTCACTTGATCTTGACCAATGTATTGTTGTAACGTTTGCGGCCTAAGGCTTTGCTCTAAGGAGATTTCGTTCTCATTTACTTCACTCGAAATAATTCTTTCATCCATGAATAATCACCTTATTTTAAAAGCCGCTGCAGGGCTTTTTTAATATATTGGTCCGTTGACAGCTGTTCTTTTCTTAACTCAGGTGAAATCTTTTTCACTTCCTTGTCAGAATAGCCCAGTGCCTTTAAGGCAAGGACGGCCTCTTCAAAAGCAGTATTGGCCGGGTCAGCAGCCGCCGGGAATGTATCTGCATTAAATAAGTTTGGAAAATAATCTGGAACAATATCCTGTAATTTTCCCTTTAAATCAAGAATCATTTGCCTTGCTGTTTTCTTCCCGACCCCTGGGAACTTGACTAAGAAGCTCTCATCTTCATTTTCAATGGCTGAAACAACCTGCTGGACTTCACCGGAGGCCAAAATGGCAAGCGCCCCTTTTGGGCCAATCCCTGAAACATTTAATAATTTCGTAAACAGCTTTTTTTCTTCTCTCGACTCGAAGCCATATAACGCCATTAAATCTTCTCGGACATAATGATATGTATAGACAGTAACATTAGTATTCATTTTACCAGAATAAATAAACGGATTTGGCGTTGATATTTGGTAGCCTATCCCATTATTTTCTATCACAATATACTCAGGACCAACAAACTCTAGTGACCCTCTAATAAATTCGTACACTCGCTTTCTCTCCCTCAGTGTTTCATGTACTCCATTCTATCACATTAAATTAAAGGATAAGAAAAAGAAGTCTGCGAAGAAAAGAATAAAAATATTCTGTACTTTATTACTCCACAAGTTGATTTTTAACAGCAAAAAGAGCCGCCTGGGTTCGGTCTGCTAATTCGAGTTTGGCTAATAGATTAGAAACATGTGTTTTCACGGTTTTTTCGGTAATGAAGAGCGAAGAAGCGATCTCCTTATTGCTTTTCCCTCTTGCAATCTCCTTAAGAACATCTAATTCTCTCTTCGTTAACTCTGAAATGTACTTCTTATCATCGGTTTTATCTTTATTGGATAAATTGGCGAGCAGGTGTGACGTTGCCTTCGGGTGAAGCTGATTTTCACCAGCCATTATTTTTTTAATGCACGTAATTAACTCATCAGGTTCGATGTCCTTTAACTGATAGCCCGAGGCACCTGCTTCTAGTGCCGGAATTACGTGGTCCTGGTCAGAAAAACTCGTCAGCATCATAATCTTTATTTCCGGCATTTCACTTTTAATGATTTTCGTTGCCTCTATTCCATCCATCTCAGGCATCACCAAATCCATGAGAATTAGGTCCGGCATTAATGTGCGTGCGAGTTCCACCGCTTCTCTGCCATTGCCCGCTTCCCCAATAATTTCAATATCTTTTTGTGTTTTCAGAAAAAATGCTAATCCCCTCCTGACCACATGATGGTCGTCTGCGATCATGATCTTAATTCCCATTGCCGCTCCCCCTAGATTGGAATTTGAACCTTAATCTCCGTCCCTTTTCCAAGCTCACTTTTTAAGTGAAAGTTTCCATTTAACGCCTCTGTGCGGGCCTTCATATTCTTAAGTCCGAACGATGGCAGTTCAATGCTCTCATCATAAAAGAAACCACAGCCCTGATCTTGAATGATCATAGTTACAGAATCACTTTTTCTATTTAAAACTAAGGATACATTTGTGGACTGTGCATGTTTCTTACAATTGCCGAGTGCTTCCTGACCAATTCTCCACAGCGTTTCCTCTACTTTTTCAGGAAAGCTTGAGATTCCAGTCAGCTTGGTGTCCATAGTTAACCCAAGCATCTCTGCATAACTTCTTAATGCACTAATAATTCCATTTTCGAGCCCCTGCGGTTTTAACTGCCAAATGAGCGCCCTCATTTCACCCAGCGCTTCCTGTGAGAGATCCTGTATATAGGCAAAGGTTTGTTTAACCTCTTCGTTTTCAGTCATTTCCCTGCCTGCTCTTGCTGTCAAACTTAATGAAAAAAGTAACTGATTAACAGAATCATGCAGATCACGTGCAAGCCGATTCCGCTCGGAAATAAGAGCGGTCTCCTGCTCTCTTTGCGTTAATTTGATTCTTTTCAGTGCAGTCCCAATTTGAAAGGCAACTGCCTCTAGCAGTGCTAGTTCATCCTTTTGGAAATGTGTTTTATGAGGTGACCCGACATTTAGCAATCCAAATCGCTCATTCCCCGCTCGTAACGGGACAGTCGCATGATGGGTCAGACCACCGGTGTCACCCGCTTTTTCGAGAATCACATTCTCTATGCGCTGGCATTCGATAATGTTTACGGCCTTGTTCAATTTACCGTTGTTGTAGCGGCTGACACACCAGCAATCCCCCTTACACATTCTTTGGTAATCATGCTGTACCAATGGTTCAGGCAGTGACTCTTTGGCTGCCAGTTGATGCTGCCCTTTTTCATCTATTAAAAAAATCCAGCCGGTTTGCAGTCCGGTCAGATGCAAAAGTTTTCGCAGTACCCCTGCTAACACAGTCTTTGAATCTGCGCCTTCGTTTAAAAGTTCAGCGATTTCCTTTAAAATGCCGATTTCTTCATTTCTGGACATGCCTTCACCTCCTGGTATCTCTTAATCTATTTGATTAAATCATAGTCGTATCACAAGGATTGTTGCAAGTGAGAAACAGAGCTGTCGGGGATTTTTAAAGTAAGATCCTCTTATCGGGCGGCCAGCACAAGGTCGTGGTAAAATAGGCGGAGATATTCCGGTTATTTGTAGAATGGAGCTCGTTTTGGTGTAAATAAGGGGAGGTTTTCCGCTTATGGCGTGCAAACCTTATCTTTTTCACGTTTTTTGAGGCAATAGGCGGAATAGCTCCGCCTATATAAGCTAATTTTGATACCTTTTGATAAATAGGCGGAATTTCTCCTTCTATCG
>NZ_JAWVNQ010000002.1:0-504477 GCF_046591715.1 Neobacillus niacini | reverse complement strand
TTTAAAAGCTAAAAAAATTGTTTGTTGACGTTCTTGTTTGTTTAGTTTTCAAAGAACAATTCCAATCGCTATTGAGTTCGTCTTACAAAGTAAGCTCGAAAGCGACCTCTTTAATTTAACATATCCATCGAGATGATGTCAACAACTTTTTTAAATTCTTTTTTCGTTGTGTGACTCACTCGTGAGGACGAGATTTAATATAACATGTTCGAAAAATGATTGCAATATAATTTATAAAGTTTTTTTGCACATTTATTTCAGCAGGTGGTTAAACACCCATTTCTCTTGCCATTGAAAGAGAATAAAGAATATTTAACTGACAAAGGATAAATCAAAAAAAAGCAGCAGATTCATAAATTTAACCATTTATGTATATGTAATTAGTAAGGCCTTAAATAATTGAATCGATAAAACAGCCGAAGCTCGAACATCCTTTTACAGATTGACTGTACTCAGTTAATATTTCTTTTTTTAATAAGGCAGGGATATCGTATAATAGAAAGAACAATCCCCGAATGACCACTAACACAAATAATAATGGACGTGAGTAAATGGAGAATATAGATTACGATATACTATTAAAGCTTGGAATATCAGCAATCTTGGGACTAATCATTGGGTTAGAACGTGAATTAAAGAGAAAACCTGTAGGCCTTAAGACGAGTCTTGTCATTTCTGTAGTAAGTTGTCTCCTTACTATTGTTTCGATAGAATCAGCTTATATGTTTCCTAATTCTGATGAAGTAAGAATAACTATGGACCCGCTGCGACTAGCTGCCCAGATTGTTTCTGGTATTGGTTTTCTAGGAGCTGGCGTAATCCTGCGACGGGGAAATGATAGTATATCTGGTTTAACAACGGCCGCGATGATTTGGGGAGCAGCTGGAATTGGTATTGCAGTTGGGGCTGGATTCTTTATTGAAGCATTTGTTGGTGTAGCCTTACTCATTATAAGTGTAGAATTAGTACCATATGTCATGAAATTCATCGGTCCAAAGCAATTGCGCGAAAAAGAAATTAGTCTTCAATTATTTATAAGAGACAAGATTCAAATTGAAGATGCCATTTCTTTTATTATGGGTAGAAAATATATTATCCGCAGGATTCGGATAAAAGATTTAGACAACGGTGATCATCTCGTGCAGATATTAATTGCGGTAGATTACCGGGAAAAAACTACCGAAGTGTATAATTCTGTTTCAAAATTAAATGGCGTCCGTAAGGTTGAAATAGAAAGTATGGGGTAATTTGGATTAACTAATTAAAAAGTGAAAAATACTCTTGCAAGATTGGTATGAGAAAGTTATAATTTTCTTGTACCACTACGGGGGCTTAGCTCAGCTGGGAGAGCGCTTGCATGGCATGCAAGAGGTCGTCGGTTCGATCCCGATAGTCTCCATATCTAAAAACCTTTGCGGTAATGCAAAGGTTTTTTTGTGTTAACATCCCCCATCCTCCTATTTTCTCTTTTTTAATTCAGTTTTTAACTAAATCCAATCTTTGAATTGGTCAATAGATAACAAAACAGGATTAAATATTCAGTCCTGTTTTGTTATCTATTTAACTAATTTGAGTTACCGCCTTTCCTATTCTTTCCCCCACCTGTTCGACTGGAATTACCTTGTTTGCTTCTTATTGATTTGGGCTTACTTCCACTTCTTAACGAAAATTTAGGTTTACTCTTTCTCTTTTGGTCACTCGTAGTTCTATGATTTTCGTCCCTTTTTCCCCGTTGCTTAGATGGTTCCTTTTTCTCTTTTTGATCTATTTCTGAGTTACCAATATTTTGTTTTTGAATAATGATATTTAACTCTTTCTCGATCATATCTAGCGTTTTTCGATCATCAGATGAGTAGAAAGTGATGGCCAAGCCCTTTGTTCCTGCTCTTCCTGTCCTTCCAATCCGATGAATAAAGCTTTCAGCCTCTTGTGGAATGTCATAATTAAAAACATGTGTCACGCCTTCAACATCAAGTCCTCTTGCTGCGACATCAGTCGCGATTAACAATTGTATCTCTCCGTCCCTAAACCGTTTCATGACTTGCTCTCTTTTGGATTGCGATAGGTCACCATGCAGCTCATCACATAAGAATTTATGAGACTTGAGAACCTCATATAGCTTCGAGACTCTGCGTTTAGTTCTACAAAATATAACAGCTAGATATGGCCTATGTGTTTCAACCAATTGAATTAATGTCGCTTGCTTTGCCCGGTCAGTTGTATGAATGGCAATTAGTTTAACATTAGCTGCAGGTCCCTGCGTTTTCTCAACTTGGATGTATTCAGGTTTACGCATATGCTTATTTGCTAGTGATCTTATTTCCTCGGGCATCGTTGCAGAAAATAGCATAGTCTGGCGAGTCTTAGGAGTTTCCCTGATTATATCCTCAACTTCATTCAGAAAACCTATATGTAACATTTGATCTGCCTCATCAAGAACTAGAAATGAAACTTCTGATAAGTGAACTGTTCCTCTTCGAATATGGTCTAACAGCCTGCCTGGTGTCCCAACTACGACTTGAACATTTTTCTTTAACTTCTTTAGTTGTTTATCAACATCCTGGCCCCCATAAACCGCTAGGACATCGACACCATCTATATTATTGGTCAACTTTACAAATTCTTCGGTAATTTGTAATGCCAATTCTCTGGTTGGGGTGACAATAAGTACTTGTACGTGTGAAGCAAGAGGATCTATTTTTTCTAAAATAGGGAGAATGAAGGCAAAGGTCTTTCCTGTTCCTGTTTGCGCCTGAGCAATTACATCTTTTCCATTCATTACAAACGGTATTGCCTTTTCTTGAATTGGTGTTGGTTTTGCTACACCGAATTCCTTTAATTTATTTACGGTCGATTCAGAAATACCTAATGATTTAAAATCAGGCAAAAATATCCCTACTTTCTTTATGACTAACAATAATTTTTGTCTCATTAATATTGAGTGTTTAACATCAAAAAGGCAAATATTCTTTTTGTAAAGAAAAAAGGTCTTATCAAATTGATAAGACCCTTTCATATGTATACTAACGTTTCTCAATATAGTAATAACTCATTTCCCCAAATTCCTTACAATCTAACAAAGAATGCTTTTGTACTCTGACCCATGTTTGCAAGTCTTTTTTTACTGCTGGTTCATTTGAAATGACCTCGATAATTTGTCCATTTATTAACGATTCCATTTTCAAGAACAATGATTTTAATAACTCACTTCCACCTTTTTGACTTGCATCATAGATTACATCCGGAACATATTGGAGTGACATTTATTTAGCTCCTATCACATTTGTATTCAAACCGCTCATAACATCTATTATAAAAAAATGTTATGATAAGATAAATTCAAGTTATCTATCTTACCGATAAATATAAATCGATTATCTGAATAAAGGGGCAGAGGTTTATGGATTTACACCAATTATTTGTGTTTACAAAGGTTGTTGAACATAAGAGCTTTTCTAAAGCAGCTGAAGATATCTTTTTAAGTCAATCAACTGTAAGTTCACATATACAAGCACTCGAAAGAACTTTAAATGTAAGACTCTTTGATCGTGTTGGCCGCGAGAATATTCTTACTCCAGCAGGAGAGCGATTGTATCAATGGGCATTGAAGCTCTTATTATTAAAGGACCAAGCTATGCTTGATTTAAAGGAAGGGGCAACAGAACTTAAGGGCATGATTCGCATTGGCGCAAGTTCAGTACCTGGACAATTTATGATACCAAAGATGGTGAAAAAATTTAGAAGTCAATATCCTAAAGCAACATTTCATATAAACCAATCTTCATCCAAAATTGTTGCTGAAAAGGTTCTTAATGGCTCTGTTGATTTTGGCTTATTAGGTGAAAAATACGAAAATGATAAACTGCGTTATATCCCTTTAATGAAAGAAAATTTAGTGCTAATAACTTCGCAGCATTCTAATATTGTTGGACCAGTAAATATTGAAAATCTTCTAAGCTATCCCTTTATTATGCGAAACTCTGATTCTGGAACTAATTCTTTAATTGAAAGATTTTTAAAGAAAAAACAAATAGCAAAGGAACAAATGGATATAGTAGCTTATACAGAAAATGGGCAGAGTTTGATTCAATTCGTACTCCAAGATATAGGTATTGCCATCATTTCTGAAATTGCTGCGAGAGAATACTATGATAAAAAGCTAATGAAAATTCATGAAATCAACGGGTTTAATGATGAAAGGTATTTCTATCTTGTTTATAACCATAATAAAACCCAATCGATGTTATCTAAATTATTTATTGAAAGTGCACATGAATTGGTCCACCCTGAAAGCTAAAATAATTAATAACGGCCTGGAAATACCAGCCCGTTATTTTTTATGGTTTCAATATAACTTTAATACAATCCTCTGTTTTTGTATCGAACACTTCATAGCCATGCTTTGCTTGCTCTAACGGCAATACATGGGTGATGATATCACTGATATCAATCTTTCTTTCATTTATCATATTATATAGGAATGACATATAGGGAATAACCGGTGCCTGTCCCATTTTAAGGTCTACGTTGCGCTGAAAGATGTCCCCAAGTGGAAAAGCATTATATCGTCCACCGTATACACCTGTAAGTTGAATGGTTCCACCTTTTCTTACTGCTTGGCTTGCAATTACAATCGCACCCATCGCACCGCCATGGAGTTTCATTCCCGTTGCCAAAAACTCCATTGGGGTCATTTTCCCATCCATCCCTACTGCATCTATTACGATGTCGGCTCCCCCTTTGGTAATCTCCAACAAATAATCTCCAACATTATCGTGGTCCTCTAAATTAACTATTTCCACTTTATTTGTCCGTTTTGCATGCTGTAAGCGGTAGTTAATATAATCTACTGCTATCACTCGTTTTGCGCCCTTTAACCAGGCAAACTTTTGTGCGAGTAAACCTACAGGACCACAACCTAAAACGATAACAGTATCGTCAGGCTTTACCCCGGCATGGTCCACACTCCAATAGGCAGTTGGTGCGGCATCAGCAAGTAATACAAGTTTCTCATCTTCCACTTCACAATTTTCCGGAATTTTGAATGGAGTGAAATTCCCAAAAGGCACCCGCATATATTCTGCCTGTCCGCCGGCGTAACCGCCAGTTGTTTCTGAATAACCGAAAAAGCCACTTCCTTGACCATGAGGATTACCATTGTCACATTGACTAGTCAGATCGTGAGTACAATACCAGCAGTGACCACAACTGACATTGAACGGAATGATTACACGGTCACCCTTTTTGAGCTTTGTAACCTCTGGACCTGCTTCTTCGACAATCCCCATTGGTTCATGACCTATTACATAATCGGTAGGTAAATTCGGAATCATCGCATGAATTAAATGTAAATCAGATCCACAGATGGCTGATGAAGTAATTTTTACAATAATATCATCTGAATTCTTTATACTTGGATCCTTTACTTCCCTAACTTCTACATTCTTAATTCCTTGATATGTAACTGCCTTCATTTCTATCCCCTCCTTTTATTGATTTGGTGTGGCGAACATCCCTTGTCGATCCGTATCGTTAGGGTAAAGGTTTAACTTTGCAATTTGTACGGCTGTTTCTGCAGCCTTCATATCAATTGGAAATTGCTCTTTAAAGTTATGAGGATGAAGCCAGCCTTTTTTTATCATTAAATCTGAGATTTCAGTATGCAAATCAATAGCTGCCTCCATTTGCTTGTGAAAAATTCTTCTTAGTTCTGGGTTATTAGTCTCCGTAATCGCAAAACCATAATTACGAATGCCATTTTTAACAGTTAATAAAAAATCCATCGCAAATGCAGAATCGGCCAAACTAGGCATCCCCTCTGCATTTCTAGGATCTAAATAATCTTCCATTGCTTCCACCTCCCTTATTGTAACAATTGACTATTTTTATAGAAGCTTACGATTTCATTAATATCTTTGATGGATTGCTGAACGTCTTTTTCCATAAGTGCTTTCAACTCATTATCGAAGCAAATACCCTGCATTAACTTTGAACGAAGTAAGCACACTGTCTTGAAATTTAGTATCTCATGTGTTTCCATTGTTTCATGTAAGGCTAAGGTTTCGTTGACCATCACACTCACCTCCAGGTTCTGCCTTTATTTTCTCCTATATGCATTTCCTTTTATGCAAAATGAATAATCGTCTTCTTACTTAGAAAATATATAGAGGATTAAGTCTGTTCGTTTTGGAGGAAAGTTAATGACAAAATACCTTGGTCTTCATGAGACGCTTGACCTTCATGAATTGTTAACCTTTAAAAACCTATGTTTAACAAAAGCTACTGCCATGAGTGTTTTAGCTCAAGATCCAGAATTGAAAGCAATTCTATCTGAAGATGCTGCAACTGGTACACAGCATATTCAGGAACTCCAAAAATTTTTAACTGAAAGGAGTGATAGAGCATGAACCAACTTATTCAAAATTTAATGGGAATGGGGGGTATGACGGATCAGGTTATTGCAACAGATTTCCTTATTTCAGCTAAAGCGGGAGTAAGAAATTATGCAGTTGCTATTACTGAAACGGGTACACCCGAATTAAAAGCTGCCTTAAGAGAACAATTAAATGATGCCATTCGAACACACGAAAGAATTACTAACTATATGGTTGCTAAAGGCTTCTATCACCCGCATGACCTTAGTGAGCAGCTGCAGGTTGACCTGACGATCACCGACACGGCCCTAAAACTTGCACAGAAATGAAAAAAGGAGAACCCATTTGATAGGGTTCTCCTTTTATGTTTGTATACTAAAATCTTTTAATTTCTTTTTGTCGATTTTTCCAACATGAGTTTTTGGAAGTTCCTGCAAAGAAATAAACTTCTTTGGAATTTTATATCTGCCTAATTTTCTCTCACAATAGCCTCTTAGTTCCTGCTCATTTAATGATTGAGGATGTTTCAGAACAATAAAGGCTGCAACAAGTTCTCCCCATTTTTCATCAGGGAGTCCGATTACTGCTACTTCATCCACTTCAGGGTGGGCTGCCAGCCAATGTTCAATTTCAAGTGGATAAACATTTTCGCCGCCTGTAATGATCATATCTTTCTTTCTGCCGACAATATAGTGAAATCCATCCTCATCCTTCCTTGCTAAGTCCCCCGTATGAATCCAGCCTTCTTTTTTCATTTCTAGCGTTGCAAGTTCGTTATTCCAATAATGCGAGAAGGAATGTTTTCCCTTGATTAAAAGCTCGCCAACCTCGTTAACAGCTGCTTCGCGGCCATCCTCCTTTTTTAGTTTAATGGAGTTGAATAACATTGGTTTTCCAACTGACCCGCGTTTCACCTGTGCTTCTTCATGATGAATATAAAAATTATTTGGACCGGCTTCTGTTAACCCATACCCTTCTTTAAAAGCTAAACCTTTTTTCTGAAAAGCTTCATAAACGTGGAAGGGACACGGGGCAGCACCTGATAAAAATACTTTCATAGATGGAAATTGACTTTCCTGGAACTCTTTTGTTTGAATGAGCAGATGATACATGGTAGGTACGAGCAGGATGATCGTACAACTGTACTTTTCAATGGAATTCACTACTTTTTGCCCAGTATACTGTTCTCCAATCACAACTGTCCCGCCGGCCATTAATATTGGCAGCGACAATGCATTTAGTCCGCCAGTATGGAACATAGGCATATAGTTAATGGTTACATCCTCTTCAGACAAATTCCAGCTAAGTATCGTATTTATGGAGTTCCATTGGATTGATTGATGGCTTAGCACCACTCCTTTTGGTTTCCCAGTTGTTCCTCCTGTGTAAATCATAGCCAGAGGATCCAGTTCATTGATTCGCCCACATTGAATACCTTTTTCTACTAAAGCCGTAATCTCATCATCATATCTGGACTCGCCCACATAATAAGAACTAGGTACCATAGCTTCCAATGACGTATACATATTTTCGAACTTCTTATGGATAAAAAGCATGAGGGGCGAACAATCCAATAGGATTTCATTTAATTCATGTTCTGATAACCGCCAGTTCAGCGGGACAAAGATGGCACCAATTTTTCCACAGGCAAACAGCAAATCAAAATAACTAATATCATTGGGCGCCAAAAGTGCCACTCGATCCCCTTTTTTTATACCTTGACCTTGCAGCCATCGGGCCACTGAGGACGAACGTTTATTTACTTCATCAAAGGTCCAGGATTTATTCGTATCTTCATCTATAATTGCCTTTTTATTTGGCGATAATCTTGCTCTATTTTCAATCCAGTCAAGTTCCCACCTCACTGATCAATCTCTCCTTCACAACTAGATGAGAACATCTTACAGGATTTTAGTTACATCGAAGTTACAAGAGTAAGGGTATAAAAAAACGGCCCCAAATGGCCGCATTTTATCAATCTAGCTCCAGCACCTAGAGGCTCGGGTCATAAGCCAATCCGTCAAGAAGGTTAAAAACCACCTTCTCGCCGGCTCGTCTTATGCCGGTCGCCTCTGGACAAGGCGCTTCCGCTTCTTATCAATCTAGCTCCAGCGCCTAGAGGCTCGGGTCTTAAGCCAATCCGTCAAGAAGGTTAAAACCCACCTTCTCGCCGGCTCGTCTTATGCCGGTCGCCTCTGGACAAGGCGCTTCCGCTTTTTATTTACATCATTATCCCGCCATCTACATGAAGAACAGTTCCGTTTATATAATTAGATTCATCAGATGCCAGGAACAAGTAGGCGTTGGCGATATCTTCTGGTTTCCCCAGTCTTGCCAGCGGGACCATCTGTCTCATTTGGTCTAATATTCTTTCAGGCACCTTTGCTGTCATTCCTGTTTCAATAAATCCAGGAGCAACTGCATTCACATTAATCCCCTTGCGCCCGAGTTCCTTTGCCCACGATTTCGTCATGCCGACCACACCAGCTTTGGTTGCAGCATAGTTCGTTTGCCCGATATTTCCATATACCCCAGAAACAGATGAAGTATTAATTATTTTTCCTTTTCCATTTGCAATCATAGATGGCAGTACAGACTGTGTACAATGAAATACTCCCGTAAGGTTAACATCCAAAACAGCTTGAAAATCCTCAGTGGTTAATTTTGAAAGCATTGCATCTTTTGTAATTCCAGCATTATTAACTAAGACACCAATATTTCCGTAAGTTTCTTGAACTTTTTCAACCATTTCATCTACACTGGAACGCTCTGCTACATTCACTTGAAAAAATGTTACTTCATAGCCCATTTCCCTTAATTCTTGTGCCCGCTTTTCACCCTGTTCTGCATTAAAATCAGCCATGGCCACCTTTGCTCCTTCTTCAGCAAACACTTCTGCAGCTTTTAGACCTATTCCATTGGCTGCACCAGTAATCAAAGCCACTCTGTCTTTTAATCTCATTTCTTACACCTCATTCTTTAAAAATTTTGTCATTTCTTTTAGTAATTGAGGTAAATCATCAACAAGGGGGGAATGCCCACAATCCTTTAACTCTACAAATTTAGCTTTTGGTCCCAAATCGTCTACCAATTCACGTGTCATTTCAGCATTCACTACGAAATCACGGTCACCTCTTAAAACTAAAACTGGCACATTAATTTGATCCACTAATCCATTTCCTTCTACCAGCCCATTATGATGGTGACTAATATTGAACGTATTGTTAGAATGATGTACCTCAGCTAAGTTTCGCTGCGTTCTCATATCCTGCACATATTCTTCATATAGCTCAGGTGAAGGCTGATTCTTTGTATAAATGACGGAATTCCAGATTAATTTCAATAATTCTATATTATTCGTGTCGTAAGCGTTTTGGACAGGTATGGTTCGAATTATGTCATCTCTAATTTCTTCATAGGAGGAGAATCTTCGAGGTTCCTCGTTCTCACTCGTTCTCCCTTCAAACGGATATCCTCTAGTAGATTCTGAAGCTAATAAAATCAGCTTATTGCAATAACCAGGATAATCAGCTGCAAATTGCATTGCAACAGCACCGCCTGTTGACCAACCCGCAATTGCAAAATCTTTTAAGCCTATTTCATCGACAAAGAGTTTTACATCATCTGAAAAGTCCTTAATGGAGGTAATACGTTTTTTGTAGCTGGATTCTCCAAAACCTCGTAAATCAAGTGCATATAACTTATATTCCTCAGACATATTGGCTAAAACAAGGTCCCAATGCTTCGAGGAAGTCATGTTGCCATGGATTAATAATACCTTTATCTCACCGCCTTCCCTTTCCCGATAGGCAATGGTTTCACCATTGGTTAACTGTACCTCTTTCATTGTTACATTAACCATTTATATCACCCTCCCCCATTTTATTGCTGAAGCTCCCCAGGCATAGCCAATTCCAGCACTAACCAAAACAACAAGTTCACCTTCTTTTACTTTACCTTCCTTTACAGCAAGCTCCAGTGATAAAATTTGATCGATTTGACCAATATGACCATAATCTTCGAGATAAATGGATTGCTCGTCAGATAATCCCAATTCACTTAATACATATTCATGAGCAGACTTTTTCATGTGGAGCATTGCAATAAATGAAATATCCTCTACTTTGTACCCACTTTTTCTAACAGCTTCCCGGACTGCCTTCAGAAAATTCGTCATCGATTTTTGTTCCAATCGCTGTTTCATTCCCTCTGGGTCAAGAACATCCAGCTTGTTTAGCCGCTGATCAATAGCTTCTTTTGTGATTGGATATTTTGTACCTCCAGCAACAACCACAACATCTTCTGAGAATGACCCATCTGTTAGCAGCTCCGTTTCCAACAAGATGTTTTCGTTATAGTCTTTTTTCAACAGAATGGCCCCGCCGCCTGCCCCAAGATTATACATAAATCGTGTCCTAGGATTCTGGTAATCGATGAAATCCCCATTTCGGTAGCCTCCTGCCAGAAGTACCGTTTGGATGTTTGAATCTGCTATCATCAGACTTTTGGCTACCTTTAGCGCCATAACTGTCGTTCCACAGCGCAAGGCTGCATCAAATGCCCAGGCATTTAGGGCTCCCACTGCTTCCTGTAATTTAATTCCTGCAGTCCAAAGTGGATATTCTTTATGCTCTTCACCAATATAAATAACAACATCAATCTCCATTGGATTAATTCCAGCTTTTTTAATTGCCTCTTTTGCTGCAATGATTCCCATTTCACACGTATGATCATTAAGGCCGGGCACATATTTCTTCCTTATCCCCATCTTTTCTTCAACCACATGTACTGGGATATTCGCCTTCTCTGCTATCTCTTTTCCCGTTATATAATCCTGAGGGAGGTAAAGACCGGTACTTAGGATTCCAATTTGCAATATATTCACCACCTAGACTAAGTATCTTCTACCATCGACATCATAAAAGCAGAAGCTTCTTCAATGGTCTCAAATAAGGTTTCCCTCTCTTCTTGAACATGGGTGACTTTTATCCTCCATTGTTTTTTTCCAGTCTCCTTTTCAACAGCTGTAAGCTGAAACCGGACGACAAAGGAAGCGATTTGTATTGATTCCATTAAAGCCTCCCCCTAACCTGCTATATTTTCTTTTTTCTCAGCAGACCGCTGCTTGTTTCGTTTCCAGGTGAATTTCTTTAGGGTCCCCACAATACCCAGCGGGAAGAAAATGACAACCAAAATATAGATAATGCCAAAGAAAATAATCCAACGTTCAAATATCCAATGTTCTTTTGCCAGTTCTGTTAATCCATCATGTGCAAATTCAATGATTCCAGCACCAATAATCGCACCGATTAATGTGCCTACTCCGCCGATAATCGTCATCAATAAAGCGTCTAAAGTAATATCCATTGTAAATACACTTGTATTCACATATCGAAGTGACATTGCATAAAAGATCCCGGCTATCCCAGCTAAAACCCCGGAAACCACACTAGCAGCAATCTTATAGTGCAAAACCTGATAACCTAAAGACTCTGTTCTTTGTTCATTTTCCCGAATAGCCTGCAGCACTCTCCCTAAAGGGGAGTTCGTAAAGCGCTTTAAAAGCATAAAAGTCCCAATCATTGCGGCCAGACAAATAATGTAAAAATTAGTCCGATCGATAAACAATTCCGGTACTCGAAAGGTAAATCCATCATTTCCAAATGTTAAGGTCCGCCACTTTTCTGCTAGAACTAAAAACAATCCCGCCAATGCCATTGTTAACATCGCGTAAAAATGGCTTTTCAAGCGCAGTGTAAGCAAACCAACAATAAAACTTACGATTGCTGTGATGAGAATGGTTGCCAATACCGCATAAATAAAATGAAGCATTGTTGGTTCAAAACGCTTCATGAATATTCCAATTGAATAGGCTCCAATACCAAAAAACATCGCATGACCAAAGGAAACTATGCCGGTGAATCCTAATAATAAATCGTAACTCATTGCAAGAATCGCAAAGACAAAAATTTGGGTTAAGAGAATTAACATATTTCTAGATTCATAGACAAAAGGCAGGAGAAGCAGAAAAGCAGCAATAATGACATAGATAGCGTTCGCTCTATTATTAATAATCCAATTCATACTCTCACCCCTTCCCCCCAAAAAGTCCTTGCGGCTTTACTATTAATACAACAGCCATTAAAAGCATATTTACTGCCAGTGATAATTCCGGTACATAATAAGCCATGAACGAACCAGATAAGCCAACTAATATTGCAGCCATTACCGACCCTTTGAAATTCCCCATTCCACCAATAACAACGACAATAAAAGCTAAAATAGCAAATTCCATCCCCATGCCGGCATGAATCACACCTGAATATGGGCCGAAAAGTACTCCTCCAAGTGCTGCCATTCCAGAACCGAGCATAAAAACAAACATAAATACTTTCTTTATGTTAATACCCAGTGCCTGAACCATTTCCTTATTCATTACCCCTGCCCGGACAACCAAGCCTATTTTCGTATTTTTAAGCAAGAATTGTACTCCAAGAAATACAAGTAATCCAACTACAATGATAAATACTCGATATTTAATGATAATGATATCGCCAATTTCCCAGCTGCCTCTTAAATTTTCAGGAGGGTTGGCTGTTAATTGATTAGGTCCCCAAACCACTTTAAGCATCTCTGATAGCACCAACATTAAGCCAAGTGTAATTAAAATTTGTTGTACATGGTTTCCATAAACTGGTTTAATAATCCATTTTTCCGTAATAATCCCCAAGATAAAACCGGTTAGAATTGCCCCAATGATACCAATTAGAAAGCTTCCAGTAGTGGAATAAATCCAAATACCGCTATAAGCACCCCAGGCAAACAAACCGCCATGAGCAAAGTTTAGTACATCCATCAATCCGAAAATAAGTGTTAATCCTGCTGCTAATAAAAAGATCAGCATCCCTGTTGCCAATCCATTTAATGTCAAATTGAATAAAAGCTCCATTCAACCCTTTCCTCCTTCCCTAAGCAATTCCCAAGTACTTTCGTTTCATTTCCTCATCGTCTTTTAACTGTTTCATAGTTCCATTACTTACCGTTCTTCCATCATCAATAATATAAAAACAATCACCGATGGAACTTGCCATCATGAAATTTTGTTCGACTAGAACGATGGTGGTTTGGTCCTTCATTTGCAGGATGGACTCCATCACTTTCTCGACAACAATAGGAGCTAAGCCTTTACTTGGCTCATCAATTAATAATAATTCGTTTTCATTTACGTAGGCTCGGGCGATGGAAAGCATTTGTTTTTGACCGCCGCTAAGTAATCCTCCAGGTTTTTTCCAGAATTTTTTTAGGTCAGGAAATAGGTTTAAAATATAATCCAAACGTTTGTGAGTTTCTTCATTCTCTTTTTGCATTGCTACTTTCATATTCTCCTCGACTGTTAATCCGGCAAAGATGCCTTGGTCTTCTGGCACATATCCAATTCCCTTTTGGGCTATGGTATAGGTAGGCAAATCTTGAATTTCTTCTCCTTTGTAGAGAACACTTCCCTTTGAGGCTGGGTTTAGTCCCATGATCGTCCGTAATGTGGTGGTTTTTCCCGCACCATTTCTTCCTAGCAGTACCGTAACCTCACCCTTTATCACTTCAACTGAAACACCCTGTAAAATATGATACTGTCCAATAAACGTTTCGATATTATTAAGCTTAAGCAGCTCACTCACACACTGATACCTCCTAAATATGCTGATTGGACTGTTTCATTTTTCATAATTTCCTCAGGTGTCCCGTCCGCCAACAGCCTGCCATTAAATAACACCATTACAGAATCTGATAAATCTAGTATCATATCCATTTTGTGCTCGATTAAAATAATCGTCCGGTTCCCTTGTTCTTTAATTCTTTTAATCACTTCTAATATGGCTGGAACATCCTCTAATGACATACCTGCCGTTGGTTCATCCAATAGAAGCACCTCGGTTTCAAGAGCCAGGAGCATAGCCATTTCAAGCTTTCGCTTTTCCCCATGTGCCAGATTACTGGCCAATGAATCCACTTTATCGTCTAATAGCACTAACCGTAACCATTCTAGAGCCTTTGTTTCAAATTCACGATATTTCTTATAATGAAACAACATCTGGTAGCGGACTCCAGCTCTTGATTGAACTGCCAGTCTTACATTTTCAAGAACCGTTAAATTAGGAAAAACATTGGTGATTTGAAAGGATCGTCCTATCCCTTCTCTTGTTCGCTTGGTTGAAGAAAGTTTTGTGATATCTTTTCCACGGTAGTAAATCTTCCCGTTTGTTGGCGATAATTGACCGCTTAAAAGATTAAAGAATGTTGTTTTTCCAGCTCCATTTGGACCAATAATGGATTTGAAATGTTTTTCGGGAACGGAAATGCTGACAGTATCAACGGCTGTATGTCCTCCAAAGGTTATGGATAAATTTTCTGTTTCTATTAAGGTTTTCATGCTTTCACCACCAATTCTTGTAGATAGAAATAAGGAAGAGGGTGACCCGCTGCAGCAGGTCAAACCCTCATATTTTGTGATTACGACAAGTCTGTTGATTTCCACTCCAGGCACTTCGCTTTCCGCAGGCGGTCCGGGAAGCCTCCTCGACGCTAAAGCGTCTGCGGGGTCTCCCCTGTCCCGTCCTCCTGCAGGAGTCTTCGTGCCTTCCGTTCCAATCAACAGAGTGCAAAACTAAAATCAGCTTTTGACACTGCTATTTTCATTAATTACGAACTGGAGGGGCTGTTTCTTCTGGTGTTAGTTCTCTTATTAGGACTGGAACTGGGTATGGGACACCGTCTTTCTTTTCTAGTTTAATAGCATATAGTGCTTGAAGGGCTTGGTGATCATCTTTGCGATAGGTCATTTTTCCTTTTGGTGAATCGAAGCTCATACCTTCCATAGTTTCTATCAACTTATCACCATCAGCGTCACCATCTGTTTTCTTTAATGCTTCAACAATTGATATCGCTGCACTCATACCACCTGGAGTGAATAAATCAGGTACTTCTCCATTGAATCGCTTCTTATGTTCTGCGACGAGCCAATCATTAATTTCATTTTTTGGAAGATCATGATAGTAAACAGTGAAGCCTTCCATTCCCACAAGCGGTTCCATAGTAGCCAAAGCAGCGATATCCGGAGCCCCTGTAGAAATTTTGATGCCCTTGTCTTGTACCTTCATATCAGATATCTGTTTCCACGGAGAGTTGGCACCCGCCCACACAACAAATAAGTAGTCTGGCTTTGCATCGATAATCTTTTGAATATTGGAGGTAAAGTCCGTTGCAGCTGGGTCTGCATACTCTTCTAGCACAATATCAGCACCAAGCTTTTCGGCCGCTTCTTTAAAAGCTGCTACCCCGTCACGTCCGAAGGAATAATCTGGAGCAAGCGTAGCGATTTTCACACCATCACCTGCAATCGCTGCAGCACCCGCGACGGCATCCTGTGAAGAATTTCGCGCGGACCGGAAGATATATTTATTAAACTCTGAGCCTGTAATACTATCAGCGGCGGCTGGTTCAACTATCATGATTTTTTGATACTCTTCAGCAAGCGGCAGCACCGCCAGTGTATCAGCAGAACTGGAAGATCCCACTAAAAAGTCAACTTTATCTTCTTCTAATAGCTTAGTCGCTTTTTGAACAGCTACTTCTGGCTTCGTTTCTGTATCTTCAACCACGAACTCTATTTTTCTGCCGGCAACCTCCATTGTTCCTTCTGTTGCATATTCAAGACCCAGCTCAAAACCTCTTATTGTTTGTTTACCATAAGATTCTAGAGCACCCGTGGTCGAGGCAAGAACACCAATTTTAATTGGCTCCTTATTCTCTGCCTTTTCACCATTTGTGTCTCCTTCCGTTTTGTCTGAGCTGCAAGCTGTTGCAAAAATCATCATGAAAATAAGAAAACCTAATAAAAAAACTCTCCCTCGAAATACCTTCACATTTTTTCCCCCTTAGAATTTGTATAAATTCTTTGCAATACCTTTGAGATAATAATAGAAAACCCGAGTTACATCCTAGTTACAAAAGCAAAAAGAGGAAGCGCATGTGTGCGCAGGTAAATAAAAAAATACAGCTCAATAAAGCTGTACTCTAAACATTTTATTACAGGGACCTTATCTGGCTCTGGGTGGCATTTAATAGTTCCCCCCATGTGCTGTATCCACGCTTTTTGAATTGGCATAACAGTTCAATAAATAAATACGCGGTTGTTAATGCATCACCCAATCCGCTATGCCGGTTATAGATTCTTGTTCCAAAATCCATTGCATATCGTTCTAAATCCCTCATATCATAGGACGGAGCTATAAAACCAATAAGATCTAGCGTATCGATTGTAAGGAATTTCTTCAAAACAATTTTTTCTCTACTAAATTCACTTTTCAATGCCAGTACATCAAAACTGACATAATGACCTACTAAACATACGGGTTCTCTTGATTCGACAAAATCAAAAAAGCTCATCATCGCCTCTAAAGCTAGTGGTGCTCCCTCCACCTGATCATCGGAAATGGAAGTCAGTCCTATCGTTTCCTGAGGAATATTCCGCCTTGGGTTAACGTAGGTTTGAAAAGTATCTAACTCACAAACTTCCAGCCCTTTTACAGAAACAGCACCAATCTCAATAATTCGGTCTATATTGGCTACCTGAAAACCTGTTGTTTCTGTATCAAAAACAATAAAATTAAGATGCTCTATCGGGGTGGATAACGGAATCTTTTCATACTTAAGAGCGCAGGAAATATTTTTTTTGCGAAAAAACATTCGGCAGCCCCCCTTAGGAGAGCAATAACGAGAAGTGGTTAAACACCTGACGCTGAAGCTCCCTTAATGTTTTTAAGCTAATGATTAATTCTTCTTTTTCCCGGCCGGACAATCTAGTGAATGAGAGATTAGAAGTCCGATCACTTCCACCCTTTTCCTCATGCCAACGATGTTTAACAAATAGTTTTAAAACATGACTGACAGCTTCCATAAGGTCTTTTGCGAACGCATCGGAAAAAACCCTTCTATTTAATAGCCATTCAATTTTATCTATCGGTGTTCCTGATGGCTTTCCATGTAAAAGTGATAATATTTGCAGGCTATGATGAAAGGGGAAAAAAACTTCCCTTTTCATATCTATGGTCTTCCGTTCAAGTTTCAATAAGGAACGAATAGGCTGATCAAGGTTAGGAATCGGATACTCTCTTTCTATTTGAGCCAGACGGAATAAAAATATTCTTGCCCTTTTTATCTGGTTAGAAATGATACTTTCAAACCTTTCATGCAATTTATTACTTCCTGCAATGAATCTGTAAGAAAAGAAGTTTTGAGCCACTAACAAATTATCATTGGTCGATTGAAGTGTCCATTTTCGAAGACGCTCTTCCCAATCAGCCAGAGAACCGCGCCATTCCTGCTCACTACACATCATTAACCCTTTACACCGGGCATATCCGGCTGATTCCATATTTTTAGTAATCTCTTTTCCTAATTCAGAAAAATAGTTATTTGCTGTCATACTATTATCCTCGTAAACTAGAAAGTGATCTTGGTCTGTCAGTATAAACTGTTCTTTACGACCGCTGCTTCCCATTTGATAAAAGGCAAAAGCACAAGGCTGCTGTCTGCCGGCCGCCTTTAGCTTTTGAATAGAAAGATCTATTATTCTTAAGATCAGGCGATCATACAAATTGGTAATAATTTCGAGGGTTTTTAATATCGGAACATGATCTTTCAATAAAGAATCGATTACATCATAAATCGCACTCTTCACTATTGGAAGGCTGACCAGTTCAGCTTGTTCAACTTTTTGAATCGTTTTCATAACGTTCTCGCTTTTTTTCCGCATTAGATCAGACAAAGTAACAATCCCAACCAACTTTGAATCTTCTATTACTGGCAAGTGTTTGATTCCTTTAAGAAGAATCATTGAAATAGCATCATAATAATAAGCAAACCTTGAAATAGCTAAGGGATCCGGAGTCATAATTTCAAGGGCTGCTGCTGTCGTAGACACACCTTGGGCAACCACTCTAGATACCATATCTCTCTCAGTAATGATTCCTTTTAACGACTCTTTTTCCATTACCAGAACTGAACTTATTCTATGTTCATGCATAAGCTGGGCAGTTTCCTTTATAGATGTTCCAGGGGTAACAGAGATGACATTTTCACTCATAATATCCTGGACACGAATCTTAATTGCTTCATTTTCACTGTATTTCTGTGCAAGGTTAACCTGTTCAGCAAAGGATGTGTAGATATCCTTTAGGCGAATTGCCGCCTGTGTCAGCAAATAGTCATGGACTGTTGGATCATCCCATCTTTTCTTAATAACTTCAAAGGGAATATATATTGCCTTGACTTCACTAACAGCTTTTACCTTCACCATGACTTCGCTTTTTACTTGCTTTGACACTCCTAGAAAATCTGCTATTCTTGAAAAACCAATCAGTTCCCCTTTTTGTATAACCTCCAAGACTTCTTCTCTATCATTGTTATGGTTGCTTACAAATACCTCGGAAAGACCTTCTAGCATAAGCAGAAGGCCTTCACTGGGATTATCATTTTTATGCATGATCTCATTTTTTTCAAAATGACGGATTTCACAATGGGAAAGAAGCGTAAGAGCCGTGTCAGGCTCCACCCCGCGAAATAAGGGGTGAAACCTTAAAGACTCTAGAATCTGCAAATTATACTGATTTTGATCCATCATCATTCATCCAAACATCGCCGTTTTTATATACCATTTGCTCAGGATAGCGAAGGTCCATAACTTCATCCTGAATCTTTTGAGAAGGGGCTGGCGTCATAAGCGAAACGATAATGTTAGCTGCAAATGCGGCTGTTGCACCGAAAACTCCTGCACCTGTATCAATTATGCCGAGAATGGTAAAGCCGCCATATTTCGCTGCAAATATATAGGCCAAAGTAACTCCTAAACCAACCAGCAACCCAGCAATAACACCTTGGGAATTTGAACGCTTCCACCAAACACCAAGTACGAGTGCCGGAAAGAACGTTCCAGTTGCAAGTGCGAATGCCCAAGCAACAATTTGTGTAATAGCTCCCGGAGGATTAAGTGCGATAAGACCAGCAAAAAGTGTTGCTAGGACGATAGACCAGCGCGCAACAGAAAGGCGTTTTTTCTCAGTTGCATTTGGTTTTAAGACACGATAGTAAATATCGTGGGCAAAAGATGAGGAAATAGCAATCATCAAACCGCCAGCCGTTGATAATGCGGCCGCCATCGCACCTGCTGCCACTAATCCGATTACAAACATCCCCAGATTTGCAATTTCCGGTGTCGCCATAACAACAATATCGTTGGAAATAATTAATTCGCTCCACTGCAGGATTCCGTCTCCATTTCCATCTGCAACTTGCAGCTTACCTGTATCAACCCAGGTCTTAGTCCATGCAGGCAGTTCTGTTATTTTGCTCCCAGCAACCTTTGTCATTAGGATAAAACGGGAAAAGGCAGAATAAGCAGGTGCGGATAAGTATAGCAGCCCAATGAATAGTAAAGCCCAGGCACCAGACCAGCGAGCAGCCTTCATTGTTGAAACTGTATAGAAACGGACAATTACATGGGGCAGCCCTGCAGTACCAGCCATTAATGTAAACATAAGTGCTAAAAATTGCCACTTTGTCCCATTAGTAAATGGTGCAAAATATTCCGAGATACCCAATTCACGATCTAGTTCACCCATTTTGCCAACAAGCTCGCCATATGAAATCCAAGGCATTGGGTTCCCTGTAAGTTGGAGTGACATGAAAACAACTGGAATTAAGTAAGCGATGATTAGAATGATATATTGGGCTACCTGTGTCCAAGTAATCCCTTTCATACCGCCAAATGCTGCATAGAATGCAATAAGAACAACACCTATCATTGTTCCCACTTTAGCATCAATTTCAAATAAACGGCCTATTACCACCCCTGAGCCAGAAAGCTGTCCAATGGAATAAGTAAAGCTGATTATGATTGTACATATAGCTGCAATGACTCGGGCTGTATGGCTGTCAAAGCGGTCACCGATAAAGTCCGGTACTGTATAGCGTCCATACTTCCGAAGCTGTGGTGCCAATAGAAATGTCAAAAGCAAATAACCGCCTGTCCACCCCATTATGTAGGCAAGACCATCATAGCCAAGCAGCATGATAGTTCCAGCCATTCCAATGAATGAAGCGGCACTCATCCAATCTGCCCCAATTGCCATCCCATTAAAAATAGGAGGAACACCCCGACCGGCTACATAGAAATCTGACGTTGCCTTTGCCTTGTTATAAATGGCAATACCAATATACAATGCAAATGTTGCTAAAATAATGGATAATGAGACCAAAAATTGTGTATCCAATGACATCCCCCTTTTTCACTTACAAAATTTTTGTGTGCTTCTTTGCAATGCACCCAGTCATCCTAAGCAGCATTTCCTTGAAGTTTAATGATCAAGCACCTTTCCCGAACTAATCTGCTTATTTTTTTCTTCGTCAATCCCGTATTTCCTATCTATTGCGTCACCTAGCTTGGCATTAATAAACAAGAGGATAATAAAGGTAATTACAGCTCCCTGAGCTCCCATAAAGTAATGAAGTGGAAACCCATTAATAGTGAATTCACTCAAAGGTTCAGCAAAAAGGACTACCCCATATGAAACTAAAAACCAAATGATGAAATAAATAACCATATTCCGAGTTTTTTCACGAAAATAACTGTCAGCCATTTTCTTATCAATTTTCTTCAAAACTCCACCCCCGGTTAAAATTGTTTGAATTAAATGAAGTCAAAATGCTGTTACCCAAGATTCTTTTCGGCACCACCCCCATTAAGAAACTGCAATTAGCTGCTATTCTCACCGAGCCTTTAAGAGGCCTCAGGGAAAATCTTTACCTTAGACTAAAAATAAATTTGATTGTTTCTAAAAACGGTGCCGGTACAAGGATGATTTGAATCAGGAGGTAAGCAAAGATGGAAAGGATGGGAACAGCTAAGAAGAATGGTCTTTTCTTTTTTAGAGCAAGAAAAAGGCAGACACCAGTAATGACCAACAACAACAATAAAGCAAGCAAATCAATTCCTCCTTAACTAGGAAAGCGCTATCATTTTAGTAATTAGCATTTATAGCTCAGAATCCAAAAACTATAAAAAAATTAAACTTAATTTTAAGAAAATTCTCACTTTATTATTATGTCCAAAATTCATCCGTAGGTCAAGTACTACTAACATAATTTTACAAAATGATATCATCTAAGATGAAAGGGAGCCACTTCGTATTGAAGCGGCTCCCTTTGCTAAATAAGTTTGAAATTCTAGGTCTAATTAATTAGATTACTATACTTTTCTGATTCAATAATCATGTCATACATTTGCTTTGTTGGTTCTAAGGGTGAGACTCCAAGCTCTTCCTCTAAGACTTTCAAACATGTTTGGTACCATTTCATTGCCTGCGGGCGATTATTTTTTCGGTAATAGCAATACATTAACAATCGATAAGCTTCTTCCCATGTCCTGTCTCGCTTTAGTATTTTTTCACACCAAGAAATGGCATGATCATACTTCTCTTGCCGGACCATTATTTGAGCTATTTTCTCTGCAGCTCTTAAAAAATATACCAACATACTCTCTCTCTTATTTATACACCAATCATCATATCTTCGTTCTGGCAAGTATTCCCCATGATAAAGCTTTAATCCCTTTTCCAAAAGGGGGATTACTTTTTCCTGAGACATTTCATTTAAGCCCGTTTCAATTAGGGTCTGGAATAGAGTAGTATCTAATTCAATATTGGCATGAGGATTTAATCCATAATAAGTCCCTTCTCTAATAATAAAAAATGGGGCAGCCCTCGCCTTACGCATTGGTTCAAGCACATGGTGCAAACTATTTAATGCAACTTTAAAATCACGGTCTGCATTTTTTGTATCCTGTTCAGGCCAAAGAATTTGGAGCAGCTCCTCTTTGGATATTAGTTCATTTACTGTAATAAAGAGTTGAAATAATTCCTTGCCTTTTTCCCGCTGCCAATCTTTTTCCCCAACTTCCTTTTCCCCCAGCCAAACTTTAAATTGCCCAAGAGTTTGAACTCTAATTGAATAACCAGGATGCGAATCCAATGTGGTGATTCCCATATCCTGAAGTATTTTTACAGCATAGGATTTTTGAATGTCATGTTTTATGCACTCGATTAACAACGGAACAACCATTTGCAAATCCCTAGGTCCGAAAACAGATATTTTATGAAAAAAGAACTCAAATTCCTTTTGTTGAACAAGAGATAAAAACTTATCCATTGTTTCACTAAACATTTCTTGTTCCTTTTCTATATAGTAAAAATACGACAGCCAGAAACTGCATAACATTTGTCCAAAGGAATCCTCACAGTGAGAAAATAATATGCTTGTTCGCTCTAAATAACTGAATCCATTATTCAATCTTTCATTATAGATACATGTGATTCCCATGCATAAACTTATGAGTGCGGAGAGCCAGTTATCCTGAACTTTTTCAGTCTCTTGTAAAGCCCTTTTTCCTGCTTCCATTGCCCGCTCATATTCTCTCCTAGCTCCATATAAGATACACAGGCCCATTAACGGTTCGGCTTTTCCCCTTTCAACATCAAGTCTGGACATAATTTCTAATGCAGTATTGTAACATTGCTCCGCTAAATCCGAATCATATTTATCAATAATTTGAACAGCATGACCCATCCGAATCCATCCACAGGCCTCCACAAAAGGCGCCTTTAAACTAATACCTTGTTGAATGCCTGCTTGTGCTAAATCCTTTGCCTTCATTCCATCTCCTGTAAAGGATTCTATTAAAGATAATAATAGATCTGTTTCTCTATGAGACTTTGGCAGCTCAGTCCTATCTTTACTTGATAGTTCTTGTTTTTGATTAAGAAGAACCTTTTTCGCTTCCTCAAATCGACCTGTTCTCAAATATAATCTTGCTTCAATATTTCCATCCAATATGGATGGGCTGTACATTTTTGCCTTTTGGAGCCATTTTTCAGCGTTAGTTGATTTTCCAGAGTTTAATAAATTCTCAGAGAGCAAATAATATAATTTTGCCTTCTCTACTTCTGAACTTATACTTTTTTCTCTCGCTTCAATAGCTTCATATAATAATTTCTCAGCTTGATGAGGCTGAATGGTGTCCAAATAAATCTTTGCTTTTCCTTCTAGCGCCTTGCTCATACTGAGAAAATCATCTTTCTTTTGTGCTTCTTTATAGGTCTTTTCATAACATTTTTCTGCCTCTTGATATTGGGAGCGATATCTGTGCACTTCTGCTTTTAGAAACCAGAGCAGATAGTAACTATCCAACTCTGACTCGGGAATTAACATTAATTGATCGGACAAGATTTTCAACTTGCCTCCCTCAAGCATTTTCACCCCAATATCCTGAAGGATAGAAGCTATCGCCTTAATGTTGTTAATTTTTTTATAGTGATAAAGTGCTTCCTCCCACATTGATTTTTTTTCATAGTACCGTGCACATTTTTCATGAAGGACAGAATAATTATCTGGATTATTATTCAGAAAAGCATCTTCCAAAAACTCTTTAAAAAGAGCATGGTAGCGATAATGATTTAATCCAATCTTTTGAATGAATAAATTTCTTTCTTTTAATTGCTCAAGCATCTTGGAAGCACCTGGAATTCCAATTATTTCATCACAAAGTTCTTCCTCAAGAATATCTAAGATGGATGTTTGTTCTAAAAATTGTTGAATCATTGGAGGCTGTTTTGAAAAGACTTCCATAACTAAGTAGTCAAATAAATCTTGTAGTGAAAAGGAGGAATGGTCTAATAGAGTTGAAATATCTCCAGTAAGTGGAATTTGCTGGGCAATCATGCACAACGCAATAATCCAGCCTTCAGTTAATTGATAAATACCTTGTAAATGTTCACGTTCAATCTCCAGCCCATATAGGTCGGATAATAATAATTCCACTTCGTCGATTGTAAGTACTAGATCTTCTCTCGTAATTTCTAATAAGTGCCCGCTCACTCTCATTTTCGTTAAATGCTTCCACCCAGGACGGCCCCGGCTGGAAATGACCAAATGTAAATTACTAGGAATATGCTGAAGTAATTTTTCAATCCAGCTATTAATCGTATACGAATGTTCAATTTGATGGTAATCATCCAAAATCAACGTGATATCAGAGTTTGTTTCAAGAATTTCATTGATGAATAAAGAACATAAATAACTTAAATCTTCTTCTCTTATGTACCGGTCCATGGTTTCAATATACTTCTCTATTTCCCGTCCAAAGCCGGGAATAAAACCTCTTATGGAATGAATGATATAGGAAAGGAAAGGAAGGATGTCGTCATCCATTGATGAGATGGAGTACCAGCAGCCTGGGATTTGTTCATCCCTCATAAATAAAGCAAGGGCCGTACTTTTTCCAAAACCTGCCCCTGAATGAATAATGGTCAAAGGAAATTCAGGAATCTTCTTCATTTTCCTCGTAAGCTTTGCTCTTCTAATAAACTCATCCTTAACAACCGGTATTCGCAGCTTTGTTTGTATGATTGGCAGCTTCATTAATTATCCCCCCTTTAAATTTTTTCAATTTTTACACTATTTTATCATATTATTCTTCATAAATCATTTTTCTCGTCATGCCGCCGTCAACAATCAAATTAATGCCTGTAACAAAGTCATTTTCCTCTGCTGTTAAGTAAAGGCAAGCTCTTGCAATGTCTTCTGGTTTGCCAACCCGCTTTGATAAATGTTGTTCATGATCACGCGTTGTTAATTCCGAATAGTCACCAGTATGTATCCAGCCAGGTGAAATCGCATTGACGGTGATTCGGTCATCACTGAGAGAGGCTGCTAGTGCATGAGTAATAGCAACGATGCCCCCTTTTGTTGCCGCATAACCCTCAGAATTCGGTTCTGACATCACTGCACGAGTTGAAGCCATATTTACAATTGCCCCGCCTTCGGTATTTTCCCGCATATACTTTGCTGCTTCCCGTGAACAAAGAAAGACACTTCTCAAGTTAGTGTGAATGATATCATCCCATTCCTCTACAGTTACATCATAAATTGATTTAAACAACCCCTTGCCCGCATTATTAATTAAAATATCGATACGGCCAAAAGTGAGCTTTACCTTTCGCATTAAGTTCGTGATTTCATCTGCATTTCTTACATCGCTCTTAACAAACAGCACTTCTCCACTTTCTTGTTTTAGGGCAGATTCTGTCTTTTTGCCTGCGATTTCATCCACGTCACAAAGTACCACTTTAGCCCCCTCTTTCGCATAAGCGGAAGCAATCCCACGTCCAATACCATTCGCTCCCCCAGTCACAATAACAACTTTATTTGTAAAACACATTCACTTACCCTCCATTTTCTCTAGCTCCATTTTAGTTTACCTCAAATGATCTGACAGCATCACCTAAGGTTTCGATTAAAGCTGGGGATTATTTCTATGCAACAAAAAGTCTTTTAAGAAAAAACTAAGTTCATCCTCATGGTAAAGGAGAAAGGGTATGCAGGAAAAATGCTTTTATTGTATAAATGAAATTGAGGAAAAAAAACACCATTATGTAACATTCAGACGTTCTAATACTGAAAGTGATGAGATACTTTGTGACGAGTGCTATCAGGAGTGGCTTCATGGATTAAAAGGATAGACCTCATGGACACTTTTAGTTAACCTCACAAAAAAAGGGCCGAATATCTCGGCCCTAATTTACGCTGCAATTATTAAGTTGATAAACGTTACTTCCTGTATTGTCAATACTAAGCTGTTTAGCTGTCATGTCAGGAAAGGCTGTTTTTAATGATTGTGCTAGTGCTTTACCCTTACCTTCTTCACAAAAACATAGAACGGTCGGGCCAGCTCCACTTAAGGCAGAACCGAATGCCCCTTTAGATTTTGCGAATTTTACAACATCATCATAAAAAGGGATCAGCGGTTTCCGATAAGGCTGGTGAAAAATATCCTTTTCCATCATCTTTCCTGCCAATTCCCAGTTACGACTAAGCAGCGCTCCAATTAGCACATTGGCTATTGAAGATGCACGGATGCTGTCTTGATAGGAAAAGTCCATTGGCAAAACTCCTCGGGAATCCTTCGTTAACAAGCTTTCATTCGGGATAAGTGCAACCAATTCAAAAGAAATATCAGAAATAGAAACAACATCGACCTCTCCTGGTTGATAACTGCCGATTACCAGTCCTCCATATAGAGAGGCACCAACATTATCTGGATGGCCTTCAATTTCTGTAGCAAGCAAAAGCTTTTCTTCTTTGGATAATCCTAGTTCTCCAATGTAATCAGCAAGTTCAATTCCTGCTATAATGGCAGATGCACTTGAACCAAGCCCGCGCGCTAATGGGATATCACTCTCGACCTTGATTTTACATGGCTGTAGTTCCCTATTATATTTGGATGCGGTTTGCAGTGCAATTTGAATGATAAAATGCTGTTCATCACTTGGGAGGTTCTTTAACTCATCAGAAGTCGAATAACATTCCCACTTCTCACTTTTTACTACTTCTAAGTTTAAAAATAGGTCTAGGGCAATGCCGATGGAATCAAAGCCTGGCCCTAGGTTAGCAGAACTTGCTGGGACTTGGATGACAAATTTCCCATCAGTTAGAGTCATCGATTGACAACTCCCTTAATATGCTTTGTTACTGCCTGTTCATCATTGGGTAATTTTACTACATCTACAAGGCTGCTTTGTATAGCAGTATCCGGGTCTTTCAATCCGTTACCTGTTAGTACTGCTACAATTTTGGCTCCCTTTTCGATTTTACCCTTTTGAATGGACTTCAGAACTCCAGCGATGGACGCACAAGAAGCTGGTTCAGCAAAGATTCCTTCGCTAGAAGCGATTTTCTTATATGCAGCTACAATTTCATCATCTGTTACTTCATCAAATAGCCCATTCGATTCTTCCACGGCAGCTACTGCTAAGTTCCAGCTTGCTGGATTTCCAATTCGAATTGCAGTTGCAATTGTTTCTGGATTCTCAAATACACGGTTATGAACAAGGGCAGCCGCACCTGCTGCTTCAAAGCCATACATTCTTGGCAGTGTTGTCCCCTTATGGTTTTGGTATTCTTTAAATCCTTTCCAATAGGCACTAATATTTCCAGCATTTCCAACTGGTATCGCTAAAATGTCAGGCGCCGCCCCTAATTGGTCACATACTTCAAAGGCAGCTGTTTTTTGCCCTTCTAGACGATATGGATTAACCGAATTCACAAGGGCAATTGGTTCCTCTTCACTAATATTGCGGACCATTTGCAATGCTTGGTCAAAATTACCCTCAATAGAGATAATTTCTGCTCCGTACATCATTGCTTGAGCAAGCTTCCCTAAGGCAATTTTCCCTTCAGGAATCACGATAATACAACGGATTCCTGCTCGAGCAGCATAAGCTGCCGCAGCCGCAGATGTATTACCTGTAGATGCACAGATAATCGTTTTACTGCCAAATTCTATTGCCTTCGCAACTGCCATAACCATCCCGCGGTCTTTAAAAGACCCCGTCGGATTGGCCCCTTCAAGTTTAACGTATAGCTCAACATCTAATTCTTTTGAAAGTCGTTCAAGCTTTACTAAAGGGGTATTTCCTTCATTTAGACTTAACATAGGTGTTTCATTATTTACTGGTAAATATTCTTTATATGCTTCAATTAATCCTGGCCATCTCATAATGATTTCCTCACCACTCTATATGCACTTTTTATTTCTTTAACCGCTGGTAAATCATTTAATTCATGAAGGATCGCATCGTAATTTGTCAGTGAAGCCCGGTGTGTAACTAAGACAATTTCAGATGTTTCATTCTTCTTTACAGGCAGCTGTAATATTTTTTCAAAGCTGACACCATACTTTGCAAAGATGGAAGTTAGCTCTGCAAAAACACCAACTTCATCCTGGACATGGATACGCAGGAAGTATTTAGAGTATTTTTCATTATCATCCTTTAAACGCTTAGGATATTGCGGTGTTACAGCACTTCGGCCATTTACCCCAAGGCGTAAATTCTTCATTACTCCAACTAAATCTGAAACAACAGCTGTTGCAGTTGGAAGGCTTCCGGCACCTGGTCCATAAAACATAGTCTCACCAACCGCTTCACCGTAAACATAAACGGCATTATATTCATTTTGAACGGAAGCGAGAGGATGATTGTCAGATAGGAAAGTCGGCTGGACACTTACCTCAACTTTCTCACCTTCACGGTGTGCATAACCTAACAGTTTCATCGTATAGCCTAATTGTTTCCCATAACGGAGGTCTTCTTCCGTAATATTAGAAATTCCGCTTACCTTCACATCATCAAGGTCAATATGCATGGAGAAACCTAAAGTAGCTAATATTGTCATTTTCCTGGCGGCATCTAACCCCTCTACGTCAGAGGTAGGGTCTGCTTCTGCGAATCCAAGCTCTTGAGCTTCTTTTAGAACTTCTTCATATGCTAGACCTTCTTGACTCATTTTTGTTAAAATATAATTAGTGGTTCCATTAACAATACCCATCATTTGAGTAATACGATCAGAAGCGAGGCCGTCCACTAATCCTCTTAAGATAGGAATACCGCCTGCAACACTTGCTTCATAGAATAAGTCACAACCATTCTCAGAAGCAACAGATAACAATTCTGATCCATGAAGGGCCATTAAATCCTTGTTGGCTGTAACCACATGCTTTCCTTGACGGAGGGCACTAAGCAAATACTCTTTCGTTTCATTCACTCCGCCCATTACCTCAATAACAACATCAATATCTGGATCATGAAGGATATCAGATGGGCTTGATGTTAACAAAGTTGGGTCCACTTCTACCGGTCTCGTTTTATGTACATCTTGGACGAGGACTTTTTGTACTACAACAGGACACCCAATCTGGTGCATTAATTTATCTTGGTGATTTTTAATGATTTTTACAACCCCTGAACCAACTGTTCCTAAACCGAGTAACCCAATTTTGATTGCTTTCATATCTATCCCTCCCAAACTGTCTACTACATGCGTACAATTGTATTTATATTGTAGACATTATATGATTCTCTCAATATATTTACAATAGACTAATTTTTTTAAAAATTCAATGTAATCGCTTACCACCGCACCAGCATTGGCCTCTATTTTTTAAAAAAATTTTTAAATTAGAATACTCAAAAAATTATTCATTTTATCCCTTTACAATACTAAAGGTATCAATGTAGAATATTCTTTAAATTCAGCTAAATATTTAACACAGTATTGATGAAGACGGCAGTAAGAAAATGCTTAAGAGAGCCGGTGGCTGCTGAGAACCGGTGCAGTTTCTTAATCTTGCCCAGCCCTTCTGAACTGGCAGACTGAAACCTAGTAGGTATGCCCGGGAAATCCCGTTAACATGTTTGAGGCTGCAGGTTCATGCAGCAAAAGAGGGTGGCACCACGTAGATCACGTCCCTCATAACAAGACACTTCTGTCTGTTATGGGGGATTTTTGCTTTTATTTACTTATTTATTTATTTAAGAGAGGATGAGGAACGAATGTTTAAGGTACTTGTAACAGATGGTATTAGTGATACTGGATTGAAAAAACTGTTTGATCACCCGAACTTTATTGTTGAGCGCCAGCCTACACTAAAACTAGAAGAACTAAAGAATATTATTGGAGATTATGAGGCTTTAATTGTACGAAGCCAAACCAAAGTTACAGCGGAACTGCTACAATATGCGGACCGTCTAAAGGTAATTGCCAGGGCCGGTGTAGGTGTAGATAACATTGATGTGAATGCTGCTACTGGAAAAGGAATTATTGTTATTAATGCTCCTGGTGCCAATACCATAGCCGCAACGGAGCATACATTAGCAATGATGCTTTCTATGGCAAGAATGATTCCTCAGGCTCATAAAAAAACGGTTGGCGGAGAATGGGACCGTAATTCTTTTAAGGGAGTAGAGTTATACAAAAAGACGCTCGGTGTTATAGGGATGGGTAAAATCGGAACCGAAGTCGCAAAGCGTGCTAAAAGCTTTGGAATGAACATATTGGGATACGACCCTTACTTAACGGAAGAAAGAGCAGAAAAACTTGGTATGAAAAAAGCTAGTCTCGATTTAATTGCACGTGAGTCAGATTTCATTACCATTCATACACCACTCACAAACGATACAAAAGGACTTGTAAATGATGAGTATCTTGCTAAGACAAAAAAAGGAGTCCGATTTGTCAACGTGGCACGAGGCGGAATTATTGATGAAAAAGCATTGGTAAGAGCCATTCAAGCAGGACATGTTGCAGGTGCTGCACTGGATGTTTTCGAAAAGGAACCTGTGGCTGATCCAGCATTATTAGA
This sequence comes from Neobacillus niacini, assembly GCF_046591715.1. Classification (GTDB taxonomy): domain Bacteria; phylum Bacillota; class Bacilli; order Bacillales; family Cytobacillaceae; genus Neobacillus; species Neobacillus niacini_L. Next base: position 473,796 of record NZ_JAWVNQ010000002.1, on the reverse strand, counting down.
TAATCCCAATATTATTGTAACACCGCATTTAGGGGCATCTACTGTAGAGGCGCAGGAAAAAGTGGCTCAAGAAGTCAGTGAAGAAATCATTGAAATTCTTGAAACACAGTCCATCCGTAACGCAGTAAATATGCCGCAGATGTCTGGCGAGGCACAGCAAAAAATGCAGCCTTACTTACTCCTTGGAGAACAAATGGGGCAGCTTGTTGTTCAATTATTAAAACATGCACCTTCTAAAATTGAAATCAATTATTTTGGTGATTTAATTGAAGAAGATACAGAACTATTAACGAGAACGATGATAAAAGGAGTCCTTTCTTATCATTTAAGTGATTCTGTTAACCTGATTAATGCACTTCATCTTCTGAAAGGACAGGGAGTTTCCTATAATGTCCAGAAAAATGCTAATAATAAAGGGTTTGCCAATTATATGGAGCTTTCCATTACAAAAGGCTCGGAAACAGCCAAAATCGGTGCCACAGTCTTAAACGGATATGGTGCTCGAATCGTGAAAATTAACGAGTATCGTATCGATGTCAGACCTGAAAGCCACCTCTTACTTGTCAAGCACCAGGACGTCCCTGGTATGATTGGTAAGGTTGGATCTCTTCTTGGTGATTACCAGATTAATATTGGAACGATGCAAGTAGGCAGAACAACCGTCGGCGGGGAAGCTATCATGGTATTAACTCTTGATAAGCAAATTACCACAGAGGTTATTCAAGCCCTCACACAAATTAACGGATTAAACGAAGCCCGCTCTTTAGAGTTAGAGAACGTTGATTCCTTTTATCCAGGAAGACTTGAATTAGAACAAGTGAAATAATTGAAAGAAGACCAAATCTGTTAAGGGATTTGGTCTTTTCTTATGTTTAAAGGAATTAGCGATAACGATGAGTGCCCGGTAACCTTTTAAAAAGGGCAGGAGCGGTCACTCATTTGGGGGATGAGAGCCTGTTAACTTCTTAAATATGCCTTTGCGGGCTCTCATATGGGGGATGAGAGCCCGGTAACTTCTTAAAAATGCCTTTGCGGGCTCCCATAAAGTCGATGAGGGCCCTGAACCTTCTTAATAATGCCTTTGCGGGCTCTCATAAGGTCGATGAGGGCCCGGTAACTTCTTAAAAATGCCTTTGCGGGCTCTCATAATGTCAATGAGAGCCCGCATCCTTCTTAAAAAAGCCTTTGCGGGCACTCATAAGGTCGATGAGTGCCCGTTAACTTCTTAACAATGCCTTTGCGGGCACTCATAAGGTCAATGAGAGCCCGCATCGTTCTTAAAAATGCCTTTGCGGGCACTCATAGGGCTGATGAGAGCCCGGTAACTTCTTAAAAAGCCTTTGCGGGCACTCATAAGGTCGATGAGGGCCCGGTAACTTCTTAACAATGCCTTTGCGGGCACTCATAAGGTCAATGAGAGCCCGCATCCTTCTTAAAAATGCCTTTGCGGGCTCTCATAATGTCAATGAGAGCCCACTAGCTTCTTAAAAAATCAGCACCGGTCACTCATAAGCTTGATGTGAACCATATATTGCAAGCTCTCTTAGTTTCTCTCGATAATTCCTCTAACATCAAGCACGGTATCAAGGATATAGTCTGCCCCGTGCTTTTCAAAGTCACTTCTGGCATCTTTTCCAGATAATCCCGTCAATACTGCAGCAAATTGACATCCCATTTTTCTCGCAGCCAAGAGGTCGGCCAAAGAGTCTCCGACAACTAGCACCTCTTCACCGTTTTCAATTGGAAGTGGTGTATTTAAACAATCCTTAGCTGAAGTCCCTCTTCCCTTAAGACCCATGATGTATGTAAATGGTTCAGGTTTTGATAACGACACTCTATCAACAAGCTCGTTTTCCGCCTTTAGTACATCATCTGCTGTGACAATATGATTGATGTTAAAGTGTTTTAACCAGTCTAAATGACGAAATGGCTGAATGGTTTCAAGCTCAGGTCTCCCGGTACCAATCCCTATCTTTACTCCCGATTCAGTAAGGAAGGTAAAAAGTGCCTCAATTTCAGCTTGATCCGCTAACGTAGTTTCATTTGCTAGAAAGCCTTTCTTTCCCACCTGCACAGAAGGTCTGCCAGTGGATTTCTCCACATTCTCATCACCCACATACCATTCCTGACAAACATGCTCACATACGGACCAGAGTGCACTGATTCCACTAAAGACATCTGTCTGAACGCCTAGCTTTTCTTTCGCTAACAGATTTAGATAATTGAATAATTCTTGTTTTGTTTCCGATGACATTTCAAAATCAGGAATAAATCGCCCGAAATCAAAATGAACGTCATAATTATGTAGTACCCTGCCTATTTCAAGCAGCACTTCTCTAGTAATGGGTTCTTGCAGCCAGCTGTTTATTCGATCCTTTTCATTTTCCTTAATCTGAGATAGAAGATGAATGAATTGGTGGCCAAAGGACAAATAAATCATATCCCAATTCGAATTAAGCCCCCTTGATTTCATTAGCTTAAGAACCTCATCATTTTCTCCGAATACAGTCTCCCGGATTACCTTTATCTCTCTTGGACTATAGTCTGTTTTGTATTTTTCTGGTGACAACGCTAAATAATTATTACTAATTAGCATTTCCCATAGTGTTAAGGCGGAGGCATCAAAGTAATGCTCCTCACTCAACAAAACTCCATCAACATCAAATAATATTGTACCAATCATCTAAAAACACCCTCTTCTCCCAGTCCGCTTTATTTCGTTATCGTAACACAGTAAAGGTCTAAATTTAAAGCACTTATATTGATAAATTAAAACAAGTATTCTCCATATATTTACCAATTGCATTAATAAGCCCTAAAAAATATGAATACAAAACAAAAAAACCAGCCACAATAGTGACTAGCTTCTTTTGTTATTCTATTTATTTTGCAAATCGATGATTTCCAATTGTTACTGTTACTTCACGCGAGAAGATCCATTGACTAGAAGCTGTTTTTGGATTGTAGAAAAATAGTGAACCATTTCCTTTACCCATTAAAGCTAGTGCTTCATTAACAGCTCTTTTAGATTCCGCGTCCGCTGGCTTATTAATCTCACCGTTAGCTACAGGTGTAAAAGCATAATGTCCATTAGCAATCTGATAGATTACTCCACGGACTGTATTTGGGAAATCCGCGCTTTTCACTCGGTTAAGAATAACTGTTGCCACAGCTACCTTCCCCGCATACGGCTCACCAACTGCTTCTGCACGAACTAGACGTGCCATTAACTCTTCATCTGCTGCTGAAATTGGAGAGTTTGGAAGAATCATATTTTGACCTGCAATAAGCGGCTTACTATTATTTGCACTCATTAAGCTATTAATAGGAATACCAAATCCTTTAGCAATTTTCCAGTATGTTTCACCATATTGAATCTTGTGCGTTGTTGCTGCCTCTGATTTAGCAACCCCTGTAAATGCAGATAACGATAAAATTAATCCTGTAGAGATTAAAAGTTTTTTTAATTTATGCATGTGTAGTTACCTCCTAATAGTCTCGTTGTGCTCTCTACTAATAAGGCTAGCAGTTGTAACACACTTATTCATTAACCAATAATTTCCACAAGGAGATTAGTAGAAATAGCGCCCATCATAGAGGCGTTTCTCTACCCTTTGGGATAATAATCCAACTCATAGAGTCTTCCAGCCTGAATCCACAAATGGATATTTAAGGTGACAATATTACATTGTATTTCACCCTTATTTCATGAAATATCATTGTAATATAGATAATTCTTCACCAAATTGACAAAATATCCCTCAATTTGGCACAGCATTCTATCTGTATCTTAGGTAATAATATAATAGAAGACATAAATGATGGAGGGTTAACACGTGGAAAATCAGTTAGTCAGCGTACTTAACAAACAAATAGCCAATTGGTCAGTATTGTATATCAAGTTACATAATTATCACTGGTATGTGAAGGGCGGTCAATTTTTTACCCTGCATGCAAAATTTGAGGAATTCTATAATGAGGCTGGACTGCATGTTGATGAGCTGGCGGAACGCTTATTAGCCATTGGGGGCAAACCTGTTGCAACGATGAGGGAGTATCTGGAACTATCATCTGTAAAAGAAGCAGATGGTAAGGAAAGTGCTGAAGAAATGGTTCAGACCATTATCAATGACTTCTCTATTATTATTGGAGAATTAAAAGAAGGAATGAGCTTAGCCGGAGAAAAGGATGATGAAACAACTGGTGATATGCTCCTCGCTATTCATTCCGGTTTAGAAAAACATGTTTGGATGTTAACAGCCTTTCTCGGTAAATCAATCTAAATCTTTTAAAAAAACAAGACTCAGCAGCTGCTGAGTCTTGTTTCTATTCTCCCTTATTACCACGAGCAATCATTCCTAAACAAATGGTAATAATCGTAAAAGCAGTAAGTGCCAAGATTGGAATGGTAATAAAGCCAAGCCAATTAATATAATCCTTTGAACAAGGAACACCGCTTGTACACATTTCAAATTGCTGCAGATATGGTATTTTTTGCAGTGCAGTATGGTAGCCTGAAATAATCATCCCTATAATGGATAAGGGTAAAGCGTACTTCACAATACCTTTGTCATTCTGATAAAAGGCGATCCCCAGCATGATAGCTAATGGGTACATAAAGATCCTTTGATACCAGCAGAGAGTACAGGGAATGTAATGAAGAACTTCACTAAAGTACAAACTCCCAATGGTTGCAATAAGCGCTGCAACCCATCCAAGTAATAAGGATTTATTCATCCTTTTTCTCCTTTGCAGCATCCTCAACCATTTTATTTAAATCGTCCAAAGTTTGACCGTCAAACCGTTTGCCATTCACAAAAATGGTCGGGGTTCCATTCACTCCTAATTTTTCACCCAACGCATTATCCGCTTCCCATGCTTTCTCAGGTTCTTTTGTATCAAAATAGTCTGCTACCTTATTAACTTCTTCTTCACTTGCTATTTCTTGAAGTGTTTCTTTTAAGAATTCTTCTGTAAAGACATCTACCGTTTCATACCTGGTATCTTCCGGCTGCTTCTTATAGATTAGGTCATGGAACTCCCAGAATTTATCATTACCTAGTTCATGGTAAACCGCTTCAGAAAATTTCGCTGTCCGTTCGGAGTCAACATTGATAAATGGATAATGGAAATAATAGAATTTTGCTTTCCCTGTATCGACGAATTCTTTTACAATCAAGGGAACTGTGGTATCAGCGAAGTTTTTACAATTCGGGCATTTGTAATCTCCAAATTCTACAATTGAAACAGGTGCAGATTCTTCTCCAAGGAAAGGCTGATTTGCATAATCAATCTCTTCTTTTACTGTCTCATCGGATTTTTGGTTATTAGCTAGAAAGATAAATCCCATAATAGCTACTGCGATTAATCCAATGATCCAAAACACAAATTTTGATGATGAGGATGAAGAAGGTTTCTTCGTTCCTTTTTTAGTACTATTTTTTCGTTTGGCCATGTTCAAACTCCTTATTATATTTTATTTGAGTTTAACATCTTTGAAAAATAAATGCATTTACCAAATTTCGTGAAAACAGCATACTTTTATAAGACAAAGCTTTTAATAATTTTCGGATAGTTTGATAAAATAAAATGATTACTTAAATAGAGGAGATAAATGATGACTGAAAACAATTATTACACAGGTTATATTGGAACGTATACAAAAGGCGAAAGTAAAGGGATTTATTCTTTCAAGTTAGATACCGCAAGAAAAACATTAGTCGATATTAAATTAGCTGCGACTCTAGAAAACCCTACATACTTAGCAATCAGTGAAAATCGGCAATATCTATATTCTGTAATGAAGAAAGATGGATTTGGCGGCGTTACTGCATTTTCAATTGAAGAAAATGGTGAGCTAGCCTTTATCAATGATCAAGCACAAGAAGGCTCATCGCCTTGCCATGTTAGTGTTGATAGCAGCAACAAATATGTTTTTAGTGCGAATTACCACAAAGGGACAGTAGAATCTCATCTTCTTGACGCAAAAACGGGATCAATTGAGCCTGTTGTTTCAAGTATTAAGCACGAGGGTTCCGGCCCTGACCCAAGACAAGAAAAAGCGCATACTCATTATGCTGGACTAACCCCTGATGAAAAATTTTTAGCAGTTGTGGAACTGGGCACAGATGCTCTTATTAGCTATAAAGTAAATGAAGATGGCACACTTGAAAAAGCGAATCTGCTGCCAGTGAAAGCGGGAAGCGGTCCACGCCACCTAGCTTTTCACCCTAATGGCAAATATGCCTACATCATGACAGAATTCAGCTCAGAGGTAATTGTTTTAAACTATCACCCTGAAAATGGCCATTTTACTGAGAAACAGTATATCTCTACCCTGCCTGAGGATTTCAAAGAAAATAATCAAGGAAGTGCAATACATATCTCAAAGGATGGCCGCTTTGTCTATGCAGGTAACCGCGGTCATAATAGTATTGCTGTGTTCAGTGTTAACGAGGAAACTGGGGAACTAAGTTTCGTGGAGCGTACTTCTACAGAAGGGGACTGGCCAAGGGATTTTTCCATCGACCCGACGGGTAAATTCGTTGTTGCTTCCAATCAAGAATCAGGCAATTTGGTATTGTTTTCACGAGATGAAAATACTGGGAAATTAACTCTGATAAAATCTGATATTCACGTGCCTTACCCTGTTTGTATTAAGTTTTTATAAGGATTATGACCAAAGCATAACGAGCTAAAGGATGTGCTTCGATGGATTTCTTTCAAGGTCAGGAAACACTTACTTCATTAGAATGGATTCTTAGAGCGATTGTCTCATATGTCTTTTTACTCGTTATTGCCAAAGTAATTGGTCAGCGGTCTATTTCTCAATTGAGATTACTTGATTTTGTTATCGCTCTAGTTATCGGTAACATTATTGCTCATCCTCTGTCAGATGAAGAACTTGGCTTAAAGGGTTCTATGATTACAACGGTAGCTTTGGTAATTCTATACCTCGGAAGCGTTTTTACTATTATCAGATGGCCGGCTGCAAGGAAACTTTTAAATGCTTCACCCATTGAGCTTATAAAGGATGGACAAATTAATAGTAAGGGCTTAAAGAAAGCAAGGATATCAATCGATGTTTTATTAGAGGAACTACGGAAAGAAAAAATCTCAGATGTACAACAGGTTGCGTTATCACTGTGGGAACCTGACGGAGAAATCTCCGTATTCCTGGATTCCAAGTATCAGCCAATTACGCCCGCAACATACAATTTAGCAACGGAACCCTTTAACCTCCCTAAGACGATAATTAAGGAAGGGAAAATTGAATTCCATGAGCTCCAACAACTAAATAAGGATGAAGGGTGGCTCATAAATACTTTAAAGGTCCACCATCATACAGAAGTAAGGAATGTATTACTGGCAACGATAGACCGTAACAATAGCCTTAAGGTTTTTTTATATCAGTAATGTTGGGGGACTCTTGTTAGAGCCCCTTTCATTTATGCAATACCCTTATACGTTTTTTCCTTAGGAAAGAAAACCACTCGTCTTAAATATTTAGACATAGGCTTTTCAATAAGGATATAGACCAGACAGGTTGAAATGACTGATAAGATAATTACAGTTATCAAAGAAAAAAAGTATCCTAATAAAACAATTAAATCTAACTTTTTCAAAATTAGAATATAGAAATGCAGAAATGGTCCATGCGCAATGTAAATTGAATAAGAAGCATCTCCTAAGAAAGAAAGTACCTTTGGGATTTTTCGATCTTTTTTATCCTTTTCCGAAATACCAAGCATCATGATTATTGAAAAAAAACAATAGAATACTGGTGTTTGTATTTCAATAAAACTGTTTATATTATTTATCCAAATAGCCAAATAACCTGACATTCCTATCAGTATCGATAAGGATGAATATTTGAATGTATAGTTGAGTGATACATGAGCTGCTAAACATCCAAATATAATTTCTAAACTACTAAAGCTGGTAAAAAATGAATTTTCTTGATATGGAATGATTTTTAGGTTTATTAAAATGGTAAACAGAATCCAGGAAAAAATAATGGGTTTAAAAGCTTGGGGCTTAAATAGAAAGGCTGTAAATAAAATATAGAAAAATACTACATTACTAAGTGACCATGTTGAAGCAAGAATAGGGTCTGTAGATAAGGTGAGCATTGACTCGATAATAAGATTCCAAGAGTATGGCCCATCAATAAAAGGAAAAATAATTGAAGCAGCAATCGTTAATAAAGTAAACATCCAATATAAAGGGTAAATTCTAATTACACGCTTTAAGATAAATTCAGTTGCCTTTCCTGGAACACCAGATTGTCTATGATAAAGGTAATAAATCATAAAACCAGTTACTACAAAAAAGAAATCCACACCACCGGTTCTTTTCCACTTTCCCATATTAAACCAGTCATATTGGAAGTTTGTATAAAATAAAGTGTTCACATGTCCTAAGAGGACAAACAAAATGGCTATTGCCCTAGATATCTGGACATATGAAAAAGTTCTTCTTGCACTTGCCATGGTTATCCCTCTATTCAAAAATCTTTCTACGTTTTTGAGTGTTTCTTTAAGGCATGAAGTGAATAATTTGCCAAATACCATAGAGAAGAAGGGATTGTAATTTTTTCAACCTTTCTATATGTGTTCCATGTTTTCTGAGCAGATTTCAATTTGTTACTTGAAAGTGAATTTTCACGCTTTCTGTATATTGCCAGCTCCTCATTCAATCCATATGCTTGGATTCCCTTAGATAAGATTGATAGCCATAAACCAAAATCTTCTGAGCAATCGCGATGTATGGGCATCTTTATCTTGCCTACCTTCCTTCTATCTAGCATGACTGTCAGTGTCCCGATTATTGTATTTTTTAGCAGTCTTTTATAATCAATCTTAACTGGTACATGGAATACAGCATCTGTTCTATCACCTTCTTCTGTCATAATTCTGTAAGCTGTACAAGAAAAAGCGAGATTCTCTTGGTCCATAAACATTAACTGCTTCTCTAATTTTTGTGGGAGCCAAAGATCATCACTATCTAGAAAGGCAAGATAGGTCCCTGAGGCGGCTTCCATTGCTCTATTTCGTGCATTGGCTGGTCCGCCATTTTTTTTAAGCTCTAGCAACTTAATTCTAGAATCCTTCTCCATTTCTTTCTTTACAATTTCAACTGTGTTATCTAAAGAGGAATCGTCTACAATAATCATTTCCCAGTTTGTAAAAGTTTGCTCTACAACAGATGATATGGTTTCAGTAATGAATCTTGAAGCGTTATAGGTTGGAGTAATAACTGAAACAATTGGTTTAGTGGAGTTATCCATATTTGCTCCCTGCCTTCCCCCTCTTAATACAGAAATTTAGGATATTAAAAATCCTAATTTCTAATGATTGATCACCTTGTTTTGATTAAGTTTTTTAAGTAATTTCTGTTTACGAACATTTCCCTCTTTTAACCCCTCTGCTTGTTCTCGTTGCAGCACAACTCTAATCGTTTGCAGCAAAATCTTAAAGTCTAGCCAGAATGAATAATTGAGAATGTACAAAATGTCAAACCGTAATTTTTCTTCTACAGGGGTGGTATAGTTAGCTAACACCTGACCTAGTCCTGTTATTCCCGGCTTTACAGTTAGTCGAAAGGAGTATTCTGGCAGCTGTTGACTAAATTGATTTATGAAATATTCTCTTTCTGGCCTTGGTCCAACTATGCTCATTTCACCTTTTAACACATTAAATAGTTGTGGAAGTTCATCTAAGCGAACAGCCCGAATCACTCTGCCAATTACTGTAATTCTTGGATCCTTGTCAGTCGCCAAAACTGGTCCTGTACTTTTTTCTGCATCTTGAATCATACTTCTAAACTTATAAATCCAATATGGATTCCCATTTATCCCCATGCGTTCTTGTCTATATAGTGCTGGTCCTTTTGAAGTAAGTGGAATTAATAAAAATAAAGTGATAAAAAGGGGACTAGAGATGATTAATAAAATTAATGATACGATAATGTCAAACAGCCGTTTAGTAATCTGTTGACTAAGATTTAAGCGCGGAGGTTTTATGGAAATAGCAAGCATATCATCGATTTGCAGTGTATTAGCCCCTAGAAGTGACAGCTCAAATAATTGTGGTATCACCATGATTTCTTTTCCCTGTCTGATACATTGCATCACAATTTCCTCTTTAACCAATTTGTTTATAGAAGGGCTAAGCAGGAAAAGGTCACCCTTATCTACATACTCATGGATTAATCCCTTTTTTGTTAGTGGAATAAACCCCGATAATTCGAACCAGCCTTTATTATGGTTTAAAAATTTATCAGCTAAATACATTCCCATATTTGAATCTTCCGCTATAATGTAGACCTTCTTTCTACCGAATACTTTCTTGTTAAAAGACCAAAAACATAAACGGATACACATTAGAAGACTGGTTTGAATAATAAAGGCTGCAACAGAAAAGCTGAACTGAAAAGATAGAAATGGGGTCCATTTTGAGATTCCCAGTACAAAACCAGAAAAGACGACCATTGATAAGATAATGGAATAGACTAAATGTTGCTTGCTTTTTCGGCGCCAATCAGTATAAAGGTCATATAAATAAAGGACAAAAATGGAGGAAGCCGAAAGTAATAATAATCTATCAGTATCCACAATTTTCCAGTCAGTCGGTATTGAAAGTTGATCCAATACCCAATATGCCAGAATAAAACCTAAATACACTAATGTAACATCAATAAATGCCAAGAAGAGTTTTACAAATCTCCCTTTATAGTCCTGCTTCATGTCAAACCTCCTTCCTTTCCATTCAATTCTTCTTAATAAACAAAAGAACGTTCTTAATAAAGAAACAGCTGATTAAAAAAATTTGAAAAGATGGTTTTTAGAATGTTGATTTTATCAACAACATTTTAAGTACTCTTTTAACGTATTACTTACCATTTGTTCTAATGAAAACTCATCTTTGACCTTTCTTCGGGCATTCTCAATGTAATGTCTCATACTATCTTCATTTGATTTAATATCCAGAATCTTATTACAGAAGTCTTCTACTGAATGGTCATTAATAAGGATACCAGTGTGATTATTGATAATGGCTTCCCCAATACCTCCTCTATTAATAGTGATAATTGGAGTTCCAACTGCCATACCTTCTAATATTGCCATTGGAAATACTTCTCGATGGGAAGTCAGTAATAATACACTCATTTCTTTAATAAACTCCTGTGGATTGTGAACCATTCCTACCATCTTTATCTTGTGATGCAGGTCATGTAATTGAATCATTTCCTTAATTTTTTCTTTCTCTGGTCCATCACCAGCGATATAAAACATTAGATTTGGATTGCTGCGAAGCTGGTTTGCAATTTTAATAAAAAAGTCATGATTCTTTTCTTCTGATAGCCTTGCTATTATCCCGACTTTAAAAATATTCCCCTTTTCTTTCTGATGAAAATCAAACTGCTGTAAATCTACACCATTATAAATAGTTGATATTTTGTTAGGCTCTACTCCCCGGTTGACAAGGTTCCTCCTTTCAAAATCACTTACAGTAATGATTCTTTCAACATATTTATTTAATAAATGAGAAAAAACAACAGGGTTTTTATCCTCCAGAAGTGTTACATTATGCTTCGTGTATACAATCTTAAATTCCCTCTTTAGGAATTTTTTTATAAATATACAGTATAAAACCATTCTTAAACTATTCGCATGAACAAGGTCGATCTTTTTATCGTTTATCAACTTTTTAAGCCTTTTTACATTCTTGAGGTGCTTTGTTCTGCTCATCACGATAAAGTTATTTTTATGCTTGATCTTTTCATACAATTCTCCAGGACCTGCAGCATAGTAAAAGGAGATGTCTGGATGCCTTAATTGATTCTCTAATTTACAAAAGTACATTTCTGCACCACCGTGAATGAGTTTATCCGTTAAAACTAGAATATTCACGTGTTGGATCACTTCCTTTCTATACTAAAATTCATTTTTACTATTTGCTTTTTGGCAGGTAAGGAGGACCGTGAAGGTGTTTTTTCATTTATTAACTCATGATTTTCTTTATTTAAATAAGTAGTTACAATCGCAATATATAGGAAAAACATGTCGTTTATAATAACAGATAGGAACCCCATTTGAAGAATCATTCCTATAAAAGCTAAAAATAAATAGGGTTTATTTTTATGGATTTTACTTTGGTATAATTGGAGTAATAATAAAAAGATAAATAGACAAAAACATGTCATTCCCACTAAACCAGACTCTGATAAGATAGCTAAAAATGTATTATGAACCTCCAGATCATCTCCATACTTGAATAAGTTATATTCTGAATAGTTAAAAGCACCAATTCCAATAATCATATGAGAAGAAAAGAAATCCAACGCTCTTCCCCATAATTCGAATCTTCCGCTTCCGTTATCCCGGGAAAAGTCTTCAATTCTCGACTGTAAGATTCCAAATATATCAACTTTCATATAACCGATTGCAACATACAGTGTTACAAATAGTGAAATAACAATTCCGAGCACTAATTTGATCTGTTTAAGCGGGTTCTTGATAATTATGAAGATAAGGAATACAAGTGCCATTACTAATATTCCGCCTCTAGAAAAGGTTAAGATGTTTGCAAATACACATAAGATCAACCCAAGCTTGTTTTTCTTAGACTTCAGGTCACAAAGATAATATGAAAAAAAGAGGGTATTATAAAAAACAAAGAAATTAGGGTCTTGTAATAATCCGATTAATCGCGGGTAATCTCGATCTAACATGACTCCGAATTGATAAACCCTATCACCTTCAAATACAAACCCAAGGCTTTTCAACCCAACAAAATAGAGAATAAGACTAGCACCATTAAAGAATATACCTACATCTGAAAGAGCTCTTTCAATCACTGAATCTTTGGCATTTCCAATAACTGCTTTTACAATAAAATAGCAAAGGAGATATAGGATAATTCCACAGATAATTCTAAGACTTGATGCTGGATACAATGAAAAAGCTCCACTGAACATATACACCAAGTAAAATAACAACATCGCCACTTCAAACAGATGAAGCCTATGGAAGTAAAATACCCCAATATTTATCATCAAGAACAAGAACGAGAAAATCATATAGGGTTTTATAGCAAACCCTACATAAATGTAGTAATTTGCGAGGGTTATCAATAAGAAGAGAAAGAAGATTGAAAAGTTGTATTTCTGCGGATTTAAAGAACCTTTTATATCAATCATCTTATCCCTCCTCGAATTTCTTTGATTTCCATTTTTGATTGAAACCCATTTTTTTTATAAAAGAATTAATCTTCTCCATATTTTCTTTATCGAAAATTACTACGAAAACCAATAAAAGGAAATGGATTACCACTGCTATAAATGGGATTGTATTTAGAAAAAAGTCTAGGAAACCCAAACAAAATATGAAAAAGGTTAAGTAAGGAATGATTACCCTTTTTGCAATAATCCAGCGATTTGGAATGCAAATCCAAAACCCTAAAAACGCTATTCCTTCAATGATTACACCTGCAAAAGCTGCACCAGTAACGCCAAATGATTGACTTAAGAACATATAAAGAAAGATCCCCGATAAACAAGAGATAATTTGAACACGTGTACGATAGGATTGTAGTGCTCTAGAGGTTAATCCATCTGCCAAGCCAATATTGATTGCCTGTAACGTTAACATTACTGATAGTATTTTGAGTGGAAAAGCTGCGTGGATCCACTCTTCCCCAATTAACAAATTAATAATAAAATCTGACAAATAGTAAAATGGAATTGTCATAGCCATTCCAAATAAGGAAATTATTTTTAATAACTCAATGTTATATCGGAGGTGATCGTCCAAAAGGTTATTATTAAATGACCTAAACAGTACCGGAGAATATGCCCCAGCAACAATAAGCGGGATTTGCTGCAAAGCTTGTGGAATTCGATAGGCAACTGCAAATAGGCCAACTTCCTGTAAGGTAATTGTCTTTTCCAATACAAGCGGACCTAATTGAGGGAGCATGACAAAAACTAATCCACCTAAAGTAAATGATCCTAAATTTTGCAATAACCCCATATGGAAAGGGCCTGACAAACGTATTTGAACATTTTTACTAACCAGATAAACCCCAATAATCCCGGCAGTAAGATAAGAAAAACCATATAATGTAGAAATAAACAATGGACTAAGCTGAAAGATCATTCCAACTAATAAAGTGAGTACCAAACAAACAGATGAAATAATTCGGATTAGTCCGTAATATTGCATCTTCTCTATTAGTTGAAAGTATGTTGTTCCAATGCCTTGTAAAGCAACTCCAGTAACCAATGGAATAATTAAACAATAAGCAGTTTGAATTATTTCACGATGCCCTGAGTTTGATAAATGAATGAAAAGAAAACCAAATAGAAAGGTTAAGACCAATAAACCAATCCTCAATTTCACATATGAGGAAATAAGTACAGATGTATTTACGTTTTTCTTGGAACCTTCCCTTAAGACAATGGCACTAAGTCCAGCATCTGTAAAATATCCCATAATCATGGCAATTGCTAAAACGACGCTAAACATCCCATAATAATAGGACTGTAAATAATAGGCTAAAAATATTAATGCAGCACCATTAAAGACACTAGATAAGGCTGTACTATAAAATAGATGTAAAATGTTTTTAGCAATTGAATTTTTTTTTGATTTCTCCATAAAAGTAGCCACCTTATTACGACAATCATTCCCTGATTAATTGCCTGCTGCTATCCAGTGTGATAGATGACTCCTAATATACTGTTATTTGTTTTTTCAAGGTAATCTTTAGTCTTAAGTACATCTGCCTTTTTCGTTTTATTAGCTCTAACGACTAAAATGACACCATCACATTGGTTTGCAAGGATTTGAGAATCCGATATATTTAAGAAGGGGGGAGCCTCGAAAATAACGACATCATACTCCGATTGGACTTTTCTAATCATTTCTTTTATTTTACTAGTGACCCAGAGGTCGGAAAGATTTAGGGGGGCGGGACCTGCTGGCAAAACAAACAATCCCGGAATTACTGTTTCTTTTATATGATGTTGGATTTCATCCTCTTCTATGATTACATTGGTAAATCCACTTTGGTTTGTTAGTTGAAACCAATTATGTGTATAGGGATTCCTTAAATTTGCATCAACTAAAAGTACCTTTTTTCCTTGTTCAGCAAAGGATATGGCTAACTTAGATGAAATAATTGATTTTTCTCCATCATCATTAGGGGAGGTCAACATTATCGAAGTTGAATGACATTCTATTTTTTGATCAATATTCGCTTGGATCATTCGCATTTGTTCGTTACTGATTGATTCTTCCTTTAACTGATGACATTTGTTTTTCCGCTCCCTTTTCTTAAACACTGATTTGCCCCCCGCTTCTCTTTAAGATTTCAGGCTGCTTTGTAAGTATTTGTTTTTTTGATTTCCCTCTTTTACTTTTTATATTTATTTCTCCTAATACAGGTAACCCAAGTATATTTTCAATTTCAATAGTATTCTTCACAGAGTCATCCCAATACTCTCTAAGCATTGAAAGTCCGATCCCCAAAAGAAAACCAACAGCTATTCCAATTGCGATATTTAACGCCGTACTTCCCACTTGCTTTACCGATGGCTCCCCGTCTGTTTCACTTAATAGTTTAATATCTGTAACACCAAACATTTCCTTCATCTTATTGACGGATACCCTTGCAACGGTATTGGCTAGCTCTGCGGTTTTCTCCATATCATGATCCCTGACTATAACATTAACAATTTGTGAATCTCTATTGTTTTGAACAACAATCTTTTCGTCTAATTCATCGTCCTTAATATTTAACTCCTTCTGGATCGTATTAAGCACCACTGGACTTTTGATAAAGTCGATGGTTGAAGCAAGTAACATATTGAGTTCCTGTGAATCATATGCACTTTCGGTCTTCACTAAAGTGCCAATGATAATATTTTCAGTTGCTTCATAGGTTGGCTTCAGGTAGAAAATAGAAATTGCAGCTGTTAGTAAAGATACTGTCAGGACAGTAATTATCAAGGTGGTAATTCTCTTTCGGATGATGTATAAGAATGTTTTTAAGTTTATTCTTTCGTCCATGCTAACCTCCAAAGAAAATCATTTTATTGTTTGCTTTTATCTTTTATACTCCTGAGTCTTCTTCAGGTGAGGTATAGTAATTATTTTTCCCTCTATCTTTAATAAAGTCTGAGCGCAGATTGGAATCTAAACGATTTCTCATAGAATCAGTTTTAAATTCTACGATTGCAAGATTCTCTTTTAATATATGAGAATCCCAAATAACTCCTTCAAACCTGTTATCAGAACCGGTTACTCTAATTGCTTGTTCAGTATTTTCAGAAAGTTGAATTTGAAGACCGCTAAACTGATTTCCAGAACTTTCATTGGGAATACTTATTGAACTGTTAATGTCAATACATCTTACACAGTCATCCAAAGTAAGATTAATAAATCGGTTTCCGTTAACAAAACTATATTTATCCTTTTCCTTTGGTTTATCAGCCTCCAATTTAACACCGGTATGAAATCCTGCAATTCTGAGATTAGAAAAATTAATAAAAGAAATGAAATGATCAGACTCTCTAGCATAAAGATGCAGCCCTGTTCCCTTATGCGAATCCGTTAAGTTAATGATTGTAACATTGCTGATTTGAGTTCTATCCCAGGACCAAAATCTTTGATTACCATCAAGGTATATAACATCTGAATTAAATTGATCATCCACAATTTCAAAGATTCCATTTGAGATTGATGCATTTTTTTTCACATCAATTACTTTAAAATCTCCTGCTACTCTTATCTTTGTATTTTGACCAAATTCTAGTTCAACTCCATTTTTTAAAACCAATCCTTGTTCTACTATATAAGTCCTATTACCAAGTATCTTTACTTTTCCAATCTTATATTTATGGCTATAATCGATGGCAGCCTGTATTGACTCAGAGTCATCTTTTGAATCATTACCATTTGCGCCAAATTCCTCCACATTTACATATTCGCCTTCCACAATAGCTGTCATCGCTGCGTCCTTATCATACTTTTCCAAATTGTTGTTATATAAGAAAAGAACTCCTGCTAACGAAAGAATTACTGAAAAACTTATGATTATGATTCTCCTATTCATATAATCTCCTAGAATAATTGAAATATATTTACCAAGACTAAAATGTATTATTCCACATAAATTCTATATATAGAACATTATAGCATTGTATACTTCAAAAAAAAAATTAAAACAAACCCTAATTTACCGCTCATTTCTTCAATCTTTGACAAATATCCATCGAACTTTTTAAAAAATATTATCTTTTTTTATCAGAATTTAGTTCTATAAATAGAACGAGTTTTGATTTATAATATTGTTATCTTAACTATGTCTCGAGGAGAAGCCTATGATAGCAAAACGATTAAAAAACTTAAGAGAACAAAAAGGTTATTCTATTTCAGAATTAGCTGCTCTTGCTAATGTCTCAAAGTCCTATTTAAGCTATATTGAACGGAACCTTAATAAAAATCCATCCATCCATTTTCTAAAGAAGGTTTCCAAACCTTTAGATAGCTCTATTGAATATCTACTAACTGGGAATAATCAAATTGACGACAAGATGAGGAACAATGTGGAGAAGGTACTTGATAAGGAATGGGAGGTTTTAGTTGAAAGTGCAATAAAAGATGGAATTGATAAAGATGATTTTAAAGAGTATATAAACTATATTAAATTTAAAATATGGGAAAAAAACAATAGAGAATATTAAAGCGCTTACATAAATATAAGATTCAATTAATTTGTAAAATACATTGACACTCCTCCTTTAGTGTAGTAAATTTTATAAAAAGTCCAAATATTATACTTTCTTATCAAGAGAGGCTGAGGGAATGGCCCTATGAAGTCTCAGCAACCTTCAATTATTTACATTGAAAAGGTGCTAAGTCCATCAAGTTATTTGTTAACTTGTGAGATAAGAAGAATGACCTGTGCTAATGTGCATCCAAAAGTCTTCTTCTTATAGAAGACTTTTTTTGTTTATATAAAGGAGGATTAGGAAATGGTTTATAAAATTGATACGAAGTTAGCTCAGATTGGAAATAGAAGTGATAAGGTGACAGGCACCGTTAATCCTCCTGTTTATTTTTCAACTGCTTACCGCCACGAAGGGATTGGGCAGTCAACAGGATTTGATTACTCACGGACCGGAAATCCTACGCGCCAGTTACTTGAAAAGGCGATTGCCGACCTGGAGGGTGCTGACCAAGGATTTGCCTGCAGCTCTGGAATGGCCGCAATTTTTACTATCCTATCTCTTTTCGAGTCTGGGGACGAATGGATCGTGAGCGAGGATTTATATGGAGGAACATATCGTTTACTAGAAAAAGGATTTAAAAAATGGGGACTTCAAACACAATATGTTAATACGTGTAGTCCGGAAGAGATTGAAAGTAAAATTACCCCTCAAACAAAGGCGATTTTCCTTGAAACTCCAACAAATCCACTTATGCAGCAATCAGATATTGCGGCTGTATCAAAAATTGCAAAGAGACATGGAATTATTCTGATTGTTGATAATACCTTCTATACTCCTCTTCTTCAGCAGCCGATCCTGCTTGGAGCGGATATTGTTATTCACAGTGCAACGAAGTACTTAGGCGGTCACAATGATGTTCTTGCTGGTCTTGTAGTTGCTAAGGGGAAAGAACTTTGTGAGGCATTAGCCTTCCACCATAACGGTGCAGGCGGCGTCCTTAGTCCTTTTGATTCTTGGCTGGTTATGCGCGGAATGAAAACTTTATCACTTAGAATGCAAAGACATGAGAGCAATGCCAAGGCCATTGTTGAATACCTTTCTAAGCATGATGGTATAACAGATGTTCTGTACCCAGGTAAAGGCGGAATGGTTTCCTTCCGCTTACAAGATGAAGCTTGGGTGAATCCATTCCTTCAAAGTCTTTCACTTATTACCTTTGCTGAAAGCCTTGGCGGAACAGAAAGCTTTATTACTTATCCAGCGACACAGACACATGCGGATATTCCAGAAGAGATTCGAATTCAGTCAGGTGTTTGTAACCGATTATTAAGATTTTCCGTTGGTCTTGAAGATCCAACCGATATTATCCAAGACCTTGAACAGTCATTAGCTAAATTAAAAGAAGGAGTGATTCAATAATGAGTTCAGCAGATTATAGTTTTGAAACCAAGCTCCTTCACAATCAACATAAGGTCGATCCAGCTACTGGAGCGGTTAGTGTACCCATCCAGCATGCCTCAACCTTTCACCAATTCGATATCGAAAGTTTTGGAAAATACGATTATGCGAGAAGTGCAAACCCAACAAGAGAAGCACTAGAGGATGTTATTGCGGAATTAGAAGGCGGCACGAGAGGCTTTGCTTTCTCTTCAGGAATGGCTGCTATTTCAACAGCTTTCCTATTACTCTCTGCTGGAGACCATATCGTCATCACAGAGGATGTGTATGGCGGTACGTTCCGCATGGTTACTCAGGTACTTACTCGTTTCGGAATTGAGCATACATTTGTTGATATGACAGACCTTACTCAAGTGAAAAATGCCATTAAGCCTAACACAAAAGCATTTTATGTTGAAACACCTTCTAACCCAACCTTAAAGGTTACCGATATTGAAGGTATAAGCTCGCTGGCAAAAGAAATTAACGCCATTACGTATGTAGATAACACTTTTTTAACGCCACAATACCAAAGACCTTTAGAGCTTGGAGCGGATATTGTACTTCATAGTGCAACGAAGTTTTTATCTGGTCATAGTGATGTAGTTGCAGGTCTTGCCGTAGTAAAAGATGAAGAATTAGGCAACAGGCTGTATTCCTTACAAAATTCTTTTGGTGCTGTCCTTGGGGTACAGGATGCATGGCTTGTACTTAGAGGGTTAAAAACCCTTCATGTAAGACTTGAACAATCACAAAAATCTGCTCTTAAAATTGCTGAGTTTTTAGAGTCACACCCACTTATTGAAAAGGTATATTACCCAGCTCTTACAAATCACCCGCAGCATGAACTGCAGCAGAAACAAGCAGCCGGAGCAGGAGCGGTATTATCATTCGAACTTTCTGATGAAGAAGCATTAAGAACCTTTGTCTCAAATGTGAAAATACCAGTATTTGCGGTTAGTCTTGGGGCGGTAGAATCCATACTATCTTATCCAGCTAAGATGTCTCATGCGGCTATGCCACAGGCTGAAAGGGAAAAAAGAGGAATTAAAAATAGTCTTCTGCGTCTATCAGTGGGTCTAGAGAATCCTGAAGATCTCATTAAAGACTTTTCTCAAGCACTTGAAGTAATCAATGAAAAACAACTGACTGTAAAATGAGGGTGATAATATGAGTCTATTAGAAAAATTAGAAAAGCAGATTTTAATTGCTGACGGAGCAATGGGCACCCTCCTCTATTCTTTCGGAACTGATAGTTGTTTTGAAGAACTTAATCTTTCACATCCAGAAAAAATTCAGGAAATCCATAAAGCCTATATTGATGCAGGTGCTGATGTTATTCAAACCAACACCTATGCAGCTAATTACTTAAAATTACAAAGATACGGCCTTGAGGATTCTGTTAAAGAAATAAATGCTGCCGCTGTCCAAAATGCGAAAAAAGCAGCCCAAAAAAATGCGTATGTGTTAGGAACGATTGGCGGCAATCGCGGAATAAAAAGTAATGCGATAACCATTGAAGAAATAAAGAGAAGCTTCCGTGAACAATTATATTGTTTATTGCTTGAAGGTGTGGATGGTTTATTATTTGAAACCTTTTATGACCTTGAAGAGCTGGAAACCGTCCTTTCTATAGCAAGGAAAGAAACCCAGGTTCCAATAATTGGTCAGGTTTCTCTACAGGAGCGAGGAATTCTTCAAGATCGAACACCTATTAATGAAGCCCTGAAACGTCTAGAAAATCTTGGTGCGAATGTCATTGGCTTAAATTGTCGTCTTGGTCCGCATCATATGCTTGAAACACTTGAGGAGATTGAACTCCCTTCACAGGCATTTTTATCAGCCTATCCAAATGCAAGTCTGCCAACCTATACGGACGGTAAATTCCATTATGAAGGGGATGCAGATTATTTCCGCAAATCGGCTCAGTCCTTCCGGAATCAAGGTGTTCGTTTACTTGGAGGCTGCTGTGGTACAACACCCGAACATATCTCAGCATTTGCTTCAGAATTAAAAAATGCGAAACCGGTCACAGAAAAGGTTGTAAAAATAAAAGATAAGAAAATCATTGTTGAATCCAGTGCAGCCAAACGCGACTTTCAACCACTAGAAGAATTGGTGAAAGAGAGAACTTCAATAATCGTAGAATTAGATACTCCTAGAAAGCTTGATACAAGCAAGTTTTTTGAAGGCGCAAAGGCGTTGAAAGAAGCAGGAATCGATGCAATTACGATGGCAGATAACTCTTTAGCTCAGGTGCGGATTTCTAATGAATCTTTAGGTTATCTTGTTAAACAAGAATTAGGTATGCGGCCGCTTATCCATATTGCCTGCAGAGACCGCAATATTATTGGCTTGCAATCTCACCTAATGGGGCTTCATACGCTTGGAATGCATGATGTACTGGCGATTACGGGTGACCCTGCACGAGTTGGTGACTTCCCTGGTGCATCATCTGTATACGATGTCTCTTCCTTTGAACTAATTCAAATGATTAAACAGTTAAACGAGGGTTTATCTTTTTCTGGTAAAGACCTGGGCCAAAAAACAGCTTTTAGTATTGCTGGTGCTTTTAATCCCAATGTCCGCTCTGTAGAAAAAGCGGTTAAGCGTCTAGAGAAAAAGATTGAATTTGGAGCAGATTATTTCATATCACAGCCAGTTTTTTCTGAGGAGAAATTACTTGAAGTCTATGAACATACCAAACATTTAAAAGCCCCAATTTATATTGGGTTAATGCCTTTAACAGGCAGCAGAAATGCTGAATTTCTTCATAATGAAGTTCCTGGAATTAAAATTGCGCAATCCATTCGTGATCGGATGTCAGCGCTAGGTGATCAGCCTCTTCAAGCTGCACGTGAAGGAATTGAAATTACAAAATCATTAATTGACACAGCACTTGACCTTTTTAATGGAATTTATTTAATCACACCATTCTTACGATACGAGCTAACAACAGAATTGGCTGTATATGCAAAAAAGCGTGCTAGTCAGATTAGGGGGAACAGCTATGTCGAAAGCACCATTTAGTGAACAACTGCAGAAACGAATTCTAGTGATGGACGGTGCAATGGGTACGATGATTCAGCAAGCAAATTTAACGGCTGAGGACTTTGGCGGCGAGCAATATGAGGGCTGTAACGAGTACTTAAATGTAACAGCCCCTGAGACAATCGCGAAAATTCATCGTGAATACTTAGCGGCTGGTGCAGATATCATTGAAACCAATACCTTTGGGGCCACAAGCATTGTTCTTGACGATTACGATTTAGGCTTTAAAGCTTATGAATTAAATAAAATAGCTGGTCAAATTGCCAAAAAGGAAGCAGATAAAATTTCTACTACAGAGTGGCCGCGTTATGTTGCAGGATCAATGGGTCCTACTACCAAGACCTTGAGTGTTACGGGTGGAACCACTTTTGAAGCCCTGGCAGCTGCTTATGAAGAACAAGCGATTGGGTTAATAGACGGCGGGGTCGACCTTCTCCTTCTTGAAACAAGTCAGGATATGCTGAATGTTAAGGCTGGCTTTATTGGAATAAAAAATGCATTTAGCAAAACAGGTAAAGTTCTTCCTTTAATTGTATCCGGAACCATTGAACCGATGGGTACAACCCTTGCGGGACAATCGATAGAATCCTTTTACATTTCACTAGAGCATATGAACCCGATAGCAGTAGGGCTAAATTGTGCGACTGGTCCGGAATTTATGCAGGATCATATCCGCTCGCTTTCTAATCTTGCTTCAACTCCGATTATCTGTTATCCAAATGCAGGTCTTCCAGATGAAGAAGGACATTATCATGAAACACCTGAAATATTGGCGAAGAAGCTTGCTGATTTTGCTGCCCATGGTTGGTTAAATATTGTTGGGGGCTGCTGTGGTACAACGCCGGATCATATTCGAGCCATTTCAGACGAAATGAAAAAGTACTCCCCACGCGAGGCACAGCCTTCTGATTTCCATATGGTTTCAGGTATTGAACCATTTGTTTACGATGATCCGACACTGCGCCCGATTATGGTCGGAGAACGTACAAACGTAATTGGCTCTCGTAAATTCAAACGCCTTATTAACGAAGGTAAAATTGAAGAAGCTGCAGAGATTGCACGTGCCCAGGTAAAAGGAGGCGCACATGTTATTGATATCTGTCTGGCTGACCCTGATCGTGATGAATTAAGCGATATGGAGAATTTCATTCCAGAGGTGGTAAAAAAGATAAAAGCTCCGCTTGTTATCGATTCAACTGACGAAAAGGTAATTGAAAAAGCACTCAAATACTCTCAGGGAAAAGCGATTATTAATTCAATCAACCTTGAAGATGGTGAAGAGAGATTTGAAGCAGTTATTCCACTCGTTCATAAGTATGGTGCAGCTGTTGTAGTAGGTACAATTGATGAAAAAGGCATGGGCGTAACAGCAGAAAAGAAATTGGAAATTGCTAAACGGTCCCATGACATTTTAGTCAATAAATATGGTTTAAAGCCGCAGGACCTTATTTTTGATCCGCTTGTATTCCCTGTAGGGACGGGTGATGAACAATATATTGGTTCTGCAAAAGCAACGGTGGAAGGTATAAAGTTAATCAAAGAACATCTTCCTAAGGTTCAAACCATTCTAGGTATCAGCAATGTTTCTTTCGGTCTTCCACCTGTCGGGAGGGAAATTTTAAACTCCGTCTTTTTATATCACTGTACATTAGCTGGTCTCGATTATGCGATAGTAAATACTGAAAAACTAGAGCGGTTCGCTTCTATCTCAAAGGAAGAAGTTGAATTAGCAGAAGCACTTTTATTTGATACAACAGATGAAACATTAGCAACCTTTACAGAGTTTTATCGAGGGAAGAAGAGAGAGACAAAGAGTACTGTACCAAATATGAGTTTGGCAGAACGACTCTCATACTACGTGGTTGAAGGCACCAAGGAAGGCCTCTTGCCCGATTTGACGTTAGCACTTGAAGAGTATCCTGCTCCGCTTGATATTATTAATGGGCCATTAATGGAAGGCATGAAAGAAGTAGGCCGACTGTTCAATGACAATCAGCTGATTGTTGCCGAGGTTCTCCAAAGTGCAGAAGTCATGAAGGCTGCCGTCTCTTATCTAGAACCATTTATGGAAAAAGGTGATGTTTCTGCTTCCAAAGGGAAGGTGATCTTAGCAACCGTTAAAGGTGATGTGCATGATATTGGGAAAAACCTAGTAGACATTATTCTAAGCAATAACGGTTATGATGTTCATGATTTAGGGATTAAAGTAACACCAACTGAACTGGTTCAAGTAATTCAAAAAGAAAAACCAGACATCGTTGGTTTATCAGGCTTGCTGGTTAAATCTGCACAGCAAATGGTGTTAACGGCGCAGGATATGAAAGAAGCAGGAATCTCAACTCCGATAATGGTAGGCGGCGCTGCACTTTCTAGAAAGTTCACCGATACCAAGATTGCAAAAGAGTATGATGGACTTGTTCTTTATGCGAAGGATGCCATGACAGGCCTTTCACTTGCCAACCAGATTCAATCTCCTGAACAGTACGAAAAACTAGTTGCTGAAAAGAATGAAAAACTAGCTTCTATTGAGGTTCCACGAGATTTACCAACTCGATCAGCTGTATCAACAGCTGTTAAAGTGAGACCATCCGTTTCAACGGAGGTACCGGTTTTCACACCGATGGATACAAAGAAGCACATTTTAAAAACCTATTCCCTTTCCCATATTGAGCCGTACATCAATATGCAAATGTTAATCGGCCACCACCTAGGGGTAAAAGGAAAAGTTGCTAAATTGATTTCTGAAGGAAATGAAAAAGCTGTAAAGGTTAAAGAGGTTGTTGATGGCTTATTAAGAGACGCGAAACAAGAAAATTGGATTTTACCTGCTGCTGTCTATCAATTCTTCCCGGCACAGTCAGACGGAAATAAAATTTTTATTTACGATCCACAAGACCCTAATACTATTATTGAGACATTTGATTTCCCACGTCAGGATTCTGCACCGTATTTATGCCTGGCTGATTTTATTAAATCAGTAGACAGCGGTGAAAAGGATTATGTAGGTTTCTTTACCGTAACCGCCGGCAGAGGAATACGTGAAAAGGCTGACCAGTTAAAAGCAGAAGGCCGTTTCCTTGAGAGCCACGCCCTGCAAGCTTTAGCACTTGAATCAGCTGAAGGCTTTGCAGAATTAATCCATCGTCAAATGCGCGATCGCTGGGGCTTCCCAGATCCGCTTGACTTCACGATGCAGGATCGATTTGCAGCTAAATACCAAGGACAGCGCTTCTCCTTTGGATACCCAGCATGTCCAGACTTAGAGGATCAGAAAAAGCTATTCGGATTACTTCATCCAGAAGAAATCGGAATTGAACTAACTGAAGGCTGCATGATGGAGCCAGAGGCATCCGTATCTGCTATGGTATTTGCCCATCCTGAAGCAAGATACTTTAATGTCCTTCGTTAACACAGAACCGCGGATTTATTTCCGCGGTTATTTTATATCTAAACTCCTATATTCCTGCCTCTACCTTGACATTCCCCTCTAAAATCTATATAGTTACCTAGGCAAACAAATTAATTACTTAGGTAACTAATTTGCGAATTTTATGTTTGGAGTGATAAATTTGACCAACCATGCATTATTTCATACACTTCATCAACTTTCCCGGCAATTGACCAATAAATTAAATGAAGCTCTGAAACCATTTGGATTGTATAGCGCTCAATGGTCTGTTCTCTTTGTTTTACATACAAAAGGCTCACTAACCCAGAAAGAGCTATCAGAATATTTATTTGTCGAGGCTCCTCCTATGACACGTACAGTTCAACGGCTTGTTAAACAAGGGTATGTAAAACAAATACCCGGCAAGGACAAACGTGAGAAGCATATTCAGTTAACGGAGGAAGCAATTATAGAATTTCCTAATTGGGAACATGCTGTTGCCCAGTGCAACCAAGCACTATTAATGAATTTTCCAGAAACCTCACAACAAGAACTATTAACATTGCAAAGTGTTTGGTTAAAGCAGCTTTTGTAATAAAGGAGTGAAAATATGAACAAACCTAAATTATGGACCAAGGATTTTATTAATATTTCTTTGAGTAATTTCTTTCTATTCTTAACTTTTTATATCTTACTCGTCACCCTTCCTATTTTTGCATTGCAGGAATTTGACAGTAATGCTTCACAGGCGGGCTTAATGACTACAGTTTTCTTACTTTCGGCCATTCTTTCACGGCCTCTTGCTGGTCAATGGCTTGAACGAAGCAGCAATAGAAAAGTGTTAGTAACAGCTCTTATTATTTTTGCTTCTGCTTCACTATTGTACTTTTTCCCAACAACCGTAACAGGTTTCTTGGTGATCCGTTTGCTGCATGGTGTTGGCTTTGGAATGGCAACAACCGCTGTAGGAGCGATTGTAGCAGACCTAATTCCGAGCTCTCGAAGAGGTGAAGGAATGGGATACTTCGTTATGTCAACAAACATGGCAATGGTACTAGGACCGTTTGTGGGCTTGACAGCCATCCAACAGTGGGGCGCCGAAACGATGTTCATCCTGTCCGTCATCGTCGCCATTGGAGCGCTAATTACTGGCCTTACTGTCAAGTTATCAAAACCGGAGGAACTTAGTAAAAGGGTTATCACTCCAGCATTTTCCTTAAAAAACTTTATTGAACCTTCTGCAGTATCCATTGCCATTGTAGGCGGCTTCTTAGCTATTGTTTATTCTGCCCTGCTTTCTTTCGTATCTGTCTATGCAAAAGAAATACATGTTTCCGAAGTCTCAAGTCTATTCTTTGTGGTATACGCGATAATTTTATTACTGTCTAGACCTTTTACAGGAAGATGGCTCGATCACTATGGTCCTAATGTAATTGTTTTCCCATCCATTGTCTTGTTTGCCCTGGGTATGTTTGTCTTAAGTCAGAGCACTAGAGCAATTATGTTCCTAGTTTCAGCCGGAATGATTGGTTTAGGCTGGGGCACATTGTTCCCAACCTTCCAAACAATTGCAATTCAAAACGCTGCACCTAGAAAACGAGGTTTGGCAACAGCTACCTTCCTATCAATCTACGATATTGGTATTGCACTAGGTTCGTTCCTGGTAGGACTAATCGCTGCAAAAATGGATTTTGGCTCCATGTACTTCCTAAGTTCCTTCTATATTCTGATTGGAGCTGTTCTCTACTACTTCATGCAAGTGAGAAAGCCAGAAATGAAACGCCGGCAATACTTAAATGTAAAAGAGCAATAGAGAACTAGAATCATCATTTCTTTGATGGTTCTTTTTTATGTAAATGAGCAGTGATTTTTACTTTTCCAATTCATTAGGTTACACTTTTTTTGTATGATAATTTTTTGAATGGAGGGTTTTTATATGTTAGATGTTGTTGTAATTGGTGCTGGACCAGCTGGTGCGAGTGCTGCGTTATTCACTGCAAAAGCAGGCAAGAAAACACTCGTAATTGACAATGATAAGAGTGCTACAAAGCGTGCATGGGTAGAGAACCATTATGGTGTATCAGAAATCTCCGGACCCGACCTTGTAGAAATTGGGAAACAGCAGGTTACTAAATTTGGCGGCGAAATCGTCCAAGCTACAGTTTCCAACATCACGAAAGTTGATGGCGGTTTTAAGGTAGAAACTGACAACGGTGAGCACGAAGCAAAGCATGTTATTGTTGCAACTGGTTTCCTGGTTGATGTGGCTGAAAAAGCAGGAATTACCACTAAACCTGGTACTGAGCCAAGAGTCAAAGCAATTTTTGATGTAGATACACAAGGGAAAACGAATGTAGAAGGTATATGGGCAGCCGGAACTGCAGCTGGTGTTAGTGTACATACTATTATTACCGCAGGTGACGGAGCAAAGGTTGCCATTAATGTAATCAGTGAATTGAATGGTGAACGCTATGTTGACCATGATGTTTTAAAGGCATAAACAAAAAACATCAAAACCCCCTTTTTAGAGGGGGTTTTGTCATTGCTTCATACCTCTAGATCTTTTCCTTCTTCAACAATATGGAACAGAAGGTGCGCAAGATGGTGAATCGGCCCGTATTCTTCTTCCTCTTCGCTAACTTCTTCATTAAATTCAAGATCGTTTAGATAGAGTGCAGTAAATTCATAAAAATCTTTCAATTGGAAAGAATAACAGCCCACAGGGTCTTCACTTCCATCCTCTCCAGTTGGGTCCTCATATTGAAGCACCATATATGACACATCCCCATCAGCGTCTTCTGCATCGAAGAAGACGAAAAAGCCTATATTCGTATCTAAATCAAAAAGATGTCTTGTACCGCCTTCTGTCGCCTTTTCAAAGTCCTCCTGGCTCAGCTTTTGTATCTGCATGGAATCCACATTGTCTTCTTGATGAAAACCTACAACAAATGATTTCATTTTCTATTCCTCCTTAGTAAACACATATAAATTACTTTGCCCTTTATTAAACAAAAAAAACCTTCAAGACAGGAAATTTACTGTCTTGAAGGTTTACAAACAACTTATCCTACTGGTGGAAAAATAGGATCCGCACTCGGCTTTGAAACGGCCGTATCAAATGAAGTATGTTTATTTACATCCTGTACAGGTGTTAAAAGAAATAATAATGAGAGTGAGAATAATAGTACTATTGCCTTTTTCATTTTTCTTCCTCCTCAAGTAATTTTTGATAGATAATTTACTGCCTCCAGATACTTTCCATTCTCATTGTAGTATTCTGACAGCAATTTGTAATAACGGATTCTATCATCCTTATGTTCTTTCGCACCCTCTAAAAAAGGGATTACCTTTGATTCTAAATATCTCATTGCCTTTTCAGGTGAGTCCATACGGATTAGATAAAAGTCTGCCAGAAGACTTTGCTTCCTCACTCCAGTCTCCTTTGCGAGAGATTTGACATTTAGAAAGCATTCCTTCGCCTTCTCAAGTGAGTTTAATTTGTAATGAATTTCTCCAATTGCATATAACGTAACTAGGTAATGCTGATTTTTTACAGTGTGCAGGGATAAACTTTTTTCATAATACGTTAAAGCATCCTTTACATTGTTCATTCTATCCTGCAGGAAACCCATATTATGATAGATTTGCGGCAGGATTTTCTCTTCTTTTAATAGTTCAGCATTCCGTATTAAATGGTTGAAGCACAACTGTGCTTCCTCGTAAATATTAGACCTAGAATAGCTAATCCCAAGCAGCATAAGAGTATGGAGAATTCGATAAAAATTATGTTGATTCATAAAAATTTGCAGTGCCTGTCTGCCAAAGTGTATGGCATGTCCAGACTGATCTAGTGCACCTTTAACAAATGTCCAGTGGTATAGAAATTCACCATTAACTCTTTCATTATTGTTTTCCAGAAATATTTCATCGAAGATCGCATCTGCTTTTTTAAACTGACCCTTCAATATTAAAAATACAGCATTATAATAACGAAATAAATACCCTTCATGTTGGGAAAAATTTTTCTTTTGCTTTTGCAGCAGGTCTCTTTGGACCTCAGCCTCCGAAAGTAATCCCTTGAATAATAGATAGCGATATTTATATAATTCATAGGAATACATATGAGCAGAAAAAGGAATTACATGTTCAATCTCCTTAAGCTTTTGGTAGATATCTTCTATTTCTTCTCGTAAATAAAAGTTGATTTTCTCACCAAAGTCTCTTAATAAAGTTTTAATTAATTCCTCTTTTTCCTCCATTTCTTCAAAGCTGACTTCCAGCCTTTCTAGCAGTAAGGAGATTGTTTCTTCATTTGCATCTTTTGAATTATTTTCTATTTTACTTAAGTGAGGAATAGAGCAGATCCCAGCAGCAAGTTCTTTTTGCGTGATCCCTCTTTGGGTTCTGTAGTATTTAATTAATGGACCAAATTCCATATCATAACCACCCTCTAGAAGCTCTTCCGTTTTCCCCTATTTTATACCAACACTGCCACCTCTTCCACATATTTGTTTCAGACTATTTAAAAAATAATAAAAAAGGAAAAATAAGCCACCTGATAAAAATTACCAGATGGCTTTCACTATTACTTAACTCTTGGGAATCCGTAGCCTGATGCATAATCATCGCCTATAGCTGATCCGGTTCCTCCCTTAATATCATAAAGTTTCGCTCTATCCTGAAGCTCTTTACGAAGCTGTGTGTGTGACATCGAAGGATTCTCTGCCCAAATCTTGGCAGCTAAACCTGAAACATGCGGAGTAGCCATTGATGTACCGCTGATGGTATTGTAAGATCCATCATGCCAAGTAGACTCAATTGCCCTTCCAGGAGCAGAAACTTCTACATCACGTTCTTGTATAACATAATCACCGTCAGTAGCAGGATTTCCTCTAGAAGAGAAATCAGCTACACGATAGGAACCATTTTGCTGTACATCCTCCAATGCCGCTACGGCTACTGCGTTGACCAGCGCACCCGGATATCCAATTGTGTTGCTTGTTGGACCGTCATTCCCAGCAGCAGCAATGACCAATACCCCTTTACTGTAGGCATAATCAACAGCACTTGAAATCAGCGTGTCCTTTGCACTTGAACCTAATGACATTGAGATAATTACTTTTGAGTTGGTCCTAATTGCCTCATCAGCAGCTTTACGAATGGCTGAAGCAATATCGTCTGAATAACCAGATCCACGATTATTTAACACTTTATATGCCCATAAATCAGCCTCTGGTGCTACTCCATATATCCCTTGCCCATTACCGCCGTCTGCAAGTACTGTACCTGCTACATGAGTACCATGCCCATTTCCATCAGAACAGCTACCCTCAATAAGTGGTGATTTGTTCTGTGAGAAATCCTTACATTGTTCAACGTTGTTTGTTAAATCCCTGTGACTTGTATTTGCACCGGTATCAAGGACTGCCACCTTGATACCAGCGCCTCCAGCTGTGGACTGTATAGCAGAATCATTATAAATAGCTTGAATTCCCCATGGAGTTCGATCACTTGGACTTGTTTTAGTAGAACCACCAGGTTTAGCAGCAGCCTCTTTGCTCGGTGCCAGCTGGACTTCTTCTACTCTTTCAATTTTTAAATTTTTATTTTTTAGTAGTGCTTGGTATTGCTTGCTGTTTACAGTTGTTGTAAAACCATCTGCTCCAAAATCCCAACGGACCCCCACATTTTTCTTTGCCTGTGCTTTATCAGCGGATGGCCCTTGAATGATCACCCGAAGGGGCTCCTCTTGGCCTTTCGGTTCTTGACCAAATACACCTGTTGCAAACATGGATACACCCATTACAAAGCTAAGCACAGATGCTCCTGCTACTTTTCTCTTCTTCATCCACATTCTCCCCTATTTTATCAACTTCAGGCTTGGACCTGTTTCTCTATTTTATTTTGAATTTTCAGAATAAGTAAATAAAAATCTCGTTATAAAAGGTTGGGAAATTTTTGGGTTTGATAAAAAATGTTAAACAAAAAAATATCCGTCACCTAATAGATGACGGATTTGGTACGTTAAAAATATTTCTTTTTCCAAAAAATCAAAGCCGTTAACGCAGATAAAACACATGCAACTGTGATGGAAATCCAAAAGGCATGCGGGCTGTTTTGCAGCGGCAGGTCCACGTTCATGCCATAAAAACTAAAAACGATGGTTGGAAACGATAGGATGATGGTAAAAGATGTTAAGAATTTCATGACGATATTTACATTGTTTGAAATAATTGAAGCAAATGCATCCATCATACCACTTAGAATAGAACTGTATGTCTCAGCCATTTCAATTGCCTGGATCTTCTCAATCATTACATCTTCTAATAAATCCTTATCTTCCTCATACATTTTTATATAACTAAAACGAAGAATTTTATCTAAAACTACCTTATTGGATTTTAAGGAGGTTGTAAAATAGACAAGACTCTTTTCTAAAGCAAGAAATGCATATAATTCTTTATTTTTCATTGATTGATGAAGTTCACGCTCAATCTCATTTGTTCTCTTGTTAATTTGTTTCAGGTACCGCAAGTAATAGGATGTAATAATTGCAAGAATTTGGAGCGCGAAACGATTTTTTTTAAAGGTATAAAATTCTTTTAGTTTATTATTCTTAAAAACTTCAAGTATCGGAGTATCTTTTAATGAAACTGTGATAATACACTCGTTCGTTAACACAATTCCAATCGGGATTGTCTCGTAAATCGGAAAGCCTGCATCATCATGGGTTATATAAGGGTAATCCACGATGATATAAACCTGGCCATCCTCACGCTCAATCCTTGGACGTTCCTCGTCATCAAGGGCGTCTCTTATAAAATCTTCGTAAATGCTCGCTTCAAGCGCAACCTTGTTAATTTCTTCTTCGGTTGGGGCATACATATTGACCCAGCAGCCCTTTGTAATTTTATCTACTCGCTCAAGGACTTTCGTTTCACTGCTTTTATAAATTTCCAACATGATAAAACCTCCTCACTTACTTTGTTTGAGGAAGCCAAACTACCTTCTTAAGAGCTGATATTCCTGAAGAATCCAATTCAAAGATAACACTGACTTCCCCAATGGTTCCGGGGTCCGGGTCTATTGCATAACTCAAAAATATCATCTCCTCGGCTTGTAATTACTCCATTATCATAAACCCTAAATCAAAAAAGCACAAACAAGAAATTATTCTGGGAAAAAGGGATTTAAGTGAATTAATACCTCTTCAATATTGTCGTATCTCTCCATCATTCTCCCTTTAATTAACTTAGCAAGGTCATGACCTTCTTTAATAGTCTTGAAATGGTCAATTGATATTCTGAGGTCGACAATCACATAATGACCGTGCTCCCTTGCTCTAATACGATCAATCCTCTTAACCTCCGGAAATTCATTTATGACAGCCATGTATTCCTCTAAAGTTATGGAGTCAATATTGCGTTCAAGTAAGATATCGAAAGCCTCCGTTAACATTTCTTTAGCGATTTTAAAAATTAAGTAGGCCACAAATATACTTGCAGCCTTATCTCCATAGTGTAAGATAAAAATATCAAAACGTTCGCCCATTATAGAGAGGAGAACTCCAATCGCAGCCGCAATTGAAGCCGCAATATCTGCTTTGTGGTCAAATGCTATGGCTTCAATTGCCTTACTATTATGCTCCTTTGCCACCTTTAATGATGAACGATACAAAATAATCTTCGTAACGTAGGAAATGATTGCAACCCACATCGCCAGATAACTAGGAGTTTCCACTTCATGGAAAATTCCTGTGATTCCTTCATAGACCACATAGATGGATACAAGGAATAGTAAGATTCCTACAATTCCAGAGACAATTACCTCTGCTTTTCCATGGCCATATGGATGTTCTTTATCAGCAGGTTTATTGGCAATTTTAATAACCAATAAGACAATTACAGATGCAAAAACATCTGCTGCAGAGTGTATTCCATCCGCAAAAACAGCGTCACTATTCCCAAACCAGCCTATGAAAAGTTTTCCTAACGTTAAGATGATATTACTAATCACACTAATCCAGGCAATTTTCTTAGCTAAGGATTCCCTCATCTATCTAGTCCACCTCAAAACATTTTCTACTGCACCACCTGATTATTCCCATTTAACTCCATCTTCATTTGTTCCTCTTCTTCTTCGACGGTAATTCTGTTAATCGCATCATGAAGGAAATGAAAAGCCTCATCCAATTCTTCCCTTGATGGATACTTATCTTTGTTCATCCTAATCAGCTCCTTAATTTTTGTATGAGTAATCCTTACATAAAAAGTAGAAAATACGGTTGTACCAAATTTATATAAGGAGTGTGCAGCATGGATAAAAAGAATACTGCGAACAACAGCACAGATCTCGCTGGACGTATTTACGAAACAAGTGATTATCAAAAGAACGATGTCATGTCTACGGGTCTATCGACCACACATGAACAGGTAAGTGATGCCTATATGGAGGGTGAAATTGATACATCCACTGATGACGATTTAAATGCAAAGGACCTCCCAATTGCCCAAAAGCCTTACAGAAATAGATAGAAATTAGAGAAAACAGCTTTCCAATCGGAAGCTGTTTTCTCTTTTATTTATCGTCATCCACATATGGGTCTTTTTCATATGCAGGCAGATCTCCAAAGCTTGTCATAATTCCTTCTTCATCAAGTGATTCCTCATATCGTTCATGCTGCGGGTTCGGGTACACGGTAACATTGTTCCCATACATATCATTCCCAACAAAGTTTTCATAGTCCTCCACATAACCCTCATTTTCATCCGGCTCAATACCAACATCATTGTAGTGCTCTTGTGGAAACGCTTGATCTGATGGGGTATCAGATGTTCCCCATTGTTCAACAATCTGCCACGAGTCCTCGGCATCAAAGGCTGTATTTTCATCCTTACTATCCATATCAAATTTCCCAAACGGCGGCATTAATACACCTTCTTCAATAGGCCGATCATGTGAAACCACTTGATCTGGACTGTGTTCTTTACAATAGGTTGTATTCGGTAATGCTTCTAAACGTTCATAAGAAATTTCTTTTCCACATACTTCACATATGCCATACGTCCCATTTTCCATAGCTTCAAGGGCGTTATTTATATTCCTTAGCTGCAAATCGGTATGCTCACTCAGAGCGATATCCTTTTCACGTTCATACAACTCAGAACCTTCATCTGCAGGATGATTATCGTAACTAGATAACTCCCCCATCGATTCATGAAAATGTCCGCGGTCAAAGCCATAATGGTCATTTTGCTTGAGACGCTCTTCTATTTCCTCTTTTTCCTTTAGTAATTGCAAACGAAAACCAGCAAGCTGCTCTGTCGTTAACATAGTAAACCCCTTTCAAGGCTTATTGCTTATCTATATCGCCTAGAGTAATTTCACCTTTATTAGTACCTTTTTATTTTCATTGATTTGGCCGATGATTATGTAATTAATTTACTGATTCCAACAAAAACCTAATTGTTTCTCTTGGAACTAACTGAATAAGTTTTTTGCTGGCGTGTACATTAACATATAGAAAGAAACTAGAAAAGAAAAGAGGGGACTTACAAAATGGTTAACGAAAATTTCAATAAATTCAAAAAAGAACAAGAGCACCACCAAGGTGTATACTTAGGCGGGAAAAATCAACAACGTGGTATGAATGACCCTGAATATAATGACCAGGACAATACAGAGAAATCACCAGGAGCAACGGGGAGAAAATTAAATGGGCAAATCGAGTAGCGGGGAAAATGAACAAAAAAATATGAAGTGGTGGCAGCTTTCGTTATTTGGGGTGGGGTGTACAATCGGTACAGGATTCTTCTTAGGGTCGAGTATCGCCATCAAAATGACGGGACCTGCTATTCTTATCGCCTTCATTCTTGCTGCTGCCGGAACTTATTTGGTCTTTGATGCACTTGCAAAGATGACCGCACAAGAGCCACTAAAAGGCGGGTTTCGCTCCTATGCAAAAAAGGCATTTGGCCGGTGGGCCGGCTTTAGCAGCGGCTGGGTTTATTGGATGTCAGAGGTATTGATAATGGGCAGTCAAATGACGGCACTTTCTATTTTTTCACGTTTTTGGTTTCCTAAAATCCCATTATGGGTATTTGCTGGGATTTATGCCCTATTAGGACTAATTGTTGTTCTAATTGGTATCAGTATTCTAAATAAATTAGAGAATATTCTTGCTGTCATAAAAATAGCAGCCATTTTAATGTTTGTTGTCATTGCATTATTGGCAATTTTTGGGGTAATTGATGGAGACCGTCCTATTCAATATCCTGACAGCAGGAAGGACTTAATTCCTCATGGTGTTTTAGGTTTATGGTCCGGGGTTATTTTTGCCTTCTATGCATTTGGAGGAATTGAAATCCTTGGCCTAATGGCTACCCAATTAAAGGATCCAAAGGAAGCTCCTAAGGCTGGCAAAGTAATGCTGGTAACACTTATGGTCATCTACATGCTTTCTATTGGACTTGCCGTGTTAATGGTTCCCTGGAACCATTTTAATGGTGAGAAAAGTCCATTCGTTAATGCTTTGGACAATTACAATTTAACCTTTATTCCACATCTTTTTAACGGAGCGTTAATTATTGCGGGATTTTCAACAATGGTTGCCTCCCTTTTTGCTGTTACCAGCATTCTTGTTACACTCTCCGAAGAAGGGGATGCACCAGGGTTATTTTGCAGGCAAGGCAAGCTAAAGGTCCCTATACCCACTTTACTCATTACGGTGTTGGGTATATCTGCTTCCATTGTCTGTGCGCTCTTAATGCCAGGTCATGTTTATGAATACATTACCACTGCAGCAGGACTTATGCTCCTATACAACTGGATTTTTATTTTAGCATCTTCATGGAAATTATTAGAGGTAACAGCTAAGGATAAAATAAAATACTCTATTGGGATTTTGTTCATCCTAATTGCCGTAA
Organism: Neobacillus niacini; assembly: GCF_046591715.1. GTDB lineage: Bacteria > Bacillota > Bacilli > Bacillales > Cytobacillaceae > Neobacillus > Neobacillus niacini_L. Next base: position 437,256 of record NZ_JAWVNQ010000002.1, on the reverse strand, counting down.
CCGGAACGTTATTTCATCGTACAAGCCGGCCTGGTTTCTTTATTAGCCTAGCTTTCATTGGGGTTATAGGGTGTATAACATTAATTATGAATCTCAAGTGGAAGAAGAAAAAGAAAAAAGGCAAAGTGTTAAGTCCTTGGCCAACAGCTTGATGCCAGCGATACTTTTCGCTGGCCTTTTCTATTATCCAAATAAAACATTAAAAGCTTCATAACCGAAGTAAATGCCAAACCCTATCAGTGATATCCCAGACAGTAGAGAAATCCCGACCAGAAGCTTTGATGTTAAATATTTTCGAAAGTTACTCGCAATACCAGCCATGGTGAAATCCCAAATCAGCAAACCTATAAAAATCGCACTGCTATAAATAACTAATTGGCTTGTTTCATACGTTGCAGCCGTCTTGGCAAGAACAGATCCATAGATCCCCAGCCAAAATAGGATCGTTAAAGGATTGGAAATCGACATAAAGAAACCTGATAAAAAGGATTTGACTAATGGTTCATCTTTCCTTTTCTCCCCTATTTTAAGTTTATTAGCAGAAAGAATCGTTTCAATTCCGGTATAAATTAAGACGAAACAGCCAAATAACCATAAAAAGGTTTTCATAAAGGGAGTTTCAAGGAAGTGTACAACTCCGAAATAAACAATCATCATGTAGACCCCATCTGCTGCAACGGCCCCTACACCAATAAGCCAAGAATGCATAAAACCATATTTGATCCCCTTATCAATTTGAGCGGCATTAATGGGACCAATAGGAGCCGCCAGTGACAATCCCAGCAAAATATAACTCAAAAATACATTCATCCTTATCTCTCCCTGAATTGAAATAAAACCTGTCTATCAATTTCTATTCAGGAAAGAGGGGTTGTACCACTTCAATTTCAAAAAAAAGAGTTTTCTTATGGTAAGAAAACTCCTTAAGCCGTCTTTACAGTATTGAATACAAAATATTTTTGCCCTAGGTAATTACTTATTGTATAGAGTACACTTCCTATCAGCACTGCTCCATTTTGTTCCACAGCTGTACTGACAATATAAAAGGAGGTAAACCAAATCACTAGCTTTTCGCTGCAGAAATAAGCACTGAAATAACAGATGAGTATAATGGTTAAAAATCTTGGCAGCCCCCGTTGAAAGGAGACCGTACTATTGAAGGTAAAAGAACGATTTAATATAAAACTAATGAAAGCCCCAGCTAAATTACCGGCAAAAGTAGAAATCCAATAAGAAAGATGTACGGTATTTAATAAAAAGAAGATGATCAATAAACCAACTAGTGTGTTAATAATCCCGACCAATAGAAACCTTACAAATGAATTAGTTCGTTTTATAAAACTCCTCCTCCTCATTTTTTCTTAATAAATGTCGCCGCGGAATCGGCATGGAAAAGGTATCGATATCAATAATAAATTTGGGGCGCTGTTTTGATTCCTTATAAATCTTTCCTACATACTCACCAATCAGCCCAATTGCGATTAACTGCAAGCCGCCAATCAGCCAGATAGAGGTAATCAGTGATGTCCAGCCAGTCTGTGTTTCTCCTAATGTTTTAAGCATTAAAAAGTATAAACCGAATAACAAACTCAGGAAGAAAGAAACAAAACCGATCATTAACACAAACCGAATCGGAGATACAGAAAAGGAAGTGATTCCGTCAAAGGCAAAGGCCAGCATTTTCTTTAACGGATACTTTGTTTCACCTGCTTGTCTTTCTTTACGATCATAATAGACTACATCCGAACGAAATCCGAGGAGTGGCACAATACCGCGTAAAAAAAGATTCACTTCTTTGAACCCTTCTAACTCCACCAATGCTCGTTTACTCATTAAACGAAAATCTGCATGGTTATACACAAGGTCAACACCTAATTTATTCATTATTTTATAAAATCCTTGAGCTGTACTCCGCTTAAAGAGCGTGTCCGTATCCCTTCGCTTCCTTACACCATATACAATCTCATTTCCTTCATTAAATTTATGGATAAATTCACGGATAACCTCTATGTCATCCTGCAGGTCTGCATCAATGGAAACAACACAGTCTGATGACTCCTTTGCCGCAAATAAGCCTGCTAACAGCGCGTTCTGATGACCAACATTTCGAGACAATTTTATACCGCGGACATGTTCATTTCTTAGCCCGGCTTTATATATGATTTCCCATGTTCGATCCTTACTCCCGTCATCTACGAACAAAATCTTGGTTGCATTTGAAATAAGCTGTTCTGCCACCAGCTGTTTTACGAATTGATCAAGTTGATGAATACTCTCAGGTAAAACATCCTCTTCATTATAACAAGGTACAACGATCGTCAGGATAGGTTCCATATCTGTAATAACCCCCGATGTTTACAAAGTCTTGTATAAGTAGATTTTCCACGCGGAATTTTTCGATTCAAATACCTTATCCAGAGTCAGTTTATTTTCCTCTGAATTCTTTATAGGCAAGGCAGAAAGGATATACCTGCCGCCCATCTCTTTAAATACAGATGTATTTAATTCTAGATTGTTTAACTTCCTTTTTGAGTCCTTTTTAATCATATATTTTTTCCCAAGCTGGTCTGTAAAGATATAACATCGGCCACCCCACTGATCAAAATATTTCCGAATCGTTTTATTTTTTGCTAATTCCGACTCTATTATTTTTCTAAATTGATGCTTGTAGGTTAACGGGTAGAAATTATTATAGGTATCTAGTGTGTAAAAGCCATTATATTGAGAAATAGCAGGGTGTATCCCAATACTGGCGACTCGATAATTTTCTTGATCTTGTCCAATGTGTTCTTTAATTTCTGCAAATAATTCCTCTGCATAAAATTCTTTTACTGTAGGCTTCTTCTGATAGATAATCTCATCATTAAATAAACATAATAATAGAATTTGCAGGACCACAAACCATTTTGCTGTTTTTGACCAGCTCTGTCCTTCTTGAGAAAGAATCTTTAATGCCAGAGCAAATCCAGCATATATGACCATCGGCCTTAAAAAGTGATAACGGGCAAAATTAAAGGTATCCATAAAATGAAACACTTTCGTTAAGGGTAACCAGCCTTTATAAAACCAAAAAGCATACCAGAGTGATAGTAAGAAATTTAAACTAAATAAAAAGAAAAACAGCTTTTCCTTTTTCCAGAGTTTTTTTGTAAACACAAAATAAAAGGCAATCAACGTAACAGGTAAAATAAATAGACCATGTACGGTCATGACATGCGTGTGTCCTAGTACATAGTTTTTAAATGTAAGCCGGATTACTCTCCATAAAGGTAGAGAAGCGTGAAAATATTCATCACGGCTGTTCGGCTCCGTGGAAAATAAAAAAGAATAGACTAGTCGGTACTCAACGAGCATAAAAATACCAGTCATATAGGCAATGGCCAAAAAGAAACGAAGATTCCAGCCCTTTCCTCTAATCACATCTACGAGCCAAAAGAGGCCCATGGCGCTTAAAAAAAAGAAAAACCCCAGCACGATACTTGCGTAAAAAGGAATTAACGTCAAGACTATGTAATCTTTTTTCGTTCCCTCTCCTTTCCGGATATTAAGGAAGGCCCACAGTGCAAGCGGCATTCCTAGTGTACTGAGCATTCCGGATGGCCAAAAGGGTGTTAATGCAAATGCCAGCGCCGTGCCAACCTGCAGAAATGTCCATCTTTCACCAGGCAGAAGATGTTTTTTTAATAGCAAATACATTCCTATAAATGCTGCTATTCTTGTTATTGCCTGACTTAGACCATAGGCGGTCATAGTTGGAAACCAGGCATAGAGCCAGACTATGATGCTGTATTCCGTCCCAAATGCATTTCTTGGCACCCCATTAATGATCTGTGGAATCACTGCATTTACGTCTCCAAACATTTGACCGCTTTCAGCCAGCACCTTATACCATGCTAAATTCGAATCCAAGTTATCATGAACACGGATATGAGCATTCTCTTGTAGAATAAAGAGTGGGGAAAGATAAATAACTAAAACTAGCAATGCAAAAAGGATGAACTTTAGCTCTTTTTTCGTATCAGCGTACACTCATTCACACCTCGTAAACCTGTGTCCTCTATATAACCTCACGTTTAATAAAGTTTGCATATGGAATGGAAATTATTCCTTTTCTCCAATTGTTTTCCTTCCTGATAGATTTCAGAACAAAAAAACCTTTCGATTAAACGAAAGGTCAAATGTTCTATCTGATTTTAATGTTTCAGTTGTGTATTACCGTATACATTTAAAAGGAGGTCAAGCTTTTGGCTGCATTGAACTACAGTTGGATTAGAATATCCATATTGCTCTGCTAAATCAATCATTTCAATTCTTGTTTTTTCTATATCAGATAACAAATAGTCTATGCTAGTTTCCATCGCTTTAACCTCTTTTCATGTTTATAACATATTTATATTATTAACCTTAATTTATTCATTTTCCCAGTACAAAACAAGTAGGAATTGTAAAAATAATTGTATCTTTCGTGAACATTATTCTAAAACAATTTCCCTAGGTTATTCTGCACTGAATATAGATTCTAGTTCCTTTACCAGGACCTTGCCCGTTTCGATATATTCCTCAGGAAAACTAGCGTCACTATCAACTGGTTCAGAAAATTGATTTAAAGTTCCTGCGTCGCCAATATGGTCATCAAGTCCTATTTGATACTTATGCGATAATAAGAATGGACGGCCGAGCTCCACGGTACAGTTTGGTGCATCCAACTGGCCGTCTACGGCTGAAAATGGCACTCTCAGGAATTGATATCCCACTTCATCATTTATTTTGTAGTCAAAGGCACCATGGTCATAATCCCAGTTGCCGCCGATTGAATAACCGATTGGTTTTAATTTTTGTTCCAGTTTGTACAAATCGAATTGTTTACCTTCAATAGTAGATGGTATTTCGATCACACTTTTCGCCCCCTTATAGTCATTATTATTTAGTTTCTCCAAAAAAGATAAAAAATAGAGTACTGAATTTGTCAGTACTCTACTTTTTTTATTTTGCGGTGCTAAACAGGGGTCTGTTGATTTCCACTCCACTAAGGAAAACTTCTTTGAATAATCACCGCAGTGACAGGCGGGCTTTGACTGTCACGAGGCACTTCGCTTTCCGCAGGCGTTGCGGTGAGCCTCCTCGGCGCTAGCGCCTGTGGGGTCTCACCTGCTCCGTACTCCTGCAGGAGTCTTCGTGCCTTCTGCGCAAATCAACAGGTGCAAATACCAACATTTAGCTTTAGCACAGTTATTACAGTCTTTTTTCTAGTTCGGCTTTCTTTTCTTCGAAGCCTGGTTTGCCTAGGAGGGCGAACATGTTTACTTTGTAGGCTTCTACTCCTGGTTGGTCGAATGGATTTACGCCTAGGAGGTATCCGCTCATTGCACATGCCTTTTCGAAGAAATAGACTAGGTAACCGAATGTATATTCATCAAGTGCAGGGATTGATACGATTAGGTTTGGAACTCCCCCGTCTGTATGTGCAAGCATGGTTCCTTGGAACGCTTTATTATTTACATAGTCAACGGTTTTTCCAGCTAAATAATTTAGACCGTCTAAATCACTTTCTGCTTCTTCAATGGTCAATTCGTGGCGTGGGTTTTCCACCTTAATGACCGTTTCGAATAGATCTCGGCGGCCTTCTTGTACATATTGCCCTAGTGAATGAAGATCGGTTGAAAAGTTAGCAGAGGAAGGGTAGATTCCTTTTTGGTCTTTTCCTTCACTCTCTCCAAATAACTGCTTCCACCATTCAGAAAAGTACTGTAGTCCAGGCTCATAATTAATTAACATTTCAATCGTTTTCCCTTTATTATAAAGCGCATTTCTTACAGCAGCATATTGGTAAGCAGGATTGTCTTCTAGCTCGGAGTGGCTGTAGTCCTCTTGTGCTTTAGCTGCACCTTCCATCATTTTATCAATGTCCGCACCGCTTACAGCAATAGGAAGTAATCCAACTGCCGTTAATACAGAATAACGTCCGCCAATATCATCGGCAATTACAAAAGATTCATATCCTTCTTCATTGGCCAAGGTTTTTAAAGCACCTCTTGCTTTATCAGTTGTTGCATAAATTCTCTTCTTTGCTTCTTCTGTACCATATTTTTCTTCAAGAAGCTTACGGAATATTCTAAAGGCAATTGCCGGTTCAGTGGTTGTCCCTGACTTTGAAATAACATTTACAGAAAAGTCCTTTCCATCAAGAAGATCCATTACATCTCTCATGTAAGTAGAACTAATGTTATTGCCAACAAAAATAATTTGTGGTGTTTTACGCTTTTCTTTTGGAAGGGCATTGTAGAAGCTATGCTGAAGCATTTCAATTGCAGCTCTTGCGCCTAAATACGAGCCGCCAATCCCGATTACTAGCAATACATCAGAATCAGATTTGATTTTTTCTGCAGCTTTTTTAATACGAGAAAACTCTTCCTTATCGTAGTTTGTTGGAAGGTCGATCCATCCTAAGAAGTCACTTCCTGCACCTGTCTGTTCGTGCAGGGAATGGTGTGCAACCTTCACAGCGTCACGTAAATATGTAATCTCATGTTCTGCAAAGAAGGCCAACGCTTTTGAATAATCAAAACGTATGTGTGTCATGTATGTAATCCTCCAATTTTATATTTTCATTTCTCACTTTAACGAATGCTGGACAGATTATCAAGAATAGGCTTTCACTGTAAGCGTACCCATTTTCGTCAATTTTTTTACATGTTAAAGAATTTGTCGAAAAATGAAAACGAGCATTATAAAATGCCCGCTTTTTTTACAATGACTCTCGGTAAATTGAGACTACATCTTCTCTTTTCAATTTTGTAAAGTTGCCGAATTCACCATATACCATTGCTTTATCAGCCATCAAGTCAATTTTGCTGTCATCGATGTTATAGTCCGCCAAACGCACAGGTGCTCCAATACTAGTCCAGAATTCGTGTAATTTTTGGATACCTTCGAGGCCGGCTTCCTCTGCACTCTTCCCTTGGGTATCAACGCCAAACACTCTCTCAGCGAGCTGCTTAAAGCGCTCTGGTTTTACCTTTAAATTATGTCTCATCCAATGAGGGAATAAAATCGCAAGACCCCCGCCATGCGGAATATCATATACCGCAGATACCGCATGTTCAAGATTATGAGTGGCCCAGTCACCGCGATAGCCCATATTTAAAATCCCGTTTAGTGCCATTGTTCCATTATAAAGTATGGTCGCCCGATGTTCATAGTTCTCTAAGTCTTCAAGTAATTTAGGTGCTGTTTCCATTACCGTAAGCAGTAAAGATTCACACATACGATCCTGGAACAAAGTATTCTCTTCCAAATGAAAATAATGCTCTAATACATGCGACATCATATCGACGATACCATATATCGTTTGATCCCGTGGAACAGAAAAAGTATGTACAGGATCTAAAATAGAGAATTTCGGAAAGGTATGGAGACTTCCCCATCCGTATTTTTCTTTCGTTTCCCAATTAGTAATGACGGACCCAGAGTTCATTTCTGAACCTGTTGCCGCTAAAGTCAAAACAGTCCCAAAAGGAAGTGCAGCTGTTACTGCTGCTTTTTTTGTAACCAAGTCCCAAGCATCACCTTCATACTTTGCGCCAGCAGCTATTAGCTTCGTGCAGTCGATGACACTTCCGCCGCCAACGGCTAAAAGAACGTCAATCCCTTCTTTTTTACATATTTCTACACCCTCACGTGCTGTGGTAATCCGAGGGTTTGGTTCTACTCCAGATAATTCAAAAACCTTTGCATCGATTTCATTTAGCAGGTTCATTACCTTGTCATAAAGGCCGCTGCGTTTAATACTGCCGCCGCCATACACAACTAGCACCTTTTGCCCATATAGAGGAATTTCCTTTTTTAATTGCTCGAGCTGTCCTTTTCCAAAGATTAATTTGGTTGGATTCCAAAATGTAAAATTTTGCATCAAATGCACCATCCTTTCCCATCTCATTATCATTGAAAAAAATTTTTTTTGCAAAGATACGGTTATGCATATTTTATAGTTTTTAATTGCAATCTAATAGTGAACCTAAATTTGATAGGAGGAATCCTGCTTGAGTACGATTCAAAGAATTGCTTTAATTCTAACAATCATTGGTGCCATTAATTGGGGATTAATTGGTTTTTTTGGATTTAATCTAGTTGAAGCCATCTTTGGTGACAATTCAGCGTTGTCAAGAATTATATATGGCTTAGTCGGAATTGCTGGTCTTATCAATCTTGGATTACTTTTCAAACCGAACGAAGCATATGTAAGGGACCCAGAAACGGAAACAACAAGATAATAAAGATAAAAAAATCCTTGCACTCTTTGCAAGGATTTTTTTATATCCAGCCGCGGAACTCTGAAGCTTCTACCATTTTTCGGACACCGACCATATAGGCAGCAACACGTAAATTTACCTTACTGGTGTTTGAAAGTTCATATACTTGTTGAAAAGCACTAATAATCTTTTCACGTAATTTATCCTTTACTTCTTTTTCATCCCAATAATACCCTTGTTTATTCTGAACCCACTCGAAATACGAGACTGTTACTCCCCCGGCTCCCGCTAAAACATCAGGAACAAGCAAGATGTTTCTATCCGAAAGAATCTTGGTTGCTTCCATCGTTGTTGGACCATTCGCAGCCTCTACTACAATCTTTGCCTTTATGCTATGAGCATTTTTGGCCGTAATCTGATTAGAAGTTGCTGCTGGAACAAGAATATCGCATTCCTTTTCTAGTAATTCCTCATTGGTGATAACTCCGTCAAAAAGGCTGGTTACAGTACCAAAACTGTCGCGGCGCTGAAGTAAATACTCTATATTTAGTCCATCCGGGTCATAAAGGGCACCATAAACGTCAGAAATTCCGACGACAAGGGCTCCTGACTGTTGCATAAATTTGGCAATATAACTGCCCGCATTACCAAATCCCTGAATAATGAGACGGGCACCTTTTAGCGAAAGACCACGTATTTTGGCAGCTTCCTCGATACAAATGGCTGCCCCCAGTGCCCCCGCTTCTTCCCTTCCTTCTGAACCTCCGAGAAGGAGCGGCTTTCCTGTTATAAAGCCATGGGAGTCGAATTTTCTAAGCCGGCTATATTCATCCATCATCCAAGCCATAATCTGGGAGTTTGTATACATATCCGGTGCCGGGATATCTTTTGTGGGACCCACAATTTGACTAATAGACCGAACATAGCCCCTGCTTAAGCGTTCGAGTTCACCAAAGGAAAGAGTCCTTGGGTTGCAAAGAATCCCTCCCTTTCCTCCTCCAAAGGGCAGATCACTAATGCCGCATTTCAGGCTCATCCACATCGACAATGCCTTTACTTCATCCTCACTAATTTTAGGATGAAAACGAACACCGCCTATCGTTGGACCCACTGAATCATTATGCTGAGCTCTAAAGCCGGTGAAAACTTTTACCGATCCATCATCCATCCGAACTGGAATCCTTACATTCAGCATCCTTATTGGTTCTTTCAATATTTCAAACGCATTTTCTGTAAATCCCAGTTTTTTTAATGCATCATGAATAACAATCTGTGTTGATGTAAGAAGATTTAAGTTTTCATTCTCCTTATTTTCACCCGCACTATTTTGTACTTCATTGTTCCCCATTTTGGCACCTCAATTTTTCATTTAACTAAGGACATTCTTAATACGTTCGATTGCCCAATCCAATTCTTCGTTAGTAATAATAAGCGGTGGAGCGAATCGAATTACTGTATCATGCGTTTCCTTACATAATAACCCTTGCTCTTTTAATAATTCACAATATTTTCGTGCTGGCTCGGTTAACTCTACCCCGATAAACAATCCACGGCCGCGTACTTCCTTAATCCTTGGATTTTGAATTTCCTTTAATTTGCTTACAAAGTATTCGCCTAATTCTAGAGACCTATCAGCGAGCTGTTCATCAATCAGAACATCAATAGCAGCAATGGATACTGCACATGCAAGCGGATTTCCTCCAAAGGTTGAACCATGAGAACCTGGATTAAATACACCTAGAATATCACTGTTTGCCACTACACATGAAATTGGAAAAACACCGCCTCCCAGCGCTTTACCAAGGATATACATATCAGGCTGTATTCCTTCCCATTCACAGGCAAACATTTTTCCTGTTCGTGCCAACCCAGCTTGGATTTCATCGGCAATAAAGAGAATATTATTTTCCTTACAAAGGGTAAAAGCTTCTTTCATAAAACCTTCAGGAGGAATTATAATTCCGGCTTCTCCTTGTATAGGTTCAATTAAGAATGCTGCAGTATTCGGAGAAATAGCAGATTTTAAAGCTTCTAAATCCCCATAAGGAACAAGCTTTATTCCTGGCATCATTGGTCCAAAGCCGCGTTTGTATTCAGCTTCAGAGGATAAGGAAACAGCTGTCATCGTTCTGCCATGAAAGTTTCCTATACAAGCAATGATTTCTGCTTGGTTCTCAGCTATTCCTTTTACATCATAACCCCAGCGCCTGGCTGCTTTTACAGCAGTTTCAACAGCTTCCGCACCTGTGTTCATAGGAAGGGCCATATCTTTTTGGGTTAACTTACAAACCTTTTCATACCATGGACCTAATTGATCATTATGAAACGCACGTGATGTTAAGGTTACCTTATCGGCTTGATCCTTTAACGCTTGAATAATTTTTGGATGGCGATGTCCTTGGTTAACTGCAGAATAAGCACTTAACATATCCATGTATTTATTTCCCTCTGGGTCTTCTACCCAAACACCTTCAGCATATGAAATAACAATTGGAAGCGGGTGATAATTATTCGCCCCATATTTTTCAGTTTGTTCTATTAATGATTCTGTTTTCTGTTCTGCTTTCATAAAACTTTTACCTCCGTTTCAAGCGGTGAGATATGTACATACCTATTGTAGCCGAGCCAGTAAAAAGAATGAACCATTATGTGAAAAATCTTTTATATAAATGGCTGTGTTAAAGGAAACTGTTGATTTTAGAACCTGTTGATTGGAGCGGAAGGCGCTTGACTCCTGCGGGATGAACGAGCACCGTGAGACCCCACAGGTCGAAACGACCGAGGAGGATCACGGGCGAGCCCGCGGAAAGCATAGCGCCTGGAGCGTAAATCAACAGCCTAGTATAACACAGCCATATAAATAAAAAACTAGCTCCTGCTAATTAATAGCAAGAGCTAGCTTTTTATCGTATTATTTCTTGATTAAATCTTCACGTTGAGATTGGTCAATCCATTCTTGCAGCTTATCTTTTAACGTGTTAAAGCCTTGTTGTCCCTCAACCTCCGGCACAATAGCAGCTGCTTGACGCTTACGAGGTTTCTTTGGTTTAGCAACAGCCTGCTGAACAGGAGCCTCTTCAGTTGCACGAATAGATAAACCAATTTTCCCAGCATTTTCATCAATTGACAATACTTTTACCTTAACTTCATCTCCAACCTTAAGATGTTCGTTAATGTCTTTTACATAACCATGCGTGATTTCTGAAATATGCACAAGACCTTGTGTATTTTCGTCTAATGCTATGAACGCACCATATGGTTGAATTCCAGTTACTTTACCTGTTAAAATACTTCCAGTTTCAATCTTTTCTGACATGAAAACACTCCTAAGAAATAATTATTTTTATCTTCTATATACGCAATAAGAAATTATAGCACATTGTAAACATATAATCAAAAAAGGTTTTTAACAGATGGAAAAAGAAAACGTTAACATAATGTTCAAATGGGATTTTTCCATAAAAAAAGAAATTTATGTTAGAATAAAAATGAGATAATGTCTGTGCGGGAGAGGTGATCAAAAGTGAATACAATTGGCAGTACCATTAAAATGTATCGAGAACACTTAAGAATGACAAAAGAGGAATTGGCACAAAAAATTAGAGTAGGGATTCATACAATTGAAAAATATGAATCCGGCGAACAAATTCCAAGCACACAAACGCTTTTAAAATTGTCTACCGTTCTTGACATCCCAGCTTCCGAACTATCTTTAGACCAACTTGATCAACACATATAATTTTTGTAATGAATGTATAAATGAGGAAAAAACGGGAAATCATAAAGCTATAAGCTTTCTAGTATTCCCCCCTTTATTGAAGTGGACAACCTAACAAGGTGTGTCCTCTTTTTTTTTTGAAATAACACAATAATACGTGTGAAATATAGGGGTTCTGGAGAAATTATTATCACATACAAATCAATCGAAGGTGGGTTGAATACGTGGAAGAGAAGGTACATTATCGTTATCAGCTAGTGAACGATATTAATATTTACTATGAATTTTATCCAAACCCTAATTCAGAAAAGACACTAGTCCTGCTTCATGGATTTCTTTCCTCAACATTTAGTTATCGGAGATTAATTCCCTTTTTAAATAGTGAATACCAAGTAATCTCCATAGACCTCCCTCCGTTTGGGAAGAGCGGAAAAAGCAATAATTTTGAATATTCCTATCGTAATCTTGCTCAAACCGTTATTCAGCTCATTTCTAAATTAGGTTTAAAGGATATTCATCTTATCGGTCATTCAATGGGGGGACAGATTGTCCTGAATATATTACATCAACAGCCTGATTTAGCACAAAAGGCAGTTCTGCTTTGCAGTTCATCTTATTCTAGGCGATCCAAACTGCCTTTGATTATTGGAAGTTATATACCCTACTTTCACCTATATGTTAAATTTTTTCTTGCTCGCTCAGGGATTATGCAAAATCTGCAAAATGTAGTTCATGACCACTCTCTTATTAGTGATGAGATGTTGTTTGGCTATTTACAGCCTTTTTTAAAGGATGATATTTTCCTGGCCTTAACGAGAATGATCCGCGACCACGAAGGAGACCTTTCTACCGCAGCACTCAAACAAATTGCCCATCCATGTTTGTTGATTTGGGGTGAGTATGACAGGGTTGTCCCGCTGTCAGTGGGCAAGCGTTTGAAAAATGATCTAAGGGAGTCTGAGCTGGTTATTTTAAGGGAGACGGGCCATTTAGTGCCTGAGGAACGTCCTCTGGATGTATTTCAACATATTAAACAATTCTTAGCATGAAAAGAACGACAGCTTGGGCTGTCGTTTTATATTGTACAAGAGTCGTTTTCTTTTATTAATAGCAGTTCTCTAGCAACTTTTTCGCATTGTTGTATTGGTATGATTTTCTCGAAGGAAAATTCATAAATACTTTGTATTCTGGCTGCTAGTTCCTCTGGGTTGTCTAACTCATGAATGGCTTGAATGGTATCAGCTATCTCCGGGTCATAATTACCATTCTTTATATCAAAAGGGTCCCATTCATTTAGTACATCCACAAATTGCAGATTTGTTTTTAATTTGCTCTCCATCATTATGACACTCCTCTCCCCCTATTATTTGTCTTACTACCGCCTCAAGGGGCCACAGCTTTTCTATTTTAGAACATACTCCGCAAGGACTGTTTGCAGTTCATAGATATTTAAGTTTTTGTTAAATTGTTTCTGTAGAGGGAGCGCATTTCCAGATATCCAAATTTTTAGTTCCGCGTCCAAATCGAAGCTGCCCGCTGTCTCAATACTAAAGTGGGTAATACTTTTATAGGGAATCGAATGATACTCAACCTTTTTTCCTGTCAGCCCCTGTTTATCAACAAGAATCAGCCGTTTATTAGTAAAAATAAATAAGTCTCTAATTAACTTATAAGCCTTTTCTATGCTCTCATTCGCAGCAAGGATTCGAGCGAATTCCCTTTGTGCCTCTTCTGGGTTTACCTCTGCAGCATTCCCCATCATACCATCAAAAAATCCCATAATACCACACCTTTCGGAAGCCTACCTCTTTATTATACTCACTTATTCTTATATTAAAAAGCCAGTGTTAAAAGTCGCTCATTTGATGGGTTAATAAGCAACTTCTAGCGGAGGTTCTCCAATAATTGCTTCAGCATTTGTTCAGCAGAAATGACCGCCTCTCCTCCGCCTTGTGCGAATGAATCACTTCCACCGCCCTTCCCATTAATGGTGGAAAGTGCGTTTTCAACTATCTTTTTCATACTTATGTTTTCTTCCGGCCCCCGCCCGCAAACTAGCTGAAGCTTATTTTCATTTTGAGAGACAAATAGCACGATGGTTTCTTTATTCTCGTTTAAGACGATTTTAGCTAACTTTTGCAGCTCTTGAATGCTTCTATTTTGAAACACACCACTGATTATTTGGTTCTCACTATTACCTTGTTCTAATAAGCTCTTAGCTTCGTAATACAGCAGGTTCTCTCGTGATGTTTCTAATTCCTTCTCCATTGCTTTCCTAATTTCTAGAAGCCTCATTACAGCCTCCTCCATCCCCTTTTCAGGAGCATTAAGTAATTTTGTCAGCTGTATGAGCACCTTATTTTTTTGGCTGAACTGTTTCAAGACACGATTCCCACAAACAAATTGTACTCGGACTTTTTTCTTTTGCCTTTCCCAATCTATTATTTTTATCGCTTGGACTTCGCCTGCAGCTTTGGGATGTGTTCCGCCGCAGCCGTTATAATCATAGTCTGGAATAATGACCAGCCTAATATCCTCTTTAACTTTCGTTTCCTTTCTTAAATCATAAGTGGTCAATTCTTCTTCTGTTACCCACTTCGTTTCAATTGGCCGATTTTCTATAATGATTTGATTGGCTAGGTCCTCTGCTTTCAAAGCTTCAGACTCCAGAAGCTCAGAAGTATCTAAATCAATGGTTAAAGTTTCGTTTCCTAAATGGAAGCCTATTGTCTTATATCCAAATAGTTGTTCAAACGCAGCCGTGAGAATATGCTGTCCTGCGTGCTGCTGCATATGATCGAATCTTCTTTCCCAATCGATTATACCTTGAACGGGAGAGTTTACATCTGGTACTTCACTTTCGAGATAGTGACGAACTTCCCCCTCGATGTCCTCTACATTAAGGACTTTTATGTTTTCGATGGTCCCCAAATCATGCGGCTGTCCTCCGCCTGTAGGGTAAAAAGCAGTATGGTCTAAAACAAGATAATACTTTCCATCGTTATCTTTTCCTTGATCAACTACTCGTGCTGTAAAAGATTTTATGTAAGCGTCTTTGTAATAAAGTTTCTCTTCCATGCTTGTATGCTCCTAGTTTTTTAATAAAAAGCCTGTCCCCTCAATTATGAAGAAACAGGCTTTTCCAGTCTAATTTTTCTTACTTATTTTTTTCGTTTATTTGATTGGTTCATTTTGGAGTTTCTAAATTGTTGAAATCCTCCCATTTGCGGGTAACCCTGCTGGTATCCTCCCATTTGCGGGTAGCCTTGCTGATATCCTCCCATTTGCGGGTAGCCTTGCTGGTATCCTCCCATTTGCGGGTAGCCTTGCTGATATCCTCCCATTTGCGGGTAGCCTTGCTGATATCCTCCCATTTGCGGGTAGCCTTGCTGATATCCTCCCATTTGCGGGTAGCCAGGTTGTCCAAGAAATCCGCCAAAGAATTGTCTTTTTGCCATTTATATCGCCTCCTAACAGTCTACATGCTAGTGTATGCAGAACGATTGGGATAAGCTTAGATAAATGACCTGTAATGGAAGATACTTCTACCAAAAAAGGCTGTCACAAGGCACAGTAAAAGGTTCCGAAATCTGGTGCTTTCTTTTTAATTTGGGATCAGGTTAAGCGTTAGAACTCACCAATAGACGGAAAAATTCCGTCTATTAAGTAATTGCCATTAAAATAAGATCATATAGACGGAGAGATTCCGCCTATTTGCTCGAAAAGTTCGAAAATGGGCGATTTATCTTTGCATAAGCGGAAAATCTCCCCTTATTTCCCCCGAAATGAGCTCGAATTTGCATTTAACCGGAAAATCTCCGTTTATTTTTCATTTGCTGTTTACTCGATTATTATATATCGATCATTTTGGTCTATTTCGCATTATCCTTAGAGATTTCACCACATGCAATCCTCTTACCAGAATCTCCTTCAGGCTGAGTCATACCATCATCTTTCTCTTCATGAATAACAATGGTAGTTCCCTCTTTGGTAAAAAGTGCCTTTTTCCCCTCTTCTTTTATCGTTACATTCGGGGCCATTAATTCTTCCTTCGCTGATCCATCGTCCCCCACAATTAGATTAGGTAAGTCACCAGCGTGTGAACCCTTCGGATGCATAAGACCATGCTCTTTTTCATCTGGATTAAAATGTTCACCTGCTGTTTTAAAATCTGGAGTCTTACATTTACCCTTATCATGAATGTGAATGGCATGCTCTCCTGGTGGAAGGCCTTTTAGCTTCAATTTTACCTTTACACCGCTGGACACCTCTTGTAATATAACAGTTCCAACAGAATCCCCCTTATCATTTATCATTTTAACATCAAGTTTGGTTATATCCTTTTCTAAACAACCCGAGAGCAGGATTAGTGGAATCATCATCCAAGCTCGCTTCATACGTATCCCCCCAATTCAGACATTTTGTCATAGTATCATCTTGGGGCGGAGACTTTATGTAAAAAAAAAGAAACAGCTTAATGTTCACTGTTTCCTTGACTATGCTGCTCCGACATTAGTTTTTCTTCAAGTTCTTTCGCTTTCACAGCTTCACGTTTAGAGATTTTGATTATGTACCGCATGGTTAACAGGGCACCAATTAAAAAAATAGTAAACGTAATCGCAGCTGGCCCATATTCAGATTTATCTTCAGGAAAGTATAGAAATAATGATAAAACAATTGGCTGAAACATCTTTCTCTCCCTTTCTATAAAGGAATGTCACTAATGATTAATTATAGCAACAAAAAGTGTATCCTGCCATAAATTCAATCTGATCAATTATTTCAATACCTTGATGCTTTTGATAGTCACATCTTTTTCAGGCTTATCCTTAGGATCTACAGGAGTTTCGGCGATTTTATCAACGATGTCCATACCTTCGACTACATGGCCAAATACGGTATGGCGGTTATCTAACCAAGGTGTGCCGCCTCTTTCTTCATAGGCCTCAATGACCTCCGCTGGAAATCCAGCCTTTTCCATTTCTGATTTCATTGACGGATCGACTGATTTTTTCTGTACGATAAAAAATTGACTTCCGTTCGTATTTGATCCTGAATTCGCCATGGATAATGCTCCACGTAAATTAAAAAGATTGTTTGAGAACTCATCCTCAAACGGCACCCCGTATATACTTTCTCCGCCCGTTCCATCACCATTCGGGTCACCGCCTTGTATCATAAAGTCATTAATGACCCGGTGAAAGATCAAGCCGTCATAATAGCCTTCTTCACTATGCTCGATAAAATTTTCTACTGCCTTTGGAGCATATTCTGGAAATAGTTTAATTTTTACGTTTCCCATTGTTGTTTCTATCTCAACGAGTTTTTCATTTTCAGAAACCACATTTGTAAGCTGCGGGTAAACTGCATTTGCCACTTGATCGCTCCCTTCCTTTTCCTCTGTTTTATTTGCAGTACTATTTGGTGCTGCTTCCTCTTTCTCCTTGCTTGTCCCGCATCCAGCCAAGACAAACACTCCAATGATTAATACTAATAAAAATTGCAAATTTCTTCTCATTTATCATCCCTCCATTTACTTAATTTAACCGATAATTTTGTTTTTTGCACTTTGTTTTTTATATAATAAATATAGGATTTCAGAGGAGGAGGAAACAGGATGTCAGAATTGCAGATTGGCGATATTGTTACCGGAATTTATAAAACAGGAAAATATATAGGGGAAATAACCGAAGTTCGTCACCAGCATTATTTAGTAAGGGTGTTAGGAGTTGTTAAACATCCAATGCAAGGGGATTTACATAATCCGAAAGAAGCGGATGTACTTATTTTTCATGAGAGGAAAGCTCTCTCCTATCGGGAACAGACCAATATCCCAAAACAAATGGTAAAACCGTTTAATGAGGAAGTCCCTGACTATCTTGATTCATTAAGAAAAGCTGTTGATAAAATGAAAGCGGATCTCACAGAAACCGGAACCCCATGGGCAGACATGAGTTTAAAAAGTCTGGCTTCTCTAGAAAAGGATTATTTCAAATAAAATAATTCAGGCCAAATCAGTTTGAATGATTTGGCCTTTTATGCAAATTCATTTAATAATTTTGAAAAATCTATCCGGTCACCAATTGTAGTTGGTTTCGGCTTTTCTAAATAGCGTTTATCCTTTTCAACAAGCCGGAATATATTATAGGTAGTCAGCGCATCATCAAGTGCCCTGTGATGTCTGCCTGTACCTTCCTTACCATATTCTTGAACAGCCTTCCATAATCCTGTTTGATTTTGGTCCCCGAAGAACCTCTTGTATTCCATTGATAAATCCAATTCAGTCGCTTTAAATGGGAATGCCACACCTGCTTCTAAACAATTATGCCGAAGAACCTTCATATCCATATTTCCCCAAGTGACGATGGTCGTTTCATACTGGTTATTGAATTCACCTAACTTTCGGATGAGTTCATAAAATGAAATCCCCTGGTCAACCTGCTGCTGTGAAATATGTAAGAATGATTTACAGCGTTCTGTTAGAATAGGGAATTTAAGTGGTGTTACATAGGATGAGAATTGCTCTGTTATTTGATCATCGACAACTGCCACGAGTCCGACCTCAATAATCTCTGCAAAAAAATCCTTCATTCGAACATTTCGTTCAGGCATTGTAAATTCAAAATCAATAAAGATAGTTTGTCTCTTTTCCTTCATTCTTTCACCACCTTTTTGATAATTTCTTACTACCATTATATAAAGAAACCTGTACAAAGTATTGTACTAATTCTCTATATTTCTTACATTATATCACGAAATTGACATAAATTTTTTAAATATTTTTTCAATTGCATCAAAAAAAAGATGGAATAAATCCCATCTGTTTCTTCTTTATTTTTTTAATTTAATTACAGCTATTGTACATCTTGAGATACAAATAAGACGGTCTTGTTCGTCCGTTATTTTGATATCCCAAACCATGGTAGTCTTTCCTTTATGCAGGATTGTCCCTACAGCAGTAACAGTTCCTTCTGTAATAGGCCGGACATGATTAGCATTAATTTCTAATCCGGCAGCACCCTCTGTTTCTTTATCTACCAATTCAAATGCACCAACACTAGCAACTGTTTCTGCCAGCGCCACCGATGCACCACCGTGCAGTAAACCAAATGGCTGGCGTGTTCTTTCATCTACCGGCATTGTTGCGATAACCTTCCCCGGCTCTAAATGCGTTATTTCGATCCCTAACGTTTCAATTAAAGTATTTTTAATCATTTCGCCCACTCCTTTTGAATTCTATTCCTATATTCTCTATATTGGTGGAGTTTCCCTTTATAAAAAAAGAAAAAACAGCCTCGAAAGCTGTTTTAAAAAAACTAATAATAAAAAGGTGCACCGTATCCAGGGTAGCCATATACCGGAGGGCCATAAACAGGGTAACCATAAAACGGGCGGGGATACCCATAAAAAGGACGAGGGTAGAATAAAGCACTGCCTAATAATCCGCCAACTAATCCGCCTAAAAATGGCAGCCCAAACCCGATAAATCTTTGATTATGTTTAGGATACGTATTTCGATAATAATACATGGTGCCGGAACCTCCTATTCGCTATACTTGCCTACACTACTTCATATGCGAAAAGGTTGGAGATGGGTTGGGCCAATAGGATAGCGAAAAAGCCCGTTTAGGTTTATACCCCTTAAACTTCATGCTTGAAGACTAATGCTATCTCCATTCATTGGCATTATTCCTCAATCAACCTTCATGATGACAAATCTTCGTATTACACTTTAGGATTAGTCATTAATCCTTCCACTTTTAAAAAAGAAAAAAACACAGCAGAAGCACTTTTCCAAGTGCTCGCTGTGTTTCTTGTTTATACCTTTCCTAATTACAATGATCTTCTATTATTTCGCCAGAGGTTCAAAACGCTCTACAAATAATGCAAGGGTGCGGGTCATTACACCAGTCGCACCTGCAGGGCCTAAATCGTGTTCTCTAGAGGTGGTAGAAGTTCCTGCAATATCTAAGTGTACCCAGGGAGTACCTTCTGTAAATTCACCGATAAAGGCACCTGCAACAATCGCATGCCCCTCACTGCCTGGAGAATTGTTTAAATCCGCTACTTTGCTGTTTCTTACCCGTTCTTTATCTTTCTCGAACAATGGCAGCTGCCACATTGGCTCGCCTGCTTCCATTGATGCTTCTAGGACTTGTTCATATAAAGTCTCGTGATTTGTCATTGCACCTGTTGTATGCAGGCCAAGAGCTGTGATAACCCCGCCTGTTAAGGTTGCAACATCAACGAGGTATTCTGCACCATGGTGTTTTGCATAGGTTACAGCGTCTGCTAAAACAAGTCTGCCTTCTGCATCTGTATTTAACACTTCAATCGTCTTCCCGCTCATAGAGGTAATGACATCATCTGGCTTAAAGGCATTCCCAGAAATCATGTTATCTGTTGAAGGAATAACTGCGACAACGTTTTGTTCAGGCTTTAATTCCCCGATGATTTCCATAGCACCTAATACAGCCGCAGCTCCGCCCATATCAGTCTTCATCCCAACAATGCCAGCTTTGGTTTTGATAGAATAGCCGCCCGTATCAAAGGTAATTCCCTTACCTACTAATCCAATAACGTCCTGCCATTGGTCTTTCCCCTGATACTTCAAAACAATCATTTTTGGGGGTTCCGTAGAACCTTGGTTTACCGCAAGAAAAGCACCCATTCCCAACTTTTCAATTTCTTCCTTATCAAGGATTTCTACTTCAAAGTCATGTTTGGCTGCAAGCTCCTTTGCATAATCCGCCATGTCCTTTGCTGTCAGCAGGTTTCCTGGAATATTTACTAGTGTCCGAGCGGAGTTGGTACCATTACCAAAAGCAAGTCCCACTGTTAGGGATGCCTTAATTTCTTCTGCATCACTATTTTCGCTGTAAACAGTTATTTTTTCTAACCTTTTTTCTGGTTCATTTGATTTCTGCTTGTATCCGTGAAATTGATAGCTAGCCAAAGCATATGCTTCACTTACAGCATGTGCAGCTTCTAGTTCATCTACTGAATCATTTGTAAACGAATTTAAAAGGAGTGCACATTCCTGAAGCTTGCTTCCTCTCACAGCTTTATACGTCTTCCCTAAAGCCTCACTCAGCTTCTCAAAGTTAAATTCCTTTTCCTTTCCAAGACCCACAAACCAAATTCTCTTTGCAGCGATTTTACCAAAACTATGTACTTTGCTAATATTTTTAAACTTGGCTGAAATATCACCAGCTTTAACTAGTTCCGTTAATTGTCCTTCAAACTTCTCATCTAGTTTCTCAAGGATACCGCTGAACTTCTCTGGCTTGTCAAAAAGTCCAATAATTAAGCCTTCATGCACTGCCGAGAAGTCGATTTCATTTTTAACTTCAAACATATCTCCACCTCCAAATAATTACTTTCTCATTATATCGGAAAAATGAATATATTTCGACTTTCTAAGTAACTCATACACTTTTACAGCAATAAAAATAGCAGGCTCTATGCCTGCATTATTTTCTCTCTGTGCCAATATATTGCTGGCGGAATACCTGCATGGATTTGTCTTCATTTAATGCTTGTAACTCTGCCTCTGTAAGTTTTCCATTACCCTTTTCTATAATATATACATCAATTTCTTTTTTACCCCATTTGTTATAAACATCCTCAACCGTTTCATAATAAAGATCGACTTTATTTCCTTTAATCGCACCGCCTTTATCTGCTACAACCCCAAGCCCATACCCGGGTATAAACAGAATCGTTCCAATCGGAAAAACAGATAGATCTGCAGCTACAGTGGAATATAAATCTCGTTTTACTTTAACGCCAGAATAGGTAATTCCATACTCAGGATGATTTTCATTTTTCCCTGTAGATTCATATCCTGCAGTATAACCAGTTGCAATGACTGTTTTTTTCGGATACTTTGACCAGTCAAAAGCATCCTCTAACGGCGGCGTTGCGGCCTTTATTTCGGGGCCGGCTGCGTGTGCTTCTAGTTGTACCATTTCTTTAATAAATAATTTAATATCAATTCCTGTAATAGATTGAACAGTTACTAGAATCGCAAGCAGAAAAAGAACAGTCATGGCAAAACGCTTGGTCCAATTTTTAATATGATTCATTAAAATTTTCACTCCTCCCAAAATATTCATTCCCAACATCCCAGGAATTATTCATAAAGGAGTAAAAACAGATACATTATTTAAGATTCAAAACAAAAAAACTCTTAACCGATTTAAGCTTTTTTAAGCCTAACCCGGTTAAGAGTATTAGAACATTTGGTATCCATTTTTTCGGAGCATTTTTATTGTAATTCCGGCAGCAATTGCTCCAGCTAACCCGCTAAGCAATATGAGGATATCTGCTGTTGCTAATGAACCAAGCCTTTGGCCAAGATCCAAAAACGCAGCTTTACTATTTGTAAGGTATTCAATAAATTTAACTTTATCAACGATAAAAACAGCAATAATTGGATATATAATTGCCATAATCCAAGACATTCTTAAAAGCATATTTAAGATAAAACCAATCCCAAAGAATAATACAAAGAATAATAAAATCGAAATGATTAATACTACAATGCTCATTTGCATGGAATGACCCCCTTTACACATCATTAATTAGTTTACTGAATGTCCGATGGGGAGTCAATCCAAACACTAAAGTTAATATACATGGAAAAAAATGCAAAAAAATAGCTTCCCGAAGTTACCTCGTGGAAGCAGACTCTAGTTGAGATTAGAGGAATGAATTAATATTCTTCCTGTTTCTTTCCAGATCCCTCGCAGCAGGTACATGTTTCGGACCCCCCAAGCAGTAATTGGAAATATCCAGTACCTAAACAATAATCACAATTTTTAGTATCTAAGCTTGTTGTATTCATTCAAATCAGCTCCTTAAAATATTATTTAAATTTTCTGATAATATATCAAGAATCTGTCTAAATGAAAAGGACGAAATACAACCAAAAACGGGTAAGAAAACGGATACATCCCAAGTTTTCTTTTATTTTCTAAACGTTACTTAAATTTTCTAAAAATTAAAAAAATAATTTGTAGGAGCTATAATGAAAATGGTCCCCTGGGTTTAGACCATCATATCCTTTCTTGATAACCGATTCACTTTGGTTAATCAAGAAGTGCAGCAATATAGAAGCATCTTTTTCTGCTAAAAGCTCTTCAGGTGCGATAAACCTTGCCTCGTAAAGCTCATTTTCTTGATGTTGAATTGCCCCTTCATCTAGTGGTTCAAGCAAAAAGACAAGCATGTTATCGCTAATTTCTTCTGAAAGGACACCCGTTCTTAACCCCAGCATTCCCTTGACCACACAGTCTATTCCAGTTTCTTCCTTCACTTCTCTAATAACCGCTTCATCCGCTGTTTCACCTTTGTCTACAAAACCTGCTGGCAGTGACCACTTTCCCTTTAGACCACCATAACGCTTTTTAACAACCAGCCATTGACCACTAGAGGATTTAACTAACCCTGCAACTGCTAACCATACCTTGCCCCGTTTTTCTTTGTTACTCATTAGAAATCCCCCTCACCATTGTTATAAATATATAGTAACAAAAAAAGGACAGATACCTCTGCCCTTTTGTCAAATTAATATTTAGAATACATTAAATTTACCCTTTTTTAATACAAGCCCCGCGCCGCCGATCATGAATAAGGAACGATTGTCAACTACCTTTTTCATAAAGGATGCCTTTGCACCAGTCACTTTCTTGCCAAACACAACACCAATCGCATCGTCATGTCCAAGTGAACAAACAGTTCCTTTATTATCAAATGTAAAAGTCTCTAAATCCGATTTGTTGCGGATTAATGCCGCTACGTTACGAGCTACAACTTCACCCTGCTGCATAGCAATTTGTGCAGTTGGCGGATATGGACGGTTGATTTCTTCGTTGATGACAAGTGAACTGTCACCAATGATAAATACATCATCATGTCCTGGTACGCGAAGGTCAGGCTGTACTTTCACACGGCCTCTCATTGCTTCAAAACCTGACTTCTCAATTACTGAATTACCACGGACACCTGCAGCCCAAACGACCGTTTCAGCTTTAATTTCACGTGGTTCTTCTTCGCCTTTTGCTACAATGATTCCATCTGGGGTACATTCTTTAATTGCTGTTCCAATTAAAAATTCTACCCCTTTACGTTCCAATTGTGATACGGCATAGTTAACAAGCTCTGGGTCAAATCCTGGAAGAACAGTTGGTGCTGCTTCCACACAAAGGATTTTTACTTTATGTGAATCAACATCATATTCATGACACAGTTCAGGTACCCGATTGGTTAATTCACCTAAGAATTCAATACCTGTAAAGCCTGCACCGCCAACAACGATTACCAAACGATTGTCATTCTTTTCTTCTTCCATACTATAAGTTGCAAATTGATATTCAATATGCTCACGTAATTGGCGAGAAGAATTTACATTTGTAATCCCGAACGCATACTCCTTTAACCCTTTGATACCAAAGGTTTCAGGTTCGCCTCCAAGAGCAATCACGAGATAATCATACTCGATATCGCCATTTTCTAATACAACCTTTTTCTCGTCTTTCTTTATTTCGACAACAGTATCTTGAACAAAATCTACTTTACTTCTATCTATAACATCACGGATATCGTAACGTACACGGTCATGATGAAGTGTGCCTGCAGAAGCTTCATGCAGCCATGTTGTTTCATAATGGTAATCATTTTTATTTATTAATACAATATCTGCTTCATTCACACCAACAAGCTTTTGCAATCTCACAGTTGTCATAAGCCCGCCATATCCCGCACCAACAATAACAATTTTTGGCTTTCTCAAAGTGATCACTTCCACCTTTTTTATTTTGAGTAAAATACTTGTACTTATCTTCCTCAGCTTTTGTAGATTTTATTTTATCCTGAGGAAAAAAGTATGTGATATAATTCACGTATACAGACACAAAAGATTTCTATTTTTGTCACACAAATTTAACATCTATCCTCAATTCATATTATGCTAAACTCTTCACAATTTCAAGTGGTTTAATTGATTATTTTTTATTAAAAATGGATTATTTTTTCCTATACTAACTGTCTGAATATTTCCCAAAAGTTGTGAGGATTTTATGTTTTTGTGATATTATAAGGAATGGAGTCTGTTACTACATAAGTTGGGGGGATACATGGTGCAAGAAAACCAAAAAGTTTATGACATAACCATTATCGGGGGCGGCCCTACCGGTCTATTTACTGCCTTTTATGGCGGCATGAGACAAGCTTCAGTTAAGATTATTGAAAGCTTACCACAATTAGGCGGTCAATTATCAGCACTTTACCCGGAAAAATACATTTACGATGTTGCTGGATTTCCAAAAGTCCGTGCACAAGAATTGATTGATAATCTTAAAGAACAAATGGCAAAGTTTGAGCCAGCTGTTGCTCTTGAGCAATCCGTCGAGAAACTGGAAAAACTAGAGGATGGTACTTTCAAATTAACAACTAATTCGGAAGTTCATTATTCAAAGACAGTTATCATTACAGCTGGTAATGGTGCATTCCAGCCGCGACGATTAGAACTTGAAAGCGCTGCACAGTATGAGCGAAAGAACCTTCACTACTTTATTGATGACCTTAATAAGTTCGCGGGTCAAAAAGTAGTCGTTTTCGGAGGCGGAGATTCCGCTGTGGATTGGGCATTAATGTTAGAGCCTATTGCCAAAGAAGTAACACTTGTTCACCGCAGGGATAAATTCAGAGCCCATGAGCATAGTGTTGAGAACCTGCATAACTCAAAAGTAAATGTTAAAACGCCATTTGTTCCAGCAGAATTAATTGGTGATGATAGCGGCATTAAGCAGGTTGTCCTGACAGGGGTTAATGGAGATGGCAGAGATGTCATTGATGTGGATGCTGTAATTTGTAATTATGGTTTCGTATCCTCTTTAGGGCCTATCAAAGAATGGGGCTTAGAGATTGAGAAGAATTCTATCGTCGTGAATTCCAAAATGGAAACAGCCATTCCAGGAATTTATGCTGCAGGAGATATTTGTACCTATGAAGGGAAAGTAAAGTTAATTGCCTGTGGATTTGGTGAGGCACCAACAGCGGTTAACAATGCGAAAGCATTTATTGATCCAAAAGCAAAAATCCAGCCGCTTCACAGCTCTTCTATGTTTGGAAAGTAATAGCAAAAGGCGCCATTCGGCGCCTTTTCTTATGGCTTTAGCATTCTTCCGGTGTTCCGGCAGCTGTTGCTGTACGGAATGATGACCCACAGCCACATGAGGCAATGGCATTAGGATTATCGATGGTGAACCCTCCACCCATCATGGATTGCTTATAATCAATTTTTGTACCGTTTAATATTGGGGCATCCTCTTTCGCAACAAGAATTTGAATTCCATGCTGAGCAAAATGGAGATCTTCTTCCTTCACTTCATGGTCAAAGCCCATTCCGTATGACAAACCGCTGCAGCCTCCGCCCTTTACACTAACTCGTAATAGGGCTCCCTCTTCTTCATTATGTTTCATCATTTCTTTTATTTGAAGAGCTGCGGCTTCGGTTAAAATAACGACATCGTTACTCATAGATTTTTTCCTCCTTTTTGAGGTCTTTATTAATAGTATATACACTGTATCTTATTGACTCAACTAATACGTTCCTATTGAGTATTATATGATTAAATTAAAATAGGAAGCGGTATACGCTCCCCTATTGTAGAACTTTATTTTTAAAACATGGGATTCTCATCTAAGTATTGGTAAATATTATCAACGAGTTCATCAGGTGTACTGCCTGTGACGACTTCCCCATTTACAAGTGCATAAAGGGTGGAAGCACATTTCCCGCAATAACCAAGACACCCATATTCAATAATATCAAGATTCGGGTCTTTCTCTAACTTCTCCAATGCTTTTTGAGCACCGCTTGCGAGGTTACTGATACAAAATTCAATAATTGGTTTTAACATGGCTATCACCTCTCCCACAACTTATTATCCTACTATCTTTCTTCAGCGGAGTCAAATACCATGTTTCAGGGGAAACTGTCAATAAAATCATTATATGTGTTGTTATTTTGTCATATTTCAGATATACTCTTAAATGGATTTAAAGGCTATATTACAATTATTTTTATCTCATTTTCTTACCAAAATATAGATATGATTACTGGTTTACAAAGGGGAAATAAAAAATGAAAAACCTTGTAATTCTCGGTGGCGGATATGGCGGAATGAAGATTTTAAATGAACTTCTTCCCAATCATTTACCTGAGGATGTAAGAATTACACTTGTTGACCGCGTCCCATACCATTGTTTGAAAACGGAATATTATGCCTTAGCAGCTGGAACAGTTTCCGATAAAGAGCTGCGCGTTTCTTTTCCAGAACACCCTCAACTAGAAATTAAATATGGGGAAGTTATGGGAATTGAAAAAGAGAATAAAAGGGTTCTAATTAAAGATTCCGAGCCCATCAGCTATGACGATTTAATAATTGGTCTAGGCTGTGAGGACAAGTACCACGGTGTCCCAGGTGCGGATCAATACACTTACAGTATTCAGAGCATTGAAAAATCACGTACAACTTATTCAGTTCTAAACAATTTAGGACCAGGATCTGTTGTGGGAATCGTAGGGGCAGGACTAAGCGGCGTGGAGCTTGCGAGTGAATTGAGCGAAAGCCGCAGTGATTTAAAAATTAAATTATTTGATCGTGGTAAGCATATTCTTCCTGCCTTTCCTGACCGTCTAAGTAAATATGTTGAGAATTGGTTTCATAAAAATAATGTTGAAATTATTGGCAATTCTAACATCACAAAAGTGGAAGAAAATCTGCTTTACAACCATGATGAGCCGATTCCGTGTGATGTGATAGTCTGGACCGCTGGGATCCAAGCTAACAAGGTAGTTCGTGAATTAGGTGAAGAAATGGATCGCTCTGGCAGGCTGATTATTACACCTCGTCATCATTTACCGAACGATGAGCATGTCTTTATTCTAGGAGACTGTGCAAGTCTTCCGCATGCCCCAAGTGCTCAATTAGCAGAGGGACAAGCTGAACAAATCGTTGAAGTTTTGAAAAAGCGCTGGAACGGTGAAGAACCGCCGACAGAATTCCCAACGATTAAATTAAAAGGAGTTCTAGGTTCCCTCGGCAAAAAACATGGCTTTGGGATGATGGCAGACAGAGCCATTACTGGCCGTGTTGCCCGTCTGTTGAAATCTGGAGTACTTTGGCTCTATAAATATCATAATGGTTGATATCTTCAAACAGTGCATATGCACTGTTTTTTTGTTTTAAATAGAGAAAAAGCGGTCATCATGGCGGGACCATGGTGACCTCTTTTGAAAGTTAATAAACAGTGGTACTAATCACTTCTATGAGTGACCATCAACCCTGCATTTTGCAGGCTTCGGGTTCACTTCACCTCTATAAGTGACCGGCAACCCTTCTTTTTACAGACTTCGGGCTCTCATCACTTCTATGAGTGACTGGCTGCTACTCTTTTCGCAGTCTTTGGGCTCTCATCATCTTTATGAGTGACCGGCTGCTCCTCTTTTCTCAGTCTTCGGGCTCTCATCACTTCTATGAGTGACCGCGAACACCTCTTTTTACAGTCTTCGGGCTCTCATCACTTCTATGAGTGACCGCGAACACCTCTTTTTACAGTCTTTGGGCTCTCATCACCTCTATGAGTGACCGCGAACACCTCTTTTCACAGTCTTTGGGCTCTCATCACCTCTATGAGTGACCGACAACACCTCTTTTTACAGTCTTCGGGCTCTCATCACTTCTATGAGTGACCGACAACACCTCTTTTTACATTCTTTGGGCTCTCATCACCTTTATGAGTGACCGCGAACACCTCTTTTTACAGTCTCCGGGCTCCCATTATCTTAATGAGTGACCGACAACCCCTCTTTTCGCAGTCTTCGGGCTCTCATCACCTCTATGAGTGACCGCGAACACCTCTTTTTACAGTCTCCGGGCTCTCATCACCTATCAATGGTAAGCCAACTATGTTTCGATATTGTTTATTCTGACACAACTGCTGTGTATCCGTACTTTTCCATCTCACTAAAGATTGTTTTTAACCGTGGATTCCCTTCGCCAACAATTTTGTCTTTAATGACAACAACCGGATAAAACAAATCTTCTTCAATGACTCGTTTTGCAAAGTTTTCTTTTTCACTGTCAGCAGGCGGCTGATAAATATCAACATACGTCATTTTGAATGGCTGCTCTGGGAATTTCCTGCTGATAGCAGCCTCCAGCCATTCGAATGTTTCCTTTGAGGAAGGTAAATTAACACAGCTTGGGCATAATTGCTCTGCGCCATACAGGATAATTTCTACAGTAGTACTTGTCATTCCATCCATCCTAACTTTTTCTTCTATTTTACATCATTTAAACTATTAAACATAAAAATATGGTTGTAAATGTGCGAATTCCCATTTCATGAGAATGGATTTTTCCCTGCAATGACATTATAATATAAGGAGGAAGGAGACGATATATATGGCAGAACAAGTACAAGAAATGTTTGAGCAGGTTCAGGAAGTATTAGATAAATTACGTCCATTTCTTCTTCGCGACGGAGGAGATTGTGAATTGGTTGATGTTGAGGATGGGATTGTAAAATTACGTTTACTTGGTGCATGCGGAAGCTGCCCGAGCTCAACAATTACTCTAAAAGCAGGGATTGAAAGAGCACTTTTAGAAGAAGTTCCTGGCGTTGTTGAAGTAGAACAAGTATTTTAATAACCAAAAAGAGCGGTTGCTGATAAAAG
The DNA here is from genome assembly GCF_046591715.1 of Neobacillus niacini. Lineage (GTDB taxonomy): Bacteria > Bacillota > Bacilli > Bacillales > Cytobacillaceae > Neobacillus > Neobacillus niacini_L. The sequence continues at coordinate 407,540 of NZ_JAWVNQ010000002.1, read as the reverse complement.
CAATCGCTCTTTTTATTATCGCATGGATAACCAATCTAATTGGGGAATATTTAATGGTCTTAAGGGTGCACCTGCCGTATGATAAAAATGCCCCAAAAAACGTTCATATTCTGTTGATTGTTTTAACATCTTCGTTAACTGCTCTTCAAGAAGTTTCTTTTCCTGCTCCGATTGAGTGATATAGTAATTTTCAATGCACTCAAAGTAATGCAGCGGGAACACTAATCGTGAGTATAATAATCGCCACGAAAAAGAGCTCAACGGTGCAATGCTTTGATAATCAACAAAAAACTGTTTTACATCCATTTCGTAGGTTTGCGTATTTCTGAAATACCGATCTCTCGTCCATTCAGCTAGGTCACGGCTCCGATGATCAAAAACCCAGTCAAAGGGGTCCTTAATGTAATAATTCGCCCCCCAAGAATTATTTGAAAAACGTTCATGGCATACGGTTCCACTATCAGATTCCTTTGGTTCATCGTCAATCTCAGTATCCACCAAATACTGAATAGCATTTTCCGTTAAACCAATGTAGTAAGGAAATGATTCGATAAACATTCGTTCAAATTCATCCTCAGGTGTTTGATAGAGGAGTTGACTCCATACTTTTTCAATTTGGTCCAGACGCTTTTCCCATAATTGTTTCCATTGCCCTATTCGGCTAGTTCTCTCAATTTTGACTGGCACTGTCTTTCCACGTTCATGAAATTTAGCTAACTTTCTTCCTAATTTTACTTTTACTTGCTTGTCGGTTTGTCGATTAGCCAGCACACAATATTGATGATCCTCCCAGGCAGTAATGAGGCTTCCTTCGTTAGATTGTAAAAAGGCAGGAACATGGGAATCCCCATTTTTTCTTAAATGTTCCGCTATTTGTTCAAGCTCATAAATATCTTCAGCTTCTCTTCCGTCAGAATTAGCAACGAAATAAAGCCAGCCATTACTTCTTAATGCGTCATAGGAATCAAGCTTTATATATTCCTCTACTTGGATGCCATATTTATTTTCAAGTAATTTCTGAAGCACGCTAACACCTCTTCTCTTTTCTACTCTTATGTCATATATATGTAGTAGCCCAAAAAACTTGTTGTCTTCTTACGTAATAAAGTATAAGAAAAACGTAATAGGAGAAATCTGAAAGAAGGGTGATGGTTCATTCGTTCCTTTTCAAAGAGACGTGCATATGTTATGAATTAAGAATAGTGAAAAATTCCAAGGAAAAGGTGATAAATGGATGGCAGAAGATAGAAAAATGGATTTAACAGAAGAAACAGCTCGAAGATGGATTAAAGAAAGAGGCGTAGAGATTCAAGATATTGCAGATTTAGTATTCTTTTTACAGGAAAAATACCATGAAAACTTAAAAATGGAAGATTGTATTGCCAATGTTGAGCGGGTTATCGCAAAACGTGAGGTCCAAAATGCCATCATAACAGGAATTCAGCTCGATATGCTGGCTGAAAAAAATATGCTGGAAGAACCTATTCAATCCATTATTAAAACGGATGAAAGTCTATATGGCGTAGATGAAATCCTGGCATTATCCATCGTTAACGTGTATGGTTCCATTGGCTTTACGAATTATGGATACATCGATAAGCAAAAACCTGGTATATTAGCTCGGTTAAACGATAAATCAACTGGTGAATGTCACACGTTTCTAGATGATATCGTCGGGGCTATTGCAGCCGCTGCATCAAGCAGACTGGCACACCGCGCTGCGCATGTTGAATAGAAAAGCGGAAGCGCCTTGAACAGGGGCGACAGGCATAAGACGAGCCGGCGGAAAGGTTGCTTTTTAACCTTTCTGACGGATTGGCTTATGACCCGAGCCCCTAGGCGCTGTAGCTAGACAATTCTCAAAGTCAGAACTTCCATCCTTTTCTTACGGCTCCCATTGATCCATTGAATCAATTGCATAGGTGGGTTTTCGGTCATAGCCCGCAAGTAATTCCTTCGTGGTCACACCTGTATGAACTAAAAGCGTATCAATACCTGCATTCATACCCGCTAATATATCGGTATCATAATAATCGCCCACCATTAAGGTTTCGTCTTTAGAGGTCCCTAAAACCTTCAGAGCCTGCTCCATTATAATAGATTCAGGCTTCCCGATGAAAATAGGATTGGTCTGCGTTGATACGGCAACCACAGAGGTAAGCGAACCATTTCCAGGAAGTAAGCCCCTTTCAGTTGGTATTGCAATATCTCCGTTTGTAGATATAAAAATTGCACCATTACGGACCGCGAGGCATGCAACAGCTAGTTTTTCGTAGCTGATTTCACGGTCTATCCCAATCACAACATATTCCGCATCCTCACCGCGAAAGGTAAAGTTTTTTTCCTCTAGAGCAGTACGAATTCCTTCTTCACCAATGACATAAACAGATGCATCCATCTTTTGTTCATAGATATAATTAGCTGTTGCCTGGCTTGTGGTAAAAACAAGCTCTTCCTCACAAGGAATATCAAAAGCCCTTAACTTCTCAGCAACTTGAGCCGGGGTCCGTGATGAATTGTTGGTGACGAATAAGTAAGGTATATCTTTAGCCCTCAATTTTTTTACAAAGTCACCAGCCGCTTCGATTTTTTCTGACCCCTTATACATTGTTCCGTCTAGGTCGATTAAATAGCCTTTATACTTTTTCATGTGGAATCACTCCTATCTGTATCATAGTCTAAATGAAAAGGGCCTAGGAACGCGGTCCGATTAATGTTGATTAAACGCTGAAACTGGGCCAAGTTCATTTTGCAGATAGTCCCGGACATTCTTTGGAAATAGTGCTAACGTATTAATATGAGCAGAGAACTGGTTCTGAAGTTCACTATGGTTAATCTCCATATATAACTGAACAAGAGTCTTCCGATAATGAATGAGAGTTTTTAAATTGTTACCTGTTTGGGCACTAACAACCTTTTCGTCAATTAAGATATCAATAATATCTTCATAACTGCCTGGGTCTCGCATGATAAACCCATCTATCATCGCGTTTCCTACATCTAAAACGGATTCAATCATGAGATGTGTAATCCGTTCTAATGCTGCTTTTTCTATTTGAGTTGACCATTGATTCTGACTAGAATATAGGCTGATCTGTTTTTCTAAAAAAACCAATGTTGTCTCTAACTTATCACGGTCTACAAAATACATGTCATCCACTTCCTCTAATTTAGATTACCTAAGTTGCAATTTCTTCATAAAACCTAGCTGGCCGGGCATAAAAATTCCCCTGTGCTAAGTCAACATTATTTCTAGTTAAAACGGAGGCCTCTTCTTGGTTTTCAATACCCTCCGCCACAACTAATGAACCTGCCTCCCTGGCAACAAGAAGCAGCCCTTTTAACATTGACTCTTTGACCGAGTTTTTATCGATGTCTTCAATGACTGACCGATCAATCTTAATAATGTCAGGCATCAGTTCAGTAATCGTATTTAAGCTGGCGTAACCTGCACCAGTGTCATCCACAGCAATTTTAAAGCCCATCAAACGTAAAACATTAATATTAAATGAAAAGTTTTTTAATCCCTCGATCGTATCACGTTCAGTCACTTCAAAGGTAATTTGTTTCGGTGTTATGCCTCTATATTTCTGTAACAACTTTTTTATATCACTGGTAAACCTAATGTTCCCTAGCGTTAAGGGAGTACAATTAACAAATATATCTTGGCGGCACCGGGATGCTTTTACTTGTTGAAACACTTTTTCAAGTACAATCATTTCTAATTCGTATAAACGACCTGTTTGCCTTGCAACAGAAAAAAGCTGTATCGGTGATTCTAATACCGTTCCTTTTGGGCCGCGGGTAAGCAGTTCCCATGCCCTTATTTCGCTGGTCGCTACATCGATAATCGGCTGTGCAAATAGTGTTATATTCTTTTTGGTAATAATCTTGTTAATGGCCAGCAGCATTTCATTAATCTCCAGCTGTTCACGCTTCTCGGCTATGCCTAGTGCTTGTCTATGTGCCCTTAATATGGAATCCTGGAGTGAATAGTCATGTTTTTCGACAAACATATATCCTTCTTCAAAAGTTGGATAATGTTGAGGGTAAAGCTTTACAAACCTTTGGACTACTTCTTCTGTTATCTTTTTAATCATAAGGTCAATATTAGAAATAGAATGGCGATCATGATCAACGGTAATTAATAGCGTAATGCCTTCGCCAAAATAATCATGAAGGGAAATTACTTCTTTTGGATTAACCTCTTGTTCTACGACGATTTGAAAAAGCTTCTTCAGTGTCTTTATTAATTTGGACTGTTGCTGGAATTCCGTTTGTTCTATTATATCCTTCTGGTTTCTTAACTTGAAAACAATAACTGCTACCTCATGCCCAGCACGAAAAGCACTGCTAACCCCTTCTAATAAGGGATTACGCAAGGTGAATTGGGGAGGGTAATAGCGTATAGACGAAAGAGGTAATATAATCTTTCCCCATTGCATTACACTCTTTACTTTATTCATGTAACGACAGTCCATGGATTCCATCCCTCTCAAAAGCAGCATAACGACAATTTTAAGTATATTGTAACACAATTTGACAGCATCGGTTTTTCATTTAGTAAATTTTTAACAAGTTCCGAGTAAACCAAAATTCCCCCCTTGCCTCATTATTTGGTAATATATATAGAGGACGGAGAAATTAACTAAAGGAGTACACCAAATGAAAGAACGTTTTTTCTTATACGATGATACAGAGAATACAAAAACACGATTTGTCAGCTTTGTTGGCGATAACCAACGCTTTGATTTAGCCATCGTTCAAACAGATCGTCATTATGGGAAACATCTCGTACTTGATTTGCAAGGAAATCGCTTTGCAATCATTGGAGAAGATGATTTAAAAGAAGAAGGGTATTTAGAATACGCATATCAATTAAATGAAGAAGATGCCGAAGAATTGCGTTCCTTTTTGTTAGAATTACTATAACTATTTATTACTCCTTTTTTGCATACTAAACAAAAAGCGAAAGCGCCTGCACAGGGGCGACAGGCTTAAGACGAGCCGACAGGAAGGTTGCTCTTTAACCTTGCTGTTGGATTGGCTTATGACCCGAGCCCCTAGGCGCTGCAGCTAAATTAAGAAAAAGGAGTGAGTATGGTATGCCTGAAAAAGATACAAAAAGCTATTTTGATCTTTCCAATGTTGAGAAACAAAAGAATTTCTTAACTGCCGAGGAATTCCCGGAAGGTCCTTTTGGGTCTCCTACAGGTAAAGACAAGCCTGTTGAAAATAAAAGCACCCCTTGGCTTGAAGGACAGCGTTACTATAGCAACTTTAATTATGAGGATAAAACCTTTCATCAGAATATACCCAGGCAAATGGACGGGGCTCATCCAACACACGATGATCCTGACACAGAAGGGCAGCCTCCTTATTCTTAAAAGTGGAGTGCCAGAATCAATAAAGAGCTCGCCAAATGGCGAGCTCTTTATTTCTTTACTTTTTTCAAAACAAAATAGGCACAGCCAAAATTGCAGTATTCATATAAATATTCACTCAATGTACTGATTTTGGTATCAAAGGTAGCTTTTTGATTCTGATCTTCAAAAAAACCTTTTAGCCGAAGCTGGCCATATCCCCAATCTCCGACAATATAATCATATCTAGATAATATATCGCTATACCTAGCCTTTAAGGCTTCTTCATTAAAGCCCTCTCTGTGTTCTTGAACGATCTCATAGGTGGAGCCGTTGATACTGATCATGTAATCACCTCAAATTTTACCAGTCAATCTTTCTTTCATTATAACCGATTCACCATCAATTACTAAGAAAAAAAATCAGTTATTTGGCCATTCTAAAAAAAGGAGGTGCTTTAAGTGAAAAAGTGGTCGATAATTATTGGTTTTTGTGTACTCCTGACAGCAGCTGGCTGCTCAAAGGATATGGCTAATCGCGATGTTTATGAAGAAAGTGGAGATACCATAAATGTTAATAATAAAAGAGATGAGCTTTACAATGAAGGCGGAGGCAAAGGCGTTCGAAACGTAAGTGATAATTATGGCTTTGTTCGCCACCAAAGAAGTCCTATTCAAGGAGACCAGGGTGGCACCGAACACTATTCCGCGATTGACCGTGAACAATTAGCAAATATTATTAGCCAGCTAAGTACAGATATCCCAAATGTTAACGACGTAGCCACGCTGGTTACCGATCAGGAGGTTCTTGTTTCCTATAGTACAAATTCCAAGGACCGTAATCAAACTGCTGATCAGGTAAAAAGAACAGCCATGTCTGTTGTTCCAAGATACTACCATGTTTATGTTTCCGATAATACCAATTTAATGCGCGATGTGGAAAATCTCGCTAATCTGGATTCAAAAAGTAAAAATGCAAGAAATTTGGTTAATGGCTTAGTTAAACAAATGAAAAAATCACCACAGGGAAATCGAATGAGTGATAGTGAAGATGAAAATGGAGCAACGAAAGATGATGTAATGAACACAACAAATAAATAATAAATAAGAGTTCAGCCGCTAGACTGAACTCTCTTTTTTATGCTTCTTTTGCTTCTGTTTCGCCTAGTAATTGTTTATGCTTTGCGGCTGCATTTACCTGTTCATCCGCATGATATGATGAACGAACTAACGGCCCTGCTTCACAGTGACTAAACCCTTTTGCAAGGGCAATTTCACGTAACTCCGCAAATTCATCTGGATGATAATATTTTTCAACCTTTAGGTGAGTTTTAGATGGCTGCAGGTACTGACCTATGGTCATAATGTCCACATTATTGGCTCTAAGATCGTCCATTACCTCGATAATTTCTTCTTTTGTTTCACCTAAACCAACCATAAGGCTCGATTTTGTGGGAATAGTTGGCTGCATTTCTTTTGCCCGGCGTAAAAATTCAAGTGAACGTTCATATTTTGCTCTTGCCCTGACTCTCGGTGTTAATCTCTTCACAGTTTCAATATTATGATTTAAAATATCAGGTTTTGCGTCCATTAATAATGCTAAATTTTCTTCCTTGCCGCCCATATCCGATGGAAGCACTTCAATGCTAGTAAATGGATTTTTTCTTCTAATCGCTCGAACAGTTTCAGCAAATACCCCTGCACCGCCATCTTTTAAATCATCGCGTGCCACCGCAGTAACCACGACATGCTTTAGGTTCATTAATTGAACAGAGTCTGCTACGCGTTCTGGCTCTTGCAAATCTAATTCTGTCGGTAATCCTGTTTTAACCGCACAGAAACGACAGGCCCGTGTACAGGTATCACCGAGAATCATGAATGTTGCCGTCCTTCTTTCAGCCCAGCACTCGTGAATATTAGGACAGCGTGCTTCTTCACAAACCGTATGTAAGTTTTTTTCGCGCATCATTTTTTTTAATCCTGTATAATGCTCATTCGTATTTAATTTTATTTTCAACCAGTCCGGTTTTCTTAAGTATTCTGCGTTTTTGCTCACTAGTTCCACCCCTATAAATGAGTTTGCTCCTAGTCACTTTACCACACTTTTTGCAGTAACAACAAGCAGTCTAACTCTTTAAGCTTTTATTTCCAATTATTGCCCATAATGAAATAGCCTAGAAATCATAAACTAAAGACGTACAATAATCGGAAGGAGGATTCCTGTGCGGGCATTTCTGATAATTGGAACTTTCCTCTTATTAATGAGCAGCATATCTCCCAGGGATGCTCATGCTAAAGGTCCTGATGAATATCAGGAAAGAATGAGGCTATACAAGAAAGTGGAAACACTCACACAAATTCCTTGGTATTATTTGGCGGCTATAGACCAGTACGAACGAAATATCCGTGCTGTTCGTAAAGACCTGCCAAAAGCAGAAAGTGTGATTGGCATTTATTTTACCCCAGAGAAATGGGCTGGACCAACTAATCCAAACCCTGCCGAAGAGAACCCTGCAATTATCGAGCTTTTTAATGGTATGGGTGTGGACGGGGATGGAGATGGCAAAGCTAGTTTAAAAAGTGACGAAGATGTCTTATATGCGTTTGCCAATTATCTTCTCTCGTATGGAATAGATCATGATAATATCAAAATCGGGTTATGGAATTATTATCATCGTGATAAAACAGTCGGCATCATTACTGACAAGGCAAAAATCTACCGCCATTTCGGCAGATTAGAATTAGATAAGCATGTTTTTCCTTTACCGCTTCGCAGCAATCACAGCTATCGCAGTACTTGGGGTGATGCAAGAGGCTGGGGCGGCAGAAGAATGCATGAGGGCACCGACATTTTTGCCGGTTACGGAGTTCCTGTTCGTGCTACTAACTATGGCATAGTAGAAATGAAGGGTTGGAATAAGTTCGGCGGATGGCGAGTAGGAATTCGGGATATAAATAATACGTATCATTATTTTGCTCACCTTAGCGGTTTTGCTAAAGATTTAAGAGTAGGTCAAATTGTCGAACCTGGAACATTAATTGGCGGTGTTGGCAGTTCTGGATATGGACCTCCTGGGACATCAGGTAAATTCCCTCCCCACTTGCATTATGGGATGTACAAAGATAACGGCTATATCGAATGGTCCTTTGACCCAACTCCACATTTGAGATTATGGAAACAGCAGGAAAGACAGGCGTTAAAAAATAAAAAGTAATACGGAAAAAGGACTGTCAAGGAACAGTCCTTTTTAATTTTCTGGCTGCGGAATTTGGATAGATGGGGTTATTCCATTGCCGCCATTGTTATAAAATTGCGGTACCTCTCCCTGAATTAATCTTCCGCCCACTGGGATATTCTGCTCTAATTTCGTAATTTCTGTTGCAAACGGGGTAATGATTTGTACTGATACCTCTAAATGGATTGCGACATCAATCCATGTATTATTGATTCCCATGGGTTTAGGGTTAATTTTCACATCTGGCCGAACTTCACCGATTGCATGGAACCTAACAGGTATTTTGGGACCTAAATTTCCTAATAAAGCCATATTTGTTGCTTGACCAAGCGGAACATTCCAAACTATTCCATCCTGTTTCTTTGCATTTACCTCAATATCAACATCCGTTAATTTCTCTAGAGAATCAAGATCACCTTTTTCGGCTGCATTTAAGTTCTTTTGAATTTCATTGGTGATCTCTGATAACTTCTGATTTATCACTTCCGTTTTTAAACTTGCACTCGGCTGGGCACCATTTTGCCCCGGTTCAACGGCGATAACATCCCCTACTTCTACCGTTTTTTTGTTAATCGCCTTATTAATTACTTGTGAGGCAATTTGCTTCGTTTTGGATTCCGCATATCTCATTAAGGAAGGTTCAATTCCTTTGTTAACCAGCCAGATTCCCAATGCCGTAGACAAAAGAAAAAATACAAATGATAATAACAAAACGTATCGGAAAGGTAACGGTCCTCGTTTCCTGGGACGCATACGAAACTTTGCCAAAAAAAATCCCCCCTTACATGCTATATGTATGCGGGAATGAAGTGAACTAGCCTATAATTTTATGAGTTAAAAAAAGCCTGCACATCCTAGTGCAAGCTTTAAACCATTTTTAACAAGGCATCTTTCCCAAGCATTCCTTTTGTTATCCCTAAGTTTTCCGCCTCGATTGTTACTGACTCCATTGGTGCATTAAGGAGTTGTTCAATAGTTCTTACTCCTACCGCTCTTGCGGCTATGATTTTTCGGTCCTTAAGCTTTTCGTTTAATAAACCAACATCTAAGGCTCCGCACATTATATATCCCTTATCATTGCTTACAGTAAGCAATGTGGTTTTTGGCAATAAGACAGTAACAGCCAAGAACGTGTGACCATTAATGTCTACCGGTGATAGCTCAATCAATTTCCACACTCCTTTCCCTCACTAACAATTTATGAAAGTGAAAGAAAAAGAGTGTATCCTCCTTTAGGACTGCTTTTGTAATTTCCATTTCAGTAAGTCTCGTAAAAATTCAGGAAGAAAATACTCTTTTTTCTTATTTGGAAAAATGTCTTTAAAAAAATGCCCAAAGGTAAACATGTCTGGTACTGCCAATGAATAGGTTTTGTCTAATTCTAGTTCAATGTCATTTATTAGAATCCTGTTGTCTTCCTTAAACGCAATCCGATCATACACACTGACACCCATTACCGACCCCCTGAATCCAAGCCCAACCACATGTTTTTGCGCCCATTCTTCAGTCCTCGTTTCAAGCAATACCTCTCTTAACTCACTTCCTGTTAGTTCAATCTTACAGGGATTAATGGGATGAGGACATATAGTTAGTAAATCATAAGCCGTTACACTGCCTGATAATGACCCCAAAATAAGACCGGCATTGATAAAGGCACAGTCTGCATCACACCATTCTCTTAAGGCACTGCATAAAATTTGTGATAGCTCTGTAACCTGAAAAGAATCGTGGTGATAGTCATCCGTTAATGTAGTGATTTTCTGTTTTAATAACTTTTTCCCTTTCCGGTAAAGCTCCTTAGAGATTGCCTTTTCATCAGGAACTCCTGGAAGTTCCAGCACATTGTACAATTTTGCTTGTTTTTTAACTAGCTTTCTCTTGTCAACTTCAATCGTAACATGCCCTATAAACCTTCCGTGCTTACCAGCCCCCGCAAGCAATGTCTGCCCTGCCTGCTTTCCCGCGGGCAGCGTGTGATGGGTATGACCGCCAAGTATGACATCAATCTCGGGATATTCCATTGCAATTTGTTCATCCAAGTTTAGTCCGAGATGAGAAAGGAGGATGATTACATCCGATTGTTCTTTTAGAGGCTGCATCCACTTTCCCAACTCTTCAAGCGGGTTAGTCAGATGCCAGCCTAATAGCTCATAAAGCAGAGAAAAATAGGCTGTTAACCCAATCACACCAATTTTTGTACCCTTTGTTGTCTGATAAATTTCATATGGTTTTACCCATGTTGGATGCTGCGTATTCTTGTCATAGAGGTTAGCCACTAAAACATCAAATTCACTTTTGTCATATAGATGGTTAAGCACTTCATATGGAAAATTGATTCCTTCATTGTTACCAATCGTCACAGCATTGTAGCCGCTCTCATTTAACAATTCAATATTCCCCTGCCCCCCAGTCCCTTCTGAAAGAGGGTGCCAGCGATCAATAAAATCACCTATGTCAAAAAGGAAGAATTCTTCTCCAGTTTCGGAATGAAGTTTTCTTCTGCTAGTTAAAAAATGATGGATCCGCGGCCATCGTTTTAAATGGCTGTGTAGGTCATTTGTGTGATAGATATGGATTATTTCCATGAATGCTTCGCTTCCTTTTTAGCCAATAATTCCTTGATAAATTAATCGTATGCCAACGATTATTAGTATGGTGCGTAATAATAAAACAATAGTTTTGCTTTTTAGCTTGATGTTTAAATAGACACCAATCTTTGCACCAATCCATGCCCCCGGAACTAATGCCAAAGCAAGGAGCCAGTCTACATTACCAAGCGTGATATGAGTAATGGAGCTGAGAATTGATGTTGGTAAGATCATAAACATGGATGTTGCTGTTGCAACATGGGGTGGAAAGAAGAAAAGCAGGATCATGGCTGGAACCAGTAAGGACCCTCCGCCAACACCAAGAATCCCTGATATGAACCCAACAATAAAGGCAATAGCCACTCCTGTCACAGGGTTAAATCCATACTCAAAGACTTCTCCTGTGTTATCCGTGAAGCTTCTGAATATCCCCTTGTCTTTGCGGTATGGAATGGGTTTTAGTTTATCTTTTAATAATAAAATACACGAAACAAGAAGAATAAAAGTTCCAAAAAATAAATTGAATGATTTCAAATTTAATATCTCGGTAACCCATGCTCCGAGAATACTGCCTGGTCCACTGCCTATGAGGAAGATCAATCCGCTTTTATAATCTACTGTTTTATGTTTCATATACGCTAAAGTAGAAGATAAACCGGTAAATATCATAGTGAAAAGTGAGGTGCCCACAGCTGTCTGCGGAGAAATATAGCCAAAGGCAGATAGTGAGCCTAAAAAGAGTAAGGAAGGGACAACGACAATACCTCCGCCTAATCCAATTAAGCTGCCTAAGGAACTACCTGCAATTCCTATCAATATTAAAACAATCCATTCCATCATCTTTCTCCTTTGTTTAAAATAAATCTAGCTGTCTAGGAGCGAGGTCCTCATATTTTATATCTAAAAGGGTTATCATTTCTTTCGCGTTATCTGCCGCATCTCCCCCGGAGTTGTTGTTAAATAGTACATAGATGTTCCTGGATTCCTGTGATAATCTCAGGATTATGTCTCTCCATTCTTTAAGTTCCTGCTGATTGTAGCGATAAAGATATCGCACCTCCCGCCAGTTCTCAGCCTGCCGCTTTTGCCAGCCATGAACGTTCCTGCCATGAAACCGAATGAGCAGGTTTTCTGAATCGACTGCCTCTAATATAGCTGGTATAGATCCCTCGCCAGATTGAGGTTCATCACAAATACTATGTATCCACTTCTCTGCTTTCATAAACTCCAGCGTTTGCTGGCGAAAACGGGGTATAAACCAAGATTGGTGCCTGAATTCTAACGCAGAGGGGATATCCCCCATTTGTGCTTTACACCATCTTAAATATTCAACATTTTCCCTTCTACAATCAAACCATGGCGGAAATTGAAAGAGCACCATTGCTAATTTATTGGCTTCTATGTAGGGCACAAGCGACTCTTTGAAGGCATGGAACATTTCCTCTTTGGTTGCAAATGGAATTTCACCGCGCTGATGACCAGTCATACCTTGATAGGCTTTAACAATGAATTGAAAGGATGCCGGGGTATCATTCACCCATTTAACTGCATTCCTTTTAGGTTGGATGGCGTAAAAAGCTGCATCCACTTCTACAGTTGGAAAATGACCTGAATATTCTTTTAACTTATCCCGCGGCGGAGTATGATCTGGATATAAGCTATCGTGATCGCCCCAGCCTGTGACACCAATATAAATCAATGTATATCACCTCACAGATTACTAATAATAGAATACACTTTGTAATGGTTTTCTGCTATTTGGGGGTTTTCGGGGTATCTGCAAGTATTTGGGCGCTATCCGAGAGTAAACCTCCGCTATCCGAGAGTAAACCTCCGCTATCCGAGAGTAAACCTCTGCTATCCGAGAGTAAACCTCCGCTATCCGAGAGTAAACCTCTGCTATCCGAGAGTAAACCTCCGCATCCGAGAGTAAACCTCCGCATCCGAGAGTAAACCTCCGCTATCCGAGAGTAAACCTCCCCATCCGAGAGTAAACCTCCGCTATCCGAGAGTAAACCTCCACTATCCGAGAGAGTAAACCTCCACTATCCGAGAGTAAACCCACCCTATCCGCCAGTAACCCTACGCTATCCGCCAGTAAACCCTCGCTATCCGCCAGTAAACCCACCCTATCCGCCAGTAAACCCACCCTATCCGCCAGTTAGTAAACCCGAAAACACAAAGAGCCGCCTGCCAATATGGCAAGCGGCTAAATAATATTAACCGATAGAACCTTCCATCTCGAACTTAATTAGACGGTTCATTTCGACTGCGTATTCCATTGGCAGTTCTTTTGTAAATGGCTCAATGAAGCCCATGACGATCATTTCAGTTGCTTCTTGTTCTGAGATACCACGGCTCATTAAGTAGAAGAGCTGCTCTTCAGATACTTTAGAAACTTTTGCTTCGTGCTCAAGTGAAATATTGTCATTTAAGATTTCATTGTATGGAATTGTATCGGATGTTGATTGATTATCCATAATCAACGTATCACATTCGATATTTGCACGTGCGCCATCGGCTTTACGTCCGAAGTGAACAACACCACGATAAGTAACTTTACCGCCATGCTTTGAAATCGATTTTGAAACAATGGTAGATGAAGTGTTTGGAGCTAAATGAATCATCTTCGCTCCCGCATCCTGGTGCTGACCTTTACCTGCAATGGCAATCGATAAAGTCATACCGCGTGCGCCTTCGCCTTTTAAAATAACAGCTGGGTATTTCATCGTTAATTTAGAACCGATGTTACCATCAATCCATTCCATTGTTGCATTCGCTTCACAAACCGCACGCTTTGTAACAAGATTGAATACATTGTTTGCCCAGTTTTGAATTGTTGTGTAGCGGCAATAAGCATCCTTTTTAATGATGATTTCAACAACCGCACTATGAAGTGAGTTGGTTGTGTAAACAGGTGCAGTACAGCCTTCTACATAATGAACATGTGCGCCTTCATCAACGATTATTAATGTACGCTCAAATTGTCCCATGTTTTCAGAGTTAATTCGGAAATACGCCTGTAGCGGAGTATCCACTTTAACACCTGGTGGTACATAAATGAACGACCCGCCAGACCAAACCGCAGAATTCAATGCAGCAAATTTGTTATCCGTTGGCGGAATAACCTTTGCCCAGTGCTCACGGAAAATATCTTCATTCTCTTTAAGAGCTGAGTCTGTATCTTTGAAGACAATCCCTAGCTCTTCAAGGTCTTCCTTCATGTTATGGTAAACAACCTCTGATTCATATTGAGCAGATACACCAGCAAGATACTTTTGCTCTGCTTCAGGAATCCCAAGTTTGTCAAACGTTGCTTTGATTTCTTCAGGGACTTCATCCCATGATTTTTCTGATTTCTCAGATGGTTTTACATAATAAGTGATTTCGTCAAAATTCAATGAGCCTAAATCGCCGCCCCATTGAGGCATTGGCATTTTATAAAAATGCTCTAAAGATTTTAAACGAAAATCCAGCATCCATTGTGGTTCATTTTTTAGCTTTGAAATTTCTTCAACAATTTCACTCGTTAAACCACGTTTAGATCGGAATATAGAAACGTCCTTATCGGCAAAACCGTATTTATAATCTCCGATTTCCGGCATCTTCTTCGCCATCGACCTGTTCCTCCTTTTTAAACGAGAAGGGTATAAGCACCCTTCTTGTTTTACTGTTGTTCCTCTTCAGTTAATCCTTTTTCCATCGCCTTCCACGCTAATGTGGCACATTTAATACGTGCTGGAAATTTCGCAACTCCCTGAAGTGCTTCAATATCACCTAAATCGATATCGTCATCATAGTCTTTCCCTTGCATGATATCGGAGAAAATCTTCGAAAGCTTAATCGCTTCCTCCACCTTTTTCCCTTTAATTGCCTGGGTCATCATCGAAGCGGATGACATTGAAATGGAACAGCCCTCTCCCTCAAATCTTGCGTCAATTACGACTCCATCTTCGACCTTAAAAGTTAATTGAATTCTGTCACCGCAAGTAGGGTTGTTCATATTAATCGTATGACTGCCATCTTCTAAAATCCCTCGATTACGAGGATTTTTATAATGGTCCATAATAACACGACGGTATAAATTATCTAAATTATTAGAAGACATCGCTGAAATACTCCTTTGTTTTCACAAGTCCTTCAACCAGCTTATCAATATCGTCTTCTGTATTGTATAAGTAAAAGCTTGCACGAGCAGTTGCAGATGCCTTTAACCATTTCATCAACGGCTGGGCACAGTGGTGTCCGGCACGGACAGCAATACCCTCAGCGTCAAGGACAGTCGCCACATCATGCGGGTGTACATCGCTAATATTAAAGGTTACGAGGCCAGCACGTTTAGAAGCGTCTAATGGTCCATAAATTGTCATGCCCGGTACAGAAGACATTTTTTCTAACGCGTACTGTGCCAGCTTATGCTCGTGTTTTTCAATATTATCTAAGCCAATTTCATTTAAAAAGTCAATTGCTGCTCCAAGACCAATAGCACCTGCAATAATAGGTGTTCCAGCTTCGAACTTCCAAGGAAGTTCCTTCCATGTTGATTCTTGTAAATGAACAAAATCAATCATTTCTCCGCCAAACTCTATTGGTTCCATTTTTTCTAACAAATGCTTTTTACCATATAATACTCCGATACCAGTTGGAGCACACATTTTATGTCCAGAAAAAGCTAAGAAATCGCAATCCAAATCTTGGACATCAATTTTCATATGAGGAGCACTTTGTGCACCATCAACTACCATAATCGCACCATTCTCATGGGCAATTTTAGCAATTTCTTTAACAGGATTAATTACACCTAATACATTGGATACCTGCATGACAGAAACCACACGGGTATTCTCTGTAATCGTTGCAGTGACATCATCAAGGGAAATAGTTCCATCCTCTTGAAGAGGAATGTACTTTAATACTGCCCCCGTCCGTCTTGCGACCTGCTGCCAAGGAATAATGTTGCTGTGGTGCTCCATATACGTAATGACAATCTCATCACCAGCTTTTAAATTGTCAGCGGCGTAGCTGGCAGCAACTGTATTTAAGGCTGTGGTTGTACCCCGGGTAAATATTACCTCTTGGGTTGATTTTGCATTAATAAATCTGCGAACCTTTTCCCTTGCCCCTTCGTACGCATCTGTCGCTCTTGTTCCAAGCGTATGAACACCACGATGAACATTGGAATTGATTTCTTTATAGTACTTTTCCATCGTCTCAATGACTTGGATAGGTTTCTGAGAGGTTGCTGAGCTATCTAAATAAACAAGGGGTTTCCCGTTTACTTCCTGGTCTAAAATAGGGAATTGACGACGAATATCAAGGACATTCATTATCGTACTTTCCTTTCAATAACAGCTGTTAACTGTTGTTTAACTCCTTCAATTGGAAGCTGGTTAACGACTGGTGCAAGGAAACCATGAATGACCAAGCGTTCTGCTTCTTTTTTCGGAATCCCACGGCTCATTAGGTAGTATAGCTGAACTGGATCAACACGTCCTACTGATGCCGCGTGTCCTGCTGTTACATCATCTTCATCGATAAGCAAAATCGGGTTCGCATCGCCACGTGCTTTTTCACTAAGCATCAGCACGCGTGATTCTTGTTCTGCATTCGATTTTGATGCACCATGTAAGATATGGCCAATCCCATTAAAAATGGAAGAAGCGCTATCCTTCATTACACCGTGCTTTAAGATATAGCCTTCGGTGTTTTTACCATAGTGAACAACCTTTGTCGTAAAGTTTTGTGTCTGCTCACCGCGGCCGACAACAACGGTTTTGGTATCTCCATAAGCACCATCACCCATAAGGTTTGTGGTATTTTCTGAGATGGTATTTCCTTCATTCATTAAACCTAGTGCCCAATCAATACGGGCATCTCTGCCTGCAGAACCACGGCGATTCACGTATGTTGTGATTCCCTTTGCGAGAGTATCAACCGCACCATACTGAACCTTAGCACCAGCTTTTGCAATCACTTCTGTTACGATATTAAATACACCATCAGCAGATTCAAGTGTTGACAGATAGTTTTCTACATATGTTACTGAGCTATTATCATCTGCAACTACAATCACGTGATTGAAAAGGTTCGTATCAGCATGATCATGTAAGTAAATGGAATGAATCGGTTCTTTAATTTCCACATTTTTAGGAATGTATAAGAATGCTCCGCCATTTACAAGTGCTGCATTTAAGGCAATTAGGCGATGTTCATCTAATTTAACCGCTTCAGTTAAAAAGTATTTTTGTACCAGTTCGCTATGATCACGAATGGCTGTAAAGATATCGGTAAAAATAACCCCTTGCCCTTTTAATTCTTCTGTTAAAGAAATATAGGCTGGTGTTTGATTCCGCTGAATATATAAATTTTTAGCAGCAGTCTCATCACCAATTAACGCTTTAACTTCTTCAGGAAGTTCAGCAAGTGAAGAGAAGCTGTCACTTTTTACGGTATGAGTACCAAATTGAGTGAAGTTCCACTTATCAATTTTCGTTTTATCAGGTCTTGGCATTGGCAGAGTTTCGCTTAATTCAAAAGCTTTTTGACGAAATTCTTCCATCCACGCAGGCTCGTTCATTTCTGTTGAAAAAGAACGAACAAAATCTTTATCGAATGATAAATTCGTTTCTGTTGTCATGATTATCCTCCTAACGCTAACTCTTACGCTTCTTGCCCAACTGTTTCATCTTCAATTCCAAGTTCTTGCTTGATCCAGTCATATCCTTCTGCTTCTAAGCGTTGTGCAAGTTCTGGCCCGCCAGATTTCACAATGCGTCCCTGCATCATTACATGCACATGGTCAGGAGTGATATAGTTTAACAGACGCTGATAGTGTGTAATAATTAAACAGCCGAAATCTTCTCCGCGCATTTCATTGATTCCCTTTGATACAACCTTTAAGGCATCAATATCTAATCCTGAGTCAATTTCGTCTAAAATTGCGATTTTTGGCTCAAGCATCATTAATTGAAGAATCTCATTACGCTTTTTCTCTCCGCCCGAGAATCCTTCATTAAGGTAACGCTGTGCCATATCAAGATCCATTTCAAGGAATTCCATTTGCTTATCCATTTTTCGGATGAATTTCATTAAAGAAATCTCATTTCCTTCGCCTAGACGGCTATTAAGAGCTGAACGCAGGAAATCGGCATTTGTTACACCGTTAATTTCACTCGGATATTGCATAGCTAGGAATAGACCTGCACGTGCACGTTCGTCAACTTCCATTTCTAGAACATTTTCATCGTCTAGCATAATAGAACCGCTTGTTACTTCATACTTTGGATGTCCCATAATAGCAGAAGAAAGAGTAGATTTACCCGTACCATTTGGTCCCATGATTGCGTGGATTTCTCCACCTTTTATTTCAAGGTTTACACCTTTTAAAATTTCTTTCCCATCAATTTCTACATGTAAATCTTTGATCGTTAAAGTTGATCCAGCCATATATATACCTCCGCAAAGATAATTTTGTATCTTGTAGCCTCTAACATCGGCCCAAAATTCTATTCTCACTTTATTCTCATTACAATCTTATAACAAATAGAATCTGTTAGCAACTCATAAACAGTAATAACAATACGGAAAAGAAAAAGAAATATTATTTTCACTCGAGCCAAATCAAATGAGAATGAATAAGTAATAAAGGAGTATGATAATTCAGAATTTTGCATCTTGTGACCGCTTTATGTATTCACATACGAACTAAATCATAACTTATTTTTCTCTAGTTTGCCAAGATTTCCTCTTTATTATTTCCTGCCTATTTTTACCTAAAAGCCTTGTTTCATGTAAGTAAAGTTTAAAATAGCAGAAAGCCAGTAAGTTCCCCTTAACTGGCTTCCCGACTTTCTACTATATATTATTCTTATTCAGAAACAGTTACTGCACCTTGGTACTTTTCAAGAATGAAATCCTGGATTTCTTTTGATTTAAGGACTTCAACAAGGGTTTTAATTTCTTCACGGTCTTTATCCTCAGAACGAACGACTACAAGGTTTGCCGGTACAACGTCATCGCCTTCAAAAGCAATTCCATACTTGCCAATATCAACTCCGCCTTCTAATGCGTAGTTTGTATTAATAACTACCGCATCACCTTCACCACTTTCGAATGAAGAAGCTAGTAATTTTGCTTCAATTAACGTTGAGAAATCAAGTTCTTTTGGATTGTCAACAATATCCTCGACTCTTGCATTTGCACCAACGCCTTCTTTAAGCTTAATTAACCCTTCTTTTTCAAAAATCGGTAAAATACGT
Source organism: Neobacillus niacini (assembly GCF_046591715.1). Taxonomy (GTDB): domain Bacteria; phylum Bacillota; class Bacilli; order Bacillales; family Cytobacillaceae; genus Neobacillus; species Neobacillus niacini_L. Next base: position 388,096 of record NZ_JAWVNQ010000002.1, on the reverse strand, counting down.
CCATGGTCACTCAGGGAATCACTCATAATAATTTTCGCACCGTTTGGAAGGTCTTTTAAGCTTTTATATTCTTTAGAATAAATGCCGATAGGTTCTTTATGAATTTCCCCAACACTTACAAAATCAAAATCCTTATTTTCTTCCATTTGTAATGCTAAGTAGCCTGGTGTTTGAAAGTAGTTTGCATCAAGATCTTTATCCCTTAAAGTTACGTTAGGAAGGATATAGTCCTGAAAAACTTGTACTTCTAAATCAATGCCCTTTTCTTTTAAAATCGGTTTTGCCGCGTCTAGCACTTCTGCATGCGGTACAGCAGATGCACCCACCACTAATTTTTTGTTACCATCTTTTTCTGATGTTTCGTTTTTGTCACCGCCACAAGCTGTTAATGTGATGGCTAAAATGGCTAATAGAATAAAACTAAATACTTTTTTCATCTTTTTACTCCTCCAGTTAACGTTTATCTGTTTTCTTTGTAAAATAATCTCCAATAAATTGGATGATAAATACCAAAATTAAAATCGCAATCGTTGCAACTAATGTAACAATCGGTCTATTACGCTGAAACCCTTCCAGGTAGGCAAAATGTCCGAGCCCGCCGGCACCAATAACACCGGCCATTGCAGTAAAGCTGACAAGCGATATCGCTGTGACAGTAATCCCTGAAATTAATGCAGGTAAGGATTCGGGTATTAAGACTTTAAAAATGAGCTGCCCATGTGTTGCTCCCATCGATTGCGATGCCTCAATAACACCTTTATCAATTTCCCTTAGGGCAATTTCTACCATTCGTGCATAAAAAGGGGCAGCACCAATAATTAGCGCAGGCAGTGCCGCATTTGCACCGAGAATAGTATCTAGTAAAAATTTTGTAAATGGAATTAATAGTACGATTAAGATAATAAAGGGAATGGATCTAAAAATATTTACAAATCCTGCAATAATGACATTAACTGGCCGATTAGCCCATAAATTCCCTTTATCCGTTAAAAATAACAGCAGACCCAGCAGCAATCCTAAAACAAATGTGGCGAACACTGAAATGGAGGTCATATAAATAGTTTCATATGTTGCCTCTAATAAATCTTCCCATTTTACTATTTCCATCAAGTCAGCCATTATTGATCACCTCCACTCCGACTTGCTGTAAGTGAATATAATCAATAGCTTTCTGTATTTCGCTTGCTTCCCCATCAATGTGGATAAATAATGTTCCATATGAACCGCTTTGCGTGTGCGAAATTTTCCCTTGAAGAATATTAATAACCACATCAAAATCCCGGATGATGTTAGTGATTAAAGGCTGTTCTGTAGATTCCCCAACGAACGATAGCTGCACTACTTTTCCATGTGGATAAAGCTCAATCAGATGTTCAATTGTTTCTTTCGTTTCTTCAGGTTCCGTAACCTGTTGGACAAATCGTTTTGTAATCGGCTGCTGCGGATGTTTAAACACATCCAAAACTGAACCGAGCTCAACAATTTTCCCGCCTTCCATTACACCTACACGGTGGCAGATTTTTCGAATGACATGCATCTCATGTGTAATTAAGACGATCGTTAAACCTAGACGTTTATTGATATCGACTAACAATTCTAAAATGGAATCTGTTGTTTGCGGATCAAGAGCTGATGTTGCTTCATCACAAAGCAATACTTTCGGGTTATTGGCAAGTGCTCTTGCAATCCCTACCCGCTGCTTTTGTCCACCGCTTAGTTGTGATGGATACGCATTTTCTCGACCTTCAAGGCCAACCAGCTTAACTAGCTCAGCGACCCTTTTATTTTTTTCCGTTCCTTTTACCCCGGCAATTTCTAAAGGAAAAGCAATATTTTCACTAACCGTCCTAGACCAGAGCAAGTTAAAATGCTGAAAGATCATACTAATTTCCTGCCTGGCTTTACGAAGCTCACTGCCCCTGATTTTTGAAATAACCCTGCCAGCAACCGTAATAGACCCTGATGTCGGGAGCTCTAGTCCATTAAGCATTCGTATTAAGGTACTTTTACCAGCACCGCTATATCCAATTACTCCAAAAATTTCTCCTTCTTTTATTTCTAGATTTACATCATCGACGGCTCTCAGCTGTCCTTGTTTAGAAGGAAATACTTTTTGGACATCCTTTATAGAGATCAATTCCATCACCTACTTTTATCCAATTAAATGAATATCAATATTTCAACCTGATTGTATAACTTAAATATAGAGTTTGACTGTTTAGCCAAAAACATTCTTATATTAGAAAATTAAAAAGCCTTCCTGCACAGGGCAGAAAGGCATCATAAATAAAAACCTTTCTCCCATCTTCCAAAGCAATCGCTTTGTGTGAATTGGCACCATTTCAATAAATATATTGACGGTTGCCGGGCTTCATCGGGCACATCCCTCCACCTCTCTTGATAAGAGCTATAGCATTCTATATTTAATTAACACGTTCATGGATTAAAGTATTCATTTTAGTACGCAAGTAATCTTATCACGGATAAAAAATAGTGTCAAACAAATTTTCAACATATTTCGAATAAACTTACTATCTTGATTTAGGCTTTTGTTTTTATAGAAGAAACACCAGTTGCAGCCTCAATTGCAGACTCCAGATCTTCGATTAGGTCCTCTACATTCTCAATACCAATGGACAGTCTAATTAAGTCCTCCGAAACACCAGCTGCCTTAAGTCCTTCTGCATCTAATTGCTGGTGAGTGGTACTCGCAGGATGGATAATTAAGCTTTTTGCATCCCCAACATTTGCTACATGTGCGAATAATGTAATCGAATCAATCAACTTCGCTCCAGCTTCTCTCCCGCCTTTTATACCAAAAACAATCATGGATCCTGCACCTTTAGGTAAATACTTACTTGCCAATTCAAAGTCAGGATGCGAGCTGTGACCTGGGTAGGATACCCACTCTACTGCAGGATGGTTTACTAAATAATTCACTACTTCCTTTGTGTTGGCAACATGTTCCTTCATTCGGACATGGAGGGTCTCAAGACCAAGAGTGAATTGAAATGCATTCTGTGGACTTAAAGAAGGTCCTAGGTCACGTAATAATTGAACCCGGGCTTTGATAATATAAGCAACAGCACCTAAGCTTTCAGCGTAAACAAGGTCATGATAGCTTGAGTCTGGAGTTGTAAAGCCTGGAAATTTAGGTGAATTCCAGTCGAACTTACCACCATCTACAATAACTCCTCCGGTTGTTGTCCCATTTCCTAATAGCCACTTCGTTGCCGAATGAATTACAATATCAGCACCATATTCAATCGGTCTGCATAGGTATGGTGTGGCAAAAGTATTATCAATAATTAATGGAACTCCTGCTTCATGGGCAACCTCAGCAACTTTTTCAATATCAAGTATGCGTAAGGATGGATTACCAATCGTTTCTGCGAATACAGCTTTTGTTTTTTCATTGATGGCTGCACGGAAATTTTCCGGATCTTCTGGATCTACAAATCTAACCTTAATTCCATACTTTGGAAGTGTTACAGCAAATAAATTATATGTTCCACCGTATAATGTAGAGGCTGAAACGATTTCATCTCCCGCTTCAGCAATATTTAAAATTGCCAGGGTAATTGCAGCCATACCGCTTGCTACTGCCAGTGCCCCTACACCGCCCTCCAACAATGACACTCTTTCTTCGAAAACAGTAGTGGTTGGATTATGGATTCGAGTGTATATGTATCCAGACTCTTTCAACGCAAAAAGATTAGCTGCATGTTCAGTATTTTTAAATTGATAGGCATTATTTTGGTAAATCGGTACGGCACGAGCTCCTGTTACTGGATCCGGAGCCAAACCTCCGTGAACACTCAACGTTTCAAAGCGGTAACTTTTTTGATTTTCCCCCATACTTAACACTCCTCCAATTATTTAATTAACTAAAAACAGTAAACCCCCTCTTTAAGAAGAGGGGGTTTCTCTTCTTATCTGCCAGAGTCATTACTCTGTTGGAATTAGCACCGTGTTGTAAAAAACCGGTTGCCGGGCATCACAGGGCCAGTCCCTCCGCCTCTCTGGATAAGATGTTTTAAATTTTTTGATTTAATTGAATATTTTAAAAAAATCATACACTAAATCATGAGAATCTTCAATAGATTTAAAGAACTTTTCAGTAAACTGCCTATCTATTAAAAAAACGAGAGTGAATAAAAATCCACTCTCGTTCTTGCAGTATTACTTAAGCAGTTTGCTAATTTCAGCAAGTACTTCAGGAGAAACAACTTGCTCTCCGCCAAACACGTTTACTTGAGCTATTTCTAAAGAAGCCAAGTAAGCTTTTGCAGCTTCAGGTAAAGCGTTTGATACTAATACAATTCCTGCCTTATCTTTAGCAGCTAACGCAGCTCCAGCTAAGCTGTCAGGGAAATTGTAACCTGTTGCTACATAAACAACATTTGATTCTGTACCAAAGTGCTTAGCAACAGCAATATTGGTATCAAATCTTGTTTCACCGCCTAGGCGTGTTACCTTTGGCAATGTTGAAGCAGCACCTTCAGTGATTACAGATGTACCACCAACAACTACTGTTTCTTTAGAACCTAATGTATCTACAGCCTGTTTAGTAGCAGCTGGAAGAGATTTAGATGAATTGGCCAATAGAATTGGTAATCCTTCTGCTCCAGCAAAAGATGCTACAGACAATGCATCTGGATAGTTTTCGCCGTTAACGACTACCACTTTATCAGATCCATTTGGTGCAACTTCTTTCGCAATAGCTGCTGCCGTGTCATAACGAGTTTCGCCTGACAATCTAACGACTTCAACACCAGAATCTTTGATTTGTTTTTCTACTGCAGGTAAGATAGCTCCATCGCCACCAAGAATATAAACCTTCTTAGCTCCGAGTCTAGCAATCTCTTCTTTAGTTGCAGCATTTAGGTAATTATGGTTCGTTAATAATAATGGTGCGTCATATTTAGCTGCAAGTGGTACACCAGCTAAAGCATCTGCATATAAATCACCGCGGGCAAGAACGACTACATCTGATTTTTCCCAGCCTTTTTGACTCACAGCCACAGAAGTTGCGTATCGATCTTCACCAGCAATACGATCAACTTTAGTATCACCACGGTAGATATTTACTTCTTTTGTAGTTTTGTTACCTGCAACGTCCTCAAGCTCAAGTGTGAATGTGTTGTTTCCAGGTTCTAATGCAAGCTCTGTTGTTACAGTTTTCTCAATGCTATTCATTACGAAGTTTTCAAATTGGAATTGGTGATTGAATTCTTCATTACCATCCACTTTATATTGAAGTTCTTCGAAATTATCAGAGATAACAGCTGTTAGAGTTACTTTATCAACATCTGGTTTTACTTTTGATGGTACATCAACCTTAAGTCCTGGTGCTGTAGTATCAACTACTAAGTCGCGAACGAGGTAATTAATTGCATTTCCTGCAGCGTCTTTACCAGAGATTCTAACTTCTTGTACACCATCTTCTTCAAAAGTTACGGTTGTGCTGAATTCATAACGAGATGTTTCCTCATTCCAAACTAGCTCAACTGCTTCACCATTTACCGCAAAATCAGTTACCTTTGAATCATCTGTTAAATAACCAGCAACTGGAAGTTCACGAGAAGTGTAAGTATTTGTTGCACCAATAGATGTTACATGGATGAATGGAATAGTAGAGTCGTTAGCGCCTTCTACTACTGCTTTAGCAGAGTTTCCAGCAAAGTCATATGCTACAACTTCTACAGTACCGCCTACAGGAGCTTTTGCAAATGTATATTCAGTTGCAGTACCAGCTAATGGAAGATCCTCAGCACCAAACACTGATTTACCATTTACAAGAATATCATAGTAAGCTACGCCTGAACCATTTTCATCAGTTCCGCTTAAAGTCAGCTTGTCCCCTTTAACACTTGCAGTCACTTTTGGTGCTGCCGTATCAACTACAACTGGGAAAGTAACCTTTTGTGCTTCTTTACCTTCGTAATCAATAACAGCTGAAATTTCATAGAAATATTCACCATCGGCTACTAATTTGTTCTTAACTGTTCCATCCCACGCTGACGCAGTTTTAATGGAATATTGAGCCCCTCTGCCGCCATCGTTGAAGTTTTTACGAACCAATTCTTCAGAATTTAACTTACGAAGAACTTTTCCGTCTTTGTCTACAATCTTGTATTCTACTGTTTTAGCATTTCTTAAGAATGATAGAATTGGCATCGCATCATCGCTTACACCATCACCATTTGGTGAGAATGCAATGTTTTCAGCTGACGCTGACTCATCTGATGCATTAAATCCTAAGTAATTATAGTTGTTTTCACCTGCAGAAGTAACCATTCCAGTCCAGCCATAGTAAGAAGCATTAATGTTTTCATCATAAACGCTAGGATCTACGATCGGAGCTTTATTCCAATCACCATTAAAGCCTACATATGGAACATTTACTGATGGATTCTCATCATTAACATCAGTTAATGTTACGAAACCTTCTACAAAGTAACCATTTTCAAATAGTTCATCTAATGGCGCGTTGTAACCCCATTCAACAGTATCATTTAAGTCAACGGTTACAGTAACTGATGCACTTCCTTTTGCAGGAACGGTCAGTTGTTTTGTACTAAAGGAAATTGGGAATTCTCCCACCCATGGAGCCGCTTCAGAAATTGTACCTGCTTTGTAGATACCTTGAGATTCTAATTGGTCCATACCGTTAATGTTTAAATCTGTTAGAACATTACCACTTACATTATAAGTTACGGCTTTGTCTGAGAAGTTATCAGCCTTTAATGTAAAGGTAGCTTTATTATTTTTAATTTCCTTCAAAGCAACTTTTGCTTCATTAGTAGCAGAGTTTGTTACAACCACCGGCGTGCTCAATGCTGAATGAAGCTGCATTAACCCAGCACCTTGGCGGCGTGGAGAATAAGGATTGTGCATATATGCTGCATTGTATGCTCCTTTGTCCTCTACAACCTTACTTGTGTTCATTAAGATATTTTTAGCCATATTTACTTTCGCCGCACCTGATAGGCTAGGGAAATCTTTTTCTACACGTTGAAGTACAAGGGCAGAACCACCTGCAACGTGTGGAGCAGCCATAGATGTACCACTCATTGTACCGTACTGATCATTATTAAGTGTAGAAAGGATATTTCCACCTGGTGCTGTAATTTCAGGCTTGAAGTCTAGGTTTGGAGTTACTCCCCAAGAAGTAAAGCTTGACATTTGGTTAGCAGTTGGGTTATTTGCTGTAACTTGATCACCTTTGAATTCAATCGTTACAGGCGTACCGGCAGCCAATTGAGATTTTAAAAGCTCTCCATCAGTTTTTAACATGAATAGCTGTGGAATTTTAATTTCTGGAGATGATGCCATGCTTACGTATCCATTAGTGTTGTTGTAAACAATAACACCGGCAGCTCCCGCTGCTTGTGCATTTAAAGCTTTGGTAACGAAATCAAGTGTTCCGCGCTGTACTAAAGCATATTTTCCAGTGAAATCACCCACGAACTGTTCTGGCAATCCGATACCAGCATCTAATACTTCGTATGATTGATTTAGAGCGGGGTCAACAGAGCTAGCCGATAAGAACGGAGCTTTAGCTGTTGTTTCACCAAATGAGTATGTTGCTGCAAACATGTCAATAAAACTATTTTCAAGAGAAGCAACCTGTAAGGAATTAGTAGATAAACCAGGTGAACCTACTACACCTTTATCTGGATTTGCAGTTAACGGGTTAGCGTATCCATCTCCAAAATGATTGGAGTTACCCGCAGAAATAGACATTAACACTCCATTATCAATACCTCTTTGAACTGCTGCTTGCTCAGGGTCATCAGGCAAAACGAACGCACCGGTTGAACCTAAACTCATGTTAACAACATCAGCACCCATTGCAATCGAATCATCAATTGCTTTGATGATGATATCACTCCATGTTGAAGGCATTTCTGGGTCATTTCCGAATACTTTCATTGCAAGTAATTGAGCTTCAGGTGCAACCCCTTTAATGCCGCCTTCCTCTTCGTTACCATTGGCTCCAACAGTACCTGCAACGTGCATACCGTGCATGGAAGCATCAGGACCAATATCAAGGATTTCACTATTTTCATCATAATAGTTGTAACCGTATGGAACTTTTTCTGTGTAGAATTTTCCGTTTAGTTTCTTATCAGCAACAAGAGCTTCTACTTCTGCTTTTGTATATTCTGCTTTTGCAGCATCAGTTAAAACCATGTCTTTATGGCTTGGATCAATTCCTGTGTCAACAACAGCAACAACCATTCCTTCGCCTTTTACTCCATACTCATCCCAAGTGTTTTGAGCTTGGACAATATCTTTACTATATTTCATTTCCGGAGCAGTTTCCGGACGTTGATATTCATTCGCAATTGTTACTTTTGTAACTCCATCAACTTTTCTAAGTGCAGCAACTTGACCGTATTCGACAATTCCACTGAATCCGTTAACGGCTGTTGTAAAATTTTGTTTGTAATCAATTTTCACTGATTTTTCAGCGATCTTAGATTTAACCGCATTTTGTTCTTTCAAAATATCTTTTTGAAGCTTATCTTTAACGGATGCAGATAATTCATTATATTTCTTGCCTTGCTTTGTTGCATATGTAATCGCCGGTTCACCTTCGACTTCAACAATTACACGAACTTTGTCACTCTTTTTGTATCCTGCTTCTTTTTCAAGATTCTGACCATTCTTGAAAGTAATTGACTTTGCAAAATCCCTTTGTGGTTTAACTGTATCTGACTTTAATACTGGCGCAGCCATTGCCGTATTTGAGAACACAAGCAATGATGCAAGTGCTAGTGAAACACTGCCTTTAATTTTCAACACTTTTCCCCCTTAATGGAAATAATAAAACTTAAACAAATACTTCACAAATGATTCAATATGATTAAAAACTATCACTTCCTCTTCCTTATTCAGAATTATTATACTATTCTAGTTTAGTAATAATTTTACAAATAGTCAAATAATATTTTAGAAAAATTAGGATAAGTTTCCTAGAAATTGTAGCGAGAAAATACCTACATACTTGGCAGCAAAAAAAGATAAGTAAGTAACTGCCAGATTGTCGAAAAAGGTGTCTTTCTAGGCAATAATTTCGTTTGCCCTAATCTTATCTGCCAATTCTTATGTAAAAAATTCTGCCTGCCCAAAGGCCTATTGATTTAATACCATGTAATTCGATTAACCGGGAGAATATTGCTGCGAATATTTTCATTCCAGCTAAACAATTATCACAATATATTAACGCGGTGAATTATTAAAGTGCCAGAAAAAAAATAACAGCTGCCGAGATTTCTCGACAGCCTAAAAAGGTACCTAAACGTTTAGTTAAAATGATGTTTTATTTTTTCATATAAAAACGGAACGGAATGAAAAGCATAGATTGTTTCTACAATCTCTCCATTGTTTATAAAAATGAGGCAGGGAACACTTTCAATTTGAAATTGTTCTGCCAATTCCGAGTTATAATTCAAATTGATTTTCCCAATTTCTACCTCAACCATTTTCTCAATAACTTGGAGCATTCTAGATGCTACCTGACAAGTACCACATAAAGGAGTATAGAAGTATAGGAGTCCGGATGAATGGCTTTTTATGAATGATGATACTTCATCAAGGTTCCAATCGTTCATTTTTATTAACCCATCTCTAAGAATTCTGAATGAACATCAATATTTGCGCCTAAAAGAACTGTTGCTAGATGGTACACTGGAGCAGTTGCTACTTCACGATACATTCTGTCAATATAGATATGTTCCGCTTCTGGGAACTCCCTTTTCAATTGTTTACGCAGTTTCTCCCCAGCATCATCAGCATCAACCAGGATATAGACCTCTTTATCTTCGAGAGAGTCAATTAATTCATCCAATTTTGCCATACTAATGGTACCATTTGTGCAAACAATGTCCATTGGTTCCTTTAGGATACTTTTTACCTTTTTCTTATCTGATTTTCCTTCAACAATCAGAACTTTATCACCATACGTATCACTCATCATTCATCACCTATACGAATAAAGTTATTTGTTTGATGTTAACATATTCAATAGATTTAATAACGTGTCTATATGTTAACTATACCACGATTGACTTTTTGATAATAGGTGTTTGCTTATAGCTGCTCCCTTAATGCTAGCACCATCCACCATCATCACAATCTGTATATTTTGCATCCGGCTGTTCCGTGACTGTCACATTTTGAAAGATTTTTCGCTGTTCTACTTCAAATCGTTGGTCTAACTGAAATGTCATATCCCCTGGCAGCTGTATCTTTCCAATGGGGGTGTTATCTAGGAATAATTCCATCTCGCCATTTCTCATTTTGCCAATAACTCGATCTGTCACATCCACTTTCTGTTGTTTCAATGTCATTCTAAGAGCCCCTTTTTTAAAAGTTTATTCTAGTATCCCCCAGTTTTAGAATATAGAAGGTGCGAAATTTTGCCATAAAAAAAACACCTTTCTAAAAACAAGGTGTTTTTCCCGAAAAACTAGTCTTCTTTAATCATTTCTTCGTATTGTTCTGCAGTCATAAGGTTTTCTATTTCACTGCTATTAGAAGGCTCGATGACAATCATCCATGCTTTTTCATATGGAGATTCGTTTACGTATTCAGGGCTGTCACTTAATTCTTCGTTAACCGCAACAACCTTACCACTTACAGGAGCATATAATTCTGAAACGGTTTTAACAGATTCAACACTTCCAAATGGCTCATCTGCTGTAACTTCATCGCCTACTTCAGGCAGTTCAACGAAAACAATATCACCTAACTCAGATTGTGCAAAGTGAGTGATTCCTACCCGGACTGTTTCTCCTTCGTTCTTTACCCACTCGTGTTCTTCAGAATAACGCAATTCCTTTGGTGTAGTCATTACAAAATCCCTCCATTATTTTTTAAAAATCTATGATCGAATTATATCGATTTTACCTTACTAACGTTTTGAAAAGTTTAGATCTGTTACAGCCACATTTTCTCATACTCTTCTTCTTTAAAGCCAACTGTTACTTTTTCCCCATCCGTTACGATTGGTCTTTTGATTAGCATCCCATCCGACGCTAATAAATCTAGCAGCTCATCTTCAGAAGAAGTGGATATTTTATCCTTAATCCCCAATTCACGATACTTTTGCCCGCTTGTATTAAAGAACTTCTTTAATTCGAGGGTGCTCTTCTTGTAAAGATTCCGCAGCTCTGCCTTTGTCGGCGGTTTTTCAACAATATGTATTTCATTGTAGGGAAGCTGATGTGCATCCAGCCATTTCTTTGCATTTCGGCATGTACCACATTTCGGATACCAGTAAAAAGTAAGTGACATGTATTCCACCCTCCTTGTGCACAAACATCCATGATGTCATTCGTTACTTGAATAGTAACATAATCAGTAAGAAAGTAAAAATGCTACCCTTACAAAAATTCGACTAATTCTGCGAATTTCCTGCTAAATTAACAGAAAAAATTAGACTCCCAACAAACGCTGGGAGCCAAAAGTTGATTTATTACACAATATATCGCTCAGCTTCAATAAGAACGTCTGCCGCTTCACGTTTTTTTCCAATAACATTGATTGGTGTGTGGCGTGTGAGTTTGCGCAGTGCTGAAACTAGCATACGAAGAGTATCACCTTGTTCTGTCGCAACCAGTGTTTCCTTCGCATGCTGCTCGATTTCATTGAAAGCTTCCTGACAGAAGATTTGTGTATAAAGAAGCTTTCGTTTATTTTTTTCAAGGCCAGATTTTGCAATGGCTTTCTCTGTACGTAAAACAACAGATTCCATTGCATATGCATTAGAAACAATGTCAGCAATGTTTGATAAAATCTCTTGTTCTTTTTCAAGAGCTTTGCCAAACTTTTGTGCTGCCAAACCAGCTGCCAATAAGCCAATTTTCTTTGCATTGCTAACTAAATGCTTTTCTTGTGCAAGCGGCTCATCACCTGGCTCTTCCGGCATTAACATCATGATTTCTTCTTGAAGCGCCATTGCTTTTTGGAATAAAGGGAGTTCTCCTTTAAAAGCTTTTTTAATATAAGTTCCAGGTACGAGAAGACGATTGATTTCATTAGTACCTTCGAAAATACGATTAATACGAGAATCACGGTAAGCTCTTTCGATCGTATACTCCTGCATAAAACCGTATCCGCCATGAATTTGGACGCCTTCGTCTACAACGTAATCTAGAACTTCACTAGCAAAGAATTTATTTAAAGAACACTCAATTGCATATTCGGCAATTGAATTTGCTACTAATTTAATGTCCTTTTGTTCTTCCGTGGTAAGTTTTCCTTGATTTTCTTCGTATAATCCAATTGTGCGGTAAACAGAGCTTTCTGCTGCATAAATTTTTGATGCCATTGTACCGAATTTTTCTTTTGTTAGATTAAATTGAGAAATTGGCGTGTTAAATTGCTTACGGCCATTTGCATATTTAACAGCTAACTCAAATGCATTCTTTGAACCGCCGACACCGCCTACTGCTAATTTATAGCGCCCAATATTCAAGATATTAAACGCAATAACGTGTCCTTTTCCATATTCACCAAGCAGGTTTTCTACAGGAACCGGTACGTCTTCTAAAATAAGCGTACGTGTGGAAGAGCTCTTGATCCCCATCTTCTTTTCTTCCGCGCCAGTAGAAACTCCTGGGAAATCTCTTTCAACGATAAAGGCAGTAAAATGTTCACCATCAATTTTTGTATAGACAACAAATACATCGGCAAAACCAGCATTGGTAATCCATTGCTTTTCACCGTTTAATATATAGTGGGTACCTTCTGCATTTAGTTTTGCTGTTGTTCTTGCACCCAGTGCGTCAGAACCTGAACCTGGCTCCGTTAAGGCATAAGCAGCAATTTTTTCTCCTGATGCCAAGGCAGGAAGATATTTCTTCTTTTGCTCCTCATTACCGAATAAAACGATTGGCAGTGAGCCGATACCCACATGGGCACCATAAGAAAGCGAGAAACCGCCAGCCTTTGCCATCTTTTCAGTAACTAGTGAAGAAGTTGTTTTATCTAGTCCTAAGCCTTCATATTCTTCAGGAACATCTGCTGCCAATAGCCCCAAATCACCTGCCTGCTTTAGCAGTTTAACTGTGCGGTCAAATTCATGGTTTTCAAGGTGTTCTAATTGTGGCAGAACTTCTTTTTCGATGAAGTCTTCTGCTGTTTTAGCGATCATTAATTGTTCTTCGTTGAAATCCTCTGGTGTTAAGATACGGTCATAGGAAATATCGTCGATTAAAAAGCTTCCGCCTTTAATAATTTTTTCAGTTTGTTGTGCCATTATATTTTCCTCCTAACGTTTTTTGAACTTAGAATCTATCTAGCTCCAGCGCCTAGGGGCTCGGGTCATAAGCCCCTGAGCAAGGCGCTTTTTGCTTTACAACATTTCGAAAACGCCTGCCGCGCCCATTCCGCCGCCTATACACATGGTTACAACTCCAAATTGCTGGTTGCGGCGTTTTAATTCATGGATTAGGGTTAAGGTTAGTTTTGCACCTGTACATCCAAGCGGATGGCCTAGGGCAATGGCACCGCCATTTACATTTACCTTTTCTTCGTCTAGTCCAAGCTCGCGGATTACCTGCAGGGATTGTGAAGCAAATGCTTCATTCAATTCAAACAGATTAATATCTGACAACTCTAATCCAGCCAGTTTAACCGCCTTTGGTACCGCAACAACGGGACCAACTCCCATAATTTCCGGCGGTACGCCGCCGACAGCAAAGGATCTAAATTTTGCTAACGGCTTTAATCCGAGGGATTCTGCTTTTTCACGGTCCATAATCATTAGAGCCGCTGCACCATCACTTGTTTGCGAAGCATTACCAGCTGTAACCGAACCTGTAACAGAGAAGGCTGGTCTGAGTTTGGCTAGTGATTGTACGTTTGTATCAGGGCGCACTCCTTCATCTTGAGAAAACTGAATGGTTCTTTCAACCAGCTTATTGTCGTTACCTACCGAACGCTGAGTCACCTCAACTGGGACGATTTCATCCACAAATTTTCCTTCTTGAATCGCCTTTAAAGCCTTTTGATGACTGCGGACCGCAAATGCATCCTGATCTTCACGAGAAATACCATATTTCTTGGCTACTTCCTCAGCCGTATGACCCATACCCATATAATATTCTGGAGCTGATTCTGCTAATTTGATATTCGGACGAACTACATGACCCATCATAGGAATAAGACTCATAGATTCTGCACCGCCTGCAATTGCGGTATCAGTATGGCCGAGCATGATGCCTTGTGCTGCATAGGCAATTGCCTGCAGACCGGATGAACAAAAACGATTAATTGTGATGGCTGGTACAGTGTGATCTAAACCAGCTAAGGCACCAATATTACGAGCCATGTTATTCCCCTGCTCTGCTTCAGGCATGGCACAGCCAAAGACTAAATCATCGATATTTCCTTCATAATTTCCTGCACGTTTTAAAGTTTCTTTAACAACCAATGCTCCCAAATCATCAGGGCGAACATGGGCAAGCGTTCCTTTTTTTGCTTTGCCTACCGGGGTCCGGGCACCGGCTACGATTACCGCTTCTCTCATTTCGTTCCCTCTCTTTCCTCTAATATTAGCAATCTATTATCTAGCACCGTTAGCGCCTAATTCGCATTGCTTTTCCTTTTAGTTTCTTAAAGGCTTGCCTTTCACAAGCATATGCTGCATACGCTGTTGGGTTTTCTGTTCTCTGATTAAGCTTAAGAATGCTTCTTTTTCTAAATCTAATAAATACTGCTCATCTACTTCGGTACCAAATGGAACTCTTCCTCCAGCCAGCACATAGGCAACCTTTTTAGCGATTTTCAAATCATGCTCTGAAATATATCCAGACAAGAACATTGCTTGGGCTCCAAGTAATAGTGTAGCGTAGCCTGTTTCACCCACTACCGGTATCTTCTTGCGAGTCTTTTGTACATAACCCTGCTCATGTAAGGCAAGAACAGCCTGCTTAGCATCGTACAACTGGTGGTCACCGTTAACACTAATACCATCAGCTGCTCCTAAGAAATTATTTTCACGTGCTTCCGCGCCAGAGGTTGATACTTTTGCCATCGCAATGGTTTCAAACACTTTGTTGGCAACAGCTTGAAGATCAAATGGAACACCATTCGGAATACCTTCTAAATGCTTAATATAAAGCTCTTTATTGCCGCCGCCGCCAGGAAGTAAGCCTACACCGACTTCAACCAGCCCCATATAGGTTTCGCTGGAGGCTTGAATATGTGCTGCTGGTAAACATACTTCTGCACCGCCGCCAAGTGTCATCGCAAAAGGAGCTGCTACAACTGGTTTAGCACTGTATTTGATCTTCATCATCGCATTTTGGAATTGGCGGATTACCATATCAAGCTCATAAATATTGTCATCCTGTGCTTCCATCAGCATCATCGCAAGGTTTGCACCAACACAGAAGTTCTTACCTTGGTTCCCGATAACAAGACCTTTGTAATTCTTCTCTACCTCATCAATGGCAAAGTTAATCATCTGGATAATATCAAGGCCGATTGCATTATTTGGAGAATGGAATTCTAAGAGAGCCACTCCATCCCCTAAATCAATTAAGCTAGCTCCGCCATTCTTTTTAATAACGCCTTTTTGCTTTTTTAATTTCTTCAAATCAATCGCTTTTGGATTACTTTCAACTAGTCGGTATTCGCCATTGTTGTAGTAGAAGCTCTCGCCATTTTCTTCTAAATAGAACGATGTGTGACCTTTAGCCAGCATTTCTGTTACCCAAACAGGAATTTCAAGGCCATTTTCCTTCATTTTCTCAACGGACTTTTCAATTCCAATTGCATCCCATGTTTCAAAAGGACCCTTTTCCCAGCCGAAGCCCCACTTCATGGCACGGTCAATATCAACGATTGTCTCTGCGATTTCACCTAAAAGCTGTGCTGAGTATACAAGAACTGGACTAAAGATATTCCATAATAACTCACCAGCTCGGTCTTCTGCATATACAAGCGCTTTCAATTTATTTGCTGTTCCTTTTTCCTGCTTACTCATTTCCGTTGCAGCGGTTTTCAGCTTTTTACGCGGGATATATTCTAATGTGGCAGGGTCAAGTTCAAGAATCTCTTTTCCTTTTTTAAGGAAGAAACCTTGACCGGACTTGCTTCCTAACCAGCCTTTTTCAAGCATGGTTTTCATAAAAGCAGGAACATCAAAAACTTCCTTCTCTTTTCCGGTTACTTTTTCATAAACATTGCCAGCAACATGAAGGAAGGTATCTAAGCCGACTACATCGAGAGTTCGGAATGTTGCACTTGAAGGACGACCGACTAATGGTCCTGTTATAGAATCAACTTCCCCAACACTATATCCGCCTTTTAGCATTTCTTGTACCGTAATAAGGAGACCGTAGGTTCCAATTCGGTTTGCAATAAAGTTTGGTGTGTCTTTTGCAAGAACAACACCTTTTCCTAATACATCCTCACCAAAAGTTTTCATGAATGAAACAACTTCTTGGCTAGTATACTGAGTAGGAATTACTTCAAGTAGTTTTAAATATCTTGGCGGATTAAAAAAGTGGGTTCCAAGGAAATGCTTTTTGAAATCCTCCGACCTTCCTTCTGCCATCGCTTCAACCGAAATTCCTGATGTGTTAGAGCTGATAATACTTCCTGGTTTACGATATTGGTCGACTTTTTCAAATACTTGCTTCTTTACATTGAGATTTTCAACAACTACCTCAATGACCCAATCCACATCTTTTAATTTAACTAAGTCATCTTCTAAATTTCCTGCTTCAATTAGTGCCAAGTTCTTTTTAACTGTGAGTGGAGCAGGTTTTTGTTTTAATAATTTTTGAATTGATTGACTGCTAATACGATTACGAACTTGTTTATGTTCAAGCGTAAGTCCTTTTGCCTTTTCATCGTCGGTTAACTCCCGTGGTACTATATCCAATAATAATGTTGGAATCCCGATGTTCGCTAGGTGGGCTGCAATCCCTGATCCCATTACTCCTGATCCTATAACAGCTGCTTTTTTAATAAGTTGGTTCAACATTGTCTCCCCCTTCATAGGTTTTGAATGAACACTCATTCATTTTTATGTCAAAAAAAATTCACAAATGTATGAGTTCTGCTACCTATTACTATAGAATATTTCAAAAATTTGCGCAATAAATAAACGCGGAAAATTAATATTTTTTTTAAAAATGTTTTTTCTTATAAAAAAGTGGAATTGGGCAACCTATATTCTGAGGTGATAATGCATGGGAAAAATGAAGAAAGACCCATCTAAAAGAGGCGTAAGCGCCGCCAGTGTTCAAGGAAATGCTGGTCCTGGCGGAGAACAAGCTGATAAAAACAAGGTTAACAGCCAGAATAATCAATACAAAAGATAAAAGCGGAAGCGCCTTGCACAGGGGCGTGAGTCTAGACGAGCCGGCATGAAGGTTGCTTTTTAACCTTCTTGACGGATTGGCTTAGACCTAAGAGCCCCTAGGCACTGCAGCTAGATAGAAAAAATAGAACCAGAGGCTCTTCCGGGCCTCGGTTCTATTTTTTTGCTGCATTACGATGCTGTTCATTCAGTTGTTTAATATCATTTATTATGGTTTTCATTTCTTCCTTCGCTTCCGGATATAGTTCATTCCAGTGCTTTGCTAAGGCTGGCATTGATTTTGCAATATGTGTATACAATGCCCATGCCTTTACCTTTTCAGTTGTTTCCTCATTAGACTCGCCAACGAGTAATTCACTATATTTTTCAAGTAAAGCTTTGAATTGCTCCGCAAATATTTTCTCCATTGTGACACACTCCGTTGTTAGCAATATACGTACAAGGACATGTTTTGCAGCGTTTCGCCCCAAGCTGATAAGTATAACAACATGTTTTTCTTATCCTAACCTCATCTGGACAATTCTTTTCGGAATAATACTTTTGTATTGGATTTAGATTGTATCTGCCAAACAAGTTCCCTTCAGCCTCTGTGACTAAGAAATGGAAGTCACTTTGTACGTTAGGACTATCACTATCCTTTAACTCAGTTTCATAAAGCCAGAATAAATAGACCGCGATATTTTCCCACAAAATCAGTTTAGAAACCTTAAATGTCTTCTCAAAATGCTCGATGATTGGGTAGATGTTGTTGGCAAAAAGATCTCGATACACACTTTTCCGCCAGTCATCACGGTCTTTGCCATTCCACTCACAAACAGATGTATCCTTTAATGAAATCATCGGCAGCCAGTCTTTCCCACTTTCCACTTCTTCCATTTCAATATTGTCCAAAGATAAGTTCAGCTTTTTATTCGCCGTTGTCATCGCAAAAAGAGAAATCACTGCAATAAATGCATATCGCTTAATGAATATGGAGGCAGCTGTTCTTTCTGCAGGAGCACCAATCGAAAATGCTAAGTTCTTCATGAATTCAACTGAAAAGTCTTTTTCCATTAAACTTCCGATGTTAAATGATTTACCTGTCACAGGTCTGAGCCTATATTTCTGTAATGGTTTGAGATCGTCTTCTACAAGAATTTTATCCATTGGATGCAGCCGCCTTTTGAAGGATACTTCTTCCTTTTCCATATGGTATACAGAGAGGTGTTCCGAATAAAGGATCAATGGTCACTTCACATTCCATGCCAAATACATTTTTAACAAGACTGCCGTTGATCACATATTCAGGTTTTCCTTGGGCATATACCTTTTGACTCTTTAAGGCGACAATATTATGTGCATAGCGGCATGCCAAATTTAAGTCATGCAAAACCATTACAACTGTTCTCTTTCTCTTTTCATTGAGTTCAAAAAGAAGGTCTAGTATTTCAATTTGATGTGCCATATCTAAATAAGTGGTTGGCTCATCTAAAAGAATAACATCCGTATCCTGCGCCAGGGTCATCGCAATCCAGGCGCGCTGCCTTTGTCCGCCTGAAAGAGAATCAACGGATCTCTCTTTTAAATCCTCTAGTCTGGTAGCCTTGAGGGCATCATTAACCTTACGTTCATCTTCCTCTGACCATTGCTTCAACCAGGATTGATGTGGATAGCGTCCTTGTTTTACTAACTGAAGAACAGTTAATCCTTCAGGAGCAGCCGGTGATTGTGGCAAAATCGCCATTTTCCTGGCAACTTCTTTGGTAGAAAGCTTGTGAATGGCTTCCCCCTCTAATATGACAGCACCTGATTTTGGCTTTAAGAGGCGGGCAATCGAACGGAGAAGAGTCGATTTTCCACATCCATTCGCTCCAATAAATACGGTAATTTCCCCTTGAGGAATTTTTAGATTTAATTCATCAATGATGAGTGTCTCCCCGTATGAAAGTGACAAGTTTTTCGTTTCAATCGCACTCTTCATCATCCCAACCCCTTTAGCTTTATTTCTTACGCATTTCTAGTTTTAAAAAGTAGGTATATAAAATAAGGTGCGCCAATTCCGGCCGTAAAAACTCCTGCAGGAATTTCCAGCGGCGAAAACATCGTTCTCCCGATTAAATCAGCAGCCATAACAAGAATTCCACCGATCAATGCTGAAACTGGAAGTAATGCCCCGAATGAAGAGCCAACCAATCTTCTTGCCATATGCGGTGCCATTAATCCCACAAATCCAATACCTCCTGCAAAAGCAACGGATCCGCCAATCAAGGCTGTGCTAATCATTAATAAGAAGAATCTTTGTCTTTGAATTTTACCGCCTAAGCCTGTCGCAACTTCGTCCCCAAGCTCTTGGATATTTATCGTCCTAGCAGCCGTAAAGGCTATAATTAAAAACACCACTGCCCACGGAAGCAATGTGATGACATTATCCCAATTGGATCCATAAACGGTACCAGTTATCCATATATTTGCCTGACTTGCTTGGTAAATTGGTCCCATAATCATCATCAATGTTGTTAACGCTTGCATCAGGGTAGATATGCCAATACCAATCAGGACCAGCCTGATCGGAGATACCCCATTTTTCCAAGCTAAGAAGTAAACTAAAAAAGCAACCACTCCGGCCCCTAAAAATGCAGCTAATGGCAGCCAATTTATGCTCACCGTTAATGCATTACTGTCATCACTGAAAAGTGCAAGAAAAGCGACAACCGCTACACTTGCCCCGCCGGTAATACCCAGAACATCAGGTGAAGCAAGAGGGTTTCTAATCATCCCCTGCAAAATCCCGCCTGCAACAGCTAAAGAAATACCAACAATTAATGCAATAATTATCCGAGGCAGACGAAAGGATGTTATGATTAGTGTCTCCATTTCGGGTCCGCTGCCTGCAAATACTTTTAACACAGTAAGTGGATTAATTTTCATTTCACCAATGGCGGTACTAGCCACAAACAATAAGAAAGCAGCTAAAAGCAGTGCCATAAATACAAGGGATGCTTTACGATCAAGCAGAAAGGAAATTTTTCCGTTTAAGAAGCGTATATTTTTGTATTTGCTCATCGTGCGTTGAACCCCTTTCTTGCTATGTAAATAAAGAATGGAGTTCCGATGATGGCGGTCATGACCCCGACAGGTACTTCAGAGGGCATAAGTACGTATCTTGCTGAAATATCAGCAGCTACTAATAAAATAGCTCCTAAGATTCCTGACAATGGAATCACCCAGCGGTGGTCAATTCCAATAATCGCCCTGGTAATATGCGGAATAACGATTCCCACAAATCCAATTGGACCTGCAACAGATACCGCTCCGCCTGCGAGTAATATAACAATCACACCAACACAGATTTTTACAAGTCCTGTTTTTAAACCTAGACCTTTTGCTACATCTTCCCCCATCGAGAGGACATTCATTTTTCCTGCAATCAGAATTGCGGCAATCCAACCAATCCCCAAATAAGGTAAAACAGAAACTAGTGTCTCCAGTTTGCGCCCGGAAACCGATCCAGCTAACCAAAACAAAACCTGTTCAAGTGCAGCCTCATCAATGACAAGCAATCCTTGAGTAAAAGATGAAAACATTGCTGCGATTGCAGCACCCGCTAATGTCAGCTTCATGGGAGTTAACCCTTCGCGGCCGACGGACCCAATGGCATAGACACTTATAGCAGCAATCGCTGCCCCTAAAAAGGCGAGTCCGCTAAATGCCTGTAAACTAGAAACAGAAAAGAGCGTTACGGCTAGTACGACAACAAAACCAGCACCTGCGTTAATCCCAAATATCCCTGGAGACGCCAGCGGATTTTTGGTTAAGGTCTGCATTAAAACACCGGAGATTGCTAAACTTGCTCCAACAGCAGCAGCAATAAATGCCCGCGGTATTCTAACAGTTTGAATAATAATATGTTCATTTGAGCCATTATAATGGGTAAAGGCATCAATGGCGGTCCGTAATGTTGTTTCTGTATACCCAAAAACGACACTGGCACACATGAAGAATAACAATAAGAGGATGGATATTAACAAACCAAACCATCTTAATGCACTATTTTTTAAAAGCATCTGTTAATGACCTTTCTAAACAAATTTATAGTATAAATGCACTTTACTATCTTAAGTTTATAATCTATTGATAATGATTGTCAATGAGGATGATAACCATTTTCACTGATTTGGACACACGTCTAAAAATTTGTCAATGAATTTGAACATCAATTTTTAATAAAACCGTTGACAACCTCCTATATCCATTTTATTATTGAGTTGTAATTGAAAATGATTATCATTAACATTTAGAAAAACAGGGAGGATACATACGATAATGAAAAACGTTAAAACGCTCTTAACTCTTCTTTCTATCATGGCCATATTCTTATTGGCAGCATGTGGCACATCGGAAGAGAAAACAACTGAAAAGAAAGAAACACCGAAGAAAACAGAAGAAAGTAGTTATACGATTGAACATGTAATGGGCTCAACAACTATTAAAGGTACCCCTAAGAGAGTGGTTATTTTAACGAACGAAGGAACAGAAGCCCTCTTAGCCCTTGGAGTTACTCCTGTTGGTGCAGTAAAGTCTTTTACAGGAGATCCTTGGTATGACCATATTGCTGATCAATTAAAAGACACGCAAGTAGTTGGGGTTGAAAGTGAAGTCAATGTGGAAGCCATTGCTGCATTAAAACCTGACTTGATTATTGGAAATAAAATGCGCCAGGAAAAAATCTACGATCAATTAAATGCCATTGCTCCGACGGTGTTCGCAGAGACATTACGCGGCGACTGGAAAGTAAACTTTGAACTTTACGCCAAGGCCTTAAACATGGAAGAAAAGGGTAAAGAAGTATTGGATAAGTACAATACACGAATTGCAGATTTAAAGGAACAGCTTGGTGATAAATTAAACATGAAGGTTTCTATGGTACGCTTTATGGCCGGTGAGGTTCGTATCTATCATAAGGATACTTTCTCTGGTGTTATTTTAGGCGACCTCGGCTTCGCTCGTCCTGAAAGCCAAAATGTAGATGATTTCGCAGAACGAAATGTAACAAAAGAACGAATTCCGGCGATGGAGGGTGACATCCTCTTCTATTTCACCTATGAAACCGGAGACGGAAAAGGCTCTGAGCTGGAAAAAGAATGGATTGCTGACCCGCTATTCAAAAACCTGGAAGTAGCCAAAAAAGGTGAAGTTCACAAGGTTAGTGACACCATCTGGAATACAGCTGGCGGTGTGCTTGCAGCAAACTTAATGCTTGATGATATCGAAGAAATCTTCCTAAAGAAATAATTCATTAAAAAGAAGCGCGAGGACTTTAGTCCCCGCGCTTCTTTTAGGCAGATGTTGAAAACATGTATTTTTTATAATGGTAGCGGATTGAGAAAATCAAACCAATCCCGAGCATATTCCCCATCAACGAACTTCCTCCGTAGCTGATGAACGGCAATGGAATACCTGTAATTGGCAGCACCCCTATTGTCATTCCGATATTCTGGAAAACATGAAAGGTAATCATACTAATGATCCCAACACAAATATACGTATAGAAATTGTTCTTCGTTTCCATACCGACCTTTGTAATATGGTAAATCAATAAGAAAAACAAACTCACTAGTACACTCGCTCCAATAAAACCAAACTCTTCACCTACGACACTAAAGATAAAGTCCGTATGACTTTCAGGCAGATATACTTCCCTATTGCCATATCCTTTTCCGCCTGTTTGACCAGAACCAATGGCAAGTAGAGATCTCGTTAATTGATAACCGGCAGAACTTTGAAAATTGTAAGGGTCAAGCCATGAGTAAATACGGCTAAATTGATACTGTCTCACACCCAAATATTTTTCAAGAAGCTCTGGTTTTACTAACACAAAGTAAAAAATAACTGAAATCAAGGCAGTTCCGGCAGTAAATATCGGCACGAGTAATTTCCATGTGATACCGGAAATAAAAATCATTCCTAACATAATGGCTAAAAACACAAGTGAAGTCCCTAAATCCTGTTTAATAATCAGGGCTAACGGAGCCATGGTTACTAATCCAAGCTTTATTAAAAGCCAGAAATCGGTTGATAACGTCTTTACTGGGTTCTTTTGGTGATGGTCTTCTATCGTTCTTGCTAAGGCTAAAATAATAAAGATTTTGACAAACTCTGATGGCTGCAGCGACCCAAATCCAGGAATCTGAAACCAGTTTTTTGCTCCATTTTTTACAGGGGCAATGCTTTCCGGAGCGATTATTAAGAGTATAAGTAAAAATATCCCTGCACCATATGCATACCACGTTAATTTTTTTAACTGATCGGAGTCAAGCCTTATCACGACAGCAATAATTACACAGCCAATAACATAATTGATAATTTGCTTTATTAAAAAGTTCCCAGCATATTGACCGCTCGCCTGGGCACTATAAATCGATATGCAGCTAGCTAGAAATAATAAGATTAAGATAAAAACAAGACTATAATCCAGTTTTGATGTTGTATTATTAGATGATGTCATCATTCACACTCCTTTATGTCAGAGCCATAAATGGAACTTGTCCATTATTTCATTATATTTTTTATAAGGGCAAAGCACAACTTCTAAGCAAGGAATGGATTTATTTACATATAAAAAAAGCGAAAGAGCCTGTTTAGACACTTCCACTTTCAGAGAAATATTTACTTTTAATATCATCAGCCATCCAATGTAAATTATTTGGTACTTGTGGAATCCCATATCCGATATAAAGCGGAGTCGTAACAAACCTAGGGACAATTTTAACATATATCCTTCTATTATAATGATGGAAGAACAGATTATAGCTGCTTGCCTTAAATGGGAAGTTATTTAGGATATAATGCACTGTTTTTTGAAGATACTCTCCAAAACTTTCATTGTAGCTGGAATCTTCCATATCGATATTAAACTCATAAAAGCCTACCTTTGGCTTTGTCGATAAAGTACAGCTGACTCCATTTTTTTCTTCTATTAGAATACCCTTAAACACTTCCTCTTCTATATTTTCCTTATAGTTAATATCATTTAATCCGATAATTTGCATATGAGGATGAGCAATAGTCCCCCCTGATAATGGTCCATGATTTTTAAATAAAATCACGGATTCATATTTTCCTGTTTGATCTAATTCAAGCCAATTTCTTAGAGCAAACTTGAGTAATTTATGTAGAAAGGGAAGTTCATAGGTAGATAATTCACCATGACAATCATCGGTTTCAATCAATACCGTTTGATAGGCATTTTCTAAAACAGGATATTTATTTTTCAAAAGTATGATGGGTCCATCTACTTCAATCAAATCGGTTAACTCCTCACGTGCACAAAAAGGGCATGGCTGCTGTTTATTTCTTATACTCTCTGGTTTCTTGACTCCAATGGAAGTATCAAAATGTAGATGGCTATTTTTCAAGTTTGCAGCTCCTCTCCAAAGTACTTATTTTTATTTTATGGGAGATGCCGCTCCTTTTGCACCATTTTTGACTTCATAATATATAAAAATTTTGTTGGCTATTTGTCGGCAGTCATGCATATCTTTACAATGTACAGGCTTACGCTTACAGAAAGAGAGGATGGCTATGTTAAGTAAATTAGAAGCATTTATATTAGGGATTATCCAAGGTTTAACTGAATTTTTACCTATTAGCAGTACGGGGCATTTATATCTCGGAAGGAATTTATTTGGGCTGCAAGAAGCAGGTCTCTTACTTGATACCATGCTTCATGTTGGTACCTTGCTTGCTGTGTTTGTCTTTTATAAGGACGAGTTTGTTAAGATAATCAAAAATCCCTTCAGCAAACTTACCTTTCTGCTAATCGTAGGCACGATTCCAGCAGTTGTGATCGGGTTACTTTTTAAGGATTACTTTGAAGAGATTTCAAAGACAGGTGCTACCATCGGTTGGGAGTTTCTAGTGACCGGATTGTTTCTCTGGATTGCCGATTCAGCAAAAAACGGCTATAAAAAGATGGATGATATTAGTTATACGGACGCACTGATCATTGGATCCTTTCAAGCAGCCGCTATATTCCCAGCTATATCAAGATCCGGGTTCACCATTGTTGCAGCTTTATGGAGAAAGTTAGACCGTGAAACGGCAGCCTATTTCTCCTTTCTCTTATCTACACCTGCCATTGCGGGTGCTGTGGTACTGCAATCACTTGACTTATTTGGCGGTGCTGGGGAAGAAATTTCATTATCTGCATTGATCGTTGGTATTCTCTCTTCTGCCATTTTTGGTTACTTTGCTGTAAAGTGGATGATTGGATTTCTTAAGAAACATTCATTAAAACCATTTGCGATTTATGTATGGATATTAGGATTTGCGGTATTATTTTTCCAGTTTACAGGTGAATTTTAAAAAATGCGGCTCGATTGCTCGAGTCGCATTTTTTTGTATTAAACCGTAACGGTTTCTTTTGCCATTTCTTTTGCCGCTTCAACGACTTGTTCCTTCGCCTTTGCCATAATTTCAGGTACTTGTTTTGGGTAGTGGTCCATACCTTCTGCAAATACTGTTGGCAATACATCCATCCCTAGGAATCCCAGCACTTTCGTTAAGAAACGGTCGCCGAATTCAAATTCAGCCATTGGGCCTGTTGAATAAATTCCACCGCGGGTTTGGATATGAAGTGCTTTACGATTTGTAAGTAATCCCTTTGCACCTTCGTGTGTATTAACAAAGGTTTTGTTTACGATAAATAGATTATCCAGGAAGGCTTTTAATATAGCTGGTGATCCAAAATTCCAAATTGGTGTAACAAACACATAATAATCTGCTGCAATGAAGCGATCTGCTAAGGCATGCATGGCAGTAATTTGTTTTTGTTCAGCTTCTGTCAGTTCATCAAACGTTTTGCCCATAAAGGATAATTTAGCGCGGGCATATAACAAATCCATATCAATTTGTGGAATATCCATATCGTATAAATGCATATGTTCTATCTCTACTTCAGGCTTTTGCTTTTTAAACTCTTCTAGAAAAGCCTCGCCAAGCTGCATCCCCTTCGAAAGCTTTATATCATTTTTCGGGTTAACGGTAATGTATAGAAGTTTAGACATCTAATCCTCATCCCTTACTATAAATTTTCATCTATTCTTATAGTACAATAAACTACCTTGTTCACCGATGAACAATCCGTGACGTTTTTGAAAATAATGTGAACTTTTTCAGGTAAAAATGAATAAAAAGTGACAATTCCGAATAAAACCTAACGAAACTCAACAAAACTTAACAAAAATCACATTCTCCGTTATATAATTGCCTTATATTATAACTGCCGTTAGAAAGGAGGCACACATGAAATGGAAGGAAAAGCATATACACCCGACGAGGTAGCACAGTTGTTCCAGATCTCAAAACACACCGTATATGAACTGATAAAGCGTGGTGAGTTACAAGCATTTAAGGTCGGAAATAAAATGAGAATTGAACACACAGAGATTGAAAGATATAAGGAAAGTACGAAAGCTCCTGCAAAAAAAACACCTGTCGAACAAGCAGCGATACATAACTCCTTACCCCTGCGTCTCTCTGGGAGTCATGACTTCCTTGTTGAGCATTTTGTAAAACAAACATCAATAGATTTGCAGCTGCAAATTCAGCCGACGTACATAGGAAGCCTTGAAGGGTTAATGATGCTTTATCGTGGTCAATCTGACATTGCAGCCATCCATCTATTAGATCCAGCTTCAGAGGAATATAATCTGCCATTTATTCATCAGCTTTTTGTCTATGAATCCATTGCTGTTATTCGTTTTGTTTCCAGAGAACAAGGCTTTATTGTCGCAAAGGGCAATCCAAAAGGGATTGAAAGCTTTAATGATCTTACTAGAAAAGATGTACAGTTCGTTAACCGTCAAAAAGGTGCTGGGACGAGATTTCTTTTAGACTCATTGTTATCAAGAAATGGAATTAACCCTTCACAAATAAATGGTTACAAAAATGAAGAATGGAACCATCTATCTACCGCTTCTTATATTAGCCGCGGGATGGCGGATGTGGCTTTCGGGATTCAATCTGCTGCAAGCCATCTTGGACTTGATTTCATTCCGATTGCAAAGGAACAGTTTGATCTTGTGTTTCGGTTTACAGATGATAACAAGCAAAATCTTATCAACTTACTTACCTACCTGCAGTCACCTAAATTTAAAAGCAGCTTAACTGACTTAGAAGGCTATGATATCAAAGAATTAGGAACTGTAATTTATCAGACTAGTAAAATGGAGGAAACGTTATGAAAAGAAAAAGTTTTTTTGCTGCACTATTTGTATCCACGCTTCTTTTCTTAGCAGCCTGCGGCAACACCGAGAGTGACCAGGCAGATGCAAAAGAGAAAAAAACTGAAAAAGCTGAACCAACTGAATTAATTCTTGCGACTACTACAAGTACGCAGGACAGCGGCTTATTAGATGTTTTACTGCCAATCTTTGAAGAAGAAAACAATGTAAAAGTAAAAACAATTGCAGTAGGGACAGGACAAGCATTAGAAATGGGTATAAAAGGTGAGGCCGATGTTCTTTTAGTTCATGCTCCTAAATCAGAAGAAGAACTTGTAACTAGTGGTGACGCTGTGAATCGTAAACGGGTCATGTACAACGATTTTATATTAGCAGGACCTAAAGATAATCCTGCTAATGTAAGCTGTGAGGACATTAATGCAGCCTTCAAAACCATTTCAGAGGTAAAAGCTAATTTTGTCACCCGCGGCGATGACTCTGGTACACATAAGAAGGAATTAGGCATTTGGAACTCAGTAAATATTCAGCCTTCTGGCGATACGTATATCTCTACTGGACAAGGTATGGGGGCTTCATTACAAATTGCTAATGAGAAAAATGGTTATATATTAACTGACCGTGCGACATGGTTAGCTCAAGAGAAGAACTTAACAAATCTGCAAATCGTCGTTGAAGGCGGTAAGGACTTAATGAATATTTATCATGTCATGCAGGTTAATCCAGAAAAGCATGATATGGTTAATAGCTCCGATGCAGAAAAATTTGTAGAATTTATGATTGATAGTAAAACTCAAGATGTAATTGAAAGCTTCGGCAAGGAAGATTACGGCCAATCTTTATTCTTTAAATACACTGAATAAGCTAGCGGAAGGATGTAAGGCAGGATGGAACTAATTATTGATGGATTAACGAAAGCAATCGAGATGATTCTTACAGGAGACAAAGAGATCCTCGAAATAACTTGGCTGACTCTAAGAGTCTGCTTTATGGCCATCTTCATTAGTTCCCTGATTGGCTTACCGCTTGGAATGCTGCTTGGGCTTACAAGGTTTAAAGGCAGAAAAATTATCCTTGTGTTCATAAATATTGGCATGGGCTTACCTCCTGTTGTTGCGGGGTTATGGATCACCATGCTTTTGTGGCGCTCAGGTCCGCTTGGAAATTTACAGTTGCTTTATTCCCCAACGGCGATTGTCATGGCACAGGTGCTCGTTTCCCTGCCTATTGTTACGGGCTTAACGAGTTCTGCTTTTCAACAAATTAATGATAAAATGCTGTTACAAATCAAAGCACTGGGTGCAACAAAGATCCAAACGATCACCATCCTTCTAAAACAAACAAAGATTGCCATTGTTGCGGCGGTAATGGCCGGCTTTGGCCGTGTCATTGCTGAGGTTGGAGCAGCCATGATGGTTGGCGGGAATATCCAGGGGGATACACGAATATTAACTACTTCAATTGTTATGGAAGTATCAAAAGGAAACTTTGATGTTGCCCTAGCGATATCCTTCATCTTATTAAGTGTTGCTTTATTGATTACAGCAGCGTTAACACTGTTACAGCAAAGGAAGGGAATATCATGAATCCGTTGATTGAACTAAAAAACATTACTTATCAAGCAAACAAAAAAAACATTCTAACCATTCCAGAGTTCCAGATAGAAGAAGGTGAATTTCTTGGAATCATGGGCCCGAATGGCGCAGGCAAAAGTACCTTGCTAAAAGTAATGGCTTTGTTGGACAGTATTAGTGGTGGTGCGATATTCTACCGCGGGGAGGCAATTGTAAATGGTACTCCCTCCCTTCATCTGCGGAGGAAATTCTCAGTCGCCTTACAGCAATCGCTGTTATTAGAAGGCTCTGTTTTCCAAAACATTGCAATTGGATTAAAGCTTAGAAAGGTCCCCAAAACAGTTATCAAAGAAAAGGTTTCTATATGGATGGATCAGTTTCAAATCAGCCATCTTGCAAAAAAAAATGCCCATTTCCTTTCAGGCGGCGAGGCACAGCGGGTAAACCTTGCAAGAGCGATGATTGTTGAGCCTGAAATGCTCTTTCTTGACGAACCTTTTTCAGCATTAGATTTTCCGACGAAAATTAAATTAATGGATGACTTTAAGGGAATTATTGAAGGTTCAGGAACGACAACCGTCTTTGTCAGCCATGATTTGATGGAAATTAATTACTTGACGAATTCTCTGGCGATTATGGTAAATGGAGAAATCAAGCAATATGGACCTACCCACAGAGTGCTTGAACACCCCAATTCGGCGACCTCCCCTTTTCTAAATGAATGGAAGAAATTTTATCCCTCAAGCTCAAGCCATGAAAAACCGCTATCCCTGATGAGATAGCGGTTTTTTTTTGTCTAGCTTTAGCGCCTAAGGATCGGGGTCATAAGCACCTGGGAAAAAATGAACTGCATTTTTCCTTGGGCAAGGCGCTTCCGCTTTTTATTAATCATCGTCTGTCGGAAACCATAAAATAATGCTTGTTCCCTTATTAATACGGCTTTTTACTTTAATGAATCCTTTATGGGCTTCCATTAATGCTTTGACGATTGACAAACCAATTCCAGCTCCACCTGTTTTTCGGTCACGTGATTTGTCACCGCGATAAAAGCGTTCAAAGATATGCGGGATATCATCTTCTGCCATTCCTGACCCCTCATCCTCGACCTTGAACCCTACATAACCTTCTTTATCTATTAATACAGAGATGGTTACATTCTTTCCTTCTGGCGTATATTTCAGGGCATTATTCAATACGTTTGAAAGGATTTGCATTAAGCGGTCCTTGTCAGCGGGGAAAAGCAGTTCCTGCTCGAGCTCTTCGATATGCAGCTGTACACCTTTTTGTTTAAACAAGGGTAAAAACATTTCCCATAATGCTAATAGAACACTGCCTGCCTCTACCTCAACCTTCTCCAATTTAATTTGGGGATTTTCTGCTGCAAGCAGCTTCTCAAGCTCATTCACCAGTCTTACTAACCGCATAAGCTCTTCATGGCTTGATTGTAATCTTGCAGGTGTTGGCTCCCATATCCCATCCTGGTAGGCTTCTATTTGGCTTCTTAACGTAGCAAGCGGAGTGCGAAGTTCATGAGCTAAATCACCCGTAAATTGTTTTCTTAGCATTTCACCCTTTGCCAATGATTCTGCTAGATTATTAAATGAAATCGCCAGCTGTTTAACCTCTGTGGGTAATCCCTTTAACGGGATCCGAATGGATAGATTATGCTGCTGCAGTTCATTCGCGGCGAAAGAAACTTTATTTAATCCTGAGGTAAGCTTTTTAGAAAATAACATACTAAACAGAATCGATAACAAGATGGTTAAACAAACCGCTGCATAAATATATAACTGTATCGTTTGTAAAAAATTGTACTCATCGTCAATTAAGCCTATTGGGTAAATAACCTCAAGTTTACCAATCACCTTATTGTCAGCTCTAAGAGTATATGAGGCAGAATGCCACTCCTCTTCATTTGGTTCAGGTTCGGTCAATCCAAGACTGTTCAAGTAACCAACAATATTAGAGGTCCCCATTTGCAATTGACCTCGGTTATCATACAGATCGAAGTACAACTGATCGGTCATCGCATGCTCATGTAGGAAACCAAAAACCGGATCCCTGGTAAAATGTCCATTTTTCTGATAACCCTTTTCAATCTCTGTAATGATTCTATCAATTTTCTTTTCACGGTTACGATCTAGATAATTCTTAAAACTCTCTTCGAAGCCCCACTGCATAAAGAAGCTGACAAAGAGAATTCCAATCATCGAGCTTAGCAGTAAATAAAAAAGGATTCTAGACCGCAGTGTTTGAAACATCCAGCACCCCTCCAAATTTATATCCCATCCCAAATACGGTCAGGATAAACAACGGCTGCCTGGAGTCCAACTCAATCTTTTTTCGCAGGTTTTTAATATGGGTATCGACGCTTCGCTCATAGCCTTCGTAGTACATTCCTTCATCCTGAATTTTTTCGAGTAAATCCATGCGGCTGTATACTCTTCCTGGATTCAGTGCCATATTGGTGAGCAATTTATATTCAATCGGTGTCAAAATAACATCCTGCCCCTTTACTGTTACTTCCTTTTTACTGAGGTCGATAACCAGCTGTTTGTTGTTGAATTCCATCCGGTCTATTTTCTCTGTTTTCTTTACTCTCCTTAAAATCGCTTGTACCCTGACCACTACTTCCCGCGGGCTGAATGGCTTTGTTAGATAATCATCTGCACCCATAACAATTCCGTTTATGCGGTCATCTTCCGCAGACTTAGCCGTCAGCATCAGAATCGGAACATCTGATTCTTTTCTGACTAAGCGGCAAACCTCTTCGCCAGAGATATCTGGAAGCATTAAATCTAACACAATTAAATCAGGATTTATTGTCTTAGCCTTTTTTAAGGCATCTATTCCATTATCAGCACAATGAATTTCATAACCTTCTCTTTCAAGGTAGGCTTCGAGGACTTCTAGTATTCTTTTTTCATCATCAACTAGTAATATTTTCATCGTTCTCACTCCCCTTAGCTATAATATATCATGTTGGGGAATACCTTTTTTCATCTTCACAAATTCATCACAACTTCTTCATAACATCTACAATATTTCTCGATAAGATGTACCTGTAGCAATGAAAGAGTTCTTATTTCTCTAAGGTTATACTTGGTGGTAACCAACTTGCTCCTCCCAATTTTAATCTCTCTTTTTTACATATGAGTTCCCACGTGGGAGCTCTAATTTTTTTACAAAAATAGCCCTTATCTTTTTCTGTACGACTATTAAGATGTCTTTTCTTTCTCAGTAACGAGCATAAGCAAAATAAAGGGAGGTTTTCCGGTTAAATGCATAATGGAGCTCATTTCGAGGAATATAAGCGGAGGTTTTCCGGTTATTCAAAGCAAACTTTATCTTTTTCACGTTTTTTGAGTCAATAGGGGGAATCTCTCCGTCTATTGAGGCCAATTTCGATGGTAATTACTAAATAAGCGAAATTCTTCCGTCTATTCATCAGGGTGGGATGCTTAACCTCTTCCCCCAGCCAATAAAGAGCGAACCCTCTTATCCTAGATGTCAAAGTTTATGAAATTTCGTAAAAACTTGATAAAAAAAGAAAAAGACGTATGCCAATTCATACGTCAATTCTTGTAATTTTTTATAAGATAGCACCCAAAAAACGGATTTAGTCGTCAGTCTTTTTGATTGTTTCTGTGAGTTCTGCAATGCTTTGTTTTACATTGCCTTTTCCTGAATAGTTCTCGATGAGCTCTTTCACATCTATTCCACTTGAAGCCTTTAGAGACTCCTGAAGAGTGGCCATAAGATTGGTAGCATAGCCAGTAATCTTATTAGCACCGCCATTCTCTCCTGAACCGCCAGTGTCTACTACCGTAATCTTATCAATATTACCAAGCGGGCTTGCCACCTGCTTCGCATATTCAGGAAGCATTTTGATGATCATATCTAAGATGGCCGCTTGACCGAATTGTTCGAACGCTTCTGCAATTTTTTCTTTCGCTTCTGCTTCTGCCAAACCTTTTAGGCGGATAATTTCTGCCTCTGCCGTACCTTGTGCCTTTTGGGCCTCCGCTTTAGATAAACCATCTAGACGAACACGCTCTGCTTCGGCTTTTGCCATTGCTTCAATATGGTACTTATTCGCTTCCGCCTCAGCAATTTGTTTTGCTTTGTTTGCTGCTGCAGCCTGCTCAACAGAGTATCGGTCCGCATCTGCTTTTTTCTTTACTTCAGAATCGTATTGACGTTCACGGCGCAGAATTTCTTTTTCTTCGAGTTCAATCTGCTTTTGTCTCTCGATAATCTTAACTTGCATTTCCTGCTCGGTTACTTCCTGCTTTGCTCTTGCACTTTCCAATTCATAGGCCATGTCAGCACGTGCTTTGGCGCTATCTTGTTCACGGCGGAACTCAGCAACCTTAAGCTGATTCACTTTCTCTGCCTCAGCGATTTCAGTAGCACGTTCTAATTCAGAACGCTTTGCCTCCTTCGCTGCTTCTGCTTTCTTAATTCTCGTTTCTTTGTCAGCTTCTGCTGTAGCAATATCTGCATCCCGTTTCACCTGGGCAATACGTGGTTTACCTAGAGAATCCAAGTATCCATTCTTATCGCGAACGTCCCTAATCGTAAAGGAAACGATGACTAATCCCATTTTCGCTAGGTCCTGAGAGGCAACTCTTTGAACCTCTTGTGAGAATTTATCACGGTTTTTATAAATTTCTTCTACCGTCATAGAACCAAGGATAGAACGTAAATGACCCTCTAAGACCTCTTTTGCTTCATTTTCGCGGTCATCCTTCGCTTTACCAAGGAATTGCTCGGCTGCTGTAGCAATTTCACTTATGGAACCGCCAATTTTAATGATGGCAACACCATCCGCCATTACTGGTACGCCTTGCTCTGTATATACTTCCGGTGTCGTTACTTCGAGCTTGCTGGATAATAAGCTTAGCGGCTTTGCCTGTTGAAACACTGGTAATATAAAGCTTCCCCCGCCGCGGATAATCTTAATTTTATTTCCTGATTCATCAACATGGACGTTGCCATTTCCTAAGAAACTCCCCGTAACAATCAGTGCCTCATCCGGCCCCGCTGTCCGATACTTCGTGATAAACACACCAATTAACGCGATTAAAATAAATGCCACAATCCCAATAACAATCCAAAAACCTAAATCCATCTAACCAGCCTCCCTATAATAAATAATTTTCTATCTCTTGATGGGACGAAACTTGAAGGACCCCATCTTTTATATCAACCACAAGCACAGTCGTACCATTATCTAACTGTACAGAATCAAAGCTTGTCGCTGGTTTTGCAATTCTTCCACTAATACTTTCTATCATAACTTCCCCATACCCATCTGCTGGAATCGCTGTTATGACGGTTCCAATCCTGCCTCTTAAATCACTTTCTTTGTATACGAGTGATTCTTCTGCATTGGACAGTGGAATTAAGACAAATACATTTAAAAAGGTAACAAGTAGTAAGGCGATAATTGCTGATATTCCTAAGATTAAGAAGTAATGTAATGCTGTAAGCTTCTCGAATAAATAACCGCTTGCTGAAAAAATGGTGACAAATGAAAAAATAATAACGGGATTAAGAAAATCTGGGCCGTCAAAATGAACCACGTCTGCAAAGAATACATACAAAATGGTTAATATACCTGAACCAATTAATCCATATAAATAAATTGTTTCTAATGGCAGATTGAATACTTCCATCGGCATCACTCCCTTCTTTATGTATGCAACTTTAATACGATTCAATTATGGAAAAGATTCACATTTTACAATAAAATTTTACCTAAATAATAAAAAATGTGCTATGACTTTTGCCATAGCACTTACTGAATCATATTTAAAAATTTTCGGGTTCGTTCCTCTTTTGGATTGGTGAAGATTTCCTCTGGTTTGTTTCTTTCGACCACCACACCTTGATCCATAAAAATAACCTCATCTGCAGCCTCTCTTGCGAAGCGCATTTCATGTGTTACGACAATCATGGTCATTCCTTCGTTCGCAAGGTCCTTCATGACTTTTAACACTTCCCCGACCAATTCAGGGTCAAGGGCAGAAGTTGGTTCGTCAAACAACATTACCTTCGGCTCCATAGCCAATGCTCTCGCAATTCCTACCCTTTGCTGCTGTCCCCCTGAGAGCTGTGCGGGATAATAATCTTGTTTTTCTCCGAGCCCTACCTTTTCTAATAAGGTCTGGGCCTTTTTTCGCGCAATTTCCTTTTTTTCATTTTTAACAATCACGGGTCCCTCCATCACATTTTCGAGAGCTGTTTTGTGGGGGAATAGGTTATAGCTTTGAAATACCATACCCGTTAATCGTCGAAAAGATGCAATATTTTTCTTCGATACATTTCTCGAGAAATCAAGTGTTTGACTTTCTATAGAAATAACGCCTTTTGTTGGTGTTTCTAAAACATTTAAGCATCGGAGCATGGTTGTCTTTCCTGAACCCGAGGGCCCAATCACAACGACCACATTGCCCCTTTCTACCTCAATGTCAATTCCTTTTAGAACTTCTAATTTTCCGAACTGCTTATATAAGCCTTGAATAGAAATCAACGTAAGTTCCCTCCCTTCACACGTACCGATCTAGTTTCTTTTCTATCATTTGCTGAATAACTGAAAGGATAAAGCAAATGACCCAATAAATTAGGGCAGCTTCAGAATAGACCAATAAGAATTCATAATTGCTCGCAGCGATTTCTTGAGCCTTACGAAACATCTCGGATACAAGTACAAGTGATGCAAGTGAAGTATCTTTCACAAGACTAATAAAAGAGTTTGAAAGCGGTGGAATGGAAACTCTTGCAGCTTGCGGCAGGATAATTCTTCTTAACACTTGAGCGTAACTCATCCCAATGGAATAGCCCGCTTCCCACTGTCCCTTTGGTGTTGAAAGAATCGCTGCACGAATAATTTCAGATGTATACGCTCCGACACTTAGAGAAAATCCAATCACTGCCGCTGAATAGGAATCAATAATAATTCCTATGGTAGGGAGTCCATAAAAAATAATGAATAGCTGTACTAACAGCGGAGTCCCACGGATAGCTGAAACATAGATTCTTGCTATCATTTGGAGGACCTTCACATTTGAAATTCGAGCCAAGGCAGTTAATATGGCTAATATCAGGCCAACAATAAATGTAATAATGGTTAAGGGAATCGTATAAAAAATAGCCCCTTTCAAAAGGGGCAGAAAGGAACTTTGAGCTATGTCAATTAATCGAGCCGTTCTCTCTGGGTCAGCAATAATACTATTTAAGTACATCTTCACCAAACCATTTCTCAGAGATTTTTTTGTAGGTGCCATCCGCTATCATTTCGGATAATGCCTTATTAACCTCATTAACAAGTGTATCACTGTCTTTTCTAAACATAAGTCCGCTTACGGATGCATCCTCACTAGTCGCGGCTATTTTAATCGGTGCATCAGGTCGCTGCTTTGTATAATCTAAAAACGAAATCCGGTCGTTAATCGTAACATCCACACGCTTGGATGCAAGAAGTTCCACTGACTGGGTAAAGCCTTCGACACTAACTAAATTTGCACCATACTTTTTAGCCATTTCTCCATAGTTACTTGTCAATGATTGTGCTGCATTTAAACCTTTTATATCTTCAAACGTCTTTACTTTATCATTATCTTTGTGAATCACCAAAACAGCTGCTGAGGTGATATATGGATCTGAGAAGGAGTATTTTTCCTGCCTGTCAGGCCTAATTCCGACCTGGTTTGCAATCATATCGAATCGCTTGGCATCGAGCCCGGCAAATATCGCATCCCACTGTGTTTCTTTAAACTCAGCCTCTACCCCTATGCGCTTTGCAACTTCTCTCGAGATTTCAACATCAAAACCCGTAAGATTTCCACTTTCATCATGAAATGTAAACGGTGCATATGTACCTTCTGTTCCTATCAACAGTTTGCCTTCATCTTTAACCTTAGCAAGTAAATCTTTATCATCAGCTTTTTCTGCTGTCTTATTATCCTCTTTCTTATCCTTCTTCGCCTCATCATCTTTACCACACGCTGTCACAAGCAATAGAACACTGAGTAGAAGGGCTATTACAACCAAAAGTTTCTTCACGTCGGTAAACCTCCTATATAAGTTTAGACCAAACCAATACTCCTTAAGATTATCGTTCCCTTTTTACTCATTTAAATGTAAAACACCTGTCAGCTTTTCATAAAGGTAACCCTCTAAGAAAAGCTGACAGGTGCAATGGTTTATGCAGATAATAATTGTTTGTGTTTCTCTTCTTTAGAACGCTTTTTCTTAAGCGGGCCATAAAAGAAAATCCCACTTGATAAAAGGACAATTCCTAATATAAAGGTCTTTAAATCTGATGTTCCTGATATAATCACCCATACGGAATAAATGGTCGCTACTGTTGCAATCATCCCATCAATCAATCTTGATTTCGTATTGTGGTAGGTTTCACCCTTAATAACTAATTTCAATTGATAGACCGAAGCAATAAAATAAGGAACTAAATACGCTAACGTTGCTATAGTAATGATAAAATCAAAAGCTCCTGAAATCGATTTAGAAACAGTTGAGAATATAAAAATTTGAGCAATGCCGTTTGTTAGTACAAGTGAAAAGATAGGAAGGCCCTTTTTGTTTTCTTTTAAGAAAGCTGGAAGGAACAATCCTTGTTTTGCTGCTTGATATGGCACTTCCGCACTCAACATTACCCAGCCAATCGTTGAACCAATTAAACTAATTAACCCAATAGCAGCTAAAACCTTACCGCCTATAGGTCCTAAAACAGTTTGAATCGCATCAATCAATGGCTTTTCTGAACTAATAAGTGTATTTTGGTCTAACATCCCCATAACAAGCGTGCTGATACCAATATAAATACCAAGTGCGATAAATAGTCCGACAATCGTTGCTCTCTTTACATCAATTTTCCTTTTCGCACGTGATGCAAAAACCACAGCTGACTCTAAGCCACAGAAAGCCCATAGAGTTACTAACGCTGCATTATTAACTTGTGACATTAAACCAAAGGTTTGACCTGAATCACCTAATCTAGTTTCAACCATTGGCAATATATTTGCTTTATCAAAGGTAAAGAGCCCGACAATAATAAATAGTAAAAATCCTGTCACCTTGGCAGCTGTTGCAGCAAAATTTAATTTCCCGGCAC
The DNA here is from genome assembly GCF_046591715.1 of Neobacillus niacini. Taxonomy (GTDB): domain Bacteria; phylum Bacillota; class Bacilli; order Bacillales; family Cytobacillaceae; genus Neobacillus; species Neobacillus niacini_L. The sequence continues at coordinate 349,813 of NZ_JAWVNQ010000002.1, read as the reverse complement.
TTTCCAGACCGCGTAAGATGATTAAATGCGTACCCCATAAAAGAATGGTACAGACAATAAAGGTTAACCCATTCCCAACCTTTAAAGTGTATCCGAAAATAGTAAACCAGTCTGCTTGAGAAGTTAAAACAGGAAAGAAGGTTGATAAATAACCAGCAAACGTTGTAATAATCGCTACGTTTCCAGCTAAATTTCCAATCCAATATCCCCAAGAAGCCATAAATCCTGAAAGTATGGAGCTTTGTGATCCAGGTTTAAATAGTTCTTTTGCATAAATTTGTGGCCCTCCTGTCAGATTCGGTTTCCGGATTGCCAGGTTTCCGAACACAAGAGCAATCATTAACACACCTATCCCAGTTAATAACCATGCTAACATCACACCAGCAGGGCTGGCAGCTTCTGATAATGACCGAGGAAGCATGAATATACCTGAACCGACCATATTACCGACAACTAGGGCGGTTAAAACCCAAAAACCTAACTTATTAGAATTCCCCAAGATGTAACCCCCTTATCCGAGCTTTAGTCACATAAATTTATCTAACACTTTCAAAGTGAATAATTATTATATTAACGTAATAATAATACGCAGGTCCGTCATCTTAGTCAATGGAAAATATATCTCGTCATTAGCTGTGAACAATAAAAAAAATAGCAAGGTAATCCTTGATATGATTACATTACTATTTTTACACTTTTATTATTTTCTGGTCTGGCCAGCTTTCTATTGGACCTCCGGGGAAATATACCCGACATGTCCATCACCGTTCCTAGTATAACATCTTGGCCCATTTCGTCAACGGCTGGCTTCATGGTAATTAATAATAATTTATCCTGATATTCTATTTTAAAGGTGATATTTTCCTTGATTTTGTTTGCTAAATGACAATAGTCATTTAGCGATACATCCAATGCAGGGAGGATGTTCGAAATACTAACTCCCGAGGATTGCATTGGTGAATAGTGTAATTCCTTGAGCAGTTCGCCATCAATATTCGTACAAACAAACTGTTTTCCAATTCTCTTTAATGTAAAAAATAATCCTGGATGATCCGATAGCGTATTTGATTCGATAGGTTTTTCTTCGGTTTCATGTTCAGAAAAATAAAACCCTTTTAAGATAAAGTAAAATCCAAAGACTTTATAAACATGACCTAAGAAGTTATCAAGATCAAACACACTTTGGTAGATTGTAAAAATTAGTTCGGTAAGAAGCAAAAAGACAAAAGCCAGGCCGAAATATAATTTGTCTTCTTTATTATCTAGATAATATTGATATAAGGCAGCCATCAATGAGATGAACATGATAAAACTTACACCGTATTCCATTCCATTTTTCAATAAAGTAGTTCCTTTTCCTTCTATTACAAGCAAGGGCAGAACTTTCTCATATGAAATAATAATGTATCCGACAGAACCGGTTAATATTAATCCTAAAATGACTGTTAAAGCACGATAATCTTTCTTTATTTTCTTATCAGGCAGGAGAATTATCATCAACATTAGTATGGATTGGATGAACCTGGCACATATCCAAAACCAGGTTGCCTTTTGAACAGAGCTCGCAGTTATAAAGAAAGGCATTCCATTGTAGGAAAGGGTATGGAATAAATCAATAATTCCGACGGTTAAAAAAGTAAAGGCTAAAAGCAGCAAACGAAGTGATCTATTGGTACTGAACTTTTTAAGGCCAAATAGGAAGATTGTAAAAGAAACAGCAATACAGATAATTTCTAACATGGAGTGTATGCCAACATAGTTTTTGGGGTCATATATGGTGTAGATTTGTGATAAGAAAATACGAACCAACATTAACAGAAGTATGGCATTGACCGTGTAAAGCAGGAATTTTGTTTCTGTCATCTTTGAATTCATATTTTCCACATCCTTTTTATAATGATTTGTTTAAATCTAATTATAAAAGAGGTGTGGTAGAATAATCGGGCAAATTATAGCATTTTTATGAATCTTTGGATAAGAAAAGGCGGAAGCGCAAAGACGCTTCCGCTTGAATTAGAAATGGAAGATCCCCATGCTCATTTCCACCATTGGTCAAACATGGATGCTGGGAGATGCCTCTTATGTTCCGTTATGCGATACCGTTTCTCAATTTTTTCTGCGATTTCTTGTGAAACAGGTTTTCCCTCTAGGTAATCATCGATGTCATCATATGAAATGCCGAGTTCTGTTTCATCCGCTTGCCCTGGCTTATGGTCAAGCAAATCGGCTGTTGGCACCTTTAAATAAAGTCTTTCTTCTGCCCCCAGCTCTTTAAGAAGGGCTTTGCCCTGGCGCTTTGTTAATCCGCTTAATGGCAGCACATCCGCCCCGCCATCACCATGTTTTGTAAAGAAACCAGTTACCGCTTCTGCCGCATGGTCTGTACCAATGACGAGCAAGTCCTCCATTCCTCCAAAGGCATATTGAGCAATCATTCTCATTCTAGCCTTCACATTGCCTTTATGATAATCACTTAAGGGCAATGTAGAATTTTCATTAAATTCCGTTTGAACCGCATCCACTGCAGCTTGAATATTAAACGTGTATTCACGATCTGCTGAAATGAACTTCATTGCCCGGGCTGCGTCGTCTTCATCCCTCTGTTTCCCATAAGGCAGACGAACTGCAATAAATAAAGCATCCTTGCCATCTTGCCTGTGTTCTTCAACCGCCAGCTGAACAAGTCGTCCTGCAAGCGTTGAATCCTGCCCTCCGCTGATTCCTAATACGTACCCCTTCGCCTTTGTTTTTAACAAGTAGCTTTTTAGAAAATCAATTCGACTTCTAATCTCTTCCTTAGGATTAATCTCGGGTTTAACATTCAATGCCCCGATAATTTCTTTTTGCATGGTTTTAAACCTCCATTCATTATATTTGCTAATTGTAATTTATCATAATTGTATAACATTTACTTCTAATCTTACTCCCTGCCTCAACAAATGATATGATTATAGAATTGGTTTTCAGCTCAAAATAAGTTATCACAGATGATGGAGGAATAAAGATGAATGCAAAAACGTGTAATGAATCGAGAGTTGTTAGAACTAGCAGGATCTTTCCTAACGATGTAAATAACCATAATACCATGTTCGGCGGAAAACTAATGAGTGACATGGATATGCTTGCTTCTATCTCTGCTACCCGTCATTCAAGGCGAGAGGTTGTGACCGCTTCGACAGACTCAGTAGATTTTCTTAGTCCAATTACCCAGCAGGATTCTGTTTGCTTTGAATCCTTTGTGACATGGACAGGTACATCTTCAATTGAAGTTTTCGTTAAAATTATCGCTGAAAATTTAATGACTGGTAATCGAAAGATTGCTGCTACTGCTTTTTTTACCTTTGTTGCATTGGATGAGAATGGCAAACCAACACCTGTACCGAAGATTATCCCTGAAACAAATGAGGAAAAGAAGCTCTATGAAACAGGAAAAGATCGAGCAGAAAAACGGAAAGAGCATCGCAAAAACAGTAAAGAACTAGCAAGTTACTTTACAACTGAAAAACCATGGGAATAAAGATAGGCTGTTAGTCAGCCTATCTTATTTCTTATCAGTGGAATCACTGTTCCAGGTCATAACCCCATCTTCTTCATCAAACTCAATCGTAACATCGACAACTCCTTTTTCAGCCATGATTTTTTCCTGCAAACGGTCTTTAATATCATCTGCGGCTGCAATCGTTAGTTTAGGATCAATCTCAATTTCCAATTCCACATGTAAATCCTCTCCTTCTTTAATAACAGCAAGGTCTTGGATATCTTTTACATCAGGGTCAGACATTACTAATTGCCCAATCTTCTCTTCCATTTCCTCATCGGCCCTTCCTAGAACACCTGCGGCATTATCCAAGAAGACTCGGCCGACAACAAAAAACATCATTAAGCCAATAAGGATAGAAGCAGCACCTTCAATCCAATGGATATGGGTAAAATGGGAAATGATAACGGCAATAATTGCGAGCAGACCCCCGCTAGTCGCGACTGAATCTTCCAGGAATACAAGCTTTGTTGCCGGTTTAGCCCTGTTAAGATGTGTAAAGCTTTTAATAAAAATACTTGGACCGCTTGCTGGTTCTCCCACTTCATGCATTACTTCCTTCATAGCCTTATAAAGGACGTATATCTCGAGTATGAGGGCAAATGCAAGTACACTGACATTAATAAGGAACCCTTCTGATTCAGCTGGATGAAGAATATGATGATAACCTTCTTGAATCGTTTCAAACGCCATAATTCCAACGATTAATACGGCTCCTAATAAAACTAAATTAACTAAACGGCCAAAGCCATTTGGAAATCTGTCGGTTGGTGACTTCTTACTTAAAGCAGAACCCACAAACACAAAAAATTGGTTAGCTGCATCCCCTAGACTATGCATCGTTTCAGCAAACATCGCAACATTTCCTGTATACATATAGGCAACACCTTTAGCGATGGAAATGATGGTGTTAACGATCGCTGCAATCAATGCAGATTTATTACCTTTTCTTAATAATTTTAATAATTCTCCCATGATATCCCTACTTTCTCGTGCATTAGATAATCTTACTATTTTCAAAAAAAGCTGATTTCATGAAAATAGCACACTTCCTATTTAGTGAATTTTTCCCAAAAGGTAAAATTGCTGGTAGAATTAGTAAGACAAAGGGATATACTGATTTTTGAGGAGGAATGGGCATGAACTTGGAAGAAGTGATGAGAAAGCTTGAGGAACTGGGGTCAGAGCAAACAAAAAAAATCTATATGAACCACGGTGTAAAGGAACCATTCTTTGGAGTGAAGGTTGGCGACTTAAAAAAACTCGTTAAGTTTGTAAAAAAGGACCATGAACTTGCGTTAGCACTCTACAATACAGGAAATCATGATGCAATGTACTTAGCTGGTCTTTCTGTGAACCCAAAACTGATCTCAAAAGAAACGCTTCAGGATTGGGTTAAAAAAGCCTATTGGTACATGCTTGCTGAATATACAGTTGCGGGGGTTGCATCAGAAAGCAAATTTGCACTTGAACTTGCCCGAGAATGGATGGATTCACCTGAAGAAATGACTGCAGTATGCGGGTGGAATACATATACAAACTATCTTTCCATTTCACCAGATGAAGAATTGGACATCGAAGAAATACGCAGCAGGTTAACTCAAGTAGCAGCAACTATTCACAATGAACGGAACCGAGTCCGATATGCAATGAATACCTTTGTTATTAGTGTCGGAGCCTATGTGAAAGAATTGCATGGAGAAGCCGTTTTAGCTGCAGAAAAGATTGGAAAGGTTCATGTCAATGTCGGTAACACCGCATGTAAAGTTCCAGCAGCAACACAATATATCAATAAAATTGCCGAGAGGGATAAAATTGGAGTAAAGAAGAAAACGGCCATTTGTTAAAGCAAAAACCCCCAAGAACTTGGGGGTTTTCATTTTTTACACATTTTTCAATACTAATAGCAGCCTGTTATTTCTCGTATTTCTTTCCTCAACTTTCGCTAAATCATATTTTTTCAAAAGATGAAACACTTCATTTAATAGGTCCTGAGTGTGTTCTTCTGAAAAAAATTGAGTAAATAAAGGCTTCAATTCTTCCGGGAGAAAAGCTGCTTGTGATTCATATTTATTTCTTACATCTTCCTTTGTGTGGTCCAGTTTGCATTCACTCATAAGGTTCACCTTCTATACTTTCTTATTATCAGTTACTTCCAACACATCCAATAGGAAAACAAAGACCGGAATACCTATTATTAATCCCCAAACACCAAAGAAATGTTCCGAGAAAATTAATACTAGGAAGGTATAGAAAACAGGTAAATTGGTTTTTGAAGACATTAAATTTGGATTTAATATATATGCTTCAATCGCATGAATAATCATGATGGCAATAAAGACATAAAGGACTGTCATGATTCCGCCAATACTATACCCAATAATAACAAGCGGGATAAGAGAAATGATCACTCCCGCAACCGGAATTAATCCAAGGAATAAAATCATAATGGATAATCCGCCTAATTGCGGAAAACCAAATATCCATAATGCAATGGTGGTCAGGATACAGTTAACGACTGCGATGATAATTTGGGCTTCAATAACTTTACCAAATGTACCAACAAATTTAAGTGAAAAGAATTCTATTTCTGCATAAATAGAAGCTATCTTACTCTTTTTAAACTTTTTAGTAAATTCAATTAAACGAGGTTTTTCTAGTAAAAAGAACAAGCTCATCAACAGAGCAATAAGTATTTGTAAGCCAAAGGTACTAATATCAGTAAAATAGGTAATTAAAAAGGTAAATCCTCTCTCCAGATAATTAGAAATCTGAATTTCCTCAAGGCGGCTGACCAAATAATTTAATATGATATTGTCATGTTCTTTTGTATAAAATGCAGTGATTTGTTTTATTAATGCTGTTATCTCACCGATGATCATTGGTAAGTATTTCACAAGACCATATGAGAGCAGCCCAACAATTGTAGAATAGGAAGCTACAACAAGGATTTTTCGATTTAATGGAATTTTTCTAGATAAGAAAATCACCAGCCGGTCCATTAAAAAGGTGAAGATAAACGTAAATAAAATCAAATTAATCATATCTTTTAGTCCATAAAGAACTAGCGCCAATAAGACAAAAATAGAAATTCTTTTAAACCCGCTGCTTTTAATTAGATTATTTATCATATCAAACCCCATTTATTATGTCCTAATTTATGTATTATCTTTATTATAACAAATAAGTATCTGATTGTTACTTTTAAGACTGAATCTTTATAAAAAAAGATTCAGTCAAAAGACCCAGAGGAATTTTATAAAGCTAGACAGGCAAAATATCCAATTACCTCTCATACATATTCAAAGAGCATGCATTTACCTGGTTTTTAGTAAGGAATGGAGGGGTCGATATGTCTGGCGGTCAAAGAGCACTGTTATACATTTTGTCTTTTCTTATACCGGTTGTTGGAATCATTTTAGGGATTGTATGGATGAATGATCAAGATATAGACAAAAAGGCAGTGGGAAAAACTTGTTTAATTGTTGGTATTGTTGCGATTGCCCTTAGTTGTATTTGCTGGTTTGCAGCTTCTGCATTATCTATTATTCCGGCATTTATGACCTATTAATTCTCGGAACGAAAACCCAATTCTTCTGATTGAATTGGGTTTTTTGATTACAGGAGTGATGCATGATGCTGCATGATATTTTACATTTTCTTGGCCAGGCGTTATGCCATCAATTAGAAGAACGGTCACTGCAAGTGTCCGGTCGTTCGTTGGCTGTGTGCGCAAGAGATACTGGTATTTATATAGGGATATTTTCAACGCTTATCTATTTACATGTTTCAAAACGAAAACAAAGTATTACCATTCCATCAATTAAAACAAGCTTTACGCTTCTGTTGTTCTTAGTTCCATTAATAATAGATGGTCTAGGTTCATACACTCATCTTTTTGAATCGACTAACCCACGGAGATTGGTAACGGGGATTTTCTTTGGATTCGTTCTGCCTTATTTTATTTATCCTCTTCTTTCGAAAAAACACCACGAACATGACAGTATCGCTGTAATTAGAAAGGGACAAGATCTATTTATCCCCCTGATGGTAAGTGTTATTTGGGGCGGGTTATTTTATTTAGGGCTGTTACCGCATATGGTTCTTGACAGCTTTATTATACTTTCAGTAATCGGATGGTTCAGTCTGTTGGCTTCCTTCTTTTTTCCTTTTATTCGTAAGCCAAGTCTAAAGTATTCACTTTCCATTATGGTCAGTTTAACTTTTCTTTCACTTCTATCTTTTGCGCATTTTTGGGTTTCTTCTCTTGCTATGAATTAGATTTTGGTTTGAATTTCCAGCGGGCATTTTCATATAAACGTCAAAAATAGACATTATACTCCATTGACAATGATTCTCATTATCTATAGAATCATCAATATAAAGTACTTCGGAAATGGGGGATCATCACTATGTTTAACATGTTATTTGGGTTAAAGGATATTCACACGGTCATAGCCAATCAACGTAAAATCGGCGGTGCAGCAGAAGCAGACTCTATCACTCTTTCTTCCGGTGAAACCTATTTAAACCCTGTGTTTACTAATGTTGATTTCTCAAAAGGACAATATGTATCTGTTGGGTTTATCGATGAAGACGGCCAAAATATCATCGCCCATGTCGATCAAATTGCCGTTATTAAAGGATTAGAGCATAAATTAATTTGCCAGCTCAAGAATGCCTTTATTAAACAAATGCTCGTTCGCGATACATTACAATATCTGCAAAAACTATGTGAGGTCAACAGTGGCTTCATTACAAAAACCTTTAAAAAAGAAGCATTAAGACTTGTACATGATATAAGTGTGACTGAATTACAAAAGCACAATTTCTCACTTCCGTTCCCTGTAGAAGAAAAAGTGGTTAAATTAGCATAATAAAAAACGAGGTCCTGATTTTGTGGACCTCGTTTTTTTGTTGAATTTTTTATAGAATTTCTGCCTGGCAAGCTAAACGATAGCTCTTTGTTAGTTCATCCTTTAGCTTTTTCTGCTCCTGCTCATTAGGGAGAGACAATCCAGAGCCTTTTATGACTTTGACTTTACACTGTCCGCATGTACCTTTTTTGCATTTATAATTGATCTGTTTTCCTTGATTTAAGGCTGTGTCGAGCAGCTTTCCTTTTACCGGTTGAATTTCAATCTTGCTGCCGTTTTGTTCCACAACGATTTTTTCTGGCTGCATTTTTTCTTTCTTTTCGACTGGTACTGGTGCTTGGGGTTTAACCATCAGCCTTCCCGGTATGAGTGAACCGACGGTGAATACGCGATGTTTCATTAATCCCCCATAGACTCCAATGTACAAATAGCAGAAGGGCGCTTAATTCTCAGTACGACGGTTTCATAAACCCGGAAAGGATGATTCATCCCTTCTACACCTAAGTATGCAGTATCAAAATCCTCTGATATAGCAAGGTCTAGATTATTTTTCCCTGTATTCACCAGTACGCCTGATTTTCCTTTTAAAACAGGAGATTGGAACACCCCATCTGTAACCAATTCACGAATATGTTCAATTTCTAATACATTTGTATCACGGTGGACACGATGGATCAGGGAATATAATTGTGGAGATAGTACAAGTGCAAATGGTCCATTATGGTTCATTTCAAGCAGCTTATTCCTGGCATCAACAATATCTTGAAAAGCATTTCCGGATTCATACCATTCCCCAATCAAGTGGGTTAGACGGCCGGGAACATTCATCAAACCAGGAATATCAAACTCCCTTGTACCATGGAAAATCATTTGGTCTTCAAGTATCGCCACATCACGAGCCGCATTGGCTGCCGCAGAAAAATCTATTGGGATATCTAATACCTTTGCCTGCTCTAAGTCACGCCAATACAATACAAAGTCCTTATAAAGCAATGGAATCGTATAGTTCACCCTCTTACTTGTCTCGATATCCGTATCGAAGGACCCCTGAAAATCCATTTTAGCTTCTAAGTTTTCTGCAAAAATATCATTAAAGATACTTTGTACGCCTCTTCCCAGCGGGCCGTATAATTCAATAAAACGGCGCCCGACCAATTGTCTCCTTGCTGCATCAACGACAGTTTGATCTAACTGAGTAAATTCTTGATTTGATAACGGTGAATCAGGATATAACTGTATTTTGTTCATTTGTTTTTCCTCTCTTTTCCTTAAATTAAGCTTCCCACCGTAAAGCCTCTTCTCTGTTTAGTCTGTGGAGCCGTATGATGGTGATGGTCCATCGTTACCGAATGGGACCGGTCAAGGTGGTCATGTTCCTCATCATGATAGGCATGTGGGTCTACATAATTAGTATCAAATCGACTATTAATATCGATCAGCATTTGTTTAACCTGCTGATAATCCTTATAGGAAACTTCCCTTAAGCTATTTAACAAGCTGCTTCGCTCTTCATCTGTAAAGCGAAATAGTGCTAAATCTAAGTGTTCTACGAAATTATGTAATCCGAATTTCTCAAGATTAAGTTCTTGTAGAAGCCGATTAAATTCATTGTTAGCTGGAGAAAATTCCTTCTCATCCTTCACTTGCTGAAATTTACTAATAAGTGGAATCAGGACAACTAAACGGGAAAGCCGCTGCTCTTCTTCTTCATAAATATGGTGATAATATAGCCGTTCATGTTCATCAGCCGCATTTTGAATTATTGGGTCGAGCATATTCATAAATTTTTCAATTGCATCTTTTGTGGTTGTAAATATTTGATAAAAAATCTTTAATTCTTCTTGCATTGGCTGCTTCACCTCCTGCTACTCATTACCTGCCATTATTGACGTGGAATTCTAATTCTAAAACCCCTACCGTTACAATCTTTTGAACAAATTGTACAGGTGAATAACTCCGGTCAATTGATACATAATAACTATGGCTAACATCTACACATTAGGAGGAGAAGAATATGATGCAAAACCAGCAAGGACAACAAGGCCAAATGCACCAAAATATGCATACGGGAAATGTACCTCCGCAATTGAATCATGGAGGCCATGAGGTAATTGATTTAAATGAGGTTCTAGGAGCAGCAATTGGCACAATGAATTCATACATGTTATTACGCCAGCATGTAAAGGATCCAGAATTACTGGATATTCTTGATCGTCAATATAAATTTATGCAGGATGAATACAACATCACGGTCGAATGTTTCAAAACTGGACAAAATCCTTCCCACCCTACTTCAAAATATATGATGAACCAAGGTAATGACTTCATCTATGGAATGAAACCAGCTCAGCCAAAGAAGCCTTGGCAATCACCATCGGAAATTAATGATGAATACATTTCAAGCTGTATGCTGGCTTCTTGCAAATCAAGCGCATCAATGAAAACGATGGCAGCATTAGAGACAACGAATCCAGTGGTACGTCGCGTGCTCGCAGATTCAATTCCAAATTGCATTGAAATGGGCTATGAGCTTTCTATTTATCAAAATAAACATCATTACTATCAAGTGCCGCAGCTTGCTGAGCAGGATATGAATAATTACAGAAATACTTTCGCCCCTGCACAAGGTTCAGCGATGGGGCAGAATATGGGGCAGCCGCAAATGCCGCCTAACAATATGAATATGAATAACAATATGCCGCATTAAATAATAAAAGCTATCCTTTCTTGATGAAGGGATAGCTTTTGTTAAATTTGAAAGTTTTAACAAAATATCATATAATATAAATAGAACGTATGTTTGTATTTCATTGTATGATGAGGAGTGATATAAATGGAAAGTTGGGAAGCTGCATATATTGCAGGTATTATTGATGGGGAAGGCTCCATTTCTTTAACTAGAATGCATGTACACGAACATCGACGCCCTTGCATATCCATTGCTTCAACAGATAAAGAACTATTAGTTTACATACAGTCTCTATCAGGAGGAACAATCAATAATAAGAAAAATTACAAACCTGATAAGCATAAGAATTCATATACCTTAAATATAAAGAAAAAAGAAGCTGTTATATCCATACTAAGACATATATCTCCTTATCTAAGGGTAGATAAAAAAAGAAACCGAGCACAATGGATTCTTAAAAAGTATGAGGAGGTTACACCCCGAAACGGAAAGTACACTATGGAATCTCTAGAAAAGAAACTAGCTTTTGAAGAAAGCTTTTTTAGTATATAAAAAAAGACCAGCATCAGCTGATCTTGTATTCCACCTTATGTATGGTGGAGACGGCGGGACGTGCGTTTCCATGCTTTCGTCATGGCACTGACTATATCTTGAACCTGCGTAGTTTACAGGTCCTTCGGCGTCTTATGCGAATCATATTTTTTACCTAAAGGTAAGGATTTCGCATCCTAGTACTACCAATTAAATGGCAGCCTATAAGTCGATACACGGCTGTTGGATTACTCCACATACCGCTCGGCATTGCCTTATCGCTCGTTTAAGCGACTTAGGTTTCACCGATAAAGCCGAATTTTCACTTATGTGTTACCACATAAGGCGACTATTTACTAATCGAACCCGCGTCCAAAGATATCGGCACTTAAGCTTCTACGAGTGTAGTCGACATATTGGCGATTCGCTGATCCTTTTGCCTGTCGACAGGCGGCCGGTCAGCTAGTCTGGTTGTTCTCTTCCTTCGTCCTCAGACGGTGGACTCCGGCGTAGCCTACTATCGTTGAGTCCGCTACCCTACCACATAGGCGATGGAGGGGCGAACAGCTATGCAGTTATTAAGCTGCGAAAGCTAAGTTGTTGTTAGTTTTGCCAGTTATAGGCGTTGACGTTTTAACGAGGCCGATCCCCTCGACTCGCAACCCAAGCTCGAACTACCCCTGTCGAATCCGTAGCGTCCCCATTATAAAATGAGCAATAATCTACTTAAGATTAAAGCTAGTGACGTCGGATGCTCAACAATAGTTTGAGCAAAAGTTATCGCCGCTCCTTAGCGACAAACTTATTATAACACACTGAACGTCTTTTTCAATTGTAAGTTTTTGTAATTACATTTTTTGACGCTCACGGAATGCTCGTTCAATATCACGCTTGGCTTCTTTCTGCTTCAAGACCTCACGCTTATCATAATTCTTTTTACCCTTTGCTAATCCTAATAAGATTTTTGCAAAGCCATTTTTCAAATAAATCTTTAATGGAATAAGCGCATAGCCTGCTTCTCTTGTTTCTCCAAAAAGCTTATTAATTTCCCGCTTATGGAGCAAAAGTTTTCTTTGTCTCAAAGGATCATGATTATAGCGATTACCTTGCTCATATGGACTAACATGCATATTTAATAGATGCATTTCACCATTATGAATCCTTGCATAGGAATCCTTTAAGTTCACTTTTCCAGCGCGGATTGACTTGATTTCTGTTCCTTGTAGGACAATTCCAGCCTCATATGTTTCTTCAATATAGTAATCATGGTATGCCTTTTTATTCTGGGCAACCACTTTCCCTTCACCTTTTGGCATAGACAACACCTCTTCTCTAGGCTTTTATTGTAGCAAAAAAAATCCTTTATAACAATTGAAAGGAAGCCTATTTGAAGGTTAAAACTGCCGTTCTTAAAGTAAAAGACTACGTAAGGAAGTTTATGTTAATAAATTTTTCAACAGATTAGAAAATGGTTTATAAATGAATGTAAGCCAGATTAGCGGATTAGGAATCCAAACATGTAAGGCTCTAGCAATACTTAGTACGGTCCCAAATAATAAAAGGAAGGAAAATATCCATAGCTCTTTTACCAATCGTTTTCTTAACATATGAGGTACATCAATCGCAATAATGATCGCAACAACAACTAAGATTCCGGCTATAGCCACTTTTATAGCTTCTTCCTTTCTTCTTAAGAATAAAAATCAAGACAATGAAATGGAGGTCAATATTAAATTTTATCTTCCGGTGGAGTTGGAACCGGATTATGGCCACGATTTTTGTTGGTTTTGCTTATTAGCCGAGGGCGAGAAACCATCCTCCACCATGGTAAGCGAACAATTGAATCCCCTATTTCCTCCTTTATTAAAGGACCGAAGGGGCTCATATAAGGAACGCCAAACGAACGGAGGCTGCACAAATGGAGAATAAGTGATATTAAACCGACAATTATACCGAATAACCCAAAAGAAGCAGCAAGCCCCATCATTGGAAAACGAAGCATTCTAAGAGACGCTGACATGGCAATGGAGGGAAGTATAAAGCTAGAAATTGCCGTGATGGCAACAACAATTACCATGGCTGCTGATACGATTCCAGCCTCAACTGCAGCTGTTCCAATGACCAATGTTCCCACAATTGAAATGGCTGAACCTATAGCCCTTGGCATTCGTAAACCAGCTTCCCGCAAAATTTCAAATGCAGCCTCCATCATGAGCGCTTCAATAAATGCTGGAAAGGGAACACCTTCTCGTTGGGCAGCAAGATTTATCAAAAGTGCAGTCGGCACCATCTCCTGATGAAAAGTAGTGATCGCAACAAATAAGGAGGGGGCCAATAATGCAATAAATAGACTTAAAAATCGAAGCAAACGGATAAGTGAGCTAATATCTGCCCGCTGATAATAATCTTCAGCAACATGTATAAAAGAAACGAACAGTGCTGGTACGATTAAAACATTCGGGGTTCCATCCACTAGTATCGCAATTTTTCCTTCAAGGAGCTCCGCAGAAATCACATCAGGCCGTTCTGAGTAATATACCGTTGGAAACGGAGTATAGGTTTTATCCTGGATCAATTCTTCAATATAACCACTCTCCAAAATCCCATCTATGTCAATTTGATTTAGCCGTCTATGAACTTCCTGTACAATTTTGTCATTTGCAATTCCTTTTATGTACATGATCGCTATATCGGTTTTAGTGAGTTTACCGATGTTTTTCGATTCAATCCATAATTGCTGCGATTTTATTTTTCGGCGAATCAATGCAGAATTCGTACGGATTGACTCAGTGAAACCTTCCTTTGGACCTCTAATGACATTTTCAGCGGTTGATTCACTTACAGCCCGTTCCTTCCAGCCGCACATACTGATCATGAGACCTTGAGCAATTCCATCCAGCAAAAGAATGACATCCCCTGATAATAAGGAATTGAACAGAGTGGTGTAATCCATAACATCTTTTATGGATCCAACAGTAAGATAGTGGTCCTTTAAGACTTCTAATATACTTGACCTAGAAGCTAAAAATTGATCATTATGGGAAGTAATGTCCAACATGAGCGGTTCCAGGACAGATTTTTGAATAGATTCAGTATCCACTAATCCATCACAATAAAAAATGCTGGCTCTAACTAAATTCTCTTTGCCAATTTTTATATCCCTAATTACAATGTCGCTGCTATTTCCAAGTTTCTTCAGGACGAATTTTTTATTTTCTTCTAGGCTTTCGCTTAAGTAACCCTTACTATTGTTAAGACTTTGATCATCTATTTCATCTGTGAAAGGGTTTAATCTGTTTTTATTTTTTAGTTTCTTAAAAACCACCATCCATTTATCCCCTCTCATTTTCTTGAATCCATTATATGAAACAGAAATTTCATTTTAATTCTTCTAAAAATGAATTACCTACCGTTCCTATACTATTGATTTTTCCATGGACATTCACATTTACTTCCATGTCTTCGAATTTTTTATCCCAGTCTTTTTTTAGTTTTTCCCATTCTTTAGGATCTGCCCTATAAATTGCCTGACCAAACCCAAAAATGTCTACTTTTTCATTTTTCTGAACATGTTTAATTGCCTCTTCAAGCATTTTCTTTGTTTCTTTTTCATAGATTTTCTCTAAATTATCAATTGATTTTTTCCCTTTCAAATCAAGATCACATTCAATCTCAGCCACTTTGCCCTCTACGCGAACATTTATATCAATTACAGGTTTTCCATTTACTACTCTTCCTTTTACTTCCGTTTCTGAATTCGTCACTTGATAAACAAATTTCCCTCCTTTTGGACAGGATACATTTCCAACAGAACTTAGTTCGTTGTTTGTGACAATACTGTAAGTTTTACTTTGAGCTTCGTTTAACCAGCCGATTAATTTATCTCTTTTAAAAACCGCTAAATCTTTAAAATACAATCTAGCAACAGGATCGATTTTTTCTACTATTTGTTTACTGAAAGAAGTTTTTTCGTCACCTTTTACTTTTACATGAACACCTGTCAACACCGGTTGTTTTCCTTCACTTACCATATCCTCAATCAATTCATCTAACGTAACATATCTTGTTGCTGACCATGCCTTCGCGGAGACTTCGAGAGTATTAAACAATTTATTCGCAGGTATTCGTTCTAAAGAAGTTGGAACCTTTAAGATATCTTCTGCTTTCTTTCCCTTTGCTACAGCAATGTAAAAATCAGATCGCAATTCCCAATCTCTTAAGAGCAAATCTAATGGTTTTCCAATCCCCTCCTTTGCTAAAGACTCTCCAATTACCAAGATTCGGAGATGAGAAGGATAAATTTTCCTTGGAGCTTCCATGGTCATTTTTCTGAATGCCTCAAGCATGGAATCCCCCTCAGCTTGAAAAATAATGACTGGTGCATGCCCCCTAGCTTTTGTCGTAATTTCTCCTGGATTTACCACTTGAGCAGTCACAAGATATTTACCATCCTCGTTTAGGTCAATTCCCATAGCCAGAGTAATAGCAAGTTCATTTAATTCACGACGGTTCCAGCAGCCGGTTGTGATTATTTGAATTACAATTAATAAGACCAAAATTGCCTTTCTCTGTATCATGGATTCCGACCCTTTCTATTTAAGCAAATACATAAAGGGAAAATTTTAAAAAAAGTTCCGCCTCAATACTTCCAATGTTTTCTATCAAAGAATAATATCCCCATTTGCAGAAGAAAATATATATTAACCATTACCTTTATTACTTGGAATTTAATGAAAAGGACAACAACGATGCAGAAAGACGGTAAAATATCTGTAGGTCAATTATCTATTCTAGTCATTTTATTAACAGTGGGGAGTACGATCTTAAATGCGCCTACAGGGTTAATTACGTATGCCAGACAAGATGCTTGGGTTTCCATAATAGTTGGAATCATAATTGGAATGTTACTCATGTGGTTGTATTACACCCTGGGAATTCGTTTTCCAGACATGACATTGGTTGAAATAAATGAAAAATTGTTAGGAAAATGGTTAGGTAAATTCGTTTCTCTTTTTTTTAGTTTTTGCTTATTCATCATTGCAGCCACTCTATTATTTTTTTTAGGAGAGTTTTTGACAGTACAAATATTGCCCGACACCCCAATTGAAGTGATCCTTATTCTCTTTTTATTGATTATTATTCAAGGGGTACGTCATGGTATAGAAACTGTCGCGCGAGCAGGGGAGATCCTTTTTCCCTGGTTTATATTGCTTTTTATTATTTTTATCATTTTTGTTTCACCTAAAATTGAAATACAAAATATTCAGCCCGTCTTTGTGACGGGGATAAAACCAATCATATCAGCTATTCTCTTGTACTTAGATTTTTCTTGCCTTTCGCTTATCTGCCTGTTAATGGTTTTTCCAGGCTATATTCAACATCCTAAACAAGCATTTAAAGCCCTTATCATTGGGAATTTAATTGGGGGAGTATTGCTTTTAATTATTACAATATTAAGTATCTTGGTTATTGGTGTTGATAATTCAGCAAGGCAGTTATATCCAAGTTATGCATTAGCTCGAAAAATCAATGTAGGCGGGTTTGTACAACGTTTAGAAGCAATGCTTGCTATCATGTGGTTTATTTCTCTTTATTTCAAAATTACGATTTACTTTTTTGGATCTGCCGTAGGATTTGCTCAAACGCTGAACATAAAAGATTATAGGCCGCTGACTTTACCCTTAGGCATGATATTAGTGATACTTTCCTTGATAATATATCCAAACATTACATATTCAGAGTCAACAAGTATGGAGGTTTGGATTCCACTTTTGTTAACTATAGGGATGTTTCTTCCACTTTTATTATTATGCCTGGATTTAATTCGAAAAAAAATCAACACCAAAATATCAGCTAAGAATTAAACTTCTTGAATATAGAGGGCACAACAAAAAAACTGTTCGAGTCACGGTTATTAAACCGCTTCGAACAGTTTTTTCTAGTGTACTAAAATAAAAGCTTATCTCTTCTTTTTCCGCTTTGTACTTTTATTTTTAGGGACATTATCGTAAAACTTCTTTTTCTTGCGTGTACCAGATCCCTGCCCAGAACTGCCTCCACGGCCTTCTGACTTTTGACCACCGCGGCCTTCCTGGGTTTTATTACGTCTAGGCTTTTTCGTATCGCTTCCGGTTTTGAACACTCTCGGAGTGTCTGAACGTTCACGACGGGTCCCTTTCATTCCGACAATTTCGAAGTCGATCGAACGTTCATCTTTATTGACCTTTACAACCCGAACCGTAATTTCATCGCCAATTCTGAATACATTACCGGTCCGTTCGCCAATCATGGCAAAATGACGCTCATCAAAACGATAGTAATCATCAGTCAGGTAGCTGACATGAACGAGACCTTCAATCGTATTGGGCAGCTCGACAAACATTCCAAAATTGGTCACGGAGCTAATAATACCGTCATACTCTTCACCAATCTTGTCTTCCATGTATTCAGCTTTCTTCAGCTCATCCGTTTCACGCTCTGCATCAACCGCACGGCGCTCCATCTTCGAGGAATGCTGAGCAATTTCCGGTAATCTCGCATTCCACTTTTCCCTTGTTGTCTCATCAAGTTTTCCTTCAATAAGATACGTTCGGATTAAGCGATGAACAATGGTATCAGGATAGCGACGAATTGGCGATGTGAAATGAGTATAGAACTCTGTTGATAATCCAAAGTGCCCCAGGCTTTCAGGGTCATATTTCGCCTGCTGCATAGAACGAAGCATCACCGTTGAGATAACCATCTCTTCCGGCTTCCCTTGTACCTCTTCAATAATTTCTTGCAATGCCCTTGGATGTACATCATTGGCTGTTCCTTTGACAATATATCCGAAATTCGTGATAAACTCAAAAAATCTTCTTAGCTTATCTTCTTTTGGGTCCTCGTGAATACGGTAAATAAACGGCACTTCCATCCAGTGAAAATGCTCAGCCACTGTTTCATTGGCGGCCAACATAAATTCTTCAATTAATCTTTCCGCAACCGAACGCTCGCGAAGAACAACATCAGTCGGTTTACTGTCTTCGTCAACCAAAACCTTTGATTCTTTAAAATCAAAATCGATTGCTCCTCGCTTCATTCTCTTCTCTCGCAATATTTGTGCGAGCTCTTCCATTTGCTCAAACATTGGAACAAGGGACTCGTAACGACTGCGTGTTTCTTCATCTTTATCAACTAGAATCTTATTGACATCGAAATATGTCATTCTCTCAGTCGTTTTGATTACGCTTTGAAAAATCTCATGATTCACAACGCGGCCTTCATCGTTGATCTCCATATCACATGACAATACTAAACGATCAACCTTTGGATTAAGTGAACAAATTCCATTTGATAATCGATGTGGAATCATCGGGATAACCCTGTCTACTAAGTATACGCTTGTTGCCCGTTCTTCGGCCTCAAGGTCAATAGGCGTTCCTTCTTTCACATAGTAGCTTACATCCGCGATATGTACGCCAAGCTTATAATTGCCATTCTCAAGCTTCGTCACCGTAACCGCATCATCCAGGTCCTTTGCGTCTGCTCCATCTATTGTGACGATGGTTTCATTTCGTAAATCTCGGCGGTTAGCCAGTTCACTTTCATCAATCGTATCTGGTGTTTCATTTGCCTGCTTTAATACTTCATCAGGAAATGCCATCGGCAGACCATGCTTGTGAATAACTGATAAAATATCGACACCTGGGTCATTTTTGTGGCCAAGAACTGTGATAACTTCTCCCTCAGCACTTTTCCTGCCTTCTGGGTAGGTGGTTAACTTAACCACAACCTTATGACCTTCGACTGCACCTTTAGACGCAGATTTAGGGATAAACACATCACTCGCAAACTTTTTATCATCAGGGATCACAAAACCAAAGCTTTTGCTTTCTACATAGGTACCGACAATTTGCTGAACTCCTCGTTCGAGAATGCGAATAATACTGCCTTCTCGGCGCTGTCCTGAGCTTTCTGAAGAGATACGGGCTAGTACGGTATCACCATGCATGGCTGTATTTGTTTCATTTGGCGGGATGAAAATATCGTCCATTCCCGGCTCATCTGGAATCACAAACGCGAACCCTTTAGCATGACCCGTTAATTTTCCGCGGATTAGATTCATTTTTTGCGGCAGGCCATAACGGTTGCTGCGAGTACGGACAACTAGACCCTTTTCTTCCATTTGTACAAGTGCTTTTACAAATTCCTTAAACTCGCTTGAATCTGAAATTCCAAAAGCCTCTTCCAGTTCTTGAACAGTCAAAGGCTTGTATGCCTCGTCCTTCATATATTGTAATAGCTTATCAACGTGTAGTTGAATATTATCTTCCAATAAAATCCCTCCTCAATAGGATTTACTTCTTCCAATCTAATTTTTCTAAGAAGGCATAAACATCTTCATGAAGCTGCTCCCGCTCTTTATCTAAGGTAATGACATGTCCTGATTCCTCATACCATTTGATCCCTTTTATCACGGATTCCACTTCATTGTAAATAATGTTGGCACTGTCTGTATTAATCATCTTGTCATGTCGTGCTTGCACCACAAATGTTGGAGCATAAATCATATCAACATGATTTCGAACGTCAGCAATTAATTCTTGCAGCGCTTTTAAAGTTTTCATCGGTGTCTTCCGAAACTCATTCATTTCTAGTTCGATTTGTTCCTCGCTTTTTCCTTCTCGTACCTTATATTCACGTGCATACTCAAGAATTCCTTGATACATGACTTCCTCACTTTTTATATACATGGGTGCACACATTGGAAATACACCCTTTATAGGTACAGTGTAACCCAATTTCAAGGAAAATACGCCGCCAAGAGAAAGTCCTCCGACTGCAATTTCCTCATATCCTTGATTTTTTAAAAAGTTATATCCCTCTAATACGTCCTGCCACCAATCACTAGGCCCGGTGTGCACCAGCTCCTCTGGCGGAACACCATGTCCCTTATAGTGCGGTGCATGACAGGTATATCCCCTTTTTTCTAAAAAGCGCCCCAGCATTCTGACATCTGCTGAATTTCCTGTAAATCCATGAAGTAATAGAACAGCTCGTTCTCCCCCTTTAAAGGTAAAGGGCTTTGGTGCAGCAATTTTCATAGTTAAAACTCCTTCAGTTCAATAAAATCCATTATCTTAGTTTAAGCAAAGTATTGGGTAACATTCCAGAAATACGCCTTCGATTTTTGCGCATAAAAAAAACCTGACAGTGAGCCAGGTTTCTGAGCATTCTTATTAAACTTCGAAGTATGCAACCAATACCGCTAGGATAATGAAAAGAACGGCTAAAACAATGGTAATACGGTGTAAAATTAAATCAAGACCTCGTGCCTTTTGCTTACCAAATAATGTTTCAGCACCGCCTGAAATGGCGCCGGATAATCCAGCACTTTTACCTGATTGCAATAATACAACTAGAATAAGTCCAATACTCACGATTACTAATAATGTAACAACCAATGCATGCATGTAAGCCACCTCCTGTTAGTTCGTACATTTCACAGTATTTTTAATGTACCATAATATTGCCCTTTTAACAATACTAGTGTTTGTGTCAGCTTTTAGGAGATTACCTTAAGATCGATGATGCCATTCTTACATAAGTATGTCGTTTTCCTCTTACAACGATTGAATATGAGGTGATATTTTCAGGAATCGCCATCCCTGCTGCCCCAGCATCACCAATATGGAAAAGGTCACCACCTGCCATCTTGCTGTTTAAAGCTATCTGTCTAATGGTTCCTTCGTCTGCTCCTTCTTGGCTGGTGCCAGTGGTCAGAATCGCAAGAGCGCCTTTTTCATGGACAGCATCAACTAATTTTGACGTCTTCTCAACTGTGAATCCAGGTACCGTTCCGGGTGAAGGGATCAGGATAATATCTGCTCCTGCTTCAATAAATGCATGCAGGGTTTCAGGCGACATCAAACTGCTGCCCACCTCGCCAGCCACACCTGCACTGTGCATTTTACCTGCAATAATTAGCCCATCTTCACCAAACACACTCCGTGCCAGCTGAATGGCCCTGGTTATCTCGGAGTTAGAAACTCCTGTTTTCGGATTTCCTGTTAGGCAGACAAAATCAAATCCTAATTCCTTCGCTTTTTGCAGCGACTTTTCCGTGGCTGTTCTGCCCACTGGAAGTTCAACCAGGTCCTCTATCTGCTTTGCAGTTAAATCGACTGGTTCTAGGTTAAGGCCAATGGGACGGCCGACTAGCTTTTTAAGTGAACGGATTAAGGAGTCTGGGTTTTCTGCTGTTAGCCCTTCTAAACTCGGATTAAAAACGTCAAAGAAATTTAACAGGATTAAATCTGCCCCAAATGCGGCCGCCATCTCTGCGTTTGTAACTGCAGGATAATAAGGGGTAACTGCTCCAATAACCTCAGCTACAATCGTTCTTCCTTCCGATGCAAGAATCGACTGCTTCAGGTCCCTGCCGGTCATTTTTTCAAAGTCTGTGGCTGTACAATCTAATAAACGTTTCATCTTTGATTACCTCCATTAGATATCATGATTATATTTTACAAGAAGGCGGGTACATTTGTAAAAAATTGTCATCATTAGAGCTAGGCATGCCGGAATGACCATGATTCCTTTTCACACCTTGAATGGTGCATTCCAGATTCTCTCCATTGACCCCAAACTCATTTCCTCCCATGCCTCGGGCACTCCAGCTCATCTGCATTAACCCAAAACTCGTTTTTTCTCATGCTTCGGGCACTCCAGCACCTCTGCATTGACCCAAAACTCATTTCCTCCCATGTCTCGGGCACTCCAGCTCCTCTGCATTGACCCAAAACTCGTTTTTTCTCACGCTTCGGGCACTCCAGATCCATTACTCAAAAAGGCACTCATTCGTCAATGAGTGCCTTACCTTGATGATTATTTCTTTAAGTTGTAGAAAGATTTTAATCCATTGTATTGTGCAGTTTCACCTAATTGATCTTCGATGCGAAGCAATTGGTTGTATTTCGCAACACGGTCTGTACGTGAAGGTGCACCTGTTTTGATTTGACCCGCATTTGTTGCAACAGCGATGTCAGCGATTGTGTTATCTTCAGTTTCACCAGAACGGTGAGAAATAACAGCTGTGTAACCAGCACGCTTCGCCATTTCAATTGCGTCAAATGTTTCAGTTAATGTACCGATTTGGTTAACTTTGATTAGGATAGAGTTGCCGATTCCTTTTTCAATACCTTCAGAAAGCTTTTTCGTATTAGTAACGAATAGGTCATCCCCAACTAATTGAACTTTTTTACCAAGGCGTTCAGTTAGAAGCTTGTGTCCTTCCCAATCGTTTTCATCTAAACCGTCTTCGATAGAGATGATTGGATATTTAGTAGACATATCCTCATACCAATCAACCATTTCTGCAGAAGTCTTAACAACGCCTTCACCTTTAAGATGGTATTTCCCATCTTCTTTGTTGTAGAACTCAGAAGAAGCAGCATCCATTGCTAAGAATACTTCTTCACCAGGCTTGTAGCCAGCTTTTTCAATTGCTTGAACGATTGTTTGAAGTGCTTCTTCGTTAGATCCTAGGTTTGGAGCAAATCCACCTTCATCACCAACAGCAGTGTTAAGGCCTTTTTCTTTAAGAACAGACTTTAAGCTGTGGAAGATTTCTGCGCCCATACGAAGTGCTTCTCTGAAGTTAGGAGCTCCAACAGGCATAACCATGAATTCCTGGATATCAACGTTGTTATCAGCGTGCTCTCCGCCGTTTACGATGTTCATCATTGGCACTGGAAGCTGCTTAGAGTTGAATCCGCCAAGGTATTGATATAAAGGAATATCTAAGTAGTTTGCAGCAGCATGAGCTACAGCCATAGAAACACCTAGGATGGCATTTGCACCTAGTTTCCCTTTGTTTTCAGTTCCATCAAGCTCGATTAAAGCTTGGTCAACAGAAACTTGATCAAGAACACTGAACTCTTCGCCCACTAGATGTGGAGCAATAATTTCATTTACGTTATCTACTGCTTTTAATACACCTTTACCAAGGTAACGTTCTTTGTCTCCATCACGAAGTTCAACTGCTTCATATTCACCAGTAGAAGCACCGCTTGGAACTAAAGCACGGCCAAAAGCTCCTGATTCAGTAAATACTTCTACTTCAACTGTTGGGTTACCGCGGGAATCTAATACTTCACGTGCGTATACATCTGCAATAAATGGCATTTAATTTCTCTCCTTTTGATATATAAAATTTATTTAATTAATGATTTCCCTGTCATTTCCTCTGGCTGATTTACACCAAGCAATTTTAACATCGTTGGAGCTAAATCACCAAGGATTCCACCTTCACGCAATTCTACATCATTTTTTGTGATAATGACTGGAACTGGGTTCGTCGTATGAGCTGTCATTGGCTCACCTTCAATGGTGATTACCTCATCTGCATTACCATGGTCAGCTGTTATAATCGCTGATCCACCTTTTTCAAGAATTAAATCAACAATTTTACCTAAGCATTCATCAACGGTTTCAATTGCCTTTACAGTTGGTTCCAGCATACCTGAATGACCAACCATATCAGGGTTTGCAAAGTTTAGGATAATAGCATCAAATTTATCATCTTGAATTTCCGCGAGTAGCGCATCTGTCACTTCATAGGCACTCATTTCCGGCTGCAGGTCATATGTTGCAACTTTAGGTGAATTGATCAGAATCCGTTCCTCACCTGGGAATTTATCCTCACGGCCGCCGCTCATAAAGAAGGTAACATGCGGATATTTTTCAGTTTCAGCAATTCTTAATTGCTTTAATCCATTTTGCGACAATACCTCTCCCAAAGTGTTATCTAAGTTAGAAGGCTTAAACGCCACATATCCATTTACCGATTCACTGAAGTGTGTTAAACAAACAAAGAACAAATTCTTCGGATGCTTCTCACCGCGATCAAATGGACGGAAATCTTCGTTTGTAAATACATTCGAAATTTGGATTGCCCGGTCTGGACGGAAGTTATAAAAAATGACTGCGTCGTTTTCCTGAATAGTCGCAACTGGCTTTCCATCTTCTTTTGTTATGACAGATGGAATAACGAATTCATCAAAAATTCCATGCTGATAAGAATCTTCTACAACGTCTAATGGATTTGTGTAGGCAGGTCCATCTCCATATACCATGGAGCAATATGACTTTTCCACACGCTCCCAGCGCTTATCGCGGTCCATTGAATAATAGCGTCCAGATATGGTAGCAAACTCACCAACGCCATACTCCTTCATTTTGTCCAGAGTCTGCTGAATATATGTTGCTGCTGTTTTCGGACCAACATCACGTCCGTCAAGGAAGCCATGAATATAAACATTCTCTACGCCTTCCTCTTTCGCCATCTTTAACAAAGCAAACATATGGTTAATGTGGCTGTGTACACCGCCATCAGATAACAACCCAAATAAATGAAGGTTTGTACCGTTTTTCTTCACATGGTCCATCGCACTGCAGATGGTTTCATTTTTTACAAATTCACCTTCACGAATCGCAATGTTCACCCGTGTTAAGCTTTGGTATACAATCCGGCCGGCACCAATATTTAAATGGCCCACTTCGGAGTTACCCATTTGACCCTCAGGAAGTCCAACTGCCTCACCAGAAGCCGTTAAATGCGAGTGGGGGTAAGAATTCCAATACCGGTCAAAGTTTGGTTTTTTTGCATGATAGACTGCATTCCCTTTTTGTTCATCCCTGCATCCAAATCCATCGAGAATGATGAGGGCAACGGGAGACTTACTCATAACTTCCTGCCTCCAATAGCTGCAAGAATGAATTCGGCTCAAGGCTTGCGCCGCCAACTAGAGCACCATCAATATCTGGCTGTGCCATGTATTCCTTAATATTTTCAGGTTTCACACTTCCGCCATACTGAATTCTAACAGCATTTGCAACCTCTTGATTAAATTGCTGCGCGACAACTTGACGAATATGAGCACATACTTCATTTGCATCTTGAGCAGTAGAAGATTTCCCTGTTCCAATTGCCCAGATTGGTTCGTAAGCTATAACTGTTTGTTTTACCTGCTCATCTGTTAAACCAGTTAAAGCTTTTTGAATTTGTGAACCAACAAGTTCATTTGTTTCACCGTTTTCACGCTGCTCTAATGTTTCACCGCAGCAAACGATTGGAGTTAAATTATATTTAAAAGCTGCTAATGTCTTTTTATTAACACTTTCATCGGTTTCATTAAACATTTCACGGCGTTCTGAATGTCCAAGAATCACATATTGAACCCCAATTTCAGAAAGAGGCTTTGGACTAATTTCCCCTGTAAAAGCTCCGCTCTCTTCGAAATGCATGTTTTGAGCCCCAATTTTTACATCGCTGCCTTCAGTAAGTTCTACAAGACTTTGTAAAAATAACGCTGGTGCACAAATAACGGAATCCATTTTTTCATGATGTGGAACAAGACCTTTTACTTCCTCTGTAAAGCTCTTAGCCTCAGCAAATGTCTTATTCATTTTCCAGTTACCTGCAATAATTGGTTTACGCATTGGTGGCACTTCCTTTCTAACTACAAGTTAAAATTATTTATCATTTAAAGCTACAACACCCGGAAGTTCTTTGCCTTCCATGAATTCAAGTGAAGCTCCGCCGCCTGTTGAAATATGACTCATTTTATCTGCTAAATCGAATTTTTCTACTGCTGCTGCAGAGTCTCCGCCGCCAATGACTGAATATGTACCTTCTGCTTCGGCAAGTGCTTGTGCCACTGCCTTCGTCCCGCCAGCAAATTTATCAATTTCAAACACACCCATAGGTCCATTCCAGATTACTAATTTGGACTTTTGAATAACTTCACGATAGATTTCTCTTGTTTTAGGTCCAATATCAAGGGCTTCCCAATCAGAAGGAATCTCTTCAATTGCTACTTCTTTAGAATTCGCATCTGCAGAGAAATCATCCGCAACGATTGCGTCAACCGGCATATAAAAATTGACACCTTTTTCTTTTGCTTTTTCAATAAAGGAATTTGCTAGATCAATCTTGTCAGCTTCAAGAAGTGACTTACCAATTTCATGGCCTTGTGCCTTAATAAAGGTATAAGCAAGTCCGCCGCCAATTATCAGATTATCAACCTTTTCTAATAGGTTTTCAATCACGCCAATTTTGTCCTTTACCTTAGCACCGCCAATGATAGCTGTGAATGGACGCTCCGGATTTGATAATGCTTTTCCTAGTACATCAAGCTCTTTTTCCATTAGAAGACCAGATACAGCAGGAAGATGGTGTGCAATACCTTCTGTTGATGCATGAGCTCTGTGAGCTGCACCAAAGGCATCATTTACATAGACATCCGCAAGCTCAGCAAAGGATTTTGCTAGTTCAGAATCATTCTTTTCTTCTCCTGGGTAAAAACGAACGTTTTCTAGAAGGAGAACATCGCCCTCGTTCATAGCTTCAATTTGAGATTTAACAGAATCTCCATAAGCTTCATCCGCTTTTTGCACGTTCTTGCCTAGAAGCTCAGAAAGTCTTACACCCACTGGAGTTAAGCGCATTTCTTCTACCACTTTACCCTTTGGTCGTCCAAAATGGCTTGCAAGAATAACTTTTGCACCCTGATCAATTAAGTATTGGATAGTAGGTAATGCTGCGCGGATTCTTGTTTCATCCGTGATTTTCCCATCCTGCATTGGAACGTTAAAATCAACTCGGCAGAAAACGCGTTTTCCTTTTACATCAACATCTTTTAATGTTTTCTTATTCATGCGAAAAGCCTCCCTAGAGCATTATATACACAAAAAAAAGGGAAGGGGGAATGTTCCCCGCTCCCCTTTGAAATACCATAAATCATTATAGCTGTTAGAAGAAAGAAATACCATTATCAGCCAAATAATGAATGAAAGTTTAGGATTATAGACCTTTTTGAGCGATATAACCAATTAGGTCAACTACACGGCTTGAGTAACCAACTTCGTTATCATACCAAGATAATACTTTAACCATATTATCTTCAAGAACCATAGTTGATAATGAATCAATTGAAGATGAAGCAGGGCTGCCATTATAGTCAGTAGAAACTAATGGAAGTTCGCTGTAGTGAAGAATTCCTTTTAATGGACCTTCAGCTGCTGCTTTTAGTGCTGCATTTACTTCTTCAGCTGTAACATTCTTTTCTAACTCAGCTACTAAGTCAACGATTGAAACATTTGGTGTTGGTACACGAACAGCCATACCATTCAACTTACCTTTAAGCTCTGGAAGAACTAAAGAAACTGCTTTCGCTGCACCAGTTGATGTTGGAATCATGTTCTCTGCTGCTGCACGTGCACGACGGTAGTCCTTATGCGGTAAATCAAGGATTTGTTGGTCATTAGTATAAGAGTGGATAGTAGTCATCATTCCACGCTTAATTCCGAATTCATCATTTAAAACCTTCGCAAAAGGAGCTAGACAGTTTGTTGTACATGAAGCGTTCGATAATACGTGGTGGTTTGCAGGATCGTATTGATCATGGTTAACACCCATAACGATAGTGATATCTTCGTTGTCTGCTGGAGCTGAAATGATAACCTTTTTTGCACCTGCTTCAAGGTGTTTCGCAGCGTCATCACGCTTTGTGAAACGTCCAGTTGATTCAACAACTACCTCAACACCAAGATCTCCCCAGCCTAATTGAGCAGGATCGCGTTCAGCAAGTACTTTTACCTTTTGGTTGCCAACTACTAGGAAAGAACCGTCAACTGTTACATCTTGCTGAAGAGTTCCATGAACTGTATCGTACTTTAAAAGATGCGCAAGCATATTTGCATCTGTTAAATCATTGATTGCTACGATTTCCATTTCTGGGTTATTTAATGCCGCACGGAATACGTTACGGCCGATACGGCCAAATCCATTAATACCAACTTTTACTGTCATTGTTATTTCCTCCTTGTATTGAAAAAGGTTTATTTTTGGCTGTGTTCAATTATTGTGATGAAACAAAGCCTTATTTAAAAAGGATTAACCTTTTAATAACTTTCTTGCGGCACCTTCGTCTGTGATGAGAATCGTCGAGGGTGGTGCTTTTTTCATATATGCTTTTATTGCTTTCGCCTTTGAGGCTCCGCCCGCAACAGCAATTACGTTTGGAATCTGTGCCAGGTCTTCTAGTTGAAGTCCAATGGTTAGTACCTTATGGACAATCTCGCCTTTTTCATTGAAATAATAGCCGAAGGCTTCCCCTGCTGCCGCATTCTCTATAAGTTTTTGCTTGACCTCAGGTTTTGAGTTTCTTCTTTCAGCCATTGTGATAGCGTCCCCTATTCCATGAAGAACCATGCTTGCGGATTTAATTAAGTTTAAGACTTCATGAATTTCTGGTTCTTTAATAAGGGATTGATAAATTTCATTACTAACTTGGTCAGGAACATAGAATACACGATGTTTTGACTCTGTATTTTTCGACATAATTGAACTAATTGTATTTGCCTGGTTTTGAACATCCTCACCAATGCCTCCCCGAGCAGGAACAAAAAGAAGATCCTTTTTACCAAGCTCCGGTGTAAGCACATTTGCGACAGCTGCCATCGTTGAGCCGCCAGTTACAGCGATAATATTTTTTCCTGTTAAATAGTTTTTCATGCAGATTGCGCTAGCCTTACCAAGGTCATTCTTCACCATAGAAGACTCATCGCTATTACCAGGAACAATTACTACCTTACGTATTTTGAGGCGGTGCTTCAATTCAAGTTCCATGACGTCAATTCCGATTAATTCACGTATCATGTCTTCCAAGTCTTCTAGTAAATTTTTCCCTTCAAGGGTCAAACTCATTCCTATATTGTTAATCGAAACAAGATTTTGTTCCTTTAGAAAATCCACTTCACTTCGAAGGACTCGTTCTGTATAACCAAGATTAGCAGCAAGACTTCTTCTTCCAACGGGCTGCATAAAACCAATATGCCTTAGGATAGAATATCGTTTATGTAGCACTTGAAGGAGGTCAGGTAATAGTCTTTTTTGGATATCGATGAGTGATTGCATAACATCCTGCTCCTTTATTATATGTAACTGGTCATAAAATGTCCACCCTAGACAAATTATGTCCCACTTCATCGAAAAAAAATCACCCCTGCTAACAATTTACATTCTAACAGGAGCGAAAACCTATTTCAACTTAAATGTTTTGGTTTTTTTCTTGCAAACGGTTACTTATGTCAGTTTTATTAATAATTCCAAATGCAGCTTCTTCTCCATTAATATGAACCACAGGAATCATAATTCCAAAAGCTTCAGTTAATTCATCACTTTCGTCAATATCAATTTCATCTAAGGTAAAATCCCATTCTTCTTTTAATTCTAAAATTATTTTTTTCGCCTTCTCACAAAGTGGACAGCGCTTTCTCGTATAAAAGGTAATCACTGTTTGCTGCATTTTTCAATTCCTTTCAATCAAACCTTTTTCTTTTAGAGGAGGACTGTATCCCCAACTGATCTCGATATTTTGCAATCGTCCGCCTGGAAACCACGATACCTTGGGTACTCTTTAATCTTTCTACTATGTCTTGGTCGGATAAAGGACTTTGTTTGTTTTCTTTTTCAATCATATCTGCTATAGCATTTTTCACCTGACTAGAGGATGTATTTTCGTTTGAAACCGTTTGAATCGTACTTGTAAAAAAAGATTTTAACGAGAAGGTTCCAACGGGTGTCTGGATGTATTTATCCTTTACTGCCCGGCTTACTGTTGATTCATGAATATCCAGCTCTGACGCAATTTCCTTCATGGTCATCGGTACAAGATATTCGCTCCCTTTTTGAAAAAATAGCGTCTGCTTTTCAACTATTTTCCTCGTTACTCTTGTTAAGGTTTCTTTACGCTGCTCAATACTTCTCTGTATCCATTGATAATCTTGGAACTTTTCTTGCAGGAAACGGCCAACTTGTGAATCCTTTTCTGCACTAAATTTTTGATAATATTGGTCATTAAAGCTAATTTTAGGAATGATGTCATCACACAATCGGACAGAGAACTGGTCACCAGCCCGTTCAACAATAGCATCAGGGACGATATAGGATGCACTTTCCTGCTCTAAAAGCGCACCAGGCCGAGGGTTCAGCTTTTGTATGGTATCAAATACTTCTTGTACTTTCTGTAAAGGAATATTCAGTTCTTTTGCAATAAGCTTCCATTTCTTTTCGGCAAATGGTACGAAGTAGTGTGTAAGAATACTTAACGCTATATCGTCTTTAAGGTTTTCCCGCTCAATCTGAATTAATAAGCATTCCTGAAGATTCTTTGCCCCAATTCCAACCGGCTCCAAGGCCTGAATTACAATGATGCTCTCTTCAACCAGTTCCAATTGAACACCCAATTTATCTGCAATTTCCTCAGGAGAAGGTATTAAGTATCCGTTTACATCAAGATTCTGAATCAAATATTTTATTATTTTTAATTGGATACTAGAGTATTTATGAAGATTAAGCTGATTTAACAATTGGTCTTCGATGGAAGATGATTTTGCTGCAATTTGTTCTATCCACTCGTTTTCCGTATTTCGCGTATGTTTCCGCCGATTGCGGTCTATTAATGGGTTAATAGGCTGAATGTTGTTATTATCCACTTGCAGCAGGGGATTTTCAAGCGCCTTGTTTTCTAAAAAAGAAGATAGCTCTTGGGCTGAATATTGTAACAGTGCAATTGCCTGTGTTAATTCCTGCGTCATTGCCAATTTCAAAGATTGCTGCTGCCATAATCCTGCTTTTAAGTCCATTTCCTAACCCCCCTTTTTCTATTTTACAGGATTTTAGACTATTGGTGAATGGATAATATATGATTATAAGGACTTTTAGAGGATATGAGCACTTATTTTGGTTATAAAAGTAGAAAAAGACTCTCATGTAGACAAGTCTTCTTCTCTTTATTTCATATTTTCAAGCTCTTTTCGATTAGGCGCCATTGGAGGCTGCTGCATCCAGCCCCGGTCAACCATTAAATTAAACCCTTTACCAGCATAAATCATAATTTCTGAAATGAATTTTTGATAATTAGCACCCAAGTCTGTTCGCATTGACACGGACAATGCGTGACCAAGCAGCGATATATCAATCCCATTTAAGGCGTGAAATAAGGTAACAATTAGTTTATTTGAAAATGGAAGAAGTGTTGAATCTGTTATCTCCATATTGGTTGAGGTATTGCCAAGAAGCTGCTCTTTTTCTAAAATTTCTTGAAATACTCTAATTTGCTTTTCTGAAATCTCTTTTCCTTCTTTAATAAATTCCTTGATCTCTTTATCCTTTACCACCTGAAGTAACGCAGAACACAAAAGTATCGAGAAATAATTGCGTTCAATATTAAAAAAGATTTCGGCTATTTCAATTGCATTTAATGGTCTTTTCTTAATCATCCCGCTTAAATACGAAAGTTTCTCAATGTATTCTACCTGCTTTGGATAAGGAATCATGGGTGGGCGATCATATAAACCCTTTGACAACAGGAGTACGGTTGAATCCTTAAATAATAAGGATGCTTCATTTACAGCCGATACATAAAAATTGAGTACATCTTCCCGAGCAACATTTGCTGTCAGAAAACCAGAGTTAATCATATCCAGCCGGTTCATCATATAAACAAAGGTTAGACCAAACATATCATAGAACAAAGGCGGTGCTGCATAATTAATATCTTCATCTGTAAAGGGAACAGGTAAGGGTATATGCTCCTTCGAAAAAATAGCAGCTATTTGCTGGATATGACCTTCAGATTTCTTAAGCGCTTTTTCCAGCAGGGGTTTAATTTCTTCATCCTGATTGTGATGCAGAAAGTACTTTACTAAACAAATTGCCATACTCTCTTGGATAAAGGTTGCCCATAAACCGCCAATTTCCGCACTTGATAATCTTATACTGTGCTTCACCATGATTGATGCCTCCCCTTATCAGTTCTAATTGAAATTTTCCCTCTAGGCAGTTGCTTTATTCATGGTTCAAGCGAAGCGCTATACGAAAAAAAAGCCTCTACACTAAATAAGCGTAGAGGCTTTTGTTTACTTTGACGCGCTCGGAGGGAATCGAACCCCCATTTTAAGAACCGGAATCTTACGTGCTATCCGTTGCACCACGAGCGCATATATGCGACTTACATATTATATGCCAATTTGTGAAACTTTGCAAGTCTGATAGGTTTAAAAAAGTCCTCAATGGTTATGCTGAATTAGTGAAAGTTGTCGAACAAATTTAAAAGCGAATTGTTTGACCTTAATTGACCATCAGTGTATCATTAACTATACATATTAATACCTTTCATACTTAAAGGAGGAAGAAAAATGAACTTGATTCCTACAGTTATTGAACAAACAAACCGCGGAGAGAGAGCTTACGATATTTATTCCCGTCTCTTAAAAGATCGGATTATCATGCTTGGCAGCGGTATTGATGATCATGTAGCGAACAGCATTGTTGCACAATTATTATTCTTGGAAGCGGAAAATCCTGAAAAGGATATATCCATTTACATCAACAGCCCTGGTGGAAGTATTACAGCTGGGATGGCCATTTATGATACGATGCAGTTCATTAAACCGGATGTTCAAACCATTTGTATCGGTATGGCTGCATCCATGGGTGCCTTCTTACTGGCTGCTGGTACAAAAGGTAAACGCTATGCATTACCAAATGCAGAAGTAATGATTCACCAGCCATTAGGCGGAGCACAAGGTCAGGCAACTGAGATTGAAATTGCTGCTAAGCGTATTCTATTCCTACGTGAAAAATTGAATGGAATTCTCGCAGAGCGTACTGGCCAGCCTCTTGAAGTAATCCAAAAAGACACTGACCGTGATAATTTCATGACAGCTGAAAGAGCAAAAGAATACGGTTTAGTTGATCACATTATCACTAGAAGCCTTACAGAAGAAAAGAAAGATAAATAGTAATAAAAAGAGTTTGACCCATTTTAGGTCAAACTCTTTTTATTATTGTTCATTTTGGACAAATTCAGTTAATGCTGCAACAGCTCTATCTTCATCATCGCCATCTGCCACAATATTAACCACTACTCCTGAGCCGACAGCTAAGCTCATTAAACCCATTATGCTTTTTGCGTTTACTTTTTTGCCATCTTTCTCTAAGAAAATATCAGCAGAAAAGCGGTTTGCCTCTTGAACAAATAATGCTGCTGGCCGTGCCTGAAGACCCGTTTTCAACTTAACTTCTACTTGTTTCTCTATCATTACAAAATCCTCCTCATGTTTTTCCTCTATTTTCTTGTAGCCATTTCACCTATCCGCAATTTTTCAGCGATTTCATCAATCTTTCTTAGCCGATGATTAATTCCTGACTTACTAATGGTACCGCCGCTAACCATTTCGCCTAGTTCTTTCAGGGTCACATCCGTGTAATGTAAACGGAGTTCTGCAATTTCTCTTAACTTATCTGGCAAAATATTCAGCCCGACCGTATCATTAATATAACGAATATTTTCAACCTGACGAATCGAAGCGCCTATAGTCTTATTTAAGTTCGCTGTTTCACAATTAACCAGCCGATTAACCGAATTTCTCATATCCCTTACAATCCGCACATCTTCAAAGCGAAGAAGTGCATTGACTGCACCCACAATATTTAAAAACTCGGTAATTTTTTCTGCTTCTTTTAAGTAAGTAATATAGCCTTTTTTTCGTTCCAGCGTTTTGCTATTAAGACCAAATTTATTCATTAACTCGCATAAGGAATCATTATGTTCCTTATATAGCGAAGCAATTTCCAAATGATAAGATGAAGTTTCTGGATTATTAACAGAACCTCCAGCAAGGAATGCACCTCGTAGATATGAACGTTTACAACATTTCTTCTTTATGAGGTCACTAGAAATATCATGGATGAAGGTAAATCCATCACCCAGGATTTTCATATCCTCCAATATTTCCTTAGCACGCTGAGATAGACGCACAATGTAAACATTGTTCTTTTTTAATCTCATTTTCTTTCGAACCAATAGTTCTACTTGAACATCATAACTCTTTTTTATTAAAGTATAAATCCTTCTTGCGATTGCTGCATTTTCTGTCTGAATATCAACAATTAACTTTCGGTTAGAAAAGGACATAGACCCATTCATTCGTATGAGTGCAGCGAGTTCAGCACGAATACAGCATGGCTTTATCTCCAAGTTCGTCAGTTCTTTTTTCGTTTCCGAAGCGAAAGACATCCCTTCACCCCCTTTAATCCGGGTTTTTAATCCGGATACTATTATTACGCTTCATATCTCTTTTTGGTTTCACGTACGAGCAAATTATATAATATTTTTGCTACCTTCTTTGGATCATGTCTAAGTGCACCATTTTCCTGTACCGCAATATCTGCATGAACCACTTCAAGACCCAGCTCAAAAATACGTTCCAAATCATAGTTGACAGGATTCGCAAGTTCTTCATTATAGCGAAGTTGAATATCTTCTGGTATTTCTTTGTCATTTACAAGGATGGTATCCATAAATGCACAGGCCATATGATCATAAATGGCCTTTACATGATCGCTCGCTGTGAATCCGTGTGTTTCACCTGCCTGAGTCATCAAATTGCAAATATAGACCTTTTTGGCATGTGATCTGCACACTTCTTCCCCTAATCTTGGTACAAGTAAATTAGGCAATATACTCGTATACAAACTGCCAGGTCCTAAAATAATTAAATCTGCTTGTCTAATGGCTTGAATTGATTCTGGAAGAGGTGTAATAGTTTCAGGTGTTAAAAACACCCTTTTTATTTTTTTGCCTGAATAGGGAATTTTCGATTCACCAGATACAACTGTCCCATCCTCCATTTCCGCATGAAGAACAACGCTCTGGTTTGCTGCAGGCAGGACCTTGCCTCTGACATTTAATACCTTACTCATCTCTTGTATCGCATGGACAAAGTTTCCGGTTATAGATGTCATTGCCGCCAATATCAAATTACCCAGTGAATGCCCCGATAATTCATTGGAGGTCTTAAAGCGGTGCTGAAACATCTCTTCAACAAGCGGTTCAACATCTGATAAAGCAGCTAACACATTTCGGATATCTCCAGGCGGCGGGATTTGCAGGTCATCACGAAGCCTTCCTGAGCTCCCGCCATCATCCGCAACCGTCACAATGGCGGTAATATCAACTGGATATTGTTTTAATCCCCGTAGTAAAACAGGCAATCCTGTTCCTCCGCCAATGATGACAATTCTTGGCTGTCCTAACTCGCTCATGTCGTTTGATCCTTTCTCCTCTCAATGTCACGATGTGAAACTAGTGTCTTGTAATCACCTGCAAAATGTTTAGCAAGGTATTCTGCAAGCGTAACGGAGCGGTGCTGTCCGCCGGTACAGCCTATTGCGATTACAAGCTGCGCCTTTCCTTCCCGTTTATAATGAGGAAGCATAAAGCTGAGTAAGTCTGTAACCTTCTCTAAGAATTTATGCGTTTCATTCCATTTCAAAACGTAACTAGAAACATCTTCATCTAGACCTGTTTTTGGTCTCATATGATCGATATAGTGAGGATTCGGCAGAAAGCGTACATCAAAAACTAAATCGGCGTCGATTGGAATTCCATGCTTAAATCCAAATGACATGACATTGACAGTAAAGATTGATTGATTATTCGAAGTAAATTCAGTAATGATCTTTTCACGCAATTCACGTGGTTTCATTTGCGATGTGTTATAAATCAACTGGGCTCTGCCTTTTAATTCATCAAGAAGCTCTCTCTCCAATTTAATTCCTTCTAGAGGCAATCCTGATTGTGCGAGCGGATGAAATCTTCTTGTTTCTTTATATCTTCGAACCAAAGTAGCATCATCTGCATCCAAGAACAAAATCTGCGGGCTCACCCAAGAGGTTTCTGCCAGCTCATCCAGTGCTTTAAATAAATGATCGAAGAACTCTCTTCCTCTTAAGTCCATTACTAATGCTACTTTATTCATTTTATTCCCAGATTCCTTCATAAGTTCAAGGAATTTTGGAAGCAGAGTCGGAGGCAGGTTATCCACACAGAAAAACCCTAAATCCTCTAAACTCTGGATCGCAACTGTTTTTCCAGCTCCAGACATCCCCGTAATGATAACCATTTGCGTTTCATTTGTCGCTCCCGTACTCATTCTATATTCCCCCCTCAGGTTAACTTGGATCTAATCGATAACTAATTAATTGAAAATCTTTTGTATAAGTAAAAGTACCGTAAATAATTCCATTTCCATGAATCATGTAATCAATGATATGATAATCTCCTGCCGCCATTGGCAGGTTTTTAAGTTGATTGAGGTGCTGCCATTCCAGTTTTCCCTCTTCTGACTCGTCCACCTGCATTCCATCAGAATCAGTCGCAAAGAAAGTAAACATCATCCATTCGGATAATACTAAGTCATTTTCTTTTATAATGAAAGTAAAAATACCTTTCAACTGTGGATTTTTTAAGTAAATACCTGTTTCTTCCCGATACTCTCGAATACAGGAATCACGAACGGATTCACCCGGCTCCATTTTGCCGCCTGGTGCCACCCACCAGCCCCGCCGCGGTTTTTTCAACATTAATACTTGATTATCTCTAATTAGCACACAATTGGTGACTCGCTGCACAACACTCACCCTCTACAAGAAAAGCGGAGCGCCTTGCCCAGGGGCGTGAGTCTAGACGAGCCGGCAAGAAGGTTGCGCTCTTTAACCTTCTTGACGGATTGGCTTATGACCCGAGCCCCTAGGCGCGGAGCTAGACAATTCTCAAAGTTAAAAGTTTATTCTAGTTTATCTAATACAATGCTCAGTTATATAGAAAAAAGCGCATATTTATTCCTCTTATTATACTCCTTTTGGAAAGCGGTCACAATGAAATCAGATTTCTTAATTTTGTTAAAAATATGTAAAAAAATAGCACAGGCTTTAAAAGCCTGTGCACCAAGTGAATATTTTTAAAGGGGGTCAATTCTTATTTACATTCTACCTTATTAATATTTCACCTTTGTTACAGCAGAATTAAAACAGGATTACGTTTATGAAAAATTTGTAAATTACTGCTTGATCTTTAATTCTTCTTTAAGTTCTTCTATATAATGCTGCGCACTTTGTGCGGCAATACTGCCATCACCCGTAGCGGTAACAATTTGTCTTAGTGTTTTCTCACGAATATCTCCTGCAGCAAAAATGCCAGGTACTTTTGTTTCCATTCGCTCATTCGTTTCAATATATCCATTTTCATTCGTAATACCTAAATTTGAAAATGGCTTAGATAGCGGGATCATACCGATATATATAAATACTCCATCTGCTGAAAGCTCCTGCTCCTCGCCATTTTCAGTGGAAACAAGAGTTACACTGCCTACTTTTCCATCCTTATCATTAATCGATTTAATGGTATGATTCCAAATGAAGTCGATTTTATCATTGGCAAAAGCACGGTCTTGAAGAATTTTTTGAGCACGAAGTTCGTCACGACGGTGTACAATCGTTACTTTAGAAGCAAATCGTGTTAAATAAACACCTTCTTCAACAGCCGAGTCTCCGCCGCCAATCACATATAACTCTTTACCTTTGAAAAATGCTCCATCACAAACCGCACAATACGATACACCGCGGCCGCTAAGTTCTTTCTCCCCTGGTACTCCTACCTTCTTGTATTCAGCACCTGCAGAAATAATAACAGAATAAGCCTTGTATTGCTTTGAACCTGCAATAACAGTTTTGGTGTCGCCATTGTCGATAATTTCTTTAATATCGCCATACGCATATTCGGCACCAAATTTTTTGGCATGTTCAAACATTTTGGTGGATAAGTCAGGACCCAGGATACTTTCAAAACCAGGATAGTTTTCAACATCCTCTGTGTTAGCCATTTGGCCTCCAGGCATACCTCGTTCGATCATAAGTGTTGAAAGATTCGCACGAGATGTATAAACAGCAGCTGTCATACCAGCAGGACCAGCGCCAGCGATAATCACATCATAAATTTTTTCCTCTGACATATTTGTCACTCCCTATATATAAAAAAATACGATTAAGTATAGTATTTCCTACTTAATCGTATTAAACAATCGTTATTTAGTCCATTAATCTGCTTAATGAAAAGCGGAGGCGCCGCAGCTCATTAATTTAGGTGTTTTGACACTAATTTCACATATTTCCCTATGGTTGCAGGCGAGATATCATAGCGTTTGGCAATTTCTTGCTGTGACACCTTTTCATTGCTTTTCTGGTACCAGACATATTCCATCGCTCCAGCCCAGGCACGTTTGTTGTTTAAGTTAATCTGTGACTTTGAAATCTCTACAAATACAGAAAACCACATTAAATATAATCCTGACTCAATTGTTCCGATTGGCTGATGTTTCTCATACAGAACCTCGGCAATCTCCTGTGCGTCTTTAACGGAGGAAGGAGTTCCTGACTTTACTAAGGAAACATAATTTTTTTCCATACTTGTTAGTTTCTGATTTTGCTGAAAACGTTTAGAAGTGAAGATTTCCTCTGTTTTTCCAGAAACTGAAGCTAAGAAAATAGCAAATAACCGTTCTTCTATATAATCACTTTCAAGTTTTTGAAAAATAGAACCCGCGTGATCCTCAAAGCCATTTGCTACAGGCTTTTCTGCATTCCAAGGTTCAAATCCTTCTTTATCTGGGTTCCGTTCAATAGCACTTTTCCAAATACTCCGCGCAAAATTTTCATGATTTGTATAATACGCAGAATAAGAAAGCCAATAATAAAAAGGACCGTCACCTTCAAAACCATTTTTATATAGCTTTTTCAGCCAAAAGTACGCAGACTCATATTCACCCACTAAAGCAAAGGTTGCCCCGAGTTTAAATTGGTGATCAATAAGCATCGGCTGAATTTTCTTTAAGGAATCCATTAAGCGGGCTACAGCCTTCTTTTTTCCTTGATAATGCGCAAAGACAAGGCGATTACACAATGCATGGAGATTTCCTGGATTTCTTTCTAATACATCGTCAAGAATCGATTCTGCTTTTTTAGTTTTCCCTAAATAAAAATAGGCTAATGCCAAATTATTATAGGCAGACCAATATTCTGGATAGGCTTCAACGACATCCTTTAACAGCTCTATCGCTTTTGGGAAGTATCCAGATTCCAATAAATCACGAGCCTGCTCCTGCTTAATGATAAGATCGTCTTGTTCATAAAGTTCATCTTCCAAACCCTCCGCCTCAAACGAAAGAAGCTCGAGAAGGTCATGTGTATCTTCATTAAAATCCCCATTTGGATCCAACTCCAAATACATATTTGCATGATGATACGCATCTTTAAAGAAACCCATATGGGCATAATTATTCGCTAAGAAATAATGACATTCAGCCATCTCTTCATCAAGATCTTCAAGGATTAAATGCAAGAGTCGATTAGAATTTTCAAACTCACCTAGCTCAGTTGAAACTATAGCAAGCTGACAGGTTATCATTGGTTCACCCGGCTCCAGCTGCATCGCCCGCTCGAGATACTTTTTAGATTTTTTAAAATCACGGCGATGGTATGCCTTAATACCCTTCGTGAAATAATATTCCCCAGTCGGAACAAATGAGAGAATCTTTCCCTTTTGAATTCTTGCTTTCGAGTCTTTAATCATGGAGACCTCCATCTATACACAATAAACTAACTTATGTAGTATACCACAACCAAAGCCTATACGAGAAGGGCTAGAACAGCATTGCTAAAACTGGAATTTCCTTCATATGCAAAAACACGCTGCATAACAGCGTGTTTTTGCATATTTGGTGCCTGTCACCGCAATATTATCTTTTATGTCTTTCTTCCAAAGTTTTAAGTACTTCT
Organism: Neobacillus niacini; assembly: GCF_046591715.1. Lineage (GTDB taxonomy): Bacteria > Bacillota > Bacilli > Bacillales > Cytobacillaceae > Neobacillus > Neobacillus niacini_L. Next base: position 309,455 of record NZ_JAWVNQ010000002.1, on the reverse strand, counting down.
TTAAATGGCAGACCTTGTTCCACTAATAGTACTTGCAGGTGGTAGAGGAGGTCGGCAGCTTCCCATTTTAATTCCTCTTTGTCGCGGTTTTTGGCTGCGATGATGACTTCTGCGGCTTCTTCACCAACTTTTTTCAAAATTTTATCGACGCCTTTTTCGAAAAGGTATGTAGTATAGGCTCCTTCTGGACGCTCTTTTTCACGTTCGATAATTAGTTTTTCTAATGTTTGCAGGATTTGATAGTCACCTAGGCCGGAAGCTGCTCTCTCTGAAACAACACCTTCCGTGAAGCAGCTGACAGCTCCTGTATGGCACGCTGGCCCTTTAGGCTCTACAAGCACTAGAACAGCATCCTGGTCGCAGTCATATTTCACACTCACGACTGATTGAGTATTTCCACTCGTTGCTCCTTTATGCCACAGCTCCTGACGGGAACGGCTATAGAACCATGTTTCCCCTGTTTCCAGTGTTTTCGTCAGTGATTCTTGGTTCATATAAGCTAATGTTAATACTTCTTTCGTATCGGCGTCCTGTACGATGGCAGGTACAAGTCCTTTTTCATCAAAGCGAATATTCATCGGACACTCACTCCCTTCTCATGCAAATAGCTTTTCACTTCATGAACTGAGGTTTCCTTATAATGAAAGATAGAAGCTGCGAGAGCAGCGTCTGCTTTCCCATTTACAAAAGCCTCTTCAAAATGACGCGCATTTCCTGCACCGCCAGAAGCAATCACAGGAATACTAACCGCCTCACTTACTGCTTTTGTCAAGCTTAGATCAAAGCCATTTTTTTCTCCATCACTATCCATACTGGTAAGTAAAATTTCTCCTGCACCTAATTCAGCCGCTTCTTTTGCCCATTGTATTACTTTCCGGTCTGTTGGCGTTCTGCCGCCATGTGTATACACACGCCAAGTTCCAAGGTCTTCATCATACTTTGCATCGATGGCAACTACAATGCATTGCGTTCCAAAGTAACCTGCCCCTTCAGAAATCAGTTCAGGGTTTAAGACTGCTGCTGTATTTAATGACACCTTATCTGCACCTGCACGCAGGATTCTTTTCATGTCTTCTAAAGAATTAATACCGCCGCCTACGGTAAAAGGAATCGCAAGCTCCGAAGCGACAGACTTTACCACTTCTACCATCGTTTTTCGACCTTCTACAGAAGCTGAAATATCAAGGAAAACTAACTCATCTGCTCCTTGTTCATCATAAAATCTTGCTAACTCAACTGGGTCACCGGCATCCCGAAGCTGTACAAATTGAATTCCTTTGACCACTCTTCCTTCTTTTACATCAAGGCAAGGAATGATCCTTTTCGTCAGTGTCATTTGCTCACCCCGCTAATCGCAAGTGCTTCCTTCAAGGTAAAGCGCTTCTCATAAAGGGCCTTCCCAACAATTGCCCCTTTTACACCCTCTGCATGCAGCGCACGTAAATCAGCTAAACTGCTCACACCGCCAGATGCGATTACTGTTTTTCCTGTTACCTCTGCCATTTGGCAAACAGCACTAATATTAGGTCCAGAAAGTGTTCCATCTGTAGCAATATCAGTGAAAATAAACGTCTCGGCACCGGCATCGGCAAAGCGTTTACTAAGATCCACAGCTTTCACTTCCGAGGTTGTCAGCCAGCCATGTGTGGCCACATACCCATTCTTTGCATCGATTCCCACAACAATCTGTTCACCGTACTTCTTTATCATCGCAATCGCAAATTCCGGATTGGAAACGGCAATACTTCCAATGATCACGCGTGTAATCCCGTTTTCCAAATAATGAAGAATGTCTTCTTCAGAACGAATACCTCCGCCAATTTGAACGTTTACCTTTAACTGCTTTGCTGCTTCAATAACAAAGGAGTCATTAATCCGTTTACCATCCTTTGCCCCGTCAAGGTCAACCATATGTATCCACTGTGCACCATCTTCTGCAAATGCTCGAGCCATATCAAAAGGTGAATCACCATAAATCGTTTCTTTATCGTAATCACCTTGTAGAAGGCGAACGCAATTCCCGCCGCGCATATCAATCGCTGGATAAATAGTGAGTGTCATCGTACCGCCTTCCTTTCTTCCACTAAGTTCAAGAAGTTTTTCAATAGAGCCATTCCAAGCTTACTGCTCTTTTCTGGATGAAATTGCATTCCGTAAATATTATCCTTACCAACAACCGCAGACACCGCTTCATTATAATTTGCTTTTGCCAGCAGCACCTCAGAATTTTCGGCATTCACATAGTAGGAATGTACAAAATATACATAATCCTCTTCTAGGCCTTCTAAAAGTGGCGAGGAGCTTACAAATTCAAGCTTGTTCCAGCCCATATGCGGAACCTTATACGTTTCTCCCTCAGGGGTTTTGCCAGGAAAACGGCGTACACTTCCAGGCAATAATCCAAGCCCTTTTGTTAAACCATTCTCATCACTATCTTCAAACAATAGCTGCATACCAAGGCAAATCCCAAGTAAAGGTTTCCCGGTTGCAGCGAACTCCTTAATGGTATCAACCTGCAGTACTTCCATTGCATCCCGGAAGGAGCCTACTCCTGGAAGCAGCAGTGCATCAGCACGAAGAAGCTCTTCTCTTTCTCCTGATATAAAATAATCGGCATTCAACCGCTCAAGTGCCTTACTGACACTAAAGAGATTGCCCATACCGTAATCGACAATACCGATCATTTACAACATCCCTTTCGTTGACGGAACTCCTTTGATGCGAGGGTCAATGGTCGTTGCTTCATCCAGGGCCCGGCCAAGCGCTTTAAAAACAGCCTCAATCATATGGTGTGTATTTTGACCATAATGTACAATCACATGAAGATTCATGCGGGCCTCTAGGGCAAGCTTCCATAAGAATTCATGAACGAGCTCCGTGTCAAAAGTACCCACCTTTGAACTAGGAAACTCAGCACGCATTTCAAGGTGCGGCCGGTTGCTGAGGTCAACCACAACCTGAGCTAACGCTTCATCCATTGGTACAAAGGCATTACCATAGCGTTTAATTCCTTTTTTATCACCAAGGGCTTCCCGCAATGCCTGTCCAATACAAATCCCGATATCCTCTGTAGTATGATGATCGTCTACCTCGATATCTCCTTTTGCGTTCACATTAAGATCAAATTGTCCGTGTTTCGTGAATAAATCAAGCATATGACTAAGGAACGGAACTCCTGTTTCAAGTTCAGAATTTCCTTCGCCATCAATGTTTAGCGATAAGCTGATTTGGGTTTCATTTGTATTTCGTTCAAGCTTCGAGTATCTTTCCATGGAAGGGCCCCCTAGCAAAATAATTATTGATTTTTTAGTCTTAATTCCACTGCACGTGCATGTGCCTCAAGGCCTTCCATGCGTGCAAATTTTGCGATTTTTTTTCCATTATCTTTTAATGCTTTCTCACTATATATAATAACGCTGGACTTCTTTTGAAAATCATCCACATTTAAGGGACTTGAAAATCTAGCGGTACCATTGGTCGGCAGTACATGGTTAGGTCCCGCGAAATAGTCGCCAACTGGTTCTGAACTATAACGGCCAATAAAAATAGCTCCTGCATGACGAATTTTCCCGAGCAGCTCTATCCCGTTGTCAGTCAAGATTTCTAGATGTTCTGGTGCGAGCTGATTCACCGTTTCCACAGCTTCCTCAAGGGAGGAAGTCACATAGATTACACCAAAGTCAGCAATCGACTTCGCAGCTATTTCCTTGCGCGGCAATAATGCTAGTTGCTGCTCTACTTCAAGTGCCACCGCTTCCGCTAACGTATTAGAAGGTGTGACAAGGACACTGCAGGCACGCGGGTCATGTTCAGCCTGTGATAATAAATCTGCAGCAACCTCATCAGCCCGTGCAGAATCATCTGCAATAATTGCGATTTCACTTGGTCCGGCAATCATATCAATATCAACATCACCGAATACCTCACGCTTTGCCAATGCTACAAAGATATTGCCTGGACCTGTAATCTTATCAACAGAAACAATAGACTCTGTTCCATAGGCCAATGCACCGATAGCCTGCGCTCCGCCGACCTTATAAATCTCTTTCACTCCTGCTTCCTTCGCTGCAACCAGAACTGCTGCTGGCAGTTTTCCTTCTGTGTCAGGAGGTGAAACCATCACGATTCTTTTTACCCCTGCTACTTTTGCTGGAATGACATTCATAAGTACCGAGGAAGGATAGGCTGCCGTTCCCCCTGGGACATATACGCCTACTGAGTCAAGCGGAGTAATTTTTTGACCAAGTATACTTCCGTTTTCTTCGGTTGTCATCCAAGAAGGACGCAATTGTTTTTCATGAAAGCTTCTAATGTTTTCAGCAGCCTCTCTCACAATCGAGATAAACTCAGAATCCACCTGCCCATATGCGTCATTTATTTCATTTTCGCTAACAGCAAAGGATTCCAGCACGACCCGGTCAAATTTCTCAGTGTAAGTCCGCAGCGCTTCGTCACCAGAGGTACGAATGTCAGAAATTATTTCCTTCACGACAGCTAATTGTTCAGCAGTTCCTGATTCTATGGACCGTTTAATGGAAACAAGTTCACTTACTTTCACTATTTTCATCCTATTTTACCTCCACGGAGACAACGCCGCTTAACCTTGTAACTAATTCGTTAATCACCTTGTCTTTAATCCGATAGCTTACAGGGTTGACGATGAGCCTTGATGTCACATCTTTAATTCTTTCAAATTCAACTAGACCATTTTCAACAAGTGTTCGGCCGGTCGAAACAATATCAACAATTCGATCCGCTAAACCGATTAGGGGAGCAAGTTCGATTGAACCGTTTAATTTAATGATTTCTACTTGTTCGCCCTGCTCGCGGAAATAAGCTGCAGCCACATTAGGATATTTCGTTGCCACTTTTGGTGCAACATCGTTCATGGCTGTCCCTGGCAGACCGGCCACCGCTAAATAACAGGCGCTGATTCTTAAATCAAGCAGTTCGTATACATCCCGTTCTTCTTCAAGTAAAACATCCTTACCTGCGATCCCGACATCAGCCACCCCATGTTCCACATATGTAGCTACATCCATTGGTTTTGCGAGAATAAAACGCATGTCTTCTGCTTCTACATCGATAATAAGTTTCCTAGAATCATCGAATTCAGGGGGCAGGTTGTATCCAGCTTTCCGGAGTAAATCCAAAGCTTCTTCAAAGATTCTTCCTTTTGGCATCGCAATCGTTAATTTCGCATTCATCATGAAGCCCCCCCAATTAAATAGGTGGTATTGGCAAAGTTCTTTGTAAATGCATCAAGATTCTTTACACCATTAATGTCCTGCAGGACGATTTTCTTTCCAGCAGCTTTCATAGTTTCAGCTAATTGAAAAGCTTCCTTGCGCCTTTCCCGGCTGAAGAATATACATTCCATCGTATTTGTAACCTCTTGTGGTCCCATTGCTTCTAAAAGTTTATCGAGTCTTACAGCAAAACCTGTGGCACTCGCATTTTTCCCAAATTTCTCAATCAAGCCATAACGGCCGCCATTTCCAATCGGGAAGCCGACATTTCCGGCATAGGCTTCAAATAAAATCCCTGAATAATAACTCATATGACTGACAATGGTAAAATCAAATTTCACATAGTCCTTCAAACCGTAGTCTGTAATGACCTCCCATAATTCCTTCAACTGTAAAAGAGATTCTTTTCCATAGCCGTCTTCAATGATGTCGAGTGCTTGACCGATTACCTCAGCGCCTCCCCTTAATTCGAGAAGCTGTAGCAGCCTTTGTTTATCAATGGAAGATAGAGAATAAGAGTTTACCTGCTCACGGTATCCGACAAAATTCTTTTCATATAAAAACCGTCTTAATGCGGTCGCGCGTCCATTTGTTCCTAAGATTTGCATAAATAATTCCTGGGCAAAACCAATATGTCCGACAGAAACTTGAAATTGACTCAGCCCCGCTTTTTTAAGAGAAGAAACCAATAGTGCAATTGCCTCGCCGTCACTAGAAACGGTGTCATCATTTATGAATTCCACACCAATTTGTTCAAACTCAGCAGGTCTGCCTCCTTCCCGCTGCTGTGCGCGGTAGACCTTACCCGCATACGCAAGCCTTAACGGGAGATCATTTTCTAACAGGCGGGAAGCCGCTACTCTGGCAATCGGCGCCGTCATATCCGGTCTGAGCACGAGGGTGTGCCCATCTTTATCAAGTAATTTGAACAGCTCTGGGTCAAGTATGGCCGAGGCTGTTCCAACGGTTTCATAGTATTCTAATGTAGGTGTTTCTATAAATTGATATCCCCACTGCTTAATGGCCTCTTCCATCAATGAACGGACATGTTGTTTCTTTTCATATAGTTCCGGAAGCGTATCTCTCATGCCTAAAGGCTTTTCAAACATAAATAAACGGCTCATCCAAATCATCCTTTATTTTCAGAATCCTTTAGTTCGCTAATATACTAATGAATTAAAGTTTACCTTTTTGATTCATTTTCGTCAACTGAAAACTAAAATCCCGCACTAACCCTTAATATGTAATAAAAAAACCAGGTTCTAAAACCCGGCTTCTTTTATTTCTTCCCATAAATTTCATCATCGGCCCAGCGTTTATCCATCTCTTCTTTTGAATAGATGATTCGCATGGGATTGCCGCCGACGAATGCACCAGCAGGGACATCTTTATGAACGAGTGTTCCAGCGGAAACGATGGCACCGTCACCAATCGTTACCCCAGGGAGAATGGTTGAATTAGCCCCAATCATCACCTCACTGCCAATATTAACAGGTCCCAGCCGATATTCTTTTATCAAATATTCATGGGCAAGAATAGTGGTATTGTAGCCAATTACTGTATTACGACCCACACTGATTTTCTCAGGAAACATCACGTCAAGCATCACCATTAAAGCGAAGGAAGTCTCTTCCCCAACCTTCAGTCCTAAAAATGTTCGATAAAGCCAATTCTTCATACCAAGAAAAGGTGTGTACCGTGCTAGCTGAATCACAATAAAGTTTTTTACAACCTTCCAAAAGGGAACCGTTTTGTATACATGCCAAAGGGAGTTTGCTCCTTCAACACGGTAGCGGGTTGTATTTCTCATCTTATTCCTCTCCGAGAATACTTAATAAATCTTTCATGTTCTCTAACATGTAATCCGGTTCATATTTTGCTAGATACTCTCTGCCCTTAATAGACCAAGCAACTCCTGCAGTCAATGTACCTGCATTTTTCCCCGCCAATACATCGTGAAAATTGTCGCCTACCATTAAGGCTTCCTCTGGCTTCGCACTTAACTTTTCAAGCGCTAAAAAGATCGGTTCAGGGTCAGGTTTTACTTTTTTTACATGATCGTACGCAATCATGACGTCAAAGAAGGCATCCAATTTCATCAAGCGAAGTCCCTTAAAAGCAACATCTTCACGTTTCGTCGTAACAATTGCCAGCTTATATCCCTTTTTCTTCAAGATCTCAATAGTTTCCATCACACCGGCAAATTCTTTTACAAGAGCATCGTGATTAGCGATATTGTAAGTTCGATATTCGACTATCATTTCCTCCACTCGCTCGGGATCCATTGAACCAAAAACTTCATGTAGGGTCGGACCAAGAAACGGCAAGACATCTTCCCGGGCATATTTGCCTGGATAGTATTTTTCAAGTGTGTGCAGATAAGTTGAAATAATTAATTCATTGGTATCAATTAACGTTCCATCTAAATCGAATAGAATCGTATCTATTTTATTTTTCATAAGTTGGTTTTTGCTTCCTTTCTAGTCAAGATGCCTGACTTTTTCCAAATCAAACCGACAATCAATGTCAGTGCAATCGCTACACCAATCCGAATTAAAAAGAGCGGCCAGACTGGAATTCCAAGCGGTATAAAGATAAGCGTATCCTCCACTACTGCATGGCAGGCCATTAGAAAAATAAAGGCGAGTGTCAGATCCTTCTTACTGACTCCATCTTCCTCCACAGCCTGGATAACAACCCCTGCACCATACGCAAGTCCAAATAACAAACCCGCTGCCATTGTTGTAGAGGTGTTTTCGTTCATTCCTAGGCTCCTAGTAATCGGAGACATCCCCTGTGAAAACTTTTTAAGCCATTGCAAATCTTTTAAAATTTGAATCACAATCATCAGCGGAATTACAATCAAGGCCAACTGAAGAATTCCCAGACCCGCCTTTTCAACCGCTGCCAGTAATATGGACCCCAATCCTGACACCTGTTCATCACTTTGTGCTTGAATCATTCCATATTGGGCAGTCTCGCTGCCTCCCTGCCAAACTAAATTGATCACGATGGCTGACAGAAATGCAAGCCCCAGCCTTGTAACAAGCACAAGCCAAAGCTTTACTCCAACTTTCATGGCAACGCCTGACTCAACAATTAAGTTATGAGAAAATGAGAGCATAACAGCTAAGATAAATACTTCTTTTACCGTAAGATCTAAGGTTAAAATCGCCCCGATTGCCGCATAGAGATTGAGAAAGTTCCCTATAACAAGTGGAATTGCCGCATCGCCTGATAAGCCCAGCAATTTCATCAATGGTGTAATCGCCTCAATGATCCACGGTAAAACAGGAGTATACTGCAGCAAAGCCACAATAAGGGTTACTGGAAAAATAATTTTCCCCAAGGTCCATGTTGTTTTTAACCCTACCTGAATACCTTTTTTAATTGAGTTAATCATTTCTCCGATGTCTCCTTCTTTAGTGCGTTAAGGCTTGATTGTTTTTATCTAAATATCTGTCTTTCGCTAGATTTTTCTTCCGGCGGTAAACCAGAATGATTACAGCACCAACTATTAATGCGATTGAGATGAATTGTGCCATTCTTAAGCCGCCCATCATTAAACTATCTGTTCTTAAGCCTTCAATGAAGAAACGGCCGACTGAGTACCAAATAACATAGGATAGAAATAGTTCCCCTCGGCGAAGGTTCACAGTTCTAAGCATGATTAATAGAGCAAAACCGAGGATATTCCAAATAGACTCATAAAGGAAGGTCGGATGATAATAAGCACCATTAATATACATTTGATTAATGATAAACTCAGGAAGCTGGAGGTTTTCGAGGAAGGTTCTAGTGACTTCCCCTCCATGGGCTTCCTGATTCATAAAATTCCCCCAGCGTCCGATGGCTTGACCTAAAATAATGCTTGGTGCAGCAATATCGGCAATTTTCCAAAAAGATATCCCGCGTTTTTTTGCGAAAACATAGGTTGTTACAACGGACCCGATTAGTGCTCCATGGATGGCAATGCCTCCATTCCAAATCTGAATGATTTGACCTGGATGCTCTGAATAATAGCCCCATTCAAAAATAACGTAATACAAGCGTGCTGAAAGGATTGCAATGGGGATTGCCCAAAGCATTAAATCAGCGAAGGTATCCTTTGGAAGTCCCCTCTTATCGCCTTCTTTAATGGCGAGATAAAGCGCCAATGCTAAACCTGAACCGATGATAAGACCATACCAATGAACTGAAATTGGTCCTAATGAAAATGCAATCGGGTCAAGCGGCTGTATAGTTGAATTCATACCATTTCTCCTTTATTTAATTATTCCTCGTGTTCTCCATCCTCAATTACATCTGATAGGCGTTCTGTAAATTGCTGTGCAGCATTGACGCCCATTCTTTTTAGACGATAGTTCATTGCAGCTACTTCAATAATAACAGCCAGGTTTCGTCCAGGTCGGACTGGGACAGTGATTTTTGTAATCTCCGTATCAATGATTTTCATCTTTTCATCATCTAACCCAAGCCTGTCATATTGCTTCTGAGCATCCCAGATTTCCAAATTAATAACCAAGGTAATTCGCTTATTGCTTCGAACGGCACCTGCTCCAAAAAGAGTCATGACATTGATAATGCCCAATCCGCGAATTTCTAATAAATGCTCAATTAAATCGGGAGAGGTTCCAACAAGTGTATCTTGATCTTCCTGCCTGATCTCTACACAGTCATCCGCAACAAGTCTATGTCCGCGTTTTACCAGTTCTAATGCGGTTTCACTCTTACCTACACCGCTTTTTCCTGTGATCAGTACTCCTATCCCATAGATGTCGACTAACACCCCATGTACAGCAGTAGTTGGTGCAAGCTTACTCTCTAAAAAGTTAGTTAATCGGCTTGAAAACCGTGTTGTTTTCATATTTGAACGCAATACAGGAACGGATTCACGCTCGGAAGCTTCAATCAACTCTTCAGGAATTTCTAATCCCCTTGTAAGAATGATGGCAGGAGTGATATCTGTGCACAATCGCTCCATTCTTGAAATACGTTCATTTTTGGGTAATCCCTCATAGAAGGAAAGCTCCGTTTTTCCTAATAGCTGAATTCTTTCTGCTGGGTAATATTCGAAGTATCCAGCGAGCTCAATTCCCGGTCTCGATATATCACTAGTAGTAATTGGGCGATTAATTCCTTCTTCACCGCTGACTAGTTCCAAATGAAATCTTTCATAAATATCCTTCGTACGTACCTTTGGCAAAAGTTTTCCTCCTTAATAGAAAAGCGGAAGCGCCTGTCCAGGGGCGGCCGGCATAAGACGAGCCGGCATGAAGGTTGCTCTTTAACCTTCATGTCGGATTGGCTTATGCCCGAGCCCCTAGGCGCTGCAGCTAGACAAAAATCATTATTGAACTAAATTAATTTCTTCTTATTTTAGCACTATTTAATTAATTTTCATAACACAATGGAAGTTATTGTGTGATTAATACAATCTTAATTTAATGGAAAAAATAAATAAGAATGAAATAGCCAACTGGTATAGACAACTATTCCACTTGAGGATATAATAACCTCATAAAGGTACTATTATTGAAATGGAGATGAAGATTTTGAGCCAACTTTTACTGGTACACGGCAGCACCATTTTAGAAAATGAAGTGGCAGAATCTATCTATATTTATATTGAAAATGGAAAAATCCAAGAAATTGGTCCAATTGATACGCTTCCTGCACATTTATCTGCAATAGAAACAATAGAAATCCCTAGGGAACAATATGTTGTTCCTGGTTTTATAGATGTTCACATTCACGGAGCTGCGGGAGCAGATACCATGGATGCAAGTATTGAAGCGTTAGAAACGATGGCAAAAGCACTCCCAGCTGAAGGAACCACAAGCTTCTTGGCTACTACGATTACCCAAAAACATGAAAATATCGAAAAGGCTCTGAAAAACGCAGCAGTTTACGTTAAGGGACACAATAACGCTGGAAAGTCAGATATTCTCGGCGTTCACCTAGAAGGGCCCTTTATTAATAAAAAACGGGCTGGTGCACAGCCGAAGGAATTCATAATAGATCCTGATATTGAATTATTTAAGCATTGGCAAGAGCTTGCTGAAGGAGGCATTAAACTAGTAACCGTTGCCCCTGAACTTGAAAACGGGACAAACTTTGTTTCTTATTTACACGAAAATGATGTGATCGCTTCTATTGGACACTCTGATGCCATTTACGAAGAAATAGAAAAGGCCGTTCGTGCTGGAGCAAAACAAGTGACACACTTATTTAATGGCATGAGAGGAATCCATCATCGAGAACCCGGCGTTGCTGGTTCTGCGCTTGTTTTTAAAGAGTTAATGGTGGAATTAATTGCGGATGGAATTCACGTCCGCCCTGAAGTAATGAAGCTTGTCATGAATGCCAAAGGTTCAGAAGGCATGATTTTAATAACAGATTCGATGAGAGCAAAATGTCTCAAAAATGGAATTTATGACCTTGGCGGGCAGGATGTATCCGTTAGTGATGGGAAGGCTCTTCTAGCCGACGGAACACTGGCTGGCAGTATTTTAAAAATGAACGACTCTATAAAAAACATTCTAGAAGCAGCAGAAATTTCTCTGCGGGAAGCTGTTCAGATGGCAAGTGTAAATCCTGCTAAACAATTGAAAGTCTATGACCGTAAAGGGAGCATTTCCGAAGGAAAAGATGCAGATATAACCATCTTATCGAAGGACTATCAAGTTGAAATGACCATCTGCCGCGGGGAAATTGCATACAAAAAGGGGGAATAACAGCATGAAACTAATTCGCACAGAAAATTATACAGAAATGAGCCTAACAGCTGGAAAAATTATCGTTGACAAAATACGCTCTAACCCAAGTCTAACACTGGGACTAGCAACAGGTAGCACACCACAGGGTATTTATGATTTTTTAATACAGGATCATGTAGAGAATAAAACCAGCTATAAAAATGTCAGATCCGTCAATTTAGATGAATATATCGGACTTCCAATTAAAGATGAGAATAGCTACCACTATTTCATGAACCAAAATTTATTTAAACATTTAGATATCAAAGAAAATCATACTCATATTCCAAATGGTGCAGCGAGCGACTTAGAACAAGAATGCCTTCGTTATGAGCAGCTCATCAAAGAACTTGGTGGAGTTGACCTGCAGCTTCTTGGCATTGGACAAAATGGTCATATCGGCTTTAATGAACCAGGTACTGCTTTTTCCAGCAGAACTCATATTGTAACTTTAGCCCAAAGTACAAGGGAAGCGAATTCAAGATTTTTTAACTCACTGGAGGAAGTGCCTACTCACGCAATCACCATGGGTATTGCCTCCATCCTAGATAGCAAGGAGATTCTCCTGCTGGTTTCGGGTGAGAGAAAAGCTGAAGCATTAAAAAGGTTTGTAAACGGAGAAATAAGTGAGGATTTCCCTGCCTCTGCGCTAAAGAACCATGAAAATGTAACTGTCATTGCAGATAGAGATGCATTAAAATATATCTAGTACTTTTCTAAGGAGGAGGTGATTGAATGATAAACAAAAATTCACCAGTTCCCATTTATCATCAACTAGAAGAGTACATTAAACAACAAATAGAGAATGGTGTTTTAGCAGAAGAAAGTGTCATCCCTTCAGAACGGGAATATGCAGAGCGATTCCAAATTAGCCGAATGACTGTAAGACAGGCCATTAATAATTTGGTTTCTGAAGGCTATTTAAAAAGACAAAAAGGCAGAGGCACCTTTGTTAATATGAAAAAGGTCGAACAGGAATTACAGGGAATGACAAGTTTCACAGAGGACATGCTCTCAAGGGGAATGAATCCAAGCAGCAGTTTGTTATCCTTTCAAATTATCCCTGCTGACAAAAAAACCGCTTCTTCCCTTAATATTGGAGAAAATGACTCTGTATACAAAATTACGCGGATACGTTTAGCAGATGGTGCCCCGATGGCACTTGAAACTGCCTTTATCCCCGTTGAGATTGTCCCAGGTCTGACAGAGGAAAACAGCAATCTTTCTCTTTATCAATACATCGAGGAAAACCTTGCTCTTACGATTAGTGAAGCGACACAAGAAATTGAAGCGTCTATTGCGGACCATGTTGATGCACAAGCGTTAGAAATAAAACTCGGAGATCCTATTCTCTTGATCGAGCGGATTTCTTATTTACAAGACGGTATCCCCTTTGAATTGGTCAAGTCTACCTTCCGTGCAGATCGATATCGATTTATTCATACGATGAAACGGTAAAGAAGCAATTGGCTAAAGCCAATTGCTTCTTTTATTTTTCTTTAGAGGAATTAAGGATCGTCTTATCCAGAATCAGCGTGACAATCGACATAATGACTGCAGCTAATAACGCCATTCCAAATCCTGCAATTTCAAACGCATCCCCCATCAAATAATCCGTAATCTCAAGAGTCATCGCATTAATAACAAACAGGAAAAAACCTAATGTTAAGATTGTCGCAGGTAAGGTTAAAATGACTAGAATCGGGCGTACTATAACATTAATGATTGAGAGTAAGAAACTTGCAGCTAGTGCAGCGCCAAAGCCTTCTAACACAAAACTTTCAGAAAAATATCCCGCTATCGCCATGAACAATACTGCATTTATTAAAATCCCAATCAACCATTTCATTTTTCAATCTCCTATTATTTGTTAACCTCATCCGATTTGTGCAGCGTAATCGATCCTGTTTTAGTATCAACAAATATCTTTAACATGCGGTCAGGGTGATTAATGGACTGAAAGCGAAGCATTTTTTGGATCATTTCACTTTTTTCTTCAAGTACCTGGATTCCATCGAGTTTAATATTAAAACCGCCAAGATTCGTCTTTAACTCCCCGCTCGCAGCTACTCCATCGGGAATGTACAAATCGATTCCGCCTGTAGTTGCTTTAGCAGCAATTAATTCACAGCGATTACCAGTTAAGTTATAGGTTGTATTTCCATTTAACGTTTGCGTTTCGACTTTTCTAAAGTCACCATCAAGCTTAATAGCACCATTAATGGTTTCTACCTCAAGTGCATCAATTGTACTCGTTTGAAGGGTAATATGACCATTTGCCGTTTCAACTTCTGCCCTTTTCCCATTTAGGCGGGCAAGTTCAATTTTCCCATTGGCTGTTTTCATACGCAAATCACTAATCGTTAATTCTTCACCTGAAATTGGACCATTAAACATTCTTACACGAACACGTTCATATTCAGCTTGCGGAACATAAACTACTGCGTCGACCTTCATCCATTTTTGCTGAGTCAAAAATCGCAATTTTTGCCCATCAATCGCAAAATGGACATCCTTTAGAAAGTTTTCCCTGGCTTGTTCGGCATTCTCTACACGATATACCTTTGCCTGGCATTCGATCCGAACATCGTTTTGATCCCAAGGTACCAGTTTAAGAGAGCCATTCGCAAGATCAATATCCATATCACGTAAGTAGACATCGCCTTGATGAAATATATGTGAGATTTCAACCGATTGACCAAAGTTCAAATCAAAGTCAAGGTCCTTAATTTTCTTCAAAGCACTATCGACAAAATCAAAAATTTTATCTTTCGTGGAATGAACTTTGCTTTGTGCAGTCCCCTCTTTCTTTGCTTCCTCAAACTTAAAGGCAGTTGATATTTCTTGTGCAATTTGTTCCTGCTTTTGTTCCATATTCTGTCCTGCTTTTTCAAGTTCTTCTAGTAAGGTTAAGGCTTCATCAACGTTAAGCTTTCCATCTTCAACCATTTTTAATATTCTTTTACGTTCTTCCTTCATCTCATATCCACTCCAATAAATATATTTCATTGGCTGTGTTCAATTAGTCTGTTGATTTTCGCTCTAACACAGCCGTTCATTTAATCCTATTCCATTGTTAAGGCT
Organism: Neobacillus niacini; assembly: GCF_046591715.1. Classification (GTDB taxonomy): domain Bacteria; phylum Bacillota; class Bacilli; order Bacillales; family Cytobacillaceae; genus Neobacillus; species Neobacillus niacini_L. The sequence continues at coordinate 294,364 of NZ_JAWVNQ010000002.1, read as the reverse complement.
TTTACGCCTTTTATCACATTCCAGATCGTGACAATTAGACTAACTAAGACGATTATACCGGCCGAAATTAGTGTAAAAACAGGAATAGCGTCATTGTTTATAGCATTAATATCACTAAAAATTGCAAATATTAAGAGCGGTACAGGTATCAGCGGGATTAAATGGGATAAGAATGCTTTTTTTGCATGGCTTTTGGTCATTTCGTCTCCAGATGCAAGCATAACAACAAGCGGAAACAGAATTCCAGCAAAGAAAATACTAAAGTAACATAAACCTGAAAGAACCTTCCGAGTTTCCATTCATCATCACTCCCCCTCACAGAATATTTACGTATGGAGAATATGAAAGTTTCAATATATCTATAAAAAAAGCTAAAACGCAAGTTTTAGCTTTTTCCGATTGTTTCTTTTTCTTGTATTTGTTCTTTCATCCGCAGCCGGTCACGATCTAGGATTGGTTTTAAGTATCTTCCCGTATAGGATTCCGGTACTTCCGCCACCTTTTCCGGTGTTCCAGTTGCCACTATTGTACCACCCTTGTCTCCACCTTCTGGACCAAGGTCAATGATATAATCTGTTGCTTTAATCACATCTAGGTTATGCTCAATAACTAGTACTGTATCACCATTGTCAACGAGCCTCTGCAAGACGACTAATAATCTTGAAATATCGTCAACATGAAGTCCTGTTGTCGGTTCGTCTAAAATGTAAAAAGATTTCCCGTTTGAGCGTTTATGAAGTTCCGATGCAAGCTTCACACGCTGTGCTTCCCCGCCAGAAAGAGTTGTCGCCGGCTGGCCTAGTGTAATATACCCTAACCCAACATCCTTGATGGTTTGCAGCTTTCGACTGATTTTAGGAACATTCTCAAAAAATTCTACGGCTGTTTCGACAGTCATTTCAAGAATTTCTGAAATGCTCTTTCCTTTGTATTTCACTTCAAGTGTTTCACGGTTATAGCGCTTTCCATGACAAACCTCACAAGGAACATAGACATCAGGAAGGAAATGCATTTCTATTTTGATAATTCCATCACCGCGGCAGGCTTCACAGCGTCCACCCTTAACATTAAAGCTAAAACGTCCTTTTTTATAGCCGCGGACCTTTGCTTCATTCGTTGTCGCAAACAAATCACGGATATCATCGAAAACCCCTGTGTATGTTGCCGGATTTGAACGAGGTGTTCTGCCAATTGGAGATTGATCGATGTCGATAACCTTATCTAAATTCTCAATCCCCAAGATATTCTTATGTTCACCAGGCTTTGTTTTCGCTCGGTTAAGCTTCTGGGATAACGTCTTGAGAAGAATTTCATTGATTAATGTACTTTTCCCTGATCCAGAGACACCCGTTACAGCAACAAACATGCCTAGTGGAATTTTCACATTTACGTTACGCAAGTTATTCTCAGCAGCGCCTTTTATTTCTATAAATCTTCCATCGGGCTTACGACGTTCAATCGGAAGCGGAATGAACTTTTTCCCAGACAGATACTGCCCTGTTAAAGAATCAGGATGCGCCATTACTTCAGCAGGTGTGCCTGCTGCAATGACTTGCCCGCCGTGAATCCCTGCACCAGGACCAATATCGATTAGATAGTCTGCTGCGATCATTGTATCTTCATCATGTTCCACCACAATTAGGGTGTTTCCGATATCACGCATATTTTGCAGTGTTCCGATTAAACGGTCGTTATCTCGTTGATGAAGACCAATTGATGGTTCGTCTAAAATATAGAGAACACCTGTTAACTTAGAACCAATCTGGGTAGCTAATCGGATCCTCTGTGCTTCTCCTCCTGAAAGAGTACCTGCTGCTCTTCCTAAGCTTAAGTAATCAAGTCCAACATTCATAAGGAATCCAAGCCGCTCACGAATTTCTTGAAAGATTAATTTGGCGATTTGCATTTCTTTGTCTGTTAGTGTTAATTCATTAAAAAATTGATAAGATTCTTCAATTGATAACTCTGTGAGTTGGGAGATATGACGTCCAGAAATGAGTACGGCCAAGGTTTCCTTCTTTAAACGATGACCCTTACAGACCTGACATGGCTGCTCACCCATGTACTTCTCCATCTGCTCTCGAATCCAATCAGAGCTGGTTTCCTTATAACGGCGTTCAACATTACGAATGACGCCTTCAAACTCAATATGGCCCTCTCGTATTTGTCCAAAATCATTCTCATAGCGAAAATAAATTTTATCTCCTTTTGAACCGTAAAGAACTTTTTCAATTAGGTGCTGTGGGATATCCTTATAAGGCATGTCCATATCGATCCCATAATGATTGCAAACTGCTTCAAGAAGCTGTGGATAATATTGCGAGCTTGATGGTTCCCATGGCGCAATTGCATGCTGCTTTAATGACAATTCCTTATTTGGAATGACAAGGTCCACATCTACCTCAAGCTTAGACCCTAGCCCATCACACTCTGTACAGGCACCAAAAGGGCTATTGAACGAAAACATCCGCGGTTCCAATTCACCGATGGAAAACCCGCAATGTGGACAGGCATGGTTTTCACTGAACAAAAGCTCTTCTACTCCAATGACATCGACGATTACTTTCCCTTCGCCAAGCCTTAAAGCCGTTTCGAGTGAATCAGCAATCCTTGCCGTAATCCCTTCCTTTATAACAATTCGGTCAATTACAACCTCAATGGAGTGTTTTTTGTTTTTATCTAAAACAATCTCTTCTCCAAGGTCAAGCATCTCACCATTGACACGGACACGAACAAATCCTTGCTTCTTTATATCCTCTAAAACCTTAACATGCATTCCTTTTCGTCCAGAAATGACTGGAGCTAGAATTTGCATTTTTGTCCGCTCTGGGTACTCCATTATACGGTCGACCATTTGTTCAATTGTTTGTGAGGAAATCTCAATATTGTGGATTGGACAAGTTGGTCTTCCGACACGGGCAAAGAGTAATCGCAAATAATCATAGATTTCTGTCACCGTTCCCACTGTTGAACGCGGGTTCCGACTTGTTGTTTTCTGATCGATTGAAATCGCTGGAGATAATCCTTCAATAGAATCTACATCAGGCTTATCCATCTGCCCTAAGAATTGCCGTGCATAGGCTGAAAGTGATTCTACATAACGGCGCTGCCCTTCTGCGTAAATCGTATCAAAAGCAAGGGAGGACTTCCCTGAACCAGAAAGTCCTGTTATCACAACAAGCTTATCTCTCGGAATGGTGACATCGATATTTTTTAAATTATGGGCTCTGGCGCCTTTTACAACTAATTTTTCCATCGCCATGTTAACGTCATCCTTCCGCTTTTAACTCTAATAATAAATCACGAAGCTCAGCAGCACGTTCAAAGTTAAGCGCTTTTGCCTCTGCTTTCATTTCTTTTTCCATCACAGCAATTAACTTTTCTCTTTCCTTCTTCGACATCTTACCGAAGGATGCTGCTGGTTTGTCATTTTCCTCTTCCTCAGCAGCATGTGTCGCACGGATGGCCTCACGTATTCCCTTTTGAATCGTCATTGGCGTAATACCGTGCTTTTTATTATATTCCTCTTGAATTTTACGGCGCTCTCTAGTTACATTAATCGCGATTTCCATCGAGTTTGTTATTTTGTCTGCATACAAGATAACATGACCATTGGCATTACGGGCAGCACGGCCGATGGTTTGAATTAATGATCGTTCGGAACGGAGGAAACCTTCTTTATCGGCATCAAGTATCGTTATCAGCGAAACCTCTGGAATATCCAGTCCTTCTCTTAGAAGGTTAATCCCAACGAGGACATCGAACTTGCCTAGACGAAGCTCGCGGATAATTTCAATTCGTTCGAGTGTTTTCACTTCGGAATGCAAATATTGAACCTTGATTCCAATTTCCTTTAAATAGTCTGTTAAATCCTCTGACATTTTCTTTGTCAGAGTCGTAATAAGCACCCGTTCATTTTTCTTAATTCGCTCCTGTATTTCACCAATGATATCATCAATTTGACCCTCAATTGGCCGGACCTCAATTGTTGGGTCCAACAATCCTGTCGGCCGAATGATTTGCTGAATCATTTCTGGAGTATGCTCCAGCTCAAAAGGACCCGGAGTTGCTGATACAAAGATTGCATTATGAATATGCTTTTCAAATTCATCAAAGGTTAACGGCCGGTTATCAAGCGCTGATGGCAGACGGAAACCGTGGTCCACAAGCACCTGTTTCCGGGCTCGATCACCATTAAACATCCCTCTAACTTGTGGAAGGGTCACATGGGACTCATCCACAATTAAGAGAAAATCCTCTGGAAAATAATCTAGCAGCGTATAAGGCGTTGAACCAGCAGGTCTCAGCGTCAGATGACGTGAGTAGTTTTCAATTCCTGAACAAAAGCCCATTTCCCGCATCATTTCAAGATCATAACGAGTACGTTGTTCGATCCGCTGTGCTTCAAGCAATTTATTTTCCTCACGGAGCTCTTCTAGGCGTTCTTCAAGTTCTTTTTCTATATTCTCAATGGCAAGTCTCATTTTTTCTTCTCTGGTTACGAAGTGGGAGGCCGGGAAAATAGCGATATGTTCACGCTCGCCGATAATCTCTCCCGTTAATGCGTCAACTTCACGAATCCGATCTACTTCATCTCCAAAGAATTCTATACGAACACAGTGCTCATCACGTGACACGGGGAATATTTCCACCACATCGCCGCGGACTCGGAACGTACCGCGTTTGAAATCAATATCATTTCTATCATATTGAATATCAACCAAACGATGCAGCAGGTGGTTTCGTTCAATTTCCATACCTGTCCTTAGAGACAGCACCATTTCCCGGTACTCTTCTGGAGAACCGAGACCATATATACAGGAAACACTCGCAATGATAATAACATCTTTCCGCTCAAAAAGGGCAGAAGTGGCAGAGTGTCGAAGTTTATCTATTTCATCATTTATACTGGCATCTTTTTCAATAAATGTATCTGTCGAAGGAACATAGGCTTCAGGCTGAAAATAATCGTAGTAACTTACAAAATACTCTACAGCATTGTTTGGAAAGAACTCTTTAAACTCGCTGTAAAGCTGACCAGCTAAGGTTTTGTTGTGAGCGATGACAAGTGTCGGCTTGTTCACTTCTTTTATTACATTCGATACCGTAAACGTCTTACCTGTTCCAGTGGCCCCAAGCAAAGTCTGATAGCGCTTGTTTTCTTTTATGCCCTGAACTAACTGTCGTATCGCTTCAGGCTGATCACCCTGTGGTGAATATTTCGAAACTATCTCAAATTGGTCCTTCACAAAAATCTTCCCTCCCTGTCTATGTATATGAAAAAATTTCCATTTAACGAGATGATGTTAGAAAATGTATCCTTTAAAAATCACATATTAACATTTTAACACAATTGACAGAAAACAAACCAACAATATACGAACGAATATTCGTTTTTTTATTTAATTAAGCAAAAAAAGCCTGCCAATAGATGACAGACTTAACATGGTAGTAGTTCATGGTGTTTTTTTGACCACTCTCGGCTTCATTTTTGCTGCAAGCCAGAAACCAGCTGTAAGTGAAAAGGCATCTACAACGATAAGCGGTAAAGTGTTGGTATATCCTTTAAAAGCAGAGGCAGCGATGAGCCCGACAGTCAGGGCAAGACCGATTAGCCGATTATATGTGACTCGGGTAAATAGCAACACGAGTAAACCTGGCAAAATAAGTGCAGACAAATATCTAATAACCATCTCCAAAATGGTTCCACCTCATTTATTCATTTCTGTTTATTAATTTTAGAAATTTATTCACAAAATTGCAAGAAAAAAGACAAGAGATTTACACTCTTGTCTTAAGATGCAATTAGCTAACTTCTTCAGGAATTAACACTTGAATTTTTGTTGTCAGAACATCTTCTTTTTCTGAGAGAATAATTTTCAGATCAAATAGGGTGTCCCAAAAGTACGGGACACCCTCAATTAGTTACACGTCCCATGCGGGCTGGGACAGCCCATTTCAGCCTTTTCAACTTGAATCGTACTATGTTCAATATGAAATTCATCATGTAGTATTTTTTGAGAACGTGCCAAAACCTCATCATGGATTCCTTCATCTAATATGGTAATATGACAACTCAACACTGGATAACCAGAGGTAATGGTCCAAATGTGTAAATCATGGACTTCCTTCACAAGAGGAATTTTACTAAGTGCCTCTTTGACCTGATGAATATCAATTTGCGTTGGTGCCCCCTCCATCAGAATATGGAAGGAATCTTTTGTAACTCGGATACCACTAATAATAATTAATATCGCTACAATCACACTCGCAATAGGATCTGCCAGGGTCCAGCCGAAGAACATAATTAACAAGGCTGCCACAATGGCTCCGACTGAACCAAGCATATCACCTAATACATGTAGAAAAGCACTCCGGACATTGAGGTTATCATCTTTGTCACCGCTCATTAAAATCCATGCTGCAATAATGTTTATGACTAAACCGGTTATTGAAATCATCAGCATTCCTGTACTTTGAACCTCAGGCGGAGCGAAGAAACGTTGAAATGCTTCATAAAAGATATATAAAGAGATGATGATCAGGGTAATCCCATTTAAAGCAGCTGCAATAATTTCAAAGCGTTTGTAACCAAAGGTTTTTCCCTGCGATACATGTTTTTCCCCTAGCTTAATGGCAAAAAAACTTAACCCAAGTGCTGCTGCGTCGCTAAGCATATGCCCAGCGTCAGACAATAACGCTAAACTGTTTGTTAAGATTCCGCCGATAACCTCGACCACCATAAAAGCGGCAATCAAAATAAATGAACTTAGCAGTGCCTTTTTATTACTTGTATGTGAATGACTGTGTCCGTGTCCATGTCCATGTCCATGTGAGTGGCCATGGTGATGATGGTGTCCCATATTTATTCCTCCCCCAACAAGAGTTGGCTCTTAGTTTTTTCTTATCTCTTTTTTGCAATACGCTCTTCCATACTTTCTTTTCGGTGTGCTACCTCTTCTTGATGCTCGAAAGCAATGTGAATGAGTTGTTTCACATGATCATCATCGAGAGAATAATAGACTAGCTTTCCTTCTTTTCGGTATTTTGCCAGCCCAAGACTCTTTAAATGGCGTAAATGATGGGAAGCTGTGGCTGTGGTTGCACCGACAATATTGGCCACATCACAAACACAAAGTTCTTCCTCAAGTGTAAGTGCATAAGCAATTTTCATTCGTGTCTCATCGGATAGGGCTTTAAAAAGCTTTGTAACCTCAAAAATATTTCTGTTATCAACTAAAGGCTGCAGTTTAGTGGTTTTGTGGCTGTCTACACATGTTACTTCGCAAATATCACGATCCTTCATTCCATCACCTCATACATTCAAATCTTTATTTGATTATATGATATTCAAATCCATATTTGAATGTCAATCATTTATAAATTTTTTTAAAACAAAAAAACCCTTCTATTTACCTAGAAGGATTTGTGCATTTATTGTACAGGATTAGGTGATTTTGCCTCTTCAAACACTTGAGTGGTATGCCTTCTTATGGACAATGCAAGTTCTGCAATGAAATATAAGATCACTGCCGGCCAAATCCATGACCATAGCATCTCGACTTTTCCATACACAGCAATAATTATAGGATGAACCCAATTTATACAAGCTAAGGACAACAGAATCCAGCATAGAGAAAATGGCAGACAAATATGGCCGTTAATTTGCAATGGCATACCGGAATAGTCCCACCATTGACGCTGAAAAAACTTCTTTAGCAGTGCACCGCTTATGTACTCTATAAAGGTAGGAATGAAAAAGCATAGCAAAAGGATAATTCCCCATTTTGTATCCGGACCAATTAAATAAACCAACAGCACGGGTGCAAAGCCATACATCGGCTTAAAGGGTCCGAGAAAAAAATTCGGCTTAAAAAATTTACGTTTTATCATGTAACTGTAGCTATTTTCTAACAGCCAGCCAATTAACGAATAAATCGTGAAATAAAAAACAACAGCAGATACTCCTTCAAAGCTAATATCAATCGGAGTGTTAAAGTTTAAAAAGCTAATCATATGGCTAAACCACCTTTCTTGAAATTAATTTCCCATTTTAGGTTTAGCACTCACACTCTCAAATATACGATAAATTCCCATAGAAATCCCGCTGCCAAAATAATGAGCAGCGGGATCTTATCTAACTTTTAAAATAGGACATTACAATAATTCATTTGCAGATTTCAAATAGATGGGGATTTGATTAATTTATTTTTGAAAAATCAGTTGATTGAAATAAAACAAACACATTCTTTATCCAATTCTTTCATCAAATTTCCGCTGTTCCTGTACAAAAAGGATTCCGAGTTCATAATGGTCACCCTCATACAGTGCACGCTGAACGAAACGGACTTCGCCATTTATGTCGAGAACTTCGAGTTTACAATGAGCTCGATTTTTTTGCAGCCCTTCATAAAAAATATGTTCATTTCTAATGGCAACTCCATTGACTTTTGAAATTAATTCACCGACTTGAAGTCCCATTTTATCAGCAGGAGATTGCGGTATAATTCCAATAATCATTAAGCCATTGTTTTTCTTCGAAAAGTAAAACGGTAAATTATCGTCCTTCAAACGCTGCATTAAGGAAATCAATTCACGGCCGATTATTGCTACTGCAGCTGTTCCGATAGAAATTAACGGATACCAGTACCCGACAACTGACAAGATCATGATCAAGATTCCAAAGGTGGTAACTCTACGCCCCTGCAAGAGAATCGATTCCTTCGGCAGCATACCTTGGATTTGTTGGTTAATGCCAATCGCAAACGGTACTAGAACTAGCGAGTAGGATTCGGCCCCGATGGTGAATACCGGCCACCAATCAAAGTTCAGAGTCAAGACCTCACCTGGGATCAGTAAGAACATCGGAACAATCCAAAACCGCTTTACCTCATGGGCACCAACAAGTTGTCCCCTCCTGCTTCTTACCAGCTTCGGTGAAGTACCTTTTATTGCATTTTTACTAATAAGTATTCCCTCTGAAATCAGTAAAAGTGCCATTAGTATGACTAAGCCAGGATATACCTTTTCATCTAAAGCCTGAAATGTATCATTAAAAAACGGCAGAGTCCATTCATACTCTATTATTAGATTAATGGCAAAAAAAGCGGCACCTACCGTGTATACCGGCGACATAAGCCTAATATTACCAGTTAAACTCCACACTAATGTAAAGACAGCAATAAGAAGGATGGCTGCAAACGGAAGTGTTAACCCCGCCATTAGGGTGACAATGGTAAGTATTAGACCCAGTAGTAATCCAATAGGGAACAACTGCCGCAGTTCAAAATAGGCATCAAATGTCCTGTTATGAAAATTTTTCCGCTCACGTTTTACCCTCAATACTCCTAGTATTCCAGAAAGGAAAATAAGATAGTAAAATACCGGATTTAGAAAAAGCCTGCCTGTTCCTTTCAACAGCTCCAAAAGCCATAATTCCACCAACTCCTGCCACCTGCCTTTATTATAAAATTAAATTCTATTATTCTAGCTCTAAAGATTATTTTACCAAAATGGCAGGATAAAACCTATTGCTAGATTCTTGAAAAAACAAAAAAATGTCGAATTTTTATTTTTTATTAAAATTTCCTTTTTATACTTCAGCTTAATTCGTGTGATTTCATTTGTATTCAACAAATATTTCCACGGAAATCTTTGCAGGCTGCAAAGATAAGTATCTTGTTTTGTCGCACACAAAAAAACAGAGGCAGGTGCCTCTGTTTTCGGATTATTTTGCGAGTAGTCTTAACGCTGTTTGAAGCTGGATATCATTTTTCTCTTTTTTCATTTCCTTTATTACCTGTTCCTCTAACTTTGCAGCTGTTTTTGCATCGATCTTTCCTGTTGCCTGCAGGTTATTGTTTTGCTGGAAGGCTTTAACAGCTGTTGTAGTTTCTTTACTAAAATATCCGTCTGTTCTTCCTGGAGCAAATCCTAAACTGGACAATATCTCTTGAGCATTCTTTACCTGTTCATTGTTCATATCCTCTTTTAGCGGTTCTTCAATTTGAAGTGGATGTGTATTATAGATAGCAGGCTGTTTGATTTCAACATCCGGTTTTACTCCTTTTTTGTGTATCCAGTTTCCATCAGGCGTCAGCCATTTGAAGAGTGTCAACTTGATATTGCTGCCGTCTCCCATAGGGACTGCCTGCTGTACCGTACCCTTTCCAAAAGTTGTTTCTCCGACCAATTGATAACCTGCAGCTTCTTTTAACGCTCCTGCTAAAATTTCTGAAGCAGATGCACTTCCTTTGTTAATAAGGACAGCAACTGGATACTCCTTTTTCTCAGTAAGATTAGAGAAGTGCCTTTCCTTATCTCCATTTCGTTTCTCAATTTGAATAAATGGTTTATCTTTGGTTACAAATTCTTTTAAAATATCCTCAACACTTACGAGCAGCCCGCCAGGATTTCCACGTACATCTATGATTAGACCATCAATATCTTTTTTCTCAAGCTCTCCCAGCTCCTTTTTAAAATCAGCAGCTGTTTCCTGAGAAAACGAAGTAATTTCAATGTAACCGATCTTTTTTCCATCTTGTTTTTTCACTTCTGCATGAATCGTTTCAAGTGGAATTTCATCACGTGTCACATCAATGGTAATAGGGTCCTTTAAACCCTTACGAGCGATTTCTAATTTTACCTTTGTTCCTTTTTTACCGCGTATTTTTAAAGTTGCTTTATTCAAATCCAGCCCCTCTACACTTTTTCCATCTACTTTTAAAATTTCATCATTCGGCTTTATTCCGGCTTTTTCCGCTGGTGAATTCTTAAATGGAGAAATAATGATAATTTTCCCATCCTCCATCCCCACTTCTGCACCGATCCCCTCAAAGGAAGATTCTAACGTTTGACTGAATTGCTGGGCAGTTTCCTTATTCATATAAACGGAATAAGGATCATCTAGAACTGTGAGCATTCCTTGAATTGCTCCCTCCACGAGCATCTCATGGTCTACCTTTTCAACATAGCGGCTCAGAATTAATTCGTATGCCTGATTTACTTTCACAAGGTCCTCCACCGCCAGATCATTTTGATCTGCTGGTGCTGTATCTGTTTTCATTAATGTTTGTTCAAGGGCAGTATTTCCCTCTGTTCGTTCGTACCAATTCATTCCCGCATATGTGGCCCCCGCTCCCGTAAGAAGCGATCCAACCATCATCAGGGCTATCCACTTACGTTTCATTCTGTTCCTCCTCATGTGCAGCATCAATTAAAATGAGTCTCCTACCCCCTGTTTATTAACTATTATGTAAGGAATGGACGAGTTATTCCTGAAATATGGAGGCTCGCTATTGGACTTGTTTTTAACCAAAAGAAAAGGAAGAAGCATGGCTTCTCCCTTTACATTATTATGGCATCGGTACAATCCCCACAGGATTGATCGCGTTACTTTTACTGCCATTCCATTGTCCTCTATGAAGTTCAAAGTGTAAATGTTTGCCTGTTGAATCACCGGTGTTACCCATAATTCCAATTTGCTGGCCCTTTTTCACAACGGCTCCGGAGCCGACTAATCGCGCCTCCATATGAGCAGAAACCGTTGTATACGTTTGTCCATTTACAGAATGAGCGATAAAAACAACATTCCCATAACTGCTAGAGTAGTAGGATCGAATAACAACACCATCAGCCGCTGCCCAAATAGGCACATTGGCAGCACCATTAGCTATATCCACCCCATAATGGAAGGAGCCCCATCTTGGTGCAAACCCTGATGTAAACGTTCCATTCGCCGGCATCGTGAATGCTCCACTAGAAACAGGTGGAGATGGTTGTGTCGGTGTCGGTGTCGGGGTATTATTCCCACCGCCGCCGCTAGTAGACCCAGAATTATTGTTGTTCGCTGCTGCAGCTGCTGCAGCTGCTGCAGCTTCAGCAGCTGCTTTTGCTTCGGCAGCCGCAGCTGCCTGTCGCTGTTGTTCAAGCTCAATTGCCTTTTGAATCGCCGCTGATTGCGCCGCTAGGATTTGCGCTTCTTCTTGAAGCTCCATTTTATGTGCATGGATTTCATCTTCCTGTTCTTCGAGCGTTGCTAATAATCTATCCTTTTCAGCCCTCTGCGCATTCAATTGCTGGTTCATCTTTTCTAAATCAGCAAGAATCGTTTGAACACTTGCTAAATCTACTTCAAGCTTTGCTTGATTTTCCTCAAGACTCTTTTTATCCGCTTCATGCTGCACGAGAATATCTTGGTCTGCCTGCAAGATGGTAGCCACAGCACTAGCACGGTCAATAAAATCACTAAAGTTTTTTGAACCCATTAATACATCAAGATAACTAACCATACCGCCTGTTTCTTGGTAATTTCTAGCACGATCTTTTAACAGCTCATTTCGCTTTTCAATTCGTTCTTTTGTCACCTTAATTTCTTCTTGGAGTCTAGTAATTTCTGCTTTTGTTTCCTCTAGTTCTGCGGTTTTTTCTCTAATTTTTTTATGTGTCTCACCAATTGAAAGGTCAAGGCGAGTCATTTCTTCTTTAACATCTGCCTGCTGGGCATTTAAACTATTAATCTGTTGGTCTGCATTATTGATATCAGAAGATACTTCTGAATTTTTCTTTTCAATTTCTTGTTGCTGTTTTTGTAAGCTTGAAATGGAAGCTGCTTCCGCGATTCCACCAAAAATACTGCTTACAATGAATGTCCCTGCCACAGCTATCGTTACAATTGATTTATTCAAGTCCCAGTTCTCCTCCCCGCTTATTTTATTTATGTAAGGGTAAGTCGTAATTTCCCTGCCATTTAAATCAGGAAGGACATCTTTACACTGCCCTTCCTGACAAGATTAAACCTTTAAGAACTTTCTAACCGACATCACACTTCCCCAAATCCCGATTAAGCCTCCCATTAATAGAAGGAGTCCAGAAACCTGGTACATAAACGGATTGTATGGAAGAATTTGAATGAAGTTCCCTATTAATTTTGGTGCTAAATATTCATAAGCGTTATAGTATGCGATCGATATTAGAATAATTGGCAGGATTGCCCCAAGAACACCCAGCCACAATCCTTCTAAGAAGAATGGCCACCTAATAAAGTTATTCGTTGCTCCTACAAGCCTCATAATCTTAATTTCTCTTCGCCTTGCGATGATCGTAATTTTAATAGTATTAGAGATTAAGAAGACCGCTGTGAAAAATAATCCAGCGATTAGCACAATTCCTACATTTCGGCTGGCCTTAATAAAGTTAAATAATTTTTCAACGGTTCCCTTGCCGTACACAGCCTTTGTAACATACTCGAGCTTGCCAATTTCTTTTGCGGCATTCATAGTATCTTGTGGCTTTTTCGTTTTTACGATAAATACATCGTTAAGTGGATTGTCTTGTTCGAAAAGTTTAAATGCTTGTCCATCCTCACCCATGCTTTTTATTAAGTCTTCAAGCTCTTGCTCCTTGGATGAAAATTTCACACTCGCTACTTCTGGAATTTGTTCAATCGCACTTTTTAACTTTTGCTGATCTTCATCATTTGCCGCTACATCGATGTGAACGCGAATTTGTACGTCCTCTTCAATGGTCTGTGCCACTTTATTGAGATTCATCATAATAACGAAAAAGACACCAACTAAAATGAGCGTTACCGTTACAGCACTAACTGAGGCAAACGTCATCCAGCCGTTTCGTCCAATACTCTTAAAGCTTTCACGCGCATGACGGCCAAGAGTTCTAATTTTCATAACCGTAATCACCTCTTTGTTCATCACGTGCAATTTTTCCGCCCTCAATCGCAATTACCCGGTGTTTAATGGTATTAACGATTTCCCTATTATGGGTCGCCATTACAATTGTAGTACCTCTATTATTAATCTCTTCAAAGATATTCATGATTTCCCACGATGTCTCTGGGTCAAGGTTACCAGTAGGTTCGTCCGCAATTACTACCTTTGGTGAGTTAACAATCGAGCGGGCAATCGAAACACGCTGCTGCTCGCCTCCGGATAACTCAGTTGGAAGCATTCGTGCTTTATGCTTAAGATTAACTAGGTCAAGGACTTCCATGACGCGTTTTTTGATAAACTTTGGCTGTGCTTCAATAACTTCAAGCGCGAAGGCCACATTCTCATAAACGGTTTTCATTGGCAATAGCTTAAAATCCTGAAAGACTACTCCAAGATTCCGTCTAAAAATAGGAACTTTCTTGTTTTTTATTTTAGCGACGTTCACACCATTCATTGTGATCGTACCTGAAGTTGGGACTTCTTCACGATACATCATTTTAATGAAGGTAGATTTCCCGGCACCACTAGGACCAACCACATAGACAAACTCTCCTTGGTTAATCCGTACGTCTATCCCATTTATCGCAGTAACCCCATTTGGGTACTTTTTAAACACATCCTGCATTTCTATCATTTTAGATCACCTTTATAAGTTAGTTTCGAAACAATATTATTCGACATTAACCTCTTATTTTCTTGCACAAAAACAAAATCCTAGACAAAATACTGCAGGATTTCGCATAAATTCATTATAACATTGTATGCAAGTAATAAAAGCGGTAAAAATATTACAGTTTCTTTTCAAAAACTACATGAATTGTTATATATATCCTATATTTTTCGACAAAGTGCGAAAATGTTAAAAAAAATAAAAAACGTTCTGTCTAAAATAACAGAACGTTACCATTGTTACTTTTTATTGGAAAGCCAATCTGCAACCTTATCAAGGTCTTCGCCTTCAATTAAACCTCCAGGCATTCCACCATTTGTACCATCTTTAATAATCGCAGCTATTTCATCTTTTGATTTGCTCGCTCCAACTGCAGTTAGGTCAGGACCCATTCCACCCTTTAAGTCACCGCCATGGCAGCTTGAACATTTCTGAGAATAAATTTTTTCAGCATCCCCTGCTTGTGCTGTGTCTCCACCCTCGTCGTCTCCTCCGCCACATGCAGCTAGACTCATCACAAGAGCTGTTCCCAATAACATTTTAAGCAGCTTTTTCTTCATAATATCTCCCCCGTAATGAAAAAATTACCATACGAGATTAGTATAGCAGTCTTACGCTCTTTTGAAACCTTCTCCCAGCACTTCAGAAGCATCCATAACGACGACAAATGCAGTCGGGTCAAGGCTTTTAACCAATTGTTTCAATTTTGTGAACTCACGCTGATCCACTACACACATTAGAACAGGGCGCTCATTATCAGTAAAACCGCCATGTGCCGATAGTTTTGTTACACCTCGATCAATTTTATTCAGTATTCCCTCGCGCACTTCCTCTTGCTTATTGGTAATAATCATGGCCGTTTTCGACCTGCCTAATCCTACCTGTACTAAATCGATTGTTTTACTTGTTACATATAGAGCTATCAATGCATATAATCCACGTTCAATATCAAACACAAGGGCTGCTGAAATGACGATAATTCCATCAATCAGTACTACGCTTGTTCCAAGTGTTAAACCGGTATACTTTGTAATAATTTGTGCCGCTAAGTCCGTTCCTCCGGTGGAAGCATTTCCTCTAAAAACAATTCCAAGTCCAAGACCTACTGCAATCCCGCCAAACAAAGCACCAAGTAATGCATCATTCGTCCATGGTTCAATATTTTTTGTTAAAAAAACAACAAACGGTAAGAATAAGGTACCCACAAGGGTTTTTACCCCAAACTGCTTTCCTAGCAGTAACACTCCAGCGATAAACAATGGAATATTAAACGCCCATTGTACATAAGCTGGTTCCCAGCCGATTACGCTTAATAATATCGTACTGATCCCGCTGACTCCGCCTGAAGCAATTTGATTGGGCAGCAGGAAAACATTAAACGCCAATGCGATAATGGCCGATCCAATGAGAACATTTATGTATTCTAAAGTACTTTCGAATTTTGGTGCAGCCTGGTTACTTTTTCTTTTATTCATAGTACAATTCCCCTCTATATTACCTTTTTGCTATAATTTCTAAACTCAACCGAAAGTGAGTATAGCATGGCAATAATTTGCTGTAAATGGGATTCAGATAACGCATTAAAGGGTTAAATTTTTTATAGTATTTGTCATTCATACAGTTTTCATGAGGAATTCTCGAATAGGATTTTTTACTATTAAAGATGGCATGTCCCTTTCAGTAACCAGCAAAAGGAATAAGCGGAATTAATCCGTCTATTACGTCAATCCTCGTGACTTTGATAAGAAAGAACCTCAAAAAGGAACCCTTTGCACTCATAATGCAAAGGGTTCTTAGATAGATTATGAAATTCTAGAACGCAGGTAAGCATCTATAAATGGATCCAAATCTCCATCCATTACCCCCTGGACGTTTCCACTTTCGGCACCCGTCCGGTGATCCTTTACCATGGAGTATGGGTGGAACACGTATGAACGAATTTGACTTCCCCAGCCAATTTCCTTTTGTTCACCGCGAATTTCCAAAAGCTCTTTTTCCTGCTGTTCGATTTCGCGTTGATAGAGCTTTGCTTTCAGCATTTTCATAGCAGCCTCACGGTTCTTAATCTGTGACCGCTCATTCTGACAGGTAACAACAACTCCTGTTGGCATATGCGTAATCCGAACAGCTGAATCGGTGGTATTAATATGCTGTCCACCTGCACCGCTCGCACGATACGTATCTATTTTTAGATCCTCGGTACGGATTTCAATTTCAATTTCATCATTAAATTCAGGCATAACCTCGCAGGATACAAAGGAGGTATGACGTCTTCCGGAAGCATCAAACGGTGAAATCCGCACTAATCGGTGCACACCTTTTTCCGCTTTCAAATAACCATAAGCGTTATGACCTCTTATCGCCAAGGTAACACTTTTAATCCCAGCTTCATCACCAGGAAGATAATCGAGCGTTTCAACCTTAAAGCCCTTTTTCTCGGCCCAGCGTGTATACATACGGAGCAGCATGGATCCCCAGTCCTGTGATTCCGTTCCGCCAGCACCTGGGTGCAGCTCTAAAATCGCGTCATGCTTATCGTATTCTTCGCTTAGCAGCAACTGAAGTTCAAATTCATTTAATCTTGAGGTTAGCTTGACTAACTCTTCCTCAAGCTCTGCTTGGAGTTCCGCATCACTTTCTTCTTTTACCAGCTCATAGGTTACTTCAAGATTCTCAAAGGTTTCAAATAAATTTGTAAACTCATTTACCTGATCCTTTAATACATTGGCTTCACTAATAACGGATTGAGCCGCCTGCTGGTCATTCCAAAAATCAGGATGAAGCATTTGATCATCCAGCTCAGCTATGCGCGCTTCCTTATTTTCAAGGTCAAAGAGACCCCCTAAAGTCCACTAATTTCTTAGCTGATTTTTCAAGTTCATTGCGAATTTCTGCTAATTCCATTTTCGTCACCTCTATAAAAATTACGGTCTATTTCTAGCATATGTCATGGGCGTTCGTTTGTTCCTTATCCATTATAGCCTGAATGAAGAGGAAATTTCAAAAATGAATACAATTGGTCTTACCTTCTGTGTATAACTCTACTTATCAACAGGCTGATTTTTTATTTTTATAACGACCTTTGTGGATAAGTAGAGTTATCAACTGATTTTTTTAAAAAATCTAAAAATTCCATCCACATATCTACAAGTCCACAGGAGTTATCTACAGTTTTTTATAGGTTTTCTGAATATTTAATACTTATCCACATGAAAAAGCTCTCCATTTTAGTGAAAATGGAGAGCAGCATAAAAAGATTTATATCATTAATAACTGTTTGTATGACATTTTTTACAATCGCTGTGTACACCATTATGAAGTTGCTTGTGACAAGAAGAACAAGACGTATTTCCATCGCTGACCGCCTTCGTTACGACAGGATCAGTACTATTATGGCAGGTCTCACATGTCATTGCTTCATTATTCTTATCGGTTCTGTCATCCCTAGCATGCTCACTTGTTAGAGATTTCGCATGACATTGGGTACATGTATCTTCCGTTTTGTGAAGTTCAGGAATATCGTGATTATTTAATGTTCTCGTCGGTATTGTTAGATAGCCCTGATATCCTTTAACCCCAGATCCTGGCTGATGGCAAATAATACAATCATTCATGGAGCGGTTTTCAGTTACCCGAACAGGGAAATTAGGATCAAAATTTTTAGCCTGATAATGAATCGAAGGTGTCGATCCATGTGGTGCATGTGCATATTGATCACCTTCTGGATCATCATGGCACTGACTGCATCCTGCTTCTAAAGTGATGTAATTATGACAATTCTCACAACGATTTTTAGAATGCGTTCCGTTAAAACTTAGTTTCTTCTTATGAACATTTTCAAGAACCCCGTTTGAACCTTCAAAGCTAGAATCATCATGACATGATGTACATGCTTCTGCACTAGAATCATCCATTTCCTTATAGGTATTAGAATAAAATTTCCATTCTCTATCTAAGGAAATCCCCGATTGGTCAGCTACGGTTATAGTAACTGTATGATAACTTTCATTTTTCAAGTCCTTTGTCGGTGTATAGCTAACTAGTCCTTTACTCTGGTCAAAATCAAAATTCACAGTTTCATTATCTACTTTTACAACAATGGAATCTGCGTTTATCTCACCATTAGGGGAAGTTACCACCGCTGAAATTGTTGGTTTTAAATCACTCAAACCATGCTTTAACGGCGATACATCTGAAATTTTCGGTTTAACCGCTGCCGAAAAATTCCATGTGCGGGTTATTTGATTACCAAGTGTATCTTCGGTATATAACTCTAATGTATGGCTGCCGTTAGGAACCATTCCTTCATACGTTAATGTTGCACTTTTTCTAGAGGTAATTACATAATCTCCATAATAATCAATTTCCCCTGGATACTTAAAATCAATCGCTAACGGTTCCCCGTCTAACTTTAGGGTTACATTATCCTTGATATCTACTAAATCTTTTAACCCGATACTCAACTTTAGAGGACCATCAGTGAGTGTCATTCCATCCTTAACGTAATTTGAACTACTCACTTCTGGCGGTGTAGAATCGACTACGAATTTCCATGTCTTTGTAGACTTTTTTCCAACACTATCTGTTGCTTCTAGGTAAGCAGTATAACTTCCCGTTGAAAAATTGTTAGCAAACGAAACAGTTCCAGTATCTTTATTTATCTCTAGTGGAGTTTTCACTACATTATTGATTTTCAAAAGTACAGAATTCCAATTGATTGTGCCATTATCTGTTACAATAGCAGATACTAGATTTAGACTAGCTTGTTCACTATTGTTCGCTGGGCTCATGTTTGTAATTTTTGGTGCTTCAGCCACATTAAAGGTCCAAGTATCGCTATAAACGATAGAGGAATCTGCTTTGTCTTTCATACTGACCTCGATGGTGTTCACACCATCCTTGAGATTTGTTGCATTAAAACTGATTGTACCTTCCTTGCCCCCAGTGTAGCTTTTAGCAGTAAATGCTGCAGGAACTTGCAGTCCATTTACTTTCATGATTGCGCTTGTACTATTTAATTCGTTCACACTCTTAATATATACAGATATTTTCGTGTTCGATGCTGTAATAGCAGCATTTTTACCAGGTGAGTAATTTGAATAATAGGTATCATTTGCTGAAACGATAAAGTTACCAAGTAAAACTGCTGTTGTAATAAATAACATAAGAATAATAATCCGCTTATTTTTCAACCTAAAACTTCCCATTTTCTCGGACACTTTTCATGCCTCCTTCTATTTTTCAAACCATTAAAAATAATATTTGTGTACCATCCCCCCCTTTATTTCTGCGATATTATAAAAAAAGACCAAGTGGAAGTTAAATCCTTGAAGCAAGGTCTTAATTTAAGTGCTCATTAAACGAACATTAACACTATCCTAATATTGCAAATTTCCATATTATTCCTTATTCAGAAGATATTGTACCACCATAGATAGGTATAATTTCCTAACCTTTTCAACAAATCTGTTAAGTTTTATTATTTAAAAATAAAAAAAACAAGAGTTACAGAACCTCTTGTTTTTTTGATTATTACTTATCAGGGTACCAGCCCTTTTTTGGGAGCGTGAGCTGCACTTAAGGCTTTTTCGACCTCTGTCTCTCCTCTTCCATGACAATATGAACAGGACTTACTTGGATATGCTTTATGTTCTGTACGTGCTGCATCATAATTTTGGCCTGTTACACCGTAGATGGCTGTCGTGCCATTGTGACACGCCAGACAAAACGCTCTTTCCTTGGATTCAGATAAAATACTAAACTCAACTTCCTTGTTGTCCATTACTACTTTTACGTTTTTACTATCTGTATCTCCGGCTGTGAAGGTCTGTGCATTTTCGTGTCCTAACGATTGTTTTAGCTGCTTTATATTGTTAGATCCATGGGTATCGTGACACTCGGCACACGGCAAATGCCCTGCAAGAGGACTGCCGTCCAAAGCTTTGATGATGTGTCCTGAAAAATTCTTCTCCGCTGTAGAAATCTCTCGGTTAGCGAAAGATGAAGTACCGTTTGTTACTTCGTACTGTTTCTTTATTTCTTCTGTCAAATTGTTATAATGACTTGCGATATCCGCAGATTTGCTATATTTACTCTTGAAATCTTCATTATGACAGCGAAGGCAAAGTTCATAATCTTCATAAATACCAGTTGCAGTACTAGATTTACTATATTTGAAAACAGAGTACTCTACATCTTCATGTGCGATTTTCTCAGCACTGTCGTTTTCATGACATGACTCACATAATTGTTCTTTACTGCTTAATTCTTCAGTTGGCTTATTTGGATCAACCGGATTAGATGGTTTATGTGTATAAGTGATATGGTCTTGTGCCATATTCGGATTAGTTTCTGATCGTTCCAAATGCGGATTATGACAGCTTCCACAAGAGCTTCCACTTGGTGTGCCGTCAATCTTTACAGCTGCATCATGGGTATGATTGGCTTTGCTATTTTCAGGAATAGGCGCCACCACTGTTCCGTCATGACAAGACATACAGAATTTATCTGCGGCTAACTCTTTGGTCTCGTTTGATTCAGTTTCATTTGGTACTGCCTCAGGCGTGCTGGTTTTTGTAGTTAACAAATTGGCATCCAGTGCGTTGTGCGTACTGTGGCAATTTCCACATGTATCTACATTATTGGTATAACTGCCATGAGGATTTTGGTGTTTTTCAGATTTTATACCGACAGTCGTAAACGACCAAAACCTAGGAAAAGCACTATTTTTTGCAGCGTCAATAATCCCTAATGGACTAATAAAAACATTATACTTTTTACTAGGCAACAATACTTCTAATGGTGTGAAGGTAATCTCTTTTGTAACTTCATTAAAGCTAGTGGTTCCTTTAACATTTGTACCATTTTGAGAGACATTGATGCTATTCTTTATTTCTGCTTCATTTAACTCTGAAGCATCGGATATTTTCACCTTAATTGCTGTATCTAATGAAACTTGAGTCATATCTTGTTTCGGAAAAACAGCCGGCAATACTTGAGGTCTCAGAGTATCTACGATAAATGTTACCTTATTAATAGTTGAAATGTTCCCATCGCCGTCAATAGCCTTAGCATAAACAGTATGGCTGCCTTCTGTTATTTCGGGAATCTGATATAGCCACTTTCCCATACTATCAGGCTGCACTGACACCCACGATCCAATGATTACACCTGCTGAATCCTCTGTGCAATCCATACATAGATTAACAGTTGCCTCTGATTCAGCGGTCCCTTCTACGACTTTTGAATTTAGGTAATCTCCATGTTTAGGTTTGATAATTGCAATAGATGGAGGGGTAGAATCAATTGTAATCTCACTTTCTGGTGATGGGCTTTCAACTAATTCATCTGTTGAATCGGAAGAATCATCCGTAATAGGTGATTCTATATCGGTTAATTCCTCATTATTAGCGTTTGTTTCATTGGAGGAATCGGTATTTGTTGGTTCCGTAATTTCCTCGCCTTTAACGTGTGAAATGGGCAACAATTGTTGGGGTCCTAACAATTGTATACATAAAACAAGTATGACAAGTACTTGAAATTTGGTTTTATGCAAAAGACCTCTATACCTCATTTAGCACCTCTCATTTCTACTATATTTGCTTTTCGCAAATTGTTGCTCTCTCTATATTTTATTCCTATTAATAGGAAGCTTCTAGAGAATGAGGTGATAATTCAACAAATATTCATATATAAAAAATCAATATTTAACCTTACAAATTGACGGTGAAATAATTGACAATTTTATGACATTATTGGTAGAATAATTGCAAATAACAAGGTGCTATGCAATCGCATAACACCCTATTTTCCGAACATTTAATTTTGAGCTAATAATTAGTTGCAGCTAATTGTTAGCTTATTTTTTTAGTTTGTACCAGGCATTCCAACTGGGTGATCAGCACGACGCTCAGCATTCTTAATTGTTTCAGCATGAGAGCTGTTGTGACAAGCCCAACATACTGACATGTTCGTGAACTTCTTAAGTGCTGATGAAGCGTTATTGTCTGTCATGTAATTCATTGCATCATCTTTTGTAGGGAACTCAGGAGTGCCAGTTAAATCAGCTACTGTGCGTCCAAGAGCATCCTTCATGATTTCTGCATCAGTTCCGTGTGAGTAGTGGCAGCGTACGCAAGTGTAGCTGTCGCTATTTGTGCTGTGACGGTATGCAGCAGTTTCTTCACCGAAGTGTGATTTCTTACCTTCAGAGTTAGCTTGCATGTAGTCAGTATGACAAGCCGCACAGAATTTAGACATTTGAACACCGACGTTTGTTACTTTACCAGAAGCATCAACTTTGTATCCAAGATCTACTAATTCTTGTGAAGTTTTACCGCCAAATTGTGCGATAGGAGCACCTAACCAGTACGCACTTTGCACTGTGTGATGACCTTCTTGAGCCATTTCAACAACTACAGGACGAGCGATGAAACCCTTTGTAGCAGTTTTAAGAATATCAGCACCAGCTTGGTTTACAGAGTATACTTCAGCATGATCGAATGAGAAGTATACATTCTTATTATAAGAAGAAATACCAGCAGTTGCATTTTCTAAACGTGTCCAATAAAGTTTTTCATTTGTACGGTTGTCATAACCATATAACCATGGTGCTGTTGATTTTACATATGTTGAACCACTTTTATTATATTGAGCTACAGTTACTACACCATCTGCATCTACAGTACGATAAAGGACTACATCTGGTTTAACAGTATCAGTAGCTACTGGTAATCTATCAACTACAGGAACATTTTCTAACTGGTTACCACCTTGAGAAGCAGGCATTGATCCAATTCCGTTTGGATTATATTGAAGTAAACGGTCAGAGTAAGATCCGTGTGGAGCGTGACAGCTTGCACAGTTGAAGCTTTCTCCCCACATTGTACCTTTAGTTTTAGAAGTGTCTACTGGGTTTCCACCAGGAGCAGCATTGATTTTAATAGTATCATTTGCCATATGCATAGATTCTCCGTGAGAACCACCGAATGTACCAGCACCATCTGTAGTTGCCTCTGAACCATCAGCGAATACATTTAAAAATCCTAAAGTTCCATCATGACAAGCAGTACAAGTTTGGTAAACCGTATCTGCAAATAATAATTGGTCACCTTTTGAAGTATGTGTTTGGTGACAACTTGCACAAGAGTTAGTGTTATTTTGGTAAGAAGTATGAGTCTTATGACCTTGTAAGTTTTTAATTACAGAACCTCTAGCAGTTCCGTCATTTGTGTCAACACCATCAGCAGTATTATTAGCGTTTTCCAACACGCCATCAACATCTGTAGTAATGATTTCTGCATTGTGATCGGGATCCCCATTATTATTCGCTGGGTCTGGTCCTTCTGCAGACGCTGCTATCGCAAACATACCGAACAGCATAAGTGCGAATAAAAAGCTTAAACTAAACTTTCTCATTCTTTAAAACCTCCCATGTAAATCTCTCTTTTTTCTCTCTTTTTTCTCTCTTTTTTATAAACCTATGAAAAAACTATGCTGCTATTCTTTTTAAACCACCCCCTTAAATATAAGGATATAAGTGATTGACCTATTTGCAATTTTATTTAAAAACTTGAACCCTAAGGTTTAATGTATCGGTTATATAGACATTGTCTTTGCTGTCGATAAACAATCCATTTGGTAAATAGAATTGTCCATTTTGTTCTCCCATACCGCCAATTTGAAAGATTTTCTTACCATCCTTGTCGAAGCCGTAAACCATGTGTGTTAGATTGCTGACAACATACATCTTACCGCTGCTGTCAATATCAATTCCTCTAGGGTTAACAAAAATAGATTCTCCCTTACCATTTTCGGAACCATTAATCATCTTTACAAACTTACCTTGTTTATCAAATATCTGCACCCGCTGATTACCGGTATCAACGACATAAATGTTACCTTCCTCATCCGAGGTGATTCCATTTGGTGCATTAAATTCTCCATCGTTTGTGCCAGGGTTACCTACTTCAAGGAGCAACTTACCTGTTAAATCAAAAACATATGCTTTGTTGGCCTTAATGTCTGTAACATAAACCTTTTTATCAATAATCCGCAATGCAGCCGGAGCTGACACTTTTCCATCTTTGCTTGATTCTGGTGCAAAGTATTCAATAAACTTTCCTTTTTCATCGAAGATAGAGATTTTACCATTATATAAATCCGCTACATATACTCTACCTTTTTCATCGATTGAAATTCCGTATGGGAATTTGAACTGTCCCTCTCCGGTACCATCCTCACCAAATGCAAATAAAAGGTTACCACCCGCATCGTATGCAAGAACGCGTTTATTATTTGTATCGGTTACATAAGTAAAAGAGCTATTTACTGCTACATCCATTGGCTTTTCCATTGGCTTATTAAAATCCCCAGTAAGAGACTGGCTGTGGCTCGGGGCACCATTTGGATCAAGCACCTTTAATAATCCTGTATCAACTGCTTTTGTATTATTTATAAATAGCAGGGTGAAGATAGCTGCCGTGACGATAGCAATGAGTGCCATTCCGATATACACATTACGTCTTTTCATTGTTATTCACCTTCAGCCTTTGTGTCTTTATCTTTTAGTCTATCAAGTGCATCGACAGCATCTTGGTATAGTGGATCATAGGCTAGAGCATCCTTGTAAATAGCAATCGCATCACTGTATTCACCTTTTGCCTCAGCCACCATGCCAATTTGATAAATAATGTCTGAATTGGTTGGCGCTAATTTGTTTGCTTGTTCTAGCGCCTTTGTTGCCTTGTCATATTCCTCTAAACCGCGATAGGCGATCCCCATTTGAACGTGGCCCTTATAATCTTTAGGAGCGATGTTTACCGTCTTTTCGAATTCAATTAATGCTTCGTTATAGCGTTCTTCTGATAAAAATACTAGACCTAAATTGTAATGGGCATCATAGTAGTTTTTATCCTGCTCTAAAACATAATCAAACTCTTTAATTGCCTTTTCATTATCACCCTTTAAGAAATAGGTGTATCCTAGGACAATACGATTTTGCAGATTGGAAGGATCTTTCCTAACCTCTTCCTTGTAATACGTGAGCTGCTCATTCACTCTATTCATATCCACATCATTCCAAAAATAAAAGTGACCGAGAGCATACCCAGTGCCTACTGAAAATACTAATGTTAAAAATAACAGTAGAATACTAGTCTTTTTTGTAAAAGTCTTCGGTTGCTTCTTGGCTGTCCTGCCCTCAACTTCCTGAGGTACTTTTGCTGCTTCCATTTTAAATCCCCTCTCGGAAATTATTTCTTGGCTTTCTGATTACTATCTTGCCTATGACATTTCGTACATGTTGTCTCAACGTGGCATTTTAAGCATGTTTTATCAAATTTCTGATTTTCTGCAAGTTTCACTGGGTGTTTGCTCTTCCAATTATCTTTGTGAGTCCTTGTATGACAGGAAGAACATTGAACCTTGGTAACTGGTACATCACTGGTAATCCGATTCTCATGACAGGTGAAACAGGTTTGTGTATCCTTAGATAACTCTCCATGCTTCGTCATGAAAGAATTGATTTGATGGCTTTTAGGCCTCTCACCATGGCAGTCTTTACAGAAGGTATTTGTTTTTGCATAAGCATTTACCGTTACATTGGATGAGTCAATTTCTTCATTATTTAAATACTTCTTATAACTAGGATCTTCTTTAAATAAGTCATATTCCTCTGATGACATATAAGAATGACACTTCTCACACGTTTCCAATTCTGAAGGCTTTATTTTTCCGTGATCCCCAGATTTAAATTTTTCCGTTTTGTGGTCGTCAGGTACCATGGTTGATTCATGACAAGCTGTACATTCAAGCGTAACTTTTCTTGCCTTATGACATTCCATACAAGTATCCATTTGCGGACGTATGTACTTCGTGTCACTCATGACGGAAGCACCTAACTTTGCATTCCATTTTCCGTAGTCACTTTTATAGGTCATTTTTCGATCTGAAATTTCCCCGTGTGCAGTACCACTATGACATTGAACACACTCAATTCCTTCAGTCTTGTGTTTATCGTGCGGTATAATAATGTCCCCAGAAGGAGTGACACTTCGAGAGTTCATATTATGGCACCTTTCGCACGCTTCATCTGGTATCAGATTAGGCATTTTGATTGGTGCTAGATAAGAATCTGTCTGCTTCTTGTAAAGTTCAACTACTCCATTTGCCTTCGATTTTACATAATTTTCGGCTCCTGGCTGAACATGGCAGCTCGCACAATCAACCTCACTATGACTGGATGCCTTCAATGTATAGTACTGTGGTTTCATCTCATGGCAGGAGGAGCAGAACTCCGAACTCGAAGTGGTTTCTACTCCTACTAGTCCTAATGAGAAAAAGACAACGATAAAAAACACTGCAATTGTTAACCGTTTAAATAATTTATAGCCTTTCCGGGGAGGGGAGGTTTGTTCTATATGTTCTTCTTCCATTCACTGTCCCTCCTTTTAAACAACCAAATCTTTATTTTTTCTCATCATCCTTAAAACCAGTTCTATGACAATATTCACAGTAAACATCCGTTGGTGCTTTTAGTTCCGTTGAACCAGTTTTTGGTTCTTGACGATCGTGACAGACAAAGCACTCGGCTTTTTCCTCTGGTGATAATGCGTTGTTTGCATGGCCCACTAACCAGTGATTGCTCTTTTCGTGGCTTGCAGGACGTTCACTATGGCAGGCGCTGCAGAATTTATTAATACGAGCTTGTTCTCTCACAACGGTCATATTTGCTGTATATTTGTGATCTTTATCCTCTTCTTTAACCTCTTCCATTTTCAATAATGACATTAAGTCTTCTTTCGGAATATCTCTAATCCATTTAGAATCCTGGTGACAGTCAACACATGTGTCTAGCTCTTGAAGGGCAGTACCGCCATGATTTCCATTCCAATTTTCAACTCGGTGATTTTCTGGCACTTTCACTCTTTGATGACAAGTTTCGCATGCCATCGAAAGCTTCACGTCTTTTGTTTGCTTCCCTACTGCTTCTAAAATAAGCGCTTGTGTTTTTTCTTCATGATTTGCAATTGCCTCTTTAGCTTCTGCTTCAGTTGCTGCATCATGTTTTACTTCATTTGAAGTTTTCTTGGCTTCTTCTTCAAGGTGTGCTGGATTTGGCGGCACAAGGTAAGCTACATCTTTCCATGGTTTTTCACCGTTATTCACTTTATCGTGACAGTCAATACATGTCCCCATGTTTGGTGATAGATATTTCTGTTCCATCATTTGCTGTGCAACTTCATCTGTCCAATGACCGCGGACTTCTTCGGTGTTGATTCCACGAGCAGCGATTTTAGCGTGCGCAACCCCAGAGTGACAGGAAATACAAGGCACACCTTCTTCAATATGTCCTTTATGGTTTACAATTAAGTCTTTTGATGCCGTTACAAGTCGATTCTTAGAGTGACACTGTAAACAGTTTTCATCTGAAACTGCTTCATGTTCCGTTTGTACAATTTGTTCAGGTATCCCCATTACGTGGTGATAAACCTCTTTCAATGAAATCATTTTATGTGTCATCATGTTGATAAAACCTGGTTTAATATGACACTGAACACAGGTTATTTCACTATGTGCACTCGCTGTAAATGTGGTTACTTCAGGCGCCATTTCATGGCAGCTGGCACAGAAAGTTGGATTGTTGGTGAAGGAGATAACTCCATACCCTCCCCCAAAAATAACAATAGACCCTATTAGGGCGACAAATAATGCTTTCCATCTTGTAACTGGGTCCTTCCAGTCTATGTTTCTAAATTTCTGCCAGAGTCTGCGAAAAAGTCCAGGCTTCTTTTTACTCTCTCTAGATTCGGGTTTCTCTTTATCTTTCTTCCCCCAAAAAGCCACTTGACTCACCCTTCCCATTTTAAATTTTTTTATCTCTCTCTATTTTTTTAGTTAACCTCTCTAATGGTAGTATCTAACATTGCAAAAGTATTTTCCAATGTACAATTTGTGAATATTTTTCATATAGCGTCAACATGACCTTATACCTAAAAACAACATGAAAACGTTGATAATTAAAGGTTTAGGTTACTACCACAACCAAGTTGTTTACCTGCATAAAATCTAATTTTTATACACTACCAGTGTTATTTATTCATCCTAAACACTAGTTTCATTGGCTATAAAAAAAAGAGATTGCATACAAATATTTGACAATTTTGATAAAATAGAAATTCCTCTATAAGATTGAACGTAAGAATCCGTCTTTTAAAATGTGGCTATAACGGTAACAATGTTGTCACTCTATAGCGGAAGTGGTAAGATAAAAAGGGAAATTAGCGATTATTTTTGATACAATTTTTTAATAAATATTCATACTCTTGCAGGATAAAACTTCGAAATAAAGGAGCGTTTCATCATATGATGGGGATTTTAAATAAAGTGTTCGACCTCAATAAGCGCGAGCTGAAACGGCTGGACAAAATGGCGAAACAAATTGACGAACTAGCTGCAGAAACGGAAAAACTTAGCGACGATCAGCTCCGTGAAAAAACGGAAGAGTTCAAGCTTCGCTATCAAAAAGGTGAAACACTAGACGATTTACTTATTGAAGCCTTTGCTGTTGTCCGTGAAGGTGCCCGCCGTGTGCTTGGCTTATATCCATACCCTGTTCAGTTAATGGGTGGGATCTCACTCCACGAGGGGAACATTTCCGAGATGAAAACGGGTGAAGGTAAAACGTTAACCGCTACCTTGCCGGTTTATTTAAATGCTCTGTCAGGAAAAGGCGTTCACGTTGTTACTGTCAACGAGTACTTAGCCAGCCGTGACGCTAACGAAATGGGACAACTCTATCAATTTCTTGGACTAACTGTTGGTTTAAATTTAAACAGCATGTCTAAGGAAGAAAAACAGGAAGCGTATGCTTGTGACATTACCTATGGTACAAACAATGAATTTGGCTTTGATTACCTGCGGGATAACATGGTCCTCTATAAGGAACAAAAAGTTCAGCGTCCACTGTTTTATGCAGTCATTGACGAAGTTGACTCGATTTTAATCGATGAAGCGCGTACTCCATTGATTATCTCTGGTTCTGCTCAGAAATCAGCTGCACTTTATATTCAAGCCAACGCTTTTGTTCGAACACTGACTAAGGATACAGATTTTACCTATGATGAGAAAACAAAAGGCGTTATGCTGACAGAGGAAGGTATTAGTAAAGCAGAGCGTGCTTTTGGAATAGAGAATTTGTTTGATATTTCTCATGTTACCTTGAACCATCATATTAATCAGGCTCTTAAGGCAAATGTCAGCATGCACCTTGATATTGACTATGTGGTGCAAGATGGTGAAATCATCATCGTTGACCAATTTACCGGCCGTTTAATGAAGGGCCGCCGCTATAGCGAAGGCCTCCACCAGGCAATTGAGGCAAAAGAAGGTTTGGAAGTTCAAAACGAAAGTATGACCATGGCTACAATTACCTTCCAAAACTACTTTAGAATGTACGAAAAGCTTGCAGGTATGACAGGTACAGCGAAAACAGAAGAAGAAGAATTCCGCAACATTTATAATATGAACGTTATTGTCATTCCAACGAATAGACCGATCGCTCGTGATGATCGTCCTGATTTGATTTATTCCTCCATGGATGGAAAATTCCGTGCTGTTGTCGAGGATATTGCTGAACGCAATCAGAAGGGGCAGCCTGTTCTTGTTGGTACGGTAGCGATTGAAACATCTGAGCTCATTTCTAAGTATTTGTCGAAAAAAGGAGTCAAGCATAATGTCTTGAACGCGAAAAACCATGAACGTGAAGCTGAAATTATTGCGGAAGCCGGTCACAAAGGCTCTGTAACCATTGCTACGAACATGGCAGGACGCGGTACAGACATCAAGCTTGGTGAAGGTGTGAAAGAGTTAGGCGGTCTTGCAGTTATCGGTACAGAACGTCACGAAAGCCGCCGGATTGATAACCAGCTTCGCGGACGTTCAGGCCGTCAAGGAGATCCTGGTGTCACCCAGTTCTACTTATCAATGGAAGATGAACTAATGCGCCGTTTTGGCTCTGACAATATGAAAGCAATGATGGAAAAATTGGGAATGGACGATTCTCAGCCTATTCAAAGTAAAATGGTTTCTAGAGCCGTAGAATCTGCGCAAAAACGTGTTGAGGGTAATAACTTTGACGCACGTAAGCAGCTGCTGCAATACGATGACGTTCTTCGTCAGCAGCGTGAAATCATCTATACACAGCGTGATGAAGTATTGGAATCAGAAAACCTGCGCGAGATCGTAGAAAAAATGATTCTATCCACCATTCAACGTAATGTTGATGCCCATGCGAATAAGCATGAAGATCAAGAAGAATGGAACTTACAAGGCATTATCGATTATGTGAATGCTAATCTGCTTCCTGAAGGTGACTTTACAGTAGAGCAATTGCGCGGTAAGGATCCCGAGGGAATAACAGAAGCTATTTTTGCAAAGGTGCAGGAACGTTACAGCGAAAAGGAACAAGTTCTTTCTCCAGAGCAAATGCGCGAATTTGAAAAGGTTGTGACACTCCGTGCAGTTGACAGCAAGTGGATTGATCACATTGATGCGATGGACCAGCTTCGCCAAGGTATTCATTTACGTGCATATGGACAGATTGACCCGCTTCGTGAGTATCAGCATGAAGGGTTCGCGATGTTTGAGGCCATGATTCTCTCGATTGAAGAAGAAGCTTCTATGTATATCATGAAGGCTGAAATCAGAAATAATCTTGAGCGCCAAGAAGTTGCAAAAGGTCAGGCTGTCAATCCGAAGGACGACGGAGAACCAGTTAAGAAAAAACCAAAGGTTAACCAAATGGACATCGGCCGCAACGATCCATGCTATTGTGGAAGCGGAAAGAAATATAAAAACTGCCATGGTGCAGGGAAATAGAATGAGTTAGAGGGCCGGCATTTCGCCGGCCCTCTTTATTTGTCTCATTTTGTGTGCCTGGTAAAAATGGGAGTGATATCCCCTTTTTCAATTACCCAAAAGCTTTTTATAATTAGGTACAGGCACTCTAGCTCTCCTGCATCGACCAAAAACTTTTTCTCCATCACCATTCGGGCACCTCCAACTCCTCTGCATTAACCCAAAACTCTATTCCCATCAGTCTGCGGGCACTCTAGAATCTCTGCATTGACCCAAAGCTCTATTCCCATCAGCTTTCGGGCACTCCAGCATCTCTGCATTGACCCAAAACTCTTATTTCATCACCATTCGGGCACTCCAGCATCTCCTCTTATCTCCTATCCTCTATTCCCCTCGACATTAACCCCTTCCGCTAGCATCTAAAATAAAAAATCGAGAGGATTCCCCTCTCGATTATTGTTTCTTCAACCATTTCTCTACTCCATCTATCTTGTCCCAAAGTTGAAAATGGTCATCTGCATAGATGATGGCTTCACTCTCGTCCCCCAGCATAAACCCTTCTGGCAGGAACCCAGGGATTTTCTTTTTCCCTGTAAGGAATGGTATCACATGCGGATTAGCTTTTTTCGCTTCCTTCAATAATTTAACTGCTTTTCGTGAAAAACCATTTTTATATAACTCAAGTAAAAGTTTGTTATATAAGCCATTTGCAGTTTCCTCTTCATACTGTTTCAACAAACGTTCACAAGCTTCAAATTCCCCTGCTTCTAGGTAAGCCCCAAACAAGAGATAACGAATACCCTGATTATCATTTGGATTTAATTCTAGAAGCTGTTCGTATTCGCGAATCGCAACCAAAGTGTACCCTAATTGATGAACAGCATCCGCATACGCAGCTTTCGCACGCATATATGGTCTTGTTTCGAGTAAGCCCCAGAAATGGCCTTTGTTCTCTTTGAAATAGGCTTTTCCAAGTTCTTTTTCCCCAATCTCCTTGCCTTTATTTGAAAGCATCATTGCTTCCTCATCGGTATTTGCAGCATCAGCTAGAATAACATAGGCA
This sequence comes from Neobacillus niacini, assembly GCF_046591715.1. Classification (GTDB taxonomy): domain Bacteria; phylum Bacillota; class Bacilli; order Bacillales; family Cytobacillaceae; genus Neobacillus; species Neobacillus niacini_L. The sequence goes on along the minus strand of NZ_JAWVNQ010000002.1, from coordinate 262,047 downwards.
TCAACACAGTTGGGATCTAACTTTAGAGCTTCTTCTGCAAGTTGGCTTCGATAAAAGAGTCCACGTTCTTCCATAGCATCGTATATCAATTGCTGGGCACGCTCTTTATTAGTTTTTGGTTCCTTTTTAGGTGATGGATTCAAGAGCCTAGAATTCAAAAATGCATTTATTTCATCGACTGACTCAAAATTGCCACCTTTAATTTCAGCCAATACTTCCTGCATCGCTTGCTCTGTCGGCATAGGTCCCTGCAGCGATTTAGCTGGCATTGTCATGGATGGAGTTTCATTTGCTTCTTCATAGGAAATTTCAATAACCCTTCGGATATCTTCCTCTAACTCGTCATCCAATTCTGCATAGGCAGATGAAAGAGAGCCTGCGGAAACTCCGTACAGTTTTGCGGTTTCCTTTTGTGTAAGCGGCGAAACCATATGGCTAAACAACGAGAGTAAATAATGCATAGAGGCTGCATATAGATTTGGCTTTCGAATATTCTTTTGCTTTTTCTCGCAAAATTTAAACCATAGAATAATCCCTATATCTACCGTTGAAGGCATTTCACCTTGTGACTCCAAGTTTGTCTTTAATAGCTCTGCCACTTCCTTATATATAGGCTTTTGCCACTCCATACTTTCAATATCCACCATGCCGCCAACCATAGTAAGGTCCCTCATTATTTCCATAAAGAATTCTGTTAAGAACTCTTTAGGAGATTGGATACCCCCGATTTGACTCTTTTGTTTTATATGATCAATACCTTGGACGACCGGCAAATCCGGCAAATCAAAAGGTCCTGGGAAAAAGACATATTTTTCACCAAACGGCAGAAGGAACCCGATAAAAAATGATCCCGTTTCAAATGTTCTTTGAGTATTTATTACGATAGCTTCATATTTTTCAAAGGAAAATCCATCTTCTACAATAAGTGAATTATTTTCAACTTGAGTAATTTCACCTGCAATGGCCCTCGGTTCTGCCCAAGACTGAAGGATATATTTTAATTTTGGGCGTTTAATTTTCCCAACTTCTGATGAAATAAAATGTTCTAAAATGGTTTTCCCGTCTTCCAATATATGAAATAGGGAGAACCAGATACTGTAAACAAATTCGTAAAACTCCCGCTCGTCCTCTTCAATATCAAAGTAATCCTCATATTCCTCAAAGCCTCTTACTATTTCCTCTTCATAATAATTAAGAGCAAAGTGAAGCAATTTCTTTTGCAAATCATCCATTTCATTTTCAATTACATGTGTAATTGAAACAGCTTCCTTACTCCCACAGCATTTCTTATACTTTTTTCCACTCCCACATGGACAGAGTTCATTCCGGCCTATTGCTGAAGACATCCGCTCTCGCCCTCTCTTCCTCTATGTATATCTTTAATTAATTAAATAGTACCATTTTTGACAGTTTAATATGGATTATACGTAAATATTTCGCTTACCGAGCTTTTAATTTGAATAATTAGAAAATTATAATTACTATTAGTTCTATAGGACTTTTCTAGAAGGGAGCTTAGAGGGTTGAGGAAAGTTATTTTGCTGCTATTTTTGATTGTCACTGCATTAGGGGTTTTACCGACTACGATCCAACTCATGGGACCTCTAACCTCAAAAATCAGTGTGGTTAGGACGGATATCAATCCATACCGGAATGCATTTGCTAACACATTGATTGAGCTGGCTGAGAAAAGCCCTTACCTGCTTCCAAGTCAGCCTATCCCTAGCGATGACCGTGAAATAGTAGAACTTGCAAAACGTTTAACCGCTGATAAGATTAGTACCTTGGAACAATCAAAAGCACTCTTCACCTGGGTCGCACAAAATGTTACGTATGACGTGGATACTTTTGCTAATGATAAATACTTTTATCTTGATCATCCCGATGCTGTAGAGGTTCTTCATTCTAAACTAGCAATGTGCATGGGATACTCTAGACTAAATGCCGCTCTGCATCGAGCTGTAGGAATTGAAGCAAAGGTTGTTTTTGGGGAGGGGCATGCCTGGAATGAAATAATGATAAACGGCCATTGGCAGACACAGGACCCAACTTATGCAGCAGGTTTTATAGATGAAGCTTCCCAGTCCTTTATCACGGCATTTACGCCCCTTTATTTCTCAAAAACGGACTTGAAAAAGGAAGGCGAATATGAATGGTAACAAAAAAGGCAATGATGATTTCTACAGGGAGATCATCATTGCCTTTTTAATAGATTAGTATCAGTTTGGATCTTTGCCAACATGCTTGAAAACATTGACCATAAATAAAATAACACCAATTACCACCGCTATAGAACCAATGATTGTTGGAGGAAGCGCCGCGGATACACCCAATATTTGAAGTGCAAGCCCGCCTAACATCACGGGTACCCCAATATTGTGTAACCAGAATTGAGTTTTAGCCAGCTTTGTGTTTGCTGCCTGTGGATAAAAGTGATAAATAAGTCCAAATAATGCCATCGTTACCCAGCCAAGTAGATTTACATGTGCGTGGACTGACGTAAAACGAAAATCATGAATAATTCCCATCGTTAGCCCAGCCAAAACCCCAATTGTAAAATAAACAGTCGCTATCTTTATATAAGCCCTTCCCACTATTTACCTGCCTCCCTTTGTTCAATTTCATGACTAATATACTATATTTCAAGTGAACGACAATATTACCACTATTTTTAATAGAATTTTGGGCATAAAAAAACTCCTATTTGCATAGGAGGAAGATTTGATTATGATTTTTTCATATATTCGAGAACCTCTAAGTCAATAAATCCTTTTGTTTGTTCTCTCATTTCAAAGTTTTCAGTATGAATATAAGCTGTCAGTGCCTTAAAGAGCTCTTCATCGCTAGGATTCACACTGCCAAGATAAGACAATCTTGTTAATTGATGAGTCAATTCGTCTTTCACTTCTCCTTCAATCTCTGTAATACTTTCAGGCTTTGAGGGCGCAAAATATAATTGCTGAAGCTGGTATATTCGGATTAACTCTTTGATTGGATCTGGATGGTCATCAACCCTTAGGTCGATATACCGGTCATTAAAACCTCCGTAACCGCCTTTTTCTTTCACGATATACAGCGCAGCAGACTGTTTCCCCCTGCTATCGCCTCCAGCCTCCTGACCCGCATCTAAAGCAGCTAGCAGCTTATGTGCGAGCGGCCCGTTCGTTTCTGAAAATACTCGTGCCATTGCCTGTACCGTTTTTTCATCCACCAAAATATTACCCTGTGCTGCAAAGTGGGTGCCTGTCACCCCGCCTGCCCAATCGTAGCAAGCTTTCCCTGTAAAAGAGGCTGGATTTCCTGAGGCATCAATCAGCCCCACCTGACGCATTTCTCTGTCTGGGTCGTCTGCTAAAAGCAACTCTAGCGTTTCCTCTGCAGACTTCCCTTCTTCCATTAACTGAAGTGCCTTTGGACCATATGCAGTGTTTGCATAGGATTGGGTTGCCACCGCACCTGCACCTGCCTTTGCCCATGGTACCACAGCACCTACTCCTAGAAACTTTGACTGAACGGCAATGCCCCATTCCTTTTCAACTGGATCAAAACCTACGATTGAAAACGTCATAAAAAAACCTCCTTTTATTCGGAAAAAACGCAGCTCCGATTTCTCGGAACTGCGTTTTTTATTTTATTAATGTGTTTCAATTAATCCGTATCTTCCGTCTTTACGCTTGTAAACTACGTTTGTACGGTTGGTATCAGAGTTGTTAAATACGTAGAAGTTATGTCCTAAAAGGTTCATTTGCAGGATAGCTTCTTCACTGTCCATTGGCTTAAGATCAAAGCGCTTGGTGCGGACAAGTTCTAAATCATCTTCATCTTGATCTACTGCATCAGTGTTCTCAGATGTTGCAAACGTAATCGGGAAATCCCCTTTTTCACGGAACTTACGATTAACCTTTGTTTTATGCTTGCGGATTTGACGCTCAAGCTTGTCTGAAATTAAATCAATACCAGCATACATATCTACATTCGTTTCTTCTGCACGAAGAACTAGATTTGGCAGCGGAATGGTTACCTCTACTTTAGAAGTTTTATCTTGATTGAATCTTAAATTCACATTAACCTTTGCTTCAGGTGCTTCTGTGAAATATCGTTCCAATTTTGAAATTTTCTTCTCAACGTAATCTCTAATTGCTGGAGTTACCTCAATGTTTTCACCACGAACGTTATAATTCATTTGTGGACTCCTCCTTTATATTCCTATGTAGATACATTTCTATTTTACCCTGCGATTATCCTGCTAAAACAGAACAATAATTTTGTCGAAATTTTGACAAAAACATAGGGGAAATAGTGACAACCATTTTTAGCCATTCCAAATCTTTAAAATACCTTACACCTTTAGTCTATTATGTTCAGGAACAAAATACCACCTATAAGTCTTACGAAAATCGCACAATGAAATGTACAAAACACAATTTACCTTGCGAGCGTTAAGGATTGTATCATCCCCGCTCCCGATTCTTTTAACAGCTTGGCTGCATGTCTAAGAGTAGAGCCGGTAGTATAAATATCATCGAATAACAGGATATCCTTTCCTTTTATTTCAACTTGAGAAGAAATCCGAAAAACCTGTGGAATATGAATACGTTCCGATCGTGATTTTTTCGATTGTTTTTCTCCGTGGATGCGGGTAAGCAGCATACTAGAAATTAACCCTGACTCAATAATCAGCGCCTCTGCTTGGTTAAAGCCGCGCTCATACAGCCGCTCTTCACTTAAAGGTATGGGTACAAGTAAATCTGGCTTTAGCGTTTTTACGGATTCCTTTATACTTTCGGCAAATACTTTTGCCAATATATAATCACCGCGGAATTTATATTTTGCCATAACTTCTTTAAAAAAATCATTGTAGAGAAAAATAGAATGATTTGCTTCGAGAAATCCCTGCCATTCACCATCTTCCTCCCACCGTTTGCAGTCATGACATAAATCCCCGCGGCGAAACTTCTCATCTAAATATCGAAACGGCCGGCTGCACATCTTACATAATTCTCCCTCTATTTTTTCGAATTGATCCTGACAGGATGAACAAATAGTAAGTTCTTTTTCCTCTGAAAAAATGGATGTCCAGCACATCACAGGTTGAATTTTTTCATCACAAATTAGACATTGCACCTCCGGGAAGAGTTTCATGAATCAATCAGCCCCTTTCTAATTCCCTCCTGGTTCATGGTGGTAATTTGTTTTTGCGCTTTTATCATTTCGTCTGTTTTTCCATAATGGAAAAATGTCACGACACCTGTGGGATACTCCTTGCTTCTTCCCGCTCTTCCAGCAATTTGCACCAAAGCACTTTCTGCAAATATGTTATCCTCTGCACCGATAACAGCCACATCAATATTGGGAAAGGTAACGCCTCGTTCAAGGATGGTAGTGGTTAGGAGAAAAGGTATTTCTTTATTTCGCATTTTCTGGACCTTTTCTTTACGATTTGGATCTTCAGCATGAACTGCCTGGATGTCAGGGGATAATTTACGGAGAATGGGGAGTGCTTTCTCCATAAGAGCAATATGTGGAAAAAAGAGCAACGCCTGCTTATTTTGATCAAGTCTCTCTTTTACCCAGTGGAGGACATTTGGCGGCAGCTTGTCTTTTTTCAATTGCTTTTGCCAGTTGCCACACCACGTAAAGTGAGGAACAGGCAATGGATGACGATGGAATCGTGCTGGAATTGTGGTGAAGGTGCGTTTTCCTGTCCTGCACTCTCTCTGCCATTTTTCATTTGGGGTAGCGGTTAGGTAAATCATGGCCGATTCAGGCTTTCTTGCCTTAACTGCGGCATATTGAAGGGATTCTTCCACTGTATATGGAAAGGCATCGACTTCATCTACTATGACTGTGTCGAAAGCCTGATAAAATCGGAGCAGCTGATGGGTGGTCGCGATCGTAAGCGGTGCATATAGATGGCGGTCCTCACTCCCTCCATATAAAGAAGCCACTTTAATTCCCGGAAAGGCGGCTTTCAGCCGGGGCGTCAGCTCTAGGACCACATCCGTTCGCGGCGTTGCGATACAGACTCTCTTTTTCGCTTGCAGGGCTGATTCAATGCCTCCAAAAAGAACCTCCGTTTTTCCTGCACCACAAACGGCCCAAAGTAGCAGCTCTAAATTGGTATCCACCGCTTCAACAACCTGATTAGAGGCGGATTGCTGCCCTTCTGACAGCTTACCTTTCCACTCCAGGATGGTATTCGGCATATCGTGTTCTGGTGCTGGCCCATTCCAGCCTAGTAAAGGAGTACAAGCGCTGATTCGCCCCATCATCAAACATTTACGACAATAATGACAGATTTCTCCACACCGTGAGCAGGGAAATTGCGCAAACCCATTTGTTTCCTTACTGCCGCAACGAGAACATTGAGGCTGATTTCTACTGTATTCGATTCCTTTTCGGTAGGTAATATACCCATTTTCATAATGTTTTTGGATTTCCTCGAGAGGGAAAGGCAGGTCATCAAGCAAAAGTTGTTTGCCTGAAAGGAGTAACTGAAGCTCTGGGTTATAGGGAAAGTTTGGATTGAGTAATGGCTGCGGGATGGTTTGAATTTTGGAGATTGGAAGAGAGTGTTCTTTATTTAATGTCGGGAACAAACAATTGTCCTTTAATTGGAAACGCACGGAGGAGGACTCCCTTCAGACAAGTAAATTGCTTTCCTCTGCTTTAATAAATGTTTAATATTTATCACTCCTTTAAGCTTTTATGTAATGTTCTACAAGAAACGGCAAGATTCCTGCTCCTTGTCGAACGATTTAATTTTGCCGATTTAAAACATAGACAGAGAAATTCCGCTTATTTTGTAAATAGCATCAAAAAGAGCAGAAATAGGCGGAGAGATTCCGCCTATCTACTAAAAAAACGTGAAAAAGATACAGTTTGAGTTGAATAACCGGAAAACCTCCGCTTATATTCCCCGAAATGAGCTCCATTATGCACTTAACCGGAAAATCTCCGCTTATTCTACTAGGTTACTTGGTTACTGGCTTACTTTTCTTGGTAACTGAATGAGACAAGGCATCTTCTGCCTACTTTTTCATCCACCCAAGACCCATAGCACCTTCTCCTAAGTGTGTACCGATGACAGGTCCGAAATAGCTGATGGAAAATTCTACATTGGGATACAGGCTTTCAAGCTCTGATTTCCATTCCTGCGCCTCACTTTCACGGTTAGCGTGGATGATGACAGCTTGATAAGGCTCCCCGCTGGCAGCGTCTTCTCCTAACAGGTCGACTATCCGCTTCATTGCTTTTTTCCTCGTGCGAATTTTTTCAAAAGGGACGATGACCTTGTTTTCAAAGTGCAGCAGCGGTTTCACTTGAAGGAGACTGCCAATAATCGCCTGTGCGCTCGATAGACGGCCGCCCCGCTGCAGATGAGACAGATCATCCACCATAAAATAGGCACGGGCTGTTTTTTTCAATTCCTCAAGGCGCAGCATAATTTTCTCTGCCTCTACGCCATCTTGCGCCATTTTGGCTGCCTCGATAGCATATAACCCCTGCGGCATGCAGCTAACCTCTGAATCAAATGGATAAACCTTGAAGTCGCCTGCCATACTGCTTGCAGTAACGGCTCCTGCAAAAGTGCCGCTAATCCCGCTTGAGAGGTGAATACTAATAACAGCATCATAGTCCTTAGACAATTGTTCAAACAGCTCTACAAACTGCCCTATAGGAGGCTGGGAGGTAGTTGGGAGTTCATTGTCCTTTACTTGTTGATAGAATTGGGCTGCTGTAATATCCACTTCTTCCTGATATGCCTCATTGCCAAAGATCACATTTAACGGGATCATATGTATATTCCATTTATCGCGTATTTCTTTCGGTATGTATGCGGTACTATCCGTAACAACGGCAGTTTTCATATTGAAACCATCCTTAAAGTATGTTTTGTTCTATTCTATCTGAAAAACGATAAAAAAAACAGAGGGCATGCCTATTAAAAGAGCATACCCTCCTATAATTCGGAAATTTATCGAACTTCAACCCAGCCGTTTTTAATTGCCACAACTACTGCTTGTGTACGGTCATTAACATTCATTTTTTGTAGAATGTTACTTACATGGTTTTTGACTGTTTTTTCACTGATAAATAAAGCCTCGCCAATTCCACGGTTACTTTTCCCATCTGCCAGCATTTGCAATACTTCACATTCGCGGCGTGTTAACAGGTGTAACGGACGACGCAGCTCAAGAGTTTGTACAAAGGCTCCGCCGGCTGAACGTCCAGCTGTCAGCTTGCGGTATTCATTTACTAGGTTATGAGTTACCTTTGGATGTAAATAGCAGCCGCCCTCTGCAACAACACGAACTGCTTCAATCAATGCGTCAGCGTCCATTTCTTTAAGCAAATATCCTCTTGCACCTGTTTGCAGGGCGTGGGTAACATAGTTTTCATCATCATGGATGGATAAGATAATAATTTTAGTATCAGGGAATTTCTCAGACAATTCACGTGTAGCTTCAATCCCATTCACCTGAGGCATATTGATATCCATAATTACTACATCCGGTTTATACGCATTAACAATAGTTACGGCGTCACTTCCGTCATCACCTTCGGCAACAACTTGGAATGCCTTTTCGAATTCGAGAATTCGTTTTACCCCTTCTCTAAATAGCTGATGGTCGTCAATAATTGCAATCTTAGTCATCATATATTTCCCCTCCTGCTCCGTATCAATCATTTTATTTTGTGTTAAGACTGTATAGGAACCACGATAAACACGGAAGTTCCTTTTCCGATTTTAGATTCAAATCTTATATTTCCTTCAAGCAGCTCAACCCGTTCTCTCATTCCGATGATGCCAAATGACTCAGGCTTTTTCTGGGTGGTATCGAAACCTGCCCCATTATCCTTAATTAGAACGGTTAGCTCGTTCTTCATCATTTCCAGCCTTACTTGTATAGAACAAGCATTGGCATGCTTTAGTGCATTTTGCACAGATTCCTGGATCAAACGAAATAGCGCTACTTCATATTTCACTGGCAGTCTGCGTTCGATTCCAATGTTAGTAAATTCAATTTTCGACTTGTTATGATATTCTTCGATGGTTTGTAAATATTTTCTGAGGGTCGGAACTAGTCCTAAATCATCAAGAGCCATCGGACGAAGGTCATAGATAATTCTTCTGACCTCATAAAGAGCGGAGCGCACCATCTTTTTGAAGCTTCCAATCTCTTTAAAGGCTTCCTCAGGTCCTTGTTCACGATATACACGATCCACTAAATCCGATCTCATTATGACATTGGCAAGCATTTGTGCAGGCCCATCGTGAATTTCTCTGGATAGTCTCTTTCTCTCTTCCTCTTGTGCCTCAATAATTTTCAATCCAAAGTCCTGTTTTGCCTTCGCATTCTCTAATTCTTCACCCATAAGCTTTAAGTCACTCATAAGATAATTCATAACAACAGATATTTGGGAAATAAGCTGATCGGCACGGTCAATCGTTTCATCTAGTCCTAATAACCTTCGCTCAAGGTCTGCTCGTTTTTCTAATAGCTGTTTCTTATACTGCCAATTAATGGACAGGTCCATTTGCAGCTGATGTGCTTTTTCATAAGCCTCTCTAACCTCAGCTTCAGTATAAGCCTTAAAATTTAAGTTTAACTCTGATAGTGTTAATCTTGCCTTAAGAACTTCATCTTCAAGGCGTTCCTCTTCTGCTATCAGTTTCCCCATCATCTCTTTAATGGTTCTTAGCTCACTTGTCATATTATCGTAGTCTTTACGGCATTGTTCACTTATTTGAAAGATATCACTTTTACTGCTAGTAACAGTTTCAATCATCTCTTCACGAATTTCATCAATGGATTTCACATTAATCTTCTGAATTTTCGCCATGCTCTCCTCCAGAGACCTTTTTTCTAGTTTAACGCTTATTGGAATATTTTACTATATATAGGCATTAAACCAAAAATTTTCCCAACTTTCTAGTTCATAAGTAGTATAATGTTTGTTAGCTAAACTACTATTTTAAAAAAGTAGAATTTACACTATTGAAACATTACTTATTATAACACGGATAAATTATTTCTATATTAAAGTTATATTACACCAATGTTTTTTTTATATTATCTAATACCAAGTTATGGAGGGTGAACCTATGCTATCTCGATATACCACAGTTAATAAAGAAGCGTATCAACATGAAATAAATATTCAAAAATCACGATTTATTGCCCATATACAAAGAGCAGAAAATGAGGCGGAAGCCCAGGAATTTATTCAATACCTTAAGAAAAAATATTGGGACGCTACTCATAATTGTTCTGCCTATATCATCGGTGAACATGACCAAATCCAAAAAGCGAATGATGATGGTGAGCCCAGCGGAACAGCAGGTGTACCCATTCTAGAGGTGTTAAAGAAAAGAAACCTTAAGGATACCGTTGTCGTGGTTACCCGGTACTTTGGCGGCACTAAATTAGGGGCAGGCGGACTAATTCGTGCCTATGGCAAGGCGACTTCAGAAGGATTAAACGCCGGCGGAATTGTCGAAAGAAGGCTTGTTCAAATCGTCCAGGTAACTGTTGACTATACTTGGATAGGCAAGCTAGAAAAGGAACTCAGGGCGTCTTCCTACATCATTAAAGAAATTCATTACCTCGATAAAGTAATCTTTGAGGTATATGTTGAAGAATCGGAAGTTCAAACGTTTATGAATTGGGTGATCGAATTAACCAATGCAAATTGTAACTTTATTAAAGGTGATAACGTCTATTTAGAAGAAAATATCAAAATCTCTAAAGATATATCATAAATCTACAAAAAATTACAATTTACTAAACCAGTAAAAAATAGTAAAATGTAACACAGCTATGAATAGAATTTAAATGTTGATATAAAAAAGGAGATCACCTTTATGTCTCAAGAAATTAGAACGATCAGAAAGCAAAATAAAAGGAAAAAAAGAAAAAAACGTATTCTTACATGGATCTTAGTCCCACTCGTTGTCGTTGCATTGAGTACGGTTGCCTACGGTACCTTTTTATATAAAAAAGCGGAGTCAGTTGTAAATGAGTCCTATAAGCCTATCAAAACGGAAACAGTCACCCAAAAGAGGGAAGAAAAGGTTGACCCTATGATGGATAATGTCTCCCTTCTTTTAATTGGTGTCGATGACAGTGAGACCCGTAAATTTGGAACCGGAACAAGGTCAGATGCCTTAATGGTCGTCACCTTTAATAAAGATGAAAACTCTGTTAAATTGCTGAGCATCCCACGTGACTCTTATGTTAAAATTCCTGGCAAAAAGAATAAAACGAGAATTAACGCTGCCCATGCAATCGGAGGAACCGACCTTGCGATTGAAACCGTTCAAGAAGTTTTAGATATACCGATTGATTATTATGTGAAAATGAATTTTAACGCATTTATTGATGTCGTAGACGCGTTGGATGGTGTTGAAGTAGAAGTACCTTATCTAATTACTGAACAGGATTCTAAAGACCAAGCAGATGCTATTACCCTTGAGCCGGGTCTCCAAACGTTGAATGGTGAAGAAACGTTAGCACTCGCAAGGACACGCCACCAAGACAGTGATATATACCGAGGCCTGCGCCAGCAAGAAATCCTAAAAGCCATTGTTAAAAAAGGCACATCAATCAATTCTCTTACAAAATTATCTGATATTATTAATGCAGTCGGCAGTAACATGGAAACAAACCTTACTTTTAATAATATGAAATCATTTGTGAATTATGTAATTAATGATAAGAGCTTGAACTTTGAGACATTAGCATTAGAAGGAAGCGACTCCACAATTAATGAAGCGTATTATTATCAGCTGGATGAACAATCCCTTGAAAACGTAAAACTCATGCTGCAAACTCACTTAAACGGAGACACCACAGATATGACAGCTGAAACAGAAAATGCATTAGCCGAAAATGGAACAGAATAAGCATATTCTTTATTACCTGTATAGAAATTATTCTATACAGGTTTTTTCTTTTTAACCAATATCTGTGTAATAGCAGAATAGAATTTGGCACTCTGTTGATTTGCGCGGAAGGCACGAAGACTCCTGCAGGAGTACGGAGCAGGGGAGATCCCGCAGGCGCTTCAGCGCCGAGGAGGCTCCCCGCAACGCCTGCGGAAAGCGAAGTGCCTGGAGCGCAAATCAACAGACCTATTTAACACACCAAACAAAAAAGGGAAAGGATTCACAGCCCCATTCCCAGTTTCCAGATATTGATTAAACCTTTTTTCGATTTCTATCGAGAGGAAATCGAAATGACCTCAATAATTTTAATAAAGGATTAAAATCTCTGCCGAACAAGCCAATCTTTTCAGCAATAATCTCAATAAGGAATAAGAGTACAGCCCCTAAAAACATTGCTCCCCAAAGCTTTGCCTGTGCAAACACAACAGCTACTAAACCAAATAATGCAGCCATCGCATAGATGATGAGTACAGTTTCCCGGTGCGAATAACCGAGCCGGAGTAAACAATGATGCAGATGAGACTTATCAGGTGATGACAGCGGCTGCTTATTAATAATTCTGCGAAGAATGGCAAAAATAGTATCTGAGATCGGTACTCCAAGGATAATAATTGGAACGATAAATGAAACAAATGTAATGTTTTTGAATCCCAGGAGTGATAAAACAGATATCATGAATCCTAAAAATAAAGCCCCTGTATCTCCCATAAAGATTTTAGCAGGATAAAAATTGTGATAAAGGAAGCCGATTGTACTTACCAGAAGGATGGATCCTATCGTTACAACATACAGGTTCCCCATGATAAACGCCATACCTGATATTGCAACTAAGGCAATCGAAGATACACCTGCAGCAAGACCATCTAATCCATCAATGAGATTAATGGCATTGGTGATACCGATAATCCAAAGAAAAGTAAAAGGGATACTTAAAAATCCAAACTCAAAGAGGCCGCCAAATGGTAAATTAATAAACGTAATTTGTAATCCGCCATATAGAACAATCACAGCTGCTGCAGCTACCTGTGCCAGAAGTTTAATCCTTGCTGATAATTCATAAATATCATCGAGAATTCCAGAAAGAACAATAATTCCACTGCCAATTATAATAGAAGCGCCATATGGATTTTCTGGCTGTAATAAGATGACTCCAGCTAAAAAAGCTAGATAAATGGCCAGCCCGCCAAGCCGAGGCATTAGAGTTTGATGGACCTTCCTCTTATTTGGTTTATCTGTGGCTCGTATTTTGTAGGCTAATTTTTTCACCAGAGGTGTGATAAGCAAGGAAATCATAAAACATATGAGCAAGGTAAAAAATATCATGAACACCCTCCTTACTAAGTATCTTGTCCAATTAAACAAAAACAAAAACAAAATAAGGATAGTAATATTCGGAAATTCGCCATGATTAACTTTCCAATAAACACAAAAAAGTCTAAGAAACATAATAAGTTTCTTAGACTAATAGATTATCGATTTTTAGCATTAACCGGTCTTATCCCTTTTAAAAACTTAATCAAAGGTTGATAGTCATCACGGATTAAGCCGATCTTTTCAACAATGATTTCAATAATCACGACTAACGTTAGAATCATGATTAACGATCCCCAAACGGTAGCTTGCGAGAAAATGAAGGCTGCAAGACCAAAAATAGCTGCCATTAGATAGATTAATATCACTGTTTGACGATGTGAGAAACCAGATTTTAATAGACAGTGATGCAAATGCGATTTATCTGGCGCAGACAAAGGCTGCTTATTTACTAATCTTCTAATGATTGCAAAGAATGTATCTGAAATAGGAACTCCTAAAATGATAATCGGAATGATCAGTGAGATAAACGTAACACCTTTAAATCCTAAGAGAGATAATACCCCGATGAGATAACCGAGGAACAATGCTCCTGTATCTCCCATAAATATTTTTGCTGGATAGAAATTGAAAATAAGGAATCCTAGTGTAGATACGGCTGCAATAAGTGCTACCATTGTAACATATGGATTTCCCATAACTGCTGCCATTCCAGCAATAGTTAACAGTGCAATCGTAGAAACACCGCCGGCAAGTCCATCGAGTCCATCAATGAGATTGATAGCATTCGTGATCCCAATAATCCAAATCATGGTTAGCGGGATACTAAAGAATCCAAAGTTTATTTGACCGCCAAAAGGTAAATTAATAAATTCAACGTTCAAATCACCCAAGACCACCACGATAAATGCTGCAAGTATCTGTCCAGATAACTTAAGCTTCGGTGAAATCTCTTTTATATCATCTACAATTCCAGTTGCTATAATAATCATGCTGCCAAGAATAATTTCCCAATGGAACTCGTAGTGCGGCTGAAGAATCAGTATTCCTATTAGGAAGCTTAAAAATATCGCTAAACCTCCGAGTCTAGGCATGATCTTTTGATGAACTTTACGAGTATTTGGTTTATCTGTGGCACCAACTTTAAATGCGATTTTTTTCACAATTGGTGTTAGGAGTATTGCCGCTATGAAACTAATAATCATTGAAAAATACAACATACAGGCCCCTCCGAAAACTCGTTATATGTCTATATTAGTAGATTTATGATAAAGAATGTACCATATTGGATTATAGCACACCCTTTTCATGAATGAAACCATTATTCGTGAACAAACTTCTTATATGTTTGATAAATACTATCAGCTGTGGACTGAATCGAGAAATTCTGTGAGGCAAAGTTAAAGAATTTTTCTCCCATTTCACGAAGCTTTCCAGTTTCTTTTAATTCAATTGCAGTCATAATAGCATCGCTGATATCGTCAGGATTATCATCACCTAAGACAAAACCATACGAAGAATCAGGTATCATATCCCTGACACCGCCAACATCCGTCGTAATAACGGTGGTCTTTTCCCTGGAAGATTCTAAAAGCACTAACGGGAAACTTTCTGTTTTAGACGTAAGGAGTGTAAGATCACAAAGCTTATAAAAGGATTCAACATCTTCCCTATGTCCCAAAAACCGTATATTCTCCGTCAAATCTTTATTCTTCACCAGCTCTTCGATGTTTTCACGAGAAGGTCCATCGCCTACAAAGAGGAGCTTAACAGAAGGATATTTCTTTAACACCTTTTCCATTGCTAAAATCGCCAGTTCATGCCTTTTAACAGGGTCAAAACGTGCTACCATTAATATGACGAAATCCAGCGGGTTAAGTTTCAATTCTTCAGAAGAAATTCTATTTGTACTTTTTTTGTCAAAATCAATGCCATTTAAAATGGTGGTAATCTTATTGTGTTGAACACCAAAATCCTCCATCATTTGGGCAAAACGTTTCGAAATGGCAAAATAATGGTCGGGCGCCTTTAAGACAGCTAAATTTAACCTGGTAAAAAGATTCCCTTTTAGACCGCGTCCAAGGAAGTCATTTCTCGGATCACTGTGAACGGTTGTCATCCAAACTGTCTTGGTAAACTTCCGTATAAAATAACCATATAAATTGGCCCTTGGCCCGTGAGTATGAACAATATCGATATGATGCTCCTTAATAAACTGGATAATCTTAAAAAGCACAGATACATCATAACGGGTGGTTTGTCCAAAGACGATTGTATTTACTTCCATTTCCTTTGCTTTCGTCTCAAAAGTCCCATGTTCAAGCAGCCCTAAATAAAACTCTTCACGATTGAATTGATTTAGCAGAGATAAGATGTGGACCATTCCCCCGCCTGTTTCATTTCCAGCATTAAGATGCAGCACTTTCATTCGTTGTTCGCTCCTAAGATTACTCATACGATTTCTTAATATATTTTCCAACAAACACTTTATATACAAACTGAGGCAGAACCAGCATTCGTTTCCATCTGCTTGGCTGCTGAATTAACCGATATAACCACTCAACATTCATTTTCTGCCAAGCAACCGGTGCCCTTTTCACTTCACCAGCGAGGACATCAAAACTTCCTCCAACCCCCATAAAAAGTCCCTTATCAAAAGACTCAATATTTTCCGAAATCCAAATTTCCTGCTTAGGAAACCCCAAGGCTACGAAGATTAAATCCGGTTTCTTTTCCTTAATCTCATCAGAAATATGCGAGGATGCCCAGTCAAAATAACCGTCATTCCAACCAGCTATTTTAAGGTGAGGATAGTTTGTCTTCACATTATGTACTGCCTTTTCTACTACTTCTTTTTTGGCGCCTAAAAAATAGGCAGACCACCCTTTTTCATTTCCAACCTTTAATAATTCGATTAACAAATCGTAACCGGCAATTCTCTCAGATAGCGGGTCACCAATCATTTTTGAAGCAATAATGACCCCAATGCCATCAGGAATGGTGTAATCCGCATTTTTGACAACTGAAGAATAAACTTGGTCACTATTAGCATACATGACAATTTCAGGATTTGCGGTAACTAAAAATGTTTTTTGATTTTGTGAAACTTTTTCAACCAATTTGTTCACTAATACACTTTTGGTTATATGATCAAAAAAAACATTTAAAATTTTTACTTTATGTTTTTTGTCTTTCATTATTTCATCTCCAAATACTCCATACAGTTATAAAACTGGTTAACATGAAAAGCCATTTTAATATTCTTCAGAAATCATTATATTCTATTAGGTTATTGATGACAAATATGATTGAAACAAAAAGCGTTTAACGGTAGTCTTTATATTGTATATAAATAGGCAAGCCTAAGGGGTTGTATTTGACGTGTTACCTTCCATAAAATATACTTTAAGCGGTAAACATCTTTGTGAATTGTGACCTTTATACACCTAACTTTGCACATTAAAGGGACTGATATCCAGCATGACAAAAATTATGTATATCCTCAACTATCCAGGTGATGGGGGAACAGAAAAATATGTTCTAAATCTAATCGCTGCACTTGGGAAAAACCGATGTGTTTTTGTTTACTCAGAAAATGGTCCTTTTTTAGACAAATTTAAAGAATTGGGCTTACCAACCTACCAAGTTACCATGAATGGTCCATTTGACCTGAAAGCAGCAAAAAAGATAAAGGAAATTTGCCAACAGGAGGGTGTTCAATACATACATGCTCAATTTTTAAGAGAAAATTACATTTCACTGCTAGCGAAATTAATGGGTGCTAAAGTTAAGGTAGTTTGGACCTATCATGTCAATGTTCCCATGCCTGCATTATTTAAGATGTTAAACACCTTTATGATCCGTTTAAATCATAGGGTCATTTCGGTTGCGAATTTTATTAAAATGGAACTATTACAAAAGGGCATTCCTGAGGACAAAATTACCGTTATATATAATGGAATAAAAGTGCCAAAAGTAGTTACATCGAAAAGAGCAAATAGTAATGAGAAAATAATCTCTGTTGTTGGCCGGTTGAGTGAGGAAAAGGGTCATAAATTTCTATTTAAGAGTCTGGCAAAGTTAAAACATACCCATCCCCATTTAAATTGGAAGTTAAATATCGTTGGAGACGGACCATTAAAGGATGAACTGAATTTATTAGCAGACAAATTAAATCTACGAGCTAACATTAACTTTCAAGGTTTTGTAAATAATATGGATACTGTTTATATCAATAGTGACTTAATCGTATTGCCATCTGAAAATGAAGCTTTTCCCTTTGTTGCAATAGAAGCATTGGCCTATGAAAAACCAGTTATTTCAACCAATGTAGGCGGTCTGCCTGAGATTATCAGACAAAATGAAACAGGTCTTTTGGTCCCCTATGGTGACGAAAACGCCATGGCTGACAGTATCTTAAAAGTATTAGAAGACGATGACTTTGCAGAAAGTATTGCTGCTGGCGGTAAGGACTTTTTCCTAAAGAACTTGACCTTTGACAAGATGTTAAATCAAACATTAGCGATCTACAATCTAAAAAATGAAGATAATAAATAAAAGAGGTACTATTTAATGAATATCATGTCTAATCGATTTATCCCCATCTTAATCGGAGTTTTCCTTGTAATCATAGGATTATTTATTCCTAATCCCATTATCGGTATTGTGATTTGCCTGCTTTTAGCAGCCGTTGTATTTTATGATGAAAAAATTGCCCTGCTCTTTTTAATCGTAATGGTCCCTATTCGGCCGTTTTTAATTGTTTATAATAGCGGATATAAATTTATCGCAGACCTGTTGATCTTTTTCCTTCTTCTTAAAGTGATATACAATCAGAGGAATAATATTCGAAATCTATTTCGTTTTAATTTACTTGAAATTTCCTACATCCTCTTTCTTGTAGTTGGAGTTGTTTCTGCCTTACTGACAGGAGTTTCGTTGGCCGCGATTATTATGCAGGTCCGGGCATTCCTTGTCTTTTTCCTTCTATATTATATTGTGAAGAGAATGAACATTGGCGAGAAGGATATACGTGATTTTGCTTTAACTACCTTTATTACAGCAGTTGTATTATCAATTCATGGACTCGTTGAAAAGATTTCTGTAAGAACCCTTCTTTTACCAGAGTTATGGGCAAATATGACCTTATCACCAACGAATAAAATACGTATTTATGGTCTAATCAGTGGTCCAAACGAACTTGCCCTCTACTTATTTATCGCATTTTTAATTAGTTTTTATTTATTAGCCAAAACAGTCGGCAAGCAGAAAATTTTTATTTATATTGGGATGACCTTAATGCTCTCCGTTTTCCTTTTAACATATTCAAGGGGAGCTGTACTGGCCGTCGCAGCCTTTTTAGTCGCCTATATTATTGTTAATCGTAAAATTCACCATTTCAAGCGTGTTATCATCCTTGTCGCGGCGTCAATGGTTACCTTCTTCGCCGTAGCATCTTTATCAGAATATATGGATAAACATGTCATTGTTGAAAAAGCACCAAGTGAAAAAGATGGAGAGAATACCGGAAAAGGAAAGAATGGCGGTTTGAACCGTTTTAAAGAGGCACTATCAGAGGAAAATATCGAGCTGAGTAATGCAGATGGCCGGGTATATTATGTTAAAAAGGCAATCGAAGTGTTTAAAGACAAGCCGATTATGGGCTATGGCTTTGCCACTTTTGGCGGCTCTGCAACTATGACCTACTCTTCACCAATTTATAAAGATTATGAAATAGCATGGAATTTTTATTCTGATAACCAATACATTCAGATTTTGGCTGAAACCGGAATTATTGGAGTTCTTCTAGTTGCTTTGTTTATTTATGGTATTTTTAGAATGACATGGGCATTACGTAAAGGCTCTCTTATTTCCCCATTACTGCTCTTTTTCCTTTTTGGCGGCGTGACAAGTGCTGTCGTTTACAATATTCTAGAAAACGATGTATTTATGCTTTATTATTTCATCGTTCTCGGATATGCTTATCAGTTATTGGAAAAAGGGAAATCAAGTTCTATAAACTAAAGTACTAACTTCATACATTTATTTATTTGAGACACCTCCTATGCCGGAGGGTCTCTTTATCTTGTATTGGTGGAAAGGGATGTAAATGAAGAAATTATTAATCGCTATAGATAATTTAGGCGGAGGCGGAGCTGAAAAGGTACTCATAAACCTCTTGAAAAACTTAGATAAGAACAAATACAGTGTTACCTTATTGTTATTATTTAATGAAGGGGTCTATTTAAAGGAAGTTCCTCCTCACGTGAAAATTAATTATCTTTTTAATCCTAAGAGCACCTTATTACGAAAAATAATTTATAAACTGTTTAAGTATCTCCCTGCAGAGAAAATATACAAGAAATATGTCAAGGAAACCTTTGATATTGAAATAGCCTTTCTAGAAGGCTGTACAACAAAGCTAATTTCTGGTTCAGCAAATCCTGCTTCCAAAAAGATCGCCTGGGTTCACACGGACTTCTCTAATCACCATTGGACAGTTCACTATTACAAAAGTGATGAAGAAGAAAAGCAGCAATACCAAAAATTTAATGATATTGTGTTTGTCTCGAATGACTCCCGGAAAGGGTTCGAAACGACATTACAGCTCCACGGGAATCATCATGTAATCTATAATCCGATTGATGCAGAAGATATCATTGATAAAGCGAAAGAAGAAAGAATCGTAAACAAAAAAGTAACGATTTGTTCGGTGGGAAGATTAATCAAAGCAAAGGGCTTCGATCGATTAATCAATGTTCATGCTAGACTAATAAAAGAAGGAATAGACCATGACCTTGTATTAATTGGTGAAGGCGAGGAGAAAGAATCACTGCATGAGCAATGCCGGCAATTAGACGTCTCAAACAGCGTTCATTTTCTAGGTTTTCAAAGTAATCCCTATAAGTTTGTAGCGGGCGCTGATTTATATGTAAGCTCATCACGGGCAGAAGGGTTGCCGCTGGTCGTGGCAGAAGCATTAATTCTTGGAACACCAGTATTATCGACAAGATGCAGCGGCCCAGTAGAGTTATTAGACAATGGAAGATATGGTATGATTGTTGAGAACTCCGAGGAAGGTCTATACGAAGGCGTGAAACAGTTCTTACTAGATAGTGATGAAAGAAAACGGTATGGAGAACTCGCTCTTTCTCGAAGAGGTTTTTTCAATATTAAGCGGATTTTAGAACAAATTGAAGAATTAATTGATGCTTAGAGTTTTTGAAAAGTAGATTACTTTTAAAGGAGGGTTATCATGGGAGATTTAGTTTCAGTTATTATGAGTACATACAATGAAGAACCAGAGTGGTTAAAGAAATGTATCGATTCGATCTTGAATCAAACCTATTCTCACTTTGAATTCCTTATTGTTTTGGACAACCCCGAAAATGTGCAGTTAAAGGAACTGCTGGATGCTTATCAGAAAAAGGATAACCGAATCAAACTTATCCCTAACCCCAAAAATATGGGGCTGGTAAAGAGTTTAAATACTGCTTTGGAGCATTGTAATGGAAAATATGTGGCTCGGATGGATGCAGATGATATCGCTGATCCTGAGAGACTTGAGAAGGAAAAACGTTATTTAGAAGAAAAGAATTTAGACTTCGTATTTTCTAGCATGATTGTTATTGATGAGAATGACCAAAAACAGTACGAGTGGGATAATAATGCTTTTACACCTGAAGAAATAAAAAAGGTAATGGAAATATGGAATATCTCTCTTCACCCTACCTGGTTTCTAAAAAGAGAGGTTTATACCTCGCTTGGCGGCTATAGGGACATTCCGTTTAGTGAAGACTACGATTTTTCCCTTCGAGCACTATCCAATGGTTATAAAATTGGAAAATTAAATGAGAACTTATTGTTGTACAGAATGAGAAGCACTGGTATTTCCAAAAGTAATAATTTTGAACAATTTATTATTTCACGAAAGTTAATTCAACTTTATAAGAAGGATAAATTAAATGATTATTCCTATGTGAAAGACGCAATTAATAAAGCACAAAATCAAATAAAAAATGGTGAAAAAGAAAAGTATAGTGAAGCGGAGGATATCTTCCATCAAGGTGTAGGACAAGTGAAAGATGGTCAATACCTTAACGGGATATCTAAACTAGTAAAAAGTCTAACGCTCTCTAAATATCATATCCGGAAGTTTAACGAACTCCTTAAATACAAACTCTTAACAAAACAAATGAAACACCAATAAAAAAACTTACAGTACATGCTGTTTAATCAGGTGATCATCATTGAGTATTAAAAAAAATTATTTATATAACCTGGCTTATCAAGTGTTAAATATGGCCTTGCCATTGATAACTGTTCCCTACATTTCAAGGGTTCTAAAACCAGAAGGTGTTGGAATCTATGCCTATACCAATTCCATTGTGCAATACTTTATGTTATTGGCCATGCTTGGTATCGGAACGTATGGGAACAAGATGGTTGCAATCGCAAGAGATAATAAACAGGAACTAAGCAGAACTTTTTTCAGCATTTTTTTCCTGCAATTATTTTTTTCCTTTATCTCTCTCTCCTTGTATTTCGTATTTGTATTCTACTTTTTCCAAGAGTATAAATTAATTGCTTTGCTGCAGGGAATTGCACTTCTAGCAACTGTTCTGGACTGTTCCTGGTTCTTTAGCGGGTTAGAAGACTTTAAGAAGATTGTCACTCGAAATATCTTTTTCAAGGTTTTGAGTTTAATCGCCATCTTTATATTTGTAAAGGATACGAGCGATTTAACCCTTTATACAATCATTATGGGGCTTTCTCTGTTACTAGGATCGATTGTTCTTTGGTATTATGTTAAACCACATGTGGTACCTGTTTCTATTTCTTTTCAGACTGTGTTTTCGCATTTTAAGCCAACCATTGTTTACTTTTTACCGCAGATCGCGACACAAGTCTATTTTGTCTTAAATAAGACGATGCTTGGCTATTTATCAACCACCAGTGAAGTTGGGATTTATGATTATGCAGACAAAATTCTAAAAATCGCATTAGCGATTGTGACTTCATTAGGAATAGTTATGCTTCCGAGGATGGCCAATACCTTTGGAAAAGGCGATTTAGATAAAGCAAATGAATATATTAGAAAATCATTGGAGTTTACCACCCTGTTAGCGATTCCGATTATGTTTGGATTGGCTGGTGTCGCTAAGGAATTTGTTCCATGGTATATGGGGGAAGAGTTTAATTTAAGTGCCAATGTCATCATTATTTTAAGTCCGGCGATCTTTCTCATGGCCTGGAGCGGTGTCTTTGGTACTCAATATTTAGTGCCATTAGGAAAAATGAAGCAATACACCAGCACGTTATATATCGGTGCCATTGTAAACTTAATTGTCAATTTTATTCTGATACCGCCTTATGGAGCAATAGGAGCTGCATACGGTACATTAGCTGCAGAAATAGCTGTTACCCTTGCGCAGATGTATTTTGTGCGGAAGGATATTCATATCGTAAAGGTTATGCCTAAGACGTTATATTATCTCGTTTCTGGCGGTATTATGTATGGTGTTGTAAGGTGGATTGGTCTGGCGCTTGGTTCGTCAATACTCACTACTATCTTACAAGTTGCTGCTGGGGTTTTAGTTTATGTTACGATTGTTATTTTATTTGAGGTTTTATTAAAAGATGGGTTAATACTGAATGAGGTTAAACGCAGGCGTTCTAGGTCTTAGTCTCATAAAAAAAGCGAAAAGAAGCTGAACTTCTTTTCGCTTTTTTAATTCTATTTCGTTTCATAAATTTCTTTAAGTTTGTTTATGATATTTTTTTGATTATGTTCTTCTGCTCTTTTTAATCCATTTTGGATGAGGGAGTCTCTTGTTTCTTTGTTTGTTAAGACTTGGGAGATTCCTTTTGATAGTGCCTGGCTGTTGTGTGGCGGGATGAGGATTCCGCTGTTGTTATTTAATAAGTAGGAGAGTCCTCCTACGTTGCTTGCAACTACAGGGGTACCGCACGCCATTGCTTCTAGTGCTACTAGTCCAAATCCCTCGATGTAAGATGGCAGGACAAAGACATCACCTGCATTCATCCACTCTGCAATCTCCTCTTGGGGCTTGGGATCGTGAAAAACAATGCCTTCTATTCTTTCTTCTTTTATGATGGAAGTTAATTCCTCTACAAAGGGTTTATTCTTTGTTGAACCAATTAGGTGTAATTCAGCTTGAGAAATTTGTTTTTTTACTAAAGCGAATGCTTTTACTAATTCAATTAATCCTTTATCACGCGTAATATTGCCGACAAAAAGGATGACAGGAATATCTTTATTTATCTTCAACTTTGATTTCATCGTTTCTTTTTCTGCTATTTTTCTAAAAATGTTAGTATTGACTCCCATTGATAGCAGCAGCAGCTTGTTAGGTTCTATCCTATAATGCTCCTGTATTTCTTGGTACAGCCTCTGCCCCACTGCTATGACAGTATCTGACTTTTTTAGAATGTGTTTTGTGACCTTTTGGATGAGGGGGCTTTTTTTGGCCATTTTATCTATATCCCCGCCATGTGCCGTCACCACTAATTTCGACCTCCATAACAGCTTGAATAACAAGCCGATTAATCCTGAAGGAAAAACATAATGAGCATGAACAGTTTTGTACCGATATCCTTTAAATAGCAGGAAAATCCCTCTAAATAACCATGATAAATATTTAAAAATAACATCCTGTTTTTTTGTACTTGCATTTGTAATCGCAAGAACATCAACCTGAACTCCCTCTTTACGTAAGGCCACTACTTGATTTTTCACGAAAATGCCAAAGGTAGGTGAATGTTCACTTGGATACATATTACTTATTATCAATACACTGTTTTTCATCAATGCTAGTCACCCAATTTTTTATATATTTGCATTTTTATAAAATGAGAGGCAAGTAAAATACTTGCCTCTCTCGTTTTAAAGATAGAATAACTTATTGTTTCCTTCTCTTAAAAGAAATGGTATCTAAAAAGGTAGAAGATTTTAATATAACGAGAACACCCGCAAAAACAAGCCCGCCAATAACCGTGTTTATCAAGATATTCGGTATATCGCCCAGCACAAAGAGGCCAAAATAGTGTTTTATCCCGATTAACACTAGAACCATCAGAAGTGTTGCGATTGCAATTTTTCCAACTTCTTTTAATAGGTATTTTATATTAAAGCCGCCGGATATTCGGTATAGAGTTGTAAAGGTTAAAGTTGAATATATAAAACCAACGATGGATGCCGACAATGCTAACCCTTCTGGCCCCATAATTTTTGCTAATAGATAATTGGAAAGTATGTTAATAACAATTGATAGAAGTCCAATTCTCATGATATAGTGGCCCTTTTCTAATGTATAAAAGCCTTTGGCGATGACAGCTTGAATACTGTAAAAGAAAACTGACCCCATATAAAACAATGCATATTCCGAGGTAAGCATTGTTGCACTCTCTGTAAATGCACCTCGTTCGTATACGATACGAATAATAGGTTCAATCAGAAACACCATTCCCGAAATGGTCGGAGCAAGTAACAATAGCATGACGGCTAGGCCTCGTTCAATTCCGCGTTTGAACAAATCATGATTTGACTCTGCTTTTGCCTGAGCTAATATAGGAAAGATTATCGTGGCAATCGTGACCCCAAAAATGGCTTGGGGGATACTAATCAGCCTGAAGGCATAGTTTAAATTGGAAACCACCCCTTCTCCCATTCCTGCAGCAAAGAGCATATTAACAGACAAATTAATTTGTCCAACAGCAATGGTAATTCCAACAGGCAGGAAAATCCAATAAAATTCTTTTACCTCTTTCCAGTCAATTCTTTGATTCCATAAGAGAAATTTCTTAGGAGTAATGATGACAAGTTTCAAGATAAAAGAAAGAATGGTTCCAACAAGATAACCGATAGGCACGGAATAAATTCCCCACCTAACATGGAATAAAAGAGCAAACAAAACTGTTACCAATACCACAATGGTTTGAGAAAAAGTAGAAATAGAAAACTTTTTCTTGGCATCAAAATAACCTTCATAGATAGCATTAACTCCGACAAAAACGACGGAGAGAAAATATAACGCAATCGTCCACTGTGCAATACTTGTCCCGTGCTCATAACTGCTAAAGTCAGGATAAAGTATGTCAACCAAAAAAGGGGACAAAATTGTCCCAATAAGTGCAATAGCAATCGAGAAGAGAAACGTACTTTTTATGATATTCGTCTGATGAGAGAAGCCTGCCCCCTTAACTTCGAATTTGTAATAACTTGGGAGAAAGGCATCCTTCAGTCCGGTTAACAAAAAAAGAATAATCGTATTAGGAATCGTCATCGATGCAAAATAAGCATCGGCCATGTAGGAATCTCCATAAAGTCCAGAAATGACTAAATCGCGAATCATACTTGAAAATTTTAAAACCAATGTTGATAACAATAGCAGAATGACAGAAATCTTCAACTTTGACATCGTCTTATTCCTTGAGTGCCTTAATTAGAAATTTAGGCAGAATGGTTTGACGCTTCCACCTTACTGGTTCTTTTAAGAGGCGGTACAGCCACTCCAAACCAAGCCTTCTGAAAGCAGAAGGTGCACGCTTCACACGTCCTGAAATGACATCAAACGAACCGCCCACTCCTTGAAACACTTGAGCTGAGAGATGATTCATATTGTTCACAATCCAGTATTCCTGTACAGGACTGCCGAGGGCAACAAATACGACATCTGGATTTGCACTATTAATCGTGCTTCTAATTTTTTGTTCATCCTTTTCATAACCATTGAGGACGCCGGTAATATTAATGTTTGGAAATAGGATCCTCAGACATTCGCAAGCCTTTTCAGCAACTCCCGGCTGGCCGCCATAAAGAAAAATGGATTTATTGTTCCTCGCAAAAGCCTCACATAGGTGCATCATTAAGTCAATACCGGTTACCCGCTGACTTATTTTCCCCCCTTTTAATTTCGAAGCCAGGATAATACCAACTCCATCAGGGATTTGAAAATCAGCTTTATTGAGTAGCTCCATTAATTTAGCATCACTTTGAGCCTTCATAATCTTTTCCGGGTTAATTGCGACAATAAAGGATTTTTTATGATGACGCATTCTGTCTAAAAGGTTTTCAGTTATCTGTTCA
This sequence comes from Neobacillus niacini, assembly GCF_046591715.1. Lineage (GTDB taxonomy): Bacteria > Bacillota > Bacilli > Bacillales > Cytobacillaceae > Neobacillus > Neobacillus niacini_L. Next base: position 235,675 of record NZ_JAWVNQ010000002.1, on the reverse strand, counting down.
TAGGTTTCGTTACTAACATTAACGCCTAGGAGATTTTCTTTCATTTGAACCACCTGTCTAAATGGTAAGCGCTGATTTAATTTGAGCTTGAATCACCCAGTACGAATACCTCAAATCCTGCTTGCTTCCATTTATCTTCATCAATACATTTTTTCGTATCATAAATTATTTTCGTTCTCATTTTATCCTTAAGACTTTCTGGATTCAACTTTTTAAATTCCTGATGATTGGTCATAATCAAAATCAAATCAGCATGTTCGACTGCTTCCTCAATACTTTTCGTTTGTTTCATAAAGATTTGTTCTTTGATATGCGGGTCGAATACGCTGTATTCAATTTTTTGTTCCTCCAGCGCTCTCATAACGTCCAGCGATGGACTTTCCCTTGTATCATCAATATCGGCTTTATAAGACAATCCTAAAACAGCAACTTTCCCGTTAAGAATAGACTGCTGCTTGATAATCGATATGACCTTATTGGTTGTATATTCCGGCATTGAATCATTAATATTTCTAGCTAATCCGATCATTTTTGCGGTATCTGGCTGAAGCTCCACTAAAAACCATGGATCCACTGCAATACAGTGACCGCCGACACCTGGACCAGGACTATGGATGTTGACTCGTGGGTGATGATTTGCAAGCTTAATCGCTTCCCATACATTAATGTTAAGATTGTCACAAATTCTAGCTAATTCATTAGCAAATGCGATATTGACATCACGGTAGGTATTCTCAATTACCTTAACTAACTCTGCCGTTTTGGCATCAGTAATATGAATATTTCCTATTACAAAAGTTCGATACAGTTCAACCGCTAATTCAGAGGATTTCTCATTAATCCCACCGATTATTCTATCATTATTTATCAATTCTTCAAAAACTTTCCCCGGAATAACCCTTTCTGGAGAGTGTGCGACAAAAAGTTCAGTTCCGATTTCTAAGTTCGTTTTCAATAGAACTGGCAGCATGACTTTCTCTACGGTTAATGGTGGTACCGTTGATTCTAGAATAACCAGGTTACCTTTTTGCAGGTAAGGAACAATGGCCTCTGTCGCCTTTTCCACATAGCTGAGATTTGCTGTTTTATCGTCCTTAATTGGCGAAGGAACGGCAATGATAAAAACATCTGCTTCCTCAGGGCTGGTTGAAACCGTTAAATGTTTTTGATCAATTGCTTCTGTTAACTTCTCCTTTAAACCTTTTTCCTCTATATGCAATTGTTTTCGATTGATTTTATTTACTATTTCCTCATTAATATCCACACCATGGACAACTTTACCATGATTCGCAAACATCACTGCTGTTGGAAGACCAATATAGCCTAGACCTACCACACAAATTTTATTTATCACAATATGTCTTCCTTTCAAAATTACAATTTAGCCTATTTTCCATTATATCGAATTTTGTCGCCTTCCGACAGTATTTCATGCTAGAACATATTGTAAGATACTAAGTCAGCTTTGGAAATGGTCGAAACAAACTATTTTAACCACAAAAAAGGGATACAGTATGCAGCTCACTGTATCCCGTTCATGATTATTTAGTTAATTGTGCTCCTGGATAATAAAAGTCAAGAATCTCTGTATAAGATTTACCTTTATCCCCCATTGATTTGGCTCCATATTGGCTCATCCCAACACCGTGGCCATATCCTTTACCATTAAGAGTAATGGTTGTCCCATTGTTTTCTACACCTGTAATATGGTAACTCTTAAACAATGCACCGCCAAGAATAGACCTTAGAGTTCCAATCCCGACATTCTCTTTTGAGAGTGTAAATAACTTAATGTCACCTAGGAAGGTATTTTTCACTTCCGCTCTTGTCTTTTCACTAATGGCAACTGGTCCGCCAAGGTAATATACCTTTGGTCTAGAAGATAACTCTTTCAACCACGCTTTAGGAGCGCTCGAGAACGTATCTTTCTGTGTAAGAAGGACCGGTGCATTATACTGGGCAGCTAATGCAGCACCAGGCAAGGCGTCAATAAATACATCACCGTTTGCAAAGAATACATTATTTAAATCAAAGTTAAATCTCTTAGCAATCTCAACACTTGTATCGTAACGCTTTTCACCAGCAATACGTTCAATGTTAGTGATACCTAAATCTTTCATTTCAGTTACTACATTGTTCGAAACAGCAATTGTTCCGCCAATGACATATGCCTTACTAATTTTGTGATCCTTAATGTAGTCCTTCACATCTTTTGGAAGACCATTTGATGGAGTAACCAAGATTGGAATCTGATTTTTTGCTGCATATGAGGCAATCGATAAAGCATCTGGTGATTCACTGCTTCCGCTGGTAATAATCAGTTCTGTTGAAGTCGTGATTTGCTCAGCGATTTTCACAGCTGTTTGATATCTTGTTTCACCAGCAATCCGCTTAACCTGAATTCCAGTTTTCTCAATTTGCGCGATAACATCATCAGAGATAGCCACTTTTCCACCTAATACATAAACTGTGGATGGGTTTAACGATTTAATTTTATCTAATACCGTTTGAGGTACAGAAGTAGATGTCGTTAATAATAATGGTGAATTAAATTTTTTGGCTAAAACTGTTCCTGTCAATGCATCAATTGGAATATCGCCGCGGCCTAGAATGACAGCGTCAGATTTGCTCCAGCCTTGATTGGCGATGGCTGTACTTGTTTCATAGCGAGTATTTCCTGCTAAAGTTACGGAATAGTTATCCGGTAACTGATCGCCCGTATTCCTCACATAGCTGCCATCAGCATTTTTCATGAAATAGTTAACCACTAATGAACCTTTTGTTGCTTTGCCGCTATTGTTTCTTTCATCTGAAATTTCAAGTTTAGGAACAGAAACGATTTTTATTTGTTTATTTGGGGAAACATAATTGTTAATATAACTCTTTATATTACTGATTACCTGTTGATCATTTGGATTTTCAGAAACCTTTGACCACCATGCATCTGGGTTTAATAAATCTAAACCACTCGTTGAAATTTGCTGTTTATTGACTGAAAGCTTCCAAGCAATTTGTGGATCATATGGATCTGGCTTAGAAGGTAAATATGGAACATAAGCGGAACCCCAATAGTTTGAATTCGATTCTGTATGTCCGCCATTGCTTGATGAGTAAACAGCTGAAATCAAATTACTTCCGTATCTGAGTACTTGACCTGTTGTTTCCTCTACCGCTTTATTAGAATTTTGATATTGAGAGCTATTCCAAATATAACCGCCATAAACTTGATACGAAATAGTGTCATCAATAACATTATTAATTCTAGCAAGTGCGTATGTTCTTGCCGCAACAGTTTGAGCCTTCAGGGCGTCAACGTCCCAGCCCGCAGGCATTTCATAGGGAACTACACCCTTTAAGTAATCTTCAAGCGGCAGCTTATTAATAGATTGTATCGAATTATTCGTTACCGTAAACTGCATATCACCCAGGTATTTCCTGCCATTTACTGATACAGTATGACTCGTACCGTATTCCTCTGGAGTGATGGTAAAAGAATTGCCATAATTTTTTACAAGACTGTTATCTTTATATAGTGCTAACGTACCATTTTCAATACGCACATTAAAATTTTGATTGGAAAGGAGATTCGTATCTGTATCACCTTTTACAATATATTTACCATTTATATTTACTTGGATACTTTTTTGTAATCCTAAGTAATTGTTTAATTTAACGGATACAATAGGATCTTCACTATTTGCACTTGCTGTTTCCGGCACACTAGCTAACGGAGATAATAGCAGCACTAGAAGAAAACCTAATATCGTTTTTTTCATTTACTCTCCCCCAATTAAATGAAATAGTACTAACTTACTAGACAATATGATACATAGATTTACATGTTTCATCAATAGAATAGAAGAATGTAAGATTTCCCTATTTTTTATTCTTCGATTTTTTGAAGCAGTGATTCTGCGGAATAACCTTGCTCACCGGTGACTTCAAACGTTTCTTTGATCAATCCGACACCTGGCGCGATATAGTTGGTATATATTGTATCTGCTCCTTCAACCTCATTGGTGATTTTTTGAATCACATAGACATTTGTAAATGTTTGATACGGTGTCTTTACGGTTTCATTCTCACTGATGACTTTCCAATTTGCTTCAATAGAGTCAGATTTAGATATCATCACTTCTTGTTTGGTTTCTTCATTGATGCTTTCAAGATAGTTCTTATAAGGGTCATCGGGATTTTTTATTGTCTCTACAATAGAGATTTCATTTTCTGCCCATTTATAAATCACAACACTTGCACTCTGCCCGATTGTTACAACGCTCTGGACATAGTCTCCGTTCTCAAAAGCCACTTCTTCTGTAAGCGATGGAACATTTTCATGATCAATAAAAATCTTTTTTACCCCGGCCTTTGGACGATATCCCTTTAAACCAGCTTCAACGGTTTCTTCCTCTTCACTGACGACCGGATCATTACCTTCTGTCTTCTTTTCTTCTTTTTCTTGATTCTCTTGTTCCACGACCTTTTCTTCACTATTATTCTTACTTTCTTTATTAAACAGTGAACAGCCGGACATACTTCCTGCTACTAGTATTAGAGCAATGAATAACCTAACCATTACTTCTCCTTTCTAAAAAGAAAGCAAACTCGAGAAGAGTTCGCTCCTTATTTTGCTTTATTAACCATCATAGATTCTAGTGATTCTGGTACCGCAACCGGTCCGCCAATCACGTTAATCTGCTTGATTAAGTTTTCCTCGGTGTATTGGAAAAGGAATGACTCAATATTTTTGTATAATCCGCTGCCTAATAGGATCAGTGGAGCTTTATTCTGTATGGAAAGCGGAGCTGCTGTTAATGCATCCGGGAAGTTTGCCCCAGTTGCAATATTTATTGTTTCGGATTTCATTTGGTCTTTAAAATGCCATAGTAGACTGCCCAGTGTTTCATAACGATCACTACCCGCAAGTCTGACAACATTTTCGGTACCATTTTGTTGAACAATTTGCTTTTCGATAGCATCAGAAACGACATTTGATCCTCCAAGAATCACCGTTTTCTTACCGCTAAGATAATTTAACGCTTCTTTTGAAATATTATTTTGTTCCGTTAACACAATCGCCCAATTATTAGCCGCTGCAATCGGAGCTGAAGCTAACGCATCAGGGTAACTTCTTGCGGAAGCAACAAATACTCCTTCCACTGAGTCTAATTTTTCAACAATACGTAAATTGGTTTCTACACGTGTTTCGCCAGATATTCTTTCCGTTTGGATCCCAAGTGAGTGAATATCCTTTTCAACGTTAGGAGAAATGGCAACTGGTCCTCCGATGATAATGACCTTCGCTGCACCTAAACGCTTAAGTTCATCTTTCACTTCAGGAAGTAACGTATTGCTATTATTTAAAAGGATTGGCGCTTGTCCGTAAATCGCAGATAATGGACCAGCAGATAACGCATCCGCAGGTTCAACACCTGTTGTTAAAATAACCGTTTTTTCTGTGTTTTCTAATAATCCATTCGGATGCAGCATCTTTGAAATCGACACAGATGTTGCGTAGCGCGTCGCTCCATTCAATCTGTTTGTCTGGATTACCCTTGTCACCTGTTCATTTGGGAAGCTTGTCCAAATAATGTCTTTTGAATCAGCTCTAACCACTCTAGCAGTCTGTTTTTCTTTCGCAAATGAAATGGCTTTATTTAAATCAAAAAAGGTAGTGCTATGTCCTTCTTGATCTTGAACGTCATACTTTTGAGAAAAGAAATTGGCCCAAATGGTTTCACCATTTGCCTTTTCTACTACTCTCGTATTTGCATATCCAGCTGCATAGAAAATAGCCTCATCTTCATTGGCAAAAGTTTTTAATAGGCCTTGTGATTTGTGATAGACTTCAAAGTTACTATTCTCCCAAACATCCTGCTGGGCATCTTTATCAAACACTCTCACATTGCCGCTTAGTGTTTGTGCATAATTTATCGCTTCATTTTTAGTTTTATATGTAGCCTTTTTGGTGTCATTTTGATAGACCTCAAAGACTTTAAAATACGAAATGATTGAATTCGCAAGAGCCTGAGCTGCTTTTTGCTGATAGTCGGCAGTTTTAATTCTGCTTTCCTCTTCTCGATTGGTCATATACCCAAGTTCGACTAATACAGAAGGCATTTGCGCATTTCGAATAACATAAAAGCTTTGATCATTATGTATTCTTCTGTCAATCAGACCAAGTGTATTTACAACATTTGGATGAATTACCTCTGCAAACCGTTTACTATCATTTAGATATTTAACTTGGAGTGGATCATAAGGATACATCGGATCCAAGTTGTGATAATCATAGTAATACGTTTCATAGCCCTTCACATAGGGACTTGTTGGAGAAGCATTATGATGAATAGAAATAAAAATACTATTATCATTATTGCCTGTAATAAATCCGTTAGCAATATTCGTTCTTGCTCTGAGATCATCGCTTGAATTTGAGGCAAAGCCGACGTCACCATCACGTGTCATGAAGACTTTGATACCAGAGGATTTTAGCGCTTCTCTAACCTTCAATCCTACTGATAGATTAACATCCCTCTCACAGAGGTCCTTTCCGCTTTCCTTTGTATACCCGCAGGTACCAGAGAATTTACCGCCATGACCAGGGTCAATAACGACCATCTTCTCGGCAAAAGCACCAGAGGGGAAAAGGAAAATAGCGAATAAAATACACATTCCTAAAAAACTATAAAACTTTTGTTTCATTCCAAACTCCTTCCCATACTTTTACAAATATTTTAATCCTATTACATTATAACAGTAAATTCTACATATTTTTCTAAATTTTGCACATTAAAGGATTATTTTTTCCCCTCTATAAAACTAGCAAAAAAATTTTTTGGCCAAAGAAAAACCTTCCCAGAGAAGCAGGAAGGTTGATTAGAATAATTTTTTAACTTTCATAGCCATTTGGATTTTGACTTTGCCATTTCCATGAATCCCTGCACATTTCCTCAATACCTTTTTCCGCTGTCCAGCCAAGCTCAGTCTTCGCTTTCGTCGAATCAGCATAACAAACCGCTACATCCCCCGGTCTATTCTCGACAATTTGGTAAGGAATATCGATTCCAGAGGCTTTCTCAAATGCCTTAACCATCTCTAAAACACTGTAGCCATTCCCAGTACCAAGGTTATATGCCTCTACTCCCGCTTGTCCCATTATTTTTTCAAGAGCTTTCAAATGACCTTTAGCCAGGTCTACAACATGGATATAATCGCGGACACCCGTGCCGTCAACGGTTGGATATTGATTTCCAAAAACTCGCAGCTTCTCAAGCTTTCCTACCGCAACCTGTGTAATAAATGGCATTAAATTATTCGGTATGCCATTCGGATCTTCACCAATCCGGCCGCTTTCATGGGCACCAATCGGATTAAAATAGCGAAGTAACGCAATACTCCAAGTGGAGTCAGATACAAATAAATCACGCAGAATCTGTTCGATCATAAGCTTTGTGCTTCCATAAGGATTGGTTGTACTGAGAGGGTCAACCTCTGAAATCGGCATTCGTTCAGGCATACCATAAACCGTAGCAGAAGAACTGAACACAATATTTTTCACACCAAACTTATTCATGACTTCACATAGAATCAGTGTGCCAGTGATATTATTATGGTAATAATGAAGCGGTATCGCCACAGATTCTCCTACTGCCTTTAGACCAGCAAAGTGAATAACAGCCTCTATGTTATTTTCTGCAAATACTTCTTCGAGTTTAACTCGATCTAATAAGTCCACTTCGTAGAATTTAAAATCCTTACCCGTCAACTCTTTAACCCGCTTCAATGCTTCTGGTTTACTATTTGAAAGGTTGTCTAACACAACAATTTCATATCCGCTATTTAGCAATTCAACACATGTATGTGTTCCAATATATCCTGCCCCGCCTGTTACTAAAATGGCCATATGGGTAATTCACTCCTGTCCTTGTATTATCTTGATTTACTCTATTTATTTTTCAAGCTTTTGTGCCATAAATCTTAATAAATCATCACGCAGTTCTTCCTTCTGAAGAGCGAATTCAATCGTTGTTTCAATGAAGCCAAGCTTATCTCCAACATCGTACCTTTTTCCTTCAAACTCATAGGCAAAAACACGCTGAATTTGGTTTAATTTCTGGATCGCATCTGTCAGCTGAATCTCGCCGCCGGCTCCAATCTCCTGTTTATCTAAAAATAAGAATATTTCAGGTGTAAAAATATATCTTCCGATAATCGCTAAATTAGACGGTGCAGTACCTTTTTTCGGTTTTTCTACAAAGTTCCGAACTTGGTAAGATCGGTCAAACTGACCAATCGGATCAATAATTCCATAGCGGTCTGTTTCATCTTCTGGAACCTGTTTAACACCAATAACCGAAGAATGAGTTCTGTCATATTCATTAATCAATTGCTTCAAGCAGGGAGTTTCAGCTTGTACAATATCGTCCCCCAATAAAACGGCAAACGGCTCATTCCCAATAAAATTGCGTGCACACCAAACAGCATGCCCAAGCCCTTTTGGCTCTTTTTGTCGAATATAGTGGATATCCACCATTTTAGAGGCTTCTTGAACCTTTTCCAATAACTCGAACTTTTCTTTTTCCAACAGCGTTTGTTCAAGTTCATAGGCATTATCAAAATGGTCCTCAATCGATCTTTTACCTTTTCCTGTGACAATGATGATGTCTTCAATTCCAGATTCAATTGCTTCTTCGACAATATATTGAATTGTTGGTTTATCAACAATTGGCAGCATTTCTTTAGGCATTGCCTTGGTCGCTGGTAAAAATCGTGTTCCAAGTCCAGCTGCCGGAATGATCGCTTTTTTTACATTTTTCATATTGTATTCCAACCTTTCGTCATTTTAAAAAGGGGTATATTCTTAGATAGCTTTCAGATTATTATACCAATGTTAAAGCTCAACATAATTATTACATAGTAAAATAATTATTCAAGAATTTACTTAGATGATGTTACTTCATTTAAAGGTTACTTTTTTTGTATTGGATTCTTCTATGACCGTTTTTCCGTCATCGTCAAGAACGGCAACAGTGACTTCATGGGATGAATCATCACTGACGGAATCTGCTTTTATTGTTGTCGAGATTACGTTCTCATTTATAAATTTGATTTTTTTCTTTTCCCCGTCAATAAAGATAGTTGAGCCAGAAACAAAATTCTCACCGTGGATTTCCAGGTTATATGTTCCATTGCTTTTTTCAACCTGAACAGAATCGATTTTTATTTTCCCATTTCCTAATACATAACCCTCAAATGGTGTAAGCTTTCTGTTAGCATAGCTATACTGTCTGCCCCTTAAGACATCATAATGAAGGAGCTGATAATCACTTAACTCTGCTTCTTTTACTCCCTCTTGCTTATAAAAGGTCTGTTTCGGAATAACGGTCTGTCCTTGTTTATAAAGATCACGGCTTATCTTGAAAATTGGTGACATTTCCTTTTTGGCATGGGCCAATATATAGGATCCTAAAAAGTTAGGAGTCATCCTTAAATCTTCTTTTTTCGTTTCTCCTCCAAAATTATCCCAGACCACTAGTGGTGTTTGATACATCTTTTTGTATTCTTCGTAATTGTTCAAATCACCTTGGAAGTAATCTAGTTCACGATACACCGCATATTCTTCTCCTAAAAACGGCAAATGATCTCCATAGATCACAACCATAGTAGGTTCATCAATTTCCTTAACTCCTTCAATTAATAGGCGAATCGAGTCATCTACATCCTTAAGTAAATTGGTATATAGGTTAATGATATACTTAGATAACTCTGTCATCTTCTTATCGCTGGTTGCTAAGATTGGCAGATCATCATAACGAATATCATTATATGGTCCATGGCTTGCTACCGTAACCACATTTAGGAAGTCCGGACCCTTAGTTTTTTGCAGCTCTTCGAGTGCCTTTTTCATCAAGATCCTATCATCGATATAGGGACCAATATAGCTTGGATTATTGAAAAACTCCATGCTGAAAAATCTCTCAAAACCAATCTCCTCATAAATGTCTTTACGGGTATAATACCAGTTTTTAAAGTTATGGATCGCGGTTGCATGATAGCCTTGCTTTCTTAGTACATACGCCAAAGAATCAATCGGACGATTTACTTGATTATAGTAAACCTCTTCAGGTGAAAAACGCGTCGACAGCCCTGATAAAACCTCCAGTTCTGTATTAAACGTGCCCCCGCCATAGACATGGGTAAGCATATTCCCAGAAGTGTAATTCTCCATTAATGACCGGAAGTATGGCAGCGGATCTTCTTTAAAGTTCGCATTCTTCAACAATAATGGATCCCACATGGCTTCTGCGAGGACCACAATAATATTAGGTTGAAAATTTGGGTCTACTTCATCTTCTCCTGCTGTCCCATTCACTCTTTTAACAATTTTATTTATTTCCTCTTTATCATAATCATCCGGGACAGCAATATTTGTTTTCTCCACTAATGTTAAATAAGCTCCGATAAAGCCAAATTTATCATAGCTTTCAACTGTGGGCACATTTTTTGAAAAGCTTCTAAACGTAAATAATGACGGCTGTGTACTAATAATGGCTAACCCTATAATTGAAATAACAGAAAGTATGAAACGCTTACGAAAAGCTACCCTCTTTTTGTAACGAATAAAGAAAATGCAGAAAGCAACAAGAAGGATTAATGTGACCACAAAACCAACAATTTCCTTCCAGCCAATTAAATCATTCATTAAAGTAGAAATATCTGCCCCTTCATTTAGGGCATATAAATCTGCTGGTGTAAAAAACTCTCCCCTTAATTTGTACTTAATATAGCTTCCAAGGGATAAAACAAACCAAAAAATAACTTCTATTGCTATAAGGGAAATAAAAATAATGGTGGGTAGAAAAAGCAGCGCTCCCACTAAGAAGAAGAGGAACAAGAATGTCATCACAAAGGATACGGTACTTTCATCTGCCCAGTTTATGAAAGCAGCAATCGAACCTCTATGTATTACCTCTATGATCATGAGTGTAAATAACGAAAACAGACTGACAGTTAAAGCTAATAGCAATCCACTTTTAGAAGGTTTTAAGTTCGTAACCAGATGTTTGATATCCTTCATTATTAGGACAATCCCTTCTATTAGATTTTCTTTAAAGTATACCCTTCTGTATGGAAAAAACGCAAAGAAAGCTAACCCTGTATTTCATAGAGTTAACTTTCATTATTACGCTTTTTAAAACTCTCCAAAAGTCTTTGGCTTTTCATCGGTATGTTTAAAGTGATACAGTATCGCATCCACAATTCTTTTCGAAGCCAGACCATCTCCATATGGATTTGAAGCCTTTGCCATTGAATCATGAGCCTCTTTATCTGATAATAATTCATTTGCAAGCTGGAAGATCGTTTCCTCTTCTGTACCAGCAAGCTTTAATGTACCGGCTTTTACCCCTTCAGGACGCTCGGTTGTATCTCTAAGCACTAGGACCGGAACCCCAAGGGACGGTGCTTCTTCTTGAACGCCGCCGGAATCGGTAAGGATGATATACGCTCTAGAGGCGAAATTATGAAAATCTATGACATCTAACGGTTCGATAAGATGAATACGATTATTTTCTCCTAATATTCTATTCGCAATTTCACGGACAACGGGGTTCATATGTACAGGATACACCACCTGTATGTCGTCGTGCTGTTCCACTAATCGGCTAATTGCACGGAACATATTCTCCATTGGCTTTCCTGTGTTTTCACGACGGTGTGCTGTCATTAAAACTAATCGGTCATCACCAAGCTTATCCAAAACCGGGTGAGAATAATTGTTCTTTACTGTAGTTTTTAAAGCATCAATCGCTGTGTTTCCGGTAACAAAAATGGATTCTTCCGGCTTATTCTCTGTCAGAAGATTTTCCTTAGATTGACTAGTTGGGGAAAAGTGCAAGTCTGCCAATACACCTGTCAGCTGCCTGTTCATCTCTTCCGGATATGGCGAATATTTATTCCAGGTTCTGAGCCCAGCTTCCACATGTCCTATCGGAATCGAATTATAAAAAGCAGCCAAGCTTGCTACAAACGTAGTGGTGGTATCACCATGGACTAAAACAATATCAGGTTTTACCTCTTGAAATACTTTATTTAAACCTTCCAAGCTTCGAGTCGTTACATCAATCAGAGATTGGCGGTCTTTCATGATATTTAAATCATAATCAGGCTGGATTTCAAATATTTTCAATACCTGATCAAGCATTTCTCTATGCTGAGCGGTAACGGTCACAATCGATTCTATTTTATCATCATTTTTTGCTAATTCTTTTACTAGCGGCGCCATCTTAATCGCTTCAGGTCGTGTTCCAAAAACTGTCATTACCTTTATCTGGTTCTTCATATAAACCTCCAAATGGATAATCATTACACCGAGTTAACTTCGATATGCTCCAACCCTTTAAATAATACCAAAATACAAAAAGAAAAGCACCTTGGGCGCTGGAGCTGACTCATAAAAAAAGCAGACTCATGTTTCATGAGTCTGCCTTTCTAAAATTACTTCGTTACCTGTTGAATACGGCCTTCTTGCTTGTATTCAAATGGAGATTTCAATGATTTTACAAATGCTACTGTTGCTTCTAGATCTTCAGGACCCACTTCTAAACCAGATGCAAGCGGAAGAATTCCATAGCTGGCATTACCATACATATAGTTGTTTACAACAACAGAATATTCTTTTGCTGGATCAACCTTCTCACCATTTGGTAAGAAAAGATCAACCACTTCACCTTTTAGGTTTGTGCTGTCCCAAGTATATGTGTACTTGAATCCAGCAATATGGAAATCAAGACCTTTTGCTGTAATCTGCTTGTTTAATACTTCTTTTAAATCTGCACCGCTTAAGTTTGTTTTATTTAACACATTACCAAACGGCTGAATAGAGAATAAATCACCGAATGTTACTTCACCAGCATCAAGCTGAGCACGAACACCGCCGCCATTCATTAATGCAAAGTCAGAATTCATTGCTGCCTTCATACCATCAGCTAATAAGTTACCTAGACCATTGTCACCAAATTCAGTTGTAACAGACGGGTATCCTTTTGCTAATGTAGTTAAAGAGTTACCTACAACTTCCGCTTTCATTGGTGCAATTTCATCTTCATACTTCTTCATAATTGCTGATACTGCAGGATCTGGAGTGTACTCATCTTGGTAAACTGTTACAACTTCTGCTTCTTTCTTGATGATTTCACCTGTTACAGGGTGAAGCTCAAGATCAACATCAGAGAATGCAGAACCGTATGAATAAGCTTGTACAATTAACTTATTATCTACTTCTTTATCATTAAAAGCATGGTTATGGGCTGCAAAAATAACATCAACTTCGTCATTTACAGTTTCTGCTATTTTTGTAGCATCATAAAGATCTGCGTAACCGTTTTGGTTAGTCGGGTTATGTGCTAGAACAACAATCGCTTCAATACCTTGAGCCTTTAACTCTGCAGTATATTTGTCAATTGCTTCTACTTCATCGGTAATTTGAAGGTTTTCGTTTCCTTTGGTTACAATCATATCAGGAGTTTCTTGAGTAACAACTCCGATAAAACCAATCTTCTGACCGCCAACCTCTTTAACTGCATAAGGTACGCCTGTAACTAACTTGCCTGTTGACTTATCATAGGCATTTGCTGCAATAACAGGGAAATTCATACCGTCATAGCCTTTTGTACCTTTACCTTGTGGATGCTCACCGCCGCCGATCATCCGCTGCAATTCTACAATACCTTCATCAAATTCATGGTTACCTAGGGTACCAACATCCATTCCTAATGATTCCATTACTTCAACAGTTGGTTCATCTTGGAATAGAGCAGAGATTAGCGGGCTTCCGCCGATCATGTCGCCAGCATTAACGAGAAGCGTGTTTTCGTTTGCAGCTTCACGCTGTCTGATTGCAGCAGCAGTGTACTCCATGCTTCCTGCTAAAACACTTTGACCATCACGTGTAAGCTTTGTATCAGTATCAAGCTGACCGTGTAAATCATTTAAGCCTAGAAGCTGAACTTTTACTGTGTTTAAGTTTAATGAATAGTTAGCAAAGCCAGTTGCTTCATCTTTACTTAAATATTTAATATTTGATGTTTCTTTTGCAAATGCTTCTGCATTCGGGCTAGATTGGAATGTAATATTTACATCGCCGCTGATTGGTGCAATATTCCAGTTGTTATCAGCAGATGGATTGATCACTTTGTTATCACGAATATAGTTCATTACTACCTGACGGTTTTCATCTGGAGAAGCGTAGATGATTTTCTTACCGCCGCCAACAATACCCATTGCTGCACGATAGTTGTTTGTAGCAAGAACAAATTGCATATCGTCTGTGATAGGCTGACCGTTGTACGCAAGGTTAACAATACGGCTGGCTTCTGGATTCACAACCTCTGCACCCTTTGAATCAAATCTTGCTGGCTTTGTAACATCAACTTCATATGTTACGCCATCGATAATATCAAAGTTGTAAACAGGGAAATCTTTATTTAGTAACACTTGTTCTTCTGCTTTAGCTGGGTCAATCTGATTAAAGTTTGTAGTAGTCCATTCTAAGTAATTCTTCAATTCTGCACCGTTCAAAAGAACCGCTTGAACTGTATTAGCATACTTATAAAGGTCTGCTACGTTTTTAATTGTTAGAGTACCTGTTGGAATATTTGTATATTCACCTGCGCCATTTCTGCCTGCTTTAAATGGTGCCGCTGCAGAAATAACTGGCAGATTCGCATATTCTGAACCTGCTAATGCTTTTTCAACATAATCCTTTTGTGCATTGTTAACGATTTGTACAGATGGATCATCTTGTACACGTGAGAAATAACTATTAATTGGTGCAGTGGTTTCCCCTACTGGACTATTAATATATTCAACTGTTTTGCCATGAACACCAGCCAATGACTTAACTAGTTCTTCATTAGGCTTTACATCAGCAACGGAACGAACTTCTGATTGAGACTCTTTTACAACCCAATTTCCATCTTTGTCTTTAGCTAATGTAAGGTCAATAATACCTAGGTGGCTTCCGTCAACCTTTGCCTGAACAGCAGCAACACCATTAATTGTACCTTTCACACTGTCAGTAACTCCTGCAATATTATCAGCAGCATTACCAGTTGGGAACGCTAAGTGTGAATGTCCATAAAGGATTGCGTCAACACCTGGAACTTTACTTAATCCAAGAACAGCGTTCTCAGAGTCTTCAGGATTGTTAACAAAACCTGTATGAGCTAGTGTTACGATAATATCTGCTCCATCTGCTTCCATTTCAGGAATCCACTTTTTAGCAGAAGCTACGATATCCTCGGTTACAACCTTGCCTTCAAGATTTGCTTTGTCCCACTGCATGATTTGCGGCGGTACGAAACCAATAACCCCAACATTTAAGGTTTGTTCCTTGCCTGCCTCATCGACTACAGTCTTTTTAATAATCTTATAAGGTTTTACTAGGTTTTTATTATTTGCAGGATCGTTATCATGATCATCTTTATAAACGTTAGCAGAAACAAATGGGAATTCTGCGCCTTTAATGCTGCTCATTAAGAAATCAAGACCATAGTTAAATTCATGGTTTCCGAATGTTGCTGCATCATAGTCTAATAGATTCATGGTATCGTAGATTGGGTTTGTTTCAGCTTTTACTACGCCTTCAGCTACTACCGTTTCACCGCCAAGAATCGTTACATATTTGCTATCTGTTAATTCCTCAACAGCTGTAGGAAGCTTATCCTTATTTACTAGAATAACAGGAGCTCCTTCTTTAGCTGCAAGCACAGAACCAGTAAGAGCATCAGCAAAGCCCCAACCTGTTGCTAGGAATACTTTTTCTTTCACACTGCCAAGTTCAGTTGCCACTTTTAATGAGGTTTCAAAACGAGTTTCTCCAGCAATACGCTCTGCATTGGTAACAGCTGTTTCTACTTTTTCACTAATAACGCTAGTGCCGCCTACTAAAATAGTACCCGCTACATTTTTAAGCGCTTCCACTGTCACATTAGGGACTGCGTCGGTTCTTGTTAATAAGATAGGGTATCCATTTTGCGCCGCATAAGAAGCTGCAGAAATCGCATCTGGATAGTTAAAACCATTCACTAGAACTGCCTTTTCAGCACTGCCTAATTCTTTAGCAATGGCTGCAGCTGTTTCAAAGCGGTCTTCACCAGAAATTCTCTTTACCCAAAGATTTAAATTAGAAGATAATTGATTGGTTACACGATTAGAGACGACAGTCTTGCCCCCAACCACAATTGCTTTTGTAGCACCGAGTCGTTTAATTTCTTTTTTCGTATCTTTATTTAATTCATCTGTTTGTGTTAATAGAATTGGAGCATCATATTTATAGGCTAAAGGTGCTGCTGCTAGCGCATCACTGAAGTCATCACCTCTTACGATGATTACTGTTTCTGCCTTATCCCAGCCTTGTTTTGATACTTGAACCGCTGTTTCATATCGGTCAAGACCAGCTAAACGATTAACAAACGTAGGACGGTCTACTTTTGCAAGATAATCTGTAAAAGGATTTCCTTGAAGAATGTCACCGTTATCAAATAATAGATTATTAGGATTTTCAGCACGTTCTTCACTAACTGCTGTTGCTACCCTTACTAATCCAGTTTTTCCTGGAACGTCTGAATAGTAATCATGGTCCATTAAACTTCCGTGTACATCGGTTGTCTCCATGAGCTTTAGTTTCACATACGCTTCATTGGACAATACATTCGTTGGTTGATTTCCTTCTGCTAATACGCCCCCATACGGAGTAGCCAGAAGTCCCAAAGCCAATGTAGAAACCGCAAGTCCTTTAAACTTTTTTTGTAGGCCTTTTTTCACTAGGTTTTTCCACCTTTCGACAAAAAAGTATTATTACAAAATTCATTATAACTGCAATTGTCGAAATAGAATATACTTTTTATTGTAAAATTTGTGGTATATTTGTAAATTGTTTATTCTGAATTATTACGTAATTAAGAGAGTACTATTCTACTAGGCATTTGGGGTTTTCTTGTTAGAAAATAAAATATTCTACTAACAAAAATTTCTATTTTTTTTAAATACACAAAAACTTCACGACAATTATTTACCAGGATTCGTTACTATTAGGTTAGTGTTCAATATGGAAAAGGATGTGGATTATGGCATTTAAGGACCGAGTTATGTCAGATGAATTGAAGTTGTTAAGAAGTGTAAACACCCGAATGAAATTGCCCTACCCTGACAGAAAGAATTTTGAGCACCTTTTAAAAGGATTTGAAGGGGAGATACAGTTTGATGCATTAACAGAAAAACTTCAAAGTCCACTTATCATCCTAAACGACCTGTTTCTTGAGGTTAACGGTTCTAAATTCCAGCTTGATTCCGTACTTCTTTCCCCAAATAGTGTTTACCCATGTGAAATTAAAAATTTCGAAGGAGATTATAATTATCACACTGACCGACTCTATATAAAAAATGGCCCCGAAGTGAAAGACCCCTTACAACAAGTGGAACGAAGTCTAACATTGCTTAGAATTTTATTCCAGAAATATGGATTTTCATTCCCCATTGATCCCTATCTAATTTATGTTAACCCTGAATTCACCTTATATAACGCTCCCTTAAACGATTCTATTATTTTTCCAACGCAGCTTAATCGTTTTATGAAAAAACTTAATGGCCTATCTGGAAACCTAAATGGGGAACATAGGAAACTTTGTGACCTGTTAGTTTCTCTTCATATGACAGAATCCCCCTATACGCGATTACCGCCGTATAGCTTTGAGCAGATAAAAAAAGGGGTAACCTGTGGGAGATGCCATTCCTTTTTGAATAATGTGGTCGAAAGGAAATTTGTATGCGGCACATGTGGGGTGATTGAAGAAATGGATTCAGCTGTGATACGAAGCGTGGAGGAATTAAAGTTACTTTTTCCAGATAAACCTATAACTACATCAATTGTATTTGAGTGGTGTAAGGCGGTGGAATCCCCTAAAACAATAAGACGGATTTTAAAACAGAACTATAAGGAAATGGGAAAGTACAGACATACCTATTATGAATAATTTAATGCGGACTCACTCTTATCCAATGTCAGTAAAATGTGACGCCTATGTTACTGTTCTATCGTTTATTTTGCCTTAGCAGGCACATTGGACTCCCCTATGTTACCGTTCTATCGTTTACTTTGCCTTATCAGGCACATTGGACCCTCCTATGTTACCGTTCTATCGTTTTCTTTGCTATTACAGACACATACAACCCGTCTATGTTACCGTTCGACCAATTTTTTTGCCTAGATGGTTACTTTCATTTCTATTCAACTCACATTGATTAGTAATCTCAGGACTTTAACCGCAGAAAAACAACCCTGCAAAATAGCAGGGTTGTCAAACATATTAAGCATTTATTCTACGTTTTCTTATATACCAGGTTACTCCAAAGGCAGCTATTAGGAATCCTAACAGCATGATGTTATAGCTGTTCGTTGCTGTGTTTGGAAGCGGGTTGGATGGTGTAGTAGTTTTTCCACCTTTGGATGGAGGATTCACAATAGTGCCTCCATCTCCAGGTCCATCTGTATCCCCAGGTCCATCATTGTCTCCAGGACCTCCGTTATCAACTGGTTCCACATCGGCAACAATCCTGCCTTCAACACCAGGAGCAACCGGACTATGTTTTCCAAAGTACTCAACGAGGATTTCATAGTCAACGATCATAAGTTCATGAATGCGGCCTTCATCCTTCGCTTGTTTAAACATGGTATACCCATCACCGCCATCAGCCACGAAAGCATTGGTTGCGACAGAGTAAGTTTTGGTTAAATCAAGCTCGGCATAGCCTTCCGCTGTTAATACCTTTACATCCCAAACGCGTTCGCCAGCTGGCTTCGCCGGGTCGTATTTAAATTGAATCCCTGATACTTGCATAAACTGGCCTGCGCCGCTTTCAACCTTGCTGACACTATGTTCGAGTGCAGCTAATATTTCAGCACCTGTCAAATCGAGGGTAACCAGCAGGTTCGCAAATGGCATGACTGTATGAATTTCTCCAAGAGTCACATCGCCTTCATCAATCGATGCACGGATTCCTCCGCCATTTTGCATACCAATGAACGTGCCTGGCACCATTGAATTTGCCTTTTCCACCATTGCGTCCGTGATCAAGTTACCAAGATTTGTTTCCTTTGAACGAACATTTGCACGTTCACCATCAAGGACAACACTAGTTGAACCTACGACAGTCTTTTTCAATTCTTCTAATGGTCCTGTAAATTCCGCAACTTTCGCAGCTGCTTCTTCATCTTCCGTAAAGCTATTCACATCAAGAAGCTCACCCTCATGGGCAATTACAACACCATTATTATCAAATGTTACATCTAGAACACCTAAGAATTTAAGGTATTCATTTGCTTGAACAATGACCGTTGGTTCGTCTTTTTCAACTACAACCGGCTGGTCGAGCTTTGTATGAGTGTGGCCGCCGACAATAACGTCAACTCCATCGACAGCTTCAGCTAATTCTTGATCTTGGCCGTAGCCTAAGTGGGAAAGTACAACTATTTTGTTGATGCCTTGCTCTTCTAATGCAGCAACAGTTTGTTCTGCTTTTTCAATAGCATTTTCAAAAACAATATCATCAGAAGGGCTGGCAAGGAATGTTGTATCTTCTGTTGTTAAGCCAAAGATTCCTACCTTCTCGCCGTCAACTTCTTTAATAATCGCAGGATAGATTTTTCCACCCTCTGAAGCGGTATTTAGTTCGTCGCTGAATAGAGCTCCTAATACTGGATCTTTTGAAACATTCACGTTTGCGCTAACAAATGGGAACTGTGCTTCTTTTATAAAACTTGCCAGCACATTGGAATCCTTATCAAACTCATGATTTCCGAATGTCATCGCATCATAGCCAAGGTTGTTCATAAACCATAAATCTGCTTTCCCTTGGTATTGGTTAAAGTACAGCGTTCCTGAGAAAACGTCACCCGCATCTACTAATAAGGAGTTTGGCTTTTCGCCTCTTACTTCCTTAACCGCAGACGTCAGCTTCGGATACTGTTCAACATTTGCATGGGAATCGTTCACATGCATGATAGACAAGTTGAAAGGCTCTTCGCCCGCAACAATTCTTCCTTCCACTTTAGGGAAAACAGGGCTGTTCTTTTCGAAATATCCTGTCAGAATTTCATAATCCACAATCAACAATTCATGAATACGGCCTTCATCCTTCGCTTGTTTAAACATGGTATACCCATCACCGCCATCAGCCACGAAAGCATTGGTTGCGACAGAGTAAGTTTTGGTTAAATCAAGCTCGGCATAGCCTTCCGCTGTTAATACCTTTACTTCCCAAACGCGTTCGCCAGCTGGCTTTGCTGTGTCGTATTTAAATTGAATTCCGGATACTTGCATAAACTGGCCTGCGCCGCTTTCAACCTTGCTGACACTATGTTCGAGTGCCGCTAGAATTTCTGCACCTGTCAGATCGAGGGTAACCAGCAGGTTCGCAAATGGCATGACTGTATGAATTTCTCCAAGAGTCACATCGCCTTCATCAATCGATGCACGGATTCCTCCGCCATTTTGCATACCAATGAACGTGCCTGGCACCATTGAATTTGCCTTTTCCACCATTGCGTCCGTGATCAAGTTACCAAGATTTGTTTCCTTTGAACGAACATTTGCACGTTCACCATCAAGGACAACACTAGTTGAACCTACGACAGTCTTTTTCAATTCTTCTAATGGTCCTGTAAATTCCGCAACTTTCGCAGCTGCTTCTTCATCTTCCGTAAAGCTATTCACATCAAGAAGCTCACCCTCATGGGCAATTACAACACCATTATTATCAAATGTTACATCTAGAACACCTAAGAATTTAAGGTATTCATTTGCTTGAACAATGACCGTTGGTTCGTCTTTTTCAACTACAACCGGCTGGTCGAGCTTTGTATGAGTGTGGCCGCCGACAATAACGTCAACTCCATCGACAGCTTCAGCTAATTCTTGATCTTGGCCGTAGCCTAAGTGGGAAAGTACAACTATTTTGTTGATGCCTTGCTCTTCTAATGCAGCAACAGTTTGTTCTGCTTTTTCAATAGCATTTTCAAAAACAATATCATCAGAAGGGCTGGCAAGGAATGTTGTATCTTCTGTTGTTAAGCCAAAGATTCCTACCTTCTCGCCGTCAACTTCTTTAATAATCGCAGGATAGATTTTTCCACCCTCTGAAGCGGTATTTAGTTCGTCGCTGAATAGAGCTCCTAATACTGGATCTTTTGAAACATTCACGTTTGCGCTAACAAATGGGAACTGTGCTTCTTTTATAAAACTTGCCAGCACATTGGAATCCTTATCAAACTCATGATTTCCGAATGTCATCGCATCATAGCCAAGGTTGTTCATAAACCATAAATCTGCTTTCCCTTGGTATTGGTTAAAGTAAAGCGTTCCTGAGAAAACGTCACCCGCATCCACTAATAAGGAGTTTGCCTTTTCTCCTCTTACTTCCTTTACCACAGATGTTAATTTTGGATACTGTTGTACATTTGCATGAGTATCATTCACATGCAAGATTGAAAGGTTGAATTCATCAGTTGGTTTTTCGCCGCCAAGATCAAGCTGTGCCAAAATTGGGTCATGGTCACTCACTCGTCCATGCGATTCCATAAAAGGAGAGTTTATATGCACAATATCAATTTCAGCGCCATTGGCAAGGTTGTTCGAAACCAATAGATGATCTAGAACTTGAGAGTTACCTTGATAATTGTAAGTGAATCTTTCTGCAGCCGGGACTTTTTCAATTAAATTTGTTAACACGTCGCCCTTTAATGCCTGCAATGGATTAGAGAATTCAAAATCGTTTAAGTCACCCATAACGACAATATTTGCATCAGGGTTTTTACTCTTTACATCATCAACAAACTCATTAACCACTCCGGCAATGGCCATTCGTTGAGCTTCACTGCCAAGGACAGGAGGCTGATTTTTCCCAAATATAGGCTGGTCTCCGCCTTTAGAGTTAAAATGGTTGTTAATGACGATTACATCTTCACCATTAAAGGTAAATTGTGCTGCTAAAGGCTTACGGCTCTGTGCAAATGCATCGTTAGCCGGGTCAATTCTGCCTGGATTCAATGTTAATGCACCGTCTTCATATCCTACAGCCTGCTCAGCAGTTCCTTTTGTCCCCGCTTTTAAAGTGACACGTTCAGGATTATAGATATACCCAACGCGAATGTTCCCATTTGGAGCACCGCCATCCTGATTGTTTGCCGGCTCGATGTCAGTCCATTTATACGTTGGTCCTCCATGTGCTTTAATAGCATCAATTAGCGCTTGATAGTTTTGGTCTGCGGCAGTTCCACCTGCAGATTCACCATTATTGTCCTGGACTTCAACTAAGCCGACAATATCAGGTATATTCAGGTTTTCTACGATAGATTCAGCTATTTTATTTGTTTTAGCTGCGTTGGCTGAGGTGTAATTTTCCATATTGTATGTGGCAACTGTAAGCTTTTCATCGTCTTTCACGATATCGGTAACTTCCTGTGCATAGTCGCTTTCAACAAGAGGCGGTAAAGCAGAAGTGTCAGTAAGGATTTTGTAATTTTGGAACGTGTAAGTAATGACACCTGTTACCGTTCCATTGAATGTATCCCCTGTTTTAGAAACAAAGGTTTCATCATCAAATAATAGATGAAGTCTTTCTGGATTCATATTATTCTCTGATATCGGCACACCTCCTGGAGTGGTGTACGTCTTCCCAGCTATTTTCCCAGCAATTACTGGAACTTCTCCATATTTTTGCGGAGCGACAGCTGTTGGGTTTTCTACGGCAACACGCATTCCCTCGATACTCTCATAAAAATCAATTGCATCCTCATTGGGATCGAATACCTCAAACTTGTCATTATCAACGATTTGAGTCGGAGGGTTGATATCTTTCCCAATTACAAGGGCAGGAGGTAAGGCATGTCCGCTTGCTTTCTTTGTAATCGTTCCATTTTGTGCATTAATTTCTGTTGAAGGAAGGTCTGTTTCAAGTTTGTCGTTATAACCAGCAATGACCCATTCCTTAACGAGACCATTTACAGATACCAAATCCCCTGGAACTAGCCCATGACTAGGTTTATATACTAGAATTCCTTCAGATGTTTTAGGGTTGTTATCCGGATTAGGATCTTGCATATAGAAGTTCGCACTATCCATGACTTGTGTTACAACACCTTCTACATCTTTAACATTTTTATCCTTGAATGGTGAAGTGTGCGTTTCGCCTTGAATACTACTGATTCTTACACTTTCACCCGGAGGGTCTACAGGAGGATCGACTGGTCCAGCCTCACCGTCAAAGCTCATTAGTGATGGGGATTTTAAACCAGGTACACCAAAATATTTTTCTAGTGATCCTGTAACAAATACTTCTTTTCCTAAATTGCCTGGATTACTCTTTAAGCCGAATTCAGCTCGGTATCCTGATGTAATCTGAACTGGAAGGATCTTTGTTGAATCGGTTTCAGTTGCGCTGTCGGCAATACCAAAGTTTGTATCGTCCTTAAATGGTGCAACTGTTTCATAACTTGATCCTGATTTTGCGTAGCCTACGATATAACCCTTCACTGTTGCTGTGCCTGAATTATTCGCAATCGCTTCCGCTACTGTTATGTAAGGTGCAGCTGCTACACCACTACTGAAGCCCGGCAGTACCAAGCTGAGCAGCAATGTAAAAATGGTAGTTAAAAGTAACCACTGTTTCTTTGCAAATCGCAATTTTCCTACCTCCTAAAATTGTTTTTGGGTGTTTATACCACTATGAAAAAAACCTATACAATCCCTCCTATGAACTTTTTACGACATACAATTCCATTTTAATATATATTTTCCTATTAATCTCAGAAATTCACAAAAATTACAAAAATTTAACAAGTAGTCTACTAAAAAGGCTGCAGCACAGCCACACAAACAAATAGGTCAGACCCAGTCTGACCTCCAAAAATCTTACTCAATGATACCAACATAATCTTCAATTTTACTCATATCAACGGTTGTGTCGATGCCTGTTTTTTTAAGATATTTTACTTTGTTATCTATTAGTTTTTCTACGATTGGACTGGTTTCTCCTTTGATTTCTTGTAACAGCTTCCTTGTATATAAAAGGTCGTAATAAGTGACTAATTTATAATCATTGGATTGATAGGTTCCGTCCTGGTTTAACTGGTAAAATAAATTGCCATCCGGATTAATCCAGGCATCCCCCGTATCCTTTAGGGCTTGATACATTTGATCGGCCGCTATGAGATATTTTTTATCTGCTGATTTTTGGAAGGAAAAGTATAAATAATTCATTAAACTTAAACCATGATTTAATGAAACATGTGTTAGACCTTCGTCTGAATAGTAATCGACAAGAAATTTTCCATTCTTTGTTTTTATAACAAAGCCTTCATCCATTTTTCTACAGAGGAAATCTGCATATACTTTATAAACATCTTTGTAATACGTAATTCCAAGGTTTTTCGCTCTCCTATCCTGAGCTCGAAATAAATTATCATTATGTCTAGAATCTACATAATGTGTTCGAATACCATAGGATGATTCTAACCATGTACTCGTATAGTCGGAATACCATAACCCATCAGAGTTTCTAATTTGCTCAAGCTGTACAAACGAATTCCAGTTAATATCTTCGAAGAATATATTATGTGTGTCTTCAAGAGCAATAATTGATTTTTTTGCACTTTGCCGGACCAATGAACGGACAAAGCCATTTTCTGGTTTAGGGAAAATACTATCTACACCTTTTGCAATCACATCGGTTGGTGTTAGCCATTTGTATTCATCAATACCGATATTTTGTGCTAAGGTAAACTCTGCTTCATTTGTAAATAAAGGATGGGTGCTCATCAAATACCACGATTCTCCTGAACTTTTGTTAGCATAGGTGGTGATTGAAAAAGTATAATGCTGGTTTTGCTTTTCATTGTTGAAATCTCGGTTTTCTGATAGCATCCCATACACGGTACTCGTTCTCCCCGTATCTGGATAGGTATGTGCTAGTTTTTTGAATAAATATTGACCGCCAATAAAAACACTGCCAGTCTTCTTATCTGAATCACTAAATTCTATGTACGTAAACTGGTTGGAAGTAGGGTCACTATATTCTTTTCTGTTAGGATATACTTCAGCAGTGGATTGATTGAGCTCCCTTTTTTTATACGAATTCCCGGGAAAACGCTGCTCGAGCGTAAGTTTAATGTTTGCGACTTCTGAATCAACATGGACGAAAACAAATACGTCCTTAGTTGGAACCTTGCGAAAGGTAATTGTCGCTGCCCCAGCTTGCTCATGTGCATGATTCATAATTCTAACAAAATAACTTTCATCCTTTACACCATACATAGTCTTTTTTTCAACCTTTTCAAGGGCTAATTTATGATTCTCAGAAAACGCTATGACATTAAATTCTTTGTTTAAAAGAAGCTGATCCTGCAGGGATTTAGAAGGATTTGCTGCACCCGCTTGATACGGGGTATTTGAAATGATAACAATCAGAATAACACAGATTCTTCTCCAAATTTTCGGCATTTTCCTACCTCGCTCATTTGAATGAAATGACGGTTTCCATCACGGTTATTGTTTTCAAAAAAGGGCTTGTTTATCAAACTTATTGAACTTCTTTTGCAATTTTACTAGATGCAAAAAGGAGGTTACCATTTTTCGGTAACCTCCTTTTTTTAATTCGCTATATCCGTAATTATTACTTCTTTTGAGTTTTTCATACTTTGATTCAAATCGATTGACTTTAGAATTAGGTAAATAGGTACTAGAATCAATGCCGCTAGTTCAACAATAAACTCAAAGTAATACCAAGACAGAGTTGCCAGGATATCGTACACACTATGCACCACAACGGTCACCCATAGGTTTCTTGTCCATAATAAAATTAACCCAAATAATAATCCCATATTCGCGAAGGTGACAATCGCCCCCACTTCATATTTCCATGATTGAACCGAGTTTAAGGTATGATCAATGCCGAATAGTACCGAGGTAATAAAAAGCGCAAGCATAACAAAGATATCTCGCCGGCCGTTTTCCCAGCTTTGCGGGAAGATTTTTTTAAAAATAAGAAGAATGAGGATGATATACGCCAACCGCCAAACCTCTTCTAGTCCAGCAAGGATGTCTGTATAAATATCGTAACCAATACTATCGATCTCGCCGACCACATCCCACATAGGATCAACAGGCTCGACCTGTTGAGCAGGTTCAAGTTCTGGCTCTTCGTACGAAACTACTTCGGTATACTCTTCCACATATTGCTCATAATCCTCGCTAAAATCCACAAAGGCGTATGATGAGTAAATATTAATCATCGTACTGCCAAGAACAAACAGCAAAAATGCTCCAATAAATTGGCGGAAGATCTGATTCTTTGTTTTTTGAATTCCATCACTTAATCTGGTCTGCAGCTTTAATCCGATAAAAAAGGAAGCTACCATAATGGCATCATATATGGTACCAGCCAAGAGACTGAAACCGCTTAAATAAAGGACAACTTCGACCCCTATTGTGATTGTCAGCAGTGCAAACAAAAGCCTTCTCGAAACAGGCTTGGTTAAATTAGTACTCATGATTATCAGTCCCTGTTCTATGAAATTACTAGTTTTTGATTATCTATAGGCTGTGTTATAGGAAACTATTGATTTTAGAACCTGTTGATTGGAGCGGAAATCAACAGCCTAGTTTAACACAGCCAGCTTATAATAACTTTACGGCCAAAATTCCTATGCCATTTAGTAACAGCAGGAAAAGTAAGCACCCAACAATCCATTTCCATATCCTTGACACGGACTTATCCCCTTTAATGTTAATTAGTACTAATTTATCATATTCAAAGCAATGAGGCACTTGGAGAATATCCCAATGTATATTTACAATCATAATCTATCGATTTATACTTAACTTGTGTAAATATTACCAATTATTAGAATGGAGCTGAAAAGTGAAAAAGGTCATTTCTATTATCCTATTGATAGTCATTGTATTCGTATTATCCGAAACAAACCCTGGCCGTTCGGAATACATAGAATGGATTACCCATGAAGCAATGGATCAATCTTCGAATATCCTTGAAAAAGGGATTCTTTCACTAGCAGGAGAAGAGGTTTTCGATATGGGAACAACGGATAAAGATTACTTCATATTTTCAGTCTACAAAACCGATTTTTCCGAAATCGGCCTCAGTCAGGTTACCTGCATCGGGGTCTTCAATTCATTTATTCCTATTTCCAAAAATGAAAAATAAGAAGACCACATAAGGTCTTTTTATTTTTCATCCGAACAAGTTTCAAGTGAATAAGCAGATAAACTTTTTTAGAGAAACTGATAAGGGAGACATGAGGATTGAGTGATTTCTATGAGAATAATAATAAGGCATATATAATGGACACTTTTAAAGCTGTGCTTGTATCTAACGAGAATGATCTAAGTGATGAAGGCCTTGCCTTTATTCTTAACACTCTCGAGTATTACCAGAATCAATCAGTCTTTCATGAATTTTGGAAAAAGGTGGAGGACCACGAAAGTATTTATAATTATGTAATGGAGTTCATTCCTCAACACCAGGATTATAGTAATCTGTTAACGTTAATTCTTGAGAATAGATTTAAACTTGAATCTGTCGAAGAGATATTAGCTGAGATTAATACTTTGCTTGAATCTTCACCCGCTTTACTGAGAAATCGCAGCTTTCAGATTCTAGCAATTCACAATACAGCAAATGCTGTTGCTAATTCTCCTGACCCCTATAAAGCTGCCAGTGTGATCCAAGCCTTTAATCTAACAAACCCTGAGATTGATTTTTCAAAGTTAAAAGAAAAGCTGCGTACTTTTACAGAAATTGCAATAGTAGATAAGATTGAATTACATACTATAACTCTCGATGCTATCCATAATTTAGCACTTCTAGCGACAGAGAAGCTGACACAGATTGAACGAGAGGATAAAAAGGTCATTCGCAAGTACAAGATTTTGAAGGTTCTAGATGAACTGTTTAATACATCTGTTGTTTCTGTTGGATTGGTCCTTCAGCATTTATCTTCTGCAGAACGCGAAGAACTTCAAGAGGTTTTAAAGAATGTATTGGTGAACAATTTGTCTGAAAGGTATTTTCAGCATATACTAGCTGCTTTTGCTAATGAAGAAAACGGTTATCATTATCCGCAGCTTTTTGGGTATTTGAGTAAATATGCTAATGAGGAGCAAATGTTATCCTTTATTAAATGGACTGCGAATACCCTTCAGCTCGATCATCATTACCACCGGGCACTGAAGACCTATCTAAAAACACATCCAAGGTCAATTTGGAAGAATAAAGATGCTAGAAACGAGCTCCAAATGATTGCATCACCCAACTTTATTCGATTGGTAAAAGAAGTTCAGAAGGACAAAGCTAGTCCTATGATTAAATTCTTCAAAAGATTTGGTATGCAAGTATCCATCGTGCTGATTAGTGTTGGGGCTTGCGGAAGCGGGCTTTTTCTCGGATATGATCTTCTTTTTGACCAAAAAGAAAAGACGGCCTATTCTAAAACTGGTAAACCTGTAGATGATGTTCAAGGTCAAGTTCAAGTAGAGGTCCCTAATGAAGCACCTTCATTAGAACAATTCAAACATTGGGACAGAGGAATGGCTTATGTTTTTCAAGTAAACGGAGAACAACAGACAATAACCTTTGGGCAGGCAAATCCAACCGGAGGAAAAAGTCTGGTATTATCCGGAGGGGAAAATAGTGGAACACCGTTTGAATTGGTAATTGATTCAAAGACTTCCCCTTTCAATGAGAAGGGATTATTAAAAGATGAGTTTTCCCTTTATCATGCAGAGCACGATTTCGATATAAACGGCACCCCTGAAGTGGTGATTATGGCACTCAGTCAAACCTATGAATCGTTTGTATGGGTGTACAGTCTTGTTTCCGAAAATGGAAATACAGGCTTGCGAAGAGACCTAGCCATAAACGGCATGTCTGATGCAAAATTAGCTGAAAACACCCTAGCACTCCTTGGTATCCAAGGGCAATCCGAAACATACACATACACTAATCAGCAGTTTGAAAAGCAATAAAACCCAAAAAGACCTCAAACCCTGGCATAGTTTGAGGTCTTCTTTCAGTTCATCTGTCCGCCTGAGGCGGACAGTGTCCACGGGTGGTGACAGGCACCATTTATGCATCCTGTGTATTTTTTTCTGTGGAATTTGATTCGGTATTATTTTGGATTATTTGATTGAGTTCTCCTTCGTCACCTTTGGCGTTGATGATTTCGAAGATTTGGTTGAGTCCTTGGCTGGTTTGGTCTTTTTCTTTTCCCATTGTTTCCTCCAGGTGTTTCGTTTTTTTTAATATGCCCATTTATTTCAATGTATGAACGATTTCGGTTGCTTTTTCGAGGGAAACACTTTTCAGGATGCTCTGATCTATTCTTACTGCCGTACCGAAGTGATAGCAATTGGTTCCTACCTTGGTATGTACTTCACGAATATTTTCTTTTGACAGCCCGCTGCCAATTAGAATTTCTGTATCCTTACAAAGTTCTTTCATCTTCTTTAGGGTTTCCATTCGTGTTTGCCATTCACCATGACCACCAGAGGTTAGAATCGTTTTAATTTCTTGATACTGATCTAATTTCTCGGCATTCTGTACTATTGTTTTGGAACTGTCAATAGCGCGGTGAAATGTTACTTCCATGCTGCCTATTTCGGTTAGCAGCTCCTCAAGCTGTTTGAAATCTACATTCCCTTCTCCATCGAGCATTCCTAATACCACACCATTTGCCCCTAAGTCTCGTATAACACGTATATCATTTTTCATAATCGCAATGTCATCATCGGAATAACAGAACGACTGACCATGCGGTCTAACCATAACGTTAACAGGAATGGAAACACTATTAACTACTTTTTCGATTAGTCCATAGCTGGGTGTTAAACCTCCCTCAGTTAAACCTGATACCAGTTCAATTCTGTCTGCACCTGATTTTTCAATTAATTTTGCATCCTCTGCAGTAACAGCAATAAATTCAATTAACATCGTTTGTTCCTCCTTCATAGTAATGAGTTTTTCCATTCAACCTCAATTAATTACTTATTTTACTTAATTACCTTATGAATATTATAAATTGCTCAACAATTCACAAAGTGTTCAAACAATTCCGAAAAACTAGTGATTCTAATCACTAGGAGATTTTTCAGAAAATTTACAATGTAAGTGTAAACAATTTAATATAAAGGGGTAGAATCAAATGAAAAGGTTCTTGAAGTTTGCAAGTGTTATTGTCACTTCTGTAATGGTTTTAAGTGCTTGTAATTCTGCCAATCTCTCCGACGATCTACAGTCAAAAAAAGTTGCGAAAGCTAATACTGCCTCACAAGTTATTGAACCTCATAAAAATCTCAATCAACAGCCAATTCCAGTCAACATCGAACGTGTCAGCGAGCATGAAGTCAATGTAGAAATGACCTCACAAATTACCGATATCGAAATTACCAAAGGCAATATGTACAAAGCATGGACATTTAATGGTGAAGCACCTGGACCTGTCATTGTAGTCAATGAAGGCGACACGATTAACTTTACTCTAAAAAACATGGATCCAGCCATCCCTCACAGCATGGACTTTCACGCCGTACACGCCTCCCCATCACAAGACTTTATTGATATTATGCCAAATGAATCTGGTAGCTTTACCTATCCAGCAAACAATCCAGGAGTTTTCATGTATCACTGTGGGACAAAACCTGTTTTAGCCCATATCGCCAACGGAATGCACGGCACGATTATTGTGAAACATAAAAACGGCTACCCGACAGATAGTGAAGTGGATCGTGAATATGTCATCGTTCAAAATGAATGGTACAAATACAACGACTTAGATGATTTTACAAATGGAGTTCCGAGTCAAGTGGTCTTCTCCGCTAAAGCCCTTAAAGAAGGTGATTTGAATACTAACGGAACAGTCGGCGCGCTAGTAGATACTCCGCTCTTCGCGAAGGTTGGCGAAAAGGTCAGAATTTACATTAACAATGTGGGGCCAAATGAAGTCAGCAGCTTTCATGTAGTCGGAACAGTTTTTGACAATGTATATATCGATGGTAATCCATTTAACCTCATGAAAGGGCTGCAGACGGTGATGCTGCCGGCAAGCGGCGGGGCTGTAGTTGAATTCACTGTTACAAAAGAAGGCAGTTATCCCATTGTGACACACCAGTTTAACCATGCAACTAAAGGCGCTGTTGGAATCTTAAAGGTAACAAAAGATGGACTCGAAGATGGGAGCCAAACCATGTCACACTAAACTGACTGAAAAAAGCATCGGGCTCGTACTCCGATGCTTTTTCGCTGGGAATCTAAAAAGCTATAAGTTATCAACAAAGCTTTTGAAGATCACAGGTTCTTCAGAAACTTATCCACAATAACTGAGGTGTTTTTACCGTTCGTATTTGAAATATCCACAAAAGTCAAATAATTATCCACATTATAAACATACTTATTCACATCTGTTGATTATTTACTCACATTCACCTTTATTCTATCCACATTTTATCCCCAAATGAAAAAGCCTGGAGATCCAGGCCTTATTTTATATTCTAGCACCTAATTCAATTGCTTTACTATTATGATACAATGACTTGACCTTAAGCTCGCACTTAAGTTCCTCGCATAAACAATCATTTTGCATCATTTCCATATGCCGATACTGAAATACATGATAATAATACTTACCCAATAATAATACATTTTTCAACAACACAAATAAAACCTCCTCAATTGATTGACATAAATCGCAGAGGATCGTGTTCGGTAACTGGCTGGCATCGTCCTAAAACATTAGCCCCTGTAGTTTTGCGTCACCATTTTTCAATAGTTTTGCCGTTTCGTACGATTTATGTGTTTAATAGAACTATATGATACAACCAAGTTATAAAAAAGAGTCTTAGGTCCTGCTTTATTTACGTTTACTTTTTTCCCAATAGGCTGCTATTCCTATTTTCAAAGAAAAGATGCACAAAAAAAGCGTCAAGTTCCTCAATAGGAACTTGACTCTATTTTATTTTCCTTTGATTTCAAGGAGCTTTAATCTTAAGTCGTTTTCCATATTAGCCAGTTCTTGTTCAGCCAGCCTGCGTTTATGACGCCCTTCTTCTTGAATGCGCATCGTTTCTTCAAGCGTGGTGATTAAATTTTCCTGTGTCTTTTTTAGAGTCTCAATATCAACAAGGCCACGCTCATTTTCTTTAGCCGTCTCAATGGTGTTCGTCTTGAGCATTTCTGCATTTTTCAATAGCAGTTCATTGGTAGTTTGTGAAACCTTTTTCTGAGCTTCAACTGCATGACGCTGGCGGATAAGGGTTAATGCAATCGCTACTTGGTTTTTCCAAAGCGGTATAGCCGTCATGATCGAAGATTGAATTTTTTCCACAAGTGCTTGGTTCGTGTTCTGAATCAGGCGGATTTGCGGAGCACTCTGGATGGTAATTTCTCTGCTCAATTTTAGATCGTATAAACGTTTGTCCAAACGGTCTGCAAACTGAATCATATCGTTTACTTCTTGGGACTTCATTTGATCGTTCGTAGCCTCAGCGGCCCTTTTCATTTCTGGAATGATTTTTTGATGAAGTTCCTCAAGCTTAATCTCACCTGCTGCAATATACACATTTAATGCATGGAAATATTCTTTATTTGTTTCATAAAGTTGTTCGAGTAATTTAATATCTGATAACAGCACGTTCTTGCTCCGGTCTAGTTTTACACTAATCCGGTCAATCTGTGCACCTGTCTTTTGATATTTGGACAGAACCTCTTGAAGAGAATTAGAGATTTTCCCAAACATACGCCCAAAAAAGGATGGCTTACCATCCTTTAGTTCATCCGGGTTGACCTCATCAAGGCGCTTCATCAAATCACTGATAATTTCGCCAACCTCACCGATGTCCTTTTTCTGTACATGCTCAAGCATGGTATGTGAAAAACTCAAAAGCTTCCCCTGTGCTTGCGTGCCATACGTAATCATCGCCTGGTGATTTTTTGGGTCGATTTGTTCTGCAAGCTGGTAGGCTTTTGCACGGTTTTCCTCAGGTATCACATCAATCAGCTTTACCGGCTTTGCTTCTTGAAGCTGCGGTGATGGCTGTGCCTGTGGAGCAAGTTCCTGATTTTCTCCAAACGGATTAGCCAGAATATCATCTAATAAATTTCCAGTTTTCTTTAATTCGTGTGAGTTATTTTCGCTCATTTCGGCCTCCTGCTTTCATCTATGATTTTAGGGTCATTGAGTTTCTTTATGGAATGCTTAGCAACATCAATTTCAAAATTCAAGGAATCTAAATCATCTTCCACTACATGATAGAGATCTTCTTCTAACGCCTTTGTAAGGTCGGTTAGGGTTTGGCGCGTCTCGTATAAAGAAACATCAATCTCACGGCTTTTCTTAGGCTGCTGTGCTAAAAACCGATATTTTTCGGTGAGCTCAACAACGGAATCTAAATGCGAAAAATAAAACTTTTCGGCTTTATAAAAGCGCTTAGGTTCTGCTTGTGTCATGCTTTGTATTTTTCGGGTAACCCGGAGAACTTCAAGTCGCTGCTTTAAGGTAGAAAGATCGCGAATGGAAAATAGAGACTTATTTAGACGATTAATTTTATGTTTGGCTTCATCTAAGTTTTTCTTTATATAACGATATTCTTTTCGAGTAAGCTGTTGCTTTTTTAAAAAGCGGGACGTCATGACACCTGATGTAATATTGTAAACAATGACTCCGCCTGCTACCGAAATGGCACTTGAAATCAAAAAGGTTAAATCGAATGCAAAATAGCTTAAAAACCATGCCATGACGGCAGTTGGAACCGTCACTATACTTTGGACTAAAAACGTTACAAATCGGTTCATCTTAATCGACTCCTGACTAAAAAATCCTTTATATTCATACGAATGAACTACCATAATGTTTCAACCGAAACCAAATAACAAAAAAAGGAAAGACTTCCTTCATTACTTCAACAATACACCATAAAAATCCTGCTTTCCATAGACCACAAACGTAAACATGACTAAGACTTAAGACGTATTTTCGGGGGTACTTGGATACGGTGGCACATGTTAAGTTGACACAGATACGGTGACAGGCACCGCTCGTGGACACTGTCCACCTGAGATGGACACTGCCACAATTCATTCTGGAAAGTGCTCCTCCTCTTTCCGCTGTTTCATGTGTTACTTGGGCTTTAGTCCAAGAGGAAAACCCAGATATACATAGGATATGAAGGTAAGACATGAAAATATTTCAAAATTAATAGATAGAGGAGTGCGATGAATCAAATGTATCAATCATTCGGAATGCCCTTCGATTATCGATTTGGACAACAAGGAGGCCAACATGGCGGTGGACACCATGGCGGCGGGCATCATGGCGGTGGACATCATGGCGGCGGATTTAATTTAGGTAATGTAGGTGCAGGACTGCTTGGCCTTGGGTTAGGTTATTTAGGTTCAACTCTTGGCGGGGGTTATGGTCCGGGTTATGGATATGGTGGATATGGTCCAGGATACGGTGGTGGATACGGATATCCTGGAGGATACCCTGGGTATGGTCCGGGTTATGGCATGTATGGACCGGGTTATGGTCCTGGAATGGGTGGCTATGGCGGCGGTTTTGGCCAAGGATATTAATCTTATATAAAAGACAAAACGTGTGGTCGATAGGTAAAATAACCTGGACCTCACGTTTTTTTTTATATTATTTAATTATTTTTAATGTTTTTTTGTTTCAGCAGGTGTAAAATGTTTCTCAAAGGAAACATTTCTGTATACGTGCATATATAATACTATTCAAAACATTCAAATTCAAATACAAAAACATAAAAAATAAAGGGAGAAGAGACTATGACGGAAAATCTGCTATTAGCGTTTGGGCTGACCTTATTTGCCGGCCTTGCTACAGGTATAGGAAGTCTGCTTGCATTTTTCACCTCACGTACAAATACGAAATTTCTATCTGTTACCCTTGGATTTTCTGCCGGGGTCATGATTTATGTATCCATGGTAGAGATTTTTGTAAAAGCAAAGGTAGCACTTGTGGATGCCATGGGAGTTGTTCCGGGGAACTGGTTAACCGTGGGCGGGTTTTTCGGGGGTATGCTTTTGATTGCTGCCATTGATAAATTCATTCCAAAGCAATCTAACCCGCATGAATTGAAAACAGTAGAAGATATGAATCAGCCAACCCTAAATGACGGTAAAAAGCCTGACTTATTAAAAATGGGAACATTTACAGCTCTAGCCATTGGTATCCATAACTTTCCTGAAGGAATTGCTACCTTTACTTCAGCATTACAAGACCCTGCTCTCGGGATCGCAATTGCTGTAGCAATCGCCATCCACAACATCCCTGAGGGCATTGCCGTTTCCGTACCTGTATATTTTGCGACAGGTGATAAGAAAAAGGCTTTTAAACTTTCATTTTTGTCCGGCTTGTCGGAGCCGATTGGGGCGCTAGTGGCCTATTTATTCTTAATGCCTTTCTTGAACGATATCATGTTCGGAGTCATCTTTGCAGCTGTTGCGGGGATCATGGTGTTCATCTCACTCGATGAATTACTACCTGCTGCAAAAAGATACGATGAATCCCATCTAGCAATCTATGGCCTCATTGCCGGTATGGCCGTCATGGCACTTAGCCTTTTACTATTCATCTGAAATACATTTAATATTTATATCTTAAAAAACCAGCAGACTGCTGGTTTTTTTGTCAACTTATCGAAAGTGTCCGCCTGGGGTGGAAAATGACCAGGAGTGGTGAACTCCTTTGAGGAGTCACCTTGGTGACAGGCACCAAGCTTCTTTATTTTAAGGTACAAAGTTTCAAGGTTAAGTTTGGGGCATATATTAGATGGAAATTTCCAAAATTTATGGAAGAGGGTGAATTTATTGATGAAAAGGGCCCTTTTTACAATTCCGCTTTGTTTGATACTTATTGGCGTGATCGTTACTTCTTTTGTTCTGATGGGTATTAAGCCAAGTTCTTCGAATATTTCTCAGGCTCAAAAGCTAGCGGAATACACGAAGCCTGCGGTTGTTCGGATTCTTGGCTACTCTGTCGTCCAATGGCAATTCAATAATCCAAATGATCCAGAGGTTGAGGCCATCTTAAGTCAATTAAACTACCAGTCTGTTGTAGGGGGCTCTGGTTCTGGGGCAATTATCAGCTCTGATGGATACATTGTTACAAATGCCCATGTAGTGGAAGCTGCACAGATGGAAGATCAAGATATTGCCAATGCTGCGTTTGATCAGCTTGTTTCGATTATTGCCGATTATTTTCAGATAGACTACGAAACGACGTATGATTATATGCTGACTTATACGCAATATACCGCGATTCAGAAAGTTATTAAAGTCATTTTACCAGGCGGAGACACTCTTGATGGTGAAGTAAAAAGCTATGGCGCCCCTGTCAATGAGGGTAAAGATGTAGCGGTATTAAAGATTGAGGGGAAAAACCTCCCTACCTTAAAGCTGGGGAATTCTGATAATATTCAAAACCAGGATAACATTTGGGTAAGCGGCTACCCGGCTGCAGCCGATTCTGATTTGCTGTCACCTGATTCCTCTCTTGTATCCTCCATGAATGCCGGCCAAATCTCTGCTACGGATAAGAAAACAGAGCAAGGAAGCCCTGTTATTCAAATTAATGCAGCGGCTACACATGGTAACAGCGGCGGACCAGTTATTAATGAAAAAGGTGAAATCATTGGACTGCTCACCTTTAGAGGTGATACCGTAAACGGCCAAGAAGTTCAAGGCTTCAACTTCTCTGTTCCGGTGAATACCGTGAAAGAATTTACAAATCAGGCCGGGGCGAAAAATAGTTCAAGCAACACAGATAAACTTTATAAGGAAGGGCTGGAGCTATACTGGGGCGGCTATTATGATAATGCCTTAGAAAAGTTCGAAGCCGTCCAAAGACTTTATCCGAACCATTCCGAAATCAAAAAGTTTATCACAAATTCAGAACAGCGTGCTGGTGACAGTAAAACCCTATGGTCGGATTATAAGACAATCTTCTACATCGTAGATGGCGTGGCTGCCTTACTCATTATTCTGCTACTAGTATTCACCTTTGCTTTTAAACCGAAAAATAGAACTGCAGCTGCCGCTGCAGCACCACAGATTCCGCCAGCAGCACCACCGCCGCAGGTCCCGGAAAACACCATTCCAGACCTAAATAACGATGGCAAAATTGACGTCCAAGACATCATCCTCGCCCTCCAAGAACAGCAAAAGAAACAACAGAAAAACGACGAAGAAAATAATAACTAGAATCCTGCTGTATTATGAATGTATAAATGGATGTATAAATGAAGGAAAATGAATAAATGGTGACAGGCACCAAGGGATTCCCTTGGTGTTTTATTTTGGTTACAATTCTGGATTCAACGTATAAAAAGTAATAGGAGCTAATATCTATTAATAAACGTTAACTTTAGGAGGAGGAATGACTTCTGAGAGGGATTTTACGGTTGGTTGGTTTCCTCATTTTTATCTTAGGGGTTTATTTGATTTTTACTGAGCAAGTATTTTTCGGGGTTTTATCTATTATATTAGCATTTTTAATTTTCCCTAACCGAAGTAACAGCAAAAGCCACCATTATGATTATGATAACAACTATAGCAGTGATCATTCCTACAGCTCTGACAGTGATTCTGGAGGCGCAGATTCCGGCGGCGGCGGCGGTGATTAATAGAAAAACATCCTCGGGTGAGGATGTTTTTAATTTAAGATTTGGCCGTAATCACTCTTATCGCTTATGTACGCCTTATTCTTCTCTTTTTTGAGGGTTGTTTTCACAAAGTCTATGTGAATAATACAAGAATCATATTATAATGGGAATAAATGCATTTTTTCCTTGTATAGCCAGAACCCACAAAGGTTGTGTTTCGAATGATTTGGTTATATTTTATTATTTCTTATTTTATCGGCAGTATTATGTTTGGCTTTCTTGTCTCGAAAATCATTTATCGTGAAGATATTCGTGTTCAAGGAAGCGGTAATGTCGGTGCAAGAAATGCCGGCCGCCTTCATGGCAAAACGGCTTTTGTACTAATCTTTCTTGGAGATGCACTTAAAGGGGTCTTTGTGATCTTAGCTGCCCGTTACTTGCAATTCTCTGAATCTATTCAACTCCTAGGGCTTGCCCTGGCCATATTGGGCCATATTAAGCCGGTCACCCTGAAATTTAAAGGAGGAAAAGGGATTTCCACCTTCATTGGCGGGATCATTACCTTTGAACCATTACTTGTTCCAGTAATTATCCTGGGTTTTTGCGTCCTCTATCCTTTTATGAAAAGCTTTACTTTAGCCGGATTAGCGACCTTTCTTTTTATCCCAGTGGTACTTTTTATAAAAAATAATGATTGGCTCAGTTGCCTCATAGCATTAGGTATTATCGCGATGCTTTACGCAGCACATGCAGAAAATCTCAAGGAAAGGCTGAAACCTAATGAGTAAGCACGATTTCTTTTTCAAAATTGCCACCACCCCTGATGAATTCGAACAAATCCATCACTTAAATTATCAAACCTTTTCAGAGGAAATTCCACAGCATCAAAAAAATGAGGAACAAAAATTAGTGGATGCTTTCCATACTGAAAATACATATATCATTTGTGTAAAAGACAATGAAGTCATTGGGATGGCTACGGTTCGCGCGAATCGGCCATTTTCCCTAGATCGAAAAATTGGTCCTGTTGAGCAGTCTTTGTCATTTCCAGTTAACTCACCATGTGAAGTTAGATTATTATCGGTCAAAAAAGAATACCGAAATGGCAGAGTATTTTTAGGACTCGCGCAGTTTCTAATTAAATATTGCATAAAAAAGGGTTATGATATTGCTTTTATCTCCGGAACCGTCCGTCAATTAAAGCTTTACGGTCAATTAGGATTTCAACCCTTTGCTCAATTAACGGGAAGTGATGAAGCACTCTTTCAGCCTATGTACTTAACCAAGAAAACATTCGATGAGTCGATAGCAGGAAGAATCCTGCCTCCCTCCATTCCCTTTTTGCCAGGACCAGTCAAAATTTCAAGTAAGGTTATGGATGCATTAGGCAAAACCCCGATTTCTCATCGGTCAGATTTGTATAAAGAGAAGATAGAGAAAGCAAAAAGTATTCTTGGTGAATTGGTAAATAGTAAGTATGTTCATATTTTTCTAGGCTCTGGAACACTTGCCAATGATGTTGTGGCAGGACAGCTGTCCTTAGAAACCGGGCAAGGGTTAATACTGGCCAATGGGGAATTTGGCAATCGTTTAGTACAACAGGCAAAAAGATTTGGACTGCAGTTTGATGTTCTTCAAAAGGATTGGGGACAGGCCTTCACACATGATGAGATTACGGCTAAATTATCGGAAAAAACGAGCTGGATTTGGGCTGTCCATAGCGAAACCTCCTCTGGTATGCTTAATGACCTAGATTTGTTGAAGGAGATCTCAAAACAGCATCAACTCAAGCTTTGCTTGGATTGTATTAGTTCGCTTGGGGCTATAGAGGTTGATTTAGATGGTGTATTTTTGGCAACAGGTGTCAGTGGTAAAGCGATCCGTGCATTAACCGGACTTTCGTTCGTTTTCCATCACCACGTGGTGCAGCCGTCATTAACACTTCCGAAATACCTTGATCTAGGAACCTATATGTCAAAGGACAGCATCCCTTTTTCACAGTCATCAAACCTTTTAGAGGCTCTACTTGCAGCTCTAGAAGATATTACTAGTGAAACCTTTGAAAAAGTAGTGCAAACACACGCTTTGTTACACAATCTTCTTAAACAATTTGGCTTTACCATAATTAGCGAGGAGAACAGTTCACCTATTATTCTCACGATTGAGGTCCCAAGTTCAATTTCTTCCGTTGTGATTGGGGATATATTGTACAACCATGGGTACCAGCTGCACTACGAAAGCGACTACCTGCAGCAAAGAAACTGGATCCAGATTGCCTGTATTGACGACTACGCATCCTCAGATTTGGAAAAAATGGCTCACCTGTTAAATAGAGTCATAACCTATGAGCAAAATGCAATTCAACAAACATTGGTGAATGGTCAATAGAATAACAGATTGAGTCACTGCCAGAAGAATTACTGGCAGTGACTTTTTATTTGATGTCCGCCTGGGGTGGACAGTGTCCACGGGTGGTGCCTGTCACCAAAAATTTTTCATCATTGTTCCGCCATTTTTATCATCGGAGAGTTAAGGCTTCCTGAATGCTTTCATTTGTAATATCCGTTTCTCCCTCTAGGTCGGATATACTTCGAGCTAGTCGGATGATTTTTATTTGGGTACGATTGCTCCAGTTTTTCTTGGATGCAAGTTGGTGGATTAAGTGTTGTTGTTCACGGTTAAGTGGAGTAGTTTTTTGCAGTATGTCGTAGCTGGCTCTGCTGTTGCATAGTTCTTTTCCATACCGCTCATATTGCCTGGTCCGGGCAGTTTCCACTCTTTGCTGAATGGATATTGAAGATTTCTCTCTTTTTTTAATTTCAATTTCTAAATTTACAGGCTGAATTTTAAGTTGGATATCAAATCTGTCACGGAGGGGACCAGATATTCTATTGGTGTATGTTTGAGTCTGCCTTGGCGTACAGGTGCAATAATGTGTATTAGAACCTGCATAACCACAGGGACATGGATTCATGGCAGCAATTAAGATAAAGGATGCTGGATAAGTAAGTGTTGCATGTGTACGACTAATTGTAATTTTGCCATTTTCAAATGGCTGCCGGAGCATATCTAGTGTTTTTTTCGGAAATTCAGCAATCTCATCAAGGAATAATACACCTCGGTGGGCTAAGGAAATCTCTCCTGGCTTAGGATAAGTCCCTCCACCGATTATGGAGATGCCTGAAGCTGAATGATGGGGATTTCGGAATGGAGGATTATTTGCATTTGGATAACTAGTCCCGCTTAATTGATGCAGCGCAATCATTTCTAATTGCGCCTCCTTTGACAATGGAGGCAAAATGGATGGGAAGCTCTCTGCCAGCATACTCTTACCACACCCAGGCGGTCCTGTCATAAGGACATGGTGTCCCCCTGCTGCTGCCACTTCTAATGCTCTTTTTATTCCTTGGTGTCCAATAATTTGATTGAAATCTATAAAGCTTTCACTATGATGTATATCAACCTCAACTGCTTTTGGAGTAAAAAGTGATTTCCTCCTTCCTTCTAAGTTTTCTATCACTTCGTTTAATGTAGATATGTAGAAGATTTCTAGACTTTCAAAGTGGAGGACTGGGAGCTTTGAGTCATATGGTAAGTAAAGCCTTTTTATACCTAATTTTTTCGCAGCCAAAACAGCAGGGAGCATACCTTCAACTGGCACAATACCCCCGTCTAATGAAAGTGCACCTAGGAACCCATGGTTTTCCGGTATCGATATGTCCAGTTCATTTAGACTTAATAGAACACCTATCGCCATAGGAAGATCGAACATTGGACCACTTTTCTTTTGTTCAGACGGTGAAAGATTAATGATTATTTTTTGCCCATTCACGGTATATCCTAGTGACCGAAGTGCAGAAAGAATACGTTCCTTCGATTCTTTTACCGCAGCATCTGGAAGACCAACAATTCGAATAGAATCATTTCCTATAAATGTCCTCACTTCAACATGCAACCGATACCCCTCCATCCCCTTTAATCCAATACTCGTTACTTTTGCACACATGGATTTTCCTCTTTTCTAGAAATCATTAAAACTTTACCAGTGTCGAGTAAAAATAAATCAGCTAGGGGTGATTTTACGTATTCCTCATAATGCTTGGATGCAGGGGAAGGAAAATAGGAAAGCAGATGCTTTGTATCAACTAGATGGCTTGTTTCACCATTCACATAAACGTTGTAACTGCTCCATGGATAGTCCTCTAACTCATCTGCTATTCCAGCTTTTAGTGGATTGAGATGAATATATTTGCTCACATCGAATTCGTAATCAAGGGAATCCAGCAATTCAGCCCCATATCGTTTTTCAAAGACATGTCCGCTGTAATCGTATTTTTTATTGAAGTATTTGGCGTATTTTGTATTGAGGTGACTCATAAGAATGGTAGGAGAAGTGTCTGAAGTTTGAATCTGGAGGTGTGTATGGTTGGTCATTAAACAGTAGGCATGCAGTGTAAAAGGAAAGCGATCCATTGTCTCTTTTAAAAAGCTAAGATACTTTATTCGATCATCGTCATCATAAAAAAGCGTAGATTTCCTATTCCCTCTGTTTGTAATATGGTACTTTGCACCTTGGTACCAAGCACGTCGTTTTCTGCCCATTGTGGTCACTCCATTTCGTTGGATTTTGATTGGTGAAAAATTGATGAGTTGAAAAGCGGGGAAACAAATTACATTAAACTATACCATTCGACACCACCTTCCAAAATCCTCCTTCCTTAGACTGAGAATTCTCATTCATTACACTTTAATGGAAGTTATCTGTATAATTAAGTTAGGAAGGTGAGTTAAGAATGTATTTAGGAAAATTAGAACATGGCAAAGTGATACGCAGATTAAGAATGGAAAGGCAGCTTTCAATTGAGGATGTTGCTGAACGTATTGACATAGAGGTCAAATTTCTTCGGGCGCTAGAAGAAGAGAAATACCCCGATATAGAAATTGGAATCTTTTATTATCTCGCTAAGATTTTTGGAATGAAATTTGCCGATTTATATACAGAGATTGAAAAGGAAAATATAGATTATTTTAGTAGAATTTCAGAATATCCTCGTGGTAACATTAAATTAACAAAACGAAGAGACACACAAAGGAACTTAGTTCTACAAAAGAAAGTTTCATATAACTTCAAAAATAAACTTCCAAAACGTCAACTTAAAAAGAATAAAAATACCATTAAAAATAAACCAACAGCCTCCATTCTGAACGTATGTATTAAATATGACATATTACCTTAAATAAATTCCGTCTAGAATTCAACTGTCCACTCCACACGGACAAATAGGTTCATTTGTCCACGAGCGGTGACAGGCACCAAAAGTGCCACCAAAAGTAAAAGGAGGTATTGTTTTGAAAAAATTATTAATTGTACTATCTGCCAGTATGTTATTTTTTCTTGGAGGATGTTCTTTCCTTAATGACGCACAGGATACGATATCTTATATTAATGAAGCAACTGATTACTTGTCGGCGGCGACTGATTTTGCTAGTGATGCCCCTGCTCTTGCGCAGCAAGCGGTTGGTGACCTTCAGGCTGCTGAGGATCTAAAGACTATGCTTGAGCAAATGCAGGAAACCGTTCAAACCTTTAGTGAAATAGAAGCACCGGATATTGCAGCTGAGCTTCATCAGCAAATTATTGAACAAAACAGTATCATTGTCACTGAAATTGAAACATTTTTAAACAATTTCAAGGATGGGCTCCTTGATCCCGCAATACTTGAAAATACCGAGCTGTTTCAGTCCGTTCAAGATATCACCAGCATTATTGATCAAATACAGCAGCTTAGCGGCGAATAGTTCGTCTCCATATAAAGGAGGAAGAGCTGCATGAAAAAACACCTTATCTTTTCGTTTAATTTATTTTTCATCTTACTAACAGGCTGCAATGTTAAAGGTGAGTACGATATTAAAGGTACAATTATCGAGATTGAAAACAGCAGTATTTTAGTAGAAGATGAGAAATTGGGACTAATCTGGCTCTCTTTACCCGATGGAACAGATGGCCAAGACTTCGAAAAAGGTCAAAGGGTTACAGTCTGGACAGATGGAAAAATTCGAGAGTCCTATCCCTTACAGGGAAACGCTTTGAATATTGAGGTTATTAAATAGGAAAACAGGCTGACAAAATCGAGCCTGTTTTTTTCTATTTAACTATTTATTTGCCATGCTTCAATCAAACACTGATTAGCTGCCTTATTGGACTAGTAACTAAAACAAAGCGCTCTTTAGCACAGAGCCGCTTTGTTTCTTCCTACTCATATCGAAGCGCTTGTATGGGATCAAGCTTAGACGCTTTATTCGCTGGAAATACACCAAATACAACTCCAATAAAT
This sequence comes from Neobacillus niacini, assembly GCF_046591715.1. Classification (GTDB taxonomy): domain Bacteria; phylum Bacillota; class Bacilli; order Bacillales; family Cytobacillaceae; genus Neobacillus; species Neobacillus niacini_L. Next base: position 191,592 of record NZ_JAWVNQ010000002.1, on the reverse strand, counting down.
AAAGAGAATACAAATGATAACAGCATGACAGGTACAGAATACGCAATGACTGTTCCTGTTGCTAAAGTAAATATTTGAGCACTTATTACTCCAATTCCAACCCCTATTATTCCGCCTAATGAGCTTAAAACCATTGATTCAATGAGAAATTGAAGAAGAATATTTCCCCGTTTTGCTCCGATTGCTTTTCTGATACCAATTTCTTTGGTACGTTCTGAAACGGATACAAGCATTATGTTCATAATACCGATTCCGCCAACGATAAGAGAAATAGCAGCACTTCCGCCTAACATGATTGTCATGGTTTCATTAACGGATGTTGCTGTTTCCATTAAATCTTCTTGACTGGATACACTATAACTATCAGCATCCCCAATAATTGTATACATGGTTTGTTCGATACGACGTGATGTAAAATTAATCATATCTTCATTTTCTACCTTTACATAGACTGACGCAATTTCTGTTGTAGAGGCTAAGCGTTGTCCCGTGCTAAGGGGTACAATAATGGTACTGTCTCCGCTTGTTCCTAATGAACTTCCCACCGATTCAAGAACCCCGACAACTTTATAAGACGTTCCATTCACCTGAACAGATTCTCCAACCGGATCACCTAAGCCAAATAATGTTTGTGCTGTGTCTGAGCCAAGTACTGCTATTTTTGAATGGTTTTCATTATCCAAGTCAGCGATGAAACGCCCTGATTGCAGCTGCAAATCACGAACATCTAAGTATGAAGAAGTGGTTCCGGTCATTGACACCTGTGCATTCGATTGTCCATTTTTCACAGTTACTCTTCCAGAAATAGTTGGAGCAATTGCCTCTACGCCATAAACATCCTGAATTTGATTGGCATCCTCTTTTTTAAAACTAACATCTGCACCCGTTACACTTACGGTTAATACGTTTGTACCCAGGCTGCCAATTTGATCTTGCACTTCTTTCGTTGATCCTTGTCCGATCGCAACCATGACAATAACAGAGGAAACACCGATAATAATACCCAGCATCGTCAGGAATGCTCTTACTTTGTTTCCTTTAATGCTTTTCAGTGCCATTCTGATTGTCTGCAAACCATTCACCTCCATCCTCATATAATTGACCGTCGTGTATACGAACGACACGATTTGCTCGTTTTGCTACTTCTAAATCATGTGTAATGAGAATAATCGTATGTCCCTGCTCATTTAACGAACTCATCGTCTCCAAGATTTCCTTACTAGTTTTACTATCTAGTGCACCAGTTGGTTCATCTGCTAATAAAATAGGAGGCTGTCCAGCCAGCGCGCGCGCAATGGCGACACGTTGCTGCTGGCCCCCTGATAATTGAGCGGGTAAATGTTGAGCTCTATCTGTCAATCCTACTTTTACTAACGCCTCTAAAGCAATTTCTCTTCGTTCCGCACGCTTCATTCCGCGATAAATGAGAGGAAGCTCTACATTTTCCACCGCTGTTAGCTTTGGTATAAGATTAAAGTTTTGAAAAATAAACCCTATTTTTTCATTTCGAATGGCCGCAAGCTGGGAGCTCTTCATTTTCCCTACTTCTTCATGATCTAACATGTATTCACCTGAATCAGGTCGATCCAAGCATCCAATCATGTTCATAAATGTTGATTTTCCGGAACCTGATGGACCTATGATAGAGATAAAATCACCCTTTTGAATATCCAGAGATATATCTTGAAGAGCCATTACCGTTTCGCCGCCAAGTTCATACATTTTCTTCATGTTTTTAATTTGAATAATCGGCTCGAGTATAGTCATCAGTTTCCTCCTTGTCCGCCGCCTGATGGAGCTCTGTCACTTGATGGAGCTGCGCCTCCATTTCTTCCTCCAGTGTTACCGCCTGGGAAGCCGCCGCCTTGAAAGTCCCCGCCTGGCATCATCAGACCTCCTCTAGAAGAATTACCACTAGATTGGACTCTCGGTATTTGAACAGAATCTCCTTCTCTCAGCCCACTTGTAATTTCTACAAACGTATCATTTGAAATCCCCGTTTCTACTGTTATTTTGCTTGTTGATTGTGTTGAATCATCTGAAGATGCAGGAACGAGTACATATTTTTCATCTCCACTTGTATACACTGCTTCTACCGGAACGTATAGGGCATTCTCTTTACTCTCAATTGAAATACTTGCTTCTGTTGACATACCCATTTTCAAGTTCTTTGGATCTGTAATTTGAACGGTTACGTCAAATGTAGAAACTCCATTTGTTGATGTACCTGACGTTGCTACTTTCGTTACAGTCCCTTCGAATGTTTCATCTTCAAAGGCACTTGCTGTAATTTTTACTGCTTGTCCTTCTTTTACTTTTGTAACATCTAATTCATCAACACTAATGGTTGTTTGCAATGTGCTGTAATTTGTTATGTGCGCAACTGTCGCTGAACTTTGTACAGAATCACCGCTTACAACAGAAAGACTTGTAATTGTCCCTGCAACTGGAGCTTGTAAGATGCTTCCATCTGTAAAGGTTACAAGTGTTGCACCTGCTTCTACAGCATCTCCTTCTTTCACGCTGACAGTATCCGCTGTTAAGCCGCTTCCACCGCTTGCCCCATCTGAACTTGCACTACTGTCTCCTCTTGTTACAGGTAATACAACTTCATCTTCATCTTCCATACGAAGCAGGATTGTTCCTTGTGAAGCACCACTGCCGCTTTGCACACTAACGGATGTGATTTCTCCATCGTAAGCTGCTGTCACAACATCACCATTTTTAAAAGTTACAAGCGTGTCACCTTTATCTACTGTATCTCCAGCTGCTACACTAACACTTTTTACAACAAGAATGGTATTGGCTGCTGTTACATCTTGATCTGTAATGGCTGTAACTGAACCCGAACCACTAACGGCTACCTCTAATTTTCCTTTTTGTACGGATGTTGTTTGTGCTGCTGCCTCAACACTTTGAGTTTGATCTGATTTACCTAATAAAAACCAGGCACCAGCGAAACCTATTACAACAATAATGACCGAAATAATAATCCACTTTTTCAAATTTATCTTCCTCTCTATTATTGAGTTTGGCCAGATTGATCTTGACCCGGTTGGAATTGATTATTACCCGGGGCCATCTCACCGCTGCCTCTTCGTCCCATTTCTGAAAAATCGGGGGTCGTACTTTGTCTGTAAGCTACATACCCTACTCCAATCGCTGCGCACGTACTTATTGCCAAATTCAAAATGAGTAAAATATTGATTAGACTTTGTTTGGTTTTCTCCATTTTTATTCCTCCTTGTTTCATGTTGATAAGTATTATGGATTCCGTTCCTTAAACTTTCCTTAAAAATTCAACATGTCATATTTTTTTAACATTTGCTTATTTGCTTAATAGAATGGTCCTATTCCATTCATAATTTATTCATACTTATCCCTTATTCTTGATTTAGAATAGTGCCTATCCTCTCTTCTAGAAAGAAATACAGGAGGTATATGTATGATAAAAATAATAAACCTTATCTTAGTTGGGGTTTTAGTAATAACAGGATTTTTCTTTTTTTCCAAAAATAAGACTTCGGAAGATGAGGTTATTACAGGCGTGGCAGAAGAAAAGCTTCTATCAGAACAAACCACTGTTTCAGAGGATCAAAAAATTCCAGAAGAAATGCTGCTAGACGTACCCCTGCTTAATCAAATGGATTCGCCTCAGCTCTATAATGGTTGTGAAGTGACCAGTCTAGCGATGATTCTCAATTATAAAGGAATTTCCGTTACAAAAAATCAACTAGCTCAGGAGATTACTAGAGTTCCATTGCAATATAGTAATGGAGAAAATGGGAATCCCAACACGGGATTTGTGGGTAATATGGAGGATGGACCAGGTTTAGGCGTTTACCATGAACCTATTTTTGAATTAGCCGAGAAGTATCTGAATGCTGCCGACTTAACCAGTTCGTCATTTGACCAATTAATAGAAGAAGTAGCAAACGGAAATCCCGTTTGGGTGATCACAACTTCGACCTTTGCACCTGTTTCTGAATTTGAAACATGGCAGACACCAGAAGGAAATATAGATATTACTTATAACATGCACAGTGTCGTGATAACTGGTTATGATTCTACGAATATTTATATTAACAATCCGTATGGTACGAAAAATCAAAAAGTAGACCGGAAAAGCTTTATCCAGGCTTGGGAACAAATGGGGAAACAAGCCGTTGTTCTATATTAAAAAGGGGTGTCGTTTTGACACCCCTTTTATAGTTCACGATTATAAAATTGTAAGTATCCTAGTTTCCAAGAGATAAATGCGCTGAGAATGACGGCGCTAATCATGAGAATGAAAAACAGCCAGTCAATTCGGGACACAGTAATTTCACGGTAAAATATCCGATTTTTTTCTCCAGTAAAGCCTTTTGATTCCATTGCCAGTGCAGTTCTCTCTGCTTTGCGAATCGCTCCTGCAAGAAGTGGTATAACGTATCGTTTCAGCTGCTGTACTTTTTCAGGGATGGTTCGTGCCCGTGCTACACCCCGCACTCGATGCACATTTTGCAAAGTTTGAAACTCTTCCTTGATTAACGGCAGGAAACGATATCCGGCCATGATTCCATAGGCGAGCTTTGGCGGCATTTTGCATTGCTGCATTAAACTGAGGAGAAAATCGGTTGGCTTTGTCGTTAACGTAAACATAATCGATAACGTGGCAAAGCTTAATACCCGGAGGCCGAGTGAAACACCTCTACGAAATCCTTCAGCTGTCAGCGTCAAAAACCCCCATTGCCATTGGACGTTATCCCCGTCTTCTAGCCGTGGAAACAGCATGGTAGTCCAGACATATATCAAAGCGATAAATAAAAACGGTGCGAGTAACAACAGCCATTTTTTAAAAGAAACCCGCCCGAATAGAATGGTCAACGTCACAGACCATAGTATGGTTAATAGCGGTGTAATGGGATCGAAAAATATCGATAAGATCAAGATGGAAATGACAATAGCGAATGCTTTTATACTCGGATTTACCTCATGTAGCAACATGAATCTCTCTCCTTACGCTTTCAACTTCCAGCTGTTTTCTAAAAGGCAGCTTTAACCTTGCCGTATCTACCACTTCATGGTTTTCCCACAAGCTCTCTGGCGGCCCGGAGAAAATCAACTCTCCTTTATTTAACACATGAACAGTATCCGCGTATTGGTCAACAAGTTCCATATCATGGGTAATCATAAATACGGCGCCATTTTTTTCATCAAGGACTCTCATAATTTCATAGGCTGTGTTTGCATCCTGACCAAATGTCGGTTCATCAAGGATCAGCAGGTCCTGTTCATGAACCAGCATGGTTGCAACACTCAACCGCCGTTTCTGGCCTTGACTAAGTGTAAAAGGATGAGAATTTGCATGTTTTTCCAATCCTAATTTCTCAAGAATTGCAAGAACGATTGATTTGTCTTCTAGACCAAAGGCAATTTCCTCATAAACACTATCTGCGATAAATTGGTGTTCAGGATTTTGAAAAACATAACCTAATGCCTGATATAAATCCTTCTCCTTCCACTTAGAAAGTGAAAGGCCTTTAAAATGAATTTCACCTTGCGTTACAGGAATTAATCCCGCTAAACTTTTTGAGAGAGTTGTCTTCCCTGAACCATTTGCGCCAACAAGTGCTGTTAGTTCTCCTTGATGAATACGTAGATTTATATTTTTCAAGTAACCACGCGCAGAAAGTCCATTGACTTCGAGAATGGGATCCCTTTTGGTAATGGTTTTGATTTCTTTTTTAAAGAAATCAGGTGAATTCAAAAGCCCTGACAATAATTCATGATGACGTAATGGAAGTCTCTCCCCTTTAAACAGGCCAGCACTCTTCGCCTTAATTCCTGCTTCCACTACTTTTGGCAGCCAAATGCCTTCCTTTTGTATGTAAGGAGCAAATTCTCCAAAACATTGTTCAGGGGTTCCATCAAAAAGGATTCCCCCGTCAGAATCAAGGACAAGACAGCGATTAATCAACTCGATCCAATCATCAAGCTTATGTTCAATAACAATCAGCGTAAAGTGATGTTCTTTTTTTAAAGCAGTAATCGTCTCCACTAGTTCTGCGCTAGACAGCGGATCAAGATTTGCAGTCGGCTCATCGAGGATGATCACTTCTGGCTGAAGAGCCAAGACACAAGCAAGCGCAAGCTTCTGCTTTTGTCCACCAGATAGGGTATGGATGGTCGTCTTTCTTTCAGCTTGCAAGCCTACCATCTCTAGTGCATTATCAATCTTAGCTTCCATTTGGGCCCGCGGTATATGGAAATTCTCCAGTCCAAACGCAACCTCTTCCTCAACGGTCAGCATGCAGAATTGACTTTCGGGATCTTGAAAAACGATCCCGATTTTTTGATTGAGCTCACCAGGTTTAAAATCATCCAGGTTTTGACCCTCAAAAGTAAGGGTCCCTTTCAATTCTCCTTCCACTGCTTCTGGATATAACTTGTTGAGGCAGTACGCAAGCGTACTTTTTCCAGAACCGCTGGGACCTAGTAACAGGACAGATTGATTTTTGATAATCGAAAACGTTAAGTCGGTAAAAATATCACTATCTTCGTAGCTGAATCCCAATCCTTCCGCATTAATCTGATGTTTAAACGGTAACATTGCGCTTATGTTCCTTTCCTAATGGAAAACTGTTTAAGGCCCCTGTTTTTGCGAGTCCTTCACTTAAATATTTGCCAAGTAACCCTGCCAGTAATGCTCCACTTACTAACCGAACAAAGAACATTGCAGTTACATACCCCGGCGAAAGGGCAGCATATCCAGAAACATAAAAGCCCCAAGCAAAGCTAAATACTGACGAACCCATACCTGCAGCCATTAATACCCAGGTTGAATAATTTTTCCACTTTGTGGCAGCAAAAGCTGCCTCCGCACCTAAACCTTGAATTATGCCTGAAAGGATTAACTGCGGTCCAACGGCGTTTCCAAGCAATACTTCAACCGTGGCTGCTACGGTTTCCGATAGAAAAGCTGCTCCTGGCTTGCGGATAATATAAGCAGCAATAATCGAGACGATAAACCAAATTCCAAAAATAATATCATAGCCAATTAAGCCGAAAAAGCCGAAAAGAACATTACCGAGTTGGACAAACAACAGATAGACGACTGCAAAAACAACAGCAAGTACCGATAAAACAATGACTTCACGGAGCTTCCATTTCGCAAGCATTTATTTTCCCCCCTTTTTTGATGGGCTGTTAGCTGACATCGCTACTGTCATCACAATATGGGTTGAATCGCTATCGTGAGCACCTTGAAATGCGTCCTCAAGCGTTTTGAACACCTTATTCGCATCACCATCAAGTCTTGAGGCATAGTGAACGCCTTTTGTGAAAGTTCCCTGGTCTTGAGCAAGTTTACACTGATCCATAATCACATTCATATATGTAGGAATTCCCATTGGATATAGCGCAAATTGGACTGCAACATCTTGTTTGATTTGCAGTGATTTTTCTTCATTTAAGCGATCAGCGTTTTCGGAAAGATACACATCACCAGCGGAATCTCCAGGACAGCCATTCGAAAAAGTTGCCTGAAGCACAACATGGTCGCCGTTTTTCGACGACTCTAGGAAAATCGCTTTTACGACGTCAAACACATGCTCAGAGCGGCCCCTGACACATGTACTGACATCGTCAGTTTCCATCCAAACTTTACTTGTATCCACCTGTTCTAATGCTGATAGAATAATATCTACAAATCTATCGGACATCGGATAAATCGAAAAACGCGCCCCTGTGATTTCACTTGTTCCACAAAAATTAGTCATAATACAATACCCCCATTGATTTTTTGGCAACAAAAAAACTGCATCCCATGGGAATGCAGTCGAATCATATCAACGTAAACGTAAACTAAACGATAATCTTCTCCTGCACTTCCCCACGCTAGTATTATCTAGATCGGGTCATAAGGGTCGGACAACGTCCTCTCAGCCACAAAAGCTCCCCTAGTGCAAAATCCATATGCAATTTTAATTGTTGGCTTAATCTTAAGATAAAATTTCCAATCTGTAAAGGGTGTTGTTTTTCGGTGCCTGTCACCATAGCCGTTGGCTATGGTGACAGGCACCGCTCGTGGACAGTGTCCACCTCAGGCGGACAGTGTCTAAAGCTGATGGAATATATCTGTCGAAACCCCGCATTAATTGCATTGAAACCCTTTCCATAAAGCTACAATTTTCACTTTAAACATGCGTTATAGTGAACATGTATTTATATGATAGGAGGGATTTTTTTGAGAAGGAAACGTTTTTTGTCCGTTTTATCCACCACCTTCATTGCTGCTAGTTTACTAGCTGTACCTGCCCCAGGAATGGCAAAAGCAAAGCCTCCGCTGCCAGCATCTCATGTGGTTCAGATTGAATCTACTAAACTATTAAATCACCAAGGACAAGAAATTAAGATTGTCCGAGAGTCCTACGGTGTTCCCCACATTTATTCTGAAACAGACTCTGCCTTATTTTTCGGAGCTGGATATGCAACAGCTGAGGACAGGCTCTGGCAGGCTGAACTTTCGCGGATCGTCGCCAGTGGAAGGATGGCAGAGGTATTTGGAGGAGCCGCTAATATCGCACAAGACCAAGTGGTACGCCGTGACGGGTACACGGATGAGGAAGCTCTTGCACAATTTGAGCGTCTTCCTAATTATGTAAAGCGTGGATTGCAGGGTTATATCGATGGAATCAACTATTACATAGAAAACACGGCCGCTGCTGCTCTGCCGCCAGAATTCCGGGGGCAAAAGCCTGCAAAATGGACCATTGTGGATTCATTAAAGGTTCAGCAGTTAATGGTGCGAAGATTTGGAGAAAGTGGCGGGGCTGAACTGGACCTTTATACCCAATTAACGCTGCTGCAACAGAAATTCGGTCTAGAGGAAGGATTGAAAGCCTTTGAAACGGTGGCTTGGAAAAACGATCCTACTGCTCCTGTTTCACTTTATACCGATAGTGATAAGGCGGTAAAGAAAGCAGGTAAACTAGGTTCATCAACATTCCCGAACAGTGAGTTAGTTGCGAAACAACTTAAAAAAGAACAGCAAATGAAGCTAGACATTGAAATGGCCTACGGTTTCCCACATAAAGGCGGCAGTAACGCCTGGGTTGTCAGTCCTTCACGCAGTACATCCGGTGGAACTCTCTTGCTCGGCGGACCACAAATGGGCTTTACTGCTCCGCAAATTGCCCATGAAGTTGGAATTCATGGCGCAGGCTATAACTCTGTTGGAATGGCCTTTGCCGGTGCTGGACCCATTCCACTTATTGGCCGCGGTAATGATTTTGCTTGGACAACCACTACAGGATATGGAGATCAGATTGACACCTTTGTACTAGAAGTAAACCCTAACAATCCAAACCAATATAAGTACAAAGGAAAATGGGTTGATTTTGAGACTAGGATAGAGGTAATTAAAAGAGCTGGCCAAGCTCCATTAGAACAAGTAGTTTACCGCAGTGTCCATGGTCCTGTCATTTTTAAAGACAGCAAAACGGCATATACACAGAAACGCTCCCACTGGGACAGGGAAATCGAAGCGATGATTGGCTTCTATGATTTTAACAGAGCAAGCAACATTAAGCAGTTTGAGAATGCAGCCAAAAAAATCCCTACCTCCCATAACTTCTTATACTCTGACAAACAGGGTAACATTGGCTACTGGATTACCGGGCAAAACGCAATAAGAGCAGCCGGGACAGACAACCGCTTGCCAATGGTCGGAGATGGTTCACAGGATTGGAAGGGAATCGTACCATTTGAGGCATTGCCTCATGCGATTAACCCATCGCAAGGTATTGTTGCGAACTGGAACAATAAACCAAGCCCAGATTGGGAATATACAGAGCAGTTTTTTGGACCAACGCACCGCTCCGGCTTTATTTTGGATCAGCTTAATTCTCTTAAAAAGGTCTCCTGGTCCGATATGGAGGAGATTAACAAAAAGGCTGGACATATTGAGTTAAATGCCTATTTCTTTAAAGACTTACTTTTATCAAAAATAAACAGAAGCGAAGCCCTTCCTGCAGACATTAAGCAAGCTGCCGAACTTGTTACTAAGTGGGATATGTACCAGTGGGATGATAATAATGATCAATATTACGACGACCCTGGTCTTACAATTTTCCGCAGCTGGTTCAATAAAGTAAAAGGGAGCATTTTCGCAGAAATAATGGGAATTGACGTGGACTCTAACGATTTACTTTATCATGTTCTCAATGCTGATGAAGAAGAACTCCAGAGCACCTACAGTTTTCTTGGTGAACTTAACCTTAACCAAATTGTTTTGGATAGTCTGGAATTCGCAGTAAAAAATCCTACAGAATTGAACAAAGGCAGAAGCTTAGAGGATTGGCAGACACCCATTTCAAGAATAAACTTCTCACCACTAGGTGCAGGTAAGGTTGAACCGATCCTAAATATGAACCGAGGAACCTATAACCAAATTGTTGAGTTTTCAAAAAGCAATACGAAAAGTATGAACATCCTGCCTCCAGGTCAAAGCGGCAATCCGTTTTCACCGCATTTTGACGACCAACGACTTTTATATGCCAATTGGGAATATAAACCGATGATTTTAGACATTTTAAAACCGAATAAAAAATGATTTATAGCCCCCTTCATTTTTTTGCAGGGGGCTCTTAAAATTCAAAAAATACCAAAAAAAGGTGGAAAGAGTAAATCTCTACTCTTTCCACCTTTAACCTTATTATTTATTCCCTTTACTAGGATCTACTGTAAAGGTCTTTTCTTTTTGAACCTCGAAATAGCTTGCTGTGGAACCATTGTTAAATTGATCTTTAGCTAGAACAATAACTTTATACGTTCCAGGCTTTTTAGGCGTCCATGTCACTGTATTGTTTACCCCATAATCCTGCAATAGAGTAATACCTCCCTTTTCATCCTTGAGTATGAAACGGTAGACTGCATACCTGCTCCCCTCTGATGCCGCAGTGAAATGATACGTATTCTTAAATGCATGGGTTCCGACTACTTCATAGTCAACATTCACATTTGTCACTACTTCATCGGTAACTTTCACTTTCGTTTCTGTACTTTCATTACCCGCAGAGTCTGTAGCAGTAATATGAACTTCTACTCCTGCTTTCTGCTTTACAATTTCAATGTTGAAATGGCCATCTGCCTCGCTTACTGCTCTGCCAATCTCTTCACCATTAACCTCGGCAATTACAGTGGAACCTGCCTCTGCTGTACCACTAATCAAGGTGTCATTATCGTTTACAGCATTTACAACCGGCATTTCAGGAATACTAGTATCCGTACCAATCAACTCTTTCGTGTCTCGAACACGGATACGCGTACCTTCTGCAAATGAACCTGATAAACCTACTGCTTCTAAAGTATCTCCCACTTTAAGAACCGGCACCGGACCACTTTGGTTCACAATGTAACCGTCAGTAAATACTAACACGTCGTTGTTTGTCTCAGATTTCCCATCATTGATGACATATGAATTATCGTCAAAAATTTGGGTTACCTTACCTTTTACCTTAACAAGAAGACCTTGGTTCGCTTCAGATGTTGCTTCACCAGTCGTTACTTCTTTTGGCGCTAAAGGTTCACCGGAACCAATTTTTATCACATCTTTGTCAAAGCTAGTAAACTCAATTTCTTTGTTATTATCAAAAGTAATAATGTGTCCGTAAATCCGAACCTTATCCCCTGGTTTAATGCTTCCAGCCGGCACCTCTTGGAAGGCCATGATTCCGCCAGTTTCATCTTGGACATAGAATGCGTCGAAGAATACTCCGGCACCGGTTGTGACTGTACCTTCAATCACTGTTTGAGAATCTTCTGCAAGCTTACGGGCATCACCGATGTTTGTCACTTTCGTTTCGCGCCCTGCCAGCCAATTAACCGCATTTAACGAGAACTCATCATTTCCTTTTGGCTCGTATGATTCATCCATTTGCTTATCATTGAAAATGTTCATACCAGACACAATGATACGGCCATTTGCACCGATTTCTTCTGATGCAATTAATGGAATCGCTGAACCGCCTGTGGAATCGGAAACGGCGTCATACGTGAATCCACCTTTAATATTACCTTGATAAGTGGTTTCATTTCCTTTTGCTAAAATGGTAACCTTGCCGCCGTTCGTTAACGGCTGGTTATTAGCACCTGATAAACTTACGCCGCTATAGTAATCTAAGAATGATACGCGGTCGGTAATATAATTCGAAACTAAGCCTGGGAATACACGGACAGCAAATGGGCTTACCTTTGGATCACTCCAGAAGTTACCTTCTTTACTATCATCAAATACCCCGTCATTGCCCATTCGAATACCTGAACCAATTTCTTCTAACAAGGAGTTATTGATGGTAGGATCCGTACTGTTATTGCTCTTACCAGCAAACAAGACTGAACCGCCATTTTTTACAAACTTGGCGATCGCTGCGCGTTCCTCTGTTGAAAACGCAACTCTATTGTGTGTAATCATCAATACCTTCACGCTGCTTAAAACTTCATCCGTAATGGTTTCTTTGTTTTCAACAACGGTATATCCTTCTTTTTGTAAAAGAAGGGTAAAGGCCTTTAAATTATCCTTATACGTTCCGCCATCTGAGCTTGTATTTTCATTGTTGTGTTTGGCATCAATCATCACTTTAATGCCTAATGGTTCTTTCACATTTACATCAAGGGAAAATTCAGTTTTGCCATAATCTGAAGAAACAACCGCAATCAATTTATGGTCTCCCTTTGTTGTATTGTTCCATGTAAACGCTGCTGTACCAACACCCTTAGAAACAATAGATGAAAGGGTTTGTGTGCCAATAAGGTTTGCATCATTAACCACATCGTAGTAAAGATCTACCTTCACGTCTTTAACATCCTGTGTTCCGTTATTGCTTACATTTGCTTTAATAGAAGCTGGATTTCCTTCAAAAATTACTTCACCGACTACGTCGATTCCGTTTACTTTCACATCCACTGCTTCTTCTTTTGACCAGATTGGAGCAGAATACATTTGTTCGCCATCCATTTGCGTTACTTTTACCACGAACCATTGCTGGCCGCCAGTTACCGTAAACGCCGGCTCCCAAGTGAAGTCTTTTTCCATTGGGGAGATGGAATCCACAACCACTCCGCCGTTTGAGATCAATTCTACTTTTTTGATTCTGTCATCTGATTTATAGTCCGCAGGTAAGTAGCTGAATTCACTCATCGTGCGGGATTCTGCTGTTAAGTCGCTTCCCGAGATTTGGAACTTAAGCTCCTTGCTGTCTACCGTTGATCCCATATAATATCCATTAGCGAACACATCTAACGTAAAGTTAGGATCTTCAACCATGTACACACGCATATTACGCATAGAATGCAGAAGTGATTCTTGAGTAAGATCGTCGGATACGATTACCGTACGAGCTCTTGTTTGTCCCCAAGTACCTTCATGGTTGTCCTCACCATAGGTTGGAGCAACATGCCAGCCAAGGTCTAGAACGGAGAAGAATTTCTTCTCTGCATTCGCATAGGCATAATGTCCTGACCCGTTACCAACCTCAAGCATAGTGAACAGTTTATCTGCTTCTTTGTTATATGGTTTAAAGCTGTTAAATGCGTTATTTGACATATCTGGGTGGTTGAACTGTCCTACGATATCGTCATACGTCATGACCCATGCATAATATTGATTTAGATCTTGGTATTGCTTGCCGTTAATATTACGGTCGATAAAGTTTTCTGTTCCAAAGATGTTTGAATGTCCCCATGTCGTTGAAGTCATTTCAAACGCAGGGAAAACAACAAATTCATCATTCGTATATTCAGCTGCTAAATTCTTGGTCAGCTGCCAATCCGCTCCACCTGAACGCTCTGGTGTAGTGCCATTCTCAACGGTATCAGTACCTAGCAATTCTCCATCAATATCATGAGAGTGGTCAGAGAAAGCGAACCAATCATAACCGTATCTTTTTCCTGCTTCTACAGCATTTCTTGGAGTTCCCGCACCATCATGTGAAATATTCGTATGATTATGGGTTGTCCCGCGGTAATGGTTACCTCCATCGAAACGAGGGACAGATACAAATGTCCATTCTTTTTCGCCCATGTTCCCTTTTAAGTCATAAGCGATCACTTTAACTGTATGACTATCATTTGTTAAATCTTCAGCTGGTGTAAATTTGACCTGTTTTTTGCTGATAACTGCATTGCTGACAGGCTCACCATCAAAATAAACTTCTACTGTTGTTTCGTTTACTTCACTTGGATCTTCCATAACAACAGAAATTTCCGGACGCGGGCTTTCCGTTCTTGAACCGTCCGCAGGAGTTTCACTTAAGAATTCTGGGCCAACTTTATCTTCAATCAATATTACTTGATGAGGCTCAGCACTTGTACCAGAGACTTCAGTCTTCTCTCCTGATTTTGCTTCAATATAATACGCGAAGCCGTTTGCAGGCACGTCTTGTGCATTAAGCGTTGCTGTATAACGTCCTTCTGTTGTAGAAATCATTGGCAGCGTATTATATTCTGAATTCTCCATTGTTGCGCGGTAGTACACTGTTACAGATTCTGCACCGCTTGCATTTGCAACGAATTCAATATTTGTATCTTCATATGCTTCTGTTAATGGAGTGTGGCTGATGTTCAACATCGCCGCAATATCTTGTACATCACGCGGGAATACCTGATATCCATTCAAATGAGATGCATTTGTTGTGTATTGACCAACAATACCTGTAATGGAGTAGTTGTTTCCAACAACAAGATCACTATCTGGTTTAATTTCTGTACCTTCCATTACCCTGATGGTAGTGGATTTATTATTTTCATCTACCAAAGTTACATTGTAATTGGCGCCAGTTGCTGCAACAGCTGATACTTTACCGCTTACTTTTACAAGACTTCCTTCAAGAGGTTCAGCTGCTGTAAAAGTATTTAAATCTAGAATTGTAATATCCTGAACAGCTGGAATTGGATTACCTTCACTGATTTTTACAATCGCTGTTGGTTCGAACTCGGTTAAACCATTATAAACAATGACCTTACCAGTTACCTTAAGCTTGTCGCCGCGCTCAATTTTCAAACCAGAGTCATAGTATCCAAATACGTTGATTCCGCCCGTTGCATCTTGGATGTAGAAGTTGTTTTTCTGCGTTCCTAATACACCATTTTGAACGGTTACGACTCCTTCAACGGTATAAAAGTTATTGAGATTTAACAAAATCCCTTTAGAATCTGTTGCTTTTACTTCGTTTAAAGATGTGACTACATCCAACACAGCTTTTTCAATCCCGACAGGAATGCTTTCTAACATTGTTCCTTTATCGCTTGTTGTCTTCTGTGTAACATAAACAGTATCAGGAGCATTGTTAATCGTAATGTTGAAATCTCCTGAAGTACCTGCTTTTACTTCAGCTGCAGTTAATTTTTGAGTTGCAGCTTCATCAGCATAAACATTGATGATGGCTTCCTTAGCCGCTGCACCCGCACCGCCGATTAAGGTTCCTTTACCCGCGGTAACCATATAGCTTAACTTATCAAAAATAACATTGCTGCTTGGAGCAGCTTTATTTATTTGTATCGCAGCACTTTCATCAAGCTCTGTCTGTTTAGCAGAAATATAGACTGCTGTCAGTGATTTTTCAGATGTAAAGCTGAGATCAAAGGAACCGTCTTCTGCTGCTGACACTGTTGAAAGAGGAGTTCCCTTCGCTGCCGTTTCATACACATTAATCGTTGAATTTCCTTCAACTGCTTCAGGACCCCCTGTTACTTTAAGGGAAGTACCTTCTTGTAAAAATTGAATATGGTAGCCTTTTGGCTGTAAACTAATTTCTGGAACCATTGGTTCTTCAGGAGTGCTTGCAGTGTTCTTAGGCACTGGGGTTACAGCAACAAAGTCTGTTTTGTTGTCATTGGAATCCCAAGCATTTCCTTTACCTGGAGCAGGTTCAGTGTTGGCATATGGTCTCCGCTGCACACTCTTTGTCGTCGAAGGTGCTGGAGTTGGACCTGATCCCTCGTATGCGCTTGCTGTTCCAAAACCTACATAATCGACTTCTACTGATTCATTATTTACTAATTTAACCTTACCTGCACTAGCAGACATGGAAGTCGAACCTGTTGCATCAGGAGCTGGTAAGGCTTCTCCGTTAGAACCGCCGGCTTGTGTAATTAAATAAAATCCATATGCTGGAATTTCACCTGATAAAGGTGTGCCTGACCAGCTTGTACCAGCTGCAGAAGCGTACTCAACCTTCCAGCCATCTAGTGAGATTTCTTGGTTGGTTGGATTGTATAGCTCAATAAAGTCCTTATTGAGCGGTGCGCCACTGTTACCACCGCCGCCATAAACCTGGCTGATAACAACATGCTGCGCCATTTCTGCATTGGCTTTCCCTACTAAGCCGCTAGGTAAAAAGGTACTGACTAATAGAAGAGACGCCATAAAACTACTTGTAAAGCGTTTATACTTTTTTGAATTGCTCCGATTCATCTCTGTACCACCCTTTTACATATAGATTCTTTTATCTAGAAAAAAAGTCCCCTTTCTTTCAAATATATATCTATTACGCTAGTATTCTACAAAAATTTTAGAACTAAAGGAATAGCTCAAATGATGGAAAAATACAGATTATTGTTTACAGCATAATCATTTATGTATATAAAATAAGGTAGTATGTGACTATAGTAAGAAGGAATTCTTTTATTTTCCAGCGTGCATTGACCATACTGCCATACTAATTCAGGAGGTTATTCAGTGTCTTCTTTTTTCATCAACTCTAGACAAAACCATACTTCATCCGCTAATAGCAGAATTATATTGAGATTTATCATCACTTTTTTATTATTTCTTATGATTTCTCCTTCTTTCGTGCATGCCCACGCTTATAGCACAAGTTATACCAATATAATAATGGATAATAAAAAAACCGAGTTCACTTTTTCTATCGATACATTATCCATTATTGAGTTAATTGAAGGTATTGATGAAAATGAGAATAAAGACCTAGAAAAAACAGAGGTACAAAAAAATGAGGAAGAGTTAGAAGAGTTAATCCATCATGTATTGTCATTAGATAAGAACAATCAGCAACAAGAGCCTGAACTAAAAAAGATGGTGCTCGAGAAAAAGGAAGGTAAGAATTTTCTCACCTTTCATATGAATTACCCTGTTTTTGTGCCTGGTGATACCATCAGCCTAAATGACGGGCTGTATACAAACGATCCCGATACCAATTATGCAAATTTCATTTCCTTTGAATATGAGGGGGCAACTGGTACATCCGTCTTGCAAGGCAAGGAAAGAACATGGACCATTCTCCTGACTGAAAATCAAGAAGAACAGTCACCAGATGGTGAGGTTCAACCTGGTGGTGATCAATCGGCACCCGATCAAGAGCAGCCCGAAGCAGCGCCAATCGTAGAAACCTCTACGTCATCGTGGTTTTCCTTTTTCAAGCTCGGAATGCTTCATATCCTAACCGGTTATGATCATTTGTTATTTTTATTGGCATTGTTATTAAGAAAACAGACATTTAAGCAATATGCAGCAATCATTACTTCCTTTACGATAGCCCACAGCATTACTATAAGTCTCGCTGTGTTAGGTGTGATAACGTTGCCGTCACGGTTTGTTGAGTCTGTCATTGCCTTTAGTATTGTGTATGTGGCGCTTGAAAATATTTTTAGAAAAGAGATACGGCACCGCTGGGGCTTGACCTTCCTATTTGGTTTAATCCATGGGCTTGGATTTGCGAATATCTTAAAAGAAATGAATATTCCTAAAAGCGATTTGGCTCTCGCTTTAGTAAATTTTAATATTGGAATTGAAGTTGTCCAATTAGCACTAGTATTACTCGTTCTACCACTGCTAACTTATATGTTCAAGCTCAAATCCTCGGGATTGATTATCAAAGCAGTTTCAATCATCGTAGCAGCACTAGGGGGCTTCTGGCTAATAGAAAGAATATTCTCCTGAACAAACCTGAGACCAGGACGATTTTGATTTCCTTTTATGGAAGGGAATCAAGATCGTCCTTTTCCTTTTATGCACTTGCTACACTCAAAAACCTGTCATATGATGGTATAAAATATACAGCGATGTATAAATGGTGACAGGCACCGAGATAGTGCCACTGAAAGGGGATGGACTTATTATGGAAAGAGATGGGATTGTTAAGGCTGTTTGCCCGCTGGATTGTCCAGACCAATGTGGTTTGCTTTTACATAAGGTGGACGGAAGGGTTGTTAAGGTTGAGGGCGATCCAGAGCATCCGGTAACGAAGGGGAATATTTGTAACAAGGTTCGAAATATGACGCGCAGGATTTATGATGAGAACCGATTAAAGTATCCGATGAAGCGGGTTGGTGCAAAAGGCGAGGGTAAATTCGAACGAATCAGCTGGGACGAAGCAATTGAAACGATTACTTCTCGGTGGCAAAAACTTATAGAAACTGATGGACCCGAGAGTATTCTGCCTTATAGTTTTTATGGAAACATGGGGCTGTTGAACGCCGAGGGAATGGACCGCCGTTTTTTTCACCGCTTGGGAGCATCGCAGCTTGATCGAAGTATTTGTTCTTCTGCCGGTACAGTCGGCTACAGATATACGATGGGGGGCAGTTTCGGGATTGATCCCGAGGATAGTATTCATTCCAAACTTATCATTTTTTGGGGAATAAACGCAGTTAGTACCAACATGCATCAGGTTGCATTAGCACAAAAAGCCCGTAAACAAAATGGCGCAAAGATTGTTGTCATTGACGTTCATAAAAATCAAACTGGCAGATTAGCAGATTGGTTTATTCCGATTTTACCAGGGACTGACAGCGCGCTTGCCCTTGGAATTATGCATATTTTATTTGCTGAAAATTTAGTCGACTCCTCCTTTTTACAGCAATATACCGTTGGGTATGAGGAGCTGCAAGAGCATGTGATTCAATATGATCCTTTGACAGTTTCAGAGATTACCGGGGTTCCTGTTGAGGATATTTACAAGCTTGCTAGAATGTATGGGCATACCTCACCTTCCTTTATACGAATTGGAAACGGACCACAGCATCATGATAATGGCGGGATGTTTGTCCGTACGGTTTCCTGTCTGCCGGCTTTGACAGGTCAATGGCTCAAGAAAGGCGGCGGTGCGATCAAGGGGAACTCAGGTTATCTAGCACTCAATACCATGAAACTGCAGCGTCCTCGTCTATTGAGTAATAAACAGACAAGGGTCATTAACATGAATCAGCTTGGTGATGCTTTGCTCAAGTTAGACCCTCCTGTAAAATCACTCTATGTTTATAGTTGTAACCCTGCTGTAGTGGCACCAGAAGGGGTTAAGGTTCGAAAGGGTCTTTGTCGTGAGGATTTATTCCTTGTGGTCCATGATTTATTTTTAACCGAAACCGCCAAATATGCTGATATTGTTCTGCCTGCAACATCTTCCTTTGAGAATACAGATGTTTACACCTCTTACTGGCATCATTTTATTCAAATACAGCAGCCAGTTATTGAGGCCTATGAAGAGTCAAAATCCAACGTCGAGCTCTTCCGTCTGCTGGCGAAAGGGATGGGGTTTGAGGATTCAGCCTTTGAGGAAAGTGAAGAAGAAATGATAGCAGAAGCACTAGATTTTAAGACTAATCCTTATTTGGAAGGTCTGGATTATGCAACTTTGGCCGAGAAGCAGTTTGTAAAAGCGAAAGTAAAACCATTGTTCCCGGGCAAATTACGGACACCGAGCGGGAAAATTGAGTTGTATTCAAAGCGGATGAAAGCAAATGGATATCCACCGCTGCCTACATATATCCCAATTGTAGTAGACGGGGATCATCCCTATCACTTTATTCCAGCACCTAATCATAATTTCTTAAACTCTACTTTTTCAAATAATCAAAAACATATCACTCTGGAAAAGGTGCCGCGCTTGCATATGAACTTGAAGGATGCTGCCGCTTCAGGCATTAAGGATGGAGATCAGGTGCGCGTCTGGAACCAGCGCGGGGAATGTCTCTTAAAGGCAAGTGTAGGCGAAAACGTCCTGCCAGGCGTAGTCGCCACCCTAGGACTCTGGTCAGATCTAGAAGGAACTATGCAACTCGTCAATACCCTGACACCCGACAGAATCGCCGACATGGGCGGCGGAGCAACCTTCTTCTCCGGGAGAGTCAGTGTTGAGAAAATATACAGTGATGTATAAATGGTGACAGGCACCGCCCAAGGGCGGTGCCTGTTGTATTAAAGTGAAAGTTCGCCGATGTTTTGTAGGGTGGCTTCTGCTTCTTCTTTGCCTTTTTCCTCTTCTACTGTTCCTGTATTCAGCCGGATGATGTTATGAAGGGTGCCTTTTAGTTTCTTTTCGCGGACGACTACATCACCTAGGACATCTAATGTTGCTATTTTTGAACGCAGCACTTCTTCGCTAACATCCTGATCAAGAGTGAGCTTGCCTTTGACAATAATGGAAACTGGCTGATCTAGAGCAAGGAATTGATCATTCGACCAAACCTCTTCTCCCTCAATGACAATAAAACCATTTTCATAAGGTAATACCTCTGTTTCCATAAGACTTAATCGCTCATAGACAAGATCTTCTACTTCCTCATGACAAATAATCACGGATGTAGAGTGAATTTTTTTGATTGCTTTCGTTAGCATATCCCTTGTAACGTCGTTCTCGATCATAACTGGTTTATTTGTAAACCAGTTTTTCTCCTGGAATCTCCGAATGGAACGGCCATTTAAGCGAAGCGGCTTTGTCAAAACTTCATAGCCATCAGGAATCACTTCAACGACACATGAAGTTAATGAAGCTGCTTTTTTATATAAAGACGATTCTTGATTCTCAAATAATGAGATTTTCCCATTCACTTCTAACTTGCTGATTTTCTCGTTAAACAGATCAGTATTAAGGTCCTGAGCAAATGAAAGAAGGCCATTCACCACTAAATATAAAGAGTTATCTATCGATTGTAAGAACGAATTCGTCAGCGTGAATTTACCATTTTCTAACCGAGGTGGTTCACCTTCATAAGTTTCCACCGCACCATTGCCTTTTGAAAGCATTCTGCCTGCAATACCCGTAAGATGGGACGGACAATATACCTTTCCATTCACCAGCATCGTTAATTGCCCCGCTTGAACTTGGTCTGCCTGAACATTTTTATCAATAATAACAATGCCGTTTACTAAGAGAAACACTGGCTCCATGATTCCTGACAGGTAGTTTTGATCCAGATGAAGAACTCCATTAAACAGGCGGGATCCAGTTGGTATTTCTAAACTCGCTCCGATATTTCCGATATTTAATTTTGTTAACAGATGCGCATTTTCCTTTCCATAAATCGCAAGCCCTACATTTTCAATTCGCTCAATTTCTTTGATACTTTCTTCTGTTGCATTCACCAAATTTAATAATCCTACATTTCCAATTCGTTGACTCATCACTTTTCCTCCTCCAATATCGTTCTTAATCGCTTGATAGCGAGATGAAGCTTGTAGCGTACTGTCGACGCGGGTATTTTTAGCTGCTCGCCAATTTCCTGACTTGAAAGACCTAACCAATATTTTTTAAAAATAAGATCACTTAATTCTTGCGGCAGGCGGGCAAGTAACTCCGTGACTTCCAAATGACTGACACCAGCCTCTTGAATAGAAAAATCAAAGTCTTCCTCCCACTGAGTTAAGCGCTGCTCTTTTCTCCTGTCATCAATCAGCCTGTTTTTCATTACCCGGAAAAACCATGCACGCTGCTTATATACTGGTAAACTAAGCAAATTTGGTTCGTTAAGCGACTTAACCATTGCATCCTGAATCAGGTCAAGGGCCTCCTGCTCATGCCTGGCAATGGATTTTGCAAAGCGTAACAAATCATCCTTTAACTTTTCATATAAATCACTCACTCCCGCATTCACATGGATCACTCACTTTTTTTCATTTTGTTTTTTGGGAAAAAATAAATTGCTCGCTTTGAGAATTCCCGTTACTTTTTGCCGCTTTCAGTAAGATAACGATTGAGGAAAGAAAAGTGTTGGAGAAATTTTAAAAAGTTTTAAAAAATTTTTTATAAGTGGATTTTTCTATAGATTAATATAGAAGAAGTGATTGTGCCAAGAGAAAAAGACAAGTCCCAAATTGGTCCTTGTCTCAATGTTATATTTGTTCTAAATCTAATGGCCGTAATTTTGCTTCAATATCTGTCCGGCGGGGTTCCAAGAATGGCGGAAGCGCAAGCTTTTCTCCTAATGTATCAATTGGCTCATCCACATCAAAGCCCGGGGTATCGGTTGATAATTCAAAGAGGATATGATTCGGTTCCCTAAAATAAAGGGCTTTAAAGTAATAACGTTCGACTTTACCTGAATTCATCAGTCCAGAATGTGCGATTTTCTTTGCCCAATATTCATATTCTTCTTCGTTCGGGACTCGAAAGGCGACATGATGGACACTGCCCCGCCCAGCTCGTGCCCTAGGCAAATCTGGTCTCGTTTCAAGGTGCACCTCAGCACCAGAGCCGCCCTCACCTGTTGAAAAAACTTGAATATCAGGGAAATTCCCTGCGAGCGATGGATAACTTCCACTTTGGTTAAAGCCCATCACATCGGTTAACACTTGGACCGTTTTCTCTGGATTGGCCACCGTCAAGGTTACAGGACCCAAACCAATTATGGCATGCTCAACAGGGACATCACTTTTATCCCAAGGAACACCAGGGCGAACCCCAGCTTCCCCATTATCCGCAACCAGAATTAACTTCGTTCCCTCAAAATCCTGAAAAGCCAATGAATCGCGATGGTTCCTTTTCTCAATTTGTCCATGCTGGATTCCAAACATTTTGAAACGCTCTTCCCAATAATGAAGTGCCGCAGTATCCTCGACTCGAAGTGAGGTTGAAGAAATGCTCCCAACCCCTGGATAGGTATGCCCCAGCCCTGGGATATCAAAGAAGGTAATTTCTGTGCCGGGACTTCCTTTCGCATCCCCATAAAATAAATGATAAGACTCTGTATTATCCTGATTCACCGTTTTCTTAACCAATCTCAAACCTAGTATCTTTGTATAAAATTGAAAGTTCCTCTCCGCCTTGCCCGTTAAGATTGAAACATGATGTAAACCTAACAGCTTCATAAAATGGCCTCCTAAGTGAACTTCATAATGTTATTAGTAATATCTCGAATTCAAGATAATTATAATCAAGCAAAGCTTCGCCGTCAACCTCCGGCACTTTGCTCGTCACACTGTCCATCCCACGTGGACAAAAAGGGTGATTTGTCCACGGGCGGTGACAGGCACCACTAACAGGCACCACCAACAACACCACAAGCACCCTACTGGTTATAGTCCCAGACAATTTTCCATTCATCTTTTTCTCTCACTGCGATGACTTCTTGTGCAAGGTTAAAGTTACCATATTTCCCCTTGTAGGTTTGGGTGACGAGGATTTTGTATATGTTTTTCATGGCAGGTCCAGTTTTGGACATTTTCCATTGGTCGATTTTTTCAGGTTCTCCAATGATAAAGTCAAATGTTTCAACACCAAAGTGGTTCATAAACACATGGGCACGATCCTGGATGTAGTCTCCTTTATTAAACTTTTCCTTCATGCTTGAATGAAAAAGCTCCCAAGATGAGGAGAATTCCCCTTCTTGCTCAAATAGATAAAATTCCTCCACCACAGCAGCTGCCTCTTTATCTGGTGAAAACCATGCACCCTTAATAAGCAGAAAAACAGTCATGATACAGACAAGCAGCACCATTCCCATTGCAAGACCTTTTACCCGCGCGGATTTTCTAGACATATGTCTCTCCTTTAGTACAGACTCTTCTACACTACAGACTATGTCCAAATCCATTCAAATATTATCCAAGTTACCCTGCTTACCAATATAGACGTAATATCTCAATCATCACTGTCCGCCTCAGGTGGACAGTGTCCACGAGCGGTGACAGGCACCACAATTGGCAGCACAATGGACACCACACTTCATCACCTAAACTCCTCCATTATGTATTCCAGCTCTTCTTGCGGGGTGAGGAGCCTGGTGGCTTTGCCGATGTTTCCTTTTTGGTAGGACCATATTTTGTTGTGAGCGCTTACAGCGTTGCTGAAGTCTTTTCTGGTCCAGGGTTCAAGGATGTCCAGGAGCATTTTTTTGTTTTTGCTTTTTTTAAAGTCTTTGGATTGTATTACTTCATAGATCTTCTGTACTTTATCACCGGTGATCTCTGAGGCCCCCCATTTTTTGTCTGCTTTTACCTTTTGATGAGTCATGTCGTGAACCTCTTGGATGAGCTCCTCTTCGGTCATCTTTTCATATTCTTCACTTACTTTGCTTGACACTGGTGCCTCAAAACCTTTTTCGATTTTTGTTTGTGCCTCTTTCGCTGTAACAGGATCATTTTTCTTCAAGTTGAATTTCATTCCACTGTCATAACCTAAATAAAAATAGACTCCTACCATACAGGCTAGTATCCCAATGATAGAACCCGTCACAGTTAATTTCTTCATGCAGCACACTCCCTATACTAAGTTTATTAATCTATTTTTTCAAAATTCTAATTTCTATTAATTATACAAAATTATGGCAATTACTTGTAGTTTATTTTTTCTGCAAGGATATCTATTAAAAAAATAGAATTATTACTAGAAGGAGGGAAACTGATGACAATCATATCCGTAGTTTGTGTTCCAGAGGGGATTGCGATGACTGCAGATAGTAGATTAATAGGGACCTATACGCGGGAAAATGGTGTGGTTGAGCGCTTTACTTTTTCTGATCATGCCCAGAAGCTGCTTCTTATCAGGAATTCAACCGTAGGTGTGTCATTCTGCGGCGATGCCCTAATCGTGGGAAGGACTGTGGCAGATTTCCTGCACATATTTGATAAGGGCCAGGTGAAGGTGACAAATTCCATACCGGAAATCGCTGAGAAGTTGAAAGATTACCTGTTCTACGAGTACAGTTCCTATAAGGTAGCCTTTTATATAGCTGGGTTTGATCATGATGTTCCATATGTGTACCTCGTGAATAAGGACTCTATTATTCATAAGAATTTCAATGAACCCCAAAAGAAGATTACCTATTCGGCCAACTGGCTCGGAGAAACGGAGCCCATTAGCAGACTTCTCAGGGACACTACCCTGAATTTTAAGCTGATGCCTCTAAAGGATGCCATCGACTTTGCCGAATTCATTGTCGAGACCACGATTTCACACATGCGGTTTTCAGATGGGATTTCTACATGCGGTGGTCCCGTAGACAGCCTTGTGATTACAAAAGATTATGCGAAATTTCTTAAGCACAAAATCCTTCAGCCTTATGAATGAACTTGTCCCGTTGGAAAACTTGGGGCATTTTTTTTTGATAAACAAAAGATAAACTGAAATAGGTAAAAAAACATGATACGTTAGGTGCCTTCCAATTAGATAGGAAAGACACCTTTAAATGAGGACAAAGAGCCAGTAACAGTGCAGGAAAAAAATGATGGTATAAAAGCTGGAAGCAAAAACAGTAAGTCCCTTTGTAAGGGAGGTGGCAGGTACCTTTTTAAAAATAATAAACAAATAAAGGCACAGAGAAAATGCCAGCTTTGTCATTAAAAACAACGCCGGGTCTGCTTCATAGATGCGTCTCATCAGTGGGTTCATTTCTTCTATTAAGGAATTTTCCAATCCAAAGAAGGTAATAAAGGCATCAAAAATATTTAAGAGCGATAAATAATGAAATAGGAAAACCACTAAACCTTCACCTCGTTTGTTCCTAATAACGAACATATTACTAATTCCTTTTTAACGGTGTCTTCTCCTTCCTAATTAAGTGATAATCGATAGACAATTTCCCCTATAATCCCCTTCATATCAACGTGCCAACCTAAGCAACATCTTATAATCTTGATAATTTCCTTGTGTTTTAGCGTTAACGGACGAATAGAGTCGATGAGGTAAAAGAAAACTCGAATGGAGGCGTTTACTTTAATCGACTTTTAACTGTCATTTTATGTTAAATTATAGATATATATAAGTCTTGGAGGGGTACATACATGGTTGGCATTGAAAAAAAGAGAATTGCTGAAAGATGGTTTCAAGAGTACTTTACGAGTGGGAAACTCGATGTATTAGATGAACTGACAACACCTGACTTTCTATATCACTCTAGAAATGGTGACAACTCGAGAGAAAAGATGAAGGAGTTCATGACATGGTATCGTTCCGTTTTTCAGGATGATGAGTGGGTGATCGATGATTTCATTGAGCAAGGAAATAAATTAGTCGTTCGTTACACGGGCTGGATGACCTATAAAGGCGGCTGGTTCAATATCGCTTCAGAAGATCAGCGTGTAAAGGAAACCGGAATCATGATTTTTACATTTGAAAATGGAAAAGTGAAAGAGCTTTGGTGTGAAAACAGCGACGCTGCCATTCTCTATGAATTAGGAGCACTGACCAAAAATACCCATGAAATATATTAAAAGGAAGGCTCAGAGTCGAAGACTCTGAGCCTTTCTTTTAGAACTTCCGCCTGAACTCCTCCTGACTAAAAAGAAGTGTCCGCCTGAGGTGGAAAGTGTCCACGAGCGGTGACAGGCACCATTTCCCAAACTCGCCTCATTATTTCCCACGGTCTATAATGCTGTACATGACTGGGATGACGAACAAAGTTAGGAGGGTGCTGCTGACCATACCTCCTATGACGGTTATTCCCATGGGCTGGTTGATTTCGGTTCCTTCACCGATTCCAAGGGCGAGCGGGATGAGCCCAAGGATGGTGGTGAGGGAGGTCATAAAGATTGGCCTCGCCCGGTCTTTTACGGATTCTACAATGGCGTCATATGAGGCCATTCCGCCTTCTTTTTTCTGATTGATAAAATCGACGATGACGATGGCGTTGTTGACGACAATTCCAGCAAGTACAATGACGCCAATGATAACTGTCAGACTGATAGGACTCATCGTGCTAGTCAAGGCGAGTGCCACTCCTATTACCATTAATGGCACGCTGAACATGATCACAAATGGGTATTTCAGTGATTCAAATTGCGCAGCCATAACAAGATAAATAAACACTATCGCAAGAATAAGCGCGAGGATCAGCTCATCGATAGACGAATCAAGCAGCTCCTTCTCTCCGCTAAAAACAATCTCCGACTCATCTGGAATGTGCAGAGAATCAATCTCCTGCTCGACCTTCTTTGATATCGCCCCTAAATTAGTAGTTGTCTTATACTTTAAAGTAAACTGCACCGCCCCCTGCTGGTTAATCCTTTGAATATCAACGGGACCGTTTTTCACTTCAATCTTTGAAACCTCGCCCAACGACACATATCCGCCGTTTGGCTTTTTCACAAGGAGCCCTTTCAGGTGTTCAAGATTACTCGTAATCTCCCGGTCGTATTGAACAAAAATACTATGAATCTCACCCGTTTCCGAAACCATCTTTGCAGCCCTCGAACCGCGGGTCACATCGTTCACAATCATCGCAATCTGAGCAGGGACTAAGCCATGCCTTAATGCTGCATCACGATCAACACTAATCTGAATTTCATCCACTCTATCCATTAAATCTGTAGTGAGTTCATTCACTTCTTTTAAGCTTTTCAACCTATTATAAATCTTATCTACAGACTGATTTAGTCGTTCTGGATTGGTATCTCTGACACTAAAAGACAGCGTATGCGGACTCGACCCTGTTGAGGATTGCATAATAAAGGATAACTCCGCAGTCGGATTGGCCTTCACCGCTGCCTTCACTAACTTACCCTTTACATCATCCA
Organism: Neobacillus niacini; assembly: GCF_046591715.1. Taxonomy (GTDB): domain Bacteria; phylum Bacillota; class Bacilli; order Bacillales; family Cytobacillaceae; genus Neobacillus; species Neobacillus niacini_L. The sequence goes on along the minus strand of NZ_JAWVNQ010000002.1, from coordinate 163,865 downwards.
CAAATTGGAAGGTCGTACGTTCCCGATTCTTAAGTTCCTCCATTTTAATATAAAGCTCACCCTCATCGGCATTCGTTGTTCCCCTGAAGGTCCCTTCCTGTGTGGTGCCAATTAAACTTACAAAGGTGTCGATTTCTTGTTCCATTTCCAATTGTTCCTCGAGCACTGAAACAACCTTTTGTGTTTCTGTTAATGCCGCACCATTTTCCAGTTTAATCCGAACGCTAAAGAATCCCTCATCGGTGCTCGGCAAAAATTGTGTCCCCACTTTCGTCAAGCCAAACACACTCAAACCTAGACAAACGATTGTGATGATGATAACGACGCTGCGGTGCCCAAGAGACCAGCGTACCCCTTTATCAATTCTTTTTATCCAGCTGTTTTTATGCCGCCTGTTTAGATAACTCCTTTTTGGCCTTTTTAATAGCCTGCTCGCAAGCATCGGTACCACTGTCAAAGCCACCACTAGTGACGCGAATAAACTAAAGGAAATAGTCAGTGCAAATTCTGTAAACATTTCCCCAATCAATCCGGTAATAAACACCACCGGTAAAAAAACAGACACCGTGGTTAAGGTTGAAGCAGTGATCGCCGTCCCAACTTCCTTCGTTCCTTCTCTCGCTGCTTCTTTCGGTTCTTTTCCCATTGATAGGTGACGGTAAATATTCTCAATAACGACAATTGAATTATCGACGAGCATCCCAATTCCAAGCGCCAGCCCGCCGAGCGTCATGATGTTTAAGGTGAAGTCTGCAAAATACATGAGAACAAATGTAACAATAACCGAATACGGAATCGCAATCCCGATTATGAGCGGACTTTTGATATTTTTTAAAAATAAGAACAACACTGCCATCGCCAATATCCCGCCAAGGAGCAAAGAAGTCGATATATTTCCAACAGCCATCTGGATAAAATCCCCTTGGTCAAAAAGGACTTCGGTTTCAATTCCCTTATACTTCTCTCTTTCCAGGAGCTTGTCCAGCTGTTTAAGGAACTCCTTTGATACCGCAGCCGTATTGGAATCGGATTGCTGCAGCACACTGAGCAGCACGGAAGGCTTTTGGTTCATCCTGGTGATGGTCCGGTCGTCTAGTTTCTTCAGCTTTACCGTACTGATGTCCTGCATCTTTATCCTTTCACCCGTTAACGGATTGAGAGTTACGGTCAGATCTTTCAGCGTTTCAAGTGAGTGTATGGTGCTGATGATTCTAGTTGTTAACTCCTTTCCTTCTGTTAAAATCGTATCACCCGGCATCGAGATATGATTGGCTTTGATGAGGTCGACAATATCACTTTGGCTTAGTTGAAATCTCTTCAGCTTTTCCTGATCCAGTTCAACTCTTACCTCTTGGACGGAGGTGCCGGACAGGTTAACACTCGCCACTCCGACAACCTTGGCCAGCTCGACCTTCAATTGTTCCGCAAGCTCCCTTAAAGAGGTTTCATCACCTTCAGAACGCAGAGATAACTGGATAATCGGAAACATCGAGGGATCAAACTTCAGGAACCGCGGTTTGCCGACGTCATCAGATAGCGGCGTCATATCGAGGCGCTGCAGGACTTCAGTTTGAATTTCATCAATATCGGTCGCCCAGGAAAATTGCATTAAAATGAAATTCGCCCCTTCTTGAGATGTAGAGGTCATGGTTTTAATCCCAGGCAGTGTGGCAAGATTCTCTTCTAAAGGCTTGGTTACCTTCTCGACTACCTCCAAAGGACTGGCACCAGGATACATCGTAACGACCACTCCTACTGGGGGATTAATCTCCGGAATCAGCTTCATCGGTATATTAAAAAGGGAAACTCCACCCATAATCAAAACAAAAAACATCGTAACAAGAGTAAAAATCGGCCGCTTAATCGAAAAGTTACTAATCCACATCAAAACGCCCCTTCCACCAAGAAAAAAATTATCTATACCTATCATTATTTTCCAACCTTATTAAAATAAACATGATTTCTAAAGCACAAAAAAGAGAAGTGCTGGCAGCACTTCTCTTAGGCCCCGCCTAATTAACAGGCATATTACAGTTTCCATTCTGGAAAGTCTTTTACCTTTTGTTTTTCGTACTCTGTCATTCTAGAGTAGGAGTTCGACAATTTTGAAAGGATGTATCCTTGAGGACTGGCACTTTCTTCGCGGTTATTAACCTCTTGCAGTTTAAGATTCGTATACATAAGAGCGATTTGAGTTAAATTCTCAATTGTATCCATCAATTCAGGGTTGTCATTGTAATTTTTCTTGGCAATTGCATAAACGGTATCCAGCCGGCTTCTAATATGCTTTAATGTTTCTGCGTCAAATTGGTCTTTTTTCATTACATTTTCACCCCTTATAATTAAAGCATATGGAACTTCGGCGGATATGGAACGTTTTGAAATAAATAAATCTGGATGGTAATAATCTGGAGTCTTTGAAAAATTGGCTTTCAGCACAAAAAAGGTATTTCTCCTAACTATACAGCAGGAAAAATACCTTTTTTGCAGAGCAGTATTCTATAAAAAATATTGATAACAAGCAACAGCTTCTACCTGTTTGAAGCCTTCCTGAATGTATAGAGCCTTTGCCCGCTCATTCTCTCCGTTCACACTAAGGATACTTCGTTTATAACCTTTTTCTTTCGCAAACTGCAGCGCCGCCCTCAGTAGAATTCTTCCTAGTCCCTTCCCCTGGTACTCAGGAAGGACGGCCACCGGTCCGATATTCATAATAGGGGCATTCTCATATTTATCATCTGCTCCTCTTATCACTCCTACAGGTTTCCCCTCATGGAAAAGAAGCATCATGCCGCCTTCAATGTAATCATCATCGTTTAACAGCTTTGTTACACCATCTGTTGTAATCGGTGTTTCACTGCCTTTAAGCGTAGCAAAAGCTGCATTTCGTACCTTAGACCAAGATTCTTCATCCTTCCCTTGCTGAAACGGTCTAAGTTCATAACCATCTGGAAGCTTGGCTGAAGGTACATCAAGGTTTTCCCTCACGAGGAGAAATGCGTATCTTTCCAAAGAAAAGTTCAAGTTCTCAATCATTTCGGCCAATACTTTATTCATAACTGGAACAAATAGAAAAACCTTGTCAAGGTCTGCTGTATGTTTTAAAACCGCCTGCAGCAGCTGCTGATAACAATGTACATCCTCAATTTCTGAATGAAAAATTCGAAAACGCGCTCTTTTTCCGCGTTTATGATAATCATCCAAAACCAGCGATACAGCTCCTAGAATCTCCCCCTGCTGATTTGTAAGTATATACGTAGGAGCATCCTCACCAACCCGAAAATCCCGCAGCTCAAAATCATACAAATAAGAATCATCCACCTCACCCCGATGCTTCTTACAATACTCGATAAAGTCCTGAACTCTCTCTTGACCTAACGCTTCAACCTTCATTTTGCTCCCCCCAGTGGTGTGGTGCCTGTCACCGTTTATGCAAATTATACCATTTATACAATGACTTATGTATGAATCCTTCTGTTACCGCCAAAACTGTGGTTGAAGAAAAGGGGGATTGGACCAATTGCGAAGTTTGGCTATTTTTGTTTGGTGTGTGACCATTTTGATATTTACTTGTACTGCGAGCTTTGATGATTTCATCCAATTTGGTGTGCTGCGTTTTCATTGGGAACATCAGCCTGTGTTTTCTGAATTCCTTTCCCTATTCCCATCTAGTATTAGCAAAAGCTTGGTAATTCAGAAACTAGGGCATATCGCAGCTTTTCATATTCTAACTTTACTAGTATTGACGAAATATAAATCTATACCTATCATCATGATAATAACTGCCGCTTTCGCCGCTCTAACTGAATTTCTTCAATTATATTTTAGCCGAGGCGGCAGATTGTTTGATGTAGGAATTGATCTTATTGGTATCTTAGCGGCTTTAGCATTGGCATCTCTCATCAGATCTAAACAATCCAAACCACTGAATTTTGATCATTAACAATACAGGTCGAAAGAAGGATTTCGGATGTGCTAAGCATATGCCTCCCCCTAACCGTCCATCCCACACGGACAAAATCTGTGATTTGTCCACGCGTGGTGACAGGCACCATTTTTGCACCTTCTCCCGACCACCTCTTCGCCGGAATCCTCTACTCTACAACATTAACAATTAAATCCTGAATCAGCCAAATAGACTCATCAAATCGTACCAGAGTGTAAGTGTTCTCAAAGTTTTTGATTTCTTCTCTTCCTTCGCTTCCATAATGAATGGAATAGGTTTCGCGGACGATGACATCGTAGGTATCTTCTCCTGATTTAATGAGGGTTCCAATTTGGTATTGAAGGAGTTTCTCTGTAATTTGTCTTTCGTACATGTCTAATACATAATCGATTTGCTCCTCGTACAACTGGCTTTCAGGATCAAGCAAATGTGAAATATAGACAAACACCCCCTCATTTACTGCTTTCTCAAAATTAACAAGATACTCCTCCATTAAGAAAATAACTGCGTTCTGATCTCTTGCCTCATCTAAACCGCTTGTTGAGTCACCTTGAGGAAAAGGTCTCCCTGGTGAGGTCCCTCCTCCCCTAGGTACTTCAATAACAGGAATCTTGGCAGGGTCTTCTACCTTTGGCGGATTATTCGAATGGTTCACAGCAGGCGGTGTCACTCCACTCCCTGCCCCCGGTCCAAGTTCCTCCTCATCATCACTGCATCCAGCTATAAAAAGCACAAGTAAAATAATAAGAAAAGAAGATATGGAGTAATTTTTCATATAATCCACCCCAATTTTATCAATATATAACTCCCCCTGATGTGAACACTTCTCGCCTCTCCATCACCTATTCTATTCAGTAGACAAAACGAACTATTCTGCATTTAGGTAAAAAAACACAACTAACTGTCCACCTCAGGTGGACAGTGTCCACGAGCGGTGACAGGCACCGAAGAGGGCACCGAGAGGCACCAAGAGGGCACCAAGAGGTACCAAGAAAATATTTTATTTATTCTAACTATGATGTATTATAGTAATATTAAATTTTGAACGTTATGAGGGGGATTAGGATGAGGTTGTCTGGTGAGGAGTTGGAGGTTCTTTCGATTCTTGAAGAGAATCATAGGATACCTGTTGAAGATATTGCGTTGATGTTGAATGCGAGTGTGGACGATGTTACGGCGGTTATTAAGAAGTTAGAGGATGAGAAGATTATTGTTAGTTATCCGGCTTTGATTGATTGGAGTAAGGTTGCCGGCAAGGAAAATATTGTGGCAATGATTGATGTCAAGGTAACACCGAAACGCGGGGTTGGTTTTGATGAGGTTGCGGAACGGATTTACCGCTTTCCTGAGGTAACTTCTCTTTATCTAATGTCTGGAGCGTATGACTTATCGATTACCATTGAGGGAAAAACCATGAGTGAAATTGCCAGCTTTGTTTCGGAGAAGCTGTCGACGATTGATAATGTCATTTCGACAACCACACATTTCATGTTAAAAAAGTACAAGCATGATGGCGTCATCTTTGGCGAAAGCAATGACAAAGACCACCGGATGGTGGTTTCACCATGATGAAAGAATCTCAGCACTATTTATCGGATATGGTGAAAGAACTCAAACCATCTGGAATACGAAGGTTCTTTGACCTAGCCGCTTCTATTAAAGGAGTAATTTCTTTGGGTGTCGGCGAGCCGGACTTTATCACTCCGTGGAGCATTCGGGAAGCAGCCATCCTCTCTTTAGAAGAAGGCTATACTTCCTATACTGCCAATCCCGGGCTGCTAGAGTTAAGACAGGAAATCTCATCCTACTTATATCGGCGGTTTGGCGTACAGTATAATCCGGTTGACCAAGTCATCGTGACCGTCGGTGCGAGCCAGGCGATTGATCTGACCTTCCGTGCAATATTAAACCCGGGAGATGAAGTACTAATAATTGAACCTGCCTTCGTATCGTATGCACCATTAGTCACCTTGGCAGGCGGGAAACCAATCCCAGTTTCAACACACCCGTGTAACGGCTTTAAGCTGACACCGGAACAAATCGAAAATGCGATCACCAGCAGAACGAAAGCCATTTTGTTATGTTCCCCCAATAATCCGACAGGGACATTTTTAAACAATGAAGAACTTTCAAACATCGCTGCTGTGGTCGAAAAACATGACCTGCTAGTTGTATCCGATGAGATCTATGCCGAATTAACCTATGATGAAGAATATACAAGCTTTTCTTCCATTGAAGGAATGTATGAAAGAACCATTTTAATAAACGGCTTCTCCAAAGGATTTGCGATGACAGGCTGGCGGCTCGGTTTCTTAGCAGCTCCAACAGCCTTTACAGAACAAATGGTGAAAATCTTACAATATACAACGATGTGCGCACCGCATATGCTTCAGCATGGTGCCATCGAGGCGCTCAAGAATACGTATCACGAAGTGGAAAGTATGAGAAGAAGTTATCGCCGAAGACGGAATTACATTGTTCAGTCGCTAAACAGAATTGGATTGGACTGTCACACACCAGGCGGTGCATTCTATGTCTTCCCTTCTATTAAAAGTACCGGCATGACCTCAGAACAATTTGCCGAAGAACTTTTACTAGCAGAAAAAGTTGCCGTCGTGCCGGGCAGTGCTTTTGGCGAGAGCGGTGAAGGCTATGTAAGATGCTCTTATGCCACTTCTTTGGAACAGCTTCAAGAAGCGGTTAAGCGAATTGAACGATTCATGAACTCATTGGAATTGAAGAAAAATCGTGCCGAGGAGCTATATTCGAACAACTAAACATGTGCAAAAAACGTCAACCCTTCTTCACCAGTATGGGCTTGACGTTTTTTGTATGAATCTGGAGAGTTTTGTTAGTGTTTAGGGCACCACATTTATGATAAGATTCATGTAGATTATTTTACTAAAAATAGAGCAGCACCCATATACGGTAGAAAAGAGGAAAGAAATGAACCAGCATGATCATTCACGCAATATTGTCTTACCGCTCACCATTTCAATTATTGCGATATCATTTTCAGCAATCTTCGTAAAATGGTCAGATGCACCTGCTTCAGTTTTAAGCATGTACCGCATGATGTTTGCAAGCTTACTAATGCTTCCGATTGTTTGGAAAAACCGTGAAGAATTTAAAAAAATTACAAACAAAGATTGGGTGTTTTTATTTTTTTCAGGCCTCTTTTTAGCACTGCATTTTGTCCTTTGGTTTGGATCGTTAAAATTAACGACCGTTGCAAGTTCAACCATTATCCTTGCGCTTCAGCCAATCGTCTCCCTAGTCGGCGGGTACTTCCTTTTTAAGGAACGAACCACTCCTTCCGCACTGATGACAATGGGAATTGCGATTATAGGAGCGATGATGATTGGCTGGGGTGATTTAGCCTTAAGTCAGGATGCAATCCTCGGAGATATCCTCTCCTTCTTAAGTGTGATTGCGGTGGTTGGCTACTTAATGATTGGCCAAAGCATTGTAAAAAAAGTATCTCACTGGATTTATAGCTTTTGTGTGTTTTTCATTGCAACCATCGTTCTATCAATCTACAACCTTAGTACAGGTGTGGATTTTGGCGGTTATCCAGCCAAGGAATGGGGAATTTTCCTTCTCCTTGCGACCGTTCCGACCATCAGCCATATCATTAATAACTGGCTATTAAACTATGTAAATGCGACTACCATATCAATGAGTATTTTAGGTGAACCCGTAGGTGCAACCATCTTAGCTGTCATAATGCTTGGTGAACACCTTGCCAGCTGGCAGATTGCCGGCGGAATGCTTGTTCTTCTTGGTGTTTTCTTCTTTTTAATGCAGCAGCAAAAAAAGTTTCATATAAAGGGTGCCGTAAAGAGCGGTACATAACGGAAACCTCCCTTCATCAGGGGGTTTTTGTGTTTATATACAGGCTGGTGTCCGTCGACATCCCCCTTTTGTACTCATAATATAGGGAGAAACATACTAATGGAGGAGATGAAATGTATAAAGTATTTGCCGGATCTTTCAAATTAAGAGAAAATGCTGGGGAACGTGTTGCCTTCCTGCGTTCAAAAGGTATTCAATCCTTTATTGTGCCAACAACAATCTCTGGTGAAAAGTGGTACCGAGTACAGGCAGGTGCCTTTTCTAACATGACAAATGCTGAAAATCGAGTAAATGAAATCAAGAAAATGACTGGTATTAACGCCTTCATAGAAGCAGATAACCAAAGTACAAGTCCAAATTCAGATGTCAGATCAACGCCGAGTCCAACAACCTCGATTCCGAGCCCCTCCCCTATTCAGCAAAACCCATCTTCTATACTAGGTCCAACCTTGCTCACTGCAGAACAAATGAATCAATTTGTAAGAAAGATTAATCCCAATGCCCCGCTGCTCGGAAGTTTTTACAAAATTTTCGGCGAGTATTATGGAATTAGAGGAGACGTTGCTTTTGCACAAGCTATGCTGGAAACAGATTATTTTCGGTTTACAGGGGATGTAAGGAAAGGGCAAAATAACTTCGCTGGAATTGGAGCAACCGGCGGAGGTGTTCGGGGCGCATCATTTCAAACACCACAAGACGGAGTTCTCGCACAACTCCAGCATTTATATGCGTATGCAACAAAAGCACCCTTACCAAACCGATACCCATTGGTGGATCCCCGCTTTAATCTTGTAAATAGAGGGTCTGCCGCCACATGGACCGCTTTAAACGGAAAATGGGCTGTACCAGGTACCAACTATGGACAATCAATCTTAAATTTGTATCAAAAAATGGCACAAGCATAGGGCTCGTATATTAGTAAATACAGCACCATAGATTAACAAAAGCCAGCACTCTGCTTGGCTTTTTCCTATTTCAGACTTGTAATCTATTCTAGTAAAAAACTCCTATTTCTATTCTATCAATTCATGATATGATAAAAGCAAATTCAGATAAAAATAGAGGATAAAGTATGAATAAATCAGGTCAAATAACGCTAGTGTTAATATCTGTACTTTTTTCGGGCTTTCAAACTCTCCTGGAGCATGAACGTTTCTTTACCCTAGACTTTGTTATTTTTACACTGATTGCCTGGCTTGTGGGGTGGCAATACGACCGGGCACGTTACCTGGGGAAAAAAGCTCGAAGTAGTGAAGAAAGCTATAAGCAATTAATAGATTCTTTGCCAAGGGCCGTTATCATCCACCAGAATAATAAGGTTATCTATGTTAATAAGGAAGCCGTAACAATGATCGGGGCTAAGACGAAGGAAGAAATCATCGGAACCTCTATTCTAAATTACCTATTTCCAGAATACACAGAACGCCTGAAAGAACGAATCAAACAAGTAAAAAAGGAAACCCATCCTCTGAACAATATAGAATACAAGTTTAAAAAATTAGACGGCTCTGTATTTGTCTTTGAAGGTGCCTCCATGCACATAATATTTGAAGGAAAGGAAGCTGTCCTGTCTATCGGCAGAGATATAACAGAGAGAAAGCAGCAAACCGAACAGCTCCTCCAGAAATCTGAAAAGTTAGCTCTTCTAGGTCAAATGGCTGCAGGCATTGCCCATGAAATCCGCAACCCGCTTACCTCTATTAAAGGATTCATTCAGCTATTTAAAACTGAGCAGCATCGATTAGAATACTATGATATTGTGTTATCAGAGCTTGATCGAATCAATGACATCGTGGGAGAATTCCTCGTGCTCGCGAAGCCTACGGCTGCTGTTTTTGCGGAAAAAGATGTCAAAGAACTTATTAAAGATGTTGTAACCCTCATTAATACTCAATCTATTTTAAACAACGTTCAAATTTTCGTAGAATTCGAATCCGATTTGCCTAAAATCAGCTGCGAGGAGAACCAATTAAAGCAGGTATTGTTAAATCTCCTAAAAAATTCGATAGAAGCCATGCCTAACGGCGGAAATATTGATGTAAAGGTAAAAGTGCGTGATGAAGGAAAAATTTCCATCCAGATCATTGATCAAGGTATCGGCATACCGAAAGAGCGGATTCCAACACTCGGTGAACCGTTTTATACGACAAAGGAAAAAGGTACGGGCCTTGGCCTGATGACTTGTTATAAAATTATTGAAAGCCATAACGGAGAATTAACAATCGATAGTGAAGTCAATAAAGGTACCACCATTGAAATAAGTCTGCCAACTATCACACAGCGAGTCTTTAGCCTTTCTTAAAATAGAAGAAACCCTTTTGCCTAGGGTTTCTTCTATTTTTTTGTTCAAAACTTGTAGTACAATAAAAACCAAGGAGGCGAAGAGAGCATTGCATACTAGAGAAATTATCTATTTAAGCAAGGGTTTGCCTAAAGATAGTGTATATAAGAATGAGCCTTATGTGTCCGGAATCTGGAAAGAACAAACTGATGAACTGGATGTCGGCTTAGAGCAGATAAATGGTGATCAGGTGGCAAACCCTGAGTACCATGGCGGTTCAGATCGAGTTGTCTGTGTTTATCCCTTCGAACATTACGCCTATTGGGAGAGTGTGTTTGTCGGCAAATTAACCCCTTCAGCTTTTGGAGAAAATCTAACACCAAAAGGGATGAAAGAAGACGAGGTTTGTATTGGCGATATTTTTCAGATTGGAGAAGCTGTCCTCCAGGTATCTCAAGGACGTTATCCCTGTTCGACCATCAATAAACGCAATAACAACAACCTTCTTTTAAAAGGAATCATTAAAACAGGGTATACAGGTTATTTTTTCAGAGTGCTGGAGGAAGGGAAAATCACACCGGATTCTCAAATAAAAAAACTGTTTTCTCATCCAGCGCAAATAACTGTTTCCTCCATTCATCACCTCTACTTTCATGACAGTTCTCCGTCAATTGAAGTGATAGACAAGATATTGGCTGTGAAGGAGCTTGCTGGGCAATGGCGAACCTATCTTCTTGATTTAAAAGAAAAGATTCGTTAAGGAGTAAACTCCCAGTGATATCTGGGAGTTTTTCAATTAAACAGCTTTAAAAATTGCCCATATCCTTCTTCTTCTAGCCTGTCCTTTGGTATAAATCGAAGTGCAGCAGAGTTAATACAATACCTTGCACGGTCAGGGCCAGGGCCGTCATCAAACACGTGACCGAGATGAGAATCCGAAGTTTTGCCTCGGACCTCAATCCGCCGCATTCCGTGGGAAGTATCAAACCTTTCCTCCAGTTCCTGACGAATGAGCGGCTTCGTAAAACTCGGCCATCCACAACCGGCGTCGTACTTATCAAGTGAACTAAACAGCGGCTCACCTGAGATGATGTCAACATAAATTCCCTCTTCGGTATGATTCCAATATTCATTTTTGAATGGAGGCTCTGTTGCATTCTTTCTCGTTACTTCATATTGAAGATGTGTCAATTCTTTTTGGAGCTCTTCATCACTTTTACGCTTTTTCCAGTTTTCACGAATAAAACGTGCCCTTCCCGATCCCTCTCGATAGTGGTTATAGTGGAAAGGCATTTTTTTATAATAATCCTGGTGTTTTTCCTCCGCAGGGTAAAAGGGACCAGCAGGCAGGATTTGTGTCACAATCGGCTTTTGAAAACGACCACTCGCTGCCAGCTTTTCCTTTGAATCCTCTGCCAGCGCCCTTTGTTCTTTCGTATGATAGAATATCGCTGCCCGATACGATAGACCCCGGTCATTAAATTGTCCGCCTTCATCAGTCGGGTCAATTTGCTGCCAGAATATCTCCAGCAATTTCTTGTATGGAAAAACAGCGGGGTCAAAGGCAATTTGAACGGCTTCATAATGCCCCGTTGTATCCGAGCACACTTCCTCATACGTCGGATTTTCCTTATGTCCGCCGGTATAACCTGAAATCACTTCTTTAATTCCGGGCTGTTCATCAAACGGTGACACCATGCACCAGAAACACCCGCCTGCAAACGTTGCAAATTCTGTCATAAAACCCGCTCCTTTATATATTTCTCGATAACCTCAGTATTTCTTTAGTTTACCTAACCTGAACCCATTTAAGAAAACTTTAATCTTTCATTTAGAAAAATTTTAGTTTTAATAAGTATGGTTGTAGTAACAAATACACGTCCCTAAGGAGGAACCTTTGTGAAACAACGATGGATTATTTTTGCCCTCTCATTACTTTTATTAGCAGGATGTTCATCAAATACAGCTGATGCCAAGAGACCCACAGATGGAGAAGGATTATATAAAATGAGCTGTTTATCCTGCCATGGTGAAAACTTAGAAGGAGCAGCCGGGCCGCCCGTGATGAATATGATAGCCAAATATGCCGAAGAAGATTTGTTGAAATTACTGAACGATGGGGCCGGTATGATGCCCGGTGGATTATTATCTGAAGCAGAGGCTAAAAGCGTTACAAAATGGCTGATTGAAAAATAAAAGGTTAGGAATTTCCTAACCTTTTTTTCGACTCAATTCCTGCTTTTACTGTGATTACAACCCAGAAATCCTGTCAGAACAATGAAATCCCCCTTATTTTCCGGGAAATTTTTGTCGAAGCAAGGTTCTCTTTATTTTTTAAAAAACTTTAATTCACCAAATTTTTCGGTGTTTCTCCCAATAAACCTTGAATTAAGTTTTCAGCAGCGAGTAACGCCATTTTTAATCTGGTATTTTGACTGGCACTTCCAATATGCGGCAGTGCTACAACATTTGGAAGACTGAGCAATGGATGGTCTGTCGGGACAGGCTCTTGTTCAAATACATCTAAACCGGCTCCCCAAATCTGTCCTTTCTTTAATGCATGATAGAGGGCTTCTTCATTTACAATCCCGCCGCGTGCACTATTAATTAAAACAGCATTTGGTTTCATCATTGCCAATTCTGCCTCATCAATATAATTTACCGTTTCTTGTGTATAAGGTGTCAGCACACAAACGAAATCTGATTCCCGAAGCAAGTCTTCTTTACTTACGTACTGAATACCAAGCCTCTCCTCGGCATCAGGCTTTCGTGATCGATTATGATAGAGGAGATTCATATCAAAACCTGTTGCTCTTTTTGCCAATGCCTCACCAATTCTGCCTAATCCAAGGATTCCTAAGGTTGCTCCATATACATCCTGCCCGGTTAATTGCATCGGCGACCAAGTCTTCCAGTCTCCTCTTTGCAGATAGTGGGAGGCTTCTACCACTCTCCTCGCACCAGCCATTAACAGCGCGAAGGTTAGATCCGCCGTTGTTTCCGTTAATACTCCAGGGGTGTTTGTAACCATAATTCCTTTTTCTGTTGCGGCAGCTACATCGATATTGTTATAGCCGACAGCCATATTACTAATCACTTTCAATCTAGGTGCAAGATTGAGGAGGTCTCTGTCAATGGATTCGGTTAACAAGCAGTAGAGCCCTTCGGCTTCTTTTATTTCTTTTTCTAAAATTTCTCTAGGTACCGGTTCCTCTTCTTTTTCCCACATTCTCAAGTCAAATGAATTTTTCAATTTATCCACGACGCGATCTGGCAGCTTCCGTGTTATGTAAACTTTTGGTTTCATAGAGGTCTCCATTTCCATAGAATTTAGCAGCCCCTCATATTTTTAGAGGAGCTGCCTTTTTAACTATTACATTAATTAACCACTTCATTCACAGACGTTGGATTCACTCCGCCGCCAATTTGATGAACGTGTTTTGAGTTTTTCCCTGCAACCACTTGCTTTTGAGATGATACAAGTCCCCAAGATGATGATACCAAAAGAACCGGGGAACCCAATTTAGCCGCTAAAGGCCCTGCTGATAAGGCATCCACGAGACTTTCTGTTTCGGACTTTGCCATCAGGATAGACTGTAGTTGTGTCTCAGGAAAGAATTGCTTGATAACATTTGCATTTGTTTCATGTCGATTCTCCCCGCTGATCCGATTATTCTGAACGTTTTGTGCCGATAGTTTGTTAATTTCGTTTATGATAGTGCTTGAAATTACACTTGAGCCCCCAATAAAATAGGCATTATCAACTTCCTCAGTTTTCAGCCACGCCAAAGTATCTGCTGGAACAAGACTCTTATCTGTTAAGATGATCGGCTGTTTTTTCAAACCTGCTTGAGCAGCAATCGATAAGGCATCCGGCTCACCTCTGCCGTAGGCAACAAATGCGGTTTTGACATCAACAAGCTTATCCAGTTCCTTTGCAATCAATAATGAGGTCCCGTACCGGTCGCTTCCGCCAATACGCTTAATCGTATAGCCTTGTGATTTCAATACATTTTCCACCTGTACGGAAATAACCCCAGTACCGCCAATGATGGTTATTTCTTTTGCCTGTAATCGTTTTATCTCATTCAATGTTTCAGTTGGTAAATAACCACTCTGAGTTAGCAAGATTGGTGCATCTTTCGCTGCTGCCAAAGGTGTCGCAGTCAAACCGTCTACAATTGCAGCTCCATTCACAAGAAGCACACTGTTTGATTTTTTCCAGCCTGCCTCAGAAACCTTTGCAGCGGTGGCATACCTTGTGCTGCCAATTAAGCTTACCAGTTTTTTAGTAACGGTTATTTTCGCTGGGGCGCTGCTTTTTCCTGCAGCGTCGACTGAAACAACTTCAATAATCACCCCTGCTTGCTGCTTAGGAATCGTGATTGAGAAATTCCTGTCTTCCCCAGCCTTAGACCGTCCAATTTCTTTTCCAGAGACCTTTGCAATTAATGTCGATAATGGTTCTGCATTCCCTGTCACAACAGTCTCATGATCAGTTACCTCATTGACCACAGGAGGAGTCGTAGCTCCTTCTTCTGGGTTTTCATCACTGTTCAAAGTGGTATAAGTAATATCACTGCCTTTATTACTTGGAACGGTCAGTCCCTCCTCAGAGTTGAAGGCAATACTAATTGCGCCGCCGCCGCGAAGATTGGCTGAAGTACCTCTATATAATTTTTCCTCTAATGCATCAAAAAACGGATCACCTTTAAACCCATATAAGCCTGCAGGTTCTTTTAAAAGAAGAGCAATCCTAAAATTAGTCATCAACTTACCGAAGGTCATATCTGGACTAATATACTTTTTCGCGATATTTTCAACCGCCCGGAAATCATTATATGGATCCTTTAGAATTTCTTTAAAAATCGCATCTCCCCGGTTGGCTTGGATTTTTATATATTGGCCAAATAAATACGACAATGAATAATTGGAGAGTAAATCTCCGCCCCAATACAAAAGAGAATGTCCATTTTGAATCGAAGAAGAAACATTATAATAGTCCAAACGGCTGCTGAGCCCCTGGCCGGTATAAATTTGTTCTGCAGCCATCGAAAGACCCTCATTAAGCCATGTATCCATATTGGTGCTGGATCCTTCAATTAGGACAGTTTGATTAAAATTCACCATATGCTGAAATTCATGAGCCAGGGTTTCATAAGCTTGGGTCACATCTTTTGTTGTGCCGGTGCCCATCGAAGGATAGGTATCAATATATAAAATTTCTCCTTGGTTTGAATAATCAACATTAAATAGGTCTCCGCCGTAAAAATAGCCGCCAACAAAGCCGCCGCTGCCGGTGAAGCCATCTTGAATATCAAAGATTAAGAGATTGATGCTTTTATCTTGATTAATATCTGATTCCGGTCCAAAATTGCTGGTTACAGAAGAATAGATTTTACCATCAAACTCTTGTCCTAATTTTGCTGCATCTGCATCACTGATTTCATCATTGTGTACCCATACATTTGCTTTAGAACCCTTATATGCTAATCTAGCAGTAATTTGATAGTTATAATCGTTGGTTATATCTGTGACCCAAAAATAGTTATAAGCCCCCACATTAAAAGAAGGGTTGATATATTTCGTATTTTTTTGGATTAACTTGCCCTTATTTCCTGCAATATCAAAAGGTTTATCTACGTCTAATTTATATGCACCGGGCTTTAAACTTTTATCCATACTGTATTTCATGTTTTTAAGATTAAAGGTACCTGTTGACTGTGTGGATTCAGCATTGACAGATTCATTGCTGATCACGGCATAGGTATCACCGTTTCCTGGATTACTCACTGAATAAAAAGGATTTTCTGCCTTAAAGGTAACGACATCAGAGTAATAAGAATCATAAACAGAACCTCGAACCCCTACTCGCATGTAAATATACGGGCTATTTGCGAAATCTGCTTTTGGCACATGAGAATGAAGAGTCCCTGATGTACTGCCTGCTGTATTAAATTCGGTTTCACCCAAGAAGTTTAATGTATTATTTTGTTCTTGGTAAAACTCAATGTTTAGAATACTGTCTTTTCCGTAGGCATATTCGGAGCCATAGAATAATTGAACATTCATAGAATCATCGTAATCTTCTGATTCGCTGACATTAACTAAACCAACATATTGATAGCCGCCATAACTATCCCACAAATAACCGGCAAATTCCTCCTCACCGATAAGCGGATAATTCGCTGGATCCTGTATATCGGCCTCTTTTACTGTTGTCTGTCTAGGCTGTACTTCATCTGAAAGTTTAGCATTTAAGCTAATTTCTGATGTGCCCGGATTTACTCTAGTCTCTTCGGCAAACACCACAGTCTGTACGAGGAACACCTGCAATACTAGCAATATCGTAAATATTTTTCTCATAGTCCCTGCCTCATCCCATTAATTTATGTATATCAAAAAAGCTCTAACCTAACACCTCCAAAACTATGCCTATGGTAATATATTACAATAAATAATTGGAGATTTGTTAATATTAAGAGATTAAAAGAGAGAGTTTAATAGCATAGGTTACAAAAAAGGAACCCTCTCCTGCGAAGGTTCCTTTTTTGTGTGTCATGAGTACTTTTTAAGACGCCTTATATCCCTTCCCCATCATTTCATGCACATTATGCACCGTCACATAAGCATTTTGATCAATAGAGTTGATGACATTCTTTAGTTGAACGATTTCCTGCTTGTTGATAACAAGGTAAAGCACATCTTTATTCTGACCGGAAAAACCGCCGCGCCCTTCAAGGACCGTAATCCCTCTCGACATTTTACTCATGATATTTTCGAGCACCATGTCTGGCGATTGAGAGATAATCAAGACTGCAACTTTTTCATCTAATCCTTCTACCACAAAATCAATTGCCTTTGCTCCAATGAATACTACTAATAAGGTATACATGGTTTTTTCCACGCCGATGATCAAGACGGATCCAAGCACGACCACAATATCAAAAACAAGCATCCCTTTCCCAATGCTCCAGCCTAGCCACTGGTGAGTAAGCCTTGCTAAGATGGTTGAACCGCCTGACGTTCCGCCCGTGCGAAATATCAGACCCAGCCCTGCACCCACCAATAATCCAGCAAAGATAGCAGCTAAAAAGGTATCCTCTGTTAACTGCCTGCCGATGTCCTCAGTTAAATAGAGAAAACCTGAGCTCGCGGCAATCGAAATAATTGTATAAACCATGGTTCTTTTATCAAAATACTTATATCCTATTCCTAAAAGAGCTGCATTTAACACAAAGTTCACAACCCCAGGTGACCAGTGAAACAGGTAATGGGTAATGATGGTAATTCCTAAAATGCCGCCCTCAGAAAGGGTATTGGGAATCGTAAAATAATTGACACCGACCGCAAATAGAAAGGCACCAAGCAAGATGAGAGTTATATCTTTTAATGAATTTTTCATAGCAAAACCACTTTCATATTTTTCTACCATAATAATATACCATTTAACGTGTATCATGAGCTGAATTTTCTTAGCTGATTGTGATTGCTATCACCCCTTTCCCTAGTTTTTCCTATTAAAATTAAGGAAAGGGGTGATGTGTTTGGATAAGAATTGGTCTATTTCACTTGAACATGAGGAATATGTGAGCGACTTGGAGCTGGTCATTAAGGATGCCATACAGGCAGTCGAGGATACAAATCGTGGTTTCTATGTAAACATTGTGACTCCCTCTTCTTTCGGGAACCCTGATGAGTATTTAGCAGAAGCATTATTAACTTACTTTGGGGACAGAATTGGGATGAAATATTTCGACCAATGCGGTTGTGGAGGGTATGTACTGAGGGTATGGAAAAACAACTAAAGAATTTATCAGTTCTGTCAAACTATCAAAATCGCCAAGTGATCCTAAACTATTATCAGGAAGACATGATGGTCCAGCGGGATGGTTTTCATTTTCAAAGCATCCAAGTAACAGGGTCACACCTAACCTTTTCAAAAACAGATGGAAAGCTTGTTAAAATTGAACTAAAGAACTATCCACATGCCTTCATAAACACAGACTTTCAAAACTACTACACCCTAAGAAACAAAAAGAGCTCATTAGATATTTACTTTCCTTAAAAAGGTATAAACATTTCCTTTAAGTAAACTCTATTTTATAGAATGCAAAAAGGAGTTTTGATTGTGAATACATATGAAATAACCAACATGATTATTGATGATGATTTTGACAGCGAGGAATATGTGACGACAGAGTTTATCCAAAATCAAGTGAATTACAGTATTACGTTTAAAAAAGCAGATTTGGAAATCATTAATGCCTGGGTGTTTAAGGACGGCACCTCGCTGCCAGCTGATTTATCAGATACAGTGATAGAATCCATTAGAGAAGATGTTAAAAAGAGAATCTAGCTTTGTGCTGATTGGAAGCTCCCAATCAGTTTTTTTTTGTAGATTTTTTGTTTCGCTGATAGAATTGCTATCAATGGAGGTAACGAAATTGAAAAAAACACTAAAAAGAATAGTCATATTTCTACTCTTGCTGTCTTTATTTATTTTTATCAACAACAGCTCTATTTTTGCGAAGGATCGTGAGGGTGACCCCTTACTTCTCGCACACCGCGGGCTTGGCCAAACGTTTAGTATGGAAGGAATCCAGGGTGATACTTGCACAGCAGAGCGAATTTATCCGCCGGAACACCCTTATCTTGAAAACACAATTCCCTCAATGGAGGCAGCCTTTGAAAACGGCGCGGACATCGTCGAGTTAGATATTAAACCGACAAAAGATGGCCAATTTGCTGTTTTTCATGACTGGACGCTGGAATGCCGGACAAACGCAGAAGGTACGACCAAGGAATATACAATGGCAGAACTAAAACAGTTGGACATTGGCTATGGGTACACAGCGGATAATGGAAAAACCTATCCCTTCCGTGGTAAAGGGGTCGGTCTAATGCCCTCACTTGAGGAAGTATTCAACCATTTTCCAAAAGGTTCTTTCTTAATTCATATCAAGAGTGATGATCCAAAAGAAGGGAAACAACTTGCTGAAGTGCTGAAAGAACTGCCAGAAAACCGCTTAAGTTTATTGACCGTTTATGGCGGCGATCAGCCTATTGCTTCACTAAAAGAAGAACTTCCCCATATTCGTGTGATGTCAAAGGCGACGTTAAAAAGCTGCCTGCTTCCTTATATTGCTGTTGGGTGGACAGGTTATATTCCTTCTGCATGCGAGAATACTCAATTGCATCTGCCAGAAAAAATTGCTCCATGGATTTGGGGATGGTCAGATAAATTTTTAAATCGGATGGACAGTGTTGATACAAGGGTCATTGTTGTCGCGGGTGATGGAGGCTGGTCGGAAGGCTTTGATACGGAGGAAGATTTAACAAGACTGCCTGACAACTATAGCGGCGGGATTTGGACGAATCGGATCGATATCATCGCACCAAGCTACAAAAAAATAGAGTGAAGGCAGCCCTTCACTCTATTTTCCAACTAATTGCTTCACTAATTTTTTATTACGCTCTTTAAAAACTTCATTATGGGAAGACACCATCGCGACTTTGGCTGCGTTAGGCTGAATATATTGTTTCGCTTTATTTACTGCGTTTGCTGCATCCTGGAACGCACCGGCAATCAGGTTGATTTTCCCTTCAAACATCAGGATATCTCCCGCAGCATAAAGTCCTTCAATAGAAGATTCGCTTGTTGCATTACCGGCAATATAATAATTATCCACTCGCTCGATACTCAATTCACTGTTTTCCAAAAGAGCAGCATCCTGTTCATAGCCATGACTAATTACGACATCATCAACTGCTAAGCAGGTAACCTCACCTGTTTCGTGATTTGTTAATTCAACGGTGGCAATTTCATCACGTTCACCATTAGCAATTAATTTAGAGATAGAAGTTTGAAAGAAACATTCTACAGAGCTTTCGAGAAGCTTTGTTGCCTGTGCCTCTTGTCCATGTCCCCCTAACTCATCTTTTCTATAAGTTAAGTAGACTTTTTTCGCAATCGGCTCCAGCTCATTCGCCCAGTCTACCGCAGAATTTCCACCGCCGGAAATCATGATAATTTTGTCTTTGAATTGTTTAAAGGATTTTACTGTATAATGTAAATTTGTTACCTCAAATCTCTCTGCACCTTCTATATCCAACTTTTGTGGATTCAAGATCCCGCTGCCAATGGCAACAATCACCGTTTTGGAGTAATGAAGTTCTCCGGATGAGCCTTTTAAGATAAAAATTCCTTTTTCATTCCGCGTGATGGATTCCACTTTTTCATTCAAGACAACGGTTGGACTAAACGTTAAGGCCTGCTCAACCAGCTGCTCCATTAATTTAGCCCCTGTGATCGGCGTTAAACCGCCGACATCCCAAATCATTTTTTCCGGATAAACATGGATTTTTCCGCCTAGCTCTGGCTGATACTCGATCACCTTTGTTTTCATTTCTCTGAGTCCGCTATAAAAGGTAGAGTAAAGCCCCGCTGGTCCGCCGCCAATAACCGTTACATCAAATAACTCGTGTTGTTCCATCTCCGTCCACTCCCTAACCAACTGTAATTGATTATCATTATCATTAAGATTAATGGATTTTCACTCATTTTACAATAGAAATTTTTTTGAAAATTCTGTGGTCCCCTTATTTGTCGATTTTTTGTCAGAAAAAAAATGTATGACAAACCTCTAGAAATAAATTGTTGAGCCTAATGTAAAAAAACACCATCGAATATTTAAAAACTTTTCACAAAATTGTAATTGACAATCATTATCACTCACCTTTATAGTTAGGTCATAACGACAGTGATAATCATTATCAATTAATTCTCAATTACATAAAGGAGGGTTACCATGGTTCGCCTATCTACAGATGAAATAAGTATTGGTTACGGTGAACGTTTAATTGTCAAAAACTTAAGTATCGAAATTCCAGATAACAAGATTACTACGATAATCGGACCGAATGGCTGCGGAAAATCCACCTTACTTAAAGCAATTACACGGATCATCTCCCACCAATCAGGAAACATTCTTTTAGACGGGAAAGATATTTCAAAGGTAAATACAAAGCTTCTCGCTAAACAAATGGCAATCCTGCCGCAAACACCAGAAAGTGCAAGCGGATTAACAGTTGGCGAGCTTGTATCTTACGGCCGCTTCCCTTATCAAAAGGGCTTTGGCCGCTTAACGAAAAAAGATTATGAAGTGATTGACTGGGCTCTTGAGGTCACTGGAACGATTGATTTTAAGTTTCGTCCTGTAGACGCCCTATCAGGCGGACAGCGCCAGCGCGTTTGGATTGCGATGGCATTAGCACAAGAAACAGAAATTATTTTCCTTGATGAACCTACCACCTACCTGGATATGGCCCATCAGCTGGAAGTTTTGGAACTCCTGCAAAAATTAAATCTAGATCAGAAACGGACGATTGTCATGGTCCTTCATGATTTAAATCAAGCAGCCCGCTTCGCGGATCATATCATTGCCCTAAGAGACGGTGAAATAGTAAAAGCAGGAAATTGCGAGGAAGTCATCAACAATAAGGTGTTAAAAAAGGTATTCAATATTGACGCTGTAATCGGACACGACCCTCGTACTGGAAAACCAATGTGCGTAACTTACAATCTACTAAAAGGAGAAACAAAACATGAAAAAACTACTACTGCCATTTATACTGCTCGCAGCGTTAATTATTAGCGCCTGCGGTACCGATACTTCTAAAGAAAAGGACACTGCAGCTAAAGATGATAAGAAATCAGAAACCATTACCTATCAATCGGAAAACGGACCAATTGAAGTTCCAGCTGATCCACAACGAGTGATTCTTCTATCTGGCTTTACTGGTAATGTCATTGACTTAGGCGTAAATGTAGTCGGAGCTGATGTGTGGTCAAAGACCAACCCGACATTTGAAAAAGAAATGAAGGACGTTGCAGAGGTTTCCGATGAAGACCTTGAAAAAATTATAGAGTTAGAACCAGACTTAATCATTGGTCTTTCTAATATTAAAAACGTAGATAAGTTAAGTGAGATTGCACCGACTGTAACTTACACATGGGGTAAAGTAGACTACCTAACACAGCACATCGAAATTGGGAAACTCTTAAATAAAGAAAAAGAAGCTAGAGGATGGGTAGATGAGTTCAAAAAAGAAGCAGAAGCTGCAGGCGAAGAAATTCGTGCGAAAATCGGTGAAGATGCGACCGTTTCTGTTATTGAAAGTTACGGAAAAGACTTATATGTATTTGGCGACAACTTTGCACGCGGAACAGAAATTCTCTATCAAGCAATGAAATTGGAAATGCCAGAAAAGGTAAAAGAAGTTGCGAAAGAATCAGGCTACTTTGCTTTATCCACTGAAGTGATCCCTGAGTATGCAGGAGATTATGTAGTCCTAAGCAAATACTCAGATGCGGATACTTCTTTCCAAGAAACTGAAACGTACAAAAACATTCCTGCGGTAAAAAACAACCGCGTATTTGAAATGAATGGTCAAGGTGCTTCCTTCAGTGATCCAGTTACGCTCGAAAAGCAGCTGGAATTTATTAAGAAATCATTTTTAGGTAACTAATATGAAGAGAGGGATTCTTCCTAGAATTCCTCTTTCCCCTATTCTAAGAAAGAAAAGATGAGAGACTTATGACGAATAAAAAACGACGATCTATCCCTTTTCTCTATAAACTAATCATCGGAATGGTTGTATTTGCTGCGATGTTTGTATTTTCCATGGTGATGGGAGCAGCAGATATCTCACTGAAGGATGTATGGCAGGCCCTTTTTTCTAATGCAAAGGGTGAAAAGATTTCGATTATCCGTGAAATACGTTTGCCTCGTGAGGTTGCCGCTATCGTGGTCGGGGCTGCTCTTTCTGTTTCCGGAGCAATTATGCAAGGAATCACCAGGAATCCCCTTGCTGATCCCGGTTTATTAGGGCTGACTGCGGGGGCTAATGCTGCACTTGCCATCGCCATCGCCTTCGTCCCTTCCGCCAACTATTTTGGCATTACCATTGCCTGCTTTATTGGAGCAGCTGCTGGAACACTGATGGTATTCGGGATTGGGGCAATGAAAAAAGGGGGCTTTTCTCCACTGCGGATTGTATTAGCAGGGGCAGCTGTTTCGGCTTTTCTGTATGCGATTGCAGAAGGAATTGGGATTACCTTTAAAATTTCAAAAAATGTCTCAATGTGGACGGCTGGAGGAATGGTTGGAACCAGCTGGGGCCAGCTCCAAATCATTGTTCCCTTTATAATTATTGGTTTACTAGTCTCTCAATTTCTTTCAAGGCAGCTCACGATTCTTAGCCTAAACGAAGAGGTCGCCGTTGGATTAGGGCAAAAAACGAACCAAATAAAGGCAATCCTTTTTATAGCCATCATTTTATTAGCAGGAGCTTCCGTTGCTTTAATCGGGAATATGGCTTTTATCGGTTTAATGGTTCCCCATGTTGTTCGGGCAATTGTGGGTACGGATTACCGTTATATTATTCCCATGTCTGCCTTAAGCGGGGCCACATTTATGCTCTTTGCCGATACACTTGGCCGAACCATTAACGCACCATTTGAAACACCTGTCGCAGCCATTGTCGCAACACTAGGATTACCGTTCTTCCTTGTAATTGTTCGTAAAGGAGGAAAAGCATTCTCATGATCCAGCCTTCCTTAATTAAGAAGCAAAGAATTATTTTATTTATTTTACTGGCACTTATTGTTGTTACGATGATAATTGGGCTGTGTCTCGGTTATGCTGCTCTTTCCTTTGACAGGCTGCTGCCAACCCTTATTGGCCAAGGGACGTTCAAAGAGGAATTCGTTTTATTTTCCGTTCGAATGCCGCGGCTCATCATTACTTTACTAGCTGGCATGGCCTTGGCTCTATCGGGGGCTATACTACAAGGAATTACCCGTAATGATTTAGCTGACCCTGGGATTATTGGGATTAATTCCGGCGCAGGTGTCGCTGTAACAATATTCTTCTTATTTTTTCCGATTGATTCAGGTTCGTTTACTTATATGATTCCTGTGGTCGCTTTTATCGGCGCCATGGTGACTGCTGTCCTTCTCTATCTATTCGCCTATAGCAAAAAAGAGGGATTGCAGCCGGTGCGGTTAGTCCTCATTGGGGTCGGGTTTTCAATGGCATTTTCCGGTGCAATGATTGTCCTTATCTCTTCTGCAGAGCGGGCAAAAGTTGATTTTATTGCCAAATGGATTGCCGGAAATATTTGGGGGACAGATTGGCCGTTTATCTGGGCACTCCTTCCTTGGCTGGTTGTACTGATCCCTTTTACCCTATATAAGGCCAATCGGTTAAACCTGCTTGGTTTAAGTGAACCCGTTGCAATCGGCGTCGGTGTTTCGATTGAAAAGGAACGAATTGTATTACTAATTACAGCCGTTGCCCTTGCCGCCTCAGCGGTTAGTGTGACAGGCGGAATTTCCTTTATCGGATTAATGGCGCCGCATATGGCTAAAGCGCTCGTGGGACCTAGAAATCAATTGTTTATCCCTGTTGCGATTTTAATTGGCGGCTGGCTGCTAATGTTTGCTGACACCATCGGACGGAATCTCTTGGACTCTGCAGGAATTCCAGCAGGGATTATGGTGGCATTAATTGGTGCTCCATATTTCATGTATCTTTTATTGAAAAAATAGTAAAACGCTCAAGAATCTGAGCGTTTTTTCTATGTTATCCTCTATAAACACTATCGCAGGTTCCAGGTTTGGGTTCATAAAAACAATGTTCTTTAAATTGACCCGTAAAAGGCTGGTCGTACCATGTCGGCGGGCAAGGGCCATATGGGTTAAAGTACCAAAGGGAATATTTCGCTGGGTGCTCCCTCCACCTATCTAAATTCTGCCGCGCCAATCTTCTTTCAGCTTCTCTTGCTCTTTGATAAAAAACATTCCCTTTTTGAACAGCCTCAAAAGAAAAGTTTCCTCCTTGTACATGAAAAATGACTTGTTCAACATTTGTCAATGTTTTAAAGTCCGTACAATCTGCTACAACACGGTTAACAATTACATTTCCAACATACAGCATGCCTTGTTGTCCTTCACCTTCCGCTTCTGCTCGCATCATCCTTGCCATCAAGTCAACGTCTGAACTTCGGTAAGATATTCTTGGCATATTTTCACCTCCATAATATAGTATGAAAAATAGCCTGCAATCATGTTCTTAGTTTTTAAATAAAATCCTCAGAAAGGTTCCGTTTTGAAATGCTTTTCTTGGAACACGCGCTTTGACGAATTGACATTCCGATTGGCTTTTCCCTCTTAGTATCAGAAAGGAAAATAAGCGGAAGTTTTCCGGCTAATTGAAAAATAGAGCTCGTATCGGGGGATATAGGCGGAGGTTTTCCGTTTATTCATTGCAAACTTAATCTTTTTCACGTTTTTTGAGGCAATAGACGGAATCTCTCCGTCTATTTGAGCTAATTTCAATGCTATTTACTAAATAAGCGGAATTCATCCGTCTATATTGTTCCCGCCTTTTATTATTTCAGATGTTCATTAAGGACGTTCTCTT
Source organism: Neobacillus niacini (assembly GCF_046591715.1). GTDB lineage: Bacteria > Bacillota > Bacilli > Bacillales > Cytobacillaceae > Neobacillus > Neobacillus niacini_L. The sequence goes on along the minus strand of NZ_JAWVNQ010000002.1, from coordinate 138,295 downwards.
CTAATACATCCAAACTTCCATACACTTTGGAAATATGTTTTTCACCCCATGCGCATAGGGAATCTAAGATCCCTTTTAAGCTCTCACCATACTCGCTTAACTCATACTCTACTTTCGGCGGAACTTGATTATAAACGATTCGGTTAATGACTCCATCTTCCTCTAACTCACGCAATTGCTGTGTTAACATCTTCTGCGTTATGTCTGGCATTAAACGTTTTAATTCACTTGTCCGCTTTTTTCCATGCGTCAAATGGCAGAGGATCACACACTTCCACTTTCCTCCGATTACTTCCAGTGTCGCTTCTACAGATATATTGTATTTCTTTGGCTTCATACCGTCATTTCCTCCTTATTGATAGGAACTAAAAAGTACCTATATTACTTTTAAGTATCTATATCACTTTAAAGTGCGTACTTCACTTATTTCACACCATATCTCATAATAACATTTATCGATTGAGCTGTAACAAGCAAATCGTTCAAAAAATTTCATAAGGAGGAGACAACATATGTCTTTCAATCATAAACAAAGTATGTTTGCACTGCTGGCATTAGCGATTAGTGCCTTTGCAATTGGAACCACTGAATTTATCAGTGTCGGACTTTTACCGCTGATTGCAAATGATTTAGAAATACCCGTTACAACTGCTGGTTTAACGGTTTCCTTATATGCACTTGGAGTTACCTTCGGGGCACCAATTCTGACATCTCTTACTTCTAGTATGTCACGTAAATCATTATTGCTTTGGATCATGGTCATTTTTATTATCGGGAATGGTCTTGCGGCAAGCGCATCGAGTATCGGCGTTCTTTTGGCGGCGCGCGTTATCTCTGCTCTCTCACATGGGATATTCATGTCAATCGGCTCTACCATCGCAGCTGATTTAGTACCGGAAAATAAGAGAGCCAGCGCAATCTCCATTATGTTTACAGGACTAACTGTTGCAACCGTTACGGGAGTCCCGCTTGGCACCTTTATTGGTCAGCAATTTGGCTGGAGGATGGCATTTATCCTGATCATTATAGTTGGTGTCATTGCTATGATTGCTAACAGTATCCTAATACCCGCTGCGTTACGAAAAGGGACAAAAACATCTTTCAATGAACAAATAAAATTAGTGACAAATGGCCGGCTTTTACTCGTTTTTATCATTACTGCCTTAGGGTATGGCGGCACGTTTGTTGTCTTTACTTATCTAGCTCCAATCCTGCAGGATATCACAGGCTTTAAAGAAGGTACGGTAGCTGCCATCCTGCTAGGCTATGGGATTGCAATTGCAATTGGAAATATGATTGGAGGAAAGGTATCCAATCAAAATCCGATTAAGGCACTATTTTATATGTTTATCATTCAAGCAGTTGTGTTATTTATTTTAATGTTTACAGCACCTTTTAAAATAGCTGGATTAATTACTATTTTCTTAATGGGACTGCTGGCTTTTATGAACGTACCTGGTTTACAAGTGTATGTGGTCATGCTGGCAGAGCGGTATGTGCCAAGCGCTAAAGACGTGGCTTCTGCTCTTAATATCGCCGCGTTTAATGCAGGAATTGCTATTGGTTCTTACTTAGGTGGTGTCATAACTGATTCAATTGGACTGATCCACACCACTTGGATTGGAGCCCTGATGGTTCTTGGCGCTGTCTTCCTTACGGGCTTGAGTCGAAAGCTTGAAGAAAAAGACAAAACCGTAACAAATAACATGTGTTCATTTTCAAATCAAAAATTGGAGGTTCAGGTAAAATGACAAACAACTTACAAGCAGCAACTACTTTATCTAATGGTGTAAAAAAGCCTTGGTTTGGGCTTGGAGTATTTAAGGTTGAGGAAGGTCCAGAATTAGTGAATGCTGTAAAATTTGCGATTAAACAAGGGTATCGCAGTATTGATACTGCTGCTATTTATGGAAATGAAGAAGGCGTTGGACAAGCCATTCGGGAAGCAATGACAGAATACGGAATTAAAAGAGAAGAATTATTTATTACATCAAAGGTTTGGAATGCTGACTTAGGTTATGAATCGACGATAGCAGCCTATGAAACCAGCTTAGCAAAGCTTGGTCTGGACTATTTAGATTTATTCCTTATTCATTGGCCAGTAGAAGGGAAATATAAGGATGCTTGGCGGGCGCTGGAAACTCTTTATACAGCGGGAAGAGTAAGAGCAATTGGAGTAAGTAACTTCCAAGTTCATCATCTTGAGGATGTAATGAAGGATTCTGTAATAAAACCAATGGTTAATCAAGTTGAATACCATCCTAGGTTAACACAGCAAGAAGTCAAAGCCTTCTGTGATAAAAATGGAATTCAATTTGAAGCTTGGTCACCCTTAATGCAGGGTCAATTATTTGATAACCCGCTGCTACATGATATGGCCGCGAAATATAACAAAACGACAGCTCAAATTATTTTACGCTGGGATCTGCAAAACGGAGTTGTCACCATCCCTAAATCAACGAAAGAACATAGAATAATTGAGAATGCTGATCTTTTTGATTTTGAATTAACGAAAGCAGACATGGAGCAAATTAACAGCTTAAATCAAAATCATCGTGTCGGTCCTGACCCTGATAACTTTGATTTTTAAAAAATTTAAGGGCGCACCCGACCAAGGTGCGCCTCTTTTTATATTTTCTTAACATACTCTGACTTTAAACTCATGGCGCCAAAACCATCAATTTTGCAGTCGATATTATGGTCGCCATCAACCAAACGAATATTTTTCACCTTCGTACCCTGTTTTAATGTCGATGAACTTCCCTTTACTTTAAGATCCTTGATAACTGTTACTGTGTCACCATCATTTAAAACATTCCCATTTGCATCTTTAATAACTCTCACTTCTTCTTCAGTTGCAGCTTCTAAACTCCACTCATGACCACACTCTGGGCAGATCAACAAGCTTCCATCTTCATATGTATATTCAGAATTACATTTTGGGCAATTTGGCAAATTAGACAACTATAATTTCCTCCATTCTTAGTCTGTTGAATTGCTTATATTTTGGCATAGTCCTTTCAAAGAGACAAGCCTCCCTCTAAACCTTTTTACAGATGAATGAAATGTACTAGATTTTCACAATCTAAAATAATCTTGAAAAAAGCAGGTGCAGGAAATGATGGAACAAAACCATCCACCTCTTTACAAACTTAGTTTATTTGGTATAACCCATCTACAGGAGCATAACCCAATCATGGTCGCATGGTGGTCAGCTGTGTTTCCAGGTTTTGGCCACTACTTACTCAATCAATACATAAGAGCAACATTATTAACGCTTTCCGAGGTAACGATTAATACGCTTGCACATATTAATGAAGCAATGGTCCATTCCTTTTGCGGACATTTTGACCTGGCAAAGTCTGTGATTGAACCGAGATGGGCATTCGGATACTTAGTTATATATTTGGTTGCCATATGGGATAGCTATCGATCTGCCTTCTACCAAAACAAATTATATCAATTGACAAAGCAGAAAGCCGTTACCCAGCACCGAATGGGTATATTCTCTTCCGAAATTCAATACCTAGAGAGGAAAAGACCAATAATTGGCGTTCTTTATTCCTTTTTCTTTCCAGGATTAGGCCAATTGTACATCCACCGATTTGGACTGGCCTTTTACGCGATTTTCTGGTGGTGGGTGTATCTCACACTATCAGGATTACATGAATCTCTATTGGCACTTGTATTAGGTAACCTTCAAAAATCGACTGCTATACTACATCCTCACTGGTTATTATTTATGCCATCTGTTATGGGAGGCTCCATTTATCATGCCTATATTACAGGTGTGGAACACAATAAATTATACCGTCTTTCCCAACGCATGGAACTCACAAAAAGATACCGCAGCACAAAGCTCAGATTATTCCCTTAAGCAGGTGTTTTGAAATGAATCTTTTCGCAACCTTTAAACAATCTATTGAATTGGAGCAGGCTTTATCAGAGCTTGAAAGCAGTTATGTCAAAGCCGATCAAATCCTCGTCATCTATATGGATAACGAGCCACAACAAGTGCCGCTTGTCGGAAGGACGAAAGATATTCATTCAAATTCTTTTGAGGCTGGAATGGCAAGCGCCACCGGAAGTGCTGTAATTGGGGCAAGTATCGGATTTGTTTTAGCGTGGGGACCGATTATTTGGGGTTTGATTTTCGTTATCATTGGCTTTACGATTGGCTATTGTATATATTACTTTCTAAAAAAAGATAAATTCCATACCCTTAATCCTAAAAAGGAAGCTGAAATTTTGGTGATCATTCAATGTACGGAAACCCTGGCCCACCCGATTAAAGAGATTCTCTGGAAATATCAGGCTCTCACAGTTGGACAATCCTCGTAGGCTCTCCTTGGTCCAATCAGAATTCGGGGTAATAATGAATAAACATTCTCAGACTATATTCCTATAATTTTGTTATTAACAAGTACGAGAAAAGTTTTTATGAGCAAAAAAACATGTATTGGATATAATCTAGGGATAAATGACTGCTTTCATTACCCCAATTTACACGATGCTCCCCTCCCATTACGATAGACTTAGGAAATATTCCTACTATTCTATCAACTAGTTTTTTGGGGGGACAAACATGAAACCAAGCAAAAAGATTCTATCAGGTGCACTCGCCACAGGTTTACTACTTTCCGCTTCAATTCCTTTTAATGTATTTGCTGAAAAACAGACCGTAACCATGGATGAAGCAGTAAAGATTTTATCTGGACTCTCACAAGAAGAGCGGAAAGCTTTGGAACAGCTTGAAATTGGTCCAGGATTTTCTATTTCTCCTGACATTAATACAAAAACAACAGAGCTAGTAAATGTAATTGTCGAGTTTAACCAAGCTCCGGCACAAGTAGAAGTAAAAAAGGAAAGTTACAAAGGTAAAAAGCTATCACTATCCACTGCAAAAGAAAAAGTAAACGCCTCCCATAAAGATTTCAAAAACTATGTAAACACCCTTAAAGCTAGAAAAAGCGGAACGATGTATGACTCTAGCAAAATAACTATAAAACATGAATATAAATCGGCTTTTAATGGTGTATCTATGACCCTGCCTGGATTAGCCGTTGAGGAGCTCCTTCATTCTGGTGCTGTAAAAAGAATTTGGAGCGATATACAAGTTCAGTTAGAGCTGCCTTCTGAAGAAACTTTAAAAGTTCAGCCAAAAATGGCCGATAGTATTCCCCAAATCGGAGTGGACAAGCTTCATGCGGAAAACATCACGGGTAAAGGAATTAAAGTTGGAGTATTAGATACTGGTATAGATTATTCTCATCCAGATTTAGCGGGTGCCTATAAAGGCTACCGTGCCCAAACAGGAGTAGACCCGAAAAATGTTGATCCTTCCTCCGTAAAGGGCTGGGATTTTGTTAACAATGATGCGGACCCGATGGAAACAACCTATAAAGAATGGAAAGCAACAAATAACCCTGAATTCCATCCTGCTACAGGCGGAGCTTTCTACACTTCCCACGGAACCCATGTTTCAGGTACGATTGCTGCTGGGAAAAATAACCCTGTTGATTATGCCGTTAAAGGGGTTGCGCCTGATGTTGATTTATATGCCTACAGGGTATTAGGTCCGTACGGCTCGGGTACGACCGAGGGTGTATTGGCAGGAATTGATAAGGCTGTTCAAGACGGCATGGATGTCATTAATCTATCATTAGGTGCTTCTATTAACGATCCTCTATACCCTACTTCCGTCGCGATTAACAACGCGATGTTGTCAGGAGTAGTTTCTGTTGTGGCTGCCGGAAATGCAGGGCCGAATGAAAAAACCTTGGGTGCCCCGGGAGCAAGTGCCTTTGGTATCACGGTAGGAGCGAGTGATTCTGCCATTTCAATCCCAACGTTCTCTGCTTCAGCAGGTGAAAAAACGATTGGATCTATGAAACTATTAGGAAAGAATTTCTCTGACGACTTAACCAGCTTCAAAGGCCAAACCTATCCCCTTGTCGATGCAGGGCTTGGTAAGCCAGAAGAATTAACGAACGTAAGCGGTAAAATTGCTCTCATTGAGCGCGGAGAATTAACCTTTGATGTAAAAATCCAAAATGCGAAAAATGCCGGAGCTGTTGGTGTCATTATTTTCAACAATGTTGAAGGTGAGATTCCAGTTTATCTCGGAGAGAGTATAAAATTCATCCCATCCTTCCAGCTCTCAAATAGTGATGGAGAATACTTAAAAGGCCAAACAGCATTAACCTTTAATCAATTAACCTCCGTAAAAACAGAAGGAGATTCATTAGCTGATTTCAGTTCACGCGGACCGGTTAACTCAAATTACGACATAAAGCCTGACCTAACAGCACCAGGGGTTTCCATTTTTTCAACCTATCCGGAATTCGTTAACAATCCAGCTGATGATGTAGATTATAGCGCAGCCTATGCTCGTATTTCTGGAACATCTATGGCTACTCCGCATATCGCAGGTGTAGCAGCACTCATGCTTCAAAAAAATCCAGACATGGACCCATTTGCAGTAAAAACAGCACTGATGAATACCTCAGATGATTTGAAACATGATTACTCTGTTTTTGAAGTTGGTGCCGGACGTGTCGATGCTTATCAAGCCGTTCATTCAAAGGTATCACTTCAAGTTTTAGACAAAACAACCCATGTTGAAAATGGAGAATATGTTGAAATCGACGAAATCACAGGATCAATCAGCTTTGGTAACCACTACCTTGACAATGCTGACATCAAAGATAGCAGAAATATCAAGGTTACGAACAAGGGAGACAATGAACAAACCTACAAAGTAGAGGTAGAATATCATACTGCTAGAAAAGGCGTTCAGGATGGTGTAAAAAATAACATTCAACTAACTGTTCCTAACACCGTAACCGTCGGTGCTGGAAGTTCAACTGAATTCAATGCAGGGATCGTTGTACCGCAAAGTGCTGAAATAGGTCGTTATGAAGGCTATATTCATATAACCAATGAAGCAAATTCAACTGAAACATACCAAATTCCGTTTGCTATACGAGTGACTGATAAAGGGATTGACTTTGCTGCACCATTAAGTCCTTCGGTAACGAACGATACACCGATGCATCAATATCTGGCACCAGGTACGCACATCACCTTTAAATTCAAGAGCCCGATGGAATACTTTGATTTAATCGTGAAAGACGCTAAAACAGGGAAGGCTGTCGGAATCATCGGCACGTATGACGGAACCAATGCACAGCCGGATAAAGAATATGCTATCTTTGCTGGATTTAGAGGAACTGTTTATCCATTCACAAACAAAAAAGACCAGCCAGTTGCTGATTATTCTGTAAAACTTCCTGAAGGCGAATACGTGCTTGAAATGATTAGCACAGACGCTGACGGAAAGAAATATCATTATGAAAGTCTAGGAATTGTCGATAATACGCCGCCTGAAGTAAATCTAAATATTAAACCAGGCGTCATTGAAATCAATGACAGCATGTTAACAGAAGAAGATGGACAGCGGGCGTTTTGGGTACACGGTCAAATAACCGATAAAACCATTGATTTGCTGCAATCAAAAGGATTCCCTTATACCCAAACAACAAATACGGCTGGTTACTACGAACATGGTTCACCATTTTTTAGCGGCACTTTGCGACTGGACGATCAGGGTACTACAAAATTTGGTGTTTTACCTGAAGAATATTCACCAAATCCATATCAATTGAGAATCTTCCCTTGGGACCTGGGTACTGCCGCCTACAGTTCTGTTTCTTCCCCTAGGTATGTTTTCATGAAAGAAGGGACAGAGCATGCAACGCTTCGCTACGATAAGGACAGCGTTAAATTAGGTGATGAGATCACTGTTACTCTGGATTTAAATAACGTGAAGAATTTCATTGGCGGTACATTTGAGCTCCAACAACTTGTGCAGGGATTTTTTGAATTCCAAGGGGTAAAAGTGAACGAGAAATTCGCCTCACTGGCAGAAGATAACGGAGTGGCAATCACTTTAGATGAGCCAATAACTACTAAGGCATCGGCAAAGGTTGGCGCTGCCTTATCAGGAGAAAACTTTGAAGGTTTAGACGGTGATATGCCATTCCTAGATGTTACTTATAAAGTGGTGGATGATAAGTCTTATTCAAAAGGAATGTTTTTTGGCTTAACATCATTATCCTATAAAAAGGCTAATGAGACAGCTGTTACGACGATCCCGGGATATAGTCTTAACACATTTAATGTAATACCAAAGCATTCAGTTGTAACCGGCTCTATTAAGCCGGAGGCCTTTTTAGTACCTGGTCAATCGTATATTCAGAATATCTATGATATGACAAAATTAAAAGCAAAGGTTTACGCAAAGGATGCAGATGGCAGCATCTATCCAGGAAGCATTCTGTCGAAAACCGGTAAATTTGAGATTGTAGTTCCTGTCTCAAGCAAAGCTCATAGTATCTACGTGGAGCTTCCAGGACATACGATTGAATATAAAAATCAGATGCTTAGCATGCCTGCTGCAGGCGAGTATTTTGGTACTTACCAGTCAATCAATCCTTCCATCAGCTTTGCCGGTGATGTGACTGGTGATCAAGTCATTGATATACGCGACGTCAAAGATGCGGTCGAGAACTACGGTAAACAAAATCCTGAAAATGAAAACCTTGATATCAATCAGGACGGCGTTGTCAATGAAACCGATGTAAGATGGATTGAGAAAAACTTTTTAACGGTGGGTCCTAAAGCAGGAAACGGCAACAAACCAAAAGAAACCATCGGGAAAAAAGGTTTGGCGGACTTCTTAAAAATGATTGGTTTAGAACCAAAAGGAAAGTAATAGGATACCTCTCGAAAGTGGAAGATTTTTTCTTCCGCTTTCGTATTTTACATAGAAGAAAATCTTGTATAATAGTAAGAAAATAGAGCAGCGTAGAGGTGTAAGATGATCGAGGGGAAAATTATTAAATTTTATCGAGAAAAAGCTGGATTAACACAAGGACAGCTTGTAAAAGGTATCTGTTCTGTGACGCACTTAAGTAAAATTGAACGCGGTATCACGGAGTACTCAGAAGAAATTACTCAGTTGCTGGCTAGAAAGTTGAACATTGACCCTCAGGTAGAAATGGCCCGTTACCATAACCTTTCTAAGAAGCTCGAACAATGGCATGATGCAATCGTTATGCAGAATTTCCGGGAATCTAAGGCTCTTAAGAACGAACTTGAAAAAGATGAGCTGATTCAACTGCAGGAATTTAATGTATATTTTTTGTTACTATCTGCTAGATATCACTTATCACTTATCCAATTAGCCGGGGCCAAACAAATTATTGACTTTTTACAAAGAGGTGAAGCCGCGTATACGCCGCATGATCGTAATATGTTAAAGCACGTACGGGGAATCTACTATTTTCTATCCGGTCAATACCAGGAATGTGTAGATGTGTTAACTACTATTGATCCATTACAATATAATCGCTTGGAGTATTATTACCATTTGGCGATTGCCTACCACTCCATTAATTCACCAGTAAGGGCCTATTATTATGCTGAAAAAGCACTCCGCTATTTCCGTAATACGTTGAACATGCTTCGAATTATTGATACGGAGATGGTGATGCTTATTCAATTGAATTCCAACGAACCGCATGATTTTAAGGAAACATGTGAAATCTATGAAAAACTATTGAAAATGTGTGACACCTGTAATGCGGTTGAACGAAAAGCAAAGCTCTATCATAACCTCGGATTTGAATATTCACGGCGAAGACAATACGAAAAGGCAGTTGAGTGCTATACCGAGGCATTTAAACTCATTGATGAACATTCTCCGCATTATTTAACAACCTTAGACCGGTATATATTTAGCTGCCACGCAGGAAATCTAGTTTCAAAAGAAGTATTAAAGGAAAAAGCGCAAAAAGGATTGAAATTAGCTCAAAGTTCAAAGTCTAATGAATGGATTAATTTCCAGCTTCATCTCTATTTATTAAATGATGAGGAAGAAAACTATTATCAATGCATTGAGACCACCGCCCTTCCCTACTTTAAAAAAATGGGCTATAGAATCTTAATTGATTACTTTGAGAAAAAGCTTTTTCAATACCTGTATAAAAAAGGCGAGGTAGAAAGAGCATTGGAATTGGCAAATTCCCTTATTCAAGGCAAACATAACCACTATGAACAGAACTAATCAACAAAGGACTGGCGAAAAACCGCCAGTCCTTCTTCTTACTATTTAATTATTATTCTCATCTGTATCATCGTAATAGGTGCCGGCTGTCTGCTCTGCATTAAAGGTCCAATCTACCTTTAATTTATCACCTTGGAATTGATTTTGATCTTGTCCATTATCTACAAACTCAAATAACACGAAGATTTTTTCCTTTTCACCAGCAGGGATTCCGTCAGGTCTTGTACTATTCAGGAGGTCAATTGCTGTTAAATCTGGATTCTGAGATGTTAGATCAAATAGTGTTGTTTCGACAATTGGATTGGTAGCACTGCTTGTATTGTACATAATCGTTACTTTAATATGCTTCGCTAGATCATCACTGTTATCCGATTTTGCATCTTCCACACTGTAATTGGTCGATAATAACACCTTGTTAATATCCAGCGTACCGTTATTCTCTAGTGTAAATTCACGATAGATTTCATCTCCTGGCTTGATATTGTCAATATTGACAACGGTGCTTGGATTTAAGTTTAGGTCTAATACCCCGGCTGCAAATGTGTTCTGTGTTTCAACACTGTCGCTAAAATATGCAAATGTTCCTCCACCCATTAGCGATAACCCCAGCGCAGCACTCATAACCCCTTGACTTACCTTCTTTGTAAAACTCATCTTCCATTCCTCCTCATGAAAAATAGTAAAATATATTAAACTCTTATGTACTTTTTGTAGATACATAGGAGAGCTAACCAACCTTTCCTGCTTCCAGCTCTTGTTTTGCCCCATTAATCGACCGAATGGCAGAAATCAGTAATAATAGGCCAGGGACAAACAACAGTAATGCTGATCCTAGTTTTGAACTTGAATAGTTTAGCGCATATCCCACGTAAGGAATATGGAAGCCCTTATACATCCCAATTACATTTTGTGGTGTAACGCTCCACCTATCTGCACCATCATTGTTATCGCCTTTTGTTTTATAGACTGCTTGTCCATTTTGTTTTTTCACATCAATGATTCGATGCGTAATCAATTTTCCATCCATTTGAAATGTAATCACATCTCCTTTTTTATAAGAGGAGTGTTGATCTTTTATTTGAATGGCAATGATGGAACCCGTTTGAAAGGCTGGCTCCATTGATCCTGATAATACTGCCTTCACTTGATGCCCTAATATCGTGGGAGTTCCTCCTGATATCCTAGAAGAAAGAACGACAAGTGCTAACAAACAAACTATTATGATGAACATACTACTAAGAATCCTGCTCACTGCCTTCTGGAGTTTTTTTGCCATTTTAAACACCTGCTTATTATTATTTTTGAGTCTCTATTATTTTTAGGTGAAACATAGACCGTATAGCTTCTAATTTTGAAAAATCAATGGAAGCTTGCACTTCATTCCACAGACCATCCACTGTACGAAACCCCGGATCGACATATTCAAATTGACCATGATCTTGGATGTTATTTTGATAGACTGACATTTCCTCATGAATTCGATGCAGCTTGTCCATTTGGATGTATAGCTCCTCAATACCAGCTGTGATTTGAGAGAGTTGGACCTGTAATTCTTCTAATGTTCCGCCAGGTTCAGCGGTTAGGGTACTATGATAGGTTTCCTTCATCCTCATAACAATCTCCTCTGCAGAACCCTCTAATTGCTTGATCGTCGATGGGAAAACCATTGCAGCAGATATCTCGATGGGCTCAATTCTAACTTGACTAGAAAATTTAGCCTCTGTTTCTCCTACTAGTAGATTCCCTGTATAAAAGAAAAGGCAGCATAAGCTTGGAAAGATAATAGTTTGATGAAAAGTTTTTCTCACTCTTTGACTCACCTCGTGAACAACTCTATTTGCCCTTATTATCACAGAGTTATCAGAATATTGTTATCGGGTTAATTCATTGGAGAATTCTTAAGGAATTTTGTCGAATGAACAAACCAATAGGGATAAGTACAGAAAAAATGGCAAAAAAATAACCCAATTGATTCTATTTCGAATATTCATAATAATTTGGATTGTACCAACACACTACATGTCTTTTAGAAAGGGTGGATTTTATTGAAGAAGAAAATCAGGAAAAATATGAGGAAAAAGGCAGCTGCTCTATTGGCACTATCCATTGCATTAGGAGGAATATTTCCAGTCAGCACCTTTGCTAGTGAAACAACCACTTCAGCTCCCATACTATTTAATGCAGAAGGCTTAAGTAAACAGGATGTGGTAAAAGCATTTCTTCAATCAAAGGTACAAGCAACAATGACGAAATTAGCAGATCCAGGTGAACAATTCAAAATTGTCTCAGACGAAAGTGATAGCACAACAGGTACATACCATGTACGTACTATCGAGCAATATAAAGGAATTCCAATATACGGTTCAGGTCAGACGGTTGCACTCGATGCCAACAACAACGTATATGCATTGATTGGAAAGGTTACACAAAACCTGGCTCGTACCCTTATTCCAACAGAAGCTTCACTTTCCCCAGAGGATGCCATTGGTATTGCTAAGCAGGGAGTTGAAGCACAAATCGGGGAAGTTAAAAACTATGACGGCATCGACTCAAAATTAATGATTTATCCATTTAAAGGAAAGTATCACTTAACTTACCTAGTAAAAGCATCTACTTCTCATCCTGCTCCTGGATACTTCCATTACTTTATCGATGCGAACAGCGGGGAAGTTGTGAATAGCTTTAACAAAATCCATGGAATTGATGAAACAGCATTAACTCCCGTGACTGGCAGAGGCTTAGACTTGCATGGAACGATGCAATCCTTCCCAGTCGGAAAAGATTTAGCAACGGGGACAAGTTACCTGCACGGCGCTTCTATCTTAGGAAGTAAAAGTGTTCCGATTTCCACTTTTTCGGCGCAGCGGATGGAAGAGTTTGTCTACATGCTAGGTGCCATTTTTGGATTTACTGGTTATGAGGTATCAACAAAAAATTCTACTAACTTTTTCTATGACCCAGCTGCGATTTCTGCACATTTTAACTCTGATAAAGTAAATAGGTACTATCAAGTGATCCACAAGCGTAACAGCTTAGACAATAATGGTATGAAATTAATCAATACAGTCCATATTGGGGTTAAATGGAATAATGCCGGATGGAATGGAAAGCAAATGATGTATGGAGATGGGGATGGAATTAAATATAACTCCCTTGCAGGCGGTTTAGATGTTGCCGGCCACGAAATGACGCATGGGGTCATTGAACACTCTGCAGACTTAATTTATGAGAACGAGTCCGGTGCCCTCAATGAATCACTAGCTGACATCTTAGGAAACTTTGCCGAAATGTATGCAACATCAGAAGTAGAATGGGAACTGGGTGAAGATATTACCACACCTAACATTCCTGGTGATGGCGGGCTCCGTTCAATGAGCAACCCTGCATCGAAAAAAACATCCCTAACAGAATCCGGCTACTATCCGGATCATTATGAAGATCGTTACTTAGGAACCGAAGACAATGGCGGTGTACACATTAACAGTGGAATCAACAATAAAGCGGCCTACTTAATCTCTCAAGGCGGTACCAATAATGACATTACCGTTACAGGAATTGGCAAGTCGAAAACAGAAAAAATCTATTACCGTGCGCTGACTCTTTACTTAACACCTTCTTCTGGTTTCCATGACATGCGAGAAGCAGCTATTCATGCAGCACGTGACTTGCATCCGGATAAAAATGGTGCACCATCTCCTGAAACCCAAGCAGTTATGGATGCCTATTCTTCTGTAGGTGTGAACTAAAACTAAAACCTAATCCTAAAATTCCAAAAGCCATGAACGATGGACTAAACCTCGGTCATGGCTTTTTTCTTTTTATATAAGATTATTCCGCCTGAATGGAACCAATAAGCAGATTGGCAACTTCTATTACTTTTTCGTACTGCCCAGTTTCTACGTAATAATGGTATAGTTCTTTCCCGTACCTATTCTTCAGCATTTCACTCTTACTGGAAATAAAGTACGGAAGTGCCTCTCTTTCTATGTATTGATAATAGTGTTCATCACTTTCCTCTATTCGATGAATTAGAAGCTTGAATACAATTTTATACACTTTGGTGTCTAGCTTCTTGGCCATCGACAGTCCTTCTTTTGCATGTTTAAGCAGCTCACCCTTACGCATAAGCCTGCCTTCTAAGCAGCATTTTAAATAATTAAACCAGCGCTGAAGGTATAAAACAGAAGGCTTCTCCACAAGACGAAGTGACTCCTTAAAAAACCTTTTGGCATTCTGATAATCTTTTCTTCTGTAGTACTCATAGCCCAGATTGTTTAACAGCATTGTTTTCTTGTCAGGAATATTTAGTAACTCACAATTATGAATCAACTTTTGATACGCTGCCTCCACCTCTGGGAAATCTGTTTCAGTATTGCTGCCAACTGAAATAAGCATGATGGATTCTGCCATTATGGCTCCCATGAAGTTATCGATTTCTTTATAGTATCTCAATGCTTTTTCTGCATAGGCATAGGCCAATACATAGGAATTCATCCATTGATAAGCCGCCGCCAAATGGTAATAGTATTCATGATTACCATATTCATCTCGATCAATTTCCTTTAAGATGGTAATCGCCTTTTGGTAACTTTCACTTTTGGAATTCCTGTTATCAATCAAGTAATAAATTCCCCATACATGCCGGTACAAATTCCTTTCGTACGCAGGAAGGTCAGGATAGTCGCTTTGAACATGAACTAAAAATGCATAGGCCATTTTGAAATCCTGCTTCAGCAGATAATACCTTGCGAGCAGCAAGTAATACAAGGCAGCATAAGAGGAAGACCCAATAATCGGGTTGGATTCCAGTTCCCTTTTGATTTCCTCTACTTCCTTCATCCTCCGCATGATGATCATCTTATGCCAGTAGTGGAGCTGATTTCCAAGGTTTTCAAAACGCTGGACCTCTGAATTAATATCGATCTGTAAACGTTCTGAAAATAGTGAGATGATCTCTTCTGCATAGGGAGTTTGTCCTCGTTCAATTTTACTCACATGCGTAACGGAACATATTCCCCTGCCTAAATCCTCTTGAGTAAGGCCATCTTTTTGACGATAAAATTTAATAATTTCCCCAACTGACATGTAGATCTCCCCTTACAACCTTAGTACGCTA
Source organism: Neobacillus niacini (assembly GCF_046591715.1). Classification (GTDB taxonomy): domain Bacteria; phylum Bacillota; class Bacilli; order Bacillales; family Cytobacillaceae; genus Neobacillus; species Neobacillus niacini_L. The sequence continues at coordinate 123,050 of NZ_JAWVNQ010000002.1, read as the reverse complement.
TCCCTAGTTTATCGGCTTATTCATTGCCTTGCCAAAAGTATATTGACTTAATTTTTAGAATCTTAGCACATATTAAATAGGACAAAAGAATTATCTCTAATGTAATAAAAAAAAGTAAAGGTTTAATATCTTGACTTTGAGATAAATCTGTATTATATTTATCTCGAATTAAAAATATTTTATTTGAGTATATTTTAATTCAAAACAAATGAAACCGAAAATCCTAAATAGATAAAAATCACATCAAGGGGTGAACAGCATGAGTTTTTTTAGCAAATTATTCGGTACAACAACGAAGGAGGAAGAAACAACAATGACAAATCCAAAATTAAAAATAGGTATTATCTTAGGAAGCACACGTCAAGGACGTGTCAGCCCGCAAGTAGGAGAATGGGTAAAAGGTATCGCGGATCAGCGCGGAGATGCAGATTACGAAATCGTAGACATCTCAGATTACAACCTTCCGTTCTTAGGAACAACTGATGGAACTGAACCAGGAATCGCTCTTTGGAATGAAAAACTTGCTAGTTTAGATGGTTTCGTATTTGTTGTTCAAGAATACAACCACAGCATTACTGGCGCATTAAAGAATGCCATTGATTTCGCACGTGAAGCTTGGTACAACAAAGCTGCTGGTATCGTAAGCTACGGTTCAACTGGCGGAGCTCGTGCAGCTGAACATTTACGCGGAATTCTTGGAGAAGTAAAAGTGGCTGACGTTCGCACACATCCAACATTATCTTTATTCACAGACTTTGAAAATGGATCTGTATTCAAGCCGCAAGACCTGCACCAAACAAACATGACAGCAATGCTTGACGAAGTTATCGCATGGAGCGGAGCTTTAAAGACATTGCGTTAAAAAACGAAAAGCGGAAGTGCCTTGCACAGGGACGACGGGCATAAGACGAGCGGGCGAGAAGGTTGTTCTTTACCTTCTTGACGGCTTGGCTTATGACCCCGATCCCCTAGGCACTGGAGCTGGACAATCCCATGCAGAATAAAAGCGTCACAGTCGTTATTGACTGTGGCGCTTTTTGTGTTTTTTCCAATTTGTCCAAGCCTCCATCAATCCTTTGCATACCTTATTTTTAGAGAGTTGTTAGTTACTTTTGAAAGGAGAATGAACAAATTGCCAAAAGTTATCCACCTGAATCTCAGAGTCGACCCAACCCAATATATTCCCCAGATTCGGGAAGTTCCTGGATATGATTATATCCACTTGGTCAGGCAGCCAAAGTATATGATCAATCTGCCGCTGCTTAATGACAAGGTTCACTACCTAAGTGAGATTTTTTCACCACAAGAATATGTTGAAAAAAATAAGGTATCACTTATACACGCACACCATGCCCAGTTAGGGCTGTTACTTCTTCCATTTAAGGAAGAAACCTCCCTCCCGCTCGTAACGAGTATCCGGGGCAGAGATGCTACCCTTGCCAACCAGCCTGTTGGTTATTTAGATGGCATGAAAATGCTTTTTGAACAAGGAGAGCGCTTTCTGCCGGTATGTCAGCATTTAGCCCAACGAATCAATCTCTGGGGATGTCCTGCTGATAAAATCAGAGTTCTTTATGGAGGCGTCGACCTAGACCTGTTCCCATATAAGGGTCCTAATCTTCAAGGATCTCAGAACATTGTTTCGATTGGAAGATTAGTAGAAAAGAAAGGCCATCACATCCTGATGCAGGCCTTTAAAAAGATTAAATCAAAATTTCCAAAAGCTACCCTTACGATTATCGGCGGCGGTGAGCTGGAAGGATATATTAAATCGCTTGCCACACAGTTAAATTTAGGTCCCTACTTCCGTCTCTTAAATCGTGTACCAAAAAGTCAAGTACCAGAGTTAATGGGACAAGCCGACCTATTCTGTGCCCCAAGCTTAACGGCTTCAAATGGGGACGTAGAAGGAATTCCAAATACGATAAAAGAAGCAATGGCAACCGGCATTCCTGTTCTGGCAACGACTCACGCTGGCATTCCAGAGATTATCACCAATAACAAAGATGGAGTATTAGTCCGAGAAAACGATGTCGATCATCTTGCCCAAGCATTAGAATTTATGCTTTTAAATAGACACCTGTGGAAAAATTATTCTCTTCATGCGCGTCAAAATGTAGAACAAAACTTCGACCAGAATAAGCAGCTTCTCTTACAAGCCAAATACTATGATGAACTGTTAGGGGGATCCTGATGGAAGATTTCAGATTAATAAAAGTAACAAAAGGTCCAAAAACGCTGCTAATCGACAACCCCACTAACTACCCGTTAATTGGAATGGGCGCTCAAGGAGCGGTCTTTAAATTATCGGAAGATCGCTGTGTAAAAATTTACAGTAATACTCTTCAAGCCCAAATGGAATTAGAAGCACTACAAGCTGGACAGCACTTATCATTTTTTCCGCGTTTATACGGCCATGGTGAAAACTATATCGTCATGGAATACTTTAACGCGCCAACATTAAAGGAATATCTAAGGAATTGCACCTATATTCCGGAATCAATCACGAGAAAACTTCTTTATATTTTAAATGAAATGAAAAAGGCACAGTTCACGATGGTAGATGCTCCGCTTAGACACATCTTTGTCCTTAAAAATGAAGAACTAAAAGTAATTGACCACGTAAATGCCTTCAAACGAATTCATCCTGTACCACTAAAATTATTGAGAGATTTAAATATGATGCTGCTAAAAGAATCCTTTCTATCCTTGGTTAGAAAGATGGAACCAGAAACATATGAACTATGGCAGCAGTATTTTAATGAAAACAAACTAGATTATCGGAATATCCCCGTTTACTCGGGAGGAGATGGTGAAGGAGTAAAAGTCGACAGCGCCATTTCGCAGACATTAATTGGAGCAGGCCATCAAGGTGCAGTCTATCGTATAGCTGAAGACAAATGTGTGAAAATCTATGGAAAGCCAGAACATTGCGAAATGGAAAAGACCATTCTCCTAGCCAATCAAGACCTGTCCTTTATCCCACAAGTTTATGAATCAGGGGATAATTACGTTGTCATGGAGTATTTAGTGGGACCAGATTTAAACACCTTTCTAAAAAAACAATTAACGCTTCCATTGGTCGTTACAAAACTTTTACTAGACATCCTAACATCCCAAAAACAGGCTGGATTTAAACAAATTGACGCTCCATTACGACATGTTTTCGTCACCAATTCCGGCTTCAAAATGGTCGACCATGTGTATTCATTCTCTCGTCTGCAAGAACGGCCGCTAGAGCTTTTCCAAAACATGCACGAAAGAGGTTTCCTTGACGCTTTCCTTGAACAGGTTAAGATCCTTGATCCTGCCACACATGCTGAGTGGACAAAAACACCAATCCCTCTCACAGAAGAGGAAGTACAAATGGAAATAAAGGACATCCCTACAGTGCTCCCAGGGAAAAAATACAAAGGCGGTAAAAAAGACCGCGATCACAAGAAAGGGCATGACCGTAAAAATGACCATGGCGGTAAAAAGGGCAAAGACCGTGACAAAGACCGTGATCATAAAAAGGGCAAAGACCATGACCATAAAAAGGGCAAGGACCAAGATAAGGAACGTGACCATAAAAAAGGGCATGACCGGGATAAGGACAGCAATAAGCAGCGAGAGCATGGCGGAAAAAGAGATAACAAGGATAAAAAGAAGGAGAATGATCGTAAAAAAGGATCGGGTAAAAAATGAAGATCGTCGTAACAGGTGCAGCTGGCTTTATTGGGTTCCATCTCTCTCAACGTTTATTGCTTGAAAATTATCATGTTATCGGTGTGGACAACCTTAATGATTATTATGATGTCACTTTAAAAAAAGAGCGGCTGAAGCAATTAGAGAATCATGACCATTTTACATTTTATCAAGTAGACTTAGCAGACCAACCCTCTCTAAATCAAATATTTGAGGATCATTCCATCCCTATTGTCATCAATTTAGCTGCTCAGGCAGGTGTCCGTTACAGTATCTCCCATCCTCATTCCTATGTTCATTCTAATTTAGTGGGATTCGTCAATATATTAGAGGCATGCAGAAATTATCAAGTGAAGCACTTGCTTTACGCATCGTCTAGTTCGGTCTATGGCGCCAATACCAAAACGCCCTTCTCTACCCAAGACTCTGTCGATCACCCTGTTAGTATCTACGCCGCAACAAAAAAAGCAAATGAATTAATGGCTCACACCTACAGTCATTTATTTAATATCCCGACTACTGGTCTTCGTTTTTTTACCGTGTATGGACCTTGGGGCCGACCGGACATGGCCTATTACTCTTTTACGAAGGACATTATTGAAGAGAATCCTATTCAGGTATATAATAATGGCGACATGCTTAGAGACTTCACGTATATCGATGATATTGTCGAAGGAATTGTCAAATTACTTGATCATCCGCCTATACCCGATTCAAACCGAAACCTCGACCCCAGCACAAGTCATGCTCCCTACAAAATCTATAATATTGGCAATAACCGTCCAGTCAGGTTAATGGATTTTATCAACAAATTAGAGAAGTTAATCGGCAAAAAGGCCATCATCGAATTTCTCCCGATGCAGCCTGGAGATGTGAAAGAAACCTATGCAGATATTAGCGACCTGCAAGAAGCAGCCGGATTCTCCCCTGCTACTCCATTAGAAATAGGACTAGGATATTTCGTAGATTGGTATAAGAAATATCATTCATAACAATCCTCCCCCCTCTGCCTAAATTTGAGGGGGGATTTTTCATGAAAAATCATACTATATAACTAGTAAAACAGCGAGAACTGCTGCTTTCCATCCAGTATACTATCATTAGGAATACATTCATTTTTACATGAGAGCAGGTTGGTAGTATGTCTATTGGAAAAGTGATTTATTATCATCGAAGAAGGCAAAACAAGACACAAGAGCAGCTTTGCCAGGGCATTTGTTCAGTGACCCACTTAAGTAAAATTGAAAATAATGTAAAAGATGCGAATCCAAAAACACTCCAGCTGCTGTGCGAAAGATTAAATATTTCCATCGAGGAAGAAAACAAAAAAAGCGTGTTAGTAAAACAGAAGCTGGATGTATTTTATGAGACTATGGAGCGGCTCCACCAGGAAAAAGCAGCTCATCTATTTAAAGAGCTGCAGGAGAGCAAGGAATATATCCATTGTACTGACATGATTTATCTCTATGAATTATATATGCTGCGCTATTATCTGCTCCGGGAAGACTTTTCAGCATTTGAAAAATCCTCTCAAGGGATTCATAAATATCTCTCAAAATTTTCTCCTTTTGAGGCCTATGTGTGGGATTTGCTGCAGGCTATTTATTATGGAAAAAAGGAACAATTTTCCCAGGCACTCCTTTTCCTGACTAAGATCGAAGAACAAGCAGAGCAGTTTCAGTCTAGGGTATCTGAGTATTACTTTTTTCGGTCAGCACTGCACGGACACTTATGTCATTATTCTTTATCAATCCATTATGCGTATAAAGCCTTGCATATTTTTCAGCAAAATAACAATTTATTAAGAATGGTCCATGTCAAAATGATTCTTGCCGTTAATTTCATCTATATTGGAGAATTTGATAAAGGGAAAGAGCTTCTTGGACATACTTTAAGTGATGCAGAAATGTTGCAGGATACCGATACAAAGGCCCTTTCATTACATAACCTTGGATTTTTATATTACCGACAAGGAGATTTTGAAAAATCGCTGGATTATTATTCACAGGCTCTTCAATACAAAGAGAAGAATTCAGCATCCTATTATATTACGATATCCTATCTAGCCGAGGCACTTATTTCTTTTTCACAGCATGAAAAGGCTGCTGAGCTGTTATCTAAGGTGTTAGCTTCCTTTCAAGAACAAAAATCGCCGCGCTATATTGAATTAAAAATCCTATATCTTGAAGCAGCTAATGCCAAGAAAATACTGATTCAATATATCATTAAACATGGACTTCCCATTATCGAACATCATATGAATATCGATAGAGGAATGAAATATCTACAGATGGTTGCATCTTATTATGAAGATAAACAGGACTATGCTTCTGCCAACCACTATCTTCATATCTGCAATCAGTATCTAAAGAACCTTCTAACGAATATTGGCTCACCTGTTGACCTAAAAAAAACAGCAGTTCGATAGAAAACGAGAATAGTAGATATACAGGGACAATCGTGTGCAGCGATTGTCCCTTTTTGTCGAATTTATCAAATTGTCCCAAATAAAAAACGAAGGAAAACCAGTATATTCTCACCTATATGCCTCCCTTCTCCTTAAAAAGAAACCAAATCTGAAGCTCTATCCAGCTTAATTGTCCCAATTAACAGACTATTCAAACCCTACTATAGTAAAAGGTAGTTTCATAATTATTTTTACTAGAAAAGGAGAATGTGAATAATGGGCAAGCAAAAGTATAAAAAGTATTATGCCATGATGATGACAACAGCTCTTTTAGCGGTCCCTTCTTTGGAAGCGCTTGCAAACAATTCAAGCAGCTTAAATGGCAGTAAAGCAGCCGTTACGAATCTGCAGGGAATCAATGCAAAAGCAAGTACAGGAAAGCATGTGATTACACTCATCACTGGTGATGTTGTTACAGTGACAGAGCTCAGCGGCGGACAAAGTGTAATTAACGTGGAACCATCCACAGCTGGCGGCGGTGCACGAATTCTTACTGTGGATAAAAATACATATGTCATCCCTGATCAAGCCATGCCTTATTTAGCTTCTGGCTTTTTGGATCAGGATTTATTTAATGTTACGGCACTCATTGAAGATGGATATGATGACGCAGCACAAAAGACTTTACCTGTTATCGTACAATATTCAGAATCGAAAGCTCGTTCAGGTGTGCTGCCAACACCCAAAGGCGCTAAAAAGACCCATGTGCTGGAGAGTATAAATGGGGTTGCCCTAACTGCCAATAAGAAGGAAGCGAGTAATTTTTGGAAAGACATTACGAAAAATCAGCAGACCTCCAAAAATTCAAGATCAACCTTAGCACCAGGAATTGAAAAAATCTGGCTGGATGGCCGTGTAGAAGCGACACTTGAACAAAGTGTCCCTCAGATTGGGGCACCAGCAGCTTGGGATTCCGATTACGATGGCAGCGGCGTAAAGGTAGCTGTGCTTGATACAGGAATTGATCCAGAACATCCAGATATCGCTAGTCAATTGGTTGATTCAAAAAGCTTTGTTCCAAACGAAGATGTGCGTGACGTTCATGCTCATGGTACCCATGTCGCTTCGACAGTGCTTGGAACAGGCACAGCTTCTGAAGGAAAAAATAAAGGGGTTGCTCCGGGTGCAGACCTGCTGGTTGGAAAAGTCCTCGGTAATGATGGATTTGGCCATGATTCTTGGATTATTGATGGCATGGAATGGGCTGCAGAAAATGCCAAAATCGTAAATATGAGTATCGGCAGCAATGAACCTAGCGATGGAACAGATCCAATGGCTCAAGCTGTTAATAACTTAACCGAAGAGACAGGTGCTCTGTTTGTCATTGCTGCAGGAAATACGGGGATGGAAGGAATTAATTCACCGGGGTCAGCAACTTCAGCACTAACAGTTGGTGCGGTTGACAAAACTGATCAGCTTGCTTGGTTCTCCTCCAAGGGACCACAAAATGGAACTTCGGGACTAAAACCTGACCTAACCGCACCTGGTGTAGGAATTCTAGCTGCCCGCTCTCAATATAGCGATGGCAGCGGTCCTTATATGACAATGGATGGAACATCTATGGCCTCCCCACATGTTGCTGGTGCTGCTGCCATTCTAGCACAGCGTCATCCTGATTGGACTGGCCAAGAGCTGAAAGATGCCCTAATGAGTACCACAAAGAAGCTAGATTATATTAAGCCATTTGAAGGCGGGACGGGCCGTCTTGACGTTGCCGCTGCTGTCTTTGGTAAAGTACGTGCAACAGGTTCACTCGATTTCGGATTCTTTGATTGGCCGCATGAAGACGATAGTCCTGTAGAGAAGACCATTACGTACACTAATGACGGTGATTCCGAAGTGACACTGGACCTAACTGCTTCCGTTTCAGACAGCAATGGTAAAACAGCGCCTTCAGGAATGATCACACTTTCATCAGATAAAGTGACGGTGCCGCCTAACAGCAATGCTGAAGTGAAAGTGACACTAGATCCAATGCTTGCTGCAATGGGTGCTCGTTATCAAGGTCACATTTCAGCCGCTATGAATGGTGACACTGTAGTCCATACCGCTTTGGCCATGATAAAGGAAGAAGAGAAATATCCACTTACCATCAATGCAACCGACCGTAATGGCTCACCTGCCCTTGCCTACTTTAATCTCGTTGGTCCGAGTGGCGTTCCAGAGTTTTTGGCAGTAGACGGGACAAGGGAACTGAGATTGGTGCCAGGCACCTATTCTGTTATGAGTATGATGGATGTTGATAGTGATACAGACCATAGGGGTGTGGCACTTGTTGGTGATCCAGAAATTAACCTGAACGGTCCACAAACCGTTGAACTGGATGCTCGCAAGGCAAAAGAAATTCAAGTAAACGTTCCAAATAAAACAGAAGCAAATTACAGAAAACTTGAATATTACCGTAATACCGGCGAAGCAAGTATGAATGATATCTACGTTATGCCGGTATGGGTGGATAAAATGTACGCACAGCCTACAGAAAAAGTGGAAAAAGGGGAATTCACCCTGGCAACACGCTGGCGCCTGGCGGAACCAATGCTGACTATCAAGTTCCAAGGCAAAGAGCTGGATGATATCCCTCAGGCAGGAAGTACGCTACTAAAAGGTATTCACAATTTAGCGGCCGTCTATGCAGGAAAGGGTGCGCCGGAAGATTATGCTGGTCTTGATGTGAAAGGTAAAGCCGTTGTCGTGGAGCGCAGTGATGAAGTCTCAGGTCAGGCACGTGCTGCTGCAGCATTGGAGGCTGGAGCAAAGTTTTTGATAATGGTAAATGATCAGCACCAAGAGCTCAGTGAATGGGTTGGAATTGAAAATCCGGATTTCTCACTCTCCGATTCTCCATTATCAGTAGCTGGCGTAAGCGGTACAGAGGGTAAAAAGCTCGTGGATGCAGCAAAGACAGGAAAATTGACATTAAACATAAAAGGGAATCCTGACAGTGAATTCATTTATGACCTTGTTGATATGCATCACGGAGCAATTCCACAGGATTTAACCTATGCTCCAAAAACAAAGGATCTGGTAAAAATTGATTCAGAATATAAATCTGATCAAAATGCATTAGGTGCGGAGTTCCGCTATGATCTTCTGCCTCACAGTTTCGCAGGAACTGGGTTCTTACAGCAGTTGTCACTTCCATCTGCCCGTACCGAATGGGTATCCGCCCAAGAGGGAACATCTTGGTACCATCAGGCTGGTGTGTATGACGCACAATGGGAAGTACGTCAGCCAAAAGTGATGTACAAGCCTGGTCAAAAGTTTGCGGAAGAATGGTTTTCACCAGTTGTCCGTCCGCGTCTTGGCGATGGATTCTGGGCACCTTACCGTGACCGCAACTACATGATTATTAATATTCCTGCCTGGGCGGATTCAGGTAATGGACACACAGGAGCAGACATGAATTATCCTGGGGAGCAAACGATAGAGCTTTATCGAGGAGATACGCTCGTGAAAAAAGGAAATGGGCAGGCAATTTACTCTTTTGACGAGCAGCCAGAGGATAACACGAAGTATCGAATCGTAACGGACGCTTCCCGAAGTCCTGAACGTTGGGATACCTCTGTTCGTACCCATACTGAGTGGGAATTTTGGTCTAAAAAAGAAGATGAATTCCGCTCTTCATTGCCGCTTCTTTCACTAGATTATAAAATCGATACCGACATGAACGGTGATGCCATTGCAGGTAAATCAACTCAGCTTGGCTTGTCTGTGCATCAAATTCCGGATGCAAAAGGAAACGGGGTCGTTAAAGGTGCGGAATTAGAAATTTCCTTTGATGAAGGCAAGACGTGGGAAAAGGCAGCTCTTACTGCAGACGGCAATGGCTGGACAACAAAGATTAAGCATCCAAACAAACCTGGTAACAGTGTCTCCCTCCGTGCAAGTGCCTGGGATGACAAAGGTAATCGTATTAAGCAAGAAATAATAAAAGCATATGGATTAAGGTAAGCACGAAAAAATGATACAAGAATTGACGTATGAATTACATACGTCTTTTTTTGTTTAGATGTGGTTAAGCAGCCCCGATGATGAATAGACGGAGAAATTCCGCCTATTTAGTAAATACCATCGTATATTAGCCTAAATAGAAGGAGAGATTCCGCCTATTAACTCTAAAAACGTAATAACTGGAGATTTTTTTTTGAATAAACGGAAAACCTCCGCTTATAAACCCCGAAACGAGCGTCATTCTGGAGTTAACCGGAATAGCTCCGCTTATTTTACTATTGCCGGATCCCCGGTTACTGAGAGGAACAAGTTTTATGAGTAAAAGACAAAAAATATGGAAGGATATAACTAACTCAGTAAAAGGTTAGGAGGATGAACATTGCAGAGGAAAGTTTGGTTTAAGATTCCACTGATTCTTATTTTTCTAACTGTTACATTTTTTGCAGATAGCGACCAAGGGAAAGAAATCCATGCGTTTTCTAACCAGGTTCTCCAGCAGGGCTCTTCCGGTGAAGATGTGATTGAGCTGCAATCGCGCCTTACGTATAATGGCTTTTATAAGAGTAAGATTGACGGTGTGTTTGGCTGGAATACTTACTGGGCAGTTCGAAACTTTCAGGATAAGTTCGGTCTTCCTGTGGATGGAATTGTCGGAGCGAAAACAAAGGCAATGCTGGTGAAAGCCACCAAATATGAAAAACAAGGGAATACAGGCGGCAGCAGCAGCGCCAATGTTCCAAACGGCTACAGCCAAAACGATATTCAGCTGATGGCAAACGCTGTATATGGAGAAGCCCGCGGGGAACCGTATATCGGTCAAGTTGCGGTAGCTGCCGTTATTCTGAATCGAGTGCAAAGCGCCTCTTTTCCTAATACAATCGGAGGCGTCATCTATGAACCTGGTGCCTTTACGGCTGTTGCCGATGGACAAATCAATCTAACGCCAAACGAAACCGCAAAAAAAGCAGTGTTGGATGCCATAAATGGCTGGGACCCTACCGGGAATGCCATTTATTATTTTAATCCCGATACCGCAACAAGCAGCTGGATCTGGAGCAGGCCGCAGATTAAGAAAATTGGGAAACATATTTTTTGTAAATAAAAAAGCTGGCTCAGGCGGAGTCCTTTTTCCGCCTAGTCAGCTTCTTTTTTTTAAAAAACAATCGTCTTGTTTTGATGAACAATAATTCGGTCTTCGATATGCCATCTTACTGCCCGTGCCAATACGCTTCTCTCCACTCTGCGGCCAATTTTTTTAAGATTGTCCACATCATCATGGTGATCTACGCGGGCGATATCCTGCTCGATAATCGGTCCTTCATCAAGGTCGTTGGTCACATAATGGGAGGTCGCTCCAATTAACTTTACACCGCGGGCATGGGCACGCTCGTAAGGTCGAGCTCCAATAAACGCAGGTAAAAAGGAATGATGAATATTAATGATTTTGTTTGGATTAGCGGCAACAAAATCCGGCGTTAAAATTTGCATATAACGTGCCAAGATTACTAAATCAATATCATACTCTTTTAACAGCTGCAGCTGCTGTGCTTCCACCTCTTTGCGTATATCCTTATTTGCTGGAATGTAGTAAAACGGAATATTTAATCCTTCTACCGCTCCCCTTGCATCCTCATGGTTACTGATTACAAGAGCGATATCTGCCATTAAATCACCGCTTTGCCATTCCCATAACAATTCAAGCAAACAGTGAAGCTCTTTAGACACAAAGATTGCTGCTTTTTTCACATGATAGACATGCGTTAAATTCCATTCCATCGAAAAGGTTTCAGCGATACCAGCAAAATTCTCCTCCATCTCCCTCGCCTTTTCCTTTAGACCTGGGCATTCAAATTCAATTCGGATAAAAAATACTCCGCCTTCAGGATTCGTAGAATACTGGCTTGATTCAATAATATTCGCCTGATAGGAAAATAAAAATTGCGAGATGGCTGAAACGATCCCTGGCTGGTCCGGACAGCTGACAAGTAAACGTCCGCGGTTTCTATTTTCTTTTTGAAATAAGTCAATTTGGTCCTTTATATATGTGTTCATTTTTTTGTACCCTCTCTAAATATTAATAGAAAAGATTATACAGCAGTCAGCTGATTTTAGCGAAGTTTTTCTTGAAAATTCTAATTTTTCCTTCCTTCCATTTTTATTTTACAAGAAAATAATGGTAGAATTTTTGTAAAAGGAGGTTTGCTGTGATATGAAAATAGCTTTCATTTCTGACATACACGGGAATGCCATTGCTCTAGATGCCGTCCTCGAGGATATAAATACACAAGGAATTGATAAAATCTATGTCCTTGGTGACATCAGTTATCGTGGACCAGAGCCTAAACGCTCTTTAGACATCGTCCGTTCTTTACATACCGAAGTGATAAAAGGAAATGCCGATGAATGGGTAGTGCGCGGCGTAAGGAAAGGTGAAGTTCCTGACAAAGCGTTGGAACTGATGAATACTGAACGTCAATGGATTGTGGAACAGCTTGAACCCTCAGATATCGATTATTTGAACAGCTTACCCGCTCAATTAAATGTAACAATTAAGGATGTTCAAATTTCTGCCTTTCATGCTACACCTGAAAATTTATTTGATATCGTGCTGCCAAACGCCGACGACAGCCATATCGAAAACAGGTTGATGAAGGCACATGATGCACAGGTTTATGTTTATGCTCATATCCACAAGCCATATATTCGTTTCTTAAGTGGCAAGGTCATCATGAATATCGGCAGTGTGGGGCTGCCATTCGATGGTTTGGCTAAGGCATCTTACGGATTGGTAGAAATCGAAGATGGCCATTTGAAGACGTCCATCAGAAGAGTAAGCTATGAAATAGAACGCGCTGCGGCACTCTATCATGAAGTCAACTATCCAAATGCAGAAATGATGAGTAACGTCATACGGACGGCAAGAATATAAAATAAAATACCTATAGAGGGTCCATAGTGACCGAAGCAATGCTGGAAAACTAAGTAGGGTACCTATAGAGGATCCATAGTGACCGAAGCAATGCTGGAAAACTAAGTAGGGTACCTATAGAGGATCCATAGTGACCGAAGCAATGCTGGAAAAATGAGTAGGGTAGCTATAGAGGGTCCATAGTGACCGAAGCAATGCTGGAAAACTAAGTAGGGTAGCTATAGAGGGTCCATAGTGACCAAAGCAATGCTGGAAAACTAAGTAGGGTAGCTATAGAGGGTCCATAGTGACCGAAGCAATGCTGGAAAACTAAGTAGGGTAGCTATAGAGGATCTATAGTGACCGAAGCAATGCTGGAAAACTAAGTAGGGTACCTATAGAGGGTCCATAGTGACCGAAGCAATGCTGGAAAACTAAGTAGGGTAGCTATAGAGGGTCCATAATGACCGAAGCAATGCTGGAAAATTATCGCCGCAGACTTTAAAGGCGGCGGTTTTTTTTTAAGAAAGGGAGTATTGTCATGCAGTTATTTGTAAAAAAGATGACTGAGGAATACGCGAAACAGATTCTTTCATGGAAATATGAACCACCCTATGATTTTTATAATAACGAAGAAAGCTCTGAATCTCTTAACGAGTTACTAGAAAACCCTTATTATGCAGTGCTTGATACCGACGAAACCCTCATCGGCTTCTTTTGTATAGGCAGTGCAGCTCAAGTTCCATTCGGCCGAACACAGGGTGCTTATACGGAGGATTTAAGTGATATTGGAGTTGGTATGAACCCTTCTTTAACAGGTCAAGGTTTCGGTGCGGAATTCTTCTCATTCATCCTTTCCTATATTCTTGAAACCTATAAGGTTGAGTCTCTCAGATTAACAGTTGCTGCATTTAATCAAAGAGCGATCACCCTCTATACGAAACTCGGCTTTGTTAAAAAGATGAAGTTTAGTAGAGGCGCTGTCGACTTTATCATTATGGTAAAGAAATAAAAATGGCCGAAGACAAATTTGTCTTCCGCCTATTGAAATTTACCCTGCAGTCCCTGTTGTTTAGAAGTAAATAATGTTTCAATATGTTTAACACTAGTGGGTCTGCTAAAATAGTAACCCTGCATGTTATGGCAGCCAATGCTGCATAGAAATTGATATTGACTAAGCTCCTCCACACCCTCTGCTACCACATTCATTCCCAAGTTCCTGCCCATTGCTACCAATGTTCGGCATACAGACCGCTGATTTTTATTTTCTAATCCTTCAATAAATGATTTATCAATTTTTATAGTATTAAACGGATATTGGACAAGATAACTAATCGAAGAATAGCCGACACCAAAATCATCAAGAATGAGATCGACTCCGATATCCTGCAACTCGTTGATCGTTGTTAACGTTTTCTTGACATTTGTCATTGCCGTCCGTTCTGTAATTTCTATTTTGAGTAAATGTGACGGCAAATCATAGCGTTCAAGCGTATCTTTCACATTTTCAAGGAACGACTCAAGATTGATTTGCCTTGCAGGAACGTTAATCGAAACATAAAACGGCGGGAGATTCTTTTCAGCCCATAGCTTACGCTGTCTGCAGGCTGTTTCTAATACCCAGTTGCTTAATTTGATGATGAGATCGGACTCTTCGGCAATTTGAATAAACTCTCCTGGCGAAATTGCCCCTAAAACAGGATGATTCCAACGAAGAAGTGCCTCTAACCCTATCACTTCTTTTCCGTAAACATCCACGATAGGTTGATAATCCAAGTATAATTCCTTCTTTTCAATCGCTTTATGAAGATATTGTTCAAGCAGCAGTTTTCGCGATAGGCTCGTTGACATTCCCAGTTCATAAGGCTGGATTCCCACACCGCTTTCCTTTGCAAGATACATGGCGTGGTCAGCCTTCTGAATTAATCCTTCTGCCTCATAACCATGGTCCGGAAAAATACTCATCCCAATACTTGCACTTAGGACATACTCATTTCCTAGCAGCCTGATTGGCTTTGCAATAATCCCGTTAATCCTTGCTGCTGTCTCGAGGAGATCTTCTTTTGAGGTAAGATTAGTAAGCAAGATGACAAATTCATCTCCGCCTTGGCGTGATATTAAATCGTCATTTCTTAAACTTAGCTTTAACCTCTGTGCAATCACCTGTAATACTTTATCACCCATTTTATGCCCCAGCGAATCATTAATATATTTGAATCGATCAAGGTCCAGGAATATTACCCCTACCATTTTTTCCTTTTCCCTTGCTTCACTTAACACTTTATGGAGCTCATGATCCAGTTTTCTTCTGTTTGGCAGACCAGTCAGGGAATCATGAAAAGCTAAAAAGGTAAGTTTCTCTTCTGCACTTTTTCGCTTCGTGATATCTACTACAATTCTGTCAATCCGAATGGGAAGATGCTGGTGTTCAGTGAAAATTGGAACAATAAAATCAGACACCCATTTTTGCTCTCCGCTTTTAGTCACAATACGGTATTCATGCAGAGATGATTTCCCCTTCTTCACCAGCTCTATATGCTTGTAAGCGCCCATTTTATCTGCAGGCAGAACGAACTGCTCCCATAAATGGGGATGTGCTAGAAACTCCTCTTCACGATAGCCAAAGATTGTCTGGCATACTGGCGAGATTGAAATCGTCTCCATCGTTTTGACATCCAGGCTCCATAAACAAATTTCAATGCCCGTGAAGATATTATCCCAATGACTAGGGATTGAACCGGCAGAATGACGTTTTTCACTCGCGATATTGGTAATATAACCACAGATACCAAGAATCACGCCATCTACTTCGACCGGAACAGATAGAATATCTACAAACATCACAGTACCGTTCCGGTGTCTTAGCTTCGTTTGAAACGTGAGCTTTTCACCTTTCAGTACAGCTTTAATATGGTCAATTGTCCTATCAATCTCATCTTCTTCAAGGATTGAAACAAAATTTCTTTGATACGGGTACTCGCTCATGTACCCAGTTAATTCTTGAACAGTATCATTTGAGAAAACTATACTTCCTTCCAAATCCATTAAGTAGCAAGGATATGGCACATCTTTTAGTAAGGGCTTACAGACTTCAAGATACGTATTTATATCTGGCTTTTTGATCTCATTTCTCAAAAGAAAACTCCTTTCTACGACCACGAGAATCAACAACAACTACTAAGGTGACCATATACTAAATCCATTAAATTTGCTGTGATAGATATCAACAAACTTAGACAATTTTTTTGAATCCCACTACTAATCAAACGTTTGATTAAAAGTACATTCAGTTCCTGCAGGGAAAAGAAACTGGTCCATTTCCTGGAAAATATTTTGTCGCTAAGAAGTCGAATAACAATCTATTTTGTTTATCTATAATGCTAAAAATTTTTTAAATTCCATGTAACTTTTTTCAAACCCATTTCGTCAAAATCCCAAGGATTGAAATAATTGGAAATTTTAAAAAGGTGGACGCACCTTGACCAGACGCTGGAACTAGATTAATTAAGTTGAAAAGGGGGAATATTTAGAATATAATTTTCTTTACGTGACACTGCAGCTATTATGCGAATGTAGTAATTTTGAGGAGATAATGGGGTGGGAGATTTTGAAGTTTGTTAGATTAATTACATACTATATACTTGGAATAATATCGATATTTTTTGTGAGTATTTTTCCACAATATTTTTCCACTAGAGAAAACCCTGATACTCCAGGTTATTTTGAACAATTGATTACTTTTGGCAAGGACTTGTTCAAACCAGAAACATGGATTTATAAATTTGAAACATCCCAAACTGGCGGGGCCCCGATGATGGAGATTATGGGACCGGCATTTATTTATTCCATGCAAATCCTCTTAGGGGCTCTTTTAGCAGGTTTTGGGATAGCGTTATTTCTAGCTTTAGGGTCAGCTTTTTTGCCTAAAGCAGTGCTGACTCCAGTGAAAAGACTGCTCGATATACTTGAATCGGTTCCAGACTTGATTCTCGCGACATTATTACAAGTTTTATCTATTCTTATCTTTAAAACGTTTGGACTAGATTTATTTGAAGTGGCCAGTTATAAAGAAAAGGCTTATTTTGCCCCCATCGTCACCCTGGCAATCTTACCGCTTGTCTCTATGTTTAAGATTTTACTGCTTATGATAGAGGAAGAGTTTTTGAAGGTTTATGTCACCTTTGTAAAAAGTAAAGGGATAGACAAATTCAATATTTTAATTAGGCATATCTTAAAAAATATCATGCCGCTATCGTTTCATCACATTAAGATTATCATTTGGGGAACACTTTCAAGCCAATTTATTATTGAACGGATATTTAACGTCCATGGTCTAACTTATTTCTTACTTGGAAACTTCCAGCCAATCACCATTTTCGTTACCCTTGGTCTTATTTTTTCGCCCTTTTACTTTCTATTTCAGTTAGTAGATTTTTGGCTCAAAGAAGACCAGCCCCTTTCTTACGAAACAAGACGGAGTTCTTGGCAGCACAAAATGGCAATTGGAAATATCATAGGCGTAGTAAAGAGGTTTTTTGAAAATATTCTTTTCTCCCTACAATCTATTAACCTAAGAAAATTATCACCGTTTCGTCCAATGATTAATGTACTTTTTACCTTTGGCAGACACATGAAAAATTGGAAGTTTGCTCTCGGTGCCATATTTTTCATTATTACCATTAGTTACAGTATCTTTTATTCTGTCACAACCGATAACCATGTTGACCAAGTAAGACTTTATTACGCAGAAGATGGGGCAACGCTGCTAAGTGCAATGCCGCATGCACCTACAAAGCCGTTTTTCTTTGGCTCTGACAAATTAGGATTCAGTCTTTTTGATCAATTAGTAATTGGCGCGAAGTATACGCTGATCTTTGCTTTGTTAATCGCCTTATTACGGGTTCTTGGCGGGCTGTTGTTTGGGGTCATTTATGCTTTCCACTTAGGACCGCGTACCCAGCACTGGCTTGGCAAGTTAATCGATTCAATTCATTTTCTGCCATTAAGCATGGTTGCGTACATCCTGCTTGCTCCCATCTTAATGCCTGCGTTTACCGGTTTTGGTTATGAATTTACCTATACCTTTACTGAACGTGTTTTACTCGAGATGTTTATCTTAACCATCCTTGTTGTTCCGTTAACAAGTGTTTTATTAGGGAAAGAGATAAAGCGGGTTCTAGATTATGAATTTATTGCCAGTGCGCGTGTTTTAGGCGGCAGCAGATTTCATTTGTTCTGGCGTCACATTTTCCCGCATATTGGTCCCCGATTAACGATTTTACTGGGGACTCAATTTATCCAAGTACTATTAATCTTTATTCATTTGGGGATATTTAAGTTTTTCTTTGGCGGGACAAAACTTGACTTTGATCCGATGGGCGCTGATCCGCCAATGTCTATAACCCATGAATGGTCAGGATTAATTGGTGAAATCGGAAGAACCACCATCGCTTCCGGCCGCTACTGGTACTTGTGGATACTGGCTGCCTTTATGCTCGCGATCTTTGCGATGCAGCTGATTATCCAGGGAGTGAAAGAAGTGCAGCAAGTGAAAGTCGGCGTGTTGTATAAGCTTCCAAAAGCACGCAAAGTAAAGGTAAAACAGGCAAGTGAAGTTCCTACCTATCAAATTACCAAGAATAGTTTCAAGGTGATTGGAAACATAGACAAACGGAATGAACCTGAGGCTGAAAGGAAGATCGAGAAGGGGTTAAAACCAAGGTTCAAACGTGGGATTGAACGAGGTATTTAAAGAATCTCCCAGTACAGTAGATTTCACCTCTGTACTGGGAGATCTTTTTAAATTGGGGGTAGATCCATTGTTATTGGCTCTGTTATAAATGAATGACACTTCGTATGGAAAATAAGCGGAGAATTTCCGTTTATTTTGGGAAATACCTATATTTCTTTTAGTATAGGCGGAGGTTTTCCGCTTATTTGACCAAAATCATTGGATTTTGCCTTATTTAAAGCAGTTAAGCTGAATTTCTCCGCTTATTTCCGCCTCTTTAGCTTACTCCTATACAATAGACGGAAATTCTCCGCCTATGAATACTCATGCCCTGCACGAAAATCAACAATGAATAATAACAATGCCAATTTACGAAATACAGTTTGATGAGTCCCATTTCATCTGGTATATGTAAGTTTTGGGGTTCATGAGCGCTTTATGAGTCCCATTTCATTTTGTATTTGCGAGGTTTGGGCTTCATAAGCGCTTCATGAGTCCCATTTCATCTTGTATCTCCGAGTTTTGGGCTTCATGAGCGCTTCATGAGTCCCATTTCATCTGATATTTGCGAGGTTTGGGCTTCATAAGCGCTTCATGAGTCCCATTTCATCTGATATTTGCGAGGTTTGGGCTTCATGGACGCTTCCATGAGACCCGTTTCACCTAATTTCAGCGAGGTTTGGCTTCATGAACTCTTCATGAGCGTTTCATGAGACCCATTTCACCTGGGCAATTACGATTCTTTATTTTTGATATTTTGATAGGTATCAAAAGCAAATTCCTTATATGGCGAAGCTGGAAGGCCTTCGAATTTCTCTACTGCTATTTTGGCAGATTGGAGCGCATCCTCTATCTCTCCAAGCTCAGAATGACATAGTGCTTTATAGGAATAGCGAATATAAATGAGCGCAAGATCAAATGGGTGATGGGTGTCAGCAGGTGTCTCCACTTTTTCAAAATGATGAATACCATCCTTATACTCTCCAAGTCCGTAAAGGGACTTTCCTTTTTCAATTATATATAAGGGTTCCACAAATTCCTTCCCTGCTGGATCTGCCAAATAATCATCAATGATTTCTAATGCTTTTGTGTATTCTTGTTTCTCGGTATTAAGTGTCATCGCCACGATTAGGTCGTGAACGAGGATAGATAGTATATCATCCGCAAATTCACCGTATTGCTTTAATTTTCGTAAATACAGTTCTCTTCTTTCTGAATCGCCAATCATCATAGCATGTCCCGTACTCAGTCTGTACAAATCGTCTGTCCTGTAAAAGATTTTATGCTTTTTTGAGAATTTAATCGCCTTTTCCATTGTTTCGGTGGCAGCAATATCATCCCCGACAGCAAAGTGCAGCACCGCTTCTGTGTAATCAAGGTCAACAGTGGTCATTGGATCAATATAGGCATGATGTGATTCTATCGCTGCACGTTCGGTTACCAGGATTTCTAATGCCTTTCGATAATCATGCTGAATGAATTTCACCTGTGAACGAAAAATCGCGATTTGTGCACGGTTAGCGGTTAAATTCATGTTGTCATACATGACCGCAGCTTGTTCACAGAACTTCTCCCAGCCTGATCGTTCTTCTTGATATAGACTTCGGCTGTAGAGATCCAAGAGACGTGCCGATTCATAGCCTTGAGTCAGTTTTTTAATAAGTGGTTCTATAAGAGTCAGCAGCTGTTGATATTTATCTGGTGTGGTTTCTTTTTTCTGGTTATAGATACTTTCAGCCTTTTCAAGCGTTTCTCTTAATTCTTGGGTGCTGATTTCTTCTAACAAATCTGTTACTTCCACCTCTAATCTCTTTGCAATGTACGCAAGACTTTCCATTGATGGCTTTGCTTTATTGTTTTCAATGAGGCTGAGCATGCCTTTTGTAAGTTCTGTCCCGGCCAGTGCTTCAAGAGTCAGCTTTTTCTGCTTTCTTATTTTTCGTATGGTGTCTCCTAACATATCTGCACCCTCCTCAAGTAGTAATTAGTTTAATTATATTTAACATCTCCTTAAATGGGAAGGTGTAAACAAAATGGGCTAAAACTTTGTTTAATTTAATTAAACTTTTACTTGATTTGGAAAAAACTTCATGTTATGCTTTGTTTAATTAAATTAAACTTTTTTCAGAAAGAGGAGATAGCATGGATAGCACAATGATGCTGAAAAAGGCGACATATCATCTTTGGACATTCACGATAAGCAAGTTGATTTCATCCTTTGGTTCACAGGTATACTCATTTGCAATAAGTTTTTACATTTTACAAGCAACAGGGTCGGCAAAGAGTTTTGCACTTAATCTGATCTGCAATGTGCTGCCGCGTACGATTGCAGCTCCATTTGCTGGCTATATCATCGATAAATATCCGCGGAAGACAATTGCGATTGCCTCTCAGATTGTGACGACCATAGCCATCGGTGGATTATTAATCACAAGCCTCACATCTGGACTATCCTTAAGTGCGATTTACATTACATCCTGCATATTGTCTCTTACTTCCATGTTTTCTGGTGTGGCGTTTACATCCTCGATCACTGGGCTTGTGGATGAAGCAAGGATTCAAAAAGCGATGTCTTTAAATCAGATGTCGATTTCTTTTGCTGCTATCGCCTCTCCAGCAGTTGGTGGATTATTGTATGGTGTGATTTCCATGCCAGTATTCCTAATTGTATATATGGCTGCCTCTGGTGCTGCAATTGTTCTCGAATCGACGATGAACTTTACTTTATTCTCCAAAAAGGCTGAACCCGTTGAAGCTGTGAAGGAATCTATGTGGCAAGGAATGAAAGCCGGAATTTCTTATTTAAAATTACAGCCGGTACTGATGACCATTATTTGGATCGCCTTATTAGTAAATTTCTTTTTCAATGCTTTCCAGGTTGGATATTCTTATATCCTGATTGAAAAATTAAAGATGGCTTCTCAACATTTTGGTTTAACCGAAGGTGCCTTTGCCGTTGGTATGCTGATTTTGTCCATATATCTATCTGTCCGAAAAGATGTGAAGTTTCCGCTGCTTGTTGCAAAAAGGGGAATTAGTATAATGGGGGTCATCATGGGGATTACCGCATTACCTTTACTAGTTTCGATGGGGTATAACCTTATGTTTTGCTACTTCATCCTTCTTGAATTTGTCCTTGGAGCTTGTATTGTTTTCGTCAATACGCCGACACAAGTGATGATGCAAAAACAAATCGATGATAAGTTTAAAGGCCGTGTTTTTTCGATTGTCGAAACCTTTGCGATGGCATTATCGCCTTTAGGAATGATTATCTATGGATTTTTGTACGACGTCTTCCCGGCCCACTTGGTCCTGATACTATCCTCGGGTTTCTTACTGGCTGTTATTTTCATACTTGCAAGACCTGCAGTCATTCGAAAAGTTCACCCAGAACTAGCAGTGGAAAAGACCGTAAAGAAAAGTGCAGAGGCATTTTAAGCGAGGACTGTTTGATGTGACCGATTCCATTTTTAATAGCGGTTTCGGTCACATAGACTGATTAATCATTCTCTTGACCAACCTTAAATGTGAAATGAGAATGAGAAAAATAATTGGATATAGGCAGGCAGAAAGTTATCCTATCCAACTACAAAGTAATTAGTCACACCGTTTCTCATCCGGCTGAAAATGGCACTTTACTCATACAAATGCCCATGAATTTGTGGGATAATATTCCAAACCTCTAGTATCTTTGCCCTGATTTATTATTCTAGTCAATATCCTCCTTCTCCAGTGAATAAGATGAAGTAATCCCCGGAAAGGAGTGAGAAGAGTATGAGTGTATTAGACCGAAGTCCTTTTTTATACTTTTTCTGCATCCTCGCTGGTTTCGCCTTGTTAAGGGTACCGTTAACGGGAGTTCTCGGAACACTGAATCCATTAGTCGACCTAATTGGAGTCCTGGCTATTCTTTTATTCTCTTTTGTGTTAATCATCCAAGGGGTGCTTTATTTAGTTAAACGAAGGTAAAAAATAGGGAGACCAGCAATGTGATGCTGGTTTCCTTTTAGATTTGTTGATTACCTCTAAAACCCACGGTTGATTCACGCTGTACTAACTTTACGCGCAAATCGTATTCCATTGTTTCATCTTCAACTTTTTCAATCATATTAATCAATTTCGTTGTTACAGCAGCACCAATATTGTAGGTCGGCTGTTCGATAGTACTAAGTGCAGGCTCGACAAACTCAGTTAATTTGATTCCATCAAAGCCAATGATTGCAATATCTTTTGGAACCTCTTTGTTAAGAAGTTTCATGGACTTCAATGAACCGATGGCCATTAAATCATTGGCTAAGAAAATTCCATCAACATCACCATTTTCCTTCAACAGCTTTTCCGTCAACGCCTTGCCGCTTTCTAAGGAAAAATCTCCTTCGAGAATGACTGGATCCTGTTCAGGACATTTGCAAGCTAATGTATCCAGATAGCCAACCTTACGTTCAAAGGATGGAAGAAAGGAATGTGGTCCGCTGATATGGGCAATTTTTTTGCAGCCAATCTGGATTAAATGTTCCGTTGCGATTTTCGCACCTTCATAATTATCAATCCATACAATATTTTCTGAGTCCAGCTTCACAGCACGGTCGACACCGACAAATGGAATATTTAGACCCTCCAATATGGCTAAGAAATTCTCATCTACTTCAAAAGAGGCCAAAATAAAACCATCGATATATCGCCGTTTAAAGTTTTCCCAAAATTCCTCATCCTGCAATTCTGCTTCATCAGAGTTAATTAATAACAAACTGTAGCCTTTCGCCTTCGCTACTTTTTCAATCGCTCTTACCAAGTCCGGGAAGAATGGATTCGTCATGTCCGGGATAATTAATGCAATTGTGTTGGACTTCTTCTTCGCTAGTCCCCTGGCAATTTCATTAGGTTTATATTCAAGGCGGGACATAACCTCTTGGATCTTCTTTTCGGTCTCTGCGCTCATGTAGCTATTTTGATTAAGATACCTGGAAACCGTCGCAACGGACACTCCCGCCTCCTTGGCAACATCTCGGATGGTTACTTTGCTTTTGTTCACAACTACTCGCTCCAATTGTCTATCATATTCTTAAAAAAAGGGCTTGGACCATCGATATAATTACTTTCATCATATCTCATATCCAAGCCTAATTTGAGTATCTTCGTTAATTTATTTCTCTAATCTTCACAGAGTGAACTTTCCCTTCACCCTTCTCATGACAGCCAAATCCGTACATGCCGTGAGAATAGCGCGTATCATTTGCCTGAACGACAACTGAATCATTGATTGAAAAAGTTAGGCAAGCGCCTTTACACTCCAATTTGAAGGTATAGGTTTTTCCATGCTCCCAGTCAAATGCTGCTGTTTTTAATACCTTAATACCAAAATCATTCTGCACAAGCGATACCTGACCATCACCATCAAAGCCAGCTGAGTAATAACGTTCCGTTCCAAGGGCACGGAAGATCAAATGATGGCTGTTGCCAAACATCGGCGTAATCTCTGCTTCTACAACATAATCCTTGGCATAATAATTTCCGCTGTATGAGGAGCAGTCCTCTTCTGTTACATAATTCATCAAGTCATTGTCAAGTGTCCATTCTCCGTTATGATGGGCAAAAGGAGTGATGCACTTAAATTCAACGGACTGCTTTGAAAAATCGATTGAATAGTCAGCATTGCCGAAGATATGGAACTGATCGATGAAAAATCTTCCGAATGCGCGATTGGTTAAGCTTGATGGACTTTCTACCAGATATCCTACTTCATCAATAAGATCTCCGTTTGTCTCTGGAATCGTAAATACAATATCATTCCAGCTTTGATTTTCTAAGGTCACAGGCTGTAAGTATACTGATTCCTTACTAAACGTTTTTCGAATGTACGGGGTAATAATGATGTCACTGCCCTGGAACTGGTCCAAGAAAATTTTCACCGCAACACTTTGTCCGCTGTATGCAGTTGGAGCGAATGTCGGTTTATATTTTTCATCATTAAATTCTTCACGTCTGTAAAAAGGCTTGTAGAAAATTTTACTTTGATCTCCTTCATACATCCGGTCAATGATTACTTCTAAAGATCCCTGGCGTTCAAAGCCTTGCTCATCACTATGCCGTAACATGGTTTTGAAGCTGTTATCTGTCTTAAATCCATGAGTTGAACCAGGAAGAGTAAAATCAAAATACACTTCGCCATTTTTCACACTATCTGCAAGCCACTCAGGTGCTGTTACCCCATTTACTTTGTAGCCGAGCAGTGTTAATTCTTTTGTAAACGTAGGGATATCAAAAACATTTAAGTAACCGGATACACTCGAAGTGACAATTGCATCATTAATTGGTTTACGGTAATGCGCTGGGATTGCTTCAATTCCATGTAAAACACCAACAATTGTACCTACGTTACCAGCGTTACAGTCGGTGTCCCATCCACACATCGTAGCAATTTCAATCGTTTTAGCAAAGCTGCCTTTTCCGTATAAAAGGGAAAGAATGCAAACACCAGCATTCGGAATGATATGACAGATACCTGGATATTTGTCATAACCCCATTCATCTTCAAGATATTGACGGCACAGTCTGAAGTCATTTGGATTTTTCTCGTAAAAATCAATGACGGCCTTGACTACCTTCGTATAGAGCGAGTCTTCTGGAATCGTGCTGAGTCCCGCCTCAATTACTTCTTCAATAGAAGCGGCAGAGAAAGCTTTTGAAATACACGCTGCAATAAATCTTGCACCATATAAGCCATTTCCATCATGTGACACACTAGCAGCCACTTCTGCATAATGGGCAGCTTTTTCGATTTGATTTGGAAACAATAATCCCCATGTATCAATGAAAATCTGGCCGCCAATTTGTTCCGCCATCACAATTCCATTTGTCTCGGCAGCACCAGAAAGAGGTGCTGGTATCCCTTTTTTCAAATTGTTGTAAGCTGTGTGTTCAGTACTAATGCCTTCGCCGCCCCACCAGAACATGCCAATACCATTTCTGGAGTAATTTAACCATGCCTTGCCAACGTCCTCAGCTGTGAGTTCACGGTCAATGGCATCATCATAAAGTGCACGAATAAAATAGATTGGTCCATTTGCGTCATCGTCTGCCGCAAAAGTCTTATAATCCTTAACGTAACCTGTAACTTCTCCATAGAATTGCTGGATTCTTTCAGGTGTCCATTCTGTAGGCTCAACGGGTGCTCCAAGACGGATTCCGACATTCATCCCTAAAAAGCCAGCATATACTTTTTCCAAGTAGTTCCGAGGAATCATTCTAACTCACTCCTTGCCTTAGCAGTTGTTTTCCAAATATGCTTTTCTATTTTCATTTACACGTATATCTTCAAGAATGATGTTTTTTGCTGCTTGTGCAAATGAATTTGATAATTCAACGAGGTTCATTTTATTGGTTTCTTCTAATAGTTTGATATCTTCATCACGAATCACCTTGGCACCGTACATCGCTCCTAGAATAACCCCAATCATGACGCCAATTGAATCTGTATCTCTGCCGGAATTGATTCCATCATAGATAGATTTGTAGAATTCGCCGTCATTTAGAACGATAAAAGCAAGGGCCATTGGTAATTCTTCAATCGAAAATAACCTGCTTGGCGTGTAATGGTTAGAAGGAATTCCGATTTTCTCAATTTTTCGATGAACGTCATCTCCCATTGGAGAATACTTGGCAATCACTTTTTGGAAAGAGGCAATCACTTGATCCATCGATGCTTTCTCTGCACGAAGCTCTCTTGCTGCTTGTGTCATATCGATAATCGCCTGCTTCGTTCCATCCTTCGCAAAGCGGATGGCTGTTTCAACAATTTCATCAACGGTAACGTTTTCTTCGAAGGCCTTCGCTACACACGCAGCTAAGACCCCCGCAGCTTCTAGTCCATAGCTGCTTTGATGACCCATTGCGAACAAAATCGCTTCGTCATAAGCAGCCTTTGGATTACCGGCATTAACAATACCAATTGGAGAAATATACATGGCCGCACCACAGTTAATCATATTTCCGATGCCGCCTTCTCTTGGCTCACAGTTTGCTAAAACATGGCGCATGAAAATATATTTCTCTGGATAAAATAATCGGTCGATAATTAGACCTTCGCGTCCAAATTCAGGTATATAGGTTTTTTTATAGGAAATCTCTTTCACAAATTCATTCCCAAGATCGTAGGCATCCAGATGGCGCTGTTCTTTTAAATAAACATGGATGAGAGCAGATGTCATTAACGTATCATCTGTCACAATGCCATTCCCGCGCATTTTGCCAAGTGTTACTTCTTGTGGTGCATCTGCCTTATACCAGTTTGTTTTTAAAGACTCAACACGTCCGTACATTTCCTTAATTTGCTCATAGCTTAATTTTTCAATTGTAGCCCCCATGGCGTCACCTAAAGCCGTAGCTAAGATGACACCCTGAACACGTTCCTGAAATGAAATCATTGAAAGAACTCCTTACTTAATAGTTTTGTTTGCGTATTCCGTTAATTCTTTACCGCCGGCTTTTTCCCATTCCTTCACAAAGGTATCGAAATCATCAATCGGACGTTTGCCGGTAATAATGTCTGTTGCATATTCTTTATAAAGATTTTCCATTGCATCCCACTTAGACACATGCTCTTCAGGAATGATGAAGTTATTGTCTTCGCTGTAGAATTCCTTCGCAAGCTCTTGTGATTTAACAGCTGGTTCGCTTAGCAATGGAGTTTTTAATGGCTGTTCTGTTTTAAGCTCTGTTCCTTCCCAATATCTTGCATACCATTCGCCATAATACTTGTCTGTTAATTCAATTTGACCATCAACAATGTTATAGTGTTCTCCTTCAAAACCAAGGCGGTCAAACATTTGACCTTTCGGGCTTGCTAGGTAATCTAGAATTTTAAACGCAATCTCTTTGTTTTCAGATTGAGCTGAAATCGCCATACCACGTGATTCTTTTGTAACATCTGTTGGAGCAAATCCTTGGAACTCACCTTTTGCAGGAGGCAGGACAACTAGCTCTGCACTATCACCATTTACCTGCTTCATTTTACCGTTATAAAGGTCAACGACTTTACCGTTTGTTCCAACAATGACACCTGTTTCCCCATCATAGAATGCCTTTTCTTTTGTATCCCACTGCTTTGTAAGGTATTGCGGGTCAAGGATGCCATCTTTATATAGCTTGCTATAGAATGCCAGCTTTTCTTTTTCATTGTTTGATACTTTTGAGTACTCGTAGGTACCGTCATCTTTTTTCAACCATGTTTGATTAATACCAAATGCCATTTCAAACACATAGTCTAACTCCGTAATGTCCCCTGCTACAGATACACCATTTTTTGGTCCGTTCGGAAGGGCTGTTAATTCCTTGAAAAACTTGTAGTAATTATCACTTGTTGGGTTTGCCAAAAATTCCTGTGCACTTGGTACTTGATTGAACCAATCTGCTCTAACAACCGGTGTTTTAGAATCAAGCGGCTTTAGCCAAAGAAGATAAGGGTAGTTTGCTAACCTTTTCTCATTGTAAGGCTGAACGAGATCCTTCAAATACTTTGAATCCTTAATATATGGTGTTAAATCTTCTAACAAATCCTGTTCAGCAATCTGCTGGTCTCCACCTTGGAAGTAGATTAAATCAGGGATATCACCGCTGTATAATAACAGGTTCAGCTTTTCTGAATAATTCCCTTGCGGTACCTCAACTAATTCAATATCAACATCAATATTCTCATCCGCTTTTAAAGCCTTTTCTAAATTATCATAGTACTTCACAGCTGCTGGGTTAGAAGGACCATCATCCTTCATAACTAAACGAAGCGTAGTCTTGCCGTCCTTACCTGTGCCCTTAGAATCCTTCGCATTATCCTCAGAACACGCAGCCAAACCAAACGCCATAACCAAACTCATCGCACCAACCATAAACTTCTTGTTCTTCTTCATCTAACATTCCTCCTCAGATCTGTTCATAATAGCAAAGCAATGTATAAAGATTGTGTATAAATGCGTTAAAATGCATAAACGGTGCCTGTCACCTAGTCTTTCACTCCGCCTTCCAGCTGTCCTTTTGCATAGAATTTAAGGATTAGCGGGTATAGCAACAACAGCGGGATGATGGATAATATGATTGTTCCGGCTTGCAGGGATCCAAAGTCGAGGGCTGCGATTTGGTCTGCGGTTAGGATGCCTTGTGATCCTAACATGGTGGTGTTGTCCTGTTGGACGACGAATTGGCGCAGTACCACTTGCAGCGGCCATTTATTTGGGTCCGTGATGTAGATGGTCGCACGGAAGTATTCATTCCAATGATAAACTCCATAAAATAAACCTAATGTTGCCAATGCTGGTTTGGATAATGGAAGCATGATTTTCGTGAATATCCGGAAATGACCTGCCCCATCAATTCTCGCAGCCTCTAAAATACTATCAGGAACATCCTCAAAGAATCTCATCAGGATAAATAGATAGTAGACATTAACGGCTTTATAAAGAATAAGAGATGTGTACGTATCCAATAAACCAAGGTCTTTCACCAATAAATATTCAGGAATCAAACCTGGTTCAAACACCATTAACACAATCAGAAAGATGAGCACAATCCGCTTTCCAACGAAATTGGTCCGGGCTAACACGTAAGCCGCCATTGCTGTCAGCAATAGGTTAATTAACGTACCGACGATTGTAATAAACAGCGAGTTAAAGATACTTTTAACAATCAACGGATTTGAAAGCAGAATTTTATAATTGATTAACGTAAAGCCTTCTGGGATAATCCCCAATCCGCTTAAGTTATGAACCTTCAGGGGATCAGATAATGACATAGCCAGCAAATTCAAAATTGGCACTAACACCGAAAGTGACAATAAAAATAACAAGGTATAAACAACGACGGTAAACCAATTAAATTTCTTAATCATGTAAAGTCACCTCCATTACCAAACTCCCTTACCTGTTAACCGCTTGGAAATAAAATGCGTTCCAAGGATTAATACGACACCGATGGCCCCTTTAAATAAGCTGGCCGCCGTCGCATAGGCATATTGTCCATTCAAAATACCGATTCGGTATACATACGTATCTAAAATATCAATCACACTAATGACGGAGTCATTAATCAAGTTAAACACTTGGTCAAACCCTGCATTCATAAAGAAACCAAGGTTTAAGATAAATACCGTAACCACTGTTGTTGCTAAAGCAGGTAAGGTAATGTATCTCATTTGCTGTAGATTTGAAGCCCCATCCATGCGGGCAGCTTCATATAAAGAAGGACTTATTTTCATAATCGCTGCTAAATAGAGGATGGAATCCCAGCCAGCAGTACGCCACATTTCCGAGAATACCAACACCCAGCGAATATGGTCCTTACTCGTCATAAAATCAAGTGATGGCATTTGGAAGAAGTTCCGGAGAACGTTAACGCCGCCATCTACTGGATTTAATAAACTGATCCATACCCCTGCAATAACAACCCATGATAGGAAGTGAGGCAGGTAAACAACGGACTGCACATACCCTCTAAACTTTCCGTTCCGCACCTCATTGATTAATAGAGAGAGAATAATCGGAATCGGAAAAATAAACAGCATCTTCATCGTACTGATAATAACGGTATTTTTTAATACATCGAAGAAAGCTGGAGAACTAAACAATACTTCGAAATGTTTCATTCCCACCCACTCATTATCACCAATTATTCGGTAGTCCTCGAAGGCGAGCTTCATCCCAATCAGAGGGACTACATGAAAGGTAACAAAGTAGATAATGGCAGGAAGAAGCATTAAGTATAAGATCCAGTCTTTCTTAATTTGTTTTAACTTCGCCTTCACTTTCATGACCAAGCCCCGCTTTCATTATTTCTTCTACCTCGTTCCTGTAAGGCATTCCGGTTTGGGCTCCTTTTTTTGTAACCGATAATCCAGCTGCTACATTTCCAAAGTAGATACTCTCATAAAGACCTTGCCCCTCAGAGATTCCAACAGCAAAGGCACCAGAGAATGTGTCTCCTGCTCCTGTTGTATCAACGGCATCCACTTTTATTACAGGAACATCAATCTGTTTCTCACCATCAAAATAGGTAACCCCATTAGTACCGCGTGTGATAATTAATTTATTGGGATATCTTTTGAGCAGTGTTTCCATAGATTCATTACTATCCAATATCAAACCATATTCAAATTCATTTGGAGTTAAATAGGTAATCTTTTGTATCAATTCTTCTTTTAACCTTAGTGCCGGTGCTGGATTTAAAATGATTGTTTTTCCATTCTCCGCTAATACCGGTACAATATGCTCCATCATCTCGAGAGGAGTTTCTAATTGAAAAAGAATAACATCATATTTTAAAAGTTCAGCAGCTACGCTGTTTATATAGGAAACATCGGTGTGCTTATTGGCTCCGGAAATGACGACAATCCGATTTTCACTATCACAAAGTTCAATAAAAGCCGCTCCGCTTGGCTGATTTTCAATGGTATTAAGGTGAGACAAGTCTACTTTTTCATTCTGCATTTTCCCCTTAATAATTTGTCCATTTTCATCATTGCCAATCGAACCAAACAACGCGACATCTCCGCCTAAACGAGAAGCGGCAACCGCTTGATTCGCGCCTTTCCCCCCTAATGACAGGAAGAAATGATTACCTAATACCGTCTCTCCGAGCTCCGGTAATCGGTCTGCTTCAATCACATAATCTATATTAATACTGCCAACGACTGCTATTTTTCCCATTGTCTTAACCACCTACTCTATCATGATCTTCATTAATGGAGCATGCTGCTGTGCACCATAGACGTCTCGATCTCCGACCGTACCTGAAGAGGTTTTTCTAGCCATTGTAATTTTCACTCCAAGTGCCTGGTCAAAGAACACGAGATGATGGACCTGATCTTCTGTAATATTGTAGAGCTTACAAATTGTTTCAATCGAAATCTTTCCAGAGTTCTTTACACGTTCGTAATTTTCTTTTGAATCAAACAAAATATCTAATGTCAGTTCAAATGGTCCAGAATTCTTACTTCTTAATACCTTTGCTAGTTCAAAAAGAGAGGTCATCTTACATTTCCCCCTGCACATATTGGATTTTGAAAGGATTTTGTGTGATTTCCATTAAGTGATAAATGGAGAATTCATAGACCGCTCCAAACTCAATATCACTAGGTGCGAATGGAAATGCTAGGTTTCCAGCTGTTGACTTTCGGTTTTCATAGCCATAGTGCAAGAACGTAGAACGTACGGTAGCACAGATGGTATTTGCTAACTCCTGTGTTTTCGCAATAACTTCAAACATCGCCCCAATTTCATGACCGGTGAATGGTTCACTTTCCATTTCTCCTAGTACGGCATTCTTACCATAATTATAGAAATGAATCTCATAGTCTTCTTTATCGATTTCCGGGTAGTAC
Source organism: Neobacillus niacini (assembly GCF_046591715.1). Taxonomy (GTDB): domain Bacteria; phylum Bacillota; class Bacilli; order Bacillales; family Cytobacillaceae; genus Neobacillus; species Neobacillus niacini_L. Next base: position 90,943 of record NZ_JAWVNQ010000002.1, on the reverse strand, counting down.
TCTGCTACCTGGTCCTTAACCGTACTTTGAATTTCTTCGATATTTTCTATCAGAATCGGATCTCTAACTCCGGCAATAACAAAGGTTCGATACGCGACTCTTCTAGCTCCCTCGAGCTTAATGAACATCTTCTCTGGTTTTGTTAACTTACTTTTCTTAACCTGAACGACGCCATCTTCAATCTCCGTGAATTCACATTCACTTAAATCCAGCTCAATCCCTGGTCCGTGCAAGAGATATGGATGCTCCTTCTCATAGAAGGTGTGGGCTGCAACCGTCATCGGTGTACATTTTCTCGCTGGATTCAATGATTTAACGGTAAAAGAGTCCTCATAAATAGTCCCTAAAATACAATCCTTTGTGGTGCCTGGCACCGCACAAAGGGCACCGCATTCTAATATTTTCCCGAGGTGATAAGATAATCCCTCATCCATGCCATGATAAATTCCAATTGCCGCGAATGGAGAAGGATCATAGGCTCGTCCGCAGATGATAATATCACTATCATTCTGCAGCGCTTCTAAAATCGGTTCATGACCCATTTGCGCAACAATACTTCCTGTTTCTTGAATGATTTCATTTGAAAGCTGTGGAATATTGGCGCTTAGCGGCTTGATCTTCCCTTGGTTATTAGCTTCAATAATCTCTTCTTGTGTAAAACCAGCCCAGATAACAGCAATTTTTGCTGTAAGACCATTTTCTGCTAAAATTTCGTTTACTATATCGAGTGTCCATTCCACATGCGGTTTTGCTCCCGCTCCGCCTGCAGAACCAATAATGATTGGAATATTTCTTGGTACTCCGTTTTTCAAAATGATCTCTAGGTCTTTTTTGGATGCGCGTCTGCTGACAATCGATACGCCAGCTCCGAGCTTATGAGGACCTGCATCCGTCGAACCTGCATCAACAACAATACCGTGGATTTCCTCTTCCATTCCCCTTAGAAAAGAACTGGCTGGAAAACCATAGCCTAATATTCCACAGGGTGATAAAATGCGGATTGCTTTATTCATAGTGCATAACCTCTTTTACTGAGTGATTGATCTAACGATAAATGGGTGTTTATTTATTGGTTAACTGATGAAATAATCTGTAACCGGTTTCATATGCTATAAAAATAATAGCCATATTTGGCTTAAATATTACGGTTCTGTCTGTAACCGGTTTCACATTTTCATAGTATCATACATTTTTTAAACTTCCAACAATAAAATTCATTTTTTCGTCATTTTTTTTGAAATGGTATTTTATGATTCTTGAATTCTGATTGAAATGGTGGGTTACGTTCCCCTAAATAAACGGAGATTTTCCGGTTAACTCAATTATGGGGCTCGTTTCGAGGTATATAAGGGGAGTTTTTCCGGTTATGCAAAGCAAAATCCCCCATTTTCATGTTTTTCAAGTCAATAGGCGAAATTCCTCCGTCTATATAAGCCCTTTTTTATAAAAATTTCTAATTAAGCGGAAAATCTCCGTCTATTAATCTGCCTGGTTCATTCATAACCTAATCCCCCAACAACCGATACATTACTAATTGAACATAAAGTTCGAATGATTTACCCAAAACAAACATATAGAAAAACAGGGCATTAGTCCGAAGGTTTAATGAAAGGCAGGGGGAAGAGTATGAAGGTCCTAGAAGTTAAGAACTTACAAAAATCATTCGGAGCTATCAAAGCTGTACAGGATATCAGCTTCTCGGTAGAAGCAGGTGAAGTGTTCACCATCATCGGACCAAATGGTGCAGGAAAAACGACCACACTTGAAATGATTGAAGGCTTGGTCCCGCCTGACCACGGCGAAATCCATTTTGGAGATATGAACTGGGGTAATCACGCTGTTGCCATAAAGATGAAGATTGGTGTTCAGCCCCAGTCTAGTGCCATGTTTGACTTATTAACACCTGAAGAAAACCTCGACCTTTTTGCTACTTTTTATGAAAAGGCACGGCCAACTGAGGAAATCCTAAAGCTTATTAATTTAACGGAACATCGTAAAAACCAAGTAAAGAAACTATCTGGGGGTCAGCGGCAGCGGCTCGCGATTGGACTTGCGATGATTAGTGACCCAGATATCATCTTCCTTGATGAACCAACAACCGGTCTTGATCCACAGGCGCGCCGGCATATTTGGGATATCATTCTTGAGCTAAAGAAATTAGGAAAAACCACCATCCTAACCACACATTATATGGAAGAAGCAGAAAAGCTGAGTGATCGTGTCTGTATTGTTGACCAGGGCAGCATCGTCACCATCGATACTCCCTCGGCCCTGATTGAAAAACTAACAGAAGAACGAGAAGTTCGCCTATCCTTCTTAGATGGTGAAAAGGCAGCGGAAGAGGCAGCAAGATTCGCAGACACACTTAACTCTGTTGCCCGTACTGTGCGTGAAGGTGAGATCGTAAAGCTTTGGACGATCAAGCCGGAGGATACTCTTTTAGATTTGTTTCAATTTACAAAAGAGCACAAGTTTCAGGTGGAACAGGTCGCAATCCGTGAAATGAGTCTCGAGGATGTGTTTATTGCTTTTACGGGTAAGGAATGGAGGGATTAGCTTGAGCAATTTTAACCAGTTCAAAAAAATGTTCTCCGCACAATTAAAATTGACTCTTCGTGAAAAACAAGCCTGGTTTTGGGGCATCTTCTTCCCTGTTATCTTAATGGTCATCTTCATGGTGATTTTCAGCGGAAGTTCTGATGATGAATTTCAATCTGAAATTGCGATAGTAGCAGACAATCCAAATCCAACTTCAGAAATGCTGTTAACCCAAATTAAACAACTGAATATCCTTGATGTAAAAAGCGGGGAGCCTGTCAGCCGGGAAACAGCTGATCAATGGGTGAAGGATAAAGAAGTTGATGCGGCGATTGTCTTACCTGAATCTGCACAGGATACGTCTTTCGTCCTTGTCGTAAACAAGGAAGATGAGCGTGGGGTAACCACCCAAGCATTATCTGCCATTCTCGATAAAATGGTTCAGCAGGCAAACCTATCAGCTGTTGGCGCAGCACCTACTTTTGATATTCAATTTGAATCACTTACATCAGGAAGTAACGAATTAAACTATACAGACTTTCTATTAACAGGGATGATTGCGTTATCGATTGCCCAAGGCGGGTTGTTTGGAATGGTGGATATGGTAGAGATGCGCCGCAAGGGCCTAATCAAAAGACTGCGGATGACTCCTGCAAAAATGGGGATCTTCGGCTTGAGTGACATGGTTATGAGGCTGTTATTCAGCGTTGTCCAAATTCTTCTATTATCATTAATCGGAGTTTTCATCTTTGGTGCAAATCTGTTTATCAATTTTCCTAGCCTTATTATTGTCTTTTTAATCGGAGCGCTTTCCTTTAATGCTTTAGGTTACCTTATCTCGTCCTTTAGCCACACACAAAATGCTTATATGGGAGTGGCCAACATTGTCAGCTTTGTCATGATGTTTTTGAGCGGAGTTTTCTTTCCGGTTGAAACGATGCCGGATTGGCTGCAGCCAATTTCTAATCTTCTGCCGCTCACCTATTTTGCTGAAGGCTTGAGAGACAGCATGGTGTATGAGACAGGGCTATTCTCCAGTACACTGTGGTTTGGAATTGGAGTAGTAATCATATGGGGTGCATTAGCCTTTATGCTTGGAGCATTGTTATATAAAAGAAAATCGATTGTTGCTGCTAGATAAAAAAAAGGAAGGGGCTCCCCTTCCTTTTTTTATCATTATCCGACTTTTTCTGCTGAAGTGCGATCTAGCTTTTCTCGTTTATGATATCCCTTTCCATAATAGAAGGCTGTTAGGATTCCCAGCCAAAGGGGTCCTACAATTAATGCAACTCTTGTATCTGGGAAGAACGCCATTAACCCCACGACTAGAAGCAAGAATGCTAATGAAAAATAAGATGTGAACGGGAATAACGGCATCTTATATTTTAACTCTTTAGATTGTGCTGGAGTTAAACTCTTACGATACTTGATTTGAGATAATAATATCATCGACCATGTCCAAATAGCGCCAAACGTTGAAATCGCTGTAACCCATGTAAATACTTTTGCTGGTACTAAATAGTTAAGTATAACACCCACTAATAAGGCACCTGCAGTAACCAGTACGGCTAAACTAGGAACACCATTCTTGTTTAATTTACCAAGTCCCTTTGGTGCCTCATCATTTTCAGCTAAGTTAAATAGCATCCGTGCTGTACTAAAAATACCGCCATTACACGATGATAGCGCAGCCGTTAAGACCACAAAGTTTATAATTCCAGCGGCAGCTGGAATTCCGAGCTGATCAAAAGTCAATACGAATGGACTGCCTTGTGCACCAATTTCGGTCCATGGATAAATTGACATAATCACAAACAAAGCCCCTACATAGAAGATTAGAATTCTCCAAAAAACAGTATCAATCGCTTTCGATAATGTTTTTTCCGGATTCTTTACTTCCCCGGCGGTAATTCCAATCATTTCAATACCCAAGAAGGCAAACATCACCATTTGTAACGACATCAGAACACCAGTGATTCCATTGGGAAGGATTCCTCCATTCTCCCAAAGATTACTGATACCAGTTGCAATACCGCCATTACCAATCCCGAATAGTATCATTCCAAGACCTGAGACAATCATGAAAATAATCGTTACGATTTTAATTAAAGCAAACCAAAATTCAAGTTCGCCATAGGCTTTTACATTTAGAAAATTGACAGAAGCCATAATGACCAGTGCGGCTAGTGCCCAAATCCAGCGAGGCACTTCAGGGAACCAATATTCCATATAAATTCCCGCTGCCGTAATCTCAGCCATACACGTTACAACCCATAAGAACCAATAATTCCACCCCGTTAAGAAACCTGGCAAGGCGCCTAAATAATCCCGGGCATATTGACTAAATGAACCGGCCACTGGTTTTTGAATCGCCATCTCACCAAGCGCCCTCATAATAAAGAACATAATCATACCGGCAAACGCATAACCCAGAATAATACCTGGTCCAGCTAACTTAATTGCCGTTGCTGATCCGAGAAACAGCCCTACTCCAATCGCTGCTCCTAATGACATAAGCGTAATATGTCTTTCTTCTAAACCTCTTTGTAATTGATTCGGATTTTTCTTCATGGTTTACTCCCATTGATGAATTAATGTTAAAACTTTGTGAAATTAATATAACATATCTGTGAACATTTTATTTTGTGGAATAAAGACAAATCTATTAAAAGAATTTTTTTTAGATGACAAATGGATTACATCGGATAAAAAATTATTGATTTGAGCTGGTTACTTTTCAATAACGAAGAACAGCCGCAATTTCTTCAATGCGGCCTGACTACTCTATATTTCTATCTTTGAAACTGGTAACAACAGCTTAATCCCGCGTCTATTAAACGGCAGTATTTTTAAGTCAGCGATTAAATGACTGATGTATCCACCTAGACAAGCATAGAAAACACCATTGATCCCGAGGGACATTTCTAGTTTGGAAGCGATGAATCCAAAGAAAATCACACCCAGGATAGAGTGAGTATAACTGCGATGCGAGGTAATAGACGCAAATATAACAAACACCCCAAGTAAACTTAACCATACTTCAGACAATGAGATTCCTCCGATTGTGACGCCTATTCCTGTAATGGTTAACATGTGCTTTTGTTTGATGAGTGATGAGACCAGTATAATCAGAATCCCGACCCCGATTCCCAGCCATTGATCGACTGCTCTTCCCTCATAAAAGCTATAAAAAACCATCAGGACTCCAATGAATAATGCAGCCAACCGTATCACCTTATGTGATAAGGTGATTTTACCACGAAGCTTACCATCAATATCTAAATCAGGCATTAAACCCGAAACTGCTCCTAATCCAACGAAAAGGAGAGTCTCTGCTGGCGTGGAATGAAAAGTGTTGGCCGCGATAAATCCTGCTGCGGCTCCAATGGCTGTATGTGCGGTACCATTCAATGTTAAATCCACCTCTATCATTGTTGTTACAGCCTATCTTACACCAAAACATTTGTTCTGTTTAGAAGTTTATTAAAAAATCCTACTATTATCCTATTAAAAAATAGCCAGGCATCATCCTGGCTCCTTCCCTAAATATTTTTTTAAAAACTCTGCCATCTCCGTATAGGAACTTAGTTTATTTTTCAGCTTCATCATCGAATGTCCTTCCTCTTCAATCCGGCTATACTGGACGGGATGATTTCGCTCCTTTAGTTTCTTTACAATCTGATCCGATTCCTGAATGGGAACACGCGGGTCATTGACACCATGAATGACCATTAGCGGTGCATTAATTTTATCGGCATGATTCACCGGGTCAATTTTATCAAAAAAGTCGCCATCAACTTCAACCGTCCCATATTCTTTTTCTCTTAACTTTTTCCGCCAAGGACTTGTTGTGTTTAAAAACGTGCGGATACTTGACATTCCGACGATATCAATGGCAGCGGCCCAAAGTTTCGGAAAGTGACTGATGACAGCGAGAACGACGAAACCTCCATAGCTGCCGCCGACAATCGCGGCTTTTTCCATATCAATTTCCCCTGTTTTCCCAAGATATTCCATTAATAAAATAACATCCTTAATCGCATCCATCCGTTTCCGTCCATCATCAAGATGGGTATAAGTTTTTCCATAACCTGTACTGCCGCGGATGTTAGGAGCAGCGACTGCATATCCTTGGCTTAAAAAATATTGCAAAAAAGGGCTGTACACGGCGCGGCTTTGACTTTCCGGCCCACCGTGAATGTAGATTACCACTGGGGATTTTCCCTTACTAATAGCAGGCTTATAATAAAAAGCAGGTATCGACAGACTGTCAAAGGATGGAAAAGTGATTGATTTTGGCTCAACTAATTTCTCCTCTAGAATGGGGGTCCGCGAAATGTAGGTAAGCCGTTTTGCTTGGATGGTCTTTACATCAACCTCCCAGATGTCAGGAGGATGTGCGGGCCCATTTAACACAAAGCCCAGCTTTTCGTAATCCGGCGAAAATCTAAGATTGTACATTACGCCCATGGGTGTTTCCCAGTTATACAATTTCGTTTTCTCCAGGTCGACTAGAAAACCCTTGGATATCCCCCCTTCATTCATCGAAAACGCTAATTTGGTCTTATCCTTGTTCATGACTAAGTCTTCAAAATCCCACTCGCCCTCTTCAAGCCACGTAAATTGCTTACTCGCTATCTCAATCATGGCGAGGCCGAAGAACTCTCTGTCTTGATTGGTTAATAGATAGAGATGGTCGGCCTCTTTATTGAAATGAATATCTTTGTAGCCCGCTTCACCTTTATGATTGGTAATCCAGTCCATTTTTCCCGTTAAAAGTGAAAATACCCCTAAATCATGATCAAGGGGCGTGTTTGTTTTTTTAACTAATAGTGACTTTCCATCAGGAAACCATTTTTCAACCATAAAGGTACCTTCCCCGGTAAAGACAGTGCGGATTTCCAAGGTCTCTAGATTTTGAATATAGATATCTAAGTAAGCTGGATGTCGGCGGTTACTCGACCAAGCAATCCATTTTCCATCAGGAGAGCTGTCACCGAACATATGAAGATGTTCCGGGGAGTTGGTTAACGCAATTTTTTCGCCATCCTCCTTTAATAAGTACAATTGCTCCTTTTCATCGCCATCTGCATCCATCCCAAAGACCAAATCTGACGATCCCGCAATATATTTAATAAAGGTGATTCCTTTCATAGAAAAAGAGGTCTGCGCTGGCCACCGATTCTCACGAGTTAGCTCCCATACCTGCGGGATTCCTGTATAGTCAGTAATAAAACTGATTTTCTTACCCGTAGGATCATATTCAAAACTCTTCACCATTCGCACGTGTATATAAGGGTCAATGGTTATTTCCTTCATTCCATTCCCACCATTCACGATGACTTTTTTAAAACGCTGCCTCTTTAATTCTATTTAAATAGGTTTGGGTTCATTACTCTAGAAATTCAATAAACCATTTCACACATTGATAGGTTTGTTCCCATTCTGGACTATGATCCTCAATCCCCCAAGCAGCATAAAGTGTCCCTAAGGCAATCGAGGCTTTTAAGAGCCGCTCTTTATCCAGCCCCAGTTGTTGACTGATGGTATCCACTCGGAGCTTCAGCGTGCTTTTTGGATCAACCTTTGAATCTAATTGATTGACTAAAAAAGAAACAACATCAAAATACGAATCCCCTGCAACGCCTTTTGGATCAATCGCCATCCAGCCCTTTTGCTCGGAATACAAAATATTTTCATGATGCAAATCACCATGCAGCAGCTCGGGACCAACTGATGTTTGAATTATCTCTTGAAAAAACTTTTCTGCCAACTGAACATGTTCCATTGAGATCTGGATATTCCCTGTTTCCCGGTATCTCTTAAGCCCCTCGAACCAGTGGATAAGGGATGGCGTAGACCCGCCATTTGGCAAAGGTCTGCGAATGGCCTTCCAAACCTTTATAAAATTCTCTAATACAATCCTTTCATCGGTCTCCTCTGACAGCATGATTCCCGGTACAAGCCGCTCCATCAGCATAACACCATTTTTTGGATCCGCCTTTAAAATCCTCGCACACCCTTCACCGTCATATGCCTCTATTGTCACCATCTCATTACTAGTATCAAAATTAGGGACACCCAGCTTTAAGATTAACGGCGTACCCTGCGTATCTCTTACCTTTATTACATAGTTATAGGAAAGGTTCGCAACTGGACCCTCACTTGTGAGCTCCCACTTTTCTAAAAAAGTTTGGACCGTAGACTCTAAAGACTGCAGCCAGGTCTTTCCATCCGTCCCAAAAGCATTGATGATTTTTTCTTGAAATTCACTTGAAATTTGCATAATATTCCCCTTCATCCTTTTACTTTTACAAGGAATAAAGTATTCCACATTCCTCATCATTTTTCCTCTTTGTAACAAAAAAAAGGAAGGTTCCCCTTCCTCATCCTTATAACATAGACCCTAAAAATAAAATTGCTAACCCAAAAATCATAATAAGTGCCACATAGCCGATCGCGCTAATGATGGTAATAATCCAGCCGATTAACTTGCGGTTGGTTCGGATCAGGAAAATCCCTAAGGCCAGTGCACCGAAAATGAACCCCAGAATTCCCCAAAGAATCGGGCTTTTCCCATACTTGCGTGCCTCAATAACCAAATAAATCGTAATAACAATATTTAATATCAGACCTAAACTTTCCAATTGGTTCAACTCCTTCTATGTAATTGAGATGTTTCCTTGTTAAAAGTATACCAGAAATCGCAAACCTTAAGGAAATCCCTTCCATATAAGAATTACGTAATCTCCACATAAAAAGACGATTCGAGGGGGACGAATCGTCTTTTTTGCTGTCTGTATTTAGGCTGTTGCTTTTGCCTTACCTTTTCTAACTGTTTTGTTGATGAATGGAACTACCCAGTAGTCTAAACCGTATTTACCTGCGTTGAAACCTGCAGTTAAAATGATGAAGCCTAAGAAAATGTCTGTTGGGTTGTGTGATACTGTGCCTGCTAGGAAAAAGCTGAAGTTCATTACTAAACCGAAGAACATGGCAGCAGTTGTTAAGCATCCAAGCATAAGTCCTAGACCGATTAAAGTTTCGCCCCAAGGAACGATGAAGTTGAATGCATCGATGTTCGGCAGTGCAAAGCTTTCTAGGAAGTTTACATACCAGGTGTAAACCATATTGCCATCAGGACCAGTTACCGGTTTGGCAATTGCTCCTTTTAGGAATCCAGAAGCATCAAAGCCGCCTGTAATTTTATGAAAACCTGCTGTGAACCAAGAATAGCCAAGGTATAAACGAATAATAGTTAAGATAGCTGCTGAGATTTTATTTTCTCTTAAAAAGTTGTTAAACATAAGTCATTCCTTCTTTCAATTTTGGTTGTTCTTTATACTTACACTATACTCGTTTTTACCGTTTGAAACATGAATATGTGAATAATTTCACAATATATTCAAGATGATTTGGCAGAATTATGAACAGCCACAAATTTGCGTTTTAGACAAGACGGTTAGTCTGCTTTAGGATATCTAGGAACCTACGACAGCAATCATTTTTTCTTATTAATAAGCAATGCACATTGGGTTATGGACTAATTCACCTTCAGGGCGCGGCGATTTGTTCTTAAGACCCTGGGTTGGGGACTAATCCATTGTGCTGCTCTGTGCGATTTGTACTCAAGACCCAGGATTGAGGACTAATCCTTTGAGTGGTATCGTGTGATTTGTACTCAAGACCCCGGATTTAGGACTAATTTTATGAGCGGCTCCTACGATTTGTACTCAAGACCCCTGGTTGGGGACTAATCCTTTGTTTGCCTCGTGCGATTTGTCCTCAAGACCCCGGATTGAGGACTAATCCTTTCCCCAACTCGTGCGATTTGTCCTCAAGACCCCGGATTGAGGACTAATCCTTTGCCCAACCCATGCGATTTGTACTCAAACCCCCCGATCCAAAGCTAAACTTGAAATACTCTGAAATGAAAAAGACGATTCGAAAAAGGATCGAATCGTCTTTTTTGTTTGTATTTAGGCTGTTACTTTCACTTTATTTTTTCTAATTGTTTTGTTGATAAATGGAACTACCCAGTAGTCTAAACCATATTTACCAGCGTTGAAGCCTGCTGTTAAGATGATGAAGCCTAAGAAAATGTCTGTTGGGTTATGAGATACAGTACCTGCTAAGAAGAAGCTGAAGTTCATCACTAGTCCGAAGAACATCGCTGCTGTTGTTAAGCATCCAAGCATAAGTCCTAAACCGATTAAAGTTTCTCCCCAAGGAACGATGAAGTTAAATACATCAATGTTCGGGAGTGCAAAGCTTTCTAAGAAGTTAACATACCAGCCGTAAACCATATTGCCATCAGGACCTTTTACTGGATTTGCTACTGCATTTTTCAAGTAGCCTGAAGCGTCAAAGCCGCCTGTAATTTTTCCAAAACCTGCTGTGAACCAAGCATAACCAAGATATAAACGAATAATAGTTAAGATTGCTGCTGAGATTTTATTTTCTCTTAAAAAATTGTTAAACATAAGTCATTCCGCCTTTCAATATTTGGCTGTTCTTTATACTTACACTATATTGGATTTCAGGGGTTATTAACATGGGTATAGTGTTAAGTTCACAGTTTGTTAGAAATGTTATGGCGGAATGTTGAACAACTATATTGTGTCAGGAGATCATACAGATAAAATGTCTTCTATCGCTGGGATTGCAGTAATAGCACCAACCTTCGTACAAACCAATGCACCTACTTTATTACTGAAATAAATCATTTCTTTAAGTCTTTCAAAATCTGCAATCTCAAGGTTAGCTTTCGCAAATTGGAACAGTGTTGCCCCGACGAATGCGTCACCTGCACCTGTAGAGTCAATCGATTTTATTTTTACACTAGGAACAATCTCGCTATTTTGCCCATTTGACAAATAAGTTCCCTCACTGCCTAATGTTACTGCGACTATTTTTGCTCCTAATTCATGAAGATAATTGGTTCCCTCAGCCACTGTTTTGATTCCTGTTATGAGTTTTAGCTCCTCATCACTCACTTTTACAAAATCCGCTAAACTGATTCCTGCCTTTGCCAATTCGATAAATTCAGGAATTCTGTTTTTCCAGAGATCTTTTCGATAATTAGGATCAAATGAAATAAATTTCCCTTGTGCCTTAGCATTGTTCATTACCTGAAAATAAGTGGATTGAAAAGGGTCGCTCAATAAAGCAGTTGCAGAGCCAAAATGATGAATTGCCGCCTCATTTAGCTGATCGGTATCAATTTCTTCTTCCATTAAAAGAGCATCCGCCCCGCGATTAAATACAAAATCTCTTTCACCATTTGCCTGCAAGGATACAAAGGCTAATGTGGTTGGATGGAAATCATCAAACACGACCATTGATGTATCTACTTTGGCGTCATCAAGTGTCTTCTTTAGAAAATGTCCGAATGGGTCATTCCCTACTTTTCCGCTAAAAAGAGCAGTACCTCCTAATTTCGCAATCGCCGCACAGACATTAGCCGGCGCTCCTCCAGCCTGTTTTTGGAAATTTTGTCCCTCTAGTAGGTTAATATCCACATCGGTACAGAAAAAATCGATTAATAATTCACCCATGCATATAATTGATGAACTCAAACCAAACACCATCCTTTTATAAAATAAAGCTCTAACCAATTAACCGATTAGAGCTTCCACACTTTACTTACTTGCTCCAAATGGAATCAAGTTCCGTTACTTTTAATTCCGTCACATTTGTAGTTCCTTCATTTGAAAAAACCTTGAGTTCTTGCCCTGCCCCAGACGGGAACAATAAACTTGTAATGGCAGCTTCACCATTGTTTGCAAACACCTCAATAGAGGAAGTATCTAAGAACAGTTGAAGTTTCAGCCTTTGCTGATTCAACTTTAATGGGGCTTCTTGTATAGCTCGAAAGGATGTCGAAAAGCTATGGTCCCCAGAAAGTGTCCGATCGACGAATAACTTCTCTTCTGCTGCATTATAGCCAATGACGGTTTTTTCTTGTTCAGAATGCTGTATGATAAATCCAAATTGGATTGAATTTACTTTTTCAAATTCGATTGTTATTTCCATTAAAGAATGCGTTAACGGGAACGAAACTCTTTTTCCTGATTCAACTGAAATTTTTGAATAAGATTCTGTTTCTTTTCTAATCTTACTAACCTCAGCAACAGGTTGTTGGAATAAGCGGACGCCGGCCTCGGTTGCAGCTAAGGATAATTCTCTTGGTAAGGTCATTGCGCTTCGCCAGCCTTTAGTCGGGACTTGATTGGCATAGCGCCAGTTACTCATCCAGCCAAGATAAATACGTCTTCCATCTTGGATATCCGACCAACTTACTCCGGCATAATTATCTCTTCCGTAATCTAACCAGAGAATTGTCGAATCATCATGGTCATTTACAAATGTGGTTCCATCAAACTGACCGATAAAATATTGTGTTCTGGAACCTTCTGCTGTTTCACCGTTATCCCCGATACTTACAATCAATACCCACTTTTCCTGTCCGCCATCTACTGGCAGCTTGAAAAGGTCAGGGCATTCCCATACACCATCATGCGACCCAGCTGTATGTCCAAATTCGCTGGCAAACTCCCATTCTTTTAAGTTTAGAGAAGTATAAATCGTAATCGTTTGCCCAGTCGCCAGCACCATCACCCATTTATTGGATTCTTCGTGCCAAAACACCTTAGGATCACGGTAATCGGTAATGTTAATGTCTGAAAGGACAGGATTGCCTTCATATTTTACCCACGTTCTGCCATTATCCTTACTGTAAGCTAAGCTTTGTTGCTGGAGCGGACGGTCAGAATCTGGATAGGTGCCTGCACTTGTATAAATCGCAACCAAGCCTGGTTGATTTTTTTCAAAAAATTCTGTTGTGTTGTTCCAATCAACGACGGCGCTTCCTGAAAAAATGGCTCCCAGTTCATCCGGATATAATGCAATCGGAAGGTGCTCCCAATGAATTAAGTCTTTACTAACGGCATGTCCCCAGTGCATCGGTCCCCAAGTCGTACCATAAGGATGGTATTGGTAGAACAAATGATATTCATCATTTAAAAAGACCATTCCATTCGGATCGTTCATCCACTTTTCTTCCGGTGAAAAATGAAATTGCGGCCGATACTGCTCTTTATAGGTGTGTGTCATAATTTTGCTCGCTCCTTCTTTCTATTAAATAAGTAAAAGGCTGTACGCATGTCCAAGCACTGCACAGCCTTTTTCTGTTTATTCTTGATTTCGGTCATAGCCCTTTTGTTTAATGTCTAACCATTCTTGCAGCCCGAGGCGATCCAATTCTGCTAAATACTCTTTCCATTCTTTTTCAACGCCGCCATTGGCAATCCATTCCGCACGTTTTCGTTTAATATAAGCAAACATATCTGTTTCGATTACTGAAAGTCTGTCCAGGTCCTCAAGCGAGAAAAATACACGCGGGTAAATATTATCGGCTTCCATGTAAGGAACCATTACTTCTTTCATTAGATTCAATCTCCAGGCAGCATCATCTGGTTTTGTAGTCACTGTACCGTAGTAGCTGTCTAAAATCGCTAACGGTCCGCCGACAGAAGTCTTTTCCCTCAATTCAACTGGTGCTGTACCTTCTAAAGGAAGATGTTTTAACATGTTTGTTGCTTCATCCATACCAAAGATGTTTTGCTGCTTTTCGTCACCATACGTACCCCAGTTATTCTGTACGGATTGAGACGGATCATAAAGCTGATCAATCCACTTTGCTGTTAATTCAAGGTTTTTATTTGCTGATGTTACGACTAACCGTGAACGGTCAAAGCCCATTCCATTTGTTCTTGCAACATTTTGATGTCCTTCTGGACCTTTTAATGGAGCTAACAGGTCGTAGTCATCGCCCATTCCAGTGATATTTCCTTTGTCCCATGTGAAGTACAAACCATATTTCTCATCTCGTCCTTTTGCAAGATACGTATTCCAATCATGTTCAAATGCTTCGATATCGATTAATCCTTCATTGTATAAATCGTTGAGCCAGCTGATCGCCTTTTTATAGCTTTCATCAGCCGCGGTAAGTTTCACTTCTCCATCATTCGTGACAACCGTGAAATCCCAGTTATCGCCTAGTCCAAATGCACCGAATAATGAATGTGGATCCTGCCCGCCATCATTAATAATGAATGACATTGGGATTTCATCCGCTTCACCATTTCCATTTGGATCCTGCGTTTTAAATGCGATTAATACTTGCTTAAGCTCTTCTGTTGTTTTCGGAACATCTAATCCTAATTTCTTTAACCATTCCATATTAATCCATGGAAACGCGTCAAGAGAGTGAATACTTTCTTTTCCTTCACCTAATTCCTCAATCCATGGGAATGCATAGATATGACCATCTGGAGCTGTCATCATCGCCTTATACTGTGGTGCTTTTTCAAGGACAGCTTGTAAGTTCGGCATATACTGAATTAAGTCTTCAACCGGAACGATTACTCCATCCTTCGCATGCTTTAATAATTCATAATCGCTGAAACCTGCATTAAAAATCGCATCTGGAAGCTCTCCACTTGCAATCGCAAGATTTCGTTTTTCACCAAAAATATCAGTTGTATAATTTCTCCAATCAATTTTCACACCCGTTTGATCTTCTAAGCGTTGAAAAATTAACTTTTCATTTGGATCCCGAGGAGCTAATGGCGAACTGGAAGTCATAATCTTTAATGTTTTTTCCTCTTTCAATGGAAAGGTAATATCCTTCAGCCCATAGTCCTTTGAAGAAAAACTTTCGGAGCCGCCGCTTTTACTTGTGCAGCCAGTAAGAAGTAAAGAACCTGAAAGTAATAGAGCTGAAGCCGTCGTAAACATTCTTTTTTTCATAATAAACCCTCACTTTTGTTTTATTTTAAAGAACCTACCATTACTCCCTTTTCAAAATACTTTTGGAAGAATGGGTACATAATCAATAACGGTAAACTTGCAATGACGATCGATGAATAGCGGATCATCTCTGATATTCTCATTAGCTCGTTCCTTGCCTCTACATCCGCAACCATTCCAGGCTGTACCTCATTTTGAATCAGTATTGAACGCAATACTAATTGCAGTGGATGCAATTCGCGGTCATCAAGGTACATCATCGCATCGAAGTAGGCGTTCCATTGTCCAATAAAGGCATATAAAGCTAGAACAAAGATAATTGGTTTCGATAGCGGTAAAATAATACTAAAGAAAATTTTCAAATCGGAGGCACCATCAATTCGCGCTGCTTCCTTCAGTTCATTTGGTACCGCTTTAAAATAAGTTCTGGCAAGAATAATAAACCAGACATTAACCGCACCAGGCAGGATTATTGCCCAAATGGTATTCAGCATTCCTAAATCACGAATAACGAAATAAGTAGGAATTAATCCTCCTCCGAAAAACATTGTAAATAAGAAGAAAATCATGAACACCTTTTTACCAACTAATCCTTCTACCGATAATGTATATCCAGCGAAGAGACAAACCACTACGGTCACAACCGTAAAACCCGTTGAATAAAGGAGAGAGTTGAAAAATCCTCTCATAATGGTGTCATCTGTAAAGAGCCGCTTATAGCCTTCTAAGGACCAATCAGAAGAATTTAAGAAAAGTCCTTTTCGAATGATTGCATTCGGTTCTAGAAAGGATGACAGAAATACATATAATAGTGGTCCTACTATTGCAAGGACAATGATCGTTAGTAGAATATTATTGGTCACAAGCAGTATTCGGTCGCCCTTTGCATGTTTGATTTGATTGTTCATACTTTTCCTCCTTCCTTAAACGAGTCCTTCACCTTCGTTTAGTTTCTTAACTACTTGATTGACTACCCCAAGTAAAATCACATTCACAACGGCATTAAATAATCCAACGGCGGTCGCAAACGAATAATCTCCTGCCAGCAGACCTCGTTTATATACATAAGTGGCAATAATTTCTGATGATGGTGAATTCATTGATGTTTGCAAAAGATACGCTTTTTCAAAACCAATTCCCATGATTCCTCCAGCAGCTAAGATAAACAACACAGCCATCACTGGCTTAAGCGTCGGAAGATCGATATGCCAGATTCGTTGGAGGAGAGATGCCCCATCAAGTGTTGCTGCTTCATGAAGCTGCGGGTCAACATTCGCAAGTGCTGCTACATAAACAATCGATGCCCAGCCTGCCCCTTGCCAAACTCCTGACCAAATGTAGATGGTTCTAAAATAATCTGGGTCAGACATAAATGATATTGGCTTATCCAAAAAGGTTGATAACAGTGCATTAACAGGTCCAACAGGTGATAGGAAAAGAAAGACCATTCCCGAAACGACAACCACCGATATAAAATGTGGTGCATATAGAGCTAACTGAACATTCTTTTTCACACCCGATTTTCTAAGCTGATTCAACATCAATGCCAGAATAATAGGAATCGGGAAACCGATTAGTAGTTCAAATGAACTTAATTTAATCGTGTTCATCAAGATTTCCATGAAGTTAGGAGAAGTTAGGAAACTTGTAAAATGTTTAAAACCTACCCACTCACTTCCCGCAATCCCCCTTATTGGACTAAAATCCTTAAAGGCTATCGCAGCCCCGTATATTGGGATGTACTTAAAAATAACGGTAAGAATTACGGCAGGAGCAATAAGCAAATATAAAATGTAGTTCTTTTTGATATATTGAAGGTTCCTGCTTAGTTTAGTAGGTTTACTTGTATGAACCGGCATGACTTGCTCTGTTTTTACTATTTCTTCCACTCTCTTACCCTCCTATCTATATAATCCGTTGAAAGCACTTTCAACATGGGTTAAATATAACAAAAGGAAGAAAGGGAAGAGTTTAATATTTTTGGTTAGTGCAGTTTAAAATTTTCGGAAGTTTGACATCGCTTTCACTCCTCCTTTTCGATATGATGGGAGATAGAAAGGATGTGGGATATGGCATACAAAGCACGAAGTGTATCAATGGTTTTAAAGGTTTTAAGGATTTTGAATAAACGAGAGAAATTAACCGAGGATGACCTGAGGTATTATCAAAACCAAGAAAAAGGATTCCAAGGGGAATTACAGTTTGATAAATTGACAGAGAAACTCCAGCGTGACTGTCATATTTTGAATGATTTACAGCTTGATAGCAGCAAGTCTAGTTTTCAACTTGATTCATCCCTTATTTTTCAAGACACCCTTTCACTCTTTGAGGTGAAAAATTTTGAGGGCGAGTATATTTATGGCGCTGAATATTTCAAAACGATTAGCGGACGGGATATCCAGAACCCGCTAGATCAGCTCAAACGAAGTAAGTTACTGCTGAGCAATCTCCTTCAATCATTAGGAAGTAAACTAACACTTGAAGCATACGTTATTTTCATTAATCCCCAGTTTACATTATTCCAGACTCCACCTGATCTGCCCTTTGTACTTCCAACCCAGCTTGACAACTTTATGAAAAAATTAGACCTGAAGCCATCACGGCTCAATCAGTCGCATAAAAATCTAGCGGACAAGCTAATTTCCTTACATCAAACCGTACCACCTAATATCCATCTTCCTGCCTATAAATATGAGACGATAAAAAAAGGGATGACCTGCTTTGGATGTGAGTCGTTTGATGTGACCGTTCAGGGAAAGAAAGTAGTTTGTCTTCATTGCGGGTGCGAAGAAATGGTTTCATCTGCTATTTTGCGTATGGTCGGGGAATATAAGTTACTATTTCCAGAAAGGAAAATCACTACAAATGAAATTCATGAATGGTGCAGAGTAGTTAATTCTAAAAAAACCATAAATAGGACATTGGGAAAGCATTTAGTGAGCAAAGGAGTTCACCAATGGTCTTATTATGAATGAAATGCGGATAATTGACAGTGTTCAAGGTAAATCTCTGGCTCTCTTGTTAGGTTTTGTCCTTCGTCCCCTTGATGAAAGACTAATCTCTCGTACTCTTGCTGAGATTTGTCCTTCATGCCCTTGATGAAAGACTTACCTCTCACTCTCTTGTTGAGATTTGTCCTTCAACCCCATGATGAAAGACTAATCTCTCACTCTCTTACTGAGATTTGTCCTTCATCCCCTTGATGAAAGACAAATCTCTCACTCTCTTGTTGAGATTTGTCCTTCATGCCCTTGATGAAAGACTAATCTATCACTCTCTTGTTGAGATTTGTCCTTCATCCCCTTGATGAAAGACTAATCTATCACTCTCTTACTGAGATTTGTCCTTCATGCCCTTGATGAAGGACTAATCTATCACTCTCTTGTTGAGATTTGTCCTTCATGCCCTTGATGAAAGACTTATCTCTCGTACTCTTGTTGAGATTTGTCCTTCATAAGAAAAATCCTCTAGTTCCTAAACTAGAGGATTACTTTTTAATATCTTTTAAACCATTATTAATCTTTTCCGCTGCTTTATTCGCAGCGGAACTAACATCTTTTCCTTCCCTGCCTACTTCCTCGAATAATTCTTTAATCGCTTCGCTGATAACGGGATAGGCTGGCGTTACCGGCCGACTTTTCGAGTAGTTTTGGTCTTGTTGGATAAAGATATTTTTAGGATATTCATTGAGTTCAGGGAAGGATTTCGCTACCGAATACCTTGCAGGTAAATCACCAGTGATTTCCACAAACAGCTTCGAACCCTCATACCCTGTAGCAAACTCAACAAAATCCCATGCCTCATCTGGATATTTGGTTTTCGAGGAGATCCCAAGTGCCCATCCGCCATTCGGTACTACCTGATACCGCCCCTTCGGAAGCGGGGCAATGCCATAGTCTTCTCCTAGAATAAAACCAGGGGTTCGCTGTAATTCCGATATAGCCCAAGAACCCAATATCGTCATCCCAAGCTGATTATTTTCAAAAGGCGCAGGAGGCATTTCAACCGCCGCTACTCGGTGATTACGATATAAGTCTTGATAAAATTGCAAGGCCTCTAATGCTTCTTTAGAATTGATAAACCCCTCTGCGGTTGTTCCATCAGGACTAATCACACTTGCACCGAACTGCCATAAAATTGGCATTTTAAAATAAGCAGGTCCTTCTCCAACATTAAATCCTTGAGCGGGGTCTATCCCGATCACACCTTTTGCTGGATTGTTGATTTTTTTAGCAATCCCAAGCACTTCATCCCACGTCATGGGATTGTCAGTATCACCTGATGGAAAGGGGATTCCAGCCTCCCTGAAAAGATTCATATTGTAAAATAAGGCAATACTCGATTCCACAATAGGGGCAAGGTAAATTTCATCATTATAGGTTAAACCGTTTAGTACTCCCTTAGGGATATCTTCAATATTCCCTTCCTCTTTCATATAAGAGTCAAT
Source organism: Neobacillus niacini (assembly GCF_046591715.1). Lineage (GTDB taxonomy): Bacteria > Bacillota > Bacilli > Bacillales > Cytobacillaceae > Neobacillus > Neobacillus niacini_L. The sequence continues at coordinate 71,145 of NZ_JAWVNQ010000002.1, read as the reverse complement.
CGATAAAAGCGCGCCTGAATTGGCATAAAGAGCCAGATTTGGACTGTCAATCGCCATAATATCGGGATGGTTTCCTGCAGCTAGTTCCGTACGCAGCCTTAATTCGTATTCATTTCCCCAATGCATCGATTGCATATTAATTTTAATATGGGGGTGCGATGCTTCAAAAGCTTCGATTACCTCTTCATAGGCTTGATTATACGCTTGATTGCCTAAATTTCGTAAAAAGGTCAGCTCAATTTGTTTTGCCGGCTTCTCTTTCTCTGAACTCTTATTTGAAAGTGGGAAAAAATAGAAAAAGGCAAAGACTGCTAAACAAAAAAGAAGTATGATAGCGATCCATTTCTTCAACTGTATCTGCTCCTCCCTTCAATAGGCCTATTCCCCTATCGAGTTACGAAATTCAACCGGTGTTTGTCCAAAGTGTTTTTTAAAGACCGTACTAAAATACCCTGAGTTTGAAAAGCCAACTAAGTTGCTGACATCAATAATTTTCAGCTGTTTATCCTTCAGTAGTTGTTTAGCCTTTTCCATTCTTAATGTAACCAGATAATCACTGAAATTCTGGCCGACATGATGTTTGAAGGTTTCTGATAAATGGGCACTATTAATGTGAAATAAAGTAGATAATGTGGTAAGGGATATTTCACTAGCATAATGCTGGTCCAAATAATGGCGGATACTATCAATTAATTTCTTATTAGAAAAACGTGCAAGACGTACCTTTTCAATGATTAACGAGGCTAATTGTGTCAAATCCTCTTTCACTTTATGCTGTGAATAAAGCTTCCAAATATTTTGCTGGCAATTCCAAATCGTATTTTGGATGTCTTTCGTCTCAACATCATACTTTTTGGCTAATGACCCTAACATAAATAGCACTTGGTTGGCCGCGAATGAAAACGACATAACGGAACGACCTTTGGAACCTTCGAAAACCTTCTGTAAATTGTCTTTAAAAGCAGAAAAATCGAGATTTTCAATAGAATTGGTTATCCGTTTTTCGTAATCTGGAGAAAAATCAAACACTCCTGCACTTGCGGTTGTTTGGTCCAGAATCTGAGACTTTGAACCAAGCTGGCTTTGGCTCCATGCAAGTAAACTAGAGATATATCCGCTCCTATATTCTGACAGTCCATTCACAATCGTACCAATTCCAATGACAGTTTCTAATTTTAATAACTTGTTAACGGTTTGTTGAACGTGTACGACAAACTGATCAGTTGATAGAGAATTGGTGTCCACTACCTTTAAAAATTGAACCATATTTGGGTAGCTGGGATCCGTAAACATATAGGTCGCTGTTTGCTGTTGGGCGATTTCCTTACACAGCAGCTGAAATGGGATTCTTAGTTCGTCTAGACGAATAGGATCGTCACTTTCTCTTATTTCCACTGTAAAAAATTGTACTTTTCCATTTTCATTTGCCAGATTTTCTAACTGAAGCTGCTGAAGCCTTTCAGTCACAATTGGAAGCTGTAATACTTCTTCTTTTGCTAAATGGAGGATAAATTGTTCCTGCAAATCTTGTAAATGAGAATGTACAAACCGGCTCATTTGGGCGATTTCAATTTGTTTTCTTTTCTCATCTTCTATTTCTTTCCGTATCTTCCTCAATGCTTCTACTAATTCATCAGGGGCGACAGGTTTCAATAAGTAGTCTCTGACGCCTTGTTGCAGTGAATTCCGCACATATTCAAAATCAGAGTAACCCGATAAGACAATGACCTTTACATGAGGAAACTCTTTGTGGCAGCGTTTTGCTAATTCCACTCCATCCATAATAGGCATTCTCATGTCCGTGATCACTACATCGATATCTTTGGTTTGGAGGATTTCGAAGGCTTCTTTCCCATTTGAAGCCTCTTCCTCAATTTGGAAACCTTCTTCCTCCCAATCCACTTTTAATCGTAATCCTCTACGAATTTGAATCTCATCGTCCGCGATTAACACTTTCATCCTGTCTATCCCCCCTTTTTACATCAATCAGCAGTGTAATCTTAGTGCCCTCATTCTTAATAGATTCTATGCAATAGGAAAAATCATTTCCGTAGGTAAGCTTTAATCGTCCAAGTACATTTCTAAGACCAATGCTGTTCCCTTTGCTTTCTAACACAATCATTGTTTCATCATTTTGCTGTAAGTCTGAAATCAATTCTTCTGACATCCCTATACCTTTGTCTTCTACGGTGATGCTGATCTGGTTCCCAGCTTTTTTAGTTTTAATAAAAATATCTGCAAATGTCTTTTCGCTAAAACTATATTTCACAGCATTCTCCACGAGTGGCTGTAAAATGAATTTTATAACGGGGAAGGTTTGCGTGTCAGGGTCTACATCCATTTGAATTCTGATTGTGTCCTCATATCTCAACTTTAATATGTTCGTGTAACTTTTGATGTAGTTTACTTCTTCACCTAACGAAACAATATTGCTTTTTGAATTTAACGAATATCTCAGCATTTTTCCTAAATAAACGCTCACATTCATCACTTCTTTATTTTTCCCTTGAAGCGCTAAACTTCCAATAATTTCTAATGTATTATTTAAAAAGTGAGGATTTATTTGCAGTAATAAGGCTTTATATTCTGCATCTTTCCGGCGTAAATTGGCTTCATATTCTGTTTCAATTAAATTCTGTAATGTGTCAATCGTATGTTTTGTTACGTCGATCAGGTAATCTACCTCATTATTTTGCGATTTAATATCAGGCAGAAAACTCTTCGCCTCTGAAAATTCTCCCCTTTCTATTAATCTCATCGCTTTTTCAAGTTTCCCTAAAGGACTCGTAATATTGTTAGACATAATATAGGAAGCCACAAGGGTTATAATAAAAAGGATTGCACTTGTTAACAGAAGGTTGTGCTGCAAATGATTGACTCTAGCGAACAATTCAGACTCCGTCACTTCACTGATTAAAATCCAACCGCCAACCGGCAGCTTTTGGAAGAACACCAGATACCTTTCCTTCTGATAAGAAGCCTCAATCAGCCCTTCTTGGTCATCGCTTGCGGAAATTTGTTTCAAGCTTTGCTGCAGGATCGAACTTGGGGTCTTAATAGTACCTGACAAAATGTTTTCACCATGCTGATTTAACAAATAGGTATGCTCATTTTGACCCTTCTTTATTTTATTTAGTGCCGTTTCAAGTAAAACCGAAGGGAAATTCACCTTTATGACTCCTGCCGATATCATCGTATTGGTATCAATCAAGGGGAGAATATAGCTATTGATCTTCCTCACTTGCATTTCATGACTTTGCTGAAAAGGATCTAAATGTGATTTAACATAATCCTGGTTATTTTGGGTAAAATCTTTGTACCATTCCGTTTCATGAAGGGTAGGATGATTACCCCAAGTCCCCGTTCCATTATCCAGCAGCACTGAAATGGACATCGCATTAGAATTGTTTATCATGATTGATGACAGCCCCTGTCTAAGCTGATTCATCGATGAGTCAATTTCTTCTGCCTCTGCACCTCGTCTATTTAATCGCAGCCATTCTTGAGTAGTCTGGTTAACTAGGACCTGCTTGCCTAAGTCCTCGGCCTGGGAGGTGATGGAATCAACATAAAGTGAAAACTGATCCATCATTTCTATGGTTAATTCTTGTGTTTGTTCTCGAATAACAGATGTAAAAAAATTGGGAATCACGATTGAAAGAATAACAAATGGAATGGTTAACAAACAAGTAAAAACAAGTAATAAACGATTTCGTAATGAAAAAAGCATGTTTCCCTCCTTTCCAAAAAAGAAGTGGTAAAACCCCTTTCATTGATTAAATAGTAGGAATAATCAATTATAGCATTTAAATAATACTAGACTCTAGTGCATGAAAAATGGCTGCGAATTGTAAATTTTGATACACTCCGTCACATGTGTCAAAATAGGAATTGTGAATACCAATAGAAATTTTCCTTAATGGAGGTTATGACGATGAGAACAATGAAGCTGGGAAACAGCACATTAGAAGTGCCAGTGGTTGCCGTTGGCTGCATGCGGATTAAATCACTTGAAAAGAATGAGGCTGAAACTTTTGTCCAAAGTGCACTAGAAGAAGGCGCGAACTTCTTTGATCATGCGGACATTTATGGCGGCGGGGCTTGTGAGGAAATTTTTGCTGATGCGATACATATGAATCCAGCGGTTCGTGAAAAAATTATCCTGCAATCAAAATGCGGTATACGCAAGGGGATGTTTGATTTTTCAAAAGAGCATATTTTAGATTCCGTAGATGGAATTTTAAAAAGGCTGAACACTGAATATCTTGATGTTTTACTCCTGCACCGTCCTGATGCCTTGGTAGAGCCGGAGGAAGTAGCCGAGGCTTTTGATAAACTTGAGAGTTCTGGGAAAGTCCGCCACTTTGGTGTGTCCAATCAAAAACCTATGCAGATTCAACTGCTGCAAAAATATGTGAAGCAGCCGCTCGTAGCCAATCAGCTGCAATTGAGCATCACCAACGCCAATATGATTTCTAATGGGATCAATGTAAATATGGAGAATGACTCAGCGATTGACCGCGATGGCAGTGTCCTTGATTTCTGCAGACTGAACGATATTACCATTCAGCCGTGGTCACCATTCCAATACGGATTCTTTGAAGGCGTGTTTTTAGGAAACGAAAAGTTTCCAGAATTAAATCAGGCAATTGATGAAATCGGTGCTAAGTATGAAGTCAGCAATACGACTATTGCCATCGCGTGGCTGCTGCGCCACCCAGCCAAAATGCAGCCTGTTACAGGAACTATGAATGTGGACAGGTTAAAGGATTGCTGCAGAGCAAGTGAAATAAATCTAACACGTGAAGAGTGGTACAGCATCTATCGTGCTGCAGGAAATATCCTGCCATAATTTCACACAATAAATGACGAAGGAGTGCCCCGCTTGGGCACTCCTTGTTTTATTACTGCCTGAGGCTGGGCTCTATCCCCTGCCCTTATTCATCATCTACCTCGCCGTCGCCAATTTCATCTTCCTCTTCCACATCTTCAATCTTTTCCCCTTCCTCAGGCGGCTCATCATTACCACAGCCTGTAAGAGAGAAAAGAGAGCCGCTTAAAAGCAGCATCAATAAAAACTTCTTCCACTTCATATCAGTTCAAACCCCCTTTATCCTAGCTTTTCCAGATTAATCAGCATTATGAGGAAGGAGGATTTTAAATTTGAACTGTCCGTCTGGGGTGGACAGTGTCCACGAGTGGTGACAGGCACCATTCTTAGAAGATGTATTCTAGTTTCCAGATACCAGCTTTGTTTTTCTTTAATGAGTATGTTGTTTCTCCTTTGACACCAATTGATGCGTGGTTATTGTTTTTCTGTATCTCCAAGTTTCCTATGTTGGCTTTGATTTTTTCAAGTTCTATCTGCAAGGTTTTTGCTTCTTTTTCATATACGCTGTCGACGAAGTTTTGGTAATGAGGCATCTTAGTGCTTTCATCATCAAATAATTCATACATCGTTACGGTATGATTGAATTCTAATGCCTGCACAAACATTAGGAAGATGTCCTCCGGCTCCAACCCCTTCAGAACATCATCATTCCCTGTTTGATAGAATTTTTCATAAACGGGGGAAAGTTGATCCGAAATTACTTCAAACTCTAATGGCACTTCATCCATTACACCCGTATTACCAGTTTCCTTTAATCTCAATTGTGTACCATTGACTGCCGCAATATCTGCACTGTCCACCTGTTCACCTGTACTCCTAAAGTCCATTCGATACCAGGATAATGTTACATTCCCCACTATCTTTTCGCCTTGGTTAATCTTTAACAATTCAAGGACTTCGTCTTTATTTTCAGCAAAGTTGGAAATCGAAATCATTGGAATTCTGGCTGCACCTTCAGGAGCGGGAAGCTTCTTTGCCTCGGCCTCATCAGGATAAAACCATAGCTCTTGCGATTCCTCTATATAATGGAACATACCGCTCATGGTTTCAGATCCCGTAAACACTGCTTGGAAGGGTGAAGCAGGAAAATACCTGGCACTTGGCGAAACGGATTTTACTAGAAAGCCGCCCAGCTGTGTTCCCAATTCTATGGTTTTCGGGTCGAATTTAATCCCGGCAACTTCTGGAGTGTTGTTGATTGGTGCATTTTGCTGAGAAACAGAGTTCTCTTTGGAAAACAGCCCAAGCTGATTACCCATGTAACCCCCTATAAGGAAAAAGAATACAGCAACAGCAGCAAAGGACATCACCAAAGGAAAGAACCGATTTTGTTTTCTTTTTGAACTTGCTGCTTCTCGAATCTTTCTCCTTACACCCCGTTTATCCTCTTCGGTAAAAAAAGCATCCGAAGAAATATGTTCATCCATTTCTTCTTTAATAGTGTTAAGATATTTATCCATTTAACTCACCCCGTCCCAATAGATCTAAGCCTAGTCGTAACTTTTCCCGGCCTCGATGAAGTCTTACTTTAACCGTGCTTTCACTAATATTTAATAGCACCGAAATTTCATGAATGGAAAACTCTTTATAATAAAACAAAATGATAACTTCCCGGTATTTAATAGGCAGTTTAAGAATTTCCTGCGCTAGTTCACTTCTAGTGGACTGTTCCAGCAGATTATTCTCTGGACCTTTGTTAGTCCCAATAAAATCAAGAAGATTATTGGTATAACTCATTTTTCGGTAATGCCAGCTTTTTAAGTAGTCCTTGCATTTATTAATCGCAATCGAGTACACCCAAGTCTTTAAGGAACTTCTTCCCTCGAAAGTTCCCAGTTTAAGATAAAGTGTAAGAAAGATTTCCTGTGTTAAATCCTCCGTAAGTGCATAATCCCTAATATAGGTAAAAACCAAGCGCTTGATGGTTTCCCCGTAATCATTCATCAATATTTCTATAGCGTTGTCGGTGTTCATATTTAAGATATCTATTTTTTCATTGTCCGTATCATCCAGCAATTCCATACCCCTGCCCCCTTCTCTACAGTTTCGACGATTCAACTAATATAGAGGTTACAAAAATTTGTAAAAAAGTTGGTGCCTGTCACCGCTCGTGGACAGTGTCCACGAGCGGTGACAGGCACCATTTATACATCACTGTATATTCTCATCCTTCCTCTGCCTCTGATTCCTCTTCCTCTGTTTCTGATTCTTCTGCCTCTATTGCTTCTTCAACTCCTTCTTCTTGTTCTTTTTCGGCTTTGATTCTGATGATTTCTTCGTTTAGTTGTTCGAATGCGTTGAGTCTGTGGTTGGCGCTGGCCAGCAGGTCATCGATGATGACGATGAATTTTTCGTAAGGGACACCATTTTCGCTGCAGCCTGTGATCATTTTGAGTAAGTCTTTTTCATATAAATGGTAGCGTTCTTTAAAGGTTTTCGAATCCATGGTTAAGAAATACTCGTCTTCGACGACGAATTCGTTAAACACTTTTTTCGTTAAACGTTTTTTGGTAATTTCTATTTCTTGTTTATCCTTTTCATTATCGTAGTGGGCTTCATCTTCATACTCAGAACATAGCGTGTCATAGATTTTCTCCAGCAGCTCGGTTGGATTCAAATATTTCAATTCATCCATATAATCCCTCCTCCTTTTATAATTGCCCAAAAAGGATACTTATCGACGGTCAAATAAATTCATAAGCTTATTGTTACCGAACTTTTGCTTCCTATCGAATTTGGAGAACAATAACTGCACTATTGTGACCCAAACTTCATTCATCCTCGTTTTTCGGGCACAATACCCACACGATTGTGACCCAAACTTCATTCATCCTCGTTTTTCAGGCACAATCTTTCTATAAGAAAAAAAAGAATCCTAATCAACAAGGATTAGGATTTGTATTAAGAGACTTGATTAGCTAGGATGGTTACTAATGCACTTAGTATAATCGTGCCAATCATGATATTAATATAAAGCAGATTCTTTTTCATTTTTTTCTTACGCATTGATTCTTCTGGTGTCATCCACATACTTTTTGCCACAAACTTTACCCCTTTTTTACCTTCTAGCTAGTTATAAATGTATGAATAGTAATAACATCTATTAATTATACAAAAATAACAGATTGCGTCAATAGTAGTATGATGGCTTTTAAATAACTTGTACCTTTTGTACGTTTTTCTCTTTTTTAAATAGTAGCTTTGGACTAAAAAGACTGACTACGAAAAAGACGATCGTCAGAATTAGCACCCAAGTCCAAATTTGTTGGACAGCTGGTGTATTCCAAACACCTACAAAGTACAGCATCGCTGGAATCGTAAGGGTTACCCACGATAGAACGATGGCTGCCATACCAACGTAGCCATCAATTTTCTTATTAAGAGAGCCGGTTAGGAAGAATAACGACCATAAAAATGCCCACAATCCCCATGTTAACCCATTAACGACATCATGAAATTGAATAAAAGAGATGACCGTATACACAACCGCAATAAGGGAAACCCACAGGCTAAACCAGCCCAGACCACTGCCATTAAGCCCCTTCACAGAGGTAACCCCAACGTATAGGTACGTTAAACCAAATAAAAAGATAGCCGCATTATTATATAAATCCCAATTACCTTGACTCGAGGTCATGATTAAATAAAAAGGATTAATGATTTGGATCACTCCGACGAAAAGATTAAAATAGCCAACTGCTTTACCTTCTGCCTTTCCTAAAAGCATTAGACCATTTAGAAAAAGTACAGCACCTGATAAAAATAAACCAACAAAACTCATAGTAATCGCTGTGAAAATGGACTTTTCACAACTTTCCCCTCCTTTAAAATAGAAAAAAGCACTTTCCCTCCTCAGATAAGAAAAGAAATTGCCTTCTTAAAAAATAGCATTATTTAATACCTGTACCAATATAGCATAATAAGTGAACAAAAGTTAAGGAAGGTTTGAACAAAGTGTAAATTAAGTTTTTCCATTTTCCCCATATGTGCCCAATGCAAAAAACTACCCCCAAAAGGAGGCAGTTCTCTTTATGCATGTATGAATTTTACCTTTTGACCAGGCTTAAGATAAGAAAGAAACACGATATCATCCTCGACAACTTTTCCCACCACATTGACCCTTTCATCAGCAGGCAAATCACACAGGGTGATTTGGACCTCGCCACGATACCGTCCATATGCGTCATTGTCTCTTGTGATACTGCCAAGCCAACGTTCGCTCGAATTCTCAGGAAGTATTGAATCAGCACTTCTAGTATCCATAAACCGCAGAACATCTCGTGAAAAATCAGGTCGAAGCTTAAACTCTCCTTCTTGGAACCCTTCAATTCGTATTTCAATAGTAGAATTGGAATCAAAATCGATTAATCTCCTAAGTAGATCCTCACTCGCCTCTGGGTCACCAATATAGACATCACAAACACCATAATGGAACAATTCCAATGCCGCCAAAAATGGGTCTATTTCTCGGTGTTCTTCCAAGGTTGGCAGTCCTTCAAACAACGGACCACGTTTTTCCCCGTCACCTGGAATATAGGCACTAACCGGAATTCCATACTTCTCAAAAAGTTCATTTTGCCGCTGAAAAAACCAATCAGATAATCCGGTCTCAATTCTTGGATAGAAATTATGCCAGGCAAGCAGCTGACTCGCTTTTAATCCACCAGCCAATAAAGCACGGATATCTTCCTCAAAAATAATACTGGCATTCAGCGCAAGCTTAAATTCCTCCGCAAGCTTCAAAATCAATTCATTCTCAAAAAAATCATCAAGTCTGAGACCGCTGACGCCAAGTGATTTTAAATCAAATAAACTATCTAATCCTAAGTGACCTGGTGTCTTTAATGATACATCTGCATAAACCTCTATCCCTGCATCCTTTGCACACTGTAAGAGTACCATTGCACGACCCGCTAAATCTCCAGACTCTTCTGGGATGTGAAGCGAGGTAAACGCCCGCTTCACACCCATTTTTCCAGCTCGTTCAATTCTCTCTTCTGCTAAAGGATCATTTAGATAGAAGGAAATACCGATCAATCAAACTCACCAGCCATATCATCATTGAAACCGAATAGGTACGTGAACAAGAATCCTGCTGCATAAGCAATTAATACCCCGACTAAATAAAGGACAACCTGACCTGCAACTACTAGGAACGCAAGCGGCAGACCAGATACACCGATCGCGATGGTTGCGATACCAAATGCTGCTTGGAACGCACCGCCGACACCAGCACCTAAACATGCAGTTAAGAACGGACGGCCTAATGGTAGTGTAACACCGAAGATTAATGGCTCACCAATTCCAAGAATACCTGCTGGCAGACCACCGCCAATTGCTCTTTTTAAACGAGTTTTCTTTGTTTTAAGATAGATAGCAAATGCTGCACCGACTTGACCTGCTCCACCCATTGCTAAGATTGGAAGCAGCGGGTCATCACCAATTGTATTGATTAACTCTAAATGAATCGGTGTTAAACCTTGGTGTAAACCAGTTACAACAAGCGGAAGGAACGTTGCACCAAGAACAAATCCAGCAACGACACCGCCCATATCAAGCAATGAAGTTAAACCTTTTGTGATAATATCTGAGAAGAAACCACCAAGCGGCATAAAAACAAGATAAGTAACAATACCAGTAACCAATAAAGCCACAGTTGGTGTGATGAAAAGATCTAAACTAGTTGGAACAAACTTACGTACACGTTTTTCAACTAAAGCGATAAAGATGGCTGCAAACAATACGCCAATTAATCCACCGCGTCCAGGAAGTAAATCTGTACCAAACAAATGAATACCCGCAACAGCCGGGTTAATGATTAAGATACCCGCAATCGCACCAAGTGCTGGCGACCCGCCAAATTCCTTCGCTGCATTGGTACCAACTAAAATACCTAGGTAACCGAATAATCCACTTCCAATAACGGATAAAATCGTTGCAAGCTGAGAATCACCCGCTAACCAGCCTGCTTGAATTACCGCTTTTGTGATCCCGGTAATTAATCCTGATGCAACAAGGGCTGGGATTAATGGAATGAAAATACCAGCGATTTTACGTAAAAACATTTTAAACGGTGTTGCATTCTTTTTATTGATTTCTGCTTTTGTGCTCGCCGCTTTCTCTTTTAAATTGATTCCGCCAGCTGCGTCAATCAACTTACCGAACTCTTCTGTTACTTTATTTACTTTTCCAGGTCCAAGAATGATTTGAAGCGTTTCCTCTTCAACCACTCCAAGAACTCCATCAATTTTCTTAAGGGCAGCCTTATCGACCACACTCTCATCCTTCGGTGTCACGCGAAGTCTTGTCATACAATGTGTGTAATTGCCAATATTAGTGGATCCGCCTAATTGTTCCAGGATCTTTTCAGCTAATATTTTATTTTCTCCTGCCATTTTAATTCCCCTACTCTCTGTTGTATTTTTTTCATGAATCATGTGATCTATTTCCCCAATGAACATGGTGTAATAGTGTTCACATCACCCCCCTAAGTTCAACTTCTTTCTTTAATAAACCGTATCGCATCTCTGGTTTGATCAATTGCATGAATCGTTTGTTCATACTGAACAGTGGCCATCGACAAAAACAAAATATCCATCATATATAACTGTGCAAGACGTGATGAGGTTGCCGCACTTCTGAAAGCTGCTTCCCCTGCATAAGAAGTAAACAGTTTAATATCAGCAAGCGAAGCGACAGACGATTGTCCGTACTTAGTCAAACTAATCGTTTTTACACCGCGTTCTTTTGCAAGCGATATTACTTTAACCACCTCGGCTGTTTCACCAGAGTGCGAGATGGCAAACACCACATCATCCTCTTTGGCATTGGCAATCAAGGTTGCCACAAGGTGTGTATCAGTAAAAGCGGTTGCATTTTTTTGAATGCGAAGAAACTTCTGCTGTGCGTCTTTCGCAATAATATTTGAGGCGCCAATTCCGAAGAAATGGACATTCTCTGCAGGCAGCAATATCTGTACGGCCCGCTCCAGTTCCTCATAGTTGATGATCTCCGCAGAATCACGGATACTCTGAATACTATTGCTGGTAGTTTTCTGGACAATCGAGAAATAAGATTCACCAGGCTCGATGTCACGATACCCTTGTTCGGCGGGCTTCACCATATCGCCCGCAATTCTCACCTTTAAATCTTGAAAACCATTCAACCCGAGTGACTTACACAAGCGAATCACTGCAGCTCCACTCGTTTTCGCTTGAGCTCCGATCTCATTAACAGTACTGTTCAACACACTTTGTGGATTCTCGAGAATGAATTGAGCAATTTTCCGTTCAGAAGCCGGAAGCTGTTCCAGCATATTTTGAAGCATTTTTAATCCGCCTGCAGCCACACTACTACCACCTTTTCACCAAATCTATTGTTGAATGGCGATTTTTACATAGCCATTCGCTTCTGTTAATAGCTTTTCTGCTTCCTCTTTCGTGGTTTCACGTTTGATCATCACAATCGCTGTTTTCACCTGCAGCCCTGATTTTTCCAATGTTTCTAATGCAGTTTCATAGGAAACTCCAGTGATTTTGCGGATAATCCCAATCGCGCGTTCCTTTAATTTAAGGTTGCTCACTTTTACATCTACCATTAAGTTCTCGTAAGCCTTACCTAAAAGAATCATTGATGAAGTTGAAATCATATTTAAAATCATTTTGTGAGCTGTACCTGATTTCAAACGAGTTGAACCAGTCAGCACTTCTGGTCCGACAATGACTTCAATCGCTTGGTCAGCTTCCTTACTAATCGCTGCATTTTTATTACACGATAGCGCAACGGTTTTTGCTCCAATGCTTCTAGCATAGCGAAGTGCTCCAATCACATAAGGTGTCCGGCCGCTGGCTGCAATTCCGATCACGGTGTCGTTCTCTGTTAAATTTAAATCCTTCAGATCATTAACACCTAATTCCATGCTATCTTCGGCACCTTCAACTGCTTTAAGAAAGGCACCCTCTCCTCCTGCCATTAGCCCGACTACCATTTCTGGTTCTGTGCTAAATGTTGGCGGACATTCCACTGCGTCTAAAATGCCAAGTCTGCCGCTCGTTCCGGCACCTAAATAAATCAGGCGGCCTCCTTTTTTAAAGGATTCAAACACAAACTGAACGGCTGTCTCCACTTCTGGCAGAACTTCATTGACAGCTAGTGCCACCTTTTGGTCTTGGTCGTTCATGATTCGTAATATATCAATAGGACTTGCAGTATCAATCTGCATAGTCTCTTCGTTTCGGGATTCGGTCGTTAATAATTCAAGATTTTCTTCAATCATTTCCTGATCCTCCTCGGAGTAGTCTTTTCTAGTTGTAAGCGATTACTATGCACTCAATATATCATGTTTGAAATGATAATTCAACATTTTTATAAAAATAGTGAAATACCGTTTCAATCCTATTCTAGTAAATAACGACGAATTGCTTGTGCCACGCCTGCTTCATGATTACTCCCGGTCACTGTATCGGCCAATTTCTTCACTTCGTCCGGTGCGTTTCCCATCGCAATCCCTAGTCCTGCAGCACTGAGCATAAGGGAATCATTGAAATTATCGCCAATCGCAGCCATTTCTGAGATGTGAATATCGTACGCCTCACCAAGCTTTACTAGAGAGGAGGCCTTACTAACCCCAGCAGGTGAAATCTCTAAATTTAAGAAGTTGAAACTGCTGCTGATTTCCATACTCCCTACCTGTTTATCAATACTCTTTGAAAAATCAGCAAGTTTACCCTCATCATTAAATACAGCAATTTTTGTAATTACAGGATGATTTCTTTTTACATAGGTATAAAAATTATCAACCATTTTCACCTGACATCGGCTCCTGAAGCTCTCTCGTTCTGTAAGATCTGCTCCTGTTTTTTCAAGAGCGAGGATATTATTCTCAATCCAGTTCTGATTCCATTTCGTTTCTCTAGGAACAAGCAGGGTATCTCCTTCATAAAAATGAGCATAAATGCCTTCGCCTTCACACAACTCCCAAAAACTCATAAGGTGATCGTGCCCGAAGGCAGCCTGCTCACTAACTTCCCCACTTTCATCAAGAATCACAGCTCCGTTATAAGCAATAATCGGCTCCCCTTTTAATCCAATTGTATTGGCAATCCACCTAGTAGAAAGAGGTGACCTGCCGCTTGTGATAATCACTCTTCCTCCTCTTTCACGGAACTCATGAATCGCCTCGATATTTTCCTTATCAATCTCTCTTTGTTCATTTAATAGTGTTCCATCCAAATCCGTCGCTAGTAGTTTATATTTCATGATATTCTCCCCTTTGCACTTTTATTTCATAATGATTATAGTACTAATTAAAATATTATTTCAAAAATACTTCTTTCCATTATTTTTTTAAAGAGGTGTCACAAACATGCTTCAACCAGAGCTTGCTGAAAAAATTGTTAGAGAAGTTCAAAAGTTAATAGCAGAAGAAATTATTGTTGTGAACACAGAAGGCATCATCATGGCAAGCACCAATCAGGATCGGCTCGGCACCTTTCACGAAGGAGCCTTCATCACTTCACAGCAAAAGAAAAAGCTGATTATCACCGAGAAGGATGTTATGAAATTAGAAGGAGTTAAATCTGGGATCAATCTTCCTATTTTCTTTCAACATGAGGTCATCGGCGTTATAGGGATCACAGGTGACCCTGAAATGGTTACTCCTTTTGGGGAAATTATTCGAAAAATGACTGAGCTGCTAATCAGTGAAAATTACTTTGGGGAACAGTTTGACTATCACTCACGGGCGATGGAAACCTTTGTCCTTGAGTGGCTGCAGGCAAAAGAACCAAGTCCGGTTCTGCTTGAACGTGCCCGGGCGCTCTCGATTAGTCTGGATCTTCCACGTACTGCGGTCATTATCGAATTGGGACAAGGTAAGTTTCCATTATCAAGGGATGTGTGGTCGACGATTTTGAATTCCTTTTCGCAAAATAAAAACGATGTACTAACAAGGTCTGGGAATGAACGGATCATTATGTTAATCGATTGTTCTGAAGCCATTCAACCAACCTCACTCAAAAGCCGCCTTCAACAATTTTTACACTATATCAATAAGAGTTTTGGGATTTCCGTCTATGCCGGAGTTGGCCAATGTACGCTCCCTTCCACTCTGCACCATTCCTATGCACAGGCTGAACGTGCTCTAAAACTGGCTGAAAAAAATAGAAGTATTATTTTTGATGAGGAATTAACACTCGAGATGATTACCGGGGTCCTGACACAAGAGGTAAAATCCGAATTTATTCAGCGGACGATTGGTCCTATTTTAAAAGAAAAAGACCTATTGATGACCTTAAATGAGCTATTTAAACAAAACCATTCATTGAAAAACACAGCACAATCGCTGCACATTCATATCAATACCCTCCATTATCGTTTAAAGAAAATCGAGGAGCTGACCCATTTAAACCCCAACACCATCCATGATTTGTTTTGTTTGTATTTCGCTGTTCAACTTTTGGATGAATAACTAAATACAAAGCAATTTATTACTAAAAATTTGTATGTTTATCTATAGCAGGCTTAGGCCTGTTTTTTTTATACTTTAAGTAGTATGAAAATAGGACGAACTGGGGGAAATAACATGCTCTCGAATGAAGTAAAAGATAAGTTAATCTCAATCGTAACGAAGGAAAACTTCGATGATTCAAAAATAGAACGTTTAGTCTATTCCTATGATGCAACGCCAAACTTCCAATCAATGCCGGATGCAGTCGTCAGTCCGCGAAATAGAGAGGAAGTAGCTGAGATCTTGAAGGTTTGTAATCAATATGGAGTTCCGATTGTTCCGCGCGGCTCCGGTACCAACCTTTGTGCAGGTACGTGCCCAACTGAAGGCGGAGTGGTCCTTCTTTTTAAACATATGAACAGAATCTTAGAAATTGATGAAGAAAATTTAACGGTTACCGTGCAGCCAGGTGTGGTGACACTTGATATGATTCATGCCATTGAGGAAAAAGGTCTTTTCTATCCACCAGATCCAAGTTCAATGAAAATCTCAACGATTGGCGGTAATATCAACGAGAACTCCGGCGGCTTGCGCGGACTCAAATACGGTGTAACGAGGGATTATGTGATTGCACTTGAAATCGTATTGCCAAATGGCGATATCATTCGAACAGGCGGAAAGCTCGCAAAGGATGTAGCCGGATATGATTTAACGCGGCTGTTTGTCGGCTCTGAAGGAACACTTGGTGTGATTACCGAAGCCACGTTAAAATTGATTCCAATGCCTGAAACACGGAAAACAATGCTGGCACTTTACCAAGACCTTTCAGCAGCTGCAAGGTCGGTATCTAAAATTATCGCCAATAAAATCATTCCAACAACATTGGAGTTTCTCGATCAAGCAACACTAAAGGTTGTTGAAGATTATGCCCAGATTGGCCTGCCGACAGACGTCCAAGCGGTCCTGTTAATTGAGCAGGACGGTCCGCCGGAAGTGGTTGAGCGCGATATCGCTAAAATCGCTGAAGTATGTAAGCAGGAAAACGCGGTATCGATTCAAATTGCTGCAACTGAAGAGGAAGCAATGGCGCTTAGAACGGCACGCCGGGCAGCACTCTCTGCAGTGGCACGATTAAAACCAACAACGATTTTAGAAGATGCGACGGTCCCGCGTTCGGAAATTGCCAACATGGTAAAAGCAATTAATGAAATTACCGAAAAATACAATCTGACCATTTGTACCTTTGGTCATGCCGGTGACGGCAATCTTCATCCTACATGTGCAACGGATGCGAGAGACCATGATGAAATGGAACGCGTTGAAAAAGCATTCGCTGAAATCTTTGAAAAGGCGATTGAACTAGGCGGAACCATTACCGGCGAACACGGAGTCGGAGCAATGAAGGCACCGTACTTAGAATGGAAGCTGAAAAAAGAAGGAATCGCAGCAATGATGGGAATCAAGCAGGCGTTTGACCCGAACAACATCATGAACCCTGGAAAAGTGTTTGCCAAAGACAGCAAGAAACGGGTGGTGATTACAAGATGACAACCTTACTCGAGCAGGAAAAAATTCAACAGCAATTTAAAGAGCGGATGAATGAAGATGAGCTGCTAAACTGTATGCGCTGCGGCTTTTGTCTGCCAACCTGCCCAACCTATATTGAATCAGGGTACAAGGAATCTCATTCACCCCGCGGACGGATTGCGATGATGAAAGCGGTCGTCGATGGAATTGTCGAACCCGATGAGGAGTTCGAGCGTTCACTTGAACTATGCCTTGGCTGCCGGGCATGCGAACCAGTCTGTCCTTCCGGCGTGAATTACGGTCACTTACTGGAAGAGGCAAGAGATATTATTAATCAAAACAAGAAGCATTCACTACCTGTCAGGGCTGTTAGAAAAACGGTATTTGAAGGGTTATTCCCTCACCAAAACCGGATGCGCACGATGGTAGGTCTTCTCGGATTTTACCAGCGCTCTGGAGTTCAGACTCTTGCTCGGAAAGTGGGTTATTTAGGGCTGTTACCTGACAATCTAGCCACTATGGAAAAAGTACTGCCTAAAGTACCGACCATGAAAGAAATGAAGAACCGTCCGGAACATCTGCCGGCATTAGCTGAGAAAGTACACAAGGTAGCGTTTTTCAGCGGCTGTTTAATGGATACGATGTTCCTGAAAACAAACGATGCGACGATGAAATTATTGCAACTAGCCGGCTGTGAGATTGTAATCCCTAAACAGCAGACCTGCTGCGGGGCTCTTCACGGACACAGCGGTGAAAAGGATGCAGCGAAGGAGCTTGCGAAGAAAAACATTGCAGCCTTTGAGGATTTAGGGGCGGACTTTATTATTACCAATGCAGGCGGCTGCGGTGCCTTCCTTGTGGATTATGATCATCTGCTTAAGGATGACCCTGTTTGGAGTGAGCGGGCTGCAGCGTTCAAAGCGAAAATAAAGGATATTTCTGAAATCCTCGTGGCAGTTTCTTTTCATAAAAAAGTGAAACTAGAGCTCCCGCCTCAGGTGATTACCTATCAGGATTCCTGCCATTTGCGGAATGTAATGAAAACTGCCTCTGCTCCCCGGACGCTATTGGGGGCGATAAAAGGGGTACAGTTCAAAGAAATGAAAGAAGCTGACCGCTGCTGTGGTTCTGCTGGAATCTATAACATCGTGGAGTCGGAAATGTCGATGGTCATGCTCGACTATAAAATGGTCCAGGCGAAAGCAACTCATGCGACTACCATCGTAACCGCAAACCCTGGCTGTTTGCTGCAAATGCAGTTAGGAATTGAGCGTGAAGGCTTGTCTGGCAAGATGCGCGGTGTTCATATTGTGGATTTGTTAGCGGAGGCAGTGAAAGAATAGGGTAGTACTCGGTATGAAAAAGGCTTTCGATAACAGGTGCTTTGTTGTTATATGATTTAGGAATTGGACGTATGGATATGGCATACGTCCTTTTCTTTATTTATCAAGAGGGTTACCTGTTGGTTGTGGAGTCAGGTTAGTGCCCGGGCTATTAGACGGAGAAATTCCGCTTAATTAGCAAATTTAATAAAAGGGACTCGAATAGACGGAGAGATTCCGCCTACTGACTCAAAAGGCACGAAAATGGACGATTTTGCATTGAATAGCCGGAAAACCTCCGCTTAAATCCCTCGAAATGAGCTCCATTTTAGATTTACCCGGAAAATCTCCGTCTATTTTTTACTTTGCTGGTTTTGATTGAATAACTGCAATTTCGGGAGATTTATTCCTCAATCAGAGGGAATTAGAATCCCTCTTTCAGCCTCTCTTCCAATAATTGTGCTATACTTTAGAAAGTTTGTTTAAGAGAAAGAAGGTACTTTTCTTGGAATTATTAGAGTCAAAAGCAAATGCTAAATCAACCTATTTATATTTTTTTATTATCGGGATTGTCCTCGTAGCCTTTAACCTGCGTCCAGCCATCACTTCTCTTGGGCCGTTAGTCGGGTTAATCCAAGAGGATGTTGGGCTTGCACATTGGAGTGCAGGTTTATTGATGAGTTTACCTTTAGTGGTGTTCGCTGTTATGTCTCCACTTGTTCCTAAAATAGCAGATCGTTTAACCAATGAAATGACTTTGATTATTGGATTAACATCCCTTTTAATCGGTATTTCAATACGCTCGATTCCACTGACCTTTTTCCTTTTCGCCGGGACTCTTTTGGCCGGGTTAGGAATCGCGATTGGAAATGTTTTGTTACCAGCGGTTGTGAAGGATAAGTTTCCAGAGAAATTCGGCTTAATGACAAGTGTTTATTCCACCTCAATGGGATTAATTGCTTCCCTTGCTTCAGGAGTCAGCATTCCTTTGGCAATGGATTTGCACCTAGGCTGGCAGGGAGCTCAAATCGTCTGGGCGATCCCAGTAGTTGTGGCCATCGTCGTGTGGGTGTTTCTTCGAAAAAGTAACGGAAAAGATTCCAGAGTCATTCAAAGGAAGCAAGATGCCGGCCATAATAAACTATGGCGTACTCCCCTTGCCTGGCAAATCGCGATTTTTATGGGTTTCCAGTCCTTTTTATTTTATGTAACGATTTCTTGGCTTCCTGAGATCCTGCATAGCCATGGAATCAGCATGGGGACAGCGGGATGGATGCTTTCTTTTACCCAGCTGGTTGGATTACCCGCAAGTTTCTTCATTCCTGTCCTTGCAGGACGTGCTAAGTCGCAGGTATGGATTGGATTCATATTAGGAATGTTCGCCGTTGGCGGTTATAGCGGATTACTCTTAGGCACATCCTATCCAATTTTAATCATAAGTATTGTCTTGATTGGATTAGCCTTGGGAGGAAGTTTCCCCTTAGCGCTTACTTTTATCGGACTTCGCGCTCGAAATGCAAACCAGGCCGCAGCGTTATCCGGGATGGCACAATCAACAGGCTATCTCCTAGCGGCAGTCGGTCCATTGATTATTGGCTATTTATTTGATTTAGCACATTCGTGGACCATTCCGATCATTACTCTTATTTTGGTTTCTGTTGTTGTCATCATATTTGGAATGTTATCCGGACGGAATCGGTATGTGTAAATTGGACAGAGAAAATGCTTGGAGTGTGCGGCTCCAAGCATTTTTTGCTTTTTAGATATTTCTTCTTGAAAAAAACCGAAGGAAATATCCCTCGGTTTCTTATTGAATACATATTAATTTTTTAAATCAATCGTAGCAACACCGTCTTCTTTTGTTGCTGCAACTTCTTCCGTTTCGACTTCAGTTTCTACAACAGCAGTTTCTTCGGAAGTTTCAGCGGCTTCAGTATCTTCAGCCGGTACGTCTTCAGCAACTCCTACTGCTTCTGCTTCTGCAAGAACAGCTGAATTGTCTGCTGCATGTGCTTTTGCATTATCGCTTGCTTTTACACTAGCTTGTGACTTTGCTTTGTTTGCTGCAGATGGGTTTACTTTTTCCTCTTCTTCAACATCTTCATCTTCTTCGTCATCTTTCGTTTTTACAATTGCGTCTTTTTCAAATTCGATGTTTTTGGAATCTTCGTCCTCATCATCTTCTTCAATACGGATCACTGAGTCAGAGTCAGAATCTGTATCTTCATTTTCTTCTTTTGCATCGTCATCTTCATCTTCCGTTTTTGCAGCAACATCGTTATTAACGTCTACAGTTTCTTCTTCAGAATCTGTTTTTGTATCGACAACCGTTTCATCTGTTGTAACTTCAGCTTCTTGTTCCAACTTAGGTGTTGTTTCTGTTACTTCCTCTTCTACAACTACATCTTCAGCTTTTTCTCCCTTTCCATGAACAGCTGAATTTGGTGCTGCATGCATTTTTGCATTTTCGCTTGCATGGACGCTCGCCTGCGACTTACTTGCTTTTTCTTTTTGAGGCTTAGCTTCATCCTTTGCCTGTACAGCTGGTGCAGCCGGAACAACTGGTTTAGCATTAGCATTAGCATTTCCGTTACCTGATTGTTTCACTTGAACTGTTTTTTCAGCCTTTGCGTGATCTGGTCCTGCAGCTTCAGTAAACTGACCTCCAGCAAAAATTCCAAACGATAATGCTCCAGCAAGTACAAAAGATTTAGTAACTTTATTAGGGTTTAAGTAATGTTTCATTTTTAATTCGCTCCTTTTATTATCATGATCCGTGGCATATACTGCGGGTAACATTGGTTAATAAAGGAGCATTCTTCAGGCGGCTTCGATGGCGGAGCATTCACCCATTGAGTATTCATCAATGCCAGCCGGGAAAGATACGGCTGGACGAGTTTGTTTTCAAAGTAGTGTCTATCCCATTCAAACCATTTATCCAGCAAGCTTAAATTATTTATTCCATGATTGACCCGATCATTTGATTGACCCCCTGAACTGCTGCTTCTCTGTGTTTGGTTCAGTGTTTGGTTCACTTTAGGTATCTTTTCCTTTTGTACAGGAGCTTTCTGCGGCTCCTGCTCAACGGATTCTGATGCCTTTCTGTCTATATCTTCTCCGCGCAAAACGACAGGATTATCTGCCTTTTCAACTTTACCTTTATCCTGGATATAATTTTTAGGATTCAATTTTTCTACTGTTGGTTTTGCTTGGACAGCCTCTTTTTGTTTGGGCCCATTGCCCTGAACAACCTTTTCAGCCTTCTTAACCTCAGACTTTCCGTTTCCATTTGCCTGCACTGGAAGTTGTTTTTCCATCGCGGCCTGATTTGGAATATTTGGGGCTGACTGCTGTTTAGCTTGTGCTTGATTGTCACGTGCATGTTCAGGAATTGACTTATTCAGCGATTTCGCCTCTTCCATCTTTGCCTGAGCTGGGATTGTTTCAGGTTCTGGTCCTGAAGCCGGTTCTGATACTGGTTCTTCTGCAGGTTCGGATACTGAAGCATGATCCGGTATAGAAGAATTAGCTTGTCCCTTTTGGGAACGAAGTTCATTTTTCTCAGCAAAAGCATTGTCTGGAAAAAACATCGCCGCACTAACCATTAGAGCGAATATAAGAAATTGGCGGAAGTGCACTATTTCACCCCCTTTCAATGAAACGTTACGTTCATGGACAATATTCGAGTTAAACCGTCATTTTTTGTCGTTTTTCTTAATAAACCATTCTTTTCACCCAATCCCCGCAACAATTTGGGTAATTTTTAACATACAAAAAGACGATTCGGGGGGAACGAATCGTCTTTTTGTACCTACTAGTTAGGCTGCTGCTTTATTTTTTTCAGAATGTGTCTTTGTTGTTTTACGAATGAATGGTACTACCCAGTGGTCTAAGCCGTATCTGCCTGCGTTGTATCCAGCGCTTAAGATGATGAAGCCTAAGAAAATATCAGTTGGGTTATGAGATACAGTTCCTGCTAAGAAGAAGCTGAAGTTCATTACTAAGCCGAAGAACATGGCAGCTGTTGTTAAACATCCAAGCATAAGTCCTAAACCAACTAATGTCTCGCCCCATGGGATGATAAAGTTGAAGACATCGATGTTTGGCAATGCAAAGCTTTCTAGGAAGTTGACGTACCAGGTGTAAACCATTTTGCCATCTGGACCAGTTACTGGTTTTGCGATGGCTCCTTTTAAGAATCCAGAAGCATCAAAGCCGCCTGTGATTTTATGAAAACCTGCTGTGAACCATGCGTAGCCGAGGTATAAACGAATAATAGTTAAGATAGCTGCAGAGACTTTATTTTCCCTAAGAAAATTGTTAAACATAAGTCATTCCGCCTTTCAAAATTTATTTGTTCTTTATACTTATACTATACTCGTTTTTACCGTTTAAAACATAACAATGTGAACAATTTCACAATGTGTTCAAAATGATATGACGGAATGTTGAACACGGCAGATTAGCAGTATTTTTGACAGGCGGACTATTGATAATCAAACATCATGAACGAAAAATGTCTAGACAGATGTCACAATATTCCACACCTACATATAGTACATTATTCATAGAAAAGTGGGAGGCGTTCGTTTGCTAATACATGTGGTCCGGAGCGGAGAAACACTTTGGCAAATTGCCAATACTTATAATGTAAGTATGAATGGAATTATTGAAGGAAACGGCCTGCAAAACCCAAATCAACTGGTGGTTGGTCAGTCGTTAGTTATACCGGTACTAGGTACGCGGCATGTTATAAAAAGCGGTGAAACGTTATGGTCCATTTCACAACGATATAATGTGACCATTAATGCAATTATCCAAGCAAATCAAATCACCAATCCCAATGTTTTATATCCTGGAACCCGCCTTTTGATCCCATCAAGAATTCACGTCATTCAGCCGGGGGAAACATTATGGCAAGTGGCTAACAGATACGGAGTTAGTGTTCAAGCTCTGATTAGCGAGAACCAAATCCAAAATCCAAACCTTATTTACCCGGGTTTACAACTAAGAATTCCAGTGAAAAAACCAACGATTGAAGTAAATGCCTATTCCTATCAAGCGGATGCGCAAGGTGCTGAGACCATCCATGATCTCGGTGACTATCTTACGTATGCAAGTCCCTTTGCTTATCTAATTAATGAGAACGGCGAATTGCAGCCTGTTCGCGATGATTTAATGATTCAAGCCGCGATAGAAGAAAACGTCGTACCGATGATGTCGATTACCAACTTTACCTCAACGGCAGCCGGTTCCAATCTAGCTCATACCATTTTGGCGAGCCCAGAATTACGAGATAGAGTCATCACGAATATGCATCGGATTATGGAAGAGAAGGGATATCAAGGAGTAAACATTGACTTTGAAAATGTATTACCGGCTGACAGGGTGAATTACAATCAATTTCTTCAGCTGACGGTTGACCGGCTTCATCCAAGAGGCTATTTCGTTTCAACCGCAGTGGCTCCGAAAGTGAGTGCGACTCAAGCGGGGTTGTTATATGAGGCACATGATTATGAGGCACATGGGCGGATTGCAGACTTTGTTGTGCTTATGACCTATGAGTGGGGATATCGGCTAGGTCCGCCGCAGGCAATCTCTCCTATTAACCAAATGAGACGTGTTGTGGAATATGCGCGATCCGTGATGCCAGCAGAAAAAATATTCTTAGGGTTTCAAATTTATGCCCGGGATTGGCTCCTTCCCCATGTTCAAGGTCAAGAAGCTGAAACCTTTAGTACGCAGGAAGCAGTTGCTCGTGCTGTAAAATACGGAGCCGCGATACAATATGACACCCTTACCCAATCACCATTTTTCCGTTATGTCGATGAGCAGGGACGGAGTCATGAAGTATGGTTTGAAGACGCGCGAAGCGCCCAAGCGAAATTCGACTTGGCCAAAGAATTCAACCTGCGCGGGATTAGTTACTGGGCATTAGGATATCCTTATCCATCAAATTGGACTTTATTAAGAGACAATTTTAATATTAGAAAGTTAAGTTAAACTAGAGCCTCACTATTTAAGAAAATGGTTAAAGCAAAAAAAAAAAGACGATTCGAGGGGGAGCGAATCGTCTTTTAGTGTGCTGCGGATTATGCAGCTGCTTTCACGTTGTTCGTAGATTTCTTGCCGATTGTCTTACGTATGAATGGAACCACCCAGCGGTCTAAGCCATATTTTCCAGCATTGAAGCCTGCAGCTAAGATGATGAAGCCTAAAAAGATGTCTGTTGGGTTATGAGATACAGTTCCGGCTAAGAAGAAGCTGAAGTTCATTACTAAGCCGAAGAACATAGCCGCTGTTGTTAAACATCCAAGCATAAGTCCTAAACCAACTAACGTTTCGCCCCAAGGGATGATGAAGTTGAAGACATCGATGTTTGGCAGTGCAAAGCTTTCTAGGAAGTTAACGTACCAGCCGTAAACCATATTGCCGTCTGGACCGGTTACCGGTTTTGCGATGGCTCCTTTAAGGAATCCAGAAGCATCAAAGCCTCCTGTAATTTTATGAAAACCAGCTGTGAACCATGCGTAGCCAAGGTATAAACGAATAATAGTTAAGATTGCTGCTGAGATTTTATTTTCTCTTAAAAAGTTGTTAAACATAAGTCATTCCGCCTTTCAATATTTGGTTGTTCTTTATATTTACACTATAGTACGTTGCAACAGTTTATAACATAGGTATAGTGGTAAGTTCACAGTTTGTTTGAAATGTTATGACGGAATGTTGAACAGCATTTATGCTGTATGGATTACTGGTGGGTGTACGAGAGTGTTTTCTGCCATACGAGAGTAATTTCTCGCTATCCGAGAGTGTTTTCCGCCATACGAGAGTGTTTTCCGCTATCCGAGAGTATTCTCCGTTATCCGAGAGTATTCTCCCGCTATCCGAGAGTATTCTCCCGCTATCCGAGAGTATTCTCCCGCTATCCGAGAGTATTCTCCCGCTATCCGAGAGTATTCTCCCGCTATCCGAGAGTATTCTCCCGCTATCCGAGAGTATTCTCGGCCATCCGAGAGTGTTTTCTGTCATCCGCGAGTATTTGCCCGCCATCCGCAAGTATTCTCCGCCCATCCGCAAGTATTCTCCGCCCATCCGCAAGTATTTTCCACCCATCCGCAAGTATTCCTCGCCATCCGCAAGTATTCGCCCAACCTAACAAAAAAAAGCTAAGAGACGCCCCCTAGCCCAGGGTGTCTCTTAGCTTTTTTTGTGATTTTAATTGATACATATTTTGATCGGCCACTTTTAAGAGCTCGTCAAGTTCCTTGCCATACTTAGGAAAGAGAGCTGAGCCTATTGATACACTTATTTTCACATCATGAAAGGAGAGCTGGTTCAAATTTTGATGAATTCTCTCTATCATTTTATCCAAATCTACCTTTCTTTTAATATCGGGTGATAGAATGAGGAATTCATCTCCGCCCCAGCGGGCTACTATATCTGTTTTCCTTACGCTTCTTTTCAACTGATTCGTGATCATAATTAAATACTCGTCTCCCAATTTATGTCCCAAGTGGTCATTGACCAATTTAAAGTCATTTACGTCTAGGAGCAGAACTGCACCGCTCTGGCCATTTTGTTCTACCCTTGGTTTAATAGTTGCAAATGCAGTCTCAACATATCTTCTGTTATAAATTCCCGTTAACGGATCCTTCTCAGAATAATATCTTGCCTTATCGTATTGCTTTCCAAACCACCAAGCAAGCATCAGCAAAATGGGGCATCCTATATATTCAATCCAGCCAATATACCCATCTCTTATAAAATAATAAGATGTATATAGCAGATTAATGAATAAAACTATTAAAAAAGTAATGATTCTGCCTTTATATTTCACGTTATCAACATCCTCATTTAGTAGCTTAATATGGTTTACAAATTAATTTTACTATATATAATGGTTAATTTAGTAATAACATTGGTAATAGTCAGAAATTCGGCAAAATACGACTGATTTCTTCCTAACCAATCGTTTGATTAAAACAACCACAACCCTTTTGAACAAAGGACTCTTATCCAGTCTCTTGAGAAAAATCTGTCGATAAAAAGTTGAGCGTCACCCACCTAAAATTTCCCTTTTTATATTAAAAATCATATAATAATAGTAAAAAAGTTCTAGGAGAATATTACATGGAAAATCAAAAAAAGGAATATCCTATCTGGGCATGGTTTGTTCTAATCGGCGGCGGGTTATTTTTACTAAAAGCGATGCCAGGCATGCTTCTAACCATTACGATCCCCATATGGAAACCTGATGAAATTAGCTTTTTCACCTTCATATATATTCCACTTGTCCTCGGTATTCTCGGTGTGACACTTTGGGGGTTAAAGAAGGCTTTTTCTGCCATAAAGGGGCATCAAAAGACCAGCATAATACCAACTCCGAGCAAAAAAGGATCTGATTTACACACCTCAAAAAAGCCAGTATGGCCATGGGTTGTAATTGGGGCTGGTGCTGTGTTGGTAATTGGAACTGGGCCGGCAGCTCTTATGCTGCCAATCATGCCGCTCTTCTTAGCCGGGATGTCTACCGATTCTTCGGACACCCCTAGTTATGTACCACTCCTCATAATGGTCGTTGGATATGGGCTGATGATTGGCTATACCATCCTGCTGGTAAAAGCGATTAAAAGATTAAGAGCGAAATAACTCTATTAAGGAGCATCATTACCATGTCTACATTACTAGAAAACATTAATAAAATAATCCAAAAATCTATGAAAGAAAATAACATCCCTGGAGCAGCTGTAGCGATCATTAAAGAACGTGAGATTCTATTATCTCGTGCTTGGCGCTACCCGAAAATCTAGATATGTTATAAATACGTTCCCTAAGTTGTCTTGCCCTAATCTATAACCAGTGTAATAAGCGGAGGTTTTCCGGTTAAATACAAAAAGGAACTCTTTTTGGGGTATTTAAGGGGAGGTTTTCCGGTTAATCGAAGAAAACATTATCTTTTTCACGCTTTTTGAGCAAATAGGCGGAATCTCTCCGTCTATTGGCGCCCTTTTCAATAGTAATTTCCAATTAAGCGGAATTCTTCCGTCTATTTATCAGGTCGGAAGCCTACCCCATTCCCGAACCGATAATTGCGGACCCTCTTGATCTTAGAGACCCTGATAAATAAAGAAAAAGACGTATGTGTATCCATACGTCAATTCTTGTGTCATCCGAAGACGATTACCGAATCGTCTTTTTTGTAACTCTATTTATGCTGCTGCTTTTGCTTTGTCTTTACCGATGTATGTCTTAGCAGTTCTACGGATGAATGGAACCACCCAGCGGTCTAAACCATATTTACCTGCATTGAAGCCTGCAGCTAAAATGATGAAGCCTAAGAAAATGTCAGTTGGATTGTGAGATACAGTTCCGGCTAAGAAGAAGCTAAAGTTCATTACTAAACCGAAAAACATAGCAGCTGTTGTTAAGCATCCTAATAGAAGTCCTAAACCAATTAATGCTTCGCCCCAAGGTACGATGAAGTTGAATAATTCAATGTTTGGAAGTGCAAAGCTTTCTAGGAAGGTAACATACCAGCCGTACACCATGCTGCCATCCGGCCCTTTCACTGGGTTTGCTACCGCATTAGCTAGATATCCTGAAGCATCGAAACCATCTGTAATTTTATGAAAACCTGCTGTGAACCAAGCATAGCCGAGATATAAACGAATGATAGTTAGAATAGCTGTTGCAATCTTATTTTCTCTTAAAAATTTATTAAACATAAAGCATTCCGCCTTTCAAATTTTACTTGTTCTTTATACTTACACTATATGGGAAATCGACAGTTAATAACATAGGTATAGTGGTAAGTTCACAGTATGTTTGAAATGTTTTGACGGAATGTTGAACAGCTGATGATGTTGGTTATTATGTCCTAAATAGTTCAGCTTTTGTTGGATAATTTCCTTCGGTCTTCCGCTAACGGCGGCTGCTCAAGCCAGCCATTTTCGATTAAAAGCTCTGCCCCATCTTCGGCATAGCGACCTATGTCAGCCATAAGATAGGTGTACTTCAATGCTAAATCTCTTCTTTGGGAAACCGATAAAGCAGCTCCCAAATATCCAACTCCGGCAGAAACCAATACAACAATATGAAACAGCATCAGTTTATCTGAATATGGTGGTACGGTTGAATCGGTAATTTCAGATACCCATGATTGTGGTGATGTGAGATCCTCTTCCGAGAGAATTTTGCTCATTATATCAAATTGCTTTTTGCAAATTTCTTTCCCTCTTTGAAAATATTTTCGCAGCTTCTCGGACTGACAGACCTGACCAAAGGCAATTTCTAATACGGCCTTGGCGACGGTTTTTTGCATATTGTAACTGATCCCGCTGATTTCAATCGCATTTAACGGTCTCTTATCCCCGAACCAGCCAGTTAAATAGCTTTGTTTATGTACAAATTCAACCTGCTTCGGCGTATTAATACGCGGAGGTTTACTATAAATCCCCTTTTTCAACATCAATTCAACAATTCGACTATGAAGCTCCATGGCTTCGGTATTACACTCGTTGAAGAATTTTCGTTGATCCTCACGTACAGAAATACTGACGGCTCCTGCATAGCCAGTCAGACCATGAATGGTCATAATCAACATATAAACAAGCATAAATGTATCAGTAAATAAACCTGGGGCATTAAGATTTACGTCGTCTTCCGTAAAACCCTTTGGAATAGGAAAGTTTTCCTGATTAAAAAAATGCTTTATCTTCTCAATATGTGCTTTTGATAAACTTAGTGCATATTCCAGCACATCCTTAACCTCTTTATCCTGCGTAGTCAAAATGGCATGACTAAGGACACAATCGGCCATTGAATCGTTCATATATTGTGTCCAAAGATTGGATATCTCTCCCGTAGTTAAAGAAACCTCATGTAGATTTCTTTCCATAAAACCCCTCCCAAAATTCCACATAATGTTATTATGCAAAATTCCTCTTAAATCTATTAGGGTATTTGTCGAAATTTAGACGTTATTACAAAATAACTTCTATTTCTCTTTCTCAGGAACGAAACCATAGTTTAAAGAGTATAGTGAGTCCTGCAAGATATATTAAAATCATTTACTCTTTTTTCAATTTTTCTACTTTTTAAATGGGTGTTCACAGTACAAAGGAACTGTGTTACTATCGGTAGGGTTTTGGGAATGGAATCCACTCCTACCGGTATATTACTATTCGAGGTGCATGATGAAAGCAAACAAATTTATACAGAACGAAAACACAAAACTGTTAAATGACATCATGAATTTAAAGATAAAGCTTAATGACTTATACAATTCTGCAGGACCTAATACTTCTGATTATGTAAATCTAAAGATCACTCTTGACTCCCTGATGCATGAATACTTTAACGAGAAGATTGAACGCCTGATTTAAAAGAAAGAGACCAGCTTAAATTTTAGCTGGTCTCTTTTCATTCACGATATAACGTACTGCTTACGATACTTTCTGTTGACTGATGTTACCTTTTTTCCATAGGTTGTCCATTTGCTCAAGCGTTTTTCCTTTTGTTTCTGGAATCCACTTCCATACAAACAGGGCAGAAAGAACACTCATTAGACCATAGAATCCGTACGTTAAACCACCGCTATATTCCATCATCATTGGATAAGTAGCAGAGATGAAGTAGTTCGCAGCCCATTGTGCTGCAACGGCTATGGCAACTGCCTGGCCACGAATTTTATTTGGGAAGATTTCAGAAATTAGTACCCAGCAGATAGGTCCCCATGACATCATAAAGGAAGCTGTATAAATAATGATAAAGACTAAAGTACTCACACCAATAACATTACTAAAAGCAAGACCTGCCACCCCAAACATCCCAATGGCCATTCCAATGGAACCCGTTATCAATAAAGGCTTACGTCCCCATTTATCTACTGTATAAATAGCAACAACGGTAAAAATGACATTGACTAATCCCATAACGATTGTCTGCAGCATCGAAGCATCCTTTGCCGCTCCCATGCTTTCAAAAATACGCGGAGCGTAGTATAAAGCTACATTGATTCCGACAAATTGCTGGAATACAGAAAGCAGGATCCCGATCACAATAACCAATTTTCCATATAAAAAGAGATTTCCACTAGAAGTATCGTTTGACAAACTTACGGTTTGTTTAATTTCAGCTAAAATAGAATTGGCTTCTTTGGAGCCATTTATCTTCGTTAAAACCTTAAGTGCTTTAGAATCTTCCTTTTTCATCGCTAAGTAACGCGGCGTTTCAGGTACAAATAATAAGAGGATACCAAACAATAACGCCGGAATTGCTTCAGAAGCAAACATATATCTCCAGCCTATTTCATTGATCCATTCCAGAGGCTGTCCATTCGCAATGCCCCAGTTGACAAAGTACACAACCAGCATTCCAAAAATAATCATAAACTGATTAAAAGAGACCATTTTCCCGCGAATATCAGCTGGTGCTATTTCACCTATATACATAGGCGTAATCGCAGAAGCCAAACCGACACCAATACCTCCGATGATACGATAGATATTAAAAGTCAGCAACAAAGCCATACTAGGCTCCCCTTGGGTAAAGAATAAAAACTCAGGAAACCCCGACCCTAAAGCGGATAGAAAAAAAAGTACCGCTGCTACAATTAGCGAATTCTTTCGTCCGAATTTCGATGCAAAATATCCCGATACCAAGCCGCCAATTATACATCCAATCAAGGCGCTTGAAATCGTTGCGCCGTGTGCTAAGGTTCCTAATCCTAAACTATCAATTAAATAAGATTGTACCGATTTTTCCGCACCAGATATCACGGCCGTATCATATCCAAAAAGTAATCCGCCAATCGCAGCAACGAGTGTAAGTGAAAAGATATAAAGTGAGTTTCGATTTTTCTTCATGATAGTCTCGTAAGACAGATACTAGTCCCAATTTCTATGGTATCTGTCTCTATACCCCCTTTTTAATTGGTTTTGAGTTAACGAACTTTTTTCTTCACTACCTTCGTTACTGTTTTCTAAACCTTTTTAATCCTTCATTCAGTTCTTTTGTTTGCACATATACCTGCTTATATAATTGGAATAGCTGTTTATATTTCTCGACATTTTCAGGTATAGGTGTATACGCTTTCTCAGAAGAGATAAAAACATTGGCACATTCCTCTAAGGAGTCATACCACTCACACCCATATGCAGCCAATATGGCAGCACCAACAGCTGGTCCTTGTTCACTGGATAACTTGACGATTTTCGCATTGAAAATATCCGCTTGAATTTGGAGCCACTCCTCATTCTTCGCCCCTCCTCCAATCGAAATGACAGTATCAATATTCTTGCCGCTTTCTCTAAAGATTTCAATAGATTCATTTAATGAGAAGGTAATTCCTTCAATGACGGAGCGCACAAAGTCATTCCGATTATGACTAGAATCCATGCCAATAAAACTGCTCCGAATCACAGAATCTGCGTACGGTGTACGTTCACCTGCTAAATAGGGTGTAAATAAAAGGCCGTTCGCCCCAATCGGAACTTCGGTTAATCCAGCCAACAGCGAATCAAAGGATTCGTGTTCTGCAAATGTATTCTTAAACCAGGTTAAACTATGCCCAGCAGCAAGAGTTACCCCCATTGTGTAAAAGGCATTTTCTTCTCCATGGTTAAAATAATGTACTTTCCCCTGAAAATCCCGGTTATTGCGCTCTTCATATGAAAGAACTACACCAGATGTACCAATACTGCACAGAGTCTTCCCTTCAGAAAGAATTCCAGAGCCAATCGCACCACAAGCATTATCGGCACCGCCGGCAAACACTTTTGTATCGACAGATAAGCCAGTCAACTCTGCGATCTCTTCGGTAATATTTCCTACATATTCATGAGATTCCACTAATGGAGGGCAAAGCTTAGCATCAATTCCAAAGATATCGCATAGTTCCTCGCTCCACTTTTTCTCACTTACGTTTAACAATAATGTGCCCGCGGCATCTGAATATTCACTATGGATAGCCCCCGTCAACTTATAGCGAAGATAATCCTTCGGCAGCAAGAAAACTGATGCTTGTTGTAAAATCTCAGGCTCATATTGTTTTACCCATAAAAGTTTTGGTAACGTAAATCCCTCTAACGCTTGATTCTTAGTGATGTCTAACAGACGGTCTTCCCCTGCCAATTCATTAATGAGCTGGCATTGCTCCGTTGTTCTTGTATCATTCCAGAGGATTGCATTTCGTAAAACATGATGCTCTTCATCTAACAGAACAAGTCCGTGCATTTGCCCGGAAAAACTGATCCCTTCAATATCGGAAACGTTTCCACTAAATTGTACAACAAGCTCCTTTAGAGCATCTACACTCTTTTCTACCCATTCCTTCGGCTCTTGTTCACTATAACCGGACTTTTCTTGAATTAACGGATACGGCCGTGAAACTTCATTACAGACCTTCCCTTCCTTATTTACCAGCAGCACTTTTACAGCGCTCGTCCCAAGATCAATTCCAATTACATATTTCACATCAATCATCCTTTTAAAAAAGGATGTACCAGAGAACAAATAGTTCCCCAGCACATTCCTTATATTATTTTTTAGGCATTCACTGTTGCATATGCTTCTAAAATGTATTTATTTAATGTTGATTTCAGTTGTTCTGTTCTGCCTGATTTGTTTTCAATTTTCGTAAGACCAAGTGCATATTGCTCAAGCTTACGGAAGTCTGTTTTCCCTTCAACAATTTCAAGTCCAATGCCATTTGTATAACTGCTATAACGATCTGCAATAAAGTTATCAAGCACTTTATCCTCAATTAATCGCTGCGCTACTTTTGCGCCAATGGCAAAGGAGTCCATTCCAGCAATGTGTGCATAGAACAAATCCTCAGGGTCAAATGAAGTTCTTCTCACTTTGGCATCAAAGTTCAATCCTCCAGAGCCAAGACCGCCATTCTTTAGAATTTCAACCATTGCTAGTGTTGTAGAATAGATATCTGTTGGGAACTCGTCTGTGTCCCAGCCAAGAAGCGAATCGCCTTGGTTTGCATCGACAGAACCTAACATTCCGTTGATACGTGCTACATGTAATTCATGCTCAAAAGTGTGTCCTGCAAGCGTTGCATGGTTTGCTTCAATATTAAACTTGAAGTAGTCTTGTAATCCGTAAGATTGTAAGAATGATAGACTAGTTGCAACGTCAAAATCATACTGATGTTTGGTAGGCTCTTTCGGCTTTGGCTCAATTAAGAACTGAGCATCAAAGTTAATTTCCTTTGCATAATCCTTCGCCATATGGAAGAAACGTGCTAAGTTATCAAGCTCAAGCTTCATATTCGTGTTAAGCAAGGTTTCATAACCTTCACGGCCGCCCCAGAACACATAGTTTTCGGCACCTAATTCTTTACCGACTTCAAGACCTTTCTTTACCTTTGCCGCTGCATACGCAAATACATCCGCATTTGGAGCTGTTGCAGCCCCGTGCAGCCAGCGCGGGTTTGAGAACATGTTCGCTGTATTCCATAATAACTTTGTTTTGCTAGTTTTCATGTATTCTTTAATCATTGCAACGATTTCATCTAAGTTCTTAAATGTTTCGCTTAAAGTTTCTCCTTCAGGAGCAATATCTGCATCATGGAAGCAGAAGAAAGGAACATTTAGTTTTTCATAAAATTCGAATGATGCCTCTACGCGTGCTTTCGCAAGATCCATCCCAGAAAGCTTGTTGTATGGACGTTCCATTGTTCCTTGTCCGAACGGATCATTTCCTTCCATCGTGAAAGTGTGCCAGTATGACACGGCGAAACGAAGAAGGTCCTCCATTCTTTTTCCATTGATGATTTCTTCTGGATTGTAAAATTTATATGCTAGTGGATTGATAGAATTTTGGCCTTCATATTTAACAGTGTTTACATTTTTAAAATAGCTCATCCTTCATTCCTCCAAATGGTTTTTATGGTTTGTCATCGTTTTCAATTATGAGAAAACGTTTCCTTCTTGACTACAGTTTGATTGTATCACCGCAAACTTAGTTTGTCTAGTGGATGAACTAAGTTTATTTTTTGTAAATTATATGGTATATATGAAATAGACAATTCAACTGGAGATAGTAGAAATAGACAAAACTCTCCCGCCATTATGAAAACTGAGGGGTAAACAAAATGAGTTGGAATCAACAATTGGTAAAGATAAGTAACAAAGCACGAATCTTGCAAACCATTAAAGGGGAGGCTCCCATTTCTCGTGCTGATCTTTCAATTCAATTAGGACTAGCGAAAGGAACCGTCTCCTCGTTAGTAAACGAATTAATCGACGAGAAAATGTGCTATGAGATGGGCCCGGGGAAATCAAGCGGTGGACGGCGTCCCGTCATGCTGTTATTTAATGAGCGTGCGGGGTACTCGATCGGAATTGATTTAGGGGTTAATTATATATTAGGTGTTCTTTGTGACCTATCAGGAAATATTGTGATTGAGACCATGAAGCCTATGAACAATATGGAATACGGAGAAACACTTAAGACCATTAAAGAGGTAATCAAAACACTTGCCGCCTCCTCACCTGAAAGTCATTATGGAGTGGTTGGCATTGGTATTGGTGTGCCGGGAATTGTAAGTGGAGATGGACAAAACATCCTTCTCGCTCCCAATTTAGGATGGAAGAATGTTAATTTAAAGCAGGACATTGCCGACGAATTTAATCTCCCTGTCATTATTGAAAATGAAGCAAATGCTGGAGCCTGCGGAGAAAAACATTTTGGCGCAGGAAAAGAATATGATCATGTAATTTATGTAAGCGCCGGCATCGGACTCGGGGTTGGATTTATTTTAGAAGGCAGTCTTTACCGCGGCGCAAATGGCTTTTCTGGAGAAATGGGTCATATGATTATCGATATCAATGGGAATAAGTGCAATTGTGGAAGCGTTGGCTGCTGGGAATTGTATGCATCTGAACAAGCTTTATTAAATGGAGCAAAAGAGTTGAGCCTATTCGATCAGGAAGAACCTTTAAGCCTTGAAACTTTATGCAAACTCGCAAGCGATCATGAAGAGATACGGGATTTATTTAAAAACATTGGTAAATATCTAGGTATTGGCATTAACAATATTATTAATATCTTTAATCCCCAGCAGATTATTATCGGCAACCGTTTATCCATTGCAGAGGAATGGTTACTTCCCTCTATTAGAGAGGTAGTGGAAAGTCACACATTAAAGCAAAGTGCACCGAACTTGCAAATTAACTTTGCCGATTTAAAATCCTATTCAACCGCAGTCGGAATTTCAACCTTTGTTACCGAGGATTTTTTGAAATCAGACGTGGGAGAAAATTTAGCTAGCCGCCTGAAGGGTTAGATTAAATGAAAATATGAAGCTGACCCAAGTAGTCGTCATCCACGGCCATTTGGGTCAGCTTCTTTTATAACTGCATTGATCCAAATGGTTTTCTCCGTATGCTCTTCGGGCATTCCAAATCTCCTGGAGTGACCCAATTGCTATTTTCATGTTCTCTTCGGGCACTCCAAATCCTCTTGGAGTTACCCAATTGCTATTTTCATGTTCTCTTTGGGCACTCCAGCTCCTCTGCATTGACCCAATTGCTTTTTCTGTATGCTTTTCGGGCACTCCAGTCGGCTCCAGCTGAGATTTATTTTTTCTAACCATGTCCTTTTGCCCTTCTTTTCTATATATAAAGAGTATAAGGAGGTAAATTCATAGAGTTTCCAGTTTGCTGCGGAAAGATGTCCCGAAATATGCAATTAAATAGAGCAGGAAACCGGATTCTAGTAGAATCCGGCCTGCTTACTAGAAAGGAGTGAAATATCGTGGAGCAGATGATACCTCTCATCAGTGAGGTCGGATTCCCTATCATTGTCACCCTTTACCTGCTATATCGAATTGAGTCGAAGCTGGATATGGTGGTTCAATCGATCCAGAATCTGCCCGAGCGCATGAAGGGATAATGGGAAATTAATAGAACCTTAAACCTTTATTCATAATTTGTTCATACTTAGGGGGTAAGATAAATGACATGAAGAGGACAAACTTTTTTCTCTCTTTCATAACCCCCTTTTATAAGATTTCTTTTTTGATTCGGCAACTGGCCGAATCTTTTTTTTTATGAACATGAAACCTTTTACAATTTTTTCCGTCTCTTGATTGGAAATTTTTTTAAAAGGAGGGTTTTTATGAATTTGAAGATGAAGAAATGTCTAGCCTGCGGCGGTACTGCCTTTGCTCAATCTGGCAGCCACTTTCGCCTCACCTTCTCAGAAAAAAGTTTTACCAAAGGTTTGGAAACAAACTATACGGTGTGTACAACTTGCGGTGAAGTGCTGTCTATTAAGATTTTACACCCAGGCAAAAATAGGCATAAAAAGTGAGGAGTGCCTCTTTTTGCCGGGCATTGTCTATTGGCCTTTCTGACACTTTACCAATATAAAATTGATAGAAGGTTTATTTTTCATTTCCTTATTGGGTTCGTCTATCTCTGTAAACTCTACCAGTCCGTATTTTTCAAAGTCTCGTTTGATGGAATCAGCATCATAAAAATACATTTTCACGCCTTCCATGATCTCATAATAGTCTTCAGCCAACTGTTTACCCTTCGCAAACATTGGGGCTTTTTTTGAAACGGTTGTCAATATTAAATATCCATTTGGCTTTAGCTGATTGAAACAATCTTTGATAAACTTCTCTCTCTCAGCTTCATTCAACAAGTGAAGAAGAGCATAAGAAAATATGCCGTCATACTGTTTGTTATCAAATGGCATGTCCGATACAGAACCATGATAAATAGGACAATCAATTCCATTCTGCCTCGCTAAATCAATCGCCGTTTTTGAAATCTCAATACCGGTTACCTTGATTCCATGGTCAATAAAAATCTTCGCATTCCTGCCATATCCAATTCCCGGGATTAATATATCTTTTATGTTCTTTTCAAGGAAAAAATCCTTTGCCAAGATGGCTGAATCTGCAGGTTCAAACCCCCACATCGTTTGTTTATCGATAAAACTGGATTCCCAAAATTCCATCTAACTCAATCTCCTTTAGGCTTTTTTCATTTATTATAGTGGTTTAAATCAAAAAATAAAAAAATTATTGTTGCAAGAGCGCTTTCATTGGGTATATAATACATCCATAAACCGATTTACTAAACCGGTTTACTAAAACGATTTATTACCTCAATACTTCAAAGTAGGTGTCATACCATGCAAAAAGTGATTGTCCCTTTAAATGCTTTTGATAGATTGGAAGTGTTAGAGAAAGGGCAAGCTTCCTTTATAAAACTCATTGCGAATTCAGGTGCATATGGAATCGAGATACGCAGAGAGTTATTTTCGAAACAAGATCCATCCTTAGATAGCTTGAAGCAAGAATTGGAACAACATCAACTCTTTACCGTCTTTTCTGCTCCAATAGAATTGTGGAAAGAGGATTATCAACTTAATGAACAAGATTTAGCAACCATTTTTGAAGAAGGAAAAAAGCTCGGAGCAAAGTGGATTAAAGTTTCACTAGGGCATTTTGATAAAACGCAATCAAAGCTCAGCTCCCTTCACACTTTTTTAAAGCAGTACCCTGAACTTCAACTGTTTGTTGAGAATGACCAGACGCTGCACGGCGGTAATATTGCTCATTTAAAATCCTTTTTTGAAAGCGCAGCCGAAGAGAACGTTCCGGTGAAAATGACCTTTGATGCTGGAAACTGGTACTATTCTAAACAGTATGTACGAGAAGCATTAACGCAGCTTTCCCAATATGTTCATTATCTTCATTTAAAACAAGTGGATCAGGAAAACGGTGAACTTGTAACGGTACCGCTTCAGAGAAATATTGGTCATAGCTGGGAAATGGTGATGAACGGTCTTCCAAAAGACATAGTAAAAGCACTTGAATTTCCAATTGAGCCAAAGGAAAGAACCAAAGAGTTTATTCAAATGATGACAGAAAGCGAGGCATTAGCATGAAACAATTAGATGTCGTAACTTTTGGCGAAGCAATGGCTATGTTTATGGCAAATCACCCTGGTTCCTTACATGAAGTCAGCGAATTTACCCGCGAACTTGCTGGAGCAGAAACAAATGTGGCCATTGGTTTAGCACGATTAGGATTCGGCTCTGGCTGGGCAAGTAAAGTAGGCAGTGACGCATTTGGTACTTTCATTATCAATCGGCTTAAAAATGAAAACGTCAACATCGATCATGTATTATTGGACAGCAAATACCCAACCGGTTTTCAATTAAAGTCGATGGTGTTTGAAGGTGATCCAGAGGTTCAATACTTCCGAAAAGGATCGGCTGCAAGCCACCTAAATAAAGATGATTTCAATGAAGCGTATTTTCTAGAGGCAAAACACCTTCATATGACGGGGATTCCCTTAGCACTCTCAGAAGATGCACGGGGATTTGCCAAACATGCTCTAGCTTTTATGAAAAAAAATAATCGCAAGGTTTCGTTTGATCCGAATTTACGGCCGACTCTTTGGGCATCACAAGAAGAAATGGTAAAAGAAATCAATGAAGTGGCTTTCCAAGTGGATACCGTGTTACCAGGACTTAGTGAGGGTGAAATTTTAACCGGTTTTAAAAATCCAAGTGACATTGCTTCCTTTTATTTAGATAAGGGCGTTAAGCTGGTTGTGATTAAGCTGGGACCAGCGGGAGCTTACTATAAAACAGCATCCGAAGAAGGAACCGTACTCGGATTTCCTGTTGAAAAAGTTGTTGATACAGTTGGTGCCGGCGATGGTTTTGCGGTTGGAGTCATTAGTGGTCTTTTAGAAGGACTCTCCATTAAAGACGCAGTAATTCGAGGGAATGCAATTGGTTCATTAGCGGTACAGTCACCTGGAGACAATGACGGCTACCCAACGAAAGAGGAATTAGCAAAATATATAGAAAAAAACTTACAGGGAGTGAAATAACATGAAACAAACCATTGCCAAAAAAAGATGGTTCTATCTGATTCCAATTGCCTTTATTACTTACAGTCTTGCCTATCTTGACCGTGCCAATTATGGATTCGGAGCCGCTTCAGGATTAGCGAAGGACTTAGATATCACAGCGGCGACCTCCTCCCTGCTCGGTGCTCTTTTCTTCTTAGGATATTTCTTCTTCCAAGTTCCGGGTGCAGCTTATGCAGAGAAAAAGAGTGCCAAGGTCCTGATTTTTTGGTCATTGATCGCTTGGGGCTTACTCGCAACTGCTACTGGTATGGTCACAAATGTGAAGTTACTATTCGTGATTCGTTTCGCGCTTGGGGTCGTAGAAAGCGCTGTTATGCCGTCCATGCTTGTACTCTTGAGCAACTGGTTTACGAAAAAAGAACGTTCTCGTGCCAATACCTTCTTAATTCTTGGTAACCCAGCAACTGTATTATGGATGTCAATTGTTTCTGGTTATTTAGTAGAATCTGTCGGCTGGAGATGGATGTTTATTATCGAAGGTCTTCCGGCTGTTGTTTGGGCATTCATTTGGTGGAAATTAGTTAATGATAAACCGCGTGACGCAAAATGGTTAACCGACAAAGAAAAGTCTGATCTTGAATTACAATTAGCAAAAGAGCAAGAAGGAATTAAGCCTGTTAAGAACTATGGTGAAGCCTTTAAATCAAAACCTGTTATTTTACTTAGCATTCAATACTTCCTATGGAGCATTGGTGTCTATGGGTTTGTAATGTGGCTTCCTTCTATTATCAAAGCAGCGCCGAATATGGATATTGTCACAACAGGCTGGTTGTCTTCAGTCCCTTATATCTTAGCGATTGTTCTAATGTTAACGGCTTCATATTTCTCTGATAAAATGATGAACCGCAGTGCATTTGTATGGCCATTCCTGTTAATTGGCGCCATTGCCTTCTATGCTTCATATGCAATTGGAACACAGCATTTCTGGATTTCCTTTGTATTGTTAGTCATTGCAGGTGGTGCGATGTATGCTCCATACGGTCCATTCTTTGCAATTATTCCTGAAATCCTGCCGCGCAACGTTGCCGGTGGTGCAATGGCTCTTATTAACTCTATGGGTGCATTAGGATCATTCGTTGGTGCTTATATCGTAGGTTATTTGAACGGTGTTACAGGTGGATTTGGTGCTTCTTATATCTTTATGGCAGGTTCATTATTCCTTTCAGCAATCTTAACAGTTTGGGCGGTAAATACCGCAAAAAAGGATAGCACGAAGCCCGCAGATATGAAAGTGAGCGCGTAAGTTTAAAAAGCGGAAGCGCCTTGCACAGGGGCTTATGTCTAGACGAGCCGGCGAGAAGGTTGCTCTTTAACCTTCTTGACGGATTGAATGAAATGTGGAGGCGACTGCTCTGGGACGAAGGCATAAGACGACCACTGCAAGAAGGCGCTTTTTGCCTTCTTCAGTGGGTGGCTTATGCCTCGAGTCCCAAGGAGCCGCAACTAGACACCTTTATGACCCGAGCCCCTAGGCGCTGGAGCTAGATTCAAAAAAAGGTAAACAGCCTTAGGTTTTTCTAAGGCTGTTATCCATTATGAGAGGAGATTTTTTACATGGGTGTGGAAGAAATCAAAAAACGTTCGGTGGTTGCGGTGATTCGCGGTGCAAGTATTGAAAGTATTATTCCAATGGCTGCTGCTTTAAAGGACGGCGGAGTTACAGCACTTGAAATTACGATGGAAACACCAAAAGCACTGGCAGTAATTGAAAAAGCTGCCGATGTGTTTGGAGATGAAATGTTTGTTGGTGCCGGAACGGTATTAGATGCCGAAACTGCCAGGGCAGCGATTTTATCGGGAGCAAAGTTTGTGTTTTCACCGACTGTTCGAAAGGAAACGATTGAAATCACAAAACGCTATGGGGTGATCAGTGTTCCAGGAGCGTTTACGGCTACTGAAATCCTGACTGCTTATGAGTACGGTGCAGATGTTATTAAAGTATTTCCAGCAGGAAGCGTAGGACCAGGTTATTTTAAAAATATTGCCGGTCCTCTTCCCCATATTCCACTAATGCCAACGGGCGGCATCGATATGGAAAATGCAAGCGACTATATTCGTTCCGGCGCTGTTGCCGTTGGAGTGGGAAGTTCATTGGTGGATCCAAAAAAAGAGTTAACTGAACAGTATTTAGCTTTGATTACAGAAAATGCAAAAAAACTGATCGGCCAAGTCCAGACTGCAAGAAAGGCATAACAGGAAGAGGATGACACATGCATGCGTCATCCTCTTTTCTATTAGGTGACTCCTATTCCTGCAGCGCCACTAGATAAATAGTGGATTTGCCGGTAAAATGAAAGCAGTGATTAACAGAAAGAGGAAGATAGGCATGGAAAGAGTAACAATGGCCGATGTGGCCCGTGAAGCAGGTGTT
The DNA here is from genome assembly GCF_046591715.1 of Neobacillus niacini. Lineage (GTDB taxonomy): Bacteria > Bacillota > Bacilli > Bacillales > Cytobacillaceae > Neobacillus > Neobacillus niacini_L. The sequence continues at coordinate 29,666 of NZ_JAWVNQ010000002.1, read as the reverse complement.
TCAAAGAGCACCGTTTCTCAATATTTGAATAAACGCTATGAATATATGGGTGAAAAAACAAAGCAGAAAATTGAAGATGCCATCACCACCCTTGGCTACCAGCCAAACTTTTTGGCGCGAAGTCTAAAACAAAAGCGCACATCCCTGATCGGAATTATTGTCGCGAATATAACCCACTATTTTTCAACAGAGGTCAGCCGGGCGATTGAAGATTTCTTCCATCAATACGATTTGCAGGCAATCGTCTGCAACGCGGATGATAACCCTGAAAAAGAAAAGAAATACATTGAAATGCTGCGAGCCAAACAGGTGGATGGTCTGATTATTTTTCCAACGGGGAAAAACAATGCTTTATATGAAAATATGGTCAAGCAAGGCTATCCAGTGGTGTTTGTGGATAGAAAAGTGGAAAACCCCGATGTATATACCGTCATCACCGATAATGCCGAATCCACCTACAAGGCAATTCAGCACTTCATTGAAAAAGGTCATCAAAATATTGCCTTCGCTGTACAGCCGTTAACAGTCAGTACCCGGATTGATCGATTGGAAGGCTACAAAAAGGCATTAATGGATGCCGGGTTAGAATTGAATCCAGACTTTATTATTGAAGGAACTATCGTGGAAATGAAGGGGAAACTAGAACAGCTCTTTTCCCAGGATGTAAAGCCAACGGCATTGTTCGCCGCAAATGATCGGGTTTTTATTGCACTCGGAGAATTCCTAAAGGAAAAAGGAATCAAATTTGGAGAAGACCTGGATGTAGTCGTGTTCGACAATATCCCATTCTCACAAATGCTAGAGCCCTCATTATCCTTTATCATCCAGCCCGCAGCCGAAATGGGCAGAAAAGCAGCACAGCTGCTCTACCAGCAAATACAAAAAGAAAACCAAGAACCAGAAATATTTGTATTTCCAAGCAAATTGATGTAGGTATGTTGGTGCCTGTCACCGCTCGTGGACACTGTCCACCTCAGGCGGACACACAACCGAAACCTAAGCACCTTAACGAGTGGACTAGTGCCTGTCACTAGTCCACTTTTCTATTGAAGAACGCTTACAAATGAAGTATAATCAATTCATAAACCGATTTAGTAAATCGGTTTATCTAACTGCCGAAAAAGGAGTTTGAACGATGAAAATACAGCTTGCTTTAGATCGAATGGAAATAAACGAAGCGATAGATTTAACAAAAAAAGTGGCTGATTCCATTGATTGGATTGAGGTTGGGACCTCATTGATCAAGGAATATGGGATGTCCAGTGTCAGAGAGATGAAACAAGCCTTCCCTGACAAAACGATTGTTGCCGATATTAAGACGATTGATAATGCCCGTTATGAATTTGAAATGTATTTTGAAGCTGGAGCGGATGTCGCTACCGTTATGGGCGTGTCTCCCCTTGTAACCATTGATGTTTGTATGGAAGTTGCACAGCGCTACAACAAAACAGTAATGATTGATTTATTAAATACATCAGAGCAGCAAAAAAGAGATTTAATGAAATATAAAAATGCCGTATTCTGTGAGCATGTGAGTAAGGATCAACAGGAAGAGCTTGGTGCCTCTAATCATGGTTCCGGAAATAAAAACATCTATGAACCCGGGATGACGATTGCAGCAGCAGGCGGAATTACGCTGGAGTCCTTGGAATCCTTACAAAAGACGCTCAACCCATCTATCGTCATTATTGGTTCAGCGATTACAAAGGCAGAGAATCCAGCAGAAGCTGCGGCAAAATTTAAACAAGTGGAGGTCCTATAAAACATGTTACTCATACCGACTATCATAAAAGAAATTGAAACAGTGTTAAGTCAAGTTAAAGAAAACCAGCTGCAAAATATTGCCGGCCAATTGCAAAAAGCTAAGCGTATTTTTGTTAATGGTGAAGGACGTTCGGGGCTAATGGCAAAATCATTTGCGATGCGCTTAATGCACTTAGGGGCAACGGTTTATGTTGTAGGTGAAACCATTACACCTTCCATTGAAGAAGGCGATCTATTAGTTGCCATTTCCGGCTCTGGAACAACTAAAAATGTCGTTTGGACTGCTGAAAAAACAAACTCACTTGGCTGTTCAGTTGTGGCTGTTACCACAAATCCTGAATCGGCTTTGGCACAAGCGGCAACCACGGTTCTTCACGTTCCAGCTGCTACCAAGTATCGCCGTGAAAACGAACTAAAAACCATTCAGCCGCTTGGTTCGCTATTTGACCAATGTGCTCATCTTGTTTTTGACACATTATGTCTTCTGTACAGCGCCCTTACCCAAGTGGACCATGATGCTGCATTTGGGCGTCATAGTAATTTAGAATAGGACAAAATTAAAGACCCACTTCAAATGGGTCTTATTTTTTCGACAGCATATGCTAGCATTCCGCCTTAATTAAACGATTAATTAAAGTGACGGAAAACCCTTTTTCAAAACGAACTTTAAATAGTTTTCCGGGAAATATTTTGTCGATAATTCCCAAATAGCAGTGCTCCAAAATCCGTCAAAATCAATCTAGTTTTTTAAAACGAAATAATCATCCCATCTTTCCCAGCATAGGTCCCTATCGTGGCATCCATGTAATTCACAATGACATCTTTAGGATGAAATTTCTTGATAATTTCCTGTTTATGTATTTATTTATCCATTCAGGCACTGCTATAATTCACATGATAAAAGCAGTGAGTTCCACTGCTTTTTCCAATGCTTTCTTATTCGAATGCTTTTATCGAAGGAGCTTCATAGTGTAGAAACTTATCGAGCAGTGCCGCCGGGTCTTCCTCAATAATCGCCATCGAACCGAATTTTTCCTGCAGAAACTTCTGTTCAATCATATGCTCGAACAATCGAATCAGCGGGTCGTAATAATGGTTGATGTTGAGAAGACCGCATGGTTTTTTATGGAGCCCAATCTGTCCCCAGGTAAAAACTTCGAAAAATTCTTCCAGCGTTCCCGTCCCGCCAGGCATAACCACAAATCCATCCACTAACTCGGCCATTTTGGCTTTTCGTTCATGCATGGTATCAACAGTGATTAATTCCGTCAGCCCCTTATGGGAGATTTCGCGTTCCTCCAGAATTTTAGGTATCACACCAATCGCATGTCCGCCCTCGTTTAACACCGTATCAGCGACCGCTCCCATTAATCCGATACTTGAACCGCCGTAAACCAGGGTAATATTCCGCTTTGCAAGCTCTTTCCCTAATTGAATCGCCCCTATTTTATAGGCCTCTGAAGCACCCAAACTAGAGCCGCAATAAACCGCCACTCGTTTCATGCTGAACCCTCCTCCGTTTCGTTGTACTAAGATTATAGTGAAAGATAAAACGTAAAACAAACTAAAAAAATGAAAAATTTTTTTTATTGCCATCTTTGGATGGGTGACAGGCACCAATTTTTCTAAAAATACCTCATATTGAAGAGGAACCCAATTGTTAATAGAAACTTCTACATACATTAATAGTTTTTTCATAATTAACAGGTATGATGTTTTTAAGAAAAGGATAGACTATTACTATTATTATCTACCTTTTTTTTCAAGAACCCCCTATTGTTTTATTTTTATTGATTCGGCACCTGGCCGGATCTTTTTTTTTCCTTAAAATAGCTTACGTTTTAATAAACAGTTCTAATACCTAATCTTTAGTTGTGGAATATCGTTGAAACCTCCCCCCTTTTCTTTCGTATTACTATTATTAGGAAAGAGGGTGACACGCACATGCTAAAAAAATGGTTTACTAGCTTGCTATTGGCTGCATTGTTATTCAGTTTCCCCCACCAAGGTTTAGCTGTAGAATTTTCAATTAACAATGTGAAAATCGACGCTTTCCTACGGGACAACGGGGATGTAGAAGTAGTAGAAACGCATACGTATGAGTTTGAAGGTGAATTTAACGGGATTACTCGTGAAGTGGTTCCGAAAGAGGGAGCTGCCATTACTCAATTTACGGCAGACGAGAATGGAAAATCCTTAAGAATTGAAACAGAAGATGATCTATATAAAATTCACCGAAAAGGTGAGAATGAAAGTATTACAGTAACACTCCACTATACAATTGAAAACGGACTAGAAGTCTATCAAGATGTTGCACAATTTTACTGGCCATTTTTTGATGATCGAAATGAATCCTCTTATGAAAATCTTTCAATCACCATTCATCCACCTGCCCCGGCAGAGGATGTCATTGCCTTTGGATATGATGAGGCGTTTACGAAAGATAGTATTCAGGAAGAGGGGTCTGTCCTTTTTAAGCTAGGGTATGTACCAAGTAATACAAATGCCGATATCCGTGTTGCCTATCCTGCCGAGCTTTTTCCTAACGCCCCCATCACCGTAGATAAACCGATGAAGGAGGATATTCTTAAGGCAGAGCAAGAACTCATTGTGCAGGCTGCAGCTGATGCACAAACAAGGGAAATTCTTTCTAGAATAGGCACAATTGGCCTCCCTGCTTTCTCTATTATTTTACTACTGTTAATTATACGTGATTGGCTGTCCGCACGTTTAAGGCGAATTGAGTTAACTCGTGAAGAAACCCCGTTTCTTTCCGTTCCAAAACAAATCATGAGTATACCAGCTACCATCTTCTTTACAAACAACAGCTACCTTCCGCCGCAGGCGATGGCAGCAGGTTTGCTAGATTTGGTCCGCCAGGGTTATGTGGCTAAAACAGCAGATGACCAGTTTAAAAGGCTCAATCCAAAAGGAAAGCTGAAGCATGAGAATATTTTATTAGAATGGTTTTTTGATAAGATTGGCAGCAAATCTACCTTTACCTTTGATGACTTAACGGCTTATACGAAAAACAAGAAAAACCACGCTGCATACCACCTATTTCAAAGAGAATGGCTTGGTGCCATTAAAGAAGAGGTGGATCGCCATTCCCTTTATGAAAATAAAACAACCTACCGATTTCTTGTTGGTTTTTCAAGTGTATTGATACTGCCGTTTTTATTCCTTTTTCCGATTTATGATCTCCTTGGCTCCTTTCTCGCAGCACTCTTCCTGTTTCTTGCATTTGTTATCTATGCGATTGCTTATCGGCCAAAGACCTGGGAAGGCGCCCGTATACTCTTCGACTGGAAGCAGTTCAGGGTGCGTTTTAAGGAAACGTCTCAATCCGATTGGGAAAAATGGTCAGAGGACGACCGTATGCGTGTCTATATTTACGGACTCGGTATTAGCAGCAATGACATTAATCGTAAGAACGATGAGCTGATAGAAGCATTCATTACACCAGACAAAAATTCATACGATGACGGTGTCTTTTACTCCATTGTCTATATCGGTCCCTTCACGTCTACAAGTTTTCTCTCTGCTAATCAATCAACCACTAGCAGCGATGGCGGCAGCTCAAGTTCCAGTGGCGGTGGTGGAACTGGCGGCGGCGGAGGAGGCTCCGGTGCATTCTAAATGAAGCTTGAGGGTGCCTCAAGCTTCATTTATTTTATCAGAAAATACTGATAATATTGTTCTTTGATGGAAATCTATACTATTATAGAGTAAGAGAAGAAAAAGGAGGTATAGAGATGTATCCAAATATTTTGCGGCACCCGGGACCTACACCCATTCCAAAGAAGGTTCAACTGGCGATGAATCAAGACATGATCAGCCACCGCACCCCGGAGTTTGTGCGATTATACCAAGAAACAACCAATCGTGTGAAGCCTGTGTTTGGGACAAAGCAAGAAATTCTGCTCCTGCCATCAGGCGGTACTGCAGCTCTAGAAGCAGCCGCAGTGAATACTGTTTCACCTGGGGATGAGGTGGTGGTAATTACCGTCGGCGCCTTTGGTGATTATTTCGTCTCAATTTGTGAGAAAAATGGGTACAAGGTACATAAGCTTGAAAAAAGCTGGGGCGAGGCGTGTACCGAAGAAGATTTGATTCAGTTTCTAAAACCTTTATCGAATATAAAGGCCGTGTTTGCCACCTATAATGAAACCTCAACAGGAATTCTGAATCCAATCGAAAAACTAGCAAAAGTGGTTCGTTCACAGACTGATGCTTTATTTATCGTCGATGGCGTCAGCTGTCTTGGCGGTGCTCCTGCTGAGATGGACCAATGGGGAATCGATATTCTAGTAACCGGATCGCAAAAAGCGATGATGCTCCCTCCTGGCCTGGCCCTTTTAAGTGTCAGTGAAAGAGCTTGGAAAGTGATAGAGGAAAATCATACGTCTTCTTATTACTTAAATTTACAGAGCTATCGCGAATGTGCTTCCAAAGGAATGACACCTAACACTCCAGCCATTTCATTGATTATGGGACTTTCCGCGGTCTGTGACCTGATTGAGGAGGAAGGCGGATTTGCACAAACTGTTGCTAGACATGAATTAATGAAAAAAATGGTTCGCGAGTCGATGAAGGCACTTTCTATTGATTTGTTGACATCTGATGACTACGCATCACCAACCATTACCGCTATTTGTGCTCCAGAAGGAATAGAATTGTCACCGTTCCTCAGTCATCTAAAGGAGAAATATCATCTTGATTTTGCCGGAGGCTTAGGCCATCTGCAAGGGAAGATTTTCAGATTTGGCCATATGGGCTATTGCTTCCCAAGTGATATCCTTCAAGCTGTTTCACTTATCGAAGCTGGATTGCAGGATTTCTCTTACTCCTTCGAACCAGGGGCAGGAGTATTAGCTGCACAAAAGGTTTTTTTGTCTGCTCAGCAGAAGTAAGTCTAAAAAGAGGCATGGTCCTAGTGACCATGCCTCTTTTTTCATCTAATGATATCCAAATACTTTTCATTGCCCCCAGGACTACTATATGTCTACTCTCATAGTCTACTAGCTTCTACTAGAGACAGCAGTACCATGAATGGTAGACAAGATTTCTCTAAAGCTCTCCATATTCCAAGCAGCTCTTCCGATAAACAGGCCATTTACATCCTCGTTTTCAAGATAGCTCATGAAGTTAGTTTGATTAACGCTTCCTCCAAATAATATCGGAATAATTTTACCTCGTTCCCCAAACAATTCTACTAATATAGCACGTATATGTGAATGAACTTTGCCTACATAATCTGTCTCTGCGGGTTTTCCTGCTTCTCCTATCGCCCATACTGGCTCATAGGCAATCAAGACATTATCCACTTGATCTTTACTGATTCCTTGCAGTGTTACTTTCAATTGCGCTGAAATCACTTCTTCGGTAATTCCATGATCTTTATGCTGAAGATTCTCACCAATACAAATTAATGGTTTAAGACCGTGACGCAAGGCAGCCTTTGCTTTTTTATTAATATCCACGTCATTTTCATTATAATATTGTCTTCTTTCAGAATGGCCTAGTTCCACAAGATCCAGGCCAATTTCCGATAACATCATCGGCGAGATTTCACCTGTATAAGCTCCTTCTTCCTGCCAATGCATATTCTGGGCGCCTAATTTTAACCTGGAAGAACCAACGACATCTTTAATCGGCCATAATGAAGTGTAAGGCGGAATGATAAAGACCTCAACATTACTATCCAATTCCTCAACTATGCCGATTAATTCCTTCGTGTAACTAGTCCCTTCATGAAGGGATTTATGCATCTTCCAGTTGGTACCAATCCAAATCTTATTCATTTTTATCGCTCTCAGCTTTTTCTACCCATTGCACCATAGATTTGAAAATAATCCATACCGTAGTTGCACCCGCATCCTGAAAACCAATAGCACGTTCACCCATCGTTTTGGCACGGCCAAATTTAGCAACATAGTTCTTCGTATTTTCTACCCCAGCTGCTGCACTAGCTTCGGCTTGCTTTAAGGCATCAAGCAAATTCCTTCCTTGATCAAGACTAGCTTGTAACGACACAACTGCAGGTTCTAGTGCATCAATCATCGTTTTGTCACCTAAGTCAGCTTTACCACGCTCTTTTACACCTTTTAATCCATTTGTAAAAATAGTTGTCAGTAATTCTAAATTTAGCGAATCAAAGGAATCCATTTTTCTTACTCCACCACTGAACATGGTTCCAAAGATAACGCCAGAGGCGCCGCCCATGTTATTAATCATCGCTTTTCCAATTTCTTTAAAAATCCCATTAATATCAGAGTAATTTTCAACAGTTAATTTCTTATTGGCATTTGAAAAACCAACATGCATGCCGATACCATGATCTCCATCCCCAATGGCACTGTCTACCTCAGTTAACAGTGGTTTGTTGTTCATAACCTCTTCCCCAACATAAATCAGCATTTCTTTTGTTTGTTGAATTGTTAGTGAGTTTAATAGCGTCTTCATTTCCATTTTTATCTCCCCTTTTTCATATAAAACGGCGAATATGCCGGTTGATTATAGTATCCTTTTAATTCTTCATCCATGCGGAACAATGTAATTGAAGCACCGCCCATTTCTTGCGTTGTGCAATAACTATTTACATCTGTTTCATGGATTGTAATCCCTATACTTTCAAATACTTCAGCAATTCTTCGATTGATAATCATTAATTCCATTAACGTCGTTGCACCAAGGCCATTGACGAGCACACATACCTCATCACCACTTATAAGTGTCATATCTTTAATCAAATAATCTAGAAGCATATCTGTTAACTCATCAGCAGGTAATAGTTTGGTACGATTTATACCTGGCTCGCCGTGGATACCCATTCCAAATTCGATTTCATCGTCTGCTAGCTGGAAAGTGTACTTTCCTGTACCCGGGATCGACCCTGGTGTTAATGCAACTCCAATCGATCTTGTTGAGTCGTTGGCTTTTTGTGCTATGCGTGCTACTTCTTGGAGTGATAGTCCTGCCTCTGCAGCAGCGCCTGCAACCTTTATCACAAAAACATCCCCTGCTATTCCTCGGCGATCGTTTGCACGCTCTAACGGGGCAGATGCAACATCATCACAAACAATAACACTTTTTACCTCGATATCTTCCATTTCGCAGAGTTCTGAAGCCATATCAAAGTTCAAGGTATCTCCTGAGTAATTCCCATAGAGATAAATAACGCCTTTTCCTGAATCGATTGCTTTGGTTACTTCAACAATCGTGTTAGGTGTCGGTGCCGCAAAAACATTGCCAATAGCTGCGCCATCTGCCAGTCCCTCACCAACAAATCCAATAAATAATGGTTCATGACCGCTGCCGCCGCCAATCAGAATACCCACTTTGTCTTTTCGATTCTTACGTACGACCCCATTTACATCCTTCAACTTCTCGTAATCACTGCCGAATGCGGCTATAAACCCTTCTACCATTTCTGTTACAACATTTTCTGGGTCATTGATTATTTTTTTCATAATGGTTCCCTTCTGGATATACCCTGTTGTTTAAAAAATGCCTTTAAGCGTTTACATTTCAAGGCGAAAATAGATAAAAACTATTAATTTATATTTTCATTTTACTATTAATCATTCATGCGTGTCAATTCATTTATTATCGTTTATTTTCATTTTCTTTCATTTTATTTTCACTTATTGCATTTTCTCTATTAAACAAGCACTCCTAAGCCATGAATGGTTTGAGAAGTGCTTGTTCATTCTTTTATCATTAACATCCGCAGTCATTAAAACCAGGCTCTACTGTCATTATGCCAATCTGTTTTTCCTCCAATTTTCCACGATAATCTTTTGGAAGATCACAGTCTGTAATTATTATATCAATATCATCTATTGATGCAAAGGAAGCAATGGAGTGCTTGTTAATTTTGGTATGGTCCAGCAAGGCTACAACTTTCTTAGATGCCTTTACCATAGCTTTCTTCAGTTCCACTTCGTAAACACTAAAATCCATTAATCCCGCTTCAAGCGAAAAACCATTCGCTGAGGTAAACATTAGGTCAATATGAATTTTATCCAATATACTTACTCCCAAGCTCCCCTCTAATGAATAAGAACCTCTTTTCACAATACCGCCCAGCAAAATGACCGTAATATCAGGATGTTCATTTAACTCGAGTGCAGTATTTATACCGCTCGTGACAACGGTTAATTGAATGCGCATTTCTTTCAATAGCTTAGCCAGCTCCAGTGCCGTTGAGCTTGCGTCCAACATAATGCATTGTGAATTTGTAATCAATTCCAATGCCTGTTTGGCAATCAATGATTTTTCTTCTTTATTTTTCTTTTCTCGGCTCGAAAATCTAGTTTCATTTTCCAAATCCTCGACTAAAAGCGCACCGCCATGCGTTCTTTTTAACAGACCTTCTTCTTCCATTTTGGTAAGATCGGTTCTTAGTGTTGCTTCAGATACGTCCATTTCCTCAGATAATTCCTTTATCGTTACCCGCTGGCTCGCGTAAAGCTTTTCCATAATAATTTTTCTTCTCTCCGGTGCAAACATTTTAGACATCCATATCCCCCACAGTATCCGAATTTATTATCCATATTTATCATTAGAAGCACAAATGATACATATGTGCCTCAAAAATTAAAAGTATATAATACTCATATTACATCATATCTTTGTCAAAATGTAAGTATTTTGACACATAACGCAAAAAAATGAAAGTAAATAATAGTAGAAAAGTATTCAGGCAAATTTCAGCAAGAGGTTGGAAAGACGGGGATTTCACGCAGCTCTTACAAGAAAAATCTTATTTTATAAAGGTGAACCTTCAAAAGGTCCACCTTTATTGATTGTTCATTAAATTTTAAAGTATGGTGTATCACATGGAGCATCAAGCAATTCCTTTAACTCGTTATCTAATTTGATTAGAGTAATCGACATGCCGACCATATCCATAGATGTTGCATAGTTACCTACTAATGATTGATGGATTTTAATTCCTTTTTCTTCTAATACTTCCGCTACTCTTCTATAGCAAATATATTGATCCATTACCGGCAGCCCGCCAAGACCATTCACAAGTACAGAAACTTCTTCTTCAGCTTTAAGTTCAATATCTTCTAAAATATATCCAAGAATTTCGTCAACAACCTCATCAGCTGGTTTTAGCTTTGATCTGCGCACACCAGGTTCACCATGGATTCCCATACCCACTTCCATTTCCCCAGCATCCATTTGAAAGATATGTTGTCCTGTCGCTGGATGTGTGCAGGAAGATAGTGCAACCCCCATTGATCTAGTATTGTCATTTGCTTTTTCAGCGGCACGTTTTACTTCATCTAAATCAAGACCTTTTGCTGCGGCAGCTGCTGCTGCCTTAAAAACAAATACATCACCAGCTACCCCGCGTCGCTCTAGATGACTCTTTGATGAATACACATCATCTGTTACACGAACGGTTTCAACACGAATACCATCATCTTCTGCCATTTCAACCGCCATATCAAAATTCATCACATCACCTGAATAATTTCCATACATAAACAAGCAGCCTTTACCTGCATCCACCGCTTTTACTGCATTATAACAATGCTCTGGAGATGGAGACGTATTAATATTCCCAATGACAGCAGCGTCAGCAAAATCTTTTCCCACATAACCTAAGAATAAAGGTTCATGCCCGGAGCCTCCGCCAATAATGACACGTACCTTGCTTTCTTCACTCATTTTCTTACTAACAACCACACGACCATCCGTTTCATGCAGCTCAGCATAATTTTTGTTCGCTTTGCAATAGCCTTCTAGCATTTCCTCTACAACATCAAATCCATCATTTACTAATCTTTTAATAGCTGTTTTTTCTGCAACATCTTGATTTTTCATATTTTATCATCCTCACAGTTTTATAGTTTTTTATAAAAATAATGATAGTAAATATCCGCCAGCTATGCCGCCAACTACTGCTGCGGTAACATTGGTTAACGATTTCTTAACCTTTCCGCCGGTTAAGACTGAAGCGACAAACACACCAACACCCGCTGCCCACCCCATATCGACCCAGGCGTCGCCGCTTTGATGAATAAGCGGTTTGTCAATACCGTGGTTCATGGTCCATACGGTTCCGACGATAAACGCTGCGGCAACCCAGCCGCCAATCGGTCCCCAGTTTTCAACCATTTTGCCCCACATCATCCGTATCGCAAACGGAAAGATAAATCCACCAGCAATCGTTGTTACTGCCATTGCAACACTCATCCCCATTCCCCCCTTAAGCAGTCTTTTTCTGTTCTATAACGATTTCTGCATGTTCCACATTTTTCTTCGCCATGTCTTTCTCGATATACGCTGCAGCGACCCCGCCTGCAACCGCTCCGACCGTAACGAGCAGAATGGTTGGCAGTGAATCGACGAGTGTACTTGAACCATTCATGAAAAAGTCCCTCATCATTCCACAAATCGCAATACCAAGACCCATATCAACAAAAGCGGAGTCATCCTCATGATCAATTAAGCCTACATAGTGGTTCATGTACCACATTGGTCCGATAATAAAGAAAGCTGCAAGCACACCACCCATGAGTCCATACTTGCTAGAAAGCGGCCCCCAAACACTCATAACAATCATCCCAGCGATACAATATCCAATTACACCACGTGAAAACTTCATTTTGGTCACCTCACATAAAATAGGTATTTTATTTTGAAAAATATATTGCAAACTATCATTTTTAATTGTTTTCTTCCCTACCTCCCCCAACTAGTTTCCTCCGAGAAAGTGCTTTCATTTGTGTAAGCTTATTTTATCGTTTAGATTCGTTTATTGTCAATATCTTTTGTTTATTTATTTTTATTTTCATTTAACTTCTGATATAACATTGATTTTAATAGAATTATCGAAAGCTAATATCCTCAATGATAACAACATCTATAGTAATACGATTGTATTCATCGATATATTTTCGTTTATTTTCGTTTGTTAATAATTTTGTTGACATAAACGAAAATAAATGAAAAAATATGAGTAGATTAATTAAATAGGAGTGATAGTAATGAAAATTGGAATTGGATCAGATCACAACGCTTTCCGTATGAAAGAAGAATTAAGAAAATACGTTACTAGTTTAGGTCATGAAGTCGTAGATTACGGATGTTATTCTGAAGATGAAGTCGATTATCCAGGAGTAGCCTTTAATGTAGCAACAGATATTTCACAAGGTAAGCTTGAAAGAGGAATCCTTGTTTGCGGAACTGGTATCGGAATGTCCATCGCAGCGAATAAAGTCCCAAATATTCGTTCTGCTCAATGCCATGATGTTTTTTCTGCAGAGCGTGCCCAGCTTAGCAATAACGCACAAATTATCACTATCGGAGCAAAGGTAATCGGCGATGAACTTGCTAAACAAGTAGTGAAGGCCTACCTAAATGTTTCCTTCCAAGGTGGAAACTCTGCAAGAAAAATCGATCAAATCATGGATAAAGAGAAAGAATTTCTGCTTAGCGGTTTAAGCTGTTAATTTTTACAAAAGGAGAATATGAAATGAAATTTTTCCTCGATACAGCAAATGTAGAAGAAATCAAACGAATTTATACGTTAGGACTTGTCGATGGTGTGACAACAAACCCAACGATCATCGCCAAAGAAGGACGTCCATTTGAAGAAGTAATTAAAGAGATTTGCAGTATTGTAGATGGACCCGTTAGCGCAGAGGTCATTGGTCTAAAAGCAAAGGACATGATTAACGAGGCGCGCAGTATTGCCAAATGGGCGGATAATGTAGTTGTAAAACTTCCTATGACAGAGGAAGGATTGAAAGCGGTTCATATATTAGCAAAAGAAAACATTAAAACAAATGTCACGCTTATTTTTTCGGTCGCACAAGGCTTAATGGCGGCAAAAGCAGGCGCAACTTACATCAGCCCTTTCCTTGGCAGACTTGATGATATCGGAGTTGATGGCGTTGACCTGATTAAACGTTTAAAAACTGTCCTTGAGAACTATGGACTACAATCAGAAATCATTGCTGCAAGCGTTCGTCATATTGGCCATTTGGAATCTGCCGCAGAAGCAGGTTCACATATTGCCACTGTCCCAGGATCACTTTTCCCAAAGTTATGGGGTCACCCTTTAACAGATAAGGGAATTGAAAGCTTTTTAAAGGATTGGGACTCCTATAGTCAAACACTAGAGAATGCAGGTGAACAATATGCAACAGTTAGATAACCAAGTGGTTCAAGCACTTCGTGTGCTTTCCATTGATATGATTGAAAAATCAAACTCTGGCCATCCAGGTCTGCCAATGGGTGCAGCTCCAACAGTCACAGCATTATGGAAAAACCATCTCCAATTCAATCCAACAAATCCGAGCTGGTTTAACCGTGACCGTTTTATTTTATCCGCTGGACATGGTTCAGCATTAATGTACAGCTTACTCCATGTGTTCGGCTATGATATGCCCATGTCGGAATTACAGCAATTTCGTCAAATGGGAAGCCTTACTCCTGGCCACCCAGAATATAAACATACACCTGGTATAGACGCAACAACTGGACCACTGGGGCAAGGAATTGCAATGGGCGTCGGGATGGCAATGACGGAAGCCCATTTAGCTGCGAAATATAACCGTCCAAACTTCCCTGTTGTCGACCATTACACGTATTTATTATGCGGGGATGGTTGTTTAATGGAAGGAATCTCTTATGAGGCTGCTTCCCTAGCAGGTCACCTGCAATTAGGAAAGCTAATTTTGCTCTATGATTCAAATCAAATTTCATTAGATGGCAATTTAGATCAAGCGTTTTCAGAGAATATCGAGGCAAGATTCTCTTCCTGCGGCTGGCAAACATTAGTTGTTGAAGACGGAAACGATTTAGATGCCATAAACGAGGCAATTGCCCTGGCAAAACGTGAGAAAAACAAACCTGCCATCATTGAAGTAAAAACCGTAATCGGATACGGAAGTCCAAATAAAGCTGGAAAATCAGCTTCACACGGTTCCCCGCTCGGACCCGAAGAGGCTGCTTTAGCAAAGAAAAATTACAATTGGGAGCTTCCTCCTTTTACATTGCCAAAAGAAGTAGAGGAATTAAAATCATTATACCAGGAGCGAGGTATTCAAATAGAAGCAGAGTGGACACAGCTCTTAATCAAATTCTGTCAGGCGTATCCTGAACTTGCTGACGAGATTCAAGCGCTTGTTAATGGAAACTTGCCTGGAAATTGGGACGAGGCACTAAAGCTTTATTGTGATAGTGATAAAGCGCTTGCTACAAGAGAGGCATCGGGTATAGCCCTTAATCAAATTGCAGAAAATCTACCTACCCTTTTTGGAGGATCAGCAGATTTAGCTTCCTCAAACAAAACGATGCTTAAAAATGCTGGCGACTTTAGTGCTGTTAATTATGGAGGGAAAAATATTTGGTTTGGAGTTCGCGAATTTGCGATGGGCGGTATTCTTAACGGGATGGCCTTACATAGCGGTGTTCAGCCTTTTGGCGCTACATTCTTTGTCTTCTCAGATTACTTACGATCCGCTGTCCGCTCTGCAGCCTTAATGGGACTCCCGGTTACTTATGTAATGACACACGATTCAATTGCGGTCGGTGAAGATGGTCCAACACATGAACCGGTTGAACAACTCTCCTCCTTCCGAGCGATGCCTGGACTGACGGTGATTCGACCTGCAGATGGCAATGAAACAGTTGAGGCCTATCGCTATGCATTTTCTCAAAAGGAAAATCCAGTTATGCTTGTATTGAGCCGACAAAATTTACCAATCCTTCCAGGCAGTCATGAAAGAGCAAGAGACGGAATTTCAAAAGGTGCTTATGTTATCGCTGAATCAGAAGGAAGGCAAGCAGATATTATTTTAATTGGTACGGGTTCAGAAGTATCTCTTCTCGTTGAAGCGAAAAAGGTCCTTGCTGAACAAGGTATTGATTCTTCCGTTGTCAGCATGCCAAGCTGGGAATTATTCGATAAACAATCAGAAACATATAAAGAATTTGTCTTACCAGCCAGCAATCAACGTCGCTTAGCCTGTGAAATGGGCTCAACCCACGGCTGGCATAAATATGTTGGTCGCGAAGGCAAAATCATTGGTATAGATACTTTCGGTGCCTCCGCACCAGGAGACGAACTTATGAACCAGTTCGGATTTACAGTCGAAAATGTTGTAATTCAAGCCAAACAAGTCCTCTCTGCTGCAACGGTGAAAGCCAACTAATTTTTTCAGAAAGACTGTATAACTGTTATTTATGGTTCTACAGTCTTTCCTTTTTTTTAACTGAAAAGGAGGAAAACGTTTTGCAAACGAAAAGTAGAGTCTGCACACAAAACTTGGTAATGGATTTTCTTGCAGTATCTCAGCATGCTGCCATTGCTTCCTATCCTTGGATTGGCAAGGGAAATAAGATGGAAGCGGATGGGGCAGGCACAACTGCGATGCGCGATCGAATGATGCGTATCGATATGCACGGTAGAATTGTTATCGGCGAAGGCGAAATGGATGAAGCACCTATGCTTTATATAAATGAAGAGCTCGGAACTGGTAACGGCCCAGAGGTAGACATCGCCGTCGATCCTGTTGAAGGAACGACGTTAATGGCAAAGGGGCAGGAGAATTCACTTGCCGTTATCGCTGTCGCAAGTCGCGGTAGTTTGCTGCACGCCCCAGATATGTATATGAAAAAGATTGCTGTTGGCCCGAAAGCAAAGGGAGCCATCAACATTAATTTACCCTTATCGGAAAACCTAGCAGCTGTGGCGAAAGCACTCGGTAAAGATATTAGGGATATCAATGTGATGATTCAAGATAGACCTCGTCACCATGATTTAATGAATGAGGCAATCACAGCCGGAGCGCGTGTCAAATTGTTCTCGGATGTCGATATTACAGGTGCCATCGCAACAGCCATTAATGAAATAGATGTAGATTTATTAGTAGGAACTGGTGGTGCTCCAGAAGGCGTTATTGCTGCCACTGCCTTAAAATGCCTAGGAGGAGACTTCCAAGCTCAGCTTCTGCCGCAAGATGAAGCTGAACGAAATCGTTGTATCAAGATGGGAATCGTACATCCAGAAAAGACATTAACAATCGATGATCTCGTTAAATCAGATGACTGTTTCTTTGTGGCAACTGGAATAACAGATGGACCTCTTTTGAATGGGGTGAAGAAAACAGGCAATGGTACTATGAAGACCCACTCTCTCGTTATTGTCGGTGGAGAGATAAGGAGTTCTCAATCTGTTGAAGCTAGCTTTTATTAGTAGACTTCTTTGCTACACGAAACACTAAGGAAGAACTGGGTGCCTTGTAAAACGGCATCCATTTTTTTTGAGAATGAATTGGCATATATTTTTTCTTAGGATGAGCTTTGAGCAACCGATTTGATTAATAGACGGAAGAATTCCGCTTATTTTAGAAATAGTATCAAAACTAGCCTTAATAGACGGAGAGATTCCGCCTATTAACTTAAAAAACGTGAAAATGATTAAGTTTTTTCTAAATAACCGGAATGCCTCCGCCTATATCCCTCGAAAAGAGCTCCATTTTGCAAATAACCGGAATATCTCCGGTTATTTTACATTTCAAAATAACTGCAGACAACCTGACCTACTGCTTTCGCGGCTACCAAAAGCGCAGCTTCATCGATATCAAATTTCGGATGATGATTGAAGTAAGGATCTTCCACCCCTTTTGGTGTACAGGCAATGTAAAAGAAGCAAGCCGGGAATTTTTCAGCATAATAAGCAAAGTCTTCCGATGGAGCCATAGCCGGGAATTCCTTCACTTCTTTTATATCCGGGTCTTTCAGGCTGCGTAAACTCTCGGCCACGAATGCCGTTAGACGAGGGTCATTGTATAAAGGAGGATAATCTGGTGTATAGGTTAGCTCACAGGCAACGCCGAATTCTTCTTCAATTCCTCTTACCATCTTTTTCACTTCTTTTTCAATTGTGTCCTTTGTTTCTGTCGTCATATAGCGAATATCACCTTCAAGTTCAACACTGTCTTTAATCACGTTGAATGTCCCTTTTCCATCAAAAGATCCAATTGTAATAACCCCAACGTCGAACGGACTTAATCTCCGGCTGATGATTGTTTGCGCAGCAGTTACAAAATGCGCTCCGGCAACAATCGCATCGTTCGCGAGGTGAGGGGAAGAACCATGCCCTCCTCTTCCTTGAATCTTCAATTTCATGTAGGCACGTCCATTGAAAGAATACCCCGCATGATACCCGACTGTTCCACTAGGTCCCATCGGCAGCAAATGAATGCCAAAAACAACATCTAAATCATCAATCAATCCAGACTCGACAATACTTTTCGCTCCGCCTGGCGGGACTTCTTCTGCATGCTGGTGAATGATTTTAATAGTACCCGGAATGGAGTCTTTTAATTGGATAAGGCAGTCAGCCAAAACTAACAAGTAAGCCGTATGACCGTCATGACCGCACGCATGCATGACCCCTTTATTCTTAGACCGAAATGGCACTTCTGCTTCTTCTAAAATAGGAAGAGCATCAAAATCAGCCCGAAGACCAATGGTTTTTCCAGGCTTCCCTCCTGTAATAGTTACGATTATGCCATACCCATTCCCAACATTTGTTTGAAGATCAACATCTTTTCCTTTATAAAAATCTGCAATATATTGAGCTGTTTTTTCCTCTTTAAAAGAAAGCTCCGGATTCTCGTGTAAGTAGCGGCGGATCTCGATGATTTCTTCTTTCCGTGATTCTAACATTCTCATTAGATCGCTTTTCATCATTATCGTCTCCCTTTTCGATAGCAAGCTTAAAAGGTTCTTTCAATTAATGATTTTCTCTAAAATAAGACATCCTATTTAATATAAGAAAAAACGATACTTGTTATCCAAGGAACATATGTGTTGAAGGGAGTTCACTTAATGAAACTGTATCAAGTACGAAAAGGGCAATTTGTTTATTTTAACAATGAGTTACATAAGGTATACGGGGTAAAACCCATGTATAAACTATCGATTCACCTGATCAAGCTTAGGGATTTAACGCAGCATATTACCAATGCCGTCAGCGTTGAAAAATATAAACCAAAGGAACTCGACAGCTTTGTTTTTAATCATAAGGCCTATACGCTCAGCAGGGACCGAAAAGCAGCCGCAGGAGACTATATATTAATTCATAATCCCATGCCTGATTCCCTGGATACCTATACATTGAATGAAATTGAACTGGTCGAATCCTCGGATAACCACGGGGTTATCACCAGTAATTCACACGGGGTCAAACATAATGAGTACATGTTAATGGTTCCAGGACGTTCGGCTGACAGCAATCGCATCGATTATAAAGACAAGGTTTCGTTTGAAGAGGAGAGCTTGAGTGATGGAGAGGCGCTAACCGTGGACAGTGACCTTTTACCCTCGTTAGGAGATATCTATAAAATGAAAGACCAGCACTCATCCTTTGAATCGATGGTGGTCGCCATCAAAGACCAAACCGTTTACCTAGGAGGCGGATTAGAACTCACCCTCGAAGAACTGTTGAACACTGAAAAATGGGAGTTCCAATATAACCTCCTTGATAAGTGATTTACCTTTTAGCATTCTCCCAAAATACATCTGACACTAAGCAAGACTAGGAGGTTTCTATGGAAAACCAAAATAAAAAAGGTAACAGCGTTTTTATCATATCATTATTACTAACTCTGATTTTTATCGTATGGGGAGTCTTTTTTACCGATAACCTCGCAAAGGTTACCGATATCATTTACAATGGCTCGATCGATTACCTGGGGTGGGTCTATCTTGGAGCTACCTTGTTCTTCGTCATCTTTTCGATCTATTTACTGTTTTCTAAGTACGGAGATATTCGTCTCGGCAAAAAAACAGACCGTCCCGATTTTAACACGGCGTCCTGGCTCGCGATGTTATTTGGTGCTGGTATGGGGATTGGAATTGTGTACTGGAGTGTCGCTGAACCCGTCACTCACTATACATCTCCTCCCTATGGAAAAGGCTATACAGTGGATGCCGCCAATACAGCGATGCAATATACATTTTTCCATTGGGGACTAGACCCATGGGCAATTTACACAGTCATTGGTTTAGCTCTTGCCTTTTTTCAATACAATAAAAGGCTGCCCGCGGCCATAAGCTCCGCCTTTCATCCAATATTAGGAGATAAAATTTACGGTCCAATTGGAAAAACCATTGATATTCTATCAATCTTCGCAACCGTCTTTGGGATCGCGACATCTTTGGGCCTTGGCGCCATGCAGGTTACCGCCGGAATGCATGACATATTCGGCGTTCCCAATGAGTTATTTGTCCAAATGATTGTGATTGTGGTCGCAACGGTTATTTTTATCATTTCCATCAATACTGGGCTTGAAAGAGGGATCCAATACTTATCCAATGCAGCAATGATCTTATCTTTTGCGATTATGCTGCTGATTTTAATCGTGGGTCCAACGCTGACAGTCATTAAGGTATTTTTTAATACGACTGGCCTTTATATTAGTGACTTTATCCATATGAGTTTGAGGTTAAGGCCCTTTGGTGAAGGGGAATGGATTGCCTCCTGGACGCTATTTTACTGGGCATGGTGGATTGCCTGGGCACCATTTGTTGGTATGTTTATTGCCAGGGTTTCAAAAGGAAGAACAGTAAGGGAATTTGTCATTGGCGTCCTTGTTGTTCCTACGCTCGGAACTTGTCTATGGATGTCCATTTTTGGCGGCTCCGCGCTTGAGCTTGTTCAAAAAACTGGTAACGAAGATCTGGCAAAGTATATAACTGAAAACGTATCATTGGCAATCTTTACATTTTTTGATTATCTTCCATTAAGTTCCGTGTTAAGTATTTTAGGATTTGCCGTCGTAGCGATATATTATATAACCGTAGCCGATACTGCCACCTTTGTGTTAGGGATGCTGAGTGAAGGCGGTACATTAAATCCATCAAATAAGATAAAAATGACATGGGGGGTCATTCAATCCGCTTTAGCTGCCGTTTTACTATTAGCTGGCGGTTTGGATGTATTACAAACCGCTTCGATCGCGGCCGCCCTGCCTTTTGCGATTATCATGATTGTCATGTGTTTCTCATTACGAAAGGGGTTGAAAAGTGAAGTAGAACTTCAAAGGCGCAATAAAAGAAACTTGCATCAAACCTAAAAACTATCATCCAGACACAATATCATGTATGGTTAAGATAGTTATCTAATAAGGGATTGCAGTTTTTTTAGAAAAGTCAAAAAATGTTCAAAAAAATGTAATCTTTCTAGTTGACAAGACCATGGCTTTTAAGTAATAATAAACATTGTATTAGAATTATTCTAATTTAGGTATTACTATTTGTTGTGAACAATTCTCACAACAAAGGAAAAATGCAGTTCGCTTTTTCCCAACAAATTTTAGGAGGAAATAGATAATGTCATTAATCGGTAAAGAAATCCAAGCATTTACAGCAAACGCGTACCACAACGGAGATTTTATCACTGTTTCAGAAGCAAACTTTAAAGGTAAATGGAGCGTTGTATGCTTCTATCCTGCTGATTTCACATTCGTATGTCCTACTGAATTAGAAGACTTACAAAACGAATATGCAACATTAAAAGATCTTGGTGTTGAAGTATATTCTGTTTCAACTGATACTCACTTCACACACAAAGCATGGCACGATCACTCACCTGCTATCAGCAAAATTGAATATATTATGATTGGTGACCCATCTCAAAAAATTACTCGCGCTTTCGATGTTCTTGATGAAGAAGAAGGTCTTGCTCAACGTGGAACTTTCATCATCGATCCAGACGGCGTTGTACAAGCTATGGAAATCAATGCAGGCGGTATTGGCCGTGACGCAAGCACAATCGTGAACAAAATCAAAGCAGCACAAT
This sequence comes from Neobacillus niacini, assembly GCF_046591715.1. Taxonomy (GTDB): domain Bacteria; phylum Bacillota; class Bacilli; order Bacillales; family Cytobacillaceae; genus Neobacillus; species Neobacillus niacini_L. The sequence goes on along the minus strand of NZ_JAWVNQ010000002.1, from coordinate 8,062 downwards.
ATGTACGCAACAATCCAGGCGAAGTTTGCCCTGCTAAATGGCAAGAAGGTTCTGAAACACTTAAGCCAAGCCTTGACCTTGTAGGAAAAATTTAAGGAGTAGATTAAAAATGTTACTAGATGCAGATATAAAAGCTCAGTTATCCCAGTATCTTCAACTGATGGAAGGTGAGATCCTTCTTAAAGTTAGCGCAGGAACCGATGACGTCTCTCGCGACATGCTGCTATTAATTGATGAATTGGCAAACATGTCTTCTAACATTAAGGTTGAGAAAACAGAACTAGAGAGAACACCAAGCTTTAGTGTAAACCGCATCGGTGAAGACACTGGTGTTACCTTTGCTGGTATTCCTCTAGGACATGAATTCACTTCCTTAGTACTCGCTCTCTTGCAGGTTAGCGGAAGAGCACCAAAGGTTGATCAAAAAGTCATCGACCAAATTAAAGCCATTAAAGGCGAATACCGCTTTGAATCTTACATCAGCTTAACCTGCCACAACTGTCCTGATGTTGTACAAGCCTTGAACATCATGAGCGTTCTCAACCCTGGTATTTCCCATACCATGATTGATGGTGCAGCATACAAAGCAGAGGTTGAAGCAAAAGACATTATGGCAGTTCCAACTGTTTTCCTAAATGGTGAAAACTTTGGCGGCGGCCGTATGACGATTGAAGAAATCCTTGCTAAAATGGGATCTGGAACAGATGCTTCCGAGCTATCTGATAAGGAACCATTTGATGTGTTAGTTGTCGGCGGCGGACCAGCTGGTGCAAGTGCAGCGATTTATGCAGCTCGTAAAGGTATCCGTACCGGTATCGTTGCTGAACGCTTTGGCGGTCAAGTAATGGATACAATGGGTATTGAGAACTTTATTGGTACGAAATATACAGAAGGTCCAAAAGTAGCAGCAAGTCTTGAAGAGCATGTCAAAGAATACGACATCGATGTCATGAATCTTCAGCGTGCGAAATCCCTAGAAAAGAATGAATTCGTTGAAGTTGAACTTGAAAACGGTGCAGTTCTAAAAAGTAAAACCGTTATCCTATCAACAGGTGCCCGCTGGCGTAATGTCGGCGTTCCAGGTGAAGCTGAGTTCAAGAACAAAGGTGTAGCATATTGCCCGCACTGTGACGGTCCTCTTTTCGAGGGAAAACGCGTAGCTGTTATTGGCGGCGGTAATTCTGGTATTGAAGCGGCCATCGACCTAGCGGGAATCGTTAAGCATGTAACCGTCCTTGAGTTTGCAGCGGAATTGAAAGCTGATGCCGTACTGCAGGACCGTTTATACAGCCTGCCAAACGTAACAGTAATCAAGAATGCTCAAACAAAAGAAATCACGGGTACTGACAAAGTAAATGGTATCTCTTATATGGATCGTGAAACTGAAGAAATTAAGCATATTGAATTAGAAGGTATTTTCGTTCAAATCGGTCTTGTTCCAAACACAGACTGGTTAGGAGAAAATATTGAACGTACTCGTATGGGTGAAATTGTTGTCGACAAACATGGCGCAACAAGCATCCCTGGCGTATTTGCCGCAGGTGACTGTACAGATAGTGCTTATAAGCAAATCATTATCTCAATGGGATCTGGTGCAACAGCAGCCTTAGGTGCGTTTGATTACCTGATTCGCAATTAATATGTTAAAGGACTCGTCAACTTGACGAGTCCTTTTTTCGTAATAGACGGAGGAATTCCGCTTAATTTGTAAAAAGTAATAAAAATAGCTTAAATAAACGGAGAGAATCCCCCTATTGCCTTCAAAAACTTGAAAAAGAAGAATCTTTTTTTACATAGCCGGAAATTCTCCCCTTATATCCCCCGAAATTGGCTCCATTCTGCATCTAAGAGGAAAATCTCCGCTTATCTTACTTTCGCAAGCTATTCAATTAAGGATTTAGGTTCACTTAGCAAAGAGCGCTTGTATTTCATCAATCGAGCTATTTAAAAAATCCTGCAGCCTCTGTAAAAATGACTGTCCTTCCTCTGATTGCAAAAATGTAGAGATTTCACTTAATTGTTCTTTAACCTGGTTCCAGTCAATATCCATTCCCTTCAGACCGTTGAAGAATTCTACTAATTTATCTATCTCTGCATCTGTTAACGTAATCCCCAGCTCCGCTGCCACCTGTTCAATAAGTGCGCGCAGGTCAGCTTCTGTTTTCGGTTCATTCTTAGATATTTCTTCTTTTACTTTTCCCATTAGAAGAGCGGCATTATCTGCTCCAATCGAGTCACCAAGCTGTGCAGTTTTCACCATTTCCTCATTTGCTGCTTTTTTAATTTTTTCCGGAATTTCTTTATTCGTTGTGGTTTCATAAGCTTTTATAATACCTGTCAAGGCAGCTGTACCGGAAACATCAAACGGAGCTGAAATCCTTATGACTGCATCCTTTACACCAGCTGTAGTTAAGGCATTGATATACATCTCATCCGTAACCCATGTAATATTGCTCGTTTCTACATCTAACCCGGAACCTTTCGCACCCATGGTTATGCTCGCGGATGAGATCGCACGTGAGCCAATTTGTGCCTTAGGAATAAACTCCCCTAAATAATCATGCTCTTCTTGATTGGATACCGTAATTCTCTGTGCATTTTCCGGTACCTCTAACTCTATTAACAGCTCATTTTTTTGCTGTTCCGTTAGGTTTTCCCCTAAGGAAACGATACTATCTCCTTCTACTGCATCTGCAAAACTTATAGACGGAACTGCTAATAGCATCATTATCGTAAGCAACAGTGTTTGTAGTTTTCGATTCATAAAAAAACCTCCTTTATTACATGAAGCCATTCATATAAATGGTTCATGCTGGCCAATTTATTTATTGAAAAATTGGCTTTGCATTATCGTAACATAGTGTTTTGGGATTTTATGAAAAGAATAGGTTACATTTATGCAAATTCAATTAAGACTGTTACATAGTAGATAGTTATGTTACTGCCATTAGTTAAAAATACAAAAAGCTTACAGAATATGACCTTGATAGCCGTTTTATTACAGTGATAACCATTCTGAGTCACGCAGATAAAAACATTAGTTCGATAAAAACACAATTATAGTACTGTTAACGATTAGTAACACCATAGAAAGGAAGAGTCAAAGACTTTCTTGAAAACCACAGAATTATGCTGGTAATGCAGGCAAGACCTTAAATTTAGCTGTTTGTTTCAAGCTGCTAAATTTAAGGACTTTTTCAAGCACAATTAAATTTCATTTAAATGATTTCTGTTAATGGATTGTGGGGGTTGTTCTAGCCAGCCTCGATTTATCAACACCTCAATCCCTTCCCCGCCATAACTCGTAATGTCTGTCAATAGTAAAGTATATTGAAGGACTAAATCCTTTCTCATGGTGGTAGACAAAGCATAGGCCAACAAATAAATACCTGTTGAAGTGGTTGTGCTGACAAGATACATAATGAGCTTATCTGAAAATGGAGAAATTGCAGAATCTGTTACTTCCATACTGACAGGAATGTTACCTAGATGACCTTCCTTTTTTAAAATCTTATTTAAAACATCAATTTGTTTTTCAGCTAATTTTTTCCCTTTCAGTAAATATTCCTTTATTTCCTTATCTTTCATTACTTGGATTAATCCAATTAAAAGTATTAACCCTATATAATTTCTTTCAATGGTATAAAAAATTTCACCCAGCTCTATTACATTTAATGGGTTCTTCTCACCAAACATTGAGCCTATAATGGTCTGTTGTTTTTTTGTAAACTCTACTTCCTTGGGATAAGGTATTTTAGGCGGCCTGTCATAGATTCCTTTAGAAAGCATTAAATTTAGGGATTTCTTATATAAATTAGTCTTTGTTTTGAGACATTCATCAAAAAATTCAACGACATCGTTCCTTGCTACCTTTGTGAGAGCTGTAGCGAAATAAGGAACTGTCAGTTGACCCGCACGATAAACAAAACTTAGAGCAAATAAATCTGTAAAAAGGGCAGGAGCTGATAGATCAACATCTTTATCAGAAAATCCCTTTGGGATAGGAAAATCCTCCTCAAGAAAGATGGATTCAATTTTATTCAATTGTGACTGTTCCAACAACAAAGCTTCTTCTATAATTGGTTTTATTTCAGAATCCTGAAGATATTGGAGAAAGTGTATATAAAAGCAGATTGTTGCAGTATTTTGTATATATGTAGTCCATAGTACTGTAATCTCCGGAGTCGTTAACTGAATATTTCGCTCTTTCATTTTTATCTCCCTATAGTGTAATAATGTATGATTATAGAATGTGATAATTTAAATAACATTATTCCCTAGAGGAAACGTAGAAATCGTATTGGACTAAAAAGACTAGCAAAGAAAATTAGAAAAGCTAGGTCTCATTTTCTATTTACAGGAACATTAGTTCGATAAAAACACAACTATAGTAACTGGTTTAATAGATTCTGAATTGTTAAACTATTAATAACTCCCTAGAATTCACTTAAAAACCAATTCTGTCAGGAGGGATACGAATGGAACAAATAGTACGTTTAATTCCGTATCAAGTGAATGAAGTGGTTGAAGTGGTATCTGAGGTACCAAAAGGGATTGAGATGATTGGAGCTCCAATCATCTGGGAGAAAACGAAAGGTAAGGGGATTACAGTTGCAATATTGGATACAGGCTGTGATGTTTCCCATCCTGATCTGAGTGAAGTGATTATCGGCGGACGGAACTTCACGCATGATGACAATGGAAATCCTGAAGTATACATTGACTACAACGGCCATGGAACACATGTGGCGGGCACCATTGCAGCTGTCCAAAACAATAACGGAGTCGTTGGTGTGGCACCAGAAGCAAATTTACTGATTTTAAAAGTGCTCGATAAAGATGGTTCAGGACAATATGACTGGATCCTCAACGGCATTAACTATGCCGTTGAACAGCAAGTGGATATTATCTCTATGAGCCTGGGTGGTTCTCGAGATTTACCAGAGCTGCATCAAGCGATTCAAAACGCTATCGCCCATCAAATTCTTGTCGTATGTGCAGCTGGAAATGAGGGTGATGGACAGGATTCTTCAGATGAATTCTCCTATCCTGCTTCCTACAATGAAGTCATCAGTGTCGGAGCCATAGATCTCGAGCGTCGTTCCTCTAACTTTTCTAATTCGAATAATGAAGTCGACTTAGCAGCGCCTGGTGAAGAAATCCTCTCAACCTATTTAAACGGCAGATATGCAAAACTATCAGGAACTTCAATGGCAACTCCGCATGTATCAGGAGCCCTTGCACTCATTAAAGATAGTGTCACAAAGAAATTCGAGCGAAATCTGACAGAGCCTGAGCTTTATGCTCAGTTAATAAAGAGGACCGTTCCACTAGGAAACTCGCCAAAACTTGAAGGTAATGGACTCTTGAATTTGACCGTAGAGGCCTACTTGTCAGATGTGTTTAAGGAAAAATTATCTGCTCAGGTGTTGAAATGGTAAAGGAAAAGCAACTCCACTTAGCAGCTCTTAAATAGCAAAAATAAAGGTGCCTACTATCATAAATAGGCACCTTTGTTGTTATATATGTAGATGTATTCTATTATTCTACCTACTAATTACATAATGTTGGATTTCATCCCATCCCATTAAAAACACTCTGATTTTTAAATGCCTCAAATGGAACCATCATCTTCCCTTCGTCAATCCCTGTACCTCGTTTTTTAGAACCTTCCATAAGGTCATAGAAATCCTGGTAGGTCTCTGCAAATTCTTTGAATTTCGTTTTGCTTTTTTCAACATTCTCATTTGTTGTATAAAAGATGTCTAATCCCATATCATAAGGCAATTCAGTGGAGAATAGGTTAGAAAAGGCTTCATATTCCTTTTCGACGTTAATATTTGGTGATAGATATTCATTTACAACTATATCGATGACAATTGGATAGCCAGGGATTTCTTCTTTATATCGTTCAAGTGAAAAATCTTTTTTATTCGTAATACTGCTCTCTCCCCACCCGACATAGACTTTAATGGCATAGTTTTGGTATAGATTTTTCGCCACAGTCTCCACACGATCGCTAATTTCTTTTTCTGCTAGAACTTGTATGTATTCATCAATGATCCAGGTACCATTCTTACCGATTTTTGCTAAAAATTTCAAACTGGGGTCATAAAGAGGGGCAGCAGTTACTTCAAATGTATCGTTTTCCAAAACATCATATCTCTTGCCTATCGCAAGGATCTCAAATTCTTCATTATATTTTTCTTCCAGGAGTTTTTTTGCTACTTCATCATCTCTTTGGCTTGAACACGCATTCAAGATGAATACAGTAATAACTAGTAATAGTAACATACTTATACGTTTTAATTTCACCAAACCACCCTTTCAAAAAACTGACAATAAAAAATCATTATACAATAATGACTTTTTTTATACATCTATCCTTAGACATAAAAAACCACCTTAAAAAGGTGGTTTTAATTGTTGTATGTAAAATTATTGGAGCGGGTGATGAGAATCGAACTCACAACATCAGCTTGGAAGGCTGAGGTTTTACCACTAAACTACACCCGCATATTAACATTTGGAGGCAACACCCGGATTCGAACCGGGGATAAAGGTTTTGCAGACCTCTGCCTTACCACTTGGCTATGCTGCCCAATTGTTAAAGAGCTAACCCAATTTCACTAAAGTGAAATCCTAAGGCTATTTCTAATAAAAATAACTTGGTGGAGGGGGACGGATTCGAACCGCCGAACCCAGAGGGAGCGGATTTACAGTCCGCCGCGTTTAGCCACTTCGCTACCCCTCCATTATAAATTTTAAAAAAAATGATGGCTCAGGACGGAATCGAACCGCCGACACAAGGATTTTCAGTCCTTTGCTCTACCGACTGAGCTACTGAGCCATACAATCTATATCTATATCAACAGTAGAGTTAACCTACTGATATAAAAAATGGCGGTCCGGACGGGACTCGAACCCGCGACCTCCTGCGTGACAGGCAGGCATTCTAACCAACTGAACTACCGGACCAATGTTTTCTTGAAAAAGCAGCGTCAATAAAAAAAGTTGCTGAAGTAATAATATGGCGGAGGAAGAGGGATTCGAACCCCCGCGCGGTTTAACCCGCCTGTCGGTTTTCAAGACCGATCCCTTCAGCCGGACTTGGGTATTCCTCCGAATTATAAGTGGAGCCTAGCGGGATCGAACCGCTGACCTCCTGCGTGCAAAGCAGGCGCTCTCCCAGCTGAGCTAAGGCCCCGTATACTTTATTGTTTAGAATGGTCGGGAAGACAGGATTCGAACCTGCGACCCCTTGGTCCCAAACCAAGTGCTCTACCAAGCTGAGCTACTTCCCGTTATATATGGCGCGCCCGAAAGGAGTCGAACCCATAACCTTCTGATCCGTAGTCAGACGCTCTATCCAATTGAGCTACGGGCGCAATATAATCATAACTATTTAGCTTAAAAAATGGTGCGGGTGAAGGGAGTCGAACCCCCACGCCTTGCGGCGCCAGATCCTAAGTCTGGTGCGTCTGCCAATTCCGCCACACCCGCATATAATGAAAATGTTTTGCTAGAACTAATGAAAAAATGGTGCCGGCGAGAGGACTTGAACCCCCAACCTACTGATTACAAGTCAGTTGCTCTACCAATTGAGCTACCCCGGCAAATAATGTAGATATTTTTCTTGGTGAAATTTTGAAAGTTATTTTCACTATCGTGAAAAAACTATGGTGGAGGATGACGGGATCGAACCGCCGACCCTCTGCTTGTAAGGCAGATGCTCTCCCAGCTGAGCTAATCCTCCATTTTGATTGGGACTTGTTTTTGCTTTCGCGGAAGGAACGGTATTTTCGCTGTCGCGAAAAAAAGTTGGTGACCCCTACGGGATTCGAACCCGTGTTACCTCCGTGAAAGGGAGGTGTCTTAACCACTTGACCAAGGGGCCGGAACTGATTTTGAGAAAAAAAATAGCCCCAATGGGGTAGCCTGGCAACGTCCTACTCTCACAGGAACTTTCGTTCCAACTACCATCGGCGCTGAGAAGCTTAACTTCCGTGTTCGGTATGGGAACGGGTGTGACCTTCTCGCCATTATTGCCAGACTTATTTTG
>NZ_JAWVNQ010000001.1:0-1517242 GCF_046591715.1 Neobacillus niacini | reverse complement strand
ACCGGTTGGACAAACGATTTGTCCTCAAGACACCGGATGAGGGACAAATCCTACTGGCTGAACAAATGATTTGTCCTCAAATGCCATGTACAATATTTAGCGAAAAAATCGGTAGGATAGACTCAGAGAAAAAATGCCCTTTCTCGACAGTCTAAGTCTTTTATTAAGGTCTAGGTAAAACGGTATAAGTGTTGTTTTGTCCTGCTGCTACCACATTAAAGTAGGTGGTATCATTGTTTGGGAATTTAACTGCGTAGGAAATCCCGCCGCCTAAGTCTTTTACCCCCCTGACAGTCACGGTACTCGGAACAGGTATACTAATCGCAGCAGCATTTTCGGACAGTATCAATTTCTCTTTGACGGGTACACCATCCACCAACACAGCCACTTCATCTAAATCCACTTTGTTGAAATCCCATATTAACATCCTGGCTTCTCCGCCATCACCGCCAGCATTTGTCACCTCAAAATCTCTGGCCTCAATATTGGCATTGGTTTCCTCTTCAAATAAACTTTCACCTGCTTCTGTAGCATTACTGATTCGATTCGCCACCACTTCCTCCGCCGTACCTTCATCACTAAAGCTGGTTGTAAAGAAGCCGCTGAGAATGGCAAGTCCGACAATGGTTAACGCTGTCCACCCCAATGATTTTCGAAGCAGGGTTTGATGCGGCACGATTTCTTGTTGAGTTTCATCCTGACTAAACTCATTACCTTGTTGATCATATTCCGCAGCAGGTTGATTGGATTGCTTTTTCACTTTTTTCATGGTTATCTCCTTACAGCTTGTGAACTTTATAACTGATTGGATATTTGCTGTACCAATACGATAAATAGACTCGCACAATCACTACACTAACAATGGATAAGAAAATAGCCACTCCTTTACTGTAAAGAAGTTTGTCTGCCCATAGGTTCGCAAAAAAGATGGCAAATTCAATTCCCGCTAATGTAAGAAAAAACATTTGTAATAAAGGAATCAAAACCGGGAATTTCCGATATAACCAGCCTAGTCTTGGGTATCGATAGGATAAAAACAAAAGGATTCCCAGCAGGCTTATCACCGAGAGTGTTAACCCTGCTCTTGGCGTTTCGAGCTTATAAATCTCCATCAGAACGGGAAATTCCATAATCGGACCTAGTAAAATCATGAGTAATAGGAACGGATAGAATAAGTAATAGGCGACCGCACCGATCATTGCAAATAGTTTACCCAATTTGTTCACCAACTTCCGGAATATCCTGCGGGAGAATCGTAACCAAATGTTCAACATCAGGATTTTGAATGTGACTTACCCGTAAAGCATGATTTCGAATCGCTAACTCACACATATTTCGCGCCATTCTGCCATTGCCCGCATTTTCAACTTGCCTATTTTTATAAAAGATTTTAAGTAAAGCTGCTTCGGTATCGGGAGAAACTTCAAAACCGTTACCTTTAAAAATCATCCGACTAATCTGTAATAGTTCGTTTGGTGAATAATCTGGAAAATCAATGATTGTAGGAAAGCGGGAGCGTAATCCTGCATTCGAATCTAAAAACCTTTCCATATCCTCATCATATCCAGCTAGTATCACAATGATATTATCTCGGTGATCATCCATAAACTTCACGATGGTATCAATAGCCTCTTGGCCAAAATCATTGCCATTTCCAAGCAGCGCATACGCCTCATCAATAAACAAAACTCCGCCCAATGCTTTTTCAAGCACCCGTCTTGTTTTGAGAGCGGTTTGACCAACATAACCGGCAACGAGTCCAGAACGATCGGTTTCCACGAGTTTATCCTGTTTGATCACACCAAGTTCCTTCAGGCGTTTGGCTAAGATCCGAGCAATCATGGTTTTCCCTGTACCAGGATTGCCTTTAAACACCATATGAAGAGATTGGGAGCCAGCCTGTGGCAGCCCTAATTCTTCCCGCTTTTTGGCAATCTCAATTTGAGCGGATAATGACCGGACGAATTCCTTGATTTTTTCCAACCCTATTACTTGCTCTAATTCCTTTAAGGCTGTTTCTTTCTTTTCAACAGGAGCCAGTTGGAAATCCTCCAAGGTTAAGCGATTTAGCTCTTCTACCGCTAAATCCGGCATTTCCACAATTCGAATCGATTGATTGCGAATCGCTTTTTCTACCGTATTGCGAACAAGCCTACCATTGCCGCTATCATTCTTACCTGGGATTTGCTTTTTCTCATAAAAACTGATTAGAGCCGTCGTTACATCCTCCGATACCACAAAGCCCTTAGACTTGGCGATGATATCGGTCATTTGGGCTAATTGGTCAGCACTATAATCAGGAAACGTGATATTTAACGGGAATCGTGAAGACAGCCCAGGGTTTGACTCGAGAAACTTTTCCATTTCATTGGTGTAGCCTGCAAGAATAACGACTAAGTTTTCACGGTGGTTTTCGATAAGGCGAACTAACGTATCAATTGCTTCCTTCCCAAATCCTCCTCCTGCAGTCCCTTCCTCTACAAGAGAATACGCTTCATCAATGAATAAGACTCCTCCCAATGCACTTTCCACGACCTCTGTTGTTTTTACAGCTGTTTGTCCAACATATTCAGCCACAAGGTGGGAGCGGTCTACCTCCACTAGGTGTCCTCGCTTACTAACACCCATGGATTTCAGCATCGACGCAAACAAACGGGCAATTGTCGTTTTACCGGTACCGGGATTTCCCGAGAAAATAATATTCAGGGTTTGGTCATTCTTCGTTTGAATCCCCGCTTCCTTACGTCGTTTATTGGCTAGTATTTGCTTCTCTAAGGACCGAATAAAATGCTTCACGTTATCCAAGCCGATAATATGTTTCAGTGCATGCTCTAAATCAAACTCTTCCTTCAGCCCAATTCCAAAATCAGCGCTGATCAGAGCATTTAATGCCTTTTGATTTTCCTTGGCAGGATTCTCGCTGATCCGGACTGATTGCTTGCGTATCGCTTCTTCCATTAGATTACGAACAAGCCGGCCATTGCCGCTGTCATTTCTACCCGGTATTTGTTTTTTGGAAAATAACTCGATCAATCCTTCATGTGCAGCAGGATCAATCACATAATCACGCTGCTTTGCTTGGAGGAGAAGGATATCCATCATTTCCATTGGCGTATAGTCAGGGAATTCAACGATGAACGGAAATCTTGAACGAAGGCCAGGATTTGATTTCAGAAAGGTTTCCATTTCATCAGTGTATCCAGCCAGAATGACAACCAATTGATCTCGATGGTCCTCCATTCCTTTCACCAAGGTATCAATCGCCTCTAATCCAAAGCTGTCATGTTTGTTCCGCGCAAGGGTGTAGGCCTCATCCACAAATAATACGCCTCCGAGTGCACTTTGAATCTTTGCTTCTGTTTTCGGTGCAGTGGAACCAACATATTCTCCAACAAGGTCCTGTCTAGCCACTTCAACGAGCTGCCCTTGTGACAGCAGTCCCATTGCTTTTAAGATTCTTGAAATCAACCTTGCAACTGTCGTTTTCCCGGTTCCCGGATTCCCTGTATAGACCATATGCAAAGTCATCGGGGTTATTTTCCCGCCGAGAGATTCCCGTTGTTTTTGTAATCGTACTGTTTGAAGCAGTTCGTGAACAAAGGTTTTGACAGAATACAGACCAACTAAACTATCTAGTTCTGCCAGGATATCATCTAACGTTTCTTCTTTAATAATCGATATTGTCTTTAGTAAAATTCTTTCTTTACCTGTATCGGCAATAAAGCGGTCTTCCTCCATTTTCACCTGGACTACTTGACTGCTAGTAATTCTCCCTCTTGCCCTCGCGTCTAAAAGGACGGATAAAAAGTGATTTTCTACCAGCTCGGAAATAGCCTCTCCATATTTTTTTGTCGCTAGAATTCTTCGAGCGAGGTCACTTAGAATGTTAGTATCAAATTGGACATTCACCTGTGCTTGAGTTAGTAATTTTGCTGCTGCCTGCTGAAGTTGCATATTTAATATGGTGCTAAGAGTATCCACTTTTAATGGTGCTGTATATGCAAAGGACTCAATTTCCCGCAGTAATCCAGGAGGGACACGATTAGCAATAGACAAAGGAATCTGAGGGCCTGCATCCTTTTCCTTTACTTCACCGTCCATATAAAGAATTAAGAAATAATCCGAAGCACTGACCACAACTCCTTCAGGTGTTCGGAAATATCCATCTCTAAACAGCTTGGTGATATAATGAAGAACATCGACATGAGCTTTTTCAATCCCTGTAAAGCAGACCGTCCCGATTCCATAGCTAAATAACGCGGAACAGTCCACGATAAAGTTGGTATGAATATCTCGTTCCCCATATTGGCTTAAGTCCAGCGTTGAATAACTTTTATATGGGGTAAGCTTTTTCTTATAAAGTTCATTGATTAAAATGTTCAAGCTAAGGCTTTTCCCCGTTCCAGCCGGACCACTTAGTAAAATGGTATTTTGAACACTTCCTTTATTTCTCGCCAAGAACGCTTTCTTATAGCAAACCAGTAAATCGTCTATGTATCTTGCCTGTCCAAGGACATGGGTATTGAGAATAATTTTGATTTCTTCGAAGAGCCTGTCAAGTTCTTCATTGGATTGATTTAATGTAAGATTCTTAATCCCAAGCCTGGCATCACGGGCAGCTTCCTTCATCGCGCCGCCGCTTTGCGGAATTCTGGAATGATTGGTGTTCGGAATGGCTGAACCAGATGGAATAGTTCCTCCTCCTAAACTACTTTGTGATTGCATCACGCTTCTTTGTTTCTTCCCTCGAAACCCCTCTTTTTGGATAAAATCAATTAACTGAACCTCAGGCAACACAATCCTCAACCATTTTTGAAAACTCATCTATTTTCACCCTTGCTTCATTTGAATTCAGCTTATATTGGTTTATTTTCCCCTGTTTTTTTATTTGTAGCCAAATGGTTATTCCATCAATTTTAATTCATTCAGGACAATTTTCAGTTAAAGATTGAAATGGCTGTGTTAACTAGGCTGTTGATTTACACTCCAGGCGCTATGCTTTCCGCGGGCTCGCCCGTGAGCCTCCTCGATCGTTCCGATCTGCGGGGTCTCACGGTGCTCGTACATCCCGCAGGAGTCAAGCGCCTTCCGCTCCAATCAACAGGTTCTAAAATCACTAGTATCCTTTAACACAGCCTCAATAAAAAAAATCCCTTTTGTGTGACAATTTCATCATGTCATCACAAAAGAGATAAGTTTGAAATCTTAATTTTGGATCATTTCATTTGAGTTTATTTCTTTTAGCATGAGACCGGAGTACGTTTTGCAAAACTGCATTAAGGTATCCACAACAACATCTGAAGCATACTCCATAAAGCTGTTCATAAGCTCCTGGTTATTTGGGTGCAGGAACGTTCCGATAAAATCAACGACCATATCGTTAACGAGCTTGATGTCACAGTAAACCAATTCACCATGAGCTACTTGCTCTTCAATGGTTGAACCCTTGTAGACAAGTTCCTTATAACGTGGCATATTTTCAGCAAAAAAATTACTCTCGTTCACTAGTTTAGGCAGCTCTAACATGGCTTGTTGAAAGTTCTCTTGGGGCATAAACTTCTCTTCTTCCACACAGAACTTCAATAATGCAATAGCACGATTAGTGTTTTCGAATAGATAGGTTACGTTCCTTAAAAGCGACTCTAGATAAACTTCCTGTGATCCTGCGTTTTGTCTCATTTCGGCTAATACTTGATTCAGTCTGTTAGAAATCTCATCCTTTTTCCAATGAGGCTGCTTAATTACAACCCCCAAAACCCCTGCAGTATGTTTGTTTAACAATTCTTTTGACAATATTCTTCTCTCCTAAATCATCATATAGTTATGCTTGTACTTTTTGGATGTATTAAGTATACCATCTGACAAGCCGTTAAGTTCCTATAATCTTTATCTCTTCACTTTAAGAAATGAATAGAATATGTATTTTACTTATTTATTATATACAGTGAGCCCAACTTTAGTAGAAATAACATCATGTCTTGAATTATGCTTTTTAACACCTTCTCCCTGTGAAATTATTTATATTTATATAATAATTCGACAAATTACAATGAGATTCCTTTTTTTGATCCATAATTTTACGTGACCATGGGGACGGTTCTGATGGTCTTTTTTGCACTGAATATTATGAAGTTTGCCAGTAGGGAAGGTACAACCTTAATTGCCGGGTAGTTGGATGCCACTCCAGCTGCTTACATCACATTGGCCATATTCATTATCACCCACGGCAACCACCGTTCCGTCTGATTTAAGCCCGATAGTATGGGCACAGCCTGCGGCGATCGCCACAATATCACGCCAATCCTCTACATTACATTGGCCATACTCATTCCAACCCACAGATGCCACCGTACCGTCCCATCTAAGACCGACGGTATGATTACTACCCGCTGCAATCCCCACAATACCGCGCCAGTCACTTACATTACATTGGCCATGGTTATTCAAACCAACAGCACACAGCGTACCGTCCGAGTTAAGACCGATGGTATGAAGATAACCCGCTTCGATTGCAACAATATTTGACCAGTCGCTTACATTGCATTGGCGATACCGATTATTACCCGCAGCAATCACCGTACCATCCAATTTAAGCCCGATGGTATGCCAATCACCCGCAGCGACCGCCACAATATCCTGCCAGTTGCTTACATTACATTCACCATCATTATTTCGTCCAACAGCTGCTACCGTTCCGTTCGATCTAAGCCCAATGGTACGAGCCCAGCCCACCGCAATCTCTACAATATCGCGCCAGTCGTTTACATCGCATTGGCCATGGTTATTCCATCCCACAGCTGCTACTGTCCTGTCAGCTTTTAGACCGATGGTATGAGCATTACCCGTGTTCTTCGCCATATGAACATTACCAGCAGCGACCGCCACAATATCGTACCAGCCACGTACTTCACATTGGCCATATTTATTATCTCCCACAGCAACCGCCGTACCGTTCGATTTAAGCCCTACGGTATGTCGGCGACCTGCCGCTATGGTTACTTTTCGATCCCTATTCCCCTTTAACAACGTTCCATTCGGTGGAATAATATCCATTAATTTACCTCCATGAATAAAATCATTTCTGCAATTAAGTAACATTACTGTCGCTCCGTAATTCTTGTATGACTGATTCAATAATAATTCTACCAAATCTTAAATACCCACATTAATTTAAGTATGATTTCCTGAAAATTTGTTAATGATGATCCGGCTAGTGAAATCAATTAACAGTTAAATCGTTATTTACCATACTAATCTGAAAGTGGTGTAAGGACATGCATGATTGGATCATCATTACCCCAGAAGGAATTACTAAATCACCAAGTGATACAATTTATGAAAACTTTCAAGTCTTAGGTTTTGTGTTTGCATCAACAAAAGAATCAGTTCTTAGCAAATTAAAAGAAAATTATCCCTACATTTATGGAAGTGGATTTGATGAGGTGTGGATCTATCAATTAGGATCTAAAAATCCACATGTCTCGTATTTAGGAATAGATGATGTTGATGATGACATTGAAGACGAGGTTGAGAGTAAGATTGTAAATAAAATAAAAAATATCCTTGAAAGTAATGGGTACACTGATATTTTTTATGATTACTTCCTTTATAATTCATACTTCTTTGAAGCCTATTCAGATGCCTTTCAAGAGATTCGGGTAGACGTAAAAGATGAAGGGATTGAGGTATTTGACAGATACATAGGAGAAAAACACTTTGTCCATTTTGGGAATTTCAAACTTAAATATTAGTCAAAAATAGGCAAACCTAGAAAAGCTCTTTAAGTAAATATCCATTTGGTAAGCTATTGTCAATCTGAGTTTAGGAATAAATACAAAAATGTATCCAGCTTCATTCAATAGCTTTGCATTTCTATTATTTATATTTATTGTTATTACTTTATTCATTACTACCTTTTTATCATCCAACAAATTTTAAAAAAACGTTAATGTTATTAGATATTAGCCAGTAAATCATTATCTTAATGCACTAAGTCCAACAGATATACCGTGTAAAGGAATGTTAAATACATTTCAAACATTTAGAGAGATTTTTACCAATGATTGATGAGTAAAAAATAAGGGGGGATGGTTGTTGGTCGAGATATTATTATGGATTGTTACGATTGGCATAACCATAGCCTGTTACTTTGCACTTTCTGCGTTTTATAAAGAATTTGCTAATAGGAATAATGAGGAAGACAAATATCTAGGAATTAAGCTAATAGGCAGAATGATATTTCCAGATAACCCTATTCTAGCAAAACTATATTTGGCAGGTATTCTTATCTTGATTGCTCTCTTAATTACATTTTTTCGTTACGTCTTTTAAATAACAGTGGCGTAATTTAAAATCAATCATCACCTCTCTTTGTTTACCATAAATAAATCCTTCCCACTTTTTCGACTCTTTCCAATTATAAAATAGCAAAGAGAAACAACACAATTACTTATTTTTACTCAAGTAATTTTTTATGAAAATATACGGTACAGAAGCAAAAATTAATACAATAAAACCAAGTATTAATTGAACTACGAGCGTCAATCCCCAATTATTTAATATATTTAAATTCTTAGTAAATATCATAACAATGTACATAACTAGAAAACCGAAAATGTAGTCTTTATTCAATATTTTCATTTGACTCAATTCCTTTTATAAGATAATAAACATATCCTTATACCAAATTAGAAAAGCAGCCAAAGTAGCTGCTTCTACCTTTAACTTTTGCAACCAATATTTGAAAAATTTAATCTTTATTTTCTTTATTTCTATAATCAGTAATTAATAAAACTAAAGCGATAAATAAAGAGATAAGAAAATAGCGGAAATCGATTTTCACACATCCCATACAACCCGTTATGTAATCATAAATTGCGAATAAAAGAAGAAAAACTGATACGGCAAAGAAGAGTTTGGAAGCACTTTTGTTTCTAGTTGTCATAAAAATAGTTTCTCCCTATTCCAAATTTACTACTTATGATAAATCATTCCACAACATAACACCTTCTTATTCAAGCATCCTCACCCGTTGGTTCAAGTGAAATTCCTTACAAAGTCCTCTAAAAGTGTTTATTGCACAGTATAGGTCTACTACTTATTAAGAAATGTCATGCACAATTATATGTAGGAAAAATACGTGGTGGTAAAAAATGTAATATTTGTAACCTTCTAACTATATAGATCGTCTAACTTGCTGGGGTTTTTTATTATCGCTGGGGGGGAAATGAATGAAACGTAACTATGTATTTATGTTATTAGGTTTATTTATTTTAGGGCTACTAGTAGGAGGATGCAGCAAGGAAACAAAACAAGCAGACGGAGAAAAATTTACAGAAACGAATAAATATGAAACAGATGCAGGACCTAATAATAATCAAAAAGAGGAAGACAAAGGTATACCTGAAGTTCAAGAAGGGTCACCTGATTGGGTAATGCTGCAAATTGAAAAAGCAGTAGAAGATAATGATATAGATTCTTTTATGCATTACCAGAATAAAGAGAATCCTATATTTTACAAAGAACAAAAGCGATGGATTGAAGAAGCAATATTTAAGAAGAAACAAGGGTATAAACTATCTGTAGATGTAAGTAATTTCATGAAAGAAGATGATACAAAAGGCACTGTGTTTTTTAAAGTTACGATGGCCTTTACTGGTGCCGAAACAATGAGTAACCTTGTCAGCTACCAAATGATTAAGGCAGGAGATTCATGGGTCTTAAATGATGTCCCTTTTGAAAAAATCACTTCAGAATCGGGAATAATTACTGTTTATTATAAAAAAGGAGAAGAGGAACCGGCTAATAAAACTTTAACAGATGCAACAGATATCGTAGATTATTATGCAAAAATGTTCAACTGGAAACCAGAACCTATTTCAATTAAGATTTATCCAACAAACTCAGAGGTTTCAGCCACAGTCCCTTGGATGATGTTAGGCGGGTGGAACGAAATGGGTGAATCACTTAAACTTACTACGAATACTTCTTCGCAAATTTTTAAATATTTAGCACATGAATTAACGCATAAAATGGTTAGTGACATCACCAAGGATAATGCTACTATTTATATACAGGAAGGATTTGCAAGTTATTTAGGGGTTACAATTACGCGGGGTAGTGACGGCAAAATTTCATATGATCATCAAAAGGCATTCGAAAATAGTAAAAAAGCTTTAGAGGCTTCCAAATCAATTAAAACGATTGGCGAGCTTGGGAAAATTGATTATTCGGACCCAGAAGCCTCCATGTATCGAGATGGGTCCTTATTATCAACATATTTAATTGAAACTCATGGAATGGATTCTTTTCAGGAGATGCTGCGCTACTTATCAAAATTTGAGTATATTGATAAAAGAAGTGAGCATAAAATGGATATCGTTCATCCTCTTACAGTTGAGGCAATTGAGAAAGTATATGGGTCTGCAGAGAAAGTGTCATCTGATATGAAAAACTATTATTCTAAATAGATTGTGAATAAAATGAACAACATGGACCCTAGACATAATCTATAGGGTCTTTTTTATTGACTTGTTAAATGTAAAAAGCCAAATTTCTCAATGAAGAATTTAAGAAATTTGGCTTTTATTTGCTCTGGAAAGAGCTACATGATAGATGTTGTTTCTGAAGAAATCGCAAATCCCGATTTAAAACACCCAGTTTCCTTTTCTAAATAATTGAACCTCCGTACCATCTTTTTCAAAGGCTGTAATATCTAGTTCAGGACCGCCTACCATAAAATCTACATGAATCAAACTGGAGTTTGCCCCTTTTTCACCTAACTCAGATGGAGTCATATTCGAACCATTCTTCATGGCATAATTATAGGCCTTACCAAATGCCACGTGCACGGAGGCATTTTCATCAAATAATGTATTGTTAAATAGAATTCCAGTGTTAGATATAGGGGAGTCATGTGGAACTAATGCAATCTCTCCTAAATACCTTGCACCCTCGTCATTGGCAAAAAGCTTATCTAACACCTCATAGCCCTTCTTAGCCTTGAAGTCTACTACCTTCCCCTCCTTAAATACAAACTCAAAATCTTCAACCAACTTGCCGTTTAAACTAAGAGGCTTTGTGGCTTTTAACGTACCATTGACTTTCAATCTATGAGGCGTTGTAAATACCTCTTCGGTAGGAATATTGGCAACATAAGAGTCTCCGGCTTGACTGGCTTTGGAGCCTCCCATCCATAAATGATCCTCCGCTAAATAAACCTCTAAATCTGTACCTGGACCTTTTAATACTAATTTATCAAATTGTTTTTCATTTAACAGATCTCTATATTTTTTAAGAGTTTTATCATGCATGGTCCATGCTGTAATGGGGTCGTCTTGATCGACTCTCGTTGCTTCAAAAATGTATTTCCAAAGCATATTTACAGCTGAAGCTTCATCTAAATCTGGAAATACTGATTTTGCCCACTCCTTTGATGGAAAAGCAATGATATTCCATTTCGTTTTACCTGTCATTTGATAGTGTCGAACTTGTTCCATCGCTAAGGAAGCGGACTTTTGGCTCTTCGCCACAATTTCACTATCTACATCCTTTAATAACTCAGGGTTAGGAGCGATGATAGAAATATGATGATAATTGTCCTTATACATGGCTTCAAGGGAGTCTACCTTAAATTGAGGAAAGCTTTCAAAAACGAAGTCCTTGCCATATTCATATCGGATCAGACTCATTTCATCATCCACTAATTGAAACTCTACATGCTTTGCTCCTATACTGTAGGCTACTTTCATAATCTTTCTTGCTAATGGTAAAGTGTCTGTATTTCCAGTAATAATCAAGCCTTCATTTTCCTTTAAATTTATACCAACCTTAACGGCTAATTCAGCATATTTCTCTAAATTTTTCTCCAAATTTAACATAGAATCACCCTCACCTATCTTTTTATAAGTATAGTAACATATCCTAACAGTCCATATAATTATTACTATTTATCAATAACAATTAGAATTTATATGGTTTACCTTTTGTTGCATAAGAAGTAACGTATTATTTTCGTTTGTCCACTTCAATTCTAATGAACTCCGGCAAATAGTTGGGAGTACATCCTTTCGCTACCATTTCGTCTTTGTAAAGACCCGCTTTCTCACCAAGTTTGATACAACGTGCACGATTCTCTTCATCATACACGCCTATCCAGCCGGCGGTGAAATTCATAGCCCATTGAACTTCCGGTTTTTCCTGCGTAATATTTGCTTCTATTACAGATATCAACGTTTCGGTGTTATCAGGCGGGGTTTGTCCAGTCCATCTCAATCGCGCTTGATAATACCAGAAAGCTCGCCTTTGAAGAGCAGAAGGACTATTTTCCCATGACTCCATCAATGCAATGGTCTTCTTGTCTTTGGAGAGCTGATTAGCCATTAACCAATCCATTAAGTTGTTTCGCTCATCAAAAGTGTGAGTCTGCATATCCATATCAAGCTTATTTAGCACATCTTGTGTTAGAAGTTTTTTGTCCATAATTAAGATGGCTAATAGTCTGGGTAAAAACTCTTGTGTTGACCAAAATTCCATAGCTAGTTCGTGATCTTTTTTAATGTCCTTCGCAATTTTTCGTAAGTCGCCTAGCTTCGTTTTACTATTGATCTGAGATAGGATGTTTTCTGCTCTTGAAGAGTGTTCTATTTTTGTACCATTAGTTTCATTCATTTTATACAACTCCTTTATAAAAGCACTATATCGTTTTAAAGCTTTCTCCACCTATAATAGAAGAGCAGCCATCTTTATTATAATAATAACATTTACTTCCTTTTAATTGGATACGAAAAGGGCATTTCATAGATATTCGATATAGTAATACCGAATCCTTCGTCAAGTAGTCGAGTAGAAGGGAGCCTTTCTACCTTGCGGTAAATTGCACTCCTCCCCCCTCACAGAACCGTGCTTGCGCTATTAACGCACACGGCTCCTCCAAATTATCATTTACAGAATGTAACTAATCTCTTTTCTTAAATCATAAATATTCACTTTGATTCTTGGTGAAGGTAGTGGAAATTTATTAAGAAAGAGCCTGAATTTGTCCCAAGTAAAGGATTTCCTTTGGCTTCTTCTGTTTAGCCATTTAAATAGTAAGCACTCGATTTTCTGTTTAAAGTTGTTAACAGTTTGGGTATTATCAGTGATGCAATAATAGTTGTAATAACCTATTAGTGAGCGTTTAAATCTATCCATAATAAGATGAATATCTTTATTCCTATTATTCTTCAACCATTCTTTAGTTTCTCTTAGTTTACCTTGAACCTTCCTCCTGCTGGTTTTCCGCTTTACTCGGAATTTCCCGTGTTTACTTATCCCACAAATGTGTGTAAATCCAAGGAAGTCGAAGGTATCCGGTTTACCAGTTCCGTCACGTTTTGCATTCTTTTCCGCAAAGCGGCCGAAAGGAATTATTTTGGTTTTATCCTCGGCTATTTCCAGGTTAAATTTCTTTAATCTCGCTTTTAATGAATGGAAGAATTGCTCGGCTTCACTTTTATTCTGAAAACAACAAACAAAATCATCTGCGTATCTTACTATATATGCCTGGCCTTTACAGTGTTTCCTAACCACTTTCTCAAACCATAAATCAAGAACATAATGGAGATAGACATTGGCTAATATCGGAGATATCACTCCACCTTGCGGTGTACCATTGTCTGTCTTGTATTTCTTACCTTCCTCCATATATCCACCTTTAAGAAACCTGCTGATTATTCTCAGTAGGTTAGGGTCAGTGATTCGAAGTTTCAAGAATTCCATCATCCATTTATGGTCAACGTTATCAAAGAAGCCTTTGATATCTACGTCTACTACATAACTTACCGCTCTCTTCTCAATATATTGATTCAGTATTTTCAGCGCATCGTGGCAGTTTCTATTTGGACGGAACCCAAATGAGCAGTCTAGAAAGTCATTTTCATAGATTGCATTTAGTATTTTCGTAATGCCTCTTTGAACAATTTTATCTTCATGTTCCGGTATTCCCAACGGTCTCATCTTGTTTGAGTTGAGCTTCGGGATATACATTCGTCTTACTGGAACAGGACGATAACTTTTTCTTTTGAGCCTACTTACTAGGTCCCTAATATTTTCTTCCAGGCTGTCACTGTATTGTTCTTTTGTTGTTCCGTTTATACCAGTTGCCTTTTTATTAGGCAATTCGTGATGACACTGACTTAGGGAATGCTCATTCAATAAATGCGCAAGAGATGTGAATTTCATTTTAGGCTCGGATTTTGCTAATTCTGCTATCCTTAGTAGTTTTGTTTCCATTTATTATTCCTACCTCTGTGTGTAGTAAATGTGTCTCTAGTAAGGGTGATAACTGGTAGCTAGCCTTCCCTCCATCGGCATTACCCAACTTCATTGGTACTACGCTGCTATCCGACTCCCTACAATCGGCATTTGGCTTCCTTGCTTGTTATCGCTTGTAGACCATACTCTTCAATAGAAAAGACCGGTAGGGTCTCCCGAGTTGCCGTATCATATCAATGTGTAACGTGCCAAGGTCTCTGACTCCAGAGAGGTTTTATCCTTCTTGCCTTTAACGAAGGATAAAATGTAGCTTTCTGCACGCAGGTAGGGCATCAGCCCTCTCGATTTACTAACGTTTATGGAGCTCAATCCCTTCAACCATTTGGCTTTCGGCCCGCTACCTAACTGTCTACGCTTAAAGACTAAAAGTTACCTTTAGCCCTCCAAGACTCGCTACGAGCGAATGGCTAATTCTTACTCGGCGGGAATCCCACCCGCTATATGATACGACCTAGGCTCGGCCGCACACCTGCCACGTTAATTCAATAAGAAATTCCACAAAAAATGCGTTAATCCTGCTGGATCAACGCACCCGTTAGCTGAATAAGAAAGTTATTAGCTTAAAATCAATGAAAATACTTCTTGCCATTTTACATTTTTATAACCAATACTTTTATAAAATTCATGAGCTTCTTTTCTTTGACCGCCAGACCTTAAACGTACCTCTTGATAGCTATTCTTTCTTGCCCACTCTTCAGATTTCCGCATCAGCTTTTCTCCGTACCCTTTTCTACGATGGTTTTCATCCACAACTAACCCTCCAATTTCAGCAAACGGGAGAGCATCTATTAAATGTCTTCCATGAACATGCACCCATCCAGCTATTTCTACATCACTTATTTCAATAACATAAACAGCATTATCATTATTGGATAATAATTTTTCAAGATGTTTATAAACATCAGCTTCTGAAATTTCATAGCCATGTTGATAGGATAATCTCGTAATTTGTTTCGAATCTTTCAATTTAGCTTCTCTAATTTTCATAAAATCCTCCATTCTCGTTTCTTCTTGAACTAGTCTGCTCCGTTTGTTCAACAATGAAAGTGTTTTTACTTCATAATTTGTTGGAAATGCGCAATTAACCATTTGAATTTTTTAGAATAATACTTTTTAATTGAGGAAATCGTCTCGGTTCATTTAAAAAGGGATCATTATGGTTTTCTTGCTAATTTCCTGTATTGTTTTTATATTGGTGGCATATTGGATTCCTAAAAAACTCTCACAGTTCGAACAATACACAGTCATTTTATTTTCAATTCTTCTGGGTTTATTAACAGATGTGCTTTTAGACATTAAGTATCATTTATACGGCTACATTTCTCCAGGTGTACAATATGCAGGTTTCTTGCCAATCTTAATTCTCTTCCCTGTTTCAGGCGTTGTGTTTATTAATTTCTTTCCGTTTAAAAAATCATTTTTGTTACTGCACTTATTACACTTTAAATATCTTAAAAATCTTAAAAAATAAAATTTACTAATTGGTATTTACTTTTCTTATTAATTCGATGCTGCATCTTTAATTCAAACTCCGGCATTAAAAAAATTTTTAATTGGTATATCTTTTCCATCATCATGCAAAATAATGGAAAATAACTTAGGAGAAGATTATGTTTGTAACTATAATTAGAATCGGTCTATTATTGGTCCCCTGGCTAACAGTCTTCTTTATCCCCAAAAATGTGTTTAAAAAATATACACCCGTTGCAACATTTGCGTCATTGCTTGTTGCAATTAATTGTATGCTATCCATTCCTTTTAAATGGTGGAAGGTAAAAGGTGGATTACTGAATAAAGTTTTTAATGATTTAAGCTTTATATTAGGACCATTCTTTATAGGGACCATCTGGATATTTCGTTTAACTTTCGGAAAGTTTTGGATATACCTTTTTACAAATACAGTAATGGATTTGTTTCTTGCTTATCCTGTTAACTGGATAATGCAAAAATTCAAAGTATATAAATTAGTAAATTTTAAGCCAATACACATTTATCTCGTGTCTATTCTATTCGCTCTTGTTATTTATCCATATCAATTATTCATATCTCGGGAAAAATCCAGTAAGTGAAGACTGGATTTTTTATTTTCTCTTACCAAATAATTTTAAAGTGTTTCCGTCGTAATTTGGTTCTACTTCGACATATGATCTTTGTTTTATCATTTAACTATCCTGCTTAAGTGAAAAACCTCACAAGATCACATATCTTCTAACTAAATCATAACAGAAGATAACGAATGGTTGTTTGCATTTTCCAAAATTATGGAAATAGTTTCTGCACAGTATTTAGTCATATATTAATAAGAGACGATTACTTATTAAGTATTCGTCTCCGTAATTTTTCAACAGTATATTTGTACTACGCAGCAAAGTTTACTCACCTACTAGCCCATCACCATCTCGATCGTCCATATATTTATAGAGCCAATGATCACTCGTTATTGGCATACTGAAACCTGCTGCTTTTGCTTCTTTAATCGTCACCTGTCCATTACCGTTTGTATCAACACTAGAAATATCACCGTTTTTGTTTGAACTCGTTGAATCGGAAGGCTCACTGCCTGTTAAACCGAGTGATTCGTTTACGTCATCAGGGTTCACATTGTCAAATGTATCAACGATCACGTTACCCATTAATGTATAGGTATACTGATAACTTGAAGGGATCTGTGTTTTTGTATTCGGATAGGTGATAATGGCTTCAAAATGAGTAGCTCCACCTGCTTTACGGATCGCGTCTTCCATATAAGCTTGATCACCATGCCGGTTAAGCGTACTATCTTGCGGGGTAATATTATAAGCATTCGATACCCCTCCAAGTGAATCTGCAATAATATGTCCTTCATCTAAATCTGCTCTTTCGACACCAGGAACCTTTGCTTCATCAGCATAGTACCTGCCAGACGATGTTACAGGTTCGGTAAGGTCATCCTGCAGAATGATTTCGTCCGCAATGACACGTACAAGCTGCCCGTATTCATTCGTAAATGCCCAATATTCACGATCACCATAACCAATATCAACGACCACATTAGGTTCACGTAATCCAGACAAATCACCACCATCCACCTCAATCCGTTTATATCCTGCGAACATTTCCTTATTTGATTGAGTTTGTGGTTCTGTTTCCTCTACGACAGGTTCATCAACAACCACAGTAGTCGTTTCTTTTTCTGTAGCGGGCACATCTTCTGCGTTGGTACAACCAACAATAAAGAGTGCCGTTAAAAGTAAGATGAAATAGCTCATTTTCATTTTCATTCTACGACTCTCCTATTTCATATTATTTTCTCTAAAGGATCTCGAAATATCAAAATAGATGAATGCTTCATCTGCGAATGCAAGAACTATTATAGTTTAGTACAGTACTGTAAAAAATTCAAAACTAATAATTACCACTACCAACTAAAAAAAGGAACGGCAAAAATTCCGCCGTCCCCTTCTGACACTCTTATTACATTGTTTTTTCTTCTAAACTATATCCCTCTTGCTTTTTTCTGGAAAATAACTTCGCAAGAGCTTCTGGCAAGGCAATCATTGCCGGCAAGAAGATTGGAAGCAGTACAAAGCATAGGACAATGAGTCCGGTAATAACTGCAACCGCCAATTGAGATAAAACCATGATCCCAGCAGGCATTAGAGTTGCGAACGTACCGCCAAGAATGATGACTGCCGCAATAATCACTCCGCCAATATGTCTTGAGGCCAACACGATTGCCTCTTTCTGAGACATATGGTGGTATTCCTTAAAGCGCATCATCAAGAAGATACTATAGTCGACTCCCAAGGCGACTATAATGATAAAGGAGAAGAATGGGACAAAGGATGAAACCCCAAAATACCCCTGTAAATCGATGAAAATATAGTTAATAATAAACATCGCCGCATAATAGGCACCAAGTAGTGATGCCGTAATGAAAACCGGTGTCCAGAATGAACGAATGACAACAAATAGCACGAGTAATACTCCGATAATAACGATCGTTGTGGTTCTGTTCAAATCCCGGCTCAATATTTCGTTCATATCATTCGTCGTTGCACTTGGTCCGGATGTGCCAAACTTAGCATGTGACAGTTCTGTTCCCTTTAGTCCAGATGAAACAGCTGCATTGATTTTATTGATTGTATTTAACGCTTCCGGTGAATATGGATCATCCTTTAACACAATCATCATTTTAGTTATATCCCGATCATCGGACATAAATGTGTCTAATGATTTCTTAAAGCCTGTATCAGTCAAAGCTTCCTTTGGAATAAAGAACGTTTTATTGTCCTTATATTGTGTTAAGAAACCGTTTGTTTGCCCTAGTCCATCAGAAATTTGCTCTAACCCGCCATTTACTTCCGCAAGTTTTTCTCCAAAAACACTAAATCCATTGAGACCATTTACCAACAGCTCCTGACCGGATTTCATTTCACCAAGGCCATCGCTGACACTATTCATATTGGTTACAATTGTTCCTATTCCTGAAGAAGCTTGATCAAGTCCATCCTTCAATTTTTTCAAACCATCTGCCATTTGCGCTAAACCGCCACTCATTTTTGTCAGATTCTTATTCGCTTCTGCAAAACCAGACGTAACGGTAGTGTAATTGTCATTTAACTGCTGAATCCCTTCCGGAGTAATTTGAGTTAACGACGATGATAGTTGGTCAATTGTCTGCACTAATCCCAGGTAATTACTATCACTCGTAACAGCTGGTATACTTTCCCCTAGATCTGTCAGCATGGATTTCATTTGAGCTAGCGTCCCTTTTACACCCAAAAGAGCTTGTGCAGCGCCTTGATAGTGTGTTCCCATCTCAGCATAACCAGCCTGCATTTTCCCATAATTGTCGGCTAACAAGGCAACACCGCTGCTCATCTGAGAAAGATTGGTTTCAATGGTACCAATACCATTGCTGATGGTTTCAGATTGACTGGACCCATTATCTATTCCGGCCTGGATTTGCTTTAATCCATTGGCTAAAGCGTTGATTCCTTCCTGTAGCTTTGCCGTACCATCAACCATTTGGTTCACTTGAGAGAAGTCAGCCGAACCCAGTTGTTCCTGAGCGAGCTTTAAGCCGTCATTTATTTGATCGACACCATCCTGAGTTTTGAAAATACCGTCTGTTACGGAACCCATTTGACTGTCGACATAAAATTCATCAATCTGTTCCCCTTGTGGCTGGGTGACCGAAGAAACCTGCTTAACGCCATCAATATCCTTGATACTCTCCGTTAAGTTATCAATCACAGCTAGAGATTCATTATTATTTAAAGCGGAGCGATTTTCAATGACAACGGTAGCAGGCATTGCCTGGCCCTTGCCAAAATGCTCTGCCACGATATTAAAGCCTTTAGTAGAAGAGTATCGATTTCCTAGTTCACCGATTGTATCAAAGTTAAGCTTTTCCTGATGGAAATACACCATTGGTCCAATGATTAAAAGAATGACGATAACCGATAGCAGTGGACGTTTTGCACCAAACGCTGAAGTACTCCCCCAAAACTTGTTTTCCTTATGACCACTTACATTCTTCGATGGCCAGAAAAGTTTATTGCCTAACACTTTCATCATGAAAGGAGTTAAAGTAACAATTTCAAGCAATAAAATCGTTACCCCGATCGCAACGACTACACCAGATCGATAAATTGGCGATTCGGCAAAAATGAGTGCAAGGAAAGCAATAAATACAGTTAGGATACTATAAGCAATCGTCTTACCTGCCGTTTGATACGTTCTGATGATGGATTCATCGACGGAATATCCTTGTGCCATTTCTTCTCTGAATCGGTTAAACAAAAGGATGTTATAATCTGTACCGATCCCAAAGAGAATGAGAACTAAAAGCATTTGGGTAAGACTCGTTATTGGAAAATCTGCTTTATCAATTAATTGGGCGGCAATCCCCATCGAAACAAGATAAGAAAAGGCTACCGTGATTAACGATATCAACGGTGTTACAACGGATCTAAACGCAATAATCAGCACGACTAATATAAAAATAACCGTCAATGCTGCACTCTTTTCGACACCTTCCATCGAGGCCTTCAAATAATCATTATTAATGAAATCTTCACCGCTCAAATAGTATTCCACAGGAACGTTTTTCAGTTTACTGTCAATTTCCTTTTGAATATCATCCACTTCTCTTGATTTCTTATCAATCTTAAAACTCACCATTACGGTGGTTTCATCTTTAGAAAATAAAGAGCTTTTTGCTTCCGGTAAACTGAACGGGTCGATCATATCCGTAATCCCTAGCTCTTTGCTGCTGTCATGAATGTCCTGTACGGCATCCCCAATCTTTTTCATTTCCTCTTCAGAAATTTTATTTTTATCATAAAAAACGATTAGGTTATTCGTACCCTTCGTTGTGTCCATTTTTTTCAGGATATTGTCTGCGACCACGGATGGACTATCACCACCCGTTCCCTGCTGGCCTTTCTGCCGTAATATGGCATTAATATCAGGCTGAATGACGGTTAGCACGATCGTGGCAATTAGCCAAATGGCAAATATCGCCCAACGCCCTTTTATAATTGATTTCACCTTATTTGTCCCCTCCCGCTTTCGTCTAACATGTCTGTTTTCCCTGTTGGTTTATCATTTTCAGGAAAGAACAACGTTCGTAGATTTTTTTTCACATTAGTCACTATAACAAGGGTTTGGGAAGGGTTCAAAAAGCAAAATAGGACGAGTGCATCAAAATAATACATTTATATCATTTTGTCTCATTTAAAACATCACCTGATTAAAAATCTCGAATAATTCCTCTTTTTCATAATGGTACTCTTTACTAATCCAATTCTGTAAGATCGTCATAAAAGCTGTTGCATATAAATCGCACATCACCTCAGGATACTTCGATTGATTGATTTTCATAGCAATGTGGTCATTTTCTGTTTTGGAATGTTCCCGTAGTATATCACTAGCAATTTTCACCATGCTTTTGAAAAGAATATGCCCATCAGAGCTTAATAAGGTGTTTTCAAATAACACTAGATGTTTGTCTACATAGTCGACAAGTAATTTAAAGGTATCACGATCTGAATTGTTCTTAAGGGTAATGATTTCCTCCGATAAATGATAGATAAAATCTCGCAGCAAACTATATTTATCCTCGTAGTAACGATAAAACGTCGTACGATGAATTAATGCTTCCTCACAAATATCTTGAATCGAAATCGAAGAGAATCGCTTCGTTTGAAGCACCACCATAAAGCTATGTATGATTTGACGCCGTGTACGTTCCGTTGTATAGTTCATAGTTCACTTCCTTATAGATTGCAATTAAAATAAGGTCCCTTATGAGGACCCATCTACTTAGTGTTACCCATAATTTTAATCACAACTTAAAAAAGAGTCTAGTCGGTTAGCTTAAGTGGAAGTTATTTTCTTACCTTTTCGTTCTAAAAGTATAGGTGCAATATTTAGGAAGATAGAAACAATTGTCAAAAACCATAATGCCCTTTCCATACCAGGTACTACATCCATTAAAGCTGCCCAATCTTCCACTTCTACCCACATCGATACAAGACTGTATTCGGCACAAAGTGTTAATGCTGTAAACGATAATCCCATCGCCATAGCAAGCTTATAATCTTTTCCTGCTTTATACAAGTAAAGATTTATAAAAGTTATTATTATTGCAATAACTCCAAATATTACCCACATACCTATACCTCCATGTTTTTATTTATGTCGTGCAATAATACTAATTTGCATCATTTCAATTTTTTGCATTACCTTTTTAGTAAGGATATGTATCTGCATATTTATAAGGAAACTTTGTTGATAATTTCATTATTGCTGAAGCAGCAAGTCTTTTTTTCGTTATCTGTCACGTCTTTCAGGTAATGAACAAGATATGGAATTGCATCTTCATGGTTGGATTCTCCTAGTTCATAGGGTGATAAGGCAGATAGACTCATTGAATACCCCCTAACAACGACCTTTTTATACAATTTTAACATGAAATAATTTACAGATGCTTCTTTCCCATAAGTATATTTGTAAAATAAATTTGTAACATTTCCCCAAGAAGACTATTATAAGCATCCTTTAAAACGGCGAGTAAGTGCACTATACGCCTTAATTATAGAAAAAAAACACTCACTGCAAGGGCAGGAGTGTTTATCTATAGCACCTTAAATGATAGTATTTACCTTCATCAAACACTATGTAAGTGATACCATTATCTAACTAGTTTATTATCAATCTCAGTTGTATCTACATTATCGCCAAATAAATCTCTTAGTTTATTTTTTGCTTGGATTTTAATTTCATCATCCACATATAGAGCTACTTGAATTAATGCGAATATTACTACACTTAAGTCATCAGCATATCCTACACCAACTGCTAAGTCGGGTATAATATCTAGAGGTAAAATAAAGTAACCTAAAGCCCCAACAATTGTTGCTTTAACTTTTAATGGTACTTCTGGCTTTTGAAGTGTGTAATAAAGTAATAGGACAGCGTAGACTACAGAAGTTCCAGCTCTCTTAGAGAATTTCTGTACCTTACTCCAAAACTTTTCCTCTGAGAAATGCTCCTCGTGTTGATTTAGATCTTCAACATTCAGTTTTTCTGCTTCATCTTTTAAATCAGCAACTAGTTCTTCTTCAATATCAATTTCGTCAACTTCATCAATATTAGATGAGGATAATTCGTCTAGTTCTGTTTTCCTCTTAAATAGATTTTTTAACATAAAATCACTCCAAGGATTAGTATATTACAGTACATTTTTACACCATAATTTCAAATTCTCATTTTATTAAAACACTAGTATCTTAAAGAAATATGTTTCTATGCATCTAATACTTCACACAGAATATCTAGAAGACTAAAAAATTTGGATAACGATTGTCGGTTTACTACATAAAGAATTTGACAAACCCCTGTGCTTCCCCAGTCCCAAATAGTATAGGCTGGCAGTCCTTTAGTTAAACGTCACATTTACCGTATAACCAATATTCTTAAAAAATTCTTTTAACACTTTTTCTGCATTCTTCTCTGCAGTATCTAGTAACCCGTCAGAGATGGCCTCTTGACGAATTTGCTCTTGTGCATCAGCTGCCTTCTCAAACCCCTCATCCATTTTAATATCAGCTCGGAAAAGCCCACCATTGTCAACCGCTTGTATTTTATCCATTTGTAGTGATGGTTCCTGGATGAGCTTTGCATGAGGAAGGGTAATATCTATTTCTTTTGTTTCTTCATTTATAACCATGTCCTCAGAAGTAATACCTTTCAAATCAACCCCAGCAATAACCTTCGCAGGTACAACTAATAGTAACTCTCGCTTTGTTCCTGGCAGATTAATATTCCAGAGGTTCTTAGTATCCTCTTCGTGTATAACCGCTTTCATATGAGCTTCAGCTGTTGCCAATGTGGAGAGTTCTTGAACATGTTCAACAAATATGACAGACTCTTTTTTTAAGGTACTGTCATTAAATAGCCGAATTCCTCCTGAAGTGATGACGATTAAAAAAACAAGGATGACCATGGCTAAAATAATCTTTAATACACTAGCTTTTAAGAAAGATTTAATTATTCCTGTCGGTGGAGATAAGGATCTTGTGTTATGACCTACCGCAATAGTTGCAGCACTTTGCTGTTGTGCTTCCTTTAATTCTATTAATTGTCTTTCTAGCTGTGCAATTTTTTCGTCTTTATCTTCTATAATATCTCTAGATGTATCCATTTTTTTCACCTCTCTTTATTACCATTACAATGATTATCCATTTTATCCACTAACTATAAATCTTTGTGGTATATTTCCACTTCTTGGATTAGCTTATTGCTTTCTGGAAATCCTATTTGTTAAATCGTTGGATCTATCAAGGCCTTCTTTGAAAGGAAACTATATTTTGCTGAAAGTATAAACTAGTATTCATATCCTGCTGACTATAAAACTTCCAATATCCTATTGCTTGTCCTTTTCATTTTTCCATTTAACATACTGCTCACGCATGCAGGCTCCACAAGGTCTATAACCAGCTGCAATGGCTGTCTTTTCATCAGCAAAAAAAACTCGATATTGTTCATATCCACCAATTTTTAAGGCACGAAGTGCAGCATGACAATCAAAACGCCCATAAATTTTGCTTTTCCGGTTTCCTCCCAACATACCTGGGGTTACACTCCCATATGGGATATTATCTGCTCCCAATAGTGTATAAGTTTTGGGTTGACCTGCTGAAATCTTACTTTCCACCTAACTAATCACCATCCATTCATTTTTGATTCTAGCCAAGGATTAACCATTAATTATTAAAAACTTTGCCTAGTCAATATACTCGAGCTCTAAATTGGAGACTATGGGATACCAAACCTAACTTTATAAATATTTAAATTCTTATAATCTCAATTATTGTGAAGAGACGAATTATTATTATTTAATCTAGAAATCTATTTTAAATATTTCCTTGTTATAGCTTGCCATATCTTTAAACCACGATTGTAGTCCATTGACACCATTGTTTGTGCTAATACAACATGGTTTCCTACAATATCATTTATATCCGATGATGATACTGGTCTTCCAATCCTTTCAAATCGGTTTAAATGCATATAATATTCCTCATTAATATGTAAACCATCATCATTCAAATAATCCCCTATCTCCATTACTCCTGTAGCAATTCCTCTTGCAATAATGCCAGTTTTATTGCTATATAAAAATACTAAATCATTTGGTTGTATTTGGCTAATTTTCTCTTTCCATGGTGAAAAATAAGCAGAACACTTCTCATTTCTCAACATGTCCCTCTCAGTTTCTCCACTAGGCACATTCGTCCGGTTAGTATTAATTATGTAGGCCTTCCTCAAGTCTTTCACGCTCCCTTATATTAAATTCCTTAATAAGTCTTAGAATTTCTATAAAAAATTTATAATTAACTTTACTTTCTTTTATTCTTCACATGGTTTAAATCTATTTTCATTTTTGTCCCTTTTAGGACAATATCAAACCCAAGTTTAATAAGAAAGTTATTAGTTTGATCCCCACCGTGAAGGTTCCTAATTTCTAAACCGAATGCTTCTCTACTTGCAATTTGTAAGACTTCCTTAGGTGGATATAATCGGCCTTCATAAAATAAATCATAACCAGTTGACGGATTTAAACTTTCTATCCCCATTGCATTAATACGAGTTATTGCACTTATTACATGTTCTCGGGTTATCCCTTTCGGTATGACCATTTTTTTCACCTCAAATTTTCATTTAAAAGACTAACCATTTTTCTTTAGTTATTCGATAGTTTTCAATATATTTTTCCATTGTTTCCCAACAAAAGCTACCCCAAGTGGGATTATCCGTATTTCTCCATTTTTCATACAAACTTTTAATATGAATCAATATATTTATTATAAACTGGCAACACACTTACAATATTCGATATAATAGGACATTTTTCCTCTATCTTATTTATCATTTTTGTGAAAAAATGTCATTTTGTTTACAAACAAGAAAAACAGGAAGTGACACAGGCAATTGCACCCATATTGCGCGAACAAATAAAACGTCCCAAGTGGTTTTGAGTACTTGGGACGTTTTCGTTTAGGTCAAGGTATACCGAACGGTGGAATCAAACTTAACCTAAAATCGGCAAACATGCTGAAATTTTGTCTTTTTTTAGTAATTAACCTAATCTATTTCTCCTTCAATTGCTTCAAAGGTTCAGTACTTGTTCAACCGTTACTTTATTCTTAGTAAAAAAGTCGAAATCATCTATTTAATTCCCTAATCATTTTATTCCACAAATACACCCCAACCATCAGAATACCCCCCATGTGGCTTACTTAAGTCATTTAATTTATTCTGTATTTTAATTAATTCATTATAATTTAATAACATTCTTTTCGAGCAGCAACATGCCCACTCTTCCGTTTCGTCGTCTTGCTCTAAGAAACAATTGAATCCTTCTTCTTTTAGTACTTTCGATAATTTTTCACCTGCTGCTTTATCAGGCACGGCAACAAAGAATTCTACTGAGTGTTGTTTTTTAAAATTTAATCCATCTTTATATAGACTATGTAAAGCATTACCATCAGCGTCATTTGGAAATTTCATTCGTTTTTCCTCCATATTCTAGTACATTTATAGGATTTTATTATAATTCACATATTCCTTTTCGACTAACAAATTATATTTTGTATTACAAAAAAATCGGAGCCGTACGCGGCAAAAAACAGCTGACTTTTCAATCAGCTGCAAGTATATTCAAGATAAATCCTGGCCTCTTCCAAAAAGCCATGAATCTGATTTTTAATATTACTCTTTTTTACTACCTTCTTCCTTCGCCCAATCTAAAAACCATCCAATTACTTCTTCAGTTTCAAATATATATGTAAGTTCATTAAATAATAAAGCGGAAAATTGATTAAAAGTTTCTTTATCTGTATTTCTATCCATAAACCCTAATAAATTGCTGCTTAATATTTTTGCCGAATCCTTATTGATACTCATTTTTTCCCCCTTAAAATATGCTTGCAAATTAGTTTTTTGTACATTTTCACTTTTTATTCATCCTTCTTAAGTGGATAAGAGATAGGGGAAGTTAGTTATTACGAAAAAGCAGAATATTTTATAGTTTACATAATTATATTATGATGATATTTATAGATTATTGGAAAACAAAATCACAGCAAAATTATAAAAAAATTCCAATAGCAAGGCTATTGGAATTTAATATTATACAATGAAAAAGTAATCTAATACTACTCAATAAATCTGGCCACACCTTTTCCGCATTTTTTACAGGTCCCCTCAAGAGCAATACCTGGAGGAGATTCTTTAACAACATAATTTTCGATCTGAACAACATCAAGACAATAACTACAAAAAACATTTCGTTCCAGTTGTTTGCGCATATCTACAGGAATAGCAAGCCATTTCTTATTGGCTGAAAACGAGATCGTTTCTTCATTTTTTTTCATATTCGTTCCTCCTCATCGACTTACCTTTTAACAGTCAAATCAACCTCAGTTTTAATATCGGCCTTTTTAAAAGCTTATAAACTAGTTGGTAGTTAACATATAAGGGCTGCACAAATTAAGACTTTTTTTGGTGATAGCCACGTTCTCCATATGGTTGTAAGGTTTCTAGCCATTTATCTTCCAGTGCCAATAAAGCTTCTTTTTCGTTAAAATAAGGTCCATCATCTTTTTTCAATTTTTCTAGGATGTCAATCTTGAACGCATCTTTTCCGTACTCGTTCCATTCTTTTTGCAGCTCTTTGTTGGTGGTGTACCCATTGGTTTCAAGCATAAATGTTATGCCATTTAGAGTTTTAAAGTTTTTCGTACTTCCAACCAATAGTTTATTGTTGATCGTATTCTTGATCTGATAGATTCCCGCTTCAACGGATGTTTCCTTAAATTGTTGTTTCAACTCTTTTTTGCGGTCCATTTTATTCACCTGCTCATTTTCATTTACTTTTTTAACCAATAACTACTTCCATCTGATGTACGGTCTAAAAAGCCGTATTCGACTAAATACCTTCTAATTATTACATAATCCTCATAAATGCCTTTAAGAATCTGGTTTAATTCCTGTTCATCATATTGGTAATCCATTTTTAAATGGTTAGAAATTTCTCTTAGGACAATAAGTCTTTGTTTTTCTTTTTGGGGAAACTTCGTTAAAACTCCTTCTGAGAAGTATTTCTTAACCAATTGCTCTTGTTCATCTTGCGTAATGTTATATCGCTCATCGATCATGGTGGCTGTCTTATGCACAGGTACAAAAGCAGGTGCATGTTCATCTTTTTCTTTCAGTAATTCCATCATAGCCAAAAAAGTTTTTGCCTGACGTTCCTTTTCTTTTAAGGCAAAACGATGATGACGAATAGTAGACACACTTCCAATACCCAATTCCATTTGAATTTCTTTGTCATTTTTCCCCTGATAAAAATGGGATAATAGGTTCTTTTGATGTTCGGTAAGACCCGTAAGTTTCTTATCCATCCCAAGTAAATAGTCAAATACGGATACGTGGGCACGTTCAATATGAATTCGCATATATCGTTCAGCTTCATATAATTTATTTTCAAAAGGATAAACAATCCCTTTTTCTATCTTTTCACCACATAATAGACAAGTTAATGAATCAGAGTCTTGAATATACCCCTTTTTCAGTTCATCGAAAGATGCATTCCAAAAAACATTTGATAGTTCCATCCTTATAAAACACACCCTCTTCATTTCAAATAAACACAAACACGAATATATTTCGTTTGTTATTATATAAACAAATTACAATAACGTTTGGTTTATGTCAATAAAAAACAAATAATATTATGGTTGTATAGATGAATAAGTAAACAATAACTTACTTTGTTTATAAAAGAGAAAGGAAGGAACTATAAATTATATAAAATGGACATGTCGAAAGATGTCTAACAATAAAGCACAAATAAAAAAACAGCCATTACTAGAATGGCTGAAAATCTATTATAACTCTTTTGTATCTATATCCTTTATATACCTTGTGTTACAACCTCATTATAATCGGCTGCCTTGGAATCCTTGCCCTTTCATAAATTAACTATTTTTTATCCATGTTTGAATTTTACTCTCTATTAATGTTGCATCCAAACTTCCGTCTAATCCATCCTCTGTAATGATCAAATTTCCAAGAGTTTCTGAAATTCCCACACTTTCATAATTTGCTCTTTTCTCGTCCCAATGCAACTTATATGATTTATTGCTTAGCATTCCAAGATGCTCTAAATAAGCAGTTTTGCCTTGGCAGCGCAGAGTAAAATCTGGAATATAGGTTTTACCATTAACATCTAATGGTTCTTCATAGGAATATTCAATTTTCATCTTATCAAGAATGTTAGCCACAATTACTTCGGACTTTGATCTTACCATTTCACCACGAATCGTTTTATGGATCAATTTTTCTTCAAAGTACCGTTTTTGTTTACGAGACTCAATCTCAATGATGTTTGGAACTTCAAATAAGTCTGTATATCGTTGTTTCGTATCCGAATACCAGTCATTCGCATACTGAATCAATTCTTGAATTGACAAGTCACTTAATACAATTAGTTTATCTTTTTGGCGAGAAAACGCAGTATACAAAAGTTCTTTTGTAACAAATGAACTTTTACCATTTATAACTATAATGGTTTTGCCAAAGCTAGAGCCCTGTGATTTGTGAACTGTAAGAGCGTAAGCAAGTTCTAACTTAGAATCGCTATTTTCACCACCAAAATCAGCTTTGGTATATGAAAATATCTTTCCTTCAAATGAGCCAAAACGGAATTTATACCAACTAGTATTCTTATCCTTTTTGCCATAGTGGCCAGGGTAATCTGACATAATACCGATTTCACCATTTGCAATATATGCTTTTCCCGTTGAACCATCCCAGTAGTCCTTCTCACCATTAACATTAGAAATGACTTTATCTCCGTAAACGATATTTTGAACAGATTGAGGACTGTTTTTTGACCACGCAAATGCATTCCATTTTTCAACAATGTCTTGACGATATTTTTGGTGAAGTTGGTTATTCAAATAATAGCTTCCTGCACCAATGAATTTAGTTGGAGATAGAATTTGCCAGTCTTCTATATGTTTACTAGTTGGATACGTTGTATATTGACCTACAGCAGCTCCCAAACTTTTGTTGAAACCATCAATATCGTCTTTATCATTCATCTTTGCTATCTCTACTAATTGTTCAAAGAACACTTTTTCTAACTCGTCTAAATTGGTGTATTGAATGTATTTAAGACGATCATCTGTTTGATTGTTTTGAATAAGATAAATTACATTTTTATCAACTGAATTCGAATTTGAAAATAATTGAGCAAATGACAAATCATCCCCACCTGAACCCTGTCTCATCTCAGTCTTCAATGTTGCGACCTTATCAGGATAAGCATTTTCTAAATAATTTATCAAATCGACAAATGGGCGACCTGCTCCTATCGGAGGTAATTGATTTGGGTCTCCTATAAAGATAATTCTCTCAGCATGAGAATCA
This sequence comes from Neobacillus niacini, assembly GCF_046591715.1. Classification (GTDB taxonomy): domain Bacteria; phylum Bacillota; class Bacilli; order Bacillales; family Cytobacillaceae; genus Neobacillus; species Neobacillus niacini_L. The sequence continues at coordinate 1,486,939 of NZ_JAWVNQ010000001.1, read as the reverse complement.
ACAAGCTTAAGTATGCCAGCAAACATATCTTCAGTCAGCATAGAACTTTCATCGATAATAACGGTTTTGGCGATACTCGAACTAGGTTTGCTCGGGATCTTATATGTCATTGTGTTAGAGCTGAAACCTTTTGACCGAATTAAAAATTGTGCCACAGTCATAAACTCAGCTTCAACATTATTTTTATTAAATGAATTCTCAAGTTGAACTCTTGCTTTCCCAGTGGGAGTCAATGCTAATACTCTACCAGCTTTAATTTCTTTTGAAGAAGCAAAAATCCCCAATGCTGATGTTTTACCGGTCCCAGCTCTTCCCAATAAGACAGATATTCTAGATGATTCTAGAATCTTTAACGCTTTAGCCTTTTCATCACGGGCCAGTTCATCGTTTACTTCATTATTTTTTTGAAGTTCTCCAAATTGGTCGTCAATAATTTTTCTCCAGTTTTGTTCACTTGATAAACTAGTTCCTAAACGGCTATTTATTATATCGACTACCAAATGTTTATAATCCTGATATTCTTTTAGTTTGATGTATGTATTTTCCACATCAACGTACAATTCGCCTTCCTCCAAGAACTCTAGAACACCTTCAATCTTTTCTGTTTGAAAATCCGTTCTTTGATCTAATGGTAATTTGTTAATTTCTTCAACAATTTGATCATAGCTCAGTAAAGTATGGCCTTGATTTACAGCTTGAACTAAAACAAATATCACCATAGCTCTAAAACGGCGTTTATCACTTTCGGTTCTCATTTTGGTTGGTTTTTTAAGAGGATACTTATTTTCCACCTTCGGATTCACAAACATGGCATTGTCGATTTGAGAAATCGTAACTTGATGTTCAGCCTTTTCTTTTCGTGTAAGTTCAAATAATAGGTATGGGTTTTCAACAATTTTTGCTGCATGAATTTTCAAGTTACCCCAAACAAAAATAGCTTGTTCAACAGAAAGATTCAATCGAGACAAAAGTTCAAAATACTTAGTTTTGTTTTCGTCTCTTAGTAAACCATAAAACTCATCCTCTTTTTCTGCTAAGCTTTCATCCAATTTTTCGATCCCAGTTTCTTTATCACCTGAAAAGTAAAACTTCAATTCAGAAATCAGGTCGTTTTCAGATGTATCAACATATTTAGCAACATCAAAACCATATCTAACACCGAAAGCTGATAAAATTGAACCTAATCCTGGGAATATACCACGTTGATTCCAAACGCTTTTTAATTGATTTTCAATATATTCAAGTTGAACATTAACCCATTCATGATTGGCTTCTTTTAGCTTGAGTTTAGCTATATTTTTCAATGCAGTTTTGGCTTGATTTAACACATCGATAGCCGCATCATAGCTAACCCATTCAGCTGCATATGAAAATTCCGATCTAAAACCTGCTGGTTCAAACAATGTGACACTCGATACATCAAAATCAGGATGCTTCTTTACATACTCGGATATTTCAAGATATGGCATTAAGAAGCCAGCTTTGCCACCATTACTTATTGAATGAGCTGCATTTGTCTCCCAAATATAGTTTTTTTCGTCACTACTTCCATCAGACTCATACTCATGAATTTCTACATTTGAAACGATATTTCCTATTCCTGCAATGACACGCCGATTATCTTCGATAAATGGAACTTGTTTGTAATATGGAAATATCAATGAATTGTGCGGATTAATTCCAGAAAAGAAGTAATCGAAGATGGCTTTTTGAGATTCTCCATGCGATACCCAAGAGCTTGACCAATCCAGCATTTGTTCTGTTTTTTCTATGTCAAAATAAAAGTTGTAATACTTTTGTTTCTCATTGGCATTATCCTTTAATGTCCATGAAAAGGGGCGCAATAAGAATGAATAGGGTTCCATCTCAAAAGTTGTTTCTTTGAAATGCGTGAACTTAGCATTTCCTTTTTTATATGGATGGTTCATTTTAAGTTCAAGCTTGGTTTCACTCATGAACGCAGCGTTCTCTGTAATCCAGCTTTGCATTCTTACTGGTCCAACTTGTTCGTAACTTTTACCTTTATTTGTTTCCTCAAATTCCAAGTCCCGTGACGATGCAATGTTTGGGATTACTTGTGCAGCTACATTAAACCTAGGATTATTGTCAATTCGCCCAGTATAATCGTTATCCTTCCACGGAATTCTTGTTGAGAAGTGTTGTACATAGTTCGATTGCGGTTGTTCACTCTTTTCTTTATCAAACAAATACATTAGAGCTCTCCTCCTAAACCTCTATCACATAGTTCTATCACTTACCATAAATCGGTCTATCGTTATAAGTCCATTCATCAATCTTTCTACTTTGCCAGTAAACCTTTTTATCATTAGTTAAATCTCGTCGACTTCATCTATAGTAGTTGAGGATCGTTCGTCCAGATGTGTTTTCTTTTTAAATAGATTTGTATATGAAATTACTCCAAGAATTAGTATATTACAAATTCAGTTTACACCATAATTATCCATTTATCATTATTAATACAAAACACAAGTAGTATTTCAAATAATTAAAGTCTTTGTATTCTTTTTGGGGAAACAACCTCAATTTTTTTGATTTAATGCCTTATCCAAAGTCGGAATTTCTCTTACATAAATTCGGGACCCTTCTGCCCTCACCACTTTTACTTTCGATCCTTTGCCAATAAAGCCACCTTCACTTACAGCATCTAACCTTTCGTCTTCAATGAGAATGGTACCAGATGGCCGCATGACTGTTACGGTATCCCCAACCAATCCGATTAATTCTAAACGGCTTGTATTTGCAATATACCCGCTTTCTGTCTTCGTGGAATCAGTTAAAATGAGCTTTTTAAACAGGCGCATTCTTTTACCAAAAACCTTAATCATTAAAGCAGATATCAATATGGAAACAATAATGGCCACTAGCAGGGATATCCCCATATAAACTGGATTATCTGCTGCCATAAAGAAACTTGCAACAATTGCGATAAAGCCGATGATCCCTGCAATACCACCTGATATAAACAACTCTAATAGTATAAGGGCGATCCCGATAATAAATAGGATTAGTGTTTCATAACCTGTAAGCCCTGCAACGAGATGTCCATAAAAAAACAACAGCAATGATGAAACTCCGATCAACCCGAAAATACCGAAACCAGGTGAGAATAATTCCAATACGATACCAAGAAGTCCAATCGTTAGTAACAGTGAATAAACAAATGGATTCGTGATAAAGCGGGCAATTTTTTCAGCCATGCTTACTTCAAGAGTTCGTACATCACCTTCGGAGTATCCGAGTAATTCAAGCAGTTCATCAAGATTGTTAACAATTCCTTCAGCATATTTGACCTCTACAGCCTGCTCAGAGGTTAATGTTAATAATTTCCCTTTTTCGGCTCCGTACTCTGGTAAATCAACATTTTCATCCGCCATCGCCAGGGCATAAATGGGATCCCGGTCAGCATGCATGGCCGCGTTTTTCATTTCGGCAAACCAATAGGATTCCGCTTTCTTTCCAGCTGTATTACCATTCTGGTCAATGATTGCAGCCGCTCCCATCGTTGCTCCTTTCACCATGTAGATTTCATCCATATTTAATGAAATATAGGCACCCGCGGATAACGCTCGGTTATTAATAAAAGCCACTGTCTTGGTTTTCGTGGAAGTAAGCAGCCTGCCAATATCTACAGCAGCATCAACGGCTCCACCAGGGGTATTGATCTCAAAAATAATCACGTCCGCATTTTCATTCTCAGCACTTTCAACGGCTCTTTTCAAAAAGGCGTACAATCCCTTTTCAACTGTTTCTTCAATCGGTACAACATAGACAACTTCACCTTTTGCAGAGCTGTCCACTGGGAGCAGCATAAGCATAAAGCCAAGTATGAATGAAATACACGCAACGATCCTTATACCTTTCACTTCCTTTCGCTCCCTTCTTTTTATGTTTCACCTAAAAAACCTTTTTCTTACGAGATAGGACAAGCCCTGCTACACCGAAGCTATTAGCAGGGCATTACCATTCATTTAACTTGTTGGTATCTATGATTAATTTGTATATCCCATCAACAAACGTGTATATGGGGAGTCGGATGGAAGGACGATAACGGTCTCGTCATTAATCGTCTTTTTGTACGATTCTAAAGTTCGGAACATGGAATAAAAGGTTGGATCTTTTGAGAACGCCTGATTATAGATTCTAGCTGCCTCCGCTTCCCCTTCAGCACGAATCGTTTCAGCTTCAGCTTTCGCTTTTGATAGCAATTCCTTCACTTCGCGATCCGTATCTGCTTCTATTCTATTCTTTTCTGCATCACCCATAGACAGATATTCCTGTGCTTTCGATTCCCGTTCAGAAATCATTCTGGTGAATACAGACTGTTCATTCTCCGAAGGTAAATCCGTGCGCTTCATCCTTACGTCAGTAACCACAATCCCATAATGATCATTTCCGAGAAGGTCATTCACCTTTTCCGTGATCCGATCATTTAAAGAACCGCGTGAAGATTTTTCATCATTAATAATTTCATCGTAGTCTAACTGCCCGAGCTCTGAACGAACGACGGAGTAAATAAATTCCTCCATTCGGGATTCCGCTTTTTCAACGGTCCTAGCATTGGTGATCATCTTTTTCGGATCTTCAATTCTCCAAATGGCATAGTTATCGATGAGCATCCGTTTCTTATCCTTGGTGTTAATCTCAGCTTCGGTCACATCATACGTCATTTGATATTTTGGCAGAGTCGTAACACTTTGTATGAACGGAACTTTATAGGTTAACCCTGGAGTTTTCACAATTCGTACCACTTCACCAAACTGCCGAATCACTTTATATTCGCCTTCTTTTACAACGATGAGGTTAAATAGCAATACCCCTAAAAGGATGATGACAATGACTAAAAAGATGCCTATTTTTTTGAAGCTCTGCCAGTTGAAGCCTTTTGGACCACGACCCTCTATGTTGACTACATTGTCATTACTCATTTTTTTCACTTCCTTCCTCATTTGTCTTTGGCTGCTCTTTTTCCAAAGGTCTGATTGGGAAATATTTCAATGTATCTCCATTATCGTTCATAATATAAATTTCAGCATTCGGGAGAACCTGTTCAAGCGTTTCCAAAATTAAACGCTCACGAGTAATATCAGGATTGGTACGATATTCCTCGTACAATTTATTGAAAACGGAAACATCGCCTCTTGCTGTTTCGATCCTTGCTGCTTTATCACCTAGGGCAGCTGAATCAATGGCAGCCACTTCCCCTTTGGCTTCATTAGTCCGTTTGTTTCGATATTTCCCTGCTTCATTAATCTTTGTATTCATTGTTTCACGGGCATCTGTAACATTTGTAAATGCCTTTCTTACCTCATCATTGGGAAGCTCCACATCCTGAAGCTTAACCGCAAGGATTGAAATCCCGATATCGTATTTTTCTACCAATGTAGATAACAAATCCCTGACATCCGCTTCAATTTCAGCCTTTCCAGAGGTTAGGGCGTCATCAATTTTCGAACTGCCGATAATACTTCTTAAAGATGCAGAGGTAGCATTATACAAGATTTCTTCTGGCTTCTCAGCATTAAATAAATATTTGGCTGGCTCGGTTATTTTCCATTGGACGACTAGGTCGGCTAAAACGATATTTTCATCACCTGTAATCATTTTCGTTTCATTTGGAAACTCTTTGATTTCCCCATCCTTCTCTTCATATCCGAATTGTAGACTAAAGGTTTCCTTTGATAACGTTTCAACCGATTGAATTGGCCAAGGAAGCTTAAAATGCAGCCCGGGTTCATTTACCCCTTCTTCAACCTTACCAAAGGTAATAATAACGGCTTGCTCACTCTCATCGACGGTGTACCAAGTGGTGAAACCGACAATACCGACAAGTGCCAATAAAAAAATAAGTCCAACGGTTTTATATATCTTTTTTATAGTATCCATTCCGTCTCCCTTCTTTCTATAAGCCTATAGTTTTATTACGGCTATGTTACAGAAAAGTTTCAATATTTCATAAATAGTGAATTTCCCTTTGCTATATTCCTATTTTTATAGATAGGTTTTTCCCTTATGTTATATATTTCTAAATAGGAGGAAAAGAATAGAATTTCCGTTCATAACATGCATTTCTAGGTTTTCCACGACACTTTTTATGAAGCTTTTTCCATGATCAAAATACCTATAAAACACACCAAAAAGACCCCTAGGAAGATATAGAGGTCTGTAGGTCAGGGCATTGCTTTAATAAATAGTGATATAAAACTTTAATTTACCTTATCAACACTCCGTTTAACTCGTTAAAGAATGAGGACGTCCACTAGCGGAACTTTTTTCTCCTTACTTATTCTCAAGTTTATTTACTCTTCTTTTTACGTCTGCAACCTCTTTGAATAAAAGTTCAACATCAGAGTTAACATCAAAGGCTAAAGCTTTCATGTCTTTTCTTATATAGGTAAAATTTTCTGTCATTAGAGTGGTGGTATGCTTAATTAAATCTTTTATTTCATTTTGTCCGGCTGACAAGTGATCCAACCCTGTTTCTACATTCTCCATCCTAGTTGTTAACTGTTTTTGGCCAATAATTAATTCTGTCTGTCCCTTTTCTAAATTCTCCGTCCGCGTCGTTAACTGTTTCTGACCCGTAATTAATTCATTTTGACCCTTTTCTAGTTTTTCCGTCCGAATAGTTAATTGTTTGAGTCCTGTAATTAATTCCTTCTGCCCCTTCCCCAAATTATCCGTACACCCTATTAATTCTTTCTGCCCTATTTCCAAATTTTCTGTACGGTCTAATAATTCGTTCTGTCCCTTCTCCATTCTAACTGTACGGGTAATTAATTCTTTCTGACCTGAATCTAATTTTCCTAGTTCAAGGAGTATAATATCTAGTTTTTCTTCCATCCAAGTACCCCCATTTTTTGATTGTAAATTGACAGCCATACATATTATTAAAAATCATTATCATCCCAGTGTTCATTCCATGCGTTTTTATTATTTCTTAGAAAAATTTTTTCGTTGATTTTATTTAGAAGCCCTTTCTGCTCTTGGTCGTTTAATAAATCAATCTCCATATTAAGTCTATCTGATAGTGACAGCTTTCCAGCCATGTACATAGTTGTTTGTTTAATTAACTCTCTAATTTCATTATGCCCCAAAGAAATTACATTTTTAACTTCTTCTATATGATCTATTCGAATCCTGTTCTGGTGCTGCGCTCTAATTAATTCTTCATGATTATGATTGATATTTTTTGTATTCGTAACTAACTTTTTTTGTACCTTTTCTATACTTTCAATCCGTCCTATTAGTCCATTTTGGCCTTCCATTATTTCTTGGTGCCTCTCATTTAAAACTTTCAATTCTGATAAAATACTTTTCAGTGTTTCCTCCATAGCGAACCTCCAGGCTTCAATAAAAATGGCAGATTCCAGTAATTGAAACAAATAGATCAACGCCATAATCTTTCCATCGATATTTAGATTCATTATTAAAAAATTGGATTCAAAAAACAATAAAGAATACAAGAGGAGAAATTAAATGATAAATAGTCTGATTCAAGAAGATCTTTCGATAGGTGAAGATAGAAATAGTGGATAGAGGAAGGTAAAAAATAAAATCCTAATAACTACCGATTAAGTATATTCTTTAGAGCTAAAAATTGAAACCTAGCACATTTTTTATCATCCTTTCTTACAAATTGCAATTTTTTGTATACTTTTTATTGCATTTTAAATTTATCATTAATTCATCCCACAAATTTATAGAAATAATGACAAAATGCTGAATTTTTCTATTCATCTCACAAAAAGTGCCTGGCACCTTCCTTTTAATTAGGTGGTGCCTGGCATTTATTTCTTCATAATTTTTCCATGTTTAAAGCCCCAACCAATAGTGGATGGTGCTTTCTGCTTTAGAAAACAGTACTAATAATTAGCTTAGAAATTTTAAGTAAATTCATTTAAAACAAACTAAACTCCACTTCATCAAATGTCCTGCCCCCATGCTGAAGCACTTCTTTGATCATTTCACCCTGTTTTTGCTGGCTAAGTTCAAGTTTCCAATAAACAGGGAAACGTCGACTGACATCTAATTTGATTAATTCTGGCGGTGCAAGGACGATCCACTGGAAGCACAGAATATCAGCAATGGAGAAAATCGGATCCAATATATGAGCTGATACCGCTTGGCCAAATGGATTATCCGTGATTAAAACGGACCAGTTATTGCTGTGTTCCTGCCGTTTGAAGGTCATAATCATCATCATAATCATCGTTCTTGCTGCTAACAACTGACCGCCGCTGCCCTTTGCTTCCATCTTGGAACCCTTGTTTAAAGTTTCCCAGTCGGTATAGTGGTGTTTTCTTGGTTTTTCATATAAAAAGGCATTGGTCGTTTGCGGCTTATAAATAGCCAATTTCGGGTACCGATTTCGCAAAGAAACCAGTACTAGCTGACTATCATCTATATACTTTTTCAATTGACTATCTGTTAAGTTCTCAATGGACTCTTCACTTTCAAGTAGCTTTTCAATCGTTTGGGTAAAATGTTCGCGCAAAAGCCGACGGTATTCTTCGTCATCACCTGTTTCAATTTCTTTTAATCGTTCAATCTCAACAAGCGGGAAGGAGTGACCTTCTTTATTCTTTATTTTCATGCGATTGACCATTTGCTTTAACGATTGAAAAATTCTGATGACACGGATTACAGAACGGTCAACCCAAATCTCCTGTGCATTTTCGGCTTTTTGTTTGTCATCCTTTAACTTTAGCAGTTCATGTTGGATATGCTCGATTACACTTGAAACCACACTTAATCCTGACCGGATTGAATCACTCTCGAGCTGTGGAATCAATTGATTCATACTTTGTTTTAATGGGCCATCAATTTTATCATCCTGAAGAACCGAACCAAGCTGCTTTAATTGCTCCTTGAAGCCCTTATGATAGGTAGTTATCTTATCCGATAATTCCTTGTTTTGACTAATCCATTGTTGAATCAGTTTCTCTGGATCTGCTTTAATTTTCTCTTTATAAGTAACTGGAATCTCACCAACATGTTTAATAGTAAGAAGATGTGTTTTTAGGATATCTTGCTGCTTTTGCAGCTGTTGCTGATTACGAACTAGTTCAGTAATGATTTTTTGTATTTCATCTAAATCTTCTTTTATCTTTTCTAGCGCTTCTTCAACCTTACGTTCCATTTCATCAAGATTCACATCGTCCCAAGACTCTGCACTCCGATAATGCTTCTTAAGAATTTGCTGCTCCAGCTTTGCGATATTTTTCTTTATTTGAAACAGTTGACCATTTAGACCTGTAACATTTCCTTTTTCAGTACCAAGGTCTTGGATGGTTTTATTCATTTCTTCCTTTTTATTTTTTAGCTGTTCCATCAATATTTTTTTGGGCAGTATCGGAACCTTCCGAGCAGTCCAGTTCAAATCGAGTTGATTTAATTGTGCCTTAATCTGCTGTTGGTCCCTTAATTGATACTCTCTCTTCGTTCTTTCTGATGCTAATTCACTATCCGCACTATTGATTTTTTGCTGTAGAAAGTGCCACTTCTTAACCATAGGACCCGCTTCATCAAAAATGGAATTCCGTAAATTCGGTGTTTCCTTATCATCTGCAAATATAGATTGTGTCGTCGGGAACAGAATCGAATGGAGAATTTCTTGAAGATCCCTCGTCTCTCTCTGCATGTTAATTTTCCAGACATTAAAAGATTTTTCCCAGCTTTTCAGATTTTTCACCTGGTCGTCTCTTTGCTTACCCAATGAGTATAAAAGTTTATCAAGCTCTTGTTTTTTAATTTGTGCTACAGCCTTTAATTCTTGATACTGCTGAAACTGCTTATGCTCACTCACCCAATTTTCAAGCTCTTGTTGTTTCTGTTGAGTGGACTGGCGTTCCTGGTACGTTTGTTTAATCCTATTCCCTAACTCTACTAAGTGGGATTCTAAGGAAAGCATTTCAGCTTGTAAATGCTCTCCTTTCTCCTTCAGTTCAGCCAATTGTCCGATAACCGTTTCTTCTTCATTAAGAATCTCTTGAAACGTAATGACAGATAGAGTTTTTACTGACTCTATCATACGTTCTACTTCTTCACGTTTTGCCTGAATTTTATCTAGATCGAGAGTAAAACTATCCGTCAAATCTGCTAACTTTTCCTTCCACAGGATCCATTGTTCTTGATGAAATGCCATAGAAATTCCCTGGTCCCGGACGATTTCAAATGGCAGTTTGTATTCCTGATTCATCCGTTCACGGATAAAAATCGGTACGGGGGAATGCACTAGTATCTGTTGGATTGCCACTTGGTCGACTTTTTTATCCCAATCATGCTGGTGAACTACAATGCCATATGCCAATAATGGATAACGCTCCATCACAAGCGCTTGTTCTTCTGCAGTAAATTCTTGAATCAACTGCGTACCATAAGTAGCCGCAATACCCTCATCAGCTAACCTTTCAACCATTTTGCGAACATCGTTGTTGGCCACCCAGTAGTCATCATTGATAAGTGCGGTATCTAACTGATGGTACCAATAATCTTTTAATGTATTGTCATAGGTATTCTTTAAGTGATCCCGCTCCGTGCTCAACCTATCCGCTATATCTATCCAATCATCTGCAGAAAAACACCGAAACTCTTGGTCGACCAGATAATAATTGCACCATTGCTTATGGAAGGACTTCTCCGCCTCTTGTCTAGCAGCTTTTTTCTTTTCGACTTGTTCCAATTCTTCTTTCTTTCCATTAATCAGCGCACGACATTCACCTTGTTGCTCCCCAACTTCTAGCTTTCTTGCCTGCTGCCCATCCACATCTCTTTGTAGTTCCTCTAACGAAGTATCAAGCTCTTGCAATTCTTTCGTCATTCTTTTATAGACGAGTTCCGGCTCACGGTTCACATCCCTGCTGTATTTCTGCTCCATATTCATTGCCTTTTTGTTGTGTGCTTGAATATGGTCTGTATACCTAATTAAATTGCCATTGACTTTATTTAAATCATTCTGATCCAATTTCATTTTAGATACAACAACATTTATTTCTTTATTCATTTTGCTTTCTAACGTATTAAATTTCTCAATATCGCTCTGTATCTCAGATTCAATAGACTTCCAGCTTTCAGCAAGCTGTTGTTCAATATCAGATATTTGGTCTTTTTCTTCTTTCAGATTTTGGGCATTTTCTAAAATTCGAATACGGTTTTCAATAGTTTCTAATTCGGTTGTCGACTCTATGTAATCTTTTAGCGCAATGTCAACTTCTATATTGTTTTTTTCGGTTTCTAGGAGCTTACTTTCAGTAACCAATTGCTCTACACGAGCCTGACTCGTTTCAATCTTAGTTGATATCTCCCTATAGGAACGACATTCCCTCGCAAACTCTAAATTATCTTTCTGCCATAAAAAATCTGCCTGCTTCTTTTCCATGCTCTGCTTGTCCTGCTGCCATTTTTCTAAATCATACTGATACGTTTGCTTCTGTTCCTCCATGCCGAAAAAAAGATAATTTGCCCGGTCGTGATGCTCCTGCTCCTCAACCTCTAAGCTTTGGCCCTCTTCTAATACCGTTTTAATCGGAACAAGCTTGCCCTGAATCAGCTGATAGGCTTCCTCTCGCTTCAAAAGCTTCGGCAGCTTCTGGGCAATGATAGAATTATCTCGAAAAATCTTAACTAGATTCTCTTCCTGATCCTCTTCAAGATAGGCACTAATTTCCGGAATAATCAGATGATGAAATAAACCAAAGTTGTCTAAGCCCTTTTTAAAATAATGCTCTATGCCGCCCTCATCACGGTTAATCTCTTTCATGTGCTTCCATTCCATCTTTTCTATGCCATACGAAGATAGATATTGGTAATATGCCGTTTGTTTCGACTTAGAATAAAAATGGAATTGCTGCTTATGCTTTTTCAGCCACATCTCCCAGTCTTCATAGGAAGTAGTCAGCTTTTTTTCTTCGTCATAAAGTGGGAGATTTTCAAGCATCCAATCTTCCGGTTTGCGGTATTTACTTGTATATAAAAAGTATTGCGGTTCGGTTTCGATTTCATCTTTATCCTGACCGCTTTTTCGTGCGGTCACACAAATCCCCGTCACTAACCACTCCGCAGGCTCCGAATCCAAGCGCCACTCTAGTGCAACATGAAAGGTATAAGGATCAAATTGCTGCTTTTCATTATAAAATAGTGCATCAATATGATTCTCGCCATTCTTTCCCCATGTCGTTAGTGGCGTCAACGCCTGAAAGATCATCTGCAGCAGCATCCCTTTACCACCGCCGTTAACTAGGGTTAGCAGGGCATGCTGGGGTTCCGTTTCATTGAGAAAATCAAAGATTGTATTTTCATAGTGTTTTTTCATCTTGTCATAGCGGACACCGGTAATCCGCACTTTTTCGATTCTAGGCATGGGTGTCACCTCTTGATGATAGAGTCGTTAAAACAAGGTCACGCATTTCTTCAAAGCGTGCCTGCTGATGGTACCCTTCTTCTAAACGTTCATATAACTCAATCTTAGGAATAACTCGCTTTTCGTCTTCGATAATAAAGACAAGCCCTTCATCTCGTAATAACCTCATTGCCGTATGTATAAGCCCAATATGTGTTTTCCTTGTGTTCGATATCCGTTCGTCTACCGTCTCAGTATCCAGGTCCACCGCCATTGAACCCCAAATATCTGCCATATCGTCTACCGCTAGTCCATAATCCTCGCTAAATTTCCCCTCGGACTCCTTATTTTCCTTTTGCCATTCAGCTAAGAGCTGTGTTACGTTTTTTTCTAGTAAGTAATAAGAAACACCTGCATGTTCCCAGCGAAGATTAGAAGTAGAAGGAATATCAACCTCAGCTAAAAAGACGAACACAATAAGATTCATAAGATAAAAATGTTTCTTGTTCTCTACATCCCCATACCTCTTTTTAAATTGTGTAAACGAGGTGGCAAAAATAGAGCCTTCTGGACGTGCAACTAAATGGATGCGGTCTGCAGTTTGAATAACTCGTGTTCTTGATTCTTCTGCCAGGACTTTTACCGCATCCCGGACTCCATCCTCCTCAAAATAAGGATTCATAATCGGATCATTGGTTAACACCATTTTACGGTTTAATAATTGAAAAAAGATTTTCGCTGCATCTTGTAACTGTTGGGTTGAAATACTCAAAACATCACTTCCTAAAAATATTCGTGTAAGTAATCCTATTCCTTAATCCGTAAGACAAATGGTGAAATACTCATCCCTTTCCAATGAATCATTGGTTCATTGGCATCAATAAAGGAAGTGATGGATTTCCCTTCAAGCATAATAAATCGTTCCTGTTGACGAACTAAATGGGAAAGAAGTAGTAACCGTTCATCCGATTGTTCTTTCTCCAAATCAATAAAAGGGATTGATAATGGCTCACTATGAAATAATAGCCAGAGATCGATGGCCTCTTTTTGCTCGAGCCATTTTTCTTGTAACGATTCCGGGATATCTCGCAATCTGGAAAGATGAAATTCTCCTTTTTCCAGCAATTCTACAAATAGCGGCTCCCATAATCGGACCACCTTTTCCCAATCGACTTCCCGCTTTTGATAAATGATTTCTTCTTTTTCTTCGTCCATTGGCTCGCTTTTTTCTTCCATATGTATATCTGTATCCTGCTCCATCCAGCTCCAATCAAGTGGATAAATAAAATGCGCTTGTGGTGAAAATAAAGGCTCCATAAGAATCTCCATATCGTCTGGTTCCGGAAGCCCTTCTAACACCAGCCAATCCTGAAAATAACTTTTTTGAAATGTGACATGCTGTTGTTTCCAAAAGAGATTAGGAAACTCATAGCGTAGCTCAATCTCTAGGCGCATATTTTCAACAACATTACTTGCCAGCTGATCATGAATTCGCCTTGTTTGCTCTAGTTTCTCTGCAATTTCATAGTGCTGATTGGAGGTGGATATTCGCTGCAGCAGCTGCCGCATTTGTTGAAACCGAGTCTTTTCTTCTTGAAATTGCTGCTTGACCTCTTGCTCGCGTCCACTTCGTAGTTCATGCTCCTGTTGGAAAATAATTTTCGGATTCCGCTTCATACTCTCCCGATAATCCAACTCCCTTGCTATCATCCGTTTCACCCGGGCCATTAAATCATCTAACCCAGACAGAGCTTGTTGAAAATGGCCGTTCTTCACTAGGTGTTCAATATAGAGCTGGTCAATCGTGATTTCCAGCTCCTGAAGAATCTCTCGACTCATAAAAATTAATTCTTTTGCCTCATCGGAGCACCGATAAACCGTTTTCCCACCCTTTTCCCATTGAGACGTTTCCCGGTCTTCAATTAAGTACCGAAAACGGTGGTCTTTCATTCCCTGCTCTTTTTCATCAAACCACTTCGCCGAAAACGGCTGATGCAGTTCTGCTTGACCACTCCAAAGCATCCCATCGACAAAACGCTGAATTAACTCTTCCTGACTGTCTGACTCAATGGATATTTCCAAATCGCTTATACAAGATTTAGCGATTCCTAGTAAATCCTGTTTTTTTCGTTCGGGATTGTTTTCAATTTCACGGTAAAACATCTCTAGCAGAACACTAAGTGCCAACATGTGAGCATAGTCTTTTAACCCACCCAGCTGCATCCCAGATGCTAAATTCCAAATCGGATTCAACCGCTTCATCCGTTCCCCAAAGCCTTGCCATCGTGCCTTCATTTACTTACTCCTTTATGCTTAAATCGTATCAAGAGACAGCACCTCTTGTGGTACTCGCAATTTTTGCTCCCATAGTTGTTGGATTTTAGCTGCTAAATCCGGACGCCCCAGCTGCTCAAACTCTAGCAGGACCCGATTAAGATAGGTTGGATTCTCGTTTTGATTTGTATCAGTTTTATTGGTCAAATCCTTACTCAGTAAGGCCTCATATATCGGCATTGCCAGCTGAATATTTGCGTCAGGATAGGAATCTTTCAGCCGAACATATATCCCCCAGCCCTCCGGATCGATATCTCCGACATAATATATGGTCAAGTCATTTTCATTGGTGATGTCACTTAAGAAATTGAAGCTCTTTTCAATCTTTTTTCCTTCTCCATAAATCAATAAATCTGGATGTATCCCACTAATATCCTTGCCACTATTCATTAATAATCTACATGTATGATAAAATGATTGATTCTCAACAATTAAAACAGTTTTGGCATTTCTAATATCAGCATCTGGCGCTGGCCAAAATGCAAAAGGTTCTCCGTACACTCTCGCCTTCAAATCGTCCAGCGACAGTTGTAATCTTTGTAGTAAAGTGGCACCAACATTTGCAAGGAATTTTTCCTCACCAAAAAGCTGGAAGGAACGTTCCTCCCTTGTCACCCAGCTATACTGTTCCTTTTGTTTTAAAAGTGTATAAATGGATTGAATAAGCTGCCATTCAAAATCTGATTGCCACTCTGGATGCTGCCGATATTTTGATAAATTCAGCTCATCAGAAACTGCTAATACTTGCATATCACTCCACTGATTTTCAAAAGAAGCCTTTTCCAGCCACCATTCAGAATGAAGACTTGGTCTCCTGCCATTTAAAGGACTTTTCTTAACAGGGGAAACAATTCCCTCATCAGTAAGTTCATTCATAATTTGAACAAAATAACGATATCCATTTTCAGCTTGATAGCGAATCGGATCTTTTAACTTATCTTTTATGAGATAATGCTCTACTTGTTGTATATGTATTTTTTTCCGTTTCGTAGGCAATTGCATCGTTTTAAAATAATTTACTAACCACGCCTTCATTTTATCCTTCATCAGGTTTCCACCTTTCGCACCTCTCCTACTATTCTACTAGATTTGACAAAATGAGCCAATAGAAAGTGCCAGGACCTAATGTCGGACCTGGCACATCGCTGTGGAACAATAGTAAAACAAGATTATTCGTGTCGTGCCTGGCACGACGATTTAATAACATCAATTAATTCTTCTGTTGAATATTCCCCATTAATTCCATCTTTTTCTTTTAGATATTCGTAGATCTCCTCATCGGAAAAGTCCCTTTTTAAACCTTTTACAATGGTAGAAAGATATTCATAAGATGGTTTTTTCAATTGAACCTCCTTTACATCCCATGGAGCAGTGAATGTAAAAATCGGATACTGTTCATGTTCACCCAGATAAAGAATATTTCCATACCATGCGTTGTTGCGGAAAACCTGTGAACCCTTTTCAATAACGTCTTCTAAATGAATATCAAATTCTAAACCATTATTTTCTTGTTTAAGGATATCTAAAAATTGTTCACGGGTGACTAAATATTTCTTACTTAACGTGACATTCTCTTTTTCGGAACTTAAACCGATAAAAGCAACTCCTTGAAATCCCCACCTTGCAGCTTCTTTTGCAAAATAAAGCGGGTGCTGAATTTCAAATACTGATTCTTTTAAGGGTAGAGATGTATTTCTGCATCCAATTTCAACTTTACTAGATCCAGCAGGTTTTCCCCCTTTTTGTAACACATAAATCTTTCAATATTGATATTTGAACCGTAACTGGCATACCAAACATAATCCATGTCATCTTTACCTACTTTCATTAATTTCCTTCTATAAGTTCTCTAATCTCAACTTACTTAGTGCTTCTTTAACTTCATCATCAAATAGAACTTCCATACTCATGTCGTGTTCATACACATAGAAGATTAATACATTGGTAACTTCATAAACATTATAAGAAACAATATCCATTGTCGCTGTTTTGTCACGAAAGTCTTCTAATCCCTTTTTTCGTTCTTTCGCTGAATCATAGATATACACCGATAACAACTTTCCATCTAATTCATAAGATGAAGGTTTGACACCATTAAGTTTCATTGCAAAAATGGTATCCTTGCTTAATTCTTTATTTTCTTTAATGACTAATTGCTGTTTTTCAAAAGAAGATACAACTTCATTCAGCGTAATCATATTGGAATTTATTGATTGGCAGGATGCCAATAAGAAAACAATTGATATAAGAATTAGAGTTACCTTATTCAAAAAACCACAGCCCCTAATTTGTCGTTATACTTTGACAAATTGCTAAACACTTTGCTCACCTTGAAAAACTCCCCCGAATATTTGTTCTTATACAAATTATTTAAAGAAGTTTATCTTCCTTTGCTATTCGTTTTACACATGAAAGTTTAAACTTTTTAAAAACGGTTAATGGCTGATTTTGCAGCTTCTAATAAACTTCTAAATTTCTCTGTTGTAAAGTCTTCAAATTTCACCATATTTCGTTCATCGGTATATGAATTAAATTCACTAGTTACCCTTTGTACAAGTGTTCCAGGAACATAACCCGTCCCACTAGTTTTTAATTGTTGAACAATTGCTCGACCGTTAAACCACCCACTGAAGCGATTATTGGCTAATTCCCGAATTTCAAGACCACTTTCTTTCATTACTTCGATACGTTGTTCAAATAAACCCACTGCTACTCTCCCCTTTGAACTAGCTATTTATTTTATTAATGTCACTTTATTTCCGGGTTTTACCTCAGTTGTTTTCCAACCAGCCATCAACCATGAACGTGCATGTGTGTGAGTTCCTTCTGTTTCATTCGCCCACCACGCAGAATATTTATAAGCAGAGGCAGGCAATTTAAACGTAAGTATTTCTTCAATTTCATTCATAGATAATGTAAGTTGTCAAACTTCTTTCTCCTTTTTAGTAAGAGATTGATATAACCTTTCATATTCCCTGTATACACACAATGCCACTCCAATCACTAAGAAATATATATATTATGGTTCAAACCATATCCAACTTTTTACCTAATAATTTCGACACGCACCTATTAAAATCCCTTTTAGTTTATAAATTTTTTATCCTTATACCATCTTTTGATCCTTCTTAATTGTTCTAGTGATCCCTTGTAAACCGTTAAATGATTATCTGGCCCAGCCAGAGGAATCGAATGGTGAGCAATCTAAATATATACACAATAAAAGAAAAATCAGGCTTAAAACAAATCAACGCCCCTCTGATTGTTAATGATCAAAGGGGCGCAGTATATTAGGATGACTTTGCAGCTAACCTTGCTAGTACCTCTTGAGGAATATGTCCTAAAAAGTAGTCCTCTATATAATTCCAAAATTGTTCCGTATCAACTTCATTTTCAAACAGGAACATGAGCATCTCTACGGATATTTTATGCCGCTTGTAAACATTTTGAAGAATTACATTATTGTATCTGTTCGGTTCTTTTACAGTCCTGTCTAATTGTAATCGGGAGTTGATTCTGATGTAAATTTCAGGCTTGTCTCCGCCATTTACTTGATATAACAGTAATCCCAATGCCTCAATCATTCCTAAAAGAACAAACAGTTTTTCAATACGTGTGTCATTGGCTTTTGGAAGAAATGTTTGATATTGGTCCTCTGAAATCTTGACCGTATTTATATCAGCCAATAGTTTAGAGGTTTCACTTACGATCCAATCCATAAAAGCTGCATAGCCACTAGTAAGGACGTATGCATTACGCTCCTCGTAGTATTTTAGGAACCTGGTGTAAAAATTGGAACTCTTTTTCTGCATTTGGTCATAATTATCCGCACTTTGCATTATAATACTGGCCAGATTTTCGCAAAAGTATTTATTTTTTCCGGTTACCTTTTGGAGTTCTCTTGCAAAGTCATGTACGGTAAAATACTTCCCTTCTCTAACAAACACACCGAATACTTCAGAAATTTTACTTACATTTCTTTTCAAGGCATTCAAAAATTTTGAACTATTCTCTTCCTTTAGGTCTAATTCAAGTTGCAGAACCGGCATAATATCCTTTAGAATCGGTAATTTTAGCTTTTCATCCTTTTGATGAAATAATCGTTTAAAATTTGGGAATGACAAGTGTTCATATTTGTCCTCCCAGAGTTTTTTCAAATCACCTATATAAATATTTCCAAAAATATTGTTTGTACCAGTATTTCGTTCGCGGGCAATAGTAAAATAGGAACCATACTTCCGGAGTATTTCCACTTCATTCTTTTTTTCAAACATGAAGTACTCTTTTGCAAAAATGCTTCTCGGTCTCGCCACAATAGGTGAATAATTTAGTTTAGCGATAAAGTCCTTTTCGATAATAAGCAGCGCTGTCTTAAGCTTGTTATCGATATCTTCATCTTGATCATTATTCGCTGACTTCTTCTCGAAAATATACCGAAAATCCTCTGCACTTACCAATAGGTTACGAGCATGACTTTTACCTTTATTTTGGTCAAGTATAAGAAGAATTTTCTCCATCACCTGAATAAGTTGGTGCTTCCTGATCGTAGATACACCGTGTAAGCGATTGACGTGAACAAAATCCTTGGACAAATAATCAAAGAACGCTCTGCCTTCCTCTAAATCACGGGCTGCACGTCCGATTTCCTGCACATAATCACATACATTTCCTGTAGGTGCAAAATGATAAATATTTGCAATATCGGGAATATCGATTCCCATCCCAAAGGCCTTCGTCGCCAGCATCACCCGTGCTTCGCCTTTTAGGTATTTTGCAAAGCTTTCATTCTTATCTTCCTTGGCCATTGGTCCATAATACATAACAATCTGATTTAATAAGTCACTCTTGTTGGTCCGAACATGGTCACGAAATTTATGGATAAGTGCAACGGTCGGAAAATAAATAAGCGTTTTTTCTCCTCTTGGTAAAAATTGATTCTCAATTCTGTGAAGCATAATCCTAAACTTATCATGAAGGTATTCATTAAACCGTCCTTGCTCTTTTTTGGATTGTTTAATTAACACCTGTAAATTATCTCGTTTTACATACCCGAAATAACTGATCGGATTAATTAAATTTAAGCTGTCACGTGTTTCAGAGTACATATCTTCGACTCCGCCGTAAATGGCCGTTGCTGTAAACGTCGCAATCGGAAAGCCCTTCCCCTCTTTGTTCATTTCTTTCCGGAGTTTATTTAAATAGCTGCCTAAATACCAATAGTCAGATCGAAACGCCTTTCCCCATGTCGTAACGATATGCGCTTCATCGACAACAAACAATCCAATTTGCTGATCACCTATTAACAATTTAATATCAGAACGGCTAAGTAATGTTTCAGGGGAAATATAAAGTATTTTTATTTTCCCGAGTTTAATTTTTTCAATGATATCCAATTTCTGTACAGGAGTAATTTCAGAATTAATGGTAGCTGAGATGTCAATATCCTTTCGTTGCATCCCTTCCACCTGATCCTTCATTAAACCAATTAACGGGGAAATAACAATGGTCATGTGGCCATAGTTCTCCGCTAAATAAATAGCAGGTATCTGGAACATAATAGACTTCCCTGCGCCCGTCGGTGAAGTAACAAAGATGTCCTTATAGGAATTCCCCGTCTTTGCATGTTCAGCCTGCTTGACGATATCATCAATAATTTGACTTTGGGGAATTTCGATAATTTCTTTATTGTTTATTGGGTCGTTAATGTTCTTATACATTTTGAGGTTCCGAAAGGACGGAAAATGCCAAAATCGATTCAGTATATCTACGTATTTCTTGTCATCAAACTGTGCTCTTTGGTCTAATGATTTGGTTACAAGATGCAGTGTTACCTTCTCTTCAAGTAGAAACTGAAGGACCGAGATTCTTTCTTTATAACGATTAGGAAGAACGTCTAGATCACCAGAAAACGATATATAATATGTATCATGATCCCTGCCATCCTGTAGCAGCTCCTCAATTAATGATAGGAAATCGTCCTCAACTTCAGAAAGCTCCAAATTAACTTCAGAATAGATACTTTGCTCGGTTATGGAAACGGCATCTGGATTTTCTATAAAAAAGGCTTCTTCTTCACTCTCGCTGGCATAGGTAATATAGAAAGTATCGTTTACTTTCTTTAATCCTCCATAATATTCTGTAAAAATGGAAAAGGATGGATGGTCAAAATCATCATCATTCAAAAATTCATCGTTTTCAAAGATCTCTGAATACAACTCTTCAATCTTCTGCACCGAATATGTACATGGGTAAAATTGATGATAAACATTGTTTTTAAAAACTTTTACCTCAAAATACATGGAAAGAATGGGAGCTCCAATGGAAAGAAATTCTTCAAACGTACACCATAAAGCATTTCCTGGATTACTTGCTGTTTTCATAATGACTTCTTGCAGGAGCTTCGGTTTTTCAGTATGAAGACGATGTAGGTCAATAGTCACTGGTAATGTTACTAACTTCTCCAAATCCACTTTCTCTAGTATATAATGTGGAAATCCTTTAAAGACAAGCAAGGGTGTTTTACTAGATTTCCCTTGTATTTGTTGGATTTTATGATTCAAAATTCTTTTAAAAACAACATCCACTTTCTACCACTTCCTGAAATAGTATTTTAATTTTAGTAAATATGTACTAAAATAAGAATATAAATATAGTAAGAAAGAAGGAGAAACTTTGCAACCATCAATGTTGAATGTTTCCCAGCAGCTACAATTCCTAGAAACCCACTTTCCTAATAAGGAACTAATATATATTGAAGATGCAGTCCAATTTATTGAAGGTATCGTAAATACAAAGGTTAAACAAGAGTTAATCATGAACTATTTGAAGTCAAAAGGTTATAAACAAATTGAAAAGAAGCAACCTAAGGTGAAACAGACCACATCGAAGTCTGATGAATTTGATTTTGACCTCGATGATTTCTTAGAATCAAATAAAGATGTAGAAATTCATGCGAAAATACCAGCTAAGAAAAGCTCCTACGAGAGTAACAGCGAGATGATTCAGTCGTACCAATTTGAACATGATGACAAAATGCGTGCTGACATAGTTGTACAAAACTTACGACTCGTTCATAAAGAAGCAAGCAAATTGCAAAATTGGATGAAGCATAAGCTTTCTTATGATGACCTTGTTCAGGAGGGAATATTCGGTTTACTTAAGGCAATTGAGCGCTTTGATGGTTCTTTAGGAAACCAATTTTCTACCTATGCCGTCTGGTGGATTCGTCAGGCGATTTTCCGAGCCATCTGCAACACCGGTTCCACAGTGAGAATTCCTGTCCATATGATCGAACTCGTAAATAAAATGAGAAAAATGGAACGGCAGTCCATGAATAATGAGGATAAAATCAATATAGATTTTGTTTGTGAAGCATTAAATATCACCTTTGAAAAATATGAACAGATAAAACAAGTCGAAAGTAATTTCTTTCAAATAACCTCCTTAAATGGTGTCGTTTCGGGGGAAGACGGCGATACAGAGCTGCTTGAATTTATTTCAAATGACCATGTTAACCTTTTGGGAATTGATATGTCCGATTATCAGGACCCTTACTTATCGATTGAGAGAATCGATGAATATGATAAGCTTTACAAAGCTTTGGATGGCTTAAAGGAAAGAGAAAAAGATATTATTATAGAACGTTTTGGTATTAAGGATGGCGAAAATAAAACACTTGAGGAAGTCGGCAAAAAATACGGCGTAACACGTGAGCGTATTCGCCAAATCGAAGCAAAAGCAATGAAACGTCTTCGTTATCGGATCAGAAAAAAAGATTGGATTTCTGCTTAAGACAGAAAGAAAGCACATTTTTTCATGGTAAAGCTTATTACTTTTACCGTTGAATAAATGTGCTTTTTTCTATAATTGAATTTTGGCGAACAGAAAATATAACTTCTCACAATTAACTTCGCTTTTATATTATTTAAGAACCACTTTATCTCGAACATCTTGACTCTTTAATAATGCTTTAATTTTCTGATCGATCCTTTCTACCTCAGCAGATGAGTTCTTCCACCAATTTCGACTCCATATTCGTTCAATGGTCCATCCTCTACTTTCAAGGAATCGTTGGCGGTAAACATCTCTTTCCTTTGCATTTGCAGAACTATGATACATAGCTCCATCACATTCTATTCCCAAGATGTATCTGGAAGAGTCCTTTGGATGAAAAACAGCTAAGTCAATTCGATAACCTGACATTCCTACTTGGGTCGCAACGTCATATCCTAAATTTTTTAATTGATTATACACCTGTTCCTCAAAAGGAGAATCAAAATGTAATTCTAAATCTTGAACATGTGTAGAAACATTTTCATTTACCTCTTGAATAACTGCCTTAATCTGGTCAACTAGTGAATTTGATACAGCTTTAACATATTTTAAATAGGCTTTAAGTAATTTGGGTCCCATTTGGGCGGTGTTTGCAACATTAAGTTCTTCGGGTTCAATACTTGATACCACAATGATTCCCTCTTTTGCCCTTGTAACAGCAACATTTAACCGGTTTTCTCCACCCTTTTGATTTAACATGCCAAACCGGTTATAGACCTTACCTTCCTCATTTTTGGCATAACCGATGGAGAAAAGAATTATATCTCGTTCATCACCTTGAACATTCTCGATATTTTTTATAAAAACTCTCTCATCCAGCTCTTTTGCCATAACCTGATTATAAACTGAGTTGAATTCCGGATCCTCCGTTAATTTTTTATCGATCACATCCTGTATTTTCGTTTGTTGCTTCGCATTAAAGGTTATGATGCCAACGGATTTTCCAGGCTGCTTTATTAATAGATCTTTTAATATTTTCACGACCTCAAGGGCTTCTACTTCATTGGATTGATTAATCCAAATTCCCTCCACTTTTTTCCATATAATCGCTGGCGGATTTTTATAAGGAACAACATTAGGTGCTATTTGAACATGCCCATTATAAAAGGCATGATTTGAATAATTGATTAACTCTTCATATTTTGAACGATAATGCCATTGCAGCAGTCTCTCCGGGAATCTTCTCTTAGCTAAGTTTAATAAGCTAAGTGAATCATCTGTATCATATTGTTCTTCCTCCTCATCATCGGATACCATGGAAGATTGGAACATATTAAAAGGTGGTAGCTGCTTTTCATCTCCAGCGATGATAACCTGTTTCGCACGATAAACCGCCGGAATGCCACTTTCTACTGTACATTGGGAGGCTTCATCGAAAATGACGATGTCAAATATCCCTTCCTTTAATGGAAAAATAGATGAAACAATTTCCGGGGATGCCAACCAAACAGGCATGATATCTACTAGTCCATTACCGGCAAAATGATTGACTAATTTTCGAAGCGACCAAACCTGTCTCTTCTTACCAACCTGATGCTTTAACTCCCTGATACCTTTTGGATGGATGGATTGAGCTGATTCTACTTTTTTTGTTAGTTTATTTATTAAAAAATGTGTGGCAATCTTTCTCTTCTCTTCAACTAGTGCTGCGAAAGATTCTCTTATCCTTGACAATTCATTGGTTGAAACTTTTTGCACCTCTGGGTATTTCTTTTCTGTCTGGTCAATCCATTGAACATACGCAGAATTTCTAAATAATTCAACCCAATTTTCAGAAAGTGTTAATTCATTCGTTGTTTTTTTATTTTGTAGTAAAAGAATGACCTTTTTCTCTAGGTCAGAACAATGATTCCAATAGACATCCATTTGCTGTAAATCTTCGAAATCCCGATGGAAATATTCCACAATTTTATCTAATTCATTTAAAGGGATATCCCCTTCAGAGATTCTAATTTTATAACCCTCAATAGTTGAATCACTTATATATTTTTTAAGCTTGTCCATTTCTTCAGCCATTGTTTTTGTAACTTTACCTAATTGATTCATCATTATGAGAGATTTTTTTATTTTCAACCATTCCGGCGAACTCGTGCCTTTAAACTTTTGCCCTTCCAATAATTCTTCTATAATCGTCTTACCGGAAAATGAGGTCCACCACCATAGTCTAAGACCTTGTAGTGTTTTTTTAGTACCCTCTTCTATATCTGGATAAATTTTATCGAGTTTATTTTCAATTAACCACGTATAGGCTGGAGTAATTTTTTCATGATCTAATGAATCCAGGTACTCAACTGACTTTTTTGCCTTCTCAATGATTTCGTTCAGCAATTCTATCGCTTCTAGTTTCTCCTTCATATTAAAATTCGCAAATGTTTTTCTTTCTTTTAAGGGGTAGTCATCATCTCCGTACCGTTCAAACCATTCAGCATAGGTATAGGCTTTTTCTGAGACATCTTCTAAAACATCTTTATTTAATGCTGATAATAATTCGGTTAAATCAATTATTTGGTTGGTATTTTCAATGGGTTTTGCTAATCCATACAGATCGTAAAGCCTTAATCCAAAGTCCTGATACACATATAAAGCATTTGCAATTTTATTTAATAAATCTTCCTGAGAGGATAATTTCTTGGAAGTGGAAGCTAAATCTTTTATTGCGGTTTCATATGCAACTTGATTTTGTTCAAGAAGGGCACCAATTTTTGCATAGAGCTTTTTTCGATCATTTTTTTCATCATGGACTAGTGCAACATGATTACTTAATCCCACACTTTCTAATCGTTGATAGACCACATCCAAAGCAGCTCGTTTTTGACATACGACTAATACTTTCTTTTCTTGATTAATTGCATCGGATACTAAGTTAACAATTACTTGAGACTTCCCTGTACCCGGTGGCCCATGGACAACAATACCTTTTTTATAGCGTGCCTCAACCAAAATCTCCTCTTGAGAGCCATCGGCTTGTAAGAGATTCAATATCTCGGGTTTTTCCGGTATCTTGTCTTTTTCGTTTTCAACTTGTTCTCCATCTTTATCAAGATCATGATCTTGTGGGTCTATGAGTTCTCCTGCGAGAGACAAATCACTTTCTTCTGAAAGTTCAATTAGTTCCTCATAATCTTTTACTAATGAGGACCCCCCTTGAGGGAAGTTCCCGATAATGGCATTTTCCAATAAAGTTAGATTCGCTACTTCAGGAACTTCATCTGATTTATATTCACGTAATTTCGTTATACCACTTGGAATAAACGAAACATTCATTTCATTTTCCTTCAAAAAGGATAGCCATGCTTCATAATTGAAATTCGTTGAAATTTCAGCGGCTTTTTCAAAAAATTCTTCAGCAAACGTCAAGTTATTTAACTTTTTAAATGCTAAAAACAAAGTACGATTAATCTGTGGACTGCCTTCATCCAGTTTTAGCACCCATTTTTGTGAATTCACATTGTTTCTTTCTAGTCTTATCGGAAATAAAAATAACGGAGCTTGAAAAAACGTACCGTCATAAAGTTTCCCTGATAAAAAAGGAAAACCTAAATAAAAATCGTGGATTCCTGTTTCTTCTTCAATTGCTTTTATATTTCTGTACAAGTCAGTAAGCTTTTTAGAAATGATCATGGATTTTTCATTCGTAATTGTGGGCTTTAGTAGAGTAATTTCATTTTTAGACTGATTAATAATTTGCTCCACAACAAGTGAACTTACTTTCTCCTTTGATAACATTGCTAGGGTATCCAATTCCGTTACATCAAAGCTCCACTTATTATAAAGTTTCAATAATCGGATAGAACGATTACGCTTACTAATATCATTAAGTTTATCCCTCATATGTATTAACTTATCTTTCAATTAAAAGACCTCTTTCCATTTTTCCAATATCCACCACTATCCAGTATATCTCTTAATTCATGCTTTTTCATTATCCAGCTTAAGGTAATGGTTAATTTTAATAATGTTTCTCCAAAGTAATACCCGAGATTGCTAAGAGCCCTATAGATTCTCTACAGGGCTTAGGATTTATTAAGTTTATTCTTATATTTATTATTAGTTTTTAATTTTCAATATATGTAGTCGAAAATTAATGTTTGTTTACATTACTTCAAGATGTATCGAGTTTAGAGATGATACAACTTCGTCTAATTTATCACAGACATCTGAAATAGAATTATATAAGCCAGATCCTTTTATTTCTTCTACACTTTCATTAATTTGATATAACTTATCATGAATATCTGATATAGAATTATAAATACCAGTTCCTTTAATATCATCAAGATTATCATTTAAATCCGTTATTGTATTATATCCTTTTAACTCATTAATGGAATCATTTAGATTACTAATGTTACTGGACATATCCTGAATTCCATCTCTAATTTCTTGTAATATAGTTATTAATTCTTCCATTTAATTCACCTCTAATATTTATTTTTTTAAATAATCATACCTATATTGTCCCATAATTATCATAATATGATAAATCAGATTATTATCAAGCATCCTGAATTACATATTAGCTGATAAAATAAACACATCTATGCCGTTTTCAATCGAGCCATAGAGTGAATTAACTCAAAAAAGCCAGTATCTTTGCTATTGATACTGGCTTTTTTGCTTTTAAGGATTTCTCGATTTAGAAATTATTACGATTTGCCTTACGCTCAAAATGATAATGTAACCGGTATTCACATATTTCCTTCGTCCAGTTATACATAATATCCTCATGTTCTGGAGCAACATCGAAGTTTAAGATAAACTCATCATTTTGATATGTAATTAATCCTTTAGAGCTGCCACTCCATTTTGACATTGGCATGGTGGCAATTAGTTTGCTGACACCCTTTTCATCATAATCCCACAGTTTCTTAGCACCTTTATCGGAGAAATCGATTCTTTTGCGATATTCCTTTTCGATTAGATATCGATGAAAAAATGGTGCTGCTATATTAGATGAAATTGGCTTGTACCATTCCGATTTTCCACGTTCCAACATGGCTAATAAGACTACCATCTTATAACTTTTTGTCATACTGGTTTTCTCTTCTTCAACAAACCAGTTTGCGTACCTTTTGAAAACATCCGTTTCCTCAATTGTTAATTCCTCAGCCCATTTTAAAAATCCGATATAAGAACCAAATTCCTGTCTATATTGCGGTGACTCAGATGCCCCCTTTAAATGCAGCTCCAAATAAGAGGGTCTTCTTCCTATGTCTCGTTTTAATACCATATAATCATTAAATAGCTTCTCTTTTCTCGGCTGTCTTTTTCTGAGCATTTCCTGCAAAAGATTTATGACATTTACATCTAAATTCATTTCACAAAACTTCGGCAGTGCAGGATTAATATTTCTACTATTCCCTTCACCTGGATGGGTATCAAATAAACTTAGCTTAATATCGGCATTTCGGTAATTTCCAATTAAATCGATGATCACACATGTTTGTTTATTATCATGTAATCTAAGTCCACGACCAATTTGTTGTGTAAACACTGTCAGGGATTCGGTTGGACGTACAAATATTAATGTGTCAACGGCCGGGATATCAACACCTTCATTAAATAGGTCCACAGTAAAGATGATATCAATCTCACCTTTTGAAAGCTGAGAAATTGCTGCAGACCTGTTGACTCCTGATTGAGAATGTAGACTAACAGTATTATAACCATGTGTATTGAAATAACGGGATAAAAAGTCTGCTTGTTTAATTGAAGAACAAAAGCCTAGTGTCCTTGTCTGTTTTTTATCTTCCCATGCTTGAAGGACCTTTTGTGCCAAATCTTCTCTTAGCTGCGCTTGTAGCAATTCCTCTTCCGCATAACGGTTGCCCAACCAAGTAATTTGACTATAATCGGTATCATCGTACACTCCAAAATACTTAAACGGTGCTAACCATTTCCGATTAATAGCCTCTAAGAAATCTAATCGAAAGGCTACATTCCCATCACAAATAGCATAAACATCCTTGTTATCATTCCGATCGGGTGTAGCCGTAATTCCTAATAAAAAGCGCGGTTGAAAATAATCCAATGCCCGCTGGTAGGAATCCGCTGCAGCATGATGGAATTCATCCACAATAATTAAATCAAATTCATCCGCTCTAAACCGCTCAAGATGCTTCTTAATACTCAATGTATAGATTGAAGCAAATATCGCATCTGCTCCACCTTCTTTTATCTTGCCATTGTATATGCCATACTGCTTTTCAGGCATAATTCTTTTAAAAGAATCTCTTGCTTGATAGAGAATTTCCTCACGATGAGCAATAAAGAGAATCTTTTTGAAGTTTTGTGCAAAGAATCCAGCCAAATAGGTTTTTCCCAATCCAGTAGCCATAACAACCAAAGCTTTATTGTATTCTTCTTCTAATGTCTTATTTAACTCTTCAAGTGCTTCAATTTGCGCAAAACGAGGCAGTATCTCTCCATAAGAAGCCGGGGTTTCTAATACAACTTCAGGCATTTCAGGACTATTCTTTTTTGCAGGAAGCATTAATTCTTGTTCCTCAAGTTCCGTCCATTTTCGAACTAGATTTGGATGTTTAAGATGATACTCATCATAATTAGTTCGGTATTCCTCAAGGGTTTCTTTATTTAATGGTACGGTTTGATCACAATAGAAAACATCAAGAAACTCCTTTAGTGCTTCATCAAAAACTTCTTTTTCATCGCTCACAGAAATATTCCATTCGATGCCTTGATTCAAAGCAGAATTTGAAAGATTGGAAGAACCGATAAAAAGAACATCATGTTCATTCGTTTGAAATAGATATGCTTTGGGATGAAAGGAAACACCATTACTTTTCCATAGCCGGATGCTGATACGTTCATCAATTGAAAGCAGTTCTTCAAGAGCCTCTGGCTGCGTAATGTACAAATAATCACCTGTACAAATCTTAATATCCGCGCCATTTTGGGAAGCTTTCTTCAAGGCCTCTTTAATAAACTTGACGCCAGATTTCATTACAAAGGAAGACAAAATACAGACTGTATCTGCCTCTTTTATATTGTCATTTAAATGTGACCCTAGGTCACTTGTAATCAGTTGTACCTCACTCATCCTCAACCTCGATTAAAAAGATTTTATCTTTAAATCCACCGCGCTTCTCTGCCTTTTCCTTCCGAACCTGTTCCACTTGATCAATGTTCGCTCCATGACATTCAGCAAGAGCATGGATAATTTCCAAAAGGTCAGCTAACTCTTCAACTGCATCTTTATCATTTTCTGTATCTATGTATTCATTAAGCTCCTCAAAGCTTTTTGTTTTTAGTTCTTTTATGTATTCTTCATTCTCTAAAATTCTTGTAGTGAATTTTTTCCCTGTCTTTTCAATTACCTCAGGTATACGATCTCTTACTAATTTGTTATAAACAGGCATATATATTACCTCCAATATTGATCTTACCTACATTATAACGAATCATGTTATCATTTACATTCTTTGGAGTGGGTTTCTTAATTTTACAAGAATATTATAAATAAGCTTCAAATTGACTCAAGTTAGTAAATTTATCATGCAGATGATACATAATTTTGAAGATGACATTTTTTCAGTTGGTTCATATAACAATTAAATTTGAACATACCTTTATAGAATACAAAGAATCCCCTATCCACTAATGATTTTGAGCTTACCCGTAAATGTTAGACACAAATCTTACATTTACGGTGGTTTTTATTCTAAAAATAGTCAGCTGCTTACAAAATTCCCGATACAAGTTGCCCCAAAAAGTTTAACTGGTGGGACTTTGAATCCCCTTTTCTCAAGCTGCAAGTTCCCTCATTGAGTAGTTTTTTCTAGAGGTTAGTGAAAAATAGTTTTGTAAAAATTAAAAACAGAGTATTCAGACACATGTCCAGTGCAAACATTTGCAATTATAAAATGAAATTGGTTCTGAATCAAACAACCTTTTTAAGTGTCTTTTTATCCGGAATAAAGGTAGTTTTGCATTTAGCCCTTAAAATTATATGCTTTGAAGAGGCTCCATTCTTTCAAGCAATCCCAATAAATACTTTATGTCGTTTGAATATGTGTATGCAATAACTAGTTTAGTATTTATAAACGTTAAATATTTACATTATTTACATGATAAAAAACATAGGTATAATTGACTAACCTTTGCTATTATAATTAATAGACCTTCCAGGGTTTACCATTTTATTAGGAGAGGATTTTAAGTGAATGTAATTTTTCTACCGGATAAGATCGAAAACAGCCTCATTGAAATAATACAAAAATATTGTAGAAATGAATTTGCTCTTATTCGTATGACAGAAACAATGCTTAACAAAAGTATTATCGATGCTTCCGAAGAATTCCGGGGTATTGTACGCGAAACAATAGTAGACTACAGGACAATTGATAAGGGCAAAGAATTCAAACAGTTACGTCCATCTGTTGTAATATCACAATTTGGTATTCAAGAAAACCAAACAAGCTTTTACAGGCCAGAAACTAAAGATGGCGATCCTCGATTTTGGGTTTACAAGTTAAAAGGCTTTGTAAATCCTCTTGAACTAGTATATTTTACTGTTCATGAATTTCGTTTAATTGCGATACCTTTGATTGATTATCCTGAATTTGAAGAAAATATCATCTCTTTCTTCGGAGCTAATGAAGAAGAGGAAGAAATTGTGAAAGAATTTAAAGAGAAAATCAGTGTGGTTAAAAATAAAGGTTGGGTACTAAGTGTTTCACCAAACAAGCTCAATGACAAAGATATTGGTGACACTCTAGAACACGAATTGGGAATTAAACTAAATAACTTACCTTTGCCGGACTTCAAGGGAGTAATAGAAGTAAAAGGAAAGACACTTGGTTCCGGAACAAAAGATTCATTATTTAGTATGGTACCCGATTGGAAAATTAGCCCGACAACAAGTGCAAATGACATGGCTTTAAATTATGGTTATTCTGATAATGAATATTCAGGATATAATGCCTTATTTGTTACGGTAGGGATTAAACCAAACCCTCAAGGACTTTATTTAGAAGTTGATGATGAAAATGAAATGGTGATCCAAAAATGCAAAAAAAATGGGGAAATAACGGAAACCTGCTATTGGAAGTTTGAGGATATTAAGAATAAGTTATTTGACAAACATCCAAAAACAATGTGGATTGTAGCTGATAAAATGTTTATTAACAAGCAAATTCATTTTAATTATATTAAGGTTCAATATACACGTGACCCTATTTTTTCTCAGTTCATTTCATTGTTAAAACAAGGAGTAATCACTTTTGATTGGCGTAGAAGGGCAAAAACTGATCCAGACGCTCCAAGTATAAAAAAATCTAAGATGGATTATGGGCACGGGTTTAGAATGGATCCTTCCAAACGGCATCTATTATTCGGTGAAACAATTGATCTAGAATTGTAATACTCTTAAAGGAGCACACCCATTATTGTACTTTAATGTACTGGGTGTGCTTGTTCAATGGAAACAACTTCTTTGATTTTAAGTGCAACAGCCTTAGCTAAAAGGGGAGGAACAGCATTTCCTACTTGTGTATATTGTGGAACCTCAATTTTCCTTCTTTGCCCACCAGTTGTCCTCTTCCCAAGAAAGACAAACGAGTCATCGAAGGACTGCAGGCGAGCCATCTCTCTCACTGATGGAATTCGATTTTCGAAAGGTACAAGATAGTCATCGGGAAGTGTTACTACTGTTGGAGACACTTTATCTCTTGAATATCTGAACCTGTTATTTTTTTTAGTTAATAAGACATCAATCATTTCTTTGTAAGGTCGTCCTTCTTGAAAACGAGTTATTATCTCTTCCCTACTATAACAATTACTTAGTTTTCTAGTGCATTCATCAAGTAAGTGGGGATATTTTTTTAGATTTAGACCCTCGCTCATTATCCTAAATAAAACCGAAGTAACATTTTCACCTTCCCTATATAGTGAAAACCGTTCCTGAATGATTGGAGAGTGGTTTGATAACTCGTGATTATTTACAGTTCCGTCATGTGGTACAACTTGCCCATGAAATGTTCTTGTTCTACCAGCAATGGAATCCATTTGATATTTAGATGGTTTCAGATTCACCTGCATTTTAATTGTATCATCGGTTATTAGGTCGCCTATAGCATCTTGGACTGTAACTTTATCTACATCATTAAGAGTGAAAGGGTCTGGATAACTAGGTGCAGATTGGCCATCACGATATGCAATAAAAATAACCCTTCTCCTACGCTGAGGAACGCCAAAATCAGAAGCATCCAAAACCCTTGGTTGTATTACATGGTATCCAATCTCTGTAAGTTCATGTTCAAGAAGTTCAGGAACTAAACTATCATCTTGGTACTCAATCCCAGTCACTCCAATAAATCCATCTAAACGAGTAGTTAAAAACCCTTCTACATTCTCCATTACCACATATTTTGGCCTAATTTCACTAATTACTCTTAAATACTCTTTAAATAACATATTTCTAGGGTCATTTTTATCACGACGGCCAGCTAAACTAAATCCCTGACATGGCGGTCCACCGAAAATAGCATCAATATCTGCTATTTGTCTGTTTCTGAAAACTTGAAGATTTCGTATAGCTTCTAATATAAACTCTCCATTAAGTTCTCTTATATCTGCTCTATGAAAAAAAGTATTAACCCCTTGATGTAAACCCAATTGCTCATGTCGATTGGTGTATGTTTTTTCAACATCAACGTTAATATCACTTGAAAAAACAATGTGAAAACCTGCTTGAAGTAATCCCTCACTCATCCCTCCTGCACCACAAAATAAATCTATTGCTATTGGTTTAGTCATTACTACACCTCCAACTGAGAATATTGCTGCGTAAATTACTGCGAAAAGATATATTATAACTCAATTTCAAAGAAAAATCATAAAAAGTCCAGATTTTTAAAAAAACAAATAAAATCTAACAGGTAAGTTTTGACAAGCATTCCTTTACAAAACTTAATGTTATATGACATCAAGGGTTCAGCTATATTTATATTATATAGCGAACGTAAGTTCTTGTAAAGTAAACAGTAATTATTTTGTCAGATAACAAATAAACCTAACAAGAATTGTAATTCTAGATAATAAGTTAGCTTTCTTCCCGATTCCATACTATATTTTTGCTTTGCAGTAGTGTTTTATTATATCTTATAGTTTTTTCGGGTAACATCTTTAATGATGGTGTATTGTATTTTGCAGAAAAAAAGGCAATAACTGTGCATGGTTCTTGCAGAGTTTTGCCACCTAATCTATATTACATTACGACCTACCCTCTGTTACTGGGGTTGAAAACCTATAATTCTTCCATTGAACGTTAATACAAGTGCGTGTTGATCAATGATCTACTAACACAACTGTGTTAGCCTAAAGTCAATAAAGCTGAATGAGGTAATGATTAAGCTCTTTTGTTCATTCCAATTGACAATCAATTAAAACAATACAATTTTTCGAACATTTTACTAAATATATTTAACAGATGAAACCAATCGATTTCATATTTTTTCCTTATTTAGAAGCTCAGATGTACTGCCTTTATTTTTATATTTAGGAATCTATTAGAGAAAACTCAGAATTCTTTAAGTACCACCGTTTTTATCATATTAATCTTTGTCGATTTCAACCAATGTTCAAATTTAATCATCTTCAAAATCCAGACTATAGATTGCATCCCGACAAATGGAAGCATACGGGCAGTACTTACAGTGTTTTCCAGGACATGCCTCATGAAGTGCAACATCCTTAATTGGAATTACATTATCTTTTCCTTTATCTGCATACCCCGTAGGCAACAGGTTTAAATAGGTCATTCCAGCACTGTAGCTTTTTTCATCATATGAAATTCTATATTTACTAATTGTCGGCTTAGCAAATTTTGATGTTGTAATATAATCAAAAAGAAAATCCTTTTTCATGTTATTCCATTGTGGAAACCATTTGTCAATTCTAGGTCGGAACTCTTCGGGTTCAAATTTATTTTTTTTTCCTTTTTCCATCCGGTTCATAACTGTCACAAACTTGGTGTATAAGAAACCATGATGGAAATCAGAATGATACATGGTTTGTTCATTCAAAATAAAGCTAAATGCTGCTCTTTTCGGGCATACCTGCGCCTCACGTACCATAGGATCTGTCCAGTCCAAACTTTCCAATTCTACACTGTCAGGCCCATTAATCGACAATTCCTCAGTATGAAATGGTTCCCTTTCGACGGATAGCGTTTTAAAACCTATCAATTTTAGGTATAAAGCTAATTGAAGCCGTGATTCTTTCCCCAAATTCTCCGTAAAAGAGATTCGAATATCATCTGCCGAATGGAAAAGGACATACAGCAGGTATCTTGTAATGGAATTACTTTTTTGCTTTCTCTCAGTGAGTAATGTCAATTCAGGAAATGATTTCTCAAGGTAAGAAAGTAAACCACTTGAAATTGGCCAAATATTGTAGTCCTGAGAAATAGGCAATGCCTTTTGGTCCGCAAAAGCTAAATGAAAATTTCTGTTTGAGCGGAATGGAGCTGCGTCTGCACTATCAAATGAATATACTTTTTCCCCAAAGTTTTCCTCTCCGGCAAGTTCTTCCAATGTGCCCTTCAGATAAAACAAGAGGCCTTTCGAAATATCCTTCAGTGAGAATTCGAGTTCAGTATCCTTAATATTATTTATATCTGCAATAATTTTACGGACAATTTCTTTCTCTTCACCTTCAAAGGAATTTTCTGCATTTTTTAATACCAGTCTTTCAATCTCCTGAAGGTGGACTGTCATATTTACCTTTTTCTTTTCAAAATCACTAAACAAGGCAGAGTGAATATTGTAAAGCGCTTCGATACCTGATTTAATCTTAATAAGATCTTCAGTTTCAACAGAAAAATATGAAAGGAGTCTCATAGGAAAGGAATGAAACCTATGAATACGATCGGATAACGACTTTGAATTTTTTTTCAAAACCTCTTCTTCCCAAGATGCCTTTTCATTTTCCAGTGACTCTATTCTTTTAAACCATTGATCAAAAGTATTAACACCTTCACAGTATGGCAAAATTCTTTCCAATGATTTTACATAGTTCCTCATATCTTCGCCTTTTACAAAAAGACATCCAGAGGAAAAGCAGTCAAGCAAAATCTCTGATGTAATATTCTCTGCAAACGTGACTTTACCGGTTTCAACATTATTATTTTGACTTTTAATCTGATGTAATCTGTATAAAAAGCGGCCAACAGGATAGTCAGTGAGCTTCTTCCTGTTTTTTGGAAACGGTACAAATTCATTTGCAATAAGTTGTTCTTCAACCTGTTTCGCCCTTGGTGTAATTAGTTGATATCCCATACCCTGGGTACCGTTTTTATCATCCCTAAGCCTAGCTTTTTCGCTTTGAATAAAATGTGGTAGATCAACATATCTATCAGCTACACTATCTATCGATATGCTTGATCCCCCTTCAAGACTCTCAATAAGCTTAACAGCAAGGGGATGAATAGGAACATCGTCATCTGTTGAACGGAGTGTCTCAAACACACCAATACCGAGGAAATCCTTAACTGTTTCAAACGTATTTGGAAACCTCTCATCATACGTATTAAGGAAAATTAATTCATAATCCTTTTCCAATTCATTAAAGACCCGTTGCTGAATAGGGGTGATGAAGTAAAACCCATGGAGGATTAGACTTTTTTTCTCTAAAGATGAAGTAATAGACTGCTGAACACTATCAAGAGGTATATTACTTGTTGTTCTATGAATGGTTCCCTGTGCATCCTTTTTGTCTAGAAGTGCCTCACTCCATCTTCTTAGGGCATCCTTTAACAGTTCATCAGCCTGTTTATCTGCATTCAAAAAACTATGCAGCCCTGAAGAGTCACGGGTCAACAGATTGAACATCTTCTTCCAAATTTGAAGAAACAATATTTCAGAAGAGCTATCTCTTATTACATCAAGTGAAATGTGATAAGGTTTTATTCCTAACTCCGTCAGCACCCTTAGGGTTTGAAGTATCTGCAATTGATTTCGTTCCATCGCCTGTAACTTAAGCCTGTTTTTGCCACTATCGGCATTCCATAAATCTGCCAAAACGTCAGAAAGGAAAAGAAATTGCCTAAGCTGAGCTTTGGAAGAGGACCATCGAGGTCCGGCAAGTTCTGTAAATAATTCTCTAAAAGTAATAATTGGGGCACTAAACCACCTTGAAACCGCAAGGGATTCCCCAAGGCCAGATTTGAGACTGCTAGTGGCTGCAATATGAAGGCAATCTCCATACTCTTGTTGGAATAGTGAGTCTGATCTGAACAATTGCGAAGGAGCCTGATAGGTTAGTATTTTTCTAGTCATACCGTTTCACCCCTCCCTAGCCTGATTAGATCGGACCAGTTTCTTCTTTCATTTTTTCTCGAGTTAGACTTATTATATATAACCACTAAACGATTTTTAGCACGTGTCAAAGCGACATATAAGAGTCTCGCCTCTTCACGGATATTTTCAATATTCTCATTTTCCTTTAATTTGATATACAATGGTGATTTAACTGATGTTTCCTCATCGTCAGACCCTTCTATCTTCCAACCGGCTTTCACCTTGTCTTTTTCTTTTGTTACAATCATATCCTTTTTTGTTTTCTTTTCAAATTTTTGGTAAGTGAAAGGAATAAATACTGTATCAAATTCAAGCCCTTTAGCTTTATGGACAGTTACGACTTTTATTAATTTATTATAGTTTGTGATATCTACTTGCATCTCTTCCTCTTCTCGATTACTTGCGACCTGTTGCCGTAGCCAGTCTCTAAGGCGCTGGATACTTGTGATACCTGATCCCACTTCTTCCGTCGCAAGCTCAAGAATGCGATACAGATTAAGACGATACTTCTCAATTTCATGAAGTTGGATATTTTGGGCCGCAAGAACCTTCTCAAACGGATTATTTGCAATAAATTGATAAATTGCATGAAGTGGTGGTTTAACCCGTAATGCAGCAAGTGTTTCATTAAAACCATCGACTTCGTCAAATGAGTGGTTAGTACGAAATTTATCCAGGTTCCCCTCAAATGGAAGAAACTCAACTGGATTAAATGGTTTAGGAGTGAACGGTGTTTGATACAAAGCAAAATATGATTCAGGGTCCCTTTCATAATTGAAAGCAGTTAACAGTATTAACAAATCTCGGGCGGCAGTGGTAGAGAATAGATTTCCTCCAGTCACTACATCATACACAATATCCTTGTCCAAACCGGTCCTCATCGCCTCAAGTATATCTCTTATCTGCCTTGCTTGATAATTCGTACGGACTAGAATCGCTAATACGGTAGGTTTATTCTCTTTCTCGTCTTCCTTATCTATTTTCAGCGAATGGTAAAGGTTCCTTATTTTCGATGTATAGTCATAAT
Organism: Neobacillus niacini; assembly: GCF_046591715.1. Lineage (GTDB taxonomy): Bacteria > Bacillota > Bacilli > Bacillales > Cytobacillaceae > Neobacillus > Neobacillus niacini_L. The sequence goes on along the minus strand of NZ_JAWVNQ010000001.1, from coordinate 1,449,069 downwards.
CCCTTGTATTATAAACAGCTTCAAAATGATATGGTTGTTTATATTTAGAATAGTGGACAGTGGGTTCAAGGCGATTATTACAATCAACGAGTTCTTTTGGAAGTATTTGATCAGGGTCATTTCTCCAAATATCAAACATATCCTCAATTGCATCCAATATCTCGTCGTTTGTGCGGTAGTTCTTTTTCAACCGATAATCACGGTCAATATTTTTTACTCCAAGTTGTTTGCTCAGTACATCAAAAGCAGTATAATTTGCTCCCCTAAAACGATATATAGATTGCTTAATATCACCCACAACAAACAGTTGAGCAGCTTCTATTAGATTAATAAGTGTTATTACCAGGTTTATCTGTATATCATCGGTATCTTGAAACTCATCAACAAATAGATACTTAAAAGGCTTACTGAGTTGCTTTATATTAATAATTTCTTGTATTTCACTAATTTTTTGTGTCAAATCATTTACCGTAAATACATTCTGCCTTAGTTTTAAATCGTTGAATTTTTGTTCACAATTTGACAGCACCTGTTTTACCATTGTGAAATATCTTTGTGCCAACTTATCTTCTGGTGTTTTCCCCCATTCAATACGATCCTGAATATCATGAGGGATTCCCTTTTTTTCTAATTGATTCCAAAACTCGTCGATTATTTCACGCCATTCATATTCACGGATTTCACCTAGTGCTTTAAAACTTAAACCCTTTTTAGAGACGAACTCATTAAGCTCTTCATCAATAATCTTCCTACGATCAACAGTAAGAGTGCGAATGGAGAAGTCATTACCCAAACCAAGGTCAGCACTAAAATCCTTAATTACCGTTTTGGCAAAGGATGGGATGGTCATAATTCGAACTGAAGTAACTTCCTCACTCCATTTGATGTATCGAATATTGCTTGTTATTTCATAAAATTGGTACAACCGTTTCAATAACTTTGTTTTGATATTATCTGCAGCTTCATTTGTAAATGTTATCATTACAACATTTTCCAATTTGGTAAGTTTTTTTGTATGAAGAAGATAAATCAATCTTGAAATCATAGTTTCTGTTTTTCCACTGCCGGCTCCGGCTTCGACAATTAAATGCTTTTTCGTTGGGGCATGCTCTGTTTTATATTGTTCAAAATTAAATGTTGTATTATCACCAATGTCCTGCAATGTATCCCCTTGTGATTTACTGTATCGTCCATCGTATATTTGCAACCGACAGATGTTTGCCCCTAGCCACTCGTGTAAGCGTAAATTTTCAAGAAGTTCGCCAAATAAATCAGTTGGCAAATCGCGTTTCACTGTCGGATAGGGTGATACCCATTCTACTCTTACCCCTCGTTGAAGGAGGATTCTGATCATGTCCAAATCGTCTAATATATTCTTTTCTCCGACATAAATATAAGAGTGATCAATGTCATCATAATCGTGTTTTTCCCTAGAATCACCATTCTCTTTTATAACCGGTTTCGGTAATATATACGAATCCCTTTCAACATGTCTTGCAACATTTGAAACATCTAGTAATTTATGATATACGATCCTAACATCGTAATCGCTATAAACAAAAAATTCATCCCGCTGTGTACCAATGTTGACAGGTTTACTATCTATTCCTTTAAGCGGCATGTAATAATCGGGATAACCGAGAATGATCCTTCGTCTTGCAGCTTGCTTCTCTTTCCACTTGGTTTGACTGTCATCTCCTTCAAACAGTTGCAATCCCAACTTTTTATCCCCTAATGTAACAACAAGATCCTGTTTTGCTTCAATGTCGTATGCGTAGGATAATTGTACATGGTCAAAATAGTCACTCTCTTTTAGCTTAAAATAGAAGTGCAAATCACGAACCAGTGACTGGTAGGCTTTACTTGTCCTATCTATATAGGTATGATAGATAATTCCTTCGGGGAGTACTTTGCTGTAGTAATTTTTCATATATGCACGTACAAATTGTTTTAGAGAAGGTAAATACTTTAAGGCTATAATTAAGTCATAAAAAAATGAAACAAAGTTAGGCATCTGTTCATCTCTTACGCTTGGGTGCCATTTAACGCTTGGGTATATTTTTCTGTATGATTTTTTTATTTTATTTTCTATATTTTGTGATGTTTGTAAAATGCGTATAACGTTTAATTCACGCTGCACCATATTATTTCCCCTTTAGCAAATTAAATCTTACTTTCATTTTACTTTAATATTACTAGTAAGAATAGACTATTAAACTATTTAACAAAAATTACTCATTATGTATAAAGAACTATATTAATAATATTTAAGTACATTAACTTGGGATATTTATAAATAATCCCAAATATTATGGATAATGGATCGTCATTCACCTTGAGCAAAAGCCCACCCGTTAGATTGAAAAAACTATAGATTGTAGAATATTTATTCAACGACAAATACCCTGACCACACTTTAGAATGCAATCGCTCAAACTCTTCAGGCTTTGTTTCTACCCGTAATTAATGTTTAATCGTTTGTCCAAAATGAACCTTACCGTTTTCAGCGACAGTAGTGTGGAAATATTACCCTGCCGCCTTAATCGAGCGGGTTATTGAACTTTTTTTCTGCCAACAAATATTGAATCCAATATTTTTTTGTTAATCGACTTATCAGGACTTTCTTCGTCATTTAAATTACGAATCCACAAATACGAACCAGACCCTGATTTCTTAGGTTAATCATACCGCTTAGGTACCTGTCCTTTATCAAATTTATGTAAGCTGTTTGTTTGGTATTTGTTAACATTTCCTTAGATGTATGTACAGTGTAGGAGACGTATGTACTATCCCCTGCCCTTTGCTTTCAATTCTCTCGATATTAATATTTATACCAACTTTATTATTATACCTACAACAAACGGGGTAGGGGTAGGGTTCTGGTATTTGAACAAACAATAGCCCCTTACTATGAAAGAAAGGGGCTATTAGAATTAGTTTTCTCGACAACATGTAATCTACTACGTTAAGGCTTTAATCTTATTAATTAAAGTTATATTCTTGATCTTCTCTTGAATTAGAACCCTCTCTATTGGACTAAAAAGTCCTATAAATTCTTTCTTGTACAACTGAACTCGTCTTTTTGATTCTGCGTCTCCGTTCATTGCATCATAGCATGCTGTGTACAACTTTATACCAGGAACAGATTCTGCTAAGAACTCACAAGGAACGAGCTCTATTAACTCTTGATCTTTTTCGTAGTAGGAGCTATTCCAGAGCAGCTTGATGAATTGTTGTTCTGTTAACGCATAATTACAGCGGACCCAATCTTCTAGAAGCTTTGATAGAAGCATGTCTCCTTTGTCTTCCATGCTATATTCTAAATTCACATGCATAAATGAAACGAAAAGAGACAAATCTTTAATATCAAGAATGAATTGAGAAAGATAATCAAAGTTTATTTCAAGAAATTCATAAATATAAATATTCAAATCTGTATCCACTAAACGGCTAAGTAGAGTAAAGTCATCGTTTTTAAGTATATCTTTTCCACTTCTTATTTTAAATAAACAAATATTATAATGGAACAGAACCGATAAGCTTCGGTTCTTTTTAGGTTAAAGATAATCTTATTAACCGTTTTATTATCTATTTTGTTAATAATTTTATATCATTTTTTACAAATGTAATTATCTCCTCAATATTTATCAACCTTAATTTATTTATACTCACCCATTTTCCATTAGAATATAATCGCATATTGCCTGTTTTGGTATTGAGATCACCAACGACATTAATTCTTCTTAGATCCTTACTAGTAGTACATCTAACATTTACAAACCCAGAATCATTCTTATGATTTACAACTTCTAAACAACCAATCTCATTTAATTCATCTAGTAACTTTTTTGAAAAATCGTTCACAGGATCTCCTCCTTATATAACTCTGCAGTTTCAATATGACTTGAATTACCCTTCCCCAAAAGCTTTGTTAAATATTCATGTGTAATACCTCTCTCTAATATCTCATGATAAAACTGATTTTCAAATCCTCTTAAACAGCCATAGCAGCTTGTATCTTCCCCACATCCACATGAACCTGACACTTTTAATTTAGCATTTTCAAGGACACCTCGTAGATTCTGAGAGATTTTCTTTGCGTGCCCAGCACCACCTGGCACATCATCATACAAAATAATAGAGGTATTTGTTACATCTACTCCGTCAGCACGATATAAGCAGCCGCCGATTTCGCTTCTTGCTACGCCTAATTCAATACTTGCACCTTCCATCACTGCATATAGTAGAGATGGCCAGAAGCTTTTCTGATTAAATTTTTGCGAAATCAAAGGCAATCTTATTTCCACTACATCAGTGATAAAATCATGCCCTAAATGAATATTATGCAAATACGTGTTATCACATGTTTTACCAAGCTTGTTTTTATGCTCCACTTTTCTCTCATTCGTCTTTTTAGACTTCGTTAATTTCGTTTGTGTGATATAGCCGCATCGCTTACAAAGTGAATACCCAAGACCCCCACCATTATTTACGATTACCAATTTGCCTCTAGAAGAATATTTGACTTCAATTTCATGGGTGCCTATATTGATAACTTCCTGTGTAGATTCGGTTAATTCTAATTCCTCTTCTACATAGTTATCAAACTTTACTCTAGATGGTAGAGGTTTTGCTTTACGTCTTTCACCAGGATTTCCTGGTAAGTCGTCTGCCTTTGTAGAGAATCCGAATACTGGCTGCAGATAGTAATAGTAGTTTAAAGGCTCATGACAGCATTCCATTTCTCTATCTTCATACGATGTGCCCAAATCAACATGATAGCCATATAAACGGCCACAACTCTTACAAATGGCATACTGTTGTACAGGCCAGCTTTTCATCTTATTCATGTTCAACGCATATGGTTTCCAAACCTTTTTATTGGCTACGATTTCAGAACCTGGTGCAAACTCCGAAATCGCCAGTTTTAAGTCTCGTGAAATATTAATAACTTTAGCATTTTCCCCATTATGAAGAATATCTAAATTAACCACATCTACCGGAAATCCATATTTGGGTAATACATTACTTGAGGATAAGAAACTCAAAACATCTTTCGTCAAATAGGTATTTTGGATTTTTAGTATATTGTCACTAGGTTTCCGTTCCAAGTCTAGTCTTTTTTTCAATTCTTCCAGTTCATCAATAATCTCTTTCACATTCGACTCCGCGATAATTAAGGCTCCCTCATCATCTTTAAGTAGGTAGTCAACCCATTTCCAATTCTCTATATCAACAAAAGCCTGTAAAGATCTTGAATTTGGTACAATAAATTGTAATGCCTTCTTCAGATCTTCTGGTTGTGCATTTAACACTTCTTTTAATACCTGGACTGCACTCTTTTCACCATCGCCAGAAATATTAAGGAAATTATCAACCTTCCCATAATATGTTTGATACTTTCTAAAAAACCAAGCAAACACAACGGAGAACACATGCCGAAGTACGATTTTTTCATTGTTCATTTCTATATACGGTGCCTTAATCATACCTCCAATAATATTCTCAGGAAATTGGTAGTAGGTAAGATCATGTGAACGTCTTTTGGCATAGGTCAATGAAAATGCAGTTGATTCTGTCCGTCTACCTGCACGACCTGCTCTTTGAATATAATTTGCTGTTTCAGGCGGTACATTGCGCATAAATACGGCTTCAAGCTGTCCGACATCCACACCCATTTCAAAGGTTGTAGAACAGCTTAAAACATTCACTTCTCCCCGTTCAAAACGATTCTGCAATCTAGAGGCATATTCACTTGTTAACTGTGCTGTGTGTTCGTTTGCAATCAGAGGTAATGGTTTCATCTTTGTATATAAATCTTTAAAATAAGTAAACCTACTCATATCATCATTGTATTTAACCAATGATCCTTCACATCTAAAGGTAGGGCATATACCTCTCAAATTATTAGAATTGATGCTGCCGCACTTATTGCAAATATATAAATTCTCCGGTTTTAGCACTTGCCATTTTTTATAATTCAGTTTTAGTACTGTTCCTTCTCTGGCAAGTGGTGTTTCAGAAATATATCCATCCTTTACCCAGAACCCCTTATATAATTTACCGGTAAGAAGCTCTTTTAGAAGACTCCTCGCCTTACCGGCTGCATCCTCCTTAGAGTATCCCTTCGCTTTATACATTTTTTGGATGAAATCAAGTCTTTTATTATTCAGGTTTTCCTTTGGTAACCAGCCGACAATATTATTACCTAGGGCACTTTTTTCTGATTCCAACTTAAAATATACTTCTTTGTTTCTTGGTGCAAAGGTTTGATCGGTTATAGAAACTAAGTCTGGGAAGGTAATAGCATTAAGGTCTCTTAATGAATTAAATAAATTTTTATATAATTCCCATAAATCATCAATGGTAAGGTCTAGTTCAGCATTAATCCCAAGACTGTTCATATTTAATTTTGACCATTTATCCGGTTTTTCCGGTACAAATGAAATTAATCCCAAACCTTCTAGTCCGATTTGGCGTTCTGTGTTCATGAATTCTTTTATAAGCACAGTCTGGATTTGTTTTTGTTTTTCAATATCGTCAAGGCCATTTTCGAATAGGCCTTTTTGTTTCCCAAACTTTACAACCGCATTGGCCAGGCTATCGATACGAATATCATCGTATTCTTGAAGATTGCCTAATTCATGTATTATCGCATTTCTCCATAAAATATTGCTATACTTCGTCTGAAGGAAAGATGCAAAAAAGGCTGCCTCTTGCCGGCTGTCGGAAAACACCAATAGCTTACGACCCAATAAATCTTCATCGATTTCTTCACTTTCTCCAAACAAATCATCTTCCATTACTTGCTGTTTGTTTGGTGGAATACATTGATATAAAGACCTAGTCAAAACTTCTGTTGCTGGGTCATCTGCCGTTCTAAATTGTTTTACAATGTTCTTTGAGTGGTTTCCACACTTCAAGCACGTATTGACTGTGTACTCGGGCATTTTTATTTTAAGTACTTTTATGAATTTTTCACTTGGAAAATTACAACAATGTGTCCGTTTCACTTTTCCATCCGGTTCGATATGACCACAACCAGTGCATAAGATATATTCATCACTGTCAATTGAAATACCACCACCTTCAACAACGGATTCATCCCCATCTATTGATGTGACATCAATCTCTTCTTCTGTTGTATTAAGCATGTAATATTCTTGTTTTCTTTTAATAACACCCTCGATATCAACATCAGAATCTGCATGAATCAGTTTTTCATTTTCTGTCCTTCCAGTGATATATTCTTGTCCACATCTTTGACAGTTTGCAAGTTCAAAGGTTGCCACTATGTGACCGTCATTTAATCGATGTGTTTTCTTCCTGTCCAAGAACAGTCTTCTTTTCTTGTAAAGCGATACATAGGCACCTTCCAACGCTTTCGCAAACACATGATATCTTGCTGGTAATAATGGCATGGAATCATCATCTTCTTTTGCCATCGCACAAAGGTTTACAATTTCTACAATTGCCGCTAGCTTTTCTGATTTTGATAGATTCTCATCCTGAAAAAATGAATTGGTTAAATTGCTTAGCAGTTGCGGCTTTTTTTGAAGAATTTCTTGCAGTTGCATGACATTGATATCATCTTTTAGCAGGTAAAATAATTCTGTATTGCTTTTGTTTTTTCCTAAGTTAAGGTATTCATAGCTTTTTCTTTTTACACCATGAATTTTCCGATGTGTTAGATTGATTCTCATAGATTCAATAATATCTTCAGGATAAAATGGTTCGTGAAATAAATCTGATGCAAATTTGGCAACTTCTTTTAATGCATCTTTACCACCACCTAAGGTAGCACTTGTAGCAATACAGGTTAATTTTTGTTTTTGATTTTTAGAGATTCTTTCTTTCAATTTTTGTAAGAGCATAGATATTTCTGTACCTTTTGCTCCGTTATATGTGTGGGCCTCATCTAACACGATAAACTTCCAATTTTCTGCATAGCTTTGGTCAAAAAACACATTGTCATTTGGACGTAAAAGTAAATACTCTAACATAGCATAGTTGGTCAGCAAGATATGTGGTGGAGTTTCTCTCATTTTTTCCCGAGAAATCAATTCATTTGGAATCGGTTCAATATCGGGATTGGTTTTGGCAAATAACTCCTCCGCTTTCTTTTGTGTCTCTTCCGTTTCACCTGTATATCTTCCAAATGTAATGTCTGGATAATCTTTTAGAATCCCTCTTAATCTAGCAATCTGATCATTCGCAAGGGCATTCATTGGATATAATAATAACGCCCTTATGCCATTATTTAGTTTTCCAGACTCTTTTTCTCTCATTAACTCATTAATGATTGGTAGTAAAAAACACTCTGTTTTACCACTCCCCGTCCCTGTAGCCACTATAATATTTTTTCCATTAACGACCTTTTTTATTGCGGTTTCCTGATGAATATATAAAGTTCGATTGAGCGGAAAGTGCTTTTTCAATGCATGGAACTCTTTTGACACGATCCCTTCGTCCATTAAACCTTTCATGCTTTTTCCATTAATAAAAGGCTGTGTTATCTCAATAAATGGTCCTTTTACAAACTTACCTTCATCCGAGAGTTCATTCCTCGCTTGATTCATTAACTCTTTATCTTGAAAGAAAAACATTGAACTTAAATATTCCACATACTCTTGTTTAATTTTCTTCGTTGTAGTGATAGGATTTAAACCCATGTGAATCCCCTTTCTATTCTCATATATAACTCAATGATGATTGCATCCCTATAGTATAATTTCCCGCATTTTTTAATTGTGTAATGTAATAAACGGCTGAACTCTTTTCTATCGCGCATTAAACCGTTTCTAATAAAAGAAGAATACAAGGCAATTAATCCAATATAGTAACCTAATTCATCATCGTTCCTTCGTTTAGCTATGGCCAGGAATGCATCACTAAATTGTTCTTTTAATCCTCTATCACAAGGTATATCGATTACAAATGCTAATTTTTCTTGAATTTGCATGGATACTCTTGAATGATCCCTCCACTCTGCTAGCAATTGGAGCCTGGTTTTGCCAAATATTTTAGTCTCCTGAACAGTATGTTCACGTTGAAACTCTCTTAGAAAATCAGCAGAGTTCTTCATCATATTTTTGGGCCGTTGTAAACAGTTAGATACATACTGAAAATAATCCGCAATATAAGTACTCTTTCCTAGATTTTTATCAGATAAAATTGTAGTATCTGAATTATCATCACCAAAAAGATCTTCTTCCTTCAAGACTTCAATACCTGAAATACCTGCCCAATTAAATCCCCATGATTTGTTATCAGATTCGACCAAATGAATGAAACCAGCCATATCCTCATCAATGTCCGCAAGCAGCATTAATAGATGTTCATTTAATCTTGTCGTGGATGTTAAATTATTACAGTGAAATTTATGAAGTAATTCTTTCTTATATTTTTTGGTAAACTTGCTTTCTAGAATATATTTCATTGTTTCTTTTCCATCACCTGAGAACGATTCAAATAGGGAAGTAAACAATTCGTTTATTCTAGAGGCATCTTCTTCCTCTGAAAAGAATCTGTCATGTAAGATATATGCATGTGCCAAATAATTGATATCTTCAGGTACTCTTTTTTGAATACTTCTAATCTCAGAGTCAATTTTAGATAATCTTTTAGGGATTAACTCTTTTTTCATAAATCTACTTCTCAAAATTTGATACAATATCCGCTCCATATCACTTGTGAATTTGCGCTCTCCTTTGATCTCAATCTTCCTTTTCTGAAAATCCCTTAAAGAACAAACTTCTGCCTGATCTTCTCCTGAAAATAAATCATCTGATTCTTTCTGGATTAGATATTTATAAACGCCATCTTCCATCCCGGTTGTATCAATATGCTTTTCATTGGTTTTATCTTCTATAATGATGTGATAAGGATTCATCCAAGGCTTTAAAAAGTTAAACAAAACGATTTCACGGCCATAACGTGTTCCCTTTTCATCCCATTTGATATAAATACCATTGTCATCCTGTGTGTGGAGAGAATTCTTTATCACCACTTCATCTTGAAATCGAGCTACCATGAAGTTTGACACGATTTCATCATTTGAACCAATTAATGTTAATTGAATTTGATAATCTATCTCTGAAGATGATTGTTGAATTTCAAATAGATGAGAATTTAAAGGGATCCTCATTCTATCCTTGTTTTTGATTGATAGTGTATTACTAAGAAAAACTTCCTTATCCGGTCCAATCAAATCTACTTTTAAATTTGGAATATCATAATAGCCTCCAAAATCAAAGGCGATCAATAAATAAGGATCGGTTGAAATCCTTAAATCTAGAGGCGTCAGGTTATAAACTTTACTTGAAAATTGGATTATTTCGTTCTCTAACCCAATGATCCCCCAAGAAACTGGGTAAATGCTCTTTTTAATGGATGTTGAAAAGATATGTTCATTGAAAGTATATCTATATTCACCAATTAGGAAACGATCTTTGTCGGTAACCTTAAATCTATGTTCTATGTATTTTTCATGCATGATTTCCGATATTTTTTCTGCGTTGTAGATCTCCAGTTCCACATTTTTACTGGTCCTTAATGTTTGAATCGTATTTTCATAACCCTTGTATTGGGACGGCCAATACTCATACTTATCTACTTGATAACTTCCGTACGGAACATATTCTATAATAAACCTCCCATTCATTCCTGATCGGCTTGATAGTTTAATATCATATTCTCCATAGCCATCATTAGATATATAGGAGCTAAGTAAAATGACATCATCCTTAAGTGGTATTAAATGATTGGATTTACTAATAACACTGGTAGATGATTTATGCTTGATCTCTAGATGCCATCCTCCTTCAGCAAGCATCGGTACTTTAATATATGGCAGCTTAATATAAGCTCTAGTGTTTTCTTGATTAAATAAAGTTTCGCCACCGGAAATAATCGGCTTATTTTCCGTATTAACTCGAATGGTAAGTCCAGTGCACTCAAGTACTTTCACATTTGATAAATCAACTCGATAAATGTTATAAGACGGCCAAGTGGGGATCCTTGGAAGTTCAATCATTGGTAAAGCTTCTATTCCATTTATCCGAATGTTGCTGTCCAATAAAAGAATGACTGACTCATTAGGTAAAGCATCTGTCTTGATAACATTGCCATTATGAGAAAAGGCCATATAGTTATCGATAACCCCATTAAACTCCCATTTAGATATTTGATTGTCATCCACTTTAAGAGAAATGGTGTATGTATTTGCTGGTCTAATCGTCACTATTTTTTCCTCAGAAACCAACACACCGCTTCTCTTAAAAAAATCAGCTTTCACTGAATTGGTATTTTCATCACATGAGATTTCCCACATAATAAAAGGATCATAACAATCCTTAGCTATTATTCTTGGTAATTCACAATATATACCAACACCGTCCAAGTCTATTTTTATTTTCGGACCAGTTAGTTGAACATTACTTCTAGCTTGGATACTTTTTTTATTCTTAGGTTTTTCTTTCCAAAACGACACATTCTCTAACATTCGTAGGTAATTACCGTTCTCCAACTCCTCATCGCTATCAACAAAATCACTAAGGATAAGTTTTCTAGTATTCTGGATAAAATGGTATGAATCCCTTTTATTAGATAACTTAATATATCGTTTAACTGGCATTTCCGTTTTATTTCTCAAATAGTAAAGGAAATCATCCACGTCAAAATCATCATAAAATGTATCATTCACTGTATTACTAATGGCTGCAAAATAACTATCATACGCATTTATCGGAATTCCTGCATGGCACAATATTGGTGTAACATAGGTAAAGCCTTCATCACTTTCATTTTCAAAATTATTTAATTTGTATTTATCCACTACACTTGAAAATGCATAGTAAAGGTCCATTCTTTTGTTGTAGGATAAAAACCCAGTATATTTTTCAATAGGCTCCCAGAATTTTCTATTATCATATTCATACACCGCGCAAAAAACAAGGAATACTGCAAGAGATTCCCTGTATCTATCAAATATCTGTTGGCTTACATTATTCTCATATAATACCGTAATCACGGATGCAAGAAGCTTGAAATCTTCTTTTGATACTGGTAAGTCTCCGATTAAACTGTAATTAGGTATCTGTGCAACGAATGTTTCGTTCATTGATTTTAACGTACTATCTTCTGTCAATAATCTCATGATCAACCTCTCCCGATTAAATGTGTGCTCAATATACTATGTAAAGGGTTCTATTTTGGAAACATACTTACATTATTCGAGATGGTAGGTCATTTATCCTCTTTCAAATAAGTAGTAATTACTATATTCAACAAATTTTTCTATGGGATAAAAATAAGCTAATTGTTATATTTAATGCAATTTGGTAAAAATCTATCTCCTATACGAATTTTGTAAGATAATAGTAATTAAAGAAAAGTTTGATAGTGAATTCAAGTGAACATTAGTAAGGAAACGTATTTCCAAGAAAATACGTTCTATACCTTTGTGATATATTAGAAAACACAAAAACAAAAAAATTAATCAATCATAAGAGCTTCGCGTGTACTCTCGTTACTTAATAAAAAAATATGCCTGTCACTAGTCAGAATATGTAACATTCGACAAGCAACAGGCACATTATTTAAATAATTAGGGTTATGCTTTTCTGCTTTTGGTTCACTCCAATAAAATCTTCTTAAAATAGGATTCTTAAAAAGTTCTTTGTTATTCTAGGTAATCTCTCCTTCCCTATCTGCTCAAATTAATTCTTATAACGTGGACCTTGGGGAAGGTTCTTCTAGGTATACATTCACCTCTATCGCGAAAAATATCCCACTATCGCTGGGAACCCCCCATATCCCTTCCTCATATCCCGAAACGAAATCACCTCCTTTCCTCTATAAAACTCGAAATCTAGTAAAGATTCATGACAGTTTAACGGCTTTTGATGAAATGTTTTTTCATACAACTGAATGGCTTCTTCTTCACTAAGGGCAAAGATAAAGACAAAATCCCTCTGGTTCATCTTTAATGAGTAAACTCGAAGCTTTTTAATTCCTAATACATTGGTTGTAATCATTTCTGCCACTTGCTGATGGTTGGCTAGATCAAAATTCAGTTTGGAAATGTCATCCTTTAAAGAAACTTTCTTCTCTTCTAGTAAATGGTGAATATAATGGGCCAATGAAGAATCTTCATATAGAAAACAATCAAAGTAAGCGTCTTTTATTAACACCCTCTACCACCCAATTCTCTGTTTTTTCCTTTGATTCCTCGATTCTTCCTGTACACTCGTTGTAATCAACAAACACTGACCCCACTGGACCATTTCGATTTTTCGATATAATGATTTCAAGAGGAGAATTCTTTATTTTCTTGTCATAATAGGATTCACGATACAGGAACAAAATGACATCGGCATCCTGTTCCACACTGCCTGATTCCCGAATATCAGACATCATTGGCTTTTTAACTTCTCTCGACTCTACTGATCGATTAAGCTGTGCCAAACAAATTACTGGACAATTAAAGTCTTTTGCCATTGTTTTAAGTGATTTGGATATTTCCGTTACTTGTTGATGGGAATTCCCTCTGTACACTTGACTTGAAGAAATCAATGTAAGGTAATCAATAAAAATGATTGGTTTTTTGGATGGAAATTGGTGGATCATTTTTCTCGTTTTCGCTCTTATTTCGGCAATACTTTGCCCAGCTCCATCAAAAATTTGAATATTGGTCTCAGCCAGCTGCCCGAGAACATCGAACCAGGAATTCTTTTGGTCTTGATTCAGCATCCTTTTCAAATCTCGCATTTTTCTTCGGTTAAGGTTCCCCGCTGAAGCAACGAGTCGAGAGGTAATCAGCTTTTCAGGCATTTCCAATGAAAATAGCAGCGGCAGGAACCCGGCCCAGCCCGACATTTTGGCGAAATGAAGCATTATATCGCTTTTCCCCATGGAGGGTCTTGCTGCCACAATCGTTACTTCCCCATTCTGAAAGCCGCCTCCGGTCATTACATCGAGCTCTTGGATTCCTGTTGTGGCTGTATTCAGAACGATTGAGTCTTCCCATGGTGCCTCATAAATATCTGCCAATGCTTCTGTTAAGGAGGTATGATCCTTCATTTTACATTGATTGATTTTATCCAGTTCAGTGGTAATCCTCGAAATTTCCCAATCACTCACTGCAGCCACCGTTAAGATATTCCTTTTTTCTCGTTCCTTCCACGCAGAAAGAATGAGCTCCTCCGTATTCTCGAATTTATCAAGATCTGCGTATGATAACAGTTCAGATAGATAGGACATTCCACCAAAAAACTCAAGGTCAAGCAACGTTGCCAAGGAGATTAAATCAATATTCTTGCCTGCCCGGGTTAACTCCAGCATTTTTCGCATTAATTCTTGATGCCGCACACTTTCCAGCTGATTAGGCTGAATCACGGTATCCTTGAGTAAGTACTCGGCCTTAATCAGGCTTCCTAAATATGCTTTCTCCGCTATATTCACCAATCTTCACCTTCCGATATATCTGGGTTAAATCCACTTGGAATATATCTTCCGCTCGGAACCGGTTTCGTTGTTTTCCAATTATTCGCTGCAGGCTTTTGGTTCTCTTGGTAGAAATCAATTTCTTCTACCGTCAGTAATGATTCGTTTTCCCAATTTTTTAGAATCCCCAGCACATAACTCAGCCTTCGCTTGTTATTTGTACATGCAATCTTCAATGCCTTTAAAATTACGTCTTTCGGCTGCAGGAAGCGACAATCATCTAACCAGGATAATAGCTGCTCTTTTGCATTCACATTGCTAAAACCAAATCCATTATTATCCCAAAAGGCAATAATGTCCTTCACATCTTTCATTTTTTGCTTACCCTGCAAATGATGCACATTATTTAGATGGTCTTCTTGTAAGGGCTGAAAGACTTCTTGTTGTTGTTCTTTTTCTTTCTCTTCTTCTTTTTCTTCTTCTTGTCCACGTATCGTATGACGAGTCGTAAAAGTCTCGTTTGACTCTTCCCATACGGGCGCTAGATATGTATTATTTTCTACATGAAGACTCACTTCTTTGTTACAAAACGAATCATAAAGTAAGCGGAATTCTGGTTTATGAATGGACTCCGCAACATATTGAATCAGTGAGATATCTTGGACTTCTTTTAATTCGGAAAAAATACAATCCATCATCGGTTTCCCAGCTCGGTCAAAGTTATATTCCGCCCAGTTTTTGATCGCGAGCTCTCTCGTTTCAGGATTATAACGAACCAGCCGGTGAAGTTGGATGAATCGTTCCATTAATGTTTGAATAAATTCGGTTGTGTAGCCCATATCAAAAGCAATTTGCTTGATCGTAGTTTTATAGATTCCAATTTGTTTCGTCCGTTGATTGGTTAAAAGATATAAATAAAAGTGCCTGTCATCTGGAGTCATCTCCTCTGAATGAATCGGGGTCACCCAAAAATCCGTTCTCACTTTTCTAAACCTAGCCATTCACAACACTACCCTTCTTCTGCCAAATACTTTCACCCTTTATATAAGGAAACAGGAAGAAAAAGGACATGGTACTTTCAAAAATTTGTGAATGTTTTATGACAAACGGGTTTTTGGCTGCCTCCTGTACAGCTTTCCCTAAATAAAAAAACTCACAATTGTTGATTTAACAACAGTTGTGAGTTTTTACCGTTAGGAAATGCTCGTTAAGTGGTAGACTTAGAAGTGAACTTCATAGAAAATATTTATATGACTGAGTTGGTTAAAGGCAACGGATAATTCCGCTGCCTTTTCACTATTGCCCCGATAGTTCATGTCGTTTTCTTTACAATGTCCACCCATATTGAAGAATTAACCGATATAATGCTATGCAGAGTCCTAATATACTTGCTTTGATTTTAGAGGGATGGTATCTTGTGCTACGAAACAAGTAAAAGAAAACTACTATAAATCCTAAGGGTATCCATAACTGAAAGACACCCTCCTTTGTAATCTGAGAATAAATTGGGGCAATATAGGTGCTAATTAGAAAATAAAATATAACTGTAAACCGTCGTGTTTCTAATTGCCTGCTCCACCTTACCAATAAGAAAATAATGATGATTGCGATGATCGTGATGTGTAAAGGGGGTAGTACAATTGCACCGTCACCAATTCTGAATTCCATTCGGATTTCCCACCTTTTTTAGTGGATCAATATTTAAAAAGCGAGACAGCATAGTACAAATTTATTTTACATAATGTTTTTTAAAATCGGAGTGTATAGAAAATTTATGGCGTAAATTCACGAGGTTTTTCCCAAAGCTTTCCTCTAAGAGTTCTCTATGTTTCTCCATAATTTCCATGAGATATAAATCATGAATCATGACTTCTGTAATTGGCATAACTAAACCTACATGCCTTGTCCACGCTGCACGGCTATCTTTCCCCAGCGAGACAATCCCTGCTACTACTTCTGAATCATCTGAACTAATTACAATCCAGCGTCCACCATACTCTTCTGTAATTTCATGCCCCATGTAATGGAGGTAAAGGTTTGCAAAATCAGATCGAATTTCCCCATAAGCAATAATCGTTACGTTGACTCCTCTTTTTGCTGCCTGCCTTAGTTCAAACTCCAATTCTTCGTATTCCTCTTTCCAAACCTCTAAGAGAATCCTTGTTTTTGAAGATGCGATACAATCTTTAACCTTCTGTAGTATTTCAATGCGTCCCATGATATTCCAAATATTTTCCCGGTCATTTGCAGATTGTTCGAACTCTGCTAGTGACTTTTCTGCTTGTTCAAAATTTTGTTCTGCTTCGCGCCGACGGTTTTTAATGAGCTCCTTTGCAGGCACAGGAGTATACTGCGGCGTGTTTCCTGGACTAACCAGAATATCTCCTCGTATGGCGAGACTATCTAGAACTTCATATATTTTTGAACGTGGTACACCAGAATTCTTCGCTACTGCATATCCAGTTAAGGGGGATTCCTCCAAAAGGCTCAGATACGCTTTCGCTTCATATTCGGTAAAATTTAGATTCTTTAAAGTTTCAAAAATGGTTTCTTTCATAAAGCCTCCACCCTATTGTAGTCGCTACCTTAGTAACTAATATTCTATCAAAATTGTTGATTATTTCCAAATGCTTCTGATATACTCATATAAGTAGTTACCTTGGTAGTCACTATTATGATAAGAAGGGAGAAACAACATGGATAGCTTACTAACATACATATCAATTGCTGCGATGATGGTTGTTATACCTGGGGCAGATACGATGCTTCTCGTGAAAAATACCCTTAGCTATGGTCCAAAAGCTGGACGTTATACGGTCCTTGGAATGGCAACCGGACTTTCTTTTTGGACGCTTATTGCTATTCTTGGATTATCTGTGGTCATTGCAAAGTCTGTCATTCTTTTTAGTACAATCAAATATTTGGGAGCGGCTTACTTAATTTATTTGGGGATAAAAAGTTTTTTTGCTAAAAGTGTATTCTCTTTAGAGGAGATCCAAGCACAAGCAAATGCATCTGCCAAGTCTTCAAGCCGGCATAACAAAGAGTCCTTTATGCAAGCATTACTGAGTAATGTTCTTAATCCAAAAACGGTATTGGTTTATATAACTGTCATGCCTCAATTTATTGATTTGAACGGAAATGTAAATCAGCAATTAATACTGTTAGCATCCATCCTTACTTTACTTGCTGTATTGTGGTTTCTAACCCTTGTTAACGTAATTGATTACGCAAAAAAATGGTTGAATAATCCCAGGTTCCAGAAAGTATTTCAGAAATCAACTGGCTTACTTTTATTAGGTTTTGGTGTTAAAACAGGGATTTAACTTTCATCTATTTACACTCCTCATTCAATTTTCTCCGTTCAGACAACTGAACGGTTTTTCTTTTTTGTCCTCCTTTGCTTCAAAAGTGCAACTAACAACATTGTTCACCTAACCTGCTTCGTTGTTTGAAGAAGAAAAAATGACCGCCGCAGCGATCATCTTCTTTACTACTTTTTTCATCCACCATTTTAAGAAGATGTTAATTTAATGAATTCTTCTGCATCTTGTACGCATAATGCCATTCCTTTTTCCCAGAACGCCTCTGTCGTAATATCTTCACCTAAATGTTTCATAACCAAATTTTCTACAGTCATACTTCCTGAATCTCGAAGTAAGGCTAAATAATCTTTCTCAAAGTCTTTTCCTTTCTCCTTTGCCTTTGCGTAAATGCCCAATGCAAATAAATACCCAAAAGTATATGGGAAATTATAAAAAGGCGATTGAGTAATATAGTAGTGTGGCGTCCAAACCCAAGAATAAATGGAAGGTTGTTCTAAGGATCCAGCATACGCCTCATTGATTGCTTCTTCCATTAACTGGTTTATTCGATGAGCTGAAACAAAACCTACATTACGTTCCTTGTAAAATCTTTGCTCGAATAAGAACCTCGAATGCATATTCATAAAGTTCATTACACTGCGTTTTAATTTTTCATCCAGTATAAATAATTTTTCTTCTTTTGAATTTGCTTTTTTCATAGCTGCATCAAAAATTATCATCTCAGAGAAAGTGGAAGCCGTTTCAGCAATACTTAATGGATAACGCTTATTCAACCCATTAACAGACTTCATAGCATGATTATGAAAAGCATGCCCTAACTCATGAACAAGCGTTAATACATTTGTGAAAGTACCGCTGAATGTCATAAAAACTCTTGATTCTCCTGTGAGTGGAAAACCAGCACAAAACGGAATTGCGGACTTATTTGGACGATCTTCTGCTTCAATCCAGCCTTCATTAAAAGCTTTCTTAACGAAGCCTTCTATTTCGGTTCCAAACTTACTAAAATGTTCTGTAATAAATGTAGCAGCTTCCTCGAATTTTATCTCTTGCTTACTTGTTGTAACGGTAGCCCAAAAATTATAAGCCTTCATACTAGAACCGCCTATCATTCCGGCTTTTCGCTTCAAGTAATTTGAGAAAGGTTGTTTATATTTACTGATCACTTTCCACATCGTATGCAGCGTTTCTTCCTGCATTCTGTTCTTTTTCAAAGGATCTTCTAGTGCACTTTTTATCCCACGCTGGTTATTTACCTGTATACGAAAGCCAGCAATATGATTGATTATTTTACTGAATACTTCTTCTTTCTCTTTCCAGATAGATTCTAATGCATAATGAGCTTCCCTACGGACTTCTTCATTAGGGTGCGAACGCAAGTTAATGGCTTGTCCAACTGATAGATTTTCTTCTTTTCCATTAATAAGAATCTTTACGTTAATCCTACTTACTAGATCATTATAGAATTGTCCCCAAGCATGGTACCCATCAACCATTAAATCAGAGATTAAATTTAGCGCCTCTTCAGACAAATTCTTATCTGCATTTTCACGCCACTCGTATAGAATAAATCTATATTCTTTTAATTCTTCGGTCTCTAGTAAACTTTCCCAAACATCTTCCTTTGTATATATAAATATTTTCTTTACTTTCGATAATTCTTTTTCAAAATGAGATTCTATTTTAGCAATCTTGCCTCGTAAATTAGCAGCATCTTGGTCCTTTGGATTTTGTGCAAGGAGACAAGTGATAAATGAAGTAGCTTGCGATAGGTACAAACGAATGTTTCCGATGTTTTCAATTAAATGCACCACTTTGATTACTTCAGTTGTTGAAAGTGGGGTAATTAATGAAATAACACTACCTTCTAATGCATGTACAAGATCTTCTAACCGTTTAATATGATCTGAAAATTGACTTGATTTTCCTCCCCCCATAAAAATCTTATCTAAATCCCACACTTTCGGATAGCTAATTTTCCTCATTCCTTACCTCCTCTAATATGTATACTACACATAATGCGAACATGCATTCCTATCATATCATATTTAGAGGTTAATAATTCCTTTAATAAAAAGAGACTTTGATTTTTTTAAATCATTGTCTCTTGAAGGTGCAACGCACTTTTATCGGCAAAAAGAGGGATGCAATGAAATCCCTCTTTTTGCCTATCTATTCAGATTAATTTATATTTGGGGGTTACCGGTAATCGCTGTATCTATCAATATATAGAAAAATGACTACGCTCCAAAGGCAGCGGTTGTTACTTCCAATTACCCCAAGTATTTATGGTATAGCGACTTTGCTTCCGTAATATCCTTTGTTCCGTGCACTAAAACCCTTCCGTCATTAAAAATGACTAGTCGGTGAGTATCCATTGTATAAGATAATAGGTAAGGATTTCGCTGTATCGTTCCCCCTTGGTTCATGAGTAGTTTTTCTAATGCTTCAAAATTACGTACAACAGGAACGGAAGGACGGATCTGGACAGAATCTCTTCCACAAAGTACAGCTGACTTTGTTTGATTTTCAAAAGATAAATATGGAAAGAAGCGTTTTATTCCACATGTAGGGCAATCCTCATTTTTCAGTTTATCTACATTGATGGAAGTGTACTGGTTCTTCCATAAGTCAAAAGAAACTAGTTTGTTTCTTAATGAATCCCAATCACCGACCAAAATTTTTAATGCTTCACTTATTTGATGAGAAACAACCATGTTAACCGCCGGATTAATAATTCCAGCTGTATCACATGTTAATCCTCCTAGCGGAACGGTTTCTAGTATACAAGAAAGGCACGGTGTTTTTTCTGGAATAATGGTGTAGGATATTCCGTAGCTTCCAACGCAAGCACCGTAAATCCACGGGACTCCAACCTTTTGTGAAACATCGTTTATGATCATTCTTGTTTCGAAATTATCAGTGGCATCAATGATAAGATTCACATTTTCAGCCCAAGTTTCAAGCTCTACGACAGAGGCATCCGCAATGATTGCCTCAATGTCCACAGTAGAGTTAATGTCTGTTAAACGATTTTTCGCAGCGATTACTTTGGGAATTCGATTATGAGCATCATCCTCTGTATATAATTGCTGCCGCTGTAAATTAGACCATTCTACATAATCACGATCAACAATGGTTAGTTTACCAATTCCAGCACGGACGAGTGCTTCGGCACTTGCTGTTCCAAGTGCCCCCGCTCCAATTATGAGTACGTGCTTATTGAAAATTCGTTGTTGTCCCTCTTTTCCAATCGGTGAAAATAGTTCTTGTCGTGAAAACCGATTATTCACCCGATACTCATTCCTTCCTTTGGACTGCTTGCTGCCGCATATCTCTTTTTCTCGATTCGACCGGCTTCAAAGCCTAATCGTCCAGCTTCTATCGCTAATCTCATGGCTTTTGCCATTTTCACAGGATCCTTGGCTTGCGATACAGCCGTATTCAATAACACAGCATCAGCTCCTATTTCCATAGCCAATGCAGCATCAGCTGGTGAGCCAATACCAGCATCCACGATAACGGGAACAACCGCTTGCTCGATAATAAAGCTAAGGTTGACAGGATTGATGATACCTTGACCAGAACCTATCGGCGAAGCTCCTGGCATGATTGCATGACAGCCTGCTTCTTGAAGTTTCCTAGCTAATACTACATCGTCGGAGGTATAGGGAAGGACAATAAAGCCTTCTTTCACCAATTCTTCCGTTGCCTTTAGAGTTTCAATTGGGTCTGGAAGTAAGGTTTTATCACAGCCGATCACTTCTACTTTAATCATATCGCATAGACCTGAAGCTTTCGCTAGTTTGGCAATCCGGACAGCCTCTGCCGCTGTTTTCGCTCCTGCCGTATTGGGCAGCAGCCTATATTTATTGGTATCGAGCTGTTCTAAAAAATTCGGCTGGCTTGCTTCAAAAATATTCATTCGTCTAACCGCAAACGTGAGAATTTCTGCTTCGGAAACTTCTACCGCTTCCTTTTGGATATCAAAGCTTGGATACTTTCCCGTTCCAAGTAACAAACGAGATTGAAAGGATAATGAACCGATTTTTAACATATCAACCGCCTCCTACAAAATGGACTATTTCAATTCGATCTTTATCTGATAATCTTGTACTTTGGTGATCTACCTTGTTTACGATTTCACCGTTTACTTCCACAATCACAACCTTATTATGGATTTCATAATGTTCCAGAACATCGGATATAAATACTACATGTTCTGGTAATTGGATTATCTCCCCATTTAATACTACCCTCATGTATTTACCTCCAATTCTACTTTTTCTTTGTGTCTTTCTAAATGAAAAGCTGCGAGTAGATCATCATTTAGTAAACTGCCTGTTACTAAATCAGCTACTAGTTTCCCAGTAATAGGGCTTAATAAAATCCCATTTCTAAAATGCCCAGCCGCAACAAATAACCCTTTCCATCTTAGATGCTCACCAATATAAGGAAGCCCATCGCCTGTCTGTGGTCGTATTCCAGACCATACTCGCTCCCATGCAGCATCCTTAATCTGCGGAACCAGTTGCGTGGCTCTTTCTATTAAACTTGCGATACCCTTAGGTGTAACAGAGTTTTCATATGTACCTTCAATCATGGTCGCACCGATATAAATTTCCCCATTCCTTTTTGGTACGAGATAACATCGTTTATCTGAAAAAATCGTTGTGTTGATGATCGACTTTTCCGTCCTAACGGAGAAGCATTCGCCTTTCACGGGATATACATTTATATCTATTCCTGATTCACGCATTAATTTTGCAGACCAAGCTCCAGTGGCAACGACAACTTGATCACAGCTTACAATGCCATTGTTGGTTATAACGCCTCTCACCTTACTGTTTTCAAATTTAAAAGAAAGGACCTCCGTATTTTGGTGTATTTCCGCCCCAAAATGAACAGCTGCTTTTGCAAAAGCTTGTGTTAACTTTGCTGGCTGCACATGACCATCATTGGGGAGATACATCCCACCAGCTATACTCGGTGACAGGGACGGCTCCATTTCTCTTAATGCCTTTGTATCCAGCCATTTTATTGCTGGATCCCATTTTCTTTGAAAGGTGACCTGTTTTTTTACATCTAATGCGATTTCTTCGGTTTCTGCGATTTTTAACATTCCTTTATTCACATACTCAATATCAATACCGCTGTATTCAAATAACTCACTTGAAAGATCAGAAAACATCTTCTGACTTTTTAAAGCCATCTGGAATAAGGGACCGTCTTGTTCCAGCTCCGCTTGTGCTGCCAGCATTCCCGCCGCTGCACTTGAAGCTTGGCAAGCCAATTGATTCTTCTCAATCATGATTACTTTTCTTCCTATTTTTGATAGCTGATAGGCAATCGAGGCTCCGTTAATTCCCCCTCCGATTACAGCAACATCAAAAGAATTTTCCAATTTATTCACCTCCATTATGTAATGCGTTTCGATAAGCCTTTACTGCCAATAATGGGTCACGCGCTTCTAAAACACCTGACATGACAGCAATCCCTTTTGCCCCTGCCTTTAGAACCTGCTCCGTATTAACAGGTGTGATTCCTCCAATAGCAATCACATCCATATCTAGGTTTGATAGCTTTTTTAATTCCTCAAGGCCATTTGGGCTCTTACCTGGTTTTGATTGAGAATGGAAAACATGTCCGTAAAGAACGTAATCTGCACCCTTCTCTTTTGCTTTTCGACCTTCAAGATAGGAATGGATAGAACTCCCTATCCTAAGCTTGGGAAATTTTTCTTTTACACTTGCTGCATCTAAACTATGAAAGGCTAATTGAACGCCTCTGGCCCCTGTTACGAGTGCAACATCTGCCCGATCATTAATCATGATCTTTGACAGTGGTATGTTATTTTTTGTTAAAAGTTCGACAGTTTGAAATAGTTCCCTAGCACGTTTTTGTTTTTCTCGTATATGAATGGCCGTTATATAGGGATGAATATCACTTACAATTTCCACTAACAGTTCGATTGCCATTTTACCATTGGAAATAATATGTAACTCTTTGCCTTGTACACTCGTTAAAATACCATTACCTCCTATTTCTATTTATCTATGAAATCAAATGAACAACAAAAAACCACTTCCTATAGTAAGAAAGTGGCCGGAAAATTTGAAATAAAAGCATTTGCTCTCCAAATAACCTATTTCCCACTTCCCTACGCTGGTATTACCCAGATCAGGTTCATAGAGTCCCGAAGTAACACTTCAATCTCAGCCTTTTAAAAAGGCACCTCTAGCGGATTTGATTCATCTATTCATTTGAAATAATTACCCTACATGGATAATATTAGCACGTTGATTATAAATGTCAATTTTCTGATTTTGTTTATTCGTGGGAATAACAATAGAAAAAAGGCGCAAGGGACTCTCAAAGGGATACCCCTAGCACATTCCTTGTAAAACCGTTGCTAATTTTTGTTTATTAGTAAAATAACAAAAAAGGAGTGCTAAAATATTTGAAACTTTCCCATGTTCATAGACATTTACACTGACAGTTTTACAATTGCCTTACTCTAATATGCCCGCCATTGAAGAGGTTCAAAATGCGTATTCAGACCCATTTCTTTTATTGTTGATGTATAATGGAATACGAGATTACTGTTTGACGGAGGATATTAATGAAGTTTTTTATGAAGTTAAATACACTTAGTGCCTTATACGCGTTAGCGTTGTTTATTGCCATCGAACTCATTATAAATGTTTCTCATATAAGTGAAGTATATGGCTATGAATGGGATCATGTTTACATTGTCATTGCTGTTATTAATGTGATTGGACTTCTTCTTTCAACCCTTCTCTTTTTTAGCTTAACTAAAAAATGGATGTCCGGCAGAAAACACCATCTTTGGACACTTATTCTGTGGGTCCCTTATTTTATTGTGTTATTCTACTTTTTCACAGTCTTCGTTCCTCTTAATACAGGAGTGACCCTTTTCCCTAGATTTAATCTCTTAATTTTTGGGTCTGCCTTGCTGTTTCCGGTCTACATATTATTTATTAATGTCTATGCTTTACCGATTGGTGCAGACGAGCGGACTTCTACAATCAGCAGGCAAAATATTAAGTGATTCTCAAGGAAAAAATGCTTGGAGCCTATCATGACTCCAAGCATTTTTATATATGATCCTTCTCACTAAACTCTTTATATTCATCAATGTATAAAGCTACATAGCCACAATTTGAACAAACGGCTGCTTTCGTTTTTGCAGATACTTTGTTGGAGCTTCCTTTCCATTTTTTACTTATTCTAATTCCGGGCGTATCATATTCAACATTAACCTTACAATCTTTTGTCATTTCATATTGACATTGATTACATTTCATCTTTTTAACCACCCTCTATACAAATGAACTCCGATTGAAGTTCTTCAAATTTTAACATTGTAAATCTCATACTTATTTCTATTAAACAAAATAGTCATCTCTATCCAACGATGTTCGATAATGGCGAGGATAATATTTTCTAACAAGAAAATATCAGCAACTGCGACCTTTTTCTCCAACACAAGCCCCAGTTAGTTAAACTATAGGTTTATAATTACTTTTGTAGTTGATTCAAAATCAGTTTCAACACATTATTGTGAGCCATATCATTAGTAAATAATGTTTCTCCATCTATTCCAAGATAATCATTTGGAATCCACCAGCGACGTAAAGATTCTTCTCCAAACTCCATCTTTTTTGAACGAGAGTTGTGACGTTTGACTGTTTCCTCAAATGATAAATCAAAATAATATGTATATACCTTTTGATTGTAGAACTGGATAAGATTATTCAACATTACTCCATAACGATTTTTATACAAGATTCCTTCTACAATAACAAATTCACACTTATCTTTACCATATTCCGCAATTTGGCGAATCAGATCAATGGAAGGATTTCCATCTCTATCGTGAACCTTCAACATATCTCGACGAACGACATCCTGAGAAACTAGAAGTGTTCCGTGACCTAAATGATTTTGAAGACTTTTTGCGGTCGTCGTTTTTCCACTTCCTGAATTGCCCCGTATGATAATTAGCTTGGATTCCATAGACTGCCCTGCCTGTTGTCTTTTTTATTTCTTACATTTTGTATATTTCTTACCAATGCACTTGAAGTTTATTACCATTTGGATCAAAAAAGTGAAAATAGGCGTGTCCATTATCTTCTTTTATATCCTCAACCTTAACACCATTTTCAATAAGGTGTTGATGAAATTTAGATAATTCAGGACTTGAAAAACCAATGCTAAAGGCTGGAACATTACCTATGGTAAAATGTGCAAATGTATCATCTTCAGTAGGAACTAAGATAAGTAAAAAAGGTCCCTCATTCATTTTAATAATCGCAAATGGATCCTCAGTAATAGTTAATAATTGAAGCCCTAATACATCTCTATACCATCGTGCAGACTCTTCTAAATTCTTTACTGGGATTCTAATATAATGTACTTGTTCAATAAATGATTTAGTCATAATCTACCTTTCCTTGATTTATTTTGCATTACTAAACTGATTGTTATTTTTGTTTCGGTTTTAAAAGTCGATATACCCCAAAACCAATTCCCCCGAGAATTACGACCCAAAAAATAATGGGAAAAATAGCACCAACCGTTTCCATTAACTTCATTCCTTTCCTCTATAACTCTTATTTCTATACGTTTTCACTAAATTCCTTCTTCCACTAACCTTGCCGATAGACAAAAAGAAAAGGATTGAGGCAGCAGTCCCAATCCCGATCCTTGTATTAGAATTTCTATTACCCAATCCACAGATCTCCTCGAACCATGGCAAGCCTTACCGCCCCGTAGGCACCGGACAAATTCCCAAGACTGCTTTTGACAATCGGCACCTGGTCCACGCCTGGTGCTGCATACTCTAGGAAACTAGCATCCATAGATTCCCTGAACGAATCCATTTCCTCACTAAGACCACCGCTGAGGATGATGATCTCTGTATCTAGTACACTGGCAATCGAGGCTAAACCGGCACCGATTAAATGCCCGGCCTGAGTCATGATCTTCACGCCCAAGGCATCTCCCTTTTTTGCTTTTTCAACGATTTCGTAGGGTGTCATCGGAGGATTCTGAGCCTCACCTGCCCTTGCGATCGCACTGCCTGATGCATGATTTTCCAGATACCCATGGTTTTTATCTCCAGGAACACTGGCATCTAAATTGAGCCAGCCTAATGCGCCGGCAGCACCCCGGCGGCCTTTGACCACCTTCCCGCCAATCATGATCGCACCGCCAATCCCCGTTCCAATGCTCATCAAGACAGCATTTCCATAACCGCATCCAGAACCCTTCCACACTTCCCCAACCAAGGCAAGCTGGGCATCATTTCCAATAAAGACATCTACTTCAAGCCTGTCCCGCAAATCCCCGGCCAGGTCTTGACCCTCTATGTATGGAATATTCGGAACCCAAACGACTTTTTCCTTCGTAAAGGTTCCGGGAAGACCGATTCCAATCCCTTCAATTTTTCCGCCAAATTTCCTCTCTGCTGCAAAATAGGTTTCCTCCACTACCTTCAACAGATCACAGTAGCTGCCAGGAGTCGGCACCTTATCTAATACAAAAACTTCCTCATTGACGCCAAGTGCAAATTGCAGTTTGGTTCCGCCAATATCGATGCCAAAAAACATGAACATCCACTCCTTATCCCTTGATTCCTGTCATCGCAATTCCTTCAATAAAGAACTTTTGAAGCCAGAGGAATAACACGACACTTGGGAGGATCCCAATGATTGCTCCAGCCATGACGACATTCGTATACTCCACGCTTGTGGTATAGGAACGCAAACTGTTCAAGGCGAGTACAACCGTATTCATCTCAGGTGTCTGGACGATTGTTAACGGCCATAGGAAATTATTCCATTGGTAAACAAACGCAAAAAGAATCAAAGCGGATGCCGCTGGTTTCAGTAATGGAACAATGACCTTCCAGATAATTTTCCATTCAGATGCCCCATCCAATCGTGCGGCTTCGATGAGGTCATCGGGAATTCCTTCGATAAACTGCTTCATTAAAAAAATTCCAAAGGCATTGGCCATATTCGGTAAAATAAGACCAAAAAAGGTGTTTACAAGATGAAGTCCATTCATCATATGATAGAGAGGAACAATCAATACAAATTGCGGCACCATCATGGTGGATAAAACAATTACAAAAAGAACATTTTTCCCCTTAAAATGATATTTCGCAAATACATAACCGGCCAATATGCTTGTGAGGAGGATACTGGCTGTCGCCGCCGTTGTGACGATAATTGAATTCACCAAGGAGCTGCCAAACGGAATCACTTCAAAGATATTTACAAACGAATCAAACGATACATTAGCAGGCCACCAAACCGGCGGAAGGCTCGCTAACTCTTCCGGTGTTTTCAAACTAGAAACCGCCATCCAATAAAATGGAAATACCATAACTAAGGAGATCACCAGCATAATCAGGTATTTGACCAAACTACCTAGATTTCCCCTTTTTGGCTTCCTTTCCACCTTGGATGACAAGATCACTTGCACAGATTGTGGACTTCCTAAATTCCCTTGTTTCTCCATACCCTTTCACCCCCCCTTAATAATCTGTTTTAAATAATCGCAGCTGCAGGATTGTAAAAAATAAAACAACTAAATATAAGATAAAGGCCATCGCACTCGCCTGACCTGCATTTCCAAAGTTAAACGCCGTGTCGTACATATGAAACGAAACAACATTTGTACTATTTGCCGGACCGCCTTGGGTCAACACATAGATTGGATCAAACACCTGCAAGGTATTGATCGTCATAATAATCACAATAAAAGACATCGACCTTTTTAATAATGGGATTGTGATATGAAACAATTTTTGGAAGGCATTTGCACCATCAATTGATGCAGCTTCATAATAATCCTGGGAGATTTCCGTCAACCCAGCGATGACAATGACCACATAATAGCCCAATGTCTGCCAAACGTTTAAGATGACCAGTGACATCATTGCCTGATCTAGCGAACCCAGCCACTCTTGCGTGGGAAGATGGAAAAAGGACAAAATCTCATTAAACGGACCGTACATCGGGGAATATAAATAGCCCCAAACAATGGCCACGGCAACTGATGGAATAATATAAGGTAAAAATAATAGCGTCCTTACCAAAGCTTTGCCTTTCAACGCGGCTTGGTATAATAAAAGACCGATCATCAGAGAAAGAGGAATCATCACAATTAAATTAGCGATGGAATAACTAAATGTATTCAGCAAGGCCTTTTTAAACGTCTCCTGGTCGAAAATTCTTGCATAATTTTCAAATCCGACATAATTCATTTCCGATAAGGGTGTCATCATGGACCAGTGGTTGAGACTTACCCATGCCGTAAGAAGAATGGGAAAAATAATAAAAACAGCTAAGAGACCGACACCTGGAGACAGGAAGCCGAGGGTAGTCAGCGTACGAGGTTTATTCATGGAAACATCCCCTTTTAATAAGAGGGAACTGTACGAAAGCACAGTCCCCCAAAATCTTTCTTACTTGTAGAATTGAGACATTAAATCACTAAGGCTCTTTTGAGCATTTTCTAATGTTTCTTTCGAAGAAGATTGGCCAAATTCCATTTGCTCAAGCTGCTGCTGGAGCGTAGTCGTTAGTTCATTTCCTCCTAAAACAATCGGGAAGGACTTGGCATTTTTCAACTCATCCACGTAAGGCTTTAAGAAAGGTGAAGCTAATTCTGCTTGATGAGCCTCGATATCAGAGTTGCGGCTTGGCACAATCCCCATACCCATTAACATATCGCCCATCGCAGAGGACCCATTTTTGCCGCTTTCATTGCCATTCAGCCATTGTAAAAATTTCCATGCTGCTTCTTGCTGAGCCTCATCTGCTTTCGCATTCACCGAAGTCAGCCAAGAATACGAAACGCTGTGTGACCCTGAACCGCTTGGACCAACAGGAATTGGGGCTGTTTTAATATCGCTGAATCGATCACCCATGCTGTCCTTTAGGGCACTTTGCCACCAGTTGGCCATAATAATCATCGCCGTTTTACCGTTTGCAAAGTTGTCTAAGTAAGGACCAGTTGTACTGGCATTGGCAATACTCATGGCTGGATCTGTCGTTTTTTCGTCAAAAATCAACTGTTTGTATAGATCTGTTGTTTCTTTGGCTTCTTTTGAATCTAATAAAGGCATATGATCCTCGCCTAACAATTCGCCGCCATTAGAGTAAAGCAATGACAGCCAAGGATGGACGACACCACTATTCCAGCTTGTAATGATTCCAAAGCCTTGCTGGGTGATTTTCCCAGAAGAATCCTTCTTTGTCAGCTTTTTCGCTGCATCGATCAGTTCAGCCCATGTTTTAGGTGGAGCGGCAATGCCAGCCTCTTTGAAAAGCTTTTCGTTATAGTTAAGGGCATAGAGATTGACTTCATTCGGAAATCCATAAACCTTGCCTCCGTCTGTGATAGCGCTAACAAGACCTTCTGGATAATTGGCTTTAATTTCACTTTCAAAATCGGCTGGGGCTGGGGCTGCAATTTTATCTTTCACAAGCTGCGGAAGCCAAAGTTCATAGATGCTTGTAATGGTTGGGGCACCTGAGCCTGAGGATTGAGTCGTCAATGTTGTAAGCAGATTTCCAAACGGTACTGCTCTGACTTCAATTTCCACATTTGGTTCGATTTTATTGTATTCCTTAATCGCACTTTTCAACTGTTCTACTTGTGGGGCCGCCCAGTGAGTCAGGTAGGAAATCTTCACTTTTCCATCCTTTGTGGAGGAACTGCTGGAACTGTTGGAGTTACAAGCTGCCATAGAGAAAACCAAAAGCAAAACGAAAAGAATTAATGAACCCTTTTTTATCATAGTAATCTCCCCTATTTTAGATTAAAATCCTTTACGAACTAGTTTCACAGAATAATAGGTGTGATCGGCCCTCATGATGGAATGTACAAATTCCACTGGCATGTCTCCAACAAATGATAGACGTTCAACCTTAAATCCGGTTTCAGTATGTTCAACCTCTAATAACTCCTTTTCTTCCTCATCTAATTGAACGGCACGGTAGGTTTCAATCGCTTGGGTAATAATCGTTCCGTAATGCTCCTGCAAAACAGAATACAGGGAGACATTATCGGTCACATGATTCATTAATTCAGGAAAATGCTTCTCTGGAAGATAGCTTGTTTGGATGCCAAGTGGAAGATCATCCGCCATCATTAAGCGCTTTATGGACAATACCCTCTCGCTTGGACCCAGCTTCAGCCTCTCTCGAATCCCAATATTCGGCTTCGACCAGCTCTTCGACAAAACTTTGGAGCCGGGATTTTTTCCCTTTCGCTTCATTTCTTCGGTGAAGCTCATAAGTTCCACCGATTCTGTTGATAGCGCCGGCAAGGCAACAAAAGTGCCTTTTCCTTGCTCCCTGACAAGCAGCCCTTCCTCTACTAATCTTTCCAAAGCCTTTACAATTGTAATTCTACTAACATTAAATTGCTCACAAAGTCGAATCTCTGGAGGAATTTGATAACCTACTGACCATTCACCATCATCAACCTTTTGACGTATATAATCTGCTATTTGTTTATAGAGCGGTTGATTGCCTTTTTTGGTCACTTTCATGGTCCACACTCCTGCCTGATCACGGTATTAGATTTTTACCGTCTCTTTTAATCGATTTCGATATTCCACATATACTTCATCATTATGAGTTTTCGTAATTCCCTCCACATTTGGGGAAGCAAATGGTTTTACCTTGTAGCCAAGTCTAGCTAATTCTAACGCTGTCTCAGATACCAATGATTGAATAATTGTAATCGCTGATAAGGTAGACAAGCCTCCGACTTTTCCGCTGACACCCGGTACATCCACGACTGCATCTTCTGGAGAGACACCGTTATAAATCACAAGGTCGGCAATATCACCGATTTTCTTACCACTCGAATGGGTGGCTGGTTTATTTAGATGATTTTCTTCTGAAGTAATCGCAATGACATATAACCCAGCTTTCTTCGCTGCCAGTGCAATCTCAACGGGAGCAGCATTCTGTCCGCCATGAGAAATCACGATGAAAATATCATTTTTATTCCACGTATGATGCCTTAGGAATAATTCTATATATCCTTCTTGTCTTTCCAGCCAAATGACCTCTTCCGCACCTCCAGGGCCGCTCACTGTTGTCCACATTAATCGTGGATCCATGATGGGATGGAATCCAACGAAGCCTCCGTATCGCGGGAAGCAGTCCATGGTTGGAATGACGGAATGTCCGCTGCCAAAAAGCTGAACCCAATTTCCTGCTTTAATGGTTTCCGCAGCCTTCTTTGCTGCCAGCAAAATAGATTCATTGTTTCGTTGAAGATTCTCAGCTAAAGCCTGTACTTCATTTAAAAATCGCACATCAGCCATCCTAAACTCCCCCTAGAATATGTAGTTGATTCATTCGATATATCAATTACGACATGTTGACATATCAAATTTAATGCCATCATAACACCCTCAAATATTGACTGTCAATTAATTATTAGAATATTCTTAATTGTTACAAAACTAGTGTTATTACAGCATTTTTCTGGTGTTCTCGACACTTAATATTCGATAAATTAAAAGGTGCTCCCCTTGATACAAGTAAGTTTAACTCCTTAACCTATTTGTCTCAAAATGTAATGGAAAAAGCGATAGCCTTGTACAGCTATCGCATCTGAAGATTAAGTCTATTAAATCTTTTCTTTGATTTTTTCAATAACATTCTTATACAAGTAATAAAACCTAGCATATTATCGGCTAATAAGCTTAGATCCTTATGGAACGATTGCACTCGTTAATTCCTTAAATTTAATCTTTCTTTTATGTACTGAAACCCATACAAAAGTAATGATTTGAAAAAGGATAATACTGATAATTGATACTTCTTCAATCGAACTAGAGATGCTATACCTTGTTTTTTTAAGAATAAAACGAAGGGATAAGTAAATATAGTATCAACAATCAAGTTTGTAATTAAATAGATAAAAAACTTACCATAAGTTAATTTTAATATCCACATTGAACCAATAAAAAATGGTCCCCAAGTTAAAGGAAACCCCCCTTGTAATTTTGGGTGAATTCTTTCATACCACCACCACCATTTTCTTCTCTTAGCCAAGATACTTTCAAAAGTAACTACTAAAGAAATAAAGATACCTGCTGGCAAAAATCTTTTCAAAGATTTCCTTCCTAACAAGGGAAGTGTTAACCACGGAATAATAAACATTATTATTAATAAGAATTTTGAATACTTCATTTAAGAGTTCCCCCTGCTGTGACCATTAAAAATAACCTTCCCAATTATAGGAAAAATATTCGATGCATAATGTATTCAAAAGGGAAAAGTCCCCATAGCATATTAAACACCCCTGCTTCGTTAGTTCAATAAAGAAAGGTAGTACTCAAATCTCATTGTTTTTTAAAAAATCAAAATCCTAGCGATATTATTCATATCACTAGGGTGATGGACTAACTAATTATAAGTTTTCAATTTTTTCTATATCTTCTGCAGATAATACAAAATCGAAAAGATCTATATTAGATGCTTGATTTTCACGGTTGTGTGATTTAGGAATAACGATCACACCGCGTTGGATTTGGTATTTTAATAAGATTTGTGCACCAGATTTTTTATAGGCTATACCAATTTCATCCAAAACTTCTTTTTGATGGACTTCAGCTTTCATAGGCCCCCAAGCAACAGGTGTAATGCCTTCGTCTTTTAACACGTCAAGGAGATCTTTGTTAGATTCTTTTAAGTTAATTTGTATTTGATTAACAGCTGGCTTCACTTTAGCGAATTCTTTCAATTCATCAAGATGATTTTTTCCAAAGTTTGAAACGCCGATTGCTTTTAATTTGCCGTTTTCGTAATATTCTTCAAAGACTTCCCAAGTGTTTTTAAGCTGTACTTTGTCTTCGATAGGGAAATGAATAAGCAGCAGGTCGAGATAGTCTGTTTGGAAGTTTTTTAGACTGTTATCAATAGCTGCTCGAGTAGCTTCCTTTGAAGAAGTATATTCTTCGTTGGCTGGAACTTTTGTCGTAATGAATAACTCTTCTCGAGGCACTGTGCTTTCTGCTAAAACTCTTCCGACAAGTTCTTCGTTTCGATACATGATGGCTGCGTCGATTGAACGGTAACCCAACTCAAGTGCTGATAGCAGTTCCGGAACTTCATTTGTTACCGCCCCGTTATATTCGTTATTTACTTTTCCATAAGTATTTGTACCTGTACCTACAATTGGCATTTTCAAGCCATTATTAAGTGTTATGTATTCCATATTCTTATGCACTCCCTCTGTCTAATCTAATTACTTTACTTACAAAGTACATAATAACAAATTATAGAATTTTCAAAAAGTAATATTAGACCAATGCCACAGTCAAAACTGAAACCTTCCTATTCAAGGGATTGATGTGTGATGTTTAAAATGATTTAATAAGAAAAGCGATCCTTCGTTGATGAAGAATCGCCTCCGTGTTAGTTGAAGATTATTGAAATCGTTCAGAATTGATAGGTACAAATTTTTTAATGGTGTAATTACCCTAACTGCCGTTTAAATGCTTTACTGGCGAAGAAGTAAGCAATAACCATGATTCCAACGCACCAGGCAAGCGCGATCCAGATATCGTTGCCAACAGACCCTTCATACAAGAGGGCTCGAATACCATTCACGATTGATGTCACCGGCTGGTTCTCAGCGAACGCACGGACAAATTTAGGCATGGTTTCGGTAGGGACAAAGGCCGAACTTATAAACGGCAGGAAAATCAGTGGATACGAGTAGGCTGTCGCCCCTTCCATAGACCCTGCGGTCAATCCGGCAATGACCGAGAGCCATGTCAGCCCAAGAGTAAAGAGCCCAAGTATCATAACTACCGCGAGCCAATCCAGGATTCCAGCACTGGAACGGAAACCTATCAAAAGCGCGATGAGGATAACCACCACGACAGTAAGCGCATTGGAAATTAGCGAAGTCAATACGTGAGCCCACAATATTGATGAGCGCTTGATGGGCATGGTAATAAAACGCGCCATCAGTCCGCTCTTTACATCGTTAAACAGACGCAAGGAAGTGTATGCGACACCCGAAGCGATAGCCATCAAAAGGATTCCCGGCAATAAATAATTGACGTAGTTTTCACTTCCTGTCTCTATTGCGCCACCAAATACATAGACAAATAGGAGCATCATCATAATTGGTGTTATCGCTACTGTAATAATTGTATCCGGGCTGCGCATGATGTTTCGCATTAATCGTCCTAAAATTACCAGAGTGTTGCTTTTCATTTACATCTCTCCTTTTTGCCGATGATTGCAAGGAAAATTTCCTCCAATGTTGGCTGCTTCTCGATATACTCTACTTTTGCTGGCGGGAACATCTCTTTGAGTTCTTTAAGGGTACCGGTTGAAATGATTTTTCCGCCATGCAGGATAGCAATTTGATCTGCAAGCTGTTCTGCTTCCTCCAGATACTGGGTTGTCAGCAAGATGGTCGTTCCACAGCGGGCAAGCTCCTTGACGGTATCCCAGACCTCTATCCGCGCTTCGGGGTCAAGCCCTGTCGTCGGTTCGTCGAGAAAAATGACATCTGGGCTCCCAATCAGGCTCATGGCGATGTCAAGCCGGCGCTTCATCCCGCCGGAATACTTATCCGCACGGCGGTTGGCCGCATCAATCAGGCTGAATCTTTGGAGCAAATTGTCAGCAACTTGAGCAGGATTGGAAACTCCTCGCAATTTAGCGATCATCAATAGGTTTTCCCTTCCTGTGAGCATGCCGTCTAAGGCTGCGAACTGTCCTGTCAGGCTGATGCTCTGGCGAACATGATCTGGTTGACTCTGGACGTCAAAGCCGCAAATATCGACTTCGCCGTCATCGGCCTTCATCAGCGTCGAGAGGATATTGACCGTCGTTGTCTTGCCCGCTCCATTTGAACCCAACAGAGCGAAAATTTCACCGCGCTGGACTTCAAAATCCACCCCCTTTAAGACCTCCTTATTTTTAAAGGATTTTTTTAACCCTTTTACAGAAATCGCTGCACTGCTCATACTTTTTTCCTCCTTATAATAAGCACTTTGATGCACTAGATTGGCTGTTATCCACTATTCTGTCTGACTGATATTCTGTATTACTTACTACTGAGTTAAAAATATAACTGAATAGTGAAGGTAACACATTTCCTTTGTAACCAACTATTCAGTCATTATGATCTATTGAATTTCCTTACACTTGGCGTTTACTTTTCGCCACGCCCAATCGTATCGTTTAACTTCTTGCGATATTTGTCCTTCCAAGTTTGCTCATCCTTGACCAAGTCGTCGCAGAAAGCTGCTACGTCTTTTCCTGTTAGATCAGTGACTTTTTTGCCTTCTGCAGCTCCTTCCTCAAAAAGGTCGAGAATGCCGACAAAAATACGGCTGCTGTCCTTCCAGTCAGTGGGACCACCACCAGCAGTCCACATATATTTTTGGATAGCTTTGTAAGCGTTACGGTACTCACTTGGAAGTGCCTTCGCACGTGCCTCCAGCTCCCTCCATTCCCGCTTGTCATCCAGACTTCCAATAATTTTTTCAAAAATATTCATTTTACTTCTCTCCTTTTAGTCTTAAGTTCGTTCATTTTACTGGAGATGAAATCCCATTTTTTCCAAAAAACCTTAAGCTGCTCTTGGCCAGCTGCGTTGAGTGTGTAAAATTTTCTCGGCGGTCCCATAGTGGAGGGCTTTTTCTCGATGTCCACTAGATTGTTTTTCTCAAGCCTCATTGTAATCGTATAAACGGTTCCTTCAACCACATCTGTGAAGCCAAGTTCTCGCAGCTGTTGAGTGATTTCATAGCCATACGTTTCGCCACGGCTGATGATTTCAAGCACACAACCTTCAAGCACCCCTTTCAGCATTTCCGTGATGTTTTCCATTCTTTACCTCCATTTATACTTAACTTATATTTTTTTCAGTACTCTGTAACACATGTATTTTGTGTTACTGATATTCAGTATTACTTACTACCAGTATATAGTATTACCAAATAGCGTCACTTGTCAATAAAACATTTTGTCAAAAAATGCGATAATTAAAATAAACCTTTCTATCAAAGATTTATTTAACATTCTAAATATGTAAAAAAGCTTACACAAAGTGTAAGCTTAACCTCTATAAACACTATCACATGTTCCAGGTTTTGGTTCATAAAAACAATGTTCTTTAAATTGACCAGAAAAAGGTTGATCGTACCATGTAGGAGGACACGCAGGCGCCGTTGGATTAAAATACCATAGTGCATATTTCGCTGGGTGATCTCTCCAATAATCCAAATTTTGGGTTGCTAATCTTCTTTCAGATGTTCTTGCTCTTTGATAAAAAACATTTCCTTTTTGAACGGCTTCAAAAGAAAAATTTCCTCCTTGAACTTGAAATATTACATCATGAATCGATCTTACTGATTTGAAGTCTAAACAGTCTGCTACTGCACGATTCACGATTACATTTCCAACATATAACATACCTTGTTTTCCTTCACCTTCTGCCTCTGCTCTCATCATCCTTGCCATTTCGTCTACTTCATGACTTCGATAATTTACTCTTGGCATTATATCACCCCAAAAATATAATATGAAAAAAAGCCAAAACAATTCCTTCGTATTCCAAACGTATACTCACTAAATAGTTTGTAAATGTTAAGTGAAAAACTAAGGGGGGAATTTTAGTTGGAATGGATTTTTTATCTATACCTGTTAAATACGTTCTTTTTGTTATTTATAGCAACTTGGGAAGTTCGTCGGCCAGCTAAAGCTTTGAATTGGATCGTAATCGTCATTGTTTTGCCTGTCATTGGTTTCTTACTATATTTGAGCATATCAAATCCCAAGCTTATTCAACGTAAAAGATTGACCTCTTCTCATAATGAGTCTGTTAAGTTACCTGATACATATAGTGATTCAGCATCGAAAATCGCCAATGCTTTAAGATATTTTACTGTAGGCGGGCTTCGAGTCGGCAAAGTCCAAGTACTTAACAATGGAATAGCAAAATATGAACAACTTATCGGATCCCTACAAAAAGCCCAAAAAACTATTGATCTGGAATATTTCATCTATCGGAACGACCAAATTGGTAATAGCATCACAGAACTGCTGATCGAAAAAGCAGTAAATGGTGTGCGGGTTCGTTTTATTAGAGATGGTTGGGGGAGTAAAAAATTTCCGCGTCAAAAAATTCTTCAGATGCTGGAAGCAGGGATAGAATGTCGGACAATATTTCCTTTACGCTTTCCCTGGATTTTGTCCAATTGGAATTATCGGGATCATTGTAAGATTGTCACGATTGACAGCAAGGAATCCTTTACTGGCGGTATGAACATTGGGTATGAATATACAGGATTAAAGCCAGACGTTGGATTTTGGAGGGACACTCATTTGCAAATTATTTGGGAAGCAACAGGCGACTTGCAGACGATCTTCGACGTTCATTGGAATATTGCTGTACGAGAACGGATAAAGTCAAAAACAAATTCTAAGGCAACGAAAAAGCCCACTAAAATCCCAAAATATCATTCAAAGGAAATCAATCCAACCGGCAGCATAGATCTTTCAAGATGGTCTGCCGAATTAGGATCTGAGTTATGTCCTAAAGAAGGTAAAACAGACAATACCATAACAAAGACAGGAGAATTGCAAAAAGCATACATCCATACGTTGGAGGGAAACCCTGGAATTCCTACACCAGTTATTCGTCAAACTTACTTTATCTTGATAACACAAGCGACCAGAACCATTGATATCACAACGCCCTACTTTATACCAGAAACAGATATTATTATGGCATTAAAGACAGCTGTGGCTCGTGGTGTACGCGTAAGATTACTTGTTCCTCGCCATATTGATCAAAAAATCGTTGGATTTGCAAGTCGTACCTATTACGGGGAACTTATAGAAGCTGGGGTTCAAATCTACCAGTACGATAAAGGAATTTTACATGCGAAACTGATGACCATTGATGAGGAAATTGCAGAAGTAGGCGCAGCAAACTATGATTTGAGAAGTTTTCGCCTGAATTATGAAGTTTGTCAAGTCATGTACAGTGTTAATGTGGCAAGGGAACTCACAGAGCAGTTCGAGAGGGATCTTACTGATTCTGTACCATTAAGAATTGAAGACTTGTTGCAACGATCCCTGACCGAGCGTATTGTTGAACAGGGTTCTCGCCTTCTCTCTCCATTATTATAAGTTGATAAAAAAGTCGAAAACCCGTGTTAGAAGAACTTTCAACATTGGTTTTTTTCTTTTTACGATGGAAATTCATTACTAAAAAAAGGTAATACTAAAAAGGCATCAAAGAGTTTGAATTTAACTATAGGGTGATATCAATAGATAATAAATTTGAAAATCTTAAGGAAATACGTTTATTAGAAGATAAGCTGTATCATTTAGAATTAAATGGTTGGCTAAAAAATGAATTTTTAACTTGGGAATGGTGGATACTAGTCGTTTTTTTAGTTGGCCCTTGGGTTATCTGGGCTAAACTTGTTAAACGAGACATTATTTTAGAAATTTTGTTATTTGGTACCATCATTATCTTGACAACAACCTTAATAGATGTGGTTGGTGCACAATATAGTTTTTGGGATTACCCCATTGCCTTCCTACCTATTATTCCTCGGGCCTTTCCTTTTGATTTTGCAATGGTACCGGTAGCTTACATGTTGTTATATCAATATTTTAGAACATGGAAATCATTTATTTTAGCCCAGATCATTATGGCACTAACATATGCCTATATTGGTGAACCCTTTTGCGAGTGGGTCAAACTTGTTAATTATTTAGAGTGGAGATACAGATATTCATTCTTATATTACATCATTGTTGGAATTGTAACTCGGGCTTTAATACTAAAGCTAGTCTCTTTATCTAAGCCTCAAGATCTTACAATTAAGTAAAATTTAAACGGGAGGGGAAAATTTTGGAAGAAGTTAATATTGGTTTACTGACGATCAAAACCATTGTTGGTTTTGTCACCTTATTTTTTATCATTATCATAACAGGTAGAACATCTATCTCTCAGTTAACCCCGTTTCACTTAGTTTATGTATTAGTGCTTGGAGATTTTTTAGGAAATACCATTTATCAAAATAAAGTAGGGATTTTTCACTTTTTATATGCCATCGGATTGTGGACACTTCTCATGTTGGGGATAGAGTTCTTGACTCTAAAAAATAAAGCGATACGTTCACTCTTATTAGGCGATCCTAACATCATTATTCGGGATGGTGTAATGGATAGAAAGTTACTTAAAAAGAACAAATTGGATGTAAATCAAGTTTTATGTATACTTCGACAAAATCAGGTTTTTTCTGTTCGCGAAGTCAAATACGGTATATTGGAAGCTAATGGTCAAATAAGTATATTATTACAATCGAAGTATCAAAAACCCGACAAGCAGGATTTCAATCTTCCAGAAAGTCCAGTAGACCTCCCAACATCGTTAATTATAGATGGGGAAATTTTATGGGATAATTTACATGAACTCGGATTCAATCAACAGTGGTTAGATAACCAATTAACTACTAATGGATATGATAATGTAAAGCGTATACTTTACGCAGATTGGCGAGAGAGTGAAGGCATCCATGTAAGTCCTAAATAAAAATTGTTAGAAGACCTACCTTATATTGTTAAACTGGTAACTTTAACCTTAAAGTTTATTCTTGATTAATAGGAGCTTTATTCTTCCTTCGGGTTGTGACAAATGTACAAACATTTCTATCATTCTTGTTAATATGTATGTGATAGATCCCATAGAAGAAAAGAAGGCCCGTAGGCCCATGAAAATACGATTAATTCATCTGTTCATTAGAATCTCCGTCTTCGTCTTCTTTCTCTTATAAATACAAAGGGGAAAAATAAGAATTCAAAGGGGAAAAACACTCTTCTTCTAAAATCGTTACGAAAAAATCCCATGTGTATTGATTCTCCTTTCATTTCAGAGTCCAGCCTTTTGATCTTACAATTTATCAAAATGAAGCCCCTACAATGATTAGAAGAATGAACAACACAACGATTAATACAAAGCTGCTGCCGCCATAGCCACCGCCGAAACCGTATCCGCCGAACCAACTCATATTTTTCACCACCAATCGTACAAAAGCTATTTCACCTTATGTATATTTTTAAAGACAAGGTTTGATTGGACATCTATCTTTATGGTTAGAACAAAACAATTTCTAAAAATAAGGCTGTGTTAAAGCCAAATGTTGATTTTCATGTGTTTAGAAAATAAGCGGAAGTTTCCCGTTTATTTTGGAAAATACCCATTTTTCCTTTACAATAAGCGGAGTTTTTCCGCTTATTGTTCCCAAATCCTTGGATTTGGCCTTATTTAAAGGATTTAACCGGAAATTCTCCGCTTATGAATACTCAACCCACGCGAAAATCAACAATGAATAATAACAGAGTAAAAATTAAAAAAAGCGTCTGCAATACAATGCAAACGCCTCTTGTGAGGTAGTTATATTGGCTTGGCGGTTTAATAATAACTTATTCACTCAGAATAAAGCACACTGCCTGAATATATTTGATTTCTTGCACGTTTCATTAAAGACGAATAGATCCATAATGATGTCGACCCTCAAATAGAAACGCAACGATACTCTCATAATAAGGTATAAATTTATTTCGTTCGATTAGACTTAAGATTTCATCTTTAGAAGCCCATTTGGCTGCTTGTACCTCTTCAGTCTGTAACGTCAATTCATTCAAATCAATGTCATATTCAATTAAATAATAATCATCAAAGCCACGTTCAAAATTAATAGTAAATTGTGGACGTATCTTTTCAAAGTTATAATGAATCCCCAATTCCTCGAATAATTCTCTTGAAGCAGCCTGCTGACTTGTATCACCTGCAACCGCACTGCCGCCACAAGTGATATCCCAAAGGTTCGGCCATCCTTGCTTAAAGGGCTGACGCTGCTGTATGAGCATCTCTCCTTTTGAATTAAATATACATACATGTACTACTAAATGAAACTCGTCTGATGTCATTTCATCTCCACGTGTTATTTGTTTCTCTATTTTATTACGATGCAGATCATATAAATCCCACTTTTCCATTGCTAAACTCCTTATGTATATTTATGGAACAAGGTTAATCTAAACTGCTTACTTC
Organism: Neobacillus niacini; assembly: GCF_046591715.1. GTDB lineage: Bacteria > Bacillota > Bacilli > Bacillales > Cytobacillaceae > Neobacillus > Neobacillus niacini_L. The sequence continues at coordinate 1,407,133 of NZ_JAWVNQ010000001.1, read as the reverse complement.
AATATCTTTAATAATGATTACAATCAATCTTTACTTATACTCCCAACAACGGTGGAAAACAAATTAATAACTGAAATCTAATCTTCGGATAAAATTACATATACACCTTTTACTTTTTATTCCCTCTTTTTTCTTCCAACCTTTCAAAATCTGCAACTGCAAGACCAACCCTAATTAACACCATTAGCATAACACCCATTCCAACAACTAGATAAATCATAGTAAACCACTTACTTAAATCCGTTTGCGGTATCAAACCTGTGCTTACACTAGTTGGTATCAAACTAGTAAAAGCAAAGTAAAACGAATTAAATAAAGTCCAGCCTTCTACTCCTTTATAAAACATTGTGCCTGAAAGTATTATGAGTGCTAAAGTTGCAAGAAGAGATCTAAATAATCGTTCTTTCAAGATTCGAAAAACAGCTACCAGTAATCTTTTTAACGTTAAAAAAAACGAGATCATCTTACATACCCTCACTTTACCCACTTAAGTTGTTCCTTAATTTCTATCATAATTATATTCTTATCAGGCTTGTTAAACAAACCTGCTTCGTTACTCAAATAAGAAAAAGACTGCTGTTTAAAAAAACATACAAATACCTAAAAGTATTATTATTAATCAGCCAAAGACATTTAATTTGTCAGTTTTATAATATACTAGGATTTTGTCTCTAAATCCTTGTCATTCACCATTGTTTTCCCATGAAATTTTAGTTAAAGTACAAACCTTTACAACATCTTCTATTTTGAAGTATATATAATTGAATTCAAATAATAAAAGATGCTTATAAAGTTATCACTAACATTAATACTTCTATTGCTAAGGTCTTAGAGAAACTGAATATGACGTCTTTAGGTAAAATTATGTCACATAGAATAATTGCCCACAACATACAGTAAGAGCTTTTCAAAAGATTTTATTTCTTCTTTCGTCGTCATGCCCCATTTTCAACATCGGCAAAATTCGCACTGCCAATAAGCAGTAAGAAACCAACTCCAATGAGAATATTTCAATTCCCCGTAGATAGTTCAGCCCAGGACTTTAAAGAAAAAGTTGCATCATGGATATCCGAGAACAACTTAGTTATCATTTTGATCATTTCCTTACTCATTAAGTACAAAAAAAACCTGACGAAATTGATGATTCCAGCAGGTTCCCTTGGGGTTGAAAATCCACCAAGCAGTTCAGGACAGATAGTAACAGCTTTATTCTCTTCTACTAATTTACTTAACCTATTATTTAAGCTATGTGTACCGTTATACCTTACTTCTAATCCAGCTAAACAAGAACTGACCAAAAACATAAAATACACTGCACCTCACAAATAAATTTATACGCTGTCATCCTTCTTGTACAAAACTGCCCAGTTTGCTTAATACATAAACTCTTTGTTAATGTGTTTACGGTGTCCATTGGTGTCCATGGGGACGGTTCTAGCGGTCTTTAATTTATCTACTTGTGTCCATGAGAACCGTCCCTCTGGACATGTATATTTATGTACAAAGATTAAACTAAACTGCTACTTTAATTTCTATATTAAAGTATTGCTCCCCATTTGATTAGTACAATTTTTAACGTACAATAAATTTTCCCCTGTGACAGTAAGTAATAATGTAAGAGAATATTATTAGTAGGCGATACCTACACGTGATTTTATATATTGGTTACACTCAATCTGCTTATATGCAAATTCTGCTGTATCCGATACGTGTATTTTTTCTCCACCCTCTGGCAAAAAATCACGTTCCTCACGATATTCACCTATACTTTCTCCATCGGGTAAATACGTAGGACATACAATGGTCCATTCAAGTGGTGATTGTTTAAGCATATCGTAAACTTTATGGTGTTCTTCTGCTGCACGGGTTGATTTACGTTTTGATTCACTTGACTGATACCGGAGTATGGATGGCGTAGTTCTACTTTGTAAGATCCCTGCAGTTCCTATCGTGATAATTCGTTGTATACCTTCGTTTTCCATTGCTTTGATAATTAGTGGCATACTTTCTGATAGAGTGGTTGTGCCATCAGTATTTAGTGCACTAATAACTACATCAATCCCATGCATTGCGCGTACTATATCATTTTTATTTAAAACATTCCCTTGAACAATGGTTAAATTCTCACTATTTATTTGAATCTTCTCTGGAGTGCGAACAAATACAGTAACATGATGGTTATCATGAAGGGTATAAGTTACGATTTGACTTCCAACACGTCCAGTGGCACCTAAAATTAAAATATTCAAAAGTAGTATCCTCCCTTTTACGAATTCAAATATACACTACACTATAAAATATTATTTTGTCTTTTTTAACTTAGGCAGACAGTTAATAGTGAAGCGAATAATTACAAATAATATATATCAAATCAATTAAGGACGTGGATATTATCAAAACAATAAAAATATCAGTTATATGTATTGTTCTAACCTTTTCTTTTTCATTTACAGCTAAAGCAAACTATACAAGTGAAGAATTTCAACAATCGTTTTTTGAAATCGGCTTTAAAGGTATTCATGAGGCATTAGATGAAAATAATATCCATTTTAAACAAGATATTGCGTTACCAGTTCAATTACCACCAATTGCTTTTACCCACGGTTTCGGCAGATTTAGTAATCTTGATGGTGAGTCGAATGATAAATTAGAAATCGACTACTTGAATAAGGATGTACCACAGAACCACTATAAGATTTTTGTTCAACCTGTTAAATATCGTCTTGTATTCAAAGAGGATCTTATCGATCAAAGGCTAAAAACAAATGACGGCACTGAAGCACTATACAGCACGAAAGCCGTAAGAGGTTTTAACCTCTTAGTCTTCAATAAAAATGAATTCCAGTATATTTTGAGTGTAGATAAAAGAATTTCTGATAAAGTTACGCCCGAATTATTAGTTCAAATTGCAGATTCTATACCGAAAAGTTAAAAAAAGCATCACTGCTTATTAAAGCCGATGCTTTTTTCTTCTTCAACTAAACTGCCCCGTTACTTCAATAAGATACAATAACAAGAAACGTTAATTCTGCTAGGTAGTATAAAGGACTAACCTCGTTTCGGTTAGTCCTTTACATTTCCACGCCTGTTCCTCCATTCATCAAGAAAATAAATCAGGTTTCTCTTTTAGTAAATGTTCTAGCACGTCTGTCATTTTTACTGTGTCACATACCCTTACGGTTGCATCGCCAAATTGTCCTTTGTACATCACGTTATTTTCCAGAAAAATATCTTCAACACGATCGTACTTTTCAGAGGTATGACCATAATGTCTTCTTTGCGGTGTGGAAATTTCCGTTTTATCCGGTAATATGGTGTAAAGCATTTCGTGATTTTCGGTCAATCGACCTGGTATATCAAGCCATTCTTCGACACCATGAATATAGGTACATCTACGTAAGTCGACTCCTATTAAAAGAATTGCTGCCTTCTGATCGAGTAATTTTCCCCAACTCGATTTCCGTGCACAAGGTGTGTCGAATTGTTCATTTCCCGCAATAAATTCATGTGCTCCTCTTCCCAGGGCAGCTACCGAATGCGTTGGATGCCAGGAGCGAACCACACCCGGACGTTTTCGAAACAATTCCGTTAATACTCCAACACAGGATGGTGAGTCATTAACATCAAATCGTGGATTCTCACTTTTAATATATGACCATGTATGGGTAGGCAAAACCAAAAGACCATTTTTCATATATTCAGATAGAGCATCAAGGACAGTATCACCGCCACCCTCTACATCTCCGATACTTTTCATAGATGAATGAACAAGCAATGTTCCATTTTCGTCGATTCCCAACTCTTTAAGATGCGCTACTAAATCCTGCTTCTTGTACATTACATTCAACCTTTCACTCTTTACATACACCAAAAGAATACCATAATAGGATTATTTGTCTATGAATCACTGGGATTTGCGTGATATGTTTTAAGTTAGGTACAAAACTCGTTAGCCGCAGCATCCATATTCGCCCCTCAGCATTGGCATTTTTTGTATTCTTTATTAATTAACTTAATTCCTTTAGTAATTGGAATATCTGTCCCCTATGATGTGATTCGTGCTCCACCAAATGATAAACAACCCATTCAGGGGTTACTTCATATTGTTCAAGTACCCGTGGTTTTCGCCAATCGGTTAAGTCCATTGAACGAAAATAGGAAAGAAATACTTCGCGTACTTTTGTTAAACGGTAAAAATGTTGTTCTAAACTTTCGCCCTCAAAATGAGTTAACTTACCGTCAGTTCGACATTCTACCGGAAATAACGAGCTAATTTCAGGATCCCAATCGGTTCCAAGCACCTCCTCATATAACCAATCTGCCTCGATCAATGCAATGTGATACAAAAGTGTACCAATTGTATGTCTTTCACCTAATTTCTTGTCTAGTAAATCTTGCCGAATACCGGTTAATTCAGTTATAAGAGTACGACGAACATCTTCTAAACACCACAACCATCGGCCAATTTCTTCCTCATATCCTGATAATGAAGATACAACTAATGATTTTTTATCCAATAATTCATCCTCCTTTTCATTACTGCCATTCTACTGATTAACTATTCCTCTTTATTTACTTCCTAAATGAATCCTATCCTGCCCTAATTTGTACTGCATTGTATGTGTTTTCCCGATAGCTACATATAGAACCTCTCAAGATTATTTAAAATTACTCGGAATTTTAACGAGAACATAATTTTTAGTCCACATTTGAGTGGTAGCAATTAATCTTTTTCCGTCTTTTTCAAAGAACAGACCAGCACCATCTTTTTCTTTAAATTCCCATCCATTTGATACAACTATTTGTTTTATATTTTCGTCAGCAATCAAACTACCTTTATCCTCACTACTAGTGAGATACCAAATAAAATCACCTACTACTGCAATTTCAGCTATTTTACTATCCGATTCTTTTAGTTTATCAATTGCTTCTTTTGCTGATACATTCTCTATTGGAAGAGAGGGATAGTACAACTTATTTACAAATATGAACACACCAATAATAACTATTACAGTACCTATTATAAAACCAAACTTTTTCATCTAATTACCCCTTTAATAGTTTCAATCAAGCACCCAATAGGTAAAAATCTTAATTTCCTTAATAAGTTTGGTTGATCAATCTTTCAAGCTCTTTTTCAATTCTTACTGGGTCTATTCGTTCAAACAATTATGAATTAAACAATCATTCTTTATATATTTTACCACAAATAACCATTAACCTTGGTGAACTATTCTGCTCCGTTAATTCAACAAGAAATAAGACCGACGCGGCGATCTCATCTTTAATTATTGCACCAGTTAATGATATTTTTATTTTACTCTTGCAAAAAAGAAACCTGACCCATTTTCTTGCGGAACAAACCCTTGTTGAGTTGCACTATTTTCCACCATATTTTGCTCTTCCATTGATATAAGTGTGGTAACATTTTTTTCTCTAGCTACATTACCTTCTCTTTGATTTTGCTCTTCTACTGATATAACTCTGTATTCATCTCCGTTATTAGCAGCAGTTTGTTCAACTATTACTTTTGATTGTTCAGTTTGTGTAAATACCTTTGTACTTTGCAGGTCCTTTGGAAAACCAATTGATAGATCATATAAAAACCTCCTAACCATATATACCTTCAGTTTTTTTCATGGGCACTCTGAATAACCGTTTTTTTATGATCTGGTGAAACAGATTCTATAAGAATGCCTGGACTCTTATCATCAAGCTTATACCAAAAAGGTGCAATTATGGTTAAATGGTTGTATTGCGAGTCAAATGTAGGTTGTGACCATGGAAATGTTCCTTCCTTTTCTGTGTAGAAACTTAAAACTTCCCGGGGAGTTTTATTCTTAGTGTCATTTCTTTACTTTGTACCCGTCTACAGGATGACATTAGTATTATTGCCATGCTTAAAGTAATGATGGTGAACGACCGATAAGAATTTTTCGCCATAATACACCTTCTACTAATTTGTATATTGCTTAAGTTGATTAGAAAAGTTGTAACTTATTCGCGAATTGACTTTCCAACATTAAAGGGTCTTAGGAAAAAACCTAAAATTCAATATTATTCATCTTAGCTCTACTTGCCGTTTTCGAAAAGGTTAAGTCACCCGCTTTTTCCATATATGCTTCGATGACTTCTTTACGGACACCTTCCATTTTTAATGCCGTAAATGATTCCTTCAGTAATACATTCGTTCAATCTTCAGGGACAAGTGCATAATCATGAATCCCATGCAGATCTACTTCCTAAATAAAAACATCTTTACAAATTATGTGCGGTTTAAGTTTCTCTAAAAATTTCATTTGATATACCTCACAATCTACTTTTGAACCATCACCATCATTTTACTTTCTCTATCTCCATTAAGTAAAAGCAACTTGAAATTTACAATAAATTCTACACTGTCAATTACCCCTTCCTATGTTATTATTTAATAGTTGATTTTTTTCAGGAGGAAACCTTTCATGCTTGATGTGAATACATCCTTTAATAAAAACCAAGGGGAGAAGATGAAGACTCCCAAAAGTAACATCGATCTACAATATGATGAATTTTCTTCTTTTTTACAGGAAAATGGAGGAAATCATGCTTCTCATTTGATCTTCTTAAAAGATAAAGAGATTTTTTGGTCAAAAAAGCGAGATGTACTAATTCTATATAAACGCATTGCAAATAAATTAATGGTCTTAGGTGATCCAATTGGAGAAGAAGCAAAAATTCAAGAAGCCATAAAAGATTTCTGTGATTATAGCAAAAGCAGAGGCTTTAAACCTGTTTTCTATCAAATAAGCCCACATTATATGCACTATTATCATGATTCAGGTTTTCGCTTCCTCAAGGTAGGCGAAGTGGGGTTAGTGAATCTCCAACAATTTTCTTTAGAAGGAAAACAAGGGGCAAAATTACGAACAAGATTGAATAAATTTACGCGAAATTCTTATACATTTAGCGTAGTCCACCCCCCTTATTCAAATCACCTGCTTTCCGAACTAAAGCATATTTCCGATTCCTGGTTAGGCAGTCAGAATGAAAAAGGGTTTTCAGTCGTCTCTTTTAGCAAAGAATATGTTTCGCGGTTCCCTGTCGCACTATTGCACAATCCAGCAGGAAAAGTTATTGCTTTTGCAACATTAGCAAGCGATTTTCAAAATACGGTTACCATTGACCTGATGAGAAAATATTCAGATTGCCCCCATGGAACAATGGATGTATTATTTATTCAAATATTTCAGTGGGCAAAAAACAATGGATATCAAAGCTGCAGTTTAGGTATGTCACCCTTATCTAATGTAGGAAACTGCAAACATTCCTTTACATGTGAAAAACTAATTCGTCTAGCCTACCTTTACGGGAATTCCTTATACAATTTTAAAGGTCTAAAAGAATTTAAAAGTAAATTTACTACCGATTGGGAACCAAAATATATAGCTTACAAAAAAACCTTACTTCCGGTTACTTTTTTACAACTACTTTTTCTGATCAACTATAAGCGTAGTTCAATAGAAAATAAGGAAAGAAAAAATAAATTTATTAAAAATGCTATCACAAAATGGCGTTTTGAATGACCATAATGAGAGGCTGTTATGATGCTCGTAAGTAAAGAACTATTTCTTAAATTTATTAAATACAGTGTTGTGGGCTGCATAAGCGTGCTCATTTATTTTCTTTCCGTTTTCGTCTTGGTTGAACTTTTTGACAAAGATCCTATTTTCGCATCAACACTTTCCTTTATCATCATGACTTACATCTCATTTCTATTAAACAAGAAATATACCTTTGGCAGCGACTTCTCCTACAATCAATTGTTGCGTTTTCTAGTTGTTTCTGCCATTGGCTTCACCTTAAATTTTGGTATCATGTATCTAGTTGTAAATATACTTTCACTTCACTATGTTATCGGTGAACTAATCACAACATTGATCATTCCCGTCATCAACTTCATATTGAATAACTATTGGACATTTAAATAGTGACCGCAGGGACAGTTCTAGCGGTCCTTTTGTCTACCATGTGTCATGAGAACCGTCCCTATGGACACCTATGGACACTTTTTCCAATCGCTCTATTCAAACTAACCCTTCCATCCAATGCCTTGATCAAAGGGCTTTACTTATTTCAGTGTCCAACAATGTAAAATAAATATTATCCTTATCCTAAAAAGTCTGGTTGATCAATCTTTCAAGCTCTTCTTCAATTCTTACTGGGTCTATTCGTTCAAACAATGGTTCTACGTTTGACAATTGCTGTGGTTTAACAAAAAACGCATTCCAATCGGTTTTGGTTGTGTTTATCATTTCCTTTACCTTATTGCTTGAAAAAGGAAGGAATGGTGTAAGGACATGAGCTAAATTTGCAATTAGATAAACACAATCAGCCAAAGTCTGTTTACAAGATTCGGGATCATCCTTTATTTGTTTCCATGGTTGTTGTTCATCAAAGTATTTGTTCGAGAATCTAGCAAGCTCAAATACTTTTTCCAAACCTTGTTTGAATGATGTAGTTTCAATACAATAACCCACTTCTTTATATAACGTATTTACTTTATCCTGGATATTTATATTTATTTCTTTTTCAGGAATTCCCCCATCGAATGACTTTTCAAGAAACTTCAAAGTCCGATTAACGAAGTTTCCATAAGCCCCTAATAACTCGCTATTATGGCTATAAATGAACTCTTTCCAAGAAAAATCAGCATCTCGGTTCTCTGGTGCGTTGATGGTTAAGAAATATCTAATGGAATCTGGTTCATATCTATCTAAAATATCTGGAACCAATACAGCCCAATTTTTACTTGTAGATAATTTTTTCTTTTCCAAAGTTAAATACTCGTTTGAAACTATATGTGTTGGCAATGGTTCTTTTCCAAGACCGGCAAGAATTCCAGGCCATATAATCGAGTGGAAAGGGATATTATCTTTCCCGTGAACATAATAAGATCGAGCCGCGGTATTCCAAAACGATGAGTCATCATTATTTGTTTTCTTTGCCCATAGTTTACTTGCTGTATAGTATCCAGATACTGCCTCAATCCAAACATAGATTTTCTTATCTTCATATCCAGCAACCGGAACACTTACCCCAATAGGCAAATCCCTCGAAACGGCTCTATCTTGCAATCCTTCCTTTAAATAGCGTTTCGTAAGAGAAACAGCATTTTCCCTCCATAGGTTCTTATCTTCTGCTTCTTGAGTATAGTTTTCCAAGACATTTTGGAGAGAGCTTAATGAAAAGTAAAAATGCTCTGTAAACCTTGTTGTAGGCGGATTACCGCAAATTTTACATCTTCTATCAAGCAATTCAAGTGGTTCTAACACACTTGAACAAGCATCACATTGGTCGCCGCGAGCATTTGCACCGCAATGAGGACAAATCCCCTCAACATAACGATCAGGTAAAAATTGCTGATCATATTCACAATAGGTTTGTTCAATTTCCTTTTTATAGATGTATCCTTTGTCAAGCAACTCTAAAAAAATTTCTTGTACGATTTCATGGTGATGTGTTGTGTCTGTTCTGGTATATGTATCATATGTGAATCCTAATCTTGCAAAACAATCTTCAAATTCTTGGTGATAACGATCCGCAATCTCTTTTGGAGTTACACCTTCTTGCTTTGCCCTAATTGTAATAGGAGTTCCATTACAATCGCTTCCAGAGACATATAAAACTTTTTCTCCCTTTAAACGGTAATATCTCGCAAGAATATCACCAGGTAACAAACTTGAAATATGTCCTAAATGTAATGAGCCGTTTGCATAAGCCCAAGCTCCGCCAATAAAAATACTCATTAATAGAAACCTCCCAATATTTTAATTTTGAAAACAAAAAAACCTCGCCTTAACTGTAATAGTTAAGGACGAGGTTTGAATTTCCACGTGGTACCACCTTAATTTGCAAATAGCTCACACTATTCGCCTCGAGCAAGTACGGAGTATTACAAAATGCTACTCTTATACTGTGACATTGATAACGAGTGCCAAATCTCGCCGTATCCTACTAATACAAAAAGTACGTTCAGTACGAAGCTCAGAGACCATTGTTCAAATGAATGTTTTTGCTTCTTTTCAGCTGCCGAAGCTCTCTTTAGAAAAAACAATATCATTTTACTTTTTCTCTTCATTGCTTTTGTTTGATAATTACCAATAGTTTATTCAATATTTATCCTGAAGTCAACTTTGATTTTTGTTTTCTGATTTTTAATTATCATGTACTACCTTACTCTTCTAGCTGCCTGCTGAATAGGATCCCATACTCCATTATATGGAGGTGCGTACGCAAGATCTAAATCAAGCAGCTCATCGGTTGTCATCGAATGGAATATTGCAGTTGCTAGAACATCGATTCGTTTGTCGATCCCATGTTCCCCAATAATTTGCCCGCCAAGTACTTTATAAGTTTCTTTATGATAGACAAGTTTCAAATTCATTTTTTTATTATTAGGATAATATCCAGCGATATCTGTTGATTTAATTGTTACAGAACCACATGGGATGTTCAGCATTTTTGCCTCTCTTTCTGTTATTCCTGTTCTTCCTAGCGTTAATTCAAAAAATTTTATGATTGATGTGCCTACAACACCTTTAAATGTTTTATGTATATTAACCATGTTTAATCCAGCAATTTGACCTTGCTTATTGGCATGTGTTCCCAATGGGATATGATCATCCATTTCTTTTACTCGATGATATTGGGTTGCACAATCTCCGGCAGCATAGACATCTTTAATACTTGTTTGCATATACGCATTTACTTGAATAGCACCATTAACACTTGTTTTGATTCCTGTCCCTTCTAAAAATGTAATAATTGGCTTTACACCTATAGCGACTAATACTAAATCTGTCTCATACTCCCCTTTATCGGTTTTCACATATTCAACCTGCTCACTACCATGGAATGCTTCAACAGATTCACCCATTTTTAGCACAATGTTTTGCTTCACTGCTTCTTCATGGATAAGTTCTGCCATTTCTTTATCAAATATTTTTGCTAATTGCTCATTTCTTTCAATGATCGTTACCTTCTTGCCGAGCTCCGCAAAACTTTCAGCCATTTCGAGTCCAATGTATCCGCCACCAATAACTGTCACATTTTTAATATCTTTCTGAAGATAATCCATGATTGTCTTTGCATCAGGAATTGTCTTTAATGTGAAAACACCTGGAAGTTTAACACCCTCCCATTTTGGAATGACCGGGCCAACGCCAGTTGCAATAAGAAGGCGGTCATATGAAAGGCTAAACGTTTCACCATTACTATGGTTTATTCCACTTACCAGTTTATTTTCCGTGTCTACCTTTTGGACTTCATGATATACTCGTGCATCAATGCCATATTTCTCTTTAAAAGTAGATTGTGTACGTGCTATTAACTTATCTGTTGACTCAATCTTCCCACTTATCACATAAGGCAGTCCGCATTGTCCGTACGAAAACACTCCACCTTTTTCTAAAACAGTGATTTCATGTCCAGAACTGTTTCGTACAATTTGCATTGCAGCACTCATCCCTGCTGCATCTCCACCAATAATAAGTACTTTCATACTCATCCCTCCTTTCTTTATTTTCCATTTATTTCTGATTTTTAAACATGAGAAAGATTGATCCCCATATAGGGGCAGCGGTAGAAAAATGCAGATTTACAAACTATTAGTCTAGTCGATAAATAGTTAAACCATTTGAACAAGACCAAATACAACCCAATATGCTGTAATGCCAATGACCTTCCATGCCGATTTTCTGCTAATAATGGCAATCGCCAAACAGAGTAAAGTGAATAAGATAAAGCCAACCGTTCTAAACTGACCTTCAAACGGACCTGCTGAATTTAACATAAGAATAATGACTGAAACAATAAAGAATAAAATAAAGAATTTTTTGTTATTGTCTGAACCATTCAAAGTTTGGCCCCCTCTTATTTACTAAAATGGATACAAAAATGTACGAATTTACTTCATTTTTGTTCATCTTTTTTATTGGAATTCCACGCTACTGCTCCGAATAAAACTCCAACTATTAAAATAATCCATTTTATGTATTTTTTCATCCTCTACCTCCTTACTACGGATTATTGAACTTTCGTCTACTATATCTGAAATAAACAATATAGGTAAATAGCAACAATCAATCTTTATGTCTAAAGTATAGGACCCGTTATTTTATTTTAAGAAGATTGAAGCAATTATAACTCCAATTATGATTACAAAAATAAGGATACCTGTACCTTTCCAACCTAAACTGCCTACTAAATCAACAAGACTACCTGTGTTTGCCCTGTTAAAGGCATCGTTCAGATTGCCCGTTGGATTGCCTTTAAATTCTTGTTGTCTTACTCTCTCTCTTTTTTGTTCAGGAGTTTCATTGTTTTCTTGCACTTAAAGACCCCCTATGAATTAAACAATCATTCTTTACATATTTTACCACAAATAACCATTAACCTTGATGAACTATTCTGCTCCGTTAGTCGAATATGAAAAGCGATGCCCTTCTTCAAGCATCGCACCCGTTTGTTGAATTAGATTCAAGTATAATTAGTTCACATATGCTTTATTACCAGGAATAATCTTTTTAAAATTATTTTAGTGTTTTGGGATTTAATCTCTTTGTTTGTCTTAATTTTTGACTGCTATCTCCAACGAGTAAAAGCAGTCATTTACCAACCTTCCATTAATCTCTGTGTTCTCAGGCACAATCTCATCCAACATCATTCCAACCTTTTCTAACACTCTTCTTGACGCTAGATGTTCTTCCGAGCAGACAGCAATAAATCTTTCAAAGGAGAACGCATCAACCGCGAACTTAATTACACATTTAACCGCTTCCGTTGCGTACCCTTTTCCTTGGTACGCCTCTAGCAGAATAAAGCCCACTTCAGCAATCCGTTTCGCTCTCTTGCAGGAACAAATGCTAATCAGCCCCACTTGTTTGCTAGATGTCTTTTCACGGATTATCCAGGTCAACCAATGTGAAGATTCTAAGCTCCACGGGTCCAGTTCCTTTTCGAATGCGTTTCGAATTGCCTCTTCACTCCGCAGGGTTCTAATATGCTGCATTAGCCCTGGGTTGGTATGGATTGATCTAAATAGATCCCAATCTCTTTCATTTAATTTCGTAAACGTTAACCGTTTACTTTCCATATCAAACTTCATATTTTATCCCCTTCACAATCAAATTTGAAATGCGCCCATAACCAAACATCACATTACTGCTAATTATAAATTTTATATTTCGTTTGTTTAAAATTAAATTAATATTTTTAAAAAATATTATATACAAAACAATAATGTTTTATTGAAAGACGATAAATTATATGTTAAATTCGTATTATTATTAATTAAGTGAGGTGTCATAAATGAATGTTAAACGAGGTTCTTCCACTTTCTTGAAGGTCATTTTTATTCTGGCTGGAATTGCAGTTCTTGCCATGTGCATATATTTTTTGCCTGAATCAGCCAGAAGAGATGCAATAGAACGACCAGGTGATTATTCGTTATATCCACTTTTGGTATGTGCATATGGAATATGTATTACGTTTTCTGTGGCGTTATATCAGATATTTATACTTTTAACCTATATCGAAAAGAATAATGCTTTTTCTGAGTTATCGCTTCAATCTTTAAAGGTAATTAAAAAATGCACTTTTACTGTCATTTTCTTCATTTTTTTAGCAATAGTATATTTAAGGGTACTTGTTCACTTCACAGGTGATGATGCAGCAGGCCCAATATCTCTAGGTCTAATGGGCATCTTGGCAACAAGTATCATCGCAGCCATTGTGGACGTACTTCAAAAACCTATAAAGAATTTCTTGGACTCACAGCCAAAAAAATAGAGAAACCCAAGATGTATATTAATGGGTTTACTTGTGATGTGCAAAACAGTAAATCACAGTCAACTAGTACCAGCAGTCCATTTATAATTTTTGTTATACTCTAAATCCTTCTCAATAAAAGGAATATAATTATCCGTACCAATAAAGTAAAATGGAATTGTTGAATTTATGTATACGTCTGCATATTGGCTTTTGGCAGCCTCTGAAAAATTATTTTCCCTGATAAATACTGCGTCATAAGACTTTAGTTCTTCACTTGCCATTTCATCAAACTAAGGTGCAAATACGACCCAGCTAGTTTAAACACGTTCAAGCTTTTTAAATGGTCTTTGAGGAAATTCAACACGGATAGTATCACCTGGTTTCACTTCTCCACTCTGCAATATAACTCCCATTATTCCTGCTTTTCTTATTAGATTTCCGTCTGAATCCTTATCCAAAACAGCCTTTAAAAGACCCGGTTTAAAATTATCAATTTGAGCACAAGGATTCCGTAAGCCTGTTACTTTAATAATTGCAGACTCACCTATAGATAATATCGTGTTAGTAGGTAATTCTAGAAGATTTATTCCGACAGTTGTAATATTTTCACCCATTTGTCCAGGTTTAATTTTAAAACGGTCTTCTAACTCTTCGAATAACTCATTGTGAATTAAATGCACTTGTCTTAGGTTCGGTTGGTTTGGATTTTGTGCCACTCTCGAGCGATGTTTAACCGTTGAACCAAAGTGTGCATCGCCTTCGACTCCCAAACCCTTCACTAATCTTATAATCTCTTGATTTTCTTTACTAAACGTATGCTTCTTACTTATACTAACCGCTATGACTGTTCCTAAAATTGAACTCTCTTTTTTTTCATCAAACATTCAATCCTCACAGCCTTCCTTTTTTTAAACTCCCTGTTTGTTCATATTCAATTAAGGTACAATTATTCCTTCTTCTACTAACCTGCTTCGTTAATAAAACAAGAAAAAAGCTGCCACATTGACAGCCCAGAACTTCATTAGCTAACATGAATAAATAATTTATCACTACAATCCTTATTCTAGTTGTCCTTGGAAAATTGGTCTTTTAATTAGTGAGGTTATAGGTTTTAGCTTAAATAAAAAGTAATGTGTAAATAGTGCTATTATTGTACCATGTAAAATCCCTGCGACTACATCAAAAGGATAGTGTACCCCGACCCATATTCTTGAAAACGCTATGCCTATTGCTAGAAAAAGCCATATATGCTTATAACGATGAGATGATAACCACAATGTAAAAGCAATTACTATTGCAGATGTAGCATGGTCACTTGGAAAAGAAGAATTTGCAGAATGCTTTACGAGTTGAATAATCTCATGTGTTACAAAAGGTCTCTCCCTATAAATGAATAGCTCAATAATTCTGTTTATTGAATAAGCTAAGGTAAATGCAAACATAGCTTGGAAAGCTATAACACGAAAATTGTTTTTGTTTAATAGCCACAACAGCAAAATCAATAAAATAAGAGCATATTGAACATATTCGGCAATCAAAATCATGATTGTACTATCCTGCCAGTTAGTAGCATAAGAAAAGACCATCAATTTGATAGCCTTGATCTTCTACTATTACAGTCTAGAGTTGAACAAACAAGTAAATCTATAAACTATAATAATCACACTTTGTGATTCCATATATTACAGTATCTTCATAGACACCTCTGTATTAGCAACTTTGTTTAAAAGTTCCTTCATATTTAAGACCTAATTTTTCCATTACTTTTAAAGAAGCAGTGTTTTTTTTTATGAAAATATATATACACCCAATAAAATTGTCTTGTTCATTAAATATAGCAAAATGGAAACTGACCTTATTAACCATAGAATTTTTAACTTTAGATATCCAGTCTTCAGCAAATTTATCTGGTAAAGTATTGAGGCCCTTCTTTTTGTATCTGTTGAAGACGGGGCTCTAATATTATTAGGAAAGCTACACAGATGGATGAACTACATAATTTTTTGTATGGATATATGTTAAAAAACATTATGATTACACAATCTATATAAGAGCTAATCGTTTTTAAACAGCTAAACTACACTTGATATAAAAATGGGGACAAAGGAGGCATTTATATGGACTACAGGATATTTAAAAGGATTAATGAATATGCTGGTCGTTATCAGCTTTTGGATACATTGGTGATCAACATCTCTCAAAAAGGTCGTTTTTTGTTTCTATTTATATTAATCTTCATGTGGTTTCGTAATAACTCACAAAAAAAAATCACTTTATATACTATCATTTCCATTGGATTATCGTTGGTTTTAAATAAATTGATTAAACTGTTTTATTTTAAACCTCGCCCTTTTTTGAATCTTCGGGTCCATTTATTACCCCCATTCCCATCAAAAAAGAGCTCTTCATTTCCAAGTAAACACACCACTCTAGCATTTACAGCGGCAACTTCTGTCTTTTTTTATAAGCGTTTCTTAGGTAGTATGATGTACCTTGCCGCTATTCTAACAGGTTTCTCACGAATTTGGATGGGACAACATTACCCTTCGGATATTTTAGGCAGTTCGATACTTGGAAGTTTAACAAGCATAGTAGTTAAGATGACAGGATGGATTTGGAATCCAATCATTGAACGGGTAATAAAAGCTACTGCTAAAGGATGAAGAATCAATCATAAATGTAAATCTTTCCTTAGTTTTTAAAAGTATTACCTGTTTTAGTTGAAATTTTTGATAATATATCTAGGCCAATAGATTTTCATATGTTGCTCTCCTTCTTTAGAAGCGTCTAAGTGACGCTTCCTTTTTTTGTCGAAATATGGTTCAAACATCGACATAAAAAAAGTAAGACTTTTCGTTACTCTTGTTCAACTAAACTGCTTTGTTAGTTCGACAAGAAAAAACGACCGCACCAGCAATAATTATCTTTAACTATTGCACCCTTTACTTTAAGTAGATTTCTTCACAAACCTTGATTTTCTTCGAAAAAAAAGGCTATTCCCTGCTTATTGAAGAAAAGCCCTAATTTATATTTTTATTCTAAATACATTACAAACTCAAGACCTTGTTAGTTTCGAGACGCTTACAAAATCCAATACTTTTAGCTTTTTTCAGATTCCATTCATCTATTAACCGACATTATTATTCCACAGTAAAATTATTTTTCCCTTGATATTTAGGGTGATTATGCCGTTTACACCCAAATAGGTAGCACTCCGTCTTGATTGAAGTTTCAAACTTCATAATTGGAACATAACCAGAAGAGATTCTTTCTAATAGCTGCTCATACTGCTTCTTTTCATCAAGTAACTCTTCAATGTGTTCTTGTTTATCGCTTTCCGACCAATCCTCTTTACAATCCTCTTTATAAGCTTCCTGGATTTCCTCTACTTTTTCATTAATTGCTTCATACAAAATTTCAGTAGCACGAGTTAATTCATTTAATTTAATTAAAGAATATACATATCGACTAATCCAGTTCGGTTGTTTCCAATAAATCTCCCAACCCTTGTCGAACCATTTTACAGCCTCTTCATAAAGTCCCACCTCTACAAATAAGTCTGCTAAATCCACCTCACCGACAAATTCATCAGCTTCTTCAGAGAATGTATTAAGCTGACTTTTTGCTTCATTTATCCTTCCCAACTCAATCAAAGATTTTACATGGCTATACATCGCCCAATCAGAATAATCTGCTCCAAGCAAAAAATATTGCTCTGCTTCTTCTTTATTGCCAAGATGATAATCTGCGACAGCCAAATTATTATAAGCAGTTTTTGTAGGATTAATAGCAATGGCTTTTTGTAATATGACTCTGGCATTTCCCCATTTTTCCAATCGTAAATAAACTTCCCCCAATAAGTTATACGGAAAATGGGAAGAGGGGTTCATTTGAATCGCTTCTTCTAACAAACCAAGAGCTTTTGTATAATCGTCTTCTTCATGACAATATATCCAGGCAAGATTGGTTAAAGATTGTATATCCCTTGATAATCTCACAGCTTCTTTAAACAGTTTCAAAGACTCATCATATTTATTTTCTTCTAGTAATTCAACCGCCCTCTGATTTATATTCAAAAATGTTCACTTCCTAAACTATATAAATATTGGAGAAACACTCGTCAGTTCAATAAAGATTTTTTATAATAATCAATTAGTTTTTCATGGATTTTATCTACCAACATTTCTTTCTCTGTGATAAAAGCTGGACCTTCTTCAATATAAGCACCCCGTTAGTTGAATAGCTTAATCACCATAAATAATGATGTTCACAATTTGTTCATTGTTTAAGACTTTTATTATTTCATCTATTTCCTTTTCGTAAACTTGAGGTATAAACTCTTTAATTTTGTGAAGTTTTTTTATAAACTCTTCAATTTGAGGTCTATTAAAAGATACATCCTTTCCATATCTGTCTCTTATCTTACTGAGGATGCCCCATTTTCCTGGATGTACATTCCCCTCGAATATATGATAATGTAGTCCCTCACTTATCTCTGCGAGTAAAACCTCGTTATTGTTTTCATCGTAAAAGCATATAGATAATGCTGATTCAATTTCCGACAAAAACCCACCTCCAAGCATTTATATATGTCTTGTTTTTATTATTAAATTCAATAAGTAAATTCGAAATCCTTCTTCAACTAATCTGCTTCGTTAGTTCAACAAGAAAAAAGAGACCGCCGCAGCGATCCCATCTTAAGCTCTTGCACACGTTAGTTCAATAAGAAAATTACACTTACGTTGCTTAAAACTAAGATAATTTCAAATTCCATTTTTCAGTGCCTAATTGATTTGTAAACTCGACTTCATCATTTGAAATCCATCTTAAGTTTCCTAAATGTCGTTCATACAAAAACTCTATTGGATCTTCGGTTATGATGTGCTTTTTGTTAATTTGATTTCCACTTTTATCTATGATTACAATGTCAATCTTAAAACTACTAACATCATGCGTACAAACTACTTCTGCTACATGCTTGCGATTTGGACTGTACTTCGGCTTATGATAAACATAAGCAAATCTGTAATTACGGGATTTAACTCCTTCGTAGGCAACAAAGAAAGGTTTTAGATCCCAGCCAAACTCCTTTGCAGCCTGCTCTACCCCAGTGTGCAAAGCCTCTAAAGCTAATCTCTTTTTCTCTTTATCAGTAGATTGAAAATATTGATTGAAATCAAATAATACTTGTACTTCCGCCGACCCGCCAAATACGGGTATATGATTATTGGTAATTTTCTCAACACAACGCACAATTACTCCACTGCATCTATCGGTTTTTAGTTTATTAAAAAACGCTTCATACAAGGCTGTAACGCAACGTGTCTCTTGTCGAAATTGTACAATTTCAGAAGGAGGTTGATTAAATGCGTCAGTTGTTGTAAACCTTTGAACGTATGATGTAATGTCCCCTTTTAGAAAATCATTGATAATATCTCTATCCTTATTAAAATCGAAAGGTATAAATGCCTCTTTTTCATTATCGTTTGAGTTACTACCATCATTTTTCACGGAATTAATACTACAATCTAAAGAAAACCATTTTAAATATGGCATTTGTCCACCACCCTTATTTTGACGACTAATTTTTCTATAAACTCGCTTTTCCTATTGTATTTTCTATAACCCGTTGTTGATTTCCTTCTACAACTAACCTACTTCAATAGTTCAATAACAAAAAGGGAATTGCCGCAGCAACCCCATCTTTCACTCTTGCACCTATTAGTTGAGGAAGGAATTTTTTACGGTGTTGTTGGTAAATCCTCATCATACTCAATACCGTTTTCATCAAAGAACGTGGTTAACCTTTTTATTTCATCGCTAAGAAATGTTTTTAGATTAGCCCAACTATTTAATACATTACTAGAATAACTCTTACAGCGATGAATTTGAGTGGTCTCCAAATCATAAACGATGTGAGAACCGTCCCAATTATAACTGCCTATAACTAAGTATTTGTCAGGAAAAAAACGTTCTACCTCGCTATGGTGCATTGATAAGTCATAAGGCTGAATTGCATCGTCTCCTTTTCTCACATAAGAGTTCCTTTTGCCATAAATACTTAAACTGTCTGAAAATATATTTATTCCATTTGTTGTTAACAAAAATTCTTTGAAATCATCAGGTAAATGAATTGAAAGTTCCTTTTCTATTTCATTTTATGATGTAATTTCGATCTTAGGATAAATAATGTGAAACCACGCTTCGGGTGCTATATGTGGTACCTTGCATATTAATTTTGTTCCGTTTTCTAGAAGTCGTTCTCCTTCCTGTTTCCATTGAAATAGTGGTTTTATTATTTCTTTAAAGTTAATTATCATTTTGTTCCCTCGCCAAAGTCTTGTATAAAGATAGGTTGATTATCTTAATTATATCAACATTCCAATATTCCTTCTTCAACTAAACTGCTTCGTTTGTTCAATAAGACCTTATTAAAGGATTCATCGCCCCTTCTCAGCTTATCGAGTAAGATGTTCCTTAAATATCTGTTTAAAGTGGGGTTTAAAATCAATCTCAATCATTTGTTGTGAGTCCTCGTTATCTACCTTAATTTGTACACTTGCCCGTTCCTTTCCATCTGCCGTTATTTCAAACTTCTTAACCCGCTTTAAATCCAATAGTGACAACAATCTTTTGGAAGTATGCTCATTCACTTGTATCTTAGCTTCACCATATGATGGAGACAGATTAACAATAAAGTCCTCTTTTCCATTAGAGAAACGGTAGGTTGCTTCATTATAATAAAATGGTAAGTCATTTGATGTTGAATCTAATAATATTGGTTCCGTTTTAAATAATGAGAGAAGGGCGATTTCATCTGGAAATATCGGCATTTACACATCACCTTTTTAACTTCTATTTTAGCATCTTATTAAGCTAATCTTCCTCGTTAATGCAATAACGGGTGCCTTTTTTCAACAAGCTGTACAATCCTCTTAATGAATAAAGCCTTCATCTTCAGAATCCCCGTATGTATAAAAAATTGCTGAAAATCCTTCTCTCATTGCTTCATCAAAGCATTCAAGTAATTCCTCATCTTCTTCTGAATCCCCCAAATACATATCTCGGATGACTACAAATTGGTCCTCGATGCCTATTACTTCCCAACCTTGATTGATGACAAATTTTTTTGCTGTATTTAACGCTGATTTTATATTCTTCGATTTAACCCAACAGTTTACAATCGCACCTACACATTCATTACTTTCAGGGTTATCGATTTGGGGGGTTGCCTCTATCAAAATTAAATAAACGCTCATAATGTCCTCCAAGAGTTATCGTTGTCCTATTACTATTCTTGATTAATTCAACAAAAATCAAAACATATCCTTCTTTACAGTTACCTCACCCGTTGCTTCAATACTAACGTGTTTATTTCTATATTCAAGGCAATAATTCCTCTATCACTATTTTTAAGGAGGAATTGATATTGCAATTAACAAAAGCCTGGGAACTTTATGAGTCGGATAAAAGGATTGAAGGATTCTCTCCACAGACATTAAAAGCGTATAGACTCCAATCTAAGTTACTCATCCATCACTTTAATGATGTAAGTATTGGATCAGTAACAACCAATCAGTTGAAGGAATACTTAGCAAAATCCAGCGAGCACTTAAAGCCATCAAGTTTAGCTCATCGGATTCGATTTATTAAATCACTATTTCGTTGGTCACACGAGGAAGGGCATATTCATAAAAATCCAGCTGCAAAAATTAAAGAACCTAAACAAGGAAAACGTATTCCGAAATTTTTAACGGAGAGAGAAATTGAACATTTGAGGGAAGCGTGTTTTACACCAATGGAAAAAGCAATATTTGAATTTATGTTTTCAACAGGTTGTAGAATAGGTGAAATTGTTTCTCTTAATAAAAACAGTGTTAATTGGTCAAATCGCTCTGCAATTGTACTTGGAAAGGGTGATAAGGAAAGGGAGGTTTACTTTAATATACGGTGTGAAATCTGGCTAAAGCGATATTTAGATCTTCGCCAAGATAATGACCCAGCTATTTTTGTTACAGAACGACACCCTCACCGAATGAGTATTGGTCAGATGAGGTACATCATAAAGCGAATATCAAGCCGTGCAGGAATCAACAAAGAAATACATCCACACCAACTACGCCACAGCTATGCCACCCACCTATTGAACAACGGAGCTCCTATTGATGTTATTCAAAGTTTACTAGGACACGAAAAAAGCGAAACCACTAAGATTTACGCTCAGTTAAGTGGTAGCCTTAGAAGAGAATTTTATAGAAAATATTTTTAGTGATGAATGGCAAAAGGCATCGGAAAATTCCGCTGCCTTTCTACTCTTGCCCCCGTTAGTTGAAGAAGAATTATTAAAAAGTGTACACCAAAAAGGCTTAAAAAGGATAAATAAAAATTAGAGTAAATTTTGAATTTTTTGTTGTAACTCTAGGATTTCGTTTACTACATCAGCTACACCGGATGGAGTCTTAGTTTCTTTGGCTATATCTTCAAGGACGGAACTATAACGTGCACCGTATCTAATTTCATCATACTCTTCTGTATCTGGGACACAAATAAGCGGTTGTTTTTGTCCAATTACTTTATAAAAATGGTTATCTAAATTAGTAGAAAGAATAGATATTACGACTTTTAATTGTTTAACTGAAGGTTCTTTGTCTAAATCAGGAATTACTGTATACTCACTTTCAAATAGGGCACACAATACAGTATATCTATCAACCTTCTCTAATACTTGAGCAAGTGCGAATGTTTGTTCATCCAAAGGGACAATAAAAATATCGCCTTGTTTCCACTTCTGTTTTTTAGGTCTTTTATATGTCCGTAAATGCTGTTCTACTATGTCTTCCTCCTCACGAGATAGAGGAATAGAAGCAATATGGTTAAGGATTTTAGCCACTTCAAACATTAATTCGGCTTTAGAGATAGAGATTATAACAGCATCCCCTTCAACATCAAAATCGATACGGTTATATAACTTTCGTTCTAATTTCTCTCTTAATGTTTTCCTTATTAGACGTGCAGCCTCATCATTTGTTTCCACTACAAAAAGATCAACAAAATCCTGGGATATATAAAAGTTTGATAATGTTGTATCTGGAAAATAAATATTAATCAAGCCTAATGTAATTTTCTCCACACAATCCACCTCTAGACTATTTTACATCATTATTATCATAAACCCTTCTTTAACTATCCTTCCTCGTTAACACAATAACGGCTGCCCTTTAAGGAATGCCTTTTACTTGAATAAGAATTATGATTTTTTCTCGTTTCTCATTTTACTTAGTACGTTGGCAACCCAATCCCTAAATTTGGTTGTAACATCATCTTTGTCTCTAGCATTGAAGAGAAATAAGCCTGTCGGTGTGTCTTGGTACTCCTTTTCATAGACAAGTATATTATTTTCATAATCATCTAATGGTTCATCTAAGAACACATCCCAAGTCCCATCTTTTCTTTCTTCAACAATGGTCTCAAGATAACATTCATAAACAGGTTCCCAGCATTCCTCGTGATAGTGGTAACCAGTATAGTTTCTATAATTAAAGTATTCTTCAGTGTTCATCAGATTCACTCCAAGAAAATACATTTTGAAAGATACTTCTTCAAGTACACCGATAAATCCTTCTTCTACTAGTCGAGTAGAAGGGAGCCTTTCTACCTTACGGTAAATTGTACTCCTCCCCCCTCACAGAACCGTGCTTGCGCTATTAACGCACACGGCTCCTCCTAGTTATCATTTACAGAATGTAGCTAATCTCTTTTCTAAGTTCATAGATGTTCACTTTGATTCTTGGTGAAGGAAGTGGATATTTACGCAGAAAAAGATTAAATTTATCCCATGTGAAGGACTTCCTTTGGCTTCTTCTATTTAGCCATTTAAATAGTAAGTATTCGATTTTCACTTTGAAGTTGTTAACAATTTGAGTGTTATCCGTGATGCAATAATAGTTGTAATAGCCTATAAGTGAGCGTCTAAATCTATCCATAATCGTATGAATATCTTTATTTCTATTAGTCTTTAGCCATTCTTTAGATTCTCTTAGTTTGCCTTGGACTTTCTTCCTGCTAGATTTCCGTTTTACCCGAAATTTCCCTTGTTTACTTTTCCCGCAATAGTGGGTAGAACCAAGGAAGTCAAACGTAGCTGGTTTACCATTCCCATCACGCTTTGCATTATTTTCTGCAAACCTTCCAAAGGGAATAATTTTAGTTTTATCCTCGGCTATTTCCAAATTAAACTTCCTTAATCGGGTCTTTAGTGAATGGAAGAGTTGTTGAGCTTCACTTTTATGTTGAAAACAACAAACAAAGTCATCTGCGTATCTTACTATATATGCCTGTCCTTTACATTGTTTCCTAACCACTTTCTCGAACCATAAGTCCAGAACATAATGGAGATAGACATTGGCTAATATCGGAGATATTACTCCACCTTGCGGTGTACCATTATCTGTCTTGTACTTCTTCCCTTCCTCCATGTATCCACCTTTGAGAAACCTGCTGATTATTCTCAGAAGGTTAGGGTCAGCGATTCGGAGTTTCAAGAATTCTATCATCCATTTGTGGTCCACGTTGTCAAAAAAGCCTTTGATATCCACATCCACTATATAACTTACTGACCTCTTTTCAATATAATGGTTCAGTATTTTCAGCGCATCATGGCAGTTTCGATTAGGGCGGAACCCAAATGAACAATCTAGGAAGTCATTTTCATAGATGGTATTTAGTATTTTGGTAATACCCTTTTGTACAATTTTATCCTCATGTTCAGGTATCCCCAAAGGTCTTTTCTTGTTTGAATTGAGTTTTGGGATATACATTCTTCTTACTGGAACAGGTCGATAACTTTTACTTTTAAGCCTACTTACTAAATCCTTTATGTTTTCTTCCATGTTTTCGCTGTATTGTTCTTTAGTAGTTCCGTTAACACCAGTCGCCTTTTTATTAGGTAGTTCATGATGACACTGTGTTAGCGATTGCTCATTTAATAAGTGTGCAAGTGATGTGAATTTCAATTTAGTATCAGATTTTGCTAATTCTGCTATCCTTAGTAGTTTTGTTTCCATTTATTGTACCTACCTCTGTGTGTAGTAAATGTGTCCCTAGTAAGGGTGATAACTGGTAGCTAGCCTTTCCTCCATCGGCATTACCCAACTTCATTGGTACTACGCTGCTATCCGACTCCCTGCATCGGCATTTGGTTTCCTTGCTTATTATCGCTTGTAGACCATACTCTTCTATAAAGTAGAAAAGACCGGTAGGGTCTCCCGAGTTGCCGTATCATATCAATGTGTAACGTGCCAAGGTCTCTGACTCCAGAGAGGTTTCATCCTTCTAGCCTTTGACGAAGGATAAAATGTTGCTTTCTGCACGCAGGTAAGGCATCAGCCCTCTCGGTTTACTAACGTTTATGGAGCTCAATCCCTTCAGCCATTTGGCTTTCGGCCCGCCACCTAACTGTCTACGCTTAAAGACTAGAGTTACCTATAGTCCTCCAAGACTCGCTACGAGCGAATGGCTAGTTCTTACTCGACGGGAATTCCACCCGCTATATGACACGACCTATGCTCGGCCGCACACCTGCCCCATTACTTGAATAAGAAAAGGGATCGCCGCAGCAATCCCCTCTTTAACTCTTGCACCCGTTAGTTCAACAGAAATTAACATTGTATATCCTTGTCATATGTTTCAGCGACAAACTCAAAGTCTAAATCGTCTTTATTAATAAATACACTTGTCTTAGAAGGATAACCCGTTGATGTAGAAACAATATCGACTTCAACAAGGTTAAACCTAACATTGTAAGCCTCCTCAATATCCAGCCCACCAGTTAAAAAATGTTCCCCATCACCAAATGATTTAAAAACAAACACTTTTTCATCCAAATCGTTTTTATCCATCTCAATCCACTCACAGTTTACCAGAGCTTTGTATGTATGATGTTTAGGAATGCATTCAATATGATTTATCCCTTTATAGCATCTTAAAGTAAACATATACGTATGGGTTTCATTCCAATTAATATCAATCCCGTATTTAAAAGAAAAAGTATTGTAAACCATCTCATAAAATAACGGCATTACAATATCATCCCAAGCATCGTAGGCGAAAGCATATATCGGTATTAAGTGGGGATACAAACTGACAATAGCTTGTTGGAAATTTAATAAGATTGATGTATCAGAGATTCCTTGTAAAGCATCATCTATTTCGTGTTCAAACTTCTTTAAACGTCGATTATCAATCATAATATTCCCCCAAAAATCAGAACTTTTATTATGTATTCATGATTAGTAAAAAAATATCCTTCTTCTGCTAACCTGCATCGTTACTTCAACAAATAAAGAATTTTTATAAGACTACCCCAATAATTCTCCAAAGTGTTTGGGTTTTTATAATCAGACATAGTTTGATCCAATAAATCAGTTCAAATGAAATATCACATTTTAAACATTGTTTTAATGAATAAGATTATAAATAATATCGGAACTATCAGGAGTTAATAGGAACAACGAAGCAGCAATCAATACCATCCCAAAAACAAGCCGATATAAACCACTTTTAATAGACCGAGAAACAACCCATTTAATACTTCCTCCCGCCAGCAGAACAATACCTATAAGCAGAATGAGCAAATAATAAAATCCCATTACCAGCACTTCCTTCAACTTTTGTTTTTATATCCATTTTTCAATAGAGATTATTAATACATAGTAATTTTATATATATAGATTATCTATGTATATAAATAGAATAATATATTTATACATTTAAGTAAATAACTTTGTATAATTTTTCCTATTTCAAAAAATAGACAATATTTGCAAATTAAGAAATGGTGTATATGGCAATATGATTTTTGAATATAAAAAAACCGAAAATTTACAAGAATTTAATAATATCTTGCATTTTTCCGGCTTTTTGACCATTTTGGTTTATTTACCTAATTCCACCCCGGAAACCTCGGATCGGATCTGAACAATTGATCCTTACAAGCTGGGCTTAATTAGTTTTTTCAAAGCTTTTCTTGCGTAATCTCCTTCATCCTCAGACCATTTAGTTATTTTTCGGAAATCTGTGTTGTCTGTAAACTGGTCTATATTTCCAATCAAGCGTATCTTGGATAACTGTTTAATATCATAATCCTCTATTTTGTGTGCGATTAGCATAGCAATTTCTTCACCATTCATTACTTTATAAGGACGATCAAAAAAGTATGAAACTTCATCTGGAAGCTTTTCAGTAATCTTTAGTTCGTTGTGCATGCTTGACAGATATTTATAAGCATTATTCAGTGCATGCTCTCGGTCTCTCCATGTAACTGCTGTTTGAGCAGTCCAAAGGGACGGAAATAATTGATCAGAACATTTCAAACGTTTAAATGCAGTGCCAAACCATTTTGGATATGGTGCATATTGACGCTCCATGAGAAAGCAGAGATTCATAATATCCCGGACAAGGCGTGAACCGATAATGGCTGAACCCAATTCGTCGTCTACAAAACCTGAACGAAGCATCAGATGCTCTTCCTGACCAATTCGCTGCCAACTTGATGCCATAAGGTATAACCAAATATCATGAGGGTAATATTCAAATTGTTTGCGTAATGTGGAAAGTTGACCATTATCGTCCCTAAAAACTTCCCCCCGTGTGATTTCGATAAGTGACTGCGAAGGAAAGGTTAGCCAATCTATTGGTTCTAATTCATCCTTCCTAACAGCCATGTAACTTTCGATGAACTTCGAAACCGTTGTAATTACGCTTTTCCCTATATCAACGGGGAATCCATAGAACTCTTCTGGGGCTTTTTCTTGTAAAGTTGATAATATTTGTTCGGAATACCCAATATCTAATTGATTTAGAAAAAGATATACCCGGGGGAACCAATCGTGATCGGTCGACATTTCTGTATCATATCCAAGCACTTCGCTGCCGGGACCCATTAGAGCGGCTGAATAGGACAAGAAAGAGAAATTGTCATTCATAACTGGCTCAATGATTTCCATATGAAATCGACGGCATAATTCTATTCCCTTAATAAAAGACATTCGCCATTCCTCCAAATCCATAAACATAAAAAACAAATATCATTATATACATACAACTCATCACTTTTTTACTTTTATTTTTTCAGGTATCATCTTCCAATACTTTGGATCTTCCAAACCGAGCCGCCAAATACCAATTCCCCGTAAGTTATATTTTTCTACAAGGTTTAGCTTAAACTCCAGACTTTCGCTATTCTCAAACCATACCTGGTGGTTATGTTGATCTTTATCTGTGTAGTTGAAATGAGGTGTTTGCGAACGGGAGTCCCATTCAACTTTAGCTTTATATTTATTTTTTTGATCCATTAACTGTTCGTAGGAGCTATAGACAGCTTTGTTTGCTGTTGTATCCCAATCCCATCCATAACCTGCGATACCAAGTAAAATCTTTGAAGGTGGTACCTCCTGTTTCAAAGCATAATGAATCGTTGCTTCTGTCCAATCGACTGATGCTGTTGACCCGGGTTTTGTTCTGGGATTGTGTTCATCGTATGTCATGATTATTAACTCATCTGAATAGCGACCAAGCTTTTTGTAATCAAACCATGGTGACCAGGGATTAGCACGGGAATCACCTGTGTTTGCTGGGACTGAAACCGTAACTACTTTTCCATCAGTGTGCAAAGCATCAGAGAGTTCTTTTATCATTAGACTAAAAGAATCCTTGTCAGCTAAATTCAAATTTTCCATGTCAATATTAATACCATCATATTTAAACTGTTCCATTTCTTTCTTTAAGTTCTGAATGAAAACATTGCGGTTACGTTCGTTAATGAGTACATTACTCGCTACCTGCTTGCCCTTCTCAACAGTTTCATAAAAGAGATTATGTACAACCATATATACCTTCAGGTGTTTTTCATGAGCACTCTGAATAACCGTTTTTTTATGATCAGGTGTAACGGAATCTATAAGACTGCCGGGACTCTTATCATCAAGCTTATACCAAAAAGGCGCAATAATGGTTAAATTGTTGTATTGCGAATCAACTGTAGGTTGTGACCCTGGAAACGTTCCTTCCTTTTCTGTGTAGAAACCTAAAACTTCCCGGGGAGTTTTATTCTTAGTGTAATTTTCTTTACTTTGTACCCGACTACAGGATGACATTAGTATTATTGCCAAGCTTAAAGCGATAATGGTGAATGACCGATAACAATTTTTCGCCATACTACACCTTCTTCTAATAAAGTATATTTCTTAAGTTGGTAGGAAAAGGTGTAACTTATTCTCGAATTGACTTTCCACTCCACCAAGGGCTTCATAAAATAGACGAGATATATTATCTTTCAAAACAAGAACAAGACTAAATCTTTTCTTTGATTTTTTCGATAACAGTCTTATAATATTCAATTTGATGAGGTACAAATTTATTCCTGCCTACATGTTCATCAATTAAAATTTTAGTTCCATCTTGCATTATTTCAAAACCTTTTATCCTAATTGTTTCTCTTTTACCTAACCAAAGTTCAGCAAAATGATTAAATTCAACCTTCACAATTCCCGCAACTTCCTCTTCCTGCAGAGTAAAGTCATCAAGAGAGTTTTTACATTTATACAAAAATACGTTTGCTATTTCCTTATCGATAAAATCTACTCTTTTTACACAGTAGTCTATAATGCCCAATGGAATTAATTCCTGAAAGGAAATATCAATCCCAATCTCTTCCTTAACCTCTCTTACCCCATCTTGAACTCTTTCATTTGCCAGTAAATGGCCAGCAGCAGTAATATCCAAAAGATTTGGATAGTCCTTTTTTGTACTACTGCGAAGTTGTAAATATAGATAAACACTTCCCTGTTCTTCACTAATAAACCAACAGTGAAAAGCTTCGTGCCAATATCCAAATTTATGTACATCTTTTCGACTAGCGATGCCTATTTGACTTCTATTTTCATCAAAAATTGTTAATTGTTCATTATCCATCCAATTTTCCCCCTGGGTTTTTAACCTTTAAATATAATGTAGTAACAGCAGAAGAATAATAAGTATTTAAAATGTATTTAATATAGGAACTATTATTATTGATAAAACTGAACTTATTAAGAATGTTATAAGCCAATCTCTCTTTTTAGTCGTTCTAAGGAGTATATTCAGTCCCGAACCAATAAACATACAAAGTAAAAAAACAAATAAAATCATAATAATTGAGACCATTCAATTACCTCCTTACATCAAATATGAATTTTTTTCCATTATACCCTATATTGATCTAACCTGCTCCCTTGATACAACAAGAAAAAGCCGCCTTGTTCGGCAGCAGAATTTTAAGTAATGCTTTGGTATTTTTCTAATTCAATAATCCGAAACCTTTTTCAATTTATTACATCACGGTTTCCCCTATTGATAAAACCTTCAATTGCTCCTTTGGCAGCTGGAGTCTTTTCCATTCACGCAGTAAACGCTCTAAGGCTTCGGGACCTGTGTCATCTGCCAGCCGATAAGCACCATAATGCATAGGAACAAATTGCTGCGCCTCTAGTTCAATAAATGCCTTCACACTATCTTCAGGAGATATATGCGAGACTGCCATAAACCATTCCGGTTCATAGGCACCAATTGGCATAAATACGATATCAATCATAAAACGTGAAGCTATTTCCTGAAAACCTGAGAAATATCCTGTATCCCCAACAAAATAAAATGTTTTACTGGTAGTTTGAAATATCCACCCACCCCAATGGGAAGTATTCATATCGTTAAACGTCCTTCTTGTCCAGTGCTGTGCTGGTACAAAGTGAATTTTGATCCCTTCATATTCAAACGATTCCCACCAGCTCATTTCTCTTACATTTTGATAACCTTTTTTTATGAAAAGAGATTTCATCCCAATGGGAACAAAATAGTATGGATTTCCTTTTAGTTTTTTCAACGTTGGAAAATCAAGATGGTCATAATGACCATGTGAAATGACCACAACATCGATATCTGGCAAATCTTCCAACGATATTCCCGGTTCAGTTAATCTCTTCTGAAAACCCATTCGCTTCGCCCATACTGGATCAGTAAGTATATTAAGTCCATCAAGTTGAAGTAAAAAGGTAGAATGTCCAATCCAGGTATAAGAAGTTATACTTCTATTTTCCTTAATTTCTTGAATCCTTTTTTTTGAACATTGTGGTATATTTTCAGTTAAATCCTTCTCTTTACTTCGTCTTTCCTTCTGCCACTTTCGCATATCCCGAAACGTTTTCTTATTCGACACATCATTCAAATTAACATACCTTGTTTTCATAATTTCTCCTCTGTCCCAGTCCTTCCAAATTTATGTTCAGAAGATAAACCTTTCTAAAAACTATTACAAATTTATTGAAACCTCTAAATATTATTTTGTTATCTTGTCTTTTTTACAACGTTCATTGAAGGGGTTATTTAACTTTATTCGCCATTACAATATCCTTTATCTCGTCAACACGATGAACAATAAAAGTAGGATGGGATTGACTTAATTCTTCAGAGGAACCGTATCCATAAGTTACTCCTATTGAATCAATCCCAACATTATTTGCACCTATAATATCGTGCTTACGGTCTCCGACCATAATAAAGTTATCAAGGCTAAATTCTTTGTACTTATCAATTATGTATTGAATAATTTCGGTTTTAGATGATCTTGTACCATCAAGATTACTTCCAACAATGTAATCGAAATACTGGTCAATATTAAAATAATGAAGAATTTGTTCTGAAAAAACGGTAGGTTTTGAAGTTGCAACGATTAAGGTATATTCCTGTTCTTTTAATGATTTTAAAAGTGTTGGAATATTGTGGTATAATACATTCTCAAACATACCTTTTTGCTTAAATCGTTCCCTATAAAAATCAATTGCTTTTAGGGCCGTCTCCTCATTTAAACGGTAATATTCAGCAAATGAAACTTGAAGTGGCGGTCCAATAAAGCATTCCAGTTTATCAAGATTCGTTTCAATAATGCCTAATTTCTCTAAAGCATATTGAACGGATTTAGTAATACCTATTTTCGGGTCCGAAAGTGTACCGTCTAAATCAAATAATATTATTTTATATTTATCCATATGAAAATACCTCCTGAATGATACAAAAAGCCAACCTGTAAGCGTCAAGTTCATTTGAACAATTTTGCTTATTAATTTTGAACACTTTCTTCCTTAAATATTGTCTCACGATGCTTCATTCTATAACTTGAATCGTTAAAGTGAACGATTTCTGCCCGATGTATGAGGCGATCAAGGATAGCTGTTGCTACCCCTATATCACCTAATAGTTCAGTCCACTCTTTTGGAGAGCGATTGGACGTAAGAATAATCGATGAATTGTTATATAGGTCATTAACTAACTGAAAAAATAAATTTGCTTCTCTTGGATCCATTGCTGCATACATCAAATCATCGATAATGACTAATTGTGATTCTTTCATTCTCTTAATCCTGGTTTGGGACTTCCTAGTTATATCCATGGTTTTCAAGGTATGAACTAGGTCTCCCATAGTTATAAAGGAGACTCTGTAACCTCGTTTAATGGCTTCTAAACCTAATCCAACGGCCATGTGTGTTTTCCCGACACCTGGTGGTCCCAATAGAATAAGATTAAATAACTGCTCAATCCAAGCTAATTCTTTTAATTGATTAAACTGTTTTAAGCTTAACGATTCTTGTTCCTCTAGATTAAATTGTTCCAACGGAGTAATGCATGGAAATGCTGCGAGTTTCAAGCGTTTTTCCATATTTT
This sequence comes from Neobacillus niacini, assembly GCF_046591715.1. Lineage (GTDB taxonomy): Bacteria > Bacillota > Bacilli > Bacillales > Cytobacillaceae > Neobacillus > Neobacillus niacini_L. The sequence goes on along the minus strand of NZ_JAWVNQ010000001.1, from coordinate 1,374,574 downwards.
TCTCGTCTCTCATTTTTCGTTCGTATTCCACTACATTGTTTAGAAAAGCAATATAGCTAAGCTGCTCCTTTTCAGCTTCTTCAAGATGAGAAGGGAGCTTTTTTGAGGTTTCTACTAGCCTAAGTGAAATAAGTGAGTCTTGAAGATATTTTATTTGCTTCATTTTGCACTCCTCATAATCGTGAAATAATCCTCCAATGGACGCTGATTTGCCTCAGTATCTGCAAGTGTTATCTCAGCGATGTCGTTATAATGTGCTTCAATCTGTTCATCGCTGGCGTTTACAGTGTTCACTTGGCGTTGTCGCTTAAAGAGGGATACGACATCCTGGAAGTCATTTGCACTAAAGAGTTTCCTCTCCATACAGAGTGCTAGTGCCTCATTTATTACTTCTAATGAATCTAGGTCAATACACTTTTTTATTAAGTTTAATTGATCACGAATATAGCGTGGATACCTATTTCTTAACTCAATTAAGTACTTAGTAGCTTGGGATTTATTCGTAAAACGCTCACTTATGACTTCGATTAGCTCATTTATTCCCTTTGATTTATCTCGTTGATGAGATCTATTTTGAATGAGTTTCCCTTTATCTGGGCTAATAGTATGTGTTGCCAGAATTTCTCCTGTCTCCTGGACATAGATTACTAGTTTGTTATCCTCTGTCACATAATAAAGTACCTCTGGATACTTTTGAAATGTTCCTAACGGAACAGAGTATCTGTTCGAGAGATAAAGGATTGTATTGTCCTTTCGGACACTTCTTGTTATACTAGTTTGGTGAATATGATTTAGAGAGATGACCTGTCGCATGTGTTGCTTTTCGAGGAGAAACACATCGGCGGGTCTTCTTTTTGTTCCATTATGGATTTTGCCATTGCCTGTTCTTTTTAACCATTTATGAGACTGCTCATTCCAAGAATCAATGTTATGGAAAATTCTATTATTAATGAAGTTATTTTTGATAAACTTAACTGCATTTTCTACTTTTCCTTTACTCTCTGGATCAGCTTTCCTACAGAGTTTCACTTCAAATTTAACTTCATTTACAAATTGTTGAAACTCTTCAGTGAGTAAAATATCCCCTTCATTCTCAGATACAACAATTAGTCGATCCTGGTCATACAATATCTCTTTTGACACACCCCCGAATTCATTAAATGCATTCCTATGAGCCGAAATTACATCCCTTGTCGTGAAAGGGCGATTCTGATATTCAACGTATTTGTATCTTGAATGGGCTAAGACAAATACAATAAAAACTAACTTAACAGGTTTACCATATTGATTCTTTACTGTTTTAAAACCAAAGTCAGCTTGAATTTGTTCTCCCATTGGAGGGTCAGGCACTGCTTGATAGTCCCTAGAGCTTGACTCTTTTGGGATTTGGTAATCTTCTCGAAGACACCTCACATAATCTCTCACTGTACTTTCCCCAACTTCGAAGTCGGGATATTTTTCTTTAATCCAGTCATGCACTTGAGCTGCAGTTAAATCTGGATATTCTCTTAACCAATAAAGGACCAATTCTTTATGAATGTCTAACTTCTTACTCCTAGTCATAGTTGATGCCGTCCACTCCGCCATTTCCTCTGGGGATTTACGAATATATTTGTAAACAGTATTTCTTGATATATTTAGTTTCCTTGCAATAGTAGAAATGCTATATTTTTGATTCAACATCCCTCTAATTTCTACATACATTTCAAACTTATCCACCTTTTCCAATCCTCCGCCTAATCATAGAAGTATAAAAATCTATCATAAGGTGGAGAATCATTTTAGTAAATAAGTGTTCATAATTATTCGTCGTAAACTGTTCAATTTAGTCTAGCACTTACACAACCCCATTAAAACATAGCAGGTACACTAAAATTCCCCGTTAGTGAACAACATTTCGTTTTTAAAAACAAACTACAGGGTTTGAATTCTTTTATTTTTCTCGTTTTCATCTATGTATTCAAAAAAACCAAGACGATTGCCCCAGGGATCGGTAAATGTAGCCCATTTTACCGGAACTTCTTCTCTAGAGAATATCTCAAATGATTCATCGACATTTAATTCCTCTACCATTCTATTTCTTTCTTCCTCAATAGACAAAACGCCTAATCGAATAGGACCACTCCCATTTGCAGGAGTACCTTCAGCTACCTGCAGCCAACATCCAGGAATAAGTTCCCACTCTGCAAATCCTTCATGTGGTACAAAGTCTGGTTCTCTATTGAGTAATGTTTTGTACCACATGAGACCTTTATTAAAGTTAGTTACTCGAACTTGATAAGTCATTTCGTAAATCATTGCTTCTCCCCCTTAATTTCCATTTACCAGCCTTTACGCTTACTTAAAGAAGTTATATGGCTAAGATGATGTCGCCCGTGCCAAGCGTAGATTCCTATATTTTTACCTACTGAAACTTCCCCTGAATCTGGGTGGATAAATGTCTTTTCCATATCAGCTGGACTTAGACTACGTAAAAGGTTTGTCCAGCGTTTATGCAATGCATCGAGCAGAGATAGAGAAATATCAGTAGGTAATTTATAATCAGAAAGTTCCGCCCAATTAGTTTCGTCATATGGCTTAATTACGGGGGTTTCTTCTGTAAGAGCCAATTTAAAGCGAACGTATGCATTCATATGACTATCTGCCAGGTGATGTACTACTTGTCGAACAGTCCACCCTTCTGAACGATAAGGTGTATCAAGTTGTTCATTATCTAAGTCTTTTACAGCATCTCGTAATAATCTTGGTAAGTTTTCAATTTCATTTATCCAATCCTTTATAACGCTGTCAGTAATCTCACCATTAAATTGAAATTTTCCAATTGGATATTTTAAATCCATCTCCTACCCCTCCTATAATATCTAGTAATTTTTTTGGTAACTAATGAAATGTCTATAAATATCTAATTCTACATCATTTCTTTTAATCCCTTTACACCTATTACGCTATAACTACCTCAACAATTATCTTTCACTAACCTGCTTCATTAGTACACAAGATAATTACTAACAAAGCAATCCATATTTGCTCACATATATTCAGTTTTTTCAAGACTAGTATTCATTTGAAAACGTGTATAAAATTTAATAATCAGTGTGTAGAGATATTGGTATGAGTTTTACTAACCAAAAATATATGTCGAATGATACGTCTGCCATCTGAAATTTCTATTTTTTCGGAGGGTGAAAAATATGTACAGGGATGATAGGCTGCCTCAGAGCCCAAAAGAAGGCATACTATTTATGTTGATTATTTCGATTATTTCAGTCAACACGATTGCACCGATTATTATGGGTTTGGAATTCGGTTTCAGTAAGGAAAATTACTTGGAAACCTTAAAGGTTATTCCAATTATGTGGATTATCGTCATAATATTAGTAAGGCTTGTTACGGGACCATTAGTTGGTAAATTGATGCCGAAATTCACAGGAATAACAGATGGATTTAATGCAAGGGTTTTATTAAATATTTTATTGAATGTTACAGTCTTATCCATTCTTCTTACAATTATCGGAACTTGGGTTGGTACGAAACAAATAAGCCTTGAACCTTTTCAGAACTTTTTTCATAGTTGGTTTAGAAACTTTGGTGTTGCGTTTTGGATTGAGTTGTTACTTGCACAGCCTATTGCAAGATTTGCAATGAAAAAATTGCATTCATATCAAGCACATAAAGTTATGGCTGATAAACTTTAATATTTTGAAACATAGTCTTAGCCGATTGGTTTTTTTATAGCCTATCGGCTTTTAATTTACTAAATAAAAGGATTTAATACACACAAATTTTCATACAAACTCCTCTTTTTACTTCTTCCACCAACCTTACCCGTTAGCCAAAGCAAAAAAAAAATCGGAGCTTTGTTATAGCTATGATCCTCTCGTTTGCTTAAGCACCAAATCACTAAGTCCTATTCTATTCTAAAATCATAAATTTCGTTTGGTATACTTAATTTGTGCCCATTAATCACAACAGTATTTTCATTTTCCCATTTAATTTTCGCCGTATCTTCATGATCGTTCCAATAAATATTCTTTGGCTTTCTACTCTCCTTATTGAAATACAAGACACCTAGTACGGCAAAATCCGTTGTTGCCCCACCATTATTAACATAAGCTTTAATCGTATAATCCCCATTAGGGGAGGGAGCTTTAGAAATAAATTTTTCTGGAGATAAACGGTTAATATCGAAAAACAACCAATATACACCATATCCTATTAAACAAAGTAACAATAATGAAATAATGAATACTTTCTTCTTCATAATTTTTCTCCAAAGATATATTCTCATTAACCAATTCCTTATTAGGCACTAAAAATTAGTATATTTAAATTTGGCCACTTCTTTTGCCACTAAACCAAATTTTTCCTTAACTAACTTACTTTATTCTCTTACACTCATAATAAATCCTTCTTGAACAAACCTGCCCTTTAATACAATACACAAAATGAATGCAGGAGCGATCAATTCTTCTATAACTCTTACCCCAGATAGTTTATAAAGTAAAGGTATTAGTTTGATGGGGGTAACATTTTAATAAAGTATTTTGGGGATTCCGTAAACCCTTGTCGTAAATAAAACCTATGTGCGTCTATTCTCTTTGAATGGCAATGCACTTCAATTCTATCGCAATTTCTTTTTATAGCTAAATCAGTACAGTATTCTTCAATCTTACGTCCTATCCCCTTATTTCTAATGTTTGTATCAACTGCAAAATAACTTATCCTTGCGAAATCTCCTTTTACAGCTAATTGTGGTATAAAATGAATGGAAATCAGAGCAATCACCTTTTTATCTTCTTCAAAAACTAATAACTCCTCATTCGTATCCATAAGAAGTGTTTCAATTTTTACTTTAATAAATTGTTCCGTATCTCGATAGTCCAACTGATTTAATAACAAAGAAATTTGCTTCCAGTCTTCAACATTGGCTTTTCTAATCCCCATCCATTTCAGCCCCTGATTTTTCCATTATTTTCAAATCTATAAGAAATATTGCTTTCTTATTCAACAAAGCTACCCGTTAGCTCAAAAAAAGGGCATATTGCTGCCCTAGTTCTTCGTCCTTCTTTTTTATTTCATCACTAACAATTTTTAATGCTTGTGTAAATAATTCTAAAAAATCTGTATTAATTTCTTTTTCTATACTTTTAAGCTTAAAAATATTCGGTTTTTCCAAGTTTTGTTCGAAGGAAAGCACCAAACTTTTTGTTCAAATGTAGCCTTTTCTTTTTCCGTATATTTTTCTTCTGGTGAATGAACAAAACGGTATCTTATTTGATTATAAGCATATATCTTATGCCATAAAATTTTCGGTATCGTTTATATTTAACCCAACCTTTGTTGTTAAGTTAAAGCACCCAATAGTTTAAGTACGATACTTTACAAGCTTACTCAACGAAAAAGGCAATGTCCATTAAACATCGCCAAAACACTTTTATAATATATTAATCTTCTGTTCCTAATACATCTGTATTTGGGGGCTCATAACCCATCTGACGGAGCATTGCTACTATTTGTCCCTTGTGATGAAACTCGTGAGTGATGGTGTGCATTAGCAATTTACAAGGAGTAATAGATAATAGTTCAGGTGCCTCTCTCCAAGGGATTTCTCTCTCAATTAGCATGTTTAAATTTTGTCCATGTAGTTCTAATAATTCATTTACTATTGAATCCACTTGTTCAAATCGTGCTATTATTTGCTCTAAACTGAGATTTTGTAATTCTTCCCTTGAAGTAAGTGGTTTTTTCGTCTTCAATAAAACAAATGAGCCAAGCCATGCAACATAGCAGTCAGCTATATGAACCAATGTGTCTCTTACACTTTCCCAACCGAATCCATTTGTATATGTAAAATGATTAGGATCTAATTTCCCACAAAAATCTAACAGCGTTCCTCTAGTTTGTCGAACCCATCCATATTCGTGTTGAAGCATCCAAACACCCACCTTTAACAGATATAACTACTTATTCTATACATGTATAGAATAAACCTTTCTTTATTGACTAAAAAAGGATTGCAGCAGCAACCTCTTCTTAAACTCAAGCACCCGTTTGTTTAAGTATATTTCTTCACAAACGGGTGTTATTTGCTTTTGAATACTAGAAAAGAGGTTTATTCAACAATCTCCTTTTCAATGGAACCTTCTGTAAAATCCCTTTTTTTGATTTTATACCCTATATATAGAATCAAAAACCATATAGGTGCTACAACTAATGCTATTCGCATGTCCTCAATAAATCCAATTAAAACAATGACAAGCGCTAAAAATGTTAATGCTAAATAGTTTGAAATTGGATGTAAGGGCATTTTAAATGCTAGTTTTTCTATTTCTTTTTTTGTCTTTGATTGTCTGAATTTTAATTGTGCAATCAGGATAATCGTCCAGCTGGTAATAACCGCAACCGTGGCAACAGCAGAAATATACAGAAACACTTTTTCAGGAACAATATAATTCAAGACTACTGCGACTAATAAAAACAATGAAGAGAAAAGGATTCCACGTCTTGGACTACCATTCTTGCTAAGCTTTCCGAAATATTTCGGACCGTTATTTTGTAATGATAAATTGTATAGCATTCTTCCAGAAGCGAATAACCCACTATTAAAAGCAGATAATGCTGCTGTTATGACAACGAAGTTAATTATATGCGCAGCACCAGGAATTCCAACCTTGTCAAAAATTAACACAAATGGGCTCCCATTCGTGCCTACCTCATTCCAGGGATATAAAGCCATCATGACACCTAATGCACCAATATAAAAAATTAATATCCTCCAGATAACATTGTTGATGGCTTGCGGAATTGATTTTTGAGGATTATTGGCTTCCCCTGCCGTAATTCCAACTAATTCTACCCCACCAAATGAAAACATCACGAGGACTAAGGACATTATAATACCGTTTATTCCATTTGGCATGAATCCTCCATGAGCCCAAAGATTGTCAAAACCGAATGGCTGTCCTCCGTTCCCGATTCCCAGGAAGATGATTCCTAATCCAAGGAGAATCATTCCGATAATGGCTACAACTTTAATCAGTGCAAACCAGAATTCAAACTCTCCATATGCTTTTACATTAGCAAGATTTATCATTGTAATTACGATAAGTACAGCCAGTGCGATCAGCCACTGTGGAATATCAGGAAACCAGTAATTTACATAAACACCAGCCACCGTTATTTCTGCCATCCCAACGACAACCCACATAAACCAATAGGTCCAGCCAGTTAAATATCCTGCAAACGCCCCTAAATATCGATGTGCATATGAACTAAATGAACCTGAAACCGGTTCATCCACAGCCATTTCTCCAAGTGCTCTCATAATGGTAAAAATAACTAAGCCTCCGACTAAATATGAGAACAAAATGGATGGACCAGCCATTTGAATGGTTGCACTCGAGCCATAGAACAAACCAACTCCAATTGCACCTCCAAGTGCAATTAACTGGATATGCCTATTGTCTAAACCCCTTTGAAGTCTCTGATTTTGATTATCTTTACTCAATCATAATTCCTCCTTAAAATTTTATTTCTAATATTGCAAGGTCTATAAGAAACAAAGTATAAAAAAACGCCCTTTTGGATTAACCAAAAGGACGTTTTAACACGTGTTACCACCTTTAATTCATAAGCAACTCACAATGCTTACCTTTGTAAGTACAGTCATCTGACGATACTTTAGCACATGATTACGGGTGCTAAGCCGGTGTAGCCTACTAAGGAATCCTTTTCAGTACACTGCTCCAAGATGAATTCACAATCGTTCAACATGCACCTCTCATCAACCGGTAACTTTCTGTCTGTTTGCATGATTGCTACTATTTCTTATCATAGCCTTTGTTCTTATATCCCGAAATGTTTTAAACAAATCTTTGTTATGCAAATATTAATTGTATATTATTTTATAGAATAATTTAAGTATGTCAATATAAAATGTTCTTCTTCAACACCCTCAGTTTAATCCGATTTTCTTTAAATATGTTATTCAAGAATATGGCCCGTTTGTTGAAGATAGTAATTTTTATAATAAATTTACTCCAGTTGGAAATCATTCACCACAACATGGTTCGACGTCTATTTTTGTAAATCCTTCTTAAAAAATCTGCCTTGTTGGTACAATAAAAAAATGGGATAGACGCAGACAGCCCTTATCTATGATGTATAATCCAAATTATTGTCATATCAATATGGAAAATGTGGGTTCATTGAAGGTCAATATATTATCTTCTGAAAAGCCATATTTCAAATAAAATAATCTCCCTGTTTCATTTTCAGGATGAACCGTTAAATTCAAACGGTTACAAGAAGGATTTCTATTCTTAATATATCTAATCAATTCATTTAATGCTTTTGAGCCAAATCCGTTTCTTTGAGATCTTTTATCTATGAAAAAATGAAATAGCCAATAATCATCTCTACTATCTGGTGTATAATGCAGATTGAAAAAGCCTACCATCTTATTTTGATAGTAAATTCCATATGGCTCTACCATTTTCCCGCCTGGTCTAATATATGCTTTAGCTAGAGCAATAGCGACGGGAGGATTAATAGATGCAACAAATTTCTGTTGTTCATCGTAGACAGATAATTCAAGTGCTTCTCGCCAATTGTCTGAACTTATTAATCTAATACTTATATCTGACATACTTACACCCCCATTTAATCTACTCAACTTTCCACTATACCTGCTTCATTAATATACCAAATTTTTCAAAAAAGAGCAGTTATTCTTCTTCAACTAACCTGCTCGTTAGCTTAAAAACTATATCGTAGTTCAGGAGCAATCCCCCGGTCACGCTTCACAATGGTACTTTGAATTTGGAAAGGACGAACCCTGTGGTCACAGTTCTTTTTTGTACACTAGGGAATACTATTTTTATAAGGGGTGTATCTTATGGAGTTATTAGTAATGATTATATTATTCTTATTAATATTAGTTATCTTTTTATTCACTCGAAAGGACAAGGATCAAGTGCTAGAGAGTTTTTCCTTAGGAGACTTTTTACATCAAAGTAATCTTGAACACAAGGAAACAACTATTATCACCAAAATAAATGATTTTTTCGATTCTGATAGTGATGATGGCAGTGGAGACGGGATTGATGATGGAGATGGTGGTGAGTAGTAATATACCAGCGATTTGGATATCAGTTTAAATAGAAAAAAACACCAACAATCGGTGTTTTTTTTGTCATTATAACTGCCCCTTCTTTTGCATACCATTAGCACGTATGCTGGAAGGTTTTTTATAGTTTAGCTGCAGAGTATTATCAGGGCAGAAACAGTTTCCAATTCCCCTCGGATATAACTTCTACCGCTCCGTCAATCACTTTAATGGCGGTTTGATCATCAATCGCATACGCCGGCCCCTTCATCCCGGCGGCCCATTTCTCTGCGGCGGCCATAGTATTTCCTGGCAGCATCTCATTATCGAGGTGGGGAAACATTGCAAAATCAACTAGTCCCAGCGTTTCATCACCACCATTGGGTGGCTGCCAGCCAACGAAGTCTTCCCCGATTTTAGGTGCCATTACCATGCTCCCAGCACTCATTCCCACATAGACTGCGCGAAGCGTCGGCAAGAGGTTTGCCATCCCGGATTGCCGCATCCAATAGTTTAGGTAAAGGGCATCGCCGCCGGACACCAGCAGGACGTCCGTCTCCTGGACCAGCGGCACCCAACGTTCTTGGTCGATGCTCGGCAGCGCTGTGAGCTCCAGCACGCCGACGGACTTCCAGCCCAAGTTGACCATGGGATTCTCTTCTTTTCCGCTGATGAACTCCCAGGTTTTGACGCCGGGCCCGACCCAGGGGTGTCCGTACATCGCTGTAGGGATGCATAGAGCGTTGGAGTCTGCAATTGGCTTATCCAACATATCAACCAGCGCGGCATGTATGCTTTTGTTATTGATACCTGCAGATGTGAGTAGAAGTTTCATAACTTTTCTCCTTATCGCTTATTTTCATTATAATGATACAGTTTTTTCTTCTTTAACCATAACTCATAATAAACCACCAAAGTCATTACGATAACAGAAAAATTGTTATCTAGATCAACAACTGAAATTAAGGAAATAAATCTTATTGATCGTTATGTCGAGTAGCTCTAATAATTTCAAGATATTGTGTATCTCCTAACCCATAATGTTTAAAATTTTTAAGTAACGCTACCATAAGCTCTTTTTCTGGAAGATCTTTATGCTTGTGAATATTCATCATGAGATCACTGTCATTATTAAGGTAGTTTAAATATAACTCAATTCCCTTCTTCAAAGGGTCTGGTAAGATATTTTCAGGCATCATTTTATCAATCAACACTTGTTTATAAATTGCATTATAACCCTTCGCTTTTAAGGTAAAATGACTCATAGGCTCGAATTGATCACCGACTATACTAAGATCAATAGTACCTGTAAAATCTGTTTTGTCTAACCAAGCTAATAAGGTTAGTATATTGATTTGACAAAACATATCAGCGTCAAACCATAAAGTGATATGAGTGAATTTTTCACTAAAAAGCGGACCCAATGGTTTCAATACGTTTTCACTATATTGCATTGGAGTTACGTGGTGGACCTTTGCACGTATTTCAATAAACTCATTTGAAAATAGACCACTATACGTTTTTCCATAACACATAGCCTCGTTAAATGGGACCATCAATTCTTTTTCAAGGAAATGTGTCTTTTTAAAATAAAGATACATAGCTTGCCCATTTAGAATATGTAAAGTTCTTTCTCGAATCATCTTATACACCCCTGCTTCATTTAATCTAGTAAACTATTTTACTATTATATTTCAAATCTCACACTGTTTCTGAATTAATTAAATATTAGAGTCATATACTATCCAAGTTTTCGATAAAATCTTAATAAAAAAATAGCCTAATTTCTCCTGCACATTCGAGAAATCCTCGTTAAATGGGACCATCAATTCTTTTTCAAGGAAATGTGTCTTTTTAAAATAAAGATACATAGCTTGCCCATTTAGAATATGTAAAGTTCTTTCTCGAATCATCTTATACACCCCTGCTTCATTTAATCTAGTAAACTATTTCCTATTATATTTCAAATCTCACACTGTTTCTGAATTAATTAAATATTAGAGTCATATACTATCCAAGTTTTCGATAAAATCTTAATAAAAAAATAGCCTAATTTCTCCTGCACATTCGAGAAATTAGGCTATTATTTTTTAATATACTCGACTTCAATTACTGAAATCGTCCTACCCTATCATACTTATTCTGTTGGCATCTCGTTAAAGAACGCGACATCTTCGATAGGAAGACGTGTAGTAGGATGTCCTGGTTTTGCTGCTTTTCCAAGGGCAATGAGCATTACCGGCACAAATTGTTCAGCGATTCCAAAAGCTTCCATGAACTTCGCTTTATCGTATCCACCCATTGGAACAGTATCGTATCCTTTGGACCGCGCGACAAGCATAAGCTGCATAGAGATGAGACCACCATCTGTATAAACGATTTCGCGTGCCACTTCTGGCTTCAGGTTTGAGTACGTGCGAACTGTTCGTTCGATAAATGATTTAGCCGTTTCAACCGGCATAAAGCCCGCTTCAGCTGCTTGGCCGTAAATTTTTTCCGCTTTCTCGTAACTTTTCACATCACCAAGCACCGCAATAACGGCAGAAGCTTCAACCACTTGCTGCTGGTTAAAAGCGATCGGCAATAACTTTTCCTTCAGCTCCGGTTTATCGATAATGAGAAAACGCCATGGCTGCAGATTTGAAGACGAAGGAGCCAAAGTTGCCAGCTCTAGTATTTCGTACATTTCTTCACGTGAGATCTGAACAGCTGGGTCATATGAACGAACAGATCGGCGTTCCCGAATCACATCTAGGAACATTTGCTGTTCGAGTTTTTCCATAGTTTGAGAGTTTGACATAATAATTCCTCCTGGTCATGACTTGATGGTTTAGATTTAACACTACCATTAAGAAAATTTCTATATTAGTAAGGGGGCTTAACCCTCTTTAAAAGATACTTCATCCCTTTGCATCTTACTAAGTTACCTTACTCAGATTATGACGAAATGTCAAAAATAATAAACTTGTAACTTTAACCATTAAACCTATCATTCCGTTCAATTATGGAGGGTAAATGCTGATTTCTCCTATATCAAGATGGATCATTATAGGCAATTCAAACTAAACATTTAAGAAAATCTAATAGAAAAAGCCCAATCTCTCGGCTTTAAAAAATGAGAAATTAGGCTATGTTATTGCATCTAAATGAAATGGTATCTATCGGGACGGATGATGTCAAATGGGACCATGAGAACCGTCCCGGTGGTCACTTTAAAATAATTTTCCTAAATAAAACGGCATTTGACGTCGCCACCAAATCCAATCATGTGAAACATCTTCGCCCCACTCATCAAACCATGCTTCAATTTGTTTTTCTTCAAAGGCTTTTTTTAATGTAAAGTAGGAAGGCAGCCCATCCTGTTCCCAATCTCCCCGTCCGGTACAAATAATGATATTTGCTGAACGGTATCGATCAATAAACCATCCGTCATTTTGATTCCATATGTAATCACTCGGTGAATTTTCGTATACAAGGGGGTCGTTTCTGTAATCCCCAAAAAAGAATCTTACATCGTAAATACCACTAAGTGCAACGGTGGTTTGGAAGACATCCGGGTGTCTCAGGAAAAAGTTCACCGCATGATATGCTCCCATACTACATCCCGTTGTCATCATGGGATCAAACCAACCTGTTTTATGTTTAATAAAAGGAATCGCTTCTGAAATCACATAACGGTCATAGGCTTCATGCGCTAATGCCCGGTCATGCGGCGGTTTTGAGTCGTGCAGCCAACTTTCGCTATCAATACTAGTTAATGTAAAAAATTGAACTTTTCCAGATTCAATAAACTCATGACATGCACCAATCATTCCAAAATCTTCGTATTCCGTATGCGTGCCACCAGATGAAGGAAAAACGACGATTGGCATGCCACTGTGTCCATATCGATTCAAGTGCATTTCACGACCTAATTCGCCGCTCCAATGGTGTAAACGTTCTATATGCATTGAAAAATCTCCTTCCGTTCATGGACAAAAGTAATAATCTCATCGACTTCCTTCTGCGATTGTGCATTGATCGCATAAAATTGGTTTCCTTGTAGAGCTGCAAATGCATCTGGCATGCGCTGTGCAAACTTCACCCTGTCACCAAATTTTTCATAAATAGCATTTTGATCATGTTTATACTCATACGCATCACGCTGAGTGATACCAACACAGTACTGGTTTTCGGCATGTGACTCCTTACATTCTCCACCTGTCACAAGAGAAGCATATATTGCAAATAAATCAATGGAGTACGCAAAATTGTACATATCAATCGTGTATCCTCCAGCCAAGCGGTTATTGTATTCAAGTGCAATATAATCCCCATTTGCTAATTGAAAAAACTCAATATGGAAAAAGCGTTCTTTCATGCCAAAAGCTTTCACAATCGCTTTACCATACGTTTCGAGGTTTGGATCGATTTCTTTTTGAATCACATATGCCATATCCAACTGACCCTTAACCAATTCCAGAGTCGGCACATTATAGGTAAAACTTGTTTGAAAAACTATGTTTCCTTCCTGATCTACTAAACCATCATATGTACAAAGCACGCCTCCTTCGACAAATGGCTCTAAGAAGTATACTTGTGCTTCTCCCCATTCTTCTTCAAAATGACGTATATCCTCTTCTGAACTTAACTTAAAGGTGGCAGCGGATCCTACTCCATTATCCGGTTTCGCGATAACTGGCAATCCTAACTCCTCAATGGCTAGAGCTAAATCCTGTTTCGTTTGAACGACTCTCCCTTCCACAACCGGCACTGCTGCTTCTTTAAACAGCTTCTTCATTTCAGATTTATATTTCACTTTTCTCAAATCATTGGGTTTATTACCGTACACGTTAAACTGCTCCCGCAACTGAGCATCCAGTTCCAGCCAGTATTCATTATTTGATTCAATCCGGTCAATAGGACCATGCTTATAAAATAAAAACGCAACCGCTCGTTTTACTTCGTCTACATCTTCTAAACTATTCACACGATAATATTCTGTTAAAGAGTTTTGTAATTTAGAACCTAATTGGTCAAATGGCTCTTCGCCAATACCTAAAACATTGACACCAGCGTCTTTTAAACGATGAGCAAATGGCTGAAAGTTAACTGGATAATAAGGTGAAATCATAATATAATTCATCAAAAAAATCCCCTTCTTTAGAATCAAGTCATTTATCATTTTTTCACAACTAAATTACATCCAAACTGTGAAGAACTATTTTAATAGTTTCCTCACATTCTCTTCCATCAAGACCAATTCACACTTAAATAACGTAAACATTCAGGCAAGTGTTTTGCCCAGGCTTTTTCATTGTGTTGTTCATCCGCAAAAATATTTAAACGAATGCTATCAATTGGAACAGAGCCTTTAATAAGTTGTTTATAATACTTAAGCGTGCAATCAATATATGCCTGCTTCATATTTCCATATATCAATTGTCGATCGGCATCATCGCCTTCCTGTGTCCCAACTTGAATGTACACGCGTTGTTCAGGATCCAACTTTTTTCTAGCAATATAACGATCAAAGGCTTTACTAGTAATCCAATTAGCTAAAGAAAAAATGCCTATACCACCAATTTGATCTTTATATTCAATTCCCATAAAAGCTGAAATATTTCCTCCAAGGGAACTGCCGATCATCGCTGTATGATATTTATCTGATTTCGTTCGGTAATGCGTATCGATAAAAGGCTTCACGACTTTCATGATAAACTCAGCAAACTCTGCGCCTCTTCCGCCTAGATCAAAATCTTCAGGAAGCGGGCTTTCAGTAATTTTCCAAGGCGTATATTCATTAATTCGATCTTGTCCAGCATTATCTATCCCAACAATAATCATCTTTGGTAAATCGGGGTTTTGTTTAATGGCCGGAATAACTTTCCATGAATACCCGCTATACGATTCACTACTGTAGAAAACATTTTGTCCATCATGCATATAGACAACTGGGTAATATTTAGAACCATCTTGGTCATAATTTTTCGGCAATAAAACCCGCACACGACGACTTTCATTTTTATAAGACATAGGTAATGAATGTGATTCTAATTTTAAATAAAAATAGGATTGATTCATTTTACCATCCTCGCTCTTTTGCTAATACATTAAATATACTGAATAAGTTTAGTATTCACAATATTACAAACTAATATTTTCTAATAAAACATCAAACTCATTAACATAGACTGCGTTTCCTGTTATCTCTATATCATAATGATCCTCATTTTTAGCAACTCGAACCATTACCTGTCCGTCTTTATCAATTTCCTGCCCCTGTTCTACAATAAGGTTTAGTGAATTTTCAAAATTTCCAGTTATGTATTTCGCATAATATGCCCCCATTACCCCTGAAGCCGTTCCCGTCACCGCATCCTCTATCGTACCTGAAAATGGTGAAGAGAAGTGTCGTCCGTGCATGTCAGCATTCTCTCCATAGGTTTCTAAACAAAAAGGATGAATGGATGCTTTTGGCATCTCCTTTAAGATAGAAGGAAATAACCTATTGTTGGGCTTCATTTTCTTAAAAGCAGCAAGTGTTTTTATTGGAAGTAAAAGTGTCCAAATTCCTGTACTTCCATATAGAATTGGTAATTCATCATCAATATCCTCTTTTGTTATTCCTATTGCGTTAGCTAATTCTTCTGAAGAACCTTTAAATTCTTTGAACTGTGGTGAGGACTGTTTCATCGTTATGCAGGTTTCATTATCTGTCATCGAGTTTATCTTTATTGGTAACAAACCTGCTTTTGTTTCAATTGTAAAATGCTTTTTATCTTCTAGCAGGCCTCTCGTTTTTAAAGCATATATGGCAGCCATTGTACCGTGACCACAAAGATTCATTTCATGTCCCGGTGTAAAATACCGTATTCGTATTTCCGCAATGTCTGAATGAACAATAAAAGCAGTTTCATTAAAACCTACTTTTCGAGCAATTTCTTGCATTTCCTCAACCGTTAAGTCATCTCCATTTAAAACAACCCCTGCTGGATTCCCTTTATTAGGCTCCGTACTAAAAGCATCATAATGATAAACCATTACCGATTTCACTAGTAAATCCCCCTTTAATAATTACTTCTATAAAGATCAAAAAAAGAAGCCTTTCTCCTTGGATCAACAAACGGTAAGTTAATAGAATTCACGTTGCAGTGACTTTTTCTATTAAATCCTCTATTGAACCTAAGCATTTCTCTACTTCAGGTAAATGATAAAATGTAGTTGTTGTTTCAAAATTATCAATATCACCATTCGGTGAATAAAGATATATTTTTTTACCTAGACCAAGTGCTAAACCAAGTTCAATATGACTTCCTTTTCCTGCTGGTAATAATACAATGATGAAATCTGCTTCTTTTACTGCATTTTTCTCTTGGCTGCCAATCACCTTTAAATCATCTAATGTTGAAGCCCTTTGGTTTTTAGTCCAATCATATGTTTGTATGAAACCTCTATTTTTTAAATAATTGGAAACATAACGAACTGTATCTATGTTATTAAAACTGGATGCTACATAAAATTTCTTCATAATTGCCCCCATCGTCATTGTTTTGCTGAACATATTTTACCATTTAAGTTCAAATCTTTGTTGACCAAATCTACCCATTTGTTCAATAAGAAAGAGCTGCCATTATGAAAGCCCCGATCTTTAACTCTTGCTCCCGGTTAATCTGCCACGTTACCATTCTGCCCATTAGCGGAAAAAAGAAAGGAGTTGCCTCAGCAACTCTTTCTTAAACTCCAGCTCCCATATAGTTGAACAAGATATGTAATACACCTTACATTTCAAAAAAGTTTTGTCTTTCTACCCTGCAAACTCTAAGAGAAAAACTTTTATACCATTTTGTTTTTCCATTTTCCTGTGCTACTCTATGAGCTGCATTTTCTTTCCATTCTTTTATGGAATCTATAGATTCCCAATATGAAACTGTAATTCCTACCCCCTCATCACGAGCACTTTCCATTCCTAAGAATCCCTTCTGCTGAGAAGCCAATTCTACCATTTTGTCCGCCATTTTTCCGTAACCTCTGTCACCCTCCGTTCGCTGTGATGTAAAAATCACTGCGTAATAAGGTGGTTCAGGAGTCTTTGCAATTCCACTCATATTTCGTTCCCCCAAGGTAAGCAATTTTTGAAATTCTTCCTTTTTCTATTATAAATTTTATTCTACTAAACTGCTCCTTTTGTTCAAAAAGAAAAGCCAGCTGTTTTCACAGCAAGCTATTAAAGCAATTTGCCCTCAGTTTAAGTACATTATTTAGCAATTTGCTTAATGCTAATATTATTAAACGCAATCTATAGAGAATGAACTCCTTCACACCCTCAATCATGCTTCTACAGTTTAAGACCAATCTACGCCGCTCCAAGAGGATTGCAACTTTCGCAACAAAACAATTTGGCCGATATGATAAGTATCATGCATCATGATTTGGCTCAGTAACCGTTCAATCGAGTCCCTGTTCGGTGCATACGGGGCTTTTATCTTGTTATCGTCAAGTTCCGCAATGACCGTTTTTAAATTATTCATGATTTCATTAAGGCGCTCTACTGTCTGGGCCCACCCGATTTCGTCTTCTGGATTCCCCGGATTTCCAAAGGTTGCTTCATTGTCTTCTGCCTTATGTGGATTCTCTATGCCCTTAATTCGATGGATTATGTCATCATTCCAAAATATTAAGTGGTTAACAATCTGCCAAATCGAATTGCTATTTCCGGAACTTGTCCATGCTGCCTCAGCTGCGATGACTCCTTGAAGTGCCTGATCCATAGATGCAAACCAATCATTCTCATGGAAATGCATATCGAGTTGATCTAGAAATATATTGGTTATCACTTGCATACACCCATTCTCCTCACTGTTTAATGTAAATCATTATGACTTATTCGACTCATCCAGATTTTATTCCTTCTTCATGACAAATAGAGTACCTTATAGGCTCGACCTTTACTGATTTTAAACCTGAAAACAAAAAAAAAATCGTTCATTGTAATAGGTAAGGAAAAGGTTTGAATTGTTCATCTTTCACTTATTGATCTGGGACATTCTGCCGCAGCAAACCTATCTTTAGGCATCCTTCAAATTTTTTGATGCATCTTATTTTTTATGAGGAACACAGCTATGTATAGAAAACCTAAGACTGCATAAAAAGACCAGATTGAACCTTGTTGTAACTGAGCGATTAAGTGTTCAAATTCATTCGTATCCTTTGCTCTTCCCATACTATTAAACATACTAATTATTGGAACAGTAATTGTTAGAACAATTGCAATTACTGATGTGCCTAACATTTTTTTTCGAATTACATTAGAAAATCCAATTCCTAATGTTACAAATAAAAATAAGTAATAAAAAAACCAAACCCAACTTGGTAGTGTCTCCCAATACATGCTTTTGCACCTCACTTTATCTATATACTTCTCCTATATTTTACATTAATTTTCCATTAATGTTCTTTTTTCTTCCACTAATTTGACATGATAGTGAAACAAAACTAGCCGCCATTTTTGGTTACTAGTTCTTGAGCTATTTGGACCAGTTAGTTTCTGTTATGCGAAGAAAATAGTTCCAGTCCAGATAATTTAATTCTTTGTAAAGATTGTAGTGAAAACTTAAAACAACGTTGACAAGCATTAGAGCATAAATATAAAAAATAGAAAATCAACTTTTAATTGAAGGAGGATTTTATGATGGGTATTTTTGCGAAAATCATTTGTAAATTTAAAGGTCACGTTTATGAAGAAACAAATCAGAGATCCGATGGATGGGGATATATTGCAACTTGGTTTTTGTGTAACCGATGTGGTCATGAAAAATTAGAAACTATCCGGGAGGATTAGGTTTACTTTGGTTATCAAGTAATGGTGTCTTCTACGGAAAAGGACAGGTTGGTTGTTTAATCTGTCCTTCTATTTTTTTTATCCCTCAATATAAAAATGATAACCGTTAACAATAAGAATGCTATTCCAATCTAAAGTTTTCACTACAGCTAAAGACTTTGATACATCCTCCTGCAAAACATTATTTTATATTTTTTATTAATTTAGCTAATTCTTTTATCCCCCAAGTAGCTAAAAGTAAAGAAACTGCAACTATAGCTAATACAATTAAAATACCAATTATATTTCCCATTCCTATTATCACCCCTTACAATCTATTAACGATGTTAATTATCAGACAATATAAATTTAATTTCCTTTGAAAATGACTAAGGTCGATTATACAAGGTTTCGACATAAACTTATATCATTAACGGTACCTTAGTGATATAAAAATAAGGAATCGCCTCAGCCATCCCGATCTTCACAAAACATCCGAAATAATTAGTAAAATATTCCAAATTAACAAATTATACTTTATAATATCTTTTAGGGATATGTATGCCAATAAAAGGAGGGGGATGGAATTGTTGCGAAAATGGGCAAAGTTTAACCTATATGTCTTTGCACTTCCGTTAGCATTATTAGTATCACTACTCTTTGAACCAAACGGAAATCTGATTAGGCTCACTCTTGATACAGCCAAAGATATGTAATGCTTGTTCTTGCAATACTTATTAAAACGCTTGGATTACCAGGCGTTTTAAATATGATGTCTTTTAGTATCTCTACGTGGTTATTAAAAACCTAGGAACACAAAGTACGATAGCCATTATTATTTTTCTTTCTAACATGCCCGTTCTTGAAGAATCAAAAAGCGATCACACGCTATTAAAGAATCCCACTCGTTAGTGCAATAAAGTTATTTTATAAACCTAGTGCTGGACAACCTTTGTTTTCAATTTCTTCTGAACCAAAAATCTGATAGAAATAATGTTTTTCTGGTTTTCCTTCCTCTTGAATAGCTCCGGTCGCTCCAAATTTTATTTTTTCCTGTGGTAATTCTTCTAGTATTTCTCCTTTTTCATCAGCATAAAACGCACGTAATTGATAGGCTCCAGAATGTTTATCATTAACCCATCCAAAATCAAAGGGCGAAGAAGTATTTAGAATTCCACTCTTTGGAACTTTATAGACAATTTCATTGTTTTTTATTTTTAGTGGTTTTGCACCTTCCACATTGTAATTAATTACTACACATCCTTCAAAACCAGAAGGCAATATATATGTTTGGTCTACTCCTTCTTGATTAACAAAAAACTCATACATTAATCCTAAGAAAGTTAGAACTAACACTGCTATTACAATTTTTGTTTTCAACAATCCCCAGCTCCCGATCTAATAATCAAATTCAACTAAACTGCATTGTTACCAAAAGAAGAAAACCCAAAATGTAAATTTCTTAATGATACTTTATTCAACATTTCAAAGGGTATGTCCTTGTTATATTTGAGATTGTTTATTGAACTAACTTGCTTCATGTAGAAAATATCTTTCGCTTCAAGCTCGCATTAACTTGTTAATCAAAACGAAAAGACATTGATTTAAGTTAATGGATCAAAAAAGAGGGATGCTATAGCGTCCCTCTTTTACATATCTAATCAGATCAAATCCAAAAACGAACAAATCGTTAAGATCCCTTTATCAAAGTTCTCTAAGTTAAAATGTTCATTCGGAGCATGGAGATTTTCATCCGGCAGCCCGAATCCCATTAAGACAACAGGCGTATTTAAGGTATGGTTGAAATCCGATACAATTGGAATCGAACCACCTTCTCTTTTATAAACAGGTGCCTTTCCATATACCTGTTCATAGGCTTCAGCCGCTTTTTGGATCATCGGATCATCGATTGGAGTTAAGAATGGATTCCCTGTATCTTGAAGGGTCACTTTTATCGTGCAGCCTTTTGGCGCTTTTTCTTCTAAATGCTTTTTAATTAAGCCCTGGATTTTTTCTGGGTTTTGATTATTGACTAGGCGGCAGGTGATTTTGGCATGTGCCTCATTCGGAATGACGGTCTTTGTGCCTTCCCCCTGAAATCCTCCCCATATCCCGTTTAATTCTAATGTTGGCCGGGAATTGATTTTCTCAGGATAAGGATAATCGGTTTCCCCGCCTGTTAATTCTGTTAAACCTAACTGTTTTTTTAGCTTTTCTTCATCAAAGCCCAGTGCTTTAATTTGTTCCTTCTCAAAATTTGTCAATTCTAAAACATCGTCGTAGAACCCTTCAACGTTTACCTTTCCGTTTGCATCATGAAGAGTAGAAAGTAGCTGCACTAACAAATGGTTAGCATTCTGAACTCCGCCGCCGAACATGCCGGAATGCAAATCGGTATTAGCCGTTTTAAGAGAAAACTCGAGAGCAGCCAGACCTCTTAAAGAATATGTAATCGCAGGAACTCCACGATCCCACATATCCGAATCGGAAATAATCACCACATCGCAAGCTAATTTTTCTTTATTTTCGGATAAAAACTGCGGAAGATTAGGACTACCGATTTCTTCCTCACCTTCGATACAAAATTTAAGGTTTACCGGTAATTTATTCTCTAGTTTCAGTAGTGTTTCAACTGCTTTGATATGTAAGAATGTTTGACCTTTATCATCTGTTGCCCCTCTGGCATAGATTTTTTCATCTCGGATCTCTGGTTCAAACGGAGGAGTTTCCCATAAGTGAACCGGATCAACAGGCTGTACATCATAATGACCGTATACTAATACAGTCGGCGCATTTTCCTGATGAAGCCAATCTGCATAAATAATCGGATGACCTTTTGTTTGTACGATTTCAACGTGTTCCATTCCAATGCTTTCTAACTTATTCGCGATCCAGGAAGCTGCTTTTTGAATGTCCTCTTTATGCTCAGATAAGGAGCTGATGCTTGGAATGCGCAATAATTCTTTTAATTCCTCAACATTTTGCTGATGTTGCTTGGATACAAAATCAGATAATTGACTCATATTCTCACCTATTCTTTTTTATTTTCTATTCTATTTTACACAATTTTTAGGAAGAAAATAGAAAATTAGCTCTTAAAATTGAAATTGTTATTATCTTATAAAACCCAGCTAACCCCGATATGAAAAACTAAAGGGGAATTCATAATGTATGAAGAATAAACGGAACAATTCCGGCTAAATTGGGAAATACCCATATTTCCTTAAAAATAAAGGGAGTTTTTCCACCTATCTTATCAAAATCATTGGATTTTAGCTTATTTAAAGTCATTAACCGGAATATCTCCGCTTAAATTTGCTTCATAGGGCGCTCAAAATACATTAGCCGGAAATTCTCCGTCTATGGTTTCTCATTTCTACAAGGGGGTATAAACGATTGGATCTTATAATGGAATATTCTCACTTTATACTCAATGATGTGTTAGGATAGGAATGTACGTTCTGAGAAGGAAGGATAAAATATAATGTTAAAGTCTAACGTAGATGTAATAAAACTAATTCAAAGCGATGAAAAAATGATGGAGATAATAAAGGCTGCAAGCACACTGAATTTACCTGACTGGTGGGTCTGTGCAGGATTTGTGCGTGCAAAAATCTGGGACACCCTGCACGGATTTAATAAAAGAACTGAGACCCAAGATGTTGATGTAATCTATTTTGATCAAGAAAACGTGGATGAGAATTTTGAAAAGGAACTAGAAAATAAGCTAGTAAGCATGATGCCTTCTATACCTTGGTCCGTGAAAAATCAAGCAAGAATGCACATCATAAATAATCTTCCTCCCTATACCTCTTCGGTAGATGCCATTTCAAGGTTTCCTGAAACTGCGACAGCTCTTGGGATAAAGCTCGACGAAGAAAATAATTTAGTTCTAACTGCTCCTTGGGGATTAGAGGATGTCCTCCATTTTGAGGTGAAACCTACTCCATATTTTACTGAAACAAAAGAACTTGCTGCCATTTACGAGGAGCGATTAGTGAAAAAGAATTGGAAATCTATATGGCATAAGATTAAGGTCAATCAAATTAATTAGACGGATTCTCCCTTTTAATGGATTTTTTATGCTCTTCATAAAATATTAACCAGTTGTTAAATTGGAATTTTCAATTATAAAAAATTGCCTTGATATATTTTTCATTATTAAGATAACGAATATTAATAAAAAGAAATTTAAGAATATACCGCTCTATAGTGATGCTCATACTAAAACTCCCTTTGTATTAACCTATTTGAATATCTTTTGCGTTTTTTTCAAATATTAAAAATTACTTCCAGCATGGCATGATCACTTGCTTTTTCGATTCGTGCTTCATGCAGGTACTCTGCCTGGACTGGATGTACCTCACTCGAAGCAAATACATGATCGAATCTTCTCTTCCATGTTTTTTCCTTCATTTTTAATAGCCAGCTGAAACCTTCCTATGAATATCCATACAGATTGCGGTACACATCTTCTAAGCCATGTTCTTTCAGTCCTGTGATAATGTTCCTCTCACCCTTGTCCCATCTTTCATTTCTACGCCCAGGTTTGTATTCACCTTTACTATTCCTGTTGTATGCCCACGAGATTACCTCACCGGTCGGCATTTCTTCCTGAGGCATATTAAAATCACCAGTCAGTATTCAATAAGGGTGTTTTTCTTCGACCAAGGTTTGAAAAATTCCTTCCAGCATTTCAATTTTAATCCAGCCATTTGAACTTCCTGGTGGAATGTGAGTGGTATGGACCATCACAGGTAAAAGAGGTGTATGTACCATTACAGATAAAAAACGTTCCGGCCATGGTATCAGCTCTCCGCCAATTGCAGGATGTGATAAATCCCATTTTGAAGCGATTATTAAACCGTATCTTCTTGGCCCTTTTAAAAGAGAAGAACCTTTGCCAAAGTCTGTGCTGCAAACAATATGTTTTAACCCTAAGGATGGCAGCAGCTCTTTGAAAAGCGGTGCTGTTGTCTTTGTTACTTCCTGCAGTGTAATGATATCTGGCTGAAGGGCTGCCAAATGTTCAATCTGTTTTGGCAGCATTTTTACCCTCCCAGCCACATTCCAAGTGATTAATTTCATCTCAAAATCCCCTTGTATTTACCAGCTTATTAGCTAAGATGATATCCATAATAATCATTTATGTTTCTAATTTTTCCCCAGGACCCAAAGTTACTCATTCTTTAGAGCTTCTCTACACAAAAACTCTGAATACATTGTGTGTAGGTATCATTTCAAATTCTTAGTTCACCTCGATTGGAAGCTGAAATACAAAAAACTTCCCCTTTTTAAAAAAGGGAAAGGAAGATGAAACGTATTAATTATTTTATACACCCATTAAATCCCCAGTTCGACACAAACCCCCATCTGCTCCAGATATTGATTTTTTCCTTTTTTGCTAGATTTTCCTCCTTCCTAAATCGTTCAAGGTATTTATAGGGTGGATTCATGATATAAGCCACTCGTGCGTAGCCTTCTTGCAGCAGTGTTCCTTGAATCGATACTCCATCGACATACACATAGGCTAACAGCCGTCCGTACGAATCTCTTGTGTTTCCCTGTTCAAACTCCAATGTTACTTTTCCGCCTTTTACGAGTTCGCTATTCCGTAAGAATGCCTCCTTTGCATAAAATTGAACACAGGTTTTTGGACTCTTTGATTCTGGTGTATCTATCAATATATAGCGCACAGTTTCTATTTTCCCATTCACAGATACTTTAATGGTGTCTCCATCGATGGTCTCAACTACCTTTGCAGGGATTTCACTTACTTGATATTGACTCATCGAAAGGGTGACATTTTCTACATTCTCTAATGGTACTGAATAGAGTGCTATTCTGGCAGCTGCAGCAATCATGGCGATGGCTCCCGTTCGTTTTTTCAATTTCACTCCCTCCTTCTCTCATTACTCCCTTGTAAAATACCCCGCAATGGCTGGAAAATCCTCGAATTCCCTCCTCATGTCCCGGAACGAAATCACATCCTTTCCTCTATAAAACTGATAATCTAGTAAAGATACATGACAGTTCAAGGGTTTTCGTTGAAATGTTTCTGTATAGAAGTGAATGGCCTCTTCCCTCGTGGCTGCAAAGATATAAACAAAATCCTTATGGTTCATTTTCAGTGAGTAAATGCAAATTTTTCGAATACCTAAGACATTCTTATCAAACAATTCCTTTACTTTCTGAAGGTCTGCTTGGGCTCTCTCTAATTGGGTGGAGTCGTCATCTAATGATATTTTCTTTTCTGAAAGTAAATAGTAGATAAAATGGGCCATTTGGGACATTTCATACTCTAAACTATATAGGTAGAGATCCTTCACTAACATGTATTAACACCTCCTCTGGTGTCATCTCTTCTTGAATAACCGGATTACTCCAAGAAGCTGTCCGTACCAATCAATACTTTGCCATGATCCATCACAAACCTCCCTCCTAATCAATTTGCCTTCACAGTTTATATATGGAAAATAGGACAAAAAGGACAGGGTGAGAGTGACCGCGGGGACGGTTCTCATGGTCATGACCATGAGAACCGTCCCTGCGGTCACTTGTGGTCACTTGGTGCTTGTTCTCAACAGATGCGGGCTATGATAGACTTAGATTGTTGAAATTTTCCAATTGAGCAAATTAAGAGGAGATGTCACATTGAAATTAAAAGAGGAAAAATTTGATTATTATTCAGAGACAGGAAGATTAGTAATAAGACCCTTAAAGAAAGACGACTATGAAAATTGGTTAAATGAATTTGAAAATCGTGATCCATCTCAAAATCGCCACGACCAAGGAAAAATTGATATGAGTGAATGTACTCTTGAGTGGTTTCACAATCTAGTAGATAAACATCAGGAATCAGCAGTTAACGACATTGCTCACGTCTTTGGTGTTTTTAGAAAAGAAGACGGTACACATCTAGGTATGGTTGATTTTTCAACCTTAGCAAGAGATGAGTTCCAATGGGGCAGGATCGGGTATACCATCCATAATCAGTATTGGAGAAAAGGTTACGGCAAGGAAGCTGTGATTGGAGCTCTAAATATTGCATTCAAACAGCTGAAATTCCACCGTATAGAAGCCCATATTAACATCGATAATACACCTTCTATGAAATTAGCTGAAAGTGCAGGTATGGAATTTGAATGTATTCGTAAAGGTTTTATATACGAAAATAATGAATGGACAGACCATTTAGTATATTACAAGAACTCGTGACCATGGGCGAGACCAGGTGTCCATCGTGTCCATCGGGAGGGTTCTCATGGTCATGACCCATGAGAACCCTCCCTGAGTCCCTTCGAGGAAGCCCAGCACACTATCTATTCTCGTATAAACCAAACCTTCGATATTAAGTTATCATTGACTTCATATATAGCCATCAAACTCGTGCTTTCTCCGGTTGTTCCATTGGTTGCAATTTCCCAATCGATTACTTTATTACCAACAATCGACCGATTTTTTATGTCCGCAAACATTTTCTTTTTGAAAGTTTCCGTATACCTTTCAATCAGTGCCTGCTTGCCACTTAATGTAATGGTATTATCAGGGAAGGTGTAAACGGTAATATCGTCAGAATATGTACTTGCAAAACCTTCTATATCTTGACTGTTATAATATTCTATTTGCTGTTGAACTACTTTTTCAATTGGCATTTGTTTGACTCCTTTATATTTTTTTGGGACCATGGGGACGGTTCTCATGGTCATGACCATGAGAACCGTCCCTGCGGTCACTACTCTTCAATTATTACCCCAAGAACATCCTCGAAAGCAATACGTTCAAATTCTCCGGGTGCTACCTCAATACGAAGCTGAAAGCTAATCGGATCAACATAATGAATCCTGCCTGTAATTGTTTCTGTAAACCCCTCGTTCCAAACCTTAATCTTTACCGGGAGATTGTATTCCATAGCATAGGCGATATTCCGGTCAAATTCCTCCTTTTCATATTCGTCAAGTAATGGTTTCGATATCCGTTCTTGGTCCTTAAACATGGCAGCAGTCATCTCAAAACCCAACGGAATAAAAGACGCTGGCTGCCATTTCTTTTTCCCTCTGTCCCGTATTGCCATTACATTCCCCCCCTAACTATTATATACAAACATACGTTCTGTATGTGTATAAAAGTTCGATATGCGCAAATTTGATTAACATGGTGACGCCCGGTATTACAACCTATCAAAATATATGAAATACAAAAATGACTAATCAGCTAATTGATTAGTCATTACTGTATTTCAATATGTTTTAAACTTCATTTTCTTCTTGATAAGAATACGATTCTTCTAGAAGCCTTTCCCACTGTTCATACAAGGCATTAGCTGTCTCATAATCTTCATATTCTAATGACAGATCTTCTTGTAGTTTCTCCATTAAACGAGTGCACATTCCTTCCCAGCCCTCTAAGGTTTCCTCTTCAACAAAGTTCGATAACATCGGTTTTGTTCTATTCCAATCTGAATAAAGGATGGTACACCATTGCAATAAATCATTACGGTATTGGTTTAGTTCCTCCCTTTTCATATATAGGTCAGATTCACTCATCAGCTCGTCTTGTAACTCCTCTTCCCAATTCTCTGCCTCGAGTTGGAATTGCTCATCCATTTCTAAAGAATTTACAGAATACACTTCGATTTCTTCTTGATCAGCATTTAGTTCTCTATACAAGAGCTCCATTTGTTCAGATAAACTTTTCACCGTTTCATGACACCATTCCAACAAATCTTGACGATATTGCTTTTGTCCATTCATTTTATACATCCCCCACCCAGATTGAATAATTTCATCATCCACATTCATCATGGAAATGGCTCTTACTACCTATAAATGAACCACAATCTCATACTATGTTCCACGATTGTCCAAGGATTAGGCTATTACCCATAGGTACCTATCACGTTATTTTAGTAATTAAATGGAGAGCCTATCCAATATGTCGGACCCCATTCTCTAATCATTAAAAATTAAGGAAATTACAACATATACCAAGGGGGAAAAATAAAATCACCTTCCATAATTGAAAGGTGATTTTATTTATGATATTGGATGTGAACCATTTTTTTCCATATTCTTACGAGGAACTTGTGCCAGCTCTAATTTGTTCTTAATATATAGAGTTGAAATGAATAAAAGGTAATCTTCCATTCATTAATCATTTCATAATGACCATAAAACGACAGTTACCCTGTCGTCATTAAATTCTGCTTGAACATAAACACCCATTACTATGTTTAGGTTATAGTTTAGTTTTCTCTAATAAAAGATACATCATCTACCCTAATTCCATTCGGGGTTTGATTAAACGCTATTGGATCCTCTTCCAATGTATTTGTTCTGATAGTCACTATAGCACCAGTAGTACCGTTTGGAGATAAAGAAGTTAATAATTGATGATAATTCCATCCACCTTCTCCGTTAGTATCTTGTGTAAATGCCAATACATTAAACTCGTCTGGAGTACCTAAAGGATTACCCATTATATCTATAAACTGTACAGATACATTAGTTCCAGAATTATCTGATATATCAATACTAAAATCTATATTTGGCGATGATAAGAAAATTCCTAATCTATATACCATATTTGGGCATACTAAATCCTCAATTGTTTGACTAATACTAGATCCTGGTTCTAATTGTGCTAGAAATCCTCCCTCATGAGGTCTAACAGCAGGAAATTGATCTACCACTGCTGGAAGTACGCTTACAGTTCCAGTAGTAATCCACGGTTCTAATCCTGCTTCGAATCCACCATTCTCAATTAGATCTGTTTTTACACAAAAACGTTTAATCCCCATAATTAATCACTACCTTTCAATTGTATTATACATGCTATGGAAATAGGATGTATTTGCTTGTACTATTAACTAATTTAAAGGGAGGATATCATTAAAGTATGACTTTATGGGGCGTTTACTTGAGTAACCCTATTAGTAACAAGAACAAAGAACCATACCAGCCAATCAACTGCTTACAAATTTCGTATTGATCGTTTACATAAACAATTTCTTCCTTTTGATAAACCATTCTAAACAGGTTCTACCTAAATTTGATGAAATTTTTCAACTTTTCATTTGTTCACTTATAAATCTTCCCATCGTTTCCAAGTATCTTTGGGATTTACCTTATAAAGTCCGTTATTTCTTGACATAAATCCATTTACTATAAATTCTCTTCTGATTGTGCAAAAATCTGAATGAGATTTCATGATATATTCATTGAGAGCTTTTTCTGTGTATATTTCCTTCCTATTCAACTTACTAACTAAGTGTTCAAATATAATCAATCTTTTCTTTAATTGTGACGGGATCGTTTTTAGATGTCCTTCCGTATTAAAAAAATTATTTAACACTTCGAGTCTATAATTTTCTTGTTCCATGTTACTCCCCCCTACCGACTATTGAAACTGAATATCCATTTTTTCCTTCTAGTTTATTTGTTGTGAATTATTTCGACAAAACACCTAACATGTCCTGTCACTTTTATGTAAAGTGTGAGTCGGACGCCTTTTTCTGTAAGTATATTTTTAACGTTCTCTATTAAATGCATCACTATAGATTTTACGCAGCTGAGCTGAGTTATCGTCCCACTTAATTGGAATTCTGTTTATGATTTGTCCCAATACATCCAGACATCTATGCCATCCTGCAGCGGTATTAACTGCCCATGTATCATCGGTAAAGGTATGGGTAAAGATCATTCGACAACCATTATCCTCTTCCCGCAATGAGATGTTTATCAGATCATCCACTTCCCGGAAACCAAATACATAAGGCTTTTCTAACTCGGTTATGGTACCCTCATATGTCGTTCCTTCACCGTCATTAAAGGCAATTTTGCCGCCCTGTCTAAGATCCATCTCCCCAGTTGCAAAAGGATACCATTCTGTAAAGGAACCAGGATTGGTAATCCCGCGGAAAACATCTACAGGATTATATGGAAAAAATCGTTCAAATCTTAAAGCATATGTACCATTTAACTCATGTAGTGTGCCATATTCTTTCATCATTACATCCTCCTTTTTATACTTGAAGCCTGCAATTACCCTCTAATTTAGAACAGAAAATGATCAACTATACATATCTGTATTGCCATCAATGATGCTAATAACCCATTAATTAATTTGAGCCTTCACTTTTTATATCCTGACAATTCTCCTTTGAATGGCTAGTGTAACAAGATAGTTGTAAACCATATGAGCAACGATGGAATCCCACACCGTTTCAGTTTTAAAGAGGTACACACCTTTATTTACTGCTTCCACACAAACATTAATAACCGATTAATAACAACAGCAATTATATAAATCCATGCAAGTTGTTGTTTACCGGCAGCATATAGTGCTATGGCTGGGATTCCGAACATAATAATTTCGAAGAAAAGATGTAATACCATCGGCAATTTAATTATGGCTTTAGGTGACCCGAATACACCCCATACAACCGCAATGACAATTGGCGCTCCACCCCCTGTTATCAGCTTCATTATTCCATTGCCTGTATGAAACCCCCAGTATCCAACTGCTGCTAATGCACATAGCTCTAATAGAAATCTAATTGCTAGATTAATATTTTGTAGTACTGTCACAATAAACCCCCCACCAAAATTATGTTGCCTGTTCAATAAAAAGGAATCCACCCGCTGGTTCATTTATCTCATTTTCTTTAATAGATCAATAATGTAAAATAATTGAGTAATAATAAATGACCCCAGTAAAACGAAAATGGTTCCTACAAGAATCCCAATGTCACTAAAAATATCCCCAATTAATGCCGACAATGTAATAGTGAAAATCACAGTAATCAAAATCGTTAGGAAAAAAATACTCACGTAACGCCCCATTTTTTGATTTCCTCCTACACCATTATTACTTATAATTCTACAGATACTCCCTCAATTAAATTTAAATGTTCTATGAAAAAACATCTTATCAATGCAATTTGCAGTCCTTTTCACCTTAATTTCACGCTGTAATACCTCATACCTTTTGGAATTCCCTTGATTTCAAAAATCCCCTGATATATCAGGCTTCTCAATCTGTATTCTAAAAAGGTGTCTCCTACATTATGATCCAGCTGACCAAGCACTTCGCCGATTATCCTTGCTGATTTCAGAAAGTCCTTTTCTTTTTGTTTTGAATGCAAGTGATGAGCAGCGGTCACGATCATTTCATCGAAATAATCTTCATTTACAGTTTTGAGTTTATTATTCTCCCAAATTCGTACTAACCCTTTAGACTGTGAAAGACTTATCCAGTCTTTTTCAAATTGATTTCTTTCCTGAACACTTAATGGCTTATATAATTTCTCTTGATAAATAACTTTTAATTTCTCAGGATTAACCTCGCCCGTATAGTAATAAAAATACCGGTATTCACTTGTATTAAATAATTCCTGGTAAGAAATGGTTGTATTGAAAAGGTAAATGGAATTCGTTTTCCCTTTAAGCAGGTATAATAGATAGCATAGTCCCGTTTGTTCATTTGCATTTTCACCAGTCCAAATGATAATTGGAACATGATCTGGTATTGCGTCTATTTCTGAATGAGTATCTAGAAACCTATGTGTATACTCTTTTTCAAAAAAATCATCTTGATCATTCAAATGATCCCTCAACCATTCATATCTCAGGTTACGACCAACTTCTTTATGAAGCTCCCAAATGGGCCCAACAGCGAAGAAATCAGGAAAGCCAATTACTTTATTCTCACGTCCTAAACCTACTTTTAGTGATCCTGCTGCCGATTCACCACATACAATATGCACCGCTTTATATTCTTTTTGTAATTCATCATCCATTAATAATCTCTACCTTTAGTTTTTATATGTATTTTACCATAGATTACCATTTGTTACTTGAAATTCTCTTCAGGTTATTAGTAAATTCTAAGCTTTTGGCCCTATTTTCAATGTTATCCAATAAGAGTTT
Source organism: Neobacillus niacini (assembly GCF_046591715.1). Taxonomy (GTDB): domain Bacteria; phylum Bacillota; class Bacilli; order Bacillales; family Cytobacillaceae; genus Neobacillus; species Neobacillus niacini_L. The sequence continues at coordinate 1,342,740 of NZ_JAWVNQ010000001.1, read as the reverse complement.
TTTTAGTTCTATTCCCCTAATAATCACATCCTATTTTAGGAAAGCTAACCAGTAAGTATGTTTTTTGCTGCTAAGGGGTGATAACGATGCATGAAAAGCTCTCATTACAAACAGAGGATCTTCTCCGATTGATTAATCATATGGATGTTGCTGTGTGGATTATTAATATGCAAAATAACAAGGCTTTTTTCTCAGAAGGGTTCCGTAAAATATTTGGACGCTCACCAGCGGAGTTTTACCAAGATGTGGGTCTTTGGGGGAAGACCGTACATCCGGAGGATGTAGCCGTTGTCCAAAAACGAAAGTTAGAAAAACAAAACGGGCTGGTTACAATCGATGAATATCGGATTATTACTCCAGCTGGAGAAGTCCGCTGGGTCCAGGATCGCGGCATACCATACCAAGATATAGATGGGCAAAATATTTATATCGGCATCATCTTAGATATTACGGAAAGAAAAATGGCCGATGAAAAAATAAAATATATGGCCTATCACGATGATCTGACTGGTTTACCCAATCGCAAGTTTTTCCATGAGCATTTGAACTCGACAATCACGAAGGCGAAATGGAATGATACGCTTACTCTTCTTTTTATAGATTTAGATCAATTTAAATTCGTAAATGATTCACTTGGCCACAATATGGGGGATCAATTACTCAATGAGGTTGGTAAACGAATCAGCAGCTGCGTTCGTACTCAAGACATGGTAGCCCGCCATGCTGGGGATGAGTTTCTTATTTTAATTGAAAATGTCTCTAAGGCTGAGACTGATATTATTGCAGAAAGAATACTGTCCACACTCGAGGCGCCTTTTACGATACAAGAAAATGAAATTTTCATAAGTGCCAGTATCGGGATAAGCATTTACCCGTTGGACGGCAGTGATTCTGAAACCTTGATAAAAAATGCGGATGCAGCTATGTACGATGCGAAATATTACGGTAAGAATAATTCCAAATACTATTCAGTAGACATAGAAAATGCAAATAATCGCAAAATGTCTATTATCAATGGCCTGCATAAAGCGCTTGAAAACAATGAATTTAAGTTATACTATCAACCGAAAATCATCACCTCGTCTCAGTCTGTGTTTGGTGTGGAAGCTTTAATAAGGTGGAACCATCCGATACTTGGACCCATTTCACCTACCGAGTTTATTCCCCTGGCTGAAGAAACTGGAATGATCATCCCGATAGGAGATTGGGTACTCCAGGAGGCTTGTAAGGATTATAAAGATTGGGAATTAAAAGGAATTGCCCCTCAATCACTTTGTATCAATATCTCACCAAGACAGCTAAGGGATCCCCTGCTATTGAACAAAATTAAGACCATTTTAGAAGAATATCATTTTATCGCTCAACACCTTGAAATTGAAATTACGGAAAGTGTGGCCATTGATAACTTTGAGGACACGATTTCAAAACTCAATCAGATAAGGAAAACGGGGGTGAAAGTAGCATTGGATGATTTTGGAACAGGCTACTCTTCGCTCAATTATTTAAGACAATTCCCCATTGATGCTTTGAAAATTGACAGGACTTTTATCAATGAGGTGATGTTTAATTCACAAACCGCCGCCATTGTAAAATCAATCATCTCCATTGCTCATAGCTTAAATTTACCCGTTATTGCGGAGGGAGTGGAAACAGAAGAACAGTTTAACTTCCTTTACGATTTACATTGCGACTTTATTCAAGGTTATCTTATTAGTCCACCAGTACCACTTACTAAAATAGAAGAAATTCTCAAAAAAAATACAAGCCCTAAAGTTTAAGGGCTTGTATTGGTTCAGCTATTAAAAAATAAAATTGATACGCCATATAATTTTCTAAGGGATAAAAGTCGAACCTATTTCATTTGTGGTCTTATTATTCAAAGACGCATTTTCATTTAATTGTTGGTTCGTAGATTTGATATGTTCTTGATCTGTAAACTTCACTTTGTTTGGGAATAGTTTATCGAAGAATACACCCAACAGTACAAGGGCTGCTAAAAATCCCCAAAAAACGTAAGCGATGATTGACATAAAACAACCTCCCAACATTAATTATTTCAAAATTTAAAACATTATTACTTTTATCATACAGTAAAATACATATTTTTACAACATGTGACCATGGGGACGGTTCTCGCGGTCACACTTGGTTGGTCCACTTGGGGACCATGAGAACCGTCCCCGCGGTCACCTGAGTTGGGACAGAACTAGATTGTTGAATGGGAAACTGCCTATTCTTACTGCTTCTTTTAACTTTGCAAGTGCTTCTACAGCCTCATTCTTTAATTCTACTGGATAGTTATATTTCATACTATTTGATTCAAATTCATCCTCGTCTACTACTTTCCAATCTTCATACTTTTCCTGAATGTAGTCTAAATCTAGGTCAATAAAACTTATTTCACCGTTATCAAAGAGAGAAGGTTTCGCTACGTTACAATAAGCAGCAACAATCTTTCCCTCTTCTATTTCCATAGCAGCAGTGAACCATTCCTTAAGTGAAAAGTATTCTAATGACATGTTATTGATAGTAAAAACCTTATTTTTGGTATGATGAATCAACTTGCGACCCGGTTTACATAAAACCAAGACATAGTCTGGGGTGTGGTGAAGTAGTTCCCCTTCCCACTCATAGTGTAGAATATCTGGATATTTAAGAGCTTTAATTTTTATCACTTTACTCATCCTTTACGGGACCATAGGCGGGACCATAGGGACGGTTCTCGCGGTCACACACCCTTGCGGTCCGCTTTGTGACCATGAGAACCGTCCCCACGGTCCCTATTTTTTATAAAAGTTTTGACATATAGTATTCGTCAACGAATTCGCCGTCTATGTTTAGGGAATTTCTTTTTGTTCCTTCAATCTCAAATCCCATTTTCTTATATAACCGCAATCCAGCTTCATTATGAGTCACTACTGATAATTCTAATCGATGGACACGATGTTCTGTCGCCCACTCTTCTAATTGGTTGAATAGTTTTGTTCCTATTCCAAGCCCTCTATATTGCGATAAGATTCCAATAACAAGATAGACAGAATGTTTGTTTCTTTTGGCGCTGCCGCCTATAGCGATTAGGTAGCCGATTAATTTTTCATTTTTTTCAGCAACAAAAATTGTCGAATTACTCTCTTTTTTCATCGCTTCAATTCTTTTTTCTTGCTGCTCAGGTTCAATAATTCTTTCACCTGGTTCAAAAAGCATATATTGGGATTGACTTTCAACTTGCTTGATTAAATTTACAAAGCTTACCGCATCATTGAGTGTTATTTCCCTGATTATCATTTATATCCCACCTACATTAAGATCTTAACTTCTAAGAATGATTGATTGAAAATGATATTTTCCGCCCACTCTTTCTTTTGGTACAACATTAAAATATTCAATAGTAAAAAACTCTGATAGTAATGTTTTTATGGAATCATCTTCAAAAAAAGAAAAGAACCTCTTTGGTGTATACGAATCCTCTTCCCAAATTCCTTGATAATCCTCTCCACCGTAAACACCCATAAAAAATAATCCTGATGGTTTTAAGACTCTTTTGAGCTCCTTAAGAACATCTCTGATTTCTTCCTTCGGTACATGCAGGAGGCAATTCATAGCCCATATTCCATCAAAGTGATGTTCAGGGAACTCAAGCTTTGCAAAGTTCATCACTTTTGCATCTAATCCTTTTTCAATACACAATTTAATCATTTCTGGTGAAATATCTGTACTAAACGTCCGAAAACCCTGTTCTTTAAAAAATAGACTATCTTTGCCTGGCCCTGCACCAATTTCCAATACCTCATTGCATTCTTCAGCCAAAAGTTTATCCAAAAAAACTTTTCTTTCTTCCTCTTTCCATTCTGGTAAACTCTGAGAATCTCTTTCTTCAGCAGCATTATTATAGGACGCAGCAATCTTTTGTTCAAATGAAGTCGACATTTTATCCCTCCGTGACCATGGGGACGGTTCTCGCGGTCATACTGCCGTGGTCCACTTCAAAAGAACTGTCAACATGGTTCATTTCTTAATTTACATAATACAGTAAAAACTGAAAATAATAGTAAGGAGATGTTCCTATTTTAATCTATTTAATAAAGGATGGAACAAAAGGGCATATCTCTAACTGTAAAAGGAGATGAAGGAATGGAAAATGTCGCTAATATTGTTCATATTGGTGAATTAATAGCTGTCTCTAAGGTTTTTGAACTAAACCCTTTTCGAATGGTAACATTAATAGAAAATGGTTTAATGGAAGTATTTGAAACGAAAGAAGATTTTTTTGAAAAATACGGAATCAAGGATACGTATGAGGAACTAGAAAATTGGTGCGAGTTAAACAATGGGAAGATTTTTACTAAACCTAAAGTTATTCAATAAAAAAATGACCGCAGCAGCGATCATTCTAATAAATAAGCAGCGTTGTTCTAAATACATATTTTTCACAAACTGATTATTATTTATCTATTAGGACAGAAAAAAATTTAAGTTAAATTCGTTCCACTTGCTGTAACTTCCTTCTTAACATGAAGGGTCTGATTCTTTTCCTTCGCCTCAGAAGCCCATTTATCAAGTGATAAATAGATAATCCCTGCCACGATACACCCGATACCCAGTCCGGTAAATAGTACCTGACCAAGCTGGTCATCAAGTAAAAATCCGGCAACAATGGGACCGACTGCACTGCCCACGATCCACTGAAGACTTGCCGCCCCCATATAGGTACCACGTAAATGTTCAGGGGCAATATTCGCTACAAAAGTCATTTGTACTGGAGATAAGAGCATTTCTCCTAATGTGTATATTCCATAGATTACTAGAAGAATTAAAAGGATGCTCCAATAGGAAAACTGCAGCTTCGTAAAAAAGATTGGCAGCCATCCTACTGCTAACAGACCAAAACCAAATAATATCGAACCATATAGCATGACCTTTCCAAGTTTGCGCTTACCTGCCCATCTCGATATCGCAAATTGGAAGAACACGACTAGTGCTCCGTTAAAAGCCATTAAATATGGATATGGATTTTGGGCATCAGAAAGGGCAGGTAATTGTTGATCAAAATGCAGTGGAAGCATCCCTTCCGTTTGTGAGAATCCCATTGAAATAACAATTCCCGTCATAATATAGAAAAATAGAATTTTATCTTTGATGAGCACCGTAAAAATAGAGGGCAGTTTCTCTTCTTCAACAAGAACTTTCGTATCCTTTTTTCGTTCACTTTTTGGCAGTGTTTCTGAAAGCAAGAGCGCTAAAAAAATAGAATAAATAAAAACCGATGAAGCCGCAATGATAAAAATAACTGACTTTGATAAAAACACAATTGATGCTCCAAGCAATGGACCGATTGCCGCTCCAATATTGTGTCCCATTCTAAGCAGACCATAGGCCTCCGTTCTACCCTCTTCATCCGTAACATCGGCGACCATGGCAGATGCCGCTGGGTGAAAAAGAGAATTGAAAAATCCGAAAAAACTCGATATTACTAAGAAAGGATAAAACCCATCAAAGAATATAAAACCAAGCATAACCAGCCCATTTCCAACCATTGAAACAATCATTATGGGCTTCCTGCCATATTGATCCGCGAGCTTTCCGCCTAATAATGAACCCAGCACTCCGGCAATAGGCCCCACCGCCATCACAACACCGACTTGCCAAAAATGATCCACCTTATCACTCATATATAAGGCGAAAAAGGGCATTAACATCATCATGGCAATTCCATTAATCGATTCACCGATAAAACGAATCCAAATATTACGATCCATCTTTCGGTAAGCCTGTAAAGTCATTTTCATTGTTTTTCCTCATTTCTCACTGACAGCTTTCATGTCAGTCATATTTTTTCCATGCATAAAAAAAGCACAAAAAGCCGTGAGCAAGTTACACCTGCCCACGGCTTTTAACTTAATTAAAAAATGGGTAAGGAAAACTTATGGCTGTTCCATCGTTTTATCGTTAAAAAAGGGCACACTGCTCCCATTAGCCATATGTACATATGTGATGGAACGAACTTCTACTATCCAATTAACCATAAAACGTAAACCAATAAGCATTTCCTTACACCTCCTAATCCTGAAATTTTCAAATAATCTTAATTATCCATTCAAATTATAATTTATTATTATTAAGTATGTAAAGAAATTTTTTGGGTACAATATCTTCAGATTGATGTACGTTCCTTTTTACAATCCTACTAATAAAGGAGGAAGTGATTTAATGATAGATCGTAACGAACCAAATAACTTTGGTGAAAATGTAGAAGACAGCGGCAGCCAAGCTGGCAGTAATACTAATCTAGCTCCCACTGACTCTGGAGAAACTGCAGGGACTATAAATGATGCGATTGCAGGTGCTATGATAGGTGCACCATATGGACTTTTTGGTGCTGTAATTGGCGGAGTTAGTGGTGGTGTTATTGGTAATCAGATTGTGGATACAGATGAACCAGATAACGATAATGATACCAATGATGAAGGTAAATACATATAACGGAGGAACTCACATAATGAGTTCTTTTTCTTTGGCAAAAATTCTTTGCACAGGTCTAGAACAATTCTAATTACCGTTAGTTATAAAATGAAAGCCGCCTCATAAGGCAGCTTAAAATAACAAAACGAATAAATCCAAATATGTATAAAGGTAGTGTTTTTATTTTTCATAAATACCGTAAATAACATTATTTTAAGTCAGATAATTTTTCTTCCGTAATAATTTCGTACAGGACTGCCGATGTTTCTTTGTCTAATTGAGCATATTTACTTTCAGCGTCAATAACCAGTTCTACCCTATCCTTATTTGGGCTTATCCAAAGCTCATATAACACTGCTTTTGCATCAATATTAGGATCTTTATATTGAAATCCAAATCTGTAATCAGGAGGCCTTACCATAGAAACTTTGGCATTTTCCCAAACAATATGACCTAAAATTTCTTTCACTTGTTTAACTCGCTCATTTTGATTAATCACTTTAAAGTCCTGATAATTATTTTCATTCCCCATATACTTTTGAACCTGTATACGCTGTTCCTCATTTTCTATAGCATTAGAACAACCTGCGATAAACATTATTAAAAGAATTCCAATAATGGCCCTTACCGATTTTTTCATATGTATTCCCCCCCTTTTATTATAGGACGAATTGAATAAGGGAAAGTTTCAAGCTATTCCTTCTGATTAGGGATTGCGACGGCCATTCAGTTAACTGACCCTGATCCTCCTGAAAAAAAATAGTAATGCACTGCTTAGAAGCATGCGTTGTTGATACTGCCATCCATTAATCGTCTTATAAAAATGACCGCCAGAACCGTCCCCATGGTCCCCCCCATGGTCCCCCAGTCCCCATGTCCCACCCACGCTCACTGATTAACGTAAAAAAGGCGTTCTCCGTATGTTCTCGAAAACGCCTTTTAAAATCCTGGCTCTGTATGGTGATTTCATTGTGTTGGAAAATAAGCGGAGTATTTCCGTTTATATTGTGAAATACCCGTATTTCCTTAAAATTTAGCGGAGCTTTTCCGCTTATTGTATACAAATCCTTGGATTTTGACTTAATTTAAGCAGTTAACCGGAATTCATCCGCTTATATCTGCTCCCTAAGCCTCCTTTAGATACAATAGCCGGAAAATCTCCCCCTATGAATTCTCAAGCCTATACGAAAATCAACAAACGAACAAGCCAAGTATCAAATACGTCCTTACTTCACTATTTTCTTATAAAAGTCTAATCTTTGTTGTGCATTCTCTTGTATGATAATATCTACACCACTGTTGACGAATGCTTCCACATTTTCTCCCTTCAACACTTTCATAGCTGTTTCAACACTTAAGTATCCCATATCATAAGGATTTTGGGCCACGGTTCCAGGGAGGGTTCCGTCTGCTATTAACTGCAGCATATCGGAAAGGCCATCCGGCCCAATAACAGGTATAAAGAGCCCTTGCTTCTCGAACTCCTTGATTACCGGTAACGCAATACCGTCATGTGTGGTAACTACACCCTTTATATCAGGCTGGTCACGCAAAACCATTGAGACTGCCTTTTGAACGTCTTTTGGATCATCCGATATTCCTGTTTTGGTAGCAACGATTTCAATTCCAGCTTTTTGTAAAGAAAAGGCAGCTCCTTTAACCCGCTCCATAAACACTGGGAAATTTAAACCACCACCAATAATGGCTACCTTATCCCCAGGCTGCAGCTGTGAGGCTAAAAAGGCTCCCGCTTTTTTACCTAAGTCGGTATTATCGGTTCCAATATAAGCGGTTTTGTTTTTAAGGGGTAGGTCTGTATCGACTAGCAAAATCGGAATATCCGTAAATGTTTTTAATGTCGGATAAACAGATTTACTGTGCGGAGCCGTTATGATCATGTCGGGCTTTTCACTGTATGTCTTCTTTAATAATTCTACCTGTTTTTTTGGCGTTGCTTCACTCGGAATCACTATTTTTCCATCAATTCCAAAATCTTTAAATCCTTTTTCTAACCCAGCCTTCATAATTTTCCAATATTGTGAGTCCGTCCCTTTTAACACAACAACCACTGTCGGCTTATTTTTTGCATAGGAAAAGGAAATAAAACTTAACACAATGACGGAAATGACAGCACCGATCACCAACATCATTTTTCCATTCTTTAACAATTCATTCTTCCCCCTCTCTTCGTGTTAAAGAATAAACCTAAATTTTGTTTACGTTGGGGATGAGCTGAAAAAGAACAGAGAATGTGGTCCCGTTATCACCTGTTTTAATTTCAATTTGTGCATCATGCCGTTTTGCTACACTGTAACATATGGCTAACCCTAATCCAGTTCCCGTTTCCTTTGTCGTAAAGAAAGGTGTCCCTAATTTTGATAAAACCTCTGGAGCGATTCCTTTTCCTTCATCTTTTATTTGCAGTACCAGCGTATCATTGTCGTTAAAGGTTTTAATCGTCAACTTACCATTCGAATTCATGGCATCCAATCCATTTAAGGCGATATTCAAGATGAGCTGGCGAATTTCCTTTTCATCCAGATAGATGTCAGGACATACTTCAAGTTCTAGCTTAAGCTGTTTATTCGAACGGAACGCTTCCGCTTGAATCAAAGGCGATAAAGCTTCGATAATGGCGTTCAAGTTTTGCTTCTTTTTGACGCTGATTTTATTTTTAGCGAGATTCAAAAATTCTGTGATAATCGAGTTTGCCCTGTTCAATTCCTCAAGCATTAAGTCGATGAAATCAGTTGTTAAATTGCCGACTTTATTTCTGGATAATTGTAAAAATCCTTGAACGGTTGTCATCGGGTTTCGAATCTCATGGGCAATACCTGCTGCCATCTCACCGATTAAATTTAGTCGGTCTAGTCGATACATTTCATTCTCAAGGTGTACCCTTTCTGTAATATCAGTCAATACAACCAGCATACACGGTTCGGAATGGATATCAATCAGCTCATTCGATAGTAATCCTGATCGAATTTCACCGTTTTTCGTCTCATATCTGATTTTCCTGTTTCTACTCTTTTTATTTAGATCTAGATAATTCTCTGTTGCTTCATCAACAAAAGTCTTACTATTTATTTTTTGATTGATTAACTCATCACTGCTATACTCCATATACTTTGTCCAGCTCGTATTTACTTCAATAAACGTAAAATCCTTCTGTGATAAAATCGCCATTAAGCACGGACTGGAGTCGAAGATTTTTCGAAACCTCTCTTGTGTGCGAAACATATTTTCTGCTATTTTTTTTCGTTCTTCAATTTCTTTTTGGAGCTTCTCATTTGACTTGGTCAGCTCAAGCGTCCGCTCTTTGACGATATGTTCCAAATTCATAAATCTCTGTTTTTTCACTTCTTCTATTTGCTTTCTTTCTGTTACATCTCGTATGGTACAAACAAAAATCTGTTCATCTTCAATAATGGTTGATGCGATTAACAAATCAGCATAGAAGCTGCCATTATCTTTACGGTTTGCCACTACTTCAATGATATTTCCTACCGATTCTCTAATGGTAGAAAGAAATGAGTGTGGAGAATGATTGAATAGCTCATTCTCCCATTTTGGAAAAAGTTTCAGAATGTGTTTTTCTACTAATTCGTTTACCTTGTAACCAAACATATGGGTGACAGCGGGATTCACGGAAAGGATCGAACCTTGATTATCAAACGTGACAATTGTATCGGTTATCGTTTCACTGATGGCTTTGGATAATGCCTCTGTCCGACGTAAATTTAGAGTGGTCCTATCCAGCCTTTTGTTGACTTTATTCAGTTCAAGTAAATGTCCCAGATCTGTTTGAATGATATTTTCTTGATGATTTTGATGAATTTTAACAAACTGTTCAATTTTCCTTCTTAATGTTTCCGGCTGAAAGGGTTTAAAAATGTAATCAATTGCACCCACTGAATAACCCTGATGAACATGTTCCATTTCTTGACTAATTGCTGTAATAAAAATAATCGGGATATTTTTAGTTTTTTCTCTCGCCTTTATTAACGCGGCCGTATCAAAGCCATTAAGTCCCGGCATTTGAACGTCTAGTAAAATCACCGCAAAATCATATTGAAGCATGCATTTTAACGCTTCTTTTCCAGAATGCGCACTGACAAGATTGTAGTTTGGTGAAGTGAGCACTGCTTCTAATGCGAGCAGGTTTTCAGGATGATCATCCACCATTAGAATATTTACCTTTTTTGCAGGTGTATTATTTAATTTTTCGATAGAGCCTTTCGGGTCCATCAAACTCTCCGTAACAGTCTTCATAACGTGTAAATTTAACCCCCTCTCTTTTTCCTAAACCAAGAAAACCTGACGTACCTAGGCTTTCATATATTAATTGATGAACATCATTCTGAAGACTTTTATTGAAATAGATGAGAACATTTCGGCATATAATCATATCAAACTCGTTAAAAGAATGATCGGAAACCACATTATGCTGTGCAAAAACCATATTTTTCTGAAGAAATGGGTGGAAACAAACCTTATTGTCAATGGCTTTATAATATTCAGAAAAGGCCTGTTTTCCTCCTGCTTCAATATAGTTTTTGGTATAAAGCTTCATCCCCTCTAGGGGAAAGGTACCCTGCTTTGCTTTTTCAAGAATGTTCTTATTTATATCAGTTGCATAGATTCTTGTTTTATCATAGATTCCTTCTTCATGGAGGAGGATCGCCATGGAATACACTTCCTCGCCTGAAGAACATCCAACATGCCAAATTTTAATTGAAGGATAATTCTTTATTATAGGGACTACCTTTGTCCTGATACTCTTAAAAAAGGTTGGATCGCGAAACATCTCGGTCACATTGATGGAAAAGTCTGTAAGGACCTTTGCCATCATACCAGGTTCCCGAAGGATTTTTTCCTGCAGGGCCGATATACTAGATAGTCTCTCAATCTGGACGCGATGGTTAATTCTCCTTTGGATAAAAGGAAAGGCATAGTTTCTAAAGTCATATCCATAATATTGAAACATAGCCTCAAGCAATAAATCGATTTCAATCCTCTCGATTTCATTAGATTGTACTAGCTTACTAGATTCATGGTGTTTAACCTGTGCGATTTTCTAGCCCTCCTTCGTAAACAGCCAAACTTGCATTAATGAGAACAGCTGGTCCAAGTTAATTGGCTTACTAATATAGTCTGTCGCACCTGCCTCCAGGCATTCTTCTTTACTGTGTTTCATCGCCTTTGCTGTAAGAGCGATAATCGGTATGGTTTCAAATCTACTAATCTTGCGAATATGCTTAATTGCCTCAAATCCATCCATCTCCGGCATCATAATATCCATTAGAATCAGGTCGGTATTAGGATGGTCCTTTAAGACTTCCAGCGCTTCACTGCCGTTTTCGGCAACCAAGATCTCCATATCATGATTTTCAAACGCAATCGTTAAGGCATATACATTTCGGATATCATCATCGACGATAAGAATTTTCTTGTTTTTAAGGATGGATTTCCCATGTTTGATCATTGGATCTTCCTTTAAAACTTGATCATTACTGTCCAGTAGATAGTTAGCTTCTAAACTGACCGCTGCTTCCGTTCGTGCCGCAGATATGTTTACTCTCTTGGTATTCATTTGATGATTTGGCAAATATAAGGTAAATGTACTTCCCTTCCCCATTTCGCTTGAAACTTCTATAATACCGCCTAATAAATGAGCCAGTTCACGACATATCGATAATCCTAATCCCGTACCGCCATATTTCCTGCTTGTCGTACCGTCTGCTTGTTTGAAAGCATCAAAAATCACCTTTTGGTAATCTTTTTCAATCCCAATACCCGTATCTACTACCGAAAAAGCAAGCATCCGTTCGAATTGTTGTTCTTTCCCTATTTTCCCAGTGATGTTTTTTATAACACTGCGGATTTGTAATAAGACACTGCCACTTTCAGTGAATTTAAACGCATTCGAAAGGAGATTTTTTAGTATTTGCTGTAATCGTTGTTCATCTGTGACGAAAGTCTTTGGCAATTCGCTGTCCATCTCTATGGAAAAATGAACTTTCTTCTGATTTGCAATGTGTGCGAATTGTTGGTAAAGAAAATCTCTTACCTCGTTTAATTCTACTTCTGTTGAGATCACATCTAGTTTTCCTGACTCTACTTTTGCCAAATCTAAAATATCATTAATTAAATTCAATAAGTCATTACCTGATGAGTGAATGGTTCGAATGTATTCCTGCTGCTTCGGTGTCAGATTCCCTTCTCCATTTTCAGAGAGAATTTGTGCTAGAATGAGCAAACTGTTTAGAGGAGTCCTTAGTTCATGCGACATATTTGCTAGAAATTCAGATTTATATTTAGAACTAAGCAGCAACTGCTGTGCTTTTTCTTCTAACGCCGCACTGACTTCCTGTATTTCAAAGTTCCGCTGTTTCGTCGCTTCATACTGTTCTTCTAGTTTTTCGTTTGTTGTCCTTAATTCCTCTTGCTGCATCTGGAGTTCCTCTGATTGGGCTTGCAGCTCTTCTGTCATGGCTTGTGATTCTTGCAATAATTGTTCAACCTTCATGTGGTTGAGAATACTATTAATCTTAATACCTAGATTATTATTCACTTCTTCAAGCAGCTTTATCTGTAAAGGAGTTAACGTTTCAAAGGAGGCAATTTCAATCACAGCAAGAACTTGGTCTTCGAACAAAACGGGTAAAATCATGATTGTTTTAGGTGAAGCTTCTCCCAGCCCTGAACCGATCTTTACATAATCTTCAGGAATTTGGTCCATATGGATAGGGCGCTTTATCTCTGCACATTGCCCTATTAATCCCTCTCCTAAACGAAATTGTTTCTTCACTTCTACATCTGTTGAGGCTGCAAAGGATGATATTCTTGTTAAATACTGATTATTTTTGTCAACTTCCTTTAAATAGAAAACGCCGTAGCTCGCTCCCACCATAGGTAAAAGCTTCGAGATTAGCATATTGGCCAGCGTCTCCACATTTTCAACTTCAGGATACAGCGTAGCAATTTCAGCAATTTTTGTATTCAGCCAGCTTAGCTCTTCTGCTTCTTCTTTTAATTGTTTCTCCATTCTACTATGTTTCTCCAGTGCATTGGCCATCTTATTAAAAGCCACGGCGATTTCACTCAGTTCCCCTTTTGAGGTAATCTCAATACGCGGTAAGGAGTCAAAATCACTTGCTGTTGCTTGTTTCATCACATCCGTTACCTTGTTAAGATTGTTGCTGGTACTTTTTATGATCCAAATCGCAAAAGCGATACCGATGATTAATCCAATCACAAGGTATATATAAATATTTTCAACTGCCCAATTATAGGTATCTTTTGAACGTACAAGTTCATTCTTTAATCCTTGTTCTTGTAAGCCATGAAGGAGTTCGGTAATTTGAATCATTCTTTGACTGGTTAGGTCAAAGTTATCCCAAAATAAAGGAGAGAGTTCAACGTCTGGATTGATTTTCTTTTCCATCAACGCTTGGTTTCCCATATTTCGAAAAGATTCATGGAGAATTTTAAATTTACTAATGAGTTCTTGTGATTTCTCTTGGCTGTCCTTTTTCTCCAATGATGCAATCGTTACTTGTAAATCAGAATTTGAACTTTCCCATGCATTTAACAAGTCTGAATTGATAGACTCACCACGATCATTTAAAATGGTCGATAAAATCTTTGTTGTTGAGGAAGTTTCATCTTTGATCTTTGAAGCAATTTCAATTCTTTCATTTAACTCATTAATCACGACATTCATTTTTACGGTCGATTGTTCCAGCATGTTCATTAATATCACAACGATTATCGTAATGAACAAAAGTAATGATCCTATGCTCGTATAGAGCTTCGTTCGAAATCTCATAAAACCTCCTAATAATCTAGTATTCAATGGATCATAATGTTAGATTTCTTAAAAAGATATACAAATAAAAATTTTCTCACTACTAATCATACTTTAAATTCCTTTATATCGTCCATATGATTTTCAGGACTATGGGAGGACAATGGGGGTGTTCGTAGCGCGGACAATCGTAAAATTTTGTATGTAAAAAGGCACAACTAGCGTTGATGAGCTAGTGTGCCTTTGATGTTTTCTAGTCTATTTTTCTCCAGTAATTTCTTTTTAGGTGTCATGCACATTTTTAAAAAAAGAAATATGACTTCCAGGTTTAATTAAGTGTGCGGACTTTTTCATCTATTATTTTTACGATTTCGTTTACACTTACATTGTCGGTATCGATGAACTGTTCAAAGCAACGATCATTATATCCATCCATGCACTTCTTGGTTTGCTGAAAGCACCAGTTGCCTTCAGGTTCTCCCCTTTTCCTTAACCTCTCATAGATGGTTTCTTCTTTTGCAGTTAAGCAAAAATGAAAAGTTCTTTCATCTATTTCTTTAAACCCATTAAATATGTATTCAAAATATCTTTTATCTATAATGGTCATTGGAACAATCAAGATCTTGCCATATGTGTTTATTAAATGATTGGCAATATTGACTACAAAAACCTTCCATAATTGGTAGTCTTGAAAATTGTCAGTTTTCTCGGAAGGATGTGCAATATCTTCCGTAATGATGTTTCGTAACATATAGCCAATTTCTTCAGGGTCAAAGATCATACTATTGTTCATACTTTTTTGTAATTCATTCGCAACAGACGTTTTCCCAACCCCAAAAGCTCCATTAATCATGATGATCATTTGTCCATACCCCTTAAACCTTATCTTTGATGGATTACGCTATCCTTTTTGAAGAATCCACCAGGAACAACTGATAAAGTTAAATTTCTTTTTCCATTGAAAGATTTGTAGTCTGATAACCTAATTTTTCATATAATGCTCTTGCTGCTTTGTTATGACCAAATACGTGCAGACCTATTTTTTTAATTCCGAGCTCCTGCCCAACCTTCTCAATTTGCTTCATTGCTTCCTTGCCGTATCCAAAGCCTTGATATTCTTCTAATATCTTAATATCATAAATATATCCTTTTTCTTCAGATAACTGCGCAAGCCATATAACTCCAATGGAGTTGTCTTCATTAAGAATAGTATATAAATAATTATTCTCAGTCTTCTCACCTTTTGGCAAAAGCCTTTTATATACCTCTTCCGCTTTACTAAGTGATTCATCCTGATTCCAATTTCCTGATAAAACTTTTTCTTTCGCATATGATTTAATTGCTGAAGAAACATATTTTTGATATTCATCGGCATTCATTAGAACTAATTTAATCATTGTCTTTCCTCCCCCTTATTCTTTCATCTTATGAGATATTTCCGAGTCGAAGTCCTGCTCTTATTCTGTTGTTTCCCAGGCCGGATTCCAGACTACTTCCCACAGGTGCCCGTCTGGGTCTTGAAAGTACCCAGAGTATCCTCCCCAAAATGTATCGTGTGCTGGAACTATAATCATTGCCCCAGCCTTCCTTGCCTCTTCCATTACACTATCTACATCTTCTTTACGCGCAACATTATGACCAATCGTAAATTCAGTTGGACTTATTGGTGTTTGTTTTAAGCCTGTGTCATGAGCTATATCCTTACGCTGCCAAATGGCAAGTTTTAATCCAGATTGCAGCTCGAAAAATGCTACTGCACCATGTTCAAATTCTTGTCCAACTATTCCTTCTGTGGGCAGTCCAAGGCCATCCTTATAAAATCTCAAAGACCTTTCCAAGTCATCTACACCCAATGTTATAACAGAGATTCGTGATTTCATAATCTACTCCTAACCAATTTTCTTTACATTACTTAATTAACTTCTGATATTTATTGTGCCCATCTGTTAAACCAACAAGTTTAAACCCATTATTCTTATAAAAGTTATTGAGCTTGCTATTTTCGGCGACACAATCTAATTTTAAATACTCTGTTCCACTTATATTATTCTGGACCCAATCCAGAATACTTTTCCCTATCCCTTTCTTCATATATGAAGGGTTGACAGCAAGTCTATGTAAATATACCGATTTAGAGGAGTTTTCGTCGCCCCAAAGATCCCTATCCCATTCACTTTGTTCTGATAAAAGCGTAAAGGTAGCCACTATTTCGTTACCATTTAAAACCATATACGTTTTATCATTAAGTATATCCTGCTTAATCTCTTCATCTTGGTTACCTTCTAATAAAAACCTCCACTGGTTTATCTCTTTTCCTTTGATCCACTGTGCGGCCTGTTTTAACAGTTTTATAATTTTGCAGCTATCTTCATTCACAGCCCTTCTTACAGTATAACCATCAACATTTTCCAAGTTCAATTTTTTCTCCTCCAGATATGCGTTTTTATTTTTAAGCTTGAATTGGCAAATAAATCTGTACCTCCTCAGCACCGTTACCGATAGGATGATAGGTCTCGATAATATAAGAATCGGGATCTCTTTTGTAACCTTGTTCTTTTGCCCAATTCAATAAATGTAAATGAAGTTCTCCCACTTTTGATATATCCCCCCTGGTAGTTACGTATCTATTATTTGCCTCAATATAATACATTCCTGATGGTACTTCCTTTATTTTCTCATTCACAATCACCCCTGTATAAAAATGGCCTATTAAATGTTCCTCATCCCTTTTTGGCTCAAATAATGAAATTTCAGTCTCCGTTGAATGGAAGATTTCCTTTTCCCGACTTAAAAGCTGTTTTGCCAGCAAAGGAACTTCATAACCAAAGTTAGCAAACTCGCCGCTGCCTTTTAATCCAACAAGCTTAAACTCTTTTTTCACCATCATATATGACATATAAACCTCTCCGTTTCAAAAATTCTATCAAATCGTATTTCTTATTAATTCAATAAAAAAACCTTACTTCCTGCATTGGATTGTGACCAGAGGTGACCTCGGTCATCGGTGGATTTTGAGGTGGGAATATGTTAGGCAGATAAATAATGGTTTTATGCAGGTAAAATGAAATCGATGCAGGTAAGCGATTAAAATTCGCAGGTACCGAGCGCTTTTTGGCAGGTAGAGAAATTACGGTAACTTAAAACACGCCACTACTCTGGAATCTATGCTAAAACCCGCTCGTATATCCTTATTTTGGAAGTGAAATCCCCCTGAGAAGGGCTGCACTCTGGCTTTTCTAACGGTGGGGTTTGGGGTAGGAATTTGTTAGGCAGATAAACAAAGGCATTATGCAGGTAAAATGAAATCTACGCAGGTAAGCGATTAAAATTCGCAGGTAAAGAGCACTTTTTGGCAGGTAGAGATAATTACGGTATCTTAAAACACGCCCCTATTCTTGAATCTACGCTAGAACGCGACTCGAATATCTTATTTTGGAGGTGAAATCCCCTGAGTAGGGCTGCACTCTGGCTTTTCCATCGGTGGATTTTGAGGTGTGAATTAGTTAGGCAGATAAACAAAGGTATTTTGCAGGTAAAATGAAATCTATGCAGGTAAGCAAATAAAATTCGCAGGTAAGGAGCACTTTTTGGCAGGTAGAGATAATTACGGTATCTTAAAACACGCCGCTATTCTTGAATCTACGCTAGAACGCGACTCGAATATCCTTATTTTGGAGGTGAAATCCCCTGAGTAGGGCTGCACCCTGGCTTTTCCAACTGTGGGGTTTGAGGTAGGAATTTGTTAGGCAGATAAACAAAGGTTTTATGCAGGTAAAATGAATTCTTTGCAGGTAAGCGATTAAAATTCGCAGGTAAGGAGCACTTTTTGGCAGGTAGATCTATATTATTTTCCCATTTGGTTGATTAGGACCATGAGAACCGTCCCCACGGTCCCCCACCGTGGTCCCCCTACTCACCAAAAATAGCAACATATTGATTTTGCAAAACAAATCTATTATCAGTCCATCCTAATGTGTTCAAAACATACCCTAAAGAATCCGCATTATATCTTCCAGCAATTTTTTGATAGGCTAATAGCTCATACACTCCATTTACATCAAAGTCTACAGGATATAAGCCGCTTAAAGGGTTTACAAAACCGGTAATCGGGCTTTTCAGTTTCCCGTTAGCATCATAGATTTCATTTATATATTCAGCACCTCTTGATGAAATATCTATCAAATACTTTTTATTATTGATTTTACTGAGAACTTCCACTTTGTAATTGTCTAGATAAGTGACCTCATATTGATATTGCTGATTATATACATTGAAATCAAAAAGTAATTGCGGAATATTTTCCACAAAGGAATAAAGATAATAGTACATGATCCCCCCGCTGCCACCGGTAGCAATACTTATTAAAATATCATCTATTCCATTGCCAGTAAAATCCCCAAAAAAAATTGCAGGATTGTAGCCGGCATTTTCACGGAGTGGAACACTCTTCATCTCGCCTGTCCTTCCATTTTGTACATGTAAGGTGATATTTTGAGTAAATGGGCTATCTGGAGTCTTTATTCCGGTTAAATAGACATTGACAGGTACTCGGTCCCCCGTAACATCACCACGTGCAAACGAAACAATACTGTTCTGATTCCTAGAAAAATAGTTATACATAACCTGCTTCTTTTCATGATAACTGCCCTTATCAAACCTTCATGATGTATTATCTAAATATCACCATCATAAAATTATTTAGGCAAACTGAATTATCATATTATACGCTTAGGGTACACGAAGTTTCCTGAGGTTTTGGTTTCATTAAATCGTACTTAATTTGGAGGAAAGAAAATGAAAAAATATGGTTCTTTTTCAGGAGTAGTAACCAGGATTCAAGATTATCTTGTAGGTTCAGACGAGGAATTAAAAGGGTGTTTTAAATTAATGTCATTAACGGGAACAGATGGCTCAATTGTGAATTTTGTGATCAATCCAACCACCTATTTTTTAGATCGTGTAATGGTTTCAGTTGGTGATTCTGTAACGGGATATTATGATGTCAATGTACCTGTCATCCTTATTTACCCGCCTCAATATCAGGCACTTATTATCGTAAAAGAAAACCCTTATCAACATGTAAAAGTGGACTACTTTAACAGCCAGCTTGTCAGTAGTGATGGTCAGTTACACTTGAATATTTCTAGTTATACTCAAATAGTATTACAAAACGATCAACCCTATACATTGAGTCCTGCAAACCGAAATCTACTTGTTGTATATGGTCCTGCCACATTCAGCATCCCAGCCCAAACGACTCCCTATAAAATTATTGTTTTGTGTTAGAAAAAGTTAAGGGTCGAAATGACCCTTAACTTTGGGTACTTTTGCTCTATAAAAATGACCATGAGAACCGTCCCCATGGTCACTAAATACTTATTGAAGATTTTGTAAGGTGAAATAATCAAATGTCATTGGAACGAGTTGACCGCTTACTGGACTTGCTCCGTAAAGTCCTACTTTGCTAACGTTAATATCCGCTGTAATAGGATCAGCTGCTTTTTGCCATTCTCCATTGGCCCAGAAGAAGGTTGAAATGGTATTACCGTTTTTCTTGATTTTTAAGTAAACACTGTCATCACCCGGATGTTGTGCGATGTTTTGTGCTTTACTGTATTTAGCGTTTTCTTCCTTCGCGGTTTCAAGCTTTAATCCATTATCCCAGACGTGACCGAAACGGACATAATTATTTGCATCCTGCCATAGATATAAACCACCTTGCTCATGGTTATTTTTAATAGATGCGTTCAGTTTCGTCGTAATTTCAAAGTCACCTGTAGGGGCATCCTGTAAGAACACGTTCTTAATCGAATTATTGCCCTCATGTGTATCGCCCTGTTGTGCTGTGATCATTAAAGATCCTGGCTTTTCTGTTAAGCTCCATTTAGAAGCATCTTCCTGGAAAATCGACCAAGCTTGTGACAATGTAGCGCTATCAAATTGATCGACTTGTGCCCCCGCTTCAATTGGCGGAATCACCATATCTTTAAATTCTGACAGCTGTTTGGTTAAAGTGTTGACAGCAGCAAATAGTTCATCGGTAGTTGCTTTTGGATTATTGTGCACTTTGTTTGCTGCTTTGATTGAGTCCTTCAAAAATTTAATTGCTGCCTTTGAATACTCTCCAGGCTTATCTCCTTTTTTGGCACCCTTTTGAGTGATCTTTGCATCCTCGATCTTATCTTTTAATACCACCTTCGCTGAGGATAAGGCGATTAATGACTGGTTAGCTTCACGTACTGCATCTTCATCCATTTTCACCAATTTTCGGTCATAGGTTAGAAGACCATTCAGCTCACCTTCTACATCGGTTGTTTGTGTATAAACGGCTGCACTTAGACCATTACCATACATATAGCGTTTTAATGATTCAATATATTCGACATACGTATTCGTGACTTCTTCTTTATCTTTCATCATTACATAATTCCAGCCAGTTGTGCCCCACTCATGTCCTGGAGTTGCTAAACCAAGCCCCCCATATTCCCCAATAACCGCAATTCGATTTTCCTCAACTTGTGGTGATCTAGGAGCCGTATAGGTATGCCAGTCTAGGACATCCCCTACATTTGCATCTGTCCAACCGCTTGCATTGGAGACTAACCGTGTCGGATCAAGGCTCTCTACCCATTTTGTCATCCGTACGGTATCATATTGACCCCAGCCTTCATTAAAGACTGTCCAGAGAAAGATGGATGGGTGATTATATTTTTCTTGAATCATTTCGTTAAATTCAACTTCGTATTGTTTACGATCAGCATCTGTCGCTCTAGCTCCGGCACCTGAACCTTCCATGCTCGGCATATCCTGCCAGACAATCATTCCCAATTTATCTGCCCAATAGTACCAGCGTTCAGGCTCAACTTTGATATGCTTTCGAATCATATTGAATCCAAGATCTTTTGTTTTTTCGATATCAAATTTTAATGCTTCCTCTGTTGGTGCAGTTAAGCCGCTCTCCGGCCAGTATCCTTGATCTAATGGCCCCATTTGGAAAATAAATTCTCCGTTTAACAATGGACGAAGCTGGCCATTTACTTTTCCAAGAGTAATTTCCCTCATTCCAAAATAACTCTTAACGGTATCTACAACACCTTTAGTATCCTTTACATTGACTTGTAAATCATATAAATATGGATCTTTTGTCGTCCATAAGTGCGGGTTAGGTACAGAGACTGCAAATGTTTCCCCTGCTTTACCAGTAGCCACTCCTACTTTTTTTCCTTTTTGATACACAATCGCTTCAATCGTTTTATTTTCCAGATTCTGACCATTAACGGTGACATTCACTTTATCTTCATGAATATCTGCTGCCGTTTTGATTGATTCAATATGAGCCTCTTTAACTGGTTCTAACCAAACGGACTGCCAGATTCCAGAAGTAGACTCATACCAAATACCTTCTGGGTTCGTAGTTTGCTTGCCTCTTGCCTGGCCGCCTGATGTCTCGTCATAGACTTCCACAATCAATTCATTGTCACCTTTTACTAAATGGTCGGTAATATCAAAGCTGAAGGCATCATAACCACCTATATGCTCACCCACTTTAGCTCCGTTCACATAGACGACCGTTTTATAATCAACGGCATCAAAATTCAATTTAACTCTGTCACCATTCCATTTGGATGGTACGGTAAAGCTTCGCTTATACCACATATGTTTTTCCTGTCTATCAATTCCGGATAGATCGGATTCGACTGCAAATGGAACTAATATCGATTCTTCTAGCTTTTTACCTGTAGGAACAGCTTCACCTTCCGCTGCCCGCTGAAACTCCCACTCCCCATTCAGGTTCTGCCAATTCTCCCGTACCATTTGAGGACGCGGATATTCTGGCAATACATTTTTAGGGTCAACTTTATCAGCCCATGGCGATTCGATGTTGTATTGTGAAAGGTTTTCTGCTCTGTTTAAAAATTCCGCAACCACTTTCCCTTCTTTGGTTACGATATTACCTTTTCCGTCATAACTGACTAAAACATTATTTGCCGATCTTTCATAGATTGGCGCACTGGTCTCAAGTACAATGGTTGACGGGTCATCTTTCTTTAATGAAAGATTTACAAGATCCCATTGACGCCCGCTTAAGTTGACTTTGAAATTCTTCTCGAGTCCGTCCGGTAGATCATGAAGCTCATGGTTAAATCCTAATTCAACATGCTTCCCATCTTCTAGAACTTTTATCGTTTTAATATCATTGCTTGTACTGTATCCATCTGGTAAGAAAAAGGCACTGCTTGGCACAATTTGTTTTTCCGTACTAGGACTAGACCAATAGAGTCTTAGATTAGAGCCACCATAATTTTCAAAGTACTCAATTTTGATATCATATTCTTTTCCGGCTTCTAATGTAATGGGAGCACTTTTTTGCTCAATATCCCATTTATCCTCCCAAAAATCGATTGCCAACTTTCCGTCAATCCAAACCCTGAATCCATTATCACCAATCATATAAAACGTATAATCCTCGGTATGCTCTGGGACAATTTTACCTGTCCATCTGACGTTGACATCATCCTGTTGACCAGTGAATAGATTTATAGTTGGTTCCAAATCAGGAAAATTAATATTATAGTCGACAATCGTCGTTTTCAATTGATTGAAATCAAATTTTCCTGGACCCGATGACGTATAATACTCTCCTTTTAATCCATGCACTTTCTCCGTTTCGGCTGCTTTAACTGATGAGGGTGTTACAGCACTAAGTCCGACTGCCTGTGAAAGAACCATGGTCATGATCGATGAATAGACTAATAATTTTTTCTTCATTCTCTACTCCCTGCCTCCATTACTATCACTATTAGATTTAATAACGCTTACATCCTGCCCGTTGCGACCTCCTCCATATTCTTGTTTTCAATTACAACTTTACCAAGAAATGTGTTAGAAATATTTACAATAAGACGTTAAGATTTGCAATTTTCTGATATCGTTTATTATCCCTGCTTAAATTGAACAAAAAAAAGTAGAAGATTAACCTTCTACTTTACTCATTAACTCAAGCATTTGTTCTAATCGCTGTATTACCTCTAACATGGAACGTCCTGAATGGTAACAAGCCTTCCACGGGTTCCCTAAGTTTCCTATTAAAATATTCCCCTCCTTGTCCACTAATTGCCGCCACTCGCCTAGTTCCCAGTTAATGAGATATTTCTTTGAGAATTCCCATGTTTTCAAAAAGGCAGTGAGCAATTTGTCATCGCGCAGTATTTCATAGGCATCCAAAAAACCTACTAAAACTTCCTGGTTTTGCCAGAATTCTTTATCTGTTATATATGCAGGCCCCTGATGTGGACCGTCTCTGTACACGCCGCCTAATTCGCTATCTAACCCAAATTTTAACGTGTGGTATGCTATTTTTTTCGTTAGATCATAGAAAGAATGTTTCGGAAGGCCCAGTACTTCAACCGCTCTGTTTAATAGCCATACTAATTCAAGATTATGTCCGTATGAAGTTGTATCTCTTGGTTTCTCGATTATTTGAGAGCCTTGTCTTTCAGCATTCCAAGTCCTGCGAATGGATATTGCAGGTATTGGCATAAACTCTCGGTTAAACTGATTGCGTCCACAGCCGTCTTCGTGATTGATCATATGTTTTAGGATAAGATCGATGATTTCTTGTAATTTCCTCTTGTGATGTTCTTTTTGGCTGCATTGCACGAGAACCGTAAATGCCTCAAGGAGGTGCATATGAACATCAAGAGATTTTCGGTCACCTCCACAAAACCCATCAGCTGATACTTGCCAATCATGTTCAAGGTTTTCATAATACCCGCCGTGCAAAGTATCCGAACAATGGATTTGCAAAAGATTGTACGTTTCCTCCGCATACTCTAAAGCAAGTGGATCCTTTGTCACTTGGTAGTATTGTGATAATGCATAAATTGCAAAGCTTTGACCGTAGACGACTTTTCCAGGATCAATGAGTGTACCATCTCTTTTTACCTTCCAATACCAACCTCCGTGTTCATGATCCCAAAAATGATCTAAGAGAAAGTTAACTCCTTGTTCAGCCATAAATAGAAGCTCTTTGTTTTCAGGATATAATTGATAAAATGCTGAAAACCCCCAAATCATCCTGCATTGGGTTACTATGTATTTGTCTGTATCCTCACCTAACGAGCCTTCGGAGTCAAAGCATGTTAAATATCCTCCATTTTGATTGTCATACCCTTTATTTAACCAAAATGGAATAATCCCATTTTTTAAGTGGTCTTCTACTTCCTGTAGTATTTGTTGAATGTCAATTACTGAAGTCTCCAATGCTTTCATCTCCTTATTCTAAAAAAGGGATAGCAGCATTAGAATGCTGCTATCCTGGTACTTGTATCAATCAATCTTCCTGTCTATCCTGGTCCCATAATTTTAATAGCGCATTTGCATCTTCATTGAGTACTTGTTTTCCTTCTGCAGAAATAAATTTGCTCATTGCTGCGTTATTTAGGTGTTTTAAGAAATCATTCATTTTTTTCATTGCTTGATGTTTATTTCCTATTTTAAGTTGGTGGGCAGCTTGGTCTAGACTATTCTTTAATTGGCTGGACAAGGGCTGCTTTATGCTGTTAGTATCTTCATAGCCTTGGATGAGTTGTTTAATAGAATCGATACTGGTGGTCACTTCAATACGGAGTCTATTTGATTCCACTGTAAAGCCATTCAATGTCACTGTTACAAAAACCTCTGCAGTCCCTGCTTGGTGAGCAACTAACTTCCCGTCCACCACGCTTATCACATTTTCATCGCTAGTTTCATAGACAATGTCGGCTTTCGTCAAGTCTGCTTCTTTCCCATTCGTAAGTCCGCCACTTATATTGAGTCGCGATGTTTGGTTTCTTTGCAAGGTCGTATGCTCCGCTTCAAGGTTAACATTTTTAAGAATCATTTTGTTCGACGGCATTGGCTGCGGGGTGACAGTTGGCCCCCACACTTCCATTATGTCCGGTCCATTTTCTTGTGGCACAAATTGGACTCTGTCAATACCTAGTTTTCTAGGTTCAGTTGCCTTCGTACTATTATGAGTATGGTAAACCATAAACAATTCCGTTCCGTCTGGCGAATGAATGAGAGAGTGATGTCCTGCCCCCGGGACAACAATATTAGATTTCATAATCGGGTTTTGTTCGTACTTTGTCCAAGGCCCCATTGGAGTCGGAGCCGTTGCATAGCCAACACCATAATCAGGACTTTCAAAATGATTAGCAGAATACGTTAAATAATAGGTATCTTTATGCTTAATGACAAACGCACCTTCATTTACAGGATAGGATGGCTGTTTTGTACTCTTTTCCCAATCCTGTGAAGCTCTCATTACAAAGGTTACGGTATCTTCTTTAATAGATTTCATGTCATCGTTTAACTCGGCAACATAAATGACATTTCCTCCCTCAAAGCGGACAAAATACATGTATTGTTTGCCATCATCATCGGTAAAGATATGCGCATCAATTTCTGGCGTATTGGGATGAATCGGTTCCATCTCTTCCTGAACAAATGGTCCTAATGGAGAGTCGCTTGTCGCAACCGCTAATCTCTCTTCCACTGCATAATACATGTAGAATTTACCGTCTTTTTCAATGACTTCTGGTGCCCAGAACCGGTTTTCTCCCCAAGAATTGTCTCGATGCAGAGCCCATTCATCATGTTCTTTCCAGTTTACAAGATCAGTAGAGGTGTAAACCTTTATTCCATTTTGCATCATCGGCCAATCCTCTGTATGCGTACCATATAAATAATAGGTCCCTTCATGGTAAAGTACATAAGGATCCGCTATTCCTGGCATGACAGAGTTTGAATAGGTCGGGCCTGTAATTTCCTCCTTATAAGGAGTAACTTTCACGTTATCGAATGATGCATCTGCATGCCACGTTCTAAAGCCTATTTTTCCAGTCGATAAATGTGTATTGCTGACCAAGTCGAATTTCGGATAAGGATTACTATTTAATGGGTTGTCGTTGATATATGCCTGGATGTGTCCCTCCGATACTACGACTTTTAATTGATAGTTTTCATTGTACTTAATTGGGATATTTCTAGAAGCGATTTCGGTCCATTTGCCCTCTGAGAATTGTCCAAGAACGGCATATTGGTCTTGGGCATTTATTCCAAGAAAATAACCTTCGAGCGAATCGGCTCCTACAGCGAGATCCGATGCTCTGAAAATCAGTCCTGCCTCGGTACCACTTGTAATTTGAACGTCTGCTTCTAAAATATAGTCGGTGAATTGAGAATTCTCCAAGACCGTTTTATATCCTGGGCCGCTGTTTACCGTGTATTTTCCGGCATTTACCTTCCAATTGCCGCCGTACGTTGTCCAGCCATCTGATTCGTGATCATTAAAGTCATCTTGGAATTCTGGCTGACTCTCTTCACCTTCAACTGTGACAACGACTTCATCGCTATAGGTGCCGGATTCATCTTCTGCTTTAATAATGGTTCTGCCAACACCTTTGGCTTCAACTAATCCATTATCAGATACCGTCGCAATCAAAGGATTTTTAGAGCTCCATTTAACATTTTCACTTGGACCTGAATTTTGTAATTGACTCGTTTCCGATACTTTTAATGAAATATTATCTGCGTCAAGCTCCACTCCACCGGATATTTCTCGAACAGCAAAATATTCAAAAACGGCATGTATTCTGTCGTTCGAGGCTACGATATTATTCGCAAAGAACCCGACTTTAATATCCTTAAGGTCCGCTGTCAGAGAATCAGCAGCTTGAATCCATTCATAGCCATCCCAATAGTAGGTGGTATAAAGATTCCCTATCTTCTTTATTTTTAATGTCATCGTATTGCCGCCAGGGTGTTTCGCAAAGTTGCCTGGCTTCTGGTATACCTGTTTTAATTCATAAGCTGTTTCAATGGTTGGACCGTCAACCCAAACATGTGCCAGCTTCACTAAATTATCTGCATCCTGCCAAACGAACAAGCCTGCTTGCTGATGGTTTTTCGAAATTGGTGCATTCACTTTTGTGATCATTTCAAAATCTTTACCTTTTTCAATCTTCTTTAAAAATACATTGTTCTGGCTATTATTATTTTGATAAATGTCTGTAGGTGTTGTATGAATCGTCATTGAACCTGGATTCTTTGTTAAACTCCAATTTTCCTTGCTTTCTTGAAAAATGGACCAGTCACGATCTAATGTTGTTTGATCAAAATGATCCACCGTAAAGGCAGAAAGATCTGGTTCACCTGGTTCACCGCGGACGGTAACGGCGAATTCAGCAGCGACTTTTCCATCCACACTTTCAACTTTAATTATGGATGTGCCTGGCTCTACTCCATTTACAGCTAATGTCACTGTTCCGGTAGCTGAATCCCTTCCAAATTCGGATACCGTTACAATCTTTGAATTCGATGATGAAAGCTTTAGATTCTTATCCGTACCGACAATTGGCCGGATACTCGCTTTCACAGTCAGCGTATCACCCTGACTGATTGCCTTCTCTTTGTTCTCAGTGCTAATGCTTTCAATCTTTACTTCTTGATCCGTTGTCTCCACTGGCTGAAGTACAATTTTATCAATTTCAGCGAAATTGGTTTTCTTTGAAAGTTTAATACTATTTCTTCCCGTCTTTAATGTAACATCCATGGATGAAGGGTTGTAATTTTCCCAGCCATAATTCTTATACTCAATCACTTGATTAGGGCCATCATTTACGGTTACATTGTGCTGTGCAGCTGCACCCGCTGACGTTCCGTTCGCTGCCACCACGACAAGGGTATATAATCCTGGTTCTTCTACCTCGACATCAAATTCAACATAATCACTGACTTCATTATCGAGTCGGCCTACCACTTTCTCTCCTGAAGCATTGGCAGAATTCCGAACAAAGGCAATTCCCCCTACTGCAGCATTCTCTGCTTCGTACTCATATCTAGGTATGTCTGGTGTTCCTGAAGGTTCATTGAGCTCTGCACCATATGAAACAGCTGTCCCAAAATTAGGGGTTCCATCTTCGTTCCACGTAAACTTCTGAGCTCTCACGCTGCGATTAGCCCACCCGCCATTTGAATTTCTAAAGGCATGATAAACCATCCAGTCCTCTTTTCCATCCGGTGATTTGGTAAAGCCATGATGTCCTGTTCCAAATGCTTGACCTTCTGGATTTTTTCCAAATACAGGTGTACTTTTCTTCGTCCAAGAAGAAGGATTTAAAACATCTCCATCCGTATTGGTTAATTGTCCTAGCACATAGTCGTCCATCCAGCTGCCATTAGCAGAATATATTATCGATATCGTTCCATCCTTGATGATAACTTCCTGACCTTCCTGAATTGTACCTTCCCATGGCAGAGTTGGTGATGAGATTTCTACGCGTGGTCCGCTAATCGTCCAAGGATTACTCATTGGGGCAATATACGTTCGCTGCGGCATACCATCGTTACCATTGCGCCAGCCGGACCAAACAAAGTACATGGACCCATCTTCCTTTTGAAAGGCCATTCCATCAATCGCCCACTCATCGGATGGATCACTTATTTTTCCTTTAAATGTGTATGTACCTTGTGGATCTTGGGAATTTCCTTCAAGGACATACATTCGATGATTCTCATTTCGCCCATCATCTGCAGCGAAATAGATATACCATTTTCCATTCAAGTACTGTAATTCAGGTGCCCATATTTCTTTTGAATACATGGTCCCGCTTTGAGGTGTGTACACAGTTACACGCGGTGCCGTTCCGATATCTTGCAGTCTTTTGGCTTTAGCGACAATGATGGAGGTATCTTTATCGGATTTTACATAATAATAATATCCATCTTTATAGACTACGCTGGGGTCAGCAGAACCGGCGTGACCTGAAACAGGGACAATCGGATTTTTAAAGGTATTTGGTATGGTATTCTCCGCTGCTGCTGCTTGTTCTCTTGAAAGAGATGGTAAAAACGTGACAAGGACAAGCGTAAACACCAATACCTTGTGAAGCAGGGTCTTCCTTTTTGACCGGTTTCTTTTCAAATGTAAACACTCCTATCCTATGCTGATCAATCTCCTAATCTATTAAATTCGATAAAGGACAAAATTTTCCTACTTAAAATCACCAGAAACAGGCTGCGAATGAACGGGCAGTGATGGATGCTGCTTTTCTAAGCGAATGACTTTCCTTCTTCCTCTTCTCATGACAATCAAACGTTGAAGAAGGATGAACAAAAAGAGCAGGAATCCGACAGCAATCTTCGTCCACCATGAGCTTAGCGTACCTTGAAACATAATTAACGTCTGAATGATCCCCATACTTAATACGCCGAGAAGCGGTCCTATTAAATAGCCGAATCCGCCTGTCAACAAGATCCCGCCAATAACACATGCTGCGATCGCATCCATTTCCATCCCCAATAAATGCAATCCATATCCTGACAGCATATAGAAGGTAAAGACCAATCCACCTAAGGCTGCACAAAATCCTGATAATGTGTAAACCAAAATGATTGTGCGTTTCACAGGCAATCCCATCAATTTTGCAGACTTTACATTTCCGCCAATCGCATATACATTTCGCCCAAATTTCGAAAACTTAGCCATGTAAATCGCAATGATGACGACAATGATGGCAACAATTGCGCCGATTGATACATAACTGTCTCCCAGAATATATACCTTCGCCCGTGAAATGCTGCTATAGGTTTCATTGGTAATGACGATACTATCGGTACTGATGAGAAAGCTTGCACCTCTTGCCAAAAACATACCTGCTAGCGTGACAATCCAAGGATGTAAATCAAAACGGTCAATCATATATCCTTGAAAAGCTCCAAAAATGATTCCAATTAGCAATGTCAGCAGGATGACGATATACGCATTCACGCCATGCTCCAATAAAGATGCAGATACCATGCTGACAAAGGCCACTAAAGCACCAACAGATAAATCAATTCCCCCTGTAATAATCACAAACGCTAAGCCAGTGGCTACGATGATTAAATAGGCATTATCAATGAAAAGATTAAGAAATACCTGTGTACTGAAAAATCCTGTAAAAGAAAAGGAACCATATCCATATAACAGAAGAATAAGGACAGAGGTGGCAACAATAAAGATATGATTCTCCTTTATACTAAACGGAAGTGATTTCATGAGAAGCTCACCTTCTTTTTCGTAAACTTTAAAAATAGCTTTCTAAATTCTTGAGATTGAAATAAGCAGACGAGAATGACAACGATTGCTTTTACAACCATTACAATTTGCGGATTAATCCCCACAGAATAGATGGTTGTTGATAACGTTTGAATGAAAAATGCTCCTACGATTGTGCCGCCAAGGAAATATCTGCCTCCCCGCATCGAGGTTCCTCCAATTACGACAGCTAAGATGGCATCTAATTCGATCCACAAACCTGCATTATTCGCATCTGCACTGCTTACATTTGCACTAACGATAATGCCGGCAATGGCAGCACATACTCCGCAGATTGTATAGACCAAGATGATCATTTTTTTGGGCTGGATTCCTGCAAATTTACTGGCTGTCATGTTATTCCCAATCGATTCAAGAAATAACCCCATCGCTGTTCTCTTCTTTAAATACATCATAATGAGAAAAATCGCTGCTCCAATGAAAATAGGAAATGGCAGTCCCAGAAGAAAACCAGAGCCGAGGTATTGATAAACACTATTGTCAATGGATAAAATCTGCCCCCCAGTAATCAATTGGGCAATACCTCTTCCCACTGTTAATAAAATCAAGGTCGCGACCATTGGCTGTATTTCAAAGACAGAGACTAAGACTCCATTCCAAAGGCCGCAAATGATTCCAACCCCAACTGCAGCAAGAAGTGCCACCCAAACAGATGTATGTTCCATCATCGCCGCAGCCAATGCACCTGAAATCGCGAGGACAGAACCGACTGAGATGTCAATACCCTCTTTGGCAATGACCATAGTCATCCCAAGGGAAATAATTAATAATGGCATAACACGATTTAATATGTCGATGACACTTCCGAACAAATGCCCGTCTTTTATTTGGATGGAAAAGAAGCCAGGCAGTAAAAGTAGATTTAAAAGGAGGAGGACAGCTAAAGCCACAAGCGGCCAAAATATCTTCATCTGTGTGATCTTGTAAAAATTATGTTTCATGTACAGGTACTCCTTCCGCAATCATATCCATGATTCTCGATTCGCTCATCTCTGTCCGGTCTAATTCTCCTATTTTTTTTCGGTCGCGAAGAACGATAACCCGGTCACAGCAAGCAACCACTTCCTCTAATTCTGCAGAAATAAATAAAATGGATATTCCCTGGGATGCTAAATCTAGGATTAACTTTCGTATTTCGGCCTTCGAACCTACATCAATTCCTCTAGTTGGCTCATCTAAGATTAAGAGCTTAGGATCTGTTGCCAGCCATCTGGCAAGGATCACCTTTTGCTGGTTGCCTCCGCTCAAATTATCAATTCTTTCTTCCATATTTGGTGTTTTAATGCTTAACAGCTCAATGTATTTTTGAGCAATCTCCCTTTGCTCCTTCATTGGGATGTACTTGAACAAGCCTCTCTTTGTTTGCAGACCTAGTATGATATTCTCGCGAATCGAAAGGTCATTCACAATTCCCTCGACTTTACGATCCTCAGGGCAAAAGCTGAATCCCATGTCTACGGCTGCTTTTGGTGTCATATTTCGAATTTGCTGCTGATCAATGGTCATCACACCTTGGTCTGCCTTTTCAATTCCAAACAGGACTTTGGCAAACTCTGTTCTCCCCGACCCTAACAAACCTGCCAACCCCAATATTTCTCCTTTCTGCAAGGTAAAATCGAGCGGGCTAATCATCCCTCGTCTTCCTAAATTTTGTGCACTTATAAAAACCTGCTGCATCTCTTTTCTTGTATTTTTGTTCTCCTGGTTCGAATCTTCTCCCCATTCTCTGCCAATCATTTTCGACACCAGCTGGGATCTTGAAATTTCTTTCGTTTCATATTCGCCGATTTGTTCTCCATTTCGTAATATTGTAATTCGATCGGTAATTTCATAGATTTGGTCCAGAAAATGGCTGATGAAAACAATTCCCATGCCCTCACTCTTTAATTTTGTCATCACCTCAAACAGCTGTTTTACTTCGTTTTTATCCAAACTGGAGGTTGGCTCATCAAGAATCAGGACACCGCTTGAAATATCGACAGCCCTGGCAATCGCCACCATTTGCTGTATAGCAGTAGAATAAGAGGATAAAATTTTCGTTACATCAATATTGATTTTTAGCCGCTCGGAAAGTATTTTCTCCGCACGTCGATTCATTTCTTTCCAATCAATTCTCCCTCGTTTCTTTGGTTCTCTTCCGATAAAGATATTTTCGGCAACTGAAAGATTTTCACATAAGTTGATTTCCTGATAGACGGTACTAATTCCTAACTGTTGTGCATCTTGGGGTGAAACGGGGCTGATTGGCTTCCCTTCTAAATAAAACGATCCCTCGTCTTTTTCATGTACACCTGTTAACACTTTTATTAACGTCGATTTCCCAGCACCGTTCTCACCCATTAGGGAGTGAATTTCACCTCTTCGCAAGCTGAAATTGACGTTTGACAATGCTTTTACCCCTGGGAACGACTTTGATATCCCTTCGGCTCTTAGTAAAATAGCAGAACTCAAATGCATCACCTACTTTATTCAATTTAATAGAATAACTCCAAGAGCTATCATTCTTACGTTTAGTTTAAAGAAGCCCGCAAATAAAGTATTTAAAATAAAGAGTTATTTTTTATAATTTTCAGTTAACACTAAAAAAAAAGAGTCAAGTATTGATTCATACTCGACTCTTCCCAACTAATTAATAATTGCGTTTTTTGATTTCTTTACCCGCTTCCTCTTGAGTAAATGTTCGTTCTGCCGTAATAATTTTCATCGGGATTTCTTTTCCCCGCACTAAGTCTTGTGCAGATTTCATAATCTGTGGTCCTAACAGTGGGTTACATTCTACAGAAAAATTTAATTTCCCCGTGCTTAATGCACGAAATGCCTTTTTGGTTGCATCAATACTGATGATTTTAATATCGGCGCCTGGCTGCAAACCAAATTCTTCAATCGCTTCAATTGCCCCTATCGCCATATCGTCATTATGAGCGTACACGACATCGATTTCCTTGCCATATTGTACAAGTGCTTTTTTCATCATTTTTTTTCCTATAGCATGAGTAAAATCACCTTGGTACGATTCAAGGATTTTAAAATTTGGATTTTCAGCCAAAACCTCCTCGAACCCTTGTTTTCTTCCCTCTGCAGGTGCAGAATTCCTCGTTCCTTCAAGTTCAATAATTTGAACATTTTCACTGTCCTCTTCAGTTACAAGCCAACGAGCTGCTCTTCTTCCTTCCTCCACAAAATCTGAACCAATAAAGGATGTCCATAGAGATGAATCTTTAACATTAATTTCCCGGTCAGAAAGAATGACAGGGATCCCTGCTTCTTTTGCTTCCCTAAGTACTTCTTCCCAGCCATGTTCTACTTTTGGAGAAAAAGCAATCACATCTACCTTCTGTTTTATAAAGTCTCGGATAATTTCGATTTGTTTTACTTGGTCGTTATCTGCATTTTTTAAAATAAGTTCGACATCCGCTTCTTTTGCAGCCTCTATAATAGATTGAGTGTTAGCAGCACGGAATTCGCTTTCATTCCCCACTTGGGCAAATCCAAGGGTTATTGAACGGTCCCCTCCTTCCTGAGAACTTGCTGCCACCTCTTTTTCATTCAGGTAATTCTTTATATTCTTTTCATTAATTTCATGATTTCTTAAAATAATTTTTTTAGGAATAACTTCTTTTTCTTCCAGAATTTCAATGGCATACTGAATGGCTTCCTTCCCGCCCGTAGGAGTTATGAAGGTTGTATTTATTTTCTTTTCATTCACTAATTGCAAACCGCCATTTTGCTTATTCACACCGTCACTGCCAATGATGATAATATCCTTCAATCCCAATGATTGTATTGCTCGATAAGCACCTAATGCCATCGCATCATTATGGGCATAAATCAAATCAGGAGGGTTCTCTCGATGCTCTAGAAGTAACTTTAATTGGTCCTCTGCATAATCTTTTTGCCAATTTGCCACAAGGACATCACTTATTTTATACGCTGGATTTTTATGTAATGTCTCTTGGAAGCCTTTCGTTCGCTCCTCTGCTTGGAGGGCACTCGTGATCCCTTGTATTTCAACAATAGAGCCTCCCTTATTGCCTAACAGGTTCATTGCTGCTTTAGCTGCCGTTTCTCCAATAAAATAATAATCAGATCCTATGTAGAGTGTATAGTTGTAGCCTGTCACTCCTCTTCCAAGAACAATAACGGGTATTTCCTTATACATCTCCGAAATAACAGGCGTTAAATCAGAAGAATTATCAATAGAAACAATTAATAAATCAATGCCATAATCTTTTAATGTTTGAATATCTCTGATTTGCTGTTCTGTACTTTGAGCTGCATCCGTATAAATCACCCGAATATTATCATGCTTAGCCACTTCATTCTTTAATTCCTCATTCATGAGAACCTGCCATGGTTCTAGTAAATTAGGCTGTGATACTCCAATTACATAATCCACTTCTTGAAACTCCGAGGTACTGCCATTTGCTTCTGTCTGTCCAAACAGATATAGGAGGAAAAGACACACACTCGTCCCAAGCAGCATACTTCCAAAGATTATTTTTTTATTCATAGCTTTTAGCGCCGCCCCTATACACAGTTGGAGAAATGCCTGTTACCTTTTTAAAAGCATTACAAAAATAATGCTGCGTGCTATACCCAACCATATCAGCAATTTCATAAATCTTTAAATGAGGATCTTTCATTAACAAAAGGGCTTTTTTTATACGGACTTTTGTAAGATAGGTAATAAAAGAAGCACCTAGCTCTGTTTTAATCCTTTTACTTAAATAGGTCGGACTGACTTGAACCATTTCCGCCACTTCATTTAAAGAGATGCTAGGTTCAAAATAGTGATGATCGATATAGTCCTTAGCAAGAATCACCATCGGAGAAAGACTGTGGTAAGCTGCAATCTCCTCTTTTAACATCCTGTAATGGTCAGGAAGCTCTAAATGTGTCATCATTAATTTCTCCATACAGATGATCACTTTTCCTAAAAAGCCTTCTGCGTATTCTTTAATTTCCTTATTCAAACGCATCAATACTTCGCCTTCAGCATTGGGCAAAAGAAGGATGATATGTCCCAATGAATCTTCGAATACCTCAGAGGATGAATACGCTTTCAAATAATCTTTAATAATATTTTTCAATGAAAAAGAAATCAGCCCATCATTCCATTGTTCTTGGGTGACATTTTCTTCAATTTCTTTGACAACTTTGAACATAGAGATTCCGACTGGTCCCTCTAAATGCAAACTTAATAGCTGCGATTGTTCTTTCACTTCATCCTGAGCAATCATTCCCGCTGCCCATTCTTGCAAGAATTTTTCCTTAAGTAATGCTTTATTATCTTCTAGCTGTAAATCTAGTTGTCTTCTTCTATTATTCTTTTCAAGAAGCTTTACTGCATTTTTTACCGTCTTGATCAAGTCTTCTTTATTGACTGGTTTTAATAAATAGTCGAATGCATCCATTTTAAGAGCTTGTTGTGCATAACTAAATTCATCATATCCGCTGATTACAATAAAAATAGCTTCTGGAAGATGCTCCCTTAACGCTCTCATCAATTCTAACCCATTCAAAAATGGCATATTAATATCGACAAATAAGATGTCTGGCTGCCGTTCCATCGCCATTTCTAAAGCGATTTCCCCATCTTCCGCTTCCCCGACAATTGTAACGGAATAATCCTCCCAATCGGCAGCATACCTAAGTCCTTTTCTTATCGTCGTTTCATCTTCGGCAATTAATAACTTCCACAATAAGTATCCCCCCTCGCCCATCAACCAATTTGAAATACTCTATCAAAATTGAATAGGAAGCGATGCGATGATCGTTGTCCCTTTTTGATATTCACTTTCAATACCTATGCCAAATTGTGAACCATGTGTCAGCTTAATTCGTTCATTTACATTAAATAAACCATATCCTTTTTTACGTTCATCACTCATCGTTTCTAAGGCGTGATTTAATTCGTTCAGATGTTCTTCTTCGATGCCAATCCCCGTATCATGAACGGTTAATTCAAGTACATCATTCTTCTTTGTAATACGAATGGTAATTTTTCCTTTTCCACGCCTGTTTCTAATTCCATGATAAATGGCATTCTCAACTAGTGGCTGCAAGGTCAGCTTTAGGACTTGATACTTTTTCACTTCTTCATCCATTTCGATTTCATATTCAATCTTCGATTCATAGCGTGTCATTTGAATGATTAAGTAACTTTTGACATGTTCGATTTCTTCTTCTACAGTGATAAATTCATTTCCTTTATTTAAGCCAATGCGAAATAGTGTTGTCAGTGCATTCACGATTTCTACAATTTTCGATGCCTTATATTCCTGTGCCATCCACTGGATTGTATCTAAGGTATTGTACAAAAAGTGAGGTTTAATTTGGGCTTGTAAGATCTTAAGCTCTGCTTCCCTTTTGCTTTTTTGTTCTTGATAAACCAATTCGATCAGCTTTTCTACTTGCTGAATCATCTTATTGTAGCTGTTGCCCAATTGCCCAATTTCATCCTCGTATTTTGCTTTAAATCTTAGGTCAAATCTTCCTTCTTCCACCTTTCCCATTAAATCCATTAACTTCTTCACTGGATTGGTAATGGTACTCGCAAAAAACAAAGACATCATGGAACCGATCAATAATGTTACAATGGCGATGATTAAGGTATAGCCTTGAACCTTCGAAACCACCTTCGTCGTTTCATCTAATGAAAAAACACCAGCAATTTTCCAATTGATATCGGGAATGGTATTATAAATGATTTGAAACTTATGGTTATCAATCTCTCTTTCTATTGGCGGTGACGTATTTTCTGCCATCCAAGAAGGATGAATATGATACACTGTTGAGTTAACCGGAGAATAGACAACGTTTCCATCTGTGTCCGTTATAAAAATAAAACCACTTTTCCCAATCTTGATTGATTCAATCACATTTTTGATAAAATCCAGCTTTAAATCAATTAAAATGACTCCGGATACTTCTTTTGTTAAAGGGTTTTCGACTGCTTTTACAAGGGATAAGACATTATTTACTTGATAGCTGAATTGATTTTTTAGATTTCTCCCAATTGGATTGCTTATTAATTGGATTTTTTCTGGAGATTCTACCGCTTTTTTGTACCAGGTCTCTTCAATGAGAGAATCTCTGGAAACACGAATCATCTCGTTGCTTATAAATTGGTCATGTTGATTGACGATTACCAAACCTGCTATCTCAGGGTGACGCTGTTGATAGACTTGAATTTGTTCCTTCACAGTATTCGTCATTTCTTCCGTTGTGGTTTGCTGTTCCATAAACTCTTTTACAGATGATTCATTTGCTAGATAGTACATAACATTATCATTCTCTTGGATTGTACTTTCAATGGTATTCCACACTTGCTTTAGCATCTGATCAGTATAGGCGTTTGCTTCTTCCTCCATCGATTTCTTGTATATGTTTCCGCCTAAAATACTTAATGTTGAAATACATAAGATGATGATGACGATAAAATAAAATAATAGCTTAACTCGAATACTTACGTTTCTTAACCGCGACATCATTTTTGAAACAATAGGGTCCACCCTCTCTTTCGGAGCTTATTTCTTTATTATTAACAAAAACGTAATAAATTTCAAATATTATTAATATTTGGATAAATAGGAAAATCGAAATTGCTGTACCACAATTTCGATTTCTCCTTATCTATTAATATTTACGTGATGGTAAAGCGCTTTCTGCCGCTTCTTTACCGACAAAAACGGTTTCTTCTGTTTTAATCCATCTTTCGATTTCTTTTCCAGCTTGTAAGTCTAAGGCTGCTTGTGCAAGCTGTGGTCCTAGAAGTGGATTACATTCGACAATGATATTTGCTTTTCCTGCTGCTACCGCTTCAAAAATTGCTTTGATTCCATCGACTGATACCACTTTAATATCTTCCCCTGGTTTTAATCCATATTCTTCAATGGCTTGAATGGCACCTAATGCCATGTCATCATTATGTGCGTAAACCGCATCGATGTTCTCTCCATCGGATTTCAAAAATGCTTCCATGACTTCTTTCCCTTTTGCCCGGGTAAAGTCTCCACTTTGAGATTTAATAATGTTATAGTTTGGGTTTTCTTTAATGACATTCGCAAAACCTTCCATACGGTCATTTGCAGCACTTGCTCCAACTGTTCCCTGTAATTCTACAATGTTAACCTTTGAATCTTTACCCATAAGATTAATCAATTCCTTGGCAGCGTTTTCACCTTCGAGGATAAAATCTGAACCGATAAAGCTTGTATATAATGATTCATCTTTTACATCAATGCCGCGGTCTAATAAGATAACCGGGATTTTTGCATCCTTTGCTTCTTGAAGTACTGTTTCCCAGCCAGACTCAACAACTGGAGCTAACGCAATGATATCTACCTTTTGAGCAATGAAGCTTCTAAGTGCTTTAATTTGATTTTCTTGTTTTTGCTGAGCATCTGAGAATTTTAATTCAAATCTTGAATCGTTTCCTAATGTTTCTTTGATTGATTCTGTTTCTGCTGTTCTCCAGCCGCTTTCTGCGCCTATTTGTGAGAAGCCAACTACAATTTTTTCGTCTTTTTTGCCACCGCTTTCATTTTTATCGCCTGTACTTGTTGAATCGCTGCTGCATGCTGCTAGTAGTAGAATTAATACTAATGATGAAAATAAGTACGTAAGAAGCGTTTTTGTTTTCCGCATTTCTTTTCCCCCCAATGGTTTTTGTCTTCTTTAGAATACAAAGAAAAGGAATAATTGTATTTATAATAAAACGGTAATATTTGCAATTTTCAGTTTTAATGAGATAATTTTTTGTAAGAAAAAAGATGCTCCAAAGTTACTTTGGAACATCCTTCATCATGAATCTATATTATGATTCTATTTTAATGAATCTAGTAAAGCTGACAGATCGGTATTTAGTTTTTCTTTTACGCCTGCTTCAATATATTTTTCCATACCCTTATTATTTATTGCTTTTATACTATCATTTATTTTTTTGATAGCTTGTTCCTTATGGCCTTTATCTAAGTGATGTTTAGCTTGGTCTAATAGATTGTTTAATTGACTCGCTAATGGATGTTTGATACTTCCATTCTTTTCATACTCATTTACCAATTGATGGATTGTATCCAGGTCTATTTTTGGCGTAACCGGATTTGGAACATCTGCTTTATACATCGTGATATAGTCTAAATTCACATTCCCAATCGAACCTTTGTCAATCCGATAACTAATTACATTTTTCCCTGCTTTTAAGGATAATCGCTCGGAAGCCGTAAACCATTCTTCCCAACTGATGGCTGTTTTATCAGGTGCAATCGTTTTTGCGTGAATGCCGTTTACATAGACTTCCACTTTTGCCCTTGCCGGCAATTGAGTAGAAGGATTATGATTATATTCGCCATTCACTTTTTCACCATAGGCATACCTTACTCCCACGATATAATCTCCCGCTTCTTCAGCATTTACGGTAAAACTAGCTTCTGCACCTGCTGTTCTTGGCAGGTTGATATAACCAGTTCCTTGATAGTTTCCAAAAGTAGTATTTTTTGTGATTTCACCATAGAGAATGGCATCCTCTGCTTGATACATGTCTCCCTGCCCTAAATCACCAGAAGGCAGTTCTTGCCACTCATAAGGAGAAACCGGTTCACCGAAATTAGGAGTTCCGTCCTCATTCCAAGTGAATTTTTTAATATTTACCTGGCGCCACCAATTACGCTCAACATCTTTGTAAACGCGCGAATGATAAATCATCCAGTCTTCTGTTCCATCAGCCGATTTCACAAAACCTGCTCTTGCAGGTCCAGATACATCGCTAGTAGCTACAAAAACATCCTCTGTACGACTCCATGAATTTGGATTTAAAATATCCCCGTCTGTGTTCATAAAATACGATAAGCGATAAGCATCAGATTGGTAGTCCCCTTCAGACACAGTAATAAAGGTCTTTCCATCTCTTTGCAGAACACGAGGACCTTCTCCGCCGCCGCCAGGTAAGAATGAACGATCGGCCGTAATGGTATAAGGGTTATCCATCGGAGCGATGGCCGGACCTTCTGGTTCGCCGGAACCTAATGTTCCCCATACAGCATATAATTGTCCGTCCTGTTCAAATACGGTAATATCGTTTGCTTGTTTATATTCGCCATTTTCACCTGTATACAGTGCACCTTTATCAACATACTCACCTTGTGGATCATCTGTTACGGATTCCAACACCGTTGCCATATGTTTGTAGCCATACTCTTTTAGATCAGCACAGTAATAAATATACCATTTGCCATCAAAGAAAAAGATTTCCGGAGCAAAAATACGAGTCTGTGTTCCTTTTGAATCAAAAACCATTACCTTTTCCCCTTGATCGGTCAGGGTCCTGGATTTTGATACATAAACTTTATTGTTCGAATCTAAGTTACTTGATGAGACGAAATAATAAAAGCCGTCTTTATAAGTCACAAACGGATCCTGTCCTTGATATAATGGATTGTTGAATTTATCAAAAACAGACGAACTTGTTACTCCCATCACTTTCATAAATTCTGAACGTGCGATAGAAACACTTTCCGCTTCTTTTATTAATAATTCTGCCTTGTCTCGATCCTCCATTTCATTTCCATCAATACTGCGAAGCAATTCTTCGGCAGTTGATTTTGCTGCCTTTAATGTTTCTAGCGTTTTTCCATTTACTTTGTCAGAAAAGTTCGTTGTCAAGTATTCTGCCTTTTGAATTTCTGCAGATAAATCAGCCTTTTTCGTTTCAATCACGCGTTTAATTGGAAAATATAGCGCGGACTCTGGAACAATTTCTCTTTGTTGGCTTGCACTTTCCCATTCCATTTTAAGCCAAGCTCCGCCCCAGCCTTGCAGATATTCCACTTTAATATCATAATGTTTTCCAGCTTCCAACTTAATCGGCTGACTTGTTTGTTGTATTTCCCATTTTTGCTGCCAAAAATCAATGATGAGCTCGTCATTAATCCAAAGTCTAAAACCGTCATCCCCTATCATGTGGAAGGTATAATCTTCGGAATATTTCGGAACAATTGTCCCCGTAAAACGTGCTGTATTATAATCCGGTGTACCAGAAAATTCATTGAAAATGCTGGTAAACGAATCACCATTCAAATTCGCAATCGCTCTTTCTCCGCGAAAATCATCAAAATTAAATACGTTGATATCTTCACGATTATCAGGATTGCTTTCCACTTTAAAAAATTCACCCATCAAGCCATGGCCATCCATTGTTGGGTCTGCTGCATGGCTATTGATGGGCTGGCTGATCATACCTGCTAAAAGCAGAATGGTCATAAAGATTCCTAACACTCTATTCATCTTTAGTTCCTCCTTAAAATATTTGACTATCTTAAGTTTACAGGGATAGATTTTGCTTGTATTTATAATAAAACAGAATATTTTGTAATTTTCAGATTCCTAATGTATGTGTAACTTTATTTTTACTTCTGTATTACAGCCCTTTTTTGTATTCAACAATAAATGGGCTTATTTATTCGAATCAAAACTAAATTAACCTCGTCAAATTAAACGAGGTGATTAAATAACATGAAAAAAATTAAGCGTTTCATGCAAGTTGTTCTCTGCACTGTTTTGATGGGTTCATTATTTTATTTCGGTAATGGGAAGGCCTTTGCCGAGGATCAATCTATTACGATAAAGAAAGGTGATACATTATATAGCATATCTAAGAAATACAATATTCCTATTGATGTTTTAAAGGAATACAACCACTTAACAAGCAACAAGATTATGCTTGGCAAAACATTAATCATTCCAGATCTGGAACAAACCAAACCATTGTATGTGGCCGTCGCTGGTTCTTTTAGCAAAAAAAGTAATGCAGACAAACGAGTTGCTTTTTTGAAAAAGAAAGACATTGAAGCAATTGTCGTGAAAAAAGTGATAGATGGTAAGAATTATTATCGTGTTCAGGCTGGGGCCTTTGCAAGTAAATCGAAAGCGGAGAAAATGATCACAAAGTTAAAGAAAAACGGAATAAAAGATGCTTTCTTCCTAACGGAGAAGCCGCTGCAAATTAACGGAGTCACAGTAGGGACTCATTACAATCTATTATTTGATAAATTTGGGCAGCCAACTAAAACAGAAAATGATAAAAATAACAGGTCTCTTTATTATAAGGATGAAGGTGTTGGGGTTCGTGTAACCATCAATCCAGCAAATAATGCCATTGAACAGCTGCAAGTGTACCCCGAATTTCTGAAAGCAGCTTCCATTCCAACTGAGAAAGATAAAATTTTAAAAGCTTATGGAAACCCGAACGAAATAAACATCGTAAGCTGCTATGAAAGCGCAAATTGTGAACAAATCATTTACCAATTTAATAAATCCCAATTAATTATTCAGATTGACCGAGATGGCAAAACCGTTCAGTATTTAGATTTACGGAAAGCAAAATAATACTTCGAGTTGTATGGTTCACTTTTTGCCAGATTGGGATACTTCGATTCTCCTATTATCAAAGACTATAAAAGGATTCAGTAATACGAACTGAGTCCTTTTCTTATTATATTGCCTTGAAAATCAAGTCAACCCAATCGTTATTTGGTTTTATTCGAAGATTAAAGCAGATGCCTTTGACTACTTAACCTCACATTTTTCTCCTTTTTCATCAAATGCATGCTTAAAATCAAAAGCAAACGATGTAGGTCCATGCTGAAGATAATAGTTATATCTATCGAAAGCCTCCTGCCACGAGACGTCCTTCACCTTCTCTGTCCACCACAC
The DNA here is from genome assembly GCF_046591715.1 of Neobacillus niacini. Classification (GTDB taxonomy): domain Bacteria; phylum Bacillota; class Bacilli; order Bacillales; family Cytobacillaceae; genus Neobacillus; species Neobacillus niacini_L. The sequence continues at coordinate 1,299,616 of NZ_JAWVNQ010000001.1, read as the reverse complement.
TACATATGATAGGTGTTTTTCTGGATAAGGCTCCATCCATTTGGTACGGTCTCTCAACGCTTGTTTATGCTGACCAGAATAGGTAAAACGGTATAAGCCTTGAAGGCTTTTCCATATGGTTAATGTTAGTACAGGAAAACCATCTCCACTTGTTGCCTCCTCAGGGATTGGAACTCCAAAAGGGGAAAATTCCTTTACTAATTGGCCTGTTCTCTCAGCTTGCCGCATTACTTCGTACCCGACATCAAAAAACTCACGAGAGGCGGGGTGATCATATGGTAGGTTCAGCCTACCCACTGTATAAATCGAAACGAATGCCATATGTAACCCTCCATTTATTTTCTATACCTAGATATATTCAAATGCGTATTGGACTTATAACTTCTATACAGCAGTTTTATGGTGCCTGTCACCCATTTTAGGCAATTACAAAGGAAACATAGGTGACAGACATCAATAGATGGCTTGTTGTTATTCGTTGTTAATCTTGGTATAGGATTAAGAATACTTAGGCGGAGATTTTCCGTCTATTGTATCTAGAGAAAGCTTATGAAGCAGATATAAGCGGAGAAATTCCGGTTAATTACTTAATATAAGACAAAATTCAATGATTTAGATACAATAAGCGGAAAAGCTCCGTTTATTATTAAGGAAATATGGGTATTTTTCAAAATAAACGGAAAACCTCCACTTATTTTCCAAGCACTGTGAAATCAATATTCAGTTTTAACCGAGCCAAATAAAAAAAAACTAATCGACAATTTCTCGATTAGTTTCGTTTAGCTATCCGATTGGAGTTTGAGTATATCGGTGGAATTTGCTGTTTTCTTTCTGTTCCAATCCAGATTAATCCAAATACAATGACGACTCCACCTACAATTTGAGCTGCCCAAATCGGTTCATTAAAGAAAAACGCACCCGCCACTGTAGCTGCCGCAGGAACAAAATAACGGAAGAAGTTCGCCTTCGCTGCACCCACATGTTTCATTGATACATTCCAAACAACAATGGCAATAACGGTACACATTAAGACGTTATAAGCCACAGCTCCCCATGTGGCGATCGATAGATTTTCCCACTGGATCACACTCCATTTATCAAGAGAGATTGGAAATATAAAGAGAGAACCAAAGAAAATAAACCAAGTGGTCACCCGAAGTGGAGAGTATTTTTCCATCAACGGCATGGTGGCTAAATTAAATAATGCACCAATTAAACTTATAGCTAGAGCAATGTAGTTCCCGATCATGTACTCAGAACCTAAATCAAAGCCATCCTTCCCGCCAAGGATGATCATCGTTACCCCCACTAATGCGATTAATCCCCCTACTGCTACTCTGGATGTAATTTTCTCACGTGTAAATAACGGTGCAAATAGAGCAGCAAAAATGGGCCATGGAGCGACGTTCAATAGAGATGCATTCGCAAGTGTTGTATACTTAATGGAATACATGACCATAATTTCCATCAACGTGATACCAATTAACCCAATAAAGGCTAGCTTTAGTAAATCCCGCTTCTCCACTTTTACGCTGCCTTCTGTCACCTTTAACATAAGGAATAGTATCGGCAATGCCAGTCCAAATCTAAGAAATACAAATACCTCTGCGTGGAAAACTTCCATTGCCCAACGTGATATCCCGAAATTGCTTCCCCAAACTATGGATACAAAAATCAAGCCAAAATAATAATAGGTTTTTGATGCCATGTTTTCTCCTTCCAGACTAAGTGGACTCTCTTTTATTTCTACTTATATTGGGGGCATGAGAACCGTCCCTATGGACATTTTAAGCACTAGTTATGATAAATAGACGGAAAATTTTCGCTTATTTCGAAAATAACATCAGAAATAGCAAAAATAGGCGTAGGTAATCCGCCTATTGACTCAAAAACGTGTAAAAGATATGGTTTTTTTAGAATAACCGGAAATTCTCCGCTTCGTATTATAAGGTTAGCCAGATATTTCTGGTTGACCTTTTTTTATATGGTTTTATTATTACGGTAGCCGGGGTAGAACGTCTCTCCGCTTGGGAGGAAGATCCCGTGATATAAACTGTTCACCCTCTACTTGCTTAAACATGATTTGGCTGGTTGGGACATCGATCCCGTATAACAAGCGAAGCTATGAAACTGCAAGAATGACTAGGGGCTGCCGGCAAATTTAGATTTTTATTGGAGGAGATATAAAAATGAATCCTGTTGTTGGACTGGATGTGGCCAAAGGTGAAAGTCAGGTACAGGCTTTCCTAGATAAGAAAAAACCTTATAAAACAAGCTTTAAAGTGCCTCATACTCTAGAAGGTTGGGAATGTTAGATAAGTTTCTTAGAGAAATTGAAGATCTTACGGATATAAAACCACCCATTGTTCTAGAGTCTACAGGGCATTACCATACACCTGTCGTCCAGTATTTTGAGGAAAGAGGCTACCTGCTTATTATTGTAAACCCACTCATTTCTTATCGGGCAAAAAGCTCTTCCTTACGGAAGGTAAAGACGGACATAATCGATGCCAGGCATCTTTGCGAGCTTTATTACAAAGAGGATTTGGAACCTTATAAAAAACGTGGAATTCGGATTTTTGACCTTCGCAACATTACACGGCAGCACGACAGCATGACGGGTATGTATGTGCAAACAAAGCTCCAATTTCGGGCTGTGCTTGATCAGGTATTTCCGGAATACGAAAATGTTTTTGGCAACTTGTATTCGGCTGTCTCCCTATTAACTTTATTGGAATATCCAACATCCAAAGAGGTATTGGAAGTTGAGGAAGATACCTTAGCCAACCGGATTAAGGAACTTTGTAAAAGCCGTTCAAGTCAATGGGCACTCATACAGGCAAGGAAGCTTATCGAGGCAGCTTGTAGGAATCCCTTCAAGGAAGTTTTATATCAGAGCCATATTGTAAGTCTGAAAATGCATATAGAAATGCTTCTGAAATACCAAAAGCACCTATCCACACTAGAAGCAGAGATAGATGCTTTGGCTAAAGAAATAGAAGAATATAAAATCATCCAATCAATCCCTGGTATAGGTCAAAAGATCGCTGCAACGATCATTTCGGAAATTGGAGAGATTGAACGGTTTTACCACCCTAAAAAACTTGTTGCATTTGCAGGCATTGACCCGAGTATCTTTGAGTCTGGAAGATTCAAAGGGACAGTGAACCGAATTACAAAAAGAGGTTCATGCAGGCTAAGACACGCTTTATATATGGCTGTTCAATGTGCCATCCGTGATTCTAGGAAAAAGAAAACAACACCGGAAACCATCCCATGTAATAGGAAAATGCGGGCGTTCTATGATAAGAAACGTGAGGAAGGAAAGCCATAGCCATAATTGCGTGTGCAAATAAGCTTTTACATTGGATTTTTGCACTCTTAAAAAGCAATTCAACTTTCCAAGATATAACTTGAAATCCAAAGATAGCTAAATAAACTAAAACCTTCCAAATTTATTCTAACAGAAGGTTATTTGGCATGCTTATTTTTAGAATACCACAAAGTAAAAAGGTATTTAAATGAAAAATGTTGACAACTATTAGCTGGTTTATATCCCCCGGTAAGAGCTCCATTCTGCAACTAACAGGAATTTTTCCGCTTATTTTACTAATGGTGGTTCATGCTAGACTTTTATCAATGTTAGACCGCTTTAAATAGGCATGTCACCCATTCATTACTTTGTTTCTTATCCTCCAGCCTAAATCCTGCTTCTCTAAACATGGACTGTACAAGTTGGAAATTCCATTCAAGCATGCCCGACAAAATAAATGTAGTGTTTTTGCAATCTAAAAGTCTTTGGGAGGTAAGGACATCCCTATTTTCCTGAGTTCCAATATTAAGAAAGACCCAATCATATTCTTTTTGGATTACGTTCTTATTTTTGATTAAATCACTTTGAAACACTTTGACGTTTTTTACACCATTTAATTCACACTGATAAAGAACTTCCCGTTCAACAGGCTGAATATCGAACGTATCAATCAAGCTCGCTCCTTTAAGTGCAGCAGCCACACTCAATACCCCTGAACCTGCTCCAATGTCAGCTGCACTTAACCCTTTGAAATCATGATTTAATATGTAGTACAAACAATCCCTAGTAGTTTCATGATAGCCTGTTCCGAAATTCCCTTGAGAATCCAAGACAATCCGTTTTTCTTTATCATAGGTATCCATTCTATCTGGTGTCGTGATGACCCAGCCATTCTCAAGAATAATATCATCAAATGATTGCTGGTAGTTCAGCTCATTTATTTCTTTCACAACCAAACTTGACTCGTCTATATCTAATAATTCTACTAGCTTACGCCGTTCTGTGGCTTCAACAAAATCATTGATATAAATATTCAGGTCTGTACTTTCATTCTTTCTTTCAACAAAGGCATAGCCATTGGCATCTGTTACCACATCTAAAGGAACCTCATAAAAGGTTTGATAGTACCCTTTTTGATAAAGATGGGGAATGAGTCTCTCAATCTTTTTAGTTGGAAGTTTTACGGTTATTTCATACATCGTTTTTTCTCCTAGCTTTAGGTCTCTTCCGGCATGCGCATATGCCGACATCGACTTTTTTACCATTATCTCCAGCCGAACGAGAAAGAAAACGACTCCATGACAAAAAGTATTAAGTTTCAATGTCTATAAAGATTGAATGTGTACTAATGACTGGGCATATAAAAACTCCTCCAATTTTTGTATACTTCATACCCTTTTCCATAAAATATCTTAGAATAACAATCGAAATTTGGAGGTACTTCCTTTGGGTATTTTTAGGAAAGAAAAAACAACCACTTTGACCGCTTCCGAAGTCTCTGCACTTTGGCTTCAATATTTGGGTGATAGTATGGCAATTTGTATTTATAAATATTTTCTTAACATAGTTGAAGACAAAGAGATAAAATCCATATTAGAATTCGCCCTACAGTTAGCAGAGAGCCATGTTACGAAAATCACTCAATTCTTAAAAAATGCCAATTTCCAAATCCCAATTGGATTTACTGAGAGTGACGTGAATGTTAATGCCCCTCGTCTTTTTTCTGATGAATTTTTACTTTTTTACTCATACATCATGACCATACATGGGATCACAGCATACAGCTTAGCCCTTACAAATTCGGAACGTGAAGACCTTCAAAATTATTTTTTTGAATGTACGGTAAGCTCCAAGCAATTATTCCAAAAAGTAATTGAATTAGCTAAAAAACGACCAAAATATGCAAGTGTCCCATCAATCCCTTCACCACGTGTGGCGAAGGTGGTAGAATCACCAGGATTCATAGATAATTTAATAGGAGACAAAAGACCCCTAAATAGCTCGGAAATAAGCACCCTATTTTTTAACTCAACAAAAACGGGATTTATTAAGGCTTTAAGTTTGGCTTTTAGTCAGGTGGCAGACCTGGAAGACGTTCGAAATTTCATGTTAAAAAACGTTAAATTAGCAGGTAAAGATGCTGATAGTTTTGACGCTATACTAAAACAGGATCATTTGCCCCTTCCTGAAAAATGGGATGCAGAGATTACCAATTCAACTGAAAGCCCGTTCTCTGACAAATTGATCATGTTTCACGCAGGATTTTTAGTAAATGCAGCTCTTACTTATTATGGTGCTTCGATAGGCTCCAGTTTAAGATCAGACATCATCCTCAACTATTCAAGAGTATTTTCCCATGCAATGGAGGCAGGTGTACTGTCTTACAATATTATGGTGAAACATGGCTGGTTAGAAAAACAACCAGAAGCCATTGACAGAAAATCTTGAGGACCATGGGAGGACCATGGGGACGGTTCTCATGGTCACCATGTGTTCACTGCTGCATTCGCCAAGAACTGAAAATTTGGGTTGATCATGACAAAAAGTACAGTGCCGTATCAAATTAAAACGAATATTCGACACGTTCACTCCTGGATTATTCGGAGTATCCGGCACAATTTCTAAGATAGAAGCAGTATTTGGGTGATAACCTACGCTAAGAGTGTTATATCACAGATTATGTCCAATAATCATGTTTGAGTACAGCCTATGATTATTGTTATGCTTAGGACATTAGTTCACCCAATAAACAATTTACATTTGCAAGGAATATCCTTGTGAAATCTATCACAAAAGGAGTTGATCATGTTGAGATCTGATAACCTTACAAATCAGAATCGCAACAAGGAGTTGAGTGATGATTACTCATTGGACCGAGTACCTCTTAACAAAAGGAACATGGGCTGGTTAAGCATTACCAATATTACATTTGGAATTGCGACGGCTATCTTTTATTTTCAAATGGGAAGTGTGATGGCCCTTCAATTTGGCGCCATCAATGCGATTATTTCCGCTGTGTATGCGATCATTGTTGCAGGTATCCTTGGAACCTTTATTGCCTATTTATCGGCAAAATCAGGAATGAACGTTAATTTATTTTCAAGGGGCGGCGGGTTTGGCTATATTGGCGCCTCCTTGACCTCCGTTATTTATGCCACTAATTTTATTATGTACTGTGCACTAGAAGGTTTGATCTTAGTTGCGGCGGTACACGAATTTTTCCCTCTTATCCCCAAATGGGCATTAATTCTTTTCTTTGGAATCATCGTCATTCCGTTAAATTGGTTTGGAATTAAGCAATTAGATAAACTACAAAAATGGTCACTGCCGCTGTTTGGCATTTTTCTAATCGCTGCCATCGTTGTTGCTGCCATCAATCCATCCGTATATGATGGAAGCTTTTGGTCGTATATGCCAGAAAATGTTCAGGTTGGAGGAACTGCCCTATTACTTTGTATTGGCATGCAGCACGGAATTATGGGGTTAACACCACTACTCGCTTCAGATTATGCACGTTTCCTGAAACCGAAGGATTTGAAAATTGGTATATTTGCCATCGGCTTTATCCCGCAATTCTTTTGTTTTGGAGTAATGGGAGGTCTTGGAATTTGGTTCGGAGTTCGGCTAGGGGAACCCAATCCCGGGGTTTACATCGTCCTGCTCCTAGGCGGTTGGGGAGCTTTATTTACCATGATTACTCAAATTAGAATTAATGTTACCAATATCTATAGTGGTTCCCTGTCACTATCCAATTTTTTCGAAAATGTATTTAAATTTAAACCAGGCAGACGCTTTTGGGTTGTGGTTACGGGAGTATCGGCTATCGTCTTAATGCTGGGTGACATTGTGAATCACCTTGAAATCGTTTTGACTTTCCAGGGGGTTTTCCTATTATCCTGGGCAGCTATTCTTGTGACCGATGCAGTTTTCGTAAAGAAATTCTTAAAGATCGGTCCTATGTATTATGAAGCCCGCCAAGAGAATTTGCATAAATGGAATCCTGTCGGTGTTGGCTCCCTTTTAATCTCAAGCACTCTTGGTACTGTTGCTGCACTTGGATTTATGGGAACATTTCTGCAAAGTACGGCGGCATTTTTTGCAGCGATCCTTGCAGCGCTTTTAACAATTATTTTGGCTATCTTTACAAAAGGAAGATATTATATTAAAGAAGAAGCTAAGGATATTGCTAGAGAAGAGTATATTGCTTAATATTATTAACCCTCTACTGAGTGATTGTAGAGGGTTTTACCGTGAAAAATCCAAATGCTTTTCCATTACCACTGTTTTGACAGACTGACCGTTAGGATTGGTTACAACTTCTTCTTTAGAAATGATATAGCCCATTCCTTCGTATAAACTTATATTTTTAGATAATAACGTTCTAACTCGACATTCCATTTTCATTTTTCCATTTTTAATAGCATATTTCTCCAGCCACAATAATAGAGCCTTTGCAATCCCTTTTCCTCTTGCATGCGGCGGCACCGATAATCTTGAAAAATATACCGAATCATCTCTGATTGTAAATCTTAAAGAGCCTAATGGTTCTCCATCTATAAAGCACAGTAAAGCTTCTTCTGAACCGTTTATAAACACATTTAGTAAAGTTTCTACAGATTCATTTAATGCACTCGAAGGCACTTCAAGGTTTCGGTATTCTTCAAACGCCTCTAACATAAGCTTATGGACTATTGGAGCTTCATTTCTATTTACTAATCTAATATCAGTATTCATATTCTTCCCCTCCACTAGTTTCCCAAGAAAACCACATTAATATAGTATTTATAGTTAAGTTACCACACTATAAAATAGATTGGTTGATTACGTGAGAAAATCTTACAAGGTTTTTTGGAATTGGTTCGTCTGCCTCATTTGAGAAAATATTCGAAATTTCAACGTTTGAATCCATCAGCAAATGTTCTATTTCTCTAAAAACCTTCTCTCCATTACTTTTCGTAATTTTATAATGTTTCCTTCCCTGGTCAAGGACTGTTATGTATCCATTTTCATTAATTTGAATCTCAAAATTATTTACTTCTCCAGATTGATTCATATAAATAATCGTAAAAGTATAAAAACGATAAAAATTATTTATGTCTTGTTTAAGGATCCTTGAATATTCCACATCCTCAAAAACGCGGGAAAAACCACTGAGTGTTTTAGAATCTACTAATGAAATATTCGCATTATCAATTTCACCATCTGTATTCCTAGAAGGTCCTAAGTAGATTGTTTGTATATTTTTTATTTCTGGAAAAACCTGTTCATTCGATAGAGGCAAAAAGAAATATACAAGTACTGCGCCTATAATCAAAACAAAAGAGATCATTAGTATGTAAACCTTTTTCATCTTCTCCCCCTGTCAAAACTTTTAGTTTCATCCTTCATGATCTCATTGTTACATAAGTTCCTTTAACCGTTTCATAACAGAATGAATCGTCAATCTATGAAATGAAATAAGTTTTCCCTTATAAACAACTGAAAATATCCCATAGGGAGTTGGAGATAGCTCCAATAATTCTACTCTGGTTTTATAATCAATGATGTTGACATTAACACCTAATGCGGTCGCACCTTCCATTATATTTTCTGTTGCTATTTCTACATATGGACATTGAAAAGAGCGCAGAATGGTAAGGTCATCAAATTTATTTATTCTTTCTTCCCAATTTATAGGAAAGAAAGGCAGCGAGATGCTATTTTCAAATGGATAAACTAGTAACTCAAAATGATATGGTGCTGTATCCACCATTTTAAATCCATTCTTGATAAATATTTCCTTACTTGGTGTCCAAGAGGTTTGAGTGTTTGTCACGACTACTACACCTTGCTTGGATTGTCTTTTTGCATCTCGAAGACATTTATTTATCAGTTTGGTCCCGTATCCTTTTCCTGTTTCACTTACCCATAAACAATGAATGACCAAGTAATGATTAGCGTGGACTACCCTAGAGGAAAACTCAGCGTCAGTATATTCAATGAAACCTACTTGCTTATTATCTTCCATTAATTGAACATACTTTAATCCTTCCTCAAACCTTTCATTAAGCCACTTATTTTTGTTTATATACCCAAGCGATTTTTTCTTACTTCTGAGACAATAACTCCCCGTTCCTTCGAGCATATTAGGATCCAGCTCAACAATTTGTAAATCTGTCAAAAAACCCCTCACCCCTTCTTTCCAAAATACCGTATTGCTTTTATTCAACATAAACTTCTTACTTCCTGCATTGGAGTAAGAATTTCACAGTGAGGTACATTTCCCAAAAATAAAAAACCGTCTCTTTTGGGGGACGATTTTAAAATGACTAATACTTTAATCCAGTTGAGGAAAATAGTTATTAATACCACCTGAATTTATGTTTAACATTCTCGATGGCATATTGGAACCCATAAAGGAGGAATCCTCTTATCGTTAGTAATATGGTCAATTGAATAGGCTTCATATTCTCCAAAGAAACGATTCCTAGACGTTTTAATAATTTCATTCCAGGAAAAGCAAACAGGATATGTCCAATTGCATTGATAAAAATAAATAATTTAAATTTGCCATAAGTAAATTTTAAGATCCATAAAGATGCTAAAAGGTAAGGGCCCACAATAAATGGAATATCCCCTGAAATCTGCGGACTGAGATTCGTATAAAACCTCCACCAATTTCGTTTCTTTGCGGTGATGTTATTTATTTTTACGATAACACTCATTACAATAGCGGCTGGAAGAAAACGTCTTATTGCCTTGCGACCCAAAAGCGGTACTGAAAACCACGGAAGAATCATCAAAAGAATTAATAAAAATCTTGAATGCCTCACCAAATTGCACCTCCTATATCCTTTAGGATGTGCAAAAATAATATTAAATAATATTACTCCAGAATCAAATTCATTTGGAAAAGGCGCATCTTATTTAAGAAAGCGCCAATAATAAAAATAGGTGAACAGAAAATCAATAAGTCGTCTAATATTATTGCTAAGGCACATTAAGTTAGTTTATTTAAAGCTTCAGTTCTACTTCAGTTCCATCCTTCAGCTTCGTTTCGAATAGGATTAAACCACGGTGCTCAGCAAGGCCCTGCAGCAACGGCTTCAAGTCTTTTCTTTCAAGTTCCGGAAAGGTGAATTTACCGCCATTCTTTTCCATTGCTTGATTGATTATGCGATTAATTTTTTTTGATGTAATAATTAAACTAACCAAATTTAAAACACCATAGGGAACTGGTACAGAGAATCGTTTATCTTTAAGCTTCACCTTGACCTTTAACATACTCTATTCAATCACCACATAAACTTTATCTCCATTGGCCGAAGTGATGTTCACAATCTCTCCGTCCAATTCGTTTTCAATTGCTTCGATAAGGAGGTCAACATTGATATCCTTTACATATTTTTCTGCCTCAGGAATTTTTTCAGCAATATTGCTGCCTACTTTCAATACCGCCTTTACCAAATTAATCGGTAAATTCACATTGACGTTATCACCATCCGCAGAGGTCACACGAATTTTTAACATCTTGTTTCCATATGGGACTTCTTTTTTACTAGTCACTAGCTCTGGCTGAACTTTACCTTGTAAAAGATTAATTAATTCACTTGCTTTCTCCTTATCAATCTTACCTTCTTCAACCAGCGTTAAGACTCTTGAAATTTCGTCCTTCATCATTCTTCCTCCTCTTTTAATAACTGAATGGCTTTCTCAGCCGTAATTTCACCTTTTTCCAGTAGGGACACGATTTTTTTCTTATCCACTTCCGGTTTCTTTTGCGAGGAATATCCCAGAGCAGAGATAATTTCATCTAATTTTCCTCGGACCGTCGGATAGGAAATACCGAGCTCCTTTTCAACCTCTTTGATATTTCCTCGGCATTTAAGAAAAATCTCAATAAAATGAAGCTGTTCCTGTCCAAGGCCGCCCAGTCTGGATACTTCAAATTCATTTTCAACCGTTGTCTGGCAATGGTTACACTGCAGCTTCGTGATCTTAAGTGCCTTGCTGCATACCGGACAATTTGTAAGTAAAGGATATGCCATACCGTTCTCCTTTCTTTTATTTATTAATATCATACATCATTTATTTAAAATTTCAAATTAATTATTAAAAATATTGATAAATGATATTACTTTTATTAAAAAAATTAATTCTGAAGTTAAATTAATCAATTCACATGTCATTCCATAATAAATAAAAAACAGACTATTCCCAACTGAATGATGTCATTTATGTGAACATCATTCATGAATGCGTTTTAAACACTTTTCTATACAATTATTGGTATTTATGTTTTTCTTTTTTCTTGATAAACTTAGTTGGAAAAAGTAGAGATTAAAAGTGGGGATTTACTTGAAGATAAATGGAAAAAGAATTGACTTTCATCAATTGGTCGAGAATTCTCTAAACTCAGTTTGGTTAGTGGGGAAAGATAGAAGGATTTTGTACTGCAATAAGGCTGGCCAACAATTACTTAATCATCCATCTATTGATGATATTCTAAATAAAAATATCAACCTTTTTCTCCCCCCCGATATTCATGACTTTTGTAACCAAGGAATAATGGATGTTATAGAAAATCAAAAAGTTTTTGAAAGAATGGAAATAAAAATCATAAAGAATCATGGGGAAATTGCAGATGTTGAACTTACAGCCATTCCCTGCTATTTTGAGGATACTGTATTGGTTCAAGTCAATATTCAAGACATAACCGAGAAAAGGATTACAGAAAAACGGTTAAAAGAAAGAGAAAAATTGATTTCTCTCGGACAACTCGCCGCTGGTATTGTTCATGAAGTTAAGAACCCATTAACATCCGTAAAGGGCTTTTTACAATTACTAAAAGAATCACAGGATCATCCGTATTTAGTTACCATGGAAAGCGAATTAGATAAAGCCTTTGAAACACTGCAAAATTTATTACAGGTTTCCAAACCAGACTTACAAAGTGAAACTCCTATTTTGATAGATTTATGTAAAGAATTGAATTCTATTTTACTATTATTTCAAGAACGACTTTATTCCATTGAAGTTACCATGGATCTTAGAGATTCCAATGTGAGATTTTACGGAAAAAAGAATTTGCTTCTAAAATCTTTTTTCAATTTGATTAAGAATGCGATTGAAGCGATTACCTACAGTGGGAAACTTAAAATTGAACACTATTATCATAGTGGATGGATTCATATCATGGTCAGTGACAATGGACATGGAATACCAGAAGATAAGTTGATGCTTTTAGGTACACCCTTTTATTCCAGTAAACCTGACGGAACTGGACTAGGATTGACCCAAGTGTATACAACCATCCATGAGCACGGAGGAACCATATCGGTACAAAGTGAAATTGGAAAAGGGACAACTTTCCATATTCAACTTCCAGTTGATGAAAACCGATAGACACTGTGATCATTTTGAGAAGAATAGCTTGGTGCCAAGGCGCCAAGCTATTTTTAGTTTTACCATTCAATTATTGCAATGTATTTCAAGAATTTTCCTTCTAATTCAACGATTAAATTCGCATCTGTCTATTTATTCATATGTTCATAATCTAACACTTCTACTTTAAACCCATGGCTGCATCCAATTTTGGGACTGTCGCAGGATGGTGATACTCTAACTTTAACCACGTCATGTGCATAGTTACCAGGTACATTCCTTTCGTCAGGAATTTGAAGACTGATGGATATATCATAGGAATGATTGTTGTTATATACAATACCTACAATCCTTTGTGACTGCCAGCCAAAAGTAGCTGGATCATTGCCTGGATACTCTTGCATCACCCTTTTATCAATAGCTGGAAATACAATATCTCTAATAATATCCTCCGGTGTCACATACCAGTCCGCTGCAAACGGTTTAATCTCCTTTGGTTCTGGAGGCTTTTTAGCATTTACCGAGTGATTTATTGAGAATAAAAATAAAATTGTAATGAGAGCAAACAGTTTCTTCAGGTTGCTCACTCCTATCATTTTTACAGATAGATTTTGCATTTAGGAATCATATTATCCAACAGTCTCGTAATAAATGAGTATGATAATATTAATTTTTATAAAAATAAGGACATACCTGGGGCTTCAGAATCTCGGCTTATAAAGCCTAGTTTCTTATAAAATTCTTGTTTTCCTTTTGCACAAAATAATTGAACCCACTTAATTCCTGCTTCATCACATTTTTTTAGTAATGATTCCATTACTTTTTTTCCAATACCTTGTTTTTGATATTCAGGGTGAACCATTACATCACAAATTAGAGTTTGATAAATCCCATCTGATATTATCCGACCAAATCCTACTAATTTTTTATTATGATAAATAGAAATGGAATACCAATTGTTACAAATTGCAGAATATAGTTGGTCATATGTATATATTCCTTTACCATTCCATCCAGTTGTTTGATGTAATCGAATAAAGTCATCCTTGGAAGGATTCAATTCATTAAATTCAATCTCCATATTATTCTCCCCTTGTTGTCCTTCATTTAATATATCCAATTTACAAATATGTATATTTATACCACTTTTATTATTTTTATACAACTGTTTAACTCTTTAATTATTGAACTAAACATTGTGTTCAATAATTAAAGACTACGGTAATTACAGCCTGTACTTAAAGGAAAACCCTCAGTTAGTTGACGATTGCTTAATCTTTCACTGGACTGTAAGATGAACTCTTATTCAATTATCCTACCCAGTTAACACACAAAAAGCGACTGTTCTATGAACAATCGCACCCCATTGAATAAAAAGCAAATAAAAATCTCTACAATCTAGCAATACCTATAAGGATTAAAAATATACAAGTATTTCTTGAAACCAAATATAATAAACCTTTACCATAATGTTTCTTCTTTATTAGTTAATAGACAATTCGAAATCCCCTTTATTAGAACTTTTCTGTTCATACCTAAATTCTCGTTATAATGTAATATGCTAGCTCTAAAGGAATCAGGGGAAAAAGAACAAGAATTTGATTCCCCCATATACCTATTAAAGTTTATTCTCGAAGAATGTTCAAATTCCTTCTTCAACGGGCCTGCCAATAGTACAATTAGAAAAAACTGCCGCAGCAACCCATAACGTAGTTAGATTCCACGTTTTCCCAACTTATCTATGTTCCCTTTTCACTAATACATCATCAAAGTAGCTATTCGGATTTCCCCAAGCATATAAAGCAATCGTACCTTTTGAATGGGAATCATCGATGATAGATTCTCCAAATATGTTGATTCCATCCTGGAATGCCTGGATCTCGCTGCCAATAACCTTGACTCCCAATTCAAAATTGGCACCTGATGTATATCCTGGTTTAACCACATGGGCAAGTGTCGTTTCTACCCCATTTTCGACTTTGAAGAGCTTGTAGAATTTACGCTCATTATCCAATTCTAGTTTATAGTAGTTATCTGGATCCTTATAGCGGAACATAAGGCCAATTCCGTCATTCTCAGTATGGCGTAATATGGCCGATACCGAGTAATCCTTCCAAGAATACGAACCACCCTTGTTGTAATAAGCAAAGGTCCCCTCACGTTTATCAACGGCCGTAATATCCGGACCATAGATGCTGGAAGATTGCAGGAGTTCTCCTCTCACTACAGACCATTTGGAAGGTCCATTAATGGTTCCCTCATCTACAATCGTCCAGTTTTTTATAGGACCTTCATCATTACGTTTTTTTCCACCATTAAAATCATCCTTTAAGAGATCGCTAGATTGTTTAACACCTTTAACTAGCACATCATCAAAGTAGTTACTCTGATTTCCCCAAGAATAAAAAGCTACCGTACCTGCTGAATGAGAATCATCGATAATAGGCCCATCAAATATATCGATTCCATCCCGATAAACCTGGACCTGATTTCCAACTACCTTAATTTCTAATTCAAATTGGGTGTCTGAGATATACCCTGCTTCAGCCACATGAGCCATTGTCGTTTCTACTCCATCAACCACTTTAAAGAGCTTGGAGAATTTACGTTGGTTGTCCAATTCTAGTTTATAGTAGTTTTTTGGATCCTGATAGCGGAACATCAGACCGATTCCATCATCATCTGTTGCGCGTAATTTAGCGGAAAAGCTGTAATCCTCCCATTTGAAGGCATTACCTTTGTCATAATAAGCAAAGGTCCCCTTACGATTGTCAACAGCAGGAACATTCGGACCATAGATATTGGAAGATTGTACGACTTCCCCTCCAATAACCGACCATTTGGAAGGTCCGTCAATTGTTCCCTCATCAACGATGGTCCAGTCTTTCAATAGCCCGTCATCATCACGTTCCTTCTCCTCACTAAAGTCATCACGGAAGAGATATTTAGGTTTTTTTCCATCTGAATTTGGTGTACCAAGCTCAACGTTTGTATATACAAATTCATTTTGCCAGTCCGTTTTGTATTCATTTAGATAAGGAGAGTAACTGGTTGCTTTAATAGTCCCTGCTAGAGGGTCGATTTCTAGAAGTCGGATAAATCCATTTCCTCCATTTGCTTGCATCTGGTAATTCGATAGCATTTGGTAGACTTTATTTCCATATTCTCCTGCCGATACACGACGACCTTGGCCATCGTTCAATACGTGTCCGCTAAGTACCATTGAGATATTCGGGTGCTTCTTGACGAATTTCTGCCACATTTCTTCTCCGTCATTCACCCCGCCTGTTCCTGAAGCTACACCATAATTATGCGGATTCCAGGCATGGCCCTCATTATGTCGAGTTTCATCAGAAAACATATAGGCATGTGTTGCGACAATGACACGGTGATTGGGATGAGAAGCGACCACCTCGTTCGCCCAATCCAATACAGGATCTCTTGGTCCAAATTCCAGCGAAAGGATTAACCAGTCCGTTCCTGCAGCGTTAAAGGTATGAAAATTGTTATCATACTTATCAGGTTCTGCTGGATAAACACCCCCGAAGGTCTCAGTTCCAGAGAAATTGCTTATCGGAAAATAGGTATTATATAAAGTGGTATCTCGTGTATTTGCCGAACCACCCGTACCCATATCGTGGTTTCCCGGTAAAACCGTATAAGGAACAACCCCATCTAATATACGCATTGCATCATTAGCAACCTCCCACTGGGGTGTATTGTTATTGTTAGTGATGTCTCCTTCGTGAACGACAAACTTGATATTCTGTTTCTCTGCGTTGTCAGCAATCCACTGTGTTTGGGCCCGAAAAATTTCTGGGTGGTTACTTGCTAGGTTTTGGGTATCAGGCAGGACAGCAATTTTAAAAGCTGACGAGCTAGCCTCTGCTTTGTTGGATTCTTGGAAAAAAGGAGTAACGAATAAACTGAAAATCATAATCAAAACCAAAAAAGATTTAGTTACTTTCATTTTTTACATCCTTTCCTATTAAATTTTGGAATTAGAATTACGAGATTATCTTTCCATTAGAAAAATATCCATTAAACTACGGGGTTACTAATTGCAAAAAAATCACTCAATCTTCCACCTCCATTCATTATGGTTATAGCATTTGAAGGTTAAGAATTAGGCTGATTTTTGTAAATATTGAGTAAATTCTTTGTGTATAGACACGTTGTATACATTATTATTTTCCAGTTAAAAGTTGGACATATTATTCTTAGGAGGTGGTAAAGTGGCTGATAAAAAGGAATCTTCCAAACAAGTCAGTGATTTAGATAGATATGAAAACGAGAGACATAATGAAAATGCCAGGGCGGCAGCGGCTCCCCAAACAAATACCCCAAGAATTAATACTGATAATCTTTAACTGTAGGTTTATTTGAGATTTGGAGTAGCATATTAAATCTCAAATATAAACGCTTGGATTTAAAATCCAAGCGTTTATATTTGTATTCAATTTAGCACTCATCCTACATTTCTATTTGAGAAATCATGTTGCGTAACCATAAACAACCTCATATTGTGCTGTCCATATTTTTGATGAATATAAATACAAGTCCGCAAATGAATAATATAACTCCAAAGACATTAATGAATATGGCCGGGGAGATAATTTTTACAAAGGAAAGTACAACCATAATCGTCCCAACCAGGAGATAGTGATTGATGGCGTGTAAACGAAAGGTTTTCTGCTTCACATGCCAAGCGTGATGATAACCTTGTAAGAAACCCAAAATCACCTGAAATAGGAGAGCGAGAAATGGAAGCGCTTCAAACGAACTTCTTATATTGCCAACGAATAAATAAACACACCCCATCCCCATGTAGAGATAAGGTATATACTTGTTGACAGGTTTTTTTCCATTTTGGAAAAGACGATATCCTAGTGCAGCACTAAAAGAAAAAGCGGCAAAAAGCCAGGTAAACAAGGTAAATGTCAGAGAGGCCTCTTTTAACCAAAGGATATAATATGGAAAAATGACAACCTGGCCGACAGATACAACCAAAGGGACAGAGCGTTCACTTAAAATCTTCATCAGAGGCTCCTTCATTTAAAGTAATGGTCATAAAAGATGTTTTGGAAAACATCATTTGGATCTCTTTTTAATTTTTCTTCTTGAAACATCTCCCAAGATGGATAAGTCTGTTTAAATTGTTCTTTTGTTTGATACTGATAATATGGGAGGTAATATCCCCCTCCGTGTTTGAGTGTCAAATCCGTCCAACCTTGAATGATTGCTTTCGCATTATTAATCTCATTTTCTTTTAAACCATGTTGGATTAAAATAACGAGTCCAAACATATCTTCTTTTGCATAATTCAAATAGGTGTAGTCATCCTTTGCAGCATAACGAACCGTAATGTTATGGATTTTAAAATCATCATTTTTATCATTTGCTGGGAGATATCTTTTTAAATCGGTAATATATTCTTCATATTGCTCCACTGGAACGAAGAACTCTTGAAGTACTTCTACCCTTCCAGGTTTGGTAAATTCCATAAATGCAGAATTCCCGCGCATCGCATTGTTTCGAGTTACCTCGTCTCCATCGAGTGACTTAATTAGCAGCTTTTGATTTTCCCAGAAAAGGTCCTCTAAGCCCCCGCCATACCGGCCAATATCCAGTGCCAGTTTACCAATACGTGCACCGCGCTCTTTTTTCAGCGGCGTTTCATGATCCTTTTTACCAGTATTCTTATAATCTATTACATACATTTCGTTTAAAAAAGAATCTGGTGCAACACTTACCCTTGCATAATGCATGGAGGTATCATCGTTTCTTATTAGTTTTGAAAAGTAGTCTTCATACTCATTTGTTTTAAGTTCTTCTGTATAAATGGTGTAAACATCATTTTCCGTTAATTCTAACGTAACATCTAAAATGACACCGAATAATCCAAAGCCGCCAAAGACATATTTCATCCATTCCTCTGAGTCATTTCGAGTTACGGTTTTCATATCTCCTGTTGGCGTCAGAATGGTCATTTCCCGGACGGTTCCAGCCATTGGGCCAAAGCGAATATCCCGCCCATGAGCATTAACGGAGAGCGATCCGCCTATGGTAAAAATCGACTGTGATTGTGTGACCTTTAACGCGAGCCCATAGGGTTGAATCGCTTCCTGAACATCTTCCCAGGTCGCTCCAGCTTCTACCTTAATTAATTTATTTTGTTTATCTATTTTCATTATTTTATTGAATGTCTTCATATCCAATACAATGCTATCCTTGTAATACGTATGGCCGCCTTGTGAATGCTGCAAACCAGCGATGGAAATATGCTGACGCTTTTCATTTGCTTCTTTCACTATTTTTTGTAATTGTGTTCGGTCTCTTACCTTAACGATTCTTTCGATCTTTTCAGGAAGCAGTCCAGTATAATCTGTCGTCATATTGCTTTGTGAAAGTCCATATTTTCTTTGTTCAATCGGAATGTTTACAAACACCATGACAACAAAAATACATACTATCGTTCCAAGAAACCATGGACTTTTATGAATAGACTGTTTAATCCTTCTAGGAGACGTCTCCACCCAATCAACCCCAATTAGTGTAATATTACACTAATTCTAACAGGTAATGTAAATTATCTGCAATACTATATTATTACTTTCGTAAAATCCAGGTTAGTATTCTAGTCATTGTAATCTTGGGCATTGTCATGTTGACCACTGCATTATGTAAAAAAATGTTATTAAAAACAAAAAAACTTAATGGACAATAGTAAATGGCTTAGTATTATACTAAGCCATTTGCATTTACAGGGACATTATTAATCATTTCTTTCCACTCAAAATTGATCCATTTCCTAAAACTTTTTTATTCAATAGGAGCCTGGGTAAATTCATTTCCTCTGAAAGTTTATCAATTTTTACCGCCGTAACATGTTTCTTTAACTCACTTAAAAGCTCTTCTTCATTTCCAAATATTTTTCTATCCATAAACAAATCTAGGAAAACAAATTCCCCACCAGGTTTTAGCACCCTTAATGCCTCTTTCATTACCTCAGTTTTATTCTGTCTATCTTTCACTTCATGATATGTTAGACAACTTAATATGATATCAAATTCTTCATTTTTAAATGGGAGTTCTCCAGCATGTGCCTTCAGAAAATCAATCCGGTCTGAGACCCCCTCTATTTTTGCATTTTGTTGACATTGAGCTTTTGAATATTGCCAATTCTCACCCCAATAATCAATCCCAGTTAACCTCGCCTCTGGGAAGGTCTTTGCCAATTTAATAATGAGTGAGCCGCTTCCGGTTCCTATATCGAGTATTCTCAGTTTGCCATCTCCATTTACCTTGGCAACAAGTAAATCATGTATTTTGGACTGATAGTTCCCTCCAAATGCTCCAAATTGATAAACAGAATAAGAAAGAATAAATGTTATATAAATAAATGGGACAGCTAAAATTCCTGACAAGATTCGAAGAAATAAATGCACTGGTAACACCGTTACGAATAGTAAAACAAGTGAAATAATCAAAAAAATAAGAAGTTTGTATATTCGAATCCAAGTATTATATTTCGCTTTTTTCGTTTTCAATTTATCACTCATCCTTGAATATGAATCTTTATTTATTTGACGAAAAACTCCTTAACTTTCTATTTAGTGCAATACTCATAAAAATGCACAAAAATATTTACGATAATTTTTTTATATACCAAGCGTCCATAGCACTATGCTCTGAACCCTCTAGTGCTCTATCAAGTTGTTGGAAGCCTAATTTTATGTATAGGAGGTTTGCAATGTGAAGTTTCTTTAATGTTTCTAAATAACAATGTGAATAATGGTCGCTGGCAAAGTCCAATGCTACTTTCATTAAATCCTTTGAAAGGCCCATCCCTTGGGCTTCAGGTTTAATGTATAGTTTTTGCAGCTCGCAAATCCCGGTCTTCTCTCCAAATGGTGCAATTCCCACACCGCCTGCAACTTCATTTTGTTCATTCACAGCAACCCAGTACTTTGCATTTGGTTGTCCTTTGTAGTATTGTGCCAGAGCACTCAACTGCGGATCAAAATAGGCTGTTCCTGGAAGATTTAAATCAAATGATTCCAATGAACGTTTAATAATTTTCTCGATTGCTTGGTTGTCTCTTTCTTCAATTTCACGTATCCTCATTGTGACTACCCCCATATTTAAGTTCCTATATACTAATATTATTGTTCTACTAATACAAAGCAAGCTCTTTGTACTTTAAATTCAATTTCCCCCATCTAATTTGCAACGTTTTTTTCCTAAAAATGAATCTTTTCTCTCATTTACAACGTATAAATTCAATAGTTTATGAAGGAGGAATCGTATTATGAATTCCAAAGAAATGAAATGTAAAAGTTGTGGGGGAAATTCTTTTGTACAAGCAATGGATTTTATCAATCTTCGCCCTGTGGATAAGAAAATGACGCTAGGGTCTGAGAGAATCTTTACGGTTTGTTTAAAGTGCGGAGAAGTTGTTTCCATAAAAGTAAAAAACCCGGAAAAATTAATAAAATAATTTTATTAATTTAGAGAGATAGTAAAATTAAACAAGTTTTTAAAAGAGCCTATCTAGGTTCTTTTTATCTAATAATAAATAAAAAATTTATTTAATAATAAACAACATACTTATGCGAGGGATCATATGAATTCAACTGAAAGACATAAACGATTAACATTTAAACATGTATTACAGGCATTAATGGTTATTATCGGAGGGATTATTGCAGCATATGGTTTAGAAACCGTTTTGATACCAAACCGGGTATCTGATGGAGGAGTAACTGGAATTAGTATTGTAGGTTCACAACTTTTTGGTTTACCATTAGGAGTTCTTATCGCAGTTCTTAACATCCCATTCATCTGGTTAGGATATAAACAAATTGGAAAGGGCTTTGCTTTACTATCTGTAATCGGAATCGCATCCCTTGCCATTGGGACCGTTAATATGCACCACATCCCCGCAATTATAGAAGGAGATACTTTGTTGGTTACCGTGGTTGGAGGAATTATACTTGGTCTTGGGATGGGATTAGCACTGCGTAATGGTGGTGCATTAGATGGAATTGATATGCTTGCTGTACTGCTTTCTCGGAAATTACCATTTGGAACAAGCGACCTCATTCTTTTCTTAAATATTTTTGTTTTTATTTTTGTTTCAACAGTGTTTGGTTTACAAGGGGCTTTTCTTTCAGCCATTGCTTACTATATTGCGTCAAAAGTTATCCATATTGTTGAGGAAGGCTTAAGTGGATCTAAAACCTTTCAAATTATTACAACCAAGCCTGAATTAATGGTTGAGACCATACGGGAACGGCTGGGTCGAAGTGCAACGTATAAAGAAGCTTACGGTGGATTTTCTCATGAGAAATTCAAAGAAATTACTTGTGTGATCAATCGTTTAGAAGAAACCAAATTGAAGGAAATTATTCATGAAGTTGATGAAAAAGCCTTTGTTACTGTTTATGACGTAGCAGAAGTTAAGGGCGGTAATTTTATTAAACATAATATTAATTAAGGAAAAACTAAAAACACTGACTCTTTTATATTATTTAAATGAGATCAGTGTTTGTTTATTTGTCCATAAAATTTTCTTCATTGTTTTTCTATTTGCAAACTCATCGATTAGCTTATCTAAGTCAAGAAAACCTTTAATCTAATAGGGTGACCTCATCCCCTAGATTCATCTCACCCTTTCGTTCAACTTTGGCCCAAACACCAAAAATTGAATTATGTTGATTAACCAAGTTTCGAAGAATCCTAGCATCCTGTTTTAACTCTTCTTGTTCATTGTTCACCATTACACACCTTTCGAGTGGAGCCACAACCCTTAGAGCAACAGTTGGTCCGACCTTGATTAGTCGGTTCACCCAATCATTTTCCAGGTATCCCGTTGTTTCTGTATCAATTAAAAGATTGGCCCGAAAACGACGTAGGTCTACCGGCTCCCCTATTTCGTGGCTCAACACCCGTAACGCAGAGGTTGTAATGATACTGACTGGACCTTCGTCAAAATGAGAGATAGACTCTTCTTTTGCTAGGGTTACCTCTAACCCAAGTTGCTGTGTCAATACCTCATTTATAGTATCACCGTCACCCCGATATTCCTTCCCATCAGGCATAGTTATAATTGGAATTAGACCCTCATACCTTGCTTTCAAATGAAATAATCCGTCCATTTGCTGAAATCGTCGGGTGGTCTTGCCACTGCCAAACTTTCCATTAGTGTTTCTTATCGCCCACAGGCGGTCACCTATGAGACCTCGATCATCAATGGAACTTGATGATAAAGATTCTCCTAATATTGATTTACCTGGAAACCGGCGAATTTCCTTTACTGTCCCTACCTTTATATTCAACGTATTTCCTCCTATATTTCCTGTATTGAATTTATTACATTCTTCTAAAATAACCTCCCATTATCATAATTAGAATTCAACAGGAAAAGGTTTAAATCCTGTCAGGACACGATTCTTAAAGGAGAATCCAGATATATTTTAATTAATTACTCTTACCTGCCAATCTATGCTCTTCACCTGCGGATTTTGTTGACTTACCTGCATAGAAGCCATCTTACCTGCGAATCCCCTTTGTTTACCTGCCTATTCAATCCCTTCCCACACCCGAAGCTGAAAATAGCCAGGCTGCGGCCTGGCTTTGGTCATTATATTTCATATTTATTGATTATTTAGGTTGAAAATTGGAAGGAATCTTAATTTGCATTACCTAATTTTGGAAGGTTTTCGAGTGAAAAATTCCTTACCTGCCAATCTATGTTCTTTACCTGCGGATTTTGTGCGCTTTCCTGCATAGAACACCATCTTACCTGCGAATCCCTTTTGTTTACCTGCCTATTCAATCCCTTCCCACACCCGAAGCTGAAAATAGCCAGGCTGCGGCCTGGCTTTGGTCATTATATTTCCTATTTATTGATTATTTAGGTTAAAAATTAAAAGGAATCCTAATTTGCATATCCAAATTTCGGAGGTTTTCGAGTGAAAAATTAATTACCTGCCAATCTATGTTCGTTACCTGCGGATTTTGTATGCTTTCCTGCATAGAACACCATCTTACCTGCGAATCTCCTTTGATTACCTGCATAATCAATCCCCTCCCATGTGTTCCAGGGGGGACCATGGGGACGGTTCTAGTGGTCACATTACAAAAACCAGGACATGAGAACCGTCCCTATGGACATTTATTCCATAAATCTCCCCAAAGGTCCAAAGATGTATTTGAGAAATGTGATGGGGCCTTGTAAGTATTCTAGGTTCATAAAGGATGCAATGGCTGACAATAATAGGATGGATGTAAATATAAATTTGTCAGCCTTTGAGGCCTTTTTCAACTGTTTCCGCTCTAAAAGGTAAATGCACCAAATTAGGACTTGCACCCAAAATACGGTTGTCCAATCCCATCGCATTAATCCTTCACCTCATCTCTAGGAAGTGCAGCTGGCGGTCCAACATAACCCGGCCTTCTTATCTTCGCTTTAACCTTTATTTTCACCTCTACCTCTGGGAACTTCTCAACCCACTGTTCTTTAATCTTCTTCCATTCCTTTGGATATTTTTGATGAAATCTCCTGCCGAAATCGATGACATCAACTTTTAATTCCTGCTGGAGCTTTTCTACGGTTTTCATAACTCTTTCCTTTAGGGCTTTTTCGTATTCTTTATTCATTCGTTCTATGACATCTACATTCATTAGATTTAAATGCGTTTCGTTTTGTACAATATCGCCTTCAAGGGCAATATTTAAATTCATGATCCATCGGCCATCTTTGATTTGGGGGCTGAATTTCATTTCACCTAACGTCGGAGTCATGGTAATTTCTCCATCCTCACCATATGGCTTAATGGATATAGTGCTTTTTTTCACCTCATCCTTTAACCATAAAAAGCCGCGAGATTCTTTAAGGTTTAATGTTCCAACCATTTGGTCTTTTTTAAAGATTGCTGTCCCGTCAATAACAGGGATCGTCTCATGTAGCTTTCTTGCTTTTTCCTTTGATTTTAGTACTTTTATTAATGGTATAGGTACACTTTCACCTTCCCCCATCAAGCCCATATCAACATCTCTTAATGTAGTGATGGTTCCCTGTTCACTATCAGATAATTTTCTCAATGCTTCACCTGAATACCTTTCTAAAGGTGGAACTAACGTCAAAATTTCTTTTGCTTCACCCTCACTTACATATAAATAGGAATTCCCCCGCGGACTTGGATGACGTGCCAAATAATCAACTGCATCTCGAATCCCGCTTTTAGCCACTTCGTTTCCAAAAATATAGATTTTGCATTGGCCCCAAAATAGTCTTCTCGGTATATTGACTTGCAGCATTGATATAGCATTGGCAAGATTATCTCCTATTCCTTCGCGGACAAAAGTAGAACCTAAGCTTGGATCCTCCCCCGATTCACCACTTGTAATGGCGCGAGGAATAAAAATCTGGACGGAGATTCTTGTTTTTCCATCTTCT
The DNA here is from genome assembly GCF_046591715.1 of Neobacillus niacini. GTDB lineage: Bacteria > Bacillota > Bacilli > Bacillales > Cytobacillaceae > Neobacillus > Neobacillus niacini_L. The sequence continues at coordinate 1,274,477 of NZ_JAWVNQ010000001.1, read as the reverse complement.
AATCTGTCAATTGCCGCTGCTGTAATAATGGATAAATCCTGCATTTCTACCCGATCTGAGCAGCCGGAAAGCGCGAACAAACAAAGACACACCATAATAAGAAGGTACTTTCTCAAGTGCTCCCACCTCTTAACCGGCGTGCTAGTGCAATGATTAGTAATAATAGCGGTAAAACCGTCTGCACAAGGATGAAGTAGAAAGGCTGAATTCTTGTTAAGTAGTCTACGAGCACTGTAATATTAGGGATATCCCAATAGCTGATTAAGACCAAAAGAAGACTTAATGGAAACACGATAATCCGATAGTTGGAAAGCTTAAATACCTGTGCCAGCCCCAAACTTGCCACATATAGAAAAACAGAAACTTTTACAAAATTCCCAAGAACCCAGGAAGCAGTAATGAGAACTTCAAAGTTTTGAAAAAATCCCATTACTGAAATCCCCCGGATAATGGAGTATACAGGGTAAAATTGATTGACGGACGAGATTCCCAAAATGGTAAGGACAAAAAAGTTAACATACGTGAGAATAAGCATCACATAAAATGATGCTTTCATTCCAGTCTTTAGGCTTCTTTTTGGATCTTTAATAAAGGGAAAAAGGAATGATAGCAGAAAAAATTCACTAAACCATGCGTTGTAAACCAATCCCCCTTTCATAACAGGAAGCACCCCATTTTCTAGTATAGGAAGCATAAAACCGATTTCAACGTCTCTAAGTAATAGAAGGAGAGTAAGCGCTGTACTTATGTATATGGTGGTACAAATTATCGCAGATCTAGCAATCACTTCTAACCCGCCTCGGACCGCTAATGCACTAACAAATATGATTCCGATGGTAAATACAACAGAGGGAGTATGAAACATTACATTACCGGAAATGAAATTAGCATACTGTTTAACAACTAACCCAGTGCCATGAAAATAAAATAAGACAAGAAAAAGACCAAGGATTTTGCCAACAGCTTTTCCAAGGATTTTTTCACTATATTCAATAGGGGTCATGTTCGGAAACAATTGATGGAGCTTCCAAACAATGAAAACCGTGATAAACCCAATGATTGAACCTACTATCGGGGTCATCCACATATCATGCCGAGCAAATTTACCAGCAATCGAGGGAATAGAAAGGACACCGGTAGCAATAATCGTTGGGACCATCATAAATTCTAATTGTAATGGAGATATCTTCCCTTTTTCCAGCATTTCACGTTCACCACCCAGTTCGTTATTCACCGCCTTTATTTGGCCCAGGCTTTAAATTTATTCCTTGTCTTATCTCATTTGTTCCTCCTGTCAACCGAGGACGATTGTTCATCTTCCATAATGGAGATCGAACGAGCGTATCCTTAAACGAATATTTCTGTGCAGTAGCGATTGGACTCAAATACGGGAGCCCAAATGATTTAAGTGATGATAAGTGAATAATAAGGATAATTAACGCAAGCATGACACCAATTAATCCTAATGCGCCTCCTAAGATAATAATTGGAAATCGCAACAATCGGATAGCAAGACCAATTGAATAACGAGGCACCATAAAAGAAGCAATTCCTGTAATACTCACTACAATAATCATCGGTGCCGCCACAATCCCTGCTTGAACAGCAGCCTGACCAATAACAAGTGCTCCTACAATACTAACAGCGGACCCTACCTGCTTAGGGAGACGGATTCCAGCTTCCCTTAATGCTTCAAAGGCAATTTCCATCAGCAGCGCTTCAATAATACCAGGGAATGGGATCCCTTCTCTAGAGGAAGCAATACTTACTAACAGATCAGTTGGAACCATTTCCTGATGAAACGTGGTGATCGCTACATAGATAGAAGGTAGGAATAAGGATACAACTAAGAAGACAAACCGGAGGGCCCGTATAGAGGTCCCTATCCAAAAACGTTCATAATAGTCCTCTTGTGATTGAAACAAACTAAAAAAACTCACTGGAGCTATTAAGGAAAAGGGAGTCCCCTCAATCATCAGAATCGCCCTGCCCTCTAGCAAGTTAGCGGAAACAACGTCAGGGCGTTCCGTATATAATAATTGCGGAAAGGGAGAATATGGATTGTCTTCAATAAATTGTTCAATATAACCACTTTCTAAAACCCCGTCAATCTCGATTTGATTAAGCCGGTTTTCGATTTCCTCAATTAATGATTTGTCTACTAATCCCTCAATATAAGAAATCAAAACCTTGGTTTTCGTATATTTTCCCACATGGACGGTCTTCATTTTCAATGCCGGATCCTTTATAATTCGACGCAATAAAGATATATTAACACCTAGGGATTCAGTGAAACCCTCTCTCGACCCCCGAATCGAAGTCTCAGCCTGAGGCTCTTCTATGCTGCGCTTTTCAAACTTAACTAAACCCAGGGAGAAAGCATTATCAAATCCATCAAATAGTAAAATGGGTTTCCCCTCAGCTATTGCATCAATACAGGCAGAGTACGTAGAAATCTTATTTATATTAGAAATTGGTAAACGGTTTTTTACAGAAGTAAGGAAGTCATTTTCATCAAACTCATTTTGGTCTATTAATGTTTCCAGCACTTGTTCGTCTAGCTTTTGTGAATCACTCAAACCTTCTATATAAATAATGCTGGTGTCTTTCTGACCAACAACGAAAGAACGAAAAATCACATCTGAACTTCCCTTGTATAGAGAGGAGAAAAAGTGTATATTTTCTTCAAGATTTTTCGATAATGGGATGTCCAGTGCTAATGATTGTGGTACATTTTGCTCCTTTTTCCTTATCTTTATAGGACTCCTTCTCATTCGAATCACACAACTTCCTCCTAAAGCATCATCTATATATTAAATTTCCTTATTTTCTCAAAAGTATGCAAGAGGACGCGGGAGAGGACGCTGGGACGGTTCTTCTGGTCATATTTTCAAAAATAGGGGCATGAGAACCGTCCCTCTGGACACCCTGGACACTTGTTCAAATAAAAAAAACACTGACTCTTTTATTTAATAAAATGAGTTCAGTGTTTCGTCTTTTTTTTATAATTGTCCCCAAAATTTAATCTCCACCACCGCCACAGCTAGAACAGGAACTACTACAAGACGAGGAGGAGCTATTACAGGAGTCAGCCGACCCGCAGCTTGTACAACTTGATGAAGAATTGCTGCTGGTATTTAGGTAACTTGAAAAATCATGATAATGAAAATATGAAACAGATAAGAAAGGAACGAGAATTGCATTGTAATTTTTTTGAGTTTTACTTTTTTTCATTTTCTCTTGTATGACGGCTTTTTCATAATCCTTTACACTATTGGCTGTTTCTTTCATGGAGGAGATAAGTGAAAATACAGCAGCCATATATTTAGTATCATGATTAAAATATTTTTCGATCAATTCGTTTTCAGATAAAGTTCTAAATTCATCAATGACCATTGGATGTACAGGGTGCCTGAAAAATCCCTTATAAAGATGGATATTCTCTTTTTTTATGAAAAAAAGCTCACCATATACCCAATCAAAAAAACCACGTAAATCAGGATCAGGGTACTCTTTTACATTTGGAGAGTGATGAAGAATTCGCCCTAGATATTTTTTTGAAAAATCATCATACTCACGAGTAAACATGAGCATCTGATGCCAAAGTTCATCGACTTTTTCGCTAAACATTGGTGTCTCTTTTAACAGAGCAGTCAAGATAAAGTAGCGTTTTAAATCTAGCAGCCGCCAGTTATACTCATTTTCTTCTAACTTGACTTCTCTCTTAACCCTCTCTTCTACGTTTTTCATATAAGCTTCACTTAAAGATTGCTCGAGGTGATCACTAAGCTTTTTCAACCCTTTAATTGGTTTTATCTCGACGGAATCGGGAGATAGACTATATTTAAATGAGAGTTTTTTGTATATAAAGAAAATAAACCAAATTACAACGGCAAGCAGGATTAACCATGCCATCAAATCTCCCCTTCCTATTAAACTTCAGCTTAAAAAAGTTCCTAAATGAAATTCAATCTTAAGACCGTTAAGTAATTATTTCGACTAACATTATTAGGCTTTTCCAATCATGATTTTCCTGTACATCCCATTAAGCATAATCGGGATATCTTCCTCAACCCTTATCTTTTCAGAAGTGTGATAAATCATTTTTTCAAAACTTCTGCCAATATCCGTTCCAAACACCGAAATAATGGGTCTTAACATCTTTTTCAGAAATGATAGTTTCCTATTGTCAGGGATAAATTTATCAAAAATGATTATTTTCCCATTCCTGTGCAGGACTCGCACCATTTCTTTAAAACATGCATTTTCGTCAGGCACAACCGATAGAATCAGGCTTGCTACTACATAGTCGAACGACTCATCTTTAAACGCCAGCTTTTGAGCGTCCATTTCTAAAAATGTGATAGTAGAATTTCGAAACTTAGCCCTTGCTTTCCTTAGCATATCCGATGAATAATCAACCGCCGTAATATCTAGGCCGGAATAATCAATCAACTCTAAATCAGCACCCGTTCCTACACCTACGAATAGAATTTTTTGTTTCTTATTAAATGCAATATCCTGAAAAACGCGTTTTCTCGCAGCTAAAAACATACCCGAGTTAAAAAAATAATCATACAGCGGCGAACCAACTTTATATATAAATTTATTCCAAACATTATTCAAATTCATCACTCCTTAGCAGACTACATCATTTACATTATATTCCATACTAAGGGTTTTCGAACAATGTTATGAATATATGGCCATAATCACAAAAAAGAGCGTTTACTACTACTACTTTTCCAGCTTGTTGGTAGATGTTTTTATTGGACCTTGAGCGTATATATCTAGGAAGGTACCGTCTGTAAATTTAATTACAACAGCATGACTTGCAATTGCCACTTCTTCCACGATTTTCCCTGCTAATTCTTCAGGAACCACCTTATAATCATTTTCCATATCTTTCACACCCATTTATTTCAAATTATCGTTATCTATGGCTGAACATGGATTAATTTAATTAATTCAATGATTCTATTATTATCACCTTGTTGAACAGACACTAATTCGGTATTTTCAATTATATCTTTGTAGAATTCTTCCCCAGCAGGATATTGGCCATCCCAGCGCAATGGAACGTTATATACATGAATACTTCCATCTCCATTACCGCTATACGTTACAGATCCATCTACTAACCGGGAACCCGCTAACTGGATAACATCTTTAGGATAGAGCGCACTGGTGTCATCGTTGGGATTGAGAGGTGTACCAGCTGGAATATGCAGAACATTTAGTTCATCAATTTCTTGATTGGGTCCAAGCTGCAGCCAAATTCGAGCGTATTCAATCTGTTCACTAGAGTATGAAGATAGAATTTCTTTTCCTTCCTCGTTTCCGCTATTTTCAGGTGAAATAACATCCGGTTGATTAACTGGGGATTCTTCCGTTACAAGGTTATCAGCAGAAGAAACCTCCTCATTATTTGTGTCCTGAGAACTAGTTGTGGTCTTAGGGGAATTGGAACATCCGGCAAAAAACAACATAAAAATAGTGGTGGAAACTACAATAGATACTTTCTTCAATATCGACACTTCCTTATCAGGTTAAGACTTCATTATAAAGCATTTGATGCGGATAAATTCTAAAAAACATTTCCATAGACTCCCATTTAAACTACTATACGGTTATTAGGGTGAAAGGTTTCATAAAAGTTTATAAATTTTTACATTATTTTACAAGTTTTGCGTTTATAAAAAAGAACACTAGAACCGTCCCCACGGTCACCACGGTCATCTCCCTTTGTCCCTAAGGCACTCAAATCTTTTGACGATTGCTTTCTATTTCAATAAGATAAAAGAAAAAGGGTTTGTGAGGATGAACGTAAATGAAAATTTTAGTGGTTGAAGATGATCGGACGATCGCTTCTGGGTTGGAGTATTCCTTGAAGCAAGAAAACTATGAAATCCTGCTTTGCCATACTGCAGCCTCGGCCACAGAGGTAATCAAGCATCGGATTGAAGAAATCGATTTATGCTTACTAGATTTGTCCTTACCTGATGGCAGCGGTTATGACTTGTGTAAGCTTGCGAAAGAACTTCGTGATATCCCAGTCATTTTCTTAACCGCGTTTGATGATGAAGTGAATGTCGTGATGGGGCTTGATATGGGAGCGGATGATTATATTACAAAGCCTTTTCGGATCCGTGAGTTGATCTCAAGGATTAAAACAGTCCACCGCCGCTATCATCGCCATTCTCATCAAAAAAACACCATTGATCTTGAAAATATTCAGATTAATACATTAGAAGGAAAGGTCTATAAAAATGGCCAAGAAATACTGTTAACTGCCTTAGAATATCGGCTCTTCCTTTTATTTGCCACTCACATTGGACAAGTACTCACAAGGGCACAGCTGCTTGACCGAATATGGGATGTCGCTGGTGATTTTGTAAATGATAATACTTTGACAGTCTATATTAAACGATTGAGGGAAAAACTTGAGGATGATCCCGGGAAACCTACAATATTGAAAACTGTCCGGGGTATGGGCTATAAGGTTGGTGATTGACTTGCTTCGTAATACAGAAATTCAAATCCTTATCACTGTCCTTCTTTCGATCAGTGTCATCGGATCTGCTGCGGCTGCCCTATGCTTATCGTTGCCGGCTGCTGGTTTGGTACTGGGAATATCCACTTTACTCATTAGTACCACGCTGGTTTTCACGAAATGGCGGTACCGTGAAATCCAAAAACTCTCAGTCTATTTAAAGCAAATTACGAGCGGTGACTATCAATTGGACGTGCGCGATAATTCAGAAGGAGAATTGAGCCTGTTAAAAAGTGATATTTATAAAGTGACAAGAATGCTTTCTGAGCAGGGAACTGTTTTACATGAAGATAAAGTAAAACTGACAAATGCGATTTCTGATATCTCTCACCAATTAAAAACCCCTCTTACCTCGATGATCGTCATGGCCGATTTGTTACGTGACAAACGATTAGAGGATCATAAGCGAGTAGAATTCACGCGTAATCTTCAAATACAGCTCGAACGGATGGAATGGCTGGTTTCTTCTTTATTAAAGCTTTCGAAAATCGATGCCGGTACGATTTCCTTTAAAAAAGAACAAGTACTGGCCGCTCCCCTCATTCAAGCAGCCACAGGTCCGCTATTAGTTCCGATGGATATTAAAATGCAAACAGTAAAAATTGAAGGAGATCAACAGGCTTCCTTTATCGGTGACTTTAAATGGACCACAGAAGCACTCATCAATATCATCAAAAACGCAGTAGAGCACACCGAAGAAGGCGGCGAAATCTCCATCCACTTTTCCGAAAATCCCTTATTCACAGAAATCACCATCTCGGATAACGGAAAAGGAATCTCAAAAGAGGATCTTCCTTATATTTTCAGGCGGTTTTATAAAGGGAAAAATGCAGGTGACGAAAGCGTGGGTATTGGGCTCGCGATGGCGTATAGCATCATCACCAGTCAGCATGGGGATATTGAAGTGAAAAGTCAACCCGGTGCCGGCACTAGTTTCCAAATAAAGTTCTACAAGCAGGTAATTTAGATTACCTGCTTTTTTTAAGTGCCTGCTCCTCTTCCTAAGTGAATAAATTGTCACTTAAGAGTCACGTTAAAGTCATACTGGCTCGATATACTAACCTCAAGATAATGAAATGATGGAGGTTTTCTGTATGAATATATTAGAAGTTAAAGATCTATCAAAGGTGTACGGCAAAGGTGAAACAGCCGTTACGGCACTGGATAATGTATCCTTTTCGGTAAAAAAAGGCGAATTCGTCTGTATTATCGGCCCATCCGGTTCGGGAAAGTCTACATTGCTTCATTTACTGGGCGGTGTCGACCGGCCCACAAGTGGCAAGGTACTCATTGATCAAACCGATATATATAACTTAAATGAAACACAGCTTGCGATTTTTAGACGCAGGCAAATCGGCTTGATTTATCAATTTTATAATTTAATCCCTATCCTAACAGTGGAAGAAAATATCACACTGCCCATGCTTTTAGATGAACAAAAGGTCGATCCCAGCCATTTTAACAAAGTGACAAATATTTTAGGTCTCGACAAGCGGCTTTCCCACCTGCCCAACCAGCTTTCCGGCGGCCAGCAGCAGCGCGTCTCAATTGGACGTGCATTAATCAGCAATCCCGCGCTTATGCTCGCCGATGAGCCGACAGGAAACCTAGATAGTAAAAATAGTAAGGAGATTATGGAACTGCTTAAAATGTTTAACAAAACATATAATCAGACACTGATTGTGATTACCCATGATGAACGTATCGCCCTTCAAGCTGACCGGATCATCGCCATCGAAGACGGGAAGGCTGCCAGGGATGAGGTGCTTCGTCCATGAACATTATCCAAAAAGTCACCATCAGGCATTTAAAAGAGAACAAACGCCGCTCTCTTGTAACGATGATCGGTGTCATCATTTCGGTGGCAATGATAACAGCTGTGACCACCCTGGGTTACTCCTTTTTAGACCTTTTGACACGACAGAATATCTCCTCCCACGGAGAATGGCATGTTCGGTACAAAGATGTCACTACAGACCAAATCAAGGCTATCAAACAGGACAGTAAGACGAAAAGCCTGATTCTCACAAGAGAAGGCTATGCCGCTTTAGAAGAATCTGAAAATAAAAGCAAACCTTATTTATTTTTTAAACATTATAATACCATTGGCATGAAACAGTTCCCCATTGATGTGATTGATGGTCGACTTCCTCGCAATGAAAACGAAGTTGCCATCTCTGAAGCAATTATCAAGAATGCAAAGGTCGATTACAAAATTGGGGATCAACTTACCGTTAACCTCGGTCAGCGTGTTAGTACTGTCACCGAAAAAGAGTTGACTCAGAATGACAATCTCCAACGAGACGAGGATTCCATAATTGAGGAGTTAAAAATTAACGAAACGAAAACCGTGACCATTGTTGGGACCATCGAACGCCCTTCCTGGGAACCAACATGGTCACCTGGTTATACTGTGATTGGCTATACGGACGAAACAATATTAAGTAAAACAGATAAAGTGGACGCACTTGTAGTACTAACAGATATAAACCGCTCTCTCTATAAACACTCAAAAAGCCTTGCTGCCGAACAGGGAATTGATAATGTTCAATATAATGGTGAATTGCTTCGTTACTATGGAGTTACGAATAATGATTCTTTACACAAGACTCTATATTCCTTAGTGGCCATCATTATGAGCGTGATCATCATCGGCTCCGTGGCTTTGATTTATAATGCCTTCTCGATTAGTGTATCGGAGCGGACCAGACATTTAGGAATGCTTTCAAGCGTTGGCGCCACCAAAAAGCAAAAGCGAAACTCTGTCTTTTTTGAAGGATCTGTCATTGGAGCTATCAGTATTCCAATTGGACTTCTTGCCGGCTTAGCTGGAATTGGCATCACCTTTACTTTTATCAACACTATTTTAGAAAACGCTCTGGGGATTTCCGAAAAACTAGAGTTGGTGGTCACTCCATCATCGATTCTCATTGCCTGCGGGATATCCATTTTGACGATCTTCATCTCTACCTTTGTCCCGGCGCAAAGAGCATCTAAGGTTTCCGCGATTGATGCGATCCGGCAAACCCATGATATTAAATTGACAGGGAAAACCGTAAAAACGTCAAAGCTTGTCCGGAAAATATTTGGACTTGAAGCCGAAATTGGGCTGAAGAATGTCAAAAGGAATAAGAAAAAGTACTTGGCCACTGTGTTTTCCCTGGTTATAAGCATTGTCTTGTTCTTGTCGGTGACCTTTTTTACAGGTAGTCTGAAAAAGTCACTAGAAATGTCACAAGATGATTGGTCGTTTGATATTCAAATTTTCAGCTCTGAAGACGAAAAGGTAGACTTAACAGACTACACAAAGCTTGAACATGTGACCAAATCGACCATGATTACGGAAGTAAACTTAGAGACGCTCATTCCGTGGGAAGACGTTTCAGAGCAGCTAAAAACAGAAGCCGTCCCCGAGGATGGTATGTATCCATATTACGTAGTTCTGAGCGGTTTGGATCAAAAAAGTTTTGAAGAGTATGCCAAAGAAGTCGGGGTGGATGCAAAAGAATTCTCAAACCCAGACTCACCAAAAGCTATTGTAATTGAGCAAATATCCTATGAAGATGCCAGCACGAAAAAAATAGTCGAAACAACATCGGTTCAGACTGAGGTTGGGGAGAAAATCGATTTATTGACAATGCCTGCAGGAGATATGGAGAATGAGCAGCCAGATCGAAAAGTAGCAGGCAGCGTGGAAATTGCTGCCCTTACACACCATGTACCGATGGGCGTAACGACCGCTTTTCTCGGGGGTGTTAACCTTATCGTCTCACAAAAGACCATGGATTCGTTGTTAGCTAAAACGGACATTGAGGTGACTCCATATGTATATCTCAATAGTTCAGACCCAATGGCAACCCAAACCGCCATTGAAGACCGTAAAGATACAAACATTCATGTTTTTAATGTCTACCAGCAGCGCCAGCAAGAGGAACAGATGATTTTGATCATGTCTGTCTTTTCGTATGGGTTCATCACACTGATTTCTCTTATTTCGATTGCCAATATCTTTAATACCATTTCCACCAGTATTTCGCTAAGAAAACGGGAGTTTGCGATGCTGCGATCGGTCGGCATGACACCTAAAGGATTTAACAAAATGATTCAATATGAAAGTATTTTTTACGGAGTGAAGGCCCTTACCTACGGACTGCCCATCAGTCTCCTTGTCATGTTTGGCATTCATCGCTCCACTGGCTTCACCTTTGAATATGGATTCCAGCTGCCCTGGCTGAGCATAGTTTTCGTCATCATCGTAATTTTCCTGATCGTCGGATCCGCCATGCTCTATTCCATATCAAAAATAAAAAATGAAAATATCATCGAGAGCTTAAAGCAGGAAAATATTTAATGACAACGCGGTTAGCCCAAGGCTGATCGCGTTTAGTTTTGTTGTATTTATTTGAAATTTTTTGAAAAATTGTTGCAACATGTAAGTCTGTATAATAAAATGTCGTAATAAACATTTCTATTGAGGGTGAACGATTATGATTTTAGAGGATGCCATAGCAGCAATTTCAAATAGCCTGCAACAGGATAAAAGGGTCCAGTCGATTTTTTTAAAAGGTTCGATCGGACGTGGTGAACAGGATGAGTATTCAGATATAGATATGTATTGCCTCGTAAATGAAGAAGATGTAGAAGAATTCAATCAAAGCAGGGTCCAACATTTAGAGTCCTATAACAAACTGCTATTTCATGACGATATATTTATTGTGGCACCCCAAATCCTAGCAGTCTATGAAAATTTTGTGCATGTTGACTTGTTTACCGTTACAGAACATACATATATTGAAAAGGATTTTATAAAAGTCCTTTATGACCCAAATAATAGATTAGATAAATTCAAACAAAATCAGAACCTAAAACTATCAAAAACTGAGTTTCAAGACGCCGTGGACGATATTGCGTGGTTTTTGTTCCAATATAAAATATCATCTGCAAGAGGTAATGATATATGGTCTGTTAATTTGCTCCACCAAGTCATGAACCATCTTTCAAGAGTGTTACTGCATAAATACAATCCAAACCGGGCACAATTGGGTTTGAAAACCATTGAAGCTTCTCTTCCCGATGTGACAGTCAAACAAACAAAACAAATCTATGAGAATATTACACCGCAAAAGCACAAACAAGCCGTTAACCTTATATGTGAAATATTATCTAAAGAAACTCCCTGGATCTTCACAGAGGCAGCAAACCCAGGAAAGATTAAACCGTTGTGGGATCGAATGATTACTTCATTTCATTTTTAAACATAACGGCAGTGAATGAAAAAACAAAGAACAATCCATAAATTTATGGGTTGTTCTTTGTTTTTTGTTCCCAATCGCTATGATACAGGACCCATAACCTTAAATAACTCTCTCTCAAAATCACTGTGTTCATTGGCATAGTTATAGATTCCAAAAAACTTCTCGATAACTGCAGGGTTCGTGCTGATTAGCTTGTTAACAGCATCAATAAAGTTCGATAAACTGAGTGTTCTATCCGTAAGACTAAAGTCGTAGAGAAAATTCAGTCTCCTCAAAGCAAGAAAAATATGGGATATTTAGGTAGCAGGAGCGAGAGATAAAATTTAACCAAAAACAACTATTTCTCTTTTTTTTTGCAAAAATGGAGGTGTTATTCAAAGTTATCCTCGAATGTTATGAAAGTTCTGTAAATTATTTGAAAATTTATGGTAAATAAAGGCAGAAACTGAAAAACTATGTTACTATCATACTGGGACTTTTTATCTATAACGAAGGGGTGAATTACCTATGTCAGTTTTCACAAAATGGGCTTTTCAGAACAAAGCCGCTGTCTCTTTGATCACGATTTTAGTATTAATCATTGGAGTTATCAGCTATTTTAGGTTACCGATGGAGTTCCTGCCATCAGCAGACAATCCGCAAATCACCATTATTACAATGGGTCAGGGTACCGATTCCAAAACAATGGAAAATGATGTTACTACTCCCATAGAGCGGGCTGTTACCGGAATTAAGGGGAAGAATTCGGTTTACAGCTCAACAGGAGACGGCTTTTCAAAGGTCGATTTATTCTTTGAAGCTGGTTCTGACATGAAACAGGCAAAATTAGATGTACAAGAGGCATTAACCCATGTGGCACTTCCAGCATACATATCAAAGCCAATCATTTCGCAGCTAAATACCTCTATGATTCCGATCTCCAACATCGCTGTAACCTTTAAAGATGGCCTCACCACCGAAAACCTGGATTTAGTAAAAGAAAAGATTGAACCCATGTACAAAGATATTGACGGTGTTGCCCAAGTTCAAACCTATGGACTGGTTGACCCTGTTATCTCTGTAAAGATTGACAATCAAAAGTTAGCACAAAATCAAATCTCTCTCCAAAGTATACTGGGAATTCTTCAAGGTCAAAACACCGCTCTTGCCATTGGCGAAAAGAATATTGACGGAAAAACAAGTAATATTAAAGTGATTGGCGACTTATCAAGTCTCGAAAAACTAAAAAAACTGCCAGTCGCAGCGAATGTTACGCTTGAGGATATCTCCTCTATAGAGGAAACAAAACAATCCAATTTTCTTAACCGCTTCGACGGAAAAGAAGCTTTAAGTATCAGTATTACAAAGGACAGTCATTCAAACGCCGTAACCATCAGTAAAGAAATTGAAAAAGTAACAAAAGAAATTAACAAAAAATTCGCTTCCCAAGAGTCTACCATCTATGTGGCCTCAGCGGATATGGTTGAAACATCGGTTCAAACGATGATGAAAGAAGTTCTTCTGGGTGCTTTATTTGCTACGATTGTGATCATGATCTTTTTACGTAATATCCGAACAACGTTTATTACGATTGTATCCATTCCGCTATCGCTTTGTTTTACTTTGTTCCTACTGTCACGTTCCGGCGTAACATTAAACATTTTAACACTAGGCGGTGTTGCGGTTGCCGTTGGGCGGCTTGTGGACGACAGTATCGTGGTCATTGAAAATATTTACCGCAAAATGCAAACAGAGAAATTCTCGGTTCAAATGGTGATTGATGCAACAAAACAAGTCGGAGTAGCAATTACCGCATCTACGTTAACAACGGTTGCGGTATTCCTGCCAATGAGTTTACTAAACGGCGGCCTTCAGGAATTCCTTTTACCCTTTGCCTTAACAGTTACCTATTCCCTGCTTGCTTCCCTTTTGGTTGCATTAACATTGGTACCTCTAATGAGTGCTGGTTTGTTGAAAAACACTAAACTTCCAGAACATAAACCAGCAGTACGTTTTCCGAAAATGGTCAAATGGTCATTGAATCATAAATGGGTTGTATTTACGGTTAGCTTCCTGCTGTTTGTCGGTTCAATCGGTACGTACTTCGCTATACCGAAGGGTGCGGTTGATCATTCTTCAGCAGATTTTATTACAGCTACCTTGAAATATCCAAATGAAACACCATTTGAAAAGGTAAAGGAAAAGGCAATACAGCTTGAAAATACAATATCTGAAATGGATGAGGTTGACTATATTTTTAACCAAGTAGGTTCTTCAGCTGATTCCGCTCAATTTGGCCAAATTGGCTCTCCAACCGAAGCCGTTATCAGTATCATGTTAAAGGATAAAGACGATACCGATAAGGTTCTGAAAGAAATTGAAACAAAAAAGGACGACTATAAGGATGCTGTATTAGAAGTCGCTACAGCTTCGTTTATGATGGGTGGAGCTGGCACCTCTATTACCATTGATGTGATTGGTGAGGATATCAATCAACTAGAAACAACAGCAAACAATATTAAAGCAAAAGTTTCGGAAATTGACGGTGTTGAAAAAGTAACAACCAATCAAGATGAAAAGAAAACCGTCTACTCTCTAGTTGTGGACCCTGCAAAAGGAAATACACAGGAGATTGCCCAGCAGCTTGGTGTCATGTTAAATCAGACGCCATTTGGATCGATCATGGTTAATGAAAAGGAAACGACCGTTGTACTCGAACCACTGCTAAACATCAAAACAGAAAACGATTTGAAAAATATTTCGATCATGACACAAAGTGGAATGGTACCTGTTTCGGAAGTTGCAACATTAAAGGTGGATGAATCCTCAACCAGCCAATTCCATAAAGATGGAGAAACCTACCTCCGCGTCATAGCAACCGTCGACCCTGCCAAGCTCTCTGAGATTTCAACAAAGATTAACCTAGAAGTGCTTGGTGATCAAAAGGGAAATAAAGGAATCGAGATTCCTAAAGATGTTGAAATTTTGATTGGTGGAGCAAGTGCCCAGCAAATGGAGGATTTCACCGATCTGTTCTTAACGATGCTGGTTTCCATCGGCATTGTGTTCTTGATAATGGTAATCACATTTAAGTCAATTAAAGCACCGATTGCGATCTTAACCTCCCTTCCGCTTGCTGCTATCGGAGCGATTTTAGGAATCTTAATCAGCCGGATTTCAGTCGATATTACCGCCCTGCTTGGCGCACTAATGCTTATTGGAATTGTCGTAACAAATGCAATTGTTCTAATTGACCGTGTTAGACAAAACGAGGAGAATATGAGTATTCGTGAAGCAATTATTGAAGCGGCTGCTACTAGAATGAGACCGATCATGATGACAGCAGTCGCAACCATATGTGCAATGATACCGCTCTTGTTCAAAGAATCTCAGACAGGAAGCTTGGTTTCACAAAGCTTAGCGGTAGTCGTAATTGGCGGGCTGGCACTCGCAACACTCTTGACGTTAATTGTCATCCCATGCGTATATGAATTATTGTATTTTAAAAAGTCAAAGAAACAGAGATTGTCAAAATCTGCTGATCAATCTATTCAAATATAATCTTCAATAAAAAGCCGAAACCCTGCAACAATGAATGATTCTTGCAGGGTTTTGGTTTTACAAATATTAATTTTTCACGATCAATGGCCCTTTGATTACCTGCATGATGTCAGAAGCTGGCAGATTATGTTCGAGTAGTTGAACAATGACTTTCATGTAGCGGTGGATATGAGAGAAATATTTTTTGTAGCCTGCACATAAATAATTTAAACCAGGCTCTCCTTCCTCTGTGAGAAGGAAACGGTGTTTCGGACATTCTCCATGGCATGCAAAACGTACTTCACAGCTTTGACATTGCTTTGGCAAGGAATCTCTTTTCACGTTTCCAAAGTCCTTTTGCTGTGGTGAACTCATCATTTTCTTTAACGAATCTTCGGAGATATTTCCTAGTTTATATTCTGGGTACATAAAATGATCACATGAGTATACGTCTCCTGTGTGTTCGATCATTCCTGCATTTCCGCATGTTCCTGAAAATAAACAAATAGGTGAAGGAAGACCCAGCCAAGAAGCAAGTGCCCATTCAAAATTCATTACGTGAACTTTCCCAACATCATTGGTCACCCATTCATCAAATACCTCAATTAGAAAATCCCCATATTGCAGAGAGCCAACCGTCCACGGAGAAACTGCCTTCTGTGCCTCAACTTGAGTTAATGACGGCGGCGTTGCATGCCGGAGCCCTAATTTCAACGCTTTTGTATCAGGCAATCGTTCCACGATAGGGATAAATTGCATATATTGAACGCCTAACTCTTTAAAATATCGATAGATTTCGAGTGCCCGTGGTGCAGATTCTTTTGTCACACAGGTGAGAACATTGTAACTTACGTTGTAAGTTTGCAAGAGTGATAGACCACGCAGCACTTGTTCTGAAGTCGGTTTTCCCCCACGATTCACTCTGTAATAATCATGAATCTCTGGAGGGCCATCGATGCTCAAACCAACAAGAAAGTCATTTTCTGCTAGAAATTTACACCATTCATCATTTAGCAGCGTACCATTTGTTTGTAAGGAATTAGTTATTTTTTTGTTACCACCATACTTTTTCTGGAACTGAACAACTTTTTTAAAAAAATCAAGCCCCATTAAGGTCGGTTCTCCCCCTTGCCAAACAAAAGGTATTTCCGGGGCTTTTTGTGATTTTATGTAATTTTGGACAAAATTTTCTAATGTCGTATCAGACATCTTATAGCTAGGTTGTCCTGGAAACAGGGCTTCCTTCTCTGTATAAAAGCAATAATGGCAATCCAAATTACAAAGCGGGCCACTTGGTTTTGCAATTATATGAAAATTATCTTCTCGTAGTTTTAATAGATTCATTTTGTCTCCCCCGTTTCATCTTACCCCTAATGGATAAGGTACAAAGACACTGCCTTTGTACCTTATTATCCTTTATAAATTATGGAATTGTTACAACAGCTGCTTCTTCAAATGTATAAACCGCTTTCTGGATTTTTCCTGTATAAGGGAATGCCCCTTGGTTTTTATACTCTGGGCTAACTGGGTACAGCAAGTCTTCACCAATGTCTAAGCCTTCAAAGGATACTTTGAAAGGCAGCATTTTTATTTGTATCTGCCCAACATTTTCTTCATTAACATACAGGGTGCCGGTTCCCTCATTCGCAGCTGTTTTATCAAATTGGAAACGCAGTGTCATCTTTCCTTCACTTAGCTCTTTACTAGAAACCATTTTATAACGGGCAAATCCAGAATTATGTTCATAGATTAAATGATTGTCCTTCACATAGAACGTATATCCACTCTTATCATTACCAAGGGCTAACAGAACTCCTTGGTCCCCTTGCTTATATTCAAATGGGATCGTAATTTCGTATGAACGATTGATTGTGAAAGGTGCTGCCGATTCACTTAAGTGTGTCATTTCTGGATATAACGTGAATGTTTTTCTTGCTCGCGGTGAATCTGCCGGCAGATTGGCTAATGAATTTAGAAAATGTTCGGTAAGCGGCAGGACTTTATTTGCCTTTGCTTCCTTCTCCCATATTTTTATTAGCTTTTCTAATCGTTTTGGTTCTTTGTCTGCAAGATTGTTCAATTCCGAGAAATCCTCATCCACATGGTAGAGCTCCCAGACATCATCTTCAAACGGCTGACCTTTTTTATGGAAGGCAATGGCTTTCCAGCCCTCATGATAGATTGTTCGATTTCCGGTAATTTCAAAATACTGTGTCTTCTTTTTAGATTTGGCATTGCCGTCTTTGAAAGTATAAGCAAAGCTTGTCCCAGTGACCGGCATTTGGTCGACTCCTTTTATGGTTTTAGGAGACTTGATTCCAAGGACATCATAAACCGTTGGCGTAATATCACTGACATGAGTAAACTGAGATCTTACTTTTCCTTTCTCTTCATCCTCGATCCCTGCAGGCCAATGTACAATCATCGGTGTCCTGATCCCACCTGCATAGGTTGTACTTTTCACCATTTTAAATGGAGTATTGCTCACTTGAGCCCATCCTGCAGGATAATCTGCATTCGTTGATTCCCCTCCGATTTCATCGAGATTACCTTGCACCGTCTCGAAATCCTCCTGCATCGCATTGTAGGCAATCGCTTGGTTGGTAGCACCATTTGAACCGCCAATTGAGCTGGCACCGTTATCTGATATTAACACAATCATCGTATCGTCTAGTTCCCCAGTTTTCTCTAGAACATCCACCATTTTTCCAACTTGTTCATCCGTATGCGTTAAAAACCCAGCATAGGTTTCCATGAAACGCGTATAGACTTCCTTCTGTTCCTCAGATAGTTCTTCCCAAGGTTGGACACCTGGATTTGGCGGAGCTATTTCAGCATCCTTAGGAATAAGACCGATTTCCTTTTGTTTTTCAAAGCGTTCTTTCCGTATTTCTTCCCAGCCTGCATCATAAACCCCATCGTACTGGTCTATGTATTCTTGTGGCACCTGGTGCGGCATATGTTGTGCCCCAAAACCTAGATACATAAAAAATGGCTTATCTGGTTGAGTAGATACATGGTCGATAATATACTGATTGCCCTTTTCGACTATCGCTTTTGAATAATGAAAGTCTTCATTGATAGGTGTTTCAATATGGGTATTATCCTCTACTAACTCTGGACGGTATTGGTCCGAGGAATCTTCAAGATTCCCAAAATAGCGTTGGAACCCCTTTCCCAAAGGCCAATTATGATACGGCCCCGCTGGCGTAACTTCTGCAGTCGGTAGAATATGCCACTTCCCAAGTGCGTAGTTCGTAAAATTATTTTCAGAGAGTACTTCTGCAACGGTTCCCGCTTCAGGGACTAATTCACCTCTTCGATTTGGAAAACTTGGACCAAAGTCAAAGTTAGAAACATGCCCCATTCCGACAGCATGACTATTTCTTCCAGTTAACAGCGAAGCCCTGGTTGGCGAACAAACTGGTGTCACATGAAAGTTATTGTACCGAAGTCCATTTTCAGCTAATCGGTCAATGTTCGGAGTCTTAATTTCAGAACCGTAAGCACCTAAATCTGAATATCCCGAGTCATCCAAAACAATGTAGATGACATTTGGATTTTCCCCTTGTGCCTCTTCCTTCACATGCTTCTTATTATTGGCAGATTTATCTGAATTCGAATCTGCCTTTACCACTTTTTCTCCGGCAAAGTTCGCCGAGCAGCCAGCCATCATCGATAAAGCAGATCCAAAAAGTGTTGCTTTAAAGAGATGTGGAAATTTTGACTTGAAACCATCCATCATAAAACCATACTCCCTCCCCATAACTCCAACTATCTTTTTTTATTTATAAAGAGATCTAAATTTAATTTAACGCGATACAAATATTTTTCGCTTCTGTGAAAAACTCCATGCTGTGATGGCCGCCTTCACGACCGACACCGCTCTTTTTAAAGCCGCCGAACGGAGCTCTGAGATCACGAACAAACCAGCAATTTACCCAGATCGTACCGGCACGGACGGAATGGGAAATCCGGTGAGCCCGCTTTAGATTTTCTGTCCAAACTACACCATTCAATCCATATTCTGTATCATTGGCAATGCGAAGGGCTTCTTCTTCGGTATCAAATGGGATGATTGTCACGATTGGGCCAAAAATTTCCTCTTGGCAAATACGAGACTTTGAATTTTCCTGGAGATAAACGGTTGGCTCTAAATAGTAGCCATCTTGGAGATACTCCGGTAAATCCGGGCGTTTCCCTCCATAAATTAACGTAGCATTTTCTTCTTTGGCAATCTCAAGATAACTGGTTACCTTCTTATAATGCTCTGCACTCACCACTGGTCCCATTTTAGTTTCGAAATTTTGCGGGTCGCCAACCTTTAGTTCCGTTGCGGCTTTCTTAAATTTTTCAAGAAACTCATTTAAAATCGTGCGTTGTACCAAGATTCTTGACCCTGCAAGACAGACTTGACCAGAATTCATGAACGCTGCATGAATTGATACAGGAATCGCTTTATCAAGGTTGGCATCTTCGAACACAATATTTGCAGCTTTTCCGCCTAATTCAAAAGAAACCTTCTTTAACGTGTCAGCACCGCTTTTCATGATTCGCTTCCCCGTGGCCGTTGAGCCTGTAAAGGAAACGAGATCAACTTCGGGGTGGGTGGTCAAAGCCGTTCCAACCACTCCTCCTAAGCCATGAACCACATTGACCACGCCATCTGGAATTCCAGCTTCTTTCGCAATCTCTCCTAGAAGTGAAACAGAAAGCGGGGTCATTTCAGCAGGTTTAATAACAGCTGTGTTTCCTGCTGCAAGACAAGGACCCAGTTTCCAGGTAGTCAACATGAAAGGAACATTCCAAGGAGTAATCAGTGCAGCAACCCCAACAGGTTCGTAGCGGGTATAGTTTAAATACTCTTCGCCCATTGGATACACTTCTCCGCCTTGCTGCTCCATGAAGTCAGCAAAGAATTTGATATTGTTAGCAGCACGTGGAACTTCATGGTGGACCGTAGAATGATAGGGTTTTCCTACATCGGTTGCATCTAAGCGGGCAATTTCCTCTCTTCGCTCTAGAATGATTTCAGCCATCCGACGAAGCTTCGCACAACGTTCGGCGACTGTCATCGTTCTCCACGGTCCATTTTCAAAAGCATCCCGTGCTACACGGCAAGCTCGATCCACATCTTCCTGCGATGCTTCACTGACCTTCGCAATGATCTCCTGTGTCGCAGGATTTTTCACTTCAAAAGTAGCACCATCGCTTGCTTTCACGTATTCCCCGTTTATATAAAGACCTACTTCTCTAACTCCGGTCTGAACGTTTGTCATTTTGAGACCTCATTTCTCTTTTTAACTGATTCTCCAGCGATGCCCCAATGTTCCGGTTCTAATTCGTTAATCATGATGCGGATACTTTGAACAGGAGCTTCCAGTACTTCCGAAACGACATTTGTTACTTCGCGAATCAACAGTTCCTTCTTTTCAGGTGATCGCCCTTTAAGAATATTTACCTGAATAAATGGCATAAGTACCTCTCCTTTCACACAAGATTTATTCTGTGAATACTGCCTCAACAGAACCAAGACCATCAAAGCCAGCACTGAAATGGTCACCTGGTTCAATCTTTATTGCCGCGGATAAGGAGCCGCTTAATACAACTTCTCCTGGTTGAATACTCTGACCGACTTTATACAACCGATTGGCTAACCAAGCAATTGCTCTCGCAGGATGCCCCATTACCGCCGCACCCGCACCTGTCGCAACAACTTCTCCATTTTGTCTAAACACCATTCCCATTAATTTCAAATCAAAGTCTTTCGGTGAATAGAATCTTTCTCCGATTAAAAAGCGGGAAGAAGATGAATTATCAGCAACCGCATCAGCTAAGGTAAAGCTGAACCCATGAAAACGGCTGTCAATGATTTCAACAGCTGGTGCAATATACTGAGTTGCATGAAGTACATCTCCGACGGTTACATGCGGCCCCTTCAATTCTCTGTTAAAAATAAATGCAATTTCTGGCTCCAGCTTAGCGTGGATGAAAGGTGCAAGTGAAATTTTTTCCCCTTCAAACAGCTGCATGCTTTCAAGTAAGACACCGTAAGAAGGCTCATGAACTCCCATCATTTCTTGTTTGGCTTTACTTGTTAACCCGAGTTTCCAGCCGATTCTTTTTGTGCTCTCGTCTTTTGATTTCATTTCGATTAAGCGTTCTTGTATTTGATAGGCTAACGCTTCATCCAATTCAGGATAGGCGTCAACAAACTTACTTACAGCTGTTTTTTGTTTTTCTGCCTTTAAGAGTTCAAAAGCAATTTGATCGATTATATCTGTCTTAATCATGTTCTCACCTAGTTTCTTTTTGATATCCCATCAATCAGTGTGGGATCACCTCCCGCACCAACCAAGACATTCGTTATTTTTTAAAAGACACCGTGACTGAACCTATATGAGCGAATTCTGCGGTAAAAGTGTCATTTTCCTTTATTTCAACCGCACTCGTTAACGCACCTGAAAGAATGATTTCCCCTGCTTTTAACGATACATCATACTTCCCTAGCGAATTCGCCAGCCATGCAACCGAACGAAGTGGATTGCCAAGGACAGCTGCCCCTGCTCCTGAATCTATCATTTGCCCGTTACGATAAGCGACCATACCGATATGTGTGAGATCTAAGCCATCCAGCTTTGTCGGTTTCCCTCCAATAATTGCACAAGCAGAAGAACCATTGTCTGCAACAGTGTCTTCAAACTTGATTTTCCAATCGTCAATCCGGCTGTCAATTACTTCAATGGCCGGAACAATATAATCTGTAGCTTCGATGACATCAAGGATAGAAACATTTGGTCCTTTTAAATCCTTTTTTAAAACAAAGGCAATCTCAAATTCTACTTTCGGTTGAATATAGTGTTCTAGTGAAATTTCTTCGCCTTCAACAACCATCATATCTGCTAATAAATGTCCGTAATCAGGCTGATTGACACCAAACATGTTTTGAATAGCTTTACTTGTGGCGCCGATTTTTTTCCCAACGATGATCGCTCCATTTGCAACTTTTCTACGGATAATCTCTAACTGTGTATGGTATGCTTCATCAACAGTAATTCCTGGATAAGAAACCGTTAATGGCTCGATAACCTGCTTTGTTTCCTCTGCTGCCAAAAGACGTGAGGCAGCTTCTTGAATGATTGACACACCTGATCCCTCCAATCCTTTGGGCTATACTGTTAACCCTTTTTTCTCCGCCAGTTCAACCGCAACATCTATAATCCAGTCTTCTTGGCCAGCAACAGCCTGTCTTTTCCCCAGCTCTTCCATGATTTCGGAAACACCAACACCAAACTTTTCTGCGGCATGTTTTACATGTAATAAAAAGCTGTTGTAAACCCCGGCATAGCCACTTGATAAGTTACCGCGATCAATTACGATTGGAGATTGCATAAGCGGCGCAATCTTTTCCTCTGCCGAATCCATTAATATTGCTAAACTGATTTCGGTTTCAATATTCATTTTATTGAGGACCGCAACGAGAACTTCTGTTGGTGCATTCCCAGCTCCCGCTCCTAATCCTCTTAATGTTCCATCAATTTGGTCTGCACCCGCTTCTAAAGCTGTTATAGTGTTACCAATTGCCAATCCAAGGTTATTATGAGCGTGAAAACCGACTTGAATAGACAAGGCTTCTTTTAAAGCGGACACTCTTTCACGAACGCCGCTTTGAACTAGCGCACCTGCAGAATCTACAACATAAACACAGTCGGCACCATAGGATTCCATTAACTTCGCCTGCTCACGAAGCACACTTGCAGGCTGAGTATGAGACATCATGAGGAAACCAACCGTTTCTAGTCCTAATTCTTTCGCTAATCGGAAGTACTGCTCGGTAACATCTGCTTCCGTACAATGAACCGCAATCCGGATAACAGAAATGCCAAGTTCTGCCGCTTCTCTTAACTCCTTGCTTGTCCCAATTCCCGGAACAAATAAAGAAGCAATTTTGGCTCGTTTCGCTGTTTCAACTGCCGCTTTAATCAAGTCATATTCATTATGAGTAGAAAACCCTTGCTGAATCGTCGAGCCGTTTAGACCCGAACCATGGCTCACTTCAATTACCGGTACACCGGCTTCATCTAAATCTTTTACGATGGCACGGACTTGTTCAGGCGTGTAACTATGGCTAACGGCATGATCGCCATCTCGTAGTGTAGTATCTGTCAGTCTAGGAATCTTCATCGTGTTACCTCCTTAGCAGAAAGATAATGTTTTGCATAGACATCGCCGACTTTGTACGCTGAGGCGGTCATGATATCTAAGTTCCCTGCATAGGTAGGGAAGAAATCTCCCGCTCCTATTACTTCATTCATGATAACCACTGTTGGCAAACGGCCCCATGGTGTTTCACGATAATCAATAAATGGGGTACCTTTTAATCGATAGCCTGGTACGTAGCTTGAAATCTCAGCAGCAATCGATTGTACCGATTCAATAACCGCTGCCTCATCGAATTCCTCTTTTATCACTGCATAGACGGAATTCGTCATATTAATTGGCGGTTCTGCTGGATTAAATACAGGAATGGCCCTCGCAATCTTCGCTCCGCCAATTTGTTGAACTGCATTTGCCGTTGTGCGGACAAACTCATCAACATTTTGTCTAGTTCCCGGTCCTATCGATAGACTGGCTGCTGTCGCGATGACTTCTGCATAATGAACAGGTACCACACGATTAACGGCGTTAACAAGTGGTGTCGTCGCCTGTCCTCCACATGAAATCAGATTAACGTTCATTGCTTCAAGATGATCATGCAAATTAACGGTTGGCACAACAAACGGTCCAACTGCTGCTGGAGTCATATCAATGGCCAATTTCCCTAGTTCTCGTAAGGCAGAAGCATTCAACTTATGAGCTTTCGCACTGGTTGCATCAAACACAATTTTAATCTCTGGGTCTTCTAGAATAGCCTGGATTCCATAATGACTTATGGCAATTCCCTTTTCCTTCGCTCTCGCTAGTCCTTCAGAATTTGGGTCTATCCCAGACACTAAAGCTAACTCCATGTTTCCATCATTTTTCAAAATTTTATACATCAAGTCTGTTCCAATATTGCCAGAACCTAAGATTGCTGCTTTTATTTTCGTCAAGACCATGCACCCCGCTTTCTAGTAATCAATGAATTATGGTTTTACAACTTCCTTTTCAACAGCTTCATTAGATGTAAGTGGTGTTCCTTGCGTCCACCAGGATACTGGGAATTCAGTTCCAATCCAAGTATCGCCGTTGCCCGGAACATCCTTCATTTCCCAAATCACTGGTTTCCAAGCTGGATCACTGATGATATAGCCTGCATCTCCAAATAATTCGATGCGGTTGCCTCCTGGTTCAATTACATACATACAGAATGCTTGGGAAACTCCATGTTTATTTGGTGGAACTTCAATTTTATAATCATGATCTTTAAGGAGATCAGCCACATCATAAAGGTTTTGCGGAATGCCGTACCAATAGCACAGATGATGAAGCTTTCCTTTTACACCGTTAGGCTCTTGCATATACGCAATTTCATGAACAAGATTGGAAACGCTGATCCAGCTTCCAAGAACATGCCCGTTATCTTGAATTTGTTCTCTTAAACGGAAGCCAAGATGGTCAATTAAAAAGTTCGTATCAGCACCAGGATTGGAAGTCATAAGATTAATATGATCTAAGCGGCGGACCGGGACACCTCGTTCTGGCCGTTTGGATGGCCGGTTTAATAGTTTTGAGCGCTGCTCCTCTGAGACATTGTAATATTCTACGTCCCAAAGGATTTCCATTAAATGGCCATCTGGAGTCTTAAATTGATAAGCTTTTCCATGACCTATATCTCCATCAATCCAGCCTTTCCCTAAACCCGTCTTTTCAATTTCCTCTACACGGCGCTCAAGTGCTTGCGGGGAAGTTGCACGCCAGGCAACATGACCAACTCCTGCTTGTGTTGATTCCGTGATTTTCAATGTATTATGGTAAAAATCTTCATAAGCACGAAGGTACACGGAACCACAAGAACGAGCCGTTACCTCCATTCCTAGAAATCTAGTAAAAAATTCAACGGATTGTTCCAGTTTGGGAGAAAAAATCTCCACGTGTGCAAGTTGAGCAACATCAAAAATCGGTTCTTTAAAAATAGTCATGTCCGTTCCTCCTAAATAATTCTTTTTAATTTTTTTAGTTTTGTAACATGAACCAACTATATTGACGAAATATACTGAATAGTGATACCGTTTTCATTATATCTGGTATCAAATTGTTCTTTATTTGTCGAAAACCTGATGTATGATTTAATCTTAAAGGCTAGGTAAGACGCTCACAACGTTATTGTCCCTTTATACGGGACACTTTCTGAATTTTTATATAATTTTTATAATTCGGAGGAAAATATGATACAAGAACAAGAAAAGCTGCTCTCTTCTGTAAAAAATGCGATTCGAATCCTGCGTGCTTTTAAAATGGACCAACCCCAAAAAGGGGTACGAGAGCTTGCTAAAGAACTTGGATTAGGAAAAAGCAGTGTCCAAAGAATTCTTACAACACTCGCATCAGAAGGTTTAGTACAAAAAAATAAAGAGACCAATAAATTTGAGTTAGGTCTCTCCGTTGTTGAATTAAGCTCCATTGTCCTTGGCAACATCGATCTGCACACAGAATCACGTCCGATTCTAACCGACCTTGCTAATAAATGCGGGGAAACTGCCCACCTTGCAATCTTAGATGGAAATCATGTTGTGTATTTAGACAAAATCGAGAGTAAAACCTCGAATAAAGTACCATCACATTTAGGATTACATAATTTTGCTCACTGCACGAGTTCAGGAAAACTTCTTCTTGCCCATAGCGGAACCCACTTGGTCGATCTAGTCATTCAAAACGGTCTTAATCCGATTACGCCGTTTACCATTACAGACACAGTTCGGTTCCGAGATGAGTTGAAAACAATCTTAAAGCAAGGCTATTCGGTTAGTGTCGATGAATATACAGTCGGACGGACCTCTGTGTCGGCACCTGTTAGAGACCATACCGGAAAAGTTATTGCAGCCATTAATCTAGTTGGACCAGGGTCAAGAATATCAAAACAACGGATTCAATATTTTGCGAGTGAATTAATCCATTCCGGTAATTTAATCTCCGAGAGACTTGGATATTGGAAAAGGTAAGTTCCTTATTGACTTAGTATAGAGACGCCTAAAACTTGTCTTAAAACTTTATCGTGAACAAACTCATAAGGGAGCACTCTCTTCCATGAAAGTCGAACTCTTTCTCCTTCATAAAAAGGGCACCCTTGCCCATGAAGTAAAGTAAGCCTTCCATCAGAAACGACTGCAATATCCGTGGCCGTCTCCTGGTGAAGGCTTACGATGACTTCATAGCAGCCTGAAGCTGGCATTAAATAATAAGGATCAAGCTTTATTTCAAGCTGCTTATTTCGAAAAAAAATTCTCCCTTCTATTTGATAATCATTCCCTAGGTATGGAGCTATTTTTTCCATTTCACCACTTAAGACCAAATTACGAATGAGCGTGCTGCTGACTTTTTCCCCTTCCCACTCTATTTTATCAACTTTCATTCCCTCAATTTTCCCATTAGAATCGCATTCAATGGTATCCATATTGCCTGCTCCCCGGTGACCGTATGTAAAATCAAATCCTGCCGCCACCTTTTTTACTCCAAAATCAAGAAGGTAGGTTCGGACAAATTCTCTTGGTGGTAACGCTGCAAATTCCTTCGTAAACTCTATTAAGTAAAAATAATCGGCACCCAGTTCTTCAAAAATTCTTCGTTTTTCATTTACTGGCATAAGATAAGGGATGATACTTTTTCCATTTGTTAGAACCTCTTTTGGATGGGGAAAAAAACTCATGATAATCAAAGGGAGCCCTTGTTCTTCCGCAGCCCTTTTTGCCTCTTTTATCACCTGTTTATGCCCTAAGTGCACTCCATCAAAAAATCCTAAAGCCACTACACCAGGTTTGGTTTGTAAAAGAGTTTGTTCGCGGTTGTTGCTTGTCACATGAATGAATTCCAAGCTAGCTCCCTCCATTGTTCATAATTTACTTATCTCACGACTTCCTCTGATTTAACAGGTGTAAGCGGTGTTCCCTGTGTCCACCATGTTTGTGGGAATTCGGTTCCAATCCAAGTGTCGCCATTGCCAGGAACGTCCTTCATATCCCAAACTACCGGCTTCCATGCTGGGTCCGTGATGATATACCCTGCATCGCCGAACAATTCAATCCGGTTTCCGCCTGGTTCAATTACATACATACAGAACGCTTGGCTGACTCCATGCTTATTGGGTGGAACTTCAATTTTAATACCATGATCTTTTAGTAAATCTGCCACGTCATAAAGGTTTTGAGGTATTCCATACCAGTAGCAAAGATGATGCAGCTTTCCTTTTACCCCGTTAGGTTCTTGCATATAGGCAATTTCATGAACCAGATTGGAAACGCTAATCCAGCTGCCCAGCACTTGACCATTATTCTGGATTTGCTCTCTTAAACGAAATCCTAGTGTATCGAGCATAAAATCCGTATCAGCTCCTGGATTGGAAGTCATAAGATTAATATGATCTAAGCGGCGAACCGGCACACCACGGTCTGGACGTTTGGACGGTCGATTTAATAGTTTCGATCTTTGGCCTTCTTCCACTTGGTAATACTCAACATCCCAAAGAATTTCCATTAAGTGGCCGTCTGGATTTGTAAACTGATAAGCCCTTCCATGTCCGATATCTCCATCAATCCAGCCTTTGCCTAATCCTGTTTTTTCAATTTTCGCTACACGACGTTCTAGTGCCTGCGGAGAAGTGGCGCGCCAAGCAACATGCCCGACTCCCGCTTGAATTGATTCTGTAATGATTAATGTATTGTGATAGAAATCCTCATAAGCGCGAAGATAGACGGATTTCTCAGTGCGAGCGGTTACTTCCATTCCTAGAAATCTTTTAAAAAATTCAACTGATTCCTCAAGCTTTGGAGATAATAGCTCTACGTGAGCAAGCTGTGCTACATCAAAAATTGGTTCCTGGTAAGAAGTCATGGTAATCCTCCTATTAGATATATTGGTTGAATTAGACTACTTATTTGCGAGACTCACTTCAGGTGATATAGAGCGATATTGGCCATTAAAGAACATGAGCGGCTCTCCGTCTTCAAGATTAATATCGAGGACCTTTCCGATGAATAAGGTATGATCTCCTTCAATATGTTCATTTACCACTTCGCAGGCTACCTGAGCAATCGCTCCTGTTAATACAGGGAGTCCTTCTAGTTGATCGAAGTTGATGTTTCTTTTTTCTTTTATCTGACCAGCAAAGAGCATTGAGTATTCTTGTTGCTCTCCCGCCAAAATATTGACAGCAAACTTTTTACTATTCTTGATTTTTTCGAGCATTTGCGCTCTTTCTCCGATGGAAATCACTACTAGTTTTGGATCAAGAGAAACCGACATGAAGGCATTAGCCGTCATGCCGTGCACCTCTCCTTCCACTTCAGTCGTAATGACCGTGACACCCGTAGCAAATTTCCCCATAGCCTGGCGAAATTGACGATCATCCATTT
Source organism: Neobacillus niacini (assembly GCF_046591715.1). Taxonomy (GTDB): domain Bacteria; phylum Bacillota; class Bacilli; order Bacillales; family Cytobacillaceae; genus Neobacillus; species Neobacillus niacini_L. Next base: position 1,245,603 of record NZ_JAWVNQ010000001.1, on the reverse strand, counting down.
TGATTCCTCCTATAAAGTTACTTGATAACCACTTCTTTTTCTGCTGCCTCTGCCCATGTTTTATTTGTCCAGCCCTTTAGGTCATAATCACTTAATGCAGAGTCTACGAATGCTTTTTGCACATCGGCAGCACCTGTTGCCTCAAAATGGAATAATGCTTCCATATTAATATTTTCATGGTTTCCGCCGTAGTTGACTTCATATAGTTCATGACGCCCGCCAAACTCCGTGCCGATTGTATCCCAAACCATTTTCAATAATTTCACTCGTTCTTCCGCGCTAATGCCTGTTCCGCGGTAATACGTGTCTAAATATGGTTTTAGATCTTCATTGAGGAAATCCTTTGAACTTGAAGGCAATTGAATTAACCCTCCAGCTACAACTTGCTCAAAGATATTTTTCACTTTCACCCATGCCAGCGGAGCTAGAGCACGATAAGCAGAACTTGAATAAGAGTTAGGAATCACCAAACCATTTGGCCCTTTTTCAGGATCTGATGCCATTGCAGTAGAAAGACCCCAGAACATATTACGTAATGCGACCACTTCGCCAATCTTTGCCTGAACCCCACGGAAATCTTTTGTTCCGGCTCCTTCCGTTGCTTTCAGTAACAAACCGGTCATAAAATCTAATTTTACAGCGAGACGTGTGCAGCCATGGAATGTATAGCGCGGTATGAAACCGCTTACTTTTGCGAAGTTATTTGAAACTTCAATATTTCGATATGCCAGGACATTTTCCCAAGGAATGAATACGTTATCGAGCACTATCACAGCATCATTTTCATCAAAGCGGCTCGATAACGGATAATCAAATGGAGTTCCGTTTTTGGCAGCATGTAATTCGTAGGATTGGCGGCTAATCATACTCAGTCCTTCAGCATTCATCGGCACGAAGAAAATCAGTGCATGACTATCATCACCGCCGCCTAAATCTTTTGGACCATAGTTCGCAACAAAATTATAATGTGTTAAGGCTGAAGCCGTTCCTACCATTTTGGCACCGCTTACAATAATACCGTCATCACGCTCTGCAACCGCACGTACAAATACATCTTTATTCTCATGTAATGGTTTTGAACGATCTACCTGAGGATTAATAATCGTATGATTAATGAATGGTACCTCTTTTGTTGATTTTTTGTACCATGCCAACGCATTGTCTTCGAAACCTTTATAAAAATGACCAAACGCATTTAAGTGTCCAGTGAAGGAAGCTTTATAATCCGGGGTACGGCCCATAAATCCATAGCTTAGCTTTGCCCAATGAGCAATAGCATCTCTAGCCTCTAATAAATCCTGTGCACTGGTAGGAGTTTTGAAATATTTATGTGTTCTGTCGCCAAATTCGCTTGTAGTTGTTAAGATATCACGTGTAGCCGGATCATGGAGAGCGTCGTACATTCTTGCATATGAACGAGCAGCATTCCGATAAGCGGGATGTGTGGTAACATCTTTTATTTTTTCACCGTTTAAATAAACTGCCCTGCCGTCATTGAGACTTTCCAAATATTCTTTACCTGTGAACATTTCTTCAACTCCATTCTTATATTCCTGCAATTTTACGTGTGATTTTCTTTCCATCACTAGTACTATCATAATTTATCTGAAAATTCGTAACAATAACACAAGATGACCGAAAAACCAGTTAATACTGCCACTTTGTGTCAGTCACAAAAAAATGCCAGACACCCCGCATTGAATTCTGAGGGAAGTCTGGCAAATTTTAATAAATATATGCTTATGTTTTATCTTTTTGATTTTCGTATTAATAAAATCAATCCCATTACTCTGCTAGAATTTTATTGATTCTTTCATGCTCCACAATTTTCAATGCTTTTAAAGCCATCATCAACTGAAATTGTATTTGTGGATCTCGTAAATCACGATTAAGAAGATCGGTAAGTTTATTGAGCCGATAACGAAGGCCGCTTTTAGAAAGGGAGAGGGATTCCGCGGTTTGATCTAAGTTGCCGCCTTGCTCAAGAAAATGATAGAGTGTTTCAATCAATTCTAGTTTATTATTATCAAGATTTTCATAGAGTACCCCGATTTGATCTCGGATCATTTTCTTGATTGCTTGTTCGTTTTGATTATTGATTAAGATACCCAGAATGCCCAAATCACTAAACAGCGTAATCGGTTCCTCTCTTGAAGAGAGCCGGAGTGCTGAACGTGCTTCTTCCATTGCAACCACTGCTTCAAGAATATTGCTGTTTTGTGCACTTATTCCTCCTAGGAAAAGAACATTTCTTATTTCTTTCTTTAAAAAGGCTACTAATGACCTAATGGTTTTCTCTATTTGTTGCTGTGGGACTTGTTTCTCGGTAATCAAAAGAATGATGCTTTCAGGCTGCTGGCCGATTAGCACATTTAGATCTTCTTCTCGAAAGTAAGCACCCACCATTTCAAATATTTTTTTATGAAGCGTAAATGCCTTTTCATCACATGTATTCATAAATTTGTATGTCAAAGCCGCCATATGATAGTGGTAATTTAGATCTAATTGGATAAAGTCCGCCTTCCTCATGATTTCTTGTTGGGTATATTTGCCGCTAATAATTTCTTCAAGAAAATGACCTTTCACTTGTTCCATTGATTCAACTTCTGTTTTTTCCTTTAAAAACAGGAGCGAGCAAATGGAAGCTAAACGATCTAGGATCATCGAGTCAATCTCATAATTAGGGGTTCTATCTTGTTCATATATAAAAGAACAATACCCAACTATCTTCCCTAAAAGGTAGATAGGCGTTTTTAAACTAATTCCATATTCAAACGAGAATATCCCCACGTTGGAATGACATTGCTTTTTTTCTGGAATCTCAGAAACTGTCTCTGTAAGAGATTCTACGTCTTTTAAAGTAATGCCTTTACAGGCTAAGACATGTTTACGACTATCCTCCACGACAATCGGCAAATGATTTTGTTTATGTAAAATTCCGAGAATTGAATCTAGGTTATTGCCTTTGATCAGTTCATTTGTCAGCTCATTATAGGTTTTGGATACATGTGCCAGATTATTTCTTTCCAGCATGAGCTTTTCATTTGTATGCTCCAGTTCTTTCAGTATCGGCAGTTCTGTACTATATGAAAAGAATTCCTCCGCCTCATCCTTCCATTCTGAAACAAGACGACCTTCCCAAACACAACAAGGGTCCCCTTTTCCCTGACATTGCAATTCTTTGAAGAATACATCCACTCCGACCACACCCGTAACATATCCTGTGGCATATCCAGTTAACGTATAACAAACAGGCCCTTGGCTAATCCCAAAATTTTTAAGGTGTTGTTCTGCCTCATATGAATTTGCCCAAACTCCTTTAAAGCGAAACGATTTAATTTTGTCTCCTTCCACTTCAAACTCTTTTTCTGTGATATGGGATTTCGCATGTCCTTTTAAGGCATGGATGATCGGACCATGTTCTATTTTTTCGAGTAAACTTAAGGAGTCTTTCTTTGCCACCTCTTGTGCGTCTTCAATTCCCAATTGATAGCCATACTTAAAGAAAAAGGTTTTCATCCGGTTAAGCCCAATATTCTCAATTAAATCCCGCTGCATAGTTCCGAATGCATTGGTTGAAACAAATACAGCTCTTTCATTGTTTGCAAACCATAATTCATTCTCCTGACGAATATGTAATAAGTCATTTAGTTCTAGTGTTTTCATTCCATTGCTCCCTTATTTCTAAGCTAATTAAGAGTAAATCTTACATGCGAGTGAATGAATGATGAATATTGACTTATGCTTTTCTTCCAGTTTAATAGTTTCTATTATACTGAAGGAGATATATGATGAAAAGGCTCTTACGAGAGAGTTCTATTAGCTTTCGTCAAAGTGTTCCCTTATCAGTGCCTGCTCTTCACTTGGACTTAGGATCCCATAGGCCTTACCAACGTTTCCATTTTTATTTTCCCATATTACGTTATGGTCTCTTACGATATTACTAAAATCGGCACTTAGCCAATCATTGACAATAGATAGAAAATCTATATTTTTATTGAAATCTGAATTTTTCTGAAGGACTTCTTTCACTGCTAAAAGGTTAACCTCCGTAATTTGAACAAATCCCCATTTTTCCTCAGAACGTACTTTTTGGTGCGTCATATTATGGAGAATCTCTGCTATATCTTTTTCGGTTGGTGATTTATCAATGCCTAATGCAAGTTTTGCTTGCTGGATATCGTCGGCTAATTCTGCCAAACGTGCTTCTTCCTTCGCCTTCATGCTTTTGACAAATTCTGCGTTTACAAGTGCTACCCTTTCCTTTAGCATTAACTTTTCTTCACTATTAGGCAATTGTATGACCGCTTCTTCAGCTGCGTATATGTTCTCTTGTGTCGGATTCATCTCCGCACTGATTACCTTCGTTTCAGCTAATCCACTCTTCTCTTGGGCCTCCTCTCTTTCTGCCTTTTGCTGGGTTTCAATTGCAGCTTCCTTTTTTTCTTCTTGATAAAACTGGTAACCTAGCATTCCGCCGCCTGCAAACACTAAACCTGAAAGAAAAATGACAACAAACTTCTTTTTGCGTAAATCCATGATGCTTCCTCCGATGTTATGTAAAAAATTCAATACTTTTACCAGTATACCTGATATTTTAAACTATGACTTCCGTTAGGCATATAATCTCATTATCCCTTACTTATGTTTACATAATATAATTATTTATTATTGCATAGTTGAATTGGTTCAAATTCTTCCACTAAACCCCAATCAACATTCCCTTCCAGTTCATTACTTATTTTTTCAATGAGTAGAATTGCCTGTTGGTCAATCCCGCTATCATATCCGATTTTAGAAAAATATAGGTTTCTAAATTGAACAAACCAATAGTATTGACTGTATAGAATCTCTTCGGATGTATAGGAGGAATTGGTCATAATATCTTCGCCACATTGCTGTAAAAACAAATAATAGGTAAATACTTGGGATAACTCTCTTTCTTCAAGCGCAATAAAATTTAACTCTTCTAGAACAGGCTTTAAAGTTTCAAACAGATGTTCAATTTCTTGTTTCATAATAATGTTCATCGTAATCTCCTAATTATCAAGTTCCATCCATACAATTTATTTTAACATGAAAGCTGTAATACAGAAGAAAACCCATCGAATGAACGATGGGGCTTTATTTTACCAATATTTCAGATTTATCAATAGAAACGGTTCTACACTTCCAGGTTCTTAACCAATTACTAATCTTATCTTTTAGTTCATCATCAACGGGTTGCTTCAGCGACTTTTTATTATGATTTAAGATTTTGCTTATACTATATTCACTATCTATTTTACGAAGCATATGGGTCATATCTTGAATGATATGTGTTTCACATTCACCTTGTACAAGTGTTTTTATCTTTGCTAGGTCACTGACCTTTACGTTGACATCCTTTGTACCTGTAATCGCCAATACGGGACAAGTGACCTTTTGTAATGGTTGTGAAACATCAAAGTGTATATGCTCTCTATTCCATTTTGCGTTAATCTTTTTCCCTTTATATTTAATAACTGGATCGTCAGATGCAAGCAATGCTTTTGTTAATTCATCATTTATTTTTGTAATTTTTTTATCTACTTTTAATAAACGAAGCAGCCAGCCTTGGAACCCTTTAACCGCTCTAAGGTCATTCATGATTGCCTCACGCTGCCAGGTCAAAGTTTCTGCTAGAGGTTCTGCCGTTCCTGCCAGAAGAATCATCCCATCAACTGGAACCTTTTCATTCACAAATGGTGCTAAAATACTGCCTTCACTATGTCCTAGTAATATAACATTCTCTTTGTCTATTTTTGGATGCCTTTTCGCAAATTCTAAAGCAGCCTCTGCATCGTCTATTAAATCCTGCACACCTGTTTCATAAAAGTCTCCTTTACTCGCTCCTACTCCTCGTTTATCATAACGAATGCTCGCAAAGCCTTCTTTCGCCGCAACTTCACTTAATTCTTTAAAAATATTCATCGGCATTCCTTTCGCATTGGAATCCCGATCAGTTGGACCACTTCCATGAACCATCACAATTAAAGGATATTTTACGTTTCTGCCTTCTGGAATGATTAGTGTTGCAGCTAATGGAAATTCCCCTGGTATCGTCACTTCAACCTCGTTACTCATCACATTCAACACCTTTTTTGTATATTTACCTTACTTATCTAATTAATTTTATTCATTTTAGATAGTACGTATTACCTAGCAACATCGTTCAATTATTTTTCTATTTTTTAGGCATCATCTTATAAAAGAAAAAAGACCTTCAACATTGGATGTTGAAAGTCTTTTATTAGCGAGACATTGGATTTTTATGAAGCTTTTTTAATAACTTCGACGTCTTTGGCAGGCTTAAATTGGCCTTCCCATTTTGCAACAACAATCGCCGCTAATGAATTACCGACAACGTTAACAGCCGTACGACCCATATCTAAGATACGGTCAATACCAGCGATAAATGCTAATCCTTCAGCAGGTAACCCGATTGTACTAAATGTAGCTAATAGAACCACAAAAGATACTCCAGGTACTCCTGCCATTCCTTTTGATGTTACCATCAAGACTAGCATTAGTGTAATTTGTTGTACAATGCTCAATTCTATCCCGTACATTTGGGCAATAAATAATGATGCAATAGCTTGATATAGTACCGAACCATCCAAATTAAAGGAGTAACCTGTTGGAATTACGAAAGTCGCAATGTGTTTTGGACTTCCTGCTTGTTCCATTTTGTCCATAATTTTCGGAAGTACTGTCTCTGAACTTGCTGTTGAAAAAGCCAAGATTAATTCTTCTTTAATCATTTTTAATAATTTAAAGACACTGAACCCAACGATTTTCCCCATTAATCCTAACACAACAACAACAAAGAAAATCATGGTTCCATAAACAGTTAATGCTAACTTGCCTAAAGGAAGAAGCGATGCAAATCCATATTTTGAGATTGTTACACCGATTAAGGCAAAAACACCGATTGGAGCATATTTCATAAATAAGTTCGTCACATAAAACATGGCACTTGCTACACCTTCAAATACACGTAAAACCGGTTTTCCTTTTTCTCCAATAGCTGCAATTCCAAGACCAAATACAACTGCGAAGAAAATAATCGCTAACATATCTCCTTCAACCATTGCATTGATCGGATTTGTAGGAACAATATGAAGAAGTGTATCGGTAATTGATTTTCCTTCTTGTTCTTCAGATGTGTGTACATAGCCAGAAATATCACTTTGCTCCAGCTTGTCCATATTTAATCCCGCACCAGGCTGGAAGATGTTCGCTGATATGAGTCCAACAGCTATCGCAACCAATGTCATTCCAATAAAATAGGTAAGTGATTTGGCTCCTAACTTACCAACAGATTTCAAATCACCAACGCCAGCTATTGCAACAATAATACTAGAAAGTACAATTGGCACGACAATCATTTTAATTAATCGGATAAAGAGATCACCAAATGGCTGTAAAATACTCTGTGCACTTTCACTTCCGTAGAAGATTCCACCGACGATGATCCCTAAAACAAGACCAATGAAAATTTGAGTTGCTAAACTTGATTTAATTTTTTTCATTAATTACCCTACCTCCTGGTTGAAATATATAAACGAATTACACAGGTAAGGGAAACAATGGGTATGATATTTAGCACAAAAAAAACGGCTAGTGGTTAATCACTAGTCTATCATACTGTTTCCTCTCAATCGCTGACGAGGTTAGCTTTCAGGTTAGGACTATGGGAAACAATAAGCCCCTTCTCTTTAAAGAATTCACCAATAGCGGAAATATCCGCATAAAAATTTGGGTCCCCCGCTCTTAATATAAAGATTAAGCGCAAAAATAATTTTATATCAAAATACTATTTTAGTAAACAAATTAATATTTCCAGATTACTTTGTAAATAGTCAAAAAAATAAGTCTTTATAGGTACCCACACACAAAAATCACCACAAATGTGTAGTACTTAACCATTTGTGGTGTTATCATTCTATTTATTGATTTATTAATTGTTTCACTTTTGAAGGCTTTCGTTCCTTACTTATTTTAATGATTTCCCCTAATATACTGATAGCAATTTCTTGTGTGGTTTCCGCACTTATCTCCAAACCGATCGGGGAATGCACTTGCTCCAGCTGTTCCGCTGATATTCCCTCACTCTTTAATTTTTCAAATATAGTTATGGTTTTTCTCTTGCTGGCAACCATCCCAATATAAGCAATCGGAAATTGCAGTGCTGTTTTTAAGACAATATCATCGCGGTCTTTGGTCACAATGATGACATACGACTTTTCATTTAACTTGGCAGCAAGCATTGCCTCTCCAATATCCTCGTTGACAAAAAGTTTAGTCGCATTAGGGAAGCGCTCCTTGGTGGCATAACCGATACGATCATCAACAATGCAATATGGATACTCAAGAGTATCTGCAAGCTTTGATAATGCAAGTGCTAGGTGCCCTGCACCTGCAAGAACAAGCTCTGGTCTGCTTTTGTAGACTTCGATGAACACCTTTAAAGTACCGCCGCAATTCATTTGTATACCGTCTTTTGCGTGTTTATTCAACTTGTATTCAACAATTTTCGATTTACCGTTTTGGAGCGCCTTTACACTTTCTTCGATGATATAATATTCAGCCAATCCCCCTCCGACTGTACCTTCAATCGTACCATCCCGGTAGACAATCATTTTTCCTACATGACTGGGAGTCGAGCCTCTTGATTCGATAATCATGGCTAGTGCAAAGGTTTCGTTTTGACGATTCAGCAAGGCAACTTTTTCCATCAGCAGCATATCTAGCTCCTCCCTTTTTTAACATTATTTTATTTGATACTGTTTCATACTTAGAAAATAACGTAAGAGATTTAAGGCAACGGTTTTTCTGTATAAAGCAGTTGAGCGTTGATCGTCTATAGGTTTGATGATTTTTTCGAAGGCCGCCACCACTTGAGTGATGTCTGCATCTGATAATGGGATGGTTTTTCCTATCAGAATCTTTTCAATATCCACGGAACGAACCATTGTAGGTCCTACCGCCCCGAAGGCAAAGCGAACATCCTTGATTACATCGCCATTTAACCTGATATAGCCAGCAAACCCCACTTTGGCAATCGCATCTGCGTTTCGGTTCCCAACTTTTTCAAAAACAACATGAGCACCTTCTTCAAGAACGGACGGCAAGATAACTTCAGCTAAGATTTCATTGGGCTCCCGCTGAACTTTCCTTACACCTTGAATAAAATCGCTAATGGCTACAATGCGCTCACCCTTTACAGAGCGGAGTAAGAGTTTGGCGTTGTATACATATAAAAGGGGCAGTGTGTCGCCTGCGGGCGAAGCGTTGCAAACATTTCCTCCCAGTGTCCCTCTGTTACGTATGGCGGGTGCCGCAATTGTTTTGATTGCCTTCTTAAGTTCTTTGGGAATAAGCGGATTTCCAAGTAATTCACTATAGGTACAGCAGGCACCGATGTGGAGGTCATTCTTATTTTGATAAACCTGCTTGAGTTCAGAAAGATGATCAATAAACACAATTGGTTTTGAAATTTTCGGGGGTACTCCCCTTCGGCTTTTGTACATGACCATCACATCGGTGCCACCGGCAATAATCGTACAGTCTTCTTTATTCAATTGGCTTAAGGTTTCTTCTAACACATTGAACCGATACGATTTTATTTTTTCTGCCATAAGCCGTCCCCTTTTTTCGCTGCGAAGTTAATCGCTTCTACAATCATATTGTAGCCCGTACACCGGCACAGATTTCCGGATATCCCTTCACGAATTTCATCCTCTGACGGATTCGGGTTTTGGGTCAATAACGCTGCACTTGCCATGACCATCCCAGGAATGCAGTAACCGCATTGTACTCCTCCAGCCTGGCTGTAGCTTTCATCTAAAATTTTAAATTGTTCACTTTCCATGATTCCTTCTATCGTGACAATATCGGCTCCCTCAATGGAACCAATTGGAATTAGACAGCTGTTTTGCAGGAGGTTATTTACAAACACGCTGCAGGCACCGCATTCTCCTTCTCCGCAACCTTCCTTTGTTCCGATTAATTGATGATCCTCTCTGATAAAATCCAGTAATCTTACTGTAGCAGGTGCTTCTGTCTCAACTGGTTTTCCATTCAGGGTAAATTTAATCAACCCTCTTCACCTTCTTTCACATAAAGACTTTCTATAATGACTTCCGGTGTAATCGGTATTTGCTGAAAAGGAATCTGTAATGCATCCTCAATCGCGGCCTGGACTGCTGGTGCGCCGCCAATTAAGGTTAATTCACCTGCACCCTTCGCCCCATATGGACCATCAGCATAGGGATTATCAAACACCTTGCTTTGGATTGAAACAACGTCTAATGAAGTCGGAGGGCCATAATCAGTTATACTTTTTTGTTGAATTCTCCCCTCTTTTGACGTCATTTTTTCTAAATATCCGTACGCTAAGCCTTGGGCTAAACCACCGTCAATCTGGCCTTTCATAACACGGTCGTCAATGACCTTTCCGACTTCATAATTGGCATATACTTTTTCGAGTTTTATATTTCCTGTTAATGTATCCACTTCAACTTCAACGATGTTAACGCCCCATGAATATGCTGGGTAGGCATCCCCTGTAAAGGTTTTTTCGTTCCAAGGAATCATTTCACGGTGGACGTAGTCTTCCACTACTTCCTGCTCCACCCCTGATTGCCACTTATCTTTTAGTTTTTTTGCCGCCCTTTCAAGTAATTTTCCGACAATCATGGTCGTCCTAGATGCTACGGTCGGTCCCGAGTCTGGCACTTCTTTTGTATCAGGGTCTGGATACAAAACATCTTCAAAAGGGAGGTCCAGTTCCTTAGCGACAATTTTACTAAGAGTTGTATAAATGCCTTGTCCCATATCAGAATTTGAGATTTTAAGTGACACCTGGTCGTCTTTTGATTTCACCAGCTTCACCTTTGCTTTAATATGATCTCTTTCTCCGCTGCCTGTAAATCCACAGCCATGGAGGAACAAGGATGTACCAATGCCTTTCTTATAGCGCTGGTTTTGTTGATTAAACTGTTGAAACTCCTGTTTTTTCTTTTTGTAATTGGAGCTTTTTAGCAAATCTTCAATCATTTCTTCCATTAGGATTGGATCACGAAAATTCCCTTTGGTTATCGTAGGGTCTCCTTGTTTGACAAGGTAGTTTCGTTTATAATCCAATGGATCTTTGTTTGCCAGCTTACTCAGATGACCAATATGACTTTCAATACCTGCAAAGCTTTGAGGTGCACCAAAGCCTCTGAAGGCACCATTTGGAACGGTGTTCGTCTTTAAGACATATCCTTTTGCATGGAAATGCGGGATTTTATATACACCAGCACTGTTAAGTAAGGCGCGCTGCAGCACAACAGAGCTTAAGCCCACATTCGCCCCGCCATCTAAAAAAACCTCTACACACATGCTCAATATATTTCCACTCTTATCAATAGCCGTTCGATATTTGAGCTTAGCTGGGTGCCTTTTCGTCGTCACTACCATATCCTCAGAACGGTCAAACACGAGCATCACTGATTTTTTAACTGCTTTTGCAGCTATGGCTACGTGACAAGCCATCATCGAAGGAAATTCTTCTTTGCCGCCAAACCCTCCGCCAGTAGGGCTTTGTACCACTCTGACGTCATCTTCCCCACAGGCTAAAGCGTTTACCAATGCATTTTTTATATAATATAGACATTGCATCGACCCCTGGACGACAATTTCATCATTCTTATAAATGGCTAGCATTCCTTGAGGCTCAAGATAGACATGTTCCTGGTAACCTGTAGCATAATCTTCTTCGATGATTTGATGAGCCTTTAACTCAATCGATGTAATGGTCTCCAAACTTTCGCCAAATTCATAGCTCGCCATATTAACTCCTGGTGCTGATTTCTGCTTGATCGCTTCGTCTAACGTATAAATAGCCTGATGTTCTTCAAATTCAATCTTCACTTCATCTAATAAATGATAGAGGGTCTCTAGCTCCTTTCCCACAAGCATGAGAATCGGCTCACCAATATAATTGACCCAGTCATTAGCAAAAATTGGCTGGTCTTCTTTAATGATTTTGACATAATTTGGTCCAGGGATATCCTCTGCTCCGACTGCTTCATAACCTTCTGGAAAATCTGGTAATTGAATGGATTTGATTTTTCCATAAGCAATCGGCGAACGGTACAACACACCATAAACCATATTTTCTACTTTCACATCACTAATATAGGGCAGCTGGCCCGATACCTTCCCTTTATGATCCTTTTTGGGCACTGAGGTACTTATATCCTTCAGCTTCACATTCCAACAACACCCTTCAACTCATTTTTATAACAAACCTCTTCCTACAATCTTATAAATCAACATGATGATTTATGACCATGAGTGACCGTGGGGACGGTTCTCATGGTCTTTTTTTCTAGAAAAGACCATGAGAACCGTCCCTGTGGTGTTTCCTTTGGTGTTTTTCCTCGGAAATGGAACCTTTTTTATCCTTATTCGTATAGAAGGAATAGTGGAGAATTACAGTGAGAGGTGACTTATGGATCAATCTTGGAAACGGCCAAAAATCAATATTCCAAAAACTGCGAGTGAAAAAATCTGGGATATAATTGGATATTGTTACTTTATCGGGACAATTATCTTTTTTATTTCTGTTTGGTCTATACTGCCAGACCAAGTCCCTGGACATTACAATGGTTTGGGCGAGGTGGATAGGTGGGGTTCAAAATGGGAGCTAATCATGCTTCCTATAATAAGTTTATTCCTGCTTCTCATGCTGCAATTTCTTGAAAGGCATCCTGAGTGGCACAATTATCCATCCCGATTTAATGAATCTAATGCAAAAGCGTTTTACCTTTTGAGCAGAAAAATGTTAAATATCGAAAAGAACATTTGCATACTGGTATTGCAAACCATTCACTTGGAATCCATTATGGTCGCATTAGGCAGGTTAAATGGATTAGGGGTTTGGTTCTTACCACTAGCGTTTGTATTGGTGTTACTTCCAATCATCGTTCAAATCATTAAGCAAAGAAAAATTGAATGACCGCGGGTGACCGTGGGGACGGTTCTCCTGGTCTTTTTTCGTCTAGATTGGACCATGAGAACTGTCCCCATAATATTGGATGTAGTAGGAAAAGGCTTTTTGATAATCCTCCGGCGTATCAACATCCATTAAAATACCCGGGTCATCTACAGTAAAATATGATTTATCGTAACCATTGAGGACATCACGTAAATTACTTTCATGATTGGTCGCAAGGATCTTATGACTGACTTGTTTAGATAGTTTGATGGGGTGACCCCCTTTAAATTTAAAACTTGGTATCACTACATTCCCATCTTGGTCGGCAAGCAGCTGCAGTGTCTTTTTATTTACAAGCGGACAATCTCCAGGTGTAATAAAAAAGGCAGGAGCCTCTAGTTCTGTACACCCCTTTTGAATGGAACTAAACATTCCTAAGTTAAAATCTTCGTTATAAACCAACTTTATCTGGAATGTATATGCTTTTTTATCATTGATTTTATTAATCTCCTCTTGGATAGTTTCTGCTTGATACCCCGCTACGACAATGATTTTGCTGCAAATTTCTTCAAATTTAGAAATCGTATGCTCCAGAACAGACATTTGCCCCAATGGCAAAGTCATTTTAAATGCATTTGCCCGGCTCGAATAGCCGGCAGCTAAGACGATTGCTTCCATAATTATCACCTCAAGCATTAAGTCCATTGGGACGTTTATTGGTCCATTTTTGTTTAACTATGTCCACAAGAACCGCCCCTATGGTCATTATATGTTTGAGTTCGTCCATTCTGAACGCAAATAAGAAGCCTGTCACAAAACAAGTGACAGGCTCCTTTTGCCTCATCTTTATGAGGGATTCATTTGATTATCAGTGATTCATTTATAGTCCTTTTTTTTCTTTTTTGGTGGTCTTGGGTAGATTTGAGGTCTTTCAGGACCCATATCTTCAATCCAACAATCTAATATTTCATTTAGTTTTCTGACGATTCTTGGTTTGTTGTGATGATGATGAGGGTTATCACAATTGCATTGTTTCCCTGGCTTGAAATGATCAAATGATTCATTTTCATCCATAGTATTGAACTGATTTTGAGCTGCAAAGCCGCTGCCGCTGCCCGTTAATACAGCGCCTTGTATAGTACCTTGCGCAGCATTACCTGTAAATTGTGCATTTTCCAAAATGATTCTGTTTTGACTAGCCACAGCACATTGTGCACCATTAATATAAGGATTCATTGCAGGTACAAACGGGAACATGATATTTTGAGGATCATTGTTATGGTCGTCACCAGGGTTAGAAGGGTCATTAATTGTAGAGACCACGGGATTTAAGCTCAGAATGCGATAAAATAAAATATGACCTACTTCATGAGCGAGCAAATATGTTTCAAAGGCTCCATCACTTAATGAGCAACGACCATATATACTATAAAGATTTGTGTTCGTAACGCTATCGACCACTGGGCCTGCATTTCCAACATGTCCGCCGTTAAAAGTTTCACCACTTAAATAAACAACATATATTGCCGTAGCGAAATTTGTTGTGACTCTTGCCTCATTGATTACCTGCATAATTCTTGGGTCCGCTGAACTTGTAACAGTTGACGCGTCGATCGTCACCTCTGGACGATAAATAAGACTGTGTGAAACAAAATTAATACCACAAGACACTCCTGGCGGGTTTCCAGTTCCCCAAACTTCATTTGCTCTTCGAATATCAGCTTGCACCCTTGCATTTCTTAGTTCTGGAGTATCACTTGATCTAGATCCCCTAGTAAAAATACTGACAATAGAAACGGTTGGCATCTATTAACACCTGCCTTTCATGAAAGATTTACTTACATAATAGTAGATGCAAGTCTACCAAAAGTGGCTTGTACGTTTGAATCAGGTTATTTTCATCATTTTTACTAGAAATAGCGTCATAAAAATCATAGAACTAGAATCTTTTATAGTTTAAAAACAAATATTTTTACTGTGCCTTATGTATTTGGGTTACCTTGTACTTTTTGATATCATTTACAGTAAAGGTTTTAGGAGGATTGATATATAAATGAGTGACGTAAACTTACTATTTCGTAAGAGAATTGGGATCCCGCAAGATGAGGTAATTACATTCCAAAAATTAGCTATAGTCCTGGAAAAGACGGCAAAGACTATTCCGTTTGAGAATTTATGTATCATTGAAAATAGAACGAAGGAAATCACAAAAGAGAATGTAACCAGTAAAATACTAGAACAAAATGAAGGCGGCCTTTGTTATGAACTAAATACAATCCTATACCTTTTTTTAGAGGCGAATGGATTTAACCCTAGCCTTGTCCGGGGAGTAACTTACAATCAAATGAATCAACAATGGAGTGCGACTGGGAATACCCATGTGCTCAACCTTATTCCCCATAATGGGCAGGTATATATCGTTGATACTGGTTTTGGGGGTTTCTTACCATTGAAGCCTGTACCGTTAAGCGGTGAGATTGTTACTTCTAGTAACGGAGAATTTAGAGTCGAACGTGTAGACAGTGCACACGGGGATTATATTTTGTACATGAAATTGAATCGTCAAGATGAAGACTGGAAGAAAGGGTATGCTTTTAATTCTAAAGTAGAGGTTCAAAATATAACTGAATTAAATGAAGTTCAAAGAACCATCGTTGAGCATCCTGAATCTGCTTTTAATAAGAAACCGTTACTCACCAAATTAACAGATAAAGGGAACATTACCTTATCGGATACTTCCTTTACAGAATGGGTAGATGGAGTATTAAAAAAGGAAAACATAGACGAAAAACGCTACAACGAAATAAGAAAAGAACTTTTTTAAAAGACCGCGGGGACGGTTCTCTTGGTCTTTTTTCGCCTTATTTGGACCAAGAGAACCATCCCAATGGACACCCGTTCATCTACCACAGCATTTTTTATATTTCTCCCCGCTGCCACATGGGCATGGCTCATTCCTGCCTATTTTAACAACTTTATCGCTATCACGATTGTTTGATTTAGCAGTTGGCAGAGGCATTAAATGTTTTTTCTCTTGTGCACTCAATTCAGCTGGTGTGTATCCTTTAAGAAACCATTGTCTCGTGTTATTCATCAGATGAACAACTTTATCCATTAAAGCTTGAACGGTTTCTAAACTATCAAATTCAAATTGATTACTTAGATATTTTAAAATTTCATTAGGACCATGACCATTTCTAGTTGCATATACACACTCTTCTACAATATGGTTTGCTTCCACTTTTTGTATTTCAAAGTTTTGGATTAGAAAGTTCACTAATTGTGTATAGTTTATATTCCTCTCAACAAAAAACGGTTCACCTGCTGTTACCAGCTGCTGTCTTGTAAAAGGAAAGTAAGGAACTGTTTGTCTCGCTTGATGTTCCTGTAAAACTTCCCTCGGTTCTGTCACTCTTAGTGTAGAATAACCAGCCTCGTTACTATAGTTTTCCTTACGGTACGTATTGGCATCATATATTACTTCAAGATATTCTCTTACGTTTATCTTAGTTTTTGTATGACTTTCTAGCATCTTTAGCAGGTTTGATAAACTCAGTGTTCCATAATAATATAAAAGTCCGTTTGTAAGTTTGATCCACTCAGTATTTCGAGAAACCGTTGCCTTAATATTCATATTTTGATCTAAGGCGATAATGGAATCGATAAGATCACTCGGAACAACCAATAATTTTTTTCCTTCAAAACTGCCCGTAAAAATCAAACCGGTATCGCGAAAGTACTCAATTTCATTCGGTTCTATGTTCGGTGCAATGATCTGACCGCGATTACTTGCAATAGTAGTAAGTATATTAAATCGTTCAAGATCCCATAAAGAGACAATATTCTCTAGATTCAATGGAATCCTCTCTGCCAACAAAGCAATCAATTCAGATTTCTTCAAACTACTTGCCTTTTTAATATCTAACTTTTTTCTTATATCATCCAGGTCTGCTTTTGTAAAAGAACTTAATCCTTCAAGAAGTGTAAAAGGAAACACCCTTACGCCCCAGTGTTTTTGGTATTGCTTTTCCTCCATATCACTTTGCATTTTTTTAAGTCCATGTAAAACTTTCAGCATGCTTTTTTCTAATTGTTTATCAACTTTATTGCTCATACTATACACCTACTCTATTTACCTAGTATATAGTGAGGATACACCAAATACTTTAACTCCACAACATGATAGTATTTTGCTATAACTAACTTTCATGGGTGAACCACTATGATATACTTTCAACAGAGACATACAAAAAATAAAGGATTTTAAAAGATGATGGAACAAACGAACTTATACATAGATGAAATACTTTCCCAATACTTCCTGGCAGGCAGCTGGGTAACACGGGCCGGGGAAAGCGGTGCAAACAATACGACACGATTTGTCACGGTGGATGCTGAGAAATTTGTACTCCGCATTTACGAAACCCATCAAGATGTAGAGAAGGTACAGTATGAGCATACGATCCTGACTGCACTAGCGGAATTGCCCCTGCCTTTTTCTATTCCAATGCCTGTACAGACGCGTGATGGCAAAACAATGTTAAGAACGAAGGATGGGAAGATTGCTAGTTTATTTCGTTACATGGAGGGAGTAAATCCTGTTTTAGACTCGTTGGCCGAAATTCACTGTTACGGAAGAACAGCTGGAATTTTGTCTGATACGCTTGCATATGTACAAGTCAATCAGCAGCCTGCCTATAGACCCTATTATGAGATTGACAGCACTCACCCTCGTTGTTCTATACAGGATGTTTTGAGCTTTAGCAAAAACCCTCCGAGAGAATTTTCGGAACTGACAACTGAACTACAGGTGATTTACGAGCAGCTCGCTTCATTCATGGAACAAGTTCCACACTTGAGGCAATTGCCGCATCAACTGGTGCACGGGGACTTAAACGCATCTAATATTCTGGTCAATGAAAAGGAAGAAGTTTCAGCAATTCTCGATTTTGAGTTTGTTACGAAGGATTTGCGGGTAATGGAGCTGGCCGTCTGCTTATCGGACTTCATCCAGCCTAGCAAAGTTTCAGGTATTACATGGGCAAAAATCAATGCATTTCTTACCGGTTATGGGAAATCTCTAAAATTGACAGAAGCTGAAATTGAAGCAGTTCCTGTTCTCATCCAACTCAGAAGCCTCGACGTTTTTATTCATTTTTTAGGCCGATATTGGGACCAGGTAAGCTCTATAGAAATTGTTAAAGAATACATTCAAAAATCAGCGGTACGGTGCAATTGGATTGTGGATCATAAAATCAAATTGCTTACTTTATGTCATGATCTTTTGTAAAAAAACAAGGGGCTGGTATTATTGGTTCAGAGTCTAACCAATAATACCAGCCCCTTGTTATATACACAGAATGACCATGAGAACCGTCCCCACGTCCCTGACACTTCATTTATCGAACGAGTTGGCATTGAATTGAATAAGTAATTGATTGATGAAAAGGTGATAGGAACCACAAAGGTAGCTAACGGTTGGTTTCCAGCATCTATACTCAAAATTTTACAGTCTATTATCTCCCTTCTTTTTTAGGAAGGTTACAATAAAAGTGGTTTTCCCAGCTGAGCTTTCTACCTTTATTATTCATGACCACCCGGATAAACTTCTATCGGGAAAAATACTAAATGAATCACTGCTAGAAGATATATCGCTAAGGTTATTACTGTAAAATATTGTATCGCGTGATAGTTCTTTTTTCTAGTTCCAACGAAAAGCGCTAGTAAAAACAGAATGAATGCTGGAAGTAAGATATACCATGATTCTATTGTCAAAATATCCATCTTTGTTTCCTCCTATATTCCACTTATTTTATAACGCTGTATCAATCACTTAAGCGTTGATTTTATTATAGAATCAATTTTTAAAGATTTTCTAAAGAATGATTAAAGGTTATCTAAATTCTATAGATCTTAAAGATGAATTCTATCTGTATGAGGATTTGTGTCGAGAAGTATATGGCGGGAAACGAGAAAGAGGATTTTGTTTACTGATTCACAAACCTTGCAAAAAAAATTTCAACCATAAAAGACCGATTGTTCTTTTATGGTTGAAAAAAAAAAGCAATTGTGAAGATATATTTATCTATTTTTCTACTTTAAGCGCATTTTTTAAGCTTTTAATTATGCCTATATGTTCACTTTCATGGAATGAAGTGTAAGAAAGAAGTTCACCAC
Organism: Neobacillus niacini; assembly: GCF_046591715.1. Taxonomy (GTDB): domain Bacteria; phylum Bacillota; class Bacilli; order Bacillales; family Cytobacillaceae; genus Neobacillus; species Neobacillus niacini_L. The sequence continues at coordinate 1,226,417 of NZ_JAWVNQ010000001.1, read as the reverse complement.
AGGTTTCTAATTTTAATGTACCCATTGTAAATGGGTTTGCAATTTTTTCCTCGAGTCTTCCTGCAAACGTTTCTTTAACACGATTCACTTGTTCAGATAGTAATGTAATAAGCTCATCTATTGAAGGTGGAGTGGCGTTCCAGTCAGTTGTTTTTGTACCCGTTTTGAATAAGTCCATATATCCCTCAGGGAGGTTGGGAATTTCGTTTGAAAAATGAAAGACAATTCCCTCAACAGCAACATAAATATGACCTAACTGCCAGCGTAGTGAATTGGGATATCCATTTGGAATGATGTCTGCATTTTCTTCTGTTATCCCTTGTGCCACCTTTAATGTATTGTTACGAGCAAATTCAAATAGATCAAAAATCATTTTCTCATTCATGTAGCGAGTCCCCTTTTTCAATCAGTTTTTTTATTGCTCTACACTCTTTTACTATTCAGCTATATTTCCCATTGAAATTGAGATTCTATTCCAACTGTTAATTTGATTAATTAATAAAATAAGGTCCACATACTGTTTCTCGTTATAATGTTCACGCACTCTCTGGTATAGCTCATCCGGAACACGTTTTGTCGCGATTAATGTCACATGCTCTGTCAACTCAAGGGCTGCTTTTTCTGCATCTGTGTAAAATGTACACTCTCTAAAGGCACTTAAACAATATAACCGTTGTTCACTTTCTCCCATTTTTCTAGCATCAGCCGTGTGCATGTTGATGCAATATGCACACCCATTTATTTGGGAAGCACGAATTTTTACCAACTCACGTAGTTTACGGTCTAAACCGGTTGTTTTTGTATATTTTTCCATTTCCATCATGATTTTTAATGCTTCAGGTACTGCATTATAATAATTGATACGCTGTTCCACAGTCATTACCTCCTGTTGATGTTTTAATTAGCGACAATGTTAATCGGCGATTAACTAAGTCTATAATATGATGGTTTTGAAATTATGTCAACCCTCCGAAAAAGACCGATATATGAAAGAAAACTATGTTTGACAAAGAAATAAAACATTCCTAAGATAAATGGAAGGAATTACTTTATGAAGAAGGTGTTGGTATGCAGTATAGTGTTGGCGTTGAATATGCACTTCATTGCCTAGTATATTTAATTGATATTCCTGAGGATTCATCTATTGGAATAAAGGAGCTTTCCTTTTTTCAAGGAATTTCAGATACATATCTTTCAAAGATTTTTACTAAATTATCAAAGGCTGGCATTGTCGATTCAGTTCCAGGGGTTAAGGGTGGATATAGACTCGCTAAATCTCCGGAAGAAATTTCTTTTTGGGATGTAGTAGAAGCCGTTGAAGGTCCTAAGCCGATTTTTCAATGTAAAAATGTAAAAGACAATGGTTACCTGTATAGAGAAAACTGTTGCTCCGCTCCCTCCTTTTGTACCATCAATTTAGTGATGCTCTCTGCAGAAGAAAAAATGCGTGATTTTTTGAAAAATAAAACACTTGCCTGGCTAAATGAAGAACTAAATCGTGTGCTGCCTGCTCAAGTACGTGAAGATACACGAAAGTTTTTTTCAAAAAACAATATGTAAAAAACCTCTCGTGAGATTCCTACAGAAAGAGAATCCTACGAGAGGTTTTTTAATTACCCATGATAAAAAGGCGAAAGTGAATACAATCATACATTAGTAAAAATAATAATAGTGACAACATATTATGGGGGTCCATTTCTTTATGTTAAAAAATGTTCAGAACTCTGCTAAAAATCAAACCCCTGCTGATGTAGTAAAAAGAGCAAAGAAATCCTCGGATTTTAAAGAGATCATAAAACTTGTTTTAGGAGTCCAAATTCATATCCTATATTTCACTACCCTCATCGAACACAAGACGATGGAACAAGTATTTCTTCCATATATAAATGAATGTGAAAAACAGAAAGACCACTCTTTCGATTTGAATCAATTTAAAGATAACTTTCCACTTGAAGATGTCATTCGTACACAAGATGCAAAAGAAATCGAAGATAAAATTCATCAAGGCTTTGTACTGATAACAATTGAAACTACCTCTGAAGAATGCCTTTTAGTAAATGTAAGCAATTTATCTGAAGGGGTTAGAAAAACAAATGAAACGGAAAATGAGTTTAGTGTCACAGGCCCAAAGTTAGGGTTTGTTGAGAGTCTTGATACGAATATTCTTCTACTTCGAAGTAAATTAAAATCACCATTGTTAACGACAGAAGAGTTTGTTCTAGGCACCTTATCAAAAACAAGGGTTACCATTGTTTATTTAGATGGAATAACAAATGAAAAACATATAGAAACCGTAAAAAAGAGACTCTCTGAAATCGATTTTGATATCATCTGGGATACTTCTGTAATTGATCAAATCATTCGAGATAATTCTCACACTCCCTTTCCACTCTACGTGTCTTCTGAGAGGCTGGATAGAATTTCTTTCACACTTTCAATTGGCCAGGTAGTAATTTTTTGTGATGGTTCACCACAAGCCATATCTGGCCCTTCTACCATACTCGATTTTTTTATCGCGTCAGAAGATTATTATTATAACTGGGTGATTGGATCATTCTTTCGTTTAATTCGAATCTTTGGAATCATCTTCTCCATCTTTTCTTCATCTATTTATGTTGCGGTTGTGACGTTTCACTTTGAGGTTATTCCTGCGGACTTACTTGGTCCGCTTATAAAATCCAGAGCGAACGTTCCTTTTCCACCGTTAATAGAGGTACTATTTTTAGAGATGACCATTGAATTATTACGAGAGGCAGGAGCTCGATTGCCTACAAAAGTAGGGCAAACATTGGGTATTGTTGGAGGTATTGTCATCGGTCAGGCAGCGGTTGCTGCAGCACTGACAAGTAATGTTTTATTGATTATCGTCGCTTTATCAGCTCTAGCCTCATTCACTACACCAACCATGGCGATGTCCAACACGATTCGATTATTAAGATTTCCCTTTATCCTCATGTCCTCATGGCTAGGCGGGTTAGGTATTATGGTAGGCTTTGCTGTTTTACTATGTCATTTGTTTAAACTAAAATCGTTTGGGACCCCCTACATGGTTCCTTTGTATCCATTCCGGCGCAATAATTTCAAAGATAGTTTTATCCGATCACCATATAGTGAAATTAGCAAAAGGCCGGGTTTTTTGAAACCGAAAGAAACCATCAAATATTCACATGTAAAGAAATACCAGCAAAAGGAGGATATTAATGACGAATAAAGCATTAGTAAAAATAGGATTTGTCGTTCTATCCTTACTCCTATCCGGATGTGTTCCTCAGAATATTATTGATGAGGTTTCTCTAATGCATAATATTGGGTTTGATCGAGAGAAGAACTTGTTAAAAGGGTTTGTTGTCTATCCTGATTATCAACAAGGGAATGAATCATCTTTGATTTCGGCTCTTGCAACAAATCCTTCCAACTTACGTGAAGAGCTTGGTTTTAAGTCTCAATATAAAGTAGAAATGGGACAATTACGGGTCATCATTTTTGGAAACAAAATAAGTAAATACGGTTTAGCACAAATCCTGGATACCATTGTCAAAGATCCTCAAGTTGGCCTAGTCAGGATTGTGATATCAAATGATTCCCCGAGCAAAATACTTAAAAAAACACTAAATGAGCGTCCACTTTACTTGATGAATTTAATTGACCAAAGCATGAAAAACGGAGGCATTCCTGAATCTAACAAACATATCATCTATGATCAATATTTTGGAACAGGAATTGATATGTCCTTTCCAATTTTAAAAGTGGACTCCAGCGGAAAAATAAAAATAGATGGAATGGGAATATTCAAAGAGGATAAATTAAAATATAAGATTTCAACGAAAGAAGCATTAATATTAAAATTAATGACTGATCGAAATAAAGTTGGGGTATATAATTTAAAACTTTCCAAGAAAGGTCACAGCAGTGAAATAGGGGTAAGATTTCTTTATGGAAAGGATAAAATTAAAATCATTAACGTAAACAACCAGGATGAGGCAAAAATTAATCTTGAATTGAATGTAGAGCTTTCTGGTTTACCTGACTGGATGACAGTTAAAAATGAAAAGGATTTTAAGACCATTAAACATGAATTACAGAAATCAATTTCCAGAGATGCTGAAAAACTTCTTAAAAATCTTCAAGCCCAAAACGTGGATCCTATTGGATTTGGGAGGCTCCACAAAACTAACGATACGAATTGGTCTGAGGATAATTTTTATAAAAATATCTACCCTGGAATGAGGTTTAATGTAACTTCTAAGATTATCATCAGACAAGCTGGAGTTGGAAAATAGTGGGCGTTAGAGTAAAAGAGCAATTTCAGGTTTCTACTTTTTTTACTTTCTTTTTAATTCATGGTTCACAAACAGGTATAGGCATTTTAAATTACCAACCCCATATTGCGAAATATGCAAAACAAGATGCCTGGATTTCTTTAATCATTTCCGGAATAACCATCCATTTAATCCTATTCATTATATTTAAAATGTTAGATTCAAATAATAATGATTTAGTAGCTGTACATGAACACTGTTTTGGAAAAGTAATAGGAAACGCACTCTCCATATTTGTTTTAGCTTACTTCTGGCTTGCGTCTTTTACTGTTTTTCGAACTTATATTGAAGTCATTCAAATTTGGGTTTATCCTACAATCAAGACCTGGCAGCTTAGCATCTTAATCGGGGCTCTATTATTTTATATCGTATCAAGTGGGTTCCGTATATTAACTGGTTTCAGTTTTTGGGGAGTCATTTTACCATCTTTTTTATTCTTACTCATCTACTTCCCCATGAAATATACAAATTACATCTTTTTATTACCTGCTTTTAGTCACCCAATTAGTGATTTACTTTTGTCAGCAAAAGCATCAACTTTGCTTTTTCTTGGCTTTGAGTGGATATTATTGTACTATCCTTTTATTAAAGACTCATCCAAAATCCCTAAATGGGCCCATTATGGAAATCTATATACGATTATTGTCTACTTAATCATAACATTGATATCATTCCTCTATTTTGATCAAGATGTATTACAACAACTACCTTGGCCAACTCTAATGATGCTGAAAATCGTACAGTTTAGTTTTTTGGAAAGGTTTGAATATGTATTTATTTTTATTTGGTTACTAGTCATCATTCCTCCAATGTGTATATCTATGTGGGCATGTACTAGAATAGTCAAGAGAACGCTATCAGTTCCCCCCAAGGTTTCCTTAATCCTACTTATTCTTTTAGCAATAATTGCTTCAATAAGTTTGAAAGATATTGAAAGCGTAGATAAGATAAGTAATACTGCTTCTAACGTCGGATTTGTATTTATTTATATTTACATTCCTTTACTTTTTATTACAAAAAAAATAAAGGATCACTACCTAAAGAATAAGATAACAAGTGTTTAGTCCTTTTTATGATGTATCAATAGAAAACCTGTTGCAAAGCATTGAAGAAGTTTCATTCACTTACTTATCAAGGAGAGGGCCGACCGTATAGACCATAAGGTGCTAAATTTCTCGGGACTCGGCCTCCTTTCCTTTTCAAGTATTGAATAACTGTGTTTCTTTATGCCTCTCCTTTAATGCCTTATTCTTATTTATAAAGTTCATTAATATTTCGATGAAACCTTTTGCAGCAGCTCCTATATATTTTTGTTTATGGTAGACAATAGACACTTCTTTGATGAAAGCTGGATTTGTTAGTTTGATAGCCTTTAAAGCCCCTGTATTTTCCATTGAAAAGAGTGTACTCGTAATTATAGATGCCCCTATCCCCTCTTCGACTAAATTCAATATCGTTTTTGAATCGGTTGATTCAATGATAGGCTTAAGGACAATCCCCGCAGATAGACACGCCTCCTCAAATAATTTCCTAAAACAATGACCAATTGGATTTAGTATTAACGGAATGTTTAGAATCTCATGAAACTCAATTTCGTCTCTCACAGCCCAAGCATGATCCATTCTCACGACTAAATAGAACTCATCCTCGTATAATGGAATTTGGATTAAACTTTCATCTGTTCTTGGCATGAAAGTAAGAGCCATATCAATTTCGTTTTGTTTGACCTTTTCTACCGGGTCATCTATAGAATAGAACTGAATCTGAACGTGAGGATATTCAGCATGAAACTCTAATAAAACCTTGGAGGCTATAAGACTCAAGTCACCAGAAAGTGCCCCTATCACCAATTTACCTCTTTTCACCTTGTGCAGCTCCTCTATTTGTTCCGATGCAATTCTTAAATTTTCGAACACTTTTTTGCAATGTTCAAGGAGGATTTCACCCGCTTCCGTGATTGCTATTTTTTTACCTAAACGATCAAATAAACGAACACCCATTTCATCCTCTAACGCTTTCATTTGATAGCTTAAGGTAGGCTGCCCAATTCTTAGTTTTTCTGCAGTCTTTGTAAAATGCAGTTCATCACAAAGGGCCATGAAGTATTCTAATTGTCTTAATTCCAAGATTTTTTACCCCTTTGAACATTTCAATTTTTATATCGGTAATCGCTCTCTATTCATTAAAAGAAACAGCTAGAGCAGTGACAGCTCACACAGTTGAGTGGATGGTGAACTGTCACTCCTACTATCTACTAACCTTACAATCTATTTAACTATTATTATCCAGAGGTGTTTCAATGACAGGTTCCGAGAATTCATCCACGAACCTGGATTTGTTCGAGTGGTTCAAATTCTATTCCAATGCAGTCATATAGAAGCTGATATTTTCTAGCTTAATAGATTTTTATTTGTTTTCATATGAAACGACGGAGCGAATCATTGGATTACCTGCACCTTCTGCTGCTTTAGGACCACCTTCATCCATAGGACCAGATAGACCAGATTCCTTACGCCATGGAAGTTTATATGTTTTCCACCATAAGCGCTCGGAGAATGTGCTGCTGCTGTCCATACCAAGAGTCGGGGCAAATGGATATGGTGATTGGGTGCTGAATACAAGAAAATATTCCTTCGGTACGTAAATGGAGTACGAGCTAAGATCAACTGTGACCCAGCCTGGAACAACACCCGATTTTGCAGGAATAGATTCCGTTAGCTTCTTTCCCGGCCCGCCATCAGGTCCAGTGGCATCATATACATCAACCTGAAAATCCTCCCCGCCGGGACTAAACCTGCGTGGGTCGATATAAAACTTTCCGGCAGTCAGCAATGCTTGTTCCTGGCCTTCCTTTAATGACATTTTTAATGCGGCCTCGTCTACTCCAGTTACCAAAAAGACATTTTCAGCCGAGCCATCATCATAGCTGATTTCACCTTCTGTACCGATAAAAGGCTTTAATTGTATATCGATTGAATGTTTGGAATTGCCCTTAATTTCAATACGTTCCTGGTAGGTATGAAAATAAGGGGCACTCACTTCAAGGGTATAGCTTCCTTCAAAAGGTGTCAGTGAGTATTTACCGCTTGCTTTTGTTCTTACTGGGAGCACAGCAGCATCTTCAATAAGTTTCACTGTTGCTCCTTTGATTGTCTTTTTTGTTTCGCTGCTCTTGACGGTTCCATTGACGATGCCTTTATCCATTGGGGACAATTGTATAGCTACATTGGTCAAGGCATCTTTCGTAACGCTTACCGTTTGAATCTTTTGCTTAAAGCCATATGCATCGGCTTGTAGATGGTATTCATCAGCTGGCAGATTTACGCGGAAGCTTCCATCTGTTGGATCACTCGTCAATAGCCTTCCATTTTCAACAATTTGAATGTGGGCGCTAACTGGGACGAGAACTTGTTTTTCATCAGTGCCTTGCAGCCTTGGAGCCCCCAATATTGGTTCTAATACAGTCGTTGAAGCTGAGGGTTGATAGACATCTCCTGAAGGCTTGGCTTCTATGGCTACATCATCCAGGTACCATCCTAAATTAGTTTTGTCACTGTCAGAATGAAAACGGTAACCTACATATACCGTTTTTCCTGAAAAGGAAGACAAATCGATAGAAATAGATTCCCATTTTGTGAATAAATGTCCTTCGTTTGTTTTTGCCACATGCCAGTTCTTCATGTCTTCAGAAACGAGCACTTGCCCGTAATCATTCGCCCCAATCAAAAACGGGAATCCAAAGGTCTGTTTAAAGTTAAGGAACACCGATTCTCCTTTCTTGACTTGGACCGGAGGCATTGTTAACATGGATTCCTCGTTATTGTTATAACTCCAGTTATGTTCGATGCTATCTCTCCAATCAGGGATCGAGGTCGCGTACGCATTAGTCCCAGAAGCCGCCTTCACGACATGTGTCGGCATGACCTTCCCCCAATTCCACGAGCTATTTCTACCTGTACTGGACCACCCGACAGGTATTGTTTCAAAATCTGTTGCATACCCGACCGATATTCCTTCCTTCAGAGGCAGGCGAACAGGGGCGGTCTTCGTACTGTTTCCAGCATAGTCCGTAATTTTCCAGTAATACGTAATTTCTTCCCCTTTTATTTTTTCCATTGGAAGTTCACTAGCATAAGAACCATTATTAAAGTTGCCTTTATATAGTGTGCCAGTTGTTGTTTGCTCTTGTTCTCTTCCAACTTGATAGTGAAGTTCCACTTTAGAAACAGCAAAATCGTCAGAGGCTTGTACAGATAGTTTTAAAGGAGCATTCGCATATGCATAAGGTAAAGGCTCATGCATGGCTTCTGGTTTCTTTTTATCGACAGCTTTATATCCTACTTTACCCGCCAGATTTCCAACCCCGTTTGAAGCGCTCTTAACCAACCCTATTAGATCAAGCAGCCCTCTACCATAGGCATCATTCGGAGAAGTTGGATAATCTGAATCGGATAACGGAATCAATTCGGCATACAACGTTTCTTTCAGCTTGTCTATCTGCATGTTGGGCTGCATTTGCTTTAAAATAGCTATGGCGCCGGATACATGCGGTGTTGCCATGGAAGTCCCATTTAACAACCCGTATTCGTTATTTGGGAGAGTTGAAAGAATCGCTTCCCCAGGTGCGACCAAATCCGGCTTTATCTCATGGCCGCCATATGGAGAAGGTCCCCTTAAGGAAAAAGATGAGATTCGATTGACGGAATCCGTTGAGCCCACTGCTATGGTTTCCGGGTAATTTGCTGGATTGACGATAGAACCTGGTCCGACGGGTGTAGTCATACCGTCGTGATTTCCTGCGGCAAAAACCGGTGTAATGTCGGCTGCCACCCATGCCTTCACAACCGATCTGAACCATTCATTCAAGGTTGAACTGCTGCCCCATGAATTATTAATAATGTCCGGTGCCATCTCTGGATGAGGAGTTCCCGATTCATCCCATGGGGCGAGAAGCCATTCTCCTGCTTTGATCAAGTCCGTATCCATTGCTCCATTTTCTGATAATGCCCTTACTGCAATCCAGCGTGCCCCTGGAGCCACTCCGGTACGCATGCCTGTTTCCGGATCATAGCCGACCATAGTCCCTGTCACATGTGTGCCGTGTCCAAACGTATCGATTGGAGCAGGACTATCTCCCACCAAGTCCAGCCAATTGTATGTGTGTGTCATGGTGCCATCCGCATTGAGTCCTCGGTATTGGTTCTTCAGCGACGGATGATTGACGTCCACCCCTGTATCAAACGTGGCAATTACAACACCTGATCCATCCAACCCTTTTTCCCATGCTTTTTTTGCTTGAATTTTTTCTAGGTTCCAAGGGAGCTCATTTGTTAATTTTTGGACTTCTGATGTCTTTGGTTTCGGCAAAACATGCCTTTCATTTAGGTAAATATGGTTTACCTCCGGAAAAGCTGCAATTTCCTCGATAACCTCTTTCGTGGATGTAAAGGAAACCGCATTTACGATGTAATAAGATTGGTCGTCCTTCAGTTTGCCTTCCGCTTTCTTTTGCTGGATAAAATTTTTGATATGATACTGTGATTGTTCAGCATTCGTTTGTAGTCCTGACAGGACTGCTGATCGCACTCGGAGCTTCTCTTGAAAGCTTGTAGCCTTCATTTTCTTAGCCTCTTCTCGAGCTTGATTAGCAATTTGTCCAACATCCGCTTGGTTTTTTAACTCAACAATTACATCTCTGTACTTGTTTTTTTCAAATGCCTGTATTACCTCCTGATCCACCTTTCCTTCCATTGGGTTTGGATTTGATACTTCGTTTTGAACCGCACCGCCTCTTACAGGGAAGATTGTTACTAGTAAAAGAATAATCATCAAATAAGCTGCTAAATTTGGTTTTCTCCTTTTTAACCCTTTCCTTTGACTTAAAGAAAAATGCAACCTGCTAATACTATTTTTCAAATGGGTGAAACTCCTCTCAACTTTTTATTTGTATAACCGATAACCTATAAATTGCATGGTTATCAAACTACGCAATTAGACCTCCTTTGTATTTAGTAAAGACTTCATAATAGTAAAAGTATTCAGAAATATTAACAATACAAGATTTTAGATTGAACTGATTAATAAATTAGATGAAAAAACTGTCTATATAAAACATAGTAAACAAACACAACAATTGACTGGTACTTACTTTGAATAAAGCATTCACATGAATTCAATGGTTACTTGCTGTTTCTTTAGAATAGGAATGTTTAAATTTCATAGAATAAATTAAAACATAGACAACAATAAGTGCAGCAAATAAATTTAGCACGATTAGCGAAAGGTTCAAATTAAAAAATTGAGTCAAAACTCCCACCCCAACAATCGGGACTATAAAACCAGAGTAGGCACATATATAAAAGGCAGAGATCACTCGCGGGCGCTCATTTGGTTTTGGTAATTCACCAGCTAATCTTAAGGTGACTTGAAACGTCCATCCGGCGCCAATTGCTTGAATGAATATGCCGGCCCAGAGCAAAATTAAATTCGCTGTCTGTCCAGAAAAAACAATCACCCATGACCCAATGGCAAGGAATAGAATCCCTATACGCATCCTAATAACGGGATTGTATGGCCAAGGAAAGAACTGCACCAGGGCTCCCCCGCCTAATAGCAACAATATTAACAATCCGGAAATAGATAGATTGTCAGTGTAAATAACGTTCTTGGTGAAAGAAGGAATAAGAGAAAACACAATCCCGACTAGTGTAAAAACTGTAAAGATTGGAAGTCCGATAAAAGACCAAAAATGTGCCCTAATATCGTCGGGAATATCGAGCGAAATTTTTGTTTTAGCCGGTTTTTGCACTTGGGAATCCTCGTCCTTCGGTAACAATTCAAGAAATACCAATGAACTCAATAACATGACGAGAAGGAACCAATACGGCAAATGAAGCGGCTGAAAGTGCACATATTGCACAATCAAACCTGAAATAGCAGGGCCGAGACCAAAACCAATATTTATTGTTACTCCTGACAACTTTATGGCTTTATTCACTTTATCATCAGAGGTTTGTTTTAATAAGAAAATGCTAGCTGTTCCTGTAAAAGCACCATATGCGATGCCTTCTAAAATCCTTGCCACATAGAGCATCCAGACATCAAAACTCACAAGAAAAATCAATGTCGATACTATTGAAATCCATATACTGAAACGAATGACTCTTTTTAATCCCCATTCACTCCCTTTGGCGCCTACTATTAGCAATGTAGGCAGCAAGAAAACAGCATAGATGGCAAATAGGATGGTTATTTGGAGACTATTTAGCTGGTAATACTCACTATATAAAGGAAATAATGATGAAATAAACGTTGCACAGCATGACATCATAAGAATAACCCACAGCATTCTTTTCATTACGGTTTCCTACTTTCGCAAATTTGATATGATTCTTTACAACAAAACAAATTTAGCACATTTAAGACCGTTCGGTCAAGAATTATCTTGAACGATCATTCTTAAATATTTTTGTAAGTCCATTTATAGCCTCAAAATCCAAAAAAATAAGAGCTGTAAAACAGCTCTTTGGTTAACCTTACTATCACATTTATACTGAAAATATTGATCATCTATTGAACGCTAAGTTCAAGTTGATTTTCCTGTATTAATCAGATTTACTTTTACTCTTACGTCAAAATTTATGTTCGGATAGATGTCGTCCCATTTCATTTCGTTCCAGCTTTCATAAGGTACACGATTACGTACCAACGTGCCTATTCCGATAGGATCTGTCTTATATTTTTGCAGCCTGTTTAACAGCTTTTTGGAATGGGATATTAAATAATTTTCAACCTGTTTTTCCAATTGTTTTTGATACTTTACTTCACTTAAATCTATTTTACCTGTGTATTCAAGTACGCTTCCTTTTAGATCTATAATTACTTCGACCGTCATATTCTTTGTTATACCAGTGTTCACTTTTTTATCAATATTAGAGTTAATATTTCTTAAGAATAGATTCTCATTTTTGCCTGACTTTTCATCATGAATACTAATCATTAAATTGCCATTATTAATATCTCCACTTAGAAAATTAAGAATCTGTGTTTCACTTAAAGTTAGACGTGCAACATATTGATCTCCTTTGAAAGAACCCAATCCTTTTAATTCAACGTTCTTTCCTTTAAATGATAATACGGGTAAAACCGGATCAATACCATCGTCGTAATAATCTCTTAAAAAATGATATTTATCAGTATTTAAAACTTTATTTTGAGTGCCTAATTTCTCCATGAACGTAAAAAGGTACTCAGCATTATCTTCAATTGCGGGTATCTTTTTTTTAAGTAGTTCTTCTCCTTTACCCTCCACGATAGCAAATTTAACTCGAGCTCCAAGTTCGGGATCTCTTGTAAACGTCTCAACCACATTCATAAGTCCTTTTTTTGAAAGTTCCTCCCCGAAGAGAATCGTATTCTGCCCACTTACTAGCTTTAAATTTGTTAAATTTTGAAGTTTGATGAAGGTTTCATGAGTTGATTTTCCATTAGCAGATAGAGTATGGCTGTCAAACGTTCCTTTTTTAGAAACAGTGGGAAATAGAACAGTAGTTTTTAATGGATTCTCTTTACTTTCCGACATATCGAAAGCAACAGATTGAATAATCCCTAAATCTTCAATAATATTACTTGTTCCACACCCTGTTAAAAACAAGCAACATATCGCGATCCATACAGTAATATTATTTTGCATGATTAATCTCCCTTTTTAGACTTTGAATAAAAAGGATGCTTAGTACAAAGATGGGTAAAGCCCAGGCAATACCAATTGCACAAGTACTCAGCCTTTCCACCCACTTTTCGACATCCACTATGGAATCTGGGAGCAATGCAAGGATACAACCACAAGCTAGTATTATGAAAATCCAAAAATTAGGCTTAACACTTTTATTAATATTTCCAAGTATTTGCTGAGCTCCCCAGTAGTAAATTACAATTGTTGATAGTACTTTGAAAGCAAAAACGGAAAAGCAGAGATTTTCGGCTCGTGTAAGGAAAGGAACTTCTGTATATTCAAACAATGTCATCACTGGGTATTTATCATGTAATATCTGGTCGAAGCTAAAAAATCCAAAACTTAAAAAGAGGATACTTAAATAGATAATCATGGATATAAAATTTCCAATAAAAAGAGCCTTCGTCCATTTTTTTTCTACCATAGGATAAAAAAGAATGGATACTTCAATACCCAAAAAAGCTGAATAAACATGAAGTGTCCCCTTCAAGTAATCCGTTTCTCCTTTAAAAAAGAAAGTAGTAAAACGCGAAAAGTTAAATTCTGGAAATAGGTAAAACACTAAAAAAATCATCAGCTCAACGAAGAAGAATAAAACCACACTTGCTTTAGCGAACTGGTAGATTCCACCTCTTAGTAATTGAAAACTAGCAAGAGTAAATAATATGATAAAAAGTATGTATGGTAAAGCTGGAAAAAACATTAATTTATATATGAAGATATATTCACTCGTAATCATGCTTGCTATTCCAATCCAAATACCAATGATAAACAAATAGATAGGCAGCATTACCCATTTGGGAACAGATTCCTCAATGATTTCAAAAATTGACCTGCCCTTACCCAGCTTATAAATGATCGCAATCATCATAATATTAATATTTACAAGAACGAAAATGAAAATGATACTTAACCAGCCATTTTTCCCGAAATATTCGGCAGTTAGTCGAGGTAAACTATATAAGACTAGACCATTTTGCATCATCATGATTAGTATAGACAGCTGAAAAGGATGGAGTCGTTCCTTCATATTATCACCTTTAATTCCTCTCTTTTTCACCATTGTTTTGCATCAAAGATTGTACTGGTTGTCCATTCTTTATTTTAGAAAAAGGCCCTCTCACAATACTATCCATCCAATCTTTGAAAAAGGTAGGAGAAATCGGCATAAAATAAGGTGAAGATAAATTTGTTAACCCTGTTAAGTGGATGATTAACATTCCAAAAACAAAAAAAATCCCAATATTCCCCAAAAAACCTGCCACTAAAATAAATAGAAACCGAACGATTCTAATGGAAGCACACATAATATAACTAGGGACTATAAATGAAGCAATGGCCGATACAGCAACAACTATTATTAAGATATTACTTGTAATTCCTGCTTCAACAGCTGCTTGGCCAATCACAATACCTCCAACAATTCCAATTGTTTGACCAATTTTGGTAGGCAGTCTCGCACCTGCCTCCCTAAGCAATTCAATTACTATTTCTAAAAATATAGCTTCAACGATTGGTGGAAAAGGTACTCTACTCCTAGACAGCATAATACTTTGAAGCAGGGATTGTGGAATCATTTCGAAATGATATGTACATATAGAGACATAAAAAGCTGTGAGTATTAATGTAATAAATAAAGCCATGTATCGGAGAATCCTCACTCCTGTTCCTATAATCCAACGCTGATTATAGTCATCGGGTGACTCAAAAAAATCAAAGAAACTAGAAGGAGTACAAAAAATATTTGGACTTTCATCGACAAGTCCGATTACCTTTCCAGAATATAGTTTTGCTACAGCTATATCTGGTCTTTCAGTGGTATAAAATTGGGGGAATGGTGAATGTTGATGATCATCAATGATTTGAATCAAAACATTAGAATCTGATATGGAATCTACTTTAACTGATTGAATCCTCACTTTTAGATGATTCACTACATCCATTTTTGCAATTCCCTCGATATAGATTAGAAGAACTTTTGTTTTTGAAATTTCCCCAACAGATAACTTAATCATTTTTAAGCGAGGACTTCTTACTCTTCTTCTAATCAAAGAAACGTTTGTTTTTAATGTCTCATTAAAGGAATCATGAGGCCCATTTATGACAGTTTCTGTTTCTGATTGTGAAATGGATCGCTTCTCAAATCCAGCTACATTTATTAAATAGATATGCTCACCAGTGAACATCGAAACATTACCCTCTAAAATTCCATTTATGACTTTTTCTTGATTGCTTTCCTGTTTAAACAGCGATTGCTGAAACGCTTTTTCAACATTATTGAATGATATTTCTCTTATGGGTGAAAGTATTTCCCATTCTAATGTTTTGGAATCTACTAATGAGTCTAAATAAATGATGTGAATTTCATCCTGATTAAATGAACGATGGACAAGGTCAAAACTATTTCCTAATTCTTTGAGTGTCTTTTCTAAAGATGCTTCTGTAAGTTTATTTTCAGCAGAAACTTTTAAATTTGAATGATTTTCATCCTGTAGATTAACAGTCTCCGCTTCTTTTTGTATGAAAATCTCTTTGACTATTGTTCGAAATCGACCCATTCATGCTCCATCCTTTTAACCAGTTTCATTTCTATTGTTTACCATTAATGTTACTTATATGTATTTAGACATTCTTTTCAAAATACAACACAGCAAAAAGAAAGAGTGCCTAGATTATCTCTATATAGGCACTCCTTTCTAGTATAAAAAATCGTTTATTCCCGGCAAGACATATATCAATTGTATAGAAAACATGTAATAATCAAAATTCCAATTCCTAATAAACTTATTCCGTATATACGTAAATTATTTAATGATCGAAGTACCCCTCTTTTCATTAAATACTCATTTATTCCAAAGAATAAAATAATGGGAATAATCCACCAAAATACTTTTAATATAGTAACTGCACTAGCTCCGGTATCATTAAATAGGAAGCCTACTCCCATTAAAAAGAATGAAAATCCTAGTGACAATATAAACAAATATCTAACAACATACGGTAAATATTTCACGATATCCCTCCTTAGAAGGCAGGCTATTTCGGAAAATCATTCAAGTAAGATTTCGGGATACTCTTCCATTAGATTCCTTCCGTTTTGCATTTCTTATTCCCAATTAAATATCAAATACCCCCAGAAAAATTCGTGTGGTTTTTTTATTATTAAATATGGAGCTTGTTCCATTACGCGCGATCAGTATGAATAGTCCTGCCTTCATAGAACATACGATTGAGGTCAACTTCTTTCTCTTTAGCAGAAACGTATGCTGCGGGTAATTTATAAATAAATGTTTTACTTCCTAAGGGGGAAACATATCGTTCCAAATGACTCTTTCCCAGCGGTCGATCATAATACCCTGGTACATATTTGTTCAGCATGGCCTGCATAGCTTCTGTTGCTTCGTTGATATTGGTTACACTAAGCAAGGATCCTTCAATGATTACACTCATATAAGCTGTATCTGTTAGGGCAGGTATCGGGTTGGTAATGGTCCCATAGCTTGCGCTTACGGTGAAACAGGCAAGAGAGTTATTCTCGATGTAATCTCCTTTTCTTCCTGATCCTGATCCATGAAAATAGATAGAGTTATTCAGCCAAACAAAATTGAGTGGAACGACATAGGGAACATCTCCTGAAGATAATCCGAGATATCCAATTTGGGCATTTTCTAGAAAGTGATGAATTTTGTGAGTGTCAGTACATTCGCGTATCTGATTGCGGATTGGAAACATCGTAGTCATCTCCTTTTAGCCTGTTTGTGGTAATCCTTTGAATAACGATGGACTAATTTTTATATTAAAAATGCAGCCCTAAACTTTGTTAAGGGCTGCATTGCTTATTTGTTCATATAATACAGCGATATAAAAGATAAAGAATTGCTTACTATTATTTAGATATTGATTAACTTTTGAGAAACCTTAGGGTTACTATCGCAGCGACTTGAATGCCGTTCGAAGTTCTGAAGTCATATGTTCTGGCTGCTCCCAAGCTGCGAAGTGTCCTCCCTTAGGAAGCGTGTTGAAATGAATAAGATTCGGGTAGGCTTTTTCTGTCCAGCTCTTCGGTGCTACATACATTTCGTCTGGGAATACGCTGACAGCAACCGGGAGCTTGACGCCTTTGACTGCGAAGAAGGAGATTCCGGCAACGGTGTTCTCCCAGTAAAGACGAGACGCAGAAATTGCTGTGTTCGTAAACCAGAAGAGCGTAATATTATCGAGAACGTCATCACGCGTTAGGCCTTCTGTGACTCCTGCAAAAGATCTAGCGATCAAGGCATGGCTTTTCCAGTCGTGGTCAATCATAAAAGCTGCCAAACCGATAGGTGAATCCACGAGCCCTGTCAGAGTTTGCGGACGTGTTCCCATTTGAAAGGCGTAGGCAAATTTATTCTCGCGAATCTGCTCGCACGCCTTTTTCTCTTCGTCTGTGAGCCCTGAAGGCAGCGGGTTGCCGGACCAGATCGCAGCATCAACTTCAGGCGGAATCACTTCAGGCATGTTGGTGTGGATTCCGATTAATCCTTTAGGTTCCTTGACGCCCATGAAGTTAACAATGATTGACCCCCAGTCACCGCCCTGTGCCACATACTTCGTATATCCAAGGCGAGTCATCAGCTCTCCATAAGCACGTGCGATGCGTTTAGGGTTCCACCCTGTTGCCGTCGGCTTGTCCGAAAACCCATAGCCAGGCATCGATGGAATGACAACATGAAATGCATCAGAAGTACTTCCGCCATAAGCAGTTGGGTTCGTAAGCGGTTCAATAAGCTTCATTTGCTCGATGATTGAACCCGGCCAGCCGTGTGCAATAAGGATTGGCATTGCATTTTCATGCTTCGAACGAACATGAATGAAATGGATATCCAGACCGTCAATCTCGGTTAGGAATTGAGGGAAGGAGTTAATTCTTGACTCGACCTTACGCCAGTCGTATTCATTCGCCCAGTAACGAGCGAGTTCTTGAATCGTTTCAAGTTTCGTACCTTGCGATTGATCAGAGACCGTTTCCTTCTCTGGCCACCTTGTTGCGTTAATGCGTCTTTTTAGTTCAATAATTTCTTCCTCCGGTACATTTACATGAAACGGACGAATTTCGTTCTTTTCTGCAGGGTGTTTAATACTTTGTTGTTTTGTCCTTGTTGTCATATGTTTATCTCCCTTTGACTAATATTTGATTTCTAAGATGTGTGGTTACGGGTACCGAGTACCTCGTTATTGATTTCGAGTAATCGGCCTGTCCAAGATATTTCCATGATTCCTCCTTCTGAAACAAATTTAGCACATTCAAGAACGAACGGTCAAGAATAATTTTTGAACGTCCTTTCTTGAATGTTTATTACCCGATTGACTTATTATCGTAAAAAAAAAATCGTAAGGCCTGTCCGCCTCACGATTTTTATTAATGTCTATATTACTAGCAAAATGTGATTCAATTGTTGATTTCGCTTTTGATGCAATATGGGTATTCATATTGTTCCATATTAATCCGAACGTTCTAATACCGACAAGTTCATTTCAACAATTTGTTTTAATTTTTCCTTGTCCGATATCGTCTTAACCATAACACGAAGTCCTATTAATGCATTAAGCAAATAATAAGACAATCCTTCCGCATTAAGAGACATAGAAAATTCTCCAGATTGTTGGCCTCGAACAATAAGATCATGTATTAACTTTTCAGTATGGGACCATCTCAAATGAACCATCTCTATGGCCTCAGCATCATGTTTTGCCAACTCAACAGCAGTATTTACTATGAAGCACCCATTAGGTAATTCTTCTTTTTGATGGATAGTTGTTTCAAACAACACTGTGATTGCCTCCTTGGCAGAACGTGTATCAGCCATAAGTTGCATTACCGATTGATCCAACATTTCACTATAGCGTTTCAATGATTTGTGATACAAGGATTGTTTATCGCCAAAAGTATCATACATGCTCCCTTTATGAATCCCCATATGTGAAACTAGTTCCTGCATAGATGTCTTCTCATAACCTTGCTCCCAGAATAAGCGCATGGCTTTAAGCAGAGCAGCATCTTCATCGAATTCCTTTTTCCGTGCTATTTTACTTCTACCTCCTTAATATGTGATACCAACGATTCTGGCACACCAATCTATTTACGAGGAAATCTGGTTCCTCGAACCTGCATTCTAATAAAGATTATCCTTTTGATTTTTGCCATTCTTTTACAATCAGCTATATTAAATATCATAACATAAAAAAATTATTTAGGAATACATGGGGACGATTCCGATATGAACCCAAAAGTCAGATTTTCACTCTAACTTTCGGGGTGCAATCCATTCTTTGGTCTTGTTTCACCTCATTTGGACCAAGAGAACCGTCCCCGTGGACACCCGTTCATCTACCACAGCATTTTTTATATTTCTCCCCGCTGCCGCAAGGGCATGGCACATTCCTGCCTATTTTAACAACTTTATCGCTATTACTATTGTTTGGTTTAGCGGTTGGCAGAGGCATTAATTGTTTTTTCTCTTGTGCACTCAATTCTGCTGGTGTGTATCCTTTAAGAAACCATTGTCTCGTGTTATTCATTAATTGAACAACTTTATCCATTAAAGCTTGAACGGTTTCTAAACTATCAAATTCAAATTGATTACTTAGATATTTTAGAATTTCATTAGGACCATGACCAATTCTTGTTGCATATACACACTCTTGTACAATCTGGTCAGCTTCCACTTTATTTATTTCAAATTTCTGGATTAGAAAGTTCACTAATTGTGTATAGTTTATATTCCTCTCAACAAAAAACGGTTCACCTGCTGTTACCAGCTGCTGTTTTGTAAAAGGATAGTAAGAAACTGTTTGTCTCGCTTGATGTTCCTGTAAAACTTCCTTCGGTTCTGTCACTACTAGTGTAGAATAACCAGCCTCGTTACTATAGTTTTCCTTACGATAAGTATTGGCATCATATATTACTTCAAGATATTCTCTTACGTTTATCTTTGTTTTTGTATGACTTTCCAGCATCTTTAGCAGGTTTGATAAACTCAGTGTTCCATAATAATATAAAAGACCGTTTGTAAGTTTGATCCACTCAGTATTTCGAGAAACCATCGCCTTGATATTCATATTGTGATCTAAGGCTATAATGGATTCGATAAGATCATTCGGAACAGCCAATAATTTCTTTCCTTCAAAACTACCCGTAAAAATCAAACCGGTATCGCGAAAGTACTCAATTTCATTCGGTTCTATGTCCGGTGCAATGATTTGACCGCGATTACGTGCAATAGTAGTAAGAATATTAAATCGTTCAAAATCCCATAAAGAGACAATATTCTCTAGATTCGATGGAATCCTCTCTGCCAACAAAGCAATCAATTCAGATTTCTTCAAACTACTTGCCTTTTTAATATCTAACTTTTTTCTTATATCATCCAGGTCTGCTTTTGTAAAAGAACTTAATCCTTCAAGAAGTGTAAAAGGAAACACCCTTACGTCCCAGTGTTTTTGGTATTTCTTTTCCTCCATATCACTTTGCATTTTTTTAAGTCCATTGAAGATTATCAGCATGTTTTTTTCTAATTGTTTATCAACTTTATTGCTCATACTATACACCTACTCTATTTACCTAGTATATAGTGAGGATACACCAAATACTTTAACTCCACAACATGATAGTATTTTGCTATAACTAACTTTCATGGGTGAGTCACTATGATATACTTTCAACAGAGACATACAAAAAATAAAGGATTTTAAAAGATGATGGAACAAAAGAACTTATACATAGATGAAATACTTTCCCAATACTTCCCAGCAGGCAGCTGGGTAATACGGGTTGGGCAAAGTGGTGCAAACAATACAACACGATTTGTCACGATGAATGATGAGGAATACGTACTCCGCATTTACGAAACCCATCAGGATATAGAGAAGGTAATGTATGAGCATACAATCCTGGATGCTCTAGCGGAATTGCCCCTGCCTTTTTCTATTCCAATGCCTGTGCACACGAGTGACGGCAAATCAATCGTTAAAACTAAGGATGGGAAGATTGCTGGTTTATTTCGGTATTTGGATGGAGTAAACCCTGCACTAGATGAAATGGCCGAGATTCACTCTTATGGAAGAACAGCTGGACTTTTGTCGGCTTCGCTAGCCCAAGTACAAATCAATCAGGAGCCTGCCTACAGGCCATATTATGAGATTGACAACACTCATCCTCGTTGTTCTTTACAGGATGTTTTAAGCTTTTGCATAAATCCTCCAAAGGAATTTTCGGAACTGACAACTGACTTACAGTTAATTTACGCGCAGCTCACTTCTTTCATGGAAATGATTCCTTCTCTAAGGCAATTGCCGCATCAGCTTGTACATGGAGACTTAAACGCATCTAATATTCTGGCCAATAAAAAGGGAGAAGTCTTTGCACTCCTCGATTTTGAGTTTGTTACGAATGATTTACGGGTAATGGAGCTGGCCGTCTGCTTATCAGACTTTATCCAGCCTAGCAAAGTTTCAGATATTACATGGGCAAAAATCAATGCATTTCTTACCGGTTATGGGAAATCACTAGGATTGACAGAAGCTGAAATTGAAGCAGTTCCTGTTCACATCCAACTCAGAAGCCTCGATGTTTTTATTCATTTTTTAGGTCGATATTGGGATCAGGTAAGCTCTAAAGAAATTGTTAAAGAATACATCCAAAAATCTGCAATACGATGCAAATGGATTGTGGAACATAAAGATAAATTGCTCTCTTTATGTCATGCTCATTTGTAAAAAAACAAGAGGACGGTTTATTGGTTTGCATTAAACCAATAAACCGTCCTCTTGTTACACGGGCGAGACAATAGAACCATCCCCGCGTTCCTATTGTGCCACCTCAACTGAGTCGATTTCCGTTTCTTTATTGGATTCCTTCAGATATTCTAATACTCGCTCGGCCATGAGTTTATATCCGCTTGAGTTTGGGTGGAATTCATCTTCTGCCAATAAGTCTATTACTGAGTTACTAAAAAGGTCTTTTGTTGGAATATACGCTGCATTCTCGAATTCTCCTGTAAGGGCTTCGCCGGCACTATTCCAATTGTCTATTATTATTTCGAGCTCTTTGATTTCACCAAAATGCCTTTCGAAGGGATTATAAAAACCGATTAAATAGATTTGAGTGTTTGGATTCAGCTCATTGATCTTGTTAAAAATGGCTTCTAAACGCTCAGTATATTTCAACCTTTCCTGTTGGAAGGGTTCCATCGTTACATTCATAAAATTGGATTTTAATACCTTCATAATGTCATTCGCACCAATGGTAATGAGTACAATATCAGCGTCCTTGATGGCGTTCTCAATGTCTTCTTCTTTTAGCCGCTTCAGTAATTGGTCGGATCGGTTACCCTTTTTCCCAAAGTTTTCTACGGTGACATTTAGGTTATGGTCTTCAAACGTATGATTAAGGATGCCGACGTAACCGCCATTCTCTGTTTCATCCCCAATTCCTTCCGTCAAAGAGTCACCGATTGCTACAATCTTTTGATCTTTTTTGAAGAAATCTAAGGCAATTTCCACTACTTCCCGAACTCTTTTCTTTATTTCTTCAGTAATGGGTTTTTCCTCATCTTCCTCCGGTACAGTTTGTACCTCTTCTGCTTCTGGAGTTTTTTCAACGGGTATTTCAACAGTATCTTCTGATTGTTCTTGATTAACCGAAGCAATGGCCTTTACAGTTTCCACCTTTGCTTGCTCATGCTCTGGAAGGAAAATATATATAAAAACACTGACTAATAATAAAATACCCATAATCAAACTTATCATCGCTGTTCGTTTTTTTCTCTGCAAATTCACCACACCTATTAAAATTGTAATCTTATAATATAGTTTATTCATTTTATCATGACAGGCAACATTCCGAAAGACAACAAATATTAGAAATCAAAAGGGACGGCTCTTCAGACTGCCTCCGTCTATTAAACGAAGACCCTGTAAACCGTCCCGACAATTATTTTTATGATAATGGAGGCAGCCAGCTTCCGTGTGCCTCAATAAGGTCATCACACAATGAAATCATATCATCGATGGACAATTCTGCACTTGTATGTGGATCGAGCATCGCTGCTTGATAAACAGCATCCCTTTTTCCGGTGATGGCAGCTTCAATGGTTAGAAGCTGTGAATTGATATTAGTCCTATTAAGTGCAGCGAGCTGTTCTGGTATATCTCCTATAAACACAGGCATGATTCCGCTTCTATCCACCACACAAGGTACTTCAACACAGGCTCTTTCTGGCAGATTACTGATTAACCGCCCGGTGTTTAGTACATTTCCGCCAAATTTAAAAGGGATATTTGTTTCCATAGCTTCTATTATTCTAGAGCCATATTCCCTGGACCGAGTATGAGTGAGTTTAGTATTATTCACCATCTCCTGCCGCATCGACTTCCAGCCTTCAATTTGTTTCACACAGCGGCGGGGATACTCATCGAGCGGAATATTATATCTTTCAATAAGTTCTGGGTACCTACTCTTAATAAAATAAGGATGATATTCTGCATTATGTTCCGAGGATTCTGTTACATAGTATCCAAACTTATCCATTAATTCGTAACGAACCATATCATGGT
Organism: Neobacillus niacini; assembly: GCF_046591715.1. Lineage (GTDB taxonomy): Bacteria > Bacillota > Bacilli > Bacillales > Cytobacillaceae > Neobacillus > Neobacillus niacini_L. The sequence continues at coordinate 1,202,768 of NZ_JAWVNQ010000001.1, read as the reverse complement.
GTTTTGATTTTTGCTTAACACGAGCGCGTCTCTTAATTTCCGGGTATAAATCCTGGCCATCCCGTCTCACCTCTAACAGCCATGCCATATGGTTTATTCCCGCAATTTTCTCTTCAATTCCTTCATGATCGATGCCCAAATCCCTAAACAAGCGCTTTGTACATATTTGAACACTATGACACAGCCCCACGGTTTTTACATTGGTATAACGAAGCATCACTCCAGTCAGCACAGCCATGGGATTGGTATAATTCAAAAACAGCGCATCTGGACAAACCTCTTCGATATCCCTGGCAAAATCGAGCATAACAGGAATGGTTCTAAGAGAACGAAATATACCGCCAATCCCAACAGTATCTGCAATTGTCTGGCGAAGACCATATTTCTTTGGAATTTCAAAATCAATTACCGTACTAGGCTCGTAACCGCCGACTTGAATCGCATTAATAACATACTTCGCCCCTCTTAAGGCATCCTTTCTATTATCATACGATTTGATTTTAATGTTTTTTTGGTAATGATTTTTTAAATTTGTCAACATATTCTCTGAATCTTGTAACCGCTGTTTGTCGATATCATAAAGGGCAAATTCAAATCCTTCTAATGCTGGAACGAACATACAATCACCCAGTACATTTTTCGCAAAAACCGTACTTCCCGCACCCATAAACGTAATTTTTGACATCCCGTAACATCCTTTCCGGCAAAAACGTATCCTTCTCTATTCGATCTCTCTACTAGTCTATTTCTTCTGTATGAAGATTATTAGAAGAATTAGGGTGCGTCATGCTGTTCGTTTATGATGGATGTTACAATATGAAGTGAATCCCATTCTCTCCCCGAAAATTTAATAATCGGGTACTTTTTAGGAAATAGTCTATTACGGATCATTTCTGGTGAATCCCCTTTTTCATGGAGCATTAAAACTTCTTCTGTCAAGGAAACTAAGTAATTTCGTTTTCGTTCAAGGGCTCGGCGTCCATCCTCTACAAACCCTGCGTGACTGCAGAAAACTTCTTGAAAATCATAGGTTAATACTCTCTTTAAAGATTGGATAATAGTAAGGATATTCTCTTCTGCTAAGATAACTTTTGTCATTTCATTTACAAACAAATCCCCTGTAAATAACTGACCAGTTTTTCGGTTCAAAAAGGCTTTATGATCAAACGCATGTCCAGGGGTATCGATTACATCCCATACAGCATTTCTTGAGGTGAAAGTTTCTTGAATGGCTTTAGCATGGAAGGGCTTTCTTCTCCCCCAAAAGAATTGGCGATAAAAAGGATAATCTGCCCGTTGTGTGCAATATTCAATACTCTTTTCATTGAGATACAAGGGAATCTGCCTTGTTTTTTCAACATAAGCACCACAGCCTGTATGATCCTCATGAAAATGAGTCATCATGACCTGGTCAAAGTCAGCACCATCTATAAATGGTTCAAAATATTTATGTAAAGACTGTGAACCCGTATCAATTAAAACACCATCCACAACATAACTGTAAACATTTAAAGAAAAATTTTGGATCTTTACTTCCCCATTTAAATACGAAACTCCATTCTTTTCACCCAAGGTTGCTTTTTTCTTTAAAAACATTACTCTCCGCCCCTTTCTACTAAACCAAAATATACCATATTTTTCCCTTAAATCGAATGACAGGCACAAATATTTCGCCCATACATACTTTAAATAAAAATGTCGGGAGGTCATTTCTATGGAAGATAAACAAGCTCCGCTTACCAAGTCCCAAAGAGCGAAATGGCAGACCTTTGAAGGTATTGGTATATTGTTAGTCTTTGGTTCCTTGCTCCTGCTCTTATTTGCACCTAATTCCTTGTCCAGCCTTTTTGATACCATTATTAAAGAAGTAAAACCGATTGTGGTAGATATATTTCTAACAAGTGAAGTCGGAATTGCGATTATTGTAAGCGTTATCGTTGGACGTCTTTTGGAGCGATTGGGGTTTACAGACGGGTTAATTCGATTGTTTGTTCCGATTATGAAGTGGTTCAAAATCAATCCGTCGGTCATCATCCCAAGCGTATACAATATCCTTGGTGACATTAATGCTGCCGGCAAGATCTCTGGTCCAATCCTTGTCAAAGCCAACGCAACCAAAGCCGAGCAAAAAATAGCAGTCGCGACGATGATTCAATCGCCGCAATCCTTTGCTACCTTTGTTCTAGGGCTCATCGCACTATCCGCATTTAGCATTAATGCCTTTCCACTCGTCATCTTATCTATTTTTGTACCCATTATTGTTGTACCGGTCCTCCTATCAAGAACCATTTATCGTGATACCAAAAAGGTGGAACTTGAAGAATTGCCGCGATTTACACCGACTACAAAATTTTTGCAAACAATCTTCTCATCCGCCAAAGAAGGTGTTGAACTGCTTTTCTTAATCATCATCCCAGCCGTGGCAGCCGTCTTTTTCTTTATCGGAGCCTTAAAATTTATCGGTGTCTGGAGTTTCATAGAATCCAGTTTATCCTCTATTCTTACGTTCTTAAGTATTGAACCTGCTACCGGTATTGTGTCCATACTCGCTGCTCCGACACTGGCAGTTGCTCAGCTTGCGGAACTCTCCAGCACCATCGACCCGCGGTTAATTGTCGGTTCCTTTGTGTTAGCCAATTCCGGGCTCCCATTATCTGTTATCTTTGGCCAGGTGCCTGTCACCTGGGCAGAAACATCGAGTCTAAATGAGAGAGAAACCATAGAGGCTGCGATTATTGGCATGGTTCTAAGATTTATTACGGCTTGTGTATTGGGGTATTTTTTAACTCCATATTTGGTGTGATGAATGATGAATTACTTAATTCGCAGTAAAAAATTAGTAACAGTCAGTCATTTAGGGACTTTAATACATGGAGCTATGGTGATTGAGAATGGAAAAATCGCAGAGATTGGCCGCTTTGAAAGTTTAAAGGAAAAATTTCCTGATCTCGATGTAATCGATTGTTCTGAATATGTGATTACACCTTCATTGGTAGATTGTCACACTCATTTACTGGAATTTGCACCAACTTCACTATATCCGGTGACGCCAGAAACTCATTTTGCTGCAGGAAAAGCGATTCTCTTCCAAGCATTAGCAGCAGGTATTACGGCACTGGGCGAACAAATTTGCGGCCACCCGCTTTGTGATTTTTCAAAGGAAGATTATCAAAAAGCCGTACTCGATCTTCCTCTCGATGTTTCCTTTGCCACCACTAGTATTTCGATTGGTTTCGAAAACTTGGCCCATTTTACTGCCATTACACAATCCCGCGGTGTTACTCAATACGATCTATCCGACCCCGTCTTAGTTCAAATGATTGCTCATGAGAGTGACTATCCCGGAGAAAATATCTTTATCAATGCAACACCAGCAAACTTTACCGTAAAAGAAGTCCCGCGGGCAGGAGAAATCATCTACAATCTTAAGGAATTAAAAAAGATTGTAAAAATTTATCATCAGGCAGGAAAACAAATAGGCGCTCATGTTGCTGGTGAAGAAGGGATCAACCTCGCCTTAGAGGCGGGAATAGATGTCCTGCACCATGCACATGGAATTACAGATGAACAAATAGACATCGCAGCAAAACAGGGAGTCGCAATCGTTGCAACCCCTATGGGCGGTACACATTTACAGCCAAACTCTCCTGAAGAAATTCTCAAATTCGTTCAAAAAAACATTCCTGTATCCATCTCAACAGACTCCTATCTCCCGCCATACCTTAAAACTTCATGGCTTCCCTTTCAAGACCAAGCATTAAAAGGTCCAGACGTCTTAATGCTGATTGCCGAGCCAGCTATGCAGCTATTAAAAAAGCATCACTACGATGAAAATGAAATTCTAGCACTACTAACAGACAATCCTGCTAAGCTATTAGGAAAAGGGAATACCTTCGGCAGGCTGGAGCCAGGATTAGATGCAAACTTCTTAGCAGCCGAAGGAATTCCAGGACTAGAAATTACAGAGATTGATCAGATAAAAAACGTTTTTTATAAAGGTGTTAAAGTGATCGATCGGAAATAATTAAAAGTGCCAGTACCCTATCAACAAAATTTGATGGTGCCTGGCACTTTTTTCACTTTACAATACAGGCAGTTTTATTATAAAAGTAGACCCTGCTTTTTCTTTACTCTTTACCGTAATAGTCCCGTTATGCAGTTTGACAATGCTAGATACAATCGAGAGTCCCAAACCTGTCCCCTCGACACTTCTTGTCCGGGATGTATCTGCCCGGTAAAAGCGTTCAAAAATCCTTTCTGCTTCCCTATCGTTCATTCCAATCCCTGTATCAACAAACGTCACAATGACTGACTTTCCTCTTTCTTCCATCGATATCTCTATACTTCCATTAGTTACATTATATTTGATTGCATTGGATAAAAGGTTATCCCAAACTGTTTCCAATAAGTCAGGGTCTCCCAGGATTTCGATATCAGGTATGGAGAAACTAAGCATTAGCTCCTTTTCGCTAATTGCCCATTGGTAATTTCGAATTAATCCTCTGATTTGCTCACCAACATTAAACAATCTCTTCTTCACTGCCTCCTCATTTCGATCTAATGATGCAAGCAGCAATAATTGTTTGGTTAGGGAGGACAGCCTTTTAATTTCTCCATTAATTATAGAAACGTATTGAGTTCTTAGGGCTTTGCTTATTGAATCATTATTCAATAGATTACTATATCCTTTTATATTAGAAAGAGGCGATTGGATATCATGGGAGATATTTGAGATAAATTCCTTTCTTACATCATCCATTTGCTCTAACCTTCTGGCCATTTGCAAAAAACTACGAGAAAGCTGACCTAACTCATCGCCACGTTTAACATCCAAATTCACATGATAATTTCCATTTGCTAAAGACTTGGTTGCTGTTGTTAGTGTAGAGATAGGTTTAATGAGAAATTTTGTGAGAATCAGTACCATCAAGATGGTCAAGGAAATGGCTAATAGCAGGATCCATCCAAATAAAACATGCATTTCTTTGAATAGAAATTTGATATCCGGCCGGATAAATAGAGCATAGCTCTTCCCATTATGTTCTAATGGAACACCTATCGTGTTCTGGAGTTCATTGGCAAAAAATCCTGTGACAAAGGTTTTCCGCGGAAAATCAAGGATACCATGATAAATGTCCCCATTTATTACACGCTGAATTGTTGAACGGGGAAGGATTTGATCTCTGAATCGTTCTCCAAAAAAGTGTCCATTTCCACGGGTGTCGACTAAATATAATTGATATCCCACTGCAGATATATTCTCTAAATAGTTTCCTAAGTTTGTCATTGGATGTTCTTTTGCAAAGGCGGCAATGTTTAAAGCAATTTTTGTGTTTTTTTGATCATTAACTGGTTTTACTTTTTGGTGGTAATAGGAATTGGAAACTAAAAAAGCAAGGATAAAACTGATCAGCATCATACTTGTAGTTATGACAATAAACTTCACATATAGTGTTTTCATATCCGTTGGACCTCCAAAAGATATCCAACCCCGCGCACTGTTTTTATCTGAAAATCATCACTGCATTTGGAAAAGCGTTCCCTTAGTCTTTTTATATGAACATCTATGGTTCGCTCATCCCCTTCAAAATCCATTCCCCAAATTTGTTCAATTAAGTGTTCCCTAGAAAATACCTGCTTTGGATTAGAAAATAGATACGATAAAAGTTCAAATTCCTTTAAGGGTAATAAAAGGGTTTGATTTTCAATCTGTACCTCGTAGTTCTTTTTATTTAGAGTTGTACCTCCAAACCGTATAACCGATTGTTCTGCACGTTGATCATACCGGCGTAACAATGCTTTTATTCGAAAAAGTAATTCCATTGGTTCAAAGGGCTTAACCAAATAATCATCTGTTCCCGCCAGAAATCCTTGCTCCTTATCCTCAATTTGGTTCCTTGCAGTTAAAAGAAGGACAGGAATATCATACTGTTTTCGAATTTCCCGTGTTAGTTCAAAGCCATCCATGAATGGCATCATCACATCGACTATTGCAAGGTCACATGCTTCCTTCTTAAGTATTTCCAACGCTTCAACTCCATTCCTTGCTTGTACTGCACGATAGCCTTGATTGGTTAGTTGAATAGTGACCAGATTTACTATATGAATGTCATCATCGACTAATAAAATAGTTGTCATATACGTTCTCCCATAATCTAAAGTCCTGCTAAATAATCCTATCTTACATTCTATTGTTACTCTTACAAACCTGCCCATCAATCATCCTCATGATACAATCAGCAAAGGTGAGCATTTCCTCGTCATGTGTAACCATTAAAGTCGTAAGGTTCAGAGTTTTGGTTAAATCACGAATGAGGTTCATTACCTCTCTTGACCTATTTGAATCCAAACTCGCAGTTGGCTCATCTGCGAACAGAATCCTGGGTTTATGGATAATCGCACGAGCAATGGCAACCCGCTGTTTTTCTCCACCAGATAATGTTGATGGATAGGCATATTTTCGATGTTTCATTCCAACTAAAGAAAGGATGTTGTCCATTTCCTTCTTTTGATCTCGCATGCTTATTTTAGTTTCTGATACCTTAAGCATTAGCATAAGCTGCTCTTCTACGGTGAGGAAAGGTACCAAATGAGATGATTGAAAGATAAATCCAAAATTACGTGCCCGAATTTCCCTAACTTCTTCTACATTCATAGTGGTCATATTTTTCCCCTCGAAAAGTACCTGACCCTCTGAAGCAGGCTGTAGTCCTGCTGCGATGGTTAGCAGTGTACTCTTACCAGAACCCGAAGCCCCTACTAAGGCTGTTATTTCACCTTCTCTAAGAGAAAGATTAATACCTCTAAGTATTTCTTCCTTTACTTCCCCATTTTGAAAAGTTTTTCTAACATTCTCGATGGTAAATCGTTGCATATTAAACCTCTCCTTGTTGAATAGCTTGTAATGGTTCGATTTTTTTAATCTGTATACCAGAAATAGTTGCTCCAATAAATCCAATCAATAAGAAGATGAGTGATAATTGTACGGATGTTTCAATGGTCAAACTAAATGGCATCTCTTTTGGTGCAAGCATGTTAAAAACCTGACTAAGTGTAATCGATATAGTTAATGCCATGATAGTAATCATGATCATTTGGGTCCACATTATCGAAAACAATGTCCTTGTTTTTACCCCGATTGCCTTTAAAATACCGTATAGTCCGATTTTTTGAACATTCATCATATAGAAAAAGATCCCGAATAACATTCCGCTAATTACAACTAAGAACCAGATAATCATATTTAAAGAGGTCTGCTCAGCTTTGTAGCTGGATATTGTATTAAGGAATTGTTTCTTAGTAAACCATTCCAATTCTCCGGATGATTCAGATGTAGTTTCTCCTGGTGTAAAAATCAATTGCATTTCATTGACACGGTACATTTCTTTGTAGTCTTCGAGATTGATATAGGCAACCGGAGCATGGCTGAATTTCTTTTTGTCCACAAAACCTTTTACAATAAACTTACCGCTATACTGGTTGTTGGTTAGGGTATCTCCTATCTTTATCCCCTTTTCTGACATAGACCGGTCTAATACAATTTCTCCCTTTTTGACATTTACAAACCATTTTGATTCAGTCGACGTAACAAATGCGACACTTCTCTGCTTAGCTTCATGGTCTCTTAGAAAACCCATTTGAATGGAGAATGCAACAGCATTATTTTGCTTCTTTAATAAGTGGTCCTGAACACTATTATTGATTCTTGAAAGATTCATCGTTTGATCACTGTCTTTTGCCATAAAAAAAAGTCCATTCGGTAAATCTTTTATTAATGCGGCATTGTCCTCTGACAATCCATTGGCCAAACCAGATATGATAAACGTTAATAAACTCACGAGAAAAACAATGGAACCTAAAATCAAAAATCTACCTTTATTTCTCTTCATTTCTTTCCAAGCCATGTTCATCTTACTTCCTCCAATCTCTATTTACAGCATTATTTTATAACTGGATTGTGAACGGTTGATGAACAATGGAATACATTTTTGGAGGTTGTACCTTTATTTTGTAGAACCTGTATGGTTTTTTGTAGAACCTGTAGGCTTTTGTGTAGAACCTGTACACTTTTGTGTAGAACCTGTACGCTTCTCTGTAGAACCTGTACACTTTTGTGTAGAACCTGTACGCTTCTCTGTAGAACCTGTACACTTTTGTGTAGAATCTGTACACTATTCCGTTGAACCTGTACCCTTTTGTGTAGAACCTGTACACTTTCACGTAGAACCTGTACACTTTCACGTAGAAACTGTACACATCCCTATAGAACCTGTACGGTTCCACCTACCAAACTGTAAACATCATCAAAATAAAAAGTGCCAGGCACCAATCAAATTGGTGGTGCCTGGCACTTTTTTTCATACGAAAGCTTGGCTCGTTCGGATAACCCTCTCTCTTGCTGCAATATACTCTTTATGAAGCTTTTCGACATACTCAGCCGTTGTCCTTACCTCATTAATTACGCCAATCCCCTGGCCGCTTCCCCAAATATCCTTCCAGGCCTTTGCCTGTCCGCTGCCGCCAAAATTCATTTTCGATGGATCGCTTTCTGGAAGCGCATGTGGATCCAACCCCGCAGCACGGATGGACGGTGCGAGATAATTGCCATGGATACCTGTGAAAAGTGAGCTATTTACAATATCATCGGAGGTGCATTCTACAATCGCTTGCTTATATTCTTCCGCAGCTCTTGCTTCGTGAGTAGCAATGAATGGTGAACCAATATAGGCGAAATCTGCTCCCATTGCCTGCGCTGCGAGTATGGCATTTCCATTAGCAATCGATCCCGATAAAGCTAACGGTCCATCAAACCACTGGCGGATTTCCTGAATCAATGCAAACGGACTCTTATCGCCAGCATGTCCGCCAGCACCAGCAGCAACTGCAATCAATCCATCTGCGCCTTTCTCAATCGCTTTGTGAGCAAATTTGTTATTAATTACATCGTGGAACACAATTCCTCCATAGCTGTGTGCGGCGACATTGATTTCTTCACGGGCTCCAAGTGAAGTGATAATGATAGGAACTTTATATTTCACACATAATTCCATATCATGTTCAAGCCGGTTATTGGTCTTATGGACAATTTGATTAATAGCAAATGGCGCTGCCGGTCGCTCTGGATTTTTTGCATTGTAAGAGGCTAACTCTTCTGTGATTTCTGCGAGCCATTCATCAAGCTGTGCGGCCGGCCTTGCATTTAATGCTGGCATAGAACCAACAATTCCTGCCTTACATTGCTCAATAACGAGTTTCGGATTACTAATAATAAAAAGTGGTGAACCAATTACGGGAAATCTCAATGATTTTAGGATTGATGGAATGTTTGACATGGACTACCTTCCTCCATTCGACTCTAGTTTTATCAGTTTAATAATTAATAGAAAACTATTAATATTTCTATTATACAGAAAAACTGTAATATTATGGTTATATAATTTTTAGAAATAGATTGTTTTTCGTCGTTATTCCGACCAAAAAATCAGATAGAATCTGTCCTCTCTCCATGTACTAAGGCTGACAATCAACCACCAACATTCAGTTATTCTTCAAAATAAGGTTTTACGACATCAGGCAGGTAAGACCAATGGTGATGAACCCCTTCTGTTCGAATAGCCGTTGCTGAGATTGTTACATGTGAGCGGCTGGGATCAATGAGGTAATGCTTGGCACCCGGATAATTCTCCTCAAAGATTGCGCTATAATCAGTCTCTGAACTAAATACATAATCGATCGGTTTTCCGATTGCTTCCTTAATTAACCGAGCTCCTTCTTTCCAGTCGTAATCGTCATTCCCTTGATCATCTTCAACCGATAATACTTGTACATGCGGCATATCCTTCGTTAGCTCAGCCAGCCAGCCTATACGGATGGATGCTGGAACGTACTCCATTTTGGTGTCTACACACAATTCTCTATCACGCTTCTCACTATGCGACAAAATCACATAAAGCTCATCTACATTGGAAGCAGCCTGGACAATGGCATGCACATGACCAAGATGGAGCGGCAAAAACTTGCCTCCAATAAATCCAACACTCATCTAAAACACCTCTTATTAATATGTATGATTCCAGTTCATTCACTCAATATTGGAACAAATTGCTACTGGTTAATTAAAATATATTCCAGTATTTGTTTTTACTCAAGAAAATTCTGAAAAAAAAAGCCCAAAAGCCACCGGTCCTCGAAACTTTAGTATCAAACTATAGGCATTTGTCATAGAATGTATTCTTCCCAGAAAAAGGAGGTTCTCACAAATGAGTTCAGAATATGGAATAGGTTTAAGTTTACCTTTAATCATCATCCTGTTTATCCTGTTAATTATTATAGGTGCAGTGTTTTGGTATGACGACTGCTGCTAGCGTGGCACACTTTGCTGCTGAAGACATTAAGGCAGCACAATAGATAGAACACACATAAATATAGCCTAGAGGCGATATCCTCTAGGCTTTCCTGTTCAATTTGATAACTATAATACAATGTCCCCTGATTCTATATATCTCTGAAACTCAACGAAATATTGTAATGAATCTGGATTTAGTAACGAATCAGCGTTAACAGCCTTATCGATGGGAATTCCCATTAAAATTTTCTTAATCGGCACCTCAATTTTTTTCCCGTTTAATGTTTTAGGCAGTTCTTTTACACTAAAAATTTCATTCGGTACATGCCTAGGAGAACAGTTACTTCTTATCGTTTTGTTAATATGTGATTTCAATTTCTCTGAAAAAGGAGTACCCTCTCGTAGAACGATAAATAATGGCATGTAGGATTGCTCACTCGTAATTGGTATGTCCACTATTATACTATCGAGCACTTCCGGAATACTTTCTAAGGCACTATAAATTTCACTTGTCCCCATCCGAATTCCGCCCCGATTAATCGTTGCATCTGAACGGCCGTACATGATTCCCGATCCTCTAGAAGTAATTTTAATAAAATCACCATGCCTCCAAACATCAGGGAAAACATCAAAATAACTATCTTTGTAACGAGCCCCATTCTCATCATTCCAGAAATATATCGGCATTGATGGCATCGGTTTTGTCACCACAAGTTCCCCAATTTCATCTACTACCTCTTCCCCGCGATCATTAAAGGAAGTAACCGCTACCCCTAAGGAACGAGCTTGTAGTTCTCCAGAGTATACGGGCAGTAACAAACTTCCCCCTAGAAAACCTGAACAAATATCAGTTCCTCCGGTAGTTGAATAAAGCCAAATATCTTTCTTCACTTCTTGATAAACCCAATCAAACCCGCTTTCAGGCAATGGTGAACCTGTTGAGCCAATGCCCCGTAAATGTGAAAGATTAAACTTCTTTGGGTTCACCTTTGATTTCATGTTGGCCACGATAAAGCTTGCGCTTGTGCCCATCATGGTCATTTGGGTAGATTCCGCAAACCTCCACAGTGTTTCATCATCCGGATAGTTTGGATTTCCATCAAATAATAAGACCGTCGCACCTGTAAGCATACTTCCAACACCAATGTTCCACATCATCCAGCCTGTTGTTGTGTACCAAAAGAATCGATCTTCTCTTTTTAAATCCATTTGAAGTCCGAGGAATTTTAAGTGTTCAAGCAGGATTCCCCCTTGACTTTGAACAATGCCTTTTGGTTTTCCAGTAGTTCCGGATGAATATAATATCCATAGGGGATGATTAAAAGGAACAGCTTCAAAGGTTAATGGAACATTGCTGTTTTCTTTGATAACCTGATACCAAAGAACAGAATTGTTTAAACCTGATAAATCAGGCTGCTCTTGCAGATTAGGGATTATTATAGTTTCTTCCAAAGTAGGGAGTGCACTTTGAATTCTACCAATTAATTCAAGGCGGTCGTATTTCTTTCCTCCGTATTGATAGCCATCAGACGCAAACATTACTTTTGGTCCTATTTGTTTAAACCGATCAATCACACTCTGGATGCCAAACTCCGGTGCACAGCTTGACCATACCGCTCCGATACTGGCACATGCCAAAAAGGCTGTCACCGTTTCATGAATATTCGGTGCATACGACACAACCCGGTCACCCGGCTTTACCCCTTTTGACCTCAAATAGCCTGCAACGGCAGCTGTATTCCGTTTTAGTTCTGCCCATGAAAGTTCCTGCTGGTGACGTGTTTCCGATTCATAAATAATCGCAGCTTTATCTTTCGTTTCATTCCTAAATATATGTTCTGCATAGTTTAGTGTTGCCCCTGAAAACCATTCGACATCTGGCATTTTACCTCCAGACAATACCTCATCATAATCACTTTTGGCCATAATCTGATAATAATCCCAAATGGCAGCCCAAAATCCATTTACGTCAGTAACAGACCATTCCCATAATTGATTGTACTGTTCAACCTTTAGTCCACGCGTTTCATTCAGCCAAGTCATAAACTGTTTTACGTTTGACTTTTCTTGAATTTCACGTGAAGGTTCCCAGAGTAAATTTCCACTAACATTGGCGGTCTTCATTTTTTCTCCCCCAATCAAAATCAATCTAACTTATTTAGATGTAATTTTTTCTTTTAAGAAGTCAGCCTCACGTTTTTCTAAAAAAGCGGCAATCCCTTCTTTTCCCTCCATACTGCTTGCTCTCTCAGCAAGCACTAAAGACTCCTTACTCATTTGCGACTCCAATGTTTCTTGCAGCGAGTGATAAAACAGCTTTTTTGTTTCTCCATATGCATTCATTGGTCCTTTTGCAAGATTCTCAGCTAACTCTAAGACCACCTCTAATAATTGCTCACCGGCAATAACATGGTTGATAATACCCCACTCACTTGCCTCTTTTGCATTCAATGCCCGATTTGTATACATTAACTCAATTGCCCGCCTCATCCCGACAAGACGCGGTAAGAAATAACTTCCTGAACCATCAGGTGTTAATCCAATCTTGTTATACGCCATGACAAATTTAGCATGTTCAGCAGCATACGCCAGGTCACAGGCACAAACGAGACTCATTCCGGCACCTGCTGCCACTCCATTCACCGCTCCAATAAAAGGTTTATTCATTCTAGTAAAATAGGAAATTGCTTGATGCAGATAGGCGGTAACACTTTTTAGATGAGAACTGATTTGTTCCCCTTTTTCTGCAAAGCTTCTTAAATCCCCGCCGACTGAAAACTTATTTCCAGCTCCTGTAATCACTACTGCCCTAATTTCTTCGCTCTCAGAACAAAATATTGCAACATCCATCAGTTCCTTTGCCATTTCTATATGAAGGGCATTTCCAGCTTCCGGACGGTTTAATGTGACAATTCCCACATGATTTTGGATCGTTAGCTGAACAAATTGATTTTCCATATTTAAGCCTTCTTTCCTTTCAATGCTTGATTTTTCTCACGAAGATCCGATGAAGGACTAATCTCACTGAGGATTCTCCTGAAGTGTCCTTCATCATGCTTATGAAGGACTAATCTCAATGGAAATTCTCCCGATTTGTCTTTCATCACGCTTATGAAGGACCAATCTCAATGGGAATTCTCCTGATTTGTCTTTCATCATGCTTATGAAGGACTAATCTCACTGAGAATTCTCCTGATTTGTCTTTCATCGACCTTACGATAATCACCAATAAAATTTAACAAAGGTTTTTAATAAATTCTTTATACCCTTTCCAAAATCATCGCAATACCCTGGCCGCCGCCAATACAAAGTGAGGCTAATCCATACTTTACATTTCTTCTTTTCATTTCAAGTGCTAATGAATATGTAATTCTTGTTCCGCTTGCACCAAGCGGATGTCCCAAAGCTATCGCTCCGCCATTGACATTGACTTTCTCCCTATCTACGCCTAACTCTTTCAGAACAGCTATAGATTGTGCAGCAAATGCCTCGTTGAACTCAAACAAATCAATATCGCCTAAGGATAATCCCGCATTTTTCAGTGCTTTTAAAGTTGCCGGAACTGGTCCAATTCCCATTATTTTCGGGTCAACACCTGCTACTCCCCAGGAAACTATTTTTGCCAGCGGCTTTAAATCATGTTCAAAGACATACTCTTTGGATGCTAAAATAACGGCTGCCGCGCCATCGTTTATACCACTAGCATTTCCAGGCGTGACACTGCCGTCCTTCTTAAAAGCTGGCTTTAGCTTGGATAAGCCTTCAAGTGTTACACCGTCTCGAATATATTCATCCACCTCAATGACTAACTCTTTGCCTTTTCTATCTTTCTTCACAATAGGCACGATCTCTTCTGCAAAACGTCCAGTATCCCTAGCTCTGATTGCCTTTCCCTGCGAATCAGACGCAAATTGATCCTGTTCACCTCGAGAAATCTCATATTTCACCGCAAGATTTTCTGCCGTCATTCCCATTCCGCAGCCAACATATTGATCAATAAGTGACTCCCACAGCATATCAATGACCACAGGTGCTTTATTTGGCGATCCAAAACGGGTACCTTTTAATAGTTGAGGAGCTAAGCTCATATTTTCCGTTCCGCCCGCAGCAACAACTCTTGCTTCTCCTAATGCAATTGTCTGTGCACCAGTTACGATTGACTGAAGTCCAGAACCGCATAAACGATTTAAGGTTAATGCAGAAGATGACTCTAGCATTCCGCTTTTCAAACCAATATGTCTTGCCAGATAAGCAGCAGCCTCTCCCGTTTGAATCACATTACCGAACACAATTTCATCAATATCTGATGCTGAAATCCCACTTCTTTTAATGGCTCCCTTAGTTGCTGCGACCCCAAGATCAATATCGCTGACATCCTTTAAAGACCCGCCGAAGTAACCAAAAGCCGTTCTTGCTCCATCTACGATATACGTTTCCATCTATTCTTCCCCCTACTCATTACATTTTGATTTACGGATGAATGACTCTAAAACTATGAATCATCCCTATTCCCTGTCCAATCTCACAAAGAATTTGCACATAAATAAATAATAAGGACCTGATTTCTATCCTTTATAGGATATTCGTCAGATCCAATATGAACAAAAGCTTATCAATGGTATTCTTTATTTCTCAACATTTTACTTTCTTAAATCTTAGCCAAGTCCATTTCAAATTCTGTTCCCCAAGAACTTAATGCTTCCCAAACCTTTGGCTTCATAGGCAGTTCCTTATGCCATGGGCGCGGTTCGAAAATACCAAGTTCCGGAATATATTGGTCCATATCTGTATACAACTCAACCACATTTTTCTCCGGGTCATGATGATAGGTTGCAATATTATGTCCTGCAGTATGGCGGGAAGGACCCCAAAGAATTGGATAACCCTGCTTCGCTAAGAAATCTGAGCTGGCATATTGATGGCTGGCATCTTTTAATTGGAAAGCGATATGATGTAAGCGTGTCTCGTCTGATGCAATAATATTGAGAACATGGTGATCATTGTTACAAGTTAAGAAATTTGCAAAGCCTTCACCAATTTTATCGGTGAACGCAAAACCTAAAGCATCTTTGTAAAATTCAATTGTTTCTTTAAAATTGTTCGCATAAAACGCAACATGTCCTAATTTATGAGGTACAATCCCAGAAGAACCAAAACCAACTGTTGTTTGTTTCATCTCTGTAAATAATTCAATACTATTTCCTGCCGGATCCTGTAACTCTATCAACCGTGAAATACCAGGTTTTGCATCCACTTTTATTGTAGAAGCTATTCCTTGTTTGTGCAGCTTCTCCTGTACTTCTTCTAAGCTGAGATTACCATTTAATTGATATCCATAGCTGCGGATACCTGTTTTTTCAGAAGGCGTAATGACGATATTATGATGATCTAGCGCGTTACTCAAGTACGTAACGCCGTCCACTTCTTCTGAAATACGATAACCCATTGTATTTGTATAATAATCCACCATTGCTTCACCATTTTTCGAATAAAAATCAACATACACTAATCTGAATACACTTACAGTAGACATTTCCCATTCCTCCAATTGGTTTTAATTTGGTAACCTTCAATAGAATCTGATTAGCTCAATGATGGAATCTTAAAAGGTTCGAACTGGTTTGATAAATCCTCAATGAGTAAAGGCAAGTCTGTTAAGCTCTCTGCCCCTCCAAAGATATAGAAATCTGGACGCACCACAACTGCTTGAAGACCTGTTTCATTAAAATACTGTTTGTATTTTCCATCCACATCGACTGCTATATCAGATAATCCCTCTTTGCCGCCATCTGCAGGTTCTGAAATTTCAATAAATTTAGCACCGATAACCTCTAAAAACTCCATCTGCTCCTGACTTAATACCTTCTTAGCATCATTTACAGGACTCAAAATGCTCCATCCTCTTCCTACTACATCATCAAACAATCCTGTTTTTCCTCTGTACTCTACCTGACCTTGAAACGAAAGTTTTCCCGTGTATTTATTATTTTTCCCATCCTTAGATTGATAGAGGAAGCCGCTTGTAAGAAATGGGAATTCCGGAAATTCAGGGACACCGCCTGTAAAGAATACCTCGTCCCTTTTTTTAGCTTCTTGTGGATCTGTTACACAAATGACAGTTCCTAGAAACAAGGCTGCTTCAACCACTTCACGATTATGAGGTTTACGCTCTTGTGTATATGTTTCTAGAATAGAATCTGCAGCTTTTCCACTTAGAATAAGATCTAGCTTCCATGCAAGATTCATAGAATCCCGGAGACCAGAGCACATACCCTGCCCCATAAACGGCGGCGTTAAGTGCGCTGAATCTCCTGCTAATATAAGCCGTCCTTTTTGCCATTCATCCGCCCATAATGCCTTAAATGTATAAACGGCATGCCGTTCTAACACAGCATTACTAGGATTGATATTCCAAGGTTCAAGTAATCGCCAGGCGACATCTTCATTGTTCAAATCCTCTTTTGTCTCCCCTGGAAGAGCCATGAATTCCCAGCGTCTTTTCCCAGGACCGCCTGAAACAACTGTGGTAGGACGTGCTGGATCACAAAGCTGCAAATTCATCGGGTTCCATTCTCTTTCTTCTTTCGTAACAATATCCACGACAAGCCAATCTGCAGCAAATCCAAGGTCCGTAATTGTAGTATCCATATTTTTACGAACAAAACTGTTCGCACCGTCACATCCAACAACGTACTTTGCATGAATAGTACGAACTTGCCCCTCAAGGTCCTTTACCGTAAGTTCTACATGATCTTCATATTCCTTTAGCTCAATGGCTTCATTACCCATATTTACATTTACTGCTGGCAGATTACGGCAAGCAGCATCCATTACTTTTTCAAGCTCTGGCTGATTGAAAAATAAATGTCCCGGCCACCCAGAAATGCCTTCTTGAGAAAAATCGAGGGCCAATAATAATTCCCTTTCTGCATTTCGCCATTCATATAAATCAGGAACTGGCTGCAGGATTCTTTCTATTTCACTTTTTGGAAGAATCGATTGTAGCATTCTAGCAACCTCATCATCCAAATGAACGGCACGGGGAAGTGGATAGGCTTCAGAAAATCTTTCATATACCCCAACATTCCATCCCTTTTGACCAAGTACTGCAGCCAAAAGCTTCGCTACTGGCCCATAACCAACAATTGCCACGTCAACCATTTCTTGTTTCATCATCCACACCCCTATACAAGTTTTCTCAAATTTAATCAAATTTCCACTTTGTAAACGCATACATTATCTTAGAAAATAAAAACTGATTTTTCATTTACATGGACGTTAAATTTATTTATGTAAGAACTAGAGGCTGCTGGGACGTTAATCCCAGCATTTATAAAAATTTTTAATTTTAGGAAATTGCTACTTTACTAGAAACTACTTTATTTACTTGCTCACCTAGATCAATTCTTCCGTCTTTACTCTTAATCTGGCAGCGAATAACATCGCCATCATTCAGATATTTACCGGTCTTCAATTGACTTTCAACAAGCAAATCTATTTTTTCCTGGTAAGGAACCAAATGACTTGATATTTGTCCTAGTATTTCTGGAGTAAGAGTGAGGGCTACTCCGCCAGTTGTACCGGTAATAACCAAATCACCTTTTGAAAGGTCCATTATTTCTGATAGCTCTGTCAGAGTTTCAGCAGGTTTGTATAATAATTGATTCGTATTTGCGGATTGACGTAATTCACCATTCACCCACAGATTTAATTCGAGGTCATGTATAAGCGGAACCTCTTCTTTATCAAGTAAGTATAAATACGGTCCAGTAGGTCCAAACGTACGGTAGCTCTTTCCTTTTAACCATTGCCCCTCAGAGAGTTGTACATCTCTTGCAGAAACATCATCCATAATCACAATCCCTGCAATATATTGATGAAGGTTTTCGTCTGTCACTTCAACGGATGAAGAAATCTCTGTTCCAATGACAAGCCCGAGCTCAATTTCATAGTCTAATAGCTTCACATGTGACGGTCGAATAATTTCTGTATTTGGACCACAAAGTGTGCTATCTGCTTTACTGAAAAACATATTATAAGGCGGCCGTGCTGCTTCCATTCCAGATTCTGCGCGATGAGAGGAATAATTGGCACCTTGGCACACAATTCTTGCTGGTTTGGTAACTGGGCTTAAGATGGTCACTTCATTTAAGGATAAAGATTCACCTTGTCCTTGTTCCTTTAATGTTCTAGCTTCTTCAACACCCTCTTCTAAAAATTGAGCTAGAGAAGAATAGTTATCCTTTAATGCCAAAATACGATTATTTGAAACTACTCCCCACTGTTCTTTCTGGTCCTTTTCAAATCTTACTATTTGGATACCCAACAATAACTCCCCCTAATTTTTGTGAATTTTTTGAAGTTCTTAGAGAAACTAAGAATATATTTTTTCCAAAATCCTTTTAACCCTCAGGATTAATTCAATCATTTTATCATGTGCCAATTTTTCATCACGCAACATGATGGCTTCATAGATCGAACGGTGTCTTTCTAATACTTCGGTGGTCGGAGTATCGAATGGAGATTCTGGATAATTCTTCGCTGCATGCAGTGTTTTTTCCCGGCTAAAGACAAGCGCTTTCCGGAGCGTTCGAACGGTATTGATGATTAAATCATTGTAAGAAGCACATAAAATTCTTTCATGAAAATCATAGTCCGCAATCGCCCATGCCTTTTCATCTCCGATGGATTGCTCAAGCCGGTTGAAAGCATCTGTAATGCTCTCCAGATCTTCTTGTGTTGCCCTTTCTGCTGCTAAAGCCGCTGCCATGGGTTCCAGCCCCATTCTAACTTCGGTTAAATGCAGCAGAAAATCTCGATTATTCTCATCTTCTAGTACCCAGTTGATGAGTTCTAAATTCCACCATTGCCATTCAGACCGAGGAAGTACAATGGTACCAGCTCTTTGATTCGATCTCACAAGCCCCAAAGTGGATAACGTTTTAAGGCATTCACGGACTACCGTTCGACTGACATTATATATTTCACCTAAATCCTCTACCTTTGGCAGGATTTCCCCTTGTTTTAACTCACCGGTTACTATTTTTCGTCCAAGCTCGCTGACTAATTGTTCGCTTCTATTTTTCATAAGTACTGACACTCCTATCCTTACTATGTACTTACATTACCACAACACCAATGGTATTCCGACTTTTTGGGATAGAAGTTTAAAAATGGATTCCACTAAATTTGAAAGCGTATCCATTTTAAGTCATATGTCTAAAACACCCCCTCTTGATTATGAAGCTGAAGGGTACCTCTTGTTGTAATAAATATTATTTATCTGATAATTATAATAAATAATATTTATTATTTCGTCAACCTTCTTTTTAAAATTTTCTAACAAATTATTTACATGTAGTATTGTTCTAGATTAAATAGAACAGTTTTGTTATAATATATATAGAACAGATTGGAGGAAAACGGAAATGATCATTAAAATTGAACCCGATTCAGACATTCCCATTTATGAGCAAATATCCAATCAAATGATTGAAGGAATTGCTAGAGGCCACCTTCAGCCAGGAGATTCGCTCCCTTCCGTGAGAGCGTTCGCCTCTGACCTCGGGATTAACATGCATACGGTCAATAAAAGCTACCATCAATTAGAAAAAAAAGGAATCATTCGAATTGTTCCTAAGTCAGGGGCGATTATCTCTTCTCCCCAAGATTTCAATGAACACTCCATAGAACGCCTAAAAGCCGTCTATCAACCACTTATTGCAGAATCCCTAGTGGTTGGAATGTCTGTTGAACAAATTCACGAGCTGATTTCTTTAATTATTGAAGATTTTAACAAAAGCCATAAATGAAGGAGGAATCCCTATGACTTTAGCCATTTTTCTATTTATCTCGATTATCCTGCTTGGAATCCAAACGGCTATACCTTACTTAGTAAAACGAACCATTATCTTTGGAATCACCGTCCCAGAAAAACACCTTAAAAACGAACAACTTCTATCTTACAAAAAAAGATATACCTTAATGGTTTCCCTTGTTTCCCTGGTGGTATTAGCTGGTTATGTATTTTGGGTACTGAGTACGAATCCAGGTGAAGAACCAACCGTCCTTGTCGGGACAATTATCCAATTTGGCATTATTCTTTTCAGTCTTTCCCTCTATTTTTTCTTTCATGGAAAAACGCTGCAATTAAAAAGGAAAAATAAGTGGATGGAAAATCTATCGCAAGTTAAGGTGGCCGATTTATCCGCTCGTTCTCAGGATGAAATGATTCCCTGGTATATGTTCTTACTTCCTATGATCGTTACCGTCGGCGTCATCGGATATAGTATTTTCCAATATGACCTGCTGCCTGAGCAGATTCCTACACATTGGGGAATAAATGGGGAAGCTGATGCCTTTACGGAGAAAACACCAATGTCAGCAGTCTTAATGCCTCTAACGCTATTAGCGATGCAGGTGATGGTTTTAGGAATCCATATTGGAAAAATTAAATCTGGTATTAAATTGAGTGCTACAGGTACAAATGCTTCAAGAAAACGTCAGTTAACCTTACGGAAATCTTCCAGCTGGCTGATGCTTTTAGTGAATCTCCTGCTGACCATTTTGTTTAGTTACTTTCAATTAACTACGATTCACCCAGATTTGTTTGCTGGCACTGCTATGGTCGCAGCACCTATGATTTTTCTTGTGATTATCTTAGCCGCAACCATTGTATTTGCTGTAAAAGTCGGACGTTCAGATAAACACTCCGTCGATGTGTCAGAGGAAGAGATAACTGATTACGATGAAGACTCTTACTGGAAAGGCGGTCTCTTTTATTTCAACAAAAATGATCCCTCTATTTTTGTTGAAAAACGCTTCGGTGTAGGCTGGACTCTTAATTTTGCTAACCCATTAGGATACATTATTTTTATCCTGCCGCTAGTAGTGGTCTTAGTTTTATCCTTTTTATAGGTTTGATAAATAAAACGAGAGCGGATCCTTTAGTTGGGATTCGCTCTCGTTTTGTTATCAGCAAGTCGTTTTGGGATTGATTTGTAGAAGCTGTATGGTTTTTTGTAGAAACTGTACGGTTTCTTGTAGAAGCTGTACGCTTTTTTGTAGAAGCCGACGCTTCTATGTAGAACCTGTACGCTTTTTTGTAGAAACTGTACGGTTTCTTGTAGAAGCTGTACGCTTTTATGTAGAAACTGTACACTTCTTTGTAGAACCTGTACGCTTTTTTGTAGAAACTGTACACTTCAATGTAGAACAAACCCTGTACACTTATCTGCCCACATAAACCACATAATCAGTACAGTATTACGAAATAATTTCCCATTTCTTATGATGAGCTACCTCTAAAAGCCGCGGTTCTGGGTTCACAGCAACTGGATTCCCCACTAATTCTAGAACATTTAAGTCGGTGTAACTATCGCCGTAGGCAAAGCTATTTTGCCAATCTACTTCTGTATGAGACAGGTGGGCATTGATGAAATCACTCTTACGTTCTCCGTAAATATATTGGATGGGAGCTTTCTTTGACAATTTATCATTTTGATAAGGAATGCTGCTTCCAATGACACAATCAAAATTCACATTTTTCGTAACGGAGTAAAGGAGCGGTTCATAGGCTCCCGACACAAGCATAGTATAGTAGCCTTCCTTTCGATGCTGCTCTAGTCTATCTAAGACCGGTTCGCTTAGGTTTTCACTCATGCTCTCGCCAATTTGCGAAAAAAATGAGTCAATCTCTGATTTTGGAGAAGTTCCAAAAGCCGCTATATAAGACCACATGGAATATTCTTTCATTTTTTGTTCGGGATATAGCTTACATTTGTAAGCAAGATAGACAGGTAAAATTCGAAGAAAAAAATTCCGATACTTCTGGAAATGCAGAGGATGATTTTTTAAATGCCCCATCAGCAGTGGAAAAGTCTCCTTAGGAAATAACGTTCCGTCGAAATCAAATATTGCAACCTTCATTTTATCAGCAGCCTTTCTTTATAAAACATGTCTACCATTTTATAACATATAAAGTGCACCAATTCCACACAAAAAAACCACACAGACACTATGTAAATGCTGTGTGGCAATTTTATTAGGTAATTTTTTCTGCAGCCTTGATCAAGGTTTACTTTCCCTTTTCTGCAAAATCCCCATTGGTACATACGTAATAATAAATACTAATAGTCCTACGATTTCAAGGTTTATATAATACATAATCCCACTTCCGAAAAATGATAGCAGTGTTTCTGTTTCTGATGGACTGGCTAAAAAGAAAAAATTAGTGTCTAACCAAATATTTAAGAAGAATATCGGTATGGCAATGATATTCAAGGTAATAAAGCCCGTAAATATTGCTTTTCGAGGAACTCTGTATCCCTCAAAAAGGATAAAGTACAAAACGGCTAATGGAATCGCTGAATGATGCAGGAAATATTTTAAGAATCGAAAATGAGGAAATTGATATACGATATCAGGAGTAACCATACTTAGGATGGGAGGAATGAGTCCAATAAAAAAGAGCAAGTTAAACACTTTTTGATTCTTTTTCAAAAACAAGTACAGCGATAAAAAGGTACTAAGTGAACAAAGCTGTAATGGGAGATCCCCTACCTCCCATTGTTTGGTAAGGATTAGCCACAAATGCATGGAAACCTCGCAAAGTATCAAAGCGGTAAATAAAGACCATTTCAAAAATTGCTGGTATAGTTTAAGCTTTGTTCTGAAATACACAAAAAGGAAGCAAGCAAGAAAAAATAGAAGTAAGGTTACAACATGGGTCGTAGAAAAAAAGGTAAAAGTCTGCATTCCTGTAACAGAAAACATAATGACAACACCCCTTTTCTGCATGTATTCATTTCTTACAAACTTAGAACTTCAAGCTATTAAGAATATATGTCAAATAGAGGTCGTATTAGTCTATATTTACCTTAGTCAAAACACCTAAAATATTGGGGTTGTCTCAGTGCCGAAAATTATCACTAATTTAGAGCAGTTCTTGTAATTGAATATTCACACACAAAAAAACCGACTCCCCCTCAATCAAGAAGGTGAGTCGGCTTACTATTTATGATTAACAAATTAAAATATCATTCACATTACCAAGTCCAATTGGTGATTGAAAGTAACATTAAAGCAGCGGCGGCTAGAGCAATATTCTTTAGAAACTGGTTCATCTCGCCCACTTTTGTATTTTGATCGGTTTCCTTCCAGAAATTATGCATAATAAAGGCTGAAAGAACAAGGAATAGTACTAATAAATACAAGCCCCACTCAATCCAATAGCCTGTAAGAATACTCAATCCTCCCGCTAGCAGCATCAATCCAGTTACCACTACAGCAAGCCCTGGTGCTGGGACTCCCTTATAGGAAGAATACTGCTTTAAACCTTGAAATTGGATGAAATGATTTAGACCAGAATATGCAAAATAAAGACCAAATACTGCCCGACCAATCAGCCATAGCCAATCCATTCGAGACATCATCCCTTCATTAGGTTAGTAACTTTCTCTATACATATATACTTTTAACTCTAAAATATTCCGACTATTTAGTTTTAATTCGAGATTTCCTAAATCAACCACCTATGGGACTATCCTCCTAATGACCATAGACCCATTCCATGCTATATTTATTCTCGTAGTCAAGAAACACCAACATGAAATGGTGAGTAATCGCGGCTCATGTTTACATGAGTTGAGGAAAGTCCAGGCTCGCCCGGTGCTGAGATGCCCGGAGTGTTCGTGCCATCTGCAAAGATGGGCAGCAGACTTCTGCTGACGGCGGGGAAATTATGCTAAGTCCTTGATGGATATGCTCTGAGTACCCTGAAAGTGCCACAGAGACGAGTTCTTCTGGAAACAGGAGAAATGGAACGGGTAAACCCCGCGAGCGAGCAACCCAAACTATGGTAGGGGCACCATCCTGAGGGAAATGAACCAAACGGATGGATCGGTCAGAAGTGACTGATAGTCATATGATTACACCTGTTGTGCGAGATTGGCATCGTTTGAGCACGCAGGAACAGAACCTGGCTTACAGCCATTTCATGCGCCGGATTTCTAAACAATACACATAAGCAAGCGTCTAGCCTATACATACCGTGCTAGACGGGGAGTTGGCGGTGCCCTGTAACCCGCAATTCGCCATAGCGGGGTTGAATTCCTGCCTTCGGTTGAATTAAGTAAGGTCTGCCTTGTGAAAATAGTGTTGATAACTGGGTCCTACGCAATGGAAACCTACGAATCTGGTCAGGTCCGGAAGGAAGCAGCCATAAGTAGTCCTTTCTATGTGCCGGAGGAGCGCCTAGTTTGAGCTAGCTTTCACAAGTAACGCTTGAATGGTCCAATCAACGGCAGGTGCACGGTTTTACATAGTGACCATGGGGACGGTTCTCCTGGTCATCATCTCAAAATAAACTAAAAGTGCCTGGCACCACTCTCTCAATAAGAGAGGTGCCTGGCACTTTTTTTTCATTCAGTTTCAAAATGATCACTACCTGCTTTATTTAACAAAAAATCCGACTGCTCACTCCCATACAAATACAACCTATGCATCGGTCTGGTCATCGCTACATACAACAATTTGATATCTAGTTCCTCTTCACAGTATGCTTCCTCTAGGCTAAGAATCAAGACAGCATCAAATTCTAATCCTTTTGAAAGGTACGTTGGCAAAATGACGACGCTTCCCTTTTTCATATCCTGCTTTTCTTCTAATAGCTGAATAGGAAAATTACTATTTTCTAGCAGCTTATATATTCGTAAGCACTCCCCGTCACTTCTTCCAATGATAGCAATTGAGTTGAGTTCTTCCTCTTTTAGTATCTGAATATCTTGTTCAATTGTTTCCCTTACCTGCTGCAGATTGGCAGTGTCGATTTTTGTAAAACGAGGTTTGTCCCCGTGCCTGATAACAGGTTGTACGATTGGCAGGTCTTTGTCCATGATCGATAGAATGTCATTGGCCAGGTGCATTATCTCGACTGTTGTCCGGTAGCTTTTTTGAAGAGCATGATAGTTCGCACTTGGGAAGATATCGGTAACCAATGGCTCCCAGCTGTCTAATCCTCGATAGGAATGAATCCCTTGTGCCAGGTCGCCAACAATGGTAAATAAGTCTGTTTCAAAGCCTTCTTTCATGGCTGTAAACTGAAAATAGCTATAATCCTGTGCCTCATCTATGAAAACACTTTTCATTTTATATTTTTCATCGATTCCCTCAAGTTTAGCTTTCATGTAAAAGATCGGTGCCAAATCTTCAAGCTCAACAGCTTTTTTGTCAAAAATTCTTTGACAATATTGACTTAATTTCTTACATTCTATCTCAGAAAGAGTACTTGAATACTTTTTTAAAAGTTCAGGAGATGTCATCAGTTCCTTATATAATATAAAAGGATCTTTTTTAACAAAGGGAGCCATATAATTTTTCACAGCAGTCTTCGATTCCTGCTCCACGGTATTTAACCTTTTTTCTTTTATATCCATGATGGAGACTACTTTTTCTCTTCGTTTATCTGAATTCAGCTTTCTGGTATAAAGTGCCTTATCTAATGCGTCATCATATTTACTATTAATTTTAGATAAAATGATTGATTTTTTTATGCGTAAATCATTCGCCAAAAGATTTTTAATTTTTTCGAGCCTGCTATAAATCGGCAAATATTGAAATTCCGTTAAAAATAACCGATTAATTTTCTGCCCTCTCATGAGAAGCGATTTTTCAATGATAAAGTCCTTTGATGGCGCTAGATTGTATTCAATATCTTTCAAATAGGAATCAATACATTCCTTAAAATCTAGTGAACCTTTAAACCCCGATACCCATTGTAACCATTTTGATTTTCCTTCCTTTTTAAGGAGTTTCATTAACTTGGAGTTCGGAGCCATTATTTTGATTTTCTTCCCCAGACAATTCTTCATGAAATCCACATAGGTGGTTTGATTGATTTTGTTCACCCCTAACTCAGGCAGAACGGCGGAAATATAATCAATAAACAATCGATTTGGTGCAAGAATCATTAATTTCTCTGGAGGAAAACGATATCCAGAAGAGTATAGAAAGTAGGATATTCGATGGAGTGCGATCGTGGTCTTTCCACTGCCTGCAGCTCCTTGAACGATGATGGGGTGTTTAAGAGAAGCTCGAATTACTTCATTTTGCTCATTTTGAATGGTCGCGACAATTTCGGTTAAGCGATTGTCCGCTTTACCAGATAAGGATTTTTGCAGAAGTTCATCATGCGTGGTTAGATCAATATCTCGAATTTCTTTTAATAATCCTTCTTCAATTTCATATTGTCTTTTCAGAGAGAGATAACCACTCTGTGTTTCACCATATGCATCATAGGTCACCTCGCCTAGGCGGCCGTCATAGTAAACATTTGCGATCGGAGATCGCCAATCAACGATGATCGGAATCTGATTCACCGAGTCAAACAGAGAAGCTTTCCCAATATACAAAATCTCCTCCTTGGTGTCACCGCTCGAGGTAAAATTTATTCGCGAAAAGTATGGTTTGCCAATAATACTCGCTAGCCTTTCCAGTTCACTTTGTGCCAATTCTAAATACTGAGCATTCGTCAAGAGAGTCATATAGCTTAAACTGCTGTCAGAAGTATCAAGGTCACGAAAAGCTTCTTTCAAATTCTCAACGAAATGTTCTTTATTTCCCTTTGATTGTTCCAGCACACTCTTTATGTATTCCTTTGTAAACTCGAGACGTTCAATTTCTGATTGATAATCTTTATGCTCAATTACCGATTTTTGTTTTTTTGAACTCATTCTCTTAAACCGTCACCTCTTTCACTAGTTTTCGTTCAATCCAACATGCACAAAAAGAAACATCTACAAACCTTTTGCAGATGCTTTCCTAAACAACGGAGCTATATTTTACCATTTACAGTGAGATAATACAATCATCCTCTTGGAATTATTGAAAAATTCCCCTCCTATTAATTATCCTTGGAAGTAGAGCAAAGCGATGAGGAAAATAATCAGTCCTATTAATAGAATCGAGCCCATCCCTGTACTGTAAACAATGTATATTTTAATGTGAAGAATGGCATGGATAATGAGGATGACTAGAATACCGATCAGTACTAAAATGGCCATGTGTACATTTCGATTACGATTTCGATTCAATGAAATTGCTCCCTTCTAGAGCTCTATAGGGGCACAGAATGTACCAGCTTATCTTTTTATATAAGTATTTTTTTAGCACAGAAAATATTCCTTCTTGTACTATCCCTATTCGTCACTCATAAGGAGTCTATTCCGCGAACAAATACTTTCTCGTTCCTCACTAATTCATAGAATACAGCCGCTATTTCCGGATCAAATTGAGAATGTTTCCCGTTTAGTAATTCATCTAAAGCATATTGGATATCTTTTGTTTCCCGATAAACCCTTTTGGAAGTCATCGCTTCAAAAGCATCCGCAACAGCCATAATTCTCGCCACTAACGGAATATCCTTTCCCTTTAATCCCATTGGATACCCTGTTCCATCATAGTTTTCATGGTGATACAATACCATATCCAAGATGGAATTCTTCCTAAATGAAGGAACATGTTTTAGCATTTTATAGCCCAAGTCTGGGTGCTTCTTAATTACTTGAAACTCCTCACCTGTCAGCCTAGAAGGTTTATTGAGAACATTTTCCGGTACACCAATCTTGCCAATATCATGTAAAAGCCCTCCAATATAGAGATGTGTACATTCCTTTGTAGACAATTTTAGTGCTTTCCCTATTTCATAGGAGTAATAAGCAACGTTTTTTGAATGAAAAGCGGTATAATTATCTCTCACATCGATGGATTCAGCCAATGTAAGAGTGAAATGGAATAAATCCAACTTTTCTTTAAAGCTGTTATTTACTAAAGTTCTAACCACAAAGGCAATGGCAAAGTACCCTACCCATCTCAAAAGAAAAATCTCTGCTTCAAACTCGACTAAAGAGGCAGCCTCAAGCAAGGTTTCCATTAAACCAGATAAAAAAATACAGCTAAATAGCCATCGGCAAAAATAACCCGCAATCAGGAGAATCGGAATATAGGAGATGGTAATGGTCTCATCCGGAAAGAAATAAAAATCATTTAGTACCCCAAAAACAATTGCAAGGAATGCCAGTAACATAAATTTAGACCTTTTTGCTCTTGGGTCTAAGGAATGTAAGATATCACTCTCAATGTCCAAATTAAACACTCCATCTGCAAGTAATAATTACCATATCAACTCGGGGGGTCCATGGGCTGCCGAAAAAAAACAAGTGCCACTATGATGCTTTCATCCCTACACGTTGAATATGAACCTTTGCTCTGATATTGACATCTATATTTTGATAAATTTCTTTCCACTTTTCACTTGTCTTTACTTCCTGGTCCCAATAAGAGGCTAAGTCCCCTCGTACATACTCTCCAAATCCAAAAATGTCAGCCTTCTTAACCTGGGTTTCCTTGATTAGTTTCAACATTTCTTTTTCAAGCATCTTACCTGACACCTGTTCGATTTTCCTTACCATTTTCTGATTATCCAGCTTTAATTCCTGCCTGTTTTTCTCACGGATAACTCCCCATATCTCTACATTTATATCGAAATGCGGCTTCCCATTTTTCAGTGATGCGTTATAGTTTACTTTCCTTTTGGTGGATTGAACCATTACCGATTCGTCTTTGGACAGCTTAACAACCAGAGATGCTCCACCCGGGTTTTGTCCCGTTAAACCATTGAAAAGAGCAATTTGATAAGGTTTAGTCTTACCAGCCATCTTATTGCCGCTAAAATAGGCAATGCCGCTGATTTCAATATTTTCCATTTCTTTGGTAGTGATATAGGGTAAATAGCCATCCCACCCTTTATTAGAGGTCTGTACCCAGAACTTCCCTAAATCATTGTCAGGAAACTTCCCCAGCTTAACAGCTTCTTCAAACATCGTCGATAAATAGATTGCTGGAATTCTTTCTAACTTCGGCGCAATCTGCATTGTATGTGCTGCGTCTTTTTCATTCACTGCCATCCAAGCCGTTCGGCGGATTTCAGGTCTTCTTCTCAAAAATTCATTAATATGTCCAATCCCTTTGGCGGCCACATCTTCCGAAAGGATGATGATTTGCAATTGACCAAAAAACACTTTGTGTGCCAATTGCTGCTGGAGTCCTTGAATGGCATCGTCGATGGTTTGACCAACGGCTTTTACCACCCAGACTCGGTCTTGTGAGGTACCTTGAGAACCTTGAGATGGACCTAAAGGAATCTGCCCGGGAACCGCTAATTGAGCTGTTACCTCCACTTTACCAATTTCAGATGTTGGAACCTCCGAACCCTCTGGATGGGTAAGCGGTATCGGGTGTTTCTTGTCACCCGCTATATCAATAGCAAGTCCTAAGATGGTTGCTCGTTCTTCAATCTCTTTTTGATCCCAACAGCCTGTAAGAATAAGTACAATCGTAATCAGCATCAAACAAACACGAATGTCACGATGTACCATTACTCACCATTCCCCGCTTTCCTCTGGCAACAGAAAATAATAACACCGCCAAAGGAAACCCTGCTGTGATGATTAATCCCCATTTTCCAATCACATCAATCAACTGATACACCTGTAAAACATTGTTCGGATATATGGAGATCCCTAGAACAACTGGAATAAGCAAGTACGACAATACCCGATGACTCCTTAGGGAGAATAATTTACTTGAGAGCTCTAAACTGATTAAGTAGCCGGATAGGATCGTAGTAAAGGCTGAAATAATCCACACCACTAAGAAGAGGACATCTATACGTTCTAAAATAGCAGCAGGCAGCTCTGTCATTCGAGTTAAGACCAGCATTGGCCATAGTGAAGTTTTCACTTCCTCAGCTCCAAATACTGCTACTGTAATACCAACACCAAGTAAAATCATCACTCCCGAAAGAATACTTCCCCATAAACTTGCCTTTCCAATTTTTTGAGGCTCTTTCATATAAGGAGTAAGTACACCTATTACAAAAAAACCAATTTGAAAAAAAGGCAGACCCATTAATGAAAATCCACCTGTAAATATGTTAGCGAAGGTTGCCTCGTTTCCGAAAAAAGGTTTTATATGTCTTATTTCAACATCTTGAAGAGCGAAGATGGCCATTAGAATAATCGGAATGACAATAAAAGGAAAATAGTAGGTGTGCATATACGAGATGACAGATATCGTATTCCTGGTTGAGACAGCAACGAGCAGAAGCATGCCAAATAAGGTTGCCGTAATGGGTGTCTCCTGAAGTAATGTGGTGCTCATGACATCACCAAACTCCCTCAGTACAAGGGATGTAATGACAATAAAATAGCAAATAAGGAGAAAACCCACTAGTTTTCCTATAGGTCTTCCTATTACCCTTTGACTATATTCCACAATCGACTCTGCCGGAAAACGCTTGGATAATTGTGCTATTACCCAAACGATGACCATAAATAAGAGTATTGCAATGAGCGTCATGACCAATGCTCCCGTGCCCGCCTTCTCGCTTGCGATTCTAGGTAATGCTAAAACGCTGATTCCAATGGTGCTATTTATTATAAAGACAGCCGTTTGAAAGGCTGTTATTTCCTTAGGTTCTTTCATGGTTGATCCCCTCTCTCCATATTTTCCATTGCCAGCGGATTGGTTGTCTCTGAATCATCGGGACGAATTCTTCTTTTGTTAGGTGAGAAAAGATGATCAGGCCGGTCTAAAAGCCAATTTAAAGGTGCCCGAATGGCAGTATCCTTTAACCCGTTTAAATTTATTGGAGCAATCGGACTCAAATAAGGAACGCCAAAAGATTTTAAAGATAACACATGATTGTTTAAGAATAATAATCCTAGGATTAATCCGTAAAAGCCAAAAATACCCGTCATAAATAGCAGTGGAAACCTCATCATCCGAAATCCAATGGCCATATTATAAGCAGGTGTAGCAAACGAACCAACTGTAGTGAGAGCAAGTACGACGACCGTTATAGGTGACACAAATCCTGCAGAAACTGCAGCTTGACCAATTACAAGCACTCCTACAATCGACAATGCCCCGCCTACCTGTTTGGGCATACGGACAGTTGCCTCCCTGAGTATTTCCATTGCAAGTTCCATGAGAATGACTTCTACAAGTGCTGGAAACGGCACACCTGCTCTCCCGCTTGTAATCGCAACAGCGAAGGCTGTTGGAATGAGCTCTGGATGATAGGATAAAACGGCCACGTATAAAGAAGGCATGATTAAGGAAAAAAGCAGTGCAATTAATCGAATCATTCGAATCATACTGGCCATAATAAAACGTTCGTTGTAATCCTCACTTGTTTGATAAAACTGAGTAAATGTCGCTGGGACAATGAGAACAAATGGGGAACCGTCCACAAGGATGGCGACTCTCCCTTCCACCAAATTCCCTACCACAACATCCGGTCTCTCCGTACTTTTTATTTGTGGAAAAGGTGACCGCGGATTATCTTGTATAAACTGTTCGATATAACCAGCATCAAGGATTCGATCCACATCAATGGAATCTAAGCGTTTTTTCACATCCTCCACCAATGCCTGATTGACAATCCCTTCTATATAACAATAAGCAACACTCGATTTAGTAAGAGTCCCTATTTGCATCGCCTTCACACGAAATTCAGGAACGGGAAGTCTTGAGCGGATCAAAGCCGTGTTACTAGAGAGGTTTTCAATAAAACCATCTCGCGGTCCTCTTATAACCTGTTCCGTTTCAGGCTGAGCAATTGCTCTCTTCTCCAATTGAAAGGTATTAATGATAACAACTGATTCTACCTTCTCCATTATTAAAAGGGTACATCCGTGTAACAGCGCTTGTATGATTTTATCCAGGCGTGTCTCTGTTTTGACATCAGCATGAGTTAAGACTTTTGT
The DNA here is from genome assembly GCF_046591715.1 of Neobacillus niacini. Taxonomy (GTDB): domain Bacteria; phylum Bacillota; class Bacilli; order Bacillales; family Cytobacillaceae; genus Neobacillus; species Neobacillus niacini_L. The sequence continues at coordinate 1,170,596 of NZ_JAWVNQ010000001.1, read as the reverse complement.
TAAAATGAAGCGTGTAAATCCCTCCGAATTCACATGCTTTTCCATTCCATCACAATTAAAATCAGTTAGTGGCTTTATGACTTCTTCACTTATGGAATTTTTGTCAATTAAACTATTTAGATAAACGATACTTGCTTCTATGTTTTCGCATACCTCTAATTCCCTTATAGAAAAATCATGGTCCTCTTCGAATATGTCTTTTATTCTCTGGACCGTGGATAAATCGCTGTTGGTTTCTTCATATTTTAGGGATTCAATCAATTGACTTTCAGGGATAGGTATTTTGTTTGGCCTCTTTTTGCTGCTCCAGTTTTTTATTACAGGCACAACTATTACCACCTCTCCATAGTACACTGATAGCGTACTTTTACGGTTTAGTATGCCGTTTGAGAATTGAAACATACGAAAAAAGATACCCTTTCTGCTCGAGAATGGGTATCTTAGCCTTCTTTATCTAATTTCGCTATCACACTTGCTTCTTTTAAAACGTCTAATATTTTGACTAATACATCTTCCTCCAAAGGTATACCGTCCCAGTGAAGTCCTTTTTTTTCAAATACAGTCCTGATATTGCGGTCGGAATGGCCAATACGTTCATCAGATAATCCGAGCAGGTAATCCACGCTGACTCCATATAAATTCGATAGCTGATTTAATCGTTCCATCGTCGGCCTCCGATATTTGGTTTCATAGGAGGCGTAACTTGATTTTCGAAGTCCAATCCTTGCCCCTGCCTGTTCAAGGGTCCATCCTTTTTCTTTTCTTAATTCTTTAAGCCGTTTACCAATCATTGCTTTTCACTTCTTTCATTATGCATCAAGCGCTAAATAGTGGTGATAGATTGATTCTTGGTACTCCACTATTTTTTGTTGAACCATTTCTATTTCCTTTGGAATTACCTGTTTTCGCTGTTTATGGTATATCGCAAATGTTCCAATAACATCTTCTTCTTTAAAAAAGGGGATCGACCAGCAGGTTTGAAACCCCCACCGCGCCATATCACTCCGAAGCTGTGTCCATAACGGACTCGTTCGAATATCCGTAACTACTACTTTTTTTTGATACACGGCGCATCCACAGGAGCCACACTGTGCATTAAATGCATTTTGATTGTTGATTTCATGGAAAAAATCAAAAAACTCGATTGGAAAACTAGGGGCTGCACCGTGGTAGATTTTGTTCTCCTCTTGGCTATAAAACAACATAGTAACATAACTATCTGGTATCACTTGTTCAATCTCTAAACATAGTTTCCCGAGCTTAATCTTGGTTTCTATCGCTTTATATTCATCTTTGGTAATCAAGTGATTGACCATAGCGTCTAAGTGTATTCGAATATTATTTTCTTTTTTCACTAAAAGAGGATTTATTTTTCTTAACATATCTTTCACATTTTTATTCAATGAGTAACGTTTAATATATTCTACGATTCCTTGTGAATTCGGAATATCTTTATCGTAAATCAATAGTAGACCTCCAGTGGTTTTCAATTAGTATGACCAAAGTACACTATCGGTAGACTAAATCGAGGAGCAATTTTACATGGAGCATTCGAATATTTATATTGCCATTGCAGAGCCTAATGAAACTGGGTTTCATTATTATAATCGAAAATTTGAAACTTGTTTTTACTTTTTACGTATATACATTCAACAATTATTTTTAGTGGAGTGGATGGGTTTGACGACGATAGAAACAGCAGATTACCTAACAGAAGAACTGAAAAAAATAGAAGATTGGGAAAAAGAACAGAAGGATTTGTGGTTTTGGGAAAAAATTGGCCGTTTGCCTTTTATGCTTTTAGATAAGCTGACACCAAAAGTGATCCAAGATAAGATTGGTTTGGCGATTGATGAATTAGGAAATTATATTCAAACGGGCGGACAATATTTAGTAAAAGAAGAAACTGTCTTAAAAAAGTTTGCCCCTAATGCCTTATCACAAGACGAGCTTCGTTTAGATATGCTCGAACAAATTCCGGTAAACAAAATGGATGAAATTGCTGAAGAAATACGCACTTCTAGAACAAAAATAGCGACCGTTCAAGGGGCAACAACAGGAATAGGCGGTCTGTTTACACTGGCCATTGACATTCCTGTTCTCTTAGGATTATCGCTTAAGGTATTACAAGAGATTGCGATATGCTATGGATACGATCCTAAAGAAAAGTCTGAAAGAATTTTTATCGTTAAATGTTTGCAATTTTCCTCTTCCGATATTGTCGGTAAAAAAGCAATACTAGAAGAGCTTACTTCCCTGCATCAAGGCAATCAGAACAATCAAATGATTTCGCAGCTCCAAGGATGGCGTGAGGTGGTTACTACCTATCGCGACTCTTTTGGATGGAAAAAGCTATTCCAAATGATACCGATAGCTGGAATGATTTTTGGAGCATTCATTAACCGCTCTTCAATCGGAGATGTTGCCGAAGCAGGTAAAATGTTATACCGAAAACGCAGAATACTGGAGCGATTACAACAATCTGAATCTGTTTCCAAATAAAAAAAAACCGGACCTGGGAAAATGAACGCACCCGAGTCCGGTTTTTTTATGTTAACTATTGGGAAAGCTGTTCCTTCTCCACCTTATCTCATCTCTTTAATCATAGTTGAAAAAGCCGCTTTGTCATCGACACTGAAGAAAATTCTAGTAATAGGTTTGGTTTTCCCGAACATTGCTTTATCAACCATTTGCTGTTCTAACACGATCTCAAAAGTTGGATCATCGAAGCTGAATAATGACAAATCAAGAACTTCCTTATTTTTTCTAGATTCCTGATATTCACTTCCATTCTTTAATTCCTTAATGTTCTCTAAGGATATTGTAACTCCTGGCCGAATACCGATTTTTAAAGTGAGTTCATTATTTTTTATTAAGATGGGATGCCTGGTGACTGCTCTTAAATCGACGAGCATGAAGACGACAACCGAAAGTGATAGAACCAAATGAATCCAGTGCAGTATTGGACTCCAGTTGTATAATAAGTACGATACCCCCGCTGTTTCTAACACCATAACACCTACCATCGCCCAGATGAAGCCTACATAACCAGACTGTTTGTGATAGGTGAAAAGATTTCCCTCTTTACCTTCATAATCTTTCCATTCTGCTGCTTTTTCCATGACAGCCACCCCTTCTCCCATTTAGTTAAAATAAATTTAACCAACATTTTAATTAATTTAATATTTAACTTAACTTAAATATAATGCAAATATTGTTTATTTTCAACAAGGAAGTTAAAACTTTACAAATTCAAAAAAAATGATAACACAGCGATTAATATCGAAAGGAAGAGAGTGTTGACTAAAGTCAGCACTCTTTTTTTCAAGCTTAAATCATTAATCAAAACGCTCTGTCTCTATTCCATCCAAAATGTCCTCTAACTCTGTAAGGAAATTAATCTGTACTGGTGCCGGAATTTGCTCCATCCACTTTTTTATTTCTGGCAGCTCCTCGGCTTCATTTAAATTGTTTGGCTTTGGGTCAAGTGTAGTCCACCATTTCTTCATTTCATTGATAAATTCATAAAAGTAGCGTTCAAATCGCTCAGCCCATTCTGCCCCTTCATCTCCTGAGGTCTTCTGCATCATACTCCAGTCCTCCATCGCGGTTTCAAAATACTCATCTATTAATTTCATATTGAACTCCTTTCAACCTAATGTTAATATTCTTTATTCTTACTCGGTAAACCCTTTCATTAACTTCTAAATTAGTTAGAAAAACCTCTAGTACAAAGTTACCATCATAAATAATAGTCATTATTTATGTTTTACGTTCCCAATTTGGTTGTTATAATGATAGTAGTGTACAACTTAGGAGGGTAACAATATGACAATATTTGAAAAATTAAAACCAATAATCTCAGACCAGCTTGGTGTCAAAATGGAGATCATTACCCTGCAAAGCTCCTTCAAAGATGACTTAGATGCAGATTCCCTTGATATGGTTGACCTGACGATGGAAATTGAAGATGAATTTGCGATTGAAATAAATGACAAAGTTGCCGCTACACTTCAAACGGTTGGTGATGTAGTTAACTATATTGAAAAGCATCGTTAATATTATTACGTTGCCTTCTTCGTAGGATTGTATAGGAGCCCTTCTCTTTAAGAGAGGGGCTCCCTATAATTTATAGATCTAATTCCTTCACTAAGTCAGTAATATCCTCGCCATCAACCAGAACTTGATCCAAATCCGCTCCAAAAGGCATTTCTCTTCTTATTTCCTTCCACCAATCAAAAGCAGCTTTTTCCTTTGTTCTGCCGTTCAATTGAAAGGAACCCCGCCGCATCACATTGTTATCTCTTGAAATATAACTGATTTGTATAAGTACCTTCATAATGATCTACCTAGCCTTTATTCATTACATCATCTTTAAGAAGAGAGTACATGTATAAATCTTCGAATTTTCCACAAGTAAATTCGTAATGTCTGAGCAAACCTTCCCTAATAAACCCTTGTCTTTCTACAAGTTTTTGTGAAGGCATATTCTCAGGTTCAATTAATGCCTCAATTCTTTCTAACTGAAAATGCTGATAACCATACCTCACAACTGCTTCCAACGCTTCACTCGCAATCCCTGATCCCCAATAGTCTTTGCTCAATTCAAAACCAACTTCAGCACGATGGTGTTTGGGTTTCATATTAAGAAAACCACAGCTGCCAATCACCCTGTCTGAATCCTTTAGGGTAATTCCCCATCTAATCCCTGAACCTTCATCATAAATTGATTGATACCAATCAATTTCATCAAATACATCATTTATTGTTTGGAAAGGTTCTAAACCCATATGTTTCATCACATCTTTATCAGATAAATAGGTAAACATGTGATTTGCATCCACTCTTGTTGCTTTTCTTAAAATTAATCTTTTGGTTTCTATGATTGGAAATGTTTTTACCATTAATTTCGCCTTCTTTCAAATTACGCTTCTTATTTAATGTTACCATTTATTTGATTTTCTTGGCTTAAAAAGGACTTCTTCATTATCGGCATACTAATTCGAGAATTCAACTATTCCAAAAACTAATCATAGAAAAAAAACCATTTCTGCTTTAAAATAAAATAATGAATTTACATAATTGAGGTGAGACATCATATTTGAATTATCCTACATCGAATGGGTTATCGTCATATTAAGTACGGTTTTTATAGGTTTTACAAAAACCGGTGTATCTAGTATGGGTATATTGGTTGCCACAATATTAATGTACGTATTCCCAGCAAAAGAATCCATAGGAATCCTCCTGCCCATGCTGGTAGTTGGTGATCTTTTCGCGGTTATTTTTTATCGTAGAAGTGTGGTGTGGAAATACCTTATTTCACTGATTCCTTGGGTCTTGATTGGAATCATTATTGGCTATTTTGTTCTTAATCAAATCAATAGCGATCAATTAAAACCATTGATTGGCGTCATCGTCTTATCTCTAATTATCCTGCATATCAGTCGTGAGAGATTAGGAGAAAAGTTTACCAAAGCACTGCCAAAGTCCATTTGGTTTACCCTCTCTATGGGGATTTTAGCAGGATTTACAACCATGATTGGAAATGCCGCAGGGGGCGTCATGGCCATTTATTTGTTAATGAAAGGTTTGCCAAAGAAGGAGTTTGTTGGGACAGGGGCATGGTTTTTCATGTTCGTGAATTTGATTAAAATACCGTTCTATATCAGTTTAGGCTTAATTACAATGGATTCTATCACATTTAATGCTTGGTTGATTCCTACTATTATTATAGGGGCAGTTATCGGGATTAAAGTGGTGCCCCTCATTCCGCAAAAAGCCTTTCAAACTCTTATTCTTGGATTTGCCCTCATAGGTGCATTGAGGCTTATATTAGTTTAGGAGTTAAAAAAAGTAACCATTTCGTTTAGAATGGTTACTTTTTTTGGTGGTTTATTATACCTCTTTATAAATGTTAATTTCGGAGCTTTCTCGCATTTCCTTTAGCCCTGGTACAATTCTTTTCACATGCTCCGTTAGACCATGCCGATTCAATGACTCTTCATCCAGCCATTCTTCTAGCATAGTGATTATAGATGGATCATTGATATCCTGATGAAGTGCATATGTAATACATCCTTGTTCTTTTCTAGTTTCTGCAACTAATTCTTTAGCCTGAGCTATGTAGTCTTCGGCGTTTACATCTGGTTTCAATTTAGCTTTTGCCACAACTTTAATCATTTTATTTGCACCTCTTTTTTAAGTATGGCTATTCGTTACCGCTTACATCATTTTTCACACTTCATGGTCATGTATAGCCTTTTTTCACTAACACTCATTATAGTCCTATATCGCCCCCTGCTCAACTGCACCTGAACCCAAAATAACTGTAGAAAGACCGGTTAAACTCACTGATTCTGAGTTTTTGCCGGTCTACTTTTTAACTTCACTATTTCTTTCAGCCTGATTTTTTACGGGTCTTCATGTATTGATATTTTGTTGCTTTGTAGGATTGATGCGTATAATAAACTTTTGCAGATGCGGTGTTATCACACAGCATACACTTTATTTTATAAGGAGCTTTACGTATATGGGGTATTTCTAATACTGACAATGCTTCTTTCATATGCGTGTGACAAACCCACATTATTATCACCTCAAATGTTTTAATTGAATAGGTCTGATGGTTGATTGTATACCATTTATTTGTTCACAGATACTTCTTGCTTTAGTTTATCAGGTTTTCTCATTTTTACTTGTTTTGTAATTTCTTCATCCCAAGATATTTCAATATCCCCGTTGGTAACAAATGTCTGGCAGCCTAAGCGATACCCTTTCTCCAGCCATTCCTCTCCCAATTTTCTTCTTTCTTGAATTTTAACATTGTCCAGGAACTCTGCTCCATCTTCCGCCTTAAAAACGCAAGTGCCGCAAATTCCTCCTCCACATCGATTCGGAAGCTCTCCATCGTAGCGAAGTGACATTCTTAAAATATTGGAATCCTCTGGAACTTCTAACTGTTTATTACTATTAATAAATCGAATAGTTGGCATCTATGAATTCCTCCTCGAAAGTTGTTCTTGGTATACAATATACCATATATTTAATTTTCAGACAATGCGTAAATTTAAAATATTCAAATTATTTTTTAAAAAAATCCTATTAATCTTTGATAAAAATAAAACAGGCTGCTTGGAATATAGCTGCCTGCCTCAACTTTTATTTCTTAGAAGCTTCTCTTGTAGATTTTCCATATAAGTAATATATGCTTTTTTAGAGTTCTCAATATGGATCCTCATTAAGTATTCAGCCATTTCCGTTTCTTGATTACGTAATGCCTTCATAATGTCAATATGTTCCCTTAAAGATACCTTTCTTCTGCCAGGTGTCTCATACCCCATATTGGCTGCCATATGGATATAATCTATTAATCCAGAAAGTATTTCTAGTAATTTCGGACTTTTCGAAGCCTTGTTAATTAAATGGTTCATTTTAATATGTTCAAGATTAAAGTTTTCTTCTTCCTTCTCTTCAATTTCCATTAATTCCTTGATCTTTAAATCTAATTCATTTTTTGTCTCTTGATCCATTCTCTGCGATGCTAATTTAACGGCAAGAACCTCTAAAGAAGCAAGAATCGTAAAAACCTCAATAACCTCATTAACTGAAATATTAGTCAGGACGACGCCTTTTCTTGGAACAGTTTTTACAAATCCCTGTGACTCCAGCCTGAATAATGCCTCCCTAATTGGCGTCCGGCTTATTTTCATTTTTGCTGCAAGCTCTCTCTCAATGAGCCGGTCACCAGCCTTAAACTCGCCATCAAGAATCAACTTTTTTATATAAAGATAGGCATGTTCGCGAATTGATAATAGATTATTTTCCTCCCATTTTACTTCCATCCCTGCACCCCCCTGTTTAGATTTGTACCAATTCTCTGTTTAAGATAGAAAGATTCCTCCATAAAGAAGTGCTCCTATAATTACAAATGAAGGATGAACCTTAAATTTGCTTAATGTGAAAAAGCTTAAAACAGCTAGAAGTAGTAGGTGAAATAAACCGCTATTTTCAAAGGCTGTTAAAAAGAATTGATAAGCCATAACGGCAAGTAAAATTGCAATAATTGGCTGTACAGACTTTGTCATTAGCTTTACTTTTGGTGAATCCTTAAACAAATTCACAAACTTAAACAACAAAATAACAGCAATGGCAGATGGTAGAATCGTCGCAGCAAGTGCCACAATTGAACCTAGAACTCCACCTACTTCATACCCAATAAATCCTGCCATCTTTGTCGCGATTGGGCCAGGTAAGGCATTGGCGATGGCTAACAGGTCGCCGAACTCAGATAATGTCATCCAGTCTTGTTCGTTGACAACTTCAATTTGTATTAATGGAATGGTAGCGGGTCCGCCTCCATATCCCAAGAGATTCGCAATAAAAAACGACCAAAATATTTCCAAATAGATCATGAGCTTTTCTCCTTTAGTTCAACCACATCTTTTGAAGGATTGTTTTCAGCCTTTTCTTTACGGCTTGCAATGAAGAAGGCAGAGATTAAAAAAGTGGCAATTAGGATACCAGGATGAAGACCGACCAATTGGATGAGGATGAATGATATGCTTGAGAATAATACCATCTTTGATAAACCCAAACCTTTTTTGCCATTTTGGAAAAAACGATAAGCCATTTCCGCCAGCATATACCCGATCACCGGCGTAACGCCTTGAACCATTCCGCCTACGATTGGAGAATGACTAAATGAATAAAGGACACCTAATAAGCCCAGCATGGCAATGACGGAAGGCAGTACGTGAGTAAGTATGGCTACAACAGCTCCTAGGTTCCCTTTCACTTTATAACCGATATAGGCGGCCATTTTGGTGGCAATCGGCCCAGGAAGTGTATTTGCCAGTGCTAATACCTCGCCAAATTCATCCTCTGACATCCATTTGTATTTTTTCACAGCCTCGAATTCGATCAAAGGGATGGTAGAAGGTCCTCCTCCATAGCCAGTCACTCCGGTGCGTGCAAATCCAATGGCTAATTCCAAATATTTATTCAATTTGATTCTCCATCCTTCCTTTGTAGCTAGCCTTTCTTGGTGTTATGACTATTTAAGGACCTCATAATTGTTCCTGATCATGAGGTCCTCATTTTCCTATATTTTAATATCCGCCTGTGTTACTACTTCTAAGCCTTGGACTTCTACGTGCTTCTGCAAGGCTTCAAGGGCTGCTGTTCCAACAGCGATATCCTGCTCGCCGTTCCCTCCGCTTACACCTACTCCGCCAACCACTTCACCATTCACAACAATTGGAAATCCGCCTACAAAAATTGCGAATTTTCCTGGAAGCATTTGCTGGATACCAAATGCTTCGTTGCCAGGTAATGCTGGACCGTTTGGTTCTTTATTAAATAAATGAGTAGAACGTTTATGTCCAGAAGCTGTGTACGCTTTTGCGATCGCAATTTCAGGACCAGTGATTCTAGCTCCATTCATTCTTTCAAGCGCGATTAAATTTCCTCCATCATCCACAATGGCAATCGTTTCAAATACATTGATTTCTTCTGATTTCTTCTTTGCTGCTTCAATCATTAATTTTGCTTCTTCTAGTTCCAATTTTAAAATGGTTTTCATTTTTATTCTCCTCAATCTTTCTAATTTAATATCCGATATACACGGTCTTTATTTGCGTAAAAAATTCCAATCCAACTCTTCCGGATTCGCGGAATGTTGATGTACTTGATTTTTTTAGCCCGCCAAAAGGAGCATTCATTAAATTCCCCGTGGTGGTTCGATTGACCTTTACGGTTCCGGCATGAATATCTTTTGTAAATCTAGAAGCGATTTTCAGACTATCTGTAACAATCGCAGCTGATAAACCATATTCCACATCGTTTGCAACCTGAATGGCCTCTTCATATGTATTGACCTCAATGACTGCCACTACAGGACCGAAGATTTCTTCCTTTGCAATTCGATGGTCTGGTTTAACATTAATAAAGATTGCTGGCTGCACATAATAACCCTGCTGATATTGACCATCAGTCAGCTGTTCACCGCCAAACACTAAGGATGCTCCATCTTCTTTCCCATACTCGATGTATTTCAGAACATTTTTTAATTGCTTTTCATTCGCCAGAGGTCCGATTTTCACACCCTCACTAAAGCCATTGCCAATTTTTAACGCACTGGTTTTTTCAATTAACTTCTGGACAAATTGTTCTTTCACACTTTTTAAAACAATTACCCTGCTAGTTCCTGTACAAGCCTGACCTGTTAAGGAGAAACCACCGTTAACCGTTAAAGTAGCCGCTAGCTCAATATCTGCATCATCCATGACGATTAATGGATTTTTTCCGCCAAGCTCCATTTGTGTTCGAGTGGTAAAGGAAGATTTTTTGTGAATATCTTCTCCCGCCGCAGTTGAACCTGTAAAGGTAATCGCCTTAATGGCAGGATGGGTGACCAAAGCATCACCAACTTCTGAAGCCTTTCCTGTCACAAAATTAATAACACCTTTTGGTATGCCAGCTTGATGTAATGCTTCAACCAGACGCAAAGCAATTAATGGTGTGTCGGAAGATGGTTTAAATACCACAGTATTGCCTGTAATTAATGCCGGTGCAATTTTTCTTGCAGGAATGGAAAGCGGAAAATTCCATGGTGTAATAACACTGATTACCCCAAGTGGCTCTCTTTCAGATATTACTTTCATATCTGGATCATCATTTGGATACGTTTCTCCTGTTATTGTCTGGCCTTCAACAGCATAAAAGCGAAGAGTCTGTGCGGACCGAATCACTTCATTCTTGGCATCAGTAACATGCTTTCCTTCTTCTCTAGTCAGCTCTTCTGCATATTGATCAGCATTTTCTTCCAGAATGCTTGCTGCTTTGTTCAAGATCGCTGCCCGTTTTGACGGGGATGTCTTTGCCCAAATAGGAAAAGCATTTTGAGCTGCCTCAATGGCGGCGAGAACATCTTGTTCATTGGAAGCTTGGAAAGCACCGACAATATCTTCTGTGTTTGCTGGATTCACACTAACAAACTGTTTTTGGCTGACAGATTCCTGCCACTCACCATTGATATAGTTATTGAACGTTTCCACTTTTGTTGTTAACAAAGTATCACCTTTTTCATTTTTAATATAAAATGGCCGTCATTTAGAACCTCGAGTTTTTCAAGATTAATATGACGGCCAGGAAAGATAGATTCTGGTTAGGGTTGTTGTCCCTAATGAATCCCATCTATTTGTATGAAACTAAGTATTTTAGTTGGTTTGAACTAAAGACCCTAAGTCTTGCTCAAGATACTCTCTCCATAAACCATCCATGTACATACGGCGCATCTTAGCACCCACTCTAACAATTTCAAGGCAGCGTTGTTGTAATTCTGGAGTATCAGCGTGGTCAAGAACAATCTTATAACCACGTTCACCATGAATTTCATCTGAAACAATGTGCAGATCGAAGAATTCAATTTCCTCATCTGTGAATCCATATTGAGCACGTAACGCTGGAGTTTGCTTTCGATAAATATCAGGTACCTGAGATTCTAAACCAACTACTAGAGCAGCGGTAGCAACAACAAAGTGTTCACGTGCAGCTACTGCAAAGCACCAGCTTTGTAAACCTAAAGTTGTCGGTGCCATATTATCTGGGTTAATAACTCGTTCAGCAGTCGTGCCGCAAGCTTCTGCGAAACGAATCAATAAATCTGTATGACGATCTGCTGCAATTTCCTCTTCATACATATTTTGTAATGTGAAGTCCTTCGCAGCTGCAAATTTTGGATCGCTTGGAGTATTGTGATAGATATAAGATAGGTAGTCCGCGAAAGGTCCTACATAGTGATAGTGATTTTCAGCCCATCTTGCAAAGTGTTTTCTTTCTAATTTCCCTTCAGCCCAAGCGACTGTAAATGGAGCCTTCTGGCTATGATTACCTTTGATTGCTTCTTCTAGTTCTTTGCGGAATTCGTCTTTTGATAATAATTCTGTCATTTTTACTCCTCCTGTTTCCTGGGCATTTGTTGCCATTTTTGTATTTGATATTTTGTATACCATAATACTAGTAAAAAATAAGAGAATGTAAGTGCTTACTCTCTGTTTATTTTTATTTTTTGTATTTGGTATACCTTAATGAAAATATTAACCTATTATTATTTATTTGTAAACACAATTTTTAGAATTTTTTAAACTATCAATTAAATATTTTTTGAATGCCTGTGTTTAAAGATAAACATCTTCATTTATTTTTAATAACTTGTGGAGATCTTGTGAGAGATTTTCCAGTGCTTCTTCAACAATCTGCTGCCCCAATTCAAAGCTTGCTTGGGTCGCATCACCTATACAGCCATTTTGAGTCATTTCTTCATAGAAATAAAAACCTTGAATTGCTTTTCCTGGTCGAAGCTGCTTCCATCTTCCATGTTCTTGTATATCGCCCTTCTCAAGTTGATTAAGCCGTACAAGTTCTGGAGCTAGATATAATGCTTCAGATACCTCTCTCTCACAGCTGTGTCCAAACAATGGTGATGTGATATTATTTCCAATTGTATTTTTAGCTGAAGCTGTGGTTTTCGCATAATAAATGTCAACATTCAATTCTTTCTTTAATGTCATGGATGCAACACTCAAGGTTGATTGGTTGCCGCCATGTGAATTTAACAATAAAAATTGTTTGATTCCATGGTGACTTAATGACGATATCATATCCCTTAAGATTGCAATCAGTGTATCTGGCTGCAGTGAAATCGTTCCAGGAAAGTTCATATGGTGTGGTGAGACCCCCATATTAACAGTAGGCGTCACCCATGCATGCGGAAACATTTTCTGTCCTAGTTTGTTTGCCATCTTTTCAGCCAATACAGCGTCACAGCTTTCTGCCATATGTGGACCATGCTGCTCATGGGCTCCAATTGGAATAATGGCGAACGTGACGGTCTTTAATGATTCTTCTACTTCTTGCCACGTCATTTTCGTTAGATTATAGCAGTCCAATATAAATCCCCTCACTAATCATATTCATTTCGGTCTTTTGTATACCAACAGTACTTTAAAAAATAATCTACTATCGAAGTGTAGCAGATTGCTTCTTTGGCGGTTGAATAGAGATATTTTCTTGAGAAATTTCAATATCTTGTTCAATTGTTAATTGGCAGGTTAAACGATATCCTTCCTCCACCTTATCACCTAACATTTTTACTTCTTTCCAGTTTGGCGGTGCAATTGCTTCCCCGCCGCTGATCACACGGCATGTGCACTTTGTACATCTGCCCATTCCACAACCATACTTTAATTCTGGAAATTGCCTAATGCCGGCTAAAACTACTAGATTCGCTTTATCCTTTACTTGTTGTTCGACTACCGTTCCATTAACATGAAGAATTACTTTTGGCATAAAATATCCCCTTTCAGTATATAAACCAAAGAATTTAATGCTTTTTAAGAATTATACAACCAATTCACCTGAGAAGAAAAGCAATTTTTATAATTTTTTAAAAAATTAGAATATACCATTGAACAATTTGATAACATAAGATAAACTACTGATAAGGTATTTGGTATACAAAATATCAAAGTAAGGAGTGGTCATTACATACTTACCTTTTATAAGAGTATTTTGATTTAGAAGAAAAAATTATTTATAGGGAGTGTTTATAATGGGGAACTATATTGTACTTACAAATAAAGATACTTTTCAAACCGTTCTTGACAATGCGGGGCTAGAAACAGTTGAGACCTATAATTTTTATTTTTTTGATAAACTTAAGGCGAAATATACGATTGCTAAAGTAATTGATGAAAGTATTAAGATCCAACTATTTGAAGAATTTGAAGGTAAGGAATATGTGAACCACATTGCTGTCAAATTTTTCGAAAGGTTTGAAACAATTGAAGCTGCACGTGAAGAATTAAATGAAATTGTAAAAGCATCAGGGAATAGTGAAGATTCAATACATTCTAAGCTGGTAAAGGTATCGGAAGTAGCTTTAGAAAATTAACATTCTATTATTAGATAAAAACCGGAGCTGACCTGCCTCATCTCCGGTTTTTTTAGTTTTAGAAATGACAAAAAACCGCCGCTAGACGGGCATTTGACAAACCCTTATGCGACGGCATTTCTATTATTATTGATAGGAAGTTTAAAAATTTAACGTTTTTCTTAAACGAGCTAACTTCTTTTCAGCTTTTTCCATAGCCTTCTTTGATCCAAAAAGAAAATTAAACATCCCTATTCCCCCTTAATTTAATACTGTTATTGCTTACCCTTATTGTATAATGGTATTTAAGAAAATACAACTAAATTGTATACCAAATACCAAAAACATAAGGTATAATATGTATAAATAGTGAACAAATATACCGTTTGGTATACCAAAATAATTTAATTTATGGATTTAGGACAGAGACTAAATACTAAAAAAGCAGGGTGTTGCTATGTTAAGATTCTTATTTTTATTTGTTATTTCTATGTATTTATTATCTACTTTGCTGCCACAGCTAGACTTTAGCGTCCTGTTATCGATTCTTTGTTTGATTATTGTATTGTCTACATTTTTTCTAGCCAAACGCTCGGTTCAACTGCTAGGGGGCGCATTCCTGCTTTTAGGGATCACGCTTTTATGGAAAAGCGGTGTACAATGGCATCAGTACATATTATCCTTTGGCCCCATGCTTGACTTGATTACATTATTCACCTTAGTCCCCATATTAGGAATCCCAATTAAATTAGGTGGATATAGCGGCGGTATCCAAACGATCATACAAAAAAAGGTAAACAATTCTGGTCAGTTATATATCATAACCTCTGGGATTTCCTATTTCTTTAGTATTTTTATGAATCTCGCAACTTTGCCCATGACATATTATTCGATACGTCCATCATTGAATATGTTTTCAGTTGAAAATAAAGAACGGTTCATGACTAGGGCTATAACAAGAGGCTTTGCTATGCCCCTCCTGTGGGCTCCGGTTACCCCTATTGTAGGTATCGTTATTTCTGTCACAGATGTTCGCTGGATATCAATATTACCTTATGTGATTCCACTTAGCATTTTAGGTTTGGGGATGGATTGGTTTATTGGTGCACGAAGAGCTAAAAAGATGCTTACTTCTGTACAAAATGTGTCAGCTCATGAAACAGCAGCAAGTATTGAACAAGGTCAATTGAGTTCTCCCATTAGGATATTGCAAATCTTCTTGGCTATTCTTATTTTTGTTATTGCCATATCTATCGCTGAATCACTGTTTCATTCTTCCTTTTTAATTCTAGTCTCTTTCTTGGTTATACCTTTTGCACTGGTTTGGTCTCTTTTTCTAAAAAAAGGAACAGAATTTGGCAGTCAATTGTTACAGCACTTCAAATCCTTTTCAATCAGCATGAAAGATCAATTTTTTATTTTTTTATCCGCTGGCTTTTTTATCTCAACCATAACCATCTCTCGTACCAATGAATGGCTGAATGACTGGATCTTAACTTTTATTGAGGGTGCTGGTGTGGAGATTTTTATCATTTTACTTCCCTTGGTGCCTTTAGCCCTTGCCTTCTTAGGACTTCATCCTGCCGTCTCACTGGCACTGATGACGGGAGGCTTAGACATCTCTGCACTTGGTCTTAACCCCCACATCCTAACAGTAGCGATGTTAGCCGGTGCGGTATCTTCATTCTTAGTAGGTCCTTATAATGCGACATTAGGTCTTATGTCAAATCTAATAAAAGATACCTCTTATAAGGTATCAAATTGGAACATTGCCTTTACTAGCTGTTATATTATTATCGTTATGATTTACTTAATTCTTTTACAAGTATTTACAGGCTGAATAAACAATGAAAAACCAGAAGCGCTTAAATTCGCTCCTGGTTTTTTTCATCTTATTCTATTTCCGACTCTATTCCTTTTAGTATTTCCTTAGCAAAGTGACCGAGAGTTCCGTTACTATAAGAACGGATTACTTCGGGTGCAAGGGATGTTAGTGCCCTTTTCATATACTCAGGTGAGTATTGATTTTTTGTCATTTCCTTCTCAATCGTTACAGCTGTTTTCAATGCATAGTAAGTAGCCAGCTGATTTACCTTAATCAAGTTATCCTCCCTGTCTATTTGCACTTGACCTAAGGTTCCAAATAATTCGTCTATTGGCATCGGTAATGCTGCCTCTGTAATAAATAAACCATTGCCATTCTCAAGCAAATCTCTCCACTGACCCATATATTTCACACCTATGAGATTTAAGGATGGAAAGCTATTTTTAAGATCATTTGTATTTATTGCCGTAGCCATATTAACAATATTAATAGAAGAAACACGAGCCAATTTCATTAACCTATCTGAAATAAATGGGATTATCTCCTTTGCTGGAAGCGCTAATACGAATACATCTATTTCGTCAAATTTACTGGGAGTTAATAGATAACTATTCTGATAGTTCCCTACAAAGTCCTCCGTTTTCGCTATTGAAGGATGATAAACACCTATCGACACGTCCGTTCTTTTCCAGTGTTCCATCAAGGCCTTTCCCAACTTTCCAATACCTACTAAACCGACTCTTATTTTATGCAAGCTTTTCACCTCTTCATATTATATAAAACATAAAAACAGGGCTATTAGCTTAGTCTGATTGACTTTGCCAATAACCCCCTTTTTTCATTGTTTGATCTTGTTACCAAATAATTAAAGCTATTAATGTTGCAATGGCAAGACCTGTTATAACTGGGATAAAGTTCTTTCTAGCAAGTTCAATTGGGGATATTTGCAAGAAACCTGCCACAGCAACTAGTGATGACCAAGCTACAATGGTTCCTCCACCCCAAATCGCACCCATTTGTCCAATCGCTGCCATAGTGGACGGATCAATGCTGCTTCCGTTCGCTAAAGCGCCAGACAGAGCACCTGTCAATGGAAGGCCTGAGAACCCTGAGCCGTCTAACCCAGTTATTAATCCAACAATCAAAATCCCAAAACCAGCAATAAACGAGTTCTGAGGAATGAAGGTTTGTCCTGCCTGAATCATATCAAATAAAAATGCAGGAGTCGCAGCTTCTGCGTCAAGGGAAAGAATACTTGGAGTGAAATCACCACTGCCCATGAAGAAGAAACCTGCAATTGGAATAACTGGAGCCATCGCTCTGAATGCAAATACAAAACCTTCTGTAATATGATCACTAATTTTATCAAGTGCATGGATGCGGTTAAAGGCAATGGTTGCAAGGATTAATAGAACAGCAGCAACACCGCCGACAAATGCGGCTCCATCTGTACCCTCGAACCCAGCACCGCCAGAAAACTTCGATTGAAACATATAAATCATCACTGCCAACATCGATAATGGTACTAATACAGCAAATCTCTTACTCCATTTATTCTTTCTATTTTCCAGTACTTCACTTTCTTCAGCGGTAGCAGCAAGTTCATCGGCAACATTGAAGAATGCATTATCGTTTGAGAGATTTAAGTCTGAATCTAAACTGGAGCTTTTCACAATTGATTTCCGATGTGCAAAATAAACAAAACCTAATGCACTAATACCTGTTATTAATGAAAGAATTAAGCCTCTATCTGTCACTAACGTCTTATCTATTCCTGCTGCCTTTGCACTAAGCATCGGTGCAACCTGCATGATATAATCAGATGAGAGTGCCATCCCTTGACCAGCAATAACTACTACCATAGCTGCAGTCATGATTGGTAGTCCTGCACGAACTGCTGCCGGTACTAACAATGCACAAATAAGAGGGACAGCTGGTGTTGGCCAGAAAAACAATGATATAACATAGGTTACGACCATAAGTACCAAATAAGATATATGTCCGTTTACCATTATTTTTTGAATGGGAATAATTAGTTTTTTATCAGCACCTAAATCTCTTAAAGAATTTAGTAGTGCAATCATTAGGGAAATAATTAAGAATATGCTGAATAGCTCTTTTGCTGCAACAAGGTTTGCATTAAACACTGCCTGAAATCCTGAAATTAAACTTCCTTTATATACTACTGCTACTAAAAAAGTACCTATGATAACAGGTAATACAACACCTTTTCTAAATAGCATCGTAGTAATAACAGAAATAGTTACAAGTGCGTAAATCCAATGAGCTAATGTTAATTCCATATATTCCCCTCCGACTCTCCGCATTTTTTTGATCTAGGTTCCTTTTGTTGATGGCAAGTAAGTCTAGTTTGCAAAGTAGATGAGGTTTGATTATGTAGGCTGTCAATGATTGTGTTTCCTCAATAATAGTAGATAAAAACTATTGCCATTCGTAACATTTGTATATTGTGCATTGTAGATTGTATACCAGACTAAAATAAAAATTTACCTCTTTATTAGAATAATAATGAGTCCCGACCTAATCACATTGTTACGAACGATTCCAGCAAAGCGAAGATAACGCTTTCATATTTTATTTGACCTGTAATCACCTCCTAAGTTTCTACTATACTCACCTTATAAAACATAATAACATCATTGGCTTAATCGTGCAAATAATTTTAAATATTTAGATATTTTTGTATTTTAAAATTACTCTATTGCTAATCTTTACAGATTTGGATAAAATAAAATGATAATCCGGTACATCGTATACCAAATTATATATACAATATTTTCCATTTCTTCCTTTCTATTTAATTGATACTTCTCTTGCTTGTAATCCTCGATACTTCAACGATAGCATGTATTTGTGGTTGTTGCTAGAAAGTTGTGAGGAACCCTAACAGAGATTTTACTAAAGTTACGTTATAAATCTTACAAAATATCATATCATTTGAGGTGGTTTTTCATGTTAAAAGCTGGAATCATAGGTTATGGGACAATAGGAAAGGGTATCGCAGAATTAATACAAACTCATCAAGCCGGAGACATTGAACTGCAAAGCGTTCTTGTTAGGAACTTAAATCAAACAGAGGGACTTACTCGCCCCTCCTCTTTTTTCACGAATGATGTAGAGTTATTTTTCAATCAAGGTTTAGATATTGTCATCGAAGCAGCTGGTCACCAGGCCTTGCAATTATATGGTAAAAAGGCATTGGAAAGCGGAAGTCATTTAATGGTTATTTCTGTTGGAGCGCTAGCGGATGTAGAGTTTTTGGAAACCTTGCAAAAAGCTGCACAGGAAAGGAATAAACAAATATTAATCCCGTCTGCTGCCATAGGGGGATTAGATAGAATTGCTGCTGGGGTTTTAGGTGAAATTGAAGAAATTACCCTTATAACGAGGAAACCTGTGAAAAGTTGGTACGGAACGATAGCGGAAGAAAAAGTTAATCTAGAAACGATATCAGAGCCATATTGTATCTTTGAAGGGAATGCGCGGAATGCTTCAAAATTATTTCCTGAAAATGTCAACGTGTCTGCAACATTAAGTCTAGCAGGAATAGGTTTCGAGAAAACGAATGTTCAAGTTTATGTCGATCCCACCATTCAGCGTAATACACATACAATTATGGCTAGAGGTTTTTTTGGGGAAATTGAAATATCAGTACAGAATCAACCTTATCAACAAAATCCTAAATCCAGCCCCATTGTAGCGATGAGCGTCGCAAAGGTATTAAAAAATCTAACCTCATCGATCGTGATCGGAGTTTAAACCAAAAAAGAAAGAGCCCGATTACGCTCTTTCTTTTTTGTGTGTTCACCCTTTTTTAGCAGACTCAATGTAAGCCTTTCTTGCATTTTCAATATGAATTTTTGTAAGAAATTCTGCCATTTCTGTTTCTTGGTTCACAATGGCTTCCATAATTCTAATATGCTCTTCCATTGCTTGTTCTGCTCTTCCAGTTTTTTTATGGCCAAGCTTTGCAAATGCTTTGATATAATCCGATAATCCGCTTAAAATTTCATACAGTTTAGCATTTTTAGCAGCACTGTATAAAAGATGATTGATCTCAGAGTGTATATCACTGTAGTCCGATTCTCTCTTATCCTGCAAGGCCGCTTCTACATTATTAATGCATTCAATGAATTTATTTTTTGTTACTTCGTCCAACTTCTGGACTGCTAATTTTGCTGCCAATACTTCAAGGGATGAAAGAATTGTAAATACCTCAATAATTTCTTTCTCTGAGATATCGGCAACAATGACACCCTTTCTAGGTACAGTTTTCACAAACCCTTGTGATTCAAGGCGAAAAAGAGCTTCGCGAATAGGAGTTCGACTAATATTTAACCTTTCAGCGAGCTCTCTTTCGACTAGACGATCGCCAGCTTTGAATTCCCCTTCTAAGATCAGATCTTTAATATGGAGATAAACCCTTTCACGAATCGAGATTAAATTATCCTCCGTCCAGTTACTAACCATGTTTCCTCCCTATCCTCTCGGTATACTTTATACCAATTATAACATTTATTAGGCATTTTCCCCTAGCAGGATGATTTCTTAATTACACTGATTTCTAAAGCAACATTACGTTCCTCGATTATTTTAAAGGTTTTGCAGGTCATTTAATGCCTTGGTGATAATCTCTGTTACGATTTCTGCAAGGATTTTAACGGTATACAAGCGAGTACTATTGAGAGACTGGACAGGAGAGATGGGGTCCAGATAATTCACAATTGCCTTCAAATGGTAATGACCCACACTTGGCAATACGTTATTGACTGCATTTCCTGGAATAAAGGCTCCCTCTTTAATAAACACGGTCCCTATTTTTCCTGCATCCCCCAAACAAGCATCAATTCCAAATATAAAAGGTTCTTCATAGGTGTTATGGATATCCTTGATCACTTTCTTTAAATTTAGTGCATGAACGGGTTGTTCTAATGTTCCATAGACTGGCAAAGGAATATTCTTCTCCTTCAGCATAGTACCCACCATTGGACCGAGGGCATCACCTGTGGATCGATCTGAACCCACACATAGAATGACTATTTCTTTAGAGGTATGTGAAAAAACTTCCTTAAGTATCGTTGAAATTTTTTCAATTTCGGCTTCCTTAGTATCCTTTTGAAAGGACATTACATTCGAACTTTCTATGCTGTCTTTATTTTTCCTTCTGAAAATAAGTGACCACATCTTCATCCAACTCCTATATTTTATTGGATAGAATGTCGATGAATCGATTCTATGGTAATTTTAGCTGAAAAATGAGAAAATTTCATATAAAAAGTTAATTTTTTCTTATAATTATTGGTTTAAACCTACAATTGCCTAAAGTAATCCCTCATTTCTTTTTCGGAGAGAATGATTTTGCCATTTATTTTCTTGGTTTGTAACACAAATTCCTTAACTCCAATAAACTCTGATTCTGCAATAAGATAGAAAATGGTTCCTTTCTTATGTATACCTTTGTAATTCTTTATTAATTTGTACCTTTTCATTAACTTGTCCCTCAAATTATGTGATTGATAGTTATTTTACAGTCCGTTCTTCTTTCACACAAGAAAAAAGAGCAGCTGCACACTGCTCTCACTCCTTTTTAATAATAATCTTTTTTTACACGTTAACGTTTAACTGCTTAATCTGCGCCAAAACCTCATTTGTTTTTAAGATTGTTGCAAACTCCTTATGCAAAGCTGCAATCTCATACTTATGTACATCCTCCGGCGTATGGGTAATGCCATTATGATCGGTAATTTCGAATGCAGCTGTTGCATCTTCAACTAGAAACGTGTCAAACCCTAAATTCCCGCTCATTCTTGTGGTTGTAGAAACACAGTGCTGCGTTGATAATCCTGTAATCACAACGGAGGTAATCTGCTTATCTCTTAGGAATGATTCCAATTCTGTCCCAATGAACGCACTGTTAACATTCTTTTGAAATACAACCTCTTGTGGTAATGGGTGGACGATATCTTTGAATTCAACACCTGTTTTATTTTGATAATTGAGAGGTGATTTAGGCAAGAGCGATAAGTGCTGTGAATAAATGACCTCCCATCCTCGTTTTCGCCACTCTGTTAATAGCTTTGCGATATTCTTTTCTGCCTGGGCATTATTACGCTTTCCCCAAAAAGAATCATCAAAACCTTTTTGAACGTCTAATACTAACAAAGCAGGTGATTTAATTAATGTCTTCATTTTTTTCTCCTAATGATAGATATCATTTCATTGATGCAAATTGAGGCGGCTGCTCCATCCATTTCCGTTCTATCATCAAATTCATTCCATCTTCCCCAAATGCTCCGGTTTTAGTTAGAAAATTTGCGTACATTGCACTTATATCTCTACGCATGGTTGTGGATATGCCAGCACCGTAGGCTGCCATGCCGAGATTTGAAAGAATTCCTATAATATATAGCATTAATTGATCCGAAAATGGAGCAACAGTCGAATCCGTGACACCATGGTCCCAAGTGATGGCAGCTGGTACTCCACTTTCTGCCAATACATCATGAATTGAGCTTAAGATATGTCTGCATAAGTTATTTCCCCGAAGAAAATATTCGTGCAGCTCTTTATCTCTGCATACTTGTGAAAAACCAGTGCATAATTGTATTCCCATTTGGTTTTGGATTGCATTAATCAATAAATGCGTGGATTCTATCCCCAGTAGGGTGCGCCTGCGTCCAAACCAGCCTGTCAAAAAGTTTTCTTTATTAATGAAATCAACCTCATTCGGATAATTCATAAAAGGCATGCGAACAAATATCCCTTTCTCTTGCATGACGTTAACAACATGATTATATAACTGTGATACATCATCCATTAGAGCTTTATAAAATATTCGCATATCCTCTCGTGCTGAAATTGTTAAACCCATCGTATGAGATGAAAGCCCAAATTTGCATATTTGCAGCGTACTCTGAATGTAAAAGATATCGGAAAAAAGTTTAGGTGTGTTGGGGACAACATGCTTCGCTGCTTTGAAAGCTTCAGGGATAACTATTTTCTCCTTACTAAATAACGTTTCTATATCTCCACCATGTTTTTCAGCCATCATTTTAGTCTCTTCAATCACTTTAAGAACATCAGGATCAGTACAGGTTTCTAAAAAGTGAGTCATTATACAGATTACAACACTGATATTAATATGTGTTGCCCATAATGCTGATATCTCTGCGCTAGTTAACTTTACAATCTCTACCTTACTCGGCTTCATCATCACTATCCCTCCAGTATTCATAAAGTTTCCCAAATCAAAGTAAGATAATTCACCTGCACAAATCAAATACTGTCCGCCTGAGGTGGACAGTGTCCACGAGCGGTGCCTGTCACCATCCATTGTTACGTTTTTTTTATTGCCCCCGCCTATTTAGCGCCCCTTTTCAGCGATATGGAAAACACCATGTCCTTTCTCGGCATATGATAATCTTGAACAACCATAGTCAGGAGGTGAACTACGATGGGCAATGGTCATTCTTCCTGTGGTATTTTGGGACTTTTCCTTGGATTTTTAACAGGTGTAATATGGTTACTGCTTTCAATTCTGAATGTCGTAACTGGCTTCTTTACTTTACTTGGTTTAGGCAGTCTTGGGACAATATTAAACATCCTTATTGCATTAATTGGCTTCTTAGTTTTTATTGTTTTTGGGCTACTTATATTCAAGAAAGTCTGGCGCTGTTATTTTAAAAAGTAATTTGTTTTACAGCCTCTTATTTGGGGGCTGTTTTTTCATGTTTAAGTATTCATGATATTTCCATGAATATATGTTAGAATAATACTAATATCTTCCATTCAGTAAAGGGGATTTAGTCCTTTTTATTTTATAGAAACAGTCAGCCAATTATCACTTGGTTTAGCTGCTTTCTAAGTATGGAAGGTTTCATTTTTTATTAAGGAGGAATTGTTCATGAGAAATGTAATGAAGTTTTGCCAAAAGTTGAATCCTAGCTTGGGGGTTATCTACTATGAACCATAGTGCTTACCAAAATAAAGACTACTTCCTGAACCAGTTAAATTATATTGATGAAAACATAAAGGAGTTAACACAGCTTTATCTCTCATCAACTCCGATACAGGACCGATTAAAACACTTTTTTAATTTATATGTATTAGAAGTTGAGGACTTATTAAAGATTAATCAAAAGAATCATCATATTTCATTTTTTCCGAAGGTATTGATCGGAACAAAGGTCACAGTATTATATGACGAAGATGACGAAACAGAGGATTATGTCATTTGTTATCCGGAGCAATCAGACCCGGACACCGGCTGCATTTCTTTCTTATCTCCCGTAGGCAGACAGCTGCTATTTAAAAATAACGGTGAAAAGATATCATTAAGAATTCCAACCGGGGTACTTTCGGTGACGATCAAAGAAATATCGTTTGTCGGCCATCTTTTGGATCAAGAAATAAAAACCAAAGAAGCTTGACATAAAACGAAAGCGTTTCCATAATAAAAAAACAAACCTTCTACCTGATGTACTAAGTGGAAGGTTTGTATTTTTAGCTTATGCTCTACTTAGACTTGCCTCAAACATATCTATGATTTCTAGGAATCTCGATGCTTCTCTAAATGTATGGTCAGCTAAAAGCGGGTGAATGTTGCTCTTAATCCGACATTCTTCTATTAAGTCTCTTGCCGTTTTCTTGAAATCTCTTAATGAAGCAACGGATACTTTATTTTGGTTTAAAAATTGACCCAGTAATGGTTTAGTTTCAGATTGTGGCCGCATATATTCTAAATCAACTGCCTGGAACAACAATTTATCAAAATCATTACTAAACTCTCTTGCTTGTTCAACTAACTTTCTTTCCGAAGGATCTAAAAGGTGCCCGATAAACTTTGCATGGTCGGCCATAATCTTTAAGAAAAATACATTTTCTTCAATTATTGAATCAGGTGCAGGGGCTAATATGCCTTCATTTAATTCTTTTAATCGATTAGCAAAATATGCCGCTTCTCTGCTAATATGGTCAATTAATAAAGGGTAATTGTTATGCCTGATTTGACAGCGGAGTGTTAAATCTAATATCTTCCTTTTATAAGCATAAATTGCTGCTGCTGCTTGATAAACCTCGGTATTAAACGCTTGAACCTGACGTAAATCTGAATTCACCGTAAACCTAGACAGTTTTTCCTCGATTCTCTCGAATAAAGCCATAAACTGCTGCGCTTCTTCAATTAATTGCTTCTGTTCATAGGTGAATCCAAGACTTAAAAATAAAGAATGTTCTTTCATTATCCTAGACCAAAATTTAATTTCGTCTAATGATCTAGCAACAATCGGATTTGCTGCCATTTTGTCCCTCCTCTTACATACACTTCCTTCCCATATATATGATTGGAATGTTAGTCCTTATTCCCTGGGATCAATATGGTATATTTTTCCTGTTAGCAAGGAATTTTTCTACATGACAAAAGCTAAGGCATGAACCTTAGCTAATGTATTGCTGTTACTATTCTTAATAGGTTAATCCATGACCAAGTTTATAAACATTTCCATCACGATCCTCATAGGCATAGGATAATCCTTCTGGCATATACTTGTCCTTGTCATAACCTGGAACATCATTTGGTGAAACACAATCGCCATTTTCATCGACAGCAATGACCTTTTCACTTGCAGGCAATGATAGCGGCAGTACGCCGACCGGTTTGAACTGTCCAGCGATCACCTCAAATTGCGGCTTAAAGAAAGTATCATAACCCGCAATCATTGCATCTGCCAGCGGTTCAACATTTCCAAGAATCCATGGCAATGTCACATTCACACTGATTACAACTTTTCCGCCACGATCACGAATGCTGTTGCTTACATCTTTTAGTTGTTCAATTCCAGTTAGAGTCGATTCTTGATATTCCGCCCCATCTAATGCTTTTAATGTTTTATTCTCACACAGCTCAAGTTCCAAAAGTCCAGGTGTTGCATTGAAATAGGATCCGGATTTTGGCTGTAAGAACAGGATCGCTATATCTGCTTCTCTATGATTCTCAGTTAAATGGCAGATTCCAAGCTCCTTGCATTCTATCCTTGCTTGTTCTGTATACATTTCTGCAAGTTTTTGATCTTTATGGAAGACTTCTACATACACCTTTTGGTTCGTCAGATTTTCAGCACGTAAAGGTAATGTACCATTTGAATTCTTAAGAAGTGTTACGGATTTCTTGTGTGCTTCATATGCTGCTTCCCAGTGAGCTGGAGTACCAACCACTCCAGTCGCATTTTCAGGTGAAACGTAAGTACGGTCATCAAATAATCCTAATGTAAACATTTCCGTAAGAAGGCGTACATTCGCTTCATTAATACGCTTTTCACTAATCCAGCCTTTTTCAATAGCTTTTTTCAGGTTCCCAATATCATTGGTATCCGCAACAAGGTCTGTGCCGGCATTGATTGCTTTTGCAAAACGTTCCGCTTCGCTCTTATCTTCGACGCCCCAGCTCATTTTATTTGTGATGCCGCTGTCACTATTGATATATCCCTTAAACCCTAGTCCTTCTCGAAGGATTTTTTGTAAGAAGTAATGATTAAACGTAAAGCCAACCTCTTCAAATGGAATGTCTTGACCCTCGAATTCTTGAACCACACTCTTACCAATGCTTGGTATGGAGTAATATGGCATAATGGAGGAAGTTCCATGGTCGACGGCAGTTCTGAATGGCGGTAAATGATATTTTTCTAAACTTCCTGGAGTTGGGTATAGATTCCATTTTCCTTCCGCATAGTGAGGATCAAATCCATTTTCCCTTGCACCACCGCCTGGGAAATGCTTCGTTGTCATGGCAATACTGTGTTTTCCTAACTCTTTACCTTGGAATTCGTCAATAATGCGTCCAATGGCATCTGAAATAAAATCAGCATCTTCCCCAAATGTACCATAAGTCCGCTGCCATCTTGGATCTGTCGCAGTATCGGCCATATACATATAGCCTTTTCTAATTCCAACTGCATCCCACTCATCATGTGCAATTTGGGCAAATTGGCTGATAAGTGATGCATCTCCACCATTTTTGATATCTCCCATCGCTGCTGCAGCAAGCCCTAACGTTCCTGGCCATGTTGAAAAAATCCCAACCGCATCGTTCATACCAAAAATGGATTCACCGTTTTCATTTCGTGAGTTTGAGGCGATTAAGCATGGAATACCTAGACGAGTTCCTTCTGCCACTTCATTCATTGTATTGATCCATTGTGCCATTTCCGCCGGGCTATGGTTGTCTCGATGAATAAAGTGACGCAAATGCATTTTTTCAATTGTATGCGTCGTTCCATATATTTTTTCAACAGCAAAGATGCTTTCACCTTTTTCAACAATCGCTTCATCAAGTATTCCATCATGACTGGTCTTACTCTTATCTTCTTGGGACAGACCCATTTTACGAGTATTAATCAGCATCATCCCGACTTTTTCATCGATATTCATTAAGGAGACTAAGTTCTCAGCTCGTTCTTTCGGACTTAAGCGCCAATCTTTGTAAGGCTCAAGCTTTCCACTGTTATTTAAGTCTTTAAATTTTAATCCATCTACTTCAATTAATTTTTTAACCCTGACTTCTAATTCAGGTTGTTTGTGGTTTCTTTCCATTGTTACGCCTCCTCAACTTAATCCATGACTATTAAACCCCAAAAAAATTCACTTTTAATAGGGTGCTCAATTTCGGATTTATCATTATCTCGAATTCTTTTACAGTGTTATAATAACAACAAAAAGTGATAAAAAAATATCATTTATTGCTAAAAACATTGTAATTCTTGCTGTATAAAGGGGGCATTGGAAATGAAGCAGTCAATTCATATACCTGTAGTTAACCAGGCTTTTGAAATATATGATTTTAGCCAGAAAAATCAATCCTATGATAAGCTCAAAAAATATAACGAATCAGCAGAAAGATTTTATCAGCTGGATCCTTTATTTCGCTTACACACTCACGATGTAATTGAAATTCTTGTATTTTTAGGCGGAGATTGTGATTTTTTTTGTGAGGGTAAAACCTACACTCTTAGGAGAGGAGATGTAGTCGTGGTGCCTCCTAATGCAGTTCATCAGGCAACAGTTAAGAATATCGATCACTATGAACGCATCATCATCAACATTAGTAATCAGTTAATGGCAGATTATGTAACCGTTGCCCCGGCTATGAATGAGAATATTGTCTATCAAAAGACGCTAGGGTCTTATGTGTTACATTTGAATGCAGTGTGCTTTCAAGAAATCATATCTTTGCTGCAGGAAATTACAAATAGAATAAAAAATGGTGAAGAAAACTTTTCCTTCACCTTACAATACCTATTATTTCAAGTCCTTCAAGTCATAACCAATCCTGCAAGCAGTTTGCCAACCCAAAATAAAAAGGAAGAACACGACCAAAGGCTCGTGTCGATACTGGAATATATCGAATCACATTTAACAGAACATGATCTTAGTTTAGACAAGGTATCGAATCATTTTCATTTAAATAAATACTATTTTTCACATTATTTTAAAAAACACATGAACCTTCCATTTTACCGGTATGTATCATTAAAACGTTTATCATTTGCTGTAACGATGATCAAACAAAAGCAAATTCCAATAGAGAAAATTGCCTTAAAATGCGGTTTTCCTGATTATTCTAGCTTCTATAGACTCTTCAAAAAAGAATACAATCTTTCTCCTAAAAATTTACAAAAGGAATATAATTCTTAGAAAAACAGGTCAACCTCCCATTTTCATTCACTGGGGGCTGACCTGCTGCTTAATGTATTTCTGACTCTAGCCTGAATCCTTCGACAACAACATCATCATCGATCTCCAACAATAAACAGCGTTTTCCTTGGAACATAATATATTTAACATGTTTCAAATCCATCGGGCTTAGCGATAAATTAGCAACCTTTGTTTCAATTTTTACTGATTTAGGTACTAAATTACTCGCTTTTAGCTCATGTTTTTCATCATCAACAATAGCTTTGAAGGCATGTTCCACTTTAGCGGTATCTACATTTTCAACGCCGCTTACCCTTAAAATTCGTTCGATATCCCGAGAATCCAACTTAGGTGCTTCACTTTCTTCATTTTCTTTATTCACTTGGACCACTCTATCAATTTCCTCATAGACGTTAGAAATAACCTGGGCATCTACTGTATCTCCGATTACTTTATTCAGAATTAGTTCAAAGCTATCTTTTTCTTCCAAAGCGGTAATGATTTCTTCACAATTGAGAACAATCTCGATAAATGTCTCATCTGGTTGATTCGCTTTTCCTGCACAATAAAGGATATGGTTCACATCTGCAGCATTGTCATTAAATGCAGGGAATAAAAATCCTGACAAGGGCTGTGCTAAATTAATAATCGGGTCAAAAGCGTTATTAGATCTAAATTCTCTTTCAACATAATCAAACACTAAGGCTTTTTTCGGCTGGTCTGTTTTATTAAGACTGCAGAGGATAAACTCGTTGGAATATACCTCATCATCTCCGCCTTCTTCCGATTCAGGATCTCTTTTTTTGGTAGCTTTACGGTATTCTCCTCTGATAAATGTCACCACTGTATCAAATTCATAAACAGTATGTGCAAACATTTTCCCTACAATTTGGTGCATATAGTCTATCCAGTCATCGGTGGTATCACTTTGCAATCCGTCAAAGAGAATCATTTGCGTGCTATCTTCTACATCTCTTTGGAATTTCAACTCAAATAATTTGGCATCAAGAGCTCCTGTCAAAACCTTTTTGAAATTTATAAAAAATAATTCTTGTGACTCCTGATCTAACATTTCAAAAGGTGAAATAACGGAGTGATAAATCTCACCTGATTCTTTCTGAACATAAACATTTAAGATTTCACGAATTTTCATGAGATCATTGTTTAATTTAAACTGCTTTCTGATATTAGCTATGTCTTTAGCATTCATTTTCTCAACTCCCATCCTAAGATTATACTGTTCAAAAAGAAAAATAGTAATACTTGACAATTTCTCCATTATATCACTTACACTGCTGCGAAGGATAACTCATTTAATATGTATTCCACCAAGGATCAGGTGCAGGAAGGCTGCCATTAAAATCAATCATTTCCCCTCAAGATCCCCCTGCCAGAAAAATGCTGCGATGGAACGGATGCATATGTCAAACCATTCCATAGGAAAACACCGTCCATATGTTTATGGGCGGTGTTTTCTTTTGAATTTGGATTTATAAGTTAGTATTCCCTAAATACTTCTCCATTCGAATATCAAACCACATTTTATCAGCCCAATAAGTGAAATTTTCAATTCTGCCAATTTCCTTGTAGCCTAATTTCCGATAGAGCTTCTGTGCTTGTGTATTAAACTCAAACACACCCAGTTCAATCCGATTTAGTCCTTGTTTCTTTATTTCTTCCTCTAAAAATTGAATGGCATGAAAGCCAATCCCTTTGCCTCTGCCATCTGTTTCCCCTATTGTAATTCCAATCCAAGCTGTACCTTCTTCTTTTTTGAAAAGATAGGCAGGGTCCACAGTATAATTCATTTCGCCAATTAATTGGTCATCTAGGTAGATCAAATAAATGTGGTGATGGTTGAGTCTTTGTTTCAGATCATCCTGGGTCATTGCAGTCCTCAGGTCCAATTCAGCTTGATTTTTGTTTGGACGTGTCAATGGAATTAGAACCTCGTCATTATCCCAGCGATTGAAAACTTCTACTAGTGTATCGTCCGGTTCTGTTACTTTGATGAAACTCGTTTTCATGCGGTCTTCCTCCCCCTATAATACTTATAACATAAATTTATCTTTAAGATTCGCTGCTTCTTCGGAATTCAGATTATCTAGATTAAAAAAATTTCTTAACCCCTAATGACGGTTCCACAATCAAAGATTGCTTGGTTTTTGCCATTGTGCTTTGCTTTGTACAATAACTTATCAGCACGCCTAACAATATCCACCTGATTAGAGATTCCCTGTTGATTCGTGAATAAACCGAAACTCATTGTAATGGAAAATGTCCCATTTTCACTAGTAAACTGTATTTCGCGCAATGCTTTATAAATTTCCTCTAGGCAGGGGATGATTTTCTCTTTATCGGGAGTTTGAAAAAGAATAGCAAATTCCTCGCCTCCATATCGAAATGAAATTCCTAGTGAGGAAGGAATACTTTGCTGCAAAATTTCTCCTATT
The DNA here is from genome assembly GCF_046591715.1 of Neobacillus niacini. GTDB lineage: Bacteria > Bacillota > Bacilli > Bacillales > Cytobacillaceae > Neobacillus > Neobacillus niacini_L. The sequence continues at coordinate 1,139,677 of NZ_JAWVNQ010000001.1, read as the reverse complement.
TTCATTAAAACCTTATCCCCGACCACATGACCATGCGTATCATTAATATGTTTAAAGTTATCAATATCCGCCAGCACTACAGCCATACCCGTTCTTTTATTACGCTTTAATGCGTTTTTGAGTGTTTCTTGAAAATGTCGATGATTGTATAAACCTGTTAAATAATCACGGACAATTAAGTCTTTGTACACATATTGGAGTTTTTGATGATGGCGTTCTCTATTCACAATCAAAGCCCCAAAAAAACCAATGACAATCAAAAAGGTAAGATTCAATAAGAAGTTGACAATGGAAAGACTAGGCAAAGGCAGGCTGTTCCAAAATAAAATACAATAGCTAATCACTACAACAGTACAAGATATGACAGCTCCAGGTATTTTCCAATAGATTGTAGAATGCATGACCAACAGGTAGGATATTGGAAATAGCGGGCTCGTTACTCCACCCGTTAAAATCAATAGCCAAATAAGTGCGATATAATCAAAAAGAATCCCTGTTTTCATCAGCAAATTGAAAATCGTATGGTTCCCTGGTGCAAGCCATAATGCTATCTGGGCAATCGTCATATAGGCAAAGCCAAAAATGAGTAAATAATTAAAGGTATGTAATTCGAAGTTAACGATAGAGGCAATGGGTGGATAATAAAAAACAACCACGGCTACAACTAAAAAAATCCATCTAACGATAGAAAAAATTTGTTCTGTCACAGTATCCGTCAGTAAGAAATTATCTTTCATTATTACCAGAATCCTTCTATTATTTATTTTTTGGATATAGTAAACTTGCTTATTCTACTATCATACTCGTTTTAGAAGACAAAATAAATAAAAGTTTTTGTAAAAATTTTACTTTTTATAGAACGAATTCCCTCGCAATCAAACTGTAAATATTCTGTTACTGTAATAGAGTTGATGTTCGTAGATTGAAAGTATAAACTTTAGCTACTATTTAAGGAGTGATTAAGTTGAACACCGTTACTGTAGATAAGCTAGCATTCAAGAAAAAACTATCAAAGATAGAGCGATTTACAATCAAAGATTTCCTATATAACTGGGTTGGGAGACCAATTGACGGAATCGATGATTTTCTGCCGCTTGAGTACAGTGAATATGTATTTGCAAAAATGGAGGCAATTCAAGAAAAAGCTTATATCATAAATGGGAATGAGCATTTCAGATATGCGACCCTCACGGAAGATAATCAAATGGTGATTGGCTTTTTAGATTTCAACAATGAGTTGAAACATAGAGTCCTTTCTCTAGGTGAAGTCGTAAAAAAAGGATACAATAGAAAGGATGAGAACTAAATTAAAGGATGATTAAATGGATTGGAAACCAGACCGAGAGTCAAAAACACCTATTTATAAACAACTAGCATTATATATTGAGACTGGAATTGCTGATGGAACATTTCCACACGATAAGCCCTTGCCTTCTGAAAGAGGTTTAGCGAAAGAATTCGGGATAAACAGAAGCACGGTGGTAGCTGCTTATGACGAATTGGAGTCAAATGGGTTAATCGAAAGAAATAGAGGCAGTGGAACAACAGTAAGTAAAGATATCTGGGGCATTTCCAAGAAACGAATTCCAAGTTGGAACCGGTACATTGAAGCAGGTTCGTTTCTGCCTAACTTACCTGTAACACAACGAATCCATAAAGAAATGACAGAACAAAACTTGATTAATTTAGCTAGTGGAGAATTGTCTCAGGACCTTTTCCCGATGAAGTCATTACGTGAAATTACTTCTAACAGATCCTTTATTGGATCATTGGGTTATGACCATCCTCAAGGCAATGTGATTCTTCGGGAAACCCTAACCCGCCATGTAAAAAATTCCCGAAATATTGAAACAAACCCAACTTCTATTTTAGTTACTTCAGGTGCACAGCAAGCTTTGCATCTAGTTGTTCAATGCTTGTTACAACCAGGTGATGCAGTTGCAATTGAAAATCCTTCGTATCATTACAATCTGCCTGTGTTCCAATCCGCCGGCATCAAAACCTTTTATTTAAAAGGAGATCGGGATGGAATAAACCCAAATGAAATAACAACATTGTATAAAAAACACCGAATTCGAATGATTTTTTTAAATCCTATTTTCCAAAATCCCACAGGTACGGTAATGTCTGAAGAGCGGCGTAATAAGGTTTTGGAAATATCATCTGAATTTGGAATTCCGATTGTTGAGGATGATCCCTATAGTTTAACGTCTTTTACAGGCGAAAAGATCCAAACTCTTAAATCTTTAGATCGTACTGGGAATGTGTTATATATCAGCTCACTCACAAAAATCGTAGCATCAGGTTTGAGGATAGGCTGGATAATAGGACCTAAAGCGGTCATCGAAAGGTTATCGGATGCCAAGCAGCAAGTCGATTTTGGACATGCCAGTTACACCCAATGGATTGCAAATGACTTTCTCGATTCGAATAATTTCGAATCACATATTAAGCATTTAGTAATTCAGTTAGAAAGCAGAAGGAATCAAATTGTCAGCAGCCTTCAAACTTATCTAAAAGACCAAGTGAATTTTTATATTCCTAAAGGCGGAATACATATCTGGTGCCGGATAAATAAAGACTTTAATGAAATTCAATTGCTAGAGGAATCTATTAAACGCGGTGTCATTTATGTACCTGGATCAACAATGGGTTCTGAGAAAGGATTTGTCCGTTTTACTTTTTCTAGGGAAAGAGAAGGAACTATTAATGAAGGTATAAGAAGATTTGCGGATGCTATAAAGAAAGTTACAAAGAAATGAAAAGGATCAGATAATTTCTGATCCTTTTACCCGCTCTAAGTCATCCAAATGTAAATTCCTAAGGAAACTAATGCTATAAAAATAATCACCACATATATTAATGTTAAATTGGTTGTATTCCTTTTTGTAGAACCGCTATAATTTTCATCTGGCTTCCCTGTTAATGCCAGGGTTGAAACCACAGCAACAATTAGGATTAAGACGACTATAATAGATAATATCTCCATGCTGCACCTCGTATTTTTATCGTGCTATTTTCTATATAATAATAGCGCAACTTGAACTTTTCTAAACCATCCAATTCCCCTATAATTAGACCATCCACTTTATCATTTAATCACTTAATACCCGATATTATGACTGCATTAACCTGCCCATTAAAATGGTATTATAATAATTTCCATCAGATAAAAGTTTGTCATTTTTCAGAATTCCTTCTATTTCAAATCCATAATTTCGATATAGCTTTATTGCATTTTCATTTGTCTCGAGAACATTTAGGTTTATTTTCTTGATCCCAGCAATGTCTGCCCAACGGATAGATTCTTCTAAAAACTTTTTTCCAATCCCATATCCCCAATATTCTTTTAATACACAAACACCAAACTCTACTTTATGACAGGAACGTTTCAGTTGATTCCCTTCACATCTTGAAAAACCTACTATTCTATCATTCACTTCTGCTACTAAAAATAGATGGTTTCCCCGTTCTGAATCCTCCTTAATTATCCGTTTAAAACTTGTTTCATTTATGTAAGCCTCACCTGGTTCTCTATCTAAATTTTCTGTTTCGCCATCAATCTGTACTCTTACGTCAGACAAACCTTTCGCATCTTTCTCGGCGGCAGATCTTATCGAATAACGTAAACTATTGATAATAAATTCTTTAGCGCTAACAATCATAGCTTATCCTCCCTTTGTAAAAGAATCTCAGTAAGCTTATTATTAATTCTAATATTCAAGGTCTTAGCTGTAAAATAAAAAGCGCAATGGAGTAGATCATCCATTACGCTTTACTATTAGACACTTACTGATTCAGGCTGCGGCTCGAGGGCCTTTTTCAATGCTTGAACATATTCATTTTTAGCTTGTTTCCCAAGTTCTGAGGTTGGATTTAAAAGTTCAAAACCATGGTAAGCACCTGGATAGAGGTGAAATTCCACTGGTACCCCTGCTTGTGCCAATTTTGCAACATATTCAATCGTTTCATCACGGAAAGGATCTAATTGACCAACACAAGTGAATGTTGGCGGCAGGTTAGAAAGATTCTTTGCACGAGCTGGTGCTGCGTATGGTGAGATTTCTCCGTTAGCATGTTCACCCAAATACATTCTCCAGCCTGCTAAATTATTGCCGCGATTCCAGATGGCACGTTCGTCAGTAATCTCATAACTAGAAGGTGTAACATTTCGGTCATCAATCATCGGATACAATGGCATTTGAAAAGTGATAGCCGGCCCCTTGCGATCTCGCACTAATAGACTTAACGCAGCGGTTAAACCACCCCCTGCACTTTGTCCCGCGACAGCAACTCTAGTAACATCAATCTTCAGTTCATCCGCAGCATTGGTCATCCAAACCAAAGCAGCATAACAGTCCTCAAGCGGCGCCGGAAATGGATGCTCAGGAGCAAGACGGTAATCCACGGATACGACTACACAGTGAGCTTCTTCAGCAAAGTGCTGGCAGTCGCCATCTGATCCCTCCACATCTCCTAAAACATAACCACCACCATGAATAAACAACAGTGCTGGAAGTTTTTCCGCAACTCTCGAAACGGGTTCATAAATCTTTACCTTCATATCCTGGCCATCACCTCCAGGTATCACGCGGGATGAAATGTTAACGCTTTCAAGTTTTTCGATTGGAATGGCGGGAGCTTGTCTAGCTGCCTCTAATCCTTCAGGAAGATTCAGCGGCGGGAAAGCCGTAAGTATTTCTTTTAGTTCGGGTGCTACTCTACTCATGAAATCCATTATAAAAACCTCCTCTAGTCATTCATAAAACTATTATACTTTGAATTATCATAGCTTGCACATTCATCATATGCAGATATATAGATAGTTATAACTATTTGCTAGACTTATAGACCTATTAATTTCAACATTTACTACTATAAAGCAGCGATAATGGCAGGATATCCTTTTGCTTTTAACTCTTCGGCAAGGTCATTTGCAGTATTGATATCAGAAAATGCTCCTACTTGTACACGGTAAAGCGTACCAGCAGATACGACTTGTTTCTTTTTCAATCGATACTGTGCAGCAAGTGCGTCCACAACCGCTTTTGCTGCTTTTTTCTGATACTGGGCTGTTCTCATTTTCATCGCTTCATGTTGGTTAGTCATAAACGCGAATTCAATTAATATAGCTGTCATTTTCGTTTCTCTTAATATTTGGAAATCTGCTGTTTTCACTCCACGGTTACGAAATCCTAATTCGACCACTAGATTCTTTTGTATTTTTTCTGCTAGCTGTGCTGCCTCTTTTGGCTTTGTAGTGTACGTGTATGTCTCAATACCGCCAGCATTGTTCCAGCCAGATCCATAAGCATTCAGATGGTAATCAATGTGGACATTTGCTCCCCAGTCATTTACAAGTTCACAACGGTTTTTTAGCGGAATATCGATTTTCCCAGTTGAATCATCAATCCGTTTTTGAATGACTTGTTCATAATTTTCTAGTTCGAGCATCACAAGCTTCACAATCTCACTCGTAACCTGCCATTCTGTATATCCATCAGGCGACCTCTTCCCTGGTGTGACACCTGCATGTCCTGCTGCATGTGTTATTTTTAACATTTTATGATCCTCCCTTGTTCAAATTTCACCTTATATATATTGAGAAAATGCAAGTAAAGTCAGGGTGTATGAAAATTAAATTTTTCACAAAATTAATGTTTTTATACAGAATTGGGTAAATTATGGATAATTGTATTATGATCACATAACAGGAGGAACCATTTTGATCTTAACAAACCCTTTAAGTGCATCAGAGATTGGTACACTTTGGCTAACTTATGAAGAAAAGACTCTTATTATGAGAATGCTGGAACACTTTATCGAAAAATCTGATGATCAGCAAGCCTCAAATATACTTGGCGGGTTGTGGCAGGAGTTAAATTTCTATGTACTGCAAATGGAGCAGCTATTTGAGCAGCAAGGAATGGTGAAACCAATTGGTTATACAAGTCAAGATGTTTACCTAGAAGCCCCAAAATTATTTGACAATGGTTTTGATGTCATGTTTGTCCGAATATTAAAAGAGGTAAGCATGGGCATGTACACCATTAATATGAATATGTCATATAATGATAAAGTTATGCAAATTTATGAGGGACTTACAACCGTAACTCAGAAAATTTATAAGTTGTCTACCCTTTACTTGCTTGAAAGGGGGATACTAACTCTGCCGCCAAAAGTAACAATGCCGAAAACAAATGAATTTATAAAAAGTAAAACCTACTTGGATGGCTTAAATCCTTTTGGGGACAAACGGGCTTTAAATGATATGGAGCTTGGGATTCTTCATCATGGGATAGAGACAAATAATATTGGACTGCAGCTCATTACCGGTTTTGCTCAATGTGCAAAAAATAAAGAAGTAAAGGAATATTTTGTGAAAGGAAAAGAGCTAGCTAAGAATCAGATCAAAGTAATGGAGAAAATTCTGCTTGAAAGTGATGTCCAGTTTTCCGCTACTTCCGGATGTACTGTAACAACATCAACAATGCCTCCCTTCTCTGATAAGCTGATGATGCATTGTATTTACCTGTTAAATGGATTTGGTTTGGTAGGAAATAGTTTCGGTTCTTATTTTAGTATGAGGAAGGATATTTCCGTAAAATCAACCTTCTTAGCCAAAGATGTTTATTTCTACGCACAGGAAGGAATTAAGCTGAAGATTAAGAACGGCTGGTTTGAGGAACCGCCGCAGATGGAAGATCGCTCCAAGATCATTAAAGGGGAATAATCTAATCTAAAACAAAGGTTAGCACGACCAGCGTGTTAGCCTTTTTCGAATTTGTATAGAAAAAATTATCTACAATTGACTGCCCTGTTATTTTTATCACACCTTCGGTCACTCTTCGAATGTAAAATTATAGAGGAATATATAATAATAGGCGGGAGGATGTTCTTTTGATTAAATTAATCATTTTCGTTCTAATTCTAATTACCTTGGTCTTATTGAGTATGTTTGTTGATGGTGTGCTGGAACTACATAAGCAGGAAAAGGAAGAAATGAAAAGTATCATACGAGATGGAATGGAAGGTTATTTAGATAGAACCTTTGGATTTGGCACTGTCACCATCTTTAAATCTGTACTTGATGCTGAAGGCAATACGCGATACCTAGTGTATTTACCAAGGTATGCATGGTTTAAAGCCCCGAAATATGATTGGTATGAAGTCTATGCCACGCAGAATGGATATAAGCATGAGGCAATAAAGGGATTCTAACAAAAGCCCAACGCTCGGGAATAATTTCGAGTGATTGGGCTTTTTGTCTTTTTTTAATAGCAATCAACACATACTTGGCGGGATACTCCCAGGATTAGGCAAATCCTTTATAACTGCAGGCAGAGTATCGTGGATATAAGGCGGAGCTGGTTTTAATTTTGGTTTCGGAGCAAGCGGTACTGGATTTTCAACAAATTGGAATACTCCTTCACCATCAATACTTGGTCCATTCGCCCACCGGCCTGTGGCACTTTCATTGCCAGCTGAGAAATTAAAGAGGACATGTGAAACCTCCCTTTTTTCGAGATGACGAGGGAAGGTACTTGGAACGACAATATTTTCTTTGCACTCCAACTCTTGAATCGCAGCAATCCATTGGTTTTGGTGCATCGTATCTCTCGCTATTAACCAAGATAGCATATCTTTTACACCTGGATCGGTGGTCATTTCGTAAATACGAACTGCCTGCAGTCTGCCTTGTGATTCTGCATTTAGATTTGCGCGAAAATCTGCAAGTAAGTTACCACTGGCTGCTATATACTCAGCTCTCCATCTATTTCCTACACTATCTGCGGGCATTGCACCGAGGCCAGAAACAATGGCATGCTGCACATTCATTCCACCTAACACTGCGCCAATGATTGGATCCTGAGCAGCCACCGCTTGATCGCCAACCGGTGCTCCATCCAATAATCTAGCTACCATGGTTGCCAGCATTTCAATATGAGCTAATTCTTCTGTACCGGTATCCATTAACAAATCTTTATATTTCCCATTGCCTCTAACATTCCAGCCTTGGAATAAATATTGCATCGCAACCGATATTTCTCCGAATTGACCACCAATTAATTCTTGAATATATTTTGCCATGAACACATCAGGTCTTTCAGGCTTGGCATTGTATTGCAATTCCTTTATATGGTAAAACACGACTACACCACTCCTCAGATTCTCTTTCTCCTACACAGCAGGGCTAAGAATATCTTATTTATCTTCGGGGATTAGGTGTATGTCCTTTTCTATTACTGAAAGCCTCTCGTCTCCTATTGTATGATTATATGACTATTTGCAATCGAGCAGGCTGCGTTCGTGTTTGTATCTCATTCTGATAATCCTTCAGCTTTCCTTCATACACACATTGGACATTCGGAACACATTGTAAATCATGTGGTGATATAAGGGAAATAGGCTTTTGGAATTGAATGACCATTGATTCCTTAAGTAAAAAGGCTACAAATTGAGAACAAAAGAAAGCATCATTTCTCTTTATTGGCTTATCAAACATAACTCCAAATAAACCTAAAAAATTATAACGGTACTGTCTTTTTTGTGCTTCAATTTGTTGTAAACAGTACTTCATCTTTTGGAATTGCCTCTCGGTTACCGTAATCGAATAAAGGGCACATTCAGCTTGCTTAAATAGCCCCTCCCTAACATTTTCCTTAACAAATCCTCCAATAAATGGATTTCGGGCTGTCTTTCTCCCAAAGCTGTATACCTCTGCTAAATGAGTGTCAAAGGCAATCGAAGCATGGTTATATGGTTTTTTCGTATACAGCTTTATTAATTTTGTTAAAAAAGAATTCGTGTTCGTTAAAAGAATATAAACTTGTTTTTCCATACTATCATCAGCCTCCTTAAAAGTTTCAAGAAAACTCCTTTGTATATACTATACATACAAAAACTTAAGAAAAGTTTCATAGAATCCTTAAGATATTCTTAAGCTTTTAAGAGAAACTATTAGATATAGAATGAATTTATCAACAAAAAAGCCGATTGATTTTTTAAGGAAACCAATCGGCAACTTCACCTATCGCTATACACTGATTTTTACATAGTAGCATGGTTTTTATAAGATTTTCAATCCAAATTTATTAACAAATCATACATGCTGTCAAGGAAATGAATTTTAAATGAAATGGACCTCTCTCCATTTTCTTACGCTGTTAATAAACCAAACTCTCGAGGCCTTTTTTAAATCAGAGTGTGTCAGGATCTTTTCATGGATTTCTCCCGTTTTTATTAACTGATCTCGAAATGTACCAGCCAATAATCCGCTCTCTATTGACGGAGTCCATAATCTATCTTCTATCTCCAATACTATATTGCCATTCGTAAACTCTGTTAACTCACCTTCATTGTTCCAAAGCAAAATATCAAATGCATGAGATGGAATCTGTTGTTGAAATTTTGCATAAATCTCACGATTAGTTGTTTTATGGTACAGAAAGGCGTTAGATTTATCTACAGGACTGTCCGCTACTGTTACCTTTACGATTGTATCCTGTTGAGTAATCGGTTGACCCTCAATAGTTATTTCCCCATTCTTCGCCAAGAGCAATCGAACCTTTATCAAACCATTCGGATTTGAATCTCTAAATTTTTGCAGCGCCTTGGTTATTTTGCTCTTTTCCAGAGGAAATTCAAAATATTGTGCTGACCTCTCTAGACGTATTACATGCTCTTTATGCAAAAAATAATTTCCATTGTCTAGTAATAGTGTTTCTAGCAACTGAAAGTCTGATGGTTTTACCTCTAATAGCTTTGCCTTCGCAAGAATTTCATCGTATTCTCCTTCAGTCGTCGAATCCCAAGTCACTCCTCCACCCACACCATAGACACCACGCCCAGTTTGATGGTCAATTAGAACCGTTCTAATCGGTACATTAAAGATGGCTTCTTTGTTTGGAGTAATATAACCAATTGCGCCACAGTAAACCTCACGATTTTCATTTTCTAACTCCGCGATAATGTTCATTGTGCTTATTTTAGGTGCTCCTGTAATCGACCCGCAAGGGAAAAGAGCCTTAAAAATATCAACGATGGTGGTAGTTTCAGAAATCTGTGCTGATATCGTAGAGGTCATCTGGTGTACGGTTGGGTATTTTTCGATTTCGAATATTTTTTCAACCGAAACTGTACCAGATTGTGCAATCATTCCAAGGTCATTGCGAAGCAAGTCAACAATCATAAGATTCTCAGCACGATTTTTCTCAGAATGGAGCAGCCAGTTTGCATTATGAGCATCTTCTTCGGATGTATTACCTCTTTTTATGGTTCCTTTCATAGGACGCGTTGTAATTTTCCCGTTTTCGAGGTGGAAAAACAATTCTGGCGAAGCAGACAATATACTCTGTTCACCTGTATGTATATAGGCACAATAATTAGAGTTTTGTGCTTTTTTCAACCTCTTATAATACGCAAGACTATCACCAGAAAAAAGTGAATGGAGACGAATGGTATAATTCGTCTGGTATGTATCACCGGACTGAATGGATTTCTTTATCGAGGCAATTCCTTGATTGTATTGTTTCATAGATATAGACGGATTCCAGTCAGAAACCGTAAATTCTCCGTTACTATTCAGCTCCGTGTTATCAGGTTCTGAAAATATACCAAACCAAAGCAAAGGAAATGAGCCTCCGCTTCTGACCTTAAATGCCGGGTCAAAGGCGGGAGCACTTTCATAGGATAGAAATCCAGCAGCGTAATAACCTTTATTAACAGCTTCTTGAACAAGCTGAAAACTAGGCAGAACGTCTTCTAGCTTGGAAGCGGTAATCACACGAACCGGATTTTGAAATAGTAAAGGTTTTATATTTCCATTAGAATCTGCAAATTCAAAGTTTAAAAGAGGTTCTTTTTGTTTCATGCTTTTTACTTTCACCCTAACATTTTTGTTTGATAAGAAACCTCTTTCAGTTTATTAATCCCTGTTATTTTCGTCAACTTTTTCAGTTAGCTCTTCGGAGAATTCTGCAGCAAAGTTTGGCTGGAATTCACTTGGTGTAAGTCCTCTTTTTGATCGTTCTTCCGATTTAGAGCGTTTCCGATAATACATCACATAATAGATGAGGGAAAACGCAACGACCATACTGCTCCCTGTTACCAGCCCTGCTGTCTGGCCCGGAATAAATGGCATACATAATAAAACTATTATTAAGCTTACTAAGGCAATCCAAGAGGTCAATGGAAATCCAGGCATTTGACAAATCCCCCCAGGGGGACAGCCTTCCCTTTTCCGATAGCGAATATGACTTGCCATGATGACGGCATACGTAAAGATTAACGCAAAGCCGCCTGAGGTAATCAATACTAAATAGGCCCTTGGAAAGAGGAGACCAAAAAATAATCCGATCAGCATCGATAATCCGGAAAATAAGATCCCACGGTAAGGGACGTCTCTTTTATCCTTCAGCCAATTAGGTGCATGCCCTTCATCCGTTAGAGAGCGAATCATTCTTCCCAAACCAAAAATACATGCCAGCATCGCTGAAAGGATTGCTGATATTAGTACAAGATTAAGTGCCGTACCTGCCCAGCCTATTCCCCAGCGATTTAATGAGGCGACCATTGGACTTACATTTTCACTAAGGTCTGCTGTTGGAATAAGCGGCAGCAGCACAACAGCGTACAATATATACAATCCCACTAGTGAGAAAACGGTATAACGAATAGCTTTTGGAATCGTTTCAGTTGGATTTTCGGTTTCCGTTGCAGCTAAACCAATGATTTCAAAGCCGGCGTACGCAAAAACCACTAGCAGCATGCTTCCTGCAATCCCCTGTATCCCGCCGGGCATGATTGGTTCTCTTGCTAACTCGCCAGCACCAATCGCCGGTGTGCCAGGCATAAATCCTAAAATTAATACCAAAGCAGCGAGAATAAAAAAGATAATTGCGAAGATTTTTATGGCTGATAACCCGCTTGCCAGCTTCCCTATTTTATCTGCACCTAACAAATTCAGCAGTGTTACAGCAACAATAATCGATCCTCCTAACCAGGCAATAGATACATTCGGATACCATTCACGAACTAATAGTGAAATAGCTGTTGCTTCACTCGACATGGATAGAACGGTCCCTGTCCAATAAAGCCAGCCGACTACAAAGCCTGTGCCTTGTCCAAGTTCACGTGCTGCGAATGTACTAAAAGATCCCACGGTAGGATTTCCTACGGTCATCTCAGACAATGCAAAAAGGATTAAGTACACAAGCCCGCCGGCTAAAATATACGACAATAATATCGAGGGACCGGCTGCATTAATGGCAACAGAAGACCCGAGGAAAAAAGAACCCCCAATTACGCTCCCTAGCGCCATCATCGTTAGCTGCCACGCCGACAACCCTCTTCGTTTACTCTTCAGTGCATTTTCACCCATTATGCTTATTCACCCATTTTCTAAAATAATCTAACGTTATTATTAACTTCATTTAGAAAAGGATTCTATGGGATATCCTGCTAGAATTTGTCATCATAAAAAAACCCATTGACTTGGTCAATAGGAAAGTTTACTGCTTTGAGCTTGGCAGCTGTTGATAAGCTAATTTAATGATAATTTCTTTATGCTCAGGGTACTTTTGTAGGAGCTCATCTTGTGTAAACAGTTCAAAGTCTTGGAACTCAAATCCAGGTGAAACCATACACCCTACTAATGAACATGTATTCTTTTCTGCAACAGATGATCCAAAAATAGAATTTTTCTTCACTAAGTATTGAGGCACTTCACCTGCATCAAGATTCATTCCCAGCTTGATTTCCTGATATTTTCCAGTCTCATCTATGATATGAACACTTAAAGAACTGCCGCCGTGATAATACCAAAGTTCATCTGATTTAAGGCGGTGAAAATGAGACACATCATCAGAGGTTAACAAAAAATAAATACTCGTATAAAGCTTACGTTTTCCCTCAAAATTGACTGATAACTCGTTGTCACCAATCTGTTCATCTGATTTAAAGGTTTCTTTATAATATCCACCTTCAGGATGTGGAATAAGTCCAAGTTTGGACACCCATTTTTGTAAATCATCAATATGCATGGAACGACCCCTTCATCTTTAGTTTACCTGTTCAAGTATGAATGAACATTTATAGTTTTTCAAATTGAAGACATTCTCTCAATTGTTTATATACAAATGAAGCGGATATCAAAATATGAAATCCGCTTCATTGTTCTTTGTTTTTTGATTAATATGCTTCAACCAATTCTTTCACTTTATCTTTGTTAATAATAAGTGATTCGAGCACATAAGATTTTTCAAATCCATCCTTTATCGCATTTGTAATTGAGCCGGGATTAATGGCATCACCAATTACAAATACATTATCAAAATGCTGGCTATACAGTTCTTCTAAAGGATTGTAAGACTCTGTACCCATCGAGAATACAACATGATCCACAAAAAGCTCATGTTGTTCTCCTTTGTCTTCAATTACAATGGAAGCTGGAAGAATTCTTATTACTTTATGACCTTCAACGATTTCGACATTTGCCTTCCTCAAACGATTGATCAGCATTAGTCTGGTGTGTGGTGTTACTTTACTGCCAGTCTCTGTAGATACTTCAACCAAGATTACATCGCTTCCTCTTACAGCTAACTGACTCACCACGCTGTAGCAAACCATTCCACTTCCGACGACAACAATTTTTTTATTAGAAAATTCTATTCTTTGTTTTAAAACATCTTCATAATCACAAACAATGGCATTTTCGCATCCCTCGACTTTAGGAATGATAGGTTTGGCACCAGTGGCTAAGAAGACAGCATATGGATTTAAAGCTTTAATACTTTCAATGGAAGCTTTGGTATTTAAACGAACATCCACGTTTAAACGTTCCATTTCATTTGTATGATATTGAATCATCCAGTTCATTTTCTCTTGTGCTTTTGGTGCTGTCACAAGATTTAACTGCCCGCCAAGTTTATCATCTTTTTCAAAAATCGTTACATGATAGCCTTTTTGGGTTAAGACTCTCGCAGCCTCCATGCCTCCTGGACCGCCGCCAACAATCGCAATATGGCGTTTTTCTTCAATCTGCTTTTGCTTCCTAAATTCGAGCTCTCTTCCGGTTCTCACATTTAATGCACACGATACATGAGAACCGCCCCTTGTACAATGCAGACAGCAAATACATTTACGAATTTCTTTTTCCAGGCCTTCCATCGCCTTCTTCGCCCAGTCTGGATCCGCAAGATGGGAACGTCCCATTGCAATAAAGTCCGCTCTGCAGTCTGCAAGAATTTTTTCAGCAAATTCCGGTTCACGGATGACACCAACTGTAATGACAGGTATATCCACTACTTCTTTTATTGCTTCTGCCAAATACACTCTCCAGCCTTGTTCGTACATCATTGATTCAATCATTTTATCCATCGAATTATAGTTTCCACAGCTGGCGTGGATGGCGTCTGTTCCGATTTTTTCTAAGTAGCAGGCGATTTTCTTACTTAATTCTATTGTTGTTCCGCCTTCTTCAAATTCATCGACACTTAGGCGGATGCTAATCGGAAAATCAGGACCGCATTTTTCCTTAATCCCTAGTATAATTTCCTCGACAAACCGGATTCTGTTTTCAAAGCTGCCGCCATATTCATCTTGCCGTAAATTGGTGTTTGGACTTAGGAATTGATTAATTAAATAACCGTGGGCTCCGTGCAGCTCAACTCCATCCGCTCCGGCACGTTTACATCTCAATGCAGCCATAACAAATTTATTGATGGTTTCTTTCACTTCCAAAGTCGTTAATTCCCTAGGTTCTTCACCAATTGCTGCACATGTAACGGGACTAGGAGCAACAATTTGCCTGCCCCCGCCGATTACCATTGAAGTGGTTTCCCGGCCAGAATGCTGCAGCTGTACAAAAAGTTTTGTGCCATATTTTTGTACGGCTGTTGCTAACCGGTGAATTCCGGGAATAAAACGGTCATCATCAATTCTCAACTGATTGAACGTTGATCGCCCATATTCATAATCAACAGATGTGTATTCTACAATAATTAATCCGGTTCCGCCTTTCGCTCTTTCTTCATAATAGGCTATTTGATGGTCCGTGACCTCGCCATTGGGACCGCCGAGATTAGTCCCCATCGCTGGCATAACAACGCGATTTTTTAAAACAAGACTCCCAATTTTCCCTTTTGAAAATAAATGATTGTACTTCATCCAACTCCTCCTTTTTGATTGTGTTTGTGCAATACTTCACATACTTAAGTAAAAAAAATTCCTACTTATTATTATAAAGTATCCTTTTGGGGATAGCTGTGAAATAGAAGTGACAATTGATATCGTTCTGAGCATTCAAAATAGATGCAAAAAACGCCTCCAAAGTAAGGAGACGTTATTGTTTATCGTTAGAGCAGCCTTTTCAATTCTTTAATTAGACCCATAACCTCCTCTTCCTTCGTTGCCCACGAGGTCACGAAACGAACAGCAGAGTTTTCAGAATCAACCTTCTCCCATATGTGGAAAGCATAGTTGTTTTGCAGCACGTTGATGACTGAAATCGGCAGGATCGGAAAGAGTTGATTGGATGGTGAGTGGGTCAAAAACTTGATATTCGCTTTATTGAGTTCCTCCCTGATCAAGCCAGCCATTTTATTCGCATGGATTGCCAGTTCAAAGAATAAATTATCCGAAAAAAGCTCATGAAACTGTATACCCATTAATCTCCCTTTTGCCAGTAAAGCACCTTTTTGCTTAATATGATAGCGAAAATCCTCTTTTAAGGAGTCAGTGCAAATCACCAATGCTTCACCAATCAAAGCTCCATTTTTCGTTCCACCAATATAAAACGCATCCACTATCTTAGGTAGGTCGCTTAACTGGATATCATTTTCCTCCGCACACAACGCAGAACCCAGTCTCGCACCATCCATAAACAAAATCAGCTGGTTTTGCTGGCAGAACTCATGTAAATCTTGGAGTTCACTTTTTGAATAAATGGATCCAATTTCAGTAGAATTTGATATGTACACCAGCTTTGGCTTCACCATATGTTCATCCGGATGACCGTCAAGAACACCCTGCAAATCGAATGGTGATAATTTTCCATCTTTGCCCTCAACCGATAGAATTTTATGACCTGTTGCCTCGATTGCGCCAGTTTCATGCCCGAGTATATGGCCGCTGCTTACGGCAATTGCCGCTTCATGTGGTCTTAGGAATGCTGAAATGGCGATTAGATTGGTTTGTGTTCCGCCAGATATGAAATGAATATCCACATCATCTGTTCCCAATTTATCCTTTATCAATTCTATGGCCTGCCGCGAAAATCGGTCTTCCCCATATCCTTCGTCCTGCTCTAGATTCGTTTCAAGTAATGCTTGTAAGATTCTAGGATGTGCTCCTTCGCTGTAATCGTTCTTAAAGCTGTACATTGTATTGTGCCCCCGCCTTTATGATTAAATTGTACTTGCATATTTATCTATCATACCAAGAAATAAGAGGATTTACATTGTTCAATCCTTTATGAAAATTTTAATAATAGGTAAAAAACACCTTCCATTGCAGAAAGGTGCCTTGTACTTTCAAAATTAACCTTCAAGTATTGCCTTAATTTTTTTCAAATCCGTGTTGCTGGGTAAAGTACTAAAAATTCATTATATTATTAAAACAAAAATACCGTCCATGGTATGACGGTGTTTTGAAATAAATCGTTATCTTTCTCAAGCAATAAATCCTTTATTGATCAAATTAACGTGAGCTTTTTGTTCAAGTAATCGTAATTTTTGTTTTTTGGTTAATCTTCTCCAAAAACTAACTTTGAAATACATAAAAAGCCCTCCTATCTATTTCTGCAATTGGAGCCCAGCAAGTGAAACTTCTACACAATTCTACTGATTTTCAACTATAAAATTCTTATTTTGTATATTTTTTGTGGTTATATTTCTCATTTTACCAAACAAATTATTTATTGAAAAATGAAAAAGGTCGACTGATTTTACCTAAATCCAACAAAATTCACTTTAAATCTCTTCTATTCCTCGACTTAGAATAGAATATTACTAGAAAACTTCCAATAATTGTCGAAATGTATTTCGAAAATTATGAAAATATATGTCTGTTTTGTGAACATGAGATGACAAAAGCAGCCCTCAGTAAGTAACTGTGGGCTGCTCATACTTTTGCTGATTCCTTTAGCGGGGTTATTTTGATCTTAACAAGCTAAACCGCACGTGCATTTATTTTTCCCAAAGTATAATGAGTAGGCTGCAGGGAATTCTGAATTAACCCGCTGTACCTCTTTCGCAAACTCCTCTTCTGTTCCGGGTATTGTTGACAATCTGTTTGCTTTATCCTGTGTATCGATGTTTGCACCAGGCGGGACAAAGCTATTTGGTTTTAATTTAACTCCGTTTGTAACCACTGCACCGGAGGAAATAAAACTTCCTTCCCCAATGATTGCATTATAAACAATAGATTTAAACCCTATAAACACATTGTCATCCACCTGGCAGGGACCATGTACCAGGGCACCATGAGCACAAGAAACAGAGTTCCCGATATAAATTGAGTACTTTTTATTGTTCTTTTCAAAGTATTTATTTTTTAAGCCATGAAGAATGACACCATCCTGAAGATTACTATTACTTCCAATGTAAAATGGAGTCCCTTCATCAGCCCGGATGCTGACAAATGGTGCGACATAAGTATTTTGCTGAATCGTAACATCCCCTACTACAAACGTAAAGGGACTTAAAAATGCCTGGCTATGAATATTCGGAAACCTCGGATAAGGATTCACCGAAGTTGGAGGGTTATAGCCGACATAATAACTATAAAGATTAAAAGGACCGCCGCCTTGAAACCCAGATTGATACCACACAGTCACCTCTCCCTTCAAATAAAAAATCATCATCATACTACATATACGTTTAATATTAAAATTCATACCTGGCTGGGAGACTCGGGTGCCTGTCACCGCTCGCGGACACTGTCCACCTCAGGCGGACAATGTAAATAAAAAATGCCAGAATCCTTATTTACTAGGACTCTGGCTATTTTCATTACTATCATCGTTGTTTGCTGTTTGCTGCGGATTGGTTTTAAAAATATTCTTGGAAAGGGCGTTTAGTTTGTTTACGAATCGGTTGAATCCAAAACCAACAAAGAAGGCAAAGCTAATTTGTGCATATGGGGTATCTTCGAAGTCAACGAACTCGATTAGTAAGATTCCACTTTGAATTAACGTGACTGCCACTATCGCTGTTCCGGTCGCGAAGATTGGATAGAAAATGTACATAATCCACAGGCGATAGTCGTTCAATTCATCTTTCATATAGTGGGAACAGAACATGTACAAATGGCGTAAGGAACCCCCAATCGAGCCTGCGAAGAAGTAATATAAGAAGATTTTGATGTCATCAATAAAGGGAAACTTGTCATCTAATGTTCCTGTCCAAACTACCCCAATTGCAAGAAAACTACCGAAAAACAATAGTGAAAGATATAGTAATATACCAGCTTTCACCCATTTATTCACCCAAATCACCCCGCATTTGTTAAAGTATCCTATGAGAAATTGGATGGTGACGTGAATGAATGGTTTTTCCGCAAAAAAATGACGTATATGCATACGCCATTTTTCACTATTCCATGATTGTGACTCAAATAATCGGTTAGCTGGATTTTCGGGAAGAATCCTCTCTTGATTGTGACCTAAAGTGAAGGCCAGCTGGGATTTCAGGCACAATTATGGTTCAATTGTGTCCCAAATAGAAGGCAAGCCTGAATTTTAGTCACAATCCTTGCTTGATTGTGACCAAGATAGCGGGTAAGCCAAGCTTCCGGGCACAATCAAGTAAGAAAGGGAACCTACTTCCCTTCAACAACTTCTTTAAATATTTCATACGAACGTTTTTGTTTTTCAGGATCATAAATATAAGACACTGCCATAATTTCATCAACAGCATAGCGTTCTTGGAAGCTTGTGAGCTGCTCGCGAATGGAATCTTTACTTCCTAATAAAGTCACGCTGGACATGGACTTCGCCATTTCCTCCTCCATCGGATTCCAAATACCCTCCATGCTTTTAACTGGGGGCTGTAATGGATTACGGGACCCGCGGACAACATTTAGGAAAAACTGCTGCATGGTGGTTTGCTGATATTTCGCTTCATCATCAGTCTCTGCTGCAATGACATTTAGGCAAACCATCATATAAGGCTTATCTAAATATTCAGAGGGCTGGAATCTTTCCCGATAAATCGAAATTGCTTCGCTCATAAATTTAGGTGCAAAATGTGAAGCAAATACATATGGAAGCCCTAAGCTTGCCGCTAAATAAGCAGAATCTGTAGAAGAACCCAAAATATAAAGCGGAACATTGGTTTCAACTCCCGGATAGGCTCTTACATACCCTTGGTGCTCCTCCGGCCCGAAATAAGTAAGTAATGCCTGTACATCCTCAGGGAAGGTATAAACCGAATCATTTTTTGAACGTCTAAGTGCGCTGGCTGTCATCATATCGGTTCCAGGCGCGCGGCCTAGTCCAAGCTCTACCCGATTAGGATAAATCGTTGCCATCGTCCCAAATTGTTCTGCAACCACAAGAGGAGAATGGTTTGGCAGCATAATTCCGCCTGAGCCCACCTTAATGGTTTGGGTATGCTCTAATGTATGTTTAATTAAAATTGCTGTTGCTGAACTAACGAGAGTAGGAGTGTTATGGTGCTCAGCAATCCAGTAGCGCCGATAGCCCATTGCCTCGGTTGCTTGAGCAAGACTCACCATTTCCTCAATAGCTTGCTGCGAGTTTTGACCCTCACGTATTGGGGCCAGGTTTAATACAGATACAGGTATATGAATAGTTCCCATTATTATTATCCTTTCTTCTTAAAGGTATATTTCTATAGTAACAATAGAAATACAGGAAACAAACTTATTTGCTCTAAGTGTCTACACTTACCTAAATTATTCTTAGTAACTTCTAAATAAATGATTCATATGGGTATTTGAGTATCGTGAAAACCACTTATCCATTAACTTTGAAGTATGGGCTTCATAAAAGATTTCCGTCATAAAAAACCCTATTAATTCCAACCGCCAACTCTACCACTATGGTATTTACTTCCAAACCACTAGACTTCTAATTGTCTTCTCCATGTAATTTAACTGTAATACTATTCTATTTTTTCACTTCATAGTAATAGATTTAAATACAAAAAACAGCTTGGAGGACTAGAATTATGAAAAAACTGATTACATTTCTAACTTTGACTCTCTCACTACTTTTGGCATCCCCTGCTTTCGCTTACGATGTAAAGCCCGGAGATACGATGTCTAGTATAGCCAGAGATCATCATTTAACCTTACAAGAACTAGCAGATGCAAATCCACAAATTTCAAACTTAAATCTTATTTACATAGGTCAGAAAATTAATACTCCTGCTAACTCTTCTAGACCCATTGAACCTATTAAAGAAAAGCCTATGCGTAGTAGTCTCTCCGATTCAGAAATTGATTTGCTAGCAAGATTGGTAAGAGCTGAGGCACAAACAGAACCTTTAGAGGGGAAAATTGCAGTAGCTTGTGTAGTACTGAACAGAGTTGAAAGTCCACAATTTCCCGATTCCATAAAAGAAGTCATTTATGCTCCTGGTCAATTTCAACCTGTCAAGAATGGTCAAATTAATAAGCCTGCTGATGAGGAATCGATTAAAGCTGTAAAGGCAGCTCTTACGGATCAACGCCAATTAGCTCCTGGTGCATTATTTTTCTACAATCCTGCTATCGCCGCCAGCCGCTGGCTTGATACAAGAGCAACCACACTTGTAATTGGACAACACGTCTTTAAAAAATAGAAAAAGGACCAGATGCGGTCCTTTCCTAAAACATTATTTATTAATTTGCTTTTTATCCTTCCCAAGGATAATCAACTCGTATGGGTCATTTCGTACTTCAGCAGCCATTTCATGTGTTTGTAAAAAATCCGTAATTTCATTTTCAATTTCATTTGCTAGTTGTTTTGCCTCGGAATCAGTAGACTTTAGTGCTATCTTTACTTTCATTTGCAATGGATGTGGATGGAAAGAATATGATAATCCTGTAACTTTAAAAGCTTTATTTTCATCCAATCCGCCAAATAGGATGCTAAGAACACCACTTTTCTCCCATCTTAATTCTTGTTCTCGTGCGGCCATATCGATACTGGTAATTCTATATTTAAATTCACCGTATTCCTTCGTGAGCAGAATTAATTGTTCTTTTAATTCGTCTACTCTTTTTTCGGTACTAGGCAAAGCAATATACATATAGTTTTCCATGCTATTAATTCGGACTTCAATAGGAAATGCTGGCTGATAATTATTTTTCGCCAGCAGGTCAGCTACCTTCTGTTGTAACTCCATGCTTTTTCTTTCATATTCCATTTCTTCAGGAGTGGGCTCGATCGGCTCATGCAATTCGCCTCTTTGAACTGCAATATCATACTTTCCAAAATTTTGTGCTACTAACTCTTTATTAAGGCTTTTGGCCACTTCATCTTTTATTGCCTTGACTTCTTCCTTCGTACCGAGTATCTCAATACGAATTTCTCTGTCTGGAATGGATACATCTAACCTGTTAAAATCATACTTATTTTCATTCATTACATCCCCTATTACATCATACAAAGCATATTTGTATTCTGTTTGTTTAATAAATAAGTTAAAATAGGGAATCTTTGCTGCCACTTTTGCCATTCCTAAAGAAACATGTGTCGATCCTATCAACAGTAGAAATAAAACTGCAGCTGCTATAGTAGAATATCCCCATCTTTTCATGACAATCTTACTTCCCGCACTCCGTTCCTCTTCAGGAAGATTTTTTATGGCCTCCAATACTTTCGTCTTATGAATTTCGTCAAAACGCATATGAGAATTTTTCGGATATTTTAATTTATCTTCCATAACGATGCCTCCTTCAAAGAACTTTGTAATAATTTCTTGGCCCGATGAAGCCTGGTCTTTACCGTATTGGCCTTAAGACCGAGTAATTCTGATATTTCATTCACCGTTAATTCTTCATAGTATTGAAGGATAATGACTTCTCTCAATTTAATCGGGAGCTTTAACACTCTCTCAAAAATTATTTCCCTTTCCTCTTTCTCTACCATATTGTTCTCTGCCGACTTCTCTCCACTCGGAAAAATGGAACGGAAGAGATCTTGATAACTAATGTTTCGATAGGACCAGCTTCTAAAGTAATCCTTACATTTATTTACGGTAATCCGATACAGCCATGTTTTATAGGATGCTTTATTTTGGAAGGTATCCAGACTTTTGAAACAGCTGATAAAAACCTCCTGTGAAATATCCTCCGCCAATTGTTTTTGTTTAACATACGTGAACGCAAGTCTTACCACCATATCTCCGTACTCATCCATCAGCCAGCATAGTTTGTCTTCATTCGTTAACTGATTGAACTGAATAGGTGATGACGCTGCTTCTTTCTTTTTCACAAGCATTCATAACCCCCCTCTTTCTTTCCAAACCTTAGACGAATCAACCCCATTATGGGTTCCGTAAAACTTCCTTTTTTCTTTTATTATGAATGAGATACTGTCAAATCTCGAATAAAAGAACTAATCAACGTGACAAAATAGAATGAAAGGATGTGTGGAAATGTCAAATGAAGTCATTATTGAGGAATTAAATACTTTATTAAGAGGTACATATATGGGGATACGTTCCTTTGAACACTATATCCAAAGGGTTGAAGATACACAACTCAAAACAATCTTTCAATCCATGCAGCAGGATGTAAAGCAGAATGCACAGAAACTAGCAGAGCGAATCCAAAATTTAGGCGGCGTTCCAGCGGACAGCGAAGGGTTCTCAGGCTCGATGCATAGCTTTATGCACAATGCCATGCTTCCTGATGATACATCTGAAATTATTGAGGATGCTTTGAAAGGCTTAGATCATTATGGAGTTCAATATTCTGAGGAACTTGTTCGCGGTGACCTAGATCCAAAAAGCAGGCAGCTTGCAGAAGAAGTCATTGATACCAGTCGAAGACAGATTGATGAATTACGGCATTATCTGCAATAAAGAAAAAGAGGTTTTACAAACCTCTTTTCTCTACTTAATGTTCCTAATTTGGGTGTAAGGCAAAAATACAAATTCAGGCTTTCCAACAATACACTATTTTCCCAAAAAGAAAAGCTGTCTTAACGACAGCTCTGTTCATTTCAATCCTAGCAGGCCAGGTTTAGAGGATATCCTAAAACCAAATCCTTTTATTATAATCATACTCATAAAGGTCAATATTATCATCACGATCTTTATCTGGGGCACACTCTTCACAAGGTTCTTCAGTCTGATTATGTTCACATTGTTTTAATAAAAGTTCCATGTTTGATTCCCCTCTCTTAGTTCTTACTATTATTATAATGTAAACGTTTTCATTTGTCTCTACTTTTTTCAAAAAAATTAGATGAGAGAGGAAATTAACAAAGGGGGAATATCCCCCCTTAAGTTTATAGATTTACTCTATAGTAATCCTGTGAATGATAGCTTCTAAATCCACATGATTCATAGAGTTTTAACGCATGGTCATTTTTTGCCTCAACCTCTAGGAAAATGGATAGACCTTTTTCATCCTCCATTTTCACTACTTTGGAAAGGGCTTTTCTGCCAATTCCTTTTCCTTGAAGCTCTGGAAAAACGGAAAATCCATATATCCACGACTCTCCATTCATTTCGGAAAGGCGGATTTTTCCAGCAATTTTCCCGTCAACATCAATAATTAACCTTGTATCACTGTTTAAGTCTTTAGTTTCTGCCTTGTATTGTCGTGCTTCTTTCTCATTTAACCCAAAACATTGTACATCAAGTTGGATTTCAGCCTCCCAATCTTCTGGAGAAAAAGAGGGTCTCACCGAAACAGAGTCATCATCAACTAACAATGCAGCACTTTTCACCCATTTCATTTGATACTCAACCATCGACAAGGTACAAGGGATTTTCTTTAAGAACTCCTTAGCAGATGTAGACTGTGTTGGAGCATTTAACAAAATGGTTCTCACTTCTCGTTTCTTGGCCTCTTCAAGTGATTCTTCTAATAGCTTTGAAAATATCCCTCTTCTCCGGTGATTCGGGTGCACCATCCCGCAAACTTCTACTTTATTACCAAAATAATAGCTGCCCAGAAAACCAATAAGTTTGCCTTCTGCATAATAGAAAAAGTCTTCCTTACGGTTTTTGGATCTATTTTCCAGCATATCATAATTGAGCTTCAACTGAAATCTGCCTTCTTTCTCACAAATTTCCTGAAGCATTTTGATTTCATTTATTTTTTCCTTGGTTAACATACATAACTCCTTCGTGATTGGATTGTGATTTTTCACCATTTATTTATTCTACCTTCACGTCTGATTCACCTTTTTTAAAAAATATTTTCATCCAAATGTGTATCGAATAAACTGATTACGTTCAAAGAATAATAACAAAAAAGCCCTAAGGAGTGAGGTTATTGGAAAAATCGGAAAAAATGGAGGATGTGGGGAGATTATTTCATCAGTTTCACGAACTACACGTGGAATATGCTCAACTTTGGGCAGATGATACCTTTCTGCATTGGGATTGGTGGATTTCTACTGCCTTATCACTAGGAGCATGGGGATTCTGGATATTCTACCGAAAGAAAGAAAGCACCCATAGACTTTTATATGCCGGCGTTTTTGTTATATTAATATCTGTATTTCTTGATTATATCGGTGTGGCGTTAGGACTTTGGTATTATACCGGTAAACTGACTCCTTCTTTTCCTGCTTGGCTGCCTTTTAATTTTTGTATGCTGCCTGTTTCCATCATGTTTCTCATCCAGACCAAACCTCATATAGCTGCTTGGAAGAAAGGGCTGTTCTTTGGAGCTTTAACCGCATTCGTTGGCGAACCTATTTTTTCCTGGGCAGGTTACTATGTATTAACGGGTTGGCATTACGCCTACTCGGTTCCAATTTATGCTCTAATTTTCTTATTTGCGGATTGGCTTACAAAAAGAGACGCTTATTCAGATGCATGTTGTAAGTAGACATAATAAAGCTGGGACATTAACCCAGCTTTTTTGTTGTGCTCACGATACCCCTGCCAAAAATAATAAAAGGATAGATTACATATCTATCCCCTAAGATATTATTTATCATGTTGGTTATTTTCGATGCCTTCTTTGTTTCCTTTTGCTAGCGCTCTCCGGTCACTAGCCTTTGGCGGTTCTTCCATCCATCCATTTTCAATCATTAGATTAGCACCATCTTCAGCATATCTAACAAGCTCGCTTACCATCACGATATATTTCTCCGCAATATCGGCTCTAGATGTGACGCTTAATGCCGTTCCATAAAAAGCAATAGCAATTTGGGAAGAGAGCTGTACCTGATACATCATCCATTTATCTGAAAATGGTGATGTGGTGGAACTAGTTACATGCGATTGCCAAGATACCGGTGAATTTAACATTTCTTCGCGAAAGATTTTTCCAAATGCTGCGATGTGTTTATTTGATATATCTTTACCCCTGTTAATATATTGCCGGACTTTATTAGAGGCGGCCACTTGGCTAAACCCGACCTTTAAGGCGACATGCATATGCATTTTATTCATATTAAAGGTAATATCCCCAATTTCAATACCTGTTAAGGGACGTTTCTCACCAAACCAGCCTGTTAAGAAGCTTTGGTGTTTAATAAAGTCGATATCCTCAGCAGGGGTCAGGACAGCTGGCCTTGAAAATAACCCTTTAGTCAGTAGAGCATCAATCGTTTTATCAAACAGCTGCATAGTTTCAGTATTACAGGTTATGTAGTATTTTCGAAGATCCTCACGAATTGATGTACTTAGTGATAAGGAGTAACCGGTCAGCCCTTGCAATGACATAATGTACATGTAGTAAAGATAAAATGGATCCTGGAACAAGCGAGGTGCATGAATGTTTACATCCTCATCTGTAAAGCCTTTTGGGATAGGGATACCTTCACCTGCAAAAAAATCCTTTACCTTTTGTACATGTCTAGTTGAAAGTTCCAGGGATAATTTATAAACATCAACAATATCCTCATCTTTTACGTGTTCAAGCGCATACTTAATAAAACAAATGGACATGGAGTCAAACATATATTGTGTCCATAGACTGGACACTTCTGGTGCAGTTAGAGAAATTTTAGTTGGTTCCATATCACACTTCCTTTACGATTATTGATCTTCCAAAACAAAAAATGTTTATTTTGAGGATAAGTTTTCCCGGTCAATTGCTTTTGGAGGCTGTTCCATCCAACCGTGATCAATCATGATATTAGCGCCGTCTTCCACAAATAACGACACTTCAGCAAGTGATTTCATATACATCATACCAATATCCCGTCTGCCATTGACCGCCATCGAGTTTGCAAATGAACGAATCTTAATTGAAAACATGTCTACTTTATGGAATACCATGATTCGATCTGAAAAAGGTGAAAAAGTAGAAGTTGTAACTAAATGATCAATCTGGGACGGAAATGGTAAATTTTCTTTATGTAATTTATCTTGAAATCGCTGAATTTCTTTGTCGGTAATATCCTTTCCTTTAACAAAGTAATCTCTAACTTTTTCCTTTTTAGCTACCTGACTGAAACCAATCAATAGTGCTTTGCTGGTAATGTTATTTTCAATATTATCGTACAAGTGGATAATTTCTAATCCATGTAATGGCCGTATATCTCCAAAAAAACCATTCAAATAGTTCTCTTTTTGAATAAAGTCAACCTTCGGCGGCATTGGAATGGAAGGCGGCTTAATGATATAACCTTTTTCCATTAAGACATTGTTAATTTGCCCTATAAGAATCGTAGTGGTGGTATTACAATGAATGAAAAATTCACGTATATCCTCTCTCATCACTAATGGGACGGCAATGGCATATAAACTAAGTCCAGCTTTCGCGGCATATTTTAAATAATGAACGTAAAATTGGTCCTCAAATAATCTAGGTGCTCCGAGATTAACGTCATCTTCTGTGAATCCTATCGGAATGGCAACCTTTTCATTAGAGAAGAACTTTTCAATTGTCTTCATAAAATCCACTGTAAGGTTGTAACCATTTTCCAGCAGTATCCTGACATGTTCATCCTCTACATTTTTAAGAAAATAGCTCAATATTCTGTTGGACATACTATTTCCTACATATGTAGCCCATAGCTTACCTAATTCTACGGCAGTAAATGGCTGATCAGGGCTTAGTTTATCTGAGCTTATGTTGATCGGTTTCAATAAATCCATTTGTAATACCCCTTAACCTCATTTTTCCTTTAGTTTTTACATTCCTTGGAAATCTATTCGAGTACTCTTCAATAAATGGGAACCTTAAAGAAGATAATAAAGAAAACGATGATTGGAATGGAAATGAGTAAGGCTGCAACTTGGTGTTTATAATGCAGCAACAGCATGGAAAAAATAATCAAGTTAAACAAAACGGACCATCCCATCGACCAGCCGTGATGATGGGATACTAAGTTAAGGTATCGTAAATTTATGTATTCTATTAACGAATATATCGTAACCCATAAGCATAGCCATAAAACAACTTTAAATGTACTTCTCGGAATATTACCCAGGTAGATTAAGACAGTAGCTGGATATGCAACAAACATAATTAATAACGAAACAGTAAGATGATTAGGAAGGAAAGTTTGACCAAATATCGTCTCCTTATACTCCCACATCAGATGATTTTTACATAAAACATTGTAAAGTAAATCACCAAACCAGAAGAATAAAATGGTGGAATGATATTTACTCCAATTCCTCCAGCCGCCCCATTTGACACCAGCAATGAAAAACAGGCCATTCAACAATAAATGCACCTTATCAACCCCGTTTTAACTAACAAAATATTATTTCAATATATCTTATTATTAACTGGAAGTAACACGGGTATTCCAACATATGGAATTGATCACAAGCAAATAAAAAAAGCATCTCTGCCGATACAGAAACACTTTTACCTTTGGCTGTGTTAGATGGGCCTGTTGATTTGCGCTCCAGGCACTTCGCTTTCCGCAGGCGTGCCGGGAAGCCTCCTCGGCGCTTTGCGCCTGTGGGGTCTCCCCAGCCCCGTACTCCTGCAGGAGTCTCCGTGCCTTCCGCGAAAATCAACAGGGTGCAATATCAACATTTAACTTTTACACAGCCTACTAAGATAGAAACTTTTCTTTAAAAATGGGACTAAGTTCACTCCACACATCAAATTTATTTCCATCTGGATCATAGAACACAAAGTTTCGCCCGCTATGTCCTCTGTTTTCGATTTCGCCCACCCTTATACCTTTATTTTTAAAGTCCTGATGAATGTTTTCTAAAACATTTATTCCATCCACTTCAAATGTAATCGAAAAACATTCTTCACCATATGTATTAATAAAGTTAGCACTCTGATTTTTCTTAGCCTTTACAAGAAAGACACTTTGATTAGCAAAATTAAGTATGGCCTTGTCTTCATCCTGGTAACTTAAAATTGCTCCTAATTTGTTTACATACCATTCAGCAGCGAAATCTACATCACTAACAGGTAAATATGTTGTACCAATCCTAATTAATTTTTCATTCATCCTTATCCCCCCTATTACGATTATAACAGTCTTTCCTTTTTCATCCAATGAACAATAGACAAAAGGTATTTAAACTTGGTAAGATGTCTAGTACATAATCAAATATCTAAAAAGGAGCTGCAAATAATGTTTTTGACAGAGCTTCAACAAGAGGAGAAAGAAGCGTTTCTTGAGTTGGCCTACCTAATGGCAAAAGTTGATGGGAATTATTCCGTATTTGAAAATCCCGTAATTGTTAAATATCAAAAAGAAATGAATCTAGAGGATTACACATTCAAGGGAGCAGCGTTAGAAGATATCCTTAAAGTATTTAAAGATGAACGCACCAAGCAAATAGTGTTAGCTGAAATCCTGCGACTCGTCTATTCAGATGGGATTGTTCATGATAATGAACATAAGTCCATCTCCTTCATTAGAGAACAATTCGGCTTTGACGCCAATAAATATGCTAGTTTCAAGGATTGGATTGTAGGAATTAAAGAATTAGCCAACTATCCGGAGCACGATTAATAGAGCAACGCTGTTGACGTTGCTCTTTCGTATTAAACTTTTCGACCTTTTCTTAAAAGATAAAGGTTTTTTCTCATTTCTTTTTCTAAGTTTTGAAAAAATTTCTCGATCCCCTTGTTGGCTCCGCCATTTAGGACACGTTCTGCTGGCCCTGAAAGAGTGCCCGTGACATTTGCTTCACCCTGAATTTGAAGCTGTGTACCTCCTTGGTGGTCACTTAAGAACAAATCGGCTTTGCCGTTAACCTCCCCTAGATTTCCTTTTCCTTTTACAGTGACATGATAATAAGAAGGCAGTTTTTCTTTTACGAGCTTTACCTCGATAGAAAATACATCCTTTAGCGGCCCTAAGATTATCTCCATTTCTGCCTTATATACTGAATTTGAGCTTTTTACAAAGCTCCGCAAACTGTGAATAGCATTGCCAAGTACCTTTTCATCCTTGATGTACTTCCAGACAATTTTCCTAGGTAAACCAAAAATATGCTGGGATTCAATTTTCAGAAGCATCCACCCCCTATGCCCGAAGGTCACAAAGAAAACATACTCATTTTAACTATTATTCATTTAACCTATAAATATTCTAAAATACTGGCTGGTATTAACGATATTCAATTTCTTCGTCCACTCGATACATGACCATAAACGGATAATTTTCATCATAATAATATGCTGCTTCCTCCTGAAACCTTGTTCGTTGTATAAACGCAGGAAATCCTTGATTACTTAATCGGTTTCTCAATCTATTTACCGACTGGATATAGGTGTTTGGCCGGATTGTATCGACAACAGAGAAGTGATGCCTAGTTGCAGGATATTGTTCTGAACTTTTAATAAGGAAATAACTGAGCATATATCCTTGATCTTGGGTAAGGGACACTTCCTGTCCATTGAACAATGCCGTAATGTTACGGTCACTAAAATATAGTAACAATGTATTAGGAGGTGGAGATGAAATTAACTGTTCGCACTCCGCTTTGGAGCATGTGTCTGTTACATCTTTACTAATCTTATAAAACGCATTCTGAAGCATATATTTCTCATTTTCCAATAGTCTGTTAAATAGTGGTGATAACTCCTCGTTCGGTATATCTTGTATTTTGGCAAAAGGCAATTGATTCATTTTTTCATAAGTATCCTTTGCCAGATGCAATGAACAATTGGTTAAATACAAATGGGCATTAAACTGCTGTTGTTCATTAAGATGATAGAGATGTTGTTTATGGTATTGATCATGGTCTAATGCAGTTTGAAAATAATGGATAGCTTTAATATAATCGTTGAACTTATAAGACAAGAAACCGAGTCTGTATGCCGCCAAAGGATTTTTCTGATCATACTGTAAGGCTTCCTCGAGGCAGCTTCTAGCCAAATAATCATCTTTTTGATATTCAGTTTTCAAATAGGTTCCATAATAGATGAGATTGTAAACCAATTTCCTTTTTACATAATCAAGCGAACTTTGGTAATCCTCACCATTTTGGCGGACAAACTGAGAGAGTTTCCGATACATTTCCCGGTATAAGTCAATTTTTATGGAATAATTTAGGTATCCATGCTCCCTCTCCTGCTCATTTATTTCTTCTTCAATTTCCTCTAATTCTTCAATTGTTTTATCCCTTAAACTCATTTTCCTCCCTGCCTTTTTATAAAAATATTACTTCCACTCTAAAAATTCAATGCGATTACCAAACGGATCTGAGGTATAGAAACGATTTGCACCCGGTAAGTTGTGATCTTCGACCACTGGTACTCCTTTTTCGCGTAAATGCATTTTCAATACTTCAATATTTTCTATTTCAAAAGCAGGATGGGCCTTTTTTGCAGGTACAAATGGCTCCTCTACACCAATATGTATCTGTATGCTCCCATATCGAAACCAAACACCGCCGCGTTTTTTCAATTCTTGTGGTTTTTCCATTTCTTCGAACCCTAAGATATCAATAAAAAACTTCCTTGCTCCATCCTCACAGCCCTTTGGCGCTGCTAGTTGTATGTGATCTATGGCTTTGAAACGATACATAAAAAAACACCATCCCTTAAAATAATTTATTATATACAAATTTCGCCACCACTTGATAAATTCCTGCTGTTTTCATGAATGCCCTTCCCCTATAAACACGAAAAAGGCCGAACTTATTTTATGTTCGGCCTTTCTAGGGTTAATACGGGTCTGCTTCATGTCCCATTTGTTGTGCCTTTTCGGTTGCTTCATCAGCGTCAGATGTGCTTGTATGAGTTGTTTCCTGCCTCATTTTCATTGCCTGCTCTACACCATCTCTTACCCGCTTGCCATAGTCCTCATCAGCATTTGTAAAATACTCAATCATTTTATTTTGAATTTCTGGTCTGCATACTTTCAGGGCATCGACAAGATTGCTAATGAGTTCTTCCCTTTCCCAGTCCTCAAAGTTCCTGTACGTTTCACCTGCCTGGCCAAAATCATTTGTACGGTCAATTTTTTCACGAACCAATTTATCATTATAATGCGGTTCATGGACTTTCCCTACTTGTTCGGCTTCCTTCAATCCACCGATTACAGAAGGCTCATAGTTTACATGCGGATTTTGACCTGCATCCACGTGATAAGACATTTGTCCGCCCCTCTGATTGGTTGCAACCCGCTTCTTAGGAGCATTGATCGGGAGTTGTAAATAGTTTGTACCCACACGGTAGCGCTGCGTGTCGGAGTAGGAAAACGTTCTGCCTTGGAGCATTTTATCATCAGAAAAATCCAAGCCATCCACCAATACTCCAGTACCAAACGCGGCCTGCTCTACTTCATTAAAATAATTTTCAGGATTTTTGTTTAAAACCATTTTTCCTACCTTTAAAAACGGATACTTGTCAGTTGGCCATAATACCGTATCATCTAACGGATCAAAATCTAACTCGGGATGGTAATCGTCACTCATGATTTGGACACAAAGCTCCCATTCTGGGTAATCACCGCGCTCAATCGCTTCATATAAATCCTGAGTTGCATGACTGACACTTTTAGCTTGAATCTGCGCTGCTTCTTTTTTCGTCAAATTCTTTATCCCTTGTTTCAAGGGTTCCCAGTGGTACTTGACTAAGACCGCTTCACCATCTTTATTTACCCATTTATATGTATTTACTCCTGATCCCTGCATTTGGCGGTAATTCGCTGGTATTCCCCATGGAGAGAATAGAAAGGTAACCATATGGGTAGTTTCTGGTGTAGTGGAAAGAAAATCAAACATTCGTTCAGGGTTACTTAAATTTGAAACCGGGTCGGGCTTAAAAGCATGAATCATGTCTGGAAACTTAATCGCATCACGAATGAAGAATATTTTTAAATTATTTCCGACAAGATCCCAGTTCCCATCCTCCGTGTAAAATTTCACCGCGAAGCCCCTCGGATCACGTTCGGTCTCAGGTGATTCCATTGCACCAGCAACCGTAGAAAATCTAACAAAAACCGGTGTGCGTTTTCCTGCTTCCTGGAACAGCTTTGCTCTTGTATATTTTGAAACAGGTTCATCACCAGCAGTTCCATAAGCCTCAAAATATCCATGTGCCCCAGCGCCCCGTGCATGAACTACCCGTTCTGGCACTCTCTCCCGATCAAAATGTGAAATTTTTTCGATAAAATCATAATTCTCAAGTGTGGATGGTCCTCGGTTTCCCACCGTTCTAATATTTTGATTATCTGTCACAGGATGACCTTGCCGGTTCGTTAATGAATCCGCACTTTCACCTGTTCCCATCGTATTTTGGTCTTCCATTTTATCCCTCCATTGCTAAAAATAATACTACTTATTTATTTCCAGCTTCACTATTTTTATGTGCTTTTTCCACTTAACTCAACCATAGATTTAACAAAAAGGGCTGGTCTCTTTTATAAGACCAGCCCTTTGCTTACTCGAGTATTATGTTATTCATCCTCGTCTTCTTCGTTTTCATCTTCTTCGTTTTCATCTTCTTCGTTTTCATCTTCCTCTTCTTCATCCCTTTTTTTACCTTTTTCCTTTTCCTTCTGATTTTTTTCCTGACCTTTACCTTTACCTTTATCTTTTCCCTTGCCCCTATTTTTCTCTTTTTCTTCCTTTCCTTTTTCCTTCCTAGCTTTTTCTTCTTTTTCTTTTATTTCTTTTATTTCTTTTATTTCCTTTTTATATTTTTTCTCAAGTGCTGTTAAGGCAAATTTATTATCGGAAAGCTCTGATTTTGATCTCGCTAGGATTTCTTTGAAAATAACGGGAGTGGTTCCACTGCTAGAAGTGGCTAAATAATGGTTTTCGTCCGTTTGATCGTATCCTAACCATATCGCTCCAACAATATCAGGTGTATAGCCGACAAACCAGTGATCCTTTGTTCCGCCGTCATTAGCAAATGGCAGCTGGGTTGAACCCGTTTTCCCCGCGATATCAAGTCCGTCTAGGAATGCCTTTTTCCCAGTGCCTTCCTTTACTACACCTCTAAGCATATAGGTGATTTTTTGTGCCACTTCTGGTTTGGTCACTTGTGTTGATTTGTTTTTCCATTTTGCTATGACCTTTCCATCAATGTCTTCTATTTTTTGAATAGAATGAGCCTCTTGCATTCTTCCATCATTTGCAAAAGTGGAATAAGCTTGTGCCATTGCCAGCGGTGAAGTCCCTTCGTTCATACCTCCAAGCGCAATCCCCAGGGCATGGTCTTTTTCATGTAAAGGAATTCCAAATTCCTCCACCTTCTTTGTTCCCTCTTGTAAACCAATTTGATTTAACAGCCAAACAGGGGGAACATTGTACGAATGTATGACTGCCTCATACATCGTTACCTCACCACGGTATCGCCGGTCAAAATTCTTTGGCTGGTATCCTCCAAAATCTAGCGGACTATCTTGTAATTCATCAAAAACCTCATAACCAGCCTCTAATGCAGGCGTATAAACCGCCAAGGGTTTCATCGTTGAACCTGGTTGTCTCACTAATTGGGCTGCCCGATTAAATCCTAAAAACGTATGCTCACCTCGGCCGCCGACGAGCGCTTCTATTCCGCCGCTTTTCGGATCAATGAAAATAGCTCCGCTTTGGAGCAATTGATCACTTTGACTATCCGGAAAAAAGTGATCATTAAGATAAACTTCTTCTGTTCCTTTTTG
Source organism: Neobacillus niacini (assembly GCF_046591715.1). Taxonomy (GTDB): domain Bacteria; phylum Bacillota; class Bacilli; order Bacillales; family Cytobacillaceae; genus Neobacillus; species Neobacillus niacini_L. The sequence continues at coordinate 1,105,488 of NZ_JAWVNQ010000001.1, read as the reverse complement.
AATCACAGGATTTAATTCTGTAAAAATAGCAAGTCCGCCTGATAGAATTTCATTTTTAGTAAGTTTATATTTCGACATGGCTTCCTGGATAATATGGTCCACGTAATAAGGATATTTGCCATCATACTCGTCTTCGACTTTTTCCTCATTTAGGACCACTGGCTGCTGCTTTGCTTTTTCAACATCGCTTGCACTAATGTATCCTTCTTGTTCCATTAGCGATAAAACAAGATTACGCCGCTCAATTGATTTTTCCATATTCTTAAATGGCGAGAGAATCGAAGGTGCCTTGATTAACCCGGCAAGCATCGCAGACTCACTTAAAGTTAGTTCACTTGCTTCTTTTCCAAAGTAAGTCTTAGCAGCACGCTGAATTCCCCATGCACCTTCTCCAAAATAAATCTGGTTCAAATATCTCTCCATGATTTCATCTTTTGAATACGTACGTTCAATCTTTTTTGTAATGATTAACTCTTTGACCTTACGTGTATAGGTTCGTTCATGTGTGAGAAATGCGTTTTTTGCGAGCTGCTGTGTAACCGTACTCCCACCTGCAACAATGTCTCCGCTCAACATATTTTTGAAGAAAGCCTTCATAATCGCAAAGTAATTGATACCACTATGCTTATAAAATCGTTGGTCCTCCGTTGCAATCACTGCGTGAATGACTTCCTTAGGAATTTGCTTAATACTTACTCCTTCAATGCTTGAATTGGATATCTTACTCGCAATCTCCCCATTTTGATCATAAATAATCGTCGGCTGTGGCGCCGGCTTATTTAATTTACTGACATCGCTAATCCAAATAAAGATATTTACAACGATCAGCGTGCATAAGGCAGTAATAATTCCTGCCACTGCTAATTTCTTCACAATCCCTTTTGTTAGGTACTGTCTCCAGTCCCATTTAGACGCTTTTCTTTGCTGTCTCTGTTCCATTCGTCCCACGTCTTTTTACCACCTTATTCATACTATCTCCATTATCTTTTTACATATCGCTTCATTTTAAAACGAATCTCTTGAAAGTTAATGAGAAATAAGTCTTACATTTTCTAGTTCCAAACTCTTAAATATTTCAAGAAGATACAAGTGTAGATACATATATTCATTAACAATGGAAATGATTGTATTAGGGATTCAATTTATGGAGGTATTGTATGGAAAATGATAAGAAGGTGAAGATTACATCCGCTGAATTAGCTCAGCTTTGGTCGCAATATATGAATGATAGTGGGAGTATTTGTGTTTTGAAATTTTTTTTAGAAAAGGTTGAAGACCAAGAAATATCATATGTTATTGAATTCGCTTTACGGTTATCACAGACACATGTAGAAAAGTTAACTCTATTTTTTGAAAAAGAGGATTATGCGATTCCTTATGGCTTTAAAGTGGAAGAAGATGTGGATCTATCCGCTCCTAAATTATATACAGACAGCTACGTACTTCATTTTATCCATCAAATGGCTAAGATTGGGCTAACCAATTATTCCGCTAGTGTCGCCTCATCTGTAAGGGGAGACATCACTGATTATTATATGGAATGTGTTTCTGAGACAATGCAACTATACAAAGTATCAAAAGATTTATTATTAGCAAAAGGTCTTTATGTACGGTCACCAGTAATACCTAATGAAAAGGTTGAATTTGTTAATAAACAAGCTTTTCTTTTTGATGTAATTGGTGAAAAGAGACCGTTAATCGTCGCTGAAGCAGGGAATTTATTCGCTAATATCCAGCGAAATATCCTAGGTGTGGCTACCTTGATTGGCTTTAGCCAAGTTGCAAAAGATAAGGAAGTTACCCAATTTTTTCTTAGAGGAATCGATATTGGCAAGAAACATGTCAAGGTTTTTGGCAAGAAATTAGAGGAATGTAACCTCCCTGTTCCTGCCTCTCTAACTGCGGAAGTAACAAACAGTACTGCTTACACATTTTCCGATAAATTGATGATGTTCTTTACGACTGGGTTAATCTCTTTAAGTATTGGATATTACGGTACAGGTGTGGCGCAGAGTCCTCGAATGGATTTGGGCGTCATGTATAACAGATTATCGCTGGAAGTTCAATTGTATTCAGAAGATGGTTCCAATATCATGATTAATCAAAAATGGTTAGAGCAGCCTCCTATGGCAACTGATCGTGGAGAATTAGGATCTTCAAATACATAAATCATAAGTGAAAAAGCCGGATTTTTGCAGCCGGCTTTTTCCTGTGACTAAGTATAAAAGCTGATTATTGCAGCTGTTGGTTTTCTTGTTTTATCTTACCCTTATCTTGATTTGTTTCCAAATACTCATATTCCCTTTCAAGGTCATTTAAAGTCCATTCATATAGATGTCGATCTTCTTTTTTAAACACACCAATTTTAAGCAGTTTATCTATAAGAAATTGCCTTCTTTGTTGGACAGCGGTTCTAAGTATGTTTTTCATACACAAGCACCTCCAAAAATTTTTATATCCCTTACTCCACATTTGATATTAAACTCTTGTTTATTCCATGTGTGTCGAATGGCAACGATTTTACCTACACTTAATTCAAATTTCACCTTTACTTAATAAAAGAAAACAAATTGTATTTATTTTAAAGGACTATGCAATCTTAAAATGATTTCCAACGGAATAATTTGGTATAATAATAGAAAAGGATTTAGAGGGAGCTTTCCAGTGATAAACTATACGAATCATACAATATTTCGTTTTTTCTATACACTATTGATTGCATTTATAGGCGGGATTGTGTTTTTTCTTATTACTGTTCCGATTCCGTGGCTGCTTGGTCCAATGACTGCTGTATTAATTGGTTCAAGATTTAAGAAGATTCAGGTTCATTGGCCAATCCAGATTCGGGACATAGGATTGATAATACTGGGGTATTCGATTGGTTTATCCTTTACCAAAGAGGCAGCTATTCAGATTTTAGGAAAACTGCCGCTCATGCTTCTGTTGACGGTTATCCTTGTTATTTTCTGTGCAGGTATCGCCTTTTTTGTATCCAAGCTTTCTGGAGTTGATTATCCAACCATTTTGACAGGGAGTATACCAGGCGGGCTTTCGCAAATGATAACCTTTGCTGAAGAAGTTAAAGGAATTGACCTTACCACCGTTTCGTTTCTGCAGGTAACAAGAGTCATCATGATTATTTTTTCGGTTCCTTTTCTTATTTATAGTCCATTAGTTACAAATTCTTCATCTGCACTTATCGAAAACTTAGAAAACAACTCCAATCAAACCTCAGATACTCTATTTCCATCAATTATTTTCTATGCTGCTATCTGTGTGATTTGTGCATTTTTAGGAAAAAGGCTTAAATTTCCCACTCCCTTTTTGTTAGGACCTATCACAGCTACAGCTATTTTGACTATAACTGGTCTCCAGGGACCTGAGTTGCCAAATTCGGTAATGGATTTTTCACAAATTATGATCGGCGGCTATATTGGCTTATTGCTAAAGCCGGAAAAATTACAGCATAAAGGAAAAATAATCATCTTTGCAATTGTAAGTGGTTTGGTCATGATTTTGGGATCCTTTGGCCTAAGCATGCTGCTCGTCCATTATAACGACATTACTCCTGCAACGAGTTTATTAAGCTTAACTCCTGGGGGTGCCGATCAAATGGCAATTCTTGCCCATGAAGTCCATGCTGACTTATCAATCGTAACCGGATTCCAATTATTCAGACTCCTTTTTATATTCTTCGCCGTTCCGCCATTTTTAAAATGGATTTTTAAAAAGAAACTGTTAAGAAATACGGAAAAGCCCACCTAAATCTTTGGTGGGCCATACATTTAAACACCGCGCTTATTACCCCAAATCAAAGTATGTAATTGAGGAAGCACTCTTACATTATTTAATTGTTTATCTTCGACTACAGAAGTAACCAGCCACTCATATTTATGAAGAAGCTTTTGAATCAGTTCTCGATTATCACTATTCGTAATATCATCATTCCCCACTGAAAGGTAAAACGGAATGTCTGGGTATCGCTTATAAATCATTTTCGCATATTCCAAATCTCTATTATCGAAAATAACAACTTTTAAACTAACATTATTTTTAAAATCAGCTAGATTTCTAAAAATAGAGTCTAATATTTCAAAATTCGTTTCCATCGTTGAACTAGGCGGTTTTGGTGAGATTGTTAGTTCATCGATTTTTAAGAACCAATCCTGCCATCTGCTACCCTGCGTTTCTATACCAATCGTAATCTGCTTTTCTTTTAACAAATCAATCAGCGAATCTAGATTTTTTAACAGTGCAGGATTCCCCCCTGAGATTGTAACAAAGGAGAAATTGTCACCACCAAGGGCTTTTAATTCTGTCCAAATTTCTTCTGCAGTCATCTGCCTGATATCATCTTTGGCACTGCCGTCCCAAGTGAAGGCCGAATCACACCAGCTGCAGGAATAATCACAGCCGGCAGTCCTTACAAACATCGTTTTTTGCCCAATGACCATCCCCTCGCCTTGGATCGTGGGTCCAAAAATCTCTAGTACGGGAATTTTGCTCATTCCTCCATCCATTCCCTTCTTGCCTCAGCATAACTTGTAGGTGTTTCAAAAAGACGGACAAATTCAACTCTGGCTCCGAGCAACCGACCTTTGTTCACATCACTAGCCAATGCTTCTTGCATCTTTTCATAAATCCAAACCACGATATTTTCAGCGGTTGTATTCATCGGCGGCAGTGTTTCATTTAGATATCGATGATCCAGGTAAATCTCAATTTCATTTTTCCAAATTTCCTTGATATCACCAAAATCCATCATTAACCCTCTGTCATCCACATAACCGCTGATCCCGAAGACTACTTTATAGGTGTGGCCATGGAGGTTTTTACATTTTCCTTCGTAGCAGTGTAAATGATGGGCAGCATCGAAGGTAAATTCCTTACTTACCAACACACGCTTCGTATGATACTTTAACTCACTCAGTTGAATGTCTTCCTCTATTCTTTGCAGTTTATCGACGATTCTAAATCCGTACATTTTTAGACCTCCCACTTAGAAAATCATCAAGGCCGCGTTTTCTTAACACACAAGCAGGACATTCCCCGCAGCCGTCAGATATAACGCCGTTGTAGCAGGTTAATGTTTTTTCACGTACAAATTCAAACGCATCTAATTCATCCGCTAATTCCCACGTTTCCGCTTTATTCAGCCACATTAACGGCGTATGAATAACAAAGTTATCATCCATGGAGAGATTTAAGGTAACATTAAGAGATTTGATAAAAATATCACGGCAATCTGGGTAGCCGCTGAAATCTGTTTCGCAAACGCCTGTCACTAGGTGCCTGGCACCCACCTGACGTGCTAATACTCCGGCAAATGTAAGGAACAACAGGTTTCTTCCTGGAACAAATGTTGAAGGAAGTTCCCCTTCTTCTCCTTCTTTTACTTCAATATCAGAGCGTGTTAACGCATTTGGTGCAAGCTGATTCAATAACGACATATCTAAAATATGGTGTCTTACACCTAGTTCATTAGCAATATTTTTGGCACATTCAATTTCTAAGCTATGCCTCTGATTGTAATCGAAAGTGACTGCCTCCACCTCTTTAAATTGTTGTAATGCCCAAAATAAACAAGTAGTGCTGTCTTGGCCGCCGCTAAATACGACAATGGCTTTTTCATCTTTTAACATGTATTAGGAAACTCCTTCCAAAATAGAAAAAGCCGAACCCCAAGATAGAGTACGGCTTTATCTTAGTTTTTTTAACGAGGGGTGCTAGAACCTCTATTGGATTATGCTGTTAGTATAATACCATAAAAAAAATGAAAATAGGAACTTTAATTTTTTATTTGACGTTTCTGCAGATGTCCTATATCATATGGAAAAGGTAATACCCGTACATACACGGGAGAGGTTCATAGCTGATACCCTCTATAAAAAACTATGGATACATGACTATATGCCATGTCCATACTGGACGTGGCTTTTTGTTTTTTTATCCTTGTGGTTTACGGCTGGTTGATGCTCGGACTTCTTTTTCTAAAAAATTTACGATACATATTAATGGAGGTTTTTATATGTCTGGCCGCAAACATCAAGAAGGATTAAAGGATTTAACGCTATTAGGTAATCAAAATACACAGTACTCGTTTGAATATGCCCCAGAGGTTTTGGAGTCAGTTGATAATCTCCATCCAGAGCGTGACTATTTCGTAAAATTCAATTGCCCTGAATTTACTAGTCTATGCCCGCTTACCTCTCAGCCCGATTTTGCTACGATGTATATTTCGTACATCCCGAATAAAAAAATTGTTGAAAGTAAATCTTTAAAACTCTACTTGTTCAGCTTCAGAAATCATGGTGATTTCCACGAGGATTGCGTCAATATTATTATGAACGATTTAATTAAGCTATTAGATCCCCGCTATATTGAGGTTTGGGGTAAATTTACTCCCCGCGGCGGGATTTCAATTGACCCATGGTGTAACTATGGTAAACCAGGGACAAAGTTCGAAGAAATGGCAGCATACCGGTTAATGAATCATGACCTAAATCCAGAGAAAGTAGATAATCGGTAATTGAAAACTATTTTTAATAAAAATTAAATAGTCTTGTAAACCTGTAACTCTTTCCATATGATACACTTCATTTTAGTAGATACTAGAGATATGAGAATGAGTTGATGATATGTTAAATGTTAAAGAGGTTACCGAACAGCTTAGGCTTGAGGGAATTACAGATAGTGAACAGATGGTCATCCGCTGGATTCTTGATGGGAAAATAAAGGCTAGAAGAACCAAGCACCTTAATTTAGAATACTCGGTTAATCCGGTTGATCTAGCTTCTTTTATTCTAGAAAAGAAAATTGAGTTCAAAACGAAGAAATATGGAATCGATTATCATGAGTGGGAAAAAACCTTTCGCGAAAATCAAAAATTAAAGGAAGAAATTGAACAGCTAAATACCTCCATTCGGATTGAACAAGCAAAAAATAGGTCTTTAAAAAGAATGCTAAAAGCTGAGTATGCTTTAACTGACACCCCTCCTTTAACCCTTATCTCCTTATTGGGTCTAGACCCTGGAGCAGATATGGATGTAATCAGGAAGGAATACAAGAAAATATTAAAGGCCCTCCATCCTGATCGAGGCGGCGATGAACGACTATTTAAAGTTTTTTATGACCATTATGAAAAAGTAAAGGATCCAGCTGCGCGCTGAATCCTTTACTATTTTTACAATACTTGATTCCCTTTTGTTCCATTAATTGAATAGCTGGCTGCGATGTTAGCACTTAATGAGTGAGATACGGAGCAATATTTATCTTTTGATAACTGAATCGCACGGACTACCTTATCCTCCGGCAATTCCCCTTCTAAGAAGTAATGGATATGAAAGTCAGTAAATTTCTTTGGTTCGCTGTCTGCTCTTGTCCCTTCTACTTCCATCCTAAATCCAGTCAATTCTAATCGCATTTTTTTCAAGATCATCACAATATCGATTCCTGTACAGCCTGCAAGCGAGTATAGCAGAAGTTCTGTTGGTCTAGGTCCGCTATTTTGCCCTCCGATTTCTGGTGCAGCATCCATCCTTAATTCATGTCCAGAAGGTGTTGTACCAGTAAAAGCCATATCTCCTGTCCAGTGAATAGTTGATTTCATTTTCATCGTCCCTTCCTCTATGTATTTCCAACCTTATTTTACCTTAAAAAAAGGTTTTGAACTCTTTAATGAGTCCAAAACCTTCTTTTATTATTTGGCTGTGTTAAACTAGGCTGTTGATTTGCGCTCCAGGCGCTATGCTTTCCGCGGGCTCGCCCGTGAGCCTCCTCGGTCGTACCGACCTGCGGGGTCTCACGGTGCTCGTTCATCCCGCAGGAGTCAAGCGCCTTCCACTCCAATCAACAGGTTCTAAAATCAACAGTATCCTTTAACACAGCCTATTATTTAAGAAATGACAAGTCGATTAGTCCTTTGATATCATTGCTTGGAATATATCCAGCTTCTTTACTGATATCTGCCATTTCTTGAATCACTTGTTCATTGACATCGGTTGTTACAGCTAAACGTGAGAACGCTGCGTCTACTTCGTCTTTGTTTAACTCTTTACCTGTAAGATTTGTTAGATGCTTGATGACAATTTCTTTACTTTCATCTGGAAAGTCCTGAATGAACTTTACTGATTTTTTATGTGCCTCCAAGTATTTCTTAGTCAAGTCCTTGTTCTTTAAGAAGTCTGCTCTTGCTGCAACTACGGTATTGGTTGATTCTTTCCCCCAAGCAAACTCATCCCAGTCGAGAAGTAATTTTCCTTTTGCTTGGTTCTCCAGCACATATCCCCAAGGCTCTTGAGTAGCTGCTGCATCCACTTGCTTTTGAATGAAAAGTGAAGCCGTGTCAGCTGGTGCTGCAGCAAATAGGTCTACAGTTCCGCCACTTGTTTTTGCTTTTAAATCTGCCTCTTTAAGGGCTTTACGGAGCATGACGTCCTGTGTGCTTCCGATAACAGGGATCGCCACTTTTTTCCCATCTAAATCTTCCAATTTTTCGACGCCGCTTCCTTCTGCAGCTACCAGCACCGCTCCACCATTTACAGCACCGGAGATCAGGTGATATTCTTTGTTTTTTACATAAAAGTTAAGTAATGGCCCTGGTCCGACTGTACCAACATCAATAGCTTTAGTCGCCATTGCTTCCATAAATAGTCCGCCGTTTGAGACAGTTTTCGTTTCAATCTTCACATCTTCTCCAAAAGATTCTTTAAAATAGCCCTTTTCAAGTGCAACAATGGTTGCGATATGAGTAAGGTTTGGAAAATACCCGATTTTTACTGTTTTAGCTTCTTCTGTACCTTCATTCGAAGATTGAGCACATGCACTAAGTAAACCAACAAACAAAATTGTTATTAATAGGTAAAGCGTAGATTTTTTTAACATAATTTTTCTCTCCTGGCTCTATATATTTTTTATTAAGCTCTTCCTCGAATACCCCATTTTACCTCTACACTGCGTTCGAGCCTTGAAAAAACAACATTGTCCACGATAGTCCCAATAATAGCTATGATAATCATAACTGAAATAACTAAATCCATTTGCCCTAAAGAGCGTCCCATCTCAAGCAGCTGACCAAGTCCTCCGCCGCCGCCAAGTAATTCACCTGCCATTAGTGCACGCCAGGAAAATGCCCATGCAATCCGCAGCCCTGAAATTATTTGTGGTACAGAAGCTGGAAGGATTACAGTACGGACGAAGTGGAAACCGCTCGATCCATAGACTTTTGCAACCCGCTGATAAAGCTGTGGGACATTTTTAAATCCGCTTGTAGCATTTACAGTCATCGTCCAGGTCGCCCCAATTGTGACTATAAACAAGATAGAAAAGTCATTTAAACCAAACCAGATAATTGCTAATGGAAACCAAACAATACTAGGAATCGATTGAAGTGCCGTTACCACAAAACCGAGCGTATCTTCAACCAGTTTATACCGCCAGATAAAGTAACCAAGTATCAATCCGACAATAATCGCAATCGTGAACCCTAGTAAAATACGTCCAATACTTTTACCAATGGCAAGGGTAATCTGTCCGCTTAGTAAGCCATTAAAAAGCGTCTCAAGTACTTGAGTTAAGCTGGGAAACATAAAATCAGGAAGGCTGGAAAATCTAGATGTGACTTCCCATATCACCGCTATCACCGCGATGAAGATGATCCGTCTTAAAGCTGTAGTCATCACCCATTTCCTCCTTCAATACTTTTTCAATTTCATCTTGTAATATGGATAAAATTCGCTGCTCCGTATTTAAGGTAACACTGTCTGGTGTTACACCATCCTTCATAGTAGGCACGGGGATAATTTCTTTAATTCGGCCTGGACGAGTGGCAAATACGACCACTTCTTCTGAGAGAAGTACCGCTTCTCTGATATTGTGTGTGATAAAAAAGATAGTCACTTTTGTTTTTCTCCAAATTTCCAGCAACTCTTTATGCAGCACCATTCGAGTTTGTTCATCCAAAGCTGAGAAAGGCTCATCCATTAACAAGATGTCAGGTTCCATTACTAACGCTCTTGCAATTGAAACCCGCTGCTTCATTCCACCAGACAATTCATGTGGATAGGAATTTACATAACGGCTGAGGTGAACCATTTTTAGGACATCAAGTGCCTTTTGTTTCGCCTCTTCTTTTGGCATATTTTTTAGATTTAAACCATAGGTTACATTTTCTAATACCGTCAACCATGGGAACAAACCTGCTTCTTGAAAAACTACTACTCTTTCTGGACCTGGCTTTGTCACCAGATTGCCATCCACGCGAATTTCGCCGCTATCAGCTTTGTCGAGTCCCGCTATTAGGTAAAGCAACGTAGACTTCCCACAGCCTGACGGTCCGACAATGGAAACGAAGCTGCCTTTTTTCACGTTTAGACTTATCCCATCTAATACTTTTACGTTTTCTTTTCGATCATTTTTGAAGCTTTTTTCGATAGAGTCTATTGTTAAATACATCCCTGTTTCACCTCTTTTTTAATCCCAAGTAAGTCTATTGGTTTTATTATATTACAAACAATAGGTAAGTCAACATTTATTCTATTATTCCGTAAAGTTTTAAGGTTATTACACTATTTTTTACTGAATATTAAAATATTTTTCTACAAACACCCGGCAATGTTAACGGATTCCCGTCGTTATTTGCAAGAACATTACTATTCCTAATAGAATCTGGTGATTCCTGTAGATAAGTTTTTTACAGTTCATGCAGGAGAAACTCCTATGTTTCTAAAATTAGTAGAGTAGACAGAATGAAGTCTAATGAATAAGTTGAAAGGTGGTCATTGCCATGAGCCAAGATATTACCCTACAACAAATTGCCGAAGGTGTACCAAAGACACTATTAAACGCATCTGATAGAGACATTGAAGGATTCCAAAAAATCATCGAAGAAACGATAAAATTAAGAGAAGCACATAGAAACCTGCAAAAGATGGTAAAAAATTTCTCTACCTCTACGATTCAGCGAACGTAAAGATCAAAGAAAAAAAGACCCAGCCCTAGGGAAAGGGATGGGTCTAAACTTTCATATGGCGAGTTTTTAATCACTATTAGAATCTATTGCTTTTGTAAGGAGATAAGAGTCTGTAAGGTCTTGCTACTAATTTGTAAAAATGTTGTATAATCTCTACAAACTCATCTAGTAACACACCGGTTTTGGGTCTTCCCTGGTTTACCGTTAATCTTCTATATTCATTAAGAAGATTGTCTAATTCTTGGCTGCAAATAATCGTTTCTTTATTTGACAGTCCTTTTGTCATGCCTATTTTTATCATTTCGTCTCTTTTTTCATTTATTGCCTCTTCTAAATCTACTATCCTCATAACAAAAATACACCTCTAACTCTATTAATTACCCTGATGCTTTAATTTAGTAGTCATGAAAAGAATTATAGCATGTATTTAAATCTATTAAATCGTTTCGATAAAACAAGTTAAAATATGACAAAACTAGACGATTTTTAAAATTTCAGACTATTCTATCTCCTTTCTATACTTCAAATATAGGCGGATTTTGTATGTTGAAAGCAAATCAGGCAAATACTTACCATATGGTTATTATTGGGTTAAGGTCCATTTATTCTATCTTTTTGTAAATCAGGAGGTATAAAGAATGCTTTATGAAGAATATGAATCATTGCTAAGAAAGACGGTTTCGGTTGCACCTGAGTGGATAATCAGCGACATCCGGGACATTTTAAAAAAAGATGAAGGGAAACATATAGGAGTCAGTTATGTTATTTCACAATTAAATGATCGGTATTCTTTTAGTCTCAGACACATTTTGTCTGCTATGGATTTTTCGAGTGAATGGACGAAGGTTTCAAGAGAACGCCTAAGTTTTATTGATAATAATATTGATGTAGTTGTGGCATTGTATTATGACCTCAAAGACAGTCTGTGAAAATACTGAAAGCAATACAAAAAGCAATACCAATTCATTGGAGAATTAGTATTGCTTTTGTCATTATATGTGCTTTTTATAGTAAAAGTTTAGGCATGGAAATTTGTGCCGTCGGTTGTAGCTTGGACGATGCCTGCACGAATGACGAAGTCTCCAAAATGCTCTTCTGCCTCACGTTCTTTAGCGTAACGGGAAAGAATGACACTTAATTCGCTCAGGATTTCTTCTTCACCAATATTTTCTCGGTACATTTTGTTGAGGCGGCTGCCGTCAAAAGCTGCACCTAGGTACATATTATACTTTCCTACCGCTTTCCCCATAAATGCTATTTCTCCAAGCCCTGGGCGCGCACAGCCGTTTGGACAGCCTGTCATACGGATTGTTATTTCCTTATTCTTGAGACCATTTTCATCAATAATCTCATCGATTTTATCAATTAGTTTTGGTAAGTAACGCTCTGCCTCTGCCATCGCTAAACCACAGGTTGGAAGGGCAACGCAAGCCATTGAACTGCGGCGCAGTGCAGAATAATGGCTGCCATCGGTCAAGCCATACTCTTCAATTAATTCACTGATTTTCTTCTTCTTTTGGGTTGAAACATTCGCGATAATTACGTTCTGATTAGCAGTTAAACGGAATTCGCCTTTATGGACTTTTGCAATTTCCCTAAGAGCTGTTTTTAACTTATAACCGTCAAAATCAGCAACACGGCCATTTTGGATATAAAGGGTATAATGCCATTTTCCTTGAACGCCTTTTACCCAGCCGTAACGGTCACCGTTATCATCAAAATGATAAGGTTTTGCTTCGCCGAGACTAAAGCCAAGACGATTTTCTAATTCTTCCTTAACAGTTTCTAATCCAAGTCGGTCAACAGTATACTTGAAGCGGGCATTTTTTCGCTCAGAACGATTACCGTAATCACGCTGTATGGTAATCACTTTCTCTGCCACATCTTGGACTTGATCTGGTGTACAGAATCCGATTACCTTGGCTAACTGCGGGTAGGTCTCCTTGTCACCATGTGAGCTTCCCATCCCACCGCCGATTGCCACGTTAAAACCACTAAGCTTTCCGTCCTCTACAATTGCAATTAATCCAAGGTCTTGTGAAAAGACATCAATATCATTGGACGGCGGAACCGCTATACCAATTTTGAATTTTCGCGGTAAATATAGCGGTCCATACATCGGTTCTACATCTTCCACCTCGGGAGACCCTGCTACTTTTTCTTCATCGAGCCAAACTTCATGGTAGGCCCTTGTTCGCGGCAATAAATAATTACTCAATTGTTTTGCCCATTCGTATACTTCCATATGAATCTCAGATTGATATGGATTTGAAGTACATAATACGTTACGATTCACATCTCCGCAGGCAGCAATCGTATCGAGTAATGTAGAATGGATTTCCTGAATGGTATTTTTCATATTCCATTTTAGAATTCCGTGCATTTGAAATGTTTGACGTGTGGTAAGTTTTAATGTTCCGTTACCGTTTTTATCAGCCAGCTCATCCATAACCAGCCATTGAGACGATGTCGCGACTCCGCCGGGAAGCCGTACACGAAGCATGAACTGATAGGCAGGCTCCAATTTTTGCTTCTGACGCTCATTGCGGAGATCTCGGTCATCCTGCAAGTAGCTGCCATGGTGTTTCATAAGACGGTTATCGTCATCTGGAATTCCTGCACTGATTCGGTCGAGCATTACTTCTTTTAGTGTTCCGCGTAAATAGTTACTTTCTCTTTTAATACGCTCTACATCGCTTGGCGCGCCTTCAGGTGCCTTTAACTTTTGCTTCACCATTTTATGAAAAATCTCCTTCCACTACTGTATCAATATACATCGCGCTGGTACCGTTTTTGCTGCTGCATATTTGCTAAGTAGGCTTCTGCCTCTTCTCGGCTCAAGCTTCCTTCTTTTTCGATAATTTCAATAAATGTTTGATGGACGTCATGTGCCATATTTTTCTCATCACCGCAAATGTAAACATACGCACCACTTTCCAGCCACTGGAATAATTCCTTGCTTTGTTCGAGCATGCGGTGCTGAACGTAAACCTTTTCAGCTGTATCACGTGAGAATGCAACATCCATCCTCGTTAATACACCGTCTTTCAACCATTTTTGCCATTCTGTTTGATAAAGGAAATCTGTTACAAAATGCTGGTCCCCAAAGAACATCCAAGACTTACCTTCCGCTCCAGTTTCCTCGCGCTCTTGCATAAATGAGCGGAATGGCGCCACCCCAGTTCCTGGTCCAACCATAATGATTGGCGTTTCAGGGTCTTGTGGAAGCTTAAAGTTTTCATTTTGTTGAATATAGATTGGTACACTGTCTCCCGGCTGCAGGCGTTCTGCAGTAAAAATGGAGCAGACTCCTTTACGGTCACGGCCATTAGCGTTGTACCTGACAGCACCAATTGTTAAATGAACTTCGTCAGGATTCGCGTTAAAGCTGCTTGCAATCGAGTATAATCGTGCAGGCATTTTTCTTAGGATTGAAATAAACTCCTGGGGAGTACTAGTCACTGGTCCAAATTCACGAACCACATCAAGTAAATCGTGTCCTTCTAGATAGGATTTTACTTTTTCACTGTCATTGACAAGCTCTTGTAATTCGACGTTTCCAGTAAGTTTTGCTGCTTTTTCAAGGAGCGGTTTTGTTAATGTAGTAATTTCGTAATATGTTGTAAATGCGTCCTTTAATGAAAGAACTTCACCTTGTTTATTAATGGTCACACTTTCTTCTGGATTCCATTTCAATTCTTCTAGAAGCAGGCTGACCAGTTCTGGATCATTTTCTGGATAAATCCCAAGACTGTCTCCAGGCTGGAAGCTAAGTCCTGACCCTTCAAGTGATAACTCTAGATGTCTTGTTTCTTTATTGGAGCCTCGACCGTTTAAGTTTAGATTTTCAAGAACTTCTGCCCTAAACGGATTGGTTCTAGAGTAGGTTGATTCTACTGTTGGCGTGGTTACAGCCTGAGTTAGCGATGGAATACCACCCTTTGCTTCACCTAGGCTGCTGATAATTCCCGCAAGCCACTCTGCTGCCGGTTCATCATAATCCAGGTCACAGTCGAAACGAGGATAAAGCCGGGTACCACCGAGTTCCTCCAAACGAGCATCAAATTGTTTCCCTGTTTGGCAGAAGAATTCGTATGAACTATCACCAAGTGATAAGACTGAAAAGTGTAAGTCCTCAAGCTTTGGAGCCCGCTTCCCATGTAAAAACTCATGAAATGTTAGAGCATTATCTGGTGGATCGCCTTCTCCGTGCGTACTTACTATAATAAGTAGATTTTTTACTTTCTTAATATTGTTAGGCTTGAAATCGTTCATGGCTGAAACTGTTACTTGAAACCCTTTCCCTTCAAGTGTTGAGCTAGCCTTTTTTGCTAAGCCGCGTGCATTCCCTGTTTGTGAACCGTAAAGAATAGTTATTTCTTTTGAAGGTGTCCCCTCACTGGTCACTTGCCCGCTTGGCACTCCTAGGACAGAGGCCAATGGTGCAGAAGCTGCACCTGCAAGATACCCACTTAACCAAACTTTTTGAGATTCAGTAAAAGTAGGTAAAAGACGATTTAGGAGTTCCGCCTGCTCCTGATTAAACGGACTGTTCATTACCTGAAGTTGCAACGTTATCCACCTCACTATGGAATATAAACTTTATCATACAGTATTTTATAGAGGCTGTAAGATTTAAATTGGTCTATTTGTTGACCTAGTTCTCTATTTTGAATTATTAGCGGTACTTTTACAGACTTTGCTTACCCACTGCCCGTTCTATTACGATATCTTCGATTACAGTATGGCTGCTTAACACTTGGGTACAAAGTATTTTTTGACCTTCTTTTTGCCGTAATCTTACGGTTTTGTTTAACTCTGCCAGCAGCAAACCAGTAAATAACATATAAGGAACGACGATTACTCTGCCGTTAGCGCCATCAGAGATCGACTCTAACCCTTCATTCAGCTTCGGCTCGGTTGCCGCTAGATAGCAAACGGATACCTTTTCTGGCCTAAGCCGCTCCTTTATGCCGTACGCAATCTTCCCAAAGTTCACATGAACATCCGGGTCACTGCTCCCCACACCGACAATCAATAACCTGTCAATGGGAGCTACTTCTCCCGCTGAATCCTTTATTAACTCAGCGACGGCGTCCAAAATAACTTCTTGTACACCAAACGGATTCTTTATTTCTACCGGAATAGTAGGATATCTATCAAGTAAGGGTGACAAGGCAAGAGGTATATCATGTTTAATGTGACCAGCTGCTAACAGAAACAGCGGAACCACATCAATTTCCGTTGCACCTTGAAGCACACATTTTTCAAAGCCTTCTTCAATCAGCGGCTCTGTTAACTCAAGAAAACTGAGTTCCTGAATTGGTGCATCAATCCGCGCCTTTACCTTTTCGATAAAAGATCTAATCTCGACCGCACCTTTTTTTGAACGAGTACCGTGACCAATATAAAGAATTGCTTTCATACAATGTGCTCCCTTCTGCTGTTACCGGTTGGCTACTGGTATATTAGGTAAAATCTCATCTTGGAACCAATTTAGTTTTTTGTGCAAAGTTACAACCTCGCCAATCACAATCATACTTGGATTGGTAATCTGCTCCCTTTCCACTACTTCTACAATATTCTCTAAGGTCCCGACAACGACCCTCTGATCATTTAATGTCCCCCAATGAATCAGAGCAATCGGAGTCTGAGGTGATTTACCGTTTATGATTAAATGTTTGGTTATCGTCGGAAGATTCGATACGCCCATGTAGACACAAATCGTATCAACACCCTTCGCCAAATGCGCCCACTGGTGTTCCGCCTCCACATCACCAGCCTGATGTCCGGTGATAAATGCAAAGCTTTTACTCAAGGTACGATGGGTAACAGGTATTCCTGCATATGCACTAGCAGCGATTCCAGATGTAATGCCTGGAACAATTTCAAACGGTACATTATGCTTTCGGCATTCCTCAGCTTCCTCACCGCCGCGGCCGAAAACAAAAGGATCGCCGCCCTTAAGCCTTACCACGTTATATCCTTTTTTGGCATATTTCACTAGGAAATGATTAATTGTCTCCTGCTTCATTGTATGATAATGTGGAAGCTTGCCGCAATAGACAAGTTGTGCCCCTTCTTTCGCATTCTCCAAAAGTTCAGGATTTACCAGACGATCATAGAGGATGACATCAGCTTGCTTGAGGCAGCGTAACCCTTTAACTGTAATTAACTCTGGATCTCCAGGACCCGCACCTACTAAATAAACCTTGCCAACCATTGATCAACCATCCTTTCTTACAAGCAATAATTAGAGAATGTTCTTTTCTTGAAGGTAACCTAGTATTTGATTCACTGCCTCATCCACGCTTAATAAATCGGATCGGACCGTAATTTCAGGATTTTTCGGTGCTTCATAAGGTGAATCAATTCCTGTGAAATCCTTTATTTCACCACGGCGTGCCTTTTGATATAGCTGTTTCGGGTCACGCTTTTCACATTCTTCCAACGGACAATCCACATAAACTTCAATAAACTCGCCTTCTTCAAAAATCGCACGAACCTGGTCACGATCAGACCTAAAAGGCGAGATAAAGGCTGTCGTTACAACGGCACCGCTGTCTACAAACAATTTTGCCACTTCACCAATTCTTCTAATATTCTCGGTGCGGTCATGGTCTGAAAAACCAAGATCTTTATTTAATCCATGGCGGATATTATCACCATCTAAAACATATTCATTTATACCCTGACGGTACAATGCACTTGATACGGCGTTTGCAATCGTGGATTTACCAGAACCAGAAAGTCCTGTAAACCATAATACACAGCTGCCATGACCATTTTGAGCATGACGGTCGGATTTTGAAACGGTACTAGCATGCCAAGTGATATTCGTTGCTTTCGTCATTTGTTTTTCCTCCTTAAACGGTCGTTTCTTCTTTCATTCCTTCAATCAAAACTTCAACAACCTCTTTACGGCTGAACGTGGATGGAGGAAGCTGTCCTGCACGAAGCAATTCTCTTACCTTTGTTCCAGATAGGATCACTCTGTCTTCGCTAGTGTGCGGGCAAGTTTTATCAGATGCCATACCTTCACATTTCGTGCAATAGAAGCTATGTTCAAAGAATAATGGTTTGATACCAAGTTCTCCTTCAGGGAATTCACTGAAAATTAACTGCGCATCGTACGTACCATAATAATTACCTACACCTGCGTGGTCACGGCCGACAATAAAATGCGTGCAGCCAAAGTTTTTACGAGCAATTGCATGGAAAATTGCTTCTCTTGGTCCTGCATACCTCATTGCCGCTGGGTAAACACCAAGCTGTACACGTTCTCGTGGATAGTAATTTTCAAGAAGAACACGATAGCTTTTTAATCGAACATCAGCTGGGATATCGTCAGACTTGGTTTCCCCTACAAGCGGGTTCACGAATAGTCCATCAACTGTTTCAAGTGCTGCTTTTTGAATGTACTCATGTGCACGGTGAATAGGATTTCTTGTTTGGAAACCAACAACTGTTTTCCAGCCTTTTTCTTCAAACAATGCACGTGTTTCTTTCGGCTCGAACCACACATCACCGAATACTCCTTTTTCAGGCTTTTTAACTAAAACTACTTCACCAGCCACATAGACAGGTCCTCTCTCATATAGACGCTTTACTCCTGGATGAGCAGTTTCAAGTGTTTTATAAACCTCAACAGCTTCCTTATCTAAATTCGGCTCATACCATTCTGAAACGGTAATAACTCCATATACCTCTTTATTGAAAACAAGCTTGATTTTCTCCCCAACTTCGAGTGTTGCTGCTGTTTCATAGGAAACAGGCAGTGTAACAGGAATAGACCAAATCGTATTGTCACTTAGGCGCATGTTCTCTACGACATTTTCATAATCTGCTTTTCCAAGGAAACCAGTTAACGGACTAAATAATCCAACACCGATTAACTCAAGATCACTTAGGGCAATGGCGTCGATTTCAAGTTCTTTTTCAATGGGTGTTAGATCATAGTTTGGATCATATGCTTGGATTAGTTTACCTCCATGAGGTGCTGGTAAAAATGACAACAGAATCAAACCTTTCTTCATGAAATTTGTGTTTTGTTTAAAAATTCCTCTATATAGAGATTTATATCATCGATAAAGTATTGTATTTATCGGTGAATAGCAAATGGTATATCTACGAAACTTACAATCTATTTTTCTGCTGCTTCTGTAACCGGCTGGTTGGACCTTTTCATCAATGATGAGACTCCGAACACGGAGATTAATACACCAGCCATCGCAACAATTGGATAGAAGTTATGCTCTATTAGCAACTGGATAAGTGTGTAGGAAAGCACCATGGACAAAACTGGTGACACAATCCAAACCGTAAGAAGCTGTACCACTATACCCTTTTTTAGGACAGACTTGCCATGTTTGGCAAACCCAATACCGATAATCGAAGATGTTGTGATTTGAGTCAGCGGCACCGGAATCCCGAAAACAGAAGCTACAGTGACAATGGCTGCTCCTGTTCCTGAAATAACACAACCTTCTTCCAAACGGAGCGTGGTAATTTTCTTACCATTTGTTTCAAGGACACGATGCCCTAAAAAAATAGCACCCGCTGCAACAAAAAGTCCTCCCCAGAAAATCCCGTTATTAGTCGACATAATGTCAGCCCCGACAAGCGGTCCCACCGCATTGGCCACATTGTTCATTCCGGCTGAGAAAGCTTCAAATAATCCCATACATACAACGAGAACGGATAGGATTGGAATAGCTTTCGGCGCTTCCATCCAGCGTTTCAGAGTCTTAATTTTTAATAGATTAGCAGCTAGGATGGCAATTGTGAATGCAGCAAAGGGAGTAAGAAGCCAAAAGACCATAATCCATGCCAGTTTACTAATAAAGACGGATTGATAAACGATTCCAGCCCCTACCACGGATCCAACTGCCACTTCACTAGTTGAAAGTGGTATCCCAAAAATATTGGCTAAGAACAAAGACAATGCAGCTGAAGCTAACACGATAAGTGCGATGGGAATGGTAAAGGTACTGTTTGGCACAATTCCGCTGCCTATGGTTTTTACCACTTCGCCTCCGCCCAGCCATGCACCAAAGAATACAGTAATACCGCAAAGTAACAGTGCCAGTTTTTTCTTAACCACTCCTGCTCCATAAGAAATCCCCATTGAAGCAGCTGCACCACTAGCACCGATATTAATGGCAAAAAATAATCCTATTGTAACTGCTATAACTGTGAGCAAACTAAAAGCCCCCTTTTAGGATGTGTGTAAGCCACACTCCGTCTTGCCGCTTCCTGCCCAGCGTCCCGCACGTGAATCTCCATCCGTCTCAGTTGGCTGTGTACAAGGAAAACAGCCGATACTAGGGTAATTTTGATCATGCAAGGTATTGTAAGGGAGGTCTTTTTCCTTGATATAGGCCCAAACTTCGTCCCATGTCCAGTGAATCAGCGGACAGATCTTAATGTTTTCAAATTTATTATCTTTATTAAGAAATTCAGTGTTTGCTCTAGTCGGTGATTGCTCTCTGCGCAGACCTGAGATCCAAGCTTGTTTGGCTGTCAATGTTTCCCGGAGTGGAATCACTTTGCGGATATTACAGCACTGGTTAGGCTCTCTCTTCCATAGCGCTGATCCATATTGTTCGCGCTGTTCATCTAAGGTTAGTTTTGGCAGTTTCCGCTCAATTTTTAGAGTGGGAAACCGATTTTCAATTTTGCTAATAACCTCATATGTTTCCGGAAAGTGTAAGCCGGTATCTAAGAAAACGATATGGGCATTCGGCTTCACCTGCTGGATGAGGTCGATTAATACAATCGCCTCTGCACCAAAACTGGATGCATAGACAATTTGTTCTTCTGGATATGAGCTGTAAGCCCATTCCAATACCGCTTTTGCGCCTTTTGTTTTATCCTCAATAGAGAAACTATCGGATATTTGACTCCAATTTTCATACGTTACCGGTATAGTCATATATAATCCTCCCTTGTTCATTAAAAAAGCCCTCCTAAAAAGGAAAGGCATCTCACGATTGTTTAACGCCTTATCTCCCAAAATGAAGATCATTTTGCTGGAATTAGCACCTTGCACAGCAGGTTGCCGGGCTTCACAGGACCAGTCCCTCAGCCTCTCTCGATAAGATATATGGTAATTGTTGTGATTAATCCTACCATACCCATAGGATTTATGTAAATAAAAAAATATAAAATTTAGAAAAATTAATTTGTAACCTTTAATTAACAAAAAAGCATCATAGAAGGTAATCCCCTCTATGATGCTTATTAACTGGTTATTGGGTATGAATATTTTTAATCTGAATGGTTTTCCATTTTTCCAATTGGCGCAGCCCTTTTTGTTCTTTTAGCTGCTCCTTAACGATTTCTATTCCTTCTCCAATACTTTGAGCGGCACCGAAAAGGTAAAACCGTAAACCGGTATTAAATACTACCTGATTAGTATAGTATTGAAGTATTTTTGATTTCTCTCCACTTAATATCGCCATCGTAATCTCTGATTGTTCTTTTGCTGTAAGCTTGACATCCTTTTCCATTTCAGGTGCCGACAAACCAAATTCCTCTGGTTTCACAATGAAGGAATCTATTTCGTTGTCTGTAATTTTATATATAAAGCTATTACGGTGAACAGGTAAATCTTCAGAACCTTCCATTCCTTGTACCACGTACACATTCTTATAGGACAATCCTTTAAAAATAGGTGCAATTTTATTAATCGCAGTCCGATGAAACGCACCCATCAATAAAGATTCTGCATTTGCTAAGTTCAATAGTTTCTCAACTGTATTAAGGAGCGTTCTGACCCCCAGCTCTTTGCGGATTTTTCGCAGTTTTCTTAAGCTGTCACAGTATTCTTCGGTTGAAGCAAAAGCGATTCCTGCTTTTGTTATTGTTTTCGTCAAAGAGACTGCGTTTTGAGAGATATCAACTCCTAACAGTGATAGGATATCCTTCATTGCAATACCATATTTTGGCGGCAGCGCATCACTCCCATGTAAAAATACTGGCAAACCTTGTTCCGCCATTAATATAGCAGCAGGAATGCTCCCCATAAAAGTATTTCTGCCGTTATAGGGACTGGCTAAATCAATAATTGGCTGCTGGGACATTTCCACCTTTTCACTGTGTTCACTAAAGACATGGACAAACGCAAGCAGTTCTTCAGGCGACTCCGTTTTCAAACGCAGTGCAATTAAATAGGCTGCTATTTGGGCATCTGTTGCCTCCCCATGGATTATTGATTGGGCGACTTCCTTTGTTTGTTGATAATCTAGATCTTTTGACCCTCTTTTTCCTCTTGCTACCTCTTTAAGCCATTGTTGCATACTTTCCCGCCTTCTCTCCTTCTTCTAGTAATCTTAGTCTATCACGGAAGGTGACAACTTCTCCAACAATGATCATGGCAGGATTTTGAATCTCTTCTTTTTTTACGATGCTTACAATTGAATTTAACGTTCCTGTTACCGTACGCTGTGCACTTGTTGTCCCTTGCTGAATAATCGCAACAGGAGTATCAGCCTTTTTCCCATGTTTCATTAACTCTTCGCAAATATAGGAAAGATTTGTGATACCCATATAAATAGCCAGCGTGTCAACCGCTGTGACCAAACTCTTCCAATTAATATCAGTTGATTTCTCCTTTGTCCTGTGTCCGGTTACTACAGCAAAAGAGCTTCCTAGTTCACGATGGGTAATTGGAATTCCAGCATAACAAGGAGCTGCTACTCCCGCTGTGATTCCAGGAACAACCTCTACTGGCAGACCGTGGTCTAATAAAGCTTCTACTTCCTCTGCACCGCGTCCAAATACGAACGGGTCTCCTCCTTTTAATCTAACAGTTATTTTCCCCTGCTTTGTATACTTGACTAAAAGATAATTAATGGTTTCTTGCTGTAGTGTATGGTAATTTGGTTGTTTTCCACAATAAATGAGGAGGCAATCCTTTTTTGCTTCCTTTAAAAGCTCTGGATTAACCAGACGGTCATAAAGGATTACGTCTGCTTTCTGAATACATCTTAACGCTTTAACCGTTATTAATTCAGAATCACCGGGACCTGCTCCCACAATATACGCCTTCATCATCATCACTCCTTCTTATTGCTGTATACTGTGTCTCGCGGTCGTTGTTTCGTGAAGTTCTAATATATTTTTAGATTCTGTTTGTTTATGAGTGTAATAGAGCGTCATGCCTGTAAAAAGGACACCACTGACTAAATTTCCAATTAATACGGGGATTTGGTTCCAAATCCACCAATCCGTGATCGTGATATCGCCGCCAAGGATCATGCCAGCAGGAATAACAAACATGTTCACCACTGCGTGCTCAAAGCCTTGAGCAAAAAAGATTAAGATTGGAAGCCACATGGCTGCAATTTTCCCAATAACAGATTTCGTAGTCATAGCCATAACTGCCCCTAATGTAACCATCCAATTACAGAGTACAGCTTTTACAAACACAACAAGAAAGCCGTCTGAACCAAGACTTTTATACCCTAAAGTCTTTGCTTCAGCCACTGCGAGGATTTTTGCGGCAACAGAATGATTGGCTGTGTGTCCAAGCTGCGTGACTGCTATGATATAGAGAATGGCATAAAGGAAAGCGCCTAGTACATGTCCAATGATGACCCAAATCCAATTTTTTAACATTTGGGCAGTAGAAGCCTTTTTTGCCATCACTGCCACAGGAATGAGGGCGAAACTTCCTGTAACCAATTCCAATCCAAGGAGAATGATGATCACAAACGCCGCTGGAAAAAAGAGAGCACCCACAATTCCTAGTCCAGTCTGAACTTCAGCTGTGAACGCTAATGTCGTCCCAAATCCGAGCAGCGCTCCACTTAAACTTCCGCGAATCAGCATATCCTTCACTGATAATTTCGCCTTCACTTCACCGGCTAGAATCATAGTTTCCACCACTTGACTTGGATTTACAATTGCCACCGAAATCCCTCCTTTTAATAAATGTATAACCAGGCTTTAAATCACAACGTTACCCCATCTTTTCTTTCTGTTTTTACGGTCGGTTTATAAACCACCTAAACTGCTTTTGCCATTGTTAGCTCTCTTTCAATTTCTGACCAATCTCATTTTCTACTATGATATAAACGCGTTCTCCTTTCACTTCAACAGAGTAGGACTTCACACATCCTACATCCGGAGACTGAACCTTGCCGTCCTTTACACTGATTTTCCAATCGTGCATCGGGCAAAATACATATTCCCCGCTAAGCATTCCTTCTGCGAGGACTCCGCCTTTATGGGGACAACGGTTCTCTATTGCCCGAATTTCCCCATTTTCCAATTTAAAAACTGCAACTTCCATAGTTCCAATGGTTACTGTTTTTCCTAACTTTTGCGGCAGGTCACAAACTTCCCCGATGAATAGTTTGCGTATTGTTTTTTCCATTATCTTAGATTCCTCCTAACCGTCATATTTTTATAGTTTGATATAAGTCTCTTACGATATTTTTATTGTGAACTGCTTCTTTCCATGGATCTTTAACAACAGACAGTGCCTCTTCGATGCGATTATTGTATTCCTTCACCATTAACTCATTGGACAGGACTTCTCTAATACGGTCTAACCCTAAGCGGTCCACCCAAGCGGAGGTTCTTTCTAAATAGTTAGCACTTTCACGATAATATTGGAGAAATGCCCCTATCATTTCTACCAGCTCATCTCCTGTTTTGAACTTAAACAACAAATCTGCTTCACGCAAATGAGTCCCTCCATTGCCTCCGACATACATCTCCCATGCACCTTCCACACCAACAACTCCAATATCTTTTATTCCGCTCTCTGCACAGTTGCGAGGACAGGCGGACACAGCCATTTTCACTTTATGAGGAGTATTTAAACCTTCAAATTTCTTTTCTAATGTGATTCCCATTCCAATTGAATCCTGTGTGCCAAATCGGCAATAATTTTCTCCTACACAGGTTTTTACGGTGCGAAGTCCTTTAGCATATGCTGATCCAGAAGGCATATCCAGATCTGCCCAAATCTTAGGCAGGTCTTCTTTATACACACCAAGCAAATCGATTCGCTGACCGCCGGTAACCTTAATCATGCCCACCTTATATTTATCCGCAACATCCGCAATTTTTCGCAAGTCTTCTGAAGTGGTAACGCCGCCATACATTCTTGGAACAACCGAGTAAGTCCCGTCTTTTTGAATATTGGCATGCATTCTTTCATTGACATACCTAGCTTCACGCTCATCCTGGTATCTCAATGGGTCAATCATTCCTAAATAGTAATTTAGGGCTGGTTTACATTTCGAACAACCGTCAGTTTTCCAGTCCAACACATTCATAACTTCGCGAATATGTGTCAGTCCTTTTTCACGAATTTCTGCCAAGACCTCATCTCTTGATAAGGTCGTGCAGCTGCAGATTGCTTCCTTTTGGTCTCTTTGATATTCATCTCCGAGTGTACATGCAAGTAAATCAGAAACAAGAGACTTACAGCCTCCACACGAACGAGATGCATTGGTACAGCCTTTCACCTGGTCTACAGTTGTTAAGCCATTGGCTTTAATTGCTTCTACAATCCTTCCTTTTGTGACACCATTACAGCCGCAAATGAGCTCTTCATCTGGCATGGTGACAGTTGTATTCACCTCAGAATTGACACTATTTGATGACATTAAATATTCCTCAATCTCCGCCCCATTTTTAATAAAATTGAATAACCTATTTCCATCCTTCGTATCCCCAAACAAGACAGCACCGACAATCTTTCCATCCTCTAATAAGACTTTCTTATATACACCATGATAATCGTCAAATGTTTTATAGACTTTTGTTTTTTCGTCCTCATTGATTTTCCCTGCTGAAAATACATCTACACCGGAAACCTTTAATTGAGTAGAGAGGACTGATCCCTGGTAGCCTTCATCCTGTATCCCGCAGATTCTTTTTGCTAATACTTTCCCTTGTTGATATAGCGGTGCAACTAAGCCGTAGGCAATACCGCGGTGCTCTGCACATTCTCCAACTGCAAAGACATTGGGAATTTCTGTTTCTAAATAATCATTGACAATGATTCCTCGGTTAACAGGTATTCCAGCTTTCTTTGCCAAAGCAACATTGGGCTTAATCCCGACAGCCATCACGACTAAATCAGCTTTGATTTTGCTCCCATCGGAAAACTTTAATCCTGTTACATGTTTTTTGCCGGTAATTTCAACAGTATTTTTTTGTAAAATAAAGTTCATGCCCTGTTTTTCTAGTTCAACTTGCAATAACTTTCCTGCACTTCGATCTAATTGACGTTCCATTAAGTAATCGTGAATATGAATGACATCTACTTCCATTCCTAGGTTTAGAAGTCCTCTTGCTGCTTCTAAACCGAGTAATCCACCGCCAATGACCGCAGCTTTCTTATACTTTTTTGAATATTCAATCATTTCTTCGCAGTCTTTTATATTTCGAAACGCCTTTACTCCTTCCTTATCCCCTCCTGGTAATGGAAGCATGAATGGATTGGAACCTGTCGCAATGATTAATTGATCATAGGATTCTTTTCTTCCTCTATCGGAACTCAAAGACTTTGTTTTAGTGTTAATGGCGGTAACGCTCTCTCCAGGATAAAAAGAAATATTGTTATCTTTGTACCATTCCCATTCATTTAACGTGATATCACTCACCGAAGTACCACCTTGCAGCACCTTAGATAACTGAATTCGATTATAATTCGGATAGGGTTCTGTGCCAAAGATTGAAATTTCAAAACCATCTGGGTTGATTTTCAACACTTCTTCAATTGTTCTAACACCTGCCATCCCATTTCCGATGAGAACTAGCTTTTGTTTTTTCATTTGAACACCTTCCTTGTTTTAATGAATGTTCTGAATTATTTATAACACTATGACAATTTTATTAACATGAACTTGGAAGGTTATCTCACACATTATTTCATCACTTTAACCCATTAAAGTACCCTAAAATCCCTTATTCCATCAGAGTGTTAACGGATACAAATGCAAAAAAAATTGGACCTCAAAATTGAAGTCCAAGTCCATCACCACATGATTCGCGTGTATATGAAATCTGCTGCCATTATTCCGAAACCAATTGAAATATTGATCCAGCCCAGGTATCGTGATACCTTCTGCTCTTTTTTCAGAGAAGCATGTTGATAAGCCTTAACATCCGTCAGCAGAATTAATAGCCCTGTCACCCAGCATATGCCGATTACGAAATTTAAATAGCCGATATACAAACAGCATTCTCCTTCTATCCTTATTTAGATTTCATTCCAACTCGGTGTATATGGGTATCTACATTTATGTCAAAAGTAATATTTTTATAAATTTCACTCCATTTTTCTTTTGTTTTTACATTTTTGTTCCAATACTTTGGTACTTTTGCTCGAAAGTGCTCACCAAAACCAAATATATCAGAATTGGATTTTTGTGTCCTTTTAATTAATTTCTCAATCGATTTTTTCGTGTCTTTTGATGCTTCTTTTTCAATTTTTTTCAATACAGAAGAATCGGATAGCTGGATTTTCGCACTCTCCTTTTCATCTATCTCACTTTCATATTGGATCTTGATGGAAACATGCGGTCTGCCATTCTTAATGGAAACCTTGGTTCTAGTTTTCCTGCTGACAGCCCTCACTAGAACCGATTCATCTTCGCCGGGAACAACAGCAAATGCCCCATACCCACCTCTGCCTATCCCTATTACGGACATAAAGGTACCTATTTCCAACGGATTTGTTTTTCCAACCATCTTGTCTCCGTGAAAATAAGCAAGACCATTAAGTTGAATAGTAGATTTTTCTTTTAGTGCTAAATAGGGCAGATATGGTTCCTGGCCTTTACTAGAGTATATAGTCCAAAATAACCCAATAAAGGAGGGAGGGAATTTTCCGATTGCTGACAAATTGTCAACCATGTTTGCTAAATAAAGGGAGGGAATACGTTCGAGCTCTGGCGTTATATTCATATATTTAGCAGCTGATTCTTTAGATACCACTAATGATGCCGTTCTTCTAATCTCAGGGTTGCGTCTGAGAAAGTCATTGAACCGGGCAGTGCCTTGTCGAGCTATTTCTTCACTTACTACAATGATTCTTAAATGGCCAAGGAATATTTCATCCGAAACCTCCTGCTGCAAATTTAACATCGCATCCTGAAAAGTATGGCCAACAACCTCTATAACTAAAACCGGCTTTTCTGAACCTCCAGGCATCTGGGGACCCAAAGGGATTCTTCCAGGAATAGCAATTTGTGCCGTTACCTTGATCATATCTTCATCAGGGGCAGGAAATTTTTTCCCTAAATGAGAGATTTCATCTTCGTTCTCTTTCTCTTCTTCGCTAGCCTTATCAACTCCAATCGCTAGGACATTCGCTCTCTGTTCAATTTCCCGGCTGTCCCAGCAGCCTGAAAGTAATGGTAAAAAAATTATAAAAAGGATAATTATTTTGCTTTTATGTTGGTTTAGCCTCATTTTTCTTTCTCCTCCAACTTCTGAGGAAATCTATGGTAAGTAGTGATGCTGGATACAGAATCGTAATCAAGAGACCTGCGCGTCCAATGTATTGAATAATCTCATACATATGTAATATGTTTTGAGGCAGCATCGCTAAAAAAAACACAAAAGGCAGAATAAAATACGAAAGCATTTTATGGTCCTTCAGTTGGAAAAGTTCTTTGATTGAATGGATGGTAAAGTAGTAGCTGGAGAATAAGGTAGTAAAAACCGCCAATACCCAAACGGCTAAAAAGATGATATCCAGCCTTTGCAAAATGTTCCCAGGCACAGCAGTGGTTCTTGCCAGCTCTAATGTCGGCCAAAAGATTTGTTTAATTTCTTCAGGACCGAAAATAGCCACTGTCGCGATTACAATTAACAGGTATAACCCTCCTGAAATCAAAATACCCCAAATACTTGCTTTCAGTGCTTTTTTTGGAGACTTCATAGAGGGGATAATCATGGTGACAATAAACGACCCTTGAAATAACGCTGAAATCGTAAGCATTCCTGCAGCCATACCACGCAGGTCATTACCTAAGAATATTGGACGTAAATATAAGAGATTCGCATTTTTCAATGAAAACGCCACTACAATCAATACAGGTGCCAAGATCATCGGTACATAAAAATTATGAATGTAAGAAAAGACATTGATATTATTCCTGCAGCTTAAGGAAGCAAGTAACAGCATGACGATAACAGTCACCTCAAGGGGTGTTTCTCTTAATACAGCCGTTACAACAACTGCACCAAATTCCCGAGCTGTCAGGCTTGTTAAGACAACAAAGAAGCTGATAACAATAACGCTAAAGATTCTTCCCAGCCATTTACCAATAATATCCTGGCTATAGGTTATTATCGTTTTTTGCGGGTGGCGCATCCCTAGATAGGTGAGAATAAACAGACCCATTGCAGCTAAGGTAATACCAGTTACGGTTACAAGAGGAGCACTTGTTTCACCTGCTCTAACAGCAAACAATGGTAAAGGAAGAACGCCTACCCCAATAATCGTGCTAATTAAGATTGTTGTTGCCTGAAGTGTCGTGATCTCCCTTGGATCCCCCATTTGCTGCATCCTCCCGCTGATCATTTCCAACTTTGTTGTGTTCTAAAACTTTATTATCATCTTGACCCAGTCTGTTTTGATTGGAAGGCTGTAGAAAACCAGGTCTTTTTGGCATCCACCATAAAGGACTGCGGATTACAACATCCTTCATCCCTTGATAATTTTCTGGAGAAACTGGAGCCATATACGGAACACCAAACGATTTTAACGACAGCATGTGATTGAAAATAAAAATGATTCCAACCATTACTCCATATAGTCCAAAAATACCAGCTAAAATCATTATCGGAAATCTCAGCATTCGGAGGGCAAATGCAGCTGTGTAAGTAGGTGTCGCAAATGAGCCAATTGTTGTTAGAGCAATTACAACCACCGTAATGGGACTTGATAAACCAGCTTCAACAGCTGCCTGTCCGATAACCAGCACTCCGACAATCGATAATGCCCCGCCTACTTGTTTTGGAAGCCTAACCGTTGCTTCCCGCAATATTTCCATCGCCACTTCAATAATCAAAACCTCGATTACAGCGGGATAAGGTACGCCTGCCCGTCCGCCCGCAACAGCTACGGCAAATTCAGTCGGCAATAGTTCGGGATTAAAGGATATTAGGGACACATATAATGATGGAAAAACAAGTGAAAACACTAAGGCTAATATTCGGGCAAGTCTAACAAACGTTCCCATTAAGAACCTTGATGAGTAATCTTCAATCGTTTGGTAGAATTGATTAAAAACAACCGGAACTAATAAGGCAAAAGGCGATCCATCAACAAGGATTCCCACTCTTCCCTCAATTAGGTTAGCCACCGTTTTATCCGGCCTTTCTGTCGATTGAGTCTGAGGAAATGGTGAAAAAGGATTATCCTCAATAAATTGTTCTAGATATCCGACATCAAGAATCGCATCTATATTAATTTCTGAAAGCCTTTTTTCCACTTCCTTGACTACCTTCTCATTGGCAATCCCTTTCAAATAACAAATTGCCACAGTTGATTTGGTTAAGGTGCCGATTTTCATTGTTTTCACTTGAAAATCTGGTGTTGGCAGGCGATATCTTAGCAAGGATATGTTCGTTGTAATACTTTCAATAAACCCTTCACGTGGTCCTAAAATTGCCTGCTCAGTTTCCGGCTGGGCTATTGATCTCTTTTCTACTTTCTTTGTGTCAATGTGAATAGCTTCATTGATACCATCTATGAATATGACGGTTTCCCCGCGCAGTATTACCTCAATCAACTCACCTATATTTTCACCTATCTTCGCCTGACTATGGTAAATTGTCTCCGTTAAAATGAGGTTAATTAAATGGTTTAGGGGCTTCTCCCTGCCCATTAAATGCTCAGGTTCATACATTAATGGCTTTAAAATATCCTGGTTAATTGCATCCTGATTAACTAAGCTTGAGAGGTATATACTTGCACTCGAAAATTTACCAAAAATTTTAAAATGTTTTATTTGTAAGTCGTCATTATTTCCAAATAGTCCTATTACTTCCTCTAGTCTGACCATTAATGAACTGGAAGTTGGGGTGTCTTCTTTTTCCTTTACAAGCTTACTCGGTGTCAACAATTGCGGTTTTTTAATATTGCGTTTATTCTTCCGAAACAAGGACACACTCCCCCCTCCTATTTTATAATTTTTACCAACTTTCCAATTTTATTCCTTTGGTTCCTTTCGAATTAGTAATAAAAAAACAGAAATCCTACTTCAGGAATTCTGCTTTAAGACTAGAGGCTTAGTAAAAGTTAAGTCCCTGGCTCATTATGATGCTTTGGTATCATTGCTAAACTTGTTATAGAAATCATTCGAAAGGGGAAAGTGATATGAAGAAAGATGAGGTTCCAGCTGGAAAACGTATGGGCATTATCAGTTTTGCCTTCTTGTCCATTTCATTTTTACTCTGTATCCTTGTCCAAGTATTTTTTGCAGGTTTGGCAATCTTTGTTAACCCTTTAAACTGGACAAAACATACCGTTTTTATTCATTTATTTGAATTTATTCCTGTCATCATGTTTATTATCGCATTTATTGGAAAGTTACCACGCTGGACAATTGGGTATAGTGCATCATTATTTGCTATCATCTTCGTAATGTATTTTACAGCAAATATAGCACCTGTTGTCGCTTGGGGTGCTGCTCTTCACCCCGTTATAGCATTCCTTCTATTTTGGTTGACTGTTAAGAATCTTCCTCGCATATGGAAAATGGCTTTTACAAATAAGCAAGGTGAAGGGAGTGTCAAAGAATGAGAACATCTCTAATTTTTATTACTGGTTTTGTACTTGGATTCATCCTAACTGAACTGATAAATATTTATGGATTCTTGTTGTATGACCAGACCATCAGCTTAACGTTTTTCCCGATTATCATGGGAGCCTTTTTAACAGGTATGGATCTTCTCCTTCGGCGTAAATCAAAACATCCCAATTTTAAAAGCAGCTTCCGATAAGGAGGCTGCTCTCTTTGGATTATATTTTTCTAAGACAGAAACTATTTTCTTTTTGTCTAATACTTATTTCCTGTTATTTTGAAAAATAAATCTTACCATATTGATAGGATAATATTTATTTGTTACTTTTGTTTACATAATATTTTTATATGTTCCTTTAATTTTCCTAGATAGTCTTCACTTAAATATCCGGTACCGCCGCGAATAATTTCCTCAGAATAATGGGCCGGCGGCGCTGTTTCTGCTTCCTTATTAACCACAACAAACGTCAAAACATTTATAAATAAAGTACCATTTATTATGAGGTCCACAAAAGCAGGCCGGTACAAACGCGACCCTACCCCTTCTCTCCTATAAAGGTAGGAAACACACTCTGCAGGAATCTCATACACTTTTCCTTCAACAGTTCCACCTTCCTCTACAATGTCAGCACGACCGCCATCTTGCATTTTGACTGAATAGCGCATTGAATAGCCATGTAGAATCCCGGTGCCTGTCACCTTTTGAAAATAGTGATCAACCTTTGCCTTTTTAAAGCGTGCATCATCCATGCAGCTGCCATAAGCAAAATAAAGAATTCTTTCTTGTTTGTGGAGGATATGCTCCTTCCAATCGCCAGAGTGTATCAGAGTTTTTAACATTTGCAGATTGTGGTCTGCAATAATGTAAACATATGCTTGCGATTTCCCTCTGTTATAATAAATTACCTGTTTCTTACGATTATATAGATTATCGCTGCCATCTACACTGTAACCTTCCAACTCATCCAATCTCCGCAGCTGTTCCTCCGTAACAAGGTACAATTCACCGTAAACCACATCATTACTAGATTCTTGTAAAGCCGGATATCCATAACTTGTATCAAATAACTTCCCATTGGTCCAAGCCTGCTCAGCAACAAGCTCAGCTCCCTCCAACAAAAAATGATTCCGTTCATGCTTCCTCAACGTACCATAAACAAAAACAAAATGCTGCTCCATATTACACCCTGCCTCCTCTTTAGGTTTTGCTAATATAGTCATTATCCCATATCGACAATGACAACCATGTCATTTTTTTACCGGGGCACTATTTTTGCGGTGTTATTTTTGGGGTGTTATTTTTGGGGTGTTATCTTTTGGGGTGTTATTTTTTGGGGTGTTATTTTTTGGGGTGCCATTTTCACGGTGCCTGTCACCACTCGTGGACACTGTCCACCTCAGGCGGACAGCAGGACCAAAAAAGTACTCAAGCTCCAGGGCGTGAGTACTTTTTTGGTAGTTCTTGTGGTTTTATTTGTGCTGACTGATTATACGGCTTCTAATTTTTTGCTGTCTACGAATATTCGTTTTTGAATGTAGAGAAGTCTCCATGATAAGGCGATTCCTGCAGCCAATAGACCTGCAGTAAGTCCAAGCCAATATCCTGTTGCTCTTAGATTTGTAAAGTTCGCCAATCCATATCCCACTGGGAGACAAATCAGCCAGTAAGCAATTAATGTCATGATAAAGGCTAAGTTCACATCTTTATAGCCTCGTAACGCTGCCTGTGCTGTAACTTGAATAGCATCGCTGATTTGGAAAAACAGCGCAAAGATCAAAAAGTGGGCTGTTAAATTAATGACTTCTGCTTCATTTGAATAAAACTCTGCCACTTGATAGCGGAAAAGTACAACGAATATTCCTGTGAAAAGGGCAATTATAATAGCTAAATAAATGCCCAGCCAGCTATAGCTTTTAGCATCTTTATATCTGCCTGCTCCAACTTCATATCCCACTAAAACCGTCTGGGCCATTGAAATACTGATGGGAATCATATAGAGGAAAGAAACTATATTTAATGCAGATTGATAGGCTGCTATAGTTGTAACATTAAATTTACTTAATAGAATTGTTACCACTGCAAACATACTGGTTTCAAAAAACGTTGAGAGTCCCATTGGAACACCGATTTTTAATATTTCCTTACACTCTGCAAACGAGAATTCTTTCAGATTGTCGAAAATGCCAAAATGGATAAAAGGGTCCTTCTTTTTTACTATGAACACCGTCATTCCCGTTATCACCCAGTAGGTAATCGAGGTAGCGTAACCAGCACCAGCTCCGCCCAGTTCCGGGAATCCCCAATATCCAAAAATTAATACATAGTTTAAAAAGAAATTAATTGGTAAGGACAAAAGAAGAATATGCATCACAATTCGTGTTTTTCCCAATGCATAAATAAAAGACCTTAACACATTAAATATAAATAAAGGAAGAATTCCGTATGAAAGGCCAACTAGATAGTCAAAAGCTGTCTCATGGACCTCTATAGGAAGATTCATTTTATCCAAAAGAGGATCTAAAAAGAAGACTCCAAGTCCAATCACTATCACCACAATCATAAAAGAAAGATACAGTCCATGGCGAACAACACTAGCTACCTCTCCACTCCTCTTTTCCCCAAAGCGCTGGGCTGCTATCGGAGAAACAGCAAGCAAAATCCCGCTAATTCCTGTAAATACCGGATTCCAGATAGATGAACCTATGGCAACAGCCGCAAGGTCTGATGAGCTATACTTTCCTGACATAATTGTATTAAAAAACACCATCGAAAACATTCCGAGTTGTGTAATTAAGATTGGTATTAACATGACAAATATCTGTTTTGTCTTTTCCTTCAATGTAAATGTCTGATTCATATGGAAAACTCCTAGAAAAACTTAATGTAAAACCAAGGATTTATTATACTCGATTTAGACTTAAATTTCATAAAAAATATTAATTTTTGTTCACAAAACTGAAAAAAAATCACTGAAATTATTAAAAAGTTATATATAGATTTTCTAAATGGAGCTGTATAATATTATCGATAATGAATACTAGAGAAACTGGTGAAGAAATTTGCGCACATATAATGAAAAGATTAGTATTTATCACGGAATGGTATCCACCATTGCTATTAACCTAGCAGGGAACTTCTATCCTATCTTTGCAATCTCTATTCTCGGAGCTACCAATTACCAAGTTGGATTGATTAGCTCACTTCCCCCTTTAATTGCACTCCTGATGACTATTCCTGCTGCCATTCTGTTAAATCGTTTAGAGGCACAGAAAAAAACAGTAGCAATGGCAGTTTTATGGGCCCGCCTATTATTTTTACTGCTCATTGGAGTTGTTTATGTCTCCTCTCCTTACCAAGCATGGATATTCTTAATCATTATCGCACTCATGAATGTTCCCGCTACTATATCAAACATAGGCTGGCAGACATTCATTAGCGGTATGATTAAGGAAGAAAGAAGAGGTGCATTTTTTAGTGATCGTAACCGGCTGTTAACGATTGCCGGAATGATCTCCACACTCATCATTGGGATCATCATGAAAAATCATACAAGTAACGCAGCTGCCTATCAGTGGTTATTCTTTGCAGCCTTACTATTTGGGCTCTTAGAAGTGTACTTCTTAATGAAACATAAAGAGACACTTCAATCTGTTATTACTACGAAAAAATCGTCAATGAATTGGTCCATTTTTAAAGATCATGGTTACAGATGGTTCCTCATTGCGGCTCTCTGCTTTAATTTCACCTGGCAAATGTCTTGGGGCATATTCAATATCTATAGTGTTAGGATTGCGGAAGCTACCATCCTTTGGATCAGTATCTTTTCAGTCGGAAATCAATTGGTCCAAATTTTCACCTTCCCATTATGGAAAAAATGGGCAGAACAAAAATCAAATACGCTCATGCTTGTCTGGGCCGCCCTTGGGATGGGGCTTGTTCCTTTTTTAACCATTCTTTCTACAAATCTATATTATTTAACCTGTGTGAATGCCTTATCTGGCTTTTTTGTTTCCGGAGTTGTGCTGTTATTGTTCAATCTATTGTTAGAGCAATCCCCAGCAGAAACTCGAACGTATTGTATCACAACTTATAATGTACTCCTATCATTCATTGCATTCATAGCCCCTCAGGTTGGTATTTTTCTATTAGAAGGGCTAGGCATACAAACATCAATGGAGTTAAATTCGATTATGAGGATAGGCAGCGCCTTTGTATTTCTACTTATGTATTATCGCACTAGAAAATATAAGACAGCATTAATTGTAACTAACTAGGTATTTTTTCTAGTAAATTAGCATTTTCTGTATAACTCCCTTGATATACTAGTCATATGGAGGTGATTCAATTGTTCAATGAAAACCTGGCGGAATCAAAGTGGCCGCACAGTACCACCAACAACAACAAAAACACCGTACGAGTCAACAACTATTTCAACCTAAGTATTAACTTAGGAGATTCATTGAATTTACTAGCACTCATCGGCGGGATCTACCTAATCAGAACAATTTCCAAAAACAACAAACAAAAACACAAACACCAAAAAATGTAATGGAGACTTCGCCATTACATTTTTTGGTGCCTGTCACCATTTATGCACTTATTCATATATTGACTGCATATCTCTTTTTCGCTTTAAAGTAGACCCATTCTTTGAAGCCTATTTCTTTGAGTCGTGCTTGAACTTGTTCGAATTCGTCACCGACTCGGTGCGGGTCGTGGGCGTCGGAGCCGAAGGTGACTTTTACTCCGTGATGGAGTGCCATCTCGAGCATATCATCTGCTGGATACCACCCTCCCACGTATTTGGTTTTACCTGAGGTGTTGATCTCGATGGCAATATCACACTCTGCAATGACCTTTAAGGTGTGTTCAACTGCTGCCGTTTGAATGTTTGAAAAGTCAGGATAGTAGCCCTTCATTGCGTCAATATGCCCAAGTATCTGATACATTCCGCTCTTTGCAGATTGTTCAATTAAAGAATAGTACGATTCTTTTGTTCGTATTTGTTCTTTTCTACTTAGCCCATCCCAGCGGTTCTTATTAAAAATGCTTACCCCATCCACATGATGTACAGATCCTATTATATAATCAAATGGATATTGTTCAAAATACGGTCGATAATTCTCAACCTGATCAGGAAAAAAGTCCGCCTCAATCCCCAGCAAAACATCAATTCTATCAGCATACTCTTGTTGTAACTTTAAGACTTCTTCTACATATTCAGGAAATTGGCTAACTGCCATTGTTATATGCGGGTAAGGATGATCTTCTTTACTCGAGAAGTATGGTGTATGGTCAGATATCCCGATGATATTCAAACCTCTTTCTATACCGGCTTCCACATAATCCCGAATACCTCCCCTGGCATGCCCGCACCTGTCATGATGTGTATGTAAATCAAACTTTACCCTCGTATTACTCATTCCCCCATCACCTCCACCTGTTATTTTCCCACATTAAGGAACTTTCATTCTTTCCCTTCTCCGATAAGGTCCTTTTCTAATATGAAAATTGGATTGTTATGTTCATCTATGGCTGGATTAAGTTTTATACCTACTATAATGATTGAATCTTTCATAAAATTCCACCATAGGTACTAAATTTCCTTTTTATCCATCCCTTGTCCAATCCAAAAGACAAGCTTTTTCATATATATAATTATTCATTATTAATGTGAGGTGTTTTATGGAAAGTTGTGATTGTCGTGCAGCCATATCGGCAACTGCCGTACCAGTAGAAACCATAATTAATCGTTTTCCATCTAGCGGCACTATTACGGTATCTGCACGAATTTGTGATGTTAATTGTTCTGCCAAAAACAGTTATATTTCCATCCTTTATGGCGACCATCAGAATCAAAACAACAGCTTCGTTTTTAAATCTGTGGTTTCCGGACTCCCAACATGGGAACCGGTTTCAGGGGGCGGCATCGGAATGATTGTTTCCGCAGAAGGTGAAGTCTCTGGAGTCAACTTTACTGACAACGCTACTCTATCGAACATACATTTTCTCCATGAAACAATGATTGGAAATGCTATTTGTGCTATTTCATTAACCGCAAATGGGCGCACCTTCGAGGTTCCTGGATGTATCTTCTGTATTTCTGAAAACAATATAAATTGAGCAGCTTCCGAATCGAAGCTGCTCTTGCAGTTATTTTTTTAAATGATAAGGTACTGTTGTGATGATAACGTTCCTCTTATATAATAGGTATGCTTTTATTAATAAGCTTGATTGGTTGTGCAGGATGTTATGCCAGCCTTTTTTGGTTATGAATTGTGGAATGACAACGGTGACACGGTAGTTCGATTCACCCGCTTTATGCTGAGCGGTATCCACAAACTTTGTCAATGGCTGTATGATACTCCTATATTGTGAGTACAGGGTAACTAATCTTACATTAGGCTGCCACTTTTTCCATTTTTCTTCAAATTCCCTTTCATCCTCACGATCAAAGGATACATAGACAGCCAGAACTTGTTCTGCTCCCAGGGATTTTGCATAATTAAGCGAGTTTTCCACTACCTTCGTAATTCCAGCGACCGGAACAATGATTACGTTCCCTTCGATAGGTACTGCCGGCTTATCAACAGCGATTCTAAGTTGTTCACCCACCGCCGTGTAATGCTTTTTAATTGTGGTAAAGACGAAAACAATGGCAGGTAGAAACAGTAATACCGGCCAAACCTGTGCGAACTTAGTTAAAAAGAACATAATGGTTACAACAAAGCAAATGACTGAGCCCAATGTATTAATGAAAAGCTTCTTCCTCCATCCCTTTGGCTGTTCACGAAGCCATTTTAACATCATCCCCGTTTGGGATAACGTAAACGGAATAAAGACTCCAACGGCATAAAGTGGTATTAAGTGCTCCGTTTTCCCTTTAAAAAATATTATTAATAGAATAGAAGCTAAACCTAATGTGATAATCCCATTGGAATACCCTAACCGGTCCCCTCTGATCTTGAACATTCTGGGGATAAACTTGTCATTTGCCAGATTTACTGCAAGCAACGGAAAGGCAGTATACCCCGTGTTAGCTGCAAGAATTAAAATTAAAGCCGTTGTGCCTTGAATAAAGAAATACATAAAGTTTCGTCCGAAAGTTTGCTCCGCTATTTGCGAAACTACTGTTACTTTATCATTCGGGGTTATTCCATAGTAATAGGCTAACAGTACAATTCCAGAAAATAATAGTGCTAATAAACCTCCCATAGCTGCTAACGTTTTCGCAGCATTATTGGGGGCCGGATCTTTAAAATTGGGAATTGCATTCGATATGGCTTCTACCCCTGTCAAGGCTGAACTTCCTGATGCAAACGCCTTTAATAAAAGAAATAAGGATATCCCAGCAATAGGTGTCCCCACTGGAGTATGCCATTCTGCCGGCACCTGATGTGTCAGAACATTGTAGATTCCAGTACAGATTAAAATAAAAAGAGCAAGGACGAATAAATAGACAGGATACGCTAAAATAGATGCAGCCTCCGTCACACCTCTTAGGTTTAACGTTGTAATCAATAATACAAATATAATCGCAATCCCTACATTATGGTCATGCAATGCTGGAAAAGCTGAGGTTATTGCATCTGTTCCGGCAGATACACTTACAGCAACGGTTAAGATATAGTCCACCAAGAGTGCACCGCCTGATATCAGCCCATATTTCTCACCCAAATTCTCCTTTGAAACGACATATGCTCCTCCACCATGCGGGTAAGCGTAAATAATTTGTCGATAAGATAAAATTAAGGCTGCCAATAGAATTAAAACACCGAGTGCTATCGGTATGGAATACCAAAAGGCAGCAACACCGACTGTTATGAGCACTATCAGGATTTGTTCCGGACCATATGCGACTGATGATAACGCATCAGACGATAGCACCGCTAACGCTTTTGTTTTATTAAGCTTTTGTTCCCCTAACTCTGTTGACTTTAAAGGTCTGCCAATTAAGAATCTCTTGACTGAAGAAACCATGATTCCCACCACCAAGTATTTATAAGTTTGATAGCTATTACGGTAAAAAAACAAAAAAATGCCTACAAGTCAAAGTTAAATAGACCTGTAGACATTCTATACTTGTCTCACAAGCTCCACCTTCCTTCTCATTAACGCTTACGAGGTTAGCTGTCGGATTCGGGCCATTGAGTAGCCCTACCTTTTTAAAAGGATTCACCCCTTGGATATACATCCACTTAGAATGGGTCCCCCGCACCATTTGGTCTCAGCGATTTAGAAATATGAAACTGTGATTATCATACTCCTGTGTTTATCAAAAGTAAATTACTATTTTCACAAAAAGATAAAATTTTCAAAAATATTTAACCATTCCAGTAATCACTCCCTATTCGTATGTCAGAATAATATTGGTACACTTGTCCAAATTGTTAGAATCACTCCCATTTTTAAGACAAACTTGATGAAACGTACA
The DNA here is from genome assembly GCF_046591715.1 of Neobacillus niacini. Classification (GTDB taxonomy): domain Bacteria; phylum Bacillota; class Bacilli; order Bacillales; family Cytobacillaceae; genus Neobacillus; species Neobacillus niacini_L. The sequence goes on along the minus strand of NZ_JAWVNQ010000001.1, from coordinate 1,065,301 downwards.
TATAATAACGTATCCGCTATTGATGGTTGGGAGGAATAAAAATGGATAATATTATTCTGCTATCAAGAAATACCTCTAACAGAGGAATATTGACTCTTCATCCCCAATTAGCAGAATCAATGGGAATTACGCAAATTACAGCTAGGAAAATCAGATTTGGAGCAAAAACCTATCAATCTATTGTAGACATTTCTGATAAGCTGCCATTGAATGGGGCAAGCCTGTCTGCAGATATTTTGGACAACCTGAACATACCCGAGCATTGCAGTCTTGAAATCAAGCAGAATGGCAACGAAATACAAATTGGACCATTTATTGGTTTGCTTGCTGGCTATTATCAAAGCTCAATTAAGAAGTATCTTGAACACCTTCGAGATTATGTCTTCCTTTATCATGAGATCAAAGGTGCCATCCTTGTCTTTTCTCTTGACCATGTTGATAAAATCAATCATACAGTGAAAGGATATCTTTATAATCCTAAGACAAAACAATGGGATGAGGGAACCTACCCGTACCCTGCCTCAATCTTTGTGATGACCTCATCTGTGAGTTCTGCATGGCTTCAACATTTCAAATCGATCATTGGCAATGCCGTTTTTAATGACTTTTTTCTCACTAGATTGAGCATTCACAAGAAATTAGCAAGTTCTGTCGGTGTAAAATGTTACCTGCCGGATACCAACCTATATGGTTCTCCCCAAGATTTGTACTACTTTTTAAAGAAGTTTCCTAATGTAACAGTTAAACCGCTAAACAACGCAAATCGGTCGGCAATAAGGGTGTACTTAAAGGACTCGAACACCCTTGTTATTTCTAATCTTAGGACCATGGAAACTAAGAGTTTTAAGTTTAATAATCGGGACCAAGCTTTCTCTATTTTTAAACAATATTTTAAAGATGGAGAATACTTGATTCAAGAATCGATTGATGTAACGGGCTATCGAACGATAACGATCCGCATCATAACCGTTAAAGATCAATCAGGACAGTGGAAGGCGATGGGATTGTTTACCCGCGGAGATCAATCTGGAGTGAATAAAGGTACATTAATGCCTTTGGTAAAATTCCAAAAAGCAATGATTGCAGATTTCTTACAGCAAAGTGATATGTATGCGTCCTTAACCTATCAGGAGTTAACTCATATTGCAATTGATACAGTAAAAGAAATTGAGAGTATGGGAGTCCATTTTGCAAATGCTGCCGTTGATATCATCGTTGGAGAATTAGGGGATATTTGGATTTCTGAAATCGATTATTTCAATCCCTCACACGAAATTGCCCTAGTCGCTGGCTACCCGAACCTATACTATGAAATATTGAAAACTAATATGCTTTACGCGAAAAAGCTAGCAGGTTTTTAAACAAAGCAAAAGAGCTAACGAAAAAATTAGCTCTTTTTTGCTGTTTCCATTATTTCCTTTAGTTCATTTGTAAAGCCCTTTACTGCTTTATTTCCTAACACCGTAACAGGAACACCTAAAAAGCCGTACTTCTCAACTTCAGTTTGATAATCAGGATTCATTGAAATATCCCTGATCTCAAAGGGTATACCTTCTTCAGCAAGAACTTTTTTGACCATTGTACACTCAATACAGTCATTTGTGGTATAAACGATAACTCCTTCGGCCATACTTTTCCCTCTCCCTTCAACTCTGTTAATCTTCATCAAAATAAATCAGCTCTGCAGCTATTTTATCACTTATATTAAGCACACCAAAAGAAAACATCTTCTGTCTTCTTTTGTCAGTTGGAGAACCTGGATTAAAGATTAATATTTCCCCTTCCAGTCTGTTCACTGGGATATGAGAATGCCCAAATATGATACAATCAACCTTTTCATCTTTAAAGACTTCTATCGCCCTTTTTTCGGTTGTTTTCCCATTCCCATGTCCATGTGTAATTCCAATTTTATAGCCATTTACTTCTACGATTTTTTTAAAAGGCAATAATTCTATTATATCTTGGCTATCCACATTCCCATAGACACCTTCGACTTTTGCATGCGACTGAAGTTCTCTGTAGACATCTATCGTTTGCCAGTCACCTGCATGGACAATTAAATCTGTATCCTTCAGTTCTTCTAATAATCTAGCTGGCAGCCCTTTTTTCTTCTTTGGTAAATGGGTATCTGAGATTACGACAATATTCACACAAATTCCTCTCTCTTTTCAAAAAATCACTCAGAAAATGTCTGTTTCTGCGCTTTCCCAAGAAATACAGAAAAATTTCCCGCATTTTATGAAATCGCTTACATTTCCTATTTCTCATTACACGATTGAACGAAATCTTGAATCAATTTGTTTAATTTTCCCGCTGCCTTTGTCGGGATCTGATGCTTTTCTTTTGAAAGAAATTTTACTTCATTACGTGGTAATTGGGTACTTAGCAGATTGGCATAGCGGTAAAATGATTTGTCTTTCTTCCCATAAACCAATAATATAGGAAGTTCAATATTTTGAAGCTGACTGGTACAATTATAATTCAAACTATATTGGTAATATTGCTGAATATTTCTTACATCACCTTTTACTGATTCATTGTATAATTTATAAAAAGTATCTTTTGAATCGGAATTACCCCATGTAATGGCATATGCTAGAAATGAAAACGTCCGGGGGATTGCAAGTTTAACGGCTAAAGAAATCCTGTTCCTCAGATAAAAATCACTCGCTTCTGACATCCCGCTTACTATTATACTTCCTAAGGCTAGTTCGGAATTAGTCAGCATAAATTCTAAGGCAATTGAAGCTCCTGTCGAATACCCGCACAGGAATGCTTTTTCAATACTTAAATGATCCAGTAAACGTTTAATGTCTTCAACAATAAATTCATAAGTAATCGGTTGATTTGAGTACTGACTTCTGCCATGTCCTCTTATATCAAAAGTAATCACTTTAAAATTCTGAGAAAGTCCTTCCATTTGATAAGTAAAATTTTCACTAGTAAGTAAAGGGGGATGGATAAAAACGATGGGCATTCCATTTCCCTTTACTTGATAATATAGACTGACACCTTTTTCATCGAGATATGGCACTTTATTTGGACACCTCAACAATAATTATAAATTCACTACCATAAAAATATTTCCTTTTTTTATTATGCATCTAATCATAATAAAAAAACTGTTCCTCCAAAGGAACAGTCCAATTTATATTAGAGAATTAAGAAAGCTATTGGTGCAGTAATGAGAATGGTGAGCACTACTCTTTCGAACCAAATGATGACTAGTTTTCCAATCGTAAGCGGAATTTCTGTTGATAAAATACATGGCACTACTGCAGAGAAAAAAATGATGGATGAAACCGAAACAACTGCAATAACGAATTTAGTAACTATGGCTGCTTTGGTAACTAATAGAGCAGGCAAGAACATTTCTGCAATTGATACAGCGCTTGCTTTTGCGGCCAGCATCGGTTCTGGTAATTGAACAAGTGCTGTAAAAGGATAGAAAAGATATCCCAGCCAATCAAATACAGGGGTATACTCAGCCAATATAAGTCCTAATAACCCAACTGACATAATTGATGGCAAGATTCCCATTGTCATAATAAAGCCATCTTTAAGGTTTGCCCATATATTTGCACCCAAGCTTGGTGATTGGTTGGCGGTACTCATCGCTTCTTTCCATGCTGTTCTAACACGGTCTTTCTTGATAATTACCTCTTCATCACCCTCCATATCCTGATAATAGGAGTCACTCATTTTATTAAGCGGCCAGATTCTGACCGTAATGGCCGTTACGATGAATGTTACTACAAAGGTAACCCAAAAATAGGCGTTCCATACCTCCATAAGATTCAGTGTCTTGGCAACAACGATCATAAAGGTTGCCGAAACAGTTGAAAAACCTGTTGCAATAATCGCTGCTTCTTTTATTGAATATTTCCCTTCTTTAAACACACGGTTAGTTATTAAGAGTCCAATGGAATAGCTCCCTACAAAGGATGCCACCGCATCGATTGCTGACCTTCCCGGTGTTTTCCAAATCGGCCTCATGACCGGCTGCATGAATATTCCGATAAATTCAAGCAAACCATAGCCTACTAAAAGAGCAAGAAAAACGGAACCTATTGGAACTAATAAACCAACAGAAATCACGAGTTTGTTAAAAAGGAATGGTGCCATATCAGGATCAAAAAACCATTTCGGACCAATATTAAACACAAGCATTGCAGCCGCAGCAAGTCCAAATATTTTCAGAATCGAAAAGACAGTGGTTACAGCATCCTTATTCCAGGATTTTGTCACAAAAGGATATAATGCCCCCAATAATATAACCAGTAAAGCATAATAAGGTAAGACACTTGGGACTGCAAGCTGAATATAAGAAACAAAATGATCCAGCATAATGGAGGACTTTCCATTCAAAGTAACCGGAATAAAAAAGAAAAAAATACCAATAGCACTAAAAATAAAAAACTTCATTACATTCAATAAATTACTATTCTGCAATTCAGGCTGCTTAACTTGCTGCAACGGTCGATTTTCCATACCCAATCCTCCTTGTTCAATTAATTCCTGCATACAGTATCACCACCAGCCAACTGTCCACCCAGGGCGGACAATTGTATTTTAGTGGTGCCTGTCACCCTAGCTATCAATTAGATATCAACTACTATCTATCTGCTAGCACTTTGTCGAAGCATGACTCCTGTAAGGAATGTTAGGAATACGTGTGTTCCAAGTTTGACTGTATGCTGGACTTGTGTGTCTTTTTGTGGATCTAGACAGACGATGTCCATTGCTTTTACTTTTGGATGGCGGCCTGCTGCCAGTACCCCTTCTAGCAGTTCTTCTGTTGTCATGCCCCCCGGCGTTGAGGCCGGTACCCCTGGAGCATAGGTAATATCTAACACATCCATGTCGACTGTTACATATATCGTATCAACCTTCGAAGATAAATCATTTAAACATTGGAGAACAGTTTCTTCTACTCCCCTTCTTCTAGCTTTACGCAGAGTAATATAATTGACCCCTTTTTCGTCTGCATACTGTTTTAAATCCTTTGTATTAAAGAACCCATGCAAACCAATATTGTACATATTACTTCCTTCGACCACACCGCTCTCAATTAAATTCCGCATAGGGGTTCCGTTAGAAGGTCCATTATCCGACATATCCCGCAAATCAAAATGAGTGTCGAATTGAAGTATTCCTATTTTTTCTTGCGGCTTTGCCTGATTCATTCCCTTCACCAACATTGCTGTAATGGAGTGGTCTCCGCCAATAGCACACACGAGCGAATTCTGGAAATGTTGATGAATGAGTGCCGAGGCAGCAGTAATATTCTCATGGCACTGAGCAATATCTGTCACATGCATAGGAACATCACCTGCATCTAATGCAGTCATCTCCGACAAATCAACATCATCATCTAAATTGTAAGTAGAAAAGCCCCGCCAAGACCGTCTAAAGGCTTCCGGAAATTCTGAAGCACCCGAAGCACTTATTGAAGAACGGGACAAGGGAACACCGAGGATGACAACCTCGGCGTCCTTTTTTTGTTCAAAGTCAGTTGATGCTGTAATCGGTTGAATCCACTCATGGACCTTAGCTGCTTCACCGTTCCCAGGTCTTACCCATGTAAAACTTGAAGGATTAATTATTGGATAGAGAAAGCTCTTCAAGTAAATGACCTCCTCTGACAACTACCTTTCCAGCCTTCACGACTGTATGTGTATGGTTCACTCCGTATGAGTATTGAAGCTTCATATAATTATCAACATTAAAAATCGTAATATCTGCCTTTTTTCCAACTTCTAAGCTGCCAATTTCTTGCCCTCTATTTATCGCATGTGCAGCATTGATTGTAGCAGCAGTAATTACCTCACTTGGCGTCATCCCCATTTTTAGACAGCCAAGATTCATAATAAATGGCAAAGACACTGTTGGAGAAGATCCAGGGTTACAGTCGGTCGACAATGCAACCGGCACACCTAAATCAATCATTTTTCGTCCATTTGCAGATTCTGCCATTAAAAAGTATGCTGTCCCAGGCAGCAGTACAGCGACCACGCCTTTTTCAGCCATTGCTTTCATCCCATTTTCAGACGCTCTTAATAAATGGTCTGCGGAAATCGCTCCTACATCGGCAGCTAATTCTGCCCCCTCATATGGTTCGATTTCATCCGCATGAATTTTAGGAATCAATCCATGCCGCTTCCCTGCCTCAAGAATCACTTTTGATTGCTGAGGGGTAAATACACCATGCTCACAAAAAACATCATTGAATTCTGCTAATTCAAGCTCCGCTACCTTTGGTATCATTTCATTTATAAGTAGCTCCACAAATTGATCCGGGTTCTCTTTATACTCTTTAGGAACAGCGTGTGCGCCCATAAAGGTAGGAACAACATCGATAACATGCTTTTCATTGAGCAATTTCGCGACTTCCAGCTGTTTAAGCTCCGTTTCCCATTCCATCCCATAGCCGCTTTTCGCTTCTACCGTTGTCACGCCGTGACGCAGGAATTGATTCAAACGTTCAAAGCTTTCTTCAAAAAGCTCTTGATGAGAGGCTGACTTTGTCCTCCTCGTTGTAGCATGAATACCGCCGCCGCTATTCATAATTTCCATGTAGGTGGCACCTTGCAGCCTCATATTAAACTCATTTTCTCTGCTTCCAGCGAAGACAAGATGGGTATGCGGGTCAACAAGTCCAGGTGTCACTAGCTTTCCACCTGCATCCACAATCTCCGCATCCCCAAGCCTATCTTCATATTTTTCAAAAAGAATCTCATCTTTTCCTACAGCACAAATGACTCCGTTCTCAATCCAAACACTTCCATTTTCAATAATACCTAGCTCGGACATCGCTTCCTTTACAAGGGGAGCCTGTGAACTCCCCTGTAGAGTGACGAGTTGCGATGCATTTCTTATAAAAATTGGCTTATTCATCCAATCACCTCTTAATCTTGATTCAGCATTGGCATTTTGATGCCTTTTTCCTTTGCTGTCTTAATCGCTAGTTCATACCCTGCATCCGCGTGACGAACAACACCCATCCCAGGGTCCGTTGTTAACACCCTCTGCAAACGAACTTCTGCATCCTTTGTACCATCTGCCACAATTACCATTCCAGAATGCTGAGAGTAACCCATTCCTACACCGCCGCCATGGTGAAGAGAAACCCAGCTCGCACCGCCGACAGCATTGATCATTGCATTAAGAATTGGCCAGTCACTAACTGCGTCACTTCCATCCTTCATGCCTTCTGTTTCCCGGTTAGGAGATGCAACAGAGCCTGCGTCTAAATGGTCACGCCCAATAACAATCGGCGCCGAAACTTCCCCAGAGGCAACGAGGTCATTAATAATCTTGCCTAAGCGGGCACGGTCTCCATAACCAAGCCAGCAAATTCGAGCCGGAAGCCCTTGGAAGCTGATTTTTTCTTGTGCCATTTTTACCCATTTACATAGGTGCTCATCATCTTTAAATTCACGAAGCAGGACTTCATCAATTTTCCGAATATCCTGAGGGTCTCCTGACAATGCCGCCCAGCGGAAAGGACCTTTTCCTTCACAGAATAACGGACGGATATAAGCTGGCACGAATCCCGGAAAATCAAACGCATTTTCTAAGCCTTCGTCCTTTGCAACTTGACGAATGTTATTACCATAGTCAAAGGTAATCGCGCCTTTTTCCTGCATCTTAAGCATTGCCTTTACATGGATGGCCATGCTTTGTTTTGATAGTTTTACATAGGCAGCTGGGTCTTCCTTTCTGAGCTTAGCTGCTTCTTCTAAGCTATAACCCGCTGGAACATAACCATTTAATGGGTCATGTGCAGAAGTTTGATCAGTTAATACATCCGGGTTAAACCCTTTTTCAATCATAATCGGCAAGAGCTCAGCAGCGTTTCCAATCAAACCGATTGATAAAGCCTTTCCAGCTTTCTTTGCCTCTAATGCAAGATTAATAGCTTCTTCTAAATTGTTTGTTTTCACGTCAAGGTAAGCGGTTTCAATTCTCCGATCCACTCGTGTTTCATCAACATCAATCGCAAGGCATACACCCTCATTCATGGTAACCGCTAATGGCTGCGCCCCGCCCATGCCTCCTAGACCTGCTGTTAATGTAATCGTATTTATCAGTGAACCGTTGAATTCTTGACGTGCAAGCTCAGCGAAAGTTTCATAGGTTCCTTGGACAATGCCCTGTGTTCCAATATAAATCCAGCTGCCCGCTGTCATCTGTCCGTACATCATTAATCCCTTTTTATCAAGTTCGTGGAAATGCTCCCAATTCGCCCAAGCTGGGACTAAATTTGAGTTTGCGAGCAGCACACGAGGGGCGTCCTTATGTGATTTAAAAACGGCTACAGGTTTCCCAGATTGAATTAACAATGTCTCATCATTCTCTAATTCAAGCAGCGATTTTACTATTTTCTCGTAAGATTCCCAATTTCGTGCCGCCTTCCCAATTCCGCCGTATACGACTAAATCCTCTGGCCGCTCTGCTACTTCTTGGTCAAGATTGTTCATTAACATCCTCAGTGCAGCCTCTTGAATCCAGCCTTTCGCATGTAATTCTGTCCCTTTGTAATTCTTGATAACCCTTGATTTCGATGTACTAGTTTCCATATCTATTCACTCCTCTTTGTCCTTTTATCTCTCCTTAATTATAAAAATAAAATCTTCTGAAAAATACAAATCATTCGTTAGAAAAATAGCACAATTTTTCTATACAACTCGTTTATTTTTAGCCTATAACTATATTATTTTTAGAAAAATGTATTTTTTATATAAAAAAATAGACTCAGTATCCTGAGTCTTATCCCTTTTTATTCATTCGATATTCTCGCGGCGAAATTCCAACAACATCTTTAAAGATTCTGCTAAAGTAATTGGGATTATGAAAGCCCACTAACAGAGCTATTTCTTTCACTGGTTTATTGGAATTCAGCAAGTACCTTTTGGCTTCTTTGATTCTTACTCCTGACAGAATGTCTATAAAGCCTCTGCCTGTTTTTGAAATGAGCAGATGACTAAAATAAGATGGATTTCGGTCAACATACTTTGCTACATCCTCTAGCTTTAAATCGCTATTACCGAAATTAGATTCAATAAAGGCGATACCTCTTTCAATTAGGTCTTGTTTGTACATTTGGGGATTTGCGAAAGCCGCTAAAAATAATTTTTGAACAAATAAAATTAAATTTTGAACAGACCGATAGAGTACACTATCATACAAGATGGAATGGAAGATATAGCGGTATTCACTTTCATAGTTTTGCTGTTCATCAAGCTCGCAGGTCTTCATAAATCGTCTTATTTGCGCTAGTATGCTCGTCAGCCTAATTCTAACCAAACCGGGATCTGGATAAGGGTCGTCTAGTTGGAGAAATTCATCGTATAGCCATTTTTTAATACCTTCCATATCATGATTGGAAAGCATGTCCACCCAAATCCTCTGTTCTGGAGGAGCCAAAAAAGGATCAATATGGATCCATTCGGGAGTATACGTAAATTCAACCATCTGACGATAGCCGCGATAGTAGGTAAACTCCAGCATTTTCTCCGTCTCAAGAAATTTTTCATTCAGACTCAGGTGAGGCAACATATTGTTCCGGACTACAATAGCAAGCTTATCAGAAAATTCCTCTTCCCACTTTCTCATTGCCTTTTGACACTGTTCCTTCACATTCTGGCAATTTTCTTTAAATATAAGAATGACCTTATCGTGTAAAAGGAATATCCCATGAAGTTCTTTAAATGTAAATTCTGATAAAAATGAATAAAGAATACCAAGATTTTTTGTATTTTCTATTTTTAAAGCAGCCATATTATAGTCCTCTGAAACGGAGTATTCAGAAATAAACAGAGCTTCATATGACAAGTCTTTATTGTACTGTATGTGTGGAGAAGCCTTTGAATTTTGTTTTTTATTAAGTACTTTTGTAGCTTTTTGATAAAGTGACTTTACCTTGGCGGCAGAAAATGGTTTAATCATTAGCTCTAGGGCTTGAAGATCAATCGCTAATCGGGCCGTTTCAAAGGTAGCCTCTGCACTAGTTAACAGCAAAATAGGCTGATAGATCTGTATGTATTCTCTAAAACTAGACCAGTTATCACTGCTTATCATATCCATTTCTATTAAAATGATATCAGGCAGCTCTTTCTCAAAAGTAACAATAAAGTCTTGAAAATTTGAAGCTAATAGGATGGTGGACACAGGTATGGAGGATGATTTTAACATCCACTTTAATCCCTCTCGTTCATTTAAATCGCGATCTGCAATCAGCCATTTCCCTTCCAAAAAAATCGCTCCTAACTAAAAATAGTGCTACTAATATAATAAAAGTATACATCCTGGAAGATAATCTACAACTATTTTTTTGTTTAAATATCTTATACATAAAATGAATTAATTTTAGTCGAATTCATAGGTTCTTAATGAGCATAATAATTTTTGTGACTATTCAAGAGAGGGGAAAAATCAGGGATGAAATGGCACAAAAATTTACTAAAAATTGTCCAGGACCGTCAAGGCAAAAGGCTGGCATTAGTTGTGGATACCTCTACAAATGAAACAAAAATTGATCTAATCGCAAATATTGTAACCTTTTTTAAAGAGCTGACTCCAGAGACCACACTCGTCCAAGCTGATTTTAAAATACGGACAACAGAGCCCATTACAGAAGGCTCAGAAATAAAGTACCACACACACGGTAAAGCTTCATATACCTTGGCATTAGAATGGGCACAAGAAGAAAATATTGAAACTGTCTTTTATATCACCGATTTAACTGGTTTCCTGCCGGAAGACATGCAGGTTCCTTATGAGGTGTATTGGCTGGTTCCAACCGAATTTGTTCCTAAAGCACCATTTGGAAAGGTAATGAAAATCGTTTAGGAAAAATGACCGGCAAAAAGAGGAGTACAACTCCTCTTTAAAATTGTCATTTATTATGATGAGCTTTCATCCAAAGGAATGGCTGCTGAATTTTGAAAAGAAAAAGACGAGCTCTCTTCATCCGGAATGGTAATGGGCTGCTCCCTCTGTGGAAGTGCTAATGTATTTTTCTCGACAAGCTGTTCTAAACGATTTATTCTTTCGTTTAATTGACTGCGCTCCTTTTCTGCCATTATCCCTTTTGAAGAATAGTATGGATCCTTTTCCCACCAGTCCATTCCTATTTCTCTCGCTTTGTCTACCGAAGCAACCAGCAGTCTAATTTTTATTGTTAACAAATCAACATCAGCTAAAGATATCTTAATATCCCCAGCGATGACGACTCCTTTATCGAGAATTTTTTCAAGAACATCGAGTAAATTCGATGATTGCGGCGGGTGATGTACGGGCATAGTATCACTCCTAATCAGAAAATTAAAGCAGTTTACCTAATGGGCCCAATTCAATATTGAGCTCCTCATTTTCCAACCCAAAAACAAGCTTTAATTCTTCCATTTTTTCTTCAAGTCTCATTAAGGTTAAACCTAATTCTTCTATTTGCTCATCGGTTAATGAATCACTTTCCACTCTCCGCATGGCCTGCCTTTCCATCAGCTGACGGAGAAGTTCAATAATCGTAAGGACTAGTTTCGCCAGTCCTTGCTCGACCTGATTAGAATCAAGTGGTAATCTTTCCATCCTCTAGTACCTCCGCAGCAATTTTTCGTTCATTAGGTCCAAACGCGCTTTCTATCGACGAAATAAGCAATTTTAGATCCACGACAATTAAATCGATATTGGCAACGGATATGACTATTTCTCCGCTCACCACAACTCCTGTATCAATAATTCCATCAAGAAGGTCTAACAGAGTCATTTCTTTATTTTGAAAAAGATGAACCTGTTCCATATTAGTTCTCCTTCGAAAAGTGGTAAGGCGGCCATGGTCCGCTTACTTCAAAGGAACATCCTAATTTTGCAAAATCTTGTTCCAATTCGAGAATTTTATTTAAGAATGGCTCTATATTCCGTTTATCGATTAGGAAATCACAATTTACTATCATATCGTCACTTCGCTCTGTGATTTCCCTTCCCCAATTTTTTCGAAGTCTTGACTCGACGATTAATAACTGTAACACTCGCTCTATCTGATACCACCAGCCAGATTGTTCTTGTTCTACTTGAGATGTAATCACCTGCTTCAGCTTCTTTTTCATAATAAATTGTTTACCCTTTGGCATCGATGCTATTGTTTCTCTAAACTCCTGTACTGCTGGATTATGATTGACAACGTAGGAATAGGCTTGATCATCGTCGCAATAAATTTTCAGATTCATTTCCTGTTTATTTTTCAGCTTATTTAACTTTTCAAGAATACTTTCGTATTGCTCGTTAAGTAAACTTCTTAATTTCTCTTCTTTTTGAAAAATGGTACAAAATGACATCGGGAGGATAGTAAAATACTTATGCATCACGGATATGCACTCATGATGATGATATGCTTTTTCCTTAAGCCATTCAGGGTCTTTTAGTTGTTGATCAATGTTCTCTTGGGAAAAATTCTGGGGATTAACTAGAGTTATGAGTGCTGCTAGTTCATTAACACTTATGACCTTAGTATCTTTTTGGTCAATTCCACAAAAAGAAGGAATTTCTTTATTTTCTAGTTCCTCTCTGGGGATGACGCCATACAAATAGAGAAAATATGTTTCAACCGAGGTATGTGCCATAAAAACCTCCTCCTGTAATCAAAAGATTATAATTGATTTTTTTCTCTCTCCTTAGCTATTTTGTACCGATTAAGTAACTCTTGTTCTCTTTCGATATAAGCCGCTTCTTCCAATTCCTCCATATCATACAACATATGGAGTTCAATCAGCTGTTGTTGAATTAAGTTGAGATCGTAAAGTTCTTGATCTGCCTCTTCCTGGATTTTTTCACCGAGTTTTATAAGTGAACGAATGGGCAAAGAAAATAATTTGAATATCATTTTTACCCATCAATCCTTAACACGATATTTACAAAGTTGTAAGCGGGCCATGGTCCAGTATACTTGAACTCCGCTTTGTCCTTCCAAATTTCATAAAGATCATTTACCTTTTTATCAAAAGCTTCTTCCTTAGTGGTATCAACTAGAAAAGCTGCATTTAACAGTGTCTTACCTGGAATGGTTTTATTCTGCTTTCCCGCTTCTGCAAGTTCTAGCAAGGATTCGAAAATTTCCGCTGCCGCTTTCTCCTCGAGCTGAAGAATGAAATGCTGGGCTTCTTCACCTAGTTGAATTTGATCATAAAAGGAAGCTGGATGAGTATGGTCTTTCTGTTTGGTTTTCCACTCACTTAAGACTGCATTGTTGTTCATCTCTTGTTCAAGCCATACCTTCTTCGGAATCACCTTTAACCCTACTTCCATTTTGTTTTCCAATTGTGAGAACAATTTTTCAAATTCCTCAAATAAATGTTCCATTATTAAAAGAACATCATTTTTCGAGTTAAAAACATTTCCAAAGCTAAAGGGAATGACACTGTATTGTTTCATGACTTCCGAGATTTTTTGCTGATGGGCCATAAGGTTGTTCCGAGTGGGCAAAACCTCACCCTTAACTTTGGAGACTACAACTGCCACATGATGATAGTGGATGGTATATACACCGTTTTTTCTATCATTTAAAGTTACGGTTCCAAATTTCATAGGTTCCTTTTCACGTATTGCACAAAAAATGTACACACCATCTTGTGTACTCATTTTATTTCTTCCCTTCTGAGAATTTCCTTAAGGATTAGTTCCCTTATTTTTATCGGATGCTGTTTCGGAAGAAGTTGAGACATGGGGCGATTTAATACATCCATACAAAGTGCCTGATAGAGGATATTTTCTCGATCAATCTCAATTTTTGATTTTTTTGCAACAGCAGCAATCATTAGTGAAGCCCGCAAACTCGGACAAAATCCATTGCCATATGACCTTAGGCTGGTAACCAGCCTGACTATTTCTTCGGCATCACAGGAATTGAGTCCTGCTTTATGTTTTAGAATTTCTATCTCTGTTTCCTTGTCGCATGAATCTAATTGGATGGTAATTAGACGGTCTAAAAGTGCATCCTGAGTATGGAAGGTTCCTGCATATTCTTCCGGGTTACTGGTAAAGATGATGGAAAACTCAGGATGACATTTAATAAAAGACCCCTTACCATGGCCATAAAGAGGCAGAACTTTTTCCTCTAATAGGGATAAAAATATATTATTCGTTTCCGGGCGGGAACGTGAGAACTCATCATAAATTACGACATGTCCATTTTTTACAGCTTCAATGAGTTGACCTTGTACCCAAACCGGTGTAATTTCTTGTTCTTTCTTAATTACAGTGTGGATGTAGTTATCAATTATTTCTTTTTTCCTTACTCCTGCATAATGCCCTAATAGATCTTTGTTTGATAATTCATGATGACCACGAATTATTGTAACCTTTCTCTTAAGTTGTTTGGCAATATACAAAGCCAAACTTGTTTTTCCTACACCCGTTGGTCCAACAAAATGGATAGGGAATCCAGCTTGCAAATAGCGAAGAGTTCTTGTAATGATGTCTTCAAAAAAAGGTGTGATTACAAACTCACGAGTTCCGCTTATTTCATTTGACGGATTCAAGATTTTTCCTCCTTTGGTTTTATGTTTCGTTAAAAAAAGGAGCCAAGGCACAGTCAAGCCTTGGCTCCTTCGATTTTAATTCAAAACACGACTATGACTCTTCCACAAAATGATGATGATGCTCATCATCCTTAATAAGACCAACCGCTTTTGCATATCTTAACCATGTATCAACACTGGCAATAACAATACGGGCATCAATTGTCAAAAGCTCAATTCCCACTAATGAAACACGAGCCCATAGATCAATAACAACACCCTTATCTAAAATACGGTCAATTACTTCTGCTAAGCTGGAAGAGTCAACACTTTTTTGAATGGCAGCCATCTAATCCCCTCCTTCCATTGACTGCAGCTAAAGAGGGAGTGTTATAATATATTCTCATTTCTTTTCTATGTGACACGCCCTCATCTCTATTACCATCAGTCACCTTCGTTATAAAAAACGATTACTATACTATATGAATTTCTCATTATTTTGAGTGGACAAGTGATTTTATAACTGAGGTTTTTTTAAAAATAAAGATTCAAAGCCAAATAAAAATGAGTCTTCCATTATCGGAGACTCATTTCATTTTTATAGGTTTCTATTGTGATTTATCCGTTTTTTACGATTTTGGATGGATTGTTGACTTTGTATAAGACAGGGGTATCGACGATGAATTCCTCTTCTGCGTCTTTGCCTTTTGCCAATTTCTTTTTGGCTATTTTTCCGTCAAATTCTAGTTGATCTCCAGGTGCCAATTCAAACTTTTTTAGTGTTTTACTGTGGCTGCACCAGGCGAGCCCAATTTCAAGAGGGTGCTCTTGTATCACTTTGACATTTTCTAAAACGACCACTTCATCGTTTTCTTCATTGAATGGGTTGTAGGTTAAAGCAAACTGTTTCACACTCGCTGTAAAGTGAACCTTATCTATTGGCAGCTCAATTTTCGGTTCTTTCTCTTTCTTCGGTTTTGTTGCTTTTGGTTTTTTGGTTTCTGATTTTACTGCCGGTTTTGGTTCAGGTACATCTTCCTTATCCTTGTTTTCGGAAACTTGTTTTGATGCTTTAAATTCCTTTTCCTCTACCTGAAGCATACTTTCCTTACCAAAACTGGAAGCTTGCATTTCCTTTAAAAAGGCCGGGTGAATACAGCTTAAATTACCATCCTGGAATTCAATCACCAGCGTGTTATACTCCTCAGTCTTCCCGTACGTTTCATACCCTTTAATCGTCACTACACGCTGATAATTCCGTTCCTTAAACAAAAACTCACGCTTTGCCTCCTTCGCAGACGAAAGCCCCCACTCCTTCAACTTCTCACGATAATGGTCATCATTCCGAAAACCCTCAAAATCCCCCTTAGGCGGAACATACCGTGTCAAACCACTCCGCTCCATCTGCTCATGCTCAATAGCCATCTTTTCACACCCTCCTATTATATTACTTATTGCGACACCCTGATGACAGCCACTGTCCCCCTGGTGACAGGCTCTGTCCCCCTGGTGACAGGCACCACTCATGTACAAATGTCCGTCTCCAGTGGACAACTTGGTCATCAGAGATCAATTGTTATGTATTTTCATTTACTGCCGTTAATATTGTATCAAAGTTTAGAGTTATTTAAAAAAGCTTAGGCATGATTTTTGTAGTATTTTGTATCTACAACGATCATGCCCATTTGTTAGATGATAATTGGCGGCTTGCCTATCGGATAGTATTCTACTGAAGTACAGTTTCGGATTTTCTCCTCTGCCAGGCAGTTTCTGCCATCAAAGATGATCGGTTCTTTCATTTTCCGTATCATTTCACTTACGTCTATTTCCTTAATTTCTTTCCACTCTGTCACAATCAGGACAGCATCCGCTTCATAAACGGCTTCCTCAACGGAACCCGCATATTTAATAGAATCTCCTATAATTCTTCTTGCGTTTTCCTTCGCAATAGGGTCATAGGCAATGACTTCCGCTCCGTATTTTGTTAAGAGGTTAGCGATCGGGATGGACGGTGCCTCTCTCATATCATCTGTTTCTGGCTTAAAGGCAAGCCCGAGCATTGCGATTTTCTTGCCTTTTAATCCCCCAAACCGCTTCAATGCCTTCGTCACCAGTAGTTCTCGCTGATACTCATTAATCGCTATGGTTTCTTTCAGCAGAGGGAATTTCACTCCATTCACTCCAGCAGTATGCAGTAAGGCTTTGACATCCTTTGGAAAACAAGATCCTCCATAGCCGATACCGGCACTTAAGAACGGTTCACCAATCCTTTTATCCTTACCCATTCCTTTTGCAACATCTGTGACATCGGCACCAACGGCTTCACACAGATTAGCAATTTCATTGATATAACTAATCTTGGTTGCCAAAAACGCATTTGAAGCGTATTTAATCATTTCTGCACTTCGCGTGCTGGTTAGAAGTACAGGAACATTTAACGGCCGGTACATCTCATGAATTTTCCTTGCTGCGTCTACATCCTCCGAACCAATAATGATTCGGTCAGCTTTCAACGTATCTTCAATGGCAGACCCTTGACGGAGAAATTCAGGATTTGAAACCATTTTAACCTTAAAACCACAAGTGTCTTCAATTAATTTTCCAATATAATCATTCGTTCCTACTGGCACCGTACTCTTAATGACTATGATGGATTGCGAAGTTAGATAGGAAGATATATCTTTTGCAGCTTGTACTAAATAAGAGAGGTCTGCTGAGCCATCATCTCCTTGCGGTGTCCCCACGGCAATAATGATGATTTCTGCATCCGCTAACGACTCAGAAAGAGAAGTGGTAAAATTCAGTCTGCCATCGGCCATATTAGAGGTTAGTAAATCCTCTAGTCCTGGCTCATAAATGGGGGAAATCCCCTGCTTCAGCTGGTTGATCTTTTGTTCCATAATATCCATACATGTAACATGGTGACCGATTTGCGATAAACAAACTCCCGTTGACAGCCCTACATAACCTGTCCCTAAAACAGTAATTTTCATCTCAATCCAACTCACTTTTACTATTTTGAAGGTTTTGTATGGTAATGACTTCTTGTAAATAAGCAAGAACAGATTCATTGATGTCATCCCGGCTTAATGCGAAATCAATAGTGGCTTTTATAAATCCAATTTTGTCACCGATATCATACCGCTTACCCTGAAAGTTATAAGCAAATACTGCCTGATGTTTATTAAGTTCATTGATTGCATCAGTCAGCTGTAATTCATTGCCTCTACCTACTGGGATTTTCTCCAATATCTCAAAGATTTTTGGGCTCAATACATAACGGCCCATAATGGCGTATCTTGAAGGTGCCTCTTCAATACTTGGCTTTTCTATTAAAGAATCAATATGAAATAAGTCCGATTCAATCATTGTCCCCTTCGGCTTTATGATTCCATATTTACTTACATCCTTTTCTGGAACACTTTGGACAGCAACAACCGAACTATTATAGTATTCGAATACATCAATCACCTGCTTTAAGCATGGAATTTCCGACATCACAATATCATCACCTAGTAAAACCGCAAATGGTTCATCGCCAATAACACTTTTCGCACAAAGTATCGCATGCCCCAGCCCTTTCGGCTCTTTCTGGCGAACATAAACGATATTCACCAAGTTTGATATTTTTTGAACATCGGTTAACATATCAATTTTGTTTTTCTTAAATAGTGTGTCTTCAAGCTCATATGATTTATCAAAGTGATCCTCAATGGACCTTTTTCCTCTGCCGATAATGATAATAATCTCTTCAATTCCAGAAGCGACTGCTTCTTCAACAATATATTGAATGGTTGGTTTATCAACTATCGGCAGCATTTCTTTTGGCTGTGCTTTTGTAGCTGGCAAAAATCTAGTTCCGAGGCCAGCAGCTGGAATAATGGCCTTACGGATTTTCATATGCTGCCTCCTTTCTCTTCTCCTAATCCTTTATATGCAGGCGGACAACCTCCGGTCACGTTAGAAACCTAGTAAAATCGTTTTTAATGGACCTTTTCTATAAAATAAAACTCCCTTCACAAAGATAGCCAAGGGAGTCATTTTTCTTGTTCATGGATTGGCCGGTAAACTCTTTTAATAAACCTTTCCATCAGTTTTTTTAGAATTTTTTTACGCCGTATGACTAACGAACTGACAATCGCTTTTCTTTCTTCACTCGTAACCTGCCAATCTTCCGGAATGAGAGCGACAATTTCTTCAATTAAATGAATGGGCAAAGTTTGAATGATTTCTAGCTGCTCACTAAAGTCCTGCTCAGAATCAATAAAACATGCCATTATTTGGTGTGTAGCACTTTTTAAAATCGTAATCGGCAGCGATTCCAAATCTTCTTGTGTCCAGTTATAGGAAGCAAATATTTCCGCATGGTCGATAATCCATAAACGATATGAGTTTGGAGTGTCATCACACAGTATGATGTTTTTCCTAGTCCGATCACGATTACACATCCAGTAATCAAACAAAATAACACCTGCTAGGTTTTCTTTGTTAGAGATAGCAGGTACCTCTGTCACTTGATGTCCATCAAAGCAATCTGGTACATAAAGACTAGCAAACTGGAATTGTGTTTGAGTCATTTGAGAGAGTTCAGGGTATTGTGAGGAAAATTCCTGAGGGATTTCCACTAATTGTGCAAATGGAATTGGCAATCCAAGGTATCGTGCTAAGCAATAGGCAACCCATTCATTCGCCAATGTTTTTTCAAATCCAGGCTGAAAATACTTGACAACATAATCCCTGCCGTCATCGAATGTTAACAAGTGAGCATTAGATTTTCCTTCTAGTGTTTTCTTGTAGGCAACTGGTTTAATCATGTCAGTTCCTCCCTATTCGGGTCAACGATGTTTATTCCAGCTATTTTTCTTAATAATTGGACATATTGTTCTGCTACAATTTCAATTGCAAATTTTTCATGGACCCGGGCAATCGCTGCCTTAGACATTTGTTCATGAAGGCTGGGGTGATCTAAAATACCCGTGAGCTGTCTAACTGCATCCTCTACATTTTGGCCGCGAAAAAGCAGCCCATGTTCGCCATGTCCTACTAATTCTGTAACTGGCATCATTTTTGAGGCTACCACCGGAACACCTGAAACCATCGATTCAATAAAGGTATTTCCAAATGATTCTGTCTTCGTTGTTGCGAGTGTACAGCCCCCTGATTGACAGATTTTTGCATACACCTGCGGCATTTGATGGTAGGGAATCACTGGAAACCATTTGATTATATCCGTGAGATTTTCCTCTTGCCATTTGGCTGCAAATTCCTCACGCTGCACACTTTGAGCCCCCCCAATAACCCAAAACTCAATATCATCACGCTGAGCTTTTATTAGCTTTGCCACTTCTATAAGCATTTGCCAGTTTTTACGTTTATCCAGACGGCCGATCCAACCGATGATTTTTTTACCATTTGGTAGTTTTGGTTCACTTTCTGCATTTATTTCATTCGCTGGTAAAGCACGATAAAATGACGTATCAATACCATTGTAGATAACATGAATCGGAATATCGTCTGTTAGAATGGATACAAGGCGTTTTTGATACTGTGAAGGAACGATAATGGCTTCTGGATTTATTCCTCTGAATGATTTTAAATGCGGCTTGAGCTTAATCAGTTCCGGGGTGCGTGCCTCGACCAATACTGGACCTTTATAATTTGCTTTCCGAATCCATTTAAAAGCAGCACCCGTGTCAACAACAATAATGGCGTCATAATGATTGTTCTTAATAATCTCGATAATCTCCTGTTCATCCTTTGTCAAATAAACGGGAGCGACATCCTCCATGATGTGAAGTCCGCCATGGTCGGTCGTGTATAAAAACTCTGTATCAATTCCATGTTCTTTAAAATAAATCGAACGATTGCGCCAGCCGGCATTCACCCCGCCAACTGTCAGCAGACGCCAGATTACTAATACTTTCATAATGGTTCTCCTCTTACTTCTATTGGCCCTCCCCATCATGTCAGGTCTCTTATTCAACCCCTATTGCCGCTTAATGACGTTTTTTATCTTTATTCTTCTTTTTGCTTTTCTTATCGTCACGTCGATTGCGATCATTGTATCTTTCACCAGCGTACTGTTTTCCACCTTTACCCTTAGCACCTTTGCTGCGTCTGTCACTATCACCTTCGAAGCGTTTTCCACCTCGATGATCTCGATCCCCTCTAGAGGACCGCTCGCCGCTAAATCCTGAAAAGCCCTCATTACTTTCACCTTCTGGGTGTCTAGCGGCAAAACCTTGTTCGAGTATGTCCCAATGTTCGTCGATTTTTGCCATTACTGCTTCTGGATCAGCACCTCGTGCAAGCATCGTTTTAATCCATTCTTCCTTGAAAACCTTATGAACGAGACCATGGAGCAGGTTTACATAATTTTTTTCATCTGCTGTAGTCAATAAACTATTACTTAGAATTTTTATTTTATTTTTATCCGGCTCCTGCGGAAGAAGCAGTGCGGTGATTTTTCGTGAGATTTCCTCCATCCGGATGTAATGGAGCCATTCCGCATATAATTCCGGGGCCATTTCTTGGACATGCGCCATAAAAATGGCTTTGTTTTCTTCCCCTAAAGATGTTAATAATTTTCTTGGGTATGGGTAGACCCGGTCACGCCAAATCGTTCTTGCGACATCAATTACTTTTAAACTGCCGTCAGGCTGAAGGTAAATTTGACGCTTATGATGGTCAATTCTCTCATAACCAATTTTCTTAAACGTGATTAACATTTCAATTAATTTTGCAGAAAGTGCCTTTGTTAATGGCTGGGATTGTAAATACTCTCGTAAATCAACACCTCTGATGATTTCCATCACAATATAAAGAGGTCCTTTTCCATAAACCTTTGGAAATAAAGAGGTCTGCTGCCCAAGGGATAAAGCATAATATTCGCGGTCACAATCCTCGGTATTCCCAAAGACCTTTACACAAAGATCATTATTTATGGCGAAAACCGCTCCTTGGCGTCCTTTTCCCATCATGACTAACGGTGAGTTATTGACTACTTCCACATCAGCATTTACTTGGTTGGTAACCTTAATGTTCTTCATCCATATTTCTAAATTCTGAATATTCATATATTCCCTCCTTCCTTTTCAAGTTGGCAGCTTGATTCTTATAATAAGTGGCAGTATCCTTTCATTGCTGGCTTGTCTATTTTTTTTACCCTAGAAATTTACTGCCTATTATATTAAATTCAATTGTTGAATAAAGTGTTAAGGCACTTGACTATGAAAAGAAAAATGTATGCCATCACTACTTTGGCATGTTCATATCCCCTAGATGAAAATAGTTCTCAATGTCCATATATTGTTAAAGAAGGTATTAAATTTTTCTTAACAATTTCCAGAAAGAAAACTTCCAATATTAACTTAGGTTACTATTAAAATATCAGTAAGCTTGAAAGGAGATAGTATGACTACAATCGAATGCGCAAGTTGGAATGAAGCTTCCCTTTTACAAAATGTGCTCTATATTAATCAATTCATTCGTTTTATTCTTGATGAACCACCAGAAAAGAAGCAGTTATTTACATACACCAATCATCCACAATGGAAGTCTCTATGTGAAATCAGTGAAGGCTTTCGCCTCATAGATGATTCGATTCAGGAACTACGTGAAGATGAGTGTGAGAAAATCAAACTGCTAAAGGAGGAATATAATCGGCTGTTTATTGGTCCGAATCCCCTGCCAGCACCTCTTTGGGAATCTGTCTATTTAAGTCGTGAATATTTATTATTTGAGGAAGTCACTTTGGAGGTTAGGAACTGCTATCGTCAGTATGGTTTATCATTTATTCGTGAAAGTAACGAGCCTGATGACCATATTGTGATTGAATTAGAATTTCTAAGCTATCTTATTCAAAAAATACTAGACTGTGAAGATGTTGAAACAAGGAAACTATTATTAGACGATCATTATTCCTTTTTAAACAATCACCTTTTGAAATGGTGTCTGACCTTTTGTGAACTATTGAGCAAATCAACCTCTTTTTCATTGTACCAGGGTGCTGCCCTGCTTTTAGAAGAGTATATCAATCTAGAAAATGAAATAATTTCTGCTATGAAGGAGGCATATGAAAGATGAGTGAAAAAAATCTATTTACTAAAATTGGCGAAAGTAAACTTTCACGAAGATCATTATTGAAATGGACAGGTATAGCCTCTGTCCCGGTAATTGCTGGCGGCGTCTGGTCGACGAAATATTTATCTGAAAACAAAAACATTGCAGAAGCAAGTGAAGTGATTGTTCCTACCTGCAGCACATTAGACTGCGGCGGTAAATGTATGATTAAAGCACATGTTAAGGACGGAGTCATTACTAGGATAAGTGCCCGCAGTGATTCAGAGTTAGATGAAGCAAATCCATATATGAAAGCATGTGTCAGAGGACGCTCTTACCGAAAAAATCAATACCATCCAGACCGTTTAAAATATCCTATGAAACGAGTCGGCAAACGCGGTGAAGGGAAATTTGAGAGAATCTCGTGGGAAGAAGCAGTTTCAACGATTATAAAAGAAACCAAACGGATTACCGAACAATATGGCCCAGCCTCCCGTTACGTTCATCAGGGAACAGCAGTTACTGGCGGTACGGTTGGCGGAGCTCAGCTTGCGAGAAGATTAATGGCTCTAAGCGGCGGATTTCTAAACTATTACCATTCGGTTAGTATGGGAAATACAGCAGCTGCCACACCATATACGTATGGAACACATCAAACAGGAAACAGCCTTGATTCACTCAAGGATTCAAAGCTGATTCTTCTATGGGGGCACAATCCATCTGAAACGATATTCGGTAACACCCTCCATTATTATAAAAAATTAAAAGAAGCCGGCATCAAAATTATTTCGATTGACCCACGGTACTCTAATACGGCTGTTGCTTTTAGTGACGAATGGATTCCCATATTACCAGGGACCGATAATGCACTAATGGATGCCATGGCTTACGTGATCGTAAAAGAAAATCTGCATGAAAAGGAATTTATCGATAAATATGTACTTGGTTTTGATGAAGAACACATGCCAGAGGGGGTGCCTGCTCATGAATCTTTGGTGTCATATTTATTTGGTAAAAAAGATGGAATCGAAAAAACACCTGAATGGGCAGAGCAAATTTGTAAAGTCCCTCGAGCGAAAATTGCAGAACTTGCCCGTGAGTATGCAACAGCGAAACCTGCAGCTTTGATACAAGGCTGGGGCCCTCAGCGTCATGCGAGCGGCGAGAGGATTGCCCGAGGCGGAACGATGTTAGCTTCCATAACTGGAAATGTGGGTGTATCCGGCGGCTGGGCATCAGGTTACGGCGGAATTCCGAGAAAATTCCCTATGGGGATCCCTGTTCCTGAAAATCCAGTAAAAGAGAGTATTTCCATTATGAACTGGACAGATGCCATCACAGACCCAAGCAATGTCACTCCTGAAAATGGACTTAAGGATGGCGACAAGCTTACTTCTACCATTAAGTTAATCTATAATTTAGCTGGCAATTACTTAATTAACCAACAGCCTGATATCAATAAAACGAAAAAAATTCTAGAGGATGAGAGCTTAGTAGAATTTATTGTTGCCAGCGACCATTTCCTGACACCTAGTGCGAAATATGCAGATATTCTTTTACCAGAGACGACCTTCTTTGAACGCTGGAATATCGGTGAGTCATGGGCATCTGGAGATTATATCATTCTTTCAGAAAAAGTTGTGGAGAATTATTATGAATCCCGCTCCGATTATGACTGGTTAAGTGAGGTAGCCGAAGGTCTTGGGGTCGGTCAGAAATTTACAGAGGGCCGTGATGAAATCGGCTGGATCAAATATATCCTGGATGAAACGAGAAAAGTGGAGCCAAGTACTCCAACCTTCGAGGAATTTAAAAAGAAACGGATTCATTATTGGCGCTATGATGGACCAAGAATAGCATTCAAAGATCAAATTGAGGACCCTATGAATCATCCCTTTGAAACACCATCTGGAAAAATTGAGATTTTCTCAAAACGCTTATACGATATGAATCATGGTGAAATTCCAGGTATTCCAAAATATATACCAGAATGGGAAGGCGCTGAGGACCCATTAAAGGCCACCTACCCTCTTCAATGTATTACATGGAAAGGAAGAAACCGGGCCAATTCTACATTTGCTAACCACCCATGGTTAAAAGAAGTGGCGGAGCAGGTACTTTGGATTAGCCCTGCTGATGCCCAGCAGAGAGGCATTAAAAAGGGCGATAAAGTCAAAATTTATAACGATCGCGGCATTGTAATGATACCTGCAGAAGTCACAACCCGTATCATGCCTGGAGTGGTAGCCATGCAGGCAGGAGCTTGGTACAACCCAGATAAAAACGGGGTCGATACAGGCGGATGTGCAAACGTCCTCACCAGCCAGCGCATCACTCCGCTTGCAAAAGGAAACGCACACCAAACCATGCTCGTCCAAGTACAAAAAGCATAACAGAGATAATGAAGAAACTCGCCAGTTTGGCGAGTTTTCTATTTATAGGTGACCAAATCAAGAACCAAATCATTATTTATCAAAGAAATTAAAATTATTGAAAAATTAACAATTATCGATCTGAATTATTGTACAATTGTTATATAAGCTACACTCTTATTAGGAGGTTTTCATGGACAGGCTTACGAATCATCTAATTGTCCTTTCATTTGATTGTCTATCAGCATTAGATACTCCATTGCTGCAAACACTGCCTCACTTTAAGACAATCCTTGAAAATGGTGCATATGTGGAAAAGGTTGACACCATTTATCCATCGCTGACCTATCCGTGTCATACTACGATTGTGACAGGGAACTATCCTAATCGTCATGGAATCGTTAATAACACCCTGCTTCAGCCAGGAAGGACTTCACCAGATTGGAACTGGTTCAGGAGTTTAATAAACGGGACGACACTGTATGATGAAGCGAAAAAAGCAGGTCTAACAACTGCTTCCCTGCTATGGCCAGTAACAGGTAAAGCAAATATTGATTATAATTTGCCAGAAATATTCCCTAATCGCCCATGGCAAAACCAAATCCTTGTTTCCTTAAGGAGTGGGAGCCCCCGTTTCCAATGGGATTTGAACAAACGATTTGGTCATATTCGGCAAGGGTTAAATCAACCCGAATTAGATGATTTTGTATTAGAAGCAGCCGTACATACGATTCAATCCAAACAACCAAATTTACTGATGATACATTTTACCGACCTAGATACACAGCGGCATGATTATGGCTTCGCTTCGAAAGAAGCCATTGCAGCAATTTATCGGCACAATGACAGGCTTGGGAGAATTGTTAAGGCATTAAAGCAGTCTGGAATCTATGAGAATTCAACCATAGTTGCCTTAGGTGACCACAGTGCTTTAGATGAGAACAAAGCTCTAAACGTAAATGTACTTTTCCATCAACACCAGCTCATAAGCATCAATTCTAAAGGAAAGATAAATAATTGGAAGGCCTATTGTAAAAGTTGTGATGGGTCCGCATATATTTATGTAAAAGACAGAAATGATTTAGATACTAGTAAAAAAGTAAAAACTATATTAGAGTCGCTGCTCAATGACTTCGCCTTTGGTATTGAAAAAATCATTAGTGGTGAAGAAGCAGCGCTGATGGGGGCAGACCCCAACTGTTCATTTATGATAGAAGCAAAGAAAGGATTTTATTTTTTAGAAGATTATTACGGGAATTATGTGAAAAAGATTACCCAGGAGGATGTCAAAAAAGATAAAAAATACACGCTTGCCTGCCATGGCTATTCTCCTGAAAAGCCTGAGTATTCTACCATTTTTATGGCGGCGGGTAAAGGAATTCGTCCAAAGACAATCGTTCCTCATGCACGGCTGATTGATGAAGGTCCAACATTGGCTAGACTTTTAGGTCTGAACCTGGGTGATACAGATGGGGACCTAATCGCTCAACTGTTAATGTTGTAGTTTGACTATTTAGAAGGAGGTACACTCTATGAGTCGATTGACAAAGCAAGAAAAGAGCTGGGTGTTTTATGATTGGGCGAATTCTGCTTATTCGATATTAATAACAACCGCCATCTTTCCATTATATTTTAAAGCAGCGGCTGATGGTGCAGGTCTTGCAGGTTCTACTTCAACTGCATATTTGGGATACGCGAATTCCTTTGGCACTCTCCTCGTTTCTATTTGTGCACCGATATTAGGGACCATTGGTGATTTTAGAGGGTTAAAGAAGCGGTTATTTACCTTTTTTGTCATTCTAGGTATTGCCTTTACGGCACTGATGGCCGTTGTCCCGAGTAACCAGTGGCTTATCCTCTTAATCTGTTATATTGTTACTGTCATTGGCTTTGGGGGAGCCAATATCTTTTATGATGCATTCCTTGTTGATGTGACGAGTGAAGAACGTATGAATAAGATATCCGCACGCGGGTTTGCGATGGGCTATATTGGCAGTACCATTCCTTTTATTATCGGTATTGCGCTTATTCTATTATCACAACAAGGAGTTCTGCCATTATCTGTTACTGTTTCCACACAAATTGCCTTTGCCATTACTGCGATCTGGTGGGGAACCTTTACGATTCCAATGTTGAAAAATGTTGAACAGGTATATTATGTCGAACGGGTGGCAAACCCGATTTCAACCAGCTTTAAAAAGGTATTTCAAACATTAAAAAGGATAAAAGCTTACCGCCCTTTATTTCTATTTCTTATTGCATATTTCTTTTATATTGATGGAGTTCACACGATTATTACTATGTCCACCGCCTATGGAACGGATCTTGGTATATCATCTACAAATCTGTTAATTATTCTCTTTGCAACACAAGTGATTGCCGCGCCTTTCGCGCTTGTTTATGGCAGGCTGGCAGATAAATTTACAGGAAAGAAAATGTTATTAGTTGGTATTTTCATTTATATTATCATCTGTATCTATGCTTATTTCATGAAAACAACTTTAGATTTCTGGATTTTAGCCATGCTTGTCGGTTCCTCCCAAGGCGGCATTCAGGCACTCAGCCGGTCTTATTTTGCCAAGCTGGTGCCGAAGGAAAATGCTAATGAGTTTTTTGGCTTCTATAACATTTTTTATAAATTCGCCTCCATACTTGGACCTGCATTAGTTGGTGTAACGGCCCAAATAACTGGAAATACCAACGCGGGAGTATTTAGTTTAGTTATTTTATTCATCCTCGGCGGCGCTGTTTTACTTCGTGTTCCAGAAACAAATGAAAAAATTCAAGTTAATCATTCATAGTGCTTTCCAATGTAAACAACGCCTCAGGATATCCCTCGGGCGTTGTTTGTTAGGCTGTTAAGCAAGAAGATCCTTATTTAGTATCATTTCCTTCTCCAGATGACTCGCTCGAATTCCAAATACAGGCTTTAATTGGCCTATTTCTTCACCCAGCAAGAGTTTTATAGCTAGGTATGGAAGGTTAAGACCTGTTAAGCAGCTAAAATGCATGCCTCCGCTCATTCGAGGATTGATTTCAAGCAGCTTTGGGATTCCTTGATTATATTTAACTTGTATATTAAATATATAGGGAATAGGAAAGTGATGATGAAACCGATGAGCAAGTTGAATAAGCTCGTGGTGATCTAAGATTTCCCTAACCCTTCCGTTTCCCTTCATTCGGGGGATAGCAGCGTACAGTTGTTCATCCGATGCAACACAATCTATGCTGAATTCTGGACCCTCTAGGTATTCCATCACCATTAAATCCGGGAAAACCTCTTCTTGGCCTAGGATTTCACAAGCATAATGGTATGGAAGCCGCCGGCTGCTTGCCCTTTTAAACAGCTGATCAATACTCTCAATACTGTCTTCAATAATACGAAAACCAGTGGCTCCCTCGCCCACTACAGGCTTGAAACACACCTTGTGACCTTTATCCTTCAAACATTGATAAGCGGTTTTGAAATCTTTTATATTATTAACAACATAAAAATCAGGGATTGAAACAAGTTCCGCTCCATCCTCTTCCTTTTGCATGATGGAATGGTAGGCAGCTGCTTTATTATCCAGTGTCTCCATTAATTCTGAGTCTGGGCAAACCAATACCTTCACACCAATACCTTCAAAATCAGCCAGCCTTTTTGCGATTGCAGTATTTTCTTTTCTAGGAATAAAAATATCAATCTTATGCTTCTGACAAAATTCCAGGCAAAACTCAATATATTCCTCGCCAGACACGGCGGGTTCTGTAAAGGCATAATCACAATACTGCAAATAGAGAGCGTCCTTATTCGAATGAGTCCCAAAAATCTCGACCCTGCGCCCATCCTCATTTCTGCGTATCAGCTCCATAAAATGCGTAACCGTCGTAAACCACCTATTAAACCAAATTCTCATACGTAACCTCTTTCTCAGCTGAAAACTTCAAACTAAAAACCTTAAACATTATTCGCCTATAATTTCCATTTTATACATCCCACCCTATAATTCCATGTATAATTGGTGTTACAATGTATAAATGGTGACAGGCACCAAAGGAGGTTATGTAAAATGTGCGGACGGTTTACGTTGACGGCTCCGGTTGATCAGTTGATGGATCGGTTTGATGTTGAGTTTTTTCTGCAGGAGGAGGAGTATTTGCCTAGTTTTAATGTGGCTCCTTCGCAATCGGTGTTAGCAGTGATTAATGATGGAGCTCATAATAAGATGGGGTTTTTACGTTGGGGGTTAATTCCGCCCTTTGCGAAGGATAAGTCAATTGGTTATAAGATGATTAATGCACGTGCAGAGTCTTTATCTGAGAAACCAAGCTTTCGAAATGCCTACAAGAAAAAACGCTGTTTAATTGTAGCTGATAGTTTTTATGAATGGAAAAGATTAGATAGCAAAACCAAAATTCCAATGAGGATAAAGCTGAAGTCAGATGAATTATTTGCAATGGCCGGCCTTTGGGAAAAGTGGACTTCTCCTGAAGGGAAATCCATTTATTCTTGTTCCGTGATTACCACAAATCCTAATGAACTTGTTCAAGACATCCATGACCGGATGCCTGTAATCTTAAAACATGAAGATGAAAAGTATTGGCTTGATCCTTCTATACAAGAGACCAATAGGCTTCAACACTTACTTAAACCACTTGATCATCATTTAATGGAGGCGTATGAAGTGAGTACTCTTGTTAATTCACCAAAAAACAATTCCATCGAGCTGATTCAAAAAATTTGTTAACCCAGAAAAATACCTGACCCCTTGGAGGGTCAGGCTTTTTTATACTAGAGCGATGGTTGCATTAATTTTCATTACAAAGGTCATGATTGCCGTAGTATCTAAATTTGAAGTATCCACAGTAATACCATTCACTTTTTTAACTATCTGTCTTTCAATAAAATTCATTTTACTTACGAGGAACTCTCCTCCGAAAATTCCATTTGCAATAGAGACCTTCCTTAAATCCTCTGGGAAAGCCAAATCAAATTGCTCAATAGCGGTTTCGCCATCATGCCAGCAGCAGAGAAACAATCCCAGTTTTTTGGTTAACAACTCATCATGATGTTTAGTGATAAAATGCTTGATTTTCCCTTGAATACTGCCAGCATGGATGGAACCGCCGATGATTACAAAGTCATAATCACTTACATCGAAAGTAATTCGATCTCTTTTTAAGTCGACTGCTAAGACTTCTCCCTCCATCCACTCACTCAGTAATTGGACAGCTTTTTCTGTTGTACCATGAGATGAGCAATAAGCAATTAATGTCTTCATAAATCATCCTACCCTCCATGGGAAAATTTTCACCTTAAATTGAACAAAAATCTGTCACTCTATGGATGCCATATCTTAATTATAATGCACCACTAATTAATATTCCGAAGTAATATTGGCAATATTTCTACAATTTAACCCAAAACACCCCAATATCTATGTCCACACTTCTCACTAAGTTAATGAATATAATGTTGTAACAAAATAGATCTGGGGTGATACAATGAATTCCTTAACCTTACCCATCATCTTGTCAGGTCCTATTGTTCGCAGAGCAGAACCTTCACAAATTACGCTATGGATTGCGACAAGTAAAAGGTACACAATTCAGGCTAGAATGGTTCGGATCACTTCAAATAAGGATCCCGAAATATTTGATTACCAACAGTTTGATATAGAATCTAACACCACTACCATCCAACTAGGAAAACAACTATTTGTCCATTTACTGAAACTAACGCCCTTACACAGCACGTTTCCGACGGATACATTACTTGGATACAATATTTTCTTAAAACAAGGCACTGAACATCATGATTTACACACACTTGGATTACTTTCAAAAGACAACCCACACTCTATTGCCTATGGTAACCTTCTATATCCGGCCATTTATCTCAATAGTTCGGACCATCGTTGCAATGTCCTCTATGGTTCCTGTCGAAAGCCTCACGGGGATGGTGAGGATACACTAACAGCAGCTGATAGCTTACTGAAAAAGGAATTTAATAATCTTAAATTACGTCCAACAACACTAATTCTAATGGGAGATCAAATATATGCAGACGACGTAGGTGATCCCTTGTTTCCGGTTATTTCAACTTTCGAAAAAGAATTAATAGGTTCAACAGAAAAGCTGGAGTTAATCGATAACAGGCTGACCAATGAACCCTTTCAAACTGCAATAAAACAAGTGAACGGCAGGAAATACGTGATGGAGAAATTCTGCCATTTTACCTCTTCACATGCCCACAATCATTTAATGAAATTTGGAGAGTATGCTGCCATGTATCTGCTCTCCTTTAGCCCGCAGCTTTGGGAATCGGCACATGAGCATAACCTGTTTGAGCCCTTCCGTGAACTTCAAAAGAAAAAACAAATATATTTCGTTTTCTCTGATGGAGAAAGATATCCAAAGGATTTTAACCTTGAACAAATTCGGCTTGAAAATCGTTATGCCGAGCAGCAGGAGGCAATGATTTCCTTTCAGCAAGCTCTGTATCAGATTAGACGTCTCTTGGCAAATATTCCAACTTATATGATATTTGATGACCATGACATTACGGATGATTGGAATATATCCTCTAAGTGGAAAGAAAATGTCAGGCACTCCTCATTAGGCAGTCATGTTATCGCCAATGGTTTGGGGGCGTATTGGGCCTTTCAAGGTTGGGGAAACTCACCTGATTCGTTCAATGACCGTTTTCTATCGGTGATGAAAACGTATTTTAGCAGTCTATCTGAGGGGAAAATAAATACAAATTATGAGGAATGGAAAAAAACTCTATGGAACTATGACTCATGGTACTTTGTTGCACCTACCAACCCAAAAGCACTGTTTTTGGACACTCGTACCGAGAGAGAATATGATATTGAACCTAGACCTGAAAAGTTCGGACATCTAATAGAAGAAACTGTATGGGCACCACAATTGCTCAGCAAACAAGGCTGGCAAAATGTCAAACAGAGCCTGTTTAACAGCGGGTGGAAAAGCGGCAAATCGTTAATTATTGTTTCACCTACGCCCCTATATGGATTAGGTCTTATCGAAAGCTTTTTACATGATTATGTTTATCCGTTGAAGGTACTTGGAGTGAATGTTCAAACCAAACTTGATTTTGAAGCATGGAAGTATAATGGAAAAGGATTTACAGAATTCCTCAATCAGGCAGCCTCATGCAACCCTAATCGGTGTATTATTTTATCAGGGGATGTTCATTATGCCTCCGCTGTCAATGCCTCGGTTTCCTTTAACGATGGCCGGAAACTTGCCATTAATCAATTTACCAGCTCTCCAATGAAAAATATGAGCTTTGGCGGATTATGGGGATTGTTGATGAAACAAATAATCGCATTAAATTCTTTAAAAAGAAAAAATAATAGTATTAATCGGATTTGCACTCCTTCTTATTACATTAAAGAAGTTGACAAAGAAATTCGTTCCAAGCTTTATATTTGGAGGGATGAGGTCAGTTATCAATTATTAGAAAATAATACGATCATCGAAACCAACAATAATCTCGGCTTTCTTTTGATTAGAAGGCGGCACTTAAAAAACATTTTACTAAATCACTCTCACAAATTAATACAATAGTATAATAGGAAATAGTGCACCGATAAAGGTCGCACTATTTTTCAATAATATCCCCTTCTTCTGTAATAAAAAAGACTTTAGCATTTTCATCCATTTCATTTTCGTAATATCTTACCTCAATAAGTACAGGGAACTGTGCTTCTTGCAAATATTGACGAAGTTTTTTCATTTTTTGTATTTCTGTCCTTTGGTCTACTTTTGACCAATTTGTTTTGATATCAATAGGAATTGAGGTCGAGAGAGTCGATACGTTTATCTCTTCATAGGAAGGAATATTGTGACCAAAGATTTCTCCCTTATCCTTAATTTGCAGGGCCTTAAACATTCCTTCATCCAAATCAGGAAATAATTCCTTCATTTGTGCTTTTAAATGGTTTCCTAATTCACTATCCCACATAACTTTCGGATAATTATCGGAGTAACCCCGCAGGGAAGCTTCGTCTTGCTCAATGATAAATAAGAGGTTCGAGTGACTTATTGGATAGGCAAATGCTTGATAGCTTTCACTTAAAAAATTATAACTAATTTTCGTAACGACAAATTGTGACTGATATTTTTCTGTTATATATTCGTGCATCTTTTTTTCATGCTTACCTTTACCCCAAGGTGTCCCGTAAAATACAGTATAAGCATAGAAACTAAAAGTCAGAATGAGGCCTGCAAATAACATTAGGATAATTTTCGTCGCCTTTATATTCCCTCACCCCTTAATTATCAGAATATTATAACTATAAATATTCTTCATTGGATTTTCTTATTCCTTCTGGCAAAAACAATAAATGGAATAAAAAAAAGACGTACAAAAAGTACGACTTAAAGGGGAGTATCATTTTTTCATTAATTTGTGAATGGTTACCAGAACCTCATCTAAAACTTCTTGGTCACCTTCTTGAATTCTTTCGAGTACACATGATTTGAGATGACCTTCTAACAGGATTTTAGCAACGCTGTTCAATGCTGATTGAGTTGCTGAAATTTGTGTAATCACATCATCACAATAGGTATCTTTTTCAATTAAACCTTTAATTCCACGGATTTGCCCTTCAATTCGATTAAGTCTCGTTACAAGATTACTCTTCACCTTATCAGAATGATGGCTTTTACGGTGGCTGCTTGAAGTCTCACAACAGGATTCATTATCCATTTCTACATCATTTTCTTTTTCAAAATTCATTCCATCACCTCATTTTCTGCCATTATATCATACCCCCCTATCGTAAAGCGATACCAGAGCTTTATGACTAAAAAGAAAAAAACTGACAAAACAATGTCAGTTTTTTCTATTAGTCATCTAGCATCAGCCTGTTTTTTCAACTGTTTCAGATTCAGGATACTTATACTCATGTTCCCAGAAATCTGCATCTTTTATTCCTAGTTTTACAGGATCAAACACAGGATCTTTTCCATCCTTTAACTGAGCTTCATAGTCTTTAAGAACTTTAAGGGCAGGTTTCGTTAATAGGAGAATGGCGATTAGGTTTAGCCAAGCCATTGCACCAACCCCGACATCCCCAAGAGCCCATGCAAGTCCTGCTTCTTTTACACAGCCATAGTAAACCATACCTAAGATTACAAATTTAAGAACATATTCCGTCCACTGATTTTTATTTTTCCTAATATAAGCAAGATTTGTTTCGGCCATATAATAGTAAGCCATGATAGTAGTAAAGGCGAAGAACAAAAGTGCAATCGCTACAAACGGTGCACCGAATCCTGGTAAAACAGATTCAACAGCCGCTTGTGTATAGCCTGGACCTGCTTCAACCTCGGTAAGGTTTGTAACAATTGGTTCTTTCCCTTCAGGTGTTACATTATACATTCCTGTCATCAAGATCATAAAGGCTGTTGCCGTACAAACAAACCAAGTATCAATATAAACAGAGAACGCCTGCACAATTCCTTGCTTAGCAGGATGTGATACCTCTGCAGCAGCGGCTGCATGCGGTCCAGTTCCCTGACCTGCCTCATTTGAGTAGATGCCTCGTTTTACTCCCCAAGAGATAGCAGCACCTAAAATCCCTCCGTAAGCGGCATTTCCGCCAAATGCACTTGAGAATATTAAAGAAAGTACCTCAGGAATTTGTGAGAGATTGGCAAAAGTAATAATAAAAGAAACGATAATATAACCAACAGCCATAAACGGCACAACAAATTCAGCAGTACGTGCAATACGTTTTACCCCGCCAAAAATAATTGCCGCTAACACTAAAATTAACACAATACCTGTAATACTTGTATTGATTCCAAAAGCATTATCGATACTGACTGCAATACTATTTGCCTGTACCCCCGGTAAAAGTGCACCAGTAGAAATCACTGTTACGATGGCGAATAATACAGCGTACCATTTCAGCTTTAGGCCTTTTTCTATGTAGTATGCTGGTCCGCCGCGAAACTGGCCGCCTTGTTTCGACTTATAAACCTGACCTAGAGTGGATTCAATAAAGGCCGAACCTGCTCCTAGAAAAGCAATTAGCCACATCCAGAAAACCGCACCCGGACCCCCAAATGCAATTGCAGTTGCAACCCCAGCGATGTTACCAGTTCCAACTCTTCCGGACAAGGCAAGGTTTAATGCCTGAAAGGATGAAATTCCAGCTTCAGATTTTTGACCTTTAAACGTTAGCCTAAAAATATCCTTCATATGCCTGATTTGAAGAAACCGTGTTGATAACGTATAAAACAATCCTACTGCTAAACATAAATAGATAAGGGCCTGACTCCAAATGATTCCATTCAACCAATTAACAATCTGTTCCAAGTAAATCCCCCTTTTCTCATTGATGTTTTCTATTATATAACAGCTTATCTATAAAATGAAAGAATTTTTTGTCTTTTAAAAATATTTGGATTAATTTGTTTTTTGAACATACAAAAAGCCTATTACAGAAAATGTAATAGGCTTTTGATTATTTGACCCCCAGTTTTTCTTCCATAAAGGCCTCTAATAATTTTTTTTTATTGTTTTCTATCCCCATAGACAAAAGCATTTCATCGGCTTTATCCGCTCTTTTCATTTTCTCCATTTCTTTATGGAGCTTTTCCATTTTCCGATCCAATAGGGTGGCCATCTCAGCTGTATCTTTTAATTCATCAAGCATTTTTTGCGGAACAGCCTTGTTGTACTTATAATAAATCTTATGTTCCAAGCTTGCCCAAAAATCCATGGCAATGGTCCGGATTTGTATCTCCACACAGGTTAATTCTTCACGGTCAGACATGAAAATGGGTATCTCCACAATCATATGCAGGCTTTGGTAACCATTAGGCTTTGGATTTTTTATATAATCCTTATACTCGAGAATTCGAATGTCTTTTTGATTCGCTATCATTCTGCTTATTTCATAAATATCAGAAATAAATGAACAGGTGATTCTCATTCCCGCAATGTCTTTTATATTTTCCTTAATACTTGTTAAATTGTAATCTAAGCCTTTTCGCTGTACTTTACGAAATATACTTTCGGGCGTTTTTAAGCGTGAATTCACATGTTCTATTGGATTGTAGTCATGAATATAATTAAATTCGTCTTTAAGTATATTAATTTTTGTTGTCATTTCATCTAAAGCAAATTTGTATGCCATCATAAATCGAGTTAATTCAATTTTGATTGCTTTTAAGTCCTTCATATCAAGGGTCTTTTCCATTCCTTGTGCTACATCCTTTCAGAAATCTTTACTCTCCATCATTTACATTTTCTTTAGTACCTAATTGTTTAATGACTTCTGGCGGAAAAATTAAACGGCAGATCACTTTTGCAACCTCTAGGAAATCGGTCTGATTCCCGCATTGCTTCATTTTGTCAGGGGCATGCTCGGCCAGAGTCATCACCGACCAGGTTACCGTATTTAAATCTAAGTCGTTCCATGTTAAATCATTATCGTATGCCCTCTTTAATCCAGAAAGAATCCTAGTAAAAATCTTACGTTTTGCGGCAGCTAATACCTCAGCAAACTCTTTATCTTTCGCTAGTAATTCAGGAAGCACTCTCTGCATCCCCATTTTTTTAAGTCGCTTATCATAATGTTCTAATAGCGAAGCTAACATACTTTCTGGATTGGAAACACCCCATTTTGGTTCAGGCGGCATTAACATCTCAATTTGATCCTCTAAAAGAGACATTAACAGCTGTCGTTTATCCGAAAAGTACCGATAAAAAGTCCCGGTTGCCACCCCTGCATGTGCCGCTATTTCCTTTGCCGTTGTATGCTCATATCCTTTTGAAACAAATAATTCATGACCGCTTTTTAATAGCAAGTCCCGTTTTATTTGTGCACGTTCCTGTTTTGGAATTAAGGGAAACTCACCAACCAGCTGGTCTTCTCGGTCTGACATTTTACTCACCTCAAGCTAAGTATACCACAAATAATAAATATTGAACCATAGTTCATGTTTCCATTGACAGATGTACTTTAACATGTAATACTTGAACTATAGTTCATGTTATTTCAATCGATGTTCATACCCCTTGGCATTTGATTGTAAATAACATGAACAAATTTTATATTTTTTGATTTTATGAGACTTTTTACTCGCTTTTTTTGGTTTTATTCATATATAATATTTTATAATTAACTTTGGAAGGTGTTGATTAATATGGCAAATCAATCTGATAAAAAAGATATCTCAATCAACTCAAGTGTTTCACTAAAGGGAATTGTAAAAGCCATTTTCAACGATACCGTACACGTGCAAATTGGCGGCAAGATTATTACTCTGCCAAAAGCTGATTTCATGT
The DNA here is from genome assembly GCF_046591715.1 of Neobacillus niacini. GTDB lineage: Bacteria > Bacillota > Bacilli > Bacillales > Cytobacillaceae > Neobacillus > Neobacillus niacini_L. The sequence goes on along the minus strand of NZ_JAWVNQ010000001.1, from coordinate 1,028,036 downwards.
TAGATAAATCTATGAATTAAAAGATTTTCTATTTGCATCACATAACAAGGAAGCCCATTGCTGTACATGCAATGGGTTTTCTTTTATACAAAAATAGACATTACAAGCTCTTATTAGAAGGATATGGCTTCTATTTTGAGAACGTAAGAGGTAATCTCCTGAGTATCCATGTCAGTAAAGCTGACAGCCAGATACGCCGTTTTTTCGACTTTGTTTGGAAATATTTGCAGTGCTATCATTGTATTGTGTTAACCAAAAAGCCGATAAAACGGTAAAAACCGGAGGGATTCATTATCCATTATTTGAAACTAAAGTATACAAATGAAATGGAAAAGGCGATGCTGAGTGCACACGGTGTTTGTTATGAAGAATATAAACGAAAATTAAATGTGAGAATGGAAGTTGAAAAACGGCGTGAACAGGATTACTTAATCAGTAAACGGATTGCGGCCGATTTCGACGGAAGAATACACGGTTGATATATCAGAGGAGCCTCCATAATGGAAGCTCCTTATCATTTACCGTAATAGGTTGATCGTTCGATAATTCGGTCTTGTAATCATGCGCATAAGATAAGCAGATTGTGTTGGATTTTCTTTCCTCTTTCCATTTAAAAAATTAATAATGGTCTTAGAATCTCTAATCCCAATTCCATGTCCAAAAAATTTATCATCACCAAAATAGACTGCATTTTCAGCCCTCCACCAAGGCTGTTTTGGATCGAAGTCGGGATTTTTGAAGTGCAAAACATCTCCAATGAGGAAATCCTCCCCATCTTTTTGGTACACAGGAAGATCTTCATCAAACTGCCAATCCATTAAATATAGTCGGCTAAAATAAGTATTAAACGACCTCGGTCCAATCGTATACAGCGTAGCAATATACAAAACTATCGCAATGGCGGTAGCACATTCAAACGCATAGAGTGTTCCATTTTTGATGATATCTTCTATCCCTTCTGATGGATTGATGCCCTCCCTTAATAGAAACCCTCCGTTTGGCAGCCGGTACCAGTACTTCCTGTTGGGAAAAGAATAAGTGAAAGTAGTAAACTTTGCACCGCTTTTATCTAAAGCTGTTGCAGCTTTAATTGTATTCACGCGGAATAATAATTCAAATTTCAATTCTTGCAGAGACGAGTAATAATAAATTACAGGATAACTGGCCATTTGCTTCATAATTGTCCTCTGTTCATTATCCGTAATGGTTTTATGAAGATCTTCGGCCTTGACAACTACACCATTAATATTAATCATTTGATACCTCCTTTCTACACCATATGACCCTATTCCTCGTTACATGCAAAAGGGAAAAAGAAAAGAGCCAGATTCCTTTGTTAAAGAACCTGGCTCTCAAATTACCTGTTATCTTGTAGTGATTTTTACAGTTACATTCGTCAGTTTTCCACCAGAAGTTGAAATGATGTTGATGGTATCACCTGGTTTATATGAAGTTACTCCCCTGCTTGTAATGCTCCATTTTCCATCAGATAAGACCACTGCGATAAATGATTTACCTCCTGCCAATATCGTTATATTCACCCCAGGTCCAAATACATCACTTGTTCCGGAAACCTTTAGCGTACTAGTACTTGTTGCAAATGAAACTTCCGTAGTCTTTAGGATATCTGGCGCTGGTGTAATTGTAACAATAGATTCATTGGTCGAAGCTTTACCATCATTGCCGGTAACCGTTAATTTAAAGCTGACTGGAATAAACTTTTTAGGGAATGTGAATGTTGGTTTTGCAGGATTTTCTAGATTCAGTTGAACTTCAGGACCGCTTACCTGCTCCCATTTGTAAGTTGCAGCATTCATGGAAGCACTTCCGTCCAAGGTCACCAATGTGCCCTGTTTAACGGTTTGAGCTTTGCCCGGATTTGCAATTGCCGGATCAGATGTAACCTCTACTGGCACTGTTGTGGTGCCATTTTCAGCAGATTTTATGGTAATCGTTGGCGGCACAAATTGCGGGCTCGTAATTGCCAACGTTCCAGAAGCAGGAATTGACTTATCTAAATTATCTGAATCAGGAACAATTTTATCCAACCCTTGTACGGTTAATGTTGGATTATTTACTTTATCACTAGAGGAAGCAGTTACATACAGGGTTTTAGAATTTGTATCGTATTTTGCAGTTGCAGAAATGTAATCCACTACTGGAATTACTTTTGTACTATCTGGATTATCCGTTGTATTTATTACGGTTACATTCTCTGGTACTGCTCCAGAATACTTTACACGTCCAAAATATTGTCCATTTACACCTTCCATCGTTGTTTCTTTCGTTCCATCATCATTAATATCAATATCAATTGAATACTGTTTATCCTCTTCGGTAGATGCAAATACATCAATGGTTCCACTGCCCTCAGAATCCTGGCTGTATGTAGCTCTTATGGCATCAACACCAGCAGTTGTTGCTTCTTTCCCCATTAGACTAAATAAATCAGTTTGGATACAATTCCGGATTGTACCAGTACTCGTAACACAAGTACTATTTATTCCAGGTCCTTGAATCCTAAAATAGTTTTGTTCCTCTGTACCATTAAAATAACCATTTATGATTTTATGATCAACGTCCGGATTTCCTACAAAACCTGGAGGTCTATCAGCTGTTGTATCCCATTCTAAAAATGTCCCAATTCGACTTGTCCTTGCCCCTTCAAACCCTCCATTTATCCCGATATCTTCAACGAATCTTATCTCACCTGGCCCATTAGGTACATCGTCATCCTCTGGAGTCGCTTCAATTTCATCTATACCATAAGGATGTGTGATAGTGTACTTTTCCCCGACAGTTAGGTCGTCAATACGAAAACGAACCCTTCCAAAAACAATTTGATCTCCGTCTTGGACTAATTCATTAGCCCATGCTGCTTCAAGAGCGAATACAGCATCTGCGTCCCCGCCAGATGGCAATTCAATAGAGGCACTTGCCAGCTGATAAAATGCTTCTTCTGGAAAGTTTCCGTTCTTCACTGAAAGGTCACCAGCTGGAAATTCCCCCACAGCAAAACCACAATTAGGATTACTTCCTTCTAAACATAACTCTAACCGTTTTCCATTCGAATCCTTGTACCATACCGGATAACCATAATCCCCGATAGGACCCACTTTTTGAAGTTTTGGGATATCTTCCATTGGCACAAGATACTCTGCTTTAGCCCCATCTCCCCAAATTCCGCTGCTAATGATTAAAACTGCTGTTATTGCTAGGAGAAAAACACTTTTTAACGTTGATACTTTCTTTCTCTTCCTCTTGCTGCCGCTTGGTAACATTCGCAACCCACCTTTTTTGATTTTTCAACGTTTAAAAATTCTAGTAATAATAGTTATTTCATCCTATTTCCCCTTTCCTTTTTTTCAATTTTATTCCACAAAATAAATAGATAGACCTATTTATTAGTCGGTGTATAGTGTTATTTTACTATGAAAAAACAACCATAAAGTGGAGGGGTAACACGTTTTCACCCCTCCTGCTTTAAATTAATAGCTATTAACCTGCTATCGTCTCAATACCGGTCTTTTTAAATTCGTATCTACTAAAACAGGGTTTGCATATAACGATTCATTCCCGAAAACATCCACTGTAGTAACAGTGTAATAGAAGGCTGGGTTGGTTTGACTTACTGGCAGCGTATAAGATAAAGAACGAATTAAACTGCTGTTCACCCGCTGATATCCCTTCAGAGTTGATGTTGTTCTATATAGATTAAAGCCGGCAATATTTTGGTTAATTGTGGTTTTCCATTTAAAATTAATAAATTCTCTATTAGATGAAAGGATACCACTAACATCAAACGGTATTTCCGGCCTCCGGTCAGGGAGAGTCTGAAGCTGATATTTTGGCTGATTATGGATCCGCAGCATTCCCCATAAGCCGCCTTCCAGATACCTTCTCAGCTTCATTTCCCGATAAACATAATCACCTACTTGATTCATTAACCCATCATTTTGTACAGGGATGATATCTAATGTCTCTCCCGGTGTAATTGAACCTTGACTTGACACAAGCTTAGAGGCGGGATCGGTCCATTGATATCGCCAGCGATGACTATGAAGTGTAAATACACTCCCCCTAGATCGATCTGCTGTATGCATTACTCTTAACCGGATTGGATCACCTACATAGGCTTCTGGCACTGGAGTTGATGGGTCACCATGAATAATAGAGCTAAAAATGAGTGATTTATCCGGATTAGCTGCCAATCGGTGTTTAAATGGTTCTGAACTGTAATTGATTCCTTTTTCTCCTCGATCTTCCATATCAAGATCAGCGGTCCCAGGCGTTGGTATACTTCCATCACTGCCAATGGTATAAATTCCATCAGAGAACATTAATACCTGTTCTCTGAAATCAGGTTTATTCGGAACGATAATATCAGCTCGTGCCCCCGACATTATTTCTTTACCAGTTTTAGGGTCCTGATATTTCGAGCCCTTTGGTTCAATGATAAGTGAGCCATATGCACCATGAAGCCGATGACTGCGGATATCTCCATAGTCATATAGAATGGTGCCTCCATATTCTTTATCTGCATACCATTGGTACGTAATTTTCTCACCGGGCCCAATGGTTTGATCGTAATTATAGCCAATCGCTGCCCCATCAGATCCCTGCATATCATATTGCACCATTTGCGGATGTAAGGAAACTCTGTTTGAATTCTTCCAATTTACCTGATTTGCCATTAATAAAGCTGGATCAGCAAGATTTTCAGGCGGGTCCAACGGGAGTTGATTGGATAAATTCACCTGTATACATTCCCCTTCATTTGCCCGAATAACTAGCGGTTCTGCCACTTTCTTGCCATTTTTAATATCTAAATAATCTTTCGTAAGAGAAAACATCATTCCAAATGGGTCATGATCACCATATTTGTTATAAACAATGTCTTTCATAAAAGCTGTAATATCAAATTTTCTTACGAATGCACCAGGTGGACATGGATTCCCAGGTGCTCGCGCTTTCGGTGGTTTTGATCCATTTTTCTTCATCTGACTTACCCTCCAAGGAACAGCCGACGATTTTAAGGGCTTGCGATCGGGAAGTTTTTGAAGAGTTGGAGTCCTTTCTCCCCAAACCCTGACAAAGCCCCATAATCCACTCCATAGGTCTTCGATAGGCTGAGATGACCATAGGTAATCCCGTTGTTGTACGCCAACAGGGTTTGGCTGAATATCCATTGTGAACTGCTCAGATGTACCGATTGTCTGGGTCGATGTTAATTCTGAATCCTCCACTCCAGACTCACGCTTCCAAGCTAACCCGTGCAAATTAAAATTATGCTGTGTTTCATGCGCACCTTGAATTAAACGTATTTTAATCGGATCTCCTGTATAGCTTTCTATAATCGGTGTCTCGGGATCACCATGAACCCATGAACTAAACACATAAGCCGGGTCTGCATTGTTTCTTCTGAAAAAAGGCGCATTCGAATAATTCACCCCAGCATACCCATGCGCGTGTTTGAAATTAGCTGAATCTGTCTCTAATGGGAGCATGTTTCCATTTTTATCCCAAAGTCTTGCGAAATCATGGTAAATTAGGACCTGTTCACGAAAATCTTCTTTTTCCGGGTGAACAATCATTGCTTCTGTACCAGATTTGATTTCCTTTCCCGTCCTTGGATCCAGCCATTTCGAGCCTTTAGGTTCAACAATTAAAGCACCAAATGTCCCATGGAACCCTTTTTCACCTGCCGACATATGATCATGGAAAAGGATGGAACCTTCTTCATCTGCAAACCAACGATATCTGATTTTTTCCCCCGGCTCCGTACCTTGGTTGTAATTCCAGCCTACAGATGTTCCATCAGAACCTAAAGGATCGTATGCCACAAAATGGATGTGTATCGACAATGCATTCGGCTCTTTCGCATTGAATAGGTGGTTTTCTAATGTTACTTCCACACAATCTCCTTGATTCGCACGAATTGCAAGAGGACGAGGTCTTATCTGTCCGCTGAGAACCTTTTGCTCGTCTTCTGCAAGTACAAACATTCGCCCTTCCTTATCACGATCACCTGCATTGTTGTAGACAATTTCTGTTTGGATTCCAACAATGTTATATTTTCGAACTGGAGCGTCCTTTGGACAACGGTCAAAATTAGGTGCTCCTGGTACGAGGGCACCGAGAGCTGCCTTTTCTGATTCTGTCGCTGGACGAAATTCGGGGTCTGGCGGTTTTGGTGCACGTTTGCCTAATTCACCTGGAATATAATTTGGATAACCCGGGTTTTCCTTTGTTGGACTGGGTGGTGCTTCTCTGTCTGATAATTGCAGCAAGTCTGCTTGTGCCTTATCATAGACCCTCATTAATCCCCACATACCTTCTAGATAATGCGGGAACAAATGACAATGCCATAAGTAATCCCCTGCTGCACCGGTATTTTCCTTATCATACCCAGCTCCAAAAGCAAGTTCAGCTGTTTGCGTATCTCCGATATTCAACGTATCAGAATCAACTGTGTTTGTTTTTTTCGTATCACTTTTCCACCTGTGTCCATGAAGGTGAAAAACATGGTTCTCATCACTGTTTGCACCAATAACCCGATACCGGACTGGATCACCAACATAAGCTTTTGTAATAGGTGTCGCCGGGTCACCAAAAACCCAGGAGGAATAAAACATGGTTGGATCTTTACCATCGTCGCCCATAGTGTTTTTTAACCGTTCATCCATTGGTTCTGCACGATAGTTAACAGCATAAAGTTCTTTTTCATTAGGATCCTCTATATGGGGTTCCTCTTCATGAGGCTCCTCACCTTCTTCTTCATGCTCTTCCTCTTCAGGCAGTCCCGGAGGCTGTGGGATGCCAAATTGTGCACTAATCCCATCATGGAAAAACAAAGTAAACTCTCGGAAATCAGGCTGGTCAGGTAAGTGGATATCTGCATATAAACCGCTCTTTATCTCCTCACCTGTTACAGGGTCAGTCCAAAATGCTCCTTTTGGTTCAACGATTAATGCTCCGAATAAACCATCACCCATTGTCCCCTTGATGCCAGTAGGATCGGTAAAATAAGTGAGGTCGGCACCATTGTAGAAAAAGAAAGTCCCTTCATTCACTGCATTCCAGGTGTATTTAATTTCTGTATTTGGCGCAGCCGTAGAATCAGGATTATATCCTGCTGATGTTCCATCAGAACCTCTTACCTCATAGCCAACTCCTTCAATATGAATCGATGCTTTTTCATTTAATTGATTATGAAAGGTCACTTGAATACAATCGCCTTGATTTGCACGGAGTGCCAGCGGCTGGATTTCCTTGACCGGTTTTCCGGGATTGTCTGCAATAGCCAGCCGAATCTTATTAACATCTTCCAGTAAGGCATATATTTTGGCATTTGGGTCATGGTCGCCAAATTTGTTGTAAACCATATCAACTGGTATCGCTGCAATATTAAAATGCCGAACAGGTGCATCTTTAAGACATTTTTCATTGGGCATATCTAAACTAGCCAATGAAATCGGTGCCGTGCTTGGTTGAATAGCTTTTGTTTGAATAATTGCTTCGTTTGACTGGTTGTTTGTAGTGGAGGGTTCTTGTGATGGAGACTTATTTGCTGTTTTTAGAATACGTTGATTACTGGTATTTTGCTTGACGCTAGTCTTAGAAACTGTGACAGATTTCACTTTATCTAATGTTAAGGCCCGATTTAATTCCGATGAATGAACAATAAAAACAACTGAAAGAGATACAATCGATAATAGGAATAAGAAACAGAACAATAGTAAAATAAACTTCTTTTGCTTCAACCTTGGTACCCCTTTCTTCTTCCTTCTGGTATGTAAGTAATAGGCACACGCTGACATAGAATGTTATGTCTATGACAAATGTAATATTACTTCATTCGAAACTCACATACTTTTATCCTATATTGAAAGTAAAAAAACAGAGCAGCACCCGGCCCCTGCTCATATAATTGGATATAAAACACATGAAAACATTAAGCCTAAATAGAAGGTGAGAATAAAACAACCGCCAAATACTGTGGCAAAAACCGGGCTCATACTTTTATAACTCACAAATATTAACAACAAAAATAGCAATGCGGCTGATACTAAAATGATAGATAAAAAGGTTGGAGCGAATACAATTTCTATCGGTACAATGAGATTTTTTGCTAACAGCCAATCAATCCACGTTGGTGTTGTGGCGGCTTTTGCAGCATTGACCATTTCATAAGGTGGAGACAATGTGCCCATAACAGCTGTAAAGAAAAATACCAGTAATAGAATGACGCTTTCCGCTTTTAACCATTTTCGAGGATCATATGAGACGGTTGCAGCCTTTCTAGCTAATATCCCATTAATGAATGCGAACATAATAATAGGCACAATACTTATGTGCTTGAACAATAACATACGGCCGTATGGTGTAGCCCATCCATTTACATACTCTGCTGGCTTCTCAATGGTAAACATAATGACGAATCCGGTTGCAAAAATATTTATCATACATACAACTGCCAAAGGCGAAAACCATTGCAGGAACTTAGACCAATGTTCTTTATCCTTGGAAAACCAGGATACCTGAAGGACCACCCCCACCCAAATGGTTACCATTAGAAAGTGTGTGGTATGAGAAAATATACCAATTACAAACGATTGAGTTGAAACATGACTGCTATAACCAACGGTCATAATCATCAATAAAATCCAGAATGCCTGTAAATATTTAGAGCGATTAAGATATAAGGTTAACCAAAGGAAAATAGCAAATAATGTGTTAAAAACCCACCCCTGCCCAATTTGGAACCGCAATAAAACTGACGCAGCGGCTGCGGTAAACCCGACGGATTCACGAAAAAACATAATTAAAGAGAACACGGGTACAAAAGTAAAAAATATGATCCCAAGAGTGCAAAGAAGCAAAATTGGCTTTGGAAGGATAATACTAGGTTTTTTCGAATCCGGTACAAATTGCAGGACAACATGACCAGCCAAAATCGAAAACAATAGATAATTACATAAGTCTGCAATAGGTGCTACTAAATTCATATTTTCACCAGCCATTTTCCATTGATTTTAATAGCAAAACGAACACAAAGATCATGAGCAGGCTGATTTTTCTCAAGATGAGCCTCCTTTTGTTTTTATTTAATTACTATTCAATAGAAAATATTATTAGCACAACTATTGCTCGAAAATAGTACTTTAGTTGTAAAACTATAAAACTATATTTTAAGTGATAACCAGCAAAAGCCTTTATTAGCTGTTCAACAATTACCAATTCAATTATTATATAGAAGATAATATGTAAAATCCTAATAAATCTCCTTTATTGTCTGTATAAAAAAAAGACCACAGGAGCACCTGGGTCTTTACGTGTAGTTAGGCAATAGATTCATGTTTCATCAATTTCACAATTTCTAGTAATTTAATATGGTAACCGTCAATTTCCAGAACCTTAAATTCATAATCACCATATTTAATTTTGTCTCCTTCGACAACATCCATTTTCTCAGAAAGAATCCATCCGCCAATAGTATCCATTTCTTCTTCCTGAATGTCTAAGCCGAATAGATCATTCACTTCATCTATTAATACTTTTCCATCTACTACGGTTTTATTCTCGCTGATTCTGTTGATTTCGGGTACTTCATCCTCGTCAAATTCATCGCGGATCTCTCCAACAATTTCTTCTAGGATGTCCTCAACGGTTACTAAACCTGCTGTACCGCCATATTCATCCATTAGGATGGCCATATGAACACGTTCTTTTTGCATTTTTACTAAAAGGTCATGAATCGCAATGGACTCGATAACTTGAATGACAGGACGTGTATATTCCTCAATAGATGTATCTAGGTTTTTGCCGCTAATATAATCTGTTAATACCTCTTTCATGTTTAACATTCCGACGATATTATCCTTTTCGCCATCAATGACTGGGTATCTTGTATAATTTTCTTTCTTAACAATTTCCAAACATTCTTCAAGAGTTTGGGATTTGTCAAATGCAACAATTTCAGTACGAGGAACCATAATTTCCTTAGCAATTCGATCATCGAATTCAAAGATATTGTTTACGTATTTGTATTCTGATTGGTTAATTTCACCGCTTTTATAGCTTTCAGAGATAATTAATTGAAGCTCTTCCTCAGAGTGAGCATCTTCATGTTCCGAAGCTGGCTTCAAACCAAAAATCCCAACAATTATACGTGCTGAACCATTTAATGTTTTAATAAATGGATACATGATTTTATAAAAAATAATCATTGGCTTTGCAAAGAGTAATGTAACGGCCTCTGCTTTATTAATCGCAATCGTTTTTGGTGCAAGTTCACCCACTACAACGTGCAAAAAGGTTACTGATGCAAAAGCAATGACAAAGGATAAGACTCCTGCTGCAGATTCAGGTATGCTTAAATGAGTAAACAATGGATGAAGCAAGTGTTCAACCGTCGGTTCACCCAGCCAGCCTAATCCTAAAGCCGTTACAGTAATACCTAATTGACATGCTGATAAATATTCATCTAAATTTGATACAATTTTCTTAGCTGCAATTGCCTTTTTATTGCCTTCTGATACAAGCTGATCTATTCGTGTACTGCGGATTTTTACGATGGCAAATTCGAAAGACACGAAGAATGCCGTAAAAGCAATTAAAATTGCAATTACAATCAAGTTTATAATGGTCAATGGTCTCCTTACTTTAATGACAAAGTAAGGAATACACCTCCTGGTTTTTGTAAATGTTTGTTTAACTTAGTAATAATAATAATGTTTGGGCTAATGGAACACCTTGTGAAGAAAGTTTATTCACGACCATTTCTTTTTGATTGCTGTTTAGTTTTTCAAGTATCGGTTCTATTGCTTCAATTTCTTCTTTAAGATGACGCATTAAGATCCCAATTTGTTCAAAATGCTTTTCTACTTTTTGTTTATCAAAACAATCCTTGTTCTTAACTAACTCAATGGATGACTTGATTTCCTCAAGCGGCATATTAAGATTCTTATAATGTTCAATTAAATGCATTATTTGAATACTGTCTTCTCCATACAATCGATAATTTGAATCCGTCCGAATAGGGTTTAGTAAGCCTATTTGGGTGTAATAATCGATTGTTCTTTTGGAGAGATTCATTAACTTGGCTAACTCGCCGATCCGATACAACTTCCCAACTTACCCACCCCTTTCTATAATACTATTAATATATCACGGAGAAAGTGTACAGTCAACGTAATAGTTTTGATAAAAAACAAACCGTCCATAAAAAAGAGGACGGTTTATTTTATTAAATACCTTGGTTAAAAATATCCGTTAACACAGGAACAATCTGTTTCTTACGAGATACAACACCCTTTAAAACGGCCGTGTTATTTTCCAGGGTAACATTATACGCTTTTTCAACTGCACTAGTTTTACCTCCCAATGCTAAACCTACAGAGTCATTGGTTAAGATATCCGTTACTACAAATAAGAATAAATCCAAGTTCTTTTCATTGATAATCTTTGAAATAGCAGCTTCTAATTCCTCTTGGCGTGCTAGTACCTCAGCCGTATCGACTGCGTTTACTTGAGCGATTTCGACTTTACTAGAGCCCATTTCAAATTCTTTTGCATCAAGTGAAATTAGTTGTTCGATGGTCTTTTCACTTAAATCAGCTCCAGCTTTTAGCATTTCTAAACCATACTCCTCTGCATCCACGCCTGCAATTTCAGCTAATTCTTTTGCAGCTGCTACATCTTGTTCTGTGCAAGTCGGTGATTTAAAAAGTAAGGAGTCAGAAATAATAGCGGATAGCATTAGACCGGCGATTTCCTTTTTAATTTCTTTTCCATTTTCTTTATACATTTTATTTAGAATAGTTGCCGTACATCCTACAGGCTCACAACGGTAATACAATGGATCGCTTGTTTCAAAATTCGCAATACGGTGGTGATCAATTACTTCTAAAACACGAACATCATTTATATCATTAGCACTCTGCTGACGCTCATTGTGATCGACTAAAATAACAGAATTTACTTCAGCAGCGACATTTTCAACTAGGCGTGGAACACCCACATTAAAAGTATCCAATGCATATTGAGTTTCACCATTTACACTGCCTAAACGGACTGGTTCAACATCCATTCCAAGTTGTACCTTCAAATCTGCGTAAGCAATTGCAGAACAAATCGTATCTGTGTCAGGGTTTTTGTGACCAAAAATAAGTACTTTTTCCATTGTTAAAACTCCTAATCATATTAAAATATGTAGACAAACTCCATTACTGAGAATGACCCTAACGAAAATTATATATGAATCTTTACGAGTATTCAAAAAAAAAATAAAATGCAGATATAAAATAAGAACAGGGCATCCTATTTATAGGGTGCCCTGAACATGTCAGACAATGATTTTTATTTTACCCCAATTGGTACAACTCTTTGCCCAATGGCTGCAATCAATTCCTTAGGCATTGGGAAGCTTAGTGCTGCTGGATCCTTCATTACCGCAGGAATAGTCTGCACCAGATTTTCTTCTGTAATGTTAAACTGCTTAAAGTCAGCAGGAAGGCCGACCTTATGCTGCAGTAAACGAATCTTTTCTACGACCTTTGTTAATGCACCTTCAGCACTAACTCCCTTTACATCAACATTCAATGCAGAGGCAAGTTCTTTCGCTTTCGGCAGATATAATGAAGGAACCATTTCCATGACCACCGGCAGGAATACGGCATTTGCCAATCCATGTGGAATCCGGAACAATGCACCATAGGCATGTGCCAAATTATGCACTGGAATAGCATTCAAAGCAAAACTAAAGGCTGTAATACCCATTAGGCTCGCTTGGAGTAAATCCATCCTGGCACCTATATTCGTTCCATCAGACACTGCCAGCGGAAGATTTTTTTCTATTAAACGAATCGCATGCAGTGCATAAGCATCAGTCAGCGCGGTCGCCGCAGGCGAGGCAAATGCTTCAATGGCATGAGTTAATGCATCAAACCCGGTAAATGCCGTGATAAAAGGAGGCAGTCCAACCGTTAAATCAGGATCAAGAATAGCGATATCCGCATTAATGAACGGGTTTATTATATTTGTTTTCATTTGAATATCTTCATTAAAAATAACAGCAATTGGGGAAACCTCAGATCCTGTTCCTGCTGTGGTCGGAATCGCAATATGTGGAATCGGGATAAAGTTTGCTTTTGGAAATTGTTCGTATAAAAGGCCGCCTGGGATCGCGTCCTTTATATCCGCTAACCCCTTATGGAGTGCATATTTAACCCCTTTAACAGTATCTAAAACACTTCCGCCCCCAACTGCCAGCAGGGCATCTCCACCTACTTCTTTTACATAAGAAACAGCATCATTAATACAGCGGCTTTCTGCATCCTGTGTAATATCCAGGTATTGACCAACCAGCTGTGGTCCACTGCCATGACCTGTTAAATTAAATATTTCTGCTGCCTGCTTTACGACACCTGCCTTTTCTAATCCTCTGTCGCTTAAAAGAACAACGCGCTTTGCACCGAGGCCGCTAAACAAGCTTGGTACCATCGCTCTTGAATTCGATCCGCTGTAAATTCCTGTACGAAGCATAAACTGTGATAAGGAAGTTTTCATATTTTCTTCACCTCTTCATTAGTTTTGGCCAAACAGAATTCCATACCAGTTCCGTCTTTCAAGCTCTGGTGACATCGATGTGTGTACATGCTTTGTTTGTGTATAGGCGTCAAGAGATTGCTGACCCATTTCTCTGCCAATACCGCTTTGCTTGTAACCGCCAAATGGGGCATCGCTTCTAAGCATATGCCAATCGTTAATCCAGACCACACCGGCCTGAAGCTTTCTTGCAACTTTATATGCTTTATTAACATCTCGAGTCCACACACCTGCTGCCAAACCATATATCGTATCATTTGCCATCTTAATCGCTTCATCTAATTCAGAATAACGAATTACACATAACACAGGTCCAAAGATTTCTTCCTGTGCAATTCTCATATCGTTTGTCACATTGGTGAAAATGGTTGGTTCAACAAAATAGCCATCTTCACAGCCCGCGACCTTTGCTTCTTTTCCACCACATACTAACGTGGCACCTTCTTGTTTACCAGCCTCAATATAAGAAAGTATGGTTTCTTTTTGTTTTTTTGAAATAACAGGACCTACATCCGTTGAAGGATCCAGCGGGTTTCCGAGCATTAACTTACTAGTTAATGCGACAAGTCCTGCAACCACTTGATCATATAAGGAATCAGGAACAAATAGTCTAGTTCCGCTTTCACAAAGCTGACCTGAATGTAAGAACACCCCAAACAGACTGCCTGGAAGGGCAATACTGAGGTCTGCATCTTCCAAAAGAATGTTTGGTGATTTTCCCCCAAGCTCTAAGGTTGTATTTTTTATCGTTTCTGAAGCCAAGTTCATGATTCTCCTGCCCACTTCTGTTGATCCCGTAAAGGCAACCTTATCAACCTTATGATGTTGAACCAATGCTTCTCCAATTTCTGCACCAGGTCCTGTTACAACGTTAATGACCCCAGGTGGAACTTCCTTTGAGATAATCTCAGCCAGCTTTAGCGTTGAAAGTGGAGTATAGCTTGCTGGCTTGATAACCACAGTATTTCCCATGGCCAACGCCGGAGCGATTTTCCAAGTCGCAATAACCATCGGCAGATTCCATGGTGTAATCGCTGCACAAACCCCGATTGGCTCACGCCAGACAAAATTATGTGCTGGTCCAGGAAATGGCGGTACTGGCAAGGTTTCTGAAAATGGATATTCTAACGTGAAATTGGCAAGTGTTTGAAATAAATCAACCATTTGCAAAATATCACTATTGCCTATCCGGCGTACGGTTCCACCTGAACTAATGGCTTCTAAATACGCTAATTCCTCTGCGTGCTCAGCAATTTGATAGGATATCGCATATAGTACTTTGGCACGGTCCTTCGGATTCATGCTTTTCCACTCAGTATTATCAAATGCCTCTCTTGCAGCAGTTACTGCACGATCGACATCTGCCGCTGTCCCTTTTGCAACCTTTGCAACAAGTTCGCCTGTTGCAGGATTAAATACATCAAAGGTTTCTTGATTGCCAGCCTGTTCCCACTTTCCATTAATAAAAAGTGGAAAAATTTGAACATCCGTTTTTACTGTCATTTTTCGCTCCTCCTTTTTATAAAACACCTAATTCACTTTCTGAAAATCTATAAATCTCTTCGATTTTTTTGCCTTTTGCTCGAGCTAGAATTTCCATTCGAACTGAAAGCTGTTTTAGGGTGAAATCCATAACCAATGCTGGATCACCGCCGAATGCACTTACCTCCCTTCCAGCTATTCCTTCCTCATTTAATCTAAGAGATAAAGGAGTAAGTTCAGTCATTTTCGCTGCAACAAAATCAAAGAGATGAGGGTGTTCACAAATTAATCGTTGGAGCAGGAATGTGCCATAGCCAATATGACGAGACTCATCCTTTTTCAAATTTCCAATGCCTTCTAAAAGCCCAGGCATGATATTAGCCGTCTCTAACGCTTGGTAAAAGGAATAATAACCTGTTTCTGCTAACACGCCTTCAACAAACATGTTATAAACTACGGAGGCTTCTGCAATGGCTTCTGGAGATTGGTCGGTCACAAGACGTTCCATCGTAGTTGGGAGGATTTCATAGAAGATTTTTTTATACGTATCTGTATGGAAATGGGATAAGTCCCCTCTTTCGCCGATGGCATTTAATACAAGCCGGAAAAACTCTGTATGCTTAGCTTCTTCATATAAGAATGTAGTTAAGAACATTTCCTCTTCAAGACGTCCTTCTTTTGCGATTGTCATGATTAGCGGAAGTAAATCCAGCGTCACAGCTTCTTCTCCTGCTTGGAATTGGGAAATCAAACGAAGTATATCTTCTTTTTGTTCATAATTGAGGCTTTTCCAATCTCTAGCGTCCTGACTAAAATCAATGTCTGCAGGGTTCCAGGTTCCTAATTTTTTCGCCTTTTGATATAAACGATACGGGAATGAATCTTCTAATAAACCTCTTTTACTTGTAGTTAATATTTTTCTCTCTATCATGTTTGACCTCCTAGTAAACTTTACTTTATCTCTTGTTCGGCCACAGTGTTGCGCAAATGTGTTTTTAAAATCTTTCCGACACCGTTCCGCGGAAGAGACTTTAGAAAAACAATTCTCCGAGGAGTTTTGTTTTTTGCTAAATGCTCCTGACAATAACCGATTAATTCCTCTTCCCTTACAATTGCACCTGGGTAAAAAGAACTCCTTTTGGATTACCAGTAGTACCGGATGTGTAGAGAATAACAGCTGTATCTCCTAACTAAGGAATCTTTAATCGTAAAGCAATTAGACTGTAAACGCTGTCATTTTAAAAAAACATGAAGTTTTATGAATCACCCTACATCGCGTTGGCGCCGCCGTCAACAACGACAATGTCCCCGGTTATAAAATCAGAAGCCGGTGCTGCTAGGAATACAGCAACTCCTTTTAAATCATGATCCGAACCAAACCTTCGCAATGGTGTACCTTCTAAGATCCCTTCACCAACTTTCTCTAGCAGACCTTTTGTCATTTTCGTAGGGAAAAATCCAGGGGCTATCGCATTTACATTGATTCCTGAGGGACCCCATTTAACCGCTAAATCCTTCGTAAAGGTGATTACTGCTCCTTTAGATGTGTTGTACCCAATCGCATTCATATATTTAGGGTTACTGCCTGTTAAGCCTGCAACAGAGGCTATATTGATAATTTTTCCAGATTTCTGCTCTAGCATTACTCGACCAACAGCCTGTGACATAATGAAGGTTCCTGTAACATTGACATCCATCACTTTTTTCCAAGCCTCAAGCGGCATGTCTTCTGCTAGTGCTCCCCAGGAAGCACCACTATTATTTACGAGGATATCAATCCTCCCAAATCTGTCCATAGTGGTTTCTACTACCTTCTTTACATCTTCAGGATTGGTAACATCACATTTTAATGCAAGGCTGTCTACACCCTTTTTCTTTAACTCTTCACTTACTTCCTGACATGCCTCAAAACTTCTTGAACAAACTACCACGCTGGCACCTGCTTCGGCAAAACCCTCAGCAATTTGCTGACCCAGTCCCCTTCCACCGCCAGTTACAATGGCTACTTTACCTCTTAGATTGAATAACTCCTTCACATGCATATACTTTTCCTCCTATGTGCAACTAATCTATTAGAAGTTACATACTAACTAGTTAGTATGTAACTAAAGACATAATATCCAAAATTTTTATAATATTCAATATCTATCATTCACCAAAAAAAATGGCAGCCAATCGGAAGCTTGTCGATTCATCACCTATATTATGAATTCTCAACTGTCACTCCGAAGAACTATACTCAATATCTAATTGTGAGGCAATTATGTTTTTCTGAATCTCAGAGGTTCCTTCATAGATTCTCGTAATTCTCGCATCCCGGTAATAGCGCTCAACTGGATAATCAGCAATATACCCTAGTCCGCCATGAATTTGAACCGCTTTATCAGCAACCCTGTTATACACTTCTGAGCCATAAAGCTTTAACATCGCCGCTTCTTTAATGACCTTTTTTCCCTGGTCCACCATCCACGCAACACGGTACGTAAAAGAACGAAGAGCCTCTATCTCAACTGCCATTTCAGCTAACATATGGCTTACAGCCTGGTGCTTAATAATTGGGGTCCCAAATTGAACTCGTTCTTTCGCATACAACACAGACATGTCTAGCAGTTTTTGACAGGATCCTAGGTTTCTAGATGCTAGACCTGCCCTGCCATTAGCTAGTATTTTTAATGCATTCACATAACCCTGACCTTCTGCACCAAGTACATTTTCAACTGGAACCTCACAATCTAGAAAGACTAACTCTCCTGTATGAGAACCTCGAAGCCCCATTTTCCGCTCCACCGCTCCAATGGTAAAACCAGGAAAATCCTTATCAACAATGAATGAAGTAATCCCTTTTGCCCCTTTACTTGGATCAGTCACTGCCATGACCGTAAATACACTTGCTTCTGTTGCATTTGTAATATAATGTTTTAAACCATTAATAATATATTTATTTCCTTTTCGGACAGCAACTGTCTTTAAATTGGCTGCATTGGAACCGGCTTCAGGCTCAGTTAGCGCAAATGCTCCAAGTTTTTCACCACTAGCCATTGAAGGCAGATACTTGCGCTTCTGCAGTTCAGTTCCCATCTCCACAATTCCTACCGTACCAATTCCTGTATGAGCACCAATTAACGTTGTGTATCCATTATGTGTTTGCCCGATTTCTTCATATAACGCGCATTTCCCGACCATACCAATACCCAATCCGCCATACTCTTCAGGGATACTTAATCCAAATAGACCCATTTCCCTAGATAGTTGAATGATTTTATCTGGAATTTGATTTTCTTCCTCTATTTGCATCGCAACGGCTTCTACTTCAGTTTGAATGAAATCACGAACATTTTGTTTTAATAATAAAATATCTTCTTCTAATTCAAAGTTCATTCGTAACACCACACTTTATTAAGTAAGATAGCAACAAAACCCAGCCTTAAGAAAAAGAAATCTCTATGGCTGGGTCAATTAGAATTTAATATTGGGTAAACAAAACCTCACCTTTTAATACTTCATTCCCATTCTGGTTTACGGCCAGAACCTGGAAACGGAGATTTTGTTCCTCTCTCTCCTTCAAAGCAGCTTTTAAGGTAATGACATCATTTAAAAAAACCATTCCTTTAAAGCGGATGGAATAATCCTTAACAAAACCTTCTTCAAAATACGGCGTAAACAGCTTAGCAAGATTTCCCATTGTCCACATACCATGTGCGATGATTCCAGGCAGGCCAGCACTTTTTGCTTCTTCATCAATGGTATGAATCGGATTGAAATCTCCTGAGGCACCGGCATATTTAATTAAATCGATTCTGGAAACAGGCTCTAACTGAATCTCTTTAACCGATTCACCAACTTGTAATTGTGTAAGTGTACTCATTTTGTCAGCACCTTCCTCACAGCTTCAGAAATAACCACGGTCGAGGTGGAACTAAAAATGGTATTACCTGCTAAATCTTCGCCAAAGCTTTCTAAAACAAGAAAACCCATTTCGCCAAATTTCCCTTTTTTCTCAAAGTACTTTTTCACTTCGGAGTAACATAAAATCTCTTCTCCTGCCAATAACGGCCGTTGGTAATGAAAAGTCTGTTCCCCATGTATTAAGCCTTTTTCAGGAAGTCTTAATCCTTCGATCACTCCATAGTCAAAAGTCCTCGGAAATGTCGGCGGAGCAATATTGTTTCGGAATCTTGAGTTTCTACCTGTTTCTTCATCAAAATATATAGGGTGAAGGTCTCCGATTGCCTCTGCAAATTTCTTCACAGCTCCTCTTTCCACAACGTTTTTTACTTTTGTGGAACGTTTCCCAACTTGTTTACTGAACAATTGATCTTCGCCTCTCTTCATGATTAATTCTTTGGTCCGCCTGCAACATAAATAACCTGGCCATTAACAAAGGAAGATTTTTCATCAGCAAAAAACGCTACAGCATTAGCAATATCTTCAGGCTTACCACTTCTGCCAACAGGAATATTGGCAACACTCGCCTGGATTAATTGCTCAAATGAAACTCCGATTCTAGCAGCCGTTTCCCTAGTCATTTCTGTTTCAATAAATCCTGGTGCAACAGAGTTTGCAGTTATACCATATCTTCCAAGCTCAATCGCTAGTGTCTTAGTGAATCCTTGTAATCCCGCTTTTGCGGCAGCGTAATTTGCCTGGCCGCGATTTCCTAATGCTGAAGTTGAGGAAATATTAATGATTCTTCCATATTTATTTTCAACCATGTATTTTTGCGCTGCTCTTGCAGCATTAAAGGATCCTTTTAAATGAACATCCATGACCATTTGCCAGTCAGAATCAGTCATTTTAAATAAAAGATTATCACGGATAACTCCTGCATTATTAACCAGGATATCTAACCCGCCAAGTGCTTCATATGCCTCTTTAAAGGCGCCCTCCACTTCAACGGCATTTACCACGTTTGCGACCTTTGAAAAAACTTCATATCCCTTTTCTCTTAGTTCCTTTGTTGTTTCTACTAAAGCTTCTTCATTTAAATCAATAAAGGCTACCTTGGCTCCTTCTTCGGCAAAACGTTCAACAATTCCTTTTCCAATCCCCCGGCTGCCACCTGTTACAAATGCCACTCTCCCTGTAAATCTGCCTGCCATTTCTTTATCCTCCCAAACTTATCAATTTCATAATCTTGAATTCTAGCAATCCACTAGGATAGCGCTTACAAATAGTATTATACGTATTGACCAACCTTTACATGTCCCTTAATTAAATTTCGTGCAATAATCATTCGCTGAATTTCGTCCGTACCATCGTAAATTCTCCAAAGTCTTGCTTCTCGGTACCATCGTTCGATAGGCAGTTCTCTTGTATAGCCCATGCCGCCATGAATTTGAAGGACACGGTCTACCACATTATTCCCCATATTTGCACCATAAAGCTTCGCGATTGAAGCTAAGTGACGGTTATCCTCACCGTTATCAAGAGTGAAAGCCGCATTTAATACCAGCCATTTTGCTGCTTCAATTTCTACTGCTGAATCAGCAATCTGCCATTGAATTGCTTGTCTTTCTGCGATAGGTTTTCCAAAGGTAATCCTTTCTTTTGAATAGTCAATCGCCATCTGCAATAGCCGCTCTGCTGCTCCAACCGCCCTGGCACCGACCACCCATCTAGCAAATCCGATCCATTCTAATCCAAGATTATAACCTTTGTGTAATTCACCAAGTATATTCTCTTTTGGTACTCGAACATTTTCAAAGACTAGACCAGCTGGACCCCATTCTCCCATCGTATGTATATATTCTGACTTCCAGCCCATATCCCGGTCAACAATAAAGCAGGTAACACCTTCCCGTCCTTGGCTGGATTGGTGCAATTCTTTATCTGTAATTGCAATAGCCATAACAAAGTCCGCTTCATTCCCGCCGGTAATAAAGGTCTTCTCGCCATTTAACACCCAGTGATTTCCTTCTTTTACGGCTTTCATCTTGATGTTTCTAGTATCAGAACCAGCACCAGGCTCTGTCATGGCAAAGCATGATTTCTTCTCACCATTAATGGTAGGGAGCAGGTATTTTTTCTTTTGTTCTTCGTTCCCGTAATACAGGATGTTATCTGCAGAACCTCCAAAACTAAATGGTACAAACGTTTTTGAAACCTCCATAAGTACAATAGCCATCATCATTTGCCCTAAATCAGCTCCGCCATACTCTTCAGGTGTATTGATACCCCAGAAACCTGCTTCTTTTGCTTTTAATTGAAGCTCCTTTAGTACTTCTAGGGGCAGGCTCGGTTTCCCTTCTCTTTCATTTCTTAAAACATCATTTTCTAGTGGAATTAATTCTTTTTCAACAAATCTTCTAATTGTCGATTGAACCATTTTTTGTTCATCTGTCAGACGCAGATACATACCTTTCACACCATCCTTATTAGTAGAATTTAGTCATACTAGCCTCTTAAAGATATTATGCAGGCAAAACCGGAAACATACTTACCGGTTGGTATGTTAATCTAATTTTATTCTGAACTTTCAGATAAAACAAGCTTTTTCTTCCTATTACAATTTTCTCCTCTTCAAATTTGAACAAAATAAGCAGCAAGTTGGATTGCAACCTTGCTGCTCACTTCTAAAATGTCCCAGGTTCCGAAAATATCCGCCAGCCATTTTCTGTCTTTTGGAAGCTAATATGCACAAATTCAAAGGAATTTGTATCGCCAACAGGGACTTTTAAATCAATTTCCATCTCATTTCCCT
Organism: Neobacillus niacini; assembly: GCF_046591715.1. GTDB lineage: Bacteria > Bacillota > Bacilli > Bacillales > Cytobacillaceae > Neobacillus > Neobacillus niacini_L. The sequence goes on along the minus strand of NZ_JAWVNQ010000001.1, from coordinate 1,006,246 downwards.
TATCCTTCTTTTGAACAACTTCAGCTCGATCATAGTTTAAGAGTGATCCACCGTCTACGTTAGGCTGGATCAGTTTCCCAAAGAACTCGAAGATTGTTTTCTTTTCCATAAATGAATTGATAGCACTAGCTGTGAAGGAACTTGATAAATAGTTCACCAATTTCGATTGTGTATCCAAATCTCTTCCAAGATACCGATATTCATTATTATTAACACTTACGGTTTCTATTTTTCCATTTGGATATTCTCCACCGCCTATTACATACCAATATTGCCTTGCTGCTTCTCTTACCTTTTGAATAGCCAGTTCTTCCTCTATACTCCTATATCTGCTAATATCATTTTTGGAGATCACAGTTGGAAAACTTTCCTTTGGAAGCATCTTCTCAGCTTGCATTCTTAATTGTTGGAAGTAGCCTTTTGTCGGTACAACGGACTTCAAATTCAAGCCCTTGTCAATTGCATGAATGGCCTGTTCAGGAAGTTTGGCTTTTACCTGTGCATCCGCTAAATAATACCAGTAATAAGCTGCATCCGGCACCTCTGAAATTCTTCGTTGATAGTAGGCAATAACTTCTTGGAAATAGGTAGGATAGTAGTTCACATCTGCAACAACAGAATCACCTTTCCACGTTAACAAATCAACTTTATATGCGTCAGCCATATCACGCTTCCAAATGGCCAGCCTCACCTTTTCCTCCTCTTCAATTTCAATTGCTTCAATTTCGTTATAGGTTATTTCCTTTAATTTTGTCAGTTTATCGTTCATCCAATAGTAAATTTCAAGGACATTTTCACTAGACCCTTCCGTCTGCCAGCCAAGTAATATTTCCTTACGTCGATCACCCATAATATCACAAGCGTACGCCCAATCAATTTCTGTACCAGCACCTTTGGTAATAAATATTTTACTCCAGCCATCTTCCCCTTTTTCCAAAGCGAATGCTCCTACCTGATTTTCACTTCCTATCGACCTGTACAATACGAGCGCTTCTTCGTTTTCATCTCCATTAAGATCAATATTAATAACAGAATCAACACCTACAGGACCAGCGGGAACTGAAAGCTTTGAACCCTTTGGTAAATTTCTTTTAGCAATAGATACTAAGTCTTGTGCCGGATTCGCAGCTTTCACCTGTTTTGGTGCTTTAATTAAACTTTCCGGAGCAGGAAATAAATTGCAGCCGCTAAGTACGAACATACTGATTATAATAATCAAAGCGGCTTTATTGTGCTTCCCTCTCATGCCATCACTCCACACTAACAATTTCAACACAGGGGCAGGCGTATTTCCGCTGTCGTTCCACTGCCCTCTTTACTATTCAAAGAAAAACGGCCATGATGCGCCTGTATGATTTCATCCACAATTGCAAGTCCCAATCCACTTCCGCTTGCCTGAGATTTCCCTTTATAAAATTTATCCTTTACATACTTAAGGTCAGATTCTGAAATACCCACACCATTATCATGAATGCTGATTACTGCTTCTTTCTTATCAAAAAACAGTGTAATAGTAATGAAACCTCCGCTTGGAGTAAACTTTAACGCATTATCAAGCAGGTTAATCAACACTTGCTTTAAACGATTATAGTCAGCATTAATTTCCTCAACACTTTTATCAATTTTGGTCAGTATTTTCAAGCCCTGCCTTGCACCTCGAGGCTCTAATTGCTGAACAGCCTGTTGAATTAAAGATGGTAATGAGACTTTGTCAAAGACTAATGGCATTCTTCCTGATGATAGACTAGAAAAATCCAATAACTCATTTAGCAATCCATTAAGCCGGTCACTTTCCGTTGAAATAATCTCTAAACCATCTCGAAAGAAGTCATCTTCGGACATCGATTGTAAAGTAACAGCCCATCCTTTAATAGAAGTTAATGGTGTTCGAAGCTCATGAGAAACGGAAGCAATAAATTCATTCTTAAGATGTTCATTTTTTTCAATTTCCTTAGCCATATAATTTAACGTATCTGCTAATTTACCAATTTCATCATCTTTTTCCTTTGGAATTCGTGTCGAGAGTTTACCAGATGCCAATTGTTCAGCCGCAGCCGTTATGACACTTACTGGCTTGGTAATGGTATTGGCTAAGAATAGACTCATAATGGCTGCAGCCAAAATAACAACCCCGCCAAAAAGTAATAATATGAGTGTATTTTGAAAGTAGATATCATTTACCTTCTCGAGCGAAGAGGTAAATCGTATTACACCAATCACAGTACTCCCTCTTTTTAAAGGCTGTGTTACAATTAATACTCTTTCCCCTTCAAGGACAGTGTCTAAATATCCAGTCGAACCCATTAAAGCATTTTCTACATCTTCAAATTTACCTACATTCCGATCTGTGCTTTCATGAGTATCAGCTAAAATAAGACCCTTTTCATCTACTAATTGCACTTGAGCATCAATTAAGAAATTATATTGATGGAGCATAATTCCCGCATCAATCTTTAAACGATCGTCAATTATTTCCTGTTCATAGAAAGAAGAAAACATCGTTCCTTGATCACGTAACGCTTGTTTCATGCCATCCATATAATAAAGCCTGAGTGCAAAAAGAATCACGGCTTCAAACAAAGCTACACTGAAAATGATTAACAGCAAATAACTCCACACTACTCTTCTTTTAATTCCTTTTTTCATTCCTATGTCTCGCTCTCTTGAAAGCAATAACCGAAGCCCCAGATTGTTTTTAGATGTATTGGATTTGACGGATCAACTTCAATTTTCTCCCGTAACCTTCTAATGTGGACATCAACGGTTTTGGGGTCACCAAAATAGTTAATTCCCCAAATTTCATCTAAAAGTTCATCTCTTGTGACAGGCTCATTAAATCGGTCAAAAAACAACTTTACTAATTGATACTCTCTAGCAGTCAACTTAATTAACTGACCTGATTTATATAGACGCTGTGTTTTCATGTCTAATACAAATGGACCTGTACGTATCTCAGTTGCTGCTGGTTTTGAGATTGTTTGACTAGTTCTCCTAAGTACAGAACGGATTCTGGCAACTAATTCTAAAGGGTTAAACGGTTTTACAATATAATCATCCGCCCCCAGCTCTAATCCCATAATCTTTTCCATATCCTGTCCTCGTGCTGATACAATAACAATGGGCAATTCTGGATGACTTTCTCTAAGTTTTGTACAAATCTCAAATCCATCCATATCCGGAAGCATTAAGTCTAACAACACCAAAGAGGGGGACTGGTCATGAACAAGCTCAATTGCTTCTTTCCCGTCCCCCGCTTCGAGTACCTCGTAATTAGACCTTTGAAGGTTAAATACGATTAACTTACGAATAGGTATTTCATCCTCAACTACTAAAATCTTAGCTTCAGTCATCCTGCATTCCTCACAATTTACTAAAATACATAGCTACTATTATTTTACAGCTCCGTAAAAACTTAGAAAAGTTTTTTTTAGTATATTTAGAAAATTGTTTGGTATAAACACATTAACTCGCTTTTTCCTGCCGTATTTTCTCATTCATATAGATCTTTAATTGCTTAATGGCTCGGTGCTGTGTTGTCTTCACTTTGCTTTCCTTCCAGCCTAGTACTTCTGCGGTCTCAAGTATAGACAATTCCTGTATATAACGCAGGATAATTACACTCTTTTGATCAAGTGTGCATTTCTCTAGGCAGTGATACATAAGTTTCTTATCTTCTGATTGAAAAATGATTTCTTCTGGTAACGGTGATTCATCTTTTATCGGAAGATCTATGAACTCAACCTTGTTTATCATGCGCTGGTTTAATCCTTTCTGCTTTCGAAAGAAATCAATCGCAACATTTCTTGCGATTGCGATCAGCCAAGTTTTCTCACTGCTTTCCCCTTTAAAATGCTGGTATGATTTTAAAACACGAATATACACTTCTTGGACAAGGTCCTCTGCATGCTCTTTGCTTTGAACCATATAAAAAAGAAAATTAAAAAGTTCATAATGATATTTCTTATACAAATCATTAAAAATTGCTTCCAACGTTCATCTCTCCCATCCCTTAAAATTTTAAGGTTCAGCTGCGTACTATGTTCATCTTCGTTTACATCATACTTTTTTTACATAAAAAAAGGGTTACACAGCGGTAACCACTTTTTTGATAAGTTGTTACCAATTTGTAACCTTTTTATTATAGTTATGGTGATTTCCAGTTTTCAGATATTCCAAAACGCGTCAAACTTTAGTAATATAGTATATGTGACTCTTTTTATTTGTAAAATTCTAGGAAAACTTTCCTTCCTAGAGAGGATAGGAGAAAGAAATGAATAAAACCAAATTAGTATTCCTATACCTAATTACCAGTTTGATTTGGATTTACGCTAGCAATTATGTATTGACTCATTATATCCCATCACGTTTTGATAATTATTTTGAACGAGGGAAAGAAATATTTTATATTCTCGTAACGGGTGGAATTTTTTATTTTTTCATCCTAAAAAAAGAAGAACTTGATACAACCAAAGAGCAAGAAAAACGTTTATATACCCTGATTAATTCAATGGTGGATTTTGTAAATTTCAAAGATGGAGAAGGCAGATGGATTCAAGCCAATGACTTTGGTCTGAAATTATTCCAACTTGAAAATGTCGATTATTTTGGTAAAAAAGACTCGGAATTAGCAGAATACACGGAGTTCTACGCCGATGCACTCAGGTACTGCGAGGTATCAGATGAGGAAACATGGGTTAAGGGTGATATTACACGCTGTGAAGAAATTGTGCCGCGTCCTGATGGAACATCGAAAATTTTTGATACGATAAAAGTTCCGCTGTTTCATGAAGATGGAACAAGAGAAGGTTTAGTCATTATCGGACGTGATATTACGACACTAAGGCAAACAGAGGAACGATTGAATAGAACAGAAAAGTTATCTGTAGTCGGTGAATTATCTGCGAGTGTAGCCCACGAGATTAGAAATCCACTTACTTCATTAAAAGGATTTGTACAGTTATTGCAAATGGAAGATGATAAGCACCAAGATTATTACCAGATCATGTTAGATGAATTAAATCGAATTAATCACATTGTTGGCGAACTTTTGTTATTAGCTAAACCACAGCATTTAAAATATTCGAAATTAGCCATACAAAGGATCTTAAATGATGTTATTTCGTTATTAGCAGTTGAAGCGTCCCTTTACAATGTACAAATTGAATCTAATTTTCCAAAAGAAGATATTATTCTAGAATGTGAGCCCAATCAGTTAAAACAGTTATTTATTAATTTAATCAAGAACTCAATCGAAGCCTCCAATCATGACAGTAAAATATCGATAAGTCTTGAGCAAATAGAACTTGATAAAATAGCGATCACTGTGAAAGATAATGGATGCGGTATTTCAAAGGAACGTTTAGAAAAGATCGGAGAGCCCTTCTATTCCTCCAAGGAAAAAGGGACAGGCTTAGGCTTAACAGTCAGTTATAAAATTGTCCAGTCCCATAACGGTCATATTAATTTTGATAGTGAGCTGGGATGCGGTACTACAGTGAACATTACCTTGCCAGTGGTACAAGATCCTTCTCTTTCCAAAAGTCATTCCGCTGTTATTGCATAAAAAAAATTGCCTTTCCACTTGGAAAAGGCAATTTTTTTATTATCTTCATTTTCAACTAATGGGAATTAGCTTTATTTACAGATTTTTGTCGTATCTCCTTTAAATGTAAACGAATTAAAAAGGCCGTTCCTAATATGATTCTATTATTCCAAATTCTTGCTTTTCTTACTTTTGGACCATAAACATACCGATTCCAAAGTAAATAAATGGATTCCTCAAGAATAATAAATAGGATGTATATAATTGCTGCCATACCAATCCAATACCACATATCAAGAACCTCCGCTTCAGGTTAATACTCTCTTAATTTTAATAACCCATCTTTATTATACCTTCTGTTGAATATACAATTCAGAAATTTCAATCCCCTTTTATTTACATAATTCAACAAAAATCAGCTTAGCTCCCATTATTGTGGAATACTAAGCTGACTCTTGTTTCTATATTAGTTTGGTTCTTTGTAGCTTTTTGCTCGTTCGCTGTCACTCATACCTTTCGTCGTTGGGTCTTGAACCAGCCCGATCATCGAAAGTAAAATAAATAATGCATTAACGAACGTTAATATGGATTGTTGAATGGCATCTGTTAATTGAAAATCTGTAATCCCTAATGCATTTAACCCACCTAACATCATCTGAGCCACAATCATTAGTTGGGCCAGAAAGGCCACAACCCAGCTTCTGTTTTTAAAACGGACCCTCCAGTTAATCATTTTTCCATCCCCTTTCTTAAACGTTTAAACATACTTTCTATTAACATATGATTGGACCAGAAATGGTTGTCCGCTAATATCACAGAATTCTTAGAAAGGGCAATGATTGGAGTTTTTCTGATATTAAATTTATAATAAAAACAGCAAAAATCCTTTTGTAGAAAGGAGACCGCATGGAGAAATTACGCCCCTATTGGGAAATAATTGTCCGCTTCTGGAAAAAGAAGCATATTACACAGCTATTATTATTAGCCATTCTGATTATCATTCTCGTAACGATTGTTTATTTTGGATGGCTTGCATCAAGGGCAAATGTCCAGACATTAAAGGAAGGTCTCAGTCAACCGACTGTCATTTATGATCATAAAGAAAGAGTCGCTACAAATGTTGCGACCAATCGGACTGGCGGGATTGAGATTAAAGAGCTCCCGAATTATGTTCCAGGGGCTGTTGTCGCCATTGAAGATGAACGCTTTTATGAACATAAAGGATTTGATCTTAAGGGTATTATGAGGGCACTCTTCAACAATTTATTTGCTGGAGAGATTACTGGCGGAGGCTCTACGCTGACTCAGCAATTAGCCAAAAATGCTTTGCTTTCCCCAGAACAAACCTATAAACGAAAAGCAGAAGAGTTATTTTTAGCAGTGAAGATTGAAAAGGTTTATAAGAAAGATGAAATTCTGCAAATGTACTTAAATCAGGTTTACTTTGGCAGCGGTGCTTGGGGGATTAGTAATGCCTCAAAAAGATATTTTAATAAAGATATTAAAGAGGTTACCATCAGCGAGGCAGCTTTGCTTGCAGGATTATTGCAGTCACCAAACTACCTTGACCCAACAAAAAATTATGACGAAGCAATAAAACGAAAAAATGTCGTTCTTAGTAAAATGAATGAGCTTAAGATCATTACAAAGGATCAATACACTGCGGCAAAGGAAGAAAAGATTAAAATTAATACCGGCAGCGGAAGTTTTGTTGAACGTAAATATCCTTATTATGTGGATGCGGTCTTAAACGAAGCAATCAATAAATATGGATTAACTCAGGAGGAGATTTTAACCAGAGGTTACCGGATCTATACTGAATTAGACCAAAACCTTCAAACAGGACTCGAAAAGGTGAATAATAATAAATCCCTTTTTCCGAAAAGTACTGGTGATACTATAGTTGAAACCGGTTCTGTTCTAATGGACCCTGCTTCAGGAGGAGTACTCGCTCTGGTTGGCGGCCGTGGAGAACATGTGTTTAGGGGCTTTAACCGCGCCACCCAGTTAAAGGCACAGCCAGGTTCAACATTTAAACCGCTCGCGGTATATATACCGGCTCTAGAAGATGGTTATACATTTAACTCCGAGCTCGTTGATGAGCCAACCTCTTTTGGAGAATACAAACCAGAAAATTTCTCAAAAACTTATCAGGGTAAAGTTCCAATGTATAAAGCCTTGGAGGATTCGTTAAATATCCCAGCCGTATGGCTCTTAAATGAGATTGGTCTTGAGAAAGGATTAGACAAGCTCAAAACCTTTGGATTGCCTGTTGAAAAAGAAGATAAACATCTTGCGATTGCTTTAGGCGGAATGACGAAAGGAATATCTCCGCTTCAATTAGCCAATGCATTCTCCGCTTTTCCAAATGGCGGCAAGCGGCAAGACAGCCATCTTATTACAAAAATTGTCGGCCCCACTGGAAATATCATTGCGGAGCGAAAACCGGAAACCACAAAGGTAACTTCTAAGGAAAATGCCGATAAGATGACTGCTATGCTTCTTAATGTTGTAGAATCTGGTACTGGCAAAAACGCTCGAATTCCTGATGTTCAGATAGCTGGAAAAACAGGCTCTACCCAGCTTCCATTTAATGATATAAACGGTACGAAGGATCAATGGATGGTTGGTTACACACCTAATTTAGTCGCAGCGATATGGATAGGTTATGATCAAACTGACCGGCAGCATTATCTACCAAGCAGCGGCTCTGGGAATGTGGTCCCGATTTTCAAAGAAATCATGAAATCATCCATCGCTCATAGGCAACGTGAAACTTTTGATGTCATTTCTATTAATGACCAATTAGCTGGTAAAACACAAACAAGAGAAGAGATAAAAAAGCAGGCAGAGAAAATCACAAAAGAATTAAATCAAAATGCCCAAAAGCTCGGTGAAAAGATTCAAGAACAAGCACCAGTATGGAAAAAGGGTTTTGAGGATGCGATGATCACAATTGGAAAAGGTATCGATACGATTATCCAAAAATTACAAGGATTAAAAGAATAGCACGCCGTAACGGCGTGCTATTTTATTTGACAATAATGGAATGGTAAAATGCTGCTGCTATTTTTTTTATAGGCTGTTCTTGATTTTGATTAAAGGCAATAATGAAGCAGGTTGCAGGTCCTGATGATTTTAAGACATCAAGATTTGTAAGTAGCATTTCTTTTGTAAATTCTTTATTTGTAAACATCTGATTCAACTCATATAAAATTCCTTTTGACCCGACTGGCCAAACCATTATTTCTTCAAGCTGAGCGATTTTTTGAAAAATTGATAAAGGAACCACTTGGCCGGTGTGCTTAATCACTTCATCGCCAACCAATGGTCTGCCAATAATGGCGAACGAAAGTTCATTTGAGAAATTCTTATCAAATCTCTTGGATATATGCCTTTTACCGAGAACAACTAATCCAATTGCGGACTGGTGTAAGTCGAAATTACTCTCTGTACTCCCTGTTATCGGTACATTCTCCAGGCTTAATTCTTCTAACCCTTTTTGAACTCCATTGACAAGCTCACTCCAAGAATCATCGCCACAAAAGTTATGAAGTACAACTGAAACCGGCTCTCCTCCTGCTGAAATGCATTCCATTGCTGCCACTCTAAATGAGAAATAGGCGGCAGTTTCGTATGAAACATGAACATAATCTTCTTTTTTCATCCCAATGCCGCCGCTATTATCACTTGCAATTATAAGCGACTCTTCGTTATTTAGCGGGATGGAAATAATATCTCTCATAATTTCACATCTTCGTTGATCAAATTTTGTTTAAATAATGCTCTTAACCGCGGAATTGCCACAATGGCCAATACGCAATTAATCATTGAACCAATTAGCAATGATGGAACTAAAGCAACATAAAATTCCTTACTCATTAAAATAATAAACGGCAAGGGTGCAGCGAATGAATTCATAAGAATAAAGAGAATACCAGCAGTATTTTTTTTATTCTTCTTATAAAGAACACCAAAAAGAAAGACTAGAAAAGCCATTTCGAGTGCAATTAATACATGCATCGGTCCTAATGGAAACCCTGATATGAGAGCAGATAATAAATGCCCAAACGCACCAACAATTGCTCCTCCACCAGTTCCTAACAAGGCAGCAGCCAGTAAAGCTGGAAAAACATCAAACGCTACACTGCCTACGATTGCAGGAATTTTGATCATAGCCCCAACTGCTGATAATGCTGAAAACAATGCCAATAAACTTAGCATTCTACTTTTCATCTTTACGTTTCCCATCCCTAAACACTTTTGCACTTCGAACATATTCTACGTCTTTTACATTGAGCCGGAAATTCACTACCCTGGCTAAGGCAAAGAAATAATCAGAAAGACGATTTAAATATTTCAAGGCTAATTCCGGCGTCTTTTCGTCGTTCTTCATTAATGTAACGACTAACCTCTCTGCTCTTCTTGTTACCGTTCTCGCAATATGAATCGAGGCAGAAGGCTTAGTTCCTCCAGGCAATATAAATCTCTCTAGCTCTGGAGCTTCTTGAATGTATTCATCAATTTTCTTTTCTAAGTAATCAATGGACTCTTTCTCAAGCTTATATTCTACTTTATCAGATATGTTGGCTAGATCTCCGCCACAATCAAATAATTCATGCTGAATTTTCTCAAGATCAGCTAGGACATCCCCAAATATTTCTGCATCAAGCTCAGTCATTACCTGTCCCACAAAGCAGTTCACTTCATCAACTGTTCCATAAGCCTCTACTCGAATATCATCCTTGTCAACTCTTCCTCCAATAATACTTGTCTTTCCTTTGTCACCTGTTCTAGTATAAAGTCTCATCACTTCTCATCCCCCGTTTTTTTGATTGTTTGATTTAAACCATACCAAATAATATCTACTTTATCTGCTTTAGCTGCAAGATCTTGATAAGCCCATCCAGTTACGTCCCGCCATAATCGATTCTCTTTCTCCATAGGAACTATTCCCTTTGTAATATCATTCCCTATCACAATAAGATCTCGGTGAGTTTCAGCGTTTTCCCACAGAATCCATTGGTGGATGGTGGTTTTCCAGATTTCACGACACCCGTTGGAATCATAGGTTTTCGTTAACTTTTTCAACCAAACTTCAACTCCTTCTAAGATGAGCAAATTACTACCTATATGGTGTACATTAAAAGGTTGGTTCTGATAGGCAGAAAGCCAAGTGCCTCTATCCCCATAATTCTCTTTTACCCAAGCTTTTTTGCCGTTAAAGGCACCTCCCGTAATAAAGTGCAACGGTCACGCCTCCTTAGTGCTTCTTTTTCAAAAACAAGTTCATATCCTTGATGATGCGGGACTTGCCACGACCAAAAATCTCGATACTGAGGTGCAAATTCAGATAATAAATACCGAATAACCCCGCCATGTGTCATAATTGCGCAACGTTGAATATTTTGAGAAAAAACCTCTTTCGTAATATTATCCCAGCCAATTGAAACCCTTTTAGTGAACTCCAAAAATGATTCTCCTTCTGGAGGTCTTAAAGATTTAGGATCTGAGAGCCAACGTTGGTAAAGAGGGACTTCTTTTAAATCTTCAAAGGTTTTTCCTTCCCATTCACCAAAATTCATTTCTCGTAAATGAGTTAGAAGGTGCAGCTCATTCTTTGGGAAAAGTATATTTGCTGTGCTTATGCACCTTGGTAAATCACTAGAAAAATAGAGCTCGTATCTGTTTTTTGTGCTGATTTTCGTTGACTCAGAGCATAGAGGGGAATCATTCCACCCTAAATAAGCTTTCCGCTTATTCTCCTTTGTTAGACCATGACGAAATAATGCAACAACCACAGTGTCATCCATAGAAATAACTCAGTCCCTTCTACTGTTGCTCCTAAAATATCGCCCGTAATGCCGCCAAACCACTTTACAGCTTTTCGGCTGCAAAATAGAAAACTCAATAATGCTGCTGCCAGCAATATTAAGAAATTATAAAATCCGCCGGCAAATATTAGCAGGATAGCAAAGAATCCAATCAAATAAACAAGATAGCTCCATAAATCCTTTGGTGTTGCAGCATTTTGAAAAAGTGCTCCAAGTCCTTCTTTTTTTGCAGACTTTACTGTTAACAACATTAGACCCATAACGCTTTTACTTAACAATGGAATTGCAGTAATCATCAGATAGGAAACAGCATGTACATTAATAGTTATCTCATAGATAAAAAGGAAACGGCTGCTTAACAGCACAATGACTGAGATAACACCAAAGGCACCCGTTCTAGGATCATTCATTATTTGTAATCTCTTTTTTTGATCTTTGTAAGAAAAATACCCGTCACTTGCATCCATCCAGCCATCCAAGTGGATTCCGCCTGTTAAGAAAATACTCATTAACCAAAGGAGAAATGCTGATGCAAGATTGGAAAAAGGAGTATATTCTAGCAATAGGAAAAATAACCCAGAAATGATTCCCCCTTGAAAAAGGCCAAGCAGCGGGAAAGCTTGAACAGCGCTTTTTAAATGTGGTTTGTCCATTGGTAACTCAAGGTGGACGGGTATTACAGTGAAAAATTGCAAATTGATTAAGAAACCCTTTAAAAACTTTCTCATTCCATGCACCAGTTGTTGATGATGTCATTTAACATCTCGTAGTTTAAATGTTCTTTCATTGTGTCCGCGATTTCATCGTATCTCTTATCTTGGGATTCTCTTATAAATGTGGTTTCTTTACTCTGTAATCCTTTACTTTTCCGAATAAGATTTAACCAAGTATTTCTCCATTCGTCATTATGAAAAAGATGATGAAGATACGTCCCAATGATTTGACCATTCCTGCTGAAATACCCTTCTTCCCTGCCATTCTCAAGCAATAAAAATGAGCATCCATTCTCACGTAAAACCGTTTTACCCAAATGAATTTCGAACCCTTCCAGCCTTCCATCAGCCGGCAATCCAGTATTCTCATGGTATACTCCAGCTGCTCTTACCGTTTTTTTCTCTTCATAAAATATTGTTGTTCCCGGTACAAACCCCAAACCTTCTACTCGTTTGTTCACCAACCCTGTATCTGAACCAGCTTCATCAATGATTTCTTCACCAAGTATTTGATATCCGCCGCAAACACCTACAACATAACACCCTTTATCAATTTGATCTTGAATTAATAAGTCTAACCCTGATTCTCTTAAACTCTCTAAATCATTAATTGTACTCTTTGTTCCAGGTATTATAATGGCATCAGGAGTACCAAATTCAGAAGCCTGTTTCACCCAGCGTACCGACACATCTTTTTCATATAAAAACGGTTCCAAATCACTATAATTTGAGATAAACGGCAACTGGATTACAGCAATATCCAGACTGCCCTTTTTCGTGGCTGCAAATTGTTCGCTTAGTGACAAAGAATCCTCTCCATCAATCATATGATTTTCAATATAGGGCAAAACACCTAAAACGGGGAGCCCCGTCTTCTTTTCCAGCCAGTGAATTCCGTCTTCGAACAAACTGATATCTCCGCGGAATTTATTAATAATTAGCCCTGCCACCCTTTTCCTTTCTTCTGGCTCCAAAAGCTCGAGAGTTCCAACAATGCTTGCAAAAACTCCGCCTCGGTCGATATCACCTACAAGGATCACAGGAACATCTGCGAGCTCTGCAACTTTCATATTTACAAGTTCCCGGTCCTTCAAATTGATTTCAACCGGACTTCCTGCCCCTTCTATGACCACTAATTCATATTCGGTCGATAGCTGGTCTAAAGACTTTTTTATAACATCAAGTCCTTTTTCGTAGAAAGTATCTCGATACCCTCTTCCAGAAAGAGTTTTCAACGGTTTACCTAAATAAACAATCTCTGAATCCTGATGCGAGCGGGGCTTTAAAAGAATAGGATTTATCCATACTGCTGCCTCAATTTTTGCAGCCTCTGCCTGGATTCCCTGTGCTCTTCCAATTTCCTTTCCGTCTTTGGTTACATAAGAATTATTAGACATATTTTGAGATTTGAAGGGTACAACTTTTCTGCCTTCATTGGCAAACATTCGGCAAAGGGCAGTTACAATAAGGCTTTTCCCGACATCAGATGATGTTCCTTGTATCATAACACCTTTCATTCCCTTACCCCCTTCATGTTGATCGGTATTCCTGCTTCAACCAAAAAGGCATGATCACACTTCTTCACGATTTGTTGATGGATCCTTCCGAGAATTTGTGCATAGGAGAAAACAAGTTCATTTTCCGCGATGGACTCATAGAAGACTTCGTTACTAACAACGATTAACACTTTTGCTCTTTCTCGTATTGCATTGATACCGCTCATGATTGTTTCCGTTACATGAGATAATAAAGAATCATCCCAATTCTGATTAGATGAAAACAGCTCATTATTTAAAAGGGTTGTTACACAATCGATTAGAATAATATCCTCTTTATTAAATAGACCCGCAATCTCTCCAATATTTTGTGATTGTTCAACCGTTCTCCAACGAAACTTTCCATGCATGCGATCACTTTGATGCTTTGCGATTCGTTCTCGCATTTCTTGGTCGGAAGCCACACCGGTTGCTAAGTAGGTTAATTGACTCCCATCATTTTTCACTGCTAGTTCTACTGCCATTCTTTCTGCAAAGCTGCTTTTTCCGCTCCTTACCCCGCCCGTAATAAAGATTAATGAAGCTGCTGCCATTCTAACAAGACCTCCATTAATTTACTATTTTCTGCACTGCTCTTAATCGCAAAACGAAGCCAATTCCCTTCCAAACCAGGAAAGTTAAAGGTATGTCGGGGAATAATTCCTTTTTGTAATAAGAATTTAAAAAGAGCTTTCTGTTCCTTTAGTTTAGGGTCTCGTAACAGATAAAAATTAACTTGTGATGCTGTGACTACAAAACCATTTTCCCTGAAAAACGTAAATAGTCTCTCCCTTTCTTCAGAGATATACACTTGAGACTCTTTAATAAATTCTTCATTTTGTAAACAGAGATCCCCTGCCATTAATGCAATACTATTAATGCTCCAATGCGGCTGTAATTTGCTGATATTTGCAATTAAATCCGGGGCTGCAACCATATACCCTAAACGAATCCCTGGAATGGCAAACATCTTGGTCATGGACCGAATAATAATTAAATTAGAAAACTTATTTATATAGGGGATGAAAGATTGGTAGTTTTCTAAGAAATCATAAAAAGCTTCATCCAATATCACAAAGCAATTTTGTTTTTCACATTCCTGTATGATTGAAATTACCGTTGACACTGGATATTGAATACCAGTAGGATTGTTCGGATTACATAAAAACAAAGCATCTGCACCCGATAAGCTTGGAAGCAGCTGATCCACACATAATTCAAAATTAGGTTCCATTAATTGATGGTACTTAATTTCACAATCGTTCGCACGACATGCCTTTTCGTATTCAGAAAATGCTGGCTCTGACACAACGACCTTTTTTCCGGAAAGAAACCTAGCAATTAGGGTGATTAGTTCGGCTCCTCCATTTCCAATAAGAATTGAATCAACCGAAATTTGTTCTCTATCAGCAATTCTGTACCTAAGCTTTTCAGCAAAAGGATCAGGATAAACGGTAATTTCCGAATAAAAATCAGACCATTTTTCTCTTAGTTCAGGAGGAGGACCGAGCGGATTAATATTTGCACTAAAATCAACATACTTCTCCGGGAGTGAAAGTCCCAGCGATTTAAAAAGGTGCTGCGGATTTGAGCCATGTGAAGGCAATTTCAAAAATCATCCCACCTATCCATAACATTAGTAAAAATAAAAAGACCGTCTTATCTAAAATTTTATTGGTTATTAAAATATGATCAGCTTGTATAGGAACTAATGGATCCCCCATTTTTGCACGGTTCGAAACAACACCTTTGTAATAATTAAGACCGCCAAGCTGAATCCCCAAAATAGCTGCCACCGCCGCTTCTCCCCAGCCGCTGTTCGGGCTCGGATGCTTCTTGGCATCACGGAATAATATTTTCCAAGCCTTTTGGGGCTCTATTCTTAAAGGCTTTGTTCCTATTAACATTAGAATTCCAGTTATCCTGCTGGGAATCCAGTTCATCACATCATCCCATTTTGCAGACGCCCAGCCAAAATCTTTATATCTATCATTCATATAACCAACCATTGAATCACAGGTATTCGCAGCGCGGTAGACCATTGCAAGCGGTGCACCACCTAAAAGCGCCCAAAACAGCGGTGCCGTTACCCCATCACTGGTATTCTCTGCAACCGTCTCGATTGCTCCGCGTGCAATTTCATTTTCATTTAGTGCGTCAGTATCTCTGCCAACAATGTAAGATAGTTTTATTCGAGCTGCTGCCAAGTCCCCCTCCGCTAACGGAGCGTGTACATCGAGAGCAGCTTCCTTTAGGCTTTTTTGCGAAATAGCAGATGCAATGATGATCCCTTCAATTGCGATACCAAAAATAGGATGAATTCGATAACTTATTGTGACCATTAAAGTAACGAAAAATAATACCATCAATAAAACAAAAAGGAGCATTACGACCCCTTTAATTCTTTTTCTTTTGCCATGATTTAAACGATTTTCAAAGTAAGAAATCAACGTTCCTATCCATCTTACAGGATGTGGTAAATGAGGTGGATCCCCTATCACCTTATCAATGAAATACGCTAAGGTTATCGCAGTTAAATGATAGATAATCATAATCCTTTCCTTTTTATGGATTTTTGAATACCCTCTAAAGTGCATTCATATACTGCTTTTCCAATCAGTTTGCCTAAATCTGTAATACTCCCCGCAAACTCCAGCCTCTCACCCGTCTGGGTAGCAGCAATTAAGATACTATCAGTGGAAGTACCCGTTGCAATGGTGCCTGTCACGCAATCCATAATTCTTAAATCATGAAGCGCTTTTGCTTTTGCCTCTGTCGCTGTCATAATGCTTTGAATAAATGCCTCCTCGGTTAATTCTCCATTAACAAAAATCCAAGTATTTACGGTGCCTGGCACTTGTTCGAATGAATGCTGGAAACTTTTCGATGCATCTACAGCGTTACCCACTCCTGCAGTTACAACAACAAATAGCGAAAAACCAGCATGTTCGATGTGTTTATAAGCTGCATCAAGAAGGACGACTGCTGTCATCATCCCTACTGTTTCAGAAGGTTCAAACCCATTTACCTTTAAAAAATCTGCCATTTCCCTGCGATGATCGCTGCAATTATAGTCCTTATCAACATGTCTGTTAACAAAGGCTTGATGCCAGCCTGTTCCCGACCCAATTACTCCAGAGGACATTGTCCTTAGCGGAGACGGGGCTTTTAACTCGATAAACTCTTTTGTTATTACTAGTAAAGATTCATCGATATGTACTTTTTTCCTATCCAGCTTCTCTTCTGGTAATAACACCATTTGTGGTGCTGCTATTTTTGGATGGGGATGCTTCAAAACTTCAGTATGGTAGACCTCTCTTATTTTCTCTTCTCTTAGCACTTCATTCGGAATATGGTTAATATTAATACGGCCGTTCTCAAGCAGCAGTAATCGATCGCAGTATAAGCCTGCAAGGTTTAAATCATGAAAGATCGATAGAACTGTAAGACCGGTTTCTTTCGCCCAGTATTTTAATAAATCCAGTAATTCTTTTTGATACGATAAATCTAAGTGATTCGTTGGTTCATCTAAAAGCAGGATTTCAGGTTCTTGGGCAAGTGCCTGAGCAAGAAAAACTCTTTGTTTTTCTCCTCCGGATAACTCTTGAATACTTTTAGCTTGCAAAGAAGTTATCCCTGTCTGCTCCATAACACGTTGTAAGATCCTTTCATCCTTTTCTCCCCAAGTCTGAAACCAGCCTGTTTGATGAGCATAGCGGCCAAGAGAAACCGTTTCTTTAACGGTATAAGAAAATGACTGCGAAGAATGTTGTGATAAAACTGCTATGATTTGAGCAAGTTGTTTTGAATTAAACTCCTGCAGTCTTTTTCCCTTAATGAAAATATCACCCTTTCCTATCGGGACGATTCCACTAATCATTTTTAACAGAGTTGTTTTGCCGCTTCCATTCGGTCCCAAAATACCGAACAGCTCACCTGATTGAACTTCAAAGGAAATATCCTTTAAAACCGCCTCTTGTGAGTACCCGCCCGAGACATTCTGAACACTAAGCATTCTTAACCACTTCTTTCCATCCTTTTTCTCTGCAGCAGGATTATTGCAAATACAGGGGCACCAATTAATGCTGTTATAACTCCAATCGGCAGCTCTGTTGGAGCTATAATCGTTCGTGAAATTAAATCTGCTAGAATTAAAAATCCACTTCCTGTAATAATCGATAACGGCAGCAGGTGCTGATGATCGGGACCCCATAATAATCTTGTCAGATGCGGAATAACAAGCCCGACAAAACCAATCGTCCCTGAAACCGCAACTGCAGCTCCGGTCAAAACCGATCCGGCTGTCAAGATGATCAGTTTCCTCTTTTGAACATTTACACCTAAATGCTGGGCACGTTCTTCACCGAACGACATGGCATTTAATTCTTTCGCATTAAAGATCAGAATGATGGAACCGAGCACAAAGAAAGGGATAATAATTTTTATGTATTCCCAGCCTCTCATCGATACACTTCCCAATAACCAGCCAATAATTTGCCTTAGTTCATCGCCAGTTAAGGCAATCATTAGTGAAATGAAGGCTCCGAGAAAGGAACTAAAAATGATTCCAGTTAAAATAATCGTTTCTACTCTCATCGAGCGTTCAATTTTCCTGGCGAAGGCCAGCACAATGAAAATAGTTACCCATGAAAACAATATACTGAGTAAGGGAAGTGTAAATCCTCCGATGATAGGGATTGTTATTTGAAAAAATAAAGTGAGTACTGCCCCGACAGACGCACCAGATGATACTCCTAATGTATATGGATCCGCTAAGGGATTTCGTAATAGTCCTTGAAAGGCTGCCCCACTAATGGCGAGTGATGCACCTACTAAACCAGCCAAAATCACTCTCGGCAGTCTTATATTTAAAACGATACTTGAGTACATCGGGTCGATTTGATCAAATGCAATACTTCCAAAGAGCTTTGACGTTATGATTTGAATAATGGTCATGATAGGAACCGAAACGGTTCCTATCGAAATCCCTAATAATACTGAAAAGATGAGGAAACTTCCTGCAATGATGTAGGCTAATATTTTATTATTTAAAAACTTCAGGATAGACAGCCTTTGCAAGTTCCTCTACTCCTTCTACAATCCTTGGGCCAGAGCGGGTCACACTATCTGAGTCTACATCAATGACTTGCTTATTTTTAATAGCATTGACATTTTCCCAGCCTTGTCTTTCAATCACTTGCTCTACAGCATTTTCCGTATAATTCCCATAAGTGGTTATGATGACATCTGGATTTCGCTCAATCATCACTTCTTGATCGATTTTAATCCAGCCTTCTTGGTCATTTGCAGTATTTTCTGCATTAATCAACGTAATCATTTCATCCATAAATGTGTTTTTTCCTGTTGTAAACACTTCTGGAGCAGGAGATACCTCTACAAATACTTTTTTCTTCTCTTTGATTTCTCCAGCCTTAACTTTAATTTCTGCTAATTTATCTTGCATACTTTTAATTAGTTCTTCTGCTTTCTTATTTTCGCCTGCAGCCTTGCCAATCATAGCAATCGAATCATATACTTGCTCAAAATTTTGGGCATCATTAATAACTAGCACTGTCAGTCCGGCATCTCTTAACTGTTGCAGGCCTTCTGTACCATTCATTGCGGAAGCATGTGCCAGCACTAGATTTGGCTGCAATGAAATTATTTTTTCAATGTTAATTTCCATCCCGCCTATTTTCTCTTTTGTGGCGGCTTCTTCAGGATAATTGTCAAAATCGGACACACCAACTATTTGTTCTCCCATCCCGAGTGCAAAAGCAATCTCTGTATTACTAGGAATCAATGACACGATTTTTTCTGGTTTTGCCTCAATGGTAACCTCATTATCTAATGCATCTTTAATAGTTACTGGAAACGCAGTTTCCTCTCCTTTTTGCTCACTGCTCCTGTTTCCTTCATCCTTTACAGGTTCTTTCTGTTCACCGCATCCCGCTAAAGCACCAATGGTCAACAAAAGAATTAGTAATAATGATGATAATTTTTTCATTTTTTTTCCCCCTAATGACGTTTAAGTCGAATTACATCATAAAATAAATTGCCGCCATAAAAAAAACATCTCTACGGTAACGTAGAGATGTTGGTTTGATTAGATTCCATTATAAAAAATGACTCTAGTCGTCCACACCTCCCTATCCTCGTAGGTTATTTGGGGCACAAGAATTAGGCAGGTTTCCTGGCTCATGGTCATGGCTTCCTGCGTCTTCCCATCAATTTGACAGTGACATATTGCAGGTTGCTCCCATTTACAGTGGCGGGACCGCGTTGGCTTTTAACCAAACTTCCCTTTTAAGCTAAAAATCTTTAAGAAGATTTTAGCACCTATTCTCCAATATTTTTATGATAGAACTATTATATCGAATCAGAATTTAAAAAGTAGTATTTTCCACAAATTTCTTCAAAAAATATTTTTTTATTCCATATTTCGGATTAAATTAGCCATTTCTATAGCCCCTGTTGCTACATCCCAGCCCTTATTTCCAGCCTTTGTTCCTGCTCGCTCAATGGCTTGTTCAATTGAATCTGTTGTTAACACACCAAAAATAACAGGGATGCCGCTATCCAAATTGATTTTTGAAACACCCTTGGCAACTTCATTACACACATAGTCAAAATGTGGCGTAGAACCGCGAATGACGGTGCCTAATGTAATCACAGCGTCGTACTTTTTACTATTCGCCATTTTTTGTGCAATAAGTGGTATTTCAAATGCTCCTGGGACCCATGCGATGTCCACATCTTCATCACTAACCCCATGTCGTTTTAAAGCATCCTGTGCACCACTTAGCAATTTGCTTGTAATAAACTCATTAAAACGACCGACAACCATTCCAATCTTTAAACCTGAGCCTACTAAATTACCTTCATAAAAATTACCCATTCTAATACCTCCATATAAGTTTAAATTTATTATTTTACCTTTTCATCAAGTAGTTCCATTTGCAATGGCACGGTTTGAACAATTTCAAGATCATAACCCTTAATGCCTTTGATTTTTCGCGGGTTATTCGTTAAAAGCTTCATTTTTCTAATCCCTAAATCTTTTAAAACTTGGGCACCGATACCAAATTCCCTTAGTTCTTCTCCTAAACCACTCTTTTCATTTCCGTCAAAGGTGTTATGGCTGCCCTCACGCAATTTATTTAAGAGACCACTCCCGCCCTGACGAATGTATAGGAGGACACCTGTTCCTTCATTTTCAATTTGTGTTAATGCGGCATGTAACTGTGGTCTGCATTGACATTGGTACGATCCAAAAACATCACCTGTTACGCATTCAGAATGTACACGAACTAGAATGGGCTCGTCCGGATTGATTTCTCCTTTTATTAATGCTAAATGCTCTTTACCATCAATTACATTGGAATACCCCGCAGCCTTGAATTCACCAAATTCTGTTGGCAGATTTATTTCCACTTCTCGTTTGACTAACTTATCTTTGTTATTGCGGTATTCAATCAAATCTTTTATGGTAATCATCTTTACATTCAATTCATCGGCAATTTTCCGTAATTGCGGCACACGAGCCATTGTTCCATCCTCATTCATGATTTCACAAATGACTCCAGCAGGCTTTGCACCACATAATCTCGCTAAGTCTACTGCAGCTTCCGTATGCCCTGTTCTCCTCAATACGCCGCCTTTTTTGGCTACTAAAGGGAATATATGACCTGGCCGCTTAAAATCAGAGGGCTTTGATTCTGGGTCCAGCATACTAAGTACAGTTGCCGAACGCTCGAAGGCTGATATCCCTGTGGTAGAATATTTGTGGTCTATACTGACTGTAAACGCTGTCCCATGTACGTCTGTATTTACTGCAACCATTGGAAACAATTCTAATTTCTGTGCTAATTCCTCGTCTATCGGGACACAAATTAAGCCTCTTCCATGTGTGGCCATTAGGTTGATAACCTCTGGTGTGGCTTTTTCAGCTAAGGAGATAAAATCCCCTTCATTTTCTCGATCCTCGTCATCACATACAATGATGACTTTGCCATTTTGCAGATCCAACAAAGCTTCTTCTATTTTATCAAACATGACTATTCTCCCCTTTCTATAAACGGATAATAAGTATCAGGCAAAACCATTCTCTTCTAAAAAACTGGCGCTGATACCCGAGGTGCTTTTTTGTTTATGTTGACTGCTGCTTAAAAAGTGACCAACATATTTTCCTATCATATCGCATTCTAAATTGACAATATCACCTGAATCCTTTAGACCTATAATACTTTCAGATAATGTATGAGGTATAAGGGATAAAGTAAATGATTCATCACTGACTCCAAATACAGTTAAGCTTGTACCGTCTACGGCTATGGATCCTCTTTCGATTACATACTTTAATATTTCATTTGATGCCTCAATTTCATAATAAATTGCATTTTCAACCCTTTTTTTACTTTTAATGACGCCGATTCCATCAATATGACCTGAAACAAAATGTCCTCCAAACCTGCCTCCTGCAGCCATGGCTCTTTCAAGATTCACCTTTGACCCGTTTTTGAGAGATCGCAGGCTGGAGGCTTTAACGGTTTCAGGCATAACATCTGCCGTAAACTGTTTATTGGAGAAACTTGTTACCGTTAAACAAACGCCGTTAACCGCAATGCTGTCTCCAAGGTGGACATCCTTTAAGATTTTACTTGCTGCTACCGAAAGTACAAATGAATCACCACTCCGCTGAATACTTTCTACTACTCCTAGTTCTTCAATAATTCCGGTAAACATAGTTTTCTTCTCCTTCCCTTTTTTTTGCAAATAAACGCAAAAATTTTTCTTACTATACTCATACAAGAATAAAAAAGACCCTGAAGAAATGATACTCTTCAGGGTCCTTGGAAAAGGCAATAAGAAATAAGGGCTTAAAAAAGGGTAGACTGCTCCCTTGTATAAACCAGAATTTTTTTCCTTCTCCCATCCAGACTTTAACTGTCGGCTCTGGAGTTTCACCAGATCCACCGTATAACTTTTACGTTACCCGGGTCACGGACTAAGAAGCTTTCTGCTTCATCACCGCCGGTTAGGAATTTCACCTGACCCCGAAGGAATATTCTATATGATTACTTCTAGTATACATAAAAATACTCAGAAATGCTAAATAAAGGAGGAGAAGATAAAATCTTCTCCCCAAAATGAGCTTTAGTAGTTATTCTTATAGCTTTTTACAGGCAGATAAAGTTCGAAATCTGCACCGCCTTCGCCGCCAGAATTATTTTCTTTAAATACTTTTAAGGAGAGAGCATGATCATCTAAATCATACCCATACTCTTCCATCCACACTAACATTTTCCGGTATGTATTTTCCAATTCTTCTAGACTTCCTTTGTAGGAAGAGTAAACATAATTCTTACGGGGAATGGTAAATCCAACCATACCATCAGGAACATTTTCTACCTTTTCGACTGGTGTCGTGACATAAAAGGTAAATTCAGTTTCTCTGCTATGAAAAGGTGTTATCAAGACTGCATCCTGTGTTTGATTGGGTACCTCTTCTAGTCTTACTTTCATTTCATCAAACAAATCTGGTATATTGTGCATTTGCGAATAAGTGCCACTACCAGAAATTCCAATTACATTGATCTCTTCTTTTTCAAGTACTTGAATCTCCATATCTATCACTCCTCTAAATGTTGCTATATATCTATTATTCTCACTTTACCCCTAAAATTCCTTCCTTAGAAATACAACATCTTGAATCCATAACTTGACCCTCTATTTTCCAAACAATTTACTTAGGACTATTTTTTCCCATATTCTCCACGGTAAAAGATTTTTCAAAAAGATTGTGGCTTTTACTCCAGTGCCAATTGGGTACCTAATACCTGGATTTGGTAATGTTGCAATTTCAGCGATTTCTTTCGCCACATCCTCGGGATTACCAAAGCTGTTTTCCCCTTTTGCAATATATCCTTCAATCTTTTGCATATAAGCATGATAGGGTGAGTGTGAATGTAAAGATTCTACTGCAACCTGTTTCCCAGTTGACCAAATATTGGTTTTGTAGGAACCTGGTTCAATTAATACTACCTTCACACCAAAGTGCTTCATTTCTAAGCGGAGACTTTCACTCCAGCCTTCGATAGCATACTTTGAGGCAACATAAGGTGAAAGACCAGGAAAAGCTACTCTTCCGCTAATACTGCTAATATTGATGATACAGCCCCGTTTCTGCCTCCTCATTAATGGCAAGAACGCCTTCGTGACGGCGATGACGCCAAATACATTTGTATCAAATTGTTTGCGGTATTCATCCATTGATACTTCTTCCACAAACCCTGCCCCTGCGTATCCAGCATTATTAACCAATACATCTACTCTGCCAAACTCATCATTAATCCATGTTTGGAAGGCTTTGATTGAACCAACATTTGTAACATCTAATTCATGAACAATGATATTAGATTCAACTCCATGCTTTTGTGCCTCCTGCAAAAGCTTACCTTTTTTCTCACAGTTTCTCATGGCAGCTATAACAGTAAATCCTTTTCCAGCTAATGCTACAGAAGTAATTAAGCCGAATCCGCTTGATGTACCGGTTACGATAGCTGTTTGATTTTTCATTTATTTATCTCCCTTATTCCTTTGCAAAGATTGTGTTGTCAGAAATGATTCCATTATTAATTTGTACTTCCCCGTACGATAGGCTTTGGAGCTCATTCCATACTTCTTGTTTTTCTCGCTCATTCTGTACAATTATTTGATCCTGGTTAATTCTAAACGGTACAAATGACATTTCAATTTTGTCCTGGTGGATATCTAGATGCAGAATTCCAGTTTGTGCTTTATCGCCTTTTATGTAATTTGGAAAAAGGAAATTCCCTAATGAATAGGCGATCGGTTTACCTTCATAATATTCAAAGCCTTGCAGCACATGGGGGTGACTGCCGATTACCCCATCCGCCCCAGAATCGATCATCGCTTTTGCCCAATCACGTTGAAAAGGTTCAGGAGTACGCTTTGTTTCAACACCCCAGTGGATATAGACAAAAAGGTAATCTGCACCATTTTTTTCTTTTTCAATGGTATTTTGGATTAATGATAAGTCATACCCATTTGCTAAGCCTGGCTTTGTATCAGTTGCCAGCCAGCTAAAGTCAGGAAGAACCCTTGAGAATGCCAGAACCTTAATACTTCTTCCTTTTATCATATACGTTTTAGCACCGTAAGCTTCTTCCTTGTTTCGGCCTCCACCCATATAGTCAAGTTCGTATTTTTCTAGATTACTAAGTGTGTCTGTAAAACCGGAAGGACCATAATCAAAAGAATGGTTATTCGCCAAACTTACTAACTGAAAACCTGCATTTTTTAATCCAGTTAAAGAAACCGGATCAGAACGGAAATTGTATTCCTTCGGTACCTTCACACCTTCTGTAGTTATGGCTGTTTCTAAATTGACGACACTCAAGTCACTCGAGGTAAGTTCCTGCTTAATATGGATGAATGGATAGTCTGCACCTTTTTGTTTTACCGTTTCTTTTACTGACCAATCCATCATCGCATCACCTGCAAAGGTAACCCTAATTGATTTCTTTAATTGTTCTCTTTCAGCTTTTTTTGCAGCTGCTTCCCAAGACTCTTTTACCTTTTTTGGATTAGCTGATTGAATTTGATTTATAGTTACCAGCCGGTGATAATAAGTTATTTTTTCTTCATAATGAGTAGAGCTCCATGTTTTAACATATTTCTTAAAGAACTCCTCCGTTAGAAACCCACTGCCGCTTCCCTCTTTAGCATCCTCATATAGATAGATACTTTCAAGTTTACTCTCGGGTACTTCTACTGTAAGGTACCCCTTAACGTTTAATTCATGATGCTTATTAACAATTTTAGCGATATCTGCAATGACTTTCTGTGATTCTTCATATCCAATCCCCATTGTGGTCACAGCTAATATAAAGGGCAGCTTATCAAAAACGATCGCAATATCATTATAAATTAAATCCTTGGGGACCATCCCAACTTTGTGAGCAATATTCTTATTTGGTATACCTTTGGGGATGGTAGTATTATAGATTGTATTTTCTAGATACTTTACTAGTTTTTCTCCATATGTACTTTCTTTAGAAAAACTGTATGCTTCCTTTGCATATAGAAACAAGTCCTCTGCAGAAGTAACATTTTGTCCTCCGGGGTAAGTATACTTCGCTCCCAGGCTTTTCATAAATTGAATAAAATTGTTCTGCCCAACTCGTTCCTTTAACATAATAAAAGCAATATTGTCACTAAAGACCATCGCTTTTTCGATAAGGTCAGATATGGTATAGCTGTTCCCTATCTTATCGTTTTGAATGACGCCGCTTCCTTCATAATAATGATGACTCTTATAGGTTAGCTTTTCCGTGAGGTCGATTTCCCCTTGTTCTGCGAGTTTCATTACATATAGTGCCAATGGAAGCTTAATCGTACTTGCTGCAGGCATCTTCTTTTCGTTATCTAATGCATAGGATTCATGTGATATTAGATTTTGGTAGTGAAGGGTTATCTGACCTTGCCAGGGTTTTATGTATTCTTTTAACTCCAATTGCAAATCTCTTAGATGATTATTAGGTTCTATTGCGTGGCCATTCATACTTTGTGACATGATGGTAAAGCAAATAATCAGAAATAAAAAAGTATTCTTCAATGCCCCTCTCCCCCCCTAGTAATTAGAATTATTTTAATATATGAGAGTTGCAAAAGGTGTCGAAATTTACAATAAATAATCAGAAAATAACAAAAAGACTGCCCATTTGGACAGTCTTTTTGTTCGATTTTCTATTTTACTTCCTGTGGAATGGCCAGGCCAAGACCTTTGGCTACTCGCTCGCCGTACTCAGTATCTGCTTTATAGAAATGTTGAATCTGACGAAGTTTTATGTCATCTCTTTCAACTGGCTGCATTGCTTCTACCACTGTTTCAATTAAACGAGTACGCTCGTCCTCAGTCATTAACCTGTAAAGGTCGCCAGCTTGTGTGTAGTGATCATTATGATCGTAAGCCACACTTTCTGCAAGGCCAGTTACTGGGAATGCTGTAATTTTTGAAGCTTGTGCTTCTGTTGGGCCTCCAAAGCTGTTAGGTTCATAGTATACTGAACGCCCTCCATTTTGATCAGATCGCATTTGACCATCGCGCTGATAGTTGCTCACTGCTGCCTTTGGAGTATTGATAGGAAGTAGATTGTGATTGGCTCCTACACGATAGCGGTGTGCATCCGAATAGGCAAATAAACGCCCCTGAAGCATTTTATCCGGAGAAGGCTCTATACCAGGAACTAATGTTCCAGGTGAGAACGTGGCCTGCTCAACTTCAGCAAAATAGTTTTCTGGATTACGGTTTAATACCATTTGACCCACTTCAATTAACGGGTAATCCTTATGGGACCAAATTTTGGTTACATCAAATGGATCAAAGCGATAAGTATCAGAATCTTCTAAAGGCATGATTTGTACATATAGTTTCCATTTAGGGAAATCGCCTTTTTCAATTGCATTAAATAAATCTTCTGTATGATAGTCAGGATTTTCACCAGCAAGTTTGCTAGCTACATCTTTAGACATATTTTTTACGCCTTGCTCTGTTTTAAAGTGATATTTTATCCAAACAGCTTCACCGTCTGCATTGACCCATTTAAAGGTGTGGCTTCCATACCCGTTCATATGACGAAGTGTTGCTGGTATACCACGGTCTCCCATTAAGTAAGTTACCTGGTGCAAAGATTCAGGTGATAATGACCAGAAATCCCAAACGGCGTTTGGATTTTTCAGATGTGTACGGGGATCTCTTTTTTGTGTATGGATGAAATCAGGAAATTTAATAGCATCTCTGATAAAGAAAATAGGTGTGTTGTTTCCTACTAAATCGTAATTTCCTTCCTCCGTATAAAATTTTACTGCAAAGCCTCGTGGATCACGTACGGTATCAGCTGACCCTAACTCTCCTGCTACAGTTGAGAATCGTATGAACATTGGTGTCACCTTACCAACACCATTAAATAGTTTTGCTTTTGTATATGGGGACATATCATTAGTCACTTCAAAATATCCATGTGCACCTGCCCCTTTTGCATGAACAACCCTTTCAGGTACACGCTCTCGGTTAAAATGCGCAAGTTTCTCAAGTAAGTGTACATCCTGAATTAATGTTGGTCCTCTGGAACCAGCAGTCATCGAGTTTTGATTATCAAAAACGGGTGCTCCGCAGCTTGTTGTTAAATGGTTTTTCTCATTACTCATTTAATCACCTCATAAACTATTTAATTTCGAACTACCTTAATTATAATTAAAATTTCATTAAAATCAATACTAAATTATAATAATTATAAAATAGTATTAATTTTTATCTCCAATTAATTTGTTAATTTAATAAAAAATAGATTATACTGTATGTATCTAAGTACATATTTTCAGGAGGATTTCCTAATGTCAGAGAACAATCAAACAAACCCAAATGAAGAGCCAAAAAAGAAAATGAGTTTACAGGAAGCTATGAAGCAGCAGCTAGCAAATAAAAAGAATAAAGCCGCTGCAGCCAATAGCACCCAAAGCGGTCTTCAAAATGGTCAAAAAATGAAAAGTCAAATGACTAAAAAAGTGAGTAATACACGTAGAAAAATGGGTGTCTAATGAACGGACAGACTAGAAAGGACATTACTGCCGGAGCTGAGGTTTCGATTGTCTTAAAGGCTGATCAAAGAACAGGGAAGCTCACACGAGGGATTGTAAAGGATATCTTAACAAATTCTAGTTCTCATCCTCATGGTATTAAAGTGAGGTTGACGGATGGACAGGTTGGCAGAGTGAAGGAAATATTGAATTCAAAGTCCACCTAATGAGTGAAATGTATTATTTTTAGGTATGAATGTTCTAATTTATCCACATACTATAAATAACCATTTTACTTATCACATAATGAACCTCCACTTATTGTGGAGGTTTTTTGTATACTTGGGCAGCATTTCTTTATGAGTGACCACTCTCTCTTCTTTTTGCCGTTTTCGGGCTCTCAGCGCTTTCATGAGTGACCACTCTCTCTTCTTTTTGCCGTATTCGGGCTCTCATCGCTTTTATGAATGACTACTCTGGCATCTTTTTGCCGTTTTCGGGCTCTCATCGCTTTCATGAGTGACCACGCTCTCTTCTTTTTGCCGTTTCCGGGCTTTCATCACTTTCATGAGTGACCACTCTGCCATCTTAATGCAGTTTTCGGGCTCTCATCACTTTCATGAGTGACCACTCTCTCTTCTTTTTGCCGTTTTCGTGCCCTCATCGCTTTCATGAGTGACCACTCTGCCATCTTAATGCAGTTTTCGGGCTCTCATCGCTTTCATGAGTGACCACTCTCGCTTCTTTTGCCGTTTTCGGGCTTTCATCACTTTTATGAGTGACTACTCTGGCATCTTTTTGCCGTTTTCGGGCTCTCATCGCTTTCATGAGTGACCACTCTCTCTTCTTTTTGCCGTTTTCGGGCTCTCATCGCTTTTCACAGAACAATAAAAAACAGACTCACGTTGGAGTCTGTTTTGAATTAGAAGGTTAATTATGATTTACGTACGTTAACCGCTTGTGGACCGCGCTGGCCATTTTCGATTTCAAACGTCACTTCTTGACCTTCATCTAAGGTTTTATAACCTTCGCCTTGAATAGCTGAGAAATGAACGAAAACATCGTCTCCACCTTCACGCTCAATAAATCCAAAGCCTTTTTCACCGTTAAACCATTTTACTTTACCATGTTCCATTTTTGTAGCTCCTCCTAGCATGTAACAATTACATGAAATTGCAATATAGTCTTGCTCGATTATTATGCCCAAGGGAAATTACTTTTAAACAATTTCCACTTGTATATTAAGTATTTCACATTTTAAGCTATTTTATTTCAAGTAAATAAAAAAATTATTAGTATAATGAAGTACTGTCCGTAAAAGATAATCCTAAAGCACCCATTTACGGATAGCTTCTGCGACACCATTTTCATTATTGGAAGAGGTAACCCAAGCAGCTGACAGTTTAACTATTTCCTGTGCATTGCCCATAGCAATTCCAAGTCCTGCTTCTTCTATCATGGCTAGGTCATTAAGACTGTCCCCAACAGCCATTACATTCTTCATTTCAATTCCGAGACGCTCACACACCAATTTTAGCCCTTTTGCCTTATTAATTCCGGCCGGGTTTACTTCTATATTGGTTGGGGTTGAGTTACTCAGCTCAAACTCCCCTCTTCCTTGCAGTTCTAGTAATATCTTATCTCTAGTTGGTTCATCCTTAATGTTAAATCCAAATTTCAACCATTCCTCCGAATGGATATCTTCTGGCATTTCATCAAACCAATTTCGATTTGTGTTAATGGCCCAAAACCTTATCTTATGCTTTTGTGTAAGCTCTACCATCCATTGAATTGACTCTGAACTCAACAGATTTCTCTCAACTAAGCCTCTTTTATCATCCCAAATTTCACTGCCGTTCACTGTTACCAAGTAAGAGGATAAGGCAAGTGAATCAGCATGTTTTTCGCATTTTTTTAGTGACCGTCCCGTGCTGAGTACGATATGGATTCCTTTATCCTGTGCCTCCTTAATTGCCTTACGATTTTCCTCTGAAATTTCATGTTGATCATTTAGCAGTGTACCGTCCATATCAAGCGCAATTAGTTTAATCTTGTTATCACTTTTGAAATTCTGCATTTATAAACATTCACTCCTTTTTACCGATACCTCATTAGCGTAACCAAGTTCTTTTATTTTCAGAATTAGAAAATCCCTGCGAACTTCGCAGAGATCTCTCCAAAATTTTATTGCTGGTATTGAACACGATGAAGATTAGCAAAAATACCGCCTTGTTCAATAAGCTCATCATGACCGCCTTCCTCTGCTATTCCTTCTTCCGTCACGACAATAATACGGTCAGCATTTCGAATAGTTGCTAGTCTATGAGCAATAATTAAGGTTGTTCTGTTTTTTGCCAGCTCGTTTAGAGCATCTTGGATAACCATTTCCGTTTCGGTGTCGAGTGCCGATGTTGCTTCATCTAAAATTAATATAGGCGGATTCTTCAAAAACATCCTGGCAATTGCTAATCTTTGCTTTTGACCTCCAGAAAGCTTTAACCCTCTTTCACCAATTTCCGTTTCATATCCATCAGGAAGAGAATGAATAAATTTCTCTAGATGCGCACGTCTAGCAGCTTCTAATATTTCCTCATCAGTTGCATTCCGCTTTCCATAGGCGATATTCTCTCTTATTGTTCCTGTAAATAAAAAGACATCTTGCTGAACAATTCCAATTTGAGAGCGAAGTGATTTTTTTGTCATATTACGAATATCGAATCCATCAATGGATATGCTGCCGCTCGTAACATCATAAAACCTGGGGATCAAGGAACAAATTGTAGTTTTACCTGCCCCTGATGGCCCAACAAACGCAATAGTCTCACCTTGATGGATGTTTAAATTAATTCCATCAAGGACAGATTTCTTCTGGTCATAGCTAAAGGTCACGTCTTTAAAAACAATATCTCCGTTTAGTGAAGCAACTTCAATAGCATCCTCGGTATCCTTTACCTCTGGCTCGGAGTCGATTATTTCCATGAAACGTTTAAATCCAGCCATTCCTTTTGGATACAATTCCATAATTGCACTAATTTTATCAATTGGTTTAAATAGGACATTTACATAAAGGACAAAACCGACCAGCTCTCCATACGTCAGCTGTCCAGAAAAACTTAACCAGGCTCCATAAACTAGAACAATAATGGTAATTAACCTGGTCATCATATAAATACCGGATAAACTAAAAGACATGACACGATACCCCAATAGTTTTGCATTTCGGTATTTTTGATTATTTTTTTTAAATCTTGCAATCTCAAAATCTTCATTTGTAAAGGATTGAACCACACGGCTGCCTGATACACTATCCTCCACTCGCGCATTTACATCGGCAATGCTCGTGTACATATGGCTCCATGCCTTATTCATTTTTAGATTACAAACTACAACTAATATCGCTAACAACGGTAATATTAAAACAGCTACAAGTGCTAATTTCACATTTATTGTCAGCATAATCCAGAATGCGCCGATAAAGGTCATCACTGCAATGAAGACATCTTCCGGTCCATGGTGTGCAAGTTCTCCGAGATCAAATAAATCATTGGTTATTCTACTCATAATATGCCCAGTCTTGGTATTGTCAAAAAAACGAAAAGACTGTTTTTGAACATGTTCAAAAAGTTCTTGTCTCATATCGGTCTCAATATTAATTCCGAGCTTATGGCCCCAATAATTCACGACAAACTGTAAGAAGGTACTCAGCAAATAAACAGTCAAAAGAGCCAAACTAACTGTCACAATGGCTGGCCAATCTCCCCCTGGCAAGAGATCATCAATAAACCATGATACTGCCAGCGGAAAGGCCAACTCTAAAACCGCAACAACCACTGCGCTCGTAAAATCCAGAACAAAAAGCTTTTTATGCGGTTTGTAATATGAAAAAAAACGTCGAATCATCGCAGGTCTCCTTTTTAGTTAAGTAATTGGATTATATGAAAATATTTCGAAAATTACAATCAAAAATCCACCTGGGATTTAATCAGGTGGATTCCTTTTCTATCTATATTAATGATGGTGATGATGTCCGCCTTTAGATGGATTAGTAATCAGCCATTCTTCTTTTGGAACATGGAACAATTGAATCCATACACCATCTAAAAATTCATCTCTCGTATCAAGAATAATATCTATATCCTTATCTGTCTTAACCACTTCATCATGCTCAGCAGGCGTATCCAGCATCAAATCATAATGCGCATGGTCACCATGCATATTAGTTACATACACACGGAACAATTTCCCTTCTGCTTCTGGCCCTTCCAACATTTTTTTTAATGCTTTTGCTGCATGGCGGTTTATTTTAACTTTCATAAATGTCGCTCCTATTCCTATGTATTCATATTACATTATCCCATTAATATACAAAAATAGACAAATTTTTTACACTTGTATTGAAGGGATTCCCACTGAGTAACTTTTAAAGGAAATTAAAACCTTAACAAATTTGTCACAAATAATTCGAAAAACGTATATAAACATCACACCATTGTTGTTAATATTGTGTTAGCGAATAATAACACTAATTATGAAATTATTATTATTTAGTAATTAATCTCATCAAAAAGGTAAAATCCTAATTAAGATTGTGAACAAATTCACGAATAAACACCATTTTATATAAATGAGAGGAGTAAGACACATGCACAAAAAGGGTACTAAAAGGGCTATATATTCAGTGATTCTTACGATTATCACACTATTAGCTGGATGTGAACCACTACTTGTCTTGGATCCTAAAGGTCCTCAAGCAGAAAGGCAGGCAAGTGACATCCTTTTATCGATAGGAATTATGTCCTTAATTGTTATTGCCGTTTTCTCAATGTTAGTCTACATGTTGGTAAAGTATCGAGCTTCTAAACAAAGAGCGGATTATGAACCGCCTCATATTGAAGGCAACCTTTGGGTTGAAGTTATTATGGTAGGGATTCCAGTATTAATCGTTGCATTTCTCTCGTATGTATCTGTTCAAAGTAACTATATTGTTGAAGCAAAACCAAAGGGATATGAAGATACAAAGCCATTAGTTGTTTATGCATCTTCCTCTAACTGGAAATGGCACTTTAGTTATCCTGAAGAAGGAATCGAAACAGTTAACTACTTATATATCCCTACAGACCGTGCACTAGAATTTAGACTATATTCTCACGGACCTATTACAAGTTTCTGGATTCCGCAGTTAGGCGGACAAAAGTATGCCATGGCTGACATGGTTACCACCCTGCATTTGGCTGCAGATGTCCCTGGTGAATTCATGGGCCGAAATGCAAACTTCTCAGGTAAAGGATTTGCTGAGAATACCTTCAATGTTACAGCCATGTCTCAAAAGGATTTTGACGACTGGGTAAAAGAGGTAAAAGAAACAGCTAAGCCGATAACAGAGAAAAAGTTTGAAGAATTATTAGAACCAGGTCATCTTGGACAGCAGACATACACGGGAACTCACCTAGAATTTTCTCCCCCGCCTGCAGGTCATGAACATGGAGAAGATTCATCTGAAACATCTGAAACATCTGAAACAGAAACTCATACAGAATCACATACCGGACACGAAGGTATGAATCATTAATATAAAAGTAATCTTCCCTTGAAAGGAGATAGTATCAATGGATTTCTTTGAACGATTTGCGGTTCCACATCCTAGTATTGCGATTTATGCCTCGATGGCTGCCATTGGGCTTACAGTCATAGCAGTTATTGCGGGATTAACTTATTTTAAAAAATGGGGCTACCTATGGCGTGAATGGCTGACAACTGTTGACCACAAACGAATTGGTATCATGTATCTGCTATCTGCTCTCCTTATGCTTTTTAGAGGCGGGGTTGATGCGATTATGATGCGTGCACAGCTCGCAGTACCAGAAAACACCCTTCTTGATGCGCAGCATTATAACGAGATTTTCACCACACATGGAATCGTCATGATTCTCTTTATGGCAATGCCATTCATCATGTTCTTTATGAACTTTGTTGTTCCACTACAAATTGGAGCACGAGACGTAGCATTCCCGCGTTTGAATGCATTAAGCTTCTGGTTATTCTTTATGGGCGCGATGTTATTCAATATCTCATTCGTTGTCGGAGGTTCTCCTGACGCAGGCTGGACATCATATTTCCCGCTTGCAGGCAACGAGTTTAGTGAATCTGTCGGTACCAATTACTATATGATCGCAATCCAAATCGCTGGTATCGGTACATTAATGACAGGAATTAACTTTATTACTACTATTCTCAAAATGAGAGCTCCTGGTATGACATTAATGAAAATGCCAATGTTTACTTGGTCTGCTTTAATTGCGAACGTCATTATCGTTTTCGCATTCCCTGTTTTAGCCGTGTTACTTGCTATGGGAACATTAGACCGTCAATTTGGAACACATTTCTTTACGATGGATAATGGCGGTATGGATATGCTTTGGGCCAATATTTTCTGGGTTTGGGGACATCCTGAAGTGTATATCTTAATTCTGCCAGCGTTTGGTATTTATAGTGAGATCATCTCGACATTTGCACGTCGTAACCTATATGGCTATAAATCTATGGTAGGTTCAATGGTTATTATCTCGCTTCTATCTTTCTTAGTTTGGGCGCACCATTTCTTTACAATGGGTCAAGGTGCTTTAACAAATAGTATCTTCTCGATTACAACAATGGCAATTGCCGTTCCGACTGGGGTTAAGATCTTTAACTGGCTTCTTACGCTTAGAAAAGGAAAAATTGTTTTTACTACGCCAATGCTTTACAGTATGCTATTCATTCCACTGTTTACACTTGGCGGAGTTACCGGGGTAATGCTTGCGATGTCTGCAGCAGACTATCAATATCATAATACGATGTTCCTAGTTGCTCACTTTCACAACGTTATTATTCCTGGTGTTGTCTATGCGATGCTCGCTGGGCTGCATTACTATTGGCCAAAAATGTTTGGTTTCATGTTAAATGAGAAACTTGGAAAATGGACAGCTTGGCTGCTTTCGATTGGTTTCATCTTAGCTTTCATGCCGATGTATGTATCAGGTTTAGATGGCCAGGCACGCCGGATGTACACATACTCTGAAGCATCTGGATTTACCTTAATGAATATGATTTCGTTCGTGGGAGCTGCAATCATGGCGATCGGTTTTGTGTTAATCGTCTATAATATCTACTATAGTACTAGATATGAATCAAGAGATATCAGTAATGATCCTTGGGATGCCCGTACATTGGAATGGGCTACACATACACCAGTTCCAGAATACAATTTTGCGATTTTACCAGAAGTACGCTCCAACGAGGCGTTATGGGATGCAAAGAAAAATGGCCATGTTCTATTTAAGGGCGAATACGAGAAAATTCACATGCCAAATAATAGCGGTATCCCTTTCATCATGAGCTGTATCTTCTTTGTTTGGGGATTCTCCTTTATTTTCAGCTTGTGGATTCCTGTCATCGTTACTACTCTAGGAATTTTCGGATGTATGGCTCTAAGGTCGTTTGAACAAGACCATGGCCGTTATATCTCTGTTAAAGAAATCGAAGAAATAGAAACAAATTTGCGAGGTGCTTAAACAATGAAAATAGATAACTCGCTTCCATTAGAATACAGTACCGAAGAAAACAGTTTAAAAATCTTAGGATTTTGGATTTTCCTTGGTGCGGAGATTATGCTTTTCGCTACCCTGTTCGCAACCTATTTCACATTAGAAAACCGAACTGGCAGCGGACCAACAGGAGCAGAGATTTTCGTAATTACACCGGTGCTCCTTGAGACCTTCTTATTATTAACAAGTAGTTTTACAGTTGGTCTTGGGATTCACGCAATGAGAATTGGAAAGCAAAAGGCAATGATTTCATTCTTCTCAATCACCCTGCTTCTTGGGCTTGCCTTTTTAGGTGTAGAGATTTTTGAGTTTGTTACGTATGTTCACGAAGGAGCAGGAATTCAAACGAGTGCCTTTACTGCAGCACTTTTAACAACATTAGGTACACACGGTGCACACGTTACACTAGGCTTATTTTGGGGATTATTCATTATCCTTCAAGTAAAAAAACGTGGATTTACTCCACAAACTACAAATAAAGCATTTATCTTCTCGCTTTATTGGCACTTCCTAGATGTCGTTTGGATTTTCATCTTCAGCTTCATCTATCTGAAAGGAATGATGTAATATGAGCCAATTATTTCCGATGAAACAAGTACTTGGTTTTGTATTCTCTTTACTCCTGACAACAGTGGCATTAGCGGTATACTACCTTGATATGTCGTTTGCAGCAGGCATGACTATCCTTCTTGTCACAGCTTTCATCCAAGCGGGGCTCCAGTTAGTGGTCTTTATGCATTCCGGAGAAACCAAGGATAAAGGTGCCATTTACACAAATGTATTTTACGGTTTGATCATTGCACTTGTAACTGTTTTTGGGACATTACTGGCAATGATTTGGGATATGTAATAGAAAAAGGAGTACCTATTGAATAGGTGCTCCTTTTTTTGATTTAATTGGAACTACTTTTGTTCCTATATATGATTTCTCTAACATCTCATCTGTTACGACCAAAAACACACCGATTAGAAAAATAAATACGGCACCGACTGATGTCCCTATTCCAATTGGAACCAAAACATTGTAACCGTTTACAAATATCCCGGCAGTAAAAGCCAATATCCCAATTGATAGAACCGTTAGGCCGACGTACGCCACAGCATTAAGGAATTTCTCTCTACTTCTCATAACAACGTATCCCCTTTCTTTATATTAATTATTCACCGTGTTCACAAAATTGTCAAACTTTTTTTCATATTTTAATTCACTTTTCTTGACTTAATTAAAACAAGCAATTCCCCAAAGTGGCAGAATTGCTTGTTTATGTTTTTTCCTCTGCGGTAAAAACTTTTTTCGCTTCAATTAATAGAATATGATGTCCTTGAATTTCTTTTACTGTAAATATGATTCCTTCATCCTCGATTTGGTCACCCTTTTTAGCGTCAAAGTTACGAGTCAAGAACCAGCCGCCAATCGTATCTACTTCCTCATCTGATAAAGTGGTGCCTAATATATCATTTACTTCACTTACTAATACTTTAGCATTAAATAAATAGTGATCTGGGTTGATTTTTCGAATTTCTGCCACTTCATCGGTATCGTATTCATCACGGATTTCACCAACAATTTCCTCTAAGATATCCTCAACGGTTACCAATCCAGATGTCCCGCCATATTCATCTAGGAGAATTGCCATGTGGGAACGCTCCTTTTGCATTTTCACCAGCAAATCATGAATGGGAATCGATTCAATTACACGTATCACTGGTTTTAACATTGATTGCAATGTCGTATCTTTCAGGATTTCTTCCCTTTTAATTTCTTCCGTTAAAATTTCTTTAATGTTTATTAGTCCTAAGATATTATCCTTATCGCCGTCAACTACAACAGGGTATCGTGTATATTTTTCTTTCTTAATAACATCCCTGACCGTTTCAATACTGTCATTCATATTCAAGGTAACCATTTCAGTCCTGGGTACCATGATTTCTTTAGCAATTCTTTCATCAAATTCAAAAATATTGTTTACATATTCCAGTTCACTTTTGTTGATTTCGCCGCTTTCATAGCTTTCTGACAGTAAAATTC
The DNA here is from genome assembly GCF_046591715.1 of Neobacillus niacini. Taxonomy (GTDB): domain Bacteria; phylum Bacillota; class Bacilli; order Bacillales; family Cytobacillaceae; genus Neobacillus; species Neobacillus niacini_L. The sequence goes on along the minus strand of NZ_JAWVNQ010000001.1, from coordinate 968,409 downwards.
GCAGTTCTTCCTCTGATAATCCTAATTCATTCTCTGAAACAGCCTTAAATCCAAACCATCCTACTATCACCCGTGCAGAATGATTTAGTATCCAAATAAACGGGTACATAATTTTATAAAACCAAATCAAAGGTTTGGAGGTAGCAAGTGTGATTTCCTCTGCTTTTTGAATTGCAACAGTTTTTGGAGCCAGCTCCCCAATAACAACATGTAAGAACGTAACTGAAGCAAATGCCAAACCAAACGATAAAAAATGGGAAATTGCCTCGTTTAACTCCATTCGTTTAAATAGTGGAAACAATAGGCTTTCAACCGTAGGTTCCCCCAGCCATCCAAGACCTAAAGCTGTAACCGTTATTCCAAGCTGACAGGCAGATAAATATTCATCGAGGTGAGTTGTAACATGTTTAGCTGCTTCAGCCCCTTTTCGGCCTTCTGCAATTAATTGTTCAATTCGCGATCCCCGCACCTTTACGATTGCAAATTCTGTTGCAACGAAATATCCAGTTAATGCAATTAGCAGGGCGATTAAAAGAAGATTTATTATTGTCAATGGCTCACCTTACATTGTGTAAGGCTTACACCTCCATAAAATATATGTATACATTATTCATACCCATATTCAGCCTTTTTTACTGAAAAAAAGGCTGCAATCGATTTGAATGCAGCTTTTTTCCAATCTTATTCTTTTTCAGTTTTCCTTTTTTATAAGTAAATTATGAGGCATTTGTTTCAATTTTTGCTTTTTCCGTTTTTTCGGCAGCTTCGTCCTTAGAGAAGAACCATCCAGCTGCTGCAATTCCTACTAACACGGCATAGAATGTTAATTTCCATTCTGTAGAGTGGGCAAATTCTTCACTCAAAACAGCAAGAGACGGATGTGAAAGTGTGTAAACGGCAAGCTTAACTCCAACCCAGCCAACGATACCAAATGCAGCTATTTCAAGACCTGGTCTTCTCTCTAATAGCTTAACAAATTGATTTGCGGCAAAACGCATAATTACAAGACCGATAATTCCACCAGCAAAAATAACTAAGAATTTACCTCCATCCAAACCGCCGATATTAGGAAGCGGTGTGTCTGGAAGGACAACTGCAAGTGCCACAGCAGCTAAGATAGAATCCACAGCAAAAGCAATATCAGCTAACTCCACTTTAAAAACCGTTGACCAAAAACCACTTTTTTTAACTGTCTTCTCATTTTGGTTACTTTCTGTTTTCCCTTTGACAGCCAGTTTTCGGACAATATGATTAACTGCCATAAACAATAGATAAAGCGCTCCAATGGCTTGAACCTGCCATACATCAACAAGGAAAGAAATAATAAACAATGAAGCAAATCGAAAGACAAACGCTCCTGCTAAGCCATAAAATAAAGCTTTCTTACGATCTTCTTCCGGCAAGTGCTTTACCATGATGGCAAGCACTAAAGCATTGTCTGCTGCTAAGAGTCCTTCTAGTGCCACTAACACCAACAATACCCATCCATATTCCAGCAAAAGAGAAAAGTCCATAATTAAGTCCTCCTAATAAGTGTGTATTTTCTAAAATATCCCTTTGCTGCATAAAAAAGGCCTTTACCATTGTATGGTAAAGGCCAAAAAAACAAACAAAAAGACCTTTACCACACCATGCAGTAAAGGTCTTGCTAACAACGTCACGTTGCCAATAAAGCCGGAGAAAGGTTTCTTCTCGGAATGACGACTTTATTGTCTTAGCTACTCCCCTTTAAGAAGGAAATATTTTATTACTAATACTATATGATATATCGACTAAATCGTCAATACCGAATTTTTCCTATAAACCATAAACCTCAGAGTACTTCTTCTCAAGGTACTCCACAAGGTAATTAGCGTTTAACTGTTCACCAGTCACTTTAAGTATTAAATCATTCGGCGTATAAAGTTTTCCATATTGATGGATTCTATCACGAAGCCACTCTTGAATAACGTCGAAACGGCCGTTTTCAATGTGGGAATAGAAATCTGGAATTTCCTTCTGAATCGTTCGTAGAATTTGAGCTGCATAAAGATTTCCTAATGAATAGGATGGGAAATAACCAAATCCGCCAAATGACCAGTGCACATCTTGAAGTACTCCCTCACTGTCAGTTGATGGAGTAATTCCAAGGTAGTCTTCCATTTTTTTGTTCCACACTGCAGGCAGATCCTTTGCTTCAATTTCTCCGCCAATTAACGCTTTTTCAATTTCATAACGTAGCATAATATGAAGATTGTAGGTCAATTCGTCAGCTTCTACACGTATGAATGATGGTTTAACACTATTAACTGCTCTGTAGAAATCATTTAGTGAAACACTTTGCAGCTGTGTTGGAAAATATTTGACCAAATAAGGGTAAAAGTAGTTCCAAAATTCTTTACTGCGCCCCACCATATTTTCTAAAAATCTTGATTGTGATTCATGGATTCCAAATGAGGCACCACTTTGCAAAACAGTTTCTTCATACGCTGGATTCACATGCTGCTCATAAATACCGTGTCCAGCTTCATGAATCGTACCAAAAAGTGCAGAACGAACGTTTTTCTCTAAATAGCGAGTGGTTAAACGAACATCACCAATGGTGACAGTTTGTGCAAATGGATGAACGGTTTCATCAAGACGGCCTGCTTCCAGATCAAAACCAATAACAGGCAAAATAAACCGATTAAATTCTTTTTGTTTTTCGATATCAAATGACTGTTCGAATACTTGGTCTGGTGTCGTGCTGCCTGAATTTTTGATTCGCTCTAATAAATTTACACTTGATTCTCTTAGTTTTGCAAATAAAGGATCTAATTTATCTACTGTTAAACCAGGTTCAAATTCATCTAATAAAGCATCATATGGGTGATTTTCATAACCGTAAATCTCAGCAAACTTTCTCTTGTAATCTACGATTTTTTCTAAGTAAGGAAGGAAAATAGCAAACTCATTTTTCGCTCTAGCCTCTTCCCAAGCATCATTTGCCTGAGCTGTTAAAATTGAATATTCCTGATAAAGGTCAGCAGGGATACTCTTTGATTTTTGATAAAAATCATTGTACTCTCTTACCCTTGCTTTTGTAACTGAATCGAGAACTTCAGAGTTTGCAGACGAAGTTAAAATAGCCAGCAGGTCTCCCATTTCCTTTGAAACCTGGAGCTTAAAAACTTCCGTCCTTAATGTTCCTGTTGCTTTGGCAAACACATTTCTCCCCTTCTTTGGTGCCATTACTTTTGAATCCCAATCAGTAAGACCAATAATACTTGAAAAATGTGTGATTTTCTCATCTAAAACATTAAATTTCTCCAAAGCAGCATGCAGGGTTTGATCCACCACTTTTTCCATATGTAGACCTCCTTAAATTCTATATTTTGAGGATTGCCATATCATTATAATTGATGAATTTGAATATAGCTAAAATTTGAAATCCTCAAAGTAATCTTATCATCTATAAAGAACGAAAAATTTACGCAAAGGTTACAATCTAAGAGGAAATCCTTTACAATTCTGCAAATCTAAACGTAAAATAATAAATAATTACCAATTCTTCCAAGAGGACATACTAACGAAAAAGTAACAAGGATGTGAAAAAGTTTGGAGAAAAAGAAAAAGAAGAAATCTCATTTTCCGATCCGCCTTAATCTGCTATTTTTCAGTGTATTTTTGTTATTTTCCATCCTAATTTTGCGCTTAGGATTTGTTCAAATCGTGTACGGGGAAAACTTCAAACGTGAGTTGGAAAGAAAAGAAGATATTACAATCAATAACCCTGTACCCCGCGGGAAGATGTTTGATAGTAATTACCGAGTCATTGTTGACAACGTTCCAAAACGCGCGATTACATACACCAATATGGGAGCCAGCCAAAAAGAAATGCTGGACACGGCAGAAAAGTTGGCTAAATTAATCGTTAAAAATTACGATAAGATGACAGAGCGGGAAAAAAAGGACCTTTGGATCCTCAAAAACCCTGAGAAATCAGATGCAAAAATCACCAAGAAAGAATTAGAATTATTTAAAGCAAAAAAATTAAAAGATAATGATTTATATAAATTAAAGATTGAACGAATTACCGAGGAAGAAATAAGTCAACTAACGCCAGAAGAACTAGAAGTGTGGTCGATATATCTTGAATTTTCGAGCGGTTATAAATTCACTCCGCAAATAGTGAAAAATGAAGATGTCACGCCTGAGGAATTTGCGATTGTCAGTGAGAATCTACAATCACTCCCAGGAGTCGACACCGCAACAGACTGGGATAGGTCTTATGCCTTTGATCAAACTTTAAAATCAATTCTAGGGAATGTAACGAAAACAGAGGAAGGTCTGCCTGCAGAACGGCTGGATCATTTTTTATCTTTAGGCTATAACCGAAATGATAGAGTAGGAAAAAGCCAGCTCGAGCTTCAATACGAAGATGTACTCCATGGACATAAATCAAAGGTTAAAACGATAACAGATAAACAAGGTAATGTCATTGAAACCGAAGTCGTTTCAGATGGAAAAAGAGGCAAAGACCTCGTCCTTACCGTTGATATGGACTTACAGAAAGCGGTAGAGAAAATCATTGAAGAAGAGCTTTGGGGATTGAAAAAAACACCGAATACTTCCCTTTTGGATCGCGCATATGTTGTGTTAATGAACCCTAATAATGGTGCTGTGTTAACCATGGCAGGAAAAAGAATTGTTAAAAATCCAGAGACCGGTCAATTAGAAATGCAGGACGATGCATTAGGTACTATCACCACGACCTACAATGTAGGTTCTGCTGTGAAGGGTGCCACGGTATTAACAGGTTTTAAAACAGGTGTTATTAAACCCGGTACTCGGATTAATGATGCAGGAATTAAAATCAAGGACACTCCATTAAAAAAGTCGTATTCCTATCTGGGAACGCTGAATGATGTCGATGCTTTAAAATTATCTTCAAATGTTTACATGTTCCATACCGCTATTAGAATCGGTAAAGGAAATTATCAATATGAGCAGCCATTAAGTCTTGCCCCTAATACGGTTGAGATCATCCGGAATTCTTTTGCAAGCTTTGGGCTTGGTTCTAGAACAGGTATTGATCTGCCAAATGAATCTAGTGGACTAAAGGGGCCAAGCCGCCTCCCGGGTCATATAATGGACTTAGTAATAGGACAATACGATACGTATTCCCCTATGCAGTTAGCACAATATATTTCAACGATCGCCAATGGCGGAAAAAGAATGAAACCGCATATTGTAAAAGAAATACGTGAGCCTGTCGATAATGGTACAGAGGAAATTGGTCCTGTATTTCAAGAAGTTAAACCGACTGTACTAAATACGATTGATGCTGAACCTGGATGGATGGAACGGGTCCATTTAGGTTTCAAGAAAGTATTCCAGGAGCCAGGGGGAACAGCGTTTAAACGTTTTACCGGCGTATCCTACTCCCCAGCAGGGAAAACTGGAACAGCTGAGGCCTTTTATGATGGTCCGGAAAGAGCTAGATTCGGTAAGGAGCCGCCTCCAGTTATGAATTTAAGCTTGGTTACTTATGCACCAAGCACAAGCCCCGAAGTGGCAATGGCTGTGATTGTTCCTTGGGCTTACCAGGGAACCACCGATAATGGAGCAAACTTCCTTATCGGGCGAAGAGTCATGGATACCTATTTTGCCATGAGGAAAAATTAATTAAAATAGGCGTCTGGGATATTTCACCCAGATGCCTTTTTAATTTTATTATTTTATTGGTAACACATAGAACAATACGCAGAAAAAGTGAAGCAGTGTCCCTGCAATAACAAATAGATGCCAAATTGCGTGGTGGTAGCGGAATCCCCGCCATACATAAAAAATTGCCCCGAATGTGTAGAGGAGGCCCCCAATCATTAAATAGGCAAGCCCTTCAGCAGGAAGCGCAGCTGTTAATGGCTTCCATGCAAAAACCATCAGCCACCCCATCACCACATAAAGAATGGTCGAAGTAAATAAATATTTTTTTGTAAAGAAACATTTAAAAATCGTTCCTGCAATCGCCAGTCCCCAGACAACTCCGAATAATGACCAGCCAAGTGTTCCTCTAATGACAACGAGAAGAAATGGTGTATAGGTTCCTGCAATAAAAAAGTAAATAGAGGAATGATCAAAGATTTCAAAGAGGTCTTTTGTTTTACCTTCTGGAAAACTATGTACCAATGTGGATGACATGTACAATATGAACATGGAGGCACCGTAAATCGTAAAGCTGACAATATGCCATGCATTTCCGTACAAGGTGGAAAATACAATCAAAATGACCAAAGCGGCTATACTAAGAATCGCACCAATTCCGTGGGTAATCGCATTGGCTGCCTCTTCATTCCTTGAAAAAACATGTGTGTCTGCCATTTCTAAAAAGCTCCTTTTTATCTCTTCGTCCATTTATCCATAAGAGGAATAATGCTGTCTTTTGGATTCCAACAATTAAATTTATAATGAGTTTTAGTCTCATATCCTAATCGACTGCAATAGTATACCATTTTATCCGTTTTTCTTTCAGCTTTAAAGTGTCTGCAGCTAGCACAAAAATGGAAATCTTTCATTTTACTCTCCTCCACAGATTTACCAATCTATTAATTATTCATTCATAGTTTGTTCATATTTTTCCGATAAGATTATTACAGGTTCAGTACAGAACCATTTCCTCCCCCCTTTTATTTTATAGATTTTTTCCCATACCCGGCTGTATGCCGGGTAAATTTTTTATATTGAAAACACAAGGTACACCGCCGTTCCCCACATAATGACAGCTGATATTTTGTTTAATGTGAGAATGAACTTGCCGCTTTGATCAAGTTTTCCTGCCATTCTGCCAACGATGGATAATCCAAAAAACCATATCCAAGACACAAAAATACATACAAGAGTAAAGACTGTCTTTTCCATTCCTGTGTACGTTAATGAACTTGTTCCGATTACACCGATCGTATCCATGATGGCATGTGGGTTTAATAATGAAACAGACGCGGCAAAGGTAATTTGTTTCCAGCTTGAAAAAACTGAATCACTATTTCCCTCATTACTAGATTTACTTTTCCAAGTAACTAAACCCATATATAATAAAAAAGCAATCCCAATCACACTCAATGCTAGTTTTAAAAAACTGATTTCTAACACAACAGCAGAAATTCCTAAAACAGCCAATGAAATTAAAAGGGTATCACAAAGTGCAGCGGTTAACACTACTGGTAATGCGGATTTCCATTTTGGCTGTAAGGCCCCCTGATTAAATACAAATACATTTTGCACCCCTAAAGGTAAAATCAGCCCAAAGGCTAATAGTAATCCATGAATTGCAGCACTTATCATTTATACTCTCCTACACATGATAATACGGGCTGTCTACATTTAAGCAGACAGCCTGTTTACTAATTATTCTATTTTTCTCTGCATAAAAATCTCTGGGTCTTCGAGTGTCTGGAAACCATATTGTTCATAAAGTCCGTGTGCGTCATAGGTACATAACATCATTTTCCGAACATCTCTTAATTCTGATTGGGTAACCATTGTTTCCATCATCCATTTCGATAAGCCCCTGCCTCTATATTCAGGCAGAACAAATACATCCATAATCCAAGCAAATCTTACGAAGTCTGTAACAGCGCGGACAAAACCAATTTGCTTTCTATCCTCTTTTGACGGATCGCCCTCGTACATTCCAAAACAAATCGAGGATTTCTCAATGGATTTCATTACCTTTTCCATCGTAATCCCTCTAGCCCAGTAAGAATCAGCACTCAAAAAATGGTGTATGACTTTGATATCAAGATATTGCCTTTCTGTACTAATCGTAAAACCATCCTTTTCCCAACTAGCCATGTTCCATCACCTTCCAAAAATTAGGAATAAACTACTATCTTGCTTTTACTGAAGTATACTTCCTTCCTTCCCTGTCAATAACAATACCAAACAATAGTACAAGAGAGGTGTCAATGGTATGAAGGGAATTTATTTTATTAATGATAGGATTAGTTTAAACGGGCTCACCCAGGAAGAAAGCTTTAAACTTCAAGAGCAATCCATCTTAACTTACATTAAGCAGCATAAAATCGAAGTGGTAAAGTTAAATCCTTACCAAATTTATGACTACTACACCATTCCACATGCACTATTACATGATTTAAAAAAGAATAGAAATTATCTTGATTGTTTGATCCAATACTCTCCGTTCATTATGGAAGATTTTATTAATACGTATCCCGCACGATGGTTCATTTTAAAAAGCTTCTTTAATGAAGTTATTTCGATCGAAGAAAAAGACCTTCCAGTAAAATACATTGTCTAGTCCACAGATTCTTTTGCCATTTTACGATACATGATCACAAAATTAATGAGAACTAAAATAAGAATATAGGCGCCATATAAACCAATAGAAAATAACTTATTACTACTAAAAGAAGCACCAGCATAGGATAGAATTAAGATGTTCGGGATTTTTCCAATCGTGGAGGAAGTAAAAAACGTTAACCAATTCACCTTGCTTAAACCACAAATGATGTTGACAACAGGCGCTGGAATAATAGGAATCAAACGACAGGTTAAAATGGCAGCAAACGAATTTTGATTAAGAAATTGTTCGTATTCCTGGACTTTCGGATAACTCATTAACTTAGATTGTGCATAATCCCGGAAACCGTATCTGCTTAAGATGAAGAAACCCATTGTTCCAGCCATCGCTCCACTTAAGGAGATGATTACTCCTTGAGTCGTGCCAAATACACCTCCGATAACACCCGCTAGGACAGGAAAAGGAATAACAGGAAAAAAGACACATATAGCGACAAACAGCATGCTGATGAAAATAGAAAGGATTCCGCCTTCCTTGATTAAAGTTAGTAACTCATCTTTTTGTAAAAAGCCAATTGAAATGACAATCAATAAAAGCGTCATGCTTAGGATTCTTTTAAACATCTGTATCTCCTAATCTATTTTACTCATCTAATATAAGTATAAAGGTAAATGCTCCTTACATAAACCATAAATATTCAGATTTTTTGAACAAACAAAGACCTTTATCGGCATGGATAAAGGTCTTTGTTTGTTCTATTAAAATGCTGTTCTAGCACCAAGATATCTTGGTTTCCAATACGGATTACTCATATCGGTAATGGTAACACCTGTTGATGTCCCAGCATGGATAAATTTATTATCCCCGATATATATTCCTAAGTGGGACGGGCCAGGTGCATAAGTCGTAAAGAAAACTAGGTCTCCCGGACTTGGATTAGTAACTGCTTTAAGACTGGAAAACTGAGTTGCTGCTGTTCTAGGAAGAGAGATTCCTACTTTTTCAAAAACGTACTTTGAGAAGCCGCTGCAATCAAAACCAGCTGGAGAATTTCCTCCCCATTGATAAGGAGTGCCGATATATTTCTTTGCTTCTGTTATCACCATTTGCGCTTTTGAAACAGTAGAAATTGGTGCTGGTGTTGCTGCAGCACCACTTGAAACTTTAAGTACTTGTCCTGCATAAATAGTATCATTGGTCATGTTATTAAGTGATTTAAGCTGTGCTACCGTTAGCTTATAACGGGATGATATCCCCCATAGAGTATCCCCTTTTTGAACGGTGTAAGTAGTGCCTTCCTGAGTTTCATGTGAGTGAGGCGCTAATAATGATAGTTTTTGATTCACATAGATGCTGTCACTAGAAAGATTATTCCAAGCTTTTATATTTGCAACTGATATATTATTGTTTTGTGAGATTCTCCAAAGTGTATCCCCTGATTTTACAGTATAGACATTTTCATGTGCACTTACAGATCCTCCAAATGAGGTAAACAATATTCCGGCAGCTGCCGCGACTGACAGTAAATGTTTTTTCATAGTAGCTCTCCTTCTTTCGTCGTAGTACATACATCATAAAGGAGGGAGACTACTTATATATATCCCAAACATATGGGTATGCAGGAAATATTCCCCTATTCCGGCAATGAAAGCCCGCTGGTAACAAACCCCTGAAATGCTTCTAACCCTAATATAATAAGGATTTCTTTTCTATTTCCTTTCAAAATCAGAATCAGATATTACTAGTTTGGTATTTTCTTGTAATAGGAATGTAGAAATATTGTAACAAACCTTATGAAATATTGTAACAATCCGTTCATGCACGACGAACAGGGAAAACTATAATAAACCTATAGAAACATTTTTAATGATTATAATTGTTCCTAAAAATTTTATGAATCTTGGTGATGACAATGCAAGCAATAGGTAAAGGACATCCACACGGAGTTAAGAAAAGCATTAATTATGATGTAAACCCTTTTATTGTAATCTGGGAAGTAACACGTGCCTGCGAGTTAAAGTGTGTCCACTGTCGAGCTGATGCCCAGTTGACTCCCGATCCACGTGAATTAACCCATGAAGAAGGAATTAATTTAATTGATCAAATTTATGAAATGGACAATCCAATGCTCGTATTCTCAGGCGGAGATTGTATGATGAGAGAAGACCTTTTTGAACTTGCAGATTATGCAGTTAAGAAAGGCATGCGTGTATCCATGACACCCAGCGCTACCCCAAATGTAACGAAGGAAAGAATGGAACGTGCAAAGGAGGTCGGCCTTTCCCGCTGGGGCTTCAGCCTTGATGCACCAACGGCAGAAATTCATGATAAATTCCGAGGAGTACCTGGTTCCTACGACCTTACACTTGAAAAAATAAAATACTTAAATGAACTAAAAATGCCTCTGCAAATTAATACCGTTATTTCTCGTTATAATTATGACCATCTTGAAGAAATGTCTAAGCTTGTAGAAGAGCTTGGCGCTGTCATGTGGTACATCTTCCTGCTGGTTCCAACGGGACGTGGGCAAATGGATGCATGTATTACTCCAGCAGAGCATGAAAAGGTTTTCCGCTGGTTGTATCAGCTAAGTAAAACAGCTCCCTACGATATTAAAACAACTGCTGCACAACATTACCGGCGCGTCGTATTACAGGAGAAAGCACGGGACCATGTCATAGAAAAAGGCGAAATCCGCTATGAAGATTCGATAACAACTGATTTTGCTTCGATGCATGATGGGTTAAACCGTGCACCGAAGGGTGTAAATGATGGAAATGGCTTTGTCTTTGTTAACCATATTGGTGATGTAATGCCAAGCGGCTTGCTGCCAATCGTTGGCGGAAATATCCGGGAAACACCATTAGCTGAAATATACCGAGAAGCAAAAGTATTTAAAGACTTAAGACAGCCTGACAACTATAAGGGCAAATGCGGAATATGTGAATATAACAAAATTTGCGGCGGATCTCGTTCCAGAACCTATGCTGTAACAGGCGACTATATGGAAAGCGAACCTTTCTGCGTATATATCCCACAAGCCATGAGGAAAAAATCTGAACAGACTGTATAAGAACCTGCAGGCATTCCAACCGGAATGCCTTTTTTATTCTACTAATCCTGTATCTTCAATTTGTATATCCACATTTACCTTAAACTTAATAGCAGGATATAACTTTTGCCAAGTTTCCCAATCATTTTTTTCAAAATGTCTGGCGCGATAATGCAGCCCAAACCCAACCGGGTCAACATTCCCTTTTTGCATTTTAACTAAGAATTGATAGATGTTTTCCTCTGTTAGTTTTTTAGCTGATTTTTCATACTCGGGGATATCCATATTATTTACTGGAAAATCCGCTTCTTCTATCCTTCCATTGATTGTTATATCAAATTTAATATACGGTTGCTTTTGGTTATCTGCAAAAATTTTATATTTAGATTTTACCCTCTTCGTATCAATGACAAACCTTTTATCTTTTTTATCGATTACCAATGCACTTTTAGATTCATTATTAAGTAAAAAATTTAATATCATGGTTTCCTTTGGTTTTAATTGAAGCTTCAGTTGTTTCTTAGTTAACAGTCCGACCGTATTTATCGTAAATGAATTTTCCTTTACTTCAATAATAGGTAAGAATGGATCGATTCCCTTTTCATTAAATCTCCTTTTAAAATCGAAAAGAAATTCCGGGATAATATATGCTGTTTCTGGGCCATCTCTTCCAAGGGCAAGGAATAGTGAATTCGATGGAAGCCGTTCAGATTTAGGCTTTAATTTCAGAACATCTAAAGCGGACGGCTCCCCTATGGCTACCCACGAAACCTCCTGAATGTCCCGCCTTCGAATGAACCAATAATAAAGATTCGGTTCAATCTCCTGTTGTAAAACCTTTTGATTATAAACAATTACTTTTGCATGACTGAAATCAATCTCTTTATCTACTCTCGTTTTAATCATTCTTACTGCTTCGGAAATCGTGTCAGCTTCCTCTGAGACAATCATAGATTCATTGGATTTTTCCTCTATAATTGGAATAGCAAACTTTAGGCTGACAAGATATTTTTTTGAACTATCATTTGCTGGATCAATGCCTATACTAACAACGAAGAGCCGTTTATCAATATCCTTAAAGCCGCAGCCCGCTGCCAATGAAGACAAGATGATGATTAGCACAACGACACAATAACGTTTTCCAAAGAGCTTCAAGGGTTCCGCCTCCTAAGGAAAAAGAAAAAACTGAAAACAACGATAATTTCAAAAAAGTACCTGGCAGTTAACCAAAACTTAATAATAAGTTCTGGGTTCATTAAATCAAAGCGAAGAACAGCCAAGATTGAAAAGCCAATAAAATAAGCTAATACCAGCCAATTTTTCTGTTTACTGGTATTTTTTATATAGCAGCCTTTTATCAACTCAAAAGCCACGTGCCAATGGACAGTAACACTCAATAAGGTAATGCTGATATATAACATGAGAAAAATAAATAGTGCCCGTTCAATTGGACTATAAACGAGGCGGATTGAATCTGCCGTCATAATCCACGGGTACATGTATTCCTGTGCCCCGTCTGCACCATGAAAACCAATTGGAATTAAGAACGATGTAACCAAATTCAAAATAGAAACAACCAAGATTACGGCAAAATTGATACTTTTTATTTTCTTTTTAAACAACCGATTAAAAATAATGATATTGGTATAGCCAGAAAAAACATAACTAGCAACAACGATAGGTGTTAGTTTCGGCAGAGTAAAAAGATGAGTACCTACTTCAAAAATAGAATCCCAGTTTAAATAATCACTCGTAATCGCTTTGAAAAAGATAAAAATGATCAATGGACCATTTAAAATTAGGACAATCTCAAGGAGGTACACAACTTTTTGGGTTGGCAGCTGAATCACAAAACAAATAGCCGCAAGAAAAACGACCATTAAGAAAATCTTCGGCAGATCAGGGTTAATAAAACGATGAAGAATGTCTATATATCCCAGCAGGGTGATTAGTCCTGCAGTAAACCAAAATATTGAAAAACCACCCAGTAAAATAAACTTAAATGGCATTCTCATTCTATTCTCGATTATTTCAGGGAGACCTTCACCAGGGAATCTTGCAAAAACAATACTATCCAAGTACATCAAAATCATCCCGCTAATTATGGCAATAACTATACTCAATAGTGCCCCATCGTATCGGTATTGAATAAGAAATTTGGGAACGAAGATGATAACATTTGACAGCATATTCAAAAATACTAAATATAAGAAATAGCGATTCATACCGACCACCCTAAACAAAAAGGACCTAATTGGCTGATTTGTTTTCTATTAAGGAAAAAAAAGGTTTACCAAAACTATCAAGACTTACCATATAGGCGATCAAAAGGAAAAAACCTAATATTACGCCTACAAGCCCATAGAATATCGATAATATTAATAGTAAATACTTTGAAATTCTAACTGCAAAACTAAAAATACTGATTGGAATCACGAAATTAGATATTGCCCCCAATGAAACAATAATAATCATAATATTACTTACTAATCCCGCATCCGTTGCTGCCTGTCCCAAAATTAAACCCCCTACTGTTGTCGCTGTAGGACCAATGGCTTTCGGCAGGCGGATACTTGCTTCCATCAAAAGCTCCATCATAATCAACATTAGGAATACTTCAATAAACGAGGGATATGGAACCGCATGACGGCTCCCTGCAACAGATAGAGCCAATTGAACTCTAAAGACTTCCGGATTATAGCTTGTTAATGCCACGTATACAGCTGGAAGCATTATACTCGTAAATAACCCAATATACCGAAGTGTAAGTAAAAATTTTCCTATCCAATAAGTTTGATAGATGTCTGCCATCGAAGACATTAAATCTTTCATGACTGTAGGCATAATAACAGCGAATGGTGAACCTGCTACGAGTAATACTATTTTTCCAGTGGTGAGGTTAACAGCTACACGGTCTGGCCTTTCCGTAACCATTATGGTCGGAAACAGCGTTCGCTTCGATTTTTTTGTGAAATCTAACAATTGCTCTCCTGATTGAAATATTTCAATATCTATTGTTGATAGGAACTTTTTCACATTAACAAGTACTGCTGGATCTATCTTTTTTTTATCATAAATAATCATTACCTGTGTTTTGGATACACTGCCGATTTTTGTGGACTCCACCTGAAGGGCAGGCTCAGGATAACGGTGGCGGATCAGTCCAAGATTGGTACCAAGACTTTCACTAAACCCAGATTGCGGCCCCTGAATGGTGGTTTCTACTGTGGTATCCAAAACCGAATTATTGCGGTCTATTCTAATATCCAAAATAAAAATAGTATCAAAATAAAAGAGAATCACCGCTCCCCCGACTAATTCGTCCAGGGTTTGCTGTTCGCTCTCAAAGGGTTGTATTTTTGGGTGTGATTGTAAATAAGATAAGAAAAGATCTGATGTACTGATTTCAAAGAATGGCTTGATTAAGAAATTTTGTAATTGTGTCTCGTCGCTAAGTGTTTTGAAATAAAAAGTCTCGAGATACTTTTCCTTTGTTTTGAGTTCCTTCAGAACAATATCTTCAGACTTTTGGATCTTTGATTTTATGGAATCCTGAATGGTTCGAACCTGATTAAATGACATATCCTTCCCCTTTAATCAATGTCTTTCCCTTTACCTTTCCTTGATTTATGGTATTTTATTCCGTTAAGTGAAATCCCCTTATTGCTATTTTGAAAATATCCATTTTATCGTTATCATTATAGTATGTAGATCATCTTTCAAATTCTTTAGAACGAATAAGGTGTTAATATGATTAAAACGATTGCTGTAAACCAAAATTATCATTTGATCCATGATTTGGAACCTTCGGAGTTAGTCAATGGAAATTATTTATGGTACTGGATTGATTTTCACCAGCCATCTCAAGAGGAAATTGATGTTTTAAATACACCTCTGGATTTTCACCCGCTGGCGATTGAGGATTGTATCTTCACATTGCAGCGCCCAAAACTCGACTACTATGAGGATTATACATTTTTTGTTACACAAGCCTTAAATCCACTGACTATTACAAAAGAAGAGATTGATTTTTTCCTTGCTGAGAAGTTTATTGTTACCTTTCACCACCAGCCATCTCCTGAAATTGATGAGGTTTGGAGCAGATTTTCACTTTCTTCAAAAGTTAAGAAATGGAATCCTTCCCAAGTGTTATACCATGTTCTTGACAAAATGGTAGATAATTATTTTCCCCTTGTCTACCAAGTGGAAGATACCTTAAATGAATTAGATGAGAATTCTAAGGGGAGAACTATGGAGGCATTACTAGAGGACCTTTACGATACTAGACACCAACTTCTTGCCTTAAGACATACCGTAACTCCAATGAGAGATTTGGTATATCGAATCATTAATTCGCAACGGATGACAAAAATGCAGTTAAAGATTGAATATTTCTCTGACATTCATGATCATCTATTAAAACTAACTGAGATGGTTGAAGCTAATAGAGAATTAGCATCTGACATCCGAGATAGTTATATTTCATTAAATTCACATCAAACAAACCATGTGATGAAAGTCCTCACCGTGATTACTACCCTTTTCATGCCGCTTACCTTTATAGCAGGGATATATGGGATGAACTTTCACTACATGCCTGAATTAACTTGGAAATATGGTTACTTCACTACTTTATTTATAATGTTTTTAGTAGTTTTAGTTATGACTCTGTGGTTTAAAAAGAAAGGATGGTTCAAATAATCAAAAAAAGACTAAGCAGCTTAGTCTTTTTTTGTTACTCCCAATCTTCATACGTTACAGTTCCACCTGTAAGATCGATGGTATTTCGTTCACCTTTATAGTAAGTCTTTCCATCCTTTTCAATAATATAATTTTCATAGGTAAAGACCTCTTTTCCATCTGGAAGGCGGATGACAACTTGGGAGCCAAGGTTCTCTTCAGGTGATTCAATTTTTATTGTACTTTGATAATAATATCCAAAAAAGAAGAAGCCTGTTGTCAATATCAATACACTTAGTATGAAAAAAAATGTCCCCTTCCATGAAAATTGCTTTGTTTTTTTGTGATAAAGTTCCAATCTGGTCATTTTCTCCTCCATAAGCTCTATAATTGTTCGATAATTTTAATTATTCCTTTTATTTCCAATTATATTGATCCTTAACCATCAAATGGAAAAAGCCACACCTCTACCATATGCATGAATACTAAAAAAGTTGCCGGAATTTGATTTCAGATGATTTTTCTATAAAATGTTATAATAGAAGAGAGTGTTTATTTCGAAGGGGGATTTATCTTTGGCAAACAAAAATACAGAGGAAACAATGAAATTATTGGTGGATTTAGTATCGATTCCAAGTCCATCAGGTAATACAAATGAAGTAATTTCCTATGTTGAAAAATATCTGGCAGATTTGAAAGTAGAAACAAGAAGGAATCGTAAAGGCGGCCTTATCGCCACTATAGAAGGTAAGGATGCCAGTCGCCATCGTATGCTTACTGCACACGTGGATACACTCGGGGCAATGGTTAAGGAAATTAAATCAAACGGCCGACTTAAAATCGACTTGATCGGAGGATTTAAATTTAACTCGATTGAGGGTGAATATTGTCAAATCGAAACGAGCAGCGGCAAAAAAATAACGGGTACCATCTTGATGCACCAAACCTCTGTCCATGTATATAAAGACGCTGGAAAGCTTGAGCGCAACCAGGATAATATGGAAATCAGATTAGATGAAAGAGTACATAATGCAGATGATATTCGTGCACTTGGGATTGAAGTGGGTGATTTCGTATCCTTTGATCCGCGGGTAGAGGTAACACCAAGCGGATTCATTAAATCACGTCATTTGGATGACAAAGCAAGTGTAGCCATTTTACTTCAACTTATTAAGCAACTGAAAAGTGAAAACATAGTGCTGCCGTATACTACCCATTTCTTAATCTCGAACAATGAAGAAATCGGGTATGGAGGTAATTCCAATATTACACCTGAAACAGTCGAGTATTTAGCCGTGGATATGGGGGCAATGGGTGACGGACAATCAACTGATGAATATACCGTTTCGATTTGTGTAAAGGATGCCAGCGGACCTTATCATTACGGACTTCGTAAAAATTTAGTCAGGCTTGCTGAAGAAAACAATATTGAGTACAAACTTGATATTTATCCCTTCTATGGCTCCGATGCCTCAGCAGCTATTCGTGCTGGACACGACATTGTACACGGGTTAATCGGGCCTGGAATTGATTCCTCCCATGCTTTTGAACGGACACACGAATCATCAATTGAAAATACCGCAAAACTTTTATTACACTACGTACAATCTAATTTAGTGATTTAAAATAAGGAGGTTCGCTATGTTTTCAAATATTGGTGTACCCGGATTAATCTTAATTCTTGTCCTCGCCTTAATTGTCTTTGGACCGAATAAACTGCCTGAAATTGGCCGTGCATTTGGTAAATCACTTCGTGAGTTCAAACGTGCTACAGATGGAATTACCAATGACATTAAGGAAGAGTTTAAGGATGATTTAAAAGAAGCACAGAAGGATAAAATTGAATTAAAGAAATAATAAATGCAAGCTGCAAATCGCAGCTTGCATTTTCTATCTTCGTGATTTATCCGCAAAGTTCTGAAGTTGGTTGATTATTTTCTTCCGTGCTTTATCATTTCTTAGTAAATAGGCTGCCCCTAGCGCAGCTGTTGTCAATAATAATCGATTTCTTGCCAAAGGATTCAACTCCACATTTCTATTCTTCTAACATTTTCTTGATTTTTTCATTATGCTGTTTAGACTGTTCAAGAAGTTGATTTAATAATTCAGCTGCAGTTTTATCGTTTTTCGCCTCAACAGCAGTTTTTAGATTATGGAAGGTTTTCCAATGGCCCATCGCTTTGCCGCCATGTGCTTTTTGTACAAATTCCTCTTTTGTTATTTTTCCTTCATCTAACTGTTTCTTTAACTCTTGGATCTTTGACATTTTTTCTTGCTTCCACTTTTCACGTTTCTCGGCATTTTCAGGACTTAGCCACTTGTTTCTTAATTCTTTTTTCTCAGCTAATACTTTTGTCCATTCTTCCTTTTTATCAGGAGTATATTGATCCACCCATCCTATTAGTTTTTGTTCACGTTCAGCCATTTTTTCCTGCCAGTTTTTGTGATTATGCTCCTCGTTTTCACAATCACATTCTTCTGTTTCCTGCCCTCCATTTTTATCACCGGAGTCTGGAAGTGCTGGTTTTTCATTTTGACCTGGCGTTTGTACATTCGCTGATACAAAGCCTGGCATGGCCAAAATTAGTCCTAACACAATTATCAACATTCTTCTTTTCATTTTCAATTCTCCTTCTTTCTTACTATATTCGTTAAAAATATTTACCAGTTTTAAATTGGCACGAATTTATCATTCCCTGTAAACTGAAAAAAAATTTACCAATTTGACAAATTTTCATAGCAAATACCACTTGTTTCTTAAGATGTGATATCGTATTCTATGAATATAGAGGATATGTGAAATGTTTCACAAATTAACTGAGCTTTTAGCTCTATATTTTTTAAAATTAAATGTGAAATGTTTCACAAAATTAAACGTGAGTATTGTGATAGGAGAGGGTTAAAATGAATAAACCAAAAATTGTAATCTTAGGAGCAGGTTACGGAGGAATCATTACAAGTAAGAAACTAGAAAAGTTACTAAAGTCTGGGGAAGCAGACGTTACATTAATCAATAAACATGAATACCACTATATTACAACCCAACTCCATAAAACCGGTGCGGGTACGGCTAGCGACCGTCAAATTGCGATGGAGATTCCTGAGCTGATTAACTCTCAAAAGACAAACTTTAAAAAAGGCAATGTTACAGGTGTTGATGTTTCCAAACAAATGGTACACCTTGAGGGTGGAGAAACAGTCGAGTTTGATTATCTCTTAATCGCTTTAGGTTTTGATATTGAAACATTCGGAATCCCTGGGATCAAGGAACATGCTTTTGCAATTCGAAGCTTTAGAAGTACAAAAGCCATTTTTAATCAAATCATCAGACAATTATCTCTCTATAAAGAAGACAAAGATCCATCACGCCTAACTTTTGTTGTAGCAGGCGGCGGATTTACAGGAATAGAAATGTTAGGAGAATTAGCAGAAGGACTTCCTAAACTGTGTAAAAAATATGATGTTCCTTATGAAGATGTAAAAATTGTTGCGGTTGAGGCTGCACCTTCGGTTATCCCATTTTTCCCTAAGGAATCCATCCAGTATACAACCGAAGTTCTTAAAAAGTTTAATATCCAAATGTATATGTCAACCAAGATTTTAGAATGTACACCTGAAAAGGTGGTCCTTGAAAATAATGTTGAAATACCTACTCGAACATTAATATGGTCATGCGGTGTGAAAGGAAATGAAATTGTACAGAACTGCGGGCTGCCAATAGTAAAAGGCAAACTGCCAGTAGATTCATTCCTCCGAGTTAAGGATAAGAAAAACATCTTTAGTATCGGTGACTGTTCCTTATTCATGAAGGATGAAAAAAATGCACTCCCCCCAACAGCACAGGTTGCCCTGCAAGAAGCTGATGTTTGTGCTAAAAATATTGTCGCTTCCATTCGAGGAGGAAGCTTGAAAGCTTTTGAGTATCACCATAAAGGGTCTGTCGCATCAATTGGGACCTTTGCTGCTGTAGGAAAAGTTGGTAACTTTAGACTATCTGGATTATTTGGTGCCTTTATGAAACAGGTAATTGAAGCTCGCTATTTATTTAACCTTGGCGGTCCTTCCCTTATTATTAAACAGCACTTTGGAGTAAGTAAAGAACCTGTAAAAATTACAGCAAACCAATAACCGGTAATTGCAATGGAAAAGGAATCCCTCCCCTTCCATACCATTGATTAGAATATCCCTTTGTTTAATTTTTGCCTTAATTCCCCCAATGTTAAGGCAGCAAAACCACCTTCAGTTAGGTGGTTTTTTCATTTTCTAATTTGAGGAAAAGCTTAATTATTCGAACTTAATACACATCCTTTTTGATAAAAACAAAGAATGAAACAAATAATCCAATTGCCCACCAAACAAGGAGTACCAGCATCGAAAATGACAATGTCATGCCTTCAATAGGCGGCGGGTTCCCATTCATATAGTTTGTTAACTTTAGATTCACCATAAAGAAATACTTAGCTGACTCCCATGAGGAAACCATGTTGCTAAGAATCGCACCTGAAATGAGAGCAGCCAGCATAACACCCATTCCAGCAGCCGTACTGCGGATTAAGACCGATAGCATGAAAGAAAGGGTTCCAACAACAATCGCTACAAACCATACCAGACCAAAATCCATTAATAGAAATTGCCACTGGTCGATTAACTTCACACCTGCGGTATTTAAACCTGTATCACTTACACTAAAACCAGTCAATACTGGTGCACCAAAGCCTTTATAGCCAAATACCAATCCTGATATCCCATAAGAGAGGATTCCTGCTATTGCTACAATTAACGAGATGGCAAATGTCAGTGTTATATATTTACTCAACAGGACCTTCCACCTTTTAACTGGCCGCGTTAATAGTAACTTAATTGAGCCTTGGCTATGCTCAGAGGATACAAGATCGCTGGCAATAACCATTACCATCAATGGGATAAACAGCTCAATTGAATTCTCTAAAAAAATCCTCATAAATGTCGGTGCGCCAGGCTCAGAGGGGTTAATGTCATGATCTAAATAATATTGATTTTGCTGCAGGGCCACTTGGAGTTGTTTTTTCCATTCATCCGAAATACGAGAGCTGCTGATTCGGTTTTGCTGGTCAATTATGGTCTGTTGAATCATCGTCCGCCAATCGTCGGTTCCCAGCTTTTCTCGTTGTCTTTCAACCTCTTTATATTGGGCATACGTAAACATGGCAACAAGAATACCAATAATAATCGCAATCACAACGAGACGCTTTTTGGCAATGAGCTTCATCATTTCATTTTGAATTAGTTTACTCAATGGAATCACCCCCGGTTAACTCGAGGAACAAATCTTCCAATACAGGCATTTTCCGATTCATTTCTGTCACCGATACACCTGCTTCCACAAGCTTTTTATTCCATTCTGCTGTTTTAATCTCATCAAATTCCGTCGAAATGGACCCGTCTTCTTTTTCCTCAATGGTGGTGAGGGAACTCAGCACCTGATTCCCCTTCTCTTGGGGGTGGAAACGCCATAGTACTCGTTCTCGGTTTGATAACAAAGTATGGACAGAGTCCGTTTTTATCACGGTACCTCTAGAAATAATCGCTACTCGGTCGCATAGCTGCTGGATTTCACTTAATAGATGGCTGGATACAAGAACACTCAATCCCTCTTCTTCTGCAAGGAACCGAATAAACTCCCTCATTTCTCTGATTCCAGCAGGATCCAGTCCATTCGTGGGTTCATCAAGAATTAGTACCTTTGGTCTGCCTAATAAAGCTTGGGCAATCCCCAGTCTTTGTCTCATTCCAAGAGAATAGGTCTTCACTCTATCATAAATTCGGTCTTTTAAACCCACAAGCTCCGTCACTTCATTAATCCGCTCTTCACCAATTCCGTTAAGCATATTCGCAAAATGCAGCAGATTATCATAACCAGACAAATAAGGGTATAATTCAGGATTTTCCACAATACAGCCGAGATGTTTCATTGCTTCCTCGAAGTTATCCTCGATATTATAGCCGCCAATCTGAATGCTGCCTGAACTTGGTTTTATTAATCCTACTAACATCCTGATCGTCGTCGTTTTACCGGCACCATTTGGACCTAAGAATCCAAATACCTCGCCTTCTTTTAATTCAAAACTAATTCCTTTAATAATTTCCTTCTTCCCGATAAATTTTCTTAAATTATGTACAGATAACGTTATATTCTCCATATTTGAGGGTCTCCTTACCAGGTAAGCAATGAAGCTACTCGTTCCGCTATTAATCGGTAGCCCTTTGTATTAGGATGAAACTTGTCACTATAAAGATAATCATTAACCTCTAACTCAAAGAGATCAAAGGTAGGGACAAAGACAATCTTTGGGAAAGAGGCGCTTAACTCGGCACTCTGATAATTCCAATGACGAACTATTTTTGACATCTCTTTTCCCTCTTCTAAATCTATAAATGGGTTATATAAGCCTATGAAAAAAACATTTGCTTCTGGATTACTTGTCCGAATCTGCTTGAAAATAAAATTCATGTTATCAAGGAATTTCTGCTCAATTCCAGGTATGTCATCAGGATTAAATTCTAATAACCCTTGTCCACCTCTAAACAAATCATTTCCGCCCATCGTAATTAAAACCATATCAGCTGTCTGAATTTGGCGCATCACTTCCGTTTGTTGTATTTGCTGCTTTAGCTGATCGGAACGCTGTCCGCTAATTCCTAAATTCGTCAGCATTACTTCCTGCTTTGTTTTTTTCTTCATTTCGTCCATGAGGATACCAACATAGCCTTTTCCAGTTTCATCACCTGTTCCCCTTGTTAATGAATCACCTAAGGCAACAATATGGAGGGCATCCTTTTTATCGGCTTTTTTTTCAACAACACTTTTCTCTGGAATCTTATCGGGCTTGCCTGTATAATATTCCGCTACAGCAAAGCCAAGTCCAAAGAGCCAGAGGAGGCAAAAAAACACTGATACCATGGTTATAGTCCTTATGACATTCTTATTCAAAAAGCTTCATCCTTTCTGGCTATTTCTACCTTTTATTTAATCACAATTAATAGCTGAATCAAACTTTCAACCCACAAAAAAACCGGTTCCTAAACGGAAACCGGTTCTTTCTTTGCACTTTCTTCTAAGCTGTCTTTTGGTCCGAAAAATTCAAAGTGAATATTTTCTTCCTTTACTCCTATGTTCTTTAATGAAGTATTAATAGATTTCATAAATGGCAGCGGGCCACAGAAATAAAAGTCAGCATCTCTATTTGATAAGTTCTTTTCCAGCCATTCTTGTGTCACATAGCCTTCAACATCAAAGGTTTGGTTATTGCGATCTTCTTCAGTTGGTGAATCATAAAAGAAGAATGTGTTTACATTGTCTTTAGAAGCTAGTGTTTCAACTTCTTCCCTAAGTGCGTGGACATTTCCATTTGCTGCCGCATGAACGAACGTTACCTTCCGTTGAGGCTGCACCTCAACAACTGTTTTTAACATACTCAACATTGGCGTTAATCCTACGCCGCCGCTTAATAACACTACAGGTGTATTTTTTTCTGTATCAAGTACAAAATCCCCGGCAGGAGCACTTACCATTAGGATTTCTTCTTCTGTAACACCATCATGCAGGTAATTCGAAACCATTCCATCAGGGTTCGCTGTTCCAGCTTCTCGTTTCACGCTAATACGATAATAATCTTTCCCTGGAGCATCAGATAAACTATATTGACGAATATGGGTAAATTCCTCTCCATCGATTTCAAGTTTAATGCTTATATACTGACCAGGAAGGAAATGTGCAAGTTCCTTATTGTCAACAGGTTTTAAATAGAATGATGTAATGACATCACTTTCGATTACTTTACGGTCAACAATAAAACTGCGGAATCCATCCCAGCCACCTTGTTGTTTTTCAGCCTGTTCATACATTTCTGCCTCAACACTGATAAAGACATCTGCTATAACTCCATAAGCTTCTCCCCATGCGTTGATAATTTCATCTGTAGCAGCATCCCCAAGGACATCTTTGATTGCTAATAACAGATGTTTGCCGACAATTGGATAATGCTCTGGTTTAATCCCTAAACTTCTATGTTTATGAGCGATTTGCTTAACCACTGGAAGGATTGCTTCAAGGTTATCAATATATTGCGCTGCCGCATAAACTGTCCCCGCAAGCGCTCTTTGTTGTCTTCCTTGTTTTTGATTCGCATGGTTAAAGATATTTAATAGTTCTGGATGATTCCCAAACATCAACTGATAGAAGCGTGTTGTAATCGTTTCTCCGTGTTGTTCTAAAACAGGTACAGTTGATTTAATGATTTCAATTGTTTTTTGACTTAACATCACTAACACTCCTTATGTAGTTATTACTATTTATAAAGTGATTATATGAGATAACGCACTTGGAGTAAGTGATGTAAATCACATTCTGTTATAAGTTTTTCTAGAAACCTATTAAACTGTTTGTTTTACATGTAAGACATTTTTTAATTCTTCCGTTAAAAGAGGAACAATTTCAAATAAATCACCAACGATACCGTAATCTGCTACTTTGAAAATATTTGCCTCTGGATCTTTATTGATTGCCACAACGACCTTTGAATTAGACATTCCAGCCAAGTGCTGTATGGCTCCTGAAATACCTATCGCAAAATATAAATCAGGTGTTACCACTTTACCTGTTTGACCAATTTGTAAGGAGTAGTCACAATATTCCGCATCACAAGCGCCGCGTGATGCTCCTACCGCACCACCTAAAACATCCGCTAATTCCATTAACGGTTTAAATCCTTCTTTACTTTTTACCCCGCGGCCGCCAGAAACAATAATCTTTGCTTCAGATAAATCCACTCCTTTTGTTGCTTTTCGAACAACATTCTTGATTACCGTTCGAAGATTATTTATTTCCACTTTGAGATGTGTGACTTCGCCTCTATTTGAGCGATCCTTTTCCAATGGCGCAATATTATTCGGGCGAATGGTAGCAAAAATGATTCCATCATTTACTTTCTTTTTCTCAAATGCTTTGCCTGTATAGATGGGTCTAGTGAAAACTACGTCATCTTCTTCTTTTTCCACGCTAATGACATCGGAAATTAGCCCTGTGTTTAGTTTCATCGCAATGCGTGGAGATAGATCTTTTCCTAATGCTGAATGACCTAAGATCATTCCTCCGGGATTTTCCGCTTTAATTACTTGAAGAAGGGCTTCTTGATAGGCATCAGTTGTATAATTCTTAAGTTCAGCGTGATTAACCACAACAACACGGTCTGCTCCATAGTCAAAAAAAGGATTAACGGCTTGATTGACATTCTCTCCAAGCAGTACACCAACCACTTCACCGCCATTTGCAATCACTTTCCCTGCTGCAATCCCTTCAAATGATACGTTTCGTAATTCACCATCTCGAATTTCGCCAATTACTAATACTTTTCTACTCAATTACAACACCCCCATTAAATGACTTTTGCTTCTGACATTAAAAGTGTAACTAACTCTTTAACTTGAGTTGAAGCTTCTCCCGCCAACACTTTCCCAGCATTTTTGGCTGGCGGCAGAGACACTTGAAGTGTATGAGTCTTCGCCCGAGCATCGTCCTCATCAAGATCAAGGTCATCCAAATCAATCATTCTAAGAGGCTTTTTCTTTGCTTTCATAATTCCAGGCAGTGAAGGATAGCGTGGTTCATTTAGACCTTGTTGTGCAGTTACAAGAACTGGTAGTGATACTTCAATTGTTTCTTCATCTCCTTCTACATCACGGACGATGGTTGCCTTCCCATCTGCCACATCAAGTTTTGTAATCGTTGTTACTTGGGGGATTCCCAACATTTCCGCTACTCTAGGTCCTACTTGACCCGTACCGCCGTCAGATGCAACATTCCCCCCTAAAATAATGTCGTATGGCTGTGTTTTTAAATATGTACCTAACAAGACAGCAGTTGTGTACTGATCCATCTCATCAATATCTTCACTATTAATTAACACCGCTTGGTCAGCACCCATCGCAAGAGCTGTGCGAAGTTCTTTTTCTGCATCCTCATCCCCTGCCGTTACAACGGTAACCTCACCACCGTGAAGGTCGCGAAGTATGATGGCCTCCTCTATGGCATATTCATCGTAAGGGTTGATGATAAATGTGGCACCGCTGCTATCAATATTTCCATTTGCGATAGAAATTTTTTCTTCAGTATCAAATGTTCTTTTCATTATGACGAAAATGTTCATGCTAGTTCCTCCCAATCAATAATAGTTAAGGCGCTTTGTAATAATAGTATTTATACGTTTAATTTTAAGTATATTCAGAAAAATATACAATGTAGGCTTTTACACAGAAACTAGAAATTTTGTAGGAATAACTCTATGTAAAAAAGACTTTCCCTATGGGAAAGCCTCTCATCTTGACTAAATAGATATTTTTACGAGACACTTACATCTATTTTTTCAAAATCATCTCTTAATTTTCTTTTTAAAATTTTTCCTACGCCGTTTCTAGGTAATGACTCAACAAAAATAACACGTCTAGGAGATTTATATTTTGCAATGTTTTTTTGGGTATAGCTAATAATGTCTTGTTCACTTACCTCTGAACCAGGCTTTTTAACCACACAGGCAACGACTTCTTCCCCCATTCTTTCGTCGGCTACTCCAATAACTGCAACGTCGGAAACGGCTTCATGTTTGATGATGATTTCTTCTAGATCCCGAGGATATATATTAAAACCGCCGCGAATAATTAAATCTTTCTTACGATCAACGATAAAAATATAATCTTCATCATCCATCATGGCTAAATCACCAGTGTATAGCCAGCCATTTTTAATTGCCTTTGCTGTTTCCTCAGGCAGCCCATAATAACCAGGTGAAATCGTATCGCCTTTAACGATTATTTCACCTACTTCTCCTCTTGGCAGTTCGGTTCCATCTTGGTCAACAATTCTTACTTCAACGTAAGGAAATGGAATCCCAGCAGAACCGCGTTTGATCGGAACACCATCCCAATGACCAGCAACACCGCCTGTTGCAGCCTCCGAAAGGCCATATGCTTCACGTATATCTGCATTAAACCTTTTTTCGAATGTTTCAATGACCATTAGCGGTAAGTTAGCAGAACCGCAATTGACAGATTCTAAACTTGATAGATCATATTTATCCGGGATTGGGCTAAACGCCATTGAGTGAACCATCGCAGGAACGACTGCAAACCATTTGACTTTAAAGTTCTCTATGGCTTGACAAACTTTTTCTAAATCAAATTTAGAGTAAACTACGATTGAGTTACCTAACATGAAGCTTGTACACATAACACCGAAGCCGTATATATGTGCCAAAGGTAAAACTACTATTGTTGTATTGCGTTCATTTCTTCCCTCTTTTAAACTAGTTTGAAAAGATTGCATAGGTTCGACCGAAAGATTTTTATGGGTAAGCATAACCCCTTTAGGCCTGCCTGTTGTTCCCGATGTATAGAGAATAACTGCAAGATCATTATCATTGGCAGCTTTCAAAACTTCTTCCGACACATCTATCTTTTCAATTTCTGGGTACAACTCAATTATGTCATATCCTTCGCAGGCACTACGGTCTTCAATTGAGTCAGTAACGATAAATTTCATTGGAATTGTTAGATTTTTGGCTGCCTCAATCATTTTCGGTAAAAATTCAGCGGTTGTAAAGATAGCTTTTGCGTTCGAGTCATGGAGGATATAAAAAATTTCATTGGGGTGCAAAAGATACATAACAGGTATGACGATGTTACGAGAACGGAGAATGCCTTGAAAAGAAAAAATAACCTCAGGATTATTTGGCATACTGACAATCACTTTATCTCCATCGGCAATACCTTGATTCCTTAAAAGAATCGATATTTTTTTGGCAAATTTCTCAACATCATGATTGGTGAACACTTTGTCATCATGGTATAGAAAAGGGTATTCACCATAATGTTCCTTTGTATGATCAATCATATTTGTTAATAACATAAGGTTCCTCCTTCTCTCAATTACCCGATTTCAATCACGCAGGATTTTTCTCGGGTGTTCTCTAATATTGAATCCTTTCCAAAGCCGCTTTCTTTATAACCACCAAACGGCAACTCAACTCCTACTCGGCGATAGGTATTTACCCAAACATTTCCTGATTCCAGGCCTTGAATCATTCGCTGTGCACGGGCAAGATTCTGTGTCCATACACCCGCACCAAGACCGTAGACTGTATCATTCGCAATTTCTAAAGCCTCTTCCTCGGTATCAAAAGGAATAACGACGGCTACTGGACCGAAAATTTCCTCCTGACAGATTCGATAAGAGTTTTTGTCAACTTGAATTAATGTAGGTTCAACCCAATAGCCTTTGGCATACTTTGGTTGTCCTGGTAATAACGCTTCTCCTCCATGTCTGCCGCCAAAGATAATTTTTCCACCCTCTTTCACGCCCAAATCTATATACGAGCAAACCTTTTCATATTGTGCTTGATTTGCAATAGGACCCATTGTACTCATCGGATCCATAGTGTCACCTAGTTTAATAGATTCAAAAGTCTTTTCTTTCATTTTCGTTAACAATTCATCAAAAACAGATCTTTGGATTAATATTCTAGATCCACCGACGCAAATTTGTCCCGCGTTACCGGTAAAAATCCCATTTGTCGTAATTCCTTCTGCAGCTTTATCCAAGTCAGCATCCGCAAAAACGATATTAGGAGATTTCCCGCCTAGTTCAAAGGTTAATGGTTTTGGATCTCTTGCAGTCGCTTGGACAATTGCCCTTGCCGTCCTTCCGGAACCGGTTAAACTAACTCTATTCACACCTTTATGACCAACTAATGCATCTCCGATCTCAGTGCCTAGACCAGAAATGACATTAAGTACACCAGGCGGTAAAATTTTTGATAGTAATTCTCCGTATCTTAAAGATGAAACTGCTGCTAACTCTGAAGGCTTAATTATTACGGTATTCCCAGCAGCTAGGGCATAGGCAGCTTTTATTGTGAAGGTAAAAAGTGGAGAGTTCCATGGAATGATACCTAATACAACCCCTAACGGCTCGCGGATTGTATAACCAAAGCTAGTAGGTCCAAGTGGAATAGTTTCTCCTCGGCTTGCCACAGAAGCTGCTCCAGCCGCATCATACCAAATTTGAGTCAAAACTGGGATTAGCCCATAACTCGTTTCCCTAACGACCCATCCGCAATCCTTTGTCTCTAAACGAGCTAGTTCTTGACCGTGCTGAGAAACGAGATCACCGATACGCCTTAAATAATCCGCACGCTCTAGAGCCGAAAGTGACGCCCAGCCTGGAAATGCACTGCGAGCCGCAGTAACTACTGTTTCAAAGTCCTCTGTCGTACTAAGAGGGATTTTAGCCCACACTTCACCCGTTGCCGGATCATAGCTATCCATTGTTTTTTCAGAACAAGAAGGTACTAAATTTCCATTAATAAGATTTTGGAGCCCTAATATTTCATTTGCAATTTTCATTTCATCTTCTCCTTTCATTTTCACAAGAATCTCTGTCATCCTAGGATAAGAGCGGTTGGTTTTATATTTTGCATATTATGTATCAGCAGAGGTAGAAACCGCTTTCATTTATTTGCTTCATCACCTCCATTTTAATATCCATTTAATAGACAGCTATCCTAGAATGTCCTTAGTACTTATAGTAAAGGAACGCTTTTACAATTCAAAAAATTCAAATTACTAGTATCATTAAATTATTAGATAGTGAAATAAATAATAAATCGAAAAATCTCCTTATATAAAAGTATTTATAAAAAAAATAAAATTTTTTACGTACAACATAACCACGACATATATACATTTTAAACCCGACATCTGAAAAGGATAGTCGAGGTTGTCAATAGTACATTTATAAGCACAAAAAGAACCTAATTCATTATTGAAGTTAGGTTCTTTCTAATTTCATTGAATGTCTTGATATTGTTGAAGCCATACCATGATCTTTTTTTGTATTTTAATAGATGGTAATTTTAATCCTCTCTCAATACTGCTTATATAAGATGAAGAAATTTCTATTTCTTCCGCTAATTGAAACAAAGAAAGACCCAGCTTTTTTCGGGTTTCTCTTACAAGTTTGCTTATATCTTCCATCTCACCAGCTTTGTTTGAATGTCCTTGGGGATTGGTATGTAATTTTCTCTGAACCCTTTGATTCCCCTCAATGGAACTGTATTTTTCTTTAATAAACTCAGGTGGGGTAATTTGAATGGATAAATTTGTCCATATCCTTGCCCATCCCTTATTTAAAACAATTGATTCATCCCACTTCTCATAGTTCCATGCTTCGATAACCCCATCTTCAAAGAGCATATCTAAAGCTTTTTCGAGGCGATCTCTCGTTCGCGATGGAGTTCGTACATTTACCTGTTCACCAATTGCAGACATAAGAGTACTTACCTTAATAGGCTGCGAATAGGCTCCCTTTCTTGCCTGAATCCTCCATCTCCAGCTTAAATACCTAGTTATTCTTTTTTCCCATGTTTGGCGATAGGGATTATATTGCAGTGCTTTGACAGGAAGCAACGCCACTTGTCTTCCTGATCCGTGAAGATATTTGCGAAAGACTTCTCCCACAGTAAACATTATTCTTTTACCTAATGGCTGTTCAGATATACAATATTCTTTCATATTCTGATCATTAAATATTAATGCACGACCTTGGAGTTGCAACTGAACCTGCTTTCCTTTTTCGTAAATTACAGCCTTATCTAAATCAATCCATAGACTTTGCAGCCTTGTAAGCGATTGCAACAATACTTCTCGCTGCTTCGGTTCAAAGCCGCCTCGGCGCCCATCTCCCCCAAGCTTAGGCTTTATACCGCGAATCAGTAACAAATCCTCCACTTGGATTTCTACAATATCTTGATAATGCTGGGCCTTTGATAAAAAAATGCAACATAGCGCATCAAGCAAATCCACGTCTAAATCTGATAAGTTCTTTGCTTGGTCCCATGCCTCTTGAACGATATCATTTTCAGATGATAGATTCTGTGCTAAATAGGGTTTTATTTGAACCATTCCATCTATATTTCCCTTTATAGCAGGGGCTGTTGGCCACGGAGTAAAATCATAGCTTTGAAAGCTCTTTTTATAAATAGACTCCCTAACAGATTGATATGGAGCATTATTCATCACAAGTATGTTCTCTTCTTCAATTAATGTGTATGTAATATCTTTCCTAACTGGTAAGGATTTTAATTCATCTGGCAGCTTTTTTATGTTTAGTAGTTTTTCAATATTTTCCTTTGAGCAATTTTCAATATCATAAGCAGCAATAATTTTTTTTACCCAATCCTGGATATAAACGTTTACAATTTTAGTAAACCTTGACAAAAACTCAATATTCTCTGATAAGTTGTTTACCAAGTATTTGTAAAAAGTATTATTAAACTCTTTATCATCCATTCTGGTCATGAAATTTGAGCCGATTGATTTTTCCATTTCTTCTAAGACCCATTTAGTTAAATGGGTTTTATTCCACCTGGAGAAATTTTCCCAAACAGCATTATTAGCAAAGAAAGTGTTATTCCGTAAAATTTCAGCAAAGTGTTTAATCGATTGTTCAATAAACTTTACGTCTTTTAGCAGGGAATGATTATTATCGGCAATATACTTTGCCAACAAACTCATTACAATGTTTTTAGCAATCCTTCCGATCACTTCATTTCTTGCACCTTGCCTCAGTTTAATAAAGAGGGCTTCATTTTCAAAATATGCATGGTCCCAAACGATAAAAGTACTACTTGAATCGCTAGATTCATCAAAAATAGGTAGTTTCGTAATTGAAATCCCATACTTTTCCAAAAGCCCCTTACTTTCTTCGATATCTATTACTTTATTGTTATAAATGCAAAGTATCGTAAAGTTTTTAATCTTATTCGTCCATTGCTTAACATAATTATTCTGCTCCGTGAGATCTGCATTACTTGAATGAACAACATGAATGTATTCGTTTTTCAACAAGAAGACCTCCTTAATACATATAGTAATAATCTTATCATTAGTTATTGTAATATTCTATATATTCATTAATTTAATGGTATGATTAATTTTTATTATTGCACTAAATGAGGATATTTTTTTATGTAACAATGCTAAAAGACAGCTGAGCAGGATGATTCCTTCTTAGCCGTCTTAAAGGATCAGGGACTACTTTTAGGTGATATCTCCCTCTATTTTCCTTGATAAAAATAGTATATTCTATTGTGTTCTTCCTTTCTAACTTCCCCGAGGGATTCTAAATATATTAGGTTTGTTATCGTTTGGATAAAGGCAGAACCGGCACGATCAGGAGGCAGATTGCTACCATATACACTTTGGGAAACCTGATAAGCGGTACTTCCGGCTTCTTCAATAGCACTGTAGGTTTGCTGCCATCTTTTATGATAATGTGCCTTCAAAACTTCTACTCTTGAATGTAAATCCAATATATGTCCACCATGACCTGGAAGAACATACTTAGCTTGTAATTGTAAAATCTTATCGAGAGCATGAAAGTAGTCCTTCAATGGATTATCGCCCTCCTTTTGAGGCATAACAATTGGGTTAACGGAATTCAATATATGATCACCAACAAAAAGAATCTGCTTTTTCTGATTATAAAAACTGAAGTGGTCAAGTGAATGCCCGGGAGTCCAAATTGCTTTATACACATTGTCCCCTATGCTAATATCATCGTCCTCATCAAATAATTCATCAGGGTCAAATTGATAGGATTTAAATCTATGAAATCGATCGTCTAGGTTTGGTTTTTGCGGCTCACCATGCTTTAATAAATAAGAGGTTAGGGGACTTGAATAAATTTCATCAATAAATAATGAACGGATATTTTTTAATTCCAGAGAGCCTTTAACCGACATCCATACTGGGGCGTTAAACTTCTTTTGGAACCATCCTGCAAGGCCAATATGATCCGTATGTGCATGTGTTAAGACTACCTTTTCAACGGGTATTCCATTTTCGAGTGTTTTCGTCCATACTGCTACCGCTTCTTCCGTATAATCACCTGTGTCTACAACCGTATAGCCCTTTTCACCTTTAATTAGATAGCAATTAACATGTCCAAAATCATAAGGGATTGGTACTTTTAACTGATAAACCTGGTCTGTTATTTTCGTTATCACTTTACAACCCCCTTGTAACTTTTTTCTATTTTTAAAAGCTATTCAATTCAATTAGCGAACCATTGTGTTTCCGCCATCTACCATAATCGTCTGTCCCGTGATGTAGTCAGCATCACTGCTTGCTAGAAATACAGCAGTTCGACCGATGTCATCCTCACAATCACCAAGCCTGCCAAGAGGAATAAGGGAAACCATTTTATTGTAGGCATTTGGATGCTCTACCTGCAACCGCTCAACACCAGGTGAACTTGCAATTGGGGAAATAAGGTTTACAGTAACTCCATACCTTCCCCATTCAGTAGCAGCAACACGAGAGATCCCGCGAATCGCTTCCTTTGCTGCTGCATAAGCGGTTTGTTTACCAAGTCCAATCATCCCAGCAGCAGATGCAAAATTAATAACTTTCCCTTTTGTTACTTTTAAGTAGGGTAAGGCACTCCTCATTAAAGTAAAAGTGGACCAAAAGCCAGAATTTAAAGCTATATCCATTACTTCTTCCGTCGTTTCCTCAAAAATAACATTTTTGGAATTCTGAGCATTGTTCACTAAAATATCCAGTTTTCCAAATCTTTCGATTACTTTTTCAATTAGGCTTGGTAAAATATTGCGATCCGATATATCTGCCTGCAAATATAAGGCATCACAGCCCAAATCTAACAATTCTTGCTCTGTCCTTTTCCCCGTTTCCTCACTCCTGCCAACAAATACAACCGATGCCCCCTCTTTCGCAAAAGCATGACAAATCCCTCTTCCTATCCCCGATGAACCCCCTGTTACAAACGCCACTTTATCTTTTAATCTCATTTTCAATCTCCTCCTTATAACTAATTATTTTGAAAGTCTATTAATGAAAATTGGAAGGAATTTAAGTATGCCATGGTATAATCAAAATATTCCATCAACTGTATTATTTAGGAGGTCTTACGATATGGCACGTCAAATTCCTGCCGATTTAGTCATCGAAAATGTTACAGTCGTTACTATGAACCCGCTTTGCCCATTTGCCAAAGGTGTTGCCGTTACAAAGGGAAAAATCGTTGGGCTTATACATAATTCAAATGAAATATGGCCACTAGCTCCTGGCGGTGAGCGTGTTAACTATAATGGGATGACGGTGATACCTGGACTTATCGATGCGCATTGTCATCTTCGGGCACAAATTAGCAGAGATCTGGCTGTTCCCTGCGGACGTAAACACATAAGCAATATCGAAGACATCATTATTGCCATTCGTGAACGGGCTGGCCAGCAGGCAGCTGGAACCTGGATTCGGGCTGCTGGCTATGATCCTTTTTATCTAAAAGAGAAACGACATCCCACTCGGTGGGAGTTGGACAAAGCAACCACAAACCACCCTATTCGCCTGCGCCATGTCTCTAGACATGCTTCTGTTTTAAATAGTGCCGCGCTGGACAAAGCAGGAATAGATCGCAACAGTACCGACCCGCCTGGGATTACCGTAGAACGTGAACCTAAAACTAGAATCCCTACTGGTGTAGTATATGGCGGAGATACTTGGCTCTCCCGCCACGTTATTATGCCGATAACACCTAATGAGCTTCATCGTGGGGCAGACCGTTTACAAACCATGCTTTTGAGCACCGGGATTACAGCTGTACAGGATGCTACCCCCACAAACACTCTTGATGACTTGAATTTCTGGGCCAGCCGGATTGATAACAATTGGCCCATTGCCATTCAATTAATGTCTGAGGAAATGAATCATGCGCACATGACCAATTTTCTAGGAAACGAGATACCAAAAAATATTTCCAATCGATTAGAAATGGGTCCCGTCAAGGTAGTGTTGGAAGCTCTCCCAGAGCTTTTCCCGCGGCCTGAAGTACTTTTACGAATAGCTGTTGAGGCCACGCGCCGGGGGTTCCCACTCGCGGTTCACGTTGTTGACCCTGAAATGGTTTGGGCTGCGATAGATGCGTTTCGGAACGTGAGTGAAATCAATCCAGGAAGGAAAATCCAACACCGGTTAGAACATCTTAGTTTGTGTCCAGAAGCCTTTTTGCCTGATATCGCCAAGTTAGGACTTATGGTAGTAACGAATCCAAGCCTTATCTATGATCATGGTGACCGTTATCTTGCCGATGTGGAAATATCCGAACATAACTGGCTTTATCGTATGAAAAGCTTATTATCTGAAGGAATTGCCCTAGCAGCTGGTTCGGATGCACCCGTTGCAGCATTCAATCCTTGGGTTGGGATTCAAACATCCTGTACCAGGACAACTTCTTCTGGTAAGATTTTTGTTCCAGACGAAAAACTAAGCCGTTGGCAGTCCTTGGAAATGTACACGACTGGAGCAGCCCGTGCAGCAGGATGGCAAAACATACGCGGCATGATTCGCCCCGGACATCATGCCGACCTTGTAGTAATAGATCAAAACCCCTTGACCTGCCCTGTTGAATCTTTAAGTGACATCCAAATCAATTCAACATGGATATCTGGAAAGCTTGTATATGAAAACTAACAACCCAGCATCTACTATTTTCATAGTTTGTCAAATTTTGTTGATTCCATTATAATTGACTTATTATTCAACTTGTAAAATAGCAGCAACTTGGTTAGTCTGTTGCTTTTTCAATTGGGGGACATCATGGATTCTAAAAAAACAATTCATCGATTAAGTACAGTAGATAATGCAATGTCACTTTTATCCCTATTTCTAAAGTATGAGTCAATCGGGCTCATGGACGTGGAACGAGAAATGGGTATCAGTAAGACAGCAGCCTTCCGCCTCGCTGTAACCATGGCTGATCGTGGCTTTTTGGTCAAGGATGCAAAAACAAAGCAATATTACCCAGGACCGATTCTCTTTCAGCTGGTTAGAAAATTCCAAGTAAACGATATTATTACGGTTTCGAATCCGTTTATTCAGGAATTGGCTGAGCTAACAAATGAATCTGTATATCTCTCAATTCGTTCCGGGAATAAATATATTTTTTTAACGGGTATTGATAGTACTTTTCCTTTAAAGGTGACCGTTACCTTCGGTGACGAAATTGATCTTTATTTAGGTGCTGCAGGCAAACTGCATATGGCTTTCATGTCTTCAGCTGACATTGATACCTATTTCAAACGGACTGAATCAGAATATACTGCTTCTAACAAACTAGCAGGTTTAAACGAGCTACAGGCACAATTAACTCAAATAAGGGAAGATGGTTATTCTATTAGTCCTGGAGCAGCGTATGCCGATTCTGCGGGTTTTGCTGCTCCTATCTGGGGGTTGGGAGAGGAACCCGCAGCATCGCTTTGCCTCCTCATACCTATGGCAAGGCTTACACCTGAGAAACAGAGCGATTTTGTAAAGCAAGTGATGGATTACGCAGACAAGATTTCTGCTGAATTCAGAAGGAAGCAAGAAACAATAAACATGTCAAATTAAACTGCAGTTATTAGGTTTTAGGTTAAATCAAAAAGCTTCTACTGCTTTTTTTGCCCAGGATCGTGCCACAAGGATACGTTCCCGGGCAAGACCTTGTGCTAACGGCATATCCATACCGTGTGCAACTAAGGTTTTTATCCAACTTGAAGATTTAGGATTACGTCCAACGAGCACTTTCATATAATCTACAGTGGTCTTCACCAATTCCTCCGTTGGTACGATCCGGCTAATCAGTTTTAGCTTATACCCTTCTTCGGCAGTAATTTGGTGACCACCAAATGCAAATTCTAAGGATGCTCCCTGGTGAACCAGTCTAGGCAAGCTCTGAGTGCCTCCTGCTGCGGGAATCATCCCCAATTTTGCCTCGGGAAGGGCTAATTTCGTTCCTGGGGCTGCAAAACGAAAATCACAAAGCATAGACATCTCAAGTCCAGATCCCACTGCAAAGCCGTGCAAAGCAGCTGCAATGGGCTTAGGCAAACGGCGTATTTCATCCCACAAATCTCGTTGGAGCCTGATACGGCGTTTTTTAATCACCGCAGGCACTGTTCCAAATTCCGTTAAGTCCGCCCCTGCACAAAAACCGCGTCCTGCTCCTGAAAGTACGACAGCATCTACTGTAGGGTCATCACGAATGGCCAGTATTGTTTCGTATAATTGATCGCGCAATTCTACATTAAAAACATTTAATTTCTCTGGCCTGTTCAGTGTAATTAAGGCAATTGGTCCATCCTTTTCTAGACAAACTGCTGGGCCGAAGTTGTTCAAGGGTTTCCCCTCCTTTTTTATTTTCTTACTGTCATAAGTAAAGCTTATTATTCTCCCTGGAAATTTGGTGTTCGTTTTTCCAAAAAGGCATGGACCCCCTCCATACGATCCCGACTCGTTTGAAGTAACATATAGATATCAAGTTCCAGGCGTAAAGCTTGTTCTAACGGTAATTCACTGCCCCTTAGCAGACATTCCTTCGTGTATTGCATGGAAAGGGTGGACATACTAGCAAGCCGTTTAGCCTCATTACATGCCTCGGGCCATATCAACTCTTCATCAAATAGTTTATTGATTAATCCAAGATTTAAAGCCTGGGAAGCTTCTACTAGATCCCCTCCTAGCAGTACAGACATAGCTGGTCCCTTACCGATCAGGCGCGGCAGCCGCTGTGTTATACCCCCAGCGGGAACAAGTCCCCAAGCTGGCTCAGGAATTGAAAACCGAGCATTTTCTGATGCAAATCTTATATCCGCAATACAAGCCAAGCTTAACCCTAGAGAAGTGCAATGCCCATTAATGGCAGCAATAATTGGATAAGGTAAACGAGCCCACTCCTCAATAGCACTAGATGCGAGTGCCACAGCTGAATATGAATCATTATCCAGTTCATTTGCTTCATCTTGGAAATTTAACCCGAGAGAAAAGTTTGGTCCCCGAGCCCCCAAAAGAATGACCTTAATATCATCCCTTTCTTGAATATCTCGTGCAAAACTCAAGAGTTCTTGAGACAATTCTGCGGTAAATTTATTCTGATTTGCAGGGGTGTTCAGTAACACATGAGCAATTGATTCATCAATCCATACGTCTAGACATTGATATTTCATAATAAGCCCCTTCCATTTGAAAACATTAGAACACTATTCCAATATTTATCTATTCCTATCGTTTTAAGGAGTCCTGAACATACCTATGTATGATAATCAAGTTCTGGCGGGGTATTCCTTGGGGCCTTCCAGCCGATACTTTCCCAGGGCATACCCAGTACAGAATTGCCTCCTGGTATAGACATTTTTGTTATCTGACTGTCATTGACAAGATCTGCAACTTCTCTCACTGTGACTTCTATTTCCGGCTTAGAAGGTTCCACCCCATTGATCAAATAATCGGCTGTAAATTGACATGCCGTCTCATATTGGGAAAGATCAACACTTAATCCAATTCCCTCACGATTACGGAGGAGTAGTGAAGCAGCCAAGGCAAATGCACCATGAATTCCAGCACCAATGTCGCTAATCGAAAAACCTGGGAGCCAAGGATTTCCATTCGGATCGTTAGTCAGAGCTGCCAAGCCGGACATGCTTTCCAGCGTAGGACCATAGCCCACAAAATCACGGTAAGGTCCTGTTTGCCCAAAGGCAGATAGAGAGACAATCAAAAGGTCAGGTCGGTGAATCCATAGTTCTTCATTGGTTAAACCGAAATTGGGCATGACTCTGGGGCTGAAATTTTCAACAAGTACATCACTATTTTTCACTAACTCTAGAAATCTTTTACGGTCGGATTCTAGGCGCAAATCTAATTGGATTCCCCGTTTATTCCGATTTAATTCTCTGAAAAACGGGGCTTTTGATCCCTTGTTTGAACGTATACCGTCTGGCCGATGGGGTGCTTCCACCTTTATTATCTCCACCCCTAAATCAGCAAACAGCCGTGTACAATATGGGCCTGACCACATACTGGTCAAATCCAGGATTCTAAGTCCCTTCCAGGCAGCCTTTTTAATGGGAATATCTCCCCTTTTAATAGGAGCAGAACTGGCATTTATTTTCCAAGGCAGCCGCACTCCCCGAACTCCAGACAGGGTGGTATTCCAAAAGTTTCGAGCAGACAGCTGTGGACAGGATCGTAGTTCTACAGGAGTCTGAACCTTTGCGAATGGCAGTCGAAAAGCTTGACCAGTCAGGAACAACTCTTCCCGAGTCATCTCTTGGGTCCAGCTTCCTAGAGTTTCCTCCAAAACAGTGCAATCCTCCATACGGCTGTCATTACTCGACCATTTTGGCCGATGGACAATCCCAGCCCACCGTTCTAATAATTCCCACTTTTCATCTACAGGAGCTCCAATAAATGCCCATCCATCGGCAGCTGGTAAGATTGCCATCGGAGCTAGCTTATTGTGGCGATTCCCCAATCTACTTCGAGAAATTCCAGATGCAAGGCAAGTGGAAATAGCCCCCTCAAGTGCACTAGCTGCAATCGTAAGTGCATTGATTTGAACCAATCGTCCTATCCCAGTCCAAGACTTTTCAATGAGAGCAAGTAGCCCTGCGGTTCCAGCATGTGCACCAACCAGATAAGCAGAAGAATATCCCCCAACTGCTAAAGGTGGTTTTTCGGGTTCACCTGTTAATGCCATCCACCCCGCCAGCCCCTGAAGGGTATATTCTTCGTCGACATCCACGCCTTGAGGGAACTGAATTCGGATGCCGATGCAGGTGGCTGTTGATTTCAAATGACTTGACAGGAGCTGATCTAATTCATCGGCAGAATGACTATCCCAAAGGATAATGTCCCAAGGTTCACTAAGGAGGCTTCGAACAGCTGCATTTGACTTTTTTCCGCTGGCAGTCATTACGATTCTTTTCTTCACATCTCTGAAGTCGGAGGTAGATGCATTACCAAACAATACTTTAGTAACAAATGCCCCGCTCTCAGCCAGAAGCCTTCCCGCATAGCTTCCGGAAGAGCCCTCTGATACTTCTAACACCTGAATACCAGTTAATAGTTCAGTTTCACGACCTCTCACCATGGGCGTTTACGTACCTCCCAGCATCTGCTGATATCGAATGAATAAAGATTTCCCTCTTTCTTTTACCTTAGTAAATAGTACAAAATTTTAATAATCTATTGATGTGTTTTTACTAGTTTCTTCTAAAGTTAATCAGCCGTTGGCAGAGCAACCGGTTTTTTAAGCTGCATATCTACACCACAGCATTGAATGGTACCTTCTCCTGCTTTCGTACAGAGAACTTCTCCTCCGCATTCCTTACATTCCAGACGTTTTCCCAATTGATTAGCCATAATCCTCTCCTCTTTCATATTCAAAATATAGGAGAATTAAAAGTCCATCTCCATTTGTACATTGTGATTCACTTTCATTCCATTTTGTTTATTTCCTTTCCAAAGTATTTCCGCAGCATTTCAAGTCTACAGCTCCGATTTTGGTAACTATAAATTCACTTTGACAGCCTTTACATACATATTTAGATCCAATTTTTATGGACATTCTTTCCACCTCCTAGATCATAACGCATGACAGCGTTTTCATTTACTTACCCACCTTAACTCCTAATGGTTCTATCCCAATAATGTCTCTCTGCTTTAATACTCCAATTTGTTCATCCGTCAATTCTAAAATATTTTTTAATACATATTCATTATGCTGGCCAAGTTTTGGTGCAGGACTAAGATGTTCAAGGCGATCCCCAGAAAATTTTACCGGCCAAGATGGGAATAAATGAGTACCTGTGAGATCTCGAGTCATCTCTTGGAACATTCCTTGTAAAAATGGGTCTTCAACCATTTCATCTACCTCAAGCACTGGACCAGCACTTAAACCATTTTTTTGAAGAATATCGGATGCCTCGCGGTGACACAATTTGACCGTCCAGTTTTCCACTAGTTCGTCTAATTCATCCTGATATTCACAACGGGCGGCCGCTGTTTTAAATCGTTCATCATCTGCCAATAACGGATTCCCGATAACCTCACAAAATCGCTTCCACTCCACATCGTTAGTAATCGCGATCGCTATCCACGAATCCTCTCCCTTGCTGCGGTATACTCCATGTGGAGCCATATTAGGCTGACGATTACCCATTCTTCCCCAACTGCGGCCGTTCATGGAAACATCCGCAATTGGCTGTCCAATAAGGTTAGCGCATGCCTCTGATTGTGCTACTTCTATGTGCTGCCCCTTTCCTGTTTGTGATCTATATTCCAATGCTACTAAAAGAGCATAAGCGGTATGAAAACTTGCAATTACATCCCCTACTCCTGAAATAATCATTGGATTCTCATTTTCGTACCCATTTGTTTGTGCGATGCCAGATAAAATCTCAAACGTGTAAGCGAAGCCTGGCTTGTCACGATAAGGGCCACTTTTACCATAAGCAGGCATCGACACCATAATAAGTTCAGGTTTAACCTTGCAAAGTTCATCATAGGATAGGCCAAAGTTTTCCATAACCCTTGGAGAAAAGTTTTCAATTACCACATCACTTTTTTTCACCAAATCTATGAACAACTTTATACCTTCTGGATCATTTAAATTAAGTGTTAACCCTAACTTATTCATGTTTGCGGCGTTAAATTGCGGACCCAGTTCCCACCAATCCTTTTCTCCTGGAGGCGCCATCGTATACCTGAACCCATCAGGAAACTGGATTGATTCCACCTTAATCACTTCAGCTCCAAGTGCGCCTAGATAAGAAGTGCACATTGGGCCGGACCACCACATGCTAAGGTCAAGAATGCGAATTCCTTCTATAGGAAAGGATGACATCGTTCATTACCCCCTTTTTTATCGAATGTATAAACCTAAATAACTCTTTCAGCCTGCAGTATCTGAAGCTCTGTTTCCGAAATTCCCAGTTCATCACCCAAGACCCGTGAATTGTGTTCTCCTAACAAAGGAGCTGGACTATTAATCTTCCATGGTGTTTCTGACATATGAAACGGAGCGCCAGGCTGTAATACTTTTCCCATCACTGGATGGTCAACCTCAACGAAAAATTCTCGTTCTTTATACTGTGGAAAGCTAATCATTTCTTCAAAGGTTGGAACAGGGTTAACTGGG
Organism: Neobacillus niacini; assembly: GCF_046591715.1. Classification (GTDB taxonomy): domain Bacteria; phylum Bacillota; class Bacilli; order Bacillales; family Cytobacillaceae; genus Neobacillus; species Neobacillus niacini_L. The sequence continues at coordinate 926,328 of NZ_JAWVNQ010000001.1, read as the reverse complement.
ACTCGCCATTCTGCGCCAAGTTGGATAATTTCTTCCCTTGTATGCTGCATCAGCCACTTATCGAATCTCTCCCGAAAAATTTCCTTATGCTGTAATCGATAAAATAAGGTTGTGAATCTTGGGTCATCAATCCAATCATACATCTCCGTCATCAAACAAAAGTCCTGCCAATGCTTCCCCGTTAGAAGATTAATGCCGATATAACCGTCCTTGCATTTCTCTATACTCGGCATCATTACATATCGCTGCGTATGCTTAGAGGGGCTGGTCGGAAAAGAATTCTGGACAGTTGGATAGGATCTTTGCAATAATCCGCATTCGGTTATCGATACATCCACATGTTTTCCCTCACCCGACCTCCTTCTATCAGCTACAGCAGCCATTGTAGACATAGCAGCAAATGCGCCGGTGATGTATTCCATCATCCTCAATGCACCGCCAGCTCTTAGAGGCTCTCTTTCCGGCTCACCAATAGAACTTATAAATCCGCTCATGGCTTGAGTAATCAGTTCTGTTGCCTCGTAATCCCGGTATTTACCCGTTTGACCAAAATTAGAAATGGAGGTCATAACCAAGCGTGGATTGATTTTCTTTAGTTCCTCATAACCTAAGCCTAGTCCAGTCATAACCTTTGGACTAAAGTTTTCAACTAATATATCCGCATCGCAAATGAGTTTCTTTATGATTTCCAGTCCACGTTCTGTTTTTAGATTAAGAGTAATTCCTTGTTTATTGTTGTTCAAGTAACCGTAAAGAGCACTTGCATTTAAATTAGGTTTGTCATTAGGAAATGGTCCTTCCTGTCTTGAAGGGTCACCTAGTTCGGGACGTTCAATTTTTATTACCTGTGCACCTAAGTCAGCCATTAGCTTCGTACAATACGGTCCTGCAATATGCCACGATAGATCAATTACCTTAAGTCCATTTAAAGCTTGCCCTTTCATTTTTTCACCCCTCATTCATTTGTTAAAATTAGAAAGCAATCATATAAAAAAGGGGACATTCCGTATTAGGTGAGTGCAGATGGCCCCCGAAAGGTTTTATGAAATTTCCCTTAAGTATTTTTTACTCTAGGATTAAGCACGAACAGCTAATGAATCGCTCACGGTAATCTTTTGTCTTCCAATTGATTGACTGATTTTCTTTAAATGCACAGGTGCTGTTCCGAGATTCAACTGCATACTCTTGAATCGGCGGAAGCAGAATTGTAATGGATAATCTAGATCAATCCCCATTCCCCCATGCAATTGGTGTGCCCCAATTAATACGTTTTGCCCTTCCTTGCAGAGCCATGCCTTAGCAATCGCCAATTCTTTTTCTGCCGGCAATCCTTTCTCTAACCGCCAAATAGCTTGGTATGCAGCCAATCGTCCTCCTTCAACAATTGTGAACATATCTGATAACCGGTGTTGAACAGACTGGTAAGAGCCAATTGCACGATTGAACTGTTTACGTTCTTTTACATACTCATTCGTTACCTCTAATGCTCTTCTTAGCACCCCAGCCATTTCTACACATTGGATGGCAGCAGCCATCTGGATTGTCTTTTGTGTTAAAGACCATCCGTTGTTTACATCACCTAGTACACTCTCATCTGAAAGCGATACATTTTGAAACTCCACTTCATATAGCCGGTCCGGCCCTATGGAAGGCAACGGAATGGAACGAGTTCCCGGTTGACCGCTTTTAACTAGAAAAAGAGTTAATCCCTCACTAGTACCTTCTCGATTACTAGAAGTTCTGGCTAACGTTAGCAGGTAATCAGCTGACTTTGCAAAAGGGACAAACAGCTTTTTCCCAGAAAGGGAATATTCGTCATCCTTCTTTGGTGCAGTGGCAGTTACGTACCTTAAATCATAATGTGACTGTGGCTCTGAAAAGGCTCCAGAAAAAATAAGTTCCCCCTCGGCGATCTGCGGTAACAACTCTTCCTTTTGTGCCTTTGATCCACTCTCTAGCAGCGGGATAACACCATAGGCGATCGTTGATAGAAAGGGAGCAGGGAGTGACGCCCACCCAGCTTCCTCTGCCACTAAGGCCAAATCCATTAAACTGCCGCCAGTACCGCCATATTCTTCAGGAATAATTAACCCCAGAAACCCCAAATCAGCAATTTCCTTATAAAAGGCAGGTGAGTAGCTATCTTCGCTCGTTTCAAATTTTCTCAATTCCTGAACGGAACACTTTTCTTTGAAAAATTTATGGGCCATACTTTTGAACTCTTCTTGTATTTGGGTTAAAGCGAATTCCATGTTTTCACACTCCTTTTCATGTGTCTCGCCGCTTGAATTTCGGCAGCGCTACCTCTTCCGACACCTGGTCTACCACCACTTCAACGGGCATTCCAATATAAATTTCATCTGGATCACAATCTATCATATTTGAAACAATACGAACACCTTCCTCTAACTCTACGAGAATAACTTCATATGGTACTTCAAACCTTGGAAAGGTGGAACGATGATAGACAACATAACTATAAATGGTTCCTTTTCCAGAGGACGGAACCCACTCCATATCAAATTTATGACATTTGTAACAAACGGGGCGGGGTGGATGCATATAGGATTGGCAATGCTTGCACCTTTGGAAATGAAGCTTCTTTGTTTCTTGAAGATGTGACCAAAACTCCCTCGTATCTTCATTCTGCAGAGGTTTGGAAACTGGAAAATCAGGATTATAACGTACCATATTATTTACCTCCTTCTTAAAATAAGTCCACTTGTTGGAACACCTAAACCACCCGTTACTAATACATGTTCAACATCTTCTATTTGTGTCGTGGAAGTTCCACGAACTTGGCGAACCCCTTCCGTAATAAGGTTCATTCCATGAAGATAACCTTCAGACATTAAACCGCCAGAGGTATTGATTGGCAGCTCACCCCCTGGACGGATTCGATTGCCGCCCTCACAATAAGGTACTCCCTCACCTTTTTCAACAAAACCGAGTGCTTCTAATTGCATTGGAACCAGCGGACTAAAGGCATCGTAAAACTGTGCTACGTCAATGTCTTTCGGAGTTACACCGGCCATCTTAAACAGTTTTTTGCCATATTCCTCTACCTCAGGCAGACGTGCGATATCTTCACGATAATAACTAGTCATCTGTTCGCCGTTTGTAGACATTCCCTGAATTGCACCAGAAATATACGCAGGACGCTGTTTTAAATGCTTAGCACGTTCAGCCGTTGTAACAATCATAGCAACTGCACCATCTGTACTTAGGCAACAGTCATGTCTTCGTAATGGAGCAACATTTAATGGAGAATCTAGATATTCTTCCATTGACAACGGTCTATCATAAAACATTGCATTAGGATTTCGATTCGCATTCTCACGATTTACTAGCGGTACCCAGCCTAATTGACCATCCTTAACACCATATTTATGAATATAGCGCTGGGCGAACATAGCCACCCAAGATACCGGGGTAAGTAAACCATAAGGGAAATACATGCCATAATAGGTATCACGGACTCTTGTTTCTTCAAAATCACCATAAGTTACGGGACCGGATGCATCTCTGATTGAACGTACACAAACAACATAATTTGCCATACCTGATGATACAGCGGCTACAGCGTGTGCGATTGTTCCGCAGCTTGCGCCACCCCCGTAGGGGATTTTACTAAAGAAACTGAGATTTGGAATACCTAACGCCCGAACAATCTCAACTTGTTCTGCTGAATCTAGCGTGTAATTGATCATTCCGTCGATATCCTCTACTTTAAGGCCAGCATCCTCAACAGCAGCTAAAATAGCTTCTAGCGCCATGTGAAGTTCTGTTCGCCCGCAGTTGCGGCTAAATTCGGTCTGACCGATTCCTACTATTGCTGTTTTATCACGGATATTTTCCATCAATCTTACCTCCTAGTAAGGGCTACGACAGCTTTGCCAGCTGCATGGTTGCCAAGTGAATTTCTTCCAGTAAACTCGATTTCAACCAAGCTCTGTCCATTTGACTCATATTTTTGTGTCACACTTCCGGTGATGGTCATTCGATCACCAGGGTAATTAGGAACAGCCAATCTTAGGGTAATACTCTTGATTTCACCAGTTGGTCCGGACCAATCAGTAAGATATTTTCCAATTAATCCATTAGTAGTAAGAATGTTCATAAATACATTATCGGCACCCGCTTTACGGGCTGCATGATAATCATGGTGTACCTCAGCATAATCATGAGTTGCTGAGATCGCTCCGCCGACAACGAGTGCAGCTGTAATTTCACGCTCGCCTGCAGGCAGCTCATAGCCAACTTCTACATCATCCCAAGTAATTGAAACTGGACTTGTAATGTTCATCATTATTCCTCCTATTCTTTAGAAATGGCATTATAAGCCAATATCGTAAAGGTTTGTTTACATACGAGTTCTTCCCGCTGATTAAAAAACTTGTATAGGAAGGTAACAAAGTAACCAGGGCCTCGAACCGTTTGCTTTTCAGGGGATATTTTATCGACTGAAATGGTGTAGTTAATCTGGTCGCCAGGCTTCATTGGCGCAAAATACTCCTGACCTTGTTCGGTTGCCACAATTGACGTATATCCCTGTTCAGCCAACTCCGCAACGAGAAGTTCCATTGAACTTGGTTCTCTATTTCCCGTTGGCCACAGTGGACTCATCGTATAAACTTGGACCTGCATCGGAGGGGCAATAATACCGCCGTATTTTGAGGCTTTCGCATATTCTTCGTCTTGATACAATGGATTTGCATCCTCCATAACCTCACACCAATGTCTAATCATCTGTTTACAGACCTTATCTGGCCCCTCAATAAGATCAGAATCTACTCCGACAAATTCCTTTATTTTTTCTTCCGTTAAAGCCATCCCATTCTTCCTCCTTCACTTCATCCATCGGTAAAAAATTAATGCCAGCGCTTACAAAAAGAGATTAGCTCTTTGGTAATCCAAGACCAAATCGGGCAACAAGGTCACGCTGAACATCATTGGCTCCACCGCCAAATAGGTATACGAGACGACTCTTTGCATTCTTTTGTCCGTATCCATCGGCAACTGCCCATTCTGAACCCGTCTCAATCTGTCCAAACATACCCATAATTTGCATACAAGTGTCAAACACCTTTTGGTTTAGCTCTGCTGCAAATACTTTGTTCATTGAAGGACGGAAAGGTGCTGATTTTTCATTGGAATGAGCCCATGCAGCACGGTAATTAAGGAGCCTAAGCACCTCAATTTGCACAGTTAATTCAGCAAGACTATCACACACCGAATGCTGATCGATAACTCGAACACCATCAAATTCGGTTTCACTTGCCCACTCAATCGTTTCCTCAACCATACGCTCCATTCTTGCATATGTTGACAACATCAGCCGTTCTAACGATAACTGTGTTGTAATATATTCCCATCCTTTGTTTTCCTCACCGACGAGTGCACCGAGAGGAACCCGAACGTTATCATAGTATGAGACGTTCGATCTTTCTCCTATCAAATTCATCGGGGTTACAGAAAATCCTGGGAGGTTGGTAGGGACCAAAAAGATAGATATCCCTTTATGCTTGGGAGCATCAGGATCTGTACGTGCCGCCAGCCAGATGTAATCTGCCATATGGGCATTCGTAGTAAAAACTTTCTGCCCATTAATAACATAAGAGTCGCCGTCTCTTATCGCTCTTGTCTGCAAGGAAGCAAGATCCGTACCTGCCTGTGGTTCAGAGTAGCCAACAGCAATCTCTACTTCACCTTTAAGGATTTTCGGTAAAAAGTAATTTTTCTGCTCCTCTGTTCCAAGTTTCATCAAAGTTGGCCCAACTGTCTCTAGGGTAATAAATGGGATATTCACACCTGTGCGTTCTATTTCCTCCAAGAATATATATTGTTCTAGTGGAGTTCTTCCCTGCCCGCCATACTCAACTGGCCAGCCAATGCCGAGCCAGCCGTCCTCACCAAGTTCTCGAATGTATTGCCGCCATAATGGACCTCCATCGTGGTTTTCTTTTAACTCATCTAAAAGTTCCGGTGTGATGTGACTGTCTAAATACGAGCGGATTTCTTCTTTTAACTGTCGCTGTTCTTCCGTTAAATCAAAACGCAACTTTATCACCTCATTACTAGTTTTTAAGTTTTATACAATACAGGGTGATAGATTAATAGATGACTAGACGAGAAATTTCCATTAAGGAAATTATTCCAGCTCAAGCTTCCCTGTTTTGAATACAGATTTTTTAGAGATTACTTCAATTGTTGATTGGATTGCTGAAAAATTGCTCTTTAAGATCTCTTTTAAGAATCTTACCCGATGATGTTCTTGGGAGTTCATGGACGAAGTTAATGATAGATGGGCGCTTAAAGCTGGCTAACCGGTCTCGACAAAATGAAGTAAGTTCTATTGCACCAGGCGGTTCCTCAGGATTTTTGGCAACGATTACGGCCGCAACCTCTTCCCCCCATTCCAAGCTTGGGACACCAATGACTGCAACATCGGCTACTTTTGGGTGTTCTAGGATTACATCCTCAATTTCGTTCGGTGAAATGTTTTCTCCGCCTCGAATAATCATATCTGAACTGCGGCCGCTTAAGAATAAGTACCCATCTTCATCTAACCACCCCATATCCTTCGTGTTAATCCAACCATTAACTAGCGTTTCATTATTAGCATCAGGGCGGTTCCAATACCCTTTCATCGCTCTCTTTGTACGGATGTATATATTCCCGATTTTATTGTTTATCATCGGTTGATTGTCTTCATCTAGAATCATAATGTCAACCCCAGGGAGAGGTTTTCCAACCGAGGACAGACGTCGAATCTTTTTCTCTACTTCCTCAGGTGTACCAGTCAGCTTGTGATCATCAGGTCCTAGTACACTGACAGTAGAGGTGGTTTCCGTCATACCAAATGCGTTAGCAAAATTGGTGGTCGGCGGGAATAACTCAATCGCACTTCGAATAACCGGAAAAGGCATTGGTGCTGCTCCATATGATAGACTCTCAAGTGAGCTGAGATCTGTTGATGGAAAATCCGGGTGATCCATTACCCACTTGAGCATAGTAGGAACCAAAAATGCATGTGTTGCCCTTTCCTTCTGCAAGACCTGCAGCCACTCCCCAGCCTCAAATTGACGTAATAAGACTAAACGCCTACCGCAATATATGGAGTTACAAATACTAGTAGCACCAGCCACGTGATAGCTAGGTATACAAATGATCGATGAGCCTTTAGGTGTGCCATCGGCTGCCTCTGAATGGCCCATTACATAAGTGGTTAACTGGCCATATGTAAGCATGACACCCTTTGGTCTACTAGTGGTTCCACTTGTATATAAAAGAATGGCCAAATCATTAGCATCTACATCGGCAAAATCTAGTAATGGCTGTGTTACACTTCGTTTAACTTCCTCATAATTCGGACCAATCGGGTGAAAGCCTCCAATACATATCGCAGATTCTATCCCGCTTGCAGGTAATAATGGAGCTATTAAATCAGCATAGCGGTGTTCGACCAGTATAAGCTTTACTCCGGCGTCCTTCATCATAAACGCCAGCTCTTCAGCTTTTGCCCGATAATTGATTGGTACAATTGTCGCTCCTAGTTGAAATGCAGCAAAAAATGCTTCAATCATTTCTGGGCAATTAGTTGCGATAATCCCAACACGATCACCATTACCTACACCTTTTGAAGCAAGTGCCGATGCAAGGCGGCCGGTACTATCCACTAGTTGACTGTACGTCTGCCGTTGTTCCCCAAAGGTAATAATTTCCTGTTCGGGAATTATACTGCCGGCAATATTTAACAACAAGTATGCATTCAATCTATGTCCACCTCCAATTTATTTAAAAATACTTATTTCAATTTTCTGAATTCATCGTTGCTATTGCGTTTATGATAATCTATAATTGCTATAAACGCAATATAAAAAATAAAATTTTCTGACACTTGGACAAAAAAGGTAAGATTTTCCTAAAATTTTCGTTAAGGGGAGAAGATTATGAAGACTAAAAAAGTAGATCGAAGAATTTTGCGGACAAGACAAATGCTTAAAGATGCTCTAATTTCTTTAATAACTGAAAAAGAATTTACTGCGATTTCAATAACTGATATCATCAATCGTTCGGACTTAAATCGTTCTACATTTTACGCCCATTTTCGGGACAAAGATGATTTGTTATCATGCATCATCGATGAATTAATTGAAGGATTAGTCAAAAGCATGCAAGTGCCCTGTACAATCGACCAGACAAAGCTAAATGAATATTGCCGTCCCACACATGCAACCATTCAGCTCTTTACATATGTGGAAGACAATGCAGACTATTTCAAAACGATGCTGAACAATCAACGTGTACCGCAGTTGTCACAGCGGATTTCTGATACATTGTACAAGTTTTATAAAAAGGAAATTGAAAACAAGCCCGAATACGAGGATCAACTAATTATTAATAAAGGATTTTTTGCCTGCTATTTAACTTCAGTAGTGGTTGGTTTTGTCTATCACTGGCTAGTCGTAACTGATATGAAGTATTCCACTGATTTTATTGCTAAAGAACTCACCAAAATATTTACCATGAAACCATACATTCCATATTTTTTTCCAATAGCTAATTAGTTAACAGACAAAATGTCTAAATGTGTTGTTTATTTTTCCTTTTTTATATATTTTCAGCATTTTTACTGATTAAGCAACATTTTTCATGATTTTAATGATTGATAATCAAACCAATCATATTTATAATCGGTAAACAGAATAGTCTGAATCTTCTTTTTTATCTCGTGAATATATCCATGTAAAAGGAGGGGTATTGGGACTGCTAAGAACATTTTTTGAAAGCGCTTTTATGTATGCGCAAGATGATCAAATGATACTATATTGGGGGAATTATTAATGGAAGCTACTGTAACAAGAAAACAATGGACTCAGTTCATTGCTCTAGTATTTGGGGCGTTTATATGTATTGAAGCAATGGTATTTCAAGCCCCGGCGGTCCCGCTCATCGCTCAGCATTTTGGAGTTCCTTCTTTCCTGGCTGGTTTGATTATTCTTTCCTTTTATATTACATCAACGGCTTTCTATCCCCTTGCAGGAAGAATAGCAGACAGTATTGGGAGGAAAAGAGTAATTCTTTTCGGTATGGTACTTTTCACAATTTCTGAGGTCGCAGCAGCATTAAGCCCAACCTTTTCCTTCCTGCTTGTCGCACGGGTAGTACAAGGCTTATCAGTGGCTTGTATCTTACCGGTGGCTCTTTCTTACATTGGAGTCCTTTTCCCCCCAGAGAAACGAGGGATGGCTGCCGGAATATTTTCAGGTTTCCAAGCATTAGCCTCTACAACCGGGGCTGTGATAGCAGGTTATTTAATCGGAATATATGGATGGCCCATTGTTTACTGGGTTAGCGGGGGTTTAACGGCAATCGGATTTTTCGTAGTATTAATGCTGGTTCCAGAATCAAAGGGTGAAAAAAGCAAATCTTTTGATCTTGTTGGAACAATCTTAATCATCATTACTACAGGCTGTCTCCTGCTTGTTTCGACATTTGTAAGAACCTATGGCATTGGTTCGGCAATAACATTGGGAACACTTGGAGGAGGAGTTTTGGCAGCCGTTCTTTTATGGGCTACTCAAAACCGTAAAGCAAATCCACTAATTGAGCTTTCTTTATTAAAAAATCGATTATTCGCCGTTGTTGTAGTGACCAATTTAGTAATCGTCGCTGGCTACCAACTATTCATTTATGCTATGAACTTTTTCCTTACAACAAGACCTGGTGGAGATGTGTCGCAAACGGGATTGTTTTACATGGCTATTTATGGCGCAGGATTCTTTGGAAATTTAATCTACGGTAAAATGGCCGACAAGTTTAACGGAAAGAAGCTTTTAATCTCTATCCTTTCTCTGCCAGTCATTACATTAATTATTAATGCTTTCTCAGTTAATGCAGGAACAGCATTTAATTTCATTTTCGTTTTAACGTTCTTCTTTGGATTTGCACAGGGAGCGGTTACTCCAGTTATTATCAAGTATGCTCTAGGTGCAATGGCAGCTGAGAAATATGCAGCAGGTTCCTCTTTATTTCAATTCATCCGGGACTTTGGCGCTCCATTAGGTCAGGTTGCTGGTATCGTTATATTTACAACCTTGACTACTAGCTTTACACAATCTGCTCTCATTAACGAGGCTGAACAGGCTGGTGTTAATTCTAGTCTCATGGCAGCAGTTGAACAAGCAGGAGTTACCAGGGGAGAGCAAATGGATGAAGGTCTATCAATTGAACTGCAATCGCTGGGAATTAAGTTTGAGGATTTAATGGCTTCAGCAAATTCAGAAGGCTTTACCAATGCCTTACAGATCATATCATTCATTACGATTGGGATCTTTGTCCTCTCCATTATACTCAGCCTTCTCATTCCAAATAAAAAGGCTGGAACGAAACCAAAGGATTTAAAAACAGCCAGCACTGTAGAACCAGAGGCTTTATAAGTAAAAAACATAACTCTAAACAGCCCGAGTCCTTGATAAAAAAGACTCGGGCTGTTTTTATTTATTCTGAAATCGTTTTGTAAGGTGAAGATTTTTTGTAGAGTAATAGAAGATAAGCGTCAAATAGTTCCCCTTCTTTTTTAGGCGGGGTTATTTGACGCTTACAATAGAAGTCTTACCAATCCAACGCACAAGCTGCTTTTTCACGATATTCGCGCGGGCTGCCGAGGTAACTTTCATAGTAACGAGCTCGTTTTAAATAGAGCTGGCAATCTAGTTCTTCTGTAAAACCAATCCCTCCATGAATTTGGATGCTATGTGAGGCATTACGAATATAGGCTTCGCTGATAAATGCACGAGCGCTAAAGATAGCTGCTTCCCTGTCAGACGCATTACTTTCAAGAGCCCAGTTTGCATAATAACTTAAGGAACGAGCTGTTTCCAAATCTGTTTTCATATCCGCAATCCGGTGTTTTATCGCTTGGAAACGCCCAATTGGCTGCCCAAATTGAACACGAATATTTGCATATTCAGCAGTCATCTCAACAAGTCGGTCCATTCCCCCGACCATCACCGAGCAAAGAGCAGCATTTACATGAAGCAAGCCTTCTTGAACAACTGACCACCCTTGATGGATAGTGCCTAACACTTGGTCTTTTGAAACGGTAATATTCTCAAACGTAATTTCTGCTAGCTGTAAGGTTTCATCTAAACATTTTTGTTTGCGAATATCTAGATGGTTTTCTGTCCGATCAACCAATACTAATGAAATTCCTTCACCGTTTTCTCCCTCTTCCGAACGGACAAGTACCATAAACGTATCAGCTGTCTCGCCTTCGGGAACTAATGCTTTGACTCCGTTTATTACAATAGATTCGTCTTTAATTTGCGCAGTAACACAGACATCTTCCGGGCTGTAGCCTCTCTTTGGCTCTAACCATGCGAGCGTTATAGTTCTAGAACCGGACGCAATTTGAGGCAAATACTTTTGTTTTTGTTGATCCGTACCATACTTTTCTATTAAAGGAACAGCGAGTGTAACCGTCTCCAGGTAAATACCCGGCAATAGCGAGCGTCCAAGTTCCTCAAGAACCGGAACTAAATCGAGAGAACCAAGTTCCGCTCCCTCATAGTTCTCGGAAATTGTAATACCTGTACAGCCAAGTTCGGAAAGTCCAGTGATTGCTTTCTTGTACGGCTTGAAATTATTTTTTATTACTTCCCTTGCGATATTGGTTTGACCATTTGCATCCAAAAATTTACGAACAGAACTGCGAAACATTTCCTGCTCTTGACTTAATGAAAAATCCATTTTTTAAGCACCTCCTTAATAGATTAACGTCCCATATCCTTTGGCAGTCCAAGGATTCTTTCAGCAATCGTATTTTTCTGAATCTCACTTGTTCCTCCGCCAATTGTCATCCCAAATGAATAGAGAAAATTATCCTGCCAGAAACTATCAACTAAGGCATCCTCTTTCCACAAAACCCCTTGATGTCCTTGGAGCGAAACAGAATAAGCAAACATTTCCTTAGTCAACTCACTGACAAGGAGCTTATCCATTGACCCTTCTGCACCAGGATAACCTCTTTTTAATGTAGATGTTAGATTTCGGTAATAGTTTAATAGTGAACCACGTGTACGAGTGTAAAGGTCAACCATTTTTTGCCGCACGAACGGGTCTTTTATTAGCGGCTGTCCATTTTCCTGGACTTCCCCCGTCAGCTTAACAAGTTCATCAAACTGCTGTTCCAATGTAAAAAGTTGACCGCCAATCCCTGTCCGTTCATGCATTAAGAGAGCAATCATAACCTTCCAGCCTTCATCTACCTCTCCAACAATGTCAGCATCATAAGCGATTGCATCATTGAAATAGACTTCATTGAAATCATGCTCCCCATCCATTTGGATGATTGGCCTTGTTTCAACTCCTGGTTGATGCATATCGACAAGAAATACGGTAATTCCCTTGTTTTTTTTCTCATGATTTGATGTTCTGGCCAAGAGAAAACACTTGTCTGCATAATGGCCAAAGCTTGTCCAGACCTTTTGACCATTAATAATCCAGCGATCTCCATCCTTTACGGCACTTGTTTGCAGTGCTGATAAATCAGATCCGGCATTTGGCTCGGAATACCCTTGGCACCATACCTCTTCACCCGTGAGCATTTTTTCGATATATTTTTGTTTTTGCTCTTCTGTCCCCATTTGAATTAGGGTTGGACCTACCATGTGAATTCCAACATAATTAATTAGTACCGGGGCCTTAACACGTACCATTTCCTGTTGATAAATAATTTCTTCCATTAATGTTGCGTTACGGCCGCCGTATTTTTCAGGCCAGGCAATCGCTGCCCAGCACCCTTCATATAATTTTTTTTGCCAGCCTCTAAGAAATGCTGAATATTCTTCATCCTCTTTTAGAACTTCTCTTTTTCCTTCCAGCCATCCTTCAGGCAAATTCTCCTCAAGCCAAGATCTTAATGTACTGCGAAACTTTTCTTCTTTTTTTGTAAAAGAAAAATCCATTGTAAAATCCTCCTTTCTTATAATTTTTTAAATCATTTTCCATTGTGGAAGCGCTCTTTCTTCCGTTATATCAACCCAAACCATTTCAACAGGCATACCGATTTTAACTTCCTCTGGTTTACATTCCAGAATATTGCCAATAATCTTTACAGCTGGTGCTTTTTCTAATTCAACTATGGAAATGATTTGCGGAATATCGTCCTGAAATCCAGGTAAGAACGGACGATATGAAATAATATAAGAATAAACAGTTCCTTTAACATCACTGCCAAGGTTTTCCCAACTAAGCTCGGTACCGCCGCACTTTGCGCAGCTTGGGCCAGGAGGATGTGCATATTCCCCACAGCTTTCACATTTTTGCAGGCTAAGCTCATGGCGGTCAGCAGCATCCCAATAAGGATGGTTATCATGGGTTTTTAGTGGAATTGGTTTTTGATAGTTCATCGTAATCCCTCCTAGTTTCTTAGAATCATAGCTCCGGCAATATCTGGTCCAGCCCAGCCTGTACAGATTCCGACTTCGCAATTTTCGACTTGGCGATCCGATCCTTTATATTCATGACGAACCTGTCGGACAATTTCAAGAACATTGTTCATTCCATGGGTATATCCTTCTGACAGCATCCCGCCAGCCGTATTCGATGGTAGTTTTCCACCCATTTTCAGGTTTCCTTCGGCGACAAAATCTCCGACTTCACCGCGAGGCGCAAAGCCATATGCCTCAAGCTGACGTAACACCACCCAGCTGTAACAGTCATAAATGGAGGCAACCTGAATATCAGCTGGTTTTACACCAGCCATCTTATAAAGTTCAGGTGCAACATAATCAGAAGCTACTTGGGATAAATCGGACCAATAATGGGTATGTGGATGACATTGTCTGGCTGATATTCCCATGATATATACAGGTCTTGATTTACAATCCTTCGCACGTTCTGCTGAAGTAACGATAATGGCATTTGCCTCATCCGACTCAAGGCAGAAATCATGTCGATTGAATGGATATACTAAATCAGGGGTATTTAAGTATTCTTCCATTGTTAATGGCTTCCCGTGGAAAAAAGCCTTCGGATTGCGCTGGGCATGTTCATAGAAGCTGACACAAACATGTCCAAGATGCTCTTTCGTAATTCCTGTTTCATGCATATGGCGAGTGGCAAATAACCCAAACCACTGACTAGGCCCTCCCGCTCCATAAGGTATAATAAAGCTGCCGCCATCAATCGCTGTTTGCAGCAAATTGACATCCCAGCCGCCGCCTCCCATTCTCACTCCTGAACGGCCATTCATGGCACGGTAAATTAACACTGTATTTACGATACCTGCTTCAATTAAACCAATCGCATCGCCAATTAACATTTCTGTACTGCTTCCGCCGCCTTGGATATCCTTAACATACTTAGGCCGGACACCTAAATAAGTTGCCAGCTGATGTGATGTACATGAATCATTCTCCGAATAGCTCATGAAACCATCGATTTCCCTTGCGTCAAGTCCAGCATCCGCAATCGCGGCACGGGCAGCATCTAGGGCTAAATGCAGCGGAGTCCTTCCAGAATTTTTTGATCGTTCACTTTCACCTACACCTACAATGCAAAAGCGATTAGATATATTCCCCATGTGTAAATCCTCCCTATTCATAATTGATGAACAAAATCATACTTAGAGAAATCTTAATGTTGCTTGACCAGAACCAACGACTTCTTCTGGTGATTTCGCTGCTTTTAATGACAAACTGACATATTGGGCGCCAGCCTCTTCGTATACTTTTTCAACAATGGCAGAACAGGTGATTTCGTCCCCTGGTCTAGTCATTGCTCCAAATCGCATTCGAAAGTGTGCAGTTTCAGCAGTTTTTCCTGCAAGCTGCATCACATATTCCCCTAAAAATCCCATTATCAGCATTCCGTGGGCAACCACTCCATCCATTCCAATACTTCTGGCAAATTCATCATCTGTATGTAAAGGATTGAAATCACCTGAAGCCCCTGCGTATTTTACTAATTGAACCTTCGTAATAGGAGGCTTTTTCAATGGGTCAAGCATCTGCCCTTGTGTTAGTTCCTTAAATTCGAGCACCATGATTATTCTCCTTTCATTTCGGTAATGGACGATAAACAATGTTCATACGGCTTATGACAACTAATTCTCCCAATTCGTCCTTCATTTCCGTATCGATTGCTAAAAACTGCATCTTACCGCTTCTGCCTTCTTTTTCATATAGATCGGATACCTTTAACTGGCAATACAGACGGTCTCCCGGACGAATTGGCCGGTAATAAAAAAACTCCTGTTCCCCATGCAGCATTCGCCGCTCATCAAGTTTTAGAGGCAGGCCTCCACTGTCAGAACTCATCGCAATCGGAAAGGTCGGAGGCGCTATCAATCCTTCATACCGCGTATTAGCTGCATATTCCGGATCAACATATAAAGGATTTTGGTCTCCAATCGCATTTGCAAATTGGCGGATATGTCGTTTTTCCACTTCAAAAACGAATACATCCCCTTTGATACCAATAATGCTCTTGTCTAAATCCACTAGTATCACTTCCTAGTCTCTATTATTCTTAAAAATCATTACTTATTATGTAAATCATGCTGAGTTTTCTATATATTGCTAATTTTAGGTATATACAAATAGAGTTTCAATGTACGATTTTACATAAATATCTTTTTATTAATAGAAACTCCTCCATCGAATGATAGTTTGGAGCTATGCTATGATTTTTAAAAGGAATTTACTGAGTAGAAAGGTTGGTTGTCTTATGAAATTACCTAATAAGGTAGCAATTATTACTGGCGGTGCATCTGGTATTGGCAGAGGTATTGCTCATGCAATGGTGAAAGAAGGAGCAAAAGTAGTTATTGTCGACATTAATGAAGAAAAAGGATTAGCCACAGAAATAGAGCTTCAAGAGGTTGGCATCGCAAAGTTTATTAATGGAGATATTTCGGTTCGATCTACAATAAAGAAAATAGTTGATGAGGTTGTTAACTTATTTGGCAAAATTGATATTTTAGTAAATAATGCACATGTATCCAAACAAGTTTTATTTACTGAAACGACTGACGCAGAACTTTCCCTTTCATTTAATACTGGCTTTTATCCAACCTTTTACTTTATGCAAGAATGTTTTCCTTATTTAAAAGAAACGAAAGGCTCTGTCATCAACTTTGCTTCAGGAGCTGGACTAGAAGGATTACCAACTCAGGCTTCATATGCTGCTGCAAAGGAGGCGATTCGAGGGATATCCAGGGTCGCTGCGAATGAATGGGGTGTATACGGCATCAATGTTAATTGTATTAGTCCGATTGCCTCTTCGCCAGGTGTACAACAATGGAAGGAACACTTCCCAGAAGACTATGAGATTTTGATTAACAAAATCCCGTTAAGGAGATTGGGCGACTGTGAAAAAGATATTGGCCGTGCGGCGGTCTTTTTAGCAAGTGAGGATTCAGATTACATGACCGGTCAAACCTTGATGCTAGATGGTGGTGCTCAAAAATTAAGATAGAGGGGGAAATGTAGTGGCACGCGTCCAAAATAAAGTAGCGATTGTAACCGGAGGAGCATCTGGTATTGGTTTAGCGACAGCCTATGCTTTAGCAAAAGAAGGAGCAAAGGTTGTTATTGGAGATTTCAATCAAGAAGGTGCTGTACTAGCAGCGAAAGAAATAGAGGGATTTGGCGGTCAAGCAATTGCTACTTTCTTAGATGCTTCAAGTAAAGAATCTATTAAAGGGTTAGTTGAAAAAACAGTGGAAACGTTCGGTAGAATCGATATTCTATTTAACAATGTCGGCCTAACAGATTTGAAAAAAGACCTAGATGTTGTCAATCTTGATTTAGATGAGTGGGATCGGTTGATGAACGTGAATGTAAAAAGTATGGTTATTGGCTGTAAATATGCAATTCCTTATATGGTGAAGGCTGGCGGCGGCTCGATTATTAATACCACTTCAATGGCAGGTTTTGCAGGGGATGCAGTGCGCACGGCCTATGGGGCTTCGAAAGCAGCCGTTGTAAACTTAACGAAATATATCGCTGTACAATACGGAAAACAAAAAATACGCTGTAATGCTGTAGCTCCGGGACTCATTTTAACCCCTGCGGCAAGAAATAATTTGCCTGAAAGTATTTTAGATTTATTTATGAAATATAACTCATTACCATATCATGGCGAACCAGAAGATATTGCCAATACTGTTCTGTTTTTAGCATCAGATGAATCAAAGTTTATTACTGGACAAACTTTACAAGTTGAAGGCGGCCATTACATCGCAAACCCATCTGTACCTGATTTAAGTACAATAATGGGCTAATAGTTTAGGAGAAGGGAACCCCTTCTCCTATTTTTTATTTGTTATTTTTTATTTAACTTCAATCATTGCAAACGATTCCTTTAAGTAGCAGGCAAGCTGAAGACGAAGTACGTTCTCTGGATTTTCAAATGAGATTTCAAGAGTCTCTTCGATTTTTTTCAGCCGCTGATAAAGGGTGTTAATATGAACATGCATTTTCTTAGCGGTCTGAATTGCCGAACGATTACACTCAAAGTAGGTCAATAACGTTTGTTCTAAGGTGTTATTCATCCCTTGCGTTGAACGAAGAGGGTCAAATACTTCCTTCAAAAAACGATGAATTTCCTCACTACTTTGGTTAATGAACAAGCGATTAACACCAATCTCTGAATATTGTATACATCCAGACAACTTCCTGGTTGTCATATAAGAAAGAGCATTTTTAGCTTCATTGTATGATTTTTCAATTAAATGAATACCATTATAAAGTGCCCCCATCCCTACACATAATAAAATACCCTTATTTTTTGACCAATCCCCTAGCAATCTTTCAACTTTTTTCTTAAAAGCAACTAATTGTGAGGAGTTTGTTAAACGAACGAGTAAAGTTATCTCATTGTTATAGCCAAACACGGTTTGAATATAGGTTGATAGTTCTGTTTTTATTTGTGTAATCAGACGATGAACATGTGCCTCAAGCACCTGAGGCTCATTGAAATTAGAAAACTGAAAAATAACTGCGACTGAATCTGATTGCTCTCTGATTCCTAGTTCCCTTGCCCTTAACTGCAGTAGTTCAGGGTCTTTCGTTTGAAGGATTTCATTAAATAATTCCCTCTTCTTTTTATAATAGAATTCTACTAGATTTTGTTTTTTAACTAATTCTAGTGCAAGTATGGAATGGCCTTGCTCTAATGCAATATGGTCGAGCTGGCCAAGCGGTCTTTTTGCTTTGATAATTAAACAGCCGAGAATGACATTTCCCGTGCGAATAGGGTATAGATAATGACTACCGAGCTCAGATTTCACCTCATCATAGCAGGATTTTTCTTCTATTGAGCTTAAGTAATTGTATAGTTCTTTATAAGATTGATGATCTGGCAGTCCTTTTGTTTCAGGCATACTCTCATTTTCTATCAAGTCTACGAATATGATAGGCAGTTCAATCATTCGGGTCAATTCACGAATTACTTTGTTTACTCCCATATTTTGAAGCGAAAGTTTAGTAAGCGTGGAATGTATATCATCCCTTTTAATTAGCAGCTCATTTTGTTTTTTTAAGCGGGTAAAAAGTTGAGCATTCCTTATTGCATTGCCAATTTGCGAGGTAAAGACTTGAAGTAATTGTAAATCTTGTTCTGTTAATGAGCTTTTTGTTTTTATCTGGCATAAAATCAACACACATTCAACCTGATCTCCAACCATAATGGGAGCAGTCAACATGGATTTTACATTTCTGGGGAAATCAAGGTTAAAATCCCAATGTTTGCTATTTTCAGGTGAAGTTCTCCAAGTATCTTGATCCATAAGCTTTGGCAGGTCAGTAAATAATTTCGGTGTCCTTAACTTAAATGTATAACCAACAAAACCTTCATTAGCTTCAAACTGCATCTTTCGGATACCAGGTATTACATTTCCAACAGATGCCTTACATACAACCCGATTAAGTTCGGAATCATAAAACCATAATGTACCTAAATCCGCATTAGGAATAACCTCTATTGTATTTGCAAGAATAGTTGAAAATAAATCCTCTAAGTCAAGTACCGATGTCGTTTGAAGGATACTTTCAATAATTTTATCGATTTTATATTGACTTGCTTTTAATGCAAAATGTGTATAACAAGGGTAAAGTAAATGATAGATCATTTGAATATTGTCAGCTTCGATTTCAATAGACTCATTTAAGCAAACGACAATTTGGTAATTACCTGGATATTTGAAATATAGATAAACTTTATCATTTTGAATAGTTTGAAAATAGGGTTCTTCAAAAAATAAGTTTGGGTCAGGAGATTCTCCAATTCTTTCCTCATTTTCATCAATAAGAATGAAATTGGGGATTTCCGGAGTGGTTATCCAAATCTGATATGGGCCTTTAACACCCTTTTGATATAAAAATGATTGGAAGAATTTTTGGTTATACATATTCCCTGCTTACTAATATAGTAGTGAAACAGAGGTTCACACTCCTTTTATTTAATAAATAGAAAAACTTACATAATTCATAGTATTATAATATAATATCCTACATTATTTTATCAAGTTAGTTATCTTAAAATTCAGTTTACTCATTCCAAGAAAAAAAGCACCATTGAATTGGTACTTTTTCTATTTTGTCATTGCGAAAATGCAGGTGTCCCTGAGTTCTACACCTTTAACGGAGATACTATTATTTTTTAATACGCCTTCTAATGTAAAACCAAGTTTTTCTGGTATAGCCCGGCTTTTTACATTTTTAGAGTCGCAGCGGATCTCAACCCGCATGGCTTTTAGTTCATTGAAAGCAAAGTTTGCAATTGCCGCCGTCGCTTCCATCATGTATCCCTTTCTGGAATGACGAGTATCAATCCAATAGCCAATCTCAAACTTAGGAACATTCCAATCAATTCGATGCAGCCCTGAAGATGCAATAAATTCACCTGTGTCTTTTTTGAAAACGAGTAATCGTAAATCCTCGCGGGTGAGAAATTTCACATAACTTTCGCGGATATTTGCTTCTACATCTAGCTCAGTTTGGTCCAAGTGAGCCCATGGCATCCATGGCTTTAGTTCATCGAGTGATGCTTGTATGGCTTCGTATACCGCTTTACCATCACCTGGCAAGGGTTTACGTATTAATAATCTCTCTGTAGTAAACTCCTCCGGAAACTCTCTTAAAATTGGTTTCATTTTGGTTTCCCCTTTATGATTTTTATTAGTCTGCTTCGTGGATTGGGACCGAAATATGGCTCAGTTGCAAATTTGGGGCACAATCTCCCCTGCATTCTTCCCCAAAGTGTCGCCAATAGCAAAATTGCGGCACAATCTACCGCCTAGAATCACAATTCCCAACCACATTTGGCTAGAGTATTTTAAGAAAAGACTCCTCCAATAAGGAAGAGCCTTTACCTGTATTAGTATGCTTTTGCCCAATAAACCATTTTGTCTGCTTCTTTACCGCAGCATACGCATGTGTTTGAAACTTGTTCTTGTTCAAATGGGATACATCTTGAAGTGGCCGTTGTTTCTTCTTTGATTTTCTCCTCACATGCTAATTCACCGCACCACATAGCTTTAATAAAGCCTGGTTTCGCCTCAAGCTTTTCCTTTAATTCAGGAAGCGTTACAGCTACAGATGTTCTTTCTTCACGGTGGTTCAAAGCTTTATTATATAAATTAGATTGGATATCATCGAGTAATTCCGTAAGCTTTGTTTCAAGTTCAGACAAAGGAACAAATACTTTTTCCAATGTATCCCTTCTCACTAAAACAACCTGCTTGTTCTCAATATCCTTTGGTCCAACCTCTAAACGAACTGGGATTCCCTTCATTTCATACTCATTGAATTTCCAGCCTGGCTTTTTATCACTTGCATCGATGTCTACACGAGCAACATTGGATAACGATTTCTTTAAATCATAAGCGAAATCAAGAACTCCCTCTTTATGCTGTGCGATTGGCACAATCATCACTTGAGTTGGCGCCGCTTTTGGAGGAATAACTAAGCCGCGGTCGTCACCATGTACCATAATTAATGCACCAATAATTCTAGTTGTAAAGCCCCAAGATGTTTGGTGTACATACTGCAGTTTTCCTTCTTTATCGGTATATTGAATATTGAATGCCTCAGCAAAACCAGTACCAAAATGGTGGGACGTACCGGACTGTAGTGCTTTACCATCATGCATTAAGCTTTCAATCGTAAATGTAGCTTTTGCTCCTGCAAATTTTTCTTTTTCGGTCTTTTGACCTTTCACAACAGGGATTGCAAGAATCTCTTCACAAATCGCTGCATACACATTCAGCATTTTGATGGTTTCTTCCATAGCTTCTTCATCCGTCGCATGAGCTGTATGACCTTCCTGCCAAAGAAATTCTAATGTCCGCAAGAATGGACGAGTAGTTTTTTCCCAGCGGACCACGTTTGCCCATTGATTATAAAGCTTTGGCAAGTCCCTGTAAGAATGAATGATGTTGCTGTAATGCTCGCAAAAAAGAACCTCTGATGTTGGACGGACAACTAGGCGTTCACTAAGCTCCTCAGATCCGCCATGCGTCACCCATGCCACTTCAGGCGCAAAGCCTTCAACATGATCCTTTTCCTTTTGCAATAAGCTTTCAGGAATAAATAATGGCATATAGACATTTTCATGCCCTGTTTCTTTGATTCGGCGGTCTAATTCATTTTTTATATTATCCCAAAGCGCATATCCATAAGGTCGAATAATCATCGATCCGCGTACACTTGAATAATCAATTAAATCAGCTTTTGTTACTACATCGGTATACCACTGGGCGAAATCCTCGTCCATGCTGGTAACATCTTTTACAAATTCCTTAGCCATTTTGACACCTCATTATTTTATTAAATATAAAAAGGCCCTGGCCCCAAAAAGGGACCAAGACCTGGCGATACCACCCTAAATTCATAAAGCAAATGCTTTATACTCTCGACATGATAACGGATTTAATCCGCATGTATCTTCAAAAATGATCCGATACAGAACTCCGAGGCAGGTTCAAATGTCTGTCTTAAGAAACCTTCCACCTTTGGTTTCCTCTCTTTGTAAGACGCGAAACATTTTACTAATCCTCTTCACAGTTTCAATAGTATTTTTGTCAAAATTATATATTTCAGTTACTAAAATGTCAAATATTATTATGGAAAATTATTCTGAATTCTATACGTCATCACTTTATTATGGAACTTAATTTAGGATACAATGTAGGTAATGAGGTGATTTCCTTGAAAAATGAAGAAAAGAATGAGTTTGATCAGGAAGAGGAAGAAAAGCATTACTTACTGGAATTAATGAAAATGCAAAATGAAGCATTAAAAAGAATTTATAAAAACACCTTAGAGCAGGAAAAGAAAAAATAAATCCCGGCATTAACTAGACGTTGCTAACGTCTTTTTTATTTTCTCTAAGTTTCATTAAACGTTCATAAAAACCACTAAAATTAAATTACATTAGATTTATAATGTACATATGTTGTTTATTAATTTTTAGGGAGTTTTTTTATGTATATGTTATCAATCTTCACTATTGTGATCATGAGTTTAATGACAGGCTCTTCTATTTTTCTATTACATCGAAACAAATCAAAGATAGCTAACGTATCTGGAATAATTGTAGTTATGGTAATAACCATGTTAACCGGGCTTTTAGCTGGGTATATTAGCGGAATCCTTTCGGGAGAATTATTTTTTCCTATTGGACTAGGTATGTTAATAGGCTTTATCCTAGGTTTTATTGCTGGTCAGCCGATTGGTATCCTTGCTATTCTAATTGGGTCAGCAACGGGTGCAGTCAGTGGGATAATGGGGGCTCTATTAGGGGCCATTCTACAATTCGATAACCCAGCCATTCTATTAGGTATTTTACTAGGTGTTTATGCAATTATTCTTGGCCTTGTCCTTTTATTTATTATAGTAGAAACAAATGGAAAACTTACACTTGATACAAAAGGAATATCACCCTTTAATATCTTATCCGCTGGGATCGTCATTATTGCCTTATTCTTGTTTCTATATAGCAGTGATTTGGTTAAGATACCTGGTGAGAGTGAAGCAGCTCTCACACAAGAGAATACGGAAAGTGCCCCTCCCAAACAGACAGAACTAGATATTACGAAGGAAACCAATCCAAAGATTGAAATGATGGTAACACCAACGGGGTACAGCCCAAATGTAATTAAGGTAAAAAAAGGTGTACCGGTAGAATTAAATATTACAAATCCAGGTGATAATAGCTGTTTCTCTATTTTCATGATGCCTGACTTTAATTTAAATAACGTTAACCTGAAGGCAGGTACAACAAAGTTAAGCTTTACACCTGATAAAGAAGGCGAATACACCTTTAGCTGTGGAATGAATATGTTTAAAGGAACCGTGATCGTTGAATAACCTAATAAAAACAGCTCGCTATAATCTTTAGCGAGCTGTTTTTTTTACATATGTGTTGAATGATGGTCTGCTAAATGATCGTCATTTTTTCTAAACGGCCACCAGTTTGCCTGCCCGAATGTTTTTACCATGACAGGGACAAACAATGGTAAAATCACGAGTGCATAGAGGGAAAGTCCGATTAAAAGGATACCTGCAATTTGCAGCAAGGATAAAACACCAGCCGGCATCATTGCAGCGAAAGTTCCACCCAAAATAATAGCTGCTGAGATAATAACCGTTCCCATCTTTTTCATTGCGATAAGGATTGCTTGTTCTACTGGCATATGTTTAAATTCGTTAAAACGATCCATTAAGAAAATACTGTAGTCAATTCCAAGTGCGATTAAAATTACAAATGCGAAAAATGGAACTGCCCAGCTAATGCCTGAATAACCTAACCAATTTACGAAAATAACCTCTGCTAATGCCATGGAAGTATAATAGGTTAATATTAAAGAACCTATTAAATAAAGCGGCATAATAATGGAACGGAATAGAATGATTAAGATTAGCGTAATCCCGATCAGCATTAGTACCACGGTTCGTGAGTAATCAGCTTGTGAAATTTTATCAAGGTCATGATGCATGCTTGAAACTCCACCCACTGCTACTTCTGCATTTTCAAGCTTTGTATCCTTTACCACCCGTTCAACAGTTTCCTTTATCTCCGGAACCCTGTTGAGGGCTTCGTTAGAGTAAGGATTTTTACTAAACACGACGTCAATTGTCATTACCTTATGATCCTTTGACAAATAAGTATCTAGTACCTGTTCAAAGTCTTTGCTGTCTAGGACATCCTGCGGAATATAAAAGCCATTTTTCTCTTGGCTGCCTACACCATCTAGATACTCTTCGGCAGACTTCAAACCATCAGAAACTTGATTTAACCCATCGGCACTCTGCGTTAAGCCATCTGTCAGTTGAGTGATTTGTCCACCCAAGTCTTTAAAGCCATTCATAATCTGCTGCTGTCCGTTATTTACACCGTTAAGACCATTCGCAAATTGAGGAAGCCCATCTACAATTTGTCCTTGGCCATTACCCATTGTATAAAGTCCAGATTCAATCTCAGTTAATCCTTTTAAGAGATCCTCCATTCCTTTTACAAGAGCTTCCTGACCAGCTATAGCTTCTTGGAACTTCCCATTGGCAAAGCTGATTCCTTCCTCAGCACCCTTTAATCCTGAATTTAACTGATTTAAGCTGCCAGCTAATTCTTGAGTGGCTGCCTGAGAACCTTGAATAGTCATTTTAATGGCTAAATAGTTTTCATTTTGTCCTATATCATTATATTGATTTTCTAAATTAGTAAAATACTTATTTGTTGCCAGTAATGTGTCGTGCAATCCACTGACTCCTTTGGCAACCTGTTCATAGTTTCCATTTAGCGCAGATAGACCTAAAGCGGCTTCCTTATAACCTTGCAGCAATTGTTTACTGCCTGCTAACACTTTAGCAGATTCGGATTTAACGATAGCTAAGCCTTCTTTTACCTGTGTAACACCAGTTGCGCCTTGATTTAATCCATCTTCAATTTTTGCAAGATTGTCTTGAATTGTTCCCATATTAGACTGTAATTGTGTCGTGCCATTAATTAGCTGGCCAATTCCATCTACAGCTTCTTCCATCTTAGGCTGGTTGGCTGCCAGCTGGTCTCCTGCCTCTTCTAGACCACTGCTGATTTTCTGAATTCCGTCATTTCCTTGACCTAGTCCATCACCTAGACTCTTTACTTGCTCGGATATATATAAATCATCAATGGTTTCACCAGTTGGACGAGTCAAAGAACGCACTGTATCAACGTCAGTTATTTTATTAAGTTCGTCGCTTATTTTTTCAGTGATTGCGATATATTCTGACGTATTCATTTCGTCATCGTTTTTGATAACAATTTGTGTTGGCATGGACTCACCAGGACCAAAGCCTTCAGAAATAATATTAAACCCTTGGATCGAATTAAATTCATCACCAATCTCTTCTAAAGAGTTAAACGACAAATCTCCATCATAGGTAAATAAAGCAGGAACTGAAATGGCTGCTACAATGATTAGAGCTACTAAAGGACGAGCTAATGCAAAACTGCCGACAATTCCCCAAAATTTACTTTCTCCATGTTCAAGCTTACCTTTAGACGGCCAGAAGAGTTTCTTTCCTAATACCGCCATAAAAAATGGAACGACAGTAAATAGGGCGAGTAACAATAACGCTACGCCAATGGCAACTGCTGCTGCTGACTGATACAAGACAAAGGTTGAAAATCCAATTGACGCAAATCCAATCATCACGGCTAATCCACTAAAGAAAACCGTTTTTCCTGCATTGGTGTAGGTAATGACAATTGCATCTACTACACTATCATTTTTAGACATTTCTTCTTTAAAACGACTTAGAAGCAAAATACAATAATCAGTACCTATCCCAAACAAGACAGCTACTAAGAAAATTTGCGTAAAAGTGGATAACGGGAAATTCACCTTATCTACTAAAATAGCGACAATTGATTGTGCTGCCAGATAGCTGAAACCTACCGTTACTAATGGAATAATGGGAGCAATAGCTGACTTAAACACAAGCAATAATACGATTAAAATAAAGACAACTGTAATTCCTTCTGTTTTCTTTAAACCTTCTTGTGAGTTTGTTACCAGGTCCTCAGCAATTAACCAATTGCCTGTATAATAGTGTTCTAATTCTACATCATCAAGAGCTTTATATAAGTCCTTCGATATTTCTTTACCTTCACGGTCATTTGCTATTACATTTACAGAAACCAGTATGGTTTTACCATCCTGTGATACAAGCTGTTCCTTTAATTCTTCTTGATTAAAATGTGTTAGAATCGAGTTGATTCCAAGTTCTTCCATATTTTTCTCAAGTATGTTTACTGCTTTTTCTGCATCAGTAAAGTCTTCTTTCGTTAGCTTCTTATCACTATGAAAGACTAAGGCTGTTTGCAGCTCGTTCCCGCTATTTTCATTCGACTGGACATCTTCCAATATCTCCTCTGCGAGAGTATATGAGTAACCCTCTGGAACATTAATCTGTCCTTTCTCCCGGACCAGATTTTCCATATTTGGTGCAGCCATAAAGAGCACTGCAATAGCTGCCACCCATGCAGCAAGGACAAACCATTTTCCTTTAATAATCGATCTCACTTGTTATCCTCCTCTTCTTCCTTCTTCATGGCTGTTAATATTTGAGCTAATTTTTCATAAGTATTAATAAAGTTCGTAATTTCTTTTTCGTCAAATTGGGTAATAAATGATTCTACTAAGAGATGTACTTTTTCGTGAGTTTTGAGGTGCAATTCGTTACCTTTTTCACTTAATGTTAAATAAACAACTCTTCTATCATTTATATCTCGTGTTCTCTCTATAAGCCCTCTATCTGCCAGCCGATTGATTATAGCTGTGATTGCACTTTTATTAACATCAAAGGCTTCTGCCAATTCTGATGAGGTGCATTCATGGGATTTCTGAATGTAGCTTAAAATATAGTGCTGGTCGGTCGTTAAGTCCTCTCCCATCTGACACTTGAGTAATGACTCTGCTTTTTTATTGACATCAAAAGAAACGGACACATACCGGTCGATTAATTCATGTATGACTTTTTTATCCATTGTCCATTTCACCTCACTTTTAAAAAATAGTTAAACTGTTAAACTATTCACCTGTTTAACTATATGACATGCCATAAAAGGTGTCAATAAAAAAAGGTCAGCTAATTGCTAACCTTTTTCTACATATTTTGCAATATTATCTATTATTTATTCTTGGGGGTATAGAATTTCATCAATAATTCCATATTCTTTGGCTTCTTCTGCACTCATAAAGTAATCTCGGTCTGTATCTTTTGAAACTTTTTCAACGGTTTGACCTGTTCTATCGGAAATGATCTGATTAATATGTTCACGAAGCTTTAAGATACGTCTTGCAGAGATTTCTATTTCTGTTGCCTGCCCCCTGACACCGCCAAGCGGCTGATGAATCATAATTTCACTATTTGGAAGAGCATAACGTTTGCCTTTTGTACCGGCGAGCAGCAGCATAGCACCAAAAGATGCTGCCATACCAGTACAAATGGTACGAACATCAGGCGTAATATATTGCATAGTATCATAGATCGCAAATCCCGCTGAAGTGGAGCCGCCTGGACTATTTATATAAAGGGAAATTTCTTTATCGGGTGCGTCCGCTGCTAAAAATAATAATTGTGCAACAACAGAGTTTGCCACATGATCATTAATTTCATCACCAATGATAATAATTCGATCCTTTAACAGACGTGAATAAATATCATAGGACCGTTCACCGCGGTTAGATTGTTCAATTACATATGGAATAGTACTCATATCAAAAATCCTCCTTACAAGCGATAGTTGGCTATGCAGCCATTGTGAGAGTGCTTAAAGAAGTTGAACCTTTGACTGGAATAGTTATTCTAGAAACAGCAGATGGTACTTTATCACTGTCTATAATGGATGGTATGGCTTCAATTAACTCTGTAGGATCTTGACTGGCTAGAGAATCCTGAAAAAGCTTTCCAAGCTGTTCTCTCTCTTCATCTTCCCAAAATGAATTCGATTCTTCCATTTCCCTTTGATTCTCAGCCCGTTTTCTTGATCTGATTAAACTAGACTTTACTGCCATCTCAGTTGTGTTTAATATTTCTGCAATTTCCTTCGATTGATATTGGAAAGCTTCTTTCAAGAATAAAATAATTGCCTGCTTCGGTGTAAAGTGATGTACTAATAAATCAACAGAATCAATTATATCTCTATTTGAGGAATAGGACTCTTCACACATCAGATGATCTCTTAATTCTTCCCTCTTCCTCTTTCGCAGAGTATCCATCCATTGATTACGGGCAATTTTATTTAATAAAGCATTTGTAATTTTATCTTTATGATAATAGGTTATAGCTTTTATCACAGCTTCTTGTGCAAGGTCATCTCCATCCCATTTACTTTGAGATAGAAAGTAACAGTATTTCTGCAGCTTAGGATACAATTCATAAAAAAAGGACTCCTCGTACTGCATATCATTATTGGTATACAAACTAAGTTTGGCTGCCATTTTTTTCACTCCCTTAAACACTCTCTACATTCTAAACGTTTTAATGAATTAAAAAGATACGGGTGTAAAAATAATTTCTTATTTTCTACTATATACAATTATGAAACTTTTTCTCCATTGTATCGTAGATGTTAGGAGCGGAAAAATTTATAAGTGTATTATTTCTTTCTTCTACAATGCTTGCATTATAATAGGATAAGAATAGTAAACATGATTAGGAGTGGATTCAGTGGGAGTTACACTAAGTAAAGGTCAAAAAGTTGATTTAACAAAGTCACATCCTGGTCTGCAAAATGTAGTCGTTGGTTTAGGATGGGATATTGCACATAATGGTTCTAATTTTGATTTAGATGCCTCTACCTTTTTATTAGGGCCATCCGGCAAGGTGCAAAGTGATCAGGATTTTATTTTTTATAATAATCCATCTGGAGGCAATGGTTCCATTATTTATAGCGGGGATAACCGAAATGGTGCAGGCGAGCGCGATGATGAACAAATTAGAATTGACCTGCAAAGAGTGCCAAACCACATCCACCGCATTGCTTTTACCATTACCATTCATGACGCACAAATAAAGCAGCAAAATTTCGGACAAATCTCTAATTCGTATGTTCGTATTTTTAATGAACAAACCAATGAGGAATTACTTCGTTTTAACCTTGGCAGAGATTTTACGGTAGAAACAGCGATTGTTGCAGCTGAACTATACCGTCATAATGGAGAATGGAAATTTAATGCAATCGCTAGTGGATTTCAAGGCGGCCTTGCTGCTTTATGCCGCAATTTTGGTGTATCAGTAGACGATGCTCCGGCACCGGTACCGACACCGGCTCCACCGCAGCAAAATCTTTTTAATAACAATCAAAATCAATATAATAACCAAAATTCATATAACCAAAATCAATACGGGTCTAGCACTTATCAGCAAAATCAGCAGCCAGAGCGAATTCATTTACAGCCGGAGTCTTCCTTTTCACAGCCAGCTTTTGGATATCCAACCCAAACAGCTTCGCCTAATAACCATCGTACATATGGAGATGATATCCATTGTCCACGCTGCAGTTCATCTAATGTCAGGACGGGACAAAAAGGTTTTGGGTTGGGCAAAGCGGCAATTGGCGGCTTAATCTTGGGTCCTGTAGGGTTACTTGGAGGATTTATCGGAAAGAATCAATTAAAGTTTACTTGTAATAGCTGTGGAAACTCATGGTCCCCTAATCAAACGGACATTACGGAATGGGCAAATCAGTCAAAAAGAAAAGCTCAGGAATTGTTTAACCGTTACAAGAGTCAGGATGTTTTAGAAGCAGTAGTAGCTGCATGTGCACTAGTTTCTATGGCTGACGGCTATTTAGATGCCGCTGAACGTCAGAAAATGATTGAATTTGTTAATTCCAGCGAAGAGTTACGCGTTTTTGACAGCAATAAAGTCATTCAAAGATTTAATTATTTTGTTTCAAGGATTGAAGCAGATCGGATGATTGGCCGGGCTGAAGCCTTCCGAGCTCTTGGAAAAATTAGATCCAAACCGGAAATTGCCAGATTAGTGGCTCGTTACTGTATTGCCATAGGTTATGCAGACGGTAATTTTGACCATAATGAAATGCAAATGGTCAGCGATATTTGCCGTGAACTTGGTCTAAATCCTGGAGAATTCCTGTCATAACAAAGAAGCCTCAATTCTGTTTGGAATTGAGGTTTCTTCTTGTCCTATTTATTTTTCCAGACTCGTTTATTATCTAAACGTTTGGTTAATCCCAAAGAATCCAGCCTCTCTAAAAAGGGAATCATATATTTTCTAGAAAGGTCTAGGATTTCTTTCGCATCGCCCACTTCAAACTCTTGACCTGTACCGCTTCGGAGTTTTTCAACAGCTTCCTTAAAGACATCACCATGATAGGCAAATTGTTCGTCCAAATAAACTACAAATTCTTGGTCATCCAGAAACCTTCTTAGGTCAGCTTCTAAATGAGCTGGGATACCCGAGTCTAAGAAATAGTCTTTATAATAACGAACCTTTAATCCATCCTTCCTTAATTCAGCAAGCAGGTTTTCCGTCCGCTTCTGCCAGCTTTTCGGTACATACGGCATAAAGCCAGCCAATGAAACAAATTGTTCTTTTCGCTTAAATACTCCATTTGTGATTCCATTCTCGACTACAAAATCAAGCAGTGACTTTGGAAATCTCTTTTGCATCGATTGTAAAAGTTCTGCCTTATTAAGCCCCATTTTCATAGTATAGGTATGATGAAACTCATGAAGCTTGTCATATATATCCTCTTCGATTGAGTTAATCAATATTTTAAGTGTGTACTCTTTGCCATTGTATAAGACAAAATCATCATCATGTAAATACGTATTCAAGGTGTCTTCATCCAGTGCCGTATGTTTGATTAATTCACCTAAAGGTAAGCTTTTAGCTTCAAAAATAGCCGCTGTTATTCGTTCCTTAGGGGAACCGGCTTTTTTCTTTTCCAGTTCTTCAATGGTTTGATTTCCAAACCGATATTTATTCCCTCTTGGATCAATTACCCAGCCGCCGCCTATCGTCTCTTGCGGACTTGGACGCCGTAAAATAAAGCGATCACCCCGCTTCGTTAGGATTTCTTCCTCTAAACGAAGCTGACACAGTATTTCACCGTTTTCCTCTTTAATCTCATTCCTGTCAAAAAAAACAATCCGTCCCATAACCTCAGTGGTTCCAATATGAAGCTTAATCGGCATCCGCTGTTTCACCATATGTTCTAGATCTTCTACTACTCGTATCGCTACATCCACTGTTTTGGTAACAATAAAGTGTTCAGAAGATACCAGAACATCTCCGCGTTCTAAGTCCTCTTTGGATACACCTGAAAGATTAATAGCGGTGCGCTGGCCAGCATATGCTTTTTGCGCCTGCTTATGGTGAACCTGAATTTGCCTAGTCTTTACTTCAAGTCCTTGCGGCATAATCTTAAGTGTTTGTCCCTCTTCAACGCTTCCTTCATATACTGTCCCGCGTACAACGGTCCCCTGTCCCTTTACCGTAAAAACCTGGTCAATCGGCAGACGGAAAGCACCTTTTGCATCTCTCATTTCCTGCTCTTTGAGTGTATTAATGATTAACTCTTTTAACTCTTCTATACCCTTTTTCGATAGACTGTCCACCAAAACAAACGGGGAATCACTAAAAACGCTTCCTGTTAGTTCCTCTAAAATATCGTCCTTAACTAATTCAATAAACTCCTCATCGACACGGTCAATTTTAGTAATGGCAACAAGCCCGTTTTTCACCCCTAAAAATTTAAGAATATCCAAATGCTCTCTCGTTTGCGGCATTACTCCTTCATCAGCAGCAACTACCAGTACTACAAGGTCAATTCCTGCCACTCCAGCAATCATCTGCCGAATAAAGCGCTCATGACCTGGTACATCGATCACAGAGATTTGAATTTCTTGGTCCTCATACAATGGAGCAAAACCCAATTCAATTGAGATTTGTCTTTCTTTTTCTTCCTTTAATCTATCAGTATCCACATTAGTCAAAGCCTTCGTCAAAGAAGTTTTACCATGATCAATATGTCCAGCCATGCCAATTGTGAAATATCGTTTTTCCAAAACTGCCACCTACTTTTTCGGTCTTCCTTTTTACTTTATCCTTAAAAAACATATTGTTCAAGAGAACATTTTTAGACCGACAAAAAGGCTCCAATCGCACCGCAATATTCTCCCTTTTCCAAAAACACTGGCGTTAAACCTAACATATTCAAATAGTATTCTAGCCCATGTTTTAATGATTGATTACCAATTATTGCCGTTCCGATGATGACCACACTTTTAACTTGATGAATTGTTGCTGCCTGTGAGGTTAACAATACAATGGTCTCAGCTATCATATTAGAAAGTGCGGCTAGCCGGTCCGCTTCCTTATGCATTAGTTTTTTGCCTTTAGCAAAGTTGGCAGCTGTTAGGTCACCCTGAATGGGGCTGTCTGCTGCTTCATAAATATCCTTAACCAGCATATCCACGTTTCCTTTATTTCCCTCTTCTGCGAGAACTGTCAGCAGTTGATAATCCTGCACTTTCGTTAATAAAGAACCTAAACCCGTGAAGGTGCCGCCTCCCATTCCACTGCCAAGAATCCGCTGTGCATGATCCCCGTTTACGAGATGCCACGATGTTCCTGTACCGATGTTTACCACCAAACAGGTTTCTTCAATACTCTTCTTTTCCTTTGCCAGTAAAAAACGTACACCGTCACAAGTTGCTTGAAATTCTGGAATTACTATGCTGTTTTGAAAATAACTACTTTGTATCGAATGAGCTTTACCACCTGTAATGGATACTTTTAAAGAGGGAGCTACCATACTTAACCATGAAATAGCAGAATCCAGCTTGTTTATGGAAAACTTCTTAAAATGCATTCTTCCATTTTCCTGATAGGCGATTTTGATTAATGAGCCGCCAGCATCAATGCCTGCAGTAATCTGTTGCATTCCTCCCACTCCCTTAAAACGATTGTTTTCTTTACATATTTGACAATAATTCCATTTATCCTGCTTTTCATTTCACTAATCTTCCACATTCATTCCGTTCAATGGGTCAATTAATGTGCTATGTTGTAGTAAAAGAATTCTATTATCACAAAGGAAGATTTCAATGAAGAGAAATGCATTGCCTATCTTTATAGGATTGACATTGTTAGCGGGCTGCCAAGACACTATTCCTAATAATCAAACAAAGTTATCATCAGAACAAAAACAAACGGAGACAACGAATAAAGCTGAAACAAATAGTACATTCCCTTATCCAAATCTATTATCTGACAGAGAAGATTCCTATTCACTTCTAGCTATCGGGGATAATGAAAATCCTATCGAAGATAACAAAAAGATTACAGACAAAGTAAATGATATATTAAGTCTTCCAGAGCTTGAAATGACTCAAGAAGCTTACCCTGAACTTAATATTAAATCAGCACCTCTGTATATCCTATTTGACCAAACTGGTGTGGTTTACCAAGCAAAGAATCTTAAAGAGCTCACAACGTACCTAGAAAAAAATTAATACAAAATTAAAAACCAGAACCTAGTGTCTGGTTTTTAATGTTTTGTTTTAATCCATTGATAATATAAGATTAATATCGTTTGGCAAACAAGGTAAAAACAAAAGGAATAAATGATTTGATATCCATTCTTATAATGAAAGACACCCAACTTATGATTTATCCACTCAAAGCAAACTGAAAGGAAGGCACCTGCCGAAATATATAGGAAAATATTTTGAATACGTATTTGAAGCCTTTTATAAAAATATAGAAAAAAATAGCCAAATGGCGGGTATAAGAGATACACCACAAGATCCATTATGGTATATTCAGGTCCATCCAAAATATCATAGTAGTCAAACGGGAATACCGCAAAAGAGTTATCCATGATACTTGGAACCGTTAAACTAAAAAGGATAATAAGAATGATCAATTGCTTAGAAAATATTTTTGGCAAAATGATAAAGCTTCCCCATGAGATAATTACTGCAGCAATGACAAAATAATCATCCATACCAAATCCCTTTTCAGTCAACAGCACGATTTTCACCCCCAGAAATTTTATCCAGCTTTCTGAACCATTTTAAAGTAAATAGTAAAAGGAATAGTAAAATTGAATAATAGATAAAAGTGCAAAAAAGATTCCATTGCTTATATGTGTACATACCACTAATCACGTTTATAGAATCCATTAATAGTATTATTAAAATAAATAATGAAAAGAATCGGATTTTCCTCTTGTTACGATCTATTAATAATGTAAAGCAGGTTATCAGTAAGGGAACAAATATATTTTTGAAAAGTAGTAAAGCAATAAAATGAGGGATATCAGTCGAGAATTTCATAAATTTAAGAGTATCGAACAACCCAGCATATGTATGGGTATTAACAAGACAGCTTAGTAATAAGAGAAGAGTGATTTCATTTATAGTTGCCTGCTTTTGAATTCTGTTAAATATAAATAGTACTAAAAGCAGCCAGCTTATGAAAAAGTAAAAGGTTACAATCATGAATACTTCTCTCCTATTTCTCGACAGCCATAATAATCCACTTAAAGTGAATTGTTGACGTTTTTTAGTATATACATTTATGATGATTACTATAAAAATTAAGGAGGCTTTTACATGTCTGCACTCGTGTTTATGGCACTTTATCGTCCGAAACCAGGAAAAGAGAATGAATTAAAAGAAATCCTAAATGTACATATCCCCGTCCTTAGAGAGGAAGGTTTGATCACAGACCGTGAATTATTAACACTTCAAACAGAGGATGGTACAATCATTGAAATAGCAGAATGGAAGTCTAGCGAGGCAATTGACAAGGCACATCAATCTGAAAAGGTAATGGCAGTATGGAATCAAATTGCTTCTGTAGCTGAACTGACAAATCTCTCATCCCTAGCGGAAGCGCAATATCCCTTTCCAAATTTCAAAGCCATTTAGGAACAGTAATTTAATGAGTACAAAAAAACACGAGATTCCTAATGTGAACTCTCGTGTTTTTTTTGAGTGACCATAAATACTCCTCTTTTCACTTTGTGTCACTCCAAACAACAAATTTGTTAGTTTGTAAAAATAAATTCTGTCCTGCTGCCGGTTTGGCCAGCAATGACCTCTAATCTTATATCTATTCGTTCCTTAAGCTCCGGAACATGGGAGATGATTCCGACTAAGCGTCCACTGCTTTGGATATCCATCAACGCTTCAATTGCCTGTTCAAGTGATTCAGGGTCAAGCGTCCCAAAGCCCTCATCAATAAACATCGTTTCTAATGAAACGCCGCCCGCATAGTTTTGTACGACATCTGCCAGCCCAAGAGCTAATGAGAGAGAGGCTTTAAAGCTTTCTCCGCCAGATAATGTCTTTACATGGCGCTCTTGACCCGTATATTGGTCAAAGACCAGAAGTTCTAAACCACTTTGAACATTCCCTTTCGAACGATCTGTTTTTCTTAAAAGTTCAAATCGTCCTGCGGTCATTTTCCTTAATCGAACATTTGCCTCCCGCAAAATATCATCTAGGAAAGCAGCAAGAACATAGCGTTCAAATGTAATTCGATACGTATTCTGTCCTTTCGCAATTTCGTGAAGATGTCCTATTAACTTATATCGTTCCTCCAACACCTTCATTTGCTCATTGATTCTTTCGACATTGCGATAAATCTCAAGATTGTCCCGCTTCTTAACAAACAGGTTTGTCCGCTGATTGGTAAGTTCATCAATTTCATGGGCTAGACTGTTTAAAGCAGCCTTTAAACCGTCAACATCTGGCGCCTTTATATCTTTTAGTAGCTCAGTCAATTCCTTTAAACGGTCTGAAACAGAACGCAGCTCTTCACGATAACTGCGGATTTGGCCTTCAAGATTCCGAATTTCGGCTTCACTTTTTTTAGCTCCATGATATTCCCCATAATTAATAAAACCTTGCTCGCTAAGTCTATTAACAAAGAGTTCTTTCTCTATTTTCAACTCATTCTCTTTGCTAGAATGGTGCTTTAATGCATCCTGTAATCTAGCTGTTTCTGAGGATTGTTTTTCTTTCACTGCTTGGAATCGCTGCTTCGCATCCTCAAGCCTTCGCACTAACATTTCATGATGTTTCTTTGTATTCATTAGTGCTGACTCATAGGCTGCCTGCGTGCGAAGATTTTCTGGTATTACCTTCATCATCCTAGTTAAATTCGTTTTATTCTCCGTAAACTGTACCGTCAACTCTGATACATGAACAGAATGCTCTTGAATAGCCCTTTGTAATTCTGTTTTTTCCTTTTCGTTCTTTTCTAGTTCAACGTCAATTTGATCTAGCATTTTTATTTGACCAGCAAGGACTTTTTGGGCATCAAGGACTTTATTTTTATTTGAAATCAATTCAGTTTTTGTCAGTTGTAAATCTGATTCCTTAAAATCAATACGAAAAGATTGAATTTCATTTAAAATCTCTTCACATTTTTCCCGCTGTGCATTTTCAATTGATTGGCTTTCAAAATACTGTGATTCTGCTTGTGATTTCTCTTTTTCTAAAAGAACTGCCTGCTGCTTGGCTGCTTTTAGGTCCTCTTCATTTGGAATCGTCGCTTGATTTGACGATGCAGGAGATGGATGATGCTCCGAGCCGCAAACCGGACAAGCCTCACCATTCGTTAGTCTTGCTGCAAGAAGCGCTGCTTGACCATGAAGCCATTGATTCTCCATTTCTTCAACAAGTGACTTTGCATCCAAATACCTAGCAGTTGTATTTTTGAACCTATCGGACTTCACTTTAAGATCTTGTACCACTTTTTTATGACGTCCAAGGTTAAGTTCATATTTTTCCAGCTTTTCAAGCTCGTTCTGCATTTTTTCAATCTGACGTTCATTTTCCAGATATTTTAGCTTACCCTTTTCAATAACAATCTTTTTGTCGTTTAGGGCTTTGATTCGTTCCCCTAGGCTGATAAAGTTATTTTCTGCCTTCAGATGCTTATCTTTGGAAGCATTAAGCGAATTTTCCACTTTTTGTGACTCCTTTACTAGCTCAGCAAAGGAGTATACATCGTCCTTCATATTTATTAATTGATTTATAGCTTCTAATGCTTTTTGCCGTTCACCTTCACGCTCTTCTTCTGCCTGGTACAATTGCTCAGATTGCTTTGTAAGGACATCTAATTTTTCAATTTCGTCCTGTATAGAATTTACATTTCCCTTCAACTGGTCCAATTCACGCTTTAGACGATGGCATAGCTCTTCTTGCTGTGCAAGTAATGCAGCTTTATGTGCTAGGTGTACCTGCTTTTCTTTATCCGCAAAAACCTCCGTTTGAGATTCAAGTTGAACTTTTTCTGCTTTTAACGATTCTCTTGTTTGAAGTTGTTTTAGTATTGTTTCCGCTTCAAATAATTTCACTTTTAAGGAGTCTTGTTCCTGCTCTTTTTCTTTCAATTTCACAACCAATTTTTCAAGCAGGCTCTCCATCCCACTGATTTCTTCCTGTAATAAAGGCATCATAATTAGATCGTTAACGCTGTCTGCTTGTAGATATTCTTTAAGCTCATCATTTGTTACAGCGTGAATACGTCTTAGGTTCTCATTTCTAGTTTGAACCTGCATTTCAACAGAATTCTTTAATTCTGTTGATTCTACTTTCAGCCTGTCTTCCACCATTTTATAAATTTGTGTATGGAACAGCCGCTGTAAAATCACTTCTTTATCCTTACTGTCGGACGTTAATAGCTTACGAAATTCACCCTGGGGTATCATTAATATTTGGCGGAACTGGTTGCTGTCAATTAACATAATTTCTTTTATTTTTTCATCTACCTCGTTGATTTTGGCAGCCAATAATTTCTTTTCACCTTTATCATCCCAGCCGTACAATTCCGCCTTTGCCGGTAAAGTAGTAAAACCTTCACCCTTTTCCTTCTTTTTTGGCTGTTGAGGCAGACGAGTAATCGAATAAACTTTATTACGGATAGCAAAGTCAAGAGAAACCTCTGTTACCAAATCAGGTCTTGCAAATTGGCTTCGTAATTCAGGCCCATTACGGTCTTCACCACTTGCCTTTCCATAAATCGCATAACTAATAGCATCAAATATCGTAGTCTTCCCTGCTCCTGTTTTACCAGAAATAACAAACATTGTACGATTTCCAAGCTGTGCGAAATCAATTGTTTCAATATCTGCATAAGGACCAAATGCCTGCATAGTTAGTTTTAATGGTTTCACTTTGCACCCTCCTCACGTAACACATTTCCAATCACATCAGCCATTACTTCCTTTTTATCGGTAGAAAAATCAAGCGTAGTCATTTCCTTATAAAATTGTTCAAATAAGTCCAGCTCTGATTTTTTCTCGTTTTGAGTGATGTTAATTGACTGCTTTTTCTTTAAATCAGTAATATCTATTTTTCGTTCTAGATGTAATACGTTCGGGTATACCTGACGCAGTTTATTAATCGGATCAAGGAGTGCACCTTCATCCAGCAAGGTAATTTTCAGGTAATCATTTAATTTTTGTTTTTCATAAAAATAAGGATCTAGCAGCTCCTCGAGATGCCCTTCGAGTTCACGCATATCATGTGTAGGATTCAAGGAACGCAAGCGGTGAGAGAAATTTCCTTTCTCATCCATTTCTATAATGGAGATTGATTTATTTTGCTTTGCTTCTGAAAAGGAATACTTTAATAGAGAACCGGAATATTTTACTTTATCATGTTTAATAGCATCCGGACTGTGGAGATGACCTAGTGCCGTATAAGAAAATGGTTCGAATAGCTCAGCTCCCACACAACCAGATCCCCCAACGGATAAAATGCGTTCGGAGTCAGAAGTCTGCCCGCCAAGGACAAAGGCATGTCCTACCAACACATTGGGCTCATTGGGATTCAAGTTTTTCTCCATCTTTCCAATCAATGCTTTCATAGCATCCTGATGGGAGTGTATCGAATCATCACTTAGAAGCTGGCGTACCATTCCTGGTTCTGCATATGGAACTAAAAAGAAATTGACTCCATTAATCTGGACTGGCTTTAAGCTATCTGAAAGTTTACCAGATAAGTAGAATTGGCTATGCTTATACCAAGAGCTTCCAAATGACAGACGTTCAGCGCTATCATGGTTTCCAGCAATCGCAACGACTGGCGTTTTTAGCTCTACATTGATTTTGAACAGGATTTCATCTAACAATTCCACTGCGTCAGTTGGCGGCACTGAACGGTCATACAAGTCACCAGCTATCACAACAGCATCGGGCTTTTCCTCTGCGACAATATTGATAAATTGATTTAGTGCTTCACGCTGGTTTTCTGTCATATAGACACCGTGCACTAACTTACCTAAATGCCAGTCAGCAGTATGGATAAATTTCATTTACGTCACCCCATCTTTTTTAACTCATAGATACTATTATAGCAAAATATCATCTTAAATGAGGATGGAAAACTAAGCAATTACAGGTAATACTGGGGGAAGATAAATTTCATTCCCATCAAAAAACAGCCCGGCACATTGGCCGGGCTGTTAAATCATTAGCTTCATAAATTACTTCTTAGTTACGTTAGCAGCTTGTGGTCCACGAGCACCTTCAACGACTTCGAAAGATACTTCTTGACCTTCTTCTAAAGTTTTGAAACCTTCAGTTTGGATAGCGGAATAGTGAACAAATACGTCGTTTCCATCTTCAGCTTCGATAAATCCGAAACCTTTTTCAGAGTTGAACCATTTTACTTTACCGTTTTTCATGTAAAAAAATCCTCCTATTGGCTTAGATTAAGCCATGTGTAAAATTCACCAAATTACAACGTGATAGCTTTACTTCCACTTTCTTATCCAAACTTGAACAAGCTTTGTAACATAAATCTAATCTCGTGCAACGGCTGTCTAAAATTTAACATTTTTCCGATTCACTGTCAATAAAGTGATATAGACAAAAGCCTACAAAATTCGGGATTCTCAAGGCTTTTATGCTGTTTTTTCTGCATTACTTTTGGTGGGGTTTACCGCTTGGAATTGTAACCATAACTTGATTCCTATCAATCTTGCCAAATTTACATTTTATATCTTTTAACACATCCTTAATGAGTAATTCTAAACCAATATAGGTTAGGGAAGGAAAGTTAGCAAAAAGCTTTTTGACTTCCCATTTCAGTTCATTTTCCCCGCAAATACTATGACGATTAATCTCATCCACTTCATCCTTGATAATAGCAAGCTGTTTTTGTTTTTCATCCAAAGGCAAGAGTTCGAGTGCATCCAGCCTCGTAAGGAACTCGACTGACTTCTCAATCTTCAACTTGACTTCATCATAAACGTCCTTTGCAATGATTTGGTTCTTGTATTTAAATTCATTTAACTTCAAAGCGGAGTCATAAGTAGCCTTTACAATCTCCTCTCTGGTCATGCTATTGGTTTCGTAGCTCAGCATGTTTTTCCATGATGGCTGCTTCATTGCTTCACGGAAGTCTTCTAGTCTATTGCAGAACTTTTTATACCCGTATTTCTCTGGATTTTCAAAGGCCGGACTGCCAGGGTCAAGAAATGGCGAAAGTGGTGCAACAAAGTAGGAAATATTCGGAGCTCCGCCGCACTCTTTGTGAATATTTTCACAAAAATCAACATTTCTCATCGCACTTTCATACGTTTGATTGGGTATCCCCGTCATGAAAAATAAATCAATTTTGGCACAGCCTTGTTTCAATGCAAATTGGAGCATTTCAATTACCTTCGCATTTGTACATGGCAGTTTTCCATTATATTTGCGAATTTCTTCATCCGCAGATTCAAGGGTAAGCTCAATACTATATTTTGGTATGGCCTTATTCAAGCGTTCAAAAAACTTTTCATCACCATAATTAAATAATTCAAAGACTAACTCATTCTTCAGCTTCATTTTAGATAAGCCATCGAGGAACTCATCAACATAGTCCTTTCCGCCTTGTCTTATATCATTTAAAAGAAAGATTGGTGCTCGGGTGAACCTTTGAATTAAAGTAATATCCTCTAACATTTTTTGAGGCGACCGCATAACCAATTTCTTCCGATTGCAGTTTAGCTCATAAGCATCTTTAGAACCGCCGCAGATTAAACAGTTATAGTTACAACCCTTTGATGTTAATATTGCTGTATTTGGATACCGCATCCACCCCTTATAAGGCAGTGGATCTAATAGATTAAAATATTTAAAAACCGAACCGATTATATACCGATAACCTGGTAAATTAAACTCATCAAGATTATCTGGTACATAGGTAATCTCATTATAAAAATATTGATTATGCCGCTTCCAGGTAAGATTTGGGATATCGTGGAATCCGGTAACATCCTTTTTCTCTAATTTATTCAGCAGCATTAGGATTAATTTTTCAGTGGTATCACCGCGGACAACAAAATCAATCCATGGATATTCAATTAATTCTTTGTGAAAATAAGTACTGGACAGCCCGCCAAACATTACCGGGGTGTCAGGATGATATTTCTTAACAATTTTAGCCAGCTCTACACTGCCGTGTGCATGTGGCAGCCAATGAAGGTCGATCCCAAATGCCTTTGCCTTCAAATTTTTTATTTTTTTCTCTACATCAAATTTTGGATTTAAAAGCATTCGATTAGCAATATTTACAATCTTCACTTTTAGCCCATAGCGTTCAAGATAATCCCCAATACTCGTTAACCCCACAGGGTACATTTCAAAAACTGGAGAAGATGGAACCACATCACTGATTGGACCGGTAAATAGCATTTCATTTCTGAAATCGTAAACTGTTGGCGGATGCAGCAGTACCAAGTCGTAAATCATTTGATCACTTCCTACATTTCTTATATTTGGTTACACCTCTATAGTAATATAGAAATCAAGGAAAAAGATGGTACAAATATTACAATTAATTGATAGTTATGAAAACAAGATTTTCCCAGGGTTAAACATAAAAAATAGCCGAAGAAAATTATTTCTTCGGCACAGTGACTACTTCTTCATCTTCATCTCTAAACTTATCCAATATCGTGATCGTATCAACTAAGTGATTGTTAAATATCTGACGGGCTACAGCTAATAGCTCAACAATCATTGGATCCTTTAGGGTATAAATAACTTTATTTCCTTCTTTGGTACCTGTAACAATATTCTTTGCCCGCAAAATCGTTAACTGCTGCGAAACAGCAGAGCCTTCACTGCCAACCAGGGTTTGAATTTCATTAACATTTTTATCCCCTTCTGCTAGCAGCTCCAAAATACGGATTCTTAAGGGGTGTGCAAGTGCTTTGAAAAATTCCGCTTTAAATTGCTGCATTTCAAGATTCAATCCATTCACTTCCCTAATTCTATTCTAGAAAGTAGCCGAGAGCTTCTGTTTGCCGCTTTCTATTACCTCTTGTGCCGAGAGTTTCTTACACTCTTTAAATGCGAAGTGTTTACAGCCAAGACATTTATTACGATCCAATTCTGATAACGCAAACTGAATGGCGTCACCCGTGTGTGTAAAGAAATGCTCTTGACCAATCACATCATATAAACCCGTACTAATCAAAACATTTTTAGGCTGTTCGTTTATTCCCGATATAATTACTATACCATTTTTTGAAAAATGGGACACGATACTAGCTAAATTGGCTTCACCAGTGGTATCCATAAAAGGAACCCTGCTCATTCGCAAAAGAAGAATCTTAGGACGATAGTTTATCGTATTCATTATCGAAGTTTCAAAGGTTTGTGCAGCTCCAAAAAATAGTGGACCACTAACATTATAAATACTGACTTGCGGACAATCATGTGAATCAGATACGATTTGAGTCTCGACCTTTCGATGCTTATGCTCTAGGTTTGGCAATGCCTTTCTTGTTGTCATCAATTTGCTCATTCTCATTGTAAAAAGGATGGCAGCCAACACCAAACCGACTTCAACCGCTGTTGTTAAATCTACAAAAACCGTTAATAAAAAGGTCACGACTAAGACGAGTGAATCAGTCGATTTTGTTTTTAATATGTGAACAAATACCTTCCGTTCACTCATATTCCAAGCTACAACCATTAATATCGGTGCCATACTCGCAAGAGGAATATAAGATGCAAATGGAGCAAAAAACATTAATACAAGTAAAACTACGATCCCATGTATGATCCCTGATAATGGAGATACTGCCCCGTTTTTTATATTCGTAGCCGTCCTGGCAATGGCCCCTGTGGCCGGTATTCCTCCAAAGAGAGGTGTTACCATGTTGGCAATCCCTTGACCAATTAGTTCCTTGTTACTGTTATGCTTACTATTGGTCATACCATCTGCCACGACTGCTGAAAGTAAGGACTCAATCCCGCCAAGCATAGCAATGACAAATGCTGGTTTTAATAGAGTAATAATCATTTCAATGCTCAAGTCAGGTATTTGGAGCTTTGGCAGCGAACTTGGAATCTGTCCGTATGCACTTCCTATCGTTGCTACTTGACCTGGATAAAGCAAGGTTGCAATCATAGTTGAAACAACTAATCCTATTAGTGGACCTGGGACCTTAGGAGCAATCCTGGGAGTCAGTATAATGGTTGCTAAACACATGAATGCTGTTAGGATGCTTAAAAGATTAATAGTATCAATGTGAATGATAAGTTCGTTTAAATTGTTGATAAATTCTTCGTGTTTTTTTATCCCCCTCAACCCTAGGAAACTAGCAATTTGTCCGGTGAATATGGTGATTGCTATCCCTGTTGTGAATCCAATGGTTACAGGTCTTGGGATAAATTTTATTAATGATCCCATTTTGAAGATTCCCATTAAGAGCAGCATGATACCAGCTAAAAAGCCTGCTATTAACAAGTTTTCGTATCCGTACGTCATAACAATGCCAAATAAAATTGGAATAAAGGCACCGGTTGGACCGCCTATTTGGTACTTTGAACCTCCAAATAGAGAAATGAGGATTCCGGCTACAATTGTTGTGTAGATTCCATATTCCGGCTTCACCCCTGAAGCAATTGCGAAGGCCATCCCTAGAGGAATAGCAATTACACCGACAATGAGTCCTGATAGGACATCCTTTGGTACATTTCTTAAGGAATATTGATGGAATCTTTTGTCACTAAACATATGAACCCTTCTTATCTTTTAAATTTGTATATCTGATTATTTGAATATAGAGGAATACAGATTAAGAATCAAGACATTTGTATTAATTTTTCCAAATTACTTTTTGATAACATTTATGCTAGCGCTTTCATTGGGTGGATTAAAATAAAAAAAATTTTCCAGTTGTATTTAACTCTGGCACTGTGTTATATTAATTGAGCGATGAGCTGAATTGTGTAAGCCGAGAAACATTCCTTTTGGAGCGCACTATGTGGAGTGTGGTTTTTCGCCTCAATACGCAAAAAGACGTCTTGCTATATGCAGACGTCTTTTTTTATGTTTAAATTAGCACTTTTTCCTTGAATCTTATAAAATGGAATTATAAGGGAGTTTCGATAAAAGGAGGGAAAAAGATGAATAATCATGAAATTGATTACAAGATTTA
This sequence comes from Neobacillus niacini, assembly GCF_046591715.1. GTDB lineage: Bacteria > Bacillota > Bacilli > Bacillales > Cytobacillaceae > Neobacillus > Neobacillus niacini_L. The sequence goes on along the minus strand of NZ_JAWVNQ010000001.1, from coordinate 881,836 downwards.
TGGCGATGATATGCAGTTTGTTGAGGTGGAGCTAGATCCTCATGAAACCGTTATTGCTGAAGCAGGAAGCTTTATGATGATGGAAGACGACATACATATGGAGACCATTTTTGGAGATGGTTCTGGCAGCTCAGGCGCAGGTGGACTTATGGGTAAATTATTCAGCGCTGGTAAACGGGTCATTACTGGGGAAAGCTTGTTCATGACCGCATTTACTAACCAGGGTCACGGCAAAAAACATGTCTCCTTTGCCTCGCCCTACCCTGGTAAAATCATTCCTATGGATTTAAGTGAATTAGGCGGAAAAATCATTTGTCAAAAAGATGCTTTTTTAGCAGCTGCTAAAGGTGTTTCCGTTGGAATAGAATTCCAGCGGAAAATTGGCGCTGGATTTTTTGGCGGTGAGGGCTTTATTATGCAAAAGCTCGAAGGCGATGGTTTGGCTTTTGTTCATGCTGGTGGAACCATTACCAAAAAGGAGCTCCTCCCTGGTCAAACATTGCGGGTAGACACAGGATGTCTGGTGGCGATGACCAGTGGAGTCGATTATAATATCGAAATGGTTAAGGGTGTAAAAACAGCTCTTTTCGGCGGAGAAGGCTTGTTTTTTGCGACACTTAAAGGACCAGGTTCAGTTTGGATCCAATCCCTGCCTTTCAGCCGGCTCGCCAGCCGTGTCTTTGCAGCTGCGCCACACCGCGGTGGAGATAAGGGAGAAGGCAGCATTGCAAAAGGAATCTTTGATATCTTTGGCGGGGATTAAAGGAGCCAAATTAAAACCGGGCATGCTGCCCGGTTTTTTATATAGAATTCAACTTATTGTATTTGAAGTTTTCTTAATTCATCATTAGCTTGAATTCGTTTAAGATTATAGGATTGCCATGAAATATGGCTTATATTTGCTTCATTTTTTCTCTCTATTAAAATATCCTTCAATCCTGGAAGCTCAGGGGTTACTTTGTATAAGTCAATTAACCCTAGAACCCCTGTGTGAGACAAGCTATTTAGATAGTGTATATCGACCTTGCCATTTTGTTCATAGCGTTCCAGGTTGTTTGTCACGATTATTTGTTCGACATTGATCACATTCATAAGGGTGTAATAGAGTAAAGCGCTAATAAAATAAAAGTGGAATAATGACAGTTTTTCCATCCATATTTTCACCAATGTATACATAAAGATGACAACCAGAAAAATCATGAACGAATGCGCCATCACCCTGATAAAGGTAAATCCATATGCCTCCTCATACATGCTTAACCTCATGAAAGCAGAACTTAATAACACACCACTTGAAATGACTAAGATGGTTAGCTGCGATTGAATAATTCGTTTTATATACCCTGTCGATTTACTCTCATAAGTTAAAACGAGAATGGTAATTGTCAGATTGATTAAGGTCACAAATAAAAGTTCAAAGAAACCTTTTCTTGCATATTCTGCATAAGTGAAATCTCCTTGCAGCGTTCCGCTAAAGAAATATTTAAATTGGACAATCGTAAACAATACATACACTACATTTATTAACACAAGAAACGTAAGGGTGATAATCCCATCCAAAGTAAATTTTTGTTTATCATCATGGATGATAACATTTATTTGTTTCTTAATTAGAGCCTGCATGAGACCAAAGAAGACAAAGGTATAGAACAGGACAATCATGATTCTAAAAATTACTTCCCCATCAAGCATTTGAAACCACTGTGGAATTCCGCCTAACATTCTCTCAAATTGAGAATCCGCAGAAATGAGTAATCCTAAAACAACAAACAATACCGGTACTGAAATCAAAATTCCAATTAACACCTTTTTCCAAACAAGAAATTTACTTTCGTCTACCCCCTGCTTAAAATACGTTCCCAACTGTGACAAAAATTGAAAATTATACTTAATTGCCAACCACAATTTTGAAAGCATATAAGTTATAAAAGCTGATTTGTTCCATCTAATATTTTTCTGACTTGTTATTAATATAAGATGAAAAAACACAAGCCCGGGAATCACTAATATATTTAGTGCAAAAAAATATGAATTATCATTAATAAAGTATCCCGCTGCCAACAACCAAATACAGATAAGCACAAGGTATCCAAATCGCTGGTGAGCGAAGGAGAACCCGCGATAGCGGTAAAAAAACAATCCATAAAATGCAGTGATAAAAACCAAATACGAAATGCCTATTTCAGCCCTAAAAAAAGCTTCCTCCGCCACAATTCCTAACACCATACATAAGAATAGAAAAATCCATTCTGATTTACCTATTTTCAATTCCAAAATAATCACCCCTAAATATAGAAATTCTATATACATAGCATTGCTAGGTATATAGGTAAAAAAAACTGCTTATACCGATACTTTCTTACCCCATACATATCCAAGCCAGCTAATTGGATATAGAATGATGGTCAAAATGATACAAGCAATAATAAATGTATTTGTTAATAAAGGTTCAAACCACGAATGGGGAATAATTTCAAAAACTGTTAAGACCATTAACAACAGATTTGGTATCAATGACAGTAAAAATGTCCTTCTTAAAAGTTTTTTTCCTCCATGTCCAAACCCTTTACCAATTTCATAGCCAAGTAATGCCCAAAAGAACATATAAATAAAGGCAATTAAGACTGGGATAGCTGTTAAATGGCTCCATATTATAGAAAGCCATTTCCAATTAAATAGATTATGGAATAGTGTTAATAAGCTCCCTCCACCAAAAAAGAAAATATTCATTAGAATAAAGAGCCATTTCATATTACTCGGTGTTACAGAGAGCTCCTCTTTCCACATGGCTGCTATTTCCTCAGGATTTCCGAGCCTGGATATTAATCGTTCCATTAGTTCCTTCTCATCACTGCAATCACAAGATTCAAAAAGAATTTCATCGATATGAACTTCATATTCCATTAGGATATTTTTCTTATCCTGATGCTCCCCCAGCCCTTTTTCAAGCAATTCAAGAAACTTATTCTTCGGCCGTTCCATGCTTTGATCTCCCTATTACCTTGTTCATCACCTTTACAAAATCCTGCCATTCACGGGTTTTTTCATTCAGTACATCTTTTCCAGCTTCCGTTATTTTGTAGTATTTTCTAGCGGGGCCTTTTTCCTGCTCCTGCCAATAGCACTCTATGTACTCTTGTTTTTCAAGCTTGTGCAAGGCGGGGTATAATGTCCCTTCTTTAACGCTAAGTCCATTTTCACTTCGCTGCTCTAATTCTTTTACCAATTCGTATCCGTACATATCTCTTTCATTTAACAATTGAAGCAAAATTAATGATGTGCTTCCTTTAACCAATTCACGATTAAACATTTTCTCACCTACCTAGAATTATTAGGTACATAGAAATTCTACACTATAAAAAATGATTTGTAAAATAAAAAGTGACGATTTTTATTATCGTCACCATTTTGACTATTTCTTTATCTTTTTTTGATGTTGGATAAATTCGTCACGTTCACCGCCATCAGATAACTCTTCCGAAAACTCATGATTAACACTTTGATCACGGCGCTCAAAAGGTCTAACAATTCTTGGTGGAATATTATTGTTGGGTGCTGCTTGTTCATTCCAATCACTCAAAAGAATCACCTCTTTGTTAGTTTGGGAATCATGGTTAAAAACATACACGGATGTTTTTCTGCATAATTATTCCATTTTTTCATCATAATAAATAAAAAACGATGAGGTGTGAAATATGGGATTAATTAACTCCTTTAATCAATGGAGAGAAACAAGATACCAAAATCATGTTTCTCATATGAGGAATCAAGACAAATGTCCAGATTGTTATGGAAGAGGCTTTACAGTCTATCCATACAATGAATTTGCCTATTATAACTCAGTTGATTGCCCAGGATGTCAAGGCAGCGGTTCATATTCTGATTGGGATCAGCTAAGATAGTGAATATATCTCTCTATACGAGTCAAATCGTTGGAGAGATTTTTTTTTGTTTGCTCTAAACCTATGGAAAGGAAATCATAATTTTGCTATAATTTCAGAATATTCTTTTTGGGGTTATTTCTGATAAGTATTGTTTTTTATTTTGATTTTCTGGAGGTTATTAATTTGATTCAACATTCACTGTCTACTCAAATGCATTATAGTTCTAAATTAGACCTGCTGCAAACCGAAGTGGCAATAAAGAAAACGAAGGATTACTTTGAAAGTTCCTTAGCTGAGAGTTTAAATTTAACTCGAGTATCAGCCCCTATCCTTTTAAAGTCTGGAAAGGGTTTGAATGATGATCTAAACGGTGTCGAGAGAATCGTTTCTTTTGAGGCATTAGATATTAAAAATGCAAATATTGAAATTGTTCAATCGTTAGCAAAATGGAAGAGGATGGCTTTGGCGAGGTATGGCTTTGCCCATGATTATGGATTATACACAGACATGAATGCGATTAGAAGAGATGAAGTTCTTGACCACTTGCATTCCATTTATGTAGACCAATGGGATTGGGAGAAAATTATTACAAAAGATGAGCGTAATTTAGGAACTTTAAAATCGGAAGTACAAAAAATATTTCAAGTTTTTAAAAACACTGAAAAACATTTACATGAACACTATCCCGTATTAGAGCCTGTTCTGCCTGATGAGATTCATTTTATTACCACACAAGAACTGGAAACCAAGTATCCTGAACTTACACCGAAAGAGCGAGAAGACAGGATTGCAAAAGAATATGGTGCAGTGTTTATAATGCAAATTGGCGGTCAATTATTATCTGGTGAGAAACACGATGGACGTTCACCCGATTATGATGATTGGACACTAAATGGTGATATTATTTTCTGGTATCCCCTTTTAGAGCAATCGATTGAAGTTTCTTCCATGGGTATTCGTGTTGACGAAGAGGCACTGTTAAAGCAGTTAACAATTTCAAAAACTGAAGATAGAAAGTCCTTAGAATATCATCAAGCTATTCTAAATAAAGAACTGCCTTATACCATTGGCGGAGGAATTGGGCAATCAAGAATATGTATGTTTTTTCTACAAAAAGTTCACATCGGTGAAGTTCAGGTTTCCGTCTGGAATGATGAAATCGTTGAAGACTGCAGAAAAGCAAACATCACTTTGTTGTAATTTCAAGCCCTGAATAATACTAAGCATTTCTGGAGATTTATAATGATATGTACGTTTGTATATTACTCTGGGGGTGCTTTAATGTCTGTATTTGTATATCAGACGTTTGTTATTAAGCAGGATAAATTTAAAGAAGCAATAGATAATTTACGTGAGATTAAAAAATTCAGAAATGATAACTATAACCATCATGTTGAAATTCTCACACCTATCTCTGGTGAAGACCATACCTATGCACTTCTCTCTACATACGATGGGTTAGGTGAAATGGAATTAGAAAACAAAAGGATGTTTGATGATGAGGAATACTTAGAGCTTATTGGTCCTTTTTTTCTAGAAAACATTCAAGAAGGCAGTATGTATACGCAAATTTACAGAGCATTAAGTGATAAAAAGAATGACAAAAAAGATGACAAGAACAGTGAAAAATAATTCACCAAACCGCACGGATGGAAACAACGTGCGGTTATTTTATTTTTTATAGTAATCGTGACATCTGCCTAAAGACCTACATATGATATTATTAAGGCAGAAATCCGTTCCTCTTATTTACCTCCTCTAAAACACTCTTTACGTAACCACAATCAATAATAATCCCAACTTTGAATTCTGCTCCCTATTCATTCTTGTTAATAAGGGGGAATTATCGTTGACAGGATTAATAATGATCCTTACTCTTATGCTATTTTCATTATTCCTAGTATTGGGAGTTGTTTCTCACCTCCAGAAAAAAAGGGGGAAGTGGATTTACTTTACACTTACATTCTTAAGTTTATGTGCCTTTGTAATTATGTTGTACTTCTTAAATTGGGACCTCTCAAAGCCTGGAAAAAATAATCCTGCTCCACCCATTACCGAAACCCCTGATAATGGGAGCAAGGATCAGGATAAAGAAAATCCTCCAACTGAAAATCCAACAGATGAAGAGCCGAAAGATGAAGAACCAAGAGGTGAAGACCCAAAGGATGAAGATCCACAAGATGAGGGACCAACAGATCCTATACCAGATGAACCTGCGAAAATTACGATCCCGGAGAATGGAACTTTGGATTATAAAGTAGTGACCGGAGATACCTTATGGTCAATTGCCCAAAGGGCTGATTTGACTGTTGCAAAAATAAAGCAATGGAATCATCTCCCCTCCGATACGATCTTCGTTGGTCAAATCCTAAAGTTATATGGAAAAAACGTTGAGCCTCCGCCACTGTCCGAAGACACGCCAAAAGAAGAAAACCCGCCAAAAGCAGCACCATCTGTCATCATTGCAAACGGCAGCCCCCAACAAAAGGAAATCGCATTAACCTTTGATGCCGGCAGTGATGCAATAGGAATCGCGATATTGGATGTTCTTAAAAAGCATAACGTTAAAGCTACATTTTTCCTTACAGGCAGCTGGGCTGATAAGTTTCCAGCATATGCAAAGAGAATGGCAGCGGAAGGACATGATATTGGAAACCACACCTACTCCCACCCTGACGCTGCCACTACGAATACAAATCTTTTTATCGAGGATATTATAAAAGCAGAAGAAGCCATAAAGAGAGCAACTGGGGTATCCCCACAGCCGTATTTCCGGTTCCCTTTTGGGTCATATAATGCAGCTGCCCTAAAAGCTGTCGGCGGGGCAGGATATCCATACAGCATCCAATGGACTATTGATACCATTGATTGGCAGCAGCCTTCAGTTGATGTGATTATTTCAAGAATACAATCTGGAGCAAGCAACGGAGACATAATCCTTATGCATATCGGGGGAATTAATACACCTGAGGCAGTCGATAGAGTCATCCCCATCCTGAAATCATTGGGATATAACTTAGTTACCCTAACGGAATTACTCGATTTGTGATACAGATATAGGGTGCCTTCCCTTGGGCACCCTCTTATCCATACAATAATTGTTCTTTAAATATTAATCTCTATCAAGAAGTTCTTCCCCAGCAATTCCAGGCTCAGTCATTTCATAGACATTCAAGATAATATCTAATTCCTCTTCTGTTAAAACATCATATTGAAGACATAGTTCACGAACAGATTTTCCTGTAAGTGTTGCTTCTCTAGCAATTCGAGCTGCGACTTCATAGCCTAAATGTGGATTAACTGCCGTAATAATTCCCACACTTTTATCTACATAATCTCTTAAGCGCTCTTCATTTGCCTCAATGCCTGCTAAGCAATGATCCGTAAAGGCTCGGAAGCCGTTATTCATGATACTAATTGATTGAAGAAGGTTAAAGACTAAAACAGGCTCCATTACATTAAGTTCCAGTTGGCCAGCTTCAGAAGCAAGACAGATGGTATGGTCATTGCCAATTACCTGAAAAGCAATCTGATTGATTAATTCCGGCATTACTGGATTCACTTTACCTGGCATAATGGATGATCCTGGCTGACGTGCCGGAAGACGGATTTCACCTAGCCCTGCTCGCGGACCTGAAGCCATTAAGCGAAGGTCATTTGCGATTTTGGACATATTCATCATGCATACCTTTAGAGCAGCTGAAACCTCAGTATAAGCGTCTGTATTTTGAGTCGCATCCACAAGATGCTCCGCATTTATCAGCGGAAAACCACTGATTTCGGCAAGCTGTTTCACGACATCTTTAATATATTTAGGGTCAGCGTTCAAACCTGTACCTACTGCTGTCGCTCCCATATTCACTTCTAACAAATGCTCTCGTGTATGTTTAATTCGATTGATATCACGAGCAAGAACCCTTGCATATGCTTCAAACTCTTGTCCAAGACGAATTGGAACAGCATCCTGAAGATGTGTACGTCCCATTTTGATAACCTTCTCGAACTGGACAGCTTTTTGTTTAAATACTTTCTGCATATCTTCCATTGTCACTAGTAATTTTTCTAGCAATGTTAGAGTTGATATATGTATTGCTGTTGGAAACACGTCATTCGTAGATTGTGACATATTAACATGTGTGTTAGGACTTAAATGAAAGTAATCTCCTTTTTCATGGCCAAGTAGTTCGAGACCACGGTTTGCAATCACTTCATTGACATTCATATTCATCGATGTCCCCGCACCGCCTTGAATCGGATCCACGATAAATTGATCGTCCCATTTTCCAGCAATAATTTCATCTGAAGCCTGGATGATAACATCAGCCAGTCCTTTATACAGCCTTGTTGTATTCATATTCGCAATCGCAGCTGCTTTTTTGACCATTGCTAACGCTTTAATGAGGGACTCATGAATTCGGTATCCTGTAATAGGAAAATTCTCTACTGCCCTTATTGTTTGAATCCCATAATACGCCTCAACCGGAATTTCTTTCTCCCCAAGGAAATCCTTCTCGATTCTTTTCTTGTCTGTTGACATCCCATTTCATCCTTTTCTTGTAATCTATCGGTTACACATCAAATGTAACATAAAAACAGTTGAAAGAGGACAATAAAAAAATCCCAGAGAATTCGTCCCCGAGATTTTTCGTAAGATATAAAAATTAATGGATGTCCCTCTTCTTGAAACGGCCGCCTCTTACTTCAGAAATGTCAGCTATTGCCAAAAAGGCATTTGGATCAATTTCCTCAACAATCGTTGTCAGTTTCGATTCCTCAAGTCGGGTAATGATACTGAAAATAACCTTTTTATCATCACCAGTATAAGCTCCCTCACCTTTAAGATATGTTACACCACGACCTAAGCGGGCATTTACCGCGTTTCCAATTTCTTCTGCCACATCGCTAATGATCCAGACAGATTTTGATTCCTCGAATCCATCTACTACCGTATCAATGGCTTTCGCAGCAATAACGTAAGCTAGTAAAGAATACATTGCACGATCCCAGCTAAACACAAATCCTGCTGCACCTAGAATAAAGATATTGATGAACATAATGATTTGCCCGACAGAAAATGGAACCTTTTTGGTAATTACAAGGGAAAGTATTTCTGTACCATCTAAAGCACCGCCAAACCGAATAACAATACCAACACCAATTCCTAATATCATACCGCCAAAGATTGTTGCAAGGAGTATATCATCGGTAAATGCAGGAATTGGGTGAAATAATGTTGTAAAAACAGATAATACAATAATTCCATACACAGTGGAAATTGCAAAGGTTTTACCCATTTGCTTATACCCTAAATAAACAAACGGCAGGTTTAACAGGAAGAGAAAGATACCAAGTTCAATACCAGTAATATGAGATAACATGATCGAAATACCTGTTACGCCGCCATCAATTACTTTGTTAGGGACTAAAAAGATCTCTAGACCGACAGCCATTAGAACAGCTCCGAGAGTAATGGATATCGCTCGAAAGATTTTTTTACTAAGTGAAAGTTTTCGATGCTGCACTTTTCCGTTTATTAATTCTGTCACAAAATCACACCTTATAAAAATTTATTAATAAAACCATAGTAAAAAAATTAAATTAGCACTTTAATTTTAGAGACTAGGTTATTATTACCATGTTGTTTAACATTCATGAATGAATTTCCCCTATTATTATACCATAAAATCTATTAAACATGAATTTAAGTTCACGTTTTTAAAGTTATGACCGAGAAAACCATTCAAGATATTTTATCTTTTTCCAGCTTTCAATAACGAGATTTTGAGCAGATTGAAGTGAAATCTCCTCGAATTTTACCATTGTTCCGGGTTTTGCTTGAGCAAGAAGAGGGATATCTGTTGATATAACACTTCCAATTCTAGAATATCCTCCTATTGTCTGGTGCTCAGCCATTAATATAATGGGCTGTCCGCTTGATGGGACTTGAATTCCTCCTAAGGGAATGGCGTCGGAAATAATATCGGCCGTACTGCTATGCTCAATTTTTGGGCCAGATAATTGATATCCCATTCGGTTTGATTGAGGAGTGATAATATACTCTTCAGTTAGGAAAGTTTGAATTCCTAATGGAGTGAATTTATCTTGATGAGGGCCGGCTATTATTCGCAGTGTTAACGGGTTCGTATATTCTGGAATAAACTCGTCGTGAAGAAATCGATTTCTTATGGTCCTAGGATGCCCATGAAGTAAATCCCCTTTTTTTAGTGCCCTGCCTTCCAAACCGCCAAAATTACCTGTTAAATAGGTTGATTTACTATTTAATACAAGTGGAACATGAATACCCCCTGCAACCGAAACATACGCCCTTGCTCCTGCCTTAACCCTGCCAAATGAGAGAGTTTGTCCTTTCTTGATTACGGTGCTTTTCCAGAGAGGGACCTCTTGATTATCAATTTTCGGAGTGAGATTACCACCGCATATTGCGATGGAGACGTCAGTTAACGCCAGTAAAACCGGGCCAAGAAGGGATGCTTCAAGTGCAGCCTCATAAAGAGGGTTTCCTACTAATAAATTTCCCAGTTGTAAAGAATATGGATCCATTGCTCCTGATGGGCTGACTCCATACTCACGGAATCCATACCTGCCAAGGTCTTGAATGGTTGTTTGCAGTCCAGGTTTTAGGACCTTAAAGATTGGCACAGTCATTTTTCTACCAACTCTTTCTTATCCCTATTTTTTCTTTTAATAAAGCTTCCTTTAGTTTCTTACTAAAATCTAAAGCTGCAGGTTCATCTCCATGAATACATATGGTATCTGCACAGATCGCTATATCGGTACCATCTGCACCTTTGACTTTTCCTTCCTTAACCATACGTATCATCCTTTCTGATGCATACTTCACATCATGAATCATACTGTTTGGTTCGACTCTTGATGTTAAAGTGCCATCAGATTGATAGGTTCTGTCAGCAAACACTTCCGATGCTGTCTGCAACCCCTTTTCTTTACCTGCGATGATCAGTTCACTGCCTGATAAACCAAACAAGATTAAATTGATGTCGTAATCAGCTGCTGCCTGTGCAATAGCATCAGCGGTGGAACGGCACCTAGCTGCCATATTATAGAGTGCACCATGAGGCTTAACATGAACCAATTTTACACCTTGTGCTTGACAAATTGCAGCTAAGGCCCCAATTTGGTAGAGTATGAGATTATAGATTTCTCTTGGGCTCATATTCATCTCACGCCTGCCAAACCCGGCTAAATCAGGTAACCCAGGGTGGGCACCTATCCTCACATTATATTTTTTAGCCAATTTAACGGTTTCCATCATCACATTATGGTCTCCTGCATGGTAGCCGCAAGCAATATTTGCAGATGAAATATACTTCAAAATCTCTCTATCATTTCCAATTTGATAGACCCCATAACTCTCCCCAAGATCACAATTAAGGTCTATTTCAATCATACCCATTACCTCCTTTTTTGTATGTCATTATTTCATACTTTTTTGCTGCTGCCCGTTTTTTTATGTTAATAAACTCTTCATAATCCACTGGCAGAAAGGTCACATGATCTCCTGCGGATAAAAGCGACGGTTTTTCATTCTCGATATCAAATAGCCGTAATGGGGTTATACCAATAATCCTCCAGCCTGAAGGCACCTCTCTAGGATAAATCCCCGTTTGAATTCCTCCAATCCCTACTGATCCTGCTGGTATCTTGGATCTCGGCCTTTCTAAACGAGGAGCGGTGATTTTATCTGTGAGTCCTCCAAGATAAGGGAAACCTGGTACAAACCCTATCATATGTATTAAGTATTCTTTATTTGCATGTAAGTTAATAACTTCTTGCTCACTCATGTTATTGTAATCTGCCACGAAACCTAAATCCGGCCCTGTTTCCCCTCCATAATAAACCGGTATTTGATAGACAAATGATTCTATTTCAGGCACTTCCTGAGCATCCTGAAAGGTTGAACATATTATTTTCTCTATTTGGCTATAGGTTATTTTTTTAGGGTCATAAAAGATGGAAATAGTGGTATAGGCCGGCACACACTCTACCACGCCTGTCACATTAAGATTCCTAAAAACATGTAGAAATTGATGTATTTGTTCATGAATCTTAACATCGATTTTATTTCCAAAGGAAATAGTGATGGCCGAATCACCTAATGGTACGATTTCCACTCCCATTAACATCACCTGCTTATCACAAGAATTATTCATATTACTCTTTACTTTATTGAAGACAACACAATTATGCAATAAAAAAACGCTCTGATCACTGTAGATCAGAGCGTAATTGCTTAGTCGAACTTTCTTTCACACTTTTTACTGTAAGCCGTGGAAAACCGGTTAAGATAGCAGCCACTCCACATATCGCTATTAATATTGGATAATAAGAATAGCTTAAAATACTAATTGGTGAGATACCAGCTACTCCTGCAGCAACGAGCAACTGAGCACCATACGGGATTAAACCTTGAATACTGCAAGAAAATACATCAAGTAAACTTGCTGACCTGCGAGGGTCAATATTGTATTGATCAGCGATGTTCTTCGCAAGTGGTCCAGCAATAACGATTGATATTGTATTATTTGCAGTGGATAGATCTGTTAAACTTACAAGTCCAGCAATTCCTAACTCCGCGCCTTTTTTCGACTTAATTTTTCGCGTTACTAGATAGAGTAAATAATCAATCCCGCCATTATGCTTTATAACTTCCACCATACCTGCAATTAATATAGCTAAGAAGGAGATTTCAAACATTCCAGCCATACCTTCACCTGTTTTCTGAATTAGTGCCATAAGGTTATAACTGCCATCTATTATCCCAATTATACCGGCAAAGAGGATTCCGAATCCCAGCACCAAAAATACATTTACACCAGCCAATGCAGTAATCAGCACACCTAGATAAGGCAGAATCTTTATCCAATTAAAAGATTCCTGGCTGATTTTGGCTTGTTCACCCATTGTTAGTATAGCTAGAATGATACAAGTAACAATGGCCGCAGGAAGGACAATTAGGAAGTTCATTTTAAATTTATCTTTCATTTTTGTACCCTGCGTCCTTACTGCTGCGATCGTGGTATCTGAAATAAAGGATAAGTTATCCCCAAACATAGCTCCGCCTATTACCACTGCCATTGTTAGGGCAAGTGACAGATCAGTTTGCTCACTGATACCTGCTCCTATAGGTGCAAGTGCAACAATCGTTCCCATACTTGTCCCCATTGATAAAGATATAAAGCAAGCTATAATAAAAACACCGACCATTAACAGATTTTGAGGTACTACTGATAATGCCATGTTGACGGTTGCATCAACTGCACCCATTCCTTTGGCAGTTTCTGAAAAGGCACCTGCTAACAGAAAGATCAAAACCATAAGCATGATATTTGATTCTCCTGCACCTCTTGTAAAAGTTTCTAATTTCTGATTAAACGTTTCTTTCCTATTCATTGCTAAGGCAACACCTGCCGCAATAACAATTGCAACAATAACTGGAAATTTATAGAAATCCCCCGTCACAATTCCTGAACCGATAAACAACACTAAAAATACAGCAAAAGGCAGTAAAGCCCATGGATTCCCAGCTTTATTTGTATTAATGTTAATCACCCTCTCCGTCTATAAAACATTAAAAAAACCTCTTCTTTCAGAACAAGAAAAGAGGTTTTACAGTCTATTTTAACAAGCAAATATTAGAGTACAATAATTTCACAAGTTGCGCAAGATGTAAAATAAAACTTATCTAATTTACTTGTTTACTTCTTTTTTGTTTTTTCTTTAATCGGTAAAAAATGAAAAGCCCGACAAAAATCAATGCTATTCCCAGCAGAATATTCAGCTCCATACTCCCCTCCATCAATCCAGCGGGAATAAGAGTTAACACAAAGAAAAAAATGAGATTTCCAAATATTGTCCCAATGATAAAATGTTTAAATGTGATAGAGCTTAATCCACTTAGAATATTGATTAAGCTAGTAGGTACAAACGGGATAATTCTAGCTTGGAATACAAAAAGGAGACCATTCTGCTCCAGCTTTGATAACAGTTCTGGATTCGTCTTTTTTTGTACCCAATCATTAAAAAAATATCGACTGCATAAAAACCAAATGCCTGCAGCTATGATACTTGTGAGCCAACTCCAAATAAGACCATTTAAAAAGCCAAATAATGCATAGTTAATCGTAATGATAATAATTAGAGGAATAATGGTAAATGAATTTTGTATCAGCATAATAATAAAGGTAAAGAAGAATTTTGAAAATGTGGTATCCTTCAGAGATAGTATTATGGAATCTAAATCCCCGCTCCTAAGTAATTGGAACGTCTCGGTATTATGAATAACGAAAAATATGATCAATATTATCCCGATTAAGGAAATAACTTTTTTCCAAATATTAATCACCTAATTTCATAGTAAGGTAATCTAGAGTAAGACTAAATATATTCTTAAATCCATCATACCATGCAATATTTATCTGTGATAAAAAAAGATGTCACAAAAGAAATTGCGACATCTTATAACCATTATAACGATGAGAATTCTTCTACTATGTCTCCAAACTTCTTCATTGCATTTTCTATAGGTGCAGGCGTTGTTAAATCTACCCCTGTCTTCTTTAACAACTCAAGCGGATAATCGCTGCTTCCGCTCTTTAAAAAGGTAAGATACGATTGTAACGTTTGATGATCGCCTTCGAGTATTTTCGTTGCCAAATGGATTGCAGAGGCAAAACCAGTCGCATACTTATAAACGTAAAATGGCCGATAAAAATGCGGAATTCTTGACCAGCCAAATTTCACCTCTTCATCAAACACTACTGCATCCCCGTTATACTCCCTGAATAAAGTTTCATATGTCTGATTAAATACCTCAACATTTAATGGAATACCTTTTTCTGCCTGCTCATGAGTAATTTTCTCAAATTCAGCAAACATGACCTGAGTAAAGAAGGTCCCCTTAAATTGGTCAATGAAGTGATTTAATAAATGCCTTCTTACCTCAAGATTCTTTTCATTATTCAAAAGGTAATTAATCAGTAAAATTTCGTTGACGGTGGAAGCTACTTCCGCAACAAAAATACTATAACGGGCAGTAATTTGAGGCTGATGCTGTGAGCTTAATTTACTGTGGACCCCATGACCGCACTCATGAGCAAGAGTAAATAAGCTATCCAAATCATCTTGATGATTTAATAATATAAAAGGATGAATCCCATATACCCCCAAATTATAGGCACCTGAGCGCTTCCCAGGAGTCTCTCGGACATCAATATACCTTCTATCCTTAAATTCTTTTAGGATGGATACATATTCTTCACCAAGAGGTGCCAGGGCTTTTATCATCGTTTCATAAGCTTCCTCATAAGGTATTACCTGTTTTACACCGTTAACTAATGGAACAGACATATCATATTGCCGAAGTTCATTGACCTGTAATTTTTTCTTACGAATTTCAGAGTATCTGTGAAGGGGTGCGATATTTTCTTTCGTTGCGGTAATTAAGTTCTCATAAACTTCCTTTGGAACCATATCACCGAATAATGCTTTTTCCAATGCAGATGGATATCTCCTGATTCTGGCCATGGTTACGTTATTTTTAATTGCTTGAGACAATGTGCTGGCAATTGAATTCTTTAGTTGTACATAAGGCTTATAATAGGCTTTATAAGCTTCTCTTCGTCTATCCCGATCTTCATCCTCGATTAATTTCGAGTACATTCCCCGAGTCAACGGAACCTTTTCACCATGGTTATTGGTAACTTCACCAAACTTAATATCGGCATTATTTATCATTCCAAATGTTGTACTTGGAGCGGATAATGCTTCGCCTAATTGTGATAAAACCTCTTCTTGGTCTTTACTAAGGACATGCTGCTTGTATCGAAAGGATTCATATAAATCTTCCTCAAAGTACTTGAGACCTTCTTCTTGTGCAATATAACTGCTTAAAGTTTCTTTATCTAAGCCTAATAAGTACGGCATGAAGAATGATGTTTGGGAACTAACCTTCACACTTAGTCCTTTTGCACGGTCTAATAAAGATTGTGAACCAGGTTCCCTTGTATCCTCATCCACCTTCAGCATGGCATATGCATATACATGATTAAATGTGAAGGATAACTCCTCTCTTTGTTTCAAGTACTGATAAAGACTTTTACCATCATGTATGGCTCCATCAAATTTCTTCAGCTGCTCAGCCATTTTTTCTACAAGCCGAAGATCGTTTTCCCATTTGGTTAAATCGGAATAAATGTCTTCAAGGTTCCATTTTTCTTCTACTGGTACATCATTTCTAGAAGTGTAGTCTGTCATTTGCTTCCTCCTTCGTATAGAGTAATCTAATAGTAGTAAATATTCGAATCAAGCTGGTCCTAGACCATTCTGAACCTTTCAAAAGGCCTTTTTAAACACGATAAGAGCACCTTTTATTAGGTGCCCTAACTTTATCTTATTAAACCCTATAAATGCAATGGATGAAACCGATTAAACCGAACATTGGATTGACAATGTGGACATCTAACCGTAATTTCTAGATCGACAATGTGAAATGCACCATTGTTAACTCTACTCTTTTTTAAAATAACAACTTCGTCAGTTACTACTTTTCCACAATAGGTTGATGACAAATCCTCTACATTTATTTCTCCCCGAACGATTGCAGCGTACTCAAAGTCCTCACTGCATAAGATGCATGAATTTTCACCCGTTACAACAGTATTTGCAGCAGCTAATTTTACTTTCATTCATCACATCTCCCATCTGTCCTTCATAGATTCGACGTTGAAATAAGACTTTCCTTCTAAATTTATATGTATGAAAAGAATTCATATTTTTGACACTTATTATGAAATGGATAGAAAAAGGCTGTTTAGGAGAACCTAAACAGCCGGGTTATTTATTATTCTTCTTCGCCATCTTGAGATGGATTATAATTGTACTTTGTCCGGTCAACAGGTTTAAAGTTTTCAGGAGTATAGAAGCGTAATAGGTCTCCGTTTACAACTTTATCAGAAAGAGCTAATTTGTTTTCAACAATATTCTGGAGATCGATTGCCTCTTCCATCCTATTTTCTTCTAATTCCAAACCTGTAGTGGAATCATAGAATTTACCATTGACAGAAGAGATAGTTGCGCTCATAAAGTTACCATTACGGAAAGGGACAAGGTCATCATGCTGTTCAGATAAAAGGTCTGTTCCGAACTGAACATAATCTTTTGTATCAATTCCTAACAAGTGAAGCAGTGTAGGAAGGATATCAATTTGTCCGCCGTATTCATGGTTCACTCCACCCTCTATTCCAGGGACGCGAATAAAGAATGGCACTCGCTGTAATCCTGCACTATCAAAATCTGTGATTTCTTTTCCAAGTACTTTTTCCATTGCTTTATTATGATTTTCTGAAATCCCATAATGGTCACCGTACATAACGATAACAGAATTATCATAAAGTCCGGATTCTTTAAGGTAATCAAAGAATTGTTTTAAAGCTTCATCCGCATATCGAGCTGTCTGGAAGTATGTGTCAACAGATTTATCACCTGTTGTATGTGGTGCGATTGTAGCTTCTTCTTCAGATAACGGATAAGGATAATGGTGTGTTACAGTCATAAACTTAGTATAAAACGGTTGTGGTAATGATTCCAACATAGGAATTGATTGCTCAAAGAACGGTTTATCCATGAGTCCGTATTCTGCTAGGTCTTCAGGATTCATTTCATAGTATTTTTCATCAAAAAAGTTATTAAAGCCAAAGGATTTGTAAATTTCATCACGATTCCAAAAACTTCCAGAATTCCCATGGAACACAGCTGATGTATACCCTTGCTGACCTAAAATAGCAGGTGCAGCTTGGTAGGTATTTAATCCTTTAGTTGTAAAAGCTGAGCCCTGTGGCAATCCATATAAAGAATTTTCCAAGATAAATTCTGCATCAGACGTTTTACCTTGAGCAGTCTGATGGAAGAAATTATCAAAATAAAGTGTGTTTTGATCTTTTGTTAATGAATTTAAAAACGGTGTTACTTCTTCCCCATTTAACTTATAATTAATCAGGAAATTTTGCATAGATTCAAGGTGTAAATATATTACATTCATGCCCTTAGCGGCACCAAAGTACGCTGGATTTGGTTCAGCATAATTGGACTTTGTATAGTTGATTACTTCCGTCATATCATCACTGTTCGCCATAACTCTTTGTGCGGAAGCTTTTGTACTCTTCACTGCATCATAGATTGTGTAGTTGTACATACCTAAATATTTCACAATATAATTACGGTCAAACCCTCTTGTTAATAATTGAGGACGATCACTTTCAGCTAGTCCAAGATTTCCACATGAAATAGCCAGTGATAATGAGAATAACGCAGCTACTTTCCTGCGGTTCATGTCTTTAAATTCCACTTTCACAAAGCGGAAGGCAAGTAATATAATTAAAAGAATAATATCGATAAAGAATAAGAAATCATATGGTCTTAAAAGTGTTACAACACTTCCACTTACGTCACCAAAGTTTTGAGTCTGAGTTAAAGTTGGTAAAGTTATAAAATCATTAAAGAACCGATAATATACAACATTGGCAAATAAGAGAAAAGATAGTAAGAAATCAATCACGATAAGTGCGATATATTTCTTTTTGCCTTTAAATAATAAAGCTAATCCTAAAAATAATAATGATGATCCTAATGGGTTTATAAATAATAGAAACTTTTGTAAAGTATTTTCAATCCCTAAATCAAATTGAGTTAATTGAGCTATATAGGTTTTCATCCAAAGAAAGAATACAGCCAAAAAGAAAAAGCCAATATATTTGTTAAAAATACCCTGACTCTTTAGTCTAAAGTTATTCATTTCTAGCACCTGCCTTTTTGAAGATAAACATTTTTCCTTAGTTAAGGATACTATCAATCATTCATTTTTAATAACTATTAAAATTAATAATAACAATTAAATATTAACAAACTATGAACAACGAGAAAAAAATAATGTAACACAAATGAGTATTATACGGATTATTATCAAAATGTCAAGCACGGAACAAAAAAAGAAGCACCAACCATTTAACGGATTAGCACTCTAGTCATCTATTAAACCTTCACCTAACCAAATAATGCATCAATCCCTTGATAACCAAAATACAGACCAAACAAAACGAGTGAAGCACCCGAAATAATAGAGATGGTGATTAAACTCTTAACAGTTAGTAATTTCCTGAATCCAGTAGTAAGTGCTGCCACAAAAACATCCCATATGGTTAATCCAAGGAAAATCATACAGCTATAAATTAAGAGAGATTCTGGCCCATTTGTTTGGGCGGTTTTTGCTAAAACAGACCCATATATCCCCAGCCAAAACAAAATAGATAATGGACTGGTAATCGACATAATAAACCCAGTAAAAAAACATTTTATTAATGACTCTTTGTCTCTTCCATAAGTCAGGGTGATCGTATTCGCATTTTTAATACTTTCAAAACCAGAATATATAAGGATAAAGCCCCCGAACAACCAAAGGAATATTTGGATAATAGGAATCCCCAGAAATTGAACCATACCTAAATATACCAATAGCATAAAAAAACCATCTGCCACCATGGAGCCGGCACCTACAATCCATGCATGCCAGAATCCATTCTTAATTCCCTTATCTAATCGAGCAGAATTTACTGGCCCAATCGGAGCTGCCAATGTAAATCCCAATATGATGTAGCTTACTAAAATGCTGATGCTCAATAAAACCACTCCACTCCGCATTGTCTAACTTGTACATTTTATGTGATTTATCTAGACACATGTCCAAAAAACCCTAAAAGTTTTAGGAATATTTGATTTTATTGTAGGCATTTGCTGATGGCAAAGTGCCTCATCAATCATAATGTAAAAATAGTTCAATACGTAACACAGAAAAATCGGCAGATTCTAAATCATTTGGAGGTTATTAATACATGGGTAAATCACTATTTATCCCAAAGGTATACCAATCAATTCTAGATATTATTCAGACTGAAAAGGCGATTAAAAATATAAAAGATCATTTTGAATGTGAACTGTCTGATGCTTTAAACTTAACTCGAATATCAGCACCACTTCTGGTAAGGGCAGGTTTAGGAATAAATGATGATCTTAATGGGGTAGAAAGAGTGGTTTCATTTGACGCACTCGATATTAACAACTCCCCCATCGAAATTGTTCAATCTTTAGCAAAATGGAAAAGAGCGGCTTTATCGAGGTATGGTTTCTCAGTGGGTGAAGGGATTTACACAGATATGAATGCCATACGAAGAGATGAAGAATTAGATAACCTGCATTCCATGTATGTCGATCAATGGGATTGGGAGAAAGTGATCACGTATAAACAACGGAATATAAGAACATTAAAGAATGAAGTAAAAAAAATATATGAAGCACTAAAGTCTACTGAAAAATATTTATATAAGCACTATTCATCACTTGTGCCAATTTTACCTAAGGATATTTATTTTATTACTGCACAAGAACTTGAAGACAGATATCCAGAGTTAACGCCCAAGCAGCGTGAAGATAAGATTACGAAAGAATATGGTGCTGTTTTTGTAATGCAAATTGGCGGATTATTAAAATCCGGAGAAAAACATGATGGACGCTCGCCTGATTATGATGATTGGTCCCTAAATGGAGATATTCTTTTATGGTACCCCATCCTAGATAGAGCCATAGAGATTTCTTCAATGGGAATTAGAGTAGATGAAAAAGCACTTTTAAAACAACTAAAACAAGCAAATGCTGATTATCGTGCAGAATTAGATTTTCATCAATCTATTCTAAAGAGGGAACTCCCTTTTACAATTGGCGGCGGCATTGGTCAGTCTCGTTTGTGCATGTTCTTCCTAAAGAAAGCACAT
Source organism: Neobacillus niacini (assembly GCF_046591715.1). Lineage (GTDB taxonomy): Bacteria > Bacillota > Bacilli > Bacillales > Cytobacillaceae > Neobacillus > Neobacillus niacini_L. Next base: position 861,093 of record NZ_JAWVNQ010000001.1, on the reverse strand, counting down.
ATTGGTGAAGTACAGGTTTCCATATGGAATGACCATATCATCAATGAATGTAAAAAAGGTAATATCCCGCTATTGTAAGAAGTTTAATTGAAGAATAGCCGAATCCTCTTGTATCGGCTATTCTTTCATTATATAAATACAACCGCTATTCAAATATCCCCTTAAGACTAGCACCATTCCCCTTTTTCTTTTTAGTCTTTCTCCATACTCTATTCATAATCAAAGTAACAATACCAATAAGGGCTGCGAGTAATAAACTTACAAAAAAGCCAAATCGAATACTTTTCTCAAATATTGTGCCTGTAACAGCTGACAGTAATAAAAGCAAACCAATGGTTGATAACACCTTATCACCCATCTTTATTTCTAGTATTTTTAAAGCTGAAATAATAATAAATGCCCAGTTATACATCTGTAATATTCCAGCAGCAGTTGTAATGTATCCATATATTTTTCCAGGCAGCAGTAATGCCGTTATGATAGAGCCCAATAATCCTAGTGTGGCCAAACCCAAAGACGGCAGGGGAAGGTTTTTTAGTTTTTTTATTTCTTTCCCAAAGAACTTTGGGGCATCCCCATCTTTAGCCAATGTGACAAGTAAATTGGTAACGGCAAATAACGAAGCGGTCATTGTTGAAAACCCGGCAATGATGATAGCTCCATTAAATACATGCGGGAAAAAGGCTAGATTATATGCAGACATCGCTGTAACAAATGGGCTTTCCTTTTGGTTGATTGCTTGGTAAGAAACCATACTTATGGCCAGAATGATTGAAATTACATAAATGATTGTAAGAACGATCAGCATAACCTTTCCTGACTTTGGCGCATCTTCTTTGTTCTTAAGCTGCATGGATAAGAGCCCTATTGTCTCGATTCCACCATACGCATAAAATGCGTAGATTAATGAAGACCAGAAGGCACGGTAACCTTCAGGGAAAATCGAATGCATCGTCGCAGGAAGACCCGGTTGACTGTTTGAACTGCCATGAATCCACCCAATCAATGCAGCACAGGCAAGAATAATAAACATTAGAATAGCTGCAGTTTTGGCGATGGCTAGGATATTTTCCACTTTATTAAACCCTTTACTTCCTAATAAAACAACACCAATTGCCAATATCGCATACCCAGAGGCAAAGATCCATAAGGGGACCTGCGGAAACCAAAAGCGAGAAAGGATCGATAAAGCAGTTAATTGACTTCCCATAATCAGGATTTTGGAGCTCCAATAATTCCAGCCACAGCTAAATCCAGCCCAGCGTCCAAATGCCTTTCCAGCATAGTAACAAAATGATCCTTCCTGCGGATCTTCCGACGTCATCTTTGCAAGAAAGTGAAAGACAATATAGGTTCCTATCGCAGCAAGTATAAATGAAAAGACCATTGATGGTCCCGTAATCTTAATCCCAATGCCTGAGCCAAGAAAATAACCTGTCCCAATTGTACAGCCTATTCCAATTAATGATAGTTGCCACCATTGTAACTGACCTTTACTCTCTCCTTTGGATTTCCCGCCAACTCCTGAAGTACAAGTAAAATAATCCATGTTCACCCTCCTACTACATTTAGTATCCTTGAAATTCGGGTCTATCATGTAAGATTAAAAAAGCCAAAAAACAACAAACTGGAGTATGAAATATAAAGAAATGAAAAAAATTAATGAGAGGGTTTAAAATGGGAAACCCTAAAGATGTGCTTCATGAAAGGTGGCACTGATAAATGAATAAATTTTCATACACACTAAGGAGGGCAACGATGGGAATTTTAAGTGGCAACCCTAAAGAAGAGCCTTTACATTACGGTGAGGTATTTGATTTATGGTCATCATTATTAGCCGGGAATGGAATGATTGCAGGCTACAAAACCATGCTGAACCATGCTGGTGATGAAGACTTAAGGAAACTTTTGGCAGAAGCAGTAGAAATATGCCAGCAGGAAAAGAAACAATTAGAAGAACTATTAAAAGAAAATGGCATTGGCCTACCTCCTGCACAGCCAGAACCACCTGAAGCTTGCTTAGAGGATATTCCTGTTGGTGCTAGAATTCCTGACCAAGCGATTGCCGCTGGACTTTCTGCAGATATAGCGGCAGGTCTTGTCTTATGCAGCCAAATAATTGGTAAGTCTATACGGGAAGATGTAGCCATGATGTATGGACAAGTTCATACACAAAAAGCAGGACTCGGTGCTAAAGTCCTTCGTTTAAATAAAGAAAAAGGCTGGCTGATTCCTCCTCCATTACATCTTAATAAGCATGGAGATTGTTAAGAAGTTCCTTCCATACGAACAAAAAAAGGATGAACACATGATAATGTGTCCAGATTGTCGAGAGAGGTATCTTTCTCGGCAATTTTTATTTTTCTGCCTGCCCAAAGGCCTGTTGATTTCCGCTCCAGGTGCTTCGCGGACCTTAGGGCGTGCCGGGGAGCCTCCTCAGCGCTTAGAGATGAGCGGGGTCTCCCCAGCCCCGTACTCCCGCAGGCGTCTTCGCACCTTCCGCTCCAATCAACAGGGGAGAATGAACCTGGAGATTGCCACACACCTTTTTCAAACCTTGCTAAGTGCGTGGCAATCTATTTCATGTTTTGGCATGATGCGGTAAGCAACACTTGCTCACTCGCATTTTGCAATCCCCGTAAACTACAATAGCGAAGCCCATGCAGTTCTTTTGAATCTACGAAGCTTCGCTCTACTTTTTCTTTTCTAAATTTGTAAAGTATTTTACCTGACTTTGAAAGTCTGTTAAGTCGAACCTTTTCTTTATGTTCCTCCCAAACATGTCTGGTAACTCCGCTTCATTTTGTACCTCTTTTTTTGGCTTATACATTTAATCCACCGTCCTATTAATATTAATAGGATTATACCAAATTAACGCGGTGAATCATTATAGTAATTGAGAAATAAAGGCTCTTTCTAACACATTGGTGCTTCAATCACTATGTAAGCAAAGAGTGGATTGGAGCGAAAGGTGCTTGACTCCTGCGGGATGTAGAGGAAAAGTCGAGACCCCACAGACGCGCAGCGTCGAGGAGGCTCGACTTCCTCCCCGCGGAAAGCAAGCACCTGTAGCGGAAAGGAACGGTCCATTTGTATACAAAAAACTCATTCTATACGAAAAGAGCAAAATAAAAAGACTGTCAAGAGTTTCTCGACAGCCTGAACACATTATAATGTGTCTCATCCTTTTTTGTTAATTAAATAAATCACTTATTCCAGGGCTATGCTCATTTGGCATTTCAGGCATCATTGGAACTGGATGTCCCTGCGGAGGCGGTACCACTTGCAGTGTCCCATCGTTTCTACTAGGAGATTGTCCTTGGAATATTGCTCCAATCATCGTGTCATCTAATCTAAAATTAAATTGTGCATTATGGAAGCCCATTTCTACATATTTACGGCATTCCGGGTATTTATTAATATCGTAATTTGGGACAGGGAATATTTTCCCCCAATCTACACCTAAGGTCTCCAATGCTTTTGCAAATGCATTTTGGTGTGCATTATCACGGACAATTAAGAAAGCTAGTGTCTCTCTAAAGGTTTTATTTGAACTCATTTCATAGATTCGTGACTTCTGTAACACACCAGTAGATTCTAGGGTAACGTTGTTTAATAAATCGCTTATCAGGTTACCATGACTGTATACATAGTTACCGTTCCACGGATTTCCAGCTGCATCAACCGGGAGTGAGGCTTGGGCGCCATGAATAAAATGATGCGGGTTTGCATGTTTGATTGCTTCTTCTAATGGTGCCCCTGTACTTCCTTCAGCGCCGACTGCATCCTCACCAGAACCATTTAATAGTTGATTAATAGTAGTTTGTACTAACTCAACATGGGCAATTTCCTCAAGAAAAATCCCTCTAATTAAATCACGGTATTGCTTTTGATTACCTCTGAAGTTTGAGCTTTGGAAGAAGAATTGCATCATCGTACGCATTTCCCCAAATCTTCCGCCCAAAGTCTCCTGCAGAACTTTTGCTGCAGCAGGATCAGGTTTATCCGGCACAATTATATTAATTAGGTCTTCTCTATAGAAATACAATCCATTACCTCCTAATAGTAGTAAATTTACTCAGTTAGTTTCCCCTCATCAACCAGACTTATTCGAAAGAACACCACAATAAAAACTTGTCCTTCTATTTGAAATCGAAACATATACTGTTCAAATAACAGTAAATTTCTAGGAGGATACCATGTTTAATCTTATTGAAAAAGCAGTATTGGGAATGGCATCGTTAAGGATAATATCAGGATGTATCGAAATAATTGCAGCCTATTTAATGATACGTTTTAACACCATTGAAAAAGCACTTATGGTAAACAGTTCACTGGCCATTGTTGGACCTGTAATCTTAATATTAACCACAACTATCGGCCTCTTTGGTATCATTGAGGATATTTCTTTCGTTAAAATATTATGGATATTCTTGGGTGTATGTTTTATTTTTATAGGTGTTAAGTCTTAATCACTTCCTACATATATATATGATTAAAAAAATGGCTGAAAGTTTCAGCCATTTACTCTTGATTCCGTTCATTTTCTTTCGTGTCCTCTTGGTAATGTTCATTCAAATAAGCATTTTCTCCAGATGCAAAATTAACTGACAACAAACTCATTTCTGGCTCCATTCCATATAATCCTTTTTCAACTCTTTTAACATTCTTTCCACTTTGAAATTGAGGCTCATCCTCTTTTTCTTTCATTAATACTCCCTCCAATTCATCAAATTCATTACTATTTCACCTTCAACATTAATAATAATCAGAAAAGTAAGGTGTCTGGCGCTCAATCATATTCTCTAAAATCGTAACATCTTGTGCATTACCCTTTATCCGTGATATGGAAGCTAGGTAAGATGGTCTTTTGTAACTAAGCAACATAGTAGTCAATGTTTGGATATCGAGAGAAAATGCAGGTACCTCTTTACATTGTTTAATTTCACCTTGACCAGCTCCATTGACATTTAATGTGAAGGTTCCGTGATTCCACTCGAGTATTGGATCCTCAAGCATAAACGTTAACTGTATCTCTGTTCCTGTTGCTTTAAAAGGATATTGAGCAATAAACTGTTCAACACAAACAATTCGCGCCATAAAATAGGGAGAGATGGTTTCTTTAATATCTCCATCCTCCAGCCAAAAGGCTAATGGTTCATTCATAAAGATGTTTCCAGTAACCTTTGACACCATTGAAAAATGAGCTCCAATAAAATTCCAAAGTCCAATTCTTGCCTCCTGTGTCATATAAATCATTTCTTTTATATGAAGCACATCCTCAGATATCCAGTATAATAAATACCCTTTTGGTTGGTGTGAACTGTCATAATAAACGGCTGCTGTTAATTCATCGACATCCCATCTCCAATACTCATCCCACGCCAAGTCATTTCGTAGCATTGCTGCATGCATATCACTAGAAAAGAGCTTGTAAACCTGCCTAATGTCAGGGTGTTCAATATTCAATCTTTCCACATATCCTGGAACCTTTTTTATCTTGGGTAATTGAACATCTCTGACCTCAAAAGTCATTTTATCCGATATAATTTCCCAGCCTCTCCGGCGATAATAGGGAATCGAATAAGGAAATAAATATGATATTGATTGTTTTCTATCCCGCATATCTGCAAGTGCCTGTTTCATTAACTTATACATAAGTCCCATATTTGCGTATTCCGGATAGGTGCCAACCCCTGTCAACCCTCCCATTTCGAAAGACCGCCCAAAGATATTTACATGAAAAGGATAAACGGCCAATTGTGAAACTAGTTTTTCGCCATCAAACCAGCCTAATACATCCGCCTGATCCAAAACGGGCTTTTTAGCTAAAGCGATTTCACGTTCTTCCCACCCCACCATTTGCAAGTCCTTCTTGGTTACTTGAAACACATATCTTAATAACTCGTTAAACTGTTGAAAATGTTTAGTTTCCACCTTCCCCATTTTGAGCCTGTCTAGTCGACTCATACCTAACCCTCCAAAATTCAACTGACTTCATTTAATTTCTAGTCTTTGCTTAACTGTAGATTAGAATTCAAAAAAGAAGCTGCTCATCTTAAAGAGCAGCTTTGTAAGAATTTAGTTATATTGAAAAGTCTTCTGGTATTTTTCCTTTTTCATTTTCAAAGAATAAATAAAAAATCTGTTCACGGATCTTTAAGAAATCGTAACTATTTCGATCCCGTGGTCTCGGTAAATAAACGGGTATTGTCTTTTGTATGCGCCCTGGTTTCTTTGACATGACAATGACTCTGTCACCTAATAAAACAGCTTCATCTATATCATGAGTGACGAGGATCATGGTACTATTTGATTGTTCTCTAATTCTCAGAATTTCCTGCTGCATTTGAATTCTTGTTAGTGCATCAAGAGCACCAAAAGGTTCATCAAATAAAATAATATCTGGTTTATTTACTAAAGTTCGTGCGATGGCAACCCGCTGTGACATACCACCCGAAAGTTCTCCGGGCTTCGACTTTTCAAAACCTTTTAAGCCGACTAATTCAATATGCTCTTGGACTACTCTATTACGCTCCTTTATAGAAAGATGCTCCAGACCGAAACCGATATTTTGTTCAACATTCATCCACGGGAACAGACGATGATCCTGAAATACCATTCCTCGGTCACGGCCAATGCCAGATATCATTTGATTATCAATCGTAATGGAGCCGTCGAATGAAAGATCAAGGCCGGCAATTAATCGCAGTAAAGTACTTTTTCCACAGCCGCTTGAGCCGACAATAGTCAAAAACTCTCCTTCCTGAACTTCTAAATCAACATTACTTAATACTTCAAGTTTATGATTTCTTTGATGGTAGGATTTTGACAAATTAGATATTTTGATTTTCGATTTATGGGTTTCATATTGAACTCTAGCTTGGCTAATCATCTAGGTAACCTCCTAAGATTTAATCCCTGGCTGCCAGGAAAGGACACGCTTTTGGACCACCGTTATTAATGCATCCATTGATACTCCAATCAGTCCAATCAACACCATACCAATAACCATGACATCCGGCTGTGAGAGTTCTCGACCTTGCGTGATTCTGAATCCCAAACCTGATTCAGAGGCGATTAACTCAGCTGCCACAACAGCCATCCATGCAGTTCCAAGTCCTAATCTAAGACCGACAAATATGGAAGGCAGTGCAGCAGGCAAAATCACTCTGAATAACAATTTTCTCTTACTTACTCCCATCAGTTTAGATACCTCTAAATAACCTTTTGGCACACCTTCTATTCCTTGAATCGTGTTCAGAAGAATCGGGAAAAATGCGCCCTTAAAAATAATAATCACTTTAGAAGCTTCACCAATTCCAAACCAAAGGATAATGATCGGAATCCAAGCCAATGGTGGAATTACCCTGATTGCATTCAGTACACCTGCAAAAAATTGATCGACTCTAGTGAACAATCCCATAATAATTCCAAATGTAAGCCCAGTAACCACTGCCAAGGAAAAACCTTGCAGCATTCTGCTAACACTGGTCCAGGTATCGTCTAAAAGCGTACCATTGCCCCAAAATTGATAAAACGTATCCAATACTACAAAAGGTGATGGAATTAAATAGGCTGCAATTACTTCTTTTTCAGTCAAATACATCCACACTAGAATAATCAAAATAGGAAGAACAATGGGTAATATATTTCTTACTAATGTCTTGTTCACTTTAACACCTCTGATCTATTAGCTATTAATTACTATTATTCTCGTAAAATCCAATCTTCTAAATCAAAATCATTTTTGATTAATTTTTGTTCTGCCAAAAATTGTTTTGTTCCCTCTAATAATTTTATCCCCTCATCAGGAAAACTCTCTTCCCTAAAATTATCCAGAGGAATACTTTCTCTCACAACATCTAAATCCTGATGCGAAACATCAGCAGCAAATTGGAAATATTCTTCACTGTGTTCCTTTAAATCTACTACTGATTTTTTACGTAAAGCATCCCAGCTGGATAAAAATTTTGGATTTTCATCCAGATATGTTTCAGTGGCTACGATAACAGAAGTTCCAGTTAATTCTGGAGTTGTTTTGCTCGCCTGTAATACCAGTGGAAAACCTAGTTTCACATGTTTTGGACCCATATAAGTTGGGAATGCATAGGCTTGTATGTCACCACGTTCCAGTGAAGCTAATGCTTCTGGGGGGAATAAAGAAACAAATTTGACCTCGTCTAGTAAACCCTCCTCTTTTAGTAGCCCTTGAACAAAACGAAACATATAAGAACCGTTTGATGCAGCTACTGTTTTCCCTTTTAAATCTTCCAGCTTAGAGATACCATTTTTCTTATTGGTAACAAGCCAAATATCCTGATAGATGTTTGCTAAACCTATTAATCTTGTTTTTTGGCCTGCTCCTCTTGCTAATAACGCTGGGGTATCACCGAATATTCCTAAATCGATATCCCCAGAAGCCATGGCTTCATTTAAATTAGGTCCATTTGGAAATGAATAGTATTCTATTTCGGTAATACCAATTTTTTTTAATTCCTCTTGTAAAAATCCTTTTTCAACAGCCCAGCCTTCAGCACCTGTGAGGGCCGGTTTTCCCTCACTTGTCGAACCCGTGGCGTTTATATAACCAAGCCGAAGCTTTTTTCCACCAGCTTCGGTGTTGGACCCGGTGCTATTTTCTTTTTTAACTTCAGTGTTAGTGGCAGCACTATTTGAATTGCAGCCAGATAAAAGCAGGGTAAATAGTAGTACAATAAGAACGTAGTAATTTTTATCCATGATCTTCTTCAATTGTCTTCACTCTCCAATTATTTCAAATAAAATTTATAGGCCAGGTCTTGATTGGCGGTGGATTTTTGCCCCTTTTCCCAGCCAATACTAGAACGATAACTTCCTATTAAATCTGTTTCCTTAATTTTTTGCTCTGTTATACCAATAACCTCATCAGCGTTTGGCGCCACATAAAGAGCCTTAACTGGACAATAAAGTTCACACATATAGCAGGTCTGACAATCATCCTGCCTAGCAATTTCAGGTACTTTCCCTTCTCTTCTTTCAAAAACGTTGGTCGGACATACTTTTACACATAAATTACATTCCACACACTGGTCTTCTAATAAAATCTCAATCAATTCTTTTCCTCCTTACTTGTTCTGCAAAATGGAAGTTGGTTTTACTTTTATCTCATCTAACCCACTTGTAATTAGCCGATAATGTTGATTCTCATCTTGGACAGGGTAGTCTAGTCTTTTATGCATTCCACGTGTTTCTTTTCTTTCTATTGCGGTGGTGTACATCCATCTAGATGTTGCTAACATCGCTGCTGATTCTCGAACCCTCAAAAGATTCCCCTGATTTTCCTGTAGACTCGTTTTTGTCTCATTCCATAAAGAGTTAAGCCTTAATAAGGCTGGGTTCAAAATTTCTTCAGTTCTGAACAGGTTTTTGTCAAAAGGTGTCACTTCTGCTTGAACCCTCCTGGTCACTTCGGCGGCATCGAGAAAATCTTTACTGTTAGAGTGTTCATTAATCCCGATTACCTGTTTTCTTGTTAAAGCCCTATCTCGTTTATCTTGATTAAAACTTGTAGCATACTTTGCAGCAGCTTCCCCTGACCAGTAACCAGAAGAGATTGCCCACGCAGCGTTATAGCTTCCTCCTCCTGTAAAGCCGCCGCATATCAATTCCCGGGTTGCTGCGTCACCTGCTGCATAAAGACCTGGCACTGATGTGGCACATGTCTCATCCACAATACGAATGCCGCCTGTTCCGCGTACCGTGCCTTCAAGCCGTAACGTTACTTCGAATCGGTCCTCAAACGGATTAATCCCCATTCGATCAAATTGTACGAAGAAATTCGGCTGAGCAATCCTCATCCATTTTTGCAAGTCGAGATCATCCTTTGCCTTAACTAATTGGGCAAACACTTTTTGACCTTCCTGCAATTTCTTCGCAATAACAGAACGGCCCCTTTGGGAACCTGCACCTTCAATAATAGAACCGTCCTCATAGGTGAATGAAGCCCAATTATAAAATGCAGTTTTTGTAATTGAAGAGAATTTTGGCGTGATCGCATATGCATTAGAAAACTCCATTCCGGAAAAATCAGCTCCAGCTTCAGCTGCCAGCAAGTAACCATCTCCTGTTAAGACATTGCAGCCTAATGCCTTGCTTAGAAATGCGCACCCGCCAGAAGCAATAACAATTGAACTAGCCTGGACAGACCATGTTTGTGTGGTTTGTTCATTGATTCCAGCTGCACCTGCAACGCCATGACTATCGTACAAAAGCTCTAGAGCTGGACTATGGTCAAGGATCGTAATCTTTGCTTTATTCAATTTCCTTCGCATTAATCTCATGTATTCAGGTCCTTGCAGACTTCTTTTATGTGCTGCACCTTTTTCATCTATTGGAAAAGGGTAACCCCAATTTTCCAATAGATTCATATTTTCATAAGTACGGTCAAGCACTCGTTTCATCCATTTTCGTTCTGCTAGATATCCGCCTAAAGCTTCACGGCTTTTCATTGCCTCTTCTCTTTTCTCCTTATCAGGCTGTATGTACCAAACACCAGTACCTGAAGGAGCAGTGGCTCCACTTGTGCCACAATAACCTTTATCAACTAAAATAACGGAAGCACCATTTTGAGTTGCTGTTATGGCAGCCCAAGCACCAGCAGGTCCCCCGCCAATAACAAGAACATCAGCCTTTAAACGTACATCATACAATTGATTTGCCAATTTATAAGATTGAGTTAACTCAATCGCCATTTTCATCATCCCCTTACTATTTTTGTAAATGTATACGTTATATTGTTTTTATGGAACCCAACGATCACACCACCTCCTCTCGTCAATAAAAAAAGGAGACCCCCTATAAATAAAGGAAGTCTCCAGCTGTCTGGTCAACTTAAGGTATTAATTTTTATTAATCCAATGTAAAGATTCCACCTCGCTATGCGGATGATGATCTTTAATAAAAATTTTAAATTCATTTTCAAGGTCTGTCAGGGATAGTTCAAAAAGGTGGTGCTCCTCTTTTTTATAAACACCAAAAGCAATGAGTTTGTTAATTAATTCTAACCGTCGATTTTCCACAGCTTCACGAAGAATTTTCCCCATTTTCAACTCTCCTTAATTGTTAATGATAAAAGGAATAAAAAAAGCTCCTCTATTTTGCATATGCAACAAAATTTAGAGGAGCCATTGGTTGACCAATAGGCATAGATATTAAAATATTCCTTTCCTTACATTACCCACTTGTTTACTTGGATTTAAAACTATAGTCTAAAATATACGTTGTAACCTTTTCATTGTCAATAGTTTTTTTAATTTTTCGACTTTAAACAAAAACCAACTTGACACATCGGAATTATAGGTATACCTTAAAGATACTTATATAGTAAGTCGCCGATTTGACAGCAAAAGGTACCTCTATTTAACCAGGGGTGTCATTTTTATACTTACTTTTACTAAGTTGGAGGAAGGAGTTTTACAATTGATTGAACAATACCCCGTGTTACCTGGTGCTGAACCTTTTTTCTATAAAGGTAATCATATTGGAATTTTAATTTGCCACGGATTTGTTGGTACCCCGCAAAGCGTAGGGTTTCTAGGAGAACAACTTGCAGCAAAAGGATTCTCAGTCTATGGAGTTAGATTGAGAGGTCACGGGACACATTATGAGGATTTGGAAAAGTGCAGCTACCAAGATTGGATAGAGAGTATTGAAGATGGATATTATTTTTTACAAAAACATTGTCAAGAAATCTTCGTGATTGGTCAATCAATGGGTGGTACATTAACGCTAAATCTTACAAATAAACACAGAAATATTAAAGGAATAATATTAATAAATGCTGCAATAAAATCGATTCCACCAATGGAAAAGTATAAAAATAGCAATGTCCCTAGGTATATTAATGAAGGGAAGCCTGATATAAAAGATAAAAGTGTTAATGAAATTACCTATTCAAAAGCACCCGTACGTTCGATTCAGCAGTTATTTGCTTTAATGGACAAAACAAGGGATATACTTCCAACTATTTCCTGTCCAGTAATGGCCTTTCAATCCGAAGAGGATCATGTCGTACCACCTGAAAACGGCAAATTTCTTTTCGCTTCCATCCATTCGGATGATAAGGAATTTATTCCATTAACTAATTCGTATCATGTTGCATCCATGGACTTTGAAAAGGAACTCATAGCTGAAAAATGCTCCAACTTTATCATCAGACATGCTAATAATGAAGTAAATACAGAATAACAAAAATACCCCGCCGCAAATAGGCGTGGTATTTTTTGGATTAAGTATATAGTAGTGCATCTTTAAAGTCATACTAGAATTAGGATCAGACAGAAAATTTGAATGTTACATAATACTGTGTTACCATTGTATTATGTAACATGGATAAAGGGGCATTATTTATGGAATACGTTGAGGCTCTTAGGGACATCAAGCAAATCAATGCAATAAAGAAATATTTAAAAAAGCATTCTGAGCGGGATTATGTCTTATTTGTTTTTGGAATTAACACAGGATTAAAAATTACCGAAATGCTTGATATCAAAGTTGGCGATCTCTTTAGTAAAGAAGATGGTATTAAAAACTTTTTTTTGTATTCTCATCATGAGACTTTAAAGGAGGTTTACCTAAATCATAAAGTTAAACAGGCACTTCAACATTATATTGAAACCAGCAAGTTAACCAATGAGGATTTTTTGTTCAAGTCCTCAAAGACTGATAAACCCATTACACGCCAACAAGCATATCGAATTATCCATCAAGCCGCTGATGCAATTGGTATTGAAGGTAAAATAGGTACTAACTCGATGCGCAAAACTTTCGGATATCATGCATATAAACGTGGAATTGCCATCTCACTACTACAGAAACATTTCAATCATTCAACCCCTTCCGAAACACTTAGATATCTAGGGATATCCAAAGATGAACAGATAAAAACGGAAATAGATGTGAACCTATAGAGCAGTACATTTTATCCATGTACAAATTAATTTGAGGAGGAATAGTTAATGAATATTCGCGAAATCGAACTGCCGGGTATTGGAAAGAAATTTGAAGCCATCACAAAAAATAAGGATAAAATTGTGGTTATCATTCATGATGATGGACGAAGAGACATTTATTATTTTGATCCGGAGGATTATGAGGAAGCAATCTCAAGCACTACCTTCAATGATCAAGAAGCCAGACAGATTGCAGCTATTATTGGCGGAATGACATACTCTCCTAAGGCGCTTGAAACCATTGAACTGGCCTTTGATGATTTAGTGATTGAATGGTTTAACCTTGAATCAAATGCTGCTGCAGTAAATCAAACCATCGGGCAGCTTAATATCAGGCAGTCCTATGAAGTAAATATTATTGCCATTATTAAAAGACAGAATCACAAAAAGATTCATACTCCAGGTCCTGAAACTCTACTAGAAGAAGGAGATACCGTAATCGTATCTGGACAGCGCGATCAAGTGAAAAAGTTCGTAAAAGAAGTACTTTCACGAAGGGACGGGTGATAGGATGACAAATCATTTAGTATTTGAAGTAGGTACAGCTTTAGTATTAGTTGCTATCACGGCATTAATTGCAGGAAAATTGAAATTTTCCATCATTCCCTTCCTTATCCTCTTAGGAATGGCAGTTGGTCCTCATGCCCCTCAAATTGGGATTATTGACCTTACTTTTATCGAAAGTTCGGAAATTATCGAGTTTTTTGGTCGAATAGGTGTACTTTTTCTATTATTCTATTTGGGTCTGGAATTCTCAGTAGGAAAACTCATTCGCTCGGGGCGTTCCATCGTAGTAGGCGGTACGATCTATGTTGCCCTTAACTTCTCATTAGGTATTCTATACGGTTTTATAACAGGTTTTCCTATTATGGAAACATTAATTATTGCTGGACTCCTTAGTGTCTCCTCTAGCGCGATTGTCGCAAAAGTTCTTGTTGATCTAAAAAGAACAGCCAATTCCGAAACTGAGTTAATCCTGGGGATTATTTTATTCGATGATATATTCCTAGCATTATTTCTTTCCGTTATGTCAGGACTTTTATTAGGTGGCGCTACCACTGTTTTGGGAACAATCTTTTCTGTTCTAATTTCCCTAGGTTACATGATTCTCTTTTTTATTATCGCTCGAAAAGGGGCTCCTATTCTTAATAAACTATTAAACATTAAATCTAATGAAATTTTTATCCTCGTAATCTTCGCTTCACTCTTTTTTATCGCAGGTTTCTCAGAGAAACTTCATGTTGCAGAAGCAATCGGCGCATTACTATTAGGATTAGTTTTCTCTGAAACAGAACATCGCGAGCGTATCGAACATTTGGTTATTCCATTTAGGGATTTCTTTGGGGCCCTATTCTTCTTTAGTTTCGGATTAAGTATTGACCCTTTTAGCTTAGGTGGAGCGGTCTGGCTGGCAATCGGTGCCGTAATCCTTACGATTATTAGTAACTTTGTAGCTGGAATGATTTCCGGGAGAAAAGCTGGTTTATCTTATAAAGCTTCTTCAAATATCGGTTTAACAATCGTTTCTAGAGGTGAATTTTCGATCATTGTTGCTAACTTAGGACTTGCCGGCGGCTTATTGCCTATTTTAAAGCCATTTACTGCCGTCTATGTTTTAATTTTGGCTATCATCGGACCGCTATTAACAAAAGAGTCAAAGAATATATATAATTTATTAAACAAAATTTTCAAATGGGAAAAAAGCAAAGCACCTAAAAAGAAAATCACTATTCCAAAACATGAAAATGAACATGAAAATACCCCTGGTCTATAGAAAGGTAATGATGAGCAAGGGAGGCTCTTTAAATGAGCATCGGGTTAACAATCATTTTGTTAACATATTTGTTATTATTGGTTATGTCTTATCAAATGATTATTTTCATAAATGAAAAAGATGAAAAGCGGAGCAGTTTAATCATAAACAAATCTTATCAATATGCGTATTCAATCCTGCTATTCGGTATTTTGGTCGTATACGCATTAGTGGTACTTCCCCATATTCATTTGGAATCTCAAACCATTGGTTATCTGGTCCTTCTTAGTAAATTTTTTTCGGTCGTTACACTCGCTGGGAGCATTTATCTCCTGAGCAAAAAATTAAAGTAACAAAAAAAAAATTTATATTTAAATTTGATCAAAATAAAATCCACCATTCCAAAATGGTGGATTTTATTCTATAGCTTTGTTCGCAAACTCCACAGTTCAGGAAAGAATTGCTGGTCTAGAACTCTTTTTAAATAGGTCACACCAGATGAACCGCCCGTTCCTGTTTTATGACCGATGATTCTTTCAACTGTACTCATATGATTAAATCTCCATAATTGCTGTTGATTTCCAATGTCTACCAACTTCTCAGCCAGCTCGTATAAATCCCAATATTGGTCGACATTACGGTAAACTGTGAGCCATGCTTCTTCAACACTTTCATTAGGTTCATAGTTTTTAGACAAATCGCGATTTATGACCTCGTCATCAACAGGAATTCCACGGGCAACAAGCGCATGGATCGCTGCATCATAAATACTAGGTTTTTGAAGAGCCTCCTGCATCTTTTCATATAGTTCTGTTTGATGCTGATAGACTGCCAGGGTATGAGCATTTTTGTTACCTAGTGCGAATTCTATCATCCGATTCTGGTAGGATTGAAATCCAGATGATTGACCGAGTTTGTCCCTAAACTCGAGGTACTCTGAAGGTGTCAAAGTAGAAAGAACACTCCATGATTGAATCAATTGGTGCTGAATTCTCGATACACGAGACAGAATTTTAAAAGATGGTTCTAAGTTATTCTGACGAATATATTTAATCGCTTCTGATAATTCATGAATAATTAATTTCATCCATAATTCACTTGCTTGGTGGATAATGATAAATAACATTTCATCATGGTGATCAGATAACCGGTGCTGGCTATCTAAAATCTTATCTAGATGCAAGTAATCACCATAAGACATCGCTTTTTGAAAATCTATTTGAATATTTTTCTCCAATTCCTGTTTGCTATTTTCTTCTGATGAACTCATGTTTTACTGTCCTCCTCGAATTTACTGTCACTTTTTATGCCACAACTTCTCTTTCATTCTTGAAATTTTCATATTGCTTTTCTATCATGATTTTCCTAAGTACTTGAACCGCTTCCCAAACTTCACGATAAGAGGTATAAAGCGATACAGGAGCAAGCCGGATAATGTTAGGGGATCGGTAATCTGGAATAATCCCGTTTTCCTTCAAAGCCTTACAAATACGGGCTGCTTCCTTATGCTCTAAACTAATATGACCTCCACGCCGATGATCATCTAGAGGATTTCCAATAATAAAACCCATATCTGGAAATTCTTGTTTCACTAAGTCCATAAGAAATCTATTTATCTTTAATGACTTTTCTCGGATTCTTTCAATTCCCGCTTCTTGAAAAATTTCCAAAGCACCAATTAATGGAGCAATACTTAAGACATGTGGAGTCCCAATTTGATAAGCCCCTGCTGATTCAGCAGGTGTTAAAGTATGTTCCATATCAAATTGTTTTTCTTTTTTAGAACCAAACCAGCCTGCAAGACCTGGGGCCGTACCAAAATGTTTCTTATTTACATATAATCCGCCTACACTGCCTGGGCCGCCATTTAAGTGTTTATAATTACACCAATAGGCAAAATCAACGCCCCATTCACTAAAGGAATGCGGTATGGCGCCAACTGAATGACATCCATCAAAACCTATTAAAATCCCTCTTTGATTTGCCTCTTTAGTTAACCTCTTCATATCCAAAATTTGACCACTTCTGTAAAGAACAGCAGGCAAAATAATAAGGGCAATTTCATCCGTCATGGCTTTGATAATATCCTCCTCATCTAAAAAGCGTCCATCCCTGCTGTTTACTGTAATTAGATGGGTATTTGGATCAAACCCATGGATGGAAAGCTGGCTTTTTAAAGCATAAATATCTGAGGGGAAATTTAATTCATCAGCAAGTATTTTAGACTTTTTACCTTCTGGTTTATAAAATGTAGCCGCCAGCTGATGCAAATTTACCGTTGTTGAACCCGTAACGATAACTTCACTTGCATCTGCACCTACTAAAGGTGCCATTAGTTTTCCAAGCGTTTCGGATAAATAAAACCATGGGTGTTTCCCTTTAGTCCAGCCATCAATTCCATGTTCCTTCCAATCATTTAACGCCTCTAGGAGAGAGCGTTCAGCCCTTCTAGATAGGAGTCCTAATGAATTGCCATCCAAATAAATAGTATTTGGTTTTATGTAAAATTCTTCACGAAACTTGTATAGACTATCTTCTTTGTCCATTCCTTTTGCATCATCTACTGTCAATATCATACTTATCCCTCTCTCATGTCGTCTCGATATTTCTATCATACTCTTAGTATGTATTCGAAAAAAATCCGCTTTAAGTACTAAAAGCGGATTTTTTTTTGGGGTTATATGATTTTATTATTCTAGAACTAAAAAATATTGAATTTGATTTGGTGAAAGTGCTGTTATCGCTTGTAATGAATACCCAATACTTAGTAACTGAGATAAAGTTTCTGCACAATTTTCCCGTGGAGGTTCGATTGGTGCATGATAGCTTTTGTATAAATGAATAAGTTGATTATTCATTGTACAATGAAGTATAACCACATGTCTGCCGGTCCATGCCTGCCCAATCATCGGCTGTACTTGTCTTATCCTTCTCATGAGATGACACCCTAACCTTATTGATACAATAGTCTATGTTTTCCTTATCGGGTACGTTCTATTTGATGTGCCAGTTTTTACCCTAATCCAGATGTAATCCAAGTGGATTCAAGTTCGAACTTTTACCCTTTTTGAATTTGACCAAATTAACACTGGAATTAGAAGGAGTGAAAGAATTCCTCCTCCGATCGAAAGTGCCGCATAGCTGGTATTTGCTGCAACCACCCCAGATAGTACGCCTCCAGTGGCACCAGATAGTGCAACCATTACATCAACAGTTCCTTGAATTTTCGCACGATTATCATGGTTCGTTGAATCAACTAAGATAGCGGTCCCACTTATTAAACCGAAGTTCCAGCCTAAGCCAAGTAATATAAGTGCGAAAGTAAGCAAAGTGATCGATTCACCCGGTGCCACAGCAGCTATTAACCCTGCTGCTAGTAAAGTCAAACCCGCCGCGAAGGCCATGTTAAGTCGTCCAATCTTATCGACGAGAACTCCTGTCAGGAGTGATGGAAGATACATCGCACCTACATGGAATCCAATTATCATTCCTACCTCACTTAAGCCATGTCCATGTTTCCCCATATGTACAGGTGTCATAGTCATGATTGCTACCATTACCAATTGTGTTAAAACCATTATTGCAGCTGCAGCCACAATTACTCTTTGGTTAATCGGCAGTGTTTGTGTATTACTTTCTAAATGTACAGTCCTGTTCCTTCGCTTCTCATCACTAATTGCATTTGCAACAATGAGCGGGTCTGGGCGCAGTAATATCAGCAGTACCAAACCAGCTAGAATATAAGTTACCGCTGCTAAAATGAATGGTCCTGATAATGAAGGAACACCCAATTTCATTGCAAATCTTCCCATAACTTCAACCAAGTTAGGACCACTAACAGCACCCAATGTTGTTGATACCAATGCAATACTAACCGCTGTGGCTCTCTGCTTTGGGCTGGCTAGGTCAGTTCCTGCATAGCGCGCTTGTAAGTTTGTGGCACTTCCAGACCCATAGATTAAGAGAGAGACAAATAAGAGGAAGATATTATTGGTTATCGCTGCAATGACTACACCAATTGCTCCAATTCCTCCTGCAAGAAAACCTGCAGCTAATCCAGTCCTGCGTCCATATGCTTGAGATAATCTTCCTACTAGAAGTGCTGCCCCAGCAGAGCCAAGGGTGAATAACGCTATTGGAGCCCCCGAAAGATTTTCTGTCCCCAACATTTCTTCTGCTAGAAGTGCTCCAACAGTTATGCCAGCTGCCAGTCCGGCACCGCCGAAAATTTGTGATAAAACTACGATAATCAACGTTCGACGATATAAAGCCCTTTGTTTTTCTGGAAAGTCAATGAAATCCTGATACTTGTTAAATTCGGACATCTCATCCCTTTTATCTGACATAACTACACCTCTCCCAATTTCAAAACAATTGATACTAATCACTAAATAATACCATTTGAAACTAATTACGAAAACATCTTTATATTCATCATTTTGACAAATGCAAAAAGCCGGTTCATTCATTCTGAACCGACTTTTTCGTCTATACTTAATGTTCCTGTAATACCGTCACCGTTTGTGGCTTTGTCGTAACTTTAAAGCCTTGTTTGTTTTCCACCTCAGCATAAACTGAATAGGTGCCGTTTGGAAGGTCTTTCTCCGGTTTCCACTGTAAGTGAATTTCATGCTCATTTTCAACCACAATCGAGTCAACGATCTTACCACTTACATCACTAATATTGATCTTCCAATTCACTCGATTATTGGCAAAAGCATTTATTCCCGCAGGAGTACTTGCATTTACATTTTTATTTGGGTAAACACTGAAATAACTGACAAGCATTTCATCATTTATATAAGAAGGATCTCCCCAAACAGTATATCCATGGTTAAGCGCAAAATCTGAACCTAACACGACAACACTCTTCGGTTCCTCTTTTACAAGTACGGAGGTCATTCCCTGCACTAGAGGCATATACTTTCCGTTATACCAGATGATTGCACCATTAAAGCCGCTTCCATTTTCATTATCCACAGCTTTAAAGGAAATTTCATATTGACCATCCTTCGGCTGTACCATGATATCAGACACAATAGGAGCTTCGGAATCGACGTTAACTGGAATTTTCAGTTCTTGTGGTCTTGCATTCTCGTAATCTAGCGTTGTCTTAATGACATAATTGTATCTGCCATCCTTGACTGTTTGTCCATTTTTGTCTTTTAAATCCCATAAATAACCACCATTCATATAGTCCCCATAAGCCATTATATTCTTACGGAACTTCCATGGCTTCCCAGTGTATTCACTGAAATCACCTAGATATTGAACTAATTGTCCATTTTGGTCTTCCACATACATTTCTGTTTTCTCTAAATTACGGAGTGTGGTGAAGGTTGGGAATACACCTGGAAAAATCGTGTTCGGTGATATCACAATACGATTCATATTGAAAGTTCCCGTTCTAGGATCATAACCTAACGGGAAAGTACCCTCGGACATTGGTTCATCATTCCAAAGCACGGTATAACCTAAGAAAGCATTTTTATCCCATGCGACTGGGTCAAGGTTTTGTGGTTGATCCCATTTACCATGGAAGCCCATATAAGGAACGGTTAACGGAACTGCTGAATCGCTGTTTTTTCCTGTTGGCACAAGACGTACAAAGCCTTCAACAAACGTTCCTTGCTTCAGACTGTCAGGTAATGAAATTTGGATGTCTAATTTCTTCTCTTGACCAGCTTTAATCTTTAATGACTTTCCTTCTGAATGTGATACTTTTTCCCCGTTTACCAAAACAGAAGCACCTTGTATCCGCTTGCTCGTTAAGGTTAAATATTCTTTAGAATCTAGTGTTCCATCATAGTCTAAGTCAAATTCTTTCGTTTCTGTATGATCCGTCAAAACATCTACGTATACACTGTATTCCAGGTCTTTCACATTAAAGTTTTCTAGAGCTTCCACATTCAGCTTAAAGTGTGCTTTGTTGTTCATAATTTCTTTTAAAGCCACTGCTCCGGCTTCTTCTAATGGTGTTTTATCACTTGTAACAAGGACTGGTGTTTTAATGGCATTCTGAATCTTCATTAATCCAGATCCTTGTACCCGCGGTGAGTACGGCACTTCATTATTAGTGCGTGGATCATGTATGAATTGTGCTGTATTCATTAAGGCTATCTTTGCTTTTAATGCTGTTTCCTTTGAATGGGACAAGCCTTTTTCATAAAGTGCTTGCAGCAATAATGCAGATCCGCCAGCTGCATGCGGTGCTGCCATTGAAGTTCCGCTCATGATCTCATATTCGTTACCCGTGACTGTTGAATATATATTGCCTCCAGGTGCAGAAATCTCTGGTTTAAAATCTAATGTATGTGGTGTTCCATAAGATGAGAAATCAGAAATTTTATTTTTATCAGGGTTTTCAATGCTGGTTCCTTTTGACATCTTCATGAACACAGGTTGACCGCTTGAAAGCTTTGTAATCACCGCATCTCCAGCTTCTTGGCTGGTTGTTGCCGCAGGTATAGAGTAGGGAGTGAAATAAACAAATGGGTAGTCAGCCTCCCCCGTCGGAGGTACTACAATAACAGCCTTGGCTCCCTTCTTCTTAGCTTCAATTTGAATAAAATTATAGGAAGCATATGGCTGCTTTGGTTTTGCTATTACAATTTTTCCTGTAACCTCTTTGCCAACGAAGTCCGCTGCCTTTCCTTCTCCAACAAATACCATTTCATAGCCTTTACCCGCCTCTAGTACTCTAGAGAGTTTGAAATTAAATTGTGATTGATCCTGGTATGGAAGCTGCAAGCCATTTTCCTCTGCTAAGGTATTCATATGAATATTGGTATTTTCATAGGAAGCTACTGACAGCGCAAAAGGACTTACGCTCGGTTCTCCTACTGTCCCAATATCCGGATTTTCCGCGTATGGTTTTGCTGCAGATTGGAGAAGATTGTTTTTAGTACTGTACGCTGTGTTTCCGCCTGCAACCACAACAAGTGTCCCTTGTTCGGTTGCTTCTCTTATTGACTTTTGGATTGGATCGTTTTCCTCTCCAACATACCCCGCATCAGAGCCTAAGCTCATGTTGATGACATCTGCTCCCATTGTCACAGCATGTTCTATCCCCGCAATTATGTCGTCTTCAAATGCACCGCCGCCATTATCAGAAAATACTTTTTCCGCTAGTAACTGCACACCTGGAGCAATACCTTGTACACCGTCATTTGCTTCATCACCGTTAGCCCCTACTGTCCCTGCAACATGCATACCATGAGAAGAACCATATTGTCCTCTTGGAATGACATCGCTATCTTTATCGGCCCAGTCATATCCCGTCGGAACTTTGTCACTGTACCATACTTCATTGACCTCGGTTTCAGCCAATTTACCTTCTATTCCCTCTAGGCTCCACTTTTGTTTCTCTTTACCTTTTTCTGTTAGTTTCATATCCTGATGACTGTAGTCAATTCCAGAATCAACGATTGCAACAAGCAATCCTTCTCCTTCATACCCATATTCCTCCCATACCTTTTGGGCTTGGACCAATTCTTTGCTTGCTCCCATTGATGGTTGGAACGTCCTCGCAATATGTACATTTGTTACACCAGGAGTCGCTTCAATTGTTTTTAGATTACGAAACTCGGTCTCTATACTAAATCCATTAAAACTTTCATAGAAACGATTCTTTACTTTCGCTTGTGATTTAGTTTTAGAAATCTGAGCAATTACATGATCTTGCTTTTGTTTAAACTTTTCCCTTTTGTTTTGTTTTGCCTCCCCTGCAGTATCAGGCTTCTCTATCTCAACAATGAGACGCACCTTTTCATTTGGCTGATACGGTTGTGCCAGACCTTTTTTCTTTAAATCCTTATACCCAAACTGGTCAACTGCCGCTGTCGCAGCCTTTTTTTGTTCTTCCAAGAATATTTTCTGCCCTTGTTTCACAATTTCCTCTACGCTTTGCCCTTGAACCGGACTTGTTCCTTCCGCAAATCCTGTTGATGTTATTAACATCGCCGCTAATGCTGAAGTTGCGAAAACCTTATACGGTAACCCTTTTCTCTTTTTCATTGTGAATCTTCCTCTCGATTAAACGGTTGTGTTTTTTCAATATAAAATTATTAAAATTTCAAAATATTAATACAACAATTATCTTAATAACTTGCTTGTAAAAAAGCTATTGGGGTTACGAATTAGGTATAATGCACTAAAATTTTTTTGTATAAGCGAGTTTTAGTGCGTTTCTAATCGTTATCAATATAAAAGTCTCCCATAAATACCCCCATAGGATACTTCGTACCATAAACTTATAATAAAATTGCAAATATTCTAAAAAGATAGAAAGGATGAAATAGAACTTGAAAAAGAAAGCTTCAATTCCATTTAAAGTTGTATCTACTTGTTTTTTAGCTGCTAGTCTGCTAGTTTCTCAAACGCCGCCAACCTTTGCAGAAACTGTCAGTCCAAGCAAAATCACCAACGCAGAACACTATCTTCAATATTTATCCAAAGAAGACAGAGACCGAATCCATAACAATCAAGAACAGGGAGTCCCAAATAAATACCTATCCCCCAGCCTTGAAACTTTCAGTAACAAACCTGTAAATATAATTGTTCAATTTGCTCAGGACCCTGCTCAAGCAGCAGTGAAAAAAAATGCTAAAGCCGGAAAACCACTTGAGCTAAGCGAGGCAAGAAAAAAGGTAGAGGAATCACATCAAAAATTCAAGGAGAAAATCGGACAAGCCAAAAAAGCTGCACCTGCCTTAGAAATCAGGAAGGAATACCGGCATGCCTTTAACGGTGTTGCAATGACCGTAGCTGCTAAAGATTTGCATACTATACTCTCAATGGACGGAGTAAAGGCAATCTGGGAAGATAAACAAGTATCAGTTGAGCCTCCAGTTCCTGAAGTTAGCGAAACAGAAACCAAAAGTGCTTCCCCTGCACTAGACAGCATTGCACATATCGGCGCCACAAAACTTCATACTGAAGGCATTACCGGAAAAGGCGTAAAGGTTGGTGTAATTGATACAGGCATAGATTATACACATCCTGATTTAAAAGATGCTTATAAGGGTGGATATGACTTTGTCAATAACGACCCAGATCCAATGGAAACTACATATGATGAGTGGAAACAATCCGGAGAGCCGGAAATCAGTCCATTGGGCGGATCAACATATTATACATCTCATGGGACTCATGTATCTGGAACGATAGCTGGGCAAGGAAAGAACAGTGCTGACATTGCCGTTACAGGAGTTGCTCCAGGCGTAGAACTATATGGATATAAGGTGTTAGGTCCATATGGTTCAGGTTCTTATAGTAATATATTGGCTGGCATTGAAAGAGCAGTTGCAGATGAGATGGATGTGATTAACCTTTCATTAGG
This sequence comes from Neobacillus niacini, assembly GCF_046591715.1. Taxonomy (GTDB): domain Bacteria; phylum Bacillota; class Bacilli; order Bacillales; family Cytobacillaceae; genus Neobacillus; species Neobacillus niacini_L. The sequence goes on along the minus strand of NZ_JAWVNQ010000001.1, from coordinate 837,008 downwards.
CAGCGACCATAATGACCCGCTTGACCCAACTTCAATTGCCATCAATAACGCTGCCTTAGCAGGTACAGTTGCAGTAGTTGCAGCAGGAAACTCTGGAAGCGATTTATATTCCCTTGGTTCACCAGGAACTTCAGCCTTAGCGCTGACTGTAGGTGCAAGTGATTATTCAATCACAGTGCCAATTGTGAATGCAGCAGTAGATAATCTTTCCTTTACCGATTTGCGGCTGCTTGCAAAGAGCTACAACGATGATTTAAGTGCTTTGAAAAACCAAGCACTTTCCATCATTGAAGTCGGATTAGGATATGATTACAATTACGACGGTAAAGATGTAAAGGGAAAAATAGTCCTTGTTGAACGTGGGATATTTAGTTTAAATGAAAAGATTATGAACGCCAAAAAACATGGAGCAAAAGCAGTTTTACTCTATAATAATGATCCATTAGAAGGGCAAATACCTCATTATCTAGGTGATGGTTTTGAATTCATTCCTACATTCACCCTTACCAATGAACAAGGCCTGCAGGTCTTAAATAAAGTAAGAGAAGGCAATATTACCTTTACGTTAAATACATTAAGTGAATATAAAACAAGCGGGGATAAAATGGCTGCTTTCAGCTCTCGGGGACCATCTTACAAAAATTATGATATTAAACCAGAAATTACAGCCCCAGGGGTTGCCGTGTATTCGAGTGTACCAGCATATATGAATGGCGAGGAACTTCAGAATAATTATCAATTTGCTTATCAAAGAGCTTCAGGTACTTCCATGGCTGCACCGCATGCGGCAGGAGCAGCAGCACTTCTTTTACAAGCACACCCGGATTACCAGCCAGAGGATGTAAAAGCAGCACTAATGAATACAGCTGATAAGCTGACAGAGGATTACAGTGTGTTCGAAGCAGGCGCAGGAAGAATTGATGTATATGAGGCTGCACATGCAGAGATGAGTATAAAGGTTATCGATGAAACTCCTAGCATGAAGGGCGAAGAGGAAGTTTCTATACCTGACTTAACCGGAGCTTTAAGCTTTGGAGCGCAGGTCGTAAAAAAACAAACCAAGAAAGAAACGCGTAATCTCACATTGACGAATACCACCGGCAGCAACAAAATCTTTCAAGTAAAAGTTGAGTTTAATCAAAAAGTAACAGGTGCAAAGGATGCCAATAAGAATAACGTTACTTTAGACATACCTGAATCCATCACTGTAAAGGCCAACAAAACCTTTAATATAAAACCAGCTATTAGAATACCAGCTACAGCTGAGCTTGGAAACTATGAAGGATACATCTATTTTACCAATAAAGAAAATAACGAGGAAGTTTACCAAGTGCCATTTGGATTTAAACATATTAAAGAAGGAATAAATGAGGTTAACGCATACTTTGATTCCTTTACAACAAGACGTGACTTGAACAATTTTGCCTATGGATTTACCCCAATTTTATTTTCACTTAGCAGTTCGATGGAAACAGTAGATGTTGTATTAAAGGATTCCGCCACAGGAGAAGCGCTTGGACTTATCGATTCTTATCAAGGCTTTTTTCCTGAAGAACTTCTCTACGAAACGGAGTTTGGCTTTAATGGTTTATATGTTCCTTTTACTGGAAACAGAGATAACCCTTTAGCATACGCGAAGAAACTGGCAAGCCCCGGAAAGTATGAAGTGGAGATTATAGCAACAAATAAAGATGGTAAAGTATTCAAAAAGTCGGATACGTTTTTCATTGAAAACACTCTTCCGGAGATAACCATGCAGAATCCAGGCGGAGTATATGAAGTAAACGAAGAAGGAATGACGATTAAAGGAAAAATCTATGACAAGCATGTTGACACGATGAAGGAAAATGGATTCGATATTGATCAATCCTCTAATAAAGTTTACCTGATAGACGACTCATTTTCTCCAATCTCAGTTGATAAAGATGGTCAGTTTACCTTTAATACCGAACTGACTAACGGCAGAGAGTTCACGAAAGCAACTCTTCAAACTTTTGATAACGCACTGAATGGTATCCAGGACCACCCGGATTTCACTTACACCTTTGTTAAACAAGGTCTTTCATACATGAAGCTAGTATCTAACAAAAATAATGCTAAGTACGGCGATACTTTGACGGTAACATTGAGTGCACACAATATTAAAGACTTAACTGGCGGAGAGTTTACATTAGCCTTTCCATCCAGCACTTTTGAAGTTACAAATATAACTATAAACGAAGAATTTAAAGCCTATGCAAAAGCTCATCATTTACAAGCTGAACTAACAAAAGGAGAAATTACGCCAGCAGGCAGTCAAAATAGCATTACTTTGAGTACTATGTTGACAGGTGAGTCTGTCCAGGCAATTCAAACATCAATGCCATTAATTGATGTATCATTAAAAGTAAAAGAAAACCCAAGCAATTATATCAAATGGATTCAAAACATAAATGTAGTAAACACAAAAGCATTTTCATTAAACCATGATCCTATTGCCATTCATGGTTTTGGCCAAGGGGTTAACATCGTCCCGACTGTTTCTCAGCTGGAGGGCGGCATTCTTGCAGATGGCTTCCTAGGTGAATTCGGCATTTGGTTAGATTATAATAAGGATTTCTCTAAAGCAGGAATGACAATTGAAGCTGTCGGTGAGGACGGGATAACGTATAAAGGAGAGTTCAATTACAGTGCACGCTATTTCTTAAAAAACCTTCCTGCAACAAATCAAAAATATGATATTACGGTTAAAATCCCAGGTCATTTTGACCGTCATGTAACGGTAAGTGATTTACATGATATGTATAATGGTGAAGCCGCAGGCCGAATGACTTATATTTTCTATGCCTCTGTAATGGGAGGAGACGTCAATAACGATCATGTAATTGATATTATGGATGCAGACTACATTAAAACATATTGGGGTAAGGACAAGCGTGAAGCAGACATCAATTTTGATGGTATCGTCGATGCAAAAGATATGGAATTTGTAAAACAACACTATTTAAAACAGAACCCTGATGTCGAAAAAGCTCCTAAAGGAAAAGAAATCTATAAAGGAAAAAGAATAGATGATATTTTAACAGAATTAAATATCCAATAAATATCTCTGACTTAAAAAAACGAGAAACCACAGTATGGATGGTTTCTCGTTTTTCACTATGGATTTGTCTTCATTGAAGGAGATGTACCTCTCAACCAGCCCAAAATACATCCAGCGCCTAACCCTATCAGTGCTGGGATGAGCCAGCCCAGCCCTTCTAAATAATAGGGGAGAATTTCAAAAGCCCCGCTCCATTTACTTTCTAAAAATACTTTGTTAATTGTGTCTAAAACACTAAAAAGAGCAACTAATCCTATTACAGAGCCATATATATATGGATTTCTTTTTATGATATCATCCAATAGACCTAAGAAAATTAGAACAATGGCAATCGGGTAGATCATACCAAGAATCGGTACAGATATTTGCAAGATTTGAGTTAACCCTAAATTGGCAATGGCAGTACTAAGAACAGCTAAAATTACAACCCATATTTTATAAGCGACTCTTGGAATGGCGTTTGAGAAGAATTGACTGCATGATGTTATTAAACCAATCGACACACAAAAACATGCCAGCGTAAAAACAACACCTAATATCAATGTCCCGCTTTTTCCGAACAGGTACGTCATAATGTTGGACAAAATAATGGCTCCATTTTCAGCCTGTCCTAAAGCAGAACTCTGAGCCCCAAGGTATCCTAAAATAAGATAAATTACCGCTAACAACAACCCAGCTCCTAATCCTGCGTACATCATATAGCGCGATTTCTTTTTGGAGTCAAGTACACCTTGTGCAGTCAACGTGTTAGCAATAACTATACCAAAAGCGAGTGCTGCCAAGGCATCCATGGTTAGATATCCTTCCAATATTCCTTGAAATAATGGGGTTTCCTGATAATTCCCAACGGGTGATTCAAATGATCCAATCGGATTGATTAGACTCTTTACAAAAATAATCGCTATCAGTGCTAAGAGGATGGGTGTCAACAGTTTCCCAAAAAGACTAATCAATTTAGAGGGATACATACTTAACCAAGCGGCTAAGCCAAAAAAGACGATACTATAGAGTAATAAAGAGATTGGACCTTCAACCAAATTCTCCGGCAGGAACGGTGCAGCCCCCATTTCAAATGCAAGGCTCCCTGCACGAGGAATCGCTAGTCCTGGACCGATTGCAATATAAATCAAAAATGGGAATATTAATGCAAATATTGGGTGAACTCTAAGGTTCAGCTCATTCAAGCTTCCAACCTTTGCAACCGCAATAACTCCTAAAATTGGCAGTCCTACGGCTGAAACAATAAAACCTATTAGGGCCAGCCAAATATGTTCTCCGGCTGATTGGCCAAGGAAAGGAGGAAAAATAAGATTCCCTGCACCGAAAAACATTGAAAATAACATAAAACTAATAAAAATTATTTGTTTTCCTGAAAAATTCATGATGTAACTCCTTATGATGTAATAAATAATATTCAGTAATTATATCAGTTATTTGCTCTGAATTCTTTAGGAGTCTGTCCATATCTCCCTTTAAAAATCCGGTAAAAATAACTGATATTATCGTAGCCCACTTGCTCTGCGATCATGGAAATAGACATGTCTGTACCTTCTAATAGTTCTTTCGCTTTTAAAAGTCTTCTTTCCTGAAGAAGCTCTTTAAATGTACGAGAAGTCGCCTTTTTTATGGTTTTACTTAATCCATAATGGGATTGATTCAATTGTTCAGCTAATTCGTATAAGGAAGCTTCTTTGTACTGTTCTTCGATATACTTTAGTGATTCAACAACCAAGTAGTGAGTGATGGACGCTTCTTCTATTCTTTCTACCCTATCTGAATTCTTAATTAATTCAATCATCAAGAGTCCCATGTATAGCTTGATGACAGACTCTGAGAAAGTGGCAGGATACATTATTTCGTGAATCATTTTTCTAATTAAATCCTGAATCTTTTCTATCTCTGAGACTTTAAAGTAAAGGAATTGCCCATTCTGTGTATTATTGTATAGACTGCTCAATAAGAAATCACTGACAATATTTTCAGAACTTAAATAGGAAAAAATAAAGTCAAAGAACGCAGGTCGAATAATAAAATTAATGACAATGTCTTCTTTTGAACAGGCTTTAATTTCATGTTCAATGTGTTGGTTTAAGAGCAGCAGTTCTCCTTTTTTTAAAGTAATCTGCCTTCCCCCCACCGTCTGCTGCAATTCACCATTGTAAACGTAATTGACCTCAATGTAATCATGCTTATGTGAGGGAAAATCCACAAATCTCGTATGCTTTCGAACCATTATCATTTTATCTTTACTTAAGAATTTATCGCTTTCAATAATAAAGTTCTTTTTACTAGTGTACAGGTTTTTACTTACATTTGTTTGTTGTACTAGGATATCTTTTTCTTCATCTGTAATTTGTAAAAGCTCGTTAAGGAGTTCTTGATTCATGGTTCACCTTTTCATGTTTTCCAATTCATTAATATAAATAGTATAATACCATTTCCCTCTAACCATTAGAACAAAAAGATGTGCTCCATTTAGGTGCACATCTTTATTTATCTTTTGTTAAATATCATTCTTAAATTCTTAAAGAATCCCCTTTCTTGGTACTACACCAAACGCGTCCGCAAGTTCCTTAAGTTGAGCATCAGTAATAGTTTGCTTTTTACCGCCTTGAGCACAAACGATTGTATAAACTTCAGCCGCTTTTTCAGCGGTTTCGATTAACCCAAAGGTTTCATCTAATGTGGTACCAGCGCCGAATATTCCATGATGCGGCCAAAGGACAAGGCGGACATTTTCCATTTTTTCTGCGGTTGCTTCCCCAATTGCATTTGTTCCCGGAACAATCCATGGAATGATGCCTACACCTTCAGGAAAAACAACAAGACATTCTGTACACATTTCCCATAAGGTTTTAGTAAATTCTTCTTCCTGTAAACTATGTGTAAAGGACATCGCAATCAAGTTTGTTGCATGGCAGTGCATAATAACACGATGGTTCCTATCAACAGCTAAGCGCTCAATATGATTCATTAAGTGTGTTGGCAGTTCGCTTGTTGCAGCCCCGCCATCTTCAAACCCCCATAAGATTTCATAGCTTCTGCCATTTGCCGATATGCGAATCAAGCCTAGGTTATTTGCAGGATCTCTCTTTACGTTTTTGAAATACTTTCCAGATCCCGTTACAATGAAATATCGACCTGCTAATCCTGATGCATCAAAGTTCATTTGTACTGTTCTTTTAACATTATCTACATTTAAATATGGAAGGACTTCATATTCATGCAATAAATAGCTGATATTTCCGCCATTCCGTTCATCCCAGCCTAAACGGTATAAATTCGAAGTAGTTTCTAACATTTCTTGTATGAATGGAGCTGTATAAATAGCATCTTTTACGATGGAAACACTCATTTTCATTCTCTCCTTTTACTTAAAACTACACTTTTGTTTAAAACTATATAGTTTCTTTACAATGTAATCATACTACCGAAACAAACAAAATCAAACATAAAAACAGGTTTATTTTTTGTTTATTTTTTGTTTTATTAACAATTTCGTCACATCCAAACCCGTTCAATTTTGTTTTATTGAAAAATCTTGTACAATTTAATATAAAGACTTGTTAAAACAGATAGAAGCAGACCACTTGGTCTGCTTCTAAAACTTTTTCTATAATGTAATGATAAATCGGCATCTTTTTATTATTTGGCTATTGTTATCGTAATGTTTCTTTCGTCTAACTGTTTTTTAGTTCGTTCATCAATATTTGAATCGGTGATAATACAATGAATCTTTGATACAGGAGCTATCTGTGAAAAAGCCCGTGTTCCAAATTTACTTGAATCAACCATTAGAATGGTTTCATCCGCAATATCCATCATTTGTTTCTTCAAAAGAGCTTGTAATTCATTAAAATCACTCAGCCCCTTTTCTAAATGGACACCCTTACAAGATATAAATGCCTTATTCACGTGATACATTCCAAGCGATCGTTCAGCAAGCGGTCCGACATAGGATAGTGATTGTGCCAATAGAGTACCACCTGTAGAAATCACTTTAATTTGTTCTTTTTTGCTTAGCTCAATGGCTACTTTAATAGAGTTGGTCAAGACAGTTAACGGGAAGTCCTCTAATTCCTTTGCTACATACCAGGCTGTTGTACTTGCATCCAGTACAATTTGGTCGCCTGCCTCTATGGAGCGGACAGCTTCTTTTGCAATTGCTTTCTTCTCAGCAGCATTAGTAATTTCCCGTTCCAAATAGGAAGTTTCTCCATGATCCTTTTCAATACTAACAGCACCACCATGGCTGCGCATTAATAAGTTCTCTTTTTCGAGCTTTTCAAGATCCCGACGGATTGTTTCCTCTGTAACAGAAAAAATCTTGCTTAGCTCTGTAACACGTATACTCAACCTTTCATTGACCAGCTCAACAATTTTTTTATGCCTCTCTGCAACTAGCATTTATTAAACCCCTTCCGAACAATCACCTAGCAATTTTGTTTTTGTTGTTTTATGTTTATTTTTTCTTTGTTTATATAATGAATATACCATATTTCCCGTTAAACAAACACAGTTTCAAAAAAGAAAGACCCAATAAGGACCTATTGTCCCTTATTGAGTCTTTTTTCCTTAGCGCTTAGATAAAACCTCATTCTCGTAAGCTTTTACTTCTCCTAACCAAGATTCTCTAACTGGTACGCCCATCTTTTCACAGTAATAATCCCAAACTGCACCGAATGGATAGGTTTTAAATTCTTCCATTAATGCTAGTCTTTCTGTGAAATTGCCTTCTTCTTGCAGCTGCTTTAAATATTCATTTGGTACTAACATGGCATAAAGGAGCGCTTTGATCATGTTGCGTGTACCAATCGTCCAAGCAGCAACACGGTTAATACTTGCATCAAAGAAATCTAGTCCAATGATTACACGGTTTAACGCATCGTTACGAACGATTTCAAGTGCGATTTCTCTTAATTCATCATCAAGAATAACTACGTGGTCACTGTCCCAGCGAACGGGTCTTGAAACGTGCAACGCAAGTTTTTCGCTAAATAAAAGCATAGATGAGATTTTGTTTGAAACAGTTTCTGTTGGATGGTAGTGACCTGTATCTAATAAGCACAATTTATCGTTTTTCATGGCATAGTTCAGATAAAATTCGTGTGAACCAACAACATAGGATTCAGAACCAATACCAAACACTTTGCTCTCAACAGCGTCAAGATTATATCTTTCATCTGTTTCCACTGCAAATATTTTATCCAATGAATCTTTTAATCTTTTTCTTGGAGTCAGGCGGTCACTTGGGATATCTTTGTAGCCATCTGGAATCCAAATGTTTGTTAATGCTGGTGTTCCAAGCTCTCTGCCGAAATGTTCAGCAATTTTTCTGCTGCCAATACAGTGATTAATCCAGAATTCACGGATTTCTTCATTTGGATGTGAAAGTGTTAAACCATCTGCAGCTTTTGGATGTGAAAATAAAGTTGGGTTATAATCCAATCCAAGACCGTTTTCCTTTGCCCAATTTACCCAGTTTTCGAAATGCTTCGGTTCTAGTTGATCTCTTTCAACTACTTCCCCATTTGTTTCTGCGTAAATAGCATGTAAATTAACTCGGTGCTTTCCAGGGATTAGTGATAGAGCCTTCTCTAAATCACTTCTTAATTCTTGTGCATTCGTTGCTTTACCAGGATAATTTCCGGTTACATCAATACCGCCTGATAATTCGTTTTTGTTTACTTCAAATCCGGCAACATCATCACCCTGCCAGCAATGAATGGAAATTGGTACGTTTTTCAGCTTCTCTACTACTTCTTCAACGTCTACTCCCCATTTAGCATACGCTTGTTTGGCAAGTTCAAAATTCGCTTTAATCGCCATGTTTATTCTTCCTTCCCTTAATTAGTTGATTACAGGTTAAGCTGGTAAATATTTTTTCACTTCAAAAGATGATTTAATGATCTTACGTGCTTCTTTAATATCACTGATTTCTTCCAGCGCCATTAATTGGGCTGTGATGTTACCTATTGCCGTCGCCTCAACGGGTCCAGCATAAACTTCTTTATGAGTAACATCAGCAATCAGCTGGTTAAGCAGTTCATTTTGACAGCCGCCGCCGATGACATTAATTTTTTCAAATTTCTTTTCAAAAATCTCTTCAATTTCTGTAACAGTTTCTTGATAGCTGGCTGCTAAACTTTCAAACACACATTTGGCCACTTCACCAGGTGTGCTAGGGACGGGCTGCTCCGTTTCAGTACAATAATTTATGATTTCATCGATCATATTTTCAGGCTTTAGGAAGCGGTCATCATTAACATTAACAATTGCCTTAAAACCATTTGCTTCTCTTGCTATATCTACTAATTTCTGAAAAGTATACACATCATTGTAGTTTCGCTTTACTTCTTGGATCATCCAAAGGCCCATAATATTTTTTAGGAAGCGGTATTGATAATCGATTCCGCCTTCATTCGTGAAATTATAGTCCAAGGCTTTTGTTACACAGATTGGAAAATAATTCTCAGTACCCATTAGAGACCATGTGCCTGAGCTGATATATATCGTTTCATTCTCTTCTGGAACGGAAATAACAGCAGAGCCAGTATCATGTGTTGCTGGTAAAATGACCTTTATATCAAAACCTAGTTCATAAACTAGTTCTTTTTTGAGATTACCAAGATTAGTTTTGGGTGTTTGGATTTCTTGGAACATTTCTTTATTTATACCAAGCAGATTTAATAACTGATAATCCCATTTTTTCGTAAATGCATTAACCAGCTGTGTGGAAGTTGCATTGGTGTACTCATTTGCTTTCTTGCCTGTTAGCAAATAATTAAAATAATCGGGAATCATTAAAAATGATTTTGCTTTTTCTAGTATTTCTGGATTGTTTTTTTTAATAGAGAATAATTGATAGATAGTATTAAACTTTTGGAATTGTATGCCTGTTTCCAAGTACAATCTTTCTTTTGTAAAAATCTTAAATACCTCTTCCATCATCCCATCTGTTCGTGGGTCACGATATGAAACAGCATCGGTTAACGGCTGGTCATTTTCATCCAATAACAAAAAGTCGACAGCCCATGTATCTATACCAATACTGTCAGGCTTTATGCCCAATTCTTTGCATTTTTTTAGTCCATTTTTGATTTCGTGAAATAGTTTATGAATTTCCCAGCAATAGGAATCCCCTTTTTTCACGATTTTATTTTCAAAGCGATGAATTTCTTCTAATTTTAATAGACCTGCTTCTAGATATCCTAAAATGAGTCTTCCACTTGATGCCCCGATGTCGACGGCTATACTGTATTTTGGCATTCACATCACCTTCCCGTTGGAACCGCTTACTGATATATCTATCTTACTAGAAATATATGATTTTCCTATATCGTGATTCGACTATTTTATTGTCCTTATTTGCACAAAAAATAAGAGATCCTTTTCGAATCGAAATGGATCTCCTGCTTTATTTAATCAGATATGAATGAAAAAAATTCATTTAATGCTTTCAGGGAAATTTGCTGTGATGATAGTTCCCCAAAAAGCTCTTTATCCACTATCACTTCAACTATTTTGTAACTTACTAACTCGTTAATCAATAAATAAACGCCTCTAATTATTTTTAGGCGCATAACTAATTTTTCTATCGATCGGAATTTATGGTTTAATTATTTTTTCGGTTATTAAACGTTCTCAAAAATGTTATACCACTCGCCTCAAAATTGCTTAACATTTCATAATAAATAATAGATAAATAAGGTAAAAATTTCTTATACAAAAGGAAATGACGTGAGCCAGATCTCACGTCATTCCTTCTTCTGATCCATTATATTTTATTATCTCGTAAATGCAGCTGGTACACCGCCATCAACAGTTAACATACAACCTGTTGTTTTCTCAGATTTCGAGGAAGCAAAGAATGCTATTGATTCAGCAATATCAGATGGGTAGATATTCACTAGTAATGTTGTACGCTTACGGTAGTGTTCCTCTAATTGATCGGGATGGATTTCGTACGCTGCCGCACGTTCTTCACGCCAGTTTGACCCCCATATCGCAGAACCTTGAAGAACTGCATCTGGAAGAACAGAATTTACACGAATTCCATATTCGCCGCCTTCTGCTGCAATACATCTTGCCAAGTGTGTTTCCATTGCTTTCACAGAGCTATATGCTGCAGCATTTTTACCAGCGTAAACTGAATTTTTGGAACCGATAAAGACCATGTTACCGCCGATGCCTTGTCCCTTCATTTGCTTAAACGCTTCGCGGGCTACCAAGAAATAACCTGTCCCTAATACATTCATGTTCAAGTTCCACTCTTTAAGAGAAGTCTCATCAAATGGACTGGAGGTAGCAAGTCCTGCATTATTAACGATAATGTCAACTCCGCCATAGGTGAGTGCAGTAAGGTCGAATGCTGCTTGAACTTGCTCTTCGCTAGTAACGTCCATTTTCACCGCCAGAGCACGGTTTGCACCGTATTGTTCGTTAATTTCAGCCGCTACTTTTTCTGCGCCTTCAAGATTTAAATCAGCCAGCACAACATGCGCTCCTTCAGAAACAAGTCGACGAGCTGTTGCACTGCCAATACCGCCTGCACCTCCAGTAATAAAAGCTACTTTTCTTGAGAATTCAGCTTCAGATGGAGCAAGAGTCAATTTATATAATTCTAATGGCCAGTATTCCACGTTGTAAGATTCGTTTTCACTTAAAGAAACAAAGTTTCCTAGTGTTGTAGATCCTTTCATTACCGCGATCGCACGGTGGTATAGGGCACCACTAACTCTAGAGTTATTTAGATCCTTACCTGTATTCACCATACCTAATCCAGGAATTAAAATAACACGTGGAGCTGGTTCGAACATTTTGTCGCCTTCATTTTTGTTGCGTTCAAAGTATGATTTGTAGGCTTCTTTGAAGCTCGCAATGCCTTCTTTCACACTAGTAATTAAGCTTTCCACATCTTTCGTTTGCGGATCCCAATTGATATAAAGCGGGACCATTTTTGTATGAACTAAGTGGTCTGGACATGCTGCTCCAATTTGTGATAGCTCAGGTGCTTGATGGCTGTTGACAAATGTGAGAACATCTTCACCACGGTCATAGGTTAAAAGCATTTTCTTCTCTTCACTTACAGCACCACGGATGATTGGCATTACTTTTGCTAGAATGCTAGCGGCCTCTTCGTCAGATAAAGAAACGTATTTTTGACCGCCGAATACTGTTTCCTCATCTACTCGCTCATTAATATACTGTTCTGCTTCATTGATAATTTGGATTGTTTTTGCATAAGATTCCGCTGACGTTTCTCCCCAAGTCACTAGGCCGTGTTTTTCCATTAATACTAATTCGGCATTTGGATTGTTTCTTACACCTTCTGCAATCATTTTTGAAAGGGTAAAGCCAGGACGAACATATGGTACCCAAACAAAACGATTTCCAAAAATCTCTTCAGCAAGCTGCTTACCATTATCGGCACAGCAAAGGCTAATAATCGCGTCTGGATGGGTATGGTCAACGTGTTTAAATGGTAAGAATGCATGCAATAACGTCTCAATGGAGGCACGAGGATGTTTGCTGTCAATCATGCAATGTGAAAGGTAGGCAACCATATCTTCATCTGACATTTCATCACGTTCAAATAATGGATTGATATCCTCTAAGTTTAACCCTGTAAAGTTATGCGCCTTCATCGTTGCTAAGTCAGAGCCGCTTCCCTTTACCCACATAACCTCGATATCACGTCCACGGAAATCCTTTTCCGTAGTTTTCATAGAAGTGTTGCCGCCACCCCAGTTACATACGGCACGATCTGATCCAATCAAATTGGAACGATATACTAATTCTTCTACCCCTTTGGATACTTGTGCAGCTTTTTCACTATCCCAATAATTCTTAACCATCCGAATTCCCCCGTTTATATGTTTGTTAACTTCTGTAACTCATTATATTATACTTTTGTTTATTTTTGAATACCTAAGTTAATATTTGTTTATATTTGTTTTTAGATTTGGTTGTTTTTGATTAAATAATAAAATCCACCCCATATTGAGGTGGATTGTCTACCTTTATAGATCATTGATAACGATATAGGAAGCTTTAACAGGTCCGTGGACACCAACAACCAAGTTTAACTCAATATCTGCGGAATTACTTGGCCCTGTTATGAAATTAATACATGATGCTATATGTCCCGTTTTCTGGTGAATCTCCCGCATTTTTTTGGCAGCTTGAGTCATTCTTGGTACTATGGTACTTTTAGGGATTAGTGCGATATAAGATGCAGGTAGAAAGCTCACGGTTCTCCCTTTATTTTCATTACTGAATAATACTACAGTTCCTGATTCCGCCAATGTGATTTCACTAATCGTAATGCCTATGTTTGCTTTTTCGGCTTTTGAAATGTTTTCTGCGCCCTTTGTATGATCCCATTCATAAACTTCAATTTGTTGACTTTGCCAATCTGATTTCATTATGGAATCTAGACCCCATTTTGAAAAACGATCATCCTTCCAGGTAACTATTGGACCCCCGCCATAATTGGCTACAACCTCATTTAGGGTTGCTGGAAGTCCTTTTAGGTCCGTTGTAAAAATGGTTGTATGGATTTTTTTACACTGCTCTGTTAAAACTTCTAATAACTCATCCTGTGTTGCACCTTTTAATACCTCTTCCTGGGGTCTAAACTTCCAGTTTGGCACCTCTACCGCTTTAGAATTACGAGGTCGCCCCAGTTGGCTGGCAACTTTATTTAGAAATGAATCACGATTTTGGATTGTACCCGTCATCATTTATTCCCCCCTTTTTCTCGGCTTTTAAACCAATCTCTGAATCTTTCTTTGTTTGGTGCTGGAAACTCTCTGATTTCGGTCCAGGCTTTTAATGGCCCTGGTCCCTTTGAAATTTTGTCCCCGGTTGTAAATGGATTCATCGCGGTTGGAGCCAGTTTTGAGCCAATTTTATAAAGGGCAGGTGAAGCCGCTCCTAACCCAAAAGCTTTCATTGCCAGCTTCTCCGAAATAGGTGCCTTTCCTTCCTTCTCTACAATCACTTCTCGATGCTTATGGAGGAGGTTATGCAGCGGTATTTTCACAGGACATACTTCCGTACATGCCCCACAAAGCGTTGATGCATATGGAAGTTCTTTATATTCATCATATCCGCCAAGTAATGGTGAAAGGACGGCTCCTATTGGTCCTGAATAGATTGAACCGTAAGAATGTCCGCCAACATGGCGATAGACTGGACATACATTCACACACGCCGCACAGCGAATACATTGCAGTACTGATTGAAACTCTCCACCGAGAATTTTCGAGCGTCCATTATCAACAATCACAAGGTGGAATTCCTCTGGACCATCAACATCAAATTCCTCTTTTGGTCCTGTAAGGACGGTAATGTAGCTTGTTAGTTTCTGCCCAACTGCACTTCTTGTTAACAGTGATACTAGGATTTCCATTTCTTCAAAGGTAGGGACGATCCGTTCCATCCCCATTACCGTTATCTGTGTTTTTGGCAATGCAGTTACTAAATCTGCATTTCCTTCATTGGTTACTAAACTAAACGAACCAGTTTCTGCCACGGCAAAGTTACAACCTGTTATCCCAATGTCAGCTGACAGGTATTCCTGTCGAAGCATTTCCCGTGCATGCCAGGCCAATTCTTCTGGCTTTGAGGTTTTTGTGTAACCTAATTTTTCTGTGAACACATCGCGGATTTGTTCTTTATTCTTATGCAAAGCAGGGACGACGATATGTGACGGCGGATCATGGTCATCCACTTGGAGTATGTATTCTCCAAGGTCCGTCTCAATCACTTCGCAGCCTTCTTGTTCTAGTGCTGCATTTAAGCTGATTTCTTCCGTGACCATTGATTTTGATTTAACAATCTTTTTTGCTTTTTTCTTAACAGCAATTCCACGAATGTAATCATTTGCTTCCTCTTTGGTTTGGGCGAAGTATACATGCCCTCCGCGTTTAGCGACATTTTCACTTAATTGTTCTAAATAATAATCTAAGTTTTCAAGAACATGCTGGCGTATTTCCTCGCCATGTGAACGCCACTCTTCCCAGTTCCCCAGTTCCTCCGCAGCAATGCGCCGTTTTACACCCATACCATCCTGGGCACCAGAAACAGCTCCACGCATAAAATCGTCATGAATTCCCTTGTCGACACGTTCCTTGAATTGTTCATTGCCTATTTTCATGGCCATCCGTTATTTCACCCATCCTTCATGTTGAAACTTTCGGTTATGGTTGTCCCTCTATAAGAGCTCTTTTTCCCAACTCTTATCGATTATTTAATACCTCAGCAATATGCATAACCTTTATCGGTTTACCTTTCCTATCAATCCGGCCGCCAATATTTATGAGGCAGCCAGCATCAGCCCCAATCAGGTAATCTGCATCTGTTTCTTCAACATGGCAAACTTTTTCATCAACCATTTGCTCGGAAATCTGAGACATTTTTACAGAAAATGTCCCGCCAAACCCGCAGCACTGCTCTTTACCAGGCAGGTCGGTAAATTTCAAGCCTTTTACATTTTTCAGAAGAGTTATAGGAGCTTCTTTTACACCCAGCAATCTCGTCATATGACAAGAGGTATGATAGGTCGCATGTCCCTCCAATTTAGCCCCGACATCTTCAACCTTCAAAACATCCACAATAAATTGGGTAAGCTCATACGTTTTCTCTGCTAATTTCTTAGCTTTTGGTTCCCAAACTGGATCCCCTTTAAATACATGGGGGTATTCATGAAACATATAGGCACATGAGCCAGACGGCGAGACCACATACTCAGCCTCTACAAAAGTATCAATCATCCTTTTCATTGCGTCTTTGGCGTCTTTCGTGTAGCCGCTATTATAAGCCGGCTGCCCGCAGCATACCTGTGATTCCGGGAAATCTATCTCACAGCCAAGCCGCTCTAATAATTCGACTGCAGCTTTTCCCACATTGCTTTGAAACATATCAACCAGGCATGTCGCAAATAAACTCACTTTCATCTTTTCCATCCCCTTGGGTAAATTGGTACTTATTTTTATTTGTTTTTGTTTTATTATAATATATGTTTGTTTGTTTTTGATAGTCTGAAAATAGTTTTCTTTAAAAAATATCATAAAAAAACGACGGAAAAACCGAAGGGACGGTTCTCCGGGCAACAAAGCCAGGAGAACCGCCCCTTCGGGGAACTTCTCTGATATTTAATTTTTCTTTCCAGCCCCAAATGATAGACTATCAATTCTTAGGTCTGGTTCATGGAAGACTACATAAATGGTACTTTGTCCTTTTGGTGCATTTTTACCTAAATCTACTGTTACTTCCTTATATCCTAGCTCGTTTACAGTGACACCTGCATTTTCAATGTCATATGTCTTCTTCTCTGTCTTTGGTACATCGATTTCTGCAAATGGTTTACTATCTACGGAACCTGCATGAAGTGTGATTTTACCGCCAGTGGTATCCGCTGCAACGGATGCCGTTACTTTTGTAGAGCCTGTTAATACTACCTTTGGCAGTGCTGCCCAAGATCCGTTTTCTTTCGAACGGACAGCATAATACCCGCCTACTACTTTCTCCGCTTTTAAACTTTCAGCTGTTCTTCCCTTAGATACTTCATGATAAACAACTTCATTTGAGGCAAAAGCATGGTCGAACACATTAAACGGCTTATTGGTTGGAAGCGCCGCAACTGAGTCGCCAGATACTGCGATGTTCTTCTCTTGTTTGATATCTTGTGACGAGGCACCGACCATAAGCGTATATGTTCCGTCTTCAACAATGAAATCACCTTTATTGACATCCCAGATGGCTGCATCTTTCGGATCAACTGTAAGTGTTACTGTTTTTGTTTCACCTGCAGCAAGTGATACTTTTTCGAAAGCGACGAGCTGCTTTTGTGGTGCATACTCCCCATAAGTTGATTTGTTGTTTTTCACATATAGTTGAACAACTTCAGAAGTATCGACACTTCCGTTATTTTTGACCTTTAGTGAAACCTCGAAAGCAGATTTTCCACTCGCACTTTTTGGTGCTTTAAAATCACTGTATTCAAAGCTGCTGTAAGAAAGGCCGTAACCAAATGGATAGGTAACCTTTTTATCTGTATACATGTAAGTCAACTTTGATTGTATTGGGTCAGCATTTGTCATATCAACCGTAAAACGAGGGTCAACATCTTTCAATGTTAAGCTATTCCCTTCAGGAATTACATATTTATTAATTTCAGGGAATGCGGACATATCTGCATACCAAGTTGAAGATAAACGGCCTGTTGGGGCATAATCGCCATATAGGACTTGCGCCAAGGCTTCAGCATCATATTGACCGCCATATGGCTGGTAGACAATTGCTGATACATTTGGATTGTTTTGAATACGCTCCATACCAACAGGGAAACTTGTTCTAACGACAACAACCGTCTTTTTCCCTTTTTTAGCAAAGGCATCTGACACTTTTTCAACCAATTCGTAATCCGCTTCACCCATATTCAAGTCAGAACGGTCATTTCCTTCTCCTGCGCTATGACGAGGAATTGCTCCTGCGAAAACAACTGCATAGTCATCAGTCTCTGCTCGCTTAACCGCTTGGGCGCCAACTTCTTTTACTACCGTTTGTTCAAATTTTACATCATCGCTTCGGTTAGCTGCATTTTCTGTATTCCCAAGTGTAGTTGCAGAACTCATTAATTTTCCGTCTGGACTTGTTGTAATAAATCGTCCATTTGCATAGTACCAATTTGTGAAATCTCCAGAGAATCCGGTACGGAAGCCGCTAGAGATTAGAGAAACGGATTGATCTTCATTGTTCTCTATGCGAATGGTTGGCGGTATTGCACTTGTTTGCCCAGCCATTTGCGGCAGGTCCCAATCATTATTTGTTAAGTTTAATGAAGTAGGATTTGTATTTTCAACTGCAGCATTCGCTTGCGTAGGAGATGTCATCCATTTTGAGTTCTTTACTGAGCGAAGGCTGTACCCCTCTTGCCCCCAATTGTATACTTCGAACAAGTGCGCAGGGTTATTTACATTCAAAGGTTCGGATGTTGTAACTAGCTGAGAACCTTTTGTCACATCCGCAGCATTCTCGTCAGCGGTGACAGTTTGGCCGTTTAATTTCGATTTAAAAGCAACAACTTTAACCGCTGGGTCATAGGATACATTGCTTGCTCCATTGGCTTTAATAATCGCTGATAATGGTGAGATACCAGAGTTTTCAATATTTGGAGTTGTTCCTACAGAGTAAGTTGTTTTAAATCTTGAATCTGCATGTACTCCTGAAACTGCAGCTTTTTTATTTTTCTCAAGAGGCAGAGTCCCGTCATTTTTTAACAATACGATACTCTCTTCTGCAGCCTGTAACGCTACTTCCTGATGTTCGGCGTCATTATATGTGGCTGGTTCCGTTCTCACGTCTTTAGCTTCTTGTGCAAATGGATAATTCTTTGGAATTCCATTTTCGTCCACTTCGTTAAAGATTCCAACACGAACCATTTGGTTAACATGCGGCCGTGCAGCATCAATTAGGTCTTCCTTTGTAAGACCGTATTTTTCTTGTTCAACCGCATCCACTATTGCAGCGACATCCGCTAAAGCATTCGCTGGATTTGGTCCAGGACGTCCAGCATTTGCATCTGCTAATATCATTAAAATTGTGGCATTCGTTCTATCTGTTGCATATGTCGCATCATACCCATTTCCTTGTGATTGGAAAACTAGCTGGTCCCCATTAAAGTCTGGAGAGCTATAAACTCCATACTTGGAATGATTATTAGCATGAATTTGGTATGGTGAAAGAATGTTTGGAATACCATTTGTCCGGCCGAATGACGTCATTACCCCTGCCACGGAACCGGAGCTAAGCGCTTTCAAAGGGCTTTTCGTTTGGTATTCAAAAATCGATCTCGCCCCTGCACTGTTATTCGCGGATTGACGGAACCACTGAGCATTATAAATCGAGAAATGCTTGGTCCCTACAGCCGCCCGCATCCAGAATCCATCCTTACTCTTTTCTTGATCAGTACCGCTTAATCCGGCTGCCATCCCATCAATCATCTCTGCAGCCATGTAGGCATCCTCCGAGAAGCCTTCATCAAATCTTCCGCTCAGTGGATTAATTCGCATGTCACTCACAACCGTGAACGCCACAGTTGGAGAAGCATTTGAACCGCCGTGAATGTTGGACTCCCCTTGCTTTACTTTTAAGGTACTGATTTTTTCGCTTCCCATTACTTTTCCGATATCTGATAGCAATTCTTTGTTCCAGGTTTGTCCCATTCCGACTAACGCAGGGAAATCTGTAGAAATCCCCTGTACATTGTCTGCTGCTGAAAGTGCACCTGGTATTATTTTCCCTGCATTTGGACCACCCTGCAGTGTGTAGTGATTTCTTGAACCGGTTGCATACACAGCAGGCCCCTCTAAGCCCGTATAGTCAAAATAAGCATCCACGTATTCATCAAGATGTTCAGGTACTCCATCAAACAATGGCATTCCGTCAAATACTCCGCCGACCTGTCTTTTAAATTCGAGGTTATCTTGTGCTTTTTTAGCTGGTGCACTGAAACCAGCCAAACCGGCAGTAAGCGTCGTAACTAGAGCAACATATAAGACTTTTTTTCCCATCAGCTTCAGGCGGGATGTTTTCATTGCTTCCACTTCCTTTTCTCTTAAAATATTAAAACGCTTTCAAATTAATTCTAGTGAACCATGCACCCCCTATTTGTATTCCACTCTCCTTTTATATAAGAGTTATTACCTTTAGTTTAATGGGTTTTACAAGATTTCATAATTGTCTTATTTATCAGAAAAATGTCTGTTTTTTTCAGCTCGATGTTTATTTACACTAAATCAATTGAAAAGGGTATTTCAATTGGAATACCCTCAGCTTGTCGAGAAAGGGCATTTCTCGGCATTTTTTCTCTGAGTCTAACCTTCCGATTTTTTCGCTACGTATTGTACATGCCATTTGAGGACAAATCGTAAGCGCTGGCAGTAGGATTTGTCCTTCATCTAGGGTCTTGAGGACAAATCGTTTGTCTGGCCAGTAGGATTTGTCCTTCATCCGGGGTCTTGAAGACAAATCGTGTGTCTGGCCAGTAGGATTTGTCCTTCATCCGGGGTCTTGAGGACAAATCGTTTGTCTGGCCAGTAGGATTTGTCCTTCACCCGGGGTCTTGAGGACAAATCGTTTGTCCTGGCAGTAGGATTTGTCCTTCATCCGGGGTCTTGAGGACAAATCGTTTGTCTGTCCAGTTGGATTTGTCCTTCATCCAGGGTCTTGAGGACAAATCGTTTGTCCTGGCAGTAGGATTTGTCCTTCATCCGGGGTCTTGAGGACAAATCGTTTGTCCTGCCAATAGGATTTGTCCTTCATCCGGGGTCTTAAGGACAAATCGTAAGCGCTGGCAGTAGGATTTGTCCTTCACCCGGGGTCTTGAGGATTGTACAACAATAATATTAGAAATACGTGGTCCAATGTTAAAGTTATTAAAAAGGCTGTCGAGATTTTCTCGACAGCCTGAGGGTATTCCAATTGGAATACCATGTTAATCATTTTCTACTTTTTTATATTGACCTGGAGAAACGCCAACATATTTTTTAAAGATGTCTGAAAAATGGCGGTACGTATGGTACCCTACCTTTTCGCTTACATTCATTACTTTTTGACCTTGTTGAAGCATGAGCTTAGCTTTTTCCATTCGCAGCTCAGTTAAGTATTTTATATAGGTTTTCCCCATTTGGTCTTTAAATAAAATACTAAAATAATTTGGGTTTAATCCTGTATAATCTGCGACTTCTTGGAGCGATATTTCTTTATTATAATTTTCATAAATATACCTGCAAGCCTTCTCAACGGCCTCGTGTTTATGAGTTAATAGAAACGAAGAATGTATCTTTTCCTTTAACCTTTTCTTCTTAACTTTTTCAATTGTTTCCTCGATCATTTGAACTGTAATAGGTTTTACAAGGTAATCTGCAACCCCTATTTTCAATGCCTGTTTAACATATTCAAATTCTCTGTGCCCGCTCATAACTATACAAATGGTATCAGGAGCAGTATCCATGACCTCTTCAATTAGTTTCAACCCATTAATCCCAGGCATGCGAATATCAGTAAAAATAATATCTGGTTTCATAGAATAGAATAATGATAGTCCACTTATCCCATCATTTGCCGTTCCAACTAAATCAATTCCATTTTCGGACCAGTTAATGACTCTTTTTAACCCCTCAATGACAATAAATTCATCATCAAAAATAACGGCCTTCAACATCTATTTCACCCCCATACTACTTGGTCTGTCATAAATATAGAAGAATAATATTATAAGTAACAAAAATGGGAGGTTGTTTCTATACTATTACCTCAAACTATATTGAGCTGAGGCAGCCTGATTTAGTTCACTGATTAAATCTAGTAGTTTTTCTTGTGGAATTTTGGCTCTTTTATGAGCAGTTAATTCATTTAATGTTTTCATTTTTAAATTTGCGGTTGGGTTTGGCTTTGTAATTCCTGGTGCATAGTTTTCCAATATCTCCTTTGCACAATCATCATTCAGCAGGTCGATCAGTCTTGTTTCAACCGTATAAACTCTGCCAAGTCCTCTAACATTAGGATAATTAAAACGATATACACCGGAACCTGCTTCTAAGTGAACACCGTCTAAAGCCTGAGTTTTTGATAGAATACCCTTTGAAGCCGTTAGAGGTCCCCCGCCTTCCTGTATATCTATTAACTTTGCATGAGGCAGTATAATTTCGGCTGATGTATTGACAGGAATTTCAACCTCAATTTGCACTTCATGTTCGGTGATTGTCCATGCTGAAACTATTTTTCCATACATAGAATGATAAACAGCTTTAACATGCGTTAGTTCAGCTCCGCCCAGCCTAGGCTGAATACGAATTCGTTTATAGGCAGGTCTACTTTCATCCATATCAAGCCCTGCAACTACCCGATACATCCAATCACCAATGGCACCATATGCATAATGATTGAAAGAGTTCATGTCATCGCTCCAAAAGCTGCCGTCCGGTTTAATACTATCCCAGTGCTCCCAAATGGTGGTTGCTCCCTTGGAAATAGAGTACAGCCAGGAAGGATAGGTGTCTTGTAATAATAATTTAACGGCCGTTTCATGGTAACCATTATTAGATAAAGCAAAACACAGGTACGGAGTTCCAACAAATCCGGTTGTAAGGTGGTAATCATTCTCTAAGACCTGTTCATTTAATTCGTATGCAGCTCGTTCTCTCACCTTTCCATCCACCAAATCGAATACTAATGCTAATACATAAGCCGTTTGAGTTTGAGAGGTTAACCTTCCATTCGAAGTTATAAATTCCAGATTAAAATGGCGTATAATTCCACTTACTAGTTCACTATAATGGCGTACATCCTCTGCTTTCCCCAAAACTACTGCAGCATCCCGAACAAGTCTTGCTGAGTACGCATAGAAAGCAGTGGCAATCAAGTCTCTCGCTGTTGCGCCAATATAGCTGTTCTCTTTCGCATCTAATCCCAGCCAATCCCCCAGCTGAAAGCCAGTATTCCAAAGGTATTCGTTCTCTCCTTGCTGTCGGATAAATTCTACCCATTTTTTCATACTTTCATATTGTTCAGCCAGCAAGTGCTTATCACCGTTAACAAGATATACAGTCCATGGACATATGACTGCCGCATCTCCCCAAGCAGTAGATGAGGATTCACTATCCGGGAGAACATCCGGTATGACAAATGGAACACCGCCATCCTCAAATTGATCAGCCTTTAAATCTCTCAACCACTTTTTGAAAAATGGTCCTCCTTGATAATTAAACAATGCAGTCCTGATAAATACCTGTGCATCCCCAGTCCAGCCTAATCGTTCGTCACGCTGCGGGCAATCAGTAGGGACGTCGACAAAATTCCCCCTTTGTCCCCAAACAATATTATGTTGAAGCTGATTTACTTGCGGGTTCGAAGTTTCAAAAATACCCGTTTGTTCCATATCGCTATGAATAACCTCGCCCACAAAATTCACAACAGGCAGTGCCCCGTCGTGAAGAGGATAGCCTTCGACCTTTACATAGCGGAAGCCTTGAAAGGTGAACGCAGGTGCATATTCCTCCACACCCTCGCCTTTGGTAATATATTCAATTGTCTGGCTTGCACTTCGCAGGTTGCCAAAGTATATATTTCCTTCTTTATCAAGTACCTCAGCATGCTTCATTACAATATTTGTACCTGAGGGTGCCTGTACCTTGAATCGAATCCTGCCTACCATGTTTTGACCCATATCAATAACTATATCTCCATTAGGTGTTACAAAAGCAGTGATAGGTTGAAGAGTCTCCGTAACTCTGACAGGATTGTTTTCCTGTGCAATCAAATTGGTTAGCTGAGAATTAAGAACCACTACACTTTTCCAATTTGTTGCATTAAATCCAGAATTGCACCAGCCTATTTGTTCGAGACGAGCATCATACGTTTCTCCATGATAAATTTCTGAAAACAATATCGGACCTGTTGAAGCCTTCCAGGAATGATCCGTGACGATGACCTCTTCTGTTCCGTCCAGATAACGAACATTTAATTGAAGCAATATCCCACGTGTATCACCGTAAGTATTCCGTTTGCCTTCCCATGCAAGGTTGCCCTTATACCAGCCGTCGGCTAACATAACCCCGATTGCATTAGAACTGCTATTCAGCTGTTCTGTCACATCGTAGGTCTGATACTGTAATCTTTTATGGTAACTCGTCCATCCTGGTGTAAGTAAATCAACGCCAACTCGTTCCCCATTTAAATAAAGCTCGTAAAGCCCAGCACTTGTGGCATATATCCGCGCTGATTGAATTCCGGATTTTAATTTAAATTCCTTACGTAAAAGAAAAGCAGGTTCTGATTCCGGGGCAAGCTCCTCGGGATTTGGTGTTATCCAGCCTGACTTCCATTCACTAGCTTCGAAAAATGCTGTTTCCCACCATGAAACACTGCTCCAATCTGACTCCCTGCCAAAATTATCCCAAACCTTTACCCGGTAATAATATCTTGTACAGGAAGATAGCTCGGGACCTTCATATGGGATATGCAGCGATTGATCACACTTCGTATAGCCAGTGTCCCAAAGCGGCAGATCAAAATGATTCTTAGTAAGTGAAACTTGGTATTGATAGGCCAGCTGCATTGTTCCACGACGATCTGATTGTAATTGCCAGCTTATCCGCGGCTTACGAACGTCAATACCTAGGGGATTTTGTAAATATTCACAAGTAAGAGATGACACAGATAATTTATTCATATTGAATCACTCCTTTCATTTTATTGTTTTAACTAAATGATTGGCCCTAGAAAGAAAATGGTTTGCCATTCACTTGAATTTTTGTATTTTCTGATGCAGTAATTTCGAATTCAATTTCTTCAGGAATGGTAATTTGCAAATCGATATATTCTCCTAAGTCTTTACAATAAATATCAATCATGCCTTGAGGAATTGGTACAGTGCCTTTTATCCACTTTAATCCATTTAAATTCGGTGATATGGATACTTTTTTGAACCCAGGTTCTAGCGGCTTTACCCCTAAATAAAGAATTCCAAAAACATAGGTTGGGGCTGCAGACCACGCATGACAATGACTACGGCTGAAGTCTCCCTCAATTAACTCCCAGCCTTCCCAACAGGTTGTAGCGTCATGCTCCAGCATAAAACCATAAATCTTAAGAATATTTTCTATCACCCTAGCATTTTCCCCTAACTGCATTAACGCTTGATAATAGAAAAATAGAACAAATGGACTTTTAATTTGAACAAATCTCTCAGGAGGATTTTTTATGTACTCCTCTATCAAATTCCTGCGTTGACCTATAGCGCAATCTGTTAAATAGATCATAAGGTTCGTTTGTATGCTGTAAATATTGGACTTATTCCCATCCTCATGAATACTATCGACATAAACTTTATTTTCCTCATCCCATAAGTAAGTGTTGATTGCTTGTTTTAATTTTTCTGCTAAAGTGAGAAAGTTTATTTGATCTTCATGTTCACCAATAATCGACGCTAAATAGGAAGTTTGTCGTAATGCTTCGACCAGAAGTGCATTTTGGTGAGTAACAATTTTATGATTTGTATCCATTGGAGCCCAATCTAACATGTTCCACGCCTCAATTTCTACTAATCCATCATCATTAATAAATTGCTGAAAACGTTGGACCGTCAGCTTAAGTTCCGGGTAAACCTCTTTAATAAAATCTAAGTCTCCAGCATAGCGATAATATTCGCGGCATGCCATCATCCACAGAATAGACCATGCGGTTAAAACATTCTGCCATCCGCTCGGTACATGTGATTCTGGTAAAGGAGAACGGTAAACAGATTTTGAGATTAGCTTTAAACAGCGCCTAATTAAATCATAGTTTCCAAATGTGTAGTAATTCATCAGGGATATATTATAGGAGTCACCCGTCCAAAGTGCCTGTTCATACGCTGGACAGTCAATGATGGTATCCTGGGCACACATGCGGACAGTGTGCTTAGAGATTTCCCATATTTGATTTAACTTATAATCAGAACTGTAAAATGCTCCAACATTTCCGGTAGGAAATGTAGTTAAATCCGCTCTAATCTTAAAGATTTTACATGGTGTGTTAAGATTTCGAATTGTTAACAACAAATAGCGGAACCCTCTAGGAATAAAAGACCGATACACCTGCCGTCCGTCAGTTGCAACATATCGTAAAGAATTGTTCAAGGAAAACGTATGCTCAATCCTTCCATCTTGATGGAGACTTTCAAAGAAAAAGAAGTCGAATATCGTCCCTTTCGCTGCTTCAATTTCAAACTCTACATTTCCTAAGTATTCCTTACCGAAGTCGATTAGATATTCTGTGTCCCCATTCTCCATTGGTTCTACAGAGGTAAAACTGTGATTAGGCAAAATCATATTCTGGTGTCTAAAATCGAGCGCATGTCTTTTAATGTCTTTTTTAAATATGGAAAGCAGGCTTACGTTTTCTGTAAATACATGCTCGTTCGGTATTACTTTAGTCCATTTTTCAAATGCTTCTAATTCCTTTAACGTTGTCACTTGCTGCATTTTTATATATTCTTCATGAACAGGGACTTGATATTGAGCAGGTCTGCCTATTTGCAGCCGGGTTTCTGAATAAAATGGTCCAATTGCCAAAAAACTCAAGTCATCTTGATAAAAAGGAGCTTTTAATTTGATTTTTTGAGAAAAATGAAATGCCAGATGAATGGTCGGTTCATGAAAAGATCCTCCAACATCTATTAGTAATAGGTTAGAACCTCCTCTCAGCTTCACTTTTTCATATTTTCCATTTTGAGTTTTATACGTTTCACCATTCAGTTTAAATTCCCATTTTGCTTCTGCATGTGCATCAATAGTCAGGGTCATAACTCCCTCAACCTCTTGCTCTGCTTGTATTTCAGTAACCACAATTCCTTGCATAATCTTCCCTGAGTTATTATCTGCTTCACCAGGAAAAAATGTTGGTTTTAAATCAATTGAATAATGTTGGGAAATGGGTTTAACTTCTTTTAAGCTTAAGACTCTTTTAGGATAAATGTCTTCATTGGTTAAATGAGGTATATCTCTTGGGATTAAAGTTTTCCAAGGATTGGTCCGATAGAAACCGATAGTCTTGGCATGGTCCCAAGTTGAATCGTCAAAATTTAATTGATTCCAATCAGTGTAAAACTGTCCAGCATCAAAGATTTCCGACCATGATAAACAATTTGACATTTTTACAGTTTCTTTTTTAAAACTATTGTGAATGGCTGTCTTCCAAGAATCATCAGTCAGTAATTGATCAACTGCTTGGCCATCTTGATAAAAATCAATTTGTGCGATTACTCCACCGCGCCCTTCAATATAATGCATGGTTCCCATCCCATAATGATTAACTAATACTGCGAGCACATTTTCCCCATTATTTAACCCGTTTAAATCGTATTGGTCATAATACCATTCATCTGTCCAGCCGCGAACTGGACCAGACCCTATTTGTTCACCGTTCAAATACACCGTATACTTTGTGTCTGCCGAAATAGAAAGTGTTGCAGACTCATATTCCGATGAACTGGTAAATATTTTTCTAAAACAGGACCATTGATTTCTTGGATGTTCACCACTTTTATCCCAAATCCACTTTGCCTGCCATTCCATAAAACTCCTCCCATATAAATACCCGATAACTTATGAATAATTGGAACTTTCGGGTCTTTTCTCTTTTCTAACTTTGAATGATATTCTACTTTACCGACCCAGCTGTCATACCCGCTACAATCTTCTTATTAAAAATAATAAATAGGATGAGAGGCGGAATTGAGATTAAGAGAACATTTGTAAATAACAGGTTCCACTTTGTAATGTACATGCTCATAAAATTATAGAGTGTTAACTGTAATGTTGCGTTTTCAGCACCTGGGAAGAAGTATAGTGGATTAACGAAATCATTATAGACACTCACCGCAGTTAGAACGATTACAGTTGCTGATACTGGTTTTAACAACGGTAAAATGATGTTAAAAAACAATCTAAATCTTCCACATCCATCCATTAATGCTGCTTCATCGAGTGACTTAGGGATTGTCACCATAAATCCTCGATACAATAAAATGGTAAACGGCAAATTCAATGCAACCTCTACAAGGACAATTCCAGGCATTGTTTTAAACAGTCCAATTTCCTGCAGAACCCAAATGGTTGGAACGACTGCAGGAGGGATAATCAGCCCAGCCAAGATTAGAAAATTAAAGAAGGGAGTTGCTTTCGTTACTTTACGTTGTAAGACATAACCAGCAGCGGCACCGAGAATGATTAATAAAACAATTGATATTCCGGTTATCATCACACTATTAAAAAATGCAGTGATAATCATGCCATCTCTCGCACTGATGACTTCTTTCACATTCTCTATAAAATGAAAGGAGCTTGGCCAATTCATATTTAATAAAGAAGATTCCTGTGTATTCTTAAATGCATTTATTATGACAAAGTAAAAAGGAATTCCAAAGATACCTAAGGTAGCCAACACTGAAAAAGTTTCAACAAATAGTTTCCATAGCTTTTTACTTGTCTTTACCCTGCTTTTTGGATTTATTAAAGGGGTTGAATTAGGGTTGCTTATCACTGCCTTACTCATTACAAATCCACCTCTTTTTTATTCAGATACGCATACAGAGGGAATGCTAAAACAGAAACGAGTATAAATAAAATTACGTTTCCAGCTGTTGAGAGACCGAAGAAACCAGCCTGATATTGCTTATATATAATTGATGCAATCAGGTCAGTACTAAAACCTGGACCGCCTTTTGTCATTGTCCAAATTAAATCAAAAGAACGTAATCCGCCTATGAAAGATAAAATAATGACAGTGTTCATCGCCGGCCGGCTAAGCGGTAAAATAATACTTTTGAATTTATGCCAAGCATTTCCGCCATCTATCATAAGAGCTTCATAATAATCCTCTGGAATCGACATAATACCAGCGATGAAAATGACCGTTGCCATCCCGATCCCCTTCCATACATCCACTAAGGCGACGGATAATAGAGCAATCTTGGTATCACCTAACCAATCTGGACCAACAATCCCAAGCCCGCTAAGCACAATATTAATGATCCCCTGTGAAGGATGCATCATCATGGTAAATGCAATTCCAACAGCTATGGTACTAAGTAAAGTTGGAAAAAACACCATTGAACGAATAAACCCGACTGTTTTCAGCTTTGAACTAAGAAAAACACCGAGGAGAAGACCAATAATGACCTTCAAACCGCTAGTCACAACTGCGTAAATTAATGTGTTTTTAAAACCGATATTTAGTGAAGGTTCTGTTAAGAATGTTACGAAGTTTTCAAAACCAATAAATTTCCAATCTGTTAATGTCCACCATGTCATACTGAAAAACAGGGACATAATCGTTGGCAACAAGAAAAAGATAAAATAAACAATTCCTGCTGGTAATAAGAAGTAATAGGTGTACGTTTTATTTTCTAACTTATTCATTTGCTGCTCCCTCCCTACAAGCGTTAGTAAAAGATTAGCCCTGCTAGAGTCTAGTCAGGGCCAATGTTTGAACGATTAAAATTTTCTACCAGCCTTCAAGACCTAATTGTTTTGCTTGTTTTTCAACATCTTTGTCGTATAATTCTGCACCCTCTTTTGCGGAACTAATGCCGCTTCCGACCTGTGTTGTAATTTGCTCTAAACTTGGACCTTTGACAGGGCTTAAGAATTCAAGAGCAGGAGCATTATTACCGGATTCAAAGTACTGAATCATATCCTTAACTGCTGGGTACACATCATCAGGAA
Organism: Neobacillus niacini; assembly: GCF_046591715.1. Classification (GTDB taxonomy): domain Bacteria; phylum Bacillota; class Bacilli; order Bacillales; family Cytobacillaceae; genus Neobacillus; species Neobacillus niacini_L. The sequence continues at coordinate 807,650 of NZ_JAWVNQ010000001.1, read as the reverse complement.
GTTCTACACCTTTAATAGCAAATGGACCAGTTGGCGGGATTTTAGATGAATAAATTGTCACACCCTCTTGAGAAACATAAAACTCTAAAAATTTCTTAGCTGCATCAATATGCTCACTATTCTTGTTAATAAAGATTCCTGCTGGCATCCACACCGTTAGCCCATTGTTTTCTGCACTGTCACTTGGCTGACCGAAAATTCCGATATCTTGCATTTTGTCTGGGAAGGTTGTTGCAAGATTTGCCAAAGCGAACGTAATCATTGGATAGTGTGCTCCTTCACCATCTGCTAACATTTTCAAACCTGCATCATATCCAGTTGCTAGGAATTCTTTATTCATATAACCTTTTTTGAATACTTCCTCTAATTTTTCAAAACTGCGAAGAGCCGCTGGAGTAGTAGAGATCTTTGCTTTGTTCGCAGTAAAATCTTCTGCGAATGTCGGATTTTCTTCAAGGACATTGTAGTTATCTGCTAGTACGATTACTTGTGATGTCCAAGTATCTTTAAACGTTCCAATAACAGCTGTTTTACCAGCTTGTTTAATTTTTTCATTATTTGCCATTAACTCGTCCCATGTTTTTGGAACAGTAAGTCCAAGTTCTTCATATACCTTTTTGTTATATAACCAGCCTCCAGCATTCGTTGGAGTTCCTGGAATACCAAATACTTTTCCATTGGCAGAAACGGCATCCTTGTAGTCCTCCATGATGTTTTCCATGAAAGGTTCTTTACTAAGATCTACAAAGTTTTGTTCGGGATTAAGTGCCTGTAATTGTGATCCTGAGTTATTCCAGACTAAATCTGTCATATCCCCAGTTGCAAGCCGCGTTTTAATGATATTATCGCCTTCCGCACCGCCTGGACGAGTCTCAATTTCTACTTTAATATTATTCTTCTTTTCAAATTCATCAATAATGGCTTCGATCCCATCTAATTGTGTTTGGTTGTCAATTAAAAATGTAATTGTTTCTGTTTCTCCACTTTTGCTGCCGCCTGTACCAGTTTCTTCTTTGCTTGTACAACCTGCTAATACACCTGCCATTAATGCACTGCTAAGCAGCAATGATACAATCTTTTTTCTTTTGGCCATGTTTTTTCCCCCTCTTAAATGTCTGCTCCAAAACATTGTGTTCCTCTTGGTGATTAATTTAATTTTAAGCGCTTTCACATTAATTTTTAAGTGATGCTTTTTTTGGAATACGTCCGGTTTTTTTGGATATTAAAGATTTTGAGTATTATTTCAAAAAAAATAGTCCTCTTTCATGATTTAATGAAAGAAGACTATCTCTTTAAAAAACGTTTATCTTACTACCAACCTTTAAGGCCAAGTTGTTTTGCTTGTTTTTCAAGGTCTTGATCATATAATTGTGCACCTTGTTTTGCTGAGATGGTTCCACTGCCCACTTTTGCAGTGATTTGTGGTAAATTAGGTCCTTTTAAGGGACTAAGGTATTCTAGTGCAGGTGTGATTTTTCCGGATTCAAAATAAGTTAAAATATCCTCTACTGCTGGCATAACTTGATTGGGAACCTTTAATCCTTTTATTGCAAAAGGACCTATTGGGGATTTGCTCGCTTGATATGTTTTTACCCCCTCAGGTGAGATAAAATATTCTAACCATTTTTTTGCGGCATCTAAATTTTGAGTATTCTTATTTATATAAATGGCAGCTGGCATAAAGACCGTCAATCCATTACTATCGGGGTTATCCCCAGGCTGGGGGAAAAATCCAATATCATCTACTTGATCAGGATATTGTTTAGCTATAGCAATCAGTCCTATTGACATACTAGGATACTGAACACCCGAACCCTCTGCTAACATTTTTAGTCCATCATTTGTGCTTGTAGATTGAAAGTCGCTGTTTAAATAACCCTTTTGAAAAACTTCGGATAATTTTTCATAGCTCCTTAATGCAGCCGGAGTCGTGGCGATATTAACTTTATGAACTGTAAGATCTTCTGCAAAAGTTGGAGTTTCAGCCATGACATTGTGATTATCAGCTAGAACAATAAGTTGTGATGTCCAGTTCTCTTTATAGGTACCAATGACGGCTGTTTTACCTGCAGCCTTTATCTTCTCACTATTGTCCATCAATTCTTTCCATGTTTTAGGTATGGATAAGCCTAACTCTTTGTATACCTTTTTATTATACAGCCATCCCCCAGCTAAGGCATTGCCTCCTGGGACCCCAAATACCTTATCATTAACCGTAACCGACTTCTTAAAGGGTTCTAGGACATCCATCATAAATGGTTCATTTTTCAAATCAACAAAGTACTCCTCTGGGTTTAAGGCTTGCAATAAGGACCCTGAATTGTAAAAAACTAAATCAGTCATATCTCCAGTTGCCAATCGCGTTTTTATCATCTGATGCCCTTCAACACCAGTGGGACGTGTTTCAATTTCGGTTTTAATATGATACTTTTTTTCAATATTTGCGGCAACAGCTCTAATTCCGTCCTGTTCAATTTGACTATCAAATAGTATAGTTACGGTAACCTCTTTAGTGTCTGTATGATTAATAATTCTTCCAGCATTACTGCTGCAGCCTGTCATGATACTTATAAATAGTCCAATTTGAATGAACCCTGCTAGTATTTTTCTTTTCTTCAACATACCGATTCCCGCTTCTTTCTATCAATTTCTTCATGTGTAATAAGTAATGAGTATTAAAAAGAATCTCGATATTGACCCGGGTTTACTCCAACCTGTTTCTTAAATAATTCCGAAAAATGACGATAGGTATGATACCCTACCTTTTCACTTACATCTGCAACTTTATATCCTTCACGTAAAAGTATTTTAGCCCGCTCCATTCGAAGCTTGGTTAAATATTTAATATAGGAAAGTTTCATTTCTTCCTTAAAAAGAAGACTAAAATAAGTAGGATTCATTCCAACATACTCTGCAACTTCCTGAAGTGTCAAATCATTTGAGAGATTCTTTTCTATATATTTAGCAGCTTTCTCGACCGCTTCATGCTTTTTATCATGTCGAATCTGAAGGAACCAGTCTATAATCATTTCCATTTGATCCTTAAGCCAGCTGAACATTTTCTCTTTTGTATTTAGCACCCTAATTTCTATATGAGGCAGGAAATTTCCTTGGTTCATGGTTGATACATCTTCCCCAGTTTCCTTCGCTACTTCCATTCCTAGATAGATCAGCTTTAGAATTTCTCGTTCTATTACATCGGGATTTAACCTTTGGGACTGGACTTTGTTAATAAATTCATTAAGCTGCCGGAATAGCCCTGATTTATCTCCTGTCCGCAAATAGAAAATAATCGCCTCTTCTTGTTCCGACAAATCACCAGGTATATTGGGATTTTCGCCAATTCCCTCAAATCTTGTCCATTCTCCCTGGTCCATAAACTGTCCATACCGTAATGCCTGCTGTGCTTCTTTATAACTTTTGGCTGCATCTGTAAGATTGGGATAGGTACGTCCAGACCCAACCGTGATTCCATGTTCACATGGCCAATATAATAATTCCTTTAAAAGCTCTGAGTGGTCTTCCTGAAAATGAAAAATAACAAGTAGATGTTCATCCCCATTTCGAAGATATAAAGAAAAGCAGGATGAAGTTTGACTTATAATATCTGGGATTTTTTCAGATAGGGCCAGAACCGTAACACCGACAATATCCTCTAGTCTGTCTCCATAACTACTCCGCCATCTGGGTAATGCCTCTTCACCTTGAAAAAGCAAGTCCATTGCAGCTTTTTCAAGGAGAACATTCCGACTATCCTCCAATGTTTCCTTTAGAGTAATAACTTTCTTTTGCTCTGTTATTTTTTCAAGTGTTCTCTTTAAAGTGTCCTCCATCATTGGAATCGTGATTGGCTTTTCTAGATAGTCTGATACTCCAAGCTTTAGAGCTTTTTTTACATATTGGAATTCATTAAATCCGCTAAATACGATACAAATAATTTCTGGTGTGGCACCTAGAATTTTCTCAACCACCTGCAGACCGTCCATTCCAGGCATTCGAATATCGGTAAAAACAATATCAGGTGAATGGGTTTCAACTAAATCGATGGCATCATACCCGTTTGTGGCAGTGCCAACCAATTCAATCCCGTATTTAGACCAATCAATCATCATTTGTAAGCCTTGAAGGACAATGTATTCATCATCAAAAATAACTGCCTTTAACACTGCTTTTCCCCCCTAGCTTCCCGAAATCTGATCTCAATACAAGTTCCTTCGTTCACCTTACTTGTTAAGGAAAGCGTACTATCCTGTCCATATAATAACTTAAGTCTTTCTCGAACATTTTTAAGTCCATAACCGCTCTCTGTAGCATTGAGATCCTCAATTCCAACTCCATCATCACATATGGTGAAAATAATCCATTCTCCTTCAATTTTCCCTTTCAGCTCTATGGTGCCTGTACCGCACTTTGGCTCTAATCCATGATAAATAGCATTTTCCACAAACGGCTGCAGCAGCAATTTAAGGATTGGTTTGTCCAGTAATAATGGATCAACATCCTCGATATACTGAAAACGGTTTTGATATCGAAAATTTTGAATGGTCAAGTAGTGATGAATATGCTCCAATTCTTTGGAGATTGGGATCAAATCTTCACCTTTATTTAAACTCAATTTAAAGGTTTCCGATAAAGCGACTGCAATCTCTGCAATATCCTGGTTCTTCTGCAGGATTGCCATCCAATAAATGGAATCCAGGGTATTGTATAAAAAGTGCGGTTTTATTTGGGCCTGCAGTGCCCGAAGTTCCGCTTCTCGCTCTTTTAACTGTGAATGAATCAGCCTTTCATTTAACTCCATATTCTCAACCGTAATCCTTTGGAAGGTTTCGCCGATGGCTCCAATTGTATCACTTTCGTTATTTCCTCCAGATCCCCAAAGTCCCTTAGCCCAGTCAATCGTCATCTTCTTTAATTGCACCCACGGCCGGGCAACTTTTCCAGAAAGAATGTAAGATATAAATAAAGCGATTATCGCAATCATAGCAGCTATACTGGCAGTTATGATTCCAATTTTATTTGACTGTTTTAAAAGATCCTTCTCTTTTGTAATATAGGCTAGCGTCCAGTTGGTTGTTTGATTGGTGTAGCTGCTGACTAGATACCCTTTATTTTTTAATGCTTCAAAACTGGATAAGGTATGTTTTCCTTCACTTATCTCTTCATTTAAGACAGAGGGATTACTAAATACTGTATTCCCTCCCTCTCTGGACGTATCAATTACAGCTATTACACTATCACTATCATCTTTTAGCACTCTTGAAAACATCGACTTTTTGATATTAACCACAAGTAAACCAATTTGCTTCGTATCAAAAATATTATGCGGATCGCGCAATAATTTAACAGAAGAAAACGTCGTATCATCCTCATCATTGGCGAGGACATTATAACTCAAGAAAATGGGCCTTCCTTGAGTACTAACACTACTCCTATACCATTCAGTTTTAGAAATATCACTGTATATTTTGCTAGTATGGTACTTGCCGATACTCTTATCATTCCCGTAGCACACAGGGCGAAAATAAACGTCAAATAAACAAACCGAATCGATGTCCTGAGTATCAATAAAATAGCTGGATATCAAATCCTGCATTCGTTTCGTTGTGTTCTCGTCTAATACATTTTTCCCTACTTCTGAAAATGCCGCGCTGTCAACCAATTCTTCACGAACGCTATTGCTCCATGAAATGACACGCTCCATATTAATAATATTTCTAAATAATAAATCCGTAACTTCACTAGAAGTCCGAAGGTTATTACCTGTCGTTTCCAGCTGATTTTGAACAAGAGTATTTTTTGCTATATTAAAAGAAATAAAGCCTAGCAATAAAAGTGGTAAAATGGAAAGACAGATCATGATAAAAAAGTACTTATATCTAATTTTGTCATCGCGGAGGTGATTTCTGACTCTTCTGATTATTAATCGCATGATCGACATCCTTATTCTTTTAATATAGTTATCATAAACCGAATTAATAAGTATTACTATATGAAAATAAAAGAAGTACAGCCCCTGCAAAAAAGCAAGGGCTGAAGAATTAGCATACTGCTTGAACATTTTTACAGATTGTATTTCCTTATTAGATAAGTCGGTGTGCAACTCCACGCATGACAATAGCTGTTAATTAAATGGCTGCCATAAGGAGAGAAGTCTTTATTTTGTGGATTATATAGTTCCCAGAACGTATCCGCTCCATCTTGGATCATCCCACCCCAGTAGTTTTTCATTTGTGAAATTGCAAGCTCTTTCTCTCCTGCAACGATAAGTGCTTCAACAAGATGATGGTACATATATGGAGTAGCAATTCCAACCTCAGGCATTTCTTTTAATAGCCGGTTTATAAGGTTTCGGCTCTCTTCCTTCGTCAAGATGTCTGCAAGTACCATCCAAATTTGACTTGCCCAAGAGACTTGACGGCCATTGCCGCTTATAAAGAATTGCAAAGTATCATCCCATAAATGTGTTTTTGCGGCCTCAACTATTTCTGGTAAACAGTCTGCCAATCTATCTGTCTCAGGTGCGTTTAATTCTTTTCCAAGTCGAATTGCCTGTTTCAAAGAATAAATTAAAACAGCTTGTGATGGAGTTTGTTTGTTTAACCCTTCCTGCCAATCGATAAATGACCACCAATCCGCAGAATCTCTTACAATATGATGCTCATCTAATCGTTCAAGTCCAAGTTCAATTTGGCGATAGGCTGTTGGCCATAGCTCCTTTAAAGTCTCTAAATCGCTTGTTGAAAAATAGTAATCATGTAATGTTGAAACAAAGAATAGGGAGTAATCGAATAGATAGGTATCATCTGCAATCAATGTTGGTGCAACAAATATATTTGCTGCAACCCTTCCTTTTGCATCCGGAACACCAGCAAATAAGTAAAGACAGCGCTTGACTAAATCATAATTTTTGAATGTTTCATAGTTTGCTAATGCTTGCAGACGTAAGTCGCCGATCCAGAGTCTGCGATCTCGTTTCGGCCCGTCTTCAAATACATCCTGCATGCAATCACCCAGTGTTTTAATGCTAATCTCGTCCATTTTCTGAAGGAGTTCATCTTGGTGGGAATTCGGCTGCACATTTTTAGGATTTGCAGAGGTCACTGCTCTACATTCAATATTCTCAAAGACAACACGATATTTTGGCGATGTATCCATTACCTCAAATTTTACGTACCTAAAGCTGTATCTGCGGGATAAATGAATCACAGCTGGCAGTATATCAACAAAAATAGTTTCTTCTTGAAGCCAAGAGCTGCTGAGCCAGCCCTCGTAATTTTCAAAAGGTTCTGCCATTTCCACTGGCATTTCACCAAATGTCAGCTTCAGTTTTAGCGGTGCATCTGGCGGACTGCCCACTGGCCTTATATTTAAAGAGAGATAACCTACTTGGTGGTCGCCAAAATCAAGAATAAATGAATCCTTTTTACCATAATCATTCTCTGGCAGTGTGGATGCCTTGGCCGTATTCTCTGCCCTCCAGCCATGAATCACATCTTTGTCAATTTTTATTTCAACAAAAGCAGTTGGCTTCACAATAGATTCGTAAAGCCGCGGTTTTAGTTTTTCAGCTTGTTCGATAAATGGCTCATTTCTTACAATCACATGATTCTCTAATTTTTGAATGCTCATATCAAGGACTCCAGCTTCATTAGTTTAGCCATAGTTTAAGTCAAATAAAAAAAGATTGAAAGCGCTATTTTTTTGGATTGTGTCTTCTTTTTTTAGGTAAAGACCAAAGGGACGTTTCCCTGGCACTTTTGTGCCCAAGAGAACCGTCCCTCTGGTCTTTCCCTCTTGTCTTTTCTAATTATTTCTGGATTGATACACCCTGTTCACCAATTACGACTCTTTCATTTTCCCCCAAATTGGTAAAGATGACTGGTGTGATAATTGAAGGTACTTTGTCCTTGATGGATTCAAAGTCAGCTTCAAGCAGTTTTTGACCCTTTTTTACACTTTGTCCGTCATTCACAAACGCTGTAAATCCTTCTCCATTAAGTGAAACTGTCTCAAGACCAACATGAATTAGAATTTCCCTTCCATCGTGAGACTTGACACTTACTGCATGTTTTGTCGGAAATACACTTATTACTTCGCCATCAACAGGAGAAACAACCGTACCGTTTGTTGGTTTGACCGCGAATCCATCGCCAATCATCTTCTGGGAAAACACTGGATCTGGAACAACCTCAAGAGGTACGATCTCCCCTTCTAATGGCTGCAATATCGCAGTATCACTTTCAACCTTTTTACTTTTGAATAAATTTTTAAACATATAATAGGACCGCCTTTTTTTGAATTAAATGGATAACTTATCAGGTAGAAACCATTTTATCACTATATTATTTTCTCCTATTGTTCTAACTTTATCAAAACATAAGCATATTCTATTCATTACAAAAATAAAAACCCCGGCCACCTGAGCGGAGTTAAACTAGAAATTAAGCCATTTTACTGAATGCGGTGCTTAAGTTTTTTAATGTATATAATCTAGCACTTAAAATAAACAATTCATGATCGTTATTTTTCACATATTCATCAATAATTGTAATTCCTTGTTGGAATTGATCAACTAAATACGAAGTGTACTTACCATCCCAGTCGAATTGATTTATTCTTATCAGTTCATCCGCTAAGATTTGGAACCTAAACTCTTCAATCCAAAGTTTAACCTGAAATAATTTGTCTGTATCAATTCGAAAGTTATTTTTATTTTTCTGATGTTGGATAAATTTTATAAATTCTTTGATATTTTCAGCCAATGCCCATGCTTTTTGCCTTTCAAAATTCATACACCCATCTCCTTTTTCCTAACATCTCTAAGAAAGTTTATGTAATAGGCGGGTGTTATGATACAAACAAAATTTATCCTTGGACCCCTGATTATCATGTTAACAAAAACCTCAAATTTCGCCTTTATAGACGATTTTCAGCCGTGAGAGCTCATTTTGAATAAATAACATCCTGTAGCTTTCCACATGCTCACTAATTAGGTCATATACACATTATTTCCCTTTTTTCCCTTGAAATCGATTTCTCACATGTTAGTATAAGGTCATTGAAAAAAAACAAGAACAACAATACGAACGTATGGGAGAGATTGCATGTTAGGAAAAAAGAAAATTGCATTTTTAGGTGCTGGATCAATGGCAGAGGCTATGATTTCTGGTATCGTTCAATCTAAGAAACTGCCAGCAAAAAATATTATCGTTACCAACCGGAGCAACAACCACCGATTAAAAGAATTGCAGAGGAAATACGGAATCACTGGGGTAAAACGAGATAACCTTGACTTAATAAACGTTGATATAATCGTCCTCGCTATGAAACCAAAAGATGCAGAAACCTCTTTACAATCATTTTCCGATTCTCTAAAACCAAATCAATTAATTCTGTCAGTATTAGCTGGGATATCCACATCATTTATTGAAAAAAAAGTACCATTTGGTCAACAAGTCATTCGAGTCATGCCAAATACTTCTAGCATGATTGGGGAATCTGCTACAGCAATATCACCTGGGAACCATACCTCTGTACAAAACATTTCACTCGTTCAAGAGCTTTTGCAATCTATTGGCGAAGTCTATGAGATTCCTGAAGAAAAAATGGATATCTTTACAGGGATTGCCGGAAGTGGACCAGCGTATTTCTATTATCTAATGGAACAAATGGAGAAGGAAGCCCAAAAAAGCGGGTTGAATTCACTGATTATTCGGAAAATCATTGCTCAAACGGTTGTTGGCGCAGCAAAAATGATCCAAGAACAAGATACATCACCTGAGGTCTTAAGAGAGAATGTAACATCTCCAAACGGAACAACAGCTGCAGGCTTAGAGGCATTGAAAGGGAACGGCGGTGGTAAAGCAATTACTGAAGCGATTAAACACGCAGCCAAAAGATCAAAGGAAATTAGCCTGCAGCTAGAAAAAAACGCGTTAGGTACGGGAGTGATTGGATGATTCTAACACAAAAGTCACAAAGGGTCGTAATTAAAATTGGCAGCAGCTCTTTAACAAGCCGCCAAGGTGAAATTAGCCGTAGAAAAATTGAAAAGCTGGCAAATGAAATTGTTTATCTGAAGGATTTGGGACATGAAGTGGTTCTCGTTTCATCAGGTGCTGTGGCTGCTGGATACCGAAGGCTTGGCTGTCTGGAGCGCCCCAGCACACTGCCGGAAAAACAAGCTGCCGCCTCCATTGGCCAAGGATTATTGATGGAATCCTACTCAGAGCTTTTTTTATCCCACGGTTATGTTGCAGCACAAATCTTAATCACTAAAAGTGACTTCTTGGACGAAGACCGTTATAAAAATGTACGAAATACCTTAAACGTTTTGTTAGAAAGAGGCATGATTCCGATTGTGAACGAGAACGACACCGTGACAAACGATCGGTTAAACTTTGGCGACAATGATACGCTCTCAGCAAAGGTGGCTGGTTTGATAGACGCAGATCAGCTAGTGATATTAACCGATATAGACGGTTTATACAGTGAGGATCCTACAAAAAATACCAACGCAAGTCTATTAGAAAATGTAACCGAAATTACACCTGAAATCGAAGCTGCTGCAGTTGGCTCTGGTTCGAAGGTTGGAACCGGTGGGATGAAATCCAAAATCGAGGCTGTAAAGATTGCCATGGCCACTGGAATATCTACTTTTCTCGGTAATGCTGCCCGTAAAAATATAATCATTGATGGCATAGCCGGTAAAGCCAAAGGTACTTATTTTAAAAGTAAAAAAACATCAGCCTATTTAAACCATAAGGAAAGATGGATAGCTTTTAACTCTGTGCCATAGGAAAAAATTTAGGATATAAGAATCATTATTATAGAGGAGGATTTGATGCATTTATTAAATGAACAAATGATGACGGTAGAAGCACAGGCCATCCAAGCGAAAAACGCTGGGAAACATTTAAGGCTATTAACAGCAGAAGATAAAAACAATGCACTTATTATATTAGCCAACACTTTAGAAGTGGAATTTGCATTCATCTTAAAGGCTAACGAAAAGGACTTACAGGCAGGACATAAAAAAGGTTTTACTGAAGCCTTTATGGATCGTTTAGCATTAACGAGAGAAAGAATTTTTGATTTTGCAGATGGTTTGCGACAAGTTGCAGCGCTAGAAGATCCTGTAGGAAAGATCCTTTTGAATAAAAGTCTAGATAATGGGCTAAATGTATCAAAGGTTTCCGTTCCAATAGGTGTAATTGGAATGATCTATGAAGCCAGACCAAATGTAACCGTTGATGCCACAGGACTGGCATTAAAGTCTGGTAACGCCATAATTCTGAAAGGCGGTTCATCTGCGATTCATTCAAATCAAGCCATTGTTGATGTCATGCAGCGCGCTCTAATCCATACAAAAATTCCAAAGGATGCAGTTCAATTTATCAATAGTACAAACCGAGAAGTCTCACAGAAGCTGTTTACTATGAGAGAGCATATCGATGTCTTAATTCCCCGAGGCGGCGGTTCTTTAATCAATGAAGTAGTTTCAAATGCAAGTGTTCCTGTACTTGAGACTGGAGTGGGTAATTGTCACCTTTATATTGATTCTGAGGCAGATGTTGAAATGGCATTACGTATTCTTGTGAATGCAAAAACGGATCGACCAGCAGTATGTAATGCTGTTGAAACAGTGCTGGTTCATCATGATTGGCTAAAACAACATAAATTCGACCTTATTAATACATTATCTGCTCATTCCATCATTGTGCATGGTGACGAGAAGATTGTTTCGGAAATTCCTAATGCTTCACTTGCAAATGAAGAGGACTGGGTAAGTGAATACTTAAGTTTACACCTTGCTATGAAGGTTGTTCAACATGTGAACGAAGCAATAGATCATATTGAGCGTTACGGAACAAAGCATTCTGAAGCGATAATCACGGATAATAAGGAAACTGCTGAATATTTTATGCAGCGTGTAGACGCAGCTGCATTGTACCATAATGCATCCACTCGATTTACCGATGGCGGGGCTTTAGGTTTTGGTGCGGAGATTGGAATCTCTACACAAAAACTGCATGCTCGCGGCCCCATGGGGTTAGAAGCTTTAACAACCGTTAAATATGTTATGAGTGGAAATGGGCAAATACGATAAAAATTGAGTAATAGTTTTTTACTAGACAATTTGAAAGGTGGTGATATTTCATGGAACACGCTATTACAGATGCAACTTGGGCATGGCTTATGGTCCCAATGCTATCACTAATTGTACTATCCGTTGTTACCTATTTTACTGAAAAAGGAGAGGGTTAGATGACTATTAACGTACCTACGTTAATTTCCATTATTATTTATTTAGTTGGTATGTTGTTTATTGGAATTATTGCAGCAAGAATGACGAAAGATTTGAATGATTATGTACTTGGCGGCAGGCGGCTGGGTGCAGGAGTTGCAGCATTAAGTGCTGGTGCTTCAGATATGAGCGGCTGGTTAATGCTCGGACTCCCTGGAGCCATGTATGTCGGTGGAATGAGTGAGATATGGTTACCTATCGGATTAGCAGTTGGTGCTTATCTCAATTGGCAATTTGTCGCGAAACCATTACGTGTTTACACAGAGGTGTCAAGAGATTCAATAACGGTTCCTGACTTCTTTGAAAATCGTTTCCGTGACCAATCTAAAATTCTTCGAGTCGTTTCTGCCATAGTTATTCTCGTATTCTTTACTTTTTATACTTCTTCTAGTCTTGTCGGCGGGGCAATTTTACTAGAGAATTCATTTGGAATGGATTATAAATTGGCCTTGTGGGTTGGAGCAGCTGTTATTCTCTCCTATACTCTTTTCGGAGGATTCCTAGCAGCAAGCTGGACAGATTTCATTCAAGGTATTTTGATGTTTTTAGCTTTAATTATTGTACCTATCGTGGCAATATTTGAGCTTGGAGGCTGGAATGAAACTGTTCAAAAAATTGGAGCAATCGATCCAACACATCTAGATGTATATTCTGGTGCAACTGTAATAGGTGTTATTTCATTATTAGCATGGGGACTCGGCTACTTTGGCCAGCCGCACATACTTGTACGATTTATGGGATTAAAATCAACTAAAGACGTTCCAAAAGCCCGTTTAATTGGAATGGTTTGGATGATTCTTTCCTTATTCGGTGCAGTTTTTGTTGGATTTGCAGGTATAGCCTACTTTATAGATTCACCACTTCAAAACGCTGAAACAGTCTTTATCATGTTTTCACAGGTTTTATTTAATCCATGGGTAGCTGGATTTTTACTCGCAGCCATTCTCTCAGCAATCATGAGTACTGTGGACTCACAATTACTCGTTTCTTCTAGTGCATTAGCGAATGATTTTTACAAATCACTTTTCAGAAGAAATGCTTCTAAAAAAGAAGAAATGATTGTTGGCAGAATTGCTGTTCTAGGAATTGCGATTATAGCGATTCTTCTAGGATACGATCCTGAAAGTAAGGTCCTGGAACTTGTCAGTTATGCCTGGGCTGGATTTGGTGCAGCATTTGGACCTGTTATTATTTTAAGTCTCTTCTGGAAGCGGATGACAAGGAATGGCGCACTTGCCGGGATTGTTGTCGGTGCTGTTACCGTAATTGTCTGGTCATCACTTAAAGGCGGATTATTCGATCTCTATGAATTAGCACCTGGGTTCTTATTCAGTATTCTTGCGATTATTATTATAAGTCTAACTGACAAAGCCCCTTCTAACGAGGTCCAAGCAGAATTTAGGAAATATCGTTCGGAGTTAGAAAAAGCTTAGTCTTAGGGAAACCCCTTGAATACTACATTCAGGGGGTTTTGGATTAATTAAATTTCTTTGCTATTTTAGAATGGGTAACCTCAATTTTACCTGGTAAAACAAAGAGATACTCAATTATATTTTCCAGTAAATCAACTAATAATGAGGTGGTTTCATAATCCATTTCCGTTTCTAATTCAAGCATCCTATTTAAGGACCCCTCTGTTGCAAGCAATTGGCTAAGCGATTGTATCGGTTTCGCTAAGTCCACATGATTAGGGAGGATTTCGAGTTGCTGCGATAAAGGCTGGCCCTTACTTTTTTCTTTAAGAAAGTGCTTCAGGATACTTTCAATGACACGTTTAGACATAACGGCAGTAGCTGAATTTTCTCTAGTTTGATGGACATTAATGGCTGAGCGATAAGCCCGGATTAGATCTTTAGGTATATTAGGCAGACTTTCGATATGATTTATGAGATGTTTTGATGCTTGGACATCATAAATATAGGTGTCTGCGTGGTCTCCTTCATCGTGACCATCCTTCGTCATGATAATAAAAACGGTAGATTTTTTACATGCAGGACAACTAGACTCCGTCAACAATCCATTCTTACTGCTTTGAAAGTTAGCGTTAATGACAAACTCAGCAGTACTTCTACACTCGGGACATTCACTTTGTATGCTCTTTGGTATTTTAACATTCCCATATCTTATGTAAGAATTGACGGAGCCAGGATTAATTCTTCTCATACGTTATCCTCCTGATTATTCCACTTTTGTATAATACAATCTCCTGATTTGGATAAAATTATTACATCTCTTACCGATAGTTTTCCCTTAAAAAGAAAAATATCATATGCTCAAAATTATTTTATTCAAATTAAATACGAAGTTTTTGATTGTTTGCCTAGGACAAGCATAGAATGAAATATCTTATCTTTTATTCGAAAGGGATTATTCTGACATGACTTTTAATAGGCTGAAGGTAACTGCTTCACTGTATGCGTTAATGTCAATTAGTTTTTGGGGAGTTTCATTTGTATCGACCAAGGCTGTGCTGGGAAAGCTGGATCCCTTTTCGTTACTAGTCATCCGTTTTGGTATTGGGTCCTTATTTCTATTGTTTCTTTTAATCCTGCAGCGTCAACGTCTTCATATCTCTCTTCAATATGTTCCCCATTTAATGATATTAGGGATATTAGGGGTATTTATTCATCAGGTCCTGCAGGCAACGGCATTGTTAACCATTAACGCTTCTGCGGCTGGTTGGCTGATCTCTTTCTCGCCGGTCTTTACGGTCATCCTATCTATACTATTTTTGCATGAAAGGATGAACCTTACAAAGGCTGCTGGGATGGTACTTGCGATAATTGGTGTTCTTATCATTACCGCGGCAAGAAGTGGACAAACCATTCAAATCGCCATGAATATCGGCTTTTTGCTGATGATCCTCAGTACATTAAATTGGGCAGTTTATTCTGTACTTTTAAAAAGGCTAAAAATTCCTTATCCTCCACTCGTAGTAACATTTTATATGTGTTTAACAGGTTTAATTTTAACTGCCCCATTTCTAATTCGAAACAGAGGATGGGAGAGCCTTAGCTTACTGGACCATTCAGAATGGGCCCATTTAATGTTCCTTGGTGTCTTCGTATCAGGAATTGCCTATTGGTATTGGGGAAAAGCGCTTGAAGTTTTAGAAGCATCAAAAGTTTCCATGTTTTTATATTTGGAGCCTATTGCAACTTTAATAGCTGCTGTTTTACTCCTGCAGGAAAAGGTTTTATTCATAAGTATTATAGGAGGAATCATAATTATTATAGGAGTGATTATTGTGAATGGTCAGTTCATACCTATGTTGTTACGCTTCTTAAAGAAATGACGGCTATAGGAGGAGACGCTTTATGACTTTGACAGCCAAAATTAAGAATGTTTTAGATTCATTAATAAGCCCATCTAAAGCCGACCTGAAGGATGCCTTGTTACAAATTGATATGAAACTTGAAGATCTTGCACAATTGCAAGAACCAACGGAAGGAAAGCCTTACAACCGAAAGCTTCTATATAAAAATGATGAAGTCGAGCTGCTTGTGATGAATTGGTCTCAGTTAGAGTGTGCCCCTCATGACCATGGCCATTCACACGGCTGGATACAAGTGATAACCGGTACTTCCCTAAATTCTGTTTATGAAGTGAAAGGTAATAGCTTACCCAAAGAGTTGTTTTATCAGTATCACCATAAAGGTCAATTATTTTATGCACCAAAAAAGGCTGTCCATAAAATGAAAGCCTCAAATAATACAGATATGGTAACCCTCCATCTTTATTCCCCGCCCATTACCGGAATGGTGGTCTATGACTTAAAGAAATGTGCAGCCTGCGTTGTATCAGATGATTGCGGTGCATGGTGGCCCGATGAACAATATCAGAAGCTTAAAGAGATAAAATTAAGTAAGAAGTAAAAACAAAAGAGACCTATGGGAGGTCTCTTTGTGTTTTCGTATCAATTATCTAAAAGATCTAGAATCACTGTAACTTTAAAAAGGTCAGCATCCACATCAATATCTAATGTACCTCCATGTAGATCAATAATCGACTTTGCAATCGCGAGACCTAAACCTGAACCATCGGTATGACGTGATTCATCCCCACGTTTGAACCTCTCAAATAATTCATCAATATTCTCACTTAACTCATATTTCGAGATATTCTTAAAAGTAATCCTAACTTGATGATTTTCCTCTTTAATATCAATATAGGCTCTTGTGTGATCCAAAGAATATTTGACAACGTTTCCGATGATATTATCAAAAACCCTCCAAAGCTTTTGTCCATCCACCAAGGCATATACAGGGTGCTCTGGATTTGACACCCGAAATTGGATTTTTGATTCCTCCGCTGTTTCGTTATACTCAGCTAGTGATTGCTGCAATAATTGAACAATGTCCACTTTGGCTTTCGTTAGTTCAACCGCACCACTAGCCATCTTGGAGGCTTCAAAAAGATCATCTATTAACACCTTTAGCCGCTTAGACTTGCGATCAATGATTTCAATATACGTATTTCTCTCTTCCTCTGTTAACTCAGGATTTTTTAGGAGGTCCGAATACGTAATAATGGAGGTTAAAGGTGTGCGCAGGTCATGACTGACATTTGTAATTAATTCAGTTTTTAGCCTTTCGCTTTTCGCTTGAGCATTTTGAGATGTTTTCACACCATGTTTCATTTGATTAATATCTTCAGCAAGCTGGGCAAATACAGATCTGCCAATGATATTGAGATCAGGTTTAAACTCACCCCTAGCCAATGCCGAGGCATTCGAAAGGATATGATTGAAGTAACCTGTTCTTTTAATAATTAGGATAATAAGCGGCAGCCCTATAAACAATATTGAGGGAATAAAAAGCGCTAAGAAGTCTTCATCCATAAAAATTAGTGCAGTTAAGACTCCAAAAGAAAAAACAAGCGTCAATAATAGGAAAACCTGTGTTCCCACTCTTCGATTAAGGAAAGCATTTCGAAATATGTTCACGATGCCCGCGAAGACATTTCTTGTCATTTTTAACACACGCCCGATTATCGTCTTTTGCCAAACTCCCTTGTCATCACGAATCGTTTTAAGTCTGTTATAGAGGTAGATGGCTAGGATCATTGTTACTCCAATCATTATCGTTAAAAATACAAGAGTAATGATAATATCATCTGCATCAATATTATAGTAGATATTAGATGTGCTATCTATTAATGCCACAGAAGCAATGACAGATATCCCTTGTAAAATTAATGCAACATCAAAAGGAATAGCGTTATATTTACTCTGCCATTTACTTGGTGCAATATTTTGGAGAACTGATATTCTCCTTCCTATTATTCCACTTGCTGCTAGTGCAAGTACCCCGGCAATTGTATAAATCCAATAGACTATTTTTTGAGTATCATAATTATGATAATTCTGCATGATCATGTTGGTTACAGGAGCATCTTTGGAAACTCCTATTTTCCCTTCATACCGATCGTTGTAGTCGATGGAGTCTGTATCGGTCAAGTCCTCAAATCCGATAAATAATGGTCCTGCATCAAATAGAAGATAACCATTTTCTTTGGCAGGAAAACTCTGAAGAAAATACGTATTTTCTTCATTTATATATAGGTCAGCTGATTTTTTATTATCTGTTTTTAGATTGGTGTATATATGACCTGTTTCTTTATTCTTTAAATAATAAACAAATACTTCTTGGTAATTCTCATATTCCTGCCGATAACTTTCTAGTTCTTTAAAATACTTATCTATATTTTCTTCTTTTTCTTTTATGATACTCTTTTTGACATTTTCATCACTTTCAAAGTTCTTTGTGATTTCCTCTATTTTTTGATCGCGTTCCTTGATATAGATATCTGCAATCTTATTGTTTTTATTTGCTTTTGCTTCATTTATCCTAGGTTGATACTGCATTTCTATGTCACTAATTTGTTCAGTTAAATTACCGTATTGGTCCCTATAATGCTCTATTTCATCCTTTGATACTGTAATAGCCTCTTTCCAATCTTCTTTTGTTTGATAGGTAATTTCAAATGCAAAGATATATTGAGTTAATTGATCTAGTTCATACTGGAATTGTGTTGTTTTAAAGTAACTTCGCTGATAATAGTCATTGTCATTTATTAATGCGGATATAACACCACTGACTCCAAACGCAAACAATACAAGCCATCCAATAATTTTCATTCTATTTTTCCATTTTGTATCCAATACCCCACACCACCTTCAAAAACCTCGGGTTTTTCGGGTCAATTTCAATCTTTTCCCGAATTTTACGAATATGCACTGCAACTGTGTTTTCCGCATTGTAGCAAGGTTCTTTCCATACCCTTTCGTATATTTCGGATATTGAGAACACACGGCCAGCATTGATCATTAGCAATTCTACAATTTTATATTCAATCGGCGTTAATTTCACCCGCTCTCCATTTACAGCTACTTCCTTTGCTTCCTGATCAATCGTAAGACCATTTAAATCAATGTTCTTATATTTCTTATCAAACTGACCTAAAGTCACGTACCTTCTAAGCTGGGATTTTACCCTTGCAATAAGTTCCAAAGGATTAAAAGGTTTTGTCACGTAATCATCTGCACCAACCTGCAAGCCTAATATCTTATCGGTATCTTCACTTTTTGCACTTAATATAATGATCGGAATATTCTTTTGTTCACGTATTTTAAATGTCGCAGAAATTCCATCCATGCGCGGCATCATAATATCCAGTAGAATTAAATGCACATCTTGTTCATTTAAAATTTCAATTGCTTCAATGCCATCCTGTGCTTTAAATACGATAAGACCTTCATTTTTTAAATAGATTTCGATTCCATCACGGATTTCTTTATCATCATCTACAACCAATACATTATATTGATTCATTAGAAGCTGCCCCTCCTCTCGAATATCACAGTTCATGTGTTATGAATGAATCTAGTATAATCAATATTTCTTAAGTTTAAAGTAGGAGAAAAATGAAGATTTTCTTAAGATTTTAAAAGTGCATTTAATATACCATCCCTATTATGCCAGAGAGTCAAGCTAATAAGCGAATTGGTGAATTATGTTATCATTAAGATAAGGAATGATCACAACCTGATTATAATATAGGGGGAATAAAAATTGGTTCTTCAAATAGAAAATCTATTTTTGAGACGGGGAGAAAAGTGGATTTTGCGGGATATGAATTGGAAGATTAAAAAAGGAGAAAACTGGATATTATTTGGATTGAATGGAGCTGGGAAAACCTCTCTTTTAAACTTATTGAATGCATACACCTTCCCGACAAAGGGCAATGTGAATGTTTTGGGTATGGAATTTGGAAAAACGTATCTTGCTGAACGCCTGCGGAAACAAATTGGGTTTGTTTCCTCATCACTTCAGCAAAAATTCCACCAGGGTGATAGTGCATACGAAGTTGTTTTAAGCGGTGCATTTGCTTCCATAGGTCTTTACGAGACACCCACGGATGAGATAAGAAATAAGGCAAAAACGTTACTCCACAACCTAGGATGCATCGATTATGCTAATAGAAATTACGAAACACTCTCCCAAGGAGAAAAACAACGCGTGCTGATTGCCCGTGCATTAATGACAGATCCCCCATTACTAATTCTCGATGAGCCTACATATGGATTAGATTTTATTGCACGAGAAAAATTGTTAGATTCTATTGAAGAAATTGTGAAAAGCCCAAATGCACCCACGTTGATTTATGTCACCCATCATGTGGAAGAAATCCTGCCGGTCTTCAATAAAACATTACTACTGAAAGAGGGACAAGTTTTTGCCTCTGGTGACACAAATGAGTTGATTACAAGTGAATGTCTCTCCCAATTTTTCGAGCTTCCAGTCACTGTGATTTGGAACAACAACAGGCCGCTGCTCTCTAAAGCTCATTTGGTTGAAAAATGATACATGCAATAAAAATAGCCTGCTTTACTATTTTGTGATTCTAGAAAGAAGTAATCAGGCTCCATAATATTATTTCCAGGTTCGTTTATCATTAGTCTTATAGTTTTTGCGTATAAATACTATTAGCAAACTATCAGAAAAGGATGAAGCTGTATGGACCTTGGAAGTCTAACTTCTAAACTAAATGAGTTAACATTTTCAATACTGTTAGCAGGTTTCAAGACTCTTCCTCCTAATTGGAGTAAAAAAGGGAAAAAGCCCCTTTATCATTCCCTATGGTTTATTACGAAGGGAAATGGCGAGGTAATGATAAATGGGGAAAAATATGACCTTTCACCTGGAAAACTGATCGTATTTACACCTGGGATGACATATGACAAAAGCTCTTCTTCAAATCCTCTAGAGTTTTATTTTATACGGTTCACCCATGCAGGCGCCTTTGAGAAAAAAGAGCAATGGTACTTCAAACTTCCTCATGAAATATCTTTTCCATTACGTGGAGTATATAGTATTAAAAATAGCTCTGGAGTTGCGCTCATTTTCGATGAAGTCCATTCCTTGTCTAAACGCAGAGGTTCAACCTTTGCGATTAGGCAAAAGCTCTTATTTCAAGAACTCTTACTAACCTTAATACAGGACTTTCATGCACAATCGATTTCTAAGGACACAAGACAGGTGATTGAGGAAACGATAGAGTATATCGGTCATCACTATCATAAAAATATAACCTTAACAGACTTAGCAAAGCTGGCAGGCTTAAGTAAAAGCCACTACTCCAGACTTTTCAAAAAAAATACCGGCTACAGTCCTATTGAGTATTTAACCCATTTACGGATTGACCGGGCAAAGGAGCTTCTTGCACATTCTGATATAAAGGTCAAAGAAGTAAGCCAAAATGTCGGTTATGAGGATGAACTCTATTTTAGCCGAATTTTCAAAAAGCTTGTTGGAGTCTCTCCTACCCAATTCACTGATGAACAAAAATTATTAGACCACTAGAAAAGGATGGTTCTGATTCAGAGACCATCCCTTTTACATGTCCACCTTATACTTTAACTTTAACATGCTTCCCTTTACGCTGACTATGGCATAATTGATAGTACAATGATTGGTTGTGCAGCAGCTGATGATGATCGCCCATTTCTACAATTCTGCCTTTATTTAAGACGATTATTTTGTCTGCATGCTGGATAGTGGACAGCCTGTGTGCAATGATAATGGTTGTTCGATCCTTGGACATTTCTCTTAAGGTTGTTTGAACTGCTTGTTCTGTTTCTGTATCGATATTTGCTGTCGCCTCATCAAGTATGAGTACATCATTGTCAGCAATCATAGCTCTTAAAAAGGATAGCAGCTGCTTTTGTCCTGCAGATAATACAGTTCCTTCTTCACCGAGCAAAGTGTCATATCCTTGTGGCAGCATTCTAAAGAATGTATCAATCTTTAAAGCCTTTGCAGCTTTTATGATTTCTTCATCACTTACAGAGTGATGATTTAAGCGAATATTGTCATAGACCGTCCCTGAAAAGACAAAAGCATCTTGTTGAATGATTCCAATGTGCTTTCTTAGATCGTTTAAGTGCACATCTTTAATATCTATCCCATCAAGCCTGATGTTCCCCTTTTGGTTATCATAAAAACGGTTTATGAGTTGAATGATTGAACTTTTGCCGGCACCTGTCGCACCGACAACACCTACTGTTTCTCCTTGATTAATCCTAAAATGAATATCCTTTAATACCCATTCTTCATTTTTGTAAGCAAACCAAACGTGATGAAATTCCAGGTCTCCCTTAACCTTTTCTGGGAGTTTCTTAGGGTGCAGAGGGCTTACTATTGTTGGTTTTGTTTCTAAGGTTTCAAATATCCGTTCGGCTGATGCAAGAGCGGCTTGTATTTGATTAAATCGGTCTGCTAATCCTCTAAGCGGTTCAAAAAACTGCCTTACGTAATGAGTAAACGCATACACGGTGCCAAAAGTGACGGTTTCATCAACAACACTTCTTCCCCCATACCAGACTAAAAGCGCAAGCGAAACATTGCCAAAAAATCCGATAGAAGGATTAAAAATTGAATTGATTACTGTTTGGCGCATACCGGCCTTATAATGCTCCTCATTTAATTCATTAAAGAGTTCCAGCTGTTTTCCCTCCCGGGCAAATAGTTGTATCACACTCATCCCCGAGAGATTTTCAGCTAGATAGGATAGAAGATTAGAAAGAATACTCCTTAATTTCCTCTGTGTTTCACGTAATACCCTTTTAAAATAAAAGGTAACGATTGCAATGACTGGTATGACTAGAAAACAAATCATGGTAAGTTTCACGCTCATATATAACATTAAGCATATGATTCCTATAAGAATTAATATTTCTTTTACTAAGTTAACAATTACCTGAGAGTAGAGTTGATTTAGCGATTCAACATCATGGGTAACCCTCGTTACTAACCTTCCAATCGGGTTTTGCCTAAAGAAATCCATCTGCATGAGGGAAAAGTGTTTAAATAGGGCTTGCCTGAAATCATATATTACATACTGTCCTGTAAATTGAAGGGCATTATTTTGGTAATAAGTACAAAAAGAAGAGACCATGATTAATAGGAAATAGATGATGCCTAAGTACAACATTCCTTGATAATCGTTCATTTTAATGTAAGAGTCGATTGCCACTTTAATGATGTATGGCTGAGCTAAACTGGCGATTACAATAAAGCCTGTCAAAAGAAGCGAAAATAAAAGGAGTTTTCGATAAGGCTTTGCAAATATCAGCATACTCTTTAATAATTGACGGTCACTTTTCGGGGTTTGTTTTCCCTTATTTAACTTTCTAATCATTATCCCCTCCTTTTCTTAACGAGGAATCTTCTTCCGTTAATTGGCGGACTCGTAACATCTGTATTTTGCTGTGCAAACATATTTTTATAGATTCCATTCTGCCTTAGAAGGGATTGATGTGTTCCCCTTTCAACAATTTCGCCTTTATCTAATACAATGATTTGGTCTGCTTCTTGTATAGTAGAAATTCGATGGCTGATAATGATGGAAGTTCGACTTTTCATTTGTGTTCTCAGAGTACTTAATATATTTGTTTCGGTTTTAGAATCCACCGCTGATAGGCTGTCATCAAATATGATAATAGGTGAAGGTTTGATCAATGCTCTGGCGATACTGACACGCTGTCTTTGTCCACCTGATAAAGAAAGCCCTTTCTCTCCTAATGCAGTCTCAAATTTCTCAGGAAGATCCATTATATCTTCATAGACATGTGCTTGCCTCGCTGCATGAAATACTTGGTTATCTTGATAAGGATTTGGGTCAAAGGCAATATTCTCTTTGATTGAGGAAGAAAATAAAAAATTATCTTGTGGGACATAGGAAACCGAAGCTCGCAGTGTCTTTAATGGAATATCTCGAATATCGTGCTTATCGATATAAATGGAATTTTTGGGAGGATTGTATAAACGTAAGAGCAAATTAACTAGGGTTGATTTTCCGCTGCCCACCTTCCCGACAACGGCTAAACTAGTACCTTTTGGAATCGTAATCGTAATATTCTTTAAAACTCTCTCTTTACTATTCTGGTACTTGAAGGATAAATTTCTGATGATAATATCACCTTGAATAGAATTTATCGGTGTAATTCCTTCTTCATCCTTTATCGTTGGCTCTGTAGTTAAAACTTGACGGATTCGATTATCTGCGGCTTTCCCCTGCTGCAAAAGATTAATAACCTTTCCTATATTTTCAATCGGGGCAATTAATAATGATAAGTAAGTGTTAAAAGCAACAAAATCTCCAAGAGAAATGGAGCTTCTTATCACAAGAATGGACCCAAATACGATGGAGATTAAATAACTCAAACCGACAATTCCTTGACTTAATGAGGTGAACAGTGAATTTGATTCAATTAGCTGTTTATTCACTTCAACATTTGCCTGGTTATCGCTGCTAAATTTCTTCCTTTGTTCTTGCTCTTGATTATAGGTTTTGATCACACCAATACCCGAACAAAATTCTTGAACAGTGCTGGTCAAGGTCCCAATGGCTTCTTGTACTTTTAAGGAGTGTATTTGAATCTTCGAACGGAAACGATAGGCAAGATACGTTAACCCCGGTAAAGGTATAAGAACCAATAACGTTAAATAGAGATGAATGGTACTCGCCATCATGAATACAGCAATTGAAATAAGAACAGCTGCTTCGACCAGCTGAAAATATCCCTGCATAACAATCTGTCTCATGATATTGACATCGTTTACGGCGTGAGCCATCAAATTCCCTATCCGTTGATTTTGATAATATTCAGCCTGCAGCCTTTCCCAATGAGAAAACAAGGAATTTCGTAAGTCCCGCTCTAGGATTCTTGACATTTTGAATATATAAATTCGTCCGCTTGATCGAAAAAGAAATGCACCGAGTCCGACCATTACAAACCAAAGAGACAGTTCCCATAAATCAGGAGTATGAATGGATTTATTTTGAAGCCCATCAGTGAACTTTTTTAATAAAACAGGAACAAATAATTGAAGAACAAGGGAGATTGTTAAAAGAATGGTGCCCAGCAAATAACTCCATTTATGTAGAGCAAAATGCTCTTTAAAGATTGGTTTATTCCTCACCATACCCCTCCTTCATAAAGGAATATGCTAAGGATAACGCACCCTTCCATCAATCACAATGGATTTCCCCGCCATTTTTCATGGATTATTATGCCTTAGTAAGATATCTTTCCACCACCTAACTCTTTTTTTCTTTTTTTGATCTCCAGTCAATTTCAGTGGGTCCGAAATATCTATTACATAAATCATTTAATTGATTCCTGTATTCTTCTACGAGGTAATGGTGACTGCCAAATTGTTTTTTTGCTTCATTCATTTTCCCTTTAATTGCTTCATATTCATCAACCATTTTTTTTAGCATCATATTGATTTCATCCCCCTAATAGCTCCCTTTTGTATGCGTTTACAAACCTATTAATTTAAAGACATTCCCAACGAATAGGAATGCCTATAAGGAATAATTTTATTGATTTTTTAAATTACAAAGGAATATTCCCATGCTTTTTCTCTGGCCTTGATTCTTTTTTTGTCCTAAGCATCTCTAAAGATTGTTTCAGGACTTTTCGTGTATCTCGGGGATCAATGACATCATCTACCATGCCATGTGAAGCCGCAACATATGGATTTGCAAACATGTTTCGATATTCCTCAATTTTTTCAGCACGAATTGCTTCTGGTTTACTACTTTGGTTAATTTCTTTGGCAAAGATAATATTTGCTGCACCTTCTGGACCCATTACGGCAATTTCAGCGTTGGGCCAGGCATAGACAATGTCAGCGCCAATCGCTTTTGAATTCATAGCCACATAGGCTCCTCCAAATGCTTTTCTTAGGATAACTGTTATTTTTGGCACTGTTGCTTCTGAATAGGCATAGAGAATTTTTGCTCCGTGACGGATGATTCCACCGTGCTCCTGATTCACACCAGGAAAAAAACCTGTCACATCTTCAAAAGTGACAATTGGAATATTAAATGAATCACAGAATCGAATGAATCTTGAAGTCTTATCCGAGGAATTAATATCGAGTCCACCCGCCATAACTTTAGGTTGATTGGCAATGACTCCTACACTATTTCCATCAATGCGTCCAAAACCAACTACAATATTTTTCGCATAGTTTTTTTGAACTTCCATGAAATCCCCTTGGTCTAATACTTGTTCAACTACTTTGCGAATGTCGTATACCTTTGTTCCATTTTGAGGTACCAGGTGAAGTAACTCTTCCCGCCAATCATCGTCTTCCCTGACTTCAAAATGCTGAGGTACTTCCCTATTATTTTGAGGCAGAAAAGAAATTAACCTTCTTACCTCCTCTAATACCTCTGGTTCGGTCTCTTCCGTAAAATGCGCACATCCACTAATTGAGGAATGAACCTTTGCACCGCCCAAACTTTCTGCAGATATTTTCTCACCCGTTACCGTTTCTATGACCTTAGGACCTGTAATAAACATTTGACTCGTTTTTTCGACCATAAATACAAAATCCGTGATAGCAGGAGAATAGACCGCACCACCTGCACATGGACCCATAATCACAGATATTTGTGGGATTACCCCTGAATAAATCGCATTTCTATAGAAAATTTGACCGTATCCATCTAAAGAAACGACTCCTTCTTGAATCCTGGCACCGCCAGAATCATTTAATCCAATAATGGGTGCCCCATTTTTTGCTGCTAAATCCATAATTTTGCAAATTTTTGTGGCATGCATCTCTCCTAATGCACCGCCAAAAACAGTAAAATCCTGGGCAAAAACGTAGACAAGCCGGCCATGTATTTTCCCGTAGCCTGTCACTACTCCTTCACCTGGTGCCTCTACTTGATCCATTCCGAAATTGGCAGCACGGTGCTGAATGAATGGATTTAGCTCCACAAAGGTTTCATCGTCAAGTAATATATCAATTCGTTCTCTTGCTGTCAGTTTTCCGCGATTATGCTGGGTATCGATTCGCTCGTCACCACCGCCAAGCGAAATCTTACTTTTTCGATCCCATAGATCATGAATCTTCTCATATACTGTAGACATTGATTTTCTACCTTTCTTTATAAAAATTAAATTTAGTATTCCATAGAATCTCCTTTTATTAAGAAGTCTGTTTCACTAAAAAAAGTGTTTGGCCGTATTCAACCAATTGACCATTTTCAACTAACACTTCTACAATTTCTCCATCTATTTCCGCTTCAATTTCGTTGAACAATTTCATGGCCTCAAGGATACATACAACCGTTGATTTCTCAACCTTATCTCCGACTTTCACAAATGGGGCACAATCGGCAGCGGGTGCCTTGTAAAAAGTTCCTACCATTGGGGAGACAATTTTTAATAGATTTTCATTTCCTATATTTTCAGATCTAGTATGTACCTTATCTATAACTTCCTTCGTTGCAGCAGCTTCCAAAGGTGCCTCAGAAATCTCTTTATTGGTTATCACTGCTGCATGTGCTGGAGTTTCAGAAACAGGCGAAATTGCAAGCTTAGTAGTATTATTTTCTTGAATAACAGCGGGATTTATCATTAGATTCCTTCTAAGAAATATTTTAGAATCCCCATCTTCTATTTCTAAGCACTCTACAGTTGATTCATCAATTATTTTGATCATTTCTCTAATTTCATGAATTTTAAACATTTCTCTCTCTCCCCTTTAAATGGTTACCTGCAGGAATTATATTTCTAACAACAATGGATTGGTTTCAAGAAATTTGGTATTAAACTCTCCTTTCACAAAACTCTCATGTTCTAGTAGTTTTTGATGAAAAGGAATGGTAGTTTTGATTCCACTAATAATAAACTCATCAAGTGCCCTTTTCATTCGCTCGATGGCCTCGTCTCGATCTTTTCCCCAAACAATTACTTTTGCTGCCATCGAATCATAAAAAGGTGATATCTCACAACCAGGATAAACAGCGCTATCCACTCTTACACCATATCCCCCTGGAGGCAGGTACATATCAACCTTACCTGCTGAGGGCATAAAATTTTTTGCAGGGTTTTCCGCATTTATACGACATTCAATTGCCCAGCCATTAATTTTTATATCATCTTGGTTAAAGGACAGCGGGTAACCGGCTGCTGTTGAAATTTGTTCCTTGATTAGGTCAATACCCGTTATCATTTCAGTAACAGGATGTTCTACCTGAATTCGTGTATTCATTTCCATAAAATAAAATTGGCCCTTTTTATCTAAAAGAAACTCAACCGTACCTGCCCCGTGATAATCAACAGCTTTGGCAGCTGAAATTGCAGCGGAACCCATCTGTTCACGAATTTCATGGTTAAGAGCTGGTGAGGGGGCTTCTTCCACTAGTTTTTGATGACGACGTTGGATGGAACAGTCTCGTTCACCTAAATACACTACGTTTCCATGCATATCCCCGATAATTTGGATTTCTACATGACGAGGTTCCTCAACATATTTCTCAAGATAAACACCAGCATTTCCAAATGCCTTTTCAGCTTCATTCTGTGCCTGAAGGATAGCACTACGTAAATCCTCTTCATCTACAGCTACTCTCATCCCCTTTCCACCACCGCCGGCTGTTGCCTTCACAATGACGGGGAAGCCGATTTCCTTAGCGATCGTAACAGCCTCATCAAGGTCAGTAATTAAACCATCTGTTCCAGGAACGGTCGGTACCCCAACATTTTTCATGGTATCCCTTGCAACCGCTTTATCTCCCATTTTTCTAATCGCTTCTGGTTCAGGACCAATAAAGGAGATGTCACAATCACCACATATTTCAGCAAAAACAGGGTTTTCTGCTAAAAATCCATATCCTGGGTGAATGGCATCCACATTCGTTAATAAAGCAATACTGATGATGTTGGTCATATTTAAATAACTTTCCGCAGATTGCGTTGGGCCAATACAATAGGCTTCATCTGCCATTTGTACATGCAGTGCTTCAGAATCTGATTCAGAATAAACAGCAACGGTTGTGATCCCCATTTCTTTACACGCCCTAATCACACGCACAGCTATTTCTCCCCGATTGGCGATAAGAATCTTTTTAAACATTTACAAGTTCCTTTCTAACAGTAATTTTAAAGAGCGGTTGTCCATAATCGATTAGCTGCCCCTCTTTCACAAGAACATCCGAAATAATACCATTTGAGTCTGACGTAATTTCCATCTTCAAATTGAGTGCTGTTACTGAACAATAACCTAGTAAAGTACCAGTTTCTACCTTGTCACCTGGCCTTACCATGGCTTGAAAGGTTCCAACATTCCTTGATTGGAGTATATGAGTCTTCTGAGATACTTCTGATTCAACGTGATCAATACGTTGATTTTCTAGTTGATGAACCATTGGAGAAGAAGTTTCTTGTACTGGAAGAACTGGAGCTTTTTCTCCCTTTACTATCAAAACTCTTTGATTTCCATTTTTCACTTCCAGTTTTTCAAGTGATGATAGATTTACTAATCTTACCATTTCTCTTATTTCGAGCATTTTTACCATTGGTCACACCTCATCTTTTTCATTGCTCGTTCCTATTCATGTCTTTATTGTTAAAAAATTCTCAATATTTATTCTATTTTAACTTTTTACAATAATAGTGTAAAATACATGATAGTTACCTATCGTTAAATACCAGTTAAACTTTGGAGGAGATTCTATGCATTTTGAGCAACTGCAGTACATAGCAGAAATTGGAAAACAAGGATCTATCACAACAGCTGCTGAAAAACTTCACGTTTCACCCCCGGCAATCAGTAAATCCATCTCAAACTTAGAAAAAGAACTCGGTATTCAAATATTTAAACGCTCAAAAACAGGAATGGTTCCGACACAACAAGGAAAAGCCGTTATCAAAAAAGCTTACGAAGTCCTATCCAAAATTCATGAGCTAAGGGAAGAGGCGAAATTACAAGAAGCATTGGCTAAAACAGAAATAAAAATTTCATGTCTGCCTGGATTGACTTATTCCGCCTTTAACTCTTTATTAAAACTTCAAGGCGATTTTCCAGAAATTATTGTGGAAATCCAAGAAGATGATTTACGAAAAATAATAAAAGATGTGAAATCTGGTAAATGTGATATTGGTATAATCGCTTCAAATCAAAAAGAATTAAAGGATGAAATTGACTTGTTGTATAAAGAAATGGCTATAGGAAGTCCCTGCATTTTGGTTGGAAAAAATTCTCCATTTGCCTTCAATGAATATGTAACTCCAGACGACTTAAAAAATGAATGTTTGGCAACCTACAAAGGAGAACTAATGAAGTTCTTGCTGAATTCCTATTTTCCCAAAAATCGCGTGGTCATTAGCAGTAACAATGTCGAAATTATTCGTAAAGCGATCATTGAAGGTATGGGAATCGGGGTAGCTTTTGAAGAAATCTTTAAAAATGATGAAGACGTTCTAAACGGAGAAATTATTATTATTCCTTTGAGAGATAGCGACCTTTTAATAAAACCAATATGTTATATCCATGCAAATGACAAACCACTTACACCACCTGCAGAAACATTTTTGAATTATGTTCAAGAGTATTGGAAATGATGACGAAGGTCAGAAAAGGCTATTACCCTAATCTGGTAATAGCCTCGAGATTATTTAAATTTAATTCACTAATTTTATAAATTTTTATTATCATTTATGGTGATTCTTCATTAATCATTCGTGTTAATAACTCATCCACCAATAAGAGAATGAATTCATGGCATAGATTTAACTTAATAGATGAATACAATGCTTCTAGCAATTGCTCAGTGTTAAGGTTATGCATTCTAGTCTCACTCCATTTTACTCAAATACCTTCTATCAAATTAAATATGAAGAGGGAATTCTCTGTTGTAAAATGTCATCAGCCATTATAGTTCCCTGTTTATTTTTCAAAATATCTATTTACCTGGAACAACAAGTACACGTACGCTATCTTCCAATTGATGAGCAATTTTTTGATGTGTTTTTCTTACTTGCTTTAAATAGTTGTCTGTTACTTCATCCCAAGCATGACGTACTTCATTAATATTTTCAAAGAAAGACTGGCTATTTTGATCAATAACATTCTCCGTTCTTTCCATTAAATCAAAGATTGAGTACATGGGAGTTAAGTAAAGCTCTTCAACTTTACTTGCTGCTTCACTTACATGACTTTTATAAGATTCAGCAACTTCTTTAGCAGATTCATTTGTTTTGATAATGTTGCTTTGGAATAAACCTTTACGCAATCCACCACTTAATTTTGTAGATTGCTCAAAAAGACCCTTAACTGTTTTACGGTATACTCCATTAAACTTTGTTGTTTCTTTTATAGCCTTTAAGTAAAGTTCTTGACGTTGTTCTCTAAGTTCTCTTGTACGAGAAACTGCATTTTCAAATTGATCCCAAACGGTATTAATAATTGGATCACTAACATAGCTAGTTTCTTTTCCTAGCTCTACTTCCTCGACTTCAACCTTTGTTTCCTCAACCTTTGGTTTCTCTACTTTTGAAACCCCCACTTTTTTTCTTTCTTTTTTTTGGACCTCATCTTTTTGATCAATTACTTTTTGCACCATCTTCGTTCCTCCTCTATTCCTTTTTTAAATTTCTCTATTATATCCTCTTAATGAAACGAGGTATGTAGAGTACTGTAAATTAGAAAGGGATAACAAATTACTATATATGTATTTTACACATATATGTCATAACAGGTCAATCAAACAAATAATAAAAGTGATTAATTTTTTTGATTTTTATAAAAAAGGGTGTAAAGAAATGATATTAAAAACCATAATCTAAGAGTCTCCTGTTTATACTGGAGACTCTTGTACTATAGTATTTTTAGATAATTAATAATTAAAATAAATCTTAAGAAAATTAAATTTTATTAGTTACATTTCTTGGTTTTACTATATACTTACTTAACGGAAATAAAACGTTTTTTATTGGCATTGAAAGTAAAGTTATTAATATTTGTTGACTATTGTGAATGGTCATCGCATTTTCTTTTAGCCTTTCAATTAACCTTTCACGACTGCGACGTCTAACTTCAACATATTTCTGTGTTGATTTAATTAAATTTTCAAGAAACTCAGGTCTTGAAAGCTTTTCAACTGGCTGTTTAGATAACTCCAACACTTTATTTTTAAAAT
The DNA here is from genome assembly GCF_046591715.1 of Neobacillus niacini. Taxonomy (GTDB): domain Bacteria; phylum Bacillota; class Bacilli; order Bacillales; family Cytobacillaceae; genus Neobacillus; species Neobacillus niacini_L. The sequence goes on along the minus strand of NZ_JAWVNQ010000001.1, from coordinate 775,831 downwards.
AATCAAAATTTTGATTAATATCGAAATATGAAAGATTTAGGAATAACTGTGAAAGACTTGTAAAATATGAAAATAATTCATTTCGAGCCTTTGTTTCACATTCTAACTGTTCTTTTGTAAACTGTTCAATAAGTTCCTTCGCATTATCTTGATTGCGTTTAACAGCTTCAACCAAATTTTCTACAGAGGTTAAAAGTACTTCTTCTTGATATTTAGCTCGGTCATTCCAAACATCCAATTTTTGAATGGATTGATTCCATAGAATTTCTAAACTCTTTATTTCTCTTAAATTGTTAGTATTATTCTCTCTACTCATTTTTCTTCACCATGCCTTCATTTTTTATATTTAACTAAACTAACTACAACTCTATAAAACTACTGCTTTGACTCCGCCATCTACTGGCAAAACATGACCGATGACATAATCTGAAGCTTTTGAAGCTAAAAATAATGCTGCACCTTTTATGTCATAACTCTAGCAGTCAGACTATGTTGAATGTTCACTCTTTTTTCATTATAATAAGCTTTATGATTTAGGTAAATTTTAAATTAACTTAAAAGGGTTTAAGTAATACTTAAAGGGTGGATCAGATGAATTTGGATCAAATTCAATATATTGTTGAAGTTACTAAAGCAGGCTCATTATCTAAAGCAGCTAAACAATTAGATGTCACTATACCTGCAATAAGCCAGTCCATTTCCAGTCTTGAAGCGGAACTTGGGATAAAATTGTTTCATCGCAGCCATTCGGGCGCATCTCCTACAGCAGAAGGACAAGACATCATTGAAATGGCAAATTCTGTATTAAGCCAAATTCAGCTCCTGAAAAAGGCAGCACTGGAGTATACCAATCCACAAACCAGCGAACTTAGAATAGCCAGTTCACCCGGACTTACAAGCTTAGTTGTAGATACTCTCGTGAAAATTAAAGAGGACTACCCTCAACTCAAGTTGTTGATCACTGAGAAATCAATGTCGGAAATCGAAGCTGATCTCCAAAGTAATCATATCGATGTCGCTATCATGATATTACGCAAAGAGATACAAAAACGGAATTTATTAAAGGGAGTTTTACTTGAGGGTAATTTGTTGTTAGTTGTAAGCAAACGCTCTACATACGCATTGGAAAAATCCATTACGATAGAAGAACTTCGCAAGTTGCCGCTGGTTCTTTATAAGGATGAAATATTACAAAAGTATATTGATGAATTTGAACGGACGTATGGCTCATTGAATATATTGTTTTGGACGAATCATTCAGAGACCATTGTAAGATTGGTTTCTGAAGGTTTTGCCTCGACAATTGCGATGGATTTATCCTTTAGGCACAGCCTCATTATGCAAATTGCAAACCTCGCTTTTATTGATTTAGAGGTATCTTGCTGGGAGTCGTTTCATGTAGGCTGGGTTTGCTTGAGGGACAACCACTTAACCGAGCCATCAAAAGTTTTCCTAACAAGATTAGAACATGATTTGAGGACAAAAATTAATAAAGTCGAAAAAAGAAACGTTTAAGCACCCAAAATTGGAGTGCCTAAACGTTTCTATATTTTTATTATAGTTGAACTTGCTTTGACCGACTCTAAAGCAGTGATCATACAGATATTGTACACTCTTCTTCATTTACTTCTTAAGATTTTAAATGTTCCACTACCTTTAGCTAATAGTTTACCTTCACTATTTCTGATTTCCCCTTCACCCGAAGCAATCTTATATCCTTGATGAAGTATTTTTGCAGTTGCAACAATGATTTCTCCTTCGACCGCTGCTGCGAAATAACTAATATTTAAATTAACTGTTACCAAAGGATCACCAGCTAGTTTACCAATATTCCCACCTATTACACAATCAAGAAGTGAGGCGTAAACTCCTCCATGTAACGTGCCATTTATGTTTAAATGTGATGGGGATACAGGCAGTTCCAAAATGATCCCGCCATCATCTAATTGAATGATATCAAATCCCATTGAAGCTTCTAAGCCATTACTCCGTTCAAGTCTTTTTTTCAAGTCAGCGACAAACATGGTTTCTCCTCACTTTACGCTTATTTTATTTTAATATAATAATTTTCATATCATTATAACTCTTACTGATAAATTATGAAAATAACTTATAGTTACCTATTATTAATTGTCGATTAAATTTAGGCTTGATCCCTTCAATCTTAGCATAAGGGAAAAAATCTCCGTGTATTCGCATTTCTAGATACGATCACATAGCAAATGAAATAGCCTTAGCCATTTAGGATTTATGGCTAAGGCTTCCTTTTGCTTCGAATAATTCTTGAATTTACTTCTGTACTCAATGTATATCCTAAATTAAAGCTTTATATCATATCTTGAAAGACTTTGTAATTAATACCCATTGTTCCTCGTCAGATAGTTCACGGTAATCAACTTTTACCATTTTAAACATATTTAGATAATTTTTAATCAAACCACCTAGCATCATTTCACCTGTACACATTTCAATTCCCCTCTCCTATACAATTTAAGCAACAATAAATATTCAATTGTTTGTCCTAAGTTGTCTTCGAAAGCCTATTGATATTCTAGGTGACTATGATTTTAGCATCAGCACACTTGTCATGTGGTTATCCAAATAAAACCATTAAAATTCAAATAATTTAAAATAATAGTAATTAACTATATTTTAGCTTGCTATATCGCTAATGTAAAATACATAATAATTAACTATGATTAATAAATAGTTAATTATTAACAGCTTTCATCGATGAATAGAATTGATCATCACCCAATTCTTTGCGAAGTTCGTTCACGGTCACCATTATAAATCAAAAAATTCATAACCCAAAAACAAAAGTCCCCATCCAAATATGTATTGATGGGGATTTCATTCGAATCTGTTTCGTTTCAATTCTTAATCTGGGAATTTGTTCTCTTTTGTTTTTGATTCTATTACATGAACAAGTTCTTCTATAATATCGTTTAATGTCATTAAACTTGTATCTTTTCCTAAAATGCTAGATGTTTTGTATAGTAAAGTTTTTTCTTGTTTATTCATACAAATCCCTCCATTTTAAAAAAGAATGAAGCATAAAGAATAATTAATAATATAGAAAAGCTCACCCGATTAGATTTGTGTCTCAAAAGATGTGTAGATTATTTACCTGTTTTAACTAGTACACGCACGCTATCTTCCACTCGATGAGCAATATTGAGGTGGGTATTTCTTGCATGTTTAATATAATTATCTGTGACAGCTCCCCAAGAATTTCGTGCTTCATTTGTATAATTTAAGAATGCCTCGCTATTTTGTTCAAGGATATTTTCTGTTCTTTCCATTAAATCAAAGACTGTGTTAATTGGAGATAAATAAAACTCCTTTAATTTACTTGCTGTCTCACTTACCTTACCTGTTAAGGTTTCAGCCATTTCTTGTGATGCGTCTTTTGTTTTAATAATGTTGTTTTGAAATAACCCTTTACGAATATCGCCATTTAAATTTGTTGCTTGTACAAAACCCTTTAAAGTATTGCGGTAAGCTCGATTAAACTTTGTAGTTTCTTTTATTGCGTTTTGGTAAAGTTCCTGGCGGCGTTCTCTTAGTCCTCGTGTACGAGATAATGCGCCTTCAAATTGATCCCAGAATGTCTCAATAAATGAATCTGTCATATAGCTAGATTCATTTTGCTCCTCTACTTCTGGAACCTCCACCTTTGCAGTCTCTGCCTTTGGAACCACTGCTTTTTTAACATCCTTTTTTACTACTTCTTCTTTTTGATCAGTTATCTTTTGGGCCATAATTCTTTCCTCCTCATTTACTTTAAAAATTTCTCTATTTAATCCTCCCTATGAAAGGGTGGTATGTAGAGTTCAAGATAAACTTATAAAAATTTCTATATATGTATTTTACATATATATTACAGGTAGTCAGTAATCTGAAAATTACTTTATAAAGAAAGCCCCAAATAGAGGCTTTCTTTATAATGAGATATGAAACTTTAAGCGCGCTCGATCAGCCACTTATCCATATAGTCTGGACATTTGGCTGATAGAAACATTCCAATATGTCCTGTTACAAACTTTTCAAGGGTCTTGTCTTTGCTAGAAACCAAATCCATGATTGGCAGACTTGCAGCTTCAGGGACCACAGTGTCATTTGCTGCAGTCATTACAAGTAAGTTGGCTCGAATGTTGCTAAGATCAATTCTTTTTCCTCGGACGATTAACTCACCTTTGATAAGCTTATTTTCAATGATCAACTCATTGCATATTTGCCGGAGAACTTCGCCTGACAATGGAACATGATCCTTCGTCCACATATCCATTCTCGCCCATTTATCCATAAATTTATCGTTATGACAATGATTAAGGAGCACAGCATATGAACTAAAGTGAACAGGTGTTGAAATGAATCGGCCAAGATAGTGCATGTACCTTGCCGGAATCAGTCCATTTACATCAACAAAACGATCCACACCTATTTCATTATTTAGGATAGCTTCAGCCAGTTTATCTGGTAGAACTTGTGTAATGACTCTAAAGTCAAAGGGCGGCGTTGAAAGAATTAGATTTTTAATCGGTTCCTCTGAAAAGGATGCATAGATGGAAGCCATTACACCACCCAAGCAAGCTCCCCAAATAGTAATCTCATCTGCATTGGAATGACGAAGAGCCCTTTTTACTCCTTTTTGTATATAATCCACAATATAATCAGCGAGCGTTATCCCTTTATCTTCAAATCCCAGTACTCCCCAATCCAGCAGGTATACATCATAGCCACGATTAACAAATTGTTCAATCGCGCTTATACCTGGAGCCAGATCAAAGATGTATGGCTTATTTACTAAAGAATAAACAATAAATATTGGTGTTTTGTGTTTTTTTTCTACAGCAGGATAATGCCATAATGTTGCTTTATTTTTCTTCCAAACTACATTTCTAGGTGTATGGTTAACTTTTGGTTTCGGATCATTCAGTATATTTACAAATCGATTCAATCGTTTCTGTTCTTTTGTGATATCTAGTGATGGTATATTTTCAATTAGTTGGGTTAATATTGCCATATACATTTCTCCAGTTCAGCTTATTTTTTATTACCAGCTGCAGCTGGTTCAAGTTGTTTGGATTTTTGCTTCTTCATTTCAGGAAAATAGTTAACCTCTGAAGAAATGATAGACTTCAATAATTCTTTCATCGAACTCATTTCTTCTTTGAGTTCAATATACTGCTTTTTATATTCGCTTAATTCTGCTTTTTCTTCCTCAAATTTGGAAAATTCAGATTTTAAATGATTTATCAGTTTCAGAACTTCTCTTGATGCTTCTACACTACTCACAATCTCTTGATTCGTTTTATCAATAGAGTCGGTTACTTTCCATAGCTGTTCTTCTAAACCATCAAGTTTTTCTTCCGTTTGAATAGCAATTTTTGCCACATTTGCCAGGTCGGATTTTGTTGGTATGTTTAATTGCGAAGCTAACAATTCTTGGTTCTTACTAAAACGCTCCTGTAAAAGAGAATGTGTAAGAGAACCCCTTCCTAGTAGACGGACAATTTCCTTATTATCCGTAATCTGATATACAAGATCATTTATCTGTTTTTCCAATTGACCAGTAATTTTAGTTAATGTATCAAACGGATCGGACGGTCTGTTATTTGTCATACTTTTTGCCAGCCTTTCTTTACTATTAAAAATGAAACAACTATCTAGTTTACAAACGAACTAAATTTCATCGGTTTTAGTTGACACTTTACTTAATGGATCAATGAACTTATTAATAGGAAATAAAACGTTATTAAAAGGATTGGATAGTAATTGAATTACTTTTTCCTGGCTATTCTGAATGAGAATCGTTTTCCCTTTTATCCTTTCCACTAACTTTTCACGACTTTTACGTCTAAATTCAATATAGTTCTCTGTTGTTTGAACTAATTTTTCAAGATATTCAGGTCTTGAAAGCTTTTCAACAGGCTGCTTTGAAAACTCCATTACTTTATTATGGAATTGCTCAAAGTTTTGATTAATATCAACATATGAAAATTTTGGGAATATCATTGAAAGGCCAGTTGTGTATGAAATTAACTGATTTCGAGCTTTTTTTTCCCATTCTAATTGTTCTGTTGTAAACTGTTGAATAAGTTCCTTCGCATTTTGTTGATTACGTTTTACATTCTCAACTAAATTTTTCACAGAGCTTACAAGAATCTCTTCTCTGCGAACAGCTTGTTCGCTCCATACATCGAGTTGTTGATATACATGATTCCATAGAAGATCTAAACTCTTGACTTCTCCATCATAGGTGCTATTATTCTCTTTATTCATTCGACTTCACCCTTTTTTTATCTTTTTATTTTTCATAAAAAGATTATTAATAAACAATGGCTGCTTGTATTCCGCCATCTACCCCGAGGATTTGACCAACTACAAAATCAGAAGCATTCGAGGCTAAAAATAAGGCTGCTCCCTTCATGTCATAATTTGAACCTGAGCGTCCAATAGGTGTAAACCTTTTTGCCTGTTCAATAATATGGTCTGACATTTTTGTATGGAAGAATCCTGGTGTAATGCAATTTACATGGACATTTTTACGTGCAAGCTTGACAGCAAGATCTTTCGTTAAATTGATGACAGCACCTTTACTTGCAGAATAGCCAATAGAATCACCTAATTCCGGTGTTTGCCCGCCTAACCCGCAAACGGAAGCAATATTTATGATTTTACCTGATCCCTGCTCGACCATTGATTTGGCAACTGCCTGTGAGAAGAGGAATACACCTTTTGCATTTACGTCCATAACTTTGTCCCATTTGTCTGCAGGCATTTCTAACACAGGTGCTCCCCAAGTAGTTCCACCATTATTGACTAAAATATCAATCTTCCCAAATTTCTTTAATGTCTCAGAAACTACATAATTGATATCATCTGGATTAGTTACATCGCATTTTAATGCAAGTGAGTCAACACCCATTTCCTTTATCTGATTACTAACTTCTTGACATACTTCAACTTTACGGGAACATAAAACTACATTTGCTCCTGCTTCTGCATAAGCAAAAGCAATTTGTTTCCCAATCCCAGTTCCTCCTCCAGTAACAATCGCGGTTTTATTCGTTAAATCAAATAATTGCTTTACGTTCATTTCCTTGACCCCCATATTTTATTTTAATATTCAGATAATTACTTTTTAGTTTATGACTCTAGCTTGCCCATTCCAGTATTGCTTGCGTATTTCACGTTTTAGTATTTTTCCCGGACCGCTTTTTGGCAGCTCACTCATAAAATCAACCGACTTTGGAACTTTATAGTTGGCTAGATGTTGGCGTACATATAATATAAGTTCTTCCTCGGTCACACTACACTCCGATTTCAGTACTACCGCTGCTTTTACCGCTTCTCCCCATTTTGCATCCGGGACTCCAATTACCGCGCATTCTAACACTTGCGGATGCTTGTACAATACACTTTCAACTTCAGCAGAATATACATTCTCACCGCCGGAAATAATCATGTCCTTGGCACGGTCCACAATGTAGAAGAATTCGTCTTCATCTTTGTAACCCATATCTCCTGTATAATACCAGCCATCCCGAATAGCTTTTGCAGTTTCTTCTGGTAAATTCCAGTACCCCTTCATAATATTGGGCGCTTTAGCGATAAACTCTCCAATTTCCCCTACAGGCACTTCTCTTCCCTCTGGGTCAACAACCTTCATCTCCACTCCTTGAACTGTCTGGCCACATGAAACTAAACGCTTCCCTACATGATCTTTTGATTTGAGCAGTGATAACATTGGAGCGGCTTCTGTCATTCCATATCCTTGGAAAAACTCAGCATGGGGCATCAACCCGGCACATTTTTTTAATAATTCAGGTGCCATTGGAGATCCTCCATAAAGAAGTTTCTTCAATGCACTTACATCATATTGTGCAAAATCAGGTGAGTTAATCAGCATATTTATCATCGTCGGTACAAGCAGCATGCACGTTGGTTTAATTTTGTTTATGGTTTCAAGGACATCTCTAGGTGTAAAGGAGCGAATAAAGGCATGTGTTCCACCTGCCATGGTCGTACCAAACATACCGCCCGCTTCGGCCAAATGAAACATTGGTGCAGCGTGAAGATAGGTATCATTTTCGGTGTATGGCAAATTTATAACGCAATGAAATGCATTCGTTACAATGTTTTTATGCGTAAGCATTACACCTTTGGAGCGGCCAGTAGTACCTCCTGTGTAAAAAATGCCCGCCACATCGTCTTCATGGAAGTCTTCTGCTGTAAAAGTTTCTTCTTTCTGCTCTCTCAAGAGCCGTTCATAGGAGTGGACACCCTCTATACCTTCAAATCCTTCTGCAACAGCCTCATCTTCGGCTAGAATAATATGTCTTAAATTTTTGACTTGATTTTTAAGTTCGGGAATAATAGATAAAAATTCCTTATGCAAATACAGGGTTTCTGCTCCCGAATCGTTTAAAATGTCTACTATCTCAAAAAGATTAAGTCTCGTATTCAGCGGAACGATGATCGCTCCTGCTGCCATGACACCATACGTGACCTCTAAATATCGAAATTCATTTAACATTAACTGCGCAACCCGATCTCCTTTATGTACTTGAAGCTGGATCAAGGACTGTTTTACTTTTGCTGTCCGAGATGCAAATTCTTTATAGGAAAATTGGTGATTCCCATCGATAATCGCTGTCTTCTCTGGGAAATTACGTGATGCATGACTTAATCCTTTTGTTGCTAACATTAATCTTACCCCTCCGATTAACCATATTTTTTCTACAAATCGAGTTTTGCGTATGACCCAATATAGTTTATTGAGACAATTAATGCAGAATGAAATTTACTATCATAATAGATCCCCTTAGTCCGCTTACTCTTTCTCCATGAATCACCTCCCTTCGTTTTCTTTTAAGTTTAGTAACGATTAGGACGGGTAAAAATACGTCCTCTTGTTTTACCTTCGCGGAACTGCTCTAAAACATTGTTGAGTTCATTAAATGGGACTTCTGTTAGTGTCGGGCTAATGAGACCTTTCGCAAGTAATTGATAGACCTGCCTTAAATCCCCATTTGTTCCATACAATGATCCTTTTAATTCAATACGGCGTCTAATCAGTACTTGTGTATCAATTATCGCTTCAAGCTTTCCTAGCCCTACTACTACAACACGGCCATCCACATTTACAGCTTTCACGGCCTCGGAAGTTGTCGTCCCCATTCCAGCAAAATCTATAATGATATTTGGCTTAACAGCTCTTAACTCACTGATATCTTTAAAGCATCCACTTGCTCCATTTTTCATAGCTTCTTCAAAAAGATCTTCATTAAGATCAATTCCATAAACATTTGCCCCAGATACTGCAGCAATACGAAGGCCATTCATTCCTAATCCGCCAAGTCCAATAATTCCTACAACATCACCCGATTTCACATTACCGGACGACATCACTGCATGATAAGCAGTGGTAATGGCATCCGTACCAACAGCAGCTTGTTCAAAGGAAACTTCATCAGGTATTGGGATAAGACGTGAAGCACGAACCATTGTTTGCTCGGCATACCCACCATTTATATGGATTCCTGGAATACTATCGCCGAGAATGCTCCCGTTATTAACACCATTTTCATCACCCTCTGCACTCCCAGACACACCTACTCGGTCACCAACTTTAAACCCAGTAACGCCTTCACCAATTTCAACAATCGTCCCAGCAACTTCATGCCCTAGTACAATTGGCAATTGGGATAACCAATGAGTTCCTGAACCATCAGTCATCGCAATATCGGAATGACACATCCCTGCTGCTTCTACATTAAGAACGACCCAACCTGGTTTTGCTTTTGGATTTGGTAAATCAACCAGTTTCATAGGTTCTCCAATTTTTTCAAATAACCAAGCTTTCATCATGTTCCACCATTCTCTATTGGAAATTTTTTAATTAATCTAACTGTTTACGTTTACATTATAATTCAGAAATAGTGTTAAGTGGTATTTAAACTTCGTACAGGATTAATTAAGAATTATTAAAGGGGTGTTACAAAGAAAAATATGTAAGAGCAGTCTAAATAATCTCATAATCTACCAAGTAGCAATAATGAGGATTAAGGTCCCTTATATTGTGTAAATCTGTTAAAATATTAGTAATGTATATTTATTGCAATAAGAATTAAGTGAAAGTATGAGGCTGATAAATACATGAAGGTAGAACAATTAGAATATGTGGTAGAAGTTGCCAAGGCAGGATCATTGTCCAAAGCAGCAAACAATTTGAATGTCACTTTATCTGCTGTTAGCCAGTCAATTTCAAACTTGGAATCAGAGCTAGGGGTCATTTTATTTCAACGAAGCCATCAAGGAGCAACGCCAACACCAGAAGGAAAGTTAATTTTAAAAAAAGCATACCATGCTTTGAATATCCTCCAGGAAATCAAAATGGACGCTTTAAATTTTTCAGAATCTCAACTCAAAGAGATCAGCGTTGCCAGCATTCCCGGATTAATGCCTTTGACTTTGAATACAATCAAGAGCATAAAGCAAGACTACCCTCAGACCCAAATTAAATGGTCAGAGAAAAATATGTCAGAAATTAATGAGGACATCCGCCAACAAAAAGTCGACATCGGATTAATGATATTATTTGAAGAGTTTTTGTTAGAAAACAATCAGTTTTTAACAGGACATCTGCTGGATAGTAAACTAGTGCTAGTGGTAAGTCGAAAGTCTTTTCTTGCTCAGTATAAATCCATTTCCATTGAAGAGCTATTGAAACTACCGCTCGTAATCCATAAAAATGAGATTTTACAACGATTTTTGGATCTGTTTACCAGTCTATATGGTCCATTAAATATTTTATTTTATACGGACCACTCGAGTACAATACTAAAGTTAGTATCTGAAGAATTTGCCTCTACTATCGCGATGGATATATCCTTTACCCACGATTCATCTCCATTAAAAGAAGAGTTTACTTGTATTGAAATCGATGTTTCTTGCTGGAAGCCTTTTTATATAGGATGGGTGTGTTCAAAGGATAAATTAATATCCGAATCGTCAAAGCTTTTTCTCACAAGATTGAAAGAAGACCTTTTAAACAGCGACACCTAAATTGAATAAATGGAAACAATCCTCACTTTTACCAATGAGGATTGTTTCCATTTATTCATTAGATTACTTTATTATGAGATCTGCTTATGATTATTTAGAAATTCAAGCAATAATTCATTATATCTTTTTTTGTGTTCTATTACCGGTGCATGTCCACATTTATCAAAAATAACTAATTTTGCTTTACCTAAGGTCATTAGGTGTGTCTGTCTAGCTAATATTACCGGTAAAAGTCTATCGTATAATCCTCCAATAATAAGAGTAGGAACTTTAATAAACGGTAACATGAATAAATAATTTACACCTAATGTTTCATGTGCAGTTTTTATATATGTTTCATCCTTTAATAATAAAGCGTCTTTTAATTCTTGAATTATTTCTGGTTTTTGATCATACACACAATTTTTAGCGGCTGCTAAGACAATGGCCTCTTTAGGTGACGATATAAATTTGGCAATTTTCTTTTTAAGGAACCATTTTGCTCCTGTTTTCGGTAAATATGAAGTCGTATTAGTTAGTATCATGCTCTTTACTCTTTTTGGAAATAAACGGTAAATTTCTTGTGTTATAATTCCTCCTAATGAAATACCACAGAAGTGTGCTGATTCTATTCCTAATTGATCTAACAGGCTCATAATATTTTTTGCAAAATTCGGTATCGATATATTTTCTACTTCATTTGATTCCCCATGTCCTAATAAGTCAGGAATAATGATCCGATATGATTCTGAAAGCTCAAATTGATTTTTCCACATTTCTTTTTTACTGCCAAAGCCATGAATCAACACCAATGGTTCGCCTTTCCCCATGTCTAGATAATGGAACACCCACAACAACTCCTTGATATAGATAGTGTTATTAGGAAGAAAGATCTCAAAGATAGTTTGTTTTTATAGAATTATACTCTTAATCGCAGTTCTCTTTTTAGTATTTTTCCAGAAGGGTTTCTCGGCAGGGATGGCACTACTTTGAGCACCTTAATATTCTGATATTTTGCCAGCCTTGCATTACAGTAGTCGATTAATTGCTGTTGTTCAATTTGTGACCCGGGTTTTAATACAACAACTGCTTTCACCGCTTCCCCCCACTTCTCATCAGGAATGCCTATGACTGCAGCGTCAAGAACAGCAGAATGTGTAAAAAGTACTTCTTCAATATCCTTCGGATAAATATTCACTCCACCGCTTATAATCATATCCTTCTTACGGTCTAGTAAGTAATAGAAACCTTCATCGTCCACTTTGCCCATATCCCCAGTCTTGAACCAACCGCCTGGCAAAAATGATTTTTCCATCTCTTCCGGCAACTTATAATACTCACTAAATAATCCAGCACCCCGAACAACAAACTCACCTTCTTCCCCAACACCTACATCTATACCTTCATCATCCACAAGCCGAACTTGAAAAAAAGGACACTGTTGACCAACACTGCTTGTTTTTCGAATGACATCTTCTGGACGAAGGATAATAAACGCACTAGTTTCTGAACACCCAAAAAATTCTGATAAATTTGTCTTAAACTTCTCGAATATCCGCTTTTTAACAGACTCAGCAAGTGGTGCTGCAGCACAAAGTAACATATTTAAAGACGATAGGTCAAAATCATCAAAATCTGGAACCTGCAACATCATTACATATTGTGTAGGGACAAAAAACGCAAACGTTACCTTTTCATTCTGAATTAGTGATAATGTACCTCTTGGATCAAAATCTCTTGAAATGACAAGTTTAGTACCAGTCAAACCTATATAAAATGAAAATAAATGGCCGACACTATGATACATTGGAACAGATATTAATACAGTATCACCGAAATTTAATTTCCATTCAGTTGCTCCAATAAATGCCCGGTAAATCATCGTTTCATGTGTAAAGATAATTCCTTTTGGTAATGAAGTGGTACCCGATGAGTAGATCATGGCTGCAGCGTCTTTACCAGTCACTTCAATGTTAGGCGGCTCCGTTGATCCATTGGAAATAAGTTTCTCATAATCAAGGTAAATGGAGGATGAAGCTGTTCCACCGATAAGAATTGTCGAATTAGCATTAATTGTATGAAGAACGTCTAAGACCGTTTCGAATGCTTCTAGCTTTTCTACCTCAACGAAGGCATGAGTTGCATCGGAACTATTCAGTAATGTGCGTAGATCATTCCCTTCAATCATGTAATTAACTGGTACCGCAACCGCACCGGCTGTAGATAGGGCATAAAAAACTTCTAGCATTTCAATCCGGTTTTTCATGTACAAAACAACGTGTGTCCCTTTTTTAACACCTGCTTCAATGAGTGAATTGGCCAGAGCATTTACTCTTTCAAACAATTCCCAATATGTCCTTTTTGATTCTCCGAAAACTACAGCTACTTCGTTTGGTTGGTTTTTCGCATAAATTGGTAACCGTTCGTGTAAATTTCCAATATTCATTTTGCATCTACCTTTCTTTTCAAAATAGAAAAAATGTAAGCGTTTTACCTTCCGTACACAGTCATTTCACTAGTTCCCCCCGAACCACCTTCTTTCTGAAAACACCTCCTTTTAAGAATATTTGTCTATGTTTTACAATCTAAATTCACCTTTGTTCAATGAATGTTCGTGTGCATGCTCCATTAACACTTTCACCGAATGATTGAAGGTGGCAAACCTCTCATCCTTAGCAGTACCAATTTTCCAACGATAATGCATTTGCTGAAGTGCTATTGCGGCTCTGAAATATGAAAAGGTCAAATAGAAGTGAAGGTTTGAGACATCACGTTTTGTTTTAGATGCATAGCGTTCAACAAACTCTCTTCGACTAATAAAACTAGAATGAGAAGTAATACTTGGGATCCCCTGCTTGACTATTTCAGGATCATCATGCTGATTCCAATACCCAAGAGTCGTTCCTAAATCAAATAAAGGATCAGCAATTGTCGCCAATTCCCAGTCCACCACTGCCTCTACTTTTTGAAGGTCATATGAAATTAGCATATTGTTTAATTTATAGTCATTATGAATAAGTACAGCCTCACTCGAAGATGGAATATTCTCGGCCAGCCACTTGGAAAGCGCATCAAATACGGAGATTTCTTCCGTTTTGCAAAGCTGGTAACGTTTAATCCAGCCATGTACCTGCCTTTTTAAAAACCCTTGCGGATGACCAAACTCCTCCAGTCTAGCTTTGTTGACATCTACCGAGTGAAGTTCTGCTAATGTATCTACTACCAAATAGGACACCTGTCTACAGTCATTCTCCGAAAATGTCACTCCCTCAGGGAATTCCTTGTCCAGGACCAATCCGTTTTTTCGTTCCATTACATAAAATGGAACACCGATGATACTACTATCTTCACAATATACATAAGGTTCCGGGACATACGAAAAAAATGGATAGAGCCGGGACATTATTTTTGACTCTCTTCCCATATCATGGGCTTTTGGCGGAAGCGGTCCAGAAGGAGGCCGGCGCATAACACCCTCCCAATCCCCACACTGTATGTGATAGGTGAGATTGGATGTCCCTGCTTGAAACTGATTAATGGTTAAAGGCTGATTCGGCATCCCCTCAATATGTTTTTGCAAATAGTTTCTAACTGACTCCCAAGTTAAATCGTCCATTCCATTAACTGAAGTCGTATTGACCTCTAACTCATTACTCATGGTAACATCTCCTATAATGTCCTTTTTCTTTCCCAAGATTTATTCAGAATACTTCCTAAGTTCCAACTTTGCCACGGTTTGTTTGTGCACTTCATCAGGTCCATCTGCAATTCTCGTAATTCTAGCCTGTGAGTACATTTTTGCTAATGGGAACACATCACTTACACCACCAGCGCCATGTACTTGAATGGCACGATCAATGACTCTAGCGGCCATCTTAGGTGCAGCAACTTTAATCATCGCAATTTCAGCCCGTGCTGCTTTATTTCCAACTGTATCCATCATGTAGGCCGCATTGAGCGTTAATAATCGAGCTTGATTGATATCAATTCGGGACTCTGCAATCCAGTCACGGATTACACCTTGTTCAGATATTGGTTTACCAAAAGCCACCCGGTTTTTTGCCCGTTTAATCATTAATTCTAATGCCCGTTCAGCAGCACCAATTAATCGCATACAATGATGAATCCTTCCAGGTCCTAACCTTGCCTGGGCAATGGCAAATCCCTTACCTTCTCCCCATAAAATATTGGCGGCAGGAATACGGACATTATCAAAAATAACCTCAGAATGACCATATGGGGCATCATCGTAGCCAAAAACTGTTAATTTTCGAACAATATTAACACCTTCAGTGTCTTTGGGTACTAGAATCATAGATTGCTGCTCAAATGTGGGGGCAGTTGGATCTGTTTTCCCCATGACAATCAAAATTTTACATTTGGATGACTCAATTCCCGATTGCCACCATTTCCGTCCATTTATGACGTAATAGTCCCCTTCTCTTTTTATACTGGTTTGTATATTGGCGGCATCGGAGGAAGCCACATCTGGCTCTGTCATACTGAATGTAGATTTTATTTCTCCCTCTAATAAAGGTTTTAACCATTTCTCTTTTTGTTCCTCTGTTCCGAATCGATCTAGGATTTCCATATTCCCTGTATCCGGTGCCGCACAGTTAAATACTTCAGGAGCCATTCCTGACCGGCCCATAATTTCACATAACGGGGCGTACTCTAAATTTGTAAGACCTGCACCATTTTTACTTTCGGGTAAAAACAAATTCCATAACCCTGCCTTTTTTGCCTTTTCTTTCAGTTCTCTCATAATGGGAGGTTCATCCCACCGGTTTTGGTTTAACTGTTCCTCGTATAAAGCTTCGTTTGGATAAATGTATTGGTCCATAAATTGAATCAGGTCAGTTTCTAACCTCTTTGCTTTCTCTGATTTTTCAAACATACTTTTCTCAGTTCCTTCTAATTTAGATTTATAGATCAAAATGATTTATTTCCGGTAACCACCATCAACGGGAATAATAGCACCAGTCGTATAGCTTGACGCGTCAGAAGCAAGGTATAAAGCAGTTCCAATGATTTCTTCCGGTCTGCCTGGCCGCCTTAGCGAGGTCTGGCTCTCAAATCTTTTCATAACAGCCTCCATATCCCATGCTTTTGCAATATCAGTTAAAAATGCTCCAGGCATGATACAATTGACTCGTACTTTTGGACCATAAGTGTCGGCTAAGCCTAATGTAAGCGAATTCAATCCTGCCTTCGCTGCTGCATATGGTACTTCATCAACAGTCGGACTAACTGCGGTTATACTGCTAATGTTGATAATGGAACCGCCTTCACCTTCAGCCATGCGTTTACCGATTAATGCAGAAAGACGAAACGGTCCTTTCAAATTTAGTGAGAGGACGCTGTCCCACATGGCCTCACTAACATCCACTAAGGAATCATATAGAGGTGATTTACCGGCATTATTGACCAAAATATCAATTTTTCCGAATTGTTTATAAACAGCATCAACAAGATGATCAATTTGCTCCCAACGCCCGACATGACAGGGTATTGGCAGTGCTCGTCTGCCAAGTGCTTCAATTTCAGCTGCTACTTTTTCACATGCTTCCAGCTTCCTGCTGACGACAACAATGTCTGCTCCCGCCTTTGCAAACGCCAGTGCCATTTCTCTTCCTAATCCACGGCTGCCGCCAGTAATTAACGCCGTTTTTCCCGAAAGCGAAAATCCTTCATCTAAGAATTTCATGAACTTTGCCCCCATTTTGTTATGAACCCGTAGGATTAAACGATTCAATACTACACATATTGATTATTTTAGTAGTTGTTCAAGAGGTAAAACAATTTCTTCGTTATGCTCACCCAGTCCCACACCGGGGTGCTTATAGTCAGGTTTAAAGACCGAAGTCTTAATAGGGCAAGCGATTTGTTTTTGATAGCCCCCATTTGTCCTCGGAACTTTAACGATCATTCCGCGGTTGACAATTTGCGGGTGAAGACAGGCCTCGGCAAAGGTAAGGACTGGTTCTACGCAAGCTTCAATTTCAGCAAATACCTTTTGCCACTGTGCAAATGTTTTTGAAAGAAAAGCGTTCTTTACTTCATTTTTAAAAGCATGTATATCCTCTTCTTTCTCACTAAAGCTAAGTTCAATCAAGTCTGCACGTCCTATCCCCTTACATAAAAGTTTACGGAATTGCGGCTCCAGACTTCCGACAGAAAAATAGCGGCCATCCTTTGTTTCATAATAGTCATAGAAGTTCCCGCCATTTAAAAACGTCCCTTCGAGCTCTGGTGTAATATCTCCCATTAAGTAACCTGCTGCAACCGTTGCGTTCAGGGCAAAACTACAATCGGTCATACTGATATCAATCCATTGTCCTTCACCTGTACGATTTCGATAGATGACCGCGGACAAAATCCCAATAACTCCATGTAAAGAGCCGCCGGCTACATCCGCGATTTGAATTCCCGAAGGAGCAGGTCCTCCTTTTTTACGTCCTGAATAACTTGCTACCCCAGCAATAGACAAATAGTTATTATCATGTCCTGGGCGGTGACGATAGGGCCCAGTTTGTCCAAAACCTGTTATCGAGCAGTAAATTAATTTGGGGTTTACTTCTTTTAATGCTTCATACCCTAATCCCAACCGTTCCATGACACCTGGACGAAATTGTTCTAATACGATGTCATATTCTGCAACTAATTTTTTTACGATTTCAATGGCTTCTGCATTTTTTAAATCTAGGGTAATCGACTTTTTTGAGCGATTGATATAACCGTGATTGACAGATTCTTTTCCATCACGAGGATAACCGTCTCTAAGCATATCAGGCCTTGAAGCTGATTCAACACGTAAAACATCAGCACCAAGATCGGCTAACATCAATGTTGCATAGGGACCAGGAAGTAAGGTAGAAAAATCCAAAATTTTTAACCCTTTTAATAACGTCATAAGTCACACTCCCATTAAAAAATTGTATTCTACTACATTACCAGAATAAATTTCGCATAAATATTGAAGTATGAACCTAAGATGAAATGGTGAGGAAATCTTGGAGGGCAACATGGCAGATTTATACACTAATTTCTGGTGACACACCCTTAAATATTATAAAAATATTATTGAATAAGATTTTTCAATTAATTCATAATATTTTCTTTATTTTAACTTTTGTTAAATGTACAGTAAAATACATAATAGTTATGCATCCTTAATTATCAGTTAAGTTTGGTAGGGAATCCGGTGTATATTGAATAATTTATAATATAAAGATATAGGTATGGTTAGTTCGTTTAGTTGAAAGAGAGAATACCCTATAATAAATAATGCACCCTCCATGGTTTAGTTTATCAAACCAAAAGGGTGCAGTTGTGTAAGATTATTTATTTGGCCGAGTAAATATACGACCTCGTGTTTTTCCTTGTGCAAACTGATCTAATACTTCGTCTAATTTGTCAAATGAAACTTCAGTGAGCTCCGGCTTGTAGACTCCTTCGGTAATCAACTCGTAAACTCTTTTAAGATCTTCTTGAGTCCCTCCTGACGAACCTACTAATTGAATTTTTTTAGTAACGAGTAAATTGGTATTGATTGTAGATTCAATTTTTCCGAGACCAACTTGTACAATGCGACCGTATTTAGCAACGGCTTTGATTGCCTCGGCTGTTGTTGTGCCGAATCCGGCAAAATCGATAATGACGGATGGTTTCAAAGAGCTTAGTTCTGAGACATCTTTAAAACAACCTGCAGCCCCATTTTTGAAGGCATCCTCAAATAGGTCTTCATTAATATCTACTCCATATACCTTAGCCCCAGCGAACGAAGCTGTACGCAGTCCGTTCATCCCCAGACCACCAAGACCTATTATGCCTACAACGCTACCTGCCTTCACTTCCCCAGCTGTCATAACTGCACTATAGGCGGTAGTAATAGCATCGGTAGCAACTGCACCCATCTCGAATGATACATTGTCTGGCAGCGCAATAAGCCGGGATGCACGAACCAACATTTTCTCTGCATAACCTCCGTTAACGTGAATACCAGGTGCGCTTCCGCCACGAGGGCCGTTTGCAGTCCCAGCACCTAATCCTACATCATCCTCATCGTGTCCTTCTCTTAATGAAACACCCACTCGGTCACCGACCATAAAACCAGAGACGCCCTCACCGATTTCTGTAATAGTACCTGCTACTTCATGACCAAGGACTATGGGTCTATGGTCAAGCGCAGCAGTAATTGTCCCATCAACAATTCCAACATCCGAATGGCACATACCTGCAGCTTCTACATTGATGACAACCCAGCCGGATTTGGCTTTAGGATTAGGCAGTTCAACAAGCTTCATTTTTTCTCCAACGTTTTCAAACAACCATGCTTTCAAGTTCTTCGTCCCCTTTATCTTCATCCATTAAAATACTAATTTGGATATAATCGCGTTATCCCCTGACAAGTATAATATAGAAATGAATTTAAGAATATATTAATACTTACTAAGATAGATATTAAGTAAAATTAAAGGGGTAGTCGTTACTCTATCTAGGTTCACTAAAAAAGCAACAGCCCGCCACTTGAATTTCAGGCGAGCTGTTAGTTAGAAGTTAAATTATGATTTATACTGTTTAAAGTTCCAGGTTTTTAGCAATAATGGTTTTCATGATTTCATTCGTTCCTGCGTAAATGGTCGATACAGGGACATCACGATACCTTCTAGAAATCTCGTATTCTTCCATGTATCCGTAGCCACCATGTAATTGCATACATTCCCCCGCTACTTTTTTCGCTAATTCCGTTGACCACATTTTGGCCATCGATACCTCTGTCACGATGTTTTCCCGGTCCATATGTTTACGAATCAGCGTATCAATAAAAGTTCTGCCAATCGTAATCTCCGTTGCCAAATCCGCAATCTTGAATTGGGTATTTTGAAATTGCGAAATGGGTTTACCGAAAGCTTTTCTTTGCTTTACATATTCTAGCGTTAAATCAAGCATAACTTCACAAGTAACGATGCCCTCTAATGCTACTACCAGCCTTTCCTGCTGTAGCTTTTGCATCAAATAATAAAAACCTTTCCCTTCCTCCCCAAGCAAATTACTTACCGGAACACGAGCATCGGCAAAAATGAGTTCTGATGTATCATTAACATGTTGTCCCAGTTTCTTTAGCTTTTTGCCCCGAGTAAATCCTGGTGTCTTATCAGCCTCTACCACGATTAAACTAATCCCTTTATGAGCCGGAGTAGCCTTCGGATCGGTTTTAACTGCTAGGATAATTAAATCAGCGGAATAGCCATTTGTGATAAAAGTTTTTTCTCCATTGACAATATAATAGTCACCATCTCGAACAGCTGTAGTTCGGATGTTTGCTAAATCTGATCCAGCACCAGGTTCTGTCATGGCAATGGCTAAAATTTGATCACCACTTAAACATCCCGGATACCACCTTTGTTTTTGTTCTTCATTCGCAAAGGATTCTAGATAAGGCATGACGATGTCACTATGCAAGCTAATCCCAAAACCTCCTGCCATTTTGGTTAATTCTTCCGCTATCACAACAGAATACCCAAAATCTGCATTGAATCCACCATATTTTTCATCAAGCTGAGGACACAAATAACCGTTTTCACCCAATTTATTCCAAAAAGAACGTGGTGTCATTTTTTCCTCTTCCCACTTTTCAATGAAAGGCTGTGCTTCTTTTGCTAAGAACTTTTTAAATCCTTGACGGAATATCTCATGTTCTTGTGTTAAATATAGATGATTCATTTGATATTACCTCCATTCGTTCAAAGAGTCTCCTTTATAAATGGAGACTCTAACAGATAAAATTTATTTATAAGTAAAGAGTGGTGATAAATGAAAAGTATATTTGGTTCAAAATCTGATGCTTTACTAAATCTGGCTCCAAATTTTGATGGGATCTTATATTAATGACCTGGAAACTGCGCACGTCTCTTTTCTAAAAATGCTTGTACGCCCTCTTTTACATCCTCAGTAAGAAAAAGCTCTTGGAACAATTCCGCCTCCCGTTCGAGCGCTTTGTTCAATGGCAATTCCACACCTTCATCCACTGCTTTTTTAATATTCCTTACAGCTGTAGGTGCGTTTTGGCTGATTTTTTTGGCTAATTGAAGACCAGCATGGATTCCTTCGCCTTTTGGTACTACTCGATTGACTAAACCGATTCGTAGAGCTTCTTCCGCGGTGATATGTTCCCCTGTAAACATTAACTCTTTTGCTTTCGCCTCACCAATAAGTCGTGGCAATCGCTGTGTACCACCTCCGCCAGGTAACAACCCAAGCGTACATTCAGGTACCCCTAATAATGCCTGCTCTTCTGCAATACGGATATCACAGATTAAGGCAAGTTCGCATCCTCCTCCAAGGGCATAACCGTTTATTACGGCAATCGTTGGTTTTGGAGAGAAATCAATGCTATTAAAGATTTCATGTGTCTTTAAAAAACTTGGGATTAAATTCGGATTTCCGATTTTTTCTGGGAAGCCCTTAATATCTCCTCCAGCCATAAATGCTTTTTCTCCAGCACCGGTTATAAGTATGGCTAAGACGTCATTATCACTGTTTAACTTTGAGAAGGTTGCACCTAATTCTTGAATGACGGCTGTACTTAAGGTATTCATTGGCGGGTTGTCTATAGTGACAATTGCTATTCTCTCTTGTATTTCAATTTTTATTAGTTCCATCTCTTTTCACCTCAGAAATAATTAAACTTTTATTCTATTATTTCGGCTGCATACGAATTGCACCGTCTATACGAATGACCTCTCCGTTTAACATCGGGTTTTCAATAATCGTTTGGACAAGGTGAGCGTATTCACTTGGACGGCCTAAACGTTGAGGGAATGGAACCATCGCACCAAGTGAATTTAATAATTCTTCTGGAGCACCATCCAAGATAGGAGTTTTAAATATTCCCGGTGCAATGGTACAGACCCGGATTCCATAGCTAGCCAGATCGCGGGCAATCGGTAACGTCATTCCCACGACTCCGCCTTTTGTTGCACTATAGGCTGCTTGTCCAATTTGTCCTTCAAATGCAGCAACGGAAGCCGTATTGACAATTACTCCTCTTTCCCCACTTTCATTTGGTTCGTTTTCTGCCATCCTTTCAGCCGCCAAACGAATGACATTAAATGTACCCACTAAGTTTACATTAATAACTTTTTTGAATTTCTCAAGTGAATGAGGACCGTTTTTTCCATATGTTTTTTCACCAAGTCCGATACCAGCACAATTAATGGCTGCCGTGATTTTACCAAATTTCTCAACACCTTGATCTAGAGCCGATTGAACCTCTGATTCTTCGGCTACGTTTGTTTTTACATATAGCACGTTTTCAGATCCAAGCTCTTCAACTAAATTGGCCGCTCTATCATCGTTTAGGTCAATAATAAGAGCCTTACCACCGTTTGTAACTGTATTTCTAACTGTTGCTTCTCCAAGACCAGAAGCTCCTCCTGTAACCACTACTACACCATTTTTCAATTCCATTTCCAACACTCCTTAATGTATATATAATAGAAGGAAAAAATTATAGTCTCTCGATTATCGTTGCATTCGCTTGTCCATGGCCTTCACAAATTGACATTAAGCCATATCTGCCACCTGATCTTTCAAGCTCATGGAGCAACGTCGTCATAATACGTACGCCCGTACAGGCAATTGGATGACCGAGAGCAATTGCACCACCGTTAACATTCAACTTATTCATATCTGCCCCCAGCTCTTGTGCCCAAACCAGCGGAACGGGAGCAAACGCTTCATTCACTTCATATAGATCCATATCTTCCATTGTGAGTCCTGATTTATCCAAAGCTTTTCTAGTTGCTTCAATAGGACCTGTTAACATCAATGTTGGATCGGAACCAATAACACTCCGTGCAATAATACGAGCTCTTGGTTTTAATCCTAGCTCCTCTGCTTTTTCGCGGGACATGATTAATATTGCTGCTGCACCATCGCTGATTTGACTTGAATTTCCCGCATGAATTTTACCGCCTTCTTGGAAAACAGGTTTTAAACTCGCTAATTTTTCTATACTCGTGTTTTCTCTAGGACCTTCATCAGCGGAAATAATAGTGGTTGTACCATCTGGAAGGGTTACTCCGATTGGGGTGATTTCTCGCTCAAATCGTCCCTCCTTTTGTGCTTTAATAGCTCTTCGGTGACTTTCTAAGGAAAATTCATCTAATTGAGTTCGGCTAAGACCCCATTTATCTGAAACTCGTTCTGCCGAAACTCCTTGGTGGAGAACTTCATATTTTTTAAAATACTCTTCACTATGATCTGCAATAGCTAGTGGCATTGCATAGGACATGATTTCAACTCCACCTGCAATGACAACGTCCATATCACCACTTAGTATGGCCTGGGCGGCAAAATGGATGGCTTGCTGTCCTGATCCACATTGTCTTTCCACCACAACTCCAGGTACTTCAATTGGAAAATCTGCAATTAACGCAGCAACCCTGGCAAGGTCAAACCCTTGTTTTCCAACCTGTGAGCAGACACCAAAAATGACATCTTCAACAAGACTTGGAGAAACCCCTGATTTTTTTATTAGCTCTTTTAATGTATGAGCCGCTAACTCCTGTGGATGAACATAGCTTAAGGATCCTCTATGTTTCCCTATCGGTGTTCTTACTGCTTCAACAATAACTACTTCACGCACGGTTATACACCTTCCTACATAATTTAGTTTTAAAATTCAAATAATTTAGAAAAGTAACAATTTACTTTATTTTAATTTGTCTTATCATTAATGTAAAATACATAATAATTAACTATTGTTAACTATTAGTTAATTATAGAAAGCATCCTGCTCCCTCGAGGACAAATTAAGTAGGAGGAGGAACTTGCGGAACAATCCGGTGATGATTGTGCCCGAAATTAAGTAGGAGGAGGAACTTGCGGAACAATCCGGTAATGATTGTGCCCGAAATTAAGTAGGAGGAGGAACTTGCGGAACAATCCGGTAATGATTGTGCCCGAAATTAAGTAGGAGGAGGAACTTGCGGAACAATCCGGTAATGATTGTGCCCGAAATTAGGTGGGAGAAGGAACTTGGGGTACAATCCGGTAATGATTGTGCCCGAAATTAGGTGGGAGAAGGAACTTGGGGTACAATCCGGTAATGATTGTGCCCGAAATTAAGTGGAAGGAGGAACTTGCGGAACAATCAGGTGATGACAAATAGCTCATTACTATGATTTTCATCGAAAAATATGATTGACAAAGCTTTGCGAAGCATTTTATACTCAATTTGTTAACCAATACATATTTTAAGTTAACAAAAAACTTTTGGAGGAATATGATGCTTCGATCACGCAATGAACTAAAAATGTGGATTTTAAGTGCTTTATTTGCTGCCATTATCGGCATCTTGGCTCAAGTAACAATCCCATTACCACTAGTTCCAATTACCGGACAGACACTTGCAGTTGGTTTGGCAGCAACAATTTTAGGTTCTAGATATGGTACTCTTTCTGTTATTTTATATGCCTTGATTGGCGCTATTGGCATTCCTGTTTTTAGTGGAATGTCTGGTGGATTCGGGGTGATTGTTGGTCCTACTGGCGGTTATATTATTGGTTTCATTCCTGCTGCATTTTTAACAGGCTATATTTTAGAAAAAACAAGCTTCACAGTTGTAAAAGGTTTAATCGCCAATACAGTCGGGATGCTTATTACCTTATCCATTGGGACCTTATGGCTAAAATTTGCGGCTGATATGACTTGGATGGCTGCAGTTGCTTCAGGTTTTTTACCATTTATTATCGTTGGCTTAATTAAAGCCTTTTTAGCATCATGGATAGGAATTACAGTCTATAAAAGACTTGTATCAGCAAAGCTTTTATCTTCTCCTCATCAAATATCTAGTTAAATAGCGCAGCGATCTATTATCTTAGTTTAGATTAAATAAAATGAGCGACTCTCGAATGAGAGTCGCTCTATTATTATCTGTATCCTAGTAAATATATATATCCCCGTCCCTATACAAGTTAAGACTTATCAACCTCGGAATTTGATTCAATTATATTTACTAGTTCTTCAATGATATCGTTTAGCTTCATCATGCTTGTATCTTTTCTAAGAATACTTGAAGTCTTATGAAGCAAAATTTCTTCTTGCTCACTCATAAAAATGCCTCCATTCTCGATATTATTTCTTAACTCATATATGTAAACTACATATACAAAACACATTTTAACAATATATGTAATTTACATATATTTATTACTCCCTGAAATTCTTACTATTAATTACATTCTAACCTTAACTAATAATCTTGTAAAATTGATGAAAGTCAATTATTGTTTACTATCAGTTAATTTCAAATGGTAATCCTATTTAAACTTAAAAGGAATATTTACGACAAATACTAACCATTCTTTGTTTTTCGATAATAGAATTGCTCATAATTGCTCACTTAAAGGGAGGATCCATCACATTTCAAAAGAAAGTGACGATGAAAACTGTTCATCGAAAAACAGGTACCAAAGAAAGTATGTGGAATTATACATTTACAAGGTAATAATCTTGTAACTAATCGGAAAGGTTGTGAGTTTATGAGACTTCTGGATGTGCAGCCTAAGAAAAACTTTAGCTACATCTTCGTTCAATTTCCAGGAATGAAAATGAATGTCCCTATGCTCTCTAACAATGAGGGAAGGGTGGTGAATGAAGATGTTGCTTTATGTGTCCAATTAAACACAAAAGAGAAAGTTAATAATTTATACCTTGTAACCACACAAAGTATTAAACCATTTGACTTCTCTGATGAAGAAATTGGTGCGAAGGCATTTTTTCGAGTCATTAAGAAAAAAGAAATCTCAAAAGACTTACTCACGAATGAATCCGGTGATATTATCACGCATATAACGGATGAAGTCACTGTTGTGCAAAGGGAAACAGCAGCAGGTTATGAATTCGTCTTAGTTTTAAATAAACGTGAAATTGGAATCGTTGCCTCGATTGAAGAGGAAGTGTTACAAAGACTTGAAGCAGCATTACCTCTTCATGAGGAGTCCAAAGAATGTGCCACTGTTAAAGCAGGCAAGAAGAAAAATATGATTGTCTTCGAATGGAGGGCCAATAAGAGGAGACTCTTTGGAGGCCATGTCTTTCAAGATACTGAAGTTATCGGACCAATCCGAATGTTTTTGGAGGGCGTTAAGAGAAAAGTTATGGTATTCTCCCCTGCCGCATTAGACTTTATCGGTCCAGGTGATCGTAACCAACCCATTTTTACTATGAGGGGAGGTTAAAAGCTCTTATTCAAAAAGGAATAGACAATTTCATATTAATATACAAATCGAAACAAAAGGATTATGAGGATAATCCTTCTCGATAATATAGATAATAAAAAAATAAAAGGAAAGGAAAAAACTCATTATATCCAACTTCTTTTTAAGGAGAATGAAGTTTATATAAACATATACAATGGACTTAACCACCGGGGTTAAGTCTTTATTATTGATCTATTAAGTCCTATTATCCCACCCTATGTCTTACATTCTTTAAGCCGGAATAGAAATAAAAAACGTAGTCCCTTTCCCTTTTTCACTCTGTACTTCAATCTTTCCATTGATTTTATTGATGGTACTATAAACCATCAACATGCCAAGACCTGTTCCTTCGCTTTTGGTAGAGTAATAGGGTCTGCCTAATTGAAATACTTCTTCCTTCGACATGCCTACCCCAGTATCTTTGATTTTAATCGTGATGTCATTCTTATGTTCCGTTACATTGATAGTAAGGACCCCGCCATTTTCTATCATGGATTCAATCCCGTTTTTATATAAATTCATTAAGCATTGTTGCATTTGATTTTTATCATAGTAAATATTTATTGAATTAGAAAACATATATTGGATTTCAACCCGGTGCATATTGGCAAATGGGGTAATTATGTTTTTTACATATTCTGTTTCCTCTTTGAGATTAGAATAAATCATGTTTTCACTTTGAGGCTTAGAAAAAGCTAGAAAGTCGCTTACAATTCTTTCAGCGCGTTTTAATTCTACTAATGAATAATCAATATACTTTTTCTCTTCCTGTGTAATGTTCTGAGAATTAATTAGAAGCTGCAGGAACCCTTTTGTAACTGTAAGTGGATTTCTAATTTCATGTGCCACACTAGCTGATAATTCACTGATAATATTAAATCTTTCCGACTGTTGAGTTGATTCACGTTTCATAATATTAGCATGTATTTGCTCTATTAAAATCATGATGATGAACATGACCACAGCATAAGTAGTTATAGCATTGATGGTTAATGTCCAGAATTCTCTATTCAAAACTGGCATTAATGTACCCAATATAGTCAGATACAGGAGCATAGTCAGAATAGAGACCATTACGGCACTCCAGATTCGTTTCTTTGTACTTTGATTCATAAACCATTTATGTAAGAGCGGTACTATTATAAAAATAACAGAAGCAAAAATAAATGAATGAATCGTTCCTTCACCACCAACTAAAAACCGATACGCATTTAAGATAATAAAGAGTGGGATTGTAAACTTATATCCTCCAAAAAGAGCAATAATTAAAAAAGGAATATAGCGTAAATCAAATATAAAGCCAATTTCTAATTTTATAGGAAATGCCATACATAAAACCATGGAAATTGATGAAAGGAGTGTTAATATGTATCGATTAAATGTATGGAATCTACTTTCAAAAAATAGTAGAAAAGTTAAAACCGGGAATAAGAGAAAAAGGAAATTTAAGAGCAATGATTCTATCAAGGTGTAACTCCTTTCGTTAGAGTTGTAAACAAAAGATTACATAACAAAACAATATTTTACTACAATATTGGGAATTTATACATATCTGTTTTTCTATATTTCCCGCTTAAAAATATGTAATCATAATAAAGTCATTCTTGGAAAAAATAATAATTGTTTAGAAAATTTTTCTCGAAAGGGGAATTTTAACATGCCTGACCAGAATCACAACCAACTAATTCCACTTAGCGAGAATGTTGAGGAAAACATTAATAGACTTGAAATCGAACTCGGAAATTGCGACGATTTATTAATCAGAAGACTCAAAGTTTCCTCTAAAGTTATAGCGATTTTACATATTGAAGGCATCGTTGATGAACAAAGTATTAATGAAAATGTAATCAGCCCGATTATACAACTTCATAAAGAAACATCGACTTTGAAAACAGCAAAAGACATAACAGACAAAATGGTTCAAATTATTTCTGTACCCTCAATCCAGTATATATTAGACTGGTCAAAGCTTTTAGAAAACATTTTGGCTGGCAATACAGTTATTTTGATTGAGGATTCATCAATAGCACTCATTCTAGGTACTAAAAAAATTCAATCCCGGTCGATTACAGAACCAACCACCCAGACCGTTATTAAAGGTCCAAAGGATAGCTTTACTGAGAATCTTAGCACAAACATCTCTTTAGTACGGTCTAGAATCCAAAATGCGAAATTAAGGCTTAAATCAACAAAAGTAGGAAATGTAACGAAAACAGATATCGGGATTATGTACATAGAAGGTATTGCAGATCACAGGATTGTCATGGAAGCTTTATCTCGGATAAATAAGATTAAGATAGATAGCATTCTTGAAGCCAATTATATAGAAGAAGCGGTACGAGACAACAGAAAGACACTCTTCCCTCTTATGCAAAGTTCCGAAAGACCTGACGTAGTTGCCGCGAATTTATTAGAAGGGAAAATAGCGATAATTATTCAAGGAACACCATTTGTCTTACTATTACCGGTATTTCTAATTCAGTTCTTTCAATCTCCGGAAGATTATTATGAGAATAATGTTTTCAGCTCTTTTTTAAGATTAATTCGAATTGGCTCGTTTCTTTTGAATATGTATGCATCTGCCGTTTATTTAGCTTTAATCACGCATCATCAGGGATTAATCCCTACTACATTAATGGTCACGTTAATGGCTCAAAGAGAAAGAGTTCCATTCCCTGCTATTATTGAATTATTACTTATGGAGCTTGCCTTTGAAGTATTAAGAGAGGCTGGCGTACGGATGCCTAGAGCAATTGGTCCAGCCGTTTCCATTGTTGGAGCTCTCATTTTAGGTCAAGCAGCAGTAGAAGCTGGGTTTGTTTCTGCTGCAATTGTCATTATTGTTGCTACATCAGCTATAAATAGCTTTACACTTCCAAATACAAATATTGTCAATACCGCCAGAGGCTTACGCTTTCTGTTAATTTTATGTTCTGCTTTTATTGGATTTTATGGCATATTATTATCTACTCTCTTTATATTAGTACATCTGTGTAGTTTACGGTCTTTCGGTGTGCCTTATTTTACGCCTTTTGCACCATTCAAATTGGCTGGTCAAAAAGATAGCTTAATACGGTTTCCAATTACTTCTTTAAGCATGAAGCATTCAGAGATTGAAAATGAAAATAAAATAAAATGAATACCACCAGGAGACAAAAATGAGAAAACTCAGTACTTTGCTCTTCATAATCATGTTAATCCCCGGATGTTCTAATTACAGAGAGTTAAATCAATTAGGCCTGGTAATTGCCATGGGAATAGATATTTCTCAGAATATTGATAATGGATATCGGGTTACATTCCAAGTCATTAACCCAAGTCAATTATCTCCCATTGGGTCCCCTACCGGGATACCCGTTTCTAACTATACAGCTGAATCTGAGACTTTAGTAGATGCCTATCGAAGAGCATCTATGATTATTCCCAGGGATAATGACGTTACACACCTTTCATTGGTCGTAATTAGTGAAGAATTGGCACGAAGAGGAACCAATTTGGTATTTGATGCATTTGAACGAGGGAAACAAGCAAAATCTACCTTCCCTGTTTTTATTGCAAGAGGAACTTCAGCAGAAAATGTACTCGGAGTGGTTGAACCTCTTGAATCCAATCCAACAAAAAGTGTTCGAAGTACAAGTGAGAACAATCAAAAATTTTATGGTATTGCAAAAACTATGTACCTGCATGAAGTGATAACGACAATATCAAGTGAAGGAAAAGATCTGCTATTACCAGGTATTAAACTAAATAAAAAACTAACTTCCAAAAACCAATCAGACAATTTAAATAATATAAAGCCTTCGGTTATTGAAGTTAGCGGCTTAGCTCTATTTAAGAAAGATAAATTAGCAGGCTGGTATGATGGAGAAATGGCCCGCAATGCTCATTTAATATTATCAGAAATAGAGACTACATCATTTCCTATACCCTGTGAAAACAAGTATATGACACTTGTCGGTAAACGAAGTAAAGGCTCAATTAAAACCCTTTTAAACCCTGCTCCCACATTAAAAGTCAACTTGGATTTAAACACTGAAATTTCCGAAATAAATTGTAATAAAGATTTAACCAAAACAAAGGTGTTAGCAGATATAGAAAAGGATTTAGAAAAAGAATTAAAAAGGAAAGTACAAGAAACCATTCAGATTTCACAGGATACTGGAGCAGATGTGTTTGGCTTTGGAACCAACCTATCTAAAGATAATCCGGGATATTGGAAAAAACACAAAAAAGAGTGGAACACCATTTTCAAGAAGGCAAAAGTGGAGGTTAACGTAAATGCTTCAATAAATGATTCTGGCCTGGTAACAGATCCCTATGAACCTAAATAAAAGTAAAGAGGTACACAGCTATGTCTAATGTGAAAATTGATGGATATCAGCTTTTCTGCTTAATCGTCCTTTTTTTGTTTGGGACCACCATTTTTTTAGATATTGGCAGCGGAGCAAAACAAGATGCCTGGATTGTAACCCTTATCTCTCCTTTTGCTGGGTTAATTTTATACATGATTTATTTTCAACTTCATAAGGAATTCCCTGCTCTCCCCCTAACAGAATATGTAAAAAAAATCTGGGGTAAATACCTTGGGAGTATCGTTGGTTACTTTTATATCATCTATTTTATTTATATAGCATCAAGAGTTTTACGAGATATTGAAGAAATACTCATTAATTCTGCCTATTACAAAACTTCAATCATTGTTGTAGGTATTTGCATGATGCTTACTTTAATTTACACGGTAAATTTCGGGTTTGAGGTATTTGCAAGGGTTGCCTGCATTTGCTTTATATTGGTTGGTCTTACTTTAATAATCATCGATATTATGTTTATCATTACCGACCTAATCCATTTCGAAAATATTAAGCCAATCCTCGCAGATGGATGGAAACCAATTATAAAAGAACTAAGGCTAAGTATAACAGTTCCTTATGGGGAATTAATTACATTTTCAATGATCTTTCCTTATATTAATAAAGGAACAAAAATAGTAAAGACGGGTATGATTGCAGTTTTTTTTGCAGGTCTTTATTTAACCTTAAATATTCTATTATTAATATGTATTCTAGGAACCGACGTCTTAACAAGATCTTCATTCCCAGCTCTTAAAGCTGCCAGTTTTATAGATATCGCAGGTTTTATTCAACGCTTGGATTCTTTTGTCATCATCTTAGTTGTGTTCTTAGGATTTATTAAAGTATCCATGTTTTTCTTTTGTGCAATTATTGGAATAAACACTCTATTCAAGATAAAACCAAATGCATTAACAACATATTCAATGGGGGGAATAATATTTATCTCCTCCATTATGATCGCACCAAATTATCAAAGTCACTTAGACGAAGGACTAATAATTGTTCCATACATCCTTCATATTCCTTTTCAAATAGTCATCCCTCTTTTATTACTAATCACTGTATTAATAAAAGGGAAAATAAAAAAAGTACTGACTTGAATTTTGATAAAATTATTTTCTGCCTCTTACCTGATTAAAAATGAGGAGAATCAAAATGATAAAACAAAGCAAAATAAGAAAATAATCCTCTCCTCTAGCAAGCTTTACTATTTTACTTATACTAATCCAAGCTTCGTTCAATTCATTGCCTTGTATACGATCTAAAAAAATAATTAGAGCCAAAGTACTAAGGAATATTAAAGTTAGAATCACTAAAGTAAGCACGGTTTTCACCCTCAAGGTTCATTTTTTCATATGAAATGATAGTAACCTTACTATCCTTAACAAGTTTTTTTATTCATAACCAATCTCTTTTCGTTGACATTCATTTTGTTTTCATTTATGATGACAAAGGTAAATTTATATAAAAAAAACTTTTGTTTGTGGACTTTTCTAGAGACATCTCTATTTTCGCCACACAGCTTTATTATAGCTGTGTGGCTTTTTTGTTTGTTTTTGTTAAGAAAGGGGTAGAAAACATGAAAACTTGGCAATACGCACTTATCGTTTTGGTAGGAGGGTGCTGTTACGGTGCCTTATCAACTTTTGTAAAGCTAGCTTATTCCGCAGGCTTTACTAGCAGCGAGGTTACAGGGAGTCAATTCTTAATGGGGACATTATTGATCTGGATTGCTGCGCTTTTTTCAAAAAAGAAGAAACTGACACTAGCTAAAGTAGGAAAATTACTGTTATCTGGAATTCCACTTGGATTAACAAGTCTCTTTTATTACCAAGCACTTCAATCACTTAACGCTTCACTTGCGATTATTTTTTTATTCCAATTCGTCTGGATTGGCAGCTTATTTGAATGGTTTTTTTATAAAAAGAAACCAACTTTGGGTAAGATGATATCCATTGGTATTCTCGTTATGGGTTCCATTCTTGCATCTGGAATTATTTCAGAGGGGCTCGGAGAAATAACTTGGCATGGTACTGGATGGGGAATGCTTTCTGCTTTGACCTACACTACTTTTATCTATCTTAGCAGCGCAGTTGAAAAAAATACTCCTGTTGTCCAGAAAAGTGCTCTATTTACCACTGGCGGTATGATTACTGTTTTTATCCTTAGTCCGCCAACAGGATTATTAGAATTACCAGTGTTAATGGATATTGCACCATACGGATTTTATCTTGGTCTTTTAGGAGTAGTATTGCCGCCGATTTTATTTACAATCGGAATGCCTCATATCGGACCAGGGCTCGGTACCATCTTGACGTCCTCAGAACTTCCTATTGCTGTTATCCTTTCCTCGATCATCTTATCCGAACAGGTAAGTACGACTCAATGGTTTGGAGTGGTTTTAATATTAGGCGGAATAGCAGCAGGAAACTTGAAATTGTCTCAGCCTAAAAAGATGGAATTGGAATCCGCCTCTTAAGATGCGTATCTTTTAAAAAAAGGTGCCTGGCACCCTCCATTTATTTGGAGATGCTAGGCACCTTTATTACTCTTTAATTTTACTGTCGTTTTAATGACCTCACTGAGCCATATCTATTTTCTCTTAACCTTTTTATAGTTTCGTATTCTTGGTACTTAGACTTCTTTTTCTGTGAATACAATGCATTTATTGATGCTCTAATACTCGAACAATAACCACAATTTGTACATATACCATCCTCGAACATTCTTAATGCCATACATTCCGGACATTTATGAATATCCATCGAAATCCCCCGCTATCCTTTATTATTCAATAAATAATATGAAGGGAAATCGATTTATATAAGTAATTCATTATACCATTATTTTAGTGTTAAATTATAAAAGGTAAACTATCGCAATCGGCATTTTTGGGCAAACTTAATAATATAGTCACTTTCATTCCTTAAGTCTTGGTTTAGCTGGGTCACAATTAGGCGGGTCAATGTTCGCTGATTCTGCTAATTTCATTAGATAATAACATTCTTCCCGGTACATATGATCAGCCATTAATGGCGCAAATGTTCCCAAAGCTTGGTTACTTAGTTCTAATTCTTCTAGTTCCGTTAAAAAATTTTGAAATAACTTAATTTCTAATTGAGCATCATTCGTCATTTTTGTCAAAGCTGGAAAAGCTGTCAAATTGGTTCTTAAATATCCTGCCAGCTCTACTGCTTTTAGATAAAAACCTTCAAAATCCTCTTTAAAAGTTTTACTTTTTTTTCTTAATGACTTTTCGACACCATCTAAATTTGTATATATAGCGTCAGAATGACCTGCTGCATCTAATAACCAAAGTAAGTGATGATGAAGTTCATGGTAAACAGGAGGAATTTTCCCTTCTTTTAAGTGTTTTAAAATTCTTAAATATTCTTCTAATTCATTTACCATATGATTGATAAAAGTAGGTGAAAGGTGGATCTTAATCCTTCCGACAAGGTGTTTTCGTATTAGATCTAATTTAAATTCCCTTAACTTTATTACCTCTTGTTCAACTTCAGCTGTTAGTTCTATAATTGGTGAGGATTTTGCTCGTTCTAGAAGTGTATCAAATATGTTAATAAACTTACTCGCCTGCTCAATTTCGACCTTTTGAATGGGTGCAAGAGCCTCAAAAATAAACCTAGAATGATCTCCTAATATTTGAAGCCAAAAACGATGCTCAAATCTGGCTGACCTCTCTAATACTTCATTCATGTCCATTCCTCCTAGGAAAAAAATAAACACATCAAATTTATATTTATTCTCCTTATGTATGTCTTATGTACATCGATCTTTAGGAATAATAAGACTTGTTGTGCTACCATTTTATGAATCATACACATACTTTAAAGGGATTCCCGCACCCTTCAGGGAGTAATGGTCATCGGCATAAGCAATTTCGGGAGAACAAAAAGGAAATGCAGATACAAATAGAGAATTATTTTCATATTAATCGATAGGAGTATATTAAGATGGAAAAAGTCGCAATTATTTCAGACATACATGGAAATATTCCTGCATTAGAATCGGTACTGGCTGATATAGCTTCTAGACAAATTAAGAGAATAATTTGCTTGGGTGATTTAGCAGGTAAAGGACCGCAATCAAGCATGGCCATACAAATAGTCCAAAAGCATTGTGAAATAGTGGTTAGAGGGAATTGGGATGATTTCATTCCTAAACAGCAAGAATCCGAGACAATCAAATGGCACCAAAACCAATTAACGAAAATCCAAATGAATGATTTGCAAGAACTGCCCTTTTCAGTTGAGTTTATGGTGAGCGGAAAACTAGTGCGAATGTTTCATGCTTCACCGCGGAGTGTATATGAAAGAATACAACCATGGGACTCTCTTCTACGTCGATTAAGTATGTTCGATAACACTGAACATACTGAGAATATTGCAGGAAATAGAGAGCCTGATGTTGTTTTTTATGGAGATATTCATAATGCCTATTTAGAAAATATTAAAGGAAAAACTTTATGTAATGTGGGCAGTGTAGGTAACCCGCTCGATCTTCCTCAGGCATCCTATGCCATTCTTGAAGGTGAATTTAACCAAAGTAAAAATGGGGTTTTTTCAATTCAGCTTGTTCGGGTCCCCTATGATATTGAAGCATCCATACAGATAGCGAAAGAAATGGTAATGCCCGAGCTTGAGGAATATATTCTAGAATTAACCACTGGAAAATATCGAGGATTAAAAAAATAGAAATCTTTATAGACCTTTTACAATAAAAAAGCTATTCTCTCCAACATGCATGTTGGAGAGAATAGCTTTTTAATTCATTTAAATTGCTTCTGTAAAAGGATTGAATTCTTCCTTTATACCTTTACCTTTTCGCAAACTAATCATTGCTATAAAGGAGATACAGTACAGTAATGCAAGGTATGTCATCGCTACCGTTACATTAGCATTTTGCAGGATATACCCTACTACTATAGGAGATAAGCCTCCTAAGGCTCTGCCAAAGTTGAAAATCGTATTCGTTGCTGTACTGCGTATTTCTACTGAATAATACTTACTAATTAATGCTCCATACCCAGCAAACATTCCATTCGAGAAGAACCCTACAATCGCACCGCCAACTAAAAGACCTGTGCTGCCTGAAGCAAAGGAGTATAAGAAAACAGCAATAGCGGAAGCTGATAAGAAAATTCCATACGAGGTTTTCATTCCAAATCGATCGATAAATTGACCAAACGTTAACATACCTGCAATCATACCTGCTGCGGTACTAATCGTCCAAAGAGCCGAGCTTGAAACGGATAATCCTTGGGATTGTTGAAGCATGGATGGCAGCCAAATCATCAAGCCATTATAACCGGCGATTTGAACGGTTGCCATTATTGCTAAAGCGATAGTAGTTACTGCAATTTTAGGAGTAGCAAATAATTGCTTTAGTTTCCCTTGCTTCTGAACCTGTTGCTTTTTCTTTTGTGCCTCCAGCCATGCCGGTGATTCGTCTAATTTCTTTCGAACGATAAAGGCGAAAATAACTGGGGCCAATCCTACGAAGAACAACCCTCTCCATCCCCAAGACGGAAGAATCATTGCACTAAGAAGTGCTGCAAGAATTACACCGTATTGAGCACCTACACTTACGTATGAAGATGCACGTCCTTGTTTATTCTTTGGCCATGCCTCGGCAACAAGGGCCATGCCAATTCCGTATTCTCCCCCTGCTCCTAAGCCAGCAATAAACCGAAATAGATATACTTGTTCAATATTTTGTGCAAGTCCGGTTAAGGCAGTTCCGACAGCAAATAATAGAATCGTATAGGTGAAAATTCTAACTCTCCCAAATTTATCTGCTAAAATACCGAAAATGACTCCCCCAGCGAGCATTCCTAAATTAGTAATGGAGGAAATAAGACCACCAGCTGCCATATCAATTTGAAACTCTGCAATAATCATCGACATGGCAAAGGAAATAAACATGATATCCATGCCCTCTAATGTTAAACCCGCTACTGATGCAACTACTGTTTTTTTTCGATAATCCATTCTTGTTGTTCTCCTTTCGAGCCTCACAGGACTCCGATTAAAAGATTTGAGCAAAAATAAAATGCCTTTCAATCCAAAGGACAAAAAGGCATTCATAGACATAATAAATATGTATGAAGTTTACATTCGCCTTTTTGGCCTCTCTGGACCAGATTTAAAGGGATTTAATTTCAACTAATAGTAACATGATAATAATCAGGTGACAATATATTAAAAAAATAAAAACTTAAAATTAAAGAAACGCACAGCTTCTAGAGCCTCCTTTAGCCCATTTTAAATACTAGGTTACCTGATTTTCCATACCTGCTCGCAATAGTAGTATTTCAACAAACTTTTTGCACCGCTCAATATCCTTTACTTGCAGTAAAAGTTCAACCTTCAAAGTAGCAGCTAAGTTTGTGTGTACGTACAGCATGTCCCGAAATTGATCAACCGCTCCACAAAACATGGGATAACAGCTATCTCCCGTTCCAAAAACAGCAGTAGTAAGGTCTTTTCTATTAATTGATTCAATCGCTTGATATAGCTTCCTCATTTCCCTAGGGATTTCCCCATTACCCCAGGTGTAAGTTCCTATTACCACTGCCTGATAATAACTTAAGTCACTAAGTGAAAACTCATCTACCCTATATATAGATAAATTAACTGATTTCCCAAGAAAAATTTGATAGAGTTCTTCGGCCAATACTTTTGTGTTTCCAGAAACTGATGCATAAACGATGGCGACGGATATTTTACAGTTCGTCAAATCCATTGGACTGTGAAACCTTTGAATAGGTTCTTGACTTTTGTTCAAAGAAATCTGACTTCGTCTCATTCATCATTTCATCTCCAAAAATTTGAATCCACGGCATCGGATTGTTTCTTTCTTCATAAAAGTTCTTCAATCCAAGCTGTCTTAATCGCTTATTGGCCAAATATTCTACATATCCTTCGAATTCTGCTAAATCAATCCCTTTTATATCGGATAATATATAATGAGCCCATTCTTTTTCTAGAGAAACAGCTTCTCTAATTGTCTTATAGACATATTGGATATTTTCATCTGTGTGAAGCTCAGGATTTTCTGTTAAAAGAATTCGAATAAATTGAGCAATAAAGTAGGCATGCTGCATTTCATCTCGTTGAATATAACTAATCATCGTACTTGTTTTCAGCATTTTTTGCTGACGTGCTAAGTGATAGAAAAAAGCAAAACCGGCGTAAAAGTAAATACCCTCCAGGTTAATGGAGTTTACACATAAACTAAATAACGATTGTGGCGTTGGGTTTTGTCTAAATTCCTCATAGGCATCTAAAATAAGTTGATTTCGTTTTCGTA
This sequence comes from Neobacillus niacini, assembly GCF_046591715.1. Lineage (GTDB taxonomy): Bacteria > Bacillota > Bacilli > Bacillales > Cytobacillaceae > Neobacillus > Neobacillus niacini_L. The sequence goes on along the minus strand of NZ_JAWVNQ010000001.1, from coordinate 737,823 downwards.
CAATGTGATCACTTTTCGCTTGATTAAATCGTTCATTTTGTTCGCCCATGGGAATAAGCGAGCTTAGTATATAAGAATAAGATTCATTATGAACGGCTTCTTGTTGTGAAATAACGGCAAAGATTGCTTTGAAACTAGAGTCACTCACATAATCCATTACTTGACTCATGGTTGGGGTCTGCAGGCTATCAAGTGAAGCAAGCTGTGTATTGATACGCAGAAACACATCTTTTTCTTGATTACTAAGAAGATCCCATTGTTTTATATCATCCTGCATATTAATTTCCTGCGGTTTCCAAAAATTCGATAATAGAGTCTGATATAAGTCGTACATTTTTGGGTAGGCAATATCATTCCAGTTAAGAATTCCGGACGACTTTCCATTTATAATTCCAGTGGATTTGTTTGGAAATTCAGGATTTAGTAATCGTATTTTGGTTAATGGTGTATGAATCATTAAATATACCTCCTCAATTCTTTTCTACTAACTTTGACATGCTTCACATTCTTCTAATTCAGATTGAGAAGTACTTCTTATGTAATAAGTCGTTTTTAAGCCTTGTCTCCATGCTTCTCTATGTAGATTTAATAACTCTGCAGCTTTGATATCATGAGGAACATAGAGATTGAAACTAATCGATTGATCAATATGATGCTGCCGCGCGGCGTTTTGCCTTATACTCCATGTTTGATCCAGAACATGCCGGGTTCGACGATAATAGTTGTAACTGTTATGGTCAAGATCAGGTGCCGTTACTTTAAATTTGAAATTCTTCTTCTCCTCTGCGTATTCAACAGCATACAAAGGATCAATCCCATCTGTTGAACCACCAATCTTTGCGGTTGATGAGTTTGGAGCAATTGCCATCATCCAGCCATTTCGAACACCATACCTTGATATATCCCCTATCAATTGGTTCCACCGATCTGATTTATATCCTTTCCGTTCAAAATACTGGCCTGATTGCCATTCAGAACCTTCAAATTTTGGATAGCAGCCTTTTTCCTTCGCCAAACCCATCGAAGCACGAATCGTAAGATAAGCAATTTCCTCATATAGACGATCTGCGTATTCAACAGCTTGCTCAGACTCCCAATAAATCCCTTCCATAGCAAGAAGATGGTGCCAGCCAAACGTACCTAATCCAACAGGGCGGTACTGCTTATTTGTGACTTCCGCTTGTCCAACTGAAATGGTATTAAGATCAATGACATTGTCTAGCATTCTCATTTGAATAGGTATTAATCTTTCTAGTACATTCCCTTTTACAGCTTTCGGCAGATTAATAGATGATAGATTGCAGACAACAAAGTCCCCTGGTTTTCGAACAAGGACAATATTTCCTTCTTCATCCTTATATTCTTTAACAATCGTTGTCGCGGACATATTTTGCGTAATCTCTGTACACAAATTGCTGCAATAAATCGATGTTAGTCCCTTTTCTCTTACATGTTTATTTGGATTTTGACGATTTACCTCATCCCGATAAAATATATATGGAGTACCGGTTTCTAATTGAGATATCATAATCCTTGCCATAATATCCATGGCTCGATAGGTTTTTCGTGGAAGAAAAGGATGTTTTACTGCTTCTTCATACTTTTCTGTAAAATACTTTATATCACACTCATCATAAAAATCTTCCAAGCCTAGGGGATTTCCTTCTTGGTCTTTCCACCCCATCATTTGTTTTACTTGATGAGGACAAAAGGTATGCCATTCCCCAACACTTCGACCGTTCTCATCTACCTTTTCTAATTTCTTCATAAACAAGTCAGGTATCGAAACACCCGTAAAAATATCATGAGCCTTTCTTCTTTCGTCCCCGTTATTTGTCTTTAAATCTAAAAAGCCAGTCATAATATCTTTATGAAATACATCTAAATAAACGGCGATCGCTCCTTGCCTTTGGCCCAATTGATCGACACTCACAGCCGTATCATTAATAAGACGAATCCAAGGCACAACCCCAGAAGAATGGCCTTTAAACTTCTTAATATCAGATCCTAAAGCACGTACCTTGCCCAGATAAACACCTAACCCGCCACCGTCCTTGCTTAATCTAGCAATATCCCAATTGTTCAAATAAATTCCATCTAAAGAATCTTCTACTGTGTCAATAAAACAGGAAGAGAGCTGTCCAAAACTTTTGCCCGCATTTGATAGAGTTGGTGTAGCAACAGTCATATATAAGTTACTAAGTGCCCAGTACGCTTCTTTAACTAGCTTTAGTTTGTTTCCTTTTTGTTCTTTCCTCATTAATGTCATGGCGATGATCATAAACCTTTCTTGAGGTAATTCGTAAAGATTTCCTTCGTAATCTTTTGCCAAATAACGATCTGCTAGTAAAAACAACCCTATATAATTAAACAAATGGTCTTTTTCAGACGTTATTTCTGCGCCTAATATTTGAATCTCTTCTTTTGTATAATCTCGTAATAGATTCTCGGAATAGATTCCTATTTTGGTTAATTCAGCAATCAGAGTGTAAAAATCTCCGTATTTTTTTTCCGGTTGGTACCCCCTGCTGTTTGAAGCATTCCGATAAAGTTCCTGTAAATAAAGATTTGCTGCTAGAAAGGTCCAGTTTGGGTCGGTCATTGAGATTTGATTTAGGGCATAAAAAAGTGATTGTTCATATCTGACAGAGTCTTCTAGATTTACAATCTTTTCAACTAATTCATTAGTATTCAGATTATATTTTTCTGAGGCTCTTTTTATTGCTGCTAAAACGGTATCTTTTTCTGAATAAATTTGATTTACTGCCATACTAAATTCCTCATTTCTGTTCATAATGAATTCGAGAGTGAAATGACAAAAAAACCCATCTATGAAGATGGGTTTTATAACGCGGAATAGTCTATAGTACAGGCTCATTGACTGTAATAGAAGGAATACCCTCGTTATATCTTCCCAGCTCCCGAAGAAGATAATGCGTAATAGAAATGGCAGGTCTCCTGACTTGTGCTTCTCCCTACTCTAATCCCTTCCCGTCTTAAAGACAGTGGATATGATTATTTCGTCAGCACTTACAGTTGCGGGTACAGTTCTGGATTCACACCAGATTCCCTATTAAGTCTATACAGACACCATTTTTATTGGTTATTATCTATATTTAGTATTTTAAATTATTAACCACTACTAAATATTGTATGAATTCAACTATAATATACTATTTTCACTTTGACAATACCAAAAATAATTCTCAGAGTATAATTTTGGGTAAATCCAGATTGTGGCTTAAAAACACGTCATGAAGATGATACCATTGCTTCCTTAACAAAGCTCCGCCAACAGCAGAATCAGACTTTTTTCTAATAAAATTTAGTTTAAAAATGGAAGACGCCTGGTGGTTGCGCCTTCCCCATTTCTGGATTATTCAAAGATTTGCGGCATTAAATGTATCTCCACCCTCTAATGTACCGTTTTGGAACCCTTTATTAAACCATCGCTCCCGCTGTTCTGATGTTCCATGTGTAAAACTTTCGGGAACAACGTACCCTTGAGCTTTTTTCTGGATATTATCATCTCCAACTGCGTTTGCCGCATTTAATGCCTCTTCAAGGTCACCTTCTTCGAGATAGCCCTCTCCTTTTGCGTAGTGAGCCCAGACACCTGCCAAGTAATCTGCCTGTAATTCAAATCGAACAGAATACTCATTGGTCCGCTTCTCGGCAGCAGATGCTTCGTCTCCGCTATGTAAAAGCGTTTGTACATGATGTCCTACCTCATGGGCAATAACGTAGGCCATCGCAAAATCACCTGGTGCCTGGAATCTTTGTTTTAGTTCCTGATAAAAACTTAAATCAATATAAAGCTTGTGGTCACCTGGACAATAAAACGGTCCCACCGCAGAATTGGCTGCCCCACAAGCCGACTGAACGCTATCCTTAAACAAAACGAGCTTTGGATTTTCATAAACCATGCCTCGTTTCTCGAATTCAGATGTCCAAACATCTTCTGTATCAGCGAGGACTACTGAAACAAAACCCGCGAGTTCCTCCTCCTGGCTGGAGACATTCATTGGGGCGTTTGTGTTCGAACCATTCGTTGTTGGAGTATTGTTCATTAAATCTCCAGGGTTTCCACCAAGCAGTGTAAAGAGGAGAATCACGACTATACTACCTATTCCACCGCCAAGAACCGTTTTTCCACCCATCCCCATCCCTCTTCGATCTTCCACGTTCGTACTTTGCCGTCTGCCTTTCCATTTCATTACTTTTCCTCCCTAAGAATATGGCTGATGACATAGTTTTTGCTTCTTAGCTGGGATTTATCAATCATATTAAGAGGAGTTTTTTGGATGGCCGGATTTACTTGCGCATGACCAGATTTACTTCCGCATAGCAAATAAAAAGAAAAGCACCTCTATCAACTGAGGTACTTTTCAATGTGAATTCTATTTCGTTGCCGGTGCAATAGAGGCTTCTGGGGAAGTTACCTTATCATAAAAATCTACAAATTTATCACGGTCGGCACTCTCCCGATAAGCCATGGCAACACGTGGATGTTCATTCAATACACCAGAAATCATATACGGGATAATGTAACCCCATTCCCATTTTTGGCGCATTTCTAGCATGTGCTTTTCAATCATCTCTAGGACTGGCTTCAGTTCATAGCTTGGCTTTTGTATGTAGCTGACAAGAAGTTCTGTATTACAGTTACCTGCAGCACGGCCCATTCCATAAACAGATGAATCCAGGTATGTAACCCCGTTTTGCAACGCTGCTAGTGTATTAGCGAATGCTAACTGCATGTTGTTATGTGTATGAATACCAAGCTGTTTGTTTGGGATCAACTCTTGGAATTTTTTTACTTGATGTTCAATATCCACAGGATCCAAGCTGCCAAAGGAATCGACGATATATACAACATCCACTGGACTTTCTCTCACCATATCAAATGCTTTCGTGAGCTGCTTTTCAGGAACACTTGATAAAGCCATAATATTAAGTGAAGTTTCATAGCCCAAATCATGAAACATTTGGACGAGCTCCAACCCTTTATCTACTTCGCGGATATAACATGCCACTCGAATCATATCTAAAACACTTTGTTCACGTGGTAATATATCATTTGGATCTACCCGTCCAATATCTACTAAAGCTGAAAACTTCGTAAATTTTTTCTCAGGGAAGATTTCTTTCAAGAAGTTATCGTCGAGAAATCTCCATGGATTTGGCTCAGTTGCATTGAGTAGGCGGGGAGAGTTTTTGTAACCAATCTCCATATATTCAACACCAGCTGCACTTAAGCTATTATATAAGTCTTGAACAAATTCAACACTGAAATCCCAATTGTTTACTAACCCTCCATCTCGAATGGTGCAATCTAATATCTTGCTACTATGTCCCATGAAAGTAATTCCTCCTGTATACCCTTTTTTGTCAGTATTTGTAAGTCGAACGCTTTAAAGTACTAAATTCTTACTGTGTTTATATCATGTTTTAATCGAGAGAGTCAATGCTATTTTCCAAAAATTCATTTATTTTACAATAAAACGCCACCTCATTCAACATGAAGTTGAAAGAATGACTTCTTTATAAGTTCCGACTACTTTAGACAAAAACGGTTTCTAGATTATGTTTTTAGACTGACTTCAAATTCAGATTTTTGATGCCTTGAAACAAATTTATTATTCGTAATCCAGAACCGCCATGGATAATCCTTGGCTTCTCCAGAGTTGTCAATTCCTATTCTTTTTCCAACTGATATACTCTTCGGCAAATAACCATTTGCTATATACAAAGGCGGAAGAGTAAGTGAACTTCCATAGTCATCCATTGTAATTCCCAATGATTTAGTTAATTTCCCAGGACCATTGGTTAGGTTTTTCAGGTCATTCAAACCTCTACGGGTTTTCATTAACTCAATACCATGACGAGGTTCTAGGGCACGAATTAGTACTGCTTCAGGTTTTTCCTCCCCGCCGCTGACCACATTGAAAAGGCAGTGGGTATGCATTTGATATGTATAGGCAAGACCCGAGCGCCCGAACATGACCTCTGTCCGTGCAGTCCTTTTGTTATTATAGCTGTGGGCTGCCTTATCACCCGGGCCTTTATACGCTTCAGTTTCTACTATATATCCCGCAGTCATTCCCTGATGATCTTCTTTTACAAGGAGGCACCCGAGCAAAGCTTTTGCCAGTTGTAAGGTGGGCTGTTCATAAAATGCTTGTGGTAATGGAATGATTTTTTTGTAACATTCTTCCAATTCGCTGCCTACCTCTAACTTTTCACGCTCTTTATCTTTTTGTTTAGTTTTTCAGATTTACCTTTTTATAATACAGTACATCCTTGCAAATACACCAAACAGAAAAAGTTTAATTCCCGATTCTTATATATGTTTCCTCGTTCAATGGAACTAATTTTGTATTAATATTCCGAAAAGTATAAAAGTTATATTGAAAATAAAACTACTTGTGTTTATAATCTCTAATTAGAGAACAGTATTTACTATAAGTAAAGTGCAATTAGTATTAACTATTATCAAGGGCGAATTTTCTTATATTTTCGCAAAACCTATCATTTATTTTACTTATTACAGGGGGAAAGAATATGGCAAAAATTGATTCTACTGAAGTGATTGCTAACAGCAAATTTAACCGCTTCCATTTAGGATTACTAGTATGGAGTTTTATCATTATCTTATTTGATGGTTATGATTTGGTGGTCTATGGGACGGTTGTACCAAGCTTGATAAACGAATGGAATCTTTCATCAGTTGAAGCAGGTGCAATAGGAACCTATGGGTTATTTGGGATGATGTTTGGAGCGATCTTTTTCGGCACTTTAGCTGACACGATCGGCAGAAAGAACGTAATTGCGATAACATTGGTACTGTTTAGCTTATTTACATTCCTTTGTGGCTTTTCCAAAACACCAACATCATTTTCTACTTTTCGCTTCTTAGCAGGCTTAGGTTTGGGAGGAATCATGCCAAATGTTATCGCACTATTAACTGATTATGCTCCTAAAGCAATGAGAAGTATGATTGTTAGTATCGTATTATGTGGTTATTCTGTTGGTGGAATTCTTGCTCCCTTAATTGGAATCTTCATAATGCCAACATTTGGATGGGAATCAATCTTCTGGTTTGCGGGTCTCCCTCTCTTATTTTTGCCAATCATGTATAAACAGCTTCCCGAAACAGCAAGCTATTTGATTCGTACAGGTAAAAAAGAACAATTGATCGCAACCCTTGCTAAAGTGAGTCCTGAATCGCAATTTAGTCAAAATGACGATGTTATCGATATAAAAATACAGAAGTCAAAGGTTCCAATAATTGGATTATTCAAGGAGCACCGTGCATTAAGTACGGTTATGTTTTGGACAGCATTTTTCAGTTGTTTATTGATGGTTTATGGTTTGAATACATGGCTGCCTAAATTAATGATGGAAGCAGGATATGGATTAAATTCAAGTTTAGGTTTTCTCATTGCACTACAGGGTGGTGCTATTATCGGTACACTCATAATCGGACGACTATGTGATAAATATGGTTCAAAAAAAATGCTAGTTCCCATGTATGCGTCTGGGGCTGTTGCTCTAACACTTCTAGGATTTGGTGGAAATATATTCGTAATCTACCTGTTAGTAGCCATTGCTGGAGCTGCCACCATTGGTGCACAAAATATTGTTCAGGCTTATGTTTCTCAGTATTATCCGCCATCTATCAGATCAACAGCATTAGGAATGGCTTCTGGAGTTGGCAGGACCGGCGGGATGCTGGGTCCCCTTTTAGGAGGATTCCTATTATCCGTTTCTTTACCCATACACTTAAACTTTATTGCTTTTGCGATTCCTGGCTTGATTGCAGCAGCCGCACTCGCAATGGTACCTATAAAAAATGCCTATCAAAATGAAAACGATACCAAAGATGAATCCTTAAAAGTTCATGTCAGTTAATGAATAGGAAAGTCTCCCCTTTTAAAAAGGGAGACTTTTTGATTTGTATGAAGCTGTATTTGATACTGATTTGGAAATCGAATAATTTTGATTGAAATTATGGGCTAATTAGCACTAAACTAGTAGAGGAATTATGTTACATCATAGAGGAGCGTTATTTTATCATGAATCAGGAATTTCTTACTATTATAATCATCATTGCCTTTGGATATCTATTAAAACGATTAAATATTTTACAAGAAAAAGATGGAGAAGTGATTTCAAAAATTATTTTTAAAATTACCCTTCCTGCTTTAGTTCTTGTTACATTTGATTCTGTTAAAATTGAAACTTCTTTAATTATGTTACCAGTGATTGTACTGATATATGGAATGATAACAGCCATTCTCGGTCTGTTATTCTTTAAAAATGAAGAAAGAGAACTTAAAGGTTCTCTTTTGATGTTATCTCACGGTTTTAATGTTGGCTTATTTGCATTCCCTTTAGTTTATGCAATATGGGGTATGGAAGGATTAACTCATTTTAGTATGTTTGATGTTGGAGCATCATTTCTTGTCTTTGGAATCTCTTTTATTTTTGGAAGTTACTTTTCAAGTGAAGGTCTTCGTCTTAACCCATTAGAAATTCTAAAAAAACTTGGAAAGTCTATTCCATTAATGACGTATATTATTGCTAGTATATTAAACTTTAGTCATATCCATTTACCTGATATGTTCATTGAAGTTGCTAGTAAAATCTCAGCAGCAAATATACCATTATCATTATTACTATTAGGGCTCTTTTTAAATTTTAAGTTTGACAAACAGTTTATCAGACCAATGGTGAAATTTTTAATCTTCCGATATGGGTTAGGTCTTACCGTTGGATTAGTCTTATACTTTATCCTGCCTTACGATGTCATGCTCCGCTCTACGGTTCTAATTGGTCTGTTACTGCCTGTTGCAGCATCTGCCTTAACTTTTGCTGTTGAATTTAAATATAGCATTACGAGTATCCGTTTCGTTGCCACGATGTCGAATATTACAATGTTAATTAGCATTGTGATTTTATATCTTTTTGCAAACTTTATTTTATAAAAATTTTATTAAAAAACAAACCAACTAAGTGTACTCATTTAGTACTCGATTTTAAAATACGTGGTTAAGCGCTGCTCTAAATTATGAGCAGCTTTTTATTTTTGGTAACTATTTTTTTTGACCCTGTCCTTTATTGGTCTTTTTCTATATATAAAGGGTGAGAAAACTATTAGGAGATGGTTAAATGTCTGGCTGGGTAAAATTGACGAAGAAATTTACGAATGATGAATTATGGTTTAACGTTACCGCTTTCCGGCTTTATGTATGGATTTTAATGATGGCAGCATACGAAGATGGTATTGTTTTGAATGGGATGAGGTTAAAAAAGGGACAGTATTTAAGAGCTTTTTCCCAGTTAGGTGAGGATTTGATGTACATAGAAGGAAGATCGAAAAAGGCGCTTGCAAAAAGTACTGTAAAGCGCGCTGTTGACAAACTTGTAAAAAAAGGGCTGATGATGGCTGAAGAAACCCCTTTGGGAACACTTTTTACAGTTGTAAATTCTGATGATTTTAAGTGTATAGACGGAACAGTTGATTTTTTTTGCCCTCCGTTTCGCGAAACGGAAGTGGAACTGTCGCAGAACAATAACAAAACGCAGCTGGAACAAAATAATAGAAATAAAGAATTTAAGAATTATAAAAATAATGATAATCATCCAAGTCGCAAAAATTTGAACCTTCCTTCCCAAGTAGTCCTGGAGGATGAGTGTGCAAAAGAAAAAGAAAAACGGATTGAAAGGATTGCCAGCACATTTATCGCTTTACGAAATCAAGGAGTCTATTTAAGCCCAAAAGATCAATTATCGATTGATAGAATCTGTAGACTATCTGTGAAAACGGAGCAACTAGAATCCTTGTTAAGGGAGATTTTTGATGAGTATCATCGTAAGAATCCAAACGGGAAAATTAGCAGCGCATCGTATTGCGAAAAGGTTATTGGGACAAAACTAGAAGCGGGAAAGAACGCCAGCCAAAAGAAAAAATCTAAAAAAGAATCCATGTCTGATCGGGTTGAACGTTTAATACTGGAAGGAAAAATCTCGTTACAGGAGGAAATCCAATGACCAAGGAAGAGGTAGTCAAACTTTTAGTTCTGATTGAATCGGTTTATTCCAATTGCATATTTAAAGACGAAACGGTTCAGCAATGGTTCCAATTTTGTTCTGAGATGGATTATGAGAAAGTGTTAACGAAATTGAAAAACCATATTCGTAAAAGTCCCTTTCCTCCTGCGATTGGTGATATTGCTGTATTCCATTTTGAAGAAAACCATTTTCCTGCCACTTTACAGGAATGGATGGAGAAAGGACGGGAGAGAATTGAATGCGACTCTAAATCAAACAAACGAGGACCACTACCTGCTTGGTTTACCGAATATTCACCAAGAAAATCCGTTTGAAGCGGAAGGTATCCTTTTAGGTGCAGTCTTTCAGGCTCCTGAACTAATTCATGAAATAACCTTAGAGCCATTTCACTTTTCGCAGAAGCAAAACCAGCTTCTGTTTCAGGCATTCCGTGAGCTGCAAATGGAGAACAGGCCCATTGATGTAATCCTGCTGGTTGAAAAATTAGCAGGCACAAAAGTTATGGTCAGCGTTAGTTATATGATGGATATTACTAGCCGCTGCCCATCCCCTGACAATTATGAACACTATCAAACTATTGTTCTGAATCAATACAAACTTAGAATGTTGAAAAAGGCTGCATTCCTATTTCTAAACGAGCAAACAATAGAAGCAGCAGATGATTTTTATAAAGTCTATACAGATATGCAGGATGTCGGTAAGGTAAAAGGCAAATCAAAACGTGATATCTTAACCGATGTATACCTAGAGATGGTCGAAGATCATGGAAATATATCAGGGTTAGATACTGGGTTTTCGCTGCTCAATGGCATGTTAAATGGACTGCAAAATGGTGATTTAATTATTATGGCAGCACGTCCTTCTGTTGGAAAGACCGCCCTGGCTCTTAATCTAGCAAAAAACTGCTGCAAGGGAGGCGGAGTTGTTGATTTCTTTTCGTTAGAAATGCCGGCGATACAGCTAATCAAACGAATGCTGAGTGATATTTCCTATGTAGATGGATTCAAATGGAAAGATCCATATCATTACTTCAGCGATAAAGATCATGAACGAGCTGTACATGCGTTAGGAACTTTAGATCAATGGAATTTTCATATACACGTTGTGCCACGGCAAACAATTTCAGACATTCGCTCTACTATCCAAAAGACGAAACGGGAGCACCCAAATGGCAGTCACTTGGTAGTGATCGATTATTTACAGCTTATAACTCAAACAAAGAGGTTTGAACGTCAGGATTTAGCGGTTGGTTATATAACAAGAGAGCTAAAGCAGATTGCCAGACAATACGATGTCCCGATTGTCCTGTTGTCCCAGTTGTCCAGAGGTGTCGAACAGCGGGCTGACAAACGTCCGGTAATGTCAGATTTGCGGGATTCTGGCAGCATTGAGCAGGATGCAGATGTGATCATGCTATTAAGCCGTGAAGATGACGAACCTGTAAAATCGGATACAGCTGAACTGATTAACTTGAATATTGCCAAGCATCGGAATGGTCCCGTGGGAGTTATTAAACTAGCATTTGAGAAGAACTATAGTCGCTATCGGGATTACCCGGTATAGCTAATTTCGATTGATATTTATTTAAAAAAGTATTTTTGATAGATAAACAACCACCGCCACTGTAATACTGCTTATGACGGTAGTCAAAAGGACCGCTTGCGAAGCATATTCTGGATAATTATCATACTCGAGTGCCAGCAGAGCACTATTTCTTGAAGAAGGAAATGAGCTGGCGATAAATAAAGCTTGAGCTGTAATATCAGTTAATCCAAGCATATATATAACTAGTAATCCAATGATAGGAGATATAATCAGCCGGCCGATTACAATCCAAACAATGGGCCTAGAAATTCGGGTAATCTTTAAAAATGCCACTTGAGCTCCAAGAGTGACAAGTGCAACTGCTAAAAACGCATTTGAGGAATCTTCAATTGGCCCCCACAAAAATTTAGGGATATCAATATGCAGCCATTTCAACAATATTGCCAATAATAACGCATAAATAACCGGAAGAGTGACAATTTTTCGTAAGATATCCAGTCCGCTGCTCTCTGCAGAGACACTGTTGAAAAAACCGTATGTAAAAGTAAGGAGATTTTGAAAGATAGAAATAATAATCTGAATTGACATACCTGCAGGATTAGCGGCAAAAACTAGTTCACTTACAGGCAGACCATAATTACCTGAATTACTCAAAACCATGCTGTTTTTAAAAGTTGCTGTCAGCTTAGGGTCAAACTTGTTCACTTTCGCAATTAGCATGCTGGTTAAGATAAGTAGAATATTAAAAAGTAGTAAAAATACTAACGTTTGGCTAATTAAGTCTCTGGACATATTGCTCTCATATATATTTACAAAACACACAGCAGGCAATAAGAAATACACCGTCAATGTTGACAGTGTAGATAAATCAAGCCTAATGGCACGCTGAAGTAATGCGCCTGCCCCTATTAACAAGAATATCGGAAAAATGATATCTAGTAATATATGATATAAAATACTCATCCAACTTACCTTCTCTCTCTGATGAAAAAGAAAAAATGCAGTTTATTCATAAATAAATTGCATTTCCCTGATTCTTACATTACCTGATCGTTAAAATAAATGACCTCTGAAAGAATTTTACAACCTGAGACATTTTTAAAAGCTTCCTTGGCTTCTTTTTCGGAATTAAATTCAAACATTGAAATATTGTTACCCTTTGAATAGACAGTGATTACCCACATTAACATTCATCTCCATTCTATTTTAAAAAGGAATTATTGATAAACCAATAGCAACAACAATCATTACCAAAGTCGACCCACAGGCCCACTTGAGGAATGTGCGCTGTAACTCCCCAAAATCTTCTCCAACCAAACCGACTAATAAGTACGTTGAAGGTACAAGAGGGCTTAATAAATGGACAGGCTGTCCCAATAATGACGCTCGGCCGATGAACTCAGGATTAATTCCATAGACACTTGCTGCTTTGGAAAGCAAAGGCAAAACACCATAGTAAAAAGCATCATTTGACATGAAAAACGTTAAGGGTGCACTGATAATCGCAGTAATAAGTGCAAACTGAGACCCAAGTACATCAGGAATATAGGAGATCATAGTGTTTGCCATGGCATCGACCATTTTCGTGCCTGAAAGAATTCCAGTAAAAATACCTGCAGCAAATACCATTGAAACTACCGATAACGCATTATCAGCATAATTGGCAATTCGTTCTTTTTGGTCACTAATTTTCGGATAATTTATCGTAATCGCCAACGCAAATCCAACCATAAATAACACAGTTGTTGGAAGTACCTCTTTAATTAATGCAACCAAAAGAAGAATCGTAAGAAAATAGTTTACCAGTATTAGCTTTGGGCGTTTTAGATAAGCGTCCTCTGTTGTAGCCGCTACCATCGACATTGTGCTGTAATCGACTTGCAGTATTCCAACTCGTTTCCGTTCCTTTCTCCCAAGACAGTAGGCCATGAACAATACGAACAATATCCCCCCCGCCATACTAGGTATTACCGGAGTAAAAACATCTGACATCTCAAGATTTAATGCCGTCATCGCCCTAGCAGTAGGTCCACCCCATGGAAGCAGGTTCATAACACCTGAAGATGATATTGCAATTCCAGCAAGAATCAATGGTTTCATGCCAATACGTTTATACAATGGCAGCATGGCAGAAATAGTAATGATATATGTAGTTGTTCCATCCCCGTCAAGGGATATCAAAAGTGCAAGTACGGCAGTTCCAATGGCTATTTTTACTGGATCTCCCTTTACCACTTTCAAGATAGTCGAAATTATCGGGTCAAATACCCCTGCATCAATCATGATGCCGAAAAAGAGAATAGCGAACAGGATCATAATTCCCGTTGGGGCAACACTTTTTATCCCTTCCAGCGCCATTGGCCCCATTTCCTTACCAAAACCGCCAAGCAATGCAAAAATCACCGGAATCACTATAAGAGCAATCATAGCAGGAAGGCGTTTCGTCATAATTAAAATCATAAAAGCAATGATCATCAAGAAACCTAATATCGCAAGCATTGTCTTCACCCCTTTTGTTTATAAATTAAATATAGTCAAAATATTCAGGCGTGAAAACGTTACCAAAATAAAGTTATTAACGTAAATAAAAATCAATTTTGTACATTTTGTTCATAGGAAGAAGGGAGTCTTTCCAATTTCAACAACTTATTTGGGGTATGCAATGAAAGTGAAAATAAAAAAAGAGGGGATTCCCCCTCACAACACTGGATAATACTTCCTTTCAGGTCTTCCAACAATTCCATATACCACTTCTGCCCTTACTTCCTGTATAGAGGAGAGATATTCTAAATACCTTCGCGCAGTTATCCTTGAAGCACCCATTTCCTTACCAACCTCTTCTGCGGAAAGTCCCTCTTTTCTATCGTGTAATACAGTCTTAACTTTTCCTAAGGTAATTTCGTCAATTCCTTTTGGCAATCCTGGACTCTTTGCCTGTACTTCATTTTTCCCTTTTCTGAATAGCAAGTCTACGTAATTCTGATTTACTTCCTGAGTGGCTGAAAGAAGCGAGTGTTTTTTTATATAATCATGAATTACTTCATCGAATCTTTCCCTGCTTACTGGTTTGATTAAGTAATTCTCAACACCATAGCTTAAAGCTTTTTCAATGAAAATTTTATCCGTTGCTGCAGTAATCATAATAATACTAACTTTTGGGAAATTCTCCCGGATCCTGGGGAGTAACTCAGAACCTAGCATATCAGGCATATACACATCTAGAAGCAGTAAATCTGGGATTTCCTGCTCTAATAATTGCAAAGTCAGCTCTCCATTCAATGATTTACCTACCACATCTATTTCCTTAAACTTCTCTAGAAATTTCTCATGTATCCCCGCTATTCGAAAATCGTCTTCCGCTATAGCCACTTTTATCCTATCCAAAATTCTCATCCCCTTGCACATTCTTTGGAAGATAAACAGTAAAAACAGATCCGTTTTCCTTGCTGCTTTGTACCTCAATAATCCCATTTAACTCCAATACTGCCTCTTCTGCATTTGATAAGCCAAACCCCCTTGGCTCAGTGCCAGTTTTAGAAGTATAACCCCTTTCAAAAAGGAGTGGAAAGTCTTCATCACTAATTCCCTTCCCATTGTCCGAAATCTCAAAAATGATATCTCTTCCGATATCTGTAACGAAAAACCTAACCGTTGGCGTCTCGCATTCATAGACAGCTTCAAAAGCATTATCGATTAAGTTTCCAAGGATTACAATTAAGTTTGAGAGTTTAATATGGGGGGGTAAACTATCCAAATAGCTGTCTGAAATAACCTCAAACTGTATTTTTTTTTCTGATGCCTTTCCTAATTTTCCTAAAAGGATGGCTTGCACTTTTGGATCTTTGATCTGGTTAAAAACGACTGAATTCTGAAATTGCAGTGTTTGCGTTTCGCTTTGAATCATTTTTATTGCCTCGTTATGTTCTCCAAGTTGAAGCAGACCCAATAATACATATAATTTATTAGTAAATTCATGCGTTTGGGCACGAAGATCTTCTGAATATCTTTTTACTTCAGATATAGTATTTAGCATTTGCTCTATTTCTGTTTTGTCACGAAAAGAAGCAACAACACCCTTAATACCATTTTCATCAATGATGGGAGTACTATTAACGATGATGGTTTTATCATTCCAGACCATTTCTCTATCCGATTGAGAGTTTCCTGTTCTTAATACCTCAAATAAATAATTAGATGGAAATAACCCATCCACTTTCATATTTCTGACTGATCCCTGAAGCTGCAGAAGCCGCTTCGCCTGCTGATTCATCATTGTAATATAGCCATCGCTATCAATTGCTAAGATACCTTCTTTTACTGCATGCAGCACAGCATTTTTTTGTTTATAAAGAGAAGCGATTTCGTACGGCTCAAGTCCCATTGTATCCCTGCGGATATTACGTCCTAGTAACATGCTGCCTAAAAGTGAAATCAAAAGGGCAAAGAATGAAACAATGAGAACTCTTTTAAGATTATTTAGGATTTGCTGATTGACATCTTCAAGAAGATATCCGACTGAAACGATTCCGATAACCTCCCCCTGATGATTAAAAATCGGGGACTTTCCTCTAATCGATGGTCCAAGTGTCCCCTCTGCCTTCGAGATATAATACTCTTCTTGGACTAGTGCTCTTTCATTATCTCCACCTGTCATTTTCTGCCCGATTTTTGTGTTCAAAGGATGCGAATATCGTATTCCATCTGTATTTCCAATGACTACAAATTCCGCACCCGTTTCTTTACGTATTTTCTCTGCGATAGGCTGTATCATTTTAGGTGGGTGGCTTGTTTGGAAAGCATCGATTATAGTCGGCATGAGTGAAATCGTTTTAGATAACTCCAATGCCAGCCTTCCCTTGTTTTCTTCAATTTGTTTACTTTCCATATAACTATAAAATCCTGTCAGCAGCAGGATTAACAATAAGCCTAGTGAGAGAACCAGCCCGAATATTTTTGTTTGCAGGGAAATTTTTATTGACTTCAGGCAGAAAACCTCCTATTACTCTTACTTATTAATTGCTTTGCTTGAAACGATATAAACTCATTCCTAATCTCCTAAACTAATAACTCTTAAACTTTATGGATTTCTTTTGATGCAGCAATCATTGTGCAACCTCTTCGCCCTGATAAATCCGGAATGCTGGAACAATCGTGTCGGAAACAATTTCTTTTCCCTTTTCCCGAATGAAGTCTAGCTTGTAATAGGATTCAAATCTTTGACTGATTTCCGTTTTCACCAATTCTGGAGGTGTAACGACGATAAATTGGAACTTCAATTTTTCTGCAACCGCAAATATCGGGTCAAGGACATGAGCTGATGCCGCTTGTCCGAACGGATTATCACAGACTAAAGGAACCCAGCTTTGATCGGTTTCACTTTTAACGGAAAGTAACATCATCATCATTACCATTCGGGCTGAAAGCTTTTGCCCCCCGCTGCCATCGGATTTCGTCTTTGAACCTTGATTAATCGTCTGCCAGGTTGAATAGTGCTCTCTTTGAGGTTTCCCGTACATAAAGGCATTATCCGTTCTCATATTATATACGAGCAGTTCCGGATATCGATTTCGTAGTGACACGAATAAGATTTGCTCATCACTTATGAGTTGTCTTATTTCCTCATCTAAGGCTCGGTTGTGATCATCTATCAAATCAAATTGTTTGGTAATTTTATTTATTGCTGCGACGAAATGCTGCTTCAACAGCGGCTCAATATCCTCGGGCTTTTTAGGTAAAATATCCTCTTTAAGCTGGACAAGTGGAAAGGATCCTCGTTCATTTTTCAGCTTCATTTTCGCAGCCATCGAACGAATAGCTTCAGAGATACTCATAACTTTCATGCTGGCACGGCTGGCCCAGAAATTTTGCGCCTTCTCAGCTCTTTCCTTATCGCGTTCCAATTGCTCCAATCCACTTTGGGAAAATCGCTTCATATTTTTCACAATGCTTTGGATATGCGTATAATGTCTTGTATCCAAATGGTCTAGTGTTGTTAATACCTCATTTTTAAACTTAATCTCCCAATCTTTACCTTCAATAGTGAGCTTTAAATTCCTTAATGATTGATCAATTTTCGCATGCTTCTCCTTGCCTTCTTCCTGAATGTTTTGATGTTCTTCACACCAGGATAAAATACATGCTTTTCCTTGACTCTTAATTTTTTCAACGTCCTCATTCGTAAATACTCCTGCTTCTTCCTTTAGGATTACGGATAAGGTTAATAAGTCTCCTTCGTACCCAGTAATGTTATTTTCAGTTTCTTTTTTACGTTTCTCAGCCTGTTTTACTTCTTCTTTCGTCAACTTTGTTTGGTCTTTAATTTCTACTTCTTTTACCATTAAGTCAAGATCTGCCCATTCTTCAGGCTGTTTTTCATGCTTTTCGACTTTTTTTCCTGACTTTTCACGCTGCTCACCTGCATGCTTCAAAGAAGTTTCTGCCACGGTTACGGCTGTTCCTTGATCCCGTTCATCTTTTTCCGCTGACTTTGCTTCCTTTTGTGCAGTTTGAAGCATGTTTTCTAATATACTGATTGGTTCAGATGGTTCTTGTGCATCCATCCAGTCTTCATTATGAGATGTAAGTTTCTTCTCTAATTTCTTCTGCTGCTTTTGTTCCGTTTCTTTTCTCGCTTGAAGTATAAGCAGTTCTCTAGCCTGCTCTTCTTTTGATTTTTGCAGCTGCTTTAGCTCTTCCATACTTCCGTTTATCTCTTTTAGTAAATGCGTTGAAAGCTGAGGGACCTCTTCGCTATGGTCCGCTTTTTGTTCAGGAGGAAAAACAGCCTCTTCAATAAAGAAAGATAACTCCTTTATATTCTGTTCTAATGTAAGCTTCCATTCTATATACGTTTGACTCCACTGGTTTTGAAGATCAACAGTAGTTTGATGCTCTATCCCTATTTCCTGCTGCTGAATAGTTAACACATCTTTTTGTTTCTCTTTCTCCATTTTAACCCGTTTATTTTCTTGGTGAAGTGTTTTTTCTTGATTAAAAGCTTCTAATATTTCTACATCTTTTGTCAGCTTTTCTATCTTGATTTTTGATTTCTCCAACTGCTCCTTTATCCCAAGCTGTAATTCCTTTTCTTTATCAGCTTGAGTTTTGATTTCCTGTAATTGTGTTTTCTTGGACAGGAGAGCATTTTGTTCTTGGTTATAAGCTTTTTCGATATCACTAGAGAGCTCACCTGATAAAAACCGGTCAATTTCTTTTAAAATTCGTCGCAATGACGACTCTGTCTTTTCGATTTCTAGGAGTGCGTCTTTCTTTTCCTCTATTTGTTTCGAAACATTTATTTTCCAATTGGTGAATTGGTTTTTATCCGATAACAGCTTTGTCTCCGTTCCGTTAATGATCACAAAAGAGGGTTCATTTAATTCTCTATTCATTTCCTCGCGCAAGAAAATCGGTACTGGACTTTTAAACATTCTGCCTGAGAGAACCTGCTGATTAATTTTTTGCCATTGCTGTCCGCTTACAACCAAACCAAATGGAAGGAGCGGATTTGACATCAAACAGTTCGTCATATCCTCTATTCCTAATGATTGAAGAAATTGAGTTCCATAAAACACATCAATCCCGGTCTTTTCATCAATCCATTCCTTTAATTCCTTTACATCTTTATTTGCGATCCAGAAAGGCTCATCGTTTAAGGAATGGTCGAGTTGTGTTTCCCAAAGCTCCTTTTTCATTTGTTCAGCCTGCTGGCGGTTTTGGTTAAGTGTTTCTTCTATTTGTAAACTATACTTGGATAAAAGCGAATGCGTAAACGGTGCAGACACGTCATCTAATATAGCTAGAAGCCGCTCAAATAGTTTTGCTTCTTTTTGCTTTTGTATTTCATTGGCTTTATTTAATTCTTCACACTTTTCTTCTGAAAACTGAATCGATTGAATGAGCGTACCTTGCGAGGCCGCTAATTTGTTTTGCAGTTCATTAGATTGTTTATCTTTTGCCTGCAACTCTACTATTCTAGCTTTTTTATCTTCAATTTGTTTAAGAAGACTCTCGTTCAAGCCGGTAAAGTCATAGCTTAAGCGGTCGCCAAATGTTTGAATGAGTGCTCCTTCCTTTGATTCAAAGCTATGGATTTGCGTATAAAGAAAATCAATTTCCGTACTAAGCTGGGCAATGTCTTTTGTCTTTTGTTTATCCTGCTGCGATAGTTCTTTTGCTTTTTTCTTTAAGAACTTTTGATACCCCAAGTACTCTTTTGCACGATCTTGAATTGATTGATAGGATTTCTCCCATTCTTTTCGAGCTTCTGCTTTAATTTCAGCCATTCTCTGATTCACTTGCTCTAAACCGCTATTTTGTTCCAATGTCGCGATCTGCTGTGACAACGAGCTTATACATTGTTCGTTTTCATACCACTCTTTTAATAAAGCTTGGAAAACCAATTGTTCTTTTCGTTCCTGTTTTACTTTTACAATGTCTTGAAAAGAAGCATGTTTAGCTCTTTCTTCCTCTAATTTCTTTTCCCAATCCAATACTTCTCGGTGAGCTTTTGCAAACTCTAAATTATCTTTTTGATAGCGAAGTTCTGCCTGCCTAATGATTAATTTCTCCATCTTCTTCTCTATAGCCTGCAAACTTTCCTCTTCAGACTGTTTCAAATACTGTAGTGCACCAAGCAGCTGTCTCCCAGTCTGTATACTTGCTTGAACGATTTCTTTATGTTCCACTCCTTTTGCTAAGTGCTCTTCAAATGGAACAATATCTTCTAAAAACTCTTTATGGGCTTGCTCTCTTTTTAAAAGAACAGGAAGGTCCTTAGCTATACTTGCCTGGCTCTTGAAAATCTCTACAAGATCATTTCTTTGATGTTCGGTTCGGTGCAAGACTTGGCTAACAGTAGGAATGATTCGTTTTTGGAAGAGGGAATGGTCATCCTCGGCTCCCTCGAAGTACTTCCCTACTCCTCCTTCATCCTTGTTAATATCCTTCATAATATCCCAGTCTTTACGGTTAATTCCGTATGTATCCAGAATACGATAGTGTTTCTTCGTATCCCGATAAACATCATATCCATTCCATTTTAAGTAGTCTTTTAGAGTGTCAGGTTCTGTAACTTCATCATTTTCATAGAGAGGAATATGCTCAAGCGCAGCTTCTTCTTTCCGTTCAAATTCTCTCGTATAAAAGGTGATATTAGGGAGAATTTTGGCTTCCTGCTCTAAGGATTTACTTTCATTTCCGCTTTCTTCATTCATTGAGATTCGCTGTTCCGCTGAAAACATTCCTCCTGTAATCAGATGCCGGCGGTCTGCTCCATCCAATTCCCATTGAATCAGAACATGAAAGGTATAGGGAATAAATTGCTCTTTGTTATTAAAAAAGAACTGCTGATAATAACGATTATTTTGTTTACCCCACGAAGTTCCAGGTTTGAGTATTTGAAAAATCGTTTGAAGGAATACACCTTTTCCTCCGCCATTCATCATGGCAATGAGACCATTGGTTGATGTCTCATTGTTATGAAAATTAAAAGTCGTATCTTTATATTGCTTTTGCATGCCATCATACTTCAGGTTAACTATTCTAATTCGATGGATTTTCGGCATGCTCAACCTCCTCACTTGTCATTAACTTCTTCAATAGTTCATAACGATCATAGTCATGGTACAGATATTCAATTCGCTCAAATAACTCTGTTTTTGGAATTACTTTTGGAATATCGTCCCGGTCAAGAATGACGATTAGTCCCTCGGCTTCTAATATCCTCATTGCTCCAGCAATTAAGCCGATTCTCGTCCGCCTATTGCCTTTTTTTAAACCATAATCGTCACTATCGACCTCCATGTATTTCCAAGTGGTCACAACTTCTTTCATATCAATTCGTTCTTCTTCGCCAAAGCTTGGTTTATTTTTAAGAATACTATCCCATTTGGTGATTAAATCATTGACTTCCCGTTCTAGTGCATAGTAGCTAATTCCTTCACGCTTTGTTCGAATTTTTGCAGCATGATTTTGATCAATTGCTGCTAAGAAAGACATAATGACGATGCTCATTAAATGAAAGTGTTTCTTCGTTTCCACTTGCTTATGCTTTTCCTTCATATGGGTAAAATTCGTTGCAAAGACCGAGCCGGTCGGCTGAACGACTAATTGGATGCGTTTGGGTGATTCAATAATATAGGTACCTGATTCGTCTGCTAATAAAAGAACCGTCTGTCTTACTTCCGGATCAAAGTAAATCTGAAAGTGTTCACTATTCTCGTCAATTACTTTCTCTTTTAATAGTGTAAAATAGACCCCAGATGCCTTTTTAATACTTTCTGCATTCATCATTTTCCCTCCTGTACACAGATTTTAAATGGGGTGATTTTCATTTGATACCAATGATGCGGTTTTTCTCGATGATCAAATTGTGTAAAAATCTTTGTACCTTCAAACACTTGGAATTGCGGATATTCTATCATTAGTTTATATAGAAGAATTTCCCGCTCATCGCTTAATGTTTCTTCCTTCCGGTGGAGTACTTGAACTTTCAGCGGTTTTTTATCAAACATCATCCACAAATCAATTGTTTCAGATTCTTCAAACCATAAATCCTGCACTTCTAGTGGCAGCGATGCTAAATCTGCTAACGAAAACTCTCCGTACGTTTGTAAAAATTGAAAAACATAGCTCCACGCCTTTATAACTGATTCCCAGTTCGTCACACGCTGTTGAGTAATGCTTTCTTCGGTCTCCTCTTCCACTAATGTTTCTTTTAATGGTTTTTCATCATATTCTTGTTCACCCCATATCCAATCAAGAGGCAAAATAAATTCATTCTTCGGCGAAAATAAAGGTGAAAGAACGCTTTCTATTTCTGAAAAACGTAGAAACCCTTCCTTCGTAAACCAATTCTCATAAAATTGCTCACGAAATGACACCAGACTGGTTTCCCAAAACAATGAAGGGTTTTCTGCCTTTAATTTCATCTCATAGGAAATATTTTGAATGACGAGCTTCGCAAAACGATCATGCAATTGCCTGGTATGACCAATTTTTTCTTGAAGAAGAACCAATTCCTTCTGAATCAGATCATCTTCTTCATTTCTGCGTTTTGTTTTATCTATCATACTAGTAATCGTACGGAAATGATTTTTTTCTTCTTCAAATTGCTTTTCAATTTCAACACGATTGTCGGCTCTTTGCCATTCTTCTTCAGCTAGTAAGATTTTAGGATTGTTAATCATATCCTTTTGAAAAGTGAATTCCTTAGCCATTAAGCGGTTTACTCGTGAAATGAGGTGATCGAGGTTTCGAGTGGCCTTTCTGAAATTACCGTTTTTAATCAACTGCATACTGTATAGTTGTTCAATCGTGATGGAGAATTCCTCAGCCATTTCCCGGCTCATAAAAATCATTTCTTGAGCAACATCTGTGAGTTTATAAACAATGGATCCGCCAAGTTCTAAATTTGTATAAAGCTCATCCATGGTGACATACCGAAAAACTTGCGTCTCCCAGGATTGTTTTATTTCATCGTAATATAAGGCTTCGAACGGTTTACTGTACTCCTCTTTCCCTTGATACAAGAGCCCGCTTGTGATCCGTTCAATTTGTTTATCATCTGCTAATAGCTTCATTTGTTTAATAGAATCTTCTACCATATATTTGATATCGGATTTACGCCTGTGGTCATCATCATTTAATTCTCTGTAAAAGATGGTGAGAAGCACTTGCATGAGAATGGCTTGGATGTGAGGTTTCAGCTCACCCACTTCCATTCCTCTCCCAAGCTCAAATAATGGGTTTAAACGCTGCAGTCTCTTGCCGAAACCTTCCCATGATTCATTCACATCCATCGCCTCCAGGTTTCAATTGTTAATACCTCTTGAGGAATCCGCTTATTATCCTGCCATAATTGCATTAATTGCGTTTCTTCCTCTTCCGTAAACCATTGAAAAAAGGAATCACGGTATTTCATGTTTTGTGTCTGCCCTTGTTTTTGGACATTCTTCTGTTCATAGCATTCTAACATTTTGCGATATATTTTCAAGGCTGGCTGAATACAGCAATCGGGGTATTTATCTATAAGTCTATAGAGAATTCCGTATCCGGCAGCGTCAAGGTCTCCTGCGTAATAGAAAAGATAGTTG
This sequence comes from Neobacillus niacini, assembly GCF_046591715.1. Taxonomy (GTDB): domain Bacteria; phylum Bacillota; class Bacilli; order Bacillales; family Cytobacillaceae; genus Neobacillus; species Neobacillus niacini_L. The sequence goes on along the minus strand of NZ_JAWVNQ010000001.1, from coordinate 714,106 downwards.
TTAGGAGGAAACATTCGAAAGAAAAAAGAAAAGCTCCGTTCAATTTTTGTTCCTTCACCGTATATAATCAGTTCGGGTTCATAATCTAATTGACCTGCTTCCAATAACTTTATAGCAGTATGGAAGAAAGAGAGATTCTCAACAATTAGGACACGCTGTATATCTTTGATTTCTTTCCCTTGTTTCATCCAAAATACAAAAGGCTCTCCGTAGTTCACCATTTTCAATTGGTCTTCTGCTATTCCAATTCTAGCTAAAAAGCCTTTACCATCTGGAAAGCTCTCACCGTCAAGTAAGAATTTTTCATGGCCAAAAAGCTCCAGACTTCTTTCCTCGACTGACACTACTTCTCGTTCGTTGCTAGTTTGCAGAAATGTATACACCTTCTGGATGCGATCCCATTCGTCTTGTGTCTGCCATTCGGGATGCCGTTCATAAAAAGAAAAATCAAACTGATCACTTAATTTCATCATCGCAAGACGATCCCATTTGTTTTCTTGAACTTTGACATTAACCCAGTAAAATAACGCAAGTGCCGGCGTTCTTCCATTATATTGATTGTTAAGAATAGGGGTAAGCTGCCCCTCTGCTGCTAGTGTTTGAATGGCATGGTAAAACAAAGAATAACCATCCATTTCAAAATAATTATCCATAAGCCTTCGCAGCTGAACTTCTAAATCATTAATATTAATCTTCTTTTTTTGTTTAGGGTGTTGAATATCAGCTATAAAACCTCTCACCCGAGTTTCAATAATATCGATCGTACTCACCTGCTTAATTCTTCTAATTTCGACATCCTTTAATTATAAACTAGTTAGGCAATTGGTGGTAAATGAAATTTCCTTAGAATAATAAAACCCAAGGGAAAACCCAAGGGGACGGTTCTAGTGGTCATTTGGCCACCGAACCGTCCCCTTGGGTTTATTAGTTCATTTTAAGCTTTATTTCGAAACTCTTTCCATTTGATTTTGCAGAATTAATATGAATCAGTGCTTTCTTTCTGGATACGGAGGTTTTTACTCCCTCACTTGCTGTAATTACAGAGGGATTAGGTACTTCGACTGAAAGCTTCATTTTTTCTAAACTCATTGTCGGGTCACTGACGGCAATTGTCATCGTGTCCCCATCTGTTTTTACTAGGATTGAAGCTTGGTTGAAGGAGGTAACATTACTCACCTTAGTCCTTTTACCAGAAAAGAAGTTAAACCCTTTAATACCTAGTTTCGTATTTTCTACACCATGGACAGCTTCGGTATTTGCTAAAATTTTTATGCTCGGATTTTCTGCATACTCCTTGGTTTCCTCAGCTCCGAAGTTTGGTAAAATCACATAAGCGTATTTGGAATTCTGTGGATTAACTCCGTGATTCATTCCTAATGTAAAGAAATTTCGGGTTACAAATGTATCTGGGTTAGGTGTACGGATATTCCTTAGACTGTTGGTCACTGTGTTGGTTGATACTTTTATGGCTGAGGATTCTGGGAAATAATAGCCAATTTGAGTTCCCGGAGTGTCCGTATTGAAATTAATCCATTTTAAATGGTAATCCCCATTGGCAGGATTATTAAGACGTTGATTATCATTGGTTTCTCCCGTAATGGTACTTGTTTCGGTTGTTTCAAACATTCGATTATCCAGAGTGGTATTTACCTTTCTCCCAAGTTGATCTTTAATTCCGGATCCTAGTAAAACAATTTCATCGTCAAACATAAAGGCAGACTTATTGGCGTCAGCATTTTTATAGACGACAAAATCATCAGGCAGAAGTCCCGCTTGTTTGTCTTGATAACCGACTTCGTCACCCAGCTGCATCCCTGCTGCACCATATTTCCCTAATTTTACTCCACCTGAAAAAGTATTGGTTCCTGTTGGAAAATAGACATAATGATTTTGCGATTCAGATGATGAATAGAAATTCAATGGATGTGCTGTATTTTCATACCATTGTTTCCCATAGAGCTCTGGGATTGTTTTTCTTTCTTCTTCTGGTACAGTTGTCCCCGGATATTGATAAGGGCTGATTGTAGCAAAATAATTAACGCCAAACTGTTTTCTTTGATCTCTTCCGGATAAATACAAATAAAATGCCCCATCTCCCTGGAACCATGGTTTTAAATTTTCCCCGCTCATAAATTCATATTTTGCAATTCGATTAGAACTTCTTGAGAAAGCAAAACCATATGAATCTCTTAAATGGACCGTTTTATCCATCAAATTAAATGCATGATGGCCATTCGAATCTATTCCATTATTAGCAATAATCTTTGAGTCACTAATAATATTATTAAAGTTAACGATCGCATCATAAGAGATAAAAGACGATGTTGATACTGCAGCTTTTGATTTATCCACAATATATTTTAAATGAGATTTTAATTTGATACTATCATCATCTGTTAAGTACTTTGTTAAATCCACCATCGCTTCCAAAACACTTGTCGCATCTCCATACCCTGATCCGGAACTCCGTGACACTGCTCTTCCCTTCACAATTTCCATGTTATATCCTTCAAACATGATTGGCGAGAAACCATTGTATATCCAATTCTTAACCGTAGGAACCAAGATTTCCTCTGGGTTATATTGACTGCCATCTAGTATTTTCATCGTCTGGATCATCCTGCCTAACAGCACTCTTCCATACGAACCAGTATAGGCTACCCGATCATGTTGGATAAATGAACCATCTTCATAAAACCCATCCGTATTACCATTTACTATATTATTAGGGTCAATCGTCTTGAAAACTGTCAGGGTATTTTCCACTGCCTTTGATATCCTTGCATCGTCACCTGTTATGGCACCTTGTATGATTCGGTTTGTTGTAATATCAGATAAATTCGCACCTGTATGAAAACGAGAATCTAAATCAACATCCCCATTTTTACCGTTTCTCAAGTACAAGTCCATTGAATTCACATAGTTTTCGATAAGCTCAGGTTTAGCTGCATTAATCTCATCATGCAACAAAAGCATTGTTTTTGTAATATTGGTCGGCATCCCTATTTCCCAATTGTACCAGTTTCCATAATATCCCTTTTCTTGGTCCTTGAAGAAGTTCGTGTATAGCCAATCTAATCCATCAATTACTTTTGCAATGGTCTCCTCGTCTTGATATAAATTTTCACCAGTTAGACCTTCTCTCTTCAGTGTTTTTGCAGCTAATGCCATTTGGTATAAATTTAAATAGGAACTATTTAAATTGGAATCACTCGTTCCAAGCGGCAAGCCACTAAATAACAGTTTTTCTTCCCCATTAACTCTTTGGTCAACCGGAAGAAATTTCTTTAATACATTCGCTGCATCACTATGGACCTTATTTATTTTAATATCGAGTACCTGGTTACTATTGATACTTTCATTCCCAACAAGATATTCTTTGTAGTTCTGCATTAATATTTCGAATTGATTTTCAGTATCACTGTTAGTAGTTTCTGTTGAGGTAAGAGCACTAGAGGCTGATGTTTGAGAGGCATGTGCCATGCTGGTAGAGCTAATCATTGGCATTGACAACATAGTTGATAATGTAAGTGAAGAAGCCAAAATTTTTATTGTTTTTTTTTCCATTCTAACACCGTCCTACATATTTTTTAGTAATTCCTAATACATGTTTCATTCTAAAGGGTAAAAAAATACAAGACAATGACTTAAACTAGACCTTAAACCAAGAAGACGTGACGGTACACTTTAAACTTTTCTTAAAATTGAGCCAGTCCTCTTTACTAGAGGTTCGTGATTGTTTATTATTTAACAGATTAGTTTACTACTATTTAAGATTTGTCTAAGGTTAATATTGAAATATAAAAGAGTGATAGAGATAGAGAAAGATGAAGAATGTGTGGCAACAGCAGGAGCTAGCGTTCTTTTAATACGAGAGGAAGTTTCACCATGAATAGAAGAGCGGTTAAATTTTTGCTTTTTCTAATTGTTATAGGAATTAGCACTATATTAATATTTAAAGAAAATGATACTAAGCCCTCTAAGGCAACAGGGATTAAACAAGACCAAGATGTACCTTTACCAACTGAGCTCCATCCTTTCGTAAAGGAACGGAGCGACCAATTAGTCCAACAAGCAGCAAAGATAGGAATAGTTGTTTTGATTACGGACGGTTTTCGCAGTATAGATGAGCAGAACACCCTTTATGAACAAGGACGTACCACAGAGGGAAATATAGTCACGAATGCAAAAGGTGGAGAATCCTATCATAATTATGGGCTCGCGATTGATTTTGCACTTGAGACTCCTTCAGGAGATGTCGTTTGGGATCGTCAATATGATCGAAATCAAAATGCAAAGTCCGATTGGTCCGAGGTCGTGAAAATAGCTAAGTCACTAGGGTTTGAGTGGGGAGGAGATTGGAAAGATTTTAAAGATTACCCACATTTCCAAATGGATTTTGGACTGACCATTGCTGATTTACAGAATGGAGAAAGACCTGATGAATCATCCAACGTTGCAGATAACTAGTACAACCACACAAAACAAAGCACATTTACTTAAATGTGCTTTGTTCCCCTTTTTATAGTTTTATAATCTCTGAAAACGACACCTCGCGTCAGATTTCTCTCAGAATCGTTACCTAATACTCTATAAACCTCACCTCACGGGCACGATTCTCCCAGCACTTCCTTATCCCTTGTGCTTCTTGTGGCTCATTTAGAGACTTTCTGGTTCACCGCATCAAGTATTTATGAACTTCATCTGCGACTTCCCGGCCTTCGTTGATTGCCCAGACGATGAGGCTCTGACCTCTTCTCGCATCACCTGCAGCGAACACCCCTTCAACGTTCGTTTTGAATTCACCGTACCTCGCAGCCACCTTTTGGTTGACTGCTTTGACACCGAATTGGCTTAACAGAGGCTGTTCAGTACCTTCAAAGCCGATTGCGATAAACACAAACTGAGCTGGCCATACTTTTTCAGTGCCTGGGATTTCTTTAAAATAATAACGATTATTTTCATCTTTCAGTTTCTCCATTTGGATGGTGTGAAGTTCTTTAAGATTTCCATTCTCTTCGGCGACGATTTTCTTTGTTTGAATTGAGTATTCACGTGGATCATCACCAAATCTGGCTTCTGCTTCCTTATAAGCATAATCCATTGTAAAGACGTTTGGATAAGCTGGCCATAAATTATCAGATGTACGAGCACCAGGTAATTGCGGATGCTTACCGAACTGAACGACACTCTTGGCTTTTTGACGAAGCGCTGTTGCCACACAGTCTGCACCTGTATCCCCGCCACCAATAACGATGACGTCTTTGTCTTCAACATTGATAAATTGACCATCTTCAAAGTTCGAATCTAATAAACTTTTTGTCGCTAGCGTTAAATAATTCATCGCAAAGTGAATTCCCTTTGCTTCACGGCCTTCAATCACTAAATCGCGTTGCTTTTGGGCACCTGTACAAAGGATTACCGCATCGAATTGTGCTTGAAGTTCATCAGCTGTGATATCTTTCCCGACTTCTGTATTCGTAACGAATTCGATACCCTCTTGTTTCAATAAACCTACTCGACGTTCTACCACTTCTTTTTCAAGCTTCATGTTTGGTATTCCGTACATAAGCAAACCACCTGGACGGTCTGCGCGCTCAAATACAGTTACGGAGTGACCTGCTTGATTGAGCTGATCTGCTGCTGCCAAACCAGCAGGACCGGAACCGATTATCGCCACTTTTTTTCCAGTCCTTGACCTTGGAATTCTGGGAGTAATCCAACCGTTTTCAAAGCCTTTATCGATGATTGCCTGTTCAATATTCTTAATGGCTACAGCTGGATCGGAAATCGCCAATGTACATGAACCTTCACATGGAGCCGGGCAGACTCTTCCTGTAAACTCAGGAAAATTATTTGTTTTTAGCAGCCGATCAAGCGCTTCTTTCCAACGGCCTTGATAGACTAAATCATTCCACTCCGGGATCAGGTTGTGAATCGGACAGCCTGACGTTGCTCCTTGAATTTCCATCCCGGTATGACAGAAGGGTATGGAGCAATCCATGCACCGTGCCCCCTGGATACGCAGCTTTTCATCGGTAAAAGGAACATTATACTCTTTCCAATCGTTTTGACGTGTTAACGGATCTCTTTCACCCACTTTTTCGCGGGAATATTCCATAAATCCAGTTGTTTTTCCCATTGTTCCTCTCCCCTTTTTTAGCGGTTTGCAGCTTCCTGCTGTTTAGCATGTGTTGGTTTTGCAGAGGAATTCGCTAAAAAGGCGCTCATTACTGCTTCATCTTCCGATAAACCTGCTAATTTTTGCTGCTCAATTAAATGAATCATCCTTTTATAATCCTTCGGAATGACTTTGACAAATTTTCTAACACACTTTTTCCAGTTTTCTAGAACACAGCTAGCCTTTACACTTTGGGTGTAACGGAAGTGGTTTTCGATTAACTTTTTTAGTTCATCCTGATCAGCGGGTGTGGTTACTGATTCAAATTCAATCAATTCATGATTACATAAATGTTTAAATGCATCCTTGTCTTCTGCTAAGACGTAGGCAACTCCTCCGGACATACCAGCTGCAAAGTTTTTACCTACATCACCTAAAATAACAACACGTCCGCCAGTCATATACTCACAGCCATGGTCGCCAATTCCTTCAACAACGACATTTACTCCGCTGTTACGAACTGCAAAGCGTTCTCCTGCACGCCCGTTTATATAAGCTTCACCGCTTGTTCCCCCGATAAATGCCACATTTCCTGCGATGACGTTTTCTCCAGAAACAATCCTTGTATGCTCATCTGCTCTAACGATAATCTTTCCTCCAGACAAACCTTTACCAACATAATCATTGGCATCTCCTGTAAGTTCAAGAGTCATCCCCCTTGGTACAAAGGCACCAAAGCTTTGACCGGCAGATCCGGCAAACCGTAGATTAATCGTATCCTCAGGAAGACCTTCTTCACCGTAGCGTTTTGAAATTTCACTTCCGACAATCGTACCAACCACACGATTGATATTTGTAATTGGGAAGCTTAAATCCACTGGTTTCCCTTGCACTAAAGCTAGCTGAACAGCCGGAAGAATTTCTTTCATATCAAGTGATTCGTTAATTCTATGATTTTGTGGAGTTTTGAAGGTACATGCACCTTCAGGCTTGTAGAGCAAAGATTTTAAATCCAAATGCTTAGCCTTCCAATGGGATTTCGCCCGCTCACTTACAGTTAATACATCTGCGCGGCCGACCATTTCCTCAACACTTCTAAAACCAAGCTCAGCCATTAGCTCACGCACTTCCTGTGCAATAAAACGCATGAAGTTAACGATATAATCTGCTTCACCCGTGAACTTTCTGCGAAGCTCTGGGTTTTGAGTGGCAATTCCAACCGGACATGTATCCAAATGACAAACACGCATCATCACACAGCCCAAGACAACTAACGGTGCTGTAGCAAAGCCAAACTCCTCCGCTCCAAGCAATGCAGCCATAACTACATCCTTACCTGTCATTAACTTTCCATCTGTTTCAAGTACAACACGATCACGTAGGCCATTTAGCATTAGTGTTTGGTGCGCTTCCGCTAATCCAAGTTCCCACGGCAATCCTGCGTGCTGAATGCTCGTTTTTGGCGATGCACCTGTTCCGCCATCATAGCCGCTGATGACAATAACATCGGCTACTGCTTTTGCCACACCTGCAGCAATCGTTCCGACCCCGCCTTTTGAAACAAGCTTTACGCTTATACGAGCATCGCGGTTGGCATTTTTCAAATCATGAATCAGCTGTGCCAAATCTTCGATGGAATAAATATCATGGTGCGGCGGCGGAGAAATTAAACTTACTCCTGGTGTCGCACCGCGAACGTCGGCAACCCATGGATAAACTTTTGTTCCCATCAACTGTCCGCCTTCACCAGGCTTTGCTCCTTGAGCCATTTTGATTTGCAGCTCTTCGGCATTAACAAGATAATGACTCTTTACACCAAAACGGCCAGAAGCAACCTGTTTAATCGCACTACCTCTGTTGTCGCCATTTTCATCAATTACATAGCGTCTTGAATCTTCCCCGCCTTCACCAGAATTGCTTTTTCCGCCTAATCGGTTCATGGCAATCGCTAATGTTTCATGAGCTTCTTTACTGATTGATCCAAATGACATCGCACCCGTTTTAAAACGGCGTACAATAGAATCCACTGATTCTACTTCTTCAATCGGCACAGCTGTACGTGTTCCATTAAAGGAGAATAAGTTGCGTAAGAAGCCAAGTCTTTCTTCATTTGCTAATGTTGAGTATTTTTTAAATAATTCATAATCACCGTTACGGCAAGCCCATTGCAGAGTATGAATCGTTCCTGGATTAAATGCGTGGTGTTCACCATCATGTCTCCATTGGAAGTTACTTCCTGATTCTAAGGTCTTATCAGAATATTCCTGATAAGCAGCGTGATGGCGTAGTTTCGCTTCCTGTGCAATCGTGTCTAAACCAATTCCACCAAGCTGGGAAACCGTTCCTGTGAAGTAGCTGTCGATGACATCAGAGCTAATCCCGACTGCTTCAAAAATTTGTGCACCGCGGTAGCTTTGCACGGTTGAAATCCCCATCTTTGACATGACCTTCACAACACCCTCTGTCATGGCATAGATATACTTCTGTACTGCTTCTTGATAGGTGAACGGTAAAGTTCCCTCAACAACAGCTTGATGATAGGCAGAGAATACAAGATACGGGTTAATCCCATCTACACCATATCCAAGTAAAACCGCAAAATGGTGAACTTCTCTTACTTCCCCTGTTTCAATAATGATACTTGCCTTCGTTCTTATACCTTCACGAATCAAGTGTTGATGAAGGGTACTGGCTGCCAATAAGGAAGGTATGGCAACACTTTTTGCACTCATATTTCGGTCAGACAAAATAATTAAGCTTGCCCCGTCTGCAATTGCTATGTCTGCTTGACGGCATATTTCGTTAAGGCTGTCCTTTAAATCCTCTGTGAATAGGATGTCGATCACTTTGCTTTTAAATGATACATTATTCTTTAAATCACAAAGCTGGCCATTCGTTAAGATTGGAGTCTCTAATTGAATTCGGCGGCAATTTTCTGCTGATGGATGAAGTAAATTCCCTTCTGCTCCTAAGTAGGAAACCGTTGAGGTAACAATTGCTTCACGAATCGAATCAATCGGCGGATTGGTTACTTGGGCAAATAATTGCTTAAAGTAATTAAACAAAGCCTGTGGACGGTCTGATAAGACAGCAAGCGGCATATCATTTCCCATTGCTCCAAGCGGGTCTTTTCCTTCAGTTACAGCAGGAAGGATATATTTTTGAATATCCTCATACGTATATCCAAAGGCTTTTTGAAGGACAAGTAAATCTGCCGGAATTTCTCCCTCTGCCTCTTCTCTATCTCCCAATTGAACAAGCTGCTCATTTAGCCATTGCTGATACGGCTGTTCTTGAGATAACTGTGATTTGATTTCTTCATCAGAAATGATGCGCCCTTCTTCTAAATCAATTAGGAGCATTTTACCAGGACGAAGCCGCTCTTTGTATAATACCTTTTCCGGCTCTACGTCAATAACACCAACCTCAGATGAAAAAATAATATAATCATCTTCTGTAACATAATACCGTGCTGGCCGCAGGCCGTTACGATCTAAAATGGCACCGATTTGCTTCCCATCCGTGAAAGAAATAGCTGATGGTCCATCCCAAGGCTCCATGAGTGTACTGTGATATTCATAAAAAGCTCGCTTTTCCCCAGTCATATGCGGATTTTCTGACCATGGTTCCGGGACAAGCATCATCGCTGCATGTGCGGGTTTACGCCCTGCAAGTACTAAAAATTCAAGTGCATTGTCTAGAATCGAAGAGTCACTTCCATCCGTATCAAGGATTGGCAGCACTTTTTCCAAATCGCTTCCAAATAATTCAGAAACAAATTGTTTTTCCCGCGCCTTCATCCAATGAATATTTCCCTGAAGTGTATTAATTTCCCCATTATGAATTAAATATCGGTTAGGATGTGCTCTTTCCCAGCTAGGAAATGTGTTAGTACTAAAGCGGGAATGCACTAAAGCAAACGCAGAGACAAAATTCTCATCCTGCAAATCCAAATAGAACTGATCTACTTGTTCAGGTGTTAACAGACCTTTGTAGACAATGGTCCTGCTTGAAAGGCTCGCAAAGTAAAACCGATAATGTGATTCCCTTGCCCATTTTTCTACAAGTTTACGAATCACATACAATTTTCGTTCAAATGCTAATGAATCCGTACTATTTTCGTTATTACCAACAAACACCTGACGAATCACAGGACAGCTTTCCTGCGCCGTTACTCCAATTGGGTCAGCATTAACTGGAACTGTTCTCCAACCAAGAACGGTTTGCCCTTCTTGTTCGACCATTTTATTAATGTATGATTCTATTTCTCCCCGTTCACCATCATCCTTCGAGAAAAACATCATTCCCACGCCGTATTTCCCTTTTTCAGGCAAGTTTATTTCTGGACATTCTTGGCGGAAAAATTGATCCGGTATTTGAACCATAAGTCCAGCGCCATCGCCTGTAAGCGGGTCACTTCCCTGTCCGCCGCGATGATCCAGTTGACAAAGCATTTTTAGTCCTTTTGCCACGATTTCATGTGTGGCATTTCCTTTTATGTGAGCATATAAGCCGATTCCACAAGCATCATGTTCAAATTCTGGACGGTAGAGACCTTGTGCTTTTGGTAGTTGATGATACGTCATATTTAATCTCTCCCTATTGATTAAATTATCGAAATATTTATATGAATAATTTTAGGTTTTCTAATTAATACAAACAATATATAATTTATATCAAATCAATCTAATTCTTATATAGATTGGAGGAGAATTAGCAATGGAGTTACGTCAATTACGTTATTTAATCGAAGTTGCACAGCGGCAGCATGTTACAGAGGCAGCAGACAATCTTAACGTGGCCCAATCAGCCGTCAGCTATCAAATTACCAAACTAGAAGAGGAACTTGGGGTTAAGTTATTAGAAAGGGTCGGCAGGAACATTAAAATTACACAGGCCGGAAATATCTTTTTAGAATTTGCAAAAAATGCTTTAAAAACATTAGATGAAGGAAAGGTAAAAGTCGAAGAATTTCTTAATCCACTAGAAGGAACGCTTCATATTGGATACCCATCCAGTCTCTCCATCTATTGGCTTCCAAATTTAATTTCCGCTTATAAGGAGATAGCACCCAATGTTAATTTCCATTTACGGCATGGTTCCTATGCTTACTTAATTAATGCGGTGAAAAACGGTGAAATCGATTTGGCCTTTCTCGGTCCTGTCCCAATGAAGGAACCTGATCTTAATGCTAAGATTTTATTTATGGAAAATATCGTTGCTCTCGTTCCTGCACATCACCCCTTGGCTGATAGGAAGAGTCTGTATTTAAGTGACTTGCGAACAGATCGATTCGTTTTATTTCCAGATGGGTATATTCTTCGAAAAATTGCTGTGGATGCCTGTCATGAGGCAGGCTTTGCACCGAACATTGCGTCCGAAGGCGAGGATATGGATGCTTTAAAAGGACTTGTTTCTGCAGGAATCGGAGTTAGCCTATTACCAGAAAGCACTTTCTATGATTCTGTTCCACGTTACACAGTGAAAGTTCCAATTGAAACTCCTAAAGCAATGCGCACCGTAGGAGTTATTACTCCAAAACATAGAGACATTGCACCATCCGAAAAGAATTTCTACCAATTCCTTATACAATATTTCAACAGATTGGAACAATATAAACTATAAAAATCAAGGGACGGTTCTCCTGGTCAAAAATGACCAGGAGAACCGTCCCCATGGTTTTAAACTGGATATACAGGGTGTTTTCGTTCTGAGAAAATGAGGTATTTTGATGAATATGCCTCAAAACGAGTTACTAGTTCGTTACGTAATGAGTTTGCTGGTATGATACCGTCAATAACCATTTCGGAAGCCAAATTATAGATATCAATATCCTCTTTGTATTCTTCCCGTTTTTGTTCGATGAACTCTGCTCGCTCCTCTTCAGGCAGTGCAGCAATTTTATTTGCATAAACAGCATTAACTGCTGCCTCTGGTCCCATAACCGCAATCGATGCTGACGGCAAAGCCAGACATGCATCAGGTTCAAAAGCAGGGCCAGCCATTGCATAAAGACCTGCTCCATACGCTTTACGGACGATAACAGAAATTTTTGGAACACTTGCTTCAGACATCGCTGATATCATTTTTGCCCCGTGACGTATGATACCTGCCCGTTCTACCTTTGTTCCGATCATAAATCCAGGTACATCCACTAGGAATAATAACGGAATATGATAAGCGTCACAAAGATTAATAAATTTCGCGGCCTTATCGGCAGAATCGTGGAATAATACCCCGCCTTTTACACGCGGCTGATTGGCTATAATGCCGATAGGTTTCCCGTCCATTCTGGCGAGTCCGGTGATTAGTTCACCTGCAAATAGTTTCTTAATTTCAAAGAATGAGCCTTCATCAATAATCCCATTAATTAGGTCAAGCATATTAAATGGAGAGTTTTGGTTAGTTGGAATAAGCTCTTCTAATGGTTTCTTTAATGGTTTGGGGTCCACTGCCTCACTACTTGGCGGTTTTTCAGAAAAATTGGCTGGAAAATAAGATAGATAGTTTCTTGCCATCGAAATAGCTTCCTCTTCATTTTTCGCCAGAACATCACCACATCCTGAAACAGAGCAGTGCATGCGGGCTCCGCCCATTTCTTCAAGGGTTACATTTTCACCAATCACCATTTCAGCCATTCTCGGTGAGCCCAGGTACATGGACGCATTTTTATCAACCATAATAACAATGTCACAAAAAGCTGGAATATAGGCACCGCCTGCAGCAGATGGTCCAAATAGAATACAAATTTGAGGGATTTTGCCTGAAAGTTTTACCTGATTATAAAAGATTCTTCCTGCACCACGACGTCCTGGAAACATTTCCACCTGATCTGTTATCCGTGCTCCAGCAGAATCAACTAGGTATAATAATGGCAATCGCAGCTTTTCAGCAGTTTCCTGGATTCGAATGATTTTTTCTACCGTACGAGCTCCCCAAGAACCCGCTTTAATGGTTGAATCATTGGCCATAACACATACCTGCTGGCCATTGATTTTGCCCATCCCTGTCACAACACCATCCGCAGGAAGATCCCCCGCCATACAGTTTGCAAATAGACCATCCTCTAGTTCAAGGCCGGAATCGAATAATAATGATAAACGGTCGCGGACGAACAGTTTACCCTGCTCTTGGTTTTTCTCGTGATATTTAGGAGGTCCACCCTTTTTAATTTGTTCAACTCTATCATTTAAAGTTTCTTGGAGAGGTTTCATATCCACAGTCATTTTTCCTCCTCGATTCATGTAAGTTTCTTATTCTCCAATGTAATTTGGAGTACGTTTCTCTTTAAAAGCCTGCAATCCTTCTAGCCGATCTTTTGTTGGAATTGTTACTTCATAAGCATTTTGCTCAATAGCAAGACCGGTATTAAGGTCAACATCATAGCCTTTATCGATTGCAAACTTTGCTTGTGCGACGGCAATCGGGCCATTCCGGACAATTTGTCTGGCAATTTCTAATGATTTATCTAGTAAACTTCCATTTGGAACAGTGTATTCTACTAATCCAATCTCAAGAGCCTCATTGGCATCAATTCGTCTAGCCGTAAATATCAGCTCTTTGGCACGGCCCTTTCCTACTAATCTTGGTAAGCGCTGTGTTCCGCCGGCACCTGGGATGATTCCGAGTGATGTTTCCGTAAGGCCAAGCTTAGCAGTTTCAGAGGCAATACGGATATCACAAGCAAGAGCGAGTTCAATTCCTCCGCCAAAAGCAACGCCGTTCACAGCTGCTATCACTGGCTGTGGTAATAATTCTAAAGAGTTGATATTTTCGCGAATTAAAGAAACTGTCTTCCTAACCTGCACACTATCCATTCCCGCTCTTTCTTTTAAATCAGCTCCTGCACAAAAAGCCTTCTCTCCAGCCCCTGTGATTATGATACAACGGACTGTTCGGTCATATTTACATGTATGAAGTGTACTCTTGAGGCTCTCTAACATACTTATTGATAATGCATTAGCCGCTTCTGGCCTATTTAACGTAATCAACACAATTCCGTTATCCAGCTTGTTAACTAAAATGGTGTTAGTCATGGTTCACCTTCCTTACACGGTTTTTCCTATAGTTCTTCCTAATTGAGAACTGGCAGCTTGAAAACTTTTACTAGGTAACACTCTGCCTATTTTCTCCTGAATAAATTGGGATGCACGCAGCATCTTTTGCTCATCAACTCCAGTATGAATGCCCATCCCGTGAAGCATATAGAGCAAATCATCTGTCGCAACATTTCCGGCTGCACCTGGTGCATATGGACACCCTCCCAATCCGCCAAGGGAAGAATCAAATGTGGTAATCCCCATCTCTAATGAAACTAAGATGTTAGCCAGCGCAGTACCCCTTGTATCATGGAAATGCATGGCTAATTTATCTGCAGGAAATCTTTTTAATAAGACCTCCAAAACTTCTTGAACTTGCTTTGGGTTCGCAACACCAATTGTATCCCCGAGGGACAGCTCACTAACCCCCATTTCAAATAATGATTCGGACACTTTTATGACTGGCTCGATATCAACTTGCCCTTCATACGGACAGCCAAAAACGGTTGATACATAACCTCTGGTGGATTTCCCTGCTAAGAGGGACTCTCTGGCCAAATCTTTTAACACAGGTAAAGTCTGATCAATACTTTTATTGATATTTTTAAGATTATGAGTCTCGCTCGCGGACATAAATAGTGCTACTTCATCTATGTTCACTTGTAACGCTCGTTCCAAGCCTTGAAGGTTTGGAACGAGTGCGGTATAAGTGACACCGGGCACTTTAGTAATTCCAGTTGCAACTGCAACGGCATCAGAAAGGGCCGGGATCCATTTGGGATTTACGAATGAGGTAATTTCAATATTTTTAAGTCCACTTTCTGACAATTGATTAATCCAAGTGATTTTATCTTCCGTTGAAATAAAAGTTTTCTCGTTTTGTAATCCATCACGAGGACCAACCTCTTTGATTGTTACATCAACTGGCCAATTCATTGCTCCATCTCCTTTCCTAGCATCACCCAGGCTTTTATTCGACTATTACAATGATGTCCCCTTCATTTACAAATTCCCCTTCCGCCACTTTTACTTCTTTCACCGTTCCATCGAATTCAGCAGCAATCGGAATCTCCATTTTCATAGATTCTAAGATAACTACATCCTGCCCCTCTTCTACTTGATCCCCCGCTTGAACTAACACCTTCCATACACTTCCTGCCATACTTGCAATAATTTCATTCATGATTTATTCCTCCTATTTTATATTGTTTGTTTTATTGTTTTTTAAATACTTGTTAACGAAATCTGTGGTCGTATCACCTGAATGAAACGCCTGATGAGCAATCACGTCTTGTAGCATAGGGATATTTGTTTTAATTCCTTCAATATGATAATCAGCTAGGGCAGCTTGCAGACGATTAATTGCCTCTTCACGATTACTGCCTGTCACAACAAGTTTCGCTATCATTGGATCATAAAAAGGAGTGACAACAGATTGACCGTGAATTGCTAATTCATGTCGAACTCCCGGTCCATCCGGCAAATCTAATTTAGTTATTTTCCCTGGCGAAGGGAAGAATGTTTTAGGATCTTCGGCATAAATTCTTACCTCAATGGCATGTCCCTCACGTTTGACCTCTTCTTGGGTAAAACTCAAGTGTTGACCAGCAGCAATTCGCAATTGTTGTTCAACTAAGTCTAGTCCTGTAATTTCTTCCGTAACCGGATGTTCCACCTGCAATCGAGTATTCATTTCAAGAAAATAGAAATTTTGCTGTTCATCCACTAAAAACTCAATCGTACCAGCATTTTTATATCCAATCGATTTCGCGGCTTTTACGGCAGCCTCCCCCATCTTAGTACGAGTATCTTCAGTTATAAATGATGATGGGGCTTCTTCTACAACTTTTTGATGACGGCGCTGGATTGAACATTCTCGTTCCCAAAGGTAAACAGTATTTCCAAAACCGTCTGCTAAGATTTGAATCTCAATATGTCTTGGATTTGCGACAAATTTTTCAATATACATCGAGCCATCACCAAAGAAATCAGTAGCCCGCTTTTGGTTCCCAGCAAAAGCTTTTCGAATTTCATCTCCGTTATGGACCACCTGCATACCAATTCCCCCACCTCCAGCGGAGGCTTTCAGCATAACCGGATAACCGATGGTGTCTGCCACTTCCACTGCTTCCTCTGCGTCTGCCAGCGGGTAGGTAATCCCTGGAACAACAGGAACACCGGCCTCTTCCATCACTTTTCGTGATTCAATTTTATTACCCATTTTGGAAATTACCTTTGGAGAAGGTCCGATAAATTGTAGACCTGCTTCCTCACAACGGCGGGCAAATTCAGCATTTTCAGATAGCAGGCCATATCCTGGGTGAATGGCCTCTGCTCCTGAAGCTTGCGCGACCTCTAGAATTTTACTAATATTTAAATAGCTTTCTGCGACACGGGGTCCTCCGATTAAATACGCCTCATCTGCGATTTTTACATGCGGGGCATCACTATCTGCTTCAGAGTAGACTCCAATCGTTGTAATCCCTAAGGCTTTGCATGTACGGATTACACGAACAGCAATTTCGCCGCGATTAGCAACTAGCACTTTTTTGAACATGCATTTCCACCCTTTCTGGCTTTTATCAAAATAGGTTCAATACTCGTTAGCTTTATTACATACATATGTAAAAATAAATCATTTATTTTGCAGCTTTCTCTTTAACTGCTAATCTTGTAAAGGAACCAGTCATTTGCCAAGGTGATTCCTGACAAATGACTAGATCTGCTACTACCTCTTAACAGAGGATTTTTCGGCAACTATTTTTTGTATTTGTGCTACTGTTGCTGGATCTTCTAATCCTGTAATGTCGCCTTGAACACTTCCTGAAACCACAATTTCCTTTAATAGCCGGCGCATGATTTTTCCGCTGACTGTTTTCGGCAGCATATCGGTAAAGATAATCGATTTTGGTGCTGCAATCTTACCGATTTGTTGAATAATTTGAGCATTTATTTGCTGTTTTAATTCCTCTGTTTCGTGATAGCCATCAGCGAGACGAACAAATACTAGTGGAACTTCTCCTTTTATTTCGTCAGGGATTCCAATGATTGCTGTTTCAGAAACACCCTCAGTTTCAAGTACAGCACTCTCCATCTCCATGGTACTTAGACGATGTCCCGCTACATTAAACGCATCATCTGAACGCCCGACTACCCATAAATATCCATCATCATCTTTTAATGCAAGATCGCTGGCATAATAACAGCCATCCACCTGACTAAAATAGGAGGCGTAATAGCGCTCAGGTTCTTTCCAAAGAGTTCGGCAAAGCATTGGAAATGGTTTACGAATTACAAGATTTCCTAACCTTCCAGGCTGTACTGCATTGCCCTCTTCATCCACAACATCCATAACAGCACCTAAAAAGGCTGTACCCGCTGCACCCGGTTTCATTGGTGTCAGCCAAGCAGCTCCAGCTATAGGTGACCCTGCTGTTTCGGTTTGACCCCACGTATTATTGATATAAACTTTCTTCTTTCCTAACACTTCATATGTCCAGTACCAAGTTTCAGGGTCAAAAGGCTCTCCAACAAGGGAAATAACATCAAGACAAGATAAATCAAATTTATCCAATACCTTATCTCCCATACTTTTTAACATTCGTAAAGCAGTTGGAGCAGTAAACAGTTTATTCACCCTGTATTTTTCAATGATTTGATAAAAACGATCCTTCGTTGGATAATCAACTGAACCTTCATAGACAACGGTGGTTACTCCATTTGCTAAAGAACCTGTAATTCCCCAAATATGCATCGTTAACCAGCCGATATCAGCAGTACACCAGAAAACATCGTCATGGTGGTGATCCATATGATACTTGGCATATATGTAGTTCTGAATGACAAAAGCCATGCCGGAATGTACAACACCTTTTGGTTTACCAGTTGTACCACTAGTATAGAAAACAATACCGCTATCGTTAGCTTCTAATCTCTCAGGCTCACAAATAATACTTGCAGTTTTTGTCTCTTCATGCCACCAGTAATCCCGGCCCTCTTTCATGTCAACCTCTGTACCTAATCTATCTACAACAATCACAGCTTCAATTGAGGCTATAGATGGCACAACCTTATCAACTTTTTCCTTTAGAGAAATACGTTTCCCTCTGCGTTCAGTTGCATCCGCCGTAATCAATACTTTCGGTTCAAAGTTTATCAGTCTGTCAGTCAATGATTTTTCAGAGTAACCTGAGAAAATCGTATTGTAAACAGCACCAATTCGAAAACAGGCTAAAACGGATATAATGGCTTCGGCTAAATTTGGAAGAAAAATAGCTACACAATCGCCTTTTTTGACACCAAAAGATTTAAGAACATTCGAAAATCGATTTACTTCGGCAAGAAGCATATTATACGTGTAAAATTTGCTGTCTCCGTTTTCCCCCTCCCAAATCAGAGCGGTTCGGTTTCCTGCACCATTTTCGATATGACGATCAAGTAAATTTACACTCGGGTTACTAATGCCGCCGGTAAAAAAGCGAAAATCAGGAAGTTCTCCACTAATGGTTTCTTTCCATGGTTCATACCAAACAAGTTCACGTGCTGCACGATCCCAGAATGTTGCAGGATCTTCTTGAGATTGTTTAAGAAGGTCTTGAAAAGCTTCAGTGCTTCCAATGGAAGTTGAACGCACTTTTTCTTCTCGTGGATAAATGAGTTTACTATTTGAAACGACTTGTAAAATTCCACTGATATCCATTTCTTTCGCTCCTTTAACAAGATAATTGTTTCATCACAAAGAATCATTAACACCCAATTTGTTTTGCAATGACCATACGTTGAACTTCCGATGTTCCTTCACCAATTTCCAAAAGTTTCGCATCACGGAAGAATCGCTCAACTTGGTATTCTTTCATATACCCATATCCGCCATGGATCTGAACAGCCTGATCACAAGCACGCATACATATTTCTGATGCAAATAATTTCGCATATGCTGCTTCTTTTTTGAATGCTCTTCCTTGATCCTTTAACCATGCTGCTTTAAAAACCATATTCCGAGCCAATTCAATATTCATTGCCATGTCTGCTAATTTAAATTGAATAGCCTGGAAGTTGGATAAACTTTTTCCGAATTGTTTTCTTTCTTTTGCATATTGAAGAGCTTTATCATACGCTCCCTGTGCAATCCCAACAGCCATAGCACCGATCCCAATTCTTCCGCCATCAAGAGTCGCTAAGAATTGTTTGTAACCGTTTCCATTTGTCCCCAGCAGATTTTCCTTGGGTATTCTAACATTTTCAAGGATAAGTTCTGTTGTATTTGATGCATGCAGACCCATTTTTTCGTAGTTATCAATTACTGTGAATCCAGGTGCATTTGTAGGAACGATAAAAGCGCTGATACCGTTAATTCCTTTTGATCGGTCTGTAACTGCTGTCACTGCAAGGTGTTTGGCATAGCTTGCATTTGTAATAAAACATTTAGAACCGTTTAGTACCCACTCATCTCCATCAAGAACTGCTGTTGTTTGAGTGCCTCCTGCATCGGAGCCTGCATTTGGTTCAGTTAAACCGAATGCACCGAAGGATTCTCCAGTACAAATGGGTGTTAAGTATTTTTCTTTTTGTTCGTGAGTGCCAAATAAATTGAGCGGTGCCCCGCCTAATGAAATATGTGCCGAATATGTAATTCCTGTTGAGGCACAAACACGGCTAAGTTCTTCAACGACAATTGCAAAGCTAATCGTGTCTGCTTCACCACCCCCATATTGTTCAGGAAAAGGAAGACCCATTATGCCTAGCTCTGATAATTTCGAGAATATCTCCTTAGGGAAATCTCCTGTTCGATCACGTTCATCTGCCCCAGGAGCAACCTCCGCATCAGCAAAATCTCTAATTAAATTGCGGATCATCTCTTGTTCTTTTGTTAAATCAAAATTCATTTATCTCAAACTCCTTTCGAATGCTCTAATTATTTTTAGTAAATAATTATTAAAACAAACTAGTAAACTCACAATTCTATGTACAGCCCCCCTTTCATTACTATCTAAATTTTCTTATAATCAGAATATAACGATTGGCCTTATTATGCTATGTCCGTTTTCATGAATATAGATGTGATAAATTTGTGACTTTTACACAAAAACATAAATTCGACTTAAAAGTAAACGAATTTAATTTCAAAGAGGAAAGAGTGATAAACGATGCAAGATACACTCACCCACCGGCAGCTAAAGTCCTTAATCCATGTATCCAACGTAATTAATTCAAAGTTGGATATTAATTCCATTTTTGAATCTATCATGAGTGAAACGATTTCGGTGGTAGAAGCGGCTGGAGGCGGCTCTATATGGATCTTTGACAAAAATGAGAACCGGTTAGTTGCAAAATCCGCACAAGGTTTATTTTATCCACATATTTTTAGACAGATTAAACTTGTCAGTGGTGAATCTATGACTGGGATGGCTTTTGCAGCCAAAAAATGTCTCATTTTTTGGGATGAGGGAGAAGTGAAACAAGCACTGTCTACATTAACTCCACAAAATAGAGATTTATTAGATCAGGCTATCCCGAGTAATTTTCATTTCACCTCTGTGATTTCTTCCCCTATACTACAAAATGGAAAATGTATCGGGGTCATAACATTGGACTCATTTGAACAGTCGCTGCAGTTTAAGCAAGAAGATATTCATTTATTGGAAGCGATCGGTCACCAAGCTGCGATTGCGTTGGAAAAGTCCAAACTATTCTTAGAAAAAGAAGAAATGGTTCACAAGCTTTCCCATTCCATTGAAATTCACCGAAACTTAGCTAATCTTGTGGTAAATGGAGAAGGGATTCAATCCATTTTAAATTACATACATACAAGCATCGGACAGGAACTGTTTCTATTTGACGAAATAGGAGAACTTAGGGCTTCCGCCTGTCATTCCACTTTTTCTTATGAAATGACCGAATTTATGAAAGCGTATGCAAAACAAATTATTTTGACGCTGGAAAACTCACATACCGTTTCTGAAATTACATTAATTGACGATCACTATCAATTAGTTGTATTGCCGCTTGGCTCTAAGCAAAAGTCTCTAGGAGGGCTTATTATTCTTTCCAAACAAAAAGTAAGTAAAGTGGATATTGCTGCCCTCGAACATGCTTGTACAGTCATTTCTCTTGAACTAGTAAAAGAACAAGCCGTTATTGAAACACAACAGCGTTTAAGAGGAGATTTCGTATCCAAACTATTTTCAGGGCAGATTGATGAGGTACTGATTCAGAAAGCAAAAAATTTAAATTTTGACCCTAATTGGAATTACATTGCGATTATTATTAATGTTAAAGATAAGTTTAATGAGCAAAAGGTTTTTGGCGATCCCGTTATTAGAAATTTACTTCATATGGCCAATAGGTCATTAATTGGGAGAAACCTTCAAGTAACGGCGGTAAGGAATAAAAATCAAATCGCAGCTCTCCTTTCCTTGCATTCTAAAGTCACCTCAAGCAATATTGTTGCTGATATAAAAGAGATGGCAAAAAAGTTACACTTGGAGATTGTTCATAAGTACAGTGACATAGACGTTTCTATAGGTATAGGAAGAATGAAGCAAGGTCTTACACTTATCCATGAATCATTTGTAGAAGCAACAAAGTGCATAAAATTTCTCAAAAACTATTCTTTTGATGATCGAGTTATTAGTTATACAGATTTAGGGGTGCAGAGGTTTATTTTACAAAATTCAAAGGAAGAATTAATCGATTTTATCACAGAAGTATTAGGTCCTCTTATACAATACGAACAAACTAGAAAAGGTGAATTGTTAAGCACGCTAATCGTTTATCTAGACCAAAATCAAAACATCAGAAAAACAGCAGATTTTTTACATATTCATACAAATACTCTAAGCTACCGTTTAAAGCGAATTGAGGAAATTCTAGTAACGAATTTGAATGATAGTCATTCATTATTTAATATTCATTTAGCAATTAATATTTACCAGTTTATAAAAGATAAAGATACAATACAGAAAATCTGAAGTTAAAAAACTAGTAACATGATGAAAAGCCTATCTATTAATTAGATAAAATTGGGTAATATGGTCCGGAAAGAGACGATAGACAAGTCCTATTGATTCATTTTTCGAAATATAGTGATTTTTCAGTGTATTCAACTCCCTTTACTTGGTAATATACAAAGTAACTACCACTTATTTCTACACCCGAAATAATGGCAGCTATTACATACCAGGGGGAATTTCTATGAAAAAGTTTTCAAAGGCTGTTATTCCAGCTGCAATGGCACTAACGATGACACTTTCATCCACTGCTTTGGCTGGACCTCAATCTAATCCAAATGGACCCTATATTGAGGGAGAACAAAACATCTCATTATCAAGCTACATGTCAAATGAGGAATTAACAAAGACTCTGCAGAAACTAGAAGCATCCTCTAAAGGGAAAATGAAATTAGAAGTTGTCGGATATTCTAACCATACATTAGATGGATACAAAACCGAAGCAGATAAAGGCGATCCATTGTATGTTGTGAAATTCGGTGATGCGGATCCAAACAAAAAAAGAATTTTAATTACGACGCAAATCCATGGCAACGAACAAATTGGAACAGAGGCTGCCATTGATATTATTCAAAAATTATCAAGCGGCGGACAGGATATCGAAGAAATTTTAGAAAACGTGTCTATTTGGATAATGCCAAGAATTAATCCTGAAGGATCAGATAATAAATTTGAAGGGAAATGGTACCCTACTCGTTATACTCACCAAACCTGGCTTCCGGAAAATATAGCTCTTCCTACAGGTACTCTGGCGCCTTGGTACTATAATGCAGATGGCAGTGAACGAGGTCAGGCAAATGATGGCCGTGTGGTATACGGAATCCCTGGTTACGACCAAAACCGAGATTATAATCCGAATTTGGATTTTAGGGTAGAAAATGAAGACCCAGCTGAAGTAGCGGAATTCCTGAATAGTAATGCGACTAATAACAGCAATTATGGCGGTTTCTATGTAACAGCTGAAGCACGTTCGGTCACAAAAGTTTTTCAAGAGTTTAAACCAGATGTTTTTGTTGATGTTCACCACCGTGGATTTAATACACTTTCAGATGAAGATAACAGATCCGTTCCTGTTCAAGTAGCTGCTGTAGTGGCAGATCCTTACACAGATCCATTCACAGGTAAACACTATGAAGTGGATGAGGACGTTTTGAAACTAGGTAAACAAGTGAATGCACTGGCCAATCTTTCTCTTCAAAGAGGTAACTCACATTATGGCGCCATTCAAAAATATCCTGACGTTAACCTTCCAGGAACTGCACTTGGGGCCTTTGCTTTAAATGACGCAGCTATCATGCTTATTGAAATCAAAGGGCAATCCCAAACATTAGGACAAAAACAAGCCGGTATGCTAAAAGAAACAGTTAAAGTACCATTATTTGAGGTATTTAAAGGTCTTGCAGATGGATCGATTCATGAAGTGGATCCGGCGATTTATGATGCTATTCCAGAATCAACAAACAGAATTGAAGACCCTACCACAAGGGATTAACCAAATCTTATAAAAAGAATATACACCTGAGGCTGACCCAAAAGTTTTTTACCATTACTTTTGGGTCAGTTATTATTTCTGGGCACACATTATATTGGTTATTTTTACCAACAACATTTACAAATACCTACATATGGATTATACTTGCAACAAGTAGTTCTTTATCAAGAACAATTTTGAATAAAGGCGTGAAATAATGTTATATCCACTAATCGAACAGAAAAAAAAGATTCATATTGTAAAAGATATTAATTCATGTGTTTGTGGTATAAGGTATCACTCCGACTTAGTAATTAAAAGGAAAACACTTAGAAAAATCAAGTTTATTGAAATTGGCAAGGTCACCTGTAAGAAATGTGTATCGAGGCTTTTAAGCTGATTAATTCCAATAAAAAAACTAAACTAAACCATTCAACATGAATGGGTTTAATTTAGTCTTAAAGTTAAGTAATTAGTAATGGGTAGAATCTTAGAGAATTTCTCCATTACTCTCAATTACTTTTTTATACCAATGGAAGGAACGCTTCCTCCTGCGTTCCAGGGTTCCACTTCCATCATCGTTCTTATCGACGTAAATAAATCCGTAGCGCTTGGACATTTCACCTGTTGACATACTAACTAAGTCAATGCATCCCCAGCTTGTATAACCCATTAATTCCACACCATCTGCAATTGCTTCTCGCATGGCTTTTACATGTTCACGTAAGTAATCAATCCGATAATCGTCAATAACCGAACCGTCACTTTCCAATTGATCGTATGCCCCTAAACCATTCTCCACAACAAATAATGGAATCTGGTATCTTCCATATAGCTTGTTTAGGCTGATTCTTAAACCTACAGGATCAATTTCCCAGCCCCAATCACTTGCCTCAAGGAATGGGTTTTTTACTCCGCCCACAATATTTCCTTGTGCTTTTTCGCCTTCAGACTTCTCCTTTTTATCCGTACGTGACATGTAATAGCTTAAACCAATATAATCCACTGTACCTTCCTTAATTATATCTAAATCACCTTCTTGCATTTTTATTTCAATATTTTTCTCCTTAAGGAATCGCTTTAAAAATGCTGGATACTCCCCTCGTACCTGGACGTCTGCACAGAAATAATTAAATAATTCCTCTTCTTTTAACGCGAATAGAATGTTTTGTGGATTGCAGTCGTAAGAATAAACAGGCGCAAACAAAATCATGCAGCCTATTTTTGCTTTAGGAATAATTTCCTTACAAGCTTTTACTGCTATAGCACTAGCAACAAACTGATGATGAAAAGCCTGGAAAGTCTCCTGGTAACGACTTTCTTCATTTAGAGGAGAAAACCCCATACTCATTATTGGCATCTTCAAGGCCCCATTGATTTCATTAAAGGTCATCCAATATTTCACTTTATCACTGTATCGCTTCAGAATGACATTGGCATATCTCTCAAAAAAACCAACAACCTGGCGATTTCTCCAGCCTCCAAACTTTTTAACTAGGTAGAGCGGCATTTCATAGTGAGAAATCGTTACGACTGGTTCAATACCATACCTTAGCAGCTCATCAAAAACCCGGTCGTAAAAAGCCAAACCTTCCTCATTTGCTTCCACTTCATCACCGTTTGGAAAAATCCTTGTCCAGGCTATAGACATTCGAAACACTTTAAAGCCCATCTCAGCAAACAAAGCGATATCTTCTTTGTAGCGATGATAAAAATCTATGGCTTCATGATTAGGATAACTATATTTATCGCGGTCGATTTCAAAGTTAAAACCAGCCGACATTAATATGTTAAGGCGTTCCTTCCCGCCCGGCAGAACATCGGCAATATTTAGACCCTTATTCCCTTCATTAAACCCGCCTTCTATCTGGTTCGCTGCGGTTGCACCACCCCATAAAAAACCTTCAGGAAATAGTAATCTTTGTGAATCTTTCATCATTTTGACCCCCCTAGACAATTACATTGTTCTAGCATTAACTTCTACTCTAATAAAGTGCTCTGATTTTCATAATTTATTTAAACCAAAAAACCATGGGGACGGTTCTTCTGGTCCTTTAGGACCGGGAGAACCGTCCCCACGGTCACTCCCACGGTCACTATTGAACTATCTTGGTAGATTTTGCTCTCTCTGCTGTACGCTGAATCCGATTTCCTAAAGGTTTTTTTAATACAAGTGCGATGAGGAAGCTAATGCCAATAAACAGAAGCAGGTATAGTGCATCTTTTATGACAATTTGTTTAATGGCTCCACCCACGGTTTCACGGAGAATGCTGACTGCATATGTGAACGGCATAAAGGGATGTAATTTTTGAAAAAAGGCAGGCGTCAAGCTTACTGGAAAAGTTGCACCCGAACTTGAAATTTGCAATACCAGCAAGATGATGGATAAACCCTTACCAATATTGCCAAACACGGAACATAGAGTATAGATCATAATTGTAAATACGATACTTATAAAGATACTTAACAGCACAAACCATAATTTATCAGCAGCATACACACCAATTAAATACAAATCACCCAATGCTACAATGACTGCTTGGAAGATGGCAATAGTCAAAAAAGTTAATAGTCTTCCAAAATAGATTTGATAGTGCTTATACTGACTTTCAGGGTCTTCCACATCTACACGTAACGAAGAAACAAGAAGTGTGCCACCAACCCAAAGAGAAAGCATTGTATAAAATGGAGTCATGGCAGAACCATAATTGGGTATCGGAAAAATCCGCTCTGTTTTTAACAGGACCGGTTTCGCTAAGAAACTGCTTTCCTTTTCAGGGTCATGCTTTAAATATTGAATCAATTCATAAATATCCATACTGTTTTTTAACTTCCTGAGTCGATCTGCTGCAGTCCTTACTTTTTCCTCAAATCCCGGTAGATCGTTTCTGGCAAAATCCGCTGCTTTATGTATCGCTTGTTCTGCTGCGGGAAGCTTGGTTCGAATAAGATCAGCAGCATTACGAATATTGTCCTCTACTTTCGGCAAGTCATTTCGTACAAAATTTGCTGCTTTATGGATTTTTTGTTCAACGGATGGCCAGTCGTTTCTGATGAAATCAGCTGCTGTGTCTATACCACCCGTTACCTGGTCTATCTTTTGCTGCAGGTCATCCCGAGTAACTTCTATGGTCCCACGAATGCTAGTTAATTCTTTATATAACGAAGTTAATTGTTCAGGATTTGTGGCTGTATCTGACTGATTTGCAGCATCAATACTTTCTATCGCTTGATTTAATTGTGTTTCTATTTCAGTTATATTTGCTAAAACTTTCTCGATGATGGCGGAAGTTGTTGAAAAATCTGTTAGTCTATCTTGTATTGCCAATACTTGTTCACCTGCATCCTTCACAAGCGGAAGACTTTCTTCTACTTTTAGAATACTTGCCCCCACCCGGTCGAGGTCAGGAATCCGCTGCTCCAATTCAATAATCTGCTGCCCTTTTGCATGAATCTCTGGTAATTTTCCTTCTAACTCAATCGCTTTCTGCCCCATTTCTTCAATTTGCGGGAGCGCCTTTTCTAGTTCAAAAATTTGGTTTTCAACAGAGAAAATAGATGGTAAATCTTTTTCTAGTTCCACACCGGCTTTATAAAATGCGGAAAAAATCGCATCACCTACTGTTTTGATAAAAGCTTCACTAATTTGAGAAGTAACCCCTGTGGCACCGGAACCAGCAATTTTTGGAGCAACGGCATTGATTTTTTCATTAACGCCAAATAAAATTTCTGGCTTTTCTGGATTTGCCTCTAAAATACTTATAATTTTCTTTGAAAAATCCTTTGGGATTACGAGATAAGCAAAATAATCACCGTGTTTTACACCGTGTATGGCTTCTTTCTTGTCCACAAACACCCAGCCAAGCTTATCATTCTTTTTAAGATTCTTTATTGTTTCGTCGCCAACATTAATATTCTGTTTGGTTAAACTGACTAAAGCACCTTCGTCCTCATTTGAAACGGCAACAGTTATCCCTGAAGTATTCCCATACGGATCCCACATGGATTTAATATTGAACCAAGCATAAGCTGATGGTAGAAGCATCAGTCCCAACACTAGTAATGCAACTGTTGGAACACTAAAGATATTTCTCCAATCAGTCGTATAGATACTCCATATTTTCCTCATTATTAAAAGCACACCCATTCACAACATAATAATTTTATTGTTGTATTTAATGTGGTTTTTATGCTGAAATGGGACCTGTATGAAACTTTAGACCATAAAAAAATAGCAGGGGGCTTATTTTTTTGCCCTCTGCTACTTTTGTAGTGCCCCTGCCAAGGAATATAAGTATATCATATTCAAAACTGTTTACCTTCAATAAATGAATCCATTAGTTATCACTTACAGCTAACACTTCATAAATCTCTGCTCCTTCTAAGTAAAAAAGGTCCTCCATTCCAACTAATGAAAACATCGCAGCTAACTTTCCAGCCATTTTATCAAATATAGGACCTTGTTCGACAGTGCTTAAATATTTTAATTCTAGGTTCCAATTTCGTAATGTTTCTGGGTCAACCACTTCTGCATAAATAATGGGATCCTCAAGAACAATTTTGGAGGATTTGTTTGCAGTCTGGATTGGCAAGGCAATATGTCGTTCATCTATATAGCATACTTGAGATAAAGAGATATTTGATGAAATCCCATTTTGTGGAACTGTGGTAATATAACAGGGAAAAACACACTCTAATGCATTCTTTATTTTTTTTGAAATCAGCATATTCAATTAGCAGCACCTGCCTAATGTTATCGTTACTTTACCTGTTAAAATTGGATTTTCTCAGATAAATATAATCAAAAAACACTCTCACACGCAATATCATTTCACTCTCAAAAAAAGGAATGAAATGTAAAATATAGAATATTAAGTTAGTAAGGGGGTATAAGATAGATGCAAATTCAGGCAAAGCTCAATGGAGTAGAACGTAACTTTTTTGTAGGAAGAGAAAAGGAACTTGAGATATTACGAAATCATGCTGCTGGACATAAAAAGAGTCAGTGGCTTCATATTTATGGACAAAGCGGCATTGGTAAGTCCACACTTCTTCATCAATTCATGGCTGAATTGGATAACGGTGAGATTTACTTCATAGATGGAAGTAAAACGATAAGGTCTAAAGAGGATGTACTGGTTCAATTGGCCTCTCAGCTCAGGAGAGCAGGTGAATGGGACTTGCATGAACAAGATCAAGAGGAAATAGTGAACAGAATCATTCGCAGGTCGGCCCAAATGGACAGTCAAATCGTTCTTTTATTAGATACTTTTGAAAATTGGCGGTCCGTAGAGGAATGGCTTCCGGAGTGGCTTGGGAAGATCGAAGAATCTGTTAGAATTATCACGGCTGGAAGGCATCCACTCACAGGGGGATGGCTCCGTTCAGGCTGGGCAAATTTTATTAAAACCTTGCACTTGTCCTCTTTGACACCTATCGATGTGGATTTATATGCAAGAAAACGGGGTTTGGTGAGCAACGAGACAAAATCACAGTTATTCCAGTTTTCTCGTGGGATTCCACTTGCCATGACACTTGTTGCTGAAATGATGTCAAAGGGAAATCGATACAAACCGCTGGCACGCGTGGAACAACATCAGCTTATTTCGGTATTGATGGAAGAACTATTCGAAGGATTGGAAGCCCCAGTAAGAAGACTCCTCGAGGCAGCGTCTGTATTTTGGAGATTTAATGAAGAGCGGCTTTCAGCATTATTAAATCAAGAAATAGATTATGAATCTTTTAGAAAACTGATCAAAATGCCTTTTATTATTTTAAAGGAAGATGGCTGGATGCTTCATGATGCCGTACGATCATGGGCACTTGAAGATTTGATGCTAAGGAAACCACAAGCCTATGAGCAAATGAGAAGGAAAGCATTAACACAAATTAGAATGGAAGAAAGTTCTAATCCAACTTTAAGACAGAAATTACATTTAGATAAAATGAGTCTACATGAAAATCCACTCGTTCGGAATATTTGTTTCACCGGTCATTTAGACAATGTCGAAGTGCGGGGATGCTATCTTGATGACCTTCCTATAATACAATCCTTGTACCTGCGCTACCATCACTTCGTATTACCTGAAGCTTCCGGTGATATTCTGATGGAACGACTAATTCGTCCGATATGGGAGGTTGATCCTTCCTCATTTATTACCATCTGGCAGGAAAATGAATTAGTTGCTTTTTTTGGAAAAATTCCACTGCATGACAAAATGCTGAAGGTATTAGAAACAGATTCCGTCCTTCAACCCTTTTTGAATGGATGGAAGCCAATTCCCAATTCATATTTAGTATGTTTTGTCGGCCTTCTGCCGGAGCTTGCCGCCAAAACACAAACGTATATTATTAATACACTCATTAATCATTTTTCAAAATCAGAATGGCTCATAGATTTTACCTGTTTAAAAGAGTGGTTTCCTGTTCTAGAGTTATGCGGATTTGAACCCGCTCCTTGGTCAAATGGCACAACTCCATCCGGGACGGAATTCCGCGGATTTATTCTTGATCTCACACAAGAAGACTATCTTACAAAACTTGATAGAGTACTCTCAAAAAGTTCGGGGGGCGAAACTCCAAACGAACCCAATACAACTTATGATGCAAATGATTTTAAAATTTTCATGAAAAATTATTCAAAACTCCATATCAATCCTGAGTTGGGCGAGAGATACTTCCACATGTTTCCCCATCGGACCAAATCTGATTTTTCGAATGATAATATAGGAAAATTTATACAAGGAGACATATTAAGTGTGGTAAACCAACTGATTGACGGTGAGGATGCAGATACAATTCTAGGTAAACTGTTGAAATTTGTATTTGTACAAGGAATTCGTCCACATGAACTTGTTGCCAAGAAAACAAATCTATCTCTATCAACCTATTATCGGTATTTAAATAAAGCACTAGACCGTCTATACCAGGTTCTTACGCAAAAATAATCTACCTCTCACAATCAGTGATGATAATGAAGATGCAGGCTGCCAATATGCCTGCATCTTTTTTAAGTTGCATTTCTTTCTTTAATCATTGAATAATATCAGGTGACGGATTTTCTATACCAGACGATATCCCCGTTTCTAGTAATTTCAGGACTTCTCTCAAGGCGAATGTGTGATAGGCATCCTTTTTCGTAATAATACCGAGCCGCCAATACATGGTTGGTTCCGTTATTGGAACAATTTGTAGATTACTATTATTTTGTTTTTGAAAAATAGACTTTGGCAGTAAAGCTATACCAAATTCAGAAGAAACAAGTTCCACGATTAAGTCCCACTGTGAACTTTGATAGGAGATCTCAGGGATAAATCCTGCACCAATGCAAGCATCTTTAATATAATCATGCAAGGTAAATTCTTTAGAAAAAAGGATAAACTTTTCTCCTTTTAACTCACGAATTGAAACGGCACTCTTGTTAGCAAGATGATGCTGTTTATGTACATAAAGAACAAATTCATCGGTTATAAAAGGACGAATAGTAAACTTTGTATCATCTTCTGGGAGCACCACGATGCCGAGATCCACCTCTCCATTATCAACAAGCTGGCCAATTAGTTTTGCACCACGTTCAACTAACTGAAGGGAAACGTTAGGGTATTTTTCCTGGATTTGCTTCGCTAAGATAGGGAAAAACAAAGTACCAATTAATGGTGGAATACCGATTTTGATCTCACCAAATACAACATTCCTTAAATCATCAAGCAGATTGTTTATCTCAGAAAGTGCTGAGAATGCTTTTTGCGCTTGTTTATAAACAATTTGACCTGCATCTGTCAATTGTAAATGGCGGGTTGTACGGTTGAACAATTCCACATTCAATTCTACTTCTAGCTTTTTTACCGCTTTACTGAATGACGGCTGTGAAAGGTATGAATGAGCTGCGGCTTTTGTAAAGCTTTGATGATTAACAACTTCAATAAAAGATTTTAAATCACGAAGTTCCAAGTTAGCCCCTCCATTTATTCCAGAAATTCATAACATTTATTCTATTTATGTATTTTACTTATAAGTTGATGGAATGTAAACTATTTAATAGTAGAATATTCTGACTAAGGAGATGAAAAATAAATGAAAACTAGTAAAATACTTACTTCATTTTCGGAAGCGGTTTCAGATATCCAAGATGGTGCAACGTTAATTGTAGGCGGATTTGGTTTATCCGGAATTCCGGAAAAAGCAATCCAAGCTTTGAAAGAAAAAGGTACAAAAAATTTAACAGTGGTTAGTAACAATTGCGGGGTTGATGATTGGGGGCTAGGTCTCCTACTCGTAAACAAGCAAATAAAGAAAATGGTTTCTTCCTATGTTGGAGAAAATAAAATTTTTGAACAGCAATTTCTTAGCGGCGAACTAGAAGTTGAATTAACTCCTCAAGGAACTCTTGCAGAACGAATCCGAGCAGGCGGTGCCGGGATACCTGGTTTTTATACAGCTACAGGCATTGGGACGCCGATTGCAGAAGGAAAAGAAGTAAAAGAATTTGAAGGAAAAACATATCTCCTTGAACGTGGAATTGTTGGAGACTTTGCTCTAGTAAAAGCATGGAAAGCAGATACGCTTGGTAACCTTGTCTTCCGGAAAACAGCGCGTAATTTCAATCCTTTGGCAGCAATGGCCGGTAAAATCACGATTGCAGAAGTAGAGGAAATTGTCGAGGCAGGAGAACTAGATCCAGATGAAATCCATACACCAAGTATCTATGTACAGAGGATTCTGTTAGGAACCAACTATCAAAAACGAATTGAGCGACGCACGGTAGTCCATTCTTAATTTACTATAAGGGGATGATTTTATATGAAAGACATTCGGTTATCAATTGTAAAAAGAGCAGTACAAGAAATAAAAGATGGAATGAATGTAAACCTTGGAATCGGATTGCCGACTTTAGTAGCAAACGAAATTCCTGAAGATATTAATGTACTATTACAATCAGAAAATGGACTCCTGGGCATTGGACCATACCCTATTGATGGCCAGGAGGATCCAGATTTAATTAATGCCGGTAAAGAAACGATTACCACTGTACCTGGAGCATCTATTTTTGACAGTGCTGAATCTTTTGCAATGATACGTGGCGGACATATTGATGTAGCTATCCTCGGCGGCATGGAAGTGTCTGAAGAGGGTGATCTTGCGAATTGGATGATTCCAGGTAAGATGGTCAAAGGTATGGGTGGAGCCATGGATCTAGTAAATGGCGCTAAACGGGTTGTCGTGATTATGGAACATGTAAATAAATATGGTGAGTCCAAGATCAAGAAACAGTGCAGTCTGCCGTTAACGGGAAAACAAGTTGTCCACCGTTTAATCACCGATTTAGCCGTATTTGATTTTACACCATCAGGCATGGTACTCATCGAAACAGCCAGCGGTGTAACAGTCGCTGAAGTAAAAGAAAAAACCGAAGCTGCTTTTACAGTTTCTCCTGAGCTTTTGGAAGTTTAAAAGAGTGACCATGGGGAGTGTTCTTCTGTTTTTTTTGTTTGTCCTACGGAACAAAATTGGCTGGAGAACTCTCCCCTACTTTCCAAAAATGTAACAAAATAAATTTCCTAGCAATCATCACTTGGAGGTATTTAATGTCATATTAACTTCGAACTTATATATAAAATTGCGGGACTTCTTGGGAAATATACCCACGGGATTTTGAATAATATAGTTACAAAGACAAGTTAAAATAAATTTTAAAAATCCAAAATTTCACTTTGCAGTTTTGATAACACTGTTTTGGTCCATATACTTTAAACTAACCGTACCTTTACATTCATTTGTTATTCGACTAATTAGGATTAATCCTAAGATATCTATTCCAATAAAGATCATATAAGCCAAATTAAAACCTCCCGTGAACTTCATAGATATACCAAGAATAACAAATGGAAGAGCACGTACTGAATTAGCAATTGGAGTAACCATCCGGTTTGCCGCAGCGAAGTCATAACGTCCGTAAACCGTACCCGTCATAGAGGTAATAAAGTTCTTAATACCTGCAAGACCAGAACCAACAGCAATGGCCGTGATAAATGTTAAAATTACATTTCCATCAAGAAGCAGCAAAATGATGGTCAAAATGTAGGACAAGACATAAATCATACTGGCCTTTTTTGTACCTACTTTTTGATCAAGCCACCCCCATAAATAACTGCCAATTAAACAGAAAATCGCAGCCGTACTAAGCATGGAAAGTGCGAAACTTTCACTGTATCCAACAGAAACTAATCGTACAACGTACTGACTAACAATTCCGATTGTTACTAGCCAAACGCAACCGTATCCCAGTGAAATAAGCCACATATCCTTATCTTTTAACAATTTCTTTACCGTAAAAGGACTTTTGTATGATTGCATTAACAATGCTGTTTTTTTGAGATCTTCTTGAGAGTGGGGATCGTTGTCTGGATAAGCTCCAGCTAATTCTGGTGTATCTTTTACCCAGAAAACAGATAAAATTCCTAGGGCGATAAGAATAACGCCAACGATTGTCATTGTCATCGAGATACCTAATTTTGAAAATGAAAAAGTAATTAGTGCGACAAAGGTGGCCGTACAAAAGCCCATACCCATGGTGGCCCATCCTAAAGCCAGCCCCTTCTTTTTAGGAAACCAAACGTTCATAATCGTACCTGGTACCACATAACCAAATCCTGAGGCGAAAAAGTTTAGCGCAGAAATTGCAATCGCATAGGCTAGCACAGATTGAATATTACCAAACCAAATTGAAATAATTCCTTGTGCAATTAGACCCACCGCAGCAACAAAACGTGATCCCTTTTTTACAACAATCTGTGCAAATACTAGTGCCCCAATAACACCGATCCAATTAGCAGGTGTTGAAAAGGAAAGTAAAACAGATGGATCCCAACCGTATTCTTTGGCATAACCTTGGGTAAAAATGTTTATTCCATCCGCTGTCCAAGCAGCAAAATTGTAATACATCAGCATACAAAAGATGATCATACTCCAGCCTTTTGGCCCGAAGTCATTTTTTATTTTAGTCTCATTTCCCATAGAAAAACCTCCTCTTTACTAACAAAAATACTGGATATTGAAAACCTATCATTTTATAACAACATATCCCCTAGATATAGGTGAGTCTAGGGGATATGTAGTATCAAGGTTTTATTTAGTTAGAATGCTATTTTTTAACCCTAAAATAGCCCTCGCTTCATCAGGCGTCGCAATCTCCTTACCCAATTCGGCTGCCGTTCTCTTTGTTCTTTCTACAAATTCAACATTTGATTTGGCCAATTGGCCCTTTGCATAGTAAATATTATCTTCCATCCCAACCCGTAAATGACCACCTAATGCTAATGTTGCGTAGAGAATAGGCAAATGTCCCTTACCAATTCCTAGTGCACCCCATGTAGAGTTCTTAGGAATTAAACTTTTCAAGAACACTAAATTTTCTACTGTTGCCGCCATTCCACCAGGGACTCCAAGGACAAATTGGAAGTGGCATGGTTCTTTTAAGACACCTTTTTTTATATAATAAAGCGCATTGTAGATCATGCCTGCATCAAAAATCTCAATCTCTGGTTTTACTCCTAGTTCCTGCATCTTCAACCCTGATTTTTCAAGGAAGTGAGGACTATTTTCAAAAACAGTCGAGTGTGACCAGTTCATAGAACCACAATCATAGGATGCAAGCTCTGGCAATAACTCCATATATGGTTTCATGCGAATTTCATCTGTTAATCCTAATCCGCCTGAAGTAGTCAAGTTAAGAACAATATCACAGCGCTCTCTAATCAGCTTTACTGTTTGTTCAAATTTATCAAAATCCATGGAAGCACGATCTTCATCATCTCGAACATGGATATGTGCAATCGAAGCTCCTGCTTGATAACAAGCATACACTTCATCAGCAATTTCTTCAGGCTGTAATGGAATATAAGGAGTATCTTCCTTAGTTGGCCAAGCCCCAGTCGGAGCTACGGTTAATATGACTTTATTTTCAAGGCTGCTCATCTTTTTCCCACTTTCTTTTATCGTGATATTGTATAAGTTAGGAATCTATAGAAAAAGTATTTTAGATTGCTCCAAATGGATAAACGCGCTCTGGTGCATCATTCAAATCATCTTCATCAATTTCTGCCACACAGCGAACCATAGAGCCGTCACCTAACCACCAGCGAATAGGGAATGCCATAAATTTAAAGCGTTTACCTACAACCTTATCCAGGTCTCCTCCAAGGTTTTCGATTCCTACTATGCCATTACCCAGCATGTGCTTATGGCAAGGCTCCCATGTTCCTTCTAGACGATGCTCTTCCAGTTTTCCGAAGTCCTGCATATATTTTTCAATTCCATGTACCTTTATATAAGTTTCCTTGTTAAACTCTGCGAATGCCTCAATTCCAAATTGCTCAATGTATTCCTCCGTAATGGTTTTTCCTGAATAACCATCAAGCTCCATTGCAAGAGAACCACCGTTCTTACCCATTGTTGTATGAAGAGGATGATCAAGAGCTTGCATATCCATAGCCACACATTTTGGCTGATACTTTGCAAACCACTCCCCTGCTTCTCTACCTGTTCCGCAGGAATAATGATAATATTCCTTGCTTTCGTCAAATTTCAGATGCATACCTGTTCTCAAACATACAACCATATCTTTAAGTTCTTCTGGTTTAATGTTTGCACGTCTGCAAGCATCCTCAAGATGTGAAGCTTTAATAAGCCCCCAACGTTCAACTTGAATATCTAGACAAACAGCGTCTCCATAATAGGCATCTAAAGGCATTTCATGCGTATAACGTGCCCGTCTGCCGTCAAATTCGTATTCCATAACATGACGTGGTGCATCTGCATGAGTACCGCAGTGCATAACAACATCGATTTTTTGAGTTAGTACACCACTTTTTGAAAGATTATGCATCGTGTCAATTTTTGGTTTTGCAAAATATGGCCAAACTGGAATGTCTGCGTGAAAAGGATGACTCAAATCTACTAATACTTTTTTACCCATTTTATATTCCTCCTAAAGTTCCTTTGTATGTTATTGGTTTATTGGTGTTTTTTTGTTTCCATTTGTTACATCAAGTAAGTATTCATTTAATTTTTTTCTTGAATTCTCTATTGTTTCAGATGACCATTCCTGAAATCCTTTGCCGGATTTAAAACCTAGTTCTCCTTTTGCTATCAACTCTTTTAATAGCGGCGATGGTTCAGGTGAATTTTCGAGATATTTTAATAGATAACTATGGATTGACAAGGTTAAGTCTGTTCCCACCATATCAGCATTTTCCATTGGTCCTAGGATTGGAAGCCTCATCCCAAATCCATATTTGATCGAATCATCGACTGTTTTGGCATCTGCGATTCCATTTTCTACAATTGAAATTGCCTCCCTCCAAAGTGCATGCTGCAAACGATTTGCAACAAAACCAGGAACATCTTTTTTCACTCTAATTGGATGTTTTCCAAGAAAACTTAATAGTCCCATAGTTTGTTGAATCACTTCTTCTGAAGTATCTTTTGTTTGGACCACTTCGACCAATGGAATTAAGTAAGCAGGATTCCAGAAGTGTGTCCCGATGATTCGTTCCTTTCTCTCTGCTTTCTGGGCAATTTCCGTTATGCTCATTACAGACGTATTTGTAGCTAAAATAACATGGTGCTCGCAAATTTTATCAAGTATTTCAAAAAGTGATTGTTTTAAATTCATATCTTCCGGAATGCATTCCACTACAAATCCAGCGTCTTTTACGGCATCTTCCAACTGGCTCGTAATATTTAGTCTTGATAAGGCATCCTGTACTTCCTTTGTCGTTAGTACATCCCGATTTAACATGATATTTAAATTATTTTCCACTTTCTGAAGTACTTCTTCCTCTGAATCTTCAACCGAATAAATGCTGACATTGAACCCGCGGCTTGCAAAAATCTGAGCAATGCCAGTGCCCATTAATCCGGATCCGCAAATCGCTACTTTCATATCACTATATCTACTCAAACTGCTCCCTCACATTCTACCGTTAGCCAGCCAAATATCCACCATCCACGTAAATCGTTGTTCCTGTAATGAAATCGCTTGCAGAAGAAGCCAGGAACGTACAAACTCCAACATAATCCTCTGGTTCTCCAAGCCTTCCGATTGGAATCCGTGTTAAAAACTTTGTCCGTGCTGTATCGTCTTCAAACATCCATTCTGTAAGGTCAGAACGGAATACCGTAGGTCCAATTGCATTCACATTAATCCCGAATTCTCCCCATTCACATGCAAGCGATTTAGCCATAAGGTCTATAGCTGCCTTTGATGGGCTATATGCCGTATACCCCTTCATACCAAGCTTTCCTCTGGTTGATGAAACGAGAATGACTTTTCCGCCTCTCCCCTGTTCTCTCATCACTTGTCCAGCTTTTTTGCAATAAAGCCAAGTTCCTTTCACGTTAGCATCCATAATGGCTTCCCATTCCTCTGTTGGCTGTTCAAGAATTGGTTTAGGATTATTCATTCCAGCCGAGCACATTAAAATATCAATACTGCCGAATTCTTCAACCGTTGCTGCAACAACTGATTCTACCTCTGCTTCATTTGCGGGATTTCCTATGCGATATGCACATTGAATTCCTTCAGCTTGCATTTGGTCACAGAGTGCCTTTAGCTTTGATTCAGTACGTGCTGTCAGCATTACCTTTGCCCCAGCATACCCATAACCCCATGCAGCTGCACTTCCGAGGGCTCCGGTTGCACCGGTCACGATGGCAACCTTTCCTTCAAGATTAAATTGATTTTTTACCTCGTCTTTCTTAACCATCAATTATCACACCTATTTTTAAATTTTAATAATTAACGACCACTAACATCGTAGCAGGCATGTTCGTTTCATTGATAATGGATCTGCCTTCATTTGGAGCGAGAAAAATAGAATCATATTTTTTAAGAACATAGTCTTCTGTTTTTGTCTTAATGGTGACCTCGCCATCCAACACGACATAAACCTTCTCGGTTGGAGAATCTTCATAGCTATATTCAGCACCACCATTCGGAAGGAAATGAGTAACTCCCATCCAGAATTTTGTGGTTCCTGTTTCTTCAATTCCATGAAGTTTTAAAGTGGAACAATCGAAATGCAATGGAGCACTATATGGTTTTACATTTGAAAAATCAACCTTTTTCATACTGCACACCTCCTTTCAAGGACCATTTTATTAAATGAAAGCTGCTGTTTTTAATTCGTCACTAATGAATAGGTCAGCTTCTGTTTGACTTAAAATATCTTCCAGTCCTACACCTGAAGCCATTTCTTTCAAAAGAAGTCCGTTTGGTGTCACTTCGATTACACCTAGATTGGTAACAATTAATTCCACTTGGCCAACTGCGGTCAAAGGCAGACGACATTCTCTCAATATTTTGGGAGTTCCATCCTTTGATGAGTGCGTCATGGCAATAAGCACCTTGTTTGCCCTTGTAATTAAATCCAAACCACTACCAATACTTGAGGCTATATCAATAGCAAGGTTTCCTTTTTCATCTACTTCCAATGCCTCGAGAACGGCAAAATCAATATGCCCTCCGCAACTCATTAATGATTGAAGAATTATTTTTACCTTTTTATCAACAACATAATCAGCAACCAACTGAGGCAAGCCGGTGCTAAGATGGACCACATCTCCATCCATTAATTCTTCTGCAATCCGCTTTGCAATTAAATGCTTCTTGCTGTTGCGCATTCATTTTCACCACCTACGAAATAATAACTACCGTTTTGTCATGTTGTCGGATTGATTATTTTTGGCACTTTTGTAGTTTGGCATTTACACTTTTTATAATTGCAAGTTCCGTGCCAACTTTAATTAACTCATGAGTTATTCATATAAATTCATATAACTAGTATATTCCCGGCTTTTTTGAGAATTTTAAGCTTAAAAAAATCATTCAAATGAAACTATGTTTCGAGTCTGATACTTTTTTTTATCAGTTTTCCATTGAGCCGAATTTATTGAACAATAATATGAGCTTTATAATGATGCGTATTTTTATCAATCGATACAATAATGTATCACCATCTTCTCTTTTGACCCCTCCCATTCATTGTTCCAAAATAAAAAACTCTTTATATCACGAAATAAATTCATTTCGTGATAAAGAGTTTTAAGGTGGTTCTAATCATTATTAAATTTCCAATCAGTTATTCCCAGGGATTTTGCCTTTCTTAATACCGTCGGCTGCGTTACACCCAATGCCTTCGCTGCCTTATGTGTGCTGCCATATTTTTTTAAGGCGTTGGTTATAATCTCTTTTTCTAATATTGCAACGGCCTCTTTCAGAGGCATAATTTTTTTTCCTATATTACTAGGAAAGTGTTCCTCACCTAATGTAAGAATAATAATATCCCTAGTTATGTATTCGTTTTCTCCAATTATAACCAGACGCTCGATTGTATTCTTTAATTCCCTAATATTTCCTGGCCATTGATAATTCGTTAATAAGTCCAATTCTTCAGGTGCAATCTTTTTTTGTTTATTGTATTTGGAATTAAACTGATTAAGAAAATGATAAACAAGAAGGTAAATGTCTTCGCTTCTTTCTCTTAATGGCGGCATCACAAAAGGAATTACATTTAGGCGATAATATAGGTCTTCTCTAAAGCTGCCTTCTTTTATTTGATTGAGTATATTTTGATTGGTAGCCGCAATGATTCGTACATCAATCTTAATCGGCCGTGACCCTCCAATCCTTACAACTTCTTTTTCCTGGATGATGCGTAATAGTTTTGCTTGCAGCTTCATCGGCATTTCACCAATCTCATCCAAGAGGATTGTACCGTGATTGGCTTCTTCAAATAATCCTAATTTTGTCTTTTGCTGCGCTCCTGTAAACGCGCCTTTTTCGTAACCAAATAGCTCCGACTCTAACAGTGTTTCCGGAATCGCCGAGCAGTTTACTTTAACAAAGGGCTGTTTATTCCTTGAACTATTTTTTACTATTTCATTCGCGATAACTTCTTTCCCAACACCTGTTTCCCCGGTAATTAAGACCGTGGCATCGGTATTTGAAACTTGCTCAATCAATCTTTTAATCTTAATAATAGGGGTTGATTCTCCAATAAAACTTGTATTACCTTTATTTTCATTTAATAGTTGTAATGCTTTATAATACTTTTCGTTTTCTCGTTCTTTTTCTTCAAGCTTCTCCTTTAACAGGACCAGCTCAGTAAAATCTCTTACGATAGTGTATACTTGAGCTATTTCACCATTTTTATCAAATATTGGCGTTCCGGTTACTAAAACCTTACTATTTGTTGATGGTGTTGTAGACATGATCGATATCTTCTTTTTTTCTTTTAATACTAATAATGATACAGGCTTATTAATGTATTTTTTTTCTACAAACGTTTGCATATGCTGGCCGATCATTTCTTCTTCTGAAATACCTGTTATTTTTGAGTATGCTTTATTAATTCGTAACACTACACCATTATGATCGGTTACTAGTATTCCATCAGAAAGCTCATCACCCAGTTCAAAACCATCAATAACTATATGTTTGTTTTCATTTTGGGTTTCACTAAAAACTCCATCATGCACAGTAGGTGATGCTTTCATAAAAAGATTTCCGCCTCCTTAAAACTACTAAAATTCTTACTTATAAATAAAGCGCTATTATTTTTACTATTGTAATTTACTAATTTGCAGAATACAAATAATTTTTAAATAAAACACAAAAAGGATCACAATTGATGATCCTTTTTGTGTATACTTCTA
Organism: Neobacillus niacini; assembly: GCF_046591715.1. GTDB lineage: Bacteria > Bacillota > Bacilli > Bacillales > Cytobacillaceae > Neobacillus > Neobacillus niacini_L. Next base: position 672,750 of record NZ_JAWVNQ010000001.1, on the reverse strand, counting down.
GTTTAACTGAATTTCTGTTTCTCCCATTTCATTATTCTTGGATGATTGTAGAGTGCTTTTCCCTTCCCGGATGGTAAGTACCGCAAGGGCAGCGATTACTCCAGGGATGGAGACCGCAAGAAAGCTGACATAAAGATCCATACCCATTGACACGATAAATCCTGAAATGGTCGGGCCAAAAATGGCACCAAATCGTCCTAGACCAAAGGCAAATCCCATGCCGGTTGACCTCATAGAAGGAGGATAGAAAAGCGACAAATAACCATTTGCAACGTTTTGGCCGCCATAAAATCCAATCCCAGCGAATGCTACAAGGACCACTACCGCAAATAAATTGGTGGTAAATCCGAGGAGTGTGATTGAAATAAAAGCTATTACATATAAACTCACTAAAGTATTTTTATAACCGACACGTTCTACAATTAACCCTGCTATATTGCTGCCAAATAATGCGCCTAAATTTAATGTTAGCAGGAATAATAGTGAAAAATTAAGTCCAAATCCAGCCTTAATCATTAATTGTGGAAGCCAGGTTCCTACGCCAAATATCATATACATATTCATAAAAAAGACGACCCAAATTAAAATAGTATTACGTGCCCTTTTTTCTTTAAATAACGCGGAAACAGAAGATTTTTCAATATCATTCAATTCAAAAGTTACATCTTTTGGTAAATAAGCATTTGGTTGTAATTTGCTAAAAATGGTTCTTAAAGCTCCAAAATGATCGTTTTTGTATAAATTAACAGCTGATTCCGGAAGAAATTTCAGTAATAGTGGCACTAACAAGAGTGGAAAGCCTCCAATAATGTATAATACTTTCCAGCCAAAACCTTTTAAAAGCCATAGCGTTAGCCCTGATGCTAAGATGCCTCCCACCTGCATTCCTGAGAAAATCACTGCAACCATCACTGCCTTATTCTTGTTTGGAGCATATTCCGTGGTTAAGGAGACTATGTTCGGCATTACACCACCAAGACCTATACCAGCAATAAAGCGAAAAATACCAAAGGTAATCATGGTATTCGAAAAACCTGTCAGTATGCTTCCAAGACTAAACAAAATCGTACAGATGATAATTACCTTTTTACGGCCAATTTTATCTGCCATATAGCCGAAAAGTAGTGCACCGATTGCTGCACCGATTAAAGCACAACTGCCAATAAAACCTGCTTGTGACGGGTTCATTTGGAATTGTTCCAATAAAACAGGCAAAGTTGCACCATATATCACCATATCAAATCCATCAAATGTCATAATCAAAAAAAACAACGTGAACATTAGAAGATGAAATTTATTCAATTTACTTTTTCCGATAAACTCATTTATATTGATTTTTGACATTCAAGTTCCCCCTAGGGATTAATATTTTTTTTTATAACCAATGTTTTTATTTGAGAGTTATACTTAAAGGTGATGATTATGTTGGTACAGGTTTATTCCTAATTTTTCAATTGCATTTCGATAGAATAATTTCTCTCTTTCTTCTTCTGTCAGAGGAACATCTGATAGGAAATGCATCATTTCCGGCAGAGATTCATAGGGGTAATCGCTTCCAAATAAGATTCGATCAATTCCCAATACTTCCTTTGTACAAATAAAAGCCTCTTTGCTCATATTCCCGCTAGTTGTAACATAAATATTATTCTTAAAATAATAGCTTACATCTTCCTTACATTTAATAAAAGGGTTTGGCAGGAATTTTACTCGGTTGTCCATTCGATCCAATAGAAACGGGAGTCCCTCACCTAAATGACCGAGAACTACTTTTAAGTTCGGCAGCCTATCAAATAACCCGGATACAATCATTCGAGTAATCGTGATGATTGTGTCCAAAGTAAATCCTAATGCTGGCCCCGCCACAGTAAATCCATATCCCTCTACACGCATATCGTTTGGAAGTTGTGGATGCAAATAGACATATACACCAAGTTCCTGAGCCTTTTGGAAGATCGGGAAATAAAATTCTTCATCTGGTGCACCGTCCCCATAGTTGGAATGGGTGTGCCATGATACAAATCCATATTCCTTTACACATCTTTCCAATTCCTTACAAGCCTCAACTGGATTTTTGACCGGCAGAATGGCACTTCCTAAATATTGGGTTGGATACTTTTTCATAATTGCAGCCATTGCATCATTGGTCTTCCGGCATACCTCAATACTATTCTCTTCATCCAATTGCTCCGGCCCCGGTGAACTGCTTAATATAACAATATCTACCCCTTGCTCTTTCATAAGCTGATTTCGCTTTTCGGCCACCTCCAACAACTGTGGGAGGATAACATCTTGAGGCATTGTAATCGCATCTGTCCATGTTATGACATTAGTTTCTTTTCTGTAAAATGGCGGCTGTTGTCTATTAGAGAAAGCCTCTAGTAAACTTTGATCGTAAAAATGATTTTCAAAATCAATTCTTTTCATGTGAAATTCCCCTTTTGAATTTTTATTAAAGCAGTGAAGAAATCGCTTACAAAATTGTATTTGCAAAAACCGTGCCAACCATTAATCTTTTGAAATCTTTATTGGTAGATTACTATCTTCACGGAACTTATAACCTGAGTAGGTCCTCTTTTATAATCAAACTGATAAAAAAATGTATCACTTATTGAAGAATCCAAGAAAATCCTTGAGGTATATGTTTTTTGTTATGATAGATTTTTGTATCATCATAAAAAAAATGTATCGATAAAAGAGAGTAACTTAGTCAAATTATATCTATTTCCTTACAAGATTATTTGAGAGTCATTACTCCCCCTTTTTCACCTACTAATATTCTCGTCAATAAAACTGTAGCCAATAAACATACAAAGTTGTCATTAAGAAGTTCATTGAATTAAATAAAAAAAAGCCCAAATTTCTCCACTATTAAAGAAATTGGACTATTTTAATATTATTATTTTTTCATTTTGAAATATTTAAACAACATGGACAGAGATATTTTATAAAATTTCTAAGAAACTCGAATTTTTCCAATCCGTCTACTTCGATTACGTTCTCTACTATTCAGTTCTCTTTGTGGTTTAATAGGGTAACCTGGAAATGATATGAGGCCAGCCTTATATAGGGCATATCCGATCAAGGCAGTAAAAGCGGTACTTCTGAGTAGATACCAAATGAATTTTCTGCCAACTTTACCAAACATATTTTCACCTCTTTAACCTCTCTTTGATGATAAATATGATGAAACCAGCTTTTTTATGTACTCATATTCCACCTTTGCAATCCTTCCTGCCTGAAATTCCAAATAACATTAAAAGAACCATAAAACAAGAATATTATCCATCCAATTAACAAAAAATAACAATACCAATCCTAAAATATTTCCTATGGGAGAAGTTATGTCGACCAATCCAAAATCAGAAAAGACAAACATCGATAGAACTATTGAGAGAAACATCGATCAAAATATTCAAAAGATAAAAGAACGATTCACACACAACTATGATTTACGTACAAGAACGCTTCTTTTTAATCATAAACGAATATGTATCGTCTATCTCGACTCCATCGCTGACAAGGGTATCATCAATGAAGGAATCATCAAGCCAATCTGTGAACTAAAAGAAGGAGATATGTTAATCGACCTTCCCATCTCCAATATTGAACTCACAGATGACTTCGAAAAAGCTGAGGCAGGGCTAACCAACGGGAACACTGTCCTGTTCGTCGAAAACATGCGCGAAGCCTATATTATCGAGACTGATAATTTTCAAAACAGAACTTTAACAGAGCCAATGGCGGAAAAAGTTGTCTATGGCTCCCATGACGGATTTGTAGAAAGCATTTCAACCAATCTCAATACTATAAGAAAACGGATTCGTTCTTCCGACTTGAAGACGGAAATTCTTCCGATAGGTGAAAATATCAGCACCAATATTGTAGTCATTTATATGGAGAATCTTGCAAGTGCAGAACTCGTCAGCACCGTAAAAAAACGGATCACGTCCGTTAAAATCGGAAGCGGATTGACCTCTGGAAAGTTGGAAGAATTCATCGAGGACAGCTCCCTTTCCATCTTCCCGCAAATCTTGAAGACGGAACGCCCCGACCGAATAGCCTCTAATCTTATGGAAGGTAGGGTCGCTGTCATGGTGGAAGGAGATGCAACCGCCTTGATTATGCCCGTCACTTTTTTTTCTTATTACCAGTCACCTGATGATTTCGATGTAAGGGCAATCATCTCATCTTTTTTGCGCATCATCAGGTTAGTTGGTTTTTTCATGAGTGTCACTCTCCCTGCACTTTACATTGCCATCGTATCGTTCAATTATGAAATCATCCCGATTGACTTGGTGACAGCAGTGAAAGGCAGCGTCGACTATGTCCCCTTCCCGCCCATTGTCGAAGCCTTCATAATGCAGCTCATTTTGGAACTCTTGAGGGAAGCGGCGATTCGACTTCCGAGCTCCATCTCACAAACCATCGGTGTGGTAGGAGGACTCGTCATCGGAACCGCGATTGTACAGGCGAATATTGTTTCCAACATCATGGTCATTGTCATCGCATTGACGGCAATTTCTTCGTTCGTCAATCCTATTCACGAAATGAGCTTTTCTATGAGGATTTTAGGATTTCCGATGATGATTGCAGCTGCATTTCTAGGAATTGTCGGAATTGCCTTCAGTTGGACATTTGTACTGATGCATTTAATTAAATTGAGGTCGTTCGGTGTTCCTTATTTTGCACCAGCAGCCCCGATTCGCTTTAACGATTGGAAGGACACCTTTATCCGCATTCCCATCTGGAAGATGAAAACAGTTGCAACATCAACCAACTCTAGCGGACAAAGACTGTCCAGCGGAAAGAAAGAGTGGAAGGAAAATGAGTAAGGAACATACAACCATAACGCCATTACAGCTTTTTTTCTACATTGTAAAAGCAGAACTCGCTGTTGGCGTCATCAGTCTGCCAGCGACGGTCTATGGTTTTGCCAAACATGATGGATGGATATCGGTTATCCTTACTGGCCTAGTTTGTATCCTTTTCATACTCATTTATTCGTTATTGTTCAAACGGTTCGAAAACATGAATATCCTCGATATATTCAATGAGCTTTTCGGTAAATGGGCAATGAAATTGTTTGCGGCTGCCTATGCTTTCTATTTTTTGTTCGCTTCCTTCATTATCAGCTTCGGTTACATGGCGACATTACGCAGATGGATATTATTAGCAACACCCCAATGGCTCGTGTTTTTAATTCTAGTGATGTATGGCTTATATTTCGGAAAGGAAAGTTTGAGGAACATAGCAAGCCTTTGCCAATTCGCCTTTTGGTTTACTTTGCTTTTATTCCTATTCTCCATAAGTGGCTTTAAGCATGCGGATTGGAATTACCTGCTTCCCATACAAGAAGTCAAAATCATGGACATCATGAAAGGGGTTAATGGTTCACTTGTATCTTTTTTGGGTTTTGAAAGCTTGTTGATCATCTTTCCATTCGTAAAAGGGGAAAACAAAAAAAAGATAATGGCGGCGATTTACTCCACTTTATTTGTCACGTTTACCTTTTTGTATATCACTATTTTATGTACAGTCTATTTTAGCGGAAATGAAATCCAATCGATCGTGGAACCTACCTTGTTCCTTCTGAAAAGCCTGACGTTATTTGAAATCTTAGAAAGGCTTGACCTGATTTTCCTATCCGTTTGGGTCATCATGGCGATTGCAGCTGCAGTTATCTATTTACATTTAGCCAATTCGGCAACACGTTATTTATTTAAAGATAAGAATAATAAGAAATATAAAAAAAACAGCAACCGAATGATGTTCATCATTCTTTTCTTAGTAGGAGGATTCCTCCCGCAAGCAAAAGGAATTGTTGATTCATTATCAAAGATATTCAGTATTACTGCCTTATTGTTTACCATCGTCATCCCTTTGTTCTTATTGGTGTATTCATTCTTATTCAAAAAGAAAGTGCAGAACGCGAGGGAAATTCATGAGTAAAAAAACGATTCTGTTGTGCTTAACCTTACTATTTTTCTTAACAGGTTGTTGGGACCAGAATCCCCTGAAGAAAAATTTCGTCGTTGTAGTTGGGTCTTTCGATAAAATCAGCAAGGACAAAATATTAACAACTGTTGCGGTCAGAGGTACTAAACAAATATCAGGAGGTCAAAACGAAACCGTAAACAGCACCGTGAGCGAGTCAGGTCACACCATAAGAGATACCCGAATTAAAATCGATAAAAAAACTGTCGGGAATTATTCACCCAATAAAATACGAGTGATTTTACTGGGTGAAAAACTGGCGAGGGATTCTATCACTCCCTATTTAGATGCCTATCTAAGGGATCCGAAATTGACACTGGCCGCAAGCGTCGTAGTCACAAAAGGAAAAGCGGCAGATGTCATAAAAATAAATAAATATCAGAATAAATTAATTGGGGAAGCGTTAACCAAATTACTAGAACACGCCGAAATCAATTCTGTCATTGCACATGAAAACCAGCAGACCATCAAAAATAAAATCAGTGCTGAAGGTAAAGATTTCGTCCTCCCATATCTTGAATTAAAGAATAAAGATATTGTTTTGACGGGTGTTGCTCTCTTTAACGGCGACCGTTACACAGGCAGAACATTAAAAGAAGAATATCCCGGTCTGTTATTGTTGATGCAAAATAAACAACACAGAAATACGAGACTGATGGTACGTTACAAAAAAGAAAAAGATCTCAGAAATTATATCTCCTTTACAATAAGAGATTCGAAAAGAGACATTGCTATCTCAACGAAAGGCTTTAAGCCCCGTGTCACATTGAGTTTTAACCTGACTGCAGAAATAAACGAATATAACGGAAAAAGTCTGAAAGGTCAGAAAGAATTGGATGAGGTGAGTAAAATCATTTCCCAAAGAATTGAACAGGATATGGCCGCCATCATCCAAACCTTACAGGAAGCAAATTGTGATGCACTAGGACTCGGAAGATTGCTGATCGCCCATCATCCTAAAACTTGGAAAAAATTGAATTGGAGTAAGGATTATCCCGAAATCAAAATAACATCACATACTAAGGTAAAAATCATTAACAGAGGACTTATTTACTGAAAAAAGACCATGGGGACGGTTCTCCCGGTCTTTTTCCCAATCATGGGCATCATACCATTGCTTCAGACCTTCTCTCCAATTTCCTATTAAAAAAATATAAGCCTGGTAGGTTAAATACTTACCAGGCTTATTAGGTCTATACTTCTATCATTTACAGTTACTACTATCGACATTGGAATAGTAGTTCTTTGATTACTTATTAATATTTAAAACACTTTAATTAAATACTAATAAAAATTCTAAGCAGGTGATATTTTGACTTATTTTTTTAGAACTCTCGCTATAAGTATTATCCCATTTTTTCTGTATGCATGTTCACCTAACCAAACGAAACAACAACCAGATCCAACTAAGTATCAACAATTATCTACACAAAGTAATGAGCAGGCAGAAGAAAAAACTTCCGAAAACCCTTCAACAGAAGAACCCTCTAATGTCGAAGAGTATGGCGATATTGAACAAAATAACAATGTACAGGAAGTTCCTCAGAATGAAGAGAAACAGAAATATCAAGGGATGAATGGACAACAAGACAGCATTATAGCCTCTCCTGAGGGTTCGACCAAGCTTCCTTTTCATAATTTCAAAGAACGATGGAATTCTGTTACAGATGAACAAATGTCTAATTTATACATTAAAAAGCTGGAAGAAGTTGAAGCAAATGGAGAAACAATCTATCGCACACGGATAAATGACCAAATTTCATTGTCCATAACTACATTAAAAAACTATGTCCAAAGCCTTGAAATGCGTAGTGAAGGAAAGTCCCAAGATAATATATATAACATGCTAACAGGTTGGAGCCAGATGATCACTATCATCCTTCCAAGTATGGAAATACACGATGTAGACTCTTTATTCAACCGAATTGGTGTTGGACCAAACGCAGATTTAACTAATATGAAAAGTACTTCCTTTTCTTACCTTGATTTACAGTATGATCTATCTATTACGGATAAAGATTTTACATTTAAAATTTCCTATGTTAATCAATAGAACTTTATTTAGAAAGGAGTATTAGGGCGCCATGAAGGTAATGAAACTAATTCTTGCATCAATGCTCTCAATTACTTTCTTATTCCGGAACACCTATCATTTAGAAGCTCAGAGCGCAGCATTCAATAATGAATTTTATAATATGTCTTATCTATTCTTCGGTGGGTTAAATACTTACATTTCTCAAGTAGATCGTACAAAGGGAACCTTGCAAGCTGTTTCTCCAAACTATTTTGACATAACTACGAATGGTGAATTAGATATAACTTGGAAGCTTCAGACTTCGTTTATATCAGAAATGCATAAACGCGGAATTAAGGTAACACCTTTTTTAGCCAATCATTGGGATCGGACCGCTGGAATTAACGGGTTAAATAATAGAGAAAAGTTAGCACAAGATATTGCTGCTGCTATTAAAAAATACAATTTAGATGGTATTAATGTCGATATTGAAGGAGTCGGCCATACATATAGAAATGAACATACAGATTTCATAAGGCTGTTACGTCAATATATCCCAAAAGACAAAGTAGTTTCTGTGGCAGTCGCAGCTAATCCTAATGGTTGGAATACTGGTTGGCATGGATTTTATGATTATAAAATGTTATCTCAGTATGCGGATTATTTAATGATTATGGCTTATGATGAGAGTTGGGAATCTCCTGATAGCCCCATTGGTCCCGTATCAAGTCAATCTTTTTTTGAAAGGTCTATTATATATGCCATTAATCAAGGAGTTTCTAGGGACCGAATAGTGGTTGGCCTTCCATTCTTCGGTAGAATATGGAAATTAGATGGTCCGAATTTAGACAATCGATTCATCACAGGGATGGGTATATCTAGTACAAGGATCCTTCCAATAGTTAATCAATTTAATGGAAAGATAAAGTTTGATGAAAAAACTCAATCTCCTAATGCTACTTTTACGATCCCAAAAGGTAAGGAATATTTTATAGGGAGCACAAGACTTACCGAAGGCAGCTATAGTATATGGTATGAAAATGAACAATCTATAAGAGCTAAACTGAAACTCCCTGCACAATACCAAATAAAAGGGACTGGATCATGGGCGCTCTCTCATGAAACAGAAGAAACTTGGAATTATTATACAACAGCCTTAAATGGAAATACCCTAACCACAAACGTTCCAGCCAAGTTCGAATCTGGTCCTATCGGGATAATTGTTACGAATAATGTAAATTTTAGGGAGACCGCATCTATAAATGGAAGAGTGTTAAAAACCTTATCTAAAGGTTCGTCTCTTAAGATAACCGGACCTGCAGTTACTGTAGAAAATTATGTTTGGTACCCTGTTCAGCTCAATAATGGATTAACAGGTTATGTAGCAGGAAACAACCTGAAAAATTTCAATCTTAATGAGGTTTATGGACAAAATCGATATGACACAGGAGTTCAGGTCTCAAATACTGGATGGAATAAGGGTTCAAATGCAGTTGTATTAGGTAGAGGGGATTTGCCAATTGACGCTCTGACTGGGAGTGTACTAGCAAAAAAATTCCAAGGACCATTGTTACTTACAATGAGTTCTACCTTACCAGATAAGGTTGTTTCAGAATTAAATCGCCTTCAACCAAAAACTGTATACATTATTGGCGGCGAAACTGCCGTTTCCAATGAAGTACAGTTACGGATAAAGAAGTTAGGATATAGTGTAAAGCGAATTGCCGGAAAAAACAGATATGATACCTCTGTAAAGGTTGCTGACGAAATTGGTAAAAGTAGTGAACTAATTCTTGCAACAGGGAAAGAATCCCCAGATGCACTATCAATTGCACCCTTTGCAGGAATTAAGCAATTTCCAATTCTATTTACGGAGCAAAACGCCCTCCCTTCCGAAGTTAGGGATATAATTCAAAATAGAAATGTACAAAAGGTTACTATTATTGGCGGGGTGAGTGCCATCTCAGCAAAAGTAGAAGCAGAATTAAGCAACTTGGGAGTAAAAAATGTTGAAAGAATAGCGGGAGCCAATCGCTATGAAACAAGCGTTGCCATTGCACGCAGGTTTCAGAGTGTGCTAAATCTAAGGTCCCTTTACTTCGCAAGTGGAGTTAGTTTCATTGATGCCTTGCCTGGTTCTGCTCTAGCCGCATTAAATGGCTCACCTATTTTATTAACAAATAATACCTCTACTTTACCTGATTCCCTGAAGTACTTTTTAGAAAAAGAATTACCTTCCACTCCAGATGTAACTATTCTAGGAGGATATGAAGTGATTCCTAATGATACAAGGGCTACTATATTTCAGACACTAAAATAGGTGTATTTGGGGAAAGACCATGGGGACGGTTCTCTCGGTCTTTTTCCCTTAGAACGAAAGTGCAGCACTCTTCTGCGACTACTTCTCAACATACGTCGCTTCACTACAATGTCCTATTAAAAAATATAAGCCTGGTAGGATAAATACCTACCAGGCTTATATGGTCATGCTTCTTTTAAAGTTTGGATTGCTCACTTACTTTGCTCTACCGGATTTTTCAATTAATTCTATATTTTATACCCACTGAATAGAGCCAAACTCACCATGTGGATGGTTCTGTAATTTATATCTCCTATATTCATATTCCAATTTCGATAGTGGCAGCTCATAAAGCTTTTGATCTTCTTTGAGATATACGTTCAAAAAGATTAATTTATTAATAAGTTTTTGCCGCTTTTTGTCATCATTTTTTCTCATCAGAGCCACTCCTTCATTATTTCAGTTACCTAGTTGGAAAATTATCAATAGGAATCAGTTTGGAAATAATATATTTATGAATTACTTGTATTATAAACCTATAATTCCTACCTGTAAAGTATGAATTAGATTTTTCGTCTGCCGAAAATCGGAAAGTCGAGAAATAGAATATACTTTAAAATAAGATTTACAAGAATTGGAATAAGGATTGTTTACCATATTAAGCAGTTTTATAATTAGAAATATACTAGTCTACTTCACAATGGGATGGATAAAGCTATGAAAAGAAAATTTGTAATAAGCGATATACACGGTCAATACAATTCATTTATAACTTTACTTGATTCTGCCAATTTTAATCCTAAGGAAGACCAACTGGTATTAATCGGGGATTTAATTGACAGGGGGCCGAACTCCGTTGAAGTAATCAAGTTTGTCAAAAAATTGCAGGAACAGAATCCTGAAAATATCTTTGTTGTCTTAGGAAATCACGAGATTATGATGAGGCAATATATTTTTGGCGGGAAAAGTCATATTTGGCTGCAATACGGAGGACTGAAAGTTATTGAAGAAATGAAAACTCACTTTAATGGAATATCGGAACGCAATGAGCATCTCGTCTGGCTGGCAAATCTCCCCCTCACCCATCGTGACGAAGAATTCGTTTATGTTCACGCGGGTATTGACTTGTCACGGGATATCACCAAACAGCATGAGGATTGTACGTTCATGGAATTAGCTGATATGTATACGGTTAATAAGGAAGAATTAATAATAGCTATTGGGAACTCCATGGTGGTTCACGGCCATACCCCTTATTCATCTGTCTATCGTGCTGGGAACTTTATATCTTGTGACACAGGAGCTTCAGTCCTGCCTAACGGTAAACTTTCTCTTATCAATCTCACAAATCAAACGTACTTCATTAACGATACCAAATCTACTGAGGTTCAGAAGTTACCAATACAAGAAATAAAAATGAAGGATAGACTTTATAAAGGAGATTAGATAGTAATGTTCTTTTTTATAAATCAAAAAAAACAAGGTCCTCCCTAAGCCTTACTATTGTCCTATCAAAATGGCTCCGATAAAATTTCATATAGTTACTAACCAGAAAAAATGGACCACCAGTATTTGGTTGGTCCACTAAATGTAAATTTATTTTCTTTTCCACTAAGGCACTTACTTACTGTGGCATGTACGAATACATGATCAATTTCTTTATGTTACTTTCCAATGTTTTTGCAAGCCTCCTGTAACACTTCCTCTTTGTTGAGAAATTCAATAATAATTGAATTAAACTCTTCAGGCTTTTCTTGATAGCACAAATGACCGCTTTTGGGAATAATGACAAGCTGGGAGTTTAGCAACTCTTCATCAATCGCTCTCGATTCCTTTACAGGAGTAACAGAATCCAACTCACCACAAATAATAAGAGCAGGAACACCTATCTGGGATAACAGTTTCATCTGATTTTGATGATAAAGTGAATATGCTACCGAACGATATCCTGCCGGTCTAATCTGTATCATGATCTCTTTTACCCGCTGAAACACTTCTTTTGTAGCATAGGGAGATAGCAATGCTTTAATCCTTTTTTCCGCTATCTCCTCAGGATGCAGATTTTTAATAGAAAATAATCGATTATTTAATTTCAGCTCGTTCTCTTCTGGATCCAGAGCGGCGGCTCCTCTTGTTGGGTCAGCTAGTATTAGCTTTTTGACTTTATTTGCGTATAGAATACAAAACTCTAGTGCAACTGCTGCTCCCATTGAATGACCGAGTAGATAGATCTTTTCCAACTTCAGCTGCTCCAGCATTCCGTTCAGAATATGTGCAAACTCATTAAAATATCTAAATTCTTCAGCTGGGTCTGAACTTTTCCCATAACCCGGAGCATCCCAGGCAATAACTGTGAAATGCTTTTTTAAGACCTGTATTTGTTCCTTCCATGACTGTGAGTTATTACTCATACCATGCAGCAATACTAATGGTTCTCCATTTCCTTCCATTTGATAATAGATACTCAAGTCTCCTACTTGTACGTAAGGCATACTGCCATCCCTCCGACTTCACATAAAAATAATAATATTCCACCGATTGTATTTCTTTATAGGCAGGGTCTATCTGTTCAGACAATGCCATATGAATCTACCCTGCTTTTGCAAATGCACAAATGACAGACCTTTAGAATTTTTTCTAAAGGTCTGTATTTTTCATTTCTATAATTAGCCAAGACCTCGCACTGATAATCCACCATCGCTGGAAATAACTTCTCCAGTGATCGCACGTGATTGGTCGGATGCTAATAGTACATACGCCGCCACATGATCCTCTGGCATCTGGGCGAGTTGAAGTACATTTCTTTTTTTAATTCTGCTTGCCTTCGTATCATTATCAACGATTTTCACAAATGGAGTTAAGGGCTCGATTACCGAGAGTGCAGTCAGTGTGCCCCCTGGTGCTACCGCATTTACACGGATAGAAGGTGCTAGTTCGAATGCTAACTGGCGCATCAATCCAATTTGAGCATGCTTGCTTGCTGTGTACCAAACGCCGCCGCCATCAGGATAGAAACTCGCACCAGAAACAGTAAAAATTATATTACCGTTTGTTTTTTTCAGTTCTTCAAGAGCTGCTTTTGCGCCGAAAAAAGAACCTTTTACATTTATATTGAGAAGGTAATCATACGCTTTTGAAAGAGCATCAGGAGTCACTTCGGCAAATTTTGCAAAACCATCGAATACACCAGCATTAGCAATAAAAACATCCAGCTTCCCAAATTTTCTAACAGTAGATTGGACAGCTTGCTCATTGTCTTCGTATTTGCTTACATCACCTTGAAAGGTTAGAATATCTTCACCAAATTCATCTTTCATTTTCACTAACTGTTCTATAGAGCGGCCGATAATGCTCACTTTTGCTCCTTCTTGTATAAAACGGCGTGTCACAGCTTCTCCTATCCCTGAAGCACCACCTGTAATCAACACTACTTTATCTTTTAAGGCCATTACCATTGTCTCCACCTCTTTAATTATCTTTCATACATCATTAAACGAAGATTGCAAGATTTCTAGTATTTATGGTTGTTTGATCTACAATGAATACCCGTTTGGAAAGTTTCCATTTACCATCTTCAAATAAAAGTTCATCATTTCGTTCACCTGAAATTAAATCATGATGAATATCTGTGCTTCTGCTGCGGTAGATCAGTAAATAGCTCTTTACAACTGCCTTTTCACCCTCAACAAACTCTTTCACACGGACATTACTGACAAAGCGGCGTGTTCTTGAAGGAGGAATTTCCGCCCATGCATAATCCGTTTTCAAACGCTCCACGCGAAGCTTTAACAGCTCAATATCATCATTAAACGTAAACATTTCAGTTGAATAATCTGGACGTTCTACTCCTTCTTTATTAACACGCACAGGCATTTGATAACGCAAGCTCGAGTGCATTAAATGAAACCACTCATCAAATTGTATGTCATCAAGTAATTGTGCTTCATCAAACAACCACTGTTCAAACTCACATTTTGCCAGCATATTTTCAAAATTCATTTTACTTCCCCCTACTGCTCATCACTTCGTCATTAATTCCAGCCAATATTTGTAGAAATTACGCTGTGCCGCTTCTGTGAATTTATCATTGTATGCAACACCTGGTCCGATAAACTCAACCGGTTCGCGATGAAGACCCATTGTATAGTTATAATTTAGCTTTTTTTGAAAAGGCATTGGACCTTGGGCGGCTTCCGTAATATCGGTAAATACCTCGGTATCATCTTGTTCAAAAATACCAGATGGGCTAAACGTCAAGATAAAGGAATCTCTCGAACGATCCTTCCATTCTTTGTGAGCATTTTTTTCAACGAGCATCCAGGCAATCACTTCCATCTTATTAACACCAAGTGGACGCCACATTCTAATTGAAGTGTTAGAGATTAACTTGCCTTTTATTTTGGTATGGGAAATTAAGAATGATAGATTCGGAAATACATTACCAATCATATTTTTCAAGTTTGATAACACTTCAAATTGTTCTTCAGATAGATTATTTTTATATTCATCTATTAATTCTTCCGGGAAGGCAAAGTCAGGGTTAGGTGTTCCAAGGTTTAGCCCATGTCCATTTTCAGTGTGAATTTGAAAACCACGCTTTGAATACGTTGCGTTTGGCACCATCCCTAGTTTTGCAATTGAACCATGTGTGACCATCGTATGGTAGGAATCGCCAACAAAGTTATCAGAACCGATTTTCCAGTTAGAGTTCACAATAAATCGTTGCGGTGCCCCAATCACTTCCATTTCTGCACGTCCTACAACGATATCTAAATACCATTTGAAATCGCCGAGAAACTCTTCAAGCGGCTCTGCATCTTGATTCCATGTTCCAAATATAAGACCTTTATAAGATTGAAGCTTCACTTGATGCAGACCCATTTCTGAACGGTCAAGGTTCTCGCCATAAATATCTTTTTGAAGCGGAACACCAACAAGCTCACCTGTATTTTTAAAGTTATATCCGTGATATGGACACGTAAAAAAAGACTTATTCCCTTTGTCAGCACGACATAGTTTCATTCCACGATGGGTACACATATTATAAAAAGCACGAATTTCTCCTTCTTTATCACGCGTAATTATGAGTGAATATCCGGAAAGTTCCCGTGTCATGAAATCCCCTGTGTTCGGAATTTCAGATTCATGCCCGACAAAAATCCATGTTTTCAAAAATACTTTTTCATGCTCTAAATCGTAAACAGTTTGATTTCCTAGAAGATAAGCAGGGATTACCCCTTCCTCCGGTTTGACACTTTCGTTCAAATAATTAACTACTTGGTCTTTCGACATTTCTTTTAATGATTGATCAGTTTTAAGCATATTTCTACCCCTCCCTCTACGGGCTTCACTTAATTCATCATCCAACAAGAATACTCTTGTCTTTGTTTTGCAGCGTAGCCAGTACACTTAATGCTGCTAAATAACTTGTTTTAGGATTGCCTGGCATCGGGTCATTTTCTACTTCAAGCTTAAGTTTTCCGAACGAACCTGATGCTTCAATAAGATGACTATTCTTCAACACATCTGGATCGGCAATAATTTTCACTTTCGTCTGTTCAGAACCAAGACCAGCTAAAGATAACACTATCGCAACATTAATATTTCTCGGAAACTGCTTAATTGCTTCTGCAGCAGAACCTTCAAATAAAATCGTTTCTCTTTCTAATGATGCGCCTGCTGGCAATGCGCTTGGCGGTTTTCTCGTTGTGATGGACACAGATTCAAGTCCATTAACGGCTTTTGCAGATTTAAGTACATCGAGTCCTCCAATCGCACCAGACGGAAGGTAAACATTTACATTATTCTTTCTGCAAAATTCGCCTATGCTTTCTTCAAAGGCAGTATCAGCCATTACTCCTATGCTGCTTAATAATAAATCTTTACCACCCATAAGCACTTTCAATGCGTACGCTTTTGCGGCTTCAATGGTCGCTGCTTCAATGACTAGATCAACATTAGATTGAAGAAGTGCGTCAACATCTCGATATGACTTTGTTCCAAATTCCTCAGCTAGTTGAGCTCCAATTTCTTCGCTGCGTGCAAAAATCGAAACGATTTTACCACCTGGAAGCAGTCCGTCCTTATTTATTGCCTGAAGTAGAAATTTACCGATATTACCGCACCCAATTAGCCCTATTTTCATACCCTTTCACCCTTCCCTAATCAGCAAACCCGTATGAATCTGTAAAGTATTCCAGTCCACAATGTCTCGTTTCGCGGGAAACACCACTTTCTTTTAAACCTGGAAAGTCTAGAGCGATATCACTAAAAACAGTATGATTATTATGGAAAACAGCTCCTGCCTCAAGGCGGTCGGCCAGCTCAATAGCTAAGTCTTCGTTCTCAGTCCAAACAGACGCCCGTAAACCGAATTCACTATCATTCGCTAACTTTACCGCTTCATCAACATCAGAGAAAGGCAAAATAGGGATGACTGGTCCAAATTGCTCGACGCGAACTATTTCACATTGCTGATCGATTCCTGTAACAATCGAAGGCAGCATAAAATAACCTTGATCCCACGATTCCGGATTATGTTGAATACCGGCAGTAATTACTTCTGCACCAGTCTTAACTGTACGTTCAATTAACTCATTCACATATTCAAACTGTGCTTTATTATTTAATGGACCCATTGTTACCTCAGGCTGAATGCCATCTCCAACAACAACCCGTTCAAACGCATAAGTTAATTTTTTTACAACTTCTTCATAACGAGATTCATGGACATACACTCGTTTAATAGCTGAGCATACTTGCCCTCCTGCACGTAAAATACCCATTTTCAGTCGCTTGATCGCTGCTTCATCCATATTTGCATCGTCCAAGATAATTGCCGGATCATTTCCTCCGAGTTCCATATATAGCTTTTGGAGATTTCCTGCAGACTTTTTCATAATAGCTTTTCCTGTTTCAGAACTGCCGACAAAAGCGACGGTACGCACGCGGGGATCAGAGCAAAGCTTGTCACCGATTACTTTTCCAGAACCCGTCACAATATTTATGACACCTGGTGGAAAATGTTCTGCGACTACCTTTAAACAAGTCATAATTGTTAACGGACAATTTGTAGCAGGTTTTACAACAACGGAATTACCTGCTAATACAGCTGGGATTACTCGTTTAAATGTTAAAATCATAGGTGAATTCCATGGAGTGATCACTGCTGTGACGCCTCTTGCTCTTCTTCTAACTTGAACCTTTTGATTTCCTGGAAGCACTTCTGCTTTCCACCAGTTAAGCAGCTCATTTGGGCAGCCTTTCATAACCTCAACACAGCGAAGTAAATCTTTTTTAGCTTCTACAAGTGTTTTTCCATTTTCCCGTACAAATAACGTGACATTTTCCTCGATAATACTAGCCAATTCTTCTGCTGCTGTGTTCATGCGGGCTGCTCGATCTCTTATATCAGTACGAGACCAGGTTTCATAAGCTTTTTCTGCCATTTCTATCACTTCATTGACATTGTCCTCAGAACATATCGCCACCTGGCCAACTACTTCTGACGTGTTGGCAGGATTAATCACATCGATAGTTTCATTTATTTCTTTCCATTCACCATTAACGAGGTATCTTCCTGAAACCACTGGATAGGTCGAAATCATTTTCAATCCTCCTTTATATTTTTTTGGGTTTAAAGGCTTCCGATGCTCCTGGAGGTCCGCCAAATGGTTTGGCCATTGGCCCAACAGCTTCCATATCGACAACGATCATCGACGGTTTACGTCTTTCTTTTGCCTTTTTTAGTTCGCTAACAAATTCTTCTCCAGAACCAATCCGTACAGCAGCAAAGTGCATGGACTCAGCAAGCTTAACAAAATCAGGACTCAATAAATCTACAGCTACTCGGCGTCCATATGCAGCGTCTTGGATATTGCGAAGAACTCCGTAGCCTGAGTCATCAAACAATACAATGATAATTGGTAAGTTTTCTTCAGCTGCCGTAACCATTTCTCCGACATTGACCATAAACCCGCCATCTCCAGCCATCAGCACAACTGTTTTATCTTGACAGCCCATTTGGGCACCAATTGCTGTCGGAAGACCTTGACCAATTCCACCCCCTGATGCATGAATGGAAGTTCTCGGTTCATAAATTTCAAATAAACGGCTTCCCCAAACATTTGCCTGAACAGTTACATCACGAACTAAAATCGTATCGCGCGGTAATATTTCTCTCATTCCATCTACAAATTGCTCATAGGGTCCGAGCGTTTCACGAAGTTGTGCGCGCACTTCATCTCTTAGGGAACGTACTTCTTCTATATATAAAGGTGCTGCAGAAACTGATTTTTCTTCGAGCTTTTGCACGAGGGCCGCTAACAAATCTTTTGCATCGCCAACTAAACCAACTGTCGCTTTATAATTTCGGTTGATTGCCTGCCAATCCGCATCAATTGCAATATGCTCTTCTGGCACAGGTACTTTCCAATTGGACGTTTCATTCCCTCTAAAACGAACACCTACGCTGATTAATAAATCCGCATTACGCAAAAACTCTTTTGTGGACTCATATGCAGCATAGTGTCCAATACATTGTTGGTGGTCTTCTGGAATCGAACCTTTTCCTGATTGACTTGTAATAACTGCAGCACCTAGAATTTCTGCTAATTGTTGAAGCTCATGTGAAGCATTAGCAGTGATAACACCACCCCCTGCCCAAATTACTGGACGGCGCGCTTCAACCATTTTTGTAACTGCTTGTTCGGGAACAAATACCGATGATGGTTGTTTACACTCTGCAACTTGTACACCGCTAAGAGATAGATCCTCTATAATCGCAGATTGAAAGTCAATCGGAATTTCCAGTGATACCGGTCCAGCCGGTGCAGTTAACGCCTCTTGAATCGCCTTTCTTACTACTGCAGCTGTTTGTTCCGGCCTTCTAAGCCGTACAGCATTTTTACATGCACCGCTCATCATCGAGAGTTGATCTTTGCATTCGTGTATGTATCCTCTACCTGTTCCAAGATATGGAGATGCAACTTCTCCCGTAAGGTGAAGAAGTGGGACACCGGCAGCCCAAGCCTCTACTAAAGAACCGGCTGCATTACCTGCTCCTGTTCCTGTACTTGTAATCACAACACCTAATTTTCCAGTCGCACGCGCATAACCATCTGCCATATTGACTGCTCCGCTCTCTCCACGTGAACAGATAAGCTTAATGCTTCCCTCTCTTAGAATGGCATCATAGATAGGCATATTATGAATACTTACAATACCGAAAGCGACATCTACACCTGCACGAACTAGCTCTTTTACAATGGCATCAGCTGTTGTAAACTCTATCTCTTCTAGTTTTTTCATTTTGATATCCTACCTTTGTTTAGTCATATTATTAAAGCGCTTTTCCTAACGCTCCTGCTGTTTCAATCGTCGAGCCAGCTACATAACTCGCTTTGTCTGAAGCGAGAAACAAAATAACACTAGCAACCTCTTCCGCTTCACCCACACGGCCAAGTGGAATATTTCGTTTTTTCGAAAGATCTCTATAATATTCTTCCGGATCCATATCAGGAGCATTTTTCAATCTTCTGCGCTCCCATTGATCAGTCCGAATTAGTCCGAGGCTGACTGAATTCACTAATATATTGTCTAAAGCCAGTTCTTGAGACAGAGTTTTGCTTAAATTTAATAGACCAGCACGTGTAGCAGCAGTCGCTACCATGTGACGTTCAGGCTCTTTAGCAAGTGTTGCATTAATATTTATTATCCGTCCGCCGCCTCTTTTAACAAGGTGTGGATGGGCAGAACGAACTGCATAGATAATAGCAAAATATTTTAATTGAATTTGTTCTTGCCACTGTTCATCTGTAATATCAAAAAAATATCCCATCACGCTTTGTCCAGCAGCATTTACTAATATATCAATTCCGCCAAATTTCTCTGATGTGCTGTTAATAAATGATTCCACATCTGATTTAGAGGTTACATCACAAGTTGATGCAAAAATATCTTCCTTGTTCCCAAACGAATGCAATTGATGTTGAGCATTTTCCATGCGCTGTTCGTTTCTTCCACAGATTGCTACTTTTGCGCCTTCACCTAAAAACATTTCGGCTGCTTTTAATCCGACACCTGATGTGCCTCCCATAATAACAGCAACTTTTCCTTTCAAACCTAAGTCCATTTCGTCACCCCTTTATTTAGCTTCTTGTTTCGTCACTTTAACGAACGTCTACTGCTGCATCAACCCAGCCTGGATCGGGATCCCCTCCCATTGCTTTTCGGGCTTCAGGTCTCGGCGGTCCTGCAATACCCCATTGATCCATTAAATGCGGTACACGTTTCCATACACGCGCTCTCCACTCAGACTCATCTTCAATCGTTTCAAGATAGCATGTATACTCTATTACGAAACCTCCTGGGTCCTGGAAATAACAGAAAATATTGTTTCCTGGTCCATGACGTCCTGGCCCCCATAATTCACGATAGCCAGCATTTCGAACATTGCTTATGCCACGCATTAGTTCATCAACTGAATCAACTTCGTAAGCAATGTGATTGACTGAAGCATGTGTATCTTGATTGAATGCAATCGAGTGGTGTTTTCGATTGCACCGCAAGAATGACATTTGGTGTTCACTCCAATCCGTTACTTTAAAACCAAGTACATCTGTATAAAACTTTACTATCATGTCTAAGTCTTTTGTGTTCATAACAACATGATTCAATTTCACAGGATCTACGTTTTTGTTGTTCCAAATGGATGTTTGGACTTCCACCCAAGCCGAAAGCTCTATTACTCGATTTTCTGGATCCACAAACCGAAGTCCATATCCAGCTCCCGCCTCATCCAAATACCCTGGTTGTTGGATTATACGTACACCTTTTGACTCTAATATTTCTGCTGCACGATCCACAGCGTTTTTATCGACCATCCCAAATGAAATGTGGTGCAAACCACGCTTTTCTCCTTTGTGAAGGCTTACAATGTGGTGTTCTGGTCCTGCACCGCGAAAGTAAACTATATTTTTTTCATCTGGAACATCCACTCTATCTAAACCCCAAACCTTTTCATAAAACTCTGCTTGTTCATCAAAATTCGAGGTAATTAAACTAATATGTCGTAAATGAGTAATTCCAAGCACTTTGTATACCTCCCATTAAACAGATATCCCGCTCACTTGATAGCGCTTTCAATTTTTGTTCATCTAGAAAAGGCAACTGCATTATTTTTCATAATGCAGCTGTAACTTTTCTATTTTATTTATCAGCCTTTTATGATTGCTTCTCGTTCTATAGCACGTTGTTTACGCAGTTCTTCAAGTGCACTGCCTTCTGGATAGGTTGGCAAATTAGGCTTCACTGCTCCAAGCATAACGAGCATACGCGCCTCTTCTTTCCCATCATTTCGGATCCCGCGATATACTCCAGGTGGGCTGCTGATGCAGTCTCTGGCATTCAGTTTAATTTCATGAACTTCACTGTTGCTGTCCTCCTGAATTAACGCTGTAACTTCTCCTTCAAGAATAAAAAATACTTCTTCTACATCATCGTGGAGATGTAACGGCCCGATACATCCTGGAGGAAGCACCATTGTACTTAATGTAAAATGTTCCGCTGCAATTACATTTGAATCATTATTCGCAGTAGCGCCTCGTCCAATATATCGCATTTGTGCACGTCTATACGCTGGGTCAATTTCCTCTTGGAACTTCAGAACATTCCAATCAAGGGTACGGTCTTCCAATCTAGCCACATATTTTTTTTCAAATTCTTTAACCGAAAATGTTTCTTTTGTCATTTATAAATCCTCCCTTTATACATTTCGTGTATTTGTTTCATATATAAAACAATGTTTTATCTATAAACCAATTCTAGAATGGAATCATTTTATTGTCAAGATTAGTTTTTAGAAAATTTAAAAGGTTTTTATTTTAAATCACCATTTTTGAACGATCCAAGGCCTTAGTCATTTACAAAAGCAGAAGTAACTTATCGATTAGGAGCTTTATGTCGTAACACTTACCCACAGTAAAAAAATTTATTTTTTTACAACAAAAAAATGTGGATACCCTAGGATGGGTATCCACACTTTTGATAAAAGAATATTCTTTTTTAGTTAAAATCAATTGTTTTTTCAGACATTTTTTTGATTAAGTGCTTTCGGAATTCCTCCGCTGTATCCCATATAATTCGATAGTAATTGGGAAACCTCCAGTACTTTTGGCAAGGCAATTTTATCCATAAAATCTTCTTTGTAAGCCGATTCTGTAGCTACTACATTCAAAGCGGCCAAAATTTCTCCACTTCTATCAAAAATCGGCGCTGCAACAGATCGAATACCAGGAAGGAATTCTCCACTAGTAATTGAATATCCTGTTTGCCGAATTGTTTCTAATTGCTGTTGAAACTCACTCGGTGTTATAAGTGTCTTATCCGTATAAGGTGTTAGGTTTGAGACATGGAACATTTGCATTAGAGTTTCTTTTGACTGATAAGCAAGCAATAATTTTCCATTGGCTGTTGCGTGAGCTGGCAGCCTCATGCCAATGTTCACATTGATAGCGGATATCCCCCGAACAGGAGCACTTCCTACGTAAACCACTTCCTGTCCATCCAAAATTGACAAATGAATTGAAGCACCGATTTCATCACGCAGCTTTTCCATATAAGGCTGGGCAATTTCTGGGAATTTCAAGCTGTTTAAATAACTAAAACCTAATTCAAGCACTTTTGGAGTTAATTTATAATGTTTTGTGTTTTCATCCTGAGACAGGTAACCCAAATTTTGAAGTGTAAATAATAAACGATATGGTACCGTTCTGCTTACGCCAAGCTTTTTCGCGATTTCTGAAAGTGACAAGCTCGATTGTTCTTCATTAAAAAGCTTTATGATTTCTAATCCTCTTACTAAAGAATTGGCACTATACTTTTCTTTTTCTTCGCTTACCATCCGAGTATTCCTCCCGTAGTTTACTCCTTTAGAGCTCCTTAAAATAGAGGAGAAACTGATCATTATCTATTTTTTTATTTCATATGTAAAACATCGTTAATAAATAAATTATATATTTGTATGAAATTAAATTCAATAAGTCAAAATATTAAATTGACAAACAATTATACTTATTTTATCGTTAAAATATAAAAAAATGTTTTATCAACAAAACATATTTTCCAATTGTAAGCGCATTAATTATTGTTTGCATCTAAACGAGGAGAAGATATTATGCTGCAAGGACAAAAAAGATGGCTATACATTACTGTACCAATTTTTTTCTTCTGGTTCTTTGGCCAAATTGATAAGGTTGGTATTTCCATTATTCAAACTGATCCAGATTTCTTGAATGCTCTAGGGATAACAGGAGTAGACAAAAATACAAAAATTGGTCTTCTCTCGTTTGTTTTTACGATTGCTTATGGGGTATCCAATCTATTTTGGGGCTTCATTATTGACAAATTTGGTGCGCGAAATACAGCTATTGCTGGTTTATCCATTTGGACGCTTACCATGATTTCGTCAGGTCTCACTACTTCATATGAGATATTTTTACTGAGTCGAATTATTCTCGGTTTTGGCGAAGGGATGATGATTCCGGTATCCGGTAAATTTATTTCCTCCTGGTTTAATAAACGTGAACTAGGACGTGCGCAGGCATCTTGGCTTACTGGAAACTATTTAGGTCCTGCGATTGGGGCAGTTGTATTGACTCTCATTATTTCATCACTCCACTGGCAGTCAGCATTCTTTATTCTAGCGGCATTTAACTTATTTATTAATATCCCAATGTTTATCTTTCTGACAAGAAATAAACCAGAAGAGCACCCACGGGTTAGTAAAGAAGAACTGGCTTTTATCCGTCATAGGGATGATGAAGAAAAAGTGGGAATCACGTCTACGAATAAGAGTTTTGTTCAGGATTACCGTTTCTGGATTGTCTGGTTCGGTATGCTTGTGTGTTCTTTCCTATTCTTCGGAATTAGTATTTGGCTCCCGACATATCTTATGGAAGCAAAAGGCTTCGAACATAAAGGAATGTCAAGCATCACATCCCTATCCTGGTTAATTGCACTTGGATTTGTCCTATCATGCGGATTTCTTGCTGATAAGACAAGACGCCCAGGTTTAATGGCAACGATTTTATTTTCCATGACAACATTTTTTTTGACAATGGCGGTTTTTATCCCAAATTCCATTATGGCAGGTATTTGTATGGGTCTCGCAATGGGTTGCCAGGGCGGAGTGTTCCATCTGAGTAATATGCTTATGGTAAAATACTCAACACCAGAAACAGCCGGCCGGGCAGCAGGTTTAATGGGATTCACTAATATTATGGGCGGCTTTTCAAGCTATATTATGGGCTGGCTTCGTGACATTTCTAACGGGGACTTCAGTACATCCATTGCTATGCTAATTTTGGCATCTATTTTAGGTTTGGCCGCTTATGTATTTACGATTAAAAAAGAGGCATCTGAACTTTATTCAACGCCTCTCCCTACGCAAAAAAGTCATGCCTAAATGTACGATATCAATAATAATAAAAAACTGTAAGATAACAACTTGATAAATCCCCCTTCATTTGACCGTCTAGGTTAGTTCCTTTAAGGTCATATGAAAGGGGATTTTTAGTTATAACATAATGCCTCGGGTTTATACAAAAGCAGGTAGCTTTTCATCTTGAAATGTTAATAGACGCTTTTTGATATCTTCTACATTTACAATTTTTCGTGCTACACCCGTTTCAATTGCAGCTTTTGCAACGGCCGCAGCTACATGGGCAGCAACCCTGCGGTCAAATGGATCGGGGATGACATAGTCAGTATGGAGTTCTTCATCTGAAATCAAGCCAGCAATAGCATACACTGCTGCCAGTTTCATTTCTTCATTAATTTCTTTTGCTTGAACGTCTAAAGCACCGCGGAATATCCCTGGGAATGCAAGTACATTATTCACCTGATTCGGGAAATCAGAGCGGCCTGTCCCAACTACATGTGCTCCCGCTTCTTTTGCATCCTCCGGCATAATTTCTGGCACCGGATTGGCCATTGCAAAAATAATCGGATATTGATTCATGGAACGAACCATCTCTTTTGTTACAGCACCTGCAGCGGATACCCCAATAAACACATCTGCTCCCACCAGCGCATCTGCTAATGTCCCTTGTAGTTGTTCTTTATTAGTAATACGTGCAATTTCTTCTTTAAATGAATTCATTCCTTCAGGACGGGATTCATATATGATTCCTTTTGTATCACATAAAATAACATCGTTTACACCCATATGAAGTAACAGCTTAATAATCGCCACACCTGCGGCACCCGCGCCGTTTATCACAACACGAATATTTTCAATTTTCTTATCAGCCAATTTAAGAGCGTTGATTAATCCAGCAGCTGTTACGATTGCAGTACCGTGTTGATCATCATGAAAAATTGGGATATTACAGACCTCTCGCAATGCTTTTTCAATTTCAAAACATTGAGGAGCAGAAATATCTTCTAAATTAATCCCGCCAAATGTAGGCTGAAGCAATTTGACAACCTCGATAATTTGGTTAGGATTAGTTGTATCTAAGCAAAGAGGGAATGCGTCTACATTGGCAAATGATTTGAATAACAATGCTTTTCCCTCCATTACCGGCATTGCTGCTTTAGGGCCTATATTTCCAAGTCCGAGTACAGCCGTTCCGTTTGAAACTACGGCAACAAGATTACCCTTCATCGTGTATTCATATACTTTGCTTTCATTCTCATGAATCACCAAGCATGGTTCTGCAACGCCTGGTGAATAAGCAAGGCTTAAATCGTTTGCGTTCTTTACTGCGACTTTCGAGTGAACACCAAGCTTTCCTCGTTTTTCTTTGTGCATCTTTAAAGATTCTTCACGTAAAGTTGACATCCTGTGTCTCTCCCTATGTTAAATATATTATGGTTATTTTAGAAAAAATGGCTATCTCAAAAAGGGTCTTACCTTCCTATTTTTTTAATCCCATTTTACTCCAGTAGCTATATCTACACGAAAATCATTGTAATAAACAATCTCAGAAAGAATCTTACATCCTTCAATGTTTTTATAAGCTTCTTTTGCTTCCTCCACGGTGTCAAACTCAAACAATTTTATATTTGAATTTGAATAATGAGTGATGACCCACATTAACATTTCCTCCAATTAAATTTGCCTTCATAACAGAAATTCTTTTGGTTTCTCAGTAAGCATTTAATTTCCTTCTTACTGAGAAACCATATATACCATTTATACAATTACATTTTTCCCTGATGTATTACTTAGTTGATATTCAGCAGCCTCTTTTTTGATCATAAAAAGGTACGCTGCAAATCCCATAATAGCTGCCACAATCAACATGATGATGGAAGGACCAAAATCTCCACCTGACAAATCGCGTACCCAACCCATAATATAGCTCGAAAAACCACCCATAATATTTGTGAACCCCATTAAACCGGCTGCGCGTCCCGCTGTTTTAGAAGTTGAAAATTTGATGATGAATAAATTGGTTAGATGAAACATTCCTCCCTGAGAACCCATTGCGAGTCCCATAGAAACGCCTGCCACGATTGGATTTGGTGCAATAACTGCAATGGTCAAAAATGCAGCAGTAAGGATGAAAAGAATCGTCGCCTGTATACTCGGGCGTTTCGTTTTGTCTACTATGAAGCCGCCAATCAGTACAAAGCCAAGTGCGAATAGCCACGATAATGAAGTAATCCCCGTCATTGCTTCTCTTTCAAAGCCTTTGGCGTCAACGAGATATGTAGGGAGCCAAATACTGATTCCAAAGAACAGAAAGGACGACATTAAATTACCAAACCAGACAATCCAATAACGAAAATCCTTAGCAAAGAATGGCTTTGTCTCCTCATCAACTGCTTCGTCTTTTTCGCGAATATAGGCGATCTCTTCTTTACTGAGACGTGGGTGTTCTTCTGGCGTATTACGTGTGAGAAAAAGGAACATTGGAATATTAATAAATAAGTTAAAGCCAGCAAGAACAAAAAATGCTGCCTGCCAATGAAAAGTGGAAATAACTAGAATGAGGATAACCGCACCCACTGCTGGACCTAGATAGTTGCCTGTAATCCAGGATGATTGTGCACGACCAAGCTCTCGTTTATTAAACCAATTTGAAATAAATTTACCTGATATCGGAATCATCATACCTTCCCCGATTCCAAGGATAATTCTACTAATTAAAAACATTTCATATGAGGTAGACAGCCCACCCATTACCATGGTTGCTGTCCATACCAATAGACCCAAAACAGCTGTTTTCCTTGCCCCTAATTTGTCGATTATAATTCCCCAAAAAATGTTGGAACACGAGTATGAGATCATGAATATAAAGGAGATTAAACCAATTTTGGCATTTTTGTCTGGGCCAGTTAAACCAAGATCACTTAAGAATCCTGGATCTGTCTGGATCACTGAAATGCCTACTTTATCAATCTGGCCGAAAAACCAGAAGAAAAAAATTGGAACAGCAATATACAACCATCTTTTTTGACCTTGTAACATGTTATTATCCTCCTTCAATTTCGCTCTACAAGAATACGCTTTCAAATTCAATGATAAAAATAATTTCAATCACACTATTAAACACATCAACTCCTCTATAAATGAATAGCTGAAACACTGTGTTTTATATACAAAACAATGTTTCTATTCTTAATAATATTATATTGAATTTTAATAATAGTCAATAATATTCAGATAATTAGTTTTTTAAAAGAAAAGTAGTTTTATATACAAAACAAAAAGGCGTGGTTTCATTTAATGAACAATGAAACCATACCTTTTTCTATATCTGGGCTTCCTATTAACTTTTAATACTTCAACTCCCTCAAACCCCAACTTCTGCTAAGATATGGGGCTTTTCTTCCGATTACCTGCATAGTATGTAGACAAGGGTAAGTAATCTCTCAAAATGAAAATAGTAAACCAGGAGGGAATAGCCTAATGCATTTTATTGAAGATGTTAAAGAAGTGAAGTTTAGTTTTTTGGAAAAACCGCCTGCGTCGTCGATGACATATGCCTTTGTTTATGTAAATAATCACAACGATTACTATGCTGTTAAAAATGGTGAACGTCTGTCCCGTAGTGAATTACGGATTGGCAAATATAAAAAGGTGTATACCGTCAATATGCAGCAGCATACCATTACCTTCAAAGAGGAATTCCCTTCGGCAACAAGAGGAAGAAGGTTTTTTGTCAACCTGTTTATCGATATTGCTGTTGAACACCCCGAACGCATAGTTCAACAAAATGCCGGTGAAATTGGCGACATTATTAACAATTATCTCCCCTTCTGGGTGGAGTCGGAAGCACGATTTTATCCTATTGAAGAGGAACTGGGCTTTGCTCAGCATATAGAGGATTTTTTTCAAACCTCTCAATTGGTTAAGGTGTTAAGAGAAACTGGAATTGTGGTACGGAATGTTCGTGTTTTGATCCGGCAAGGGTTTCGGGATCAGCGCCATGATGAGGCAATCGCCGATCTAGACAGGAACGCGGAACTATCTGCCTATCAAGAGGCTCTGGACTTGGAGGAAGCTCGCCGTATTTCGGCCGCGATTAAAGAAGCGCTTCAAGCAGGTGATTTTATCACTGCTGGAAAGCTTGGAGAAAAAAGTGAAATGGCAAAGGTGTTAGTGGAATCAGAGTTTAACCAAAATCAAACCTTTAAATTTGAGGTAAACAAACAACTTTTAAACTTGATCAACGATCACTCGATTGACCAGTTTGAGGCAGAACAAAGATTGGCCAAGCTAAAAAATCTGTTCCCTCACCTCCCCGTCAATCTGGAAAACATCAATAGAAAAAAACAGATTTCTGGTCAAAAGAGAGAACTTTTATCCTACTTTAATAAAGGAGAGTAGGTATTGTGGAATCCATTTTAAATCAGCTTTTTTGGTTCTGGTCACTTCTCTCTGTTCTGCCTGAATGGCTTCGTATTTTTTTAGCTCTCTTTCTACTCATACATTTTTTAAGGCTGTTTATGGTGTACATTATCCCTCCGTTCTTTACCTTGGTATGCCGTTTGTTGAGAAAAATGCTTTATCTCATTTCTTACCCGATCATGAAACTTCTTGCTTCGATGCAAAGAAGGAGGAGAGAAGCAGGAGAAGCTGGCATACCTGTTTGGATGGAAATCGTTGAAGGAATGTTTTCCTTGTTTGAAAAGTTTTTCAACAAAATGATTGAGCTTTTCAAGAAACGGAAAAGAAATAAGAACAGGATAAAAAGATGGACATTTTATTCTGCTACAGCTTTAGTAATTTTGCTTACTGCAGCAATTATGAACAATCCAAATGAATGGTATACACAAAAATGGAAGAAAGCTGAGGTATGGTTAAACCAGGAACAGGTTCATATTCAGGCATCCAAGGCTTCCCCTGTTCAAAAAGAATTCATTTTAAATAAGATTTATAAAGATGGCGGAAATATCCGCGAAGCCCCAGAACTAACATCACCCCGTCTATACACAATTACAAATAAAGAAACCATGCAGTTTTTGAATGAAGAACAAGTAGATTCCAAAGGTATTAAGTGGCTAAAAGTTCAAACACCTAGCGGGGTCGAAGGGTGGATTTCTTCTTTGATTGTCACTGAAAAATAATAACCTAAATAAGGAGAGTTGACTCAGTATGATTAGTCTACTCTCTTTATTTATTAATCTCATCGATTCTAAAATTTGATGTAAATAATTTATATCATAATGAGAAGGCATGTGGCCTATGTTAAAATCACAACAAAAAACCTCCAAATTTTAGAATTTGAAGGTTTTAAACACACCAAGTTTGGTCTCCACGAACTCACGCAATTCCGTTGATGATGATAATAATAGACGTCTAGGTTGAAATTTATTTAATTGAATTTTGGCGGGACTGTGTGGGAATCGAACCCACCAGACCTGGCACGCAGGTCTCAAGCAGTTTTGAAGTTTGCTTGCATCTGTTTTTCTTGTATCTTGATATACCCTCAAGTCTTGATAAACCAAGCTTTCTTACTTCCTAGTGTTTTCTTGTAATTTGTTATTTTTAAAATTTGGGCACAGAGCATGGCACCTTATAGCCCGCTTTAGAAAGGCTAATGATAGAGATTACTGATTTAATACTGGACATTTCTCCTGAATGACTTAATGTATTATCGCTAAATTAATTATTAAGTTATTATCTTCTTTTTCTAGTTGGGTGATTAGCATTATATAGATTAATGTTCTTTATCATTTTATCTATTTCTTGGGATTTCCCGAGTAAATCTTCAAGTCCTTCCATTTGCTTACTGATTTTCTCTAAATCATATTCACCGATAAAGATACTTCTTAAATCTTGGTCTTTGACTTGCATTTGATACTTCTGTAAATCTTGTTCATGTTGCTTTTCTAATATATCCTTTTCATGGTTAAATAATAGCTGTTGTTCTTTTAATTTTGCTTCAAATTCAAGGATTAGTTTTTCTTTTTCATTTTCTAATCTAGTTTGTTCATTTGTTAGTTCTCTTTGCCATTTTGTTTTTTCACTTATTCTAGTAAAAATAAAAGTAATAACAGTGAGAACCAAACCACCAACCAATTCAGGTAAATAACTAATAAAAGCCTCCTTCAAAATGGAGCCCTCCTGACAAAAGACAAGAATGTTATTTCTAACTTTTTGTAATTTTATAGCATATTCCACAACTTCTCCGAAATGCTTTCTCGATTATAAGATTAAAAGTTTCCAAAAATGTAGGTTTGGAGGTTCTAAACCTCTTTGGGCCGTAACATAGACCTTGTCAAATCAGCCTTTTGGCATAGGCTGCAATTTTATTTATTTTGTCTTTTCTTTATTTCCGCAAATATGCCGCAACTTAATGATTAATTTAGTTATAAAAATCTAGATGTACCCTTTCCATAGCTGAAGAAATATATTTCATTAAATTTAATAACTGTCAAAATATTGAAAATTAACTGCACAATTACCGTTTTTATGGTAAAATCATTTCCGTTAGGACAATGGAAGTGAGAGGTGATTTATTTGGTTAATGTACTAGGAATAACTTTAATACCAGAAACAAAAACATTCAAAAAGATCGATGATGCCATGTCTTCACAGGTTGACAGATTACCCCCTAATTTCTTGTTTATACTACTTATCATTTTAATAAGCTTGTTTGTAATTTTCTGGATTGTGAGGATTTGGAAATTATATAAGGCACCTGGTTCTGAATTAATCCAAGAATACAAACAAAACTTAGAGAAAACAAATGCAGATTCAAAACAAAAATCACTAATCATGACAATATTAGACCAAGTTAATAAAGAAATACCGACACTCCAACAGATGAAATCAGGTAGAGAATTTGAAAAACTAGTAAAACACGGTCGAAAAGTTACGGATATGGTAATAGAGCAAATCCCATTAACATTAAAAAGTATGAAAAATATAAACCATCGGTGTGCAGTTTTTACACCTGATTTACAAATGCCTACCCACCTTAAAATATATGAAGGTGTGGGTTTTAGCGTTCAGGGTAAAGAAAACTTGAGATTGGATATATCTTCTTCGACAGCAGGAAATGTTTTTACCAAAGGAGAATATATATATTGTAAAGATGTTACAAAAGAAGCATCCTTTAAACCCCATCCAAAAGCTACAAAACAATACCATTCTTTAGTCTGTGTCCCCATAAAGATTGGTACAGAAACTTTAGCGGTCTTAAGTATTGATGGATCAGAACAAGATTGCTTCACGGCAGACGATATTGAGTATTTACAAATTTTTTCTAATCAGCTTGCTATAATTTTTAATTTAATGGGTATTACTGTTAATGAAGGAGGTATAACTAATGTCGATGAAATTCAGAACATTGGATGATGCCAGAATTGCGTATTTGAACAATAAAATTACACCTGAGGAATTCTCTTCATTTGTTAAAAAGTTTACTATGGGAGACCATGAACGCAAAAATATTGAAAAAACCACTAAAAAAATCGAAAGAAAACTTACAACTGTTTAACATTAAAATCCCCTTCTAGTTATAGAGGGGGTTGCTTTTTTTAAACCAGCCTAAAAATAATATCCGCAGAACCAAAAGTCATATCATAAGGGATCTGATTTATAAACTATTGTCTGCCTAATTACTCGAAAGAGTAGCTAACTCATTGTTACATGGTGTCGAGCCAATCAGATTAATCTTTTTATCCAAACACGCCTTATTTCATTTTGGTGCCCCACTCTAAAATGTTTATTGGCCATAACGCTTGTTACTTGCACCACAATGCGAAAGTGAAGCAAGCTAATTCAGTTCAATCGTTAGTATCTAAAAATCCCCTGTTTCACTTATCATTATCTTTATTTATACATTTTTTTAGGATTATAAATTGTTGTAAAACCAACATTTACAATCAGTGCAATAGCTGAAGTATAAATGTTATTTATAAAAAGAAGTATGGCTATTGCTACAAAATAGCCTATGATTAAACCAATATTTTTTACCGAATAATTAAATCTTTTATCAAAGATAGCAGCAAAAATGCTTAAGATTAAAAAGAAGTTTAGGAAGATTGTTATATTAATCAGAAATACATTAGTTAGCCCAACTAACGGTTGTAAACTAACATATATAAAATATAAGAATGAAACAAAGGCTAAAGCCGTGAGAAATATAGGCTGATAAATAATTTCAATTATCCTTATGTTAAATCCTATTTTTCCTGATGTTGTACTACGGTCATAACGGGGATATACTTCATCAAGTTCATTTCTTAATAATTTTATTTGTTCGTTTATATGACTAATACTTTCCTCAATAGGTTGGTCATTAAATAATAGCCCTTCTAGTTTTTCACAGGTTTCCGTCTTCAAGATAGGAATTGTATTTGTATATTCAACCAATAAGGTTTCTCTTGACTCAATTTCTTCTTTATAAAGGATTAATGTTTTGTAAAGATTACAATATTGGATTAGTGAATCTTGTGTTTCTACTTTCTCTTCCTCAAATAGTTTCTCTTGTTTAAGAGTTACCTGTTTAAATAGCCACGTGAATAACAAAGCCATCAATAATAGTAGCAACATCGTCACTGGTGTCAGACCTAATTTTTCGAAGCTTTTTACAGCTAATTGAACAACTTCTCCCAATATCTCTACTCCCTTTGTTTTTGTTTTAAATAGGTATTTTTTCCTCTATGGATTCCAATCACAAGCCTGACCATCATTATCCCTATCTAAATCATGGGGGTCATATTCAGGTCCTCCATTTGCTATATAAAAAAGCTGGGCTTCCCACCCTGTTTCAAAATCACTGCAATCGTGGTCTATATCTGTCGCTGTATATGGATTATCCGATGTGGTAACCTCTTCTCCTTCTTCTTCATAATACTCTTCATTATCGAAGGATTCCTCATTTGAGTTGTATTCCTCTTCATCGGTGTATTCTTCATAACTATCGTCCTCTATATAACTATAATCGTCCTCAACATCTATTCCTGCTAATTCTTTATAGTTATCAACTGTACTAAAAAAACCTTTCTCATAAATTCCAATCTCTTCAATATGAGTAATAAGACTATAAAAGGAATCTCCGTCCATTTCCTCATAAGCTTCATCCAAATATAATTGAACTTTTGCTGATACTGTATCATTTAATTCGTTTTTGTCAGAAGTATTATATAATGCTTCTTCAAAAATTTGACTAGCTTGATTATAATCTTCATTCTCAAGTGCACTTACTACCTTATTGGCAGTTGCCTGACTACCGCACCCATTCAGAATTAATATTGAAAAACCTAGTGATAGAGTAGTAGTTAAAAACTTCAGTTTACCCACATCTATTTCCCCCAAAAAGCATAGTGTTTATCCCTAGTGCTATTTTCCTATATATTCCATCACATTACAATAAAAAAGTACAGCCATTAGTAATTAACAGCTGTACTATTATACAAGTATTTATCCCTTTCTCTCGTGTCCTCCAAGCTTTTACCAAGTTTGTTTCAAGTTCTAATTCTAATATTAACAGTCATTGATGATAGTTCTTTTTCGTGAAGCATGAAACCAATATACCCACGGAAATCTTCAATAGATAAAGTTTCATCGGTTATACCTTCAGCAAGAAATTCTTTTAAATATTCAAAGTGGATATTATACTCTTTAATAGTTCTGGGTGCTAGTGCTTCAGTCATCTTAAATGTCATGAATTTACCAAACATTTCATCCAATGTAAATTCATTTAATATATTCTTACTACTCTTACTACTACCCTATCCACGTTTATATGTACGTATTACTTTTTAGATAAAAATAGCCCCCTATGAATTATTATAGGTGACTAAGAGTAAATTTCCTTCACAGTCTCGACAAACAGTTTTCAACAGTTTAGTCAGTAAACCCCAAATAGACTGTGGAGGAATAGATTTATTAAAAACGTTAAAAATCTTATTTTGGCGGGACTGCGTGGGAATCGAACCCACCAGACCTGGCACGCAGGTCTCAAGCAGTTTTGAAGACTGTGGAGGACACCAGTACCCCATTCAGCCCCACATTATTATAGTAGAAAGTAATCTCTATTTGTAATCATAATACAATGGAATATAGTAATAATCAATAGAGTTGCCGATTTTGTCATTTTTTCGACAACTTTTGCACCCCTGTTTAATGAGACTTTTCCCTTGTAAATAAAGCGATTGCTTGTCTTTTAGCCTCATTTCAGACTATAATAGATAAATGAAAATAGTATCATGTAGGTGAATACAATGCAGCTAACAGGTTGGTTTTTATGGTTTATATTAATATGGATTTTTGTCTTTGCTGGTTTAATGGCCATTGGCGGATTTTTTATGTTCAGGAAGTTTCTTAAGAAAATGCCAAAGGAAGACGGCAAATCCGTGATGGATTGGGAAGAATACTATGTTTATCAAACTCGTCATTTATGGGGCGAGGAAGAAAAACATCTTCTTGAAGATTTGGTCAGCCCGGTACCTGAATTATTCCGGGACGTTGCAAGGCATAAGATAGCGGGAAAAATCGGCGAACTTGCTCTCAATGAAAAAGTGTCGAAAATTACAGAAGAACTCGTAATCCGCGGGTACATTCAAGCAACACCAAAAAGGGATCACAAATTTTTACGTAAAAAGCTATTTGAAAATAGAATTGATGTCGCTCCTTATGAGCATTTATTCTAAACCGTCCAATTTTTGGCGGTTTTTTTTCATAAATATGGATACTTTAAAAAGGAGGAAAATTTAGGCTGGGGTGAAAGTGGATGGCAAAACACAAGGCAACGAAAAGGCACAAAACATTTAACCTATTGATTATATTAATTCCGTGGTTATCTTTACTTTTTTTAGGCAAGCGTGAATTTAAACGCTATTCTTTCTCGGGCGTTTTTATCATTATTTTTGAAATCATTAATCATCTATATGGACACAAGCGGAATTGGTGGAAGTTTTACGATAAGCGAAAATCCTTTCTTAAAGATGAACTTCCTTTTAGTGTTGGTCCCTATATGCCCCTATCGATGTGGCTGCTTAAACTTTCATACGGAAACTTTAAGAAGTTTGTGTTACTGAATGCGATTGCTGATGGCGCCTTTGCGTTCTTTATCATAGATGTTCTAAAAAAGCTTAAAATTATTAGTTTAGGTCGATTAAATCACGTCCAATTTTTCATTTATTTACACTATAAAGCGTATATCTTATATGGTGTACAGTATTTAATCGATAAACTTAGAGGATACCGTTATTAACAAAACGCTCAGAGCCTAATGCCCTGAGCGTTTTCCAATATACTATAAGTGCTGGCCATGAAGTTGTTTGAATAGCTTTTTGTAATCAAGATACATCGCGATCCGCCAAGGAACAATCATACTAAATGCGAGCAGGAAAAACATGCCGCTTAGTTCCCCAAAGTCAATAGTCGTGCTTAAGATATATTTTAATGCTAATCTCACTATTAACAATCCAACTAAAATGTAAATAAACGCCTTCGATCTTTTTAAGTAAATTTCGTTTTCCCGTATTTCAAATTTAGATGTTTTAATTAATAGTATTGAAAAAAGCATACCCAAAATGACAACCTCTATGATTTCCATACCAGTCAACCGAAATTGTGGTACCACATACATTAATGCCCCGCTCGACATAAAGACGGGCGGCAGGATAATTTTCTTTACATTTGTAGGTTTCTTAGCAGCCTTCATACGGACAAATAAAGCAAATATCCCCATAAAAACCGCTCCTATTGAAGAAACAACAACAAAGTTCATAGGTTTCAACCCCTAATTCCTTAGAATAAAGCTCGAAATTCATATTTTACTATATAAATCTAATATTTAGAAGCCTGTAAAACCACCAAACATTCCTGAGAAAATCGTAATAATTTTTGTCATCCAGTCAAAGAACAGCACAATACCCATGATGATCATAATATAACCGCCGATTTTAACAATTTTACCGCTGTTTTTGCGAATCCATTTCATTCGGCCAACAAAAAATGATAGGATTAGGAACGGAATTGCAAATCCAAGCGAATATGCCACCATGTAAAGGACACCAGAACTTGGATTAGTCGCTGCAAGGGCAATTACAGCAGAGAGGATTGGACCTGTACATGGTGTCCAGCCTGCTGCAAAGGCCATCCCGATAAGCGCTGAACCGAAAAAGCCAGATGGCCGGTTTTTAAATTCTAATTTCCGATCTTTCATCAAAAATTCAGGTTTAAATACTCCAACAATAATTAACCCAAATAGGACGATAAATATTCCGCCTAATTGGCGAATGAGATCCTTGTACTCGAGAAAAAAGCTTCCCACAAACGAGGTTCCGAAACCAATCGCGATAAAAATAGCCGAAAATCCCAACAGGAAAAAGATAGTATGTAGAAGACTGCGCTTTTGAAGCATGGCATTTTCCGTTTTCAATTCCCCAACACTCATCCCGGTAATATAAGAGAGAAATGCAGGGTAAAGCGGTAAACAGCATGGTGAAATAAAACTTAAAAAGCCCGCGCCCAAAGCTAAAAATATATTTACATCAGTCATATTAACACTCCCAGTATAGTCGATACTACTTCATTTTAACAAAACTTACCCCTAAAAGATAATGGTTAACATGAATATTTTGTGACTCCAGAGACTAATTAGGATATCATACACAGACTTATCTATGATGCTATTATTTTCCAACTATATTTGGATATTTTTTTACAAATATCTTTGAATTTATTCCCATCTTAGGTTATACTAGTAAAACATTGGTAGAGAATAACTATCAATGTTTTCTATTATTGGAGTTTCTCCGGAAAGGACCACGGCTGTGCTCAAACAAGACCTAATTGTACTTATTGAGAAAAAGCGTGCTGAATTAATTCAAGTCGCGGTAACCAACGGCCTGACTTCCTCCATTGCTATCCGCTATAGTCAGGAATTAGACCATCTTTTAAATGAATATAATCGAAATCATATAAAGAAAACTCGCCAAGTGGCGAGCCTCTAACCCGAAAAAAATCCTGGTCAAGCACCAGGATTTTTTTCTTTATTGCATAACATCCTCTAATGGTTCCAAAGCTCCATTTTGCAGCAGGAACATTTTATGATAAAGTCCGCCTAGAGCTAGTAACTCTTGATGCGTGCCTCGTTCAACAATTTCACCTTGATGTAGGACAAGAATTAAATTCGCATCCTGTATCGTTGATAACCGGTGGGCAATAGCAATCGTCGTACGTCCTTTTCTCATTTTTGAAAGAGCGGTTTGAATCGCTTCCTCTGTTTCCGTATCGATATTAGCCGTTGCCTCATCGAGGACGAGAATCTTTGGATTAGCAGCTATCGTTCTTGCAAAGGCAATTAATTGACGCTGTCCACTAGAAAATGTTGATCCTCTTTCGACTACTTTATGATTATAGGAATCTTCCAGCTTTTCAATAAATGTATGTGCTTGAACAAATTGGGCCGCTTCCTCTACTTGTTCATCTGTTAAATGATGATTATGAAGCGTAATGTTATCTCGTACGGTTCCGTAAAATAAGAACGGATCTTGAAGAACCAGCCCCATTTTTTCTCGTAATTCATCCTTAGAATATTGACGGATGGACTGGCCATCAATTAAGATATCGCCCTTCTCGTATTCATAAAATCTCATTAATAAATTGATGATTGAACTTTTCCCACTTCCTGTATGACCAACTAGTGCAACAGTTTCTCCAGGATTTGCTGTAAAGGAAATATTCTTCAAAACATCTCGTTTGCCATCATATGAAAAGGTTAAATCCTTAAATTCAATTCTTCCTTTTTCAATCAATACATTACTTTCTTCATTTTGCCCTGGTGCCAATTCCTGCTTATCCAAGATTCTAAAGACACGTGCCCCTGCCACAATCGCTTGCTGGTACAACGATAATCTCATCATCATATTATTTACTGGTTCAAAGAAACGCTCCAGGTAATTAACAAATGCATATAGCACACCAATTTCTACTGGACTGTCCAATGAAGTAATACCAAAATAATTTAAGACGATGATCAATCCTAAAATGAATATCAAATCCACTGCAGGACGCAGCAATAATCCATCTATCTTAATATTTCTCATTCCCGCCTTATAGTGCTTATCATTGATCTCTTCAAACTCATTACGAAGCCTTTTCTCTTGGCGGAACACTTGAATAATACTCATGCCCTGCAGGGATTCACTTAGTTTCGCATTTAATTGGCTGAGTCTTTCACGCATTTCCAGATAAAAACGGGAACTAAATTTCCGGTATAAACTCATAACAAGAAGAATTAACGGAATAAATATTAGACAGAATAATGCAAGCTTTACATCCAGGATAAACATTGTAATGAAAATTCCTGTTAGTAAAAAGCCGCTCTGGATAAAAGTCGAAAGGACCGTAACAAACATATCTTTGATCGCCTCGGTATCATTGGTCACCCTTGAGACAATACTTCCAGCGGGAGTTTGATCAAAATACCTAAGTCCTAGTGACTGGACCTTTGAAAAAATATCAATCCGAAGCTGTTGAATAATCTTTAATGCAATTTCCTGAAACTTAACTAATTGAAAAAACAACAAGATAGATTTTACTATTTGGATTCCGAGATAGCTTGCCCCGAGGATAAGCAGCGGCTGAAATAGTAAATTTCCGGGTGTTAAGTAATCATCAATAAAGATTTTTACTAGGATTGGAGATGCTAACTCCCCTAGTGTCGTTAACACTAAAAGGCTAAATGCCAAAATTATTTCCTTTTTATGTGGTTTGGTATATGACAGCAAGCGATATAAAACCCTTTTTTGTTCTTTTTCCGTCAGCTGTGCTGTTTCTTCCATTTTAATGTCCTCCATGCTCAACCAACTCCTCTAGCTGCTGACGTAAATACATTTCCTTATACCAGCCTTGGGATGCCATTAATTCATCGTGCGTCCCTCTTTCAATGACCTCGCCATTATCAAGCACAAGTATTAAGTTTGCATGCTGAATTGCACTCAACCGGTGAGAGGTAATAATCGTCGTTTTACCTTCTCGATTTTTCCGTAATGATGAAAGAATCGCCTCTTCGGTCTTCGCATCAACAGCAGATAGGGAATCATCTAACAATAACACTTCTGGATTCATCAACAAAGCACGCGCAATACTAATTCTCTGTTTCTGGCCGCCTGATAAGGATACTCCCCTTTCGCCAACAACCGTTTGATAGCCTTCTGTAAATTGGAGAATATCATCATGAATGCTTGCGAGCTTTGCAGCATCAAATATTTCATCCTTCGGTACACGAGGGTTCGTAAAGGCGATATTTTCAGCTACACTTGCGGAAAATAAGAAATGATCTTGTGGAACATAGCCAATCACTTCACGTAACTTTTCAAGTTTGTATTCTTGGAGAGTATGACTGCCGAAGGATATACCTCCTTCATAGTCTTCAAATTCACGAATCAGAAGCTTTAACAGTGTTGTTTTACCTGCACCTGTTTTCCCTACAATCCCCAGCGTCTCTCCTCTATTAAGAGTGAAGCTGATATTTCTGAGCATTGGTTCTTTCTCACCCGGAAAAGTAAATTTCTTAATATCGTAGTGAATATCACCGCTAGGAACGATTTCTAATGCATCACTTTTGTCGGTAATATCCGGTTTCTCACGAAGCAGCGCAGCCACACGGTCATACGAAGCACGCCCTCGTTCAACGATGTTAAACAACCAGCCAAATGCCAGCATTGGCCAAATTAATAGTCCTAAATAGGTGGTAAAAGCAATCAATTCACCAATGGTTAATTCCCCTGCCAACACGTATTTCGAACCAAAGGTAATTGCTAAGAAAAATGAAATCCCTACGATAATGGAGATGGTGGGATCATATAAAGAATCTATTTTCGCTACAACAATGTTCTTTTCAACTACATCTTGTGATTGTTTCCTAAAATCCTCAATATCTTCCTTCTCTTGCCCAAATGTTTTTATAACCTTTATCCCCGTAATACTTTCCTGTGTTTTATCGTTGAGATCAGAGAAGGCTTCTTGAGCCTTGTGAAAAGTTCGATGCAGCATTGTACCAAACCAGCTTGTAAGAATCGCCATAAATGGCATTGGAATTAGGCATATCAAGGTTAACTTCCAGCTTATCGTAAATGCCATGGCTAAAATAACAAACCCGCCTGTTGAAAGAGAATCAACTAAAGTAAGGACACCGGCCCCAGCCGTTTGCTGTATCGCTTGCAGGTCATTGGTCGCATGCGCCATTAAATCCCCAATCCTTCTTTTCTGATAAAAAGATGGGGACATGTTCGTAAAATGCTGATATAAGCGATTTCGTAACTGTTTACTAAGCTTAACCGCTGAACCAAAAATCATAATCCTCCAAAAATATCTCAACACATACATACCGAGACCTGCCCCGACTAATACTGCCATCCATTCAAGGAGTATACCTTTGGTCATCGTACCGTTATTAATATGGTCGGCGATAACACCAATTACCTTTGGCGGCACAAGTTGAAGCAGTGCGACAAACAGTAAGATAACGGTTCCAAATATGTAAGCTTTTTTCTCTTGTTTAAAAAACCATCCTAAATCTAAGAATACTTTCATAATCGTTCCCCCGAAAATGTTTCAACTTTTCTTTTTTATTATTTTAAAAAATCTTTCACCACACCCGAAGATTCATTTTATCAAATATTATAAAAATAATAAAGATTTAGACACCTATTCTTTGTATAAAAAAAAGCACCCATTTAGATGAGTGCTTCCCCTGATATTTCATTTACTGTTGATCTAATTCTGCTAATTTTTTCTCAGCAGCACTTCTTAATTCATTCACTTGGTCCTTAATATTATCCGGAACAAATTTCACTCTGTTTAAATAATTTATGATAACCTTATGATCAGTAATAATGGCATTTGGGTCATTCGGGTCGTATGTCTTAGTTTGAATTTCATTGTTTTTAATAAAAGCAGAAGCAATATAATAGAAATCTTTTTGTGATTCACTCTTTAATGAACCTGTTTCTTTTACGACAGTCTCGTAATCCTTTGCTATGATTAATTCAGCAAATTTCTCATCTTCAGCTGTTAACTCTCTTGTATTTGAGCTTTCTTTTGCAGCATTTGTTCCTTCTTCTGTTTTATTCTCTTTTGGAGTTGCTGTTTCTTCTTTTTCTTGCGTTCCACATGCTGTTAAAGCTAATAGTAGAATTAAAATAAGTGATAAAACTTTCTTCATGTAGGTTGCTCCTTCATTATGTAGTTACTTCTTAGCGTAACTAGTATGAACCTTATTATTCCTTTTTTCAATAGAAAACCAAAATATAAGATTTTTCGAAAAATTCCTTATATCAAACAAAAAAACCACTTTCTTTTGATTACTTCAAAATAAGTGGTTTCTTGATTTATTTATTTGCCTTGCTGTTTATTCATAGCAGACATCATTTGGTTGATCTTCTTTTGAGAAGGCTTCATACCCATTTGCATCATCATCATTTTTAACATTTGTTCATTAATTGGCGGATTTTTCTTTAAGTAGCTCATCATGTATTTACGAGCAATGAAAAATCCTAGAGCTACACCAGCTACTAACGCTAGTACAACAACTAGAATCCATAAACCTGTACCCATTAAACTTCCTCCTTCATGTTGTCTATCATACAGTGTACTAAATAAAACGGGAATATACAATATTCTCTTTTAAAAGATTAGACATATTTTCTTTCTTTTATAGGCTTTAACCAACCAAACCGTTGGTGGTCGAGATCTAGAGCCATAAAGGAAGATTCACATTTTCTAAGTACTTCAAAGAAAATGGTTTCAGCTTCATAACTGCCAGAAGCCTCTATAGTAATTAAATCTTGGAAGACTCTTAATTTCGCTGTACTTAGTTTTCCACTTAATTCAATGTAGTATGTACCATGTTCAGCCAGAAAACCTTTCTTTTTTCCAAGCTGCTTTTGAATCAACTGGTGTATTTTCAAAACCTCTATAGACTTTGTTATATAAGAGATCTGTTTCTTTGTTATAAATTTCAGTTCACCGTCTGCTTTATGATGTTCCTGAAAAAGCTGATAAAACATACGCTCTCTTCCGAAGTAATGGGCGGCAAATTCATCTTCTATTAGATAAAGCTGATAATTCCTCACCACGATCTCTCCTTCGTTGAATACCCTTTCTATCAATTATAAATAAACACTATCAAAACATTTGTCTTATACTGGCAAGAAAAAACACTATTATTGTCGAAATCATATGGTTCTTACAAATTTTATTATATCTTACAAATAATAGAAGCGTTATAAACACTCCGAATTATTCATCTATTGTTCAAAAATAGAAAAAAAGAGAACGACATAACGTCGTTCCCTTTGTTACAACTATTTACTATTGAAGAAGGGCCTTAACACGTGC
Source organism: Neobacillus niacini (assembly GCF_046591715.1). GTDB lineage: Bacteria > Bacillota > Bacilli > Bacillales > Cytobacillaceae > Neobacillus > Neobacillus niacini_L. Next base: position 629,622 of record NZ_JAWVNQ010000001.1, on the reverse strand, counting down.
AACTACATTACTTACACTAAATCCGTATTCTTCCATAATTTTTTCTCCAGGTGCTGAAGCCCCGAATGTATCAATTGCTAGGACATCTCCTTCATCACCTGTGTATTTGTGCCAGCCTAATGAAGAACCGACTTCAATTCCAAGACGTTTTTTCACATTCTTAGGAAGAACTGAGTTTTTGTATTCTTGAGATTGTTGTTCAAAGCGGTCCCATGATGGCATGCTTACAACAGATACATGGATACCTTCACCAGTTAATGCTTTCTGAGCTTCAACTGCTAAACTTACCTCTGAACCGCTGGCTAGCAGAAGGGCATCTGGTGTTTCTCTTTCAGATGGAGATACCACGTACGCACCTTTTGAAACTCCTTCATATGCATTTTTATCTGTATCTTTAAGTGTTGGTAAATCTTGACGAGTTAACACTAAAGCAGTTGGTTTATTGGTTGACTCAACCGCAAGCTTCCATGCAGCAGCCGTTTCATTACCATCTGCAGGACGAATAATGGATAGGCCAGGCATAGCACGCAGTGCAGCAAGTTGTTCAATTGGCTCATGAGTAGGACCATCTTCTCCAACCGCAATACTGTCATGAGTAAATACATACGTTACTGGCAGTCCCATTAAAGCTGCAAGACGGATAGCAGGACGCAAGTAATCAGAGAACACGAAGAATGTTCCGCCAAAAATTTTCACTCCGCCATGTAGAGCAATCCCGTTCATAGCTGCACCCATTGCGAATTCACGAACACCGAACCAGATATTTCGGCCTTCATAGTTTCCTGGCGCATAGTCCCCTGTACCTTTAATCATGGTTTTATTAGATCCAGCCAGGTCAGCAGAGCCGCCAATGAAGATAGGCAAGTTCTTAGCAATACCATTTAAAGCTTCCCCTGATGAGGCACGGCTTGCCAGTGCTTTTCCTTCGCTATAAACCGGAATATCTTTATCCCAGCCTTCAGGTAACTCATTTTTCAATACCTTTTCTAATTGATTTGCTAATTCAGGATATTCATTTTTATATTGTGCAAAAAGGTCGTTCCATTCTTTTTCCTTTTTTGCACCATTTTCAACAATTAGGTTTTGGAAGTTTTCGTAAACCTCACTTGGCACATGGAAGTCTTCTTCAAATGTCCATTTATAAGCTTCTTTTGTCAGCTTTAACTCATCAGCTCCAAGTGGAGAACCGTGTACACCTGAAGTTCCAGCTCGGTTAGGAGAACCATAGCCAATAACTGTTCTTACTTCAATCATGGTTGGTCGATCAAGGTCACTTCTAGCTTCTTCCAGTGCTTTTGCAATTTCTTCAAGATTATTTCCGTCTTCTACGCGAACATATTGCCAGCCATAAGAAGTGAAACGATCCTTTACACTTTCAGAGAAGGATTTATTTAAATCACCATCAAGTGAAATATCATTGGAATCATATAGAACCACTAAACGTCCAAGTTTCAAATGACCTGCAAGCGACGCAGCCTCGGCTGAAACACCTTCCATTAAATCTCCGTCACCACAGATACTATATGTAAAATGGTTTACTAATTCATAGTTTTCTTTATTATAAACACTCGCTGTGTGGCGCTCTGCCATTGCCATTCCGACAGCCATTGCAATTCCTTGTCCAAGTGGACCCGTAGTTGCTTCTACTCCATCAGTATGACCATACTCTGGGTGTCCTGGAGTTTTACTTCCCCATTGGCGGAATTGTTTTAAATCTTCAATAGTTAACTTATAACCTGACAAATGAAGCATGCTGTATAATAATGCAGATCCATGGCCTGCAGATAATACAAACCGGTCACGGTTAAACCACTCTGGATTTTTTGGATTATGGTTCATAAAACGTGTCCATAATGTATAGGTCATAGGTGCAGCACCCATTGGCATTCCAGGATGCCCAGAATTTGCTTTTTCAATCATATCGATAGAAAGCGTACGAATAGAGGTTACTGACAAATCATCAATAGTATTAAACATTAATCAAATCACTCCTGATTCACTAGGATAAAAAAATAAGTACAACACTAATATTATAGTTCTCTCGGTATTAATTCAACAATTAATTTGATTACTAAACAAATTAAAATACTTTCATTTTCTTATTTTAGCTCTGCAGCGGTTGTAATATGTAAAGGGAAACAAAATGTTCCCTTATTAATGAAGATTATATTTTTTTCTATCTTTTATCTTTTTAGGTGTTACGTCATTTCCCTTTGGATCAATAATTTTGGTATTGGTTAATGTATCAAGCATTGAACTGCGAAACGTAGTTAAATACTCACTTCTTAAATTAGATTGTTCCTTCGCTTCAGCTTCTGTTAAACCGTTTGATTTAGCTTTTCTAGCTAGCTCATTGATTCTTGCCATTTTTTCTTTCGAGAGCATGGAGAACACTCCTTTCAATTCGATGGACTATGGTTTACCTTATTAGTATTTATAACGTTCAATTACAGGGAAAACAGCAGCTTTACCACAGTAATTACCTAAAGACTGATTTTACTAAAAAGTAGACCACCTGACAAGTCAAATGGTCTACTGATCTTCTGATTGTATAGTTTGTTGTGATTCTTGGTAGCGTCTATGTACAGTTGCTTTAGAGATATTGTATCCAAAACCCCTTAAAGTTGCCGCAATCTCCGAAAAAGTTAATTTGTTTTTTCTAAGACGGACAATCTCTTCAATGGGAACCTCTATTTTTTCCCTTCCAGAATTGATTTCGAGATTTTTTAGATTTTTTTCCGGCTTATATCCTTGTGCAACTGCTCTCTTCATTCCACGCTTGATTTTGATATTATGCAGCTTACGCTGATATTCTTCGACCATACCAACTATTTTCAGAACCATGGAATCACTTTCAGATAACTGCAGCTCACCATTATGAGAAATACTATAAAGCTTAGCGCCCTCTTTCATCATAACGTGCAACAGAGCAATCTTGGCATTCCCTCGTCCAAGCCTAGTTTCATCCTGAATTAACACCGCTTGTACCGTTTTTTCTTTTAATAGGTCTAATAACTGAAGAATACCGTCCCTCTCTAGGTCATAACCACTTGCTTGCTCTCTAATAATAGAAACCACATTAAAATGATATTGACCGGCCAGCTTAATTAGTTCCTCTTCTTGACGCTTTAGTGATGTTTCCTGGGTCTCTTTATTTGTACTCACCCTGCAGTATATTACAGCATTTATCATCTATTATTACTCCTCAGCTGCGCTTGCGTATTCTGTTAAAGAACCAACTTCAAGGTTGACTGGTATTGTGATTTCTTCTCCTGGAAATATTTTATCTCCTTCAATATCGTTATGCCGCTTAACCCAGCTGATAAACTCATGATTCGAGAATGAATGTTGTTGCGAGTATTCATCAGCAATTTCCCACAGTGAGTCCCCTTCAGAAATGGTAATTGTAACAAACTCCTCATCAACATTTGAATTAAAACGTAATGATAAGATAAAAGCTAATGAGCAGCTTAAGATCATTAATAAAATTGCATAAGAGTATTTTTCCCATATTTTTTTCATAATCAAACCCCTATTCAGAATATATGTTCGCTTTATATGTTTTCATTATAGTCCGAACGTTTGTTTGTTGTCAACAACAATTCGAACTTATGTTTGTATAAAAAAAGCGAACATGCTATAATTAAATTACATATTAAATAGGGCGAGGTGTATCTATTATGACAAAAATATCTAAGCGCCAGCAGGATATCCTTGAGTTTATTAAAGGGGAAGTAAAGAAAAAAGGCTATCCACCTTCCGTAAGAGAAATCGGAGAAGCGGTCGGGCTAGCTTCTAGTTCTACTGTCCATGGTCATTTAGCACGTTTAGAGAGTAAGGGACTAATTAGAAGAGATCCGACAAAACCGAGAGCCATCGAAATATTAGAAGCAGATGAAACTATCAATATCCCAAGAAACAATGTCGTCAATGTACCTATCGTAGGTAAAGTAACGGCTGGTCTGCCCATAACCGCAATTGAAAACGTAGAAGAGTATTTTCCTCTCCCTGAAAGCCTGGCACCTGCCGATGAGCAAGTGTTTATGCTGGAAATCATGGGTGAGAGTATGATAGAGGCCGGAATTCTTGATGGAGATTACGTGATTGTAAGACAGCAGCAAACTGCTAATAATGGTGATATCGTCGTTGCTATGACAGATGAGGACGAAGCTACTTGTAAGCGATTCTTTAAAGAAAAAGACTTCATTCGCCTGCAGCCTGAGAACTCTACCATGGATCCAATCATATTAAGAAATGTTTCAATACTTGGAAAAGTTATTGGTGTTTACCGTCATATTCATTAAGTAAAAAGAGCAGATTTTTCTCAATCTGCTCTTTTTTTGTTTATTTTTGGAAGTATATGCAAAAATATGAATATTTACTCATTCTATTTAGTTTCCACTATTTGTATAATGGTATTACACCAAGATTTAACCTTAGGTCAAAAAATCCAGGCTTAAGGAGTGTGAAAACAGTGTTGAAGGACATTATTTTCTCAATGGTTATTGGTGGATCAGTAGGAATTATCAGTCATGTACGAAAGCACGGAAAAATCATCATGCCTCGTAAAACAAAGAAGTTTATTTATCTAGGTTTTCTAGAAGAAATACTGCTGTGCTTAGTTGCTTGTCTCCTCGTGGTGATTTACACAACTCCAAATTCATTAGTTGAGAATATTTTAGTATCGGTACTTGTAGGGATTAGCAGTGATATTATACTCACCAAATTTAAATTACTAAATGAAAAAAATGAAAAATAAAAGAAATAAAATAACCCAGTATGGATTATCCATACTGGGTTATTTTTTTTTAATACATGCTCATATATTGGTCACGTTCCCAAGGGTGTACAACGGTACGGAACATATCCCACTCAATCTCTTTTGCCTCAATGAAGTGTTCGAAGATATGCTCTCCTAAACCAGCTACGATTACTTCGTCGGACTTTAATTGATCTAGTGCTTGAGCTAGAGTTGCTGGAAGATCGATGATTCCTTCTTCAATTCTCTCTTCTTTGCTCATTACATAGATGTTACGGTCAACTGGAGCTGGTGGAGTCATTTTATTTTTAATTCCATCTAGACCTGCTTTTAATAGAACAGCCATTGCTAGATATGGGTTAGCAGCTGGGTCAACGCTTCTTACTTCTACACGAGTACTTAAGCCGCGAGAAGCAGGAATACGGATTAATGGTGAACGGTTTCTAGCAGACCATGCCACGTAGCAAGGTGCTTCATAACCAGGTACCAGACGCTTATAAGAGTTTACAGTTGGGTTGGTAACCGCTGTAAAGCTTGGAGCGTGTTTAAGGATACCTGCAATAAATTGACGAGCTGTATCGCTCATTTCTAAGTCGCCAGTTGGCTCGAAGAATGCATTTTTGCCATTAGAAAATAATGAAAGATTCATGTGCATTCCAGAACCGTTTACTCCATACAATGGTTTTGGCATGAACGTTGCATGTAAACCGTGCTTACGAGCAATGGTTTTTACTACTAATTTGAATGTTTGAATTTGGTCACACGCTGTTAATGCATCTGCATATTTAAAATCAATTTCATGCTGACCTGGTGCTACTTCATGGTGAGAAGCTTCAATTTCAAAGCCCATTTCTTCTAGTTCTAGTACGATATCACGACGGCAGTTTTCTCCTAAATCTGTTGGAGCAAAATCGAAATAACCGCCTTGGTCGTTCAATTCTAGTGTTGGTTCACCTTTTTCATCTAATTTAAATAAGAAGAATTCTGGCTCAGGTCCTAAGTTAAAGTCTGTAAATCCTAGTTCTTCCATTTCTTTCAATACTCTTCTTAAGTTATTACGAGGGTCACCATCAAATGGATTTCCTTCTGCTGTATAGATATCGCAGATTAAACGAGCAACTTTACCTTTTTCAGCTGTCCACGGGAATACCACCCATGTATTCAAATCTGGATATAAATACATATCAGACTCTTCAATACGTACAAAACCTTCGATAGAAGATCCGTCAAACATCATTTTATTATCCAAAGCTTTTTCCAATTGGCTGACCGGGATTTCTACGTTCTTAATTGTTCCTAGAATATCTGTGAATTGCAAACGAATAAATTTAACATTCTCTTCTTGTGCCAACCTCTTAATGTCTTCTCTTGTAAACCTTGTCATCCTTATTACCCCCAAATAATTTAATAAAATTTAATGGAAAAATCGTGACATATCCCCTTGCCTGAGTGACGAACGATTAAATCTTCCAGCTTGCTGCAATTCATGTCTAAGGAGATTTCGCAGTTGTTCGTCGGTTAATTCCTGTTTGGCTTTCTCAGCTTGCGCTTGAATACCGGTAGCCTGTTGGTCCTTGATTAGGAATAGCTGTTTAATACCAGCCATATTTACTCCTTGATCAATAAGATCCTTAATTTCTAATAGACTATCAATATCATTTAAACTAAATAGTCTTCTATTCCCATCAGTTCTTGCTGGAGAAATCAATTGATGCTCTTCATAGTATCGGATTTGTCTAGCTGTTAATTCTGTTAGCTGCATGACCGTTCCGATTGGGAATAGTGGCATTGAGCGGCGTATTTCTTTTCCACTCATTGTATTTCTCCTCTCTTTTTTCTAATTTATATTGCTATTATATTGCGTGTTAGAAAAGATGTCAATCTTATGTTAGGTTTCCTAACATGGTTTTTTACACATAAAAAAGGACAACTTCTTAGAGTTATCCTTTGTAAATTTCTTCAGTTTAATTCAATCAAATCTTTTTCAATTAAAGAATCGACCGCAATACAAACGGCCATTTTTACATGAGAATAGGTTAAGCCGCCTTGAACATAGGCAACGTAAGGAGGTCGAATTGGTCCATCTGCTGTCAGTTCAATACTTGCACCCTGAATAAACGTTCCAGCCGCCATAATCACATCATCCTCGTAACCTGGCATATAAGCTGGGTACGCTGTCACATGTGAATTAATTGGTGAAGCAAACTGAATGGCTTGGCAGAAAGCAATCATTTTGTCCTTGTCATCAAATTGCACGGATTGAATTAAATCCGTTCTATTTGAATCCCATTTAGGGGAAGAATTCATTCCTAGCCTTTCAAGAAGTGCAGCGGTAAAAACGGCACCTTTTAACGCCTGCCCCACTACATGCGGCGCCAAAAAGAAACCTTGATACATTTCTTGAAGACTGTATAGGGAAGCGCCAGCCTCCGCCCCGATCCCTGGTGATGTCATTCGATAAGAACAGGCTTCAACATATTGTTTTTTCCCGACAATGTATCCACCAGTTTTCGTGATGCCGCCTCCAGGATTCTTAATCAAAGAACCTGCCATTAAATCTGCTCCTACATGGCAGGGTTCGATTTCCTCAACGAATTCCCCATAACAGTTATCGACAAAAACGATAACATCCTCTTTTATTTCCTTTACAAATGAAATCATTTCTTTGATTTGTGCCACGGTAAAAGAGGGGCGATTTGCATACCCTTTTGAACGTTGAATTCCTATCATTTTCGTATTGCTTTTAATTTTGGAGGCAACCGCATTCCAATCAATTGTTCCTTCATCTGTTAGTGCTGCACTATCATAAGAAATCCCAAATTCCTTTAAAGAACCAACACCGTTCCCACGGATCCCAACTATTTCTTCAAGGGTATCGTATGGCTTTCCTGTTATATACAATAGTTCATCCCCAGGCCGAAGAATCCCAAATAAAGCGATGGAAATAGCATGGGTTCCAGAGATAATTTGCGGACGAACAAGACCTGCCTCCGCTCCAAAAACATCTGCATAAATCAGTTCTAATGTATCTCTGCCGATATCATCATATCCATATCCTGTAGTTGGAATAAAGTGAGAATCACTTACTCTGTGTTTTTGATAGCTCTTTAGTACACGAAATTGATTATTCTCGATCCTTTCCTCTATTCCTTTATGTACCTCTAAAATCTGTTGTTCTACATTTCTTACAATTTGTTGAAGCTTTTCCCCATTTTTTAACTCTTGAAACATGCTGTTACTCCATTCTCTTTTTGTATTTCTGTAATTGTCCGGAAACTTGATGATCAGGAAGAGAAAAGCCTCGGCATTGATAAAGCTCTTTTTCCTCATCAAAGACCAGTTCTCTTACAATTGTCTCATTTTTTAATTGTGAAAGCAGCTTCCCTTCTGTTGAAGGTATACTAACCTGGTATTGATCCATCATTTCAATAATTACTTTTTCGATTTTTCTTTTCAGTTCATTTCGGTCCTCTTTGTCATAGGCACTGATAAATATTAGAGGAGTGTTTGTTGTTGGTACAAAGTCAGGGTGCTTAATGTCCCTCTTATTATAGACGGTTATCTGTGGAATGTCCTTAACTTCCAAGTCCTCAAGAAGCTTATTCACTGTTTTTTCATGCTGAAAATAGTCCGGATTTGACATATCCACTACATGTAAAAGCAGGTCCGCTTCTTTAACCTCTTCAAGAGTCGAACGGAAAGCTGCAATCAATGCGGTTGGAAGGTCTTGAATGAACCCAACTGTATCTGTGATTAAGGTTTGAAATCCACTTGGCAAAATCAGCTTTCTTGTCATAGGATCTAATGTAGCAAATAATTGATTTTCCTCAAACGAATCCGCTTCAGACATGCGATTAAATAGTGTCGATTTGCCCGCATTTGTATAGCCGACAATAGCGATTTGAAATGTTTTGTTTTTCTTTCTTCTCTCACGGTACCGTTCGCGGTGCTGCACAATTACAGCAAGCTGACTCTTAATTTCGTCGATTCTCCGGCGAATATGACGGCGGTCTGACTCAAGCTTTGTTTCCCCAGGTCCTCTTGTCCCAATACCTGCACCTAATCTTGATAATGCTGTACCCTGCCCGGCAAGACGAGGAAGTAAATAATGAAGCTGCGCTAGTTCAACCTGGAGTTTCCCTTCTTTGGACCTTGCTCTTTGTGCAAAGATATCTAAGATTAGCTGTGTTCGGTCAATAATTCGTGCATTTAACTCAGAAGAAAGATTTCGTTTTTGACTCGGAGAAAGTTCATCGTTAAAAATGACTAAATCTGCTTCTGTCTCATCAACTAGTGTCTTAAGTTCTTCTACTTTTCCTTTACCTATATACAGTGCTGAGTGGATACGCTCTCTTTTTTGAACAACAGTCATAAGAACTTCGCCTTTAGCTGTTTGGGTTAAGGCAGCAAGCTCTTCAATAGAATATTGAAACCTGTTATCATCCATTGTTTGCGTTTGGCAGCCAACTAAGATTGCTTTTTCTAAGCTCACTTCTTGTTCCATACCAACACCTGCTTTCATGAATTTTCTTTCACCATCATACCAAAAAAGCTGGTAATACCCTAATTTTTGAAAATTTATGTTGATAATTTATACCTCCGTGTTAAAATCATATTGTTTGCTGAAAATTTAAAAATAAATGTAAATCACTTCGAGGAGAAACAGAACAAAATGACATGGGATGTTTTAAGTATTATTGGTACAATTGCTTTTGCCGTTAGTGGTGCTATAGTCGCTATGGAAGAAGAATATGATATTTTAGGTGTTTATATTCTAGGGGTTGTCACTGCATTTGGCGGGGGTGCGATACGGAATCTATTAATTGGGGTCCCCGTCTCTGCTTTATGGGAACAGGGTCTGTTTTTCCAATTCGCCTTACTATCGATCACAGCAGTAATTTTGTTTCCAGCTAATTTGTTACGCCATTGGCAAAGATGGGGGAACTTCTTTGATGCCATCGGCTTGTCTGCATTTGCCATTCAAGGCGCTATTTACGCAGCGAATATGGACCATCCGATAAGTGCAGTCATTGTAGCGGCTGTGTTAACGGGAATTGGCGGAGGTATTATTCGCGATCTACTCGCAGGCAGAAAACCTATTGTCTTACGAGCAGAAATTTATGCAGTTTGGGCCATTCTAGCCGGACTAATCATTGGATTGAAAATTCCTGATAGCCCTTGGGAGTTTTATATATTATTTATTATCATTACGGCACTGCGGGTACTTTCCTACACCTTTGATTGGAAACTGCCATCAAGAAGACTCGGTGCACATTAATAAATCGGCGGGAAATAGTCCGCCGATTTTTTATGCTTATGTGTCTTCCTCGAAGATTAAATCATTGCTTCGAAGAGTCATTAATTCGTGTTTGTCGAAGCTATTCTGCAGCAAAAGCCGCATAGCCTGAGCACGAATGGATTTTTCAATAATATTCCGAACATAACGGCCATTAGAAAAACTATTTGGATTGAGAACGGATTTTACCCAAATTAAATGATCCTTTAATTTTTTCTCCGCTTCATGACTTAAGCTATATTCTCTCTCTTCCAACATCCGAGCTGAAATTTCCATCAATTGATCAATTGAATAATTGGGAAAATCAATAACCAATGGAAAACGGGAATGCAGCCCCGGATTTAAGGTTAAGAAATAATCCATCTCTCGAGAATACCCAGCCAATATAAGAATAAATTCGTGCTGTTTGTCTTCCATATGCTTAACCAGCGTATCAATCGCTTCTTTTCCGAAATCCTTTTCTCCGCCGCGGCCAAGTGAATAAGCCTCATCAATGAACAGTATTCCACCCTGTGCTTTTTTAATTAAGTCCCGTGTCTTTTGAGCAGTATGACCAATATACTCTCCAACAAGGTCTGCTCGTTCTGCCTCAATTAAGTGTCCTTTTGAAAGTACATTCATTTTTAAGAAGAGCTTGCCAATTAATCGGGCAACGGTTGTTTTTCCGGTTCCAGGATTTCCTTTAAACATCATATGAAGGGCTTGTTTTCTTGCCTTCATCCCTGCTTCTTCCCGTTTTTTATTCACGAATATCCAAGCATAAATTTCTTTTATCATTCGTTTCATTTCTTCCATACCCACTAATGCCCCGAGCTCGTCTTCGATTTCTTTTAATGCCGCGTGCTCCGGGGGAATAACCTTTGGAACAACTTGAGGAACAGGGAGCTCTTTCGTTAATGACTTTCTCTTTTGGGAGTTGAGCGAAACCGTTATTTGTCCATTACTCTTCATGCGAATCGGTTGGTCCAAAGCCTTCACCTCTCATTCAATAAAGCAATACTCCTTCATTTATGTGTATTCATCCAATTAGCTTTTCATTATAAAAATAAAAAAGAGCCCCGTATATTTCATGGGCTCAAGTCTGGTAAAGATTATTGTGCATCTAAGTCAAGCTGAACATTTCTTTGCGGTGCAAATGTTGAAATGGCATGCTTGTAAACCAACTGCTGTTTTCCTTCTGATTCAAAAAGGACTGTAAAATTATCAAAGCCTTTAATTTGGCCTCTCAATTGGAATCCATTTAATAAGAAAACCGTAACATGGGTATTATCCTTGCGGCACTGATTTAAAAATTGGTCCTGAATGTTGATAGTGGTTTTCATTTGTATATCCTCCTCTTTTATCTCTACTAATATGTATTCGATTTTACTTGTAGCTTTCCTTCAATGTAACATGAAATTTCAGTTATTTTTTTTGACAATTCTGAGACATTTGTCATATTAAACCATTCTACATCCATTTTATTACGAAACCAAGTTAGTTGCCTTTTGGCATACCGCCTTGAATTTTGTTTTAAATTTTCAATGGCATCTTGATAACTAACCTTACCATCTAAATAATCATAGATTTCTTTGTAGCCAATTGCTTGAATGGATTGACAATCTCTGAATCCCTGTTTGTGCAGCTCTGAGACTTCTTCTAGAAGCCCTTCGGATATCATCATGTCCACTCGAATGTTAATCCGTTCATAAAGCTTTTCCCTATCCATGGTCAAACCGATGATGGCTGTTTCGTAGAGAAGATCTGGCTCTTGATTCATTTGATGTTCACTCATAATCTTACCAGTACAATGATAAATTTCAAGTGCCCTAATAACTCTTCTCACATTATTTGGATGTATTTGACTTGCACTTTCAGGGTCAATTTTCTCTAATTCACAGTGAAGCGCCTCATTTCCAATTTCTTTTGCCCTCTGTTCAAGCTGCAAACGATATGCCTCATCGCCAGCTGCATCTGAAAACTGATAATCATAAATGACGGCTTGAATATAAAGTCCCGTCCCGCCTGCGATGATAGGAAGCTTCCCTCTCGAGGTAATTTCAGATATTTTCGCTCGAACAAGCTGTTGGAATTCTGCTGCTGAAAAACTTTCATCCGGCTCTTTAATATCAATTAAATGGTGGGGAACCCCCTCCATTTCCTCGGATTTTATTTTAGCAGTTCCGATATCCATACCTCTATAAATCTGCATGGAATCGCCGCTGATAATTTCGCCATTATAACGTTTAGCCAGTTCTATGCTTAACTTTGTTTTTCCAACTGCTGTTGGACCAATAATGACTAATAGCTTCTGTTTTGGATCCAATATTTTCACACTGCCCTTTTTTCTTTATTTACGTGATGGCAAAGAACCATGTCACACTAACATCCTAACATATATTTTAAAAGCAGTTGAACATCAAATAAGTATAATCAAAAAATATGTTTTATATGCATCCTTTTGCCAAGGATTTTTAATTTATTACATTTAAGACAAACTAATAAATTTACTTTACAACTTTACATTCCTATAACGATTCATTTACAAACAAGGTTTTACCCCCAAGTTCGTGGTAGTCTTAATCGTAGCTTATTTTGTAGAAAGATGACTAGTCAAATGACTAATTGTCGAAAAATAGGGAAATTAGGTGAAGATGATGTTATCAAACTTTGAAATTGGAATCGATTTAGGAACAGCTAATATATTAGTCTATAGTAAAAATAAAGGAATCGCTGTAAACGAACCTTCAGTGGTTGCGATTGATACTGATACAAAAAAGCTTGTCGCTTTTGGTACAGAAGCGAAAGAAATGATCGGAAAAACGCCTGAGAAAATAATTGCTGTCAGGCCCTTAAAAGAAGGGGTCATTGCCGATTATGATTTAACAACCGAACTTCTGAAGCATATCATGCGAAAAGCTTCTAAATCCGTCGGCTTTGCCATTCGCAAGCCGAATGTTGTAATCTGTACACCATCCGGTTCAACAAGTGTAGAAAGAAGAGCGATTCAAGATGCTGTGAGAAATGCAGGTGCAAAAAAAATCCAGTTAATTGAAGAACCAGTAGCAGCTGCAATTGGTGCTGGAATGCCTGTTGATGAGCCGGTAGCCAATGTGGTTGTTGATATTGGCGGCGGGAATACAGAGGTAGCGATTATATCGTTCGGCGGAGTTGTATCCTGCCATTCAATTAAAATTGGCGGAGACCGTCTCGATGAGGAAATCATTCAACATGTCCGAAAGGAATATAATGTCTTGATTGGTGACCGAACAGCTGAAAATGTCAAAATGGAAATTGGGTATGCACTCGTCGATCACGAAGAATTGACTATGGAAGTTCGAGGCCGTGACCTTGTGACTGGGCTGCCAAAGACAGTTACCCTATCATCCTATGAAATTAGAAATGCCTTGAAAGAATCGTTATCTCATATTTTAGAAGCGATTCGAGCAACCCTTGAGGACTGCCCAGCAGAACTAAGCGGCGACATTGTGGACCGTGGTGTGATCCTTACAGGCGGCGGAGCTTTAATGAAGGGTATGGAAGAATGGCTGAGCAAGGAGATCTTTGTTCCTGTACAGTTAGCTAGCAACCCGCTTGAATCCGTGGCAATCGGAACGGGACAAGCTCTGAAATATATGCATAAGCTGCCTGCTGCGGTGAAATAGATAGAAAAAAAGAGTGCGTGAGTGCACTCTTTTTGCTATTTTTTTTTTTTTTCAGTATCGCAGGGCCGACTGCATTGACCCCAAACGCACTCGCTATATTTACGCCATGTCTATATATCACTCTGACGTTTTCGCATATTATTAAAATAAAGGAAAATCGGAAGCGGTATAACAATAAAGCCTAAACTCTTAATAATTTGATTTTTGGCATTCTCCCTCGTACGATTCTTATCATCCTTTATCATTTGATCATATCTATCACGAATTTCAGCATCTGTTAAGCTTTTACTCTCCTCAGTTGGAACTTTCTGATCATGGTAAACCTGCTTAAAATCTTCGAAGTTTTGATAATAACCTGGCGGACTAACTAAATCGGCTGCCGCCATAAAAATTGATATTCCTCCGCCGATCACCATCATAAGTGTCGCAAACAAGACTAAATACGTATAAAGATGACGTATCACTGCTTCATCCCCCATTTCTTTGTTTTTCACAGCGTAAACGATTACAAAAATAATAATTACAATTGGTAAAATAGTACTTAAGAGGGCAAAAATTGCCACGTCCCCACCTCCTTATAAATCTCCCTTATAGTGTAATTTTACACTATAATTCATACAAATATAAGTACTTTTTCGTAAAATCAATAAAAAGAGTGCATAAAATTATTTATCCCGTTATTGTTACCGAAAATTTGGCTTGCCAGCTTTTTGGGGCACAATTCCACCTTGATTGTTACCGAAAATTTGCATCGCCAACACTTTAGGGCACAATACCAGCTCGATTGTTCCCGAAATTTTGACTCGCACTCTTTTTGGGGCACAATCCCACCTTGATTGTTACTGAAAATTTGCATCGCCATCACTTTAGGGCACAATACTAGCTCGATTGTTACCGAAAAGTCGTCTTCCCAGTATTTTTGGGCACAATTGCTCTTCAAACTGAAAGGCTCGAAGGTTGATCCCTATAAAAAAAGGCACGTAAAAGAATTTACGTACCCTTTAAATCTATAGATATTCTAAGAAGGTTACTACATTACTCGTTTAAACATTTTCTCCATCTCGTAGGACGAATAATGGACAATGATTGGTCTTCCGTGTGGACAGGTAAACGGATCTGAAGCTTTTCTTAAATCATCGAGTAATGCTTGGATCTCATCATTACGTAAATGACGGTTTGCTTTAATGGAAGCCTTACAGCTCATCATAATCGCTGCTTCTTCACGAAGTTTTTTAATATCAACCTTTTTCATCATTAACAGCTGTTCAATCATTTCTTCGATAAGTTGTTTTTCTTCCCCTTTAGGAAACCACTGTGGATGCGAGCGTACAATATAGCTGTTCATTCCGAATTCCTCAAGGAAGACACCAACCTTTTCGAGTTCATGACGGTTTTCATTAATTTTCAAATATTCATCAGTGGAATAATCTAGTGTGATTGGAACAAGTAGTTCCTGTAGCTCAGCATGAACCTGACCCACTTTTTCACGGAAATACTCATACTTCAATCGTTCCTGTGCCGCATGCTGATCAATAATATATAATCCATTTTCATTTTGAGCAAAGATATACGTACCGTGCATTTGACCAATTGGATATAACCTTGGAATCCGGCTTTCACTTTGGTTAGTTTCCACCAAAGGTTCTGTGTCTGTATCCACTTCTGGTTCAATCAGGTCCATCTTTTGAGGTGTGTCTTCCCAAATATTTGGTGCGACACGCTCTACCTTCTCTTCTATAGGAATCCGCGGCTCTACCTTAACCTCAAGAGGTGGTGCAAATTCCTTGATAGCGTTAGAGACAACTGGGCGATCCCATTTTAAACCATCACTCTTTGGAACAGGGTTTGTTCTTTCATCTAGAATCAAGGTCGTTTGCTCAGACTTGGGCTGCTCTTTCTTCACTTGGGTATAAGCCGTAGGAATTAATACTTTAGATTTAAAAGCATTTTTGATTATATTCGTAACCAATTCATTCAGTTCTGCTTCTTTACTGATCCGAACCTCCATTTTAGAAGGATGGACATTGACATCTACTAATAAAGGATCCATCTCAATATTGAGAAGAACAATCGGAAACCTGCCGATTGGAAGCAAAGTATGATATCCTTCCTGAATCGCCTTAGCTAATGGGTAGTTTTTGATAAAACGGCCATTGATCATTGTAGAAATATAGTTTCTTGATGCTCTAGTTACTTCAGGCATAGAGGCAAAGCCGCTAATCTTGTAATCAAGCGATTCCCCAGATATCGGCACTAGCTGTTTGGCAATCGCCATTCCATAGATGGAGGCCAGCACTTGGCGGACATCACCATTTCCATTCGTTTGCAAAAGCTTTCGCTCGTTGTGAATTAAGCGGAAGGCAACCTCAGGATGTGAAAGTGCCAGTCGATTCACCACATCGGTAATATTACCAAGCTCTGTATGAATGGTTTTCATATACTTTAAGCGTGCTGGCGTGTTATAAAACAAATCGGTAATCGTTAGGTCCGTTCCACGTCTGCTCGAAGCTTTTTCAAAAACTTCAACCTTGCCGCCTTCAATGACCACCCGATTTCCTGCGCCCTCACCCGTAGAGGTTTTCATCTCCAGCCTTGAAACGGATGCGATACTTGGCAGAGCTTCCCCGCGAAAACCGAGAGTCTTGATCCGAAACAAGTCATTTTCATTCTTAATTTTACTAGTGGCATGACGTTGGAAGGCAAGTAAGACGTCTTCTTCTTCAATTCCATTGCCATTATCCGTGATTCGGATTTTCTGAAGCCCGGCTTCTTCCACTTCAATTTCAATTACCGTACTGCCAGCGTCTATTGCATTCTCTACTAACTCTTTAACAACAGAAGCAGGACGTTCTACTACCTCTCCGGCTGCAATCTTATTGGATAGCGCATCATCAAGCTGAATAATCTTACCCATACGTGTCACCTCCTAGCTTTTTAACTTTTTTTGAAGCTCATACAACAGATTGATCGCTTGCAGTGGTGTGATATCTAGTAAATCAAGCTCCTTCATTTTATCAATTACTTTCTTTTCTTTCGAAGAAAGTTCTTGTTTCTTCGGTTCTTTTGGTTCATCAAAGAATGACAGCTGTGCTGGCTGCTCCTTTATCTCCTTCACAGGACTTTTAACAGCGATAGGCTGTACATCAGGTTTTTCAAGTGCTGACAATATTTCATTGGCACGATTAATTAGTTCCTTTGGAAGCTCAGCTAACTGTGCTACATGGATTCCGTAGCTCTTATCCGTAGGTCCTTCTTTTATTTTATGAAGGAAAACAAGCTTCCCATTGTGTTCAATTGCACTTACATGGATGTTCTTTAATTTCTCAAGTTCGTTTTCCAGCACGGTTAATTCATGATAATGAGTTGAAAACAATGTTTTCGCACCAATATGTTTATGAATGTATTCAATTATCGCCTGCGCGAGTGCCATACCATCATAGGTGGAGGTTCCACGGCCAATTTCATCAAATAATATGAGACTGTTCTGGGTTGCATTGGTCAGTGCATTTCTAGCTTCTAGCATCTCAACCATAAAGGTACTTTGACCCGATATCAAATCATCCGCTGCTCCAATTCTTGTAAATACCTGGTCAAAGATTGGCAGAACAGCTTCATCAGCTGGTACATAGCATCCGATTTGAGCTAATATGGCGGTTAACGCTATTTGACGCATATACGTACTTTTACCGCTCATGTTGGGACCCGTAATAAGCAGAACTTCCCGATCATCATCCATAAAGCAGTCATTTGCTACATATTCCTGTGCATTGAGCACTTTTTCAACTACAGGATGTCTGCCTTCCTTTAGGACTACCTTTCCTTCTGTTGAAAACTTCGGTTTGACATAGCGGCGCTCTTCGCTCACCTGTGCAAAGCATTGGAGAACGTCCAGCTCACTAACCGCTTTAGCTGCAGCCTGGAGGCGCGGTATATGTTCTTTAACAATCTCGCGAATTTCAGCAAAAAGCTCATATTCAAGTTCGCCGCTTTTTTCTTCAGCTTGTAAAATTAACGCCTCTTTTTCTTTTAATTCTGGGGTAATAAAGCGTTCCGCATTTGAAAGCGTCTGTTTTCTTTCATATTGCCCTTCAGCTAAAAGATGCAGATTTGCTCTGGTTACTTCTATATAATAGCCAAATACACGGTTATAGCCGATTTTTAGTGATTTAATCCCAGTCTTTTCCCGCTCTTCACGCTCAAGCTGTGCAATCCACGTTTTTCCGTTACGGCTTGCGAAACGATATTGATCGAGCTGTTCGTTGTAGCCGTCGCGAATCATGTTCCCTTCTTTTAAAGAAAGCGGCGGATTTTCAACAATAGCTTGTTCTAAAAGGTCGGTTACTTCTTCACATGGATCAAGTGATTCCGCAATTTTATTTACCTCTTCATGACCCATACCAAAGAGAATTTGTTTCAGGAAAGGAATCTGCATTAATGACCGTTTTAATTGCACAAGGTCACGGGCATTGACATTTCCAAAAGCAACCCGGCCAGCGAGCCGCTCTAAATCATATACTTCTGTCAGCTTTTCACGAAGCTCTTGACGTTCGAAATATTGGTTCATAAGCACTTCAACGATAGTTTGACGGTGCTCAATTTCATTGCGGGAAATTAGCGGACGGTCAATCCAGGTTTTCAGCGTTCTGCCGCCCATAGCCGTCATCGTTTCATCAAGAAGCCAAAGCAGAGAGCCTTTCTTCCCTTTGGAACGAATGGTTTCCGTTAGTTCAAGATTCCGTTTAGAGTAGTAATCAATTTTCATATATTGATGGATTTGATAGGTCGTCACCGGCTGAAGATGATCAAGACTTCTCTTTTGGGAACGATATAAATAATGAAACAGCCTTGCTGCACTTTGTTTCAATTTATCTTGATTAAGATTGTCTAGCAGATGTGAAAAGTTCATTTCTACTGAACTATTATCTTCGAATGAAATGGCGAGCACATCACGTTCGCGCATTTTCTTTTGCAATTCTCCGTCAAAATCGGTTGCGACAACAACTTCCTTAGAACTTAAAACGGCTAGTTCGTTTAACACTTCATCAAAGTTGGATGAGAGTTGAGTTACCTTACTTTCACCAGTTGAAAGATCGGTATAAGCAAATCCAAATGTGCCATCGTCAAAACAAGAAATCGAGGAAATGTAGTTATTTTCTTTATCCGATAATGACTTCCCTTCCATTACAGTTCCAGGGGTAATCAGTTGAACAACTTCCCGTCTAACCATGCCTTTTGTTAATTTTGCGTCTTCCATTTGCTCGCAAATCGCCACTTTGTAGCCTTTTGAAATAAGCTGTTCAATATAGTTAGGGGCAGAATGATAAGGAACCCCGCACATCGGAATTCGGTCCTCACTGCCGCCTTCACGGCTTGTTAAAGTAATCTCTAATTCTTGCGATGCTTTGATTGCATCATCAAAGAACATTTCATAAAAATCGCCTAAGCGAAAAAATAAAAAGGCATCTTGATAATCTGCCTTAATCGTTAAGTATTGTTGTATCATCGGCGTGTACCCAGCCATAATGACCTCCACTATTTTAATCATTTCGAGTATCTTCGACAAACTATTATATCATAAATCGGTTAGACTTAGATTAGGTAGAAATTTCTTTATACTTATTTTGGTCGGAGATGTACCTTGTCTGCATATAAATAAAAAGTAACAAAGAAAAAAGGTGGTCATAGAATGGGATTGTTTGGCGGCAATAATAGTGATTATATTTTTGAAATGTTTTCAATCAGCCATTTTATCATCATCGCAATTCTTTTTATTGGTTCATACTTTATTTTTTTCCATCGAGAGACATTGAAGGATGAAAAATGGAGAAAAACTGAGGTAGCTGTTGCGTTATCATTAATAGTTATAGAAGTTAGTTACCATATTTGGCTGTATACAAATGAAATGTGGGATGTAAGCCACTCCATTCCCTTAGATTTGTGCAGTATCAGCTTAATTCTGTCAGCGTTATTATTGCTTACTAGGAAAAAATTGATTTATGAAATCTTATTATTTACAGCACTGCTGGGAGCAACACAAGCCATATTCACACCATTGCTGACCTTCAACTTCCCACATTTCCGCTTTTTCCATTTCTTTTATACACATTTAATGATCATTTGGGTGGTCTTTTATTACACATGGGTAAAAGGTTACCAGCCCACCATCCTGTCAGTAGTCAAAATGTTTGTCTTTTTAAATCTTTTATTGCCTATCATTATGTTCATTAATACACTTGTAGATGGAAATTATATGTTTTTAAGCCATAAGCCGAGCACCCCTAGTCTTTTGGATATACTCGGTCCGTATCCCTGGTATATCGTTTCAATGGAATTTTTATTAATCGTGCTCAGCCTAATCGTTTGGTTAATTTTTCGAAAGAGAACCAGCAGCCGCCGTTAATAGTAATAAATTATTGACCTTTTCGCAGTAACTATTTATAATTATAAACGTTGAACAAAAAGTGTCCCGATAGCTCAGCAGGATAGAGCAACAGTTTCCTAAACTGTAGGTCGGAGGTTCGAATCCTCTTCGGGACGTAGAAAAAAGCCTTGATCCTTCAAGGCTTTTTATTTTTGTTAAAAAATCAAATAAAGAAAACGCCTGACGATGATTAGTCAGGCGTTACTATTATCCCTTTATTTGAAAATTGCCCTTAAGCTTTCTTCTTGGCTGAACCTTAAAAGCATTTCGGACAACTCCAAAATAAATCAATAAAGCAATAAAGCTAGTTGCAAACATAATAACCCCCATTGGAATGGCTGAATACTCTCCTGCTATTCCAACAAGCGGAGCTGTTAAAGACCCAAGAACAAATGGTAATAGCCCTAAAAGCGCCGAGGCACTTCCTGCGATATGGCCTTGTTTCTCCATAGCTAACGTGAACGAAGTTGAAGAAATGACGGCTAATGATGCAATAAACAAGAATATAGGAATGGCAACGGCAATTAGCGGCGCCTTCAACAGTAGTGCTGTTAGTAACACAGCACCCGCTATATTTGCCGTAAATAACCCGATCTTTAAGAACGTCGTTTCAGATATAAAATCTGCTAATCTTCCAACCAATTGACTTCCAATAATCAGCGCAACACCATTGACACCAAATAATAGGCTGAATACTTGAGGAGTGACACCGTAAATATTTTGATAAACAAACGGAATACCTGAAACATAAGCAAAGATCCCTGCAACGATTAATCCTTGAGTAAAGGCATACCCTGTAAACTCTCTATCCCTGAACAAGGAACCAAAATTCCTTACAACCTGTGAGAAATTACCAGATACACGTTTTTCCTCGGGTAAGGTTTCTTCCAGTTTCCATGAAACTATTAAAACTAATAAAATTCCTATACACGATAAAACTAGAAAAACTCCTGACCAGTCTGTAAACGTCAGGATGATGGCTCCGGCAATCGGTGCCACAATCGGTCCAAGATTACCCACTAACATTAATAAAGAAAAAAACTTAGTCAGCTCTCTCCCACTGTAGAGATCGCGAACGATTGCCCTAGAAATAACAAGACCGCCTGCTGCCGCAAAGCCTTGTATGAAACGAGCACCAATAAAAGTGTAAATATTGGGTGCAAATGCACAAATTACCGAAGCGATTAAATACAAAAAGAGGAAAGTCCTTAGCGGTTTCCGTCGCCCTTGCACATCGCTCATCGGTCCAATAACTAATTGACCCACTCCTAATCCGAGCAGGCATGTCGTTAAACTAACCTGAACGAGAGATGCAGTTGTATCATAATCTTTCACAATTGTAGGAAATGAAGGCAAATACGTATCAATTGTAAATGGACCTAAAAGGCCGAGTGAGCCTAATAATAAAGCAAGTTGTAATCGTTTCGCGCCTGTTAGAGTATTCAACTATTACTCTCCTTTCTATAAAACCATTGATGTATTATATTTTTTAAAAAGTTTAGCAACATTTAAAAAAGCAATTAGTAAATAACTGGTTTAAAAAACGCAACATGCATACAAAAATAGCACAGGACAAATTACTTCGTCAAGCGAAATATTTATATTAGAAACAAACACAGCAAGAACCCATAATTATCTTATGGGTTCTTAAAACAGCCTATTTCAGTTTTCCAGTCCCCGCCTTCGCTTTTACCAGTGCTGGAACTGCCTGTGTTGGATCAATTTTTGTAAATAATGATGGTTCCCAGCCAACATTTTCATTTAACTGGACAGTATGTGTTTGATTAAAAGCTTTGACTAAATCCACTTCATTCGCAGAGCTTTTTCCATTTACAAAAGAACCGCTTTCATAGATAGAAGTTCCCTTCCAATCCTGAATTATTTCTCCCGGATCAACATCATAATTAAAATCAAAATAATTATTCTCTGCATAAATTTTTGAGTTCACGCCAACGCCTAGAGCATAATCAAACTTATAATCTGAGTCTTTATTAAACTCATAATAATTGTTGTATACATGTACCTGTCCATAACGGACCCTTGGCAGCCGCTGTGTTACGTTTTTGTAATAGTTATGGTGAATCGTGACTTTTAAGTGCCCCTCGTCGGTCTTTTTACTGTCACTGGAGCCGATGAGTGAGGTCTTGTCATGGTCCTCTAGCACATTGTAAGAAATCGTTACATAATCAGCGCCATTCGTCACATCAAGCAATCCGTCATGCTGCTGGAACGTCCTGCCAAAAACTTTTCCAAAATCCTCATCATGGTGTTCTCCATCCGTAAACTTGTTATGATCAATCCAGACATTGTGCGAGTTATTCGTTACCGTGACATTGTCATATTCTGAGTTCCATTCACCAAACTCGCCGTCTGTCGGATCCCATTGCGGAAAGAAATCAACAGGTGCTTCAAATTCGATATTACGGATAATGATATTTTCCACTCCGCTCATAATAAAGCTGCCGCCGATAATTTTGGCGTCATCACCAAGTCCAATAATAGATGTGTTTGAGCCAATATTAACAACGATTTGCTGTTTTTGGTTTTGAGCAGAGCGGGCCCTTGCATCCTCCAACGGACCGGACACTTCGTTTTCATGACCCCATACCTCAGGTTTATATGCCTCAAGGTAGGCGGCAAAATTATATGCTGGATCTGCATAAAAACCAGGTCCAACTGGGTTATTATTCGTATCTACATTAAAGTCGATCGTACCTTTAACATAAATAATTTTAGGAGTGTGATCCTTGCCGTTGCCAAGAGCTTTAAGAAGCTCGGCTTTATTAGTTACGGTGAACACATGGCTGGCATCAGCGGCTGCTCCTCCTGTTGTTCCGTTTCCATAAGCTGCCCATCCATCCTTTGGTGCCAGGACTTCACTTCCTAAATCAGACGAAGCTGATGAAACCGAGGCAATCCCCATTGATAACAAAGAGACTGCTAAAAGGCTGCTAAATGTTTTATTCACTCAGAACACTCCTTTATTTAATGATTTATCTCATTTCTTGTTTTTTAGTCCAGGGGGCATTTGTTTTACATGGATTTCAAGCTTTGCCTCCAACCCATGGTAAAAAGCAATAGCAGAAGTTTTTCCTTTTTCACCGGCTTGAAGATTGCCCAACTGGTCTACTGAAGCGATGGAGATATCTCCACTCTTGAACTGAACATCTGAAGATAAAACTTTTTCAGTGCCATCAAAGAATCTAGCAATTACAACTAGCTTGGCTGATTCCCCTTCTCTTAGAGTCTTAGGGCCTTCCAGCCTAATTGACACAGGATCTGCTGGCAGAGCACCAACATAACTATTATTAGTACCTGCGCTATTTAGGAAACTATCAGGAGAGATGCGAAGAAAGCTTCCATAGAGTATATTTCCTTCTATATTTCTATCAACCTTGCCTGGCATCTCTAGGCTAACAAAGTCT
The DNA here is from genome assembly GCF_046591715.1 of Neobacillus niacini. GTDB lineage: Bacteria > Bacillota > Bacilli > Bacillales > Cytobacillaceae > Neobacillus > Neobacillus niacini_L. The sequence goes on along the minus strand of NZ_JAWVNQ010000001.1, from coordinate 606,077 downwards.
TTTGAAGAGACAACGGTCCCCTCACTGTTGGATGTTTTGAATCCGTCATAGAAGAAATTCGTGCTATCAATGTTACCTGAAATGAAATCTTTTACCGCACCGGAAGCAGTCCGGTAAGAAAGGTTGTTTTTGAATATCCCCTGCTCTTCAGCAGTGAAATATGGATTAATCCGAAACACATAATTAAATCTTTTATTATTAAAAGCTGTGTTATTTTCAACAACCATCTTTCCTGGATTAAAATTGTCAGTAAATCCGTCCATATTATTGTCATAGGCAATATTGCTGCGAACAATATGCGCTACTGGCAAACCTTCCCCGCCGAGTTTAAAACCATTACCAGCATTGCCATCTTTGTTATAGCCATTGCTCAATTTCCCGTTCGAATAGGCAATGTTTCCTTCAAGTGTAATCGGCATATTGGCGCCTTCATTCGTCCGGTTATATAAATCCCAGCCATCATCAATATTGTGATGGGCGATGTTTCCTTTAAACACATTTCCGGCACCTACTCCTAACTTAGCGGCAAATCCGTCTGCATTTTCATCGGAAAGGTCACGGTTATCATGTGATTCGCAATTTAAGATTACATTGTACTTCGGCCACAAATCCGGATTGGTGCCACTGCCGCTAATTTGCAGACCTGTATCACCGTTATAGTTGAACAGCATTTGCTCTACAACATTGTGGTCACCGCTCACTCTCATCCCACTTGAGGTTGCTTTCGTGATCTGTATGCCAAACAAGCGCCAGTAATCTCCATTTAATTGCAGAATATTACTAAGTTTACCTTGACCATCAATCACTACTTTTTCACCATTGTAAGCCATTAATGTTTTCATTTTTTCTTTAGAACCGCTATATTCCTTCTTAATATTAATGATATTAGCAGGAGTATAGATGCCCTCACGCATGTAAATTGTTTCACCCGGCAGGGCGTATTTAATGGCTGTTTCCAAATCTATGGGATCATCGATGGTTCCTTTTGCAGAACCAGTTCCTTTTGGTGATACAAACAAGCCTGCCCCATTCGAATAAATTCTCTTTGTTACAGTAAGGCTTTTGGTAATCGGTGCAGTGGATGGTCCTTCACTTGGTGTATAGGTAACGGTAAAGTCAGTGGTTTCGTTATCCAATAACGTATTAAACGAATAGAGTTGATCCTTTTGAACATCTTCCCCGCTTACTACTTCCTCCCCATCTTTGAATACTGAAATTGCACCTTTATAATTGGCAGAAACTTTCAGGTCATACTGTGGTGAACCAGATTCCGGCGCCGAAAGTAAACTCATATTTGGTTTATCTGCTACAGGCTCTGTCGGTGGAGTGAGTACAGTATGAGCCTCACTAAGAGTGATTTTTGCATTCTGAATCGTCATTTTGGCATTTCTGGCTGCATAAAAACCAACATACATATTATCTTTGTCCATAACTTGAACAAGATCTGCACCCTTGACTCGTTGTTCAAATGTTTTTTCTTCAGCCAAATGAGTATATACAGCAGACATAATAAATTCTGTGTCAGTCCTCTCCAGCCTTACCTTAACAGGGATTCCATTTGGAACTTTATACTGTGAATCTGTTGTAAAAGGAGAAGCCTTTAACTGGCTTCCAAGATTCCCCCAAGGATAAACTACACCTGTCCTATAGATAGGAGCTACACCATTGCGCATCATCCCGACGCCAAAAATATTGGAAGCAGCGGGAACCTCTTCATAACCAAGGATCATCGGGTCTTGCCGGTGTGCACCGATCGTGTCTCTGACCATAATCCCGGCACTTTCCTGTCCATTTGGTCCAGCCCCTGTTTCCGGACCAAACTGTTCAATCGTCATATCTGCTTCCAAGACAAAGTTATGGATAGCAGGATTGAGCTTTGTATAATAGAATGTCAATCCATCGTGTCCTGGAGCCAGCTTCCCTCCCCTGCTCTCCAAGGTGATTTTTCCATCAATGGTGCCTGGCTTATCTGGTACTGCATGGTTTGTCCCAATTTTCCCAGGCAAAACATTCGCGGCAAAATTCAGATCCGTAGACTGACCAAATGTTACACTTTGCCACACTAAATTCTCGCTTTGGGCTGCGTTCTCATTACCTCCTGTTTCTTCTGCTAATGCAGATGGGATGCTGCTGCATAGGAAAAGCAAGGCAAGTAAAACACTTCGTATTTTTGTTATAGTCTTCAAATTTCACACTCCCTATTTCAATTTTGCAACAAATTTTTTGATACTTTCATTGAATTCATATAGCTATTCTCAGAGAGTATCCTTTGAATCTCTGCCTAATAAACCGTTAGTTATCATTAATGACTATTGTTCCGGAAGCGCTTTCAGTTTTAAGGTTTATAAAAGGCTTTATTCATAGAGTGAGAACAATTTCCTGCTACACACCTTTTAAAAAAACACTTCCACTTATTCTTATACCTTCCTTTCCTATAGTCTAAGTGTATTATGTAAGTTTAAGATTTTTTTGAGAATATAAAATTTTTAGATAACTGTTTAATATTTTAAACTGTTTAAAAAGATAGTTAAATAGTTTGTGTTTCGACACTAACATTAGCTTGATATATAGGTATAATTACTCTTTACATATTTGAAAACTTATTCTTTCATTGAATTTAAAAAACCCCTACTCAAATTGAGTAGAGGCATGATTACCGTATTATTTTTGTATCGTTATGCGGCATAAACTGAACATGTTGTGCTGATACCCAGCCTCCGATGTTAAACCAGCCGGTTTGATAGTCATGGACGATGTACTCTTCACCGGGTGCTACTTGCCCCATAATATTGCCTAAATAGACAGGTTTGTCCCGTATAACCGTATTGCTTAATACTTTTAAAATACCAATCCCTTGAGGTTGAGCTGGTTGTTGAGGTGCTGGTGCAGGTGCTGGTGCTGGCTGTGAGCCTTGTTTAGCAGGCAGCCCTAAGAACTTTGCAACTCCTCGTGCATGACCTTCACCCACAGCCTTTAAAAATGCTTCATTTTTTAATTTATTGGCATCGTTCGTGTTGTCAATAAATAAATTCTCTGTTAAGACCGCATCCATGTTTGTTTCTCTTAATACCGCGAAGTTCGCCCTTTTCTTGCCTCGGTCAGCAATTGAACCAAACTGTCTCATAGCTGCTAATATTTCTCCGTGGAGAATATTTTGTAATGCGCTTGCTGAAGGTCCGGGGGAAGTATAAACATAGCTTTCAAATCCTGTACCTCCACCTGCGTTTATGTGGACGGATACGAATACATTTGCCCCCCACGCATCCGCAGCATCATCACGGTTACCGAGTGGTAATGTTTGTTCATGACCACGTGTTACTCTTTGTTCAAAATCGGTATAATTCGCACTCATATATGCAACTGCATAATTTACAATCTTCAGGGTTAAGTGTTCCTCTTGCAAACCATTAGCAGCGGCACCTGGATCTGAACCACCATGGCCGGGATCCCACATAATCTTCTTTGCCATCGTATACACTCTCCTTTTTTTTCAGTATATGAACTGCAATTCATATTTGATTGTGCTGATGATTAATTTATTTACCTTTTTTATATAAAAACGCTGAATCTATAGCATTTTTACCACTGTTTTAAACCCTAAAAACATAATTTTTTATAAAAGGAACAGAATAAAGCATTGGAGGTGAAAATCATGGATGAAAATACAAAGAGCTATCCAAATGTCAGTTTAGGCGGAAAAAAGTCTAATGAAAAAGGTGAAGGTGATTCCGGCCATATGCGTTATGGGCAAGGGAACAAAGGTGAGAGTAAAGGAAGAAATAAGTAGTGAACTAGAGTTTTCTCGAGAATAAAAAAAACTAATCGGTTATATTTCCGATTAGTTTTTCCTTTATTATTAAGGTTTCATCTATTTCCTTGTTAATTGAGCTTTCTTCAATTTAAGGTCGAACCTGTCTGCATTCATTACCTTGACCCATGCTGCTATAAAGTCAGTGACAAACTTTTCTTTGTTATCATCTTGAGCATAAACTTCCGCCAATGACCGAAGAACAGAGTTTGAACCAAATACAAGGTCCACTCTCGTAGCTGTACGAACGATTTTCCCTGTTTTCCGTTCACGTCCTACATATACGTTTTCTTCTACCGGCTTCCACTCTACCCCCATGTCAAGCAAGTTAACAAAGAAATCGTTCGTGAGTGTTCCTATACGATCAGTGAATACCCCGTGCTCTAATCCGCCATGGTTTGTACCTAGAACACGCATACCGCCAATTAGGACCGTCATTTCTGGCGCAGTAAGGTTTAAGAGCTGTGCCTTGTCAACTAGAAGCTCCTCTGGACTTACACGATATTGCTTCTTCTGATAGTTGCGGAAACCATCTGCGATAGGCTCTAGTACTTCAAAGCCTTCTACTTCCGTTTGCTCTTCTGTTGCATCACCACGTCCAGGGGCAAAAGGAACAGTCACATCAAAGCCAGCATCAAAGGCTGCCTTTTCAATAGCACCATTACCGCCTAAGACAATCAAATCAGCAAGGCTAACCTGCTTACCATACTTACTTTGAATGTCTTCTAGGACATTGAGTACTTTGGCAAGCTGTTCCGGCTGATTCACTTCCCAGTCCTTCTGTGGAGCAAGACGGATTCGGGCACCATTAGCTCCGCCGCGCATATCAGAGCCACGGAAAGTACTAGCGGAAGCCCAAGCGGTTGTCACTAACTCGCTTACTGTCAATCCTGAGTTTAAGATTTTTTCTTTTAGCTCTTTTACATCACCATCTGTTAATTCGTAATCAACAGCAGGTATTGGATCTTGCCAGATAAGATCTTCTTTTGGAACCTCTGGTCCTAAATATCTGGCTTTAGGTCCCATGTCACGATGAAGAAGTTTGAACCAGGCACGGGCAAACACATCTGCAAATTCTTCTGGGTTCTGATGGAAACGGCGGGAGATTTTTTCGTATTCAGGATCGTAACGTAACGCCATATCCGCAGTGGTCATCATCGTTGGAACTTTAATGGACGAATCCTCTGCATCAGGTGCAAGATCCTCCTCATCAGGGTTAACAGCAAGCCACTGATAGGCACCCGCTGGACTCTTTGTAAGCCACCACTGATATTTAAACAATAAATCAAAGTAACCATTGTCCCACTGTGTTGGATTCGCCGTCCAAGCACCTTCAATTCCGCTGGTAATGGTGTCACGCCCCTTACCGCTGCCGTGGGTGCTTAACCAGCCTAAGCCTAATGCTTCCATAGGAGCCGCTTCCGGTTCCGGACCAACTTGACTAGCATCACCTGCACCGTGTGCCTTACCGAACGTATGGCCGCCTGCTATTAGTGCTACTGTTTCTTCATCATTCATTCCCATCCGCCCAAAGGTTTCGCGGATGTCTCGTGCACTTGCAACAGGATCGGGCTTACCGTTTGGACCTTCCGGATTAACATAAATTAGGCCCATCTGAACAGCTGCTAGTGGATTTTCAAGCTCACGATCACCTTTGTACCGATTATCTCCAAGCCACTCGGCTTCAGTTCCCCAGTAAATGTCTTCCTCCGGATGCCAAATGTCTGGGCGTCCTGCCCCAAACCCAAAAGTCTTGCCGCCCATTGATTCTATCGCAACGTTACCTGCTAATAGGAGCAAGTCAGCCCAAGAGATTTTGTTCCCGTACTTTTGCTTAATCGGCCATAGCAGTCTGCGGGCTTTATCAAGGTTGCCGTTATCAGGCCAGCTGTTAAGTGGAGCAAACCGCTGTGCACCCGTTCCGCCGCCGCCGCGGCCGTCTCCTATCCGATATGTACCTGCAGCGTGCCAGGACATTCGGATGAAGAATGGACCATAATGTCCATAGTCAGCAGGCCACCAATCTTGACTGGTTGTCATTAGATCACGAAGATCCTGCTTTAGAGCATAATAGTCTAATTTTTTAAATTCCTCTGCATAATCAAAGTCTTCTCCCATCGGGTTAGATTTTCTATCATGCTGATGGAGAATGTTCAAGTTTAACTGATTGGGCCACCAGTCTCGGTTAGATGTACCACTAGATGTGTTACTAGTCGCCCCTCCGTGACCAAACGGGCATGCTCCAGTGTTTGTATTGTTTTTAGCGTCCATAAATTTGTCCCCTTTCTACGAAATTAATAATTATGCTTCTAGTGGTGAGAACATAAAACTGGATGTCTATAATTATTCTATTTCTATTCTACTAAGCTATTACTTAAACTTGCATTGATTATCAAAATTATCACAAAGTTTTAACATTTAGGAAGTTGTATAATAGACTTTTCACATCAAAGAAAATATCTTTAGCCTATTCATTAACCCCATTAACCATCTTTGTTTCTGACTCATACAGTAAACGAGGGGGGATACCGATGTATTCATCAGATATATTTTTTCAGGAGATGTTCGTCTTATATGGAATGGCATTGCTGGGGTTTCTAATAAGAAAAAAAGGAATCCTAAATGAACATGCAAACGATGTGCTAACACAACTCATTCTTAATATCACTTTACCTGCCCTCATTTTATTTTCATTAGATATTTCCTTTTCTTACACCATTGCAAAAGAATTTTTGTGGCTCGTCTCGATGTCTGCCTACATTCTGCTATTATCAATATTATTAGCTATTTGGATGAGCAGACGTTCTATCCTTGACGGTAACCAAAAGAGCGTGTATCAAGGACTTATCATTTTTGGAAATCAAGGATTCATTGGGTACGCAGTAGTATATATCCTTTTGGGGGAACAAGGAATTATTTATTTAACCATATTTAATTTATGTTATTTGATTTTGATTTGGACATACGGAATATACTTGTTTAATAAAGGTACTGAGGTGATAAACTGGAGAAAAATTTTCATGAATCCCGGAATTCTTTTTACTTTAACCGGCCTATTAATATTTTTCCTTCCGGTACATTTGCCTGATATGCTTTCAAGAGGACTTGAAAGCGTTGGAAAAATGACTGTCCCTCTATCGATGATGATGATCGGTCTGTTAATTGCAGATGTAAAACGTAAAGACATTTCTATATTTGTGAAAAATATCTACTTGTGGAAAGCGTCTTTTATCAGACTCTTGTTGATTCCCATGCTGCTGCTGCCATTTGCTCTTCTTACTATTCCGTATCCATTACTTGTTATTGCTGTTCTCGTTTCTGGCATGCCTGCAGCCCCAACGATTTCCCTTTATGCACAGAAATACAATGCAGATACTAGTTTTTCATCATTAGGAGTCCTATTCTCTACCCTGTTGTGTATGATTACCATACCGTTTCTATATTTTGTTTTAACTTTCATTAATTGAATTTATACCTAGTCCTTTATTAAAAAACAGGAATCAATGAAGATTCCTGTTTTTTCCTTCTTACCTATTAACGAAACGTTGGATTTTGATAATTTTGAAACTGCTGTGTTTGAAACGATGGATTCACAAACGTTTGCCCCTGAAAACCAACAGAACTCATTTGAGCAGAAAGTTCTCGTTCTAGTTGATTACACTGGGCAATGACTTCTTGGCATCTTTGGATCGCTAACTCATGTCCTTGGAGACTCTGTTGAATCGTCTGAACAGCCATTCTTTCCTTTTGTATCATCTGCTCAAGCACTTGAGCATTCTGCTGTTCATTTTGAAGCATCTGCTGGTATTGATGGCTTGCCTGCTGTGTTTGTTGTATTAATTGCTGTGCAAGATTACGGCATTGGTTAATGTGCGTGATTGAATGCTGCGGTGTATGCATGGCTATTCCCCCCGAGTATGATTGTGGATTAAAAAATATAGGATTCAATTTAATCCCTTACTAGATTTCGCCTATTGAAACTATTCTACTCTCCATTACCAATACCAATAAATACACAGGTTAAACCTTCAAAGAAGCAGGGGAATCAAGTAAGATTCCCCTACCCCACAGTTTATTTTCCAATGAACATTTGTGTCCAATGGTTTCCAGATTTTTCATACCCTACACCAATATGAGTAAAGTTACTGCTTAGGATGTTTTTTCTATGTCCTTCACTGTTCATCCAAGCATTTACAACTTCTTGTGGTGTACGTTGTCCTTGAGCAATATTTTCCCCTGCTGACTTATACGTCACACCAAAATCCCTCATCATGTCGAATGGTGAACCATAAGTCGGGCTCGTATGGGAGAAATAATTGTTTTGAGCCATGTCTTGTGATTTCTTTTGTGCCACTCCACTTAATTTTGTGTCATGTTTTAAAGCTGGCAGACCGTTTTTACTGCGCTGTGCATTGGTTAAATCAATCACCTGTTGAACGTATGCACTAGCATCACCAGTTGCTGGTGCTGGTGCTTCTGTTTTTGGTGCCGGCGCAGCTGGTGCTGGTGCTTCTTGTTTAGGTGCAGCAGGTGCTGGCGTTGGTGCTTCTTGTTTAGGTGCAGCAGGTGCTGGCGTTGGTGCAGTTGGTGCCGGTGCTGCTGGTTGTCCAGCTGGTGCTTGTGTTGTCGGCTGTTGCTGCTGTCCTGGAATCTTTCCTTGTTGACCTCCAAATTGGTACCATTGAACAGATCCAAAAGGAATATACCTATACTGAGCATGTTTAATTAATATCGCTTTTGTATGAGGGTAATTCTTACTATCCAATGATGTTCGGTCAGCTGAAATATTCAAATCGTCATTATTGTTATCATTGTCAACATTAACGTGGTTACGATTTACTTTTCTGTTGTCAGTTCTGTTTGCCTGACGATCATTATTTACATTTCGATTGTGTATTCGATTTGTACGACGATCATTATTTACATTGGTTACAAAATCATCATTATTGTTTCGATTATAAGCATTTCGATCCCAATCACTATCATTGTTATCATTATTGGTGTAATCCTCGGTTAGTGGACCGTTATGATCTATCCCATCATCTCTTCCGTTACCAACATTTAAAGTGGTTTGGTCTCGATCTATCCTGCCTGTACGTACCTCATCCGCTGCATCATTACCATTGTTACATGCAGCTAGACCTAATGTTAAAACCCCTGAAAGTAACAAGCCTAATGGCTTTTTTATCAAACTAATTACCCCCTTTTGCAAAAATGTTTTTTTGCCTTCTTATTTTTGATTTTTCTTCAAGAAATATTGATGGTATTTTCTACATAAAAAAACCGATTGGTAACGGATACCAATCGGTTTTTTGCACTTCATATGGGGTAAGTTACTATTATTAATACATCTTTTAAAAAATTGGGGGTATTTAACTTTCATTAAAACCCTCTATTTCTTAACCATGCTTCACATAACTTTGGCCAAGCCTTTGCTTCTGGATGTTCCTCAGCCAGCCCTAATCCATGCCGGCCGCTTTCAAAAATATGTAGCCCAAAAGGAATACTGTGCCTGCTTAATTCAGCAGCAAAAAGCAAACTATTTTCTACGTCAACAGATGCGTCATCCGCTGTATGCCAAAGAAAAGCAGGAGGTGTATCTTTAGTAATTCGTAATTCAAGAGATAACTGTTGAATCATTTCTAAACTAGGGCTTTCACCTAACAAATTGGTTCTGCTGCCTTCATGTGTATGGTCACCCATGGTAATGACTGGGTAACAAAGGACCATGACATCAGGCCGGCTGCTGACTCGTTCAAGATGATCTTCATCCTCCCTAATTCCTAGGTCAAAGTGGGTTCCAGCAGTTGCTGCCACATGACCTCCAGCAGAAAATCCAAGGATTCCAATATGGTCCGGGTCTATTTTCCACTCAGAAGCATGAAACCTAACCATTCGAATAGCTCTCTTTGCATCAAGTAAAGGTATTGGATGTTTAAATGGAGCAACTCGATAATGGAGGATGATGGCAGAAATACCAATGGAATTTAACCATCTTGCTACTGGATATGCCTCATGGTCTGCTCGACGGGCATAACCGCCTCCAGGAGCGATGACCATGGCTGGATACGGACCATTTCCATTAAGTAAAAAGAGCTCAATACTAGGACAATCTGTATTATGTCCATTTTCTTCTCGTTCCACATTTCCCCATAAAGGTATTTTTCCTCTTGCATTAGGACCTAGTCTTCCCATTCGGTAACCCCTCTTTCAGTTCTACGGATTTGCAACATATATAATACCAGAATATTAAAAATTAATGCTCGCTATTCAAAATAAATGTAAACGCCTTCAATAAAAATATTGGCCTATCAATGATTTATTTTGGTTTTTTTGTATTTAAAATTTTAGAAAATATGTTATATTCTAATAAATGAAAATGGGGAGTGAGAAAATGAATTCACTAATACAGCGTGCCTATAATTTTAATGCAGGACCATCCGCCCTTCCACTGGAGGTGCTTGAAAAAGCCCAGCAGGAACTGATTGATTTTCGCGGCACTGGTATGTCAGTCATGGAGCTAAGCCACCGGAGTGCAGCCTATGAAGAAGTACATAATCATGCCATTACCCTTCTAAAAGAATTGTTATCGATTCCCGATGAATATGAAGTACTTTTTTTGCAAGGTGGAGGAAGTCTTCAGTTTTCAATGGTTCCCATGAATTTCTTAAAGCCTGGGGAACAAGCAGGCTATATTATGACAGGTTCTTGGTCTGAAAAAGCCTTTGCAGAGGCCAAATTATTTGGGGACCCGTATCACGTTTTCAGTAATAAGGAAAGTCAGTATCGCCGAATCCCTCAATTTGAGGAATTACAGTACAATCCAACCGATGCCTATATTCATCTGACATCCAACAATACCATATATGGAACTCAGTGGAGTGATTTTCCAAACACAGGCGAAGTACCATTAATTGCAGATATGTCTAGTGATATCTTATCCCAGCCATTTGATGTCAGCAAATTTGCCTTAATTTATGCTGGTGCCCAAAAGAATCTTGGCCCTTCTGGTGTTACTGTGGCAATCATTCGTAAGGATATGATTGAAAAAGGGAATGCAAACATTCCAACGATGTTAAAGTATAGCACTCATTCAAAAAACAATTCATTATATAACACACCTCCAACATTCGGAATCTACATGCTGGGTGAAGTGTTAAACTGGATAAAAGAATTAGGCGGAATCAATACCCTAGGTGAGAGGAATAAGCAAAAAGCAAAACTTATTTATGATGTCATCGACCAAAGCAATGGTTTTTATGTTGGTCACGCTGAACCTGAAAGCCGTTCCCTTATGAATATTACTTTCCGAGTAAATGATGAAGAATTGGAGAAGAAATTCTTAAGTGAGGCAAAACTTGAAGGATTTGTTGGTGTAAACGGACATCGTTCTGTTGGCGGGTGCCGAGCATCTACTTACAACTCCGTTCCATATGAAACTTGTAAAGCCTTTAGCGAGTTCATGATTCATTTCCAAAATACAAACCGATAACAGAAAAGGGAAATATGGACTTTTAAATATTTCCCTTTTTTATTTTTCTGTATAATCGATAACCTCTTCTAACGCTATTAACAATAAAGAATGGAATGGGCGGGTGATATTTATAAATAAACGGCAGATAAATTTTGTAATACGCTTTTTTCAAGTCATCCCATTTACGGCATTTACCCTGCTTATAAAAATCTGAAACATCTACAATATAGCCTCTCCCATTACTCATAACAACATTTTTCCCATGAACATCATACGGATTTAATCCCCTTGACCTAGCATAGAGTATTCCCTCATCAACATCTCGAATGACAGACTCTGGTATCACTATGCCCTTTACAACTGCATCAAACAAATTCATTCCATCTATCCTTTTTAAAATCAAATAATTCTCTCCATAGTCAATCAAGGAGGAAAAGGATTCATGGTTACCCAGCCTTTTGTATACATCCACTTCCTTTTTTAAATCCTCAGGTTTTCTTCCATAGACCTTAACCACCCATTTAGGGTTGGACTGATGTAAAAAAACACCTGCATAATTTCCACTTCCGATGGTTTTCCACGTATTCGAGGAATTCTTCACAACAATTGGATCAAATGGACCTTCTGTGGATAGGTGGATATTAGGCAGCAATTCATTTCCTATCAATTTTATATATTTCTCTATTTTCATTACACACCTCAGAATGAAAGTGATTAATAATTCTTTATTTTAGTATATATCCGATATACACTTAGAATAGATAAAATATTCAATATAATAAAGAAAAATTTTCTATTTAATGATGAGGTGGAAAAATGAATTTTCCAATATTAGAAACTGAACGATTAAAACTAGTCCACATTACACAAGATTACGCTGAAAAACTGTTCGAAATATTTTCATTAGAGGAAGTAACAAAATACTATGGGTCTGACTCCTTTACATCAAAAGAAGAGGCAAGTAAGTTAATTGACATGTTCCAAAAAGGATTTTATGAAAAACGTTCTATTCGATGGGGAATGATCCTAAAAAAGGAAGAGACCTTTATTGGGACTTTAGGTCTTAATGGTTTACAGCTTAAAAATAAGAAAACTGAAATTGGCTACGAGCTGCATCCAAATTACTGGAGAAACGGATATGCCTCGGAGGCTATCAAAGAGGTCATTACATACAGCTTTTGTGATTTGGAATTAAATCGGATTGGAGCAGTTGTGTTTCCTGAGAACAAGGCATCACTCAAACTCTTAGAGAAGTTAGGTTTTATGAAAGAAGGACTATTACGGGATTATTTACACCAAAACAATCAGTTTCATCATACCTATATGTTATCATTGCTAAAAAGGGAATGGGAAGAAAACAATCGTAGAATCTCAACTCCATAAAAAATAAAGCCAGGTATCCCTGGCTTTCATCATTCTTCAAAATAGTCTTTAAAAGCTTTCGGATTACTGGTTTCCTTCCCCTGATAATAAGGGTTGTTTTCAGTAGAATCCACTGGGTCCAGATTGGTCTTAATTATCAAATGCGGCTCCGAGGGCTGTTCGGCAATAATCCTGTCGTTTAATTGATCGAAATCAGGCAATTTGTTATTTCCAGGTTGTCTAGGCTCCATTTCGTCTTTGACACCTCCTAAAAAATAGCATGCTGATTTTTCTTTTTATCATACATTATTTCTCTTATAGAATAATCATACTATTTTTATAAAGAAAAAACTAGGAAGTAGAAACTTCCTAGTATGGTTATTCTTCTTCGACTCCAAGCAAGAAATCTGGGTTTAGTTCCTCAAATTCCTCGTCATCAACATCATATCCCCAATCATCGTCATCATCATGGCAGCCCTTTGGATTAATGGCGACACATACTTTTGTTTCACCAATAACTTCCACTAGGAATTCCTTTTCGACATGGACAATGATTCGATTACCATTTGGGGAGATGACTGCTTCACAACAATTAGGCTGTTGCAGAACACGAGCACAAATCTCATTGTCATCCAGGCAATCATGATCACGGTATTTCAACTTAATGACATCTGTATATTTTACACATTCAGTAACAACCTCTGTTCTGGTATTGTCATTGTATGAGTACCATACATTGATGTCATAAGAGCCGTGTATTTCTACAGTTTTGCCGACTTTTTTCGCGTTGTATTTATGGTTGATAATCCAACAGCCAAGTATGCTGGTTGGACTATGTGCCGGGCTAATCGTATGATTGGAATTGGTGAATTTACGCCCTTTCGCTACTACGGCCTTAACAATTATCTCTCTGTATTCTCCCATTTCGCGCGAAACCTCCTCTTTCATTTTCATTTCATCCTATGCAATTTTTTAGACTAGTGTGCGATATATTTCTGAGAATACTGGTTAAAAGTTTAGTCATAGTTCATTTTATGCGGGAGTCTTATGTAGGTTACAAATAGGCATGTATTTATGTCAGAAGGATTTACAACGGAACCAATGCAAAAAAAAATAACCAGGCTTATAACTAAGCCTGGTTAGATTTATTTAATGTTGGTGGTCATGGTCATCGTGGTTCCCACAAGATCCGCCATTTCTTACACTTGCACCTGTTTCACCTTTTAATACATCTCCACCGGTTGATTCAATAATGACATCTGTCACCTTATTTGAGATGGTTGTGGCAATTAACTGAAGCAATTCATTTACTTCAATTTGTGACTGTTTGAATTCCTGAACAACCGGAATATCGTCAAGTTCTTGTTCAATTGAAGCGATTTTATCTTCGACCTTTTTTAATGCTTCTGGTTTACCATAATGCTGCAGGTTAACAGCTTGCTTTTGCAAACCCTTAATATCTGATATTAGTGTACTAACCTTTGGGTTTACGTGAATCTGTGCTTCCGCACGTTTAAAAAAATCAACTTCCTCTGTTTCTGCAATCATACGTGCTAATTCTTGAGCACGCGCGATGATATCGTCTTTTGTATACTTCGCCACTTTACTTCACCTCTGCCGGTTCTAATTCTTCCACCATTTCTCCGTTTAATGACCATGTTTTTGCGTCTGTTATTCTAACTTTAATAATTTTGCCGATTGCTGATTTAGGAGCAGCAAAATTCACAAGCTTGTTTCTAGATGTATATCCTGCGAGGACATCAGGATTGTTCTTGCTTTCCCCTTCAACAAGAACCTCAACAATCTGTCCCTTATATTTTTTCATTGCTTCTGCAGATAGCTCATTAACTAAAGCATTTAAACGCTGAAGTCGTTCTTTCTTTACTTCCATCGGAACATTATCCTGCATTTTTGCAGCAGGTGTACCTTCACGAGGTGAATAAATAAATGTATAAGCTAGTTCATAGCCCACTTCACGATATAATGACATTGTTTCTTCAAATTGTTCATCCGTTTCATTTGGATAACCAACGATAATATCAGTAGTTAGAGCAACATTTGGAATAGCAGCTTTAATTTTGCGAACAAGCTCTAAATATTGTTCTCTTGTATATTTTCGAGCCATAATTTTTAATACATCGGTTGATCCAGATTGAACAGGCAGGTGAATATGATCCATTAGGTTTCCGCCTTTTGCAAGGACTTCAATTAAATGGTCATCAAAATCACGCGGGTGACTTGTCGTAAAACGAATTCGAGGAATATCGATCTTCCGTAATTCATCCATGAGGTCACCTAGGCCATATTTCACACCTTCTAAATCTTTTCCGTATGCATTTACGTTTTGACCCAATAGAGTAACTTCCTGATAGCCCTGTGCCGCTAAATGGCGTACTTCTTGGATAATCTCTTCAGGACGACGGCTTCGTTCTTTACCACGAGTATATGGAACAATACAATAGGTACAGAATTTGTCACAGCCGTACATAATGTTAACCCATGCCTTAATATTGCCACGTCTTACCTTTGGCAGATTTTCAATAACGTCGCCTTCTTTTGACCAAACTTCAACAACCATTTCCTTTGACATATATGCTTCATTAAGGATATTTGGTAAACGGTGAATGTTATGTGTACCAAAGATCATGTCAACTTGGTTGTATGTTTTTAGAATCTTATTAACGACTGATTCTTCTTGTGACATACATCCGCAAACACCTAGAAGCAAATCTGGCTTTTCCAGCTTCAAATGCTTTAAATGACCTAATTCACCAAACACTTTGTTTTCAGCATTCTCACGAATGGCACAAGTATTAAGGAGTATCACATTGGCATCCTCTGTAGAATCTGTTGGCTCATAGCCCAAAGCTAAGAAAATCCCCGCCATTACTTCAGTATCATGTTCATTCATTTGACAGCCATAGGTACGGATATAAAACTTACGGCCTTCTCCCATACCACGGAATTCTTCAGGAATAGAGAAGTCGTTATGATACTTCACTTCTTCTTTCCCGCGCTTTTTAGCGTCTTTTAAAGAAGGTGCCGTAATTACCTGCTCAAAGTATTTACTGTAATCCTTGGCGGATTTTTTGTCCGAAGAATTAGCAGCTTCAATTTGACCGGCATCTACACGTTGTTTTTCATTCATGAATAATAAATCTCCTTTCAAACAATATAAAATTTGTCTATGAAAAGTTAATTTTTTCCCTGTACTAGTGTATTAGGATCATATCTAACACAACTCTGCACATTATTATAGTATAAAGGTTAATAGGCATGAAAACAATAGAAAATCCCGTAGCATTCACTACGGGACTATTCTATAGAACTTACATAAATTCGTTAACTAATTTATCAAAATAATTCTGGTCAAGATTCAAATCAGCCTTTGATAAAGGAGTTTCAGAGAAACCATTGATTAGTTCCTGATAAGATTGGCGTTCTGTGTTTTGGTAAATTAAACCAGTAACTAAGCCATTATGCTTCATCAATGTCTGCATAGCTTCTTCGCGGTTTGAAGGATCATACCCTTCGATATCGCTTAGTTTTGTTAGGTTTTCTTTAAACCAGTCATATGTGTTGACTTTGTTATAGGTAACACATGGACTGTATACGTTAATTAAAGAGAATCCTTTATGCTTAATACCTGCTTCAATTAAAGCAGTTAAGTCTTTAAGATCAGTTGAGAAGCTTTGCGCTACAAATGTCGCACCAGCTGTTAAAGCCATCTCCATTGGCGAAATCGGTTGTTCAATCGAACCTAGCGGTGATGATTTTGTTTTAAAGCCGGTAGCTGAACGTGGGGACGTTTGTCCTTTTGTTAAACCATAGATTTGGTTATCCATAACAATATATGTGATATCAACATTACGACGGATAGCATGAATAGTATGACCCATCCCAATCGCAAAACCGTCTCCGTCACCGCCAGAAGCGATAACTGTTAAATCACGATTTGCCATTTTTACACCTTGTGCGATTGGTAATGAACGTCCATGAATACCATGGAAGCCATATGAATTAATGTATCCAGAGATACGGCCAGAACATCCAATACCAGAAATAACAGCTAAGTTTTCAGGTTCTAGACCTACATTCGCTGCTGCACGCTGCATTGCCGCTTGTACAGAGAAGTCGCCACAGCCAGGGCACCAGTTCGGTTTTACATTATTTCTAAAGTCTTTAAAAGTGGCCATGTTTAGAACAACTCCTTACATTTTGTATATACTTCGTGTGGCAGGAACGGATTACCGTCATATTTTAAATGTTTAATAATCTTTTCAGCATGACCAACATTCATCTTCATAATGTTTGCCAATTGTCCAGTAGCGTTGTTCTCAACAACAACTACTTTCTTTGCTGAGCGAACAAGTGGTAATACTTCGTCTGTTGGGAATGGGTGAATCAAACGAATATGCGCGTGATTTACTTTCACTCCATCACTTTCTAGACGAACCATAGCCTCTTCGATAACACCTCTAGTTGAATTAAAACCAA
Organism: Neobacillus niacini; assembly: GCF_046591715.1. Taxonomy (GTDB): domain Bacteria; phylum Bacillota; class Bacilli; order Bacillales; family Cytobacillaceae; genus Neobacillus; species Neobacillus niacini_L. The sequence continues at coordinate 588,936 of NZ_JAWVNQ010000001.1, read as the reverse complement.
CTAGTAAAATGTCAGCTTCTTCGTGCTTAACGTTTTTATACACTGGTGTATTAAAACGAATATTTTCAATTTTTCGGAATCGCTTGTCCATTTGAGCGTTTCGGTTTGCCGCCGATTCAGAAGGTTTTCCTGTTTCATCATGTTCAACACCTGTTACATGGTGAATACCATTTTTCATACCAGGAATAACACGTGGTGAAACACCATCTTGTGTAACTTCATAACGCTTGAAATACGCTTTATTTTCATTCTCAGGAATTTCATCCGTCACAAGCTTTCCACGTCTGATTTCCACTTTATCCATGCTTAAAGGTTCAACAGTCTGCTTACCTAGAGATAGTTGAAGATCTGTTAGAACGATTACAGGACATTGATATTCTTCAGCAAGGTTAAATGCTTCAGTTGTATCGTAGAAAGCCTCTTCTACGGTACTTGGAGCCATAACGATTTTTGGAATTTCTCCATGTGTACCATAGATCATGGCCATTAAATCTGACTGTTCTTGCTTCGTTGGTAATCCTGTAGATGGACCGCCACGCTGAGTATCAACCACAACAAGCGGAGTTTCAGTAATACCTGAAAGACCAATTGCTTCCATTTTCAATGATAGTCCAGGACCAGCAGATGCTGTAATCGTACGGACACCAGCATAGTTAGCACCAATAGCCATTGTACATGCAGCAATTTCATCTTCTGTTTGAATAACTGTTCCGCCAAGAGCCGGAAGCTTTTTAATTAAATATTCCATTATTTCAGAAGCTGGTGTTATTGGGTATGCAGCCATGAAACGACATCCAGCGGCTACAGCTCCTAATGCAATAGCGTCATTTCCAATCATGAACATACGCTTCTTGCCGTCAGCCTTTTCAAGTTCCATTATTTCAATGCCATCCACAAGCTGTTTTTTCATATAATCAAATCCAGCTTTAATGGCGTCCATGTTCTTCGCAACTACTTGAGCACCTTTTTTACCGAAAATCTCTTGAACTACTTCTTCAAAAACATGAATATCAAGATTCAAGACAGCAGATGTTGCACCAATAGCTACCATGTTTTTCATTAGGGATGTTCCTAATTCAGTAGCGATTTCTGTGAATGGAACCGCATACAATGATGCTTGTGTATCTTCTGGTTTCTTCGGCGTAAATTTCGCATCCGCAAGAATAATACCTTTCGCATGAAGCTCTTTGTAGTTTAAATCGATCGTTTCTTGGTCAAAAGCGACAAGAACATCAAGATCATCAGAGATTGAACGAACTTCTGTCGTACTTACTCTGATTTTGTTATTTGTATGACCGCCTTTAATACGAGATGAAAAGTGACGATAACCATACAAGTAATAACCGAGGCGATTCAATGCAATAGCAAATATTTCCCCTGTACTTTCAATACCTTCCCCTTGTTGTCCGCCAACTTTCCACGAAAGTTGATTGATCATGACTTACACCCCTTTGGATATGTAAAAAATATATTTTATAACTCATAAATAGTGTAGCACAATTCCGAGTAATTCACTAGATTTTAGCTCTTTAATGCTTTAAAGACAAAATCAATTGAAACTAGAGATGTACTAAACGCTTACAATTCTAGACCTCTAAACCAAAAATTGCAACCCTTTCACACGAAATATTGTCTAAAATATGAATATTTTTTTATATTTAAAAAATTGACTTTTTGTTAAAATGCATATCTCAGTTTAAAAATGCTGTAAAAGCCTGCTGTTATGCGATTTTTTAATAAATCTAATAAAATATTATACTTTATCGCTTTATCGTGGAAAACGTTTTCATTTATACTAGAATAACATTATTATATTAATTTGTATATAAAAAAACCTGCTTATAAACTAAGCAGGTAAATGTTTGTATTATTCATCTTGTCTCACATCATTAATTCTATCTCTTTCATCTTGGTTCAACAATAAGCTTTATTGCCGTGCGTTCTTCACCATCTATCTGAATATCAGTGAACGCAGGGATGCAAATCAAATCAACTCCGCTAGGTGCTACAAATCCTCTTGCAATCGCTACTGCCTTAACAGCTTGATTCAATGCACCTGCACCAATCGCCTGTATTTCTGCTGCACCTCTTTCACGCAGAACTCCAGCAAGTGCACCAGCTACAGAATTAGGATTAGATTTTGCTGAAACTTTTAATATTTCCATTCCTAGCTCCCCCTTGTATAATCCCGATCCTGGCATGAGCAGTTTCATGAGCAAATCAGGTATATAAGTTTCCACTGCTACTATATTCATTCTGCAAAAGACATATTCCGGCTTGGACAAAAAAAGTGCTTATTTATTGCTAAAAAAGAAATAAACCTTCCACAATTGGAAGGTTAAGAATACCAAGGATTATCCTCACTTATTAGAATTCTTTCCATCTTTTTACACTTGCCAGTTTTCCGGTCTAGTTCCATGTAGACTCCACTAAGCTGGGTTCTGCCCGTTTTCGGAACTTCAAATCGTACAGGCAGGCTTGTAAGGAATTTTGTAATGACTGCTTCCCTTTCCATGCCAAGAATTCCGTCATAAGGGCCTGTCATCCCTACATCTGTTAAATAGCCTGTGCCTCCAGGCAGAATTCGGTTATCGGCCGTTTGAACGTGTGTATGTGTACCGACTACAGCCGAAACCCTTCCATCTAAGTACCAGCCCATTGCTTGTTTTTCACTTGTTGCTTCTGCATGAAAATCCACAAAGATAAAAGGTGTTCTCTCATGTGCCATTTCCACTAATTCATCCGCTTTCTTAAAAGGACAATCTAAAGGCGGCATAAAAGTACGCCCTTGTAAATTAATAACAGCAACTTCTAAGTCATTTACTTTAAAAAATTTCAATCCATCACCTGGGGTGCCTTCAGGAAAATTTGCTGGCCGTACCATATTCTTTGCCGATTCAATAAATTCAAAAATCTCCTTGTTATCCCATGCGTGGTTACCCAGGGTTACAGCCTGCGCACCAGAACCCAAAAACTCCCGGTAGATCTTTTCAGTTATCCCTCTTCCTCCTGCAGCATTTTCACCATTAATGATTGTAAAGTTGGGTCTGTATTTTTCTTTAATTTTTGGTACATATTCTTTCACCATATCTCTGCCTGGTGAGCCAACAACATCTCCAATAAATAATAAGTTCATATGTATTCCTTTCGTGATGCATTTATTTACTATAAATTGTATCACACTTTTGTTTTATTTAACCGCTCATTACCCGTTACATTACATAAAGGCGGTGTTAAAGGTTATTTTTATATTAAGAAGATTCAATAGACGGAAAAATTCCGCCTATTTTGAAATTTTGATTTAAAAAAGCTGAAATAGACGGAGAGATTCCGTCTATTGATTCAAAAAACGTGAAAATGAGGGATTTTGCTTTGAATAACCGGAAATCCTCCCCTTATTCACCCCGAAACAAGTTCAATTTTGTATTTAGCCGGAAAGTCTCCGCTTATTACTTGGCTGACTACTAAAGAGCAAATCAACCTTCTTTATACAAACCCACAAAAAATAAAGCAGTGCATAAGCACCGCTTTATTTTGCGTATTCCACAGCCCGTGTTTCACGGATGACTGTCACTTTAATATGTCCTGGATAATCAAGCTCTTCTTCGATTCGTTTTCGAATATCTCGAGCCAAACGATGTGCAGCTAGGTCATCTACTGCATCAGGTCTTACAATAATCCGCACCTCACGGCCAGCTTGAATCGCGAAGGATTTCTCAACACCATCATAGGACTCAGAAATTTCCTCCAGCTTTTCTAAACGGCGGATGTAGTTCTCAAGCGTTTCACTACGTGCTCCCGGTCTTGCGGCTGATAATGCATCAGCAGCAGCCACTAGAACAGCAATGGTTGATGTTGGCTCGGTATCACCATGGTGAGAAGCTATACTGTTGATAACAACTGGGTGTTCCTTGTACTTAGTTGCAAGCTCCACTCCAATTTCAACGTGGCTTCCTTCCACTTCATGGTCAATTGCTTTGCCGATATCGTGTAGGAGTCCTGCACGACGTGCCAGAATTTCATCTTCACCAAGTTCTGCTGCCAATAGGCCTGAAAGCTGTGCAACCTCCATGGAGTGCTTAAGAACATTTTGTCCGTAACTTGTACGGAATTTTAAACGTCCAAGGATTTTAATAAGATCCGGATGTAATCCATGCACACCGACTTCAAAGGTCGTTTGTTCGCCCACTTCACGGATATATTCATCCACTTCGCGGCGTGACTTTTCAACCATTTCCTCAATCCGTGCAGGATGGATACGGCCGTCTTGAACTAACTTTTCAAGAGCCAATCGAGCCGTTTCACGGCGAATAGGATCGAATCCTGATAGAATTACAGCTTCTGGAGTATCATCGATAATCAAATCAATTCCCGTAAGCGTTTCTAGCGTACGGATATTTCTTCCTTCACGGCCAATTATACGACCTTTCATTTCATCATTCGGAAGGTTGACTACAGATACAGTCGTTTCCGCAACATGGTCAGCAGCGCAACGCTGGATCGCTAGCGATAGAATTTCCTTCGCTTTTTTGTCTGCTTCCTCTTTCGCGCGGTTTTCACTTTCCTTAATCATTATCGCAGTGTCATAGGTTAATTCCTGCTCCATTTTATCGATAATGATGGATTTAGCTTCCTCACGAGTCAAACTCGAAATACGTTCAAGTTCAGTTTGTTGTGTTCGTACCAGCTCGTCCACTTTGCTTTCCATTTGTTCAATATGCTGTTGTCTTTGGTTTAGAGAATCATCCTTCTTTTCTAATAGAATTTCTCGTTTATTTAACGATTCATCCTTTCGATCTAAATTCTCTTCTCTTTGCAGTAAACGGTTTTCTTGTTTTTGCAGTTCATTTCTTCGTTCACGAACCTCACGTTCGGCTTCTGTACGAAGCTTGTGAATTTCATCCTTTGCCTCAAGCAAAGCTTCTTTCTTCAATGAATCAGCGTCACGCTTTGCATCTTCAAGAATCTGCTCTGCAGCATTCTTTGCACCTGCTATTTTTGCCTCAGCAATGGATTTACGAACAAAATAGCCAACAACGGCACCGACGATAATGCCAAGCAAAATGGAGATGATAGTAATTGGTTCCATCGTTACACCTCCTCTTGCTATGAACTTTTTGTTACACTTTTTTAAGTGTCGGCATGTACATTGGTTAGGTTCAACATACAGCAAGCACCAGGCTTTTCATTGTAATATTAACAAAAATGTAAAATATACATGTTAATTGTAAATGTGTGTATATTCATTGTCAAGGGTAACTCCTGACAGCATTTTTGAAATATTTAGACTTTGTTCATAGTTTAACAATAGTTAGAATGCTATCAAATGAATAATTATACAAATATATTATTAAATATACAATTTATTAAAAAAAGCAAAACCTGAATAGGTTTTGCTTTTTTGTTAGTCTATTAATTCAAACTGCTCATCATCATCGGCTTCAGTGACAATCTTTTCACCATCTAAGCCATAATGCGCACGAATTTTTTGTTGAATTTCAAGACGAACGCTTGGATTTTCCCTTAAGAAAGTCTTTGCATTTTCACGGCCTTGACCGATTCTTTCTTCATTATATGAATACCAAGAACCGCTCTTTTGAACGATGTCTAATTCAGAGCCAATATCAATGATTTCGCCCTCTTTAGAAATTCCTTCACCATACATAATATCTACTTCAGCTGTACGGAATGGAGGAGCAACTTTATTCTTAACAACTTTAATCTTTGTTTTGTTTCCAACTACGTCAGTACCTTGCTTTAACGCTTCTCCACGACGTACCTCAACACGAATCGTAGAGTAGAATTTTAATGCACGGCCACCAGGAGTTGTTTCAGGGTTCCCGAACATAACTCCAATTTTTTCACGAACCTGGTTAATAAAGATTGCAATTGTTTTTGATTTGTTAATGACACCAGAAAGTTTACGGAGTGCCTGAGACATCAAGCGGGCTTGAAGGCCCATATGGGAATCTCCCATTTCTCCTTCAATTTCTGCTTTTGGAACTAATGCTGCAACGGAATCGACTACTAGAATATCAATTGCACCGCTTCGTACAAGTGCCTCTGCGATTTCTAGCGCTTGTTCCCCAGTGTCTGGCTGGGATAACAATAGCTCATCAATGTTTACACCTAGTTTTTGTGCATATGCTGGATCCAGAGCATGCTCAGCGTCAATAAACGCAGCTTGTCCACCTGCAGCTTGTACTTCTGCGATTGCATGCAAGGCAACAGTTGTTTTACCAGAGCTTTCTGGACCGTAAATTTCGATAATTCTTCCTCTAGGATATCCGCCAACTCCAAGTGCTGAATCTATTGCTAGTGATCCGCTAGGACTTGTTAAAATCCGTGTATCTGTTTTCTCTCCCATTTTCATAATGGAACCTTTTCCGAATTGCTTTTCAATCTGTTTTAGCGCCATTTCTAAGGCCGCTTTACGATCAGTCACTACTAGTTCCTCCTTTATATATAAACCTAAAAAGTTAATAGCCAAAATCTATAATTTAAATCCTATTAATAATATAACCTCTTTTTAGACTTTTGTACAGCAAAAAATCGAACATTCATTCGACTTTTTTGGATCTAATACTCATGTAAAAATAGGTAATTCCCCAGGGATTTTCACAACTTCAACAGTTATTTAACTCTAAATTTACATTTTTTATCTATTTTCAGACTTTCCCAAAGTTTGTGAGAGTAACTTTGCTTATCATAGAGTATTTTCCGCTATGCGAGAGTAAACTCTCCTTATCCGAGAGTGTTTCCCACTATGCGAGAGTAAACCTTGCTTATCCGAGAGTGTTTCCCGCTATGCGAGAGTATGCCTTGCTTATCCGAGAGTATTTTCCGCTATGCAAGAGTAAACACTACTTATCCGAGAGTATTTCTCGCTATGCGAGAGTAAGCTTTGCTTATCCGAGAGTATTTTCCGCTATGCGAGAGTAAACTCTCCTTATCCGAGAGTGTTTCCCACTATGCGAGAGTAAACCTTGCTTATCCGAGAGTGTTTCCCGCTATGCGAGAGTAAGGCCTTGCTTATCCGAGAGTGTTTCCCGCTATGCGAGAGTAAACCTTGCTTATCCGAGAGTGTTTCCCACTATGCGAGAGTAAACCTTGCTTATCCAAGAGTATATCCCGCTATGCGAGAGTTAACCTTGCTTATCCGAGAGTATTTCTCGCTATGCGAGAGTAAGCTTTGCTTATCCGAGAGTATTTTCCGCTATGCGAGAGTAAACTCTCATTATCCGAGAGTGTTTCCTGCTATGCGAGAGTAAACCTGCTTATCCGAGAGTATCTCCCGAGTAAGACAAAAAAATCACAGAGAGCTCTAGTTAGCTTTCTGTGATTCTTGCAAATGCTTTATTAAATAGTAGCAGCCATATTTTACTGATCGGGTCCGGTTTGCTTCTCTTGAACCGCCAAGCTCAAGCTTTTCAACTACCGTTTGCTTCCCTTTTATCGAAATACCAATATATACGGTCCCAACCGGCTTGCCCTCCAGTTCATCTGGGCCGGCAACACCGGTAAAACTAATCCCTATATCAGCAGATACTAGAGCCGCAACATTTTCAGCCAGCTCTTTCGCACACTCTTGACTTACCACACCATAATTTTCAATTGTTTCCTTTTTAACGCCTAAGACTTTCTCTTTAACCTCATTGGTGTAACAAACCACACCGCCTTTGAAAACTGAGCTAACACCAGGAAAACTAGTTAATTCCTGTTGGAACAATCCTCCAGTCAGGCTCTCTGCAGCGGAAATTTTGACGTTTTTTTCTTTTAAAAGCTTCATTAATTCAGCAACTAAAGAAGTATTATCATAGCCATATAAAAACTCCCCTGCACGAGCTCTAATTTTACTCTCAGTTTCATCAAGCATCGACTCTGCGGTTTGTATATCTTGGTGCTTTGCCGTTAGCCTTAAGGTACATTCTCCGTCAGCTGCAAGCGGGGCAATCGTTGGATTGGTTTGTTGTTCTATTAAATCCATGATTTCAGTTTCTAACGAAGCCTCTCCGATTCCAAAGAACCTTAAAACTCTAGATACAATTTTATCATTCGTCTTTACTTGATTTGATAGAGCAGCCCTGCCAAATTGTAAAAACATAGGCTCCATTTCTTTCGGGGGCCCAGGTAATAGCATATAGATACAATTACCATTCTCGACCATCATACCCGGAGCCATCCCATGATTGTTTTGAAGAATAGTTGAACCTTCCAGAACAAGAGCCTGCTTCTTATTATTTTCTGTCATTACCCTGTTTGTCTTTTTAAAAAAGAGTTCAATAGATTCTAATGCAGCTATGTCCATTACGAGCTCTTTCCCTAAATGGCGGGCAATCGTTTCCTTTGTTAAATCATCTTTCGTCGGACCAAGTCCGCCAGTAAAAATAATTAAATTTGAGCGTTTTTCCGCAATCTCTATAGCTGACCTTAATCGGTCGGGATTATCACCAACAACTGTATGATAAAAAACATTGATGCCTAAAACAGCAAGCTGCTGTGATAGAAAACGTGCATTACTATTAACAATTTGACCCAGCAGTAATTCAGAACCAACAGCAATAATTTCTGCATTCATCATCTGACACCTAAGTTCTATTTAGAATTTTTGAAAACATGCATATTCTTAGAAAAATAATCCCATCCAGACCAGACAGTAAAAATTAATGCAACCCATAATGCAACGTCATCAAATGGAAATCCAATCATTTCAAAAATAATGTTATGTAATAAGAGTGCTGAAATTGCGATTATTTGTGCCCAGGTTTTGATTTTCCCCAGGTTATTGGCCGCTACCACTTCTCCACCCTCAACGAGTAATAAACGAAGACCTGTGACAGCAAATTCTCTGCTTATGATTACAATGACAATCCATGATGCTGCATATCCAAGATCAACAAGGACAACCAGCGCAGCAGAGACTAGTAATTTATCAGCAAGCGGGTCAAGGAATTTTCCCATATTTGTAACAAGATTATATTTTCGGGCATAGTAGCCGTCTACCCAATCTGTAGAAGAAGCAAAAATAAAAATTAATGCTCCCACAAAATGGGTTACAGGAAGGTCAGCTCCCAGCAGATGCATATTTCCCCATTCAAAGGGGGCAAGCATAATAATCAAGAATATAGGTATTAATAGTATCCTTGATATTGTTATTTGATTTGGTACATTCATTGTTTTGCCTCCAAATAATATTAGAACGAAAAATAGTCATCACTAGATGACTATTCGTTCTTCGGAACATATTGAATCGTAATGTTCTGACGAACCACATCAGCAGGTGCAATTGCATACTCTAGCTTCTGGTCATTTACGTAAATTTCAGTATCAAGCGTTCGCCCAACAACAATTGTTGCTTTGGTCTCCCCAGTTAAATCTACTTCCGTACTTTGTGTACCATTGGTTGTTAACATCCCTTGAAACTTAGTTTGACCATTGCCATTTGTAACACTCACCCATGTTTCCCCTATTGAGACCAGTTTCACCACAAATTTTTCTGCATTTTTCAAATCATAGACAGAGTTTTTTCCGCTGTTTTGCACGGCAGTTAATTCTTGTTTAGGCGCTTCTACAACAGGAGTTTCCTCAACCGTCTTTTCTTCATCATTTTCTTTCTCTTTTTCATTTTCCTTCGGCTTGTCTTTTTCGGCCTCATCTGCTTTTTCTAGATTATCAGAACGGACAAACTTTACAGGTTCATTTTCTTTATTAATTAAATCATTTGCCTTGTCACCCACGTTATTCACAATGAAATAATACAGAACCCCTGCAGCACCGACAATAAAGACTCCGATTAATACCTTTGGGATAATATCAAATATTTTCGATGAACCATCTGAAACCGTCCTGCGTGTTTTTACTCTAGACAGTTGTTCTGGTAAATCATCATTGTGAGTTGCAGGTATTTCATTCTTATACGTCTCAAAGATTTCATCCGGATTTAGCTGAAGAGCTTCAGCATATTGCTTTACAAAAGCTCGAACATAAAAATTCCCTGGCATGCTGGAATAATTACCTTCTTCAATACCTATTAAATACCGCTTTTGAATTTTAGTGAGAGACTGTAAATCCTCTAAACTTAATCCTTTGGCTAATCGCTCTTCTTTTAGTCGATTACCTAATTCAGTCACCTGTTAACACCTTCCAATTATTAAAATCCAAAATCTCCAAAATCGGAGCCTGAGAATAAGTTATTTTGATCGACAATATCATATGTAATTTCTTCGTCAGCCCCGTTTCGTAACTCGATAATGTAATCAAAATCATCAAGCGTATACTCAGAGTTTTGCACAAAGATATCAGGATGTTCGACCACTTTAACCGCTGGTAAACGCATGATTTCTCGCACAAGCTGCCAATGTCGTTCACTTGCACGTTTGGTTGATACAATTCCATCTAGAATGAACAAATTATCAGCGTTGTATTCGTCTTGTATCAATTGGTTACGTATGGTTTGTTTAAGCAGTGTGGAAGAAACGAACAGCCATCTTTTATTGGCACAGACACTTGCTGCAACCACGGACTCTGTTTTGCCCACTCTCGGCATCCCGCGAATACCTATTAGTTTGTGTCCTTCCTGCTTAAATAATTCTGCCATAAAGTCAACTAATAAACCAAGCTCATCTCGAACAAATCTAAATGTTTTCTTATCATCCGCATCACGTTGTATGTACCGTCCATGTCTGACTGCCAGCCGATCACGAAGCTTTGGTTCTCTAATCTTAATTACTTTTATTGTGTCCATTGTATTTAAAATTGACTCTAACCGTTTAATTTGATTATCATCTTTTGCTAAGATTAATAAGCCGCGCCGTCCTTCATCGACTCCATTAATCGTTACAATATTAATTGACAGCATTCCGAGTAAAGATGAGATGTCGCCCAGTAATCCAGGACGGTTTTTTTGAATCTCATATTCTAAATACCACTCTTTCTTCTCCATAAAAAACCTCCTAAACTAAACGACAAATTTTTCAATTCCTTATCTATCCATAATAATATATGATTTTGATTGAAGATGAAAGCAAAAACAAGCTCAATGCTTATTTAATATATTTTGCTTCAAATACGCAAAAAAAAAGAGAGGTTAAACCTCTCTTCCTAACGAGTTCCATTATTTTGGACTAATTTCACCATAATGTTGGCGATTGCTTGCTGCTCTTCTTTATCTGCAACAGACCATAAGTCAGCGAGAATTCTTTCTTGTTCATTTTTCGGTTCTACCTGATCTGCTAAATAATCACCGATTTGTAAGGCAAGTGCACTAATTGCCCCCTCGCTCATTCCTTCATTTTGTGCTTGGTGAAGTCGGTCAGCAAGAAAGTCTTCCCATTGTTTCCAGTTATCTAAAACAGACATATTAAACCCTCCTTTATAGTTGTACATTGTTATTTTGCTTTAGAGTGAGGGGATTTATTCACGGAAAAAATGTATAATTTATGTATACCATCCGCCATTTATCGACAGAACTTGTCCTGTGATATAGGATGATTCATCTGATAGTAAGAACTTCACACCATTTGCAATCTCCTCCGGTATGCCAAGCCTGCCCATTGGGATATCGTATTGAAGTAATTGAATATCTTCTTCGGTGAACTTACCCATCATCGCGGTTTCCACTGCTCCAGGCGCTATGGCATTCACACGCACCCCGTTTAATGCAACCTCTTTGCTTAAAGCCTTAACAAATGAAATTTGGGCCCCTTTTGCTGCCGAGTAAGCTACTTCACAAGAAGCACCCGTCTGTCCCCAGATAGACGAGATAAGGATTATACTTCCTGACCGTTTTTTAATTAGTTTTGGCAGCAGTTCCTTTGTTATCATGATGGGATTCATCACATGAATTCTCATTATAGATTCTACCTCTTCTTGTTTCATGTCAACGAGGAGACCATAATGGCTATTGCCGCTGCAATGTATAATGGCGTCTAGGGAGAAAATTTGAGAACAAATCTTTTTATATCCCTCAGGCTCTTCTAGATTTGCTTGAATCGGTATGTATTCACCTCCATAGGATTCAAGTTGTGCTAATAATCCTTGGATAGATGCTTTATTTTGATTAAAATGTAAGTATAAATGATAGCCTAGAGATGCCAGTTTTAATGCTGCCGCTTGTCCGATCCCGCCGCTTGCTCCCGTAATTAATGCATATTTTTCCACGAAATTTCACTCTTTCTATATAAACTAAAACTAATTTTAATCGAAAAGAAAAGCGCCGGATTAGCGACGCTTTCTCTTTATTTTTTAGGAATGACCTGACATACTGAAAAACGGTCTTCCGAAATCACTTCGGAAGCTAATTTCTTCACATCATCTAAAGTGATTTTCTCTAAAGTAGGGACGACATCAAATAAATTCATGTCATTAAAAGCATATCGTGTAAACTGATTGGCAATATACTCTGGAGAATTAACTGCCCGCAGAAATGACCCAATTTTCTTCTTTTTCGCTCTTTCCAATTGCTCTTCGGTAAATGAAGCAGCAGTTTTCGCATGGAAAAGCATATTTTTAAGTTGTTCAGTAAGTTTATCTGGATTTTCTGTATCTCCGCCAATCATCGCAAAGCCAAATCCCTGTTCCTGTGTATAGTCATATGAAAAGGTTTCATCAATCAACCCTTCATTATAAAGTTGGTTGTAATTTTCCGAGCTTTTTCCAAATAACAAATCCAACAATACATTCATGGTTAATTCATTCTTTAATAACTCAGCACCCTTTTGGTCCACATGAAGTGCCTTCATCCCAATTAAGCATTTAGATGTTTGCACGTTCATTTCAAGAACCTGTTTTGTTTCTGCTGTGTGAACGGGTTCATCTTCAAATTTCCGTTTAATCTCAGGCATGGCTTTGTAAACTTTTTTTGCTTGGTTTTCTCTGACCTGCCCCATAAATTTATCCGGATCAACTGGTCCAACAATAAATAATAGCATATTACTCGGGTGATAGAAGGTATTGTAGCATTCATACAGAAGATCCTTTGTAATATGGGAGATGGATTCAATCGTCCCAGCAATATCTATTTTTACAGGATGATTTTGATACAAGTTTTGGATCAAGCCAAAATATAGCCGCCAGTCTGGATTATCATCATACATGGTAATTTCCTGACCGATAATCCCTTTTTCCTTTTCAACCGTTTTTTCTGAAAAGTATGGATCTTGAACAAAATCAACTAATGTCTCAAGGTTTTTTTCAACATCAGATGTACTGGAAAATAAATATGCAGTACGTGTAAAGGAGGTGAAAGCATTAGCTGAAGCACCCTGCTTGCTGAATTGTTGAAATACATCTCCATCTTCTTTTTCAAAAAGTTTATGCTCAAGAAAATGGGCAATCCCATCCGGTACCTTTACATATTCATCTTTTCCCAATGGTACGAAGTTATTGTCAATAGACCCATACTTCGTGGTAAAAGTAGCAAAGGTTTTATTAAACCCTTTTTTAGGTAAAATATATACATTTAAACCATTGGGTAACTGTTCATGATAAAGTTCTTCTTGAAGCTGGTCAAAATTAATTTTTTCCATTATTTTACCGCCTCCGTTCCAGTTAAGAAATAAATCGTATCAAGTTCAATTTTATTTGCAACTGCAATAATTTCTTCCTTAGTGGTTTTCTCCATATCTGTAATCCACTGATCAAGTTTAATTTCCTTACCTGCGACAACGTTATGGTAAAGGATTTCTGTTAATCCTCTTGAAGTATCAATGGTTTCAAGAATCTGATTCCGAATAACTGCTTTCGTTTGAACTAATTCTTGGTCAGTAAAGTCACCTTTTTTCATGGCATCTAATTGATCGCGGATAATTCCTACTGCCTGATCATAATTCTTTAAATCAATTCCAGACATAACCATCATTAACCCTTTATGGCTTTCAAGTCTGCTGGAAACATAATATGCTAAACTGGCCTTTTCACGTACATTGATAAATAACTTTGAGTGTGAAAAGCCTCCAAAGATTCCATTAAACAATTGAAGAGCAAAATAATCGGAATCACCATAGACAATATTTGTGCGATATCCAATATTTAATTTCCCTTGTTTAACATCCTGCTCTTCTTTTATTTCTTTAACTTGCTCCTTTTTCTGAATCTCTTTTGATTCTAGAGTTTTTGGAGTACGATTATCAAATTTAAGCAGGTCATTGGCAAGGGCTTTCACCTCTTCTTCTTTAACATCTCCAATTACATATAGATCCATTTCGTCCTCAGAAAATGCCTTTTTAAAATATTCATATAGATTTTCAGGATTAATACCTTCTACATCCTCTGCCTCTCCATTCACTTGAAGGGCATATGGTTCCCCTTTACACATTTCTTGAAGAAGACGGACATTTGAATAACGCATTTTATCATCATACACTGATTGAATACGCTGCTTTAAAGACCGCTTTTCTTTGTTTACCGTATCAGGATCAAATGCAGTACCTAAAACATTAGGCTTGGTTAAAACTTCTGATAGAAGTTCAAAACCTTTTTTCAATAATGGGTCAGGATCACTTAAGAATTTCTCATTCGCAATTTCAAGAGTGAAACTGATGATATGATATTCACCTTTTTTTGCTAAATCAATAAAAAGCGTGGCACCATATAATTCATCTAAATATGAACGTAATGCAGTTGTGGATGGATATTTCGCGGAGCTGCTTTGTAAAACCTGAGGAAGCAATGCTCTTTTTGTTACATCTTCTTTTGTCAATGGAGCTTTCATTTTCCAAACAAAAGTATTCGTCTTATATTTATCTGTTTCAATGACATGGAGTTTGTACCCCTGCATAGCAGTAATTTTTTCAGCAGTTGAATCCATTTGAAGACCTCCTTAAGTTTTCAAATCCTTCTTATTATATATGTAAGCATTCATCCGGTTATTTTACATCATTTCCATTGTAATAAACCCTTATTCTTACTATAATTTGCCAGGCTTGTTTTTTACAAGCTATATACTCTTCATATTAATACTTTTACATAACAAAACAGGCTGACTCATTAGCCAGCCTGTTTCCAAAAAATATTTTAACGTTTACCTGGATCAAATGGTTCTCCAGCTGCTTTAGGTGCTTGTGAAGATTTAGAAAAGATAACTAAAGCAATTAATGTTACAACATATGGAAAAATTTTCAAAATAATTGGCGGAATAACTGCCAATTCAGGAATTACTTGTGATACGTTAGCAACCGTACTCGCAAATCCGAAGAACAATGTTGCTCCTAAGATTCCAAGCGGTCTCCATTGACCAAAAATTAAGGAAGCAAGTGCTAAGAATCCTAGACCGGAAACAGAACCTGTAAATTCACCTGCATAGGTTAAAATAATGATTCCTCCGCCTAGTCCTGCTAAAGCACCAGAAAGCATAACGCCGATATAACGGATTCTTACTACATTTATCCCTGCTGCTTGAGCAGCCTGAGGAAACTCACCACAAGACTTTAAACGCAAGCCAAATTTTGTTTTATTAAGAATAAACGCACTAACGAGCAGTACTAATAAAATAAACCAAGTGGTTGCATACGTTTTGGTAAACAATAAATCCCCAATAATCGGAATTTGAGATAAAATCGGGACATCAAAAGGTGTAAAACCACTGGTAATACGAATATTACCGCTGCCAGTTATATTTCTAGCTAAGAAAACCGTCAAAGCCATTGCAATCATGTTTATCGCTGTACCACTGATAACTTGGTCAGCACTTAAGTTAATGCTGGCAAATGCATGTAATAGAGAAAACAAAACACCTACTACCACCGCTACTAATAACCCAACCCATAATACCGCTGATCCAGACATACTATCTTGCAGAGAGTTAACAGTTATTGCACTCGCAAATGCTCCTGAAATCATTAAACCTTCCAAACCGATATTTACAATACCGCTTCGTTCACTAAATAGACCACCTAAAGCTGTAATAAGAAGTGGAATTGTAAAAACAATTGCGTAAGGGAATATTTGTTCAATTATTGCCCACATATTATGCATCTCCCTTCTTGCCAACAGGTCCATTTACATCATTTGCATTTGAACGAGTCTTACGGAATTTATTTAATACACGGTGAATCAGAACGCTAGTAGCAGCAAAGTAAATAATAATGGCAATGATTGTATTTGCAAGTTCCGGCGGGATCTCGATCATCGCGTTCATAAAGCCTGTCCCGGAATAAAGAATTCCAAATAGGAGTGCTGCAAAGAATACTCCAACGGGAGAGTTTGCTCCAAGTAATGCTACGGCAATTCCATCATAGCCCTGTGTTGGTAAAATTCCAATTTGGATACTAGAAGCATTACCAGTGTATAATGCTACACCACCCAGACCCGCAAGAGCACCTGATATTAACATGGATAAGATAATATTGCGATTAACTTTCATACCTGCATATTCTGCTGCATGTCGATTGAATCCTACAGCTTTTAATTCAAATCCTAAAGTTGTTTTATTAATAATAAATGCAATCACAATTACAGCAATTATCGCAAAGAAAATTCCCAAGTTTATATAAGACCCTTGAAACATTTCAGACAGCACAGGAGTTTTTAAGGAAGCTGTTTCTGAGATTAGTTTTGATTCTGTTTCGGTCCCGCCTTTAAAATACGCAGGAACCACATAATAAACTGTCCAATAAGCAATCCAGTTCATCATGATCGTTGATACAACTTCATGTACATTAAATCTTGCTTTAAAATATCCTGGAATAAATGCCCATAATGCTCCGCCTAAAATTCCAGCTAGTAACATTACAAGAATTAATATCGGTCTTGAAAGATCAAACGTTAAACCAACAGCAGTAGCAAGAAGGCCGCCTATTAACATTTGACCAGCAGCACCAATATTAAATAAACCTGTACGGAAGGCAAACGCCACCGCTAGACCAGTAAAAATTAGTGGTGTTGCCGTTGCAAGAGTATCACCAATACGTGATATATTTTTTAATGCACCTTGGAATAAATACGTGTAACCTTCAACCGGACTTGCCCCAATAAAGAGCATCAGTAAGCCTCCGGCGATTAATCCTAGAATAATTGATATTAATGAAACAATGGTGTTTCTCATACGCTTCTCTCCTTACTCACTCCGGCCATCATCAGTCCTACCTCATTTTCATTCGTTTCAGAAGCATTAACTGTACCAATTAACTCTCCATTATTAACGATGGCAATTCGGTCTGAAAGCTGCAATACTTCATCAAGCTCTAAAGAAACGAGAAGAACAGCCTTTCCTTTATCGCGATGCTCGATTAATCTTTTGTGGATATATTCAATCGATCCCACATCCAATCCTCGTGTAGGTTGTACAGCAATAAGCAAATCAGGATCTAATTCCATTTCCCGCCCGATGATTGCCTTTTGCTGGTTACCCCCAGATAGAGTCCTAGCAATTGATGCACCGCCTTCACCGGAACGAACATCAAAGTTTTCTAGTATACTTTTAGCATATTTCTTAATAGCAGCCCCATTTAATAATCCAGCCTTCGCAAATGGACGTTTATTGTAGACCTCTAATACCATGTTGTTTTCTAGTGTATAATCGAGAACAAGTCCCCGCCTATGTCTGTCTTCAGGGATGTGACCAATTCCACTTTCAATTCTTTGGCGAATTGGAATATTTGTTATTTCTTTTCCTTTTAATAAAATTTTTCCTGATTCTACTTTCCTAAGTCCCGTTATCGCTTCTACGAGTTCAGATTGACCATTCCCCTCAACTCCAGCGATACCGACTATTTCTCCTCGTTTAACTTCAACAGAGAAGTTTTTCAGTCCCATTACTTTTCTGTTATTTTTCACAGAAATAGAATCTATTTGAAGTACAACATCACCTGGTGTACTAGCTTTCTTATCCACTTTAAAGTTAACTTGACGGCCAACCATCATTTCTGCCATCTGTGCCTCGCTTGTTTCTTTTACGTTAACCGTTCCAATTCCTTTTCCACGTCGAATAACCGTACAACGGTCTGCAACCGCTTTAATTTCCTTTAATTTATGTGTAATAATAATAATGGATTTACCTTCATTAATAAGGTTACGCATGATTTTCATTAATTCATCAATTTCATGAGGAGTTAGAACTGCAGTTGGTTCGTCAAAAATAAGAACCTCGGCTTCACGGTAAAGCATCTTCATAATTTCTACTCTTTGCTGCATACCAACGGAAATATCTTCAATCTTTGCATGCGGATCAACATTTAATCCATAATGTTTCGATAGTTCTTCAATTCTTTTTGCAGCCTTGTCAATATCGAGGACTAACCCTTTTAAAGGCTCACTGCCCAGTATTATATTTTCTGTAACTGTAAAATTTTCTACTAATTTAAAATGCTGATGGACCATTCCAATCCCAAGTTGATTGGCAACATTAGGACTAGTTATTTTTACTTCCTTCTCCCGGATTTTAACAATCCCTTTTTCAGGTTGATACATGCCGAACAATACACCCATGAGTGTTGATTTACCAGCACCATTTTCACCTAACAGGGCATGTATTTCCCCCTTTTTTAATGTCAGGGTAATATTATCATTTGCCACAATACCAGGGAATTCTTTCCTAATATTCAGCATTTCAACCACATAACTCATAGTAGCACTCACCTTTTTATTAGACTCGGGTTTCTTTCGAAAATAGGGAGTCCCCTATCACTTCATCACTGAAGGAAATTTGTTTTCAAAAGGAATATATTAAACCACTATTTCCTTACTCTAGGAATATGATTAGTTGGCAGAACCTTTAAGCTAAAAGGCATAAAAGAGACGGGTAAAACCGTCTCTTTTATGCTTTTTTTACTTAAGTAAGCTGCCTTGCTCAGCCGCAACTTTTATATCGCCAGACTTAATTTTTTCAAATACTTCTTTTACTTTAGTAGTTGTTTCATCGCTTAAGTTTGGATTTTCTTCTGGAAGACCGATACCATCGTTTTTAGCATCAAACGTTAATGTTTCACCGCCAGGGAAATCACCATCTAACTCACGCTTAATTAAGTCGAATGTTACGTTATCTAATTTCTTCATTGCTGAAGTTAAGATAATTGATTTTTCACCTTCATAAATACCGTCTGCGTATTGGTCAGAGTCAACTCCAACAATCCAGATTTTTTCTCCTGCTTTTGCACGTGTTTTTGCTTCGTTGATTGCACCTACACCAACTCCGCCAGCAGCAGTAAAGATTACATTTACACCACGGTCATACATTTGTGCAGCAATTTGTCCACCTGCAGCAACGTTATCAAATGATCCTTGGTATAATACGTTTTCAGCTTTAATGTTAAGTTTTGTGCCTAAGTTCTCGTTAGCGTATTTAACACCTTGCTGGAAGCCCCAGTTAAACTTTTGAACAGCTGGAATTTCCATACCACCGATGAATCCAGCCTCTCCCTCTTTTAATTCAAGAGCAGAAGCTACACCCGCTAAGAAACCTGATTCTTGTTCAGCAAAGAAAACGGCAACTGTGTTTTCTTTAACAACTGGTTTGAAATCACCAGAATGCGGATTACCATCAAGAATAACAAATTTTGCATCTTTATATTTATCTTGAGCCTGGAATACAGCAGTTTCAAACTTAAATCCAGGTGTTACGATAAACTTATAGCCTGCATCATATAAATTACCCATTTCTTTTAGGTACTCTGCCTCTGTAGTTCCAGCCGGCTTAAGATATTTTTCTTGAATTCCAAGCTCATCTTTAGCTTTAAGAATACCTTCCCAAGTACCTTGGTTAAAGGATTTGTCATCAATTGTACCAGCATCGGTAACCATACCGATTTTAACTGAATCTTTACCATTATCCTTACTGCCAGTATCTTTGTCGTCAGCGCCGCCACAAGCTCCTAACACTGTGCCTGCACCTAGAATCAATGACATGGCCAAGCCAAAATTACGTTTTTTCAAGGCAATTTACCCCCTATTTATGTTTGTTTGATTTAGTAGAAATGTACTATTTTGCAGACATGAATATGCTTCCTTACTACAGAAATTAAAATCTTTTTCTTAGGACCTGAAAGCTAAATTTATCTGCTTTAAAGTAGTTTACCGAAAAAAGCACAGGTTCATCCATCTCATCAAAATGCATTTGCTTTAAAACAAGCAATGCTGTTTCTGGTTCACATTCTAAAATGGGAGAAATTTTCTCATGATAACCAATTGGTTCGATTTGAGCAACCGCGTATGTAATCTTTCGGTTTGCCTCCTCTTCCAAAATGGAAAAAATGGATTCCTCTCCATGGGAAAAAGTTTCTGGCAAGATTTTTTCAGGTACCTTGTCGATGCAATACACAACAGGTTCCCCGTTTGCAGTTCTTACTCGCTCCATGATCACAATTTCCTCATTTGCTGAACAGGAGAAACGACGAATGTCTTCTTCAGTGGCTCCAACAGTTGATGAACTTAAAAAAATTGTTCCTGGTTTCATCCCCGCCTGAAATATCATGTCAGTAACACTATTAAGTTGTTCAATCCCAGACATAAACAGCGGCTTAGAGTTAACAAACGTTCCTACACCGTGACGGCGAATGATAACGTTTTCTTCCTCAAGTATGCGTAGTGCCTCTCGAAGTGTGGCTCTGCTTACACCGAGATGTTTGGCAAGATCGAATTCGGAAGGAAGCTTTTCTTTTTCTTTGTAAACTCCTTGTTCGATATCTTGTTTTAACCGATCAATAACTTGCAGGTATAAATGTCGGTTATCTAGCTTAATAGACATGCGGGTACCTCCAGCTTTTCCTAAGACATCAGACATCTGATGTATAATCATTCCTACTAATCGAAAATAATATACCACTTTTTTAGGCATATGGAAATAGATATTCAAAAAATTGTCGAAAAAACAAAATTTGTCGAAAAGTAACAAAAATAGATAGGTCTTTTTACTCTTAAATCTGCTATAATTTATTATTGTCTAAATGAGATGGGAATATTTTCGAAAAAAAAAAGAGCCATTAGGCTCTTTTTTAATTTACTTCTTCATTTTGTTTAGATTGTAATACTGCTCTAGGTTTACTGCCTTCATATGCCCCGACAATCCCTCGTGCTTCCATTTCATCAATCAAGCGTGCCGCTCTTGTATATCCAATACGAAAACGACGTTGTAACATGGAAACAGAAGCTGTTTGCATTTCAATAACTAAATCCACAGCATCTGAATATAAGTCATCATCTACCTCACCCACTGCTTCAGGTGTATCATCTGGTATCATTTCTTCTTGATATTGTGCTTTTTGCTGCCCAATAACAAAATTAACCGTTTCTTCTACTTCATTGTCTGATAAAAAGGCACCTTGTACACGAACAGGTTTTGAAGCACCCACTGGTAAAAACAACATATCTCCTCGGCCCAGCAGTTTTTCTGCACCGCCCATATCCAAAATCGTTCTTGAATCGGTGGCACTCGACACAGCAAAGGCAATTCTAGAAGGGATATTTGCTTTAATTACTCCCGTAATTACATCCACCGATGGACGCTGTGTAGCGATTATCAGATGTATTCCCGCAGCCCGCGCCATTTGTGCAAGTCTTGTAATGGAATCCTCAACATCAGATGAAGCAACCATCATTAAATCAGCAAGCTCGTCCACAATGACGACGATATATGGCAGAAGCGGCTGTTTATCATTTTCCTCGATGTTATGCCTCTTGATATGATCATTGTACCCTTCTATATTCCGTGTTCCAGTATGAGAGAATAGTTCATATCGTCTTTCCATTTCACTGACAACTTTTTTCAAAGCTTGTGATGCTTTTTTTGCATCCGTTACCACTGGTGCTAGTAGATGGGGGACTCCATTATAAACATTTAATTCCACCATTTTAGGGTCAATCATCATTAATTTGACTTCATGAGGCTTAGCTCTCATCAAAATACTGGTGATAATACCATTTATACAAACACTTTTTCCGCTTCCGGTTGAACCAGCCACGAGCAAATGAGGCATTTTATTTAATTCAGCAAGAACTGCTTCCCCTGTAATATCCCTTCCAAGACCAATTAACAGCTTTGCCTCTGGTTTATTATTTTGGGTTGCTTCTAACACTTCTCTTAGTGATACAACTGCTACCTCTGAATTTGGCACCTCAATTCCAATTGCTGACTTTCCAGGAATAGGCGCTTCAATTCGTATATCCTTAGCAGCTAGTGCTAATGCCAGGTCATCACTCAAGCTGACTATTTTACTTACTTTAACCCCTACATCGGGATGTACTTCATACTTTGTGACAGCCGGTCCGAGATGTACTTGTGTTACTCGTGCTTTCACCCCGAAACTTTGAAAGGTTCTTTCCAGTTTAGCTGCATTTGCATGAATTAATTCATATTCACCGCTTTGGTCTGTTTTCTTTGGAAGCTTTAGAAGTCTTAAAGGTGGTAATTCATATGCAACATTCTCTACCTCCGTAAAGGTAATCGGCGGTGTGTTATCTTCCTCTTCTGCCTTCTGTTCAGCCTCCTTACCTTTTGTATCTTCTTTCCGTCGTTTTGCTCTTTGCGGTTCTTCATCAGGATAAGCACGATCAGCAAAGCTTGAGATTACCGGCTCAGGTATCACCATTTCGTCCTGATCATTTTGTATTGGGTGATTGATTTCAGGCTGGAGGGATGCTGCTGCTCTGTTTTCACGTTCTCGCTGCTGTTGTACTCGTCTTTCTTCCCGCCGTTCTTGTTTTTTCTGCTTCCATTCTTCCATATCTAATTGGAATGCACTCCATTGTCCCTTAGAAAATTCAACCATCGCTGTTCCTATTTTTGCAATAAATTCTCCGAATGATTTACCTGTAAGTAAAATAAATCCTATTAGAATAAAGATAAAAGCAATAATCTTTGTGCCAGTTTCAGCAAAGAGATAGTGAAACATTGCAAAAAGGACGGCGCCAATCATTCCTCCACCAAGGTCAATTGTGCTAGTTTCCCCTTTTACTTCCATCATAAATATTTCCCACGTGTTACTAATAACACTAGGATTCTTAAAGTTCCCATCATTTGTTAGTAAATGAAATAGTGTTACATGGCTTAAAAGGAGAATAGATGAAACGATTAAATAAATTCCAATTAATTTAATATGAAAAATAAAAGGAATAGTTCGTTTCCACATAAGATAGACGCTTAATATAACAAGGCCAATCAAGCTGAGCATATACCATTCGCCCATCCAAAAACGGAAAAATAGAACGGCTGCTTCCCCAACCGCACCCAATTTAGCTATCGATATAATAGCAAGCGCTAATAATGCGAGCGCGGTAAGCTCGTATTGTACAGTTTGTTTTAAATGATTATCTCTCTTTTTTGATCTTCTCTTTTTCTTCGCCATCTTATCACCTGTCTATATGAGTGTAGTACTATCATCATTATCAACCTTTTGCCTACTCAAACGCAATACTAGAAGAAATTACCCACAAAAGGAAGAAAGCAGCCTTTAATGGCTGCTTAAGCTTGGTATCTTATTATACCATAATATTCTATTAGTTTGATGACAATCCTTCAATGCTGGCACAAGAAATTTTAGCACCTGGACATATGCGCTCATCTAAATAATGCTGCGGGTCACTGCTTAATATTCGTATAACCTGGACATTTTGGGCATCAGATTGTTCTACGATTAATGATACCCCTTGATAGGTTACAGTTTGCTGCCTGCTAAAGGCTTCTGTTTCATTTGGAAAGATTAATTCCTGAGGCATCGTTGTATAAAGAATCATTGGATCAGCCCCTCAGCTGTACCTTTAGATTGATCTATTAGTTCATTTAATTTCTTCATCGCCTGTCCTAATCCGCCAACCTCGTCAATCAAACCATACTCTACCGCATCGGGGCCAACGACATTTGTGCCTATGTCACGTGTTAGATTGCCTTTCGCAAACATTAGATCCTTAAATTTCTCTTCAGAAATATTTGAGTGTTTGGTTACGAAATTGACAACCCTGTCCTGCATTTTATCTAAATATTCGAAGGTTGCCGGCACCCCAATTACCAGACCCGTTAAACGAATAGGATGAATGGTCATGGTTGCTGTTTCGGCAATAAAGGAGTAATCACATGACACCGCTATAGGCACCCCTATTGAATGTCCGCCGCCTAATACAATAGAAACAGTTGGTTTTGAGAGTGTAGCCATCATTTCAGAAATAGCCAGCCCAGCCTCCACATCACCGCCAACAGTATTCAATATAATCAATACTCCTTCAATTTTAGGGTTTTGCTCAATCGCTACTAACTGCGGTATCAAATGTTCGTATTTTGTCGTTTTATTTTGTGGAGGCAGCGCTAAATGACCCTCAATTTGGCCAATAATTGTTAAACAATGAATTCTTGAGTCAGAAGATAGCTGAGGTACATTTGTCTGCCCTAGCTGCTGTATTTTCTCCATTAAAGAAGAAGGCTTATCCTCTTTTTGAGGTTCTTGCCCTTCTTGATTTCCCGATTCACTTTTTTGTATATCCTTATTCATCATAAGTCTCCCTTCACGCATGATACCGTTAGTATTGACCTATGAAACAATTTCATTCTATGATTGATGGAATATGTAAATAATGAACCATTGGGTAACTAATGCACAGATTGTTGTGAAAGGGAATTTTTTTCTCTGAGTCTATCCTGCTGATTTTTTCGCTATATGTTGTACATGCTATTTGAGGACAAATCGTTTGTCTTGGCAGGAGGATTTGTCCTTCATCCGGGGTATTAAGGTCAAATCGTATGCGCTGGCAGGAGGATTTGTCCTTCATCCGGGGTATCAAGGACAAATCGTATGCGCAGACATGAGGATTTGTCCTTCATCCGGGGTATTAAGGACAAATCGTAAGCTCTGCTAGGAGGATTTGTCCTTCATACAGGGTCTTAAGGACAAATCCTAAGCGCAGCCAGAAGGATTTGTCCTTCATCCGGAGTTTTGAGGATTGTACAACAATAATATTAGAAATACGTGGTCCAATGTTTAAAGTTATTAAAAAGGCTGTCGAGATTTTCTCGACAGCCTGAGCATTGGTTACCCAATGCTTCTACATTCTTAAACTTCCATTATAATCGGGAGAATCATCGGTCTTCTCTTTGTTTTTTCATACAAATACCTGTTTAGACCATCTCTTATATCCTGTTTTAGGCTTGACCATTCGAAGGAATCTTTAGAAATATTCTTCTGAACGATATCACGTACTAATTTTGTGGATTCATCCATTAATTTTTCTGATTCACGGACATAAACAAAACCACGTGAAATGATTTCAGGACCAGCCGCAATCCGCTTATCCTGCCTAGTTAATGTAACAACCACAATTAATATACCATCTTGAGACAATAGTCTCCGATCTCGTAAAACGATATTTCCAACATCGCCTACACCTATTCCATCAATTAATACATTTCCTGACGGAACTTTACCGCTGATAGAAAACTTTCCATCTTTAAATTCTACCACGTCACCACGGTCTGGGATAATAATGTTCTCATCTGGTACTTCACAATCAAGTGCCAGTCTCCGATGTGCCTTAAGCATTCTATATTCACCATGTACCGGAATAAAATACTTTGGTTTCATTAGGTTTATCATAAACTTTAATTCTTCTTGGCTGCCATGGCTGGAGACATGAAGTGTTCTTTTTCCGGAGATCACATTAGCTCCTGCTCTAAAAAGCATATCCACCGTCCTCGATATCAATAATTCACTGCCTCTTAGTGTGGATGCAGCAATAAGTACTGTATCACCAGGCTGGATATTTACATGCTTTGCAGATTGCTTGGCCATTTTTTGAAGGGCTTCAATTGGCTCTCCTTGACTTCCCGTCATTAATACAACAATTTCCCTGTCTTCATAGTTATTTATCTCATTTACAGGGATTATTAGGTCTTCACTTACCTCTAGATAGCCTAAATCTAATGCAATATGATAGATTCTCTCTAGACTTTTGCCCACTACGGCTACTTTACGGCCATTATCTCTAGCCGCGTTAAAAATATGCTGTATTCTGCTAATGTCTGAAGCAAAGCATGCTGCAATCATTCTTCCTCGGGTATTATAGAATGCAGTTGATAGCTCTCGCTCAACAATTGCCTCAGATGTAGTGTACCCAGGTTTTTCTGCTTCCGTGCTATCTGAAAGTAAACATAATACACCTTTTTCTCCCAGGGCTGCCATTTTTCCAATTTCAGGCTTGTAAAGCTTTGATGCTGCCTGATCAAATTTAAAATCACCCGTATAGACAATACTGCCTTCTGAAGTATGGATCGAAACACCTACCGAGTCTGGAATACTATGATTTGTTCGAAAGAAGCTCACCTCAACAGAATCCAACTGAACAATCGTATCCGATGTTACTTCAATAAAATTCGTTCTTCCGGTATATTCCTGCTCCTTTAACTTTGCGGCTGCAAGAGCTAAAGTTAGTTTAGTTCCATATACAGGTACGTCCATTTGACGGAGTAGATAGGAAAGGGCTCCGATATGATCTTCATGACCATGTGTGAGGAATACTGCCTTTACTCTATCCTTGTTTTCTGTTAAATACGTGATGTCTGGAATCACGATATCAATGCCAAGCATTTCATCCTCGGGGAACATTAACCCGGCATCAATGATATAGATATCCTTGTCCACTTCGACAAGATACATGTTTTTCCCGATTTCTCCGATACCACCAAGCGTAATAATCTTAATGGAACTATTTTTTCTATTTATCAATTTCCGTTTCCTCCTATGTTGATTGTCTAGCTCTCCTTTACTAAAGGTCTTCGACATTTCAATATTGCCCGATCGAAATCAGTTACGATTATTATACTTGATATATGAAAACCTTTACAACCAAATTTAGTTGTTTTACCCTTTGGAGGAAATAAGTGAATTACAAAAGATCGATAAAAAATGCCAACCGCATGTTTTCGATTGGCATTTTTGTAAAATTATAAGAGTAATTTAGTTAATACTGACCTTTCTTGTTCCGTTAATGGAACAAGCGGCAGTCTAACTGATCCTACATCCAGCCCTTTTACTTGAAGTGCCGTTTTAACAGGGGCAGGGCTTGGTGCAGCAAAAAGTCCCTGCATAATTGGAAGCAGCTGCTGGTGCAGCTTTGCCGCTTTTACATTGTCTCCCTCTAAAAAAGCTTTCACCATCTCTTGCATTTCGTTCCCAATTACATGAGAGGCTACAGAAACAACCCCTACCCCGCCGATTGCCATAACAGGAATGGTTATCCCGTCATCACCGCTGTATAGCTCGAAGTCATGATCGGTATTCGCAATAATGTGTGTCATTGCATTTAAATCCCCGCTTGCTTCTTTTACAGCCACAATATTTGAAATTTTTGAAAGCCTAATAATTGTATCAGGGTGAATATTGACTGATGCCCTCCCAGGGATATTATATACCATGACAGGCAGAGAGGTGGCTTCAGCAACAGATTTGAAGTGTTGATATAAGCCTTCTTGATTGGGTTTATTATAGTAGGGAGCCACTACCATAATCCCATCCACCCCAAGCTGTTCTGCTCTTTTTGTTAGTTCCACCGATGCATAGGTATTATTACTGCCTGTTCCTGCAATAACTGGTATTCTTTTTTTAACTACCTTTACCACATGATCAAATAAAGCCAGCTTTTCTTCCTTAGAAAGGGTTGGCGATTCCCCTGTTGTACCTGCTACAACAAGGGAATCTGTACCATGTTCTATTAGATAATTGACTAATTGAGTGGTCTTCTGAAAATCAATATGTCCTTTTTTATCAAAAGGTGTAACCATGGCTGTTGAAACCCGCCCAAAATGAACCATTATCCTACTCCTCTCGGGTTACGATATCCAGGTGCGACAATGGCAATTACCTTTTCAAACTGCCATAATCGTTTCCTATATTATATTAGATATCCGTAAGTTTTGTTTCAAGTGTTTCTTCTTCAAGATGAAAGGCATCATGCAATGCATTCACGGATTTACTCAAGTCGTCTTGTTTAACTAGTACCCAGATGGTTGTGTGGCTATCAGCGGACTGAAGAATCCGAATTCCATTTTCAGAAAGAGCTGTTACAATTTTAGAAGTAACACCCGGTACTCCTGCAATCCCGGCTCCAACCACAGATACCTTTGCACAATGACGCTCTACAACAGGTTCATGACCTATTTCTTTTAAGACTTTTATTGCTCTTTCAGTCGTTTCATCCGTAACGGTGTAAACCACACCATTAGGGGAAATATTGATGAAATCCACACTAATTTTCTCATTTGCCATTGCTTTAAAAACTTCTGATTGTAAATAGTATTGGTCTTTTTTTGCAAAAACTTTAATTTGGGTTACATTGGAAACATGTGCGATCCCTGTGACGGTTCTTTCTTTAATATCACTGCCGCGGGAATCTCTTGAAATAGAAGTTACCAATGTACCTAAATTATCCGAGTATGTGGAGCGAATTCGAATGGGAACCTTTGACTGCATAGCAATTTCAACGGCTCTTGGATGAATAACCTTTGCACCCTGATAAGCCATGTTACAAAGCTCCGTATAGGTAACCACAGATAGACGCCTAGCATTATCAGCGATTCTAGGGTCGGCTGTCATAATGCCTTCTACGTCGGTAAAAATATCAATCCATTCTGCATTTAGTGCGGCCCCTAAGGCCGCTGCGGAAGTATCACTGCCACCTCGTCCAATTGTCGTGACGTCTCCGTTCTTGGCAGCACCCTGAAATCCAGCAACCACAACCACATCAGTTTGTTCTAACTCTCTTAATAATCGATCACATTTCATCTCTATAATCTTTGCTTGTGCATGATCATTATTTGTTCGAAATCCTGCTTGAGCACCTGTCAAAGCCATAGCATTGATGCCATTGTCTTTCAGCATATTGGCAAAAACAACACTAGAAATAATTTCGCCGCAGGATAACAGCAGGTCATGTTCACGTTTTGTAACCTTGCTGTCGTTTCCCCCAATTAATGATAGAAGTGTATCTGTTGCATAGGGGTCACCCTTTCTCCCCATAGCAGATACTACTACTACAACCTTATATCCATCAGCTAAGGCTTTTTCGATATGTTTTTTTGCATGTTTTCTGCCTGCTTCATCCCTGACAGATGTCCCGCCAAATTTTTGAACTATTATTTTCATAGACATAAAAACCTGCCTTTATTATCAAACCATTATTTTTATTCTTTGATTAATCCAAGCTTAATTAAGCTTTCTGCAATTTGAACTGAATTCCAGGCAGCACCCTTTAGTAAGTTATCAGAAACGACCCACATATGGAACCCACGAGTCTCATCTAAATCGTTACGAATCCGGCCTACGAACACATCATTGCTGCCTACACAATTTGCTGGCATTGGATATACTTGATTCTCTGGGTCATCTTGTAAAACAACACCTGGTGCTGATCTTAATAAATCTTTGATTTCATTGGCACTGACATTGTCTGCTTCAATTTCAAAGTAGACAGATTCTGAGTGACCCACTGCAACAGGTAATCTTACACAAGTTGCGGCAACAGACAACTCTGGTAAATGCATAATCTTTTTGGTTTCATTGATCATTTTCATTTCTTCATAGGTATAGCCATTTTCTGTGAACATATCAATTTGCGGGATTGCATTAAATGCAATCTGATAATGGTTCTTGTCACCTTTAACAGGTAAAATCTTAGGTTCGATTGTCTCACCATTAATAATAGCTTTTGTTTGATTTTGTAACTCTTCAATAGCAACAGCCCCTGCACCAGAAACTGCTTGATAGGTAGAAACAATCACCTTTTTTAGACCATATTTTTGTCGAATAGGTTCTAGTGCTACGACCATTTGGATGGTAGAACAATTCGGATTTGCAATAATACCATTATGATTGTGCAGGTCATCTTCATTAACTTCTGGAACAACAAGAGGAATATCTTGATCCATTCTAAATGCACTTGTGTTATCTACGACAATTGCACCGTGTTTTACTGCTTCGGGAGCAAGTTCTTTTGATATACTCCCGCCCGCACTGAACAATGCAATATCGACCCCTTTAAAGCTTTCAGGCTTCGCTTCCTGAATTGTATGCTCGACACCGTCAATCGTAACTTTTTTACCTGCAGAACGAGCAGAAGATAGTAAAGTTAATTGTCCAATAGGGAATTTTTGATTCACTAAAGTTTGGATCATTTGTTGACCAACTGCTCCTGTTGCTCCTACTACAGCCACATGATAACCATTTGATTGCTTCATATTCTAGTGCTCCTCTCAATCTTTCATCTATAATGATTGGTCATTTCTGTTTCGATGGTGTAGAAATCAGAAAAGATTAATATAAATTCTCATCAGTGAGATACTTGGTCCCACTGATGATTGAATTATTAATATATTAACATATTCCTTAAAAGAAATAACCATATTTGACGAAAGGAGTAAGAATTAGTCTGCATCCCTATATCTTTCCACCAAAACAGGTTGAATTTGCCTGCCTTCTATAGCTGCTTCAACGGTTTCCATTAACATAGGCATTCTTGCTACCATTGAATTAGGTTTCTTTACCGGGTCATCTTGACCATATGGGATAAAATAAATGTTTTTTGTAGCCATTAATCTCATTAAGTTAACTCCGTTTAAGCCCAATGCATCATTGGTAGAAATTCCTAGTACGACGGGTTTTAAGTTTCTTAATGTTGCTTTTGCAGCCATCAACACTGGACTATCGTTCATTGCATTTGCAAATTTACTCATTGAAACACCTGTTAATGGGGCAATAACCATACAGTCTAAAGGTATTTTCGGTCCTAAAGGCTCTGCTTTAACGATTGAATCTATCGCTCTATTGCCAGTAAGGTCCTCTATTCGTTGAATCCAATCCTCACCTTTACCGAAGCGGGTTTCTGTGTTTTTAACGGTAAAAGTAACGACTGGTAAAACCTCAGCGCCTGCCTGAACCAGTTTTTCAATTTCTGGAAATACTGCGTCATACGTACAATGAGATCCTGTTAAACCAAAGCCTATTTTTTTTCCTTTTAAACTCATTTTATTTTCCCCTTTCGCTTACCTAAATCATCTTGAAGCAATTGGGCCAGAACATTGGCTAATATTTGACCAGCTGTTTTTGGCGCGACAATTCCAGGCAGCCCTGGCGCAAGCAGGGCTTTGATACCTCGTTTTTCCGCATACCTAAAATCTGTTCCACCTGGTTTCGAGGCTAAATCAATAATCAACGTATGAGCTGGCATTTTGGAAATAACTGATGCAGTTACTATTAATAATGGGATTGTATTGATGAGGATATCGGTATCCTTTACCTGTTGTTCTACTTCGTTTAAATGAAATGGTGTTAAACCCATTTCCGTAATTCTTGCAAGATGCTCAGTTTTCCTAGCACCAACTTTAATTTTTGCACCCAGTGCATGGAACGTTCTTGCCACACTCATCCCAACTCTTCCTAAGCCTAATACCGTAATATTTGAGCCATGAATCGTGAAATCAGTATGCTGGATGGCCATCATAATTGTACCTTCAACTGTCGGAATTGAATTGTAAATGGCCACGTCGTCCCTTTCAAAAAGCTGTATAAGCGGACGATTTGCTTCCGTCGTAATGCCGTTTAGATAAGCATTACTAATTCCGGAGTAAATGGTACAATGTTCAGGTGTTTTCAATAACATTTCGGCTGTTAATATTACCTTTTCATTCGAAAAGATTGTTTCAACATGCCCTTCTAAATTTGTACCGGGTACCGGTAAGATTAAGGCATCCATATTTGAAAAATCGACTTCATCCAACTTTTCCTTCACAGCGCCTGTGAATGCGTGGTCAAGCTGCTCGAAGCCAATTAAAGATAATCTGGCATCTAACTCGGTTAACTTCCGGATAATTTCCAGCTGTCTTGCATCTCCACCGATCACGGCTATCTGCATCCCTGTCAGCATGAAATCATTCACCTTCTTTTTTTAAAAATCCAAGCAGAAGTCTTTTTCTTCTTATCACTTCAACATCTTATGTAAGAGTGAATGAATCTGTGAGTTTTCCTTTTACAGTAAAAAAAAAAGCCCAAGCAAATTTTTTTTTGCTTGGGCTTTTTACCCTAAACGTTACTCTTCAACCTTTTCTTCCTCATGTACATCTATGATGATCATATCACTTCCTATCTTTTTTATATGCTGCCATGGCACTCTAATTTCTCCGCCTTGTTTTCTAAATCCAAACCACTTTACAGACGGTATCAGCAAGGCTTGTATTTGCCCGGTACTCTCATTGATTTCAAGATCAGTCTGCCCCAGAACTCCCAACCGCTCAGCCTTCTTCACATCCACTATTTCTTTTCCACTTAGTTCACTTAACCTCATTATTATGAACTCCTCTCTCTAACTCTTTACTATAAGTTTATCGATGGAAGTCCTAAATTAGACTAACAAAAGTGGATGGTACTAGACGCCCCTAGCCAGAACGAAAAGAAAAAAACAGTTCTAGAGTGAACTGTTTCTTTCTTTTAGATTAAGGTTTTGGGTAATTCTCCATCAGGACTAATTAATGAAACCGAGTATTTATCAGTGAATACAGATGTAGCCATCCCATCTACACTTTGTTTTGTGACTGAATCAATTTGCTCAATAATTTCATCCAGAGATCGGTGACGCCTTAAGAGAAGCTCATTTTTTCCGTTCCGGCTCATTCTGCTATTCGTACTTTCTAAGCCTAACATCAAACTTCCTTTTAACTGTTCTTTACTATTATTTAATTCTTTTTCAGTAATTCCATCTTGTTTTAATTTTCCAAGTGTTTCTTGAATGGTTTCAAATAACACATCAAGCTGCTTTGCCCCTGTACCACCGTAAACAGTCACAACTCCATTATCATGATAAGCAGAATGATAAGAGAAGACTGAATAAGCTAAGCCTCGCTGCTCTCGAACTTCTTGGAACAATCGGCTGCTCATACTGCCGCCTAATATATTATTTAATATGATTAAGCTGTAGACATCTTCATGTCCAATCTTTAAACCTTCAAAACCTAGACAAAGATGAGCTTGTTCTGTTTCTTTTTTCCGTGATAAGCGGTTGGATTGAAAGACTGGAATATTTTCTTGTGTTGCGCTATTTCCACCCTCATAGGAGCCAAAATACTTTTCTACCTCTAAGATAAATTTATCTGAAACATTCCCAGCAATTGAAATAACTACATTTTCTGGTGTGTAGCGGTTATGGATGTAATCTTTTAGGGTTGAGCTTGTAAATGTATTTAATGTTTCTTCTGTACCTAAAATTGGGTACCCAAGCGGATGATCTCCATAAATAGCCCGGCTGAGTAAATCATGGACAATATCATCTGGAGTATCATCATACATTTTAATTTCTTCTAACACGACATTTCTTTCTTTATTTAATTCTTCTTCAACAAAAGTGGAATTAAAGAACATATCGGCTAATACATCTAATGCAAATTGGGCATGAGTATCCAGTACTTTCGCATAGTAGCAGGTGTATTCCTTAGAGGTAAAAGCATTCACTTGGCCGCCAATACTATCAAAGGATTCAGCTATTTCTTTCGCAGAGCGTGTTTTTGTACCTTTAAAAAACATATGCTCTAAAAAGTGCGAAATACCATTCGTTTGGGGATCTTCATTTCTTGAACCAGTGCCAATCCAGACTCCAATTGCCACAGATCTCACTGTTGGAATATTTTCTAATACAATTCTTACTCCATTTTTGCAAGAATATTTGTTAATCATCAAAATCCTCCTGTCTATAGAAAGCAGAAACTTTAGCTTTTTCCTTTATTATCTGGATACTAAGTGAAATTTATTTCATAATTCTTTCTTCACTCATTAATTCACTTACCGTACCTATTTTTAGACCTTTTTCTTCAATCAGTGTTATAAGACGGTCTAATGATTTTGCAGTAGATTCTGTCGGGTGCATAAGTACCATTGAACCATTACTAATCTTTGAGGTTACACGATGGATTAGTACATCTGGTGATGGCTTTTGCCAGTCTATAGTATCTACTGTCCACATAACTGTCTTCATCTTGAATTCAGAAGCAATTGTAACCGTTTCGTCCCGGTAACTGCCGCTAGGAGGCGCAAACCATGTGCTCTTTTTACCCGTTGCGGCTTCAATTACTTCATTTGTTTTAAGTAATTGCTCCCTTGTCTGCGCTGCTGTGATTCTCTTCATGTCAGGATGTGTATAGGAGTGATTCCCAACCTCATGACCGGCGCTCACGATCATTTTCGCTAATTCAGGATTATTCTTTACCCATCTTCCCTCAAGGAAAAAACTTGCTTTAACTTGATGTTTTTTAAGAGCTGCAAGCATTTCAGGCAAATATTCATTTCCCCAAGCTACATTTATTATAAAGCTGACCATCGGTTTGTCAGGATGCCCCCGATAAATGGGAGTTGGAGCTAAATCGCTAAGATGTATGGATGGTTCAGTTTGTTTAAAAACTAATTTCTTTTCATTGAATGTACCATTTTTCTTCATGTTCTTATATGAAGCTTCAATATCGACAGTTGTCCCGTTATAGCCTGGAATCGCCTTCCATACTTCATCAATCTTTGCATTGGAAGGCGGTATTTCATATGTAGAAGCATTTTTAATAATACTTTGATATAGAGGATCTTCTTCTTTTCCTACAGTTAGCACGTTTCCTTTTAGTGAAGCAACATATGTATGTACAAGAGGATTGTTCACAGAAAACCATGCAGCGAGTAATAAGAAAACGGCCATACTTAACTTCTTCATTTACCTTCCCCCTTCATACAAACTATATGAATGAAGGGGACAAGGTAGAACTAAAAGCGGAAGCGCCTGTTCAGGGGTGACAGGCATAAGACAAGCCGGCATGAAGGTTGCCCTTTAACCTTCTTGACGGATTGGCTTATGACCCGAGCCCCTAGGCGCTGGAGCTAGATAGAACTAAAAGCGGAAGCGCCTGTTCAGGGGTGACACTAACATGGAAAAGGTCAGGGTTCCCCCTGACCAACTATCACTGTTAGCGAGACAGCCTTATTGTTTTTCTTCCGCTTTTTCAGCTTTCTCGCGTTGTTCTTTTAAGATTGCCTTACGTGATAAGTTTACTCGACCTTGCTTATCAATTTCAGTAACCTTAACTAAAATTTCATCTCCAATGGCCAGAACATCCTCGACCTTTCCAACTCGTTCTTCTGCCAATTCAGAAATATGGACAAGTCCATCTTTGCCAGCGAAAATTTCGACAAATGCACCGAATTTCTCTATACGTTTGACTTTACCAAGATACATTTGACCGACTTCCACCTCGCGGACAATGTCTTCAATGATCTTCTTCGCTTTTTGATTCATTGCTTGATCAGTGGAGGCA
Source organism: Neobacillus niacini (assembly GCF_046591715.1). GTDB lineage: Bacteria > Bacillota > Bacilli > Bacillales > Cytobacillaceae > Neobacillus > Neobacillus niacini_L. The sequence continues at coordinate 553,694 of NZ_JAWVNQ010000001.1, read as the reverse complement.
ATAAATACTGTGCCATCCTGTTCAATATCAATCTTAACACCAGTTTCCTCAATAATTTTATTGATTTGCTTACCGCTTGGTCCAATAACATCTCGGATTTTATCTGGGTTAATTTTCATCGTTAAGATTTTTGGTGCAAATTGAGAAAGCTCAGTTCTAGGCTCAGCAATTGTAGCTAGCATTGAATCAAGGATATGCATTCTTCCTTTTTTCGCCTGTTGCAATGCTTCTTCAAGAATTTCACGTGAAAGACCTTTAATCTTAATATCCATTTGCAGGGCTGTTACTCCCTTGGCTGTTCCAGCAACTTTGAAATCCATATCACCGAGGTGGTCTTCCATACCTTGAATATCGGATAAAACAGTATAATATTCACCTGATTTTACAAGTCCCATTGCAATCCCTGCAACTGGAGCTTTAATTGGAACACCAGCGTCCATCATTGCTAAGGTACTAGCACAAATACTTGCTTGAGAGGTTGAACCGTTTGATTCAAGTACCTCAGATACAAGACGAATGGTATACGGAAAATCCTTTTCAGATGGTACGATGGGTTCTAATGCCCGTTCGCCAAGAGCGCCATGTCCAATTTCACGGCGGCCAGGTCCACGAATTGGTCCAGTTTCTCCAACACTAAATAATGGGAAGTTATAATGATGCATAAAACGTTTTTCTTCCTCAATACCTAAACCATCTAGGATTTGAACATCTCCCATTGCACCTAAAGTACAAATACTTAATGCTTGAGTTTGTCCACGTGTAAACAAACCTGAACCATGTGTACGCGGCAGAATCCCTACCTGCGAAGATAACGGACGAATTTCATCGATTTTCCGGCCATCTGGACGTACTTTCTCAACTGTTATTAAACGGCGGACTTCACCTTTAACAATTTTATCTAGAATTTGTTTTACCTGCTTTAAGTCATCATCTGTTGCTTCATTCTCTTCAAACTTAGCCACAACTCGATTTTTCACTTCTTTAATGGCATCTTCTCGAGCATGCTTTTCTTGCACCTGAATGGCTGCCACCATATCGGCTTCACACATTTCTCTAACTTCAGCTTCTAAATCTTTATCAAGTTCATAAAGAATAACTTCTCTTTTTACCTTACCAGCTTCAGCTGTAATTTTTTCTTGGAATTCAATGAGACGTTTGATTTCTTCATGACCATACATAATAGCTTCCAACATAACCTCTTCAGAAACCTCATCTGCGCCAGCCTCAACCATGTTAATCGCATCTTTCGTTCCTGCAACGGTTAAATGTATGTCGCTTTTTTCAGCTTGTTCTACCGTTGGATTAATTACAAACTTACCGTCAACTCTTCCAACAATAACACCAGCAATTGGCCCCTCGAATGGGATGTCAGATGTACAAAGTGCCAAAGAAGAACCAAACATCGCTGCCATCTCAGAAGAACAATCCTGATCCACACTCATAACAATGCTGATTACTTGGACATCATTTCGGAAGCCCTCAGCAAAAAGCGGACGAATTGGACGGTCAATTAAGCGGCTGGCCAAAATGGCCTTTTCACTTGGACGGCCTTCCCGTTTAATAAAACCTCCAGGAATTTTCCCCACCGCATATAATCGTTCTTCATAGTTACATGTTAATGGAAAAAAGTCTAAGTTTTTTGGTTCTTTTGAAGCTGTAGCTGTACTTAAAACTGCCGTATCTCCATAACGGACCATTACTGCCCCATTTGCTTGTTTGGCAAGTTGTCCAATCTCAACGGTTAATTTACGTCCAGCCCAATCCATGGAATACTCATGTTTCGTTTGTTCCATTTTCTTACCCCTCTCTATCCAAATCACTTTAGAGGATAATGCGAAATCATTTCGCTCTAATCATCTAATATAAAAAAAGCGTATTACGCTTATGTTATCAATACAAATATACTAATAGTATGCACAAATTTTCGCGACTTAAAATATGTATATAAGATTTTCCTGCTGTTCTTATGATATCTTTTTTTAACCTAACAAAAAAGCGGGAAAAATCCCGCTTCTTTTGATTATCGACGAAGTCCAAGCTTATTGATTAATACACGGTAACGTTGAACATCTTTGTTACGTAGGTACGTTAAAAGATTACGACGCTTACCAACCATTTTCAACAGACCGCGACGTGAGTGGTGGTCCTTCTTATGAGTACGTAAGTGCTCATTCAAATTGTTGATTGATTCAGTAAGGACAGCGATTTGAACCTCTGCAGATCCAGTGTCGTTATCATGAGTTTTGTACTCAGCGATAAGTTCGTTTTTACGTTCTTGTGTGATTGCCATCCTATTCACCTCCTAATTTTACTATCCCCTGTTACTGAGCAAGCGTCGGTGACTCGACTTGCCAAGCAAAGGTTATTTTTAGTACGTTAATAAGAATACAACGTTTCACGGCAAAAAGCAAGTTCTAACCTAAGAAAAGGCTATTTTTCGCAATTATCTAGTAAATGTTTGTCGATTTTATTAAAGTACTCAAGAGCATTCTGTTTGTCTTTTTCAATTTGTGTAACGAGTTCTTCGATTCCGGAGAACTTTTGTTCTTTACGCAGGTATTGATGCCATTCAACTATAACATGCTCACCATAAATATCATTGTTAAAGTCAAACACGTGAACTTCGACTGATACTCTTAGTGCTTCCTTATTAAAAGTAGGTTTGTATCCTACATTACATACGCCTTCGTACCATTCATTCCCTATCTTGATTTTCACAGCATAAACGCCCAGCGGGGGTACTATATATTCATCATGTGTTTCGACATTTGCGGTTGGAAATCCAATTGTTCTGCCTCTTTTATCTCCATGGACAACCATACCGGCCGTCTTATAAAATCTTCCTAGTAATTCTGGCAGCTCTGCTGTTTTTCCATCCCTTATATATTGACGAATTCGTGTTGAACTTACTTTTTCATTTCCTCTGGTCAATTTTTCAACAATGGTAAAAGTAAACATTTCTCTTGAATGAAAAGGCAAGACCTCCATTGTTCCCTTCCCCATACGACCGTATGAGTAATCAAATCCTGCAACCACGTGTTTTACATTTAAGTCAATTACATATTGATCGATAAATTCTTGCGGAAGCAGGTTAGCAAATTCTGTTGTAAAATGGACAATGAAAAGATAATCAATGCCTAACTCCTCAACAATTTTAATTTTCTCGGCTAAGGGTGTTATGTATTGCACATGTTTGTCACTTTTCCCTAGGACTACAGATGGGTGAGGGTCGAAGGTCATAACCGCAGAGTGAAGTCCTTGTTGATGTGCTTGTTTTTTGGCTTCAAGTATAACCTTTTGATGACCAAGATGAACACCATCAAAATAACCAAGTGCCATGGATAACGGGGGTATTTTAGTTTTATCTATATTTAATGGGAATGTAAGCTTTATAACTTCCAATTGAAACTCACCTTTTCTCAACAGTAACCTTTTTTAACCTTGATCATTACGCAAAACTTTAACTGGTTTTAAGAGCCCTAGTTTGTTCGGATGTACCGAATAAATGGCAAGAGCACTTCCTTCTTCCGTTTGAGCGATAATAGGTCCGTTACTATTTATTAAATAATCTGGTATGGGTAAAAGTGCACCATTTTTCACTTTCTCTGCTACTTTATCATTTATTATGTATTTCGGCAAATGAGAAAGTGCCATTTCTAATGGTCTTAAACACGTTGAAATAGTCCCTGTTTCCATTAATTTTTCAATTTGTTCAAACGTTAGGCAATCATCAATAGTAAATGCTGCTGATTGGACCCTAATTAGATTTGACATATGTGCAGGATATCCAAGTCTTTCGCCAATCATTACTGCTAAAGTCCTAATATAGGTTCCCTTACTGCAGCTAACTCTAAATCGAAAAGAAATAGTTTCTCCTGTAAATTCTTCTCTGTTATCAAGCAGCTCAATCGTATAAATTGTTACCTTTCTCGTTGGCCGTTCCACTTCGATCCCTTTACGAGCATATTCGTAAAGCCTTGTTCCATTTACTTTTACCGCAGAGTACATTGGAGGAGTTTGCTCTATTTCACCTTTAAATGATTCGAGAACATTCAGTATTTCTTTTCTACTGAAAGTATCTGCTACTTTTTTCTCTTCAACTTTTTCTCCTGATGCATCTTCGGTTGTAGTGGAATAACCCAGGGTTACTTCCCCTTCATAACTTTTTCCTGCGTCCGTTATGTACTCAGCTACTTTTGTTGCCTTCCCTATACAAATAGGAAGCACTCCCGTCACATCTGGATCAAGTGTTCCTGTATGACCCACTTTTTTTGTTTTTAGGATTTTTCTTAATCTAAATACACAATCATGCGACGTCAGCCCTGCCGGTTTATATAAAGGTAAGATTCCTTCCACCTAGGTCACTCCAATTCTATTTTGTATCGAAAAAAAAGGATAGACATTTGTCTATCCATTTATTCTTCTTCATTTTTTTCCATGCCTTTTTCTTCATGGTGCAATTGATGAATAAGAGAGTTAATTCGATTTCCGTAATCCATTGACTCATCCCATTCAAAAAGGATTTCAGGTGTTTTACGTAAGCGAATACGATGTCCAATTTCCGTTCGAATAAACCCTTTCGCTTTTGCAAGACCTTTTAGTGTGTTCTCCTTTTGTTCTTCATCGCCCAAAACAGAAATATATACTTTAGCTTGTTGCAGATCTCCTGTTACTTGAACATCCGTAACTGTCACAAACCCTATCCGCGGATCTTTAATCTTCCGGCCAATGATGTCACTTAGTTCTTTCTTCATTTGTTCTCCAACACGATTTGCTCTGTGGCTCATCACTTCACCTCTTTACTTAAAGCCATTCAAAACGCGTGATTGTCCTTTCTATTTCAGGGAAAGAATCAATTAATTTGAGTGCATTTTGCAGCTCTAGTTCAGTCATTACCCGTTTGGATGTTACTGCAGCAATGGCTATTTGTGTTCTTTGCCACACATCCTGATAATCAACCTCTGATACAGAGACGTTAAATTTTTGTTTTAACCTTGAGAGAATACGCTGCAGGACAGCGCGTTTCTCTTTTAGTGAATGAGCATCGTAGATGATACATTCACATACGGCGATCCCAACAATCATTTACGCTCAATTTCTTCCATTACATATGCTTCAATAATATCTCCTTCTTTTACATCATTGAAGTTTTTAATGGTAATACCACATTCATAACCTTGGGAAACCTCTTTAGCATCATCTTTAAAACGTTTAAGTGCATCGATTTGTCCTTCAAATACGACCACACCGTTACGAATTAAACGAATTCCACTATCACGGGTAATTTTTCCATCTGTTACATAAGAACCAGCAATTGTTCCCACCTTAGAAACTTTAAAGGTTTGGCGAATTTCTGCCTGACCAATGACTTTTTCTTTAAATTCAGGGTCTAGCATACCTTTCATGGCTGATTCAATTTCTTCAATTACTTTATAAATAATGCTGTGCAGACGAACATCTACCTTTTCTTGTTCTGCTGCACGCTTCGCATTCACATCAGGACGAACGTTAAAGCCAATCACAATTGCATTAGAAGCAGAGGCAAGTGTAATATCTGATTCATTAATGGCACCAGCACCACTATGAATAATTCTGATATTAACTCCTTCTACATCAATTTTTTGCAATGATGCAGCTACTGCTTCCGCAGAACCTTGAACGTCAGCTTTTAGGATGATATTTAAATCCTTCATTTCACCCTGCTTTAATTGTTCAAATAAATTATCCAGGCTGACGATAGATTTCTCACCACGCTGTGCTGCTAATGCTTGCTGTGCACGTGCCTCACCAACTTGACGAGCTGTTTTCTCATCGTCAAATACAACGAAGCGGTCACCAGCTTGTGGAACATCACTTAACCCTGTGATTTCTACTGGTGTAGAAGGTCCAGCTTCTTTCACACGGCGTCCTAGGTCATTTACCATTGCACGAACACGGCCATACGTGTTTCCTACAACAATTGGGTCACCTATTTTCAATGTACCATTTTGAACGAGCAAGGTGGCAACAGATCCGCGGCCTTTATCTAATTGAGCTTCAATTACTGTTCCAACTGCTTTACGATTAGGATTTGCTTTATACTCTTCCACTTCACTTACTAGCAGAATCATTTCAAGCAAGTTGTCGATACCTTCTCCTGTTTTCGCTGAAAGCGGAACAAAGATGGTATCTCCTCCCCAAGCTTCAGAAACTAGTCCATGCTCAGTAAGTTCTTGCATTACTCGATCAGCGTTGGCAGCTTCTTTATCCATCTTATTAACCGCAACAATAATTGGAACCTCAGCAGCCTTTGCATGGTTAATGGCTTCAACTGTTTGCGGCATTACACCATCATCAGCAGCTACAACAAGGATGGTTATATCCGTTATTTTCGCACCACGTGCACGCATCGTTGTAAAAGCAGCATGTCCCGGTGTATCAAGGAATGTAATCTTTTTACCATTTTCAACAACTTGGTAAGCACCGATATGCTGAGTTATTCCACCGGCTTCGCCTTCTGTTACTTTTGTATGGCGAATGGAATCAAGTAAAGTTGTTTTACCATGGTCAACGTGCCCCATGATGGTAACAACTGATGGTCTTTCTACGAGGTCATCTGTTTCATCTTCAGTAAAATAAACTTCAAGGTCAGTTGTATCGATTTTAATTTCCTCTTCAACTTCAACCCCGTATTCGCTCGCAATTAATTCAATCGCATCTTTATCTAAAACCTGATTAATAGTCGCCATTACTCCCAGTAAAAACAGCTTCTTAATAATCTCAGATGGTTCACGGTAGATTTTCTTAGCCAGTTCACCAACAGTCAATGTATCACTAAAAGTTATTTTAGCCGGAAGCTCTTTCACTTTCCTTACCTGTGGCTGTGCTTGTGGGGAAGGTGTATGGTTCTTTTTCCGGTTATTATTATTATTACGATTCTGGTTATTATTATTAAAAGGTTTTTTATTCCCTTTTCCAGCGCTAAACACCTTATTTTCCTTTGATTGGAATTGTTGGTTTTGCTTTTTACTGTCAACTGTTTTTGGCGGTGAAGCAACTTTCACCTTGCTTGGTGCTGCAGTCTTTGCGTCATCATCCTCAAAAGCTTTTGGACTTGTTTTACTTTGCACTTGTGGTTTAACTCCCTGCTGCTGTGGATTCTGATTTTGGCGATTTTGTTGTTGAGGTCTGGCTTGCTTTTGCCCTGAATTATTTTGGTTTTTATTATATGTTGCGTCAAGTTTTAAAACTGCCGCATCCTCAATTGTTGCCATATGATTTGATACTTCTATGTTCATTTCTTTCAATTTAGTAATAACATCTTTACTAGAAATATTGTGTTTCTTTGCATATTCATAAACACGAATTTTACTCATATTTTCACCCCCGCTAGAATTAATCGAGCAACGTCATCAGTTTTTTCGCAAATCCATTATCCAGTACAGCTACAACTACGCGGGCTTCTTTGCCAATCGCTTGGCCAAGAAGGTGGCGATCTTCCACTAGTTTATAGGGAACTTCGTATGACTTACATTTATCTGTAATTTTTTTTGTCGTATTTGCAGATGCATCTGCAGATAATAAAACAAGCTTTGCTTTTCCGCTTCGTATTTCTTTAACAGAAAGCTCCTCACCCGATATGATTTTCCGTGCTCGATTGGCTAAGCCAAGTAACGACATCCATTGATTTGAACTCATATAGACTGCCTATTTTCCTTTTCTATCAGCTGCAACAGTTCTTCATATAATGAATCATCTATTGTAACCTGTAAATGATTAGATAAAGTATTTTTCTTCTTGGCTTGTAGGACTGCTTCTTTGTCCTTAGAAAGATAGGCACCTCTGCCCGACTTTTTCCCTGTTAAGTCGATAGATACTTCTCCTTCTTTAGAGCGAACGATGCGAACGAGTTCTTTTTTCGGTTTCATTTCACCGGTTGCGACACACTTACGCATAGGAACTTTTTTACGATTGTTCACGATCATTCACCTCACAATTATTCCTTTTCTTCTTCTTCATCAAAGTCAACATCTACTTGATCATCAAACAGACGAATCATTTCTTCACGTGGATAGATCCCTAATTCACGAGCCTCTGTTTCAGACTTAATATCGATTTTCCATCCAGTTAACTTTGCTGCAAGGCGGGCATTTTGTCCACGTTTTCCAATTGCTAATGAAAGCTGATAGTCTGGTACAACAACAGTTGTCGCTTTCTCAGCTTCATTTACCATAACATCTAAAACCTTAGAAGGGCTTAAAGAATTTGCAACAAAGATGACAGGATTGTCGGACCACTTAACGATATCGATTTTTTCACCTTTTAACTCATTCACAACAGCTTGAACCCTTGTACCTTTTGGACCAACACAAGATCCAACAGGATCAACCTCATTGTTATCGGAATGAACAGAAATTTTCGAGCGGTCTCCTGCTTCACGAGCAACAGATTTAATCTCAACCGTGCCATCATATATTTCTGGCACTTCAATTTCGAACAGCCGCTTTAACAATCCAGGATGTGTTCGAGAAACGAAAATCTGAGGCCCCTTGGTTGTTTTCTCTACTTTCGTAATAAACACTTTTATACGGTCATGAGGTTTATAACGCTCATTAGGCATTTGTTCATTTACAGGCAGCAACGCTTCAATTTTCCCAAGACTGACATAAATAAATTTTGAGTCAAGTCTTTGAACAATTCCTGTCATGATATCTTCTTCTCGGTCAATGAATTCGGAATAAATAATTCCTCTTTCCGCTTCCCTAACCCTTTGGGTGACGACTTGCTTTGCTGTTTGAGCAGCAATTCTGCCGAAATCCTTAGGTGTTACTTCCATTTCAACTACATCTTCTACAACATAGTTTGGATTTATGTTTCTTGCATCTGCTAGAGATATTTCAAGACGAGGGTCAAAAACCTCATCTACTACTTCTTTTCTAGCAAAGACTCTCATTGAGCCTGTTTGCAAGTTTAAATCAATTCGAACATTCTGGGCTTGATTGAAATTACGTCGATATGCTGAAACGAGCGCTGCTTCAATCGCATCAATTAATACATCTCTAGAAATGCCCTTTTCTCTTTCTAGTATTGTAAGAGCATCTAATAATTCGCTGCTCATTTGATTATATCCCCCTATCCATTATATATTTATCTTTCATTATGAAAAAATAACAGCTAATCTTGCACTAGCCACTTTTTCAAAAGGAATTTCAATTACTTTTTTACGGGTTTTGATTTTCATCTCTATTTTTACTGTTTTCCCGTCATAATCGAGCAATTTCCCTTCAAAACCTTTTTCACCATCAATCGGCTCGTATGTTTTAATGAAAACATTTTTGCCAATTGCCTTTTCAAAATCCTTTGCTTTTTTAAGCGGTCGTTCTGCACCTGGAGAAGATACCTCAAGAAAATAATTTTGGGTTATCGGGTCAAGCTCATCGAGTTTTTCACTAAGCCGTTCACTGACAATGCCACAGTCCTCAATATCAACACCGTTTTCTTTATCAATATATACGCGCAGAAACCAGTTTTTCCCTTCTTTAACAAACTCAATTTCCACCAATTCTAATCCAAGTTCCTGGATGATTGGCTGCGTTAGCTCTTCTACTACTTCCGTTACTTTGCTCATGTTAAACCTCCTTTACCGACATTTTCACCCATATTATACGTATTTCACGGAAAATTTTATAAATAACTCTTCAAAAAAAAACTGTATACAAAAACGAAAGAGCGGGTTTCCCCACTCTTGAACACGAGAGTATTTCTTAGTATTTCCAATAAAACTATACCATAACCAAATTTTATATGCAAACAACGATAGCGGAAGCGCCTTGGTCAGGGGCGACAGGTATAAGACGAGCCGGCGGAAAGGTTGTTTTTTAACCTTTCTGACGGATTGCCTTATGACCCGAGCCCCTAGGCGCTGAAGCTGGACGCCAATCTAAGTTTAAAAGCTAAAACAGTGATAACTGGTTTTGTTCTGGCAATGAACCTAGACAGCCTTGCTTGTCTAAATATTCTAGTATAGTTTTTGAAACTTTACCACGCTGCTGTAAGTCTTCTTTTGAAAGAAACTCTCCATCTCCTCTTGCCTTTACAATATTATAGGCTGCATTTGTTCCAAGTCCCGGTATAGAGTTAAATGGAGGGATTAATGAATTTCCTTCAATAATAAACTCAGACGCATCTGATTTATATAAATCATAATTTTGGAAAGAAAAGCCTCTCTCCGTCATTTCAAGGGCTAGTTCAAGGACCGTTAGCAAGTTTTTTTCTTTATTTGAAGCCTCAAGACCCTTTGCATTAATTTCCTCAATTTTAGCCCGAATAGATTCTGACCCTCTAGACATTGCTTCAATATCAAAGTCCTCAGCACGAACAGTAAAATAAGCAGCGTAATATAATAGCGGCAGATGTACCTTAAAGTAGGCAATTCTAACGGCCATTAATACATAGGCTGCAGCATGAGCCTTAGGGAACATATATTTTATCTTTTTACATGAATCAATATACCATTCAGGAACTTCATTCTTCCGCATTTCTGCTTCCATATCTTCTGAAAGGCCTTTTCCTTTACGGACTGATTCCATAATTTTAAAGGCAAATGAAGGTTCAAGTCCTTGATAGATTAAGTAGACCATTATATCATCACGGCAGCCAATAACTTCACTTAGGCTACAAATGTTATTATGAATTAATTCTTGTGCATTTCCCAGCCATACATCTGTACCATGTGACAACCCTGAGATCTGGACTAATTCAGAAAAAGTCGTAGGTTTTGTATCTTCAAGCATTTGGCGGACAAATCGTGTACCGAATTCCGGTATCCCGAGAGTACCAGTTTTACACATAATCTGCTGTTCGGTTACACCCAAGGATTCTGTACCGCTAAAGATTTTCATAACCTCTGGATCATCCGTTGGAATGGTTTTCGGATCCATTCCGCTAAGGTCCTGCAGCATTCTGATTACCGTTGGATCGTCGTGCCCTAGTATATCAAGCTTTAGCACATTATCATGGATTGAATGGAAATCAAAATGGGTCGTTTTCCATTCGGAGTTTCTATCATCTGCAGGGAATTGTATAGGTGTAAAGTCATAGACATCCATATAATCTGGTATAACGATGATACCGCCAGGATGCTGACCGGTTGTCCTTTTCACACCTGTACAGCCTGATGCAAGCCTTTCAATTTCAGCCCCGCGTAATTGTAAATTATTATCCTGTTGATAAGCTTTGACGTATCCGAAAGCCGTTTTATCTGCTACCGTACCAATGGTTCCTGCTCTGTAAACATATTCCTCTCCAAACAGAACCTTTGTATAGTTATGCGCACGCGGCTGATACTCTCCGGAAAAATTGAGATCAATATCGGGAACCTTGTCCCCTTTAAATCCTAGGAAAGTTTCAAACGGAATGTCATGTCCGTCTTTTCGATATTTACTGCCACATTGTACACAGTCCTTATCAGGTAAATCAAAGCCGGAACCAACTGACCCATCATTAAAGAATTCTGAATGCTTGCAGCTTGGACAGACATAATGAGGAGGCAGGGGATTTACCTCGGTAATCTCTGTCATTGTTGCTACAAAAGAAGAACCTACCGATCCACGTGAACCAACCAGATACCCATCATCCAATGATTTCTTTACAAGCTTATGTGAAATCAAGTAGATAACCGCGAAACCATGTCCAATGATACTCTTCAATTCTTTTTCAAGACGTGCCTCTACGATTTCCGGAAGTGGTTCTCCGTAAATCTTCTTAGCCATTGAATAGCTCATTTCTCGCATTTCTTCATCTGCGCCTTCGATTCTCGGTGTGTATAAGTCATCCTTAATCGGCTTGATGACGTCAATCATATCAGCTATTTTATTACTGTTATCTATAACAATTTCTTTAGCCTTTTCACCGCCAAGGAAAGAAAAAGCTGCAAGCATTTCATTTGTTGTCCTGAAATGGACATCAGGCAATTTGTGGCGATTTAATGGGTTGGCTCCGCCCTGTGAGTTAACTAATATTTTACGATATATCTTATCGTTTTCATTTAAATAATGGACATTACCCGTTGCAACAACAGGAATCCCTAATTTGTCTCCAAGCTTTATAATATTGCCAATAATATCTTCCATTGCCTTTTCATCACGGACCAATTCCATTTCAATTAATGGAGCATTGACTTCCTTAGGCATTACTTCAAGATAATCATAAAATTGTGCATAGGCTTCAACTTCATCAGGGGATTTTTGCATCATTCCCTCGAATACCTCACCTTTATTACAGCCGGACCCAACAAGAATTCCTTCCCGATATTTTTGAAGAACGGAGCGCGGCAGCCTTGGTACTCTATAAAAGTATTCTATATGAGAAATTGAAACGAGTTTAAATAGATTCTTTAAACCCGCTTCGGTTTGTGCTAATAAAGTACAATGATAAGGACGTGCCCGTTGATAAGCATTCCCCTTCCCCATATTATCGTTAAATTGGTCATGATACTCTATGCCTTTTTCCGATGCATCTTTAAGCATTTTCAATAGTAAATAACCTGTAGCTTCTGCGTCATAAATAGCACGATGGTGCTGTGTTAATTCAATATCAAATTTCTTCGCTAACGTATTTAAGCGGTGGTTTTTCATTTCTGGGTATAAGAATCTGCCAAGTTCAAGGGTATCAATCACTGGATTTTTCGCTTTTTCAAGACCAATGTTTTTATACCCTACATTAAGAAATCCCATATCGAAAGATGCATTGTGTGCAACCAGGACACCATCGCCTACCCACTCGTGAAACCTTTGGATTACCTCTCCAACTTCTGGAGCATTTTGAACCATATCGTCCGTAATCCCTGTTAAATTAATGGTTGTTGCTGATAGTCGATGATGCGGGTTGGCGAATGATTCAAACCGGTCAATAATTTCACCATCATGGATTTTAACTGCCGCTAATTCAATAATTGTGTCATATACGGCTGAAAGACCTGTTGTTTCGACGTCAAATACAACAAATGTATCTTCTGCCAGGACTCGATGGGCGTCATTATAAGTAATCGGAACACCATCATCCACAAGATTAACCTCAACACCATAAAGAATCTTAATATCATTTTTCTTTCCTGCGCTATAAGCCTCAGGAAAAGATTGCGCAACAGCATGGTCCGTCACTGCAATCGCCTTATGACCCCATTTCTTTGCTTGGGCAATGAGTGCTCCTACAGGGGTGACCGCATCCATCGAGCTCATTGGGGTGTGAAGATGCAATTCTACCCGTTTTTGATTTTCCGGCGCTGTATCCTTACGGCCTTCCGGTTTAATTTCATTTATATCATTTCCAATCATGACTAAATCGCGTACGAATGTATCATTTTGAATGCTACCTCTAACTTTTACCCACATGCCTTTTTTAACAAGCTGGTAAAGGGCTGCATCTTCTTTATCACGAGAGAACATTTTAACCATAAGAGAACTGGTGTAATCGGTAATTTTAAAGGTTAATAGCGTACGGCCGCTTCTTAGCTCCCTGGTTTCCGCATCAAAAATAAACCCTTCTACTGTGACTCGTCTTTCTTCGTCTACAATATCAATCATATTTCTAAGATCTGAATCATCCTTAATGGTTAGGCCGATTGAGAGCGGTCCTTCTTGAACTCCTCCACCTGAATCTTTCTCAGCTTCTTTCTTTTGCAAGTCAGCTAATGCCATTAGACCGCGTTCCTGATCTTCTTTTTGTTTCGCTAATAGAAATTGCTGATATTCATCATTCTTTTCACCGCTGTCAATTTCGGTTTCAAGTGTTAAGCTTGGAAAACCATACGATTGATAAAGACTCGTAATCATCGCGGCATATTTCCTTTTTAGAGCCATTCCTTCCGTTTCATTACGAACAGACAACGTTAACTTGTTCCCACTAAGTACCGGCATCTGTTCATTTAGCAATTTTAACATTGGCGGTGAGATACCATCGATTTGCTGAATACTATAATTCCAATATTCTAACAACAAATCGGGATGAAAGCTTGGGTCTTCTACTTTTAAATCATATGAAATCTTTGCAATACTAGAAAATTTTCTTTCAAGTTCCGTTGTAAAGCGCAGGTATAGACTAAAAGGAAGGATTTTTTCTAGTAAAAATTGAAAGTGCCATTTACGTGTCTTTTTTTCTACAACAAATCTTTCAATTTGAGCATTTTGAAATTGTGCTACAACAGCGTCCTCTTTTAATTCTAGTTGCTGGAGCAAGAGTAAGAATCGCTCTTTTTTGCCAGAGGCATGTTCGCTCATCATTCCCTCTCCCATCTATAAAAAGTTTCTCTAAATTCTTATGTCAAATAGTAATTATATCATATGATACAAAATCATTCGTTTTATTTCGACAGAAAAATAAAGCCAAAAAAGTAAATAAAAAAAGGTTCACAAGGGAACCTTTTTCTATACAATATTGAATTACTTACAAGAAAAATCTTTGGATATCATTCCAAGTCACAACGAGCATAAGGAGCATTAAGAGAGCAAATCCAATAAAGTGGACCATCCCTTCCTTATGACGATCAATCGGCTTTCCTCTTACTGCTTCGACTGCAAAGAACATTAACCTTCCGCCATCTAGTGCTGGGATAGGCAGGAGATTCATAATACCTAAGTTAATGCTTAAAATAGCTGCCCACTTCATCACATAGTAAATTCCTGACTGAACTACGGTATCAGTTGAAGCATAGATTCCAACTGGGCCTGATAGCATGTCAATAGAGAATTGACCAGTAACCAGCTGACCGAGCATCACAAAAATTTGCTTTGTCCAAAAATAGGTCTCAGTAAAACCTGCACTAATCGCCTTTAATGGTGATTTTTCGATTGGGCTGTATACTCCAATTAAACCAATCTTTTCGCCTTCAACTGTCTGCTCTTTTGGAGTTACAGTAATTTCCTGATCTTTACCATCACGACTAATAGTAAAATCAAGTGACTCATTCGGATTTTCCCTGATAATCTCTACAACATCAGACCAGCTGGAAATTTCAGAACCATTAATACTTTGAACTATATCTCCTTCTAATAATCCAGCCGCATTTGCCGCACCGTCAGGGGTAATTACACCTAGCTTGGGCTCGTTGGTAGGAACACCTTGTAAAAACGCAATAATAATGAATAAAAAGAATGCCAAGACAAAATTCATCATCGGGCCGGCAAAAATCGCCATTGTTCTTTGAGGCAGTGTCTTTGAAGCAAATTGACGATCATAAGGTGCCAATTGTGTTTCAATCCCATTTTCAATTGTAACCGCAGTTGGACTTACCGGAAAAATTTGCAATCTGTCTTCCTCATCCTCGGGATAACCTTTAATAAACAGCTTGTGTTCAATATCCGCATACTCCACTTCTACAATTCGACAATCAGGATACTTTTCCTTATTATTCAAAATGATTTTATTTACGTTTTGATCTTTGTCAAACAAGAGACCAATTCTGTAACCGGGTTTTAGTTCCACAACCTCAGGGTCTTCCCCAGCCATTCGAACAAATCCGCCGATTGGCAATAACCTAATTGTGTAGGTAGTTTCCCCTTTTTTATGAGTGAAAACCTTCGGACCAAAGCCGATTGCAAACTCACGGCATAAAATGCCTGCTCGTTTCGCAAAAATCAAATGGCCTAATTCATGGAAAAATACTAGAGCACCAAAGATAACGATAAAGGCAATAACTGTAGTCAAACTCAAAACCACCTTTTTTATAGAAGTGAATTTACATATAGTCTTGTTTCTTTGTCCACCTCTTGAATAATAGATAAGTCAGGATTTTTTATTAATTCATGCTGGTTTAATGCCTTCTCAATCATATCCTCAATTTGCAAGAAACTAATCTTTTCCTCTAAAAAAGCAGCTACAGCTACTTCATTTGCTGCATTTAAAACAGCAGGCATTGTTCCGCCTTGTTTACCTGCCTCATAGGCATAATGCATACAGCGAAAACGATTTGTATCCATTTCCTTAAAATGCAATTGACCAATTTTCGCTAGGTCAAGTCTTTGAGAGGAAATCAGGGGCAGCCTCTCTGGATATGAGAGTGCATATTGAATGGGTACTCTCATATCTGGTGTACCGAGCTGGGCGATTATGCTGCTGTCATGAAATTCTACCATTGAATGAATAATGCTTTCTTTATGTAGCAATACATCAATTTTTTCATAAGGCATATTGTACAGCCAATGAGCCTCAATGACCTCAAGCCCTTTATTCATCATCGTTGCAGAATCTATTGTAATTTTTGCTCCCATTGACCAATTAGGATGATTTAAAGCTTCTCTAACCGTAACCCCTTCTAAATCTTTACGTGTTCGATCCCGGAAGCTGCCGCCAGAAGCTGTCAAAATCAATCTTTCAATATTCTTTTCTTTTTCACCCTGTAAGCACTGATAAATGGCAGAATGTTCACTATCAACTGGCAGTAAAGCTACATCATTTTTCTCCGCTGCCTCCATAACAAGATGACCAGCCGTTACAAGTGTCTCTTTATTCGCAATAGCAATGGTTTTACCCGCTTCAATCGCTTGTAATGTTGGATTTAATCCAACACTCCCGATGACTGCATTTACTAGGATATCAATAGAAGGGTATATTGCAGCTTCTACGAGACCCTCTTCACCAAAAGTAAATTTAATCTTCGGAAATTCTGCTTTTAATGTATTATAATCTTGGTACTCTTGTACAGAAACTAGCTCTGGCTGAAATTCATGAATTATCTTTCTAGCCAAATCTAAATTTTTTCCAATCGAGATTGCAACTAATTTAAATTCAGATGGATGTTCACGCAGTATATCTAAGGTTTGGGTGCCAATCGAGCCAGTAGCGCCCAAAATACTTATGTTTTTCACAGTTCATTCAACTCCCTAATAAGAAAAGCGGAAGCGCCCGGTTCAGGCACTGAGCTAGACAATAGTCTACCATAGGTGAAAAAAGTGAAGTAATGGCAGAACGAATAAAAGACTATCGAAACGGTCAAGGATTCCACCATGACCTGGTAAAATATTTCCTGAATCCTTTACATTAAAATGGCGTTTGAAGGCAGATTGAACAAGATCTCCAATTTGTCCAAAAATAGAAAGTACCACCGTAATTCCCATTAATGTAAGGATACTTGCATTGATTTCGGAAAATATAGCAAACAACACAGCTACGACTAATGCTGAAACCACACCGCCAATGGATCCCTCAACCGTCTTATTCGGACTTATTTCAGGCCATAATTTTGTTTTTCCGGCAGCTTTACCGATAAAATAAGCACCTGAATCAGTAGCCCATATCATAAATAATGAGTAGAAAATATAGACGATACCTGCATCTCGAGTTTCGATAAAGAAATAAAATCCAATACCCACATAAATTGCTGACAAAACAGAAAAACCAGCATCCTCGAAGGTAAATCTATTCTTGGTTAACACGGTATATGTCAATAACAAAAGGATAAGAGCAATACCTAGTTCAGTTTTTGTATATGAAAATGTATTTACAACATCGCTATACTGTTCTGGAAAAAGGATCACCCAGAGAAGTAATATACTCAGCAATCCATGAACGGAAAAGATACTAAGTTTTTTCATTTTTAATAACTCATACAAACCTACAGTTGCTAGAAAATAAGTTAGAAGGACAAAAGGCAGTCCACCATAAAATACGATTGGTAAAAATAAAGCAGCTGCTACAACTCCTGTAATGATTCTTTGCTTCATCTAAGATTTCAACACCTTTATAGTACTTGGAGTGAGTTGTTTTTAGACACCGCCAAAACGACGTTGACGATTTTGATAGGCACTAATAGCATCAATGAAATGTTTTTCCCTGAAGTCCGGCCACAATACATCCGTAAACCAAAACTCCGTATAGGCTAATTGCCACAACATGAAATTACTCAGCCTGATTTCGCCGCTTGTACGGATTAATAAATCCGGGTCATTGAGGTTAGAAGTCATTAGATACGAGGAGAAACTCTCTTCGTTTAACTCGCTCTCTTTTAGTATTCCACTTTTATAATCATTTAAGACTTTTTTGGCTGCATCGATAATTTCTGATCGACTGCCATAGTTAAGTGCAAAGTTTAATATCAGTCCATCATTATTCTTTGTGTCCTGGATAGCTCTCTCAATTGCATTTAATGTATGTACCGGAAGCTGATCTTTATACCCCATCATCGTTACTTGAACATTTTCTTCAATTAATTCAGGCAGGAAGGTTCCTAAAAATTCCTCTGGAAGCTTCATTAAATAGTCCACTTCATTTTTTGGACGCTTCCAATTTTCAGTTGAAAAAGCATATAACGTAAGTGTTTTTATTCCAAGGCTGCTTGCTAACTTCGTTATCTTACGCACGACCTTCATACCTTCATGATGTCCGGCAATTCGCGGCAAAGCTCTCTTCTTAGCCCAGCGCCCATTTCCATCCATAATAATCGCAACATGTTCCGGTACCGGCAATTTTTTAACCTTTTCTATATTTTCTCGGAGTGCGGAAGAGTTATTGTTTTGATTCTTCCAAAGCCTAATTTTATTAAACATAACATTGCTCCTCCAAATTAAGATAATCATTTCCTCCGATAATAGATCATGCCCACAGAGCCTGTGTTGATATATATGAAGAATGCTGATTTTTGCATGCTTTTATCATACCAAAAAAGTAAAAATATATCTTCTACTAAATAAGTTATGTACAAGTTCAACAATTAAGAATGCCATTTTTACTATCATAATCATTATCTTTA
Organism: Neobacillus niacini; assembly: GCF_046591715.1. Lineage (GTDB taxonomy): Bacteria > Bacillota > Bacilli > Bacillales > Cytobacillaceae > Neobacillus > Neobacillus niacini_L. The sequence continues at coordinate 534,973 of NZ_JAWVNQ010000001.1, read as the reverse complement.
GATAAAAATAGTGAAAAAAACCCCCTAAAAAAGAGGGTTCTCACAATGATTAAACTTCCAAGATTTCTTTTTCTTTATCTTTTGTTATTTGGTCAATCTTACTTATATGTTCGTCTGTGAGTTTTTGAATATCATCAGAATATCCTCGAAGGGCATCTTCCGTAATTTCACCGTTTTTCTCAAGCTTTTTCAAATCATCGTTGCCGTCACGTCGAATATTACGAATCGCCACTTTCGCCTCTTCAGATTCTTTCTTTACTAGTTTCACTAGCTCTTTTCGGCGTTCTTCTGTCAATTGTGGGATAGCAAGTCGAATAACCGTACCATCATTTGACGGGTTTAACCCTAAATCAGATTTTAGAATCGCCTTTTCAATATCACCAAGAATTGACTTATCATAAGGCTGGATGACAAGAAGCCTTGCTTCCGGAGTAGAGATACCAGCCATTTGATTCACTGGTGTCGGCGCTCCATAATAATCAATTGTAATTCTATCTAATAACGAAGCACTTGCTCTCCCTGCACGAATACTAGCAAGCTCACGGGAATAAGCTTGAATTGCTTTAAGCATTCTATCTTTCGTTGCTGAAACCACTTGTTTTGGCATTAATTTTTCCCCCTAACAATCGTTCCAATTTTTTCACCCATTACTGCACGTTTAATATTTCCCTGTTCCATAATTGAGAAAACAATAAGTGGAATATCATTATCCATACATAATGAAGATGCGGTTGAATCCATGACAGCTAATCCTTCTTTGAGAACATCAAGGAAAGAGAGGTCTTCATATTTCGTTGCATTAGGATCTATACGCGGGTCAGCAGAATACACACCATCTACATTATTTTTAGCCATTAAGATGACTTCTGCATCAATTTCAGCAGCACGCAATGCTGCAGTTGTATCGGTTGAGAAATACGGATTTCCTGTCCCGGCTGCGAAAATAACAACTCTCTTTTTTTCTAAATGTCTCATTGCCCGGCGTCGAATATATGGCTCTGCTACTTGTCGCATTTCAATAGATGTTTGCACTCTTGATTCAATTCCCAGGTGTTCTAAACTGTCCTGAAGTGCTAATGAATTCATTACAGTGGCAAGCATCCCCATATAATCAGCAGTAGCTCTATCCATTCCCATCTCACTGCCTATTTTACCACGCCAAATATTACCTCCGCCAACAACAACTGCCACCTCAACACCAAGTTCTGCAATTTCCTTTACTTGTCCAGCGATTGATTTTATTACGGATGGTTTAATACCGAAGCTTGATTCTCCTGCAAGAGCTTCCCCGCTTAATTTTAGAACGACGCGTTTGTACTTAGGACCGCTCATATGAACCTCCTTATTATGTATATTTATTATAAAAAGACCTTTAAAAATAGGGAACACATCGTGTTCCCTATTCAAGACATATTTCTAGTATCTTAGCAGCTTTATAACCGAATCAATTACTTTTTATTAACTTGGTTCATAACTTCTTCTGCGAAATTATCTTCACGCTTTTCGATACCCTCGCCTACTTCGTAACGAACGAATTCACGAACAGTAGCACCTTTTGATTCAACAAACTGACGAACTTTTTGGTCAGGGTTTTTAACAAAAGTTTGGTCAAGTAAGCATACATCTTCAAAATATTTTCCAAGACGTCCTTCAACCATTTTAGCAACAATATTTTCAGGCTTTCCTTCGTTAAGTGCCTGTTGAGTTAATACTTGGCGCTCACGTTCCACTTCTTCTTGGGAAACTTGGTCACGAGAAACATATAAAGGTCTTATCGCTGCAATTTGCATAGAAACATCTTTCGCTGCATCTGCATCAGTTGTACCTTCTAATACAGTTAGTACTGAGATACGTCCGCCCATGTGAAGGTATGCACCAAAAGCATCATTATCCGTTTTTGACAAAAGAGTGAAACGACGAAGTGAGATTTTCTCACCAATCTTAGCAATAGCAGTGTTGATATAGTCAGCAACTGTTACACCATTAATGGTTTGTGCAGTAGCTTCTTCAACTGTTGCTGGCTTGTTAGCAAGCAAGTGTGCAGCTAACTCTTTTACAAGATTTTGGAATGCTTCGTTTTTTGCAACGAAATCAGTTTCAGAGTTTACCTCTAAAATAACAGCATCGTTACCTTCAGCAACAACGTATGTTAAACCTTCTGCAGCAATACGGTCACCTTTTTTCGCAGCTTTAGCAATTCCTTTTTCTCTTAAGAAGTCAATTGCTTGTTCCATATCACCATTTGTTTCTGTTAATGCTTTTTTACAATCCATCATTCCTGCGCCTGTCTTTTCACGCAGTTCTTTTACCATTTGAGCTGTAACTGCCATAATAAATTTCCTCCTTTAAACTCTTATGTACATACTAATAGCTTAGCCATTATGAGCTAAGATAAACCTTTAAAAAAAGGTGATAAAGGGTGCACCCTGTTATCACCTTTATATTGTTCAAACCATATAAATTAAGCTTCTACAGCTACTTCTTCGCCTTGTTTTGCTTCAAGGATCGCGTCAGCCATTTTACCAGTTAAAAGCTTAACCGCACGAATCGCATCGTCATTCGCTGGAATAACTACATCGATTTCGTCTGGATCACAGTTAGTATCAACAATTCCTACGATAGGAATGTTCAATTTTTTAGCTTCAGCAACTGCGATACGCTCTTTACGAGGGTCGATAATGAAAAGTGCATCTGGAAGCTGCTTCATGTCTTTGATTCCGCCTAAGAATTTTTCAAGACGTTCTTGTTCTTTCTTTAATTGTACTACTTCTTTCTTAGGTAGTACTTCGAAAGTACCATCTTCTGACATTCTCTCAATATCTTTTAAGCGGCCAATACGCTTTTGGATTGTTTCAAAGTTTGTTAAAGTACCGCCCAACCAGCGTTGGTTTACAAAGTACATACCAGAACGAGCTGCTTCTTCTTTAACAGAATCTTGAGCTTGTTTCTTAGTACCAACAAAAAGGATTGTTCCGCCATTAGCAGCTAGGTCTTTTACCCAGTTATAAGCTTCTTCAACCTTCTTAACTGTTTTTTGCAGGTCGATGATATAGATACCGTTACGCTCTGTGAAGATATATTTCTTCATCTTAGGGTTCCAACGGCGAGTTTGGTGTCCAAAGTGTACACCAGCTTCAAGCAATTGCTTCATTGAAATTACTGACATGTTATTTTCCTCCTATGGTTTCGTTTTCCTCCGCTTTGTCTCATCTTTAAGCAGCAACTGTATTAACAGCACCGGCTGCTTAAATCAACAAGCGTGTGTAATAACACCATGAAATAATATAGCATAAGTAAAGTTAACAATCAAGTTGTACTTTCAAAAAAAATCCCCGGAAAAACCAGGGATTTGATTTCTATTGCCAGCTCCACTTTCCTTGTCTGCCTCAACAAGGCGCTAGAGAGCTATTAGTATTAATTAGATCTTAATTTATCAAGCTCAACCAAGAATTTATCGTTCAGAACTTTGATATATGTCCCTTTCATACCAAGAGAACGAGATTCGATTACACCAGCGCTTTCTAGTTTTCTTAAAGCATTAACAATTACAGAACGAGTAATACCCACACGGTCTGCAATTTTTGATGCTACTAGTAAGCCTTCGTGTCCATTTAACTCTTCAAAGATATGTTCAATTGCTTCAAGTTCACTATAAGATAATGAACTGATTGCCATTTGAACAACTGCCTTGCTTCTTGCTTCTTCTTCAATTTCCTCAGACTTTTCACGCAAGATTTCCATACCTACAACTGTTGCACCATACTCCGCTAGGATAAGGTCATCATCATGGAATTTTTCTTGCAATCTTGCAAGGATTAATGTTCCAAGACGTTCCCCGCCGCCAATAATTGGCACAATTGTTGTTAATCCTTCATGGAATAAATCCCTATTTTCAACTGGAAATGCCGTGTATTGGCTTTCAATATCAAGATTGGAAGATGTCTCTTGAATATTAAATAAACCATTTGTATACTCTTCAGGGAATTGACGGTCCTCTAGCATCTTTTTCATACGGTCATTTTCGATTTGCTGGTTTATCGCATAGCCTAACAGCTTTCCACGACGACTTAAAATGAAAATGTTCGCTTCAATAATTTCACTAAGAGTTTCTGACATTTCCTTGAAATTAACCGGTTTCCCTGCTGCCTTTTGTAATAATACATTAATTCTTCTTGTTTTTGTTAGTAAATCCATCTGTTTCTTCCTCCTAATTAACTGGAACCCTTATTAAGTTTTTAGTGTGATATATGCTTACAAGATAAATTGACTTAGGTCTTTATTTTTAGATATTGCTCCGAGTTTCTCATCAACATATTGTGGAGTAATAGTAATCTTCTCCATCGTAATATCTGGCGCTTCAAAGGATAAGTCTTCTAATAATTTTTCCAATATTGTGTGAAGTCTTCTTGCCCCAATATTATCTGTATTTTGATTCACTTCAAAAGCAACCTCAGCTATTCTACGAATAGCATCGTCAGAAAATTCAATTTGTATACCTTCTGTTTCCAATAAAGCTTGATATTGTTTAATTAAGGCATTATCCGGCTCAATCAAAATCCTAAAGAAATCCTCAACGGTTAATTTCGTTAATTCAACGCGAATCGGTAACCTTCCTTGTAATTCAGGAATTAAATCAGAAGGTTTTGACATATGAAAGGCACCAGCCGCTATAAATAATATATAATCGGTTTTAATTGAACCATATTTGGTCACAATCGTAGAACCTTCAACGATTGGCAAAATATCTCGCTGAACACCTTCACGGGAAACATCTGCTGAAGAACCCCCAGTGTTTTTGCTGGCTATTTTATCAATCTCATCGATAAAAATAATACCCGTCTGTTCAGCTCGGTAAACAGCTTCAGTAGTAACTTCGTCCATATCAATCAATCTTGCTGCTTCCTCATTCGTTAATACTTTCCTTGCCTCACGGACTGTTAACTTCCTTTTCTTCCGTTTCTTTGGCATAAAGCTGCTCAGTGCATCTTGCATGTTCATTCCCATTTGTTCCATTCCTGAACCTTGGAGCATATCAAACATCGAAGGAGTCTGCTCCTCGACTTCTACTGTAACGACCTCATCCTCTAATTGTCCAAGAGCAAGTTTTTCCCTCACAATTTTCCGTTTTTCCGTTACAGAATAATCTTCTTGATGGGTATCCTGCTCAGCAGGGCCATTACCGCCACCGAATAGCATTTCAAGTGGATTTTTATAATTTTGTGCCTTCTTAGCTGATGGAACAAGCAAGTCAACGAGCCTGGCATTTGCGTTTTCTTCTGCACGTTCTTTAACAGATAACATTCTATCCTCTTTTACTAATCTCACAGATGTTTCTACGAGGTCGCGCACCATAGATTCTACATCACGGCCAACATAACCAACTTCGGTAAATTTAGTAGCTTCTACTTTTACAAACGGTGCACCAACTAATTTAGCAATTCTCCGTGCTATTTCCGTTTTCCCTACACCAGTTGGGCCGATCATTAAAATGTTTTTAGGAATAATTTCTTCGCGGAGATTCTCATTTAGCAATCCTCGTCGATACCGATTTCTAAGTGCAACCGCTACCGCTTTCTTAGCATCCTTTTGTCCAATAATATATTGATCAAGTCTTTCAACTATCTGACGTGGTGTTAAGTTATCTGTTTTTGCCATTGTAGGTTCCCTCCCGTTAGAGCTCTTCCACGATAATGTTGTGGTTTGTATATACACAAATTTCAGCAGCTATTTCTAAAGAAGCCTTTGCAATTTCTTTTGCAGTTAGATGGTCACCTGCATATTTCTTCAGAGAACGCCCAGCTGCCAATGCATAATTCCCACCTGAGCCAATTGCTAGAATACCATCATCAGGCTCGATTACTTCTCCTGTCCCTGATACGAGGAGAAGATCTTCTTTATTCATAACAATTAACATCGCTTCTAGCTTTCTTAGGACCTTATCACTTCTCCACTGTTTAGCTAGTTCAACGGCAGCACGTTGGAGGTTGCCATTATATTCTTCTAATTTTCCTTCAAACATTTCAAATAGAGTGAAAGCATCTGCAACAGATCCAGCAAAACCAGCTAATACCCTGCCATTAAATATCTTTCTAACCTTTTTTGCTGTGTGCTTCATCACTACTGCATTACCAAATGTGACTTGACCATCACCAGACATTGAACATTGACCATTATGATGGACTGCAAATATCGTCGTGGCATGAAATTCGTTCATCATTTCTCCTCCTCTTGCATTTTTACAAGCATATTATGTAACAAGAGATTGTCTTAAAAAGACAAGTGCATTACACTAGAATAGTATGAAAACTTTATTCATTTATTCCCTATTAAGAATGGGTATATACGTTAACCTCGGTCCATTAACCCCCACTTGTTCACCCATGAACAAAAGGAATTTATCTTGTGCATATTGGGATTGTCCAATAGTTTATTGTGATTAAGTTTTCTCCATTTGTAAATGATTATTAACTAATGTACATAAAACAGTCACATTTATTAATATCTCAACCACACAAAGGCTACTAAAGTCTAACACACTTCTTAACCCCTTGCAATAAATTTTACAAAACTTTCACAAAGTTCTGAATTGTTTCTAACGCTCTGTTTGCATGCTGCATATTGCGTTCTTGCTTCCCCTTGATTTTTTCAGGTAATTCGGGAAACAGCCCAAAATTCGCATTCATCGGCTGAAAATTCTTTGCGTTAGCCGTGGTAATATAACGCGCCATACTGCCAATTGCAGTTTCAACAGGAAATTCTAATGGATTCTCCCCCAGTGCTAATCTTGCAGCATTTATTCCAGCAGCTAGTCCACTTGCAGCCGATTCTACATACCCTTCCACACCTGTCATCTGTCCAGCAAAGAACAGATTTTCCCGTTCCTTAAATTGATATGAAGCTTTAAGAACTTTTGGTGAATTGATAAAGGTATTACGATGCATAACCCCATAACGTACAATTTCGGCATTTTCGAGTCCAGGTATTAATTGAATCACTTCTTTTTGAGGACCCCATTTTAAATGTGTTTGAAAGCCAACAATATTATAAAGGGTTCCCGCTGCATCGTCCTGCCTTAGCTGCACAACCGCATATGGCCTTTTTCCAGTTTTCGGATCTTCTAAACCAACTGGCTTTAATGGACCGAATAACATTGTTTTCTTGCCTCTTTGCGCCATGACTTCAATTGGCATACAGCCTTCAAAAAAGATTTCCTTTTCAAATTCCTTTAAAGGTACAGTTTCTGCTGCAACAAGTGCATCGTAAAAGGTGTTGAATTCTTCCTCTGTCATTGGACAGTTTAAGTAGGCAGCCTCACCTTTATCATAACGAGATTTTAAATAAACCTTATCCAAATTTATGCTGTCTTTTTCAAGAATAGGTGCTGCAGCATCATAGAAATAAAGATATTCCTCACCTGTTAAGGCTTTAAGCTGGGCGGATAATTCAGGACTAGTCAGCGGGCCCGTTGCGATTACCGTTATTCCCTCAGGAATTTCCGTCACTTCCTCATTAATAACTGTTACATTTTCATGATTTCTAACCATTTCAGTTACCTTAGCTGCAAACTCATGACGGTCTACTGCCAAGGCACCGCCTGCAGGAACAGAACATGCATCTGCAGCTGCAATGATAACAGAATCAAGAATACGCATTTCTTCCTTTAAAACACCCACTGCATTCGTTAAGGTATTTGCTCTTAAGGAATTACTGCATACAAGTTCTGCGAACTTATCGGTATGATGAGCAGGTGTTTGTTTAACTGGTCTCATTTCATAAAGACGGACCTTTACACCGCGTTTAGCAATCTGCCACGCAGCTTCACTCCCTGCAAGTCCTGCTCCAATTACATTTATTGTTACATCGTTCATTTGTTTACCTCCTGATTTTACAAAGCTGATGTTTCATGATTCTAGCTTTACGATAACATAATTACTTTTCCCTCTTTTTAACCCATCTTGCATTGTACTATACGATTCAAAAACAAAAAAGTTTTATGATTATAAAAAATGTGGAATCACATCATATTCTTTTAGCAGTTTAAAAAAGGAAAAGAGTGAGCTAATGCTCACCCTTAACTTTGTGGTTCTTCCTTGTAGTCACACTTCGTACATTGAACTTGAACACCTTTTTTCAATTTCTTTTCTACGAGCGGACCTTCACATTTAGGACAAGGTCTTGGTATCGGTTTATCCCAAGAAATAAAATCACATTCCGGAAACCGATCACAGCCGTAAAAGATCCTCTTCTTCTTACTTTTTCGCTCAATAATGTTTCCTTCTTTACAGTTTGGACAGGTGACGCCGATTTCTTTAACAATCGCCTTAGTATTCCGGCAATCAGGGAAATTGCTGCATGCCATAAATTTACCATATCTGCCCATTTTAAAAACCATTGGACTTGAGCATAATTCACAATCTTCGCCCGCTGGCTCATCTTTAATTTCAACTGACTGCATCTCTTTTTCTGCAATAACTAGATGTTTTTCAAATTCTTGATAAAATCCATCAATGATTTCTACCCAGCGGACTTTACCATCCTCTACATTATCTAAATCCTGCTCCATCTTGGCGGTAAAATCAACATTAATGATATCTGGGAAGAATTCAATAATCAATTCATCAACAATTTCGCCCAACTCTGTAGGGACAAATCGTTTATTATCGAGAGCAACATAACCTCGCTTTTGAATTGTATCCAAAGTCGGCGCATAGGTAGATGGTCTTCCTATACCTAGTTCCTCTAGTGTTCTGACTAACCTAGCCTCAGTATACCTTGGCGGCGGCTGTGTAAAATGTTGTTTCGGATCAATATCCTTTTTGAATACTACATCGCCTTCTTTTAGGTCTGGAAGCATTTTATCGCGTTCTTCAACCTGGTCATCTGAACCTTCAACATATAGTTTCATAAATCCAGGAAACTTTATTTTCGATCCAGTAGCACGGAACAGGACTTCCCCATTTTGTAAGTCTACACTCATTGTATCCATCACAGCTTGTGCCATTTGACTTGCTAAGAATCGTTCCCAAATTAATTTATATAACCGCAATTGGTCTCTTGATAAGAATGGTTTTAAACTATTTGGTTCACGCAATGTACTTGTCGGGCGGATTGCTTCATGAGCATCCTGTGCATTAGATTGTTTCTTCTCTTTCCTTAGTTCTTCTTTTAAGTATTCCTTGCCATATTCCTGAAGTATATAATCCGCGGCTTCTTTTTGAGCCACTTCAGAAATACGAGTTGAGTCAGTTCTCATATAAGTGATTAGCCCCACAGTTCCAGATGAACCAAGTTCTATTCCCTCGTACAATTGCTGTGCCAGCATCATGGTTTTCTTAGCACGGAAATTTAGTTTTCTAGCAGCTTCCTGCTGAAGTGAAGACGTGATAAAAGGTGGAGATGGGTTTCGTTTACGTTCTTTTTTAGTGACTGAAACAACCTTGAAATCATCGCCTTCCATTTTTTTAAATATTTCTTCAACATCCTGCTTTGATTTTAATTCCGCTTTTTCCTTGTCTGCTAATGAGAAAAACGAAGCACTAAAATGATCCTTTCCCTTAACCAATTGTGCTTCAATTGTCCAATATTCCTCAGGTACAAATGCTTTTATTTCCTTCTCACGTTCGATGATTAAACGGACAGCAGTAGATTGGACTCGTCCTGCACTTAATCCTTTTTTTACTTTTTTCCAAAGCAGCGGGCTAATATTATAGCCGACTAGACGATCGAGAATCCTTCTTGCTTGCTGTGCATCAACTAAATCCATATTAATCGGACGCGGATGCTTAAAGGATTCTTTAATCGCTTCTTTTGTAATCTCATTAAATACCACACGGCAATCTGAATTAATATCTACATTTAGACTATGAGCAAGGTGCCAAGCGATTGCTTCTCCTTCACGATCCGGGTCAGCTGCGAGGAAAACTTTCTTTGCCTTTTTTGCAGCTGATTTTAATTCCTTTAATACTGGACCTTTACCGCGAATCGTAATGTACTTTGGTTCATAACTATTTTCAACGTTTACACCCATTTGACTTCTAGGCAGATCTCGTACGTGCCCCATAGATGCTTTTACTTTATATTTATTACCTAAATAGCGTTCAATTGTTTTCGCTTTTGCAGGTGATTCAACAATTACCAGAAACTCTGCCATGCAAATAATCCTCCTCAAGGGGATATAAGAAGATATGAAAGCAACTCTGAATAAAAATATCAGATTCAGAGTTTACTTACAATTTGAGAAGTTTTCCTAAATTCCAAATTTCTCAATTCGGACCTGTGAAAATACTTTACAAAAACCTTATCCCTAATTTTTCCATTTATATATTCATTTTTTTAAAAATTGGAAAATGTATTCATTTTTATAATACCTCTTATTCTTAAACAAATAACTATTGATGTCAACAACAACGAAACCGTTTACAACTAGTTAATGATAATAATACGCCAAATTATTCCTATTTACACACTCTTTTTTTCAAATATCTGTTGGAAAATGTATAACATATTAGAAATAATTTCAAGCTTTTTTAGCATATTTCTCCAATAATTCAAAAAAACCTTTAGAAAAGTTTAATTTTAATAGCGGAGTTCATTTAAAATATCTTCAACTCCCATTACAAGTTTTGCACCTTGCTGGATAAGGTCATTTGTCCCTAATGAATATGGACTAAAGATGCTCCCAGGCAGCGAAAAAACTTCACGGCCTTCATTTACCGCGTAATTTGCGGTAATAAGTGACCCACTTTTTCGTTTTGCTTCTATTATAAATGTCCCGTTTGACATTCCGCTGATGATTCGGTTGCGCGCTGGAAAATGCCATCGTTCCGGCTTGGTATTTGGTGGATATTCAGAAACAATTAGCTGGGTTTTCATCATTTCTTTTGCTAAATTGGTGTTTTCCTTTGGATAAATATGATTCAATCCCCCAGCTATTACAGCAATGGTATCCCCGCCGTTCTTTATCGCATTCTCATGCGCCAGCGTATCTATCCCATTCGCAAGGCCGCTAACAATTACAACCCCTTTTTCAACTAATCCTGGAAAAAGTAACTGAATGGCACTCTTACCATACTGGGTTGCTTGACGGGACCCAACTACTGCGAGCTTTGGCTGCTTAAGCAGCAATGGAAGATTGCCCTTTACAAATAATACCCAGGGGGGCTGATAAATTTCCTTTAATAAACTGGGGTAAATTTCATCAAAGATCGTTATTGCCATAATCCCGTTTTTTTCATATTGACGAATTTGTTCTGTAATGAGTTCGGTTTGAATAGAATTTGATGAAGGAAGGTTTCTATGAACAGTAGAAGAGAATAGGTTTTGTTGGATGTATTGAGGTTTCATTTGAAGAGATGGGTCTTTCTTTAAATAATTTAACACTGCACTCCATGTAATCCCTGGAACATGCACTAAACGAATGAGTTTTTCTCTAAAATCATCCATTCTTAACCCCCAATTATTCAATATTAAGAAATAAGAAATAGCCCCTTCAAAAGGGACTATTTCATCTATTCTTAGTGTGTTACACACTTATCGTATATGCCTTGTTCTTTAAGAACTTCAATTAACGTTTCACCCATAACAGATGGTGTGTCAGCAACTTTTATTCCGCATTCATTCATAACACGAATTTTCTCATCTGCTGTACCTTTACCACCTGAAATGATTGCACCAGCGTGGCCCATACGCTTTCCAGGCGGAGCCGTACGTCCGCCGATGAAGCCGACTACAGGTTTAGTCATGTTCGCTTTTACCCATTCAGCAGCTTCTTCTTCAGCAGTACCGCCAATTTCACCAATCATGATAACTGCATATGTTTCTGGGTCTTCATTAAAGGCTTTTAATACATCGATGAAGTTTGTACCATTAACTGGATCCCCGCCGATACCAACTGCAGTTGTTTGGCCAATTCCTGCTTGTGTTAATTGGTGAACAGCTTCATATGTTAGTGTTCCAGAACGGGACACAACTCCAACATGACCTTTTGTATGAATGTAACCAGGCATGATACCGATTTTACATTCATCAGCAGTAATAACACCTGGACAGTTAGGACCCACTAAACGAGTCTTCTTACCTTCCATATAACGTTTTACTTTTACCATATCCAATACAGGAATATGCTCTGTAATACAAATAGCGAGCTCTAATTCCGCATCAACTGCTTCGATAATAGCATCTGCAGCAAACGGTGCTGGAACATAGATAACTGAAGCAGTAGCGCCTGTAGCAGCAACAGCTTCTTTCACTGTATTATAGACAGGTACACCTTCAACCTCCATGCCGCCTTTTCCTGGAGTGGTCCCAGCAACAATTTGTGTACCGTATTCTAGCATTTGTTTTGTATGAAAAAGGGCAGTTGAACCTGTAATCCCTTGAACAATTACTTTTGTATCTTTATTAATAAAAACGCTCACGTTAATTCCCCTTTCTTTCGATCCTATTTCACAAGTGAAACGATTTTTTGTGCGCCGTCAGCCATTGATTCTGCAGGAGTGATTGCTAAACCAGAATCAGCAAGAATCTTCTTACCTAAATCAACGTTTGTACCTTCCAAACGTACAACAAGAGGTACACTTAATTGAACTTGCTTAGCCGCTTCTACAACACCCTCAGCAATGACATCACATTTCATGATTCCGCCAAAAATATTAACAAAAATACCTTTTACGTTTGGATCAGAAAGGATAATTTTGAATGCTTCTGTAACTTTCTCAGCTGTTGCACCGCCCCCGACATCAAGGAAGTTCGCCGGGTCGCCGCCATAGTGCTTTACAATATCCATTGTTGCCATTGCAAGGCCTGCACCGTTGACCATACAGCCAATATTTCCATCTAATGAAATATAGCTTAAATCATATTTAGATGCTTCAATTTCCTTTGGATCTTCTTCTTCAAGATCACGGTATTCAAGCACATCTTTTTGACGGTATAATGCATTTGAGTCAAAGTTTAACTTTGCATCTAACGCCATTACTTTACCATCTCCGGTTACAACCAGTGGGTTAATCTCTGCGATTGAACAATCTTTTTCAATATAAGCATTATATAAGCCCATCATGAACTTAACTGCTTGATTAACCAGCTCTTTTGGAATGTTGATATTGAAAGCAATACGTCTAGCCTGATACGGCATTAAGCCCACAACCGGATCAATTTCTTCTTTGAAGATTTTCTCCGGAGTCTTTTCAGCTACTTCTTCGATTTCTGTTCCGCCTTCCTCAGAAGCCATGAGCACAACTCTTGATGTAGCACGATCTAGTACAAGACCAACATAGTATTCTTTTTTGATGTCGCAGCCTTCTTCGATTAAAAGACGCTTTACTTCTTTACCTTCAGGACCAGTTTGGTGAGTAACTAATGTTTTCCCTAGAATTTCACCAGCGTATGTACGCACTTCATCCAGATTTTTAGCAACTTTAACACCGCCGGCTTTACCCCGACCGCCAGCATGAATTTGCGCCTTAACTACACATACTTGTGTGCCTAATTCTTTTGCGGCTTCAACTGCTTCTTCAACCGTGAATGCCACTTTACCATTAGGAACACTTACCCCGTATTTTCTGAGGATTTCTTTCCCCTGATACTCATGGATATTCATTTCCCATCCTCCTATCAAACTCTTCAAAAAATTGACTCCGTTTTCATTTTATAGAATGACAGATACCTTGTCCACCATTATGCGCAAAAAAAATTATTATCCTCATAATATTATGAATTATCATCAGCACAAATTAAAGCGCTTTCATTTAAAGTGAGGCCAAATAGGAACAACGAATTATTTTTTAACAATAACAAAACAAGCCATTAGAAGCTTGTTTTGTTATTAGCAAATAACATGTCCTTAATTGGTGCAAAACTCTTACGGTGAAATGGTGTTATTCCATACTTTTGAATTGCCAAAATATGCTCTTTTGTCCCGTAACCCATGTTTTGCCCAAAACCATATTCAGGAAATTCAGCCGATAATTTCATCATTAATTGATCCCTGGCCACCTTTGCTACGATGGATGCTGCAGCAATCGAAATACTCTTAGCATCACCTTTTATAATAGACTCTGCAGCATAAGGTGTCTCGAGCTTCATTGCATCAATTAAGAGAACATCTGGTTTGGTTGGTAAAGCAGCAATAGCAGCTAACATTGCCTTTTTTGCGGCCTCGTAAATATTAATGGTATCTATTTCGTCCGCATCAATCATTGCGACACTTACAGCTATCGCTTCTTTTCGAATAATTGAATCATATTCAAACCGTTTCTTTTCGGTAAGTTTCTTTGAATCATCAATCCCCGGTAAGAAAAAATCCTTCGGCAAAATAACGGCTGCTGCTGCTACCGGCCCGGCAAGCGGACCTCTGCCTACTTCATCAACACCAGCAATATATTGATAACCCTTTGCACGCCATTTCCTTTCGTATACACTCATTTCATGAAACTTTTCCTGCTGCAGTCTTTCTTGTTCCATTTTCTTTAACCATTTATGTACTAAATGTTGGACCCCTTTACGTTCATCCTGTTGATATTTCCGAAATAAAGGGTCACTATCAGATTTTATTCTATGAAGCTGCTGCTCTATTTCTGCTATTGTTTGTACTTTCATTTTCTTCACCCGTTGTACATAATACATTTATACCGACTTGTTTTCAATGGTAAAAGCACACAATAGGTGTGCTTAAATTGTCGAGAAAGTTCCTTTTTTCTCTGAGTCTATCCTGCCGATTTTTTAGCATTGTAAATTCAATTTGAGGACAAATCGGTTGCCCAGCCAATAGGATTTGTCCTTCATCCGCGGTCTTGAGAACAAATCGCTAGCGCAAGCAGTAGGATTTGTCCTTTATCCGGGGTCTTGAGGACAAATCGTCTGTCCAGCCAATAGGATTTGTCCTTCATCCGGGGTCTTGAGGACAAATCGGTTGGCCCGACAGCAGGATTTGTCCTTCATAAGGGGTCTTAAGGACAAATCGGTTGGCCAGCAAGTAGGATTTGTCCTTCATCCGGGGTCTTGAGGACAAATCGCTAGCGCAAGCAGAAGGATTTGTCCTTCATCCGCGGTATTGAGGACATATCGGTTGCCCAGCCAATAGGATTTGTCCTTCATCCGGGGTCTTGAGGACAAATCGGTTGGCCCGACAATAGGATTTGTCCTTCATCCGCGGTCTTGAGGACAAATCGATTGGCCCGCCAGTAGGATTTGTCCTTCATCCGCGGTCTTGAGAACAAATCGTAAGCGCAAGCAGAAGGATTTGTCCTTTATCCAGTGCCTTGAGGACAAATCGGTTGCCAGCAAGTAGGATTTGTCCTTCATCCGCGGTCTTGAGGACAAATCGCTAGCGCAAGCAGAAGGATTTGTCCATCATCCGCGGTCTTGAGAACAAATCGTAAGCGCAAGCAGAAGGATTTGTCCTTGTTAAAGATATTAAAGGCTGTCGAGATTTTCTCGACAGCCTTAGCACAGAATAGGTGTGCTTTTAAGTAAGGTTGTATATTAAAAGAATTAAGCTAATACTAAATCTTTTAATTTGATTGTATCCCCAAAAATCTCTTGTTCAAGTCTGCGTCCTGTTGGTGTAGCTGCAAGACCACCCTCCGCTGTCTCCTTCAATGATGATGGCATGGCTTGTCCAATTAGAAACATCGCATGAATAACTTCATCACAAGGAATCTTGCTAGAGATTCCTGCTAAAGCCATATCAGCTGCTGTAATCGCATTAGAAGCCCCCATAGCATTACGTTTTACACATGGTACTTCTACCAAACCTGCCACAGGATCACAAACCAATCCAAGCATGTTTTTCAACGTAATTGCCATAGCCTCTGCTGCCTGCTTTGGACTGCCTCCTGCCATTTCTACTATTGCAGCAGCTGCCATGCCACTTGCAGAACCTACCTCTGCCTGACAACCACCTGCGGCGCCAGAAATGGAGGCATTATTAGCAACTACGAAACCGAAAGCTGCTGAAGTAAACAAAAACTCTATCATTTCTTGACGACTTGGCTTTAATTGTTCTTTTATCGCAAATAGTGTTCCTGGAACAACTCCTGCAGATCCTGCTGTTGGCGTTGCACAAATAATACCCATTGCAGCATTAACTTCATTAGTAGCAACCGCCTTACTTACTGCATCTAAAAGAATACTTCCTGATAATGCTTTTCCGCTCTTAATATAATTCTGAAGCAGAACAGCGTCCCCGCCTGTTAGACCTGAATGAGACCTTACACCATTTAGACCTCTTTGTATTGCCTCTTCCATAACAGTTAAATTAGTATCCATTTTTGCAATAATCTGTTCTCTTGTGAGGCCAGTTACTTCAACCTCTTGTCTTATCATAATTTCTGCTATTTTCACTTTGTTTGTTTCTGCAAGTTCAACGAGTTCTGCTACATTTCTAAACATGCTGTAACCTCCTGCTGTCTAACGATGTTATTCAATCATTCTAATGATTTGGGTAACATCTGATAATTTCTTCAATTCACAAATCACAGTATCACTAATGTTCTGGTCCGTCTCGATGACCATTAAGGCAATATCACCTTTTTCTTTTCTAGAAACCTCCATATGGCCAATATTTATTTCATAATCGGTTAAAATGCTAGTAACTGACGATATCATTCCATAGCGATCATTATGGACAACCAGAATAGCTGGATGTTCACCTGACAGTTTTAACTTAAAGGAATTTAATTCGGTAATTTCAATTGTTCCTCCACCTATAGAAATACCCACAACTTCCAATTCGTCTTCTTCATCATATAAATTTATCTTTACCGTGTTCGGGTGCTCTGTAACTGCATTTTCAGGAAGAAACACAACTTGAATCCCTGCATTTTCTGCAAGTTCCAATGCACTTGGAATACGTTCATCAAACGTATCAAAGTCTAATAAACCTCCAACTAACGCACAATCCGTTCCGTGGCCTTTGTAGGTTTTTGCAAAGGACCCATACAAGGAAATAATTGCTCTTTTTGGCTGTTTACCGAATAAGGTTCTTGCCACCCGGCCAATTCGAGCTGCACCTGCTGTATGAGAACTTGATGGTCCAATCATTACAGGACCGATTATTTCAAAAGCTGATCTATATTTCATGCATTTTGCCCCCTAAAGCTGTTAATGATAGTTCTTCATGGCAGTTGATTAGGCAGCCTGTGCTTCTTCTGATTTTTTATCCATTGCATTTAGATCTGCAACGGTTTTAATTTTGAAATTCTTGAAGATAATAGAACCAATGAATCCGCTTAATGCTCCTACAGTGGCACAAGCTAGAGCAACTAATGTTACTTTAAGCGGGTCATTAAAACCGTACATAACAGCTAATCCGGCAATTGGTGTTGCTGTTCCTGTTGCGTCATTAATTAAACCAGACAAAGCAACAATTACCCCTGCAGACGCCCCGCCAATAAAGTTAGTAACATACACAGGAATTGGATTGGCCGAAATAATATGTGCTTGTGTTAAGGGCTCAATTGCTACTGCAATGGTTGTCTTTCTATCACCAAATTTTATGCGATCAAATAAAACGTAATTCATAAATGAAGATCCGAATACAGACAATGCCCCAATTGCCATTGGTACACCTGTTAAGCCCAGCATTGCTGTTAAAGCCATAGAACTTAAAGGAGCAGTAGCAACTACAGTAATAACGCCGCCCAAAATTATCCCCATTAAGATTGGATTACTGCTAGCTGTTTCTGTAATGATTCCGCCAATATTCAAAAGTGTTGCATCAACCACCGGCTTCATGCCTACTGCAATTAAGCGGACAAGAGGGGCCGCAATTAGAATTGTCACGATTAGGTCTAAACCGCCTGGTACCTTCTTTTCAATCAATTTTACTAGAAATGCTACTAAATACCCTGCAATAAATCCTGGAAGTAATCCCAATCCCGCACACGATACACCTAACATTAATGCATATACGGGTGATACACCTACGGCTAAGGCAACCAAGGCTGCTGCTGCTACACCGCCCATACTTCCTGCGGCAGTGCCGACCTCACCGAGAAATTTAATTCCTATTAAATCTCCGCCTACATATAATTGAAACGCTTCCACAAGGAACGCTGCACAAGCTGCATTCGCTAGAGCGCCCATCGCCTTCATTCCTTTTGGCGCCTTATAACTAAATAACCAGAACAATCCTAAAACTAATAATAATAATGCGGTTCCTTTTAAAATCTCCATAATAAGTCTCCTTAGAATCTTGTGATGTAAGTATTATTTTTTAATTACAGGTTCTTCTATATGGTACTCGTTTTGTGTTCTTATTTTTTGGAGGTAGTTATAGATGGTAAACTTGGAAACTCCTAAAACCGATGCCAAATACTCAGTTGAGCCCTTTATTAAGAAAGCCCCTTTTTCCTCAAGTAATCGAACACATTCAATCTTATCTTCTAGATTCATTGCTGATGGCGCCTTTTTAAATTCACGCAAGACCTGATCAACCATATTTTGAATGACATCTTGGACGGTTGAATAAAAACTTTCAGATTTAGTTTCCTCGAAGCTGATAAAATCTTCTATTTCTCTATCAAATTGCATTAACAGGGAAATATCATAATTCATACACAAAGCACCAATTACTTTCTCTTTTGAGTCACGTAAAAATACTGTGGAAGATTTCATAATAATCCCTTTGCTGGACTGGGTTTTATAATTTGGAATATCTTTTATTTCCGACTTTTGCTTTACAAGCTCATTCAAAACTAGATCTGTAATTGGGGAACCAATTTTCCTCCCAGTTACATTCCCAGCTATGTAAATTAATGATTTTTTTAAATCACTAAAGTCATGGACAGCAACTTCACACCTGCTTCCAAACATTTTTACCAGCATATCTGCTGTACGAATAGCTAAATTAAATACATGTTGATCACTGGTTTTCACTTACCAACCACCTCCTGCAAACGTTTACAAATTTTAATAAAAAAATATTAGAATAGCACTTTTATTTCCATTTAACAAAAAAATACTTCTAAACAAACAATTTACTTATATCACTTCGGCTAATTAGCTTTTTTAGAATAACACATAAGATGATAGAGTTCAAATAAAATTTTAATAGTTACAAAAAAATTTTAATAATATTTACTAATTTTTTTGAAAAACCAATTCGCCTGCAAAAAAATAAGCTCCCCCTTAAAGGAGAGCCTTATTTTCCAATATCCATTTCAGTTTTAGCGATTATATCCCTTGGGCGTTCGAAAGTTAGAGGTCCAAATTTCTCACTTCTAATTTCCCGAATAACAAGTTCTGATACCTTATCATAGTCCACGACTCCACCAGCTCCGAGGCAGCCTCTAAGCTCCCCGATTTGGTCAAACATCTCTACCACATTTTCTGGCACTGATTCAAGCTTGTAGCGTTCTTTAAGACGTTCTGGATAACGCTCTTCAAGAAACTTAAGTGAAAAGACAACCAGGTCTTGCAGATTTAGAAGAGTATCTTTGATTGCCCCCGTTACAGCTAATTTCTTTCCAACCTCTTGGTCTTCAAACTTTGGCCAAAGGATACCTGGTGTATCCAATAACTCCAGCTCTTTTCCCACCTTTATCCACTGCTGGGCTTTTGTTACTCCCGGTGTATTGCCAGTCTTTGCAATATTTTTCTTTGCTAGTCGATTAATCAATGTTGATTTGCCTGCATTGGGAATGCCAACAATCATGGCTCGAATAGCTCTTGGATTGACAACACCCTTTGCTCTTAATCGATCAAACTTTTCCTTTAAGATTTCATGAGATGCTTTTACAATATCCTTCATACCCTCACCAGCTTGAGAATTAATAGCTATTGCTTTTATTCCTCTTTCAGCAAAATGTGCAATCCATTCCTTTGTAATTGCCTTATCTGCTAAATCTGCTTTATTTAAGAGGACTAGTCTAGGTTTATGCTGAATAATTTCATCAATCATTGGATTTCGAGACGAATAGGGAATTCTTGCATCCACTAATTCATAAATAATATCTACTAGTTTTAATTTTTCCGTGACTTCTCTTCGAGCCTTTGCCATATGGCCAGGAAACCATTGGATTGTCAAAGCAGCCACCTCCTAAATCTATTTCACAATGTGAGCATCTTTTAATGGCCAATATACAATACTTGTTTTACCGATTATTTTGTCCATTGAGATGGTTCCAATATGCCTGCTGTCTTTGCTGAAACGGCGGTTATCCCCCATTACGAATAATTCACCTTCTGGTACTGTTTCTACACCTGCAGGAGTCTCTTCAAGGGTAAAAGGGTCAGTCAGCGGTCCTTCAACTTTTTTCTTATACTCATCTAAATATGGTTCTTCATACGCTTTTCCATTTACATATAAAGTATCATCTTTATATTCAATCCGGTCGCCAGGCAGACCAATTACTCTTTTTATATAATCCTTCTGTTCAGGCGCATGAAAGACAATAATATCAAACCGTTTTGGCTCACCTATATTATAGCTTAGCTTGTTCACTATCATACGGTCTTGGTGCTCCAGCGTGGGCATCATTGACAGCCCGTCTACTACAATTGGTGCAAAAAGAAAGTAACGAATAACAGCTGCCAGTGCTACTGCAATTAACAATGCCTTCGTCCATTCCCAAAGTTCATTTTTCTTTTTAATCATCTTTGTTCCCCACCAATCACAAAAAAATGTTTGATAAGATATGTACGAAAAAAGAGCTTGCAAAGCAAGCTCTTTCTTTTATTATCGAATTTCTTTAATACGAGCTTTTTTACCACGCAGCTTACGTAAGTAGTATAGCTTAGCACGGCGAACTTTACCGCGGCGCAATACTTCAAGCTTCGCAATTTTAGGTGTGTGTACAGGGAAAGTACGCTCTACGCCTACTCCGTAAGATACCTTACGAACTGTGAAAGTTTCACTAATTCCACCACCACGACGCTTAATCACTACACCTTCGAATAACTGAATACGCTCACGAGTACCCTCGACAACTTTAACGTGTACACGTACAGTATCACCAGGACGAAACGCAGGTAAATCAGAACGAAGTTGTTCTTTTGTGATTTCTTCAATCAAATGTTGCATCGTTTTCAACTCCTTCCAACAGACGCTCATGCATATCTACTATCCTATTCCATTGCAGCGGAACATCTTTATAAGACCACACTGAATAAGTTACTCAGCTCAAGTCACAAGAAGTATCTTAACATAAAAGACAACTTCATGCAATATCTACTCATATTCTTTTTTTATTTCATTCAGCCATTTTTCCTGTTCCTGACTTAATTCAATCTTTTCTAATAAGTCCGGCCTCCTAAGGAAGGTACGGCGCAGTGCTTCCTTGGTTCGCCATTCTTCGATTAATCGATGGTTTCCTTGCAGAAGTACCTCCGGAACCTTCATTCCGCGAAAGTCAGCTGGCCTGGTATAGTGAGGATGCTCCAATAGTCCTGTACTAAACGAATCTTTCATATGTGATTCTTGATTTCCTAAAACTTCTGGTAAGAGACGCACAACACTATCAATCACAACCATCGCCCCAAGTTCACCGCCAGTTAATACATAATCACCGATAGAGATCTCATCACTTACCACATGTTCACGAATTCTTTCATCATAGCCCTCATAATGGCCGCATACAAAAATAAGATGGTCCTCTTTCGCTAATTCTTCTGCTATTGTTTGGTCATAGCGTTTTCCTTGGGGACAAAGCAGGACCACTCTTGTTTTATTACTTTCTGCTTGTTCCTTAAGTGCACTAACTGCATCAAAGAGAGGCTGAGGCTTCAAGACCATGCCTGCTCCGCCGCCATAAGGATAGTCGTCTACCGTTTGATGCTTATTATCAGCATAGTCACGAAAATTAACAACATTATAGGTAACAGCACCTTTTTGGGCAGCCTTATGTAAAATTGAATGTCCGAATACTCCTGAAAACATATCAGGAAATAATGTCAGTACATCTATTTTCATCATGAAAGCAGTCCTTCCATTGGCTCAATCAGGATACTTTTTTCCTTCACATCCACCTTTTTCACAACATCCTCAATATACGGAATTAAGATCTCCTTGCCTTTCGTTGATTTAATAACCCATACATCGTTAGCCCCGGGAGATAATATCTCTGTAACCTTGCCAAGTTCTTCACCGCTCGTGGTAGACACCATGCATCCAATGATTTCATGATAGTAATATTCGTCTTCTTCAAGATTCCCAAGTTGGGATTCTGGCACCTTTAGGATACCATCCCTAAACTTTTCAACTTCATTAATATTTTCGAACCCTTCAAAGGTAAGCAAATTGAAATTTTTATGTTCCCGATGGGTCTTTACTATTAATTCAATCGGGTTATTAGACTTAGGCATAAACAAATATAATTTATTCCCTGCCTTGTATCGCTGCTGCGGAAAATCCGTTTTAGAAATTACCCTGACTTCACCTCTAATTCCGTGTGTATTGACGATTTTGCCGACATTAAACCATTTTTCCATTTTGTTTGTCACCTCTATCTTATTTCCTCGATTATGCCGTCTTTTATGATAATAGTCGTTTTTTCCATCACTTCTTCCCAATTGTCGCCAACCTTTACTTCGACCAGGGATTGCACTTCTTTTTGCTTCATTTCACTGCCTATTGGTAGCATATGTAGTTGTTCAATTTGAAACTCATAAAGCTTTTCTTTATCATGGCGTTTTTTCAATTCTTTTTCAAAGTGACTTTTAAGGGCGCTTGTTTGATACTTTTTGGTTTTTTCTAACTTCTTTAACTCAAATTGAAGCTGCTCATATTCTTTTTGCATCTGCAGCTTACCAGCAAAATATTTTTCAAGCAGCTTTTGCTTGCTTGCTTCGGTTAAGACCTGTTTCACCACAACAGTACGAATGAGTTGCATAAAGTCCCCTCCTTGTTCAATGAACCTCGAGAAATGTCTAACTGCAGCGCCTAGGAGATTTTCGCTTTTCCATATAGCAAAAAAGGGAGGATTTCAATCCCTCCCTTTAATCTAGATGCAAAAAGCTATTCACCAATCTCTAGAAAAATTTTCTTTTGTTGTGATGATCCTGCTGCATATACAACAGTCCTTATGGCCTTTGCAACACGCCCTTGCTTTCCAATCACTTTTCCCATATCTGTCTTGTTGACAGTTAGGTGATAGGTAATTCGCTGATCCTCTTCGTTAACATTAACTTGAACGTCTTCTGGAAAATCAACAAGGGGCTTAACAATTGTTTCAATTAATTGCTTCATAGCAATTACTTGCTGTGCTTAGCATTATGGAATTTTTCCATGATGCCTTGGTTTGAGAAAAGGTTACGAACTGTATCAGATGGTTTAGCACCGTCTTGTAACCATTTAAGAGCCAAATCTTCGTTGATTTGGATTGCAGCTGGCTGAGCCACTGGATTGTAAGTTCCAATCACTTCAATGTAACGTCCGTCACGAGGAGAACGAGAATCTGCTGCTACGATACGATAGAAAGGAGTCTTTTTAGCTCCCATACGCTTTAAACGAATTTTTACTGCCATTTTAAATAAGCACCTCCGAATAGTTTCACACAAGATAGTATATTATCAATTATTAATTCATTTGTAAAGTGTTTTTTCTTTACAGTAGTATTTCCAATTTCATACAAGTTCAAACATGCTAAAAAGCTTACGCTTTTCGTCTTAGAAAGGTTTGAACGGAAATTTAAATCCGCCTTTTTTCTTGCCTTTTTGCTGCATTCCTGACATTTGCTTCATCATCTTCTTCATGTCTTCAAACTGCTTCAATAAACGGTTTACCTCAGGAACCGTTCTTCCGCTTCCTTTGGCAATCCTTCTTTTTCTGTTTGAATTCAAAATCTCTGGATGTTCTTTTTCTGCTTTTGTCATTGACTGAATGATGGCTTCAACGTGTGCAATTTGCTTTTCTTCAATTTGAATATTGTTCAAGCCCTTAATTTTGTTTGCACCCGGCATCATTTTTAAAAGTTCATCGAGTGGTCCCAAATTGCGGACTTGTCCCAGCTGCTCCAAAAAGTCATCAAGCGTAAATGACGCAGTCCGCATCTTCTGTTCAAGCTCTTTTGCCTTTTGTTCATCAACATTAGCCTGAGCCTTTTCAATAAGAGTTAAGACATCGCCCATACCGAGTATTCTTGAAGCCATCCGTTCAGGATGAAACGGTTCAATGGCGTCCATTTTCTCACCCAAACCGACAAACTTAATCGGTGTCTGGGTAACAGCACGAATGGACAGCGCAGCTCCCCCACGTGTGTCACCGTCAAGTTTCGTTAAAACAACACCTGTTAAACCAAGTTGTTCATTAAAGCTTTGGGCTACATTAACGGCATCTTGACCAGTCATGGCATCAACAACAAGAAAGATCTCATCAGGTTTCGTAAGTTCCTTTATATCCTTCAGTTCTCCCATGAGGTTTTCATCTACATGCAAACGTCCGGCCGTATCAATAAGGACATAGTCATTATGATCCTCTTTTGCCTTCGCAATCGCTTGCTTTGCAATTTCAACCGGACTTACCTGATCACCTAAAGAAAATACCGGCATATCTAATTGTTTCCCAAGGGTTTGAAGCTGCTTAATCGCAGCAGGCCGATAAATATCAGCAGCTGCAAGCAAAGGTTTACGGTTATACTTTTTGCGAAGCAGGTTAGCAAGCTTACCTGTCGTAGTCGTTTTCCCAGCTCCCTGTAATCCAACCATCATAATGACAGTTGGAGGACGATTAGAAGCAGCAATCTTGCTCTGCTCTCCTCCCATTAATTCTGTCAATTCTTCATTAACAATTTTAATGATCTGCTGTCCTGGAGTTAAGCTTTTTAGTACTTCTTGTCCTACTGCACGTTCGCTTACCTTTTTTACAAAATCTTTGACAACCTTGAAGTTAACGTCTGCTTCTAATAGCGCAAGGCGGACTTCACGCATCATCTCTTTAACATCCGCTTCAGAGACTTTTCCTTTACCGCGGATTTTTTGAATTGTATTCTGCAGTCGGTCGGCTAATCCTTCAAACGCCATTCATGCCGCCTCCTAATCTAATTTCTCAAGCTCGGCAACCACTTCCAGCATTGCCTGCTTTGATGGGTGTTCTTCATTTAGCATTTCTTTCGCAATCCTTAATAGTTTGCTGCGCTCTTGAAATTTATGAAATAGTAATAGCTTTTCTTCATACTCCTCAAGCATAGCTTCCGTACGTTTGATGTTATCATAGACAGCCTGGCGGCTTACATCGTACTCTTCAGCGATTTCTCCAAGTGAGTAATCATCTAAATAATAGAGAGACATATAGCTTTGCTGCTTTGGTGTTAACAACGAATAATAGAAATCATAAAGATAATTCATTCGCGTTGTTTTTTCAAGCATGCGTATACCTCCCTTTGTTAAGTGAAAAGCCTTTACAAATGTAGTTTACACAGTCCTTCCATGTCTGTCAAGAAAATATCTTTACATCAATTTACAGCATTATCCACTTGGTCAGCGAATAAACCATACACATATTGCTCTGCATTAAATTCCTGAAGATCATCCATTTTTTCACCAAGACCCACGTACTTCACAGGAATCTTCAATTCATTTCGAATAGCCAAAACAATACCGCCCTTTGCCGTACCATCTAATTTTGAAAGAACAATCCCGCTCACATTCGTGACCTCTTTAAAGGTTTTTGCTTGAATAAGTGCATTTTGACCTGTAGTTGCATCTAAAACAAGCAGAACTTCATGTGGTGCTCCTGGTACTTCCCGTTCAATTACCCGTTTAACCTTTTCAAGTTCCTTCATCAAGTTAACTTTATTTTGCAAACGTCCGGCAGTATCACAAATCAAAATATCCACATTTCTCGACTTAGCGGCCTTAATGGCATCATACATTACTGCAGCCGGATCGGAGCCTTCTGCCTGTTTAATAACGTCCACACCGACTCTTTCTCCCCATACCTCTAATTGTTCAATTGCGCCAGCACGGAAAGTATCACCAGCAGCTAATAGGACTGATTTCCCTTCACTTTTAAACTTATGTCCAAGCTTTCCAATTGTCGTTGTTTTACCGACACCATTAACACCGACAAATAAAATAACTGTAAGTCCATCCTCCTGAATATTTAAGCTGGATGATTGCTCCTCACCAGCATTGTAAATGTCGACTAACTTCTCCGAAATCACGCTTTGAACTTCCGCAGGGTCTTGTATATTTCGGCGCTTAACCTCCATCTTCAACTCTTCAATTAGTTTCATCACAGTATCGAAGCCAACATCCGCTTGGATTAGGATTTCTTCTAACTCCTCGAAGAAATCTTCATCCACTTTTCGGTACCTTGCAACAAGATCATTTACTTTTCCAGAAAAGTTATTTCTTGTTTTCGATAGACCATCTTTAAACTTCTCTGTCACTGCCTCAGTTTGTTTTGTGATTTTCTCTTTTAATTTTTTAAAAAAACTCACTTTTCTTCACATCCTAGCCTTTAAGTTTCAACAAGCTCTTTTGTATCCTCAAGTCTGACAGAAACAAGTTTCGAGACACCGGATTCCTGCATGGTTACACCATATAGAACATCGGCTTCTTCCATTGTTCCTTTTCTGTGAGTGATGACGATGAACTGAGTTTCTGAACTAAATCTTTTCAAATATTGACTGAAACGAAAAACGTTTGCTTCATCAAGAGCAGCTTCAACCTCATCAAGTATACAAAATGGAACCGGGCGTACCTTTAAAATTGCAAATAACAGAGCGATTGCCGTAAGGGCTCTTTCCCCGCCAGACAATAAACCAAGATTTTGCAGTTTTTTCCCAGGCGGCTGCGCAACAATTTCTACTCCGGTATTCAATAGGTCCTCCGGCTGCGTAAGTTTTAAATCAGCTCTCCCGCCGCCAAATAACGCACGGAACACAGGTTCAAAATGCTCACGAATTCCAGTAAAGGTCTCTTCAAAACGTTTTTTCATTTCAATATCCATTTCGTCAATAACTTGATAAAGCGTATCCTTTGCCTCTTTGAGGTCGTTCTTTTGTTCGTTTAAAAATTCATAACGTTCCGAAACTCTCTCGTATTCTTCAATCGCTCCAATATTCACACTGCCAAGTTCATCAATTGCCAATTTGATTAGTTTTACTTTTTTCCTGGATTCTTCTACTGGAAGTGTCAGCGGATATTGTTCCTTAGCACCCTCAAAAGAAAGTAAATATTCTTCTCTTAGATGAGCCAGTTTGTTTTCTAGTTCAACGTCTAATCGATTAATCTTTACTTCTTCATCCTTTAAGACTTCGACCATACCCTTATGAAGTCGCTTTAATTCCTTTGCTTCTAGTTCAGCATCCTCCAGGGCTGCATGCAATTCCAGACGTTCCTGCCTTTTTGAAGAAATAAGGGCAATCGTTTGTTCCTTATCCTGTTGTTTTCGTTTTGCAGCAGCTTCCAACTGTTCTTCACCGGAAGTACTGCCTTCCATTTCAGAAGTAAGCAGCATAAGATCTTCAGAGTAAAGGGACAGCCTCTCTTCACTTTGTGTTAATTCTTCTACGATTATGGTCAATCGTTCTTTTGTATTTACAAATTGCTGATTCTTAGCAGCATATTCAACCTTTAAATCCGTTATTTCTTTTGTCAGCGCTTCTTTTGATGAGATATCATTTGTCTTTTGTTCTGTTAGTTTAGCAATTTGTTGATCTAGGGCTTCTATCTTTCCTTTAAAGCTTGACAATGATTCAATAAGTTCATTTTTTCGATTGTTCAGGGTTACCTGTTCTTCTTTAAATTGTCCTTTTTCAAGATCATACATTGCCAAGCGATTATTGATATTCTTTACCTCGAATTCGGCTTCCCTTAGGTCACCTTTCAACGTTTGTTCCTCTTGTCTTAGTTCCTCTCCAACCTTCCGCATAGACTCTAGCTCTTGGTCTTGTAATTTAATCTCTTGTTTTAAAGTCTTAACAGAGTTTTCTAAACTAGAGGTTTTATCAGTCATTACGACAAGCTTGTCCTTCAACTCTTCCAGCTCACCTTTTCTTGTCAATAACGAGCTGTTCTTCTGCTTTTGTGCCCCGCCAGTCATCGAGCCGCCTGGGTTTACAATATCACCATCTAGTGTCACTAGCCGGCAGCGATACTGGAGGATTTTGGCCAGTTCATTCGCACCCTTTAAATCCTTGGTTATGACAACGTTACCTAAAAGATTACTGAAGACTTCTGTATACTTAGGGTCGAAATTTACTAAATCAACTGCACTTCCAACCAATGAAGGATGGTTCTGAATAGAGTTTAGTTGGGAAGATGACAACAATCTGCCCTTAATAACGCTTAAAGGTAAAAAAGTAGCCCGGCCGAATGAATGTTGTTTTAAGAAAGTAATGGCCATACGCGCATTCTGTTCTGTATCCACAACAATATGCTGCAAAGCCCCGCCTAATGCAGTTTCAAGTGCTGTCTCGTACTCTTTCGGCACCTTAACTAATTCAGCAACAGCTCCTTCAATACCTTTAAGCTTATTGCCGCGGGCTTTTAATACCTCTTTTACCCCTTGAAAGAAGCCTGAGTAATCTTCCTCCATCTCCTCAAGCATTTCTTTTCGTGATTTTGCCTGTTGAAGAATTTGATAGGCTTGATATAGGGTCTTTTCCTGCTTCTGATAATGATTTTGGGAATTGTCAAGTTTCCGCTGTTTCTCCCTGAAACCCGTTACTTGATTTGAAAGATTTTTTTGAACCTCATTTAGTGCTGTTTGAATTTGCAGCATTTTTGTTTGTGCTATTTGCCTTTCCTCAATAAATTTTACATTTTCAGAGTCCAGCCGCAAACTTTTTGTTTCCTGCTGCTCAAGCTGCTGGTCAATATATTTGACCTCGTTTTTCGCTCCAGCTTGTTCATTTAACAGTTCAATATATTCACCTTTTAAGGATTCAATTTTTTCATCAATATTTTCCGTGAATAACGCTAATTTTTCCTGCTTTTCTCTCAACTGATTTTGAAGAAACTGCACTTGCTGTGTCAGCTTTTTTACATGTTCATCCTGTAAATCTCTATTACTTTTTAATTGAGATATCTTATCTGTAAGTTCTGTAATACTTTTTTCAAGCTGGGATCTATTTTGAGAGGCATTTTTCTTTCTTTCTTTTAGAACTTCTTTCCTGCCTTCCAGCTTTTCTAACTCTTCACTGGCATGAAGAAGGACATTTTGCAAATCAGTTATTTGCTCGTCAAGCGCAGCAATATGATTCCTTGCTTCCTCTATCTTCGCTTCCTTTATTTGCAGCGTGGACGAAAGCCTGATTTCTTCTTGCTGATGTTCTTCGAGCTGAGTCGAAATCTTTGTCCACTTTTGATGTAAATCTTCGATATCGTAGACCGTTAAAGCCACTTCAATTTTCTCAAGCTCTTCTTTCTTATCTAAATAATCCCTTGCTATTGAAGCCTGTATCTTTAATGGTTCAACTTGTCCTTCAAGTTCATGTAATATATCATTAACGCGATTTAGGTTATCCTCTGTTTCTATCAGTTTAGATTCTGCTTTTTTCTTCCGATTTTTATATTTTAAAACACCTGCAGCTTCTTCAAAAATGGTCCTGCGGTCCTCAGCCTTACTGTTGAGAATTTCTTCTACCTTCCCTTGGCTGATAATTGAAAATGCTTCTCTGCCAAGACCCGAGTCCATAAACAAATCAACAATATCCTTCAATCGGCAAGGTTGTTTATTAATTAGGTATTCGCTATCCCCCGAACGCGTGACCCTCCTTGTTACACTTACTTCGTTGTAATCAATTGATAATCCCTCGTCTTGATTATCAAGAGTCAGAGTCACTTCCGCATAATTTAACGGCTTTCTTGTATCGCTTCCCGCAAAAATGATATCTTCCATTTTAGAGCCTCTAAGTGATTTAGCAGATTGCTCACCCAATACCCAGCGAATTGCATCTGTTATATTACTTTTTCCACTTCCGTTTGGACCAACTACAGCAGTGACTCCTTTAACAAAATCCACCCCAATACGATCTGCAAAAGATTTAAAGCCAATGATGTCCAACCGTTTTAAAAACATATCCTTATCCTCCCTAAAGCTTGGCCGGAATCTTCCTTAGCATTCTTCTGTTGTTTACTGCCTATGATGTTTTTGCTTTTAAAACCTCCAATGCCATTTGGGCGGCATGCTGTTCTGCTTCTTTTTTTGATTTACCTGTACCAATACCTAATTCTTCACCATTTAACGAAACTCTTGAAACAAATTCTTTACTATGGGCAGGACCTTTTTCAATTAGTACTTTGTATTCAATCAAACCTGTCCCATCTCTCTGGATTAATTCTTGAAGCTGGCTCTTAAAATCCATCACATGAGAAAAAGCACCCTCATTAATTTTAGGGAAAACCACTTTGTCTAGAAATCCATTTACTGCCTCAAGTCCCTTATCCAAGTATAACGCACCAATAAAAGCTTCAAATACATCGGCTAATAGTGCAGGGCGCTCTCTTCCTCCCGTCATCTCTTCTCCTTTACCCAACAATATTAGTTTGCCAAAGTAAAGTTCGTTTGCCAAAATGACGAGAGAAGGCTCACATACGATAGCTGCACGGAGCTTTGTCAGCTCCCCTTCACTCATCATTGGATATTTCTGGAACAAAAACTTCGAAACAGTAAGTTCTAGTACAGCATCCCCTAAAAATTCAAGCCTTTCGTTATCTTCATAAGGCTTTCTGCGATGCTCATTCACATAGGATGAATGAGTAAAAGCTTGTTTTAATAGCTTTTCATTTTCAAAATGAATACCGATCTTGTCCTGAAAATCTTTAAACTGATTTTCTTTTGCGCGATTGTTCATTTCTTTTTCCTTACCTTTTCTGCGCATTAAAGTCTCCACCTTGCATATTTTTTGCACACATTTCTATCCATAGTTTAAGTAATATTAAATAAAAACGCAAAGAAACCTGGCAGTATTATTTAAAGGCTGCCAAGTTTAATAATACAGAAGAAAGCCCCGTTTGAAAACGGAGCTTTTAAAAAGAAATCCAACGAATTAATTTTTGCTATTTATGTAATTCACAGCATCACCAACTGTGCTGATTTTTTCAGCATCATCGTCAGAAATTTCCATATCAAACTCATCTTCTAATTCCATAACTAGTTCAACTACGTCAAGGGAATCAGCACCAAGATCATCTTTGAAAGAAGCTTCAAGCTTAACTTGTGACTCATCTACACCTAAACGGTCAACGATGATTTTTGTTACACGTTCTAATACCTCTGCCATTGTCGTTCACCTCCCCTCAAGCTATTATAAAGTATATCAAAAAAATAATACACACACATTAATAAAATATTACATCACCATGCCGCCATTGATATGAATCGTCTGGCCTGTAATATATGAAGCGTCATCAGAAGCTAAGAAAGCTGTCATTTTAGCAATATCCTTAGGCTCTCCTAAACGTGCCAGCGGAATTTGTTTTAGCATTTCATCTTTAACTTCATCGGATAATTTATCTGTCATATCTGTTGTAATGAATCCAGGAGCAATCGCGTTAACTGTAATATTACGAGAAGCAAGTTCTTTTGCAGTAGTTTTGGTTAGTCCGATTACACCTGCTTTTGCTGACACATAGTTAGCTTGCCCAGGGTTACCGCTAACTCCAACAACAGAAGTGATATTAATGATACGGCCAACCCGCTGCTTCATCATTTGGCGGGTAACGCCTTTTGTACAAAGAAAAACACCTTTTAGATTGATGTTAATTACATCATCCCATTCATCTTCTTTCATTCTCATTAATAAATTATCTTTCGTGATTCCTGCATTGTTTACAAGTATATCCAATTTCCCGAAACGATCTACCGTTTCTTTAATCATCGCAGATACTTCTTCACTATTGGATACATCGCATTTTATGGCAAAAGCCTCTTTTCCGATAGCTTTTATTTCATCTACCACTTCATTTGCTTTTCCTTCACTGCCAGCAAAATTTACAGCAACATTTGCTCCCTGTCTTGCAAGTTCGAGGGCAATCTCCCTGCCAATCCCTCTGGAAGCGCCGGTTACTAAGGCAATTTTTCCTTCTAAAGTCATAGATTTCCCTCCTTTAATGCCTCGATTACAGATTGACAACTTTCTTCATCAGATATCGAATAAATTTTTACACTCCGGTTGATTTTTTTAATTAATCCTGATAGTACTTTTCCTGGTCCAATTTCAATGAAAGTATCCACACCTAAATCAATCATTTTTACAACAGAATCTTCCCAAAGGACTGGTGAATAAAGTTGTTCAATTAAATTTTCCTTTATTACAGCAGCCTCTGTCATTGGGTTAGCAGAAACATTTGCAATAACAGGAATAAGCGCGTCTTTCATATCAAGTGCATCTAAAACCTCACGCAATTGACCTGCAGCAGGTTTCATTAATGACGAATGAAAAGGACCGCTTACTTCTAAAGGAATGGCTCTTTTAGCACCAGCCTCTTTCGCCTTTTCCCCTGCAAGCTCAACACCTTTACGAGAACCAGATATGACAATTTGGCCAGGACAGTTTAAATTGGCTAGTGAAACAGGAAAGCCTGATTCACTAACTTCCACTGTAACTGCAGAAAGAGGATCACGGTCTAGTCCTAATATGGCAGCCATAGAACCTTCGCCATTTGGAACCGCACCTTCCATAAATTCTCCCCTTTTTCTAACCGCAAAGACTCCATCCCTAAAGGTTAGAGCACCAGCAGCTACAAGGGCTGTATATTCACCCAGACTATGTCCAGCAACATAATCAGGCTTGATTGCAGATTTTTTAAATCTTTCAAGTATAGCCATACTCGTTGTTAATAAGGCTGGCTGGGTATTAACCGTTTTGGTCAATTCTTCTTGAGGGCCCTCAAAAATCAGTTTAGTTAATTCAACCGAAAGTGTCTCATCAGCTTTATTAAAATAGTCCATAACCTCCGGATACTGCTCAGCAAGCTGTTTCCCCATACCAACTGCCTGCGACCCCTGTCCTGGAAATACAAATGCTATTTTTCCCATATGTGCACCCCTTCCTACACTTCTGAATTAGTTGTCCTTTGTTTTTCAATTGTCTGTTTAATGAGTCCGACTACATCTTTTTCCACCATTTCTCTTGTCTGGCGAATTGCACTAAAGATTGCTTGTCCGTTTGAGGAGCCATGCGCTTTAATTACAGGGGCTTTTAAGCCAAAAAGACCTGCACCGCCATACTCAGAATAATCTAGTGTGTTCTTTAAGATTTTGAATTCAGGTTTTAATACTGCAGCAGCGAGTTTACTTTTCACACTGCTCATCAGCGTGGTTTTTAACATTTTAAACATTGACAGTGCAGTACCCTCAACTGTCTTTAACACCATATTACCCGTGAATCCATCAGTAACCACTACATCTGCTGCGCCATCTAGCAAATCCCTGGCTTCTACATTTCCAACAAAATTTAGATTTGTCTTTTTCAAAAGTTCAAATGCCGCCTTTGTTAGGTCATTACCTTTCTTTTCTTCTGTTCCGATATTAAGGAGACCTACCCGTGGATTGGCAATTCCTCTTACTTTTTCACTATAGATGGAACCCATTATTGCATATTGGAGCAAGTGTTCAGGCTTGGCATCGACATTTGCCCCGACATCCAATAGCAGAAATCCCTCACCGCCAATAGTTGGCAGAGTAGGTGTAAGGGCCGGCCGTTCAATTCCCTCAATCCTGCCTACAACAAACAATCCTGCAGCCATTAATGCACCGGTATTTCCTGCAGATATACAAGCATCTGCATTCCCCTCTGCTACCTGCTGTGCAGCTAAAACCATCGAGGCCGTTTTCTTGCGGCGAACAGCTCTCACAGGCTCGTCCGTTCCAAGTATTACTTCGGTTGTATGTAAAATGCTAATCCGTTCTTGGTTTGTTAAGTATTCTTTAATTTTGGTTTCATCCCCAACAAGGGTTATATGTATATCTGAAAATGCTTCTATCGCTTTCATCGCACCGATTACGATTTCTTTAGGAGCATGGTCGCCACCCATTGCATCGATAGCTAACTTCATCTTTTCTCATCCTTTAATGATTTTTCTGAACGGTACATTTCGAATTCCCCTTTAAAGACAAGTTCATTGTTTACAAAACTTGTTACTTCGACAATGGTCCTTCCAATCCCGTCATCTATTTTAATAACCTTTGCTTTGGCAATCACTCGTTCTCCCTGCTTAACTGAGCGTTTAAATTGTATGTTTGCCTTTGCTGTTAACGCCAATTCATCATTTATGACTGCTGTGGCAAGAGAATTAGCCTGCGCAAAAACATGATGGCCTCTAGCTATCTTGTTCCTAATAAAGACATGCTCTTCTTTCACATCAAAAATGGAAATGGCACTTTGATCTAATTCAATATCAATAATTTCTCCGATTACTTCCTCTATCGGCAGAGACTTAACTTCATCTTCAAACTTTTTCTCTGCAACATATTTTATCCTTTCCCGTAACTCAGGAATTGATAATTCCAAACGATCAAGGCGAATGGTTTGTACACTGACTTGAAATTTATCTGCAAGGTCTTCATCGGTAATAAATGGATTCTCTTTGATCGTCTCTTTTAACATCTGCTGCCGTTCTTTTTTTGTTCTTCTCATAATCACACACCGTCCGAGCTATTATGACTAGGTACTAATAGTAGTATAAAATTAGAAAAAGCAGATTGCAAGAATAAGTTTATATTCTTACAATCTGCCTGAAGCATAAGTATGATGTTTAATCTAACTTTTCGCCTTCTAAAACGCCTGTATCATCGAGCTGATTTCTTAAGTTTTCAAATTCTTTATCATTCCAGAAAGTCTTTGATTGGATCATTTGTGAAGCGTCATTTCTAGCTGTTTCAAGAGCACGGTAATCGTGAACCATATCAGCGACCTTAAATTCAGGTACACCGCTCTGTTTCTTTCCAAAAAAGTCACCTGGTCCACGTAATTCAAGGTCTTTTTCGCTTAAAACGAATCCATCATTCGTATCAGTCATAATTCTCATTCTCTCTTGACCAACTTCTGATTTGGGATCGGCTAACAAGATACAATATGATTGGTCACTGCCCCGTCCTACTCTGCCGCGAAGCTGATGCAGCTGTGACAGCCCAAATCTCTCAGCATCATAAATGACCATCATGGTTGCATTAGGTACATTGACACCCACTTCTACTACAGTGGTTGAAACCAGTACTTGTACTTCATTAATACTAAATTCCTTCATAATTGTATCTTTTTCTTCTGAACTTAACCGTCCATGCATCAATCCTACTTTATAGCGATTTTGAAAATGATGGGTTAAAGTAGTATGGACGTCTATTGCATTTTGGACATCCAGCTTGTCTGATTCTTCAATTAAAGGACAGATTACATATGCCTGGTGTCCTTTTATCAATTCCTTTTCAATGAACGAAAGAACTCTTCCTAACATATCTGGTTTTGCCCAATAGGTTTCAATTGCTTTACGCCCTGCAGGCATTTCATCGATGACAGAAACATCCATCTCACCAAATACCGTAATCGCAAGCGTCCTAGGTATAGGTGTTGCCGTCATAAACAAAACATCAGGATTTTCTCCTTTTTCCCGAAGCACTCTTCGTTGTTCAACACCGAAGCGATGCTGTTCATCCGTTATGACAAAGCCTAGATTGTTAAAGGAGACTTCATCTTGAATAAGAGCGTGTGTGCCAATTAAAATATCCACTTTTCCATCTGCAAGTTTTTGAAGGATTTCTTTTCTGCGTTTGCCTTTCACAGAACTTGTTAATAGTTCACATTTTACGCCAAATGGTTCTAATAGCCCTTTTAGAGATTCCGCGTGCTGTTCTGCTAAAATTTCTGTCGGAACCATTAGCGCTCCTTGGTAACCTGCTGTATAACTTGCATATAACCCAATAGCTGCCACCACTGTTTTACCTGAGCCTACATCTCCTTGCAGAAGGCGGTTCATTCTAAGAGGAGACTTTAGGTCTGTTAAAATCTCCGTTACAACACGGTTCTGTGCATTTGTTAATGGAAATGGCAGCGATTGAATAAAATCCTCAACCTTTTTCATCTGAAAGGTTTGTTCAATTCCCGGTGCATGCTCGCGTTCAAATTTCCGTAATGCCTGCATTTTTAGCTGAAATAGTAAAAATTCTTCATAGACTAAACGCCGGCGGGCCTGCTTTACATCTTCCTGGTTAACAGGAAAATGCATGGCCCTCATTGCATCACTCCGGTTTGGCAAACGATACTTTTTTACTAGATCTGAAGGCAGACTCTCCTCGATATATTTGCCATATTGTTGAAAGGCAATCGATATAAACTTCCGCATTCCTTTGGTTGTAATTTTTCCTCGAAGTGAGTAGACAGGCTCAAAATCCTGAATTTTTGCATTTTGTCCGGCCTGCATTTCATTAGCAGTTATTGTTTGTCGATGGGCATCCCATTTACCTGTTACGGTAATGGTTTCATTCATAATGATTTTACTTTTTAAATAGGGCTGGTTAAAGAATACAACTTTAATCAGGTACTGACCGACAAACATTCTAAACATCAGCTTTGATTTCTTGCGGCCAAAATATGTAAGAGAAGGCTCACTATGAACCTTCCCTTCTACTGTAATTTTCTCTTCATGCTGAACCTCAGTAAGTTCACGAAGCCGGTAATCTTCATAACGGTATGGAAAATATTCTAATAAATCCTGAACGGTAAATATTTTCATTTCCGCTAAATTTTCAGCTGTTTCTTCCCCAATACCTCTTATTACTGTTACTGATTGCTTAAGATAATGATTCACTTAGACGCGCGGAATACCGAAGATCTTTGCTTCGAGTTCACGACCTGTCGGAGTTGCCGCTAACCCTCCCTGTGCAGTTTCTTTTAGTGCTGTCGGCATCGTTTGACCTATTTTATACATGGCATCAATGACTTCATCACATGGAATTCTGCTAGTAATACCCGCTAATGCCATATCCGCTGCTACCATCGCATTAGCTGCTCCCATCGCATTTCTTTTCACACATGGAACTTCTACCAAACCGGCAACAGGATCACAAACAAGGCCGAGCATATTTTTTAGTGTTATGGCCATTGCTTCTGCACACTGCTCTGGTGTGCCGCCTGCCATTTCCACTATAGCAGCTGCAGCCATTCCTGATGCGGAACCAACTTCTGCTTGGCAGCCGCCAGCTGCACCTGAAATCGAAGCATTGTTCGCAACAACAAAACCAAAAGCTCCCGCTGTGAATAGAAAAGCAATCATTTCCTCCCGTGAAGGGTTAAGCTTATTCTTTACCGCAAAAAGCGTACCTGGCACCACTCCAGCTGAACCTGCAGTCGGTGTAGCACAAATTGTCCCCATTGCAGCATTAACTTCGTTCGTCGCAACGGCTTTGCTCACAGCATCCAGGACCGTTTCACCGGATAGAAAATTACCTTTTTCAATATATTTCTGCAGAAGAACAGCATCCCCTCCCGTTAGGCCAGAGTGGGATTTAACTCCTTTAATTCCCCGTTCAACCGCTTCTTCCATGACCTTCAGATTTCTGTCCATAAAGGCCATTACTTCTTCCCGGCTGCGGCCGGTGACCTCCATTTCCTGCTCAATCATAATTTCTGAGATCTTTTTATTTTTACTAATAGCAAGCTCCACTAACTCAGCTACATTTCGAAACATTGTCTTCCCCCTTGTTGTTGTTTTATCTTGTGTATCTCGTGCATCTCTACCCGGCTTTTCTATTAATCCACGATCTTAGTAACTTTTAGGATATTGGTCAGTTGTTCTAATTCATGAAGGATTTTATCTTCGATGTTCTGGTCAACTTCAATGGTCATCAGTGCAAGCTTTCCTGCTTCTTTCCTTGCTACTTCCATATGACCAATATTAATTTCGTATTTAGCCAGTACATTTGCAACACTTGCAATGGCACCAAACCGGTCATTATGAACTACCAATATGGCTGGATGGTTCCCTGATAATTTAAGTTCAAAACCATTTAACTCTATTACTTCAATTTTCCCGCCGCCAATTGAAATTCCAACCAGCTCTAATTCGCCTTTATCATCACCAATTATTACTCTGGCAGTATTCGGATGGTCAGTAATAGCGTCCTCTTCAATAAAACGAAGTTTAATACCCCGCTCCTTCGCTATATCTATTGCATTTATGATTCTTACATCATCTGTATCGAAATCTAGCAAGCCGCCAACAATCGCAACATCTGTCCCATGTCCTTTATACGTTTTAGCAAATGAGCCATATAAAGAAATATTTGCCCATTTTGGTTCCCTGCCAAATAAACTCCTGGCAACCCTGCCAATTCTAGCAGCCCCCGCTGTATGTGAGCTGGATGGGCCAATCATAACAGGTCCGATTATGTCAAAAACACTTCTGTATTTCATTACTTTCTCCCCCTAGGACAAATATATCTCTTTGGTATCCATCTATATTTATAACACAGAAAAAGGCTGAATTCTAAAAGAATATTGTTAAAATCTTAAAGCCGATTTTAACGTGGAAATATCTATTTTGCGCTTTAGAATTTAGTTTGCAAGCTCTTTTCTTATTAAATCTTGTTCCAAAAGAGCAAAAAGGTTTAAGAAAAAGAAAAGAGCCTTAAAAAAAGAAAATAGAAGGGTTATTTCCCCTTCTATTTTATCACTTATTCAATTGCAAAGATAAATGAATATAATGGTTGTTTTCCATCATGAAGTTCAACCTCTACATCCTCAAAATGCTCATCAGCAAACATTACAAGTGCATTTACCTCATCTTCAGAAACGTCTTCACCATATATGATGGTTAATATTTCCGAATCCTCATCTACCATCTTAGATAGCAGTTCTTCAGCAGCTTTTGCTTTATCTTTGTTTTTTACAACAATCTTGCCTTCAGCAATTCCCATGAAATCATCTTTCTCAATTTCTAATCCATCGATTTGGGTATCGCGGACAGCAAATGTAATTTGACCGGTCTTAACATGCTGCATTGCTTCCGTCATCGATGCTTCATTTGTTTTAACATCTCCTGCTGGATTAAATGCTAAAAGAGCAGAAAGACCTTGAGGAACTGTTTTAGATGGAATTACATAAATTTCTTCTTCTGAAACATCCGCAGCCTGCTGAGCTGCCATAATGATATTTTTATTATTCGGCAGAATAAATACCTTTTTGGCATTCACTTCTTTAACAGCCTTAACAATATCCTCCGTACTTGGATTCATTGTTTGTCCGCCCTCAATTACGGCATGTGCTCCGATACTCTTAAATAATTCCGCAATACCAGAACCCATTGATACGGTAACAATTCCATATTCCTGCTGTTCTTTTGGAACTTGTGGTTTATCGGAAACCAACGGTGTGTGCAGTTCGCCAACAATATTGGAATGCTGCTGCCTCATGTTTTCAATTTTGATATTGATAAGACTTCCGTACTTTTGTCCGTAGCTTAAGCAATCACCAGGCTGTTCAGAATGAATATGTACCTTTACAACCTCTTCATCAGCGATAACAAGTAAAGAATCACCAAGCTTACTAAGATCGTTTCGATACACCTGTTCATCGAATGGATGCTTAGCCAGCTTAGCTTCTTCGAATTTCACCATAAATTCTGTACAATAGCCAAATACAATATCTTCTGTATTCATATGACTTTGGACACTTTTGTGATGTTCTGCACTGACCATTTCATCCATTGAAGGAAAGCTGTCCGGTGTATCAGGAAGCTGCTCACCTTTTAGTTCAGCAAGAAATCCTTCATAAACGAAGACAAGCCCTTGGCCGCCGCTGTCAACTACTCCAACTTCCTTTAAAACTGGCAGAAGATCTGGTGTGCGCTTAAGTGAAGCCTTCGCTTCTTTTAAAACTTCCTCCATAATCTCGATAATATCATTCGATTTTTGGGAAGCAGCAACACCTCTTTTGGCTGAATCCTTTGCAACCGTTAGGATTGTCCCCTCTACCGGCTTCATGACGGCTTTATAGGCAGTTTCGACACCCGAATCCAGCGCCGCAGCAAATTCTTTCCCATTGATTACTGCTTTTGTTTCAATCGCTTTTGAAAATCCACGAAATAATTGGGAAAGAATTACCCCAGAGTTACCTCTGGCACCCATGAGCAAGCCCTTTGATAAAGCTGCTCCAACTTTTCCAATATGTTCTTGTACATTATTTTTTACTTCCTTTGCCCCTGAGGTCATTGATAAATTCATATTCGTTCCAGTATCACCATCGGGCACAGGAAAAACGTTTAACGCATCCACCATTTTTGCGTTGGCTCCTAAATGATTCGCACCTTGAATCACCATTTCTGCAAAACGTTTTCCATCTAAAGCTGTAATAGACACAAACTTTCCTCCTCTACTTGCGGTTCGTTACACCACTTAAGGGTTCGTTACACGAACTCCCTGAACGTAAATATTTACCGAGTCAACGGCAAGTCCAACGGTCTTATCAAGTGTGTATTTCACCTTTGATTGCACGTTATGGGCAACCTCGGAAATCTTTGTTCCATAGCTGACAATTATATACATATCAATATGTACTTCTTCATTCTCTTGGCGAACAATAACTCCACGAGTAAAATTTTCTTTTCTTAAAATTTCTGTAAGACCGTCTTTTATCTGACTTTTTGATGCCATACCCACAATGCCATAACAATCGATAGCGGCACCTCCAGCGATGGTGGCGATTACTTCATTTGAAATATCAATTTGTCCGAACTTAGTTTTTAATTCGATGGACATGAATCGTTCCCCCTTTTGGAAATTGCTCCTTGACTAAAGTCATTTTACTATAGTCAAGAAAAATATGAAAGCGATACTTTATTCTTATTGACTTCACAATCAATTATCATGCATGTCAAGGTATTTTTCTTGAAACGTTTATTAATCACTATTGCATTCAAACAGGTTGTATGATAAATTATTAAGGTATCTTTAGACAATAACGTAAATGCTGTATAAAGCTTTTGGTAATAAGGAGGGAATCATTATGCCACGTAAATGTGTTGTAACTGGAAGAAAAACTACATCTGGTAATGCACGTTCACACGCTATGAACGCTAACAAGCGCACATGGGGTGCTAACCTACAAAAAGTACGTATTCTTGTTGATGGAAAGCCTAAGCGTGTTTGGGTTTCTACAAGAGCGTTAAGATCTGGTAAAGTAGAACGCGTATAATATGTGAGGGCATCCTAATAAAGGGTGCCCTTTCTTACTATATTACCCTCTTTCCCCAAAAATAAAAAAGCACCCAAAAATAGGTGCTTAAATTTCCTTCTATTCATTCTTTTTAAATGCACCAATCATCGCTCGGACAAGTCCACCTAAAAACTTTGGCAGTTTAATTGTATAAAATTTCATTATGTCCCTCCTCACAATCTAACACATCTAAACTTCTCTCGTACGCCTTTACTATTTTATTCATACGGACGAAATCAGTACCTCGAAAAATCGTATTAATCATTACTTCTTATCACTAATAATATGCCTTCTGAAAATGAAAAAGTACCATTATCACTAATAAGTTCATTACTAATACATAGTGTAGAGCCGATGGTAATATGACGATCTTCTAAAGGATACTTAAATCCTTTAAGAGTGAGCTCTTTCACATCAAGGGTTAACGGGACAAAAGAAACATACTTTTTATCTGCCCTCTTTCTCATTTTATAACTGCCGGGACCTTTTAATGATAGGATATTTTGATGATCGATAAGAAAAATTTCCACATGATTGTCTTCCAATAAAGGCTTAACCAATAATTGGACATTGGCTAAGAAATGGTCCAATCTGCCGCCGCTGGCACCAAAGACCCGAATGAAATCAGGATTTTGTTTGATTGCCCAGTTCAATGCAAGCTCCATATCTGTTTCATTTTTTTCTGGCTTATACTTTTTCATATACCTTACATGTTCTTCGATAACAGCATATTCATCGTCGGATACTGAATCAAAGTCCCCAAAAGCAATTTTCGGGATAATATTCATTTTTATAAGGCTGTAAACCCCTCTGTCAACACCGATCCAAACTTCATTTTCACCTAAATATTCATTCAAATTAGGCAAAAGTTCAATAGGTCCGCCAGCTAAGATGTTAATATTCACGCAACTATCCCCCTCTTGACTATAAAAAAAGCCAGCATATAGCCAGCTTTGTACGGTTTAACCTCTTATTAGTGATATTGCAGCTGCATAATCCTCTTGATTATAGATAGCTGATCCAGCAACTAAAACATTTGCCCCAGCCTCCATACAGAGTTTCGCTGTCTCCGGATTTACTCCGCCGTCAATTTCAATTTCAAGTTCTTTGTTTATTGAGTCAGCCATTTCCTTAACTTTCCTGATTTTCGGAAGAACTTCAGGTATAAACTTTTGTCCGCCAAAACCTGGATTCACAGACATTAACAACACCATATCAATATCCGCTAAAATATGCTGTATAGAATCAACTGGTGTAGCTGGATTTAAGACTACTCCAGCCTTTATTCCAAAAGATTTAATATGGTGAATAGTACGATGCAGGTGCCGGCAAGCCTCTACATGGACTGTAATGTAATCTGCTCCTGCTTTAGCGAAATTTTCTATATATTGGTCAGGGTTCTCAATCATAAGATGAACATCGAGTGGAAGCTTTGTAACTGGACGAATCGCTTCCACAATTAGCGGACCTATCGTAATATTTGGAACAAAATGACCATCCATTACATCGATATGGATATAGTCGGCTCCTGCCTTTTCTACTGCCGCTATTTCTTCACCTAATCTGGCGAAATCAGCAGAAAGGATAGAAGGTGCAATCTTCACCATTATTTAGTACCTCGGCTTTCTGTCTTTTATTTCTTGCAGGAAATCAACATAATGTTGATAGCGATATTGAGTTATAGTCTGGGCTTCAACACCAGCTTTTACTGCACATTTCGGCTCGCTAATGTGTAAGCAGGCCCGAAATTTACACTTTTCACTTTCACGTGCTATTTCCGGAAAACAATACGTTAGCTCTTCTGCCTCAATTGTAGTGAATTCCAATGAGCTAAATCCCGGTGTATCAGCAATTAGTCCATTACCCACACTAATCAATTCAACATGTCGAGTAGTATGCTTTCCTCTTCCTAAATGGGAGGAAATATCATTTGTTTTCAAACTAAGATCAGGGCGGAGCACATTTAAAAGAGACGACTTTCCCACCCCTGATTGGCCGGCAAATACTGATATTTTATT
Organism: Neobacillus niacini; assembly: GCF_046591715.1. Taxonomy (GTDB): domain Bacteria; phylum Bacillota; class Bacilli; order Bacillales; family Cytobacillaceae; genus Neobacillus; species Neobacillus niacini_L. Next base: position 491,856 of record NZ_JAWVNQ010000001.1, on the reverse strand, counting down.
TTCAACATGAGGATTTAGCCTCTCTATCCCGGCTTCTGTTTCAGATGAAGTCAGGAGGACTTCATACCCCATATTCCTGTATTCTTCAGCATACTCGGTAATAGCCTGCTTTTGTTTCTCATTGGTTAAATCCATTTTTGTAATACATATAAGTGGTTGAATATGATTATATTCAACTAGTACAAGAAAGCGATCTAGAAGCACTGTACTAAAGTCAGGTTCAACGGCGGAAAAAACAAGAATAGCTTGGTCTACGTTTGCTATCGGCGGACGTACAAGCTCATTCTTCCTTTCCTTTACTTCCATAATATATCCTTCACGCTCATTTTCTGCTTGAAAAACCACTTCATCGCCAACGAGGGGTGTAATCTTATTTTTCCGAAATACACCTCTCCCGCGGCATTGAATCATTTCTCCATCATGCAGGACATAATAAAACCCACTTAATGCTTTTACAATTTTTCCTTCAGGCATACCCACACTCCTTGCCTTTTATCATAACAAATGATTTATACGATTAATTTTCCGGATACTTTACAGGTTTATCATATAGTACCGTAGTATCTCTATATACCTTATATCCTGCATCACGGTCATATGGAACTAAGAGCTCAATCGTTTTATGAGTTGTTGCAAAAATTGGAAAGGTATCTGCTGGAGTGGTCATGCTTCGATTAACATCTTCAATGTAAATGGTAACCATTTGTTCTTGACCAGGTTCCGTTCCTGTATACTCAATAAGTATATCGACCGTAACAGTTTTAGGCGGTTTTTCTTCTTTCCCTTTTGAAATTATTACTGACACTGTGTCACCCTTTTTCATCTCTGTTTCTGGAGGAGGTGACTGTGAAATGATATTACCACGAGGGATAGTATCATCATACTTTTCCTCTGTAGCATCAAGTGTAAGGCCGACGGATTCAACATAAGCCTGTGCACCTTTTAAATTAGACTGGGTTAAATCTTTAAGGATTATTTTTTCAGGTCCCTTGCTGACTTCAAACTCAAGAATGGTGTCTTCTGGGACTATTTCTTCGCCATTTTCAGGTTTTTGACTTAGGATGGTCCCCTTTTCACTATCATCAAATACCTCAGTTATTTTAATATCTTTAAAATCTTGGTTATCTAATATCCGCATGACATCTTCATATTTACGGCCAGTATAATCTGGTAATTCGAATTTATCTTTCCCAATACTTATATATATAGAAATTGCAGTATCTTCCTTAACAGTACTTCCTTCTTCGGGATTCGTTTTAATTACTTTTCCCTCTTCAATTTCGTCATGAGTACTCTCAATTTCTTCATCCACTTGTAAACCAGCAGATTCTATTTTTGCGATAGCCTCTTTTAATTCCAAACCGCTGACATCAGGGATTGTCACATCTTTAGGAGAAATAAGTCCCGGTAAAACCAGAAAAGTAAATAACCCTAACAATGATAACAATAAGAACGTTGTTATCAAGATAATGGGCCACTTTTTACGTTTTTTCGGCTCATTTGCTTTTGAAGCTGCATCATTAGCTTTTTGTTTATCCTGACTATGTACCATTGTTTCACCAAGATTTTGCAGGGGGCGATCATCGGTAATTATCGGTATGGCTTTTGTCGCTTCATCATCAACCGGGATTACAAATTTAAGTTCATTTAATCTCTCTGAATCAAGTGCTGTCCTTAAATCTTCTTCCATTTCATCTACATTGTTATAACGATGAAAAGAATCTTTAGCTGTTGCCTTTAAAACAATATTCTCCACACTTTGTGGTATGTTCGGGTTCCATCTTCTTACGGATGGTGTTTCCGATTGAAGATGCTTTAAGGCAATGGAAACAGCAGATTCACCTGAAAAGGGAAGTCTTCCTGTTAATAATTCAAACATGACGATTCCAAGGGAATAAATATCTGATTTTTTATTTGCCATGCCTCCGCGAGCTTGTTCAGGAGATAGATAGTGAACGGATCCAAGTACTGAGTTCGTTTGAGTAATGCTTGTAGCACTTAGTGCCATTGCAATTCCAAAATCAGTTATTTTTACATTTCCAAACCTGTCAACGAGAATGTTTTGAGGCTTGATATCCCTATGAATAATATGGTTTTGATGCGCATGGGAAATGGCAGAGGTCAGCTGTTTCATTATTTCAATTGTTTCTTCAACCTGTAATGGTGAATTTTGTTGTATGTATTGTTTTAATGTTTGACCTTCGACATATTCCATTACAATATAATAAAGATCATTTTCTTCGCCAACGTCATAGATACTTACGATATTAGGATGTGCTAAACTTGTTGCAGATTGGGCTTCTCTACGGAACCGGCGTATAAATTCTTCATCATTAGCAAAATCAAGGCGCAGCATTTTAACAGCCACATCACGATCAAGAATCATATCGTGGGCTAAATAAACATTTGCCATCCCGCCTCCGCCAATCATTTCTAATACTTTATAGCGGCCACTTAAACGTTTTCCAATCAACATTATGCATCACCCTCGCTGAAATCAGAAAACTCAACAATCGCAAGTGTAATATTATCTTCTCCGCCATTTTCATTAGCAAGAGAAATAAGCGTACATGCTTTTTTGTCTAAAGGTTGTTGATTAGTCAAAATTTCGCTCATTTCTTTTTCACTAACTTTATTGGAAAGACCATCAGAACATAATAAGAGGATATCCCCTTCTTCAAAAATAATTGTTTTAATATCCATTTCTACTGCCTTTTCAGTCCCAAGAGCACGCAGAAGTACGTTTTTGCGGGGATGATGCTCCGCGTCTTCCCGCGATATTTGACCTGTACGAACAAGCTCATTTACTAATGAATGGTCTTCTGTAACCTGTTTAAATCCACTCTCATTAAGTAAATAGCATCTGCTGTCACCAATGTTTGCAATTGTTACAAAGCGATTGGTACTAATAGCTGCAACAACTGTCGTACCCATCCCATCACATTCTAAGTTATTCATCGCATGATTAAAAAGCAAGCTATTGACAGTTGTAATATGATCTTTCAACCAGTTTTCTGCATCACCAGCAGTTGAAATACCATTAGACTCCTCCCATACGCTCTTCAACTGAGAGATTGTCATTTCACTGGCAACATCACCAGCACGGTGACCCCCCATGCCATCTGCGACAATGGCAAGGCGGTTTCCGTCCTTATTTACAAATATTCCACCAGCATCTTCATTATGTTGCCTGACCTTGCCCTGGTCAGTCATAAATACTGCTTTCAAACTGTTCACCTCGTCTCCTCTTTCCGCTCCTTTGCACGAAGTTGTCCACATGCTGCATCAATGTCGTGCCCCTGCTCCCTGCGAATCGTTACATTAATTCCACGATTTTTGAGTGTTTTTTCAAATGCAAAGATTTTATCCTTTGGAGTACGTACATAATCCCGCTCGGGAACATAATTAACAGGAATGAGATTAACATGGCATTTTAGTCCCTTTAACAGGCTGGCTAATTCTTCTGCATGTTCAACAGAATCATTCACACCGCCAAAAAGGCCATACTCAAAGCTAATTCTCCGCCCTGTCTTATCGATATAATACCTTACAGATTTCATTAAGTCATCAAGTTTATATGCCCTGTTAATCGGCATTAACCGAGACCTTAATTCAGTATTAGGCGCGTGCAGTGAAATTGCAAAATTAATCTGCATATTTTCATCGGCAAATTGATAGATCTTTGGAACAATACCGCTAGTGGATACGGTTATATGCCGTGCGCCTATCATCAATGCCTTATCATGATTAATGATTTTAAGAAAAGACATCATATTATCATAATTGTCAAAGGGTTCTCCAATCCCCATGATAACAACCGAGCTGACTCGCTCATCTGTTTCGTCAAGTGTTTGCTGTACAGTTACAACTTGAGAGACAATTTCACCAGCTTCTAGATGGCGCTTGAGTCCTCCAAGTGTTGAAGCACAGAAGGTACAGCCAATTCTACAGCCAACCTGTGTCGTTACACAAACCGAATTTCCATAATCATGGCGCATTAAAACCGTCTCAATTGAGTATCCATCATGAAGCTCAAATAGAAATTTAATCGTTCCGTCAGAAGAAGATTGCTTAATAACCGTCTTTAATGTCGTGATTTGAAAATTCTCCGAAAGCTTTTCCCGTAATCCTTTTGACAAGTTATTCATATCTTCAAAAGAAGAAACTCTTTTTTTGTACAGCCAATCATAGATTTGTTCTGCCCGGAAAGGCTTTTCACCATTATTAGTCAGCCATTCCTTAAGTTCATGAAGCTCGAGGGAATAAATTGACGTTTTTTTCATGTCCATTGTTGTATTGTTCTCAGTTGTGTTTAATTGTTCCAACTGTTACACCTTCTTTCTTAAGCTTGCGATAAAGAACCCGTCAGAGCCAAAATCCTGTGGAAGAATTTGCAGCATACCTTCTTTTACCAATGGTTGGACTGGCTCCGGCATTCTATCTTTCAAGGTAACATCGATCTCAAATTCAGGATGCTCCTGTAAAAAAGCAAAAACAGTATTTTCATTTTCTTCCTTATCTACTGTACACGTACTATAGACAAGAATTCCACCTTTTTTGACTAAAGGTGACACAGATTTTAATAAATTTTGCTGAATTATACTTAATTGATTAAGATCCTGTTCTTGTTTGGTATATTTCATGTCTGGTTTTCTTCTCATTACACCTAAACCAGAACACGGGGCATCAAGAAGTATACGATCAAAGTACTCCTTTTCAAAATGCTCTCCTGCATTTCGTGAATCCATCGCGATTGTCCTTATATTGCCCAAACCGAGTCTTTTTGCATTTTCATTAATTAATTTTACTTTGTGTTCGTGCAGATCAAGAGAGATTACTCCCCCAGTAAGTTTCATTGTTTCTGCAATATGAGTGCTTTTTCCGCCTGGAGCTGCACAAGCATCCAAAATCAGTTCATTTTCATTTGGTGCTAATGCATAGGCTGCGAGCATTGAGCTTTCGTCTTGAATGGTAATTTTCCCTTTTTTATATGCACTTGAAAAAGCTAGATTCCCTTTTAAAGCTCTAATGGCTTCAGGAATAATAGGGCTTTTTTCGATTAGAAAGCCTTCTTCATCAAGATCCTCAATACACTCACGAATGGTGGTTTTAGTGAGATTTACTCTTGCTGTTTGGAGAGGTGCTGTTAAGTTGACTTCACACATTTCTCGTGTTCTATCCATACCAAACTGCTCTACCCATCTCCTAACAAGCCATTCTGGATGGCTCGTTTCAATGGATAATCGTTCTACGGGGTCACTTATACCATCCAAAGATGGCAGGCCTTCACGCTGGATACTGCGCAGCACCCCATTTACCATGCCGGCAATTCCTTTGTGGCCCCGCTTTTTGGCAATTTCCACTGCCTCAAATATTGCAGCTCTATCTGGTATCTTGTCTAGATAGACCATTTGGTAAAGAGTAATTCTCAACAGCTGAAGTACCCATTTCTCCAATTTTTTGCTATTTTTAATGAACGGCTTTAAAAAGAAGTCTAATGCCATTTTTCTTTGAAGAGTTCCGTATGTTAACTCCGTCAAGAGCCCAGTATCAAGAGAAGAAATGTTATTTTTTTCAATCGTTGTATTTAGCAGTAAATTACTATAAGATTGGTTCTTTTCAATTGCATCAAGTAAATCCATTGCAGCTTCCCGAACATTTTTCTTTTTATTACTCATTTGATTCTCCTAGTTTCTTGCCAACTGAAATTTTTGATCCTGTACCTCTGAAAAACTCTTCACTTGTCATTTTTGTTTTACCAGCAGGCTGGAGTTCTTTTACCTTAATAGCTGTTTCATTTCCGGTAGAAACCGTCATTCCATCAGGTTCATTCTTTAGGATTGTCCCAGGTACCTCGCTCTTTACCCCTGATACCTTTTCCGTACGCCATATCTTTAATGTCTGACCATCGAGAGTAGTAAACGCAACCGGCCATGGATTTAATCCGCGGACATGATTATAGATCTCTTCCCCTGTTTTAGACCAGTCAATTCTTTCTTGATCCCTTTTTATGTTATAGGCGAATGTCGCTTTTTCATTGTCTTGAGGGACAGGTGTTAATTTTCCTTCTAATAGCTTAGGAAGTGTTTCTGACAGTAATTCTGCCCCGCTTTCACTAAGTTTTATGTGAAGAGAACCAACATTATCATCCTCAGTGATTTCGACTTCAACCTGTGTTAATATATCACCAGCATCTAGTTTCTCAACCATATACATAATCGTGATTCCCGTTGTCTTCTTGCCTTCTATGAGGGCATAATGTATAGGTGCCCCGCCCCGAAGTTCAGGAAGGAGAGAAGCATGGACATTAATACAGCCATGAGCGGGTGCTTCTAAAATATCCTTCGGTAAAATTTGCCCAAAAGCCGCTGTGATAATTAGGTCCGGATTCAAAGCAAGAATTTTTTCCATTTCTTCTTTTTGCCGGATTTTTTCAGGTTGATACACAGGAATACCATGCTTTAACGCTTCAACCTTAACTGGCGGTGGTGTCAGTACCTTTTTCCTGCCAACAGGTCTGTCGGGCTGGGTAACCACAGCAATGACCTCATAACCATCTTCAATAATTCTGCGCAGGACGGGTACCGAAAAATCCGGGGTTCCCATAAACACGATTCTCGTCATTCCATTTCTACTCCTTTTAACTCATCTTCCTCGAGATATCGGCTAACTTTCGTTGTAAATAATATCCCGTCCAAATGATCGATTTCATGAAGGATCGCTCTAGCTAGAAATTCTTCCGCTTCCAGCGTGTACTTTTTTCCTTTGCGATTGTAGGCCTCAATCATCACATAATTTGGCCTAGTAACCTCTCCAAACAAATCTGGAAAACTTAAACATCCTTCTGGTCCATTTTGCTCACCAGCTGTTTTAAGGATTTGAGGATTAATCATCTCAATGGTTCCTAATTCATTATCAATATCCACAATAGCGATACGTTCATCAATCCCAATTTGCGGGGCTGCAAGTCCAACGCCATCGTATTCAATCATTGTGTCGTACATATCATTAAGTAATTTAGCAAGCTTTCTGTCAAAGTTCACGACAGGCCTGCACTTCTTTTCGAGTACCTCTGCAGGGTACATAACAATCTTTCGTATAGCCAATGATGTTCCTCCATCTGTATTGAAGTTGTCCGATTTTTATATCTATTTCAATTATTACTATCATTTTCACCCAAAATACCTGAACATAACCTTTTATATCAACGATATTTGCGTATCTTACATTAAAATATATGGGTTTACATCAATCGAAACTAGTAATCCGGTTTTCGGATCGTTTTGGTACTGATCTAGTATCGTTCTTAGCGTTTTAGTCAGTTCCGGTTCATGTTTATATTTAATAAGACAATGGTAACGATATCGATTATTGATTCTTGGAATCGGTGAAGCAGCCGGTCCAAGAACAACTGCAGTGTTAGAAATGCGTGAACGTACAAAAGCCGCAATCTTTTCTGTTTCCGAAACCACAGTCATTAACTGTTCATGACTAATCGTAATTAAAGCTAAATAATAAAATGGCGGGTAATGATGTGTCTTTCTGAGCACCATTTCCCGATTGTAGAAGAGGTCGTAGTTTTGTGTTCCTGCTAACTCTACACTGTAGTGTTCAGGTGTATAGGTTTGGATAATAACTTCCCCTGGTAATTCATGCCGCCCAGCCCTGCCGCTGACTTGTGTTAATAACTGAAAGGTTTTTTCTGATGAGCGAAAATCTGGTAAATGGAGCATAGTATCTGCTGAGAGAACTCCCACAAGTGTAATGTTCGGAAAATCCAGCCCTTTTGCAATCATTTGTGTTCCTAAAAGAATATCCGCTTTCCCTTCTTGAAACTCCTTTAAAAGCCTCTCATGAGAACCCTTTTTCCCTGTTGTATCTACATCCATACGGATTACCTTTGCCTCGGGAAGGATTTTTCCGAGTTCATCCTCCACCTTTTGTGTTCCCGTCCCAAAGTAACGGATATAATCACTTGAACACTCAGGACATTGATTTGGTACATGACTCTCATATCCACAATAATGGCATTTCATTTGTTCCGTAACTCTGTGGTAAGTTAAGGATATATCACAATTAGGGCAATCCATGACATACCCGCAATCCCTGCACATTACAAAGGAAGAATGACCGCGTTTATTTAAAAATAATACAGACTGCTCTTTCCTTTCTATTCTTTCCTTCAATAGTTCAAAAAGCTTTTTAGAAAACATGGAACGATTCCCTGCCCGCAGCTCCTCACGCATATCAATAATTTCCACTGCAGGAAGTGCCCTCTGATTCATTCGGCTTGGAAGAGTTAACAGCTTGTATACCCCTTTTTGAGCCCTTGCAAATGATTCTAAAGAAGGTGTAGCACTGCCAAGGACTACCGGACATTTATTTTTACTGCCACGTTCAATCGCAACATCTCTCGCATGATAGCGCGGCATTTCTTCCTGTTTATAGCTTGTTTCATGTTCTTCATCAATAATAATGATCCCCAGATTTTCAAATGGAGCAAATATTGCTGATCTAGCACCAACAACCACTTTAACCTCTTTGCGCTGAATTTTCCGCCATTCATCATATTTTTCTCCAGCTGAGAGTCCACTGTGCAAAACAGCAACTAAATTGCCAAAACGACCTTTAAAGCGATTTACCATTTGCGGTGTGAGGGCAATCTCAGGGACAAGAACGATTGCTTCCTTGCCTTTTTCAATAACATCCTGTATGGATTGCAGGTAAATTTCTGTTTTTCCGCTTCCTGTTACCCCATAGAGGAGGAACACTTCATGAACCATCCTTTCAATTGACCCTAATATTGGTCCAATTGCTCCTTCTTGTTCATGCGTTAATGGTAAAGGCTCCGACCTCTCAAAGGTCCGGTTCTCATAGGGATCTCGATAAACTTCCATGTCTTTTTCTATGAGCAGTCCCTTTGCCACAAGTGCTTTTACAATCGCTGATGAGATATTCAAGTCTCTTGACAATATTCTCTGTTCTATTGGTTCAGGGTTCTCTATAAAGTACCTCAATGCTTCTTTTTGCTTTTCAGCTCTTTGAGAAAAACTATTTAATTCAGCTTCTAAGTCTGCAGGTGAACGAAGTGGACTGACATATTTTAATTTCTTTTTATTCAGTTTTCCTTTAACTAGATAAATTACTTCCAAAAGGCCCTTTGCTGCTTCTCTTTGAAGGAGGGGAACAAGGCCCTTCTTCAATGCATCATCCCAATTTATTGCTTCCTCTTTGTTAAAGACCTCGTACAGCAGTTCAGGTAATTCATGAATTGATACACCTTGAGAAAGTTTTACTTTCTTTTCATATTTGGCTTTCAAGGCGGCAGGCAGCATGGCTTGATAGGCATTTATCTTAAAACACAGCGTTGTTTCAGTCAGCCAGCTCCCAAGTTCAAGTAATTCCTTATTTAACACTGGTTCTAAATCCATCGGCTCATGAATTTCACGGAGCTTCTTAAATTCAGATTCTGCTTTTATCTCCGTTACAAATCCTTGAATTTTTCTTGGACCAAATGGGACAATTACTCTCATACCTGGCTGGATTGTTTCTAACCAATCTTCTGGAACTAAATAATCAAATTCCCTATCCGTTTGTTTTGCAGGTACATCAACAATTACACTAGCAACTTTCATTTGGTTCCAGATCCTTTGGCAGCACAGTAATAGCATCAATAATCTTATAGGCAACATCGAGCTTCGACATTATTGGTAACTCGAATTTAGAACCATTTCGCATGAATAAGGTCACAATGTTTGTATCCATACCAAATCCAGCACCTTCAGACTTTACATTATTGGCTACTATCATATCTGCATTTTTAGCCTTTAGTTTTTTTAATGCGTATTCTTCTACATTTTCAGTTTCGGCCGCGAAACCAACTAGTATCTTATTTTTTTTCTTGGTACCAAGCTCAGATAAAATATCCTTTGTTCGAGCTAGTTCAATAACCTTATCACCAGGCTGCTTTTTCATTTTATGATCGAAGGAAACTTTGGGAGTATAATCCGCTACTGCGGCCGTTTTGATGATAATATCAGCAGACTCAAAGTTGCTGATAACTGCCTGGTACATTTCCTCCGCACTCTCCACCTTCACTACATCCACACCCTCGGGAGGGGTTAAATGGACCGGACCAGAAACTAATAGGACTCTTGCGCCTTCGTTCCTCGCTGCCTCTGCAAGAGCATATCCCATTTTTCCTGTAGAATGATTTGTAATGAATCGGACCGGATCAATTTTCTCTCTTGTTGGACCAGCAGTAATTAAGACGGTTTTCCCTTTTAACTTTAAAGAGCTTTTATTTAAAAAATGTTGTTTAATCAATTCGACAATTTTCTCAGGTTCCTCTAGACGGCCCTTTCCTACATAACCGCAAGCTAGATAGCCCTCACTTGGTTCAATAAATTGATAATTGTACGAGGACAATATGGAAATGTTCTTTTTCACTGCCGGATGGTCATACATATGGACATTCATCGCTGGTGCAATCCAAACTGGTGCTGTTGCAGCCAATAAGGTTGTCGTAATCATATTGTCAGCAAAACCATTTGCAAGCTTTCCTATCGTATTAGCCGTTGCAGGTGCTACTAGAATTAAATCTGCCCAGTCAGCTAAATCGATGTGCGCGATCACATTCGGGTTTTTTTCATCAAAGGTGTCGGTATACACTTCGTTACGAGATAGAGCTTGAAAAGTTAAAGGGGAAACAAATTTTGCTGCAGAATCACTAAGAATTACTTTTACTTTTGCTCCTGCTTGGACAAGTTTGCTTGTTAATGCAGCTGCTTTATATACTGCTATTCCGCCGGTTACACATACTAGTATCTTTTTATCCATCCTAATACTATCCCCCACTTCAATTCCACAAATAATCTATTCTTTTATTATGCTAGAATCACATTATATTTTCATCTTTTTCAACTTGTTTCTACAAAAAATGTCTATTTTTGTTAGCCAGTGGTATGTGCTCTCCAAAAAATAAAAAAGGCTGACATTTTGCTGCTGTCAGACCTTCAGAGGTTTGTTACTTGCCTATATTGCTATCTTTACCGTAAACAGCACCTGTTTCTGATTTCTTCGGAACACGATAAGTAAGTTCGCCGCTGTATATCTCTTCAAGTGCTTTTCCTACATGCTTATAAGAAACATATTTAGGTAATCTTTCGTCACGTGTTTGCTGCATGGAACGGGCACGCTTAGCTGCAACGGAAACAAGAGAGTATTTTGAATCTATTTTATTTAGCAATGAATCAATCGAAGGATATAACATTTATTCGACCTCCAGTAATTTTTTATATCGGTGTTCTACACGTTCTCTGCGGCAATGTTCAGCTACAACAATGGCTTTCACACGTTCACATGCCAATTCTACTTGGTCATTTTCCACAACATAATCGTATAATTCCATCATTTCAATTTCTTCTCGGGCAGACAACATGCGGTTGTTAATTAACTCTTCTGTTTCCGTACCTCTAGTGACAATCCGATTCTTTAGTTCAGATAGACTTGGCGGCATTAGGAAGATAAATAAACCCTCTGGGAATTTTTCCCGAACCTGCCTTGCACCCTTTACTTCAATTTCTAGGAATACATCTTTTCCAGCATCTAAGGTCTCACGAACATAATCCACTGGGGTCCCATAATAATTTCCTACAAACTCTGCGTATTCTAATAGTTTCCCTTGTTTAATTAATTCTTCAAATTCATCTCGTGACTTAAAAAAATAATCTACGCCATTTACTTCACCAGGACGTGGAGCGCGTGTGGTCGCAGATATTGAATATTCAAAAGCCGTGTCCGGATGGGAAAATATTTCCTTTCTAACGGTTCCTTTTCCGACACCTGATGGACCAGAAAATACGATAAGCAATCCTTTTTCCTGCATTTTCTATAATCCTACCCTTCATCAATAATTTCATCACGGTCTGCCAATCGATGGGCAACCGTTTCAGGCTGTACTGCTGATAAAATGACATGGTCACTATCCATGACAATTACAGCACGAGTACGTCTTCCATATGTAGCATCTATCAATGAACCCCGATCTCGGGCATCTTGTATAATCCTCTTAATCGGAGCAGATTCAGGGCTTACAATTGAAATTATCCGATTGGCAGATACGATATTTCCAAATCCAATATTAATCAATTTAATCGACATGAAATTCAATCCAATCATCAATAATATATTTTTGCCGTTTGAGTCATTTTCTAAACAGTATTATTCAATATTTTGTACTTGTTCTTTAAGCTTCTCAAGCAGACTTTTTATCTCAACTACTTTTTTAGCAATCGAAGAATCGTTTGCTTTTGACCCGATCGTATTCGCTTCCCTATTCATTTCTTGAACAAGGAAATCAAGCTTTCTTCCAATCGGTTCTAATTCGTTTAGGGTTTGACTAAATTGCTGAATATGACTTTTTAATCTAGTTAATTCTTCATTAATATCAATTTTATCAGCAAATAGTGCCACCTCTGTTAATACCCGTGTTTCATCAAATTGTCCCTGGACAAACTCTTCCATTCGCTTCATTAATCGTTCCTTATAAGCCGAGACAACTTGGGGTGCATAACTTTTAAGTTCATCTATATTGGAATCTAATAATCCTAATGAAGTGAGCAAATCCTTTCTCAGCTCTTCGCCTTCTCGGGCACGCATCTGTCTGCATAAAAGAACAGCTTCTTCTGCAGCTTGGAGTACTAAACTTTCCAACTCTTCATTTCCAGCATCATTTTCTTCAATATGTAAAAATTCATTCCAAGTTAATAAATCCTGAAGTGATACGCTGCCTTCAAGATTAAATTTTTCTCGCGCTTCTTTAATAAACAGGTAGTATTCTTCCAGCAGCTTCCAATCAACTTGGATTTTTCGATTAACTCCACCCTCCCCTTCTATCATTATATAAACTTCAGCTCTGCCACGACGAAGATGCTCATTCAATTTTTTCTTTATCTTATCTTCAATCTTCAATAAGTGCCTTGGCATCCGGATATTCATTTCACTAAAACGATGATTGACTGTTTTTACTTCTACATTCACAGAAAAAGAGGCTGAAGCAATTCTGCTTCTTCCAAAGCCCGTCATACTTATAACCATTAAGTACACTCCAATCAATTGAAGATGAGCGCTAACCTTCTATGTAAAGTTTTATTTTATATCTAGAACTAACAAAAGGTAATAGAGCGGCCTCTACTACCTTTTGGATTATAACACACTTTATTTTGTTTTTCTTAACAAAAATGTTCCGGCTAGTAAAAAAGTTGGAACAGAGGATAGTCCAATAATCAAAAGCCAGTCTTTTGCCAGAATTGGCATGGTATGAAAAATCGGTTGAAATGGCGGGTAATAGATAACAGCAATCATCAGCGCCAGGGAAGAAATAACGGCCCAGACTAGGTATTGATTGCCAAATGGATTTCTAGATAAGACTGATTTTTCGCTACGGCAATCAAACACATGAATGAGCTGTGCCATAACTAGAGTAGCAAAGGCTATTGTTTGTGCATATGGGAGATTTTCAGGATTCTGTTTATAGACAATCATAAAGGCTAAAAGAGTAACGATTCCAATTAGGAATCCCCTTGAAACAACTTTCCAGCCTAATCCCCGGGCAAATACTCCCTCATTTGGACTCCTTGGTTTACGTTTCATCACATCTTCTTCAGGCCTGTCTAGTCCCAGAGCCATTGCCGGCAAACCATCTGTCACTAAATTAACCCAGAGAATTTGAATCGGCACGAGCGGCAGCGGCAATGCCAGGATCATGGCAAACAACATAACCAAAATTTCACCTACATTTGAAGCAAGTAAGTATCGAACGAATTTACGAATGTTTTCATAGATGTTTCGGCCCTCTTCAATCGCAGACTTTATTGTTGCAAAGTTATCATCGAGCAATACAAGAGAAGATGCTTCTTTAGCTACATCTGTACCGGTAATCCCCATTGCAACACCGATATCAGCAGCCTTTATTGCCGGGGCGTCGTTCACACCATCACCCGTCATCGCTACAATATGGCCTCTATTCTGCAGAGCTTTAACTATTTTCAATTTATGCTCCGGTGAAACACGGGCAAATACCGAAACATCATCTACAACATCCTCAAGCTCTTCTACCGACATGTTTGATAATGCATTCCCATCAAGTACCAAACTTTTCTTTGCAAGAATCCCAAGCTGTGCTGCAATAGCTTTAGCTGTGATGATATGATCACCTGTTATCATGACCGTTTTAATTCCGGCTTCCTTACATTCCTTTACCGCATCTCTCACTTCTGGTCTTGGCGGGTCAATCATTCCTTGAACACCAATAAAGGTTAATTTACTCTCTGCTTCTTGTTCACTTAAGATAACTGTATTAGCCGAAATTGGTTTAAAGGCAATCGCAATGGTTCTAAGTGCTTTACTAGCAAGATTATTGATAGCCTCTTGCACCTGGCTTTGAACATTCTGGCCGAGATACTGCGTTTTCCCATCCCAGAGGATAGATTCACTTTTCCCAATAATTACATCTGGGGCCCCTTTTGTTACAATAAAATTCCGGCCTTGCTTATCTTTAACATGCATACTCATCATTTTTCTGGCTGAATCAAATGGAAACTCTTTGATAATCGTAAACTCATTTAATAGATTTGTGCGGTCGAACCCTGCTTTCATTGCACTTACTAGCAATGCCCCCTCAGTAGGATCCCCGTCAAGAATGTAATCATCGTCTTTTATCACTAATTCTGAATGATTGCAAATCATCCCAAATATAAGCATTTGCTGAAGTGCCTTTTCTTCTTTTGGGTGTACCCGCGTATTATCACGATAGAAATCTCCTTGAGGATGATATCCTACCCCATCTACCGTCCATGTATGCCCGCCGCTCCATAAATGGGTAACCGTCATTTTGTTTTGCGTCATTGTCCCCGTTTTATCAGAACAAATAACGGATGCACAGCCAAGTGTTTCTACAGCAGGCAGCTTTCTGACTATGGCATTTTTCTTTATCATTTTTTGGACACCCAGCGACAAGGCAACTGTTACAATAGCCGGTAACCCCTCAGGAATTGCCGCAACTGCTAAAGAAACACCTGCTAAGAACATGGTATAAAGTTCATGTCCCTGTAAAACCCCAATCGCAACCACAAGTACGGTCAATAACAATGCAACAGTTATTAATATTTTTCCGAGCTGTTCTAAGCGGCGCTGCAGGGGTGTTTCTTGTGTCTCGGCATTTTGGAGTAAATCAGCAATTTGTCCCATAGCTGTTTTCATCCCTGTGCCAATTACGACTCCCACACCACTTCCCCTAGTTACCATCGTTCCCATAAAGGCGATGTTTTCCATATCACCAATTCCAGGGTTTACCGTTTTTAAACGATCTATATGCTTAGACACGGGTACCGACTCACCAGTGAGGGCAGACTCTTCAATTTCTAAACTTCTAGATTCGATAATCCTGACATCTGCACCAATTCTATCTCCACTTGAAAATTTAATGATATCTCCCGGAACAATTTCTTTAGAAGGAATCTTCACCCACTGTCCTTCCCGTAATATGGATACCTGAGGTGCGGATAATTCCTTCAGCGCCTGTAATGATTTCTCTGCCCTTCTTTCTTGGTAGAAGCCTAGGATACCGTTAATAATGACGATAGCGATGATTGCTATTGCATCAATATATTCGCCTAGTAATCCAGATAAAAGCGTGGCTGCCAGCAGTACTAGCACCATAAAATCTTTAAACTGACTAAAAAATAAGAGTAAAGCGGATTGCTTTTCTCCTTCCTCCAATTCATTAAGCCCATGTTGGGCTATACGTTTCTTTACAGCTTCCGGTGATAACCCAGACGAAAAGTCGGTATCTAGGACCTTTTCTACTTGATTTATCTCCATCTCATGGAATTTCATCCGACCATCTCACTTCCCCCTTAAATTTCATACACATACTCATAAGAAAGCTTATTCAGCCTCGTCCCAAAAAATGCTATGATAATTTAGAACAGTTAGCATAACTAATGGAACTAGATAAAATGAGACATACTCTAACTTAGTGAGCTATACTAAAGAGAAGAAATAGTTTGAAGTAAAGGATGTTTTCCATGTCATTTGATGGTTTATTTACAAAAGCAATGGTTGATGAACTCTCGCTAACCTTAAAGGGAGGCAGAATTAATAAAGTACATCAGCCTTATAAAAATGAAGTAATTCTCACAATCCGTGCAAATGGAGTGAATCAAAAGTTATTATTTTCTGCACATCCGAGCTATGCCCGAGTACAGCTCACCAATGAAGCATACGAGAATCCCAGCGAACCTCCTATGTTCTGTATGCTTCTAAGAAAGCATATTGAGGGCTATATTTTAGAGGATGTCTATCAGGTTGAAAATGACCGAATGATTATATTTGAGATTAAGGGACGAAATGAAATCGGAGATGTAAGCTACAAGCAGTTAATTATTGAAATAATGGGCAGGCACAGTAATATTATCCTGGTGGATAAAACCCGAAATATCATTCTTGACAGCGTGAAGCATGTTTCGTTTGCAGTCAACAGCCACAGAGCGATTTTACCTGGTCAGCCCTATATTTATCCGCCGGAACAAAATAAACAAAATCCATTTCTAGCTGATGAAGATGATGTATTGAGAAAGATTGATTTTAATAGCGGTAAGCTTGATCGGCAGCTTGTTGAACAATTTGCTGGTATCTCGCCGCTTTTTGCAAAAGAGGTTATTTTCCAATGCGGGATTGCCAACCGTACAACAGTCCCTAAAACGTTTATTCAAATGATAGATAAAATTAAACGTGGAACCATTGAGCCTTCTATCTTATCAACAGGAAATAAGGAAGTGTTTTACCTCTTTCCGCTTGAACATGTAAAAGGCGAAGTAAAAAGCTTTTCAACTTTAAGTGAAATGCTGGACCGCTTTTATTTTGGAAAGGCTGCACGAGATCGTGTAAAACAACAGGGAAATGATATTGAACGGCTAATTATCAATGAAAAAGAAAAGAATGAGAAAAAAATCGAGAAATTAGAGACTACTTTAAAAGAGGCGGAGAAAGCCGAGCAGTTCCAGCGCTTTGGTGAACTTTTAACTGCAAATCTCTATGCTGCCAAAAAAGGGATGAAAGAGATTGTTGTGGTCGATTACTATGATGAAATGGGCGGTACGGCAACCATCACCTTAGACCCTAGGAAAACACCTTCAGAAAATGCACAAAAGTATTTTTCTAGATACCAAAAAGCCAAAAATTCTGTTTCCATCGTCATCGAACAAATTGAAAAGGCACGTGAAGAAGTTACTTATTTTGAAAATTTACTTCAACAGGTGCAATCCGCTTCACCAAAGGATATTCAAGAAATTCGCGAAGAGCTAATTGAAGGCGGGTATATCCGCGATCGTCAAAGACGAAATGCAAAAAAAGTCTCTAATGCAAAGCCTATACTTGACCATTACCTTTCTTCCGATGGCACTGAATTAATTGTCGGAAAAAACAATAAGCAAAATGATTATTTAACGAATAAACTTGCAGCTAGAGATGAAATCTGGCTGCATACGAAAGACATTCCCGGCTCGCATGTTGTTATTCGCAGTAAAGACCCTTCTGAGGCAGCCATTTATGAAGCTGCAATCCTGGCAGCCTATTTCAGCAAGGCCCGAAACTCTAGTAGTGTACCAGTAGATTTTACCAAAGTACGGTATGTGAAAAAGCCTAGTGGCGCAAAGCCTGGGTTTGTCATATATGATAACCAGCAGACTGTCTATGTTACACCCGAAGAGGAGACAGTTCTAAAACTTAAGAAAAAATAAAATGGCCCCGGTTTTTCCGGGGCTTTATTTTTATTTTTATTCGAATGTTTTACTCCAGTCTGAAGGAGCTTTACTCCAGGAAAGTAAACTTTCTTGATCATTTTTAGAAATATAGCCCTTTTCAATCGCTGCTTCCACTAGACTAGGAAAATCTGTTAGTGATTCGCTTTTTATTCCTTCTTGTGCGAAAGCTTCCCTGCCCTTTTCTAAACCATATGTAAAGATTGAAACTACTCCAAGCACTTCACAACCGGCTTCTCTTAATGCTTGAACGGCGGTAATGACACTGCCCCCGGTAGAAATCAAATCTTCTACAACAACAACCTTTTGTCCTCTTTCTACTTTTCCTTCTATCTGGTTTCCTTTGCCGTGACCTTTCGCTTTTGAACGAACATAACACATTGGCAAATTTAACAGTTCACTAACCCACGCAGCGTGCGGTATTCCTGCTGTAGCGGTACCAGCAATGACTTCTGCATCTGAATATTTCTCTAGAATAATTGATTGCATTCCTTTTGCAATCTCTTTTCTTACCTCCGGATAAGAAAGGGTCAGGCGGTTGTCACAATAGATCGGTGAACGTAATCCTGAAGTCCAAGTGAAAGGATCATTTGGCTTTAATGCCACTGCATTAATGGTTAATAATTTATCTGCTATTAATTTTTTCATACTTGAACATTCCTCCATGCTTCCATCCATTTTTCATAACTTTTTACTGGATCATTTGATCTCGTGATTGAACGACCTACTACAATTGAGGTTACACCCGCATTTCTTGCAAATTCAGGGGTGGCTACCCGTTTTTGGTCACCAGTGCAATCTTCTGCCATCCGTATTCCAGGGGTAACAGTGTAGAAATCGGGACCTAACGTTTTTCGAATTGGTACGGCTTCCCAAGCAGAGCATACTACTCCATCCAATCCAGCTTCTTTTGTTAATGAGGAATAATGAAGAACTGATTGTTCAAGTGAACAAGAAATCAGCTGTTCTTTGTTCATTTGTTCTTCGGATGTGCTTGTTAGCTGCGTAACTGCGATACACGCTGGACGCTTCTTTCCTAGTGCAGTCCCTTCCTCTAATCCTTCCATTGCAGCTGACATCATCTCTTTCCCGCCTGCAGCATGTACATTGACCAGGTCACAATCAAGTCTTGCAAGACCCTTCATCGCACTCTTCACTGTATTCGGAATGTCATGAAGCTTTAAATCTAGGAAAATACGATGTCCATTTCCTTTTAAGTATCGAACAATTTCGGGGCCTTCCTGATAAAACAGCTCCATTCCAACTTTTACAAACAGTTCCTTACCTTTAAAGGGCTGTAAAAATTGTTCTACCTCTTTACGATTTGCAAAATCAAGCGCGATGATAAGCGAGTTGTCCATGTTCCTTCCAGCTCCTTCCCCTTAATTCACTGATGTGTTCATAACCTAATTGATCCAATAGTATAGGTAATTCATCAATAATAGCCGGGCATATAAACGGGTCCACAAAATTGGCAGTGCCTACTGCGACAGCACTTGCCCCAGCATAAAAGAATTCAATAACATCTTCACTAGACTCAATACCACCCATCCCAATGATTGGGATTTTTACAGCCTGACTTACCTCATATATCATCCGTATAGCAACAGGTTTAATTGCAGGGCCTGATAGCCCCCCGGTACGGTTAGCTAAAATTGGCTTACCTGTTTTCAAATCCAATCTCATACCCACAAGAGTGTTGATCATGGTCAAACCATCAGCACCGCCGTCCTCAACTGCTTTTGCCATTTCCACGATATTCGTTACGTTTGGTGAAAGCTTTACATAAACTGGTACATCAGAAACTTCCTTTACCTTCCGTGTTAACTGCTTAGCAACTTCAGGAATCGTACCAAAAGCGATACCCCCTGTTTTTACATTTGGACAGGAAATATTCAATTCTAATGCATGAACATTGGAAACTTTAGAGATGCTCTTTGCAACCTCAATATAATCCTCTTCAAGGGAACCTGCAACATTTGCAATAATGGGAACATCATATTGAGATAACCATGGCAGTTCATCACTGACCACTTTTTCTAAACCTGGATTTTGCAGACCAATGGCATTCAGCATTCCGGCAGATGTTTCTGCTACCCGCGGGGTTGGATTGCCAAATCTCGGTTCAACCGTTGTCGCTTTAATCATTATTGCACCAAGCTTACTCAAGTCATAGAATTGGCTGTACTCCCTGCCAAATCCAAAGCAGCCAGATGCAGGCATTATTGGGTTTTTTAGTTTCAAACCAGGCAGCTCTATATTTAAAGTGCTCATATTAGTACCTCCCCTGCACGGAAAACTGGTCCATCGCTGCAAACTTTTTTATAAGAGACTTCAGAAGGATCTTCGCTAATTTTACATACACAGGCAAAGCATGCCCCTATGCCGCAGCCCATACGTTCTTCTAATGATAAAAATAGTTTCTTATGTGCATACTCTTTTTCAATTGCTCTCAGCATCGGTGTTGGCCCGCATGTATATAAACAATCAAATTTTAAATGTTTTATTATATCTGTTACAAAACCTTTACTTCCATATGAACCATCCACAGTCGTAATATAGGTTTCTCCATTGCCCATAAATTCTTCTTCATAAAAGACTGCTGATTGTGTTTGGAAGCCTAGGACATGGATGACCTTTACCCCTTTATTGGACAGCTGATTAGAAAGTTCATATAAAGGAGGGACACCAATTCCTCCCCCAACAAGTAAAGCTGTTTCCCCTGGATTTACTTCATCGACAGGAAAGCCATTGCCTAATGGACCAAGAATATCGAGCTTCATCCCCTGATCTTTTTCAGCAAGCATTGTGGTCCCTTTTCCTTCCCTTCGATAAATCATGGTAAATTGTGAGTTTTCCCTATCAACAGAAGAAATGCTGATTGGTCTTCGTAATAAAGGGTCGATAGACTTATCGACCCGAATATGCACAAACTGCCCCGGTGCTTTTATCTCATTCACGAAATCTGCTTCAACTGTCAGTTGAAAAATATCTTTAGCAATTTCTGTTTGGGAGATGATTCTGCATAATTCTTTTTTTATCATGCAAAAACTGCCTCCTTTTCCTTAACTTCCATCGCTTCTGCTGAAAAATTCATTGACTCTATCACTTTAAGGATCGCATCCGCTGTATCTAATGAAGTTAAGCATGGGACTCCATTTTCAACTGCTTCACGGCGGATTCTAAAACCATCCCGTTCCGGCTGCTTGCCTTTTGTCAGGGTGTTAATGATAAGCTGGGCTTCTCCATGATGAATGACATCGAGAAGTGTTTTGCCTTCTGCGCCAATTTTGGCAATCACCTTAACCGGCAGTCCACTGGATTCAAGTACAGCTGCTGTTCCACTTGTAGCCATAAGCCGATAGCCGTTTGCCGCGAATCTTTTTGCAAGCTTTAATGATTCTTGTTTATCCTTATCAGCAACCGTAAACAATACTGTGCCGAACTTTTGAATACTCATTCCTGATGCTACTAGTCCTTTGTAAAGTGCTTTTTCAAGTGTGCAATCCTTACCCATAACCTCACCGGTTGATTTCATCTCAGGACCCAGGGTGATATCTACACTTCTTAACTTAGCAAATGAGAATACTGGAACTTTTACATAAACACCCTTCTTTTCAGGGACGATTCCAGGTGTAAAGCCTTGTTCCGTTATCGAAATTCCCAAGATTGCTTTTGTTGCAATTTTAGCCATTGGAACATTTGTGATTTTGCTCAAGAATGGAACCGTACGGCTTGAACGTGGATTCACTTCTAGTACGAATACTTGATCCTTAGCAATTACGTATTGAATATTTAACAGACCTACG
This sequence comes from Neobacillus niacini, assembly GCF_046591715.1. Taxonomy (GTDB): domain Bacteria; phylum Bacillota; class Bacilli; order Bacillales; family Cytobacillaceae; genus Neobacillus; species Neobacillus niacini_L. The sequence continues at coordinate 470,225 of NZ_JAWVNQ010000001.1, read as the reverse complement.
ATATTTAATCCTCTTGCCATCTTTTCTGTGTATTCAACCAGCGTTTGTTTAATTCTATTTGTTAGTGTCTGCGGCGGATACACTGCAATTGAATCCCCGGAATGGACCCCTGCTCGTTCTATATGCTCCATAATGCCGGGAATTAATACATTTTCTCCATCACAAATGGCATCCACTTCTATTTCTTTACCTGTTAAGTAGCGGTCAATTAAGACAGGATGTTCCGGGTTGATTTTAACGGCATTTTCCATATAATGAAGCAGTTCTTCTTGTCGATATACAATTTCCATGGCACGCCCGCCAAGAACGTAAGAAGGACGAACAAGAACTGGATAGCCGATTTCATTAGCGATTATGATGGCTTCTTCCACTGATAAAGCTGTTTTTCCCATCGGCATCGGAATATCGAGCTCTACAAGGGCCTGTTCAAATTTATCTCTATTCTCTGCACGATCTAAATCCTCAAGGCTGGTTCCTAGAATTTTCACGCCATTATCCGCTAATTCTGCCGCTAGATTAATAGCCGTTTGCCCCCCGAATTGAACTACCACACCGATTGGACTCTCTAAATCAATAATACTCATTACATCCTCAATGGTTAACGGCTCAAAGTAAAGCTTATCAGAGATACTGAAATCCGTTGACACTGTTTCTGGATTATTATTAATAATAATTGCTTCATAGCCTGCTTCTTTGATGGCTTTAACAGAGTGGACAGTCGCATAATCAAACTCAATCCCCTGCCCTATGCGGATGGGTCCAGAACCTAGAACAATGACACTTTGTCTTTCTGTTACAATGGATTCGTTTTCGTCCTCATATGTTCCGTAGTAGTAAGGAGTTTCTGATTCAAATTCAGCTGCGCAAGTATCGACCATTTTATATACCGGAACCATACCTAAACTTTTGCGCAGTTTATAAATATCCTTTTCCTTTTGGCCCCAAAGCTCAGCAATCTTTTTATCTGAGAATCCTTTTTGTTTGGCTTCCTTAAGGATTTCCATATCCATTGGATTCGCCGCAAGCTTTGATTCAAACTCGATGATTCCGTGAAGTTTGTGTAAGAAAAATAGGTCTATTTGACTCCATTGATGAATGGTCTCTACTGTAATACCGCGTTTGAATGCTTCTGCGATATAAAAGAGCCTCTCATCTCCGGCTTTCATAATTCGTTTCTCAAGTAATTCATTACTGATTTCTGCTGATCCATTTAATTCGAAATGATGGACACCGGCTTCTAGAGAACGGATTGCTTTTAATAAGGATTCCTCAAATGTGCGTCCAATCGCCATAACCTCGCCCGTTGCTTTCATTTGTGTTCCAAGGGAACGGTTCCCTGATTCAAATTTATCAAATGGCCATCTTGGTATTTTTGTTACGATATAATCAAGAGCAGGTTCAAAGCTCGCATACGTTTTTCCTGTTACTGGGTTAAGCATTTCATCTAACGTTAAACCAACAGCAATCTTTGCTGCCAGCTTGGCAATTGGGTAACCTGTTGCTTTTGATGCAAGGGCCGAAGAGCGGCTTACCCTTGGATTTACTTCAATAATATAGTAGTTAAAGCTATAGGGATCTAAAGCAAGTTGGACATTACACCCGCCTTCTATACCTAACGCACGAATGATTCTAAGAGAAACATTTCTTAATAACTGATATTCTCTGTCACTTAAGGTTTGACTTGGTGCAACAACAATCGAATCACCTGTGTGAACCCCTACAGGGTCAATATTCTCCATGTTACATACCACAATGGCGTTGTCATTTCCATCACGCATTACCTCGTATTCAATTTCTTTAAAACCAGCAATACTTTTCTCGAGTAAGCATTGATTAACAGGACTATGCTTTAAGCCGCTTGTCACGATTTCGTCTAATTCTTCTGAGTTATGACAAATGCCTCCGCCAGTTCCTCCAAGCGTATAAGCAGGACGTACGATGACAGGGAATCCTATTTTTTCCACAAATGCATGTGCTTCTTTCAGTTCATGAATAATTTCACTTTCTGGCACAGGTTCACTTAGTTCATTCATTAAGGAGCGGAATAGGTCACGGTCTTCTGCTTGTTTGATAGCTGATAACTTCGTCCCTAAGATTTCCACTTCACATTCTTCCAAAACACCTGATTTAGATAACTCAACTGCAAGATTGAGACCAGTTTGACCGCCAAGAGTGGCTAAAAGCGCATCGGGACGTTCCTTGCGAATAATCCTGCTTACAAATTCCTCAGTCAACGGTTCAATATAGACAGCATCTGCAATCTCTGTGTCCGTCATAATAGTGGCGGGATTGGAATTTACAAGAATAACTCGATATCCTTCTTCTTTCAGAGCGATACAAGCCTGGGTTCCAGCATAATCAAATTCCGCTGCCTGCCCAATTACAATAGGTCCTGAACCTATTACTAGAATGGAGTTTATATCAGTACGTTTTGGCATGTTGTAGAAACCTCCTGTTTTTCAGCTTCAATCATTGCAAGAAACTGATCGAATAAATGGTTTGCGTCTTCCGGTCCTGGTGAAGCTTCTGGATGGTATTGAGCAGTAAAGGCTGGATAATCGATATGTTTTAAACCCTCTACCGTACCATCATTAAGAGCAATATGAGTAACTTGTAGTCTAGTATTTTGTAATGATTTCTCTTCTACTGTATATCCATGATTTTGCGCTGTGATCGCGATTTTCCCAGTTGCTAAATCTTTAACAGGGTGGTTAGAACCTCTATGACCGAATTTCATTTTGTCTGTATTGGCACCACATGCCAATGCAAATAACTGATGTCCAAGGCAGATACCGAATATTGGTACCAATCCCAATAACTGCTTAATCATATGGATCGCTTCTGGGACATCTTTTGGATCCCCAGGACCGTTGGATAACATTATCCCGTCAGGCCGTAATTGAAGGATTTCATCCGCGGTTGTATGGTATGGAACGACAACAACATCACAATTTCGTTTGTTTAATTCTCGTAAAATACCATGCTTCATTCCGAAGTCAACAAGGACGATTCTCTTCCCTCTGCCTGGGCTTGGGTAAGAATTTTTTGTAGATACTCTTCTCACTTGGTCAATCGGTAATTTTGTCTGCCTTAACTTCCTTATCACTTCATCTGGATCACTTTCAATACTGCAGATTGCCCCTTTTAATGTTCCATATTGGCGAATAATTCTTGTTAATTTACGTGTATCAATTCCTGCAATTCCAGGAATATTTTTCATTTTAAAATACTCGTCAAGCGTAAATTCACTTCTCCAATTCGATGGAAATTCGGCAGCTTCCTTAACTATAAAACCTTTCACTGCGGGAGTAATTGTTTCAAAATCATCCCGGTTGATTCCGTAGTTTCCAATCAGTGGATACGTCAGCATAACAATTTGCCCGCAATAGGATGGATCGGAAAGTATTTCTTGGTAGCCAGTCATTCCTGTATTAAAAACAACTTCCCCGATGGTATCCATATGACTACCAAATCCTTCACCGATAAAAATCGTTCCATCTTCTAAAATTAACTGTGCCTTCATACTGTTACACGTCCCTTCTCCCATACTACCTCACCGCTTGCAATTGTCATATGCGGCCAGCCTTTACAAGCCCATCCCGCAAATGGTGTGTTTTTCCCTTTAGATAGAAATTCTTTCGGATTAATTGCTTGTTCCTCACTCAGATCCAACAGGACGATGTCTGCAATAGCTCCTTCTTCAATGGTTCCGTAAGGCAGTGAAAAACTATCAGCTGGTTTCTTCGTCAGGTATCCAATTAGTTGTTCAAGTGTCATGATGTTCTTTAGAACAAAGTGTGTATAAAGCAGTGGAAATGCAGTTTCTAATCCGACAATCCCAAATGGAGCAAGTTCAATTCCCTCATTTTTTTCTTCACTAGTATGCGGTGCATGATCGGTCGCAATAAAATCAATGGTGCCGTCTAGTAATCCCTCAAGTAATGCGTCGCGATCAGCCTTATCACGAAGCGGTGGATTCATTTTAAAGTTCGGATCCAGATTATCCGGAATATCGTCTTGAGTTAATAATAAATGGTGTGGCGTGACTTCTGCAGTGACTTTAATCCCCGCTCTTTTTGCATCTCTTATGACACGAACCGATTCTTTTGTACTAACATGACAAACATGATAATGACACCCAGCACTTTCTGCTAAGAGGACATCCCTAGCGATCTGAACAGACTCACAAACCGAAGGAATACCGTTTAAATCGTTTCTCTTTGAAAAGGAACCTTCATGGACGCATCCTTTATTAATCAGTGTATTTTCTTCACAATGTGCAACAATTGCCATATTTACACTTGCTGCTTTTTGCATTGCCAAAAGCATCTTACTCGCATCTTGAACCCCTACACCGTCATCGGTAAAGGCAAAGGCTCCTGCATTTTTTAACGCCTCAAAGTCTGTCAATTCCTTTCCTATTTGCCTCACTGTGATAGAAGCATACGGAAGGACTCTTACCTTGGCTGTTTCCTTTATTCTTCCTTGCAGCCATTCCATTTGTTCTTTCGAATCTGGGACTGGTCTAGTATTTGGCATTGCAGCTAATGTTGTAAAACCGCCTCTTGCGGCAGCGAGTGTTCCTGTAGCAATTGTTTCTTTTTTCTCACCGCCAGGTTCGCGAAGATGGACATGCAGGTCAACGAATCCCGGTGAAACAATCATCCCCTCTGCATTAACTTTCCGGTCTGCACTCACTTCAAGCTGTTTTTCTATTTTTGTAATAATACCATCTTCTATTAATATATCGGCCTGTTTATTTTCACCGTTAGATGCTATGTAGCTGGCGTTCTGAATAAGTAGTTTCATCCTCATACACTCCTTTTAGACTTTCTAATGACCGTTTTAGGACAGCCATTCTTACAAACACACCATTTTCCATTTGCTTAAAGATTCTTGATCGTTTGCATTCTACTAAGCTATCTGATATTTCAACATTTCGATTAACTGGTGCGGGATGCATAATAATACTGCCCTGCTTCATACTCTTTTCTCTCTCTAAAGTGAGCCCAAATTGTCTATGATAGTCCGCTGCTGTATAGCTGCCCTTCTTTTGGTGTCTTTCATGCTGAACACGAAGGAGCATCACCACATCTGCATCGGCTATTGCTTCATCAATCGGTGTAAACCTTGCAGCACTTAGACTATGATGATCAAACCATTCCATAGGTCCAGAGAAGATAACATCCGCTCCTAACCTTGTCAGGGTATCTGCATTAGACCTTGCTACTCTGCTATGCCGGATATCCCCAATTATGGCAATCTTCAAACCTTTAAAAGTTCCAAACTCCTGATAGATGGTTAGAAGATCTAAAAGAGATTGTGTAGGATGATGTCCACACCCATCGCCTCCATTAATAATGGGGATATTTATTTTTCCAACAAGCTCATCAAAGTAACGATCTTGCCCATGGCGGATGACAACCGTATTCACGCCAATGGATTCTAGTGTCTTTACTGTATCGTACAGTGTCTCTCCTTTTTGTACACTTGAAGTTGAGACTTCAAAGGGAATGATGTTTAATCCTAATCTTCTTTCTGCCATCTCAAAACTTGATTTCGTTCTTGTACTTGCTTCAAAAAATAAGTTAGCAGAGAACATTTGAACTTCTGGACGCCATTTCATTCCGTCCGCAAAACGCTGGGCATCTGTGATAATTTGCTTTATTTCTTCCACTTTTAACTCATTCGTGGTTAGCAAATGCTTTAACATGCTATTCCCCCATCTCCATTTTTGGTAAAAAAAGACCCTGATCAAATCGACCAGGGTGCAATTGCAGCTTACTAAGTCCGCATTATGAATGTGATGGCACATTTCAATGGACTTCGTACTACACCCTTATAGCCTCTCTGGACTACTTTTAAAAAGTTTATTCTTATGCAGTTTTTTGCTTTTCATTTTCTACTGTTTGTTCAAACATATCTTCACTTACTGGTTCTTTACCAGGAAGGATTAAGTGCAGGAGAACACCCGCAATTGCGGCAAATGCCATCCCTTGAATCTGGAAGGATTCTGAAACCTTTATAAAAGCACCGCCAATTCCGATGACAAGAATGACTGATGAGATGACTAGGTTACGCTTGTTGCCAAAATCAATTTTACTGTCTACCAGCATACGTAATCCGGATGAAGCAATAATTCCGAAGAGCAGGATGGAAACACCACCCATTACTGGTGTTGGGATTGTACTGATTAAGGCTGTTATTTTTCCAATAAATCCAAAGATCACAGCGAGAACGGCTGCACCTGCAATGACATACACACTGTATACTCTGGTTATTGCAAGGACCCCGATATTTTCCCCATACGTTGTTTTCGGTGGTCCGCCAATTAAAGCAGAAATAATCGTTGCTGTTCCATCCCCCAAAATTGAGCGGTGTAAACCAGGTTCTTTAATGTAATCACGTCCAACTACTTTACTAAGTACAAGCTGGTGTCCAATATGTTCAGACAGGGTTACGATTGCGACTGGCACCATTAGAAGTGCTAAGTCCCATGTTACTTTTACCTCGTAGCTTACAAACGGAATGATGAATTCAGGCATTTGAAACCACTTTGCTTCCAATACTGGTTTAAAATCAACAATGCCAATTGCAAAGGAGTAAAGGTATCCGATTACGATGCCTGCAAGAATTGGGATAATGCTTAACATGCCGCGCATGTATATGGTGCAGATAATCGTAGCTGCTAAAGTTACAAGTGCTGCCGAGAAATGAAGCAGGCTATATTCACCTGCGGGATTGTTCATCGCCATATTAACTGCTGTACCCGCTAGTGCTAAACCAATTACGATAATGACTGGACCGACAACAATCGGCGGCAGCAGATTCATAATCCAGCGATGACCTGCTTTACTAATTATTAGTGCGACAATTCCGTAGACAAGACCAGCAAGGAAAGAACCTATCATGGCTCCACCAGGACCAGCTGTTGCTTTTGCAGCTATCACTGGAGCAATAAAAGCAAAGGAAGAACCAAGGTATGCAGGTACCTGCCATTTTGTAATCATTAAGAAAGCGAGTGTTCCTAAACCACTTGATATTAATGCAATCGCTGGGCTTAACCCAACAAGGTATGGAACAAGAATCGTTGCACCAAACATTGCGAATAAGTGCTGCAAGCTTAAAGTAAGCCATTGGGCAGGATTGGGAATCTCTTTTACGTCTAAGATAGGTTTATTATTCACTTGTTTCTCCTCCACAATCTTTTTCTATTTATCAGCTTGACTTTTTGAAATAAAAAACCCTCTTTGTCCATGAGAGTACAAAGAGGGTAAGAAATAGCCATAATAAATACGGCAGCTCCCCCCTTTTTCAGCCTCACAGGACTGGATTTAAAAGGGTTACTATTTATTTTTCAAAGATACTTACTTGGTCAAGTTTATCTACTTCTTGTAATTCAACCACGACCTTTTCACTGCTTGATGTTGGAATGTTTTTCCCAACATAATCAGCTCGTATCGGCAGTTCTCTGTGCCCGCGGTCGACAAGCACGGCTAGTTGTATGGTAGAGGGACGGCCAAGGTCCATGATGGCATCTAGACCAGCTCTAACTGTGCGGCCAGTATATAACACATCATCTACTAGAATAACTTTTTTATCTTTCAGTTCAACTGGAATATCAGACCCCTTCACCAGAGGTTCTTGATCATTTGTCTTTTTGGTCAAATCATCACGATAAAGAGTAATATCCAACTCGCCAACTGGTATTGGTTTTCCTTCAATTTCGTTAATTTTTACTGCAAGTCTTTCTGCAATAAAGATTCCTCTAGTCCGAATTCCTACAAGTACACAGTCTTCAATCCCTTTATTTTTTTCTATGATTTGGTGAGCAATTCTTGTTAATGCTCTTGTTATTGCTTGTGCATCTAATACTACGGCTTTTTGGTTCATTTTTAAACACCTGCCCGTTATTAATAAAAAAACCTCTCACGCTTAGAGGTGAGAGGTAAAGAGTATTAGTATGGGCATAGTTATCCCACCTAATTATCCGTTTCCTTCCCAGCCTCTCAGGACTGATTTAAAGGCATATTCAACTGTTGTTATCGTACAATAATTCGACAAATGTGTCAATGATTATTTTCGCAACTGTTTTAGAACCTCTTCAAATTCTTCTGGCAGAGGTGCTTCAAACTCAAGATATTCATTGGTCCTCGGGTGGTTAAAGCCAAGAACTCCAGCATGTAATGCCTGACCATTGATATCCAATGTTTTTTTAGGTCCATACTTAGGATCACCTGCAAGCGGATAGCCAATGTATTTCATATGGACACGTATTTGGTGTGTTCTGCCTGTCTCTAATTGACATTCTACAAATGTAAAATCCTTAAAACGTTCAATCACCTGGAAATGGGTTACAGCATGCTTGCCATTATCGACAATGGTCATACTTTGCCGATCTCTTGTATCTCTCCCCAGAGGTGCATCAATTGTTCCAAAGTCATGAGGTATTACACCATGTACAATCGCTCTATATTTCCGTGTAACGGACTTTTCAACTAATTGGTTAACCAGCTTTTCATGGGCCATATCATTTTTAGCCACCATTAATAGTCCTGATGTGTCTTTATCAATACGATGAACGATTCCAGGTCTAAGGACGCCATTTATTCCTGATAAGTCTTTACAATGAGCCATTAACCCATTAACCAGCGTTCCTGTTAAATGTCCAGGGGCAGGATGGACTACCATTCCGCTCGGTTTATTAACCACCAAGACATCCTTATCTTCGAAATAAATATCTAAATCCATCTCTTCTGGAATCACATCGAGTAATTCAGGGTCGGGTATATTAATTTCGATTTGATCATTTAAACTGCATTTATAATTTGTTTTGATCTTTTGTCCATTTACAAGGACATTACCTTCTTTAATCCATTGCTGTACTTGAGTCCTAGACCATTCTTCATCTAAAGCTGAAATTACCTTGTCAATTCTGTCGCCCTTTTGTTGTTCAAGAATGGTGTGTACCATTTTCTCCATATGATTTCTCCTTTGTTTCACGCTCATCACGCAGCATTTGAATCATTAATAATACTACGCCAATGACTAAAGCCGAATCCGCAATATTAAATACTGGAAAGTTATAATTGAATATATACGTATGAATAAAGTCAACCACTTCTTTCCGAATTAAGCGGTCAATAAAATTTCCGATTGCTCCGCCGAGCATAAATGCCAGCGATACACCTAACAACCATTTACCCTTTGCTTCTTTTTGAATGTAATAAATGATCGCAATGATTACTATAGCAGTTATGACATAAAAGAACCACATTTGTCCCTGAAGGATTCCCCATGCAGCACCGCGATTTCGGTGAGAAGTAATATACAGAAAGTCCTCAATAACTGGGATACTTTCACCAAGATGCATTTTAGTGACAATCAGCCATTTCGTCACTTGATCTAATAAAATAATAAAAATTGCGATTAAATAATAAAACACTAAGGAATACCCCCATCTTCGAAGACTTACTTCCTTAGCATTTTAGCATAATCTATAGCGAAACAACAATGGAAGGTTAGAAAAAGCCGGAAATTATTGGTTTCTTATAAAAGTGCTCTAAAATATCAGAATCTTTAGATGACTTTATTGTTGGGATTGTCTTTAAAAGATGTTCGGGCAGCGGCTCACCTGACATTTCACACTGACCAAAATTACCTTCTTTAAGTTTTTTTATGGCTGTTGAAATATCTGCTAACTCATCCTCTAGTATTGGAGTCATCCACTCATTTTTCTGCTTACTTTTCAGTGATTTTAAAATTTCTAATTGTGTTTTACGGAGTTCCCAAAACAGCTGTTCCTGCATTGCATTCATAGTTGTAACCTCCGTTAATTCATTTCTAATATTATCTCCCTTTCTCTTGGCCTGACCCGGGAAAACATTTGACAACCGGAACAACAATTAACGGAATAGGATAAAAAATGAAAAAACCCCATGAATTTTTTCATGGGGTTTTTCTATTTAGGTTAAATGTGTATAGTTTTCTTTTACTACTTCTGCACAACGAGGGCAAAGTGTAGGATGTTCTGGATCTTTTCCAACCTCAGGTGTTACAACCCAACAGCGTTCGCAAGTTTCACCTTCTGCTTTAGAGACCAGAATCGCAGCTGTTTCTAATTTAATTGCATTCTCAGGTGCTTGTTCATAGCTTCCTGCGACTTCAAATCCTGAGATAATAAATAATTGCTGCACATTCTCATGAATTGAGTCTAATAGTGATTTCGTATTTTCATTCACATATAAAGAAACTTTTGCAGTTAATGATTTACCAATAACCTTTTGATTTCTAGCCTCTTCAAGTGCTTTTAATACATCATCACGAAGCTTCATAAATGATGTCCATTTTTCTTCTAACGCCGCTGCATTTTGTAGTTCCTGATATTCTGGCATGTCAGTTAACTGGACACTTTCCTCATTAACTGCCGGAATGAAATTCCACACTTCGTCAGCCGTATGAGACAGAATTGGAGAAACTAATTTTGTTAATGCAAGTAATGAGTCGTATAGGACCGTTTGGATCGCACGCCGTTCATGATTGTTAACGGACTCAATATAGAGAACATCTTTAGCGAAATCAAGATAAAAGGCACTTAAGTCAAGGGTACAGAAATTGTTAATCGCATGATAAATTCCTGCAAACTCATAATTATCATAAGCATTCCGAACATATTTAATCAGCTTATTTAATTTCACAAGCATAAATTGATCAACTTCACGAAGGTTTTCGTAAGTAACCCTATCACTTGCTGGGTTAAAGTCGGACAAGTTACCAAGTAAGAAACGGAAGGTGTTACGGATTTTTCTGTATACCTCTGCAACCTGTTTCAGAATTGCATCAGATACACGAACATCAGCCTGGTAATCAACGGATGCTACCCATAGACGGAGAATATCTGCACCTAATTGCTTCATTACTTTTTCAGGTACCATAACATTCCCTAATGATTTACTCATCTTTCTTCCTTCTCCATCTAAAGCAAAACCATGACTTAATACACCTTTGTATGGTGCTTTGCCCGTTACTGCAACAGCCGTCGATAAGGAAGAGTTAAACCAGCCTCGATATTGATCTGAACCTTCTAAATATAAATCCGCCGGGCGGACCAAATCGTCTCTTTCTAACAGTACTGCTTGGTGGGATGAGCCGGAATCAAACCAAACATCCATAATGTCTGTTTCTTTCGTAAACAACCCGTTTGGACTTCCTGGATGGGTAAATCCTTCTGGCAATAGCTCTTTCGCTTCACGCTCAAACCAGATATTTGATCCAAACTCCCGGAATAAGCCAGAAACATGTTCAATCGTTTCATCTGTGATGATTTCCTCGCCATTTTCAGCATAGAACACTGGGATTGGTACTCCCCAGACACGCTGGCGGGAAATACACCAATCGCCGCGGTCACGGACCATATTAAATAGTCGTGTTTCGCCCCATGCAGGTACCCATTTTGTTTCTTTTACTGCTTCAAGAAGGTCATTGCGGAAATCCTTGATGGAAGCAAACCATTGTGCAGTGGCTCTGAAAATGACAGGTTTTTTTGTTCTCCAATCATGCGGATAGGAGTGTGTGATAAAAGAAAGCTTTAAGAGCGCGTCTTTTTCTTCTAATGCTTGAGCAATTGGCTTATTTGCACTATCGTAAAATAAGCCTTCAAAGCCTGGTGCTTCACTTGTCATGACTCCTTTATCATCGACAGGGCAAAGAACCTCAAGTCCATACTTTTGACCAACATGAAAGTCATCCTCCCCATGTCCTGGAGCTGTATGAACACAGCCTGTTCCGGCATCCGTTGTGACATGCTCACCTAACATAACTAAAGAATCACGGTCATATAACGGGTGTGCTGCAAGGATATTCTCTAATTCAGTTCCCTTAACCTTTTGAATAACTACAGCATCTTCCCAGCCAATTTCATTTGTTACTGCTTCTAACAGGGCTTCCGCCACTAAATATTTATTACCATTAGTGTTAACGACTACATAACTTAAGTCGGGGTGTACTGAAATTCCTAAGTTAGCCGGAATCGTCCATGGTGTAGTCGTCCAGATAACAATTTGAACATCTGTATCAAGAACGCCTTTTCCATCCTTAACTTTAAATCCAACATAAATGGACGGTGATTTTTTATCCTGATATTCAATTTCTGCTTCAGCAAGAGCTGATTCACTTGAAGGGGACCAATAAACAGGTTTAAGACCTTTATAGATATAGCCTTTCTTTGCCATTTCACCGAAGACTTTAATTTGCTGTGCTTCATATTCAGGCTTTAGAGTAATATATGGATTTTCCCAATCACCACGAACTCCAATGCGCTTAAATTGTTCACGCTGATTGCTTACCTGCTCGAGTGCATATTTTGTACAAAGCTGACGGAATTCGGCTACCGTCATCTCTTTACGTTTTACTCCCTTATTTGTTAACGCCTGTTCAATTGGCAATCCATGAGTATCCCAGCCTGGAACATATGGTGCATTGTAACCGCTCATTGATTTATATCGAACAATAAAATCTTTTAAAACTTTGTTAAGCGCGTGGCCCATATGAATATCACCATTTGCATATGGAGGTCCATCATGAAGCACAAACATCGGACGTCCTGCGGTCCGCTCTTGAACTTTCTTATAAATATTCATTTCTTCCCACTTTGCCTGAATTTCAGGTTCTCTTTGCGGGAGATTTCCACGCATAGGAAATTCAGTTTTTGGCATTAATAACGTATCTTTATATTCCATTTCATATTCCTCCTGTTACACTCATCATAAACAGAATAGCCAATAGACAAATAAAAAAACCCTCTCATCCCATAAAAGGGACGAGAAGGTTTTATTCCCGCGGTACCACCCTGATAGATAGAACGAAAAAGTACTATCCTCTTTAAGATTCGTAACGTGAATAACCCGCCATAGCTTACTCTTCGTAGTTCAGCTTGGGACTCAAGGGTGATTTTCCATTTCCTCACTTTTCCCAGGCTTCCACCATCCCCGGCTCGCTATCAAAAGTTTATGAAAAAATGTACTGTCCCTCTCATTGTCATTTCCATTCTTTATTTACTTATTAGAAAATTATATGCGAAATTATACCAATTCGTCAAGCTAAGGAATCTTCTTCTTGATGGATTTTAAGCTCAGTTGCATCTACCTCATACTCTAATAGATGATCCCAATCATCGGTATTAATCATATCCAGCTGGGCCTCTATTAACATTTTAAAACGAGTACGGAAAACTTTTGACTGCTTTTTCAAGTCCTCGATTTCAAGGGCAATCTTTCTCGCTTTCGAAAGTGATTCATTAACAATGCGGTCAGCATTCTTTTCTGCTTCCTTGATAATAAGCTTGGCTTCCTTTTGAGCATTTCTTTTTACATCTTCTCCAGCCTCTTGTGCAATTACAATAGACTTGTTTAATGTTTCTTCTATATTTACAAAGTGACCTAAACGGTCCTTCATTTCATTCAAACGTTCTTCCATTTCTTTCTTTTCACGAAGGACTAATTCATAATCCTTTATGACTTGGTCTAAAAATTCATTTACCTCGTCTTCATCGTAACCACGAAAACCTTTATTAAATTCTTTATTGTGAATATCTAACGGCGTTAACGGCATGATGCCACCTCCAAGAATCTTTCTTCTGTATGTAATTAATGTATAAAGCATAAATTCGACAAAGTTTTCTATAATCCTGCTAAATAGATAAATTTATTTTTGCTTTCCGGCGATGATTCGCCATTTATCCTTTTTGGTTCTTCCTTCAATTGACAAGATCTTTACTCTTCCGTAACCTCTGACTGACAACAAGTCACCTTCGCGGCATTCAAAGGAATGATTTTCAATACTAGTCCAGTTCACCTTCACTAATCCTTGTTGAATGTACGCTTGGGATTTCTGCCTGGAAATGTGATGAATGCCAGAAATGATGGTATCTAGGCGTAAGGAGGAAACAGTAAGCTCCTGTTCCATCCATAAATCATCAACTGTAATTGCCTCATGTAGACCTGCCTCTTTTAATCTTATTGATGCTCTTCCAATTGATTCTAAATTACTTTTAATATAGTCACTGATTTCTGTGCTCGTAAAGAATTGAACACGTTCATCTTTCATAAGGATATCGCCAAATTTCCCGCGTTTTAATCCTAACGACATAAGAGAACCGAGAACTTGTGGATGTTCTATGGAAACAAATTTAGCGGGATAGACAATTTCAAACAGGGTAATTTGAAAATCGTTCTCGTTTGGTATGAAATAATCTGGCATAATTAATGCCCGCTTTCTTTCACCTTCAGAGCTCCCGCCAAATAATTGGTATTTAGTACTTCCATTCTCTCCAATCAGTGTCTTTAAAATATGCTGCTCTCTTGGATCTAGAAAATCGGTAAGTTTAGATGTATAGCTGGATTCAACAAAATCCTTCCAATGTAATACTTGGTCAATAAAATCCCGTTCCTCTGGGCGAAAATGCTGATAAATATTCATGTTGAACTCCTTATACCATTTAAGTAAGGCAGAATTAAGAAATTAAGTTTTGCAAAACTAATAAGCCTTGAGGGGCGAAAGAAAGAATAAGAAATGCTGCTAAAGGTGATAAGTCCATCATCCCTATTGGCGGAATGATTCTCCTAAATGGTTCTAGAAATGGTTCACATAACTTACCAAGAATTGTCCCAATCTGTGATTCTCTCATATTTGGAAACCATGATAAAAGGATATAAATGATAAGCATCCATTTATAAATCCCGATGATTTGGATCAAAAAGCTAAAAATAATATCCATTCCTACTACCACCTTGTATCGTGATATTCTTGTTCCTTTACTAGTTCAGAAATATTGCCAGAAATTTCAACATTATCAGGTGTACATAAAAATATACTAGAGCCAATCTTTTGTATGTCCCCGCTTAAGGCATACACTGCTCCACTTAAAAAATCGACAATTTGCCTTCCTTCTTCATTACTGATGCGCTGAAGATTCACGACAACAGCACGGCGGCTTTTTAAATGGTCCGTTATATCTTGAGCTTCCGCATAAACTCTAGGTTCGACTAGGATTACCTTTGCAGATTTTTGTACACTCTGCAAACTTACAACGTTTTGCGGCTTAGCAGGCAGTTTTTGGGGCTTAATTGGTTCAACCTTCTCATAATCCTCCTGATTATTATCATCATAATCATCATCTAAAAAGAAAAATGTTTTTAATTTAGATTTTATTGTCATTCTTTTTCCTCCTCAAGAGACTTGACCGACAAGTGCCGTACCTATTCTAACCATCGTGGCGCCTTCTTCAATGGCTATAACAAAGTCATTAGACATTCCCATTGAAAGCTCAGTACATGGGGCGAATTCAAGGTTACAATTCTTTACCTGATCACGAAGATCTTTTAACCTTCGAAAACAAGTTCGAAGCATTTCTTCGTCATCTATAAATGGGGCCATTGTCATTAAACCTTCAATACTTATATTCTCATATGGCTGTAAACTTTTAATAAAATCTATTACATCCTCTGGAGCCAGACCATGCTTAGATTCTTCTTGTGAAACATTCACTTGAACCAGGCATTTTACTTTCTTACTCGCACGTTTATTAATTTCCTCTGCTAATGAAACTCGGTCCAAAGAGTGAATATATTCAACTTTATCAATTATATTTTTCACTTTACGGGTTTGCAGTGTCCCGATAAAATGCCAATGAGGCTTGTCCTCTAATACTTCCCACTTTGCTAACAGCCCATCATCTCTATTTTCACCTAAATTGATTATTCCAGCTTCCAATGCTTCTTTTGCTCTATTGATACTGACATATTTGGTTACGGCAATCAATTTCACTTCATCAGGAGTCCGGTTTACCCTTTGGCATGCATCACTTATTTGCTGTTTAATATGTATGAGATTTTCTGCTACCTTCATTCGGAGGTCTCCTTCCATCCAATATAACTTAACATCCTTCCTGTTTTCCCTTGGTCACGGCGATGTGAGTAAAATTCAAATTGGTCGCAGCTAGAGCAGCGTTTAGTTATTTGAATATTTTCTGGCGGGACTCCAGCCTTCTGCAGGATTAATTTATTCAGTTTCCGTAAGTCTAAGGTATACTGTCCTTCTTTAATTAAATTATAGGGTTTTTCTTCGACATCTACTAGAGTATTTTCAACAAAGTTGATGACATAATCATTAACAATATAACATTTTTCACAAATAGATGGCCCTATTGTGACAAAAATTTGATTAGGAAGGATCCCTTCCACTTCCCATTTCTCTATCATTTTTCGTCCAATTTCATTTACAGTTCCCTTCCATCCAGCATGGGCAGCACCAATCATCCGATGTTTAGGAGAAATAAAAAAAAGAGGGACACAATCAGCATAGCAAAGAGTTAATAAAACTCCCTCTTCATCAGTATAAAAACCATCCGTCCCCTTAAAGGCATTATGGTAGGAATCAGCCCCAACCCCGCGGTCAGCCTTCGTGACTTTTCTAATGAGGGTTTCATGGGTCTGTTCTGCGCCTACCCAATGTTTTAGAGGAAATTGAATAAGGCCGGCCACCTTGTTCCGATTATGGCAGACAGCCTCCTTCTGGTCTCCTACGTGAAATCCCATATTAAGACTGTCAAATGCTTCCTTACTGCTGCCGCCTAATTTAGTTGTTAGTCCAGCAACTAGCCCGAAATTTTGATCCATCCAATTTTTAATGTAAAGATATGATTGATTTCCAAATGCGAAGGGTTCCATCACTCAACCTCGTTTGTTTTTTTCTAGTTTACCATGAATAATTAAATTGGTCACCGTAAGATGACAATCAATCCTATACTTCCATTTCCTCTGCATTTCTTTCTTCAATTCCCTTAAATCTAACCAAGATTACATCTTGACCTATTTTTATTATATTCTTCCATGGTATAACAATATCTTCTTCCCTTCCAAAAAAGCCTAGGACCTTACCATTACCGGTGACAATAACCGCTTCTATTTTACCAGTTGAAAGATTAATTTCTATATCACCAATATTTCCAAGCTTTTTACCATCAGACACATTCACTACATCTTTAATCTGAAATTCAGAAATTTTGACCATATCTCTCACTCCCGCCATTTTTATCCTTAACAAAATATATGATTAGATTGGTTAATTTATCTGTAAATTGACGAAAAAATAAAGCTGTCCAAAGAGGAAACTGCAGGCGTGAAAATAGAAAGGGTGAACTGCTACTAAATGTAACGAATTCACCCTTTAAATGTTCCCGCATATTTGCCGTTTCCTCTTGGACAGCTTTAGCTTTGAATATTTTTATTCATTTGTTTAATGGCTGCTTTCTCTAAACGTGAAACTTGAGCTTGCGATATTCCAATTTCATCGGCTACTTCCATTTGCGTTTTTCCCTGGAAGAATCGCTTTCTTAAAATTAACTTTTCACGCTCATTTAAGCGTCTCATGCCTTCCTTTAATGCAATCTCTTCAATCCAGTGAATGTCTTTATTTCGTTCATCGCTTAATTGGTCCATCACATAAATGGGGTCGCCGCCATCATTATAGATTGGTTCGAATAAGGACACTGGGTCTTGGATAGCGTCTAGAGCAAAGACTATTTCTTCGTGAGGGACTTCTAATACTTTAGCAATCTCCTCAGCAGTCGGTTCCCGTGAAGTTTCACTCATTAATCGTTCCCTTACTTGCAAGGCCTTATAAGCGATATCTCTTAAGGACCTTGACACGCGAATTGGATTATTATCGCGGAGGTACCTGCGTATTTCGCCAATAATCATCGGTACGGCATAAGTGGAAAACTTAACGTTTTGACTTAAATCAAAGTTATCAATCGATTTCATAAGCCCAATACAGCCAACCTGAAACAGATCATCAACAAACTCGCCACGGTTATTAAACCTTTGAATAACACTAAGTACGAGCCGTAAATTTCCGTTGACGAGTTTTTCTCGTGCTGTAATATCGCCCTCTTGCATTTGCTTGAAGAGTAATCTCATTTCTTCATTTTTTAATACAGGAAGTTTTGATGTATCTACGCCGCAAATTTCAACTTTATTTCGAGTCAATCCCTTTTCCCTCCTCATAGGAGTTGCTGTACAAAAAACAGTATTTCCTTGAAGAGGAAAAATATGCACTTGTACTTTCTAAGGAATGTTATAGGGATTGTCGAAAAACACGATTTTCACTTTAATTTCAATGGTCTTTCGGCATGAAAAAATTCTTTTTTCTTTTTCTTGCAAACGACTAAGTTCGTCATCAAACCATCTTATTAAATTCTTTTCTTAATCTTTTAATTATTCTTTTTTCCAGACGGGATATATATGATTGAGAAATACCAAGCATGTCAGCTACATCCTTCTGTGTCTTTTCTTCTCCATTGGTAAGTCCGAAGCGAAGCTCCATAATCTGCTTTTCCCGATCACTAAGCTGATGCAATGCTTTGGTTAATAACTTTCTATCTACATTTGCTTCTAAATCCTTGGTAATAATATCATCATCCGTTCCCAATACATCAGATAATAATAATTCATTACCGTCCCAATCAATATTTAATGGTTCATCAAATGAAACTTCAGATCTAATTTTATTATTTCTCCTCAAATACATGAGAATTTCATTTTCAATACATCTAGATGCATATGTAGCCAGCTTAATTTTTTTCTCTGGATTAAACGTATTGACTGCTTTAATTAAGCCAATGGTACCAATACTAATTAAGTCCTCTATATTAATACCGGTGTTTTCAAATTTTCTAGCAATATATACGACAAGCCTTAGGTTACGTTCTATTAATATCGATCTTGCGGCCTTATCACCGCCTGGAAGCTTATTTAAAAGCAGCTCTTCTTCATCCTTACTTAAAGGAGGCGGTAAGGCTTCGCTGCCGCCAATATAATAAACTTCATCACTTTTAATTCCTAATTTGATTAGTATCTTATACCAGTAGTAGGATAAGCGAAGTCTCCATTTTTTCACAGAAGTTCCTCCTTCTAAAATCTGTTTTTTCGAGTATAGTATTATTAGCTTACTTTCGCCGAATCATCATGCTGCTTTGGTCCAGTGAGCATTTTCGGATGTACGATGCATTGAAAGGCATCGTCTGAGGATAATTGCTGCATGGTAAACGATACAAGGCCTTTTTCACATAAATAACTTTCACCCTTAGAGTCAATCAATATGGAGTCAGGCTTAACTGCTGCGATTAGTTGATGCTCTTGTCCTACTACCCGGCACGGTACAATCCTAAGCTTATTTTGCCATTCTACTGGAAACTCAACATTCCCGAGGACCAGAGATTCAGGATCTGCTGCCATTTTTCTTACCGGTTCTGCCACTTTTTCAAAGCAATTCTTAATAGATACAAACATAACAGGAAGTTTGGTTAATGGATCATATAGCTGATTTCCACTGTCTACAAGACCCTTAAAAGTATAAGATTCATCATTAATTCTTACCGTGACATTCACAATCTGATCAAATTGAATTTTGGTCATTTCCATACCTTCAATATTCCTTTTCGAAAAATGCCATGCAATTGGAAAACCCAGCAGAACAAAAAGCCAGCTAATGGGATCACCAAACCCTGTAACATTGGAAATCATTACTTTTGTAGACATCTCTTGATCAAATTGAACAAAATAATGAGCTCCGATTAATGCTCCTCCTATTAGAAAGGTTGTTACATATAGAGTCATTAACGCCTTTATGAAAAAAGAAAAACGTTTATAACCAAATACTACTAGAACCATTACAACCGAGAATAGAAGCTTGGATATTGGATGATTGGAATAGATATTTAATGGTGTAAATGAAAATAATATTATTAATGACCCAACAAAACCGCCTGCAAATAATCTCCATATCACAATTCGTCTTTTTAGAAAAATGGCTGATAGATATAGGAGAAGGCTATCAAATAACAGATTAAGAGCCCAAATAATATCTAAATATACCGACAACAAGCCTTCCCCCTTTTAAATGTCAAAAGCTTTTTAGCAGCTTTATGGATTCTTCATAAGGGTGTATGAACTTCATTTCTATTATTCTGTTTAGGGAAAAGTATAACCTATTTAATGGGCTGAAGTGTGTCACTTTCTGTAATCAAAAAAACAGAAATTTCCACTATAAACAACGTATTTTGTCTAATTACATTTATACAAAAAAGGCATGGTCCTTTTGGACCATGCCTTCTTCTTTTATCTTCTACGATTTCTGTTACGTAAAAATGTTGGAATATCAAGCGTTTCTTCTTGTGGTGCATGTGCATGGTTATTCCGAACCGGTTCTTGCGGTGCCTCTTCACGTTTTGGCTTAACAGTACCCATTTGTGGTTTTGCTTGACCAAAGGCTGGACGAGTTGCTTTTGGCTGGATAACCTCTTCATTAAATCCAGTTGCAATAACTGTAACGATGATTTCATCTTTATGATTTTCATTAATCACTGATCCAAAGATCATATTTACTTCTTGATCAGAAGCAGTTGCTACAATATCCGCAGCCTCTTGAACCTCATACAGGCTTAAATTGCTGCCGCCAGTAATATTCATCAGAACTCCTTGTGCACCATCGATAGACGTTTCTAGCAGAGGGGAGCTAATTGCTTTTTTCGCTGCTTCAGTGGCACGATTTTCACCCGTTGCCATACCAATTCCCATTAAGGCAGATCCTTTGTTAGACATAATTGTCTTCACATCTGCAAAGTCTAGGTTAATTAGACCCGGAACCGCGATTAAATCTGAAATACCCTGAACCCCTTGACGGAGCACATTGTCCGCTTCACGGAATGCTTCAAGCATTGGAGTACTTTTATCTACTATTTCAAGCAGTCGGTCATTCGGGATTACAATTAAAGTATCCACAGCCTCTTTCATGGCACCGATTCCACCCGCAGCCTGATTAGAACGCTTTTTCCCTTCAAATGTAAACGGCCGTGTTACAACACCAACTGTTAGAGCACCTAAACCACGGGCAATTTGTGCTATTACAGGTGCAGCACCTGTACCTGTACCGCCGCCCATACCAGCAGTTACAAACACCATATCTGCACCACGCAGAGCATCCTCTAATTGTTCTTTACTTTCTTCTGCAGCTTTCTTACCAACCTCAGGATTGGCACCAGCACCAAGTCCTCTCGTTAATTTTGAACCAATTTGCATTTTCACTTCTGCTTTTGAGAGGTTTAATGCTTGTGCATCCGTATTAACTGCAATGAATTCGACTCCTTGAACACCATGTTCAATCATTCGGTTTACTGCATTGTTTCCTCCGCCGCCAACCCCAATTACTTTTATAGTAGCAAGAGAATCTAAATTTGTATCAAACTCTAACATGACAAATCCTCCTAATTCGTCGATATTCCTTTTCGTGTTAGCTTATTCGAAAAAGAGACCAAGGAATTTTTTTACTTTTGATGACATCTTATCTTCCGGATGTTTTTCTGGTTTTGCTTTCGGTTGTTGTTGTTGTTTTTGGACTTTCTTCTCGATTGGTTCAGAAACAGGTGCTGAAGCGACGAAGGTCCCACCTGGTAATCTAGCATTCTTGTATGCATATTTGATTAAACCAACCGCTGTTGTATATTGAGGTTCTCTTACTCCAATATAATTGGGAACAGCTTTGCGAACGGGACTTTGGAATATAGATTGAGCAAGTTCTAATATACCTTGCATATTTGCAGTACCGCCTGTAAAAACGAATCCACCAGGTAAATCATTTATTCCGAGTCGTTTCAATTCATGAGCAATTAATTCAAAGATTTCTTCCATTCTTGCTTCTATGATTTCAGATACATATAATTGATTGAATTGCTGATGCTGATCACTTCCTATAATAGGAACACTGAAGAATTCATCCTCTGACGCATCATCGTAAAAAGCATGTCCATATTTTACTTTGATTTTTTCGGCATCCTCGGTAGAAGTGTGTAATACCTTTGAAAGGTCATTAGTAATTAAATCTCCTCCAACCGGAATCACACTCGTTGCTGCCAAGTATCCTTGTTCGAAATAAGCGATGGTGGTCGACCCTCCGCCTAAATCAACTAATGCAACGCCTAAGTTCTTCTCATCTTTTGACAATGCATAATCACCCGCTGCAAGCGGCTGTAAAATAATGTCCGTTATTTCTAAGCCGGCACGTTCTACACAACGCAGTGTATTTGTAATAATAGCATTAGATCCAGTGATAAGTGTTCCTTCTACTTCTAAACGAACGCCAATCATACCACACGGGTTATTAATCTCATCCTTGCCATCAAGGATGAACTGTTTTCGTATTACTCCGATAATTTCTCTATCCTGAGGAATAGAAACAACTTGAGCCTCTTCAATAACACGTCTAACATCATCATTTGTAATTTCACGGTTTTGACTAGAAACTCCTACAATTCCACGGCATGGTTCAAGAGCAACCTGATTGCCGGAAATACCTACAATCACTTGTCGTATTTCCATTCCAATCATTCTTTCTGCTTCTTCAATTGCACGTTTAATAGAATGAACGGTATCATTGATGTCAATGATAGATCCCTTACGAAGTCCTTCCGACTTTACATTTCCAACACCAATTATATTGATAGAGTCATTGACAATTTCACCGATGATTACTTTTACACTGGATGTACCGATGTCAAGACTTACATATATTTCATTGCTGTTCATTCTTTGGCACCTCCTTAGCATTACTTCAGTCGAACAACATTATATTTCACAAGATATATTAATAAAAAGTACACACCTATATCTTATAAAATTATTCGTCACAACTAAATAATTCCCTTTAAAAAAATCAATTTTTTTCTATTTTTTCTTTTGAATTAGACCATTTTGTCAATAATATTCTTCTTATTACAGCAATATTTTGAAATAAGCGTACACCAAAAGCAAATACAGCTGCTAAATACAAGTCTACACCAAGATGAACGCCTAGAAAAGCTAAACTTGCAGCAAGTAAAATATTAAAAAAGAACCCTGAAACAAATACTTTTTCATCATAAATATTTTGCAGATGAGCTCTTATTCCGCCAAATAATGTATCAAGAGCTGCCAGAACTGCAATTGATAGATAATTAGAATATTCTTCAGGAATCCTTATATCTGTTAACAGTCCCAGGAGTATCCCAATGATTAATCCTAAAAATGGCAGCCACATTATGTATTCCCTCCTTCGTTCGCCTTCAATGACTCCAAATATCGAATTTGGATAGGATTATCATATGCGGGGATGGTAACCTCAGGAATTGGTTCTGATATAGTCAACTTAAGGCTTTCAGTGAAAAATTCCTCTGTTGCTTTGGAGGCTTTTATCCGATTGTATAGCTTTTCAGCTACCTCAAAATTATCGACACCGACTTTAACTTCTATGGGAAATTTGGATAATGCATGACCATCAATTTTAGTTTCATTCGTAATCTCTCTTATGACCGTAGTATTGATAATTCTTTGACCATCTACTGAAACATACTTGGCGTCATACATATTTAATTCGTTTAATAACCTTTTAAGCAATTCAGGTGAGAGATCCTTAGAAACATGAGCTCCGATTTGAATATCTTCCAAAATAGGTTCAATTCTCAAAGTTAAACCTGGAACTTGCACTTCTGTTAATCCGGCCTCAACTTTCAATTCTTCAATTGTATCTCTTAATGCCTGTTCTTTACTTTGCTTTTGTTTTGATTCATAGGCAAGCAGCTTTTCTTCAATTGATCTGATCTCACTTAACAATTCAGATTGCAATTCTTTTTCTTGAAGCAATGCCTCCCGTAGCTGCCATAAATCACGAGTATCACGTTCAACAGGTTCTTTTACTGTTTGAAATTGAATGGCAATCATAAATCCAATTACAGCAGATATGGCAATAAAGCTAAAGTTTTTTTTATGCTTGTCCACTTTTTTCACCCTGCCTTTTAAATTTATCTATCGTGGACATAGTAATAATCTATGAATTTCCTAAAATGGGATTTAGGATAATTTCATTCTGTTTTTCTAGGGTAAAGACAATATTATCGTTAACTAATTGGTCTTTCACACCGCCAGTGAGGTTTATTGCAGATGCCAAAACCTCAGGGTCTCCAATAGCTGTAATAACAAACGGTGCGGGATGTTGAATTCCATCGATAGTAATTACTGGTCCATCGCATAGTATATACGATTGACTTGTTAATCTTTGCCCATTAATAGCAATGGCAGCAGCCCCTGAGATGTAAAGTTCATTTATAACTTTAAAAACATGATGTTCATGGACTAGATAGTTATTGATATTTTCTTCTTCAGGTTTGTAGGCCCCGTCTGCCAGCTGTACCATTACACCTTGACCTTTAACCTTAACTTTCCCTAAGAACATTCGATATTTTTCTGCATTCTCGGCAAGTGTCAAATATGCTTCTGCTTCTTTGGAAAGATCTTTTTCGTTTTCTAGTACCATATTTTGCTTCCGGTTTAATTCCTTTTGCAATTTCCGATTCGTTTCTTCAATTTCAATTAATTGATTTCTTAGGTCTAAGGTTTTTTCCCATTGTTTACTTGTTAAATTTGTGTTTTTCTGATTTATTTCTTTTTGAGTAAAGTGATAAGAAAATGCAATCATAAACCCAAGAACAAGGCATACAAGGGATAAAATTACATGTTTACCCTTCACCTTTATCATTCTCAATTTCTGATTCCTCCGATTCATCTGCTTCCAACTCATAGGCTTTAAAATATGAACCTACCTCTAAATCAATAATACCCTTTTTGGTAGGATCTAACTGGCTAATGATTGAAGGATAATGGATCATTTTTTCCGAGAAGCTTCGTAATGTGGCACGCACTTCAAAACCATCATTCATAAATAAAGATATATGATATTGATCCGTTTTTTTCGGGGTATAGTGTAATTCAGAGATTGCATTTAGAACTTCATCGGGAAGCTCAACAAGGGCAGAGACAGTCTCTTTTAGGATTGCCCCCTCTTTAAATTTAAATAGAATAGGTGCATTTATTGGTACCTCAGACACTTCCCTATCCTTTAGGATTTTTCCATTTTCCATTACAGGATAATAGGAGTTTTCCGACTCGAGGTAAGCGATTTTTTCCCGTTCCTCAATCTCAATCACTACGGTATTTGGCCAGATTATTTTTACCTTTGCTTCTTTAATAACATTTAATTTTTGTAGTTTTAATGCAATTGAATCGGTTTTAACACTCCAAATATTTGTTTGTTTAGATAAATGACTTGTACTTATAATTTCATTTGTTGACAGTAAATCATTTCCCTTAATGGTTATCTTTTTTACATGACTTAATGGCGACTGTACATAAGCGACGACGGCAATCATAGTAAAGAACAAAAATAGAAGAAAAATAAGCCTTCTGTTGGCTTTTCGTCGTCTTTGCTCTTTTAGCTTTGGGATTCGATCTTCGAGAGCGACAATCTTACCTTTATCCATACACTTCCCTCCATTAAGAATAACGCTTAGCATGTCCTAAAAGAAAACCTATAATATCTACCCGCTTTTTAGAGCCTAAAAAGCGAAAACAACGGCACGAAAAATCATGCCGTCATTCATTTTCTCAGTTTTTTTCCATATTTATAATGAGTAATTATACCACAAAAATTGTAATTGGTACGATTTATTCTTATTACTTTCGACCAATAATTTCTACCTCGGTTTCCATTTCAATTCCATATAATGCTTGAATTTTATCTTTTATATATTGGATTAAATCAAGGACATCCTTGGCTGTTGCATTACCTGCATTTACGATAAAATTTCCATGCATTTCAGATATTTTTGCACCGCCAATTTGGAAACCTTTTAAACCAGCTTCCTCAATTAATTTACCTGCATAATTGGGCAGAGGGTTCCGAAAGATACTCCCTGCACAAGGAAAATTCCATGGCTGTGTTTCCTTGCGATAATCTTTGTTTTTTTGCATTTTGGAGACAATCGTGGTTCTGTCACCCTCTGTTAACTTAAATTCTGCTTCAAGTACGATACCTGGTCGTTTCTTTTGAAGGACTGAGGTCCTATAAGTGAACTCCATTTCATCATTTGTAAGCCATTCAATGGTCCCGTCTTCAAATAAGATGTGTGCCTTTGTTAAAATCTTACTAATATCAGAACCATGCGCTCCTGCATTCATGTAAACGGCTCCGCCCACTGAACCAGGGATACCACTCGCAAATTCAAGCCCAGATAAACCCTTTTTCGAAATTAATGTAGATAGGCTGACTAATGAATGTCCTCCTCCAACTGTAATAGCAGAGTCATTAATAGTTAGATGATCCAATCCAGAGCCTAATTTTATTACTACACCTTCAATCCCCTTATCGGACACAAGCAGATTAGAGCCCCTTCCAATAGCCCTCCAAGGGATATTGCGTTTCTTAATAAAGGTCATTACTTTTTGGATATTTTCTAAACTTGATGGTTCAATTAAAAGATCAGCAGGACCTCCAATTTTCATGGTTGTATGCTGTGATAACATTTCATTAACCTTTACTTTTCCAATATTTAGTTCCTGAACTTCTGTTAATAATCCGTCCATTCTTATCACCCTATCTTTCAAAACAAACGTATAGTTTTAGTTTATGCAAAAAACTGTTTTGGGCTACTTTTGTTTTCCTTTGACAAGCTGCTTCATGACTTTATATAGTCTTTCTGCAGAGTCCGGCACCCCTAATTTTTGTGCTTTTATTTTCATCATCTTAAGATTCTCTTGGTCTAACAGAATTTTGTCTATATGTTGAATAAGACTTTTACTGTTAAGGTCTTTCTCGAGAAGTAATTCTGCTGCTCCATGATCACTAAGTGACCTTGCATTTTTTTCTTGATGGTTATTCGTAACATATGGACTTGGCACAAGTATACTCGGAATTCCTAATGAAGTAATCTCGGCAAGTGTTGTTGCACCAGCCCTTGAGACGACTAAGTCAATCCCTGCCAGAACCTCTGGCATATTATGAATAA
The DNA here is from genome assembly GCF_046591715.1 of Neobacillus niacini. Lineage (GTDB taxonomy): Bacteria > Bacillota > Bacilli > Bacillales > Cytobacillaceae > Neobacillus > Neobacillus niacini_L. The sequence continues at coordinate 443,299 of NZ_JAWVNQ010000001.1, read as the reverse complement.
ATGGTTTAATTACTACGTTTTTAGGACTTCCAACTAGTTCTGCTTCTTTTTGTACATCATTAAAATGCACATCACCCGTAATGTAGAGTACTTGGTAGGGTTTTTCACCAAATTCAGAGAGTCCTTTAACAACTGCATCATTTATGGGTCTTGCTCCGCGGCTGCCTCCGAAAATTAATACAGCTGGCATTGTTGTACTTAATCCAGTCGAAAGTCTTCCCCTGATACCATCCTGCCCCATAACTTCAGATGCCCGAGGGTTGCCAGTAAACACAACCTTCTCCTTTGGAAAGTATTCCCTTGCTTCCTCAAAGCAAATGGCAATTTTATTAACAAATCTGCTCAAGAATTTATTTGTTAATCCCGGTACACTATTCTGTTCGTGAACAATGGTCGGAATATTTAACTTTGCGGCTGCATAAACAACAGGTCCACAGACATAACCACCTGTCCCAATTACAATGTCTGGCTGGAATTCTTTTAGCATCTTTTTACTGTCGCTAGCACCTTTTAGAAATCTTAAAATCGTTTTAATATTATCGAAGGATAATTTTCTTTTGAAGCCGGTAATATGAATAGATTTAAAAGGAATCTTTTCCCGAGGAACAATTGTACTTTCTAACCCATTCTTAGTCCCTATGTATAAAACTTGCGCATCTTTATTTTCTTTCTGTATTTTCCTTATGAGTGCAAGAGCTGGATAAATATGTCCTCCAGTTCCTCCGCCGCTTACTACTATTTTCATATGTCCACCTCAAATAAAAAAATGCTTTATGCTCATTTCTTATCCTATCTTACTATAAAATTAACAGAAGGTAAGGTCTGAAAAAAGAATGTTATCTAATTGTAAACTTACAAACGAAATAAATAAAAAGAACCCTGCCTAAAAACAGGGTAGATTAATATCTAGAGTAACGGCTAATATTTAATAAAACACCTATAGCCATTAACATTAAGGTTAGAGAAGATCCGCCATAACTCAAGAACGGAAGGGTGATTCCAGTAACAGGCATTAACCCGGTTACTACTCCGACGTTTATCATAACTTGAATTGCGACCATTGAAATAATTCCAACTGCCAGAAAGCTTCCGTATAAATCAGGTGCCCCGAGAGCAATACGTATTCCCCTCCATAACAACAGTGCAAATAAAAGGAGGATAAAGGAACCGCCAATAAACCCCAGTTCTTCTGCTAATATTGCAAATATGAAGTCAGTCTGCGGTTCAGGTAAATAAAAGAACTTTTGTCTGCTTTCACCAAGGCCAAGGCCGAATAAACCGCCAGGACCAATTGCATATAGCGATTGAATAATTTGAAAGCCACTTCCTAATGGATCTTGCCAAGGGTCTAAGAAAGAGGTAATCCGTTTCATTCTATAAGGTGCAGAAGCAACCAAACCTACAAAGCCTGCCAGACCTATTAAACCCAATAAAGCAAAATGTCCAATACGAGCACCAGCAATAAATATCATTACCACACATGTGCCTATCATTACTGTTCCAGTGCCTAAATCTGGCTGCAGCATAATTAGGGCAAAGGCGATAAATACAAGACCTAAAGATGGCACCAGGCCTTGTCTGAAAGAGGTGATTAACTTCTGTCTTTCTGAAAGAAACTTAGCTAAAAAGGCAATCATTGCAAGTTTCATAAACTCCGATGGCTGAATAGAGAAGGCACCTACACCAATCCAGCTTCGTGAGCCATTCCGCACATTACCAACTCCAGGAATAAGTACGAGTATTAAGAGCACAAAGCAGGTGATCAATAAAACCTTTGACCACTCTCTCCAGGTCCAATAATTAATATTCATGATAAAAAACATAGCAGCAATCCCAACTCCCGCAAAAAGAGTCTGTCTCTTTGCGAAGAAGAAAGAATCATCAAATTTATATTCCGCCCAAACCGCACTCGCACTATAAACCATAATGAGTCCTACTGCTAATAACGTAAATGTACAAATTAATAATATAAAATCAGGAGTTGTTCTCTTTGTCGGCACACCTAACACCTCTAATAGCAAGTTTTAGGGCTTGTGCACACATCAGAAGTTTATGTTCCAAAACTCTGAAAGCCGCTTCCGCTTTTCGGACAAGCCCTTACTTAAGCTTATGCACCGCTTCGATAAAAATGTCTCCCCTGACTTCAAAAGTTTTATATTGGTCCCAGCTTGCACATGCAGGAGATAACAAAATAACGTCGCCAGGCTCTGAGTATTCATAAGCAACAGGCACGGCCTTTTCAACATTATCGACAGTGTTAATTTGTTTTATTCCTGCTTCTTTACCGACTCTCTCAATTTTAGCTGAGGTTTGACCAAAGGTAACTAATGCTTTCACATTCCTCAAATATGGCAGCAGTTCATCAAATTCATTTCCACGATCAAGGCCGCCGGCTAACAGGATGATGGGAGTCTTAAAAGCCTGAAGTGCATTTACGGTTGCTAAGATATTTGTTGCCTTTGAGTCATTATAGAATTTTCTCCCATCAATATCTGTAACATATTGAAGCCGATGCTTAACCCCTGTAAAAGTTCGCAGGACACTTTGGATGGCATCATTCTTTACACCGGATAACTTTGCAGCAGCCATTGCCGATAAAATATTTTCAAGATTATGAACACCTGGAAGGGCGATTTCGTCTAATAACATGACTTTTTCACCTTTAAAACAAATCCAGCCTTCATTGATGTATGCACCTTCAGTAATGACGCGCTTTGTAGAAAATGGAATAGAATTAGCCCGGGAATCTTTAGCAATATCCACCACTTCCTGCTGGTCAGCATTATAGATAAAGTAATCGGCTTCACTTTGATTTTTGGTGATATTCGCCTTTGCTTTAATGTATTCTTTTCTGTTTCCATGGTAATCCAAGTGAGCATCATACAAATTTGTCATAACGGCTATCTTAGGAGTGAATGTTTCTATTCCCATTAATTGGAAGGATGATAACTCAATAACGATATTATTTTCTGCGGCTGCTTCCTCCGCCACTCCAGATGCTACCGTCCCAATATTACCTGCAATTAATGGCTTCTTTCCTCCTGCATTCAACATTTCAAAAATGAGAGTTGTCGTGGTTGTTTTTCCATTTGTTCCAGTAATACCAATGAATGGCGCTTCGGATATTTGGTAGGCTAACTCTACCTCAGTTATTACAGGTATACCTTTCTCTACTGCACCTTTGATGATTGGATTTTGATAAGGAATACCTGGGTTTTTAACGATAAGTTCGAATCCTTCATCAAGTAATTCAACAGGATGTTCACCACAGATAACTTTAATGCCTTGCTCTAGTAACCCCTGCGCTTCTGGGTTTTCTGATAATGGTTTTTTATCATTTACTGTCACAAACGCACCAAGCTTATGTAATAGAGCCGCAGCGCTTACCCCGCTTTTGGCCAGTCCAAGGACAAGAATTTTTTTATGAAGATACGTATTTATCTGCTTCAATTATAACCACACCTCAATATAGATACCTAGTATCGCTAATATTAACCCTACGCTCCAAAAAGTTACAACAACCTTCCACTCCGACCAGCCAAGCAGCTCATAATGGTGATGAAGAGGACTCATCCGAAAAATTCGTTTCCCTGTGGTTTTGAAGGAGATTACCTGCAAAATTACCGACAAGGTTTCTATTACAAAGACACCGCCTATAATAACCAATAATAATTCTAACTTTGTTAAAATCGCAATAGAAGCAATAGCACCACCTAATGCAAGGGAACCTGTATCACCCATAAATACCTTTGCAGGGTGGGCATTAAAAACCAGGAACCCTAATACAGCCCCAGCAACAGCCACTGAGAAAATTGCCACTTCCATCTGCGACTGATTCCAAGCTAGAACAGCATAAGCGCCAAAAGCAATGGCAGCTGTACCTGATAAGAGGCCATCTAGTCCATCTGTCAAATTGACTGCATTTGAGAAGCCTACCAGCCAAAATACTATGAAAAACACAAAGAACCAGCCTAACTCAATGGAGTAATCACTTCCTGGGATAGTGATCTCCGTAGGAAAACCATTTTCTTTATAAACAAGATAAAAAATAACGGAAATAATAATTTGTCCTAAAAGCTTTTGTCTTGAGGTTAAGCCTAAATTACGCTTTAATGCCACCTTAATAAAGTCATCCAAAAATCCAAGTAAACCAAATCCAAAGGTTACAAGAACAAGCAAGTAGGTTTTAACCGTCGGTTCAGCAAATTTTCCAGTCATAACAAGAGTGGTAATAATAATAGAAAATAAAATCATGATTCCACCCATCGTTGGTGTACCTGTTTTTACTTGATGGGATTTTGGGCCTTCTTCCCTAATGCTTTGTCCAAATTTCAACCTTCTTAAGAAGGGAATAAAAATTGGAGAAAGTAATACAGTTATCAGGAAGCCCATTAAAATTGTGAAAAAAATAACTTGCTCCAGCATTTTATCCCCTCCTCTCTACATCATTATTTGAATTCTTCATAGATATCTTTTCCAACATTACAGCTATATCATATGTTTCTTTATTTTCTTTGAGAAGTTTTTTATTTAAAAATGCGAATTTGGTCATATTCATTTTCTCTCTATTTTCTCCGTCTATTTTTTCAAAATAAAATTGTAACAGATGTCGAACTCCTGAGGTTAAATCTTCAGTAAAAAAAACAGGAAAGTGATTTGGGGTATATTTTGGTATCGGATTCTTCTTATCCCAAACCGCTGCAATGGCTCCATTTGCGATTGCATCTAATAGTTCCCCTGAATCATTGGTTAATGGTATAAATAAACCTCTCGGCTGGTCACTGCCTGCGTTGTCCGTCACCATAAAATATAAATGGTCTGCCTCTCTTACACCCTTAAAATCTGGGAATATCGTTACCAAGTCATTAAATGCTAAATACATTTCTATCTCTCCTCGATAGCTTCCCGAGCAACGACTCGGTCATCAAAATCATAAACCTCACTGCCGATTATCTGGTATGTTTCGTGACCTTTACCTGCAATTAAGATGACATCACCTTCACTAGCCTGGCTAATTGCTCTAACTATTGCCGCTTTCCTATCCGGAATGGAAATGTAGCTTTTCCCTATGACACCATTTTCCATATCTTTTAATATTGCTAATGGATCTTCACTTCTTGGGTTATCAGAGGTAAAAATAGGATCTGTACTATACCGACAGGCGATTTCAGCCATCAATGGCCTTTTTGTTTTATCCCGGTCGCCGCCGCATCCCACGATTACAAAAACCCTCTTTTTCGCAAAGCTTTGTATTGTTTTTAATACATTTTCTAAACTATCTGGTGTATGTGCATAATCAACAATTACGGTATATTCTTGACCTGCATTTACAAGCTCCAATCTCCCGTCAACCCCTTTAACACTCTCAATAGACTCGATAATTTTATCCAACGGAATATTTGACACAAAGGCAGCTGCGATACTAGCTAAGACATTATAAACACTAAATTTCCCGATTAATTGTATATTGATTGGATAACTCTTCTCTTTTATTACTATTTCAAAAGTAGTCCCGGCAGAAGTCATCTTAATATTTCTTGCGTGGAAATCTGCATTATGATCAATTCCATATGTAACAACATGCGCTGCTGTTGATTTACGGTACAATTCTGAAGCAGAGTCATCTGCATTTAAGATTGCATATTTGGGTTTATCAGGGCTAAAAGTGTTTCCAAGTTGAGAAAACAATAAACTCTTAGCGTGCTTATAATCCTCCATTGTTTTATGGTAATCTAAATGATCTTGGCTGAGGTTTGTAAATACTGCTACATCATAGTCACACCCATGAACCCTGCCCATATGTAAGGCATGCGAGGAAACCTCCATTATTGCTGTATCAACACCAGCCTCCAGCATTTGATGGAAACGTTTTTGAAGGACCAGACTTTCTGGAGTTGTATTCTTCGTTTCAATTTTCTGTTCACCAATTTTTGTATACATCGTTCCGATTAAACCTGTACTCCGGTTTACATCAGATAATATCTTTTCAATTAAATGGCTGGTAGTTGTCTTCCCATTGGTCCCTGTTATTCCGATTAGATGCATTTTTTTTGTTGGCTGTTGATAAAATGCATCAGCGAGCACCGCCATTGCCCGAGTTGTATCACTAACGATGATAACGGGTACTGAGAGTGGAAGTTCCTTCTCAGAAAGCACTGCAAGAGCTCCGTTATGCACTGCAGACTCCGCAAAGTCATGCCCATCGACGGTATATCCTTTAATACAGATAAATAAACTTCCCTCTTGCACCAGACGATTGTCGTTTTCAATTGACGTAATTTCAGGATTATCTCCTTGATAAGGAACGACGAGGTGCAAATGATGAAGTAAATCATGTAGTTTCATAATCTCAAATCCTCTCTTACCTTTTCACAAAAGCAGCGATTATTTATTAAAATATATATTACTTAAAAAGATTCACCTTATTTTACAGCAAAACAATGTAGAATGCTATTTATCCTTTTGTTTTTCAAAAAAACAGGCGGCGGAATTCATTCCGGCCGCCTAGCTTTAAGAAATCAATTCATTATTTATTCCTCTTTACCAAAATAAAGTCTTATGGTAGAACCTTCTTTTAGCTTTGTCCCAGGTTCAGGAGATTGTCTTACGACGATATCACCTTCACCGCTTGCGTCTATCTTTAGATTTAAAAGCTGTTCTGTAATCTCCAATTTTGTTAAACCTGTTAAGTCAGGGAGTGTAATCGGAGGAGTATCTGGCCATCTTAATTCTTTTTCAATTTGGTCTTTTCTCGGTTTAACACCCATGGCCATTAGACCATCCTTCATTATACTCCCTACGATAGGAGCACTTATGGTACCCCCGAAAACGAGTCCCCCTTTTGGATTATCGACTGCTACATAAACCACGATTTCAGGGTCATCTGCAGGGGCAAAGCCCATAAAAGAAACAATAAAGTTATTTTCCAAATATCTTCCGTTTTGTGCTTTTTGGGCTGTTCCAGTTTTTCCGCCAATTCGATAGGAGTCAACAAAAGCCCTAAAACCTGTTCCTTGTGCCACAACACTCTCTAGAGCATGCCGAATTTCCTTCGATGTTGCTTCAGAGATTACTCTTCGTTTCTCCACAGGAGTATTTCTCATGACCACTTCTTTTGTAACTGGATCAATTAACTCTTCCGCAATATATGGCTTATATAGAATTCCGCCATTTACAGCTGCAGCAACAGCGGCAACCTGTTGAATTGGTGTTACAGAAACCCCTTGACCAAAAGCGGTTGTTGCTAATTCAACCGGACCTACACGGTCCAAATTAAATAATATCCCAGAACCTTCACCAGCTAAATCAATCCCCGTCTTTTGCCCAAAACCAAAATCCTTTATATATTTAAACAATGTATCTTTCCCTAATCTTTGTCCCAGTTCCACAAACCCCGGGTTGCATGAATTTTGAACTACCTCTAAAAATGTCTGGCTTCCATGTCCGCCTCGTTTCCAGCATTTCAGTCTTGCACCTGCAACTTCCACTGAACCTGGGTCATGAAAGTGTTCTTTTTCTAAATTCACTTTTCCTTCCTCAAGAGCAGCAGCAAGAGTGATAATTTTAAAAGTCGAACCCGGCTCATAGCTGGACCACACCGGAAGATTTCGGTTGTATACCTCTTGCGGGACATTTCTGAAATTTGCCGGATCAAAGGTAGGCCGGCTTGACATACCTAATATTTTCCCATTATTCGGGTTCATTGCAATTGCAATAATTCCATCCGGGTTATATGTTGCTTCTGCTATATCAAGCTCTCGTTCAATGATAGTTTGAATTTTGGTATCAATGGTTAGCTTTAGATCAAGACCATCCACGGGATGTTCGTAATCATCAGCCATGTCATTCATTCTTTCTCCCTTAGCATTAGCATAAAACTTTACTGAGCCTCTTTCACCGCTTAGCTCTTTGTCATAATAAAGCTCTAATCCCATTAACCCCTGGTTATCGACCCCAGCGAAACCTAAAACATGAGAAAGATAACTTCCAAATGGGTAATGCCTTTTAGAATCTTCACCTATATAAACACCTTCAAGTCCTAATGCCCTGATTTCCTTAGCTTTTTCATGAGAAATCTTTCTTCCTTCTTTTATTCTTACAATGGATTCGCCCTGGGTAATTTGGCGATATGCATTCTCTTTTGGGATATTTAACACTGCGGCCAGCTTCTGGGAAGTTGCAGCAGGGTCTTTAACCTGTCTCGGAACAACATATACAGTTGGAGCACTTACATTTGTTGCCAGCGGAACACCATTACGGTCTATGATTTCACCGCGTTCAGGTTCAAAAGGAATATTTCTGCTCCAAGAACCTTTTGCTTGTCCAGTCAACATATCACCTAAAACAAACTGTACATAACCAAGTCTGACATCAATAATTAGAAAGATAAGAATTCCAGCGAATAATGCAATCATTAACCTTTTACGGACAGTTACATTTGAAACACGCATAAAATGAACGAGCCTCCTTTATCCTACTCGTTCATTTATATGCTTGTACTTATTTAGTTAGAACGATTACTGCAACCGTTTCTAGAACCGATAATTATTAATCCAACGGGAGATTTTCTGTCATCTCTTCAGGCAGTTCACTGTTTTCGTCAGCTTCCTTGTTTTCTTCTTCTAACTTCATGATTTCTTCTGGAGTTTTTAAATCTACGATCAAAAAATCTCCTTTTCGTAAAAGCGCACCATCTTTAAGGTTTTGTTTTACCACATAACCGCTGCCAGTTGAATTTAGTTTGACTCCTGTTATTTTTGCAACCTTCATCACGTCCCTAAGTGACCATCCTGTAAAATCCGGTGCAGTCGACTCTCCAGCAGTCTGAAGAATGATTTTCTCTCCTTCGAGCACATTTGTACCAGCAGCCGGCATCTGTTTCGTTACTTTTGTTCCCTTTCCTAATACAACCACTTGAAGTTTCTTTTCCTCGAGACTTTTTACTGTCTCAGTTAGTGTTTGACCTTCGAAATCCCCTAGTTTTGTCGTAGCAGCCTTTTCTTGCTGTGAAGGCTGAATATTTAAATACTGCAAGCTGTTTTTCATAACAGGATTAAAAACCATTGAGACTGGGAGCGAGCCCATGGAATAGTGGTCAATGTCCGGTTGTTGAACGGCTACATAGACAATTAATTTTGGATTATCGACAGGGGCCATACCTAAAAAAGAAAAAATATAATCTTCTTGTCCATCTAAATATCCGCCCTTTGGATCTGGAATACTTGCAGTCCCTGTTTTCCCTGCTACTCTATAACCATCTATCTGATATCGATTCCCGGTACCGGTTTTTTCATTTGTTACTACCGTTTCTAAAATATCAAGAACTTCCTTCGCAGTATCAGCAGAAATTGGTGAATCTACAACCTCAGGGACAGTATCACGAATTATCTTTCCTGAATCATGATCGACAATTTTGTCGACCACGTGAGGCTTCATCATTTTCCCTTTATTCGCAATCGCTGTCGCCGCCTGTATCTGCTGAATCGGCGTAATCGCTGTCCCTTGTCCATATGCAGTCGTAGCCTTTTCAATCGGCCAAGTGTATTGAACTTTTCCAGACGTTTCATTTGGAAGGTCGATGCCTGTTGGCTGATCCAATCCAAATTTTGTTAAGTACTCCCGGAATTTTTCAAAGCCTAATTTTTCATTTGCCAATTTTGCAAATGCAACATTCGAAGAACGCTGAACTCCCTCAAGATAACTAATAGTACCCCATCCGGATCTATTATGATCATGTATCGGCTTATCCTTTGAAGTTACTCGATAGGAACCGGACTGGAATAATTCATTAGGATCAAATTTCTTTTCTTCAATAGCCGCTGCAAGGGTGAAGATTTTCATTGTAGATCCAGGCTCAAAGGAAGTTTCAATCGCTTCGTTATGCCAGCTATTATCAATCCCTTCCTTTGTTTTAGGATGAAAGGAAGGTCTTTGTCCCATTGCTAAGATTTCACCTGTTTTTGGATCAGCTACAATAGCAATGATTTTTTTGGGGTTATATTCCTCTGCTACTTTGTTCATAGCATCTTCTAAAAATGTTTGAATCTTCTTGTCTATTGTTAAGTAGACATCATTTCCGTTCTCTGCAGGGGTAACTTTTTGTTCTCCATTCGGAAGTAAATAACCCCATAAATCACTTTCGTAATTTATTTTTCCATCCTTGCCGGTCAACTCTTTGTTTAATGTCTTTTCTATTCCCATTTTCCCAACATAGTTATAGGTTCCATCTTCCTCATCAATCCTATCAGCATAACCAACTAGGTGAGAGGCAAAGATTCCATTCGGGTAAAACCTTTTTGAATCTCGTTTAAATGTAATCCCAGGCAGTTTTAGGGCTTCAATTTCCTTTTTTGTCTGGTGAGATATATCTCTTCCCGCTTTCCCAAATTCAACCTGGAACTGATCTTTCGTTAAAATACTATAAATCTTAGATTCTTCCAAATCGATAAATTTGGCTAGTTCCCTTGCTGTTTTTTCCGGGTCGGTAACATGATTCGGCTTCTTGGGATTCGTCGTCATCTTTTTATCTAAAATGGCAATCAAAGTATAAGAAGTTGTATCCTCAGCAATCACTTCTCCTTTTTGATCATAGATCACGCCCCTTGTTGCGTCCAAGCTCCCTGTTCTGCTGTATTTTTGCTGAGCCTTTGCTGCAAGCGGCTGAGAACCAACCTCACCAGTGAATTGAATGGAAAAATACCTAATAAGCAATATAAAAAAGAGCAGGCCGAATATGACAAACAATCCAGCTGCTCCGAAATTCATATATGGCTGTTTCTTGTTCATTTCTCGTGCACAACCTTGACGTTATTTTCGTTTAAAACAAGCCCCATTTGTTTTGCTTTTTCCCAAATCCGCTCATACGTACTAAGTTCGCTTACTTGTACCTGCAGGTCATTATTTACCTTTTGCATTTCATTAATAGAAGTTTGGACCTCTTGAATATCCTTATTTACCTGGTAAATTTCTGCTTGATTCGAGATGAGGTTGACTGCACCAAAACAAACCAACCCTGTAAATACGACTCCGATTATTTTCTCCCCAGGTGTGAGCCAGTGCTTTTTTGTTTTTACAATCGTACGTTCATGTACAGTCCGTTCTACTTGCTGTTGTTGCTGAAATTTCCTGGCAAGATTACTCATTCTTTCCCCTCCACATAATTTTTTATAATTTCTCTGCTATTCTAAGTTTTGCAGATCGGGCACGATTATTATGTTCTAATTCTTCTTCAGTCGGAACAATAGGCTTTCTATTTATTAACTTTAAAATCGGCTTAAATTCCTCTGGAATCACAGGTAAACCATGAGGTAACTCTGGTAACTCACTTGCCTTTTTAAAAGCCGCCTTACAAATCCGATCCTCTAAAGAATGGAAGGTAATAACACTAATCCTTCCTTCTGGATTAAGGATGTCGATTGCTTTTTGCAGAGACTTTTCAAAAACAGCTAATTCATCGTTGACAGCGATTCTGACTGCTTGAAAAATTCTCTTAGCAGGATGTCCGCCCTTCCTTCTTGCAGGAGCAGGAATCCCTTCCTTAATTAGTTCAACTAACTCAAAAGTGGTTTCAATCGGCTTAATCTCTCTTCTTGCCTCAATTTTCCGAGCAATCTGCTTAGAGAACTTCTCTTCCCCATAACGGAAAAAGATTCTGACCAAATCCTCATAAGACCAGTGATTAATAACATCATACGCTGAAATATGTGCTTCATTATCCATTCTCATGTCCAATGGTGCATCATGATGATAACTGAAGCCCCGCTCAGGAGTATCTAATTGAGGAGAGGATACACCAAGGTCATATAAGACCCCGTCAACTTTTTCGATTCCAAGCTTTTCAAGTTCTTCCTTGAGATATAGGAAATTGCTTTTAATTATTGTAAGTTGCCCGCCATAGAGTGACAATTTCTCTTTTGCATTTGCAATAGCTATTTCGTCTTGATCGAAGGCAAACAATTTTCCATTGTCGGTAAGTTTTGAGAGTATCAGGGAACTGTGGCCGGCCCCGCCTAAAGTACAATCAACATATATACCGTCTGGCTTAATATTTAAGCCGTTAACAGCTTCATCTAGTAACACAGTTGTATGTTCAAACATCATTATCACCTTTTCCAATCGAACGATAAAAACATGAGTTATAATAGAATAACTTGTCCATTATATATCAAAACCAATCATATTTTCTGCAATTTCAGCAAAAGAATCTTCAGACTGTGAGAAATAGTCCTCCCAAATCTGTTTGCTCCATATTTCGATTCGATTGGAAACCCCTAAAACTACACATTCTTTTTCTAATTTTGCATACTGAAGTAATGGTGTTGGAATATTTATTCTTCCTTGTTTATCTAGCTCGCTTTCCGTCGCACCAGAAAAGAAGAATCGGGTAAATGCACGGGCATCTTTTTTTGTCAGTGGCAGGCCTTTAAGTTTTTCTTCAATTAGCGCCCACTCTGATAATGGGTAACCAAATAGACATTGATCCAATCCGCGGGTGATGATAAACATCTCGCCAAGTTCTTCGCGAAATTTGGATGGCACGATCATACGGCCTTTATTATCAATGCTATGATGGTATTCACCCATGAACATCCCGGTACCCCCACTTTCTATATAAAATGTACCACATTCCCCCACTTTCCTCCACTTATTTTTTAATAATTCTTGGTTACTCGCTTAAATCCTTTTTTATCCAGAATTTTTTTTATGAAAAGGCTGTGTTAACCGGACCTGTTGATTTACGCTCCAGGCACTTCGCTTTCCGCAGGCGTTGCGGGGAGCCTCCTCGGCGCTAAAGCGCCTGTGGGGTCTCCCCTGCTCCGTACTCCTGCAGGAGTATTCGTGCCTTCCGCGCAAATCAACAGGGTGCAATATCAAAATTTTGCTTTTACACAGCCAAAAAAAAAAGAAACTTCACCGTGAGTGAAGTTTCTTATAGTTTAATTACTTTATGACTGCCATCAAATTCGTATTCAAGTTCCATTAGTTCTTTAATAAAATTAGTTCCATACTGATTTAAATAATAGAATAAATTCCACACTCGCTCTTGGGGGAAACCATCTGGACGCAACGCTAAATCAATACGGTTAAACTTATTTAGAATAACATCAAACTTTGAATTTACAGATTGTTCCAGTTTCGTTTCCATGAAACCGATTTGCTTTAATAAATAGCTTTCATTTTTCTTTATTAATGGAAGCAGGCTTTTGTCAAGCTCATTTGTTTTCGCTTCTATCAGCTCATACTGCTTAACTAACTGTGATTTTAGTGAAGTGAATAACTCAGAAACTTCTCTATCCTTTATTGAGTCAAGGTATTGATTTCTTTCTTCACTGCTTCCCCTTTTCAAGACCTGTGTTAGGTCTAAATTCAACTCATTTAAATCACTTTCAATCGCTCTTTCTAACAAGGTAATATTAAGTCTTGGCACGATAGGCGGCATTTTAATATTAAAATGCTCAAAGACAAGCTTCAATTCTGCCCAGTATGAAATTTCACCCGGTCCAGCAATAAAGGCCAATGTTGGGAATAGCCACTCTTGCATTAAAGGTCGTGTCACCACATTATTACTTAGTTTACCTGGTTCTTGACTGGCGATTTCCATTAATTCCTCTTTTGTAAAGGTTACTGCCCCACTTTTACCCACAAAACGATTAGATTCTAAATCAAACTCAAGTAGTATTCGCTCGTTGGATTTGGGATGACAATAAAAAATATTCGCAGCTCTCTCACTCGAATCAATGGTTATAGGAAACCCATTTTTGCCTATAACACTTTGTTGTTCGAGCAAATAATTTGTTACTTCCCTATGTTTTTCAATTTGCTTTGTGAAGTTTTCCTTTTGCAAGAGACGGAAATTGCGATCCCCTGAATCCACGATTAATAAGCCATAATCTTTAAAAATTTCCATAACGATGTTGGCAAAAAAATCAACTAATGTAGTGGATTTCAATAAGGATTCTTCAGCAAATTGAAGTAACTGTTTGGTATGGTTTGTCTCACCGAAATTTTCAATAAGATTATTTATCCATTTCATGCAAATTTCTTTATTCAGGTTAATATCAGAAACCATCTTCTTTTGTTTAACCTTTTCTGGGTAAGACCATTTGTCTACTTTCTTTTCAACTGGTATAAACACATGATTAACTTCATGAAAATCATGGTCTTCTCCCGCTATCCAAAATACAGGTACAACAGGTATTCCATGCTGCCTCTCTTTTTCCTCAGCCAATTTTATAATTGAGATGATTTTATGTATAGAATAAAGAGGTCCGGTAAGTATTCCTGCTTGTTGACCGCCAATGACCACAGCACTATTTGATTGTTTTAGTTTAGCAAGCGAGTTATTTACTGCCTCAGATGATGGAAAACGCTCCATAAATTTCTCAATGTGATCAGCTACATTTTCACGTGGAAAGCTTCGATTACTTAATTCATCCAATCTTTTCTGATCTTCACCGAAGTCATTAAACCGATAATGGAAAAAAGACAGAATATCAGGAGATTGCTCTAGATAATTAGAAGCAAAGCGGTTCGTTGCTGATAATGAGAGATTTAAAATCTCCATTTAAGTACTTCCTTTCTAATCAACCATATTCATTCCATATGAGTATAACATCATCTTTCCCAATAAAAAAAATCTTTGCTTAGGAAAATGTAAAAGTTACTGCACTCCGCAATACACCGAATAAAGTTAAGGTGAGATAAGCTAGAAAGAAGATTAGAAAATTAAATCTCCAAAAACCTTTAAACACCTTTGTAAATATAATTTCACCCTTTATTCTCCAATGTATTACTACAAAAACCATTGCAATCAAAATTACTAATAATAAGATTACCCAGAAGAATGATTTTCCCCAAATGGTAATAAATAAAAAATGAACAGCCAAGATAAATAATATATTCGAGTAGTCCAAAGCCTTATGAAAAGACTTCCGAGCGTTTTTCGTTATTAGCTTATTTATTACAAAAATGATGATAAACCCCAGTAGAGGGGCTGTTAAAAAAATAGAGATGATGGATGAAATAAATGAATTCAATTAACTCCCTCCCTTGACTGTTCTTTACCTTTTAATAAATAATAGTAGTTCTCTATATTTATTGCTGGCTTTTGCTGTTTCGCTGCTTCATCTAACAAAAAGCCAAGAATCGCGTCAACTTCAGTCCTTCTTCCCGCCTCAAAATCCTTTAGCATTGAGGACTGATTTTCCCCTGTTTTCTTACAAATTCTAATTATATTTCTAAACTTCCTAATAGGATCTTCTAAATTTAATATAGTAGAGATTTCAAGAAATAGTTTTTTTACGGCAGAAAAATAGAAGGTGTTTGCAATTAATTCTCCATTATTGACCTGAAGTATAGCTGTTAAAGGATTAATTACAGCATTGGCAATTAATTTAGCCACCATCATTTGGTAATAATCGTCTTTTATTGTAATAGGGAAATCTATAGAAGTGCATTTTTCGGCAAGTTTTATTAGTAATTCTAATTCACCTTTATATAGTGCAGCATTGACAGCGCCTTCACCATTGTGACGTACTGTATATGAATTCACCTTACTTGCTCCGTGCTCCACGGACCCCACAAGAATAGTATCGGCGTTAAGGTGTTCAAGTATAGTTAAATGTCTCATTCCGTTTTGTAAAAACAATAGATTTTTAGGACAGCTATCGGTATTTGCTAGATGTTCCACAATAGATTGAAGTTGATATTGTTTTACTGCAATGATCGTTAATTCTTCCGCACCCGTCCACATTGAAATTGGAATCGCCTTAAGACTGACTCTCAATTCTTTTCCTTCCTTTTGAAGGATTATGCCCTTTTGATTGATTATTTCTGCTTGTTCGCTTGTTCTTGTATAAAGTGTTACAGTAAAAGCTTTAGACAAGTAGGAAGCGAATAATAATCCTATTGAACCAGCACCAACAATCCCAATATTATTCATGATATCCACCCATTTTTATCTACTTTATTAACATTTTAGCAGATACTAGTTTGTAAGTCTGTCCTAAAAATGAAAAATCCCATTTCACTTATTAGTTAAAACGGGACTTTTAGATTATAATATTGCTATACTTTAGGAAACGCTTTCTTTCAATCATTTATTTAAAGAATTTTTTGTGTATTTGTTATATAATATATATTAATTCATTTTGAATAATCTTAACATTAATCCCATTATATTATTCAATATTAAATGAATATATACAGTAAGGTGCAAATTAATACTTAGGGGGCTTAATTTATGGTAATGAAAGTCGAAAAATTAAAAGTAAATTTTAAGACATTAGAGGAGTTTAAAAAATTTAAAGAATATGGAATCCAAGAGCTTTCTATGCTTGAGGACCTAGAAGCAAATATGGTTGATAATGATAGTGAATCTCCTTTTTATGGTATATATTTCGGAGACAAACTAGTAGCACGAATGAGCCTATATCAAATAGACTCAAAGTTTGATCGATATTTCTATCCTCCGCAAAATTACTTGGAGTTATGGAAACTCGAGGTTTTACCAGAATATCAAGGCAAGGGTTACGGGAAAACACTCGTAGAGTTCGCCAAAAACTTTGGTCTCCCAATTAAAACAAACCCAAGAGTACAATCAAGAAACTTTTGGGAGCATATGAATTTTACAAATGTTGAATATGATATGGAACGCGACAGAGGAGAAAATCCACTAGTCTGGTACCCAGAAGGTGTGGAAGCACAACATAATTAGGAAAACACTTAAGCTATAAAATGAAAAAGCGGACTCCATGTCCGCTTTTTACTATTTTTCAATTCTTTCGAGGTTCCCGTTTTTATCCATTTGAAATTTTACTTTTTGCTGTCTATCTTCTTCTTGCAAGACAACCATTTTCCGGGCTCTTTCCATAATCTCAATTAAAGAACGGTAGTCCTCCTCAATCGCTTTTAGGTTTTTGGATAATCTTTCATTTTCTGCCGCGAGCGAATAAGCTTTCTTTTCAAGTTCCTTTATTTTTTGAACGGACTTCTCTTTTGCCTCTTCAATGCTTGAGGCAGCGGAAGCTTTTTTATGGAGGTTTTCTAAGAAGTGCAGTACAGATTGGAACGTTACACCCTCACTCATGTGAGTAATAGCTGAAGTGGTCTCTTCATGGGTAAACTCTTTCTGATAATCTGTTTCTTTAGGTACTGTCTGTTTTTTTAATTCTTTCCGTTGTTTTTTTGCCAGTTCAATTCCTGATTTATATTGCTTCCTTACAAACGAGTTCCAGCGGAATCCGCAGGCAGCTGAAGTTCGAGAAAGCTGTTTCCCAACTTCTTCAAATGCTTGGAGTTGTGTCCCGCCTTCTCGAATATGCCTTAACACAACTTCAGCAAGCAATAAATCTTCATCTTGGGACCATGCATCTTGGCGAGTTGGTGACATAAGTCAAATCCCTCCTAGTGTTTTTATTCATACATATGCATCTACTAGAAAAGATAGACTGATAAACAGATTGTCTTTATGCTTATTTCTGTATTTTTTTACTAATGAAATGTTGGACATAACTATGATGAGATTCGCTTTCCCATAGGACACTGCAATTTCTGACTTCTTCTTCTATTCTTTCTCGAAGCTTATTTTCCTCCCATTTTCGAATCCACATCATTTTATATGATTCTAACACACTCAATTCCACTGTTAATAGCTTCTCCAAATAGGCTTCACAGGCTGCAATCGGGTCCTGTGAATAAAGATGATCTATAAAGCCAGTTTCTCTTAAATATTCTACAGGTTTTAAGTCAGCTTCCATTAAAAGCTTCATACTGCTTGAGGCAGGTAGTTTTTCTGCTAAAATGGCCCCGCCGCCCCAGCCTGTTGTAATAGCCTGCTTACCTTGAATAAACCCAGCTTTTATTCCTTCTCTCGCTAAACGGAAATCACACGCTGCCGCCAGCTCACAGCCCCCGCCGACGGCCGTTCCATTAATCAGGGCAATCGTCGGTTTTGTTAATGTCAATAGCGAATATAGAATATGAGACATTTTTGATAGCATTTCATAGGCCTCTTCTTTTGTTCTAAGCTGGTGAAATACAGATAAGTCTCCGCCTGAACAAAATGCAGCGTCACCTTCCGCTGTAATCACAAGCGCCTTAATTGAAGGGTTGCCAGCTAATGAAATGGCTTCTTTTAATCCCTGCATGACATCATAATTAATTGCATTTCTTTTTTCTCTCCTTGCGATTGTGAATAATAAGTATCCATTATCTTTTTTCTCAATAGAGTAGGACAAACAGCATCCACCTTTCTTTCCTATAATGTATGTAAATTCCCGAGTAACGACAAAAGCACAAGGGCATATTAGCGCCTTGTGCTTTATCCTAATGGAAATTAGTCGTTAACAACGTCTTTCCCTTTGTATGTTCCGCAAGCTTTACATACGCGGTGTGAAAGTTTCATTTCACCACAGTTTGGGCAGCTTACCATACCAGGTACGTTTAATTTAAAATGTGTACGACGTTTTCTTTTTACAGTTTTAGAAGTCCTTCTAAAAGGTACAGCCATTCTTCCCACCTCCTTAAAGAGTATTAAGAAAGTAATGAAGGCCAGGAATGCTGGTTCTTCACTTTGCTTCTTGTTTTCTAGATTATGATTCGGAAGAAGAATTGTTTTTGTCAAAAAACTTTGCAAGACCTGCTAGTCTTGGATCAATCTTCTTGGATTGATCTTGATCATGAACAACTTCCCAGTCCTTACCGGATTGTGGTGCAGCATCTTCATGATTAACATCCTCACAGAACACCTGCATTGGAACTTCTAGTAAAAGGATTTCTCTAATGACCGGCATTAGATCAATTACTTCCCCTTTTACTTGATATACTTCCTCTTCAGTTTCATATTCTGAACCTTGTAAGAGGAAAGTTTCAGTTGTTTCGACATTAATCGGAAGTTTTACATCCACTAAAGTACGAGAACAAGGCAGGATTAAATAACCTTCTATTTTCAAATGAAATGTTACTTTTGTTGAATCAATGTCCCCCCGACCGGTAATATGCATCGGAGATACTTCACGAATCGATGGATCCGTTTCAATAATTTCATCAACTCTAATCGTATCATCAATCAGAAAATCCTTGTTTCGATATTTTTGTAATTGGCTTAATGTCCATTTCAATTGAATCACCCCAAGGCAACAAAGGTAATTATAGCCTTCGATTAAATTTTTGTCAATGTTTTTTCTTTACACCTAAAATGAAGATTTTAATTTTACTTTTTTCCAAAAAAACTTGCTACATACTAGTTTACCCATATCCATATCAATACAATCCCTGCTTACTATTCTTATGAATTATTATCTTATCATGGTAAATTTTGCTATAATACGATTACTGTAAAAAAACCATTTTATTCTAAAGAATAAGGAGATAGTAATGCATGAAAGCTGTTGGTGTAATTGTTGAATATAACCCATTTCATAATGGACATGCCTATCATCTACAAGCAGCAAAGGAAACAGCGCACGCTGATCTTGCCATTGCTGTTATGAGTGGAAATTTCCTTCAACGAGGTGAACCTGCCCTTGTTTCTAAATGGTATCGGACAAAAATGGCACTCCTTAGCGGTGTTGATATAGTTTTAGAACTTCCCTATCCTTTTGCAACACAAAAGGCCGAAACCTTTGCTAATGGTGCTGTGTCCATTTTAGATGCCATTGGATGTCAGTCACTATGCTTCGGCAGTGAAAGCGGAGATATTTCAACCTTCCAACAAACTGTTGAATATATGAATACACATAAAGAACATTTAGATGAAAAAATAAAAATGAACATCAAAACAGGTGTGAGTTTCCCTAAAGCATTATCGTTGTCTTTTCAATCCTTGTCAAGTACTGAAAATGTTTTGAGCTTAGATAAGCCAAATAATATCCTTGGTTTTCATTATGTAAAAGCGATAAGAAAGCAAAATAGTTCGATTGTTCCTCTCACAATAAAGAGAAAAAATGCCGATTACCATGATGAACACTTTACTGCCGAGACAATTGCCAGTGCAACAAGCATAAGGAAAGCCTTATTTTCTTCTGCAGCAGGAAATAGTGCCATTGAACAATATGTTCCTGAAGCAACAAGCACTTTACTCAAACAGTATCTTAAAGAATATGGAAACTTTCATGAATGGGAAAATTATTGGAATTTATTACGTTTTCGCCTGCTCCATAGCAGTCCAAAAGAACTTAGAGAAATTTACGAGGTAGAAGAAGGCATAGAAAATCGTTTAATAACTGCTGCACTTGATTCCGGTACTTTTAAGGAATTTATGCAAAAAGTCAAAACTAAGCGCTATACTTGGACTAGACTTCAAAGAATTTGTGTTCATATTTTAACTAATACAAAAAAATCAGAAATGAGCACCACCTTAGAAAAGGCTGCTTATTTACGGCTATTAGGAATGACAAAGACAGGAAAAGAGTATTTAAATAAATACAAATCCCAATTTAACCTTCCACTCGTCTCAAAAATATCAGCTTATAAAGAAAACTTTATTTCACTTGATATCAAAGCATCACGTGTTTATTCTTTCGGGTTACCAACACAACATGCAGAAATCCTTTTACACCAAGAATATAAACAACCTCCAATATATGTTGAAACAGAAAGATGATGCCTTTTGGCACCATCTTTTTTATTTCTTCGGTAATTTTTGTAAGTAATTGATGGCATCATCCAGTAAATCTACCGGCACAATCTTCATCTTTGAATTAATATCTTTTGCTGTCTTTACCGCTAGATTATAATTTGAATCACTGATACCCTTTTCATTCGGTGCGAAGAAAATGTCTGCTCCTGCCTTGTCAGCTGCAACAATTTTTTGGTCAATCCCCCCAATAGGTCCAACTGCTCCTTTGGAATCGATTGTCCCTGTTCCTGCAATTTTGTAGCCTTTCGTATAGTCCTCTTCCATTAACTGATCATAGATTTCTAATGCGAACATTAATCCTGCAGAAGGGCCGCCAATTTCGTCGGTCTTAACGGTCACTTTAGGATTTACAAGGATTTCCTTATCATCAACCAAGGAAATTCCAATTCCAACCTTATTGGGGTCATCTTTGAAAGCTTGAAGTGCAACTTTTACATTTTTTGTTTTATCATTGCTCAAGATAGTTAACTCAACGTTTTCCCCCGCCTTTTTGCTGCCCACATATTCAATAAAATTTTCAGAAGATGTAAATTTCTGATTATCAACCTCAATGATTCGATCGCCAGGCAGTAATTTCCCCTCCGCAGGCATATCTGGAACTACCTGGACCACGTAGACACCCTTATACTCGTATTCAACTGGATACCCAGCCTTTTTATAAGCTGCTTCAATTGCATTAAGTTTTGAGCCTGCCATCATGTGAAGTTGTCTAGCATTGTATTCTTCCTGCGTTTCCGTTTCATGTAAGATTTCATCTACTGGGTAGAGTTCTACATAATCAAAAAGCATCGCTTCAGCATAAGAATAGATATTGGCTCTTCCCATTCTTATAGTGGTAAGCATAAAACTGCCCTTACCTTCTTCCGCGTCCTCTACCTGGATGATGGGGGCTAGTTCTTTTGCTATCCCCGGCTTTGATACATAGTATGGCAATGAATAAAATATGCCCGCAATCATTAACAATGCTATAACAATCGAAGAACTGACAAATATTTTTCTTCTCATAGCATTTTACACCTTCCATCCCTCTATTACCTTTTTTATTTGTTCTATATGTTTTTTTGCTTCTTCTTCTCCAATAGTTATGATTTCGTCAATATTTGTAAATGCACGTGAGCTATATACCTCAACAGGCGGACGAATCATAATATCAGAAGCAATCTCACGATTAATTAAGATTTCTGTTTGCATGATATCAATACTCTGCATAATTACATCATAAATAGAGGTGATTTCCGCATTACGCTTGACTCTCGATACGTCAACAGCGACCACTATATCAGCACCCATTTCCTTTGCAACAGAAACCGGCACCCTATCTGACACCCCCCCGTCCACTAAAATTCTTCCATTATATTTTTCCGGGACAAATATGCCGGGAATAGCTATGCTTGCTCTTACAGCCTCAGCAACAGGACCTTTCTTAAATACAACCTTTTCACCAGTAAGTAAGTCGGTTGCCACGATGCCTAATGGAACGGACAGATTTTCAATATTTTTACCATGAGTAAAAACCCTTATGAAATCCTTCACTCTTTTTCCTGCAATAAAGCCCATTTTCGGTACAGTAAAATCTAAGAAATATTTACGTTTAAATGCCGTTGATAATTTATATAATCGGTCCATTTCAATACCCGCACTGTAAAAGCTTCCAACTAATGCTCCCATACTGCTGCCGGCAATTATATCAATAGGAATTTCAGCTTCCTCCAGAACTTTAATGACCCCTAAATGGGCAAATCCCCTTGCTCCGCCGGAACCAAGCGCTAGGCCTATTTTAGGACGCTCCATAGCATTCCCTCCTTTTCATAAGCTTTATTAGCATTATGACAATACAAAATGTGTTAGGAGAAATCTCGTTCAATCTTATGGTCTAAATTAGCGTTCTATGAGTATATTTGTGTTATATGGGGGACAAGGCCAGAGTAATTACGAGTGAATAATCCTTATTTTAACATTATTTATTTATTCAGTATAACAAAACCCTCGGGAAGGAGGCTTTTTCTTTGTTTCAATCTAAATTAAAAACAATCTTATTATCAATATCTGCCATCATTTTAGCTGGGTCCATGATTGCATATCCTAAGGAGTCTTTTGAAGCCTCCATCCGCGGACTTAATATGTGGTGGGAAATTGTTTTTCCCTCATTGTTACCGTTCTTTATTGTATCTGAAATGTTAATTGGTTTTGGAGTTGTTAAGTTTATTGGTGTGTTATTAGAACCGCTCATGAGACCTTTGTTCAGAGTACCTGGTGTTGGCGGGTTTGTTTGGGCAATGGGCATGGCATCTGGGTTTCCAGCAGGGGCTAAGTTAACTGCAAGGCTTCGTCAGGAAGGTCAGTTAACCCAAATTGAAGCAGAAAGGCTAGTTTCCTTCACAAATTCCTCAAATCCATTATTTATCTTCGGCGCGGTCGCAGTTGGTTTTTTCCACAACCCGCATTTAGGAGTCATTTTAGCATTAGCTCATTATTTAGGAAATATTTGTGTGGGGCTAATGATGAGGTTCTATGGTAGTGAAACTCCAAATAAAACAAAGGACAAGCAAGGAAAATTTATTCTGAGAAATGCATTTTCAGTATTACATCAAACTAGAATAAATGACAACCGGCCAATCGGGAAACTTCTAGGAGATGCCGTAAGTTCTTCCATTCAAACTTTACTAATGGTTGGTGGATTCATTATTATATTTTCGGTTATCAATAAACTTCTCTTTCTTCTACATATAACGGCTGCACTCGCAAAAGGGTTTGATCTAGTTCTTTCATCATTAGCATTTCCAGAAATACTGAGTATTCCATTCATTTCAGGATTGTTTGAGATTACAATGGGAAGTGATTTAACAAGCAGGGCCGGGGACGCTACATTGCTCCAGCAAGCGATTATAACTAGCTTTATCCTAGGTTTTAGCGGGTTTAGTGTTCAGGCACAGGTTGCTAGTATATTAGCCCAGTCTGATATTCGCTTTAAACCGTTTTTCTTCGCAAGAATTGCTCAAGGTGTTTTCGCTAGTTTCTTTGCTTTTATTTTGTGGAAACCAATTTATATTCGTTTTTATCAGACCGAAGAGCCATCAAATGCAATACCAGTTAGTATTTTTGGAGAAGGTACATTGCTCCATACTTTATATCATAAAATAATTGAACTGGGTCCCATCATTACGATACTTTCCTTATCCCTATACGTTATGCTGTTATATTTTCAATCCATACGAACACCAAAAAAGCCATAGGTTTCCCTATTGGCTTTTTAGCTTATCGATTAAATTTTTTATCCAATGCATTTTTCACGACAGGTGGAACAAGCTCTGAAATATTGCCATTGTATTTCGATACTTCCTTGACAATACTTGAACTTAAGAATGAATATTGACTATTCGTCATAATAAAAAAGGTTTCGATTTCATCGTTCAGGACTCTGTTCATAGAGGTAATTTGCATTTCATATTCAAAGTCAGAGACCGCACGTAAGCCTCGAATGATTGCATTCGCGTTAACAGACTTAGCATATTCAACTAGGAGACCAGAATGTTCATCCACCTTAACATTTGGAAGATCCTTTGTTACTTCCTTAATTAACCCCATCCGCTCTTCCACTGTAAAAAGCGGGTTTTTCGATGAATTATTCATGACGCTCACATAAACCATATCAAATACCTTAGCGCCCCGCCTGATGATATCCAAATGACCATACGTTATGGGATCAAAACTCCCAGGACAAACAGCAATACTAGCCACAAAAAACTCCCCCTTATTCTTCACTATGCTGCGAATAAATTGTTATTGCAATTATTCCGTACTTTTCATGCTTATATTGTGTATATTCCCCTGAACTTTCTGGCAATTCCACATCGTGACTATGCTCGCAGATTATGTATCCGCCTGTTGTTAATAACCCATATTCCGAAATTTTTTCCATTAAATTAAGTAACTGCTGCTTTTTATAAGGCGGGTCTAAAAATATGTAATCAAATTGAATATCTCTTTTCATGAGTACTTTTAATGCTCTGTCAGCATCATTACGATATACTTCGGCCTTGTCCTCCATCTTACAAGCTTGGATATTCTCATATATAGTTTGAATGGCTTTTCTGTCTTTGTCGACAAATATGACTTTATCCAGCCCTCTGCTTAGTGCTTCTAATCCTAATCCCCCGCTGCCAGCGAAAAGGTCCAGCCCTATTCCACCTACAAAATATGGTCCAATCATATTAAATAATGCTTCTTTTACTTTGTCAGTTGTTGGTCTGGTTGAATTTCCGGGAACTGCTTTTAAGGCTCTTCCTTTACAAACTCCTGAAACGACTCTCAATCATTATCACCACAATTTTTTCAGTATTCTATTTTATCATTATCCTATCATAATTGAATAAACTAGCCAACTTGCCGGATTATTTTGCGAAAAATTATTTTAACACGTATAAGCTTGTTAGTTGTGGAGATAATGTTACTAACAACATCAATTCGAGGATGTTGTTGCCAACCGCGGAGAAGACTTACGTTTCCCCATAAGTTCTTCCTCCGGTTTCTCCTCTCCCTTTGCCTTCTATCCTTATATAAGGATGTAGAAGGACCCTGCAGATGTATATCTGCAGGGTTTTTTCTTTTCTTTAAAGATTTATTATTAAAAATATGATAAAGTATGGAATGAATTCTTAAGGGAAAGGAGTGTTATCTTTGATACAACGCTTTATTGAACTAGGCGAAGGGTATTCTGATATATATGAGTTACTTGAACTAGCAAAAGCTAATCAACACCGGCTTCTTCATATGATGGCATTGCATACTGAAAAGAATGAAAAACAAGTAACATCTTTAGTACTTGTTTTGCAGCTCACAGACCCTGGTAAATTCCAAGCGCTTTATATTTGCCGTGAAGGGATTCCCAATCCAAACTTTATCCCTAACAAAAGATATGATTTGTTTCAACAAACAGCAGAGGAACTCGGAAAGCAAATTATTCAACTTTCTGTTAAACCTTCAACTATTTTTCATGAAAAAGACCTGTACTATCAACATTTAATCGCAATATTAAGACTTAATCATTATATTAAACCACTTCATTAAAATAGAAAGCGGAAGCGCCCTTTGGCACTTCCGCTTTCTATTTTATATTCCCATTTTATAATCATACTCTTTAGCTTTATCTGGTGCTGCATTTTCGAATTCCATCTTTAAGAAAGGTTTATATGACGGTTCTACTTTCTTAACAAATGAAAAGGAATTTATTTTTTCCATAATCACTTCAAGTTCATCCTGATTACAATATAGTACCACATATTTTAATTTTTTTGAGACGTAATGAACATTCCCAAAGCGTCTTAACATTTTTGCCTGCTTTAAGGAGTAGAGCCAAATAACCAATCCTTGCCTTTGAACGAACATACTTCTTTTCCCCTTCAATAAACCATCATTTTAATAAGTCTAGCATATTAAAACACTCTTTTTCAATTTAAACTTTACTGATGATTCGGTAATTTTACAAAAACACCAAAGGATAATGGTGATTCTTATGGATTTAGAGCCGATCTGGCAGCTATTTATTGAGAGACTTTCAGTGTCTAACCATATTTCAAATGTCCACTGGAAAAAAATAACCGGAATTCCATTCTTATATATTCTCGTATCCCCAAATTTACCACAGCGGACTCTTGAGGAAATCATTTACAAATGTTCAATAATCGCAATGAAAGGTCACCGGCTGCACCATGAGACCATTTTTGTGCGCCAGGATGGGCTGTTATTGGTTTTTCGTCACCGGTTTTATGTACCTCAAGAAAAAATGTTTTGCTGCGGAAATCTATGCGCTGATTGTACACGGTTAATTAGATAACAAAGAACGGCTTAATCAGAATTAAGCCGTTCTTTTTAAGCTGAACAACTGCAGCTTCCACCGCCGCCACAGCCTGCACTGTGGGAATCAGTTTGGAAAAATGGGTTGCCTGTAGGAACCTTAATATGTTTAGAGACCGCACCGCCCACTTGCATGCTTATTTCATCGAGCAGACCTTGCAAATCATTCTCTGCTAACTTGAATTCAGCCACGTGTGGATCTAAGTCCATCTCCCGTTTATATTCACGAATTTGACTCATTACCCTTTTATAATCTGGGTGGTATTTGCCAAACCGCTGCACCTCTTCATAAAGATCCTTAAGGTTTACAAAACGGTTAATCTTCTCTTGTGTTTCCTTATTTGTCTGCATCTTATATAGGCAAATTTGATATTGTTCTACAATATCAGATTCTAATACCATTTGTGCTAATTGCTCAGCATGTTCCAAAAGTTCTACTCTTTCTGATGTAGCAAGCATGTACGCCCACCTCCACTCACATTTTACCATGAATGTGTGTTGAAAGTGAAATAAACTGTCACCTAGGGATATTTACCAAGAACTTATTCGTTAATCCATATGATTTGTTTTCAAGGTCAATGACTTCCAATTTAATCTCATGTTTTCCAGGTGAAAGATCTTTAATGATAAAGGCTGCTGCGTTTACCTCTCTTGTTTTTTTTCCATCGATCCAAATTAATAATTTACCTGTCTTCTGACCTTTTTTGTCTGATTGGCGGAAGCTGATTCCGGACAAAATACATTCTACAAATACATCCTTACCCTTTGTATTAGATTGAACAAAGAACGACGGAGTCTTTTCCAATATTTCACCATATAATGGTGAAACAGTTGAACCTTGAAAACCGGAAAGGATACTTACAGAGAATATAAAAAGAAAGGTTAATACCATGTACTTTTTCAAATCCATCACTCCTTTTTCTGTATTGTTCACCTCGATGATTATTTTTACTCTTTACCGGCCCTAAACGAAAAAAGACCACGAAATAGTGGTCTTTTTTCAATCTTGGTCTTTCATTGATTGAAGCATGTAAAACATCATAGAGGCCATTTGTACATTATTTGAAAATTTTTCAACCTTATGTGGAATCGTTTTTTTATAGTAATGCAGTGACTCAATTTCTAAAGATTGTAGATCATAGGGGTTCCTAGATAGTTTTCGATACCAAAGCGGCTGTTCTCGTATGAACTTTTTCAGTTCTTTTTGGCCATTTAAAAAATCTAATACATCTCTTCTCATGGAAATTTTCCCTTCTATTAGTCTTTACGGAATGAAAATGGATGTCTGTGTTCAGCTTTTGATGAGACCTGTTTAGGTTGATTGCCCTGGAATTGAGAAATTACCCCCTGAATAGCCCCCAACGCTTGACTTAAGTTATTAACATAATGCTGAATTTGATTCGGATCCATTTTTTGAACAGTCCCTAGTATAGTTGATATCCAGTCTCCTTTTTTGTCCTCTTCCTTTTCAGCACTAGGACTAGATTTAACACCTAACGATTCCCAGCGGTTATCTTCTTCGCCAAGCAGGTACCAATCTTCATATAACTCCTGCCAGGTTGAATTTCCATTCCGTACTTCCTTAATTAACGCCGGGTTATTCTTTACAAACTCTTTAAATTTAATCACGGAAGGATGTAAACTTTTCTGCATCATACTTCACCCCTGCCTAAATCCAATGTGCCTATTATACGATATGTACCGAATGAAAAATTGTGAAAAACCTGCTTGCTGTAAATATTATCGTATAATGGTAAGATGACTTTAGAAAGAAAAAATGAGAGAGGGAATACAAATGAAAGATGTACTGCATCAATTATTAAACCAATGTATTGAAAAAGGAACAGAAGAGGATTTACATGCTCTTACCTACTTATTAGAAGGATTTCAAAAGAAGATTGATAAACCGTATACACAATATATAGACGGACTTTTACATATGGAAAGAAAAATAGATAAAGAAAAAAAAACCTGTGAAATTACAGTGCCATTAAATGCTGTATGGAATAATTCGTTAGATATTGTCCATGGAGGAATTACCGCAACTTTACTTGATACTGTTATGGGAACAGCAATAAATGCCATCCTAAAAGAAGGGTACGGGGCGGTAACGAATCAACTGAATATCCATTATATTGCACCTGGTACAGGTGATACCCTCCGATGTAAAGCTGAAATCATTCATCATGGAGCGAAGACGGCTGTGATTTCAGGAGAAGTCTTCCGGGATGATGGTAAGAAAATCGCACATGGTACAGGTACGTTTTTCATCATTCAAAAAAAAGGGTAAAAGAGGAGAAGTCCATATGGTTACTGCGGTTGTCATTCCGATCCTTTGCCTTTACTTCTATTGGATTACTAGGAAAGAAATGAAACAAAATGATCAAAAGTGGCTAAAATCTGCCGAGGTAAAAAAAGAGGCCGTTCTGACCGGTGAAATAAAAAGCTTTAACCCAGAAAGACAACGTTTTTATTATCATCGCTATATTCTTGTATATGAACTTTCCCTCCAAACAGAGACGAAGTTAGTAAGAGCAAGAAAAATCATTCCAATCAGAAATAATATTCAAATCGAAACGTTTTCGGTTGGAGAAGTAATTAGAATATATGGCAGCTGGAAAGGTAATGTATTTCAATTTGACGAATATTCTAAAGTAAAAAAAGGTGACTAGTGAGCCGCCTTTTTTCTTTATCTTCTATTCCTCTAATTTTTGAATAAAGTTTTGAGTATAATATTTTTGAAAAACTCCAACACCCAGATGAGTGAAATCGTCATTTAATAAAGATTCTCGATGTCCTTTACTATTTAACCATCCCTCCGCGACTGCGGGGGCATCCGTGTAATTAGCAGCAATATTTTCACCAGCAGCCTTGTAGGCTACCTTTGCTGCTTCCAGCCTATCAGAGAGACTTCCAAACTTCTTTGAGGTATGAGAGAAGTCATTGTTTTCTGACATATCCTTACTATGACCGTAGGCAACTGCTGAGGTGTCCTCATCCCATTTTAAAATATTTACATTATGCCTTATTCGCATAACATTGGTTATATCAAGGATTTCTTTCTCGGTTCCTTCCTCTATGAGTCTCCACAACTCTTCACCAGGCTCAGGTGCTTCAATTAATTCACCGCTATACACTAGTTCGTATGGCCGCTGTTTAATAAGAGTTTCCTCGTTTAAAAAACGCACACTAGATAGGCTTCCAGTAAATTGATCAATATATAATTGGACAAAAACATCACCCAATTTTATTAATGGACGAATATTTAAATCAGTATCATTCAACTCGAATCGATAAGAATTTCCGTTAAACTCAATATCTATATTTGTATCTACAGACTGCGAATTAAATATTTCTTCAATTGGCTGTCCAATTTTAAAAGGTGAAACATCCAAGTCATCACCTATTGCAAAAACTGTCACGACCTTGTTATTCTCCACACCCACCTGTACATAGCGGGAATATTCAGTATTATAAATATACCATTGGTACCCATATAATGATTCATCGATTCTTTGTGGTTCCCCTAGGATTCCTTTTAAATAGGAGAGATCTTGGCCTATTAATAAGCCTAATCCACTGTTTGGCTTTTCTCCAGAAGTTTTCTCTTGAATACTTTTTTCCTGATTTTGATATAATGATTCATTCATTTCTAACGTTTGATCATCAGTTATTAACACTTCATTATCGCCATTTTCATTCACACTAACATAAAAACCAATTGTTACGAAAATAGACGCTAGGATGAGGATTCTGAAGAGAGTACGCAGTTGTATTCACCCTCTCTATTACTTTTCATTCATAATATGTCTTATTTTAATAATTATATCACCATTATCATTGTAAGTAATAGAGAATATTAAACTTGTCTGAAAAATATAATTTATGTAAAAAAAAACAGATACACCGTTTGATGTACCTGTTTCTCTTTTTAGTGTTGTACGCCATTATAATTTTGCTCTGAGATTTCTGTAAGTGCCTCTTTAGCTTGGTCATCGGTCAATTTTCGAATTGCAAAGTCTCCAAGAGAAACAATACCTATTAATTTATCCCCTTCAACAACAGGAAGACGGCGTATTTGGTGCTCAGCCATTAAATTTGCTGCTTCCTTAGTGGTTGCATCTTTTGAAATGGTTACAAGTTTACTGCTCATGATATCTTCTACTTTCGTTGAACCCGGGTGTTTTTCAGCAACACCTCGAACCACAATATCACGGTCAGTAATCATCCCAACAAGCTTTTCCTGATCCACAATAGGGATCGCTCCAACATTTAATTCTTTCATTTTAACTGCTACTTCAAAAACATTATCCAACAAAGTGCAGCACTCTACATTCTCTGTCATAATATCTTTTATCTTTTCCAAATCTACGCCCCCAGTTTACAAAGTTTTTCCTTAACATTTTCTTATGTTTACCAAAAAGGAATGATTTATTCGGTGATGTATCGTTGCAAGTTTATACATTTTCAACTATTATTAAATTGAATTAATTTGCTTAGGTAAGGCATTGTTTCTAGGAGGGACTATTTATGAAATTCGAGAATACTGGCTACGAAAAGATGAAAGCTGATTTAAACCGTTTAGATGATGTAATGCTTGAGTACGGTTTAGTTCGAGAAGGTCAGTGGGATTACGACCGTGTTACATATGACCGTAAGTTTGATTTAAAAGAAGGAACATTTTACTTACGCGTTCAAGGTTATGCTATAGAAGGAAATGTAGATTCCAGCAAGGCTGTTATTCAATTAATGACGCCATTGTTAGGAAAACATTATTATCCTCATGGAGTAGAATATGGTGAGGGGGAAAACTTCCCAACATCTCTTGTAAATCAATGCAAGAAAATTCTTGATAGTGTAAAAACAGAAGTTGAAAAATTTGCTTTATAAAGCAAATGACGCATGAATCCAGTTCATGCGTCATTTTTTAATTCGGCGGGAAATCAACAAACACTCTTGTTACCCCTGCTTAAAATTAGAAAAAGTCATAAAAATATGGCTTGGCTTGTGGGAACAATTCCTCTAACACTTCTATTTCTGATTCATCCCCCAATAGGTATCCAAGCTCAAATAATTCGCTAGGTCGTTTGTAACCAAATAGTAATGCAGTCAATGAATTAATATCCAATCTCACACCCCGCTTAGGAGGATTGACACAATTGGCTCCCTGCTTATCTTTATAAACTTTAACTTCACCGCCATCAATGAGATAGGTACCATTATTCCATGGAGCATATTCATCCTCTAGATGGAGGAATACCTTTTTTGAGATGTTATTGAAAGGATATTTAATTAAGCATTGCCAAGCATCGACTACTCGTGCCATAAAATAAGGTGTGACCTCCATCTTTACTTTAGGCTGATGCAGGATATATGGTAAAAGCTCATGATTTGAAGTAAGGAGCTTTACTGTATCCACCATTGAATCGTGCTGGCAAATAAAATTCCATAAACCGTACCTTGCTTCTTTATTTAGCCCTAGAAACTCCTGAACGTCCATTTTTTTATTTTTCACTTCGTATAAGATATAGCCTGTGGCTTCATCATTTTGATTGTAGTAAACGGCAATCTGACTATCATCATAAATGTTATTGTTCCACCACGGTAAATCACGTACTAGCATACCCGGATGATTTTTACTGTATTGGGCATAAACAGCTTCTATATCTGAATGATGATTTTCTTTATTAAAACGTTTAATTGAACCAGGTTGGTAATCTAGAAACTTAAGATCTTTTTTCTCAAGTAAGATCTCCTTATTTTCAGTAAAAATCTCCCAGCCAAATTTCCGATAAAAATTTATATCAAAGGGATGCAGCAGCGAAACAATTTGCTCCTGTTGGCGCATTCTTTCTAATGCATTAATGATTAACCTTTTTACATACCCTTTCCTTCTATATTCAGGATATGTAGCTACCCCTGCTATCCCACCCATCTTCCATTGTTTATCTTTCATATGGATATGAAAAGGGATAATATGGAGCTTCGCACAAAGACTATTATCCTCCCAAGCTCCTATTACGGTATGTCGTTTAAGCATTTCTATTCTAGAGGGAACATTCTCCTCAGGTACTTTGTATTGAAAAGCATACATTGATAGCTTAAGTGATTCTATATAATCTTTTTCATTTAATTCTCTGACTTCCAATTCCATCACTCCCTTATATAAAATATTTCTACATATCATCAGAAAATCCTCTAATAAAACAAAAAGCGCCTGATGCAGGCACTTTATATTCCTAATATAGCTTTTATTGTTGAGGTTGTTTCCCCTCCTGTGTAAAAAACATAGAGTAATAAGTATACAGCCACACCCGTAATAGCTGTAAAAAACCATATAATACTCGTAATCGGACCCAGCTTTCGGTGTCTGGTGAGGTTATTTTTATAACCAGTATAAAGGGTCACAATTCCAAAAACTGCTCCAGTGGTTGCTAAGAAAATATGGAAAATTAAAAAAATCGTGTAATAAATTTTTAGGTGGTCTGGGCCTCCAAAGGCGGTGTTACCAATAAATATCGTTCTTGATGCATAAATGATAAAGAAAATTAACGCAAATATTGCAGCAAAAAACATGGTCTTTTTATGTGCTTCTATCTTCCTTTGTTTAATCTGCATCCAGCCAATTGCTACCGTAATAGCACTTAATACGATAAAGCTGGTACTTATCGTTGGTAATATTGCTAGGGAATCCATGGAATTAGCCTCACTTTTTATATATTCTAAAATAATTTTAGATTAGTTACACCTTTTTTTCAATATATAAAGAAAATCTCCCAGCGCGAGGGAGATTATTCTATAAGAGAAGGCTTTAAAGTCTGCTTTAATTCTTTTTCGCTTTCTGCTTGATCCTTACGGTACCATTCAAAGAAAACATGCCCTAAGATAATACCATAAACGATTTCCTGAATAATTTTCATTAGCACACCGCCTAGTTGTTGATCGTGTACTAAAGACATCGAACTAAATAATTCTGGGCCGCTAATGTCTAAGCCAGCAAATGTTGCAGGACCTACACAAAGACTCATCACTTGTGCCCATACTTCAGGATCAGAATAGGTTGCATAAATAGAACCAGGAGCAAAAATAATTAAGGCACATGCAGGAGTAATTAAAATACCGTCCGCAAAAATGTAACCTACTTTCTTAAGACCGCTTATCCTTTGATGTTCTGGTACAGGATTAATCAGCGGCCACCACATGAATATTGCAACGATAAACAAAAGAAGTGAATAACCAGCATGTAACCAGAAATTTTGCATAACTTGGTCAAAAATCATTGGAATATGATAAAAAGAAAACAACCCGTTAAAAACGATTAACGCAATTAGTGGTTTTGTAAAAAACTTAAATAGAGTATGGACCCATTTAATTTTAAAAATCCTTCTCCATATCCATACTGGAATACCAAAAATGAAGATTGGCGGTATCACCAGCACTAAAAACGCCATTATAATCATATGAACATAAAACATTAAATGAGCCATCAAGTCCAGCGGTGAACCCTTAATAGCATATATAAGTGTAATAGACAGTAAAAATAATGCAGCCTGTTTTATTGTTAACGGTTCACTATCAACAAATTTGCTGCGAAATGTAACTGTAATTAAAAAATATACAGCCGTAAGTGCAAGTAAAACTAATAGGAAGTACGGGCTCCAAAGTGCTTTAAAGCCGAAAATATCTAATGTAAGCACCGCATATCACCTCTAAATAGTAGTTATATCATATTTTATTATATACGTAAGCAAATTAAAGAAGCAAAGAAATGAATTATTTCCCTATAAAAAGAAAATCGGCTTAAAGCCGATTTTCTAAAATGTTTTACCACCAAATAATTGTTGTGAAAGCCAAAATTGTTACTGCGCCAACAAGAACTCCTGAATATAAAAACATTGTTGGAGCTTCGTGGCCTTTATGGCTCATATGCATGAAATAGTAAAGCTGAAATATTACTTGCACAACAGCCAAGAGGAGAATAAACGGCACGATAAACCAAGCCGAAAATCCTTTAATGGCAACTGCTGCAAAAGCAATTAAGGTTAAAAAGATCATCAAGGCGAATGAAACAACTTGATGTCTCATTTCTTCAGCACTTTTTTTGCGGCGATATTCAATGTCAACTCTTGGGTTACCTGAATTTAATTGTGGATTTGCCATCAGTTTATCCCACCATCCCCATCAAATATACTACTGTAAAGATGAACACCCAAACTACGTCAATGAAATGCCAGTAAAGGCTTGCTACGTAAAATTTAGGAGCATTATATAGATCCAACCCGCGTTTAGCATTACGTACAATTAAAGTAGTGATCCATAAAAGACCGAATGCAACGTGTGCACCATGGAAACCAACTAATGTGTAGAATGCAGATCCAAACGCACTACTTGTAAAGGTATGATGATACTCATGTACATAGTGGTTGAATTCATAAATTTCTAATACAAGGAAAGCAAGGCCTAGTAATAGAGTTAACCCTAACCAGAGGTTCATTTTTTTAGCATTAAAATTCTTCATGTGATACATTGCATAAACACTTGTTAAAGAGCTTGTTAATAACAACATGGTTGCAACAAATGTTAATGGCAGGTCAAACAAATCTTTTGCTAGTGTATGCGTCGTATCAGGAACTTTATCCTTTAAAGCAAGATACGTAGCAAAGAGAGAGGCAAACAGCACTGTCTCTCCACCAAGGAAGAACCAAAAACCTAAAAACTTATTTTTTGCTTCAAGGGTTGATTTTTCAGGCTCAGCAGGCCACGTTTCATATGTTAATTTTTCATCTGCGTGCATTATGCCTTAACCCCCTTATCATTATCATCTTCCATTAATTCTTCTTTATGAATATGGAAACCATGATCATCCTTTACAGAACGTAAGAACATTGCTCCAAAGGTAATCAATAGACCAATAATAATAACTGGTACTGACCATGCTTTATCATCCATATTAAACAATGCACCAAATGCTGCTACAAACAATCCAAAAGACATCACAAATGGTAAGAATGATGCATTAGGCATATGAATATCACCCAGCGGCTCAGCAGGAGTCATCCCCTTCTTACCTTCCATCTTTTCTAACCAATAAGCATCTAAACCACGTACAAGTGGAAGCTGTTTAAAGTTATAGAATGGCGGCGGTGACGGAAGTGCCCACTCGAGTGTTCTTCCATCTCCCCATGGATCATTTCCAACCTTTTCATTTTTCACAGATGTCGCAATGATATTGTAAAGAAGAACGATTACAGCTAATGACATAAATACTGCACCTAATGAACTAATCAAGTTAGATGTTTCAAATCCTTGACCTGGCAGGTATGTGAATACACGACGAGGCATACCCCACAACCCTAAGAAGTGCTGAATAAAGAATGTCATATGGAAACCAATAAAGAATAACCAGAAAGTAATCTTTCCTAATGTTTCATTTAACATTGTACCAAACATTTTTGGCCAATAAAGGTGTGTTCCAGCTAGTAGTGCAAATACAACACCACCAACGATAACGTAATGGAAATGCGCAACAACGAAATACGTATCATGGTATTGATAGTCTGCTGCAGCTGATGCAAGCATAACCCCTGTTACCCCACCGGCAACGAATGATGGAATGAACGCAACAGCATAATGCATTGGTGTAGTAAATTTAACACTACCGCCCCACATTGTTAATAACCAGTTAAAGATTTTAATACCTGTAGGTACACCAATCGCCATTGTAGCAACAGCAAAAATTGCATTTGCTACAGGTCCAAGTCCAGTAGTGAACATGTGGTGAGCCCAAACCATGAATCCTAAGAAACCAATTAAAACTGTAGCGAATACCATTGAAGAGTATCCGAATAGGCGTTTTCTTGAAAACATTGCGAAGATTTCCGAGAAAATACCAAACGCAGGAAGTATTAAAATATATACCTCTGGGTGTCCGAAAATCCAAAATAAGTGTTCCCAGATAACTGTATTACCACCCATGGTTGTTTCAAAGAAATTTGAACCAAACATACGGTCAAACATCATTAAGACAAGACCTACAGTTAATGGCGGGAATGCAAATAAAATAAGTGCTGATGTTACAAAAGTCGACCAAGTGAATAGAGGCATCCTCATATAGGTCATTCCAGGTGCACGCATATTAATAATGGTAACAAGGAAGTTAATACCACCAATAAGTGTACCTAAACCTGAGATCTGTAATCCCAATACATAAAAATCAACCCCATGACCTTTTGAGGCCATTGCAAGGGATGCATAAGATGTCCAACCGGCATCTGGTGCACCGTCAAAGAACCAAGAAAGGTTTAGGAATACTCCTCCGAAGAAGAATAACCAAAATCCTAATGCATTTACGAATGGAAACGCAACGTCTCGTGCACCAATTTGCAACGGCATAATGGCATTCATAAAAGCAAAAACAAGCGGCATTGCTGCAAGGAAGATCATCGTCGTTCCATGCATGGTAATTATTTCGTTAAATAAACCGGCACTTACAAAATCATTATTTGGTACTGCAAGCTGGATGCGGATAAATACTGCCTCAAGTCCGCCGATTACAAAGAAGAATCCACCTGCAATAAGATATAGGATGGCGATCTTTTTATGGTCAACAGTTGTTAAAAAGTCCCATAAAGTCGCACCAAATCCCTTTTTTTGTGCGTAGGTACTCACGCTTTATACCTCCCTTTCTACCAATTCCCCTATTATTCCTGAACCTTTAATCCCATTAAATATTCTGCTACATCATTAATCTGTTCATCTGTTAATGAATAACTGCCTGTCATTAAGTTTCCTGGCTTGTATTTTTCAGGATCCTTTAGCCAGTTCTTTAGGTCATCTTCCGTATGATCCAACACACCTGCTATACGTGAACGTTCTCCAAAGTTTGTTAAATTCGGTGCACGTCTTGCTTCTGGTGGTGTTGAGTTTCCAGGTGTAACAGCATGACAGCCTATACAGCTTTTATTAAATATTTCTTGACCACGTTGAGCACTTTCAGATTCTGCTACCATTGGTTCTTCAACATCTTTCATATCAGTAACCCAGTTGTCAAAGTCATCTCTGTTCATTGTTTTTACTTTAAAGTCCATTAATGCATGTGATGGTCCACAAAGCTCTGCGCACTTACCATAGAACAGATTTGCAGCTTCATCTGCTTTAGCACTGTCGAACTCTAACCAGAATTTATTTACATTCTCGGTATTAGTATCAAGCTTACCGCCGACTGCCGGAACCCAGAAAGAGTGTTTAACATCTGAGGATATTAAATTAAAATATACCTTCTCATCTGTTGGTACAACTAAATCTTGACCAGTAATAATCCCTTGCCCAGGATATTCAAATTCCCACCAATATAAATTGGAACGTACATTGATGACCAATGCATCAGAGTCTTTCTTATCCATTGGTGATACATCAGCTAGCTTAAATGTAGCAGAAACCGTTGGAACTGCTAATAGCAATAGTAATAAAATAGGTATAACTGTCCAAATAATTTCTAGTTTGTGACTTCCCTCTACCTGTTTAGGAATTCTTTCATCTTTCCGTCTGAACTTAATCAAAACGATAAAGAAGATTACCATTACAACTATAATTACCCCTACCATAATCAATGTACTAAGTTTCATCAGATCATATTGAATGTCTGCAACTTCACCAGCAGGCCTTAATGTCGATAGAAACGGTTCGCCGCATCCTGAAAGGATAAGCGAAAGAATCGCAAATATCGAAATTAAACGCCATTTTGCAAGCCTTTTCATAGCTAAATCATACCCCTCTTTCGCTAAATGATTTCTTAAATTATCTGTGATCAAAAATGTATGTAGTAACATTCTTTCCAAAACGTTAAAAGAAACACGGAGGCAAATAGGTTTCTTGTGCCTCCAAAGGTTTCTATTACAACTAAGAGTACTTATATTCCCCTTTTTTAAGAAAGAACATCCCAGCTAAACTAATGTAACAATGACCATTGCAACAAAGATAATTGTTAAATATTGCAATGAATACACAAACATCAATTTCGCCCACTTAATATCATCTTTGATCTTATATCCATAAATCCCTAATACAAGCCAGCCAATATTCAACACGCTGGCCAAAATTAGAAATGGGATTCCTAATGAAGTAAGTAATATAGGTGTCGGAAGCAGTGCAGCGACCCATATTAAGATGTGTTTCTTAGTTGTTTTAAATCCCTTTACTACTGGTAGCATCGGGATCCCTGCAGCTCTATATTCTTCTACCCTTCTCATCGCAAGAGCATAAAAATGAGGCGGCTGCCAAATAAACATAATAATAAATAGCGCCCATGCCATCATATCAAGGTTTCCATCTACACTAGCCCATCCAATAAGCGGCGGTACTGCACCACTTATACTGCCAATGATTGTATTAGAAACTAATTGACGCTTTGACCATAAGGAGTAGAGGACAACATAACTAAAAACCCCAAGCAGTCCTATCACTGTTGCAGTCATCGTAGTAAACAATAGAAAAATTGTTCCTAAAGCAATTAAAATAATACCCAGTGCCAATACCTTCGCAGGTTCTATTTTCCCCGTAACCGTAGGTCTGGATTTTGTTCTTTCCATTAATGGATCGATATCACGATCGATGAAATTATTTATACTGCATGAACCCGCAATAATTAAGGAGGAACCAATTACGGTAAATAAAACTATATCGATGTTTCCTAGAAAACTTTGACCGCTAAAATGCAGCGCCAGCCAAATGCCAGTAAAAGTTGTAATAAGATTTGAATTTACAATCCCAATCTTTATGAGTGCCATAAAATCTTTCCACATAGTGCTCTTTGCCATATGTGAATTAAGACCCGTTGAACCATTCTCTAACGTTGCTTCACCGTATGCCTTTGAATTTGGCATCTTTCCCCCTCCTAAGTATGTTGTAATTATTATTATAATCCCGATAGATAACTTTACCAAATTATAATAGTTATTTAAAAGCTATTATTATTTTATAATATTGTTATTTAAGGAACACTTTCTCTGTATATTAAATCACATTTTCATGTATTTTTGTGAATTTTTTTTGAATAATTTTTGTCTAAATTGTGTCCGCTGGTATTTAATAACCATTATACTATATATTAGAATCTTTAGATAATAAAATACACTCTAATTTAAGCAAAATCCAAATATTTTCTTTGTGTTATAGATATCAAAAGCAATATTAACGTTGTTATATATAAGATTAATTTAACCTACTTTTATATTTCTAACAGACACTTACCCATTTATCAATAGTTTTCACTATAATAATAGTTAAAACTTAAAGTTATCTTGAATCCAATTTGTAAAAAGTTATACAAAAAATTTTAAGTTTTAATTCTGTTCTTTTTCTTATGTTTTCGATATGATAAGGTAGTACTTTTATCGCTTGATATTCCAAAACATTATACTTACAAAATATTGAACAAAAATTTATTAGACATTTATTTAAGAAGGTGATTGTTTGCGACGTTCTTTAAAGTGGTTAGCTGTGGCAACTACTATTGGAATGATATTGGTTTTACTTGGGGGCGCACTGGTAACAAAGACAGAATCAGGTATGGGGTGCGGGAGATCGTGGCCTTTATGTAATGGGGAGTTCGTGCCAACGGACATAACGCCTGAATTAGTTATTGAACTCGCTCACAGACTTGTATCTGGTGCAGTTGGTTTTTTAGTACTCATATTATCTATTTGGACTTGGAAAGTAATCGGGCATATTAGAGAGACGAAATTTTTATCCTTTCTATCTTTTTTCTTTTTACTATTACAGGGCTTAATTGGAGCGGCAGCTGTAATATGGGAACAGTCTGACTTTATTCTTGCGCTGCACTTTGGAATATCACTAATTTCTTTTGCCGCTGTTCTTTTGCTTACATTATTAATCTTTGAAATCGATAAAAAGTTTGATGCAGATAAGCTCATTATTGACAAGCGAATGAGTTTTCATATTGTCTCTATATCCATATATAGCTATTTTGTTATCTATACAGGCGCCTTAGTCCGACATACCAACTCAAGTTTGGTTTGCCGTGATTGGCCATTATGTATCAATGACAGTCCTGCACTGCCAACTAACTTATATGAATGGGTTCAGATGGGGCATCGTGCTGCGGCAGGTCTAATTTTCATTTGGATTGGATATGTTACTTATTTAGCCGTTAAACACTATCGTCAGCAAAAAGTTATTTATTGGGGTTGGATTACTGCTTTTACCTTAGTATCGCTCCAAGTATTATCAGGAGCTCTAGTTATTTTCACCCAGCTAAATCTCTTTATTGCTCTATTGCATGCTTTATTTATAACCTGTTTATTTGGTGTCCTAAGTTATTTTCTCTTTTTACTATCAAGGTCACGGAAGAAACAGTAAAAAAAGTTGCCAGGAATCATCCTTGGCAACTTTTTCTTTTAATTATTTCTCTAATTCAAGAAGTAGATCTCCCGTTTGAATGGCTTCCTCATTTTTTACGTAAATTTCTTTTATTATCCCTGAAAAAGGAGCTTGAACGGTTGTTTCCATTTTCATAGCCTCCGTAATTAGGAGATGGTCTCCCCTCTCTACTCTCTCCCCTTTTTCCACTAATACTTTGACAACAGTTCCAGGCATAGTGGCCGAAATATGTGTTTCATTCTTAGGGTCTGCTTTTAATCTAGATAAAACAGCAGCTTTAATACTTTCATCTTTAATATTAACTTCACGAGGCTGGCCATTTAATTCGAAGTAAACAATTCGTGTACCGTCTGCCTGGGGCTGACCAATTGAAACAAGTTTTACTATAAGTGTTTTACCTGTTTCAATCTCAACTTCTATTTCTTCCCCTAGTCTGAGACCATAAAGGAAAGTAGGTGTATCTAAGAATGATATATTTCCATAAAGATCAACCGTTTTTAAATACTCTTTAAAGACTTTTGGATAAAGAGCATACGAAATTAAATCAAGGTCCGATAGATTTCGTCCTGCATCTACACTTAACTCTTTCTTTAATTCTGAAAAGTCCACCTCAGGGAGTAACTCCCCAGGACGTACCTCCACCGGCTTTTTCCCTTTTAATATTACGCTTTGCAGTTTTTCAGGGAATCCTAAATGCGGCTGGCCAAGATAGCCCTGAAATAATTCAACTACTGAATCTGGGAAATCGATGGAGTCCCCTTGATTTAGAACATCTGCTTCTGATAAATTATTTTGAACCATAAAAAGTGCCATATCCCCTACAACTTTAGAGGATGGGGTAACTTTTACGATATCCCCAAACATATGGTTGACTCTTGTATACATTTCTTTGACTTCATCCCACTGATCACCAAGCCCCACACCCTTAGCCTGCTGTTGGAGATTACTATATTGACCTCCTGGCATCTCATGCTGGTAAACTTCTGAATGCGGCGCCACCATTCCACTTTCAAAATCGTGATAATACTTTCTAACATCTTCCCAATAATAGGAAAGCTGCTCTAATGCATTAATATTGACATTCGGTTTCCTATCTTTACCTTCTAATGCGTAATAAAGAGAATTCGCACTCGGCTGTGAAGTCAGCCCTGCCATCGAACTAAGTGCTGTATCCACAATGTCTACACCGCCGTCAATTGCACGAGCATAGGTGAAGATACCATTTCCGCTTGTATCATGTGTATGAAGGTGAATCGGAATATCGACAGTCGCTTTTAATTCAGATATAAGCTGATACGCTGCTTCGGGTTTTAGTAAGCCAGCCATATCCTTAATACCCAAAATATGTGCCCCTCGATTTTCTAGTTCTTTTGCTAGAGACTTATAATAATTGAGGTTATATTTTACTCTTGCTGGGTCTAGGATATCACCTGTATAACAAATTGCTGCTTCGGCAATTTTCCCGCTGTCCCGTACAGCTTCTATGGCAACTTCCATTCCCGGTACCCAGTTTAGGCTGTCAAAAACTCTGAATACGTCAATTCCTTCTTCAGCAGACTTTCTAACAAATTCACGGATAAGATTATCAGGATAATTTTTATAACCCACAGCATTAGAACCGCGAATCAACATTTGAAACAGAACATTCGGAATTTTTTCGCGAAGGCTGCGCAATCTTTCCCATGGATCTTCTTTTAAGAAGCGGTAGGCCACATCAAAAGTTGCTCCCCCCCACATCTCAAGTGAAAACAAGTTAGGCATTAGCTTTGCTGTTGGTTCAGCTATATGCAAAAAATCGGTTGTTCTTACTCTTGTAGCTAATAACGATTGGTGGGCGTCTCTAAAGGTGGTATCCGTTAATAGGACTTTATTCTGACTCTTTATCCAGCTAACGAGCCCTTCTGCACCATTTTGATCGAGAATTTGTTTCGTTCCGTCCTGATAAGGAAAATCATAGCTTAGTTTAGGCACTCGCGGTTTCGAGAAGACAGGTCTTTTCTTCTTTTCCACACCTGGGAAACCATTAACCGTCACGGTCCCAATATAGGTAAGCATTTTGGTTCCGCGGTCCTTACTTACAGGAAAAACAAATAACTCCGGAGTTGAATCTATAAAAGAGGTATCATATTCCCCTCTTCTAAATTTCTCATGTCTTACAACATTCTCTAGAAAAGGAATATTGGTTTTTATTCCGCGAATTCTAAACTCTCTAAGATTCCGGACCATTTTTGATGCCGCTTGTTCAAAGGTTAATGCCCATGTAGAAAGCTTCACAAGTAACGAATCATAATAAGGTGTGATTACAGCACCTTGAAACCCATTCCCGGCATCAAGACGGACGCCAAAGCCTCCTCCAGAGCGATAGACAACAATTTTCCCGGTGTCAGGCATAAAATTATTAAGCGGATCTTCTGTTGTAACACGCGATTGGATAGCAAAACCATTAATCTTAATCTCTTCTTGCGGTGGGATTCCGACAATTGGACTATGTAACTCCTGACCTTCCGCCACTAAGATTTGCGTATGTACTATATCAATACCTGTTACCATTTCCGTTACAGTATGTTCAACCTGAATTCTTGGATTTACCTCTATGAAATAAAAATCCTGGCCCGAAACAAGGAATTCAACTGTCCCTGCATTTAAGTAAGCTACATTTTTCATTAACTTTACAGCTGCAGTACATATTTTCTCACGTAATGCATCAGAAATGGATACACTTGGGGCAACTTCTACAACCTTTTGATGACGGCGCTGTACCGAACAATCGCGATCATACAAATGGACAATGTTCCCCTTTTTATCTCCAAATATTTGTACCTCTATATGTTTTGGTCTCTCAATTAATTTTTCGAGGTATACTTCGTCACTTCCAAAAGCTGCTTTGGCTTCCGATTTGGCGCGGT
Source organism: Neobacillus niacini (assembly GCF_046591715.1). Taxonomy (GTDB): domain Bacteria; phylum Bacillota; class Bacilli; order Bacillales; family Cytobacillaceae; genus Neobacillus; species Neobacillus niacini_L. The sequence continues at coordinate 399,505 of NZ_JAWVNQ010000001.1, read as the reverse complement.
CATATGCTTCTTCTATTTCCTCATGGTTTCTCACAATCCGCATTCCACGACCGCCGCCGCCGAGTGCCGCTTTAATAATTATCGGATAACCATAATGGGCTGTAAATTCCTGCACTTCTTCGATGTTTTGAACAGGGCCGTCACTCCCAGGAATTACTGGGATACCTGCTATTTCCGCTTGTTTCCTTGCCTTGACTTTGTCACCGAACATATCAAGATGGCTTGATGTCGGTCCAATAAATATAATACCTTCTTCTTCACAACGCCTTGCAAAATGAATGTTTTCTGATAAAAATCCATATCCTGGATGAATCGCATTTGCTCCGCTAAATTTGGCAATTTCAATGATCCCATCAATATCCAGGTAGGCATCGATTGGTTTCTTGCCTTCACCAACTAAGTAGGCCTCATCCGCTTTATAACGATGATAAGCTCCAGCATCTTCCCTTGAATAAATGGCTACGGTTTTAATATTTAATTCCGTACAAGCTCTAAAAACCCGAATAGCAATTTCTCCTCTGTTTGCAACTAGTACTTTATTAATTTGTCCTGTCAATTTTTGCACCCCTCATCATGGTTTGAATAAAAGCGCAAGGAAATACAATTTTCCCAGCGCTATGTTCTAAATTGATATACATTTCCATCTTGATGACTGCTCTCTTTTTCTTGGTGCTGATGTTTATATTTATTTTCGTATCTAACAAACATTGATACATTCACCAGAATACCTGCTGCTATAGCTAATTGTAAAAGTGAAGACCCTCCGTAACTCACAAACGGTAAAGGGACACCTGTTAACGGCATAACCCCCGAAACACCTGCAAGGTTGATAAAAGACTGAATTCCAATCATACTCGATATCCCAATAGCCAATAAGCTTCCAAAAGGGTCTTTACAACGAAGGCCAAGATAAATTCCCCTTAATACAATATATGTTAGTGTAATAATTACAAAGCTGACTCCCCATACTCCCAGCTCTTCTGCAATCACCGCCATAATAAAATCAGTGTGTGATTCAGGTAAATACCCTAACTTTTGAACACTTTTTCCTAAACCTAAGCCATTAACCCCCCCAGAACCAATCGCTATATAGGAGTTTGCTAGATGAAACCCAGAATCTTGTTCATCTTCGAAGGGATTATTTAATACCTGAAAACGTTCCAAACGTTTCTCAGAAAAGATTTCATCCTGCAGAACTAAAATAACGGGTGATAAAAGAATCATTCCAAGCAATACTAATTTTGTAATCGTTTTGATGTTCATACCTGAAGAAATAATAATGGTACCAGCTATCAAACCAATAATGAGCGCTGTACCAAAATCAGGCTGGAAGGCAATCAAGCCAAGTACAATGACTAAGTAGGCTAATGGCGGAAGTACGCCATGGTTAAATTTGTTAATATACGCCTGTTTCTTTGAATAAACAGCTGACAAATAAATAATAAGCGAGATTTTCACAAACTCTGCGGGCTGAATACTAATAAATCCAAAGTCATACCAGCTTTGAGCGTTCCCTCTAACTTGTCCAAATGCAAAAAGTCCAACAAGGCCTAGGATCGATAAACCGACCATTGGCAGTAAAAATTTTGTACTTTTCATTATTTTATAAGGAAAAAGCGCGATTAAAATAAAAATAAAACCTGATGCAAATAAATAAAGCTTTTGCTTTTGATAGAAATAATCACTTTCAACCCCGTATCTTTGGACACTGGAGGCCATACTTGCACTATATACCATTACCAAACCAAACAAAGATAAAAGAATGATGGCAATGATTAGTGAATAATCGTAGGATTTCAATATTTTTTTTAACATGTTATAACTTCCTCGTTTTTAAAATAGTGGATATTGCTATTATAATAGAAAACTGAGTGAATTAGTTGAGGAAAAGTTACATTACTCCAATCTTTCGAATGAGAATATTCTGAAAAAAATTATAGCTAATAAAAAACTCAAACAACACATCATCATTGTTTGAGTTTTTCAGCTATTTTCTAAGGGATGCTTCGTGAAGCGCAGATAATTCTCTTTCTAATTTATCTAGTATCGCTTTGCCATCCTTAACTTCAATTAAGCCTAATCTAACTGCAAATTCTATCTCTCTTGATAAACCAAACATTTGTGTATCCAATACCTCTTCATAAAGAGGGCATTGAGGCATCGTGAGATTTTCCATTTGCACCTTAATAAGCTTTAATATTTTTTCAGCGTCTGCCTGTAACAAGGCATAGGCTTTTTCCTGATGATTCACTATCATTTCAGACGCCAACATTGATCCCCCCATTTCAGAGCGATAACCCAACTTATCTATAAATTTTACCTTTTACCACAGAAAAATGCAAGAACAATAACGATTTGCATGTTGTTCCTTCATATTACATATATGACATTCATTCTATTTCACGATATACTTTAATAGAAAGAACGGGAGGAATGAAAGATGGAAAATATAATTGTACTATCGGGGAAGGTAAAGTACTCGATCACACTCGATCCCTCCGTTTGGATATTTGATGATCGAAAGGTTGATTTGACTACATACTTCTCTAATACCGTTGAAGCCGCCAATGAACTTGAGGAGTATACTAAATCAATATCTAAACATTGGGACCGCGAAATCATAGAGGGTGCTGTTTACCCGCCAACATTAAAAACGGAGAAGAAATACGAGAAAGAAAAGGTATTAACAGGCAGTTTCGGTATACCTATCCTTCCTTTTTTAAAAAATGCAGAACTTGATGAAGATGCTGCAGTTTTAACCATAAAAACAGCAACAACAGAACACGAGATACCGCTTGATAAGGCAAAAGATATTATATTAGGTTTTTCCGATGCAGGAAAACCTCTATCTGACGATGGACCTGTCCATGTATATTTCGGTGATGGCTCTAATTTATCAAAGCCAATAAAAAATGTTAGAGAATTTACGATTAAATAATAAACAACGGGTGCCATTTTGGTACCCGTTTAAGCCTTTTATCCTATTCGTACTCTTCCTAGATTACAGCAAATCGGCTGCCAGCCTCGCTAATCCAGACCGCTCACCTTTTAAGAGTTTAACATGTCCGGAAATAACCTGATCTTTAAATCGTTCCACTACATAGGTTAGACCATTATTGTAGGCATCGAGATATGGATGGTCTATTTGTTCAGGGTCACCCATTAACACAATTTTGCTGCCCTCCCCCACACGTGTCAGAATTGTTTTTACTTCATGTTTTGTTAAATTTTGGGCTTCATCAATGATAATAAATTGTTTCGGCAGACTTCTCCCTCTGATATACGTTAAAGCCTCTACCTCTATCGACCCCATTCCCGCAAGAATGGCGTCTAATTCTCCAGGTTTTTTAGTATTAAAAAGGTATTCAAGATTATCGAATATCGGCTGCATCCATGGCCTAAGTTTTTCTTGCTTTTCACCCGGTAAATACCCTAAATCCTTACCAACAGGTACAATCGGCCTGGCTACTAAAAGCTTTTTAAACTCTCTAAAATCCTCTGTCTGCATGAGTCCGGATGCCAATGCCAATAAGGTTTTACCTGTTCCTGCTTTACCTATTAAGGTAATTAGCGGGATATCCTTACGAAGGAGCAGTTCTATTGCCATCGTTTGCTGTACATTTCTGGGGTGAATTCCCCATACATGTTCCTGATTAATAGCAAGCTTCTTAACCTTTTTTCTTGTTTTATCCACCATCCCTAATGCTGATGCAGATCCTCCTAGAGCATCTTTCATGATTAAGTATTGATTTGGATAAAATGAATACTTTCCAATTTCAGTTAATGGTAACTCCCCTTTTTCATAAAACGAACCCAGTAATTCTACAGATAAATAAACCTCCAAAAACCCTGTGTAGATATGGTCAATCTCGACCACCCTGTCACTTAAAAAATCTTCTGCAGTTAATCCAATAGCGTCTGCCTTTACCCTGACTAATGTATCTTTACTAACAAGGATCACTGGCTTGCCATCTTCCTTTTGCTGCTCTTCTGTTGATAAATTTTTTGCCACGGCCAGAATTCGATTGTCATTTGTTTTTTCCACAAAAATTTCTTGTAATTCATGAAAAGCACGATGATTAAGCTCGATTCTAATTGTTCCACCATTTTCAAGAGGGATTTTTTCATGAAGCTTACCTGCTTGACGCAATTCATCAATCAATTTGGATACATGCCGGGCATTTCTCCCTATTTCATCCATGTACCTTTTCTTTGAGTCCACCTCTTCAAGGACAACTGCGGGAATGACTACTTCATTATCTTCGAATGAGAATATGGAATACGGGTCTTGTAATAAGACGTTTGTATCTAACACGTATATTTTACTCAAAGCGACGCCTCCACTTTTTCTAGTTGATTGGTTTGCTAATCCGTTCCTTACAAACCTATTGCTAGATAGGACTTTGGTAAAATATATGTTTGTTCGAATAAAGATAGAAGGATTTCCGCACAATAAATGTAAGTTGAGTATAACAACTTTCGATTGTTTTACCGAACAAGGTTATACAACTCTATCTGGAGGTGGATTTTGTTATGAAGAAGCTTTTCATATTTACCAGTATAATACTCTTCCTTGCAGCCTGTAACAACAATAGTAACAATGCTCAAAATAATGAAAAGCAATCATTAGTTAACGTAAAGAACAGCTATATAGAAGATGTGGACAGGAAAACTGGTCAAGAGATTTCCAAACGATTAGTTGAACTTGCGACTAGTATTCCTAATGTTCATGATGCAACTGCGGTAGTGATTGGCAGATACGCTATTGTTGGGATTGATGTAAATTCAAAGATTGAACGATCCCAAGTGGGCTCTATAAAATACTCAGTTGCTGAGAGTCTGAAGAAGGACCCATACGGTGCACGTGCAATCGTAGTGGCTGATGCCGATACCAATCAACGTCTCAAAGAAATTGCTGCCGATATCGAAAAAGGCAGACCGATACAAGGGATAATGGAAGAACTAGCCGACGTGGCAGGCAGACTAATGCCTGAAATCCCAGGAGATATGATAGACCCAAATCCTAAAAATGCACCGGAAGAACCAAAGAAAAAGCTAGAGGAAAACGAGAAGAAAAGTTTAGAGGATAAACAGCAAGAAGAATCCAAACATTATAAATAAAAATGCACAAAAGCACAGTAAAAACGTATACCCTCTTCTCATTAAAAAAAAGCTTAGTCAACGACTAAGCTTTTTTCATGGCTTCCATTACCTGGTTATCTAATCGTGCAGCTGCATTTTTGTCATATGTTTTATCATACTGTGGTTCTGTGACAATTTTTGACCCATAAAACATTACGTCCCTAACCTCGTGAATCCGAATTTCGATTAATGCCAGCTTTAAAGGAATGTCCTGCAGCCGCTCTTCCTTCAATAATGCTTCACCTTGTATGGAATATGTAGATTCATTAGCAATTAAATTAATGACAACTTTATTATTTTGTGTGATGTTTTGAATAATTCTAGATTTATTATCTACAGCAAAATAGATTGTTTCTTCGTCCTTTGCTAAAATCCAAGAGATCGCGCTGACATTTGGACCACCTGTTTCATGATCTACTGTAGCTAACGTTACAAACCTTTCTTTCTGCAGCTCATCATATAATGGACTTATGAGCCTTGGTTCTACTTGATTTGGCATACTTACAACCCCTTCATTCATTTCCTAAATACTAAGACAAAAAAACAGACATTCTCATAGTACTATTATCTGTTTTTTTCAGCAACTTAATCACAATAGATTTACTTGTCATCCTACTTGCGTGATATACTATGTATAAGAAAAGTAAGACTAGAATGGACCTGAGGTGCTTTATGAGAGTAAAATGTGTAATCTGCGACAAAATTGAATCGATCGAAGATGAGTCTTTTATCGCCAAACGTCTTCGTAATCGTCCTATCCATACATATATGTGCGAAGACTGCAGCAGCAGGATTTCCGATAAAACAAAAGCTAGAATTGATACAGGCAACTTCAGATTTTATCGTGCACAGTCTGAAAAGGACGATTGGTAAAAAAAACAAGCCAATTCCATTACGGAATTGGCTTGTTTTTTTTATTCATCTTCAAATGGAAAGTTACAATATTTATCCGGCTCTTGGTTAATTTGCTTAAGCATTACCTCAATCAGATCACGAGGGAATCGCGTCTTCTTCGATTCACCCTCATGAGTAAAGGAAACATAATACATCACTTCATCTGTTGTGACTTCTATGTTTGTTAAATGTTGCTCATTCTTTATTATATCATCAAAAAGGTCTAATGTTTCTCTTGCTGCAGTATCCAGAGGACGAGCGTCACAAACAACCTTTATCGATAACCAATTGTAGAGTGCATCCTGTATCGATCTCATGTAAATATCCCCCGTTACTTTGCCTCAACTTGCTGTTTTTTTGACTGGCGCAAGCGAATTTTGTATATGATTAGGATTAAAGCTGCCACAACCAGCCCCTCTGTTATCGGCAAGAATATCCCCAGCGCAGTCAGAATCGTACATCCAGCGGCTAAGAAAATATAAATTACAATTGATTTTCCTAATGGAAGCTTCTGAGCAAAGCCCAGTTTATATACCAGAATGGACAGTGCGACAATGGTAAAATAAAGCAGCCACATTCCCATTTTTGGATGTTCGGTTACATTATAGAGGGCTGGAAAAAAAGAAAGCCTATCCGCTATATTCACATTTATTACCTCCCCCGAAGAGAACTTAACTTAATTCTGCGTATTTTTTCTTTTTCGCCATTTTTTCACGTTCATTCTTATCAAGAATCTTCTTACGCAAACGAATAGATTCAGGAGTAACCTCACAGTATTCATCTTCGTTTAGGTATTCTAATGCTTCTTCAAGAGTCATAATTCTCGGCTTTTTAATGACCGATGTTTGATCCTTATTAGCAGAACGAATATTCGTTGCTTGTTTCACCTTTGTAATATTAACAGTAAGGTCATTTTCACGTGTGTGTTCTCCAACAATCATACCTTCATAGATTTCTGTTCCAGGTTCAACAAAGATTGTCCCGCGATCCTCTACTTGCATGATGCCATAAGTCGAAGCTTTACCTGATTCCATAGACACTAGAACGCCTTGGCGTCTTCCGCCAACTTGTCCTTGAACCATTGGCTGGTAGCTGTCAAATGTGTGATTGATAATTCCATATCCACGGGTCATCGTTAAAAACTCAGTTGTATAACCAATTAAACCTCGTGCTGGAACATTAAAAATTAAGCGGACTTGACCGGATCCATTATTAATCATATCAATCATTTCACCTTTACGGGCACCAATGGATTCCATTACGGAACCTGTATGCTCTTCAGGTACATCAATTTGAACTCTTTCAATTGGCTCACAACGAACACCATCTATTTCTCTTACAATAACCTCAGGTTTAGAAACTTGGAGCTCATATCCTTCACGTCGCATGTTTTCAATTAAGATCGATAAATGCAGCTCACCACGACCTGAAACAATCCATGCATCCGGAGAATCTGTATTTTCAACACGTAAACTTACATCAGTTTGGAGTTGAGCGAGCAATCTTTCTTCAATCTTTCTAGAAGTTAGGTATTTACCCTCTCGGCCTGCAAACGGGCTGTTATTTACGACAAACGTCATTTGTAATGTTGGTTCATCTATTCTTAGAATTGGTAATGCTTCTTGGTGCTCAATCGGACAAACAGTTTCGCCCACATTGATATCTTCCATCCCAGAAACAGCAATCAAGTCTCCTGCTACTGCTTCTTGAATTTCTTGGCGCTTTAACCCAAAGAAACCAAAGATTTTGGTAACACGGAATTGTTTTACAGAACCATCAATCTTCATTAATGCAACTTGTTGTCCAACCTTCATTGTGCCGCGGAAAACACGGCCAATTCCGATTCTTCCTACATAATCATTGTAGTCAAGAAGTGCAACTTGGAATTGCAGCGGTTCTTCACGATTATCAATTGGTGCAGGAATGTGTTCAACAATGGAGTCATATAAACATTGCATATTTTCATCCTGTTTTTCAGGGTCAGTGCTGGCAGTTCCATTGATTGCAGAAGCAAAGATTACTGGGAACTCAAGCTGATCTTCGTTTGCATCTAGTTCGATAAACAAATCAATAACTTCATCGATTACTTCTAGCGGACGTGCAAAATCACGGTCAATTTTATTAACGACAACGATTGGTGTTAAATTTTGTTCTAATGCTTTTTTTAGTACGAAACGAGTTTGCGGCATGGTTCCTTCATAGGCATCAACAACAAGGAGAACACCATCAACCATTTTCATGATACGTTCAACTTCGCCGCCAAAATCAGCATGTCCTGGTGTATCCAAGATATTGATACGTGTATCTTTATATTGGATAGCTGTATTTTTAGCGAGAATCGTTATTCCACGTTCTCTCTCAATATCATTTGAGTCCATTGCGCGTTCCTCAACGTGCTCATTTGATCGAAATGTTCCTGACTGCTTTAATAATTGATCAACCAAGGTTGTTTTCCCGTGGTCAACGTGTGCGATAATTGCTATATTGCGAATATCTTCTCTAATTTTCAAGTAATTCACTCCTGCCTCTATTTCAAAAAATTTAAGCTATTTATAGTTTCCCATATACAACTAAAGTATTATACCACATTAATGGTGGAAAGCTAAAAGCATTTTATGTAGAATATAGGTATGTATTTATTTTACAAAGGGGACATAGGAGAAAATGAAGCATATTAAATGGATATTTGTGGTTTATGCCATACTTGCAGCCATGAGTATTATGGGCATAGGCGTTGCCATTGGTGAAAAAAGTTTATTGGGTGTAATTGGCAGTATCCTTGCACTGATACTAATAATGGGGTTCGGTTTTAAAACAAAGGCCAAATATAGAGCTAACGGACAAATCTAAAAAGAAGCCATTTCAGGCTTCTTTTTTTTACCAATTACCTTCTTTGAGATATTCATTTATTATAGCTTGGTGTAGTCCTGGTTTTGCGACGAGCAGTGAATCTTTTGAAAGGAAATCAAGTTTTTTCCCTCTTAGGTTGGTTACCCTTCCACCTAGTTCATTGATAATAACAGCACCCGCAGCAACATCCCAAGGTGAAAGTCTCATTGAAATATATGCATCAACTCTTCCTGTTGCCACAAATACCATTTCCAGTGCGGCAGTTCCATATGACCTGGTACCTCTGGCATCTTTAACTAGCGGGATTAGGAGGTTATGGTCAATCCGATGGTTTTCCATTACCCAGGTTGCATTTAATGCTATGATTGATTCTTTTACCGTCACTTCTTCTAGTCGAGGCAGCTGGGTGTCATTCATAAACGCTCCCTTTCCATCAATGGCATGATATAATTCACCATGTGCAACATCATAAATAATCCCGACCTTACCAATACCATTCTCATATATACCTAAGGAAATGGCGAAATTTCGCTGTTGATGGATAAAATTCATCGTCCCATCAATCGGGTCAATAATCCAAACCACTCCATCAAGATTACTAACTTCATCGCCAAACCCTTCTTCGCCAAATATCCTATGATTTTCAAAGGTACTTCTAATCTTATTGATAAAAAATTGTTCAATTTCTTTATCTATATTTGTTACTAAATCATTGGGATTTGATTTGGTTTGGATATTTAATGTTTTGGAAAAAGAATGCCTAATTTTATCCCCAGCTTCCATTATCCATTGCTTGGCTTTTTGATCAATGTATTCCCAGTCCATATTTTCCCTCCCTCATATGTACTATAAACTAAGCTTAATCAAAATTAGTTATGTCTTCAACTTTTAAGGACCCAAATAATGGTATGGACAAAACAATAAACGAACTCTCTTTCCCTTTACAGAGTTCGTTTTAGAATTTCATTATCATTTTCTTTATGTTCATTCTAAATTGTATCCCCTTTGAAAACAAATTATCAAAGAGCTTTTAGTTTTAATAACTCTTGGCGGATTTTTTCTAGCTTTTGTTTACATTCCTTCATCTTTTTTTCGTTCTTTTCTTCAAGAGCTTCAAATAATGTTGCCAGCTCATAATCCATTTCTAATCGTAAATATGCCATTCTTTCCTTTTCGCTGACTTTTTTCAGTGAAGTATTCATTAATTGTTTCATGTAAGCTTACTCCTTTCAACTGTTATTTAATTTTTCAGACTATTTTTAGTAATATAATATGAGCCACCTTGTAAGGTTGCAACAAATATGTGCGTTAACCTATATAAGCACTTCGTTTCAAGAATATCCCCCAGTATGCTACAATAAATGACAAATGTCTGCCTAAGGAGGTACCCTATGGACTTTAAAAACTTCACTAATGAAGATTTCGATGTTTTTCAGATAGATGGTTTAGAGGCAAGAATGGATGCACTAAAGGAGAGAATACGTCCAAAACTAGAAAGTTTAGGACAGTATTTTGCACCTGTGTTAACAACACTCACTGGGGATGAATTATCTGTCCATGTAGCCAAGCATTTAAGGAGAACCATTAATCCGCCTAAAGACACATGGGTTGCATTTGCAAATAACCCGCGTGGATACAAAATGCTACCTCATTTTCAAATAGGCCTTTGGAATACCCATGTTTTCATATGGTTCGCTGTCATTTATGAAGCACCACAAAAACAAGATTTCGCGAAAAGATTTACTAAAAAGTTAAACAACATTTATAAAGAGATCCCAAAGGACTTTGTTTGGTCCTTAGATCATACAAAAACAAATTCAATACCGCATGGAACTTTATCAAAGGAAGACTTAAGAAGCATGTTTGAAAGGCTCGAACAGGTGAAAAAGGCAGAAATACTATGCGGATATGAGATTAAACGGGAAGACATACTCAAATGGGGCGAAGAAGACTTCCTAAACACTGTGGATTATGTTTTTAATAAAGTGGCACCTTTATATAAAATTGCTCTTAATATTAAATAAAAAAACTCCGGACCTAGTTCGGAGTTTTTTTCATTATTTCATCAAAATTCTTTCGCCTTGAGAGGCATCTTTAGCTCTTTTTATTGTACGATAGGAAGAATAACCACTCATTTCTTCAAATTCACTGCAAAGTGTTTTTTCCTCCGATTTACTTGGTACAATTTCTTTAAACCTCCGGTAACTATTCATTAGTTCTTCACGATCAATCCCTTGTTCATAGGCTCTTTCGACGGCTTCATAGAACTTAATGACATCAACGATTTCATCTGTAGTCCAATGGTAATCAATAGGGTATTGGTATTCCAAGTCTTCACCTGCTTACATAAAATATATGTATATCATACCTTTATTTTGCCCATTTTCCACGAATTTGTTCTGCATCCGTAATCATTCGGTTAAATAATTCTGCAACTGTTGGAATATCTTTGATGAGCCCCATAACCTGACCCGCCCAGGCAAAACCCTCATCTTCTGCCCCATCGTATATATAACGCTTATTTGCCAGCCCGCTTATATAATCCTTTAATTGATCGTAAGTGCCATTTTCTTTCTCAATGGCTATTATTTTATCAGTCCACTTATTTGAAATGGCACGAGCCGGTGCTCCAAGAGTACGCTTGATAACAACAGTATTAGTTTCTGAACCCTCAACTAGTCTTTTTTTGTAAAGTTCTGTTGCATGAACACATTCCTTCGTAGCGATAAATCTTGTTCCCATTTCGATTCCTTCTGCACCTAGGCTGAGCGCTGCCATTAATCCTCTGCCATCTCCAATTCCCCCAGAGGCAATTACAGGAATGGATACAGCATCAACCACTTGAGGAATTAATACCATTGTTCCAATATCATCTCTTCCAAGATGGCCGCCGCCCTCTTGACCGACCACCATTACAGCATCTGCTCCTAGTTCTTCGGCCTTTTCCGCCTGCCTTCTAGCCGCTACAAGAACTAACTTTTTAATAGACGTTCCTTCAAGCTGTTTGAATATAGGTGCAGGGTTTCCTCCTGTCATTGATACAACTGGCACATCCTCTTCAATAGCTACTTGAAGCATTTCCTCAAATGGTCTATTATGTTGGCCTATTGCGTAATTTACTCCGAATGGCTTATTAGTTATCTCCCTGACTTTTCTTATTTCAGCACGAAGTTGATCAGGATTATCTAGTGACATTGCTGTTATTTGACCCAGTCCTCCGGCATTGGAAACAGCACCAGCCAATTCAGAATAAGCAAGATGAGCTAATCCTCCCTGTATGATTGGATATTTAATATTAAGTATTTCTGTAATACGAGTATTCCAATTCAATGTAATCCCTCCTAATTATTGTTATACTCATATTTCGCTTCCAAAGGTTAATTTTCCTGTTTTATTGAGAAACTAACGTAACACTGCAAAAACTGATTTACTTTAAATTTGGCTGTGTTAGACTAGGCTGTTGATTTGCGCTCCAGGGCGCTATGCTATCCGCGGGCTCGCCCGTGAGCCTCCTCGGTCGTTCCGACCTGCGGGGTCTCACTCAGCTCGTTCATCCCGCAGGAGTCAAGCGCCCCTCCACTCCAATCAACAGGTTCCAAAAATCAAAAAGTATCCTTTAACACAGCCTAAAATATAAATATCTTTGCAAGCATTTATATTAGTGCTATAATTCATTTGTTTTGTATTAAAATAAAAGCATTTTGTATATAAAGAGGTGTGGAAATAAATTGTCTCAAAACCAGACACCGTTATTTAGCGGTTTATTAGAACATGCAAAAACAAATCCAATCCAATTTCATATCCCTGGTCATAAAAAAGGTGTAGGAATTGACCCTGATTTTAGGGAATTCATCGGTGATAACGCTTTGTCAATAGACTTAATTAACATCGGTCCACTAGACGATCTTCATCAGCCAAAAGGTATGATAAAACAAGCACAAGATTTGGCTGCTGAGGCTTTCGGAGCAGACAGAACTTTTTTTTCAGTTCAAGGAACAAGCGGAGCTATTATTGCTATGATAATGGCTGTTTGTGGACCAGAAGATAAGATCATTGTACCAAGAAACGTTCATAAATCTGTTATGTCAGCTATTGTCTTCTCTGGTGCAATTCCTGTGTTCATTCACCCGGAAATTGATGAAGATTTAGGTATATCACATGGTATTACAACCGAATCCGTTGAAAAAGCACTTAAACAACATCCGGATGCAAAAGCTGTTCTAGTCATTAATCCAACTTATTTTGGGATATCTGCAGATTTAAAGAAAATTGTTGAAATTGCACACTCACATAACGTTCCTGTCCTTGTTGATGAAGCACATGGGGTGCATATTCATTTTCATGATGAATTGCCTCTATCAGCCATGCAGGCAGGTGCTGATATGGCAGCAACGAGTGTCCACAAACTAGGCGGGTCAATGACGCAAAGCTCAATTTTAAATGTAAAAGAAGGTCTAGTATCTGCAAAACACGTTCAATCGATCCTTAGCATGCTTACTACCACATCAACATCCTATTTATTACTTGCTTCACTTGATGTTGCGAGAAAGCAGTTAGCTACCAGAGGAAAAGAGTTGATTGACAAGACCATCAGCTTAGCTCAATCTATTCGTAAAAGAATTAATGAAATTGATCATTTGGTTTGTATTGGAGAAGAAATATTAGGTTCTAAGGCAACATTTGATTATGATCCAACCAAATTGATTATTTCAGTTAAAGAATTAGGTTTAACAGGTTATGAGGTAGAAAAGTGGTTAAGAGAAAAGCATAATATTGAAGTAGAAATGTCTGACCTTTACAACATACTTTGTATCATCACACTTGGCGATACCGAAAATGAAGGGGATATTTTAGTCAATGCCTTAAAAGAACTGGCAGAGGAAAGAGAACTCCGTAAAGAAAAGTTAGAACCTATTCAGGTCCTGCTTCCTGATATTCCAATCTTAGCGTTAACTCCACGTGACGCATTTTATGCAGATACAGAAGTAATTCCTTTTGAGGAATCAGAGGGTAGAATCATCGCCGAGTTTATTATGGTGTATCCGCCAGGAATACCTATCTTTATCCCAGGAGAGATCATTACGAAAGAGAATCTTCACTATATACGAGAAAACCTTGAAGCGGGATTACCCGTTCAAGGACCTGAGGATGATGAAATAAAAACCATTCGTGTGATAAAAGAATATAAAGCAATAAAATAAAAATACAGGATTCCGCTGAGGAATCCTGTTTCTATTTTAATTAGGAATTTTATCGTTCTTCTTCTGAATGGTGGTGATCATCACAACAATTACATCTAGAATAGAGAACTGTTACTTTTTCGTCTTCGAAATGATCAATAGTTGAGTCGCAAGCCTGACATACGATTGTACCCATTTTTTTCAATCCCCTTTTCATTTTAAAATATTCAATGCATTGGAAACGCTTTATTGTGGTTAATTCAATAATAATATAACACATTTAAATTTTCAAGCCTAAATTGTATGTCACATTTAAATATTTTTATACAAAAAAAGACCTAAAATTAGGTCTTTTACTTTTTTGTATCTATAAGTTGTCACCACGGTTTTTACAATGCTAGAATAAAGAAGATATCAAATGGGACATAGGGGGATGGAGATGGCTGAAAACGCTTATATTAAACTTGTGCCTTCATCTAGTAAGCAGACAATTACTGTAGAAGAGGTAAAAGAAATCTTAAATTATTATACAGATATTACGGCTAAAACAGGAAACCAAGTGGATTGGGAATATGGTGACTCAGCTTTTCCTTACGTAATCAAGGAGAAAGATGAAGGAAAAGGAAGATGGTTTTATTTACAATCTACGAATGAGCGTTATTATGCAATCTTAATTGGTGTGGATCAGGAAAGCATTCGTGAAGAAGATGGTACTGATAGAATTCAAACATACATACAAGTTACTCTTCCAGAACAATCTACGTTCGGTGATAAAGGCAAAGCAAATGAGTTTTGTAAATTCCTTGCGAAGAAATTACAGGGAGAACTGCACCTTTTTAACGAGCGAATCATGTACTTTTATCCAAGGAAATAATTATGGCCGACTCCCATACCGGGAGTTTTTTAATGTGTAAAAAGAGCAAGTGTATAATGTATGGATGTATAGATCATTAGACTTAAGGTTGTAATGAAAAGTGTTTTGGCAGTTGATTGGGTAAATCTATTACAGAGGACAAAGGCTAGATAAAAAAACACAAAGAACATAATTACCTTGTATAATAGTTGATCATGCCGAGACATCCATTCAATCAAAGTAAAAGTACTCCATATTATTAATTGTAAGATCACTACAACATAAATTCGCATATTTATCACCACTCGCATCTTTTTTTAGAATAAAGATTGTAGTGTTTTATATATATGCAAGAAGAAATGATTTATCATTCGATTGAAAATAAGAAAGTCCTTTCCATTATACTCTCGGAAAGGACTTTACTTTATGTTTTATTTTAATACATGAATTGGTGTGCCAAGTGCAACCTCAGCAGCTTCCATTGTAATTTCACCTAATGTTGGATGAGCATGTATGGTCAATGCTAAATCTTCCACCGTCATTCCTGCTTCAATTGCTAACCCTAGTTCAGCAATCATATCAGATGCACTTGCACCGGCGATTTGTGCACCGATTAGAACACCATCCTCTTTACGTGAAACCAATTTAACAAAACCATCTGCACTGTCTAGTGATAGTGCACGGCCATTTGCAGCAAATGGGAATTTCGCTGAAGTAACATTGATTCCTTCTTCTTTTGCTTGCGCTTCTGTATATCCTACGCTGGCTAGTTCAGGATCGGAGAATACAACAGCAGGTATACCAAGGTAGTCAATTACAGAATTATGTCCAGCAATCGCTTCTGCTGCAATCTTTCCTTCGTAAGAAGCCTTATGTGCCAATTGTGGACCTGCTACAACATCACCAATGGCATAAATGTTTGATACACTTGTCCGGCACTGATTGTCAATCTCGATTAAGCCACGGTCGGTAAGTTTTACCCCAACTTGCTCCAGACCCATTTCATCAGTATTTGGCCGGCGGCCAACCATTACAAATACATAATCAGCTTCAATTTTCTTTTCTTCGCCTTTAACTTCAAATGTTACAACTACACCATTTTCCGTTTCTTCTACACCTTTAGCCATAGCTTTTGTATAGAATTCAGCACCTTTTTTCTTCATGGTCTTTTTAACAAGAGCAGCCATTTGCTTCTCAAATACACCAAGACCTAATATCTCATCGGCACCTTCTAAAATTGTAACTTGAGTACCAAAGTTTGCATAAGCCCCGCCAAGTTCAATTCCGATAACACCGCCGCCAATAACAACGATCTTTTCAGGTAGTTCCTGTAAATTAAGGGCACCAGTTGAGTTAAGGATACGTTTTGAGTATTTAAAAGTTGGCAGTTCGATTGGACGAGAACCTGATGCAATAATCGCATTTTTAAAGTTGTACGTTTGTGCAGAATTCTCACCAATTACTCGTAATGAATTTCCGTCCACAAAATATGCTTCACCACGAACGATTTCTACCTTATTACCTTTTAATAAACCCTCTACACCGCCAGTTAACTTTTTCACGATTCCAGCTTTCCATTCCTGAACCTTTGAAAAATCAACCGATACATTTTCAGCTTTAATTCCGAATGAATCAGAGTGCTTCGCTACTTCGTAACGGTGTCCAGCAGCAATTACTGCTTTTGAAGGAATACAACCTACGTTTAAACAAACCCCGCCAATATATTCTTTTTCTACTATTGTCACCTTTTGACCTAGCTGCGCTGCACGAATTGCAGCTACATATCCGCCAGGACCAGCACCTATGACTATAGTATCAGTATCAATTGCAAAATCTCCTACTACCATTTGTTACGCCTCCATTAACAATAGTTCTGGATCGTTCAATAATCTCTTAATGTGATTTAATGCATTTTGAGCAGTTGCTCCATCAATCATTCTGTGGTCAAAGCTTAGTGACAATGCTAATACTGGTGCAGCCACAATTTCACCATCACGTACGATTGGCTTTTCTGCAATACGGCCAACTCCAAGGATTGCTACTTCAGGATGGTTAATGACTGGAGTAAACCATTGACCTCCAGCAGAACCAATATTGGAAATAGTACAAGAAGCACCCTTCATTTCGTTAGGGGCAAGTTTACCATCACGTGCTTTTCCAGCTAGTTCATTGATTTCATTTGAAATTGAGAATACTGATTTACGGTCTGCATCTTTAACAACAGGCACTAATAAACCTTTTTCAGTATCGGCAGCAATTCCAATATTATAATAATGCTTATGGATAATTTCACTAGTTGCGTCATCAAGTGATGTATTTAACGCAGGGAATTCGCGTAGCGCACTAGTTAAGGCTTTTACGATGTATGGTAAGAATGTTAACTTGATACCTTTAGCCGCAGCAACTTCTTTGAATTTTTTACGATGTGTAACAAGTTTTGTTACATCGATTTCATCCATAAGAGTTACGTGTGGTGCAGTATGTTTTGAATTTACCATTGCTTTCGCGATTGCTTTTCGAATTCCGCTCATTTTCTCACGAGTTTCAGGATATTCGCCTTGTGGAATCGGAGCAGCTTTAGGTGCTTCCTCTGCCACCGCAGCTGCTTGTGCTGGTGCTGCTTGTGCTTGTGGTGCCTGAACAGCAACACCGCCGCTTAAGAATGCGTCAATATCACTTTTCACAATACGGCCATTTTTCCCTGATCCAGGTACTTGTGTAATTTCTACACCTTTATCACGAGCATATTTACGAACAGAAGGCATAGCAATGATTTTGCGGTTAGGGTCTACCTCAACTTGTCCTTGCCCTTGTGGGTGTGTTACTCCGATCCCATATGCGGGTGGAGCTGCCGGTGGAGTTGTCTGTCCCTCCGGTGCTGATGCAGTAGCAGGTGCAGGTGCTGCTGCTTCTTGTTTCGGTGCTTCTTCAGCATGGTCGTCACCTTTGAATTGAAGGTTTTCGTAACCAGGAGCATCAAATGTTACTAATACCTGTCCAACTGTCGCAACTGTTCCTTCAGCTACTAAAACTTCAAGTACAGTACCTTCAACAGGTGAAGGAATCTCTACTACTGCTTTATCATTTTGAATTTCGCAAAGTACATCATCTTCTTGGACTTTATCACCTGGCTTTATGAACCATTTAACAATCTCGCCTTCATGTATACCTTCACCAATGTCAGGCATTTTAAATTGGAATGTGGTTGCGGTTGCGCTCACTTGGGATTCATCCTCCTATTTTTCGCATAAATTTCTGCCGATCAATTAAAGAAATAAGCGGGAAACAGTTTTACTATTCCCCAACTTATATTAGAATGTTAAAACTTTTTTTGCTGTTTCAATTACATCTTTATAATTTGGAAGCCACACTGCTTCAGCTTGTGGGAATGGATAAATTGTATCAGGTGCTGCTACACGTAAAACAGGTGCTTCTAAGCTTAAAATCGCACGATCGTTAATTTCAGCTACAACATTTGCTGCAATCCCAGCTTGCTTTTGAGCTTCTTGGACAACAATGGCACGGCCTGTTTTTTCAACCGACGCAATAATTGTTTCGATATCGAGCGGGCTTACTGTACGTAAATCGATTACTTCTGCCGAGAAACCTTCCTTCTCTAGCTCTTCTGCAGCTTTTAATGATTCATGTACCATTGCACCATAAGTAATAATTGAAAGATCCGTACCTTCACGTTTCACTTCAGCTTTTCCTAGTGGAATGGTATATTCACCTTCAGGAACTTCTTGACGGAATGAACGATATAATTTCATATGCTCAAGGAAAATAACTGGATCATTATCACGAATTGCTGAGATAAGAAGACCTTTCGCATCATATGGTGTTGATGGAATAACCACTTTTAATCCAGGCTGTTGTGCCATTAAGCCTTCTAGGCTATCTGCGTGCATATCTGGTGTATGTACGCCGCCGCCAAATGGTGAACGGAATGTGATTGGAGCACTGAATTTGCCGCCTGTACGGAATCGAAGGCGAGCAGCTTGTCCAGAAATGGAATCCATTACTTCATAAACAAATCCAAAGAATTGAATTTCTGGTACTGGACGGAAGCCTTGTAATGCAAGACCAACAGCTAAACCGCCGATTCCAGATTCAGCTAAAGGTGTATCAAATACACGATCCTCGCCAAATTCACTTTGTAATCCTTCGGTTGCACGGAAAACACCGCCGTTTACACCAACATCTTCACCAAAAACTAAGACGTTCGGATCATTTTTTAATTCCACACGCATCGCATCTGTAATTGCTTGAATCATTGTCATTTGAGCCATGACTTACTTCGACTCCTTTGCTGAATAAATTTCATACTGTTCTTTTAAGCTATCTGGCATGTCGGTATAGGTGATGTTCATTAGATCCGTTACCGTTTGCTTAGGCGCAGCATCTGCTTGTTTAAGAGCTTCTTTAATTTCTTCCTTCGCCTGCTCAATTACTTCGTTTTCTCTTTCCTCATTCCATAGACCTTTCTTTTCAAGGAATTTACGGAAACGAACTAGTGGGTCTTTCTTTTCCCATTCATTATCTAATTCTGCAGTACGATAACGTGTTGGATCATCACCAGCCATTGTATGTGGACCATAACGGTATGTTAAAGTTTCAATAAATGTAGGGCCTTCTCCGTTGATCGCACGCTCACGTGCATCACGAACTGCAGCATACACTGCTAATGGATCCATGCCGTCTACTTGGATACCTGGAATACCTGCAGCAACAGCTTTTTGAGCAAGTGTTTTTGCAGCCGTTTGTTTTTCAACAGGAGTTGAGATCGCAAAACGGTTGTTTTGAGCAATAAAGATTGCCGGTGCCTTGTATGCTCCTGCAAAGTTCATTCCTTCATAGAAATCACCTTGAGATGTTCCGCCATCACCTGTGTATGTAAGAGCAACAGCTTTAACTCCACGTTTTTTCATTCCTAAAGCTACACCTGCAGTTTGAACGTACTGCGCACCAATGATAATCTGAGGAATCGCAACATTTACTCCATCAGGTATTTGTCCGCCTGCTAAATGACCTCTGGACCATAAAAATGCTTGATATAATGGAAGACCATGCCATACAATTGGTGGAACATCGCGATAGCCTGGTAAGATAAAATCTTCTTTTTCAAGAGCGAATTGAGAAGCTAATTGTGATGCTTCCTGCCCTGCAGTTGGTGCATAGAATCCAAGTCGACCTTGACGATTTAAAGAAATTGAACGCTGATCAAGGATACGCGTATAAACCATACGGCGCATTAATTCTTGAAGCTGTTCATCACTTAATTCAGGCATTGCTGCTTCATTAACAACTTCGCCTTCTTCATTTAAAATTTGAAGCGTTGTAAATTGATCTTCTACAGCGTTGAGTACCTTTTTAGCATCAAGCTGAGCATTTTGAGTTTTAGATGCCATTCTTCACATCTTCCTTTCTTCATTACAATAATGGAAAAAATAAATTCACTCATATTAGATTACCCAAAAATCTTAAACAACATTTACAATTACATTACATTCGTTATCTGTTGTTCTGTACTATAACTTTTCAAAAAATTAATAGTACAATATTTAAGTCCATATTGAGTTTACATCATCTAAATTCGCTCGTCAAATACTATGTTTCATTATTTTACAACACGTAAATATTATTAATTTGCGATTAAACAAAAGTTCTGTACCACTCTATCATCATTCCTGTTATATTAATATATTTTCATTTTTTCCATAAAAAAAAAAGAAATCGGCACTATCATCCAATTTCTCACTTTTCTTTTTCAAGATTAAGACCTGCTAGTTTATAGTATTCAAGTTTTTTCTTATTATATTCTGCTGTTAAATCATTGAATTCTTCATTTGCTTCTAATACCTTTTGATAGGCATTATTTAAATCAGAAACATGTGCTTCAAGCTTGTCATAGGAGATATCGGACTCTTTAAGCATCAGATATAGTTCTTTATCGCTCTTTAGCGCTTTGGAGTATTCCTTTGAAAGGATCGTATGCAGCTGGTATCTTTCCATCATTAATTCAGATAATTCTTCTGCTTTTTTCTTTTGATCAGGATCTTTTATTTTTTTTATTATTTCTTCTGCTTTCTTAAATTGTGTTTTGGACGCATTTATACTGTCAATTTCAATTTGTAAATGGTTTTCCCTTTTTTCAATATTAGAAAGAGCTTCATCAGAAAGCACAGCAATCTTTTCATGCGCCTTCATCCCAACAGTCATGATTTCGTTGTAAATTTCCTTTTCTTCCTCTTCCAACTCAACTAACGGTCCTTGCTGGCCTTCAAATTCCTTCTCTGCTTCTACGACTTTTTCTAACACAGTATAGAGCTCTTCAGCTGAAGACTCCTTGCTCATGCAGCTGGTTAATAGGATAACACTCGTGACTACAAGAAAGATTATTGAAGTAAATCTAATAATAGACAAGTCGCACCCCCTTACTGATTACAATTCCTACTATATCTATACTCCATATTTTTGACAATATCTTCTGTAAATTACCTTAAAATATGGTGAAGAATTGTTAATCCTTAAGATTAACTTTTCTGGAATAGTCTGATAGACTAATGAATATCAATATCTTTAGTTTATATACAGGAGTGAATCAATCATGTTAATGATGGATGATATCATACGAGACGGCCATCCTACACTAAGAAAGACAGCAGTGGATGTAGCAATGCCGCCATCAGAGGAAGATAGAAAAATACTTGAAAGCCTTTTAGAATATGTAAAGAATAGTCAAAATCCTGAGGTTTCATCACAATATGGATTACGACCTGGAATCGGGTTAGCTGCCCCACAAATAAATGTTTCTAAGCGCATGATTGCTATTCACCTTCATGATGACAAAGGAAACCTATATAGCTATGCTTTGTACAATCCCAAAATCGTCAGTCATTCAGTCGAAAAAGCTTATTTGGTTTCTGGTGAAGGGTGTCTTTCAGTCGATGATGACATTCCAGGCTACGTCGGAAGATTTGCTCGGATTACAGTTAAAGGAATCACACTAGAAGGCGAAGAAGTAAAGCTCCGCTTAAAAGGTCTCCCTGCGATTTGCTTCCAACATGAAATCGACCATTTAAATGGAATCATGTTTTATGACCATATAAATAAACAAGATCCATTTAAACCTATTGAGGGTGCCATAGCCATTGAAAGATAAAAAAACGCAAGTGTTCCCGCACTTGCGCTTTTTTACTATTTATATGAGCTTTAACTCCTTCAATCCGTTCCAGATCCCATCCTCCGATACATCGGTAGTAACGAAATTAGCTATTTCCTTAGCCTCGGGAACCCCGTTCCCCATTGCAACACCGGTGCCAACAGCTTTAAGCATTTCTAAATCATTTAAACCATCTCCAAATGCATAAACATCCTTCAAGTCAAACCCTAACCTGTCAATCATTTTCTTTATTCCTTCGGCCTTTGATCCACCCTTAGGTAAGATATCGACTGAATAAGGATGCCATCTAATAAAATCAAATTTAGCGAAATCATTAAAGTAAAACTTCTCTTCATCATCTTTACAAAAAAGTAAGGATTGATAAATTTCATTATGGGCAAAAAATGTTTGATCCTCATCCGGATGCGGAAATAATAAGCTGCCCATACTTGTTTCGATAAATGGATGGTAATGAGTCGTAGCCTTCATGGTTAGTTCATTCATAAATATCAAGGGATGTTCATTAGCCTTAGCATCCTGAAGAAATCTTTTTAACTCATCTTGTTCTAGTGGATTCTTATAAATCGCTTCGTTTTCAAACACAACATACTGCCCATTAAAGCTTACATAAGAATCAATATCCAGTTCATTTTTTAGGCCTGTAAACATAAAGGGAGCTCTGCCGGTTGCAATCGCTACAAACACGCCATTTTCTTTTAATAATTGAATTGCCCTCTTAGTACTCGCTGGGAGCTTTTTTTCTTGATCGAGCAAGGTTCCGTCTATATCGAAAAAAACAATTTTTTTCATATAATTCTATCTCCTCTTAGCTTTTTCAATTATGATCGAGCTTTTCATTCATTCTTTTATAAACACTAATCATAACAAGAATAAATGTCAATTTTAAAACGTTCATTATTCTACCATGTTTATCCATGAAAGATTTCTTGTTTATACCATATAATATTAGTATAAAATCCCTTAAATAAAAAAAAATCTACAATATCTATCATGGCTTGCTTTACATTGGACAAGGATCGTTTAAAATAGGAAGTAAGGAGATGATCCACTATGTTAAAGAAGCTAAGAAAGAAGCTCTTAAAACAGTGGAAAGATTTACTGCGAAAAAAATCAATTGCTTAAACAACAATTTTTTCGGGCCCTTCAAACTTGCGAAGGGCTCATTCCTTATTGTAAATTGTTAATCAGTGTATTTATTTACATATTTTTTCTTCTAAGTCCAAGTCCTTACTTTTTAGGCGAAAAGTGAAATTAAATGAAAAAATTGTAATTATTTAATATAATAGAAAAAGTCATGATCGATTAAGGAGCGATTTATTATGGTATTTAAAGTCTTTTTTCAAAGTAGAATTACTGAAGTCCCTGTAAGAGAAAAAACACAGGTCCTCTATGTGGAAGGAGAATCTGTTCGTGATGTACGGAAGAAAATTGAAGACCGTGGATATAACATTGAATTTGTCCAAGAAGTGACTGGAGCTTTTTTAGAATATGAACAACAGAATGAAGATTATAAAGTATTGGAGATTTGATAATTTATGAAATTTGTAAAAAATGACCAAACCGCGGTTTTTGCCTTAGGCGGTTTGGGTGAAATCGGAAAAAACACATATGCAGTGCAGTTTCAGGATGAAATAATATTAATAGATGCCGGAATAAAGTTTCCAGAGGACGAACTATTGGGAATTGATTATGTCATACCGGATTACACATATTTAGTAAAAAATGAAGACAAGATTAAAGGATTATTTATTACTCACGGACATGAGGACCACATAGGCGGGATTCCTTATCTGTTAAGAGAAGTAAATATCCCAATTTATGGCGGAAAGCTTGCGCTGGGATTAATTAAGAATAAACTTGAGGAACATGGGCTTTT
This sequence comes from Neobacillus niacini, assembly GCF_046591715.1. Taxonomy (GTDB): domain Bacteria; phylum Bacillota; class Bacilli; order Bacillales; family Cytobacillaceae; genus Neobacillus; species Neobacillus niacini_L. Next base: position 375,527 of record NZ_JAWVNQ010000001.1, on the reverse strand, counting down.
AAGAACTGCTAAGCTGAATGTTATTCAAGAAGATGATGTGATTAAATTCCGCAAAACATCGGTTTCTTTCTTCCGAACCACCCATAGCATCCCTGATTCATACGGAATTGTTGTAAAAACACCTCCAGGTCAAGTCGTGCATACCGGTGATTTCAAATTTGATTTTACACCTGTTGGTGAACCTGCAAATTTAACGAAGATGGCAGAAATCGGTAAAGAAGGCGTTTTGTGTTTACTGTCAGATAGTACAAATAGTGAAATTCCTGAATTCACTATGTCAGAACGTCTCGTGGGTGAAAGTATTGATGATATTTTCCGAAAGGTTTCCGGGCGTATTATTTTTGCAACCTTTGCGTCAAATATTTACAGGCTTCAACAAGTAGTGGAGGCCGCAGTTGCTAATGGAAGAAAAGTAGCCGTTTTCGGCAGAAGTATGGAATCAGCAATAAATATCGGTCAAGAACTAGGGTATATTGTTGCCCCCAAAGAGACATTTATTGAAGCAAATCAAATTAATCGACTTCCTGCAGATAAAGTTACCATTCTTTGTACTGGAAGCCAGGGCGAAGCTATGGCAGCTTTATCTAGAATTGCCAATGGAACGCACAGACAAATACAAATTATCCCTGGGGATACCGTAGTGTTCTCATCTTCACCTATTCCAGGGAACACCATTAGTGTCAACCGTACTATTAACCAACTGTTTAGAGCAGGTGCAGAAGTTATTCACGGGAAGCTAAGTAATATTCATACCTCTGGGCATGGTGGTCAAGAGGAACAAAAGTTGATGCTGCGTTTAATTAAACCAAAATTCTTTATGCCTATCCACGGTGAATATAGAATGCAAAGAATGCATGCCAAGCTTGCAGTCGACTGTGGTGTAGAAGAAGATAATTGTTTTATTATGGATAATGGTGAAGTATTAGCTCTATCTGAAAACAGTGCACAAGTAGCTGGGAAAATCCCATCCGGTTCTGTTTATATTGACGGCAGCGGTATTGGCGACATCGGAAATATCGTTTTACGCGACAGAAGAATTCTTTCCGAAGAAGGTTTGGTCGTTGTGGTAGTCAGCATTAATATGAAAGACTTTAAAATTGCTTCTGGACCTGACCTTATTTCTAGAGGGTTTGTCTATATGAGGGAATCTGGGGATTTAATTAATGATGCTCAAAATCTAATTACTAAGCATTTAAATAAAGTAATGGAGCGTAAGACAAGTCAATGGTCAGAAATTAAAAACGAAATTACTGATACGTTAGCACCGTTCCTTTACGAAAAAACAAAACGTAGACCAATGATTCTACCAATCATTATGGAAGTATAAAAAAAAGCGGAAGTGCCCAGGCGCTTCCGCTTTTCTTATTGTCTAGCTCCAGCGCCTAGGGGCTCGGGGTTATAAGGCAATCCGTCAAGAAGGTAAAAACCCACCTTCTCGCCGGCTTGCCTTATACCTGTCGCCCCTGAACCAGGCGCTTCCGCTTTTCTTATTGTCTAGCTCCAGCGCCTAGGGGCTCGGGGTTATAAGGCAATCCGTCAAGAAGGTAAAACCCCACCTTCTCGCCGGCTTGCCTTATACCTGTCGCCCCTGACCAGGCGCTTCCGCTTTTCTTATTGCATTACTTTCCTCTCGAATCGATCTATGTCTTCATCGGTTCCAATAACGATTAATACATCGTTTGCACGGATATCTTCATTTGCCTTGGGAGAAACAATGATATCCATTCCTCTTTTTATCGCAACGATATTTAAGCCATATTTCTTTCGAATGTCTAAGTCAATAATGGTATGACCACTGATCTTACTATTTGCTACAATTTCAACAATACTATGTTCATCGGATAACTCTAGATAATCTAATACACTGCTCGAAGCCATATTGTGAGCAATTCTTCTTCCCATATCTCTCTCAGGGTGTACAACTTTATCCGCACCAATCTTTACAAGTACCTTTTCGTGATAATCATTCTGTGCTTTAACGGTTATATGAGTTACCCCTAGTTCCTTTAGAATTAAAGTGGTTAAAATACTTGATTGAATGTCATCACCTATAGCGACAATTACATGGTCAAAATTACGAATACCCAAGCTTTTTAGGACTGCCTCATCCGTTGTATCTCCAACAGCAGCATGAGAGGCTATCATGGCGTATGCATTTACTCTTTCTTCGTTTTTATCAATTGCCAGTACCTCAAAACCTTCATCTGAAAGAGTGCGGCAGATACTCCCGCCAAATCGCCCTAATCCAATTACTGCAAAATTCTTCCTCACCTTAATTCCTCCACCAAAATCAATTCATCCATTTTCATTTTAGCATAACCAAATTAGTGGAATATACTAATTTACTCGTTGTCTTTTCTTCTCCAAACCTTTCTGATATATAAAAAGATAAAAAATACCGCTGCCGCTAGGATTCCTAAAATAGGTAAATTACCTATAACAAAAACAATAAATCCTGAAATCGCTGACAATAGCAAGTTGGTACTTGTCATAAATTGTTTTTTTGTTTTCTCCCAAGTATTTAGATTTTCCTCTTCAAGATTTGGCACAATCACTTTATTTTCATAAAGTGAAATATGGATGGTTGAAAGTGAGGTCTGATTCTCTAGATATTTCAATCTCCCCTGGATGGTTTCAATTTCCTCTTGGACCTTTGCAAGATCAGCAGAAATTTTTAACAGATCTTCTGTTTTCTCTGCAGATTTCATGAAGGATGTTAACCGTTCTTCTACTACTCTTTTTGACTTTAATCTGGACTCTAGATCAACGTATTCTTCCGTCACATCTGTGCCATTTATAGCACGCTGCAAGACCTCAAGCGCATGCCCCTCTGCATCATGTAAAAAGGCTTGAAAGTTCTCTTCGGGAATTCTAACGGTAATTCTTCCACTTACTTGCTCAACTCCATCTTTAGATACATTGGATTCCGCTATATATCCACCATACTTTATTACTTTTTCTTCGAGCTTTTGTAATGTTTGCTCAAAGTTTTTCACACGCAGCTGCAGATCTGCTTGATAGATAACCATTTGCGCAGGAACTTTTGTTTCTTCATGTGTACTTTTCTCTTGTTTAACACTATTATCTAACGATACTTGTGCCTCCCCCTCTATTAGAGCCTGTTTTGAATCCATTGTGCCACTGTTGTCACTGCTTTTCTTCGTCTCTTCACTATTACTATTGGAGCTGCAAGCGGCCAGAAAAAGAAACATTGAAACAAAAGCAAGTATCCTTACGATTTTTGCCATAAACTAACCCCCTAATATCTATTTATAAATACCGACGATAAAAAGCCAGGATGGTTACAGAAAATAAAAGACTGCTCGTATAAAAACGAACAGCCTCCCATTATACTAATTACTCTGTTTTTTCTAATTCATCTAATACACGGTTTACTCTTTTTTCGAGCATTTTCATTCCGCTGCCGCCGGCTTGGAAATGACGAAGTTTACCTTCACGGTCAAATACATAATAAGCAGGAACATATTGATTTTCAAATTTCTCAGCTAGTTTATGTTCACTATCGACAAAAATCGGCTGATTAATTCCATGCTCCGCGGCTGTTTGCTTTATCTGCTCGATATCAAGATCTTCTTCAGACCGCGGCATATGAACAGCCACTACATTTAATTTGTCTTTATATTGATCACGGAATTGATTAACCTGCGGCATAGCCTCTTTACAAAGGTAACAGCTGACAGACCAGAAATGGATAAGAGTCGGTTTCTCACCTATTAAATCCTCTTTTGTAACTTCCCCATTTAACCATTCAACAGCTCCCAATAAGTCTGGCATTGGCTCACGTAATTTCATTATGTATATACTCTCCTTTTTAAAAAAGACCTAACGAAATTGTTAGGCCTTAATTTTTATATTTTATAGGATTAAGCATTAAGAGTTGCTTGTCCAGGTTTCCAATTAGCCGGGCAAAGTCCGCCAGTTTGCAGCGCTTGAAGGACACGTAAGGTCTCATCCACGTCACGGCCAATATTATTGTGGTTAACGACAGAATACATTAACTCACCTTCTGGGCTGATGATGAATAAGCCGCGAAGCGCAATACCTTCTTCTTCAATTAAAACACCGTAGTCGCGGGCAACCACATGATTTGTATCTGCTGCTAAAGGATAATTAAGCTCACCTAGACCGTTGTTTTTGCGGTCTGTATTAATCCAAGCAAGATGTGTATGAATTGTATCAGTAGACGCACCGATTACAACTGCATCTAAATCATCAAATTCTTCATATCTATCGGAAACTGCTGTGATTTCTGTCGGGCAAACAAAAGTAAAGTCCATAGGATAGAAAAATAAAACAGTCCACTTTTCGTTTTTCATGTTTTCTTCAAGGCTTACTTTTCCAAATTCTTTGTTCGGTAATACAGCATCCATTTCAAATCTAGGTGCTTGCTTAGCTACCATACGTTCTGGCATGTTGAATCCCTCCATATGAATAATTAGTTCCTTCATTGGTTTACCCTTTTTTCATAAAGGATAAACTCGCGATATGTAACAATCTTTTCTAATTTTCAGTTTAACATTTTTAGACAAGAGATTGAAATAAAAACGCAGTCCAAGTGATGCTTTTATCTATTACCTTGAAATGTCAGATAGCTGGTGAGAATATTAATAGCTACCTCTATTGCTTCTTCCTTTGGATTCAATTTGGCATGGTGGAGTCCAAAGGGAGAATCTACTCCGAGCCAAAACATCAATCCCGGTATCTCCTTTAACATATATCCGAAATCCTCGCCTGTCATGGCTTCTTTGCATTCAATTACATCGATAGTAGTCTGTTCTTTCATAAATTGAATGAAATTCCGCGTAATATTCTCATCATTGTATACTTGGTGATACATGGATCCATAATCAATAACAGCTTCACACTCAAAGCTGGTTTCTATCCCTTTTACGACAGCATCGATTCGTCGTTTGACCTTATCCATTGAATCATCTGAAAGGGTTCTAATGGTTCCCTCAAGTCTAGCATTTTCAGCAATAATATTCTGGACTGTACCTCCTGAAATTTTGCCGATTGTAATGACTGCACTATCTAATGGATTTACATTGCGAGAAATAATCGTTTGCAGCTGTCCTACCAGTGAGCAGGCTGCAATAACCATATCATTTGTTAGATGTGGATAGGCTGCATGTCCACCCTTACCTTTTAAGTCAATAAACAACTCTGATGTATTTGCAAATAGTAACCCCTCTTTTAGTGCAATCGATCCAACTGGATATTCTGGTGCAATATGAAGAGCAAAAATAATATTAGGCATCCATTCTTGCATGATGTCACAGTTAAGCATGGGCTCTGCACCGCCTGGACCCTCTTCAGCAGGTTGAAATATAAATAAAAGATCATCTTCAATTGGATTTTGCACAAAGTGTGTTAACACACCAAGTGCAATACTCATATGAAAGTCATGACCACATGCATGCATTTGTTCCTGATGGGTAGAAGAGAATTCAAGGCCAGTTTCTTCAACAATCGGCAGGCCGTCAATATCAGCACGATAGCCGATTATTTTTCTAGGATGCAAACCATTCACCTTAACGAAAAGACCGGTTTTCCATTTTTTTATAGTTATTCGCTCTTGTGATAAGGTTTCTAAGTATGCTAATAAATAGGCTTGTGTTTTATATTCTTGAAATCCTAATTCAGGAATTAGATGCAGGTCACGTCTTATTTTGATGAATGGATTCATTTATTCTCCTCCTTTACTAGAAAAGAAAGCGTGGAGAGTGTCCACGCTTTACTTTGTCTTATTTTTATAATTGACGAAGCTCTTGCATGATTTCCGTCTTCGATTTTGTCTTCTCATCGATATCCTTAATTTTTCTCGCAGGAGTTCCAGCAACAACTGTATACGGTGGAACATCCTTTGTTACTACAGCTCCAGCAGCGACAACCGAGCCTTGTCCTACTCTAACACCTTCTAAAACAACAGCATTTGCGCCAATCAGAACATCATCCTCAATGATTACTGGCTGTGCGGACGGTGGTTCGATTACACCTGCTAAAACTGTACCTGCACCGATATGACAGTTCTTTCCTACAGTTGCCCTGCCGCCAAGAACAACACCCATGTCAATCATCGTTTTTTCACCAATAACAGCACCAATATTAATAACGGCACCCATCATAATTACTGCATTATCCCCAATTTCAACCTGGTCACGAATCGTAACTCCTGGTTCAATACGAGCATTAATATTTTTAGTATTTAGTAATGGGATCGCTGAATTACGGCGGTCATTTTCAACAACGTAATCTTCTATTTTATCCTGGTTTGATTCTAACGCTGGGTTAATATCCGACCATTCACCAAAAACTACACCAGTGTTTCCATTAATAAAGGTTTTAGAATTGCTTCCAAAATCAATACCTTCTAAATCGCCTTTTACATAAACCTTTACTGGTGTTGATTTCTTGCTGTTTTGAATAAAAGAAATAATTTCATTTGCATCCATCATTTTCATAAATATTACCTCCAACTAGAATTAAAATTTACTTTATCAAACAAAAGTACTTAAAACAAGAAAAATAAAACATGCATTAGCTGCTTTGACCGCTATGTTCTTTCATAAGGTCTACAAATGCCTGAACCTGTTTTAGTTTGAAGGACGATTCATATGCAAGCAGCCATGTATCACGCTTTAGGGGCTCATCATTCTCATCTAGTAACGGAATTTTATAAATTTCCTTTTCTGAGTGATTTAATGTAATACCCGGCAGGATAGAATATCCTAACCCATTGAATGTTAATTGCTTACAGGTCTCAATCTGGTCAACAATGATTGTCCTTTTAGGTGAAGTTTTGAATTGACGCATCCACCAATCTTGGATTTCCTGATAATAATTAGAATCACTTTTAAATTGAATGAATGGTCTATCCGTCTCTAAAAGCTGTTCCGGTCGAGTAATGTCTTTATCAACCAAGAATAGCGGGTCACTGAAAAGTTTAATTTTAACCCCTTTCCAATCTGGCAGCCCTCGTATGATACCAATATGTACTTGATCTTCATATAGACTTTTCAGTATTTCACTGCTCCACCCCGTAATGAGCGATATTTTAGCTTGCGGATATGTATCACTGTACTTTTTTAAAACGGGTGGAAGCCAATTTTGACCTACTATCGAAGCAACAGCAATCTTTAAGGTACCTGATACCCCCGATTGAAGGGCATGAATACTTTCCCGAACCTTTTCCTCCTTAACCAGCACTTCATTTACAAACTGAATGACATGCTCACCGGCAGGGGTAAGTGAGAGTCCTTTTTGAGATCGGATAAAAAGTCTTGTCCCCCACTCTTTCTCAATTGTCTGCAGACGTTGAGAAAGAGCCGGCTGAGATACAAAAAGTCTCTCTGACGCTTTTCGCATATTCATTTCTTGAGCTAAAACAGATAATAAGTGAAATTCAGATATTGAAGACAAAACCATCCACCTTCATACATTATTAGACATCACCATTACTTATTATATATAGAATATTAAAACATTTCATTAGTTCGCTCTCACTTTTTCAGAAAAATAGCTCTGCATCATCACGATACAGAGCCTTTATTTGTTTTTGGAATAAATGATATTAGGATTAAACTTACTATCGCAAAGGTAAGAACCACATAATATACCCAATGTAACGATTGAGTCAAACCTTCTTGTAACAGCTCCAGGTCAGATTGAGATAAATTTGACCGCTCTTCTTCCTTTAATAAAAGAGTTGTCGAATCCACGGTTAGTTTTTCCCCAGTTGTGTCAGCGTTACCACTAAGATAATTTGCCAGCCGATTATTAAGGATCCCGCCAAGCAAAGCCGCACCAATTGTGTTTCCTAAATTCCTCATAAACATATTAGCTGCCGTTGCGATTCCTCGCTGCTGCCAGCTTACTGTAGCCTGGATAGATACAATAAAAGCAGTTGAGGTCAACCCCATCCCAAACCCTACAATAAATGAGCCTAAGGCAGCCCAGAGAGGTCCAGAGGAACCTGACATCGTAACAAATACGAAACTCCCGATAATTAAGGCGACTCCACCAATAAGGGAGGTCATGCGGTATCCCAATGAAATAAGCATCTTCCCGGAAATCGTCGATGCTATTGGCCAGCCGATCGACATAGCTGTTAATGTGAACCCTGCAACAATTGGTGTTTGTTCCATTACCCCTTGAACAAAGGTAGGAAGAAAACTTGAAATTCCTATTAACATTATACCTGTTGTTAAAGAGGTTACGTTCGCAACAAAAATAGATCGTTCCTTCCAAATGTTAAAGGGCATTACGGGTTCTTTTGCACGGCCTTCATGATAGACAAAAAGACTTATGGTTATAAGAAAAAAGACAATCAATCCAATTACTTGCCAGGAGTCCCATGACCATCGGCCCCCGCCTTCTACTAATAAAAACATTAATGAGGAAATAGCTGCCGTAAGTAAAAATGCACCTATGTAATCAATTTCATGTTTTTTCTTTTCTACGTTCTCATGGAGATAGAATCCTATACCAATCAAAGATAGAATACCAAGAGGGATGTTTATCCAAAAAACATAATTCCAGCTTACGTATTGTACGAGTAATCCACCCACTGCTGGTCCCGTAACAGCAGAAATACCCCATACACTTGCTAAATATCCTTGAACTTTTGCTCTTTCCTCAGCAGTGTATATGTCACCAACAATAGTGGTGGCAATCGGCGTAACGGCACCAGCCCCAAAACCTTGAATCAATCGGAAGATAATAAGCGCTTCCATCGATGGTGCAAAGCCGCATAGAATGGACCCAATTAAAAAGATTGTAATACCAATAAAGAGTATAGGTTTTCTGCCAAATAAATCAGATAATTTCCCATAAATCAGGACCGTTACCGCATTCATTAAAAGATAAGCTGAAAAAACCCAGCTGTAAAGAGTAAAGCCGCCTAGGTCAGAAACAATTGCAGGCATGGCAGTTGAAACAATGGTTGCTTCAATCGCACCCATAAACATTGCCAGCATGACAGCCGCTAATACAAGTGGTCTATTTGTTTTGCCTCTTTTGGAGTTGGAAATTGGATTCTCCATTATGACACCTCATATTTCTCAATAAAATAATACAGCCCCCTTTTGGGAGCTTTATTTCTCACTTTTATTCATTTTGTTTACGTTCATATTCAACTGCATCAACACAGTGCTTCGTGGCAAAATCCCCTCAAAATATCCATCTAGATTATCCACACAAAGAAAAGGATGGTTGACCAACAGTCTAAGACAGGTTTTGATTGAAGCTGTATCCTTTACTCGCGGAACAGATTTATTCATAACCTCTTCCACTCTTTTTTTCTCAAGTTGTTCAAATTCAATCCTTTCAAGCCCAAGAATTGAATCCATTATGATTGGAGTACTAATCAAGCCATGCAGTTTATAATTCGGATCTAATACGGGAATAGCCGTATAACCACTTTTCGTTAATACTAATAGTGCATGTTCAAGATTATTTCCAACCTGCACATGAGCCACACGCTCAGAAGGTATCATTAATTTTCGAATATCTATTTCTAAAAATTCACCACTGTGAAGACTTATCATCGCCGAAAACTCCTCAATGTTTGTTTTACCACATGTATATTCTACCATAGTTTTCGGAGAACTGGTTTTTTTTATGAAAAAGTAATAAATAGAAATTTCTTCAGAAAAAAAATAGGAACCGTTGCCGGTCCTATTGAATCAGATCAAAAATTTCAATTGTAATCATGTCTACATTGTCAAATTGATAGCGTTTTGGCTTTTCCTTTTCATTATATATTTCTAATTCAAATGTTTCTGTTTTGGGATGAAATGTTACTTGACACTTTCTTTCGCCATTTACTTCAAAATAGCGTTGTGCCGGTTCACCTCCATTAGACTGTTCCTGAAGGTTCTTTAACCGTGTTAATATTCCTTGAAGCTGTGACATATGCTCCGTCTCCTTTCAAACACAAGCAAACTTTCTACTGTTATGTTTCTCTTTTCGCATATTTCTATCCTAATGGATTTTTTCCAGCATAATTTCTTCTGGTGAATATGCCAATATTAAAAGAATAAAATAACAGACTGCATCTGTCCATGTTAAAGTGAAAAAAATGGAAACTTTTTTTACTTATCTACATAAAAAAAGAAAAAAATTGGCCTCTTGGGAGGCCTTATCGAAAGAATGTAATAGCAACAAAAAGAATGATAAATAAAACTAAGGTGAAAAATATACCATATGCCCAGAAAATCGGATTGCTTAAATAAATATGTCTTTGTATCGGCTCAGCTATTTTTGTATCCAATTCACCTTCAACAGTTTTTTTTTGCCTGACCACTGACAAAGTATAAATAAGCGAAACTGCAAGAATTCCAACAATAACAATTGACAAGGCATTAACAAACAGATTCATGGGCTTTTTTCTCCTTTTAACATGTTTTTATTAAAATTCCACTCCATGAATTTTTCTATACTAACTAAGTTATAACAATTGTTCATTTTCAAATAAATACTTATAAGATATATCAATAAAAAGGTAATCACTTCCGTTTATAGGAATCGAGAAAGTTCTGATGGTCTCTCCTGTCTCGATATCACTATATAAATCAGAAAGGATCCCCTTACCTTCATTTCTCATTTTTATGATATTTTCTAAAAAATAGGGGCGCCAGCTCCAATTTTTTTCAATATATTCTTTTTGAGAATACCAGCCGCTCTCACCTTTAAACATATTTGAGGATTTCTGAAAACCATCTTCATCACATACATACATTCGAAATGCAATTTGATCCATTTCTTTGATGAGCGATGTAAATAATACTTCATAATTTGCCTTTTTATTCTTCACAATTATATCTTGTACTTTATTTTGAAAAAACTCTGCTGCTGAATAAATGGCTTCAAGCTTCTTTTTTTCATACGTGATAAATTCATGAAATTTCCCTTTTAAACGTTGTTTCAGTAAGTCACGTTCAATAAACTCCGAGGAAGGTGGATACAGATAAAAACCTTGATAATAGCGTCCGCCATTTTTCCATGCGAATTGAAGCTGATAGCTCATTTCAATATTTTCAAAAAGTAATGTAGCTCCAATCTTACGTGCCAATAATGATAATGAGAACAACACATCCGTAAAGCTGGCAGCCGTTGCATTAGATTTTAATGCACGTAAATTTATTTTTATGATTTCAGGGCCCAATTGGCCAATCCGCTCAAAGAAATTTGTGTCACTATCAATACTAGCAATCGCAACTTTTATCCCATACGTTCGGTAATATTGTAATAAATGATCTAATTGTCCAAAATCCCCTTTGTAGTTACCTTCAGAAATTTCAAGCACTATTCTCTTTAAATTCAAGCCTCTTTTTTCAAAAGCCAGTAAATCTTGTAGAAATGGCTCTCCATGTCGATACATGAGTAAATCGGCATCACGATTCAAATAGATACTAACATCATCATCAAGCTTCAAAGCTCGTTCCAATGCTTTTTGAACGAGTAATTGATCAACCTCGAATTTGTATTCCTCAGGAATACTATCATCATGGAAAAAACTCCCCAAACTGATGATGCTGCCTTCTGATTGATATCTACCCAAAACCTCATAAGCAATAACCCGCTGCTCATCGGCACTAAAAATTGGTTGAAAAAAAGGAATGACATTTTCAAGATCCGTTAGGATATCCAATGCATCCATTCAAGTACCCTCCAGAAAAAGATTTCCCTCATTATACCATACCCTTATATACAATACGCTTAACTTCAATATCATGTTCTTTTCCAAAAGAATACCATCATAGCCATGTCGAAACTGCCGAATGATAGTACCAAGTCCATATGAATGGAGGATATCAATTGAAAAAACTTTGCTTGTTGGTATCAATTCTTCCACTGTTTGGATGTAATAATGCAGATGAGACAGTCTCTAAGCACCAGGATAAGCAAAACTACACAGAAATATATGAACAAGTACCGAAACCAAGAATTCAAAAAACAGTGAATACCAAGATGGAAAATAACCTTGAGGAAAAACAGCCTATTTCAAAAGCTAACGTAAACCAGCAGGTTACACAACCAGCAAAAAAGAATTCAATGATGCTGGATGTTGTTTTGATAAAACAAAATCCTGAGCTTAGATACGGATGTGAAGTCACAAGCCTTGCCATGGTATTAAACTTCGCAGGTGTGAAAACAGATAAAATGGATTTGTATCGCTCCATACAGAAAGATCCAGACCCTATCAAACGGTCAGCTAATGGTGATATATTGAATTGGGGCAACCCTGCAGATGGATTTGTAGGTGATATGACCGGTAAAAAGGCAGGATATGCAGTCTTTGATAAACCAATGGAAGCACTTGTAAATCAAAAACTTCCTGGCAGAGCTGTAAATTTAACAAACCAGCCTTTTGAACGGATACTAGAGCATGTTTCTGCCGGGTATCCTGTAGTGGTGTGGACTACTGGGGATTATCGTTTACCTGACCGCTGGGAGTCTTGGTATCATGGACAGCAAGTTATAAAAACACCACTTGATTTACATGCGGTAGTCTTAGTGGGTTATGATGCAAATTTTGTTTATTTAAATGACCCGCTTTCTGGCGGAAAACAAGTAAGAGTTGGGAAAGACAGATTTATCTCATCTTGGAAAGCACTTCAAAGCCGGGCAATAAGTTATAAATAAGATAGCAGTAAACACAGTGTACAAATAAGCAGCCAAAAGGCTGCTTTTTATTGGAATTTTTTATTTATTTTAGAATATGAACTATTGTACACCTTTTTTCTTCTGAAAAATGATTTTGCCTTTTGCTTGCAAAAGTGACCATTTTTAAAGAAAATACGAATGACTCTTAATTATTTATAGAAAAAAACTTGGAGATTGGTTGGTAATAAAATATGCCTAAAAAAATAAAAAGGAGAACCTTCCTGAAAAGTACCTTTGGTGCACTGCTTACTATTATTGGCCTTGGTTCTGGCGGTTATTTCTACGCTAATCGAATTGAACCTTCACTTTTAGAAATAAATAAACGTGAAATCAAGCACTCCTTAATTCCAACAAGTTTTAATGGAGTAAAAATTGTCCAGTTTAGCGATACTCATTTAGGATTTCATTATAATCTTAACCAATTAAAAAATTTAGTCGACAAAATCAATCAACTTCAACCCGATTTGATTTTTTTTACAGGAGATTTATTGGACGAGCCAAATAAATTTAATGAATTAAATAAAGTTCCTCCCATTTTACAGCAGTTAACTGCAAGTATGGGTAAATATTGTATATATGGAAACCATGACCATGGCGGGTATGGTTCACAAATATATAAAGACATAATGGAGATGTCTAATTTTACCCTCCTGCTTAACGAATCCCTGCCTATAAAGAGAAGTGATGGTAGTTTTATTTCACTTCTAGGTATAGATGATCGAATGCTCGGCAGACCGGATTTACAGTCCGCCATGGAAAATGTACCAGAAAGTTCCTTTAAACTGCTCTTATCTCATGCACCTGATGTTGCTGATGAAGCTTCCGCCTATCAAATACATTGGCAATTGAGCGGACATAGCCATGGCGGCCAGGTTAAAATACCTTTTGCAGGCGCACTAGTGATTCCGCCTTTTGCGCAAAATTATCCGGAAGGCTATTATTCCATTGGTGATATTAATCCTTTGTCATTATATGTTAATCGAGGTATCGGAACGACACGACTCCCTTTTCGTTTTATGTCAAAACCAGAACTAACTGTATTTACCATGATTTCAACTAAAACAGATTAAAAAATCCTTACCATAAAGCCGGCAAGGATTTTTTATTTTTTCCTATTCTTCTCATTAAAGAGATTCCTTTTTAGAAACTTTTCCTCCAGTTCTTTTGCTGGGATTGGCTTCGAATAAAAATACCCTTGAATCTTATGACAATTAGCATTCTTAAGGAACTCTGCCTGGCTGCTATTTTCTACCCCTTCTGCAATTACCTCTAATCCAAGGCTATTTCCTAAGTGGATAATCGTAGACGTAATCGCTGCTGCTCTTTTATCAACAAGTATATCCCTTATGAAAGTACGGTCGATTTTCAGAACATCGATTGGAAGATATTTTAAATAATTCAACGAGGAATATCCAGTCCCAAAATCATCTACTGAAATGGTTAATCCCAGTTGTTTTAATTTCTTTAGAATGGGAATTGTTTCATTTGTATCCTGCATCACACCCTCAGTAATCTCAATTTCAAGTGAGGAAGCATGGATATTATATTTCTTAACCATGGAGCGAATAAAATCAACAAGATTATGCTGTTGGAATTGGATGGCAGATATATTTATAGCAACTCTAATATTATTATACCCCTGTTGGTTCCATTGTTGAATCTGCTCACATGTTCTTTCAATAACCCAGTTTCCAATTGGAATAATTAAGCCTGTATCTTCTGCCAGCGGGATAAACACATTGGGTGAGATACTGCCAGCCTCGATATTATTCCACCTGAGAAGTGCCTCAAAACTTGCAGAGTGTCCAGTTGATAAATCAATTTGAGGCTGGAATACCAAATGCAATTCATTTCTATCGATTGCTTTGCGCAAATGCGTCTCTAAGGTTACTATATTAGTGAAAACAGAATTCATATCGCTTCGATAAAATTGATAATGTGCCTTCCCCTTCTCTTTAACCCTGAACATTGCCTCATCCGCATTTTTGATGAGCATTTCTGCGTCCTTTCCATCGTTTGGATACATACTGATCCCAATGCTTGGTGAAATGTAATACTCTTGTGAATTGTAGTAAAAAGAGTGGACAAACTGCGCAAAAACCTTTTTTACAAATTTAACGGTTAACTCACGATTAATATTGACTAGAAGGATATTAAATTCATCTCCTCCTTGTCGATAAACAAAACAGTTTTCATTTTGAAATTGCGCTAAACGTTCTGAGACTCTTTTAAGAATTTCGTCTCCGGCTAATTGGCCAAGTGTATCATTTAAGAATTTAAACCGGTCAAGATCGATTGAAATGAGAGCAAATTCCTTCTTCGTAGTTTTAGAACTATTGATCAAGTTATTTAGTTGTTCCAACAAAGCACGTCTATTTAATAATCCTGTTAATTGATCATGAAAGGCCATAAATTTAATGGTTTCTATGTTCTTTGTTTGCTCCGATACATCTTTACACATGACATAAATCCCACTAATTTCTCCATGTATTACAATTGGCACAGTTTTAATATGGACAATGAGTAATTGGCCATTGTTATGAATGATCTTACAATCCAAGGATTCTAGAGAATGTCCCGTACTTGTCTTTACTAATTGACTCTTAAACTCAACTAAATCTCGGTCATTGATAAATTCATATATAGACTTATTAATCAGTTGATGCTCTTTATATCCTGTCATTTTAATTGCTGCTGGATTGGCCTCAAGGATTTTCCCCTTTAGACTTAACATAAATATAGCATCTAAATTATTATCAACAATCGATCGAAATCGTTGTTCACTTTCAATTATCTTATTTTTCTCAATTATCCATGCAGTAATATCTCTTGTAACCGCCACTACGTAGCTAATTCTTTTTTCCTCATTAAATATGGGAGTAAGAATGGTTTCTCCATAAATTTTCCTGCCATCCTCAAAATAAAAAACATCATCAAAGAAAATAATTTCTTTTTTTTCTAACAACTTTTGGTAATTATTATGTAAGTTAACACCAAACTCATAGGGAAGTACTTCGCTCATCGTTTTACCAATTACATCAATTGAGAGGTTTGCCTTACTCAGACCTGACTCATTAACAAACAGGTAGCGAAAAGTTGGTCCTTCTTCAACTTTCATTACATAAACCATATCCTGAAGATGCTGGAATATTATATCAAAGATAATTTTTTGGATTTTCCTATTAACTGTATCCAAGGCTAGTTCTTTATTCGATTCACTTTTGAAATCCATTTTCTCATCCTTCAGCCGTAAAAAGTTCTTGTTTTTTACAATAATGTTTTTACTTTCTTGTATTTCTAATTTACAATTAAATCATAATAAAGAAAAATAATTTAAAGAAATAAATACTATTCAGGTACGGTTTTTTAATCCTGTTATTCTTAAGTTGACCGTATAGACCGAAAAGAATATATGGAAATGAAAGGAATTAGGATTATTCTTTTTTTAATTAGAAAGGAGTACATATCTTGACTCACGACAAGGAAATTCCCCACCCTAAAAGAAAGCTGAGAATAGAAAACCTCTCACAAGCTCTCTATATTGTTAACCGCCATGCTAAAACTGCACCAAACCCCAAATATTTATATAAATTAAAGCATGAATCGTTAAAAAAATTAATAGAAGAAGGCAAAGCCAAGAAGATAGGACTTCACTTTTCACAAAATCCACGTAATAGCAAACAGCAATCCGATGTCCTCGTTCAATGCGGCCATTATACTTTTCATATACCTCCTGCTAAGACCGACTTTGCTGAGCTCCCTCATTTAGGGAAATTAGACGGCAGTATGAGAAACCCTAAAACCTCACTATCCCTAAACCAAGCAAAAGGGATATTGCAGTTATATACTGGCATTAAAGAAATGGAGCAGCCACCGTCAAATCAACGAAAAAACCGTCCATATCAAAAACCAATTTTTAAAAAATTAGGGGAACGTTATACATAATAGGGCCAAATGAATTTGGCTCTTTTATGTATTTTTGTTTTGTACATAAAATGGATACAAGTTATTGATATCTTTGTGAACTCTTACACGGAATAATAGACCTTATCCACCGATAGGTTTACAATAAAATCAAAAGAACAATAATCATAAAGAGGTGCCTTAAATATGAAAGGGACAGCAATTCTTTTTCAAGAGCAAAGGATTACATTTATAGAAGATGTTGAGCAAACAGTATTTGAAGAAATTAAAAACCAATGTGGCTGTGAACAGTGCAGCTGCAAGGTAGATAATAAAATAGTTACTTTTGATTCCGTCTCTCCTGTGTTCTGGCATGAAGATGAAGTTGATTGGGATTATGGTTATTAATAATCGCTATAATGATATTAACTCCCTCCTTAAAAAACAGTCTGATTAGCTTCAGGCTGTTTTTTTATTCTTTCTTATTGTCTTTTGCCATTATTGTAGAATATTTCTAAAAACCTGTTTATAATCAGAGTATTCATGAACGTAATGGAAGGATGAACAAGGGTGGAACATTTAATTAATACCAAAGTTCAAGCAATAGAGGTCTCAGGTATTAGAAAATTTTATAATATGGTATCACATATTGACGATGTTATTTCACTTACGATAGGACAGCCTGATTTTCATACACCAAAGCATGTAAAAGAAGCCGGTATTCAAGCAATAGAGGAAAACTTTACTTCCTATACACATAACGCTGGCATCAGTGAATTGAGAGTAGCAGCCTGCCAGTTTGTTGAACAAAAATACAATCTTTCGTATGACTCCGAATCAGAAGTTATTGTAACAATGGGTGCAAGTGAGGCAATTGATATTTCCTTTCGAACGATCCTGGCAGAAGGTACGGAGGTCATTCTCCCAGGACCAATTTATCCAGGTTATGAGCCGATTATTCGGATGTGTGGAGCTGTCCCGGTTCATGTCGATATTAGGGGAAATCAATTCCGATTTACATTAGAAATGATTAAACCTTATATTACGGATAAGACTCG
Organism: Neobacillus niacini; assembly: GCF_046591715.1. Taxonomy (GTDB): domain Bacteria; phylum Bacillota; class Bacilli; order Bacillales; family Cytobacillaceae; genus Neobacillus; species Neobacillus niacini_L. Next base: position 357,879 of record NZ_JAWVNQ010000001.1, on the reverse strand, counting down.
CTGTATAGTATTGCCGTATCCATCCAATCCTACAGGAGTAAGTCTTACTGAGGGGGAGTTAAAAGAAATTGCAGATTACCTCCGAGAGAAAGAAATCTTTATTCTTGCAGACGAAATATACAGTGAGCTAACTTACGACCAGCCCCATCTTTCGATAGCTTCATACTTAAAAGAAAAAACAATCGTAATTAATGGGTTATCAAAATCGCATGCGATGACTGGATGGAGAATTGGCTTTCTATTTGCACCAAGTAATATCACAAAGCATATTCTCAAGGTACACCAATACAATGTATCTTGTGCTAATTCTATCGCTCAGCGGGCAGCGCTGGCAGCACTAACAACGGGAATAAATGATGCCATTCCAATGAAAAAGGAATATATCACTAGACGTGATTATGTATACAACCGCTTAAGGGCAATGGGGTTGAATGTAGTAAAACCCGATGGGGCTTTTTATTTCTTTGTTAAAATACCAGATTCAATTTCTTTAAATAGTTTTGACTTTGCACTTGAGATGGTTCATCAAGTAAAGGTAGCGGTAGTTCCTGGGAGTGCATTTTCTGAGTATGGCGAAGGTTATTTTAGATTATCCTTTGCCGTTTCACTTAAAACGCTGGAGACCGGGTTAAATCGAATAGAACAATTTTTAGTGAATACAAAACACCCTCACTGTTAAAAGTGAGGGTGTTTTGTTTTGTATATATTATCCTTTGTATTGCCCGTTATTTTTAGATGCTTTTTCCTTTTTAGCTTTATCTTTATGAATTTTATTTGTTGCTTGAGATCCCATTTCATGGGCAAATTCTTCATTTAGAACTGCAGAATCAAATCCCTTTTTGTTCTTTTGCTGAGGGTCATTCTTTTTTGTTCTTTTAGCCATTACATCTTCCTCCTAATTCAGCTTCTATCTTATTTTTTGTTAGAAGGAGGAATTTATACGACCGGTGTTAGGACTTCCAATATTTATAAAGAGCCTGTGTTCCGCTGTTCTCCTCGCCCATTTCTACAAGTTGATCATATAATGATTTTGCTAAAGCTAAGCCCGGCACTTTCATGTCCATTTGCTCTGCTTCATCCAGCGCGATCTTCATATCCTTAATAAAATGTTTTATGTAAAACCCTGGTTCAAAATTCCCGTTAAGCATTCTTGGAGCAAGATTGCTTAATGACCAGCTTCCTGCAGCACCTGTAGTAATACTTTTTAACACTGATTCTGGGTTTAACCCTGCCTTTTCAGCATAAATTACTGCCTCGCATACACCAATCATATTTGATGCTATCGCAATTTGATTACACATTTTTGTGTGCTGACCTGCACCTGCTTTTCCCTGATAAACTATATTGGTTCCGAGCAGATTCAGGATAGGCATTATGGCTTTAACCGCAAGTTCTTCACCGCCTGCCATAATGGACAGCTTTGCTTCCTTTGCACCAACATCACCCCCAGAAACAGGTGCATCAATGGTATGAATGCCTTTTTCTTTTGCACTGTTAAATATTTTAACAGCCAAGGAGGGAGCTGAAGTGGTCATGTCGATTAGATAACTATCTACTCTAGCATGATTGACCAATCCATTTTCACCTAAATAAATTTCTTCTACGTCAGAAGGATAACCAACCATAGTAATGATTACATTAGCCTTCTCTGCTATTTCCTTTGGAGAATCCAGCCAAGCCGCCCCTTTTTCAGTTAGGTCATCTGTTTTTGCCTTTGTCCTAGAATAAACCATCAAAGGAAACCCTGCTGCCATTAAATGTCCTGCCATACTTTTCCCCATAACGCCTGTCCCAATAAAACCAATTACAGTATTATCTGGAGTAAACAAAAGTATCAATCCTCCAATTATAAAATTTTCACCCTTTTATTATATAGTGAATAACACAAAAAAACCGGAACTAAGTACTTTCCGGTTATCGTGCTCAATCTCCAAATTTATGCACCTACATAGCTTCTCCTAGTTCAAATCATGATAAACCATATATTTAAAGCTCCGAAGAAAAATTTGTTAGGAAGACTCGGCCAAAGACTTCCTGGTTATTATATATTTCAATTGAAACTGCTTGGTTTTTTTCTATCATATTCTTTAGTTCATGAATGTGTAAATCTTCCTGAAGAGGAAGCGGGTCCATAAAGATATACTTTTCGCTCTTACCCTTGACCTCTAAATACTCTCCATTAAGAACTTGATCTTCCCCATATATGATTTCACGTTTACCAATCGCAGCAGCCAGTAAATCATCATGTATCGTAACTTTTACTTTATATAACTCATGTCTATCCAAAATCTCATTATTAATTCTAAAACGGAATTGAAGCTCATTATTTTTAGTTAACAATGCATCCGCGTACCGATTTACAATTAGTTCTTTTGATAGTGGTAACCCACAACCATTAAGAACAAGCCCAATAAACATTATACACACTAGTACAAAAACCAGTTTTCTACTTCTCCGCATGTTTAACACTCCTTTATGTTTTTACCTTAACCATTTATTTTTGGTAATAAACGTAAAATGAGGTTGATTATTGGAATAATAACAGAGTAATTAAATTGCTTTAATCATGCCCCCATCAACTAAGAACGAACTTCCTGTCATATAAGTATTGGCATCAGAAAGAAGAAAGGCTGCAACATTAGCAAATTCCTCAGGTGTACCATATCTCTTTAGCGGAATAGTCTCTTTCATAGCTTTTTCAACACTTTCTAAGCCGACACCTTGTTTGTCTGCGTTTATTTGATCTAAATGCTTAACACGGTCTGTAGCAATTCGTCCTGGGGCAATGGTATTGATTAGGACATTATAAGGTGCAAATTCAGATGCCAGGGTCTTTGAGAGTCCAACGATACCGGTTCGAAATGTATTAGAAAGAATTAAGCCAGGTATTGGTTCTTTAATTGAAGATGAAGCAATGTTAAGAATTTTTCCTCCATCCTTTTTTAGATAGGGCAGAGCTTCGCGGATTACACGTATATAGGATAATAAATTTAACTCAAATGCACTTTTCCACTCGCCATCTGTTATATCTTCAAAGGACCCTGCCGGAGGACCGCCTGCATTGTTGACAAGCAGCTGTAACTCACCAAATGTATCAATTGTTTTTGAAACAAGTAATTTAATATCTTCTATTTTTGTGATATCTGCTTTTTGATAACTAACCTTGCCCAGTCCTATAGATGCTAATTCATCAGCCTTCCTTTTAAGTTTTTCTTCTTCTCTGCCTGAGATCATAACATTGGTTCCTTCATTCACTAACGCTTTTGCGATAGCAAAACCCAGCCCTTGGCTGGATGCAATAACAAGCGCTGTTTTCCCCTTTAGATTTAATTCCATTCTAGCTCCCCCTTTAACTTGTCTATATCTATTATACTAAAAATCTCCAGCCATTCCTAAAACATGTACGACAAAAAGAGACAGAATCACTCTGTCTCTCTTGTGGAATTAAGTATTATTTTGTTGTTGCAGCATTAACCGCTTCAATCACTTGTGCTGTTGTTTGCATATTTAATACTTGTGCAGCAAGCTTCTCCATTTCGGTCTTACTTAATTTTTTAATTTGTGAACGTGCTTTTAGAATTGATGTTGCACTCATAGAAAACTCGTCTAATCCAAGACCAAGCAGAAGAGGGATCGCTGTTTCGTCTCCAGCCATTTCCCCACACATCCCAGCCCATTTACCTTCAGCATGAGCAGCATCAATAACCATTTTTACCAATCGTAAAATCGATGGGCTATATGGCTGATACAGGTAGGATACACGCTGATTCATCCGGTCTGCCGCCATGGTATATTGAATTAGATCATTCGTTCCAATGCTAAAGAAGTCAACCTCTTTAGCGAATTGATCTGCTAGGACTGCAGTTGAAGGAATTTCAACCATAATTCCCAGCTCGATACTGTCTGAAACATCATGTCCAGCTGAAATAAGCTTTTGCTTTTCATCCTCTAAGATTGCCTTTGCTTCACGGAATTCATCTAACGTTGCAATCATCGGGAACATTACTTTTAGGTTTCCATATATGCTTGCACGCAGGAGTGCACGAAGCTGGGTACGGAAAATATCCTGCTCCTCTAGACACAAACGAATTGCCCGGAATCCCAAAAATGGATTAAGCTCTTTTGGTAATTGCAGGTATGGAAGCTCTTTATCGCCGCCGATATCTAAAGTCCGCACTACCACAGGCTTCCCATTCATACCTTCTAATACTGCTTTATAAGCGTCAAATTGTTCTTCTTCAGTCGGAAGCTGGTCTCTTCCCATATAAAGAAATTCAGTCCTATAGAGACCTACACCTTCTCCACCATTTTGAACTACTCCTTTTAGGTCATTAGGAGTACCGATATTAGCTGCTAATTCAACATGATGACCATCGGCTGATACCGTTTTTTCATTGACAAGCTTTGCCCATTCAGTCTTCTGTGCCTCATATTGTTGATGAATGTTACGGTATTCTTCCACTAGTTCTGGAGTCGGGTTTATATGTACTTCACCTTTTAGTCCATCGACAATGACTAAGTCACCGTTGTTGATTTCTTCAGTAGCAGTTTTGGTACCTACAACTGCTGGAATCTCCATAGAACGAGCCATAATCGCAGAATGGGAAGTACGTCCGCCTATATCAGTTGTAAATCCCAGTACAAATTGCCGATTTAGCTGCGCAGTATCGGATGGTGTTAAATCCTCTGCAACTATAATAACTTCCTCTGCAATCATACTTGGATTTACTAGCTGTACGCCTAACAAATGTGCTAAAACACGCTTTGTCACATCACGGATATCAGCTGCACGTTCCTTCATATACTCATTGTCCATTTGTTCAAACATCATCACAAACATATCTGCTGTATCTTTTAATGCAGCTTCCGCATTTACCTTTTCAGATTTAATCTTGTCTTCGATTGGTCCATTTAACTCTGGATCCGTAAGAACAAGCAAATGCGCCTCAAAGATAGCTGCTTTATCTGCACCAAGTTCAACCTGAGCACGATCTCGAATCGCTTCAAGTTCTGCTTTAGATTTCTCTATAGCTTTCCTAAAACGTGATACCTCTGTTTCAGTGTCTTCTATTGTTTGTTTCTCAAATGATAAATTTGGTTCTACTAACCGATACGCTTTTGCAATGGCAATACCATTGGAAGCGGCAATTCCCTGTAAAAATGTCATTACTCAGCCAGTCCTTCTTTTTTCAATAATTCATCAAGGCTTCTAATAGCTTCTTCGCTGTCACTGCCCTCTGCACTAATTGAGATATCTGCTCCTTGACCAATTCCAAGAGACATAACACCCATAATGGATTTTAGGTTAACTTTTTTACCCTTATATTCTAAATTGATCTCTGAATCAAATTTGCTCGCAGTTTGTACAAGCAGGGTTGCAGGTCTTGCGTGGATCCCTGTATCAGCTGTTACCTTAAATTGTTTTTCTGCCATGTTAAATCAAACTCCTTCTCGTTAATGTAAAATGACACTGGCTTATTACTATCTAACAGCATATAGTCAGATCAGTTAACTGAACTAATTGCTATATTTTTCTCCAAAAGGATATGAAGTATGTAACCAGACAGCCTCATTTATTTTTTGAAATTCATACAATTGCTAGGATAACACTTTCAAACATTACAGACAACATAAAACCATTTATGTAAGCGCATTAAAAAATCGACATCTTAATTTTTTTAAATTGTTCACGATTTTGCCATAAATTTTTCTGATTTATCAACAGAAAAAGCTGACCAATTGGGCAGCTTCGTCTTTGTTCAATTCACTGTTCCAGATGCAATTTTCAGAGCTTTTTCTAATTCATCTGTGTATAAATTCTTGGTTGTGTCATGCCATTTTAATTTCTCGGCCATATATTCAATCACAGGTTTTTTATAGCTATAGACAGAACGTATGTTAAATAAGACAGCTCCAGTTCTCCTTATAAAGAAATCTATTGGTGTTGCCACCATTTCACACTGTATAGAATAAACTAGCTTTGCAAGCAACTCTTCTGGAATCCCGTATTTTAAGGCATCACTTTTATTTTCCATGAGTAAATCATATACCAGGTCAATATTGGAACCATACATATAAACTAACTGCTCTGACTCTGATGAAGTAAGACCATTTTCGATACCCTTCGCTATTTTTTGCCAGGTAAACCGGGCATAATTATGAGATCCTCCTACATGACCGCCAGATATAGGCAATTGCTTTGTTATACAGTTTTGGTACCTAATTCCTTGTTCCTTCTCCAAATAACCTGCTAAGGTGTCAACAACAGCTTCAGCCATCTTTCGATAACCAGTTAATTTACCACCTGCTATGGTAATCAAACCAGTTTTGGATTCCCAAATTTCATCCCTGCGTGATATTTCTGAAGCGTCCTTGCCTGCCTCATAAATTAGCGGCCGTAACCCTGCCCAGCTTGACTCAATATCATTTTCGTTAATATCTACTTCAGGAAACATGTAATGAATTGCCTTAAGTAAGTAATCTCGATCGTTTTTAGTAATGAGTGGATGGAGCTTATCTTGATTAAAAAAAGTATCCGTTGTACCTACATACGTTTTTCCATCGCGAGGAATAGCAAATACCATCCTGCCATCAGGCGTATCAAAGTAAATGGATTGCCTCAAGGGAAAACGGCACTGATCTATAACTAGATGGACCCCTTTGGTCAATTGCAAAGATTTTCCATTTTTAGACTGGTCCAGTTCAAGAACATCCTCCACCCAGGGACCCGCTGCATTAATGACCTTTTTAGCAAAAATTTGATATTTTTCGCCTGTTAACTGATCCCGAACAACGACACCGGAAACCATTCCTTTTCTATATACAAAATCTACTGCCTTTGTATAATTTATTGGAACTGCACCAAATCTAAATGCCTCTTTTATGACTTCAATCGTCAAACGCGCATCATCTGTACGATATTCAACATAGCAGCCGCTTCCTATTAAACCTTCCTTCTTTAGCAGTGGTGCTTTTTCTATTGTTTGTTCTTTTGTTAACATGGTTCTTCGCTCTATACTTTTTACTCCTGCAAGAAAATCATAAATTCTTAACCCTATTGATGTACTCAACCATCCAAAGGTTCCTCCTCTATAAATCGGAAGTAACATCCATACAGGTTTTGTTACATGAGGGCCATTTTCATAGACAATTGCTCTTTCTTTGCCCACTTCCGTAACCATTTTCACTTCAAATTGTTTTAAATAACGAAGTCCGCCATGAATTAATTTTGTGGAACGGCTTGATGTTCCAGCAGCAAAATCCTGCATATCCACAAGTGCAGTTTTCATCCCCCTCGTTTGAGCATCTAGGATAATCCCAGCGCCGGTAATCCCCCCGCCAATTACTAAACAATCAAATTCCTTGTTTTTCAAGCTATCAATTATTTCATTTCTATTTATGTTAGAAAATTTCATCGCTTTTCCTCCTAAATAGAAATAGACGCCCTAATATTATTTAAAAGTCATTGCCGCATTCACTGCTTTTTTCCAGCCATTATAAAGTGTGATGCGGTGCTTCTCGGACATTTTAGGGACAAATCTTCGATCAGATGCCCATTGTTTTGAAATATCTTCCTGACTTTTCCAAAAACCTACAGCAAGACCAGCTAAATAGGCAGCTCCAAGTGCTGTCGTTTCACTTACTTCCGGTCTTTCTACCGGTACATTTAGGATATCACTCTGGAATTCCATTAAAAAATTATTGTTAACGGCCCCTCCATCTACTCGAAGTGTTTTCAAGCTTATTAATGAATCAAGCTCCATAGCTGCCAGTACATCCTTTGTTTGATAGGCTAATGACTCTAGTACAGCCCGGATAAAATGTTCCTTCGAGGTTCCTCTCGTTAAACCAAAAACAGCACCTCGTACATCACTATCCCAGTAAGGCGTCCCCAAGCCAACAAACGCAGGAACCACATAAACACCATCTGTGGAATCCACTCTGCACGCATAGGCCTCACTATCCTTAGCTTCCTTAAACATCCTAAGACCATCTCGGAGCCATTGAATAGCAGAGCCCGCAACGAAAATACTTCCTTCAAGGCCATACTCAACCTTTCCATTCAGTCCCCAGGCAATAGTCGTTAACAAGCCATTCTCTGATCGAACTGCTTTTTCTCCTGTATTCATCAACATGAAACAACCCGTACCGTACGTATTTTTCGCCATACCCGGCTCAAAACACGCCTGCCCGAAAAGCGCTGCCTGCTGATCACCGGCTATCCCTGAGATAGGTGTTTCCCTGCCAAAAAAATGATAATCAACCGTTTTCGCATAAACGAATGAGGAGGGTTTCACTTCTGGAAGCATACATTTAGGAACATCCAATATCTTCAATAATTCGTCGTCCCACTTGAGGTCATATATATTAAACATCAATGTCCTTGATGCATTCGAATAATCCGTTACATGTGCCCTGCCTCCAGAAAGCTTCCAAACAATCCAAGTATCAATCGTTCCAAATAAAAGTTCACCTTGCTCCGCTCTACGACGCGCTCCTTCCACATGATCTAATATCCATTTAACTTTTGTACCAGAGAAATAGGCATCAATGAGCAGTCCCGTTTTTGAGCGGAATAAATCGCTATATCCGTTAGTTTTTAATTCATCACAAATATCACTAGTTTGTCTTGATTGCCAAACGATTGCATTATATATAGGTTCCCCCGTTTCTTTATCCCAAATTACCGTGGTTTCACGTTGATTGGTGATTCCTATACCTTCAATTTGCTCTGGTTGTATTCCCGATTCAGACATTACTTCAGCAATAACTGAAAGTACCGAGCCCCAAATTTCGTTGGCATTATGCTCTACCCAGCCTGGTCTAGGAAAATGCTGCGTGAATTCTTTTTGTGCAGAAAAAACAATTTCCCCCAGTTTATTAAATAGAATCGCTCTCGAGCTTGTTGTACCTTGGTCTATAGAGAGAATAAACGTCTCCAAAGAAATCCCCCTATTCACTATATGGTTTAAATTTCTTATAATACTTAATGCATTAATCTATTTTAACTTCTGGGCTCTTCCAAATATTGATATAATACATCTCCACCTCTTTGACCTATTCCGCGGAAATGTTTAAAGTCCTCCCTTTTAACCAGGAACTGCCTAAATTCCATAAAATCTTCCTTTTTAACATAGTATTCGGAAAGTTCACCTGATCTTAATTTTTCTAAGATTTCATTGACATATTGTTCGTTCATATCCGTCACCTCAAATATTATTTTATAGCAGGATGTGTAATCATAGCCAACAATTCCACCTTAGTTCAATAGAAATCACGTTACAAATGAAAACGATTGCATTTTTAATGAATAATTAACGAAATTGTCAAATAAAACCCTTTACGAAACTATAAAAGTAGTGCAAACTGTTATGTAAATGAGTATATACATTTTGTCAAGTAAAGGAGAGAGAGATTATGAAAAAAGCAGAAGTAGGCAATGTCATTGAATTCCGTGGCGGATTAAAAGGGATTGTAGAAAAGGTAAATGAAAATTCTGTCATAGTCGACCTAACATTAATGGATAATTACCGTGACCTCGAATTGGATCAGCGGACAGTTGTAAACCATAAAAATTATAAGATAGTAAAAGAAAGCGCTTATTAAATTGATAGCTTTGTAGATTAGGCAGCCTAGAGGCTGCCTTTTTTTACTTATCTTGTCCTGCTTCTTTTAATAGCTGGTCTTTTGATTTTACTTTTCCATGAGGATTTTGGTCTTGTTTTCGCACAGTCCATTCGCGTTCTTGCTGGCTTTTAGATTTGCTCATCTTCCCTTCCTCCTTTCCATTCACCTTACTATTTTTTTCAGGTTTCATCATTCTTATGAGTGGAAACGTTCAAAAGTATGATGTAAACATTTCCTTTCATAATTTTTTTTTGTTAAAATAAATTCTATTGAAAGAAAGGAGGCAAGAGATCCTTGAAGAAACACCAATTGGACCTTCGACTGACAGCCGGCATAATTATTTCCCATGCGCTGATGTATTTTACCTTTTATGACCGGGCAATATTCTGGTACATATTTACTGGCTCTCTCCTTATTTTGATTACATATGCAATGTTTCAAGAAGCCGTGGATGATGAAGTATCATTTTTTAAATATCTCTCTTTAGGTACTATTTCAGGGTTAATCCTCTATTTATTCTTTTGGATAGGGGTTCAAGCCTTTGACCTTCTAAATCTGCCTTTTGAGAAAAGTATCAATAAACTTTATCGGTGGTTTGCTCCTTCATTATTTTGGCAATACCTAGCTTTAATTCTAGTGGCAGCTCCTGGTGAGGAACTCTTTTGGCGCGGATTTGTTCAAAAAAGATTGCTTCATTTTTTTAGGCCATTAACGAGTATTTTTATTGGTGCTCTGCTTTATGCATCTGTACATATTTATTCGGGCACACTGATCTTAATGCTAGCCGCATTCTTATCCGGGCTAATGTGGGGTGCACTTTATTTATGGAAGAGAAGTATGCCATTGGTTATCGTCTCCCACATAGTTTTTGATATTATGATTTTTATTATTTTACCGTTAAAATAGGAAAAGCATCTGTCTTTTTACTTGACGATGCTTTTCCTATTTTTATGATTTATTGACTTTATCGTTAAGAGGCTTCATCCATAAAAGGATAAAAAAGATAAGGCTGATATAGCCAAACAATGGGTAAAGATTAGACAAAAGTTTACTATAGTCAATAAGGCTGATAATATAAGAAACGATAAAAATAGATGATATGGTAACGAAAGTAGGAACATTAACAAATTGCTTTAATTGACGATCAAGTCCATAAACATTTCCTATGACTGAAGTGAAGATTTCACCATATATAACAAGGACAAATATCCAATAAAAAAAAGGTGCTGTCTGCTTCATAATGATCGCCATCGGTATCTCGTAAATTTCTAAGTTTGGAAGCATAATTAAGGTAAAGTGGCTTGAGATTAAAATGACAGTCAACGCTGTCCCTCCTAATATGCCTCCCCATTTTATGGTCCAATCATCCTTAATTTCATTTGCAATCGGAACGAGCACAGCCTGTGCTAGAGCCAGGTTTAAGGCAGTATAAGAAAAGGGTGCCAAGACACTTTTCCAGCCATCTTCCGCATGAGGAATAAATAATAAGTGATTTATAAAATTTGACTGTTTAATAGAAAGTGTCATTAACATAAGACTGAAGCAAATCATGATGGGAACTACAAATGAATTGACTGCAAATAGTCCCTTTGTACCAACGAGCATTACTAAAAAAGATAAAAAAATAGTTAAAAACACTCCTAAATTCTTTGAAAGACCCAGCTGTTCCTCAAAAACTGCTCCTGCGCCTGCGAGCATTACCGCGCTTACCCCTAGAAGCATAAAAAGCATGATTATATTAATACCCCTGCCTGCCCATTTCCCAAACAAGTGTACATTAAATTCCTGATACGAGACTGCATGTATCCGAGCAGCAATTCTCATCAACTTTGACCCTAATACGATAAGGAGGTAGCCGCTCAGTAATATACTTAGAAAACCGATGAAGCCAAATCGTGAGAAAAACTCAACAATTTCTCTTCCTGTAGCAAACCCTGCACCGACTACTGTACCAACGTAAACTGCGGCGATTTGGAATGCTGCTGACCAATTTCTTTTCACCTCATCTCCCCCTTAAATACAATATATGAGCAAGGGGACAAACAAAGACGAGCTTTTTTTAAAATGAGTCCAATTTATCTCTTACAAAAATTTACCATAAGCATAGTGCTTGAAAGTCAAAAAAGGTCAAAGTATACTATGTGCATAAGGTCAAATATAGTCAAAGTCAAAATTATTTTTTATATCTTTAAGGAGGTTTTATTTTATGCTTTGTCAATTGTGTAAAGAAAACCAAGCCACTCTTCAACTTAAACTAAACATTAATGGATCTCAAAGTGAAATGAAACTATGTCATGAATGTTATACAGCAAATAAAAGTAAAATCAATACTGGTCTAGCTCCGAATATGGGATCATTTGCAGGATTTCCATTAGAAGACTTGTTTTTTAATATGAAGAAAAATAGTATAAACCAAATGAATCATAAGCAGACTGCCGAGCGAAATGGCGGCGGTTTTATAGATCAATTTGGACGGAATTTAACACATATGGCCAAGGCTGGTCTGATTGATCCTGTAATTGGCCGTGATGAAGAGGTTAAAAGGGTTATCGAAATATTGAATCGTCGTAATAAAAATAATCCCGTTTTAATTGGGGAACCAGGTGTCGGAAAAACAGCTATTGCTGAAGGTCTGGCAATGAAAATCGTTGATGGACAAGTGCCAGCTAAGTTAAAAAATAAAGATGTATATTTACTTGATGTTGCATCTCTAGTAGCAAATACTGGTATCCGTGGTCAGTTTGAAGAAAGAATGAAGCAATTGATTGCAGAATTACAAGAACGAAAAAATATTATCCTTTTCATTGATGAGATTCATCTCCTCGTTGGGGCTGGCTCAGCAGAAGGATCAATGGACGCAGGTAATATTTTAAAACCAGCACTAGCACGAGGTGAGCTTCAACTAGTCGGTGCGACTACTTTGAAGGAATACCGTCAAATTGAAAAAGATGCTGCCTTAGAACGCCGATTCCAGCCCGTTCAGGTTGCGGAACCCTCCCCTAGTGCAGCCATTGAAATCTTAAAAGGAATTAAGAAGAAGTATGAGGACTTTCATGAAGTAACCTATTCTGATGCTGCACTCTCAGCGTGTGTACACTTATCACACAGGTATATCCAAGATCGGTTCTTACCGGATAAAGCTATTGACTTACTGGATGAAGCAGGTTCTAAATTAAACCTGACAACAGAAGGGAATAGTAAGGAACAAATTGAAGTCAGATTAAAAGAAATAGCACTACAAAAAGATTCGGCCCTTAAAAATGAAAACTATGAATTAGCAGCAACACTTCGTGACGAAGAAGCTAAGCTTGAACAATTATTAAATGAACATTCTGCAATCAGAAGACCGGTGATCGAGTTATCACATATTCAAGAACTAATTGAACAAAAGACCGGTATTCCTGTCGGAAAATTACAAGAAGATGAACAGCAAAAGATGAAGTACCTGGAGATGAGCTTAAACACAAAAGTCATCGGTCAGAAAAAGGCTGTTGAAAAGGTAGCTAAAGCTATAAGAAGAAGCCGGGCCGGGTTAAAATCAAAGACTCGTCCGATTGGGTCTTTCCTCTTTGTTGGCCCAACGGGTGTCGGTAAAACCGAGCTCTCTAAAACGCTCGCCGAAGAATTATTTGGATCAACAGAGGCTATGATTCGACTCGATATGAGCGAATACATGGAAAAACACAGTATTTCGAAACTTATCGGTTCGCCGCCGGGTTATGTAGGTCATGATGAAGCCGGACAGTTAACCGAGAAAGTACGCAGGAATCCATACAGCATTATTTTGCTAGATGAAATTGAAAAAGCTCATCCAGATGTGCAGCATATGTTTTTACAGATTCTTGAGGACGGGCGCCTAACAGACAGTCAAGGCAGGACGGTTAGCTTCAAGGATTCAGTCATTATCATGACAAGTAATGCTGGAGTGGGACACAAAACGATTCACGTTGGTTTCGGTACAAATAATGCCATAGAGGAAGCATCTATTTTAGATTCACTTGGCAGCTTCTTCAAGCCAGAATTTTTAAATCGATTTGATAGTATTATTGAATTTAACTCACTTGAAAAAGAACATATCATGCAGATTGTTGACTTAATGATCAATGATTTAAAAGAAACTCTTAAAGAACAAAATATTGAATTTACTATAACTCTAGAAGCAAAAGAAACATTAGCAGAATTAGGCTATCATCCAGCATTTGGTGCACGTCCGCTCCGCAGAGTGATTCAAGAGCAGATTGAGGACAAGATCGCTGACTTTATACTTGACCAGCCTGAGGCAGATGCTTTATCTGCCATCATTGAAGATGGTCATCTAAAGGTAACTGCAGCTAAAAAGTAAAGTTTATTAATAGAAAAAGCGAAGCCTAATGGCTTCGCTTTTCCTTATTATTATAACTTGTGATCATCAACAGAATTTAACCAAGCCTCAATTTCGCCAACAACAGATTGGACACAGCCATCCTCAAAAGGTGAAATTAGGTTAGCTTCTTTCACAAGCCTTGTAAAAGACATACTTCCGCCGAGTTTACAAAGGTTCACATAATCAATCCAAGCCTCTTTTTGATTTTCCCTTGAACGTTTCCAAAATTGGAAAGCACAGATTTGAGCCAAAGTATAATCAATATAATAGAAAGGAGAGTTGAAAATATGACCTTGCCGCTGCCAAAAACCACCATTCTCTAAATAAGAATTCCCGTCATAATCTCTATGTGGTAAATATTTCTTTTCAATTTCGCGCCATTGCTGCTTTCGTTCCTCAGGCGAAGCTTCCCAATTTTCATATACCCAGTGTTGGAATTCATCAACTGAAACACCATATGGCAGGAATAACAACCCATCACTTAAATGTGAAAATTTATATTTATCTGTATCTTCCTGAAAGAATAAGTTCATCCATGGCCAAGTGAAAAATTCCATACTCATTGAGTGAATTTCACATGCTTCGTAGGTTGGCCAATAATATTCTGGGATTTCAAAATCCCTGCTCGAATAAACCTGGAATGCATGCCCTGCTTCATGTGTAAGCACATCAATATCCCCAGAGGTCCCATTAAAATTTGAGAAAATAAACGGAGCTTTGTAATTTTCAATGAAGGTACAATAACCTCCGCTTGCTTTACCCTTCTTTGCCACAAGGTCCATTAAATTGTTATCCTGCATAAATTGAAAGAATTCTCCAGTTTCCTTTGAAAGCTCTTCATACATTTTCTGTCCGTTCTCAATAATCCATTCTGGACTGCCCTTAGGTACAGCATTGCCAGTTTGATATTTGAAACCTTCATCATAATAATTTAACTTATCCACACCAATACGTTCTTGTTGCCGGGCTTTTAAAGAGGTTGCGATTGGTACAATAAAATCCTTTACCTGCTGACGGAAATTTGCCACCATCTCAGCATTGTAGTCAGTTCTCATCATTCGGTAGTAACCAAGTTCAACAAAGTTTTTATACCCCAACTCGCGGGCAATCTCAGTCCTCACTTTAACAAGGTCATCATAAATACGATCGAGTTCTTCCTCATGCTCAGCCAGAAATCCAAACTTCGCTTCATTTGCGCGCTTTCTCATTTCTCTATCTGTTGATTCAGTAAAAGGTTCTAATTGCGCAAGGGTCCGTTCTTCACCTTCAAAGATAATTTTTGCTGAAGCAATTAATTTTGTATATTGTGTAGAAAGACGATTCTCCTTTTGTAATAAAGGAACTATTTCTGGTTTAAAGGTCTTTAATTGTCCTTCAGCTAAGGCAAATAATTGTTTGCCAAATTTAGCTTCTAATTCAGCACGAAACTTGGACTGAACAAGTGCCTGATAATATTTGGTAACCAAGCCTTCAATTTCTGGCTGTATTTCGTCCATATAATCTTGCTCTGCCTTATAAAATTCATCGTTGGTGTCAACGGAATGGCGAATATAACAAAGGTTAAACATCGTGCCAATATCATTTCTAATTACATTTACTTCCTGCATGGCCATGCTTTGCTCTTCTGTTGAATTTGCATGATTAAACTTCTCTATTGCATCCTCAAATCTTTCTGTAATAATTTCTAGATTCGGACGGTTATATGTATACTCTTCAAATCTCATTGGAACATCCCCTTTGATAAAAAAATTTGGAACTATTAACAATTCAACATAATCCATTAATATTCCTTTAAAAAGAAAAAAATACGGCTCATGAGCCGTATTAAAATTTACCAGCAGGCAATCCTAGTTTTTTTAATAAATCGATGGCTTCTTGTTTTTCAGAATCCGTTAGACTAGACATTAACTGATGAATCTGCTGTGCATGTTCCGGGAATATTTCCTGAATAAATTCTTTTCCTTTATCTGTAATTTGTGCATAGGTAACACGCCGGTCATTCGGACAAGCTATTCTAACCAAAAGTCCCTTTTGCTCCAGCTTATCAACAACATAGGTAATACTGCCGCTTGCAAGCAATATTTTCCCGCCAATTTGCTGCATCGGCTGATCACCTTTATGATATAAAAGCTCTAATACGGCAAATTCAGTCGGATTCAAGCCGCTTGCTTGTATCACTTTATTAACGTGCTCATTAATCGCTTTATATGCCCTTGAAAGAACAATAAATAACTTCAACGATTGAGATACTGTATCATTCTCCATTTAACCTCATCCTTTTTATAATAGGTCAGCGTTATAAGGCTTTCGCTTTTCTATTTTTATCTCGACTTCAAGATTATTATAAAAAACTTTTTATGGACTGTCAATTTACCTCCAAAAGTCTATTCCATTTTAACCTAGTTGTACAATTGGCTCTTTATTTAGTATTCTCTCGTGCAAACCATTTAGCATTTGGTTAAGCGATTCATCTCTATCTTCTTTAGGAATTTTCTTATGTAAAACAGAATAAAGGGTAATATCCCGCAGCATGAAAAACAGCGGGAGCTGCTCCTTCCAGCCGTTTGGCAAAAAATTGTGCTCTCCATACCCTTTCATAAAGTGAGTGAGAAAATTCCCGGCAAACTGTTCCCTCTCCCATTTGGCTTTATCCTGAAATCCATACAAAATTGAATAATAAAGTGGAATTGCAATATCTGAAGCAAACCAATGATAGCTGCTATCATCGAAGTCAAATACATGAATAGACTTTCCATCATAAAAAAAGTTACCTGAATGGATATCACTGTGAATGAGTCCAAAATTATCTTTGCTTTTTGTAAGGAATTCTAACTCTTTTATTAACCCTTTTGTATTTTTGATGATCTCTTTTTCATCAGGAACATAGGTTTCGATGTCAAGTAATTCCTCCTCCTCCCAAGATGGCCGGAGATTAAAAACATTCCCAGGCTGATATTCCTTTGTGAGAGCATGCATTTGACCTATGGCGCTTCCCCAAGCTGTAAATAATTGTTCATTGAAATCTGCTGACTTAATTCTAACAGGATCCCCAGGTACTTTTGAAAAGAGACAGGCATAAAAAAATGAACCGTCACCAGCAGGCAGGGTTTCAATAAATTGATTATTAGAAGAGGTAAAAGCTAAAGGGCAGCCAACACCATGCTCATGTAAATAATTGATCCAATCAAGTTCAGCTAGAATCTCACCATCACGCCGATGTGAACTATGGGTAATCCTTAAGATTACAGGCTTGTCTTTTTGATAGGCCTCAAACACATAATTCTCAAAATCCCCCAGTAACTTTACTTCTGGCTGTAAACAAAAGCAATCCAAAAAAGTGTTTAGAATCTCTCTAGTAAACAATATTTCTACTGATTTCTCCATTTTACACCCCTGATTTTTCAAGATACACGTCTACTTCCATTATATTTAAATATTTCGAACTTAGAAACAATCTATTTTTCAATTTTAGATAAATTATGTAAGATAAGGTTATGAAAAGATTAATAGTAAACTAAACGAGGTGAAATATGAGTCAACCAGCAGCAGTAACACGAAGTACACCTAAAACGTCAGATACCACCATGTTCAATATTCTTTTTATCATTAGTCTTTGTCATTTACTCAATGACGCGATACAAGCGGTAGTTCCCGCTATGTTCCCAATACTAGAAAAATCGATGGGTTTATCGTTTACTCAGCTCGGAATTATAGCCTTTTCCTTGAACATGGTATCCTCCGTATTGCAGCCAGTAGTTGGGGTCGTGACAGATAAAAAGCCAATGCCCTTCGCTTTGCCAATAGGACTTACTTTAACACTTTGCGGTGTTCTTGGTTTAGCGTTCGCCCCTTCATTTGGATTAATAGTTTTGTCTGTTATTTTCATTGGCTTTGGGTCTGCAGTCTTTCATCCAGAAGGCTCTAGAGTAGCTTATATGGCTGCAGGAAGAAGAAGAGGGCTTGCCCAATCGATTTATCAAGTTGGCGGTAATACCGGGCAGGCGTTGGCTCCACTCATTACGGCGATTATCCTTGTTCCACTTGGGCAAAAAGGTGCATCATGGTTTACAATCGTTGCAGCCTTAGCCGTATTGTTATTAATTTACATTGCTAATTGGTATAAAAATAGTTTAGTTGAAACCCTGCCCTTAATAAAAAAGAAAAATTCAACGGCAGAAAAAAATACTGGGCTTTCAAAAAAGGTTAAACAATCACTAATATTAATTCTTTTACTAATATTTGCACGTTCATGGTATATATCGGGGATGACTAATTTTTACGCCTTCTTTGCTATTGAAGAATATTCCCTTTCGATTAAGAAATCACAACTCTTTCTTTTTGCCTTTTTAATTGCAGGTGCCTTTGGTACTTTTTTTGGCGGCCCGCTGGCTGACCGATTCGGAAAGAAAAATTTAATATCTGTTTCGATGTTATTGACTATACCATTTTCTATTCTTATTCCTTTTGTACCCCATTATCTAGCCTTTATCTTTCTAACACTTACTGGATTTATTTTAATGACCAATTTTTCAGTTACAGTGGTTTTTGCACAAGAGCTTGTACCTGGAAAAATTGGTACTATGTCAGGGTTAACAGTTGGGCTCGCATTTGGTATGGGGGCTATTGGTTCAGTAGGACTTGGATATTTAGCAGATTTATTTAGTATGTCAGCCATGGTTTCTTCAATCGGATTTTTGCCTTTGATTGGATTATTGGCTTTCCTCCTTCCAAGTGATCAAATGGTCCAAGAATGGAATCAAGAAAAATAAGGAGGGCTAAGCCTCCTTATTTTTCATCTTACACACTTTATAATTTTCAAAAAATTTTAACATTTACCCTCAAAAAATCTTATTATCTATCATATAATATAGTTAGAACATAAAAGGGAGGGCTAAATCATGAAAACCCCTAATTACCATGACTTTTATCAAAAAGCTTTGATACCTATTGGCTGCAATGACCTGGTGGCATTAAAGGAATACGAATCATACGACTTTGATGCTCCTTCACATTGGCTCATAGCAGTAGAAGGAGAGCAGCTCCCGCTGTCAAGAATTTATTTTCATTGGAAAGTAAGTATCTATCCGTCTAATGTTGATGGTGATTTTAATTGGAAGAAACCTTTTTACTGTTCACCAATTATGGAATCTATGGATCATGCACACGAACTTGCCTGCACATTGACTGCGACAAGTAAACGAGATCAACTCTCCACTTTCAACCTACAAGAAAAAATAAGCTAAGCCACAAAAAAATATCCCCTTTTTGAGCTTCACCTTCTTTTTACCTTCACTTGTGAAAAAATCTACATATAGGAAAAATCTGTATCTATAATAAAAGGAAACACCATGGTTTTGGTGCTTCCTCTTAAATAATTCTTAGTTAGCCTTCTTTAGATATTGCGAAGGATCCTCCACTTTGCCGCGATTCTTAACTTTATATGCGATGAATAATATCCCTAACCAAACCGGAGCCAGATAAAGAGATAATCGATAACTTGGCAGGAAGGCCATTAATACAACCAGCATTATTAGGTAGCCCATGGTAACATAATTAGAAATAGGATAAAAAGGCATTTTAAACTTTAACTTTGCAGCTTCCTCTTTACCAATTATTTTTCTAAACTTGTTATGCGTTATTAAAATCATAACCCAGTTGATGATTATTGCAAGAATCGCAATCGACATAACAATACCAAAAACTTGTCCTGGCAGGAATGCGTTTAAAATAACAGATACCCCAACGACACCAGAAGATAATAAAACACAATAGGTTGGAACACCTGTTTTGCCAATTTTCTTTAAGAATTTAGGTGCATTACCTTGCTCAGCAAGACCATATAGCATTCGTGCATTACTATACAAGCAGCTATTATATGCAGAAAATGTTGCCGTAAGTACAATGATATTGAGTATAGATGCAGCAGCTGGAATGCCTAACTGATCAAAAATGAGAACGAATGGACTTCCCGTTAACCCCACTTTATCCCAAGGGAATAATGTTACTAGTACAAGCATAGATCCTACATAGAAAATGAGAATTCGATAAAGAACCTGATTAATCGCTTTCGGAATCGTTTTTTCGGGGTTCTCTGCTTCACCGGCAGTAATCCCAATTAGTTCAACACCGCCAAATGCAAAGGTTACAACCACTAAGGACAGGATTAAACCAGTAAACCCTTTTGGTAAAAATCCGCCATGTTTATATAAATTCTCAAACCCAATCGCTTCTCCGCCATTTCCAAAACCAAAGAAGATAATTGCCAAGCCAAAAAGAATCATCACGATAACTGCTAAAACTTTAATAATAGCTCCCCAAAATTCAATCTCTCCAAATGCTTTTACTCCGATTAAGTTTATTCCAGTAATGATTAAGAACATCACGAAACCAGATACCCACTGCGGAATATCAGGGAACCAATAATTCACATAAATACCAACAGCGGTTATTTCTGCCATCGAGACAGCTATATAACAGAACCAATAGTTCCAGCCAGATATAAAACCGGCCATGTCCCCCCAATATTTGTATGCAAATGTACTAAAAGCACCAGAAACAGGTGTATGTACTGTCATTTCTCCCATACAGCGCATTACAAGGAAGATAAAAAATCCACCAATGGCATATGATAACATAACTCCTGGTCCCACAAGTCCGATTGTTGCTGCGGATCCATAAAACAATCCTGTCCCGATTGCACCGCCTAGAGCTATCATTTGGATATGCCTATTTTTAAGACCTCTTTTCAATTCTTGGTTTTCTTGCATAATTCTCACTCTCCAATTAGAAATGCATATCATTATATAGATTTTTCAAAGTAAATTTTTGATCTGGAAAATTAATGAGAACAAGATGGGACAAACTGAAAGAGTTTCCTAAAAATAGACACCCTCGTAAGGTTGAAGACTAGGGGAAGTTTGGCTGCTATTTCATTTTGAGCCTCTTTCAATAGGAGACAAAATATTTTTCAATTTTATATTTATTACTTTCGAGCTATAGCCTCAATTTCACACAATACGCCTTGAGGAAGCTGCTTCACCGCTACACAGCTGCGTGCTGGTTTTGATACAAAGTACTCTGCATAAACTTTGTTAAATGCTGTAAAATCATTCATATCTGTTAGAAAACAAGTAGTCTTAAAAACGCTTTCGAAATTTAGTCCAGCTGCTTTTAAAATGGCCCCAACATTTTTACAAGACTGTTCGGCCTGCGCACTTATCCCTTCTGGAATTTGACCGTTTTCAGGATTAATTGGTATTTGTCCAGATGTATATACTAGTCCATTAATTTCAAAGCCCTGTGAATAAGGACCAATTGCACCTGGAGCTTCAGTTGTTTCAAGCTTTTTCATGATTCATTCCTCCGCTAAAGAAGTAGTGTAGGACAGCAGTTTTTTCTTTTTTTCGGGGCAAGACAGTGACTCCTCCATAAGAAAGTCACTGCCTCAGCCTTTAATTTAGTAATTAAGATTGGAGTTAATCAATCAAATAGAAACCAGCTCATTTTCTTTTTCAGTGTTTTCTGTACCAACTTCTGCAATTGGTTCTAAACTTGCTTGGAAGTGACGAAGAATTGGCGGCTCCCACGAGATTTTATAACCGCGTTTGATTTCGTGAGCTCTCTCTTTAATAGCAATTAAGGCATCTACCACGACATCCAAATGGGCTTGTGTATAAACTCTTCTCGGAATAGCCAGACGTGTAAATTCAAAGTCAGCTTTTAATTGTTCTTTTGTATCTGGGTCATTTCCCAGCATATATGATCCAATATCACAGGTACGAATTCCTGCTTCTTTGTACAGTTCAATTGCTAAAACTTGACCTGGGTATTCGTTATATGGAATATGTGGGAACATACTTTGGGCATCAACAAACACTCCATGACCTCCAACAGGCGCCTGATACTGGATTCCAGCTTCATCTAAACGAGCTGCAATGTACTCACTTTGACCAATTCTATATGCTAAATATGATTCATCAATACCTTCATATAACCCAATCGCAAGTGCTTCAAGGTCGCGTCCAGATAATCCGCCATAAGTATAAAAACCTTCATATGAAATACAATTTGCTTTTATTTTTAGAATTAGCGGGGAATTACCATCTTTAACTCCGATTAAGCCACCCATGTTTACAATTGTGTCTTTCTTTGCAGACATCGTGAACATATCACCATAACTAAACATTTTAGCGATTATTTCTTTGATGGACATGTTCTGACATTCTTCTTCCCTTTGTTTAATAAAGAATGCATTCTCAGCATAACGAGCAGCGTCAATATCTAGAGGAATATTGTACTGTTTACATATTTCAGAAACTTCCCTCATATTTTGCATGGAAACAGGCTGCCCGCCGGCTGAATTGTTTGTAATGGTCATTACAACAAGTCCAATATTTTCTGGACCATACTCATTGATAATTCTTTTCATTTTTTCAACATCCATATTCCCTTTAAAAGGTTTGCGAATGGATGGATCTTTTGCTTCTTCCACTACACAATCAATTGCTCTTGCACCAGCAAGTTCAACATGCGCACGAGTTGTATCAAAGAACATATTAGAAATGGCGTATTTTCCCTCGTTCAAGAATGTCGGAAACAAAACCTTTTCTGCAGCACGACCTTGATGTACAGGCTGTATGTATTCATAACCAAAGATGTCTATACCAGCATCACGAAGTTTAAAATAACTTGAAGCACCTGCATATGCTTCGTCACCTCTCATAACTCCCGCCCACTGTTCAACACTCATTGCACCAGTTCCGCTGTCAGTTAGAAGATCGATATAAACGTCTTCCCCTCTAATTCCAAATAAATTATATTTCGCTTCCTGAATCCTTTTTTCTCTCTCTTCTCTAGATAAAATCTTAATTGGTTCAACTGATTTAATTCTAAATGGTTCTGCAATATATTTAATAGCCATTATCAAATTCCTCCCTAAAGGTAATTGTTAGATTCATACATTACTAGATTTAAAATAATAGTTAGGTTCGTTTAACTGCTTCCAGTAATATTCTTTCCTCCTTTATGGATTACTTAATATTGATGTAAAGCAAAAAATAAGTTATTATTAGGTATGATAATTTTTTATCATTAGGATAAATTATTATCTTGATAACAATTTATCACAGCAAGAAACCGTTTTCAATTAGCTCTACCAATCATTTTTGACAATTTTGTTAACATATACAATCTGCGAAAATTGTTATTTACATATCAAAATTCTATTAATTGAGAGGGAAAATGAATGGATGAAGAATTGTTACGTCATTATAAATCGTTAGTTGAATTTTTGGGGAAAGTATTAGGTTCCCAATACGAAGTTGTATTACACGTATTAACCTCGGAGGAAGAAGCATATATTGGAGCCATTGCGAACAGCGAGATAAGTGGACGTACATTGAATTCAGGATTAACTGACTTAGCCAGGAAAATGATCAAAGATAAAAAATATAAAAACTGTGATTACTTATTTAATTACGTCGGAAAAATGGCAAACGGTAAAGAAATTTCTTCATCAACCTATTTTATAAAGAATTCAAAAGGGGAGCTTTTAGGCCTCTTATGTTTTAATTTTGATACAACTAGACATAAATTAGTTGCTCAAGAAATTCTCCAATTGGCCAACATTAAATTACCCATTTCAAAAATGGTTTCTGACACTCAAAACAATGAATTAGTAGAGCATTTCCCTGATAATATTCAGGATATTATCTATAGTGTGGTCGATTTCGATATATTTCAACCTGATTTACAATTAACAAAAGAAAAGAAAATCAGCATTATCAAAGAATTAAACGACAGAAATGTTTTCCAGATGAAGGGTGCTGTTCAAGAAGTTTCATCCACATTGAAAATATCAGAAGCAAGTATCTACCGCTACCTGCAGTTAATTCAGCGCTCATAAAAAAATTAGAACTCGCCAAAATTGACGAGTTCTTAACCTTTATTTAAACATTAATTAGCAGCTTGGTACCCTTTTATGCCAGCCTAAACACAATTCCATGTCCACCCTTAGGATATTCCCATTTAATATTTTGGTACGGGCAGCCTATCCGGCAGCTGCCGCATTCGTGACAGCCCTCATAACCAACCTGCATTCTTAGTCCTTCCCATTTGTAGACCTCAGCTGGACAAAAAATAGTGCAAATTTTATCAGGGCATTTTGTTGCACAAATATCATCGTCCATTACGGTTAAATGTGATTTTGTATCAGCTTTAAAACGAAGAAGATACTGTTTTTCTTCGATATTCTTAGTTGACATTATTTCACCGCCTTCCATGCACGATAAATATCCTGTATAACTTTCATCGTTCCTCTTTCTGCTGTAACACTCTTCATAATTTCTTTTTGTTTTTCCCGCTTTGGTGTGCCATCTACTGTAAAGAACTTGCTCATTGCTTTATTCATCATCGGAACATATTCTTTAAAATATTGCGGGTTATTCTCAAATGTATGAGTAGCATCTTTGTACTTCTCTAAATCTTTTATTATGAAACTATCGTATAGCTTCTGACGGTAAAGATTTAAACTCGATTCCGAATAGTCTCCACGGTACTTAGCCTCAATAACTGTTTCAGCGGCGAGTAAACCGGAGTGCATCGCCATGTTCGAACCTTCACGATGGATTGCATTAACAAGCTGTGCAGCATCCCCTACTACCACAACACCATTACCAGCTACCTTTGGTACAGAGCGGTATCCACCTTCAGGTATAAGATGCGCAAGGTACTCTTGTGATTCGCCTCCTTGAAGCATAGGTTTGACCATAGGATGTGTTTTTAAATAGTCAAGCAGCTCATATGGCTTCATTTTTGATTTAATCATACTAGAAAGAGTTGTACCAACGCCGATATTCAAACTATCTTTATTGGTATAAAGAAAAGCTGTTCCAAGATTTCCTTTTGTTGAATCTCCAAAGATTTCAATCGTGCAGCCCTGATTATCTTCTAAGTTAAAACGGTCATTAATTTTTTCTTTAGGTAAATTAATCACTTCCATTACCGTTAAGGCCACTTCATCAGGACGGAATTCTTTATGGAAGCCTAATTGCTTAGAAAGTAGTGAGTTTACCCCATCGGCCAGGACAACAACATCTGCATATACTTCGCCATTTGGCCGGTCTGTCCGAACACCAACAACCTTGCCATTTTCTACAATACATTCTGTTACTACAGTTTCATTGATTAATAGAGCACCGGCTTCTACGGCTTTTTTTGCAAACCATTGGTCAAATTGAGCTCTTAATACAGTAAAGTTATTATACGGTTCAACCCCCCATTCAAGACCTTTGTATCCGAATTGAACGACAGATTCCTTATCCATCATCCAGAAACGCTGCTCAATAACTGGCCTCTCAAGCGGTGCCTCTTTCCAAAACTCTGGGATCAGCTCTTCCATTTGCTTCCGATAAAGAACACCGCCCATTACGTTTTTACTTCCAGGATATTCTCCTCTTTCAATAAGTAATACATTTAAGCCTTTTTGGGCACATACAAGTGCGCATGAAGTCCCGGCAGGACCCGCTCCAACCACAATAACATCAAATTTTTCTGGCATAGCTAATTTCACCGCCCTGTTCATTACGCAGCTGTTTAAACTGCTCGATAAGTTTCGGTACAATTTCCAATGCGTCTCCTACAATTCCATATGTTGCAACATCAAAAATCGGTGCGTTCGGGTCTTTATTAATGGCGATGATTAAATCGGAATTTTTCATACCGACAACATGCTGAATGGCCCCAGATAATGCAATTGCGAAATAAACTTTTGGTGTGACTGTCTCGCCTGTTTGACCAATTTGAAGCTCATGTGGCAGCCAGCCCGCTTCGACTACATCACGTGTACCTCCAACGGTTGCTCCAATTGTATCTGCAAGCTCATAGAGAATTTGGAAATTTTGCACATCACCCATTCCTTTTCCCCCGCAGACAATCACATGAGCATCAGCCAGATTTGCTTTTTTTGTTACGTCATTCACAATTTGCAGCACTTTTGTCCTCATATTTTCTTCTTTAAGATCGATGGTATCTTCGATAATCTTTCCTAGTCTGCTAACATCCGGCTCAAGTGCCTTCATTACTTTCGGTCTAACTGTTGCCATTTGAGGACGATGTTTTTTACAAAGGATGGTAGCCATAATATTACCGCCAAATGCTGGACGGCTGGCTTCAAGCAGACGGCTGTCTACATCCACGTCGAGCATCGTTGTATCAGCTGTTAAACCTGTGACTAAATCTGTTGCAACAGCACTGGCCAAATCTTTACCATTTGGTGTTGCTCCGTATAAAATAATCTCTGGTTTGTATTTTTCAACTAAGAGCATAACTCCCTGCATATAGGATTCTGTCCGATATTGCTTTAGCACTGGATGGTCTACCATATAAACCTCATCTGCACCATAAGCAATAACCTGCTTTGCTAATGGTTTCACCTCACTGCCGAGTAAAAAACCTGCTAGTGGAACTTGTAATTTATCTGCAAGTTTTCGTCCTGCTCCCAGGAGTTCTAAAGAAACTCCCTCAATTTTACCGTCATTTTGCTCAATAAATATCCAGACACCACGGTAATCATCAAAATTCATGCAAACCCCTCCCACGTCAAAAAGAATAATCTTTATTGTTTAGATGACTGTAATGTGAATACCTCTTTTTTCTCCATCAAGATTTCCATGAGTTGTTTAACCTGTTCATCTACAGAACCTTCAATCTTTTTCCCGCCTTCAGGACGTGGTGGTGTAAACATTTTCCCAACGATGGTTGGTGATCCTTTAAGACCCAGCTGGGAACGATCCACATTTTCAAAATCATTGACTGTCCAGATAACTGGTTCATATCTAGCCGCTTTTATCATATTTGGCATTGGTGAGTACTCGATATGGTTAATTTCTTTTTCTACTGTTAACAAGCATGGCAGTTCAGCCTGAATTAGTTCATAGCCGCTCGATAATTTCCTTTTGATTAAGACTGATTTTTCCTTTAAATTAACTTCTGACACTTCAATAACATTCGTTACAGGCGGAATATCCATCCTCCTGGCAATACCAGGTCCTACCTGGCCGGTATCCCCATCAATTGCATGCTTTCCGCAGATGACCATATCAACAGGGAGTTCTTTATTGATTTTTTCTAATGCTTTTGAAAGGGCATAACTCGTTGCTAGTGTGTCGGCACCTGCAAAAGCACGATCCGTAATCAAGTATCCGCGATCAGCACCAATTTCAATACTTTTTTTAATCACGGCTGTTGCTTGCGGCGGCCCCATCGACAAAACTGAGATTGTACCTCCATTTTTTTCCTTAATGCTTAC
Organism: Neobacillus niacini; assembly: GCF_046591715.1. Classification (GTDB taxonomy): domain Bacteria; phylum Bacillota; class Bacilli; order Bacillales; family Cytobacillaceae; genus Neobacillus; species Neobacillus niacini_L. The sequence continues at coordinate 330,583 of NZ_JAWVNQ010000001.1, read as the reverse complement.
TGCCTCTTGTACAGCATGGGCATCGTAAGGATTTAAAATGGCAGGTGCGCTGCGGCGGTCGAGCGTATTGGTTTTTGGATTAATCTTTATGATTTTTGTATCAGGTACTTGTTTGACACATACGACAATGTGCATGTAGGACATTCCCTCCCCCATATTGGCTATGTTTGTTTTGAAAGCGCTTCTTTACTTGGTTATAAAAAATGCCATATTACGATATATGACTCGTAACATTAGCATATTACCAAACAATGATAGATTTCTTTTTTGAATATTGATAAATTATAGGTTTGAGGTAAATTCTAGAAGTATAAGATTAGGTGAGTTGTCATGATGTGAGTGAGATCGTGATAATTTAACTATAAGAAATATTCAGAATAAAACAATGATAAAAATCACAGTTTCTGTCTAATAATGTAGATAATTTAAATTACGATATTCATACAGATGAGAGGTTGAGGCTTAGAATGATGGAAGTGTTTGTGGGAAGCGTACTTTCTGCTTTATCAACAGGTGCAGGAGCTCTAATCATTCTTTTTATTAAACAATCATTTACGCACCGTTGGATGGATATTTTATTAGCTTTTAGTGCCGGGATCATGATGGCTGCCTCGACGATAGGGCTAATCCCTGAGGCATTAAAATTGGGTAGTTTTGTCTCACTTTCAATTGGAGTATTCTTGGGGGTATGGGCATTAACAACCCTAGAAAAAAAGATACCGCATATTGACTTAGAGCATAATCAATATGGTATTCATTTTGATGAAAAAGCATTGTTGATTATCGCAGCTATTACGCTGCATAATATTCCGGAAGGCTTGTCCGTCGGGGTCAGCTATGCATCACAAACAGAAGATACGGGGAATTTAATAGCACTGGCAATTGGATTTCAGAATGCGCCAGAAGGCCTTCTTGTTGCTCTCTTTTTAGTTAACCAAAAAACCAGCAAATTTAAGGCCTTCTTACTAGCAACTCTAACAGGTGCAATTGAGATTGTTACATCTTTCATAGGATATTATTTAACTTCATTTGTTCAAGGGCTTGTCCCATATGGCCTTTCATTTGCATCTGGTGCGATGTTGTTTATTATTTATAAAGAGCTGATTCCAGAAAGTCATGGCGATGGGAATGAACGGGTCTCTACCTATGCTTTTATTACCGGACTTTTAGTGATGGTTCTCATTATTGATATTTTCTAAGAATTTTGCTGGACAAGTTTTCTAAACGCATACCTTTGGCCAGATCATTATCATTTGATTAAAAGCAAGCTTAATTTCTTCATTTGGAATTGATAATTGCTGAGAAGCTTTTTGATACTCATTTATCAAAACATCAAGCTCCTGACTGTATCTAATCGTTTCTTCACTAGTAAATCCTTTTGTATTCGCACAATTTATCATTAATGCACGTTTACTTTTTATTTCCTTAAGCATCTCAGAAGGGTTATTACCTGACATGTACAATTTCTCCACCTACTCCTACTCTTTTGCACTAAATCGCTAAAAAAATTGATTACTTGATGAATTATGACAAGATTTCAAACAAAAGTAAACACTTTCGCAAAAGTAGACAAAACAAGCATTTTACCCCATATTTCGACAAAATCCATGCTTGTTTTATTAGATTTTGCGACAATTCTTATTCGCTTTTGGTGATGATTTAGTAAAAATATTTACTAAATTTTATAAAAAAAATAAAAAAACCAGCTGTCAAGCAGCCAGTTTTAATTAATTATTGATGAATTTCCTCTTTCTCGTAAATCGGCACCCAGCCCTCTGTGGTAACAAAAATTCTAATCGCGACTACTTTACGATCTTCTTCTAATGTAAAATAATGTCTTGTGTTTTCTGGAACAGAAATTAAATCTCCTGGATTTAGGTGAACTTCGAAAAATTCTCCGTCTTTTCCTTGAATAACAAAAACTCCGTGGCCGCTTACAATAAAGCGAACTTCATCATCAGTATGGTGATGTTCGTTCTTAAAGTTTGTTAACAGAGTATCAAGATTTGGAGTGTTATCAGACAAAGAAATAATATCCTGTGCCTTGTATCCTCTTCTCGCAGAAATGTCTGAAATCTCTGTAGAAAAGACATTGAGTATTTCATTCTTCTCTTCATCACTTAATAGATACTTTTCAACAAGTGTTTCAGGAAGCTTTGTAATATCCCAATTTTCATAGATTACCTCTTGGGAAGCTAAAAAGCTTGCTACTTCTTCTTGGTTTAGAATTTGCTCTTCTCTGTTTTGAAATGTAATATATGCCATGATTAAATCTCCCTCTCCCTATTAATTTATACCACTTTAAACAGCTGGTATGGTTTATGTTCTAGTAAGCGTAATTGATATTTAAATAAAAACTCAGATGCCTCGAGGATTTTTTTGGCCTCGAATGCATTTCTGCCCCAAACGGTGATTCCATGATTTCGAATCAACACAGCACCACAATCTTCCTTAATATGCTCAGAAAAGGCATGTGCCAGCGTAGGAATGTGAGCGAAGTTTTTGATAATGGGAATTGTCAACACGGCGTCCTCTTCCCACTTATCAAAAGCCTTAATCAGCTCCTGCCCCTTGAACGTTACTTCCCCCTGGCTCCCGTAAACCTCTGAGATTACGTTATTATCAATTGTATGAACATGGAGACTGCAGCCAGCTTTAGTTTTACGATATATTTCAACGTGAAGCAGTGTTTCTGCTGAAGGCTTTAGGTGAGTTTCTTCCACAGCATGCCCAAATTCGTCTACTAACAGGAAGTCCTCTTCCGTACGTTTGCGTTTATCCTTACCACTTGCAGTCACCAGAAATTGCAGAGGATTATCGCTTACCTTAATAGCAAGGTTGCCGCTTGTTCCCATAAACCAATCGCGCTCAGCCAGTTCATCCTTTATATCTGCTAACTCGATCCATTTTTCCCTTAACATGATGTCCTCTTCACCTCAATCTGATTTTTAATTTCGTCTATACAATCATAAAAGGTAGTAAATCCTTTATGATTTAGCCCCCATTCGGTACATTTATTCTCTAGTAAATCTCGTGCCAATACAAAATCTGCTTGTTTAGCCGCCTCAAGATCAGTTACAGAATCACCAATCACGATTGTAAAGAAATCTTCATCTTGATTAATCTTCCGAATAATACTAGGTTTGCAGCATCCGCATTCATTCTTACATAATGAATCACAGGTATACGGCCATAGTATTTTTATGTTTTCCGCTGAAAAATCACTGTGGTTACAATATATCCCTTCAAACGGACCGTATTTTTCAAGAATTGGATAAACAAAGAAATCAATCCCGCCGCTGACAATATATAAAGGAATATTTTCAGACTTAGCAAACTCAACAAATTCAGAAAACCCATCACGAATCTTGGCGTTTTCAATGGCGAATGTTGTAATTTCTTCTTTTTGACTGCTTGGCAATTCAGCGAATAATTTACCTACACCTTCACTAATAGAAATCTCTTGTGATAGTATTTGGTCTTTGATTTGCTCCCAGTTAGGCGGTGCAAATTTTTTCATTATCGCAATGATGTTGTCACTTTCGGTGATTGTTCCATCAAAATCGCAGTAGATGACAGGCTTCATTTAAACTGACACCTCAGCATTTCCCCATAACTGCAATGCGCTCTTTAGCTCTGGATATTGCTTGCTTCCTTCGGCTAAGGTTTGCCCTTCTAGATTTACACTGATCGCCTGCCTAAATGCAAGACCGCCGCCGCGCGCTCCATTAGGATGACCGTGAACGCCGCCTCCTGCGTTAATAACAGATTCAATACCGAAATCACGGATTAATAATGGCACTAACCCAGGATGTATGCCTGCTGAAGGGACAGGAAACGACCGCTTTATCGTGTCGGATTTGGTTAGTTCTTCTGCAATAGAAATAGCAGCTGATTTCTCTAATGCCACTGTTCCGTATGGTGATGGAAATAATGACAAGTCCGCACCAGCAAGTCTCAACAGTTTGCCTAATAACAAGGAATGGGAGAGACCAAAATGAGAAGATGAGGTTAATGCCCCGCTTACAGCAGGATGAGCCATTAATGGCAGGGAGATCTGGTCATCTTCACGCAATTCCTGCAGAACGTCTAATCCATAGGCAAAAACATTAAACAGTAACATGTCTGCCCCAAGCTCTTTTGCCTTCCTAGCTTTGTCTTTCAACTGTGAAGTTCTTCCAGTCAGATTGACAGCATACAATGTGCGATGTCCAGTTAACTCATATGCTTCCTGTAACACCTTTTTGCCCTCAATTATTCTTTGTTCAAATGGAGTCAGCTCATTTTCAAAAAGGATTTCATCATCCTTTACGAAATCAACACCACCAAGAGCCTGCTGTTTTAGTTGTTCTGTGAGGAAATTTATATCCTTACCAAGTACCCCTTTAAAAATACTCATCAATAATGGACGGTTATAAACCTCAAGCTTTTCCCTTAATCCTTCAATCCCAAATCTAGGTCCAGGAAATTTGCTTTTCAAGATATCCTCAAACTGTAAATCCAATAATTTTATTTTTCCATCTAATGAAAGTTTTCCGAAAACAGTTGTTAGAATGGCAGGAATATCATTTGAAAAGTTGATCGTTGGATAGGCAATATGTATGAGTGCCTGATCCTCTTGTAAACCTTCAGTCGAAACCACTCTGCCTTTATGCTTACGTAATTGACTCTGTTCTAGTTCAGGTAAGTTCGTCCATGAACCTACAGTTAATCCTAAAGCAATTTCCTCTGCTTTTTTCTCGAGGTTTCTTTCACCATGGACAAGGTATGTTGCAATTAATTCTGACAAATTAATCTTCCTTTCTTCGTAAAACATAAAAAACCTCTTCCAAAAGAAGAGGTTAGCATCGCAAACTAACATCTTCTCATCTTTCAGCCTTTAATGCTGCAAGATTTAGCACCGTGCTTAACCATATTGGTAAGTCGGTTGCCGGGCTTCATAGGGCTTTTCCCTCCGCCTGCTCTTGATAAGAAAACGATCGTATTATTTACTTTTATCATGTTGATAAACTATATTTTGCATTATCCCAAGAATCATATTTTTTGTCAATCTATTTTTTGAAAATTTCCAACTCACTTATTCTTCTAACTGCTTCTCCTAAACGTTCCTCACTTGTGAGCAAACCAACCCGAACATAACCTTCACCTTGTTCACCAAATGCAATTCCAGGAGCAACAGCAATATGAGCTTGTTCAAGCAGGATGTCAGCGAATTCTGTAGAAGTCAGTCCCGCAGGAACTTTAAGCCAGGCAAAAAACGATCCTTTTGGTGCCGTAACATCCCAGCCCATGGAACGAAGTCCATCAATCAAAACATTTCTTCTCTTCTCATAAAGATTGTTTAAGTCTGCAACACAATCCTGCGGTCCTGTTAAGGCTTCTCTTGCTGCTTCCTGAATACCGCCAAAAATACTGCAGTAAAGATGATCTTGAATAAGTTCTATCGCTGAAATCACACTGCTGTTTCCAACTGCGAAGCCGACGCGCCAGCCTGCCATGTTATAGGTTTTTGAGAGCGTATATATTTCTATGCCAACTTCTTTTGCCCCGTCAATTTGTAAAAAGCTCAATGGCTTTTCGCCATCAAACCCGATTGCTCCATAAGCAAAATCATGTACAACACAAATATCATGCTGGTTGGCAATGCGGACCGTTTCCTCAAAGAATTCCTTCGTCGCAGTTGCCCCTGTTGGGTTGTTAGGATAATTAAGGAACATTAATTTTGCCTTCTCAATTGCTTCAGATGGTAATTCGCTATAATTAGGCAAAAAATGATTGGTTTCACTAAGCGTCATCGTGACCATTTCTGCCTTTGCCAGCGCTACCCCAGATAAGTAATCAGGATAACCTGGGTCTGGGACCAGCATAGTATCACCAGGATTTAAAAGGCATTGTGGAATTTCGACCAAACCAGCCTTACCGCCAAACAAGACAGCCACTTCATTATCTGGATTAATGGAAACACCATATTCTCTTTGATAAAAGTCGGCTGCTGCCTGTTTTAAGTATCGATGACCTTGAAAAGGAGAATATTTATGGTTCACAGGGTCAGCCGCCGCTTCCTGCATTTTTTTTACAATATGCTGCGGGGTTGCCTGGTCAGGATTCCCTTGCCCTAAATTAATGACATCATAACCAGCTTCAATGTATTCCCCTACTTTTTTAACTAAAGAAGCAAAAAACTGCTTCGGAAGATTATTTAATACTTGAGATGTTGGAAATTGTTTCATTTTGTCACCTGCTTTAATTATTTCATTTTGTTGTTGAATTCTAGTCACAAATGATATAACTTTTAATACAGCTTGTAAAGATAAAATTCTAAAAAATTCAAATGAGGTGAAAATTGATGAAATTAAAGATAGCTTGTTTACAGATGGACATCGCCTTTGGTAATCCAACTGAAAACTATCAAAAAGCAGAAAGTTTAATTGAAAAAGCAATGAAAGATAAACCTGATCTCATTGTATTTCCAGAGTTATGGACAACTGGATATGATTTGACACGTCTTGATGTCATCGCAGATAAGGACGCAGGAGAAACCATAGATTTTTTTATAAAGGCTGCAAAAAAATATCAGGTTCACTTCGTAGGCGGCTCTGTTGCAAATCGAGTTGAAGAAGGAGTAAAGAATACCCTGCTAATCATCAACAATAAAGGTCAACTTGTCCATTCTTACAGCAAACTGCATCTTTTTAAATTAATGGACGAACATCTTTACCTCGAGGCGGGAGAAGACAAAGGATTATTTGAATTGGAAAACCGCACTTTTGGGGGTGTAATCTGCTATGATATTCGTTTTCCCGAGTGGATTCGAGCACATACATCTAAAGGAGCCGAAGCTCTTTTCGTGGTTGCAGAATGGCCTGCTCCCCGTTTATCACATTGGAGGTCGTTATTAATAGCCAGAGCAATTGAAAACCAATGTTTCGTCATTGCATGTAACCGCTCAGGCAAGGATCCGAACAATGAGTTTGCTGGTCATTCAATGATTATTGACCCTTGGGGAGATGTAATAGCAGAAGCGGGAGTGAATGAGGAAGTACTGTCTGCAGAAATTGAGTTAGATCTTGTGAAAGATATTCGTAAACAAATTCCAATATTTGAAGATAGAAGGCCTGAATTGTATTAATCAAAGAAAACCACTTCCCGATATAGGCAGTGGTTTTTCTAATTTATTTCCATTTGATTTAATGGCAATGTTATTTTAAATAAGGTCCCTTTCCCATCTTCACTTTCAACTTGAATTTCCCCATTATGCTCTTCAATAATTTGGTAACTTACCATTAAACCTAATCCTGTACCTTTTTCTTTTGTAGTGTAAAAGGGTTCTCCTAGTTTATTTAATTGATCCTTCGGAATCCCGGTACCTTCATCATGAATCGATATTTGTACATTTTGTTTCTCTTTTTTTATCGTTATGGTAATTCTTCCCCCGCCAGGCATGACTTCTATTGCGTTTTTTATTAGATTAATAAAAACTTTTTTCAGTTGATTAGGTTCACAATAAACCAATGGTAACTCAGATTCATATTCTGGATGTAATTGAACGTTGTAAAGTACCGCTTGGGCACTCAGTAAATCAACTGTTTCCTTCATGATTTGACAGACATCATTCTCTTGAAATCTTATTTCCTTAGGCTTTGCAAGGACTAAGAATTCATTAATGATTGAATCAATTCTTGCCAGCTCCGAAGTAATTACATCGTAATACATAGTATGTTCTGCTTTAATACTAGGCTTTAGCAGTTGAATAAACCCCTTCAATGCCGTCATTGGATTCCTTATTTCATGGGCAATGCCAGCAGCGAGCTCACCAACAATACTTAATCGATCAGACTTCCTCAACTGTTCCTGCATTTTAGCTTTTTCCGTAACATCAATTATAACGGTTAGATTCAGTCCATCAATTATTTTCGGCTTAGTTGAGTAATCAAAATGTTTTACTGTCCCATCAATCATTTCAATCACTATCGATGAACACTTTTTTCCAATTTGCATTGCTTGTTCAATATGGTTCATAATTTCCTGTTTCTTTTCTTCTACAGTATTAAATAAATCTATTAGAGACTTCCCTAACAATCTATCTTTCGCAAGTCCAAAGATTCTTTCACCTGAATAATTGATATCAACTATTTGATACATATCATTCCATAAAATTAACCCGTCCATTGAATCTTCAAATATTCTCCGAAATTTTTGTTCACTAGGCAAAGCCTCACTCAGTTTTTCTTCTGCCACACACTCACCCGCCCCATGAAACTCAAAATTAGGTAAAATCATATATTGTATTATTCTACATTTTAATATAAATCCCTTTTTACTTGACAAATTTATTACATTGGGAAAATTTAAAAAGGTAAAGCACACAACTCCTGCTTTACCTTTTTCCCTTTACAGAAACGGATTCTCGTGTTTTGCTTTCAGACGCTGCCATCTTTTTTCAACTTCAGCTTCAAATTCTTCTAAGATTGATTTGTTTTCTTCTTTTAGAAGATGTTTTGTTTTACCCATGTATTTAAGCCATTCTGAAATAGCCACGCGTTTGTTTTTATCTTCTGGGTTATAGGTAATGCTGGTAACTCCTTGTTCGACCTCATACAGCGGGAAGAAACAAGAATTTACAGCTTGCTCCAATATTGTTGTCCCAAAACGGTCTTCGGATTTCCAGTTAAGCGGACAGGTAATAAGGATTTTCCCGTAGACCGTACCAACGTTCTGTGCATACCATTGAGCTTTTGCACCTTTCTTAATTAAGTCTTGCGGGAAAGCCTCTGCCCCTGTAAATACATAAGGTATATTGGCTGCCGCCATAATCTGCGCTGTGTCTTTATGATGGAACCCTTTACCCTTTTGGACCTTACCAACACCCGAAGTACTCGTCATATGGCCTATAGGAGTTGAATAAGACATTTGGGATCCTGTATTCATATACCCTTCATTATCATATTCCAGCATAATAAGCTTATGCCCCCGAAGTGCCGTACCAATAGCTGAACCCATGCCAATGTCCATACCGCCATCACCAGTAATCATGACAAACGTCACATCATCAGAAACCTCTATTTCACCACGGCGTTTTAATTCAAGAAATGCTTCAAGTGTTCCTGATAATGTAGCTGCGCCATTTTGGAAAAGGTTATGAATCATCGTTTGTTTATGAGAGCTATGTGGATATGAAGTTGTCGTTACATAAGCACAACCTGTTTGGAACAACGTGACGATATCACCTTCAATCCCTTTAAAGAAAAGCTCTAAGCCGGCAAAAATTCCACAGCCCGGACATGCTCCGTGTCCAGATGCAATACGCTTAGGCTTTCCAGTTAATGCCCTCTGCGGCGGAATTTTGACTTTAAGTTTATTGGTTTCCTCATCCATTTTCACATCAATTAGACCTGATTTGTATACATCGCCATGCTGCGGTGTGATCACCGGCTTAAGAACTTGTTCCGGGCAGCCTGGTACATGGCCATAATAATCAAATGGCTTTTCAGCATATCCTTTCTCTTTTGCCTCAATCGCCATATCAAAGAATTTATGTGCATCGGAAGCGTAGAAATCCTTACCTCCTAAACCGAAAACTCTGCTTAATACGATGGTATGATTTTCCCGATCTTCTTGAAGGGCAGATTTCACTTCATGGGTTAAATTAGGTCCATTTGCACCATATGAATCTGCACGTTCACCAACCAATAAAGCCTTCACATTTTTAAGTGCTTCACGGATTTCCTTGGCTGGGAATGGACGGATGATATTAGGACTGATTACACCAGCCTTAATTCCTTTTGCACGTAATTGGTCCACAACATCCTTTGCTGATTCCCCGGCAGAATTTAATAAGAATAGTGCTACATCTGCGTCTTCCATTTTATATAAATCAAGTATTGAATATTCCCGGCCGGAAATACGGGCGTATTCAGCTGCAACTTCTTTATATACTTCACCAGCAGCGTAGATTGCTTCTGATTGTTGGAAATTGTTATTGATTAGGTCGTCACCATTCATATGGGCACCTATTGTAACCGGCTTCTTGGGGTCTCTTGCAAAATTATAGTCTTCTGGACATTCACCAACAAATTTCTGAACTACACTGCGGTCCTTGAAATACTCTACTCTTCTCTTTTGATGTGAAGTGAAAAATCCATCATAGGCAACAATAACCGGCAGACGTACCTTGGAATGTTCCGCAATTTTTAAAGCCATAATATTCATATCATAAACAGCCTGCGGCGTACTAGCTGTCAGGATAACCCAGCCGGTATTTAAAGCAAAGTAAAGATCAGAGTGATCGCCTCTAATATCAAGCGGCCCGCTGACCGCACGCGTTACGAGATTCATTACCATAGGGAATCTGGTACCAGATTGAACTGGCAGCTGTTCTATCATATAAAGAAGACCATTTGCACTTGTCGCATTGAATACTCTAGCACCTGTTGTTGAAGCACCATAGCAAATTCCTGCAGAACCATGTTCACCATCAGCAGGTATCAGCTTTATATCATGTTCGCCGCGGGCTTTCATTTGATCCAAAAATTGTGCCACCTCTGTTGAAGGTGTAATAGGGAAATAGCCCATAATATGATAATTAATTTGAGCAGCTGCCATTGCAGCCATTTCATTTCCGGATTCAAAAGTTGAAAGTTGTTCACAGATCCCCTGACTTTTTAACTTATCTTCTAAAATTGCCATTATGAAATCCCCCCTGCTAGATACGGAAAGTTCTGTTTTACGGTGTTTGCTTCTGCATAACCAATCATTTCACGAAGCTCAAAAAGTGCGTCAGTTGGACATGCTTCCACACATTTTAAACAGCCCTTACAGTATTGATAATCAATCCCTTTTAGGAACATTTGCTTTCTGCCTTTTTTATCTTCACCAGCTTCCCAAACGAAGCAATAGTCAGGACAGACATTATCACAAGCAGCACAGTGGATACACTTATCCTTTTCAAACTGCGGAAGAAATCCTTGTCGTGAACCACTTAAATCTTTTAAAATGCTGTTCCCTTGAGTGGTCATAACTCCGCCAATCCCCTGGGTCAGATACCCTAATTGCGGAAGCGGCCGTGAAAAACTTTTTCCTTCTGCACCTTCTGGCACTTCATAGGTTTTAAATTGAACTTCGCTATAGCCGCGGTCAAACGTACGAATATTTGGTTCAACTAAATGCGGGTATTTTTTTTCAAATGTTTTCTTAATAACCGTTCTCATGGAATCAGGGTCTAGGAAATCACAGATTCGATATAAAGCACCAAGCATGGCCGTGTTTACTTTTGTTTTTTCTTCAACGGCAATCGATAGAGCATCAACAATTGCAAGTGTGCCATATTCTAACTTTAGATCTTTCCTCACTTCATCGGCCTCTCTGGCCGTATTAACAAGCGCAATTCCATCAGCATTTAATCCGCTTACAACATCAACTGTTCTATATAGCGCTTCATGAAATACAGCAACAATATGTGGCTGCTCGATTGGACTGTGATCCCTTATTTCAACATCTGGATCACAATAACGGATAAAACTTTTAACAGGTGATCCTTTCTTTTCAGAGCCATATGATGAAAAGTTGGATCCATTTAAACCCAGACCCAGTACTCCGGCTTCGGCTAACATTTTTCCAGCTAAATTTGCTCCAAGACCCCCGATTGATTCAAGACGAATCTCAAAGAAACCCAGCTCATTTTTCTTTGGTAATTTAGACATAATGTCCCTCCCCTTCCTGAACAAAAAAACTCTGAAAATACAAAAATATAAACTCCCCGAATTCATTGTAGGGTAAAACATTTTTTTAGGCTGTGACAAAAATCAAACATTAGCAAGAAAATCATATAACACCTTTCCAAATAATATAAAAAACGTTAATTTATATGGATTTTATTATACAAATGACTTATATAACAGAAATCATTCTGTAATATAACAGAGGGTTAATAATTCGGTTATGATTTTTAAAAAAAATAGGATATAATATACTATTGCTTTTAATTTATTGAAGGAGTTTTATTATGAACGTTATTTGCTGTACTTTAAATGCTAAATATATACATACAAATTTAGCAATTCGCTGCTTAAAGGCTTTTGCTGCTCCGGAATTTAACATCCAATTAAGGGAATATACAATTAAGGATCCGGTTATGAACATTGTTTCAGACCTCTATCAGCAAAAACCAACTATAATCGGATTTAGTTGTTATATTTGGAACATTGAAGAGACCATTAAGGTTATCAATATGATTAAGAAAATTGATTCTTCGATTCAAATTGTTCTCGGTGGTCCGGAAGTATCCTATGATACTGTTGAATGGATGGAGAAACTTCCAAGTGTCGACTTTATCGTCATGGGGGAGGGGGAACATTCTTTTAAGCAGCTGCTTTCTGAATTGGACAGAGAGGGCAATTATAAAAATGTACATGGAATTGCTTATCGTGAAAACGGAAAAGTAAAAGTGACTCCCCAAATGAATAAGCTCGACCTTAAGGAACTCCCATCTCCTTATCGATTTCCTGAAGATAAGTCTGATTTAGGTAAACGGGTCACGTATATTGAAACAAGTAGAGGATGCCCATTTAGCTGCCAATTCTGTCTTTCTTCCATTGAAGTAGGGGTCCGTTATTTTGACAGAGAGAAAATTAAGGAAGATATTCGTTATCTAATGGCTAATGGGGCTAAGACTATTAAGTTTGTAGACCGTACATTTAATATAAGCAGAAGTTATGCGATGGAAATGTTCCGATTTTTAATTGATGAACATCTCCCTGGAACTGTTTTTCAGTTTGAAATTACTGCTGACATCATGAGGCCAGAGGTAATAGAATTTTTAAATCATGAAGCACCCAAAGGCTTATTCCGCTTTGAAATAGGTGTTCAATCAACTAATGATTACACAAACGAACTTGTCATGCGGAAACAAAATTTTGCAAAATTGACTAGAACAGTAACGATGGTGAAGGAAGGCGGGAAAATTGACCAGCATCTTGATTTAATCGCCGGACTGCCTGAGGAAGATTACGCATCCTTTCGGAAGACGTTTAATGATGTTTTTGAACTTCGGCCAGAAGAGCTGCAGTTAGGTTTTTTGAAAATGCTGCGTGGAACAGGTCTAAGACTACGTGGAGAAGAACATGAATATATTTATATGGATCACTCTCCATATGAAATTTTAGGGAATAATGTCCTGTCATTCGATGATATACTTCGAATTAAACAGGTAGAGGATGTGTTAGAAAAGTATTGGAATGACCATCGAATGGACCACACAATTGAATATTTAGTTACAAATGTGTTCCCATCACCTTTTGATTTCTTCCAAGAGTTTGGGACCTATTGGGACGAGCAAGGCTGGTCAAGGATTGGGCATCAGTTAGAGGACTTATTTAGAAGATTGTATTCATTCCTTCAATATCTGAAGGTGAATAACCTTAACATTATTGAAGGCCTGATGAAATATGATTATTTTATAAACCATAAGTACAAGCCGCGAAAGCCATGGTGGGAACAAAGTTTTAATAAACAGACAAGAACTGAAATTTATAAACAAATTGTAGATAACCCGTTACTTTTGGGGCAAACTTATGTGGAACTTGAACTTGATGAGAAAGACTTATATAAGCATACAATGATTGAAGAACTTTCCTTTAGTCTTTCGGATTACTTATCATCTGGTAAAATAATAAAGGAGCCTTCCAAATTAATTGCTTATTTTGATCCTTCAAATAAAGGAACAGTAATCTTTTCATTTTAATGAATAAATACAGCCGGCAAAGAGCCGGCTTATTTTTTTTTCGAGGACTTTTTATTTCCCTGGTTAGCCTGAAGTACTTCGTATAGCTTTACTCCATTTACGTCACCGAATTCAATGCTAAATTCTTCACGTGTGTTTTCAGTACTTTTCTTTTTTTTCATTAACTTCGTCCTTTTTTTCCAAGCTTTGAATTGCGGTTTGCAAACCTGATGGCATTGTCATCATCAGTAAATTCTGCAGAAAATTCACTTTCCTGAACATTCTTATGAGGCGTTTTTGAATACTTATTAACAGCATCATATTCTGCTTTACGCTTAGCCATATATTCTTCCTCCCATCGTTGATGTTACATCTTTAGTTTTTATCAAAATCAGGGATTCAATCACTTCCTTATTTTTCATAAATAAATTTGTCCTTCCGGCGAAAAATAAAGAAAAATAGGAGTGAGAAATATGACTAATGAAAAAAAGAAAAAACCAAATAATCCAACGATGAACGAAACAATTCCACATCAAATTAACGCACCAAGTTTCGAGGGAACTGGTATTAAAATGCAGCCACCATTTATTAATGAACATAGCGTTGTAATTGGAGATAGCCTATATTCTTCACCAAACTCTCCTTTAGAAAATTGGACTGAAAATACGGACCCTGAAATTATGGCTGGTGACCAGTGGGTTCACCCAACAAATGACATTGGCTGGAACACAGCAGAAAACCGTGAATTGCTGGAGAGTAAAAAGAAACCACAGGCATATCCCTTTATGCATCCAGATAAGGATGTAAGCAAGGGAACAGATTAAGTTGTTTACACCGCCAAACTAAATAAGTATCCATTTCCGCAAAACATTACCACTTATTAAAATACAAAATTGAATCATAATACCATTACAGAGATTACTCTCTGTACAAGATCCTAAGGAGTTGAATACAATGGCTAACAGCAGCAATAAATTATTAGTTCCAGGAATTGAGCAATATCTTGATCAGGTTAAATATGAAATTGCACAAGAGTTTGGTGTGAATTTAGGCTCTGATACAGTTTCCCGAGCAAATGGTTCTGTTGGCGGCGAAATTACCAAAAGGTTAGTTAAACAAGCTCAAGCGCAAATGGCGGGTCAATCTTCACAACAATAACTTTAACTAAATAAAATGGAAAAAGTCCGGCATTATTTGCCGGACTTATTTTTTTCGTTATTCTCTTGTTTTTTTGATTTATTATGATTGTTCGTTTTCTGTTTATCTTGTTTTGGTTGGTTACGTTTATCCTGTTGATTTACATTGTTATTCTCTTTCTGCTTTACTTTTCTATTTACTTTGTCAGACTCTTTCTGTACAACTTGTTGATTATTATGTTCAGGCTGCTTTCCGTTGTTTTGTTTTTCCGCAACATCAGGTTTTTTATTGTTATTCATTTCCGGCTGGTTATTATTAGAAGTGGATTCACTGCTTTTTTCTTCCTGTTTCTTTTGCTGACCTTGCGGCAATACAGACTTTTCAGATGCTTGATCTGGAGTATTCTTAATCTGCTTTATTTTCTCTTTCTTTTGTTTGTTTTCTGCAGAGTTATTTTTACTTCTATGATAACTTCCGACTGGAACCCCGGAATCTTGGGCTTTTTCTAACTCTGCTTTTGTTGTAGTATACATTTTTACTTCTACTGGATGCTTATTTATTGATTTCTTTATTTTATCTATATTTTCCTGTAGTTTGGTTTCTGCTTTCTCTTTAAGCTCATTCGTTTTTACAGTAGAAATCACAACAGGCTCAGTTTGGGCTAAAATCCCCCCCTCTTTTAGCTCTGCTACAATAATGGGTGTTAGTTCGGAAGCATCTTTCTTCTTCCAATCTTCAAGCTGAGAAATGATTTTTTCTGCTTCTTTAGTAAACCCCTTTAGTTCGACGACCTCCATATTGTTATTCAGTCCCATTTCAATACTCGTGCTTCCATCGATGGACATATAAGCATATGTTTTATTACTTTGATAGACTGGAATAAGAGAACCTAAACCAACAATTAGTACCATCAAAGACATCAAAACCGTTCTAAAAGTGAAAAAGTTTTTAAGTATATTTGATTTTCTCCTTACGTCAGCAACAGGAAAAAAATCTATTTCTTCACCAATAGAATAATGTCGATCCATTTTACGGGCACGTAAGAACTCACCGTCTGGAGTCAGTAATGTTATATAGGGATCGTCAACTTCCATTACAATTCCTTTTTTCATGTCTCAAGCACCCCCCTTAAATAATCATTTAAATAGACATAATCATTCGATAATATAAGCGCAATCGCAATAATATATTTTCTGTTTCGCTCAATCGTCTTTCTACTAACATTCACCTTTTTTTCCAACTGTTTTATCGGAAGACGCTTTTTATCGATTAAAAAGCTTACCAATTCCTGATCGTCAACTAGGAGCTTCGCCACTGTAATGGCATTTATTCTAGCATCTGCATGTTTAGGTGAATTCTCAACTAAATCGTTAAAGCTTAAATCAAATGAGGACAATAATGTTTGAAATTGCATAATTTCGTCTTTTCTTAACTCTTCATCTGATTTTTTCTTATAATCTTCAAGTGATAGCTCGTTCACAATAACCATGCCTGCTGACTCATCTTCAAGAGAAGAATAGGTTAAGTCAATACTGACATGTTGATTTTTCGTTTGTGTCCGTATAAAATCAATTACTCTTCTTTTGATTATGACCTCAGCAAAACTAAGCAGAGAACTTCCTCTGTCAGGTGAATATTTTTCAATAGCCTCACTAAAGGCAATTAAACCAATACTAAATTCATCATCGGTTTCATAGATATATCGTTTACATACTGCAGAAACATTTTTCGCAATAAATGGTTTATAAGAATCTATTATTTCATTTAAAAGTAAGTGGTCCCCTTGTTGAATTAAAAGAACCGACTCTTCTAACGTTCGTTTTTTATTCTTAGTTAAAAACAATAAACCTAGCATTGCATTGCCTCACCTCACAATAACCCAATTATAACATAGTGCTGTCATTTTGGATTTTATGCAGCGGGGCGAATGGGAAAAAAATAGCCCCCAAGAAAGGCTATCTTTACCTATTACAGTTACTTCAGTATTATCTTTTGAACTAGAATAGGTCTGTTTTTCTCAAGCAGGCTCTCGCCTTCCTCTCAGGTGGTATGTAACGCCCGTATCCATTAAAGAGGTACGTTTACATAGCCCTCTTTTATGGGGGCATAAAAAAAATTATCAACAAAAAAGCTGCAAATCAGTCTTTGATTGGCAGCTTTTTCCGAAATAATATTAACCATCTGATTAAAAAACCAATGAGTACTCCAGGTATGACAAATAACATTGGTAAAAAAACAGGACCAGGATGAACATTAAAAATGGTAACCTTTGGTGAAATCATTAATCCAACCGTTACAAAATAGGCAGAAAATACAAATGGCAAATAGGAATGCTTTTCATCAGAAGGCATAGCATATCGATATCCATCCCACATCGAAAACATATAAACACACGGATAAAACATTAGCCACTGGTAGTTTACGACCGATTCAGCACTTTTTATTTCACCTAGGAAACTGTACATAATTGCACTATTAAAATGACTGTTTACATTAATAATAAATTCTAAAATCACAAACAAAATCCCCTTGATATACTGGCCGCTTAAAAGCTGACTGAATCCAGGAAAGGCAATACTCCATAATACCGCTTCTAATTTACTCATTTTTTTCATTTCACTATCTCGCTTCTGGTGTAAGTTACTTCCAATTTAGTTTTACCAGTAACGGACTGAATAAACGAGAAATAGAAGAAATATTTTCACCATACTTTATCATGTAATGGGAATATGATAATTAGGATTGTCCTTTTGTTTAAGGTAAAAGGCTGTCATTGGCTTTAAACCATCCTTAAAATCAGGACATATGATTCCTGAATCCTTCAAATCCTTCACTGCATGTGTGCAATCAAAGTGTCCCATCCAAGTAAAATAATCGAGTGCTTCTTTTTCAACTTTGAGATACTTTCTCATCGGCTTTATGGACAGAAACCATTTGGCAACTGTTAAAGGAAGAGTACCAATTGGTTTTTTCCTTATTAACTCCTCCATCATAAAAGTATAAATTTCAACAGCTCGATAGGGACGAGGATCCGTTAAATGATAGGTCTTACCAATCCCTTGTTCTAAGAAACCGAGATAAGCAGTTGCCTGAATGATATAATCTATTGGGACTAAATTTACAAATGCTTCTCCCTTGCCCAATTTCGGCAGAAGAGGAAGAAATTTCAATCGTTCTAAAAAATTCATCATAAAATATGGTCCATCAAATTTGATTGTTTCTCCTGTTTTAGAATGACCTTTGACGATCCCAGGACGGATAATGGTAATGGGGATATCCTTTTTTAATTCTTCCACCAAAACTTCGGCCTCGTATTTAGTTTCCTCATAATGATTTTTAAAACTTTCCGGCCGAATAAGCTCGGTCTCGTATAGCGTTCCTTCACGAGTACCCACTACATATGCTGTACTAAAATATACATACCGTTTTAATTGAGTCAATTCTCTTACCCAGTTATTCACATTGTCTGTACCATTCACATTAATTTTATAGGCAACATCCCTTGGTACTGCCAAATCATAAATCGCTGCAAGATGAAAAACATGGGTTACCTTTCCTTTAAGAAAGTCTAGTATATCATTAGAAATCATTAGGGATGGCTGTGTGATGTCACCTTCGATCAGCACAAAGGACTCATCTTTCAGGCCAAGTTCTTCGACAATGGCTTGACGTTCCTTCCTTGCTTTATCCATCATCCCTTGAAGAACAAGAACATATATGACTCCCTTGCAATGATTCCTTCTTAAAATTTCACGAATTAACTGGTTGCAGATAAAACCCGGAAATCCTGTAAAAAAATAGCCATATTCCATTATGATTCCTCCCAAAAAATGTTAATGATATTTGTACTAATTGTATGTCGTTCTTGAAAATATAGTCAAGAAATAAGTCTGAATTTTCAGTTTTCATTTCTCGAAAAAATGACGGGATTAAACCCGTCATTTCTTTACTCATGCTGATCCATTGGATTATAAAGCTTCACACTTGGATTTTTTTCTTGGAACCAACGAAGTGCAAAATCATTTTCAAATAAAAAGACATAGTGATCGAAGCGATCCTTTACAAGAAGACTTCTAGAGCTTGAAAGATTTTCATCCACGACATCTCCCTCAACCCATCTTCCAATTTTGGATCCCATTCGCTCCATTAGTACCTCAGCATTGTATTCGTTTCTCATTCGATGTTCAAATACTTCAAATTGTAATTGCCCAACAGCTCCTAACAAGTAATCATCAGTTTTCACTGTTTTATAAAGCTGAATCGCACCTTCCTGCACAAGCTGTTGAATACCTTTATAGAATGACTTTTGTTTCATTACATTTTTAGCAGAAACCCTGACAAAGAGCTCAGGAGTAAACTGCGGGAGTCTTTCAAATTGGAAATTCTCTTTACCCGAAGTAATGGTATCCCCAATTTGGTAAGTACCTGTATCATAAAGGCCGATAATGTCTCCGCTGACAGCCTCATCTACAGTGCTTCTTTCCTCAGCCATAAAGGAAGTCGATTGAGAAAGCTTAATTTGTTTACCTAATCGCGGGATATTTACGGTCATACCTCGTTCGAATTTCCCCGAACAAATTCGGACAAACGCAATTCGGTCACGATGAGCAGGATTCATATTTGCTTGAATTTTAAAGACGAAACCTGAAAATTGCTCAGCTAGTGGATTAATTTCACCTGAGGTTGAATTTCGAGCCATCGGTGCTGGAGCAAATTGCAGGTATGTCTCAAGAAAGGTTTGGACTCCAAATGTGGTTAACGCACTTCCAAAGAAAACAGGAGTAATCTTTCCATCGGCAACTTTTTCAGCAGAAAAATCATTACCAGCTTCGTTTAAAAGCATAATTTCTTCGAGCGTTTGGTCATATAGCCCAGAAACCTTTAATGGGTGGTCACCTTCTATTTCTCCCTCATTATTTAAAGGAATGAACCGATCTTCTTCATTCACTCTGAATTGTTCAATGCGATTATAATATCGATCATAAATTCCAAGAAATTCTTTTCCCATTCCAATTGGCCAGTTCATTGGATAGGATTCAATTCCAAGTACCTCTTCTAATTCAGCAAGCAGCTCTAATGGTGCTTTCCCCTGCCGATCCAGCTTATTAATAAAAGTAAAGATAGGAATTCCGCGCATCCGGCACACTTTAAATAGCTTTAATGTCTGCTCCTCAATCCCTTTTGCAGAGTCAATAATCATTACTGCACTATCTACAGCCATCAAGGTACGATAGGTATCTTCACTAAAATCCTGGTGTCCGGGTGTATCCAAAATATTGACACGGAAGTCATTATAATCAAATTGCATTACACTGGATGTTACAGAAATTCCACGTTGTTTTTCAATTTCCATCCAGTCACTTGTCGCAAATTTTCCTGTTTTTTTCGCTTTTACTGTTCCGGCATCGCGTATAGCCCCGCCAAACAATAATAACTTTTCGGTAAGTGTTGTTTTCCCGGCATCCGGGTGAGAAATAATCGCAAAGGTCCTGCGCGAAAGTACTTCTTCTTTAAAATTGATACCCATTTCAAATTCCTCTCTTTTAACAATCAAAAATTTTTCTCGTACCCTTTATCTTATATGTCACGGGTAAAATTTGCAATGCTTTAATACAATTCAACTGGAAATCCATTTCCACCCATTCCCACATCCCCTTTTGTTATTTTCCTTTTATAATAGAATAAGACTCTGTATGGAGGAGATGACTATACATGAATACAAGTAAAAAACTAGTTTCAAAGATCCTTCCGCTCATAATAGCATCATTACTATTAATTGCAGGGATTTCTTGGGTAATACAAACAACAACTGCTAAAATAGAAATCCCGTTTTCTTCAGTAGAAAATATTATTCAGAAACAAAATGGCAGCTCGGTTACACTAACTGAACATTCAGATGGCAGTCTACATCTTGAAGCAGATGGCCACAAATACGTTTCACATATTCCTCCAAATAGCCAAATGGTTGGGAAGCTGGTTGAAACATACAATATAAATTATTCATTTTCAAATAGCAGCCGCTTTGGTAAATGGATTATGGCAGGTATACTGCTTGCCCTTGTAGCAGCAGCTCTGGTGCTTCAAAAAACCAAAGGCGGTATTGGCCTTTCAAACTCGATGAAGAATAGTGTTTCACAAGCACGCCCTCTTCCTGCCATTAGTTTGGAAGACGTTGGCGGCATTGGGGAGGAAATGAAGGAAGAAATCCTTCAAACACTTTCAACACTAAAAGAACCTGAAAGGGCCATTAAAATGGGGATTAAGCCCCCAAAAGGTATCCTCTTATATGGACCTCCAGGTACGGGAAAAACATTACTTGCTCAAGCTATTGCACGTGAATTAAATGCAGCTTTCTTCTCAGCCAGCGGTTCTGCTTTTAATGAATTATTTGTTGGTGTTGGTGCCAGCAGGGTCCGCTCATTATTCCAAACCGCAAGAAAACAAGGACCTGCTGTCATTTTTATTGATGAAGTAGATGCACTAGCCGGCAGAAGGAAAGCACACGGCGGAGAGGAAGCAGAAAAAACTCTTACCGAACTGCTAGTTCAGCTTGATGGCGGGCATTCAAATGACGGAATTCTATTTATTGCTGCCACAAACAGAAAAGATATGCTCGATGAAGCTTTTTTAAGACCTGGCAGAATAGACTTCACCTTCCAGGTACCACTCCCTGATACAAAGGGAAGAAGAGAAATTATTGATATCCATACAAAGGGGAAAGCACTTAGCGGTGAAGTCTTAGAGTCTTTAGATGAACTAGCTGAAAGTACGTCCGGCTTTTCTGGAGCAGAACTCCAATCACTATTTGAGACTGCCTCAAGACGTGCCGTACGAAATGGGCAGGATGTCTTAACAAAAGGTGATCTTGATTACGCTCTTGATCGTACCATATTAGGAAGTACTTCTCGTTCTTTACAGGACTATGAAACGAAGCGTCGTGTGGCAATCCATGAAGCAGGTCATGCCATTGTTGCTTCATTAACAAAGCCAGGGTCTGTCAGGAAAGCTACGATTATCCCACGTGGTGAAGCACTTGGTTATGTGGCACCAATACCAAAAGAGCTGCATTTATCAACAACCAGTGACTTATTAGACAGGATTGCAATGGTTCTAGCCGGCGGCGTTGCGGAAAGGATGCACCTTGGCGAACATAGCATTGGTGTCAGCGGAGACGTTCAGCAAGCTAAAAAAATAATTGAACAAATGGTAGATACCGGTATGCTTCAAGGAGGATTCACTTTAACCTTTAACAAACAGGATAAGGAAATAAAGATGCAAGAACTCTTTGACAAAGGGATAGAAAAAGCAGAAAACCTGATTAAGAGTCATCAACATCAGTATCAGCTTTTAGTCGATCGTTTATTAAAGAAAGAAACACTTGAAGGCTATGAGGTTGAAGAAATTGTCCGGGGCAAGACTTCAGAAGTGAATGATGATATTTCTGCATAAATGAAATGCGTATTCCTGAGGTACACTATCTTTATGTATTCCACTTAAGGAAGTGTATGTAAATGATTGACTCAAAACTCGATTTCGAGATCAAAAAACAACAAAAAGGGGCTCATAGCTACCTCGATAATCCTAAAAAGACCGAAGGGTTACTCAAGAAGGCGATCTTAAAGGCAAAAAATAATAAAGGCACCTTAGGAGAGGCCTGGGAAAAGCTCCAATTATTTTTTGAATTAGTTCAAGCATATTCAAAAGGCGAATATCGCAAAGTTTCTCCAGCAACAATCTTAACGGTCATTGGGACAATCCTATATTTTGTTTCTCCGGTAGATGTGGTTCCAGATTTTTTGATCGGCTTGGGAATCCTTGACGATGCAGCGGTTATTACCTTTGCGCTTAATAAATTATCAACTGAAATTGACGAATTTAAGGATTGGAAAAAACTTGCTGCAAAAAGCCCTCTTGATTAATCAAGAGGGCTTCCGCTTTTCTTTTTATCTAAAACATGCTGCTCCTACGATGATCAATAGGATGAATAAAACTACGATTAGTGCGAAGCCTCCGCCATATCCACAGCGTCCGTAGCCAAAGCCGCCATAACCATATCCATAATGCATATTTTTACCCCCTCATTAATTTAATAGTATACTCAGCACCAAGAAGCCCCGATAATAATTAACAAAATGAACAATACAACTAGAAGGGCGAAGCCTCCGCCATACCCGCCATGTGAACCAGACATTTACATTACCTCCTTTTTTCATTCCATATATCCTATTCATCTCGCCAAAAATGTGCGATAGACACATATAGAAATAAACTGCTTTTCAAAAAAAAGAATAAGCCCATTCTTATGGGCTTACTAACATTTTGGTTCTATAATCGGAAGTAATCGATTTACTAATTTAGGTGACAACGGCTGTAATGAAGTAAAGCAGGAGAGGTCTACAATAATACAATTCGATGTTGTTCTTAATGAAAAAACATCCTCGCATATACTTACTGGACAACCATCGATATCGACTGGTTCAAGAAGAGATAATGTAGCACAACATCTTTCTTCATCAATTGCTTCTAGTTTAAAAACATTTGTTATAAAAAAATCTCCATTATTTGTCCAACCCCAAGCCTCAAATTGACATTCCTTCGTTGAAAGTATAAATGGAATCGTATCATATCCAAAATCTCCGTTCACAAAGCGAAAATCTTCAAAGGATAGTTTTTTTTGTTCTGCCAACAGTTGTTGCAGGTCGTGACAAACGCATGTGTTCCTTTTATGTTCCCCCATAATCAAACCTCCTTTCAAATATTTATATAAGCTGCAAGTAAAATTGAATTTGCTGCGCACCATTTATGGCGCATTTCCTTGCCTCACTTGTAGAATCAGCACCAGCTAATACATACCCATAACGTTGTCCCATTGAGCGTGGTGGTGTGACAATTTGACCTGTTTCAGCTTTTGTGAAAACCTCAATTACACCATCTTGTTGTATAGCAGAATCACTCCCTGTGACTTTAAGTAATTTCCCAACAGTGTTAACGATTAAATAATGGGCATAGATAGCCTTTTCACGTTTTTTTGTTAAATCTGGCTCTTTACCTGCATACAGCTTTATTGTCTGTTCAGCAAGATTAACACCAAATGCTTCCTCAATCATCCGATTCATAGCTCCCCCTGCCATTCTCGGATTAATTTCAATCAGTTTCCAGCCTTTATTGGTTAATTTCATTTCTAAATGGCAAGTACCATTTCTAATTTGAAAATCCTCTATAATAGAATAGACAGTCTCATTTAAATCAGGAAGTTGTTCCAATATCAACTTAGGACTGATTGAATAACCTGTAATAATAAACCGTTCGCCTTTTGTTACTTCTTGTTCAACAATTGCCACAATTGATATCTTGGAATGATACACCATAACTTCAACCAAATATTGTGGTCCCTCAAGATATTCCTCTACTAATATAGGAAACTCAGAATTTTTTCTAAAAAGCTGTTTTATTCTCCTCCTGCATTCCCAAATATCCTCAACAAAAAAAACATCCTTTGAACCATTTGATTGTGGTGCTTTAATAATTAGTGGAAATTGTTTTTTTAACTCCTTTAGCTCATGTTCAACGGCTCCGGGTGAACTTAGCACCTTAAAGAAAGGATTATAGTTCTTACCTGTTAAAAATCTCCTAGTTAATATTTTATCGCTCATAATCTTCAAGGGTTCAAACGTGAGCGGTGTAGTACAAATTATATTCGTGAGCAAGGCAGCCAAATATACATACTCATCTAAAAAGCTAATAAAACAGTCGATACTTTTCCCCTCGTTTATTAGGTCAGTTATCATTAAGATTATTTCATCAGTATCTGACATATTGATAAGCCGTACCTCATCTATCTCTTTATAATCCTCCCTTTCCTCTGCAAAAATGGTGCGATTTGTTAAAAGGATTGTCTCATACCCTAGTCTTTTCGCTGCTTTTATTCCTTCATAACTCGATCCCGTTTTATTCGTACCTAAAAAAACGATTGCTTTCATCTTCTGCACCCACCAAAGATTTTCATCACCTTTTTATGTGATAGTTTATCTGTTACAATAAAATATTCTTTTTCTGATGGTTGGTGTAGGCTAGTTCATTATGTACGACCAGTTATTTGACCAATAAATTTAATGTGTGACAGATGCCTGTGAAAAAAATAATGGACAAGTGTTTAGAAAACAAAAAACCATATCTAAAGGTATTAATCCTCAATTGATATGGTTTAATAAAAAATTACTTTTGTTCACTAAAAAGACTCTTCGTGCGGATGCCGGATCTTCTTATTTTGACATTTACATCAACATTGACGATTGCATCCTTGAAATACTCATCCCAATGCTTTTCAATTCGTTTGAAATTATCATAATCTTGGCGATAAAGTATTTCACCAAAACCAAAAATATCTGACTCAAATTCTTGCTGAAGCTTTTTTATGGTTCCTTCAAGATTTTTTTTAATTTGTTTTTCCGTTAACTTTCCGAATTTCTTAAACGTATTAATCTGCGTTAAATCATCTTTACACTGGCTGCTGTCTAAATAGGCCTCAGCCCTAACCTTAAGATTAATCATTGCTTTGCCCTTAACTATCCTGGCTTTTGATTTTGTCACTGTATTGAAAATACGCACTCCTAGGAATTTATTTTTACTACAATCCACAGTTACTACCGTTTTATCTAATTTATTTGTAATCCATAAATAATTCCTTGCATCCTCGAGCTGGAGAAAATCTTGGAGTTTATCTTCTTTTAAAATGGCCATTGAATCAACTAGTACCATAGCATCTGCTGCACCTTTTTTCATATTTTCAACACTGCGGCCTTTTTCAAGGTCACCTTTTATCGTTAATGCAGCCATTACTCCCCTTCTTCCAGAAGATGTATAAGCTTGAATGAAGTCGTTCAATCGGATATCTGGATCTCCCCCCCAACTTTCTACAAAAGTACTCAATTGTGTATGGAGTTTTAAGGAAGATGACTTTTGCACAAGATAAGTTACCTTAAGGACATCAGCCGCTTTTACATTCCTTGCTGTAACAATGTTAAAGTCATCCCTAATTTCACGATTTCTTTCCAAGTAATCGATAAAATCAATTATGCCTTCTTTGAGAACGTTCTCGCCTATAACCAGTACCTTCATATGTGAAAATATTAGGTGTTTTGAAATACCAACATTCATTTTTTGAGATAATTCGGCCAAAGTATCCCCTTTTAGTGAAAAAACAAACGATGGTGCAAATCCAGAGGCAGTTTTATCACTTAATTCTTTGGCGTTTATACCTTCAACTGTTAATGTGTACTTATCATCATCACCCTTATCTACTGCCATCCCAACCACAACTGTTATCTCAGAAATTTCTCGATGGTCCCAGCACCCGCTCAATATCATTACAATTGTGATTATTATTAATGTGCCTTTAAGTAGTCTCAACTTGTGTTCCCACCCTTCACGGGAGGTGGTGAAGGCGGCGAAGCTGAAAATACTTTCTGCTCTGATTCCGTTATTAAATATTTTGGTCTTTTTTTCATGTTCCAAAATGGGAACCTAACAAACACATCCTTTTGATCCTCAATTATAAAAGGTGCTATAGGTGCCAAATAGGGCACTCCAAACGACCGTAATGCTGCTAAATGGGCAACCATTGCCACTAGAACAAGTAACACCCCATATAAGCCTAAGATAGCGGCAAAAAGGATTAGTAAAAAACGCAATAATCTAGAGGCAGTCGCAAAACTGTATATTGGGGAAACAAAATTAGCAATTGCTGTAATCGAAACGACAATAATCATGATGTTTGAAATAATTCCGGCTTCTGCGGCGGCTTGGCCAATGACCAAAGCCCCAACAATCGATACCATCTGGCCAACAACTCGAGGCATCCTAACTCCAGCTTCTCTTAGGATCTCAAAGGTAATTTCCATCACCAATACTTCTACAACAGCCGGGAATGGGATCCCTTCACGCTGTGAAATAACACTTAAAAGTAAGGTGGTTGGCAATAATTCATGATGATAGGTCAACACACCGACATAAATAGAAGGGGTCAATAGCGCTATCATAAAGGATAGATAACGAATCATTCTTAAGAAGCTTCCTAAAAAAAAAGACTGATAATAATCCTCTGGACTCTCAAAGAAGCTGACAAAAACAGCAGGCACAATTAAAGCAAATGGCGTACCATCTATTAGAATGACCATTTTCCCTTCCATTAAGTTAGCAGCTACTGTGTCTGGACGTTCCGTATTTAGTGCCTGTGGAAACAAGGTGAATGTCTTATCAGCTATTAACTCCTCAATATTGCCGCTCTCAAAAATGGAACTAACTTTTATTTTCTTTAATCTGTTTCGAACTTCTTGCAGTATTGATTCGTTTGCTATGCCATAAAAAAAACCCAAATATACAGTTGTCTTAGTATCTTCACCAATTGTATATTGTTCAAAATGAAGATTTTTGTTGCGGATTCTTCGTCTAATAAGGCTTACATTTGTTGAAATGGATTCTATAAAGGCATCCTTCGGTCCTCTGATAACGGTTTGCGAAGTAGGTTCTGCTACCGATCTTTTTTCTCCATTCATTAAGTTAACGGATAGTGCATTGTCTATACCCTCCACAACAATCACAATGCTGCCATTAATAATTTCATAGATGATTTCATCTCTTGAACTTGCAATTTTACAGCTTGCTCCGCCAAATATCCCTTTACAGAAAGCTGTTAATTCATCAATATTACTCAGATGTTCCTTTTCGAAAGAGGTGGAGGATAAAAATTTTGATGTAGTTTCCTTTAAACTTGTGGAATCAACCATACTTTCTAGAAAAATAATCGAGAAGATTCTCTCCGATTTTCCACCTTCGATTACCTTTAGATCCGCTGAATTTCCAAAGGCGGTAACCACCTCTGCTTGCATATTATCAACGGAAAATTCTAAGCACACCTCTGCCTCTTCCACTTTTTTTTCAATGGTCCTTATTTTATCTTCAATTTTTATTGGTTTCTTTAATAAACGACGATTTGATTTGTCTGGAGCCATCCTGATCTCCTTTACTTTTCGACTTGCTTCTATGTTGTTTCCACTTCACCAATAGAAAAAGGATTAATGGAAGTACAACTTGAAATGGAAAGTGCAGGTAATAAGGAACCATTTTAATGCCCTCTTGGATATGATCAGCAAAATCTACGGACACTAAGATTGAAAATAATGAGATAATCATTGATACGGGAAGGGCAAAATACCGATACGGCTGATTAAAAATATATTCCAGCCCTTTTAAACCAGCATAAAAAAACATGGAACCTTTGATAAAAACACCTAACATAATCATAAATACAACCAATGCATCAATTCTTTCTATAAAATTACCAATGGAAACGACTCTTGCAGTACTTAACAAGGGGAAATTAGATCTTGAAACAGAATCAACACCGAGAGAAATAACCATTAAAAATGATGAGGCACTTAGAAGTATCGTTGCAATACCCACACCCGCCATTGAGACGCGAAGACTATATTTTTTATTGGTCAAATTTGCGTATATGACACTAAATGCAATTATTTCTCCAAATGGAAAAAATGCTAATTCCGTAAATGCTGTTTTCATGACAGGCTTTAATCCCTCACCAAGGATGGGCTGAATTTGCTGAACCTCTACGCTTCCACTTGCAAATAAGAAAATAGCCAACAATAAGAAAAAACCAAAAATATAGGGTGTAAAAACTTCTGATGTCCGAGCTAGTACTTCAATTCCCAAATACATAATATAAGCCATTAAAAGGCAGAGGGTTAGAGACATCATTTCAATCGGTGTATTTGGTAAAATAGCAGTTGCCATTAACTCTCCGAAGTCCCTTACTACTCTGCTTGATATATATAGAAAATAAACAATGTACATAAATGTGCAAACAATCGTTACTTTCCTGCCTATACAAAATTCAAAAACTTGAAAAATATTTTTGTCTGGGAAGCGAAATACAAAAAAATGAACTAAATAAATGATAGTGATACCTATTAATCCACCAATTAATATGGCTAACCAAGCATCATTTTTTGCAGTTCCACCGACACCAACGACAATTGAACTGCCAAGTAAAAAATTAATTAACAGTGTTAGCAGCTGACTTAATGATATATTCTCCTTTTCCATTCTCATTCTTGTGTCCTCTCATCTGCATTGCTTTTTCTTTTTGAACGATGGATACGCATATCGATGATAACACTTGAAATCAAGCCTAAAGCAGCGCCAAATAGGGCAATATATCTGCCAATTGCAATTTCAGAATACAAAATATTAATTATCGCTTCTAAAAAAGAGTACTCAAATAGCCTCATGTCAAAAAGGCCAATAAGTATAGTTAATAAAATAATAAGTGCAACAAAAGAGAATGTTACCATTTTGGATATCCTCATTACCGTCTTTACCTTATCTTTCCAAAAAAAAACACTTTTTATCCAACAAAAAAACCAACAACTTTTCGTTGTTGGTTTCCAATCAGTTGATTCCTAACACTATATTAAAAATAGACAATAAAAATAACGAACGCTAACAGAATACGATAAATTGCAAAAGGTACTAGTTTTATTCTATCTATTAGTTTTAAGAAGAAGCGAATAGAAATTAATGCAAACACAAAGGCACTAATAAATCCTGCAATAAAAAATGGAAGTGCATCCATGGTCATATACTCCCAATTTTTCAGTAAAGAAAGAAAACTGGCACCCGCCATAATAGGTACTGCCATGATAAAGGTAAAATCCGCAGCAGCTCTATGACTTAATCCTAAAAGAACCCCGCCAGAAATAGTCGATCCTGAACGGGAAAATCCTGGCCACAATGATAAACATTGAATAAGACCAATCGTTAATGCTTGTTTATAGGTAATCTGGTCAACAGTTTGGATTATTGGCGTTTTTGGGCCAAAGCGATCTGCAATAATCATGAAAATAGCACCAATCACTAATCCTATTAAAACAGTCTCAGTCGAAAATAAATATTCATCGATGTAATCTTCAAGCAGCACACCGAAGATTCCAGCTGGTATTAATCCAACAATAACTTGAGAAAGTTTTAACCGATTGCCGCTTTGTTCAGATAGTTTATTTTTTATACGTCCCATTCCCAATAGGTCAATGATCCTGTCTTTAAATGTCACAACAACCGCTAAAATGGAACCCAGCTGGATGACTACTTTGAATGTATTTGCTCCATACTTACCCAAAAACGCTTCGGATTGCAGCCACATATCATCAACGATAATCATATGCCCTGTTGAAGATACTGGAGCAAATTCTGTTAACCCCTCTACAAAACCTAAGATGATTGCTTTAATAATTAATAATAATTCCATTTACATAACTACTCCTAACTTTATCTTCTATTATTTACATTAAGGACATCGGAACAACTTTTTAATTGTACTCAATATCCATTGTCTTTAGCAAATATTATTTAATAAAATGGCTGTGTTAAACTAGGCTGTTGATTTACGCTCCACTAAGGAAAGCTTCTTTGACTATTCACCGCAGGGACAGGCGATCTTTGCCTGTCCCCGAGGCGCTATGGTTTCCGCGGGCTCGCCCGTGAGCCTCCTCGATCGTTCCGATCTGCGGGGTCTGACTCAGCTCGTACTCCCGCAGGAGTCAAGCGCCTTCCGCTCCAATCAACAGGTTCTAAAATCACCAGTATCCTTTCACACAGCCAATAAAAAAAGAAGCGAGGCTATGCCAGCCTCGCTTACCTATTGTAAAATAATGCGATTAACACGCCCATTGAATTTCTCCAACCAATAACCAGTTGTCATATCTGCAATGGCAACACCTGTAGAGCTTTGTGATCCTAAGAACTTGCCTGCACCTAGATAAATTCCAACATGACCATCTTTTTTATAGGTATCAAAAAACACTAGATCTCCTGGAAGCATATCCTCAACATTTACAGCAGTTCCAGTATTTTTCAATACCTCCGTACTCGCACCGATTTTAATATCTGCCTGTCGATACGCCCAACTGACAAAAGCTGAGCAATCAAATCGTCCATTTGCTATGTCATATTCATTTCGACCGCCGCCAAATACATAAACCGAATTCCCTATATATCTAATTCCTTCAGAAATAATTCTTTTAACGGTTTCATTTGTTAACAACGTCGAGTCATTTAGAATTTGGTTTACATCAATATCGGTTATATTATACATTGTTGTAAGTGCAGAATCCTGCTGCATTAACCCTGCCTGTTCTGCAAGAACAACTTGTTCTTTTTTCTTTAATTCTAATCTTAACATTACGTTTTGTTGTTTTTGTTCTTGAATTTGTGCCTGCATTCCTTCTAATTCTACTTTCATGCTTTCTAGCTCTAGTAATTTGTCTTGAACATATTCTTGCTTCTTCTTGATATCGTTTTTGTCGATTTCATGCTGCTCTATAAGTGTTTGGTCTGCTTCTACAAGAGATGCTACTGCACCTACACGTCCTACAAAATCCTTAAAACTTGAAGCACCTAGTAATACATCAAGATAGTTTACCTTTCCACCTGTTTCCTGAAAAGTAAGTGCACGCTTTTTCAAGATCTCATTACGCTTTTTTACTTTTTCGTTTAACAAATCAATCTCTGACTCTAGTTTCTGTATTTCCAATTGAGAAACTTTAATTTTGTTCTCTGTTTCGAGAATTATATTATTATTATCAACTATTGCTTGATCGACTCTGCTGATTTGTTCATTTATTTGTTTTATTTCATCTTTTATTTGATTAAGCTCTATATTTCCTTTTTGTATTTCTAATTGAATTTTTAAACGCTGCTCATCTATAACTTCTTGGGTTTTATTTTCTTCTGTTTGTACTTGTGGGTTTCCATTTTCCTCTGTTTGTACTTGTGGGTTTTCATTTTCCTCGGCTTCTACTTGAAGTATTACAGTTGGACTTCCTAACGTAATTATTGAACAAAAAGCTATAATCTTCTTTTTCAATTCTTTTCCCCTGCTTTCCTTCAAATAACACAATTCATTATTTTTCCACTATGTAAAACAAGATCATTATCAATTTATTAAATTAGAAATTTACCAGAAATAATCCTATATACCCATATTTATCCTATTCATCTGCAATTAGAAGTATAGCATGAATTCTTGTTAATTCAATGATAGTTTTATTAAATTTATGTTTCAACTTCAATTAATAAACATAAAAAGCAGACCATGTTTTTTGGTCTGCTAATCAATAAGGATAAGGCATTAGTTTATTTTAAAGAGCTCTTTAACACTATTTCTTCCGCGATTTACAATTTCATTATGAGTATTCCTTGCCATTTTTACGTACTCATTTGTAACTTGCTGCCAAGCATTACGACGTTCACGAGCATAATCAATGTTTGCTTCCGTACTCTTTTCGAAATTATCTTCTAACTGGTCAATAATTTGGAATACAGATTTGATTGGAGTGAGAGCCAGATTTTCTAATTGATTAGAGACCTCTTTAAGCTGTTCTTTAAGCTCTTCCCTTTCATTCATTAATTCTGCTTCCAACTTTTCCTCGTCTTTCATAAGCTGCTGTCTGCGTGCATCCATTTGCTGCATCAATCCAGAGAAAACTTCTTTATTTGTTTTTTTAGTTTGCTCAAATAGGTTACCAATTGACTTCCTGTATTGCTTGTTAAACTTAATTACTTCTTTCAAAGCCCTTACATATGCATCTTCGCGGTTTTCACGCAATTGTCTAGCCCGTTCAAGGGATTGTTCATACTGATTCCAAAGTGTATCCACAAATAATCCTTCATTTTTCGGTTCTTGGGCTGCTGGAATCATTTTTTCTTCAACAGCAGTTACACTTTCACTCTTTTTCTGTGCCATCGTCCTTCCTCCTCTTTTTATTGTTTACTTTCTCTATCGAATCCTTCTTTTGAAATGAAGGAATATAGAGCTCAAGGAAACTTGAATACATTTTAAAGAATTGGTCAAGCATCGATTGGTACGATTCTAGTTGATTGGCATAGCCTCTTAAGTATGTAATACCAGCTTTGGTGATGGAATATCTTCTCTTGGCAGGACCACTGCCATTAGTATCCCATTCAGATGAAACTAGTTCTTCCTTTTCCAGTTGTCTTAACAGTCTGTATAAATTTCCCTGATCAATCGTTTTAAACCCAAATGTTTGTAATTTCTGGCTGAGCT
This sequence comes from Neobacillus niacini, assembly GCF_046591715.1. Lineage (GTDB taxonomy): Bacteria > Bacillota > Bacilli > Bacillales > Cytobacillaceae > Neobacillus > Neobacillus niacini_L. Next base: position 297,590 of record NZ_JAWVNQ010000001.1, on the reverse strand, counting down.
CATATCCGTGAAGAGACATCCTGCTAAGGAGCAATAAAATAAATGGCAGAACAAAATTTTTTGAAGGATTGACAGATTGATTCTCTTGATTTACCATTCTCATATCACCTCACCTATATGTATTTTACACCTATGAGTAATATTTTGTCAACTTGACAAATAAATGTTATTATATGGTGTAACATCACGTTTACAATTTTCGTAAGTTGGTAATAAAGTTATTAAAAATTGAGGGTGGTGTCAAATTGAAACAATCGAAGGTAAGTATGTTTGGGATGCCCTACTTACATTTTGGCAAGGGTGAACCATTAGTTCTGATTCATGGATTAGGTGAAGTGAAAGAAGGGTGGAAGGCTCAGTTTGAACTAGCTGATCAGTACGAGTTAATTATTCCTGATTTGCGCGGGCATGGTGAATGTATCAAAACCGAAGGGATAACTATTCCAAATTTTGCTTCAGATGTAATAGCTTTATTAAATGAATTAAAAATTGAAAACGCTAACATTTTAGGCTTGTCAATGGGCGGTGCTGTCGCCCAAGAGATTTATCGTCAAGCCCCCCACCTAGTACGCTCTCTCTTGTTGATTAGCACATTCCACTTTTTCCCAAGAAAACTCAGAAAACCGTTATATCATTTTAAGAAATTAAGATTGGGGATTGCCGCAACGGACCATGACCTCAAAGAAACCGCAGCGCACATGAGCCTTTTTTCTTGGTCTGAGCAAAATATGAATCACTTTAAACGATATTTTCAGCCGAAGCGTAACATCTTCTTAAAATCGCTAAAAGCTTGTTTCGAGGTTGATAATCTTTCTTTATTACCCACTATAAAAGTTCCAACTCTTATTATTGGCTGTCAATATGATTCGGTTCTGCCCGTTTGGATACAGTATTGTATGCACAAGTTGATTCCTCATTCAGAATTTATCATCATGAGAAATAGTGGCCACTTAGCCAAATTAGAAGCAACTGACCGGTTTAATCTTTTGCTAAGAAAGTTCTTAAACCGGCAACAGTCCGCTGCTTGATTTGATTTAAATAAGTGGGAAGGATGGGGGTCCTGCCCACTTATTATTTCATACTTGAGTTAAACAGTTGTAACTAATTCTTTTTCCTTCTCCTTGCCTTTTGGGCTTTCCTTGCCCACAAGAGTTTTTAAAGATGTTAATTCATTTTTTATTTCTGTTAATTGACCTAACCCAAGTTTTACTTCCTCTAAATCAGAGTGAATGGTCTTTGTCTCATCAAGATCTTTCATTTTCAATATTTCCTTCTGTGTTTCTTTTATTTTCTCAAGTTCCCCTTTTACATCACGAAGGTTAACCTGAATAATTTTAATGTCCACAAGATCTTTCCTTATTTCCTGAATGTCATCCTTCAATCTTTTCAATTCAGATACTTCATGAGCAGCTCTTTGGAATTCTCCCTGCATTTGTTTAACCATAATAGCCATCTCTTGAAACAATGCTAGATTTTCTTTATTGATTTCACACAGACTAGCTTGTAATTTCCAAAGCTGTTCTTCTAAAATATCAATTTTACCTTCTGCTTGGATAGAAAGGTTGGCAGCATTCGCAATATCCTTTTTAGTAGGAAGGTTCATTATACCAGCCAATAGCTGTTGATTTTTCCTTAATAGTTCCATGTAACGTGAGTGAACACCTAAGCCGGTATTAGCTAAACGGACAAATTCATTATTATCCAAAGCCATAAACAAAAGGCCATTTATTTGTTTTTCCCACATTTCACTTATCTGTTTAAAGCCTTCGTATGGATCATACATCTTTTCATTTGCCATCCTTCATCATCCTTATTCTTATGATTTTGTAACTTCTTCAGCCTGTTCCATATATTTATTTAATGGAAATATTATATTTCTAAGTTGCCCGGTCAAGAGGCTGACAAAACCTTTTTGACTTTCAAAAATAAGAGTGGCTGCTTGTTTTAAGGTTTTTATATATTGTTTTCTGCTATTCTTCCTAAGATTAATATATTGTTCAATCATTTGAAGATATTGGTCACCCATTTGATTACTTAGCACTAACTTTATTGGTGTGTTTAAAATTGAAGCTGTTTTATTTTGAATTTGGTCAATCTGCTGATTAATTCCTTCATAAGATACTTTTGGAAATACATGCTGAAGAACTGTTGTTGACATTAAAAACTCCTCTCTAGCAGTTCTTTCCCAGTTTGCGAATTCTCTTTGGAACTGATCTCTGACCAATTTTATATTCTCCTGATTTCTTTTTATACTTTCAGAGAAATACATTGCTTCTTTTAAAAATACATCATCACGGAAATCTGCTCTTTTTGCCCATTGGTCTAATTCACAAAACGCATGCTTCCAAAGAAGGTCCAGAGTTGAAAATTGTTCCTCGACATCTTTTTCCGGAAGAGTTGGTTCCTGTTCCTTTGATTCTATAATAGTTTCTGTTACCTCAGAATCTATGACTTCACTTTCAACTGAAGAATTATCCACAGCATTACGTCTCTTTTTAGTCGTTTTGGGTGTTTCAAGATTCTTTGATTTGGTTTCTTTTTTTTCAGTCATTTATTTCTCCCCCATTTATTGAATTATTTAGGAAATTGTTCGTGTTGTATCTACTTGAAGGAATCTTGATGTGTTCTACGAAGTATTTGTAATTTAGCGGGTTATGATAATGATAGCTTCTTAAGAATGAATATTTTCGTTTTCTTCCTGGCGGAGCATTCTCCTTAATAGCTTTCCAACTGATGATTTTGGCAGGTCCGTAAGAAACTCAATCTCTTTTGGTACTTTATAAGGAGCAAGATATTTCTTAGCAAATTCAATTATTTGCTCTGGTGTAACATTTGCACCAGCCTTAACTTTCACATATGCTTTGACTGTTTCTCCTCTATAGGAGTCTGGTATTCCAACTGCAATGGCTTCTTCAACCGCTGCATGCTGGTAGATAATTTCCTCGATTTCACGCGGGTAAACATTGTATCCGCTCGCTATGATTAAGTCCTTTTTACGATCTAAGATATAGAAGTAACCGTCGTCATCCATTTTGGCGATATCACCAGTAAAGAGCCAGCCGTCTCTAATTACTAATTGAGTGTCACTAGCTCTCCTCCAGTAACCTTTCATTACCTGAGGGCCGCGCAGAATTAATTCACCGGCTTCACCGACTGGAACATTTATATATCCCTCTTGAGTTTCCCTCACGATCCTTGCTTCTGTTCCTGGTATTGGAATACCCACACTGCCTAATTTCCTTGGGAGAAATGGCGGTGTAGAGATAGCCGAAGGAGCTGTTTCCGAAAGTCCATAACCATCCGCCAGCCGGATTCCAAACCTTTTTTCAAATGATTTTACTTGTTCAACAGGGAGAGGTGCACCGCCGCTGCTAAAGTAGTATATATCCTTAATTGCACTTTCTTCCAATTGTGGATGACTGTTTAATGCAAAAATCATCGTTGGCACTGCAGTAAGCTGAAATGGCTTCTCTCTATTAATTAATTCAATTAACTCATTAACATCGAAACGCGGGAGAATTAATTGGTTACATCCAATTCGGATTCCTGAGAGTGCATTGCATGACAATCCATAGACGTGAAACATTGGGAGGACGCTGATAATTTTAAAGTTTTCCGGTTTTTCATCAACAGCATTATAGGTGAAATCACATACTTGAATAATATTGGCAAGCAGGTTTTGGTGGGTAAGCATTACCCCTTTAGAAACACCCGTAGTACCACCCGTATATTGTAGAATAGCTACATCTTCTTCTATGTTGATTGGAATATCAGGGATTATATTATCATGTGTAAGAAAGTCATCAAAGTAAATATCACCTTCTGAAAGATTAATCTTTGTTCCTCCAAAGCCAACAACTATTACTTTTTTCAAAGAGGTTCTCGCCTCTACTTCTTTAACCTTTGGATAAAATGCTTCAAATACAACCATATAGTCTGACTCAGAATCATTTAGGGCATATTCGATTTCTCTTTCGACATACATGGGGTTGACTTGAACAGCAATGCCTCCTAACCTGAACACTGCGAATAGGCTAAAAATATAATGAGGGCAGTTAGGCAGCATAATTCCTAATCTATCTCCCTTTTTGAAACCAATGCGGTACAAGGAAGCAGCCAGCCATTCTGAAATAACTCTTGTTTCTTTGTAACTCCATGACCTTTCATAAAAAGTTAGTGCTGGTTTTTCTCCGTGAATATTGGCTGCCTGCTGTAAAAGATCGAATAACGAATCATAGTCAACAGAAACCTCACTATTTATCCTTGGATCATAAAACTTTAACCATGGCTTTTCTGAATAAACCATACTCCCCCTCCTAATCCAATCAGGTAACTAACCACTTAAATTATTGTTTTTAATAAGGTTTTTGTAAACGTAGCCAATTCGACAATTTTCAGCACTTTTCGAATAATGACAAAGCATTCATAATTAGTCTGCAAAGGTAATAGACATATTACACATTGAAGATTGATGATTCTTGTCGAAAGAATAGCCCCTGTTCACACAACTTTCGAAATTACAGTGTATCCTTAAAGGCCTTTGTATGCCTTTCGATAGAGATCTGCCAGCTCCGTTACTAGAGGCTGTTTTGGATTTGCAATCGTATCTTGATCATCAAAGGCATGTTCAGCTAGAATATTAATCTTTTCATCAAATACTCTTTTCTTTATCCCCATCTCTTCAATGCTCGTTGGCAATTCTAATTCAACAATAAGCTTCATAATTGCTTGTATGAGACTCTCTACCCCTTCTTCTGTTGTCTCAGCAGGCAGACCAAGAGCTTTTGCAATCTCAGCATAGCGCTCATCTGCAATAAAGTGTTCATATTTGGGATATGTCATGAATTTATTCGGTTTCTGTGCATTGTAACGAATCACATGCGGCAGCATAATTGCGTTAGCTCGACCATGAGCGATGTTAAATTCAGCACCCAGGGCATGTGCCAGGCTGTGGTTAATTCCTAAGAATGAGTTAGCAAAAGCCATTCCGGCAATTGAGGATGCATTGTGCATTTTCTCACGGGCAAGTTCGTCATTGCCATCGTGATATGCCTTCGGTAAGTACTCAAATACTAATTGGATTGCTTTCAAGGCTAAGCCATCTGTAAAATCATTTGCTAATACTGAAACAAATGCTTCAATCGCATGAGTTAATACATCAATACCCGTATCTGCTGTAACATGCTTTGGAACGGTCATCACAAACTGAGGATCAACAATAGCCACATCTGGTGTTAATTGAAAATCTGCTAACGGATATTTTATATTTGCCTTTTTATCAGAAATTACCGAAAAGGAAGTTACCTCTGAACCTGTACCAGATGTGGTCGGTATGGCAACAAAAATTGCCTTTTTTCGAAGAGATGGAAATTTCACCACTCTCTTACTAGGATCAAAGAATTTTTGTTTTAGGCTATTAAAATCTGCTTCTGGATGCTCATAGAATAGCCACATCGCTTTAACAGCGTCCATCACAGAACCGCCTCCAAGAGCGATAAGACAGTCGGGCTGGAATTTCCGCATTCTTTCTGCCCCTCTTCCTACCACATCGATGTCTGGTTCAGCTTCAATATCACTCAACACTTCATATTGGATATCAGCAGGATGTTTTTCCAGTTGATAAAGTACCTTATCAATAGCTCCATTTTTTATTTGACTCGTGCTTGTTACAATAAATACTTTTGAAATCCCTGGTATGGAAGATAGGACCTGAATAGAATTTCTTTCAAAAAATATTTGTGATGGAACCTTAAACCATTGTGTCATATTTCTCCTTTTTGCTACTTTTTTTATGTTTAATAGATTAGCTGCTCCAACATTTTGAGACACTGAGTTCCCTCCATATGTTCCGCATCCAATTGTTAAGGATGGTAAAGATGTGTTGTATATATCTCCAATTGCCCCATGAGTAGATGGTGTATTTATAATAATTCTTCCTGCCTTCATCCTAAGAGCAAAGGTATCGATAACATTTTGGTCTGATGAATGAATAGCTGCTGAGTGGCCAAGTCCTCCGTACTCTAATGTTTCTTCAGCGATTAAAAGTCCTTCAGCCAAACTATTCACTTTATAACAGGCAAGTATAGGACTTAATTTCTCACATGAAAGAGGGAAATTAGCTCCGACACCATCTAGTTCAGCAATTAAGATTTTAGTATTGACAGGCACATGAACCCCAGCCATTTTTGCAATCGTAAAAGCTGGTAATCCAACAATCATCGGATTTAGAGATGCGTTCTTTTCATCGATTACTGCCTTTTCAATCATTTGCTTCTCTTCATTATTTAAGAAGTAACAATTGTTATCGATCATCTCCTTTCTTACTTCATCATAAATCTCATTGTCGATAATAAGGGCTTGTTCTGAGGCACAAATCATACCATTGTCGAATGTTTTGGATAGAATAATGTCGTTTACTGCTCGTTTAATATTGGCGCTTTTTTCAATATAACAAGGAACATTACCCGCTCCTACCCCCAGTGCCGGTTTCCCTGAACTGTACGCAGCTTTCACTAAGTTTGGTCCTCCCGTAGCCAGGATGAGAGAAATTTTTGGATGTTTCATTAAAGTCTGAAATGCTTCATGGGAAGGAATTTCAATCCATTGGATACAATTCTCAGGTGCCCCCGCCTTTAAAGCTGCATCCCTAAGTAGTACTGCTGTTTCAGCACAGCATTTTTGTGCATATTTCGGGAAAGCAAAGATAATTGGATTCCTTGTTTTAAGGGAAATCAACGATTTGAAAATGACGGTGGATGTTGGATTCGTGATAGGAATAATACCTGCTATGACCCCCACTGGTTCTGCTATCTCGACCATGCCCTCATGCTCATTTTCACTAATAACTCCCACTGTTTTCATTTCTCTTATATTGTTGTAGATGAATTCGGTTGCAAACATATTTTTGAAAACCTTATCCTCATATACCCCTCTTTTTGTTTCTTCGACTGCCAGCTTGGCTAGATCTTTATGTGACCCAAGTGCTGTATAGGCCATTTGTTTGACGATTACGTCCACCATTTCCTGGTTATAGCAGCGGAATTCTTTAAGTGCAATTGCTGCATTTCTTGCTAAAATATCAATCATTCCTGCCACATTTTGATTCTCTTTTACAACTCTTTCTTCAACCGCCATTCATAATCCCTCCAAATCAAACTGTCATGAAGAAATGTCCTTCTTGACAAACTTTAAAATTTTTTATCTTTTCTGGCTAAAATATATCATGCTGGATAATGCGTAATTTGTCGAAATTCGCTAAAAAACGAATGAATATTCATTCATTTTTTAAAATTTCACAGAATGTTCAAAACCACTCCCCTTTTCTGATGAACATAAAAACCGCACCCCATTCTTTTGGGATGCGGTTTGGCAGAAAAATCAACCAGTATTACGTAAACCAGCTGATATTCCACTTATGGTAAGTAGTACTTCGGTAATTAATTCTTCATCAGGCTCGTCCATTTTCCTTAATTGTTTAATTAATTCTACCTGTAAGAAGTTTAATGGATCAACATATGGATTTCGTCGATAGACTGAGTCTTTAATGTTTGGTGTATGATCCAGCAACTCTTTATCCCCCGTTATTTTGAGGAGAATAGCTTTTGTTCTTTCATATTCTTCAAGGATGTTCGAAAAAATACGCTCAGCAATATTTTGATTTTCTACTAATGATAAATACTCTTTTGCAGTTGTAATATCTGCTTTCATCAGCGCCATTTGGAGATTATCAATCGTTGATCGGAAAAATGGCCATTTTTCATACATCAGCTGTAATTGGTGTAGATTTTCGTCGCTTTGTGATGCAAAACTTTCTAAACCTGTTCCCGCTGCATACCATGCTGGAAGAAGCTGCCTGCTTTGTGTCCAAGCAAAAACCCATGGAATGGCTCTTAAATCCTCGAACCTGCCGCGATTCTTTCTGCTCATTGGCCGTGAACCTATATTTAAGTCACCAAGCTCTCTTAATGGGGTTGCTTCATTAAAATAGGTTAAAAAGTCTGGATCTCCAAAAACAAGAGATTGATATTTCTTTAGTGATACGCTGGAAATCTCTTCAATAGCCAGCTCCCAAGATTCATCCCTCAAGTTTCCATGTTCTGCTTCTTTTGATACATGGGCTGTTGCCAGCATAAGTGTAGAAGTAGCCTGTTCTAAGCTTCGATAAGCGATATCTTCAAGCAAATATCGTGATGACAGCACTTCACCCTGCTCTGTAATTTTCACCCCGTCACCGATGGTTTCAGCAGGCTGGGAAAGCAGGCTTTTGTTTAACGGACCGCCCCCGCGTCCTAGTGAACCGCCTCGGCCGTGGAAAAACTTCAATCCAACATTGTACTTGTTTGCCATCTCATGAATTTCAAGCTGCGCCTTGTAAAGCTTCCAATTGGCTGTTAATGTACCGCCGTCCTTACTGCCATCTGAATATCCGAGCATAATTTCCTGTTGGTCATTCATTACTTTTAAATGATTACGATATACAGGCATTTTAAACAAGGTTTCCATAATTCTAGGTCCTGCAGTCAAGTCATCAATGGTTTCAAGTAATGGTGCGACATTTAGCTGACTTTCAATTGTCCCATCGGCATGTAATCGATAGATACCGGCTTCTTTTGCCAAAACTAATACTTCAAGTAAGTCGCTTGCCGATTTCGTCATACTGACAAGATAAACGGATATTGCACGCACACCAAATTCCTTTTGAGCATCTCTTATCATTTGAAATACCTGAATCATCTGCTGGGTTTCAGGTGAATAATCTTCATTTAGCAGAAGAAGCGGCCGGGGATCCATCAAAGTATTTTCTAAGATTTTTACCTTTTCGGCTTCAGATAGTTCTGCATAATTATCAGAAATCCGTACTTTTCGGAGAATTTCTGTAATAGCACCCTCATGTTCACCACTATGGTTTCGAATATCAAGGGTTGCAAGATGGAATCCGAATAGTTGTACCTGACGTATCAACTTTTGGATAGTTTTTAACTCATGCGCTGCTGGATGATGTACGTTTAAGCTTCTTTTTACTATGAATAAATCTTCTAATAATTCTTCGGATGATTTATAACCTAAATCTGATTTACCAACCTGCTTTAAGCGTTCAATGATAATAGCAAATTTCCGGCGATATACTTCTGATGTAATTGGCCATCTCTTATCTTCCGACAAGTACTTGATTTCTTCTTCCTCCAAGGTTTGGACCAATTCTAAACTAACATCTACCCTAGTAGTTGAATGACTATACCGTTTCATTAAATCGACAAGAACATTTTTATATTTTTTCAAGACCAGCTTCCGCTGCTTTTGCAGCGTCTCCCATGTGACTTCCGGAGTTACATGGGGATTTCCATCTCTGTCTCCGCCAATCCAAGAACCAAATTTAAGAAAATTAGGGACGTCCCAGCTCTTTTGAGAAAAGTTTTTTTCTAAACAATCTTCTACTTCACGATGTATTTCTGGAAGGACTTCAAATAATGTTTGATCAAAATAATACAACCCATTACGAACCTCGTCCAGCACAGTCGGTTTAGTATGGCGAAGTTCATCTGTCTGCCAAAGAATTGTTACTTCATTAAACAAACTCTCTTCAAGTTTTGTGCGTTCTCTCTTTGTTAATAAAGGATGATCGAGTTTATTTAGTATTTCAGCAATACGTTGTTGAATTTCTAATATGGAACGCTTTGCTGCTTCTGTAGGATGCGCAGTAATTACTAACTCAAGTGACAATTTGTTAAGGACATCCTGAATCATATCTTCATCAATATTATTTTCCTTCAAAGAATGTATTGCACTTTCAATGGAATCAGGTTGAACAACTCTATCATCTTGCAGTTGATATTGTCTTTTTCTGCGTATTCGGTGATTTTGTTCGGCAATGTTTATCAAATGAAAATACATTGAAAATGCTCGAATGACTTGTTTTCTGATTGGAGTGCTAAGGTTTGCAATCTCTTGTTTTAGTTCATTATAAATATCCTGATCAAAATGAATTCTAAGTGTTTTACATGTCATTCTTATTTTCTCTACTTTATCTAGTAGTTCAGTTCCACCATGATTGACAAGGATTTCACCAAGTATTTGCCCAAGTAGTTTAACATCACGGCGAAGTGGAAGACTGCTGTCATTCATCTTCAAATCTGTAGTCATACTTTCACCTTCCCTGTATTAGTTAATTGACTAAATTTTTTATTTATTAATATAACATATCTTTTCGCCTCATGTTAGGAATTTTTTAAATTATTAAAAAAACAACCCAAATTTTTTGGGTTGTTCAAGTGGAAATTTCACTTATTGTTGAATTCTTCAAGTTTTAATGAAATGGCGGTTGCTACTTCCTCGGTTGGAATCGGAATTGTATTTTTGAAAAGCGTATTCGCCAATGAACCTAGTGCTCCACTGGCATTAATTTCAAGAAAACCCGTCACCAATGTTTTCACTTTATTAATAGCTTGTGCTTCAAAGTAACCCTCGCCTATATACTTTTCATTCGTACGCCTAAGTTCAAAGCTGACTCTAGTCGGTTCGTTCCATTCCTTTATATCAATAATCAATCTCACCTTTTTTTTCATTATGCCAAGGTCACTTTTAAATTCCCACGTAATGATGGTTTCATTTATTTGTTCATGCTGGATATAACCAGGGACTAGCGGCGCCCAATTATTGGCATCTCTAATGAAGTCCCAAATCACTTTTATCGGGATATCTAATTCAATTTGTTGCATTTCGCTAGGCATTTTGTATCCCTCTTTCATATAAAATGTAAAAGACCTTCAATGCTGAAGGTCTTTTTATCATATTTATATGATTAAACTTGTTGTTATAGAAGAATGAAATTGCTTATACCTACTGTGCACACCCGATTAGGAATTCATGTATCCGAGCAGCTGCTTCTGAAAGTCTGTCTGCCGGCTGGACTAATGCAATTCTGACATATCCTTCACCCTGTTTTCCGAACGCATCCCCTGGGATTACGGCTACTCCAGTATGCTTGATTAATTCAAATGCAAATGGTCTTGATTTCCATCCTTCAGGGATTTTAGCCCAAATAAACATGGTTGCAGGGGACTTAGTCACTTCCCAGCCGCTTTTATTTAGTCCCGCCAATAGGGTATCCCTTCGAAACTCATACTCTCTCATCTGGTCTTTTAATAGCGTGTAATCCGATGTAAGGGCTGATACAGCTGCTTTTTGAATAGGATAAAATACTCCATAATCAATTTGTGATTTAAAGGTTCCCAGGATATTTAATGCTTGCTCGTTGCCGACAGCGTATCCAATTCGACAGCCTGCCAAATTAAATGTTTTTGATAAAGAATTAAATTCAATTCCAACTTCCTTTGCACCTGGAACAGACAGGAAGCTTATTTGGGGATGACGATCAAAGATTAATTCAGAGTAAGCGAAATCATGAACGACCAAGATGTTATGACATTTCGCTAAATCGATCACCTTCTCAAAAAAGCTTCTATCAGCCAGTGCTGTTACAGGATTACCGGGATAACTTAGAATCATCATTTTTGCCTTTTCTAAAATATGCAGTGGTATATCATCTAGGACGGGCAGAAAGTTATTTTCTGCTAATAATGGCATTGGGTACAGCACACCCCCCGCAATGGTAACACTTGCTTCGTATATAGGGTAACCTGGATCCGGAACTAATACATAATCTCCTGGATTAATGATCGCTGTAGCTAAATGCGCAAGACCGTCCTGGGACCCCATTAGTTGAAGCACTTCTTTTTCTGGGTTGATGTCCACTTCGTAACGCTGGTGATAAAAATAAGTAACAGCATGATTGAATTCTGCTATCCCCTTTAACGTATATCCATAATTTGCACGATTACTAGCATATTTAACTAGCTCTTCAACAACAAACGCAGGTGGCGGTAAATCCGGGCTCCCAACACTCAAATCTATAACATCCAGGCCTCTCATTAGAGCTTGATGTTTAAGTTCAGCCACCTCTTGAAATATACTTGCCGATAATTTTTGAACTTTATTTGATGCAACAAGTTTCATAGATTTAACCCTCCATTAATTCAATACCCAAAATGTTCTTATTTGATACATTTTAGCAATATTTTGACTATTGATAAATTTTTTCAACTTCAAAAATTCAAAATGATTGATTATCAAATTAACATCTTTTAAGATTTAGGTTAATTGACAGTTTTTTATTTGGAGGTAACAAGCAGGTGAAAGTAATTCATTATGTATTATTTTTATTAGGATTGATTTTCTTTGGCTTAGGCAATGCAATAGCCGTAAAGGTGAAACATGTTGGTTTACATCCCTGGGAAGTTTTAAATGTGGCTTTATATCAACACTTCGGACTTACTATAGGGACTTGGGGAGTGATCTCTGGGTTAGTACTGGTTATCATTTCTTACTTTACAGCAAGAAAATATATTCGAATTGGAACATTCCTTAATGCCCTTTTAATTGGTCCCATTATGGACTTCTTTCTATGGTTGGATTTTTTACCCGAGGCAACTAATTCTTGGGTCGATTATCTTATAGTATTTTGTGCCATTGTCATAGCTGGTTTTGGCGGGGGAATGTATGTTGCGGCTGGCCTTGGTGCCGGACCACGTGATGGTTTTATGCTTTCAATTTCAAATAAGACTAAATTATCCGTAAGTCAGGCACGCATCCTCGTTGAGAGTTTTATCTTGATCATTGGTTTTATTTTAGGAGGTCCTGTTTTTATTGCAACATTCCTCTATACATTCATTCAAAGTCCAGTATTCCAAAAGTCTTTGAGCTTTTTTAATAGCTTAATTGAAGTGTATAAGAATAGGAAGAAACAAATAAGAGAAGACGTCTATCTATAAACGTCTTCTCTAATATTAACTAGATCACTTCTACTCTATCAGCAGTGAAATCATGATAATACTCTTGGTGAGTTAAATCATTCATGTCATGTTCATTTGTTTCTTCAAAATAAGAAGATAATTTTCCTTCGTAGACTAATTCTAAAGAGGCTGATTCTTTTATGTCATCAGGAGTTACAAGCGACAGCGGCTTTTGTTTATTGATTTTCACTCCTGATTCCTCAAGCAGCGCTGCAACAAAATGGGAGCAAAAAAAGGCATTTTTCCGATCTAATTCCAAATTAAACATAACAGCAAATAGACCTAAGAGATTGTAGCGATATTCACCTTTATTTTTTTCAATTTCCTTAATTTTACGACAAATTGCATCGTATTGGTTTTCTGATAATGTACAACAATAAATAGCACAATCCGCATTGCGAAATATTCCGCCACGGATATTTTCTCTTACAAACCCAGCTAGGAAAGGATTTCGAGGTCTTTTTCGTCCGAAACTATAGACATCCCATAATTGGTCATCTAATGCAATGGATGCATGATTATGGGGCTTCTTCGTATAGAGTTTAATGATTTTTGTTAACACCGTACCGGTATCAGTAAGAAGTACGTAAACTTTCCTCATCCTATATTCCCCCTTATTTTTCTATAGGAAGGGATTTCTCTTGTTATATCCCTTAATAAATATCATTTATTTTATTCTAATGTGTATGTCTTCTAGACTACACGATCCAGAGAATTATTTTTATCTAAGACTTAAGACTTATCATAGTATTGGAGCTTCTCTTATGCTCTTATATTAATAATTTACTAAATTTAATTCCCCATAGAAACACATTTTTCCTGTTTTTTTTATAAAAATTTCCCATATTTAACATTTCAAGCATAAAATAATACATTCATGATAGTAAGGGGTGAAATAAATTGGGATTATATATAAACAAAAGTAAAAAACTCAAAGTATATAAAAATAAAAAGAAAATAACAGAACCAAACCAAAAGTTGGTGAGGACAGACTATCTTTCAGAAGTAATAGACGAACAGCACCGAGCAAATGTTTCACTGCTTCAAGCAATCCAAGAGATGAAATATCAGTTTCAAAACCAAGAGTTTGTACAAGCAAGTAATTGGGAACAAGTAGTAAATCAATTAAATGAACTTAAGTTTAGTAATCAAAAACATACAGAATATGAAGAACTAACTATTCATTTATTGAAGACACAAGAAGAACTGCAAAAACAATTAACAGAAAAAATTAGTAAACAAGAAGAGTTTCAAACGGAGGTATTAAATCGGCTGGACCAACAAGAAGCATTGACAGAGAAAATTTCCCGTCAACTGAATCATATTCGCTCAATCCTTTTTGAGCGGACCAATTACCTTGCAGAAAAAATTGATGAAGGATATAAAATTACTTCTTCTTATGTCTATAAACTAATGACTGGTTCAGACCAGCCCATCTCTTTTTATTTAATGAACAGTAAAAAAGAGGAAAAACAGCTATAGTGTCCGGTGCCATAAACAATGGCGCCGGTTTTTTCGCAGTTAAGCTTGTACCTTTCCATAATATTGGACAAAGTTTTTTAAAATCTTCTTTCCTCCTGTAGTTAATATCGATTCTGGGTGAAATTGAACTCCTTCAGTTGGGAGTTCTTTATGGCGAATTGCCATAATTTCCCCATTCTTTGTCCAAGCGGAGATCTCAAAGCAGTTTGGCAGCGTCTCTCTGTTCACTATTAAAGAGTGATACCGTGTTGCCTGAAATGGGTTCGGCAAACCGCTAAATATTGTTCTTTCATCATGGTAAATATCAGAAGTTTTACCATGCATTAATTGCTGTGCGCCAACTACATCACCCTTGTAAGCTTGTGCAATAGCTTGGTGCCCAAGACAAACACCCAAGATTGGAATAACCCCTGAGAATGCCTCTATTGCACCAAGACTAATTCCAGCATCGGTAGGATTACCAGGACCTGGAGATATCATTAAAAACTCTGGATCGAGCCTTTTTATTTCATCAAGGCTTGTTTGATTATTCCGCTTAACAACCAATTCTTCCCCTAACTCACCAAGGTATTGTACTAAGTTAAAGGTAAAAGAATCATAATTATCCACCATGAAAATCACTAATGCTCACCTATTTCCCTTCGGACCATATTTCTTTTTTAGTGTCAGCTTTAATCAATCATACCTGAAAATAAAAAACAAAAGAAGCCCTTCTAAGAAGAAAAGGGCTTCCAATATTAATAAAGTCTGTTAGATAACTTTGCTATGAAATTTTCTTTAACTCCTCAGATAGCTTGAGGAAAGCCTCCTTGTTTCTTTCTTGTAAGGAGAGGTCGATTTCCTTACGGAGCACATCTCTTCTAAATTCATTCAAGGCGTGGTTTAAAAACATCTCAGCAATTGCAGAATCGTTGTTTTCATCAATCTGTTGCGGTGAATTTAATAATCTCTTTTCCATGGAAATCAACTCCTTGAGCTTTTTCTTATTATACAGTTAATTATCTAAAAATTCAAACATTATATTTATTATTATCAAAAGAAATTTTTTCCTCCCCTTTTTGCACTGTAATTTAAGAAATATTTAATAGTTTATTTAGATTGCTTTTATAACTCCCGATTACACTTGGGTTGCAGGTAAATAATGATTGGAGGAAGATATATGAATAAGAAGCTTTTAGCGGTTATCGGGATAAGTGGAACGCTTATGTTAGGCAGTGTTTATTCAATTTCAGCAAATACATCAGGATACGACCTTTACAAGGAAGCGTTAAAGAAAACTCACAGTGCAGATAGTGCAACATTAAATTTCAACTTGAAAATCGAAGACAACAAAAAGCCTTTATTAACATCTGAGTCTATATTCAAGTCTGATTCTGTTAATCAAGTAAACTCCATTTCAACTCGTTTAGCCAATGAAACTGAAGTTAGTAATATGAACATGTACAAGCAGGACGGAAATTGGTTTGTGATGAAGGATGGCCTGGAGACAATCTACAAAATGGAAACCACTAATAGTCCCCATCACAGAAATGCAGCTGAATTAAGAGATGATGTAGAAAATCTAATCGATGTCATGACCAAAAATCTTCAACAACAAATTACTGTGGCCGATAAACAAGATGGTATTCATGTTATTGAACTTGATTTAACAGGAAAAGAAATCCCGCTTACCGCGAATGCATTAAGCACACTGATGATTAAACATGCTGTAATGATTCAAGATAATAATGAAACTGAAAGCTCAGGTTTTCACATTAAGGCACAGATTCCTGAATTGGACCATGAAATTACAGTCAAGCAAGTAAAGCTTTCTGCACAAGTGAACGAGGATAATTATATTAAAAAGCAGACAGTTAAGATCGTTGTTACAGGCAAGGATAAACAAGATGTAAGTCATGAATTGGTACTAGATATGAATCTAAATGCTTCTGATTACAACCAAACGATTGTTACACCGGTAGAAATTCCAGCTGATAAGGTTGTAGAATTCAATCATGGTAAGAAGTAAATAGAAATTAATTAAGGATTAGGGTGACAATTATGGAAATAGCTGTGGTTATTACTGGTATGACAAAGAAATACTCAAACAATAGAGGCATACAGAATATCAATTTAACCATTAACCAAGGAGATATTGTAGGAATCCTAGGTCCTAATGGGGCGGGTAAAACAACCTTATTAAAATGCTTGACGGGGTTATCATCACCGGATCAGGGAAAAATCGAGTTATTTGGTGTTGATCTTCATAGCAATTTTAAAGAAGCGATACACCCTGTAGGTGCCTTAATTGGATCAGCTGTTGCTTATGAAAATATGTCACCCTATAAAAATCTGAAAATGATCTCACGATTGTATTCTGGTATTACTGATACAGATATTGAAAAGGTATTAGAACAGACAGGGTTAACCCCTTATCAAAACGAGAAAATATCCTCCTTTTCTATGGGAATGAAGCAGCGTTTTGGGATTGCCGCTGCACTTATCTCTAACCCGCGATTGGTCGTTTTAGATGAACCAACGAATGGTTTAGATATTGATGGTCTACTGTTGTTAAGAAAGACAATCCAGGAAATTTCAAGTCATTATGGTGTAACCTTTGTCATTTCCAGTCACCATATTTCAGAATTAGAGAAACTATGCAATCGTTTTTGTTTTCTCATACAGGGTACAGCCTCATACTATGAATCTGGCAGCGAACCCTTAGAAGATGTTTATGTTAAGAAAATGGAGGGTGCTGGAAGATGAACATCATTGGAGCAAATTGTCTAAATGAAATGCAAAAGCTGTTTGCCAAAAAAAGTACCAAACTGTTATTAACTTCTGCCGTACTAATTCCTGTTCTAACTAAGCTTATTGTTAATAATCTTTTTTTAACAGACTGGATGGCTTTGCCATCCGAGAATATTAATTTTACGTTATTAGACTTATTTATCAACCTTTTCATTCCTTTGTTTATTTTTGTTTCTGCTACTGATCTTTTTACCGGAGAAGGTGAACGTGGAACATTACTTCAAGTTAGACCTGTAAGCCGAATGGAGCTTTTCCTTTCTAAAGTTACCGCAATTAGTACTTTCAGCTTAATAATCCTTATATTAGAAGGCTTGACTGTGGTTGCTAGCAGTGCAGTTTTTGATAAATCCTTTGATTTGGCTGCTATTTCTTCTAGTCTAGGAGCTTTTGCTGTATCATGGTTTCCCCTAATCGTTCTGACAGCATTTGCTGTAATGCTGGCACTTATCGTCAATTCCAGCGTTCTCGCTATAACGTGCATGATAGTTCTTTATCTAATTATGATGTTTATCCCTTATGCTCTCCCTTCATCTCTATACCTCGTGCCATCTAGCTATTTAGATTGGTATATGCAATGGCTTAGCGATGTTTCACTTCGTTGGATATTACAAACTGTCACGTATTTGTGCTCATCTTTCGCATTGTTTTTTTCAGCAGGCTATTATATGTTTAATAGAAAAGAAGCCTAACTGAAGGGTGCTAATCCTATGTCTATTAAACTTCGCCTGATATTATCAAATATTGCGATGATCACTGTACCAATCATTATGTTTATTATTACCTCTTTTCTGTTAATGATGGTTTTTCTCGGAGATATCCGTGAGATGGCTAATTTCTTACCCGAAAGTCACAATTACCACAAAACAAAACAAAAAGATACATTATTATTTCTAGAGCTAAAAGAAAAGTCTGCCGCTAATCCGATGGAAATAATGAATAAGGAGTATTTGGAATCCCTAAAATCTGAACTTAGTGAAATCAAATCTGGATTAATTATTCGCAATAATGACGAAATATTTTATATTACAGATGTGCTAAATAAAGTTGATACTGAAGAGCTTCCGGAATTCGGAACAGAAAGAAGCTATCGGAGCTTAGAAGAAATTGGTGATCAGACTTTTGCTATGAAACAGCATGACTTCTATCTACAGGATGGCAGCGAAATCTCACTCTTTTTAATGAGAGATGCAAGCCCTTGGAATAAGTTTGTAAGAACCTTTTTCCCAATACTATTCAGTTTGTGTTTATTAATATTAATAGCAACTAATGGGTTATTATCATACTTTGTTTCTAAAAGTATTATCACCCCGATTAATCAATTAAAAAATGCCGCTCATTTAATAAAAAGCGGTAACCTCCACCATTCCATTACAGCAACAAGGAATGATGAGATTGGTCAGTTAACACAAGCATTTGAAGAAATGCGAATTCAACTGAAAGAGTCTCACGAAGTCCAAAAACAATATGAGGATAATCGGAAGGAATTGATTGCCCATATCTCTCATGATTTAAAAACACCTATTACTTCCATAAAGGGTTATATTGAAGGAATTCGTGATGGAGTGGCAGACACTCCGGAAAAGAGAGCACGCTATATCCAAACGATCTATACAAAAGCAGTAGACATGGACCATTTAATTGATGAATTATTCTTATTCTCAAAGCTGGATTTAGGCAAGGTTCCATTTGATTTCGAAAAAATTGATATAAAGGATTATCTAAGTGATTATTTCGAGGAATTAAGCTTTGACCTAAGAAAACAAAATGTCGAAGTAAATTTTCAATTTGACCCTCTGGGGCACTATCATGTTTTTGCTGACCGTGAAAAATTCAAACGGGTTCTGGCAAATATTATTAACAATAGCTTAAAGTACATGGATAAGGAAAAAAAAGAATTAATAATATCCATGCATTCAACCAGCGAAAATGTAGAGATTTCCATTGCTGATAATGGTCCAGGTATTCCAAGTGAGTCGATTCCCTTTATCTTTAATCAGTTCTATCGGGCTGAACAATCAAGAAACAAATTAACCGGGGGCAGCGGTTTAGGACTATCCATTGCAAAAATGATTATCGAAGAACATAACGGTATGATAAAATTAGAAAGTACACTAACAGTAGGAACAAAAATAACCATTAGTTTACCGCACCATACCTGTTTTTGAGGAGGCACCATCATGAAAAAGATTCTGATTATTGAAGATGAAAAAAGTATTGCCGAATTAGAACAGGATTATCTAGAAATCAACGGCTTTCAAACAGAAATGGTCCATACAGGTGATATTGGACTGCAAAAAGCATTAACCCAAGATTACGATTTAATTTTGTTAGACGTAATGCTGCCGAACATAGACGGATTTGAAATTTGTAAAAAAATTAGAAGTATAAAAGATATCCCTATCATCATGGTAACAGCAAAAAAAGAAGAAATTGATAAGATTAGAGGTCTTGGACTCGGGGCTGATGATTATTTAGTCAAACCCTTCAGTCCGAATGAGATGGTTGCGAGAGTAAAAGCCCATTTATCTAGATACGAGAGATTACTAATGAAACAAAATACTGAATCTCAAGGAATATACATCCGTGGGTTATTCATTGATCGTTCTTCACGGCGTGTCTTTGTAAATAACAAAGAGATTACCCTAACCACAAAAGAATTTGATGTTCTCACTTTTTTAGCATTAAACCCAGACCAAGTTTTCAGCAAGGACCATTTATTTGAGAGAATCTGGGGTTACGACAGTAATGGTGACGTCTCAACCGTAACTGTTCACATCCGTAAAATTAGGGAGAAAATTGAACACGACCCCTCTAACCCTGAATATATAGAAACGGTATGGGGCTCTGGCTATCGTTTTCATTAAATATAGTGAACACCATCAGGTGTACAAACAAAAGACAGTGTCTCCCTAAAGGAGAACACTGTCTTTTCTGTTAGTAGATTTGGCTTTGGAATAATGTGTTTCTGTTACTAAATTTAGTAACCAGTTTTATGAGGAATAGATTGCCGATTAGTAATCCTGTGCCTATTAGAAATAGAGATAGCGGGCTTAAAAAAAACATTCCACTTGCTTGGCTGATGATAATCCCAACGATTGGCAGCACGAGTATGCCGCCGAATTGCTGTGCCTCCTGGAATGTTTTAACTTTGGCTGAAATTAAGACATTTAAGATAATATTAAACAGTACTAATATAGGAATCACCCAAAACATTAGAATCATCCAAGTAGAGTTCAAAAATAAGATTACCTTAAAATACGGATACGCAATTATATTTACAATAATGGCACTTATGATAAAGGCAATAAAGGAAATTCCCAGCGTTGGAATGAGGGATGCTAAAACTTTCCCAAGAAATAGGTCTTTAATTGAAATAGGTGCAAACAACAAAGTTTCTAACGTATTTCTTTCCTTCTCCCCTACAAAACTATTTGATGAAGTAACCATAGAATTAATGATGGCTACCATTAAGAAAAATGGAATCATCATAAAGGTTAGAAAAAAATATACAAACTTATATCCAATTGTCGGCAATCCAATTAGAGTATTGCGCATCTCTTCATTTGGAAAGTCATTAATTAAGGCAATTATTGGTTTATCCATGTCCTTAGCAGAGGTACCAACTAAATCAAAGTGAATCCCAAAGTAGGCCATTCCAGATGGGACGATAATACATAAGAGGATGGCAACGATAATCATCGGAACCCAAACCTTTTTGGATGAGAAAGTAGCTTTCATATCTTTCTGGGCAATGGCCAAAATTGTCTGCTTATTCAACTCTCTTACCTCCCCGAATATTAAAATATATCGCCTCTAGACTTCTATTGGTTATTTCGCAATTATGAACCCATGACTCTTTAAGAATATCGGTCAATAAAGGAGTGATTTCTTCCTTCGAGGAAAGAATAAATTCCAATTGATTAGCTTCTCTTCTCCTGTAGCTGTACCCTTTGTACTTATGGCTGTTAATCGGACTGAGACCCGTTTCTATTACTAACTCCACTTCCTTTAAATATTTGTCCTCTAACTCCCTCTTTGTCCCCTTTTCGACTATCCTGCCCTCATTCAGAAACAAATAAGAATCACAGATTGTTTCTAGCTGATGCAGAACATGAGAGCAAATTAATATCGTTACCCCTTCTTCCTGGTTCACTTTATGTAAATAGCGAATTACCTCATTTATGCCCTCTGGATCTAAGCCATTAGTCGGTTCATCTAAAAATAGAAGTCTAGGTTTATGTAATAAAGCCTTTGCAAGTGAGATTCTCTTTTTCATTCCTGTAGAAAAGCTTCCCACTAACTGGTCCTTATGGGCATACATATCAAATTGCTCAAGCAAATGTGTAATTCGCTTTGTATCACAGCTTCCATATATTTTAGAAAAGAAGACAAGATTGTCCCATGCTGTCATATCATGATAAAGACTTGCACTTTCAGTTACAATTCCAACCCTCTTTCTAATTTCATCTCCATGTAACTGCGGGTCATACCCCATTACCTTCATCGTGCCGTTCGCGGCCTCAATGACCCCATTTAGTAATCGGATAATTGTGGTTTTTCCTGCCCCATTAGGCCCAAGAAGTCCATTTATGGTTCCTTCCTTAATTGAAAAAGAGACATCGCTTAATATGGTACGATTATTAAATTGCTTGTTAACATTTAATACTTCAATTATACTTGTCAAAATTCTCCCCCCTTAATTTCCCTCCTTCTTTAATACGTTTAATAAAGATGTTTCGTTCACAAAAAATTTACAATTCTTTGGTAAAATAGATATAAGGATTTACCATATGATTGAATACCTTACATTCACAAGATTGATAAAAAATAGAGGAGTGTAGAAATGTCACTTAAAAAAGGAAGCATTCTGGTTATTGAGGATGAAGAAAAGATCGCTCGAGTCCTTGAGCTTGAGCTTGAATATGAAGGTTATTCAGTAACAAAGGTGATAGATGGACTCGAAGCATTAGAGGCATACCGAACTAGCCGCTGGGATTTAATCTTATTGGATGTTATGCTGCCAGGAATTAGCGGGATTGAGCTTCTAAGGCGAATTAGAAAGAATGACCTTCTAACCCCCGTCATCCTTTTGACAGCAAAAAGCTCCGTTGAAGATAAGGTGTCGGGTTTAGACCTAGGAGCG
Organism: Neobacillus niacini; assembly: GCF_046591715.1. Lineage (GTDB taxonomy): Bacteria > Bacillota > Bacilli > Bacillales > Cytobacillaceae > Neobacillus > Neobacillus niacini_L. The sequence goes on along the minus strand of NZ_JAWVNQ010000001.1, from coordinate 275,327 downwards.
AATGATTACATTACAAAGCCCTTTCAAATAGAAGAACTGCTGGCAAGAATTCGTGCTGCATTAAGAATTAAACAGGTGGAAGAACCCCAGGATGATGACAGTGATCTATTGCGTTTTGCCAATCTGAGCATTGACCAAAAATCTAGAGAAGTTTTAAGAGCTGGAGAAACAATTGATTTGACTCCAAGAGAATTTGATTTACTCGTCTACCTTATGCTGCATAAACGACAAGTGTTAAGCAGAGATCAAATTTTAGAAGCTGTGTGGGGGTATGACTTTTTTGGAGATACAAATGTAGTGGATGTTTATATCCGATATGTAAGAAAAAAAATAGACCTTCCGCATTTACCCGCATTAATTCATACTGTACGCGGCATTGGTTATGTTATGAAGGATGCCAAATGAAACTGAGAAATAAAATCAACCTTTATACTGCATTTTTGTTTGCCCTTCTGCTCGTAATCCTAAATATTACGGTATATTTTACTTTTAATACACTCCTAGTTAACAGTGAGCTTACAACTGCACATAAGGAAATGGAAAAAATAACTGAAAACTTCGGAGAGTCTCTTGGGCAAATTCCAGACGATACCCTCCTTAGATCTTATCTTCCAGTAAACGGAATGATACAAATTGTCACTGAAAATAGTATGAATCCTCCTCTGATTACTAGCGCTGATGAGCAAAACCTAAGTAAGAGGAAACCAGAATATTATAGAAATGAAGTCAGCAAAAAAATAGTATTTGAAAAACGTCAGTATTCCTTTGAATCCATGCCCATCATTATGAAAGATGGCAGTGTTGCCAATCTTCAAATAACTAAAAGTATGGAGACATCAAACAAGATACTATCAATCCTTCGACTTGTCTTAATCTTAGTTACCCTGCTAGCGTTAATACCTGTTTTAATATCCAGCCGGCTGCTCAGTAATTTTATAACAAAGCCCGTCACTTCTATGATTAAAACAATGACAGAAATACAGAAAAGCGGAACATTCAAAACAATAAAGTTAGAAGGTCAATCGAAGGATGAACTCTTTCAAATGGGTCAAACCTTTAACCATATGATTGAGCTTTTGGAAACGAACTTTGAAAAACAAGAACAGTTTGTATCAAATGCTTCACATGAACTTAAAACACCATTGACGATTATAGAGAGTTACGCGAGTCTATTAAAAAGAAGGGGCTTAACCGAACCAAAGCTATTCATGGAATCGATAGAGGCCATCCACTCGGAAGCACTTCGTATGAAGGAGATGACAGAGCAGTTATTGGTATTAGCAAGACACCATGAACAGTGGAATATCGAGGTAAACAAGGTGAATCTCAACCAATTATTAGACCAAACTGTCAATGCATTCAAAAACGCATATAAACGTGAAATTGAACTTAAGGCAATGACTGAATCTCCCCTGTTCTTTGAGAGTGATGAAAAAAAGCTAAAGCAGCTACTGTATATTTTTTTAGATAATGCAAGGAAATATAGTGATGATTTGATTTCAGTCATATTAGGGAAAAAGGACGATGAAATTTTTATCAAGATTATCGATCGTGGGATAGGCATCCAAAACAGTGAACTCCCGAAGGTTTTTGATAGGTTTTATCGTGTGGATAAAGCAAGAAGCAGGAAACAAGGCGGTTCTGGTCTGGGGCTTTCGATTGCTAAGGAGATTGCGGATGCTGTCGGAATAGCTGTACAGTTGGAGAGTGAACCTGGTATTGGGACTACTGCCACCCTTCTTATAAAAAAAGTTGAAAAATGATGAAATTCTCATCACTTTCTCATTTTTATATTAGAAAATAATGGTATGTAAATAAGGTGGTGAGAAGGAATGAAAAAAATATCTTGGTTTTGGGCGGCGATTTGTTCTTTAATCCTAATAATTGGTTTTATTAGCTTTCAACAATTCGGAAAACTCACTCCCTCAAGCGGCGTGTTATCAGAAGAAGAAGCCAAGAAGCTTGTAAAAGAGCGCTATCAAGGAAATATCTCATCAATTAAATTAGCCAATCAACAGTACCATATAGAACTAGAAAGACAAAGTCACTTTTACAGCATAAAGCTGGATTCTGCAAGTGGGAAGGTTTTATCTTTCACACAAACAAATAATACAGCTGCACTGCCAATGCCACACCAAACACCTTCTAAACAAGATGAAATTACAGAAGAGACTCCGAAGAAATTGACCGAAAGTGATGCCGTTAAAATAGCATTGACACAGGTCCAGGGTGAGGTAGATGAAACTTGGCTTGAAACCGAAAATAATCAAACCTATTACTTTATAAAGATAGAAACAAACGATGATCGTGAAGCAACCCTGCAAATACATGGTATTACAGGAGCTGTAATGTCTGTCGCTTGGGATGACCATGAAAGTAAACAGAACGAAAACGACGATGATGATTGATACGGTGGATACTATTATTTTTCTCATCAAATTCTAATGTTTCTATTCCTTTCCTCTCATTTTTACTGGATATACTGAAAGTGTAGAAAGGTAATAACAAAAAGGAGGAAGACAAAATGAAAAATAAAGTGTTAATCGGCATCGTGTCATCTTTACTAGTTTTAGGAGGAGCAATTGCTGTAGGTGCAGCTAAGAATGATTTGCCTGAAGATAATAAGATTAATTCTGGTACACAAAACCTTCCTGAAATCAAACCAGGTCAGGAAATAGAGTTGGAAACAGAGCATGGCCAAACATTTTACAAAGTAGAATCAGATGATGACTGGAATTCTTCATCTAAACAGCCAGCCAGTGCTTCAGCAGTAACTATTGAAGATGCAGCAAAAATCGCAACCAATGAAGTTAACGGCAAGATTACAGAGGTTGAAAAGGAAATGGAGCATGGCAGACTTGAATATAAATTTGAGATTCAATCAGAACAAGGCGAGGTAGATATTCGAGTAGACGCTGAAACAGGAAAAATCACAAGAGTAAAGTTTGATGATGACAGAGATGATCGTAATGATGACGACGACAATGATAATGACAGAGATGATCGTGATGATGACGATGATGACCGTGGAATTGATGGATAATTATTTGTATGGACAATCGATAAAACGATTGTCTTTTTTTGGTCTTATAGATGTAAATTACACTTATTGGTAATAATAAACAAAAAAGATCTATATAATATGTTAATTACGACATTATACCTGTTTACACTATCCGAATTATGGCCAAAAAGTTTATTATAAACAAACCATAGGAGGTAGTTTATTTGGGTAAGTTATTTTCTGGAATTCCCTATTTACGAATGGGTGCTGGTGAACCTTTGGTCTTTATTCATGGGCTGGGTGAAATAAAGGAAGGCTGGTCGAGCCAGTTTGAACTTGCAGAAAAATATGATTTGATTATTCCAGATTTACGGGGGCACGGTGAGTATCTTACGAATGAGGAAATTAGCATTCCAAATTTTGCACGCGATGTTATTTACTTATTAAAGGGCCTTGGGTTTCGTAGTGCTCATATCTGCGGGTTATCAATGGGAGGCATGGTTGCCCAAGAAATCTATCGTCAAGCACCGGAGATGTGCAGATCACTCGTCCTTGTAAGCACATTTCATTATGCTCCTAAACATTTCGGAGAGTTATTTTTAAAGTTCCGTAAGCTAAAGGCAGAATCACGTTCGTTAGAGGAACAAAAAAATTTGGCAGCACGAGTTTGCCTTTATTCATGGACAGAAGAGAACTTCGAGAATTTCAAAAAATTTTATCATCCTAATCGAGAATATTACCTGCCTTCAATGAAAGCATGCCTAGAGGTCAATAATTTATGTCTGTTAACAAAAATTAAAGTTCCCACTTTAATTATTGGAGGACAGTACGACGCCGTTACACCTGCCTGGATACAATTAATGATGCATAAGCAGATTAGACACTCTGAATTTGTCATATTCAGAAATACAGGACACGTTGCTAAACTCGAGGCAAAGGAAGCCTTTAATGAGGTGCTTCGCAGCTTTTTAAATAAACATAAAGAAGCAAGTTAGGGAAGGTTTTTCCTTCCCCTTCTTTCCTTTACCATTATATAATCTTGTACTCACCTTTAGTACAAAATTCTAAAGTGGATTCGAACGAGATGAAGCCCATTCATCAACCACTACTGCGAACAGTCCGGATAAGGCTAAAGATACATGTCCTGCTTCAACCAGCTTGTAAGTTTTATCTACACTCGAAACTAAATCCATAATCGGCATGCTTTGCGGTTCCAAAACTAAATTATCGTTTGTAGAAGAAATAACGAACAAATTTGAATTGATATTTTTTAAAACTGCATTTTTATCTCCAATTTTTAATTCGCCCTTAACAAGCTTGTTTCCCTTAATAAGGTCATTAAATAATTGTCTAAAGGCCTCTCCTGCAAATGGGACCTGATCTGTAGTCCATTTGTTCATCCTGCGCCATTTATCAACATATTTCTCATCATCTGCACGACTTAAAAGCATTGTATAATGGCTAAAATATACCGGGGCAGATACTGCGCGAAACATGGCTTCCACATAGGATGACGGGATGGTTCCATAGACATCTACAAAGCGATCAATATTAATATCACCATTCTTCAAACCCTCCACCCATTTATCCGGACCGGCAAATGTAGAGAAGTCTATTGGTACTGTAGCAACAATTAAATTTTTGATGTGCTCTTTTGCTATCGAAGCGTAAATAGCGGCAATTGTCCCGCCTAGGCAATATCCGACAAGTGTTACCTCCTCACAACCGGAATGACGGATAGCACGCTTAACTGCTGTACTTAAATACTTCTCTATGTATGTATCAAGACCAATATTCTTGTCCTCATAACCTGGTGTGCCCCAATCTAACAAATACACATCATACCCACGGTTAGTTAGTCCCTCAATTACACTTGCCTTTGGTGAAATATCGAGTATATACGGTTTGTTAAACAATGAATACACGAAAAATAAAGGGATTCCATACTTTTTTTGTTTTGCAGGATAATACCATAAAACAGATTTATTTTTCCTCCAAACCTCTATCCTAGGTGTATGGCCAATCTTAGGTTCGGGCTCATTTAAAACATTAAAAAGGTGATTCCACCGATTCATTTCTTTCTTATAATCAAACGGTGGAACTAAATCCTTAAAAGGTGATTCTACTTCCACTTCATTAACCTCCCCTTATTCTTATTTTATAGAATCAGAAGCAGTTAAAATAGGTTCTTTTTGCTTGTCGCCTACAACGTGACCTTTTAGGATCTCAATTTCATCTTTGAGATTATTAATTTTATTTAGCTCCAGCCTAATTTCTTGTAATTCACTTTGTAAATTCTTAGAAACTGCTAATTCCTTTTTCGTTTTGAGTAACTCGGTTTTAAGCAGCTTGGTTAATTTAATTATTTCTTTGGAAACCTCAACAACACTTTCGATATCTTGGCTTTGTGATTTCAATGAATCCTGTAATCCCCAAATTTGTTCCTCTAGGGATTCAATCTTTTCCTCCGTTTGAATCGTTAGTGAAGCTATATTTGCCAAATCATTTTTTGTTGGTAAATTGAGTACACTAGAAAGTGCCTCTTGATTCTTTTTTAGTGCATCAAGGTAAAAGGAGTTTGCCGCTGCCCCTCTATTTGCCATTCTGACAGTTTCATTGTTATTAGACCATTGAAAAATAAAATCATTTATCTGTTTTTCCCACATATCACTGTACTTTCTGAAAGAATTATATGGGTCATATGAATTATTTGTCGACAACTTGTTCACCTCTATACTGTTAAGATTGATTGGACTCCGTTGCATTCTTCATATACTGCTGAAAAGGTAACAGCGCAGATTTAACCTGGTTTTCAAAAAAATTCACGAATATTTTTTGATTTTCATATAAAACATTCGTTGTACTCTTAACACCTTCTATATATTTCTCTCTGCCCTTTTTTCTAAAGGAAATATATTGTTTTACACTGTCTAAATACTTATCAAGTGCTTGTCCATTTGTTAAAGCACGAATAGGTGTAGATAATAGTGATGTAGTTTTATTTTGAATGTCATCAATAACTTGGTTTATTTCTTCATAAGATTTAACAGGGAAAAAATGTTGAAAAGCGGTCGTGGTCATGAGTAATTCCTCACGTGCATATTTTTCCCATTCAAGAAGCTCTTTCCTAAATTGATCTGAAATAGCTTTGCTATTTTCCTGATTTCTTTTCAGACCATCAACATATTGTTTAACAGCATTTAAGAATATTTCATCGCGTTCGTTTAAGGTGCTGGCCCATGTATCCACTTCTTCATAGGCGGCTTTCCATAATAATTCGAAACTTGAAAGCTGATTATTCTGGTTTGATTCATTTTTAGTAGACATATTGTTTCCCCTCCAAATAATTAGTCGATAAATAACTTTTTTAAATCCTCGAGTTCTGTTTTTAATGTTTTAATTTTCTTTGCCTTAAGGTCGTTTACTTCCTCTTCCATTAAACACTGGAAGTCACTCAAAGAAGTATGAAGCTCTTTTAATCTTAAATGATTCTTTTTTAGACCTTTGTTTATAATAAAGAGAATGTCATCAAGATTATCAATTCTATCCTCAATATCTACTTTTCTACTTGCTAGATTAGCAAAATCATCCTTCTTTGGAACATTAAGTATAGTAAGCCAATTGTTGATTACCTTTTGTTGCATCACAACATTGTCTAAGTGAGTTTCGACTGCTTTACCAAAAGCATGTGTAAAGGTTAAGGAATTGGTATATGTATGAATCCGCTTATTACACTCTTTTTCCAGTTTTTTGTAAAAAAATACAGGATCCTGATGTACTGATTCCATAAATGCCCCTTAATCTAACCGGTTAGTATGTTAGAATCTATCTTTTGAATTACTGCTATTTTCCTTGCTCATTCTATTATAGCAATTGGGGATGACAATTTACTAGGTCATTTTTTTGACTTTTCCATTAAATCGAAATTAATAATATTTTTTATTTGTAGTTCCGTCATTTTTCAAGGATCTTAAGTTCTTTCGTTTTACTATTAGTCATATAAATGGCAATATCTAGTAAAAAAGGAGTTGTTTAAGAATGCCTATAACGAAGGCAAATGGTATTGATTTATATTATGAAGTCCATGGCGAAGGGGAACCGCTGCTATTAATTATGGGGTTATCACTTACTTCGAAATCTTGGTTTCGGACAATTCCAGCCCTTAGTGAACAATATAAAGTAATAGTATTTGATAATCGCGGGGTTGGGCTGAGCGGTAAACCAAATTCTCCCTATTCAATTGAATTAATGGCTGAGGATGCAAGAGCCGTTCTAGATGCAGCCGGTGTAGATTCTGCCCATGTATATGGAATCTCAATGGGAGGCATGATTGCTCAAAGACTAGCATTGAAATATCCGGATCGTATTAGGTCCCTCATCCTGGGCTGTACAACATCAGGTGGACAAAATCATGTTCAACCTAGTGCTGATGTTTCAATGCTAATGCTGTCTAGAGCATCTTCGACAGCCACACCGGAAGAAATAGCATGGGCAACTGCTCCAATCCTTTACAGCCAATCTTTTATTGAAACTCATAGAGAACTAGTCGCCGAAGATATAAAACGAAGAATTGAAGTTCCTATCCTTCCCTATGCCTATATGCTGCAGCTCCAAGCGTGTCTAGCGCACGATACTTACAATGAAATTGACGAAATACAAGTACCTGTGCTGGTGATTCATGGTGATGGTGATAAATTGGTTCCATATGAAAATGGCGTAACTTTAGCTGAAAAAATACCAAATGCTGAGTTCCTTACCATTAAGGGAGCTGGTCACATTTATGTAACTGAAGCGAATGATATAGTGAATAAACGAGTGCTTGAGTTTTTAAATAACCAATAATACCATAAAAGAATGCCCATTCAATAAGCTGGGCATTCTTTTATGTATTGCTCCTCTTCATGTTACCTAGTTAATAAATCAATAGTAATATACGCTAGTAAAAACGTTGCTAATGAAAAAACAGCCTCCCTCAGGCCGAATATGAAAATAGAACTGCAAAATATAAATATGTTAAAAAACATAACAAGTTGTCCGATAGAAAAAGGGGATCTCTTGCTTAATAGAATAGCCAAAACCTCAGTACCATCCAGCGATCCTCCAAATCGTATAACAATTCCTACCCCCAATCCTAAAGTGACACCACCTATAGATATTACTAGATATGGGTTACTTGTTACGGAAGGAAATGGTTCTAGAACATGGGTGCCAATTGAAAGTACAGAAATAGCAAATAGACTTAGAATAAGAAACCTTTTACCTAAATAAGAATATCCTAATAAAAAAAAGGGAGTATTTAACAGTAAAAGCGACAAGCCAATCTCAATACTAGAAATATGGGAGAGAATGATGCTTACTCCTACAATTCCGCCATCAATCACATCATTCTTCACTAAAAAAAGCTGAAGTGAAACAGCAACAAGCGAAGCACCGCTAAAGATGAATATTAATCGTTTTTTGAATGATATATAGGCAGATCTATTATAGCTTAGATAAAAATTAACTCTCCTCTTATACATATTCCGCCCCTTTTAGTTCAATTATCTCTCTTTTGCTTGGTTTATTATATTCTTCTCGATAAAAAAAATACCCGTCCATTTGGTCAGGTATTTTTCTGTGTTTACTTGTCTCTATGTGTCAAAACCTTCCTGATTTAATAATAGAATATAAAAGTAACAGGAACATACCACCTGAAATTGCAAAACCTATTTCTATTACTGGAAGTTTGTCAAACAGTATAGAAGTTTGTCCCGATAACGCAGCACCAATTATTACTCCTGCCAAAATAATACTAAAGGACAGCAATATGATACTAAAGGACAGCTTGTTAGTTATTCGATTGAGTTTAAAGAGAATAGGCTCTATTTCAGGCATGGAAATTTCAATCTTCATTTTTCCTTTCTTCATAACAGAGGTAAAGTCTTTTATCGTCTTTGGAAATTCATTAAGGATATCCCCATATTCCGTGAAATTTGTCCAAGCAAATTCTGCCATGTTTTTGGGCTTAAAACGATCTATTAATAATTGCTTTCCAAATGGTTCGGCTACTGCAAGAATACTTATTTCCTGATTTAGTTTTTCAACAGTCCCCTCTAATGTCAGCAGCGTCTTTCCTAATATCGTTAAATCTGTCGGAATCGTAATTTTGTGCCTGTAGGCAACCGAAAAGAGCTCATTAACAGCATTCCCAATACTCATCTGACTAAATGGAACATCAAGATACTTTTCGCGAAGCTTATCTACATCTGAATGTAACTGTTTGACTTTTACCTCATCTGGTACAAGCCCCATATTCGTAATGGCCTTTACTACTTCTGAGGTATTTTTCCGCATTAATGCAATGACAAAGGAGGCGATGTGAGCTCTCATTTCTGGCGTTATTCTACCCACCATTCCAAAATCCATAAATGCAATAATATGGCCTGGCAAAGCAACGATATTCCCTGGGTGAGGGTCCCCATGGAAAAATCCATCGATTAGGATTTGATGAAAAATAGCATTCACTACCTTCTCACCTAATACTTTTGTGTCGTAACCCTCTAGTTCAAGCTTTTCAATTTCATTGAGTTTTACACCATCAACAAACTCCATTGTCAAAATCTTTTTAGTTGTATATTCCCAATGTACTTTTGGAATGTGCACCTTTGGATCATTTTGAAACTGCTTCGCAATTTTTTCAGCATTCCTGCCTTCATTTTCATAATCTAATTCTTCACGCAGTGACCTTGATAATTCTTCTATAATCGTCCGAATTTGGTATCTTTCTATCCAATCAATTCTACTTTCAGCCAGCCGGGCTAAGTCCTGCAGGATTTCTAAATCCGTCTCAATTACATTCATAATATTTGGACGTTGTATTTTTACAGCTACACGCTCACCTGTCAGCAATACTGCATGGTGGACCTGCCCAATTGATGCCGCAGCCAACGGTGTCTCACTAAATTCCGCAAATGAATTTTCGAGGGAATCACAAAGCTCTTGTTCCAGTATTCTTTTCACCTCGTCAAATGAGAATAATGCTACATTGTCCTGAAGCTTTACGAGCTCTTGAAGGATTTCGGCGGGGATAATATCTGGCCTAGTGCTGGCAATTTGGCCAATTTTCACGAAGGTCGGACCAAGTTCCTCAAGAAACATCCGAATACGTTCACCCGTTGATCTGCTGTTACGTGTCTGGTTGCCTTCCACAAATACTCTCTTTGGAACCGACAACAAATCTATAAGCCCTAACTCCTTCATAACAAACCCAAATCCATACTTAGTAAAAGCATAAACGATGTCTCGGTAACGTTGTATATGGCGAATTTTTTTCTTAATCATCTTCTCCGCTCCTGTTGGAGTATTTTATTATACTTCCTCGAATCAAGATTCTCACTTTTATTAATGATTTACAAGCTCATTCGCCAATTGTTCGATGAAAAAACAAAAAGACGCATCTTTAGCAGATACGTCGCTTTTGATCACCTATTATTTTTTTAACATACTAAAAACCTGCTCGACATCTTTATCACCACGACCTGACAAGTTGACAATCAGGACATCATCTTTCGGTAAATCCTTTGCCAGCTTAATCGCATAAGCAACAGCGTGAGAGCTTTCTAAAGCTGGGATAATCCCCTCTGTTTTACTTAGGTTCTGAAAAGCTTCCAATGCTTCCTGCCCTGTAACCGTAACATATTCTGCTCTTCCGCTTGTTTTCAATTGACTATGCTCTGGTCCCACACCCGGATAATCTAATCCAGCTGCAATAGAATAGGTTGGCTGTGGGTTACCATTTTCATCTAATAACGTTAAGCATTTAAAACCATGAATGACTGCCGGGGTTCCTTTTGTTAAGGTTGGTGCTTCTTGTGGCTCGACCCCAATTAAACGTACATATTTTTCATCAATATAATGAGCAAATGCACCAATAGCATTACTGCCGCCGCCAGTACAAGCAATAACCGCACTAGGCAGTTTTCCTTCTTTTTCAATGATTTGGCGCTTAGATTCTTTACTAATAATGGCCTGAAAATGTTTAACCATAGTTGGATATGGATGCGGACCAACAGCTGAACCCAATAAATAAAAGGTAGTTTGATAGTTTTGAACTAAGTCAGCCAATGCTTCGTCCACAGCATCTTTTAATCGGCCCTGCCCTTTCTCAACTGGAATTACTTTTGCCCCTAATAGTTCCATCCTAAAGACGTTTAACGCTTGACGCTCTGTGTCGAGTTTCCCCATGTAGATAATACATTCCATTCCAAACATGGCACATGCCGTTGCTGTTGCAACACCATGCTGGCCTGCTCCTGTTTCAGCTATAATTCGTTTTGCACCCATTCTTTTTGCCAATAATATTTGCCCGATTGCATTATTTATCTTGTGAGCACCTGTATGGTTCAAATCTTCTCGTTTTAGATAGATTTTTGCTCCGCCAATTTGTTTCGTTAAATTCTCTGCATAAGTCAGCGGGTTTTCACGCCCAACATATTCTTTAAGGTAATAGTTGAATTCCTCAATGAAGTCGGGATCATCTTTGAACTTTAAAAATTGTTCTTCCAAGCCGTCCAAGACAACCTGCAGCTCACTAGGAACAAAACTTCCCCCAAACTCACCAAAATAGCCTCTACTTTCTACACTAACTTTTTCCATACTCAGCTCGTCTCCCTGCTTCAATTATTTTACTCATACATCCGAGTTGAAATTATTATAGTATATGTTTACTGAATATTCAAACAAAACTTCTATTCATATCTTAATGATTCGATGGGGTCTAGTTTTGAAGCCTTATTTGCCGGCAGGAGTCCGAAGACAACCCCAATCACCATCGAAAAGACAACCCCGCCTAACACTACCTGCCACGATATCAAAGATGGCCACCCAGCAAAGAAACTTACAATACTAGCTGCTCCCCATCCCAGAAATATACCGAGAATGCCGCCAATTAGTGTAAGTGTAATCGATTCAATAAGAAATTGAGTTAGCACCTGTCCTCTTGTAGCTCCAAGTGCCATTCGAATTCCGATTTCTCTTGTACGCTCTGTTACGGATACAAGCATGATATTCATTACACCAATGCCGCCAACAAATAACGAAATTCCTGCAATACTGCCGATAATAATTGTCATAATTCTAGTAATCTGCCCAATTCCTGCAGCAATTTCTTCCATATTGAGCACTTGATAGGAATCTTCTGTGTTATGCAGGTTGTTTAATAGTCTAGCGGCCTTTTTACCTGCAATCTCTAACTCATCAGAGGATTCAGCTTGAAGAGTTACCTGGGTGTAGTCGCTGCTGCCATATATCGTCCGCCATGTTTGAAAGGGCAGATACACCTCCATAGAACTGAACGATAGAAGACCTGACGGTTTTTCTAAAACACCGATTATTTCAATCGGCTGATTGGCTACTGAAATGACTTCTCCAATGGGATTATCACCCTTAAACAACTCCTCCTGGACTACATGGCTTACTAAGCCTACACGACGGCCGCCGAGGAAATCTGAAGTAGAAAAACTTCGCCCTTTATCCACTTTCATTTCGTTTAATTTTACATACGCTTGATTAATACCGGTGGAAGATACATCAGCAGTTTCCTGCTTAAACCTTACAGATGACATTATCGTTCCGGAAGCGACAATGCTTTTGATTTCTTGTATTTGTTCTAGAGCCCGTATATCCTCCTGTTTAAAGGGAGCCTGCATGAAAATGTTTGGATTTGATCTGATTTCTTCATCAGAGGGCTGATAAAACAGTTCTACTGTGTTACCTGGACCAGTAATTTGGGTTTTAAGCATTGCTTCTCCGCCCTGGCCAATTGCCACAACTATGATTACTGCCCCTACACCAATAATGATTCCGAGCATGGTTAAAATACTCCGCATTTTATGTGCCTTTAGCGAACTTAATGCCATGAACAGGTTTTCCATAAAAGTCATTCAGATCCCCCCATATTAGAAGCTTGGGGAAGCTGAATCATACCATCTCGAACATATATCGTACGATTGGCATATTCCGCCACTTCCGATTCATGGGTAACAACAATTACGGTAACGCCTTCTATTTCATTTAGTTCCTGGAATTGCTCCATAATATCGATGCTGGTCTTTGAATCAAGTGCCCCAGTCGGCTCGTCTGCTAGTATAATTTTAGGCTTATTAACAATCGCTCTTGCTATTGCTACACGCTGTTTTTGCCCGCCAGATAAGGCGTTTGGGAGGTGATCCATACGGTCAGATAATCCGACTTTCTTTAATGCTTCTATTGCTCTTGATTGTCGTTCCGCTTTAGATACTCCTCTATAAATCATTGGAAGCTCTACATTTTTTAATGCAGATAGACGAGGTAATAAATGAAATTGCTGAAACACAAAACCAATTGATTGGTTCCTAACCCTTGCAAGTTCATTTTCACTATAATGGGAAACATTTTCGCCATTAAGTATGTAGCTGCCGGAAGTTGGTTTATCCAAACAGCCGATCATATTCATTAATGTTGACTTTCCAGATCCCGAGGGCCCCATAATAGCAACGAATTCACCCTGATCAATTCTTAAACTAATATTATCTAAAACATTAATACTTTCTTTTCCAAGCAAATACGTCTTAGTAATGGAATCTAGTTCAATCATTTTATGGTCACATCCATACCATCCTTTAGTGAATCTGGACCTTTAATGATAATTTTGTCTTCTTTTGATAAACCTTCCATGATTTCGATTTTTTCTCCCGATGTGATGCCTGTTTTAATGTTCTTCTTACTCGCCTTGCCATCCTGAACGATAAAAACATAAGGCTGTTCTCCATCATCATGTAATGCATTTAATGAAAGTACATGTGCTATTTTTTTGTCTGTTTCAATCTCCATGATAATTTGGAACCCTGGCTTTAATGATTTACTGTCACCCGAAATCTTCGTCGTTACGGGATACTGTACAGCCTGACTTCCGCCTTGAAGTGGAGTTTGAGTTTGTTCAGGAAGAAGTGATATCTTAATAATTTCTCCAGTCCACTCTTGGTCAGGTACAGCGTCCGAGCGGAGAACCACTTTCTGTCCGCTGTTTACTTTCATTGTGTCATATTCAGATAACAGACCCATCGCTATCATATTATCAAGTTTTCCAATATGTACGATAGGCTCAGCCATACTCACCTCAAGAGAGGAAGATGCAAGTTTATTAACAGATAGGACAACACCGTCAATTGTACTGATAATCTCCAAGTCACTTAGGCGTTTATCCATCATTTCCTTTTGAAGATTTGTTTGCTTCAATTCTATATTAGCAAGCTTCTTTTCCATCTCTATTTGTTGATATTCAGGATCAAGCTGTTTTTTTGCTTCCTCTTTCCCCACTTGATTTGCTAGACTCTTTTCTTTTTCCTTTAATTGCTTCAATTGTTTATCAAGTTGATTTATTTTCAGATTTGCAGATTCGATTGAAAGTTTATATTGTTCCATTTCCAAATCTAACTGAGGATTTTGAAGTCTGGCCACAACTGTTCCCTTTTTAACTTCCTGACCCTCACTTACTAGCAGCTCTTTAAGTTCTCCTTTTTCAGGAGATGGATAAATAATTTGTTCCTCTTCAAGTTTTACAGTACCTGGAATCATTAATAAGGAGGAAATTTCCTCCTCCTTCATTTCAGTAGTTTCTACGGAAGGTCCTTTTGCATAAACTTCCCGATAAACGCTGACAGAAATCATGATGATGACCAGGCTGATCACACTAATCATAATCCATGTTTTCTTTTTCATTACAGCACCTGAGCTCCTTGCAGCAGACTGCCGATTAAAGCAAAGCCAATTCCGATTAGGAAGAAGACAATTGCGATAGTCCAAGCAAGTCCTTTTGATAATTGTGCGGTTTTATGAAGTCCAATAGCCGTAACAATCATTGTCCAGATAGAAAAAATCTCAAAAGAACTTAAAATACCAGTTTTTTCTTGATTTAGTACCCCTGCTAAACTAGTAACATAGATTTCTGGATTTCCGCCAATGGCATATCTAATCGCAGTATTTAGAATGACCCCAATTGCACCGATTACCATGATATGCGTATTCATTGAGAATAATTGTTTAAATGTTACGGGAGAACTAGCAATCTTAGTAATAATTAAGTGGATTGCACTGCTAATAAGGACCCCTATAATTGGTGTAAGGATACCTGTAATGGCAACGGTAACTTTTGTAATACCTAATACAAGATCAACTTGGTCTTCTGGAACTCCTTGTTCAATTAAGGTTGAGGCGTCCATTGATAATGCCATAAAAGTCATCCCGATTGCGTAAAGGATGCTGACAATGAAGAGCGGCACCCAGATTTTTGGAGACAGTTTAATCCTCTCAAACTGTTCGCCCGGACTTGTAAACATTCCGAATAGTGATGGCTTCTGTTGTTTTGTGATCATTTCTGTTTGATTTTCCATCGTAACACCCCTGTTTCCATTTTTGTAAAATATTACTTTTTAATTATACGAAACTTTGGACTGAAAGTTTCATTATCTAGTGCTTTTGTTGTCGAACGGTTTATATAATAATTGGTATTAACCGATCTTATAATAGTCTTTAAGAACTACTAGATATTAGTCTTCACAGATTGAAAATACTACAAATTACAGGAGGAAAAGAAATGGCAAAAGTGATTGTTATTTATGATCAACCGAGGGATCAAGAGGGGTTTGAAGAGTATTATTACAATGTACATATCCCTTTAGTGAAAAAAATGCCTTATCTTAATGGTGCTGAAGTACATCAGGTGTTACAAACTCAAAACACTAGCGATCAATTATTTTTATTTGCTGAACTTCGTTTTGATAACTTAGAGGCATTAAACCAAGCTATGTCTTCTCCTGAAGGGATAGAAGTCCAAGGGGACGTTAAAAATCTAATGCCATATTTGAGTAAACCCCCAATTATTTCAATTGTAGAATAATTAAACACGTTTAAAATTACTTGCCTTATAAGAATCCTATCATGACTCTATGTTAGGGTTCTTTTCATTTTTAAATTTGTTCAGTCCTTCGAAAATGAATTCCTTTCATCAGCATGTTATGATTAAAACTGACTGAAAGGAGAGATTTTAGGTGAAAATTGTTGCACTTGTAGGAAGTAATCGTAAAGAATCTTTTAACAAAAAACTAGCACAATTCATGCAAAAGCGATATGAAATGACTGCTGAGATTGAAATTCTTCCAATTGAAAAACTTCCGATGTATAACCAAGATGATGAGCTGACACCGCCGGAAATCGTAATTGAGATTAAGAAAAAAGTAGCTGACAGTGATGGAGTACTATTCGTTACACCTGAATACAATCATTCCATTCCTGCCTTTTTGAAAAATGCAATTGATTGGTTTTCTCGTGTTGATAAGGTAATGGTGAACAAACCAGTCATGATTGTCGGCAGTTCCCCTGGAGTATTAGGAACCGCACGAGCACAAATGCACCTGCGTCAGATTTTAAACTCCCCTGGAATTTCTGCATTGACACTTCCAGGAAATGAAGTATTTATAGGTGCCGTTCATGAAAAGCTTGATGACACTGGAAATCTGATTCATGAACCTACAGTTCAGTTCATTGATACTGTGATGGATAACTACATAAATTGGATAAAAAAACAAAGCTGATAAATAAAAGAAACGCATGGAGTACTGCTATCCATGCGTTTAATAGTTATTTAGTTCATTCCATTGCTTTTCAAAATTTACAAATGGATCAGATTCTTCATTAATTACAGTATGTTTCTTGGAATTCCAGTTTTTATAAACAAGGTAAAGAACGTAGGCAGCCACAAGACCAATAATAGCAGGTGCGTTAGAAATAGAGGCCAATAGAAAAATGACTCCAAAAACTCCAAGCACAATCTTCCAACCCGTTGATTCTGCTTTTATGAACTGTTTGTAGATTAAATATAAAACCGCGAGACTTATCAGTAACCCCACCATCGGTCCAAGAGTAGAAAGTAAGATCATCGCTGCAAATCCTCCAGCTAAAAATAAACCTAATTTTTTCATTTTGTTTTCCTCCTTTGCTTTCTTGATATCATCTTACCTTCTTTCAGTGTTTCATATAATTGAGCTTGAGCTTGATTTTCATATAGGACTAGAGACGTAGAAGGGGCAGTCTCTTGAAGAGAATTGCCCCAAAAAGTAAAAATGTTGTTATTTATTCAAATTCTAGTCCAAGATCCCTTTACCCTACGAGGTATAATAGGAGCAAGCAGCACTAAAGGAGGACATAAAATGATGAATCGTTTCACTCACTTGTTACTGATAATAGCAGCCGTAGTATCTCTTACTGCATGTGGAATTGGTTCCGAAGGGTATAGAAATGTATCCACAGAGGAAGCAAAGGCACTAATCGACAATCAGGAAGTAGTTGTGTTGGATGTTAGAACCTCACAAGAGTATCAAGAAGGCCATATTCCTAATGCAAAATTGATACCACTACAAGAATTAGAAAATAAATTGCATAATTTAAATAAAGATGAATCCTATTTAGTAGTTTGCCGCAGCGGAAATCGTTCTGCACAAGCCAGTGAAATTTTAACAGGCAATTCTTTTGCAAATATTTATAACATGACCGGCGGTATGAATAACTGGGGTTATGAGATTGAGAATTAACAATTATTCCTAGATTTGAGAAAGAAGAACCCATCCAGCTTATGATGGGTTCTTTTCAAAAATAAATCAAAATAATATATCCATCCAAATTTTTATGGCTGTTGCTAAAATTAATACTGCCAACATGATTTGTAGGAACCTGGTGTTTATCTTTTTCCCAGCCATAGCACCTAAGGGTGAGGCAATAAGACTTGCAATAATCATCATTACGGAAGGTAGAAATTCTACTTGTCCCGTAGTAATTTTTCCTGCAGTGGCACCAATCGAGGATAGAAACGTTATAGCCAATGAAGAAGCAATCGTCATACGTGTTGGTATTTTTAATACAACCAGCATGATGGGAACTAATAGAAATGCCCCTGCTGCTCCAACAATTCCAGAACCAATTCCAACAATTGATGCTAGGGATGCTGCAAGCCATTTATTAAACTTCACTTTATCTAGAGGAATATCATCAATTCCCTTTTTCGGAACAAACATCATGACAGCGGCTATTAATGCTAATATCCCATAAACTAGATTAATTCCTCCCTCTGACATTAACCTTGAACCAAAACCGCCAACAAAACTACCAACTAAAATGCTAACTCCCATATATCCAATTAATGTTTTATTTAAATAGCTCCCTTGACGGTATGCCCAAACCCCGCCGATTGTCGCAAAAAACACCTGAACAGCGCTTATTCCTGATACTTCATGGGCACTAAACGATGCCAAACCAAATAATGGCGGGATATATAAAAGCATCGGATATTTAATAATGGAACCGCCTATTCCTAACATTCCAGATATATATGAACCAATAAAACCTATTAAGAAAATAGTAATAATAAAGCCGATATCCATGGTACTTCCTCCCCCTTAAGAAAAGAGAACCCCAATCGGTTCCCTATTTTTTATCCTTTCTTTATCCAGAGCTTCAAAACATCGTTCTCCACTTCATGTTTCACAACCTCGTGACCACCTGATTTTGCCCATGCCGTAAGGTCATTTTTTGCCCCTTTATCCGTCGCATGTATTTCTAACACTTGACCACTTTCTAATTCATTCATAGCCTTTTTTGTCTTTACAATTCGGCATCGGACATGCTAACCCTTTTGCATCTAAAATCTTATTTGCTTCCATTTCTTTTACCTCCTAATATTTGTATTACTTATCGAACTGCACAGCGATTTGGTCCGATTTCCATTTCACGTTGTTGCTCCTCATCGGGATTGATTTTACCCATATTCGTTTCACGAATTTCTTGATACGCATTTGGTTGTGGCGGTAAGTTTTCTGTTACCAATTTTCTGAACTCATTTTCGTCTTCAATGTTCAAACCATGGTTCTTTGCGTATAGTGTTCCTAATTTTTCTGATACACTGCCATCTTCATTTAGTTCTTCTATGATCATAAAGTGAGCAGGAAGGACGATTAAATCCTCTGATAATTCTTTGTAGCGTTTATAGAGACTTTCTCTCAAATCACCAACCCAATCTTGAGCTAAGCCGGCTAAATCTGGTCGACCGATTGAGTCAATGAACAGGATATCACCTGAAAGTAAGAATTTTTCATCCACAATAAAGGAAGTAGACCCAATGGTATGACCTGGAGAATATAGAGCATGGATGTTAATCTTTACATTTCCAATTTCTACATCACTTCCATCATCTAATGGCTTGAAGGCAAACGTAACTTCTGTTGCATCTTTTGGAGGCAGCCAATACGCTGCGCCAGTTTTTTCTGCAATGTTTAGTCCACCGGAAATGTGATCAGCATGCAGGTGTGTGTCAAAAACATGAGTAATTTTCGCACCGAGACTATCAGCAAATTCAAGATAAAAATCCGTCATACGAGTTGCGTCAATAATGGCAGCCTCATTGTTCGACACAACCATGTAAGATAAACATCCTTTTCCAATACGTACAAACTGATAAATTTCGCCGCCATTCTTCAAGTCTCCGACTTTTACAGGTTCTAAATGCTCACTCCAAGCTTTCATACCACCCTTTAGGTAAGAAACCTCAAGCCCCGCATCAGAGAGCATTTCAGCCACCATGATAGATGATCCTTCCTTAGCACACACTACCAAAATTTCTTTATCAAAAGGAACCTTATCCATAATCCCTTCAACACCATCTAGTAATTCAAAATAAGGAATGTTAAAGTACTCAAAGTTTTCACCTTCAATTTTCCAATCCTGAAAGTCACTCTCATTACGAACATCTAGAATAAATAGATCTTCCTTGTTAAATACTTTTTTCGTTACCTCTTTTGAAGTCATTATATTTACAGACATCACAATTTACCCCCTATGGTATATTTCGAGTTAAAAAAATTTGATACTTATTTTAGAAAGCTTGTTGTTTTGCCAGACCATTTACTCATCCCTGGAACTACATTAACAACATTAGTGAATCCTTTTTCTATTAACTTTTGTGCAGCGAGATCACTACGATTTCCAGTTCTGCAGACTACAAAAATGTCTTCCTCTTTTTTTAATTCATCAAGACGATTGTCTAACTCACCCAATGGAATTGAAATAGCATTCGGGATATGATTAAAGGCATATTCTGCTGTCTCCCTAACATCCAGAACAACAATCTTTTCATTCGATTCGAGTCTCGACTCAAGCTCTTCATTGTTCATTACATTTGGGTGTTTTCTCTCTATCTTTTCATCACTAGCTGATTTTCTTAGGTAGTGTTTTAAAACGTTACCTTCCTCTAATGTACCTAAATACTGATGACCGCAGCTTTCGGCCCATGCCTTAATGTCAGCTTTTGACCCTTTATCTGTTGCTTGGACTTCTAGTACATGACCAGCCTCTAATTCATTCATTGCCTTTTTGGTCTTAACAATCGGCATTGGACAAGCTAATCCTTTTGCATCTAAAATTAAGTTTGCTTTCATGTTCTCCATCTTATAGCCTCCATTTTTATACCCGTTGGGGTATTTGGTTGTTTAAAAAAATTTATTCTACATTTCCTTCCCAGGAAAGCATTCCACCAGTCATATTAATGACATTAAATCCTTGGTACTCAAGAAATTGCACAGCTTGAGCACTTCTGCCTCCGGAACGGCAAACGATAATATATTCTTTTGATTTATCTAATTCATGCATACGAAACTCCAATAATCCTAACCGAATGTTTACAGCACCGGGTATCATTCCAGCTGCTGCTTCATCTACTTCACGAACATCAATAATATCTAATTTTTCCCCTTCATTTAGTAATTGTTCAACTTCCTTTGCAGCTATAGCTTTCATATTAAAACTCCTCCTCTTTATTCATTTATAATGACCAAGCATTCATACCGCCTTTTACGTTTGTTACTTTTGTATAGCCAAATTTTTTTAATATCTTACTTGCCTGCACGCTTCTCATTCCACTTTGACAAATAACAATTATTTCCTTATCTTTTGGAAGTTCCTTCTCCGCTTTTTGTGCAAGCAGGTTAAGTGGAATATTCTTAAATTCTTTAATGTGAGTTCTTTTATATTCGCCAGGAGTTCTTACATCTATAAACAATTTATTTTTATCCTTTAATTCACTTTTTAATTCTAGTGTTGAAATATTTCGTATACCGTTAGCAGGCATGAAACGAGAACCGATAATGTATATTAA
Organism: Neobacillus niacini; assembly: GCF_046591715.1. GTDB lineage: Bacteria > Bacillota > Bacilli > Bacillales > Cytobacillaceae > Neobacillus > Neobacillus niacini_L. Next base: position 254,109 of record NZ_JAWVNQ010000001.1, on the reverse strand, counting down.
AATTCCAATTATAACGTAATTTATATATTCCAATTCTATTGCCTCCTATAGTTTTGAGTTAAATGAACAGATTGACATTACCTTCTTCAGCTTCTGCTAAATAGGCTGCCACTCCTGCATATTCAATGTTGTCTAATAGTTCTTTTTCTTGCAAACCTAGTAAATCCATTGTCATGGTACATGCAATCAACTTTATATCTTGCTCTTGCGCCATCTCGATAAGTTGAGGAAGAGGAATTGCATTATGTTTTTTCATAACCTTCTTAATCAGCTTAGGTCCAAAACCAGCAAAGTTCATTTTAGAAAGTCCCATATTATCTGCACCTCTAGGCATCATTTTTGCAAACATTTTCTCTAGGAATCCTTTTTCAACTGAAATATTCTCTTCTTTTCTTAAAGCATTTAATCCCCAGAAAGTGTGAAAGATTGTTACTTCATGATCATAGGCTGCAGCACCATTCGCAATAATATAAGCTGCCATTGCTTTATCATAATCGCCGCTCAATAAGACTATCGTTGTTTTTTTCTTCTCAGTCATTTTGATGACCTCCTATTTATTAATTACCTATACGGGTATATTTTTCAATAAAAAAAGATCTATTACCATTACCCCTATGGGTATTATGGTAATGAAAATAAAAGAGGGTGTCAACCCTTTTTTATCGACTCTTCACTAATAGGTCTACAGCTTCTTTAATTAATTCTTCTGCACTTCTTTCTTGTGATTCCTCTGCTTTTTTAACACACTCGACTAAATTTGAACTTACAATTACTCCTATTGTTCGATCAATTGCTGTTCTCGCAGCAGATAACTGAGTAATGACATCTTTACAATCCTTTTCTTCTTCCATAAGACGCAGGATTCCTCTAAGCTGCCCTTCGATTCGTTTTACCCTATTTTTGATTTGATCATTATAATCCATACTATTACCTCCTCTAACAGTTTATTTCTAAATGACATTTTTTTATTTCATTTTGATTTTGACCTGCAATTGAATAGCCAACAATTCTATATCCCTTATGCTTTAAGGCACGAATTCCAACATTTTTTTCTAGTATACTTGATACGACTAAATGTATATCTCTTTGTGGAATCTCATTTATACGGCGTTTTAAATACGCTATTGGAATATTAAGTACTCCATCAATTGGGTTATTATAGGATTCATTATAATCTCTTACATCAAGAATTTGTAAGTTAGTCAAATCAATTTTTTCTAATTCAGAACATTTTACACCCCAAACAGGAAAATATCTTTTATATAGTATAACTAGAATTACTAATAATGATAAAATTAAATATATCATCTATACCTCCTGCAACAAAACTATTATCAAGGACAGATTTAATAATATACCCCTATAGGTATAATGTCAATAATAATTTTCTCAAATAAATGCCCGCTGTAAAGTACGGTCAATTTTGCGATAGTTTCATAAATCATGAATACCTGTTACTTATTTCTTTTTTATCCAGAATTTAATAAGTTTCTCTTCTTGTTCTGTCTTTAAAAGGGTATGTCCTGCGTTACTTGACCATGCTGGCAGGTCATTTAAAGCGCCACGGTCTGTTACATGAAGCTCTATGACTTGACCGCTTTCCAATGAATCAATACCTTTTTTTAATTTTATTATCGGCATTGGACATGTTAAACCACTAACATCTACTACGGTGTCTACATGTATTTTATTTTCTTTTACGATCTCTGTCTCACCAAGGTCGTTTGTTTTTGTTTCAACAGTCTTATTTATATTGCTTCCATATACAGACGAATACGTTTTCCAGCCGCCATCCACATTTTTTACCTGATAACCATTATTTTTTAGAATCCGGCTTGCTAAATACCCTCTTAATCCTACCTGACAGCTTACATAAACCGTCTTATCTTTTGGTATTTCATCTAATTTAGTTCGCAGGTCGTTCAAGGAGATATTAATGGAACCTTCAATAAAACCAAATTCACGTTCCATTGGTTCGCGAACATCGATTAAAAGCCCACCTTCTGATACGATTTGATCAACCTCATGCCATTGAATATGCTCTAACTCACCCTCCATGATATTTGTTGCCACATAACCTGCCATATTGGCAGGATCCTTAGCTGAAGAAAACGGTGGTGCATAAGATAATTCTAAATTTGTTAAATCTTCTACTGTTAATCCACCCTTAATAGCTGTCGCAATAACGTCAATTCGTTTGTCAACGCCGTCTGCACCTACTGCCTGTGCACCAAAGATTTTTCCTGTTTCTTTATCAAAGATTACTTTTAATGCAATTGGTGCGGCTCCTGGATAATAACCTGCATGAGAGCTTGGATGAATATGAACAACCTCATAATTTACACCTAAACGCTTCAATGTTTTCTCATTGTTTCCTGTAGCTGCAACGGTTAAATCAAATACCTTTGCAATCGAAGTACCTAATGTCCCCTGGTACTTCTCTTTTTTGCCCATCATGTTATTCGCAGCGATACGCCCTTGTCGGTTTGCAGGACCAGCTAATGGAATCATCGCCTTGGTACCACTAATATAATCAATGACTTCTACTGCGTCTCCAGCAGCATAGATATCTTCATTAGAAGTTTGAAGGAAGTCATTAACAACAATACCTCCACGCTCTCCTAATTCCAGTCCTGCTGTTTTTGCTAATTCATTTTCTGGTCTAACACCGATCGAAAGAATAGTCATATCAGTTTGGATTTCTGTTCCATCTGATAGAATTACTTTCTTACCATGTTCAGCAAATGATTGGACTCCATTTTCTAATATCAGTTGAACACCTTTCTCTTTTAAATGAGCGTGTAAAATACTCGCCATTTCGTAATCAATTGGTGCCATAATTTGATTGGCCATTTCAATAAGTGTCACTTCGATTCCTCGATCAACAAGGTTCTCAGCCATCTCAATTCCAATAAATCCACCACCTATAACTACAGCCCTTTTGGGATGATTGTTATCTACATGGTTTTTGATTTTATCCGTATCAGGAATATTTCTTAATGTAAATAAAGTTGTATTTTCATTTAATCCTGGAATAGGCGGCACAATTGGTCTTGCTCCAGGAGATAACAATAGCTTGTCATAAGATTCTTCATATACTTCCCCTGTTTGTAAATCCTTTATCATTACACTCTTCTTTTCAGGATTTATGCTCATTACTTCACTTAAATTGCGAATATCAAGGTTAAATCGATCTGACATACCTTTTACGGTTTGTACCAATAACTTACTTCTATCCTTAATCGTTTCGCCAATATAATAAGGTAAACCGCAGTTTGCAAATGATATATGTTCTCCACGTTCAACAAGTACAATCTCTACATCTTCACTTATTCTTCTTAATCTAGCTGCAGCTGTCGCTCCGCCGGCAACTCCACCAACAATGATAATTTTCTTAGTCATAATAAAAACCCCTCCATATATGAGAACTAAATATACTAACAATATTTATTTTCAAGCCTCAAGGAATACCCTATTGGGTTTATACCTATATGGGTATTATAGAACATAAAAAAATATTGTAAAGACTCAACATTACTTGTTCACAATTCTTTCACAATACTCTTGTAATGGGTTTTGATAAAAAAAATCCTAACATCAGTAAGACGTTAGGATTTTTTTTATGACCTGTGAGGGGTTCGAACCCCCGACCTCAACCCTGTCAAAGTAGATCCAAGGATTCCTCTGTTTTCCCCTTATAGCCGTAAACCGCTATAATTGATGATTTTTGCATTTTGTTTTTCCTTATAAATCCTCAAAAATTCGCCTTTTATCTCAATTGCGTGACCATTTTGTGACTTTATAAATGTCTATTAATTTAAGTGTTCTTACTCAGAAATTAAAGTTAAAGATCCCATTTGAATAAGAAAATGTATAACTTATTAGATATTTACAGCAAAATTCACAAGAAATTTTTTAAACTCGTTTACATACTTAGACTGAAGAATTTTACTTGGAGAATGATTAGAATAATCAATATGATTGATAAAATCAAACTCCTTTTTGTCATATTTTCCAATTTCTTCTTTCTTTAATGTGGTTGTTAAAATTACTTGATTATCCAATTTGTGAAATATTTCTAAAATAACTTTTTCTTTTTTAGTTGATAAATCTTCTGCACGGAATGAATCAACAACAATTGGATAATCATGGTTTAGTATTTTGGCTAAAGAATAGATTTTTACTAAATGATAAATAGTTTGTTCACTGCCAGAATAAGTTTCTGTTTTTTTAGTAAAGATATTATCGAACTCTATATTACCTAAAGCATCAACCGATTTATAATTCTTATTCATTGTTTTTAAAATCGAATCAAAGAGGTTATTTTGTTCTACCTTAACAACTTCTTTATCATTTGAAGCTTCTCTCAATTGATTTTCTAATTTTTTTATATCAACTTCGATAGAGTTCAATTTGTTTTCTGCATCTGAAACACTATACACATCATCTTTATATGCAATTAAAGATTCTAATGAGATTTCTTCCACAGATAATAATTCTTTAAGTTTAGATTGTTCACTAGTGATTAATAGAGTTATACGTTCGACTTCTTCTTTATAATCATAAATTTTATTATTAATCGATTCTATAATTTGCTTTCGGATTTCCGGCGTTGATACATCGAATGAATACGTTTGTTTAGGAGAAACTTTATAGCCAATATGATTGGCTCCACAATCTAAACAAATTAACTCACCGGAATCCAAATTTCTATTTAAAGAATTTAACTCTTTAATAGTTATTTCGCATTTTAGTTTTCTATTTATATTTTTATTTCGATCTTTATTTAATTCAGTTAATTTCTCTTTAACTTTTTCAATTTTATCAAGATGATTTTTAAAATTAATTCTGTCATTCGCGCTACTTAAATATGAAATAGGCTTCTTCTGAGATTTCAAAATTTTTGATTGTTGCAATAAAAGTTTCTTCTCATCCTTTAAATTTGCGAGCTTCTGTTGTATGTTTTTAATGCTATCGAAATCTACATTATCATTCTTTATCCCAGCTAATGAATAAAGCATATTTATGAAATCCTCTTTATTGTACAATCCTTTGTTTGCAATATTTGAAGTATCTTTTTTATCTTGCCCTACAAAAAAAACTTGTAAATAAAGTTCAGGATCAACTATTCGTGTGAAATCATTTTTAGTTATTATTGGCAAAGGCATTATATTCTTATGCCAATATCGCTTCAATTCCGAAACATTTTCAAAAAGCATCAAAGATTCATTGAATTGAATAAAAAATAAATCCTTATTTCTACAGATTTTATAAATAATATCGTTATAAAGAAACTCAACTACATAATAATATTTAGTGTAATTGAAAGTTGAAGGGAATACAGGGTTATTGCCTAGTGCATACATCATTCCTTGAATTAAAATAGTCTTCCCTCGGTTATTATCATCACTAGAAATAATATTCATCTTCTCCGAAAATCTATTTTCAATAAATGCTTCATGCTCATTACCTATTCCAACTTTTTTAATTATCATTATTCAATACCATCCTTAATTAAAGAAATAAAATACTTTAATGAAATCACCTCAAAATCGTAACATTGTTCTACAATATCGTTATTTAATTTATCATAAAGTACATTTACATTATCCAAAGGATTTTGAACTATTGTGGAATAAATATTTTCAAATAGACTCCAAAAAGTATTAGCGTTATTTTTATTAAACAATGCTCTAGATAGTGCCAACCGACTTTCTAATATCACGTCTTTTTTCCTTTCATCTGGGATATTATTTAAAATAATATAAAAAGGCAAGGGAGGTCCTTGATCAAATAGATTTCTGTTAATAATCCGAGAAAGTGTTAATAACCTAATCTCGCCAGCCGTTAAATGCCGAGAATGATTTAATGCTTCATGTGTAGTTGTAATAGTGATATTTTCAACAACGCTGGAATTTTTTTTACTTGCTTGTTTATCTCTAATCTCATTAAAAATACCATTTAATATTCCTTCATTAGGAATTAACTTGGTATGGGTTTTTATAATGGACTTTACATATTCATATGGCATTTTATCATCAACAACAAATTGAACTTTTTTTAGAAATTCAACTATCTCTTTATCGCTGATTTTCGAATCATCTATGTAATTTTTATCATTACACTCTTCTAATAAACCTTGCTTCAATTGCTTATATGCGCTTGGTTTAATATTATTGATATCAAAAATATTCTTTTTATCATCAATTCTGACGGTATTTGAAACTCCTCCTAAAAATAATACAAAATAATCAAAGTCAAAATCACTTGTATAATTTTTATATAAAGTAACTAGTTCTTTTCCTAGTGCTCTAGGTGAAGAATTCTTAGCTCCTTTCGATTGTATATCCCACATTTTTCTTCCAGTTCTATTCATTCCTGTTAAATCGTTAAAAAAGTCTACAACATAATAATAGACTTCAGGACTATCAGTTCTAAAGTTCATCAAGTATAATAGTGCCTTCGTTTCGTATTCAGCACCAGACGGTCTAAGTTTTTCAGAAGACTTGATCGTATATGGCATAGATAAAACCCTCACAATTAGTATAATAATTCCATTATATTACTTATTTCGTATTGTTTATAGTTATCTTTTGAAAATTATGGTAATGATTGAATCATTGAATAAGAGAATAAAACTATTAATTAGTAGAACTTAAAACTCCTAAACCTTAAAACTATTATTATCCACAAATTTTGTTCAACAAAAAAAACCCTTATATTAAGGGTTCTCTTGAACTTTGGAAAGCGGATCAGGCTGGCAACAAGATGTATTTAGCATTAAAAAAAAATGCAGTAAAGTATATTTTATGAATGTAAAAAAGCCAAAATACACAAATAATTGTAATGCATAAAAACTTGCATATTTTTATATCTTTATTTTATTCCTTATTGTGTTAAAGCACCCGTTACTTTAAGTACATTAATTCACAAAGTCTTAAGTGTTGAAAAAGGGCAATTTAAAGTTGAGGAGCCCCCTGACGCATTTACAGCACTGTTCTTATTTACCTATTTAGAGTTGATGATTTTCTAATGAGAAAACGGGCAGAGTCTGCATTATTTACCAGCCAAACTCCTAAAAGTACCAAAATTATTCCTATTAATGTAATAGAATTTAGTTCTTCCTTTAAAAATATGAAACCCGAAAGAGTCCCAACTACGGGTACAATTAGCAATGAAATCGATGCTTTACTAGCTTCCATCTTAGAAAGAATATAAGACCAAATAACAAAAGCTAATGCTGAGGCTAAAATTCCGGAATATAAAAGGTATACTAGAGCCATAAGACTCCAATGTGACTCTCCATGTTCAAAACTGAAAGAATATAAAAACAAGCCAATTGCCCCTGCTGCCATTTGCCATGTAGTAAATTGAATTGTGTCACAGCCCTGCAACTTTCTTTTGAAAATTAAACTAGATAGAGCCCATGTTACTGCTGAGCTTAATGCTAAAATGGGAGCCCATATATTCCCTCCAAATTGAATATCCATTGCTAAGAACAATCCTATTATTCCAATCAGTATTCCTCCTGTCTTAATAACAGTCAATTTCTCTCCAGGAATGAAATAATGAGCCAAAAGTGAGAGGAACAATGGCATGCTGTATGTAAGAACAGAAGTAAGCCCTGCATTTATATAATTTAAAGAAATTTGGATTGCAATGTTAAAATACGTCGTCTGCAGAAGCCCGCATAAAATAAACCATTTTAGTTCACGTTTACCAGGAAGAGGGATTTTTTTAAACCAGGTTAACCCAAAAAGTACAATTGCCCCAAGCAAAAAACGATAGGCAGCAAACAAAACAGGCGGGAACGCGTCATTGCCCAGTTTCATAATGACAAAATTAAACCCCCATACAATACATAAAAAAAGCATCATTCCGTTCATTAATGGATTCCCCCCCATGTCTTTTTAAAATAGATATATTTCCCTATCTTTAAAATTCCGGTAAGTGTAAAACTACTGAAAGCATAAATATTCAGTGCTAACAACTAAGAAACAGGAAAGTTCACCATTGGTGAACCTTCCACATACAATTATTCACATAAATTTACACTTCATTGCCCTTAGCTGGCAAGTCCTTCATTAACCATTACATCATCTATTCTTGAAATTACCTCTAATTCATCATCACCTATTGCAACTACTTTTACATTCGCTCCTTTTGGAATTCCTAGCGACATTACTCCCATAATCGATTTTAGGTTAACTTGTCTCCCATTATACTCAATTGTTACTTCCGATTTAAATGGAGAAGCAGCATTAACTAACGCTGTAGAGGGACGGGCATGAATTCCTGTGTCATCAATTATTGTATAAATTTTTTCAACCATTGAACTTCCTCACTTTTGTAAAAAGAATTATTATCTTTTTTAATATTTTTTTCTTCTATGAAGCCTAACTAATTATTATTTTTTATTAATCTAGTTGTTCGCCATTACTAGCAATAACTTTTTTATACCAATGGAATGATTTTTTCTTCTTGCGTTCAAGCGTTCCATTGCCTAAGTCATCCTGATCCACATAGATATAGCCGTATCTCTTTGACATTTGGCTTGTTGAAGCACTAATCATATCAATACACCCCCAAGATGTATAACCAAATACATCAACACCATCCATGATGGCTTCTTTTATTTGTTCAATATGTTTTCGTAAATAATCAATACGGTAATCATCTTCAATGGTACCATCTTCTTTTACTATATCTACCGCACCTAAACCATTTTCAGCAACAAATAATGGTTTTTGGTAACGATCATATAATTGGTTTAATGCCGTTCTTAATCCCTTTGGATCAATTTGCCAACCCCAATCACTTTTTGGCAAATAAGGATTTTCAACTCCTCCTGTAATTAAATTGCCAACCGCACCTTCTAATTTTTCAGGTTGGGAGCTTACAGCACTGGACATATAGTAACTAAAAGATATAAAATCTACCGGATTTTCTCTCATGATTTGTTCATCTTCTGGTTGTGTTTCTAAAACCACATTTTTTTCTTCTAGCATCCTAGCAGTATAAGCTGGATAATTACCCCTTGCTTGAACATCAGTGAAAAATAGTGACTCACGTTGTTTTTCAACCGTTTTTTGTATATCGTCCGGATTACAGCTATATGGAACGAGGAGTTGATAGCTAATCATTGTCCCCACATTAACTTTTGGTTTCATTTCTTTCCATACTTTTGTCGCCATTGCACTTGCAACAAATTGATGATGAGCTCCTTGAAACTTTGCTTGTTCGATATGTGGGTGATTTTCTTCAACAACGCCTATACTTGTCCAAGGATGATGTTTCACACAGTTGATTTCATTGAAAGTAATCCAATATTTTACCTTTTCTTTATAACGCTTAAATACTGTAGTTGCGAATCTTACATAATAATCAATTACTTTCCGGTTTACCCATCCACCATATTTTGTTGCAAGATGAAGAGGCATTTCATAATGAGAGAGTGAGACAAGCGGTTCAATTCCATGTTTAAGCAGTTCATCGAAAACTCGGTCATAAAACGCTAATCCTTCTTCATTTGGAATAGATTCATCCCCGTTTGGAAAAATACGAGTCCACGCAAGGCTCATTCGATAAACTTTAAAACCCATTTCAGCAAACAGGGCAATATCTTCCTTATAATGATGATAAAAATCAATTCCGTGTCTTTTTGGATAATGTTTTGTACTGTTAGGGTCCATTGCTTCTTCTACTTGTTTATGGGTCATCATGTGCCATTGATCGGTCCATCGTTCTTTTGGCATATTCTCGTCGAAAATATAAACGTCAGCCACAGAAAGACCTTTTCCTCCCTCATCACTTCCACCTTCTATTTGATTTGCTGCAGTAGCGCCGCCCCATAAAAAATTTTCTGGAAATTTGGTTTTCAATTGAATCATAATCATGAACCTCCGTTTATTAATATAAAATCTTATTTAAAAAATAGAGTGTAAGCTTATAATTTACTAAAGTAAGCTAATGTTTGGTAATGCCCAAAACTAGCAGCGATTGCTCGTTAAAGTCTCCGAAAGAAACTATCGTAATACCCAGGGGAATAAGCATCCATAAACCCTGGGTATTTTTTCTGACGTACCGGTAAATGTTGAGTTTTTTTAAATTAATAGAGATAATGTTTCTTCTCCATGAACAATATCTTTTTTATTTAATGGCAAAATGTCTAAATACTTATTTGAATTTGTTACAACCACTGGAGTAGTTAAATCAAAGCCAAGCTCTTTTAATTTTTTCATGTCAAACTCGGCAATTAAATCACCCTTTTTTACTTTTGAGCCAGTTTCAACATAACTTGTAAATCCTTCCCCGTTTAACTTAACGGTATCTAATCCAATATGAACTAATACTTCTCCCCCTGCGGTAGATGTAAAACCATACGCATGTTTTGTAGGGAAAGCCATGGTCACGGTTCCATCAACAGGTGAATACACCTTACCATCTTTTGGAACAATAGCAATTCCTTTCCCCATTGCTCCACCCGCAAATACAGGATCACTGATTTCTTCAAGAGGTTTTGCATGACCTGTTAATGGACTGCTAATGCTTTCTCGTTTAATCAATGTCTCGTCCACAGTAGTTTCTTGTTTTGTTGTAGGTTCCTCATGTAATTCTTTCTTAACTCCGAAAAGGACAGTTAGTACACATGCTGAGATCAAAGCAAAAAAGTACGCGATGATGTATCCAACCAATCCATGAGCGACTACAGGGATTGTTAAAATACTTTTTTGTACAGATGCAATAGCTGCAGAACCAAATGCTCCAGAAATACCTCCACCAATTGCTCCAGCTATACAAGCAATAATAAATGGTCTTTTTAACTTTAAGGTAACACCGTAAACAGCAGGTTCTGTAATTCCTAATAATGCTGAAATAAAGGCGGATAAAGATAAACTTTTCATATCTTTATTTTTTGTTTTAAAGAATACCCCAAGTGATGCTCCCGCTTGGGCAGCAACAGAAGGTCCGATCATCGCACTGATTGAATCTCGACCATGTACAGCAATATTATTAAGTATTACAGGTACAAATCCCCAATGTAAACCAAACATAACAAGGACCTGCCAAGCAGCGCCTAATACGATACCTGATACGATTGGACTTAAGTTATAAATGTATAAATAACCAGAAGCTAATAAACTACTTGTATACATCGCTACCGGACCGATAGCAAGCAACGTTAAAGGCAGCATAATAACTAGACAGAAAAATGGTGTTAATAAATTTCGGATACTCTCATGAAGTATTTTCTTAAAAAAACCTTCCACGTATTTCAATACCCATACAGCTAAAATAATAGGAATAACCGTGCCACTGTACTTTGCTAAAACTACAGGAATCCCAATAAAGTCAAGGGATTCTTTAGCGTTAAGGGCGTTCACTAAATCAGGATAAATTAATCCCCCTGCTAAAGCTACCGCTAAAAATTGATTTACTTTAAACTTTCTTGCGGCAGTAATCGCTAAAATAATTGGCATAAAATAATAGAAGCTATCTCCTGCTGCCGCAAGAATTCTATATGTTCCACTAGTTGGATCAAGCACTCCATACTTACTAAGAATAAAATTCAAGCCCTTAATTAAACCTGCAGATGCCATTAATCCTAAAACAGGGCTAAATATTCCAGAAAGTAGATCAACAAACCGTTCAAATAAATTTCCCTTTTTATCATCTTCATTATTTTGTTGCTTTGTTCCTAAATCTGTCTGCTCCATAATTGCATCATGCACAGTGGCGACATTATTTCCAATAACAACTTGAAACATCCCTCCACTCTCTGTAACAGTTATAATTCCTTCTAATTGTTCTATTGCATTTCGATTTGCCTTATTATCATTTTTTAACGTAAAACGCAGACGAGTAGCACAATGATAAAGGTCTGCTACATTCTCTTCTCCACCCACATTTTTGATAATCTCTTTTGCTAATTTTTGATAGTCCATCTACGAACACCTCCAATATAAATAAAAAAGACTTGAATTCAACCTAAAATAATTGTTTAACAAACAATTTTTCAGATTTAATTCAAGTCTAGCCTCCCGAAGAGTAACAAGTTTGAATAATAATATTTAGTTTTTCCTTTCTAACAAACGTTGAATATGAATTGTCAAATAGGTTGCTTCCATATCAGATATTTTATACGAATATTTATTGCTAATATGCTGTTTTACTTTTTGTGTGATATCGAAAGCTTGTGAGTATCTTTCTTTTACTACGTCATACAAAAATGGATCTTCTGAACTCTCATTTTCTTCTTGAGTGAAGATTCTATTTGCAAAAAATTTCAAATGAGTAATAAATCGAAAACCGGTCAAGGAATCTTCATCTACAGAGATATTGAGCTGATAAGTAATGATATTAAGAATTTCTTTTATAAATTGCGTTATTTTAGTAACAGTATTCATACCACTGTTTAACTGAGCATTAACAAAGTGAAAGGCTATAAATCCGGCTTCATCTTCACCAAGTTCTACTTTAAATCTTTCATTAATCATTTGAACAGCTTCTTTTGCAACTAAATATTCTTCTTTATACAATTTTTTTATTTCCCATAGTAATCCATTTTTTACATTTAGTCCATCTCGTGTTCGAGTAACGGCTAAACTGATATGATCAGGCAATGAAATATAAATGCTCTCATTTAATTCTTTTTTTAGTCTTCTTTTTGCTAAACCGATAATATCATCAGATATATTTATCTCTTCAATGGAAACTTCTTGTAAAAGCTTTTTGAATTTAGAATATAATCCTTGATCTTCTAAATAGAAACGCTTTTCAACTTTTTGAGTATCAACTTCATCTCCTTTCTTCTTATTAAAAGCTAAACCCTTTCCTATTAGGATGATTTCATCCCCCTGGGAATCTAAACTTATGGCAATATTATTATTAATAACCTGTTTTATTACCATTTAACTCCCCTCCAAACATAGACGTAAAAAAGGCAAGACTTCAACAAAGACAAGGATTAGTATCCCCATTTTTGTTGAAGTCTTGCCTGCATTATCAGTAACAATCTTCAATCGAATTTATTTACTTGATGAGTAAATAATACCGTATTAACGCTTAAATGTAAACCTTTACTTTAAAGTAAAATTTCCCAGAATACTGACTTAAATTTAAAATGCAAGATCGTGAAAGTTGTACTTAAACTAACCTGACCAGTTAGTGGAACAAAAAAAGCTGACTTAGCAGCCAAATATTGTTGAACTCAAGCACGTTAGTTCAATAAAAAGACTTAACTCTGAGGTCATCTATCTGCTGGAAAAGCTGATTCTTTTTTTGTTTCTTGGACCTTTTGGGTACTAAGGACAAAACTAATGATTGCTGCAATGCTACAAACATACGGGAGGAAAGGGTATCCCCAATTAGATATGACATAACCACCAATCATTGAACCAATGGTAATACCAATATACAGAGCCGTATTATTCCACGCCATAACAATTCCTCGTTCTTTTGGATATTCGACTGTTAATCGTGCTTGGTATGATGTAAATCCTGCATACCCAGCCAAAGCCCATATGAGCAGGAAGAAATAAATCCAATCGCCAGAAGAGAAGAATATACCTAAACAAACGAGTATTAAAGATAAGAAAATTAGCGTAGCTTTCGAAATCTTCCTTTCTCCAAACCTATCTGTGAATTGTCCACTTATAAGACTTCCCAAAACAGCACCGATACCATAAAAAGTAACAGCTAATGCGATTTCCGATGATGAGAATTTGTTTTCGGAATAAAGAGCCGCACCTAGGTAAATATAAAGAGCATACATTGAAATCGCCCAAATGGTGGTAACACTTACCGAACCAAGTATTCTTAGCAGATTTCCTTCTAAGCTATTTCTTGTTAAATCGCTTTCAGGAACAGATTTCCATGTTTTGAAATTCACTACTGCCAATATTGTTCCTATAATAGCCATTACAACAAATACTGAACGCCAACCAAGAATAAGCTCTAGTAACGTACCCAATGGAGCTCCTGCCCAAAGAGCTGTTAAATGTCCCGAAACAACAATAGAAAGCCAAGTTCCTCTCCGATTTGATGGTGCAATATCACTAATAATTGCATAAATCAAAGGGGTGATTGCAGCAACGGACAAACCAGCTAAAATACGACTAATGATTAACCAGGCAAAAGAAGGTGAAAAAGCAGTTAAGGCATTAGAGAAAGTAAATAATATTAATCCAAACGTAATAAAAATCCCTCTTCCATTATTATCTGAAGCCCAACCAAAGAAAGGTGCTGCAATAGCATATGTTACAGCAAAAACAGTTACCATCCACCCTGTCATCGCTGAACTAACATTATACGCTTCCGAAATGAACGGTAGTAACGGAGACACTACAAATAAATCAGTCCCCATTAGAAACAAAGTAATCCAACCAACAATTAAACTTACTCTCCCTCGCAACCCCATTACATCCCCCATTTACAGTTATTATTACATGTATATTTTTCAGAGTTATAAAAAGGACTTCTCGGTCAAGTAAATGCTTCTTTAATAATAAAAGACCGCCATTTTGGCGATCTCATTGTTCTGTTAATGCTATCCTTTAGTTTAATAAGCAACACTTCGAAAATACTGGATTATCGTAGCTTACTCTCCAATTTGTCCTTCACTAGCACCCATTCTTGGGCGATTACACTGTAAAACACAGAGTCTCTTAAATAACCGTCAGGCATAACCATATGATTCCGAAGCACTCCTTCTTTTACCGCACCCAACCGTTCAATTGCCTGCTGAGACCGAACATTTCGGCTATCTGTTTTCAACTGAACACGAATTGTCCCAAGTGTCTCAAAGCAGTGCTTCAAAAGAAGATACTTACATTCTGTATTTATTCTAGTTCGCCAAACAGTTGGAGACAGCCATGTCCAACCAATTTCCAAGTTACGGTTTGGTATGGATATATTAAGAAAACGAGTGCTTCCCACAATTTCCCCCGAATCCTTATCCAAGATAACAAAAGGAAATTCGCTTCCTTGCTCTCTCGCTTGAAGTGCTCCATTCACAAGGTACTCCATATCTTCAATCGATTGAACCTTCATTGGCATGTATGCCCATATATCTGGATTGTTTCCCACATCAAATAATTCCTGTACGTGATAATCTTCCATAGGTTGTATCTTTACTCTATCTCCTATTATTACTACTGGTGTTATCTCCATAATTCTTCTCTCCTTTTTTTTCTTTGGTAGAATTATATAAAAAAACTGACCAGTATTAAAGTGTCCGTTGTTTATTTTTTATCAGGGTCAGATAAAAGAGGGAGGTTAAGCAACTATTCTTCCTCTTCTTCCACTAATCTGCACCGTTAGTTTAAGTGAAATCTTTCACAATATAAGAATAGCTCCCCCTTTCATGGCACAATTATTTTCATTCCAGAAATTAGGGGCTTATCTTGATCAAAATTCGGAAATTGTTGTTACCATATTCAGCATTTTATTCTAAAAAGGATTAATAATCTTCCACTGAAATTACCAAGTAGTGTCCAGGAAGGCACACCCAATCCGGACAGTATTTTCAAACGATAATTCAATATCTTAAAGTGTCCGTTTTAAATGTCCGATTTATTTAAAGGAAATTAGACAAAAAAAGTATTAAAAAAGGGAGAAATTCAAAATGACTGTAAAAGCTTATGGAAGAGTCAGCTCGGACCAACAGGATTGGACCCGACAGCTGCTTAAATTTAAAGAACTTGGAATTGAAGATAAAAATATTTTTATGGATAGAGCAACCGGAAAAAATTTTGACCGTGAACAATATCAAGCGATGAAAGGTTCTTTAGAAGTGGGCGATATTCTTTACTTGGATGATTTGGATCGTTTGGGTAGGGATTATGATTTGATCAAAGAAGAATGGAACGAAATCACAAAAAAAGTGAAAGTTGATATCGTCGTACTTTCTAATCAAGAAATCTTTGATAGCCGAAAATTTAAAGCCATGGGAGACATGGGAAAACTATTGGAAGACCAATTTTTGAGTATGCTTGCTTATTTAGCTGAACAAGAGCGAAAAAAAATGTTGCAGCGCCAGAAGGAAGGCATCGCCATTGCAAAAGCACATGGCATATACAAAGGAAAACCGCGTAAATACACTGAGAAAAACGATAGTTTAATGCATGCAGTTGAATTGTACCAACAAGGAAAAAAGACAGTAAAAGAAATCATAAGCATCACCAAGATATCTCGCAGCTCTTTTTATGAATATTTAAAAGAACATAATATCCAGCGCAATACATAGGGCTTGTTTTTGTAGGGTTTTGGTTTTTCACCTTGTTTTTTGGGGTGCGAAGGCTGGCGCTTTCTAGGAACAAAACTAAGCGGTTTGAACGGTTATACTAGGCTCTGACAAGCCAGGGGATAAACCTGTTTTTTGGTATGCTTGGCTTGGCGAGAAAGCCAAAACCGTTCAAAATTCTATATACAAGGGTAGGGTGGAGATTTTTTTCAGCGAAGCGAGGTTTGAAAAAAATACTACTCGACCTTGTATATAGAATAGCTGGCATTTTCACTATACAGAGTTAGAAGAGGCTTTTTTTATTTTTGTAACTAAGAGTTCCTTCTGTAAAACTTCAAATTTCCTTATTGGTTGCATGTTTCGGGATATCTTTATGCAGCAACACATCGAATGAATCGAAATAATGGAAAGTTTGAATTTGACAGTTATTCAAAAGAAATTAGAAAGGTGGAAATAAAAAAGAAAACTAGCTAAAAATAATAATAGCGGGTTTTCTTATTTTGTTTATTCATCCAAATAATCTTCGCCGAGTTCGTCTTCTGTGTATTCCTGGTCTTCATCTTCATCCTCAAGATCATATGGGTCACCAAAGACATCATGACGTTCGTCAATGAGAGAGTTCATGTATTCTCCTATATTATCAACAACTAACTCTATATCTTTTATTAGAGAGATTGCAGAGTTTAGGTTTAACGTGTAGAAATTAGTGTAACAGATTTTTTGTCTATCTTTAGTAGCAAATGAAGGCATTAAGTACCTGTTGATGCTACCTTCAAGGTCATCAATTAAATTAGTGTATAGTATTAAATGGTAGTTTTGAAACCAATATTTTTCATCAGTCTTCAATTTTAATTTTTCTATATGTTCTGTATTAAACAATCTATCTTTTAGATAATAAGAAATAAGTAACTGATTATTACAATCAACTACCATGTCGCCGGTGTTTTCCAATATGTCGTTGAAACCAAGCATCTTTATCGAATAGTAGTAGTACAATTGCTCATCGTTAAAAGATGTTGATAAAATTTCCTTATATCTCGTAAATAGGAATTTCTTGAAGTTGTCACTGTTGAACAGAGCAGAATGCCTAAATCGATTTATGGAGTATAACATGGTTTCGGGTGAAAATTTAAAGATATAACAAAGTTGGTGAAAATTGTATGTCTCAATATTAAACTTCGTGGTATCAAGTGTATAAAAATAAGTAGATTTAAAAAACGTGTTTAGGAAAGTCTTTTTTAATTTATATTCTTTAAGGTTGGATAAGCGGTATATAAGTTGATTCGTAAAATATAGGATGTTATCATGTCGTTCTTCATTAAACCTCCTTTTAGAATCTGAAATTATCTTTTTCCAATACTTTTCGGACAAGTTATAGTCATTATATGTTAGATATGTCCACGTCTCTATCTTACCGTCATTTCTCTCTAAATCATATTTCTCAAGTATTCCATCGAATATTCTAATCACATTTTCATTATCTTTTTTATTGCAGAAGAAGTAAAAGTCATCAGAGAAATAGGAAAAATCACAATTAATATTTTCTTGAGTAAACATTCGGAAAAGATCATCGCTTATATCTTTTAGGTATTTTTCAGCAAAATATAGAGAGATAAAGTTACCCATTATCAATCCGTTTGTGTTCCCTGCGTTTAAATTGGTAAGAAAATTTTCATCACCAGCATTTTCAAAAGAAATATCATGCGTATATATTCTCTCGTAATAACTCTTTATATCTAGTTTAAGTAGATTGTCATATACACATAATTTTTCAAAGTCGCTCTCTAGTTGTTCGTCATAGACACCTGTCGCAAAATCTCCTGTTTCGGTATTGGGAATTAATCGTTTTCTTATATCTATTTCTTGAAAATCAAGAAAGTTACTTGAATCCTTAAACCTATTTAGAGCACATAAGAAATTTAGGATATTTGGCATTTTTAATCTTCTGTACTCACTTTCATCTTTCCTAACTCGGAATTGAATAGGTTGAGTCCAAGCTAAATCTCTTATATCGACCTCTTCAACATTTGTATGTATTCGCACATCAATGTTCAAGAAGTGCCTGACGGGATTCTTAAAATTGTACAGATTGTTTATGTTCATAAAAACCTCCATAAAATAGTAAAAGATATAATTACTATATCATTATTACAATTAAAGTAACGGGTAGCGTTTGTTCAATATCACCAATTTTTAATAAGTCGAAAACATGTAAGTTTTTATTCTTGCATATTTTCGGCTTTTTTACATTCAAAAAACATACCGCCATATCAGCATTCTTTAATTGCCAAATACAGCTTTGATAAAAAAGTAAAAATTCGTGGCATTCTGGCTGGTCTGGAACTTATTTTGTTTTTATCACTTAAAAAAAATTTTTTTTGTTTTTTTACACAAATAAAAAAAACACGTTATTATACGGATGCTTTAAAACAATGTCGCAATTTAGGTGTGAGCCCCGCGACTGATATTAGTGTGAACTGATGTCAAACAAAGGAAAAATATTTAAGGAGGTTGCTTCAATGCAGCAAACAATGACGGAAGATAAGAAGCCTAGAATGAGAAGATTGAGTGTAGTTAGTTTACAAATGGTAAAGGAAAAAACGTATCCATTCCGAACCAATACAATTCGAAGTCCATTAGATGTTGTAGATTTGGTTAGAGAATTTATCGGGAATGCTGATCGTGAAAACTTTATTGTTATTTCTCTTTCAACTAAAAATACTGTGACAAATATAAGCGTTGCGCATAGGGGTTCAATTAATGCCAGCATTGTTCATCCTAGAGAAACGTTCAAGACAGCCGTCTTATCAAACGCTGCAAGTATTATCGTCGCTCATAATCATCCATCTGGGAATTGCCAACCAAGTAAAGAGGATATAGAGGTAACAAAGCGTCTAAATGAAGCCGGTAAGATTTTAGGAATTGAATTATTAGATCATTGTATTATTTCAGATTCCGATTCTTACAGTATGAAAGAACATGGATATATTTAAAAGACGAAAAGATTTCTTCCCGTCTTTTTTTATAACTTGAAAATATTAGAGGAGGTATACATTGCTCAAAAGTGCCGTCGATTTTAATTTATTGTCATCCTTGCAGGTATTATAATCTTAGTATTTAATTTTACAACTATTTTTTTTGCTGTTTGGCAATTTTTATAATATTTTTTACGATTTCTCTTTCACTTTCAGCATTTGCAGCTAATTGAAACAAATTGATACGTCTATCTAATTCTCCTAAGTTTGGGTAGCAAATTCCTTTTTCAGTGTCGATGTAAACAATTCCTTGATGATAGTTAGCTGCGGTAATAATATCTAACCGTTCTTCTCTTGGAGTTAAAAGTGCAGTCATTTTATATTTTGTTTCGAAAAATGGATCACCGCTTGATAAATTTAAAATACTTGCAAAATCAAATAATAGTTCTTCCTCTTTTAGCATGATATATTCATAACATTTATTGTTCCGGTCTTTTTGTTTGTCGATAGCTTTTAATAAATAACTGTATTCATCTTTAGTTATGGAGCCAAAGAATTGAAGAATAAATAAATACAGCTCAGAAATCCTTAGAAAAAAATTCATGGTTTCAATAAATTCTATTTCTCCCATCGAATTAATTTCTTGAGAAAATCCATATATGAATTTTCCTTTATCAAACGGGTTTAATTTTTTTGTCCAAATTACATTCTTTAAATCTTTATAAAAATAAATAAATTCAACGGATTGTTTCCGAAGTTCTTCCCTCTCTGCTAGGCGATCTACCCACTGTTGTTTTTGAGGATTAACCTGACTGTATTGATTATTTTCATAAAGAAAATAAGATTTATCTTTTTGAACATTAACTTTTTCTGTAAATCTATAATCCCCTTTTCGACCCTTTAATCCGTATTCTAAGGTTAAAACAAAAAGACCAGGCGCTAATTTTTCTTTTTCATAGGTCACATATTTTTGAGGAATAAGAGGAGTAAAGTCATCATCGCTATCGAAAACGTAATATTCTACTATATTTTCAGGTAATCTAGATTTCTCTCCTCCTGTTAATGGAGTAATATCCTTTTTTTCAAAAGCTTCTATCATTTTTAATTCTGCCGGTATCGGTTTTTCCTCCACTATTAAATCCGGATATTCTATGTCCTTCATATATTCAATCAAATCATATAACGTACATTCTATTTCCTCGTATTTATCAAAAAGTTTATCTAATTTCATTAATTCACCCCCAATAAATTTATAACAGGAAAATAAAAAAATGGTATTTTTTACCATTTATTTATTTTCCCGTTATAATGTGAGTGGTTTAAAAACTTTGTAATGCGTGAGCTTACAAATTAGCCGTGAGGCGCTAAAATGGCGATACTCTTTGGATCGCCGTCTTTAAAAGCTAGTAAGAAAAACATAGACAGGAGGTAAAAGAATTATGAAACCGGAGGTCGAGGAAGGAGAAAAAATTTATATAATGGCGGGGTGCATTTATTGTGGCGAGGTAACTGAAATCAATGAAGTAGGCTTATGGTTAACAGAGGACTACGTAATAGAGGAATTTGTGGCATTTGCAGACATAACAGAATGGGCTGTTGAATAACACGGGGCTTTAGCTAGCCCTTTAAGTTAACTTCTGAAAATAGAATGTGTGAAATGCGATCAGATTAAGAAACATAATTCATATGTTATAAGATTAGCTTATTTAAGAAAAGAGAGAAACGTAGGTTTAAATGAATTATTTTAGATTGTTGAAATTTTTATACAATTGACCGTAAAACAATCTCAGGAAGCAATATTTGCACGGGTATCGGGCACCGTCTCCTGAAACGCTCCGGCTCTTGGGGTAACTTGAGAGTGAGTTTGTCAGAATCATTCTTGGTTCTGTGAAAAACTTGGCAACAACTCCAATTAGGAGATGGGGCTTGGCATCCATAGCTGCCCATCGTCTGGTCTACGATGTAAATGCTGTTTTAGGTTTTCAGCGAAGCGTTCGCGAATTTATCGCGAACAAGGCGAATGCCAGCGACGAAGGTCGCGGAGCGGCAAATGCCGGTCCGCGCTTGAGGAGTGCAGCAACGCCGGTAGCGGAGCTGTTTTGCGTGGTTATGTTGCATTTTTTATTGAAGATAAAAAGTGGAACATAACCAGCGCAACTATTTATTCGCAACTGGCTTAGGGACTGTTGCTGAATTTTACTGGAACCGGTACGACGGCGAATTGTCGCTTTACTAATTCCGGAAAATGTGGCTTACAGTCCCTTAAGGATTTACGATTTTTGTATAAGCATCTGTGATTCATCGGGGGGTGATTTTATGGGGAAAATGGTCACAAAAGAGAAACGTTTAGAGAAATCGCACATACGGATTGATAAATTATTTAATTGGGCTGAAAACGAACGATTCGCCAATTCAGGCAAAAAGAAAAATGGTTTGAGCAAAACAAGCTATACCGGATACCGGGAAAAAATGCATGCATTGGTCAATAAGTATTCGAAAAGATACGGCGAATATGAGTTGGTCAAATTTGAAAAGGAAAAAATGATGCAGCTGATCCGCGAGGAATTCCCGAATCCATTCACACAAAAAGCTTATACGCACGCTGCGGATTTCTTTTCAAAAGCAAGTGCAGAATCATCCGTATTTAAAGCGCCGGTCGTGTTAATGGATAAAGGAAAAATGGAGGAATATTGGCAGATAAACGGCATCGTCCGCCGTGCGAAATATTCAACGGTTTTAAAAGCAACACATGACGATTGCAAAGCAGTCATCGAAGAATTGAAACAAAGCAATTCACCGTACAAAAGTCAGGCAATCCTGTCGGTTGAATTGGGGCGCCGGATTGGTTCCAGGATTGAGGGTGCACTAAGCCTTCGGGGAAAGGACATCGAACTTCATGCAGATGGTACGGCAACAGTTCATTTAAACGAAAAAGGGAATTTGGATCGATGGGTCCGAATCACTAAACCGGAGGATGTCATGTTTCTTGAAAAATTAAAGGGAAGCTTGAAAAAACAAGACCATACGGTCATGAAGCCGTTACATTATCGAAGTGGGATTCATGCGACCAAGATTATGGACCAAGATAAGGCGGCGGAGAGATTGGCAAAAGTTACACAATCGGCTGCCGTTCGAGCCGGATTATCCAATCCGGCAAAGAAAGATGAAGCGGGATTTTCAATTCATTCAGCCCGGAAAACCTTTTGTCAAACGCAAGTGGATAGTTACTCTGAAATGTCAAAACGGGAATTGCACGATGAATTGGACCGCCGAATGGAAGATCAGGAAAAACAGATTGAAAAATTAGCAAAAGAAAATTATTCCTTTACAAGCTTCCGCGAAAAATATAAAGCAGCCCTGGTACGGGTCAACTGGGTCAATAAAGCGCAAGGAATGCGCCGAACAAAAATGGACCGGGATCTCAATCATAAAGAATTATGTTTTCTCCTGGCTTCGTTCGATAGTGGACATTTTAGGGTAGATATTCTTCGTTTTTATTCGCACTATTACCCACGAACGAAAAAATGAAAGGATTGATTCTATTTTAAACTGGTATTAGATTACAATTACAATTTTTCAAAAAGATTGTAATTATCTTAACCATTGGGAGAGTTGACTTAAATCTTTGTCAATTACATAATTACAATTTTTAATTGTTTTAATCTTTAGTTTTCATTTTGCGATGACAATTGATAAAAAAAATGTTTTTTTATTTTGAATTTGCAATTGTAATTTCGTAATTGTATGGTCTTCATGCCTTCTGCTATTCGATGTTTGTGAATTACACTTTAAAAGAAAATGTGAGAACTTTTGTAATTAACATTTTTCAATAGAGTAAAAAAAAGACCGGTTAAGGTCTTTTCTATTGTTTTTGCCTAAAATCGTAGCCAAGTTCTTTAACTATCTCTGGATTAACCATAATCCCTCGAAAAGAATTACCGTTTTTTGTAATCGTGGGAGCTATTTCGTCATTGCGACCAGGAATAATATACCCTTTTCGTTTCCATTCCTTTTTTATGGCATTTGCTTCAGCACCAAGTCGATCACTAATAAATCTTGGGGTAAGCAATATGCTTCCATTCTGCTCAATCGCGAAAATTACGGATGGTCTTATTTCATAATAAATAACTCCGCGATTTGAATCCAGTTCTTCAAGCAGCGCATCTAAATGTTGCTTTGGTTTATCCAGAGCAGCATTTTCCTTTAAATTTTTCTTGAAGAATCCGTCAATGAAATCAAGTTCAAGATTAAAATTGAAGAATTTATTAACTAGCCCCCCGGCAATAAAGATAAGTGAGAAATAAGCGGTTATGCGAGTAATGACTTCATTTCCTTCGGTATTGAGTTTGTTATACTCCAAACGCTTATCATTGTACATCCTTTCCAAGTGTTCTTGCTCCGCTTCGTCCATTTCAGTAAGCCGATGGATGAACTCCTTACCAACCACTCCATGATGTTTATCAATGGACTTGTACAATTCGGTTAACAATTCTGTGTCAGGGTTGTCCATAAATGGGCTCTCTTCAATAGTAACCACACGCCCTGCTGCCCCGCCACCTTCTGAATATGATAAAATACTACTTTCACCCGTACTTAGTAGTATGTTTTTCCAAGTACGGTTCGCCTGAAACCCATGAAGTTTCCCGCGTCCTTTCGTTTGCCCTCCACTAAAGAAATAAATCATTTGTTCAAACATTTTTGGGTTAGCTGTGACTGCCTTTTTTGTATCATCCAGGATCAACGGAAAGCTATTTAAAAATTCCGCTTTTCTTTCAATATTTACCGGTGTATCATTCCATTGCCCTATGGCGTCCTTATTTCCCCAAACAGTTGATGCGATGTACAAAGCGGTTGTTTTTCCCTTCGAAGTGGGACCACTAAGATCTACAATGAACGGGTCGGTACCAAACCTGTAAACAAGAACTGAAGCAAAAGAACTCAGTATCATGAAAAGTATCACCGGGAAAGGTCTTACTTTTTCCAATATTTCATCTCTCCATGACTCAACTGTCCCTTTTTCTCGAAAGGAATCCAGTATCTGCCTTGTGCCCTCGTTGTCCGGAACAATCGATATATCGCTTGTTAAATTCGGGTGAATAAAAACTCCCTTGACATGTCCAATTCGTGTAGACATTTTGTAGCTTTTTGGCTTGATTTCAGCAATATACCGATCAAAAAATTTGATAAGTGCTTTGCAGTTGTTTTCATTGACTGCAAGACCATCTTCTGCAAGATTGATTAAATCGCTTTTTTTAGCGATTGCAATTGCGGGAACCACAATAGTTTTCTCTGTCGAATCTTCTTTCCAATGAAGCTCGTAGAAAAGTTTTCCTGTCTCTACGTTATCAAAGCGTCGTGCAATAACCGGAACTTGGCGACAGATAGTGACCATCTCATTTTTTAGTTCCATTTTCAATTCATCATTGACAGAATGGAAAACACCAACAATTTTTGAATTCGGTCTAAAAATAGTAATTAAATTTTCTTTTTCAACTTTGATTTTTTTCATAGTTGAATTCTCCCCCTCTTTTTTTCCCTTTTCGGGTATTGGTGGAGAATGCCCTAAAATTCTTCCTTTCACTTAAAGGATTTTTATCTATTGTTTAGAATAAGCATAGTAACAATATTATTCATCGCTTTTTTAGGAGCCAGCGTCAGGAAACGCTGGCTTTTTCATTCTCTTGCGTATTCTATTCAGTCATTTAACGATAAATCCTTTAAAAGAAACGGAAGAATTCCATGTTGTTCCCCCATGTATCACGATCTGAAATCCCCCGGTTTGAATTCTTAATCTAACTCCTCACCATCCGGTGATTGAATCTCTCCATGAACCCATTCGAAAAAGGAATTTCTTGGTATTTTTATACGCCTATTTATTCTTACTATTTTAAATGCACCGGAGTTAACAAGTTCATAAGTCTGCCGTAACCCAATACCCAAGTATTCCTTTACATCAGCCACGTCCAAAATTGGCGGTAGGAGTTGTTTTTTATCTTTTGGTTGTTCTTTATCTTTTGACATATAAAATGACCCTCCTGAAATGACAATATTTTGTGTTGTTTATGTCATTTACATGTGTTATTATGTTTTATATGTTATCGTGTTATTCATGACACATAAAATTGCTACATGTAGGGAAAACTACAAATAGGAGGGATATAAAATGACAGATCAAGTTACATTTGGACAAGTCCTAAAACGGTTTCGCCAAAATAATGGAATTAGCTCCAGGCGATTATCACAATTAGTTGGCAAAGCTGATGCGTATGTGTCTCAAATTGAAAGAAATTTAATTAAGCACCCTGATGCACATACTGCGTATGAATTACTTGAAGCAGTTGGTTGTCATAAGGAGCAAATTGAAAAAATCCTTACCGATTTAAAAATTGCTGATGAAAAGATATTTATTGACCAAAAGGTCTTTAAGGAAAAAATTGACCCCTTTTATAAGGTATACAATGGGATCATTTCTATGGAAAATGGGAAACCACACACTTATTTTTATGATATGGAAGTTATTCGAATGTACGAGGAAATTCATAACATCATTTCGACATTCATTATAAAAGACCATTCAAAAGCAAAAGTGGTCGTAAAAAATATTCATTCATTGGTAACTAAGGATAAAGAACATTTTGAATTTTACTGTGCAATACATCAAAATGACTATTCAAAATTGCCGAATCAATTTAAAGAACAAATACTTCATGAGGTAAATGAAATATATAAGGTAGGAGTGAATAAATAGATGGCGATTGGAAGAAATAACAAAAATGGAACTTGGTACTTCGTTTTAGAATTAGGGAAGGATGAAAGTGGAAAAAGGAAGCAGAAAAGAAAACAAGGCTTTAAAACAAAAAAAGAGGTTGTGACAGCATTGTTGGAAGAAAAGGCTTTGTTAAATAAAGAAATAAATTAAAGAAAATAATCATACAAAACTTCTTTTTAAATTTAAGAAATGAAACATAGGGGTGAATAATAGATGGCAGTCAAAAAAGACAAAAATACTGGAACTTGGTACTTTGTTTTAGAATTAGGGAAGGATGCCAACGGAAATAGGAAGCAAAAAAGAAAACGAGGCTTTAAAACGAAAAAAGAGGCAGAGGCGGCATTTGCCGAGACACAGGATATGCTTAATAAGGGGACATATATTGAACCCTCTAAAGTGACTTACAAGGAATTTATTGGGGAATGGTTAAAAACCAAAAAGATTAACATCGGTCCACAAACGTTTGAAATTTATCAAATTATTGTTAATACTCATATAATCCCCTTCCTTGGAGGACTTTCACTACAAAATATAAAAACTATTCATATCCAAAATTTAGTCAATGATCTTGTTGAAAAAGGGTATGCCAGTGATTCTGTTAGAAAAATACATGCTGTCATTAGAAACACTTTGGAATACGCAAGTGAGGATCTTAAGCTGATACCCATTAATCCGGCTAAAAAAATTGTATTACCTAAAAAGAAAAGTAGTACAGAAATAACCGTATGGAATGAAGATCAACTTAAGGCTTTTTTAGGAGTGGCAAAACATGAAAGAACCTACAACATTTTCGTTTTGGCTATTTTCACGGGAATGCGGCAAGGTGAGCTCCTTGGTCTTAGTTGGAAAGATGTTGATTTAGATGGACGAACTTTGAAAGTCACCCAAACATTAAAGGGTGATGCTAAAGAAATTATGAAAGGGGCAAAATCTAAAACAAGTATAAGAACAATTCCGCTCAATGAATTTTCAATAAATGCTTTAAAAGAACAAAAAAGGCTCCAGGAAAAAGAAAAAAATGAGATTGGAATAGCTTATAACCAAGAGAATTTAGTTTTTTGCTCAGAGGTTGGCACTCCCATCCACCGATCAAATTTACGACGAGTATATAATAGATTAATTAAAGAAGCAAATGTACCAAAAATTCGATTCCATGATCTCCGCCATTCACATGCAACATATTTACTTTCAAAAGGCGTTAATATAAAAGTAATAAGCGAAAGGTTAGGGCACAGTGATATTAAAATCACTCTAAACACTTATTCACATGTTGGTGAATCAATGCAAAAAGAAGTAATTGAAAAACTTGATCATCTTATTAATTAAGGGTCACAGAAATGTGACCTTTTTTATTTTCAAAATCAAACGTGACCATTGTGTGACTTTCACAAAAAAAATCACCTTCATTTGAAGGTGATTTTTCGATGATCTGGGTGGGGATTGAACCCACGACCCCTTGCCTGTCAAGCAAGTGCTCTCCCCCTGAGCTACCAAATCGTATTTATAAAATCTTTCATGACCCCATCCCTGTCAAGGTTGCGCTCTCCCAGCTGAGCTAACAGATCTCTTATTAAGCTACAACTATAATTATAGTAAATATTCATAAAAAGTCAACATTTTTTCAAAAGAACACATGTTCTGAAATTCATTGAATAAAGAACTAATGTTCGGTTATAATAAGAATATACGAAAATTGAAAGGGTGACAAAACATGGATGGGATTTTGTTACGGTCTATAGAAGAGAATATTCCATTAGAGATGATTTACCTTTCTTGTGACCAGCAGATTTCACAACGCAGATTACTTGTGAAAGAAGTGAATGATGATTATATTCGCGCTTATTGTCTGTTACGGAAACAGATTCGCACCTTTCGTAAGGAAAATATTTTATCTATCATGCCACAGCCTCATTCCAATGAACGATATCTTCACTAATAATCCTCCCCAAATAAACTCACTTCACTTTGAGCAATTCTAACAATGTTATGGTAAAATGCAGTTGTATTGATCGAACATTGGGGGAATTGGTTGCATGGAGATACCAAAAGGCACAATAAAAGAACATACGATAAATAGCAGTGAGCTGGGAGAAGAAATACCTCTTCTCATTTATCTGCCTGCTAATTTCTCACCTTTATATAAATACTCATTGTTAATCGCCCAGGATGGCAGAGATTATTTTCAACTTGGCAGAATTGGCCGATTAGCAGATGAGTATCTCTATAAGCGTGAAATTGAAAATATAATCATCGTTGGGATACCTTATAAGGATGTAGAAGATCGCCGCAGGAAATATCACCCTTCGGGAGAACAAAATCAAGCGTACATCCGCTTTTTAGCACACGAATTAGTTCCGTACCTTGATCAGGAGTTTCCAACCTACCAGATGGGCTCCACCCGAGCACTTATTGGTGATTCACTAGGAGCAACGGTATCATTAATGACTGCTCTACAATATCCGCATACATTTGGAAAAGTGCTTTTACAATCACCATTTGTAGATGGACAGGTTATTGAGTCAGTCAAAAGCTTCAGTGAAGCTGACCTTTTAGAAATCTATCACATTGTTGGTCTGGAAGAAACCGAAGTTAAAACCACTAACGGTAAAACAAGCAACTTTCTTGAGCCAAATCGTGAGCTCTCTTCTCTCCTTACAAGTAAGTCCAGTACCTATTTTTATGAAGAATTCAACGGTGACCACACATGGACTTATTGGCAGCCTGATTTAAAAAGAGCATTAAAGATGATGTTTTAAGGTCGTTTCATATTTTTTGAATATTTGCTATAATGTCAAGAAGGCCCATAATTGCACTGATTAAAGTAAAATTCTTGATACATGGAGGTTATACATATGAAATTTGGGGTTGTTATTTTTCCATCAAAAAAGCTACAAGATTTAGCTAATTCTTACCGTAAACGTTATGACCCGCATTATTCACTTATAACTCCTCATTTAACGTTAAAAAATGCATTTGAAGCATCTGAGCACGATATCGTGGCTTTTGCCGATAAGCTGCGGCAAATTGCTGGAAATACCAACGCTTTTTCATTAAAAACAAAAAAAATCAGCTCATTTCAGCCCGTGAATAACGTTATCTACTTTAAAGTAGAGCCCACCGAAGAATTAAACTTATTACACCATGAAATTAATCAAGAATTTAGTGAACAAAATTTAGAATATGCCTTTGTTCCACATATTACAATTGGTCAGGAGCTT
Source organism: Neobacillus niacini (assembly GCF_046591715.1). Lineage (GTDB taxonomy): Bacteria > Bacillota > Bacilli > Bacillales > Cytobacillaceae > Neobacillus > Neobacillus niacini_L. The sequence goes on along the minus strand of NZ_JAWVNQ010000001.1, from coordinate 224,904 downwards.
TCAAATGATGAGCATTCCGATGTTTATGGGTCATTAAGAATGAAAAGATTCGACCATGAAGAAACAGTTGACCGTTTCCATTTACTATATCAATTAGAAAATGGTTCTTGGACGGTTTATGAAACATTTCGCCTAGGAAAGGAATAAATCACCTGTGAATGTAAAAGTTTGTGAAAATGAAAAAGAATTACAAGACGCTTTTTCCGTCAGAAGAACCGTTTTTATCGACGAACAAAACGTCCCTGAAGAAGAAGAAATAGATCAATTTGAGAAAGATTCTGCACATTTCGTGTCCTACCAGGAAGGCTTACCGATTGCAGCTGGCCGCTTTCGTGTTTTAGATGGTTCTGGAAAGGTTGAACGAATTTGTGTATTAAAAGAAGCTAGAAATACTGGGGCAGGCAAAGCCATTATGAGAGAAATTGAAGCATATGCAGTCAAAAACGGACTAAATAAATTAAAATTGAATGCTCAAACTCATGCGATCCCCTTTTATTTAGGGTTGGGCTATGAAGTTGTTTCAGAAGAATTTTTAGACGCTGGAATCCCTCATAAAACCATGATGAAAAAAATTTAAATTTAAGTGCTTGCCTTCAGCGGCAAGCGCTTTTTTCTTTTCCTGATTAGATGGGCACTTTTCGATATTACTAGGTTTTGTTATGATAGAGTTTGTCGTATTTTTGAAAAAAGAGGCTAAAAAATGAAAACTGCTATGCATCAAAATCAAAGGATTGTTCTTGACCAAGTAGCAAGAGAACAATATCAATTACTATATTTGCAAGGAAAAAATGGCGAATTATCCTGCCCTGTATGTAATGAAAAGGTCAGGTTATTTCTTGGCATCCTAAAACAACCCTATTTTTATCATATAAAATCTCCGGAACGTTCATGTCCGGAACCATTACTAGAACAAATACAACCGATTATTGTGGAGCGGAATGGATTTCGTATCCCCCAAGGAAGAACGATTTTGGAAACAACAAAAAGCACCAGCTTATTCAGCCCAGCAAAATCGATTGAATGCACCATTCCTTTTACACGAACGGAAGGTGTAAACCACCTTGAACAAGACCCTTACCTAGGTGAATTGGCTGCAAAAGGAGTCATACTAGATAGAAATCAAGCAGCGGCTGTTGTCGAAACGGATGGCTCACTATTAGTCCTTGCTGGTGCTGGCAGCGGCAAAACACGAGTGCTTACAGCGCGTACAGCTTATATGCTAAATGTAAAAAAAATAGACCCGCGGACAATCATGCTGGTCACCTTTACCTCAAAAGCTGCTGGTGAAATGAAAAATCGTTTGTCCACCTATCCTGGTATTAAAAAGGAACATGTCAGTACCTTGGTGACAGGCACCTTTCATAGTATTTTTTATCGTATTCTAATGTTCCATGAAGGAAGTAATTGGCGAGGTGAGAACTTATTAAAGAAGGAATGGCAGCGAGTTAAAATTTTGAAAGAAGCCGGAAAGGAACTCGATTTATCTGAAAAGGAATTTTCTTATGATTTAGCCCTACAACAGATTGGCTACTGGAAGAACTCACTTCTTTTTCCTTCTGAAATAAAGCCGATGACAGATTGGGAAGAAAAGGCTGCTTTCCTTTATAAAAGATATGAGGAATTTAAAGTACAAAACGGTTTCTTTGACTTTGATGATATGCTGATTGGATGCTATCAACTGCTTAGTAACAACGCATCGCTACTGGAACTATACCAGAATCGCTTTCATTATTTTCTCATTGATGAATTTCAAGATATCAATAAGGTTCAATATGAACTGATAAAGCTGCTTTCCGGAAAGCATAAAAATGTTTGTGCTGTAGGAGACGATGACCAAGCCATCTATTCATTCCGAGGCAGTGACCCAAGTTATTTGTTAGAGTTTGAGAAAGACTTCCCATACGCAAAAACACTTTCACTTGAAGAAAACTACCGTTCCTCCCATGAAATTGTCTCTGCCGCCAATGAGATGATTATGAAGAACAAGGTTAGAAGATATAAAAAAATGAAGGCGCAATTCGAATCAGGTTCCCCGCCTATCCTCTTTTATCCCTTTAATGAAGAAGAGGAAGCAACCATGATTGTAACCGACATTCATGAGAAAATAATACAGGGGGCAAAACCCTCCGATTTTGCAATTTTATATCGGACAAATGCCGGGTCCCGTGCTGTCTTTGAACGTTTGGCCAGCTCGAATCTTCCTTTTAGAATTGATATGGATCTAGAGGCATTTTATGAACGCCGGGTTGTAAAAAGCGTACTGTCATTTTTAAAATTAAGCTTTGATGAAGATGATCATCAGGCATTAGCTGACATTTTGCCTTGTCTTTTTTTAAGTCAAACAGTACTTAAAGACATTAAGGCTGAAAGCATACTTAAAGATTGTTCCTATTTAGAGGCACTTTCCCACATAAAAACAAAACATGCTTTTCAAGAGAAGAAATTGAAAAAGGCCGTACAGCTGATCCATACGCTAAAATTTTCTTCACCGCTGAAATCTATCGAAACCATTGAAAAGGACCTGGGGTTTCTTGATTTTTTGAAGAAGCGAGGAAATGAATCAAACACAGAGGATAAAGGCTCAGATGATTTAAAGGATTTAAAAGTCGCAGCAAAAAGCTTCACTAGTATTCAAGCCTTTCTATCACATGCAGAACATATGTCTGCGATGAATAAGGAAATCAAAAATTTAAGTAAACATTTTCCCGATGCTATTAGCCTAAGTACTATCCACAGGGCAAAGGGGTTAGAATACAAACACGTCTATATCATCGGAGCAGTCGATGGCAGCCTTCCTCATGACTACGCATTAGACAGCTTAAGAAATGGTGATTTTACTCCCCTTGAAGAAGAGAGAAGGCTTTTCTATGTGGGTATGACACGGGCAAAAGAGCAGCTTCTTATCTCTGTTCCCCAGAATCGAAGAGGCAAAAAAGCAAACATTTCCCGTTTCTTAACACCTTTAGTGAAAAAAAAGAAAAAATAGCGAAAAGACCTGTTTCCTTATCAAGGAAAGAGGTCTTTTTTGTTTATTTCTTATTTATCATTTTTGATATAGTATTAAAATCAAGTTGTTTTCCGTCATTAACGATTGATTGCACAATTTTATCTTCTGTTTCCTTATTAACTGGTTTGTTTGCAATTTGTGAGACTCGGCGGATTACATTGCGAACTGTATTTTCATCTTTAAAATTGGCATTTTGTAAGGAATTCGCTAAGTCAAATATATCTTTCATATTAACGCCTGTTTTCTTTTCAACATTTTTAAAGAAACCATTATCCATGGTAAAAATCACGCTCCTTCATAGGCTACTGTTATTGTATGAAGGAAGACTAAAAACGTGAAAAAGAAAAAGGCTGGCCAACAGATATGGCCAACCTTTTCTTTCGATGCTTTGCTTAAGTTGTTTCTTAATAAAAGCTTGCACCGACAATGATTAAAAGAATGAATAATACGACGATTAAAACAAAAGTTGAACCGCCGCCATATCCACCACCGTAGCCACAGCCGCCATATCCATAGAACATAGAATGTCACCTCACTTTGTAGTCTCATTAATAACATATGAGATATGGATTCAAAGTGTACTGGGCGACACTCTACAGACAACCTCTGAATTTTTTAACCTTTTGGTTTAAAGATTAATGCACCGATAAATCCAAAAATAATTGCAGCAGAAATACCTGAACTGGTTACTTGAAACATACCTGTTAAGACTCCAATCAGACCATGTTTCTCTGCGTCCTGCATGGCACCATGCACTAATGAGTTACCGAAACTGGTAATTGGAATAGTTGCGCCTGCACCAGCAAAATCAACGAGAGGTTCATATAGGCCGAACCCATCTAAAATGGCTCCTGCAACAACAAGCAGGCTTAAGGTATGCCCTGGTGTTAGTTTAGCAACATCAAATAACAACTGGCCAATCACACAAATTAATCCTCCAACCACAAATGCCCAAAAAAACATTGCTAACATCCCTATTACCTTCCCTCTTCATTCATTTCAATGGCCACCGCATGGGCGATACATGGAATTGATTCTTTTTGCTGAAAACTTAGCGGTGATAAAAGCGCTCCAGTAGCTACCACTAATATCCGCTTATACATGCCTTTTCTCAACTGGTTTAATATATGGCCATAAAAAACAGTCGCTGAGCATCCTGCGCCGCTTCCTCCAGCCTGCACTGGCTGATCATCCTTATAAAGTAATAGACCGCAATCCTGAAATTGCTTCCTTTCTAATTTAATTCCGCTCTTGCCGAGTAATTCGAAAGTAGTGTCATGCCCGATTCTTCCCAAATCACCTGTCAAAATTAAATCATAGTGGGAAGGATCTAATTCCAAATCCCTAAAATGTGCTATTATGGTATCGGCTGCAGCAGGTGCCATCGCACCGCCCATATTAAATGGATCAGACAATCCCATATCCACCACTCTTCCTATCGTAGCGGAGGTGGTAACCGGATGTTGTTCACCCGGGACATTTTGTGAAATCAATCCCACACCTGCTCCAGTAACTGTCCATTGGGCAGTGGGAGGCTTCTGGCCTCCATACTCAGTTGGATAACGAAATTGTTTCTCAGTTGCAGCATTATGACTTGAGGCACCTGTTAACACATTTCTTGCTCCCTGGTAATTGACAACAAATGAAGCTAATGCCAATCCTTCCATAGAGGTCGAACATGCCCCAAATAGTCCGAAATAAGGGATTTGCATCGTCCGTGCAGCAAAACTAGTTGGGGTTATTTGGTTAATTAGATCACCGGCAAATAAAAATTCAACTTGTTCTTTCTCCATTTTTGCTTTCGCTAATGTGGTTCTTACTGCTTCTTCCAATAGAACTCTTTGGGCCTTTTCATATGAATCCATCCCCATCCATAAATCCTCATGGAGGATATCAAAGTCATTGGCAAGGTTGCCATTTGCCTCAAAAGGACCTCCAGAAACACCTGTTGCAGCTATCATCGGCCGGTTAGTAAAAACCCAAGATTGATGCCCTTTTAACAATTACAAAACCCCCCACATTCCAAGCAGCGTTTTAATTAGCGCAACAACAAAAGCTGAGAACACGCCGAAAAGGATTACTGAGCCAGCAAGCTTGAACATATTCCCGCCTACACCCAATACAAAGCCCTCTGTCCGGTGTTCAATTGCCGCAGAAATAACTGCATTCCCAAATCCAGTGACAGGCACCGCACTCCCTGCTCCAGCAAATTGTCCAAGGCGGTCATATACACCAAAACCAGTTAGCAGCATCGATAGAAATACCATTGTCGCTACTGTTGGATTACCGACATTCTGTTCTGTGAAATGGAAAAAGTAGATGTAGAAGTAACTTATTGCCTGGCCCACAGCACATATTAATCCTCCGACCCAAAACGCCTTAATACAGTTCTTTAAGACAGGTCGTTTTAGTTCATGTTTTTGCTGAAGTTGTTGATACTTTTGCTGCTGAGGCGTCATATTTTTCTGCTTGCTCGCCATTTCAAAATTCATCCCTTCTTACTTCATATCTGAGGTCATTTTTACAATCTCGCTTAGCCTTTTTTCTGCCTGTTTATCAGATAAAGTTCCATTCTCCTTCTTTTCAACCAGTCGCACAGCTTCTAAGAATATCTTATAGTCACTGGACACGGTGAAATTTTCCTTAGGATACTTTTTTTCTAACGTCTTATTTAAATTCTGTTCAATTTTTTTCATTCTAAATCGCTGCATATGCTTCACTTTATAAACAACTAGTGTTGCCTTTTCTCCTTTGATAACCGCCACATCATAAAGCTCATCAAAATTGCTTACTTCCCTTTCAATTTTCTCTACTTTATCCTGTCCGTCATTTTTCTTCGTAACAGTCGGGTTAGGATTGGTCATTTTCATCAGAGCCAGCTGGCTATCCTTCTCCTTTTGCCCCTGACTACAAGAACCCATTAATAATATAGATACAATTAACATTAGACGAATTATGTAGACCATTTATTTTCCTTCCCTTATCCGAATTATAGAAATACCACTACAATGTAGTTTTTTCGAGATTAGCTAAAATTATGACTTGAATGTAATAACTTTTGATTTACACATAATCGGGCAAAAAAAAACTGCCAATATTTCTGGCAGTTTACATTATTTTTGCGTTTTTTTTCCGCAGCCGCACCCTTTTTTCTTTTTGGTTTTCTTCGTTTGAGTAGTTTTTATTGGCTGCGTATTCTTATTTTCAATATTCATCCTAATGCCACTCCCCTATCGTTATGCTACTAATAACATATGTCAGAAGTAGATAACTTGTCTCGGGCAGACAACTATTTTGGCTTATTCTCCCTTATATCCACAACTGAACTATTGATTCCAAAATAGCTGCCAGGCCACTAACAGCAAATATGAGGATAATTGGGACGAAGATTGTTGGTATCAAAAGATACCCCGTTACAATTCCAGCTGAGATCCACACGCCCGTACACCAATAACAGCTCAGGAGCTCGCCAATAAATTTTTTAAAGGGTGTACTCTTCGGTAAATAATAGACCTCTACCGTGCCATCTTCATTTTCTTCATTTATTTCATCAAAGAAAGGTTCCCTCAAGAATTCAGTTATTTTATCAAAAACAATAAGCCTTGTTAATCGAAAGCAGGCTAAACCTAGTAAGGTTAAAGTTAAAACATCGATGTTCATTTGTTTCTGTCCCTTCCACTTAATCAGCCTAATTTTAGTCAAAAAGGCGTTTGTCCGTTACCCAATTGGTCCTGTTTAAATATGTTAGTAATGTAAGATATATATCACGGATAGGAGGAGTAATTAATGGGTTGTGGCAGAAATAGCGACGCACGCAGCAGCAATAGCTGTGTATGCGATGTAGTTCGTGCAATAAAGGACATTCAGGATAATGCTGTTCTTGATGATGAATGTGTAGATTGTCCTAGTTGTTTCTTAGAACCGCTTGGTTCATTAGTGTCACCAGCAAGAAGAGACCGTGCTGATACTCGTGTGTTTGTATTAAAAAATGCTGATGGTTCACCATTCCACGCGTTCTTTAGCGGCGAAGGCAATGCATGCGTATCAATTTTCTTCCGCGTGGAAGATGTATTTGATAATTGCTGTGCAACACTTCGCGTCCTTATTCCAGGGCGCAGAGAAGGCGGAAACTTTATTCCAATTAACCTTGTTGCCGGCGGAGACAGATGCTGTATTAACCTTGAGAGAGTCTGTCAGGTTGAACGCTTCCGTGCCAGCAATGATTGTATAACAGTAGATTTAAATTGTTTCTGTGCAATACAATGTATTGCTGATGTAGACCTTGGTCTATGTGACTAATTTTTAGTAATAAAATGAGCCAGTCGATAAACCCGGCTGGCTTTTTTTTTTACCTCTTTATTCCTATCATCATAACATCTTTAAGTTCTTTAAACGGTATCGTCTCAGTTGTTTGATTTGGAAAGCGAATGGTTACTTCCTGTTCATTGTATTCAACTAAATATCCTTGCAGATTCTTTTCTTCTGTATAAAAGACGCACGGTACAGGCGGCAATGCTTTTGGGAAATTTTCCAGATATTCTAACCGCTCTTTAAGATTCATTTCTCTAAAACCTTTTACTTTGTTGAATGTACGGGGTTTTTCTTGTTTCGATTGAATACTCTGGTCCTTTTTCAGATCTTTATCTTTAGTTTCTTTAGGTAAATCTGTCTTTGCGAGTGAAACTTCAAAGGACTTCTTCTTGTTGCTTTCCTCCTCTATCACTGGTTCTTCGATAGGCAGTTGAACCTCCTGCCGGTTTGTAAAAACTTCCTGCATGTTTTTCATAGGTGTATTTAAAAACGTCTGTGAGACGTAAAGTAACGGTCCACGCTTTGTCCTTTTCTCCATCCAATTCACCTCCATTTACCTAGCCCTACAATCTATATGTATGCAAATTGCCTATACTCGTTCATAAAAAAATGCCCGCTAATTTGTTAGCGGGCATGGTTTTATAAAATGTGAAATCCAGAATCCACATGAATGTTTTCTCCGGTAATTCCTCGAGAAAGATCACTAAATAGGAATAGTGCCGTATCACCAACTTCTTCCGGAGTTGTGGTTCTGCGTAAAGGCGCTTTTTCTTCAATAACCTTTGTTATAGAGTTAAAATCACTGATACCTTTTGCTGATAAAGTCCTGATTGGTCCAGCAGAGATGGAATTTACACGAATCCCTTCCTTACCTAAATCTTCGGCCAAATAACGAACACTTGCATCTAAAGATGCCTTTGCAACACCCATTACATTATAGTTCTGAACTACTCGTTCGCCGCCAAGATAAGTTAATGTGACGATACTGCCGCCTTCTGTCATTAATCCTCTAGCTTCTTTTGCTACAGCTGTTAAAGAATATGAACTAATGTTATGAGCCAGCAAGAAGCCCTCTCTTGTTGTGTTTAAATATTCACCGCTTAATTCTTCTTTATTTGCAAATGCAATACAGTGGGCAACACCATGAATGGTACCTGCTGCTTCCTTAATTGCACCAAAGCACTTAGCAACTTCTTCATCCTTAGTTACATCACAAGGAAGCACAAGTGTCCCTTCTGCTTCTAACGATTCAGCTAATTCACGGACACTGCTTTCAAGCCTTTCCCCAGCGTAAGTAAAGATCAAACGTGCACCGGCATTGTGTAGTGACCGGGCAATTCCCCATGCAATACTACGTTTGTTGGCAACTCCCATTACAACATATGTTTTTCCAGCTAAAGAAAGATTCATATAGAAATAGTCCCCCTACTCGAACATTATTATTAGTTATTAGTACTTGGTACTAATATTACACTATTTTATTAAAAATGAAAAGCTGCAGGCATTAAAGCATTAGAACTCGAGTTCTCTTTTCAATTCATCCACATATTCTTTCGTTCCAGTAACAATTAAACGATCATTTAATAGAAGTTCAGTATCACCATGAGGTACAATCGAATCTTTCCCTCGAAATATACGGACAAATATAACATCTCCAGTAAATGGGAACCTTCGTAGAGTCATCCCGTCGTACTGTTCATTTTGCATTCTTATTTCGTAAAGGGATGTTTCTTGATTGGTTAAAATATTCATGACACTAGGTGTTTCAATTAAGGCTCTTAGTAATGTTTTCGTTGACGTGAAGGAGGAGAAAACCTCAATTTCATTTTCCCTCAAACTTTGCTCGAACTCTGGACTTTCTATACGAGCAATGACCCTGGAAACCCCTGCTTCTTTTGCCTTTAAAGCTAATTTTGCATTTGTCTTATCTTCGCCAGTTGAGATAACAATAATATCTGTTTGAAGAATTTTATTCTTCTCGATGGTTTCTAAAGAGTAATCAGTAATTTCAACTATATCAAATAATGAATTCGATATGAGTTTTTCGGATTTTTCCATTTTCGTATGATATAGAATTGGTTCATATAAACCTGATTTTAATTCTCTTGAAACAGGAAGTGTAACTTGATTCGCACCTAAAAAGGCAATTCTTACTGTTGTATCCACTGCTGCTTCCTTAGGGAACAATTTCTTAAACGCTATTGGCGTAAATATGGATGTGATGACCGCAACAAGTATCAGGGTTCCGCTCATCTCTGGTGTAATGACCTCCATGCGCTCTCCGATTGTTGCCGCTGCAATTACTAACGATAGGGTTGATGTAAGCAGGAAACCTGAAGCAAGCACAGTTTTAGTATCATACCAGATTTTCAATATATATATTGGGATAATCTTTGAAAGGAGAAGCCCAAGTAATAACAATGGAATTAATAACAATAACTTCCTATCCGCAAATAAGGACCAAACATCTAGCTCCACGCCAACCATTACAAAAAAGATTGGAATTAAGAAGCCATATCCGAAGGAATCTAGTTTATGAATTAATTCCTGATTTGGAGATAAGAGAGAAACTAATACGCCTGCAAGGAAAGCCCCTAGGATATTCTCTGCGCCTACAGTTTCGGAAAGCCCGACCAAAACGATAATCAGCATAAATACTGCACGGGTGCCGATTTGTACTGTCCCTTTTGACATTGATTCCAGGATTGGACGATTTTTAAACCTTTTACCGATAAAATACAAAACAATCCCTGCTGCAAACAATATGAGTAAGAGCCATGTATTGCCCTGTCCGGGATCATAGACCGAAACAAATATAGCCAAAAGGATCATTGTCACTAAATCAGCTACAACAGCAACCAACAAAATGATTTGTCCTATGTTTGTTTTCATTAAATGTGCTTCTTTTAATGTAGGTACAACCACACCTAAAGATATGGTTGAAATAATAAGTGTCATTAAAAAGGCATTGTCTATAAAACCTGCTAAAACAAACAAATAGGATAAAATTAGTGAAAAGATAAATATGCCGATAAAGATGATAGATGAAACTAAGAAAGTGTTCGGTTCCTTTTTACCATTTGGGAGTTTATTTTGTTTCTTTCCTCCTGTGAAGGCAGAAAAATCAATTTCTAATCCACTCAGAAACATGAGGAATATAAAACCAAGGGTCGAGAGCGTTGATAACCACATATCTTCATGAACTACATTAAAGCCGCTTTTTCCAATCACAAGTCCCATTATAATTTCTGCTACAACAACCGGGATATAATTTAATTTTAATCTATGTAGTAAAATTGGGGTAACAAACGCAACTGAAACTACTATTAATAAAGATATGACGGATGCATGCTGTTCCATAAAGACCTCCTTTATTCTTTTTATAAAAAACAAAAGTTAAAGCAAAATATATATAATTAAGGGGGGAATATTCCAATGAAGATTGATATCATCGGAGATATACATGGCTGTTTGCCCGAATTTGAAGCTTTAACAATAAAATGCGGTTACGAATGGGTGGACGGAATTCCGACTCACCCTGAAAACCGATTCCTAGGTTTTGTCGGCGATTTAACGGACCGCGGACCAGCTTCTCTTAAGGTGGCCGAAATAGTATGGCGCCTGGTAATTGAACAGAAAAAGGCTTTTTACACACCTGGCAACCACTGCAATAAACTATATCGTTACTTTCTAGGAAATAGGGTTCAGGAAACTCATGGGTTGGAAACCACCACAGCGGAATTTAAAGCCCTGCCCCGCAAGGAACAACAGTCCATTAAAAGAAAATTCATTGAACTATATGAAAAATCACCGCTTCACTTAGTATTAGATGAAAATAAGCTAGTTATTGCACATGCAGGAATAAAAGAAGAATTCATCGGCAAAACAAGTTCTAAAGTGAAAACATTTGTCCTTTACGGAGATATTACTGGCGAAAAGCACCCTGATGGTTCTCCTGTAAGAAGAGATTGGGCACAAAAGTATGAGGGTAAAGCTCTAATTGTATACGGCCATACACCTGTGAAAGAACCAAGAATAATCAATAATACATACAATATTGATACTGGGGCTGTTTTTGGCGGTAAGTTAACTGCACTAAGGTATCCTGAGATGGAAATAGTTTCTGTAGATTCTACTATGCCATATATTGCAGAAAAATTTAAAGCCTTTACCTGAAATTAGGGTAAATAATACTATTACTATCGACAAATTTCCTAGGAAATCATCATATTACGCAAAAAGGCTGACATAAGGAGTCAGCCTTCTTTAATTAACTCATAAATATCTAATGGAAGATTAGCTGAAAGAATCATATTCTTTCCTGTAAAAGGATGAGGAAATTGAATATTTTTACAATGCAATGCTTGACGGTTTATGAGGGATTGACTGCCCCCATATAAATCATCGCCCAATAAGGGATGACCAATAAAAGACATATGAACCCGTATTTGATGGGTACGACCAGTCTTTAACTTTAATTCAACATGGCTAAACTCTTTATACCTTTTAAGTACTTTGTAATAAGTGCAAGCATATTGCCCGTCACTCCGTACCTCTCTTTCAATAATACTTTCCAGCTTTCTACCGATTGGCTCCTCAATTGAACCTTTATCGAATTTAAGATTTCCTTCAGCAAGTGCCTCATAGGTTCTCTTTACATGACCATTTTTCTGTTGTTTGCTTAGCAGATGGTGAACATGCCGGTGCTTTGCGATTAAAACAACTCCAGACGTATCCCGGTCTAAACGTGTGACAATATGAGCGGTTGCACTTATACCAATCTCTTCATAGTAACCAATCAAGGCATTGGCTAAGCTCCCTCTTGGATGTTCTCTTGATGGAATGGTACTCATGCCTGCCGGTTTGTTGACAATTAGTAAATATTGATCTTCAAAAAGAATATCCAATGGAATCTTTTCACCCGATACCCCTTCACTTGGAAGTTCTCGAGGAAAAATTACAGTAAGAACATCACCCTCTGATAACAAATATCGAACATTTACTTCCGTGTCATTTACTAGGATTTTGCCGCCGTTAAATTTAATATCCGTTAGGGCAATACGGGATATTTCCTCTTCCTTTAGGAATTCCCTAATGACTCTGCCTGATTGCTGCTTATTTACTGTCCACTGAAGTTGAAATCCTGATAACATGATTTTTCCTCCGGCATATCGAATTAGTCTGAGTCTGAAATAAATGAATCATGGACTCTCCTCCAAAATGGGAATGGACGGAAACGAGCGAATCGAATTTTTTCATCTGGCACCCTAAATTGTATTGATTTTACATCTTTATGAAGTAAGGTAAGATGGTCAACTGTTACTTGGAAATCCACCCGATTAACCGGTTTCAGCATACAAGTATGATGGGATGGCAGAATTAGAGGTGACCCTACTGTTCGAAATACGCGATTATTTATTGAAGCCATCTCAGCAACCTGCAAGGCTGAGATCGATGGATGAATAATAGCCCCTCCTAGTGCCTTGTTATACGCCGTACTGCCAGATGGCGTGGAGACACATAAGCCATCGCCTCGAAACCGTTCAAAGTGCTGTCCGCGTATTTCTACATCCATAACCAATGTCCCTTCAACACTTTTGACAGTTGATTCGTTTAGTGCAAGGTACCTGGACTCTTTACCAGCATGCTGGTAACGAATGATAACTTCAATCAACGGGTATTCAACTACCTGATAGGGTGTTTTGGCGATTGCAATTACAAGCTTTTCAATTTCATCAGGTGTCCAGTCAGCATAAAAACCAAGATGTCCCGTATGAATACCAACAAAGGCAGTCTTATCCAAACGGCTGCTATATCGATGAAAAGCATATAATAGTGTCCCATCGCCCCCAATTGAGACAACTATATCTGGCTGGTCCTCGTCGTAAACGAGATCAAAATCAAGTAAATACGTCCTCATCTTGTGCATTAATATATTTGACTTTTGATCTCCTTTGGATGTAATGGCAAATTTCATCATCGTATACTCCTTGTACTGAAATTACGAAAGCTTTATCAGTTTTTTTCTTCTTGTTTAAACTCTTTATTTCTTGTAAAGAATGCTTGGGCATCTTGAATTTCACCGCGAATTAATGACATTTCCTCATCTAAACGAAATGCTGCTTCACTAGCCCGCTGCAGCCTCATTTGAATATCAGTTGGGAAAATCCCTTTATACTTATAGCTTAAAGTATGTTCTATAGTTGCCCAAAAGTTCATGGCCAATGTTCTTATTTGTATTTCAGCTAGAATCTTTTTTTCTCCATGAATCGTTTGGACAGGGTACATAATCACTACATGGTAGGAACGATATCCGCTAGTCTTTTTATGTGAGATATAATCTCTTTCCTCAATAATTTTAAAATCATTTCGATTCCTTAATAAACTTACAACTCGATGAATATCGTCAACAAACTGACACATGATTCGCATTCCGGCAATATCTTGCATTTCCTCTTCCAACTTATCTAGCGGAATACCTTTTTGATTAGCCTTATCAAGGATACTTGCAATTGGCTTAACTCTCCCCGTCACAAACTCAATTGGTGAATGGCTGGAATCTAGCTCAAATTGACCTCTCATCCCTTTTAATTTTATTTTCAGCTCTGACACTGCTTGTTTATACGGAGCTAAAAACTGGTCCCAATGCTTCATCATTCCACCCCAATGACAACTTTAATATATTTAAAAAACCTCTTCTACCTTCGTGACCATTTCTTCACCATAATTACTATTGCCTCTTATATTGTGTATGAGATCATTTAGTTCCTCATAGAAATTAGTTAATTCCTGCTCTTCATCCTCAAAAAGAATCCAAACTGGGATTTGCTGTTCTAATACCTTTTTTAACTCTGGCCAAACAGATTCTTTCATTTCGATATATGTATATCCCTCATGATTTTCCATTAAGTAAACAAAAGAAATTTCTTTAGAATCAACTAGAATCTGTTCTGCGGGGCTTAACCCGCTAATCGACTCACTTGCTTGTAAAAATATTTTACCATCTGATAAATTTGCTGTAGTAATTGCTATCTTTTTTTTCATCCTTTTTTACCTCCACTATTCACTCCTTTATTTTAGCATAATCTATCCATTTCTCCCAAGAATTGCGGTTTATCATCAAGCTGGATACAATAAGTATAGATTAGGAAAGGAATGGAATGGACCTAATGTCAGAAACTATTGAAATTGAATTTAAGAATTTACTTACGAAGATGGAATATGATCATCTTCTTACAACATTTAATGTAAAAGAAGAAGATATAGTCACCCAAAAAAATCATTATTTTGACACTCCAGAGTTTGCATTGAAAAAGTCAGGATCTGCCCTTAGAATCAGAGAAAAGTATAATCATTATGAATTGACGTTAAAACAACCCGCCGCACTCGGACTTTTAGAAACGACACAACAAATATCAGCAAATGAATTCCAGACAGCTATTCAACACCATATATTCCCTAAAGGAATTGTTCATGATCGAATTGAACAATTAAGTATAGCTTTGAACCAATTTAACTGTTTTGGGTCTCTTACTACAAAAAGAGCTGAATTTCGCTACAAAGAGGGAATACTCGTATTAGATCATAGCTTATATCTAAATACAGAAGACTATGAGATTGAGTATGAGGTGGAAGATTTTCAAGCTGGACAACTTGTTTTTCAGGAACTGCTGAAGCAATACAATATACCTTTACGAAAAACTCAAAATAAGATTGCTCGGTTTTACCATCAAAAATCATAAGCGGTTTATTTGAGATATAAATTTGGCATTGATAAAATATAGATACAAACATACTTAAAGGAGTTGTCAACATGAATGAGAAAAAGCCTACTCCATATGAAGCCCTAGGCGAAGATACACTGCATCGCCTCGTGGATACTTTTTATGGTCTAGTTGCACAACATCCTGACCTTGCTCCAATCTTCCCTAATGATTTTTCAGAAATTGCCCGGAAACAAAAGCAATTTTTAACACAATATTTGGGAGGACCACCTTTGTATACTGAGGAGCATGGTCATCCGATGATGCGTGCACGACATTTGCCTTTTCCCATTACTCCTGCCCGCGCAAAAGCATGGCTTTCATGCATGACAAAAGCGATGGACAAGACTGGTTTAGAGGGTCCTCTTAGGGATGAATTTTATTCTAGGCTCTATCTTACTGCACAGCATATGGTTAATAAGCCTGATGACAGTGAGATACCGGGTGGAAATCCGTGAGTATCCCTGGGTTCAATACAAAGCCAAACTCCTATAGTTTTGACAAGAAGCCGCTTGAAATATATATGTTTATCGACCCCTTATGCCCAGAGTGCTGGGCACTTGAACCTATCTTAAAAAAGTTGCACATTGAATATGGAAGATATTTTTCTATAAAACATGTGTTAAGTGGTCGTATCGCAAATTTAAATGTCAGCAAAAAGAAGAATTATGAAGTGATTGCGGAATTATGGGAAAAGACAGCAAGCAGATCCGGGATGTCCTGTGACGGCAGCCTATGGTTAGAAGATCCAGTAGCTTCCCCTTACATAGCCTCTGTTGCCATTAAAGCAGCTGAGCTGCAAGGCAGAAGAGCTGGAATACGGTTCCTGCGTAAGCTGCAAGAAAAACTTTTTATCGGTAAACAAAACATATCCCATATTGAAGTATTAACATCCTGCGCGGAAAATGCAGGTTTAGATGTAGAGGAGTTTATCTCTGATTTTCACTCTGACAGCGCGGCCAAGGCATTCCAGTGTGACTTAAAAATCACTGCTGAGATGGAAGTCCAAGAGATACCTACGCTAGTATTTTTTAACGAGAATATAGAGGATGAAGGCATTAAAATAACTGGGTCATACCCATATGAAGTCTATGTTCAAATACTTGAAGAAATGCTTTCAGAAGAACCTGAAAAAAATCAGCCGCCCCCTTTAGAAAAATTTCTTGAATATTTTAAACTCGTAGCTTCTAAAGAGATCGCAGTCGTCTATAATATGTCTATCTCTCAAGTTGAGCGGGAAATGAAACAATTACTATTACTTCAAAAGGTTGAACAGCTCCCAGCGAAGTATGGGACTTTTTGGAGGTATATTAAAGATTAAAGTGAAAAGACCTTGCAGGCAAACTGCAAGGTCTTTTTCTATTATACGAACAAAGGGGATGGGAGAAATTTTTCACGGTCAAACAAAGGGGTATATGTTTGTTGTGATTAACTTCACATATAAAATATACCATGTGATAGAACCCATTGACAATGTGATTGTATTTTATTTCACATAATTGTCAAAATCATAATCACCTCATATGGACAATAGACTATATAAGAAAAGCGGAAGCGCCTTGCCCAGGGGCGACAGGCATAAGACGAGCCGGCGAGAAGGTTGTTCTTTAACCTTCTTGACGGATTGTATGAAATGTGGAGGCGACTGCCCTGGGACGAAGGCATAAGCCGCCCACTGCAAGAAGGCGCTCTTTGCCTTCTTTCAGTGGGCGGCTTATGACTCGAGTCCCAAGGAGCCGTAACTAGACACGCTTATGACCCGAGCCCCTAGGCGCTGCAGCTAGACAATTCTCAAATTTGAAAGATTATCCTTAAAAAGGAGGAATAATTGTTGAAAGGTTTACCCGTGATCCTCATGGTCATTTTTATTATTTTTGGATTTTCCCTTCATATTCTAGCATTAATGAAGATCTTCCCATTAATTATTAGCATTCCACTATTTTTCACCGGGATTTTAACTTTTCTTTTTTATTTGAATGACAGAAAGAGATTTAGAGGTTTTTAAAGGGATGGTACACTGTACCATCCCTTTCCTTTTATGACAATAACTGCTCTAATTCATTTAATTTTTCTTCAAATACTTTACAAGCATCCTTAATCGGGTCAGCACTCGTCATATCCACGCCAGCTTTCTTAAGAACCTCGATTGGGTAGTCAGAGCTTCCAGAACTTAAGAAATCAATATAGCGTTTAACAGCAGGCTCCCCTTCTTCTAAAATTTGCTTGCTTAGTGCAGTGGCAGCACTAAATCCAGTAGCATATTGATACACATAATAATTGTAATAGAAATGAGGAATTCTAGCCCATTCCAAACCGATTTCTTCGTCAATCACAATATCCTCATCACCAAAATACTTCTTATTTAATGCATAATATTCACTCGTCAATAAATCAGCTGTCAGCGCCTCATTATTTTGAGCTTTTTGATGGATTAAATGTTCATATTCTGCAAACATGGTTTGACGGAAGACCGTCCCTCTGAATCCTTCTAAGTAATGATTTAATAGATAGATTCTTTTTTGTTCGTCATCAATTGTTTTCAACAAATAATCATTTAATAGTGCTTCATTACAGGTTGAAGCTACCTCAGCAACAAAAATTGAATAATTTCCATACGGGTATGGCTGGTTCTTCCTCGTATAATAGCTGTGGACAGAGTGCCCAAATTCATGCGCCAATGTAAATAAGTTATTCACATTATCCTGCCAATTCATCAGAATATAAGGATTGGTGCCATATGCTCCAGAAGAATAAGCTCCGCTGCGCTTTCCTTTATTCTCATGAACATCAACCCAGCGGTTATCAAAACCTTCTTTTAAGATTTGTGAATACTCCTCCCCTAGCGGAGCAAGACCTTTTACAACAAGCTCTTCTGCCTCTTTGTAGGGGATTTCCATTTTCACATCTTTAACAAGCGGTGTATATAGATCGTACATATGCAATTCATTTACACCCAATACTTTTTTCCGCAATTTAACGTAACGATGCAGCAAATGTAGATTTTCGTTTATGGTGTTAACCAAATTATCATAGACACTTTCTGGAATGTTATTGGCTGAAAGCGCCGCATGTCGTGCAGAGTTATATTTTCTGATCCTTGCGTTAAAATTATCTTTTTTCACATTCCCGCTAATCGTGCTGGCAAAAGTATTACGGAACTTCCCATAGGTCTCGTAAACGGCCTTAAAAGCGTCTCGGCGAACCCTTTGATCTGCACTTTCAAGGAATCGGATGTAACGTCCATGAGTAATCTCAACCTCTTCACCATTCTCATCTTTGACTGATGGGAATTTTAAATCGGCGTTATTTAACATCCCGAAGGTATTACTTGATGCGTCCATTACTTCACTGGCTTCTGCTAACAGTGCTTCTTGCTCTGCTGACAAAACGTGAGGTCTTTGAAGATTAATTTCCTCAATGGCATGCTCATAAAGCTTTAATTCAGCTTTCTCACCTAAAAATCCGTTCACCTTGCTTTCAGGAAGAGAAAGGATCTCAGGGACAATAAATGCTAATTGACTCCCTGCTTGAGAGTAGAGGTTTTTCATCCTGTCATCTAATCCCTGATAAAAGGAATTTGTTGTATCCTGGTCATAGCGCATATGGGCGTATGTATAGAGCTTGCCAATTCTCTCTAGAAGCTTATCTTGAAATTGAAGAGCATTATACAAAGTGTCAGCACTCTCACCTAGCTTCCCTTCAAATTCTTTAATTCCAGAAATCTGGTTCTTTACTTCTTGAAACTCTTTTTCCCATTCTTGGTCATTTGGAAATATATCTTCTAGTCTCCATGTATCCTCAACCGGTATTTCACTTCTTTGCGGCAATGCTTTTACTGCAGCTTCATTTACCATATTTCTTCCTCCATTCAAGTTTTTCGGTTTCCGAAAAAAAATAAACCCCTGTTATTATTCTCCTTTTTCCATGCTATTTCCTTTATATTAATAAGATTTACCCATTATATTATGCCCCAAAGTGTTATTTCATTTATATTTTTGCGAGGATGGACTTATATTTTTGTAAAAACTCTTTTCTTCTTTCTTCTTTTTCCCGATTTGATTTAGGGATGTATATCCTATTTTGCAGTTGATACATTGTTTCACTCCTTTTAGTGACCAATCCAAGTTTCTCTAGCTCAAGAAAATATTCTTTTACCGCAAAAAAAGATGACACTCCTGTGAGTTGAGGCAGTGCCCTTATCGTAATCTCATTAGTTTTAATTCTATAGTTAAAATTTCTTTCAACGTCTTTCAGATCAATAAAATCATTTGGCCATTTATCCTCCAAAGAATCTAAATACAAATAGGTTTGCCAGATTATTCCAGGTGTTTGGATTAGAAGAGAATGATAGACAGGTAAGCCAATTTCTGGGGGAAGCAAATATAAGTTGAGGTTATGTTGATATATTTCGCGAAGAAAACGACTCTGGTCTGTGGTAGGATGAAGCGACCAATTCATAGTGTTTCGCTCATTTTCATTTGTCCATTTTGAAAAGTTTGAATGCACTTTCCAATTTGGTGTTAATACTTCATCTACTCGGGTATCTTGGATAAAGGATTGAAAGTGATTTGCCAGTGTATTTTTAACTGAATAAGGAATGATCGAACTGAGGATATGAAACTGTTTTTCTTCGGGACAATAAGAGGGAAGTATTAATTGTCTGTCTTTAGTTTCTCTTATAAAGAAGTATTGGAAGTTTGACAGTGAAAAAATATTACTCCTTTTTGCTTTAATATGCTTCCCTCCAATAATCCAGAGTGGAATATAATTATGTTGGCAATAGGCATTCGTACGTTTGATAAATATCTCTTCTGTTATTGGTGAACATTGATATTCCAATGCATACTTGTTCCCCTCATAGTAGAACATGACATCCGGACGCTGCCCAATAATAGGATCATAATATTCTAATTCTGCCTGAATCTGCTGTCTTTTTAGCCAATGGAAGAGCTGCAGCTTTCCTTCCATATGATAAATCGTTTCACTTTCGTAGAAATCTTTGCAAATTGTACCACTCCGGTGAGCAAAATGGTAAATACGTTGATTGCCTAGTTTAAGAGAAACTGCTTCGCCGCAAACAGGACAAGAAAACTTCTCCGTGTCCCGAAGTACCAAAAGATTTTCTTTCTTATAATTATTACCTAAGCTGATTATTTTTCCTAATCTCGTTTTAGCCGTCAACAAATTGTTTTCAACCTCCTTTTGCTTCTTACATTCGTGTTAGTTCTCAATAAATCCTTTTAAAATAAAAAAGAAACTCGTCAGTTTTGACGAGCTTGTGAACTTAAAGAAGCGGTGATAATAACCTTGCTGTTGATTCTATTAACCTCAGGCCGATATGCCTTTTGTTAAATGAGGTTAATTCCAGCTCCTTTGCATATTCTAAATCATTGATGTATTCTGCTACGAGCTTTTGGGTACTTTTCGTCCGAAATAAAAACGCATTAACCTCAAAATTTAAATGAAAACTGCGCATATCCATATTAGATGTACCTATCGATGCAAGTTCATGATCAACTATGACGATTTTACTATGCATAAACCCGCGTTGATATTCGTATACCTTGACACCTGCTTCCAAAAGCTCTGGAAAATAAGAACGAGAAGCATGAAAGACAATACGTTTGTCCGGCCGATTTGGTACAAGTAATCTTACATCGATTCCACTAAGTGCAGCTACTTTTATAGCAGAAAAAATATCTTCATCCGGAATAAAGTATGGAGAAGCAATCCAAACAGATTCTTTTGCTGAGGTTATCATGGAGAAAAATATATTTTTAATAACACTCCATTCGTTATCCGGGCCGCCTGCAATTAATTGCACTCCTCCATGGTTTTTCTCATCAATTTGCGGAGACAAATACTCTGCTGTTAAAAAACTATGGTTGGTCATGTAATACCAATCTTGTAAAAAGATTAACTGCAGCGATCGAACGGCTTCCCCTCTTAACATTAAATGAGTGTCACGCCAAAAGCCATAGGTCTGATTCCTGCCAAGGTATTCATCACCGATATTCAGCCCGCCCACAAATCCAATCATTCCATCAATGACAATTATTTTCCGATGATTTCTGAAGTTAAATTTATTGTTTAAAAAAGGCAGTTTAACAGGACCGAAACAAATTGTTTCTATCCCTGCACTTTTTAATTCACTTATATATTTCTTGGATAATTTCCAAGACCCAACTGCGTCATAGAGGAATCGAACCTTTACCCCTTGGGCTGCTTTCTCAATTAAGATATCTTTAATCTCTTGCCCAATACCATCATCACGGACAATATAATACTCCATATGAATATGATGTCTAGCTCTATTCAATTGTTCAAGTATATGCCGGAATGTCTCCTCCCCATTGGTTAATACCTTTGTGGAAGTATCAAAAGAGATAGGGCTATTCCCTAACTTTTGTGCCAGTGAAAATAGCCTTGCTTGGTGCTCTCCCATTAAACTTAGTTTTTCTTCACTTCGAGGGTCATTTTCACCCTCCACATTTAAGAAAGTCTGTTTATCGAGAAAATATTTCTTCCGGTACATTCTTTCTTTTCGATAATTCCTCCCGAATAATAAATAAAAGAAAAAACCAACTAAAGGAAAGCTTCCTAATACAACCAGCCAAGTAATGGTTTGAGTTGGATGCCGATTTTCTAAGAAAATCACAAATGCGATAAAAATAACTGACAACGAAATTAGGAGGCTGAGAAAACCAAATATTCCCCCATCTAAATATTGTTTAAAGAAAAACAAAAGTACGGATAAACCAAGTATAAACAGAACGACCCTTACTGTGTTTTTCAGTTTCATCACCGCCAATAATACTAAATCCAATGTAAAAAATACCGATTTCAATAGTAGAAATCGGTACGTTTATTTAAAATGTTTTCTAATTTCAGCGAATACATTGTTAGCTATAATCTCTTTACCATATTCCTGAATACGATGGATGGTTAACTGTGTTTCATAACCGTATTCTAACAGGATACTTAGGATATCATCTATTTCGTCCTCTTCAAACAAATCTTCAGGAAACTCAGTATATAAATAATACTTATTATCAAAGTTGTACAATACAGTGATTAAATCATCCAATCCGCCTCGATTTGACAACATAATAACGTCTTCAAAATCTTTGAAAGCAATTAAAAACTCTAAAGACTCTTCCTCAAGTAAAATGTCATCATCATCGCGTTGTCCGGAATTGAAATGCTGGTCTAAGATATCTTCAATATTTCCATCCCCAGGCAAATCCTTTAATTTTTCATTTGGAATTGGAAGCTCAAACTTTTGTCCATCCTTAGATACCTGTGCCTTCGTTACAAGAATTTCAAGCCCTTTTTCTAACGCTTGCACTTGAATCCAAAGAGGTCCTTCCACTACAAACTCTTCCTCTTGATGAACTTCGTCCATCATTTCCCAAAAGAGTTCTTCACTGCGCTCCCGATTGTACCAAATTTCTTCGCGATCAAAGCCTCGTTCCTCTATATCACCATAAGAGATGTAAAACTTTACTGTATTCTCATTAATTCGTTCGATTTCCATCTTTACCTCTCCCTTCCGTTTCCATATTGAAGGGACAAAATACCCCCAGCAGACAATGCTTTTTAGCAATTTCCCAAGTAAAAGGATTTATTATTGTGTTGTAAAAAAAGTCTGTAATCCTTGTACTTTCATTTTATGACAAAAGTTTTATTTTGGGAAATAAAATTACCCTTAATTGCAAAAACCATTCATTTGCCTATTAATTAGATATTCCTTATATTGTAACAAAATGACATATAAATCTCAAACTAAATGGCATAAAGGTAGAAAAAAAGCCTTCGTAATGAAGGCTTCTGCATTTATTTTTAATTAACCATACGCTGGGCTTCCCTTAATTGGAAAGTACGAACTCTCCTCGGCAGGAACCGTCTTATTTCATCTTCATTATAGCCAACCTGCAAACGCTTTTCATCAATAATAATAGGGCGACGTAAAAGTCCAGGGTTAGCTTTAATTAATTCAAATAAATCTTGCAATGGCATTGTATCTAGGTTTACATCTAATTTTTGAAAAGTCTTAGATCGTGTAGAAATAATTTCATCTGTACCGTCTTCTGTCATGCGAAGAATTTCTTTAATTTCTTCAATTGACAATGGCTCAGAAAAAATATTTCGTTCAGTATATGGAATTTCATGTTCTTCTAACCATGATTTTGCTTTCCGGCATGATGTACAACTTGGTGAAGTGTATAATGTTACCATTCGTCTCCACACTCCTCTTTTTATTACAATCCAAATCTATTGTAAATCCATCTGGTCCTTAAATTAAAATTATTATAAATAAGTAATTTATATCATTAATTATACACCACTGTCTCTAAAAAAGGTATTCTTTTTTTAAAATTTATTGAATGTCCAATACGAACCGTTTATTGTTACTTCCAATATATTAGACGAATATATCGTGAAAAGGTTTCATTATTACATAAGGTTTTCTTAATG
Source organism: Neobacillus niacini (assembly GCF_046591715.1). Classification (GTDB taxonomy): domain Bacteria; phylum Bacillota; class Bacilli; order Bacillales; family Cytobacillaceae; genus Neobacillus; species Neobacillus niacini_L. The sequence continues at coordinate 201,345 of NZ_JAWVNQ010000001.1, read as the reverse complement.
ACTTTATTGATGAATAAACCTTATATATTATTCGTTTGAAATCTATATTTTTTGTAGGTTTACTCATAGCAAAGTAAATCAAGTAACAATCATTATTTTCTCAATTAAATTCCGCAGATTGAAAACGCATTCATTCATTTAGAAACGATATTGTTTTTTATTCTTTTACCTCTTTTAATAATACTCAAGTTCTTTTAAAATGAATATGAGGGGTTTTACAATACAACTGTTAATGATTCATTGATGATTTGTAAAAATGGAGGTAATTTGGATGGCTGGATACATAGCTGATTTATCAATGGTTGCAATTCTTATTATTGGTATTACTGCCCTAATGGGTGTATTGACAAATGGTTTCGGCGAAAAGGTCTTTGGCGGAAAGAAACGCTCTGAATTCGTTGAACAAAGTGCGAGATTCCAAACACGCTGGAAAAGCGTCGGCGGGAATAAGAAGTAACTCTTAACCGACTTGATTACCAATATAGATTTATTTATAATAGATATAAATAAATTATGTGTTTTAGCGATGATAAAGAGTAGTACGTATTTTTAACCGATTCAGAGAGTTTGTGGGTGGTGGAAACAAACACGGAAAAATACCGAATGGACTTTTGAGCTTCTTTTCCGAACCAATAGTAGGATAAGACGTTTTCCTTGCGTTAAAAGGGTACTAGACAATCAATTAGGATTGGTCTGGAATTGAGTGACTCTTCGGAGTAATTTAGGGTGGTACCGCGAACCATTCGTCCCTATCGTTGTGGGACGAATGGTTTTTTTTATTTATATATATATTTTTTAGGAGGAATATCGGTCATGAAAACAATTTTTTCAGGAATTCAGCCAAGTGGTACGATTACAATTGGAAATTATATTGGAGCTATGATGCAATTTGTGGAATTGCAAAATGATTATAACTGCTATTTTTGCATTGTTGACCAACATGCGATCACTGTGCCACAGGATCGTTTGGAGCTCAGAAAAAATATCCGCAGTCTGGCAGCACTCTACCTCGCTGTTGGAATTGATCCGGAGAAAGCAACCTTATTTATTCAGTCAGAGGTTCCAGCACATGCGCAGGCAGGCTGGATGATGCAATGTATTTCATATATCGGCGAATTGGAGAGAATGACTCAATTCAAAGATAAATCTGCTGGTAAGGATGCGGTTTCAGCAAGTTTACTAACCTACCCTCCATTAATGGCGGCTGATATTCTCTTATACAATACAGACCTAGTACCTGTTGGAGATGACCAAAAGCAGCACATGGAATTAACGCGCGACCTTGCTGAAAGATTCAATAAAAAATACGGAGAGATATTAACCATTCCAGATATACGTCTTCCTGAAGTTGGTGCAAGGATTATGTCATTGCAAGAGCCAACCAGAAAAATGAGCAAATCGGATCCAAATAAAAAAGCTTTTATCACACCTTTAGATGAACCTAAACAAATTGAAAAGAAGATAAAAAGTGCTGTAACAGACTCAGAGGGTATTGTTAAATTTGATAAAGAAAATAAGCCCGGTATATCTAATTTACTTTCTATATATTCGATACTTGGCAATAAGAGTATCCCAGAGCTTGAAGAAATGTATCAAGGCAAAGGCTATGGAGATTTCAAAGGTGATTTAGCTGATGTAGTCGTAAATGTATTTAAACCCATTCAAGACAGATATAACCACTTAATGGAATCAAGCGAACTCGATCGGATTTTAGACGAAGGTGCCCAAAAGGCAAACCAGGTTGCCGCTAAAACACTGAAGAAAATGGAAAATGCAATGGGTCTAGGAAGAAAAAGAAGATAAAAAATGCACGGCCGCGACTTTCGCGGCCGTGTTTTTAATTTACTTTTGGTCCATGTTCCATTTCCCAAAGCTTTTCAAAAAATGGCTGACCTTTTATTAGATTTTCACAAAATGTCTCATGACGTTTTGACCAGCCGTATTTTGTTTCCTCAAATAACTGCTGCCAAGCACTTTCAAAATTCAATTCCTGAATCTTTGAATATCGTTCAGGACACCATTCAGTAAACCAATAACGAACTTCTGCTTCATTCTTTGATGTATGTAATTGATCTAGTGCCATAAATAATAGCTGCTTGAGCTGACGCTCTTTTCTTGTAAGTCCTGTCATCAATTCAGGCTCAGGTGATAATATATGAAAATCCTTATCCACAGCACCCCTTTGAAAATGGTATTGTTTTGCTTCGTGGGACGCAATCATTTCATATACTAACTGCTCCTGCCTTGGAATTAATCTGCTCTTTCTAATTGGTATTGAATAGCCAATTGTATCAACGGCTAATATCCCCACACCATCTGTTACCACAAAGCAGTATTCAAGTTGAACCCTTTCATGGTTTTTTCTTAAGTAAGCCTTTTGAAAAATATCATCTAGAAGCTGTTGAGGTAACTCTGAGAGATCGTTCTCAATATAATTAAAGAGAATCGGTTCAACTTTTAACAAAGGAGCTTGGTCTAACAGCTCAACACCGTCATCTTTGCGCCATTCATGAAAGTGGCACACATTATATCCGTTTTCTTCACCTTCAAACCAATTTACCCAAACATCATGAAGATACAACATTGTACAACCCCTCACTTCAAGAAACTGTTTGTCAATCAGTATGGGCAGACATAAGTTAATTTATTCCTTATATGGAATGTATAAAAAAAAAGCCTATTTTTTTCGGCTTTTTTTTGGCTGGCCCTCTTTAGCGTTAATATATTTCTTTGCTGGCAGAGTAAAGGACATTTTTGTAGAGTATGGATTAACTTTATAATAATCTTCAACAATTTTAAAACCAGCTGCATACCCTAGTAATTTAGGGAATCTGCCTTCTCCAAATAATAAATCATCATGTTTACGTGAACTTTTCTTTAAATCCAAGTTGCCCTGCAAATAAGTTTCCCACCATTTTTCTAGCTCGATGTCTGTATACAGTGTACACCAATCAGCTAAATAATTTCTCCCACAATGAACTAAAACCGAGTACTCTGCAAGTCCTTCAATAATAATGGAATCCAGCAAGGTATACTCTTCGAATTTTTTAGATTGTTTATTTAATCTGCAAATATGATGGTATTCATGTACAAAAAGAGCCTCTAGCTCTCTAGAAGAAATACGGTTTGATAGAAATAAAAACATTTTATCTGGATAGGATACCCCACCTTTAACTTTTTCTGTTTGCCTGGAAAAAAGGCTTCTATCCTGACCAATAGGAAACAGGTAGATGGGAATATCCGGCCCGCCCCATTTTTGTTTATAATCCAGGAAAATATTTTCCAATTCTTCCCAAAAGTTATTTTCTTTTAGCGAAGTGAAAATTTCTTTGGTCATTCTAGATGGCCGATACATTCCAAAGTCAATTAACTGATGATAAATTTTTGAAGCATTTAAGCCATTGAAAGCAGGGAGCAGCTTTTCACATATTTTTGTTGGACGATCAAACTCCTCCTCCAGCCACTTATCTGTTCGAATGATGCCCATTTCCTCACTCCATACTGTTTCATTATTTTACATATTATGAATGATATGAAGAGAGGTTCAGGTGTTGGTCATACCTTAGTAAAATAAAAAAGCTGACCAGGATTTTTCCTGGTCAAGCTATTTTATACCTCGTATTTTTTGAAAACTATAGTTGCATTGTGGCCGCCAAATCCTAATGAATTACTCATAGCGGCTTTAATTTCTTTTTGTCTTGCTTTATTTGGAACATAATCCAAATCACATTCTGGGTCTGGTGTTTCATAGTTAATGGTTGGCGGAAGTATACTATCTCTTATTGCAAGGACGCTAAAGATAGCTTCAATACCACCTGCTGCACCAAGTAGATGTCCAGTCATTGATTTGGTTGAGCTCATGGCTAACTTATACGCATGCTCACCAAATACTTCTTTCACTGCAAGTGTTTCGAATTTATCATTATACTCTGTACTAGTTCCATGCGCATTTACATAGTCGATATCCTCTGGTTTAAGTCCACCGTCGTTAATGGCCATTTTCATCGCACGTGCTCCGCCTTCACCACCTGGTGCTGGTGCTGTAATATGATAAGCGTCACCTGTTGCACCATAGCCAACAATTTCAGCATAAATATTTGCACCGCGTGCTAATGCATGTTCTAACTCTTCAAGAACCACGATACCAGCTCCTTCACCAATGACAAATCCATCACGATTTTTATCAAATGGTCTGCTTGCAGTTATCGGGTCCGGATTTGTGGAAAGTGCTGTATTTGCACAGAAGCCAGCTACAGACATTTTAGTAATCGGCGCTTCTGCTCCACCTGTAATCATGGCATCCGCATCACCACGCTGAATTACTTTAAAGGCATCACCAATTGAGTTTGTACCGGTGGCACATGCTGTTACTGTACATGAATTGAATCCTTTTGCACCAAGTGTAATGGAAACTTGTCCAGTTGCCATATCAGGAATCAGCATTGGTACAAAGAATGGACTTACTCTGCGGTAACCTCTTTTTTGGAAAATTTCATATTGGTCTTCAAACGTTTCCATGCCCCCAATACCCGAACCAATCCAAACTCCGACTCGATGGGCATTTTCCTCATTGATCGTTAGTTTTGCATCTTCAACAGCCATCATTGCTGATGCAACCGCATATTGAGTAAAACGATCCATTTTTCTAGCGTCTTTTCTATCCATAAAGGTTTCTGGATTAAAGTCATTAATCTGGGCAGCAACCTTAGCAGGATACTCATCAGCATTCACTCTTGTTAATGGTCCAATGCCAGATTTCCCTTCAATAATCCCTTTCCATGTTGTTTCAACATCGTTTCCAAGCGGAGTAACCGCTCCTAAACCTGTAACTACAACCCTGCGCTTTTCCATTGAGACATCTCCTTTACTACACTACTTTGTATATTTCCCTTTATTTTCCCCATCTAATCGCTATGGCACCCCAAGTTAAACCACCGCCAAAACCAACCATAACAATAAGATCATCTTCCTTAATTTTTCCAGCCTCAATTTCCTCAACAATAGAAATTGGTATTGACGCAGCTGAGGTATTCCCATATTTATGAACCGTTTTAGACATTTTCTCAACTGGAAGCTCAAGCCTCTGCCTAGAAGCCTCCATTATTCGGATATTGGCTTGATGAGGAATAAGAAAATCTACATCCTCTTTTGTGAGTCCAGCCTTTTCTAGCACATTAATGCAGCTTTCACCCATCTGGCGGACTGCAAACTTAAAGACTTCCCGCCCATTCATGATAATATACTCATCTTGGTATAAATGCTTTGCACCCGTACCATCCGCACCTAATTCAAAGGAAAGAATTCCTCTGCCTTCAGAAACTTCACCAACTATCACAGCCCCGGCGCCGTCTCCAAATAAGACTGCAGTATTTCGATCATTCCAGTCAGTAATTTTAGAAAGTTTTTCAACTCCCACCACCAAAACATGCTTATATACTCCAGCTTCAACAAATTGCTTTCCGGTAACGATACCGTACATAAAACCTGCACAAGCTGCACTAACGTCCATCGCAGCCGCTTTTTTTGCACCTAAGCGTTCTTGAAGCATACAGGCTACGGAAGGGAATGGTTGATCTGGTGTAACAGTAGCCACCAAAATTAAATCAATATCCAGAGGAGTAATTCCTGCATCCTCAATTGCTTTTTGAGCAGCTGCAAACCCCATATCAGAAGTATTGATAGAATCGTCCGCAATACGACGTTCTTCAATGCCTGTTCGAGTTCGAATCCATTCATCTGATGTATCCATAATTTTTTCTAAATCTGCATTAGTTACTATTTTTTCTGGTAAATACCTGCCAATTCCAACAATTCCAGCGTTCAAGGAATCATCTCCTTATATATTCATCTTTAATTATTATCAATTATTATGACTTGGTACTAATTTTATCAAATAAAAGTGTATTTAAGCAACCATTAAATCCACAGCCCCCGCATATGACCATACATATTGGCAATCATCTTCATAATCTAAAAAGAGAGTGATTATAACAAGGAGGGCTTATATATATGGGAAAAGAAAGTCAACGGGAAGACCGCTTTTCAAGAATGATGTTTGGTGGTAAAAGAGATAATTACAGAGGCACCCGCCATAGTGTTCCTGAATCGAATCCATCTTCACTAGATATTGAATCAATCATTGATAATATTAGTAAGATAAAGGAATCCTCCGAAAATTTAAAACCCTTATTCCAAATGGTATATCCATTTGTCCAAGGTTTTTTGAAAAAAAAATAGGCTGCCATAATAATGGCAGCTTTTTGTTTTTCAACTATTTATACGCTTTGCATGAACAATTTGTTTAGTCAAGCCATCTGCAATAGAAGTGGTGTTTTTAACTGTATATATGGTAATATCATCTTCAATCTTTTCCGTTTTTCTTTCATTCGAACTGGTTTCATTGATATGCAGGAACGAAGCACAAAGTTTCCATTGATTCCTTTTTTCACTTTCTAGTAAGTATCGCCCAGGCGGCCTTTTTTCAACAATCTCTAATATAGAATGTACTGCATCCTCAACATAGATAGCGTCACTTGTTTCTTCCCGCAATCCTCTAAAAGGTTTCCCCCGATTCATTTCAGTCAAAATAGAGTTTTGAAATATAAAGGTTTCTGGCTGCCATATTCCATATATAGTTGGCAAAAAGAGTACATGGAAATCCTTTTTTTGAGCTGTAGTTCTTACAATAAAATCATCGATTACGATTTCAGCCTTTGTATCAAAATCATGTGTTAACATTTGACTTGGGGCCAAAATAACCAATTGACCCCCCCAATTATTCAAACTCATTAAGTTGTTAATCTTTCCATTTTCTAGTAAGTAATCTTCCTTATATCTCATAAATAAATCATAAGCCGAGAGTATAATTGTGTCATGTTCTAATGAATTATTTAGTATTTCCTCTAATGAAACCTCAGTAAAGTTAGCATTTCGTCCAATTTCTAATCTTTTCTCAACCAGAATTTCATGATCTTCTTCGTTATCAATTTGTACTCCCGTGACTTCTATTCCTTTATCCAGTAATGCTTTGCATACGTGAAAATTCACAAAGTCAAATACCCCAGCCATTACGACCTTGTCCATTCCTATTCCTGCCTCCCCGAACTTCATTAATGAATCCTATGCGGCTTCATTCAGAAATATTTCTTATTAGGGGAGGAAGTATCACAGCACTTTCTCATACTGATTGAAAAACTTTTTCATCATAGTGCCAAGCTGCTGCTTTTTTTCAGGGACTATATAAGTTGGGCTAATATCTGTATTAGCAAGTAATTGTTGTAACTGTTTTGATTGATTATATGATTTCCCACTCGCCATCACATGAATAATCTTTATCGGCACATCAGATTCTAAATTCACTTCATCATCCATGCTTTCTATTTCCTTCACAAGCAACAAAGGATCCTTCTTATAGGCAGCAGTTAATTCCCGAATTAATTTTTTATAAAAAAACTTATGTTCCTTTTCAAGTTCAATATGTTTTTTCAAGGAAAGGATCGGATTTAATAAAACTACTGATCTTAATTGCCCCTTCATCTTTTCCATTAATCTCACTGCAACAAGTGCGCCCATCCCCTCTGCTATTAGATGGACTTTATTATTAAGGATTTCACTTCGAATAACTTGTTGATACAGCCTTTGTGCTAGGTCTACTGCTTGATCACTTCCCCAGTTACGCCCATACAAATTTGAGGAAAAAATAGTATATCCTGATTCTCTCAATTGGTTGATAATGGCCAGCTTTCCTTCATTTTGAGTCCAAAAGCATTTACTTTCGTCAACAAAATGTCTTTCATCTCCAATGATTAGAACTCCAAAACCTGTGGGCTTTTCAGGATAATGGATGACATTCCACTGGGTATCCATCTGAAAATTCCGGTTCTCCATCGCTAAATCTCCTTTTACATATTTCCTCAAAATATTGTATGTGATTTCACATAAGTTGAAAGGGAATATAGCCTAGCTGAACGGATACACTCTGAATTTTTATCTAAAATTTCACGCTAATGGGTCAATGTCAATTTTTGCGTTTATTATTTGAAAATCATATGGTAATATTATTAAAGATGATAAATAGGGTAGAGGTGAAAGATAGTGCGATATTTTTGGACTTTTTTCTGGGCGTTTGTTTTAGTGCAAATGCTTTCATATGTAGTTAGTTCAATGACAGAAGGTGGAGTCTTTGATTTCAAGTCAGGAGCCATTATTTCTATTGGTGTTTTCATTTTAATCGTTATTGCAACAGCTGTACTTCCAAACGATCCTGTGGAAAAACATTAATTCGTTTAAAAAGGTCATCCATATTTTCGGATGACCTTTTTTATTATCTTAATCAATAGATATCGTAACTTCCCCATTCTCAATCGTGACACTTACCACCGAATGATCTAGAACCTTCCCGGCAATAATAGCTCTTGCCAGTTTTGTTTCGATATTCCTTTGTATAAAACGCTTTAATGGTCTTGCTCCATATATCGGATCAAAGCCATTCACAGCAATGAACTCTTTGGCACTGTCAGAAATCATTATCTCAATATCTTGTTCTTTTAACCTGGTCTCTAGCCCCTTCAACATTTTAACAACAATTTCTTTTATTTCCGTTAACGATAATGGTTTAAATAGAATGGTTTCATCCACCCTATTTAAAAATTCTGGCCGAAAGTGACTTTTTAATTGGGCAAGAACCTTTTCCCTCGTTGTTTCTGAAATTTCAACTTCATTTTCATTTCGTTCCAGTAGAAAATGAGATCCAATATTGGATGTCATGATAATAACGGTATTTTTAAAATCCACTGTTCTTCCTTGAGAATCAGTAATTCTTCCGTCATCCAATGCCTGCAGGAGAATGTTAAATACCTCCGGGTGAGCCTTTTCAATTTCATCCATGAGGATAACGGAATAAGGTCTCCTTCTCACCGCTTCAGTTAACTGCCCACCCTCTTCATAGCCCACATAGCCAGGAGGTGCTCCGATAAGCCTTGAGACAGCATGTTTTTCCATGTACTCAGACATATCTATACGAATTATCTGCTCTTCGCTATCAAACAGAGCTTCAGCCAGTGCTTTAGCAAGTTCTGTCTTTCCAACACCTGTTGGACCTAAGAAAAGAAATGACCCTATCGGCCTGTTTGGGTCCTTTATACCGGCACGTGCCCGTAAAACGGCATCCGAAACCAACTGTACCGCTTCATTTTGTCCAACTACTCTTTCATGCAATAAGGATTCTAAACGAAGTAGTTTTTCTCTCTCACCTTCGACCAATTTCGAAAGCGGGATTCCTGTCCATCTTGATACGATATTCGATATCTCTTCTCCGGTAACTTCCTCGCGAAGCAGCCGTTCATTTTTTGATGTTTCTCTTTCAAGTTCTAACAATTCTCTTTCTGCTAAAGGAATCCGGCCGTGACGAAGTTCAGCAGCAGTGTTTAAATCATATTTGTCTTCAGCCTGCTGTAGTTCTCTTCTTAGTTTTTCAAGTTGTTCCCTTTTCTCCTGTAATTTTTGTATACCTTGTTTCTCCTGAAGCCACCTGGCCTTCATACTGTTTGCTTGGTCTTTTAATTCAGCGAGCTCCTTTAAAAGTGACTCAAGCCTTTTTTTGCTAGCGTCATCCTGCTCTTTCCTTAAGGCTGCTTCTTCAATTTCCAACTGCATAACTCTTCTCGTCACTTCATCTAATTCTGTTGGCATCGAATCTATTTCAGTCCTGATTAATGCACATGCCTCATCCACTAGATCAATCGCCTTATCCGGAAGAAAACGGTCGGTTATATATCTATCTGATAGTGAAGCAGCTGCCACGAGAGCATGATCGTGGATTTTGACACCATGGTGAACCTCGAATCTTTCTTTTAAACCTCTTAAAATGGAAATGGTGTCCTCTACATTCGGCTCTTGAACAAGTACCTGTTGAAATCTGCGTTCTAATGCAGGATCTTTTTCTATATATTTTCGATGTTCATCAAGGGTGGTTGCCCCAATACAATGAAGCTCACCACGCGCGAGCATCGGTTTTAACATGTTGCCGGCATCCATAGCACCATCCGTTTTCCCTGCACCGACGATGGTGTGAAGTTCATCGATAAATAACAAAATTTGTCCTTCGCTTTTCTTTACCTCATTTAAAACGGCTTTTAGTCTTTCCTCAAACTCACCTCTAAATTTTGCTCCTGCAATAAGTGCACTCATATCTAATGAAAAAATGGTCTTATCCTTTAATCCCTCTGGAACGTCTTTTCTGACAATTCGCTGTGCGAGCCCCTCAACAATCGCAGTTTTTCCTACTCCCGGCTCTCCAATCAAAACAGGATTATTCTTTGTTTTTCTTGATAATATTCGAATCACATGACGTATTTCTGTGTCTCTGCCAATCACTGGGTCAAGTTTGCCTGCCTTTACTTCAGCGACAAGGTCTCTTCCATATTTATTAAGCGCATCGTAAACAGCTTCAGGATTTTGTGATGTCACTCTTTGGTTCCCCCTAATTTCCTTGATTGCGGAAAGGATGTATTCCGCCGTTTTTCCATTTGATTTAATAATTTTCTCCATTTCGGAATTCTTATCGCAGCATGCTGCCAATAGAATATGTTCAATAGAAATAAAGTCATCAGAAAACTTAGAGGCGAATTCCTCTGCACTCACAAAAAGTCGCTGCAGTTTGGAAGTAATGTAAAGCTTTCCATGCTCTACGCCACTTCCAGTAACCTGGGGTTTTTTATTAAGTGCATTTTGTAATGCTTTTTCTACTCTTTCTATTTGGATATCTGCTTTTTCTAGAATGGCTTTTAATAAACTATCCTCTTGCTGAAGAAGTGTTAAGAATAAATGAAGTTCATCTACCTCTTGATGGCTGTTTTTTATAGCTAAGGACTGGGCATCGAGAATTCCCTTTTGCAGCCTATCTGTCATACGATTTAAATCCATCAAATTCACTCCTTTGACCATTTCTGACCTTTATAAATTTATTATATACGAATATGTAATCAAATATAAAATAAAAGCCATCCGCTGGGGATGACTTTTTTCAAATAATTTTAAGGCTTTCGCTGGTATGTCCAAATGCGTTCATCATTTGACGTTTCAGGAAATCTGTCTCCTGCTTTAAGTTTTATTTTCTTAGGATTATTGACATTTGAACCTGTATCCCCAACTTCTATATAGACACCATTATTTGGTGCTCTTTGGCCTGATTTAAACTGACGATTTTGACCCATTGTTGTCCCTCCTTTTCATGTACATTTTTATTATTTCCATTAATCTAAGGGTCATTTAAGGAATTATTATGTAATACAGCAACACTCATACTCATGAATAATTTTGACGATTGTATGAACTTATCCCACAATTATTGATATATAAGCTTTGTTAACAATATAATTATAGTATTATCTAGTAAATGAAAACTTGACTGTCATTTATTTAGGAAAGCAAATTAGCGACTTTAGTTCGCCCCTTTAAAGGTGGTTATTCTTATGCAGTCAATTAAAGAAATACCTGTAAAGTTAACACAGCTGTTTAATACGGTTCACCATCTGAAAAAAATTGAAAAAGGCACTTTTCTGTTCCAGGAAGGTTCTGCTGCAAGTGAATTATATATTGTCCAAAGCGGGATTATTCAAATCAGTAAAATTATCCCAGATGGACGCGAACTAACACTTAGAATGTGTTCAAGAGGAGATTTTATTGGTGAACTCGATTTATTTTCTCCAGCACCGAAGTATTTATTAAGTGCACGTGTTGCTGAAAGCGGTGAAGTAGCCGTTATTTTGAAGGATGTGCTGGAGGAGAAGCTTGCAAAAAACAACGATCTCTCACTTGAATTTATGAAATGGATGAGTCAGCAATATCGGAAAACACAAACAAGATTTAGAGACCTTGTCCTGCATGGTAAAAAAGGTGCATTGTATTCAACGCTTATTCGGATTACTAATAGTTACGGCATAAAAACAAATCAAGGAATCTTGATAGACCTGCCTTTAACCAATCAAGAATTGGCTAATTTCTGTGGTACATCACGGGAAGTGGTCAATCGGCTGTTGAGTGATTTAAGAAAATCAGGTATCATTTCGATTGATAAAGGTTCTATTACCATTCATGATTTGAATTATCTTAAGAATGAAATTGATTGTGAGGACTGTTCTCCAGAAATTTGTAAAATAGACTAAAATAAAAATCGGTCATATGACCGATTTTTTTATTTTTAGCATCAGAATTATAACCATATTTAGCTTTTTTCATCCAACTGATGAACAAGCATGGTTAGTTCTTTTGAAATCTGAGTAACTGCCATTTCTTCATGAATATGAAAGATTGGAACCACTGCGTGTGCCCGAACCATATCCATTAAAGCCATATTCCAGACAATAACTGCCTTAATGTTTGTTATATGGGAAAGGAGTGTAAGGTCATGTTCATTTCTGAGAATGAGTAATTTGGGATAGGGTTTCTGTTTGTGTCCTTCAATTAATATAATATCCGGTTGAAAAAAATTCATGAGTCTAATTTGTTCATCAAATGTTAAAAAGGATTCATCAGCTTGGAGGACTAGTCTCCCATCCCCTTCAACTAGAGCAGCTAATGCCCCTGCTTCTAGATGCCGGGATGAGTCCTTTTGAGGAATAACATCCGGCCTTCCGCCATGTCCATGATGCTTAATTGTAACCGTTTTTAGACCCTCATTTTTTAATGCCTCGATGAGTTTCAATATAAAAGTGGTTTTACCGCTATTCTGATAACCCGCCACTTGAAAGATAATAGGTTTCACCAAGGCCATTCACTGCCATCTTGGTCTTCAAGCAGCAGGATGTCTACCTCATCCCCAGCTTTAAAGCTTCTAGTTCCTCCTGGAAGAATCATCAGCGAATTGGCTCCTGAAAGGCTCATAATAATATTAGACTTATCTAATCCGCTCGGTGTTGCACTTAATCTGCCATGATTTATAGAAAATGCACTGCGGACAAATCGAGTAAAAGGGTTAGCTTTTGGAAAATCAACCTCTAGAACTGCTTTTTCTTTTCTAAGATGTGGTCTAGTAGAAAACAGCATGGTGCGGATAATTGGTCGAGCAAACAACTCAAAACCAACGTAACAGGCAGAAGGATTTCCTGATAAACCAAACAGCAGTTTCCCTTCTAATTGAGCTACTGTTGTTACACTTCCAGGCCTCATTGCCACTTTATTAAATAATACCTCTGCACCTAGCTTTTCATAAATTGCAGGGAGATAGTCAAAATCGCCAACCGACACGCCGCCTGTTGTAATAAGTATATCAACTTTTTCTAGTGCATCTTTTACCGCAATATAACAAGTATCAAAAACATCAGGAAGCTTACCATAATAGTGGACAATTGCTCCGGTTCTTTGAATTTGCGCAGCGATCATATGTGAATTACTATTTCGAATTTTCCCTGGTACCAATTCCTCGTCAACTTCTAACAATTCCGTTCCCGTTGCAAACAACCCAATAATTGGTTTTTTTGCAGCCGGAACTTGGTTGTAGCCAAAGGTCGCAAGCATTGCTTGGATACCCGGGTTTATGAATGTGCCCTTTTTTACGAGCACTTCCCCTTCTTTAGCATCTTCTCCTCGGAAGGATACATTATCCCCTTTATTAAAACTTCGTTTTATAGACATATATGGTGTTCCGTTTTTGTCATAATCCTTTGCAACTTCAAACATGACAACTGCATCAGTGCCTTCTGGCATCATCGCCCCAGTCATAATTCTAACTGCTTCGTATTCTTTAATGATCTTAGAAGACGTCATACCTGCACCAAGATGGTCGACAACTTTAAATTCGATTGGATGATTGATTGAAGCTTCTTTAGTATCTATCGATCTGACTGCAAAACCATCATAAGGTGCACGATCAAAATGAGGAACATCACTTGTTGCGATTAAGTCTTCCGATAAAAAACGTCCATAGCTTTCATTGATTGATACATATTCAGTCGTACCTTTTAATTGATATTCCATTATTTTTTCAACAGCATCCCCAATGGGGATTGGTTTTCTTCTTTCTAACAACTCCATCACTCCTGCAGGAAACAAATCAAAATAAAAGTAAATTCTTTATCCTATTCATTATAAGCCTATCGAAAAGTTACTTATATAGCAAACATCACACTAAATTACAAAAAATTATTAAATACGATTGAATGTGTGATTCAGGTCACCTATTTTTCTAAAGGAATGCCTTATCCTTAGATTAGAAATAAAAACCAACAAACAAATTATTAGGAGGAAAATATGATTACATTCCCTTTTTCTACAAATACATTAGTTAAAGATATCGTAAATGAACTGCCAAAAACGAGCGATGTTTTCAAGAAATTTCGCATCGACTTTTGCTGCGGAGGCAATATCCCATTATCACAAGCAATTGCCGCAAATGGATTAAATGAAGAAGAATTATTAAATGAATTAAAAGCAGTCTTTGAAAAATATAGCTCTCTTGAAACTAACCTAGATGTTTGGACTAATTCAGACTCCAATACAATTATTGACCATGTTATCAATCATTACCACCGTACATCCGAAGAAGAATTAGCACTGCTAAGCCCTTATGTGACCAAGGTTTCTCGTGTACATGGCGACAGTCACCCAGAGCTGATAAAGGTGAATGAATTATTTTATGAATTCAAAAAGGAATTAATGGAACATATGGCTAAAGAGGAAGCAATTGTATTTCCGTTAATCAAACAACTGGCGGATGGTACGGTTGAAAATCGTGAAGAAGCTATTAATATGATTGTGGAACTTGAAAGGGAGCATGACCATGCAGGCGAAATTCTAAGACAGATTCGTGCCATTACATCAGACTATGCGCTTCCAGTCGATGCTTGCGGAACATACACATTAGTTTACAAGCGCTTAGAAGAACTTGAAGGACTGACCTTTATGCATGTACATTTAGAAAATAATATATTGTTCCCTAGATATATTATTTAGCTACCTAATGAGGCGAGCAAGGCTTGCCTCTTTTTCTTTGTAAAAAAACCTCTCTTTCCAAGAAAGAGAGGTTAGCCGCCTATATAAGACATTTCAATTTTTTTACGGTTCTTTGCGGTTTCTTCTGTACGTTCGTCTGAATATCTGTCATTACGACCATTCCAGATCGTCGTAATCCTATTGCGCAATTGTTCATCTGTTGCACCGTTTCTAATAAAATTTCTAATATCATGTCCATTTCCATTAAATAAACAAGTGAAAATTTGTCCATTTGCAGAAAGTCGAGACCGTGTACAGCTGCCGCAGAAGGATTCTGATACAGAAGTGATAAATCCAACATTAACATCTGTGTTCTGATAATTATATAATTTAGCTACTTCGCCAAAATAGGCGGGGTCAAGAGACTCTAATTGATAATGCTCTTTTAGAATTTCATAAATTTGCTTTTTGGTGATAACATCATCCATTTTCCAGCCATTTGATGAACCCACATCCATATACTCAATAAAGCGGAGCTCTAAGCCATTCTTCAAACAAAAGTCAGCCATTGGAATGATTTCAGAATCATTGAGACCTTTTTTAACAACCATATTAATCTTTATTTTGAGTCCAGCCTTTTTAGCCGCTTCAATACCATCTATAACAGGCTGGGTACCGACACCACGTCCATTAATTTCACCAAATAACTCATCATTTAAGGTATCTAGGCTAATATTGACTCTTTTCAGGCCAGCCTTTTTTAATTTTTCAGCAAGTTTTGGAAGAAGTACTCCATTTGTCGTTAACGCAATATCTTTTAAACCTTCAATCTTTGAAAGCTTTTCTACCAATATCGGAAGATCTCTTCGAAGCAGAGGTTCACCGCCAGTCAGGCGTATTTTTTCAACACCAAGACTGATAAAGCTCTTTGCAATCCGCTCAATTTCCTCATAAGTCAAGAGCGCACTTTTTGGCAGAAACTCAAAATCATCACCAAATTGATCCGCAGGCATGCAATATTGACAACGGAAGTTACACCGGTCAATAACTGAAATTCTTAAATCACGTAATGGCCGATCTAATTTATCTTTAATAATGGTCTTTTCCATTTATATCAACTCCATTGTTTTAAAACAATAATATAATGCAAGTGTACCAACTATTGATAAAAAACACTGTTACTTTATTCACTATCATAACATTTCTTTTACTAATTATTAATGCATTCATTGAACATTTATAAAAAGTTGAACGTGAAATCAGAGAGTTTTCACTATATTGTCATTGTTTACTCCGTTGAAACTTCAAAACCTACGTTAAAATAATACTAACGAATAGAGATGAAAAATAATGATAAACAATACCTCTGAGGTGAGAATATATGTTGACGAAAATCAAACCAACTCAATCCATAGAAATTAAAGAATTGCTTAGATTTGCTGATCGGAAGATAAAAAGTGAAAGAGGAACTTATTTATTTCAAGAAGGTATGCTTGCAGAAGAACTGTATATTATTGTTTCTGGTAAAGTTCAAATCAGTAAAATAACTTCAGATGGACGAGAACTTTCACTAAGAATATGTGGTGAAAATGATATTTGCGGAGAATTAACTCTGTTTACTGACAACCCAAGGTATTTATTAAGTGCGAGAGTTCTTGAAGAGGGTGAAATAGTTGCCATCAAAAAAGATGTAATCGAAAGTGAAATATTCCAAAATAGCAAGCTTGCTTTTGAATTTATGAAATGGATGAGTGACCATTTCCGTAAAACACAAACAAAGTTTCGAGACCTTGTATTAAATGGAAAACGTGGTGCACTATTTTCAACGTTGATTCGGATGTCTAATAGCTATGGTATTCATAAAGAAAAGGAAATATTAATTGATTTACCTTTAACCAACCAGGAGCTGGCAAACTTTTGCGGAACTTCAAGAGAAAGTACAAACCGTATCCTAAGTGAATTGAAAAAAGATAAAATTATTAGTATTAAAAAAGGTAAGATTTCTATTTTAGACCTACAATATTTAAAAGATGAAATTGGCTGCGAAAATTGTCCTGCTGTTTATTGCAGCATTGAATAAAAAGTGGAAGCAATCACCAATGATTGCTTCCATTTTTTTATGATTGTACTTGTTTTTCTCTCATCGCTTTTGGTATATAAACACAGAATGGTTCGCTTTCTAAGTAATCTCCAGTCATTGCATATGCTCTTGATCTAGATCCGCCGCATACATGACGGAACTCACATACTCCGCATTTACCCTTATATAAATCAGGATTCCTAAGGGATTTAAAAATTGGTGACTCGCGATATATCTCCGCCAAAGGCGTTTCACGGACATTTCCTGCTTTGACAGGCAATAAGCCGCTTGGATATACATCTCCAATATGTGAAATGAAGACAAATCCATTACCATCATTAACCCCTTTAGGTGCTCGTCCCAGCCCGTCAATCGATCCTGTTAATCCCTGTTCTGTTAACGCACTTAAATAATTTATCTCGTCTGTCTGATCTTTTGCTTCACGCATCTTTTGTTGAATTACTACACGACGGTAATGCTGAGCGGCAGTTGTCTTAATGTCAAAGGAAACCCGTTTACTTAGGTCATACAGCCATCTGAACACTTTTTCATGTTCAACAGGTGAAATCATATCTGATTCTTGACCTCTGCCTGTTGGGACAAGGAAAAAGACACTCCAAAGAACACAGCCTAGATCTTCAACCATTTTTGCCATATCATCAAGATACTCGATATTATATCTTGATATTACCGTATTGATTTGTATTGGTATCTCGAGTTCATGCAGGTATTGAATTCTTTCCATTGTAAGATCAAAGGATCCCGCTGTTCCACGGAAATGATCATGAACTTCAGCAGTAGGGCCGTCAATACTAAATGCCCAGCGCGAAAGGCCAACTTCCTTTGCCTTTTCAATTGCTTCTTTTGTAACATTTGGTGTAGCACTTGGGGTCATGGATACCCTGACACCTTTTTCTACCGCATATTTAGCTATATCAAAAACATCTTGTCTCATTAGCGGGTCCCCGCCGGTAAATACCAGCATCGGATTATTCATTTCGTATATTTGGTCAATTAGATTTTTACCTTCTTCAAATGTTAGTTCACGTGGATCCCTTCTTAATTGAGCTTCTGCACGACAATGTAAACAGGCAAGTTGACATGCACGCGTAAGTTCCCAAATTACGATAAATGGATCTTTATTAAAATCTCGGCCAAAAGCCATATGAAACGCCTCCTAAAACGGCCATTTCAAAACCAAACAGCCTTATTACCTGTATTATATAGGGGATTCCACTATGGATAAGTGAACTACCTCACAATCCAAACAAAATTATTTGTCCACTTTGTGAAGATAAAAATAAAAACAGCAGATTATCTGCTGTTTTATATGAGCGGCACTTATGAGTGAGTGCTTCATTACTTTTTATCTGGTTTCGGGCTCTCATCGCTCTTATGCGGGACCGCTTCCTCTCTTTTTATGAGGTTCCGGGCTCTCATCGTTCTTATGAGTGACCGTTTCCTCTCTTTTTACCTGGTTCCAGGCTCTCATCGCTCTTATGAGGGACCGCTTCCTCTCTTTTTATGAGGTTCCGGGCTCTCAACAGAAAATTCTGCCTCTTTATGATATGGTGATTACTTCATATTTAGCTGATAATTCAATAAAGTCACCCATGCCGCTAATTTTCCCAACGTTGATTTTCTCTTCGACGTTGTAATAATCCACACAGGTCTTACAAGCCAAAATCTCCACACCATTTTCTTCCATTTCTTTCAAATGAACAGAAACAAAGGAATCCTCTGTCATGGTAAGCACACCGCTATTCATACAGAATACCGCTAGAGGGAGTTCTTCTCGCTGCTTCATTAAGGTGAAATAGGTTTCAAGAATGTTTTCACCCAGTTGTTGATCACCGCGGCCCAGTTGATTAGAACTAACTAAAATAATCTTATTTTTCATCTTAACGAATCCCTAATGCAATTTTTGCATATCGTGACATCATTTCTTTGTTCCACGGCGGGTTAAAGACAATATTAACTTCTACCTCTTTTATTTCAGGGATATCCGCCAATGCTCTTTTTACTTGGTCTACAATTGTTCCTGCAAGCGGGCAGCCCATAGAGGTTAATG
Organism: Neobacillus niacini; assembly: GCF_046591715.1. Lineage (GTDB taxonomy): Bacteria > Bacillota > Bacilli > Bacillales > Cytobacillaceae > Neobacillus > Neobacillus niacini_L. The sequence goes on along the minus strand of NZ_JAWVNQ010000001.1, from coordinate 182,266 downwards.
TCATGGTAATGGTTACGTTTCCTTCATCATCCATCTCAGCATCATATACTAAACCTAAGTTTACGATATCGACTCCCAGTTCTGGATCTATGACCAATTCTAATGCACCCATGATATTTTCTTTCAATTCTTCATTCATTTATAAACACTCCTTTTTAATTTTTTAAATGTTTCTCAAACCACTCAACGGTTGCTTTTAATCCTTCTCTAGAGACTTTGTGGTCTGCTTGTTCGTCACTAATGAAGTGAATATTACTTGGTGTTTTCTCATAGTCTTCCTTGATGGTTTGATAAAATTGGTATGTTAAGTGATAGGGCACGATGGGATCTTTTTTACCATGCCAAAATAATAGCGGGCGATTTTCTAGTTTTTCTGGCTGATGCCCCAAGTCATACTGCCTGAGCATCGATAATTGCTCTTCTATCTGCTCATCCGTAAACGAAAGAGTAATCCCAAGGCTTTTCATTTGTTCTAATTGCCATTTTAAATATTCTTCATAAACTGGCATTCCCATTAAACTGACAGCAGCTTTAACCCATTTATATTTTGTTAATGCCCCCAAGGTCACAATACCGCCCATTGAAGTTCCTGCGATTCCAATTTGCTCCTGATTTGCTAATCCCTCATTAACATAGTATTCCTTATAATCGTTTAATTCATGGATAGTCGCAATGACAATTTCCCAAAAATGTCTGTATAAATTTCCTTCGGTTACACCCTGCTGTCTTTCACCATGGTAGATTGCCTCTGGTAAAATGACCCTAAATCCCTTTTCCGCTAATAAATACGCGTAATGAAGATTGTGTTCCTTTGCACTGGTAAACCCATGATTAAAAATAATAAACGGAAGTTTACCTTGCTGCTCACTTTTTTTTACTATATGTAGATGAGGATTATTTTTCAGCAAACTTTTTTCTACGATAATCACTTAGGATGAACCTCCTGGACAACATAATTATATCGAGTATCTCATTCCGATGAAGTGAATTTTTTTACAGGTAAGGTATAAAATTGTTAACATAGATGTTATACAACCATATAAGAAAATTCATAGTTGTAGTGTAACATTTCGAATGTTAATAATCTAAAGCTTAGACTTATGGAATTAAAAAACATTAAAGAGGAGTCAATATGGCAGAAAAACATTTAATTGCATTGGACTTAGATGGGACCTTATTGAAAGATGATAAAACAATTTCCGAGAAAACAAAAAATGTTTTAAATAAAGCTCGGGAAGAAGGACACGTGGTCATGATCGCAACAGGAAGACCCTTTCGCTCAAGTGAACCATATTATCACGAACTAAAGTTAGACACGCCTATTGTTAACTTTAATGGAGCTTTCATGCATCACCCACTCGATTCAAGCTGGGGGTTTTTTCATGATCCACTGGATGTAAAAGTAGCAAAGGATATTGTGGAAGCTTGCCGTTCTTTTCATTTCCACAATATTATTGCAGAAGTGATTGATGATGTTTATTTCCACTATCACGACGAGAAACTGCTTGATATTTTTGGCATGGGAAATCCGAAAGTAACAACTGGGGATTTGCGCAATTACTTAAAAGATTCTCCAACAAGCTTGCTAATTCATACTGAAGAAGATGAATTAAAACAAATCCGAAAGCATTTGTCAGACGTCCATGCTGAGGTGATTGATCATCGAAGCTGGGCAGCACCGTGGCATGTAATTGAAATAATAAAAATAGGCTTAAGTAAGGCCGTTGGATTAAAAAAGGCTTCAGAATACTTCAACATTCCTCCTGAAAGAATTATTGCTTTTGGCGATGAAGATAATGATTTAGAAATGCTTGAATATGCCGGCCGTGGTATCGCAATGGGAAATGCAATTGAAAAAGTCAAAAATATTGCAAATGAAGTGACCCTCTCGAATGAGGATGACGGTATCGGAGTATATTTGTCAGATTTGTTAAACCTTAAATAATTATTGTGGTTCACCATTGTTTACCTAAATGAAAAACTCGGAATTGAGCATACTATTTTTGTGAGGCAGTTAATCACTGTTTCATACCAAGCTCACCAAATTGGAGGGATTGCAATGGGTAAACGAAACAAATCAAAACGCTTTGTCCAGCAAGGAGTGGATACTGTCAGTAAGCACGATGAACGTATTCCTTACCACATGACCTACGCTGAAGCGGAAGCCCAGAAAATGTCCAATGTGCGTGAATCCTCGCTTGGAGGAATATAACGATGGGAAATCAGTTGTTCCAGGAAGCACGAAGATTTGTTGAGATGGCGAAGTCTGCCGACCCTGCTGAACGTAGTTCTGTGATGGCGAAAGCGAAAAATGCATTAAGTTCTGCATACGCTAATTCCACAGTCGCAGAACAAAGTCAGCTCCAAGAAATGCAAAATGAGCTTGAGCAGTTAAAATAATTAGAAAAGCTGGCACGCATAGAAGCGTGTCAGCTTTTCTATTCTCATTCTTATTATTGTGCTGGAATATTTATTTTTATCTTGCTGACTAATCCTTGTTTATTTTTTATTGGGTGATCATTTAGTTTTGTTGGCAGGAGAGTGGCCGTAACTGTATATTGTCCTTCAGGTATTCTTTGTCCATTCACTTGGTAATTCCATCTCTCCACTTTCCTGAAGGTTTGGTGCGGGTCAATCTTAATGGTTTGCAGTGCCTGTAAAAAAAATCTTCCCTTCGAGTATCGATAAACCTCACGTCCCGATGAGTCTGTTACAGAAATTTCCATATATTGAGAAGTAGGAAACTCAAAACTTAATGGGTTGCTGCTTACATTATTGACTACGATTTCGAATTCCATTTTCTCATGTCCAGCAATTGGATTTACTGAAAATTGAAATGGACGATTGTATTCATCATAATTTGCTTCCCCTATTAAACTAAAAGGAAATAGAAATAACACCACACATAAAGCCCCCCTCACAATTTTTCAGCCTCCTTATTCCCGTCTAAAGAATCCATAGATCCCTGTTGTTTGAATGATATTGGTAAAGGCATTTGGATCAACCTCCGCAAGAATACGTTCCAAATCATATAGCTCATATCTGGTAATCACAATCATCAGCATGTCTCTAGGTTCGTTTGAAAAAGCTCCTTTTGCTGGTATCAGTGTTATACCTCTAACTAACTGTGAATGAATAGCCTCCTTTAATTCGTCCGCTTTTTTTGTAATAATCATGGCCGTAAGCTTAGCATGTCTCGTATGGATTGCATCCACTACTCTCGTTGATGCGTACAAGGAAACAATCGTATAAAGGGCTTTCTCCCATCCATATAAAAATCCAGCCGTTATAATAATAAATGCATTTAATATAAACATATAACTGCCAATCGGTTTATCCTTCATCCTGGATAAGACCATTGCAATAATATCCAAGCCTCCAGTTGAAGCCCCCCATTTCAAGGTAATTCCAACACCAACTGCCAATATTACCCCGCCAAAAACAGCATTAAGAAGTATATCTTTTGATACCTGTATTATCGGAATCAATTCTAAAAAAAGTGATGATAACGCAACGCTTAAAAAACTATAAATAGTAAAGGATTTACCGACCTTCAACCATCCTAAAATGGCGACAGGTATATTTAGCAGCAGCAATAAGAATCCCATTGAAACATTTAAAGGAGTTTGTTCACTTAACACTTTTGATAATAATTGTGCTATTCCAGTAAATCCACTAGAATAAACATTTGCTGGGATTAAAAATAAATTAATTGCAAGCGCATTTAAGAATGCACCAATAATGACGATTATTGTTTTTTTAGTTAACTGCCAAAACAAAAGCAACATCTCCTTTATTTTTGATGTAACTCTGATGTAGATAATTGTAATTTTGCGATGAAACCGATAAACTGAAACTAACTATATTAGCTTGAAAGCAGGTGAGCTTCATGCCGGTAAAAATACTAGCTGACAGCGCATGCGATTTACCGAAAAATTTTTACTCTGAGAATAACGTCACATTATTTCCACTAAAGGTGCAAGTTAATGGACAAGAGTATGAGGATGTTAAAACTATTGATCCTAAATCTGTTTATGACGCCATACGCGCGGGTGATATTCCCAAAACGTCTCAAGCTTCTCCATTATTATTTGAGGAAGTCTTTACAAAAATGGCTGAAAATAATGAAGATGGCATATATATCGCTTTCTCTTCCGCATTATCTGGTACATATCAGACATCTTTTATGATTCTTGACCAAGTGAAGGAAAAATATCCAAACTTTAATTTAACGATTGTTGATACGAAGTGTGCTTCGCTTGGATTTGGACTTGTCGTCAAAGAAGCAGCAAGGCTTGCTGCAGAAAACGTTTCAAAGGAAGAAATTTTGGCAGATGTGATATTTAGAAGCCAGCATATGGAGCAGCTGTTTACAGTAGAGGACTTAGATTATTTAGCCAAAGGCGGCCGTGTTTCAAAAGCATCAGCGTTCTTAGGAGGCTTATTAAATATTAAGCCTATTCTGAATGTTGAGGACGGGAAACTCGTTCCAATTGAGAAAATTCGGGGGAAAAAGAAGGTTTACCGCCGTATTGTTGAACTGATGAAGGAACGTGGTGACAACTTTAGTGAACAAATAATTGGTATCAGCCATGCAGATACCGAAGAAACTTTAGAAGAAGTGAAAACACTAATTAAAGATGAATTACATCCAAAGGATATTTATGTTTCCTCCATTGGCTCAGCTGTTGGAGCCCACACAGGACCAGGTGCAATTGCCATTTTCTTTCTAAATAAACAGCCATCATAATACAAAAAAAGCGGGAAGCTCCCCGCTTTTTTATTATTTGTGGTCCGTCTTTTTCGAATATTGATTTTTGCCTGCTTGTCGATTTTTTTCTCTCATCATATTCTTCTCATGTCGTAATGCATTATTATCTTGCGCTTTTTTATCATTATCAGATGTATGCGGCATATAAATACCCCTTTCAAAATTCCTTCATTGGTTAGTGTCCGTCATTTTGAATAAGAGTATGTATACTATTACTAATCTTTTTTCAGGTAAGTCCAGCTGCCTTCCTGATACACTTTGCCTTCTTTCATCAGTTTTCCTAATGCACGTTTAAATGCACCTTTACTTAACTGAAAACGTTCCTGTATCTCCTCAGGCATGCTTTTATCATTATAAGGCATAGCACCATTTCTACTCATTAAATACTCAAAAATCCGTTCTGCTTCAAGGTCCTGAGCATCCTGTTTCCTCGCAAGTAACGAAACGTTTACGGTTCCATCTTCCTTGACATCAATAATTCGGCCTTCTACCATTTCTCCTAACCGCGGCTCTTTTTGTCTTTGGGACTCATGAATGAATCCTTTAAAGCCCTCAATCGTATAAATCCAGCTTCCAACCTTAGCGGTCCTGTAGATATGTCCTTGAATATTTTTGTTAAAGTCTTTTCTCGTGGCTTTAGTTGATATCGATTCTATAACAGGGTCTGTTGCAAGCTTCGCATACAAAAGGAAATTGTTATTTACCCTTAAAGTAACATAAACCAAATCTCCTTCCTTTGGCCAAACTGATTTATGGACCGGAAGGTCATCAATCCCTAACAATAAATCCTTTTTAATGCCGATATCTAAAAACACCCCAACATTAGGGTTAGAATCTACTACTTTGAGCCAGGCATATTTGCCAATCGCTACTTCAGGTATGGTTGTTGAAGCAGAGGTCCTGCCTTCTGAGTCAACATAAAGAAAAACCTCTACGGATTCATCCTCATCATATTCCCGGTCAGCCTCGTTTATATGCAGCAAAACATCTTCGTTTCCATCTGTTAAAAAATAGCCGAACTCGGCTTTTCGTGCTACCGTTAAGGTAACGGTTTGACCAATAAGTTCTTGTAGAGACATTAATAAATCACCTTTTCTCTCCTATAGTTATCCATAGGGTTGTTTGACTTGCTATATTTTACTATAATGTAGCCATAAAGGGAAACTTTAGCAGGACTACATACCGTTATTAAAATTTGGGAGGTATTATTACTATGGCCAAAGATGAATCTTTTGATATTGTATCCAAAGTCGATTTTCCTGAAGTCACAAATGCGATTACTGCAACGATGAAGGAAATTAAAACTCGTTATGATTTTAAAGGCAGCAAAAGCGAAGTGACTCTTGATAAAGAAGAACTTGTATTAGTTTCAGATGATGAATATAAAATGGACCAGCTGAAAGACGTCTTGCTTGGCAGGCTAATTAAAAGGGGTGTCCCTATTAAGAATCTGGATTATGGCAAAATGGAAAAGGCATCTGGAGGGACTGTGCGTCAAAGAGCAAAACTGGTGCAAGGCATTGATAAAGAAAATGCGAAAAAAATTAACACCATTATTAAGAATAGCGGCCTTAAGGTAAAAAGCCAAATTCAAGATGACCAAGTCCGCGTTAGCGGTAAAAACCGTGATGACCTTCAAAAGATTATCGCTTTAGTACGTGAAGCAGATCTTACTGTCGATGTTCAATTTATTAACTATCGATAATCACTAACTGTCAGGAGAAAGGAAAATTCCTTTTCTCCTTTTTTATTTGCTAATATTTTCGTTCATATTCCTTAAACTAACATGGTAAATAACTCAGGAGGTAGGAATAAATGACCAACAACAACCAACAGCAAAAGAAGGCTTTCCCCCCACAGCATCAAAATCGCCAGCCAGGAATTGAAAGTGAGATGACTCCTCGTCCTGTTTCAGTTGACCAAAATTATAAAGGCTCAGGAAAATTAGCTGGTAAAACAGCTATTATCACGGGAGGAGACAGCGGAATTGGTAAATCCGTTGCCATTTATTTTGCGAAAGAAGGTGCTGATGTCGCAATCATCTATTTAGATGAGCATCAGGATGCAGAAGAAACAAAAGGACTTGTTGAGGCAGAAGGATGTCGATGTCTGCTGTTTTCCGGTGACCTTGGTAATGAGGAATTTTGTAAGGATACTGTTAGCAAGATTCTCAGCCAATTCGGGAAAATTGATATATTGGTAAACAATGCAGCAGAACAGCACCCTCAGCAAAGTCTGTTAGATATTACGTCCACACAGCTGGAAAAGACGTTTCGGACGAATATTTTCTCCTATTTTTATATGTCTAAAATGGTTCTGCCCCACTTAAAGCAAGGTGCTGCAATCATTAATACTGCATCTATAACGGCTTATGCCGGCCACGAACAATTATTAGATTACTCAGCTTCCAAGGGTGCCATCGTTACTTTTACACGTTCCCTTGCAAAATCCCTTGCACCTCAAGGTATCAGAGTAAATGGAGTTGCACCTGGCCCAATTTGGACGCCGCTTATTCCCTCAACATTCAAGGAAGACCAAGTTGAAAGCTTTGGAACCGATACTCCAATGGGCAGAGCAGGGCAGCCCTATGAACTAGCTCCTAGTTATGTTTACCTTGCGTGTGATGATTCTTCCTATGTAAGCGGGCAAATTATCCATGTAAATGGAGGAAAAATCGTTAATGGTTAGGTTTTAAGCTAAAAAAATGCGATGCTTTCTTTTCGAAGCATCGCATTCTTTTACCCTCTTCTTCTTTTCCTAACTTTTATTATGAATATAGTGAATAGGATATATACAACCACTAGTGAACCTATTAGTGTTAGATTAATTCCGCTCTTATTTGCTAACACATAAATTTCAGCTTCATCACGGTCAATAATAAGATCATACTCGTTATTATCATTACTTCTGACTAGGTCTCCATTAAGCATACCGCGCAGTTCTTTATCACCTTCGACCTGCTCCTGGCTTAATGTTACATTTTGAGATTGACTTGTATTATTGATTGCAATAACCGCTGTTTCATCTTGGTAGACACGTTTATAAACAGCCATACCGTCTTTTTCGTATAGCAGTTCCATATTCCCTCTTGTCAAGGAAGGAAGCTGATTTCTTAATTCACCGAGCTTCGTAATAAAATCGATAAGCTCCTTTTCAGTCCGAAAATTCATTGGCTGGTGATTATCCGGAACCTCACCACCATTTAAAGCAATTTCACTGCCATAAAAGACAACTGGAATTCCAGGTGTAGAATAAATATATGTTAATGCCGTCTTCCAGCGGGCTCCAGGAAAATGTTTATTCTCTACGATATCACTTGTGAACCTCGTGGTTATTTCATTATCAAAAAATTGAGGCTTTGTTTCAGGCTTTTGAACTTTATCACCAACCAGTTCGCTAAATGATACATTTGTGTTCGCGAAGACATTTCTTAGATTTTGACTTTGTTGAAAGTCTGTAACACTATCAATGCCAGCCATCACATATTTATTAGCATCCACTGACTGATTAAGAGAGGTAATCCCTAATAAAAAGAAGTTATCCTTTTCATTTTTTATTTCTTTTGAAAAATCACTCCAAAAGTCCGCTGGAACATGATTTACCTCTGGCAGACTAAAAGCATCAATATCTGTCTCTTGTATCCACCACTTCGCAGCATCTAATAAATATTTTTTGACTTCAGGGTTGTCCTGATTAAGGTCAGGTAAGCCATTTATCCATTCCTTTTCTATTTCTTTCTGACCCTTTTCATTGAACCATTCCTGCTTTGTTGTATCGTTTACCCATGGGTGTTCTGTAGAAACATTATTCGTTACAAAATCAATCATCACCTTCATATCCCGCTGGTGGGCTTGGGATACAAGTTTCTTAAATGTCTTTAGCGAGCCAAAATGTTCTTCAGTCTTATAAAAGTCATTTATCCAATAACCATGATAACCACCATCAGCATTATCGAATATGGATGTTAACCGGATGGCTGTAAAACCCATATCCTTAAGATAATCTAATTTATCAATGACCCCCTGGAAATCCCCGCCATTATAGGCCAATGGGTCCAGTGTATTAACATCGTAGTCATTCTTTGTATTAGCATTAAAAAAACGATCCACCATTATAGAATAAACCGTTTCATCCTGCCATTTTCGGTTCTCCCGTTCTGACGCCCCGTAAACTGGCACTGTTGAAAAAATAAAAATACAAAATAAAATGAGTGTAATCAAGATCTTTTTCATCTTCAATCCCCTTCCATACACTCATTTTAATCTAATAAAGTTGTGAATCCAACTATAAACGTCTATGCATTTACTATATTGATATTATAATCTTTGAACCAAATATCTAATTGGATAAAATATGCCAGCAGCTGCGGTCCTGACATTAACTGGCCAAACCATGGCTCTTTAAAGGAATTCCCTCCAGATTCTACCAGGTTATTTAGTAAATCTCGATTGAATAGTTCAAATAATACTGAGGACTTATCCTTTAATATCTCCTTCAATTGCTGCTGAACTGCAAGTGTGTATTGTGGATTATGGGTTTTTGGATACGGACTTTTCTTCCTGTACAACACTTCATCAGGAAGTATTCCTTCAAATGCTTTTCTTAAGATCCCCTTTTCTCTGCCATGTACCATTTTAATTGCCCACGGGATGTTCCAGACGTATTCTACAAGACGATGGTCCGCAAAAGGTACCCTGACTTCAAGACTAGCTCCCATACTCATTCTATCTTTACGATCAAGCAGCGTTGTCATAAAATGGGTCATATTAATATAAAAAAGCTCCCGGCGTTTTGATTCCTCTAAGCTTTCTCCATCCAATTTAGGTGTTTCCGAAACAGCTTCCTTATACTTTTCTATCACATAATCCTTTAATTTCAGTTTTTGCTGCCAATCGGCTCTTAATAAATGATTTCTTTCATTAACCGAACGCATCCAAGGAAAACCAGTTCTTTCCAAATCTTCTTTGCGGTGAAACCAAGGGTACCCTCCAAAAATCTCATCCGCACATTCACCTGAAAGACTGACAACAAAGTCCTTTTTTATTTCCTTGCAAAACCAAAGTAAGGAGGAATCAATGTCTGCCATTCCAGGACAATCACGGACATGGACCGCTTCTGTTAAGTCTTTCACTAATTGTTCTTGAGAAATTGTTTTAAAATGGTGCATTGTGTCAAACTCACTTGTTATTATTTTAATCCACTTCTCATCCGCATTTGGCTGAAATTCGTTTGCTTTGAAGAAAACATCGTTTCCTTCATAGTCGATTGAATACGTATGAAGCTGGCCCTTCCCCTGATCTTTAAATCCTTTAGCAGCAATAGCAGTAATAATACTTGAATCAAGACCGCCAGATAAAAAGGCAGATAGTGGAACATCAGAAACCAGCTGCCTTGTGACCGCGTCTGTTACCAAATCACGTACCTTTTCAGCGGTTTCTTCCACATTATCATGATGTACATCACTTTTTACATTCCAATAGCGCCAAATCTTTAAGCCGTTTTTTGAAAAAGTCATAGCGTGGGCCGGCCGTAACTCCTTTATCCCTTTAAAAATTCCAGACCCAGGAGTCCTCGATGGCCCTAAACCGAAAATTTCAGCGAGCCCCTCATATTCAAGCTCTGTTTTCATTCCAGGGTTCGCTAGAATTGCCTTTAATTCAGAGGCAAATACAATTCCTTTATTTAATTCTGTAAAAAACAACGGTTTAACCCCTAATCGATCCCGTCCAATAAAAAGCTGCTCTTTCTTTTCGTCCCAAATGGCAAAAGCATATATTCCATTTAAATGGTTTACGCATTCTTCAGCCCATTCTATATAGGCAGTTAACAGAACTTCTGTATCAGAATGACCTTTGAAAGAATATCCTTTAGTAAGGAGATTTTTGCGGATATCTTCAGTATTGTACAACTCCCCATTGTAACAAATTGTATATTGTATACCATCTTTTTGTTTAGTCATCGGCTGTCTTCCCCCTTCAGGGTCCACTACGATCAGCCGCTTATGACCAAAGCCAACATGAGTTTCCAGCCAAAGGTTAGTCTCATCTGGCCCCCTTTTTGCAAGTGTATTTACCATTTTTTCCATTGTATCTTTTTCATTCTTTAAATTAATCGTAAAATCAACCCACCCTGTTACTCCGCACATAAAAAACTCTCCTCTCTCCAGTTTAGAAACTGGATAAACGTTACATGTTTTATAGTATTCAGCCCAGTTTATTTGGTAAATTGTCCAAATTAAAGATAAACAAGTTATAAAAACAGACAAAGATGTCTACAAAGAAAATGAAGTATTAGGCACGGAGGTTAAACATGAGTCGACAACAGAGAATAAAACTTTTGGATTTTCAACTGAGGGCCTATAATGAAGGAGCAGTTGAACAGATAAGTGATCAATGGATATTTTTTGATGAAGAAACCGAAGAAGCAGCAATGCTTGATGACTTTCTTCAACAGGAGATTGAAATATTTCGCTTAAATCGGTGGAAGAAAGGTATTTTAATTGAATCTGGAAAGATTCGCAGTGGAAATGAGGTTATCATGCTTCGTGACCATGATTCGATTAGAATAAGAAAGCATTTAATCTACTCGTTGGAAAGACTGTTAGAGGGAATGAATGATGACGCCTTTTTTCAATTTGTAACAACATTAAACTCTTTAGATTTTTCTATATATGATTGTATTTATTGTTACAACCACCTGTCTTTCTTATCTGATGAGAATCGGAGGGATGGGGTAAACTTCATAGTTTTCGATAATCAGGAACAAATTTGTAATGTGCAGCATCATTTTTCTTATTTTGAAAAAGTCAATGACCGCTTTGAATTTACCCTAAATACCGGAAAACGACTGGTTATAGAAAAGTTGATTTCATAAAAGAAAGGTGTGTTTTTCAATTAAAGAAAAACACACCTTTTTTAGTTCCCTATGTATTTTGAATATAGGGATTTTGCTTTTACGATATCATTTGTTCCATGTATAAGGACACGGCCATCTTTGAAAACGACGATAGATGTATCTTTGTCGGGAGAAAAACGCAGTAAAAATTGATTTCCGGTAACTTTTCCATTCTGTTTTAGTCGCTCACCAAGCAACTTTAAGTCTCTTTCACGGTTTTCTCTAAAATAGATTTGCACGGTATCTCTACCGCATAGAGAACTATAAGATTCCTGGATGCCCGACAGTCGGTCTAGAAAGTCAAACTGATGATGTACACATGTCGGACATTGTGGATTTTTCCCATCACTGATATCCATTGAAAATAAGGAAGTATCCCATACATCAATTTGCTCAAGGTTCGAATTCGCTGCGGCACCAATAAGCAGCTTTATCGTTTCAACCGCTTGAAAGGAACCGACAATATCTGTTATTGGCGATAGTACACCAATCGTATCACAGGTTTCGCCCCTGCCCGCTGGGACCTGTGGAAATAGACAGCGGTAGCATGGAGTTACTCCTGGATTAATAACCGCAAACATCCCTCTTGAACTAACTGCTGCCCCATGCACCCAAGGAATTCCATACTTAATAGAAACATCATTGATTAAGTAGCGGGTCATAAAATTATCAGTACCATCTACAATGACATCAACCCCTGCTAACAATTCCTCTGCATTATCAAGATTTAAATCTGTAATGACAGCATCAACTGTAACCGTAGAGTTAATATTGTTCAGTCTCTTTTTCGCAGCAACAGCCTTTGGCAGATTTAAACGAACATCCTCTTCGTTAAAAAGTGATTGCCGCTGCAGATTAGAAAGGTCCACTACATCTCGATCAATTAACCTTATGTACCCTATACCTGACCTGACCAAATGATTGGCACATATTGTTCCGAGTGCTCCTACACCGACAATTGCCACCCTGCTTTTCAGCAATTTCAACTGTCCCTCTTCCCCTATTCCTGAAAAGAGAATTTGTCTTGAATAACGTTCTACATTGTCCATCACGGGTCCTCTTTTCTAGATTAGCAGTACATTCTCACGTTTCACGTAATCTACGTTAATTTTAATTGATTATTAGAAAAGTTTAAATATTAAATGTATAAAAATAATTGTATAATAGGAATTGGGTTTATTTATTAATTTTGGGTTTTTATCCTATTAATATTTTAATATAAATAGGATATTAGCTTCAATTTATTAATGAAAGAGAGGGAGAAACTTTGAATTTAGGTGGTTTTTTAAACAAAGAAGTAGTGGTTGATTTAACAGCAGGTACTATTAATTACAGACCTATTAATGAAGAAGATGCGAAAAAGTACATTGGCGGCCGAGGTCTCGGAGTTAAATATGTCCTTGATAATGGTCCTGAAGTAGAGCCGCTATCAGCTGAAAACATGCTTTGCATCATGACTGGCCCTGTAACCGGTTCACGTTCTTCCATGAGTGGACGGCTTTGTGTCGTGACTAAGTCCCCGTTAACCGGTACAGTTACAGACTCTCATATGGGTGGATGGACTGCTGCGCGCTTAAAATGGGCAGGCATCGATAATATCATCCTTACCGGTAAAAGTGACAAACCAGTTTATCTTTATATTGAAGATGGAAAAGCTGAGCTGCGTGATGCTTCAGAACTTTGGGGCAAAGGAACAAGAGAAACAGTTAAAACCATGCAGGCTAGATATGGCGAACAAGATCTTAGTGTAATGACGATTGGGCAGGCAGGCGAAAACACGGTTAAGTTTGCCTCTTTTATAAACGAGCATGACCGAGCAGCCGGCCGCGGGGGAACTGCTGCTGTTGCAGGCTATAAGAAATTGAAAGCGGTTGTAATTAAGGCATCACAAAAAGGGAATATGCCCAAGCCTAAATTAGAAACCGAATATAAAGAAGCTAACAAAAAAGCAGTCAAGGCAATCCTTGATGGAGGATTAACAGCACCTAATAAGGGCGGCCTTTCTGTATATGGCACGAACGTTTTAACCAACATTATCAATGAAGTTGGCGCACTTCCAACCAAGAACTCTCAGTTGACACATTGGGATGAAGCAGAAAAGCATAGTGGTGAATATGTAAACGAGCATCTACTCGTTAAAAACAATACCTGCCATGCTTGTCCTGTAGGCTGCAAGATTGAAGTTGAAGTGAAGGATGGAAAATATAAAACTAGAGTAGAAAGTATTGAGTTTGAATCTGCTTGGTCACTTGGCTCTAACTGCTTACTAAGTGATGCAAATGCTATTTCGTATTTAATTGACCGCTGTAATGAATACGGTCTTGATACTATTGAACTTGGACATTGCTTCTCCGTCACAATGGAGGCCTATGAAAAAGGAATCATCACAGAAGAACTAATCTGGGGTGATGCCGATTCTATGATCGATTTAACAAAGAAAATTGCATTCCGTGAAGGCTTTGGCGGAATTCTTGCTGAAGGTCCTGCAAAAGCAACAGCTGCATGGGGTACACCTGAACTTTCTATGTCTGTAAAAGGACAGTCAATTCCTGCCTATGATCCGCGTGGAATTCAAGGTATTGGCCTGGGATATGCAACAAGTAACCGCGGGGCATGTCATCTGCGCGGCTATACGGTTGCAAGTGAAATTGCTGGTATTCCTGAACCAACAGACCGCCTGAAGCCAGAAGGTAAAGGCGAGTTATTAAAAATATTCCAAGATATGCTTGCATTCTCTGATTCCATGAATATTTGTAAGTTTTCATCTTTCTCTGAAAACGCTGAGCATTATGCAGAGCAATATAGTGCGATGACTGGTGTTCCAATGACTGCAGATGATGTGATGAAGGCTGGAGAAAGAATATATAACCTAGAGCGTTACTATAATAATCTTGCCGGGTTTGATAAAGAAGAAGATGACTACCTTCCAAAACGCTTTACAGAAGAGCCTGCCTCTGGTAATAGTGCAGGTGAAGTCAGCCGTATGGATATCATGCTTAAAGAATACTACCAAGTCCGCGGTTGGAGTGACGGAAAAGTAACGGAAGAAAAGCTTCGTGAACTGGAAATTATTGACCCAGAAAATCAATTAGTATAATGCTAGAATCAAAGACTTCTGCATATTTTGCAGAAGCCTTTTGTTTAGCAATCATAACTAGCCGCCAATTCTTCTTGTTTTCACCCGATAATTTTTGATGAGCTCTTTTAGCGTCAGATCGTCTTTGGCAGAAAAACGGATATGTACAGTATTGACTTTAAATGTAGAGGTAATGGAAAGTTCCTCTTCCCTTAGTATTTCTGCAGCCCAATTCTTAGATTTATAGATGAAAGGAAATTCATCTGTAATGGGTTTGCCGCCTAATTCCTCAAAATACATTCCAAGATGCTTTCGATTTATTCCGCGAAACTCTAATTCCTGCTGAAGCATATCAACCACCTGCTACAGGTGGAAACAGCGCAAATTGATCAGTTTCCTTTACCGCGGTCTCTAGGCCGTCCAAGTGAATAATGTTTCTTCCGTTTATAAAAACATGTACAAATGGCAGCAGTTCTTTTTCGGGAGTAAATATTTCGTTCTTTAAATCAGGAAACATTTCAACCATTTTATCTAGTACATCAATAACCCGTTCACCATCTGGATTAACCTCTACCCCAACTCCGCCACAAATTTGCCGGAGATTAGCAAACACCCTAACTAACATTCCAAAACACTCCTCTCCCCTTTATTAAATAGTAAAACGATTTGCAATACTTGTCATCCTTTTTTGCACTAAAAAAATGCTGACGGGAGTCCGACAGCATTTTTAATAAACACTCTTATACATGAAAAATTGACATAGGTAATTTATCAAAGCCTAAATATAATACTAGCAAGAACGCGATAGCAAACTGGATCCATAAAATAGATGTTTTCCTATTTTGTGCAACCTTACTAAGAATCACTTCAAATAGCCCAATCAGCCATATTCCTACCACCGCTTTTAGAATATACAACATGTCTATATTGGAAAGCATGAATATCATACCAACACCTGTTGCAATGATTAACAGATAGAGTACACGCAGAATCATTCTGACGATTTTCGCGCCCTTTTCTTTTCCGCCTTTTAGTAAAAATATAGCGACAATAAATAATATTAGGGCTAAAACCCAAGCTGTAACATGACCGTGAATCATTTAATCTTCCTCCTATGTATGCATTACTTTGCAACACTATCATACCATAGGCCTTTACAAAATCCTAAAAAAAAGCTAAATGCTAATAAGAACCTTCAAGAGGAGTAACATTAAAAATATCTCTAAGCACAATGTGCTCCCCATCAATTCCCTGAACCTCAGTTATCTTAGTAACTCTTCTTGTTCCATCACTTAACCGTGATAGGTGGACGATGATATCAAAAGTACCAGCAATTTGCTCCCTTATTGCTTTAATCGGTTTAATCCCTTCAAGATAAGAAATGATTTCTAACCGATCAATCATATTACTAGGACTGCTGGAGTTTCCTGTTGCAAGAAAGCCATCAAGTCCTTTACTGTTATTCCGGAATACTTCACGACCATCCCTATTACGTATATCTCCAATAATATTTCTTTCCTCTTTTGGAATGAAAGTGGAAAGAGCATTTACAAGTGTTCTCTTACCTGCCCCTGTCCCTCCACTAACGAGGATATTTAATCTAGCCTTCACACATGTACAGAGGAAAAGGGCCATTTCTTTTGACATAGTTCCATTACGAATTAGCTCCTGCAGCTCTGGAGCTTTCCATGAATCCCTTCTAATAGCCAGCCTTTTTACCTTTTGCAATTTTTGGTCAACATCTTGTCCCTGATTATTTTGTTGAATTGGTTTTAATAATCCCATTCATGCCACCCGCCTTATTCTTGTTTTTTTAGTCCGCTTTGATCACAAAACTTAAAGAAGAAATGATCGGTTTGGCAGGGTTGGTAAATATAAATAACCCCGCCTTTACCGAAAGGGGGGTTAACCATGTAGTACAACAATACACATAGAAATTCCTATGTATAAATTATTGTTATCTACGTAAAACTCCCTGTTCTTTCGGTAACTGGCTGGCGTAGTGCAAAATGCACCTTAGCCCCTTTAGCTTTGCGTCACTGATTTTCACCAGTTTTGCCTTTATCGAGAATCAGTGTTTTATTTTCCGACTGTCCTCATATACCCATCATAAGTCACTTTTCTTTTATCTAATATCCTACCAAAATACCATTTTTAATATTAATATAGGTAATTATACCTAATTCTATTATTTTCCCAACATTACAACTGTAAGATATTACTAAATAAACACATTTACTTTTATTGGGCGAATGTATCACATTACATCAACACATACATACGATAGTAAGAGATAAAAGGTGAAGGGTGTTGTTTATGCCGGCAATTGTAGGAGTTGCACAAGTCATTTCACTTGGAAGCAGTTCAGTTTTTCATATTGGAGATGTCTATAAAATCATGCCATTTTCATCAGCGAAGACTTTCTCCGGGGCTGGTTCCTTTAATACTGGTGAAAGTTTAATGGTTCATAATAATAATTTAAGTAATACGAACACAAATGATTCAGATGGTATTGATCAAGGATTCTTCCTTAATGCTTAAGGAAAGGTTGTTTTCAATGAATTTTTATATCCAGCAATCCATACAAATAAATTTTATAAAAATTAGCAGTATTACCAATTCTTCTGTTCTACAAATCGGCAGTGCAGGAATAATCAAACCTGCTTCTCATTTGTATAATACAGGAGGGTTTACAGAGCCTGCTCCAACGGCAGGAGGTACTCAAACATCAAACGGACAATCTAGTGTTGCAGTGCCTTTATCAGGCACTAGAGATGATACACGAGTGAGGTGATGGTGTATGTACCAGGATTATTCACATTTTCTTCAATGGGTTCAACTAACGATCGAAGCTCAAGAAAATAGAATTGCCAATCTAGAACACTCCATTCAAAAATTACAGGATGAAATTAGAAATTTAAAGGAAAAGCCTAGTATCCGAGTAGATAAGATTGAGTATAAATTTGACCAATTAAAGGTTGAAACTCTTGAGGGAACATTAAATATTGGTCTAAATCCATCAGATTTGCAAAATATTGAAGATTTTGCTGTACAAAATCAATCCGTGAATACACCTATCGATCCTAAAAAACAAATGCAGAGATCTATGAAAATAGAAGAAACGATTTATCAGTATTTGGAAACGGATCTGCCTGGATTATTTAAAGAAACCCAAAGTCAATTAAATGTAAGTTTAGATGATTCTTATTTAGAATTTATCAAGCAGGATATATTGAAACAGCTTCCTGCTAGGATTGATTATCATTTACAAAATACCACTTCTTTAGAACGCGAAGGCGCGCATAATCCTGAGGAAACTATTATTGAATTATTAAAGCAAGAAATCAGTAAAGGAATCTTAATATTTATTAATCATTTACCTGAGAATGTGAAAGGAATGAATATAAAAAATGAACTTTGAGGTATATAATCGAGACCTCCATGTTGATAACATTAGAATTCTTGGTGTAGCCAGCTCTTCGCTTGTGTTGGTTGGCGACACACAAACGATTCAACTAGCATCAACTTTCGATACCCCTGCTGAATCACTCATAATCGGACCATTTGTTCCATTATTTTAGGCAGGTTTAAGAATAATGCTTCAGCGATCTTCTATAGTAAACTCCGTTAAAGTAAACTCAGCTTCCTTTGCGTCTCTTGTCCAGCTTGGAGATTCTCGTATCATTAATGGATTCTCACGTGCCCTGGCTGTCCAAAGGGAAGCTGATGTGTTTAATGCCAAAGAAGGTAATTTTTCAAAATATTCTGTGTTCACCGAACCCATTCCTCTCGTGCCAATATCTGAAACATTGTCAATATCGTCTCATCATATCCTTCCTGTCATTAAAGTCAATAATATCTCTATTCTTGCTATGTCTTCCTCAGCCATTCTGCATGTTGGAAACAGCGAAAATGTCTCAATGGAAGCAAGAGTTAAACATATTCGGCAGCTATTCCATAGACAGGATGAACAATGACAAATTCTTTTGAATACGATATCACAGGTTTAAAAGAGCTTTTAGAGAAAAGGATGTATTAAAATGCCAGCGATCTTAGGTCCAGTTCAGATTGTGAATGTAAGCGGCGGAGTTGTTCAATTCGGAGATACCGTCTATATCTCTCCAAAAAGTGCCTCAAAGACCAATTCAGGTTCTGGGGGCTTTAATACCGGAGGGATTATATTTACAGCCAATGGAATAAGCGGTACCAATGTACTTGATGCCAATTTGCTTGATCAGCCAATTAGCGGGAATAATTAATAAAAGACATAACCCACAGCCGGTTTATGTCTTTTATTTTTTATTGAGATTCTTTTTCCAGCTTTAATATATGAGCTCCGTCAAAGAAGAATAAATATCTTTCATTTACTTTTCGCTTCCAAATTTGTTCCAAAGCTTTGGTATATAAATTGATTTGTAACCGGTATCGATCTTCAAGTATTGGTTTAGCCTGGATAAAACCGCCTTTGTAACGATCAGAAATGCCATCTGATTTAAAGTCGATAAGAACAAGTCCATTCTCATCCTCGAAAACACAGTCGATTATTCCTTGGACAAAAACAAATTCATCTGTATCTCTCCATTCTGGATAAACTTCCGATGCAGGCAATGAAAGTGTAAAGGGAATTTCACGATTTACCACTTTTGCATTCATAATTCTTTTGCCTAAATCTGTTCTAAAAAAATCCACAATCAGCTGTGCATTAATGACCTCGGCCTGTTCAACCGTTAACAGTTCCTCGCTAACCATCTTCTCAACTTGATTCTCAACATTCTCTAATAAAACAGGTCTTGTTAAATCAACATGCTGCATGACCATATGGAGCGCTGTTCCTCGCTCAGCAGGGCTTAAGGATTTTTCCTGCATAAACTTAGGCCGTTTCGTAATTGATTTTTTAAACCTGCTGATGAATTTAGTGTCGCTATGTTCATCGAATATCTCCCGCTGCCGCTTCATCTCAGATACAGACTGCTTTGAGCGATGTGACGATGCATTAAGAAAGGAATATTCCCATGTTAAGCGAGATTTAATTTCTTCCCCGTAAGGAGAGGATATCGGAATGCTCTTCTGCTTTTCAACCCGCTCTAGGAACGAGTCTGCTTCATTTGTCTTACTGATTTCTTGACCTTTTAATTCTTCCGCACTCATCACTGTCATTTTCCATGCCGAAGGGTGTTTGGTAATGTCTGAAGGAACAAGTGGATGATTAGATTTTCTATATTCTTGATTATCCTGATGCCGTATTAGCGCTGGTCCAACCCAATCCATATAACAGCCTGCCGCAGCTCTTTCATAATCCTTAAGCAGCCATTCTGTATTAGAACTTACATCATTCCACTGTTCTATTTTTTTATCTGCATCCTTCAAAGTGCCTATTAAATATAGCTTTTCCTTGGCCCTTGTCAAGGCTACGTAAAGTACCCTCATCTCTTCAGAGAGCATTTCCATTTTCTTACGGCGCTTAAATGCTATCTGAGGTAACGATGGATAAGAAATTCTTTTTTCTATATTTACATATTTTGCTGCAATACCGTACTCTTTATCGAGCATATATGGTTTACGGATATCAGACATATTGAAGTTACGCGATAACCCTGCAATAAATACAACTGGAAATTCAAGCCCTTTACTGCTGTGGATGGTCATAATCCGAACAACATCTTCCTGTTCGCCAAGTGCTCTTGCAGCTCCCAGGTCATCTCCTCTTTCAATCATTCTCTCAACAAACCGTAAAAAGCGGAATAGTCCTCGAAACGAAGTCTGTTCATATTGCCTAGCACGGTCGTACAAGGCACGAAGGTTTGCCTGACGCTGTTTCCCGCCCGGCAGTCCTCCTGCAAAGTCATAAAACTGTGTATCCCGGTACAGCTGCCAGATTAGTTCTGATAGTGATCCTTGACGCGCCATGGAACGCCACTCATCCAAATTATCATAAAAACGGCGGACCTTTTCATATACGTGTTCTGTTTTTTCTGCAGGTGTACTTTGACAGAACTTCTTAAGTGATTCCCAAAAAGTTCCCTTTGAGTGCAGTCGTATTTGTGCCAGTTCCTCCTCGTTAAGCCCAACAATAGGTGAGCGCAAAACAGAAGCCAATGGAATATCTTGGAACGGATTATCAATTACCTTTAATAACGACATCATAATTGCCACTTCAGTCGCTTCAAAATAACCAGTGGAAAGGTTTGCGTATATCGGGATTCCTTGCTGTTTAAACTCTTCCATTATCTGTGGTGCCCACGTCATGGACCTTAGGAGAATCACTATATCCCGATACAT
Source organism: Neobacillus niacini (assembly GCF_046591715.1). Lineage (GTDB taxonomy): Bacteria > Bacillota > Bacilli > Bacillales > Cytobacillaceae > Neobacillus > Neobacillus niacini_L. The sequence goes on along the minus strand of NZ_JAWVNQ010000001.1, from coordinate 161,246 downwards.
AACTGGACGATATGATGCCGTTTTTGAATTGTAAACCTTTGTTTCTTTTGCAATTATTTCTTTAATTTTTGAAGCCATCACTCTAGCTTCCAGCTGTGACTTTTCTAAATCCACCTCATCGAATTCAGTAATTACACCCTCTGTTTCGGTTTCAGCACCGTCTAATGGCAATTCTTTACCATCATTGTTTTGATTAATCAATAATAGTTCTATTGGAAATGGTTCATCTTCTGGGTATGGTGCCGCGGGCCGGAGTTCAGCACTTTCATCGTACTCTATTTCTCCAACTCTTACACCCATGATTTGTTTAAATAAATAGTTTGTTCCTTCAAGAACCTCTTTTCGGCTTCTAAAATTACGTGCAAGGTCAATTCGTAATCCAGTCCCTTTACCGTCCTGCCTGAAACGATTATATTTTCCTAAAAATAGATTCGGTTCTGCTAAACGAAACCGATAAATAGACTGCTTCACGTCGCCAACCATAAACCGGTTGCCATTGCTTTCGTCTTCTTTTGCAACGAGCTTTAAGATTGTTTCCTGAACCATATTGACATCTTGATACTCATCAACAAAGACTTCATTAAAGTGGTTCCTATAGGATAATGCAGCTTCTGAAGGGAAAAATACTCCATCTGGGCTGATTTCTCCTGTTAGGATAGCCAGACAATAGTGCTCCAAATCTGCATAATCAACCAAGCCCTTTTCGCGTTTTGCCTTCTGAAAGCGTTCAGAAAAAGCAGTAACCAAATGAGCAAGTGTTTCAATTAAGGGACGCATTTGTTCCATATCCTGCAAGAAGCCTTCTGGCTTTCTTAAAAAAAGCTCCTCTTTGATATCCTGTATCTTCTTTTTTGCTTTGTCACGTAGTTTTTGAGCTTTTTCGGTCAACTCTTTGTCAAAATGGTCCCCTTTTACTGATTTTGCTCTTGTGAAAGACCATGTTTGCATCGCATTGTAAAGTGCTGTCCATGAATCGCGATTTGCCTGTATAAGAGTATCAATAACATTTAAATCATCTAGAAAGTTTTCCGCTCTTGGTGCCGGACCATCTGGAAGCTTTGTCACTTCCAATCCACGCTGAATCATTTCCTTAGCGCCTTCTAATTGAAGCTCGATATCAAATAGCAGTGATTGAATAAAAGGTAATTCTTCAAGATTCTTTACCTTAGAAGTATCATACATATCAATCATTGACTGTAAATACCTTTTAGGGAGCGGGTTCGCCTCTGCAAAGTCATAGATATCCCGGACGATATCCATTAAGGCACTATCGCTCCGGTCACTTGTAAAGGAATCTACCAACTGAAAAAATGGCTCATTATCCTTCTTTCCATACTCCTCTTCAAACAGTTCATCCATCACTTCATCGCGGATTAATTGTGCCTCTGTTTCGTCGGCAATTCGAAAGCCGGGATCAACATCAATTAGATAATAGTATTTACGGATAACCTCCATACAAAAGGAATGGAGGGTGGAAATGGATGCTTTATTTAATAAGCTGAGTTGTTTTCGTAAATGCCTTGAACTTGGGTCATTATTTATTGCCTTCTCTAATGCTTCTCCAATTCGATGACGCATTTCAGCGGCAGATGCATTTGTAAATGTTACGACTAGTAATTCGTCAACATCAATCGGGGCTTCTTCTGAAAGAATTTTTTGGATAATCCGTTCAACCAAAACAGCCGTTTTACCTGAGCCTGCAGCTGCTGCCACCAGGATATCTTTATTTCTCTCCATAATGGCTTTCCATTGGTCTTCTGTCCAGGTTGCCCCAGCTGGCTTTGGAGGTATTGCAAAACTACTCATTTACACCTGCCTCCTTTTTGATTAGTTCAAAGATTGTTTCCTTTTGCTGAGGTGTTAATATCCGGTAATGGTTTTCGATAGACTCATCAAATTGGCAAACAGATTTGTAGGAACAAAATGTACAAGGTGTTTTATCTTTTAGTTTAAAAGGAGCAATTTCAACTTGGCCGTCCACTATAGCTTCCCCTGTAGTTTGATAGAGCTTTCGGACATATTTCCTAAGGTCATCAAATTCATTCAGGCTCGCAACTTTAGACTTCTTCGTCAGATTACCATCCTTTTTAATACCCGCCGAAATAATTTGTGAGTCACCTGATTCAAGTGTTTGGTCCATCAATTTAAGAACATTTTGGTCACCAACCATTAACCCATTCATCTTAAACTTTTTCATAATTTCTCTTTCTATTTCATCTACTGTAAGCAATTTGGTTGTGCTTATTAATGGATTGTGAACATGGAAATAAAGGACCCCAGCAGGACTCGCTTTCATTTCAACCAGCTCGTCAGAATGTGTAATGACGATATCTAAGTAGGTTAACATTTGGAGGGCAAGTCCATAGTATACCTCGTTTAAATTAACATCCTTCTCACTCGATTTATAATCTATTACGCGTAAGTAAGTATGGTTATTTTCACCTTTTGCTTGATCTACCCTATCAATTCGGCCGGCTAGTTCCATTCGTTTGCCATTTTTTAGTGAAAATGTTAATGGCGGGAGCTGACCATTACGCCCAAAGCTCAGCTCTAATCCGACTGGAGAGAATCCACTAACTTTTGCATGATCACTTAATACTTGAGATGCCCTAGTAATAATTTGTTCTAATTTTCGCTTTATATAATGATGCCGCTCAGAGCTTAGCAGTATTTCATTTTGGAGCTTAGGCGCTAAAGCATTCACTGCTTCCTTAGCCAATGCTTCACATTGCTTCTTTGAAAGAGAATCCCAGCTGAGTTTTTGTTCATTGACAAAATCAGATATATACTTTAAGGCTGCGTGAAACAGCTCACCTATATCAGGGGCTTCTAACCGAAATACTTGCCGTTCACGAAGCTTTAGCCCATGCTGTGCAAAATGAGAAAAGGCACAGCCATTATATAGTTCCATCCTTGAGACACTTGCCTGTATAGTATCACCATACAATTCATCCGCTGTTTCCTTTGATAACTGGACGGTCTGATTGGTGTAAAAGAGAGAAGAGAATACTTTCTCTGCCCTTGTCTTCCACTCATTTTCCATATAAAAATTATATACATCCCACCAAAGATCCGAAATTGGATAATTACGCTTTTTCAGCTGAAGCTGTGAGGTCAAGAAGGACAGTGTCGTTTTATAGCTGGTAACAAAGTTTAACTGCTCCTCTTCAGTTAAATCAGCGGGATCTGTACCATAAAAATGCTCTTCTAATTCTGGAAACATATCCTTCAATCTCTTAATATACGAAGAAGGAATTAATGCTTTTCCTTCATCATTCGCGAGCGGGTAGCTGACAAAAAGTGACTCTGAAGGTGTGGTTAGTGCTTTGTATGCAATAAAATTCTCATCTAATAAGCGCGTCCTGCTGCTTGGTGCCACTGTTAGATTTGCAGCGATTAACCATTCCCGATCTCCATCAGATAATATTCCTTCATCCGCAATTTTAGCCGGTAATACACCTTCGTTTGCACCTATCACAAAGGCGGACTTAATGTCTGTTAATCTAGATTTTTCCAAATCTCCGATTATTACCTGATCTAGTGCAGGCGGTATAAGTGAGAAATACAGTGATTCAAATCCTGCTTCTAATATAGCGAAGAATGATTTTAACGAAACATTTTCATCCCCTAATATTTCAACATACTGATCCAGGAGATCAATACATGCATTCCAAACCTGTTCATGCTCACGCATTTTAACTAGATTTCCTTTTTGTTCAGCTTCTATTTTTAAATTTTCTAGTTTTGAAGGAATATCCAACTCTTCTAAATATAAATAGATTGCTTCACAAAGCTTTCTCCCGGAATCCGCCTTCTTCAGCCTTCTAGACAAGCGGAGAATCGGGGCTGACACCATTAGCTTTAATTCATTTAATTGCTGTTCAATTTCTTTTTCAGCATCAGTTTGGACATTAGCTTCCAATTCTAATCCTCTGAAGCGGCGATATGTCCAACGGTCTTTTTTCGTCCACTTACTCCCTTTTATTCCGTATGCGAGTACATAGTTTTCTAACCTATCCATTTTCTCCCGCATTTTATCTGGATTTTCCTGAATTGGATAAATCAATTCTGTTTTAATTACTCTAAAAACAGGTTCATACCGCCAAAATGATTGAATCACTTCCAGGGTCGAACGAATTAATTCAATCAGCGGATGATTCAGCATCGTTCTCTTTTGATCAATAAAGTAGGGAATCTGATAATCGGAGAACACTGGTTCTATGATCTCATGATAATCACTGCCATTTCTAACCAATAGCGCGATGTCTCTGTAACGAAAATTCTTTGTGCGAACCAATTGAAGAATTTTGCGTGCAATCCCTTCTATTTCGGCTCTTCGATTAACAGCTTGACCAATATAGATGTCTGCTTTTCCATAATAAGGGGCAGCTGGTCTAGTATCAAAATTCTCCTCTAAATGACTAAGAGATGGATTCTTCCATTTTTGTTGATAGGATAGAAAGATTGGCTTCTCCATTTCTATTTGTTCAACTTTTGCCAACTCCAATACTCTACAGCAAGCCTCATTTGATAATCTAAATAAATCCAACTCATCTGGCAGAGTTTCAAAGGAATTTCGATCACTTGTCATAGTTATGGTTACTCTCTGACAATGCCTCATTAATTCCTTCAAGACTAGGTATTCCTGCGGAGTAAAGCTATTAAAACCATCTATATAGATCTCAGCGTCCTTCAAATAATTTGACATGGAGATCTTCTCTGAAAGCAAACGAAAGTAGTCTTCAGAATCGATGTATTTTCCAAAAACCTCATCTTCAAATTGTTTATAGATAATCTCTAAATCATTCAGTTTATCCTGCAGCGCTCTTGTTGCTGTTCCTCCATTTAAATTGTTCTTCTCAATCTCTAGCGACAGTTCTTCCGGTGTAATACAATACCGTTTAAATTCAGTAATCATCTGTTCAACCTGCTGAACAAAACCGTTTTTATCAGCTGCACGCTGAAACAAATTTAATTGGTCTTTTTTATCTTCAATAATTCTCCGAATAAGCATGCTTATACCAACACTGCTAAGATGGTACCGGCTTATCCCGCCTGTCTCCTGCAGTATTCTCCAAGCTAATCGGGAGAAACTATACACTTGTGCACGAATCATTCCACCTAGCACTGGATTCGTTGCCAATCGATATTCTGCCTGAAACGTCATTTGCTCTGGAACAATATAAATAATCGGTGCTCCCTCTGGATTTTCTAGGAGCCGATCTTGTATTTCATTCATACACATTTGAGTTTTACCGCTTCCTGATCTTCCAGTTATCATTCTTAAAGACATGTTTCTACCCCGCTTTCCGATTACCCTTCTATCATTAGTACACTCATTTTATCATAAAAAGAGCACAAACGTTTGGAACACTTCGCACAGATTTAAACCAGTTATGGTAATTTTTAAACAAAAAAAAGAGACGATATCATCGTACTCTAAAGCAATTCTGATTCTAATTAGAATTGTACATCCATTTCGTTAAGCGGCCAGTAACGGAGGTCAACTTTCCCGACAACTTGGCTGACGGAGATAAAACCAAAGTGCCTGCTGTCCCAGCTGCCTAAGCGATTATCCCCAAGTACAAATAACTTTCCTTCCGGTACAGTACTTTCTCCTGTAATCTCCTTCAAGCTAAAATCACCGGTAAGTTTTATACCAGGTATTTCCTGCTTATAAACAGATAAAAACGGCTCCTTGTATCTTTGTCCGTTAATATATAATTGATCATCCTTAAATTCTATTTTATCCCCTGGCAGCCCGATTACCCGTTTCACAAAATCCTCTTTCTCATTTGCATGGAATACGATGACATCAAAACGACTTAAATCACTAATTTGGTAGCCTAGCTTATTGACAACTAATTTGTTGCCATCTTGGAGAGTAGGCATCATTGATTCGCCCTCCACTACATAGTTAGAAAAGAAAAATGTACGTATAAAAGCAAAAATAATAATTCCAATTGCAAAAGCTTTAATCCATTCAATCCCCTCTTTTTTCCATTCCGTGTTCATCCTTATCAGCTCCTCCTTTTCTCCAATTCTTTTCCTCTATTTATCTCCTCATTATGGTCATTTTCCATGCTCTTATTCAATCTTACTTCAATTCTTTTTCCAACATACCAAAGAATAAAAATAACTAGAAAAACAACTGCTGTCCGATAAGGCTGCGTAATCAAAGAATGAAGATCATAGCCAACGAAACTCATAGTGAAAATCATTACCATTTTGCCAATTGCCACGGCAAGCATATATTGGTATATACTGATTTTTGAAAGAGCGGCTACAATATTAACAACAACTGAGGGTGTGAACGGGAAACACAGCAGCAAGAAGAGCGGACCAAAACCATGACGATCAACCCAATCCATCAACTTTCTAACTTTTGGATGTTTAGAGAGAAATGAAAACACTCTTTTTTGTCCATATTTTCTTATTAGTAAAAAGAGAATTAATGCCCCTAAACAGGACCCCAGCCAAGAATATAAAAAACCCAGCCAGAGCCCAAATGCACTTGCATTCGCCATTACAAATAATACCAACGGCAGAAACGGCAAAAATGCTTCAAGCATGGGCAGCATGACCCCTGGTAAAGGCCCAAAGGATCGGTACTCTTTAATTAAGTCCATTATATTTTCTAGTGTGAACCATGCCTTGATTGCTTCAAAGTCCATATGATTGCTCCTTAATTTAATGCTTTGCTGCTGTTTGTTTTGCTTATTTAGTTAAGAACTGGTGAAAAGCCTCTCTATTCTCCTCTAAATCCAATTCCAAAACAGCACCTTCCCCTCTTATATTGGCATCTCTGTATCCATTCTCAATCGGAATTCTAAAGGTCTCAATCGTTCCTCTGTCTTTCCCAAAGAAATCCTTTGCCATAAATAATATATCTCCTGTATTCATATTTGTATTAATATAGGGTTTAACAACCCCTACTAATTTTGGCAGCTTCGGTATCGTTTGAATACCTGAAAGCTGATCTCCAATCGCCTGAAGTGCCTGCTGCTGACGTTGCACCCGGCCAAAATCCCCTATAGCATCATGCCGAAATCGTACAAAGCTAAGCATTTGATCTCCATTTAATTTTTGAAGACCCGGTTCTAGCGGTACATCAACGTTTTCTTCCATTCTCTTTTCAACGTTGATTTCTACACCATTTGGAAAAGCTTCATCAATCAACTGCACAAATCCTTCAAAATCAATAATCGTATAATATTGTAAATCAATATCGAAGTTTTCTTTAATTGTTTTCCTCATGAGTTCAGGGCCGCCGCTAAAAAATGCAGAGTTGATTTTATGCTTACCATAGCCCGGAATACTTACATAAATATCTCTCATAATCGAGGTTAATTTATAAGTCCCTTTGTCTTCATTATAATGAGCAATCATAATCGTATCGGCTCGTGATTTTTCATCTCCCCGAGCATCACTTCCTAATATAAGGATATTGGTGGCACCATATTGATCCTTTTTCCCTTCAAATGTGAATACTTCGTCATTTACATTGTTATTTACATCCTCATTATTAATTTTCTCTAAAGATTGATTAACTCCTTGTTTATACTGATAATATATATAGCCCGCCGTTGCACCAAATAGGACCAGCAGAACTAATACTATAGATGTCGATTTTCTTTTTTTCCTTTTATGTTTTTCGTATCTCATCTTCGACTCACCCATCATGTAATATTTTTATCCCTAGCGGACTTTACATTCATGTGTACATATATAATTCATTTTCCCCGAGTTAATATCCTTCTATCAAAAACTTTCTCATACAAGTACCAAATTTTGCAAATAAAAAACGCAAGCTTTTTAAGCATTGCGTTTTCAACAAGATTTTTGTATGATAAAAGAGAACATTTGTTCTAAAAAATCAAGAAAGGAGCCGAAGATGAGATGACCAGGATTCCAGAGGATGATCGCAATATAATGGAAAAAGCCATCTATTTACCAATGGTATTAATTATCTTAAATCGGGATTTGACTGTTGTGGAAAAAAGTCCATTCAAGTTAAAAAGACCATATATAGCACTAATTGAAGAAACAATGAAAACCATTCAAAGAGAATTACGAGAAGTGAAACAATATATGAAGAATAATAGCCTCAAAGTAATTGAAACAAAACGTGACGATGCATTTACCATGTATACGTTTTTGTATAAAGGCTATGAAGAAGCTCATAATTACTTTAATCCAAGAATCCGCAATAAAGTTCAAGAATTAATGGAATTTTATTATCTAAAACAGAACTCGTCTCAATAAATGGTTAACGTTTATCCTGTTTATCCTTAACCTTCTTATTACCATAATTAAATGATTCCTCCGATGCTTCCAAGGACTTTGGACGCTGCAATAAATAAAATGACTTTCTTTCATTATGTTCAATTCTTTGCATTAACTTTGTCCTTAAATACGATGTTCTCTCCAATTGAGAAGTAATGGAGCTGCACGAAACAGGTAATTCAAATGACTGATGATTATTAAAAAGGATTAATGTTTCTTGAGGATTTATTCTGACCAGCTTTTTTACATGTTCATGAGAAATCCAAATACACTCATGACGATTTGGTGATGTGGTAGGGAAGAAAAAAATGCGGTTTGTGGGATCTATCGCAATCGGGATTTTATGTGCATATCCGACTAACTGTTTTGTACCATTCCTGCGTCCTTCATAATCACATCCATAATATTCACAACTATTTCTGATGATATCAAGCGGTTTAAAAGGGGATAAAAATTCATCTTCTACTTCAATAATCTCTGAATAAATTTTACTGCCATACACGATAGGCTTTATGAACATCGTAAACGGATTTACCTCGTATTCTTCAATTTGCTTCAGCTTCAATCTCTTCAACTCCATTTAGCAATTTTACCCATCATACCACGATTGATTTATGGTTTATTTATTTTTCTGAATTGTTGCGAATTTATTCACAAAGTTATTACAAAAATATATGTCAGAAAATTGTAAAAATTTATTGATATTATCGAAAAAAGTCCATATAATATTAAAAAGCATCAGAGGTGATTTTGATGAATGAGAAATCATACACAGAATTAATGAAAATTGGTGCCATGAAACGTCAACGAAAAGAGAATTTTGTCCAGGATTTGTACATTGATATGCTTTTATTAGAAATTCAATTAACAGTTGAAAAGGAAAAACTGTTAAAACGTATTGATTCCGCCATTGACCATAGGGATAAAAAAAACTTTTACCATTTATCCAAACAGCTTATAGAGATAACGAAACGATTTGGAACGTAAAGACTCATGAAAAAGGAATGGGAATGGAGAACACTCTCCTTCCCATTCCTTTTTTGCTTATTTATTCTTCATTTTCACTTCATATTCTTCCAGCATCGAAATTCGTTCCAGCATAGTAGGATGACTGTAGCGGAAAATCTTCACTAAAAAGGGTGGATTAACCTGACTTAAGCCTGAGCGGGTTAACTCTTGGAAAGAAGTAATCGCAGCTTCAGGGTTTTCGGTCATATTGATTGCGTATCGATCAGCCCGTGTCTCCTCATAACGGGAAATTAAATTTGAAAAAGGACTTGCAGCAAAAAGTAACATCGAAATAATCATGAAAAAGAGTGGTAAGGATCTGATGTCACTTGCATTTGGGATTTTTAGTTCTTTTCCAAACCTTGCAATTACCCAGTTCATTATTCGATATGTCAAATATAAACCTAACAGTGACAACAGTAAGTATAAGGCTATTCCAATATAAATATGCTTTTCAACATAATGACAGATTTCGTGTGCCATGATAAATAAAATTTGGTCATCTGATAATTTATTTAGGGTTGTGTCCCATAGAACAATTCTTGCATTTGCCCCAATACCCGTTACATAGGCATTTAACGAATTAGTCTCGGCTGACATATTTACCTCAAAGACATGTTCTGCCGGTATTTGAGCCTTGTCTGCTAATTCTAATATCTTTGTTTCTAGTTCTTTATTTTTCAAAGGATAAAAATCATTATATAACGGGTCAATCACAACTGGCTGTAAAAACATCATGAACAGTGTAAAAGGTATTGATAAAGCCCAAGCATAAAGCCACCAACGTTTGACGCTTTTTTTCATCAGCCAATATAACACCGGCACAATAATCATTAACGTTCCATAATTAATCCAGAAATCAATTAATTCTTCCTTCATCCATGACGCAAAGGTTTGTGTTGAGATGTTATACGTCTTTGACAAGGAATAACTAATATAGCTTAATGGCAGTGTCGCCACAAAAGCAAAAAAGGAAAGCCAAATAAGATAGATAGCAGTTTGCAGCAGCTTGTACTTAGACGAATTCTCTGCCCATCTTTTAAACGCCTTAGATAAGCCAAAAAGTAAAATAAAAAAATAAAAAAGCCATTCAAATGGTGTGGATAGAAAAAATAACAAATTTCTTATTTTCGAATACTCTTCACTTAACATTAACTCCCTGCCATTTAAAAAAGTCGCTGGGTCTGCTTTTGTTCCCTGATATTCAAAGGGAAGGGTTGTATCTGCAAAGTGAAATAAATACCAGTAAAAAAATAACCCATATAATACATAGGCCAAAACTCCGTAGAATCCCATTTTCCTAGCCATGTAATCTGTTGTCCCCCTTCTTGTACAACCTCTCTATAAATAGTTTAGTTATAAAGCTTATATTTAGAACAAAAAAAGCCGGATTTACCGACTTAAAAAAAATAAGAATAGAGAGCAAGGACTGTGATAGACCCTAAAACAACAATAATAACATTTGCCCCTAAGAAAGCTGCAGCAAATGCTGCGGCAGCACCTGCTGCTCCATACCAGATATCATCCTTTTGAAGCAATAGGATTGCTGGGAAAATTAATGCTCCCAATGTTGCATATGGGACATTTTTCAACACTCCCTGGATAAAAGGGGGAAGCTCTTTACCTTTAAATAATACAAACGGAAGCATCCTTGGTATAAATGTAACTATACCCATTCCAATAATCATCCAAAGTATCTCACTTTTCATCGTCTACACCCCAATGCTTTACCTTTACAAGTTCAATCAGTTCAATTATAACAGCAGAAAGAATTGTTGATGTCACAATTGACCACCCTTGTGCCATCACGCCGCCTAGCGTAAATATAGAATTAAAGATTGCAGCAAGTGCAGCTAGAAATATCACCTTACTGCTTTTTTTCAGGGATGGCACTAAGAGACCCACAAACATCGCATAGAGGGCAATTCCCATACTTTCTTGTAATGTTTGAGGGAGACTCGCCCCTATCAAATGACCAACCCCAGTAAATATAACCCAACTCGAATAAGCCAGCAAATTCACACCAAACATAAATCCAGTGGCAGTTGTCCCTTCTTTTGTTGCTGCGACTGAAAATGTCTCATCGGTAATTCCAAATGAATAAAGTATTTTATTTCTAAGATTGTCATCCTCACATTTCTCATTTAAGGTTGTCGACATTAAAAAATGGCGAATATTTACAATAAAAGTGGTTAACACAATTTCAAATATCCCTGTCCCATAGGCAATCAGACTTAATGATATATATTGCGAGGCGCCTGCAAACACAATCATACTCATTAATACAGATTCATATATAGATAGTCCCGTTGTTTTGGCAAGGAGACCAAAAGTCAAAGCAATCGGAAAATATCCAATCCCGATGCTGGTACCAGCCTGCAGTCCCTTTTTAAATTCAGATGATTCCTTCCCCAATGCAAAATCTGACAAGATGATCCCTTCTCTCCATATGTTCAAAATTAAATTTTATCAAATTTTCAGATAGAATGAAATAAAAAAACATGGCGGGAATCAGCCATGTTTTTTTCCCAATATCCAATGTTTTAAACCGTCTGAGAAATTTGTGTCTTTAAAGCTCTTCGTAAGATTTTACCTGTTGTGTTTTTAGGCAGCTCTTCTAAAAACTCTATGGAAGAAGGAACCTTATACTTTGCAAGATGTTCTCTGCAATATTCTAGTAATTGTTCTTCAGTACTATTCGGATTTTTACTCACAACATAGCATTTCACTGATTCACCGAGTTCTGAATCTGGTACACCTAGTACAGCAGCTTCTACTACATCTTGATGGTTATAGAGGACTTCTTCAACCTCACGAGGATAGACATTATAGCCGCCAACTATAATCAAATCTTTTTTTCTATCAACGATATAGAAATAGCCCTCTTCATCCATTTTTGCCAAGTCCCCTGTATACAGCCAGCCATCACGTATAGCTGCGGCAGTTTCTTCCGGCATGTTATAATACCCTTTCATAACATTCGGACCAGAAACAATTAATTCACCAACTTCTCCAACAGGAAGTTCCTCTCCTAGTTCATTGACTATTTTGTTTTCCACATGAAGAATCGACGTTCCTATCGATCCGGCCTTACGCTGGCGGTCCAGCGGGTTGAAGCAGGTAACTGGCGAAGCCTCAGATAAACCATAACCCTCGGAAACACGAACATTAAATTTCTTTTCAAAATTATTAAGGAGCGCAACAGGTAAGGAGGCACCGCCAGAGATACACAACCTTAATGACTTGAAATCATCAGGATTGCCTTCTGGATATTGATAAAGGAAATTATACATAGTCGGTACTCCAGCAAAGACAGTTGCTTCATACTCTCTTGCTAAATCAAAAATTTCCTTAGGACTGAATCTAGGAGCTATCAATATAGTTGCTCCACTCAACAATGGTGCATTTAAGGCTACCGTTAAGCAGAATACATGAAACATAGGAAGGGTCGTGATGACGCGGTCTTGATTATTCATTTTTAAATAATCGCCGACATCACTAGCATTGCTGTATAAATTTTTGTGAGTCAGCATTGCGCCTTTTGGTTTCCCCGTAGTGCCGGAGGTATAAAGAATAATCGCGGTGTCATCATCACAAAGGTCAGGTCCCTTAAAGGAGAGATCACCTGAAGCAACTACATCTGAAAACGATTTCATTTTAGGGTAAAGGGTAAGTGATTCAATATTATGCTTAGCTATACCATTTTCACTGGTTTCACAGAATACAAATTTTTCTACCTTAGGCAAGAAAGCATGTACTTTTTCAGCTAATGGTATGGCCATATCTAGTGCCACAACAAGTTTTACATCGCCGTTATTTAAGATATATCCAATCTCATCTGCTGTATAAATAGGATTAACTGGAATCACTGTAGCTCCTAACCGTAATGCACCGTATAAACCAATAATAAAATGCGGTGAATTTCCAAGTAATAAAGCAATATGGTCCCCTTTGTTTACTCCTAACTTTTCTAATCCAGAAGCGAACTTTGTAATCGCTCCATCCAATTCAGCATATGTAGTGCCCTGTCCCATGAAATAGAAGGCAGTTTTACTGGCTGAATTTATGGCAGTTTCTTGAAGCTTGGATGATAAATTCATAATTTTCCTCCCCCTATGAATGAATACTCATTCATTAAATAGCAACAATTTTCTAAATATATTATATTTAAAGAAATTTAAGTATTCAAGCATAATGTTCCAAAAAGATACAAATTTCTACTCCTGTATCCTTAATTCATCCTAGAAAAGAGTCGTTTCCACTTGCATTGCCAGGACCTTCATAAACAAAAAAATCCCCTTTTACCTAATAAGGGGTTTTTCACTCCTTGTTCAAATGGAAGGTTAATTGATTTGCAGCTTGCTTTGCAATGGTTTGGGCCTCATCATATGTTTCACCTTTGGCAATAACATAAGCATACCTGTGCCCCATTGATAATGGCGGCGTTAAGTAGGTTCCACTCTTCGGCTTAACATATACTTCCACCACACCCGGTGTCGCCATTGCCCTTTTCTTGCCTGTAACCTTTTTTAAAACACCCTTCCTTCCAAGAATAACATATTGAGTAAAGACATAATGATTTGTTATTTTTTCTAATGAGGGATTTTCTCCTCGTAACATCTTAAGTGTTTCCTCTACTAAACTATAACCAAAAGCGGCTTTAATCATCTTGTTCATCGCTCCGCCGGATATTCTTGGATTTATCTCAATAAGTTTCCATCCGCTTTCTGTTAATCTTAGCTCCAAATGAAAGGCGCCATTTTTAAAGTTCAGCCTGCACACGATGGTTCCAATTAATTCCCGTACACTTTCCTCTATATGGAATGGAACTTGTGCTAAAACCCCGTATCCGGTAACAATAAAACGTTTCCCTTTAGTAATCTCTTGCTTAATGACAGCACCAATTTGAACCTCCCAATTGGAGACAAGAACCTCCACTAGATATTGATCTCCATGCACATATTCTTCGATAATAATTGTTTCATTTGGTTTTTTTATTCGCAGGTTTTCTGCATTTCCACTTAACTGTCCCATATTTTCTGCATATAGGACATCCTTTGAGCCAGTAGAAGATGCACATTTTACTACAACTGGAAAGTTTAAATTCTCACAGGTGACATTAAAAGGAGGTTGTATATCTTTTGATATAATTTCAAATTTGGGGGTAAATGATTCTCTTGCGAAAAAAGTTCTCGTCTTTTCCTTATTTTCCATAATAGCAAGAGCTTCCGTAGATAAATTGTTCCCACAGTAATGGTCAGCTAACAAGGAAGCTGTGTGAACGTAATTTGCTACAAAGCTGGTAACGATAACTATTTCGTATCCCAGTTGTTGCAGTAAATCAATTTGTTGTTTTATTTCTTCGATATTGCTTAGGTCCAGTAAAGTGAGCAGGTGAACATCAATATATTCTTTTCTCTGCTGTATTTGTTTTTCTTGGTCAGTAAAGACAACGGTATAATATCCTAAATTATTTGCCGCTTTTACAGCCTCTCTGCTTGAACCTGATTTATTTAATCCAATAAAAATAATGGTTTTCATTCGCCTCACTCCCATTCTACAAAGACATAGATGAATGCCCTATATGATATGAAGAAGTTATTTTTTTGTATAGACTCTTATAAGAAACCTGCCAGTAAATAAAAAAACGATGATTTTCATCATCGTTTTAATAGATTAAGTTGAGAAATTCTTCCTTAGAAACATTCCCAAAATAATAGGTTGTATCAATATCTTTAAGTGCTGCTTCTAATTCACTCTTATCGTAGCGGACAGCTTTAAGTTTATTCTCAATTTCACTTACTTCACCAACACCAAAAAAGTCACCATATATTTTGCAGTTTTCAATAACTCCTTTATTCACATCTAAGCGGACATCGATTTGACCGACAGGGAAACGATGAGAATGCTGGAGATTAAACTTTGGTGATTTCCCGTAGTTCCAATCCCAATTTTGATAGCGCTCCCTAGAAAGTTGGTTAATTTTCTCCCAATCCTCTTTCGTAAGCACATATTCCGTTACTTCTTCCCCTTGAAAGATAAACTTCAGCAGTGAAGAACGAAACTCTTCAATTGTCCATTTCTCTGTTAAAAATTCGGAGATATTAGCTACTCTGCTTCGGACGGACTTAATTCCCTTGGATTCAATTTTATCCTTCTTTACCCTTAATGCGGAGACAATATGATCCATTTCTGAATTAAACAAAAGGGTTCCGTGGGTAAACATTCGGCCCCTAGTTGAGAATTGGGCATTTCCGGATAT
The DNA here is from genome assembly GCF_046591715.1 of Neobacillus niacini. Lineage (GTDB taxonomy): Bacteria > Bacillota > Bacilli > Bacillales > Cytobacillaceae > Neobacillus > Neobacillus niacini_L. Next base: position 145,690 of record NZ_JAWVNQ010000001.1, on the reverse strand, counting down.
TTTCCTGCCTTCAGCTAAAATATCATTCCTGCCGCTTAATTCTGCATTTACACCCATCTGTTTAAGCGCAGCAATTACCGGCTCGGTAAATTTGCGGAAATTGTGAAAGCTGTCACCGTCATCTTTCGTAATAAAGCTATAATTCAGATTGCCAAGATCATGATATACTGCCCCACCGCCAGATAATCGGCGTACTACATGTATACCATTACTCTCTACATACTCTGTGTTAATTTCTTCTATTGAATTTTGATTTTTTCCAATGATAATCGATGGTTCATTTATGTAAAATAATAAGTATGTTTCATTAATATCAAGATTTTTCAAGGCATACTCTTCAATAGCTAAATTAATACGTGGATCGGTAATGCCTTTATTATCAATAAATAACAAAGTATCCACCCTTTCTTATAATGATATAGATTGAAATTCATCTGCAAGTTTTATTATACCAGTATACTCAACACTTGCCTCACTGATAAGCTCAGATAACTCTCCGTAATGGGGCAGGTGGGTTAGAATTAATTGTTTGACACCTGCTCTATTAGCAAATTTACCTGCATCAATGCTATTCATATGTCCTGCAGACTTTCCATTTTGATGCTGATAGAAATTACACTCGCATAATAACAAATCTGCATCTTTACTAAATTCAATAAATTCTTCTTTAAAAGAGCTATCGGCTGTGTAAACTAGTGATTTTCCATTTACTTCGACTCTCATTGCATAACAAGGTACTGGATGGTTTGTTTTTAAGAAGGTAACCTGGAACGGACCTACTGCAAGAACTTCATTCGGTTCATAGGCAATTCCTTTTGTTATTTCTTTATACGTTAATTTAGCAAATTCTGCTTGGTCATAGGAGTGGCCATAGATAGGCAGTGTTGGAAAACTCTTACCTAAAAAGCCCTGAATTAATCGGGCATGCTGTAATACACCTATGTCTGCGATATGGTCTGGATGATAGTGAGAGACTAGGACAGCATCAAGTGCTTCCGGCTCGATAATATTTTGCATTTTAGCTAAGACACCGCTGCCGCAGTCAATTAATAGATTAAAGCCTTCATGTTCGAGTAAATATCCTGAACTTGCACCATTTTGTTTGGGGTACCCGCCCCAAAAACCAATAACTTTCAACTTCATCTAAGTGCCCCCTTAGTAAAAAAAGAAGCTATTTATAAAACAGCTTCTGGTTCATTGTTTAACGTTTAAATACTCTAATACACTTTTTACTGCTTCTTCACCTTGATCTATACAGTCGGGAAGTCCGACACCGCCGTAGGATGCGCTGGCTAAAAAGACTCCAGGCAGTTCAGATTTAATATGCTTTCTAATCGTTTCAAGCCGCTGTTTATGCCCTACTGTATATTGCGGCATTGAATCCTTCCAGCGCGAAACGATGGCAAAGTCAGGCTTCATCCCAATATCCATGGTCCTGCTTAAATCATCAAGTACAATTTTTATAATCCTGTCATCAGAAAGTTCTACGATTGTTTCGTCCCCGGCTCTTCCCACATAACAACGCAGCAGGACTTTCCCTTTAGGTGCAGAGTGTTCCCACTTTTTATGTGTCCAAGTACAGGCTGTGATAGAATAATCACCATTTCTAGAAACAACAAACCCTGTTCCATCTATGTCCTTTTTTATGGCTTCTTCAGGAAAGGCAAGTGCCACTGTAGCTACAGATGTTGATGGAACTGACTTTAATGGATCAAAAAAATGGTAGTCAGAGAACATCGATTGTGTTATTTTATGCGGTGTTGCTGCAATAACACAATCTGCAGTCAGTGTTTCGCCATTATTTAATAATAGTTCATACTGCTTATTTGTCCTTGTTATTTTATTAACCCTATGGCCTTTTAAAATGGAATCGGGGGCAAGTTTTGCTTCAATCCCTTCTGCGAAAGATTGAAGACCTGACTTAAAGGTTAAAAATACTCCCTTTTTTTTCTTTTCCGCAGGTTCTTGTGTTTTTGGTTTTGCTGGTGTAGTTTTTTTCATTCCTAAAATAAGGCTTCGGTGTTTTTGTTCTACTTCATAAAATTGCGGAAAAGTCGACATAAGGCTCATTTGATCGATATCACCTGCATAAATTCCCGATAATAACGGTTCAATTAGATTCTCAACTACCTCATCGCCTAACCTTCTCCGAAAAAATTCTCCTAAAGACTGGTCACTATTTCCTGGTGATCTTGGTAAAATAAAATCCGCTGCCGCCCTGACTTTCCCTGGTATGGAGAATAAACCTGTTGTAACAAACGGTCCTAATTCAGTTGGAATCCCCATAATTGAACCCCCAGGCATAGGATGAAGCTTGTTATCCACAAGGACATAAGACTTTCCTGTTGAATTAGAAACTAATTGTTCCTCCATTCCTACCTCCTTTGCAAGCCTAATCATGCTCACTTTTCGGGCAAGGAAGGAATCAGGACCTCTTTCAATGGTAAAACCGTCTCTAATAACGGTTTGCATTTTACCTCCGAGACGGTGAGAGGCTTCAATAAGTATGATCTCGAAAGGCAGCTGTTTTTCTTTCATAATTTTTTGAAGGTAATATGCCGCTGTAAGCCCTGCAATTCCTCCCCCAATGATCGCTACCTTCTTTTTTTCTTCCGCCACGGATGTTCACCCTTCTTTCCAATTCAAATTCTTATTTGCCGTCCAATACCTTTAAAATAGCCGTTGTCATCGCATCAATTAAATCAGCATGCGCGTTTGGCATTGGGGGACGATAATAACTCGCTCCAACTTCTTCTGCAGCGATTCTGCATTCATAATCGTTGTCATAGAGGACTTCTAAGTGTTCACAAACAAAGCCGACAGGTGCATAAACAAATGCTTTATATGAGTGTTCTTTCGCCAAGTCACGTGTTAGATCCTGTACATCTGGTCCGAGCCAAGGGTCTGGTGTATTCCCCGCACTTTGCCAGCCAATTTTATAATTAGTGATTCCGGCTTGCTTGGCAATTAAATCAGCTGTTTCCTGAAGCTGACTTGGGTATGGATCATTAAATTGCAAAATTTTCTCAGGAAGACTATGAGCTGAGAAAATCATCATAGCGTTATCCTTTTCCTCTTGAGGCATTTGTTCATAGATTGCTTCTATCTTTTCAACCCAGTAGCTAATAAACTTAGGCTCAGCATACCAGCTATCAATAGATGTGATGGTAATGCCTCCTAGTTTTTCTGCTTCTTCCTTTGCTCTGTTATTATAAGATTTAATACTAAACGTTGAAAAATGCGGCGCCAAGACGATACTAACAGCTTCTTTAATCCCATCAGCATGCATTTCCTTAACAGCATCTTCGATAAAAGGTTCTATATGCTTTAATCCAAGGTACATTTTAAACTCTATTTCATTTTGGACCTCGTTAATATGTTCTTCTAATTTTTTTGCCTGCTCAATTGTGATCTTTGCCAGAGGAGAAATACCGCCAATTGCTTCATAGCGGCCCCGCAATTCTTCGATCATTTCTGGTGTAGGTTTTCTTCCATGCCGAATATGTGTATAGTACCGTTCTAAATCATCTAAATGATATGGGGTTCCGTATGCCATTACGAGTAATCCCATTTTCTTTTTAGTCATCTTTTTCACCTCGTTATTAGTCTTGTTGCTTCTGCCAATACCTTGTCCAATAGGGTCTCATTTCAGGATTGAGAGGGCCTCTAATGATTTAGGGCCCTCTTTTTCATGCATATTATATTGTGCCAAAAAAACGGATATCTTACCAATATTAACACTCGAATTCCGTTTATCTGCTGCCTTTTGCTTGTGAATATTCATGTACAAATGAGGTTAATCTTTTTAATGTTTCAGGTTTAACGGACGGGAATACTCCATGACCGAGGTTAAAGATATATCCTCCCTCTGCCATCCCTTGATCTAGTATTGCTTTCGCTCTATCTTCAATCACTTCCCATGGTGCTAAGAGGATTGCTGGGTCTAGATTCCCTTGTACAGTTTTATGAATTCCTATTTCTCTCGCTTGTTGGATAGGCAAACGCCAGTCCAATCCAACAACATCAAGCGGCAGGTCATTCCACTCTAATGCGAGATGACTCGCTCCTACTCCAAACATAATAAGTGGAACATTTTCTTCCTTCAGTTCTGTGAAAATTCTATTCATGACTGGCTTAATAAAGTAGCGATAGTCCTGAACATTTAATGCGCCAACCCAAGAATCAAATATTTGAATCGCTTTCGCTCCAGCCTTAATTTGTGATTTCACGTATGTAATAATCATATCAGCCAGTTTTTCCATTAATGCGAACCATGCTTTTGGCTCAGAGTACATAAAAGCTTTTGTCTTATTATAGTTTTTAGAAGGTCCGCCTTCAATCATATAACTTGCAAGTGTAAATGGAGCCCCAGAAAAGCCAATTAACGGAACAGACAATTGCTCTTGAGTTAATAATTTAATTGTATCTAATACGTACGGAACATCTTCTTCAGGATGAATTTCCCCTAGTTTCTCAACATCTGCTAAGGATTTGATTGGATTGTCAATCACAGGACCAATCCCCGATTTAATTTCAACCTGCACTCCTAATGCCGGAAGCGGAGTCATGATATCTTTATATAAAATCGCCGCATCTACATTGTACTGCTCCACTGGAAGGCGGGTTACATACGCACATAGTTCGGGCTGGTGAGTAATTTCAAACAATGAGTATTTTTCTTTAATCTCCCTATACTCCGGTTGTGAACGTCCTGCTTGGCGCATGTACCAAACTGGAACGTGATCTGTCTTTTCTCCTCTTGCTGCTTTTAAAAATGTTTCGTTGATTTGCTTCGTCATGTAAATAAATCCACCTTTCAAAAAGACCTGTCTGATTATATTCTAATATATGTAGCATAAAATTAAAAACTTAGAGAGAGTACATAACACAGTTCTCACTATATCGGTTATTCCTATTTGTGTATAGCTTACGATGAAAAGTGTCAAAAAAAAGTCGTTTTTATGTTCAAAACCTTTTCACCACTTTCATACAGATTCATATTCTGTATTACATCCGGAGGGCGAATACCTATATTCGTCCTCCGGATGAAGTTGAAAGGGGGTCATTAAATGCTTATCGAGCTTTCAGCTCTCCATTGGATATATGTAGTCTTTATTGCTCTTATTATCGGATTTATGGTTAAACGGAGAGATACCACTCTTATCTGTATTCTCGGGATCTTCCTTATTGCAATTACTGCAACGGGATCCTTAAGCAGTTCGGTTAGCAGTATCTTTAACAGTTTTATTTATGCCATTACGGAGTTGTTATCCACCATCTTAGTCATTTCCATCATTGTGGCAATGAGCAAGACGTTAACTTCAACCGGAATAAATGATGTAATGATTTCGCCTTTTACAAAGTTAATACGTAACCCCGCTCTCGCATATTGGACCATTGGTATATTAATGATGGTCATTTCTTGGTTCTTCTGGCCGTCTCCGGCTGTTGCCCTCCTTGGTGCAGTTTTGCTTCCTGTTGCCTTACGGGCAGGACTTCCGGCATTGGGCGTTGCAATGGCAATGAACTTGTTTGGGCATGGTATAGCTTTATCTGGTGACTTTGTCATCCAAGCTGCACCAAAATTAACATCAGATGCAGCCGGCATTCCAATTGGTGATGTCATAAGTGCAAGTATCCCATTAGTATTTACAATGGGGATTGTGACCACTATCGCTGCATTCTATTTCCTAAAGAGAGATATGAAGAACGGTGTACTAAAGCCGACTCCATTTGTACCTTTGGAAAAAAATGAAGAGGCAGAATTCGAGAAAAGTCTCCTTACTATTGGTCAAAAGCGGTTCTTTGCCATTCTTGTTCCAATTTTATTCGCCATCGACGTAGCGGGGATGTTTATTCTTGACCTGACTGGCGGAGACGCAACGGCATTAGTCGGTGGAACATCTATATTTATCCTTCTCTTGATCACCATGGTCAGCCATAAAAACAAGGGACTTGAAAAAACAACAAGCTATTTAATTGAAGGTTTTACCTTTGGGTTTAAGGTTTTTGGTCCGGTCATTCCAATTGCTGCCTTCTTTTACTTAGGTGATGCTGGTTTTGGAAAAATTATTGGTGACTTTTTACCAGATGGGTCACAAGGCATTGTAAATGACCTTGGTATTGCGTTAGCAAATATTGTGCCGCTAAGTAAGGTTGTTGGAGCCATGACGCTAACCACTGTAGGAGCGATTACAGGATTAGATGGATCAGGGTTTTCTGGTATCTCCCTCGCAGGGTCTGTCGCAGGTTTGTTTGCAGTGGCAATCGGCAAAGGAGTTGCCACACTTACCGCACTTGGCCAAATAGCAGCCATTTGGGTAGGTGGCGGAACGTTAGTCCCGTGGGCATTAATCCCTGCCGCAGCTATTTGTAATGTTGACCCATTTGAGTTAGCAAGGCGGAACCTGCTTCCAGTCGTTATTGGTCTTTTCGTTACAACAATCGTGGCAATGTTCCTCATATAAAAAAGAGCAATGAGAGACTGTAACCTATGATAAAGTGATGGTGCGGGCTCTCATTTGGGTGATGAGTGCCCATAACCTTAAATAAAGTGATGAAGCAGTCACTCATAATGATATCATGACTCTTACTCCTACTTTTTTGGAGTGCGGTGACCAATTCATTGAATAAAAAAAGAGGCATCAGCCTCTTTTTTTGGTATTTATTAATATGTTTCTAAAGTAGTTGTAAATAAATATAGACAGAATCACCCAAATATAGCCGAATGCAAATCCGCCAATGACATCAGTAGGGTAATGGACTTGAAGAATAATACGGCTTGCTCCAATTAGCAAGAGCAGCAATGCTGTTACACTTATGACAATTCTCTTAGCTGCAGTTGACTTCATCCCTTCCATCAAGAGATAAGCTATAAAAAAATAAAATGTCAATCCAACCATTGCATGTCCACTAGGAAAACTTAAACTATCAACATGAGCCAAATGTTCAAGTTCTGGCCTTGGACGGGCAATCCAATCCTTTAATACCTTATTCACCTCATTTCCGAGAGCTGTAGCTAATGCAATAGCCGCTGCCCCCAAGAAGTGCCGTTTTACTAATAATAACCATACTAATACGATCAATGCGACTATACCAATTCCCTTTTTATCTCCCAATTCAGTCAGCAATAGAAAAAATGGGTTTAACGCGTCAGGTACATAAGCAAATAAGTCCGCCAGTTTATCATCTAACCAAAAAGTCTGTTCTTTTGCTACTTTAATAGAGGTATAGATTGCTATTAGAATAGCAAAGCCTAGAATGACGTATGTATAACGATTTCCTTTTTTCATTGTTTACATTTTCCTTTCACTAGTCAAAACTCTATAAAATTATAATGAAAACAAACTTAAAAATCTACATAATAGTGTAAAAGTGTTAAAATAGTTTGAAAATACTACGATGGTGTTGGGGGGAATATTTAATGAGAAAACAATTATTTTCTAAATTAGAAGAGTACTATGAAGAGATGGTTTCGATTCGCAGGTTTATGCACCAGCATCCAGAATTATCCTTTCAAGAGTATAATACTGCACAATTTATTAAATCATTTTATGAAAACCTTGGTATAGAAGTAAAGGGGAATGTTGGGGGTAACGGCGTTGTTGCAAAAGTGTTCGGCAAAAAGCCCGGAAAAACCGTTGCATTGAGAGCGGATTTTGATGCACTCCCTATCCAGGACGAAAAAGATGTAGCTTATAAATCATTAGTTCCCGGAGTCATGCATGCCTGTGGACATGATGGACATACAGCAACTTTGCTCGTACTGGCAAAAGTTATTAATGAATTGAAAGATGAACTGGAAGGAAATTATGTCTTTATCCATCAGCATGCTGAGGAATTTGCACCAGGCGGAGCTATCACAATGATTGAAGATGGCTGTTTAAAAGGTGTGGATGTTATATTTGGAACTCATTTATGGGCCAGTGAGCCAACTGGTACTATCCAATATCGAACCGGTCCGATTATGGCAGCCGCTGATCGTTTTGAAATTGATATTCAGGGCAAAGGCGGACATGGTGCACAGCCTCATAAAACAAAGGATGCCATTGTTACAGCTTCTCAGCTCGTTTTAAATCTTCAGCAAATCATCAGCAGGAAAGTAAATCCTGTCGAATCAGCAGTCGTTACAGTTGGCACATTTATGTCTGAAAATGCATTTAACGTAATAGCAGATAAAGCAAAGCTAATTGGGACCGTTCGGACCTTTAATGATGATGTTCGGCAATACATTGAAGAAGAGATGGATAGAATTATTAAAGGAACTTGTTACTTATCTGACAGCACCTATAATTTTTTATATGAGCGAGGTTATCCAGCAGTAGTCAACCATGCTAAAGAAACTGAATTTCTCGTTAACGCTGCGAAGGAAGTTCCTGAAGTTCTTATGATTGAAGAATCTGAACCCCAAATGGGTGGAGAAGATTTTGCTTATTACTTGAAAGAAATACCAGGCACTTTCTTCTTCACAGGTGCAAAACCACCCGGTGCTGACCCTGGATATCCCCACCACCACCCAAAATTTGATATTGATGAGAAGGCGATGTTAATCGCAGCGAAGACACTTGGAACCGCAGCGATTACCATACACCAAGAAGTATAAAGCAAAAGCCCCTGAGTCTATTACAGTTCAGGGGCCTTTTTTAGAATTCTTAATCGATAGGCATTCATTGCAGTCTCACCCAATTGTTTCAACAAGTTGTTATTGGCATATGCTCCCACAAAAGCACCTATTCCCGGGACTAATTGAAACATTTTTACCAGGTCAATATAATCTCTATATTCTTGCTGAAATTTGCGCCAATCCATTTCCACAAGCGTCTCTCTTCTCTCTTCCCAGTTTTCGATATGTGCTAATGTTTCTCGGCGGATATCATCACTTGAAAAGGCCAGCTGGAAGATATGGAGTAAAAACAATCTTTCTTCAAATTCCTTCGTGTTAAATCCATAAATGGCTGCTGCTTCAAAAAGAAATTTCATTTTTATTGACAGGAGCAATGGAAAATCAGCAAGACCCAGCAGAATTCCTCCGGCACCTGTCCCTGCCCCCTCCACGAGAGCTGTTTTTTGAAATACAGCCGTCTTTTTCCTCATCAGCTCATCACGCTCTTCTAAACTCATACCTGCTGCTTGATTTCTGTTAGTCGTAAGCTGGGACCCAAATAAGGTGGTTTTGACCATCCCCTTGATGCTTTCTGTCATTACTTCATGGACTTTTTCGGGGATCATATCATTGATTTTTCCTTGGGCCTTTTTTGATATTCGATTCATCATCCCAGAACGTCTGGTTAATTTTCTCTTCCATTCAACCACTTCACCATATACCTTTAACTCATATTCATTCATGCTCTCACTCCCCTCAGCAAAAGAATATTAGGTACTGCCCAAATCCATTCATGCTTTTATTCTTTTCTTACTATAAACATTTACAAATAAAAAACTAAATACTAGACCTGAAAGAAGAGCTCCGCCCGAAAACATCCATTCTCCTTTAATCATAACAATCAAAGAAAATACGAAGGTTTGAATGAATAAAATTCTTTTTAGAATGGACTCGAATGCTGCTGTTTTATGGGTTTGAGATACTGGATATAAGTCAATCCAAAGTTTATTTTGGTGATGATTCCATAAGGGCAGAAGTTGAAAACCGGTTAAATAAATAAACAAGAGTGACAGAACCACCTGCCCCCATCCAAAGGAAATAAAGTATATTGCTAAAGCACCAATTACTGTTAAACGAATAAAAAGACCAAGATAATCAGATGCCCTCAGAAATGTTCGTGCGAATAAGAACTGATATGTATTATCCTGTGAAAAAGATATGGCCTTGATGAAGATATCCATCCATTTTCTTCTTTTAACTGTATCCTTTAATTTTGGTACATCGGTGAATAAATTAGCTAACCGATAAAAAGATGCCATTCGCTTCTCTTCTTGAGCAATTAATAAATCCCATTTTAACCCCATTTTGTTTGTTCTGACATAAAAGGTGTAATAGTAAAATGCCAGTATGAAGGCACATACTAGGAGAAAAAGTATATTTGCGTTGTTAAATAATAAAAAGCAAAAGATTATATTAATGAAATATCGGACGAACATGTCCCAAATATAAACTGAAGGCTGAACATAATAGTGAATCCTCCAGTTAACGGCAAGATTCCATGCTTTTATGACTAATAACACCAGTAAAAAAGTAAAAAACGATTGAAAACCATCTGCACTAACATGTGCATACATCGGCATCAATACGGCCAACACCATTAATAAAATATATCCTTGAAAAATTAAACTTATTAATCCGGAACGTAAGAAATACCCTCTTAACCGTGTTTCAAGCGGAATCAAAAATACCTGGTCAGCCTCAAGCAAAAAAGTATAGACGGGGCTGTGGGTTAAAAAGATACCCAAAATAAAAGCAATAATAAATTCAGCTGGAAAGTCTTGCGATAATGAGCTTATCCATTCTTGATAATAAAATGCGGCTGTACCAATTAGAAATAGCAGGACAACGACTAGATGACCATTTAAGATATACTTAAGATAAATTCCAAATTCTTTTAGACGGTGGACTGATCTATCTTTCCATAGCTTTTTTTCATCAAACATATTTTTCTTCCTTCGTTAATTGGATATATAAATCATCTAATGAAGCTTGCGGCATTGAAAATTGTTCTCTGAGTTCATCAAGCGTCCCTTTTGCACGAACCTTTCCTTCATGTAATATTACAAATGAGTCACAGTACTTTTCAGCAGTGGTTAGGATATGGGTTGACATTAGTATGCCTGCACCGTTTTCTTTCATTTTTTTCATCAAATCAAGCAATGATTGAATCCCAAGCGGGTCAAGACCAACAAAAGGTTCATCTACAATGTAAAGAGAAGGCTGCACCAAAAAGGCGCACATAATCATTACCTTTTGTTTCATCCCCTTTGAAAAATGGGCTGGAAACCATTTCAGTCTTTTTTCCATTCGAAATTCAGCTAATAATGGATTAATTCGTGATTTATAAGTATTTTCATCTAATCCGTATGCCATTGCTGTTAATCTTAAATGTTCACTAAGAGTAAGTTCCTCATATAAAACTGGAGTTTCTGGAACAAATGTAAACATTTTACGATAAGCTTCTTTATCTTCGGTTATAGTACGTCCATTAATTTTCACTTCTCCACGATGTGGTTCCATTAAACCAATAATATGTTTAATTGTGGTGCTTTTCCCTGCCCCATTTAATCCAATTAGTCCAACCAATTCTCTTTCGTTAACTTCAAATGATACATCTTTTAGAACTGGGTTTCTTGTATATCCGCCTGTGAGGCCATCGATTGATAATAAAGACATGATTTCCGTCCTTCCATATATCATGATTTCCTTACATTTTACCAAATCGGAGTTGATAAAAATAGTTTTCAAATTTTTGATACCTTTTTTGTATATTTGAAATCAAAATGGTTATCATAATATTCGAAGGGGAAACACCTACTCGATGAAGTGATTCATCAAAAATTTGAAATGAGGTGTCTGTCAAAGACATTAAACTTTTCAAACAAGCAGCTTCTAAACGTTTCAAATAAGGGGATGGTTGTTTTGCACAAGTTGCCTGGTAACCATTTAGAGTTCAAATAACACCAGTTATTTATCAAAAAAATAAATGAGGTGTTTACAGCAGATTATCATCCGTTTTTATAAGTTGGTAAAACTATAAAAACAACATAGGGGATGGTCAGCTTGAACAATGATTACTGTTTATAAAAAACACTAAATTGCCAAATGAGGTGTTTATCAAACGTAATTCCTGAATGAACGTATAATATGAAGCAATTCCCCTTCGAGAGGGCAGGATTCCATGCGGATCCTGTCTCTTTCTTTTTTTACATGTCATACATATGGTAAAATACGGGTATCAACAACATTAAGGAGGCTGGTTATGTAATGAGTGATTGTATCTTTTGTAAAATAGTGAATGGTGAAATTCCAGCAGCAAAAGTATTTGAAAATGAACATGTTTTGGCTTTTCTAGATATCAGTCAAGTGACAAAAGGACATATATTGGTCATTCCAAAGGTACATAAGGAAAATTTATTTGAGCTTACACCTGATATCGCTAGAAACCTTTTTGAAACTGTTCCACAGATTGCAAAAGCATTAAAAAGTGAATATAAGCCACTTGGCTTAAACTTAGTTAATAATAATGGTGAACAAGCGGGTCAAACCGTATTTCATTTCCATATGCATTTAATCCCACGCTATGGACAAGGTGATGGCTTTGGTGCAGTTTGGAAATCAAATACCAGTGATTATTCTCAGCAAACATTGAAAGAGATGGCAGATAATATTAGTAAGCATTTATAATTAAGTTAAATTATCTGAAAATTATATCTTTATTATTTTTATATACCTGTGCTATAATGATAACAAGTTTTTCGCTGTAGGCATTAGCGCACTACAGGAGGAACAATTAGCCAGGGTGAAGGGAATAAGATTTTCACCTTCGAGTCCAGCAGAGGAGAGATGAGAAATGAATACAAAGAATCTAGTAGTTTTATCACTTTTGGCGGGAATTGGGGTAGTTTTGCACACTGTGATGCCAGCCTTTCTTACCATTAAACCAGATATGATGCTTGCCATGATGTTTTTAGGTATTATCCTTATACCTGATATTAAAAGTGTTATGCTGTTGTCCATTGTAACTGGAGGATTATCCGCACTTACAACCGGTTTTCCTGGCGGACAGCTTCCAAATATCATTGATAAGCCCATAACTGCTTTAGTCTTTTTTGGTTTATTTTTGGCATTAAAGCATTACCGTAATTCTATCATTAGTGTTGCAGTCTTAACTGCAATCGGGACATTGGTTTCAGGCACTGTCTTTTTAGGGTCAGCACATTTTATTGTAGGCCTGCCAAGTTCTTTCACTGTACTTTTTGCTGCAGGAGTCTTGCCTGCAATTGCATTAAATACAATTATTATGGTTATTTTGTATCCCGTTGCACTCTCAGTGGTCAAAAGAACAAAGTTACAATCATCTGTTGTCGTTAACAAATAGCACGAAGAAAAGAACCTAAAGAGAGGTTCTTTTCTTTCTATAAATATTTAATTACCACGTCTAAAAGCTAGATAATATGATAGTCACGATCAACATGATCCCTCCCGTGCCCGCTAAGGCTGAAGCACGTTTTTTCAAAACTTTTTTAGGCGGATAAAATCCAGGTCTTTTTAGTGCTAAAGCATTCCAAATTGCAACAGCAAGAAGCAATATACTAAGTAAAAAAAGAAGCGAAATGATGCTATTCAATATATACCCCCCTATTTGAGACCCATAAGTTGATACTATCATTCATATGTTCTACAGTCCTTCCCTATGTAGAATATTCAAAAGGTTGGAATTATTAAGAGAAAAAACGTAAAATAAAGAAAGAATATTTTTATAATTTTGTAGTATGAGAATAAAAAAATAAAATACAAGTAGAAAAATACGTAATTTCTAAAAATTTTGTGAATTTACATCTTTATTAATTTTTATTTTATTGGCATAATGTTAATAGAGAAATAAAAAAGTAGGTGAAATTGGGGATGTCGGAGAAACAGTATTCAATGAAAGAAGCGATGCTATTTAGCCAACGTATTGCACAGTTAAGTAAAGCCTTATGGAAATCAATTGAGAAAGATTGGCAGCAATGGATAAAGCCTTTTGATTTAAATATTAATGAACATCATATCCTTTGGATTGCATACCATCTAAATGGGGCTTCCATTTCAGATGTGGCGAAATTTGGGGTTATGCATGTCTCAACAGCGTTTAACTTTTCAAAAAAGTTAGAAGAAAGAGGATTGCTTCAATTTTCAAAGAAAGAGAATGATAAGAGGAATACCTATATTCAGCTCACTCCTGAAGGGGAAGATATCTTTCTTCGAATAATGGAATCTTACCAGCCAAACGGCAACGCTGCATTTGCTGGAGCTTTACCGTTAAGAGATCTTTATGGCAAGTTTCCCGATATTATTGAAATGATGGCCATTGTTCGTAATATTTATGGAGATGATTTCATGGAAATCTTCGAGCGTTCATTCCATAACATCGAAACAGAATTTAACGAAGATGAAGGTAAACTTAGGAAGTCAGAGAAAACAGAAAAAGAGCTTTATTAAGTTTACAGACACTTATGGAACTCTTTAAAAAGAGGTTCATACAATCGTTGATGCAAGCAGGCTTCAATTACATCCTTTGCGTCAAATTTTGCTGGCAGCGAATATAGAAATTCATTGAAAAGCGGATGAAAATTAATAAACCCCTCCGCTTTTTGTTCTTCCATTTTTTTGTTCATATCCTCACAAAGTTTTTGGAATGTTTGTACTTCCTGTTCTGATATTCCATTTTCTATGACCAATCTAAATAATTCAAGATTAGGGTCAGATATCATTTTTAAAAGCAGCCTTTGATGGTATTCAAGTAAATTTACTCTGGATTGTAATTCACCATATTTATCCATAAACTTCGACCTCCAAATATTCTAATACATTTCTAATGTTCATTATTCACCTTATCGAGTCAGAGGTAAACCTTTTTCTTGTGTCGTTTTTGTTCCATGAAAAATCTTATTTCAAATTTTTTCCTACTTTTCTACCAATCCTTTTAACTATCTTTTTTTGTAAATTTTTGATAATGTATTAACATAAATTAACATCAGGGAGGGAATCGTTGATGATCTCCATTTTTATTGTCTTGGCCATTTTTATCTTATACTATGTTAACAAAATGACCAATTCCCTTTGTATACAAAAGGATATACCTGAGGAACGTCAGCACAAAGTATTTCGAACAATTAATGTACTTGTCACGATATTACTTATTTCATCCTATGTAGAATTACTATATACATAGGTATCTTGAACTAAGTTTTATATTGTAAAAAAAATAGAAGCGATGAGAAATTTCTCATCGCTTTTTATTTGATTTCTAGTTATAGCCAAGAAGCCCCAATAATTATTAACAGGATGAAAAGAACTACGATTAACGCAAATCCTCCACCGTGGAATCCAGCTCCAGACACACAATTCTCCCCTTTCTTAAATGGTTAGCTGTTGTCTGCATCAGGTGTTACCCTTTATTAAAACCAAGATGCTCCAACAATAATCAATAGAATGAATAGGACTACAATCAATGCAAATCCTGCTCCGTATCCGTGTCCACCACTCATCGTAATACCTCCTTTATGATTTTCTAGGATATACTATTCAAGCTGTATTCATTTCGACTAGGCTCTTACCTTATTTTCTTATGAAAAAGTCCACCTTTTTCATTTTAGGTAAAAATCCACCGGGTAATCCCTTTGCAGCCGCTAGGCAGTTGAACAGTATTCTTTTTTTCTTACATTGTATCGTATGTACAAATTCAGAAATCGCGATAGGTATATGCCCAAAATTCTGTAAACAACACAGGAAATATTTTTGCAGTGGTTACCATTTATGTTATAGTATAGTTTGTGGACAAAAACCCACAAGAAATTACTGTTTAGGAGAGGTTCCTCATGAAAAAATGGATGTTAGCCCTTACATTAGCAGGCGGGGTTATTGCCTTAAGTGCATGTAATCAAAACGGTTCAACTGTAGCAGAAAGCAGTGCTGGAGACGTTACACAGGAAGAACTTTATGAAGCAATGAAGGAAAAGGTAGGGGCACAAGCATTACAACAGCTTGTCTATGAAAAAGTCCTTTCCGAGAAATACGAAGTAAGTGACAAAGAATTAGATGCCAAGGTTGATGAATTAAAAGAACAGCTTGGTGATAACTTTGAAGCTGCATTAGCACAATATGGCTATGCAGATGTAGAAGACTTTAAAGAAACAATGAAACTTGGCATGATGCAAGAAAAAGCTGCTATGAAGTCAATTAAAGTAACAGATAAAGAAGTAAAGGAATACTACGATAACTATAAGCCTGAAATTAAGGCTCGTCATATTCTTGTTGCGGATGAAAAGACAGCATTAGAAGTAAAACAAAAACTTGATGCTGGAGAAAAGTTTGAAGACGTCAGCAATACTTACTCTACCGACGAAGCGGCTAAAGCGGCTGGCGGTGACCTAGGATGGTTTGGTCCAGGGGCAATGGATCCTGATTTTGAAACAGCAGCATATGCACTTAAAAAGGATGAAATCAGTGCACCTGTTAAAACATCATTTGGTTATCATATTATTCAATTAACGGACAAGAAAGAGAAGAAGTCCTATGAAGAAATGAAGGAACAAATGGAGAAAGAATTAAAATCTTCAAAATTAACTACTGAAAAGATTAATGAAATCATGCAAAAAGAAATCAAGGCAGCAAAAGTAAAAATAAGTGACAAAGACTTAGAAAAGGCACTTGAGCCAGCAGCAACTGCAGCACAATAAGAAAAGCTCGATAGCGCCGTACTGGACAATATCAAAACAGAAGGGACTCATCCGAGGCCCTTCTGTTTTTTATTCTGCTGTTACTCTTTCACCTTCACGGCGTTCTTTTTCTTGTTCTAAGCGGGTTAAGTAAATTTCGCCCTCTTTTTCGATATTTTCCATTTCTAACATGCGTTCCTCTCTGCCTGTTTTAATTGCCATCAACGCACTTATAACAATACCAGCCACGACTGCATATACCCAAATAGGAATAGTCATTTACTCTTGCTCCCTTCGTTAGCGGTTGTCCACTTTTTATACAACATATTCAAGTATTAGATAAATATTCTTCGAGCTCAAAAAAAATAACCCGATTGGGTTATTTTATTTATGAAAAATTGGCTTATAAAATGAGCGGTTTTCTAAGGCATATACTCTTTCAGTAAATTCACCAGGTTTAACTCTCTCTAAGGCACGATCGAGCATGTTCATTTTTGCATCAAGATTATCAATATAATGAAGAATTTCTGCTTCTTTAATGAGCGGCGGCTTTGGACTTCCCCACTCTGCTTTTCCATGATGGCTTAAGACAAGATGTTGAAGAATTAATACTTCCTCACCAGCTATCCCCAGCTCTTCGGCAGCCTTGCCTATTTCATTTACCATTATCGTTATGTGACCGAGTAAATTCCCTTCAACCGTATAGACAGTAGATATTGGACCTGACAATTCTACCACCTTCCCCATGTCGTGCAAAATTACGCCTGCATAAAGTAAATCTTTATCAAGGCTTGGGTAAAGAGTGGCAATTGATTTTGCAAGGTCGAGCATGCTGACAACATGATAAATCAGCCCAGATACAAACTCATGATGATTCTTTGTAGCTGCAGGATATTCTAAAAAAGCGTGCTGGTGCTTTTTCAATAAATGACGGGTAATTCTTTGGATATTTGGATTTTTCATATCAAAAATATATTGTGTCAGTTTACTAGACATTTCCTCTTGGCTTAAGGGGGCTGTCTCTAGAAAATCTTCTAATTTCACTGAATCACTTGGTCCGGTTGTTCGAATCTGTCGTATTTTCAGCTGGCTTTTACCTCGATAATTATGAGTATCCCCAATAATTTTAACAATTTTTTGTGGTGTGTAATTTTTTTCATCTTCTTCATTAGCATCCCAAAGTTTCGCTTCAATCTCGCCACTTTGATCTTGGAGAATAAGGGTTAGGAATGGCTTCCCATTACTCGCAATCCCTTTTGTAACACTTTTGATCAGTAGATACAAATTCACTTGTACCCCAAAATCATAATCTAGAATTCCTTTATTCATCTCTTCCTCTCTCCTCTCATTGTACAAGTATAACATTTAATTACTATGAAATAGCTTCGACACTGCCTTTATGAAGATAATGGATATTTTCTTCATGAAAATATGGCAGTAAATGAGCATGACAGGTAAAAAATAAAATCTGATTAGTATTGAGTGATGTCAGCAGCTCCATTACCTTTTTGGTACGATTGCCATCAAAGTTTACAAAGCTATCATCGACAATAATTGGAAATTGATATTTTTCATAAAGTGTGACCGCCAAGCTCAGTCTTAAAGAAACGTATACCTGTTCTGCAGTAGCTTGACTTAACTCATTTGCCTCAAATAAGGTGTGGTCACATCGTTCAATGAGAAAACCAGTTCCTGACTTTTGCAGGTGAATACGATGATAATGTTTGTCTGTCAGGAAAAATAAATATTCTTCTGCCTTTGCCAGTATTCTAGGCAAATGGCCGTTTTTATACTTCTCGACTGTTTGTGATAAGATGTTCTGTGCCAAACTATAAACAGCCCATTCTTTTGCAGCCTCTCTTAACTCGAACTTCTTCTGTTTAAAGCGGTGAAGGAGTTCTGAGTAAATTCCACCCTCTTCGAGTATCTGAATCTTGTAGCTTGCAGCCGCCAGATTCTCTTGCAGTTCACTTAATCTAGCTGAGTATAAATCCATTTCTTTATGATATTTGGTCAACATTTCCTCAGTGTTATGAATTTGCAGCAATTTATCTATGTCATGTTCCTCTAGGGATGTATAGCGTAACTGTTTATTAATATCAGCCTTCCGTTCAATTAGTCTATCCCTTTCTTCCGCTTTATTACCAAGTGCATAGAAAGCCTCTTCAAGTTCGACATCAGCTTCGTTTAAAAGTTTTGTCCTTTCCATAATCAAATGGGTTTGCTCCTGCTTCAACTGGATTAAATCTGACTCAAGGTCATTTAATTTTCCTAGTTTCTCTTCACTTTTGATTACCTTTCCATGTTCTACCTTCAGTTTATCTCGTAATAGAAAAGCAATTTTGGACATTTCATCTTCAGGATTTGCCAAGTATTTCTTTGAAAAATAAGACAATCTATCTTTTATGGCTGACTGTTCAAGTTTAATATCTTTCAATCTGGCATGCAAATTCCTTTTTTCTCTACCAGCTAGTTTATATTGTTCAATCAACTGAAAAGCTTCAAGAAGGAAGGTGTTGGCAATATATTCTGGAATGTTTAGTTCACCAGATAATTTTAGTAATAGGTCTTTATTTTCTGCCGCTTCCTTTTCCCAATCTTCGAATTTCCTTATTACTTTATCGTATTGTGTCTGTTGCTGTTCAAGCTTAATTGTTAATAGCTGCAGCTGTTCTCTGAATGTATGATCCCGTCTTAATTTTTCCTGAATTACTAGGATATCACTTTGGTTAAAGGCCTTTAATTTTTGCTTCAGCTCCTTTTCTTTATCCATCAGCTGGCTCGGGGGCCCGTTTACAGTAAAATCATTTTTAGGCTTGAGGTTTTTGCTTAGGAACACTCCAATTAACAGTATCCCAATCACACCTATCAAAAGGAGTACCCACTGACTCGATATAACACCGTACAGGGATAAAACTAGTAATAACAATCCAATGGTCAAAAAATGTATTTGTTTTTGCTTGTTGATTTGAACAATTTTCTCCTTGTCCTGTTCGCTGGAATGTTGATAATATTCTATTTTATCTTGAATTGCCTTTAGTTCTAATTCAATGGTACTCTTTTTATCATTTTCATTGACTGCCGATGCGAGTTTTTCTCTTTCTTGATCAGGTAAAATTTGCCTTTGTGCAGAAAGAACCTTTGCCTCTAATTCTTCAAGAGTATTTTTTTCCTCTTGGAATTTCTCTTCCAATTCCTGATGCACTTCTATAAGTCTTTGCTGTTTTCGGGATACTTGTTCCACTTGACTTTTCATATAAATATTCGTATTGATATTGAGAACTTCTTCTTCGTTTAGTGGCAGGTGCAATTTTTCATTTATCGAGGAAATCTTTTCATCTAAATCAATTAATTTCAGCTCATATTGCTGTTTCTCAAGCGTCAGCTGGTCATAGAAAGGAATCTGTTCTAAGGCAGCTAGAATCTGAGACTCCTCATCAAGGAATTGTGTTTGGTGCTGAATCGAATTTAGTTCTAGTTTTAATTGTTTGATTCTCTCATTCAAGCTGGAAATCTGAGCTTCGCAGGGAAGGATTAACCCATTTAGTTTTTCCAATCTCTCAATTCCCCTGACCGGAAATGAAAAATCCTCCAATTCCCTTATTCTTGCACTTACCCATCTTTCCTCTTTAACAAGGGAATGAATTTTCTGCCATTCGATTAATTTATCTGCTTCTCTTTTTACTATCTGCAGTGACTGATTGGTTTCCCCAATTTCTTGATTGATTGCTTCCTTCTCTTTTATTAATACCTCATAGCCTTGATTTTTGGATGCCGCTTTCTTCAATTCACCGCTAAGCTCCTGAATAGCCCTAAGCTGTTCATTAATTTCAGGCTTTTTGCCGCTCGGCTTAAATTGGCTTTCTAATACCTTTTGAAGCTCTGCCTCTGTCGCGTTAAGCCTCTCTGTCCCAAGTGTACCTGTGGAAAATAAAAACTTTCCTAATTCCTCCCCTTTCATTTGGTGAATATTCTGCAGCCCATGAATATTGAATGAAAAAATGGCCTGAAATAAACCTTTATCCATATTACCGAGTAATTGCTTTAGAAGAGTCTCATCTCCAGTCGTTCCGTCCGGGAGAGTTACTGTAACTTCCCCGGATGCTTTGCCTCTAACCCGCTCTATAGTCGCGATTCCAATCTCATCAAATAAAATTCTTAGCTTCCCGCCATAATTCGATCCGTTTTTAGGCACGTAGCGAAGTTCAGAGGATTGCTTCGTTGGGAACCCAAATAGTATCCCATGAATAAATGCCATAATTGTTGATTTCCCAGCTTCATTTTCACCATAAAACACTTGAAAATCAGATAGCTCTTTTATGACCACATTGTTTAATTGACCAAAGCCGTATATATGTATTTCTTGGATTTTCATGATAATCATCTCCCTTCACTATTGATACAATAACCCAATTAATAACTTCTCAGCTTTTTCTATTAATTCTTTCTGTTCAGTTTCCGTTAGTCTTGTTAAATATTTTCTGGCAAGTTGATGTTCAAATAAAGGTGCTAAAGCATCATCAAAAATCTGATATTCATCAATTGTTGCAAAAAGCTCAGTATAAAAATCCGCCTCATTTATTAAATTCTTTCTATCGAACCTCAACTGGTCCTCGAGATTTAATTGAACCGTCCATACAAATGATTCTTCATCATTTTCATTATCCAGCAGTAATTCATACAGGTCTGTATTCAGAACTTGTTTTTCTTTGGAGTCATTTATATTAATATTTTTTAGATTTATAGTAAGCAGTGTTCCAATACCTGATTTCCGCAGCCGTTCTATGGTCAATTGACATAAATGCAGGATTTCCTGAAAAGTGTGAAGAGAAGAAGCGTCGATAGAAATCTCATCCCATACTACGTCTGAGGTTTCGATAAACTCCTTTTCTGCCCCGAATTCAGTTAAGGTTACATAATAACATCCTTTTATCCCTGTTTCCTTTTTATTACGCCCTTGCAGATTCCCTGGATATATGATTGGCGGATTTTCAGATAATATGGTCCGTTTATGAATATGACCTAAAGCCCAATAATCAAATTGTTTCTCATAAAGATCCTTGATAGAAAATGGAGCATAATTATCATGGTCAGTTTTTCCCCCTTCATTCCCATGAAGGAGACCAATATGAAAGTCGGCAGGTTCGACTTTTTGATAGTCATCTACTCTTTTATCAAGAATATGCCGATGCTGATAACTAAAGCCATACAGATGGACACTCTCACCGCGCTTTGTATGAAAAGTTTTCATTTCGACTTCACTGCCAAAAAAATGCACATTTGCGGGCATATCAAGATGTACCCAAGAGCCGTCTAAATGATCATGGTTGCCATGAATAACATAAACAGGAATATCCTTTTGCAAAAGCTTTTGCATCTCATTGCGGAAGCGCGATTGTGCACGTAAGCTTCTGTCCTCACCATCATATAAGTCTCCGCTAAGAACAACAAAATCAACATTATGGTCAATAGCAGCTGCAGTAAGCCTTTCTAAAGCTGCAAACGTACTTTCTCTCACTCTTGAAAGGATATTTGCAGGCAAATGCTTTAAGCCCACCATAGGACTGTCCAAATGCAGGTCAGCAGCGTGTATAAACGATATTTGTTTCATATATAAACTCCTTTCAGTGAGTTTTCTTTCATTGTAACATCTCGAAAATACGAATGCACGTTCTGAGACAAATTATTAAAAGGGCTTTGTCCTTTTTAAGACAAAGCCCTCAACATACTATTCTTTTTTCGTTAATTGCAAAGCCTTTTTAATATCTTTGAAGGAATTTGATTTCCCATACATAAGAACTCCCCCTCGGTAAACCCGGGCACCAAATACAGCTAAGAAAGCTATCGTCCCTAAGAGGATAGATATACCTAATGCAGCTTCCCAAATTGGAATATTCAACATCCCTACACGTAAAAACATTATCATCGGGGTGAAAAATGGAATAAAAGATGTAATGACAATGAATGGAGAGTCAGGTTTTCCAAGACCAAACATCGCAATCATAAATCCAGCTACAACTAGCAATGTCATTGGTGTAATCATTTGTTGAACATCTTCAATCCTGCTCACCAGCGAACCTAGAAAAGCAGCAAGAGTTGCATATAGAAAATAACCCAGGATAAAGAAGATAACTGCATAGAGAATGGTTGATAATGAGATATTGCCAAAGCCAAATGCATCAAAGAAACCACCCTCTAATGAGGACATATTTCGTTTAATTGAGAAATATCCAACTGATAAAAGTACCGCAAGTTGAGTTAAGCTTAACAGCCCAATACCCAATATTTTTGCAAACATCTGCTTAATTGGTGACACGCTTGAGATTAAGATTTCCATTACTCTTGAAGACTTTTCGGTAGCAACTTCCATTGCAATCATACTTGCATACATAATAACAGCAAAATAAATGACAAACAGCAGGACATAAACAAGTCCTCTAGCTTGATTCAATTCTTCTTCGGTTTTAGCGTTTTCTTCAAGAGCAATTTTCTCAAACGAGACCGGCTCATAAAGCTGCTGAAGCTGCTCTTGTGATAGATTAATCTTCGAAGCCGCAAGCATGGTTTTTATTTGCTGCAGTCCCGCCTGAAGATCAGTGAATGTTCCTGAATCAGCCACACTCATAGCTTTATATACAGCTTCAGGCAGCTGCTCTTCGTCGTACCGCAGCTGAACAAATCCTGTATATTCACCTTCTTCCACTGCCTTTTCAGCCTCTTTATCGGACCCGTCATACTCTGTCAGCTGCAGGTTTTTATTTAAAGCACTCATTTGCTCCTTCAGCGGTGTATAAAGTTGGCCAGTTTCATCTATAACAGCAACCTTTTCTTTATCTCCCCCTTTATCAAAAACCTCAATGATGTTACTCATATTGGTTAACCCTAAAGTGAGAACCACTGTCAATAATGTTGTAATGATAAATGATTTTGTCTTTAATTTATGTAAATAGGTATGGAATAAAATAATCCAAAACTTATTCATAGGAATCACCTACTTTCTCAATAAAAATATCATTTAAAGAAGGCTCTTCAAGGTCAAACTTTCTGATGAATCCTTTGTTTACAATCTCTTTAAGGATTCTTTCTGCGATGTATTCACCCTCGATTTGCAGATGAATTCCCTCTGTTGTCAATTTAGCTTTAACTACTCCTGGATATTCTTTTAGGTAGTCCAATGGAAAATCAGCATGAATAACCAGGTTCTTTTTACCAAAGGCACGTTTAATTTCTTTTAATGAACCGTGCACAACCGGGGCTCCTTTGTGCATAATACAAAGATGCTCACACATCTCCTCTACATGGTGCATTTGATGGCTTGAAAATACAATGGTTGTTCCCTTTTCCTTTAGTGAGAGAACGGCCTCTTTAAGCATTTCAACGTTTACAGGGTCCAAACCGCTGAATGGTTCATCAAGAATCAATAATTTTGGTTTATGTATGACTGCCGCAATGAATTGAATCTTCTGCTGATTTCCTTTTGACAACTCTTCTACTTTTTTATTTTCATATTCTGGCACCTTAAATTTTTCAAGCCAATATCTTAATTCAGAAACTGCTTCGCTTTTTTGCATCCCTCTTAATCTTGCAAGGTAAATAATTTGATCGCTAACTTTTAATTTTGGATATAACCCTCTTTCTTCAGGAAGGTACCCCACTAAATGACTCGTAGAATAATTGATCGGCTTCCCGTCCCAGGTAATCCTTCCCTCACTTGGATCCAAGAGCCCTAAAATCATTCGAAATGTTGTCGTCTTTCCTGCACCGTTAGCTCCTAAAAAACCAAACATTTCTTTTTCAGGAATAGCTATGGAAAGGTCCTTAACAGCCGTAAAGTCGCCAAATCTTTTTTTTACATGTTCTAGTTTTAAAACCATACGAATTCCCCCTCAAAAAATTACTACGAAATGCCTAAAGAAAAGTTTCACTTTTGCAAAATATCAAGAATTGTGTAAATATTATAATATTAATATCTTTCAGGGAGGATTTTGGATGAAGACTTACAAGTTAACTGCCTTTGAAGCAAATGGAGAAAAAATAGTTGATGAAGCGTTTCAGGCTGAGCATGATGAGGCAGCAAAGGAATTAGCTGAAAAACTATTGCTTGAAAAGAATTTACTAGATAAAACACATCGTTGCACATCACCAAGCGGCAAGCTATTATTATTCCATTCATAGGAATTAGATAGAAAAAAGAAGCAGCAATTGCTTCTTTTTTTTCATTTCTATTTTCCGATAAATTTTGCTGGCCTTTTTTCAATAAATGCCCTGATTCCTTCTTGATGATCAAAAGTTCGACGCATATTTAATTGCCCATGTTTTTCTAATTCTAATATTTTAAGTAATTGCGGCCGGTTGCTGTCTGCTAATATTTTTTTCGTTTTGATCATTGCCTGAACTGGACGACTCAGCCAATCCGATATTCTTGCTTCTAATGTTTCTTCAAGATTTCCCTCGGCAATTTCCTGAATCAAACCTAGTTCAAGTGCTTCCTGTGCGTTCATCATTTTTCCATCCCAGATGACTTGCTTTGCTTTTATTTCGCCTAATCTTTTTTCTAAAAAGAAGTGGGAACCACCATCAGGTATTAACCCGATTCCAATAAAATTCATTGCCAATCTGCTTTTATTATCTGCTATGATATGATCAGTAGCCAATGCTAGACTGAATCCAAGCCCAGCTGCCGCACCATTTACAGCGCTGATGGTTAATTTTGGAATGCTATAAAGAGTAATTATTAATTCACTAATACAGTCCATTACCGGGAGGAATTCGCTTTCATTTAAATCAGAAAGCATCGTTTTAATATCGCCGCCTGCCGAGAAAGCTCTGCCGCTGCCTGTTAATACGACAACATCAATATCATCTGATTCAGATATTTCTTTTAATTTAGAGACTAACCCCTTTATCATGTCCACATCGAGTGCATTTAATGCTTCCGGTCTATTCATCTCAACAGTTGCAACCCGTCCGTTAACCCTCACTTTTACTTTGTCAGTTACAAAATTAATCGTCACCTAAAAACTCCTCCTATCAACTTTTATTCATATCCATTATAGCTTGAATTGGTATGATAAAAAATAAATTTTCATAATATATGGAATTTTCACTGCCAGAATTCTACAAAAACTTCTTTTACGGTAAAAAGGACAAAGAGCAGCCTCTTTGTCCTTTTACAAACCTACTTCCTAAGTACTTCTTTTTGTACCTGCTCCCGTAGTGTCATCTTTAAAAACTTCCCTACGGAGGTCTTCGGAATTTCCTCTAAGAACAAGATTTCATCAGGTAACCACCACTTTGCGAACTGTGGAGTTAGAAATTCAAGTAAATCTTCCTTTGTTACTTTTCCTTTATATGCATCTTTTAAGACCACGCATGCAACTGGCCTTTCCTGCCATTGTTCATGCGGGATGGCAACGACCGCCGCCTCAAACACTGATTCATGGGCCATTAAAGCATTTTCCAAATCTACGGAAGAAATCCATTCTCCGCCGCTCTTTATGAGATCCTTTGTACGGTCGACAATTTTCACAAAGCCTTCTTCGTCAATGGTTACCACATCACCCGTGTGCAGCCATCCGTCACGGAAGGCATCTAGAGTTCTATCATCCTTATAATAACTAGAAGCAATCCATGGACCCTTTATGCATAGTTCTCCCATTTCTTTGCCATCCCAAGCCACTTCTCCATCCTTACCGATGACTTTTATACTTAAGCCAGGAACAAGAACTCCTTGCTTTGCTCTAATTTCCAGCCTTTCTTCATAATCTAAGCTTTCTTGATAGCTTTTCAATGTTGAAATAACCACGAGCGGACTGGTTTCAGTCATCCCATATGCATGCATAAATGGTACCTTATGGCGTTGTTCGTATGCCTTAATCATCCCTTTTGGAGCTGCTGAACCGCCACAGAGAACTCCTCTTAAACTACTAAGGTCATATGAGTTCTCATCTAGTTCTTTAAGCAGTCCAAGCCAAATAGTTGGGACACCCGCAGTAATGGTAACTTTCTCTCCTTCTATCAGTTCTGCTAATAGTTTTGGTGTAAAGTATGGTCCTGGCAATACTAAGGACGTCCCAAACCATACAGCGGCAAATGGCATTCCCCACGCATTGGCATGGAACATCGGTACAACTGGTAATGCAATATCTTTTTCGCTCATTGCTGCACTATCAGCGAGACCTAAGGCCATACTATGAAGAAATATTCCTCTATGAGAGTAAACAACTCCTTTTGGATTCCCTGTCGTAGCAGATGTATAACACATTCCTGCTGGATCATTTTCTTCGATGTCTTCTGGATAATTAAAATTTG
Source organism: Neobacillus niacini (assembly GCF_046591715.1). Classification (GTDB taxonomy): domain Bacteria; phylum Bacillota; class Bacilli; order Bacillales; family Cytobacillaceae; genus Neobacillus; species Neobacillus niacini_L. The sequence continues at coordinate 119,014 of NZ_JAWVNQ010000001.1, read as the reverse complement.
GATCAGCTTCAGCTAACAAATCTTCGTAATGATAAACCGGAGATAGGGTTGTTTCAGGCAGCACCTTGTCATCTGTCATAATTACATAAGCCTTAACACTTTTCAGCTCTGACGCACATTTTTCAAGTAACGGAACTAAGTCTGGGTCTACTAAGAGGACACGGTCTTCGGCATGATTGATAATATAGGAAATATGCTGCGGAGAAAGACGAATGTTAATCGTATGAAGTACGGAACCAATACATGGAATTGCAAAATATGCCTCTAGGTGGCGATGATGGTTCCATGCAAGTGTTCCTACCCTATCACCTTTTTCTACTCCAAGTCTTTTAAGACTGTCTGCCAGTCTTCTCGTTCTTTCACCGATTTGTTTGTAGGTAAATCGATGAATTCCGCCAGCTGTTCTAGAAACTACCTCTTTTTTCGGAAAATATTTTTCTGCTCTTTCAATCATCTGTGTCATTGTTAAAGGCGTTTGCATCATTGCTAAATCCCCTCCATAACTGAAAGCGTTTTCAAATCATAGTATTCTATGACTGATATCCTATAAAATATTCTACATAATTATGACATTTCCTCTATTAAGAACGGTCAATTTTGAAAAAAAAATCTCCTGCCTATTTATGAAGCAGGAGATCCCTTTTCTGAGAAGAGTTCATTTAATATTTTTATTTTTTGTTCTGTATAAGTTTCAAAGCTTTCATTATAGGTTTTCGGGTCTTTTGGATTAGCAAATTGGGTGATTTTCCCTGTTACGTGATCAATGAATTTGCTGGCTGCTCCGCATCCCAGCCCAATAATGGTCTGCTGCTCCTCCATAATCATGATATTATAAATACTCTCTTGATTTGGGAACGCATAGCCGACATTCTCAAGATTGCCAAGAATATTCTTTTGCCGATAGAGATAATAAGGAACATAACCATGCCTGTCTGTCCACTCAGTTGCTAGATTCATCATTTGTTCTACTTCAGAACGATCTGCCACTTTATACCTTTCCTTATTTTTCGTCATCTCTGATGCGCGTTTAAAGGATAACGTATGGACGGTTAGGGACTCTGGCATCAGCTTTTTTGTTTCCGCAAGGGAATGTGTAAATTCAGCCATCCCCTCACCGGGAAGTCCAATAATGAGATCCATATTAATATTGTTCATGCCCATTTCTCTAGCCAAATGATATTTATCAATTGTTTCCTCAACACTGTGATGACGCCCAATTGCTTTTAGTGTTTCCTGTGTATAAGATTGAGGATTTATACTAATCCTGTCTATTTTCCATTTCTTTAGAACCTCTAATTTTTCAGGGGTAATCGTATCCGGACGTCCAGCTTCAACTGTAATCTCACGGATATTCTCAACGTCTGGAAAAGAAGTATACATTTCCTCATAGAGCATATCCATTTCTTCCGCCGTAATACTAGTAGGTGTCCCTCCTCCATAGTAAACGGTAGTAATTCGTACACCCTTAGCCTTCAGCCATTCTCCAATTTTCTTCATTTCATAATGCAGGCCGCCTAAGAATGAATCCACCGACCCCTGCCTGCCGTTTATAGCATAGGCTGGGAATGTACAGTATGCACATTTTGTTGGGCAAAAGGGAATACCGATGTAAATGCTAACCTCTTTTTGAAGTGAATATAGGTCTGGAACAACCGCCAGCTGCCTGTCGACAATTTGCTGCATCAGCTGAATTTTTTCATCCGTAATCAGGTAATCCTCTTTTAATTGCTGATGAGCAATTTCTTTGTAAATTCCTTGTTGAACTTTACGATGCAGAAGCTTTGTTGGTCTAATCCCTGTTAATATACCCCACTTTTGAGTAATACCTGTCCAATTTTGCAACAGTGTCACATACACATGGGCGACTGCATTTTTAATCTGCTTAAAGTACTCCTTTTCAGTATTAAACGGCTGTACTTCTTTTTGAAAATCGGCTGTAAAGGATTTCCCTTCTAGCTCAATTAATTCAGCAGATACATCAATAAGGTTATCTTCATTTATAATAAATTTTATGGTTAAATCAGCCTCATCGTCTAATACCTTCACAATCTCTGTTTCTTCAAAAAATAAATTTGCGATCAGTGTTAATTGACGATTAAACCTTTCATCCTCTAATCCAATTATCGATATTCTCATTAGAATCACTCTTTCAAAGTAAACTTCTTTTAGTGTACATAATCCCCAAAATAAGGTCAATACAGTGGAAATCATTCACAAATACAAAAGACATCACCGTAAAAACGATGATGTCCGCTACATTACTTTTTAATAATATTCATTTTTCTTAAAAACTCGATTGGCTGCTGCTTTCTAAAATGTTCTTTAACCATATATGCCACGCCGTGCTCATTTTTCGACCTCGTTACCCAGTCAGCTGCTCTTTTTACCTCAAATTCGGCATTCCACATGGCCACACCTAATCCCGCAGCTTCAATTGCTGGAATATCGTCTAATCCATCTCCAATTACAACCATTTCTTTTAATTGAATTCCAAGGTGGCTTCCTAAAAAACTAAGACCCTTTAACTTTGAGACACCTTGAGGCACAATGTCTAACCGCAAAGCATCAAGTTGTATAGTTTCTATTTCTGTAAACATTTTTTCAATTGCCTTTTGCGCATCCAATAGATCGCTCTCATCTTCAAAATAAACTTCTATCTTCGGTGGAGTAACCGGTTGATCATGTAAGTATTCGCTAAGAGATGATACAAACTGCTGGGAATAGAATACTGGGTCCCCTGATGTAAACACAGTTTTTGCCAGCAAATTATTGTTTAACTTCAGCCTGTTTGCTAATGAATATTGTTCATGTACCAGCCTAATTTGACAGGGCATTCCCTCTAAAAAACGGACGGTATCATAGGTGATATTTTCATTTATTCTTTGGACAAGATTTTGTTTATCTTGAATGTTTGCAATATATGCTCCTTGATGTGTAATCAGCGGGTTCTTTATTTTTAATGCCCTCGCCACTTTCTTAGCTGAGGGAAAACTTCTAGATGTCATAAGCGTTACATAAATTCCTTTTTGCTGAACATACTCAATGGCTTCCTTCGTAGACTTATGAATTTTCCCATTACTCTGGAGTAGCGTTCCATCAATATTTAATGCAAGCAAACGATAAATCATTATGCTGCCCCCTGTTCTTGGTGAAGTTACCCTTATAACACTTTTATGATTTTTCACCCAAAGATAGAACAAGGGCAGAATAGAAAAGAAAAAACTTCCGAAAATATCGGAAGCTTTTAATACTATTCTAAATTTCCGTAAAGTTCCTCAAGAGGCTTCATAATAACTTGGTTTAACTCTCCAATGATCATGCTCATTCGCTGTTCAGCTTGCATCAGACGAGAGATTTTTTCATTTTGTTGAACAACGGCTACTGTTGCTTGCGCTTGTTGGATCTCCTGCTCAGATATTTCCTGGCCCATCATTTGCTTTTGTTGTAGGTTCATTTGAATTTGGCGGAAATTATCAAACATACTTTTTGCTGCTGGATCAGCATTTACTTCATTATACATTTGCTGCAGGTGTTTATATTCGTCACTTTGGCGTATCGCTTTTTCTAATGCATATGCTGCATCGTATAAGTTAACGGACATTCATTCCACTCCTCTTAAGAAAATAATCTTAATAACTATAACAAACTATGTTTGTAAATGCGAGGATGTTCAACTACCTGCAATTAAGTATCACCAACTATTGGGCGGTAACATACGATACCATATCAAAGAATGCCTATTTTAACATATATCCACCGATAAATGAGGAGTGAATATGCCCCTAATCACCATTGTTCCTATGAAATCAGTTAATAGGACGGACATTTTTATAAATATGTCCTCACAACTTTTTATACAATTACAGCTTGAAATGACAGAAATCAAGCTCTCTGTTGGAATGAAAACGGTAAAAGCAAAAATAAGAACGGTTGAGATGAATCCTAATGAGATTCATTTCCCTGAAAATCTATTTGACCTGTTTTGTTTACCGATACAACGTTATAATTTTCATGCTATTTATAAAGAAGAAATAGAATCCCTGATGCTGGGGCCAATCGTGGGTCTAGTAACAGACTTTACAAATAAAGAAAATGATGATCCTTATTTTCGTTCTATTCATAGCTTTTGTGAAGAATTGCATCATGGTCTCAAGGAGTATGGCGGTTTCTTGTTTGTATTTTCTTACCCAGAATTCCCCGCCAAAGGTTATTATTTCGAAGAAGGTAAATGGAAGTCTGCTCAACTCCCTATTCCTGACGTAATTTATAATCGTATTCATTCGCGCAGAATTGAATTTGGCAGGGAATACAATTTATTTCGCCAAAAACTTACGGAGTTAGGTATCCCAATTTTTAATGATCGTTTCCTTTCAAAATGGGAGGTACATGAGCACCTAATTCATGAAAATCATCTTCAACCTTTTATACCTGAAACAAATTTGTTCACTAAGGATCTGTTAGCTGCATTTGTTGATAAATATGACACTGTTTTTATTAAACCTGTTCATGGAAGTCAAGGGAGAAACATTTTCAAACTAAAAAAAGAGAATAGTAGCATGATATTGGAGGCTTCTGTCAAATCACACACTGAACATAAGCAAGTTATTTTGCCATTAGAAGATGTGTATTCGTACATTAAACCCTTTGTTAACAATAGAATCTACATTATCCAGCAAGGAATTCCCCTCCATACCTATCAAAATAGAGGAATGGACTTTAGAGTATTATGTCATAAAAATCACCAAGGCAGATGGACTGCTACTTCTTTAGTTTCCCGAATATCAGCAGAGGGTGAGTTTGTATCCAATCTTGCTAGAGGCGGAGAAATCATGAATCCCCTAAATGTTTTAAAGAATAGCTTGAGTATAGGTGAGGCAAAGGCGCTAATTAAAGAAGTGAAAGAATTAGCGATTGAAACCGCAATGATCATTGAAAGAAAGTCCTCTGGAATTACCGGAGAACTTGGTATCGATATTGGAATTGACCAGGAGTATAAGCCATGGTTAATTGAAGTTAATTCCAAGCCATCAAAAAACTTTGAGGATGGGCAAAAGAAAATCAGACCATCTGCCAAAGCCATTATTCAGTTTTGTACCAAGTTAGCATGGGACACCACTTTTGAAATGGAGGAATCATAGATGATTACCTTTGGAATTATGACATTAAACCTAGAAAGTGAAGCTTCCTATATAAATGAAATCGCTGCCCGAAGTCATGCATGTGGTATTGTCTGTTATCACTTTCTCCCATCTCAAATAAATCCCCGCACCTCACAAGTTTTGGGAAGAAGGTTTGACTTTCTTGAACAATGCTGGGTAGAAGATGAGTTTCCGATTCCATCCCTTATCTATGACCGCTGCTTTTACGGGGACGATGAACATTCTAAGATGTGTATTCCCATCGTTTCCTGGTTAAAAAGCAAAGAGGAATTTACCTTTTTAGGATTCGGACTGCCAAACAAACTAGAATTATATGAAACATTAACTCATTCTCAATTAGCCCCCTATTTACCTCACTCCGAGCCCATTAATAATTGTGAACAGGTAGCAGATGCCTTACGTAAACAGAAAAAAATCATGATTAAACCCATAAATGGTTCTCAAGGATATGGGATTTATTATCTTAAGAAAAACGACAAAACCATACATGTCAAAACCGAGAAAAACAAGAAAATCATCTCGAGAATCTTCCCAAATGAGAAAAAACTATTTAAATGGCTCCAGCCTTTACTAAACTTTCGGCCATACTTTCTTCAGCCTTATCTTGAATTATCCAATGCTGCTTCTCAGCCCTTTGATATTAGAATTTTACTGCAAAAAGATGAACAAGGTCTCTGGGCTTTGCGTGGAAAGGCTATTCGGCAGGGGAATTCAGGAGGAATTCTTTCAAACTTAAGTGCTGGTGGCCTAGCAGTGGACTTTGATGTATGGTCCGCTTCTCTTTCTTTGGCTAACAAAGACTATATTTTAGCTGAACTTGATTTCATTACAAAAAACCTCCCTCTAATACTTGAAGAAGAAATCCTTCCATTATTTGAAATTGGAATTGATATTGGCTTGGCGAAGGATGGCGCTCTTTGGATTCTCGATGTAAATTCAAAGCCTGGAAGAAAGGTACTTCTACAGACACATCCAGAATTAAAAGAAACCTTATTCCTTGCCCCCCTTCTTTATGGAAAACATATAACTCAATCTGATCGTAAAGAAAGGAAGAGCTACTATGAGAAAACGTTATACCATTGAAATTGTTCCAAACAGCCAATTGGTTGTTTACTGTCCTCAAGAGCTCTTAAAGACTCATGGAATAAATAAAATTGCCTTTGGATCTAAAGCAATTGAAGCTGACTTTAGGATTCATCCTAAGGAAAATAATAGTATCGTGATAAGTAAAGGGATCCAAGATCTCTTACACTTTCCCGACTTCTCTATTAAGCTTCATGTTTTTGTCGAACATCAGGTTTTAACTATCGGACCGCTTGTTGGAATTTTTACAGCTGGCTTTACACCATTTCCTCACCGGCCAATTGGAGATAGAACGAACTTTTTCTCCAAATTGTTATCTGTAAAAACCAATGTTGGAGCCGTACCATTTGTTTTTGGCGAGCAGCACATTGGTTGGGATACGGGTACAGTTAACGGATATTTTTATCATGATAACCAATGGCAGAGAGTTGAGGTACCATTCCCTCATGTCATTTATGATCGGCTTCCTAACAGGAAAAGTGAAAGAAATCCCAAGTTAATCAAGGTCAAGGAAACGCTTCAAAAGGACTATCTAATTCCTTGGTATAACCCTGGATTTTTTAGTAAGCTGGATATTTATGAAAGATTACAGCAGGACAAATCAGCAGCTGTTTATCTTCCAGAAACTCATCCTTTTACTTCTTTTTCAATGATGGAAGAAATGCTTTCTAAATATGGTCACATCTATCTAAAACCAATAAATGGAAGCCTTGGCTTAGGTGTCCACCAAATCCTCTATGATAAAATGCAAGATGAATATTATTGCCGCTATCAAGATCAAAAAGGTGTGAATCGACTTCGGAAGTTTTCTTCCTTAGAAGGCTTGTTTCAAACTGTTTTTGCAAATCGTAATTTAGAAAAAATGCTTGTTCAGCAAGGAATTAACCTCCTAAGGCAAGATCAGCGTCCCATTGATTTCCGTATCCACACGAATAAAGATGATGAAGGTGAATGGCATGTTACAGCATTGGCTGCAAAATTAGCAGGCAGAGGCAGTGTAACTACCCATGCCAGGAGCGGAGGCGAAGTGAAAACACTGACAGAGCTTTTTCAGCAGGATGAAGAACAACTTTATACAAAAAAGCTAGTTCATGCAGCTCTATTATTAAGTAACAGCCTTTCAAATAACATGGAAGGCATTATTGCCGAAATTGGATTTGATTTAGGAATAGATAAACATGGTGACGTCTGGTTGTTTGAAGCAAATTCCAAACCTGGAAGATCTATTTTCAGTCACCCTGAACTAAAGGATTTCGATAAACTTACCTGTAAACTATCATTGGCTTTTGCGGTCTTTTTAACGGAACAAACTATTTTGCATCCAGAGGATGTTATCAAATGGTAATCATCAATCACTGGGACAAAAGAATGCGGCCTCTCATTGGTATCTTGACTGCAAAGAAAAAGGATGGAACCATTGCTGGGAATGGTTCTCTATTTATCGAACTGCAAAAGAAGCTTATTTCTCTTAATGGAATAAGCTTTATCTTTACTCTAGACGGAGTTCAAAAGGATTCAATAGATGGATTCACTTATATTCCAGAAAAAAATGAATGGGAAAGAATAAGTGCACCATACCCGGATCTCGTTTATAACCGTATACCCTTTCGAAGTGCAGAAGAGGAAATAAAAAACAGTGATTTTATTAATGAATTAAAAGAAAAAAATATCCCTTTTTTTAATCCAGGATTTATTGATAAATATGAACTATATCTGCTCCTTAAGGATCACCCTATCCTACATTCTTATCTTCCTCCTACAATCCCAGCATTTGAAAAACAAACACTATGGTCCTTCCTAACCCAATTTCAATCCATTTACTTAAAACCTGCTCAATCTGCAAGGGGAAGCGGTATTTTTAAATTAGAATTAGATACAGAGAAAAAGGCCATTTTAAATGGGATTAGACAGAGCTATGAATACGCTGCTTTTGATCATTTTTGGGACGAATGGGAAGACATTCTTAGGGAGAAGAATTATCTCGCACAAAAGGAAATAAAGTCTAAAAAGTATGATGGCAAGAAGTTCGATTTACGAATTATCGCTCATGCCAATAATGACACTTATATCGTTACTGGAGTTGGGATAAGACAATCCCAAAAGCAGGATATAACCACTCATATTCCATCAGGGGGGAATCTTTTACCCTATACTCTATTCCAAACGAAGGAGCAAGATTTATTTATTGAAAGTATAGCTAAACAAATCGGGTTTGCACTTTCACAGAATCTTGGCTTTTTCGGTGAGTTTTCCATAGATGCTGGTATCAGTGAGAGTGGTCATTATTATATTTACGAAGTTAATTCCAAACCAATGAGTTTTGATGAAAGTGACATAGAAGCTAAAAGAATTGACCACCTATGCAAATTGTTCCTTCAGCGAAGTATTCACAACAAATAACAAAAAAATTTACTGGAATGTATGGATTATTTCCCTTAAGCTAGAAGTAATCACTAGTTTATAAGGGAGATGTTTAAAGATGTTAACACATTTTCAGTTTAAACCTTTATTTGAAAATAAGAATATTCCTGGATGGAATTTTTCCTTTTACTATAAGAAACAAAGGTATTCAGGTATTTATCATCAAACTGGAAAAATTGAATGGACAGCCAATACTCCCGAACAGAATGACATTGACGCGCTCACCAGTCAAATCCACGAATTAATGCTCTTCCATGTTTATGAATAATGATTGAGTGAATGAAATATTACCCTTTCCGTAAACTAAAGAAAAACTAGGAAAGGAAATGATTGCTTTGGATGAAGGAAAAAAAGACTTACAGTATGAAGGAAAAGACAAAGTTTATCTAGATATTGACAGAATTATTAATGAAGGATTATCAGGAGGCTCTGTCCACTCTCGTCAAGATACCACAAATATTGAAGAAGCACGTAATCTTACTGAAGAAGAACCCCCGTATCAAACCAATAAATAAGCATCGGAAGGCTGACACGTTGAAATTACGTCTCAGCCTTTTTTATTTTATTACAATAAATAATGTTATAATGGGGACATAATGATATAAATTTTCTAAACGGAGAAGTTGACATTGTTAAAAAAAATAAAGGCCTTATATGAAGATTCTATACTATATTCTGAACAGCCAAACCATACATCAGATCAATTTTACATATTTTACGACGATTCTGAACGCAATTGGCTTTCAATTCCAAAAACTAATCTAACAGAAAAAGAGTTACACCTTCTTCAAGCTCTGTATGAACAGATGACCATTCCTTCTTTACCAATGCCTGTTCTTTCTAGAAAATGGCATGATTTTTTACTATTAGATGGTTCTATTCCATCTTTAGGTCCTGAAAGTCACTATCGATTCATTCAATTCAATATTAAAGGTAATGGGGTTGACCAATCGGAAATCGAGTCAGCAATAAAAGGCTTTTTTTCTGATGAAATCCAAATTATTTGGGAGGATGTTCAAAATGGTATTGTAATTGAAGAAAGAAAACAAATATCCCTTACAGAGAGTGAGTTATCTTCCATTGCAGATACAATTGAAAGTGACTTTTATGTAAAAATATCGTTCTATATTGGCAAATTATATCCCTTTTCCAGTCAATTGCGTCACCAATTTCAACAAGAAAAGGAGTATTTCGATTTTGCTAAGAACCATTTTAAAAGCACAAATATTATTACCTTTGAAAAAATATTCCCGGCTTTTGCTGCATTCAATCTGCCTGAACACATTAAAGAGAAGATAGACAAGGAGCTCTTAACTGTGTTTGCAGAGGATGAAGAGTTATTTATAACCATAAAAGTTTTCCTAGAAAATAATCTGAATGCAAGTCTGACGGCTAAAAAATTATATATCCATCGAAATACACTTCAGTACCGAATTGATAAATTCATTGATAAAACCGGGGTGCAATTAAAAGACTTTTACGCAGCTTTCACCGTCTTTTTAGCTTGTATGGTTTTTGAACAAAAGAAATAGATTTTGATAGGACACAATGCACAAATTTCAATTTGGGAACTTTGTGCATTGTGTCCATACTTTTTGTAAACCTTTTCATGTACACTTAGGTTAATCAAAACAGGGAGGGTTTTCACAATGGCAGAATTAAAATTAGATCATATATATAAAATTTACGATAATAAAGTTACAGCAGTTACAGACTTTAATCTACATATTCAAGATAAGGAGTTTATCGTATTTGTAGGTCCTTCTGGCTGCGGTAAATCAACAACTTTACGTATGGTTGCTGGTCTTGAAGAAATTTCAAAAGGTGACTTTTATATTGACGGAAAAAGAGTGAATGATGTAGCTCCTAAAGACCGTGATATTGCGATGGTATTCCAAAACTATGCCCTTTATCCGCATATGACAGTTTATGATAATATGGCTTTCGGCCTAAAACTTCGTAAGTTTCCGAAGGATGAGATCGATCGTCGTGTAAATGAAGCTGCAAAAATTCTAGGCTTAGAAGCTTACCTAAAGAGAAAGCCAAAAGCTTTATCAGGCGGTCAGCGTCAGCGTGTTGCATTAGGACGTGCGATTGTCCGTGATGCTAAGGTTTTCTTAATGGACGAACCTCTTTCAAACCTTGATGCAAAACTTCGTGTAGCGATGCGTGCTGAAATTGCAAAGCTTCACCGTCGTTTAAACACAACGACTATCTACGTAACACATGACCAAACTGAAGCGATGACAATGGCTTCAAGACTTGTTGTTATGAAAGATGGAATTATTCAACAAGTGGGAACACCTAAAGAAGTATATGAAAAGCCTGAGAACGTATTTGTCGGCGGTTTTATCGGTTCTCCTGCTATGAACTTCTTCAATGGAAAACTTGAAGATGGCAAGTTTGTAATTGGGAAGATTTCCATCGCGGTTCCTGAAGGTAAAATGAAGGTTCTTCGTGAACAAGGATATGTTGGAAAAGAAATTATCCTTGGTGTTCGCCCTGAGGACATTCATGATGAGCCTGTATTTATCGAGGCATCTACTGGAACAAAGGTTACCGTTAATGTAGATGTTGCTGAGTTAACTGGGGCAGAATTAATGGTTTACTCAAGTTTAGATGGTCAAGACTTTGTTGCCCGTCTTGATTCTAGAGCAGATATTCACCCAGGTGATTCACTAGAACTAGCGTTTGATTTAAATAAAGGCCATTTCTTTGACGCTGAAACTGAGTCCCGCATTCGCGTGGCTAACGAATAGAATAAAAAAAAGAAAACGGTCCCAGTACTTACACTGGGACCGTTTTTCGTGTATAAATTTATTCTTTTATAAAGATTACCTCATCCTTTTGACAGGAGGGACATTGATATAAATGTGGGCATTTCCCACCTGAGTTCGTGTCCGGATAACCATCTTCCATCTTCATTAAATCAATTTCCATATAGGGACTATAATCATCATAGTAGTCCATTAACCTTCCGCTTTCTAACATTAGTTCCCCGCAATGTGTGCATACTTGTGATATATCACGTAATCCGTTGCATATTGGGCATATCGGCATTCCCATTCACCCTCTAATTTATGGTATATCTTTAGTTTGCGTTACTATTACAGCAGTATGTAGTGGAATAAATTACCATTAAAATCAACCGAATAAGTTGTCCATTTTTAATCATAATAATATTACAAAGCAAGCAACAACATTAAATCGATGGGTTACCAAGTGAAAATGAAATATCATTTCACAACTTAAGGGTCTTTAAGCCGGTGCAAGTCCGGCTAACCCAGCCTCACAAAGGAAAGTGAAAAGCAGCTCCAATATCTTATTTTTAAAATGGGTTAGGCCAAGGTGGCAATGGTTATCTTAACCATAATGGTTCAATTCCATACTGACCCCAAAATTATTAAGAGGAGTGTTATTCAACTATGGCTAGTAACAACAACTCTAATCAACTTTTAGTACCTGGAGTGGAGCAAGCACTTCAACAAATGAAGTATGAAATTGCTACAGAATTTGGAGTAAATCTAGGTGCAGACACAACTTCTCGTGCTAACGGTTCTGTTGGTGGAGAAATCACTAAGCGTCTTGTAGCAATGGCAGAGCAACAACTTGGCGGATTCCAACGCTAATCTTTAAGTAAACACAGTAAAAAATAAATAATATGGCTAAAGCCCCCTCCACTCTTGGAGGGGGCTTTCAAATGGATTAGACCATCTTCTCAGGTTTAACCCATTCATCAAATTGCTTAGGAGAAACATATCCAGTTTTTACAGCAGCTTCCCTTAAAGTACTATTTTCTTTGTAGGCTAACTTGGCAATTTCGGCGGCTTTTTCATAACCGATATATGGATTTAATGCAGTCACAAGCATTAAAGATCGCTCAACATGCTTTTTTACTGCTTCTTCATTCACATCGATCCCCATCGCACATTTTTCATTAAAGGAACGAATGCTGTCTGTTAAGAGAGTGATTGATTGAATCAGATTGTAAATAATCACCGGCTTGAAAACATTTAATTCAAAATTGCCCTGGCTTGCCGCAAAGCCGATGGCTGCATCATTTCCAAAAACCTGGCAGGCAACCATCGTTAATGCTTCACTTTGGGTGGGATTTACCTTTCCAGGCATAATGGAACTGCCCGGTTCATTAGCCGGTATCGTAACCTCCCCTATCCCGCTTCTTGGTCCGCTTGCCAGCCATCTGACATCATTGGCAATTTTCATTAAGTCTGCTGCCAGTGCCTTTAAGGCACCGTGAACAAAGACAATTTCATCATGACTTGTTAACGCATGAAATTTATTTGCAGATGCCCTAAAGGTGTAACCCGACAATGTTGATAGCTGTTCCGCCATTTTATCCCCAAATTCAGGATGAGCATTTATTCCCGTCCCAACTGCAGTACCGCCAATCGCAAGGTCCAGTAAATAACTGCTTCCGTCTACAGTCATTTTTTCTGCCTTTTCAAGCATAACTCTCCAGCCGCTTATTTCTTGACCAAAAGTCAGCGGTGTCGCATCCTGCAAATGAGTTCTTCCTATCTTCACCACATGCTGAAATGCCTTTTCCTTTTTTAAAAAGGTGGCTTTTAATTCACCAATAGCAGGAAGTAAATTCTGTGTTAACTTTATGTAGGCGGCAATATGCATGGCTGTAGGAAATGTATCATTTGAACTCTGCGACATATTGACGTCATCATTCGGATGAACTCGTTCTTTACTTCCTTGACTTGTTAATATGTCGTTAGCCCGATTAGCAATAACCTCATTCACATTCATATTGGTTTGAGTACCGCTTCCTGTTTGCCAGACAGCCAGTGGAAAATGTCCGTTATATTTTCCAGAAAGAATTTGGTCACAAACTGTAATGATTGCTTTCATCTTATTCTCATCTAATTTTCCCAATTGTTGATTGACCATTGCAGCAGCTTTCTTAATCAAAGTAAGTGCATACACGACTTCAATCGGCATTTTTTCAGTACCAATATCAAAGTTGTGAAGACTGCGCTGTGTTTGTGCCCCCCAAAATTTATCATTTGGAACCTTTATCTCACCTAGTGTATCTCTTTCTGTTCTATAGTTTTCCATCAATAACTCACCTCACTATCATATATACCCAATAAATAGAAAAAAACTACAGACATTTGTCTGCAGTTTAATGTTTAATCACGATATATCCGATAAAGTACGAAAGTATTAAGATACTGCCAATAACATTCACAATTGAATAATCTGCCATCTCATCCACCCCTTTATTATGAAAAAGCTTAAACAAATTAAAAGTATCATAATAAAAAGATTTTATATGTGATAAAAATAACAGGTTAACAGTGAGTTTGTGACATTTTTGTGAATTATCAGCCAGCCTCCGCAGCTTTACCTTTTTGAAGTTCATACATTTGATAATACTTGCCATTTACTAACATCAATTCATCATGAGTGCCGCGCTCTACGATTTTCCCGCGGTCTAAAACAAGGATTTGGTCAGCGTTTCGAATGGTGGATAATCTGTGTGCAATAATAAAGGTGGTCCTGCCTTTCTTCAAGACATCCATAGCCTCTTGGATAATCGCCTCTGTTTCCGTATCAATACTAGAAGTTGCCTCATCAAGTATTAATATTGCCGGATTAAACGCAAGCGCTCTGGCAAAGGATATTAACTGGCGCTGTCCGCTAGAAAGGGTGCTTCCCTTTTCAATGACAGGTTCATCATATCCATTCTCCAAGTTTCTAAAGACTTTATCTGCCCCAACATCCTTTAAGGCCGTTTCCACCATCTCCCGCGTAATCGAGGGGTCACTGAGACTTACGTTAGAAGCAATCGTACCCGTAAATAAATATGGATCCTGCAGGACAATCCCCATATGATTTCGAATCGTTTGTCGTGGAATACTGGCAATATCCTTACCATCAATGAGGATCTTGCCTTTTTGACAGTCATAGAAACGGAATAACAGATTCATAATCGAACTTTTTCCTGAACCGGTATGTCCAACAAGTGCAACGGTCTGCCCTTGTTTAGCATCAAAGTGAATGTCTTTTAAGACATACTCTCCCTCTTTATATCCAAACGACACATGATCAAATTGTACATTTCCGCGAAATCTTTCAATTCGTTCTTCACTTACATTCTCTCCTGGTTCATCCATAAGCTTGAATACTCTTTCACCTGCAACCAAGGCCGTTTCCAAATTGGCTAATTGATTAACAATTCCCTGTACGGGCTGAAAAAGACGATTAATGTAGTCAACAAAAGCATATAGCACACCGAGAGATATCACAGAAGCCGGGTCTAATGACTGGCCCCCAAAATACCAAATGAAGGCAACGAATACGAGATTTCTAAGAACACCTACTAAATTATGAGAAGTTAAAGCATTCAGGCTTAATAATTTGTTTTGATACGTAAAGTGTTCAGTATTAAGCTTTTCAAATTCCTTTTGTGTCTCTTTTTCTCTTCTAAAGGCTTGAATAATACTCATGCCGCCAATTGATTCATTTATAGTCGCATTAATATCGCTGATTCGCGAACGGATTACATGATTGTATTTTGAAGCAAATTTTCGATAAAATATGATCCATCCATAAAGGATTGGCAGGAGCAACAAACAAATTGCTGCCAGTTTCACATCTAGAATAAATAGAGCACCATATATTCCTGTGATATATATAGCACTGGTAAAGAATTGGGCTAATACCGTTACATATAATTCGCGTATCGCTTCCGTATCATTCGTAATCCTGGCAACCACTTTCCCAGCTGGGAGGTTATCAAAGTATTTGATTGGAAGCCGTTGGATTTGTCCGTATACATCCTCCCGCATTTTTTGAATGATTCGATTCGCTGACTTTTGCAGCATAAACCTCTGACCGTATTGAAAAAGCGCTGAAATCACTAAAAGACAGAAATTCATAATCAGCAGTTTGATAATCCCTGGGATCTCGAGTTGATAGAACGCCATTAGCTCTTTATTGGTTAGTTCCTTTGCTTTATATTCAGCCTGCTCTGTTCCTTTTTGGATGCCTAATATCCCATTGGAAAATGTTCTTTTCCCATCGAATTTGAGCTGTCCTTCCACAATGACAAACTTTGCTCCAACCTGCAGAATTCTAATTTCTTTCCCCTTTTCTTCATTGCTGGAGAAGTTTTTTTCTTTTTTATAAAAATTCTCGTTATATTCTGCAGTGTTTTTTCCCTCTGTAGTTTCATACCAAAGTGACTCGATTCCTAAAATGTGTTCATCGATAATATTTTTTGCAATGAAAGGACCTGCTAAGTCAGTAACTACGGAAATGCTCAGCATGAATAATGCCGCAATAATAATTTTCTTATAATTTAAGGCATACTGTGTTAATCGCCGGCCTGTACTCATGCCGTCACCTCCTCTTCAAAATTATTTTCTACTTGCTGCCTCAAATATTGTTCTTTGTACCAGCCATCTTCAGACAGCAGCTGTTCGTGAGTTCCTTTTTCAATAATTCGACCAGCTTCAAGAACAACAATTTGGTTTGCATGCTGAACAGCTGACATACGGTGTGTCGTAATAATCGTTGTTTTGTCTTTCCGGATCTCACGAATATTGTCAATAATTCGCTTTTCTGTTTTTGCATCAACAGCAGACAAGGAATCATCTAGAATAAGAATTTCCGGATTTCTTATTAGTGCACGTGCTATTGAAATCCTTTGCTTCTGGCCGCCTGAAAGTGCAACTCCCTTTTCGCCCACAAGTGTTTCTAACCCTTCAGGAAGCATTTCTAAATCCTTTCTTAATGCAGATAAGTCGATGGCTTTCTCCAGCTCTTCTTCAGTTGCTTCACTGTTCCCAAAAAGAATATTTTCTTTTACACTTTTTGAAAAGAGGACATGGTCCTGAGGTACATAACCAATCCACTCTCGAACTTGACTCAGTGTCTGTTCTTTAAGTGGTACACCCGAAATGGATAGGTCACCCGTACCAAGCGGATATTGTCTTAATAGCTGTTTAATAAGTGTTGTTTTCCCACTGCCGGTTTTTCCAACAATCCCTAACGTCTGCCCTTTTTGAAGCTCTACTGAAATATTCGTTAAATTATCCTCCTTAGATGAAGGATATCGAAATGTAACCTTTTCAAAATCTATTCGCTCTGGAGTTTCAACGATTATAGGCTTTGAGGGATTCTCCACAATTTCCTGAAAGGAGAGAGTTTCATTTACCCTATCTAAGGATGCATTGCCTCGCTGCATAATATTAATTAGTTCACCTATCGCGAACATCGGCCAGATTAACATTCCTAAATAAACATTAAAGGCCACTAGGTCCCCTAATGTTATAGCCTGATTAAAAACTAAATAAGCTCCATAGCCCAGACCAATCATATAGCTTAGGCCGACTAGTATTTTAACTGTTGGATCAAATAACGAATCTATCCTTGCAACCTTAATATTCTTTTGAAAGACATCTTCTGTTAATTGATGGAATCTCCTGCCATCTGCTTCTTCCTGAACATAGGCACGGATCACTCTAACACCTGCAACCGATTCTAAAACTCGATCATTTAATTCCCCGAACGCGTCCTGCGCTTCCATAAATCGCTTATGGATTCTATTTCCGTAAATTTGCATGATATATGCCATAATTGGCAGTGGAAGGATTGCCGCAATGGTTAACTTCCAACTTACTAATATCCCCATGGTAATAATAAGTGTAAGCATCCAGACACTTGAATCAACCAGCGTCAATATTCCAAACCCAGCAGTGATAGATATTGCTTTTAGATCATTTGTTGCTCTCGCCATTAAATCACCGGTTCGATTTTTCTCATAGAAAGCAGGTGACATTTTCAACAAATGCTGTATAAAAC
Organism: Neobacillus niacini; assembly: GCF_046591715.1. Taxonomy (GTDB): domain Bacteria; phylum Bacillota; class Bacilli; order Bacillales; family Cytobacillaceae; genus Neobacillus; species Neobacillus niacini_L. The sequence goes on along the minus strand of NZ_JAWVNQ010000001.1, from coordinate 101,513 downwards.
TCGATCTTAACTTCCTCTCAACAAGGAAGGCACCGCCGAATAATTTATACATCCAAACGTAGGTGATTCCATAGGAGAAAACCATTATGATTATTAGATAAGCAACATACTTTACTATTTTTTCATTACTTATTTCCCCAACTTGAATATCATCAATGGCCATTCCTATTAATTTAGGCGGCACCACATCCAATATCCCAACTAGGATTAATAAGGAAATGGCAATGACATAGCGCTTCCAATATTCTTTAAAAAACCAACTTAATTTCTTTAAAACTGAAAACATCCTGTTTCCCCCCTGTACAAAAAGAAAAAGGCATGCCGCAATCGTGCAGCATGCCTCAAAACTAAAAAAGAGACAAAAAAACACATGTTACGTACGGAAAAGAACGCAACCTGTGTTTTGTTTATCACCTATGAACAAACGGATTCATTAAAAAAAGTTCATGATGGGCAGGTTACATTCAAGTATTCAATTACTGATAAAGTACTGTTTAATACAATCATTTCGTAACCCTCCATTTCCTTTTTTTTCATCCTTTGTTAGAGTATCACCAGTTCATTTAAATGTCAATTCCCATTTTTCAGAATTTTCTTATCTGCTTATTCAGCCTTTTTTTCGAAATATCTTACGAATAAATAATAAATAAAATAATGTCGGCATGGGAGCTTGAATGAGACCGACAATCCCCCATAACCAGTAGTTGTGGTTGCGTTTCCTGGCATCTAAAAATAAAAAGATACTTTGCAGTAAAAGGATAGATGCAACGATAACTATTACAGCGGGTGATAATTCATTACTCATTGACTTTCACCTTCTTACGAAACCCAGTAATTGTGTAGAAAACTATAAAAACCGAAGTAATGGTTTGAATAAAGAGAAAAACAACTGGCATTTGATAAAAAGAAACAATGATTCCACTTAAGATAACTAAGGCAATCGTTAGAAATAAGGAAAGTTCTTTCATTAATTTTCTTTTACTATTTTCCTTTTCGTTTATTACCATTGTTTCAAACCACTGCAGATCCGGAGTATAGACAGGGAATTGATCAACCTTGCTTAACCCATCTTGAAGCTTGTGAATAGCATCCAAGTCATGTTTATTTTGTTGTTCGTTGTCGAGTATGACGACCTTCTGTTTCTTCACCTAGTTTCAGCTCCCTTCTAACTGCCAAAATTCCATTATGAACTCTTGATTTCACTGTCCCTGAAGAAATTTTCATCCATGCACCAATTTCATCATATGAGTACCCATAATAATGCTTCAGCACAATGGGAACTCGAACGTCTACTGGTAATTTACCTAGTGCTTCTAACGCGTCGTTCCATTCCTCATTTCGACTTTCAAAATGCCATCTCAACTTTCGATAAACTTCTTCCTGTCCTTTCCACTTGTTTTCTCTCTTTTGTTTTCTACATTGGTCGATGTAAGCATTGGTAGCAATGGAAATCAGCCAAGTGGAAAATTTACTTTGACCATTATAAAGATGAATTTTTTGAATACATTTTGCCATTGTTTCTTGTGCAAGTTCCTCTGCCATATCTGGATTCATTGTAATTTTCATTAAATACTTTACAAGAAACGGATAATTTTCTTTAAAAACTAAAGCAAATGCAAGATGATCCCCTTCTTTTGCGCTTTTTATTAACGGATCCATCACACTTGTCCTCTCTTTCCCCCATCAATCCCTCTTTTTGTTGTATATGTATAAGACGTGAAAGTAATAATTTCGTTCATATTTTATAATATTTTTGATAAATATTAAAATTTTAACACAAATATGTACAAGGGCGGGCTCTCATTTGGGTGATGAGAACCCGTTTCCTTTTATAAAGTGCAGCAGCGGGCTCTCATTTGGGTGATGAGAACCCGTTTCCTTTTATAAAGTGCAGCAGCGGGCTCTCATTTGGGTGATGAGAACCCGTTTCCTTTTATAAAGTATAGTAGCGGGCACTCATAAGGCCGATGAGAACCCGTAATTTAATTTAAAATATATTAACGGGCACTCATATGATTAATTTTTACTTTTTAAGGTCCAGTGTTGTACAACAAAAAGGAGGCACGAATAAGTTCGTGCCTTACCATTAATGATTCATTTTAGGACCTATTCTTTTCCAGCGCTTTTCCCACTTTTCTTTTTGTTTTCTCCATTTTTCTTCCCATCTTTTCGTACCTTTATTAAAATGGTCCTCCAGTGTTTCTCGGTTCATTTTTATTTCTTCTTGCCTCTTTTGCATCAATCCATCTATGTGCGGGACATTGAAGCTGGTTGAAGGCATATCTTTTAAAATCTCCTTCATGACTTCACGAAATACAATAGCTGCACCAGCGCTGCTAGTACTTGTCAAATAATGTTTTTCGTCGGTTTTATCGTAACCAACCCAAACCGCGCCAACTAATTGTGGAGTATAACCTACAAACCATTGATCCTTGACACCTTTAATTCCTTCAATCGGAACCTGTGTTGAGCCTGTTTTCCCAGCAATTTCTCTTCCTGGAATTTGCGCGTTTTTTCCAGAACCGTGTTCAACAACCCCGAGCAGCATTGTGTTTATTTTATTGGTTACAGCTTTGGTAGTAACTCTTTCCTTTTTTTCCTTCCATTCTGCAACGATATTTCCTTCTGCATCCACAATCTTTTTAATAACATGGGCATTCATTCGGACCCCATTATTTGGAAATACAGAATAAGCCTCAGCCATAATTAACGGAGATACTCCTTTTTCTACGCCTCCGAGTCCAAGGGATAGATTGCGATCACCCTTTTCAAGTGGTATCCCAAAACGTTTGGCCGAATCTACCCCCTTTTCAATTCCAATTTCGTTCAATAACCAGACAGCTGAGACATTTTTTGAATCCTTCACTGCTTCATACATAGGGACTTCCCCTGCATATTCATGGTTATAATTGCTTGGCTCATACTCACCAAAGCTCATTGGTTCATCCTTTAACATATCGGTAATTTTCCAGCCATTTTCAAGGGCAGGAGTAAATACCACAAGCGGTTTAATAGATGAACCAGGCTGCGCCTTTAATTGAGTTGCCCGATTATATCCTCTAAATGTGTGCTCTCCGCGACCACCAACAATCGCTCTGATTCCTCCGGTTTTGGGATCAAGTAATATCCCGCCGCTTTGGACCATTTGATCAGTATCCTTTGGGAATAAATCGTCTTTTTGATAAGTTTTCTCCATAGCATTCTGCATAGTGGAATCAAGCTCTGTATAAATCTGATATCCTCCAGTTAATAACTCATCTTGGGATAAATGATATACATTAATCGCCTCTTCAAAAACTTGGTCAACATAGTGAGGGTACTTCCCTCTGAACGGGTCTCCACCTTTATCATTTAAAATTACCTTTTCATTCAATGCTTGATCAAATTGCTGATTCGTTATATAACCCTGTTTCTTCATTTGGGCTAAGACAAGATTTCTCCGTTGTGTTGCTTTCTCTAAGTGATGATAGGGATTTAAAGCAGAAGGTGCTTTAATCAGACCTGCGAGCAATGCCGATTCGCTAATCGATAGATCTTTGACATCTTTTCCAAAGTAATTATGTGCTGCGTGCTTTATCCCCCAAGCACCATCACCAAAATATATTTGGTTTAAATACATTTGAAGAATTTCCTGTTTGCTGTATTGCCGTTCAATTTGCATGGCTAGAAATACTTCATCTACTTTTCTCTTTAATGTTTTTTGAGTGGTAAGCAGTGTGTTTTTGGTCAATTGCTGGGTAATGGTACTGCCCCCTTCTACCATTCCACCAGCTTTTATATCCCTTATCAGTGCTCTTGAGATACCGATATAGTCGACGCCATGATGCTCATAAAACCTGCGGTCCTCTATTGCAATAACGGCATTTTTCATAGAGTCAGGTACCTGATTGATTGGGACACCTTCATTTTTATTCGCTGATACTTTACTAGCAACCTCTCCATTCAAATCATAAAATACGGTTGCCTGGGGGAGCTCATTCTTAAGTGAAGAAATATCTGCATCCATTGAATAGCCATATACGATACCTAAAAACCCCAATACTAAAAGGGAAAACGATAGCACCATGACTTGATTCATATGCCAGCGTTTCCAATTATTCACTACCTTTTTCATATTGCCTCCTTGTAAATAAAAGAAATGAAGGACATCATTTTCTTTTTCCCAAAAAAGGTAAAAATTAACCAATTTTGTGGATAAAAGTGTAAAAAATCTACATTTGTAGATATTTTGTCACATTATCATTGAAAATTTTTTTATATTATAAGGTTATACCCTCAATTAAAGGAGATGGAGTATGTCCTTAAAACCAAGAACACAATCTGATTTAATAACATTAATGGGATATCTAAACACACGAATGGGTTTGACGGAAGAAGACCTGAAGCAGTATTTATATTGGAAGAAAGGATATGAAGGAGAAGTGGCTTTTGACAATTTGACAGCCGCAAACCTCAATAATGAAATAGTAATTGTAAACGATTTAATGCTCGAAATTAACCATTCAAAATTTCAAATTGACTCCACCTTAATCATTCAAGATACGATTTTCCCCTGTGAAGTTAAGAATTATGAAGGCAATTATTTATACGGGGACGGTGAATTTTATCTATATGGTACCGAAAAACCTATAACTAACCCTTTGCATCAGGTAAAAAGATCTGAAACTTTGCTTCAACAATATCTCAAAAAGAATGGGTTTCATTTTCGAATTGTTCCCTTTCTAGTTTTTGTCAATCCTAAGTTCTTCTTATATCAAGCTCCCCAAAATGAATCGATTATTTTTCCTCCACAGCATAGCAGTTTTATGGATAAACTTAATTCAAAAATATCTAACTTAAATGGGAAGCAGCAGAAACTTGCTGACAAATTAATATCAGATCACAAAGTTGAATCTCCCTATCCAAAATTACCTCCCTACGAATATCATTCACTACAAAAAGGAATTACTTGTGCTAAATGCAATTCATTTATTAATACATGGAACGAGCGAATACTTATATGTAAGACTTGCGGTTATGAGGAGGAGGTACAATCAGCAATTATACGTAGTGTAGAAGAGTTCAAGCTACTTTTTCCAACACTCAAAGTTACGACTAATATTGTTTATGATTGGTGTAAAATGATAGCTTCTAAGAAAACGATTCGGAGAATCCTTCAGAAACATTATAAAACTGTTGGATGTAAGCAATGGACTTATTATGAGTGACTGCTTCTGCTTTTTTTAGCGGTACACGGGCTCTCATCTCCCTTATGAGCGACCTCCACCGCTCCTTTTTGCGGTCCACGGGCTCTCATCCATCTTATGAGCGACCTCCACCGCTTCTTTTTGCGGTCCACGGGCTCTCATCCATCTTATGAGCGACCTCCACCGCTTCTTTTTGCGGTCCACGGGCTCTCATCCATCTTATGAGCGACCGCCACCGCTTCTTTTTGCGGTTCACGGGCTCTCATCCATCTTATGAGCGACCTCCACCGCTCCTTTTTGCGGTCCACGGGCTCTCATCCATCTTATGAGCGACCGCCACCGCTTCTTTTTGCGGTTCACGGGCTCTCATCTCCCTTATGAGCGACCTCCACCGCTCCTTTTTGCGGTCCACGGGCTCTCATCTACACGAACAAAGAAAAAGCACTCGAAAAAAATTCGAATGCTTTTTTTATTCGTTCTTTGTTATTTCTTTAAAGCGGATTTTTGATTGTTTTTCATCAAAGCTGCTGTAAACCCGATAATGTTTGTCATCTAATATTCGAAAATGCTTGCTAAGGATATTCTGTTGCAGGATAAATCCATTTTTCCGTGAAACCTCACGCCACCAGATTCTTCCTCCAAATGTTTTCATTTTTCGATAGTCAATTCCTTCGCGGGCAACGGTCTCTAAGACTTCAAGCGGTTCGCTCCCAAATAGAAATTGGACCGTTTCTGTTTCTCTAAATAATGCACATACCGTTACGACAGTAGACCAGCCTGCAAGGACCCTTCCTTTTTCAATCTGGACCAGTGTTTTCTTAGAGACACCAATGATTTCTGCCATTTTATCTTGGGTATAGCCTGCTTCTGTACGTATCAAACGCAATTTATCTGAAACTAGCATAATGATTTCTTCTCTATTCATGCTAAGACCTTCTTTCAAAAACCTACTAGTGTAATTTTACACAAGTTGCCTTATATTGAAAAGAAAAAACTGCTATCGTTTTAATGATAGCAGTTTTAGCGTTTATTTAGGAGGAATCCCACATTGACTTTGACTCGAGCAAGACTTTTCGAGATCACACGCCGCACATTTTCCCTTTTTTGATTTATTGATGAACTTCACTAAAGCCCAAGCTGCATAACCAAATATTGCAGTGCCAATGATGATATTTGCTATCATACGGTCCACCTTCCTCATTTTAAACTAAGCCAAACAATTTACCGCCCTGGTAAATGACCAAACATAAAACATATGCAATAAATAATGCGTACGCAATAGAAAATGCAGTCCATTTCTTTGAGCCTGTTTCTTTATAAATGGTTGCCGCAGTTGCTAAACATGGAATATATAATAGTATAAAAACCATAAAGCTATAGGCAGCCAGCGGTGTGTAAAAATCACTCAATAAACCTTGCAGACTCGCATTTTCTGGGACAAAGTAAATAATATTCATAGTTGATATGATAGCTTCTTTAGCTAAGAAACCTGTGATTAGCGAGGCAGCAGCCTGCCAGGTTCCAAATCCAATTGGTTCTAAAACATGTGCAAAGATATTCCCTATCGCCGCTAAGAAGCTATCATCCATTTCCACTTTTAAACCATTTGGTCCAGCATAGGATAAAAGCCAAATGAAAACGGAGCCAGCAAAGATGAAGGTACCTGCTTTTCTAACAAACCCCTTCCCCTTATCCCAGGTGCTTCGCCAAAGGGATTGAATCTGCGGGAGACGATATGGCGGTAATTCAATCACGAATAATGAAGTTTCTGAATTTAATAATGTTTTCGTAAATATTTTGGCTAGTATTAACGCGACAACAATACCTAGTACATATAGACTCAATACCACTAGAGCTTTATGAGCGGCAAAAAATGCTCCCACAAATAATGCGTACACGGGAAGGCGTGCAGAACATGACATGAGCGGGGTCAACAGAATGGTCATGAGTCTCTCTCTTGGTGTTTCAATCGTTCTTACAGCCATTATCCCAGGGACATTACAGCCAAATCCAATCATCATTGGAATAAATGCCTTTCCATTTAGCCCAACGGACTCCATGATCCGGTCCATTACGAGAGCAACTCTGGCCATATAACCAGAATCCTCTAAAAGGGAAATAAAAAAGAAGAGAATAAATATCTGCGGAACAAATACCAGTACTCCGCCAACACCGGCAATTAGTCCTTCAATAATCAATGCATGAATAAACTCTGAAGCATTAATCGCATCCAGAAGTTTTTCAAAACCTGCTGTCATAGGTCCTGTTAATATTCCATCCAATACATCAGATAATGGAGTCCCCAGCCAATCAAAGGTGAGCATAAACATTAAATACATACATATTAAAAAAATTGGCATTCCTAAATAGCGGTTGGTTACGATAGCGTCAATTCTTTCAGACAACGGTACAATTGTACCTACCTTTTGAACAGATGCCTCTAGTATTTTTTCAATTACTTCTTTTCTTTTCATATAGATGCAGCTTGCTAGTGACTTTACCTGACTATACTCTTGTTTTACGTCTGACTCTAATTTTGAAACCAGTGAAACAAGTTTACTAGGTTCCAAAAGATCCGAAAGGTATCGATTAACATACTCATTTCCCTCAAATAATTGTATGGCAAGCCATCTTGGTGAATGGTCTGTTTTTCCAATAAGTTCCATACTTAATTTAGTTATAGCTTCCTCAATTGCTTTTCCATAGTAAACATGTTTTTTTACCATTGGTTTATTTGAACTTGCTGATATTACCTCTATTAAATGATCGCAGCCTTTACCACTTCTAGCCACCACAGGAACCACAGGCACACCTAAAATTTGCGATAATATACCTACATCAATTTCAATGCCGCGATTATTCGCGACATCAACCATATTTAAACCAATCAATGCAGGTTTCTCATATTCGAGCAGCTGCAGGGTCAAATGTAAATTTCGTTCCAATTGAGAAGCATCCAATATATTTAACAGGCTATCTACAGACTCTTCTAAAAAGTAAGTGGTAACAACACCTTCATCCTTTGATAATGGATTCAAGGAATATATTCCAGGCAAATCAATTAATTTACCAATATTATTCTTGAAAGCCCCAACTTTCTTTTCAACTGTCACACCACTCCAGTTGCCCACATACTCATAAGATCCTGTAAGATTATTAAACAATGATGTTTTTCCTGTATTGGGATTGCCTATAAGGGCGATTTCCATCAAACTCTCTCCACTTCTATTAATCTTGCTTCTTTGCGACGAAGTCCAACACATTGTCCACATGACTCAATCATAACTGGTCCGCCAAAAGGCATGACACATTTGACACAAACTTCAGATCCCTCTGTTATCCCCAAGTCCAATAACCTTCTTTGTACGAGACGTCCGACTTTAGAAATATTTATTATTTTCCCCTTTTCACCTATTTTGAAGGAACTGAACATCCATATCACCCTATCGTAATTTAATTGAGAATGATTATCTTTATATTTATAACCTCATTTTACCATTGAAAAATAGCTTATTCTGTGACAAAAGTTCGAAAAAAAAATAGAAAAGTCACAGACTTTTCTATTTTTCAACTTATATCATTTTTTTTGGAGCTGCGCTAATGACAAGGATTACGATAATTGCACTTACAATAAAACTTGGAAGCATGTATGTTCCATTGTACACAAAGGAATAAACAGCTACAGGCTGACCGGCAGGTGCATATTCCCCAAAGAATACGATTCCCGAATAGACATGGGCAAGATATCTAAGTGCGCTTCCCAGTAATGTCCCTAGAACAACATAAGTAATCCAGCTTTTGTGATTATGATTAAGAGATTTTTTCACTTTTGATGCAAATATACCCGCTAAACCAACCACTGAAAAAGCAATTCCATAATCGATAATTCCTTGCAGCAATGTATAGATTTGAGAAAATCCAAGGATAAATTGAAGTAAACCTAATAGGAATCCAGACAAAATTCCCCCTTTTACCCCCCAGCGAAATGCCATTAGAAAAATCGGGATCATTGCAATTGATACGGAACCACCCTGCGGCCAAATCTTAAAGGATAACAGCCCCGATACAAAATCCAATAAAAATGCAAGTGCTGAGAATACGGCCACTTCCACTAAAAATAAAGTATTACTGCGTTTCTTTTCCATACAAGTTCCCCCTATTTGTTTGTATATTGGAGAACGTTCGACAGGTATTACTCCTAAGAATTAATATGGCGCCTTAAAAATAAAAAAACAATGCAGGCCGGATAGGATTGTCTGCATTGTCAGCTTTAAAAGTTGGCAAACCACATCCCTACGCTAGCGTTAACTAACAGGTTCATAGGGTCAGAACTCGAACGTTCACTCTCAGCCGCTTGATAAGCAGCTCCCCCTGTGGAAATATTTAATTAATTTCTACACAAATATACTATTCTTATAGGATTTTTACAAGGTTAAACTTTTTTCATGGTATAATTATAGTGACTTTTCATGAATAACAGAAAATTTGATATTATTTACCAATTTATATTTAAAGGATTTTCAGTTGTTTTCACGAATTATCTTTTAGTTAGTTCGGAATGTCTTTAGGAGGAAACAGTGATGTTATCTGAAGTACAAATGGAGCTTTTAGACTTATTTGATAAGAAAAGAGATGATTTGATACGAGAGTGGGAAAGCACAATCATCATTTCTAATGGGGATCCCTATAAAGAGAAAATACGTGAAAATGGAATAGCTTTATTTAATATTATCCTTACTATGCATAAAATGAGTGAAGAAGAATTATTAGCGATAATACAAAAATCTGCTCATGAGATTTCCGAGGAAAGAGCATTGGCTAATATTAATATAGGGGACTTCGTTTATAATGTTAACCTTGGGCGGACAGTGATGTACAGTTATCTAAGCAGAGCTGGTCTTCAGTGGGCAGACCTGCAGGAATCGATTAATAAGATAAACTTTTGTTTTGATAAATTCCTATATTATGCGGTAACACACTATACAGAAGCAAAGAACAAAATCATTGAAGAAAAAACAATGTTTATTGATTCAACTCATCAGGATCGATTAACACTTCTCGGACAAATGACATCAAGTTTTATTCATGAATTTAGAAACCCGTTAACATCCATACAGGGTTTCATCCAACTTCTAAAGGCTGACCATCCTAATATGAAATATTTAGAGATTATTTCAAGTGAATTAGAACAGCTCAATTTTCGGATTTCACAATTTTTGCTTTTATCTAAAAAAGAACTGATTGGAAAAGAAAAAGAGCAGTTTCAACTAAATAAATTAATTGATGAAGTTTTAAATTTCTTATATCCCAGTATTCTTGATGGGAAAGTAAAGATTAAGAAAGAAATAGTCGATGAAATCACCCTTTATGGGTATGCTGATGAAATGCGCCAAGTTCTCATTAATATTATATTTAATGCGATAGATGTGCTAAATCATCACAGAATCCCTAATCCAATTATTGAAATTAAAAGCTGTATTGAGAATCAAAAACATGTCATTCTATCCATTTCCAATAATGGTCCAATGATCCCTGCAGAGTTGAGTAAAACCATATTTGAGCCCTTTTTTACAACAAAAAAACTGGGCACAGGTCTTGGACTATTCGTATGTAATGAAATTATTGAAAAACACAAAGGTGAATTAACATGCCTTTCTACACCAGATATCACAATCTTTACAATTAAGTTGCCGATTGCAGCGTCTCCTTTGTAGGGGACGTTTATTTTCTATTATTATTTTTGAAAATTTATAATTTTCTGATTCATATACTGATGACTTTTTTCATAAAATGTTGGTACCAACCAATATACAAACCAGAACGTTTGACTGTACAGTTTTAATTTACTATAATTATTTTTAAATTCAGTAATCGAGGTGATATGATGGGGCTGTCTATCGTATCGGTGAATTAGCAGAAATCGCAATGGTCTCTAAACGAACAATTGATTATTATACATCAATTGGTTTATTAAGCGCAGAACGTTCCAAATCTAATTACCGAATGTATTCTGAGGAATCCTTAATGGATTTAAAATTTATTGAGGAGTGTAAAAATTTACACTTCCCGCTAGACGAGATTAAAAGAAAACTAGATATGAAGAAGGAGAAAAAAATTCGTGATTCAGAAGTGGAGAAACATCTAAATGCGGTGACACAGCAAATGCACCAGCTGCAAAATGATTTAATAGATCTAATCCCAGTTGTTGAAAAATTAGATGACCTGCAGAAAGAGAAATTCACAAGTAATCTAATGATGCTAAAATCAGTCGTGAGAAAAACCCTTTTGAATATAACGAGTTAATTTTTTTAAATTACTAGGAGGTGACTCCTTAACTCGTACTTAACGAGCTAAGGGAAATTATTTGGACATATTTAACTTGGTTTTGATAGCCATTTTAATTGGATTAACTGCTTTTTTTGTAACTTCAGAGTTTGCTATTGTTAAGATTCGGAGTTCAAGAATTGATCAGTTAATTGAGGAAGGTAATTCGAGTGCGATTTCAGCAAAAAAAGTAATTTCAAACCTGGATGAGTATCTTTCAGCCTGTCAGTTAGGAATTACTATTACTGCCCTTGCTTTAGGCTGGATCGGGGAATCAACGATTGAGCATTTACTCGCTCCCCTTTTAAATGGGCTGGATATCCCTGAAGGTGTTTCCCACATTTTATCGATTGGGATTGCCTTCGCGACCATTACTTTTTTACATGTTGTCGTAGGAGAACTGGCACCTAAAACACTGGCTATACAGAAAGCTGAGATGATTACTCTAGTTATGTCACGGCCTTTAATTCTCTTCTATAAAGTGATGTATCCCTTTATTTGGTTATTAAATGGATCAGCACGTATCGTAACGAGCATTTTTGGTCTTAAGCCAGTCTCTGAAAGCGAAATGGCACATACAGAGGAAGAGCTTCGAATTATTCTTTCAGAAAGCTATAAAAGCGGCGAAATTAACCAATCTGAGTTTAAGTATGTAAATAAAATTTTTGAATTTGATAACCGGATTGCCAAAGAAATTATGGTTCCCCGGACGGAAATCGTCTCATTGTCCAAAGATGATACACTGGATACTTTTCTCCAAATAATCCGTGAGGAAAAATATACGAGATACCCAATTATTGATGGCGATAAAGACCATATCATTGGTTTAGTCAATATTAAAGAAATGGTGACAGATTTAATTAGTAAAGAAACCCTTTCAACAAAAACGCTTGAGCATTATACCCGCCCGATAATTCGAGTGATAGAAACAATTCCTATCCATGATTTACTCGTCAAAATGCAGAAAGATCGGATGCATATGGCGATATTGATGGATGAATATGGTGGAACATCAGGTCTTGTTACAGTTGAAGATATCTTAGAGGAGATTGTTGGGGAAATTCGCGATGAATTTGACTCCGATGAAATTCCAATGATTCGTAAAATAAAGGAAAATCACTATATTATTGATTCTAAGGTCCTAGTGACCGAAGTGAATGACTTACTGGGAGTCGACATTGAAGATGAAGATATAGATACCATCGGCGGCTGGATATTAACTGAAAATTATGAAGCAAAAGAAGGAGACTCTATCCATCACGATTCCTATAGCTTTAAAATCCTCGATATGGAGGAGCATCACATAAAATATATTGAAGTAACAAAGAAAGTCAACGATGAAGAAACCAGCGAAAGTAAAATTAGCCTTTCACAAACTGAAGTACTATCCCAATAGACTCTTTAAAAATCAGGCCAAAAATATTTTGGTCTTTTTTTTGTAATAAAACTGTAATATTCAATCCAAGAATCCAATCACCTCCCCCTCGTGTTACATATTCTACACTAAAGGGGGGAGAAATTAAGATGGAATTAATTTTCTTATTTTTAGCATCAATACTTTCCGGGTTTGCCTTAATGAGCTTTGAACCGGTATCATTTTTAAGTTTCTTAGGTCCAGTTTTTGATATTGTAGGAGCTTTAGCAATCATTATTTTTTCTTTAGCACTACTATATAAAGGAGTTAAATCACTATTTAAATAAGATTGTAAACGGTTACATCCCGCCGCATTAGAAAGATCAGATTAATCATCTGATCTTTTTCTCTGCCATTATTTGTTTTTTAAGATAATGATTTCTTCTTCAGCTTTAGCTAATTTTATGAGATGGGAATCAAGGCGGCGATTGATATATTTAATATCCTCACCATTTCCAGAATAATTCTTTATTTCTTTGACAACAGTACTCTGAACATCTTCAATTCGCTGCAGTGATTCTTTTATATCTGATAAGTCAATCTGGTTAACCTCCACCCGATGCTCGATACTGTCCATTTGTTCCAATCGTGAAAGTCTGTGCTCAATATTTTCTAAGGTTTTATTGAAGGTATGAATTAACGTTTTAATATCAGATATGTTCTCAGTCAACTTATCTAGTTTATGCTCCATTGTAATAACTCCCTTTACGTAGTAAGTATATTTTATCATCTTTAACACTTTATATATGTTACAAATTCCAAAACAATACTGAACGAATTTTTATTCTTATTATCCACCTTTTCAAATGATTATTGCAGAAATTTGAACGATTTATTAAATCAAGCATATAATAGGTTTTCTTGTGAACAATGTCACATGCAATTCAAGCAAAAAGTCTTAATCTAATAACATAAGAAACGTAAATTTCTTTTATTTTTCAGGTTTTAAAGTCGTAGTTAAGGGTATTACCATTTTGAAAAGGTTGGTGCATATAATATGTTAATTTCAATTGATGAAAAAGCTGCAAAGTGGTTTACGAATGAATTCGATATCAATACAGTTAGAATGTATCCTCAATATGATGGTTTTGGTGAAAAGAACAAAGGCTTCAGCCTTGCCTTCTCTGGGGAAGCACCTTCAAATGCCGGCTTTACAACAGAAATTAACGGGATAAACTTCTATGTAGAAGGAAATGATGTATGGTTCTTCGAGGATACTGAAACATGTTTGTCTTTTAACGAAGAAGTAAATGAAATTCAAATAACATTTAAGGATACATTGGCAATAAACTAGTTCTCCTCCAAAAAAACAGCAGCAAAGGGCAACCATCTAATGGCTGCCTTTTTCCATTGTTATTATTATTCCAATCAATAAAAAATGTATAAACAATTATATATTAAAATTGTTTGCAACAGTGACAACTTCATTATTCCGAAAATTTAGAATTAATTGTGAACTATGTTGCAATAATATTAAATTGGCCTTATAATGAAAGCGCCACCTAGTAAATATTTCCTATGATTTTAGCATTAATGCTTACTTAACCTACTATAAGAAAGGGGTTAGACATCATGGAACATTCTAGGCCACAAGTTGCACTATTCAATCTGACCTTCGATTTATCCATCATCTTGACCACTACCATCGCAGCCTTCCTAGTCTTTCTAATTGCCTATTTGTCTACAAGAAACCTTTCAGAAGGTAGTCCACAAAAATGGCAAAACCTTATGGAATGGATTATGGATTTTGTTAGGGACATAATGAACAATTCAATGGGTCCTAACAACAATCTATTTATTCTGTCAACTGGGGTTTCTCTTCTTATGTATTTGTTTATTGCCAATCTACTAGGTGTCCCATTTTCAATCATTACTAATGAAGAACTCCCCGTCTCATGGTGGCGGTCTCCTACTGCTGATGCTCATGTGACTATGACCCTGGCCATTATGATTATCGCCTACACACATTTCATCGACATTCGCCTGCACGGTTTTAAACATTATTTTCTCAGCTTTTTCAAACCATTTAAAGCCCTGTTTGCCATTAATATATTGGAACAATTTGCTACAACCTTAACCTTAGGGCTTAGATTATTTGGTAATATATATGCTGGGGAGGTAATGCTTGCCCTCCTTGCAGGTGCAATAACCCATGGATTTGCAGTTGCTGCACTCGCTGCTATTCCTCTCCTCATTTGGCAGGCATTCTGTGTCTTTATCGGTGCTATTCAGGCATACATATTTGTAACACTTACAATGGTTTATATTGCTCACCGCTTAACATAATAAGAAAAGCGGAAGCGCCTTGAACAGGGGCGACAGGCAATAGTCGAGCCGGCATGAAGGTTGCTTTTTAACCTTCTTGACGGATCGGCTATTGACCCCGAGCCCCTAGGCGCTGGAGCTGGACAATAAAGAAAAGCGGAAGCGCCTTGAACAGGGGTGTGAATCTAGACAACAAAACAATAATATGGAAAGGAGTTGAATTATTTTGGGTGATATTACACTGTTTGGACTCCCCATCTCTTTAGGAACCATGATATATCAAGCTCTTATTTTTACTGTTTTAGTTTTTATTTTAAAGAAACTTGTTTTCAAAAAGTTAGTGGGTGTCTTGGATAACAGGAAACAACATATTGAGAATCAGTTACAATTAACAGAACAATATAAAAAGGAAGCAGAAAAAAACCTGGAACATAGTGCAGAGGTTCTAAATCAAGCAAGAAAAGATGCGAGGGAAATATTGAGGCATAGTGAACGTGAAGCCCAATTAATAATTTTGGACGCAAAAGCACAGGCAAAAGAAATACTAAAGGAAGTGAAGGAGAGGTCATTCCGTTCCCAATCATTTGTGCATAAAGATAGTAAGGGGGCGTAAATTTATGAGACATCAATTCACTAAGGACTTAGGCAGATTTACAGAAAATCTTGAATTAGGTTTTGAAGAAAAATTTATTTACATTCATTACACAAAAGGAAAAATAGAAAAAACAGCATGTATAATAAGAAATAATGAGAAAACTAAAAGTGAGTACTTAGAATCTTTCTTTGAAGAAAACAAGGTGTCTGATGATATGAAAAAAGAGGTTAGAAAATTTCTTGACAATGAAGACAATTTTAACAATCAACATTGGAACGAGTTCACCAATTTTTTAATGAAGACCTTATCATTAAATATGGTATTTGGATTAACAATCGCCTTAACGGTCTTTGGGTTCTATAAACTTGGTTCCTTTTTGGATGCCAATTACGGCTTTTATCCGTGGCTGACTGTTATCTCTACCTTTGTTGGCATTGGAATTGGCGGACTTACAGGCTACGTAATGGTACAAAAATACTTTAAAAAACCCTCAAAAGAAACTTCTGGAAATGATTATGAAATACAGAGAAAACAGAATGAAAGTACTGAGTACCCAATTATTGATGTCACAATCGATCAGGTACGCAAGGCTGTGAGACAATTTTCAGATAATCTTCCTAAAGGTGTATACCGTACGATTATTGTTCAGGATGATAATAGCATTGATTTTAAACAGCTGGCTAATATTCTAGGCGGGATTCCTACCAAAAACTATTATATGTCTAAAGAAACCTATGATTTATTTGAGGAAAAAGATAAGAATATTGCTGCTGAGATGGACATGGTGCAAAAAGCAGTAGACTTGTATGTTAAGGAGCGGAAGGAATACCCGATGCTGCGCTTTGATCCAAATCGGAGAGTTAACTATTACCAATTACTTCAAGAAAATTATTTGAAATATGCCCCTGAAACACAGTTTTATATTACAGAATTGGATGGTCTAATCACACATATTAAACCTAATAAGAGAAAAATGGAAAACTCCTCTCATTAGACAGGGGTTTTTTTTTGCTTTTTTTTGCGATATTGAGATAATAGCATTACATAAACATAACTTTGTAAAAAAATGAGGGATTCAAAGATGTCAAGGAAAAAGAATAAATCGAAGCACTTAGCGGCGATTTCTCTAGCTGTCATGGGAGTTGGTTTTGTTGCCACATTCCCTTTTCAGGATTCCCTTTGGGGAATAATTCTTCAAGGAGGATTTGAAGCAGGTTTGGTCGGGGGGCTTGCCGATTGGTTTGCGGTTACTGCCTTATTTCGTCATCCTTTAGGTTTACCTATACCACATACAGCACTCTTACCGAAAAACCGAAAAAGAATTATTGCAGCGATTATTTCAATGCTTGAAAATGATTGGCTCACGAAAGAAAGTATTAGAAAAAAAATATCAAGCATTCCATTTACCGAGAAGTTATTTAATTTGGCAAAGAATTTGCTAAAAGGGAGTCATTTGAAGAATGCTGTTATTAATTTAATTCAACATTTACTTCAATCAATTGACAGTAAAAAGTTTGCACCTGTCATTGAGGGGGAATTGAAGGTAAAGCTTCAAGACATAGACGTAAGTAAATACCTTCCCCTGGCAATTGATCAACTGCTAAATAGGAAGTACGATGAAAAAGCCTTAGATTTTATCCTAAATGAAGTAGATGATTGGGCAAAAAAAGAGAGTACAAAAGAACGACTTGGTAAGATGGCAGTTGACGCACTTGAAAATATCAAAGCAGATGGCTTTATGCAATTTGCCCTTAAATCATTTACAAACATTGTCAACGAAGAAAAATTAGGAAATATTATTCAAGGTCTTATACAAAAAGGTGTAAAGAGCTTTAGTGATCCTTTTAACCCAAACAGGCAAACCTTACTTTACCATATAAATACAAAACTACAAGCTGTTAAATCCGATGAAAATCTCGCTTTGGAACTTAACACAATTAAGGAACAAATGGTTTCAGAGTGGCAGCTAGAGGAAAGAATTACTGAGTTTATCGATCAGCTTAAACAAAAAGCTAGTTTTCATATTCAGGAACCAAACTTTTACGAAAGTTACCTCCTCCCTCTTTTATCAAATGCAATTGAAAGTTTGCAGGCAGATGATACAAAGGTCAAGAGTATGGAGTCTTGGATTCAAGATCAGATTTCCATTTTCGTGGATCATAATCACTCCAAAATTGGAAAACTCGTAGAAGAAAACCTCGAAAAACTTGATAATAAAACACTCATTGATATGATTGAAAACAATGTTGGAAAGGACCTTCAATGGATTCGCGTAAACGGAGCAGTCTGTGGTTTCCTGATTGGACTAATTTTAGTTGGAGTGAAATTGTTTTTTTAGAAACGGGCTATCTTGTTCTCAAGATAGCCTATTTTAATAAAAATTGCCTATCATGCACAATCTAATAGGTAATAACTTACAAAGGAGCAATGTTATGAGAAAATATTCGCTAGCCCTTTTTGTAATTTTACTTGCCTCCAGTTTTATAATTAATGAAATTGTTTTAGCTTCTAAACAAGTTTCAGAGCCCATCAGAGGTATCTATGTAAATGCTCCCAATACAAATAAACCCTTGTTTAACCAGCTGCTTTCACTCGTTAACACATCCGATTTAAACGCAATGGTCATTGATATTAAAGATGATAATGGTAACCTGACCTTTATTCCTTCAAAAAAATCACCTTATTATTCAATAGGACGTCCATACATTCCGAATCCTTCTTTACTCATGAAAACATTAAAATCAAATAACATCTACCCAATCGCCAGAGTTGTTGTCTTTAAGGATAATGTTCTTGCTAATAAGAAACCAAATTTATCTTATAAAACTCCGGATGGATTATGGAAAAATGCCCGTGGTGATTCCTTTACTAACCCCTTTCTTAAGGAAGTTTGGGATTATAATATAGGCTTGGCGATAGAAGCAGTAAAATTAGGATTTAAAGAGATTCAATTTGATTATGTACGATTTCCTGAAAAGTTTGAAAAAGTGGAAAAACAGCTTATCTACGATAAGTCGACATTTCAAGGGAATAGAGTTACAGCTGTAAGTGAATTTGTTAAATATGCTAAAGAAAAACTTAAGCCCTTCCATGTTAAGGTTTCAGTCGATGTCTTTGGGAATGCTGCCGTTATTCCAGAAGCAGCTGGAATTGGGCAAAACTTCACAACTATCGCCCAAAATGTTGATGTCATTTCAGCAATGATTTATCCAAGTCATTGGACCGAAATCTTTGGGATCCGGAAGCCTGATTTGCATCCCTATGACCTTGTTGAAGGTTACGCTAAAGTAGAAAATAGCAGGCTGAAACAAATTCACAACCGGCCGATATCCAGGCCATGGATACAAGACTTTACCGCATCGTGGCTTGGAGTTGGCAACTATAAGGTTTATGGGAAGAAGGAAGTCGAGGATCAAATCCGCGCCTTACATGCAGAGGGAATTAATGAATACTTATTATGGAATGCCTCGAATAAATATACACCAAACGTAGATTACACCCCGTATTAAGCATGAATATAAACTAAAGAATAAGCAAAACTATTCAGGATAGTAATTCCATGAAATGAGGTGTCCTGCCTGAAGGTTCTTATAATTGGGGCAATAATAATTGGGGCAGCTATATTTTCCTTATTGCCAATTTTATCTGCTTATTTCTTCCAGCCGACTCTTAAGGATAGCATCCGATTTAATATATATTTTCTTCCTCTTTCTTTCTTGGGAAACATAGTACTAGCTTGGGGGTTCATTCAGGGGAGTAAAATATTTGGTAATACCGTAATGCTGGGCGGTATTCAGACGGGGGTAAATGCAATCCTTGTTACCATTTTATCTATCATCGTTTTACGTCAGTCTATCTCAGTCTATTCCATTATTGGAATTTTTCTCATTGCCATTGGTGCTATCTTTCTAAATAAATAATTAGATGAGTATGAATACAAAAAAAACACCAGTTGATTTGGTGTTTTTTTGCAGTTTCTATAAATACACTGGAGCCCTAAATTATTTATCTTTTACTCTGAGAAGTCTAAGAGCATTTAAAGTCACGATAAGTGTTGCTCCCATATCTGCGAAAATTGCTATCCATAAAGTAAGCCAGCCAGGAATCACTAGTAATAATGCAACAAGTTTTATCCCTAATGAAAATGTAATGTTTTGTTTGATAATATTCAATGCTTTTCTACTTAGTTTAACCATAAATGGAAGTTTGGCTAGGTCATCTGCCATCAATGCAATATCTGCCGTTTCAAGAGCAGTATCTGTTCCAGCTACTCCCATAGCCACGCCCACCGTAGATGCAGCTAAAGCTGGTGCATCATTCACTCCATCACCGACCATTGCCACACGATTATATTTACTTCTTAATTCCTTAATGAAGGATAATTTATCTTGTGGTAAGAGTTCTGCTTGTATATCATATACTCCTGCCTGTTTGCCGATTGCATTTGCTGTAACAGAGTTATCGCCAGTTAACATGATGGTTTTGTGAATACCTAATGAGTGAAGTTTTTGAATGACATCCTTACTGTTTTCTCTTAATTCATCAGCAACACCAAGTACCGCCATTACTTCATTTGAAGAACCTGCAACCATGACAGTTTTCCCTTGGTTTTGCAGTTCATTTATTTTCATATTTAAATCACTAGGTATTCCGTTTGTTAAGATTTCTTCAAACAGATTCGGACTTCCTACATAATACGTATTACCCTTAATGATTCCTTGAATACCTTTCCCAGTTATTGAGGAAGTATCTTCAATTGTAACACTATGATAAGGTAAATTTTCTTGTTCCGCTTTTTTCAAAATGGATGAAGCTAATGGATGTTGAGAGCCATTTTCTAAAGCTGCAATAATGGTAAGAAGTTTATTTGAATTAGCATGTTGCTGCGGAAGGTAATCCGTAACAACAGGAGTCCCTTTAGTCAATGTGCCTGTTTTATCGAAAGCTATCGCTTTGACTGCACCCATTTCCTCTAAATGAATTCCACCTTTTATAAGGACACCATTTCTTGCTGCGTTACCAATAGCTGTTACAATAGCGACTGGGGTTGAAATAACCAATGCACAAGGACAACCTACCACTAAAACAGCTAACCCTTGATAAATCCAAACGTTCCAATCTGCACCATAGAAACTAGGAGGAACTATTGCAACTCCAAGTGCTATAAGCATTATTACCGGTGTGTAATATTTTGCAAAACGATCTACGAATGCCTGTGAAGGTGCACGTTCTGCTTGTGCTTCCTCTACTAAATGAATAATTCTTGCAATTGTTGTATCATCCACATGTTTAGTTACTTTAACTTCAAGTAATCCTTCTTCATTTAAAGTACCCGCAAACACCTCGTCATCAACAGCTTTTTTTGCGGGGACAGATTCACCTGTGATCGCAGCTTGATTTACGGATGATATCCCTTTAACTACAATTCCGTCCATCGCAATTTTTTGCCCAGGTTTGACAATCATTATGTCGCCAATTTGAATATCGTCCACTTCAACAGTGAATTCTTTATTACCCCTTCGAATCAAGGCTTTCTTAGGAGTAATGTCCATCAAAGATCGAATCGATTGCCGTGCTTTATCCATTGAGTATGTTTCTAATGCTTCACTTATTGCGAATAGGATGACAACTGTTGCACCTTCTCCCCATTCCCCGATAATGGCAGCACCAATGACAGCAATCGTCATCAGTGTCTTCATATCGAATTCTAATCGAAATATATTCTTTAATCCTGATTTAAATAGTCTGTAACCACCAACTAATATAGACGAAGCGTACGCTAAAATCGAAGAAATACTATCTTTGCCATACATTTCAGCAGAAATCAATCCAATTAATAAGAAGACGAGCGAGGCTATGACTGTTGAGTTCCTTTGTAGGAATGGCTCCTTTTTTTCTGTAATTTTTTGTTTTTCAGGGTAGACCTTTATGTTTTCAAAAGCTCCTGCTTTTTCTAGTTCCTCAATTGTTGTTTCCCCATATACCGTTAATTTGGCAGCACCAAAATTCACACTTGCATCAGAGACACCATCCAGGTGTTTTACGTTCTTTTCGAACTTTGCAGCACAGGAAGCTCAGGTGAAACCCTGTACTCGGTAGGCGGTTTTTTCATTTCCTTTTTCTAAACCAGCATTACTCATTAACTTTCCCCTCCAATTGGTGAGTAAAGGCAATTTGATGTATCAAAGAATTACTCCTTATTCAAATGTTCATTTGATTATTAGTATATATAATAACAATTCCAATGGTCAAACAATTATTTGAATGTTTTAATAAATTTTTTAAATTTGTTTATTGACAAAAAGATTGTCTATGTCATAAAGTATTGGAAAATACAAATAGTTTTGGTCTAGGGAAACTTTTTAAGAGGGGGTAAAAGAATGGCAGATAAAAAAATTTCTCGGCGAGATATTTTAAAAATCGGAACTACTGGTGCACTGGGTATAGCAGGAAGCATTTATCTCAATAAAATGGTACCGTTTTCTAATGTGGCGCATGCCGAGAATCATCAGTCAAATCACCAAAATCATTCTGGAAATCACACAAATATGCTTGATACGACAAAAACAGAAGGCTATAAGATGGCTGAACGTCTTCTAACTCAATTTGACTATGGAAAAGTAACAAAACTTTCTGATGGTCGAACATTACGGGAATATCAAGTAGCAGCAGTTGATAAGGAAATTGAAATTGCAAATGGAATTAAGTTTCCTGGGTGGACCTATAATGGAACAATTCCAGGACCAACATTTCGGTGTACTGAAGGGGATCTTTTAAAATTTCACTTTGTCAATCAAGGAAGTCACCCCCACTCTATTCATTTTCATGGGATACACCTCCCTGAAATGGACGGTTTAGCACCCATCGCTCCAGGTCAATCATTTACCTATGAATTTGAAGCAAAACCCTATGGGCTGCAAATATACCATTGCCATGTCCTGCCTTTAGCCCGACATATTCACAAAGGGTTATACGGAAACTTTATTATTGATCCAAAAACTCCAAGGGAGCCAGCTTTAGAATTAAATATGGTTATGAATGCATATGATTTGGATTTGGACGGTGCAAATGAGTTTTATACGGTAAATGGCTACGCATTTGCGTTTATGAATCATCCGATTAGGATCAAGAAGGATGAGCTTGTACGAATCTATTTAAGCAATTTAACGGAATTTGATTTATTAAACTCTTTCCATTTACACGCCAACTATTTTACCTATATCCCAACAGGCAGAAATGAAAATCCATCTCAATTTACAGACACCATCATGCAGTGTCAGGGTGAACGCGGGATACTTGAAGTCCGTTTTCCATACAAGGGAAAATATATGTTTCATGCTCATGTTAGTGAATTTGCTGAGCTTGGCTGGATGGGATTCTTTGAGGTTGAATAGAAAGGAGTGTAACTAATGATGAAATCAAAATGGCTGATTACCTTACTAATTCCACTAATTCTTTTACTTCTGGTATTGGGATGGATGTATAAAAATGGAGCTGGTGTAGAACGAGACCCTGCTGCTCCCATTGAAGTTCTGAATGTAGAACAGATTAAGATTCTGCCTTCAGGATTTGAGCTGGATGTAAGTAATACTGGACCTGAGACATTAACCATATCTCAAGTAATTGTTGATGATTCAGTATGGAATTTTTCAATGACACCAGATACTACACTTAATCGTTTTGATGATGCTAAGGTAACCATACATTATCCCTGGGTTGAAGGTGACCCCCATACCATTCTTTTAATTTCTGAAAATGGAATTATTACAGAGGCAGTGATAGAGGCAGCAATTTTAACTCCTGAATTTTCTTGGGGAAATGTAATCAATTACGGATTAATTGGTTTTTATGTTGGCATTGTTCCGATTACTTTAGGACTATTGTGGTATCCATTTATGAAACGTATGAAGAAAACCTGGATAAATGCTATTCTTGCACTTACAGTTGGTCTCCTCCTATTCTTATTTTTTGGGACTTTATTTGATGGATTTGAAATTGGAGCTGAAGCACCATCAGTCTTCCAAGGAAACATGGCAGTAATTATTAGCACCTTCCTTTCTTTTCTTTTATTAATTGGATTTGATCAATATCAACAACATAGACAAAAAGGAAATGGGTACCCGCCACTTAGGATTGCAATATTAATGGCAACAGGGATTGGACTTCATAATTTTGGTGAAGGTTTGGCGATTGGTTCCTCATTTGCACTAGGTGAGGCTGCATTGGGTACGTTTTTAATCATTGGTTTTACCCTGCATAATGTTACCGAAGGGATTGGGATTGCTGCTCCATTACTAAAAATCAAGCCAAAGGTAAGCCAATTTATATTATTAGGCACTATTGCTGGTGCACCTGCCATATTTGGAACTTGGTTCGGCGGGTTTATCTTTTCACCGATTTTGGGTGCAGTATTTCTTGGTATTGGTGCAGGTGCAATTTTACAGGTCATAGTCGTTATCTCAAACATGCTTATAGAAGATCATAAAAAGAATAATGAACCTTTCGTGTCGTGGATGAATTTTGCGGGATTTACAATTGGAATATTGATTATGTACTTTACAGCATTCTTTGTTAAATTTTAACTTCTAACCAATCTCAAAAAATAAAAGAAGGAATGAGACTATGCTTCAAAATATCGGAATCCCAGGTTTAATACTAATTGTAATGCTCGCCCTGATTATTTTTGGTCCATCCAAGTTACCTGAAATTGGAAGAGCATTCGGCTCAACACTAAGAGAATTTAAACAATCAACAAAAGGGTTAATTGATGATCATCACGAAAAGGAAAAATAAATACCATTCTCCTATAAAAGTGGTACATTTTGACTTACACAATATCAGACATAAAAAAACGCTGAAAAATTTCAGCGTTTTTGCATGAGCTCCATTTAGCACATTCTTTCTTTCGTTTACATATACTTCCGATGAACCCCTTTTCCATCATATGAAAATAGCATCCTGCGGTCTTCAATCATGGTTTCAATATGGACAGGTCTGCCCCATAGCTGCTGGATATATGGCAATACCTTTTCAAGGTATTTGACATCTAATTCCACACCCTCATACCAATGCTTTAAATATAATTCGCCATTCTTTAGATAGTCACCATCATTTACAGTAATATATGGGAACCCTCCATTTACACGCATATTCACCAATTGATCGCGAACATGCTCCCATTCTTTATCGACGATTTTATAGTCCCTTCCCTGCTTCTGGAAAAGATACATATCTTCCCGCATGACTAAATCTTTATTTAAGTAATTCCGTAAAAAGGATATATCTGATTCTACTTCACGAACCTCAAACATTTTTTCGCGCCCTGAGCCTGGCGTAACTCCTCTTCTAATCATATCATCGGTTGGATTATTATAACGTTCTTCGATATCCTCGAATATTTTAATCCCTAGGTAATAAGGATTTATCCCCGTCTTTGACGGCTGAACAACCCCTGCGTTTAATTTTGCAAATTCAATCGCTTCCCCGCTGGTTAAATCCATCTCCCTAATGATTCGCTGATGCCAATAGGATGCCCAGCCTTCATTCATAATTTTCGTTTCTAACTGCGGCCAGAAATAAAGCATTTCCTCCCGCATCATTGTTAAAATATCCCGCTGCCAATCCGTTAGTTCCCTGCTATAAGTTTCGATAAATAATAATAAATCTTTTTCCGGCCGTGGCGGAAATTGCTTTTTCCTTGGTTGACTTGGCTGCTTTTTAGTACTTTCATCTAATTTCCATAAATCATCGTAAGGGGTCGCAGTCATCTGCGGCGACTCCTCCTCTTCCTCGTCCTCTAAAGACCATGCAAGCTTTGGTCTCATTAATGAAGGGTCAATATGTTCATCTATTGCGAGCACGGCATCAAGGAAGGTCTCTACTTCCTTTTTTCCAAATTGTATTTCATATCGCCGAATTCTTTCAGCAGTAGCTGCCATGCTTTCGACCATATCCCTCTTTGTATTTTGGAATCGAACATTATTCTTAAAGAAATCACAATGAGCTAATACGTGTGCAACGATTAATTTATTCTGGATGAGTGAATTGGAGTCTAGTAAGAAGGCATAACAAGGATTTGAATTAATAACAAGTTCGTAAATTTTACTTAGTCCTAAATCATAATGGAGCTTCATTTTATGAAATTGTTTCCCAAAGCTCCAGTGTGAAAACCTGGTAGGCATACCATAGGCACCAAACGTGTAAATGATTTCTGCCGGACAAATTTCATATCGCATTGGATAAAAATCCAAGCCAAAGCCCCGAGCGATTTCAGTGATTTCACTGATTGCGTATTCTAGTGCTTTGCGATCGTCCCCATTCATCGCCATTCCCCCTTTTCCTCTTACCACAATGTATGAAGTAAAACCGGGAATGATGAAACAAGATATAAAAAACAACAAGTCCACAGCTTATTTTTGCTTTAACAAAAGCTTAGCTTCTCTGGCAAGGGAAAGACCTACATATTTATTTCTCTCCCATTCTGTCTCAAAGACAGATAATGGGGGGGACGTTTCCCCGACGAGCGGACTGACCTCAATTGTCATTGCCGGACGGTGATATGTTGTGATAAACCAATCCGTAAACCCTCCGCCTGTTGCATGTTTAGGTGGTTTTGCTAATCGGTAATGAGTCAGTAATGAAATCTTTTTGGCAATTCGTTTGTCACGTTTAAGGTGCTTGCCATTTTTATAATTCCAAAAGATTTCTCTGCCAGCTGAGTGATACGCTACTGCAATTTCAGGGTTAATGGTACGAATGAATTTTGTTAATGCTCTAACCTCTTTTGCTTCCAATGGCTTATTTCCTTTATAAAATTGGTAAGAGGGATTCTTAGGTCCATCACTTAGCTCCCTCCATCCTGCTGGGTATTGTCTATTTAAATCAATACCGACCCCATTTGCTTTCCACCGTTCAAAGTTATCCAGCCCATCATTCATGGATATTACTTTTTTGAGATGTTTCTTAGGGAAAAGTTCAAGTTTATTTTGTTGAATGGCCACACCGTCTGGATTGAGCATCGGAATAAACCAGATGGAAACATCATCTAAAATGTCTGTTGAAAAGGGACCCAATTTCTTTTCCCTTTTATACATTGCAGCATATACCTCAAGTTTTTTCATTAAGAGCATACTTGTAATCCATTCACGTCCATGATGGGCCCCGATTAGGACGATATTTTTCTTACCTTTTCCAAGTCTAATGGCATAAATATCTTTTCCAAAATGAGTTTCCCCAATCTTTTTTACTTTTAGCCCCCCATACTCTTGATTGATTCTTTCAAGGTCATTCGTCATGTTCTCATAGGTATATGGTTGGTTTGTATTGACTGTTTTTGCAAAGGAAACGTTATCAACCGTGAGTAATAAAATCAATAAAATACATAAAACCTTCTCCATTACTAGCTCCTTTGGTAACCATTCTTCTTAAGGTTATACAGGTAAAAGTTGAAAACAGCATAAGACCGGATTGTCCAACATTTTCTGTGAAAGTTATTGCCGAAATATCATAAAATAATTTCAACTCCTAGTAAGGAGGAGAGAAAACAAATGAATAAAATGGATTATGATCGAGCTTTGTATTATACGCATCGATCTGAATGGGATAACCTGCTGATACTTATGGTGCGGACAAAGGACCAGTTTTTATCAAAGAGGATAGAGCAATTCCTGCATGCCTATCACTTTGAACGTGATTACTCAGTAATCGAAAACAAATTATATTCTTTACTTCGTTATATCGACCATGCTAACGAAACCATTGAACCTGATCATGAGTTACCGATGTATAGTCTTTCCTGAAAAAACAAGTGGATACCATTTTTGTTGAGAAATTTTTACCAACCGGATTAAAGAATTCCACCAAACATAAAAAAACGGCTTCCTAGAAAGGGAAGCCGTTTTCTTATCGTTATGCAATCGGATACTGATGAACAAGTGGATGTAGAACAATTTCATCTATAAGCATATATTTTGGAGCTGAAGCCATATAAACAACAGCGTTTGCTATATCTTCAACCTTGAGCCAATCTTTTTTTTCTGGAACACCTTGTGTAGAATCTGCAAAATAAGTATCTACCATTCCTGGATTAATCGTACCTACTCTAATTCCATATTCACGTACTTCTTGTGCTACAGAACCTGAAAACCCTTGAACCGCATATTTTGAAGCTGTGTAAGCTGAACCGTTAGCTATGGTATATCTGGCAACATCAGAAGAAATGGTAATAATAGTCCCTGATTTGCGTTCCTTCATATGTGGAAGGACTGCCTTCGTGGCCAAAAACACACCTTGGACATTTACTTCAAAAACCTTTTTCCATTCTTCAACCGTTACTTCCTCTGTTAATTTAAAGAATCCCACACCAGCATTATTCACCAATATATCAACATGTCCATATTCCTGAATGGTCTTCTTGACCACTTGCTGTAAGTCTTCTTCTTTAGAAACATCTGCTTGGATAGGAAGAACATGCGGGAAACCCAGGTTCTTTAATTCATCAGCTGTTTCAGAAATTTGCGCTGAACTTCCGATTATCGTTAATTTCACTCCTTGCTTTGCAAGTTGAACAGCAATTTCCTTACCAATCCCTCTAGATGCACCTGTCACAATTGCGATTTGATTTTTTAACATGTTTTTTTCCTTTCATGATGAGATACTTGGATGAATACGGGGAAATTAGTTCCCTGTTACCATTTTGACTTTTTCATCAACAAGATTCATAAAATTCTTCTCGATTTCGGTTAATTTATTTCTGCTTTCCTCTAAACTTTTACTATTCACACCAAAATAGAATTTCACTTTTGGTTCGGTGCCTGATGGTCTCAAGCAAACCCAAGAACCATCTGTGAATGTATATTTTAATACATTGGATTTCGGTAATTCAATTTTCTCTTCTCCATTAGAAGTCTGCTTAAGACCCGTTAAGTAGTCTTCTGATGATGCTATCGTTAAATCACCAAGCTGCTTAATTGGCTCAGACCGGAATGAAGCCAGGATTTGCTGTATTTGTTCTGCGCCCTCTTTACCTTTTAACGTTAATGACCTTAAACCTTCTTGATAGAAGCCATACTTTTCAAAAACCTGTAATAAGCCTTCATAAAGTGACATTCCCTGTTTTTTGTAGTATGCACAAACTTCTACAGCCAATATGGCGGCTTGGACAGCGTCTTTATCCCGGGCAAAATCTCCAATTAAATAGCCATAGCTTTCTTCATACCCAAATAGGAAAGTAAATTCTCCGGTTTCATCGTATTCCTTTATCTTTTCAGCAATAAATTTAAATCCAGTCAGCACATCAATTGTTGGTAATTGATAACCCTGGGCGATTTTCCTGCCGATTTCAGATGTTACAATTGTTTTTAGCACTATTCCATTTGAAGGAAGCGTTCCTTTGCTTTGCTTTTGTGAGAGAATGTAATCCAATAGCAGGGCGCCAGTTTGGTTCCCTGTTAAGACAACATACTCACCTTCATGGTTACGAACAGCAATTCCTAAACGGTCTGCATCTGGATCTGTTGCAATTAAAAGATCTGCACCCACTTTTTTACCATCCCTAATGGCAAGTTCAAATGCTGCATGTTCTTCAGGGTTTGGACTTTTAACCGTTGAAAATTCAGGATCAGGCAGTTCCTGTTCTTTGACGACTGTTACATCTGTATAGCCCAGAGCATTCAATGCCTGACGAACTGGTTTATTAGCCGTCCCATGCAAAGGTGTAAATACAATTTTTATATCTGTTTCTTTTGAAATGGATGGATTTTCAGAAATAGTTTTCAGTTTTTCAATATAAGCTTGGTCAATTTCTTCACCAATTGTGTTAATTAAACCAAGTGACCGCAGGTTCTCCTCGGTATCTACTTCAATTAACAATTCATTTTCGATTTCATCAACCTTCTTTATTACTACGTCCGCTGCTGCGGGTGGAAGCTGACCGCCATCTGAACCATAAACTTTATACCCATTGTATTCAGGCGGATTATGGCTTGCTGTAATAACAATTCCTGAGAAAGCGTTTAGATGTCTTAAAGCAAAAGATAGCTCAGGTGTAGGTCTTAATTCGTTAAATACGTAGGTTTTTATCCCTTTAGTGGCAAGTGTTCTAGCCGCTTCCATACAAAATTCAGGAGATTTATGTCGTGAATCGTAGGCAATTACCACTCCGCGTTGTTTTGCTTCATTACCTTGTGCGTCTATGTATGCTGCTAAGCCAGCCGATGCTTTACGAACCGTATATAAATTCATACGATTTGTTCCTACACCAATTTCGCCCCGCATTCCGCCGGTGCCAAACTCTAGATTCTTATAGAAAGCTTCTTCAAGTTGTCTATCATCTTCCTTTATTTCCTCAAGCTGCTGCTTTAGTTCCGCATTTAAGTTTGAAAACTCCATCCACCTTTTTGCATTTTCTTTCCAATCCATCATGTTATCCTCCCTTTTTTAGCCCTATTTCATATTGTTTGATTTTCCAATAAACTTACACCTTCTATTTATTTTATATTTTATCTCTATAAGTTCAAGGATAATAAAAAAAAATGTCTGCATTTGCAGACATTTTCTCTAGAACTTATACAAGTAGTTCGTTTGCGGCTTTAATGTAAACACTAAACATACTGTTTTTCATATTCTTTGCTTCTACGAATTGTTCAAACTCAAACGGAAAGAAAAGACCAAATTCTTGCAGGGTCGTAACATTCTTATTAAATAAAACGGCATATTGCTCATCAAGAGCCGGCGACTCAAGGATAGAGATTACTGTTTGCATACTAGCCATTACTTGGAAGGCATCCTTTAATGTATTAAAGTCTTCTGGAGTATGCAATACTTTTAATTGTTCAAACTCGCTTATTTCTTTATCCGTAAAATAGAGTGGAAAAACAGATGAATAGATGTACCTTACAAGTCCACAAATTTCTTCTTCCTGACCAGGTGTCGAGGCAAAAACAATTTTCACTTGTAACCCACCTTTGCGATAACGATATTCTATCGTAATATATATACATAAGGATAGCATAAATGAGAGTGAATTTCGGTGGTAATTATAACCACGTTATTACTTTAGATAAATCTCATGATATAAGGAGTTAGTATGCTAAAAACGACAAAAAAAGGGAACTGGATGGAAATAAATACACCTAAGAGCTGGGAAGGGAAAACCATAGAAGAAATTTTTCGAAAAGAATGGGATGTCCCAAAGAAACTTACACATGCATTCCGAATGGAACACAAGGTTTTAATTAATGGCAGCAAAGCTGCTTGGCTGACCCCGCTTAAGTACGGTGATAAGGTGTTAATTAAAATATTTGAAGAAGGTGAATTACCTTTCATCCCTGCTTTCTTCTATGATATACAGGTATTATTTGAGGATGACCATGTTATCGTATTTAATAAACCAGCCTGTATGAACACACATCCTAATGACGAGAATGATACACATACACTTTTATATGCTGCACAATTTTATCTGCATTCAAAAGGTGAAAAATGTAACGTTCGGCATGTACATCGTTTAGACAAGGATACTACAGGCGCTATACTCTTTGCTAAACATGCTTTAGCAGGAGCAATTTTAGACAGAATGCTTGAAAACCATGAAATGAAAAGAACCTATCTTGCAATCATTCAAGGCCGTTTGAAAAAGAAAAATGGAACTATACAAGAGCCCATTGGACGTGATCGTCATCATGCAACAAGGAGAAGAGTTTCAAAAACCGGCCAAAAGGCTATTACACACTACCAACTAATCAAAGAGGAAAAAGACTTTTCTTATGTAAAATGTTGGCTTGAGACCGGGAGAACACATCAAATACGTGTCCATTTCAGCTACCTTGGGCACCCATTGCTTGGCGATACATTGTATGGAGGACAACCGAAATTTAATCGCCAGGCATTACATGGTGCTAAATTAGAATTTACTCACCCTATTACGAGAGAAGAAGTTGTTTGTTATGCTCCCTTCTTGGATCAGCCTCCTATCTTTAAAGGGATAGACGTAAATAGAATATGATGCAAAAAGAGGCCGCCTAATTTGGCGGCCTCTTCTTTCGATTATTAGTCAGCTTTTCTAAAAGCCCTCATTACGAGTGATAACAGGAAGACAAGAGCAACAGAACCAATAATGGCAGGAATTATCGCAAAATCGGCAACATTAGGTCCCCAATCTCCCAATAATAAAGTACCGAGCCATGCGCCAACAAATCCTGCAATGATATTACCTATAATACCGCCTGGAACATCTCTTCCAACAATAAGACCTGCTAACCAGCCGATCACTCCACCAACGATCAATGCCCAAATGAAACTCATTTAGAACACTCCTTTTTTAATCATTCTTTTAAATCAATTTAACAAGCAGTATTCAACTTTTAAAATACTGTCTTGTACCATTAAAGTACCCATTTTATTACAATCCATACTAAGGAATTTCACTTGATTCGTAAAATACATAATTATAGTGGTACAGGTAATATTAAAAAAATGAATCATGCTAAGTTAATGAAATCATTTTCAGAATTTTCTTTTGTTAAGTTTTTGTAAATTAGGTCAATTTTTTATGTTTTTTTAGTTTATTTTCTGTAAAATGTTGTCCGTTAGTGTAATAACTTTTTACATAATTTTTAGGGGGATTAAAAAATGGCAAAAAAAGTTGATAAATTTTCTGCTTTATTAAGTAATATTTCTTCAAACTTAAAGGAAGGTGCAAATTACTTTGCTGATTATAAATTAAAGAATGTAAGTGATTTGAAGATTTTCTCAGAAAAGATGAAGGAGATTGAAACGAAGGGTGATTCCTTTGTCCATGAAGTCATTAAACAATTAAATGATGCCTTTATCACTCCTATTGAACGTGAAGATATTCTCCATTTAGCAAACAGTATGGATGATGTACTAGACGGTCTTGAAGCGACAGCTGCTTTATTTGAGATGTATTCTATCACACAGGCAGATGATTTCATGCTTCAGTTTGTTGACGCCATTAAAGCGAGTGTCCACGAAATCGATAAAGCAATTGTCCTTTTATCCAATAAAAAGCTCCCACAAATGAGAGAGCATGCCATAAAAACTAAAGATTATGAATCAAAATGTGATAATATCCTTCGTCAGTCCATTAAGCATTTGTTTACAGTAGAAAAAGATCCGATTCGTATTATCCAATACAAAGAAATTTATGAAAATCTCGAGGATATTGCTGACAGCTGTCAATCCGTTGCCAATACACTTGAAACCATTATTATGAAAAATGCATAAGGAGCAAACAAATGGAAATATTAATTATTTTAGTTGTTATTGGCGCCCTTGCATTTGACTTTATTAATGGGTTCCATGATACGGCTAACTCGATTGCAACCTCTGTTTCAACAAAGGCTTTAAGACCACGGCAGGCTATTCTGTTAGCCGCAATCATGAATTTTGTGGGCGCCATGACATTTACGGGTGTAGCTAAGTCCATTTCCAAGGATATTGTCGATCCTTTTACGCTTGAAAATGGATCAGTGGTTATTTTAGCCGCACTAATAGCAGCCATCTTTTGGAATTTATTGACTTGGTATTATGGAATTCCGAGCAGTTCTTCCCATGCAATCATTGGGTCCATTGCCGGAGCGGCACTTGCATCAGCAGGTTTTGGGGCACTTAACTATAGTGGATTCTTAAAAATCATTCAAGCTCTCATCCTTTCGCCAATCTTAGCCTTTGTTGTCGGTTATATTGTTTACAGTATTTTTAAAGTGGTATTTAAAAATGCAAATTTAGCTAAGACCAATCGGAATTTTCGTTATATGCAAATAGCCACTGCAGCCCTGCAGTCCTATTCACATGGAACGAATGACGCCCAAAAGGCAATGGGGATTATCACGATGGCTTTAATTGCAAATGGATACCTTGGAAGTAACGCTGAAGTTCCATTTTGGGTACAGTTCTCCTGTGCACTTGCAATGGGATTAGGTACATCTGTTGGAGGATGGAAAATTATTAAAACCGTTGGCGGTAAAATCATGAAAATTAGACCAATAAACGGGGTGGCAGCAGATTTGACTGGTGCTGCTGTAATATTTGGTGCTACTTTCTTACATGTTCCCGTTAGTACAACTCACGTTATTTCTTCCGGTATTTTAGGGGTTGGTGCCTCTCACCGATTAAAAGGGGTAAAATGGGATACAGCACAAAGAATGCTCATCACCTGGGTAATTACCCTGCCAATTTCAGCAGGTATCGCGGCCATTTCTTATTTCATTTTAAATCTTTTCTTCTAATAAAACACCAGCAAAGAGGATGATTTTCCATCCTCTTTTTTTATTGGCATGTACTTCTAAATTGAAATCATTTTCATACTTTTTATGTAGGGACAAGTTTGGAGTGATTTTATTGAAACATAAAATTATTGCGATGCTGATTGGCAGCTTATTATTAAGCCTAGGTGTTAATGGTTTTCTCGTACCTTATCATCTGCTTGATGGAGGCGTAATTGGTTTAGGGTTAATTATTCACTATTTTTATGGATGGCCGACTGGCCTTAGTATGATTGTTTTAAGTCTCCCCCTTTATATTCTGGCATGGTTCTTTGAAAGACGTTATTTTTACTATAGTTTGCATGGATTAATTATCTCATCCTTTTGTATTGACCTGCTATCCTTTATCTCCGGCAAAATAACACTTGGCATCTTCCCTAGTACCATTATTGGCGGAATTCTTGTGGGCGTTGGAATTGGATTAATGCTGCGCTATGAAACCAGTACAGGTGGTACTGATTTACTTGCACAAATTCTTACTAAATTTACTTCTGTTAATATTGGTATTATCATTTTCCTAATCGACGGAATCATCATCACGAGTGGAATTAAAGTAGTTGGTTTAGAAAAATTCTTCTACTCTTTATTAACGATTATTTTTGTTGGTTTGATGACATCTTTAACAGTCATTAGAAAACCAGAACCAACGTGAAAGAACCTGCATACGTGCAGGCTCTTTCATTTTTGGGCTATGAACCTAAAGATTTAACCTTAATGGTACAGCTCTCCATTGCTGCTAGTACAGACCCACGAAACTGATTCCTCTCAAGTTCTGCCACTGCTTCAATTGTTGCTCCGCCAGGCGTACAAACATTATCCTTAAGTTCCCCAGGATGGATGCCTGTTTCTAATACCATTTTTGCGGCACCAAGGACAGCTTGGGCTGCCAAACGATATGCTTTATCCCTGGGTATCCCTTGAAGAACACCACCATCCGCCAGTGCTTCAATGAACATATATACATATGCAGGAGATGATCCACTTATTGCCGGTATGGCATCCATTAATTTTTCATCCATTCTTTCCGTTTTACTAAAGGTATGAAAAAGCCTCTCTACTTCCAAAATTTCAGTTTCACACATGCTTTCATTCGGACAAATCGCACTCATGCCTTCCCCTACCAACGAAGGGGTATTTGGCATTGTCCGGACACACTTAATTTTAAAACCAAAATCCCTTTCAAGATCTGTCAAGGTAACACCTGCAGCTATTGTTATTATGATCACATCTTTTTTGATATCATTCTTTATTTCTTCGATTATTCTTGAATGGATGTCAGGTTTAATAGCTAGAAAAAGGATATCTGAAAACCTAGCCACCGCCTTATTATCTTGAGTACATGCGATTTGGTATGTGGTTTGAATTTTTTCAATTGTTTCAACTGACATTGCACTAGCCATTATATT
The DNA here is from genome assembly GCF_046591715.1 of Neobacillus niacini. Classification (GTDB taxonomy): domain Bacteria; phylum Bacillota; class Bacilli; order Bacillales; family Cytobacillaceae; genus Neobacillus; species Neobacillus niacini_L. The sequence goes on along the minus strand of NZ_JAWVNQ010000001.1, from coordinate 66,039 downwards.
ATCTTTTATTATTAAGTTTGTTTTTAAGATCCCTTCGATCATTGCCTGTGCCATTTTCCCTGCACCAATGAACCCAATCCTCTTGATCACTTACTCACACTCACCTCTCGATAAACCTGTTTAATGATTGTATATGACTTTTTTAATCGTTCATAATAAGCTGGCTGTTCCCACTCCTCCCAAGTATATAAATAAACATCCTTTTGCTTTATGTCATAATTCATACTTTTGGGTATCGTCTGGTTGATTTCTCCTTGAAGTGTTGTCAATACTGCCACTCGTATTCCCTCAATTCTTTCACTTCCAGTTAAACCGCTTTTCCATATGTCCCCCATTACTTCTTTTAAGCTAGGGTCTTTTACGTTTATTAGCAGCCAAGGTATCCTTACTTCGAGTATTTTCCCGCTGCTGCCAATACTAACATCTGTTAAAGAATTAAATTTCTTATCTTCTGGGTCAGCGTTGCCGAACATTAATGCCCCTGTTTCATAACCCTCAAAAGGCACTGTAGCATTTGTTGAAGGTATCCTTAACTCTTTATTTAACGCTAGGCGAATAGGATGGAACACTCCATTATTTTTCTGATTGACGTAAGGCTCCATTTTTATCATATTTAGTAAATGGGCATATTGGTAATAGAAAGTATCATAATAACTGTCTACCTTAATGCTGGAATTCTTAGGTCCAGAAAGATTAATTAAAAAGTCTACGCCAAGATCTGTTTTTACTGCAGCATTCTCTGACAATTTGATATTGTTTTGACCTTGTCCTTCAATTGTATCAAGAAGGACAAACACCTCTTGGTTAGAAAAATCAACAGGCTGTTTAAAGGTTAACAGAAAATATAAATATCCGCTATCAGAGGAGATTTTGACTTCATTAAATACATCACTTTTATCTATTGACCGGTAGATGAATTTACTATTAGACTCTTTCCAATCTGCTTTCTTCCCATCTGTCAAAATGGAAGAATGTTTACTTCCAGGTTCAAAGGAAAGCAAACCAAAGTGCTGCTCATTCGTCTGCTGATTATTCCAATATGGTCTTCTATCAGGATTATCCAAATCCATGGTATTCCATGTACGTTTAAACCATTCGTCCTGCCAGGTAAATATTAAACCTCCTGCATACCCTTCCGTAACGATCGACTTAAATAAATGCTGGTCAATTAAGCCCTGCTCTTCCTCAGAATGAAATCCCTGATTCATTCCATAGGGATTAGTATGTGTTAATCCCCTAGAAGATGGAACTCCAAACTCAGCCACTAGCACGGGCATATTATGAGCCTGTTTTAATTCATTTAGATACCCTGCATAATTATTTTTTTTACCTTCATGATCGATATACTCTAGATATTTTTTTTCAAAGTTAAGAAAATCAGGATAGTATGGATAGATATGATAGGAAGCAAATAGGCCTGCTTGAAAATGTTCAGCTGCAAAGATATGATTTGGATTTATCACCGCCATATCCTCATTTTCCGATGGCTCTGCAGGATGCTCGAGAAGGTCAGTAGTTACCCAATTAGTAAAACTCGTGGAATGCTGCCATTTATATTGGGTTGTTTCATAGTCTGCTGCATACTCCATTAATTTTGCCAGCCAATTTTCAAAAGCACTTGCTTCTTTTGTTCTAAAATATTTCCCTTCAAACTCCCCAATGTCTTTATGCTTTAGATTCGTTTCGGCAACTAAATAAGGATCCCACTCTGTTCCAATGATAATTCCAAGTACATATTTCGAAATATCATAAGTATAAACTCCTGAGGCATGTCCTGGCCTTTCAGGCAGTTTAGCATTTCCATGAATGATATCAATCATGTTTTTTATTTCAGTCTTTGCATCCTCTGTATTTTCAGGTGAAAATGCATCCTGGTTTTTTTGCAGCTTTTCCTCATTAATCCAAGAACCATGAAAAAGGAATAACGGCTTTTTTGAAATCTGATTATATTCATAAAAGGCTTCATAAAACTGTGGCGGATGGAGTGTGTAGATCCTAACGGCATTGGCGTTCATTGCCCCGATGGCTTTAAACCAGCGAAAATATTCTTCCTTCGAAATTGCCGTTTCACCTGGAAAATAGCCGGGCTTAGCAATCCCCATATTAACTCCTTTTATTAGTAGATCTCTCCACTTTCCATTCTTTTGAACTTGGATATATGTATCACCGGTTGTGCTATTCGTTTTGATTTCATTATTTTCAATCACTTCAACTAATTCCTGTTGAACAGTATGTTTAAGCCCGCTGTCTAATAACTCTTTCATCATAGGAACATAAACGGTCCAAAAAAAGGATCCTCTTGACCCAAAGTGTTTCTTCCAAAGGCTTAAGCCCCTTGTCTGATAGAGAGCTGGAACTTCAAGTTCATCTGCATAATCCCCTGCAAAATAATAAGAATTGTATTTAGCATTTTGATGATGAATGATAGCCGGAAACTTAGAAGGTATCCCTAGTCCATTAAGCTCTTTTTTCTTCTTGGCTGATAGAGGCAGCTCATACTCAGCGAGAATTTCATCCTGACTTCTGGCATTATTGATATCAAACCAATATTGATATTTTCCTTGCAAATCCCCATCGAAAAAGTTCTCCCCCTTTTTCGTTAACTGAAACAGGACACCATTATTCTGAATATCTTTTTGCCCTACAACGACAACATCATTTTGCTGATTAACAAAAACAAATCCTTCTCCTTTAAAACCCCACTTTTTGTTATCTTCCTCATATCTTTCTTTCACCCATTTAGGCACTTCATTATTATTTAGCTTGGGAAAATACCTGCCAATCCACCCGGTCCAATCTAGGTTTAGCAGATTGGCTAATTGTTCCCTAACATCATCTGGGGTGGGACTAGCAAATGTATTAAATTCTGCAATTAATGTTTTACCTTTTGAAGATAATAATTCGCGTGCTATTTTATTTACATCCGAAGATTCTAAGCCTCCATATATGATGGAGGACTTCTCACCAGCAATATTCTCCCCTTTAAATTCTTCTTCGTAAACACCATATTGATCGGTTAGGTAATAGACATCATACTTTTTTAAATCATTAGGTAATGCTCGGACTTCACCCTTTTTCGGCATAAATCCTTTATAATCTTCACTTAGGTTATATGGCTGATGGTTTTCTTTTGTATACTTTTCATGATTCAAAACCCAAACCAATCCCTTGTGTTCTCTATAAGTTTGGTTCGGAACAGTTTTATCTAAAATTAATACATTTAATTCTTTAGCAGGCTTTATCAACCAGGTCCAAAAAGGACTTAAGATAATAATTAGAAAAAGAATGGCATAAACAATTAAAGAGGCTTGTTTTGTCATTTCGAAACACCTTTTCTTTTCATTTCTCCCCAGCTCGTATCTCCTGAAAGCATCTGAAGAATCCCTTCACATCTCCATAAAACAGTCAACGGACGATACCATATTGTTTCCGTTAGCGAGTATAAAAAGAGCTTTACGATATCTGATACTTTGGGATATTTCGTTAGACTCCATTCTTCTAACAAGACTGCACTCATAGAAAAAAGCGATCCATATAAACAGGATAGAAGAAATAATAGAATAGCAAATTCAATATATACTCCGCCAAGAAACAAACAAAGTACCATAAATATATAACCTAGAAATTCAACAATAGGTCCAAAAAACTCAACAATCCAAAAATAGGGAAAGGATATTAATCCAATAGAACCATATTTAGGGTTACAGGTAAGGGAGCGGTGCGTCCATAAGCTTTCAAAGAGCCCTCTATGCCAGCGCCGTCTTTGCCTTCTTAGGATCGTGACATCTTCTGGCACTTCTGTCCAGCAAACTGGATCGGGGACATAAACTATCTTTTTGTTTATCCGCTTTTCTTTCAACAACCGATGGATTCGCACTACTAATTCCATATCCTCCCCAACGGTATCAGTTTTATATCCCCCCGCTTCAATTGCCCAGTGTTTTGAAAAAACCCCAAACGCACCTGATATGATTAAAAGAAGATTATGTCTGCTTAAACCAATTCTGCCCATAAGGAAGGCACGTAAATATTCAATGATTTGCATGATGACTATGGGGTTTTTCGAAAGACCTATTTTTAAAATATGACCATTTTTTATTTCACACCCATTAGCAATTCTCACACTGCCTCCCGAAGCAATGACCTCTTCATTCGAATCAATTATTGGCTTCATTACCTTTAAGAATGCATCTGGCTCTAAAACGGAATCCCCATCTAACGAACAAAAATAGGGATAGCTTGAAAAGTTAAGCCCCACATTTAAAGCATCAGCTTTACCTCCATTCTCTTTATCCACTAAAAATAAATTTGATAGGACGGAAGATTGATACATGGTCTTAATTGGCTTTGTATTTACTTGTTTACGTACTACTCTCTTGATTTCTTTCATATCATAATGCTCAATCATCTTCTCTAGGGTAGCATCGGTAGATCCATCATTCACGACAATAATTTCATATGTAGGATAATTTACGCTCAACAGTGACCGGACACTTTGTATTATTCCTGCTTCCTCATTATAGGCTGGGACAATAATTGATACAGGTCTTGTATAAAATTCATCCATGTAGTCCTCGTAAGCCTGAATTCGATCTAATTGGTATTCCTTTCGCAGTTGAATGATTGAGGTAAAAAAAATAGCAGAATAAAAAACAATAACAATCATCATGTAAACAGCAATAAACCATGCGAAAACAGCTACAATATCTACCCAATACTCACTTAGCATAATTATCCCCCTTATGCAGCCAGTCCCAAGCCATATCTCTTGCGAAAGCATCCTTGGATCTGGCTAAGACCGATTGTAAAATGGACTTCCCATTGGGGAACTGACTAATGGATTGTCCCGCCTGAGAACGGACCCACCATGAGTGATCATGCAATAGTTCAATTAATCGCGGTATCCCTCTTTCTTCCTTAATAGACCCTATGAGTTTGGCTGCCACCATTCTTTCCTGCCATTCGGGTGAGTACATCATTTCTAGACATGGCTCTACATCTTGCATATCACCAATTTCCGCCAATGCCTTTAATGCTCTTATTCTCACTTCACCCTTATAGGCTGTAAAAACACTTTCAGTAAAAGCACGATAGATGTTTGCCTTTTTTAATGAGATAACATCTAAAATAGCTAATTGCAGTGAATTGGAGCTTTTATGAAATTGTAAAACAAATTGTTCAAATAACCCCTGATTTAAGCGCATTAATATACTTCGATAATCATACTCATTTAAATAATGTTCATGGTTTTTAAGTAAGTCGGGAAAACCATTAGTTTGGAAAGAAGCCAGAATTCTTAAAACTTGAACATTCTCTCGTTTTGAAAGGGTCTTCTTAGTTATTAACTGAATAACATCTTCTTTGAGAACAGTCATATGAAAATCTTCTATATGATAAAGTGCGTTCATACGGCGGCTCCAACGCCTATTCTTAAGAAGTTTTCGATAATAATCCTGCAAATATAGTGATGCCAAATCTGATAACCTTTTTCTTTCCTCCTCACCTTCTAAAATTTTTACATACCTGCTTAAAAGCTCCTCAATTGCTTTTAGTTTTATTGATGTTCCGAATCCCAATGCCCGGGAAAATTCCCCTTCAACAATAATCGAGAAAAAGAAAGGGTTAATCTTATCTTTATACGAATCAATCTCTTTTCTTTTTTTAATTTCCCACATCTTCCGGATCATTAAGTATACCAACAGCAAAAACAGTAAACTTATAAGAGCTACAGCTATTCTAGCAAGAAATAAAATCTCGTCATTGACCATCTATTGTATCCTTTGAATAATTTTTTGTACTCTAACTTGAAATTCCTTAATACTAAAAGGTTTTGTAACATAGTCATCTGCCCCTAATGTTAGAGCCTTTTCAATATCAGACTGACTCTTTCTTCCTGACAGCATTAATACATACACATGTTTACTGCTGTCAGATTTAACTTTTTTCAGGATTTCGATGCCATCCATAATCGGCATAATCCCATCAAGAATTAGTAGATGTTCTCCGGATTCATTTAACCGATTAGCTTCAAAAAATGACATACCATCCTCGAAAGTCTTAATATCTAATTGAAATTCTTCTAAATTCATCAATTTGAGAACTTTCACCAGCAATGATTGAATCATTGTGTCGTTATCAATGATCGAAACAAGCAAATTTTTTTTCATTACTTTCCTCACTCATAAACATTTTCGTTATTATGCCCTTTTATAAAAAAAGCATGAAAAAAGAGACAGGATTCATCCTGTCTCAACTTTTTTACTTTAAATCTTCTGGTGAAAAGGCACCCGGGAGAAGGTCTTTCACAAGAATCCTTTGGATATCTCCTTTTAGATTTGTAAGGACAACTTCCATCTCAGAATCACAAAGCTCTGAAATTACCTGCCTGCAAGCACCACAAGGTGAAACTGGCCCTTCAGTATCTGCCACTACTACTAGAGTATCAAACTGAGTTACACCCTCAGAATATGCATTAAATAAAGCTGTTCTTTCCGCACAGTTCGTCATTCCATATGAGGCATTTTCTATATTACATCCGTGAAAGACTTTTCCATTTTTTGCTGCAAGAGCAGCACCAACCTGGAAGTTTGAATACGGGACATACGCAAATTCTCTTGCTTTGGCTGCTTCTTCCAACAGTTGTTTTTCATCCATCGCGTTCACTCTCCAACGTCCTCATTTTACCCTTGGAAAAATTTAACTACCCAACTGGCAAGTACTCCGCCAAAATAAACACCGAAAACGCCGACTACCGCCGAAAACACTGGGGGTGCAGGTAATGGCAGCTTCATAAACTTAAATACGACTCCTACAATTAATCCAGCAATTAATGCTAATATTGTTTCCTTCATCATTTATCCCTCAAATCTAAATATTAATAATTGCTTTGAGAAATTTCACCTTTACTAATAGACACTCCTGAACTTGCACCAATACGAGTAGCCCCGGCTTCGATCATTGCAAGTGCATCCTCGCGGCTTCTGACACCTCCAGAAGCTTTTACACCTATTTCAGGTCCAACGGTTTCACGCATTAATCGAATATCTTCAACGGTTGCTCCGCCGGTTGAAAATCCAGTAGAGGTTTTTACAAAATCTGCTCCAGCCTTAACTGAGATTTCACATGCTCTAACTTTTTCTTCCTTCGTTAAAAGACATGTTTCAATGATTACTTTTACTATTGCTTTACCTTTTGCAGCTTCAACAACTGCCTTGATATCTTTTTCTACCAAATCATCATGTTTATCTTTAAGTGCGCCGATATTGATTACCATATCAATCTCATTAGCCCCATTATCAATGGCATTTTTAGTTTCGAATGCTTTGGTTTCTGGTGTAGATGCTCCTAAAGGAAATCCAATTACCGTACATACTTTTACTTCTGGTGTATCTTTAAGCATATCTGCTGATATTTTTACCCAAGTTGGATTTACACATACGGAAGCGAAGGAATATTTCTTAGCTTCTTCAACTAACTTTATGATATCTTCCTTTACAGCATCAGCCTTTAGTAATGTATGGTCAATCATTTTGGTCACATTTTGAGTCATAAGGTGGTTCCTCCTAAGATTGAAAGCTATTGTTTCTCATTACTTTACTCAAACTAACTATAACAAAACAACTGAACATTTGTAAATATCATTATGAACAAATGTAAAATGTAATTATTTAGACATAATTTTATTCTTTATCGAGAAGAAACTTTGCTGAGAATTGGTCCGTTATTAATACATTGGCATAATTCCCCTTTAGAGCACCGTAAATTCCCTCAATTTTATTCGGACCGCCGGCAACCAATATCGAGTATTCCTTGTTCCGTAAATCCTCTAATTTAACACCCAGTGTTCTCTCGTTCAGACTTTCATTGCACACTTCCCCATTTTTATCAAAGAATCGTGAACATATATCCCCAACAGCTTTTTCATTTAGTGCGTTTTGGTCATCTTCTGTAAAATACCCCATTTGAAATAATAAAGAGTCTTTTTTAATCGAACCCAGGGTAAATACTGCAATGTTGGCCTCTTTGCCCAGTTCTAGGATTTTATGAATATGACGGTCTGCCTCCATAGCCTGCTTTACGACAACATGGTCTACAATCGCTGGCAGCGGTAGATTAAGAGGTGTGGTGTTATAAGCTTTTCCAAAGAGGTATAAAATTTCAGATGCATAAGTATTCGTTTCAGCATGGCTTACACCGCCTTTAAGTTGAACAACCTTAACGTCTTTAACAAATTTCCTTTTTAGCTCAACAGCAATATGGTATAACGTAGTTCCCCAAGTTACCCCAATAATATCATGGTCTTTTACAATTTCATGCAGATATAAGGCTGCTTTTTCACCAAGATAATTTTTTATGATATGATTTTCAAATTGTGGGATAGACGCAATGATTACTTTCTTCAAATTGAACTTTTTTTCTAATTGAAGTGCTAAACTTTCAACATCTTCTGTGGGGTCCATAATCTTGATTTGGACCATACCCTCGCTTTTTGCCTGTTGTAATAAACGCGACACTGTGGGGCGTGAAATACCTAGTTTCTTGGCAATTTCGCTTTGATTATAATCCAATAAATAATATAGTTTTGCTGCTTCAATCACTTTACTTAACTTCTCTAGGTCCACTGTTCATCACCTTCCATCCTGTTTTTTTTCACTATTATAGCAAGAAGCGGGGATAAATCCACTTATATTTTACATTTGTAAAACGACCGTTGAACATTTTTTAATCTGCGAAGCTGCATTTTCAGACTGAAAAGTGGGAATGATTCTTACCATATTTACTATGTCGATTTATGTTGAAGAAAAGTCAACCAATGCGTTTGGCTTATTCTGCTATACTCTAGAGTTCAGGGGTGAATTCCCCATTAAAAGGAGGTCATTAGGAAATGGGGAAACTTGGAGGACTCATATACCGCCACAGGAAAAAAGTACTCATACTATGGTTTTTTATCATTACGACGTCAGTGGTTTTTGCCTTAAAATTACCTTCTGTCTTAAGCGGTAATGGCTTTGAATACAAAGGTGAATATAATGAAACAAGAACACTTCTTGAAGAGGAGTTTGGACAAGCCAAGTCATCCATTATCCTTGTCTTCGAAAGAGAGCGTTCCATTAACGATACAGACTGGCATCAATATATCAGGGGAACCTTCGAAGGCTTAAAAAACTTCGATGGTGCCAAAAGCATAACAAGCCCTTTTGATAGAGATGGAATGATAAAGGAAGAAGTTGCCTATGGTTTGTTGGCTTTTGAAAAAAAAGCAGAAAATCTCGGTGATGAGATTGAACAACTGAAGAAGCTTCTTAAAAATAAACAAGGATTAACGGTTACGATGACAGGTGAGCCTATTATTGTACAAGACCTAAATATAGCAAGCCAAGAGGATTTAGCCAAAGCTGAAATGATTGGGTTACCGATTGCCTTACTCGTTTTAGTCCTTGCTTTTGGAGGGTTAATTGCTGCATCCATTCCGATTGTAATCGGAGTTGTATCAATCGTAACCACCATGGGTACTGTATTCTTTTTTAGTTATGGCACCGATTTGACCATTTTTATCTTAAATATTGTCCCGATGATCGGACTCGCTTTAAGTATTGACTTCGCCTTATTACTAATAAACCGTTACAAAGAAGAATTACAGACCAAATCCATTCGAGAAGCGGTTGAAATTAGCGTTGCTACAGCCGGGCGCTCGATTATATTCTCAGGACTTTGTGTCTTTATTGGCTTATCGGCTTTATGGTTTATCCAAATAGATATCTTTCAAAATGTTGCCATTGGCGGGATGGTCGTTGTCTTTATTTCTGCCATTTGTGCTTTGACTTTTCTTCCCGCCCTGCTCGCGTGTATTGGAACTAGTATTAACAAATTCGGAATTTTTCGGGTAAAGGATTCAAAGACAAGTTTATGGCATGTATTCGCTAAGTTTGTGATGAGGCATCCTGTTTTAATGGCAGGATTATCCCTGGCCATTCTGTTAGCTGGACTCATCCCAGTTGCACAAATGACGATGTCTATACCCGGTACGGAATCACTTCCGGAGAAATACCCTTCCAGAGTTGCCTTTGAAACCTTTGAAAAGCATTTTATTTCTAAAGACAAACGGACCGAGAACAAAGTAACCATTGTTTTGGAAACAAAAGGATCTATTTTAGAAAGTGATAACCTTCAGAAGGTAAATGAATATATAAAGAATCTTGAAGAGGAAAAACTAGTTGATACCGTAGAATCTCCATTTTCAGTGACCGGTATTAAGGATGAGAAGGCTTTGTCTCAAATGCTGGCTTTTGGGCCAAGAGAACAAACTGGCCCCATTCTGGATTACTTTGTCAGAAACAATAAAATGCTGATTGAGGTTTATTTAAAAACTCAGGATCATTCACAAGAAGCCAGAGAGTGGATTCGGGAGTGGTCAAATAAGGACAGTGAGTTATCAGCTCATTTTGGAGGCTCAATCAAATTTGAACAAGAAATCTTTGATGAGATATATGAGAAAGCACCGTATGGGTTGTTATTAATTGTGGTTTCGACGTTCTTTATCCTTATGGCCGCCTTTCGGTCTATCCTCATTCCTCTGAAAGCTATCTTGATGAATATCTTGAGCCTTAGCTGTACGTTTGGCATTGTTGTTTGGATTTTTCAGAAGGGGCATTTTGGGATCGAGCCCGTAGATATAGCACTGATCTTACCTGTCTTTGTTTTTACTCTCGTTTTTGGACTATCAATGGATTACGAAGTGTTTTTAATTTCGAGGATTCAGGAGTTTTATTTAAAGACTGGAGATAATACGGAGGCTACCATTTCGGGGTTAACCTACACGAGTAAAATTATTACCTCTGCCGCAGCAATTATGATTGTAGTGACAGGTGCTTTTGCTTTTACAGGTGTCATGCCGATTAAGCAGCTGGGTGTCGGTATCGCAATCGCGATTTTCATTGATGCCACCATTGTACGCATGGTCCTGGTTCCAGCTTTGATGAAGCTGTTCGGGGATTTGAACTGGTGGTTCTTTGGACTCAATAAAGTACCAGCGCAAAAAAGCAAGAGGCCAGCCTAATTACCAAGACTGGCCTTTCTGTTTTTGTATGCTAAATGTTTTTCGCATATTGTTCGCTTGGAACTTTACTTAATACTACATATAAACTTACATTTTCACTGCCAGTATTGTTGAAGGCAAGCTCTTCATCGCCGCCGACATGAACTAAATCTGCTTCTGATACGATGGTTTCCTGGCCATCGATGATGAAAGTGCCAGTCCCTGTTACGACATAAAGATATACTTCTGTGCCAGGATGCTTATGAACAGGAAGCTGCTGTCCAGGCATGAAATTTAATACAAAGGCTGTTGTCTCACCTTTTTTATAAATAATCCGTTTTGTAAATCTTTCTTCGTTGAACTCTTGGTATGCTTTAACTGAACTTTTCTCCATCCTATTTCCCTCCTAGTGATATCTTACATCTATCTTAACTGATAATCATTTTCAACTAAGTGAAGCTAATCACTATTTATTATTTCTTAACAGAATCCGGCATACCGAGATCAGCAGCGATATCGGTTGCCCGGCCTTGTAACGGTTTATTCCTTATGTATGAACAGAAACAAACTGCCAAATAATAACACATAATTACCATTAAGAGGGGGCTGAAAATATTTGAACAATAAAGTGTTATTCCTTTTGCTCTTCATGTTTATCGTTTCTCAAGCTTCTTTTCCTTCTTACATGAATGCAGAAAATAATGGAACTGTCGATTTACGAATCCTCGAGACAACGGATTTACATGCTGCTTTAGTGAATTATGATTATTACCAAACGAAAACAGACAATACTATCGGGCTCGTAAAAACCTCAAGTCTTATTCATCAAGCGAGAAGTGAGGCCGTGAATTCTCTTTTGTTCGATAACGGCGACCATTTAAAAGGAAACCCTCTTGGTGAATACCTGGTTAGAATCAAAGGAATTCAAAAAAGGAAAATTCATCCTGTTTACAGTGCCTTTAATTATCTGAAGTATGATGCCATTGCTATTGGAAATCATGAGCTAAACTACGGGCTCAAATTTCTTAAAAATGCACTAAAGGGTCCAAAAATGCCTGTTGTGAATGCAACTGTATATAAAGCAAAAAACAATAAACCTTACTTTAACCCTTATGTCCTTTTAAAAAGGAATGTTATCGACAATCAGGGACAAAGTCATGAATTAAACATAGGCGTCATAGGATTTATGCCGCCGCAAATTATGCGGTGGGATAAAGCAAATTTAGAGGGGAAAGTAATTGCCCGTCCGATAGTGGAAGCGGCAAAGGAATTCGTGCCGAAAATGAAGGCTGAAGGAGCAGATGTTATTATCGCACTGGCCCATACAGGTATTGATAGTGAACCTTACCACGCTGAAACGGAAAATGCAGTCTATTACCTCAGTGATATTAAAGAGATTGATGCTATTCTAGCTGGACATTCACATGGCATATTTCCGGGACGGGCCTACAAGGATTTGCCTAATACAAATATTGACGAAGGAAAAGTCAAAGGTAAACCAGTAGTCATGGCAGGCGCATTTGGCAGCAGACTCGGAATTATTGATCTAAAGCTTGAGGTTCAGGGTGGAAAATGGAGAGTAGTACAAAGCACATCAACTACAAGACCTATTGCTGATGAAAATGGAAACTCTCTAGTTAAGACAGATAAAAAGTTATTAAAACTAATCAAGAAAGAACATCAGGAAACCGTTGATTTCTTGAAAAAGCTTGGATTATAGCAATCTTAATCGTTGAAAAATTAGCCTGAATCCGCTTTATAGCGACCGTACCCCCTTCTTTTTTGGGATTTCGGGCACTATAGAGCCCTTATAGTTACCCTCGCCCCTTCTTTTTGGGGGAGTTCGGGCACTATAGAGCTATTATAGTTACCCTAACCCCTTCTTGTTTAGGTTTCCGGGCACTATAGAGCTCTTATAGTTACCCTCGCCCCTTCTTGTTAAGGTTTTCGGTCACTATAGAGCCCTTATAGTGACCCTAACCCCTTCTTGTTTAGGATTTCGGTAACTATGGAGTACTTATAATTGACCGAACCACCTATTTTATAAGCAGAGCTTTAATAGGAAATAACTTTGCTAATTTTATTCAGTAAATCTTCTAAAAATCAAAGTAGCATTATGGCCGCCAAATCCTAAAGAGTTGGATAATACTACTTCAACATCCTTCTTCTTCGCCACATTTGGAACATAGTCCAAATCCAGCTGTTCATCAGGTGTATGATAATTAATCGTTGGCGGAAGAATTCCATCCTTCATTGCTAATAGTGAAAAAATCGCCTCTAGTGCTCCTGTTGCTCCCAACAAGTGGCCAGTCATTGATTTCGTGGAACTAACAGATAAATGATAGGCATGTTCTTTGAAAACTTCCTTGATCGCTAACGTTTCATACAAATCATTATAATAGGTGGACGTGCCATGAGCATTGATATAGTCAACTTGTTCAGGTGCAATTCCAGCATCCGCTAATGCTAGTTTCATGGCTCTAGCTGCCCCTTCCCCTTCAGGCGCAGGTGTCGTAATATGATGGGCATCACCTGTAGCACCGTAGCCCGCTAATTCTCCATAAATGGCAGCACCGCGGGCTAATGCGTGCTCTAATTCTTCTAAGACCACAATACCAGCGCCTTCACCTATAACAAATCCATCACGATTCTTATCAAACGGCCTGCTTGCTGCAGCGGGGTCTGGATTTTTTGAAAGTGCGGTCATATTTGAAAATCCTGCAACTGTCATACCGGTGATGGTTGCTTCGGTTCCGCCGGCAATCATCATATCCACATCCCCTTTTTGAATCACACGGAATGCATCACCTATGGAATTGGCACCAGATGCACATGCTGTAACGGAACAATTATTGATTCCCTTGGCACCAAGTGAGATAGATACTTGGCCAGCCGCCATATCAGGAATAAACATCGGTATTGTAAATGGATTAACCCTTCTTTGACCTTTTTCAATAAACTTTCGATGTTGTTCCTCGAATTCTGCCAAGCCGCCAATCCCTGACCCAATCCAAACACCGACCCGTTCAGGTTGAATTCCCTCACCAATTTCAATTCCTGCATCCTTAACCGCCATTTGGCTTGCTGCAATAGCAAACTGGCTATAACGCCCCATCCTTCTAGCCTCTTTTTTATCCATAAACTCTTCTGGACGAAAGCCTTTCACTTCCGCTGCAATCTTGACGTCCACTGTTTCTACATCAAAAAGGGTTGCGTGGCCAATACCGGAAACACCATTAATAATTTGTTTCCATGTTGTATGAGCATCATTTCCCAAAGGAGTGACTGCTCCGATACCTGTAATCACTACTCTTCTATTCATAAAATGCTCACTCCCAAATATATTTTTGGATGTATATTCTACTCTTTCTATAGTGTAACGAATTCACAGCGGCCCGGGCAAATTAATTCACTCCGCAACGATCATGCGCAATGAAAAAAAACGATAGGGCACCCTATCGTTTTCTCTGATGTTATAAAGTAACTCCTGTTTTAAAAATAGCAATCTCCCTAAAATCATTCTTTTCGTTGTTTACAAGTTCACCACTTGCAACTTGAATAATGTACTGAATAAATTCCCGCAGGACTATATCTGATTCCTTTTCCAAAAGTACACCTGCATTAAAATCTATCCAATGCGGTTTCGCCTCGTAGATCGGTGTATTGGTTGATATTTTCATAGTTGGAACAAAGGCTCCAAAAGGTGTTCCGCGTCCGGTCGTAAATAACACTAATTGACAGCCTGCTGCGGCTAACGCAGAAGAGGCAACGAGATCATTTCCAGGTGCACTTAGCAAGTTTAGACCTTTTTGTTTAATCATTTCTCCATATTTAAGAACATCACATACAACAGAAGTTCCTGCTTTTTGTGTACAGCCTAGTGATTTATCCTCGAGGGTCGTAATACCGCCAGCTTTATTTCCTGGTGAGGGATTTTCATAGACTGGCTGATTATTTTGAATGAAATATTCCTTGAATTCATTAATCAATTCAACAGTTTTTTCAAATACTTCACCATCTGCCGCCCGTTCCATCAAAATTGTTTCCGCGCCAAACATTTCAGGTACCTCAGTTAACACTGTCGTTCCACCTTGGGAAACTAAGAAATCAGAGAATCTTCCCAAGAGAGGATTAGCCGTAATCCCTGAAAATCCATCCGAACCGCCGCACTTCAACCCTACCTTAAGTTCCGATAACGGAACAGCTTCCCGCTTATCATTTTTGGCAATTTCATAGAGTTCCTTTAGTAAGGCAACACCAGCTTCGATTTCATCTGTAACTTCTTGAGAGACTAAAAATTTCACTCGATCTTCGTCATACTCTCCCAAGCTTTCTTTGAATTCATATAAATTGTTGTTTTCGCAGCCAAGACCTAAAACTAACACTCCGCCGGCATTTGGATGCAGCACAGCATCCTTTAGAATCTTCTTTGTATTTTCATGGTCATCACCTAATTGTGAGCACCCGTAATTATGCTTTAAAACAAGGACATTTTCGAAAGGATTATTTTCACCGACTTCTTTTTCAAAAAGTTTAATCATTCTTTCGGCAACACCATTAACACAGCCTACGGTTGGAACAATCCACAGCTCATTCCTTATTCCTACATTACCATTTTTTCTTTTGAATCCATTAAATGTCAGGTTTTCTTTTTCATATTGAGTGGTATTTAATTTTTGAGTATATTGATATTCCTGAATACCGTCTAAGTTCGTTTTCGTATTATGAGTGTGTATATGTTCCCCGACGGAAATCTCTTTTATCGCATGCCCAATTGGATAGCCATATTTAACGACATGTTCATTTAGCGATATATTTGTAATGGCAACCTTATGTCCTCTTGGTACATCTTCCATAAGCGTGATTGTGATTCCATCGACAGTAAAGGATTGACCTGCTTTTAAATCTTTTAAGGCAACCACAACATTGTCTTGATTATGGATCTGGATAATATCCAACATTAGATTTCCCCCCTCTAGTTGGCTGCTTTTTGTCCTAAAAGTGATTGAATGGCCACTTTCATTCCCTTTGTCTCAATATTGAAAAGATCATTCGTAATAGCAGCGGCTAACCCCGGGACTTGGTTTAAATCCATTTCCCAAAGCTTCTCGTATCCCAATACATTAGAAACGATCTCTTGAATACTGTCGATTGTCCCATTGTATTGACTCCATTGAACGCTAAATAAATCCAATACGTCCTGGTCATCTGCTAACTGAATCTCTTCGTCACCTCTTTTTCCTTTATAAAATGCGATAAGCGCAGCAAAAGAGAAGACAAGTTTCCTTGGTAATTCATGCTTTCGGCCATAATATTCCATTAGAGTAGGCAAATCTCTTGTCTTAAACTTAGACAATGAGTTGAGTGAGATGCTTAATAGGAAATGCTGCATAAACGGATTCCTAAATCGATCTAACACAGCCTCTGCAAATGAACATAATTCTTCAATCGGCAAATCGAGAGTTGGAATGATTTCTTCATTAATAAGCTCTTTAACAAATTGCCCAGTTACTTTATCTTCAACCGCTTGCGATACTGTATTGATTCCGTATAAATAAGATACAGGTGTCATCGCCGTATGGGTACCATTTAAAATACGTACCTTAATTGTCCGATAAGGAGTTAAGTCATCAACCACCAATGTATTTAATCCTGCCAAATGTGCCGGAAATTCTTCAGTAATCGATTGTGGACCTTCGATTATCCATTGATGGTATTGTTCACCTACGACAAGCAGATGATCTTGATATCCAAGTTCGTCTGTTATTTCTTCCACACTTTCCCTTGGATAGCCTGGTACAATTCGGTCAACAAGACTATTACAGAATGTATTCGCCTCGTGAATCCAAGCAGTAAAACCTTCCCCTAAATTCCAAAGTTCTGCGTATTTTAAGACGATTTCCTTTAAATGTTCACCATTACGCTCAATCAGTTCACAAGGAATAATAATAAAACCCTTTTCGTGATTACCTTGAAATGCATTGTAGCGCTCATATAAAAAAGCCGTTAATTTTCCAGGAAAACTTCTTTGCGGGCGATCCTCTAAAGAATCATTTTCATCAAAGACAATTCCCGCTTCTGTAGTATTTGAAAAGATAAACCTCAGGTCTGGATTGCCAGCAAGTTCAAGATATTGATCATATTCATTGAAGAGGTTTATGCCTCTAGAAATACTGGTAATAATGGAATGCTCTTGAACAGCTTTTCCTTCCTTCATCCCCTGTAAGTAGAGTGTAAACAGTCCATCCTGTGCATTTAACTTCGCAATCTTTTCTTGCCCGCGAGGCTGGACAACTACAACACTGCCGTTAAAAATTCCCTGTTTATTCATTACATCTATTTGCCAATCAACAAATCCTCTTAAAAAGTTCCCCTCGCCAAATTGCAGAACTTTCTCAGGATATTTCGGGCGGTCCTTTACTACGCTATTCGTTAAAACTTCCATGAATGCTCCTCCTCATCATTGGGGCATTTAAAATTTAAAATACTCTTTTGCATTATCATACGAAATCCCTTGCACGATTTTCCCTAAAAATTCCGTATCATTAGGGACTTCACCATTTTCCACCCATTGACCAATGAGATAGCAGAATAATCTTCTAAAATATTCATGCCTAGTGTAGGATAAGAAGCTCCTAGAATCCGTCAGCATTCCGATAAAACGAGTGAATAGACCAACATTCGCTAATGCCTGCATTTGATCAAGCATTCCTGTTTTATTATCATTAAACCACCATGCTGTTCCAAACTGGATTTTCCCTGGAATTCCTCCACCTTGAAAATTACCAATCATCGCTGCAATAACGGTATTATCATTAGGATTTAAAGAATAAATAATCGTTTTAGGAAGGGCGTTGTCCCCTTCCATTGCATTTAATAATTTGGCCAAAGGCTTTGCAATTTCCTCATCATTAATAGAATCATAGCCAGTATCAGGTCCCAATTTGTTGAACATTCTCGTATTATTATTTCTTAATGCATTAATATGGAGCTGCATCGCCCAGTCTAATTCGGAATAGAGTTTGCCAAGGAATGTTAATGTATAGCTTTTATATTTCTTTTCATCCTCAATTGAAACCTTTTGACCTTTCAGTGCCTCTTCAAAAATCTGTGCTGCTTCTTCTTTTGTTGTATCGGCGTACATCATCACATCAATCGCATGGTCCGAAACTCTTCCTCCAATAGAGTGAAAAAAACGAACTCTTGATTCAAGTGCCTGTAAAAAACCATCATACGTATCAAAAGCGATACCAGAAACCTCTTTTAGCTTATTCACCCAGTCGAGATAACCATCGCGATTAATTTCAAGTCCTTTATCTGGTCGAAAGCTAGGCAGTACTTTTACATCAAATTCTGACTCTTCTTTTAAAAGTTGATGATATTCAAGACTATCCACAGGATCATCAGTCGTACAAACCACTTGTACATTCGATTTTTTAATAAAATCCCGCGCTCCAAAACCTTCACTATTGAGTAAGGCATTTACCTTCTCCCAAATCGCCGGAGCACTTTCTTCATTCAGCAGCTCATTAATCCCAAAATATCGTTGTAACTCTAAATGAGTCCAATTAAACAATGGATTTCCAATTGTCATTGGAACCGTCCTTGCCCAAGCCATGAATTTATCATAATCACTCGCACTGCCAGTAATGAATTCTTCATGTATCCCATTACTGCGCATTAACCGCCATTTGTAGTGGTCTCCTGCTAACCAGATATCAGTAATATTTTTAAACTTCTTATTTTCGTATATTTCCTTTGGACTTAAATGGCAATGATAGTCAATGATTGGCATATCCTTTGCATATTCGTGATACAACGTTACCGCTGTTTCATTGTTTAGTAAGAAATTATCATCCATGAAGCTTCGCATTTTGTGCACCTATCTTTCTTTTAATAGTTTAACTCTATCTATGCATTTCCGAATTTATCCTGTAAGTATTCAATGCTTCCATCTATATATGGTTCCTGTGTGCTTTCTATTAAAATATTTATATATGGCTTTTTCTGTTTTAATAAGTTAAATAGAAAATGATAATTTAACAGTCCTTGACCTACTGGAACCATTTTTACCTGTTCATCCTCAATAACAAAATCCTTTGCATGGACAATTACCATTCGGTCAAAAAACAGATCAAAGGCTTCTTGTATAACTCTTTCTTGATTTAGATAATTATCCTTGGAGATGAAATTTGCAGGGTCATAAATCACCTGAAGATTGTTTGATGGAACAAGATCAAGCAGTCTCTTCATCCGCTTTGGTGTATGAATCGGATGGTTGATTCCACCCTCAATCCCTACAATCACGCCAAATCTTTCTGCTTCTTCCACAAGCTCCCTGACACTCTCGACTACTTCCAGAAAAGGCTGTTCTCCAAAATTCTCTTCTGTATAGACAATATCCGCCTGAACATTTCCTGTCTCCGTTCCGACAATACTGCAGCCAAAATCTCTTGCAAACCGAAGATGCTCCTTGAATCTCTCCATCCCTTTTCTTCTATCATCGTGGTTAGGATGAATCATGTTAAAATAACACCCTAAAACAGCTATTTGGATATCCTGCTTGTCAAAAATACGTTTTATCTTTTGAGCAAAACCAGGACTTAAACTTCCTAACCCAGAATTGATATCCTTTAAGGATTTGCCTAATGCTAACTGAACAGAGCTGAGCCCTTTTTTGGCTATTATATTAACTACATTTTCAATTGAGGGGTCTTTGATATCATGTGCCCGGATTCCTATATTTGCTGCCATATCCATCCTCCAGTATTCTTCCGTTCATTTCCTTACAGATAGATTATATTAATGAATGAAAGGGGTTACAATTAAACCCTGCAAATCCCTTAAAATCTTAAACAATCTTCTTAAAAATTTCATAATATTAAAAATCCGATTGAAATTTCCAATCGGATTACTTTTTTGTCTATTCATTTAAATTTTTTCTTAAATTCTGCTGGTGTAAATCCAGTATATTTCTTAAAACATATACCAAAATATTGAGGATTACTATACCCGACCTGTTCACAAACTTCATACGTTTTTATATTGCCTTCACTAAGAAGTTCCATCGCCCTTTTCATTCGCAGTTCTAACAAGTAATCTCCAAAGTTAAACCCTTTCTCCATTTTAAATAGATTACTCAAATAGGGAGTACTAACGTGGATTAACTCGGCCACCTTTTGAAGGGTTAAACTGCTGTCATGGAAATTCCCCTGGATATATTTGATTGCTTGGTCAACATGGCTATAATAATTATTTTCCTTCTTTTTATACATAACCGAGGACCATTCTTCAATCAGATTGTTCATGATTTCGATCATTTCCTTAAGGGTTCGAATTTCCATAATGTCTTTATATACTTCAGATGAATTAAAGCTATTTGTTGTATCTTCCTTTTTCCATTTTTCAATTTCAAAAAAGACCATGGTACTAAATTTTAATGCCAGGACTTTTAGATCTGATAGAGCAACACTTTTTCTATCCACAATGGCTTTCTCTAATTCTATGAGTGTTTCATTTGCCTTTTCAGGCAGACCAGACTTAATATGATTTTCTAATTTCATTTCTAATTCAAGGACCAGATCTTCTTTTTGATCACACCTAGAAACTGTTTCATCCAACGAAATTACCCTGCCAGTCCCCATTATATGTCTCATATCCAAGGCTACTCGAGCTTCTAAAAATGATTTGCCGACTTCAAACAGGTTTGGATAAGCTCGTCCATGTGTAATGGTAATGCTATCATCTATTTCTTTACACAAATAATTGAATAAAGCTTGAGCCAGCTCACCTTTTCTTGAATCTTGATCATTTTCAAGCGATAAAAGGATTACATGCTCGCCGATATCCGCATTCATCACTGTACAATTTAATTCATTAAAATAGGCAGAAGTAAAACTTGTAATCTTTTCTTTTATAGAGTGTCCTTCAAGTTCACGCTCAATCGTATTCTTAACAAGAATAACCGCATAATAAGGACCCTCCATTTGAACATCAAGTCCTAGCAGCTCGGTCTCGACATCAATGCGGTAATCGCCTTCTCTACTCAACTTTTGGAATAATTTCTGCTGCAGTAATGGCAAGGACTCTATTATTCTCTTTTCTTTCACTGATTCTTTTTCCCAGTCAGCTGCTGCTTCTTTGGCTTTACTTAGCAAATATTCCGAATCAACTGGCTTTAACAGATAGTCAAATGCTTTCAGTTTAACAGCTTCCTGTGCATATTTAAAATCTTCATACCCAGTCAAAAAAATAATTCTTGTCTCGGGGCTTTTTTTCTTAATCTGTTTTGCCATTTCTAACCCACTCATAAAAGGCATATTAATATCAGAGACAACCACTTGCGGCTGTTCCTTTTCGATTAACTCTAATGCCAACTCACCGTCTCCTGCTTCTCCTGCTATAACAAAACCATGCTCTCCCCATGGGATTGCCTGGCATATGCCTTTTCGAATAATTCTATCATCTTCTACAACAATTACTTTATGCATATTTATCAATCTCCCCTTTTGTTTTGGGAATCGTAATGCTCACAACTGTCCCATAACCAGGTTCACTTGCAAGGGTTAAGCCGTATTCGTTTCCAAAGTGTATTTTTATTCGTTCGTTTACACTTTGCAGACCGATACCAAGATACTTCTTTTTCTCCTGATATGATGCTTCTATTTCCAGCAAAATATCTTTTAATTTTTCCGGTTGTATTCCATTCCCATTATCTCTAACCTCTAAATGGATGGTATCCCCAACTTGATATCCGCGAATCGTTATTTTTCCTTGCCCTCGTTTTTGCTTTACCCCATGGTAGATGGCATTTTCTACAAGAGGCTGCAATGAAAGTTTAATAATATTAT
Source organism: Neobacillus niacini (assembly GCF_046591715.1). GTDB lineage: Bacteria > Bacillota > Bacilli > Bacillales > Cytobacillaceae > Neobacillus > Neobacillus niacini_L. The sequence continues at coordinate 44,154 of NZ_JAWVNQ010000001.1, read as the reverse complement.
AAGAAAGAATCTCTTTGTCCATTTCAATTTCATAAGAAAAATCATCGCCATAGCGCATTTCCTGTATAAACAAATAATGTTGAATATGTTCCATTTCTTCATGAATGGGAATAATTTCTCTTCCTTTACTAATACCAATCCGGAAAAAACTTGCAAGAGCACTAATCATTTGACTAGCATCTTTATTCAGACCCATATCACACAATCCTTTAATCGAATACATAGTATTATAAAGAAAGTGAGGATTAATTTGGGCATGCATGATGGCAAATTCTAATTGTCGTTTCTCTTCTTGTTCTAATCGGATTTGGTCCATCAGTGTATTAATTCGGATTATTAATTCTTTAAAACCCGTATGCAGGATTTTCATTTCTTCAGGACCAGACATTTCTATATCAAAGTCAAGGTTCTGTTTATTAATCATCCCCATTTGTTTGGCCATTTTTTTAAACGGATCTGAAATATATTTTCCTACTTTGTTTGTAATAATAATTGCACTTAAAATCATTAATACAACTAATAGAATGGTGACATCTTTGATGTAATTTACTTTATTTAATATTTCATCTTGTGGTATAACAGCTGCTATTTTCCATTTATTCGAGTTTAATGTATCGTAAATGACTATCATATCTTCGCCAGCGTTATTTTCGTAGGAAAACTTACCAGCATCATCTTTCAGATTTTGCAGAGAGTTAAGAGTAGGCTGATCCAGCTTGTAATCCTTTTTTACATTTTTAGATTCATAGATTCCATCTGGACTGATAAGAGTCAAGTACCCATTGTCCCCGATTAACGATTTATTCAGGACCTGCTCAAAAAATTCTGCCCGCAAATTAAACAAAACAATACCTTTTGAGGTTGATCGATTTTTTTCAATCAATCTAAATAATGACATTACCTTATTATTTTTATTAAATTCCTGATCTTCATGAATATTTCTCCAATAAAACCCTTCTTTGTTTCCCCGGAATTTTGAAAAATACTCATCATAATTGATAATTGGATTTGAATTATAGCTTGTATGATAAAGTAAAAAACCATTTTCCTTATGATTAACTAGAACAGACTCGAGGATAACATTGTACCTTGAATAGATTAGCTTTAAATTATTATCAATTTCTACATAAGATTCTGGCTTTATCTCAGATACTTCTTTATCTACTAATGATAAGATTCTAGGATCATTGGATAAGGAAACGAGCTGCTGAAAAACATCTGCCAGCGTATTATCAAGATAATTCTTTGTTTGAAAGATGGTATCATTTACATTTTTATAGGCATTTTCTTCTATCTGTGCCGTGGCAAGCAGTGATGACACCCATCCTGTAATTAATATAAAAAGTATAATAATAGGTAGATAGAGAGTATTAATGGTGGACTTGAAAGAATAGAAAAAATATTTGCGAACGAAATTTTTAATCTTTACAGCTGTCATAGAAGGAACTCCCTGTTAGTATATAAATTCTTACTATTCCCTATTTTTTAATTGTAACCGTTTTCGTATTTTATCATAATAATAATTTATCGGTCAATTGGATAACAGAAAGAGCAGCTAGACGATAAATCTAGCTGCTGTCGTTTATTTTACTTCTGGACCGAACAATCTTAATGCTATGACGTGTTCATTACCTGTATTCACTAATGTAAAATTTGAAACTTGTGCCGGAATAAATAATTGGTCACCTTTCTTTAAAGACAAACGATCCTCACCTGTCAGGACATCGGCCTTGCTAGATAGAATATAAAGACCGGAAAACACTCCGTCACCCTGAATTTCACTCTCAGTTTGGACTTCAACTTGAGTCATTCTAAAATACGGTGTACGATTATAACCTATGAGTTCAACTTCCTTACTGCCAGCTGATTCTGTAACAATTTCTGGGGCTACCTGCCAGTTTGCCAGCGTTTCTTCTCTGGTAAAAGTATCGTACTTGAAAATATCAAACATCTTTTCAAATCCAAGTCCCTGATGGATTAGAAAATCATCAATTTCTAGCCCTGAAGGTGATGTTTTTTCTAAGCGGATGGTAATGTCTGAAGGCTCTTGAATTTCGACCAATAAACAACCTGAGCCAATAGCATGGGGAATACCAGCTTCGACTAAGAAAGTGTCTCCTGGCTGAACATAGTATTTATGTAAACACTCAAGCATCCCTTCTACATCTTGTTCTTCAAACAATGCTTTCCATTGTTCTCTCGTTACACCTGGTTTAAACCCCATATATACATAAGGTGGTTCGCCGTCAATTTCCCTGCCGCCAACAAAGTGCCAGCATTCCGTTTTACCGTACAATGAATTAAATAACTCCTGTGCCTGATTCCTGTCAGGATGTGCCTGCATAATCAATCGCTCGGCAGTATCGATTAATTTAACCAATACCCCTGTTTGCTTTCCGAATTTTTCTACATGTTTTTTCCCTAAGAACTCTACAGGATTTTTGTCAACTAAGTCTTTTAAGAAAATGTCCCTGTCAGGAAGGTCTAATTTGCTTAATCCTTCATCCTGAATATGTTGCCTGTCGGCATTCCTGTTGGTAGAAATAATTGACATCATCCATTCTTCTGGGTACCTGCTATCCTTCGGGTCACTGATACCATGCAGTTCATCTAAGAGTTTTCCACCTATGTAAGTCCGCCATGATCTGGTTGGTGATAACTTTATTGGCTGGGATCCATCAATCTTAATAGTAGCAGCATTCAAGGGAATTAACCTCCTAAAAATAAATGTATATAAGAACAGAAAGCTCCCATTTAATCGGAAGCTTTCTATTTACTTAAAAGTGTTTATTTTAACTTAAGCGTTTTGCTTGGCCCAAAACCACTCCAACGATAGCCCTCTACCTTAACAAGACCATTTGGAATACAATCGGAAAGTCTTTCTCTCTTTGAATATTTGATTCCTTTTCCGACAGCTTCTACTTTAAACGTATACTCTTTGCCTGATTCAAGACCTTCTACCGTATAAGTAGTATTCGCCGTTGTCAAACTTGCGTTAATTGGTGTAAACTCAGCACCCTCTGGCATAATTGGCTGTCCATTCACATAAACACGGTATCCAATTACTTCTTGGTTGTTAGCCTTTGCCTTGTTCCATGAGAGAGTCACACTTGTTTTGTCTTTTTCGACTTTTGTTCTTAATGCTCCATTAAACGTTGGTGCTCCAATTGCATAAGGAGCAGCTGTTGCAATTTCAAGGGAAGCGTTGTAAGGTGTCTTGTTTCCTGCTAAATCAACTGCTTCCACTGTAACATCATATTTTGTACCTGGTTTGAGATTGGATAATGTATAGTTGTTTGTTTTAGCAAATCCAGATAATTTCCCGTTCGCATATACGTTATAACCGGCAATGCCTGTTTCGTCACTTGCTGCTTCCCATGTAACTGAAGCCCAAGTAAAGCCTGGGTATACAACCTCAACTGCCTTGCCGCTGAATGTATCACTGGCTGGAATTGTAGTTGTTGGTTCTTTGATCTCAGTATTTCCTGGAAGCATTGGAGCTGTTACATCGGCTGCCCCTGATGTTCTAACTTTGGTTATTGGGCCATCAGAAGTACGATTTCCATATGCGTCTGTTGCTTCTACCTTAAAGGTGTATTTTTCAGCAGGTGATAAACCAGAAACCGTAAAGCTTGTTTCACTCGTCGTCATATAGTCAGAGCCAATCTTCTCGCCATCTTTAAAAACAGTATATCCCGCTACGCCTGCATTGTCGGTTGCAGCATCCCAAGTTAAGGTCACACTCTTCCCATCCTCTGATGAGACTGTTTGTAATGCAGCACCTTTAGGCCACTTTGGTTTTTGTAAGGCATCTTCTGGAGCCGCTGTCGTATTTTGAAAATCTAGACCTGTAGAGTTTGTAATTCTCCATGGATTGCCATTATTATCTTTAACGTTCGTAAAATCCACATTAATAAATTTAAAGTCTTTTGCATAATCCATTTTCACGGAATACACATTATCAAACTTTACATCTTTAAACGTGATATTTTCGTGATATACTTCTCCAACATCATTATTACCTTGGACGAGGATTGCTTGTTTCTTGCTGCCGCCTTGGTTGCGTACAGTCGTATTTTCAATCTGCATATCTCTAAATTGCGATATTTTCTGAGCTGGTTCATATAGAATTGCAGCATTGGCATCCTCATAGGAAGAAGTAAAAACAAATGGTCCATCACCATCAATGCCTTCTAATGCATTATCCCGGAACAGGATGTTTCTTGCTCCTCCACCCATCGGTGTATTGGTTTTGCTGCGTAAACCAACATCGGTTTTATACATGATATTGTCTTCGACAACAAAGTCTTGAATCCAGCTGCCTGTATGACTTCCTGTTACCACGCCTCCATGGCCTTCTCGAATATAGTTGTTAAAGATCCATGCATCTCCAGTCGGCTCTTTGTCTGCTGCAGCCTGTCCCATACCTGCTGCAAAGTTAATCGCATCATCGCCGGTATCAACAAAGTTATTGAAGACCATAATATGCTGGGAATCACCAAACTCATAACCATCCGCATTATTGGCATCGTAAGTTTTTGAAATCGTACCGTTTACAACAATATTTTTGCTATGAAGGTTTACAATTCCGTGGAAAGCAGGATTCAACTGTGTAAATCCTTCATAATACATGCCGTCTACACCACGCACAGTAATCAAGCTTGAACGCGTTGAATAAGCAGATTTCACGTTCATCCCCATCTCTTGAGAGGCATACGATTGGGCTGCACCTAAAATACCAAGTGTATTTGGAGAAGAAAGATTTAGCGGACTCATCTCTCCATTCTCTACTCGTACATTCCCAGTCACTTTAGAGTTATTGCCGGCAAAGTAAAATGGCAGTTCATTACCTATTTCGTCAATGGTCGGGTGTTTTGAAGGGTCCTCCTTCCAGCCATTGCCATCGATAGTTCCCTTCCCTGTAATTCTAATATTTTTTAGACTGCCATAATCGTAAGTATGTGCATTGATTAAGGAATAGGAACGCTCATCCGTTGAGTAATCGTATACCCAGAAATTCCTGCTATAATCAGTCGCATCATCTGAACCTATTAAATATCCATCCACTTGTAATGTCATATCAGATTTAAGCCATAACTCGCCGGAAATAAATTTCCCTTCTGGAATTACTACTTTCGCACCTTTTGTTGCTGCATTAATAGCTGCTTGAATCGCTTCTGTATCCTTTGAGTCATCATCTGGAGTGGCACCAAATTCAACAATGTCGAAAACCTCTGGTACTGGTGTTGTTTTACCGGCAATCTTATTTGAAGGTGCTGACTCAACTCCATCTTTATTAACAGAAGTCACATAAAACTCATAAGACGTGTTGGATTTTAAATTCTCCACTGTGAAATTATGAATGAGAATGTCGACATGAAAATCTTCTTTATCAATATTTTTGTAGAAATTATCGATATACTCCTTTGCCGGGCCGCCGTTATCCTTTAAAGCACTTCCGATTTTTTTCCCATCCATATAAACATTAAAATCTACGATATCCTTATAATTCTCAGGTTTCTCCCACACAAGGGTGATGCTGTCTTCATCAAAAGCAAGAGTCGGTATCTGTAAGTTTACAGGTGCCTCCGGTGCAGTAGTTTGTGTTTTTGCCAAAGATGCTGCTCCTAAGTTACTGAATACTAGCAATATTGCAAAAAATAAAGAGAGACTTGTTTTAAATATTTTCAACTCTTATTACCACCTTTTATCTGTCTTTTGTGAAGCACCTTATCCTATGCAAAAATATGCATAGGATAAGGTTCAACCAATATAAAATTCTTTCGTAGAATACCAGTTTTACTTTAATAGGTCGTAGTATGCCATACTAGCTAAAAGGAAGGCACCCATTCCATGCAAATCATTTTCAGATGTTGGACGGGATACATAGTAGTCGTATGTTCCAGCGGAAGTACCAATTACAATTCCTTTTAATGTAAATGAGGATTCATCACTTTCTACCATATGCTCTAATAATCCTGCATAGGCTTTATCACAAACTTCACGGTAAGAATCATCCACGATGCCAAGCTTAACTGCCTTTGCAATAAAATATAAAAAGAGAGCAGAGCAGGAAGATTCTAACCAGTTATCTGGACGGTCTCCTTTATCAACGACATTGTACCAAAGGCCAGATTCTGCATCCTGGAATTTTACGATAGCTGGAATAAAGCTTTGAAGGGATTGAATCCATTCTCCCTGACCACGTTTCTTATCTCCCAATACTTCTAACAAATCAATCAATGCCGCGCCATACCAGCCTACTGAACGCCCCCAGAAGTCTGGAGAACAGCCTGTTATAGGGTCAGCCCATGGCTGAACTTTTTTCTCATCCCAAGCGTGGAAGAGCAGCCCAGTTTTTGGATCTGTCATATGTTTTCTCATCAGCTTTTCTTGAAGCAGTACATGCTGAACCAATTCTTCTTCTTGAAAATGATTGCTGTACATAAGCATGAATGGTCCACCCATAAAGAGACCATCTAACCACATTTGATAAGGGTATTTTTCCTTATGCCAGAATCCATTTTCAGTTGTTCTGTTAATGGTGTCTAGTGCGCTTCTTAATTTCTTAGCCGCAATCATATATTTAGGATTCTTTGTCTTTTCATATAAAGGAAACAATAGGATCCCCGGCATGATAGAGTCTAGTTGATCTCTCTCGAAAACAACATTTCCTTCTTCGTCAATTAGGTGATCAAAATATGCTTGAATATAGTTGAAGTACTCTTCCTTGCCTGTTTCCTGCCAAACTCTATACATTCCATATAGGAAAACACCTTGGTGATAGTGGAACCAATTTACTGGAGGCAAATCCTCAGCACGGAAAGTGTTCATTAATGCCTGGCATGCCTTTTCTGCCATCATTAGCGGCGTTTCAGTTCTGATTTTATCTGTTGTTTTTCCCATTATTCTATCTCCTTCTCATTGATCTAATTAGTCGCCCATATAGGGAAACTGGGTGTTAATAGAATCAACACCCAGAATAAATATTTAATTACTTCTTAAATGTTTTGTCATACTTTTCTTTTGAGTCTTCAATAGCTTTTGCCCACTCATCTAGGAAATCTTTTGCTGACATTTTTCCACTCATGACCGCTTGTACCCCTGGATCTACGACACCATCTAGAATCGCACGATAATCTGGCAGATAGAATGGCGGTTCATATAATTTTGTGTCAGGGTCATTGTATACTTCAAAAGCTGTTTTGATATGCTGTGCTTCTTGAACCCATTCATCATCTAACACATCTGAGTTGGTAGGGATTTGACCAGTTTGTTGGTTCCAATAGCTTTGCGCTTCTTCTGAGTTAACAAACTCTACGAATTTCCATGCTTCGTCAGCATGTTCAGTAGATTTGAAGATACCAAGGTTTACTGCATTACCACCTTCTGCAACATATTTACCATCTTTTTCAGTTGTTGGAAGTGGAATTAACTTGTAAGAACCATCTGGTAATGCTTTTTTGTGCTCTCCATAAGAGCCAGGATTGTGGTGTACCATTGCTACAACACCAGTATCAAAGCCGGCAATCATTTCTTTATAGCCATTTGTGATATCACTCTTTGGCGTTAATTTATCATAGTAAGAGAAATACTTTTCAACAAATTCTACGTGTTTAGGATCATTAATATTGGTCTTGCCGCTCTTATCAAAAAAGTCTAATCCACTATAAGCAAACATCGCTCTTTGAATAGTGAAGGACGCACCTGCACCACCACGGATAGTAAAACCATAACGGTTATTAGCTTCATCTCTCATTTTTTCAATAACGGTAAAGAATTCGTCCCAAGTTTTAGGCTCTTGTACACCAGCTTGTTCAAACCAGTCTGTACGAATCCATAATGAATCTAAATTCTGTGCATATGGAATACCATATAGCTTTCCATCTTGAGTTATTTTCTTATTTACACCAGTAGCACTTGGGTTAATTTTCTTGCTGACCTCAGACTTCTTGAAGTAGGAATCTAGCGGCAGCAAAGCTTCTCGTATTGAGAATTCTGGCAGCCAAGTTGTTTGCATAGAGCCAATATCCGGAGTATCATCTGCTGCAATCGCTGCATCGTATTTTGACTTAGCTGAACTATTTGGAATACCAACATACTCAATATCAATATTAGGATTCTTTTCTTCAAAGCGTTTAATTACTTCTTCCCAAACAGGGGTACGTGCTGGACCTGCGTTTTCATCCCAAAATTGAAGTGTTACAGGTTCATCCGATTTTGCCGCTTCTTTCTTAGTTGGTTTAGTAGCAGCTTCTTCTTTACCGCCGCAGCCTGCAAGTAACATTCCTGTTGCCATTGTTAGTGCAAGTACAGAGGTTGTCATTTTTTTCTTAATCATGGTAATGCCCCCTTAAATATTTTTATAATTAGCCTTTTACAGCTCCACCCATGCCGTTTACTAGGTGTTTCTGTGCATAGGCAAATAATATAACTGCAGGAATTAAAGCGATTACACTTCCAGCTGCCAAAGCACCATAGTTTATACTAAATTCTCCCAGCATCGTACTTAATCCAACAGGGAGCGTGAACTTAGATTGTTGATTGGTCAGCATCAGTGCGATTAAGAATTCATTCCAAGTGTAAATGAAAGTAAATACTCCTGTTGCTACTATCCCAGGCAATAACAATGGGAATACTACGTGACGCAGTGATTGAAGCTTCGAACATCCATCAATCATCGCTGCTTCTTCTAATTCTTTTGGAACATTCGAAATAAAGCCGCTCATCAAGATTGTCGTAAACGGAATTTCGATTGCTGTATAAGTAATGATTAGTGAAAGTGGATTACTGATTAACCCCAGATTTTTGAAGATGACGAACAATGGAATAATCATCATCGCTCTTGGAATAAATTGAGTACACAATAGCATGATCATAAAACTGCGTTTTCCTTTGAACTGGTATCTGCTTAATGCATAACCAGATAAAGTCGAACAGACAAGCACAACCAAAACCGTAGAAACCCCAACAATTAAACTATTTTTAAAGAAAGTAGCAAACCCTACGTTGGTCCAAGCAGTGACAAAGTTTTCAACCGTGGGACTTACCGGCAGGTACTGCAAAGGACGTTTTACGATATCTCCTTCAGGTTTAAAAGCTGTATTAATGGTCCAGTAGATTGGAAAGATGGTAAAACTCAACAACATGGCTAAAGGAAGGTATAAAGTTAATAGTTTGTCGACTTTTTTATTTGCTGTAAACATCTTTCAAATCACTCCTTTTCATAACGCGATAGTTTCAGATAAAGGATGGCGAAAACTAGTAAGATCCCAAATGAAACGACCGTTAATGCTGACCCGTATCCAAAGTTGCTTCCATGTACGGCTAAATCTGCAATATACATAGTAAGTGTTGTGGTTGAATGAGCAGGGCCGCCACCCGTTAAGTTAAATAATAGGTCAACGTTATTAAACTCCCAAACTACTCTTAGTAATGTAGTGAGCACAATCGTATTTTTTAATTGTGGTAATGTTACATAAATAAACGATTTCCATCTGCTCGCACCATCTACTTTTGCTGCTTCATATAATTCATTTGGAATACTTGATAATGAGGCTAATAATGTGATGGCAAAGAACGGAATACCTCTCCACAATTCAGCAATAATAACTGATGTAAAAGCTGTCGATGTACTTGCTAAGAATGCCTGTGGTTCATCAATAATCCCGATTTTCATTAGTAAGTCATTAAGTACACCCATATGTTCATTGAACATTAATGACCACATAGTTGATGCAAGCACCCCTGAAATCGCCCAAGGAATAAAGGCCACCGCACGTACCATACCCCTAAACTTAAACGTTTGGTTCAAAAGTAAGGCAAGTATCATACCAAACACTAATTGAAGACCTACTTCTGTTACTACCCATTTCAAACTATTTATTAAACTAGGGATGAACATTTTGTCATTCGTAAATATTTCTTTAAAGTTCTCTAAACCGGCAAAGCCATTATAATAGGGTGCAGACACATCATAGTGTTGAACACTGTAATAGAATACAGTCGCTATCGGATAAAAAAGAAAACCTAAGATAATAAGGAAAGAGGGCAGTATAAAAAGGTAGGGAACCCATTTATCCTTCTTGACTTTCTTCCGATTCACCGCCTTTTTGCTGTTAATAACAGTTTCAGTAACACCTTGTGATAAACTCATCTAGTTTCCTCCTCTCTGTTTTTTATAATAAATGAAAACGGTTTCTTTAATAATTAAAGATTTTAAGATGATTGATTAAAATTTTAAGATATTTCTAATAATAGCTAAAATAAAAAAGCATCCGATGCTTTTTTGCACCGAATGCTAAGTTATCCTTCGTTATAGATATCATTCATCGTATTGTCGTTTGGCCTCTTCCATCGCTTTTGCCCATCTTTCTAGGAATACTTCTACAGTCATTTTTCCACTTAGCACCGATTGGGTCCCTGTATCGACAATTGTATTTAAGATCGTACGATATTCAGAGAGATAGAATGGCGGCTCAAAAAGGATGGTTTCTGGATCATTATAAACTTTCTGGGCTGTCTGAATATGCGATTGAGTCTTGAACCAGTCCTCATTTAGTACATCTATATGTGTAGGAATTTGGCCGACACTTTGATTCCAAAAGCTTTGCGCTTTTTTCGAAGTAATATACTCAATAAATTTCCATGATTCCTTTGGATGCTTCGTTCCTTTAAAAATACTAATGCCAATCGTATTGCCGTCTTCCGCAACATGATGGCCATTTAGTGATTTTGGTAATGAGATGGCTTCAAATTGGCCAGAATCCAAGGATTTGGCATGTTCAGCAAAAGATCCTATATTATGATGCACCATCGCTATCTTCCCTGAATCAAATCCAGCAATCATCGCCTTATAATCATTTGTAATATCGCTTATAGGGGTATAATGCTGGTACAAGGCAAAATATCTTTTTAAGAATTCCACATGCTTTGGATCATTTATCGTACTCTTCCCGTCTTTGAAGAATGTCTCAATGCCTGAATAGGCATACATCATTCGTTGTAACTGGAAAGAGCCCCCTGCTCCTCCACGGATTGTAAAACCATAACGATTATTTGACTTATCTGTTAATATTTCAGCAGCAGTAAAGAACTCGTCCCATGTATTGGGAGGGGTCAAATTAGCATCTTTAAACCAATCAGACCGAATCCAAAGAATATCTAGGTTTTGTGTATAGGGAATCCCGTATAACTTTTGGTTACTCACCATACGCTTATTAAATTCTATCGCACCTTTATTGATTTTGCTGTTTTCACTCCAACTTGAAAAATAAGAATCTAGCGGCAGTAAGGCATCACGCCTCGAAAACTCTGGCAGCCAACTAGCATAAACACTAGCCACATCAGGAGTTTCCCCTGAAGCAATCGCTGCATCAAACATCGCTTTTGCTGAATCCTTAGGCAATCCGATGTATTCGACATCAATGGCTGGGTTTTCTTTTTCAAACCTGGCAATTAAGTCCTCCCAAATTGGTGTCCTTTGCGGCCCAGTATTATCATCCCAAAAAACGATTTTAACTACTTCATCTTCTTTTGAGTTTGACTTTTGGGTCATAGAGCCATTACTATTGCACGCTGTAAGCACCAATCCAATGATTACAATCAGGATCATTACAAAAGTTGTTAGATTCTTCCGAAACATGATTTAATCTCCTCTTTGATTAGCACCAAACTAAAAGTATAAAATCATTCTACACTTTTTTAATAAGAATTTCTTTAATGTTTATAGGTTTCTTTTCAGCAACTGAGCGCCATACAGCTTCACCAACTGCGACGGAATAAGCCCCTGCCTCCGATCCTGCCAAAATCTCATAATTACGTGCCGGGTCCGGACCGAGAAATAAATCGGCTAATAGAATAGGGTCTCCACCGCCATGTCCTCCCGGTTCTTGAACAAGTTCAATACTTTCTTTTCCGCCAAAAAGAGGGTAATAGTCTATCTTTTGTTCAGGGTATTCAAACGGAATACGAGAAGGTTCATGGTACTCAGTCGTTTCAATTCTTCCCTTCGTTCCATTAATAGCCAATCGGTATCCTTCATATGGGGCAGAAAAATTAATGGAGTAGCTTAGCATACTACCGCCATCATATCTTACCGCGGCCACATAGGTATCCTCAATTGAAATTTCTTCATCAAATATACAGGCATCCGGCCGATAATTTGAATAAGGTACCTCCTTTTCATACACACCTGCTAAAAGATGATCATCTCTAACATCTGAGTTCCCAATTCGCGGGTTCCAGCGTCTAAAATAACTGCAGTCATTCCTTACATCACATGTGCCGCAATAACGGCCAGACTCCTTCCTTGGGTTCGCTTCACCATCTTGACCAAAGTAATTTAGTGAGCCATATGCAAATACTTCTTCAGGCTTTTGGTCTAACCACCAATTAATTAAATCAAAGTGATGGGTAGATTTATGAATAGACAGTCCTCCAGAAATTTCACGATTCCGATTCCATCTTTTAAAATAGCTCGAACCATGGTAGGTATCTATATACCAGTTAAGATCGATGCTTGTGATTCTTCCCACTTTCCCTTCCAGAATCATTTCTTTAATCTTTCGGTGAAATGTACTGTATCGATAATTAAAGGTAACAATTACTTTCGCTTTGCTTTCTGCTTCAGCCTGCATTACTTTGTAGGCATCATCTGCTGTTGTTACCATCGGCTTTTCTGTTATCACATTCACTTGTTTTTGCAATGCTCTTACTATATAGTCTGCGTGTGTATCATCTCTCCCGGTAACTAGAACATAATCTGGTTTAGTTTGATCAATCATATCCTCAAATTGGTCCGGATTGAAGGTTGGTACATGTTCTAATTGCGGATATTTTTCTTTACAAATAGTAAACCTAAGCGGGTCAGAATCTAGTATTCCCACAATTTCATTTTCTTTTTGGAACTCATTTAAAATTGGTTTAATAAACATTTCTAATGCGCGATTACTAACACCCGTGATTACGTACTTTTTCATACAAATGTCCTCCGATTTTGAAGATTGGCATATTACTTGCCCTCATTTTACATGAAAACGGTTTCTTCCCTAATAGAGAATCTTTAGACTTTTGTGCAAAAATTTAAGATAAATTCGCTTATAATAGATTTATAGTTGTATTAAACAATAAAAGAAAAGGGATTTGGTATGAAATGATTGGTTTAGTAATAATATTAATCTTGGTTTTATTTTTACCTTTTTCAGTAAAAAAGGTCGAACACAATTTAGAAATATTCTTATTTGTAATGGGGATTTGTGCTGCTTCAATAAGCGGCATGATGGATCTTCATCTAATCAAAAAGGCTCTGGTTGATCCTATTAAAATTACCCTGGCTGTCCTAATTGCAGGATTAATTTGTAAATGGGGACAGGTTCAGCTGGAAAAATCAATCCTATGGACGAGCAGGCTGCTTACCCCAAGGATATTCTTCGGATTAACCGTTATTCTTCTAGGACTTGCATCAAGTGTCATTACAGCAATTATTGCCGCAATTGTGTTAGTCATTATTATCAATGTCCTTCCACTGGACCGTAAATCTGAAATTCGTTTTACCGTGTTAGCTTGTTTTTCGATTGGCCTTGGCGCAGCCCTCACCCCTATTGGTGAACCATTAGCAACTATAACCATTAGCAGATTAAATGAGGACTTTTTTTATCTTTTGAAATTAATTGGTCCAGAAGTTATTCCTGCGGTGGTAATCTTTGGTTTATTGACCATCCTTTTAGTTAAACCCCAAGAGAGCTCTGTGGGTTTAGCTTCTAAACAAAAAGTAGAAAGCTATAAAGAGATATTCATTCGATCTGCCAAAATCTACTTGTTTGTAATGGGACTTACCTTCCTAGGCCATGGTTTTGAGCCTTTAATTAATGAATATATTTTAGGGCTGCATCCAATGCTGCTATATTGGATTAATATGATTTCCGCCATACTAGATAATGCTACTCTCGCAGCAGCCGAAATTAGTCCAGCGATGGACCAAGCAACCATCCAGGCTGTTCTAATGGGACTTATTATTAGCGGGGGAATGTTAATACCTGGTAATATTCCAAATATTATTGCAGCAGGAAAACTCAACATTACGAGTAAAGAATGGGCAAGCTTCGGAGTTCCTGTTGGACTTATTACCATGGCCATTTATTTTATCGTTTTGTTTGTTATTTATTAAACTATTGTAAAGAAAGAATCGCATCTAACTCAAAGGTGATACGATTCTTTTTTATTTGTCCTTTTATTTAGATTGCCGGCAACTATCGACACTTAATGTTCACGAACTTCACCTTTTGTACAAAAATTAAGCAGGTTATTTTTCTTATAATAGTACTAATGTGATTTATTTAAAGGAATGGATGTGTCAAAGTGAGCAAATTATTATATATTACTGCAAATCCAAAAGGACTTGAGAAGTCAAAAGGGCTTAAAATCGGTGAGGCATTTATTAATGCAATAATAGAAGAGAGCCCAGATATGGAAATAAAAACTATCGATTTATTTACATTAGATATCGCACATATGGATGCAGAGTTAGTGTCTGCACGAGGAAAACTAGCGGGTTATGGTTATACACTTGACCAGTTAACTGACGGTGAACGTGAGAAAATACTTAAAATGCACGCACTTGCTGATGAATTTCTTTCATATGACTATTATGTTTTTGTTTCTCCTATTTGGAACTTAAGCTCCCCAGCGGTATTAAAGGCATACTTAGATAACTTATTTATTGCCGGTAAAACATTTGCTCACACCGCAAATGGCCCGAAAGGTCTACTAAGCGGAAAAAGAGCTATTCATATTAATACTCGAGGCGGTCTTTACACAGGTACACCCATGAAGGAATTAGAATGCGGAGATCGATATTTAAGAATTGCTCTTAACTTCCTAGGCATTGAAGTTATGGACACCATCATCGCCGAGGCTTTAGACCTTTATCCTCAAAAGGTAACTGAAATTGTTGAAAAAGCAAAGAAAGAAGCGATTGAAGCTGCTAAGCAAATGATACAAGCACCTATTTTTCAATAATAATAAAAAGAAAAGCTTCCTATAACAGGAAGCTTTTCTTCTAAGCAAACCGGTAATATATTAGGAGGAAAGTGGCCAAGGTAAACACAAAGTTCAAAAATACAAAAACCATCTGAGAAATCTTCGTCGCATGTATTTTAATTGGAGGATCATAAAATGATACACCTTCTATAATAAAAATAATTAAAACAATATGAATCATCAGGTGTCCAATAATTTCCGTGACACCAAATAGCATGGTTGTTGAAATAAAAATCAGTGTCAACACAAAGGCCAATAGCCGGTTTAGGATTCCAACGATCAATAGATATCCAACGACAAATTCAATAAAAGCAGCAAGTATCACAAACGTTTCCGGAGGAAAGCCAAAGGTAGGAACAGCATGTTGATGAATAATATCCATACTCATTGCCGGATAGACCCATTTTTCAACGGCTACCCAGCATAGGGACAACCCAGTCCCTAAATATAGAAAAGGGAATCCCCAATCAGCTAATTTTGTCTTTCCTACAAGCAATACTCCTATAATGGCTAAATAAAAGCCATAATCAAGCATATGGAACAGCCCGGAGTGTGCCAGCTGATACATAAATAATCCCAATAATATAAGGGCCCCTGCTTTTGTTGCAAAATGATTAGGTACCAATAGCAGAATAATCGTAATCCACATTAATATTCTAACAATTTGATTTGTGACTGCGAATTCTGGTGCAAAGATCGTCCCAGCCAAAATCTGTATAATTAACGCAAGCGCAGTACCATATTTTAGGATATACCTTGAAGATTTACGTTGTCTGTCAAGTATTGTATCAATCCTTTTTGTGATAGCTATCTTATCAAGGATCGGCAATACCTGTGGCAGTACAGCAAGCAGCGCAGCAACCAATAAGCTAAGGATCATGAAGAGCGGTGATAAGATGTGCTCAATTTTTTCTTTTTCTGGTGTAACTTCTGTAAACCATTTAACATGAGCATCTGCAAAAAGAGGGGAACAAATCATAACCACTACTAGCAAGATGAAGACTATACCTTTGTTTTTCATTAGGTCCTCCCAAAAAGTATTCATCTTTATAGTTTTCGCTTACGAACGTAAATATTCTATTAAAAGAAAATATAACAAGGTTATTTCACAGTTGGACTTTTTTCTTCTATAATAAGGTGAGTTATTCCATGTTAGGAGAACATGAATGTTAAAAGACTTTTTTTCAAATGCAGCCATTCTGATTGCTTCGTTTACCGTAATGGGGCAAATGTTTAAAAACAAACCATTACACCCTTCCTCCACTCAGAGTACCAAACTTTATTGGGGAATCGGGTATGGTATTCTTGGAAATATATTAATGTTATTTAGCTTCCAAATTAATTTGACAACCATTGCTGATTTACGCCATCTTGCCATTGTCATTGCAGCTGCATTTGGCGGGGTTGTCCCGGCAATCATTGCTTCTATATTAATTGCCTTTGGGAGGATTACTCTCTTTGGTTTCACGGACACTGCCTTTGTAGCAGCTATTAGTGCCATTCTAACCGGAGTGGTTTGTGGATGGTTTTCTAAATTAAAGATTCATCCAAATATAAAAGCATTTATTATGAACCTTATTGGTTTGTTTTTTATTTCAATTGTCTTTGCCATCTATATAGAAAATACAAGGACCCTATTTAATGTGTTAATGTTTCATTATCTTATTTCCTTAATTGGTGGATTTTTTGCTTATCATTTATCGGTATATATTGTTAATTCCAATGCAGCGGTGCGAGAATTAAATCTTAGTTTAATGAAATTGCAGGAAAGTGAAAAAAAGCTCCACAAAGCAAATGAACTTTTAAATCAACTTTCATATATGGACGGGCTGACAGGCATTGGCAATCGCCGATATTTTGATGAAATTCTCAACAAGGAATGGTCTAGGTTAGCTGCAACGCAATCACCATTAACTCTACTCATGTTTGATATTGATTATTTTAAAAAGTATAACGATACATATGGCCACCTTGCTGGTGACCAGTGCCTCCAAAACATTACCACTGCCATAAAGGAACTGGTTGCAAACAACCCTTATAGTTCATTTTGTAGATATGGCGGTGAGGAATTTGCTCTGATCTTAACCAAAACAAAGTTAGATAGGGGTTTTGAAATAGCAAAATTAGTGCAAAAGAAGGTACAATTACTTCAAATTTCACATAGGAGTTCGGAAATATCGGATATTGTAACACTTAGTATAGGAATTGCCTCCATCATTCCTCATTCAGAATCCGAACCAAAAGATTTAATTCAAGCAGCGGATACTGCTCTATATAACTCCAAAGCCAGCGGAAGGAATAAAATTTCAACACTTTAAATATAAAACGGAGGGATGTATCCTTCCGTTTTATACATTTTTCTACATTTTCCTTCTTATTTCAGTCTTTTATTCAAAATAATTAGTAAATTCTGTTGTATTCATACAAAGTTAAATGTAAAATTTTCCTATAAGCTTATGGACGGTGAAATAGATGGAAATTACAAAACACCTTTTCTTAAATCTTTCTATTTTAATAATATTACTCCTGTTATGCTTAATTTGGCTTGACCGCAGCAAGGCACTTCCTTTTTCTAAAACTACTATTACCATTATTTCTGTCCTATTGCTATGGATTTGTCTCCATTTTGCCTATAGCCCTGTTCCCTATGCGAGATATGATTTGCGTATTATCCCTATCGTCATTGGCGGTTTATATCTCGGTATCGGTCTTATAATGGTCGCAGGATTAATCATTATTAGGAGCCTATATGGACTTGACTCAGGTTTGATTGGAACGATCTTTCTTTATATTCCACTCGCAATTATTTTTTTTCGATTATCACCTTGGTTTTGGAAGCAATCTTCCGAACGAAGAATTTACACAGCAATTTGTTTAGGAATCATACTCGGAATTATTAGTACTGCTGGGGAACTAATAAACTATACAGGCAGCGCTTGGTATGATGTTTTGTTTGCCTACTTGGTACTACCCCCGCTTGGAATTAGTCTTATCGCCTATTCGATTGAATATATCAAAAAAAGTGTCGAACTTAAACATCAACTAATAAAAGTGGAAAAGTTAAAGGCTGTCGAACAAATGGGTGCAGCCATATCTCATGAAATTAGAAATCCATTAACTGCAGCCAGCGGGTTTGTTCAGTTACTCAATGATGACTACCTCCCTAGACATAAACGTAAAGAATACCTTTCAATCGTCAAAGACGAACTTATTTCTGCAGAAAGAGTCATCGAAGATTACTTAACGTTTGCTAAACCATCTTTAGTTTCAATTGAGGAACTAAATGTAAAAAATGAACTTAGGCAAATTATTAACATCCTAACTCCAATGGCAAATCAAAATTCGGTAGAAATTATCACTGACTTTTCTGTGATTGGTTTTATTAAAGGTGATCGACAAAGATTTCGTCAATGTTTTATTAATATTCTTAAGAATTCAGTAGAGGCAATGCCTAATGGCGGGCATCTTTATGTTGAAACTCAGTATAGCAAGGAATATATAACTATTTGCATCAGGGATACAGGAATTGGAATGACCTCCGAGCAGCTTGAAAGACTTGGTGAGCCTTATTATTCAACTAAAGGGAAGAATGGCACAGGTCTCGGAATGATGGTCGTTTATAGTATAGTCCGTGCTATGAATGGTTTGATTCAAGTCGAAAGTGAATTAGATTCCGGCACCACATTTCACATAAAATTTCCAACTATCACCTCATTTATGAAAAATGAAAATTGATAAGTATGAAAAAAATCGACAGGTATTGTACCTGTCGATTTTATATATATCTTTCATGTTAGACTTTACATCTTTGTTATATTTTGATATTCCCCAACAGCTGTTGGCTTTGAGTAATCCTCCTGATCCATTCCACTATTTTGAATCGCAGCAATTACCTTTTGGGTTGAAGGACTAATGTCCTTTTCAAAATATGGTTCGTAGGCTTCCAATGGCGGCTTCTTGGTTGCATAAACGGCAATTAATACGCCAACAAACGCTACGGCTAAAGCAATAATGAAGGGATTTGTCGCACCCATTACTTTTGCAATGACATAAACGAAAGAACCAAGGATAATGTTTGCGTAAGCGCCTAAGCGATTCATACGCTTCCAATACAAGCCTAAATATACGACAAAAAAGAATGCTGCACCAAACCCCCCATACACATAAGTGAATCCCATTGCTAGTAAAACTGGAGGGTTAATTGCACTTACCACGGCTAGAATCCCTAGAGCAAAAATACAAAATCTAAGTTGTTTTCTTTCTGTATTTTCGCTGATCTTCTTATCAGGAAAGATGTTTTTATAAATATCATTATAGAGAGAAGTACCGCAATGCAAAAGCATAGAATTCGCAGTTGAAACAGCCGCAGCACATAATGCTACCAACGTTAAAGCACCAACTAATGGGTGTGCATACTCCATTATTACGATTGGCATGATATAATCGGTAGTTTGTCCTGCTGGAATACTAGGAATAAGCGTTTTAGCTCCTAATCCAATTACAATTAATGGAAGGAAAATAGCGATTAAAACAACTACTGATAACACCATTTGCATTATTGCTACTTTGACACTTTTTGGTGCTAACATCCTTGTTACCCAGTGCGGCGACACCGCTGCTCCCATTGAATTAGAGATAAAAATAGAGAAAAGTGCACCCAAACCAAATGTACCAACTGGAGATAAAAGAACACCTGAGCTTAGACTTTCTCCACCCTCAATCGTCGGACTTGTAGTAGTAGAGAGGGTGTGATAGATATTCTCTAATCCTCCTGTTGCTGCTAACACAGCACCTGCTCCCAAAACTACCCCTAATACGATTAAGATTGTATTTACAGTATCTGTAACCGCAACAGACCAGAATCCACCAATACTAGTAAAGAGTAAAAAGAGTAGAAATACAAAAATAGCAATTTTATAATCTATTCCTGTTATGGTTGAGAATACAATCCCGAAACCTACAACTTGTAAGTGTGTAAAAACGAAGTAACCAATCAGCATTAATGCTGCAACCAGTGTCCTTAAATGACTGCTTTTCTTAAAAGGCTCATATCTCATTTGAACGTATTCAGGAAAGGTCCTTGCAGGTGTTTTTGGTCTTCTGACTTTATAGGCAACTAACGGAATTAATGCTGTTCCGAAGAACCAACCTGCTACCCAGCCGATAACCGCCGCTACTCCTGAACTATAAAGATATCCTGGGACACCCATTACCGAAGCTACACTCACCCAGGTTGCAACAGAGGTTCCAACTCCTATCCACAGCCCCATCCGATGCCCGCCTGTTGTAAAGTCAGACATTGATTCAACATTTTTCAGACTTTGCAAACAGGTCCAGATCAAAAATACCATATAAAAGCCAAAAACGGCTATATACCAATTCATTGTTCTTCCCCCTCTTACTATTATAATTTAAATATTTTTCCCGAAGCACCCCAGCGCTTTACGCCTGATTTTTCAATGCGATAACAAAGGAATGTCCCAAATCCAATTGAAAATAATATTGTAAACAACCAGATAGAAAATGCTACGATCACAGTAATCACTCCTATTAAATTGGTAAAATGCTATTTTAATACAGGTGCAAAAGATTCAAATCGTACGAGGTTCGTTGTAAAATCCGGAACCTTTTTAGTATTTTCCGCTTCTTTTACTAACTGAACAACCAAATTGTTGTATGGCGTTTCCACACCAACTTCTTTCCCCTTTTTACTAACAAAACCATTGATATAATCAATTTCTGATTTTCTCTGTTTTTCTAGGTCCTGAAGCATACTTGCTTTCAGCTTTCTATGCGGTCCCCAAACTTCCTCATAAAAATCCATTTTTTCTGCAACAGTTTGTCCATCTTTTAGTTCCAAAAACTCCATATCTTTTCCTTGCATCTTGGCTAATTCAATACCATGTGCACGGGCTACTTTAATGGTTTCATCGGCAATATGAGCCAAACTAGTCATAGCACTTTGATTATCGAGAACTTCTTCAAAAGTACAGCCTAGTGCCGCTGACATCCCGCTAAAAGTTGCATTCATTAGTACCTTCGACCATTTAATGCCTAGAATATTAGAAGAAATTTCACAATAGCCAACATGTTCTAATACTGCTTTTATTTTGGATAAACGAGGTGTTATACTTCCATCGACCTCACCAATATCGAATGCGTATTTCTTAACTGTCTCCCATTCTGTGGTCAGTTCAGATTCTCCTGGACCTTTCCATGTGGCTCCAAATCCTACAACACCGCCAACGGTCCTTTTTGCACCAATAATTGAAGCAACGTATTCTTCAGGGACTCCATTTTGAAGTGTACAAACAATACTATTTTCATGAAGATGTGGAATTAATTGATTTAAAGATTCATAATTGTAAACCTGTTTTGTTAATAGAAAAACCAAATCATATGTATTATTTATATTCATTGGTGTTATTGCATTAACAGGAATCGTTTTATTGATAAAGCCCGTCAGTTTTGCACCGGATTGATTCAACCTATTAACATGTTCTTCATTGATATCAATTAAATCTACCTTTTCCCCGCCCTCTGTCATTAATGCTCCAATGATTGTTCCTAAAGAGCCTGCCCCCATTATGGCAATATTCATTAAAAATCCCCCTATTCTTCTTCCGTAATTTAAGCCTAGTTATTTAACATAAGGTGTGCAGTTTGGTTTACCTTTGGATATTCGAGACACTAGTCAGCAGATTATTTCTTTTTAATTTATCTAATCCTAAAATTTTTCTTGCCTCATTAGGCGTAGCAACTTCTCTTCCTAATACAGCGGACAATTCTGTAATTCTCTTAACAAACTGTGCGTTTGAAGTGGCTAATTCCCCTTTACGGTAATAAACACTATCTTCCATTCCAACTCGAACATGACCGCCTAATAGAATACTCATCGTATTAATAGTTAATTGATCCTTACTCGCCCCAATAGCTGACCATGTTGAACCCTCAGGAATACTATCTATTAAAAACATTAAGTTTTTCGGGGTGGCCGGCATTCCACCATGAATACCAAGTACAAATTGGAAGTGTAATGGTGTTTCAATTAATCCCTTCTTCGCAATTCTTAGTGTGTTATGGATCATTCCTACATCGAAAATTTCAATTTCCGGCTTAATTTGTCGTTCCTTTGTAATCGCTGCCAACCGTTCCAAAAACACAGGAGTATTATGAAAAACACCTTGACCAAAGTTCATGGTTCCCGCATCAAAAGTGGCCATCTCAGGATTTAATTCACAAACTCTTAATCTAGCTTCATCATCCATCCCTATTCCACCGGCAGTTGTTAAGTTTAATATGATGTCACATTTGTCTTGAACGCGGTCAATGACCTCTTTATACGTATCAAGTTCGAGCGTGTTATCCCCTTTATGATCCCTAACATGAATATGGGCAATCGCTGCTCCAGCTTTCCATGATTCATAGACCGAATCTGCAATCTCTTTTGGCGATAATGGTACATATGGCGTATGTTCCCGAGTTGTTGCTGCTCCTGTCGGTGCTACAGTAATGATCAATTTTTCCATCAATTTTCCCTCACATTCTATAATTTTAAGTTTCGATTTTATATATGCAATTTCTGTGCCAAGTCTAATATGTACAGAAATAAAGCTTTTTTTCTACTGCTTAAAATTAAGTTGATGAATTTATTCATCGGATTTTCCACAATAACCAAATTTTCCGATAATTTGCGCAAATAACAAGTGATTAAAAAAAGAATCACTTATGATTCCTTTTTTAATCACTAATCTGAATCCCTAATTTTTGGGCTTTTTTAACTACTGATGATTGGCTGATTTTTAAGACTGCCGCAGCTTTTCTTGTACTTCCATAGTCTTCCAATGCTTTTTCAATCGTCTCTTTTTCTACTTTTGCCACAATTTCTTTAAGGCCAAGTTCAATGCTTGGTTTTTCTTTGCTCTCAATGTGAATATTTAATAGTTTCTTTGCTAGACCAACTTGAATATTTCTGTTTGTTTCAGAAACGATAACCATTCGTTCAACTATATTTCGCAGTTCTCGAATGTTACCTTTCCAAGTGTAAAGTTTAAATACTTCATAAACATCTTGATCCAGCTCTACTTGTTTTTTATACTTTATATTATAAATGTTCAAGAAATGTTTCGTCAGTACTTCAATGTCCGTCGGACGATCTCTTAGCGGCGGGATACTAATTGGAAATACATTTAACCTATAATAAAGATCCTCCCTGAATTTCCCCTTTTTTACAAGATCATATAGATTGCAATTGGTAGCGGCGAGAATTCGAACATCAAATTTAATCGATTTGGTTCCACCAACACGTATTACCTCTTTTTCCTGTATAATCCTTAGAAGCTTCGATTGTAATTCAAGCGGCATTTCTCCAATTTCATCCAGCAGCAAAGTACCTTTATCGGCCAGTTCAAACATCCCGATTTTCCCTTTACTCGATGCCCCTGTAAATGACCCTGCTTCATAACCGAACAATTCTGCTTCTAGGAGACTTGCTGGAATGGCAGCACAATTGACCTTTATAAATGGTTTCCCTTTTCTGTTGCTATTCATGTATATTTCATTAGAAACAACTTCTTTCCCAGTCCCCGTCTCTCCCGTTATGAGCACAGTTACATCCAAACTCGCTACTTGATGGATCATTTGAATAAGGGATTGAATTTCTTCACTATTACCAATTAAATTATTAGAAATATGCAGATTTCTCAGGTGTTCAATTTCATTTTGTGAGGAAACAAGCTTTTCTTGCATTTCCAATAAATCGGACATATCGCGATTGATAACAACAACCTTTTTAACATTTCCGTCCTCATCAAATATAGGGGTTCCAGAAATTAATACTTTCACCCCGGTGCGGATCTCTGCCATGGCATTAATTGGTTTTTTGGTTCTAATGATTTCAGGGGTAATGGCATTTTTAAAAAAGCCTTCTTCCATTAAATCACTAACATATTTATTTAAAACAAGTTCCGCTTTCAAGCCAGTTATTTTGCTATAAGATTGATTAACATATAATGTTTTTCCTTCCCCATCGGAAATATAAATCCCATCATATATCTCATCACATATTTTTTTATAATCAATAGCCTCGTCTAAATCATCCAGCTCATTACAAACTCTTTGTAAATCTGATTCCATCTCTGTCCTAATTGAAGAATTAGGCATCTTGGTTTCCAAAGATTCTATTAATTCTTTAAGTATTATCTTTGATGAATATAACTTTTCTTTGTTCATATTTCCCTCACTAATCTGTATTTTCAGGCTATTAGAATAATATTATCATTTTTTCCTTTATATTGGGATAATTCTTTGGAGATTTTATTAAAGAAACGTGAGTGCCAAAAAAAAATGCATAAAAAGGCAGGCTTTTGGCAGCCTGCCTTTTTACATTACGCATACATTTTATTTTCTTCTTTTTGAAAAAAGCTTTTCATTGCATGGAATACATCCGCTTTTTGTTTGAGAATATAGTAGCGGAACTGCTCATCTTTTATATTCTTGTAGGCTGACATTAGAGTGGAATGACGATTATACTGATTTACTTCTCCATAACCAAACATGTTGGAAACCTTCATGAGTTCTTCAACAAGCTTGACACAGCGGGCATTATCAGATGTTAGATTATCACCATCAGAAAAGTGGAATGGATAAATGTTGAACTTACGCGGGTTGTATTTTGCATCAATGATTTCTAATGCCTTTCGGTAAGCTGAAGAACAAATGGTTCCCCCGCTTTCCCCTTTTGAGAAGAAATCCTCCTCAGAAACTACCTTAGCTTCTGTATGATGGGCAATGAACTCTATTTCAACTGTTTCATATTTGGTACGTAAGAAACGAGTCATCCAGAAGAAGAAACTTCTTGCCATATACTTCTCCCATATTCCCATCGACCCGCTTGTATCCATCATAGCAATAACAACTGCCTTGGAGTCTGGTTTAATCACTTCATTCCAAGTTTTAAATTTTAGGTCCTCTTTATAAATTGGATGGAATGCCGGTTTCCCTGTCATCGCATTTCTCTTAAATGCTGACATCATGGTACGTTTCTTATCAATGTTGCCCATTAGACCTGTTTTGCGAATATCATTGAATTCAATATTTTCTACTAAATGTTCCTGCTCTTCTTTTCTTTTCAGATTTGGCAGCTCTAACTGCTTAAACAAAGCTTCCTCTAATTCCATTAGTGAAACTTCTGCTTCAAAGTAATCCTCACCTGCTTGATCCCCAGCGCCTTGCCCTTTTCCAGGACCTTTTTGCTGACTTGACCCGTCACGAGCAACTACGTCACCTACTTGGCTTTCACCGTCACCTTGGCCCACGTGTTTGTTTTTATCATAATTGTAGCGGATTTTATATTCGTCTAATGAACGAATTGGTATTTTTACCACATCGCGTCCATTGGACATAATAATGCTTTCTTCTGTAATTAAGTCGGGAAGATTATTTCTAATTGCCTCCTGGACTTTTTCTTGATGTCGCTGCTGATCATCGTGGCCTTTACGGTGGAGGGACCAATCTTCTCTTGAAATTACAAATTGATGGTTATTGTCAGACAATGTAAACCCCTCCTTGTTAATTTTTATTGTTTTCTAGAGTCACATTTTTTTGGAATAAATCATAAAATAACCCGAGTGTAAAAATGCAGATAATCTTGATTACTTTATCCTATGCAGAATCAGCAAATAATTTACAAATTATTTTGACAATTGGGCTCACACCATTAAAAATGGACGAGCTTTTTCGATTTGCCAAATTGGTGAGAAATAACCCATTTGAAAAAAACAGACTGGCAGATTCCTTCCGCCAGTCTCTCCTAACTCATTACCGGTTTAACAAACTTCCTACATATCGCAATAGTTCATTTGCGGATGTTGAATTATAGCCGTGTTCATCAATTAATCTAGCAACAACATCATTAATTTTCTTTAGCTGCTGCTCATCAGGTGTTTTGGAAGAAGTCGTGATCTTAACAACATCTTTAAGATCTGCAAATAATTTCTTTTGAATGGCTTCACGAAGTCTATCATGTGAGTTGTAATCAAATCGTTTACCTTTTCTAGCAAAGGCAGAGATTCTAATGAGGATTTCTTCTCTAAATGCTTTTTTGGCGTTCTCCGATATACCTATTTGTTCCTCAATGGAACGCATTAATTTTTCATCCGGGTTTATTTCTTCACCTGTTAACGGATCACGAAGCTTAGCTTTGTTGCAGTAAGCCTCGACATTATCAAGGTAATTATCCATTAATGTCTTAGCAGACTCTTCATAAGAATAGACAAATGCTTTTTGAACTTCATTCTTGGCAATATTATCATACTCTTTCCGTGCAACAGAAATGTAATTCATATAGCGCTCACGGAGTTCTGCTGTGATAGAAGGATGTTGATCCAGCCCGTCTTTTAATGATCTTAATACATCTAAAGCATTAATAGATGGTACTTCTTTACGGATGATCGTTGATGATATCCGGTTAATGACATAACGCGGATCAATACCGCTCATACCTTCATCTGGATATTCTTTCTTTAGTTCACTTACATCAACCGCATTAAAGCCCTCCACATTTTCTCCATCGTACAGACGCATTTTCTTTACTAAATCAATATCACCCTTTTTCGGTTCCTTCAGGCGGGTTAATATCGTAAACATCGCAGCAACCCGTAACGTATGCGGTGCGATATGCACATCCGAAACATCACTTTCACTAATCATCTTTTCATAGATTCTTTCTTCTTGTGAAACTTTTAAATTATATGGAATTGGCATAACGATAATCCTGGAATGCAAGGCTTCATTTTTCTTGTTTGAGATAAATGAACGATATTCGGTTTCGTTTGTATGAGCAACAATAAGCTCATCTGCAGAGATTAAAGCAAACCTTCCTGCCTTAAAGTTTCCTTCTTGTGTTAAAGAAAGCAGGTGCCATAAGAACTTTTCATCACACTTCAACATTTCCTGGAATTCCATCATTCCGCGATTCGCCTTGTTCAGTTCACCATCAAAGCGGTAGGCCCGCGGATCGGATTCTGAGCCAAATTCGGCAATAGTAGAAAAGTCAATACTGCCTGTTAAATCTGCAATATCCTGTGATTTTGGATCAGATGGGCTAAAGGTTCCGATTCCAGTCCGTTTATCCTCTGAGAAAAAGATTCTTTCTACTAACACATCTTCGATTCTTCCACCGTATTCCTGCTCAAGGCGCATCATATTTAATGGTGAAAGATTTCCTTCAATACGAATACCATATTCTTCATAAAAATCCCGGCGTAAATGATGAGGAATTAAATGAAGCGGGTCTTCATGCATTGGGCAGCCTTTAATAGCAAATACAGAGCCTCTATCCGTATGGGAATAGGCCTCTAATCCACGCTTTAGCATGGTTACTAGTGTAGACTTACCGCCGCTTACCGGACCCATCAGCAACAAAATCCGTTTTCTTACATCAAGCCTTTTAGCAGCAGGATGGAAGTATTCCTCAACCAGCCTTTCCAATGACTCTTCTAACCCAAATAATTGATTACCAAAGAAATTGTAATTCTTAGTCCCTTTGACTTCCTCAATACCAGCGTCTTTGATCATATTATATACTCGTGAATGTGCAGATTGTGCTACCCATGGCTTCTCTTTTAACAACTGTAAGTAATCTCCAAATGACCCTTCCCAACGTAGCTTTTCCTCTTCTTCTCGGAACATCTCAATTTTTTTTAGGATATCCATAAGGCCCTCCCCCTGTAGCGTTATCAGAGACGATTAATATACTCTATGCACCAAATAACTTGAACATGCGTAACGATGAAGTATTCCTTCCTATCTTTTTTGTTTTAAGAAAAGATTGGAATATTGCTCTTTTCATTTTTTTAAGATAGGCTATAATAAATGTATATGTGTCTAAGCTAAGAAATATCTTAAAAATAAGGAGGCTTTACATAAGCATGGGAACATTCCTAGTTATTTTAGTTATGGTTGCATTTCTAGCTGCTATCTTTACTGCAGGTTATAATGATAAGCCAGGATCCAGTAAATAATGTTTTAAATTAAAATAGGCTGCCATGAGGGCAGCCTTTATTAATTGTAGGAACAATATGGTCTTTTGTAGAAGCTGTATGGTTTTTTGTAGGAACTGTACACTTTTGTGTAGAACCTGTACGCTTTTGTGTAGAACCTGTACACTTCTCTGTTGAACCTGTACGCTTCTCTGTAGAACCTGTACGCTTTTGTGTAGAACCTGTACACTTCTTTGTAAAAGAACCTATACATCTCATCTTAAATTCATTTTATTTTTTTGAACAAATTCCTTCATATACATTCGTGTTTGTTTTTCCAGCATGTTTGCCATTTGCTCAGTCCAGGTATCCTTTCTTTTCCCGTTAGTCCTCTCTTCATAATAATTGGAAATTACTTGATTGTAGTCTTGTAACTGACACAAATAGACTTCTTTATCCTGTTCATATTCTTCTTCATGATAGATATGCTCAAATGGCAGTCTTGGCTTTTTATCATTTATCTTACTTGGATAACCGACCGTCATGCCAAAAAGCGGGATAACCCTCTCCGGTGTTTTTAATAACTCTTTTACTCCTTCAAGGTTATTCCGAATTCCCCCTATGTAACAAATGCCGAGACCCATTGATTCCGCAGCAATAGCTGCATTTTGAGCTGCCAATGATGCATCAATTAGTGCCACCATAAATTTCTCTGTGCTTTCAATTGAAGTGGTGACATCCTTCCCTTCTAAATTTCCTATATAGTCATGTCTATTTAAATCCGCACAAAACACAAAGAGATGTCCATTCTCCGCAACATATTCTTGGTTTCCTGCTAACACTGCAAGCTTCCGTTTTTTTTCCTTATCCTTAATTCCTATAATGGAATACGCTTGAATAAAACTTGAGGTAGACGCGGCTTGTGCACAAGCAACTATTGTTTTTATTTGCTCATTACTTAACTGCTTGTCCTCAAAATGACGGATTGATCGATGATTTAATATTGTAGTAATAGCTTCATTCATAATGATACTTCCTTTCTGTTATTAACAAAAAGAGGCCTATGCCGGCCTCTTCTAGTCTTATTTTAGTTGACGATAGTCTTGCTGCCTTAAGGCTTCATAAATGAGAATCGCCGCAGTATTGGATAAATTCAAGGAACGGATATTGTCATTCATGGGAATTCTCAGGCTGACATCCTTATTATTTTCAATCACATCTTTAGGCAGACCCGTCGTTTCGCGGCCAAAAATGAAAAAATAATCTTTATCAGGATTACTATAATCGAAAGAACTATAGGGCTTTTCCCCAAACTTCGTGATATAGAAAAACTCCCCGCCT
Organism: Neobacillus niacini; assembly: GCF_046591715.1. GTDB lineage: Bacteria > Bacillota > Bacilli > Bacillales > Cytobacillaceae > Neobacillus > Neobacillus niacini_L. The sequence goes on along the minus strand of NZ_JAWVNQ010000001.1, from coordinate 14,794 downwards.
TCATTCTTTTTATAAAAATCATCAAGAGAATCATAATAAACAATGTTTACAAACTCCCAATAATCCAATCCAGCTCTCTTCAGCATTTTATCATCTGTAGAAAATCCTAATGGGCGGATCAAATGTAAGGATGTATCGGTTCCAGCACAAGTTCTAGCGATATTTCCTGTGTTTGATGGTATTTGCGGCTGATATAGTACGACATGTATTGCCAATAAGCTCACCTCATAAAAAAACTCTTTTTACATTATATCATTTTCTGCCAGCCAAACAAATTTTCTTACCCATCCAAAATCGTGAAAAACTTATATTTAATATTTGGTGTATAAGCGGATGAATCTTCGTAGGCCCAGTATCTCATTCTGCTGTTATAGGTATTCGCATTAACAAGAGGCATTCCATAGGCATCCTTAGCAGTGACAATCGTATTATGGTTATATCTTCCGTCCCCCTCGAAATCGTAGCAGATCACATCGCCCAATAACAATTGATCGGGATTCTTGACTTCTTTTGCCCGCAGGCCGCTCTTCGAATTTGCCAAATACAGCCGTAATGAATGGGCAACTGTCCAACTGTAACTCCAATTATTATTTCGGAGCCACCAGCCTGTTCCCCTGTTCGGATACCCTCTCATCGGTGCACCGCCAGCATGAAGACATTGCGAGATATAATTCGTACAGTTGTTCTCAAAGGTTTTATAGGCAGGATTGTAGCTATTCCACCAACGCTCTGCATATTGAACAGCTTTTAAACGATTATACTGATAACTAATCCTTTCCTCCTGCTCATCTCCTGCTGTGATTTCCAATTCAGCCAGCTTCGCATAAGGATTAATTTCTTTATCCAAAATTAAATCATTTTTAAAAAACTTACACATTCTTTCTTCGACTTCTTCTTCTTGATAGAGCGCTCCTTTTTGTTTGATCAAGTATTGATAATGAACCTGATAAATAGTAGTTTGAAAATCCCCATCAGAAGATTGCTTAAGGATGTTCCCCCGTGCCTTTACCTTTACGATTTCAGCGGAACGCTTGGCAAGTGAATCTAGTTTCGTTTCGGCCTTTTCATAGTTGCCTGAGTGCCTCCTACTTTTTGAAACAAATTGTTCGGTTCGTTCTTCAAACAATTCTTGGAGTGATTGATTCAACTTCATCTCCCCCTTCTGTTTCATACATATGTACAGAAGGGAATTTTAATCAAAAAAAATGAGCAAAGACAGAATGTCCCCGCTCAAGTTAGTTCTTTAGTTTTAGCAGACTTTTTTCAATTTCACGCTTCACTTCAAAGTCATCTTCTTTTGCAGCTGCCTTTTCTAGTGCTCCTATTGCTTCTAGGCTGCCAATTTTCCCTAGCGCCCAGGCTGCCGTTTCCTTAAGAACACTGCTTGTTTCATTTTCTAACACAGCTAGTAAATCAGGGACTGCACTTTCGTCCTTGAAATGGGCCAGAGCGATAATGGCATTGCGCTGAATCGGCTTTTTGCCTCTCCATGATCCCGCTACAGAACCAAATTTGTTCTTAAATTCACGATTGCTCATTTTCAACATTGGTCTTAATAATGGTTTGGCTATTTCGGGGTCTGCCTCCATTTCCTCATGGAAGTGAAAGTCCTTCCCTTTATTGACTGGGCAGGACGTTTGGCAGGAATCACAGCCATAGACCCGGTTGCCTATCTTATCTCTAAATTCTTCAGGGATCACAGCTTTTGTCTGTGTTAAATAGGCAATACAGCGCTGAGCATTAATTTGTCCGCCCTGAACCAATGCACCGGTCGGACATGCTTCAATACAAGCTGTACAGGTGCCGCATTGATCCTCCATCGGAGTATCAGGAAGAAAAGGAATGCTGGTAATCATTTCGCCTAGATAGACGTAGGAGCCATACTCTGGCGTCATGACAGCACAGTTTTTACCGCTCCAGCCAATTCCTGCTCTTACTGCAACAGCACGATCTGAAAGCTCACCGGTATCAACCATGGATTTTAACCGAGCATCTGGAACCTTCGCCAGAATAAATTCCTCTAGCTTTTTTAAACGATCTCTCAAAATATGATGATAGTCTAATCCCCATGATGCACGGGAAAAGAACCCTCGCCGCCCGCCTTTTTTCCCTTCAACCCGAACTTTCATTTTTGAAGGATAGGCGAGAGCGATGGATATAATTGACCGCGGTTCTGGCAGCAATAGTGCTGGTGTCACCCGTTTCTCAATATCAGGCTCTTCAAAGCCTGATTGAAACTTGAGCTCCTGCTGGCGGATCAATCTATTTTTCAACTCTGTAAATGGGTCAGATGTGGTAAATCCGATTTTATCAATGCCAATACTTCTACTGTATGCAATGATTTCCTCCTTCAATTGATCAACATTCATGGTGATACCTCCCTTCTTAAAGAATATCTATAGTAAGCCGTTAATTTAACGATACACATCTCATTATGATAAACTATTTTTATTAAATTTTGGAGGTGGAATCATTGGAAATTCAGGTTTCCGAAGAAATAATCAGCAAGGTTCCTAATTTTAAGCTTGGAGTCATTGAATATCAAGACATTACTGTCGGAGATTCCCCACAAATGGTAAAAGGAAGACTGCAGCTTTTTCAAGAATCAATTTACTTTGACTTAGAAAATAAGAATCTAATAGAGCTGCCAGGTATTAAAGAATGGCGCACTATTTTTAAGATGTTTAGCAAGGATCCTAACCGCTATCGCCATTCTGCAGAGGCTCTATATCGCAGAGTCCAGAAACAGAATTATCTGACCACGGTCCAAAGTGCCATTGATATCAATAACTTCTTCTCTCTTCAATATCAGGTGCCGATTGGTATTTATGATTCTGACAAATTAGAGGGACCTATCACAATTGAAAAAGCGAAGACAGGAGATGAATACGTTGGCCTGAATGGCCGGATGAATTCTTTAGAAAACCTGATTGTTTCATGTGATCAGCATGGACCATTTGGCAGTCCTTTTGTAGATTCCAATAGAGCGCCGGTAACGCAAACAACTAAAAATGCGATGCAGATCATCTATTTACAGCCTTCTATAGCGATGAATAGTGCTGAAAGGCTGACAGATTCATTAATGAAGATGTTCACACAAATTCATGGCGGTGATGCTAATTACTACATAGCAGGACACGATTAACACCGCTTCCTTTAAATGGAGCAAAATATAAAAAACGCAATGCATCGTTCTCTAGTAACGATACACTGCGTTTGGTAATATGTATGGAGCGGGTGATGAGAATCGAACTCACGACATCAGCTTGGAAGGCTGAGGTTTTACCATTAAACTACACCCGCACAAAAGTAATTATAGACATTAAATAAAGAACTTAAACACGTTTATTATAATACAAAGTTTTTTCGCTCTCGTCAAGCGAATTTTGCATTTTTTGTCGAAAAAAATCATTCAACAAAAATTGTGCCTTTTTGTTAGATTATATGTCAGTGTTACAGAATAAGTACCGTAATTTAATTTTTCCATCCCTGTTCAGATATTTATCCAAAAAAATGCGCCTATCACCTCCTAATATAAAGGATGGTGCCAGGCGCTTTTAGATATGCTTTATCGTCACATAGAGGCAAAACTATGCCCGTTTAGATAATAAGCGGACTCAAGGAATGTGCTGAAGGCGACTTCTACATCTGGAATTCCAAGTGAATGAATATGTCTGGTTATTATCGCGGCAAATTGGTCTTGCATCTCTTGACCTCGTTCGAACCATTTAACTTCAATCAATGGGTATCCTTGGACTTCCTCGCCTGCAAACACATACGTTGACTGGACAATTTCTAAGGTAAAATTGTCTGTCCCACATTCACATAAATCTGCCAATTCTTGTACTAAAGTAGAACTAATTAATTTTACCTGGTCTACAGAAACTCCTCTAATGATTAATAGTGGCATACAAATCCTCCGAGTAAATGATAGTAATGATCAAATTTCATATTGACACAATGATATCTAATTGCAAAATAAATTGGTATCGACGCTGCCGCTATTGTAACGAAATCTTCACAACATCATCCAAATAGTTCATTGCATTATATCCATAAATCTCCAGCCTTTTAGGAATTACTTTTTCTCCAGGTGTATCAGGGTGTAGTTCTGTGCTAATAACTGTAATGAAATGACGAGGCTGCTCAATTTCTCCATATGAAATAGGCTCATTCATATTATATACTGCCCCATTTTTATCTACGATCACTCCTTGTGAATCCATCTCCATTGCCATAATCCTTTTTTCATTCTCACCTACAACTTGGAAATTAAGTGACTCATATGATCGATTTTCACGATTACTTATAACCATTTTTGACGGCTGTCCCAATTCCACCTTTTCGATAGAGATTATATTGCCTGCATATTCAAAGGTTTGAGGATATTCCTTGGCAGTATCCAATACAATAGTTTTTGGTTCATCAATAGTAAAATGAACCGATTCAAATTGGACGTTGAGCTCTTTTGGCTTTTCTCCGTAAAGTGGCTCAAAGTGTGTCTGCATAGGAATCCAATTTTCATCATATGTAGTTTCAATATAAGAACTGCTAAAGCGATCAGCTTTCACTTTTTTGTCATTTATTTCCAGATGATTAAAATTAATACCGTCTAATCGCTTCTCTCGCTGTTCCATATTAATACCATATTGGAAAATCGTCGCAGTTGGAGCAAGTGTTAGTTTATCAAATCGAATTGGGACTCCCTCGACATTTGTTTCTCCATCCAATGCGTAACTAACGGAAGGCTGTTTTGTTACAGGAATCTCAAACTTCCACTCCCCTGTTTCAGTTTCAATGCCGCCGTAAGCCACAAAACCATTCTGGTCAGAAGGTTCACGGATCAATTTATGAAGTCTTGTGATATTCAGTTTGATTGTCGCGTTCTCATTTGTAAGTGGCTGCAGACTTATCTTCCCTTGATATACGTTCTTTTCTTCGTTATTTACAGCAGCTTCAAGGTCAGGAGGATAGTACATTCGATAGACTGTAGTGTTCATGATCTCATAATCATTCTCCACAAAAACCCCATCATAAGCATCCAAGACATATTGATCGTTTTCTTCTGTATCTTCTATTTCGTAAAAAACAAGCGTCTGAACATCATCCGCAATTACGCTCTTGATCCTAATCTTCACTCCGCCGCTCTCTGCTTCCAAATTGAGGATTTCCCCTAGGTCCTGCTGAAGAAAGGCACGCAATTCCTGATCTTTTTCTGTCCACGTAAAGTAAGGGTTTGAAAAAGCCTTACTAAAGTATTCTAATCCAAATAATATTGCGAAAATACCCGCAAAGATAAGTCCATTCCTAATACGTTTCTTATTCCTCTGCTGCCTATTCTTTTCCTTTTCTGTTATTCTCTCTCTGATATTATCCATAAAATCAAATGGTACTTTTAAATCTTCCATTCTATCAACAAGCGTTAACATCATTAACATGACACTTTGAAATCCAGCCAAATCTTCCTGACAATCAGGGCAATGGTATATATGTTTCTCGAAATCAATCTTTTTCGGCCGCTCTAGGGTTCTTTCTAAATAGTCAATATAATATTTATGATACTCCTTACAGCCATTAAAGTGTGATTCGTACCCCATTTTAGTTTTAAGAGATTGGATACCGGCAAACAAAAGCTCTTTCATCTCTTCTAGTGAAACTTTGAGCAGCTGTGCACCTTCCTCCTGAGAAATTCCTTTTATAAGGTTAAGGACCATGGCATCTTTCTCATAATCTTTCAATTGGTCAAGTGCGTCAAATAGTTCCCGCTGTGGGTTACTTTCCTCTGAAGCTTGTACATTTCCACTTTCAGCTAGCTCCCTGCAGATATGTATGAAAATGGATGTCACCCATGTTTCAAATGAAGTTTGGCTTTTAAATCGAGATAATTCCTTGTGAACCCTTAGAATAGACTGGTAAAAAAGTTCTTCCATTTGCTGCCGATTTCTAAGATAGGACCAGCCAAGTGTATAGAATGTTTGTTTATGCTGGTCGAACCAATCGAAGATAGATTCCACGTCTTTTTCAATTATCACAGTGTTTGAAACGGAATCTATTTTTGGGATCATAAATGTACTCCCCCCTTAACTCAAATGTCATTATTATAAATATTTCCTTATACATTATTCGACAATTTACTTTTATTTCCTCTAAAAAACAAGGAACATCTCTAATAAAAGATGTCCCTTCTAATTTATCATGAAGTTATTGCATTAATGCCAGCCCTATCCTTCTTTCCATGCAGTAAAAAGTATAAGCCAGAAGTAACCAACACTAAAACTCCTAGAATCATATAAAGTGTACTATAGTCCGTAAATGGGAGGAAAAATCCAAGTAAATAGGGACCGAATCCAAGACCTGCGTCGAGAAATATAAAGAAAGTCGAGGTTGCCAGTCCCATGCGATGAGAAGGCGTAAGTTTTACAGCAATTGCCTGCGTGCATGACTGCATATTCCCAAATCCAAGTCCAATCAAGATTCCCGATGCTAACAACGTAGTGCTGCTATGTGCCGAACCTAAAAGCAGCATTCCAGCTGTAAACAAAACAAATGCAGGGTACATCACATAGTTTGCACCTTTCACATCCATTAAACGGCCAGTGAATGGGCGGGAAATCAATACAGCTATCGAATACACAAGAAAGAAGAAACTTGCTGCACTGACTAGGTCAACTTCAATCGCATAGAAATTAATAAAGGATAGAACACTAGAGTAACAGAAACCTATAATTAAAGTAATAAATGCAATGGGAACTGCCCTTGGCTCAATGAGCTGCGAGAGTTTAACGCCTTTACTATCCGTTATCTTTAAGGAACCTTCCACTGTTGGTACATTCACAAAGAATGCCGTAATCAAGCTGGTAATACCTAAAGCAAGACAGAGACTAAAAATAATTTGAATGCTGGTTAGCTGGATCATATATAGACCAATGAAAGGTCCGATTGCGGTAGCTAATGTCGAACTCATACTATAATAACCAATGCCTTCTCCTTTTCGTCTTTTCGGGATAATCTGAGCTACAATCGTTCCAGTTGCTGTGCTTGCGATGCCCAATGTTATCCCATGTAAAAAACGGGTAATAAGCAAGAAGGTGATACCCAGATGGATAAAATATAAAGCTGTTGTAAATATAAAAAGAATTAATCCAATAAACAATGTTCTTTTTCGGCCAATTACATCTATACTGCGGCCAATAAACAGTCGTCCAATTAATGCCCCTACAATAAAAATACCCGTAGCAAGCCCAGCCTGGCTCGTAGAAGCATGATATTCATCTACTGCATAAACACCGATAATCACGATTAATAAATAAAAGACTAACGTTAACAAAAAATTCACGCCGGACACAATGACAAAATCCTTTGTCCATAATTTTGGTTTACTCACTTTTGCTTCCATCACCTTTCATAATATTTTCCTGTATTTTAGGAAGCGTATGAAACGTAATCATCTGATCTTCTTTAGCAATACCTTCCATCACACTATTTTCTAATTCCGTAATTTTTATTCTGCATACTTGGTAAATCTCATCTCCTAATTCAGTTAACTGAATGACTTTTTCCCGCTTATTCGTACTAGGAATTTGCTTCACGATTTGGAGATCTTCTAGCCGTTGAACTCTCCTAGTAATGGTTGGTTTTTCTACATTATATTGGTTGGCAATCTCTATAAGTGTCGAAGGACCATTGTTTTTTATATAGAAAATAACCTGCCATAGAGAATATGAAAGCTCATACGTACTCATTAGATCGTTCAACCTCGATATAAGTGGTCGATAGAGACTTAAATAACGCTGAAAAAAACCTTCCACATCTTTCTCCTCCTCCTCAAAAAATAGTTACCATGGATAACTATTATTGAAGTTAACCATATGCCTTTTTCAATAAGATGTCAAGGAGACCACTCTATTATGATTGGAGTGATTGCACTGGCTCATCTGTACAAGATTCTTGATTACTACAAAAGATGATGAAAATACTGGCCATTAATAGGTAAAAGGGCCATACTAAAATGTGCCCCCTTAGAAATTGCAAACTATCAATCTTCTGATTCGTCCTCAAAATCATCTTCGTAAAAATCATCTTCATTACACATGACAAGATTAGGATTATTTTGAATAAAACGTACTGCGTTTAATCCAATCATTTGGGCAGCTTGGGATGTGTTGCCATCAGGTAAAACAGGCGCAATGGATAAATCAGCTACTTTAAGATTGATTGTACCAAAAACATCCAGCTGTCCATTGACCACTCCATCTTGAATGCTGCATCCCATCTTACATTGTCCGCCATAATGGAAGAAATTCGAATAAGATCCTCGGACGAAGTCCCTAAGTCTTCTTCTTTTTTCTTCCTCATCCGGATTCGTAAAGATTTCCTCAGGAGGGTAGACCACTTGATGTATAGCACTGTTATTGTTTCTAGCCTCTTCAATAATTTTGTACATATTAATATATTGATCGACCATGTATTCGAGATCATTCGTACCTATCTGCAATGGATTGAAGAAAAATGATGGAAGTGCTTCAGGATCACTATGGGTGGCCATAATGCTGCCTCTGCTTTTTGGATTTAAGTCGATCAGACCAAAACTCATAATATTAATGTCTTTATTTTCTATATCTAATTCCCACCCATTACTTGCTACATCTGAAGCAGGAATAAACAGAGGTGCAGGAGCTCCTAGTATTTGAAGGCGGCGGCTCTCGATTATACTATCCTTATGTTCAGCAATAAAAGCACCTAAGATAATCGGTTGATTAATGTCGGCTCCTATTACTGGAAGTATCTCGGATGTATCTACCTTGACTCCAAGACCTGCAAACAAATGAGTTTGCAAATTATATCCCACATTTGGATTTTCAATTAATGGTGTAATTCCCGCATTAATCAAATCACTGGATTTGCCAATCCCTGACCGTTGCAGGATGACAGAGGAGAAAAATCCTGCCGAAACGATTACTCCTTTCCGAGCAAACGCTTTTTGAGAAACACCGTCCCTGACAAATTCAGCACCGATGGCAATCATGCTGCCTTTGTTTTTCTTAAATAGGATTTTATTTACCGTTGTTTTGGCAAAAATAGCCAACCTTCTTTTACCAACCCCAAATTCATCAGGATTAAACTCATTGCCCTGAGTTACAATACTCTCATTTAGATATCCTGTTGCGGTTGAGGATCGGGTAATTGTGTTACCTTCCTCCTTCTGGGTAAATTGGGATTGATAAAAAGTACAGTCTCGTACTCCTGTGTTATAGTCTTCAACAATGTCAATGTCCAATACATCAGCTGTTGCATTTGCCAGCGTCTGGATAAGTCCATTGGGAGGAATCTGCTGCTGTCTGACAAATATCGGGCCCTCTGTTCCCCTTTCATTCGAATCATGCGGCTGTCCAGTATAGGTTTCGTTTTCGATGAACAGGGATCGGATTTGGTCATAGCTCCATTGGGGTTCACCAGTTTGAGCTGCCCATTCATTATACAATTGCTCACTCCCACGAACTGCATACATTTCATTCACTTCTGAACTCCCGCCAATGACCCTTCCATTGACAGTAATTAGCTGCCTTTGCAGTGAGGTCTCTAATTTCGATGCAAGGTTGAAGGCAAACTTATTATCACTGTGCAAATTAATGGCAGTTAAAACACTCGCACTGCTTAACTGTTCTGTACTATTGATTCCTGGCTCTAGTACAAGTACGGATGAATTACTGTCATCTGTTAATTTCTTAGCGATAACCCCGCCTGCTGTTCCGGCACCAATGACAATATAATCAAAAACAAGCTTTTTATGTTTCTTCTTTTTTTTCCCCACTATTCTTTCAACCTACTTTCCTAATAAAGTATTTCTTCATTAGGTATCAAGATATGTGGACAAGTTATTTTTGTATAGGACGAGCTCCTAGTTTACAAAAATTAATTTATTCCCACGAAAAAAAGGGCTTAATAAGCCCTTTCTTAGTTAGATTTACTGGTAACTACCAGGTACGATGGAATACTATTAACTGACTTCTCAATATGATTCTTTTAAAGTACGTTTGAGAAATTCCCTAGTGCGCTCATGTGTTGGATTGTTGAAAATCTGCTCTGGACTTCCTTCTTCTGCAATAACTCCCTTGTCCATAAATACAACCCGATCAGATACTTCTTTTGCAAATTCCATTTCGTGGGTTACGATCAACATTGTAAGGCCAGATTCAGCGAGTTCCTTCATTACTTTTAGAACTTCACCTACCATTTCCGGATCAAGTGCCGATGTTGGTTCATCAAATAACATCACATCTGGTTCCATTGAAAGTGCTCTTGCAATCGCTACGCGCTGCTTTTGGCCGCCAGATAGCTGCTTTGGCTTTGCATTAATGTATTTATCCATACCAACAACCTTCAAGTATTTCATTGCTACTTTTTCGGCTTCTTCCTTAGAGCGTTTTAATACTTTCACTTGTCCTACTACACAGTTATTAAGAACATTGTGGTTATTAAATAAGTTAAATTGTTGGAATACCATGCCTAAATGCTTCCGATATTCGGCTATATCATGCTTGTCATCCAAAATATTTTCACCATGATAGATAATTTGCCCGCCGCTTGGTTTTTCTAGCAAGTTAATACAACGAAGAAGAGTTGATTTACCAGATCCTGAGGATCCGATAATGGAGACTACTTCTCCTTTGTTCACCGAAAAATTAATATCTTTTAATACTTCATGCGTTCCAAAGGATTTGTTTAAATGTTGAATATCAATAATCTTTTCCATTCTCTCTCTCCTCCTTCTCTACTTATTTCTGGTTCACTTGTGAATCATTTCCGACCATCGTATAATTGTCAGCGCCTTCTAATCTCTTTTCAATGTATAGCAATATTCTAGTAACAATAAAGGTCATCACAAAATAAATCATACAGGCAACGAAAAATGATTCAAAATATCTAAAATTATTACCTGATATTGATTTCGTAACGAAATATAACTCTGTAACGGAAATTACATTCAGTACGGACGTATCTTTAATATTTATAACGAATTGATTTCCTGTTGCGGGTAGAATATTTCGGATAACCTGTGGCAATACTACATTCCACATCGTTTGGAAATGAGTCATTCCAATAGCATGAGCTGCTTCGAACTGTCCTTTATCGACCGAAACAATCCCACCACGGACAATTTCAGCCATATAGGCTCCCGTATTAATCGATACAACAATAATCGCTGCAGCGAAGACATTCATATCGATACCAAATGCTAGCGCAGAACCATAATAAATTACCATTGCTTGTACAATCATCGGTGTTCCACGGAAGAATTCAATATAGATTGATAGAATTGCGTTAATCACATTTAACAAAACTTTTTTAGCCCCACGTTCAGGCATTGGGATCGTTCGGATTACCCCTGCAGCTAATCCAATGATTGCCCCAATAATCGTCCCAATAAGAGAAATCAATAGTGTTAAACCAGCTCCACGAAGGAACATTGGCCAGTTTTCTGCAATTATATTAATAACCCACTCAAGACTCATCATTTACCCTCCTTTACCGTATAAAACCGACTGTATAATACAATACAGCCGGTTCTTTGATTAGTTTGCTGCTGGTTGATTCTTAATAGCATTATCCATAATATTGGTGCGGTCTTCCTCTGAAATACCAGATAAAATTTCATTGATTTTATCCGTTAAGCCACTGCCCTTTTCAAGGCCGACAGCGATTGCTGTATCATCGGCTGATGTTTTAAACCCTTCTTCAAATTCAACCATTACATAGTTTTCATTTGCAGCCGATGCACTAACTCCCTCTGGACGTTCAGAAACATATCCGTCAATCATCCCTGATTCAAGCGCAACTCTCATTGCTGGGAAATTGTCCATCGCTGTTTTCTTGTCAACACCTTCAATTTGATCGATTACTGAATAGTGGAAGGTATTTAATTGAGCTGTAACTTTAGCACCTTTAAAATCTTGAATAGATGTAGCATCTTCATACTTGCTGCCTTTTTTCACAACCATCACTAAATTAGATGTGTAGTAGTTATCTGTAAAGTCGATTGTTTTTTTACGTTCTGATGTAGGTGACATACCAGCGATAATGGCATCAATTTTTCCAGATGTTAAAGCTGGAACAAGGCCGTCCCACTCTGTTTTGACAATCACTAATTCTTTTCCTAAACCTTCAGCTACTTTTTTTGCAATTTCCACATCATAACCGCCTGCATTTTCTTTAGAGCCGCCAATTTTAACAGCACCGTTGGCATCATCATTTTGCGTCCAGTTAAATGGAGCATATCCGGCTTCTAAACCAACCTTAAATGTATTATCTTCTGATGATCCTTTAGCAGTACCACCATCGGTACCACATCCTGCTAATAAAAGTACAGCTGAAATCAACATAACTATAAAAATGGTAAACTTGTTTTTCATGATAACTCTCCCCCTTGATTTTTTGTTAACTAAAACAAAAAACGACCTGAGATCAACTCAGGTCGCAATATGCATAGTTCCCTAAAGTCCCCTCTTTTTATCCCAAATGAGATAGCACAACTCAATAAACCGGAGAGTTTACTGAGACAGTCCTGCAGCTCTTAACTGCAGACCCAGCATGTAATGACTTGAGAACATTACACACTTCGGCGACATTTCCTTCTCCTTAGCATCATTGCTTCTCAAGCTCCACTAAAGACTGTTAAATATCGCGCCTCTACCTCACTGATAAAAAAGTGAGGTCTTATTAAATTATACTAATATACTACAGTATCTTGTCGAAACCTGTCAACTTGTATTTTTATTCCAGTTGTTTCTGACCACAATATACAAGTAGATTTTACTAAAAAATTATACTTTTTCCCTGCACTGCCATCCCATATATAACAAAAAAACTCACAAATGATAAAGATCATTTGTGAGTTTTTAGATACCGGTGGTCGGGGTCGAACCGACACTCCAGAGGAACACGATTTTGAGTCGTGCGCGTCTGCCAATTCCGCCACACCGGCATAATTTAATTTTGTAAAGGTAATGCCGAGGACCGGAATCGAACCGGTACGGTAGTCACCTACCGCAGGATTTTAAGTCCTGTGCGTCTGCCAGTTCCGCCACCCCGGCGCAATAAAATGCGCTATTAAAAATAAATACAATACATTAAGGCGGCAACCGGATTCGAACCGGTGGTAAAGGTTTTGCAGACCTCTGCCTTACCACTTGGCTATGCCGCCATAAGATGGAGCGGAAGACGGGATTCGAACCCGCGACCCCCACCTTGGCAAGGTGGTGTTCTACCACTGAACTACTTCCGCAAATTGGCTGGGCTAGCTGGATTTGAACCAACGCATGTCGCAGTCAAAGTGCGATGCCTTACCGCTTGGCTATAGCCCAATGATAAAAATATATTTTCTAATAAAATGGTCTTATGGGGCGACTGATGGGAATCGAACCCACGAATGCCTGAACCACAATCAGGTGCGTTAACCACTTCGCCACAATCGCCACAATTGAATTAATTGGCAGGGGTAGTAGGAATTGAACCCACACCAAAGGTTTTGGAGACCTTCGTTCTACCTTTAAACTATACCCCTATAAAGTTAATTTACTAATGTTAAAGTGAAGTCATTGGTTATTTTCTACCGAAAATAACTTGGTGGAGGGGGACGGATTCGAACCGCCGAACCCGGAGGGAGCGGATTTACAGTCCGCCGCGTTTAGCCACTTCGCTACCCCTCCACATATTATGATGTCAAAAACCAAATGGTGCCGGCTAGAGGACTTGAACCCCCAACCTACTGATTACAAGTCAGTTGCTCTACCAATTGAGCTAAACCGGCAAGCATATAATCAATAGAATAAAAATGGTGGCTCAGGACGGAATCGAACCGCCGACACAAGGATTTTCAGTCCTTTGCTCTACCGACTGAGCTACTGAGCCACACTATAAAGCCTATTTCAAAAAGAAAATGGCGGTCTGGACGGGACTCGAACCCGCGACCTCCTGCGTGACAGGCAGGCATTCTAACCAACTGAACTACCAGACCAATTGCGGGGACAGGATTTGAACCTGCGACCTTCGGGTTATGAGCCCGACGAGCTACCGGACTGCTCCACCCCGCGACAATAAGAATATTAATGGAAAGTTATTTTCGCTATCACGAAAAAACTTTGGTGGAGGATGACGGGATCGAACCGCCGACCCTCTGCTTGTAAGGCAGATGCTCTCCCAGCTGAGCTAATCCTCCATAATTAAGATATGTTATTTTCAATGCTGCGGCATAAGACTGGTGACCCCTACGGGATTCGAACCCGTGTTACCTCCGTGAAAGGGAGGTGTCTTAACCACTTGACCAAGGGGCCTTATAAGAATTGATAGTGTTTTTATGGCGGAGAGCAAGGGATTTGAACCCTTGAGACAGGGTTACCCGCCTACACGATTTCCAATCGTGCTCCTTCGGCCACTCGGACAGCTCTCCATAAAGAATGGCTCCGCAGGTAGGACTCGAACCTACGACCGATCGGTTAACAGCCGATAGCTCTACCACTGAGCTACTGCGGAATAATATTATTTAATGCAGCCTGGCAACGTCCTACTCTCACAGGAACTTTCGTTCCAACTACCATCGGCGCTGAGAAGCTTAACTTCCGTGTTCGGTATGGGAACGGGTGTGACCTTCTCGCCATTATTACCAGACTACTTTTCTCAAAGACAATCTTTATTATACTGTCTTTTCGATATTTTTCAAGAGGTTTTTGAAAAAAATTCATTCCCTCAAAACTAGATAATTTCAGAAGAAGTTGTAAAAACGAGTTTCGCATATAAA